>NZ_CM177848.1:0-4387060 GCF_058267655.1 Pseudarthrobacter sp. MOO13
GCGTGTATTGTTTTCTGAGTCGCCGCCGCTGATGCGGAAAGATAGCGGCGAAAACCCCCTTCTGAACGGCCTGGAAAATGGTTCGCTTTGTGGCGAGCCTGGTGGGTTGGGGTGGTCTTCTTCCTGGTGTGGGTCCTGGGTGATGGATTTGTGTTGGGGTGGGGGATCGGGTAAGTTTGGAAAGTTGCTCCGGAGCGATCTGCGACTGGTTTTTGGTTGTGGTGGTGCCGGGTGTGTCTGTTGTTTGAGAACTCAATAGTGTGCCAAGTTTGTTGATACCAATTGTTTTTTGATTGGTTGTTTTGACTGGATCCGCCACCCCGTGGTGTGGTCTGGTTTTTACAGCTGGTTTCAAATTTTGTGCAGCCGGGTGTGGTGTTATTTCCACCTGCTTGGTTGTGTCTGTTTTTCTTCAACGGAGAGTTTGATCCTGGCTCAGGATGAACGCTGGCGGCGTGCTTAACACATGCAAGTCGAACGATGAACTGGTGCTTGCACTGGGGATTAGTGGCGAACGGGTGAGTAACACGTGAGTAACCTGCCCTTGACTCTGGGATAAGCCTGGGAAACTGGGTCTAATACCGGATATGACCTTCCATCGCATGGTGGTTGGTGGAAAGCTTTTGTGGTTTTGGATGGACTCGCGGCCTATCAGCTTGTTGGTGGGGTAATGGCCTACCAAGGCGACGACGGGTAGCCGGCCTGAGAGGGTGACCGGCCACACTGGGACTGAGACACGGCCCAGACTCCTACGGGAGGCAGCAGTGGGGAATATTGCACAATGGGCGGAAGCCTGATGCAGCGACGCCGCGTGAGGGATGACGGCCTTCGGGTTGTAAACCTCTTTCAGTAGGGAAGAAGCGAAAGTGACGGTACCTGCAGAAGAAGCGCCGGCTAACTACGTGCCAGCAGCCGCGGTAATACGTAGGGCGCAAGCGTTATCCGGAATTATTGGGCGTAAAGAGCTCGTAGGCGGTTTGTCGCGTCTGCCGTGAAAGTCCGGGGCTCAACTCCGGATCTGCGGTGGGTACGGGCAGACTAGAGTGATGTAGGGGAGACTGGAATTCCTGGTGTAGCGGTGAAATGCGCAGATATCAGGAGGAACACCGATGGCGAAGGCAGGTCTCTGGGCATTAACTGACGCTGAGGAGCGAAAGCATGGGGAGCGAACAGGATTAGATACCCTGGTAGTCCATGCCGTAAACGTTGGGCACTAGGTGTGGGGGACATTCCACGTTTTCCGCGCCGTAGCTAACGCATTAAGTGCCCCGCCTGGGGAGTACGGCCGCAAGGCTAAAACTCAAAGGAATTGACGGGGGCCCGCACAAGCGGCGGAGCATGCGGATTAATTCGATGCAACGCGAAGAACCTTACCAAGGCTTGACATGAACCGGTAATACCTGGAAACAGGTGCCCCGCTTGCGGTCGGTTTACAGGTGGTGCATGGTTGTCGTCAGCTCGTGTCGTGAGATGTTGGGTTAAGTCCCGCAACGAGCGCAACCCTCGTTCTATGTTGCCAGCACGTGATGGTGGGGACTCATAGGAGACTGCCGGGGTCAACTCGGAGGAAGGTGGGGACGACGTCAAATCATCATGCCCCTTATGTCTTGGGCTTCACGCATGCTACAATGGCCGGTACAAAGGGTTGCGATACTGTGAGGTGGAGCTAATCCCAAAAAGCCGGTCTCAGTTCGGATTGGGGTCTGCAACTCGACCCCATGAAGTCGGAGTCGCTAGTAATCGCAGATCAGCAACGCTGCGGTGAATACGTTCCCGGGCCTTGTACACACCGCCCGTCAAGTCACGAAAGTTGGTAACACCCGAAGCCGGTGGCCTAACCCCTTGTGGGAGGGAGCTGTCGAAGGTGGGACTGGCGATTGGGACTAAGTCGTAACAAGGTAGCCGTACCGGAAGGTGCGGCTGGATCACCTCCTTTCTAAGGAGCACCTACAACGGTTGCTGTCCCGTGTATGCGGGGTGGTGGTGTTGTCAGGAGTAAAGGCCCGTTTCGCGGACGAGTGTTTCGTGGCGGGTGCTCAAGGGTGGAATATCAACAAATAGCGGTCGTGGTGTTTTCTGCTTGTCTTAGTACGAGCCAGTGATGGTTCTGGAACGGTGGGTGGGTGATGGCGCGGTTTAGTGTTTGGCACACTGTTGGGTCCTGAGGCAACAGGGCCACGGATGGCTCCTGCCTGTTTGGGTGGGGGTTGTTGGTGGGTTTGTTTGTTTCTGGTTTCCTGGCTGCATCGATCATGCATGGGTGCGTCTGCTGTTGCGGGCGTGGTGTGTGGGGTGTGTGGTTTGGGGTTGTTGTTTGAGAACTACATAGTGGACGCGAGCATCTTGTATAAGAAGCAATTTCCAAGAATATGAACCTGGATCTGGCTGCGCTGTTGATGCCCTTTGTGGGTGTTGGGGTGTGGTTGGTTTCTGTGGTTCTCTCGAGAAATTTTTTGATCTTTGTGGTCAAGTTTTTAAGAGCACACGGTGGATGCCTTGGCATTAGGAGCCGAAGAAGGACGTAGGAATCTGCGATAAGCCTGGGGGAGTCGATAACCGGACTGTGATCCCAGGGTGTCCGAATGGGGAAACCCCGCTGAGCGCGCGAGTGACTTGGTGACCCGTACCTGAACACATAGGGTGCGTGGGGGGAACGCGGGGAAGTGAAACATCTCAGTACCCGCAGGAAGAGAAAACAATAGTGATTCCGTTAGTAGTGGCGAGCGAACGCGGATCAGGCTAAACCGTTCCATGTGTGATAGCCGGCGGGCGTTGCATGGTCGGGGTTGTGGGACTTTCCATACCAGTTCTGCCGGGCTGGTGGGGTGTGATGTGCGCGCATAGGTGAACGGTTTTGAAAGGCCGGCCAGAGAGGGTGTTAGTCCCGTAACCGTAATGTGTTTGTGCCGCCTGTGAGAGTATCCCAAGTAGTACGGGGCCCGAGAAATCCCGTGCGAATCTGTCAGGACCACCTGATAAGCCTAAATACTCCCTAATGACCGATAGCGGACCAGTACCGTGAGGGAAAGGTGAAAAGTACCCCGGGAGGGGAGTGAAACAGTACCTGAAACCGTGTGCTTACAATCCGTCGGAGCCAGTCTGATTCTGGTGACGGCGTGCCTTTTGAAGAATGAGCCTGCGAGTTAGTGTTACGTCGCGAGGTTAACCCGTGTGGGGCAGCCGTAGCGAAAGCGAGTCTGAATAGGGCGTTGCAGTGGCGTGATCTAGACCCGAAGCGAAGTGATCTACCCATGGCCAGGTTGAAGCGACGGTAAGACGTCGTGGAGGACCGAACCCACTTCAGTTGAAAATGGAGGGGATGAGCTGTGGGTAGGGGTGAAAGGCCAATCAAACTTCGTGATAGCTGGTTCTCCCCGAAATGCATTTAGGTGCAGCGTTGCGTGTTTCTTGCTGGAGGTAGAGCTACTGGATGGCTAATGGGCCCTACAAGGTTACTGACGTCAGCCAAACTCCGAATGCCGGTAAGTGAGAGCGCAGCAGTGAGACTGTGGGGGATAAGCTTCATAGTCGAGAGGGAAACAGCCCAGACCACCAACTAAGGCCCCTAAGCGTGTGCTAAGTGGGAAAGGATGTGGAGTTGCCCAGACAACCAGGAGGTTGGCTTAGAAGCAGCCACCCTTAAAAGAGTGCGTAATAGCTCACTGGTCAAGTGATTCCGCGCCGACAATGTAGCGGGGCTCAAGTACACCGCCGAAGTTGTGGCATTCAAACATTTACTAAGCCTTCGTGGTTCAGGTGTTTGGATGGGTAGGGGAGCGTCGTGTGGGCGGTGAAGTCGCGGTGTAAACCAGCGGTGGAGCCTACACGAGTGAGAATGCAGGCATGAGTAGCGAAAGACGGGTGAGAAACCCGTCCGCCGAATGATCAAGGGTTCCAGGGTCAAGCTAATCTGCCCTGGGTAAGTCGGGACCTAAGGCGAGGCCGACAGGCGTAGTCGATGGACAACGGGTTGATATTCCCGTACCGGCGAAAAACCGTCCATGTTGAACAGGGGATACTAACCGCCCGAGACCTGCCCGCTCACCCTTGTGGTGTTGTGGGTTTTGGTGGAGCGCGGGACCTGATCCTGGGAGGCAAGCGTATTAACAGGTGTGACGCAGGAAGGTAGCCGAGCCGGGCGATGGTTGTCCCGGTCTAAGGATGTAGGGCGAGTGGTAGGCAAATCCGCCACTCATGGTGCCTGAGATCTGATGGGACCCCCGTTTGGGGGGATTTGGTGATCCTATGCTGCCGAGAAAAGCATCGACGCGAGGTTTTAGCCGCCCGTACCCCAAACCGACACAGGTGATCAGGTAGAGAATACTAAGGCGATCGAGAGAATTATGGTTAAGGAACTCGGCAAAATGCCCCCGTAACTTCGGGAGAAGGGGGGCCCCAACCTTGATACACCTTCGCGGTGTGGAGGGGATCGGGGCCGCAGAGACCAGGGGGAAGCGACTGTTTACTAAAAACACAGGTCCGTGCGAAGTCGCAAGACGATGTATACGGACTGACTCCTGCCCGGTGCTGGAAGGTTAAGAGGACCGGTTAGCCTCACGGCGAAGCTGAGAATTTAAGCCCCAGTAAACGGCGGTGGTAACTATAACCATCCTAAGGTAGCGAAATTCCTTGTCGGGTAAGTTCCGACCTGCACGAATGGAGTAACGACTTCCCCGCTGTCTCAACCATAAACTCGGCGAAATTGCAGTACGAGTAAAGATGCTCGTTACGCGCAGCAGGACGGAAAGACCCCGAGACCTTTACTATAGTTTGGTATTGGTGTTCGGAGTGGCTTGTGTAGGATAGGTGGGAGACGTTGAAGCCCGGACGCCAGTTCGGGTGGAGTCATCGTTGAAATACCACTCTGGTCACTTTGGACATCTAACTTCGGCCCGTAATCCGGGTCAGGGACAGTGCCTGATGGGTAGTTTAACTGGGGCGGTTGCCTCCTAAAAAGTAACGGAGGCGCCCAAAGGTTCCCTCAGCCTGGTTGGCAATCAGGTGTCGAGTGTAAGTGCACAAGGGAGCTTGACTGTGAGAGAGACATCTCGAGCAGGGACGAAAGTCGGGACTAGTGATCCGGCGGTACATTGTGGAATGGCCGTCGCTCAACGGATAAAAGGTACCTCGGGGATAACAGGCTGATCTTGCCCAAGAGTCCATATCGACGGCATGGTTTGGCACCTCGATGTCGGCTCGTCGCATCCTGGGGCTGGAGTAGGTCCCAAGGGTTGGGCTGTTCGCCCATTAAAGCGGTACGCGAGCTGGGTTTAGAACGTCGTGAGACAGTTCGGTCCCTATCCGCTGCGCGCGCAGGAAATTTGAGAAGGGCTGTCCTTAGTACGAGAGGACCGGGACGGACGAACCTCTGGTGTGTCAGTTGTACTGCCAAGTGCACCGCTGATTAGCTACGTTCGGATGGGATAACCGCTGAAAGCATCTAAGCGGGAAGCTCGCTTCAAGATGAGATTTCCATACACTTTATGTGTGAGAGGCCCCCAGCCAGACCACTGGGTTGATAGGCCGGATGTGGAAGCGAGGACTAACGACTCGTGAAGCTGACCGGTACTAATAGGCCAACAACTTACACCACACAGATACATACAAAAATCTGCTTGCGTCCACTATGTGGTTCCCAACCAACAACCCCCAACACCCGGGGTTTGATACGGCACGGAACCAACAACTGAATAACAACACCACACATGTTGTAACCACAGTCTTCCCACCAACCCCACAAAGGGGTTGGGACGGGTAACAAGGTTACGGCGGTCATAGCGTGGGGGAAACGCCCGGTCCCATTCCGAACCCGGAAGCTAAGACCCACAGCGCCGATGGTACTGCACCCGGGAGGGTGTGGGAGAGTAGGACACCGCCGGACACACACCACTGGTCGAGGCCCCAACCAACACGGTTGGGGCCTCCCACATTTAAAAACACCACCACCCACCCCCGTGAAGGGGTGGATATAGCCTCCGAATTCGGTGATTAACCTCAAAAAGTCGCGGAAACACGCGGAATTTGCGGATCGGAACGTCCCAAGCTGGTAAGTTTTCGAACAGTGGCTTGCGCGCATGCCGCGTGCAGGCTTCAGAATCAAGAATCGTCCAGGAGGACATAAATGGCTAAGAACCGTAGTGAACTTGTTGCAGAGGTAGCTGGCAAGGCCGGCACCAGCCAGGCTGCCGTCAACTCCGTCCTCGACGCTCTGTTCGAGGTTTTCGAGACTTCTGTCGCCGCCGGCGAGAAGATCACCATCCCGGGCTGGCTCGCCGTAGAGCGCACCGACCGTGCCGCTCGCACCGGCCGCAACCCGCAGACCGGCGAAACCATCCAGATCGCAGCAGGCCACAGCGTCAAGCTGACCGCCGGCTCCAAGCTGAAGGCTGCTGTCTCCAAGAAGTAGAGCATTCTCCCTGTCCGGCGCGCAGCCGGCTGGAAAGGAGCGGCAACCCCATGGGTTGCCGCTCCTTGGCTTTAAGCCGGATTCGCCGCCCGGGCAGGCGTAGCGGACAATGGAATGGTGTCTTCTGCCGCAAAACCCCGTTCTACCGCGCCCCAGTCCGAACCTGGCAAGGGAGCCCCGGTCCGGGACGCCGGGATCAGGGGAATCCCGTTGCCCTGGCAGCTGGCGGGACTGGCAGCCCTCATCCTGGGCCTCACGGCAGCACTGCTCTTCTCCGGCGCGGCAGCAGCCCGCAGCGTCGCGGATCCCGGCGCCCTGGTCCGGTGGGGCCTTCCCATCAGCAAGGCCATCCACAACGTGTCACTGGCCACCGTCGTCGGCGGCCTGATTTTCGCCGTCGGCATCCTCCCCAAGAACCTCAACGCCCGCAGCCGCGACCGGGAAACATCCCGGGATGCAGGCCCCGAGCATCCGGCCTTCACCCGTGTCCTGGCCGTGGCAGCCGCAGCGGGCGCAGTGTGGACGCTATCCGCCATTGCTGTCCTGGTCCTCACCTACGCCGATATTGCGGGCCAGGGGCTCTCCGGGGACCCCGCGTTCACCCAAGCCCTGGTGTACTTCATGACGGATATCGAAACGGGCCGGGCGTGGCTCGCCGTCACCATCATCGCCGCCGTAGTGACAACCGCGCTCTTTGGCGTAAGGTCCACCGGCGGCCTGTTCCTCACCCTCATCCTGGCCCTCGTCGGCCTGGTCCCGGCAGCCCTGATCGGGCACTCGTCAAGTTCCTCAGACCACGAAGGGGCCATCAACTCGCTGGGCCTGCACTTGGTGGGCGTGAGCACTTGGGTGGGCGGCATCATTATCCTGGCCATGCTGTCCGGCATCCTCACCGGACCCAAGGCCGGCACGGCAGCTGATATCACCGAACCGACCCTCCGCCGCTTCTCCACACTGGCAGGCTTCGCCTTCGTGCTGGTTTTCGCCTCCGGCATCATCAACGCCAGCATCCGCGTCACCAGCTGGGCAGACCTCTTCGGATCGGCGTACGGCCAGCTGATCCTTGCCAAGACGGCCGGGGCCGTGGTGCTGGGCGGCATTGGCTTCATGCACCGCCAGTGGGTCATTCCGCAGCTTGGCCGCAAGGGCGCCGCCATGTCCTCCCGGCGGGTGCTGTGGCAGCTGATCCTGGCCGAGCTGCTGGTTATGGGTGCCACCTCCGGCATCGCGGTGGCGCTGGGCCGGTCCGCCCCGCCGCAGCCCACCACGCTGGCGCCGGATGCTTCGCCGGCCTTCATCCTCAGCGGCTATGAACTCCCCCCGGAACTCACGCCGGAACGCTGGCTCACTGAGTGGCGCCTGGACTGGCTCTGGGTCGCCGTTGCCCTCTTCGGCCTGGTGTCCTATTTCCTGGGCGTGGCAAAGGTCCGCCGCCGGGGCGACAGCTGGCAGTGGTTCCGTTCCGTGAACTGGGTCATCGGCCTGGTTGTCCTGACGTACATAACGTCCGGGCCGCCGTCGGTCTACGGCCGAGTCCTCTTCTCCGCGCACATGGTGGACCATATGGCACTGACCATGGTGGCGCCGATCTTCCTGGTGCTCGGAGCGCCGGTGACACTTGCCTTGCGGGCACTGCCCGCCCGCAGTGACGGCTCCCGGGGTGCGCGCGAGTGGCTGATGGTTTTCGTGCATTCGAAGTTTTCCCAGCTGGTGACGCATCCGTTGTTCGCGGCCGCCAACTTTGCCGGCTCGATCGTGCTGTTCTACTACTCGGACCTGTTCGGGTATGCAATGCGCGAGCATGTGGGCCACGAATTGATGAACCTGCACTTCCTGCTCACCGGCTACATTTTCGTGCTGACCATGATCGGCACCGACCCGCTGCCGCGCAGGGCGCCCTACCCCATGCGCCTCCTCCTGCTCCTGGCAACCATGGGGTTCCATGCCTTCTTCGGCGTCTCCATCATGGGTGGCACCGGTCTGCTGGCGGCCGACTACTTCGGCAACCTCGGGCGCGCCTGGGGGCCCTCCGCCCTCGGTGACCAGCAAGCAGGCGGGGCTGTGGCCTGGGGCATCGGCGAGGTGCCCACGCTCCTGGTGGCGATCGGCGTCGCCATTATGTGGTCAAGGTCGGACCAGCGGGAGACAAAACGCGTGGACCGGGCGGCGGACAGGAATAACGACGCCGATCTGGCCGCTTACAACGATATGTTTGCCAAATTGGCTGAACGCGACGCCAAGCTGGCTGACCGCAACAAGCTGGAAGGACGCTGATGAGCGAAACCGTACGCACGCACGCCCGGGTCAGGGCCTCCGAACTGGTGGGCCGCAACTGGTTGAACACCGGCGGCAAGAGCCTGGACCTCGAAGCCCTGCGCGGCAAGATCGTGCTGTTGGACTTCTGGACCTTCTGCTGCATCAACTGCCTGCACGTCCTGGATGAGCTGCGGCCGCTGGAAGAGCAGTACTCGGATGTCCTGGTCACCGTGGGGGTCCACTCGCCCAAGTTCGAGCATGAAGCGGATCCGGTGGCGCTGGCCGCCGCCGTGGAGCGGTACGAGATCCACCACCCCGTCCTGGACGATCCCGAGCTGGACACCTGGAAGGCCTACACTGCCCGCGCCTGGCCCACCCTGGTGGTCATCGACCCCGAGGGCTACATCGTGGCGCACCTGTCCGGCGAGGGCCACGCGGACGGGCTGGCGGTGCTGATCCCCGAACTCATCGCCGAACACGAGGCCAAGGGCACCCTCCACCGGGGTTCCGGCCCGTACGTGGCGCCCGAGGCGACCTCCGGCACGCTGCGCTTCCCGGGCAAGGCGTTGTTCCTGCCGCCGGGCCGCGGCTCCACGGCCGTGGCGGGAACGTCCGACGCCGGCAGCTCCCCGGATGCCGCCGCCAAAGGTTCCTGGCTGGTCACCGACACCGGGCATCACCGCCTGGTGGAGCTCGGTACGGACTTCACGACTGTCCTGGCCACCTTCGGCTCCGGCAACAAGGGCCACGCCGACGGTCCGGCCGCCGGTGACGATGCCACCGCCCGGTTCAACGAGCCGCAGGGCCTGGTGCTCCTCCCGGAAGATGTGGCAGCCAAAGCCGGGTACGACGTCGTCATTGCAGACTCAGTGAACCACCGCCTCCGCGGGCTGTCCCTCAGCTCAGGCAAAGCCTCCACGCTGGCCGGGAACGGCATCCAGCGCCTGCTGGAGACCGGACCCGCGCGGGTGGACGAAGAGGCAGCCGGCTTCACCGGACGCTTGGGCGGACACCCCCTTGAGGTCTCGCTGAGCTCACCGTGGGACGTTGTCTGGTCGCGCAAACTGAACGCGGTGGTGGTGGCGATGGCCGGAACCCACCAGATCTTCAGCTTCGATCCCCTGACCGGTGCCGTGTCCATCGTGGCGGGCAATGGGCTGGAAGGACTGCTGGATGGTCCGGCCCACGAAGCCTGGTTCGCCCAGTCCTCCGGCCTGGCTGAGGACGCCGACGGCAACATCTGGGTTGCGGACTCCGAAACGTCCGCGATCCGCAAGCTGGTCGTTGGCGAGGACGGCTCGGTGACGGTTGAATCCGCCGTCGGCAAGGGCCTGTTCGACTTCGGTTTCCGCGACGGTCCCGCCGCCGAGGCCCGGCTGCAGCACCCGCTGGGCGTGACCGTCCTGCCCGACGGTTCCGTGGCCATTGCGGATACCTACAACGGGGCCGTGCGCCGGTACGACCCCGCGTCCGGCACGGTGTCCACGCTGGCACGTGGCCTCGCTGAGCCCTCCGACGTGATCGTGGACCACACGCAGTCCGCCGGCTCGGAGCCGCTGCTGGTGGTGGTGGAGGCCAACAAGCACCAGCTGGTGTACGTTCCCATTCCCAAGGAAGCGCAGCAGGTGGATGAAGGCGCATCCCAGACCCAGCGGCCCAAGAGCCCCGTGGCCTCGGGCCCGCTGGAACTGACGGTCCGCTTCACGGCTCCCACCGGGCAGAAGCTCGATGACAGGTGGGGAGACCCCACCCAGCTGAAGATCTCCTCCACCCCGCCCGAGCTGTTGGTCTCCGGCGGCGGGACGTCCGTGGGGCTGCTGCGCACCCTTGAGTTGTCGCCCGACGTCCCGGAAGGCGTGCTGCACATTACCGCCCGTGCCGCGGCCTGCGACGGACCCGAGACCGAGGACGGCGAGATCCCCGACCACGCAGCCTGCCACCTCTACCAGCAGGACTGGGGCATCCCGGTGGTCCTGCAGGCCGACGGCGACACCGAGCTGGTCCTGGACCTCCGCGGAATGGACTGATACTGCCTCTGGTTTGCTGAAAGGCTGCTTCCTTGTGACTCCGCGTCACGGGAGGCAGCCTTTCGCGTTCCCGGCATGGCGGCCGTCCCGGAATTCCGGGCTTTTCGCAGACCGCCGGCCCTGAAAGCGTGCTCTGCGTGACGCTGGCCGGGTCCTCCGCTGTCCACATAGGGCGGCGCCGGGGTATGGGCGGCCCTCA
Organism: Pseudarthrobacter sp. MOO13; assembly: GCF_058267655.1. NCBI lineage: Bacteria > Bacillati > Actinomycetota > Actinomycetes > Micrococcales > Micrococcaceae > Pseudarthrobacter > Pseudarthrobacter sp. MOO13. The sequence continues at coordinate 10,889 of NZ_CM177848.1, forward strand.
GAAGCCGGGCACCATGGCCGGGTGGATGCCCTCAGAGCCTTGGAAGTCTGCGGCGGAGCCGCGCGAAGGCCCGCCCTGGCCAGACTGGGAGTGGATGACGCCGCCCTTCGGAGGGCAGTACGGGCGGGGGTCCTGCAACCGGACCGGGGTCTGTATGCGCTTCCGACGGCGCCTCCGGACTTGGTTGCCGTGCTGCGAAACCGGGAGTTGTTGACCTGTTCCAGTGCTGCGACTGCATATAGCCTGTGGTCGCTGCCCTCGGACGGAAAACGCCACGTCTACCACCGCCGGCAGGAGGCGGTCAGTGGCGAGGCAATCCATCATTCCGGGCTCCTGCTCCCACCGTCCCGGGTCCAGCCCGTGGCCGCTCTGGCTGATGTTCTGATCCACGCGCTTCGATGCCTGTCTTTCGCGGGATCGCTGATCATGGTGGAGTGCGCCGTAACCCGCGGCGACATGACCGTTGATTTCCTGCGCCAGCGCTTGCCGGGAAAACGCAACGGAAAGGCCAGGGCGGTCCTGGACTGGGTGGATGGCGGGGCGGATTCCCTCCTCGAGACGCTGGCACGCACATACTTCCGGCAAGCGGGAATCCAGGTGCAGCCGCAGGTGTACCTGGAGCGGGTGGGGTATGTGGACCTGCTGCTGGACGGATGGCTGGTCGTTGAACTGGACGGGAGGCAGCACGCGGAGTGGAAACAGGTTCAAAGGGATCATCGCCGAAACAATGAGTCGGTCCTCCAGGGATATACAGCCCTTCGCTACTACTACGCCGACGTGGTGTACGGGCCGCAGGCGATGGTGGAGCAGGTGCTGACTGGGCTGCGGCGGCGGCGCTAACTTGCCGGTGGTGTCACGCGGAGCAGGTTTTTGCGTTCCCTGAGCGGACGCAGCCCCGCAAACCCAGGGGCTGCGTCATGTGCCACTGTTGAAAGCGTGCCTGGCGTGACGCGGCGGGTAGGGGAGGGGCCTAGAAGCTCAGCATCGGGGTGACCTTGACGGTGTCACCGGCTACGTCCAGACGGGTGGTGAAGCTGAAGTCCACCTCCGCATCCAGGGGATACCAGGCCCCGGTAAAGGCATTCTGCTGGAGCGCCTCCACCTTGGCCTTGCCGTCCAGCGGTGCCACCACCCAGCGGCCGTCGAACGGTTCCACCGATACGCCCGGGTACTCGGTCACGGTCCACTTGATGCTGCCGTCCTGGACCCTGTTGTTGCTGGCGTAGTAGAAGGGGCAATCCGGCTGGAGCTTCTGTTCCTTGACCGCTTCTGCCGCGCAGCCGTCAAGGAATTCACGGACCTTGGCCGCAACATCGTTCTTCAGCTTGTCCGTGGCCTGGGTCAACAGGTTCAGCGGAGCCACCGGGGAGTCCTTGGAGGTGACGGTGGCGCGGGTGGCGGGCGCCGAGAAGTACTGCCCGTTCAGGGATGCCTCGTATTCGCCGGGATAGAAGACGGCAAAGGAGTTGCGGCCGCCCGGCATGTTCACCGGAACGCCGTTGACGGTGGCCTCGTTGCCGTTAACCACGGTCATGTCCACGGTTGGCAGCCGGGACGGGACAAAGGCCCAGGTGTTGAAGAAAAGCCACTCGGTGCCGGTCTTCTGCAGCAGGAACTCGGTGCGGAGCCGGCTGCCGTCGATCGTGTACTCCAGGGGCACCATCACCTGGTTGCCGGGGCGTTCCTCGGGATCGCCGACGTCGACGTTGGACAGCCGGGACGCGGCCGTCTGCAGCCCGCTGCCGTCAAGCATCGCGGCGTTGCCGGGCGGGACAGTGGCGCGCAGGATGCCCAGCGCCCGTCCGCCGTCACCGCTCCTGAGTGCGTCCAGGTACTCCCTGACCGGCTGCTGCGGACTGGCCACGGTGTTGTTGACGATATTGATGGCCACGACGGCTCCGGCGATGGCAAGCATGAGGCCCAGCAGCCATCCGGCCGCGATCCTCACCAACGCTTGACTCATCTGCACGTTTCTTACAGTAACGGCAGTGCGGACGCACTCTAAAGTTGGTGTCCCCCCTAATCCGGCGGGCGGGACACCGATAAGGCCCGACGGCGGGTGGCCGGCAGGGTCAGCGGGTGGGGCCTGACGTCGGCGCGCAGCACGTACCGGCGGCCAGGCGGCAGCAGAGCACCGGACTCAGCGGAGCCGGGGGAGTCAGCGGCGGCGGCGCCGGGTGGAAGAGGTGCCGAACACGCCGCGGAGCAGTTCGCGTCCCAACTGGGTGCCCATGGAGCGCGCCATGCTCTTCAGGCCGCCACCCAGGGCGCCGCCGAGCACACCGCCCAGGTCCCCCATCATGCCGCCGGGCTCGGGTTGAGGCTGGGGCTCGGCGGGCGGCCGGGGAGCGCGGGTTGCTGGGGCCGGGGTTGGCGCGGGCCGGCTGCTGGGCCGGCCCAGGATCTCCTCCTCGATCCGGCGGGCCTCGGCGTCAACGTCGTAGGCCGCCGGCGCGGACTGGCCCCCCGGCATCCCGGCGGACGGTTCCGGCGCGGCCGGGCCGGTGGGTGCCGCCCCTTTGCCGGTGAGCTTTTCGTAGGCGGAGGGGTTGTCCACGGCCGTCCCGTACTTGCCCAGCAGCGCCGAGCCGGCCACCGTGCTCCGCACTAGCGCGTCCTCGGCAGGACCCATCACGGATTCCGGCGCGCGGAGCCGGGTGAGGGCAACGGGCGTGGGCGCCCCCTTCTCATTCATGACGGTGATAACGGCCTCGCCGATTCCGGCCGAGGTCAGGGTTTCCTCGAGGTCGTAGTCGCTGACCGGGAAGGTGGACACCGTGGCCTTGAGCGCCTTGGCGTCCTCGGGGGTGAAGGCGCGCAGGGCATGCTGGACCCGGTTGGCCAGCTGGCCCAGGACGTCGGCGGGCACGTCCTTGGGGGTCTGGGTGACGAAGAAGATCCCTACTCCTTTGGACCGGATCAGCCGGACCGTGGTGGTGATGGCGTCCAGGAAAGCTTTGGAGGCGCCGTTGAAGAGCAGGTGGGCCTCGTCGAGGAAGAACACGAGCTTGGGTTTGTCCAGGTCGCCGGCCTCGGGCAGGTCCTCGAACAGGTCCGCCAGCAGCCACATGAGGAAGGTGGAGAACAGCATGGGCTTGGTCTGCAGGGTGGGCAGTTCCAGGCAGGTGACCACACCGCGACCGTCCGGAGCAGTGCGGAGGAGCTCGGCGGTATTGAATTCCGGCTCACCGAAGAACTTCTCCAGCCCCTGCGCCTCCAGGTTCACGAGTTCGCGCAGGATTACCCCGGCAGTGGCCTTGGACAGGCCACCGAGTTCCTCCAGCTTGTCCTTGCCCTCGTCCGAGGTGAGGAACTGGATGACGGCACGCAGGTCCTTCAGGTCGATGAGCTCCAGGCCGTTCTTGTCCGCGAAATAGAAGACCAGCTGCAGGCTGGATTCCTGGGTGTCGTTCAGCTCCATGATCCGGGCGAGCAGGACCGGACCGAAGGAGGTGACCGTGGCGCGGACCGGGACACCGTTGCCGTCCCCGCCGAGCGCCAGGAATTCCACCGGAAACGCCTTCCCCGCCCAGGGCTGGCCGATGCTTTGGGTGCGGGCGGTCAGTTTGTCGCTCCCGACGGCGGCTGTCGCCAACCCGGAGAGGTCGCCTTTGATGTCGGCCAGGAAGACGGGGACGCCGGCGGTGGACAGCTGTTCGGCCATCATGTGCAGCGTGACGGTCTTGCCCGTACCGGTGGCGCCGGCCACCAGCCCGTGCCGGTTCATCATGGCCAGCGGCAGCCGCACCGGCGCGTCCTTGTGGAGTTCGCCGTCGATGATGGCGGCCCCCAGCTCGATGGTGGCACCTTCCAGCGTGTAGCCCTGCTGGATGGTGGCAAGCTTCTCTGCTGTGGTTTTCGTGGCCATGGCGTTAGCTTAGCGGCGGGCTGCCCCGGATGGGACGGTACCCGCCCGGTCAGTTCAGCGGCCCTGCGGGCAGGTCCTTGGTGAACGCCAGGGGCCCGATGGTTTCCGGGTCCGCCGCAAGGTCGAACTGCGCCTGGTAACCGGTGTTCAGGTAGAGGTGCTTGGCCTCCGGCTGCCGTGGCCCGGTGGTGAGGTACAGCCTGGTGTAGCCTCGGGCGGCCGCCAGGGCCTCGAGTTCGGCGAGCACCACGCGGGCCAGCCCGCGACGGCGGTGGGCCGAGTGGGTCCAGATCCGTTTCAGTTCCGCCGTGGCGGGGTCGTACCGGCGGAACGCGCCGCCGGCGATCGACTCGCCATTTTCCTGGATCACCAGGAGGGCGCCATGGGGGCCTTCGAATTCGGCCGCCGGGTAGCGGTTCAGTTCCTCGGCCGCGGCGCCGCGGCCAAACAGGTTCCCGTAGCGGGTGTCGTATTCGACGGCGAGCTCGTCCAGGAGCGGGCGGACACGGGGATCGTGCATGGGCAGGCTGAGGACCGTCAGGGCGTTGGGGTCCAGGGGCCTGGGACGGAGGCCGGGTTCTGCGGTCACTGGTCATTCCTTGTCACGGATCAGGTCTTTCCGACGGCGGCTGGCTGGGGAGTTGCTGGTACTGAAACTACCGGTTCTTCGGGAGCCGGGGCGGACGCGCAGGCCAGGTCCCGGGCAGCTGCGAGGACGGTCCGGGCCAAGGCGTCATTTTCCCGGAACGGTGCGGCGTTGGTGTGCGGGCGGGCGAAGGCGCCGGCGCCCCACCCGGAGGTTCCCGGGCCCACTGCGAAGAGGGTGGGCTGGGGTGCGCCGCCGGAATCCACCAGCTGGTGCCGGGCCGAGACCAGCAGTTTTCCGGTGGAGTGGATGCCGTCCGAGGTCAGCAGCTGCTGTTCGCTGCCCAAACCGGTTCGGTGCAGCGAGGCGAGCACCGGGTTGAGCGAGCGGGCCACGGACGTGGCCGGGAGCCGTGCCTCGATCAGGGCCGTGGCTGGCACCGTGATTCCGGACTGCCGCGATGTGGCGACGAAGGTCCCTGTGGTCTCGTCGGCGGTCACGTTCAGGCCCGGGCCCAGGAACTGCAGCAGGCCGGCCCGGTGCAGTGCGAGCATCTGGCGCAACCGGTGCGGCGGGGGTCCGGAATCGACGAAGCTGAAGAAGCCGTGCCACCAGCCGTGGACCACGTGCTGGGAGCGCGCGTTCAACCGCTCCGGCGGAACCACCCGGCCCACTTCCATATATACGTGCAGCAGGGCCAGGAACAGCGCGAGCGTCTCCGGATGGTCCGGGCTGTCACGCAAGGCAAGGTCGTGTTCGATGTAGCCGGCCACGGCGTCCTGCACGTCCTCGTGGCCCGTGAAGGCCCGGCCGTCGAAGGGCCGGTCCAGCCGTTCCAGGTCCAGATGCAGTTCTGGGTCGGGGACCGCGGCGGCAACCAGCGCTTCGCGGCCGCCGCTGTACCAGTCCAGCTCCGCGTACCGGGCGGCGAACTCGCTCCACCCCATGGCGGCACGTTCGGGAGTGCCCGTCAGGAGCTCGCGGTAATAGCAGTAGCCGGTTTCCTTGGCGATGAGGGGCCACAGGTCCCGGCGGAAGTCCAGTTCTCCGTGCTGCTCCAGCAGGGCATCCACAGCAGCGGCCGTGAAGAACTGCAGCGGCCCCGGCGCCTGTCCGCGCAGGGCTGCGGAAATCTTGGAGTGGTAGGGCACGCCCCGGCGGGAGCCGGCCCACAGCCGTGGTTCGCGCCCGGACGGAAGGTAGCGCAGCCCGCCGTCGGACGTTTCCTGGAACCTGCCGCCGCGGCCCTCCATGAGCAGGACCAGCAGGTCCACGAAGGCCAGGCCCATCCCGGAGACGATCACGTCCTGCCCCGGGCTGATGGGGGAGTAGTCGACGTCGGTGGTGTAGCTGGGTGCCGCGTGGTAGCCGCCGTGCCGGTCGGCGAAGTCCGAGAACCCCGCGGACACGGCGTCCGGGCGGGAATCCGTGTGGCCCAGCGCCGTCACCACGATGTCCGCGTGCAGGGTGCGGCCGTTGCGCAGCTCGACGTCGTGCCCGCCGCCTGGCCGGGGCGTGATGCCAACGGCCGTGGTGCGGTGCACGGTGACGCTGCGGCCCAGCGATTTGGCGGCGCGGCGGAAGAACCATTCGAGGTATTGGCTCTGCAGCCGGCGGGTGGGAAACGTGGTGCCGGTGAGGGCCCGGAGCTGGTCCCACAGGGGCTGCGGAAAGTCCGGGACGTCGATGATGGAGGCATCCAGCACGCCCGCTGCCCATTCGGCCAGGCCAGGACCGGGGGCCGCCGGTCCGGCGCAGTCCACGGAATCGTCGGTGAACATGGTGATGTCCGCGGCCATGGAGTTAAGCAGGAGGCCCGGGTCCTGGCCGTACCGCCAGATGCGGCCGGAACCCGGGATGTGCGGTTCCACCACATGGAGCTGCAGCGGGCCGGCGAAGACGTCCGGCCGGTTGGCCGCGATCCGTTCGAGCACGCCCGCCGTGCGCGGTCCGCCGCCAATGAAGACGATGGCCGGGATGGTGGCTGGCATGGGTACTCCTGACGGCCGGGGCTGGGTTGATTGCCCATGCTAGGCAGCCGTGACGACGCCGGTCGAGCGCCTGGTCACGGCCGTTAACCCCGCGTCACAGCGCGTTAAGGGACGCAAAAAACCGACGCATGACGCCGTGCGAAGCCCCGTGAAGTATTGCAACCTGCCGCCTTGCTGGCCCGCTCCGGCCGGTCCTAGATTTGCAGCCAGCACCGGCCGCCACGCCCCGTATCGACGGGCAGCGGCCCACAAGGAAAACCCAGCACGAGAAGCGAGGTGGCGCATGAGTTCAGCAACAGGGGTGGCGCAGTCCCAACAGTCGCAGCCGGTACCGGCGGCGGAAGCGCCGCCGGCAGGAACAGGCACGTCCGGCGCCGGCGGCTCCGCCACGGAGGTGGCGCCCCGGGTGGCAAAGGACTACTCGTCCTACCGGGTGGTGGCCGCCAAGCATCCGTTGCGCTGGGTGGGGACTGCCGTCGTCGCGCTCGGTGTCCTGGCCGTGGCATGGTCGCTGGCCACCAACCCGCGCTGGGAGTGGGGGGTCGTGGCCCAGTGGTTCACCGCCCAGTCCGTGGTCAACGGCCTGGTGGAAACACTGAAGCTCACGGCGATCTCAGGTGTCCTCGGGTTCGTGCTGGGCTTCATCCTGGCGCTGATGCGGCTCTCGGCCTCGCCCCTGCTGGTCTCGGTGTCCTGGACGTTCTCCTGGATCTTCCGGTCCACGCCGCTGCTGGTCCAGATGCTCCTCTGGTACAACCTGGGCTACCTGTACGAAAAGATCAGCCTGGGGATCCCGTTCACCGATGTCCGGTTCTTCGAAGTGCAGACCACCACGCTGATCAGCCAGTTCGCCGCAGCCGTCCTGGGCCTGACCCTGAACCAGGCCGCCTACTCCGCGGAGATCATCCGCGGCGGCATCCTGTCCGTGGACCAGGGCCAGCTGGAGGCGGCGGCCGCACTGGGCATCCCCGCCTGGCGCCGCTCCACCCGGATCGTGCTGCCGCAGGCCATGCGCGCCATCCTGCCCACCGCCTTCAACGAGATCATCGGCCTGGTCAAGGGCACCTCGATCGTCTACGTCCTGGCCTACTCGGAGCTGTTCTACACAGTCCAGGTCATCTACAACCGCACCCAGCAGGTCCTGCCGCTGCTGCTGGTGGCCACGCTCTGGTACATCGTGATCACCTCCGTGCTGAGCGTCTTCCAGTACTACATCGAACGCCACTACTCCAAGGGCGCGGTGCGGAACCTGCCGCTGACGCCCCTGCAGAAGGCCCGCAAATTCTTCGCCACCCACGCGGCAGTGCCCAACCGGAGGAACTCCTGATGACTGACACCCTCACCGCCCCCACAGCCACCCGCGGCCTGGTGGAAATCACCGGCGTGCGCAAATCCTTCGGCCCCACGGAAGTCCTCAAAGGCGTCAGCCTCACCGTGGAACCGGGCGGGGTGGCCGTGATCGTGGGCCCCTCCGGCTCCGGCAAATCCACCCTGCTGCGCACCATCAACCACCTGGAAAAGGTGGACGGCGGCCACATCACCATCGACGGACAGCTGGTGGGCTACAAACTCCGCGGCGACCGGCTGCACGAGCTGCGCGAAAAGGAGATCCTGAAACAGCGCACCGACATCGGCATGGTGTTCCAGAACTTCAACCTGTTCCCGCACCTCACTGCCTTGGAGAACGTGGCGGAAGCCCCGGTCGTGGCCCAGGGGCGGTCCAAGGAGGACGCCCGCCGCCGCGGCCTGGAACTCCTGGACCGGGTGGGGCTCAAGGACCGGGCCGGCGCCTATCCCCGGCAGCTCTCCGGTGGCCAGCAGCAGCGCGTCGCCATTGCCCGGGCCCTGGCCCTGGATCCCAAGATCCTGCTGTTCGACGAGCCCACCTCCGCACTGGACCCCGAGCTGGTCAACGAAGTGTTGGACGTCATCCGCGAACTCGCAACGTCCGGCACCACGCTGATCATCGTCACCCATGAGATGGGCTTCGCCCGCGACGTGGCGGACACCGTGGTGTTCATGGACCAGGGCCAGATCGTGGAACAGGGCACCCCCAAGGAAATTTTCAGCAACCCCCAGGAACCGCGCACCCGGAGCTTCTTCTCCAAGGTGCTGGAACCGGCCTTCAACATCTAAGGACCTCTCCCATGGCTTTCTCCACCCCCGGCCTCCGCCGCAGCCGCGCGCTCGCGGTGCTTCCCGCCGTCGTCCTCCTTGGCACCGCCGCGCTGGCAGGGTGCGCCGACCCCGGTGCTTCGGCCGCCGGCAACCCCAGCGGCGGCGCGCAGACGACGGCGGCCCGCAACGGCGTGGTCTACAACACGTCCCCGGACCAGCAGCGGATCCGCGCGGAGAAGGACCCGGCGCTCGCCGCCAAGGTTCCCGCCCGGATCAGCAAGGACGGCAAGCTGACGGTGGCCACCACGGCCGGTTCCATCCCGCTGTCCTTCCACGCCACGGACGACAAGACGCCGATCGGCTCCGAGCTGGACATCGCCCAGCTGGTGGCGGACAAACTGGGCCTGGAGCTGGACGTGCAGGTCACGTCCTGGGAGAACTGGCCGCTGAAGACCCAGTCCGGCGATTTTGAGGCCGTCTTCTCCAACGTGGGCGTGAACAAGGACCGGGTGAAACTGTTCGACTTCGCCAGCTACCGCGCCGCCTACATGGGCTTCGAGGCCAAGAAGTCGGCCACCTATGACATCAAGGGCGCGGACGACATCTCCGGCCTGAAGGTCTCCGTTGGGTCCGGCACCAACCAGGAGAAGATCCTGCTGGCCTGGAACAAGGAACTGGAGGCCAAGGGGAAGGCCCCGGCAACGCTGCAGTACTACTCGTCCGACGCCGACACCATCCTGGCGCTCTCCTCCGGCCGGACGGACCTTAACATCGCCCCCTACCCGTCCACCGTGTACCGGGAAAACACCCGGGACGACCTGAAGGTGGTGGGCAAAGTGAACGCAGGCTGGCCGTCCGAAACCCTGGTGGCAGCCACCACCCTGCGCGGCAACGGCCTGGCGCCGGTCATCTCCGAGGCCCTCAACTCGGCCATCAAGGACGGCTCCTACGGCAAGGTCCTGGAGCGCTGGGGCCTGTCCGAGGAAGCCCTGCCCGAATCCAAGACCATCACCGATGAGAATTTCGCGGCCACCCAGGCAACGGCTACCTCCGCACCGTCCGGGAAGGCCTCATGAACGCCGTACACACTGAAACCGCCCTCGAGTCCTTCGACACCGACTGGCAGGAATGGCACGCCGCCCACGAACAGCACCGCGCCCACCCGCACGGCTTCCTGGCGGTGACCCACCTGCACTGGCTGGGCAGCGAACCCGCCCCGCTGGAAGGTGCCCCGGGCACCTGGAGCGTGGCGGCCGACGTCGTCCGCGTCCTTTTGGAACCGGGTGACAGCCTGCAGCAGGACGGCACGGAGCTGAACACCGAAGCCGGCGCATCGCTGGAGTTCGGGCCTGTCGAAGAACGCGGCGGCATCAACCTGGTCTCCGGCGAGACCGTCATTGAACTGGCCAAGCGGGGCGGCGAGTACATCGTGCGGCCGCGTCACCCCGAAAACCCGCTCCTGCAGGCCTACCAAGGCACGCCCACCTACTCCCCGGACGCTGCCTATGCCGTCCGCGGAACCTTCGTGCCGTTCGAGGCGCCGCGCCCCACCACCGTGGGTGCAGCCGTGGAAGGCATCCAGCATGTCTACGAGGCACCCGGGGAAATCCGCTTCAAGCTGGCCGGCCAGGAGCTGGCGCTGACCGCGTTCAACGGCCACGCGCCCGGCTCCCTGTCCGTGCTGTTCACCGACCAGACCTCCGGCAAAACCACCTACGCGGCCAACCGCTCCCTCTCGGTGGTGCCCGCCGCGGACGGGTCCGTGCTGCTGGACTTCAACCGGGCCGTGAACCTGCCGTGCGCCTACACGGACCTGGCCACCTGCCCGCTGCCGCCAGCCGAAAACCGCCTGCCCGTGGCCATCGAAGCCGGCGAAAAGATTCCCTACGAACGTCAGGACCAGCAGTGAGCAACTTTGAAAAGCCGGGCTTCCTGGCGATCGAGCTCGACGGCGCCGGCTGGGACGGTGCGGACCTTGCCCGCGCCGTGCTGGCAGCGGAGTCGGCCGGCTTCCACGCCGCCACCTTCACCGACGCACCGGTTCCCGGCCGGGCCAACGCCCTGCAGCGGGCAGCCTTCGCGGGGCCGGTGACGCACACCATTGCGCTGGTCCCGGAGGTGGACACCGTCTACACCGAGCCCTTCCACGTCTCCACCCAGCTGGCCAGCCTGGATTACGTGTCCCGCGGCCGGGCCGGGTGGATCGCCACCGCCGCCGACGCACCTGAAGCGGCCGCCGCCGTCGGCCGTTCCGCCGTGACCGGCGAGGCGCTGGGGCAGGAAGCGGCCGCCTCCATCGAGGTGTCCCGCCGGCTGTGGGATTCATGGGAGGACGACGCCGTGATCCGCGATGTTGCCACCGGCCGGTACATCGACGTGGACAAGCTGCACTACGTTGATTTCCAGACGCCTGCCGGGTTTGCCGGTGTTGGGTACTCGGTGAAGGGGCCATCCATCATTCCGCGGCCGCTCCAGGGGCAGTTGCCGGTGCTGGTTCCCGCGTCCCTGCTCGGAGAAGTTCCGGCGGACGCGGTGGATGCCGTGCTGGTGTCCGCGCCCGCAGCGGAACTGCTGGCGGCTGAGGTCCCCGACGTCCGGACCCGGGTGGGGACGTCCGTTGCCGTGATCGCCGAGCTCGACGTCGTCCTGGACGCCCGCGGACAGGACGCGGCGGCGCGGGACGCATCGTTCGACGGCGGCCGGGCGGCTTTCGCAGGTTCTGCGGCCGGCCTCACCGACTTCCTCGCCGACCTTCTAAAGGAGGCCGACGGCGTGCGGCTGCACCCGGCGTCGCTCTTTATTGACGTGGAGGAACTGGGCCGGCTGGTCCTTCCGGAACTGCGGCGCCGCGGAGCACTCCGCCCGGTGGCGCAGGACGGAACCTTCCGCGACCTGCTCGGCCTGGAGCGCCCGGCCAGCCGCTATGCAACCGCCGCCGCTGCTGCGCCTGCCGGCGCCGGAAAGTAAGGGAAAAACATGACACAGCACACCCGTGCTAAATCCGAGATCTTCATCCCGAGCGGCCAGATCCAGTTTGGGGTCTTCTTCCAGGGCGTCAACTCGGGCACCATCTGGAAGGCCGCCGAATCGGGCTCGCAGACGGACTTCGAATCGTTCCGCCGGATCGCCCAGACCGCGGAGCGGGGCCTGTTCGCCGCGTTCTTCCTGGGCGAGGGGCTGCGCCTGCGGGAGCACCTGGGCCGCCCGCACGCGCTGGACGTGGTGGGCAGGCCGGATGCACAAACCATGCTCGCCGCCCTGGCGTCGGTGACGAAGAACATCGGCCTGGTGGCGACCCAGAACACCACCTACAACGATCCCGCCGATTTGGCGCACCGGCTCGCCTCCCTGGACCTGATCTCGGGCGGCCGCGCGGCGTGGAACATCGTGACCACTGACAACGCCTGGACCGGTGCGAACTTCCGCCGCGGCGGCTACCTGGACCACGCCGACCGGTACAAGCACGCCGAAGCATTCGTGGAGACAGCCAAGCGGATCTGGGATTCATGGGAGACGCCGGACGGCCCTGCCCGCCGGGTGCTTCATCAGGGGCAGCACTATACGGTGGACGTCACGCCGCGGCTGCCGCGCAGCGCCCAGTACCGGCCGGTGCTGTTCCAGGCCGGCGACTCGCCCGAGGGCCGCAACTTCGCAGCCCGGCAGGCGGACGTGATCTTCTCTGCCCACCCGAAGTTCGACGACGCCGTGGACTTCCGGAAGGACCTCGTGGAGCGGTCCGTGGCCGCTGGCCGTGGCGCCAACGTCGTGCAGATCATGCCGGCCAGCGAGTTCATCCTGGCGCCTACTGCCGCCGAAGCCGCGGAGAAGAAGGAGTGGGTGCGCAGCTTGCAGATCGGCCCGCAGCAGGCCATTGCCTACCTGGAGCAGTTCTGGGGCCGCGAGCTGTCCTCCTACGATCCGGACGGCCCCCTGCCGGAGATCGATCCGGTGGTGGAGGAAACGTCTGAAACCCGGGGCAGTGGTTTCCATGGCGCCAAGGCCCGGCAGCTGGCGGACCAGTGGCGGGCGGAAGCCAAGGACAAGGGGCTGTCCATCCGGCAGTTCGTCACCTCGAAGACCGCGCGGATCGATTCCACGTTCACCGGCTCCTACACTGCCGTGGCCGATCACCTGGCCGAGTACGCGCGGGTGGGGGCGGTGGACGGATTCAACATTTCCCCGTGGCTGATCCCCACCGGCCTGGATGACATCGTGAACCATCTGGTCCCGGAACTCCAGGAACGCGGCGTGTACCCCACCGAGTACCGGGGCAGCACGCTCCGCGAGCACCTGGGGCTGGAAACGCCGGTGCGTACCGCCGATGAGGCCGCCGCGGCGGTCCGCGCCTGATGCGCTGGGCCGGTTTCGTCGGCTGGGCTGGCTTTAATTGGAAGGCTGGTTTTGCCGGACGGGACGACGACGGCGGCAGGGCGGGTGCCGCCGTCGACCCTTCCGTGGGGGCTGGTGCTGTGGTGGCTGGTTCGTCCGGGAGCATCACCCTCAAGCTGACGGTATGGGAGCAGTGGGTGTAGGGCCCGACAGCTGGGCCGCTAGTCGGTTTCCGGGCTCTGGCAGTAGAAGCAGGTGCCTTCATCGCAGTCTTCTGCAATGTCCTGCTCCGTTTGGCGCTGGCTCATTGGCGGGTCCTTTCCGTGTGGGTTTGTGCAGTGGTACCCCGCTCAGGGATCTGCCCGGGACCCGTTCCGGGGTCCCGGGCAAACCCTGGGGTGGTGGCTTGGCGGCCGGTTAGTGGGCCAGGGCCGGTTCGGCCAGCTGAACCTTCTCCGCCTCGGTGGGCACGAAGCCCGCCTGGAGCTCGGAGCGGAGCTTGACCATGTCCAGCTCACCCTGCCACTTGGCGATTGCCACGCAGGAGACGATGTTGCAGACCGTGCTGGTGAGGGCGCGGGCCTCGCTCATGAACCGGTCGATGCCAACGATGAGGGCCACGCCGGCCACCGGCAGGGTGGGCATGACTGTCAGGGTGGCCACCAGGGCCACGAAGCCGCTGCCGGTGACGCCCGCCGCGCCCTTGGAGGTCAGCAGCATCATGCCGAGCATCAGCAGGATCTGGCCCCAGCTCAGGTGGATGTCGCAGGCCTGGGCGATGAACATGGAGGCCAGGGTGAGGTAAATGGCCGTGCCGGTGAGGTTGAAGGAGTAACCGGTGGGGACCACGAGTCCTACAACGCTGCGGTCGCAGCCGATCCGCTCGAGCTTGGACAGCAGGCGCGGCAGGACCGGTTCGCTGGAGGACGTGGCCAGGACGATCAGGAATTCGTCCTTGAAGTAGCGCAGGATCTGCCACAGGCTGAAGCCGGTCACCTTGGCCAGGATGCCCAGGCCGACCACCACGAAGACGATGCAGGCGGCGTAGAAGGCAAGGATCAGCATGCCGAGGTTGCCGATGGAGTGGGCGCCGTACTTGCCCACCGTGAAGGCCATGGCCCCAAAGGCTCCCAGCGGAGCCACCTTCATGATGTAGCCAAACATGATGAAGAGCAGCTTGTTGAAGCTGTTGACCACGTTCAGGGCCAGCTGGCCCGGTGCGCCGAGCTTGCTGAAGGCGAAGCCGCACAGCAGTGCAATGACCAGCACGGGCAGGACTTCACCATCGGCGAAGGCGCCAACGAAGGTGGTGGGGATGATGCTGAGGATGAAGTCCACGGGGTTGCTGCTGGGCAGCTGCGTGGTGTACTTCTGCGCCACCGAGGAGTCCAGATGCGTGGGATCGATGTGCATCCCGGCGCCGGGCTGGAACAGCGTCACCGCGGCCAGGCCCAGGGCCAGGGCGAGTGCCGTCAGCGCGTAGAAGAGGCCCAGCGAACGGATCAGGGTGGGGCCCACCTTCTTGGTGTCCCTCAGCGACGTGATGCCTCCCACGATGGTACAGAACACGATGGGGGCGATCATGAACTTCACGAGTTTCACGAAGCCGTCGCCGATGGGCTTGAGGGACGAACCGAGGTCCGGCCACAGCGCGCCCACAACGACGCCGAGGGCGACTCCGATGAGTACCTGGACATACAGGTGTCCGAGGATGGATTTGATCTTCATTGAACAACTTCCTGGTTGGTGCGGCCCCTTAATGATGGGGCAAAGAGATAGGGGTGTTAGGCAGACAGCTCGGCGGCCGGGGCCACGTCGATATCTGCGGTGGCGATGTGGCGGGCTGCCCGGTGGAGGGCCACTTCGCTGACGGTGCCGGTGTCATCGGTGATAATTTCGGCGGTGATCACGCCGGCAGGTGTCCCGATCCGCAGCAAGCGGGGAGTTCCGGTGCCGGCGGAGGATGATTGGGCTGCTGCGTTGGCTACCACCGACGACGGCAGCGAGGCTGCGAGGGCCACTGCCACGGCTGAGGTGAGGCCGATGGCCGGGTGGGGCGCGAGCATGGACAGCATCCGCACCCGCACGTCGTGGCTTGCGGCGGTGATGGTGGTTCCGTCCGCGGCGATGTAGTCCCCGGCAGGCGCCACAACCCCGACTTTCGGGACAGCGTTCTGCGGCGGATCCTCAGGCTTGCGCAGCCCCATGATCAGGCCTGCTGATGCCCGTGCCGCAATGAGGGTGGGCAACTGCGCGGAGAGGTTGTCCGTCATCGAGGAAAGGTCGACGCCGGCCTGGTCGGCTGCGAGGAGCACGGCAGGGGCGCCGGCGTCCACCATCGTTGCGTCCAGGATCCTGCCGTTGACCTCAAGCTGGTCCACCGTGTTGCCGGTGGGCAGGAGTGCGCCGGTGTTCTGGCCCCAGGGGCCGTGGAACGAGAGGCTGACGGGAACACCGGCGGCGCTGCTGCCCGGAACCCGTGCCAGGCCCGATTTGGGAATGTGGCCGCCGGGAGTTGGAACCGCTCCGCTGAGCACGGCGCCGGAGGTGACGTGGCGCATGCGGACCTTGGTCATGCCGTCCCCGGCGGGAACGATGCCCGTCTGGACTGCGAACAGGGCAATGGCGGTGGCGCAGTTGCCGCAGTTGGAACCCAGCTCAACGGTGGGGTCGCCGATCCCCACCTGGGCGAAAAGGTAGTCGAGGTCTGCCTCCGCGCCAGGGGTGGCCCAGATGACCGCGGCCTTCGACGTGGTGGACGTTCCGCCCCCGACGCCGTCCAGCTGCCGCGCATCCGCTGCGCCGAATGCGGCGGACAGCAGTGCGGGGATGTCCTCGCGGGTGGGGGCGTGGAGGGCCACGTCCCTGGCATCGAAGAGCCAGCACTTGCTGGTGCCGCCCCGGTACCAATGTCCTTTGAGTCCCACTGTATTTCTCCCTCGTAACTTGCAGGTGCCCTACTTCACAGCACCTTGTCCTTCTACGATCCGGGATGGCAGCCTTCAGCACAATCGCAAATAAGTGGACGACTATCTACTTTTGCTAAACTCAATGCATGGCAATCCTTGACCTCCACCGGCTCCATGTGCTCCGCGAGGTGGGCCGTTCCGGCTCCCTGACCTCCGCTGCCGCCGCACTCTCCTTCACCACGTCAGCGGTGTCGCAGCAGATCGCCAAACTCGAGCAGGAGATGGGTGTGGTCCTGATCGAGCGCCACCCGCGGGGCGTGGTCCTGACCGAGGCGGGGCACGCCCTGCTGCACTACGCCGACGAGATCGACAGGACCGTGGAAGCTGCCCGTGCCGAAATGGGGGAGTTCGCGGGCCTTCGGCGCGGCCAACTGCGGCTCGGGACCTTTCCCACCGGCGGGGCCTCCCTGATGCCGGATGTGGTGCTGGCGTTCCGCGCCCGCCATCCGGAGGTGGCGGTAACGGTGGTGAGCGCCCGGCGGGACGGTTTGCTGGAACGGTTGCGGCGGCGGGAAATCGAGCTGACGCTGCTGTGGGACTACCCCTGGCAGCAGATCCAGGATCCTGACTTGACCCTGGCCACGCTGATGAACGATCCAACAATGCTGCTGGTCCCGCGGGAGCATCCCATTGCGAAACTGCGCTCGGTCCGCATCGGCGCATTGAGCGACCAGGAATGGGTGGTGCGCGATGAGCACCCCGTGGCCGATGTCCTCAGCCGGGTATGCCGCGACGCCGGGTTCGAGCCGCGGATCGCCTTCGCGGCCAATGATTACCAGGAGACGCAGGGCATGGTGGCGGCCGGTATCGGGATCGCGCTGGCACCAAGGCTGGCGCTGACGGCCCTGCGCCCCGACGTCGTTGCAGTCCCGCTCGCGGGGGCTCCGAAGCGCCGCATCCTTCTTGCGCACCTGGCAAACAGGAGGCTCAGCCCCGCCGCGCAGCAGGCAACCAAGGTGTTCCGTTCCGTCGCTAAGGGCGCGGCTTCCTGACAATGGATGGGGCCGCCGTCGTACCGTGCCTTTCTGATGCCTGCCGGGCCAGGGGCCCGGCAACCAGCGCCCTGGCAAGGTCCATGAATTCGGAGTGGGTCACCGGAGCGGGGCCTGCCGTCGAGGCAGTTGCCGTGCGGGTGTTCCGTGCGATGGCGAAGCTGTCGCTGACGACGCGCCGGTGCACAATGACGCTCCCGATCGCCGGCAGGACCAGCAGGAACTGGCCGTAGTTGCCCGCAGCCAGGAACGCCCCTTCCCACTGCGGGCCGGATTCCCGGGGGAGCCACCACAGGTAGCCGTAGTCGCAGGTGCCAAAACCGGTGGCCGGCGCCATGTCTGCGCGCCTCACATGGGTGGCCACGCTCTCCCTGACCCATTCCCGGGGGACATGCTGCCGGCCCTGCCACTGGCCGCCGGCAGCCATCAGCAGCCCGATCTTCGCCAGGTCCCGGGCGGAGAGGAAGAAGTGGTAAGCCCGGAAGGCGGACTTTTGGTCGTCCCCGAGCATCTGCTGGCGTGTGGGGACGTAGTCGTCGAACCCCAGCGGACCGGCCAGGTGCTTCTCGAACGCATCGAAGACGGCCAGGCCGCTGGCCTTCTCGAAGATGGCGCCGGCGGCGTTGAAATCCCAGTTGTTGTAGACGAAATATTGCCCGGGTGCCTTTGTGCCACGTATAGGGAAAGCATCCTCGTCACTGCCCGGGCTGGACGGCGGATGGTAGACCCCCGACCGCGACGTCAACAGGTCACGGAGCCGGGCCGTCCGCTCGATGGGCAGCAGGCCGCCCACATCGTCAACACCGAGCTCACCAAGGGTGGCGTCGAGGCTGACCGTGCCGGCGTCCACCTGGATGCCGAAAAGGATGGAGAGCAGGCTCTTGCGCATAGAGGCGATGTAGCTGGCGCGGGTGGTGTCGCCGAGTTCGACGACGGTCCTGCCGTCCTGGAGGACCAGCAGGGACGAGGTGTTCCGGGGTACCGGAAGTGCGGCGGCGTGGACGGCGGTCACAGGGCTCCTGATGGTGGTGTGAAACAAGAAGCCCGGGGACCCGGCGGAGGCCGGGTCCCCGGGCGTGGGATTTCGGGGTTACTTGGTGTAGCCGAAGACCTGGTTCCACTTGGCAAGGTCGTCCTTGCCGTAGGTCGCGGCGTCGGTGTTCTGCATGCGGTAGACCTTGCCGGAATCGACGGCGGGGAGCGTCACGCCCATGATGGTGGGCGGTGCCACGTCGGTGCGGACCGGGTATTCACCGATCTGCGCGAAGACCTGCTGGCCCTGCTTGGAAAGGTTGTAGTTCATGAAGACCTTCGCGGCTTCCACGTTTGTGGCGGTGCCCGTCATGCCCAGGTAGTAGTCGTACGAGACGAGTCCTTCCTCGGGGACGATGAACTTGACCGGAGCCTTGTCCTGGACGGCCGAGATGTTGGTGCCGCTGATGGTGACCGTGCCTACGGCCACTTCACCACGGGCCAGCGCCGTGGCTTCAGCGCCCAGGGAGTCATAGATTTTGGGCTTCTGCGCAGCGTACTTGGCGAAGTAGTCGCCGCCCATCTTGGTTTCCATGAACCTGTTCAGCGCAGCTGTGCTCCCGCCCGAGCCGCCCTGGACGATGCCCAGCTTGCCCTGCCACTTCCCGCCGACGGCATCCGCCCATGACTTGGGGGCATCGGCTTCCTTCACCAACTGGGTGTTGTAGCCCAGGGTGTAGACGGAGTTGAACATGCGGGTGAACTGGCCGCCGTCCACGGAAACGTCCTTGAGGGCCGAGGCACCGGGTACGTCGTAGGCCTTCCAGACCTTGGCGTCCTCCATGGACTTGGCAATCCGGTAGTCGGACGTGCGGATGACGTCGGCGCTGAGCTTGCCGGCACCCTGCTCGGACAGTACGCGCTCGGAGAGCTTGTTCGGGGTGAGCCGGACGACGTTGACCTTGATGCCGGTGTCCTTGGTGAAGGCGTCCACCAGCGCGCTTTCGGAGGAGTCGGTGTAGCCGGAGTACAGGGACAGGGTTTGCGATTTTGCCTTCTCGTACGTGGCCTTGTCCGCGATGGACTCGCCGTTGATCACCAGTCCGTCATCGGTGCTTACGGTGGCGGTGGCCGTGACCACGCCGGCACTCTGGGCGGGGCTTCCGCAGCCGGCAAGGCTGAGGGCTAGCAATACTCCGGCTGCGGTGAAAGCGGGCAGTTTGGACGCTAACTTCATTGTGGTGTCCCTTTCAAAGGTGGGTGGGAGGTCAGTTCTTGGTCTTGCGTTCGCCGCCGACTTTTTGGGCGATGACGGCGAGGATTCCGATGACGAGGCAGTACAGGACGCTGACGGCGGCAGCTGCCTGGCTCTGGCCGTTGTCGAAGTTGTCGAAGACGAGGATGGACAGGATCCGGGTGTTCGAGGTGAAGAGGAAGATGGAGGCGCTGAGCTCACGCATGGAGAGCATGAGGAACAGCAGGAACGAGGACATGATGCCGACGCGCATCAGGGGCAGGGTGACATCCAGTACGGACCGGGTCCGCCCGGCGCCGAGCATCACGGCGCTGTCTTCGAGGTCCTGGTCCATCTGGAGCATTGACGCGGAGACACCGCGGTATCCCTGCGGCATGAACACGGCCACGCAGGCGACGGCGAGGATCGCCAGGGTGCCGTAGATGGGCAGGGGCAGCAGCAGCCAGGTCCAGAGCAGTCCGATGCCCATGACGATGGCGGGGACGGCGAGAGGGGTCATGGCCACCAGCTCGATCAGGCGTCCCACCTTGGACTTGGTGCGGTACCGGATGTAGGAGGCGATGAAGCTGAGGGTGGTTCCGGCGAAGGCTGCGATCAGGGCCACCAGGACACTGTTCTTCAGGGCGAGCTGGAAGTCGTTGGATCCCAGGACCTCGATCAGCTTCGCGAAGCTAAGGGAGTTGGCTTCGAGCAGCTGCGACATCGAGGACACGAACGGGGTGGCCTGCATCGAAGCGGCCAGCAGGGCCAGCATCGGCAGGACCACCGAAACGGCGAAGTAGGCCAGGGCCAGGATGGTGAACGGCCAGCGCATCTTGCGAAGCGGCACCTGGCGGGGACGGTTGCCCTTGCCGGTCATGGTGGTGAATTTGCGCTTGTTGATGATGCGCTGCTGGATGAGGGTCACGGCCATCAGCGCAACGGTCAGGATCACGGCGACACTCGCCGCCTGGTTGCTCTTGGCGGGCGTGGCGCTCATAAGGCGGTAGATGTAGGTGGGCAGGGTGTCCACGCCGGCGGGGTTGCCGATGACCTGGGCCACGGGGAAGTTCTCCATGGTCAAGGCGAAGACCAGGACGGCGGAGCCCAGGATGGCCGGCAGGGCCAGGGGCAGGGTGACGGTACGCAGCATGGTGCGCAGTGGCGCCCCGTGGACGGTGGCGGCCTCTTCGAGGTCGGCGTTCATCATAGACAGCGAGCTGTGCAGCAGCAGGAAAGCGTACGGGGCGTAAAAGATTCCCAGCACGAACACCAGGCCCGGCAGGCTGTAGATGTTGATGGCGGCATCAATGCCCAGGTCGCGGAGGAAGATGTTGATGTACCCGGCGCTGGGCGAGCACAGGAGGGACCAGGCCAATGCGCCCACCAAAGCGGGAATGAACATCGGCGCCATCCCGATGAAGAAAATGAACTTCCGCAACGGCGCATCGGAGCGGGCACACACGAAGGCCAGGAATGCCCCGATCAGCAGGGCGACGATCGCTGAGCCGGCACCGACCATGAGCGAGTTGACCAGGGCCCCGAGTGCTTCCGGGGTGGCCAGCAGTGCCAGGTTGGACAGTGTCAGGCCGCCCAGCGAGATGCTGCCGGGCCGGGGAACGCTGTCCGAGAAGGCGGCGAGCAGGACGAGGGCAAGAGGAAGAACGATGAGGACGCCGAGGATGACCAGGACGATCAGGCCCGGCGTGTTCTTTCGGAGGCCTGAAAGGGTCCGGGCTGCACGGTAGTCCCGGGGCGCCGGCGTGGGTGCGAGGCGGGCGTCGGCGCGGGTGGCCGCCTCGGTGGTCTTGAGGCTCATGCGAGGACCTCAGCCGGCAGGATCTGGACTTCGCGGGGGTTGACGGTCACCCACACGCGGTCCCCCACTTTGTGCTGTTCGCCGCGGCGCAGTCCCCCCAGGGCGTCCAGCTCGGGCCCGGATTCCAGCTGGATGGCGTACCGGATGTCGTTGCCCTGGAAGCCCGCCACGCGGACCGTTCCCGGCCATGAGTTGGGGTGTTCGGTGGGCATGGCGGTGATCTGCAGGTCCTCGGCCCGGATGCATACCTTGGGGGATGTGCCGGCGTCGCTGGCCTGCTGCGCCGACTGGATGGTGAGCTCGCTGTTGGTGATGCGTGCGGTGGTGGACCCGGTGGCGGTGCCCTCCGGGGTGCAGTCCATGATGTTGGAAACACCCAGGAAGTGGGCGATCGAAGCGCTGGCGGGTGCCTCGTACATGTGCTGCGGGGCGCCCATCTGGACAATCCGGCCGCCCTGGAGCAGGGCGATGCGGTCTGCCAGTGCGAAGGCTTCGTGCTGGTCGTGGGTGACGTACACACAGGTGAGCCCCAGCTGGAGCTGGATTTCACGCAGTTCAACGCGGAGCCGGTCACGCAGGCGGGCGTCAAGGTTGGAGAGCGGTTCGTCGAGCATGAGCACGCTGGGCCGCATGACCAAGCTGCGCGCCAGCGCGACGCGCTGCATCTGGCCGCCGCTGAGCAGGCTGGCGCCGCGGTCCGCGTAGGGCTCCAGGCCCACCAGCGTGAGGGCCTCCATGACGCGCTCATCGATTTCGCTCTTGGACAGCTTCTTCTGCTTGAGCGAGTAGGCAACGTTCTGGGCCACCGTCATGTGCGGCCATACCGCGTAGGACTGGAAGACCATGCCGACGTTGCGCTTGTTCGGGGGCAGGTTGATGCCCTTTTCGGAGTCGAAGACCACCACGTCGTCGATGATGATCCGCCCCGACGTGGGTTCCTCCAGGCCGGCGATGCAGCGCATGGTGCTGGTCTTGCCGCAACCGGACTGGCCCAGCAGGACGAGGGCCTCGCCGTCTTCGATGTCGAGGTTGAGGTTTTCGATGGCAGTGAAGCTTCCGTACTTCAGCTGCAGGTTTTGAATGCTGATTTTCATGGCTGATTCCTTGGCTGGGTTTTTCCGGTAGGGGTTTCTTCAGTCACTGGGCACCAGAATGGTGCTTTCGCTGATGACGCGGGCCGAGCGTTGAAAGGAGACTTCGGTGGGATCGGCTGCATCCAATGCCAGCGCCGTCTTGCCTCTCAGCAGGTGGATAAAGAGTCCGGCCTCCGCAGCCGAAACCAGGCTGCGCTGCACCACGCTGCCTGCTGTTCCTGAGGCGGCAGCGACGGCGACAGCGCTGGTGAGGCCGATGGCGGGGTGGAGTGCGGTCATCGAGATCATCCGGGCGGAAACGCCGGTTGTTCCTTCCGGCGGAGGCCCCACGATGCCCACCTTCGGAATGGAGCTGAGGTCCTGCGGCAGGCCCATCCTGCGGGCGGCCGCAGCGCGCAGCCGCGGAGCGATCCGGACCAGCGCCTCCAAAGCTTCCTCGCTGCCGGTTGCATCCAGCCCCAGGTCCTGTGCGGCAAAGAGTGCGGCCGGCGCGCCTGCGTCGATCAGCGTCGCCTGGTACCGCTGCCCGTCGACCTCAAGCTCATCGATGGCGTTGCCTGTAGGGAACTGTGCTCCGTAAGTGGACCATGAGGTTTTCTGGAAGATGACATCGATGGGGACGCCGGGGTAATGCTGGCCGTCAAGTCGCCGCCCGCCGTAGGCTGGCACCTTGGCCCCTGGTGTGGGGATCTCGCAAATCAGGCGCAGCCCGGTCACGGTGTTCAGGATGGGTACCCGGGTGACTTCCCCTGTGGGAGCGACCAGCCCGGCGTGGAGCGCGTACAGACCCAGCGCCGTTGCGCAGTTGCCGCAGTTGCTGGCCCACTCGACTGCCGGCTTGTCGATGGCCACCTGGGCGAACCTGTAGCGGACCGTTCCGTCCGGGTCGGTGCCGGCCACGGTGATGGCCTTGCTGGTGGTTGACGAGGCGCCGCCGACTCCGTCGATTTGGCGGAGGTCCGGCGAACCGAAGGTGCGGATAAGGAGGCGGTCCGTCTCCAGGGCGTCAGACGGAAGGTCCTCGTCCCGGAATATCCAGCATTTGCTGGTGCCGCCACGGACGAGGGTGGCCGGCACCGGGGTGACGGGGAGGGTGCCGGCCTGCGGCTCTTCCCTGGATAGAAGCGTCATTGGTTCTCCTGAAAATACCCGTGCCACCGTGTGCAGCCGCCGGGTGAATGTTCAAAGCTGAGCAAACCAGAATCCGGTACATGCCCTGCTGTATGGCGTTGGTCACAAACGGTATACCGTTGGTATGACTTAAGCAACAGTCCCTCGAATATGAATACCGACAAGGTGGTTTGGCGGGCTTCCTGCTGCAGCGGGTGTGCCGAAAATCGGCACGGTGTTCACAGCGCGCCGAAACGGTATGCAGTGCGATAGAATTGCGGCTAAAGGTATGGCGCCGGCGCGTCCTGCCGCTTGTTTGCATGAAGACCGGAGGCCGCCCGTGGCGTCGCAACCAGAGACAAGCCCCTACCTGATGATCAGGAACGCCATCATCTCGCAGGAGCTGCCTCCCCGTGCCCAGCTCGTTGAAAGCGCCCTGGCCAAGAAGTACAACGTCTCCCGGACGCCCATCAGGGAAGCCTTGCGGCGCCTCGAAACCGAGGGGCTCGTGGAGCGGTACGGTTCGCGAATGCAGGTGCGGGAGTACCGCCCGGAGGAGATGCTGGACCTCTACGAGGTGCGGACCTTCCTGGAGGAGGCGGCCGCAAAAACCGCGGCTCTCCGGCACACCGACATGGACCTGATGCTGATCGACCGCGCCCACCAGGCCATGGTCACCCTTGATTTCGATGCTGCCACTCCGGCTGAGCTGGCCGCCGCCAACCGCACCTTCCATGAGCGCATCTGGGCCGCCAGCCACAGCGCCGCCCTCCTTGACCTGCTGGACCGGATCCTGGTCCACTTCATCCGCTACCCCGGCACCACGCTCTCCACCAAGGAGCGCTGGGACCGCGTGCTGAAGGAGCATGAGGAGCTGTTGGTGGCCATCCGCGCACGGAACGCGGAGGAAGCCGGCCGCATCGCCAGCGCCCACATGGACGAGGCAAAGAACATCCGCATCCAGATGTACATCGACGCCCAGGAAATCAGCCACCCGCGCCTGGGGTAGCCGCAAATCCCGGTAATAAACCGCTCCCGCCGAGCCCGTTAAGCCTGCGCCAAGACGCTATTGCATGCGACGGCATACCTATGTATACAATCGTGTACAGCGATGGAGCTGAGGAGACTGATGATGATCAAGAGCGACGTTTTGGTGGTTGGCGGCGGCAACGCCGGATTTGCGGCAGCCCTTGCAGCCGCCGAGCGTGGACGCAAAGTGGTCCTGCTCGAAAAGGCGCGGGAAGCCGCATCGGGCGGCAACAGCTTCTACACCGCCGGCGCCACCCGCATCTCCCATGACGGGCTCCAGGAGCTGACCGAATTCGTGGAGCCTGACGAGCGGCACGCCGTCAGTGAAGTCCCCGCCTATACCGCTGCCGAGTACCTTGCCGATCTGTCCAAGGTCTCTGAAGGGCGCAACGACCCCGAGTTGTCCGCGGTCCTGGTCAGCGAAAGCAACCCGACATTGCGTTGGCTTCACGGCATGGGACTCAAATACCGGCTGATGTATGAGCGCCAGGCGTACCGGACCCAGGACGGTGGGTATCTGTTCTGGGGCGGGCTGCACGTGGGCAACGTGGGAGGCGGAAAGGGGCTCATGACCGACCATCGGGCGGCCGCGGAGCGCATGGGCGTTGAGGTCATCTATGACTGCGCAGCCACCGGACTGATCCAGGAGGACGGCCGCGTCCGCGGAGTCCGGTACCGCACCTCATCCGGAGAAGGTGAGCTCCGGGCCGAGTCGGTCATCCTCGCCTCGGGAGGTTTTGAAGCATCACCTGAACTGCGCCGCCAACACCTGGGGGAGGGCTGGCAGAACGCGAAGGTACGCGGCACACCGGGCAACACGGGTGAGATGATCGTCGCCGCATTGGACGCCGGCGCGGCCAGGGGCGGCGATTGGTCAACCTGCCACAGCGTCGCCTGGGACGCCTGGCACCCGGAGAACGAGGGCAACCTGGAACTCACCAACCAGCTCACCCGTGGCGGGTACCCGCTGGGCATCGTGGTGAACAGCGACGGGAAGCGGTTCGTGGACGAGGGCGCCGACTACCGCAACTACACCTATGCGAAGTACGGCCGGGACATTCTTGCCCAGCCGGGCTCCGCCGCCTTCCAGATCTTTGACGCTTCCTCCCGTCCCATGCTGCGAGCGGAGGAGTACGACATGCCGGGGGTTTCGGTGGTCACTGCGCCGAGTCTTGCCGAGCTGGCACAGAAGGCCGGCATCAGCCCTGAGGGGCTGGAGGAGACGGTGAAGAGCTTTAATGATTCGATCACCGAGGGCGCCCCGTTTGATCCCAACGTCAAGGACGGGCGCCGGGCGGATACCCAGCCGCCGAAGAGCAACTGGGCCCGAAGCATCGCCACCGGCCCGTACTACGCGTTCCCGGTAACCTGCGGCATCACCTTCACATTCGGCGGCCTCAAGACAGACACCTGGGGACGCGTGCTGACCGAAGACGCAGGGCCGCTTGATGGGCTCTATGCCTGTGGTGAAGCCTTGGGTGGTTTGTTCAGCGGAAACTACCCCGGCGGCTCCGGGCTTGCGGCGGGAGCCGTCTTCGGCCGCCGCGCAGGCTCCATCGCCTAGGCAGCCCAGCAACCCCACCAGCAACGGAAAGAGGAAAAAGTGGCCATTCCCATCCACCAGCGGCTTCGCGAGGATGTCCTCGCAAGCGTCTTTGCGCCTGACGAGCCGCTCACGGAGGCCAAGCTCACCGAGCGGTACGGGGCCTCCCGGACACCGGTGCGGGAGGCGCTGCAGCGGCTGGAACAGGACGGACTGGTGGAACGGCGCGGCAAGGCGGTGGTGGTCCGAACGCATTCAGCCGAGGAGATCATCGACATCTACGAGTCGAGGATCATCCTGGAGCAGGCCGCCGCGGCCAAGGCTGCCGTCAAGGCAACCGCCCTGGACCGGCAGCTGCTCACGGGGCTGCTGACGCAGATGCAGCAGCTGGACCCCAGCGACGGCCGGGCGCTCGCGGAAACCAACCGCGCCTTCCATACCCAGCTGTGGCGCGCCACCCACAGCCCGTCGCTGATCGGACTGCTCGAACGCCTGGACCAACAGGTCCGCCGGTACACGCTCACCACCCTGACCTACCCGGGGCGGTGGCCGGTGGTGCTGGCGGATTACGCCGACCTGCTGGCCGCCATAGGGGACGGCAATTCCGCCCTCGCCGGGGAGATCGCGGCCCGCCACATGTCGGACGCCTTGAACATCAGGTTGAAGATGTACGCCGAAGATCCCAGGACGCTCTAGGCCGCGCCGACGGCCGCGGGTGTTCCGCACAAAGACCCGCCGGCA
This sequence comes from Pseudarthrobacter sp. MOO13, assembly GCF_058267655.1. Lineage (NCBI taxonomy): Bacteria > Bacillati > Actinomycetota > Actinomycetes > Micrococcales > Micrococcaceae > Pseudarthrobacter > Pseudarthrobacter sp. MOO13. The sequence continues at coordinate 37,284 of NZ_CM177848.1, forward strand.
GATGTTCCTGCATACTCCATCGCAACAGGAAACCCGAAAGTCGGGCGCAGGTCATCAGCCGGTGCAAAGAGGCGGGGCAGGCTCCCAAGGGCCTGCCCCGCCTCGCTTTTTCCGGCACCTCGTGCGCCGGGCTGCTATTGCTGGAACGGACGACGACGGCGGCGGGGTGGGTGCCGTCGTCGAGCCTTCCATGGGGCAGGTTCCGGCAGCATGAAGCCCGCCAGGACGCACAGCAAGGGCACAGATACCACCAGTCCCCGGCATAGCCTCATGCGGTTTCCTTGGACCATGACCACTTCACGCACACCCGATCAGCCCGACGTCGACCAGCCCCATCCCAACCATGACCGCGGGCTGGAGTTCGATCTGACCACCCTGATGAGCCGCCGCACCCTGGGGCTGTTCCTGGGTGCAGGCGGGGCGGCCGCCGCGCTCGCCGCCTGCACCCCTGCCGGAACCACGGGGTCCACGTCGTCGGCTACGACGTCAGCCACTTCTTCGGCGGCGTCTTCAGGTTCCGTCGCAGCATCCACGGGCTCCGCTGCCGCCTCGGCCACGCCAGCGCTGACGCGGGCCATCGCCGAATGCGGGGTGGAGATTCCGGAGGAAACGGCGGGCCCCTACCCAGGCGACGGCTCCAACGGGCCGAACGTCCTGGAAGCCTCCGGCGTGGTGCGCCGGGACATCACCTCAAGCTTCGGCAGCGCGTCAGCGACGGCGGAGGGCGTGCCGCTGACGTTCACGCTGACCCTCCTGGACAACGCCAACGGCTGCACCCCGATGGCCGGCGCCGCGGTGTACGCCTGGCACTGTGACCGGGACGGGAAGTACTCGATGTACGACTCCAGCCTGAAGAACGAGAACTACCTTCGCGGCGTGCAGGAAGCGGACGCCAACGGGCAGGTCACCTTTACGTCCATCTTCCCGGCCGCCTACTCCGGGCGCTGGCCGCACATCCACTTTGAGGTCTTCGAGTCCATGAACAATGCCACCTCTGCCGGACAGGTGCTGGCCGTCTCCCAGATCGCCCTGCCCAAGGCGGCCTGCGACGACGTCTATGCCACCCCCGGATACGAAAAGAGCGTCACCAACATGACCCGCACCACCCTGCAGTCGGACAACGTGTTCGGGGACGACGGCGGCATCTACCAGCTGGCGACCATGACCGGCTCGGCGGCGGCCGGCTACACGGCGGGGCTCAACGTGACCATCTAGCGCGCCGGCGCTCCCCGGTTCCAGGCAACGCCCCCCGGGTTTCACCATCCGGGCTCTTCAGTAAGGGACAATCGAAGGGTCAACACCTGAGGAGCGTGCGGATCGATGGGGCTGGGGATGGGGCGCACCCGCGGGAGCGTAGCTGCCGCCTGCCTGCATGTCCTCCTGGCGGCGATTTGCGTAGCGGCTCTCGTCTGCGGTGGTGACAGCATGGCCGGTGCGCCGTACCCGGCGTTGCACGCCCACGAACGGGTTTCCAGCCAACCGGAGACCGTGGCGTTGCCCCAGCCGCTCTCGGATGCGCTGGACGGGCCGGTGGAGGTGCCCGGCGGGTACGGGATGGCCTTGACGGCCCACGTGGGGGAGCACCACGTGCATGCGTCCTGGACCTACGTTGACGGGGTGCCGGGGTTGAACACGCATGTTGACTCGTGGCTGCTGGGACTCCTCGATGCCGCTGCCCCGGCGGGTGGCCGGTACCGGCCCGCGATGGCGCTGAACGCACAGCAGCCCGCGGGCCAGGAGCTGACGGTGTCCGCGGCGCCCGTTCAGGCTGCGGGAACAGTGATTGTTGTCCGCCAAAAAGTGAAGACGTCCGGGACGGGCGGGACCGTCTCAGAGCGATCCGAAACCGTCTATGTTGACACGGTTTCCGGGGCTGTCCGTGGTGGCGCGGAGCTGGTGCGGCCGGAGGCGGTTCCGGGCATCCAGTCGCGCATGGTGGGCGTTCCAGCGCAGATCGCCACCCCCGTCCGGCAGGACATCCCGGTAGGCGACCTGGTCCTGAAACCGTCCGGGGAGCTGGCGGTGTCCGCGGAGGTTCCGGGAAACCCCGGGGGCAACGTGACCTTGACCATGAACGCCGCCGATGCCGGCGCGGTGCTCAGCGACTACGGCCGGCAGGTCCTGGGGCAGCTGAACGCCGCCGCCGTCCCGCGTCCCGCGACAGCGCCGGCAGCCAGGCACGTGAACTGCGACATCGTCCCGTGCGCTGCCTTGACGTACGACGACGGGCCGGACGCCCGCACTACGCCGGAGCTTTTGGCCATCCTGGCAGAGCGGAAGGCCCAGGCCACGTTCTTCATGACCGGGTCCAATACGGCCGCCAACCCGGCAACCGCGAAGCAGGTGGCCGACGCCGGCTTCGCGATCGGCAACCACACGTTCAGCCACCCTTACCTGACCAAGCTGCCCACCCCCGCAGTCAAGAAGGAGATGGAGCGTACGGACGCCGCCATCCTGGCCGCGACCGGCTCCACCCCGGTCATGATGCGGCCGCCCTACGGCGCGGCCGATGCCGCAGTGCAGGGCGCTGTGGGCAAGCCACTCATCATCTGGGCCGTGGACTCACTGGACTGGCAGAGCAAGAACCCGGCAGTGTTCGTGCCCAAAGTGCTCAAGGAGATCACGCCCGGCGCGGTGGTGCTCATGCATGACGTGCAGCCGACGACGATCGCCGGGCAACAGGAGCTGATTTCCACGCTGCAGGCCCAGGGCTACCAGCTGGTGTCCGTCCCGCAGCTCTTCGAGGGAACGCCCTTGGTCCCGGGCCATGTGTACAGGTCCCGGCCCGTGCGCCAGTAGGCGTTTTACGGGCACCCGTTGACCGCAAACAGGGGCGTGAGTACTGTGGGCCGCCTATTCATCCTCGCCGTGGAGGCACCTATGGCCGGCACTTCGACCAGCAGCACTGACTACGAATTCCTGACTGTCTGGCGGGTGGCGGGAACCCCTCGGGAGGTCACGGACATCTTGGGCGATGCCGGCACGCTTCCCCGCTGGTGGCCGTCGGTGTATCTGGCTGTTGAGCAGTTGGATCCGGGCAATCCGGACGGCACCGGGAAGGCGTTCTTCCTCCACACCAAGGGCTGGCTGCCGTACACGCTCAAGTGGCAGCTCACCGTCACCGAGCCCGTCACGGAGCACGGATTCGCCATCTCGGCCCGGGGCGACCTCAACGGCGCCGGCCGCTGGACCTTTGAGCAGGACGGCCCCGAAACGGTGGTCACCTACGACTGGCGGGTCAGCACGGCAAAGCCACTGTTGCGCCGGCTGAGTTGGCTGCTCAAGCCGGCCTTTGCCGCGAACCACCGGTGGGCGATGGCCCGCGGGCAGGAGGCGCTGGCGTTGGAGCTGCGGCGACGGCGGCCGGGCGCCGACCCTGCCAAGATTCCGGCGCCCGCGGGGCCCACCTTTTCACGGCTGCCCCGCTGGCCGGGGAAGGCACGGCAGGCCTGACGTACCGGACTGCCTTGGCTGGAAGGTTCGACGACGGCGGCGGGGTTAGTGCCGTCGTCGTACCTTTCCGCCGGGGTGCTTTCCTCCGGGACGGCCAGCCTGCTGCCTACGGGGCTGGGGAATCCTGCCGCTGGGTGACGCGCTGGATGAATTCGACCGTTTCGCGCTCGGTTTCGGCGCGGGTGGTGGGTTCGTTGTGCACCTCGTGCCGGACGCCGGGGAAGACGCGGGCGCGGACGTCCGCGTGGCCCGAATCGGTGAGGCGGTTGGCCACGTGGTAGGCGCCTTCGCCGTAGTTGGTCACGGGGTCCTGGTCGCCGGCGAGGATGAGGACGGGGAGGTCCGCGGGGAGCTGTTTGTACCAGTCGTCGGAATTGACGTGGTCGTAGAGGTCCACGAAGCCTTGCAGGAACCGGGCGCTCAGGGGTGCGCCGAAGTTGTTGAAGGGGTCCCTGGCGTGGTCGGCCACGACGTCGGCGTCCAGCGCCACCCAGGCCGTGGGGCCGGGATTGTCGCCGAAGCGGCCCAGGAAACCATCGAACAGCTGGCCCACGAGGTCCTGCGGTGCGGCGTCCGCTGCGCCGGCGCCGGAGGCAAGCCGCGCCAGTTCCGGCCGGTTGATCGTTGTTTCGATGCCGCGCATTTGGGCGGCGATGCCGCACAGGATCAAGCCGGACAGCTGAGCCTGTGGGTCCACTGCCATGCCGCGCGCGATCATGGAGCCCCAGCTGTGGCCGAACACCACGTAGGGAAGCTGGGGGAGGGCCGCCCTGGCTTTGGCCTGGAGCGTGAGCTCGTCCGCGACCACCACCTTGGCGGCGTCCTCGCCGGCGTCGCCCCAGGTGCCCTGCTGCATGGCGGTGCGGCCGTGCCCGGCGTGGTCACCTGCCACCACGATGAATCCGGCGTCCACCAGCGTGGAGATGAGGTGGAGGTAGCGGCGGGAGTGCTCGCCGAGCCCGTGGACCAGCTGCACGATTGCCTTGGGCTGGCCGATGGGTTCGTAGACCCAGGCCTGGATGGTGTCGCGGCCGTTGGCGGACGTGAATTCGATTTCCTGCAGTGACATGTATTCCTCCTGTGGCGGCGCCGTCGCCTGCCCGTGGTGAGCCTAACCCGTGTGCGGACACGTCCGTCAAGGGTGAGGGTGCTTCTGGCGGAGCCTTGGGGGCGGCGGGACATGTTGGTTCATCCGGTGGCCCACGGCCTAGTCTGAAAAACAGTCACGTTCCCTGATCACTTGGAGGAAGCCGATGCCGCATCCCACTCGTCCCCTGCGGAAGCTGGGGTTCCTCACGATTGGCTTGTTCGATCCCGCTGATCCAGCTGCCGGCCACGAGTCGACCTTGCAGATCATTGAACTGGGGGAGCGGCTGGGGTTCGACAGTGCCTGGCTGCGGCACCGGCACCTGCAGTTCGGGATTTCTTCGCCTGTGGCCGTGATGGCGGCCGCGAGCCAGCGCACTTCGAGGATTGAGCTTGGTACTGCCGTGACGCCGCTGGGGTGGGAGAACCCGCTTCGCCTGGCGGAGGATCTGGCCACCGTGGACCTGCTAGCCGGTGGACGGATCAACCCCGGCGTAAGCGTGGGGGAGCCGATGCAGTACGACACAGTGAAGCATGAGCTGTACCCGGATACGGCGGACCTGGAGGATTTCAGCTACGCCCGGGTGGAGCGGTTTGCGCGTCTGGTGGCGGGTGAGCGGGTGCGTGAATTCTCGGGCAAGCAAGGGGTGGTGGAGGAGTTCTCCAACCGTGTGGAGCCGCATTCGCCCGGGCTGCGGGACCGGCTGTGGTACGGGGCCGGGAGTACAAAGTCAGCGGTATGGGCGGGTTCTCATGGATTCAACCTGCTCTCCAGCAGCGTGATCTTCCCCGACAAGGACCAGGAACCGGACTTCGCTTTGGTCCAGCAGTCCCAGATCCGGGCGTTCCGCGAAGCGGCTGCTGCCGCCGGACATGTTCAGGCGCGGGTTTCGCAGGGGCTGGTGGTGATCCCTACTGACTCGGCGACTGCTGCCCAGCGGGAGAAGTACCAGCGGTATGTTGACGAACGCACTCCGCGCACGGCTTCTCCGCAGGGGCCGCGGGGCATGATGTTCGCTGCTGATCTGATCGGCACCAGCGAGGAGATCGCGGAGCAGCTGTACGCCCACGCAGGGTTCCGGGAAGTGGATGAGGTGGCCTTCGCCCTGCCCTTCAGCTTCGACCACGAGGACTACGTGCAGATCCTGACGGACATGGCGGGGAAGCTCGGGCCGGTGTTGGGGTGGGATCCAAGTCGCGGCAGGGCGGCGTCGTAGGCATCCTGGGTTGGTCGACAAGCCCGCACAAGAAGCTGTTGTCATGCAGCGGGAAGGCGGGGCAACCTGAACGGGAATGTCGAGGAAACGAAGGTCGGGATGCGTCGGTGAAGGTGGTCGGCTGCTAAAGCGAGGTGGAGGAGCATCCGCGACAGGAGAACTGAAGCCCCTAGGAAGCAGAACGCATGCTCGCGCGGGTGGTCGAGAACATCCACCGTTCCGCGGTGACCGAGGCAGGCGGGGTCGAGGCCGACTACCGACTCTCCCTGATCGCAGTGTCAGCGGCACAGATCGCCAAGAAAGCCAAGTCCACCACCGCCGGGGACGCCGCCCCTGCGCCCGGGCTGCACTATGGAAAAAGCCCTGCTTCTGGCCGAGTTCTTTCTTATGTGGACACTGCGGCGACCGAGGAACTTGAATTAGTCCTCGCCGACGAACCCGACATGCTCATGCGCGTCACCCAGCGCCTACGGGACAAGCGGGACATCGCCGCCCGCGCCGAGCTCATCGCAGAACCCGAAGTGCAGAACTGGAAGTCCAGGGAAAGGAGATCGTGGAGGACGCCAGATACTACGCCGACGAAGAAGCCCTGTACGTCTCGGGCGCGAACCGGGCCGACGGCGAACCCGCCACCGAAGACGACGCCAACGCCTACGTCATCCAGCGCAACTGGCAAGGCCACCACTCCGCCAAACCAGTGATTAACAGGTGGAAGAAACTTGGGTTCACCCCCACCGCGAACGCTACGACGGTGTCAGCCAAGCACAGTCCGGCCCGATGACCGATGAATAGAAAGCAGAGCGGAAGACCCTGATCGCCAACAACACGGCCATGGAATCCGCCGGTGTCGTCCGCAGCGAGTTCGTGAAAAGCCTGCTGGTCAGCAAGCAGGCACCCAAAGGCTGGCAGTAACGGTACTCTCGCCGGAAGCAATGCCGCCTCGTCGAGATCTGCCTATTGTCATCTGCGAGGGCGAGCGGGAACCTGGTGTTCTCCATCAATGCAATGCTTGAGTCAGAGCTATTGAACAATAGAACGCGTACGCCGAGGCAGGAAGTCACCTATATGCAGGGAATTATTGAGGAGTATTGGTCAGGGGTCACGCGGCGTCTGCAGATTGAGATCAACGTATTGAACTCTCTAGTTGAGCACAACGGAGAGAAGGGGCGCGCGAACGAGATTTCGCTGGCTCAGCTGCTCACCAGCCTGTTGCCCTCTTCCCTTGGCGTTGGAACCGGCATAATTTTTGATCGCGCCGGGCAACGTTCAGCGCAGACCGACATCATTCTCTTTGACGAAGCAAAGCAGCCTCAGCTTCTCGCACAGACCAGCCAGCTGCTATTTCCGGTCGAGACTGCCGTTATGGCGATCGAGGTCAAGACGACCGTGGATATTGAAGCAATTAATGACTTCAAGAGTAAGAAGGCGAGGCTAAATGCACTTCAAGATTCACGAGCGGATACGGCTCAGCCTATGTTTGTACTGTTTGGATTCAGCGTCAAGGGTGCGACAGCATCCATTGTCGAAGCCATCGCCAATCTTCCAGAAGCGGAGCGCCCTGATCTGACATGCATCATTTCCCCCGGACTGGTGGGTAGCGCAACCTCAACCGTCCCCTACGTTCCTGAGTTGGTCCCACTTCATAAATCGGACCCCAATAGCAAACAAAAGCTATCCAAGCAATGGCAGGAGTTGCCAGCGCGAACTCCCGGGGGACCCCAGGTGGAGATGTCCCAAGTCATCGATCAAGTCGTTTACCCTGCAACTGCCTTGCGAGCTTATGGGCGGCAGTACCTACTAGGGGACCCTGCACGCGCACTGCTCCTGTTTTGCGAACTGCTCCTTGCTGACCTTGCGGGGCGAGGAATAACCGACGAAACCTGGCTTGCAAACTATCTACCGGATACCACTAAAGAGACCCAGGTATTCAGCTTTTAGGCTTAGGCAGCCAGATGTTGAGCCAGTCCTTCAGCGATCATGTAGTCCTCCAAATTCATGACCGATATGCCGAATTTCGGGGCTACGATTGCTAGCGTTTCCCGATCGGGCAGGCTGACCGGCTCCTCGGAAATAATTGTCGCGGTATGCCCTTGATCCTGCAGGGCGAGGGCCAGGGCGAGGACGTCAACCGGCGTTGCGTCGACGTCTTTGCGTACCTTCGGATCTTGCTCATCCGGCATTATTTCTGGATGGTTGGCCATGACGAGCCCGATCGCAGAGTCTGGAGCCTCGTGCTCTTGCCGATGTCCACTGCAGGCGTGTGCCCACATGTACCCGGTCCCCTTGGGGTCAAAGTAGTGGCAATGTTTCACGACCCGATCTGGGAACGTGAGGACGGCTGACTGCACGTTTGTGGTCATCGTAATTAGGCAGGCCCGTACATCCCTTTCCGACGCACAGCGGGATTCGAGGGCTACCAGGGCGTAAGCGTCCACTACGCAAACGTCCATCCCTACGCCCCGCTCTTGAGGACATTAGCGAGCTCTCGAAGCTGGGGACCGTCAGCCCGCAGGTACCTTGCTGCGTCTAGAACACTCAGGCGGCCATGTTCCATCGCGTCGATGAGAAGCCGCGGATAGGTTGCACCGAACTCGGCTTGTCTCTTAACTGGGACGGTTTGTCTGACTGTAGAGAATGCAGATTTCTTCTCCAGAAACTCACCACGCGTCTGTTCGACGAGGTCAACGAGGTGCTGAGTTGCTAGGCCCAAGGATTTCAGCCTGATAGCCACCGCTGCCCAACTCGCGCCGTAGCGGTTGGAAATTAGGCGTACCGCCTCCAAGTTTCCGTCTAGCGAGGTGAATTTCTTAGTCTGAAGGTACGCCCTCAGATGACTCTCTGGCATAAGGACGGCAGCAGCGAATCGGTTACACCACGCTTCCACCCCGCCTTCGTTGTCATGGCAGACCGTTTCCTCATCTCGAATCAGATGAGCCACCTCATGGAGCAGGGTGAAAGTACGTAGCGTCGGGAGTTCATATGCGGCGTTGATATAGATCAGCGACACCCGGCCGTGAGGCAGCGAGAAACCCCGGAAGTTGTTTGATCCCGCGTTTCTAAGCAGAACGACAATGCCCAGATTCTCGATTTGCCGGCGAAATTCCCGGAATACTGCGGACTTGCTGGATGCGACAACTTGATCGGAAATCGAGTACTGAAGTGACTCCCGGAAATCACGAGCGGTGCTCTCAGGAGAGCTATGGCGCGGGGTAAGACGCGCGTGAATATTGCTTTCCTGCGCTGCCCAGTCGGCGACCTTCTGGACGGACCGAGCATGGCGAAGTTCCTTCAGCTCCTCGACGGGCCGAACTGCCTGTTTTTCGATGGACTTACGAAACTTTGCGACGACTGGGACTGTCTCAGGCGGCTTTGCTCGAAAGAAGAAGTAGGGATTGCGACCCAGTAGTTTTGCGATCTTGTCCAGATCGCCCTTGTGGGGCTTCTTGGTTCCTTTCAGCCAGGTCTCTACGACCTCGGAGGATTTCCTGGTGGCGTCCGCCAATGTTTCAGCGTCATAACCGGCGTCGTTAACGGCCCAGCGCAGGACTTCTGGATTGACGGACTTCACTTCCATAGCAGGAAGTCTATGGGAAGAGGTCTGGTGGTCCCTTTATCTGCTGCCGAGGATTCGGCAGGGACAAGTGATCCCAGCCCGGGCACGAGGCTCAAAAGCGACCCTTTCTGCCCCTGTCGACTCCGGTGACGCCAATTGGGTCCTTATGTCCGAGTATGCGGGAGATGGCCGTAATTTCGATTCACTCCGTCGTCGGGATCCTGTCACACAGAGGAATAGGACCGGTCCCCGCAGCCTAGGTAGCGCCGACCATCCCTAAACACGGGATGCCGGCCGTACCCTTAGGCATGGCACGAGTACGAACTGCCCGGAAGCGTCTCAGCCACCGAATCGAAGGTCGCTACGACCCACGCAAAGGCGCCCAAGGGTACGCGCCCATCGTGGCCACGTTCGGAGCTCTCGCCGTCACTGCAATCGTTGTCGTGTTCAACATCCCCGACCACAAAATCAGCGACGAAAATCTCACCCTCGCAACAGGTCTCCTCGTCATCGGAGTGTTCGCCAGTTTCCTCGGATCCTTCGGCCTCGCCGCAGTAGCAGCCGAAGACGACCCCACCGCCAACCTCGCCGCAACCGTCATGTTCATGGCCATCCCAGTAGCCCTGGCATTCGTGGCAATCCTCGGCGCATTTGAAGTGCTCGCCGCGACCTTCGTCCATCGGCCAGCCGCGACCACATTGTTTTCGATCATCACCGCCTTAGGCGGAGCCACTGCCGTCACCTTCACCGGGTTCGTCGTCGGAGACAGCTATGCCCTGCACCCCACGACCATGCGCAAAGGCGAACTCTCAAGGTGGCGGCGCATGCAATGGATCCGAAGGCAGCAACAGGCGCATGGGCAAAGTACCGTCATCATCACCGTGGGAGCAGTGCCCATGATCGTAGCCGTGGTCCTCAGGATCGTCCAAGTCCAACTCGATACCGGTCTGGTCGGGATTAGCCTCCTCATCTACGGCGGCATCATCATCGCGGCCATAGCTACAGCGAGGGCACTCGTCCGAGCCAGGCATCCGATCGACAGCAACAACCAGATCGGCCTCAAACGCTGGGAAGCGTGGGTCAGCACCATGACCATCAGCGGGTACACCCTTTGGCTGGTACTCGTCCTTCCAAACGGCCCCGGCGTACTCAACTAAGGGGGACAGGCGCGCTGCTACCCGTGAAGCACGACTGGGATTGAGACTCAGCGTCAAAACGACCATTTCTGCGGCTGACTCTGGGATGCGATGATGAAGAGGTCGGCCGGGCCACAGTTTTTCAGCTGTTTGGAGACGCATCCCGGACAGGTCCATAACGATCTTTTATGACCTGCACTAGGTAAGCCTGTAAAAGGGTCGGTGGCTGTTGGCCGCAGGTTGTTCCTTCTGATGACGCTAAACGGCAGCCTGTGAGTCGGCAATTAGACGGCACCGGGTGCGGGCAAAGTTTGAAACGCTATTCTCGGTTCGATTCCATGGACTCGCCCGTATCGAAAATGCCGGAAGGGGGCCGGCTGACACGACCGGCAGCATACTTTCGTCGGTTCGCCCAGCTCAGGTCTCGGATATTGACTTCTTGCACGGGTTCCTCATACCACGGGTCATTCGTGGGCGGCGCGAGTTGATTGAACGTTTCTTGGTCGAAGTCAGGCGACAACTTCCAGTCGGGTTTGGTGCCGCTAATGGTTTGAGCGGACACGAGCCTAGATGCCAAGATCGAGAGGTCTACAGCCTTCGATTCAAGGAGTTTGTGGACAGCAGTCCGAAGCTGTTCTGCACGATGGGAGAGAACGAAGTGGACTTGGTATCCGATACCAGAACTAGTCGCAGCGTCGTCACCTTGCTTGAGGTGCTCCAGGAAGTCGGCAGTTGAGTCATCAACCAGCATCGCTGTCACTTCGTCGTACCAAGACGGTTTCCCAGACCGATACGCATGATCGATGCTGTATGCCAGCCTCCTCCATGCCCGTATGCGAAGAGCTGGACGGTCGAACGTCCACATCACGGTTCGAAGCTTTTCCGCAGGCGTTTCTTTAGCAAGTCCTATGAGTACGTCACCAATCCAGGAGAGAAGCTGATCCTGCTCGGTGAACGGCGCGCTGTCGTCCTCCGGGAAATCGTTGGCAATCCCGGCAAGAACTGTAGCCAACTGGATGCGCCCCTCGTCCATGGTCGGCTGGCTCGCCGGGTTGAGGCATTTGCTTAAAACCAGGTTCCGCAATTCATCCTGCGTTCCGGTAAGGAGATCCCTTAAGGACGCTGCAGCCCCGTCTGTGGCCGCCTTCACCGCGGCATGTACGGTTGCGTCGCTGACGTCATGATCGAGGATCCCCATCGCGAAGTACCGGTCGAAGTATTCCTCGTGTTGCACACTTTGGTGCCGGTGACTTCCATGAACCGAGATCTGGCCCTTTTTGGCGACCTTAGGGAACAGCGAAACCAACAGGTCCCTGGCAGCGAGGCGGAGCGCTTGAGGGACGACCTCGAACAGTTGCCCGATGTCGAACGGCTCGTATTCTATTGACCCGGCATCGACTTTCCATTCACCGGTGTGACCGGAGATGAGTTGGCTGCGGTACCGCGGTATTGAATTGAACAAGGACGGGAAGCTGACGCGAATTAGGGTCAGCAGTTGGACGTCCTCGTCATCGACCTCGTCGGAAGGTAGGAGCGGAATATGATGTTGCAGCTGGGCGATGTAACGGTCAATGGCTCGAGGAGTCGTAAGTAGGCTCGTGAAACAGTCAATCAGGTTGCTGAGACGCTGGCTTGCTGAACCATCGTCGACAGTTTGCCGAGAGATGCGCGCTAGCCCGCTTCTCAAGCGTGAAATCTGCTGGTGCCGCAACAAGGGAGGTACGAAGAGCGGGTACTGAACGATCTTTTCCATGAACCGCTCCGCCGAACCGTCGTGTGGATTGACGGTACTCGACACGGTCATGCTCCGATAGAGGGTCTCGTCGTCGTAAGCGAGGAGGTACTGAACACCGTCGAACCTGCCTAACAACCGAACTACCTTCAGGAGCGCAAGCAATTCGTCTCCATGAAGCCGATCGATATCATCGACGACAATGAGAATGGGCTGTTTCAGCTCCTTCAGTTCCCTTGATGCCTTGTTGAACGCCGCTTGCCACGAAGGCGACTTTGCCAGAGCACCAGCTGCAAGCTTGACTCCTTCGGCAGCGACGTCCCCAGCGATTGGAATGAGCTTCGCAGCCGGGGCAGCTACTGACGCGGTCATCGCGAGTGCCCGCCGTACTTGCTTGCCCTTGCTCTTCGGAAGCACCTCAGCAAGGGATGAGTAAAACTCACTTAGCAGCCCGGGAACATCGCTAGTCGCCCACGGGGTGAACCTAGCCACACCCCACTCTGGGTGCTCCTTCTGCAACTCTTCCACGATCATATTGACCAGTGATGTCTTGCCGCTACCCCAAGGTCCAGTGAGCCCAAAGACTGCACTTGATTCGAACGAGTGAGTCGCCTGGATAAGTTCTGCCGCCCGTTGTGCATACGGTAGGCGCCCAAGAGCGTCTTGTTTCCCCGCGCTGAGAGCTTCATCAGTCCAAACGGTGTTCATCATGTGTCAATCATCCCTTGCCATCGGATGAGAATTTCCCTAAACCCTTCAGGGCTAACTCAATAACGACCCTTTGTGCCAGCGCCGACGGTCAAGCGAGAAACCCTGCCAAAAGGCCCGATTTTCCTTGCATCGTTGGGTCAGAACTCGACTGCAAAACTACTGGAGCGAACGTGGCCAAAACTTGGCGAGGGAGGGTTTTGAATTGAGGAGGCGGAATGTGCGGGGCCCACCTCCGCCGTAGCATCCGGACACACAGCGCAACGTTGGCGCCCCCACACGTAACCTGATTAAACGCCTCGTTTCGCACTGGACATCGAGTCCGTCCCCCGCCCCGCCCGTTCCCAGGAACTCCTGGACGCAGTGAACCACCGGGTGGTCATTGCCGACGGCGCCATGGGCACCATGCTCCAGGGCCGGGACCTCCAGCTCGACACGGACTTCCAGAACCTCGAGGGCTGCAACGAGATCCTCAACGACACCCGCCCGGACGTCATCGCGGATATCCATGACGCCTACTTCGCCACCGGCATCGACGCCGTCGAGACCAACACCTTCGGCGCCAACTGGTCCAACCTCTCCGACTACGGCATCGATGACCGCATCGAAGAGCTGGCAAGAAAAGGCGCCAGCATCGCCCGCGAACGCGCCGAAGCCGCGGAAGAAACAGACGGCCGCATGCGCTGGGTCCTCGGCTCCATGGGCCCCGGCACCAAGCTCCCCAGCTTGGGCCACACCAGCTACAACTACCTCAAGCAGACCTTCGCCCTCCAGGCCGAGGGCCTCATCGACGGCGGCGCGGACGCGTTCCTCATCGAAACCAGCCAGGACCTCCTGCAGACCAAGGCTGCCGTCAACGGTTGCAAACAGGCCATCGTCTCCAAGGGAATCCGCCTCCCCATCTTCGTCGAGGTGACGGTCGAAACCACCGGAACCATGCTCATGGGCTCCGAAATCGGTGCCGCGCTCACCGCCCTCGAACCGCTCGGCGTCGACGCCATTGGCCTGAACTGCGCCACCGGCCCCGACGAGATGAGCGAACACCTCCGCCACCTCTCCAAGCAGTCCTCCGTCGCCATCGCCTGCATGCCCAACGCCGGCCTGCCCATCCTCGGCGCCAACGGCGCGCACTACCCGCTCACCCCCACCGAACTCGCCACCGCGCACGAACAATTCGTGCGCGAATTCGGCCTGGGCCTGGTAGGCGGCTGCTGCGGTACGACGCCGGAGCACATGGCCGCCGTCGTCGAACGCCTTGCCCCCTTCCGCGCCAAAGCCGTGGACGCCAAGGCAAGCAACGCACCGGCGCGAATCCCCACCGAGCGCGAGGCCGGCGTCGCCTCCCTCTACCAGCACGTGAACTTCGACCAGGAATCCGCCTACCTGGCCATCGGCGAACGCACCAACGCCAACGGCTCCAAGGCCTTCCGCCAAGCCATGCTTGAAGAACGCTGGGACGATTGCGTGGACATCGCCCGCGAACAGATCCGCGTCGGCGCCCACCTGCTGGACGTCTGCGTGGACTACGTGGGCCGCGACGGCGTCGCCGACATCAAAGAGGTCGTCTCCCGCTTCGCCTCCGCCTCCACCCTCCCGCTGGTCATCGACTCCACCGAACCGCCAGTCCTGCAGGCAGGCCTGGAACTCATCGGCGGCCGCCCGGTGGTCAACTCCGTCAACTACGAGGACGGCGACGGCCCCAACAGCCGCTTCGCCCGCATCATGCCGCTGGTGAAGGAACACGGCACCGCCGTCATCGCCCTGACCATCAACGAAGAGGGCCAGGCCCGCACCACCGAGGGCAAGGTGGCCATCGCCTCCCGCCTGGTGGACGCCCTGGTGGGCGAATGGGGCATGCGGGTGGAGGACATCATCGTCGACTGCCTCACCTTCCCCGTGGCCACCGGCCAGGAGGAAACCCGCCGCGACGGCATCGAAACCATCGAGGCCATCCGCCAGATCACCGCCAAATACCCCGGCATCAACACCACGCTCGGCGTCTCCAACGTCTCCTTCGGCCTCAACCCGGCCGCCCGCATGGTCCTGAACTCCGTGTTCCTGCACGAAGCCGTCCAGGCCGGCCTGACCAGCGGCATCATCGACGCCGCCAAAATCGTCCCGCTCGCCTCCCTCCCGGAAGAGCAACGCAAGGTGGCCCTGGACCTCGTCTACGACCGCCGCGAATACGACGCCGACGGCAACACCACCTACGACCCCCTCGCCAGCATGCTGGACCTCTTCGCCGGCGTCGACACCGCAGCGCTCAAGGACCAGCGCGCCGCCGAACTCGCCGCCCTGCCCACCGGCGCCCGCCTGGAACGGCGCATCATCGACGGCGAAGGCAAGGGCCTGGAAGAGGACCTGGACCTGGCCCGCAGCGAAGGCATGACCCCGCTCGGCATCATCAACGACCACCTGCTTGAGGGCATGAAAGTGGTGGGCGAACGCTTCGGTGCCGGCGAAATGCAGCTGCCGTTCGTGCTGCAGTCCGCCGAGGTCATGAAGAACGCCGTGGCGCTCCTTGAGCCGCACATGGAAAAAGCCGACTCCTCCGGCAAGGGCACCATGGTGATCGCGACCGTCCGCGGGGACGTGCACGACATCGGCAAGAACCTGGTGGACATCATCCTCACCAACAATGGCTACAAGGTAGTCAACATCGGCATCAAGCAGGGCATCGCCGAGATCATCGCCGCCGCGGAGGAACACGACGCCGACGTGATCGGCATGTCAGGGCTGCTGGTGAAATCCACCGTGGTGATGAAGGAAAACCTCGCCGAACTGCAGACCCGCGGCCTGGCCAAGAAGTGGCCGGTCATCCTGGGCGGCGCAGCCTTGACCCGCGCCTACGTGGAGCAGGACCTGGCCGAACAGTTCGAGGGCACCGTCAGGTACGCCAAGGACGCCTTCGAGGGCCTTGCCCTCATGGAACCGCTGGTCCGCGTGGCCCGCGGCGAGGACCCGGACTCCGTGGGCCTGCCGCCGCTGAAGAAGCGCATCCACAAGGGCGGCCCGAAGTTCACCATCACCGAGCCCGAGGCCATGCCCGGCCGGTCCGACGTCGCCACCGACAACCCCGTCCCCGCGCCGCCGTTCTGGGGCACCCGGATTGTCCGCGGCGTCTCGCTGCACGACTACTCCGCCTTCCTCGACGAGCGCGCCACCTTCATGGGGCAGTGGGGCCTCAAGCCCGGCCGCGGCGAGGACGGCGCCTCCTACGAGGAACTGGTGGAACGCGAAGGCCGGCCGCGACTGCGCTACTGGCTGGACCGCATCCTGGGCGAGGGCATGCTGGACGCCTCGGTAGCCTATGGCTACTTCCCCGTGGTCTCCGAAGGCGAACAGGTGGTGGTGCTGCACCACGGCGAGGATCCCGACGGCGTCCTGGGCCAGGCGGGCCTGCTCGCCCCGGACGGTGGTTCAGGCGGTCCCATCGGCACCGACCGCCTGCGCTTCGATTTCCCGCGCCAGCGCCGCGACCGGCACCTGTGCCTGGCCGACTTCGTGAAGTCCCGCGAATCGGGACAGATCGACGTACTGCCCGTGCAGTTGGTCACCGCCGGCTCCAAGATCGAAGAGTTCACGTCCAAGATGTTCGCGGCCAACCAGTACCGCGACTACTACGAGCTCAACGGACTGGTCATGCAGCTGACCGAGGCGCTGGCCGAGTTCTGGCACGCCCGGATCCGCAAAGAGCTCGGCTTCGCGGCCGAGGAGCCCAAGGACACGGCAGGGTATTTCAAGCTCGACTACCGCGGCGCCCGGTTCTCGCTGGGCTACCCCGCTTGCCCGGACATGGAGGACCGCCGCAAGGTCACCGAGTTGTTGAAGCCCGAGCGTATGGGCGTGGTCCTGAGCGATGAGCTCATGCTGCACCCCGAACAGTCCACCGACGCGTTCGTGTTCCACCACCCGGAGGCCAAGTACTTCAAGGTGTGAGCCGGCGCCGGCCCGGCCGTCCGCGCCGGAAGCGGCGCCGGGCTCTTGTCATTCCGCGCCAGGCAGCGAGGCCAGCTCCGTCAACGACCCGTCAGGTCCCATGCCGAGGATGAGGTCCAGGTCCAGCCGGTCCAGGAAGGCGTCATCGTGGCTGACCACGATGACGGCGCCGCCGTAGGCCCCGAGCGACTCCACCAGCTGGTCAACGCTCCGGATGTCCAGGTTGTTGGTTGGCTCATCCAGGATCAGGACTTGAGGCGGCGGGTCGGCGAAAAGCAGCCGGGCCAGGGAAACCCTGAACCTCTCACCGCCGGAGAGTGTGTGTACCGGCCGATTCACGCTGTCGCCGCGGAGGAGGAACCGGGCCAGCTGGTTGCGGACATCACCCGCAGGCACGTCCGGCGCGGCGTCCTGCACGTTTTCGAGGGTTGTGGCCTTTTCCCGCAGCCCGTCGAGCCGTTGACGCAGGTAGCCGGCGCGGTCCGTCAGCAGGCTTCCACCGGCTTGGCCCTCCATGCACGGGACACCGCCCATCAAGCGTTCCAGCAGTGTGGTCTTGCCGGCGCCGTTGGGTCCGGTGATGGCCACCTTCTCCGGGCCCTGCACCACGAAGGAGCGGTTGGTGCCCCGAAGTTCCGCGATCCGCCGGCCGCGCGGAACGTCCGGGTCGGGAAGGTTCAGGGATATCCGGTCCTGGTCCCGCACCCTTGATACGGCGGCGTCCAGGGCCGCTTGCGCGGCCTGCACTTTGGCGTCCATGCCGGAACGCATTCGTCCGGCTGAGACCTGGGCATCGAAGGCCCGCTGGTTCATCAGGATCTTGGATCCCTTCTTATTGTCGTAGCT
Organism: Pseudarthrobacter sp. MOO13; assembly: GCF_058267655.1. NCBI lineage: Bacteria > Bacillati > Actinomycetota > Actinomycetes > Micrococcales > Micrococcaceae > Pseudarthrobacter > Pseudarthrobacter sp. MOO13. The sequence continues at coordinate 54,954 of NZ_CM177848.1, forward strand.
GGCCTGGCCCGTCCTGGCCCGTTGGGCGAGCTTCGATTCCGCCTCCTGCTTTTGCCGTTTTTCCTTCTTCACCAGTTGTTCAGCGGCACGGGTTGCCTGTGCGGCTGCGGCTTGCTGGCTGTCCAGGTACGCCTGCCACTCGCTGTAGGGGCCGCCGAACACCGTGAGCCCTCCCTCGTACAGTTCGGCCGTGCTGTCCATGAGTTCCAGCAGTGCCAGGTCGTGGCTGACCACCACCAGGCTGCCCGGCCAGTCAGCCAGCATCCCTCCGAGCGCCGAGCGTGCCCCGCGGTCCAGGTTGTTCGTCGGTTCATCCAGCAAGGTGATGGGGGTGCGCCGGATCCGGAGCCCGGAGATGGCGGCCAGCATGGCTTCCCCGCCGGACAGTTCGCCCACGCGCCGGTCCAGCCCGACACCGGTCAGGCCGATCCCCTCCAGCGCCTCGTCCGCACGGGCCTCGATGTCCCAGTCGTCGCCCAGCACATCGAAGTGCTCCACCGCCGCGTCGCCGGATTCGATAGCCCGCAGGGCACGGACTTTGTCCCTAATCCCGAGCAGCTCCATCAGGGTGGCATCGTCGTGCAGCGTCAGGGTCTGCGGAAGGTAGCCGACGTCGGCTCCCGTGCTGATACTGCCGGCCGTCGGTGTGAGGGTCCCGGCCACGAGTCGCAGCAGCGTTGACTTCCCGGAGCCATTGGTTCCTACGAGCCCGGTTTTCCCGGGCCCGAAGCTCCCGGAGATCCCGGACAACGCCGGCGAGCCGTCCGGCCACCGGAAATGCACGTCCGTGAGGACGATAGATGGATTTTTTGTTGCAGGCATGGTGCTCCCAAAACAGGGTGTTGGGCGGCTGGGCCGCGGTTCGCCAAGGTCAGGTCCGAAAAGGAGCGGGTCCTAAGGCGGACGGGACGTGGCGGTGGGCGGCCACGGCGGCCCGGGGAATGGGCAGGCGTATGCTGCGGGGCAGGAAATCAGTGCGGGGGAAAGAAAGCCGTGGATCGGCATCGGGCTCCGGGTGGTTTCAGCGGATGAAGCGCTGAACTTGCCGGCCCTTGGGGCATCAGGGAAGTGTCAGCGCGCGGACTGCGTCGCGAAACCTGAAATGCCCGTCAAAACATTGCCTAACACTGGGGAACAGAGGACAACAGTGTCACAAATTCGTTGGCTGGAGGCAACCTTCCTGCGTCACGGGGTGAGCTGGCGCCGGTCCCGCACCTGCGGTGACGGCACACTGGCGGCCCGGCCGTCCGCGCCGGAAGCGGCGCCGGCCACCGGCTTCACCCGGCGGAGCGAGGCCAGGACGGCGCGCCCCACCACGGCGATGCCGATGACCGTGGTGACGGCGCGCAGGGTGTCCCAGCCCGCCGTCGACGTCAGCAGTGAGTAGAGCAGGAAGCTGCCGAGGTTGGTGCCCAGCGGTGCGCCCGGAACATAGGAAATCCCGGTGCCGCTGCCCACGGCGAAGGGCCAGAACCACAGGTTGAGCAGCAGGCCGAACACATAGGACGCCACCACGCCGTACCCGGCAAGCATCCACAGCTCTGCCCTGCCGCGCACCCGGCGGGGGAGCAGCCCGGCTCCGGCACCCACCCAGGCGCAGGCGAACATCTGGAACGGTGTCCACGGCCCGATTCCGCCCCACAGCACGCTGGAGACGGCGATGGTGGCGGCGCCGAGGAGCAGGCCAAACCGCGGACCGAACGCCCGGCCCGCCAGGACCAGCAGGATGAACACGGCCTCCACGCCGCCGACGCCGGTACTCGCCACCCGGACCGCGGAACCTACCGCGGCGAGGACGCCGAGCAGCGCCACGGTGTGTGCCGAGCGGACCGAGCCGTCCAGGGCCACCACGACGGCGGCCGCCGCCAGGGGTGCGATGGCCAAGGCAGCGTACGGGGTGGCCGCAGCGGCATCCTGCGGCAGTGCCGCGGCCAGCAGCGGCCAGCAGAACGCCGCCAACGCCAGCAGGTTTGCTGCCGCCAGGACGGCCAGCTCGGCGGCGCGCGGCATTCGAGGGCGGCGGGCCGGCTTCGCGGCAGGCAGGTCAGGCCGGCGCCCGGCGGCCCGGGCCGAGGCCACGGGTAGTGCAGCGGGAACGGCAGCTTCTGTTGTCACGGCTGCCCCGGCTGTCACGGCGGCCGGCGCCACCCCGTCCCGCATCGGCAGGATCCGGGCCCCAAGCCGGTGCGCAAACTCGAGATCGTGGGTGGCGAACAGGACCGCGGCGCCGTCATCCGCGGCCGCCCGCAACGCCGCCGCCACCGCCGTCCGCGCCGCGGGATCCAGCCCGCGGGTGGGCTCGTCAATCAGGAGCACCTGCGGCCGGTCCATGGTCTGCAACGTCATGGCAAGGATCCTGCGCTCGCCGGCGGACAGGTCCCGGGGATGCTCATGCCCGATCGGCATGCTGGCGTTGCCCCGCAGGAGGGCCAGCCGGGACGCCGCAAAGCCGGGCTCCGCAGGCTGGCCCGGCTTTCCCCGCGCCAGGCGCCGCTCCGCCGCCCGCAACTCGCCGGCGACGGTGTCCCTGGTGAAGAGGTCGTCCGAGGCGTCCGGCACCAACGCCACCCGGCCGCCGTCGTCCGTCCTTGAACCGCTGGTCCCCTCACCGAGGGCCAGCGCCACCAGGAGGGAGGACTTCCCGGCACCGTTCGGGCCCACCAGCGCCACAATCTCGCCGGGATGCAGGGCCAGGGAAGCCTCCCGCACCACGGGCGTGCCGCCGCGGTGCACGGCCAGGTTTACGGCCGCCAGCACGGGCGCGGAGGCCGGCGGCGCCGTGGCTGGACCAACAAAGGGACGCAGGGGCGCGGGCGTTGGGGCCGTACCCGCCACCAGCACGCAGCCCTCAAGGGACCACCAGGAATCGGCGACGGTGACCAGCGCTTCCGCACGGTGCTCCGCCACGATCACGCACACCCCGGAGTGGTGCGCAAGGCTGCCGAGCACGGCGGTCACGCGGGCCCTGGCAGTGGAATCCAGGTCGGCCAGCGGCTCGTCCACCAGGAGCAGGACGGGATGGTCCACGACGGCGGCCGCGATGGCCACCAGCGTTGCCTCACCCGCCGAGAGGGTGCTGGGATCCCGATCCAGCAGCGCCGAAACCCCAACCCGCTCCGCCACCTCCAGCACCCGGGCTTTGGCGGCCGGCCGGCCCACGCCACGCAGCTCCAGGGCCAGGCCAATCTCGTCCCGGACCCGTGTACTGGCAAAGGCGGCGCGGGGATTCTGCAGGACCACGCCGATCAGGCGCGCGGTGTCCCGCGGCGGTACGGCAGCGCGGTCAAGGCCGGCCACCTGCACCGTGCCGGAGATGCCACCGCCGTCGACGTGGGAGAGCAACCCCGCGATGCCGCGCAGGACGGTGGACTTGCCGGACCCCGTGGGCCCGGTGATCACGGTGAGGGATCCGCCGGCGGGCGCGAACCCGGCCGCGTGCACCTGCGCCCCGCCCACCCGGAACAGCGCGTCCCGGACCACCAGCGGCGCGTCGCTTCCGGCGGCCGGTGGCGGTACGGGCCGGCCCGCGAAGCCGCGCAGCTCCAGGGCCGCCGCAACCCGGCCGGCATGTTCGAGGGTGCGCTCCAGGACGGGCACCAAGGCCCGCGGCCCAAAGCGTTCGCCACGCAACCGGAACGCCAGGCGCACCGAAGCCGCAGCGTCGGCGAGTGCCGGGAGCGCCGCCCACGCCACCACCAGCATCCGGGCCACGCCCTGCAGCGGGCCGCCCCGGGCCAGCCGGACGAATCCGCGGGACACATCCACCCACGCATTGAGCAGGCCGAAGCCCAGGATCAGCCCGGCAATGGGCAGCGCGGACAGGACCGCCGCCCACAGCCCCGGGGCGGTGACCGGGCCCAGGAACACCACGTGGGCGTACGGAGCCGGAAGCCGCAGCGGCGGCAGGGCCAGCAGGAGCGGCTCCCCGATACCCGCCCCGTTAAAGAGGACCCGGTAGAGGACCCGCGCCGCAATGAACACAGCAGCGAGAACCGCTGCTGCGCGCAACGGCGCGGGCCGGAAGGTCATGCCGCGGGTGCAGCCGGTTCGTTGTCCACGGTGTAGAGCAGTTCAAGGCTCTCGCCGGGGCTGAGCTTGAGGGTGTCCAGGCCTTCCTGCGCGTAGGCCCATGCGCCGGCGGCGGGCTTCACCCAGAGGGCCCAATAAGAGACCGCGTTTTTGTCATCGCACGCTTCGCGGGTGGTGCCGCCCTTGTGCTTGATGTCGAAGTCCGCAGCGGGCACGCCGTTGACGCGGCACGCGAAACTCGTGGGGTACTTGGCGGTGCCCCCGATCTTCACGTTGGCCTTGGCCAGCACGTCCGATGCCAGGGTGGGTCCGTCCGCGGGCACGCAGGCGGAGGTGTCGGCGGCGGACTGCTTCAGGGAGGCGGAATCCACCACGACCTTCACCCCGGTGCAGGGCCCGGCGGAGGCAGAGGCGCTGGCCGTTGCCGAGGTGGAAGCGGATGCGGAGGGAGCGGACTGGGTGGCGGCCGGCGTGGAGCAGGCGGCAAGGGTCAGCAGGAGGCCGGCGGCGGCGAGGGAGCTCGCGGCGGCGGTGCGGGTCTTAGTCAATGTCACCTGTCAAGGGTAGGGCGTGCCGGGCCGGGAACCGGAGGCGGTCGCCTTGTGTGACGCAACGTCTCGGCCCGGCGCGCACCCGGCCCCGTGCAACGGCCGACGACGGCACCCGGGTGGGCGCCGTCGTCGGCCGTTCTGTTTCAGTGCTGTTAGCTTTCGGTTGCCAGGACCGCGTTGGCCGGCACCGCGTCCTCCGGCGCGTCGTACCGCGGGTCATTGGACGACGGATGGGCGGCAACGGACGCAGCATGCTCGGCCAGCACCCCGGTCTGGTGGCGGATCTTCAGCCGGTAGAGCAGGGTCCCGCCAACCACCACCGCGGCCACGAAGATCACTCCGCCCCACTGCAGGTACCACTCGAACGGCGGCACCGAGTTGTAGATCTCCGGGCGCGGCCACACCAGGTTCACTGTCATGGCGGCACCCCACAGGACCGCCAGGATGTTCACCGGAACCCCCCACTTGCCCAGGCAGAACCCTGGCTCGGAACCGTCCTCGGCCAGCGGCCATTTCTTCAGGAACCGTTTGCGGAGCAGGGGAACCGTCACCAGGAGGTAGGAGAGGTAGATCAGGACGATGCTGATGCTGGACAGGATGGTGAAGATCGCCGGCTGCGTGACGTTGACCAGGAGCGGCAGGACGGCCAGGACGCCAATGACGATCGCCGCGACCGTGGGGGTCCTGCGGACGGGATCCACCTTGCTGAGCTGCCGGCTGAACGGCAGGTTGTTGTCCCGCGCCATGGCGAACATCATCCGGATGGCGGCGGCGTGGACGGCCAGGGTGCACACCACCACGGCCACCACGATGCAGGCCAGGAAGGCCTTGCCGAACGGGCCGCCCAGGACGGAGAGCACGATGTGCTGCAGGCCGCCGTCGGGAGACCCCACCTGCGGGTCGGTGAGGTCCGGTGCGGCCAGGATGCCGAACAGCAGGATCCCGCCGCCCAGCAGGAACGATGCCGTGACGGCGCGCAGGATGGCCTTGGGAGCGGTCTTCTTGGGGTCCTTGGTTTCCTCGCCCAGGGAGCTGGCGGTGTCGAAGCCGTACATGACGTAGCCGGAAGCCATGGCGCCGATCAGGAAGACGCCGAAGAAGCCAAGGTCGTGGCCTTCGCCGAAGCCGTTGGTCTGGAAGAAAACCTCAGGGCCGCGCACCACATGCCAGCCCAAGGCCAGGATCAGCAGCACGGCGGCCACCAGTTCCACGAACACGCCGATGCTGTTGATCCGGGTCATCAGCTTCACGCCGAACGCGTTGATCAGGGTGGAGATGGTGATCATGATGGTGGCCAGCACCACGCCGTTCATGGCGAAGTCGTACGGGCCGGTGCCGTCACCGACGAACTGGAAGCCGGACCAGAGCTGCGGCAGCGTGATCTGCAGGGCCAGCGCCACCGAGCCCAAGGCCATGATGGAGGAGAGCAGCAGCAGCCAGCCGGCCAGCCAGGACGAGGTCCCCGACGCGAGCCGCTTGGCCCAGTTGTACACGGAACCGGCCACCGGGTAGCGGCCGGCCAGTTCGGCGAAGCACAGGGCCACCATCAGCTGGCCGACGAACACGATGGGCCAGGACCAGGCGTACGCCGGGCCGGCCATGGAAAAACCGAAATAGAACAGTTGGAAAACACCGGTGAGGATGGAGATGTAGCTGACACCTGCGGCGAAGCTGGCAAATTTGCCGATGCTCCGGTCAAGGGTCTGGGTGTAGCCGAATTCGTCCATGCCGCTTGAATCAATACTCTTGCTGGGTTCCACTATGGACTCCTGGATCAGAAAGCACGATTGGACCGGCCGCCCTGGGGTGCGGCGGAATGACGTTGGCGGGGGCCGTTGCCGTTGGGGAAACGGCCCCCTTAGGTCCTGCCGCTCAGGCGAGGGACGTGGTGAGCTCCTTCTCTTCCATGGCCTCTTCGGCCGTGCGGTCCGCGGCCGTTTGGGCGGCCCGGATCAGATCGGCGCAGCGCTCGCCGATCATCATCACGGTGATGTTGGGGTTGACGGTGACGTGTTCGGGCATGACGGACGCATCGGCCACGCGGAGGCCCGTGACGCCCTTGACCCGCAGCTCGGGGTCCAGCGGCGACATGTCGTCGTCGGCTGCGCCCATGCGGACTGTGCCCACCGGGTGGTACACGGTGTTGTGGGTCTTGCGGATGTAGTCCTGCAGCTCCTCGTCCGTCTGCGCCTCGATGCCGGGCGAGAGTTCGCGGCCGGTCCACTCCGCCATGGCAGGCTGGGCCGCGATTTCGCGGGCCTTGCGGATGCCGGCCACCATGACGCGCATGTCGTGGCCGTCAGGGTCCGTGAAGTAGCGGGGGTCCACCATGGGCTTGTCGCGGAAGTCGCGGCTGCGCAGCCGCACGGTGCCGCGGGAGCGTGCGTGGGTGACGTTGGGGGTGAGGCTGAAGCCGTTTTCCGTGGTGGGGTAGCCGTGCCGCAGCGTGTTCATGTCGAACGGAACCGAACCGTAGTGCATCATCAGGTCGGGGCGGTCCAGGCCGTCCTCGGTGGGGGTGAAGATGCCGATCTCCCACCACTGGGTGGAGGTCTGCACCATGGGCTGCCTGGCCTCGAACTGCACCACGCCTTCCGGGTGGTCCTGCAGGTTCTCGCCGACGCCAGGGGAGTCCACCAGCACTTCGATGCCGTGCCGGGCCAGGTGCGCTGCCGGGCCGATGCCGGAGAGCATGAGCAGCTTGGGGGAGTCGATGGCACCGGTGGACAGGATAACCTCGCGGTGCGCGGAGAGCCGGTGGGTACGGCCGAACGCCCCGTCCACCACGTCCACGCCGGTGCAGCGCTTGTCCGCGTCGAACACCAGCTGGCGGGCGCGCAGGCCGGTCAGCAGGGTGAAGTTGGGCCGGTCGATGATGGGGTGGATGTAGGAGACGGAGCTGGAGGAACGGGTGCCGTCCGCGCGCCGGTTGATCTGGAAGAAACCCGCTCCGTTGACCACGGTGGTGCCCGTGTTGAATTTCGCGCGGGGGATGCCGGCCTGCTCACAGGCGTCCAAAAGCGCGACGCCGGCAGGATCCGCCGGGGGAACGTTCATCAGGTGCACGGGGCCGGAGTCCCCGTGGTGCGGTGCGTCCGGGCCGGCGTCCTCGTTGGTCTCCAGCCGCTGGTACAGCGGCCAGGCTGCGTCGGCGTTCCAGCCGGTGGCGCCGTACTTGGCTTCCCACTCGTCCAGGTCCTCACGCGGCGCCCAGAAGGCGATGCAGGAGTTGTGGCTGGAACAGCCGCCCATCACTTTGGCGCGGGCGTGGCGCATGAAGGAGTTGCCGTTTTCCTGCGGTTCGATGGGGTAGTCCCAGTCGTAGCCGGATTCGAGCAGTTCCATCCACCGGTCCAGCTGCAGGATCTCCGGGATATTGCGGTCATCCGGGCCGGCTTCGACGAGGGCCACGGTCACCTCCGGATCCTCGCTCAGCCGGGCGGCGACGGCGGCACCGGCGGATCCGCCGCCGATGACGACGTAGTCGAACCCGCGGTCGGTGAGGTCCTCGATGTTGTCGTAGTGCATCTAGTTCTCCTTGCCGTGGTCAGCGAACCAGCCGGTGACCTGGGGGCTGGTGTTCTGGTAGATGTGCTTGGCTTCCTGGTACTCGGCCAGGCCGGTGGGGCCCAGCTCGCGGCCGACGCCGGACTGGCCGAAGCCGCCCCACTCGGCCTGCGGGAGATAGGGGTGGTAGTCGTTGATCCAGATGGTGCCGTGCCGCAGACGGGACGCCACCCGCTGCGCTTTGCCGGCGTCCTGGGTCCACACCGCGCCGGCCAGCCCGTAGATGGTGTCGTTGGCGGTGGCCACGGCCTCGTCTTCGGTGCGGAACGTTTCGACCGTGACCACCGGGCCGAATGCCTCGTCGGTGACCACGGACATGCCGCGCTTCACTTGGTCCAGGATGGTGGGCTGGTAGTAGAACCCGGCGTCGTACTTCCCTCCGGAAGGTGCCTCGCCTCCGGTCCGGAGCCGTGCGCCCTCCTGGACACCGCGCTGGACGTAGGCGCTGACTTTGTCCCGGTGGGCGGCGGAGATCAAGGGGCCGGTCTCGGCGTCGTCGTCGAACGGGCCGCCCAGCCGGATCTCCCGGGCGCGGCGGACCAGCTCGTCCACGAAGCGTTCGGCGATGGATTCCTCCACCACCAGCCGCGCTCCCGCGGAGCAGACCTGCCCGGAGTGGACGAAGGCGCCGTTCAGGGCATTGTCCACGGCGGCGTCGAAGTCGGCGTCCGCGAAAATGACGTTGGGGTTCTTGCCGCCCAACTCCAGGGCCACCTTCTTGACGGTGCCCGCGGCCGCCGCCGCGATCCGCTTGCCCGTTTCCAGGCCGCCGGTGAAGGAGACGAGGTCGACGTCGGGATGTTCCGAGAGCGGTGCGCCCGCCTCAGCGCCTGCCCCGGTGACGAGGTTGGCGACGCCGTCCGGCAGGCCAAGGTCCTGCAGCAGCTGCATGGCAAGGATGGCGGTGGACGGGGTCAGCTCGGAGGGTTTGAGGACGAACGTGCACCCGGCCGCCAGCGCGGGCGCGATCTTCCACGCCGCCTGGAGCAGGGGGTAGTTCCACGGGGTGATCAGGCCGCAGACGCCCACGGGTTCGTAAGCGATCCTGCTGACCACGGCGGGGTTCCCGGCGTCGACGATGCGGCCCGCCTGCTGCCCGGCCAGCCTGCCAAAGTACTCGAAGCAGGCGGCGATGTCGTCCATGTCGATCCGGCTTTCGACCATCCGCTTGCCGGTGTCCAGGGACTCGGCGCGGGCGAATTTTTCCCGGCGTTCACGGAGTCCGGCGGCCACCTTCAACAGGAAGGTCCCGCGCTCCGGGGCAGGAACCGAGGACCAAACGCCGGCGTCGAACGCGGCGCGGGCCGCGGCAATGGCCCGTTCGGCGTCTTCGCGGCCGGCCTCGGAGACCGTGGCGACCAGTTCGCCGTCGGCCGGGTTGCGGATTTCACGGACAGCGCCGGACGCGGCCGGCTCCCACGCGCCGTTGATGAACAGGGTGGCTGCTGCCTCGGGTGCAGTGCTCTGGGCGGCTTCCCGCGCTGGTGTGGCGTAAGTCATAGGAAGGACAGTAATGCACCTTGAACGAGTGTTCAATACTTTTTTGAACGCTCGTTCAATGTTACTGAGGGGCTGCCGGCGTGACCGCGGCCGGTCGTTCAGTGCGGGCGGAGTTCCGCGCTGCCCGTGCTTCCGTCATGGACGGGAGCGAACGCGATCTGCTCCGTCCGCTCGATGCTCCGCTGGATGGCGGCCGTGTCGACGCCGAGCAGCGCCGTCAGCCACACGCCGTTCTGGATCACCACGATGTCCGCCGCCCGGTCCCTGCAGGCCTCCCAGGACAGTGCGGGCTGGGCGGCGGACACCAGCGCGGCGACGCCGTCGATGTAACGGTCAAAGGCCACTGCGTTGATCTGGGCGTAGTCCTCGTCGGCCTGGGCCAGGGCCCACAGGTGCAGGCGGAGGGACAGGTAGCGGGTGGTCAGCAAATCCTTGGCCGCCACCCGCCGCAACGCCTTGCGGAGTTGCTCGTCCGGGGGCAGCGACGGGTCCGGCGCGACCAGCAGGAGGTCATGCTCGTCCACGCGCCGCAGGGCAGCCCGGATCAGCGTGGTTTTGTCATCGTAGTAATAGTTCACCAGGCCCAGCGCCACGCCTGCTTCGCGGGCCACGGACCGCATGCTCACCCCGGCGATGCCATGCCGGGACAGCAGGTCCATCGCCGCCTCGAGGATGCGCGATTGCCTGTCCACCTGTTCGCCGGAGTTCACGGCACTCGTCCCCATCTGGCCAGACTATTGCCTCCCGGCGCGGAGCGCACTTTCCCGGATACCCGCCAAAACAGAAGAATCCCCGCCGGGAGCAAGCGGCATGCTCACAACCCGGCGGGGATCCATTCGTCGGCGGGCCGCCTACTTCTTGGGCAGGCCCGCCGGGTTCAGCTCGGACTTCTGGATCGCCTCGGAAGAGAGGCCCCAGCGGTCCAGGATCCTGGCGTAGGTGCCGTCGTCAATCAGGTGGTTCAGCGCTGCCTGCGCGGCAACCGCCAGGCCGTTGCCCTTCTTGGTGGTGAAGGCGATCTGCGCGGTCAGCGGCCAGCCGCCGTTCAGCGTGCCCACCTGCTTGGTCTTGCCGTCCTGCGCGGACTTGTACGCCGCGGCGGCGTTGGGTCCGAAGGTCAGGTCCGCACGTCCGGACTGGAGGGCCAGGCTTGAGGCGGAATCGTCGTCGTAATACTGGAACTGGACCGGCGCCAGGCCGTTCTTCTTGTTCTCCTCGTCCCAGCGCACCAGGATCGCTTCCTGGTTGGTTCCCGAGCCCACGATGATCCGCTTGCCCGCCACGTCCTTGGCTTCCTTGACCTCCCCGATGCCGGAGTCGCTCTTGGCGTAGAAGCCCAGCAAGTCGTTGCGGTAGGTGGCGAAGTCGAACTTTTCCTTGCGCGCCTCGGTGACGGTCACGTTGGACAGCACGGCCTCGTATTTGGACGATCCGATGCCCAGCGGCCAGTCCGCCCAGGCGACGGGCAGGACCTCGACGTCCAGTCCCAGGGCCCCGCCCACGGCGTAGGCGATGTCCACCTCGCTGCCGATCAGGGTCTTGTTGTCCGTGGCGAACAGGCTCAGCGGCGCCGCGCCGCCCGTGGTCACTACGGTGAGCTTGCCGTCGGCCTTGACCGCCTCAGGCACCAGGGCCGCCGCGGCGGCGTCCTTGCTCACCGGGAAGCGGTCCTGCTGCGGCGACAGGTTGAAGGTCCTGCCCGCGGCGCTGGCGGTTGATGACGACGACGGTGCTGTCGCCGCCGAGGCGCCCGGATCGGCGCAGGCGGACAGCCCCAGCAGTGCTGCGACGGTGAGTGCCACGACGGCGGACGGTGTGGATTTGATGGCCAATGGTTCCTCCTTGGAGGTGGGTGGGGATGCGGCGGAATGTTCGCGTTGCAGCCACTATCCGGCAGCCCCGCCAGGGGAACCAAAGGCCGCGAAACCCGGAGATACAGGGCGTAACGGCGGTTAACCGGAGGACCGCGGCGGTCACATTACGGGCCGCTCCCGGACGCCGCGGCACGCACCATCGAGGTGCCCGCGGCACGCAAAAGGGGGACCGGCGAACCGGTCCCCCTTGCCCTGCGCTGCCAGCCGGGCGTTAGCTGAGCGCGGCCAGGACTTCCTTGGCCACGTCCTCGCTGGACTGCGGGTTCTGCCCGCTGATGAGGTTGCCGTCCCGCACCACGTTGGAGGACCAGGCGGCCCCGTTCTCCACCACGGCGCCCTTGTCCTTGAGCGCGTCCTCCACCAGCCACGGCGTGTTCTCGCCGGTTCCGCCGCCGAGTTCTTCCTTGTTGGTGAAGACCGTCAGGCGCCGGCCCTTGAAAGCGAACCCGCCGTCGTCGTCCGTTGCACTGAGCAGCCCGGCTGGGCCGTGGCAGAACGGCGCAATGACCTTCCCGTCCTTGTTGGCTGCCACCAGCAGGCGGCCCAGGTCCGCGTCCTTGAACAGGTCGGCCATGGGGCCGTGGCCGCCGGGCATCACCACGGCGTCATAGCCGTTGATGTCGACGTCGGCGAGGACCAGCGGGTGCGCCAGCTCGCCGTCGATCTTGGCCAGGTAGTCGCGGAAGCCCTGCGCACGGTCCTCGCCGCCGGCCGATTCGGGGGCAAGGCTCACCTGGTCCACTGTTGGCTTCCTGCCGCCGGGGGTGGCGATGTGGACGGTGTTGCCGGCATCGGTCAAGGTCTGGTGGGACACCACCAGCTCCTCCGCCCAGTAGCCGGTGGGGTGTTCGCTGCCGTCCTTCATGGTGAGGGAATCGGCGGCCGAGACGACCATCAGGATGTTTGCCATGGTGTTTCTCCTGTCGTTGGGTTTCTACTTGCCGGCGGCTTCGAGCCCGGCGTACGTCTCATCGTCGAGCGTGAGGCCGGCGGTGGCCAGGTTTTCTTCGAGGTGGGCCACGGAACCGGTGCCGGGGATGGGCATCATCACCGGGGAACGGCGCAGCAGCCAGGCGAGGGCCACCTGGGAGGTGGTGGCGCCGAGGCGCTTGGCGGCTTCATCGAGCGGTCCGCCCGGCTTGGCGAGCTCGCCCGCGGAGATCGGCGCCCACGGGATGAACCCGATGCCGTTCTCCTCCGAGTACCGCAGCACGTCCTCCGAGGACCGGTCGGTCAGGTTGTAGCGGTTCTGGACCGTGGAGACGGTGAAGTGCTTTCCGGCTGCCTCCAGCTCCGCCACGCTCACCTGCGACAGGCCCAGGGCGCGGACCTTGCCCTCGTCCTGGAGCTCACGCAGCACACCGAACTGCTCCTCGGCGTCCACCTTGGGGTCGATCCTGTGCAGCTGCAGCAGGTCCAGGGTGTCCACCTTCAGCTTCCGCAGGCTCAGTTCCGTCTGCTGGCGCAGGTATTCAGGACGCCCCACCGGGATCCACTTGTTGGGCCCGGTGCGGGTGAAGCCCACCTTGGTGGCCACCTTCAGGCCCTCCGTGTACGGGTGCAGGGCCTCCGCGATGATTTCCTCGCTGATGTTGGGGCCGTAGGAGTCGGCGGTGTCGATGAAATCCACGCCGAGCTCGACGGCGCGGCGCACCACGGCCACGGCGGCGGCGCGGTCTGCGGGCTCACCCCACACCCCGTCGCCGACGATGCGCATGGCACCAAACCCGAGCCGGTGCACGGTTCCCAGGTCCTTGAGGTCGATCGTTGCGGACAGTTCCAGCTGCGTCGTTGAATCTTGGCTCATAGGGTCGGCAACATCATCAGCGTGCTGAGTATTCCGCAACTCACAGAAATAAGCCGGGGCCCGCCGTCGTTATGCATCAAGTGCCCGCCGCCATCCGGGGGCACGCCCCACGAAACGTTTTTTGAAAGGCCGGCACCTGACGTGACTCTTCCCCTCTCCATCCTTGACCTGGCAACCATCGGCAAAGGCCAGACGGCGGCGGAGAGCTTCGCGGGCAGCGTGGCCATGGCGCAGAGCGCGGAGAAGCTCGGATACCGGCGGGTCTGGTACGCGGAGCACCACAACATGTCTTCCATCGCCTCCTCCGCCACCAGCGTGCTGATCGCGCACGTGGCCGCCCACACCGAAAGCATCCGGCTGGGCGCCGGCGGCATCATGCTGCCCAACCACTCGCCGCTGACCATCGCGGAGCAGTTCGGAACCCTGGAAACCCTTCACCCCGGCCGGATCGACCTGGGCCTGGGGCGGGCGCCGGGCAGTGACCAGAACACCATGCGCGCCCTGCGCCGGGACCCCATGTCCGCGGACAGCTTCCCGCAGGACGTCCTGGAACTGCAGGGCTACCTGACCGGCCCCACCCGCATCCAGGGCGTCGAGGCCACCCCGGGCAAGGGCACCAACGTGCCGCTGTACATCCTGGGCTCGTCCCTGTTCGGCGCCCGCCTGGCCGCGCAACTGGGCCTCCCGTACGCGTTCGCCTCGCACTTTGCCCCCGCCGCCCTGCAGGACGCCGTGGCCATCTACCGCCGCGAGTTCAAGTCCTCCGCGCAGCTGGACGCGCCGCACGTGATCGCCGGCGTCAACGTGATCGCCGCCGACTCCGCCGCCGAGGCCCAAGCCATGTTCCAGGCCACCAAGCGCGCCCGCGTCTCGCTGTTCTTCGGCGGCGGCCGGGAGTTCACCGACGACGAGGCGGACATGGTCCTGGACTCCCCGCAAGGACAGCATGTGGCCCAGATGATGCGCTACTCCGCCGTGGGCACCCCGGACGCCGTGGTGGACTACCTGGCAGATTTCGGCAAGCACGCCGACGCCGACGAACTCATCGTGGCGCACCAGAGCACCGGCACCGAGGCGCGGCTGCGCTCCGTCGAGCTGCTGGCCGAGGCCGCCGGACTGGCCCGGGTGGGCGCCTGAGGTTTCGCCGGGCACGATGCCCGAAGGTCCTGTCCGCTGCTTTTACACGGACGCAATGAAAGCGACTCCCCGGGGAAACCCCCGCGGCTGAAGATGGGTACTGCCCCGTCAGGGATTGCTGGGATTTCCGGGCGGGGCACCAACCGGTAGTCCGCAGGCGATCCAGCGGCTGAGTTCCCGGCCTGGTTCTGCCTTGAAGGGGTACCTGGATGCCTACGCCGTTGAACCAAAGCGTGGCGGAATCCGCGCTGCTCACCCGCTCGCTCCCGTTGGACATGCTCCGCGCCTTCATCCAGTCCGATGCCGCGGACAACGGGCTCACCCCCGCGTTGCTGGCCGAACTCAAGGTGCTTGCCCGGGTTCCGTCCCTGCTGGTGGCCTGCAACTACGGCGGGACGCTCTGCGAGGCTGAGGGCATCTCCACGGAGATCCTGCCCCTGGGCAACGCGGCGATCGCCCTCCGCGCCCTGGCGGCCCTGCCGAACACGCATGCAGCGATTATTTCCGGCCGGTCCCTGCGCGACCTGGCGGCGGTGTCCCGGCTGCCCGTGGAGGTCCACCTGATCGGGTCGCACGGTGCGGAGACGGACATGGGCTTCGCACATGCCCAGAGCCTGGCCACCGAATCCGTCCTGCTCAAGGTCAACGCCGCGCTCAACGAGGCCGTGGGCTTCCAGGAGGGCATCTGGATCGAACGCAAGCCCGTGGCCGTTTCCGTCCACACCCGGCCCGCGCCGCCGGAGGTGGTGGAATCGGTCACGGAAACCGCTCGGGAAATCGCCCGCCTCCATGGCTTGTTCTTCATCGTGGACGGGTCCGTGCTGGACCTCTCCGTGGTGGAACCGTCCAAGGCGGAGGCACTGGAAAGCCTCCGCTCCCGGCTCGGCGCCAGCGCCGCCATGTTCGCCGGTGACGCCTACAGCGACGAACTGGCCATCGCCACCCTCCGCGGTCCGGACCTGGGACTGCGGGTCGGGCCCGGTGAGACCGCCGCCGCGCACCGCGTCCGCGACCCCGAAGCCTTCGCCCGCGTCCTGGCCCTCCTTTTCGAACTGCGCCGGGCCTGGCTGTTCGGTGAGGACGCCGTCGGCCTGGAACGGCACTCGATGATCGGCAACGGCTCCTCCACCGCGCTGCTGACCCCGGACGCGAAGATCTGCTGGATGAGCCACCCGCTGCCGGACTCCGGATCCCTGTTTGCCCATATCCTGGGCGGCGACGCCGCCGGCCACTTTTCCGTGGAACCGGTCAAAGCCTCCCAGGTGCTGGGCCAGCGCTATGTGGACAGCACCATGATCGTCGAAACCCGGTGGGCGGACGTGACGGTAACCGACTACCTGGAGCCCGCCCCGGACGGCATCACCAGCCTGGTGCGGGTGCTCTCCGGCCACGGCGCCGCGAGGATCACCTTCGCGCCCAGGCCGGACTATGCCAACGCCCCGTTCAGCATGGAATCGCGCGGAGAGGAACTGCATGTGGTGGGGACCTCGGATCCCATCATCCTGTTCGCGCCGGGGGTGACCTTCAGCATCGCCTCGGACGGCATCCACGCCACGGCCACGGCGTCGGTGAACCTGCAGGACGGCCCCGTGGTGTTGAACCTGCGCTGTGGCGATACCGACCCGCAGCCTGCGGATCCCGACGGCGAGACGGAGCGCCGGGCCGGGGTGGCCCTGCAATCGCGCCAGTGGGTGCAGGACCTCGCCCTGCCCTCCGTCAAGCCTTCCCTGGTGCGGCGTTCAGCCCTGGTGCTTCGCGCCCTGGTCCACGAGCCCACGGGCGCCGTCCTCGCCGCACCCACCACGTCCCTGCCCGAGGGCATCGGCGGGACACGGAACTGGGACTACCGCTACTGCTGGCTGCGCGACGGCTCCATGACGGTCAACGCGCTCGTGGACCTGGGCTCCACCGCCGAGGCCGCGGGTTTCCTGGACTGGCTGGGCCGCATCCTCGAACACGCACCGGGCCCCGAATGGCTGCACCCCCTGTACTCGGTGACCGGCGCACCGCTCTCCACGGAAGCCGTCGTCGACAGCCTGCCGGGGTACGCGGGATCCCGCCCGGTGCGGATCGGCAACGCGGCGGACCACCAGGTCCAGCTGGACGTTTTTGGGCCGGTCGCCGAACTGATCCATGCGCTGAGCGGGCGGGAGGGGTCGCTGGAGGACGCCCACTGGGAGCTGATGGTGCAGATGGCATCGGCCGTCCTGGCCCGCTGGCACGAACCGGACCACGGGATCTGGGAGGCCCGGCGCGCGGCCCGCCACCACGTCTACTCGAAGGTGATGTGCTGGGTCACCCTGGACCGGGCCCTGCGGACAGCGGCCCGCCACGGCCGCCGGCCTGATCCGGCATGGGCGCCGGCGGCGGCAACCATCCGCGACGAGGTCCTGCGCGAGGGCTGGGACGAATCGGCCAGGTCCTACACCGTGGCCTACGACAGCCCGGACCTCGACGCCGCCGTCCTGCACATCGGCCTCTCGGGCCTGCTGGACGTCACGGACCAGCGCTTCCTGGACACCGTCACCGCCGTCGAACGCGAACTCCGGGTGGGCCCCACCGTGTTCCGTTACCGGTACGACGACGGCCTGCCGGGCCTGGAGGGCGGGTTCCACATCTGCACCACGTGGCTGATCGAGGCCTACGTGGCCGTGGGCCGCATCGACGAGGCCTGGGACCTGTTCGACCAGTTGGTGAACCTCTTCGGGCCCACCGGGCTGCTCCCGGAGGAATACGATCCGGGCACCGAAACCCACCTCGGCAACCACCCGCAGGCCTACTCGCACCTGGGCTTCATCCGCTGCGCCCGGCTCCTGGACGCACACCAGGGCAGGCGGTAGTCCGCTTCCGTCCCGGGTACCTAGAGTGGAGGTAGCAGGGACCCGAAAGACTGAAACGAGACTCATAATGACTGCCCGCGCCCAGGGAGTGGGGTTCCGTTCCGAACGGGGCCCGATCCTCATCGCTTTGATGCTGTCCACCGGGCTGGTGGCCATCGACTCCACCATCGTCGCCACCGCCGTACCGTCGATCGTCCGCGATGTGGGCGGGTTCTCCTCCTTCCCCTGGCTTTTCTCCGCCTACCTGCTGGCCCAGGCTGTCTCGGTGCCCATCTACGGCAAGCTGTCCGACATGACCGGCCGCAAGCCCATCATCCTCACCGGCATTGGCTTGTTCCTGCTTGGCTCGGTGCTCTGCGGCCTGGCATGGAGCATGCCCTCCCTGATTGCCTTCCGGGCCCTGCAGGGACTCGGTGCCGGGGCGGTGCTGCCGGTGTCCGTGACCATCGCCGGCGACATTTACACCCTCCAGGAGCGCGCCAAGGTCCAGGGCTACCTGGCCAGCGTGTGGGCGGTTTCCTCGGTGGTGGGTCCCAGCCTGGGCGGCATCTTCTCGGCACTGGGTATCTGGCGAGGCATCTTCCTGGTCAACGTGCCGCTTTGCCTGCTGGCCGGCTGGATGCTGGTCCGCACCCTGCACGAGGACGTGGAACGGGCCAAGCACAAGGTGGATTTTGCCGGTGCAGTGCTGCTGGCGGGATCCCTGGGCCTGCTGATCCTCGGCGCCCTCCAAGGCGGCCAGGCGTGGGCGTGGAACTCGCCCATCAGCATTGGCGTGTTCGCGGTGGGCGGCGTGCTGCTGGTCGCGTTCCTCCTGGTGGAGCGGCGTGCGGCGGAGCCCATCCTGCCTTCCTGGGTGGTGTCGCGGCGCCTGCTGGCCACCACCACCCTGGTGTCCTTCGGGGTCGGGTCCGTCATGATCGGCCTGACCTCCTACGTCCCCACCTACCTTGAGGGTGCGCTGTCCTCCTCGCCGCTGGTGGCCGGCCTGGCGCTCGCCGCGCTGACCCTCGGCTGGCCCCTCAGTGCTTCGCAGGCGGGCAAGTTCTACCTGCGGATCGGCTTCAAATCCACGGCCCTGATCGGCATCGCCATTTCCGTGGCGGGCCTGCTGATCCTGTCGCTGACTGCCTCATCTCCCAACGTGGCGCTGATCGCCATCAGCTGCTTCGTCGTCGGGCTGGGCCTGGGCCTGCTGGCCACGCCCACGCTCATCGCCGCCCAGTCCAGCGTGCCGTGGCACGAACGCGGCGTGGTGACCAGCACCAATATGTTTGCCCGGTCCATCGGCAGCGCCCTGGGCGTCGCCGTCTTCGGTGCCGTGGCCAACGCCATCTACGGCGGCAGCAGCGGCGGCGATACCGACCCCGCCACGGTGGTGGCCGCGTCCGGGGCCGTGTTCCTGGCGGCGCTGGCGGCCGGGCTGCTCACTGTGGCAGCGGTACTGGCCATGCCGGCGGTGAAGGCCGATGACGCCGGAAATGCCGACGGGCAGCCGGTCCCCAGCAGCGCCGAGGGCAGCGCCACCTAGCGTAAAGCCGCAGCTTGCGGGATGCCGCGGCCAGGTGAAAGCCGCGGCTAGCGGGATGCCCGGAAGATGGCCGGTGCGTCCCGCGTCCCGGTGGCAAGGTCCGCCAGGATCCGGCCGATCACGGGCGTGAACTTGAACCCGTGGCCGGAGAACCCCGCGCCAATGACCACCGGGCCCAACCGGTCCAGGACGAAGTCCTCATCCGGGGTGGTGGTGTAGGTGCAGCTGATGGCCTCGAACTGCTCGGGGTCGACGCCGGGCAGCCAGTCCCGCGCGTACGCCTGCAGGGCGGCGAGCTGGGCCGGCTCCGGCAGGAAATCCCGGTGGTCCGGATCCACCACGGGCCCAACACCGTGCCAGCCGGCCTTGATGCCTTCACCGGGGGTCTGCATGCCGTACACGGGGGAGTACCAGCCCTGGTAGTCGGGGCCTGGGTAGTGGTTGAACCCGGGCCACACGGCACCGGCGTCTGCCACCCGGAAATGCGCCGGCTGCTCCTGCGTGACCCGCAATTCCGGGATGCGCATGCCGGCCGCATGGTTCCCGGCTGCGGTGGCCAGCAGCTTCTCCGTCCAGCCGCCCGCCGTCACCACGGCCTGGGCTGCGGTGACCACCTCGGTGACTCCGGCGGATTCGAGCGCCAGCCGCACGCCGTCGTCGAACACTTTGAAGTCCACCACCTTGGTGTGGTGCCGGATCTCGGCGCCCCGGGCTGCCGCCAGCTGCTGGAACACCGGAAGCGCGGCCTCGGGATTGAGCTGGCCGCCGTCGGGCATGTGCAGGACCTGCCGGTCGAAGCGGATGCCGCGCCACCGCTCGCCGGCTTCCGCCGGCGCCAGGAACTCGGCGCGGATCCCGGCCGAAGCCAGCGCCGCTGCCACCTGCTCCGGGTCGAAGCCGGGCCCGTGGTTGACGATGCCCGTGCGCGCCAGCAACTGGACGCCGCTCTCCTGCTCCAGCTCTTCCCACAGCGACAAGCCCTCGGCAAGCATGGCCACGTAGTCCGGCTGGTGGTAGCCCGGATTCAGGTTGCGGGTGGCGCCGTGCGAGGCACCTATCTTGTGCCCGGCCCCAAACTGCTCCACGAGTGTCACCTGGCGGCCGCGGCGGGACAGCGCCCAGGCGGCGGCGGAGCCCATGGCGCCGCCGCCGATCACCACGGTGTCAAGATTGGTATTCATCAGCCCTCCAAGCTGGGGTGGTGCGGTTAAGGAGCTAGGCCAACAGGAGCGCGACGCCGATCATGGCGGGCACGGCCACCACCGTGGTGATCAGCACGGTGTCCTTCGCCACGGTGAGCCCGGTCTTGTACCGGCTGGCGGCCACGAAAACGTTTTGGGCTGTAGGCAGCGCCGAGGTGACCACCACCGCGAAGAGGGCGTGGCCGTCCATTCCCAGCGCGAAGCGGGCGAAAACGTACGCAAGGGCGGGCTGGACGGCGAGCTTGAAGCCGCTCGCCAGCAGGGTATCCACGCGGCGCCCGGCGGAAGCCTGCAAGGGGCGGGTGCCGTTCAGGCTCATCCCGAACGCGATCAGCATGGCGGGAATCGCGGCGCCGCCGATCAGGTGGATGGGTTCCATCACCAGCGCCGGGACCTGGAAACCGGTACCGGCCACCACCAGGCCCAGGGCGGACCCGACGATCATCGGGTTCCGCAGGATCATGAGCACGAAGCGCAGGGGAGTGGTGCGGTGGGCGCTGGTGCTCGAATCGAGGACCATGAGGAACATGGGGGTGAAGAAGGCCAGCTGGAAGATCAACAGGGGCGCCACGTAGCTGGCGTCCCCCAGGACATATACCGCAATGGGAATACCCAGGTTGGCTGAGTTCGCCAGCGAAGCGGACATGGCGGACATCAATGATTCCGGGAGGGCCCGCTTCAGCCAGAAGCGTGCGATCAGGAAAAAGATCGACGCCGTGGTGATTGCGGCCACCGCCGTCACCAGCAGCGGCTGGGCAAAGACTTCGTGGAGCCGTGCCTTGCTCAGCGTTTCAAAGAGCAGCGCCGGGCTTGCCACGAAGAAGGTCAGGCCGCTCAATACCGGCCGGGCGTTCTCGCCGAGGATCTTTTGCCGGCCCACGAACCATCCCACCAGGATGATGCACCAGACCACGAAGAATCCTGCCAGGACCCCTAGCACGGGATCCCTCCGCGGCCGTGGCGGGAGCGTCTACCGCACTTCACGCTCCGGGTTCAGAGGGTGGCGTTGTTCAGCGCGAACGGCGGACGCATCATGCCGGCGGTGAGGCCCTCGGCGGGGTCGTTGCCCAGCTGGATGATCCGGTTGCCCTGGTCCACGTGGACCACCCGGGGCTCATACGCCTTGGCTTCCTCGGTGGTCATCTGGGCGTAGGTAATCAGGATGACAATGTCGTTCTCGTGCATGAGGTGCGCCGCTGCACCGTTGATGCCGATCACGCCGGAGCCACGTTCACCGGCGATGGTGTACGTCTCCAGCCGTGCCCCGTTGGTGACGTCCACGATGGACACCAGCTCGCCGGGAAGGATGTCCGCAGCCTCGAGCAGGTCAAGGTCAACGGTGACCGAACCGACGTAGTGCAGGTCGGCGTGCGTGACGGTGGCCCGGTGGATTTTGGACTTGAACATTGTTCGATTCATAACGAAACCAGTCTAGACCCGTGCTCCGTTGCCCGCAGTGACGCAGGAAACACATCAGTCACGGACGACGGCGGCCAGTCACCCGGCGTCGTTCCCCGCCACCGCCGCGGCGGCTGCGGCGAGCGTCTCGCGGGCCGCGAGGATCGCCGGGCGCTGGACGCTGGAACGGCGGACCGACGTGAAGATGGTGCGGTGCGGCTTGCCGGGAAGCTCCAGGAGCTGCGCCGTGGTGCCGCGGCCGGTCCACACCAGGTCCGGCATCAGCGCCACCGCGTTGCCGGACTCGATCAGGCGGGCCTGGGCCTGCAGGTCCGCGGTTTCAAAGCGGACATCGGGCTCGAACCCGGCGCTGCGGCAGGCCTGCTCCGCCCAGTGGCGGGACGCCGCGCCCCGCGGTTCCATGACCCAGGCAAGGTCCGCGGTGTCCGCCAGCGACCGGATGGCCGGGCCGTCGTCGGATGCCGGGGGAACCGCAAGCCGGATGGCGTCGGTGGTCAGCTTCACCCGGTCCAGTTCGGGGTAGCGCGGGGCAGCGTGGCCCGGGTACTGCTCCGCGATCACCAGGTCGAAGTCCCGTGCCCACGTCTCATGCAGTGCTGTTTCGGGCTCCCGCTGGATCATCTCGATCCGCACCTCGGGGTAGGCGGCGGCCATGCGCGTCAAGGTATCCGGCATCAGCGCCAGCGCGGCCGACTGGAAGACCGCGATCCGCACTGTGCCGGTCACCGTGGTCAGGGATGCGGCCAGGTCCGCCTCGGCCTGTTCCATGGTTTCGAGCAGTTGCGCGGTGTGCGCCACGAGCACCTCGGCCTGGGGCGTCAGCTGCACCCGGCGGCCGGTCTTACGGAGCAGCTCGACGCCGACTTCCTTCTCCAGGAGCGCGAGCTGCTGCGATACCGAGGACGGGCTGTACTGAAGTGCTTCCGCCACTTCCGCGAGGGTTCCACGGATGCTCAATTCACGCAGGAGCCGCAGCCGGCGGACGTCAAGCATCGCGAATTCCTAACTGAACCTAACGAATATTGGTTAGAAGGATTCACTTTATCTAATGCAAACGCCCACGCATACTGTTGGAACCTAGTTACCCCCGTCACAGCCATCCCCTGGCGTGCCGCGGCGGGGTCGCACCCCACAGCAGGAGTTCCTGATGAGTAGAGACATGACCCAGTCGATCATGCGGCGCAAGCCCATCGACGACATCGAAGAAGAAAGCAAGCACAGCGGCCTTTTCAAGTCCCTCGGGCTGTGGCAGCTCACCGCCATCGGTGTTGGCGGCATTATCGGCGTCGGCATCTTCTCCCTCGCGGGACTGGTGGCGGCAGGCAGCGACGGAACTCCCGGGGTGGGGCCCGCGGTACTGATCTCGTTCCTGATCGCAGGCCTCGCCTCAGCGGCCGCCGCCCTCTCCTACGCGGAATTCGCGGGCATGATCCCGCGTGCCGGCTCCGCCTACACCTATGGCTACGTAGCGCTCGGCGAGGTGATCGGCTGGTTCATTGGCTGGGACCTGCTGCTGGAATACATTGCCATCGTCGCCGTGGTGGCCATCGGCATCTCCGGCTACCTCGACGCCTTCCTTGCCGGCATTGGCATCCATTTGCCGGCCGCGATGACCTCCACCTTTGACGAAGGCAAGGGCGGCGTCATCAATGTTCCCGCCATCCTGGTCTGCCTCCTGGTGACCTGGATCCTCTCCCGCGGTACCAGGGCGTTCGGCCGGTTTGAACTCGTGGCGGTGGGCATCAAGGTCGTCCTGATCCTCTTCATCATCGGGCTGGGCGTCTTCTATATCGACACCAACAACTACAACCCGTTCATGCCCAGCGGCTTCGGCCCCGTGGTTGCCGGCTCCGCCACCGTCTTCTTCGCCGTGTTCGGCTACGACGCCATGAGCACCGCGGCCGAGGAAGCCAAGGACGGCAAAAAGCACATGCCCAAGGCCATCGTGCTCTCGCTCATCATTGCGATGCTGCTGTACGTTGCCGCCACGCTTGTCCTCACCGGCATGCAGAACTACAAGGACATCGACCCCAAGGCAGGCTTCGCCTCAGCCTTCACGTCCGTGGGCCTGCCGGTCATCGCCACCATCATTTCAGTGTTCGCCGTGCTGTCCATCCTCACCGTGATGCTCACCTTCCTCCTGGGCGTGACCCGCGTCTGGTTCTCCATGAGCCGCGACGGCCTGCTGCCGGGCTGGTTCGCCAAGACGGACCGCAACGGTACCCCCCAGCGCGTCACCTGGATCGGCGGCATCGCGTCCGCGTTCCTGGCCGGCGTCTTCCCCATCAAGGCGGTCGCGGACCTGACGAATATCGGCATCCTGGCCGCGTTCGTCGTCGTCTGCCTGTCCGTGATCATCTTCCGTTACAAGCGGCCGGACGCGCCCCGTACCTTCCGCCTGCCCCTGATGCCCGTAATCCCGGCATTCGGCGTGCTCGCCTCGGCCTTCCTGATGCTGCAGCTGCACTGGGAAACCTGGCTGCGGTTCGTGGTGTGGCTCATCATCGGCCTGGTGATCTACTTCGGCTACGGACGCAAGCACTCACTGATGAACCCCAACAGCCCGCGCCACCAGGAGCTCGCGGACGTGCACCGCCCCCTGTCCTGACCCCCTTCCGACGCCCGCTCACATCCGACCGTTATTCCTGAGACGCCCGCTCACATCTGGCGGCGGTTCCTGAAACGCCCGCTCACATCTTGCAAGAACAGGGGACCCTCCTGCGCATCACGTGCAGGAGGGTTTCGCTGTTTAGTCGCAGAATGCGAGCGGGCGTTTGGAATTTATTCGCAGGATCTGAGCGGGGGTTGGGGTTTTGAGTGTCAAAGGTGAGCGGGGGTTGCGAGAGGGGCTAAAAGATTGGTTTTCCTAACCTGTATTGGTTGGAAAAGATCGCTTTATCTTATGTGATTCGAAGCTCATACTGGTGGAAAGACCTCCTCCCAACCCCAGGAAAGAACGGGAAAACCATGACCTACGTTGCAATGGAACCTGCAGCCCCCGTCGCTGCCACGGCGCAGACGGTCGACGTCGACGTCGCCCAGGCGAAGGCACTCGCCGACGAAGCGGTCGCCTTGGTCCGCCGCTGGCTCACCGAAGCGTCGAAGGTTCCGGTCGACGCCTCCGCCCAACAGCTCGCCGGCGTGCTGAAAGACCCCAACGGCCTGGAGTTCACCGTTGGATTCGTGGACGGCGTGGTCCGCCCCGAGGACCTGAACGTCGCCGCCCGCAACCTGGCCGCACTGGCCCCCAAGGTTCCGGCCTTCCTGCCCTGGTACATGCGCCGCGCCGTGGCGCTCGGCGGCACCATGGCCCCTGTCCTGCCCCGGGTGGTCATCCCCGTGGCCCGCAAGGTTCTGCGCGAAATGGTGGGCCACCTGATCGTTGACGCCACCGATGCCAAGCTGGGTCCGGCCATCGCAAAGATCAAGAAGGACGGCATCAAGCTCAACGTCAACCTGCTCGGCGAGGCAGTCCTCGGCGAGCACGAGGCCTCCCGCCGGCTGGAAGGCACGCACACCCTGCTGGCCCGCCCCGACGTCGACTACGTTTCCATCAAGGTCTCCTCCACCGTGGCCCCGCACTCGGCCTGGGCCTTCGAGGAAGCCGTGGAGCACGTCGTCGACAAGCTCACCCCGCTGTTCCGGCGCGCTGCCTCCTTCGCGGGCCCCGGCAGGAAGGCCAAGTTCATCAACCTGGACATGGAGGAGTACAAGGACCTGGATATGACCATCGCGGTCTTCACCAGGATCCTGGACAATCCGGAGTTCAAGGACCTCGAAGCCGGCATCGTGCTCCAGGCCTACCTCCCGGACGCACTGTCCGCCATGATCCGGCTGCAGGACTGGGCCGCCGCGCGCCGCGCCAACGGCGGGGCCGGCATCAAGGTCCGCGTGGTCAAGGGCGCCAACCTCCCCATGGAGCAGGTGGAATCCTCGCTGCACGACTGGCCGCTGGCCACCTGGGGCTCCAAGCAGGACTCCGATACCAGCTACAAGCGGGTCATCAACTATGCGCTGCACCCGGACCGGATCAAGAACATCCGGATCGGCGTGGCCGGCCACAACCTCTTCGACATCGCCTTCGCCTGGCTGCTGGCCAAGCAGCGCGGCATCGCGGATGCCGCAGAACAGGGTATCGAATTCGAGATGCTGCTGGGCATGGCACAGGGCCAGGCCGAAGCCGTCAAGAAGGATGTCGGCTCCCTGCTGCTCTACACCCCGGTGGTGCACCCGGCCGAGTTCGACGTCGCCATCGCTTACCTGATCCGCCGCCTCGAAGAGGGCGCCAGCCAGGAAAACTTCATGTCCGCAGTGTTCGAGCTCAGTGAGAACGAGGGACTGTTCGAGCGGGAAAAGCAGCGGTTCCTGTCCTCGCTGGACGCCCTGGACAACACCGTTCCGCTGCCCAACCGCAGGCAGGACCGGAACCAGGCCCCGGAGGCCCTGCCGCACACCGGATTCCGGAACACCCCCGATACCGACCCCGCGCTGCCGGCCAACCGCACCTGGGGCCGGGCCATCCTGGAACGCGTCCCGTCCTCCACCCTGGGCAACGCCGCCGTTGAGGCCGCCTTCATCAACGGCGAAGCCGCGCTCAACACCGCCATCGAAACCGCCGTGGAAAAGGGCAAAGCCTGGGGCAAGCTTTCCGGCAACGAGCGCGCCGAGATCCTGCACCGCGCCGGCGACATCCTCGAGGCCCGCCGCGCCGATCTCCTCGAGGTGATGGCCAGCGAGACCGGCAAGACGATCGACCAGGGCGATCCCGAGGTCAGCGAGGCCATCGACTTCGCGCACTACTACGCCGAGTCCGCACGCAAGCTGGACACGGTCGACGGCGCCACGTTCGTCCCAGCCAAGCTCACCGTCGTCACGCCGCCATGGAACTTCCCGGTCGCCATCCCCGCAGGCTCCACGCTCGCGGCACTCGCCGCCGGGTCCGCCGTCGTGATCAAGCCCGCCAAGCAGGCCGCCCGCAGCGGTGCCGTGATGGTCGAAGCCCTGTGGGAAGCCGGCGTCCCCAAGGATGTCCTGACCATGGTGCAGCTGGGGGAGCGGGAGCTCGGCCGGCAGCTGATCAGCCACCCGGCCGTGGACCGCGTGATCCTCACCGGCGGCTACGAGACCGCCGAACTGTTCCGCTCGTTCCGCAAGGACCTGCCGCTGCTGGCCGAAACCAGCGGCAAGAACGCCATCATCGTCACCCCCAGCGCCGACCTGGACCTGGCAGCCAAGGACGTGGCCTACTCCGCGTTCGGCCACGCCGGCCAGAAATGCTCCGCGGCCTCGCTGGTGATCCTGGTGGGCTCCGTGGCCACGTCCAAGCGGTTCCACAACCAGCTGATCGACGCCGTCACCTCACTTAAGGTGGGCTACCCGCAGGATCCCACCAGCCAGATGGGCCCCATCATCGAGCCCGCCAACGGCAAGCTCCTCAACGCGCTCACCACGCTGGGCGAGGGCGAAAGCTGGGCCGTGGAACCGAAGAAGCTGGATGGCACCGGGCGGCTGTGGAGCCCCGGCGTGCGGTACGGCGTCAAGCGCGGCTCCTACTTCCACCTGACCGAGTTCTTCGGCCCGGTCCTGGGTGTGATGACCGCTGCGACGCTGGAAGAAGCCATCGCCATCCAGAACCAGATCGAATACGGACTCACGGCGGGCCTGCACTCGCTCAACACGGAGGAACTCGGCATCTGGCTGGACACCATCCAGGCCGGCAACCTCTATGTGAACCGCGGCATCACCGGCGCCATCGTGCAGCGCCAGCCCTTCGGCGGTTGGAAGAAGTCAGCCGTCGGAGCCGGCACCAAGGCGGGCGGCCCGAACTACCTGGCAGGCCTGGGCGACTGGGTTCCTGCCACCAGCACCGCCACCGCCCCGGTGACCCACGCGGGTGTCCGCCGGGTCCTGGACGCAGCCGCACCGGTTCTTGGCGCCGCAGCGCTGGAATCGGTCCAGCGGGCACTGGCGTCCGACGCCGAGGCCTGGGCCGGGGAGTTCGGCACCGCCAAGGACGTTTCGGGCTTGAGCGCGGAACGCAACGTCTTCCGCTACCGGAACCTCCCCGTCACGATCCGCCTGTCCGAAGGTGCTCCGCTGTCGCACCTCGTACGGACCGTGGCGGCCGGCGTGCTGGCGGGCTCCGCGCTCACCGTTTCCACCGCCGTCGAACTTCCGGCCCAGCTGCGTGCCGTGCTCACCGCACAGGATATTGGAGTGACGGTGGAGTCCGACGCCGGCTGGCTGGCTTCGGCAGGACGCCTCGCCTCCGCGGGCAAGCTGTCCGGCGGCCGCATCCGCCTGATCGGCGGCGATGCATCCGCCCTTGCCGAGGCGACCGGCGGACGGCCCGACCTTGCGGTGTACGCCCATTCGGTCACGGAGGCCGGGCGGGTGGAGCTGCTGCCGTTCCTG
Organism: Pseudarthrobacter sp. MOO13; assembly: GCF_058267655.1. Taxonomy (NCBI): domain Bacteria; kingdom Bacillati; phylum Actinomycetota; class Actinomycetes; order Micrococcales; family Micrococcaceae; genus Pseudarthrobacter; species Pseudarthrobacter sp. MOO13. The sequence goes on from NZ_CM177848.1 coordinate 82,825, forward strand.
CACGAGCAGGCCGTCAGCATCACCGCCCACCGGTTCGGAACCCCGAACCACCTCTCCGACGCACTGATCTGAGCCATTGAGGCTCTGATCCCTGGAAACCCGCGCGCCGCAGCCAGGCGCAAGGAAAGGCCGGGCAGCCACTGAACGGTGGCTGCCCGGCCTTGTCTCTAATGCAGTGTGTCTGGCCGGTTTCTTTAGCCCAAGTACCAGCCGGGCGGCGTCCAGGTCACTGGGACGTTGTGGGCCGAGAATTCCTCGCAGTGGGTGCAGGTGTAGGCCACTTCGCCCAGTGCGGCCACGCTGCCGTCGCGACGGTACGTGGGGGGAATATAGGACTCAAGGTAGACGAATTCGTCGGTCCGGCACTTGTCGCAGGTGGGTTTGCCGACGTATCCGGTATCAACCGAAGCCCGTCCGCTGCCGAGGGTGCTCTGGCGGGTGGAAGGCCGTGCCTCGGCGTACGGGCGTGCGTGCGCGGAGTTGAGATGGGTGTTCCTGGCTGTCGTCATTGGCTGCCTGTCCCAAACGCGGCCGGCATGCGGACGCGCGTCTGTGTTAGTGAACGCGGCCTGCTGCTTGACCTTGGTAATAGAGCATAGGGGATGGCACCTCCCCTATCAATGGACACGGTCCCCCTAATCCCGCCAAATGCTGGAATTCGGGCTGCCACGGGGTTAAGTTTGGCGGTTAATGGTCCGGCCAACGATCGATTGGGTGAGGGCGTCAATTACCTCTGAGTTTGCCAGCGGATTGCGGATCAAGGTGAAGTCCACATCTCCCACCGCGGGCAGGTCGAAGCGCCGGGTGATGATCTTCAGGTCATCCGGGACCAGTGACGTGGGCATGACGGCAACGCCGATGCCCGCCCGGACGGCCGCGAGCACCCCGCTGATCTGGCGGGTGGTGCAGGTGATCCGCCAAGTCCGGCCGTGGGCTTCCAAGGCATCGATGGCCAGTTTCCGGCTGAGGCTGGGGGACGGGTAGGCGATCAACGGCACGGGCGTTCCAGGTTCCAGTGACGTTTGTTCAAGGCCCACCCACGAGAACGAATCGTGCTGGACCACCGTGCCGTCCTTCGCCCCGGCCACCCACTTCACGAAGACCAGGTCCAGTTGGCCGGCGTTGAGTTTTCGGTAGAGCTGGTCACTTTGGCCCACCGTGAGTTCCAGGTTGATCTGCGGATAGATCTGCCGGAATTCGCGCAGGATCCGCGGCAGCCCGGTGATGGCGAGATCATCCGCCGTGCCGAACCGCAGCCGCCCGCGCATTGCGGACCCGGAAAAGTAGCGTGCGGCTGCATCGTGGGCCGCGAGGATATTCCGGGCAAATCCGGCCATGGCGTCGCCGTTGTCGGTGAGCCGCACGTCCCTGGTGTCCCTGGCGATCAAGCTGCGCTTGGCGGCCGTTTCAAGCTTGCGGATGTGCTGGCTGATGGTGGGCTGCGCCAGCCCCAGGCGTTCGGCGGCCTTGGTGAAGCTCAGGGTATCGGCCACCGCAAGGAAGGATCGCAGTTGGGCTGGTTCAAACATCTCGTAGCTCCCGCGGCATTCACAGTCGGCGTGTATTGCGTTTTGCAATACGAGTTATAGGGACCATACCGCTCCATAATTGGCTCCGCCAGCCTAGCGTTAAAGACATCCCAGACCGCCCGCAATTTTGAGGACACACCTGTGGCACCCCCACCGCCTTCGTCGGCCTCCGTCACCCAGCCAGTTATCGACGCGGCGGGCTCAGCGCCGCCGGATAACCAGACCCAGCCGCTCGCCGTCGTCCCTGAAAAGCTGCCTTGGCGGCACACCTTCATCTCGCTGAAAGTGCCCAACTTCCGGATCTTCGCCATGGGCCACTTCATCGCCGTCATCGCCATCTGGATGCAGCGCATCGCCCAGGACTGGCTGGTGCTGCAGCTCTCGGGATCCGTGACGGCCGTGGGGTTCACGGTGGCCCTGCAGTTCATGCCGTCCCTGGTGCTTGGCCCCTGGGGCGGGATGATCGCGGACAGGTTCGCCAAACGGAAGATCCTGATCCTGTGCCAGAGTATGGCCGCCGTCCTTGCGGCGGCGCTGGCCGTCCTGGCCCTGACCGGCGTGATCATGGTGTGGCACGTCTACGTCATCGCGTTTGTCCTGGGCCTGGTGACCGTCCTTGACCAGCCCGCCCGCCAGGTGTTCGTCAACGAGCTCGTGGGCCCCAAGTACTTGCGGAACGCCATCAGCGTCAACTCCACCACCTTCCAGCTGGGCGGCCTGATCGGGCCGGCCATCGCGGGGCTGCTCCTGACGGCGGTGGGGGCCGGCTGGGCGTTCGCGGCGAACGCGCTGGCCTGCTGCTCCACGGTGACCATGCTCCTGCTCCTGCGCAAGGACCAGCTTTTCGTCAGCGCCCCGACGCCCAAGAGCAAGGGCATGCTCCGGGAGGGGCTGCGCTATGCCCTGAGCAAGCCCACCATTTACTGGCCATGGCTCATGGCCGGGTTCATCGCGGTGTTCGCCATGAGCCTGCCGGTGCTGCTTGCCGCGTTCGCGGACCACGTCTACCAGGTGGGGGCCGGCGGGTATGGCCTCCTCAACGCCCTGGTGGCACTCGGGGCGCTGTTCGGCGCCGTGGCGTCCACCCGGCGTCGGCAGCTGCGCCTGCGGTCCGTGGTGTTCTGCGCCGGGATGTACGGACTGATGCTCTGCCTGGCTGCCCTTGCCCCGTCCATGGTGTGGTTCGGCGCGGTCATGGTCCTGTCCGGGTTCTGGTGCCTGATGTTCCTCACCGGGTCCAACCAGCTGGTGCAGGTCAGTTCCAACATGGCCATCCGCGGCCGGGTCATGAGCCTGTACATCATGGTGCTGATCGGCGGCCAGGCGCTGGGCGGGCCCATGCTGGGCTGGATCGCCGAGCATGTGAACCCGCACGCCGCGCTGCTGGTGTCCGGTGGCGTACCCGCGCTGGCCGCGTTGTCGGTGGGGGCCGTGCTGGCCCGCAAGGGCGGCTTGCAGCTCCGGATGGACCTGAAGGGGCGCCGCCCGTTGCGGATCGTCAGCCGGCACGCCGGCGCCTAAAACCCCGGCGCCCCAAAAACCCGGCGCCTAATGGGGGCCGCAGGCGCTACTGGGGCAACCGGGGTCGGCGCCGTGCCCGGTTGCCCTTCGGGGGGAGCTGCCTAGAGGGCTGCCAGCTGCAACGCCGGGTGCGGGTACTCCGCGGCGCGTTCCTGGAATTGCAGCACAGCCTCGTTTCGAATGACGCCGTCGCGGATCTCGATGGCCCGCGCTATGGTGTCGTTCGCGTCCCACGTTGCCGGTCCGCCCATGACTGTTTCGAGGAACGGTTGAAGCGCCTGGCTGATCTCCCAGCTTGAGGAGTTCCAGAGGTAGGACGGGCTGTGGTCCACCGCGTAGTAGTTGATGTGGTCGCCGACCGTGATCATCGGGGCCGCAAACGTGGTGGACTTGGCCCAGCTGAAGCCCATGCCATCATCGCAGGAAACATCAACGATAAGGCTGCCGGGGCTGAATGCTGCCAGGTCCTCGATCCGCAGGTAGGTGAGCGGGTTGTTCGGGTCCTGCAGCGTGCAGTTGACCACGATGTCGCTCTCGGCGAGGAACGGTGCCAGCGGAACCCTGCCCCGTTCGGTGATGACCTGGCTCAGGAAGGGAGCCTCGTCGTCGTGGTCGAACTGCACGATGTTCACTGAATGGATGGGGGCGCCCACCGCTGCTACGCCGCGGTTGGTCAGCACCTGGACATCGTGGATGCCGTGCGCGTTCAGCGCCGTCACCGCCCCGCGCGCCGTGGCGCCGAAGCCAATCACGACGGCGCTCAGCCGGCGCCCGTAGTCCCCGGTGGAACCCGTCAGCGCAAGGGCGTGCAGGACCGAGCAGTAGCCGGCCAGCTCATTGTTCTTGTGGAACACGTGCAGGCCGAACCCGCCGTCGCTGGCCCAGTGGTTCATCGCCTCAAACGCGATGAGGGTCAGTTTCTTGTCAATCGCCAGCTGGGTGATGGCGCGGTCCTGGACGCAGTGCGGCCACCCCCAGAGGACCTGTCCGTCCCGCATCTCCGCCAGGTCTTCCGGCTGCGGTTTGGGCAGGAGGACGACGTCGGCCGCGGCCAGCAGTTCTTCCCGGGCCGCCATGCGTCCCACCAGCGTGGAGAGGTGGCTGTCCGGGACGCCGAAGCGCTCGCCGTAGCCCTGCTCCAGGATGATGCGCTGCCGCAGTGCGGGGGCGATCCGTTCGACGTGCAGGGGGTGGATGGGTACGCGGCGCTCGTCCGGTTTTCGCGTGGAGGCCAGGACGCCCAGGCTCAGCCGGGGTTCGTGGCCGCTCACTTCTTTTTTGCGGCCTTGGTGGACGTGATGTCCAGGGAGCTGGCCGGCGCTGCGGCGGCCTTCTTGTCTGCGCGCTTTTCCTTGATGGACTTGCCGGACTTTTTTGATGCCGATTGACGCGGGGACTTGTCAGCCATGATTGCTCCTGTAGCGGAACCGAAAGGGTTCCTGACTACCGACCCTACACCCCTGCACCTAATGGGCACCGGGGTGGCTGCAACATGCGGGGAGGGAGGTTTCAGAGCGGCTGACGGGAATCGAACCCGCGTATCAAGCTTGGGAAGCTAGCGCTCTACCATTGAGCTACAGCCGCAGTGCCCCCCATTCGCGCGGGGCAGAACTTAGCTTAGCGCAGATCGAGGGGCTCCCCGCCAACCCGGCAAGCGGGGCGTTGCGTGTCCTCCAACCCTGCGGCGTCATCCAGTAACTCTTCAATAACGTCGGCCCTGCCGGCTAGGTCCGGCGGACGGGCGCTGGCTAACCTGATCCGGGTAGCGGCCACGTTGGGGGAGGCAACTACTGCGGCAGCCGACGTCAACCACAGGAAATATCTTCATGGCAAGCGCAGAAAACGAGGTCCTCATTGAGCGTGACGCCATGGCCGTCTACCAGTACCTCCTTGACGCCACCAACCTCCCCTCCTGGCGGCACGACGTCCGCAGTGTCAAGCTCGTGCAGGGTCCGGCCGACAGCAAGGGCGCCGTTTACCGCAAGATGGTGGCCGGCCGCTCCGGGCTAAGCATTCCGGCGGAGCTGGAAATCACCAATATCCGGCCCGGGGCTGAAATCGAATTCCACATCGTTTCCGGGCCCGCCACCCGTTGGGGCGGGTACTACCTCAGCACCGAAGGCTCCGGCACCCGCGTCAGGTTCGCCGTGGAGGCCAAACGCGAAGGCCGGTTCAGCATCTTCAACCGGTTGGGGCTCCTGGACGGGATGCTGCAGCGCCGCGTCAGCTCCGACGTCGGCCAGCTCGATCGGCTGAAGGACGTCCTGGAACTCCAGCCCGCCCTCTGAACCCTGCGGAGCCGGCGGCCCCACCTCCCGGGACTACTGCGCCAGCCGCTGGCCGGTCCAAGGCCCGGCAAGGTTCGACGGCGACGCGAGGCTTCCGGAGCCCAGGTCCCAGTACTGCACGGTGTCGTTTGCCCGGCGGAGTGCCACCCCCCGGGAGTTCAGCGCGGTGACGTTGCGCAGCGCGCGGATCCCGGTGACGTCCGTCCATCCCGTGGCTACGGTGGGCCGTGCCTCAGCGCGAAGCGTGGTGGTACCCCACCCGCGGTACAGCGTGGCACTGCCGTCGGCCTTGAGCGCCAGGATGTCCTGGAAGCCGTCACCGTCGAAGTCCACCATGGCCAGCCGGGAGGCGGTGATGCCGGTGGCAATGGTGACGCGGTCGGCAATGTCGCCGGTGCCCTTGTTCGGGTAGAGGAACAGGTTTCCGGAGCCGTCGAGGGCGAGGATCTGGGGCATCCTGTTGTTGGCGCACCAGCCTCCCACCGCCAGGGTCAAGGTGTTCCAGCCGCCGGTGCCGAGCGTGATGGGCGCCTGGAAGCCGCCGGTGGCGATACCCCGGTAGAGGGCCAGGTTGCCCGTGGTCCACTGGACCAGGACGTCGTAGGTGCCGTCGCGGTCCCAGTCCGTCACGAAGACTTCCTTGGCGCCGGCGAACCCTGAGCCGATCACTTTCGCTGCGGCGTAGGTACGGGGGCCGGTGGCTGCCCTGTTCAACAGTTGCCCCGCGGAGTCGACCGACACGAGGTCAGCCGGGCCGGTGATGGCGGCGGCGGAAAGGTTCAGGGTGGGCGGCATGTGCCGTACCGGGGCATCGCAGAGGCTTGGCGGGGGTGCCGGGAAGGGCCCGCCGGTGCCGGCGCCGCCAGGGGAATCGAGGGTGCCGGCGGGCAGCGTGGTGTACCCGAAGAAGTTCACCACTCCCCAGATCTGGTAGGTGGAGTTGGTGTAGGAGATGCCGGCTCCCATGACGTTGAACCTGGGATCCAGGAGCATGGCGTTGTGCCCGGGGGAGCCCTTCCACCATTCCACAAGCTGGGCGGCGTCGCGGTCCGTGCGGATGGCGATGATCTCACCGGCCCCGTTGTTGGGGCTCATCGCGCGGGGGTCTGTCCAGAAGGAGGCCCGGTGTTCCACCACCTCCCGGGTGGCGATGTTGTCCGACCATTCCTGGGACAGGCCGGCCACGGTGGGGTGGTATTTCACCTTGTTCAGGCCGTTGGCCACCCGGTACTCATTGATCTTGGTGAAGACCGTGAGGATGGCGGCGGCGTTGCTGTCCGGGACCAGCGCCTCGGTGGAGGGCAGCGCGGTGGCCGATTCGGGTGCGGCCAGCTGGGCCGGGGCGGCGAGTTCGTGGTCGGGCGCCCAGAGCGGAGGGATGGACGGCACGTCGGATGTCGTCGCTGCGGAGGTGGCGGCGGGGAGCGCTCCGGTGGACGGCGTGGTGGACGGCGTGGTGGACGGGGAGGATGCCGCAGCCGTTGATGACGTTGCGGGCGCGGACGCAGCGGCGGGCGGGGTGGAGGCGGGCAGCGGTGAAGCGGCCCGGATGTCCGGGTCCACGGCCGGCGTGAGGTTTCCGACGCCTGTGTTCGCCGCAGCGGACCGGCCGGCGTCGCGCACCAAGGGAGCCGCGAGGGTGATGCTCGCCGTGCCCGAAGCCTGGCCAAACGGCGGCGCAGGAGGAGCAGTGGCGGACGATGAGACCAGCGCCAACGCGCAGAGCACGCCAATAAAAGACGGTGCCACCAATTTATTCACAACATCCCCAGCTCTGTCATGCCTACCCGGGAGACCATTCCGGCGGCTTTCATTCGCAACATTAGCCCCACGGGGCCACAGCAACAACGGGAAAGTGCGGGTGTGGATAACCGATACGGTAATTTGGGAGCCGTGCTGATCTCTGACCGCGACATTCGTGCCGAAATTGATTCCCAGCGGATCGTGCTGGAACCTTACGACCCCGCGATGGTCCAGCCATCGTCCGTGGATGTGCGGATCGACAAATTCTTCAGGTTGTTCGACAACCACAAGTACGCGCACATCGACCCAGCGCTGGAGCAGCCCGAACTGACGCGGCTGGTGGAAGTGGAGCAGGACGAAGCGTTCATCCTCCACCCTGGGGAGTTCGTCCTGGGGTCCACGTACGAAACCGTCACCCTGCCCGATGACATCGCCGCCCGCCTGGAAGGCAAGTCATCCTTGGGCCGGCTTGGCCTCCTGACACACTCCACTGCAGGCTTCATCGATCCTGGTTTCTCCGGGCACGTCACGCTGGAGCTGTCCAACATGGCCACCCTGCCGATTAAGCTCTGGCCCGGCATGAAGATCGGCCAGCTCTGCTTTTTCCGGCTCAGCTCCGCCGCGGAGTTCCCCTACGGCCAGGGGGAGTACGGCAACCGGTACCAGGGCCAGCGCGGTCCCACGGCCAGCCGCAGCCACCTGAACTTCCACCGCACCAGCATCTAGCTCCGGCAGCGCTGGATCCGGCGGCGCGGCAGCCCTAAACCCGCGGCGCGATCACGGGCCGCCGGATGGCAGCCTTTGCGAGGGGTTCCACGTAGCGCGCCGCCAACGGGCCCAGCACCGCCATGAGCAGCACATAGGCCGTGGCCAGCGCCGCCAGCTGGTGCGGAACCGCCCCGGACGCGACCGCCAGCCCCGCGATCACGATGGAGAATTCGCCGCGTGCGATGAGCGCGGCGCCGGCGCGGAAGCGGCCCGGCCGGGCGATTCCGGCGCGTTTCGCCGCCCAGATACCGGTCAGCATCTTGGTGCCCGCCGTGACCGCCGCCAACACCAGGGCCCAGCCCAAAACCGGGGGGATGGACGTGGGATCCGTGTTCAGCCCGAACGCCACGAAGAAGATAGCGGCGAAAAGGTCGCGCAGCGGCTCGAGGATGCGGGTGGCGCTGTGTGCCGTGGCGCCGGAGATGGCGATGCCCAGCATGAAGGCGCCCACCGCAGCGGACACCTGCATGGCCGACGCCGCGCCGGCCACCAGCAACGCGGCACCCAGGACGTTGAGCAGGAAGACCTCGGAGTTCTCGCTGTGGACGGCTTTGGAGACGTGGTGCCCGTGCCGCAGCGCCACCATCAGGACCAGGCTCACCACCGCCAGGGCGATTCCCACCGTGGTGAGGCCGCCCAGGAAACTCACACCTGCGAGCGTGGCAGTGAGGATGGGCAGGTACACGGCCATCGCGAGGTCCTCGAAGACCAGGATGGACAGCACTACCGGTGTTTCACGGTTTCCCAGCCGGCCCAGGTCCGTAATGACCTTGGCAGCAATGCCGGACGACGAAATATACGTGACCCCGCCCATGACCATGGCACCGACGCCGCCCCAGCCCAGGACCAGCGCCAGGCCTGCGCCGGGGATGAAGTTCAGGACCAGGTCCAGGACGCCGGCCTGCCACGAACGGCGCAGCCCGGTGAAAAGCTCGGCAGCCGTATATTCCAATCCGAGCATAAGCAGGAGGAGGATGACGCCAATTTCGCCGGAAAGGTGCGCAAACTCGTGCATTCCCTCCAGCTTGACGATGCCGCCTGCCCCGAACGCGAGTCCGCCCAGCAGGTAGAACGGGATGGGGGACATTCCAATCCGGCCGGCCAGCCTGGCCAGCAGGCCGAGGCAGAACACAACGGCCCCCAGCTCAATGAGGGTCTGGGCCAACGGGTCCATTTCGGCTTAGCCGTGGCGCAGGATATTGGCCGCCGAGTCCAGGCCTTCCTGGGTGCCCACCGCCACCAGCAGGTCGCCAGGGTGGAGGACGACGTCGGGCCCGGGCGAGGGCAGCACCTCTCCTTCGCGCATGATGGCCACAATGGAGACGCCGCACCTGGTACGGATGCAGGCCTTGCCCATGGGCTGGTTCTGGAACGGGGAGTCAGCGGCGATGGAGAACTGGCGGGTAACGATGCCCGGGACGTCCTTGTGTTCCTCGGCGAGCTTCATGGCCAGGTGGGTGCCGCCCAGGAGGTTGCCCAACGTGGCGGCTTCGTCGCTGGTGAGCGGAATCGACGCCTGGCAGGTATCAGGATCGTCCCAGGTGGAGACGATGAGTTCGGTCTGGCCTTCCCGCAGCTCCACGACGCCAATGCGGCGCCCCGAGGCGGTCATGAAATCCCTCCGGCGGCCCAGGCCGGGCAGGTTGGTTTCGTCCACGTTCATGGTTCCAGCCTAGTCTGCCTGGCAACACCGGGCCCGGGCCCTGGCCGGGTGCCTGAGGGAGGGTCAGGCAGTGGGGACCACGGCGATGGGGGCCTTGTCCGGTGACTTCACCGGCAGCAGGACCAGAAGCCCGGCCAGGAGCACCACCATGATGCCCAGGATGCCCCAGCGCTGGGCCTGCCCGGCTGGCACCAGCGGGGTGGCCACGGTGATGCACAGGGTGAAGAGTGCGGGGGCCAGGAAGCTGACGGCGCGTCCGGTGGTGGCGTACAGCCCGAAGAGCTCTCCCGATTCCCCGTGTGGCGCCAGGCGGGCCAGGTAGGCGCGGGATGAGGACTGGGCCGGGCCGACGAACAGGCAGAGGAACAGTCCGAACACCCAGAACGTGGTGCTCCCGGCCCAATCCATGCCGAAGAAGGAATAGTTTCCGTTGCCCAGCACCAGGATGGCGGTCCCGGCGGCCAGGAGCCCCACCAAGGAACCCGTAATGACGGCCTTGGGGCCCACTTTGTCATCCAGGAAGCCGCCGATCACGGCACCGATGGCCGCCACCACGTTCCCGAAGATGGCGAAGAAGATGACCTGCGACAGAGCGAAGCCGAAGGTCCCGGCCGCGATGATGCCGCCAAAGGTGAAGACGGCGGCCAGCCCATCCCGGAAGACGGCACTGGCGAGCAGGAAGTAGATGGTGTGCGGACTGGTGGCGTAGATGGCCTTGATGCGCCGGAACAGCAGCCCGTAGCTGGCCAGGAAGCCCAGGCGGGCGGTATTGGCGCCGCGGGGCAGTTCGGGAACGGCGAACAACACCGGGAGGGCGAAGACGAAGAACCAGAGCGCGGAGAAGACAGCTACCAGCCGGATGTTCAGGCTGTCCGTGGTGGACGCCCCGACCCAGTCGAAAGCCGGTTGGACGAATAGTTGCAGGACGATCAGGAGGGCCACGATTCCGCCGACGTAGCCCGCGCCCCAGCCGAACCCGCTGACCCTCCCGATGTTCTGCGGCGTGGAAACCTGGGCCAGCATGGCGTTGTAGTTCACGCCGGCGAACTCGAAGAACACATTGCCCAGCGCAATCAGGCAGGCGCCGGGAAGCAGGAATTCCGGGTGCGGAAACACGAAGAAGCACAGGGCGGTAAGGATGGCGACGGCGGCCGAGTTCACTCCCAGCCACAGCTTGCGGCGGCCGCCCGCGTCCGAGCGCTGGCCGGTGACCGGAGCCAGGAGCGCGATGGCCAGTCCGGCGACAGCCAGGGCGGAGCCCAGGACCGCGGAAGCACTGTCCTCCCCGCCGAAGGCGTTGGACGTCAGGTAGACGGTGAAGACGAACGTGGTCATGACCGCGTTGAAGGCCGCCGAACCCCAGTCCCAGGAGGCCCACGCCAGGATGCGGCGCTTGGTGGAAGTCCGGGTTCCGGACTCAAGTTCCGAGGCAGGCCGCATTGCCCCCTGAGCGCTGGCGCTGTTCATACGTTGAATCGTATCCGCCCGTGGCGAACACCCGGCGGAGCACAGCCCTGCGACGTGGGGGAATTCGCCGCCCGGCCCACCCCGCACAAGAAAAGGTGGTGCCGGGGCCTTGGTAAACTGGAGCCTCCCGGATCTAACTTTCTTGCCGCCTGCTCCAACTTTTGACAATCGAATCCCTGACGTTGCGGAGATACCAGTGATAACAGTCCTTGCCGTGCACTTTTCGGTGGCTGTCCTGGCGCCTTTCCTCTTCAGGGCCTGGGGCCGGAATGCGTTCTACGCGTTGGCGGCCGTCCCGGCTGTTTCCTTCGCCTGGTTGGCCTTCCAGCACGACGCCGTCTATTCCGGGTCCGGCGCAGTATCCGAAGTCTTTGAATGGATTCCCGGCCTCCACCTTGAGTTTGCGTTCCGGATGGACGCGCTGGCTTGGGTGATGTCACTGCTGGTGCTGGGTGTCGGCGCGCTGGTGCTGCTTTATTGCGCGCGGTATTTCAAACGGAAAGACCAGGACCTCGGTGCGTTCGGCGCGCAGTTGCTTGCCTTCGCCGGCGCCATGTTCGGCCTGGTGCTGGCCGATGACCTGCTGCTGTTGTTCATCTTCTGGGAACTCACCACCATCCTGTCCTACCTCCTGATCGGGTTCGCCAGGACCCGGCTCGCGGCCCGCCGGTCCGCCCTGCAGGCGCTCATGGTCACCACGGCCGGCGGCCTGGCCATGCTGGTGGGCCTGATCATGCTGGGCTACACCGCGGGGACCTACCGCATCTCCAGCATCCTGGAGCAAGCGGCCGCGCTGGTCTCCGGACCGTCAGGCGCCACGGTGGGCGCCGCCGTCGTGCTCATCCTGGTGGGTGCCATCACCAAGTCCGCGCTGGTCCCGTTCCATTTCTGGCTCCCGGGTGCCATGGCTGCGCCGACCCCCGTCAGTGCCTACCTGCACGCGGCGGCGATGGTCAAGGCGGGAATCTACCTGGTGGCCCGCCTTGCGCCGGGCTTTGCGGAGACGGCGTACTGGCAGCCCGTGGTCCTGGGCCTGGGCCTGGCCACGATGCTGGTGGGAGGCTACCGGGCGCTCCGGCAGTCCGACATCAAGCTGATCCTTGCCTACGGCACCGTCAGCCAGCTGGGCTTCCTCACCATGGTGGTGGGCCTGGGGACACCGGACGCCGCCCTGGCCGGGCTTGCAATGCTGTTGGCCCACGGCCTGTTCAAGGCCACGCTGTTCCTGGTGGTGGGCATCATCGACCACCAGTCCGGGACCCGTGATGTGCGGAAACTCTCCGGCGTCTTCCGGTCCTCGCGGGCCCTGGGCGTCGTGGCGGGCATCGGTGCGGCCTCCATGGCCGGGGTGCCGCTGCTGGCCGGGTTTGTGGCCAAGGAATCGGTACTCGAAGCGTTCGTGCACCACGCCACCGGCCCGCATGCCGGTCCGTGGGGCATGGTGGTGCTGGCCGGCCTGGTGGTGGGATCCATCCTGACCTTCGCCTACAGCGCCAGGTTCATGTGGGGTGCCTTCGCGGCGAAGCCCGGCGTGGAGCCCACCCCGTTCAAAGCCATCCGGCCCTCCTTCCTTGCCGCGCCCGCGGTCCTGAGCCTCCTGACCATCGCCTACGGGCTCTGGCCGGTACCGGTTGACGCCTGGATCCAGCCTTACGCGGCGCTGTTCGCCTCCACGGCGCCCGACGCCGGAACGCCGGCTGAGCAGGCCGGCCACCTGGCGCTGTGGCACGGTTTCACCCCCGCACTGGGGCTGACGGCCGTCACGTTCGTGCTGGGCCTGGCGATGTACGTCGGCCGCAACGCCGTGGCCAGGGCGCAGGCACGGGTTCCGGGCTGGGTGGACGGCGACCGGGGCTACCAGCTCACCATCGGCGCCCTGGACGACGCCGCCGTCTGGATCACGGGCCGGACCCAGCGCGGTTCCCTCTACTTCTACCTCGCCGTAATCCTCAGCGTGGCGTTCGTCCTGCCGCTCACCGCCATCCTGCTCAGCGGCAATGCCCTGCCGCAGGACATCTACCTCGTGGACCCGCACTCGCCGCTGCAGCTCGTGGCCGGCGCGGGCATCGTGATTGGCGCCCTTGCCGCCGTCAAGGCCAACAAGCGCTTCCTGGCGGTGCTGATGGTCTCCGTCACCGGGTACGGCATCGCCCTCATGTTCGCCCTGCAGGGCGCCCCCGACCTTGCCCTGACCCAGATGCTGGTGGAAACCATCATCCTGGTGGCGTTCGTCCTGGCCATGCGCAGCCTTCCTCCTGAGCTTCGTGACCGCACCGGCGGAAAGTACCGGGTGCTGCGCGTCATCATCGGGTTGGGCTTCGGCGTGACCATGGTGTTCGCCGCGATCTTCGCCATGGGAGCCAGGACCGCCATCCCGGTGTCCCTGCAGTTCCCGCAGCTCGCCTACGAGGGCGGCGGCGGCCTGAACGTGGTGAACGTGACGCTCGTGGACATCCGGGCGTGGGACACCTTCGGCGAGATCAGCGTCCTGGCCCTGGCCGCCACCGGCGTGGCCAGCCTGATCTTCGTCCGCGGCCGCGGAGACCGCCTGCAACGGTCCGCCTCCGTTGCCGAGGGCACCGTGGGGCGGTACCACGGCGTGGACCCCGGGTCCCGCGACGGTGCGGCGCTGGCCATCAGCCGGAAGTTCGCCGCCTCGGCACGGGACGCCTGGATCGTGGCGGGCAGGACCCTCGCCCCGGAACGCCGCTCCATCATCTTCGAGGTGGTCACCCGCCTGATGTTCCACTCGATGATCATCTTCTCGCTCTACCTGCTGCTGGCCGGCCACAACCTGCCCGGCGGCGGTTTCGCCGGCGGCCTGACCGCCGGCCTGGCCCTGACCATCCGCTACCTGGCCGGCGGGCGGTTCGAACTGAGGGAAGCCGCACCGCTGAGCGCCGGTGCGTTGCTGGGCACCGGCCTGGCCCTGGCCGCTGCCTCCGGCGTGACGCCCCTGCTGTTGGGCGGCCAGGTGTTCCAGTCCGCCATCATCGAGGTGTGGCTGCCCGTCTTCGGCGACATCAAGTTCGTCACCTCCACCATCTTCGATATCGGCGTGTACGTGGTGGTGGTGGGCCTGGTGCTCGACGTGCTGCGCAGCCTGGGTGCCGAGATCGATGAACACATGGAAGAACGGTCCGCTGCGGCCGGGCCTGAACCGGCACAGCAGGACCAGGAACCGGACCGTATTCCTGCCGAGACCACCGCAAAGGGCAACGCATGAGCGTCAACCTGACCCTGCTGATCGTCATGGGCGCCCTCTATGCCTGCGGCATCTACCTGATCCTCGAACGCAGCCTCACCCGCGTCCTGCTTGGGCTGATGCTGCTGGCCAACGCCACCAACCTGCTGATCCTCTCCACCGGGGGATACGCCGGCCTGGCTCCGTTCTTCACCAAGGACACCCCCGCCGGTGACTACAACGACCCCCTGCCGCAAGCCTTGATCCTGACCTCGATCGTGATCTCCTTCGCCGTCACGGCGTTCATGCTGGGCATCATCTACCGCACGTGGGTCCTGGCCCGCCAGGACGATATCCAGGACGACGTGGAGGACCTCCGGGTGGCGGAAACACCGAGCTTCGACGCGGAGGACGACGCCGAAATCCCGGCCGAAACATCCGAGTTTCCGCTCGCCACCGTCACGGCGGGAGGCCGGGAAATGCCGGCCGAACAGGCAGCCGCGGAAGAACAGCCCGGCTCGCTCACCATCGAATCCGGCCCGGAAGGCGGCAAAAAGTGAACATCGCCAGCCTGGCCCCGCTCGCCGTCGTCCTTCCCATCCTGGGCGCCGCACTGACCTTCCTCCTGATCCGGCACTCCCGGGCCCAGCGGGCGGTCAGCATCGGACTGTTGTCACTCACCCTGGCCCTCGAATGCCTCCTGTTGGCGTCCGCGTGGAACAGCGGGACCGCCGCGGTGACCATCGGCGGCTGGCTGCCGCCCTGGGGCATCGTGATGGTGGTGGACCAGTTCTCCTCGCTGATGCTGGTGGTCTCCTCGGCAGTGAGCCTCGCCGTGCTGGTGTACGCCACCGGGCAAGGCATGGCCGACGGCGACGAAGACGCACCGGTCTCGATCTTCCACCCCACCTACCTGATCCTGGTGGCAGGGGTGTCCAACGCGTTCCTCTCCGGCGACCTCTTCAACCTCTACGTAGGCTTCGAGATCCTGCTGACCGCAAGCTACGTGCTGATGACCCTGGGCGGCACCGGGCCCCGGATCCGCGCCGGCGTCACCTACGTGGTGGTGTCGGTGGTGTCCTCCGTGCTGTTCCTGATCGCCATCGCCATGGTGTACGGCGCAACCGGGACAGTGAACATGGCTGACCTCGCCCTCAAGCTGGGCGACCTGGACCAAGGCACCAGGACCCTGCTGCACGTCATGCTGCTGGTGGCGTTCGGCATCAAGGCCGCCGTCTTCCCGCTGTCCTTCTGGCTCCCCGACTCCTACCCCACGGCGCCGGCACCCGTCACCGCCGTGTTCGCCGGCCTGTTGACCAAGGTGGGCGTGTACGCCATGGTCAGGACCGAGACGCTGTTGTTCCCCGGCGACACCCTGAACACGCCACTGATGGTGGTGGCGCTGCTGACCATGGTGGTGGGCATCCTTGGTGCGCTGGCGCAAAGCGACATCAAACGTCTGCTCTCGTTCACCCTGGTCAGCCACATCGGGTACATGGTGTTCGGGCTGGCCATGTCCTCCGTGGCCGGGCTGGCGGCTGCGGTCTTCTACGTGGCCCACCACATCACCATCCAGACCAGCCTGTTCCTGGTGACCGGCCTGATCGAACGCCGCGGCGGCAGCTCCTCCGTTGACCGGCTGGGCGGCCTGGCCAAGCTCTCGCCCCTGCTGGCAATGCTGTTCTTCATCCCCGGCATGAACCTGGCCGGCATCCCCCCGTTCTCCGGGTTCCTCGGCAAGGTGGGCCTGCTGCAGGCCGGCATTGAGCTGGGGACCCCGCTGGCCTACGCACTGGTGATCGGCGGGGTGCTGACCAGCCTGCTGACGCTGCTGGCCATCGCCCGCGTATGGAACCGGGCGTTCTGGCGGAAGCCGGAGGACGCCGAACATCCGGACCCCGTGCTGCTGGCCGGCCCCTCGGGGCGCGCCGCCGGTCCGGGCGCCAAACTCAACACGGTCACGCTCCTGCCGCGCACCATGGTGGGATCAACCCTTGGCCTGGTGGTGCTCGGCGTCGCGCTCACCGTGTTCGCCGGGCCGCTGTTCGGGCTCTCCGACCAGGCTGCGCGGGACATGCTGGACCGGGCCCCCTACATCCAGTCGGTCCTCGGCAGCAATACCGCCGTTCCGGCCACCGTGACGGGAGGAGGACGATGAGCCGCAAACGGATTTCGCTGCGGCAGGAGCTTCCCCTCCTGGTGTGGCTGGTGATCGTGTGGGGCGCCCTGTGGCAGGACTTCAGCCCCGGGAACCTGCTCTTCGGTGCCCTGCTGGCGGTAGGCGTTGCCAGGCTGTTCTACCTTCCGCCGGTGGAACTCAGCGGCCGGTTCAACATCCTGTACGCCGTGCCCTTCGCCTTTGCCTTCCTGGCGAAAGTGGTGGTTGCCAGCGGCCAGGTCCTGTACCTGGCCACCGTCCGCGGACCCAAGGTGACCAACGCCGTCGTCGCGGTGAAGCTCCGGAGCCACCAGGACCTGATCGTCACCGCCACCGGGCACGTGATCTCCCTGATTCCCGGCTCCCTGGTGGTGGAGGTGGACCGCCCGGCCTCCACCCTGTACCTGCATGCACTCAACATCACCTCCAAGCAGGACATCGAGGGCCTGCGGAACGAGGTCCGGTCCATCGAAGCGGGCCTGATCCGCATCATGGGGTCCGCCGAAGAACTCGAAGCCGTCCGAATGGAGGCGTCCGCATGATGCCTGTTGTCCTGGCGGTCACGGCCGTCATCTTCTCCCTCGCCGCGGGCGGGGCCATCATCAGGATTGCCCGCGGCCCTTCGCTGCTGGACCGGGTGCTTGCGGCCGATGTCCTGCTCGCCATCCTGGGCGGGGCCCTGTGCGTGGACATGGCCGTGAACCGGCACCTGAACAACCTGATGCTGGTGGTGGCCATCTCCATCATTGGGTTCATCGGGTCGGTCACGGTGGCCCGGTTCGTCGCCGACCGGAGGGTGAACCCCCATGAATCCTGACTTTTCCGGCGCGGACGCGTGGATCGACCTTGCCTCCGCGGTGTTCATGGTGGCGGGTGCGCTCCTGTCCCTGGGCGCCGCCATCGGGCTGCTCCGCTTCCCGGACCTGATGAGCCGCATGCACGCCGCCACCAAGCCGCAGGTCCTGGGCCTGTTCCTGCTGCTGGCAGCCATTGGGCTGCAGATGCGCAACTGGTGGGTTTGGCCGGTCCTGGTGGTGGCCTGGATCTTCCAGCTGCTCACGGTGCCGGTGTCCGCGCACATGGTGGGCCGGGCCGGCTATCGCACCAAGCACCTGCACCGGGAGCTGCTCGCCGCCGATGAGCTTGAGGCCGTAGTGCAAAAAGCCGCCGCCGAGGCTGCCCTGACGGACAACCGCGACGACGGCGAAAACCGCCAGTAGCTAGACGATGTCCTGCGTCTTGGCGAAGCGGGTGATGGCGCGCTGGGTGCCCCGGTTGGCCAGGACCTGGATGATGGCGCTGACGGACGCGGAGATCAGTGCGAAAGTCAAGGCCGACCGCAGGCTGGTGGGCACGTCCTCGCCCTTGCCGCTGGGCGGCTTCTGCCCGGTGGTCTTCTCCCAGATGGTGTTGACGAGCTTGGTGCCGACCAGGCCTGCGCCCAGGCTCACCGCGGTACCGAGCAGCTTGATGAAGAGGTTCATTCCTAGTACTCCTTGCGGGCGGAAAACGGACTGCCTCCAGCCTAGCCGTACACCCGGACCGGTCCGGGCAAGGGCATGGCCGGCATCCTCTCGGGCCCGCTGACGGCGGTCCGCGGTCACATCCGGTTCAACAGCCGGCATGGCCGCCGCCCAGCCCCCGCCAGGTGTAAACTTGACCACGCCCAAACCGGGCAGTATCTACACGCGAACATCAACATTCAAAAACGACAGGGGAGCGCCGCCGTCGGACAACCTGGCCATGCCGGGAACCGCAGGTGGGCGCTGAGAGTGCGGGACAGCCGCAGACCCTCGAACCTGATCCGGTTAGTACCGGCGCAAGGGAGTCGAGTTCTCAAAGTGTCCGGCCGGACCGGCAACGGTCCGCCAGCCGGAGCCACTTTCCCCTCCTGTTACCCAGGAGGATCACATGAGTACTGCTGCAATCAAGAAGACCACCAGTAAGTCCTGGCGCGTCGTCGACATCGTGGTGGCGGCCTTGGTGGCCATCGCCGGCGGGGTCATTTTCTGGGCCTGGGACCAGGGCGCCGCCGCCCTGTCGGCCCCCATGAACGCCGCCTACCCGCCCTTGACCGGGATCCTGGCCGGCGGCTGGATGATTCCCGGCGTGCTGGGAATGCTCATCATCCGCAAACCCGGAGCCGCCCTGTTCTGCGAAACTGTGGCCGCAACGGGCGAGCTCCTGATGGGTTCCCAATACGGCGCCTCCGTCCTTTTCTCCGGTTTCATCCAGGGGTTGGGCGCGGAAATCATCTTCGCGGTCTTCGTCTACCGCAAGTTCAACCTGCCCGTCTCCCTCGTGGCGGGGGCGGCCGCGGGCTTCTTCTGCGGCCTGAATGACTCATTCGCACCGTGGGGCTGGAACATTGCCTACTCCGGGGCGGACAAGCTCGCCTACATCGTCCTGACCACGGTGTCCGGCGCCGTGCTGGCGGGCGCGTTGTCCTGGCTCGCCACCCGCGGCCTGGCCCGCACCGGGGTGCTGAGTTCCTTCGCGTCCCGCAAGGCTGCAACGGAGCCAGTTTTCTCCTGATGGCACCTTCCCAGGACGCCGCAGGAGGCGTGCGCCCTGCCGCCGTCACGGCCCGCGGCTGGGGCTGGCGGCATGCCGGTAGGGCCAAACCTGCCGTCCACGCCCTCGACCTGGATATCCGCCCCGGCGAGCGGGTACTCCTGCTCGGTCCCTCGGGTGCCGGGAAGTCGACGCTCCTGCATGCCCTCGCCGGGGTCCTGGGCGACATCAACGACGACGGCGAGGCCGGCGATGCGGACGAGTCCGGTTCGTTGCTGGTTGACGGCGCCCCTCCCCGCGAGCGTCGCGGCCGCTCCGGCCTGATGCAGCAGGACCCGGAGACGCAGGTGGTCCTCTCCCGGGTGGGGGACGACGTCGCCTTCGGCGCCGAGAACCTTGCCGTGCCCCGCGACGCCATCTGGGCGCGCGTGCACGAGGCGCTTGCCGACGTCGGACTGTCCCACCTCCCGCTGGACCACCCGACGTCGGCCCTCTCCGGCGGTCAGAAACAGCGCCTGGCGCTGGCGGGCATCCTTGCGATGCGTCCCGGGCTGATCCTGCTGGACGAGCCCACCGCCAACCTCGACCCGGACGGAGTGCTGGAGGTCCGGGACGCCGTGGCACGCTGCCTGGACAAGACCGGGGCCACTTTGGTGGTGGTGGAGCACCGGGTTTCCGTCTGGAAGGACCTGGTGGACCGGATCGTGGTCCTGCAGCCGGGCTCCGCCTCGGATCCCGCCGTGCTCCTGGACGGACCTCCGGACCGGGTGCTCAGCGAGGCCCGGGCCATGCTGACGGCGGCCGGAGTCTGGGTGCCGGGGTATGTGCCGGCCACCCGCCGCCGGTCCGGCATCCCGGCCGCCGTAACCGGCAACCTCCTGCTTGCAGCCGAAGACCTGGCGGTCTCCCGCGAGCGTCCCCGCCGCAAAGGCTTCCGGAAGATTCCGCCGGTTCCTGTCCAGGAGGGTGTTGCCGCGCAGGTCCGGGCCGGCCAGGCGCTGGCCGTCACCGGCCCGAACGGCGCCGGAAAATCAACGTTCGCACTGACCCTTGCCGGGCTCCTTGAACCGGTGTCCGGAAAGGTGTCGGCCGCGGTGGACCTGAGCCGCGGTGCCGGGATCGACCCCTACGCGTGGAAGGCAGAGCAGTTGATCTCACGGGTGGGCACCGTGTTCCAGGAACCGGAGCACCAGTTCGTGACGGGCAAGGTGTTGGACGAGCTGCTGTTCGGGCCGCGGCACCTGGGCCACGGCGAGGACCGGGTGGAGGAGCTGCTGGAGCGGCTGCGGCTCACCCAGCTGGTGGACGCCAATCCCTACACATTGTCCGGCGGTGAGAAGCGTCGGCTGTCGGTGGCCACGGTCCTGGCCGCCAGCCCGCAGGTGCTGGTCCTGGACGAGCCGACGTTCGGGCAGGACGCCAACACCTGGGCGGAGCTGGCCTCGTTCCTCTCCGAACTCCTGGACGCCGGCACGGCCGTGGTGTCCGTGACCCACGACGCCGAATTCACCCGGGCTTTGGGCGGGGCCGAGCTGCGGATGGCCGCCACGGAACCGGTGGCGCCATGAGGCAGCAGCTGACCCTGGACGGCAACCGCGCCCTTCTTGCCCGGGCCAACCCGCTCAGCAAATTTGCCGCCGTCGTGCTGATCACCGCGGTCCTGGCGCTGTCCATCGACTGGGTTTCCGCGTCCGTGGCGCTGGTCTTCGAACTGATCCTGTTTCCCCTGGCCGGCCTCACCGTGTCCCTGCTCTGGCAGCGGGGCTGGCCGCTGATCCTCGCCGCCGCCATCGGCGGCTGGAGCACGTCCATCCTGGCTCCGGACAGCGGGAGGATCCTGCTCGACGCCGGCATCTGGACCATGAGCGAAGGCTCCCTCCAGCTGGGCATCGGCTTCCTGCTGCGGGGCTTCGCGATCGCCCTTCCGGCGGTGCTCCTGATGAGCTGCACCGATCCGACGGACCTTGCCGATGCGCTGGCACAGAAGGCGCGCCTGCCGCACCGGTTCGTCCTGGGAACCCTGGCGGCGATGCGCCTGGTGGGGCTCATGGCCGAGGAATGGCAGACCATCGGGATGGCCCGGCGTGCCCGCGGCGTGGGGTCGCGCGGCAACGTGGTCCAGCGGGTGAAGGCGACCCTGGGCCAAAGTTTCGGGCTCCTGGTGCAGGCGATCCGCCGCGCGTCGAGGCTTGCCGTGACCATGGAAGCGCGGGGTTTCGGCGGCGGGCAGCGAACCTGGGCCCGCGAATCGACGTTCAGTGTGCTGGACCTGTGGGTGGTAGGCGGCGGCGTCCTGATCGCCGGGTGCGCCCTCGGTGCGGCGCTTGCCGCGGGCCGTTGGAACATGGTGTGGCTGGGCAGCTAGCAGGGTTACCTGCCGGTACTATCGCATGTAGCGGGTAGGTCACCCCGGATACTCCCTCGGATGGCCATACCGCGACCTTCTATCTCATTTATGATATATTCGCGTCATGACTCAGGAGACCGCCGGCCACGTCGCCGCCATGTTGAGGAACGCCCGGACCGAGAAGGGCTGGACCCAAGGCCAGTTGGCTTCCGAACTCGGAACCAGCCAAAGCGCCGTCGCCCGGATGGAACAAGGCAAGCAGAACCTCAGCCTCAAGATGATCCAGCGGCTGGAGACCATCTTCGACCGGAGCATCGTCAACGTGGGCAAGCCCAGGATGACGCACCTGCGGGTGGAGGGCGGCCGCACCCTCTCCGGCGCGGTGGACGTCAACAGCAGCAAGAACGCCGGCGTGGCGCTGCTGTGCGCCAGCCTGATCAACCGGGGCACCACCGTGCTCCGCCGCCTCGCGCGGATCGAAGAAGTCAACCGCATCGTTGAAGTGCTGACCAGCATCGGCGTGGAATGCACCTGGCTCAACGACACGGATCTGCGCCTGCGCCGCCCGGCCGTCCTGGACCTGGAAGGGATGGACGTTGACGCGGCCCGGCGAACCCGCAGCGTCATCATGCTGCTGGGCCCCCTCCTGGACGAGTCACGGGAGTACCGGCTGCCCTACGCCGGCGGCTGCGACCTCGGCACCCGCACGGTGGAACCCCACATGCAGGCACTGCGCGAATTCGGGCTCTCGGTGGAAGCCACCGCCGGTTTCTACACGGTCCAGGCGCCTCCCGCGGACACCAGGGACCGTTCCTTCGTCCTCACCGAACGGGGGGACACCGTTACCGAGAATGCGATCATGGCGGCGGCCCACCGGCCGGGAACAACCGTGATCCGCAACGCCAGCCCCAACTACATGGTGCAGGACCTCTGCTTCTACCTGCAGATGCTCGGGGTGGCTATCGAGGGCGTGGGAACCACCACGCTCCGGATCACCGGCCGGCCCGTGATCGACGCCGAGATCGAGTATTTCCCGTCCGAGGACCCGATTGAGGCCATGAGCCTGATTACGGCCGGCATCGTCACCAATTCCGAGGTCACGGTCCGCCGGGTACCCATCGAATTCATGGAAATCGAGTTGGCCACCCTGGGCCAGATGGGGCAGAAGCTCGAAATCTCCGGCGAATACATGGCCCGCAACGGGCGCACCCGGCTGGTGGACGTGACCACCAAGCCGTCGGAGCTGCGCGCGCCCGAGGACAAGATCCACCCCATGCCGTTCCCCGGGCTGAACATCGACAACCTGCCTTTCTTTGCCGTGATCGCCGCGAACGCCCACGGGCAGACCATGATCCACGACTGGGTGTACGAAAACCGTGCCATCTACCTGACGGAGCTGAACCGGCTAGGTGCGCAGGTGCAGCTGCTGGACCCGCACCGGATCTACGTCAACGGACCCACCAAGTGGCGTGCCGCGGAGGTGGGCTGCCCGCCGGCGCTCCGCCCCGCTGCATGCCTGCTGCTGGCCATGCTCGCCGCACGGGGCGTCTCCGAGCTGCGCAACATCTACGTGATCGAACGCGGCTACGAGGACCTGGCGGAACGCCTCAACACCATCGGCGCCAAGGTGGAGTACTTCCAGGACTAGGCGTTCATGCTTCGTCATGATCAGCAGCTGCGCCCGGAATTTCCTGGCCCTGACGCAGAATGTTCGTATGCGTACTTTCGGCGTCGAGGAAGAACTCCTGATTGTTGATCCGGAGTCCGGGGAGCCGCTTGCCCTGGCGGACGCCCTCCTCGCCGGACACCGTGTCGCTGCGGACGATCTCCCGGTGGACCCGGACCTCCACCACTCCGGGAAGCAGGCGGATCACGACGACGAGATGGGCCTCAGTGCCGAGCTGAAGCTTGAGCAGATCGAGACGCAGACAAAGCCCTGCCTGGAGTCCGGGGCCCTGCTCGAGCAGATCAGGGCCGGCCGCGCCATGGCCAATCAGGCGGCGGCCAAAAACGGAGCCAGGGTGGCTGCGCTGGCCACGTCTCCGCTGGCATCCGCCAGCCACACCACGCCGGACCCTCGCTACGCCAGGATGCTGGAGCGCTTTGGCCTCACGGCGCAGGAACAGCTGACCTGCGGTTTCCACGTGCACACCTACATCGAATCGCCGGAAGAGGGCGTGGCGGTCCTGGACCGGATCCGCGACAAGCTGGCGGTGCTGACGGCGTTGAGCGCCAACTCGCCGTACTGGAACGGCGTCCCCACCGGGTTCGAAAGCTACCGTACCCAGGCCTGGAACCGGTGGCCGACGTCCGGCCCGGCCGCGATCTACGGGACGTACCCCGCCTACCGGAGGGTGGTCACCCGGCTGCTGGACACCGGCGTGATGCTCGATGAAGGGATGCTGTATTTCGACGCGCGGCTCTCCCGGAACCACCCGACGGTTGAGGTGCGGGTGGCGGATGTCTGCCTCCGCGCCGAGGATGCAGCCTTGATCGCCGTGCTGGTCCGCGCCCTGGTGGAATCAGCCGGCAGGGAATGGCGCGAGGGGGTGGACCCGGCGCCCGTGCCCACTGTCCTGCTGCGGATGGCCTCCTGGCAGGCCAGCAGTTCGGGACTCGGCGGCGAGCTCCTGGACTTTGGGAACTTCCGCCCGGCCCCCGCCGCGGACGTAGCCCGTTCCCTGGTGGATTACCTGGCGCCTGTCCTCCAGGAACAGGGCGAACTGGCCATGGCCCGGCAGGGCGTGGAGCACATCATCGCCCGCGGGACAGGGGCCGCCGAACAGCGCCGGGCCCGCGACAGGGCGCTGGCCGGACCGCCTCCCGAAGATATGGGCTTCGGTGCAGTGGTCCGGCACGCCGTAGACGCCACCATGCGCGGCGCCCTAGATCTTTCCGGCGTGGAAGACACCCCGGAACTGCTGCGGGTCCGCCAGGCCTGACGCCTTAGATCTGTTTCAGCGCCTGTTCCAGGTCGCGGATGAGGTCGTCCGCGTCCTCGAGCCCCACGGACAGCCGGACCACGCCGTCGCTCAAGCCAATGGCGGCCCGCCCCTCCGGCCCCATGGCGCGGTGCGTGGTGGTGGCGGGGTGGGTGATCAGGGACTTCGAATCGCCCAGGTTGTTGGAGATGTCGATGATCCGCAGCCCGTCCAACAGGGCGAAGGCCGCCTCCTTGCCGGAGCGCCCGCCCGAGGGCGCCAGCTCAAGAGTGAGGACCGTGCCGCCGGCACTCATCTGCTTCGCCGCCAGCTCATACTGCGGGTGCGATGTCAGCAGCGGGTACTTCACCCAGCTCACGGCAGGCTGCTCCTCGAGCCACTCAGCGAGCCGCAGGGCGGTGGCCGAGGAGTGCCGGACGCGCAGGCTCATGGTTTCCAGGCCCTTGGTCAGGACCCAGGCGTTGAACGACGAAAGCGCAGGACCTGTGTGGCGCATCAGCTGCTTTACCGGGCCGTCGATGAACTCCTTGGTGCCCAGGATGGCACCGCCCAGGACCCGGCCCTGCCCGTCGATGTGCTTGGTGCCGGAGTACACGATGACGTCCGCGCCCAGGTCCCCGCAGCGCTGCAGCAGGGGAGTGGCGAAGACATTGTCCGCAACTACCGTGGCGCCGGCGGCATGGGCCAGTTCGCTCACCGCGGCGATGTCCACGATTTCCTGCATCGGGTTGGACGGGGATTCGAAGAAGACGGCGGTGGTGGGCTTGGACAGGGCCTCGCGCCACTGGTCCAGGTCCGGGCCATCGACGAAGACCGTTTCCACTCCCCACCGCGGCAGGATCTCGTTCAGGATCACGAAGCATGACCCGAACAGTGAGCGGGCGGCCACCACGCGGTCACCGGCTGCAAGCAGCGCGCCCAGGGCCGTGAACACCGCGGACATGCCCGACGCCGTCGCGAAGCAGGCCTCGGTGCCTTCCAGCAGCCTGAGCCGTTCCTGGAAGGTGGCCACGGACGGGTTGCCGTAGCGCGAGTACACAAAGCGCTCGTCCTCGCCGGTGAAGGCGCGTTCGGCCGCGGCCGCGGATTCGTAGACGAACCCGGAATTCAGGAAGACGGCCTCTGAGGTTTCCTGGAAGTTGGTGCGGTCCAGCCCGCCGCGGACAGCCTGGGTGTCGGGGCTCCAGCCGGGGGCATCTTGATTGAAAGTCACTTAGTTCTTTCCGAGGTTGGTGGGCAGGCCGCGGTTCTTCCAGCCGTTGACGGTCCGTTCGCCGTAGCGGTCAGGTTCCCCCTCGAAGCCCTCCAGGACGTTGTAGGAAGTGAAGCCGGCCTGGGTGGCCGCCACGGCCGCGGCGATGGATCGCTGGCCCGAACGGCAAAGGAACACGAGCTCAGCGCCCGGGTCCTCAGGCGCCTGCTCCTTGAGGTCCTTCACGAAATCGGGGTTGGGGATGCCGCCGGGGAAGGTCCACTGGATGAAGAGCGGATCGTTGTCCGTTGCCTTGGTATCCGGAATGCCAATGTGGGCCCATTCGCCCTCGGTGCGGACGTCCACCAGGATGGCGCCCTGCTCCAGCTTGGCCCACGCTTCCTGCGGCGTCAGGTCTCCCGCGTAGCTCATGCGTGGCCCTCGCCGTCGAACTCGCCTTCCAGGTCGTCAACGGCCGTGGCCACCGCGGCGTCAGCCGACGCGATGGCGGCCGGGAGGACAACGGCCTGGGCCACGATGACGCTGCTGCCGTTGAAAGTGGCCGCCGGGCTGCCGTGCAGGACGTAACCGTCCGCAAGCGCAGCCGAGATCCGCTCACAGAAGGAGCGGTCGTCCGGGCCCGTAATCAGGCGGTAGGACAATTTTTCGTCAGGGGCGGGTGCGTCAGACACGACGGATCTCCTTCTTTCACGCTTGCAGCTCGAATCGGTCGATATGCCAAGTATTCACCTGAGGCACCCCGCCGCGAGAGGAGGGTTGCCGACCGGCCAGTCAGGGCTTAACACCGGTACTCATTACTCCCCAAAAACGTAACACCTGCGCCGCCAAGCCGCACGGCCGCCGTCGTCATGTTCTGTAATTGAGAGCCCGCGACCACCGCGTCACGGGAACGCGGCAGGGCGGCCGGGCCGATAAAGTTTCTACCGGGGGCGCCGCCCTGCCGTCACAGTGGGAGTACCGGGGGGTCTTGCCAGCATGCGAGCAGCAACATCGCACCACCAGGCCGGCCGTCGTCGTGCCCGTCACCGTTCCCCCGGGGCGTTCCTGGCCGCCGCCGTCGTCGTGCTCCTGGCGCTGCTGGCGCCCGCCGGTGCTGCGCAGGCGGCCTCCGCGGAACCGGACCAAGGCAAGCCGTGGCTGGGTGCCGTCCTTGAATGGGGCGAGGATACCGCCGCCGGATTCTCCGACCGGCTGGGTGCGAGCCCGGCCGTGTTTGGCCACGACATCGGCCTGCCGTTCCGCGACTCGGACCGGAACAACATCGAGGGGTTCCTGCAGCAGGCCTCGGCCAAGGGCGCCCACGCCATGCTCACCG
Source organism: Pseudarthrobacter sp. MOO13 (assembly GCF_058267655.1). NCBI lineage: Bacteria > Bacillati > Actinomycetota > Actinomycetes > Micrococcales > Micrococcaceae > Pseudarthrobacter > Pseudarthrobacter sp. MOO13. The sequence continues at coordinate 109,477 of NZ_CM177848.1, forward strand.
TGAAGCCCACGGTGCCGCTGGACCAGATCGGCGCCTCCGAAGCGGAAGCCTTCGCCGGCAAGGTCCGCGACCTGGCCTCCGGGTTCAAGGGCCGGCTGTTGATCCGGTTTGCGCCGGACATGAACTCGAGCTGGGTGGCCTGGGGGCAGCAGCCGGCCGCCTACCGGGAGGCCTTCAAGGCGGTCGCGGCAGCGGTCAAAAAGGACGACGGCGGCCGGGCCGCCATGGTCTGGGCGCCGTACCTGGGCAAGGACTACCCCTTTGACCGGAGCAGGAATGCCCCGCAGCCTGGAAGTGACGGCTTCGCCCTCCTGGACACCAACGGCGACGGCGCCTGGAACGGCTCCGACGCCGCCTACGCCCCCTACTATCCGGGGGACGACGCCGTGGACTGGGTGGGCCTGACTGCCTACCATGACGACACTGCCGGCGCCGCTGCCGTTAACACCGTGCCGCGTGCCGGTGAACTCCAGGAGATGCTGACCGGCGCGGGCAGCGAGAACTTCTACAGTGCCTACGCGGAGGTCCGCAGGAAGCCGCTACTGCTCCAGACGTCGGCGTTCTACAGCCCTGCCGCGGGCGGACCGCCGGAGGCGGATATAAAGACGGCCTGGTGGGACCAGGTGGTGGGTACCGCCACCTCGCCGGCTTTCGCCAGGACGGCGGCGGTGGTGTGGGACGAGCGCACCAGCACCCGGGATACCGGCGTGGCCAGCATCGTTTGGCTGCTCACCGGAAATCCCGCCATCGCCAAAGCTGCGCTGGACCGGCTGAAGTCCTCTGCCGTGGTCACCGGGCCGGTCACCGATGTGGCCGCGGACGGATCGTATGTCCGGGCCAACACCCTGTCCGGGGCTGCGGTCTGGACCGTGGCCGTGGCGATGGCCATCCTCCTGGCGGCGCTGTGGCAGATTCCCCGCCGGGTCAACGCCGCCACCGCATGGAGCTACCAGGAGCCGGGAAACAGGGACTCGCGCGTGGATCTGCTGCGCGGGATGGCCATTGTCTTCGTGGTGGTCAACCACCTGGGCCTGGTCTCGCTGTTCCAGCTGCTCACCCAGGAGGCCGTGGGCTTCGTATCGGGTGCCGAACTCTTCGTACTGTTCTCCGGCCTGGTGGTGGGCATGGTCTACGGGCCGAAGGCCAGGGAAGACTTCGGCAAGGTTGTGGACCTCACCTCCCGCCGGGCGGGGAAGCTCTATGTGACCGCGCTGTCGGTGCTGATCGGCGTCTTCCTCATCGCGCAGCTTCCGTTCTTCCACACCGAGGCCTTGACCACGTTCGTGGACCAGGGGACCGGCGGGGCCGGGCATAACGGTGCCGGCCGGACGTACGACCTCTACGCCGGGATGTCGTCGCTGTTCCAGTTCCCGGTGCCGCCCCAGGTCCTGCCGGCCATCCTGCTGCTGCAGTTCGGGCCCTGGCAGTTTAACGTGATGGGCCTGTACGTGGTGTTGCTCCTGGCCAGCCCCTTGATCCTGGCCCTGTTGAACCGCGGAAAGGCCGTATGGGTCCTGGCGGTATCGCTGGCGGTGTACGCCGTGGGGGCCGGAACCAGGTTCAGGATTTTGCCGTCGCAGTTCGAGGACTCTTTTCCGCTGCTGGTGTGGCAGGCGCTGTTCGTGCTGGGGCTCGTGGTGGGATACCACCGGCGCAGCATTATCGCGTGGTTGTCGGCCCATGCCTGGGTGGTGGCCGCCTGTACTGTGGCTGCAGTCGCCCTGGCCTTCCTATCCTGGGGCAACCCCTACTTGGCCAACAACTACGACGTCCGGCTGGCGCTGATGCCGGACGCCACCTACCGGGCCATGTATGACGCCCTCTTTGGCCGGACCTACCTGGCCCCGGGCCGCCTGCTCAACGTCGTCTTCCTGGTGGTGGCGGCGTATGCGTTCCTCAGCGCCTACTGGAAACCGGTTGAGCGGGCGCTGGGCTGGTTCCTGATCCCGCTGGGCCGCGCAACGCTCTATGTCTTCATCATGCACGTGGTGCTGATCGCCGTCGTGGCCAACATCCCCGCCCTCCAGCAAGAGAGTATCTTCCTCAACACCGTGGCCTACGCCGTGGTGCTGGGCCTGCTGTGGGTGATGGTCCGCACCAGGTTCCTGTTCCGGATCATTCCCACCTAGGCCCCATCTTCCACCTGGGAACCATGGCCCGGGCATGAAAAATGCTGCGGCACGGTGGGTGCCACAGCATTTCGATCACGTGCCAGGCAAGGACTGGGAATCCCTTGGAGGGTATGTGTCCTAGACCAGCTCGGGATACGAGGACACGATGTAGTCGGCGGCAGCCGGACCTTTCATGCGCAGGCCCTTGCGGCTGCCCGGCAACCGCGTCTTCATCGCTGACCAGAAGGTCGTTTCCGTACCCGGCAGGTGCTGGTTGATGAAGCACCAGCTCATGTACAGGCCGTAGAAGCGGTCGCGTTCCAGGGTGGACTCGGAGGTCTGGTCGAAGTAGGTGGCGTCTTGGAGAAAGAGATCAAACTGGGAATGTGCCATGAGGGCGTCCCTTCGCTAAGTGCGTGGCGCCGCCGTTCGGCTACAGCAGCGAACCTCGATGCCCTGCACTGGTGGCAATCGGGTCCATAGATTAATCCTGTGAAAGAAACCGGGATCATGAGCGCCGTCAACGCCTGTCTACACTGTAGACTTTACCCGTAGACTACATATGAGGCAACCCTCTCGAATGATCTCGGGTCAGTTGTCCGCAGCGAGGACAAATTCATGACTTCCCCCAAACCATCCGGCACCGGCAAGGCCAAGGCCAGGCTCAGCCGGGACATCGTGCTGGCCAAAGCGCTGGAAATGGTGGATGCGGAAGGCCTCGAAGCATTGACCATGCGCCGCCTGGGCCAGGAGCTCGGCAGGGACCCGATGAGCCTTTACCGCTATGCGGAGAATCGGGCTGCCTTGCTCGACGGGGTTTCGGAACTGGTGCTGGACCAGCTCACCATCCAGCAGGATGACCCTGACTGGAAGGCGCAGTTGCGGGCGATCGCCCACAACCTGCGGACCCTGGCGCTCCAGCATCCCAACGTGGTGCCCCTGTTGGTGACCAGGCCACTCTCCACGCCCCTCGGCTTGCGCCCGCTGGGCACGCTGCGGCCGCTGGAGAAGATCCTTTCCCTGCTGGTGTCGGCCGGATTCGATCCCTCAGACGCGCTGCACGTCTACCGCGTGTACTACGGCTTCCTCTACGGCCACATCCTCAACGAACTGCAGGAGTTCGTGGTGGACCCCGAAGAGAACGAGGTGCTGCTGCGGCTGGGGCTCCACCGCCTGCCCGCCAAGGAATTTCCCAACCTGCGGGCGTTGGCCCCGGCCTTGGCAGATTACGACGGCGCCAGCGAGCTTGACCAGGGGCTCACCATCCTCTTGTCCGGACTGGAAGCACAGCTGTCCCGGCAGGCGGCAGCAGCGCTCGGCTAGAACGGAAGCGGGCGGCGGGGCATTATTCGAACGAGGCCCTGCGCCGGTCCTGCACGCGGGTGTTCCAGACATCCGGCCGGTTGACCTGGAACCTGCGGCCGGTCAAGGCCTTCGCGTTCAGCCGGACGTAGTTGGCCTTTTCGCCGGGCTGCCACGGTTCCAGGCCGAGGCCGTCCACTTGGTCCTTTACCGCCTGGTCCTCGATGATCCCGGTATCGCCGCGCACCACCACGCTCCATGCCATTTCGGTGGCGGGGTCGTAGCCGTCGATCTCCAGCGCCGCCGGCCGCTCCATTTTGGCGCCCCAGAGCTTGGAACCGGGCGCTGTCCGGAAGACGATGCTGCGCAGGTGGACGATGTAGTTCACGGGAAAGATTTCGGGATGCTCGTCCACCACGATGGCCAGCCTGCCCACGGTGTCATTGGCGAGGAGTTCCCAGCAGTCGTCAAAGGAGAGGTTTTCGATCGGCAGCTTGTGCGAGTCCATGGTCCACACCTTACGGGTGAAGCCGGGAGGGCAAAAGGGGCCGGTGGCCCTGTTGCGCGGCTACTGGATCCCGGCGAAAAGTCCGCTCAACTCCGCTGTCAGTTCCTTCTTCACGGCCGGCGTGCCGATTTCCTTGCCGTCGATACGGTTCACGGGGGCCAGCAGCCGGACGCTGGAGATCAGCCAGACGGCATCCGCATCCAGCAGGTCGCGGGGCTCCAGCGGGCCGTACCCCAGCTCCCAGCCCGCCGCCTTGGCCGCCGCGAAAAGCGCGCCCTGGGACGTTCCGGGCAGGATGCCGCTGTCCAGCTGCGGCGTGATGAGGCGCTTGACCACAGTGCCGTCGTCGGACTTTTCCACGTGGGCCAGCAGCACCGTGGAGGTGGGCCCTTCCAGGACGCGGCCGTCGGATGAGGTGAAGATGACGTCGTCCGCGCCCTGCTTGTGGGCGTGCCGGAGGGCCGCCATGTTCACCGCGTAGGACAACGTCTTGGCACCCAGGAGCAGCCACGGGGCCCGTTCGGCCACGTCACTGTCATAGCCGCGGTCCAGCAGGATCACGTCGATGCCGGTTTCCCGCTGGCGGCGGCCCGCCGCCCCGGCGGGTGAGACCTGCACCCAGGCGGTGGGGGCCGGGGCGCCCTCGACGCCGCGGGTCACCACCAGCTTGACCACCAGTTCGTCGGCATCAGCGTCCGACGGCGGGTTCCCGGCGCGGTGCCGGGCAACGGCGGCCGCAATGGCGCGCTGCCACACGTCCTGCCCGGGAATCTCGAGGTCCAGCGCGCGGGCGGAGCCTGCGAGCCGGTCCAGGTGGGCCTGCATCTTCCGGACTGCTCCGCCGACAGCCAGCATGGTTTCGAAGATGCCGTCCCCCCGCGTGACGCCCAGGTCCGTGACCAGGAGCTGCGGTTTGGCGGCGTCGGCCACCCTGCCGTCAGGGTAGGCAGGGTCAAGGAAGACGAGAACCACGGGGGCTGGAGAGCTCATGGCACCAGCTTAGTGCGGCGGCGCCGCTAAGCTGGGCGGAGTGCGCCGGCCGGAACCGTCCCCGGAGCCCGACCTCCCCGGGAGTTATTGACGTGTTGTGGCCTTTTTCGCTTGCCGGCACCGCGCCGACGTGGGTTGTGGTGCTCCTGGGCTTTGCCGACCTGGTGATCAGGGTCCTCGCACTGGGCATCATCCCCGGCAACAGGCGCCCCACCACAGCCATGGCTTGGCTGCTGGGGATCTTCTTCATCCCGTTCCTGGGCATCGTCCTGTTCCTGCTGTTCGGCAACTTCCAGCTGTCCAGCCGCCGCCGCGCGCAGCAGGAGCAGGTTAACGACCGCGTGCGGGCCGGCATCACTGCCTTGTCGGACGTCGAGAGCGACTACCCCGGGCCGGAATGGGTGAAGTCCGCCGCGGAACTTAACCGCACGCTGGGATCACTGCCCATGGTGGACAACAACTCCGTGGACCTCATCCCCGGGTACCCGGACTCCATCCTGGCCATGACCAACGCGGTGCGGAAGGCAAAGAGCTTCGTCAACGCCGAGTTCTACATCATGAGCTCGGACCACGTCACCAACGACCTGCTCACGGCCATGGAAGAGGCCGCCGAACGGGGTGTGGAAGTCAGGCTGCTGTTCGACCACATCGGCACGTTGCGCATCAAGGGCTACCGGAAGCTGCTCAAGCGCCTGCGGGCCGGCAAGATCCAGTGGAAGCGGATGCTTCCCCTCCTCCCCATCCATGGCCAATGGCGCCGGCCGGACCTGCGCAACCACCGCAAGATCATGGTGGTGGACGGCGAAATCGCCTTCACGGGGTCGCAGAACCTGATCGAGCCCTCCTACAACAACCCGCGGCACCGCAAGGCCGGCCGCGAATGGGTGGAACTCATGGCCTGCCTGCGGGGCCCGATCGTGACCACCCTGAACGTCGTCTTTGCCACCGACTGGCTGAGCGAGACCGACGAATCCCTGGAACACCAGCTGCAGCTCCCGGCGAATCCCGAGCCCGGAGACGTCACGGCCCAGGTGGTGCCCAGCGGCCCCGGGTTCATCACGGAAAACAACCTCCGGCTCTTCAACACGCTCATCTACTCCGCGCAGCACCGGATCTCCATCTGCAGCCCCTATTTCGTCCCGGACGACTCCCTGCTGTACGCCATCACCACCGCGGCGCAGCGCGGCGTCGATGTGGAACTGTTCGTCTCCGAAAAGGGCGACCAGTTCCTGGTCCACCACGCGCAGCGGTCCTACTACGAAGCACTCCTCGAGGCAGGCGTACGCATCTACCTGTACAAGGCGCCGTTCGTGCTGCACGCCAAGCACTTCACCATCGACGACGAAGTGGCCGTCCTGGGATCGAGCAACATGGACATGCGTTCCTTCTCGCTGAACCTTGAGGTTTCCGTGATGCTCCTGGGCGAGGACATCGTCAACAAGATGCGCGCGGTGGAGGACACCTACCGGGACATCTCCCACGAGTTGAAGCTGGCGGACTGGCTGAACCGGCCGCTGGCCGCCCGGTATGTGGACAACGTGGCCCGGCTGACGGCCACGGTGCAGTAGGACAGCCGTGTTCCGCTAAGCCAGGGTCAGTCCTCCGGGAAGTCCGAGCCCAGGGTGGAGAGCACGCCAAAGGCCTTGGTGCGGATCTCGTCGTACTCGTCGTCCGGGTCGGAGTCCGACGTGATGGCACCGCCGACGCCGAGCGTCAGGTCCGCGGCTCCGTCGCCGGAGGCGTCGATCACCAGGGTCCGGATGGCGACGGCGAGGTCGGTCGCCGAGTTGAGCGAGAAGTACCCGATGGCCCCCGAGTAGAATCCGCGGGGCCCGGCCTCCAGCCGGTCCAGGATGGCCATGGTGCTGATCTTGGGCGCGCCGGTCATGGACCCTGCCGGGAAGCAGGCCGCCACTGCCTCAGCCCGGGCCGCCCCGGGGAGGAGCCGGGCGTCGATGGTGCTGACCATCTGGTGGACGGTGGCGTAACTTTCGATCGCGCACAGCCGGCTGACCGTCACGGAGCCGGGCACCGCAAAGTGGCTGAGATCGTTGCGCAGCAGGTCAACGATCATGATGTTCTCGGCGCGGTCCTTCACGGACGTGGCCAGGTCGGCGCGCAGTTGCGAGTCTTCCTGCGGATCGGCAGCCCGGCGGCGGGTGCCCTTGATCGGTTCGGCGCGCATGCCGCCGTCGGCTGCTATCTTCAGGAACCGTTCGGGCGAGGTGCTGGCGACGGAAAGGCCGCCCAGCCGCAGGTAACTGGCGAACGGGGCCGGGTTGCGGCGGCGCAGCGCGAGGTAGGTGGCCCAGGGATCCAGGGTCTCCGCCGGGATCCGGGCTTCCAGGGTGGTGGTCAGGCAGACTTCGTAGGTGTTTCCCTGCGCAATCTCGTGCTGGGCGGCCGCAATTTTCGCCCGGTAGCGGGCGCCCGTGTCCCGGCTGCGGAAAACGGGCGGGCCGGGGCGTCCGACGCCGGTGCTGCCGCCGGCATCCCCGGCGCCCACCGCTCCTGTGCCCACCGCTCCGGCGGGGCCCGCGGGGGTCGTGGCGGCTAAAGCGGCGGCCTGAACGGCTGCCCGTGCGCGGTCCAGCCACTCATCGGTGTCCGGCGCCGCAAGCGCCAGGAGCCAGGCGGTGCCTTCGGCATGGTCCAACACCACGGCCCGGCCGGCGAAGATCAGGGCGGCGTCCGGTGTGGGGGCGGAAAGGTCGCTGCCGCCGGTTTCGCGCTTGAGTTCGTAACCCAGGCAGCCAAGCCACCCCAGGGTGAATTCGCCCGGATAGCCCTCGGGAGTGCGGACCGCCCGCCGGCCCCAGACGGTGTTCAGCCAGCGGAAGAACGGGCCCGGAACCTTCGCCACGGACGAACCCGCGCTGATGAAGCCCACCCCCGCGCGGTGCGTGACATACTGCCCGAACGTGCCGGCGTCGTCCGCCATGATGCTGAACCGGCTGCGTTCGGCGGCCGGTGCGTCCCGGTGGTTGGAGGAGTCCAGCCAAACGGCGTTGGGGGAGCGGCCGTACAGGGATTCGAACAGGGCCGGTGCGTCCGGTGCCAGGTCCAGGCGCTCGGCGTGCAGGCGGAGGCCGCGGCGGGCGGACAATTCCGGGGCGAGCACCGGTGCCAGCGCAGGCAGGTAGGGGAGAAGCCGCAACAGGTCTGCGGGCGCGGAGCCGTCAGCGCGGTTGTTGACGCGCAGGTCCGCCCGGCCGGGGACATTGTCGCGGCCCAGCCATTCTTCCTCCTGGGCCGCCCACTGGTCCCAGAACGGCCTGTAGGTGTCGCCGTCGCGGTCCAGGGCCCGGGTCCGTCGGACGTCGTCCGGTGCCTCCGCCCAGATCACGGCGTTCAGGAACGGGCGGGCAGGCTCGGACGCTGCGCCCACGCCCTCCACGATGACGATCTCCGCCGGCAGCGTTACCCGGGCATCGCCGTCGTAATGGTTGGCCCAGTCCCAGCTGGTCCAGGTGGCGGCCTCGCCCCGGCTCAGCGGCGTGAGGACCGTGGACACATAGCGTTCGACGCCGGCCGCGAGCCCGTCCCAGCCCGGGTAGATGTCCTCGAGGTGGAACAGGGACACCTTGTGGTGGGCGCGGAGCAGCGCCGCGAGTTCGACTGCCAAGGTGGTCTTGCCTGCACCGGAGCGCCCGTCGATGGCGATGATGACGGGGGCTGGGCTCATGGACTAGAGCGTACCGTTTTCAGCGTGCCTGCCGCTGCAGTCCCGTGTCCCGCAGGGCCTCCGACTTGATGTGGTCCACGATCCCGGGAAGGGCGGAGTGGATCTGGTGCCAGACGGCGTCGAAATCGGCGTGGCCGCCGTACCAGGGATCCTCGATGCCCTGGTCCAGCCGGTCGCGGCCGGCCATGGCCGGGTCGAAGCTGCGGAGCATCCGGATCTTGTTCAAGGCATCCCGGCCCGGTGCTGCCTCGGTGAGCCAGGCGTAATGGTCGATGTCCAGGGCCAGGATCAGGTCGCGCTCGCTGAACCACCGCGGGTCCCACTCCCGGGCGACATGGTTTTCGGAGGCCAACTGTGCTGCCGCCAGCCGGCGGGCGGCCCGGGGATCGATGGGCCTGCCGGCCTCGTAGCCGGTGGTGCCGGCGGAGTCCACCTCCACCAGCCCGTCCAGCCCTTCGCGTTCCAGCGCTGCCGCGAGCATGAACTCGGCCATGGGGGACCTGCAGATGTTGCCGGTGCAGACGGTGATGACACGGTATGGGCTCGACGTTGAGTTCATGAAGCTAAGCATGCGCGCTGGTTGCCCGTCTTGGCTAGCGGGCTGTTCACAATGTTTTACGGGTTTGTAAATATGAATTACTGGCTGTCATATGGGGATGGCTTCCGTGTGGCTGTGCCCTTCGCCCGGCCGCTAGTGGATAAGGGCCAGCAGGATGCCAACGCCCACGAACAGGGTGCCGAAGACCCTGCTGAGGACGATTTGGCCCGGCTCGGTGCTGGTGAAGCGCTGGAAGGACCTGGCGGCCGCGGCGAAGAAGAACCACATCACCAGGATGTCGATGGCCACGATGGTGGCGGTAAGCACCGCGTATTGCGTGAACAGGGGTTGCTCGGGCCGGATGAACTGCGGTGTGAACGCCAGGAAGAACACGATCGCCTTCGGATTCAGCAGGTTGACCCAGAAGCCGCGCCGGAAGATGGACCACGCCGGTTCATCGCGCAGCGCGGCGGCCTCCTCCCGGGCGGCCGTGGGCTTGCTCAGGAACTGGCGGATACCCAGGTACACCAGGTACGCGGCGCCGGCGTATCGGATCACGTTGAAGGCCACGGGCGAGCTCGCCACCAGCACCCCTACGCCCAGGGCCACAATCAGTACATGCACCACCAGGGCCGCCTGCTGGCCCAGGATTCCCCAAATGGACCGTCGGAACCCCGCATTCAGCGAGTTACTCATGGTGTTGATGGCCCCGGCACCCGGGGTGAAGCTGATAAGGGCGCCGGCACCTGCAAGGGCCAGCCAAAGGGAAAATTCCACTCATCAATCCTAGGGGCGGCACGCCTCGGGTTCAGCGCTAGGCCCTGGCGATCACTTCGCCATTGGGGATCAGGAACCAGCCGTCGTCGGTGGAACCCCACCGGTGCCACCCCGCGGAAATCCTGGCCAGGTCCGCCGGGTTGGCGAACCCGTACTCCAGGGCCTGCTCCGCGAAGGCTGAATGCAGCACCCGCTCGCCCCACACCCGCGCCTGCCAGCGGCGCTGCTGGGCCGTCGCGTACAACCAGTTGCTGCTGCTGGGGGCGACGTCGCTGAACCCCGCGGACTGGGCCCAGCTGACCAGCCGGCGCCCGGCGTCGGGCTCTGCTCCGTTGCGGCGGGCAATCCGCTGGTACAGGTCCATCCACTCGTCCAGTTCCGGGATCGCCGGATACCAGCTCATCCCGTGGAAGTCCGCGTCCCGGACCGCCACGATGCCGCCGGGTTTGGCCACCCGGCGCATCTCCCGCAAGGCCTCCACCGGGTCCGTCAGGTGCTGGAGCACCTGGTGCGCGTGGACGAGGTCGAACGTTTCGTCCGCGAAGTCAAGGTCGTAGATATTGCCGGCAACAAATTCAACATTGGGAACGCCGCGTTCGGCGGCGAGGGCCTGCGCCTGGGCGATGACGTCCGGCGAGCGGTCCAGGCCGGTGACGTGCCCGGGGTTGACCAGCGCGGCAAAGTCGCAGGTGATGCTGCCGGGCCCGCAGCCGACGTCCAGCAGGGCTGTTCCCGGCGTAAGGTGCGGGAGGACGAACGCCGCGGAATTTTCGGCGGTCCGGGCGGCATGGGCGCGGACCACCGATTCGTGGTGGCCGTGCGTGTAGACGTCTTCCCCTGGCTGCTGCGCACTCATAACCAAACGCTACTCCCAACCGGGCTGCGGTTGGCGCTTCTTCGCGGCCAACACCACAAGCCCCGTGGCTTATCCGGGGTGGCCGCCCTTGGGTTTTTCTTCGTCGGATTCTTCCCGGGCCGCGGCGGTTGCCTCGACCATGGCGGTCATGAAACGGGTCACTGTTTCCAGTTCCGCCGCGGAGAACCCTGCCATGGCGCTGTCCATGTGCTGCGCCAGCGGGGCGAAGATGGCGCCGCCGTCCCTGAAAGCCTTGGGCGTCATCTTCAGTTGGACCTGGCGCCGGTCCGTGGCGTGCCGTTCACGGACCACATGCCCGGAATTGTCCAGCCTGTCGATCAGTGCCGTGGTGGCGGGGGAGCTCAGGTTGAGCTCCTTCCGCAGGACGCCGGGGGTTACCACCTCGCCCCTTGCCGTATGGCGCATGATCACCGCCAGGGCATTCATGTCTGTCCGGTGCATGTCCTTGCGGTCACCGGCCGCGTCCACGTACCGGTTCGCCTCGATGGTGAACTCCTGCAAAAGCCGAAGCAGGGGGTTCGGCGGGCCGAATTCCGGTCCGGCCTGGGGAAAGGACGGTGGACCTGATGCAGTCTGTCCTGCCATGCCCGCCTCCCTTCAGCCATTCGTGTTTGCGTTCGTGCCGGACCGTTCCTGCCGGGCCTTTTCCGCCCGACCGTACTGACGGATATTACTGCAGCAGCCTGAGGCCCGGCCCTGTCCGCGCTATCCGTACCGGCGGGACCGGAAAAAAAGCTCGACTGGCACTTATCTCCATGATGGAGATAATCTATGCTGGAATCAATCCTACTCGCGGCACCCTGGATGGAAGGCATCATGAAACGAACAAAAGTTGCCAAAGAGCGCGTCCCGTTCTGGCTGCGCTGGCTCATCCCCGTCGTCCTGGTCGTGACCTGGCTGGGACTGGCCGGGGTGGGCGGCCCCACGTTCGGCCGCCTCGAAGAAGTCTCCAGCAATGACCAGGCGTCCTTCCTGCCCGCCAGCGCCGAAGCGACCGAGGCGCAGGACTGGCAGGCAAAGTTCCGGGACTCGGACGAGGTGCCCGGCATCATCGTCATCGAAAACACCGCCGCCTTCACCCCCGCGCAGCTGGGCGAGCTGGCCACGCTCAAGACCAGCCTCGAAGGCCTCAAACTGGGCAGCGCCGTGATCGGCCCGATCCCCTCCAAAGACGCCAAAGCCGTCCAGTTCGTTGTCCCCATCGGGTCCTCCACCGAACTGAAGGACGCCGTCAAGGAGCTCCGTGACACGGTGTCCGCGGCGGCGCCGCAGGGAACCCAAACCTTCGTGACCGGACCGGCAGGGCTGGCCGCCGACCTTGCCGCCGCGTTCGGCGGCATTGACGGCATCCTGCTGCTCGTGGCCCTGTCCGCCGTCTTCGTGATCCTGCTGATCGTCTACCGTTCTCTGCTGCTGCCCATCATGGTGCTGCTGACCTCCGTCTTTGCCCTCTGCGCGGCCATCCTGCTGGTGTTCGGGATGGCCAAGGCAGGCTGGATCCAGCTCAACGGCCAAAGCCAGGGCATCCTGTCCATCCTGGTGATCGGCGCGGCCACGGACTACGCCCTTCTCTTCGTGGCCCGCTTCCGCGAAGCCCTCACCCACACCACCAACCGCACCGCCGCAGTCCTCACCGCCTGGAAGGCCTCGTTCGAGCCGATCCTGGCCTCCGGCGCCACGGTGATCATTGCCCTGCTGTGCCTGCTGTTCTCGGACCTCAACTCCAACAAGGCCCTCGGCCCGGTCGCCGCCGCCGGCATCCTGTGCGCCCTGTTCGCCGCGCTGACCCTGCTGCCTGCACTGATGGCGCTCCTGGGCCGGGCCGCGTTCTGGCCGTTCCGCCCCAAGCTCGTCCCCGCCGACCAGCGCGAACCCGAGCTGGTGACCGGGCTGGAAGGACAGAAAGGCCTGTGGCGCGCCACGGGTTCCCTGGTGTCCCGGCGCCCCAGGACCGTGTGGGTCGCGTCGGTCCTGCTGCTCCTGGTGGCGGCCGGCGGCCTGCTGCAGCTCAAAGCCAACGGCGTACCGCAAACGGACGTCATCCTCACGGCCTCCAACGCCGTTGACGGCCAGGACGCGCTGGCGCGCCACTTCGACGCCGGCAGCGGAAGCCCCGCCGTCGTGGTTGCGGACCAGGCCAAGGCCGCAGAAGTGCTGGACCGGGTCAAAGCGGACGACGGCGTGGGCGAGGCCTACCTCCTGGGGCCGGGCAGCGTGCCCATCACCGGAGCGCCGGGAGCTCCCAACACCCCGGACGTGAGGGACGGGAAGGTCCTGATCAACGCCACGCTGAACGACGCCGCCGACTCCCTGCAGGCTGAAGAAACCATCAAGGCCCTCCGCAGCGAGGCCAAGGCCGTGGATCCCGGCGCGCTGGTGGGCGGCGTGACCGCCACAGCCCTGGACACCAACACCACCGCCCAGCATGACCTCGTGGTCATCATCCCGGTGGTGCTCGTGGTGATCCTCTTCATCCTGATGCTGCTGCTGCGCTCCATCGTTGCCCCGGTCCTGCTGGTGCTGTCCGTGGTGCTGTCCTACGCGGCGGCGCTCGGCGTGTCCGCGTTCGTCTTCAACAACATCTTCGGGTTCCCCGGAGCGGATGCCACTGTCCCGCTGTTCGGCTTCGTGTTCCTGGTGGCCCTGGGCGTGGACTACAACATCTTCCTGATGAGCCGGGTCCGGGAGGAGTCGCTCAAGCACGGCACCCGGCCCGGGATCCTGCGCGGCCTCAGCGTGACCGGCGGGGTGATCACCTCGGCGGGCGTGGTGCTGGCCGCAACGTTTGCCGCCCTTGGCGTCATCCCCATCATGTTCCTGGTGCAGTTGGCCTTCATCGTGGCGTTCGGCGTGCTGCTGGACACCGTGCTGGTGCGCTCGCTGCTGGTACCGGCGCTCGCCTACGACATCGGCCCAAAGATCTGGTGGCCCGGAAAACTGGCCCGCGCCCAGGCCGGATCCGGCACCCGATCCCGGGAGTCCGGCCTCGAGCCCCGCACGGAGGTACCCACCCGCTGACGCTCAGTCCTGCCGCCACCATTCCACGGTGGCGGCGGCAGCCGCGTCCAGCGGGGTGGGCCGTATGCCAAGGATGGCCTCCGAACGGGCCGAATCCATCACGAACGGGTGCTCAAACTGGTAGCTGAGCTCCGCCAGTTCCCGCATGTCGGCGGAAAAGAACGCCGCCGCCCGCAGGGCCCAGCCCGGCAGGACGCGCACCTTGGGTGCCGGCACGCCCGCGGCCCGTGCAAAGGCACGAACCAGCTCCCGCTGCGTCAGGGCCGGGCCGGTGGGGGCGTGCCAGACCGAGTTCCAGGCGGCGGGGTTGGCGGCTGCGGCGACCATCGCTGCGGCCAGGTCCGGAACGTAGGTAAAGGAGTGCGGCTGGTTCGCGCTCCCCACCACGCTGACATTCCGGCCGGCGAGGATGGGGACCACGATGCGCTCGCCGCCGTGCGCCATCCGGACCCGCGGACCAAAGAAGTCCCCGGCCACCACGCTGACAGTTGCCGCAGCTGCGTCCTCCCTCGCCTGCAGCAGGCGGGTGCGCACGCCGCGCTTGCCGCCGGCCGCCCGGCGCGGGCTGTCCTCGGTCATCACGCGGTCCGGCTCGCTGTATGAATACAGGCTTTCCGGAAAGACGACGACGGCGCCTGCCTCGTGTGCCGCGTTCAACACCGCCTGCTCGGCTGCGGGCAATTCCGCCTCCCAGGCTGCGGCGGTGTAGGACGAGCCGTGGATGCAGTGGAAGACGGCATCGACACCGGCGAAGACCTGCCGCAGGGTTTCGGGATCCTTGGCGTCTCCCGTGATCCGCTCAACCAAGGGGTGGTCGGGTCCGCTGCCGGACCCGGTGACTACGCGGACGCGGTGTCCATCGGCCGCGAGCTGCTCGGCGACCGTCCAGCCCACCGGCCCCGCACCGGTGACGACGAAATTCTTGACCATGAGTCCTCCTGGGAAAAGTTTGTAGCGAGAGCGGTGCTCTCGCTTTCAGCATGGACCGGGTGTCGCAACCTTGTCAAGAGCACTGCTCTCCTTTGTTGGCACCGCTCTCGGTTGTGGCATGCTGGAGCCTGTGACGGACACAGAAAAAACGGACGCGACGGCGGCGCCGGCCCGGGCCCTGACGCCCAGGCAGCGGGCACGGACGCAGACCGTGGCCGACATCATCCGGCTGGGACGGCGCCACCTGGCCCTGCACGGGGCAGCGGCACTGTCCCTCAGGGCGGTGGCCAGGGACTTGGGGGTGGTCTCCTCAGCCGTGTACCGCTACGTGGAAAGCCGGGATGAGCTGCTGACGCTGTTGCTGATAGATGCCTTCAATGAGCTGGGGGACGAGGTGGACGCCGCCATCGGGGCGGTTCCAGTCGATGACCACGCCGGCCGCTTCACGGCCTTGGGCCGCGCGGTACGGACCTGGGCGCTTCGGGAGCCGGCAAGCTATGCGCTCCTGTTCGGCAGCCCGGTCCCCGGCTACAACGCGCCCGCCGAGCGGACCACGGTCCCCGGTACCCGGGTGATCGTCGCCCTGATTGGCATCCTGGAGTCTGCCTTCCGGGCCGGGCGGCTGGCCGTGGCGGATGCCGCGCGGGCAAAGATCCCCACCGCGCTCCAAGCTGACCTGGACACCATCCGGGCACAGTTCGGCCTTACCGTCCCCGAGGAACTCGTGGCCCGGGGAGTCCTGGTGTGGAGCGCATTGTTTGGCGCCGTCAGCTTCGAGGCCTTCAACCAGTACGGGCCGGATACCTTCAGCGTTCCGGCGGAACTTTTCGACCACCATCTTGCCGTCCTTGCCGGCGTGGCGGGGCTGCAGCTGCGCGCGTCCCGTGATGACGGGTAGGCCTGGCCCTGTTGGCGGCCAGGGGGCCTCGGTAGACTGCCAGTGCGCCCGCACGGACGCGGAGCCTCGAAGGAGAGATGCACCATGACTGAGAACCCTGAAGTTGCAGCCGAGGAACCACGCAAGGGCAGCAGCGCCCCGGGCCTGGAAGGGGAAGGTGGTCAGTACGTGGACGGGGACTACGGCGCTGCGGGCACCATCAACGAGCCGGAACGCGAAGCCGACGGCGAATACGAGGAAGGCAACTACGGCGACGCCGGAACCACGGGAGGCGCGCGCACGGAGGAAGCGATCCGCGACGGCCTGACCGACGGCCAGGTCCAGTCGACCGCGGAGGACCGGGGACCGTTGCACGGCCGCCCGGACTCCGACCGGTAAGGACCCCTCCCGGGCCGCTTCCTGTGCGGCCCGCTTCGCCCATTTATCGCAACGGCGCGGCTAGCGGCCCGCGGATTCCGGAACCGCTCCTGCGGCGACGTCTTCCGTGCTGCCCGAGTGGTTCCCGGCGTCCGGTGCCGCCACTGTGGCGTCCCCGGCCGGTTCGACGTCGCTGCTGCGGGCGCGGCTGATCGCAGCCACCGCGGCCAGGACCGTCACCAGCCCGCCATACGCGTAGGTGGTGACCGGGAGGGACAGCGCGGGGGCCAGCAGGCCGGCCAGCACTGCCGGAACGCCGAAAGCCGTATATGCCACCACGAAGAGCGAGGCGAAGGTGCCGGCGCGTTCGTGGTCCTCGACCAGGGGGCTGATGGACCGGATCACGCCCATGAACGCCGTGCCAAAACCTGCTCCGGCCACCACTACGGCAGCCAGGAACAGGCCAAACGAGCCCAGGCCGATGGCCAGCAGGGACAGCGCAGTTCCCAAGGCCAAAGCCGAGGTGCCGAAAATGGTGATGGTACGGGCTCCGAAGCGGTGCAGGACTGCAGCGGTGGCTGCTCCGGTGCCTGCCAGGATGGTGATCACCATGCCTTGCCACAGGTGCTCCCGGATGCCGAATGTGGCGTGGACGATCGCGGCGCCGAGCGAGAGGTACAGCCCGCCCGTGGCCCAGCCGGCAAAGACGGCCGGGGCGCCGGTGACGAATCCGCGGCGTGCGGCGGGTGGCAGGGTCAGGTGCGGCTTGAGCGAGGCCGCTGCCCCGGGCGTCCGGGGCGAGGTTTCGGGGGCGGCCCACACCAGTGCGGCGAACACCATGTACAGGACGGTCAGCGAAACGAACACCAGCGTGCGCGGCTCAGCCAGCAGGTCCAGCAGCAGACCGGATGCCAGGGCGCCCAGTGCCAGGCCGCCCAGCGGTGCCACGGTGTTCCAGGCGGCACTGGAGCCCGGGTCATCCTCTGCTTCCAGGTCCGCGATCGCGGCAGAGAGCGTGGTCAGCAGGATGCCGCTGGCGATGCCCTGCAGTACGCGGGCCACCAGGAGCATGGCCAGCGAATCGGCAACCAGGAAGGCCGTGACGCTGGAGGCGAGCAGGATGAAGGCTGCGCTGATCACCGGCCTGCGGCCCAAGTGGTCCGAAATCGAGCCGAAGACCAGCAGGGCTGCCAGCAGCGCCACGGCGTACACGGCAAAGATCCCGGTGGTTGCCACGGGCAGCAGGTGCAGCTGCTCCTGCAGTGTGGGGTAGAAAGGCGACGGCGCGCTGGCTCCGGCCATCATCGCTGCCGTGGCAGCCGCGATCAGGGCAAAGCCCAGCCGCCGGCGTGCCTCCTGGGGCCGGGCTGCGGGGGAGTGCGTCAAAACGTGCCGCCTTCTGCGTAGGGTGAATTTGGTTCGAAAATAGTCGAAACCTCAGCCTACTGGCAGTGACGCTAATGGTTCAACTAAAGTCGAACTGTGGCTACACCGGCGAACCTTCCCCATCCCGAACGCGCGGACCTCCAGTTGCCCAGCGTGCTTTTTGCCCTGAGTGACCCGGACCGGCTGGAGATCGCGCGCCAGCTTCGCGCCGGCCCCCTTGACATGGCCGAGTGTGCCCTGAGCAACCCGGACATGCCCAAGTCCACCAAGTCCCACCTGATGAAGGTGCTGCGCGAGGCCGGCGTGATCCGCAACGAGGCCAACGGCCGCGGCCGCCGTTTGACCCTGCGCACGGAGGATCTCGAGGCGCGGTTCCCCGGACTGCTTGCGGCGGTGCTGGATGCGCCCGCCCGCGACTGAAGCCTCCGCGCCGATGGCGACGGGCCGCCGTCGTCCGCCCTTCTTGTATGCCGTGAGCAAAGTTGAGCGTAGTTCGCTCAAGTTGTGTTGACATCTGGTGGCGCCTGAGTAGAGTTGAGTCGAGAACGCTCAATCATTGGGCGCCACCCAGTTTCCAAGGAAAGAAGGAAGCAACACATGTCACGTGCAGTAGGTATCGACCTCGGAACCACCAACTCCGTCGTCTCCGTTCTCGAAGGTGGCGAGCCCACCGTTATTGCCAACGCCGAGGGTGGCCGCACCACGCCGTCGGTCGTTGCATTCTCCAAGTCCGGCGAAGTCCTGGTCGGCGAAATCGCCAAGCGCCAGGCCGTCAACAACATCGACCGCACCATCGCATCCGTCAAGCGCCACATGGGCACCGACTGGACCGTCGCGATCGATGACAAGAAGTACACCCCGCAGGAAATCTCCGCGCGTATCCTCATGAAGCTGAAGAACGACGCCGAGTCCTACCTGGGTGAAAAGGTCACCGACGCCGTCATCACCGTCCCGGCCTACTTCAACGACGCCGAGCGCCAGGCCACCAAGGAAGCCGGCGAGATCGCAGGCCTGAACGTCCTGCGCATCGTCAACGAGCCCACCGCCGCAGCCCTCGCCTACGGCCTGGACAAGGGCAAGGAAGACGAACTCATCCTCGTCTTCGACCTCGGCGGCGGTACCTTCGACGTCTCCCTGCTGGAAGTCGGCAAGGACGAAGACAACTTCTCCACCATCCAGGTCCGCGCCACCGCCGGTGACAACCGCCTGGGCGGCGACGACTGGGACCAGCGCGTCGTCGACTACCTGCTGAACCAGCTCAAGGTCAAGGGCATCGACCTGTCCAAGGACAAGATCGCCCTCCAGCGCCTCCGTGAGGCAGCCGAGCAGGCCAAGAAGGAACTCTCCTCCTCCTCCAGCACCAACGTCTCCCTCCAGTACCTCTCCGTCACCCCCGACGGCCCGGTCCACCTGGACGAGCAGCTGACCCGCGCCAAGTTCCAGGACCTCACCAAGGACCTGCTGGAGCGCACCAAGAAGCCGTTCCACGACGTCATCAAGGAAGCCGGCATCAAGCTTTCGGACATCAACCACATCGTGCTGGTCGGCGGCTCCACCCGTATGCCCGCCGTCTCCGAACTGGTCAAGGAACTGGCCGGCGGCAAGGAGCCCAACAAGGGCGTCAACCCGGATGAGGTCGTCGCCGTCGGTGCAGCCCTGCAGGCCGGTGTGCTGAAGGGTGAGCGCAAGGACGTCCTCCTGATCGACGTCACCCCGTTGTCCCTCGGCATCGAAACCAAGGGCGGCGTCATGACGCACCTGATCGAGCGGAACACCGCCATCCCCACCAAGCGGTCCGAGACCTTCACCACGGCGGACGACAACCAGCCGTCCGTGGCCATCCAGGTCTTCCAGGGCGAACGCGAGTTCACCCGCGACAACAAGCCGCTGGGCACGTTCGAACTGACCGGCATCGCGCCGGCTCCGCGTGGCGTCCCCCAGGTTGAGGTCACCTTCGACATCGACGCCAACGGCATCGTCCACGTCTCCGCGAAGGACAAGGGCACCGGCAAGGAACAGTCCATGACCATCACCGGTGGTTCCAGCCTCTCCAAGGAAGACATCGACCGCATGGTCAAGGACGCCGAGGAGCACGCAGCCGAGGACAAGGCCCGCCGCGAGGCAACCGACACCCGCAACACGGCCGAGCAGCTCGCCTACTCCGTGGACAAGCTGATCGCCGACAACGCGGACAAGCTGCCCGAAGAGGTCAAGACCGAGGTCCAGGGCGACGTCGACAGCCTCAAGAAGGCCCTCGAAGGCACGGACGACGCCGCCGTGAAGGCCGCGTTCGAGAAGCTGCAGGCCTCGCAGACCAAGCTGGGCGAAGCCATCTACTCGCAGGCCGGTTCGCCGGACGGTGCCGGCGCTGCCGGTGCCGAGGGTGCCGCCGGTGCCTCTGCGGGCAGCAAGGCCGATGAGGACATCGTCGACGCCGAGATCATCGACGAAGACGAAGCGAAGAAGTAGCCATGCCGCACCACGGTAACGAGGAAGAGCACAACTCATCCGCGAACCATGACGCCAAGCAGGGCAACGGCGAACCGGTCATCCGGGACAACCGCAAGGTTGACCCGGTGACCGGCCAGGCCCGGCACCCCGGAGGCGGCCACGCTCCAGGCGCCGGCCACCAGCAGGGCGCTGCCGATTCCGATGGCGACGCACTGGCCCAGGCAGAGGAAATCCTCAACGGGGTGGACGTGCCCGCAGAGGAATCCGTGGCCCAGGGGGCTCCGGCCGCCGCCGGCAACGCAGAGGCCGCCGAACTGCGCAACGACCTGCTCCGCCTCCAGGCCGAGTACGTCAACTACCGCAAGCGGGTTGAACGGGACCGCGCCGTGGCCGGGGAGATGGCCGTCATCGGCGTCCTGAACTCCCTGCTCCCGGTCCTGGACGACGTCGACGCCGCACGGCAGCACGGCGACCTCACCGACGGGCCCTTCGCCGCGATCGCCACCAAGCTGGAGAACGCGCTGAAGACCTACGGCCTGGTCCGGATCAACGAGACCGGCGTGGAGTTCGATCCCACGATCCACGAAGCCCTGATCCAGCAGCCCGGCGAGGACATCGAGGTTGACACCGTCAGCCAGGTCCTCCGCTCAGGCTACAAATCAGGAGACCGCGTGCTCCGCGCCGCCCAGGTCATCGTCGCCGTCCCTGCGTAGCATTACCCCAACGCCTCCGCGGATGAGGGGGCCCCGCCCCTACGCTGGGTGGCTAACGATCTACGATCGTTAGCCACCCAGCTCCGGCAGGCCCGATGCCACTCCCGGGCCCCCTCATCCGCTCCGGCTTAGCGGTAATCTCGCCATACGCTTTTGTACTTTGAAAGGAAACGCCATTGGCTAGCCAGGATTGGGTGGACAAGGATTTTTACAAGATCCTTGGTGTTGCCAAGGACGCTTCCGAAGCCGACATCAAGAAGGCCTACCGGAAGCTTGCGCGGCAGCACCACCCTGATACCAATGCCGGGAACGCTGCTTCCGAGAAGAAGTTCAAGGACATCTCCGAGGCCTACTCGGTGCTCTCAGACCCTGACGAGCGCCAGCAGTATGACGCCATCCGCGCGATGGGCAGTGGAGCCCGCTTTGCCCCAGGCGGCGCCGGCGCCCCCAACGCCGGGTTCGAGGACATGTTCGGTGGCCTCTTCACGGGCAACACCGGGCGCCACTCGGGCGGGTTCAACCCGTCCGCAGGCGGCATCCCGCCCGAGTTCGCAGACCTGTTCGGCGGCTTCGGTGGTTCCCCCGGCTTCCAGCGCACGCCGCAGAAGGGAGCCGACCGCACCGCGTCCACCAGCATCTCGTTCGCCGGTTCCATCCGCGGCACCACCATCGGCCTGCGCGAGCCCAGCGGCGAGGTGATCGACGTCCGTGTCCCCGCCGGCATCAAGGACGGCCAGAAGGTCCGCGTCCGCGGCAAGGGCCAGCCGGGTGCGGCCGGCAACGGTGACCTGGTGGTGTCCGTCGCGGTCCAGCCGCATGCGTTCTACACACGCGACGGCGACAACCTCCGCATCCACGTCCCTGTCACCTTCCCCGAGGCTGCCTTGGGCGCGGACATCGAAGTTCCCACCATTGACGGCGACAAGGTCAAGGTCCGTGTTCCGGCAGGAACGCCGTCGGGCCGCACGCTGCGGGTCAAGGGCAAAGGCGTAAAGACGTCCAAGGCGACCGGTGACCTGCTGGTGACCATCGACGTCGCCGTTCCCAAGAATCTCAACAAGGACGCCGAAGCTGCGGTCAGGGCGTTCGCCGAGGCGACGTCGTCGGCGGACGTCCGTGAGGGCCTGGCAGCCAAGGCCCGGCTCTAGGAGCGGAGGTGAGCCGTGGACATCAGTGCTGACCAGCCGATCTTCGTGATCTCCGTGGCGGCCGAGCTTGCAGACATGCACCCGCAGACGCTGCGGCAATACGACCGGCTCGGCATCGTCAAGCCGAGCCGTGCCCCCGGGAAGTCCCGGCGCTACTCGCAGCGCGACGTCAACATGCTGCGGGAGGTGCAGCGGCTGTCCCAGGAGGGGGTCTCGCTGGAGGGCATCAAGCGCATCCTGGAACTTGAAAACCAGGTGGCTGCCCTCCAGAGCCGGATCGCGGAACTCACCGAGGAACTGGGGCGCCGGCCGCGGGCCGTGGACTCGCGCATCTTCGCGGCTGGTGCCGCCGGCGACGTCGTGAGCCTTTCCCGCGGGCAGCGGCCCCGGCCACGGTCGCAGGCCGTCATGCTGTGGCGGCCGCGCGCCATCGGCAAGTAAGTACAGCGGTTGGGCCCCTGCGAAAACTAGAGTACCCACTACTCGTGACCCCAAAGCCTCCCGAACCTTGAATGGAACCATCGCCGGATCAGCGGCGGTGGTTCCGCAAGTTCTGGGGGTTTTCCGTGTTTGGTGCAGTCAGCAACGGTGTCAACCGCAAGGCCCGGCCATGAGCCCGGGCATGGAGTCCGTCGCGGCATTCAGCGGCTCAATGCAGGGCCAGATGCTCCTGGCCCTGGGGCAGACCATTGTGGTGGTCTGCGTCTGCTTCGACATGGTCCGCGAACTGTCCGTCCCGAGGTCGCACCGCCGCTATGTGGCCAGTACCGTGTTCCGGACACTGGCCATCCCGTCCATCGTCGCCAACGCACTGACGGTCTTCGTGGCCCTGGTGATGGCCTCCTGGGTGGATGTGGTGATGGGCATGTTCGTGCTGGTGGCCATCGTCTTCCGGTTCCACCACAACCAGGACGAGGACAACTGGTGGAAAGGCAAGGGCAGGAAGCTCGCCCGCTGGGCCCGCCGGCAGTTCGCCGGCCGGACCGCTGCCGCCCCGGCCCTGGGATAGCCCCGCAAAGCCCCGGGAGCCCGGCATCGGCAACCTGCGTGCCGGGCTCCCGCTTCAACCTCAGCCGTTGATGACCTGCGGTACCCCGAGTGCTTTGAGCCCTTCCACGCCGAATTCGACGCCGTAGCCGGACTGCTTGGCCCCGCCGAAGGGGATGCGGGGATCCACGGCACCGTGCCGGTTGATCCACACGGTCCCGGCCTGGATGCGGGCGGCCACCTCGCGCGCGGCGGCCAGGTCCCGGGACCAGACCGAGGCGCCCAGTCCAACGTCGAGGGCGTTGGCCCTCTCCACTGCTTCGTCGATGGTGCTGTAGCGGATGATTGGCAGGGCGGGGCCGAACTGTTCTTCGGCGACGAGCGGGTTGTCGTTGTCGATGTCCGCCACCAGGGTGGTGGGGTAGAAGTACCCGGGCCGGCCGGTGTCCGGGTTCCCGCCCAGCAGGATGCGTGCGCCGGAAGCCTTTGCCGCCTCCACAAGGTTCGCGACGACGTCGTACTGGGCCTTGTTCTGCAGCGGGCCCAGCACGTTGTTTTCGTCCAGGCCGTTGCCCATCGGCATGGCCTTGGCGACGGCGGTGAGTTCCTCGCAGACGGCGTCGTAGATGTCGCTGTGGACGTAAAGGCGCTTGAGGGCGGCGCAGGTCTGGCCGGTGTTGATGAAGGCGCCCCAAAAGATGTCCTGGGCGATGGCCTTGGGGTCGGCGTCGGGCAGGACGATGCCGGCGTCGTTTCCACCCAGTTCCAGGGTGAGCCGCTTAACGGTGTCCGCGGAGGACTTGATGATGGCCCGGCCGGTGGCGGTGGAGCCGGTGAACATGACCTTGCCGATCGCCGGGTGTTCGGCCAGCCGGGCGCCGACGTCGCGGCCGCCGGAGACCACGGTCAGGAGGCCTTCGGGGAGTTCCTCATTAATGACCTTGGCCAGCGCTAGGACGGAAAGCGGTGTGTACTCGGAGGGCTTCACCACGATGGCGTTGCCCATGCGCAGTGCGGGCGCGAGTTGCCAGACGGTGATCATCATGGGCCAGTTCCAAGGCCCGATCGCGCCCACCACGCCGATGGGCCGGTAATGCAGCTCAGCCCGGGTTTCGCCGTCGTCCACGATGGTTTCCGGCTCCAGCGGCAGGCCGGCCGTGGCACGCAGCCACGCCACGCAGGCGCCCACCTCGAACCGGGCGTTGGGGCCGTTCAGTGGTTTGCCCTGCTCACGGGAGAGCAACCGGGCCAGTTCCTCGGCGGAACGCTCGACGGCGTCTGCTGCCTTCAGGAGCGCAGCGGACCGGGCCTCATGGCCCAGCGCAGCCCAGGCCGGCTGCGCGGCGACGGCCGCGGCCACGGCGCTTTCAAGGTCTTCGAGGCCGTGGACGGGAGCTTCGCCGACCGGCTGGCCCGTGGCCGGATCGAGGATGGTCCGGCCGGCGCCGGCAGCGGGGGCAATGGACGCGAGGAGCGCATCGTAGGTTTCCAAGGGGTACTCCACTTCGAGTAGTCAAGGGCGCCAGCCGGGCGGCATAGCGGGTTGCTCCCAGTCTGGTTGAGAGCCCCGTCCCGCTCTTGTCTGTGTGCGCAGAGCCCTTGGACGGCAGCGAACGCAATGTCACGCCAAGCACGTTTTTGCGCAACAGACAGTGGCGCGACCCCGTGTTTCCTGGGTCCCGCCACCGAAGTTGGCCCTAAAGGCTGCCGTGCGTGACGCCGCCGCCCCTTCGGTATTCGGTGTTGTTGGCGGGCTCGCAACCTACCGGGGAAGCGCAGAAGCCACTGTCATGAAAGAAATCCTTGGGGAACAGACGTCAGTAGCTGGCAGGGGTGTCGCCGTCGACGGGTTTGATGTAGTTGGCGGCGAGGGCTTCGGAGCCGCGGGCCAGGAGGGCGACGTCGGCGCCGACCAGGATGAAGTCCGCGCCACACGCCAGGTAGTGCTGGGCGGTGTCGGGGTTGAAGGCGTTGACGCCCCCGGGTTTCCCGGCCGCCTTGGCAACGGACAGGCAGTGTTCGACGGCGGCGCGCACCTCGGGGTGTTCCTGCTGTCCCAGCAGGCCCATGGAGGCGGCGAGGTCGGAGGGGCCGACGAAGATGGCGTCCACGCCGTCGACTTTGAGGATGTCCTCCACAGCCTCGACGGCCGCCGTCGATTCAATCTGGACGGTGACGCTGATGGTCCCGCTGGCCCGGGCGAGGTAGTCCGGGACCCGGTTCCAACGGGCGGCACGGGCCAGGGCCGAGCCAACCCCACGGACGCCCTGGGGCGGGTACCGGGTGGCCGCCACCGCGGCTTCGGCTTCCGCCACCGAATTCACCATGGGGATCAGCAGGTTCTGCACGCCGAGGTCCAGGTACTGCTTGATCACCACAGTGTCGTTCACGGGCGGCCGGACCATGGTGTGCACCGGGTAGCCGTGGATGGCTTGCAGCTGCCCCAGGATGGACTCGAGCCCGTTGGGGCTGTGCTCGGCGTCCACCAGGAGCCAGTCCAGGCCCGCACCCGCGCAGAGCTCGGCCACCAGCGGGCTGCCGGAACACACCCACATCCCGGCCAGTGGCCGGCCTGCCTTTCCCTTTTGCCTTTGCGCGGCCAGCGCGGAGCGGAAGGTGTCTTCTATTCGAAGCGGCATGTCACAGCTCCCAGGAGTCCGTAGTCGGCGTGTACCGTATCGCCCTTGTAGACCCAGAGCGGACGGGTGAAGGACCCGGCCAGGATGATGTCGCCTGCCTTGAGCGAGTCCCCGTGCGCGGCGATCTTGTTGGCCAGCCAGTGGACCCCGTTGGCGGGGTGGTCCAGGACGCCGGCGGCCACACCGGTTTCCTCCACGGTCTGGTTCTTGTAGAGGATCGCGGAAACCCAGCGGAGGTCCACGGCGTCCGGCTTCACGGGCCGGCCGCCGATTACCATGGCGCCCATGGCGGCGTTGTCGGAGATGGTGTCCACGATGGTCCGGCCCTCCATCTCGATCCGGGAGTCCAGGATTTCGAGGGCCGGAACCACGTAGTCCGTGGCCTTCAGGACATCGAAGATGGTCACGCCCGGGCCTTTGAGTCCGTCCTTGAGGACGAACGCCAGCTCCACCTCCACGCGCGGGTGGGTGTACTGGTCCCACCGAACGGAGCAGCCGGTCTCCAGCACCATGTCA
The DNA here is from genome assembly GCF_058267655.1 of Pseudarthrobacter sp. MOO13. Classification (NCBI taxonomy): domain Bacteria; kingdom Bacillati; phylum Actinomycetota; class Actinomycetes; order Micrococcales; family Micrococcaceae; genus Pseudarthrobacter; species Pseudarthrobacter sp. MOO13. The sequence continues at coordinate 135,308 of NZ_CM177848.1, forward strand.
TCGAAGATGGCGCCGTAGTCCGGTTCGGTGATGCCGGTGGCGGCCTGCATGGCCTTGGACGTGAGGCCGATCTTTCGCCCCACCAGGGTCCGGCCGGCGTCCTCGTTGCGGCGCCGCCAGAGCTGCTGCACCGCGTAGGAATCCTCCACCGTCATCTCCGGGTACCGGGCGGTCAGGCGGGGGACAGGGGTGCGGGTCCGGCCGGCTTCCAACAGCTCGTCCGCGATGGCCTCAATCGTCGTGGGCTCCAGCATGGCTAGACCTGGACTCCCAGCTTGAAGCCCGTCCGGTCGCCTTCGGGCGAGCCGTCCTTGCGGGTGTAGGAGAAGCCGTCGGCGCCCACGGTGACGGCCATTTCGGACTTTTCCTCGCGGATGATGACCGGCTGTGGGTTGCCGTCCAGGTCCAGGACCAGGGAGGCCTTGGTGTACCAGGACGGGACCACTGGGTTGCCCCACCAGTCGCGGCGCTGGTTGTCGTGGACGTCCCAGGTGATGGTGGGGTTGTCCGGGTCGCCGGTGTAGTAGTCCTGGGTGTAGATCTCAATGCGGTGGCCGTCCGGGTCCAGGATGTAGAGATAGAACGCGTTGGACACGCCGTGGCGGCCGGGGCCGCGTTCGATCCGGTCGCTGATGCGCAGGGCGCCCATCTTGTCGCAGATTTGGATGATGTTGTGCTTCTCGTGCGTGGCGAACGCGACGTGGTGCATGCGCGGGCCGTTGCCGCCGGTCAGGGCGGTGTCATGGACGGTCTGCTTGCGGTGCATCCAGGCGGCGTAGGTGACGCCGTCGGCATCCTTGATGTCCTCGGAGACGCGGAAGCCCAGGTCCTCCAGGTATGCCCGGCCGCGCGGGACGTCCGGGGTGACCTGGTTGAAGTGGTCCAGGCGGACCAGTTCACCGGCGGAGTATAGGTCGTAGCGCTGGGTGAGCCGCTCCACGTGCTCCACGTCGTAGAAGAACTCGTACGGGAAGCCCAGCGGGTCCTCCACGCGCACGGAGTCGCCCACGCCCTTGGTGAAGCCGTCCTTGCGGCGTTCCACCCGGCAGCCGAGTTCGCGGTAGTAGGCCTCGGCGGCGTCCACCTCGGCGGGGGACTTCACCCGGTAGGCGAAGGCGGCGACGGCGGCGATGGGTCCCTTGCGGAGCACCAGGTTGTGGTGGATGAACTCCTCCAGGGACCGCAGGTAGATCGCGGTGTCGTCTTCCTCGGTGACGTGCAGGCCCAGGACGTCGACATAGAACTCGCGGGACCTGGCGAGGTCGGTGACCACGATCTCCATGTAGGCGCAGCGGACAATGTCCGGTGCCGGGACGGTGGGGGTGGGAACGAAGTTGGTCATGGGATTCTCTCTTCTTTGAAAGGGGGCTGGCTAGGCGCCGAATTTGGGGGTGTGGACGGTGCCGAGGGTGATGTGCACGGCCTGCTGGTCGGTGTAGAAGTCGATGGAGCGGTAGCCGCCCTCGTGGCCCAGGCCGGAGGCCTTGACGCCGCCGAAGGGGGTGCGCAGGTCGCGGACGTTGTGGCTGTTCAGCCACACCATGCCGGCTTCGACGTTCTGCGAGAAGTTGTGGGCGCGGGTCAGGTTCTGGGTCCAGATGTAGGCGGCGAGCCCGTACTTGGTGTTGTTCGCCAGGGCGAGGGCCTCCTCGTCGGTCTCGAACGGGGTGATGGCCACGACGGGTCCGAAGATCTCCTCCTGGAAGATCCGGGCGTCAGGGGCGACGTCGGCGAACACCGTGGGTGCGATGTAGTTGCCTTCGGGCAGGTGGTCGGGGCGGCCGCCGCCGGCCAGGAGCCGGCCTTCGGACCTGCCGATCTCCACGTAGGAGGCCACCTTCTGGTAGTGCTCGGGGTGGACCAGGGCGCCCACCTGGGTCTTGGGGTCGTGCGGATCGCCCACCACGATGTTCTTTGCCCGGGCGGCGTACTTCTCGCAGAATTCGTCGTAGATGGCGCGCTCAACCAGGATGCGTGAGCCGGCGGTGCAGCGCTCGCCGTTGAGGGAGAAGACTCCGAACAGGGCGGAGTCGATCGCGGCGTCCAGGTCGGCGTCGGCGAAGACGACGCAGGGGGACTTGCCGCCGAGCTCCATGGACAGGCCCTTCAGGTTCGCGGCGGCGTTGCGGAAGATGGTCTGGCCCGTGGTGGTCTCGCCGGTGAAGGAAATCAGGGGAACATCAGGGTGCTTGACCAAGGCGTCGCCGGCTTCTTCGCCGAGCCCGTTGACCAGGTTGAAGACGCCGTCCGGCAGGCCCGCCTCCTTGAAGATGGTGGCCCACAGGGAGGCGGACAGCGGGGTGAACTCGGCCGGTTTGAGGACCACGGTGTTGCCGGTGGCCAGGGCCGGGGCGAGCTTCCAGGACTCCAGCATGAACGGCGTGTTCCACGGGGTGATGAGGCCGGCCACGCCGATCGGCTTGCGGTTGACGTAGTTGATCTGCGAGCCGGGGACCTTCATGGCGTCGTCGAACTGGGCCACGATCAGGTCCGCGAAGAACCGGAAGTTCTCCGCCGCACGGAGGGCCTGGCCCTTGGCCTGGGTGATGGGCAGGCCGGTGTCGAACGTTTCCAGTTCGGCGAGCCGGGCTTCCTGGGCCTCGACGGCGTCGGCGATCCGGTTCAGGATGCGGGCGCGTTCCCGGGGCTTCATCTTCGGCCATGGGCCGTTCTTGAAGGCTTCGCGGGCCGCGGCGACGGCGAGGTCGATGTCCTCTTTCTGGCCGGCGGCGGCGGTGGCGTAGTTCCGGTTGGACACCGGGTCCAGGACGTCGAAGGTCGCCCCGCCCACGGAGTCCACGAACTTCCCGTTAATGAAGTGCTGGATATGGGTGGGCAGGTCCTCAGGGACGTAGTGCGTGCTGGTTTCTACCGAGGTCGTCATCGTTGAAGTCCTATCTGGGGGTCAGGGGTTGTTGGCCTGGGCGAGGTAGGCGTCCAGGGTGGCGGAGCGGTGGAGCCGGGCCGCCTTTTCGATCTGTTCTGCGTCCGCGCCTGTTTCGATGAGCTTCAGCAGGTTCTCGTGTTCCTCCACGGAGTCGCGGGCGCGGCCGGGGACAAAGCGGAAGGTGGAGGACCGGAGCGAGGCGAGCCGGTTCCAGCCGCGGTGCACCAGGTCCAGGATGTGCGGGTTGGGGCAGTGCTCGAACAGGACGCTGTGGAAGTCCTGGTTCAGCCGGGTGAACCGGACAGGGTCGAAGTGGTCCAGGCACTCGAGCATTTCCTGGTTCACGGCGCGGGCCCGGGCGATGGCCGCCGGGTCGATCAGCGGGGCCGAGAGGGCTGTGGCGGCACCCTCGACGATGCTCAGGGTCTGCATCGTGTAGAGGTATTCGGTGGGGTCGATGCCGGCCACGGTGGCGCCGACGTTCCGCTCGAACGTCACCAGGCCCTCGGCCTCCAGCCGGCGGATGGCTTCCCGGACCGGGACCACGCTGACGCCGAGGTCCTTCGCAATGGAACCCAGGACCAGGCGGTAGCCCGGCGTGTAAGTGCCTTCCACGATGCGGGCCTTGACGGCCTGGTAGGCCTGCTCGGACTTGCTGCCGGGAGTGGCAGCGGGGAGGTCGGTCGCCGTGTCAGTCATTGGCCTGCCCTTCCCATGCCTTGTACTTTGCCTGCCACTCTTTGTTCATCGGGTAGAGCCCGTCAACGCTGTTGCCTTGCTTGACCATCTCGAAGATGAAGGCTTCTTCCTTTTCCTGCTGGATGCAGTCCTCAACGAGTTCTTCGGCGATGGCGGGCGGGATCACCAGGACGCCGTCGGAATCGGCCACGATGATGTCGCCGGGCTGGACAGTGGCGCCGCCGCAGGCGATGGTGATGTCGGTGTCCCACGGGATGTGCCGGCGGCCCAGCACGGCCGGGTGCGGGTTGGCGAACCATGTGGGCATGTCCAGGCCGGCTACCGCGGTGTAGTCGCGGACGCCGCCGTCGGTGATGATGGCTGCGGCGCCGCGGACCTGGGCGCGCAGGGCCAGGATGTCGCCCACCGTGCCGGTGCCTTTTTCGCCGCGGGCTTCCATCACCAGGATTTCGCCCTCGTTGACGGAATCGATGGCGCGTTTCTGGGCATTGAAGCCGCCACCGTGGATCTTGAAGAGGTCCTCGCGGTTGGGAACATAGCGCAGGGTCCGGGCCAGGCCCACCACGCGGCGGTCCGGTCGGGTGCCCTGAAGGCCGTCGATGCTGACGTTATTAAGGCCGCGCTTACGCAACTGTGAGGACAGCGTGGCGGTGGCAACGGATTCGAGCTTGGCTTTCAGCTCCGGGGACAGGGCCGGCGCGACGGCGGCAGGAGCCTGGGCTTGTTCAGCAACGGGTGCCAGCCCGGCGGCCTCGCGGGAGCCATAGGCTTCCTCCCGCTGCAGGTCATCCACCTTGGGCTGGGCACCAAAGTCGGCGAACGTCGTCGTGCCTTCCTCAACGGTGGTGACCAGCCGCCCGGTGCTGAGGCTGCCGTCGATAGTCTCCACTTCCACTTCCAGGACGTCGCCGGGCTTCGCCACGGACGCCCCTGCCGGGGTGCCGGTAAGGATGAGGTCCCCTTCTTCGAGGGTGAGCAGCTGGGACAGGTCCGCCACCAGGCGGGCGAAGGGGAAGAGCAGGTCCCCGGTGGTGTCGTCCTGGACCAGTTCACCGTTGTGCCAGGTGCGGATGCGCAGTTTTGAAGGGTCGACGGCGTCTGCCGGAAGAAGTGCCGGGCCCACGGGGGTGAACCCGTCGCCGCCCTTGGACCGGAGGTTGGAGCCCTTGTCCGCCCAGCGCAGGTCATAGACGCCGAGGTCGTTGCTGGCGGTGACGGCGGCAACGTGGCTCCAGGCGTCCTCGATCGAAACGCGGCGGGCGGCCTTGCCGATGATGAGCGCAATTTCGCCTTCGTAGCCGAGCAGTTCGCAGCCGGCCGGGCGCTCCACGGGGCTTCCGCTCAGGGCCAGCGAGCTCGAAGGCTTGAGAAAGTAGGACGGCTGCGCCGGCGTGCGGCCCCGCTGGGCAGCGCGGCTGGGGTAGTTGATGTGCACCGCGACCACCTTGCGGGCTGCTGCCAGGGTGTCGCCGTTGACCTGCTCCAAAGCCTTCTCCTCATCAGGTACGAAATCGTATACGATCACTATCACGCATGCTGCCGCATCCGTCAACCCCCGGAATTCCGCTGGTACCCGGGCGTCCCCGGCGGTACTTGTCGCCCGCGTCACATCCGGCGTACAGTGGAAACCAGGCTCCTGATTTTCTATTATCGAATCTCCAGTTCTCATATAGAACACATGCGGAGATCATCATCCACAACGAAGTGAGGCATCCCGTGCAGTTCCACCACCACGGATACGTATCCGGCGACCCCCGCGTCCAACCGGCGGCCGGCGTCGGCCTGAACCGCCCCGAGGAGCTCCCCGAGGAAGTGGACGTTCTCATCGTGGGCACCGGCCCGGCGGGAATGCTCGCCGCCGCGCAGCTGTCCATGTTCCCCAACGTGAGCACCCGCATCATTGAACGCCGCCCCGGCAGGCTCGCCATCGGCCAGGCGGACGGAATCCAGGCCCGCAGCGTGGAGACCTTCCAGGCGTTCGGGTTCGCGGAGCGCATCATCGCCGAGGCCTACCGGATCACCGAGATGGCCTTCTGGAAGCCGGACCCCGCCAACCACGCCAACATCATCCGCACCGCCCGCGCCGTGGATGACGAAATGGGCATCAGCGAGTTCCCGCACCTGATCGTGAACCAGGCGCGCGTGCTGGACTACTTCGCCGAGTACATGGCCAACGCACCCACCCGGATGAAGCCCGACTACGGTTACGACTTCCAAGGACTGGAGGTCACCGGCGAGGGTGACTACCCGGTCACCGTGCGGCTGGTCCACACCTCCGGCCCCAAGGAGGGACAGGAGCGGGTAGTCCGCGCCAAATACGTCGTGGGTGCCGACGGCGCCCGCAGCAAGGTCCGCCAGGCGATCGGCTGCACGCTCGCCGGGGACCAGGCCAACCACGCCTGGGGAGTCATGGACACCCTCGCCGTCACCGACTTCCCGGACATCCGGACCAAATGCGCCATCCAGGGCGCCGAGGGGAGCATCCTGCTCATTCCGCGCGAAGGAGGCCACCTCTTCCGCATGTACGTGGACCTGGGGGAAGTGGACCCGAACAGCCACCACTCCGTCCGGAACACCACCATCGAGGAGATCATCGCCAAGGCGAACGCCATCCTGCACCCGTACACGCTGGACGTGCGGAACGTTGCGTGGCACAGCGTGTACGAGGTGGGGCACCGCCTCACGGACCGGTTCGACGACGTCCTGCCGGCCGACCGCGGCACGCGAACCCCGCGGGTCTTTATCACCGGCGACGCCTGCCACACGCACAGCGCCAAGGCCGGCCAGGGCATGAACGTCTCCATGCAGGACGGCTTCAACATCGCCTGGAAGCTGGGGCACGTCCTCGAGGGCCGCAGCCCGGAAAGCCTGCTCTCCACCTACTCGGAGGAGCGCCAGGTGGTGGCAAAGAACCTCATCGACTTCGACAAGGAATGGTCCACCATGATGGCCAAGAAGCCGGAGGAGTTCGAGCACCCCTCCGACCTTGAGGACTTCTACGTTCAGACCGCCGAGTTCCCGGCCGGGTTCATGACCCAGTACGCGCCGTCGCTGATTGTTGGCGGCACCGACCACCAAGACCTGGCCACAGGCTTCCCCGTGGGCAAGCGTTTCAAGTCCGCACCGGTGGTCCGCGTGGGGGACACGAACCCCATCCACCTGGGCCACCACGCCACAGCGGATGGACGGTGGCGGATCTACGTTTTCGCCGATCCCGCGCTTCCCGGCACCGGTTCCGCCACGGACTTGCTCGCCGAGTGGTTCGCGAACTCGCCGGAGTCCCCGCTGGCCGCCACGCCCTCCGGCGCCGACCTGGATGCGTGGTTCGACCTGAAGGTCATCTACCAGCAGCCGCACACCGCCGTCGACGTCAATGCCGTGCCCGCCGTGTTCAAGCCCCTGGTGGGCCCCTTCAAGCTGACCGATTACGAGAAGGTGTACGCCACGGACCCCAAGGCGGACATCTTCGAGGCGCGCGGCATCGACCGTGCCGGCGCCGTGGTGGTGGTCCGCCCCGACCAGTACGTGGCCAACGTCCTGCCGCTCACCGCAACGGCGGAGCTGGGTGCGTTCTTCGGGCCCTTGCTAAACCGCCCGGCACCCGCGCAGGTACCGCGTCAGGCGGTGGCTGCCGCGGCCCGGTAGTCCGCGGCCGGGTAGACGCCGAGGATCCGAACCTCGGTGGTGAAGAAGTCCAGTTCCTCGAGGGCCAGCTTCAGCGGCAGGTCCTCGGGGTGGCCTTCCACGTCGGCCATGAACATGGTGGCCGCGAATTCGTTGCCCACCATGTAGCTCTCGAGCCGTGTCATGTTGACGCCGTTGGTGGCGAAGCCGCCCAGCGCCTTGTACAGCGCGGAGGGGACGTTGCGGACGCGGAACACGAAGCTGGTCACCGCCGGTCCGGGCAGCTCGTCCTTGGCCGGAAGTGCCGTTTCCCGGGCCAGGACCACGAAGCGGGTGGTGTTGGAAGGGTCGTCCTCCACGCGCGAGGCCAGCACCTCGAGGCCGTAGATCTGCGCCGCCAGCGGGGGAGCCAAGGAGAGCTTGCGGGGATCGTTCCACTCGGCAACTTCCCGGGCGGACCCGGCGGTGTCGCCGGCGATGACGGGCTTGAGGCCGTGCTCGCGGATCAGCTTCCGGCACTGGCCCAGGGCGTGGATGTGGCTGTGGACTTCCGTAGCCGCTTCGATGGTGCTGCCGGGGATGCCCAGCAGGTCGAAGTGGATGGGCAGGAAGTATTCGCCCACGATCTGCAGGTTGGACTGCGGCAGCAGGATGTGGATGTCCGCCACGCGGCCGGCGATGGAGTTCTCGATCGGGATCATGGCCAGGTCGGCCTCGCCGGTGGTCACCAGTTCGAACGCGTCCTCGAAGCTGGCGCACGGCACGCTTTCGACGTCGGGAAACATCTGCTGACACGCGATATTGGAGTTGGCGCCGGGCTCACCCTGGTACGCAATCTTGGAGGCCATGATCCGTATGGTTTCACGCCCCGGCGCCAGCTCCCAATTACTGCGGCGTAACGCGCAGCCAGAGGTATTGCCGGGGGAGGAGCGTGACGCCGTCGTGCAGGTGCAGGGCGGCTTCGGAGAGGAGGTCGACGGCGGCAGGGGAGAATCCGCCGAAGGTTTCCCCGGGCAGCGCCTGGGGTGAGTCGCTGAAGTTGGCGAGCGCCAGGACCGTGCTGCCGCCGTCCGGACCGCCTGGGCGCTGGTAGCCGAGCACCGAGCGGTTGTTCGTGGCGAAATCGACCAGCGTGGTTCCGGCAAATTCCGGGGTGCCGGCGCGGACCTCGACCATCCGCCTGAGGCCCGCGTAGATTGCCCCTTCCGGTGTGGCGGGGTCGAGGCGGCGGGCGTATTGTTCCGCCGGGAAGTGCGGGCGGTGCACCCAGCGGCTGTCTTCGCCATGGCCCGGTTCGGAGGCGTAGGAGTAGTCGTTGAGCTGCCCCACCTCGTCGCCCAGGTACAGCAGCGGCACGCCGCCGGTGCTGAACGGCACCGAGTGGGCCAGGAGGATCCGTTCCACCGCCTCGGCCGGGTCAACCTCCATCCCGCACAGGGACGCCGTCGTGCCGGAAATCCTGCAGTCACCCGTCTTGGGGTTGTCCTGGAACGGGACGCCGCGGGCGAAGCTGCCCGGGAACCGGTTGACGTAGAAGGAGTTCAGGAAGCGGCGGTGGTCGAAGCCGTTGATGCCCAGTTCGGCGGCGTCCTCGTCGGCGAAGGTCCAGCCGATGTCGTCATGGCTGCGGACATAGTTCACCCAGGCGGTGCCGTCCGGGATGTTGTGCCTGCGCTCCAACGCCTGGGACAGGAGGGACACGTCCCTGGTGGCCAGGGACTCCCAGATCAGGGCCATCTGCAGCGGGTTGTAGGACAGCTGGCACTCTGCGGGGTCGATGTACAGCGCCACCTCGTCCGGGTGCACGATCGCCTCGGACTTGAACAGCAGCGAGGGCGCCGCCAGCCGGCACACCGCGTTGAAGGCCCGCAGCAGCGTGTGCGCCTGGGGCAGGTTCTCGCACGGGGTGCCCAGCTGCTTCCAGATGAAAGCCACCGCGTCCATGCGCAGGATGTCCACACCCTGGTTGGCCAGGAACAGCATCTCGCCCGCCATGGCCCGGAAGACCTCGGGATTGGAGTAGTTCAGGTCCCACTGGTACGTGTGGAAGGTGGCCCAGACCCAGCGGCCGTCATCCATCCGGATAAAGGACCCCGGGTGGTTCTCGGGGAAGATCTCGCGCACATTCGCCTCGAAGGCGTCAGGCATGGTCCGGTCGGGGAAGATCCAGTAGTAGTCGCTGAACCCGGGGTCACCCGCGGCAGCTTTGCGCGCCCACTCGTGTTCGTCCGAGGTGTGGTTGAAGATGAAGTCCACCACCAGGCTGATCCCGTTGGCCTTCAGTTCGGCCGCGAGGCCGCGCAGTTGCTCCATGGTGCCCAGCTTCGGGTTGACCTGGCGGTAGCTGGACACGGCATAGCCGCCGTCCGAGTGGGGTTCGGGCGCCAGGAAAAGGGGCATGAGGTGCAGGTAGGTGAGGCCCAGCTCCTTGAAATACGGGATGCGGGCGCGGACCCCTTCCAGGCTCTCCGCATAGCGGTCCACGTAGCACACTCCGCCCAGCATGCGGTTGGACTGGAACCAGTCCGGCTCTTGTTCGCGGCCTGCATCCAGGGCCTTCAGTTCCGCGGAGCGCTCCTGCCAGGACCGGGCACTCTGGACCACCAGGGCGGCCAGCTGGTCCAGCCAGTCCCGGCGGGCACCGTAGAGGGAGTGGAACAGGCTGCGGAGGGTGGGAAAGTGCTCGTCGAGCCGCCGGTCAAAGTCCGGGTCCGGGCGCAGTCCCAGCTCCCGTTCCCGTGACACCGCGGACAGCACCTGCCGGCGCGCATCTTCGTCCTCGTTGACGTATTCCTGCATGTGACCGGCCCCTTCCGCAACTCCGCCGGACATCCCGGCCGCGCACCTGTACGGAAGTATTCCACGTCACACGGGGTGGTGCTGCCGTGACGTGGACGGCGGGCGGGCCGACGCTTAAAGCACGCTGCGGATGGCCTGCTCGAAACTGGTGACGTGCTCAAGGGCCAGCTTGCCCGCCCGGTCCGAGTCGCCGTCGGCCACTGCCTCCAGCAGTTCCACGTGTTCGGCGATGTGCTCCGCCACTGACGGCACCTTTTCCAGCACCATGCACCAAATGCGGGTAGCCAGGTTGTCGTACCGGATCAGCACGTCCTCGAGGTGGGTGTTGGCGGCGGCCCGGTAGATGAGGCGGTGGACCTTGATGTCATACCGCATGAGGTCGTAGGGATCGTCATCCGCCCCCATCTTGGCAATTGCCGCCGCGGTTTCCCGGATTTCCTTGCGCAGGGCAGGGGTTGCCAGCTTGGCGGCCCGCCGGGCTGCCAGGGGTTCCAATGACTCGCGGAGCTCGGAGACGTCCGCGAGTTCGGTGATGTCGACGACGGTGGCGAACGTTCCGCGGCGGGGGTACGAGACCACCAGGTGGTCGCCTTCCAGGCGTTTGAGCGCTTCGCGTACCGGTGTGCGGCCGATCCCGAGTTCCGCGGCCAGCTTGCCGTCGTTGATGGCCTCACCCGGCCGGATATCGAGCATGATGAGCCGGTCCCGAAGGTGCCGGTAGGCCTGCTCGGCGAGCGAGAGATCGCCTTCGCCGGCCAGCTGGTTCTCTGTCATTACGCTCATTGCGAGCTCTCCCAAGGTAGCTATTGACTGCCGCGTGATCTACAACATACTATTACGTCAGTTCTAATATATCAGTTACAGATCAGTTATGGATCAGTAACTCCGAAGGGCTTTGAAGGAGAACAATGCAGGACGTACTGAACGCCTCGCTCGCCACGGTGGACGCCGATGTCGCCGCCGCCGTCGCGCAGGAACTGCACCGCCAGCAGTCCACCCTGGAAATGATCGCGTCGGAGAACTTTGCTCCGGCCTCCGTGATGGAAGCCCAGGGCTCGGTATTGACCAACAAGTACGCCGAGGGCTACCCGGGCAAGCGCTACTACGGCGGCTGCGAGCACGTGGACGTCATCGAACAGCTCGCCATCGACCGCGTCAAAGCCCTGTTCGGCGCCGAATTCGCCAACGTCCAGCCGCACTCCGGCGCGCAGGCCAACGCCGCCGCCATGTTCGCCCTGCTCAACCCGGGAGATACCATCCTGGGCCTGTCCCTGGCCCACGGCGGCCACCTCACCCACGGCATGAAGATCAACTTCTCCGGCAAGCTCTACAACGTGGTGCCGTACCACGTCCGCGAATCGGACCTCCGCATTGATATGGCAGAGGTGGAAGCGCTGGCCCTGGAACACAAGCCCAGGCTGATCGTGGCCGGCTGGTCCGCCTACTCCCGCCAGTTGGACTTCGCCGAATTCCGCCGCATCGCAGACCTCGTGGGCGCGTACCTGATGGTGGACATGGCCCACTTCGCCGGCCTCGTGGCCGCGGGCCTGCACCCCAACCCCGTCCCCTACGCCGACGTGGTCACCACCACCACGCACAAGACCCTTGGCGGCCCCCGCGGCGGCGTCATCCTGGCCAAGGAGGAATACGCCAAGAAGATCAACAGCGCCGTGTTCCCCGGCCAGCAGGGCGGGCCCCTGGAGCACGTCGTCGCCGCCAAGGCCGTGGCCTTCAAGCTCGCCGCCGCCCCCGAATTCAAGGAACGCCAGGAACGCGTCCTGCAGGGCGCCAAGCTCCTGGCTGAACGGCTCCTCCAGCCGGACGTCCAGGCCGCGGGCATCTCCGTGGTCAACGGCGGCACCGACGTCCACCTGGTCCTGGTGGATCTCCGCCACTCCGAATTGGACGGCCAGCAGGGTGAAGACGCCCTCCACACGATCGGCATCACCGTCAACCGCAACGCCGTCCCGTTCGATCCCCGCCCGCCGATGGTTTCTTCCGGCCTCCGGATCGGTACCCCGGCACTGGCCGCCCGCGGCTTCGGCGCCGCCGAGTTCACGGAGGTGGCCGACATCATCGCCGCCGCGCTGATCGCGGCTGCCGCTTCTGGCACAAACGGCACGGGCACCCTGCCCGGGGACACCGCCGTCGAACTCCGCGAACGCGTGACGGCCCTTGCCAACGCCTTCCCCCTCTACCCGCACCTCACCGCCGATGCCGGCCTGGCCGACGCTGAAGCAGACCTGATTGGAGCCGCCCAGTGAGCACCCAGCACCTTCCGGAGCACCCGGACTTCCTCTGGCGGAACCCGGAACCCAAGTCCTCCTACGACGCCGTGATCGTGGGCGGCGGCGGGCACGGCCTGGCCACCGCCTACTTCCTGGCCAAGAACCACGGGATGACCAACATCGCCGTCCTGGAAAAGGGCTGGCTGGCCGGCGGCAACATGGCCCGCAATACCACCATCATCCGCTCCAACTACCTCTGGGATGAGAGTGCGGCCATCTACGAGCACGCCCTCAAGCTCTGGGAGATCCTGCCCGAGGAACTCGAGTACGACTTCCTGTTCAGCCAGCGCGGCGTGATGAACCTGGCACACACCCTGGGCGACGTCCGCGAAAGCATCCGCCGCGTGGGCGCCAACAAGCTCAACGGCGTGGACGCCGAATGGCTGGATCCGCAGCAGGTCAAGGAACTCTGCCCCATCCTGAACATCCGCGACAACATCCGCTACCCCGTCATGGGCGCCACATACCAGCCGCGCGCCGGCATCGCCAAGCACGACCACGTGGCCTGGGCCTTTGCCCGCAAGTGCGACGAAATGGGCGTGGACATCATCCAGAACTGCGAAGTCACCGGCTTCCTCAAGGACGGCGACCGGGTGGTGGGCGTCAAGACCAACCGCGGCACCATCAACACCGAAAAGGTGGGCATCTGCGCCGCCGGCCACAGCTCGGTCCTGGCCGAAATGGCCGGCTTCCAGCTGCCCATCCAGTCCCACCCGCTGCAGGCACTGGTGTCCGAACTGCACGAGCCGGTCCACCCCACGGTGGTCATGTCCAACCACGTCCACGTCTACGTCTCCCAGGCCCACAAGGGCGAACTGGTCATGGGCGCCGGCGTCGACTCCTACAACGGCTACGGCCAGCGCGGCTCCTTCCACGTGATCGAGCAGCAGATGGCGGCCGCCGTCGAGCTCTTCCCCATCTTCGCCCGGGCCCACGTGCTCCGGACCTGGGGCGGCATCGTGGACACCACCCTGGACGCTTCCCCGATCGTGGGCCTGACCCCGGTGGAGAACATGTTCGTGAACTGCGGCTGGGGGACCGGCGGATTCAAGGGAACCCCCGCCGCCGGCATGACCTTCGCACACACCATCGCCACCGGCACCCCGCACCGGCTGAACAAGCCGTTCTCGCTGGAACGCTTCGAAACCGGCGCGCTCATCGACGAACACGGCGCCGCCGCCGTGGCCCACTAGCCGCCGCCACCAGAAAAGGACTAACGCACATGCTGCTGATCCCATGCCCCAACTGCGGCCCGCGGGACGAAACCGAATTCCACTACGGTGGCCAGGCCCACGTGCCCTACCCGGAGAACCCGAACGAGCTGACCGACACCGAATGGTCCCGCTACCTCTTCTACCGGGAGAACCCGAAAGGCATCTTCGCCGAACGCTGGGTCCACAGCACGGGCTGCCGCCAATGGTTCAACATGCTCCGCGACACCGTCAGCTACGACATCCAGGCGGTCTACCCGATGGGTACGCGCCGGCCGGACCTTGCCGCTGGTCCGGCCGTCGAGGCAGGCACCGCCAGTACAGCCGCCGACAGCACCACCACCGGTACCGCGGCACCCAGCCTCTCAGCAACCAGCCTTGCCGCCAGCACTACCCGCACCGCCCCGGAAGGAGCCACCAAGTGACCTCGCAGAACGCCCGCCTGGCAACCGGCGGCCGCATCGACCGCACCATCTCCTGGCGCTTCAGCGTGGACGGCGAGGAATTCACCGGGCACCCCGGCGACACGCTGGCCTCGGCCCTGCTCGCCAACGGCCGCATCGCCGCCGGCAATTCGCTCTATGAGGACCGGCCCCGCGGCATCATGTCTGCCGGAGTGGAAGAGGCCAACGCCCTGGTCCGCATCGAGGCCCGCTTCCCCGGCCACGTCGCCGAATCCATGCTGCCTGCCACCACCGTTTCCTTGGTGGACCGGCTCCAGGCCACCCGGCTCAACGGCCTGGGCAAGCTGGACCCGGAAGATGACCGCGCCGAATACGACAAGAAGTACGTCCACACCGACATCCTGGTCATCGGCGGCGGCCCCGCCGGACTTGCCGCAGCCCGCGAGGCCGTCCGCAGCGGCGCCCGCGTCATGCTCCTGGATGACCAGCCCGAACTGGGCGGCTCCCTGCTCTCCGGTTCCACCGCGCCCGGCCTGGCCGAGACCATCGAGGGCAAGCCCGCCCTGGAGTGGGTGGCCGACGTTGAAGCCGAGCTGGTGTCCGGCGCCGAATCCACCGTCCTGAACCGCACCACCGCATTCGGCGCCTACGACGCCAACTATGTGATCGCCGTCCAGAACCGCACCGACCACCTCTCCAGCCCCGCCGCCCCCGGCGTGTCCCGGCAGCGGATTTGGCACATCCGTGCCAATCAGGTGGTCCTGGCCCCCGGCGCCCACGAACGCCCCCTGGTGTTCGAGAACAACGACCGCCCGGGAATCATGCTGGCATCGGCCGTGCGCACCTACCTCAACCGGTACGGCGTGGCCGCCGGAAAGCGCGTGGTCATCGGCACCACCAACGACAGTGCCTACGCCGCCGCAGCCGATCTCGCCGCCGCCGGGGTCAAGGTTGCCGCAGTCGTGGACGCCCGCCCCGCGCTGACCGCCGTGGCAACTGCCGCCGTCGAATCCGGAATCCGGGTGCTGATCGGCAGCGCGGTGGCCAACACTTCCTCCTCCGGAGAAGGCGCAGCCGACGGCCGGTTGGACGGCGTCACCGTCCGCAGCATCAACGACGACGGCGAGCTCACCTCCGGCGTCGAACAGATCGCCTGCGACCTGCTGGCTGTGTCCGGCGGCTGGAGCCCGCTGGTCCACCTGCACTCCCAGCGCCAGGGCAAGCTGCGCTGGGACGACGGACTGGCAGCCTTCGTCCCCAGCACCGAAGTGCCCAACCAGCAGACCATCGGCTCCGGCCGCGGCTCCTTCGCCACCGCCGACTGCCTTGCCGAGGGCGTCTCCGCCGGCGCGCGGGCCGCCATCGCAGCGGGCTTCGAATCCTCCGTCGAACCGTCAACGTTCGGTGAGCCCAAGGCAGCCGCGCCCACCCGCCAGCTCTGGCTGGTGCCGGGCGAGAACGGCACCCCCGACGACTGGCACCACCACTTCGTGGACTTCCAGCGCGACCAGTCCGTGGCTGACGTACTGCGCTCCACCGGGGCCGGCATGCGTTCCGTCGAGCACATCAAGCGGTACACCTCCATCAGCACCGCCAACGACCAGGGCAAGACCTCCGGCGTCAACGCCATCGGCGTGATCGCCGCGGCCCTCCGCACGGCCGGCGAAGCCTCCCGCGGCATCGGCGACATCGGAACCACCACCTACCGTGCACCGTTCACCCCGGTGGCCTTCGCGGCACTGGCCGGACGCCAGCGCGGCGAACTCTTCGACCCCGCCCGCATCACCTCCATCCACCCCTGGCATGTGGCCAAGGGTGCGCTCTTCGAGGACGTCGGGCAGTGGAAGCGCCCCTGGTACTACCCGCAGGACGGGGAGGACATGGACGCCGCAGTGCTGCGCGAATGTGCCGCTGTCCGCGAGTCCGTGGGCTTCATGGACGCCACCACGCTGGGCAAGATCGAGATCCGCGGCAAGGATGCGGGGGAGTTCCTGAACCGGGTCTACACCAACGCGTTCAAGAAACTCGCCCCGGGCTCGGCCCGCTACGGCGTGATGTGCACGCCGGACGGAATGATTTTCGACGACGGCGTGACCCTCCGCGTGGACGACGACACCTACTTCATGACCACCACCACCGGCGGCGCCGCGAAGGTCCTGGACTGGCTGGAAGAGTGGCTGCAGACAGAGTGGCCGGAACTGGACGTCAAGTGCACCTCGGTGACGGAACAGTGGAGCACAATCGCCGTCGTCGGCCCCAAGTCCCGTGAAGTCATCGCCAGGGTCGCACCGGAACTGGCTGCCAACGGCGGCCTGGACGCCGAGGCGTTCCCGTTCATGACCTTCCGCGAAACCACCCTGGCCTCCGGCGTCCGCGCCCGGATCTGCCGGATCTCGTTCTCCGGCGAACTGGCCTACGAGATTAACATCCCGGCCTGGTACGGGCTGAACACCTGGGAAGCCGTGGCCGCCGCCGGAGCCGAGTTCAACATCACCCCGTACGGCACCGAAACCATGCACGTGCTGCGCGCCGAAAAGGGCTACCCGATCGTCGGCCAGGACACCGACGGAACCGTCACCCCGCAGGACGCCGGCATGGAGTGGATCGTTTCCAAGGCCAAGGACTTCATTGGCAAGCGGTCGTACTCCCGCGCCGATTCCAGCCGCGAGGACCGCAAGCACCTGGTCAGCGTCCTTCCCGTCGACGGAACGCTCCGGCTGCCCGAAGGCACCCAGCTGGTGGAAAAGGGACGCTCCACCAACCCGGCCTACGGGCCGGTTCCGATGGAAGGCTTCGTCACCTCCAGCTACCACAGCGCAGCGCTGGGCAGGTCCTTCGGCCTGGCCCTGATCAAGAACGGCCGCAACCGCATCGGCGAAACACTGGTGGCCGCCGCCGGCGACCAGCTGGTGGACGTGGTTGTTGCGGAAACAGTGCTTTTTGACCCAGAAGGGACCCGTAAAGATGGCTGAAACAGCAGCATCCCCCACCCAGAGCTCCGCAGAGCAGAACCTCTCGGCACGCGTCAGCCCGGCACGCCAGCTGGCGGAAGCCTTCACCGCAGGCTCCCTGGCCGGCACCGTCGAACTGTCCGAGCTCCCCTTCCTGACCATGGTGGGGCTGCGGGCAGACGCCGGCTCGGAAACGGCGCAGCGGCTGGCCGTCGCCACCGGCGGACTGCCCGCCGCCTCCGGTGCTGTGGCAACCACCGGGGACACCTCTGTCCTGTGGCTGGGGCCCTCCGAGTTCCTGGTGGTGGCACCCACCGAGGCGCACGAATCCCTTGGCGGGGACCTGATCCCGGCCCTCCGCGAAGCGCTGGGCAACGACGCAGGCCAGGTGGTGGACCTGTCCGCCAACCGCACCACGTTCGAACTGGTGGGCCCCCGGGCCCGCGCCGTCCTGGAAAAAGGCTGCTCGCTGGACCTGCACCCCAGGGTGTTCAAGGCCGGTACCGCCTTCTCCACCGAAATCGCGAACATCCCAGCGATCCTCTGGAAGACCGGGGAGGACTCCTTCCGGATCTTCCCCCGGGCATCGTTCGCCGAGTTCCTGGGCCGGTGGCTCCTGGACGCCATGCGGGAGTACGCCTCACCCGAGGTGCCCTGATGGCGCTCAGCGTCCTTGACCTGTTCTCCGTTGGCATCGGGCCCTCGTCCTCACACACGGTGGGCCCGATGCGGGCTGCCAAGCTCTTCGCCGACGGCCTGAAGGGCGACGGCCAGTTGGCCTCCACCGTGCGTGTCCAGTCGGAACTGTTCGGTTCCCTGGGCGCCACGGGCCGCGGCCACGGCTCCGACAAGGCGGTGGTCCTGGGCCTGCAGGGCCTGGAGCCCGAAACCGTGAACACGTTCACCGCTGACGACCAAGTGGCAGCAGCGGCCTTGAACGCCGAGCTGCACATCGACGGCAGCCACCGGGTGGACTTCAACTGGGAAGAGGACGTGGTGCTGCACCGCCGCAAGTCCCTTCCCGCGCACCCTAACGGCATGACCTTCCGCGCCCTCGACCACACCGGCGCTGTGCTCAGCGAACGCAGCTACTACTCCATTGGCGGCGGCTTCGTGGTGGACGGCGACGCCGAAGGGGCCGACAAGGTGGTGGCGGACGACACCGTCCTGCCTTACCCGTTCGCCACGGCGGACGAGCTCCTGCAGATCTGCAGCCGCGAGGGCATGTCCATTTCCGATGTCATGCTGGCCAACGAACTCACCTGGCACAGCGAGGCAGAACTCCGGGAGAAGCTGCTCGGGCTCTGGGCCGTGATGCGCGAATGCGTGGAGAACGGCTGCAACGCCGAGGGCATCCTGCCGGGCGGCCTGAAGGTACCCCGGCGCGCACCGGCGCTGTTCCGCACCCTGACGGCGTCCGCTGCGGCATCGGCGGAGGCCTCCGCCCAGGCGGCGGCAGCAACGCCGTCGCCCGTCCAGGCACCGGCGGACCCGCTGCTGGCGATGGAATGGGTCAACCTGTTCGCACTCGCCGTGAACGAGGAGAACGCCGCCGGCGGGCGGATCGTCACGGCTCCCACCAACGGCGCGGCCGGGATCGTGCCGGCCGTCCTGCACTACTACGTGAAATTTGTTCCGGGAGCAGACGACGACGGCGTGGTCCGCTTCCTGCTGGCGGCGGCCGCCGTCGGAATCCTTTTCAAGACAAATGCGTCCATCTCCGGCGCCGAAGTGGGCTGCCAGGGTGAGGTGGGCTCCGCCTGTTCCATGGCCGCGGCCGGGCTCTGCGAAGTGCTCGGCGGGACGCCGGCGCAGGTGGAAAACGCCGCGGAGGTGGGGATCGAGCACAACTTGGGCTTGACCTGCGATCCCGTGGGCGGCCTGGTGCAGATCCCCTGCATCGAGCGGAACGCGATCGCCAGCGTAAAGGCGATCAACGCAGCCCGGCTGGCCCTCCATGGGGACGGCAGCCACAAGGTCTCGCTGGACAAGGCCATCAAGACCATGCGCGACACCGGAGCCGACATGAAAACCAAGTACAAGGAAACCTCCCGAGGAGGCCTTGCCGTGAATGTGATCGAGTGCTGAGCCATGACTGTTACTGAGACCCGGATGCCCGCCCCGAAGGCGCCCACCACCGTGGAGCACGTCCTGACCCTCGACTGCGCCGAGGGCCCCGGCATCGTGCACGCCGTCTCCGGCTTCCTGCTGGAACACGGCTGCGACATCATCGACAACAAGCCGTTCGGTGAGCGCTCCGAAGGCCACTTCTTCATGCGGGTGCACTTCGTTTCCGAGGGCGACGATTCCACCGTGGAAGTCCTGCGGGACTCGTTTGCCCCGGTCGCGGACAAATTCGGCATGCGGTGGCAGCTGGAACGCCAGGGCTCCAAGCGCAAGGTGCTGATCATGGTGTCCAAGTTCGGACACTGCCTCAACGACCTGCTGTTCCGTGCCCGGATCGGCGAACTTCCCGTTGACGTGGTGGCCGTGGTGTCCAACCACCGTGACCACCAGGCGTTGGTCGAGTGGCACGGCATCCCGTTCCACCACATCCCGGTCACGGCTGACAGCAAGCCCGAGGCCGAGGCGCAGCTGATGGACCTGGTTGACGGGCTGGAGGTGGAACTGGTGGTGCTGGCCCGGTACATGCAGGTGCTCAGCGACGACCTGACCCGCAAGCTGGACGGCCGGGCCATCAACATCCACCACTCATTCCTGCCCAGCTTCAAGGGCGCCAAGCCGTATCACCAGGCCTACGCGCGTGGCGTCAAGACCGTGGGCGCCACAGCCCACTACGTCAACGCTGAACTGGACGAAGGACCCATCATCGCCCAGCAGGTGGTGGAGGTGGACCACACCTACGGGCCAGAGGACCTGGTGGCCGCGGGCCGCGACACCGAATGCAAGGCCCTCTCCAACGCGGTGAAATGGCACTGCGAGGGCAGGGTCCTGCTGCAGGGCAACCGCACCGTGGTGCTGCGGTAACCCCAGGTAATTGAATTACGACGGCGCGGCCGGCTTCCTTCCAGGGGAGGCCGGCCGCGCTTTATTGTGCCCGGCTGATTCTCCCCATGTTTGGGCTCGCCCGACGGCGTGTCCCCGCCAGACGCCGCCGGCTGCGAGTGATGCGGGCGGAAAGGTGGGGAAATTCAGCGGCGGGAGGATGCCCGGACCGGCGCTGCGCGGACCGACAACAACTGATCGCTGGTGGACAAAGCGGAAATCCCTGCCGCTGCCAAGCTGGATTCCACAGCAATTTTCCCGAGCTCATGACCGTTAAGAAGGATCCAATGAGTATTTCGAATTCCGAGACCCGGACCGCTGACGCTCCGGCCAAGGAGCATTCCACCGCCCTCCGCGCCGGCAGCATCGGCGTGCTCGGCATCCTGTTCTTCGTCCTGTCCGCCCAGGCGCCCCTGACGGGGATCGTGGGCGCGGCGCCGCTGGCGGCGGCCCTGGGCAACGGCGCCGGTGCCCCCGGCGCGTACCTGATCGTGGGCATAGTCATCGTGGTTTTCGCCGTCGGCTTCGTTGCCATGAGCCGCAAGATCCAAGCGAACGGCGCCTTCTACGCCTACGTGACGGCAGCCTTTGGCAGGCGGACCGGAGCCGGGGCGGCCTGGCTGGCCCTGCTGGCCTACAGCACCGTCCAGGCCGCCATGTACGGGCTGTACGGTGCGGCCTTCTCCGGGCTCTTGGCCTCGACCGGCCTGGACATTCCCTGGTGGCTGCTGGCCGTGGCCACCATGGCGGGAGTCCAGGTACTGGGCTCCCTCAACATCGAAATCGGCGCCCGCGTCCTGGCCGTGCTGGTGGGCCTGGAGGTGGCCATCCTGCTGATGTTCGGCTTCACCGTACTGTTCCACGGCGGCGGCCCTGAAGGCATCAGCGTTGCGGCGTCCTTTTCCCCCGAAGCGATAGGCGCAGGTGCCCCCGGCGTTGCCATCATGTTCGCGGTGGCGTCCATGTTCGGCTTCGAGTCCACTGCCATCTACTCCGCCGAGGCCAAGGACCCGCACCGCACCGTCGCCAGGGCCACGTACCTCTCGGTGGGGGTGATCTCGGTGTTCTTCGCCTTCATCTCCTGGATGCTGGTGAGCTACTACGGGCCCTCAAGCGTCATGGACGCCGCGGGCGCCGCCCTCGAGTCGGGGGATGCGACGTCCTTCGTGCTGGGTCCGCTGGTGGAACTGTTCGGCCCCTGGGCGGGCATCGTGGCCGGCATCCTGCTGGTCACCTCGCTGCTCGCCGGCATTATCGCCTTCCACAACGGCATCAACCGCTACCTCCACTCCCTGGCCCTGCGCGGTTCCATGCCCGCCGTCCTTGCCCGGACCAACCGGCACCGGGCTCCTGCCGTTGCCGCCTGGGTCCAGTCCGCCACCGCCGTCGTCCTGGTGGTGCCGTTCGCCATCCTGGCGATGGACCCTGTGCTGACCCTGTTCTCATGGTTCAGCGGCCTTGCTGTGGCAGCTCTCCTGGTGCTGTACATGCTCTGCTCAGCCGCCGTCGTCGCGTTCTTCCGACGGGAACATGCCGGCGCCGGGCTGTGGCAGACCCGGATTGCCCCGGCCCTGGCGGCAGTCCTGCTGGCATGGGTCCTCTACCTGGTGGTCAGCAATTTCACCGCCCTCATTGGCGGCAATGCCGAGACGGCCACGGCCCTGCTCGCAACGGTCCCGGCGGTCTTCCTGTCCGGGGTGCTGGTGGAATGGGTCATCGAGCGGCGCCACCATTCAGCTTCCCCGGGCCACGTGCTTACCTAGCTGGCGTGGGATCTCCGGCACTGGCCCGGCGTGGAACCTTTGGTCCGCGCCGGGCCAGTGCGCGTGCCGCGACGATCAGGATGGCCCCGATCAGCGCACTACCCCACGCTGCGGCCGGAGAAGCGGGCCAGAGCCCTGCCAGGCCAAGGAGCGCCGGAATTGTGGCCGACGCCGGAGCAGCCAGCACCAAGGCCCAGCCCGTGAAACGTTCAAGCCGCACCGCGCCCAGGGCCAGGCAGGCGAACAGCAGGGCCCACAGCACGGACCAGCACACCCACAGCACCGCGAGCAGCGGATCCGCGCCCAGCCAGGCGGTGGCCAGCAGCATGCCGCAGAACGCCACCAACCCGCAAAACCAGCCCAGGCCGCGTGACCCGAGCCCCAGCAACACGTCCAGCCCCGAGTACAGATAGGTCGCTCCGAACAGGAACATGCCGGCGGCCGTGAGGAGCGGCGCCGGAGCGTCCCCGGCGGCAGAGACATAGACGACGGCGAGCACCAGTTGGGTGCCGCCCACCAGCAGGTTGAGGGCCGCGGCGTCGCGGCGGGGAACGTGCCCGAGGGTCGCCAGCCCGTTGGCCAGCAGCGCGGCACCGGAGAGCAGGAGGCAAATGAAAGGCATCAGCGGCCCTCTTCCCGGAAAACTAACGCAAGGCGGAACTTCTTTGTCACCTGACGGACGTTAGCGGAAGCGGAGGGGCGGTGCCCAACGGGCCCTGGTCGTAATTGGTGGGGACGGCCGGGTGCGGCCTAGGCGCTTTTGCGCCACTCGCTGGGTGAGACGCCGAAGGCGTCGCGGAAGGTGCGGCTGAAGTGGGCTGCGTCCAGGAAACCCCAGCGGCCCGCAATCGTGCCGACGGACTGCCCCGCGTTCAGCGGGTCGCGGAGTTCGCGGCGGGCGCCCTCAAGCCTTTGGGTCCGGATCCAGCTGGCCACCGTGGTCCCGGACTCGTGAAAGACGTTATGCAGGTGCCTGGTGGAGATGAAATGTGCTGCTGCAATGCTCGCCGGGGACAACAGCGGGTCCGAGAGGTGCGCCTCGATGTACTCGCGGACCGAGACGGCCAGCAGCGCCTGCGGCTTCATCCGGTCCGGCTTAATATCCATTTCGGCATGCAGCATGGTGGACACCAGGTCCAGGGCATTCGTTGCCAGCCGGGACCCGCTGGGGCCGTTCAGGACGTCCAGGTTTTCCGACAACTGGCGGATGAACTGACCCACGAGTCCGCTCAGGCCTCCGCTGCCCATCCGCACTGCCGCCAACTGTCCCACATAGTCGGTGGGCAGGGACACGGCGTCGCAGGGGAACATCAGCACCATGATGCGGGTCGTGTCCTCGAAGGCGAGGGTGTACGGCCGGTTGGTGTCGTAAATGGCCAGGTCGCCGGGCTGGAGCACGGCTTCGCGGTTGTCCTGGATCAGCAGCCCGGTGCCCTCCAGTTGCAGGTTGAGCTTGAAATAGCGTTCGTGGGCCTGTGCGATCAGGGCGGGGGTGCGGTGCACTTCGTGCGAGGTGGCGGTCACTTCAACAACGGACATCCGGTCCAGCACCCGGGAGCGCATCCGGCCCTGGAACCCGTCCACGTCAGCTGTCTGTGCGGTGAGGGGCACGAAGGATTCCGCCACCAGGTGCCGCCAGTGGTCGAAGGATGCCGCAACGCTCGCGGTAACGTGCTGGCGTTCGGGCCGGGTAACTTTTCCGGCTGTAGCTGTTGCTGGCATGGATGTTCCTTGCGACAGATGGCCACCTGATGTCCCCCCGGGCTGTGTCCTGCGACACAGTACGTTCAGGCTAGCGCGGGCCGAATCTTTTTTCAACGGTTGGCGAAAAAAGAATGGCTCGGCTGCCTGTCAGGCGTTTCCAAGCTTCCCGTGGCATGATCCGCGCATGAACGCCGTCGCCGCTTCGCAGGACCGCCACCGCAACTTCAATTCCCCCGCGCATCATTCCCGGCTGCGGATGGTGGTGATGCTCGCTGTAGGCGTGGTGGTGGCACTTGCCGTGGGTGCGCTGGGGCACTGGACCTATGCGCCCGCCCTCGGCTGGGCGGCCGCCTCGGCCACGTACCTGGTCTGGGTCTGGAGTGTGATCCGGCACCTGGGGCCCGGCGCAACCGCCGCCCATGCCCGCCGGGAGGATCCGGGCCGGGTCTTTTCGGACACGATGGTCCTCAGTGCCACGGTGGCCAGCTTTGCCGGAGTGGCCCTGATCCTGCTGGATGCCTCCAGCTCGCAGGGCATGAGCAAGGATGCCACGGTGGCCATGGCCCTGGGCAGCATTGCCCTGTCGTGGTTCCTGGTCCACACCCTGTTCACGCTCCGCTACGCGGCCATCTACTACCGCGACGGGACCGGCGTCGATTTCAATGAGGAAACCCAGCCCCGCTATGCGGACTTCGCGTACCTGGCGTTCACCGTTGGCATGACCTTCCAGGTATCGGATACGGACCTGAAGACCAACGCCATCCGCTCCACGGTCCTCCGGCAAGCCCTGCTGTCCTACCTGCTGGGGGCCATCGTCCTGGCCACCACCATCAACCTGGTGTCCGGCCTCATCCACTAAACGCCCGCGTGGGCGGGTTGGCTCCGTTAACGCCAGTGGGTGCAGCTCCTGCGGGAGCTGCACCCATTGTGGGAGGCGTCAATTAATCCTTCTTGAAGGCATCCTTGACTTTTTCGCCGGCCTGCTTGAGGTCGGCTTTTGCCTGGTCGCCCTGGCCCTCAGCCTTCAGGCTCTCATCGCCCGTGGCGCTGCCGGCAGCTTCCTTGCCCTTGCCGCCAAGCTTCTCTGCAGCGTTGCCGATCTTGTCGTCCAAACCCATGGAGATGCTCCTAACAATTCGTGCTCGCTCCGGTCTGCACCAGAACCTGACCAGTCAATAGTAAGCATACTTTCGAGTTTAGGGCTCATTTGCCGCCTGGAATTTTGCCAAGCAGGGCGAGGTAGCCTTCCAGCTGCGCGGCGTGGCCGAACTCCACTTGGCCCTCCGGCGCAAGGGCGGCCTCGACCTGGGCTCCCAGCAGCATGTTCAGCAGCTGGCCGGCAAGGACGGAGTCGGCGACGTCGGCGTTGACGTCCCCGCTGTTCCGTGCCTCTCCGAGGTAGCGGCGGATGGCGGCCAGCCATTCGGCCATGGATTCGCGGTGGATGTCAGCCTTCCGTGGATCGCTGACTGCCTTCTGCCAGAACGGGATGACCACGCGCGCTTCATTGATGCGCTCTTCATCGAGGGGGAGGACCTCCAGGCAAAAGGACCGCAGCGCCTCCAATCCGGCCTTGCCTGCCGTCACCTGGGCGATGCGTTGATTGGTCCGGTTGAACACATGGCTGAAGGCGAACTCAAGCAGCGTGTCCTTCGTGGGGAAGTATGGCTTCAGGGCGCCGTTGGCGAAGCCGGCCTCCATGGCAATCTCGCGCATGGTGGCACTTTCAAGCCCCTGCCGGGCGATGATCCGCCACGTGGCATCCACGAGTTCCAGGCGGCGCTCGTCATGGTCAACAATCTTCGGCACGGCGGCCACTCCCTGGAAATTTCTTTGCCCAACCTCTTGTGAGCCATGTTACGGACGTTTATTCTCTACAACTATAGAAAATAAACCCAATGGCCGGCGACGGCCCGGACGAAGGTTTACTCCATGACGCTTGCACCCACCGACACTGCATCAGCCTCTGCGTCGGCCTACCGGCTGGCCACGGCGCAGGAAATCCTGGACGTGCGCTCCATCCTGCAGTCGGGAGGCCACCTCGGCCCGCAGCACAGGATCGCCTACCTGGGCCAGCTGGATCCTTCGCGCGGCACCGATCCAGCGCCGGCCGACCGACGGTTCCGCGTCTTCATCCACGATGTCTCAGGCGCTGCGCCGCGCGATGTCGTGGTCTCCACCACCCGGCACGAGGTGCTCTCCGCCGTCGAACTGGACACCGCGGTGACCGGCGAGCTTCCGGTCCTCGAGGAGGAGTTCGAGGTGGTGGAGGCGCTGCTGGCCACGGACGAACGGTGGCTCAAAGCGCTCGCGGACCGCGGGCTGGATGTCGGGAAGGTCCGGGTGGCCCCGCTGTCCGCCGGGGTCTTCGAATACGCCGAAGAGAAGGGCCGCCGGATCCTCCGCGGGCTGGCATTCGTGCAGGAGTTCCCGGAGGACAGCGCCTGGGCGCACCCCGTGGACGGGCTGGTGGCCTATGTGGACGTGGTCAGCAAGGAAGTCACCCAGGTCATCGACCTCGGCGCCATGCCCATCCCCGCCGAGCACGGCAACTACACCGACCCCGAACTGACCGGACCCATCCGCGACACCCAAAAGCCCATCAGCATTACCCAGCCCGAAGGCCCCAGCTTCACTGTCGCCGGCGGCAACCACGTGGAGTGGGAAAAGTGGAGCGTGGACGTTGGCTTCGATGTCCGCGAAGGGGTTGTCCTGCACAATCTCGCCTTCCAGGACGGCGGCCGGAAGCGGCCCATCATCAACCGGGCGTCCATTGCCGAGATGGTGGTTCCCTACGGCGACCCGTCGCCGGTCCGGTCATGGCAGAACTACTTCGACACCGGCGAATACCTGGTGGGCCAGTACGCCAACTCCCTGGAACTGGGCTGCGACTGCCTGGGCGAGATCACCTACCTCAGCCCCGTCATCTCCGACGCGTTCGGCAACCCGCGCGAAATCCGCAACGGCATCTGCATGCACGAGGAAGACTGGAGCATCCTCGCCAAGCACTCGGACCTCTGGAGCGGCGTCACCTACACCCGCCGCAACCGCCGCCTGGTGATCTCCTTCTTCACCACTATCGGCAACTACGACTACGGCTTCTACTGGTACCTCTACCTGGACGGCACCATCGAGTTCGAAGCCAAGGCCACCGGCGTCGTTTTCACGTCCGCGTTCCTGGCGGGCGGCTCGGACAACATCTCCCAGCTGGCCCCGGGCCTGGGCGCCCCGTTCCACCAGCACCTCTTCAGCGCCCGGCTGGACATGGCGATCGACGGCTTCACCAACCGGGTGGAGGAGGAAGACGTGGTCCGGCAGGCCATGGGGCCGGGCAACGAGCGCGGCAACGCCTTCTCCCGCAAGCGCACCGTGCTGGCGCGGGAATCCGAGGCCGTCCGCGAGGCCGACGCCCGCGCCGGCCGCACCTGGATCATTTCCAATCCCGAATCCCGCAACCGGCTGGGTGAGCCCGTGGGCTACAAGCTCCACCCGCACAACCAGCCCACGCTCCTGGCCGATCCGGACTCCTCGATCGCCCGCCGCGCAGCCTTCGCCACCAAGGATCTCTGGGTCACCCGCCACGCAGACGGGGAACGCTACCCGACGGGCGACTTCGTCAACCAGCACGCCGGCGGCGCGGGCCTGCCCGCCTACGTGGCGCAGGACCGCGACATCGACGGCCAGGACATCGTGGTCTGGCATACCTTCGGCCTCACCCACTTCCCCCGGGTGGAGGACTGGCCCATCATGCCCGTGGACACCGTGGGCTTCAAGCTCCGGCCGGAAGGTTTCTTCGACCGCAGTCCGGTGCTGGATGTCCCGGCCAACCCGAACCGGCAAGCCGCGTCCTGCCACACCGAGGGCGGCAGCGGTGGCTGCCACTAGCGCCGCCCCTGCCCCGGCGCCGGCAGCAGGCAGGGCGGCAGCAGCAGGAAGGACGACGGCGGCGGCCCGGGCCCGTGCCGGCGGTCCGGTGGTCCACCCTCGGCTCGCGGCCGTGGTCACCGCCGTTTCCTGCGCCACGCACGTCTGGCTGGCCGCCACAGGCACCCACGGTGCCTGGCTTAGCGCCCTCATGCTGGCCCTTGCCGCGGTTTGCATCCCCTGTGCCGTCCATATCTGGCGGTACGGCGGGGTGGCCGCACTCCACCGGGTCACCGCGGCCGCCGTGGCCATGGCCGCCGTCCATGCGGGCCTCCTGCTGGGAGCCGGCGGTGCTGGCCACGCGCACGGCGCAGCGCCGTCGTCGTTCACTGGTGCTGAGTCCGGCGGCAGCGCCCGGCTGCTGCTGGTCATCGGTCTGGAGCTGGCCACCGCCCTGGTGGCCGCCACACTGGTGGCGAGGCTGCGCCGGCGGTAGGCGGCGCAGAAACGCCAGGCCGCGTGCCGCGAAAGGTGGCGGCGCGCGGCCTGGCGCTTGTCCGGTTGTCAGGCGGGCTTGGCGTACTCGGCCGCGCTCATGACTTCATAACCAACGAACGTCTCGTCGTTTTCCACCCAGGCGTCGTGGCCGGCCGGAATGGAGTAGGCGTCCCCCGCGTGGATGGTGGTGCGGGTGCCGTCGTCCAGCTGGACGGTCAGGGTCCCGGCGGTGCAGAAGCCAAGGTGGTTGTTTTGGCAGCTGTCCGTGTGGACCACGGTTTTGACCGTTTCGGACCAGCGCCAGCCGGGCTCGAAGGTAAGCCGGCCCAGGGTGGCGCCGCCAATGTTGACTACGTCCACCTGGGTCTTGGGCGGACGGCGCTTTTCGTCGGCGTCGTTGAAGGACTTGGTTTCAAGGTCCTTGACCGTTATTGCAGGCATTTCTGGCTCCTCGAAAGGGAGTGGTTATGAAATTCGCCCACGGGCGCTGAGCCGCTCAGGGAATGACGGTCCGGCGGGGCGGGAAGTGCCCGTCAGGAACCCGCCGGACCTTGCGTCGCAACGATTTCAATCTGCTCTCCGGCGCCGGCGATGTCAATGCCGGGCGGCCCCTTCGAACCATTCCCGGGCCGGGTTGGTCACCGCAGGAGTCGAGCGGTCCAGCCCCGGCTGCGCCGCCCATTTCACGCCGTTGGCCAGCACCCGCTGGACCTGCGGATGGTGGTACACGGGGTACTCCTGGTCGCCGGGGCTGAAGTAGAAGATCCTGCCCTTGCCCCGGGTGAACGTGACGCCGGAACGGAACACTTCGCCGCCGGCGAAGGAACTGATGAAGATCAGGTCGTCGGGGTCCGGGATGTCGAACAGTTCGCCGTACATTTCCTGCTCGGGGATGACGATGGGGCTCTCCACGCCTTCCGCGATGGGATGCGACGGCTTCACCGTCCACACCAGCTCGCGCTGGCCGTCGTTCCGCCAGGCGAGGGAGCAGCTGGTGCCCAGCAGCCTGGTGAAGATTTTCGCGAAGTGCCCCGAATGGAGCACGATCAGTCCCATCCCACCGAGCACCTGCCGGTGGACGCGTTCGACGACGGCGTCACTCACCTCGTGGTGGGCGATGTGGCCCCACCAGAGCAGGACGTCCGTTTCCGCGAGCACCTCCTCGTCCAGGCCGTGGTCGTCGTTGCTGGCGAGCACCGCCGTCGTAATGTCCGCGTCCGGGTAGTAGGGCCGGAGCCCCGCGGCGATGGCGCCGTGGATACCATCCGGGTAGATATCGCCGATATGGGCGGGCTCGTTGTTGGCCTCGTGGACGCCCTCATTCCAGACCCGGATCCTCAGTTTTCCGTTCATTAGAGCCTGACCTCCCTCTGCTCGAGTGCCGACTGGTAGCAAGCGTCGATGACCTGTGCCCGGTAGAGCGCCAAGGAGCCGTCGTGCTCGGCCCAGGCCGCTTCACCGTCGCGGACTGCTGTCACGAAGTCTTCCACCACGGCGTCGTGGGCGCGGCCGGGCAGCACCGGCGGCACGTAGTCGGCTGACTCGCCGTCCTTGTCCGTGAACACCCGGAGCTGGCCCACGGGCGGGAACGGCGCCCCGTGCACCTTCAGTTCGGCGCCGCCGTCCGTGCCGTAGACCGTGAAGTCGAGGAGATCGTCCGTTTCCCGGTATGTTGCCCAGCCGGCCTCGATCAGCAGCGTTCCGCCGCCCTCAAGGCGGAGGAACGCAGAGGCGAAGTCCTCCACTTCGAAGGCGTGGCTCGTGGCCTGGGCCGAGTACCTGCTGCCGCCGCCGCGTCCCTGCGGGCCCAGTTCCGAGTGGGTGGCGGCAGAGACGGCCACCACCTTCGGTTCTCCGAGCAGGTGCAGGGCGTAATCCAGTGCGTGGACGCCGATGTCCGCCAGCGGTCCGCCGCCTGCGAGCTCGGGGTTGGTGAACCAGCTGCCCAGGGTGGGGATGCCGGAGCGGCGGAGCCAGGAGGCCTTGGCGTAGTAGGGGCGGCCCAGGCCGCCGGCGTCGATGACGTCCTTGAGGGCCTTGATGTCGCCGCGGCGGCGGTGGTTGAACGCCACATCCAGGACCCGTCCGGCCTTGCGGGCAGCATCCACCATGGCCTGGCCCTCCACGGCGTTGCGGGCGATCGGCTTTTCGCTCAGCACATGGATTCCCCGCTCCAGGGCCGCGATGGCAATGGGGGCGTGCAGGAAGGTGGGAACGGCCACGCTCACGGCGTCCAGGCCGCCGTGGTCCAGCATGTCCTGCCAGTCGGCGAAACCGTTGGGAATGGCGTATTCGGCTTGCAGGTCCGTCCGGAGTTCCTGCTCCATTCCTGCCAGCGAGACGATGCGGATGCCCTCCAGGTCGCTGTAGGCCTTCAGGTGCTGCTGGCCGGCCCAGCCGATGCCGACGACGCCGACGCGGAGATCCTTGGCCGGGGCCTTTCCTGGTTCCGGGAGCTTCGGGCCGGGGCTTTGCTGGTAGTTCAAGGGTGCTTCCTTTTCGGTGCCGGGCTGGTGCTGGACTGGGTTTGTGGAATCGATTCCAAAACGGTTCGCAACGAACCCAAGGGGCGTTTGGAATCGATTCCAAAAGCTTGTCAGGAAGAGCGCGGGGACGTCAACCCCCTGTCAGTTCTTCGTGGAGTCCCTGATGACCAGTTCGTGCGGGAGGAACATCCGGCCGCGGCGGTGCACCCCCGGCTCCGTCATCCGTTCCAGGAGTGCCCCAAACGCCACACGGCCCATCTCATAGGCGGGCTGCCGGATGGTGGTCAGTTCCGGAACGCACATCTCCGCCTGGATGGAATCGTCGAAGCCGGCAACCGCCACGTCCTCCGGAACCCGGAGGCCGGCGTCGGTGATTTCCCGGACGCAACCGGCCGCCACCGTGTCGCTGCCACAGAATACGGCGTCGGGAAGGTTGTCCGCGGCGAGGAGTTCGCGGGTGAGCCGACGGCCGGCGTGGAAGTCGAAGTCCCCGGCGGCAAAGAGGCTCTGTGCCGCCTCCAGGCCTGCCTCGGACAGCGCTTCGCGGAACCCCTGTTCGCGAAGCCGCCCGGACCGGGCCGCCCGGTTGCCGATCATGGCAAGCCGCCGGGCGCCGGTCCCGATGAGGTGCCGGGTGATGTCGCGGGCGGCCTGCCGGTCATCGATCGAGACGCCGAAGGCTGCTTCCGACTCCGCCACCTCGCACAACTGGACCACGCTCAGCTGGGTTGCAAGGGCTTCCACATCGTCGTCGGGCATGGTGGGCGAAAACAGGACCAGCCCGTCCACGGACCCGTTCCGGAGCATGTCCACCAATTGCTGTTCGCGATCCGGGCTTCCGGCGGTTGGGGCAATCAGGCTCACGTAGCCGGACCGTGCCGCGGCATCGCCCACCCCGCGGAAGGCTTCGCTGATGACCGGGGACTCAAGGTTCTTGGCGAGGGCCAGGATGCGCATGGTCCGGTCGCGGCGCAGGTCCCGGGCGGAGGCGAGCGGCCGGTAGTTGAGCTCCCGGATCGCCCCGGCCACCTTCTCACGGCTGGAGGCGCTCACCGCGGGACTGCCGTTGAGGACGCGGGAGACCGTGCCCACGGATACTCCCGCCGTTTTGGCGACGTCCTGCACGGTCGCTCGAGCCATTCCAGTGTGTCCTTCCGGGGCCGGGTCCTGCCGTGTTTGGGTGTTTTTCAGCTTAGCCGCCAGCCGGCCGCCGGCAGCGTGCCCGGCGTCACGCGGAGCACGCTTTCGTCCCGCCGCGGCGCCGTGTCCCGCACAAACCTGGCATTCCGCCGTCGGAAGCATCCGTAAAGCGTGCTCCGCGTGACGCCGCCCCGCGTCCACGGCCCCGAAACATGCAATTAACACGCCGGCCGGACGCGCGAAACGTCCCATTGCCTAACCTGATGCAACAAGGTTTACTCTTAGCTAACACCGACCCGGACAGGAATGTTTCGATGACCAGTGTCGCAACCCCTGCTGTAACCCCCGCGCCCGCACCCGCGCCCGCAGCCCGTGCGGATGCCGCCGGGATCTCCCTCAAGGACATCGCCCGCGCCCACGATGTCCGCTTCCTGCTGGCCACATTCGTGGACATGACCGGCAAGCCCTGCGCCAAGCTGGTCCCCGTGGAAGCCGCTGACCAACTCGAGGGCGGGGCCATGGGGTTTGCCGGCTACGCCGCGGGACTTATCGGCCAGAATCCCCAGGACGCCGACCTTATCGCGGTCCCGGACCTCGCGTCCTTCACCCCGGTGCCCTTCATCAAGGAAGGCCTGGCCATCGTCCACTGCGATCCCCACGTTGACGGCAAGCCGTGGCCCTACGCGCCGCGGGTCATCCTCAAAAACGCCCTTGCCCGCCTGGCGGACCACGGGATGCAGGCCAAGGTGGGCGCCGAGGTGGAGTACTTCCTGGTGAACAGGAACGACGACGGGACGTTGAGTACCGCCGACACCCGCGACGATTCGCCCCGCCCCTGCTACGACGCCCGCGGCGTGACCCGCATGTACGAGCACCTGGCCTCCATCAGCACGGCGATGAACAGCCTGGGCTGGGGCAACTACGCCAACGACCACGAGGACGCCGCCGGCCAGTTCGAGCAGAACTTCAACTATGCGGACGCCCTCACCACCGCAGACCGCGTCATCTCGCTCCGCTACATCCTGAACATCCTGGCCGAACAACGGGGCATGACCGCCACCTTCATGCCCAAACCGTTCACGGACCGCACCGGCACCGGGCTGCACTTCCACCTCTCGCTGTGGTCCGGTGCGGAGGCGCTGTTCCCGGCCGCAGGGGGAGCGGACGACGACGGCCGCGGCCTTGGGCTGTCAGGCCTCGCCTATTCGTTCATCGGCGGGATCCTGGACCACGCCCCGGCCCTGCAGGCCTTCCTCGCCCCCACCGTGAATTCCTACAAGCGCACCGGCGCCACGACGAGTTCATCGGGCGCCACCTGGTCGCCCCGGAAGGCGTCCTTCGGCGGGAACGACCGCACGCACATGATCCGCGTCCCGGACAACAACCGGATCGAGTTGCGCTCCGGCGACGGTTCGGCAAACCCCTACCTGGCCATCGCAGCAGCCATTGCGGCCGGCCTGGACGGGGTGGAGAGCTCCGCCGACCCCGGCATGCCGTCCGGCCCCGGCGAGTCCAAACCGGACGCCCACTTCCTGCCGGCCACCCTGCTGCACGCCGTCGAAGCACTCCGCCGGGACCCGGTGGTCCTGGCCAGCCTCAGCGGCGATCCGGAGATCGGCCTGTACTACGCCAACGCCAAGGAAGAGGAGTTCCTGAGCTGGCACAACCAGGTCAGCGACTGGGAAATCCGCACCTACCTCACCTCCATCTGATCCCTACTTAGCAAAGGATTTTCCATGTGCGGAATCGCCGCGCTGCAGCTGCGCAATCCCTCGCTGCACCCCCAAATGGGCGCCCTGCTGTCCTCGATGCTGTGCCAGATCGTGGACCGCGGCCCTGACTCCGCCGGCCTCGCTGTCTACAACACCCCCGGCCTGGTGTCGCCGGGCAGGTCCACCTTGAGCCTGCTGGGCCGGGACCAGGGCATGGCGACGGCGGCCATCACCGGCGGCGTCGCGGCGCTCCTGCCGTCGGATGCGGCACCAGCCGTGCAGGTGGTGGGCGACACCACGCTGGTGAGCGCCGCCGTAGGGACCGACCTGCTGGTGAAGGCCGTCTGCGAAACCGTGCCCGGTGCCACCATCATTGGACGGGGTGAGCATGTGGCCGTGATGAAGAGCGTGGGCCACCCGATGGAGATCGCCGCCGGGCACGGACTGGACGCCCTGGCCGGCAGCCAGGGCCTCTCCCACACCCGGATGGCCACCGAATCCGCCGTCACTGCCGGAGGCTCGCACCCCTTCTCCGTGGCCGACGACCTCTGCCTGGTGCACAATGGCTCGTTCTCCAACCACGCCACTGTCCGGCGTAACCTGAAGCGTGAGGGCGTGGTGTTCGACTCCGAGAATGACACGGAGGTGGGTGCCCGCTACGTGGCTTCCCGGCTGAAGCAGGGCGACACCCTCGAAGAGGCGCTGGTGAACCTGGGCAAGGTCCTGGACGGCTTCTACACCCTGGTGGTTACCACCGCGGACAGCATGGCCGTGGTCCGCGACCCCATCGCCTGCAAGCCGGCCATCATCGCCGAAACGGACGACTACGTGGCCATGGCCTCCGAATACCGCGCCCTGGCCGGACTGCCTGGCATCGGCGACGCCCGCATTTTTGAACCGGAACCCGGAAAGGTCTACACATGGTCACTCTGACAGCCCCCGAAGCCGCCGCGCCTGAAACAATTGCCACTGCCGCCGCAACGCCCGCGGTGCTCGACCTCGCAGAGGTCCCGGTCCGCGAACTGAACCAGGCCCTGCATGACGCCGTGGACGGGCAGTCCTGGACCGTCACCAATCCCGGCGGCAAGCACAGCCTGGCCGTCGGCATCGACGCGGACGTCGCCGTGACCATCGACGGCCATGCCGGGTATTACGCCGCGGGGATGCACCAAAAGGGGAGCGTGGCCATCAACGGCAATGCCGGCGTAGGACTGGCGGAGAACATCATGTCCGGCCGCGTCCACGTGAAGGGCGATGCGTCCCAGTCGGCGGGCGCCACCGGCCACGGCGGCCTGGTGGTCATCGACGGCAACGCCGGTGCGCGCTGCGGGATCTCCATGAAGGGCGTGGACATCGTGGTGGGCGGCAACATCGGCCACATGTCGGCGTTCATGGCGCAGGCCGGCCGGCTGGTGGTCTGCGGCGACGCCGGTGATGCCCTGGGCGACTCCATCTACGAGGCCCGGATCTACGTCAAAGGCTCTGTCGCCTCCCTGGGCGCCGACTGCGTCGAAAAACCGCTCCGCGAAGAGCACCTGGCCGAACTCGCGGAACTCCTCGCCGCCGCCGGCCGCACCGACAACCCCGCCGATTTCAAGCGCTACGGCTCCGCCAGGAACCTATACCACTTCCACGTCGACAACTCGACCGCCTACTAGGAGGCTCCCGTGACCATCACTTCCCTCCCCGCACCCGCACAGGCTCCTGCGCCCGCCCAAAACGCCGAACTTGGCCTGAGGGAGTCCGCCACCTTCGACCGCGCCACCATCGCAGACATCCAGCGCGCCGCCGCCACCGGCGTCTACGACATCCGCGGCTGGGGCGCCAAACGCAAAGTCCCGCACTTTGATGACCTGTTGTTCCTCGGCGCCTCCATGTCCCGCTATCCGCTGGAGGGCTACCGCGAAAAGTGCGACACCGACGTCATCCTCGGCGACCGCCACGCGAGCCGGCCGCTGCACCTGCAGACCCCGGTCACCATCGCCGGCATGAGCTTCGGCGCCCTGTCCGCGAACGCCAAAGAAGCTTTGGGCCGCGGCGCCAGCGAGGTGGGCACCTCCACCACCACGGGCGACGGCGGGATGACGCCGGAGGAGCGCGGCCAGTCCAAGCACCTGGTGTACCAGTACCTGCCGTCCCGCTACGGCATGAACCCGGACGACCTCCGCAAGGCCGACGCGATCGAGATTGTGCTCGGCCAGGGCGCCAAGCCCGGCGGCGGCGGCATGCTCCTGGGCCAGAAAATCACCGAACGCGTGGCCGGCATGCGTACCCTGCCGGTGGGTATCGACCAGCGCTCCGCCAGCCGACACCCGGACTGGACCGGCCCGGACGACCTGGAAATCAAGATCGGCGAACTCCGCGAGATCACCGACTGGAAGACCCCCATCTACGTCAAGGTCGGTGCCTCCCGGCCGTACTACGACACCGCGCTTGCCGTGAAGTCCGGCGCGGACGTCGTGGTGGTGGACGGGATGCAGGGCGGCACCGCCGCCACGCAGCAGGTGTTCATCGAGAACGTGGGGATCCCCACGCTGGCCGCCATCCCGCAGGCGGTCCAGGCCCTGCAGGAGCTCGGTGTGCACCGTAAGGTCCAGCTGATCGTTTCCGGCGGCATCCGCACCGGGGCAGATGTTGCCAAGGCCATGGCCCTGGGCGCGGACGCCGTCGCCATCGGCACCGCCGCGCTGATCGCGCTCGGCGACAACGACCCCCGCTACGCCGCCGAATACGCCGCCCTGGGCTCCGCGGCCGGTTTCTACGACGACTTCCAGGACGGCCGCGACCCCGCCGGCATCACCACCCAGGACCCGTCGCTTGCTTCACGGCTGGACCCGGTGGCCGCGGGACGCCGGCTGGCCAACTACCTCCGCGTGCTCACGATGGAAGCCCAGACCATCGCCCGGGCCTGCGGAAAATCGCACCTGCACAACCTGGAACCCGAGGACCTGGTGGCGCTCACCATCGAGGCTTCCGCCATGGCCCGGGTGCCGCTGGCCGGCACCAACTGGATCCCCGGAGCCCAGGGGAGCTTCTGATGACGGACCCGTCCGACTACGTGGTGGTGGGCGCGGGCCTTGCCGGCGCCGCCACCGCCTGGCAGCTGGCGTCCCGCGGCCACCAGGTCACGCTCCTGGAACGCGACGTCCCGGCCGCACATGACGGCAGTTCCCACGGCTCGGCACGCATCTTCCGCTACGCCTACCCGGACCTGTTCTACACCCGTGCCGTCCTGGAAGCGAAGGCACTCTGGGACGGACTCGCCGCCGAGGCCGGCACCGTACTGATCACCCCCGCCGGAGCGGTGGACTATGGCCAGAAGCGGAATCCGGCGCAGCTCGCGGAGGTACTCGGCGCCGCCGGAATCGACCACGAACTGCTGACCGCCGCCGACGCCCGGAACCGCTGGCCGCACATCGCGTTCGACACCGAGGTGCTTTGGCACCCCGGCGCCGGCGTGATCGACGCCGAAACCTCCGTGAACGTGATGGTGGACCTCGCCGTCCGCAACGGTGCCCGGGTCCTCACCGGCTGGAACGTGGCCGGCGTGGAAAACCACGGCACCGGCTACCGCGTGCGCTCGGCGGCCGGCAGGACCATCGACGCCGGCAACATCGTGGTCAGCGCCGGGGGCTGGTTGCCGCAGATGCTGGACTCGCTGCCGCTTCCGGCGGCCTTCCTGGCGGGACTGCCCGAATTCACCGTGCGGCAGGAGCAGGCCTTCCACTTCCGGTACAGGGATGACGACGGCGGCACGGGCGCGGGTGCCCCCGCCTGGCCCACCTTCATCCACAAAGCCTCCGGCATCCAGGCCTACGGGCTGCCCGGCGGGCGGGACGCCGGCTTTGCCGGGCAGAAAGTGGCCGAGTACAACGGCGGCCCGCGCATCCCGTCGGCAGCAGCCCAGACCGGCGCGGTGGACCCGGCCAACCGCGCCCGCGTAACGGAGTACGTCCGCCGCTACCTGCCTGGCCTGGACCCGGAACCGTACGCCGAAACCACCTGCCTGTTCACCAACACCCCCACCGAGGACTTCCTCATTGACCGGGCGGACAACCTCACCGTCGTCTCACCCTGCTCGGGCCACGGGGCAAAATTCGCGCCGGTGATCGGACAGTGGGCCGCGGATCTGGCCACCGGTGCCGGGTCAATTCCGGACCGTTTCCGGAGTGCATCCTCCCCGGCGCTGACCACGTAGAACGGAACATCGTGAGCCTTTTCCGAACAACAACTGAACCAGCCGTCCCCGCCGAAACCAGCGCACCCACCGTTACCGGGCTCCTGCAGGATATCTCCACCATCGGCCGGGACAACACCCGCGGCGGCTACTCCCGCCCTGTGTTCTCCACCGCCGAGACCGACCTGCGGGCCTGGTTCATCGAGCAGGCCGGCCGGCGCGGCCTCGATGTCCAAACCGACCACAACGGGATCATCTGGGCCTGGTGGGACACCGCAACAGGGGTGCGGGAGGACGCCGTCGCCACCGGCAGCCACCTCGATTCCGTTCCCGGCGGCGGTGCGTACGACGGGCCCCTGGGGGTTGCCTCGGCGCTGGTCGCCGTCGACCTTCTCAAAGCCCGGAACTTCCGGCCCCGGCGGCCGCTGGTGATCGCCGTCTTCCCGGAAGAGGAGGGGTCGCGGTTCGGTGTTGCCTGCCTCGGCTCACGGCTCCTTACCGGCCAACTGGACGCCACCAAAGCCCGCAACCTCAAGGACCCGGCCGGCAACA
The DNA here is from genome assembly GCF_058267655.1 of Pseudarthrobacter sp. MOO13. NCBI lineage: Bacteria > Bacillati > Actinomycetota > Actinomycetes > Micrococcales > Micrococcaceae > Pseudarthrobacter > Pseudarthrobacter sp. MOO13. The sequence goes on from NZ_CM177848.1 coordinate 173,073, forward strand.
CCTATGCCGAGGTGGCCGCCGCGAACGGCCAGGACCCCCGGTTCATCGGAGCGGACCACTCGGCCCTTCAGCGGCTCGGAATGTTCGTCGAGCTGCATGTGGAGCAGGGGAGGGGGCTGATCGACCTCCACCAGCCCGTGGCCATCGGATCATCCATCCTGGGGCATGGCCGCTGGAAGCTGGGCATCACGGGGGAGGGGAACCATGCCGGCACCACGCTCATGGCGGACCGCAAGGACCCCATGGTTGCCGCCGCCAAGGTGATGGTTTCCATCCGGGATACGGCCCGCAAATACCGGGACGCCCGGGCCACCGTGGGCAGGGTGCAGCCCGTCCCCGGCGGCACCAACGTCATCGCGTCCCGGGTGGACCTGTGGATCGACGTCCGCCACCCGGAGGACTCGGTCACCGCCGCACTGGTGGAGGCGATCGGACAGAACGCCCAGGTCCTCGCCGCGGAAGAAGGCTGCACAGCCAGCCTGGGTACGGAGTCGCTGAGTCCCACGGTGCATTTCGACGGCGGCCTCCGGGACCGGCTGCAGCAGCTCCTGCCTGCCGCCCCGGTGCTGGACACCGGCGCCGGCCACGACGCCGGTGTGCTGGCCGCACACCTGCCCACAGCCATGCTGTTTGTCCGCAACCCCACTGGCGTTTCGCATTCGCCGGACGAACTGGTCGACGACCGAGACGCCGAAGCCGGCGCACTTGCCCTGGCGGACTCCCTTGCCGGACTGCTGGGCGAGGCAGCGTGACCGGCCAGGACCGTCGTCGTACGCCGGGCCTCCCGCCGCCCGCCTAAGATGGCAAACATGACCGAAGAGGCCGGGGACCAGGCAGCCGAACAGCCCGCAGAGGACGTTGCCGGCCGGCTGGAGCAGGTCATCGCGGCGCAGGTCCGGCACTACCGCACGTCGGCCGGATTGTCGTCGGCCGAGCTCGCAGCCCGGACCGGCCTGTCCAAGGCCATGATCTCCCGGGTGGAAACCGCCACCACCTCCTGCTCCCTCACCACCTTGCAGCGGCTGGCCGACGGACTGAAGGTTCCCGTCACTGCTTTGTTCCGGGGCGCGGACACCGACCGGGACGCCACCTTCACCAAGAGCGGCCAGGGCAGCCTCACCGTCCGCAGCGGCACCCAGCACGGCCACGAATACCGCGTCCTGGGCACGTTGAAGGGCCGCAGCGACGCCATCGAACCCACGCTGGTGACCCTCACGGACGCTTCCGACGTCTTTCCCCTGTTCCAGCACCCGGGCACGGAGTTCATCTACATGCTCTCCGGCCGGATGGTCTACGGCCACGGGTCCTATGAGTACGTGATGGAGGCCGGGGACTCGCTGCTCCTGGACGGTGAAGGCCCACACGGCCCGCTGGAGTTGCTGGACCTTCCCATTCAGTTCCTGGCGGTCTCCGCCAAATAGCGCCGCCCGTGACGGGTGGCTCCTGCAGTAGCTTCCTGCGTGCTGCGTGACCCCTGAAACTCGCCTGTGGATGACCGAAACGATCATTTAACACACCGGAAACCCACCCGGGAATTGCCGCCATACAGTTGGAATCAGACGGCAACAGCCGCCCCACCCGCTGAACGTGGTTTCTCCGGCCACGTCCCTCCGCAGAGCGGCTCTGACGGCAAACGACCGTTCTCTCTTCGCATCACGAAAGGGGTTTCCCATGGATTCGGGAAATGTCGCTTGGATTTTGGCCAGCTCGGCGCTGGTGTGCATGATGATCCCCGCCCTGGCCCTGTTTTACGGGGGCATGGTGGGGTCGCGCCGCATTCTCAACATGATGATGATGTGCTTCGGCGGCGCCAGCCTGGTGGCCGTCCTCTGGGCCCTGTTCGGCTACTCGATGGCCTTCGGCAACTCCGTGGGCGGCCTGGGCCTGATCGGTGACGTCACCGAATTCCCCGGCATGGGGCAACTGCTGGCCAAGGATGATTCCGCGTCCATCCCCGTCATCCTGTTCGCAGCGTTCCAGCTGTTCTTCGCCTGCGTCACCACCGCACTGGTTGCCGGAGCCGCCGCCGGGCGGATGAAGTTCGGCGCCTGGATGGTGTTCGCCGGCATCTGGGCCACTGTGGTCTACTTCCCCATCGCGCACTGGGTGTTCGCGTTCGACTCTGCGGACGGCAGCACGGTGGGCGGCTGGATCGCCAACGGGATCAAGGCCATCGACTTCGCCGGCGGCACCGCGGTGCACATGAACGCCGGCGCTGCCGCCCTGGCCCTGGCCCTGGTCCTGGGCAAGAGCTCCGGCTGGCCGAAAATGGAACACACGAAGCCGCACAGCCGCCCCTTGGTCCTGGTGGGCGCAGGCCTGCTGTGGGTGGGCTGGTTCGGCTTCAACGCAGGCTCCGCGCTCGCCGCCGGCCAGTCCGCGGCCGTGGTCTTCCTCAACACCGCCGTCGCCGCCTCCGCCGGCCTGCTTGCCTGGGCCCTCGTGGAGCGGGTCCGCCACGGCGCCGCCACCAGCATGGGCGCCGCCTCGGGCCTGATCGCCGCGCTGGTGGCTATCACCCCGGCCTGTGGCGCCGTCAGCCCGCTGGGCGCCCTGGCCATCGGCGCCATCGCCGGGGCCGTCTGCTCGCTGGCCATCGAATGGAAGTTCCGCCTCGGCTTCGACGATTCGCTCGACGTCGTGGGCGTCCACCTGGTCGGCGGCATCCTGGGCACCCTGCTGATCGGCCTCTTCGCCACCGACAAGGCCCCGAACGGCGTCAGCGGCCTGTTCTACGGCGGCGGCTTCGACCTGCTCGGCGTCCAGGCGATCGCCACCGTCAGCGTCCTGGCCTACTCCTTCGGGATCACCTGGCTCCTGGCCAAGATCCTGGACAAGGCCATGGGTGGCCTGCGCATCAAGCCCGAGGACGAATTGCGCGGCATCGACCTCGCAGCCCACTCCGAGCTCGCCTACCTTACGGATGAGGACCCGGTGGAACTGGGCTCGCCGCAGCGGGTGTAACCGCCGCAACGCACCGGGCGCCCGCCTGCTGGGGGCGGCGCCCGGTGGACGCTTCCGCGTCGCGGGTCCCAGCGCACGAGTCAGGGCCAAACCTTGGACCGGTGCCGGCAGCCGCCGGCTTATAGTTCCAGGGTTTGGCCCTTCGGCGTGCCTACTGTTCCGTGCAGGCCAGGATGCCGCCGCGCACTTCGAGCACCGCGGCACGGACGTGGCTGAGGCGCGTGCGCGGGTCCGGCGCCATGGTGCCGATGTCCTCACCGTCCCAGCAGGGATGCGTGAAGTAGACAAGCAGCGCACGGTCCGCGCCGCCGTCGCCCGCGTCCCCGCCCAGCGGCACCACGTCCGCGTGGCGTCCGACGACGGCCCGTCCGTCCCAGGACTCCGGCGCCGTGAGGATCAGCCCGCCCAGGTGCTCCTGCCGGGTCCAGTTTCCGGTGCCGTCCACCGAGCGATATACCGCCTGGCCGCGCCATTCGTCCACGATCATCCAGTACCAGCCGCCCAGCACGAAGACCTTGGGGCCTTCGTGCGGCCGGCCCGGGATGGCCACCCCTTCAAGGACCCACGACGACGGATCATCCGGGGTGTCGCTGACCGCGCTGAAGGTATTGGAGCCGCGGGTTTCGTCCTTGTACCAGAGCCGGTACCGGCCGTCCCCGCACCCGGCGACGGCGGCGTCAATGACCCGCGGTGAATCCAGGTCCACAGCGCCCAGGTACTCCCATTTCTCCAGGTCAGGGCTGGCGAACTGCACGATTTCCGCTTTTCCGGTCCAGTCCGTCCGCCGCCCGCCCAGCACCGTCAGGTACATGATCCACCGGTTGCCGATGCGGACGACGTCGGGGGCCCAGAGGGTTGCCGGGATTTCCGTTCCGGGCGGGATGAGCCCCTCAGCGGTGCCCTGGTAGCGCCAGGTGGCGCCGCCGTCGGACGACCTCGCAACACCGATGCCGGTCCCGTGAACCCACTCGACGCCTGTCAGTCCGGGCGCTGTGGCGCGCCGCTGGGTGTAGAAGAGGACCCACTCGCCGTTGAGGTGGTCGGCCACGAGGATGGGGTCCGTGGGGCCGTCCCACACCGGATCACGGTACGGGAGGGTGAAGGCGTCCGCGCGCAGGGGCGGGGCTTCCGGGGCAACGGTTTCCTGGGCGGCCTGCTGCTGGTGCACGGTTTTCTCCAACGTTGTAGTTTTGCGGTGGAGTCCATCATATGCGTCGCGAAACCGGGCGCTACTCCTTGAACAACCCCGCCAGGTCCTCCGCCGTGATGGCGCCGCCGGCCAGGGCATCGCCCTCCATCACGTCCGCGAACAGCTGGGACTTCCGGGTCTTCAGGGCCATGACTTTCTCTTCGATGGTGTCCTTGGCCACCAGCCGGTACACCATCACGTTCCGCGCCTGCCCGATCCGGTGCGTCCGGTCCACGGCCTGCGCCTCGGAGGCCGGGTTCCACCAAGGATCGAGGAGGAAGACGTAGTCCGCCTCGGTGAGGTTGAGCCCGAAGCCGCCGGCCTTGAGCGAAATCAGGAACACCGGCGCGCTGCCGTTCTTGAATTCGCTGACCACGTCGGCGCGGTTCCGGGTGCCGCCATCGAGGTAGCAGTACTCGATCCCTTCCTCGTCCAGCCGCTCCCGGACCTTGCCCAGGAATCCGGTGAACTGGCTGAAGATCAGGGCCCTGTGCCCCTCTGCCACGAGGTCCTCGAGCTGCTCGAAGAGGACATCCAGCTTCGAGGACCGCACCGCGGACAAGGCAGGATCCACCAGTGAGACGTCCAGGCTGAGCTGCCGCAGCAGCGTCAGCGACTGGAAGATGGTGAACCTGTTCTTGTTGACGTCCTCGATCAGCCCCAAAATCTTCTGCCGCTCGCGCTGCAGGTGCGTCTGGTAGACCTTCTGGTGCCTCGGGTTCAGCACCACTTCCAGGATCTGTTCCTGCTTGGGCGGCAGGTCCTTGATCACCTGGTCCTTGGTGCGCCGCATCATCAGCGGCCGGACCCGCCGCCGGAGCTTCTCCAGCTGCGCTTTGTCGCCGTTCTTTTCCACCGGCTTCTGGTAGTACTCCGCGAAGCGCTTGGGGCTGGAGAACAGGCCGGGCGCCACGATGGACGTCAACGCCCAGAACTCCATCAGGTTGTTCTCCAGCGGGGTGCCGGTGATGGCCAGCTTGAAGACCGCCGGCAGCTTCCGGGCGCACTGGTAGGCCTTGGACTGGTGGTTCTTCACGAACTGCGCCTCGTCCAGGACCAGCCCTGCCCAGGACCGGGAGGCGTAGGCCTCGTAGTCGATGCGGAACAAGGCGTAGGAGGTGATGACGACGTCGGCCCCGCCCAGGGCCTCCGCCACGTCCTGGCCGCTCTTCCCGAACGTCTCGCCCACCGTGCGCACGGTCAGGCCGGGCGCGAAGCGGGCGGCTTCGAGCGCCCAGTTGCCCACCACGCTGGTGGGTGCCACCACCAGGAAGGGCGCGACGCCGGCGGGTTGGGTTCCAGGGCCGGCGGCAGCTCCGCCGTCGTGCCGGTCTCCGGACGGCTGCTCCCCGGACGTAAGCCCATGGTCCTTGGCAGCGCACATCAGTGCCAGGGCCTGCACGGTCTTGCCCAAGCCCATATCGTCGGCCAGGACGCCTCCCAGCCCGTGCTTGTACAGGAAGCTGAGCCAGTTGTAGCCTTCCAGCTGGTAGGGGCGCAGCTCGGCGTTCAGGGACGCCGGCAGCGGCAAACCGTCCACCCCGCCCTCCAGGAGCCCGCCCACGGCCGAGCGCCAGGCGGCGGCCTGCTGGTCCACGATGCCCAGCTGCGCCAGTTCGTCCCAGAGCCCTGCCTGGAAGCGGCTGATCTGCAGCGGCGCATCCTTGTTGTCCTGCAGCGAACGGGCCTCCTCGATCAGTGCCCGCAGCTGGTGCAGTTCCGGCAGGTCGAGCGAGAAGTAGGCGCCGCTGGGCAGCAGCATCTTGGTCTGGCCGGAGGCGAGCGCGGAGAACACTGCTGCGAAGGAGACGGGCTGGCCTTCCAGGGAGATCTGGATGCCGAGGTCGAACCAGTCCCGCTGTTCGGTGGCCTTGGTGGAGATCGACACCACCGGTGCTTCCTCCGCTTCGCGGTAGTCGGCGATCTCGCCCACGGTTTCCACGTCCACGTCCGGGGCTTCCCGCAGCCTGGGCAGCACCTCTTCGGTGAACGCCAGCGTATCCAGGCCCTTGAGTTCCACCGACGCCGCCAGGCGCGGAGTGCCCCAGCCGCCGGTGGCGGACTCGCCCAGGGCGGCCACGGTGTCCCAAGGTTGGCCGATTCCTTCCAGGATGCGGGACTCGGCGGTGTCGTCCCGGTAACCCTGATCGCCGGGATGCCGCCACAGGGGCTGCGCCGTGACCAGTTTTCCGGTGCGGTAGTGCCACTCCCAGTGCAGCCGCACCCGGTGGTCCGCCCCGTAATTGGCCAGCAGGGACAGGGTGGGGACGGCCAGCTCGGGGAGCTCCACGGACTCGTCCCGCGCCGTGACCCGGGCGGCCTGCTTGAGTTTCGGGTAGAAACCCGTGAGGAACCGCGATTCGTCCTTGGCGGGAATATGGAGGGTGCTGCCGGCCGTGACGAATGCCAGGAGCTCTTCGCTCAGCCCGTTCTCCAGCGGCGCCAGCGTTATGGCGCCGTCCGGATCCGGGACGCCCGGCAGTGCGGCCTCACCGGAGGTGAAGAAGAGGCCGTGCGCGGGCCGGCCGATGGTGCCTACCGCTGCCGGATCAACCTCTTCCCCCGCCACGGTGATGGTGGGCGACAACTCCAGCCCGGCGTCGGACACTGGATTTCCGGAGCCGCCGGGATCCGCCGGCGCCCCGAACCTGCTCAGGGAAAGCCCGACGGCGGCGGGGTCCTCCGCGACCCGGACCGGCTCAGCGCCGCGCGAGTGGACCAGGGCCAGCCCGATCTTGCGGGCATCGGAAAGCAGGCCCCACAGGTTCTTCCCGGCATAGGAGTTCAGGCCCAGCCACAGGCCGGAAGAATTGTGCATCCGGCTGGCGGACGGCGAGTGCCCGGCCAGGAACTCCTGCATCCATTCCACGTGCGCGTGGTTCGATTCGCGCCGGAAGTTCAGGTAGCTCAGCGTGTTCCAGGAAACGTCCCCGCGGATCCACTTGCCCTTGGCCCCCATGATGACGGGCCGGACTTTGAGCTGGCGCACGCCGCGCACCGGGTCGCGGCGGCCGGTGTAGGAGAAATGCGGCGGCGGCTCTTCAACCTCGAACTGCAGCGCCAGGGGAACACCGCTGGTCGAAGGCGCGGCGCCGGGCTGGGAAATCAGCGGGCTGAGGGCCTGCTCCCAGTCCGAGAGGGCCGCGGAGGGGGCGCGGGAGACCTGCGTGGCCGTGGACGGGGCCAACAGCTGCATCCGGATGGCCGGGTTGTCCTCCGCCGCGAAGAGCAAGGCAGCCACATGCTTGCAGTCCTTGCGCACGGGGCAGCTGCAGACGCCAACGGTGCAGCTCCAGCCGCCCGCCTTGCGGACCAGCTTGGCGGTAGTGGAATACGGAACTTCCGCGCCGCCCCGGACCTTGCCCAGCATGAGCCCGGTACCGGCGTCGAACGACATGCCCGAAACCCTGCTGGCCATGGCATACGCCAGCCCGGCCGCGAGGGAACGGTCGTTGATGGCGGGTGTCTGTATTGCCAGTGCCGCACTTTCGTCCGGTTGGGATGGCATGGTGCGCGCTACTTTCGGCAGGCCACGGCGGAGCCGGGTCCGGTGGGTGGTTATCTGATCCATCTTAGTTCTCCCGGCAGCAGGCCCATGTCCCGCGCTCTTTCTTGGGCCGCCTCGAAAACTTCGCTTGACGTTCACTTCCTCCTCAATGCTGCCGTGAACTGGCCCCCGTAGCGTGAACAGCGTCCGGAGCACCACCACCCCAGCAGCGAGGAATTCCATGATCACCACGCCCCAGCCCGTCGTCCTGACCAGCAGCAGCATTGAAGCGAGCGATGAGGAAGCGGTCCAGGCCAACGTCACCGTCATCGACGCCATGCATACGGCCCTGCTCCGCACCGAGGAAATGGCGCCGGTGGCTGTCCGCAGCTACTACGTCGATTTCTACCTGACGCAGGCGCTGGAAGGCGGCTTCGCGCAATACGCCTTCCTGGCGCTCGACCGCACCGCCATGGACACGCTCATCCGCGAGGGCATGGCGGGCATGGGGGCCACCGCGCACCTGGAACTGTTCAACCGCGCCGTCGAATGCTACGACGCGCTGTCCGGGGAGGAAACGGAGCTCTACCTCGACGGCAGCGTCGATGACAGCGGCGATGTCCCCGACGCCGTCCTCCGGATGGAGGAGCTGGACGGCGAATTCGAGGAGCTGCTGGAGCAGGAGAACATCACGGCGCTCAACGCCGGCTGGCTCCGCCGCCAGGCAGACCTCGTGGTGCTCGACGACGAGGAGGTGGGGCCATACATCCAGGGCCTGGTTGCGCACACCCCGGACCTGCCGGAACGCCGCGCCCAAGCCGATGCCGAAGCCCTCGAGGACGCGCCGGACTTCGAAGTGATCATCCGCGAACTGTGCGACATTGCCGGCGTCGAGCTCACGAAGATCACCATGGGCGACCCCAACTACATTCACGACGGCGAAAAGACCCTGGCGTGGCACTTCAGCACCGACAACGGCGACTTCCTCATGGTGGAAGAGGAGGACGAGGCTTTCATGATCAATCCCGAGACCCAGGAGATCGTGGCCGCCGTGGAATTCGAGGACGCAGACCTGGTGGAGGCCTAGCAGCGCGGGTGGCCGCTCCGTTCCCGGCGCGGCCACCCGGGGAGGCCGGAAATAAAAAAGCAGACACCCGTAACCTCCGCCACGTCCCCGGCGATGTAGTCACTGATGGGTCCGCCCGCCGGGCCCAATCGGACGTGTTGTCTAGGTTTGGAGAAGTTAAATGTCTGTGTTCACCGTGCTCGCCACCAGCAAAGTCGCCGCCGGAGTCCTGGCTGCAGGAACCCTGGCCGTTGGCGGAACCGGCGCCGCCGCCATCTCGGGCGTCCTGCCCGCCCAGGCCCAGCAGACGGCCCATGAAGTCTTCGGCGCACCGGCCCCCAAGCTCGGCGCCGACGCCGCGGCCAACGGCCAGGCCACCCCGGCGCCCGCCGCCACCGCCGCCGTTTCCGACGCCCTGAAGACCGCTGACGCTTCCGCGGACGCCGGTGCCAAGGCCACCGGCACCGCTGCGGCCGGAGACGAAAAGGTCTCCGCCACCACCACCGCCTCCGCCGACGCCAAGACCGCTGTAGACGCTGCCGGTCCGGCTGCCCTGGGCCTCTGCACCGCCTTCGCCAATGGCGGACTGAACGCGTCCTCGACGGCGTTCTCCTCGCTGTCCATCGCCGCCAAGGGTGACGCGAACATCAAGAGCTACTGCGCTGACGTCGTGGCCAAGGCCGACGTTGCCGCCAAGGCTGCTGCCGCAGCCAAGGGTTCGGCCTCGGTTGAGGCTGAAAAGCCCGCGGTTCCGTCCGTGCCCGCCGTGCCCGCTGTCCCTGCTGTTCCGGGCGCCGAAGGCAACACCACCGTGCCCGCCGTTCCGGCCGTTCCGGCAGTGGGTGGCAACACCGCCCACGCCCCTTCAGTTTCGGTCCGCTAAGGCAGTTGGCTAGTCTGGACTGCGGCTGCGGCCGCAGTCCGGGCACCCGGGCGGGGTGCGCATGCTTGGGACAGCACCCCTGAACCACCCGCAACAAGGCAGCCGGAAGACCACGGAAACTGGCAGTCCAGACCGCAAACCGGGAAAGCCGCGAACCGGATCCCGGGATGGAGGAGCCGCTGGTGCTAGACACTTTGGCCCAAGAAGAGGCCGACATATTCGACAACGCAGCCGGAACGGATCCGGCCGCGTTGTTCGCTGCTGCCTACAGAACCTTTGCGGGGCCGGTGCAGGGCTACCTCAAAGCACGCGGACTTGATGACCCCGAAGCCGTCACCCAGGACGTCTTCATGGCGTTCTATCCCAGGATCGGCAACCTCACCGGCGGGCTGCAGGGCGCCAAGTCGCTGATCTTTTCCATTGCCCACGCCCGCATGGTGGACCACTACCGCCGGCTGGAGCGGCGCCCCCAGCTGACACCGTACGACCCCCAGCACGACGGCCGGACAACCCCGTCCGCGGAGGACCACGCCGTTGAACTGACCGGCGGAGCCGCCGCCATGCTGGAAGGACTCAGCGAAGAACACCAGGAGGTCCTGGCCCTTCGCGTCGTGGCTGACCTGTCCATCGAACAGGTGGCCGCCATCATGGGCAAGAGCGCCGGAGCCATCAAGCAGCTCCAGCGCCGCGCCCTGCAGAACCTTAAGGCCCAAACGCTCAAGAGAAACCAGGCGAATCATGAGTGACACCGCAGGACCCCGCAACGACGGGGTGGTTGACGAACTCCTGCTGGAGGCAGGCCTCGACGACGACGGCCAGCTCCGTGACGCCCTGCTCGACCTGCGTTCGCTGGCAGCCGGGACCCCGGAGCCTTCAGCCGGAATCGCCGCCCTGATGGCCGGCGCGGCAACCGCCGCCCCGGCCACCACCGTGCTTCACGCCGTGGCCCCGGCAACGGCGGCGCTTCCTGCGGCCAAACCGGCAGATGAACTGGCCGCCCGCCGCAGGGCCAAGCGCCGTATTACGCTCACCACGCTCTCCGTTGCCGCGTCCCTCGCGGCCGGCGGCGCGGTCGCCGCCGCCTCCGACCAGGGATTCCGTGATTCGTTCAGCCAGCTGAACCAGGCAGTCACCTCCTTCGTGACCGGTTCCACCGCCGCACCCGCTGGCACCAAGGGCGGGGAAGTGCCGGTGCCTGGCCCCGCGCCGACCCGGCCCGCGGCCGCCAGCCCGGAGGCCGTTCCAGCGGCACCTGCAACCGCTCCGGCACCCGCCGGCGGGGCGTCGTCGTCGGCTGCCTCGCGGCCGGGCAGCACCCCCAGCCACGGATCGTCCGCGTCCCCGGCCCCGAAGCCGGCCGGGGTGCCGGCGGAGCCGTCACTGCCCACGGAGGTCCCCGGGGACGTCAGGAAGGGCCTGGAGCAGACACCGAAACTCCCCGTCCCCGTCCCCACCGGGGTCCCGCTTCCCGGCAAAGCCACAGACGCTCCCCTGAAGTAAGCCGGACTGCCGTCGAAGGCCAATCAGTAGGCCTGCCCCGCCGCCTTGGCCATGGCACCTGACGGATCGGACAGGAACCACACGCCGCCGACGCCCTGGCCGAGGGTGTCTCCGGGTTTGGTGTCCTTGGCGAAGTAGTACAGGGGCATGCCGTTCAAGGTCACCTGCTTCTTTCCGTCCGCGCCCGTGATGGTCCCCAGCTTGCCGGTGACCCCCTCCGCGGTGGGCGTCCCGGATGTGGTGGTCAGCGGCGGCCACTGGACGGCGCAGGAGCCGGTGCACGCGCTGGTGCCGGAATCCTTGGTGTCCTTCGTGAAGAGGTAGAGGCTCATTCCCTTTCCGTCCACCACAATGCTGCCCGCGGCTGAGGAGGACGCCGTCTTAAGCTCGACGGCGGCCCCGGCCGGCGAGGATGATGCGGAGGACGAAGGCGAGGAGGCGGAGGACGCGGAAGCCGCGGTGCCTGTTGCCGGGCTGGTGGCAGCCGGCGCGGTGCCGGAGCTGCTGCCGCAGCCGCTGAGGGCTGCGGCGAGGGCCAGGATGGCGAGGCCCGGCCCGAGATGGTGCTTCATGGTGTGCTCCCTTGGCTGGTTCTTTCCTTGGTAGGGCCCGGCGTCGGATCACCGGACGCTAACCCCTACGACGCCTTCGGGTGAAGAATGGTTCACACGCTGCGCGCGATTGAACCTTTTCCGCCCCGCGGGCGTCGTAACAGCCGGAAGCGCAGGGTTTCGGCGACAAGCCAGGTGACGGGAGGGTGGGATGCCGCTCGATGACGGCGTGGTGGAGGCAATCTACCGCGAACACGGCAGCGCCCTGCGCCGCTTCGTGCTCAGCGCAATCCGGGATCCGCAGCTGGCGGAGGACGTGGTCCAGGAAACTGTGCTCCGCGTCTGGCAGCACGCCCCGGACATCAACGGCAGCTTCCGCAGCTACCTGTACCGCACAGCCAGGAACGTCATGATCGACAACTATCGCCGGAGCCAACGCCGGCCGGCTGAGGCCCTCGGAAGCGGCCTCGCAGATCCCGTCGAGGTGGTGGGACGCGTCGACGACATGCTTAACAGAGTGTTGATGGAGGAAGCGCTGTTGAGGCTGAGCAAGGAACACCGTGAGGTCCTGGTGGCCCTGCACTACCGCCGGTTCACGGTCAACGAGGCGGCCGCCCAGCTCAATATCCCCAGCGGCACGGTCAAGTCCCGCGCGTACTACGGGCTCCGGGCCCTGCGCACCATCCTGGACGAGATGGGGGTGGAACGGTGAGCGCCAACCCGCACCACCTGCTCGGCGCCTACGTCCTGGGCGGGCTCGATCCCCAGGATGTCGCCGTCTTCGAAAGCCACCTCCAGGACTGCGCTGCCTGCCGCAAGGAGCTGGCATCGCTGGAAAAGGTGCCTGTGCTCCTGGACGCCCTTCCCGTCCCTGACGCCCTGGCGCTCACCGCGGTACCCGGTGGGCGCGAGGATGCCGGAAGCAACGTTCCCGCCCGCCTTTTCGAGGAACTGTCCCGCCGGCGTCGGAATGTACGACGGCGGTGGGTGGCTTTGGCGGGCGCCGTTGCGGCCGCGTGCCTGGCAGTGGGCCTTGCGGTGGGGCCCTTGCTGGTCAGGCCGCCGCAGCCGGATGCCACTTACTCCGTGGCTTCCGGGGACGGGCTGCAGGTCCACATCGACATGGCGCGCAAAGCCTGGGGGACCGAGCTCGCCGTGAGCGGCAGCAGCTTGCCCGCGGACGGGACGCTTTCGCTGTGGGTCCGCGACCGCGCCGGGGGCGAGGACCGTGCCTGCGCCTGGTCGGCCACCCCCACGGGGAAGGTCAAGGTCACCGGGGCAACGCCCATCCAGCTGGCCAGCATCTCCAGCGTGGAACTGCGCGACGGCGCCCAGCACGCGGTGGCGGTGATTACGGTTCCGTAGGCCCACCCTGCCCGGCGTTCATCGCCCGGAACTCTGCCACCAGCGCCTCGTCCTCGCAGGCGCGGGCGAAAGCCTCGATCCGCCGTTCGATCTCGTACCCGAGCAGCCGGCTGCCGATCCGCTCCATTGCTGCCCGGAGGACGGCCGGCCGGCAGGAAAAGGTGTACTTCCAGACCGCCCGTGTGCCGCCGTCGTCCGCGGTGAAGCGCCAGCCGCCGCCGAAATTATCGAAGAACCACGGACCGGACACCATGGTCATCCCGACGCTGCGCGGCGGCGCGAACGAGACATACTGGCTGACCATGGACAGGCCCAGCCGCGACCTTGTGCGGGTCCGGACGCCTTTTCCGGGAGCCCGGGCGCCGTCCAGGAACCCCTGCGCGGAAATGAAGGGATCCCACTTCAGCCGGAAGGTCCCGGTGGTTTGGGAGAAGGCAAAGGCAGTATCCGGGTCGATGCGGATGAAACGTTCGGCTCGTACCTGGGGCATGCCCCAACCCTAGCCACCCGCACCGCCGTTTACTTGCTCATTTTTGCCATCCGGGCGCGCATTACCATGTACGCGCCGTAGCAAATCAGTCCCGCCCCCACCGCGGCGAGGAGGTACGGACCCAGAGGCTGGTCGCGGAGGGCGCGCAGGCCACCATCGAGGCCCGTGGAGTCCTCCGGGTGCTGTTTCACGGTGGCCACGACGATCAGCAGGCCGGCGAGCAGCAGCACCGTTCCCTTCGCCAGGTAGCCGGTCACACCCAACGCGGTGACCGCCGTCCTGGCCGGGCCGGGAGCGGGCATCCGCAGCTGTTTCTGGAAGGACTTCTTGGGTCCCCTGATGCCGTACACCACGCCCGTGACCGCCACCGCCACGCCGATCAGCACCAGCAACGCCACACCGCCGGGCGCCACCATCATGGAAACGGTGAAGTCGCTGGTGGCCTTGCGGTTGTCGCCGCCGGAGCCGGTGCCGGTGACGAAGTGCCACAACGTCAGGGCCAGCACGGCGTAGACGATGGCCTGCAGGACGGCTTTGGCCTTGTTCTTCGCTTTGGTCTTGGTGGGCTGGTGGTTGAAGTCGAAGATCGCATCGCTGGTCTGCCACAACGACAGGGCGGCGCACGCGGCGAAGCTGCCCCACAGCAGGAAGGGGCCAACGGGCATGGTGGCCAACTCGGCCACGGCCCCACTGAAATCGGCGCTGCCGGTACCGCCCACGGCGAGCCGGATGGCAATCGCCCCCACCAGCAGGTGCAGGATGCCGCTGACCGCGAAACCCAGCCGGGCAAGAATTTCCAGGACACGCGAATTCGTGACGTCTTCGGCCTTGTCAACGGCCTGCTGCAATTCTTTTTTGATCGTCGTTCCTTTGGCCAAGCGCGGTGGTGCGCTGGTGTGCGTGCCCTTCTTACAAGGGCAATCGTGCCACGCCCGCCCGGTCCGGAACAGCCGGCCCCGCAAGCGTCCGCCGGCCGCCGCACGGCCCACCCGTTGCTCCCGAGTACGGGGATGGGGAGGGATCCCCATCGCCGGGCCCGGCCACCTGTGCAACCATAAGGACCAGCGATTCACACGCACTGCACACTTTCCGGGGGAAACCATGACTTTTTACGGCGCTGACGTCAGCCAGTTGCGGGCTCTGGCCAAGGCAGCGGACCAGGCGGCGTCTCTTTTGAGCAGCCGGGCCGGCACCCTGCACAGCCAGATCCAGTCCGCTCCGTGGAAGGGACGGGACGGTGAGCGCTTCCGCCAGGAGTGGAGCGGGAGCCACCGGCCCAGCCTGGACAAGGTGGTGGCCAGCCTGCGGGAGAACTCAAAGGTCCTGATGCGGCAGGCCGACGAGCAGGAAAAAGCCTCCACCGCGGCTTCCGGCGGTTCCGGGACCAGCACCTGGGACCGGCTGACCTCGCTGGCCGCCCAGGCCCGGGAGTGGCTGAAGGAGAAGGCGGAGGCGGCCAGGGCGGCAGCCGAGCACCGCCAGGAACTCGAAGCCGGGCTGGAGCGCATGGTCAACGCCAGCCCGGAAGAGCAGGCCAAGTGGTGGGACAGCCTGTCAGCGGCAGACCGTAAATACCTGATAGAAGGCGAAGGCAGCGACGGGCCCTTCGCCGAGGACCTGATGCGCATGGACGGCGGCATCCCGGCCGCAGCCCAGCAGTTGGCCAAGCAGCACCTCCAGGAGCTTGCCAAGGCGGATATCCCGATCTACTCGGAGACGGGCAAGGCCTCCATCGAGGCCCGGGTGGCCTGGGTCCACGGCGGCGCCGAAGTGGGCACCGAAGTGGTGGAGAACGCCGACGGTTCCGCCACCATGAAGGTGTACGGAAACATGGGCCTGGGCGTGAACGACACCACCGGCACGGCAGGAGCCACCCTGACCGGGGAAGTATCCCGTGAGTACACGTTCGCCAGCGTGGAGGAAGCCATGGCGGCCCGTGAGCAAATGTACAAGGACCTGCCGCCGGACAGCATCGGCGATATCAAGGACGTGGCCGGAAACCCGCCCGGCTACATCCTGGACACCATCAACGATGCCGCCCACGACAACGGCTCCACCGGCCAGACGGACAAGGCCAAGGGAACGTTCTCGCTGGAGGCCTCGGGCGAATCCGGCCCGGCGTCCGGCTCGGCGAAGCTCGACCTCGCGTACGAGCGCAACCTGACGGACGGAACGTCAACGGCCAGCGGCGAGGTCTCGGCACAGGGCAAGCTCAACCTGGACGGCCGTGTCTTCGAGGCCTCCGGCAAGGGGGGCCTGCAGGTCAATATGGACAAGGGCAACAACATCGATTCGGTGTCCGTCTCCATGGACGGGACCGTGGCCCAGGGCGTCACCGAAGGCGTGGACGGGAAGGCCGCCAAGTTCGACTCGACCGTGACCGCGGGTACCCAGGGAACGGTCAAGATCAACGTGGATTACTCCCCGGAAAACCGGCCCGTCATCGACAGCTACCTTCGCAACGTTGCCCTCGGCAATGAGGCCGGTGCTGCCCGGGACGCCGCCAGGTTGTACGAGGCCGGCTCCGCCACCGTCCAGGTGAACTCCGTGGTCACCGCCACCAACGAGGCGGGGTTCGACGTGAAGCTCGGCGAGGTGGAAGTGAAGACCGAGAACCAGGCCACCACCAACGTCTCCACGTACTATAAAGTCCCCAACGACACCAAGCTCGAGAGGCTCTGAAACCATGTCAGTGCACATCGAATCCCCGCTGGGCTTCACCGCAGACTTCCCCGAGCACACCCAGGTCCTGGACGACTCCACCGCCGGGCCCAACAGCGAGCAGTACGGCCTGCTGGGCGGCGTCCTGGTCACCGTGATCAAGGACGACACCTCCGTCCAGGATGCGCCGCAGGCCAACGGCTGGGCCCACCTGATGTCCGACTTCTACCGCGAGGAGCGCGGCGGCACCCTGCTGGCCGAGGGCGAGCTGAACCTCCCCGGCAAGTCCGCGTATGGCGTGGTGGTGGGTTATGACGACGCCGAAGGGGCGGCCAAGGTGGCAGCCACGGTAGGCGTGTGGGAGGGCGGCCGGTTCATCGGCGTGGTGGTCATCTGGCCGTACCTGAACGCTGAGGCGGAGCCCCGGCTGGACATGCTCAAGGAGATCGTGGCCGCCATTAACGTGGGATAACGCGCCCGCGCTGCAGCAGCCGGGAGGGCCTTGCCGTTCGGCGTGTCAGCGGCGGCGGTAGCAAAGATCGAAGATCAGCCGGCCGGCCTCGTGGGCCTTCGCCTCGAAGCTGGTCCGGATCCTGCCTTCGAACCGTGGCGCCCAGCCGCCGGTTTCGTCCACACCTTCATTGGGACCGGTGTGCCCGGTGCTTACGGGCGCCCGTCCCTCCCTGACCGGTGCACCGCCCACCAGTGATTCGACGCCGGACTGCCACACCTGGGTGAGCGGGCTTTCAGGTCCGCGGCGCTCGCCGGTGTGCAGGTTTTCGAAGTCCGCCGAGCCGGCCATGACGTCCCGGACGTGGATGGCGTAATTGGACCAGTCGGTGGCGATCCGGAACAGGCCGCCTGGTTTCAACGCCTTTGCCGCCAGGGCGGCGAACTCTGGCTGGATGAGGCGGCGCTTGTGGTGCCGCGACTTGTGCCACGGGTCCGGGAAGAAGACCCACAGTTCGCTGACGGAGCCTGCGGGAAGCATGGTGGCCAAAACCTCCGGGGCGTTGGCCTCCACCACGCGGACGTTGGTCAGGCCGCGGCTGTTGATCTTGATGATGGTGTTGGCGAGCCCGGGCGTGTAGACCTCGACGGCCAGGAAGTTCGTGTCCGGGTTCTGTTCTGCCGCGTGGCAGATGGCATCGCCCAGTCCGGACCCGATCTCGACGACCAGCGGGGCCTCGCGGCCAAACTCGGCTGCTGCGTCGAAGGTGTAGTCGGGGTGGACCGAGGTGTTGGCCACGTGCCGGGGAACGTCCACGGCCCACCGCTCCGCATGCTCGGCCCAGGCGGCCTGGCGGCGGCCCTGCAACCGGGTGCCGCGGCGCACGAAACTGACCGGCCGGCCGCCGTAGGTACCGAAGGAGGCTTGGGTTCCGGGCGTGACGGGCCTGGGGACATGCGGCTGCTGGGGGTTTTCAGGGGATTCGCTCATCCCTTCCAGAATAGCGCCGCGAAGGGAACGGCGGTCAGGGCATCATTCGGGCAGCCCGGCGCAGCGCGCTCCTGCAAGAATGGGCGGATGACGGACGCAACGAATGCCGACGCAAGGAAGCAACGGCGAGGGGCTGTCTCCGAAGAAAGCCAAAGACGTCCCAGGACGGGCAGCAGCCTGGTGGATCCGGGTACTTTGGTGGACGCGGAGGTTGACGAACTTCCCGCGCCCGGGCCCACCCGTGTGGGCGGCCGCCGCGACTTGGCTTATCTGGGTGTGTGCCTGGTGCTGATCGGCTTGAACCTGCGGAGTGTCTTTTCCAGCCTGTCTGCTGTGTTGCCGGAGGTGACCGCGCAGGCGGGGCTGCCTGGCTGGTCCGTGGTGGTGTTAACCACGGTTCCGGTGACGTTGCTGGGTGTCTTTGCCCCGGTGGCCCCGGTTTTGGCGCGCCGGTTTGGTGCTGAGCGGGTGCTGTTGGGGGCCATGGCCTTGCTGACGGCGGGCTTGTTGTTGCGGCCTGTGGACGCCGGGGCTGGGATGGGTGGGGCCGGGCATTTGCCTGCGCTCCTGGCCGGCACGGCGGCGTGCGGTGTGGCGATCGCGTTGTGCAACGTGCTCCTGCCGGGCCTGGTGAAGCGGGACTTCCCGCACCGCCTGGGCCTCATGGGCGGCCTGTACACCACCGCCATCTGCGCGTCCGCGGCGCTCGGGGCCGGGTTCACCTACCCGGTCTACACGGCGACGGGGGAGTGGACCAGGGCGCTGTGGGTCTGGGCGGTGCCGGCCGCCGTCGTGCTCCTGCTGTTCCTGCCCGTTGCCGTGCGGCAGGGGACGGTCCGGCACCAGGTGGTCAGGGACGGGGTGAACGTGTGGCGGTCGCCGGTGGCGTGGCAGGTGACGATCTTCATGGTGCTGCAGGCCATGATGTCCTTCAGCGGTTTTGCGTGGCTGGCGCCCATCCTCCGGGAAAGAGGCGTTGACGGGGCCACGGCTGGATTGATCGTTGCCGTGTGCATCGTGCTGCAGATGCTGGGGTCCCTGTTCGCCCCTGCGCTGGCCGCGCGGTTCCGCGACCAGCGGGCCATCAATACCGTGGTGGCGTTGATGACCGGGAGCGGGTTCGTGTTGAGCATTGTGGGCCCGCTGGATCTGGTCTGGGTCTGGGCGGGGCTGCTGGGACTGGGCCAGGGAAGCCTGACCGCCTGTGCGCTGACCCTGATCATGCTCCGGACCCGGGACGGGCACACCGCCGCGCACCTGTCGGGCATGATGCAGGGCGTTGGCTACGGGGTGGGTTCCACCGGAACGCTCCTGGTGGGTCAACTCCACCAGGCCACCGGGTCCTTCGTTCCCGCCGGCGTCCTGTTCACGGTGGTGGGCCTGCTCGCGGCCGTCTTCGGCTACCGCTCCGGCCGAAACCGGTATGTGGGCGAGGAAACGTAATGCAGGACCCCACGCTTCCGGCCGTCCACCATGCCACCGGAATCTTCCGGCCACCGTATTTCTGGGTGACAGTGGGCACCTGCGCCCTGGTGTTCCTGGCCGCCTTCGAATCCCTCGCCGTAACCACCATCATGCCGCTGGTCAGCAGGGAACTGAACGGCGGAAACCTCTATGCGCTGGCCTTCGCAGGGCCCCTGGCCACCGGTGTCATCGGCATGGTGGGCGCCGGCAACTGGTCCGACAGGCGCGGGCCCGCCCTGCCGCTGTATGCCTCCGTAGCGCTGTTCGTGGCCGGCCTGCTGGTCGCGGGCACCTCGGTTTCCATGCCCATGCTGGTCTCGGGCCGCCTGGTCCAGGGCTTCGGCGGGGGCGCCCTCACCGTGGCCCTCTACGTCCTGGTGGCGCGGTTCTACCCGGGCACCCTGCATCCCCGGATTTTCGCGGCGTTTTCGGCCGCCTGGGTGGTGCCCTCACTCGTGGGGCCCGTCGCGGCCGGTGTGGTGGCGCAGGTCTTCAGCTGGCACTGGGTGTTCCTGGGCGTGGTGGGGCTGGTCATTCCGGCGCTCGCGATGATCGTGCCGGTCCTGCGCGGACTGGACCCGCCGGAACCAGCCGGCGGAGCGGAAGGAAACCTCCCGCCGTGGGCTCCGGCCAGGCTCGGCTGGGCGGCGCTGGCAGCCCTTGCCGTCCTGGGGCTCAACCTCTCCGCCGGCCTCAGCATCCCCGCCTTCCCGCCCGCCAAGGCACTCCTGGCCGTTGCCGCCGTCGTCCTTGCCCTGGCAGCGGTCCGGCCGCTGGTGCCCGCCGGGACCCTTAGGGCACGGCGGGGACTGCCCAGCGTGATCCTGTCCCGCGGCCTCGCCTCGGCGGCCTTCTTCGGGGCGGAGGTCTACCTTCCCTACCTGCTGATCGACCAGTTCGGCTTCCCGCCCACCTTGGCCGGTGTCACCCTCACCGGCGGGGCGCTGGCGTGGGCCGGTGCCGCGGCGGTCCAGGGCCGCATGGGCCCGCGGCTGGAGCACCGGAGGGCTGTGCGGGTGGGCTCGTTGATGGTGCTCGCTGCCATCCTCCTGGCCCTGGCCACGGCGGGACTGCACTGGCCGGCCGCCGTCGCCATCGCCGGGTGGGTGCTGGCCGGCGGCGGGATGGGCCTGCTCTACCCCCGGCTGAGCGTGATGACACTGGCACTGTCCAGCAAGGACAACGAGGGCTTCAACAGCTCCGCCATGTCAATCGCCGACTCGCTGGGCGGGGCTCTTTCGCTCGCCGCCACCGGGATAGTCTTCGCGGCATTTACCACGGCGGTCCAGTCCTTTGCCGGCGTCTTCGCCTTCACCGCGGCCCTCGGGCTGGCCGCGGTGCTGGTGGCGCCGCGGGTCACCGGCAGGCAAGGTGCGGCGGGCTAGGGAAGGCGGGTGGCGCGCAGGACGACGTCGGCAATGGTCGCCTCCTGCCCGTCCGGCCCGGTGACAGGACGCGCCCGGCTGGTGAGGACCTCCAGCTGCCAGCCGGGGCCGCCCAGGGCCAGTTCACGGACCAGCTGGTCTCCGGTGTAGAACAAGTCCAGGTGCTGGTGGTGGTCGTTGCCCCATGGCGGCAGCCGGTCCGGGTGGTGGCCCACCACCAGCAGGGTCCCGCCGGGTTTGACGGCAGCGGCGGCTGCGCGCAGCGGGACCCGCCAGTCGAGTTCCCGGGAGTGCAGGAACTGTGAGGTCACGAGGTCGTAGGAACCCTCGGGCTGCCACGTCGTGAGGTCCGCTTGGTGCCACGTGATCCGGCTGCGGATGTCCCCGCTGGATGTGTTCACGCTTTCGCGTGCCAGCTCGGCCAGTTCGTGCGAGTGGGCCCGTTCCAGCGCCACGGCGGAAACATCGACGGCGGTGACGGACCAGCCTTGCCGGGCAAGCCAGATGGCGTCGGCGCCCTCGCCGCACCCGAGTTCCAGTGCCTTGCCGGGGCGCAGGCCGCCGGCCTCATGGACCAGTTGGGGGTTCGGCTTTCCGCTCCAGAGCCGGGCTTTGCTCCGGTACCGCTCGTCCCAAACCGCCCCGGGATCGACGCCGCTGCCCGCTTCCGGCGCCCCGCCGGCGTCGTGCGCGTGCTGCCGGTGCGCTTCCTCCTGGCGCGTGTCCTGGCCCTGCCCCGGGTGTTCACTCATGCTCCAACACTGCCCCGCCATGTCCCCGTTGGCAACGCCGCGGACGGCCGCCCGGTCTCGGGATGCTAGACTGGAGGAACTTGATGTGCAGTGATGCCGCCTGCTCCGGATCTGGAGTTCCTTCCAGGGAGTGGGCTTTCTTCATGTGAGAGGCACATCCTGCGTCGATGAACGCGTTCCATTTGGTCCCGGCCGGCTGTCCCTATGTGCAGCGCCCGGTTGATCACCTGACTTTTCTTCGGCGAAACCCCTGGGCCAACCGGCACCGGGGGCCGATATCCGCCCGGATACCGCCAGAAAGACCGTAAAAAACTACATGACTACTTTTGCTGCCCTCGGTACTCCCAAGGCCCTTGCAGACACCCTCACCGCGCAGGGAATCGTTGAACCGTTCCCCATCCAGGTGAAGACCCTCCCGGACACCTTGTCCGGCCGTGACGTCCTTGGCCGTGGCCGGACCGGATCCGGTAAAACCATTGCTTTCGCTATCCCGCTTGTAGCAAGACTCGCTGAGCGGGAAGCCAAGTACTTCCGCAAGCCCGGCCGCCCCATGGGCCTGGTCCTGGCACCCACCCGTGAACTGGCGACCCAGATCAACGCCACCATCGAGCCGCTGGCCAAGGCCGCCGGTTTGAACACCACCGTGATCTACGGCGGCATCTCCCAGGCCCGGCAGGAGAAGGCGCTGCGCGCCGGTGTCGACATCGTCATCGCCTGCCCCGGCCGCCTGGAGGACCTGATCCGCCAGCGCATCCTTACCCTCGAAGGCGTGGAGATCACGGTCCTGGACGAGGCCGACCACATGGCGGACCTCGGCTTCCTGCCCGTGGTCAAGAAGCTCATGGACATGACCCCCAGCCAGGGCCAGCGCCTGCTGTTCTCCGCCACCCTGGATAACGGCGTGGACAAGATCGTCCAGCGCTACCTGTCCAACCCGCTCACCCACTCGGTGGACGACCCCCAGGCGGCCGTGACCACCATGGAGCACCACGTGCTGGTGGTCAACGACCAGACCGTCAAGAAGCAGCTGATCGTTGAGCTCGCTTCGGGTGCCGGCCGCCGCGTCCTGTTCATGCGGACCAAGCACCATGCCCGCAAGCTGGCCAAGACCCTTACCGACGCCGGGATCCCCGCCGTGGACCTGCACGGCAACCTGTCGCAGAATGCCCGTGACCGCAACCTCGCCGAGTTCTCCAACGGCGACGTCCGCGTCCTGGTGGCCACCGACGTCGCCGCCCGCGGTGTGCACGTCGATGACGTCGAGCTGGTGATCCACGTGGATCTGCCCACCGAGCACAAGGCGTACCTGCACCGTTCCGGCCGCACCGCGCGCGCCGGCTCCGACGGTACCGTGGTCACCCTGACCCTGCCGGAGCAGCAGTCCGACGTGAAGAAGCTCATGAAGGCCGCCGGCGTGGACGTCAGCTTCGAGCGCGTCACCGCCAGCTCGCCGATCGTGGCCGAGCTTGTTGGCGATATCGCCGAAAAGGTCGATCCCCGCACCCGCGCCGCACTGCTGGCGGCCAAGGCCCCCAAGCAGGGCGCCGGAACCTCCACCGGTGCCAACGCCGAGCGCAAGCGTGCACGCCGCCAGGCTGCCCCGAGTGCCGGTGGCCGTGGTGGCCGCGGTGGACGTGGCAAGGTTTCGGCCGAGCCCGCCCGCAGCGACGCCCCCCGTGCTGAGCGCCGCGCAGCAGCCTTCGAAGGCCGGACCGAAGCCCGCGCCGCCTTCGACCGGAACGCGGAGCAGAACGAGGACCGCGCTGTGGCAGCTGCGGCTGCCCGCCGCAATGCCCGCGGCCGCGGCACCGCCTCAACCCACCGCAACGACGTTCCCGCAGCAGGTGGCCGCTCATCGGCCGGCCGCGGTTCCGACGGCCGTGCAGCGGAGGGCCGCGGGGATTCCCGGATCACCCGCAGTGATGCCCCGCGCGGCGGCTCCGGCCGCCCGGCCTCAGGCGGACGCCCCGCGTCCGGCGGGGGCCAGCGCAGCGGGCGCCCGGCAACCGGCCAGCGTGCAGCGGCAGGTTCGTCCGGCCAGCGTTCTTCAGGCACCGGCGGCAGCAAGGCCGTCTGGTCCTCCAACACCGGCGGAACCTCAGGCGGATCCTACGGCTCCGGCAGCGGTGGCAACGGCGGCTCGGGCCGTCCCGCCCGCAGCGGCCCCCGCCGCGCATCGGCTCCGGCGTCGAACGAGCGCCGCGGCCGCTAGAAGCGCTCCTTAAAGTACAGCGGTGGTTGAGCTTGTCGGTTCCGACAGGCTCAACCACCGCTGTGTTTAACCCGAATCGCCGCCTGGTTTTACCAGCCGCGGGCACGCCATTCGTCCAAGTGCGGACGTTCGGCACCAAGCGTCGTCGGCTTGCCGTGGCCGGGGTGCACGACGGCGGAGTCCGGGTAGGCGTCGAACAACCGCTCCGTGACGTCGGACAGGAGCTGGGCGAACCGTTCCGGGTCCTTCTCCGTGTTGCCCACCCCGCCGGGGAACAGCGAGTCGCCTGAGAAGATGTGCGCCGGTCCTTCCGGGTCCTGGTACACAAAGGCGATCGAGCCCGGCGTGTGGCCCCGCAGGTGCACGGCGGTGACGTCGAAGCCGTCGAAATTCCCGACGTCCCCGTGGCTTAGCCGGACGTCCACCGGAACCGGCAACGCATCGGCGTCGTCCGCTCCCGCCGCTGTCCTGGCCCCGGTGGCGTCCACCAGTTCCTTCAGCGCCCGCACGTGGTCCCAGTGCTGGTGCGTGGTGGCGATCAGGGCCAGCCGCGGAGCCGCGGCTGTGTCCGCGGCGCCGTCCGCGAGCAACTGCCGGATGGCCGGAAGGTCGTCAGCGGCGTCAATGAGCAGCTGCGCGCCGCTTTCCTTGGCGGTCAGCAGGTACACGTTGTTGTCCATTGCGCTGACGGAGATGCTGCGGATGGTGACGGCCGGCAGGTCGTAGAGAAGTGAGTCCATGGCTTCAGTCTAGGGACGGGCTACAGGCCCAGCGGCAAGGCAGTGGAGTAGACCTGCTTGGACGGCGGGCCGGCCAGGATTTCGTGCAGCGCGTTTTTTCCTTCGGGTGTAGTGCGCCAGGCGGCGTAGTCGTCGTGGTCCTGCGTGGTGGCCCAGGTTTCCACGACCAGGATGTGGCAGGGGTCCGCGTCATCCACCAGCGCCTCGATGCCCTGGTTACCAGGCCACGCGCGGGTGGCCGCGAGCGTTTCGGACAAGTACTTTGCGGCGTCGTTGCGGCGGGCGGGGTCGATCCGGACTTCGAAGTGGACGATGGCAGGCATGAGGCTCCTTGGCATGGGCGTGGCACGGCCGGCTGACCAGTACCCACTGCGTGCAACACGGCTGCGGACCGCTTTCTTCCCGCCCTTGCCGGACCCAAATCCCGGTGTGACCTGCGGCTGCATCCGCCGTGAGGAGATTCATAAAAGTGGGCCTTCTGCGGTTCCGGTTGTTAGCGTCGGAAGTCAAGCCAGACTCTTTGCGACGCCGGCTGAGTGCTTTTCCCCAGTCAGTACCAAGCACGTGGAACCGGCGTCCGGACCGCAGCCTCAAAACTGAAATGGGATCCAATGAGCCAAAAAGCAGCACCCCCCATGGGCACCGCGGGGCGTGAAACATCGGAACAGAGGCCGCCGGCGGTGGCCGGAACAGGCAGCCCGGAGGCCAGGACCCGGGTCAACAAAACTGTCTTCCTCGGCTCCGCCATCGGCGTGGTGGGCATCGCGCTCTGGGCGATTCTTGCCAAGGACAACGCCGACGCCGTCATCGGGTCCATGGTGGGCTGGGTGTCCACCAACATGGGCTGGTACTACTTCCTGATCGTCACCGCCGTGGTCATCTTCGTCCTGGTCGCCGCACTGTCCCGGGTGGGCAAGACCAAGCTCGGGCCGGACCACTCCAAGCCACAGTTCGGGATGTTCACCTGGGCGGCCATGCTGTTCGCGGCAGGCATCGGCATCGACCTGATGTTCTTTTCCGTGTCCGAACCCGTCAGCCAGTACCTTGCCCCGCCGCAGGGCGAAGGGGGTACCGCGGAAGCCGCCCGCCAGGCGCTGGTGTGGACGCTGTTCCACTACGGCATCACCGGCTGGGCCCTGTACGCCCTGATGGGGCTCGCCCTGGGCTACTTCTCCTACCGCCACAACCTGCCGCTGAGCATCCGCTCCGCGCTCTACCCCATCTTCGGCAAGAAGATCGAGGGGCCCATGGGGCACGCGGTGGATATCGCCGCCCTGCTCGGCACCATCTTCGGCATCGCCACATCCCTGGGCATCGGCGTCGTCCAGTTGAACTACGGGCTGAACTTCATGTTCGGCATTCCGGAGAACCTGGCCGTGCAGATCGGGCTGATCGTGCTGTCCGTGGTGATGGCAACGGTCTCCGTGGTGTCCGGCGTCGAAAAGGGCATCCGGCGGCTCTCGGAACTGAACGTCATCCTGGCGGTGGCGCTGATGCTGTTCGTGCTGGTAACCGGGAAGACCAGCTTCCTGCTGGACGGGATCGTCCAGAACGTCGGCGACGTCATGAGCCGGTTCCCGGGCATGACTTTGGATACCTTCGCCTATGACCGTCCCACCGACTGGATGAACGCCTGGACCCTGTTCTTTTGGGCGTGGTGGATCGCCTGGGCCCCGTTCGTTGGCTTGTTCCTGGCCCGGATCTCCCGTGGCCGCACCATCAGGCAGTTCGTCCTGGGCACCATGACCGTTCCGTTCATCTTCATCGTGCTGTGGATCTCCATCTTCGGAAACTCCAGCCTCGACCTGATTATGAACGGCAACGCAGCGTTCGGCGAGGCGGCCATGAGCCACCCGGAGCGCGGCTTCTACAGCCTGCTGGAGCAGTTTCCGGCCGTCCCGGTTACCGCCGCCGTGGCCACGTTCACGGGCCTGCTGTTCTATGTGACCTCCGCCGATTCCGGCGCCCTGGTCATGTCCAACTTCACCTCGCACCTGAAGGACGCGGACTCGGACGGTCCCGAGTGGATGCGCGTGTTCTGGGCCGTGGCCACCGGCTTGCTGACCCTGGCCATGCTGACCGTTGGCGGCGTGACCACGCTGCAGAACGCCACGATCGTCATGGGGCTGCCGCTGTCCCTGCTGCTGGTGCTGATCATGCTGGGCCTGTACAAGGCCCTCCGCGTGGAGAACTCGCTCAACGACAGCTACCGGGCGAGCCTGCCCGGCATCATTACCGGCCGGGCGGCGGACCAGCGTGCCGGCCGGACCTGGCGGCAGCGGCTGGTCCGGGCCATGAACTATCCCGGCCGCAAGCAGACCATCCGGTTCGCCGAAACCGTGGCCATTCCGGCGCTGGAGGAAGTGGAAGCGGAGCTGCGCGAGCAGGGCGCCGAAACAACCCTGGCCATCACCACGGTGGAGGCCTGCGGGATTCCGAGCATCGACCTGCAGCTGGCCATGGGGGAGGAACGGGCGTTCAAATACCAGATCTACCCGGTCCGGTACGAGACCCCCAGCTACGCCACCCGCCGGGCGGATCCGGATGACCACTACTACCGGATGGAAGTGTTCGCACAGGAGGGAAGCCACGGCTACGACCTCATGGGCTACACCAGGGAACAGGTCATCACGGATGTCTTGGACCACTACGAACAGCACCTCGAATTCCTGCACCTGAACCGTGCAGCGCCCGGAATCACCCTCCTCGTGGAGGACCAGGTGGCAAAAGACAATTGGGAATCCGACTTCGACATGCAGGAGGAAACTAAGTGAGCACGTCAACGCTTTTCATCGGCGGCAGTTGGGTTGCAGCGTCCGACGGCGGCACCCGGGACATCCACTGCCCCGCGGACGGGCAGCTGGTCGGGACCGTTGCGGAAGCAACAGCAGGGGACGCCGAGCGCGCCGTGCACGCGGCCAGGACGGCGTTCGACGCCGGGGAATGGGCAGGCACCTCGGCACTGGAGCGGGGCTCGTTCCTGCTGGGGGTCGCCGCCAGGCTGCGGGAACGGAAGGATGACTTCGCCCGCGCCGAGACGCTGGACACCGGCAAGCGACTGGTGGAAAGCGAAATCGATATGGACGACATCGCCAACTGCTTTGAGTACTTCGGCAAGCTGGCCGGCCAGGACTCCGGACGGGTGGTGGACGCGGGCAGCCGCACCGTGGTCAGCCGGATCGAATACGAGCCCGTGGGCGTGTGCTCGCTGATCGCGCCGTGGAACTACCCGCTGCTCCAGGCCGCCTGGAAAATTGCGCCCGCCCTGGCCGCCGGCTGCAGCTTCGTCCTCAAACCCAGCGAACTGACGCCGCACACCTCCATCCTGATGATGGAAGTCCTGCAGGAACTGGGCCTGCCCGCCGGCGTCGCGAACCTTGTCCTGGGCGACGGCAAGATCGTGGGGCCCGTCCTCTCCGGCCACCCTGAGGTTGACCTGGTCTCCTTCACCGGCGGCCTGGAGACCGGGAAAGCCATCGCGGCCTCGGCAGCCGCCACCGTCAAGAAGGTGGCGCTGGAACTGGGCGGCAAGAACCCGAACATCATCTTCGCGGACGCCGACTTCGACGCCGCCCTGGACAACGCGCTCAACGCCGCGTTCGTGCACTCCGGGCAGGTCTGCTCCGCCGGTGCACGCCTGGTGGTTGAGGAGTCCATTGCGGAGAAGTTCGTGGCCGAACTGGTCCGCCGGGCCGAAAAGATCCGGCTGGGTGGTCCGTTCGATCCCGACGCCGAGACCGGCCCGCTGAT
The DNA here is from genome assembly GCF_058267655.1 of Pseudarthrobacter sp. MOO13. Lineage (NCBI taxonomy): Bacteria > Bacillati > Actinomycetota > Actinomycetes > Micrococcales > Micrococcaceae > Pseudarthrobacter > Pseudarthrobacter sp. MOO13. Next base: position 200,973 of record NZ_CM177848.1, read on the forward strand.
CTCTGCCGCGCACCGGGACAAGGTCACCGCCTACGTGGAGAAGGGCATCGCCGAAGGCGCCCGGCTGCGGTGCGGCGGCGCCTGGGGCGGCGGGGAGCTCGAAAAGGGCTTCTACTACCTGCCCACCGTCCTGGACCAGGTCAAGAGCGGCATGTCCGTGGTGGTTGACGAGGCGTTCGGGCCGGTGGTCACGGTGGAAACCTTCAACACCGAGGCGGAGGCCATCAAGATCGGCAACGACACCCACTACGGCCTGGCCGGTGCCGTCTGGTCCCAGGATGCCGGGAAGGCCCAGCGGGTTGCCCGGGCGCTGCGCCACGGAACCATCTGGATCAACGATTTCCACCCCTACCTGCCGCAGGCGGAGTGGGGCGGCTTCGGCCAGTCGGGCGTGGGCCGCGAACTGGGCCCCACTGGCCTGGCCGAATACCAGGAAGCCAAGCACGTCTACCAGAACATCGATCCGCAGGTCACCGGCTGGTTCAGCGACCATGCCGCCGCTGCAGAGGGGAAGTAGGACACATGGCAAGCGAAGCAAAGACAGAGTTCGACTACATCGTGATCGGCGGCGGTTCCGCTGGCGCCGCCGTGGCATCCCGCCTGAGCGAGGACCCGTCGGTGGACGTTGCCCTGGTGGAAGCCGGCCCGGATGACCGCAACATTCCCGAGATCCTGCAGCTGGACCGCTGGATGGAGCTGCTGGAATCCGGCTACGACTGGGACTACCCCATCGAGGAGCAGGAGAACGGCAACTCCTTCATGCGGCATGCCCGCGCCAAGGTGATGGGCGGGTGTTCCAGCCACAACTCCTGCATTGCGTTCTGGGCGCCCCGGGAAGACATTGACGAGTGGGAGAAGAAGTTCGGCGCCGCCGGCTGGAACTCCGAGACGGCCTACCGGCTGTACAAGCAGCTGGAAACCAACGAGGACGCCGGCCCGGACGCGCCGCACCACGGCGACAGCGGCCCCGTCCACCTCATGAACGTTCCGGCCACGGACCCCACCGGCCGCGCCATGCTGGAAGCCTGCGAACAGGCGGGCATCCCCAAGGCACACTTCAACACCGGCGACACCGTGATCAACGGCGCGGGCTTCTTCCAGATCAACCGCCGCGCCGACGGCACCCGGTCCTCCAGCTCGGTGTCCTACATCCACCCGATCATGGACCGGAAGAACTTCACCCTGCTGACCGGTCTGCGCGCCAAGGAACTGACGTTTGACGGGACCAACCGCTGCACCGGCGTGGCCGTGGTGGACAACGCCTTCGCCAAAACACACCAGCTCACCGCAAGGTCCGAAGTGATCGTCTCCACCGGCGCCATCGATTCGCCCAAGCTGCTTCTGCTGTCCGGGATCGGCCCGGCCGCGCAGCTGGAAGAGTTCGGCATCCCCGTTCGCGTTGATTCCCCCGGCGTGGGCGAGCACCTGCAGGACCACCCCGAGGGCGTCATCCAGTGGGAGGCCAAGCAGCCCATGACCAAGACGTCCACCCAGTGGTGGGAGGCCGGTATCTTCACCACCACCGAAGAGGGCCTGGACCGGCCGGACCTGATGTTCCACTACGGGTCGGTTCCGTTCGACATGCACACCCTGCGCCAGGGCTTCCCCACCACGGAGAACGGCTTCTGCCTGACCCCCAACGTCACCCACGCCCGATCCCGCGGCACGGTGAAGCTGCGCAGCAAGGACTTCCGGGACAAGCCCAAGGTGGATCCGCGCTACTTCACCGATCCGGAGGGCCACGACATGCGCGTCATGACCGCGGGAATCCGCAAGGCCCGCGAGATCGCCGCGCAGCCTGCACTCGCCGACTGGGTGGGCACCGAGCTGTACCCGGGCGACGCCATCCAGACCGACGAGGAGATCGCCGACTACATCCGCAAGACCCACAACACCGTGTACCACCCCGCGGGGACGGTGCGGATGGGAGCGGCCGACGACGACATGTCGCCGTTGGATCCCCAGTTGCGGGTCAAGGGCGTCACCGGCCTCCGGGTGGCCGATGCGTCCGTGATGCCCGAGCTGACCACCGTGAACCCGAACATCACCACGATGATGATCGGCGAACGCTGCGCGGAGTTGGTCCGCGCGGCACGCACCGCCTGATCCACACGGCCTGGCCAAAAGGGCGGCTCCCTCCGGGGGAGCCGCCCTTTGCCGTATCCGGCCGGCCGGCTATTCGCGCCCTTCGGACACCCAGGTGGGGTTCGCGGACCGGGACCCGACGACGGCGTCCGACGCCGCGGCAAGGACGGCCAGGTGGGCCGGGGTAAGGTCCAGGCCCAGGGCGCCAAGGTTCTCGTCGATCCGGGCCGCCTTCCGGGTCCCGGGGATGGGGACGACGGGCAGGCCAAGCTGCTTGCCTTGGGCGAAGAGCCACGCCAAGGCAACCTGCGCCGGCGTGGCATTCAACTGTTCCGCGACGGACCGGACGGTGTCCACCACTGCCTGGTTGGCGCTTGCGGCATCGGGGGCGAAGCGCGGGATATTCCGGCGGAAATCCTTCTCGCCCAGGCTTGACGTATCCACGGTGCCGGTGAGGAAGCCGCGGCCCAGCGGGGAGTAGGGGACAAAGCCCACACCCAGCTCTGCTGCGGCAGGAACCACGTTGCGTTCCACATCCCGGCTCCAGATGGACCACTCGCTCTGGACTGCGGAGATCGGGTGGACGGCGGAGGCGTCCCGGAGTTCCTGCGCCGTCACCTCGGAGAGGCCCAAGTGCTTGACCTTGCCCTGCTGCACCAGCTCCGCCATGGCGCCCACGGTTTCCTCGATGGGGACCCTGACGTCGCGGCGGTGCATGTAGTAAAGGTCGATGACGTCGGTGCCCAGCCGCTGCAGGCTGCGGTCCACAGCCTGGCGTACGTATTCCGCGTCGCCCCGGATGTCCGTGTAGCCGTCCGCGGGGGTGCCCACCAGCGCGAACTTGGTGGCCAGCTGGATCTCGGCCCGCCGCTCCTTGAGGAGCTGGGAGATCAGCTCCTCGTTGCTGCCTCCGCCGTAAATGTCCGCGGTGTCGATGAAGCTGACACCGGCATCGACGGCGTGGTGCAGCGTCCGGAGCGCCTCAGCGGGGTCAACGTCGCCGTAGACCGGGGTGAGGGCCATGCCGCCGAAGCCCAGGGGGCTGACGGCCAGGCCGTCGCCGAGCTGGACCGGGTGGCCGTGGTCAGTGGGGGTGTGTGCCATGGGTGCTCCTGTTCGGTTCCTGCAGTGTGGAGTGGTGGTCGTTTACAGCCAGGGGATGATCCGGTCGGCCGCCTGCCGGCCGGCCTGGATCAGCCGAGCGTTTGCTTCATCGGGTCCGGTGGCCCAGGCCAGGGCGGCCGCACGGTCCATGCCGAATGACACGTGCCGGTCCACCAGCCGCTGCAGGCGGAGTGCGGGCGGAGTTTCAAGGAACCATACTTCGTCCAGCTGCGCCCGCACCTCCTTCCACGGCTCCTGCCCGGCCAGCAGGTAGTTGCCCTCGGTGATGACCAGCGGGACGTCCGCGGGCACCGCAATCGAGGCAGCCACCGGCTCGTCCAGGGTGCGGCGGAACTCCGGTGCGTACACTACGGCCTCGTCCCGGCGCGCCAACCGGCGCAGCAGCGAAAGGTAGCCGCCGCCGTCGAACGTATCAATGGCGCCTTTGCGCTCCCGCAGCGGCGTCCCCTCGATGATCGCGTTGCCCAGGTGGAAGCCGTCCATCGGGACCACCACCGCCGTGCCGGGGCTGAACTGCTCCTGCAGCCACGCGGCAAACGTGGACTTCCCGGATCCCGGCGCGCCGGCGATGCCCAGGATGGTGCGCGTCTCCGGGGCCAGCCTGCGCCGGAGCGCATCGACTGCCTGCACGATCTCGGGGGAGTCCATGGCAAGAGCCTAGTCACTGCTGCGCGCGGCCGCCTGGTCCTTCGCGGGAAGCGCCTTCAGGCCGGCGGCACAACCCACGATGCCGGCAATGAACAGGAGCTTCAGGACGCTGAAGGGCTCCACGCCCGTGATCATCGCCCAGCCGACCGTCAATGAAGCACCGATGCCCACCCAGACCGCGTAGGCCGTGCCAAGTGGAATGCTCCGGATGGCCATGCCCAGGCCCAGCATGCTCAGGGCCGCCGTGACGGCGAAAACGACGGTGGGGAGGGGCTTGCTGAAGCCCTCGGACAAGCCCAGGGCGGTGGCCCAGACAGCCTCCAGGACGGCGGAGGCCAGAAGGACCAGCCAGGGAACTGAGCGTTTCACGGTTACGCCACCACCTTCAGGCCGACCACGCACGCGGCGATGCCGGTGAGCAGCGCCAGCCGGGCCGCCGTCGGGCGTTCAACCCTGGTGGTCATGGCGTAGGCGGAGGTCAGGACCACGCCGACCCCTACCCAGACGGCGTAGGCCGTTCCGGTGGGGATGGACTGCATGGCGATGGCGAGGCCGCCGGTGCTCGCCGCGACGGCCAGCAGGAACACGGCCGCGGGCGCGATGCGGCGGCGGCCGGAAACCTGGGCGGACCGGTGCAGGGCGGCTGCCCAGACGGCCTCGAGGGCGCCGGAAAGAAGAAGGATTATCCACGACATGACCAGATCCTTTGGCCAGTCTTGTCGCGTGCCGGGTACTGAACCGTCGTCCGGAGGCTCTGGTGCGGAGCCTTGGATTCCAGCGTAGCAACGCACGACGCCGGGGGGCCAGTGATGGTGCCCAACCTCACCATGCGGGGGAGGGGGGCTTTACCCGGCGGGCTCCAGCGGGTCGACCGACACCACTGCCAGGAAGCCCCGGCCCAGGATCTCCGGGCTGTTGTCGTCCGAACCGGCCACGGCGTCGTAACGGCCCAGTTCCACCGGGTTGGTGTCCGCCTGCCCGCTGCCGCCTTCACTCACCACAGCCTGGCCCTGCAGCAGCACCGCCAGTTGGCCATCGAACACCGGATGCGCCCGCTTCTTGGACAGCTCGATGATGGAGGTGTACCCCTTGTATGCCGCGGCGCGGGTGATGACGTTCAGGTCGCGGATGTCTCCGGTGGGCAGTGACCCTGTCGTGGCCGCGCCGCCGTCGAACCGGAAGGGACGGTATTTCTCCAACGGCTGCTCTGCTCCGTCCACCGTGAGCAGCAGCAGTTCACCCTCGATCACGGTCAGGACCCGTTCCATGCCGGGGAACGCGGAGAAGTCACCTGCCTTGGTGACGTCCGCGATGCTCACCCGCCAATCCCAGCCGGCGTCGGACGAGCCCTGGCGCGCGATTTCCCTCGTCACCCCGCCCCCGTTGCGCCATGGTTCGGCCTTGAGCCCTGCGAAGCGGATGATCTGCATCCGCCCAGCCTAGTTCCCAAGCCCGGCAGGTTCAGGGTCCGGCGTCGCAGGTTGCGTCCCGTCCTGCTAATCTCCTCCGGGGGGTCATCACGAAAACAGCCTGAAGGAGCCGGGAATGTTCGTCAAAGTGTGTGGTCTCAGTACGCCCGAATCGGTCCGCGCGGCGGTGGAAGCAGGGGCCGACGCCGTAGGTTTCGTGCTCACCGCCAGCCCCCGGGTGGTCTCGCCCTCCCAGGCCGCCTCCCTCTTGTCGGAGGTGCCCGCTGGAGTTCGCCCGATGGGCGTGTTCCGCGACGAACCCGTGGTGGACGCCGTCGCCATTGCCCGGGCGGCGGGCCTTGAATGGATCCAGCTGCACGGGAACCGTTCCCGGGCGGACGTGGCAACGGTGCATAATGCCGGCATGAAGCTGGTCCGGGCCATCACCATGGGTGCCTCCGACGATGAATTCGAAGACTGGGGCGAGGACCTGCTCCTGATCGATGCGGCGGCGCCGGGCTCCGGCGAGTCCTGGGACTACGCCTCCGTGGCGGCGTTGCCGGTGCTGCAGGGCCGGGACTGGCTGCTTGCCGGCGGCCTGGACGCGGCCAACGTTGGCCAGGCCTCGGCCGCTGCCCAGGCCTGGGGCGTGGACGTCTCCTCGGGCGTCGAAGCGACCCGCGGCGTGAAGGACCTGGCGAAGATCCGCGCCTTCGTGCAGGCCGCCAAGGCAACCGCCGCCGTGTAGTCGCCCGGCTCAGGGCAAGATCAGGGGAGTCCCCTACCTTTTTGCCGGAGGTCCGGGGGCAGAATGGGTGCATGAAGACACTTCTGAACGTTATCTGGCTGGTTTTTGGCGGCTTCTGGCTTGCCCTGGGCTATTTCCTCGCGGGCGTGGTCTGCTGCCTGCTGATCGTCACCATCCCCTGGGGCATCGCGTCCTTCCGGATCGCTGCCTACACGCTCTGGCCCTTCGGCCGGATGGTGGTTGACCGGCCCGGCGGCAACGGTGTCTTCTCGCTGCTGGGCAACGTGATCTGGCTGCTCGTTGCCGGCATCTGGATCGCCATCGGCCATGTGCTCACGGCGTTCGCCATGGCGGTGACCATCGTGGGCATCCCGCTGGCCATCGCCAACCTCAAGCTGATCCCGGTGTCCCTGATGCCGCTGGGCAAGCAGATCGTGCCGTCGAGCAGGCCGTTTGCCAGCAACTACCGCTGAGGGTCAGTGCGCCGGCGCCAGGAGCCGGAACGCCCCGTCCCGCAGGATGGCCACGGACCCGCTGTCGTCCAGTTCGGCCGCGATGTCCACGTCCTCCGTGTAGCCGGCACCTGTCAGTTCGCGGCCGCTGGAACACCGTAACAGCACCTCGCGCAGCCGCGGCTCGGCGGCTTCGAAAACGGCCATCGCCGCCACGGCTTCCGGCGCATAGCCGTGCCTGCCGTCGCCGGCTTCGTAGCCGCCCTTCCCGGCGGCCGCCAGCCCTGCGATGAAAGCCCCGGCCCCGATCTGGTCTTCGACGGCGGCCCGAAGGGTACGGTCATGCCACCGCTCGCCGGCCGCAACCACCGCCACCACCGCGTCGCCGGGAAGGTTGGCCGTAACCCAGTCCGCCGTGGCCGCGGCGTTGCGGAGGCACACCGCGGCCACCAGTGGAACCTCTCCCGCCAGCTCGTGGCACAGTTCAGAGCCGTTGGGGGATGGCAGGACAATCCGGTCCAGCGTTGCTGCGCTGCGCAGGCTTGCCGGGGAGAGGCTCAGCCCACCGCCGTCGCGGGGGCCTGCCAGCTGGGCGTGGTGATGGGCGGCGAAGTCTTCGGCCCGGGTATCGCGCCACGGAAAGGGGAAGACCTCCGCGTTCCGGTCCAGCGCCACGCTGACGCAGGTGCTGAAGGACAGGACGTCCACCACCACCGCGATGTCCGCACCCGGGGCCACGGTCCTGGCGCCGTTCAGTCCCCAGTCAAGCCGAACCTCGAACGGGAGCTGCCGGTGCGCGGCGTTCGCTGAGTGCGTGTGCCGCGGCGTGGAACGGGGAGCGTTCATGCCAGTTCGCCTTTCAGGTTGCGGTGCGCGGCGTCCAGCCACAGTTCCTTGGCGCGGCGGTGGCGGAAGAGCGGGTCCAGTTCCAACAGGTGACGCACGACGGCGGCCCGGCCGGCAGCGAAGTCGGCGTCACCGACGTGCGCGTAGTCCTTCCTGACGGCCGCGACGTAGCGGGCGTACTCCTCCGGTTCCCCGCCCAGGACGGACAGGTCCGCGTCGCTCAGGAGGGCGCCGTCGTCGTCACCGGGTTCGGGCCGGTGGTCCGATGTCACCAGGACCAGCCGGACCACCTCTGCCACGTCCGCCTCCGGCAGGCCGGCCGCGGTGAGCCGGTCCTCGGCCAGCCGGGCGGATTCTTCCTCGTCCTGTCCCGCCGTGCCCCGGTACACGGCGTCGTGGAACCACGCTGCCAGCAGCACGGTCCGTGGTGCCCCAGCCGGCTCGGTAAGCAGGTCCAGTGCTTCCAGGACGGAGAGCAGGTGGGTGCAGCCATGGTAGTGGCGGTGGGGTTCGCTCCAGCGGTCCAGCAGGTCCAGGAAGAGGGCATCGTGCCCGGGCATGATGGCTTCCCAGCGGTTCAGCAGCGGAACTTTCAGCGATTTGTTCCGCCGGCGTGCCGGTATCCGCAGCCCGCTGGCGATCAGCTTGCGGACCAGGAGCCTGGCTTCGACCGGGACGGCCCCCGCCGCGACCAGCTCATCGAAGCGGCGCTCCGGCACGTCGTAGTGGTCGCCGTCGAACGCCCGCTCAGGGATTTCCGCTGCGGCAGCGAACGCGTGCAGCTCGTCCAGCGACGTATCGGACACCAGGTGGGAGAAGTGCGTACCGTGAGCAGGCCACAATGGCGGGTCGATGTAGATGGCCATGGAAGGAGTCTAGTGCTGCCACTGGGCGGTCTCCTGGCGGCCCGGCGGTCCAGTTCCTGCCAGCCCGGCGCTCCAGTCGCATTCCTCATTTGCGCAGTAAAGACGTCCCGACGGTTGCATTTGCGGATTAGGATTGCCGCATGGCCCTTATCCGCGTTTCAGAAGCCGCCCGATTCCTGGGCGTGAGCGACGACACCATCCGCCGGTGGACCGATCACGGAACACTGACGCCGTTCCGCGACGAGTCCGGCCGGCTGGCCGTCGACGGGCTGGAGCTCGCCACGCATGCCCGGAAGCTGGCCCAGCTCCCGGATGATCCGCAACGCGGCGGCAGTTCGGCCCGAAACCGGTTCGTCGGCCTCGTCACGAACGTCGTCGCCGACAAGGTCATGGCCCAGGTGGAGCTGCAGTGCGGGCCTTTCCGGGTGGTGTCCCTCATGAGCAGCGAAGCCGTGCGCGATCTTGGGCTGGAGCCCGGTGCCGTCGCCACCGCCGTGGTCAAGGCAACAACAGTCATCATCGAATCCCCGAAAGGCCGGGCCACCGCATGAGCAGGCAAGCTGTCCGCCCCGCCGGGTCCACCGTCCGGGCTGCCGTCCTCCCGCTGGCGGTACTCTTACTGGCCGTCCTCTCCGGCTGCGCGCCGGCAGGCGGACCGGCCGCGGGCACCACTTCCGCTGCGGGCGCAGGCTCCGGTGCGCCAACAGGAACCATCACGGTCTTCGCGGCAGCCTCCCTCAAGGCCACCTTCACCGAACTGGCGCACACCTTCGAAGCAGGGAACCCCGGAACCACAGTCACGTTGAGCTTCGCGGGATCCTCGGACCTTGCCGGCCAGATCAACCAGGGCGCACCCGCGGACGTCTTTGCCTCGGCGGACACGGCCAACATGAAGAAGCTGCAGGACGCCGGCCTGGTCGACGGCACACCCCGCAACTTCGCCACCAACACCCTGGCCATCGCGGTTCCACCGGGCAATCCGGCCGGCATTTCGGCGCTGAAGGACCTGGCGCGGCCGGGCGTCAAGCTGGTGGTCTGCGCCAAGCAGGTCCCGTGCGGGGCCGCGGCGGCAAAGGTGGCGGGCACGGCAGGGATTTCGCTGGCTCCCGTCAGCGAGGAAAATGCCGTCACCGACGTTCTGGGCAAGGTCGCCTCCGGGGAGGCCGACGCGGGCCTGGTGTACGGCACGGACGTCCGGGCGACCGGCGCCAAGGTGGCGGGCATCGAATTTCCGGAGTCGCAGGGCGCCGTGAATACCTACCCCATCGCCGGCATGGCCAGTGGCCGGAACACGGCGGCCGCGCAGGCCTTCATTGCGCTGGTGACCGGCGCGGAAGGGCAAAAGGTCCTGGCCGGGGCGGGATTTGGACCCGGTGGACAATAGAGGTCTTCCTCAGCGGACCTCGCTGAGGGAGGCATACACGAAAGGTACCAAAGTGGTGGGGCAAGGCTATTCCGGCGTTCCCGGCTGGGTCCGCGCACTGGCTGTTGTTGCCGCCGTCGTCGTGCTGCTCCCGCTGCTCGCCATGGTGCTGCGGGTGGACTGGACCCGGTTTATTCCGCTCGTGACCTCGGACTCGTCCCTGACGGCGCTGGGACTGAGCCTGCGGACCTCCGCGGCCAGCACGCTGCTGTGCATTGTGCTGGGTGTCCCGTTGGCGCTGGTCCTCGCCCGGGATTCTTTCCGGCTGCAGGGGCTGCTGCGTTCGCTGGTGCTCCTGCCGCTGGTGCTTCCGCCCGTGGTGGGCGGCATCGCGCTGCTTTATACGTTCGGCCGCCAGGGCCTGCTGGGGCGGGCCTTCGACATGCTGGGCCTGCAGATTGCTTTCTCCACCACCGCCGTGGTCCTGGCCCAGACGTTCGTGGCGCTGCCCTTCCTGGTGGTCAGCCTGGAGGGGGCCGTGCGCACCTCAGGCTCCCGCTATGAGGCCGTGGCCGCCACCCTCGGCGCGCGCCCGGGCACCGTCTTCCGGCGGGTCACGCTTCCCCTGGTCCTGCCCGGCCTCGCTTCAGGCGCTGTCCTCTCGTTCGCCCGCAGCCTGGGTGAGTTCGGTGCCACACTGACGTTTGCAGGCAGCCTGCAGGGGGTGACCCGCACCCTGCCGCTGGAAATCTACCTGCAGCGGGAAACAGACCCGGACGCGGCCGTCGCCCTGTCGCTGGTGCTGGTGGCCGTCGCCGTGGCGGTGGTGGCGCTCGCGTACCGCCGGCCCGCAGCGCGCAGTGGAGCAGGAAAACGGCCGACGACGCCGGTACCGGCAGGAGGGAACAGCAAGTGACGTTGTCCTTCCAGGCAGCCGTGGCCGGGCGTGGATTCGACGTGTCCCTGACGGTGGGGCCCGGTGAAACCGTCGCCGTGATGGGGCCCAACGGCGCCGGGAAGTCCACCCTGCTCTCCAGTATTGCCGGGCTGTTGCGGCCGGACAGCGGCAGGGCGGAACTCAACGGAAAGACCCTGTTCGACCTCGACGGCGGCAACCGCACCTGGGTGCCGCCGCACCATCGCGGAACCGCCCTGCTCGCCCAGGAACCCTTGCTCTTTCCGCACCTGAGCGCGGTGGACAATGTCTCTTTTGGGTCCCGCAGTGCCGGCATTCCCAAACGGGAAGCCCGGCAGCGTGCCCTGGGCTGGCTGGCTGACGTTGAAGCTGAAGCCCTGGCCGGTCGCCGCCCCGCCGAACTCTCCGGCGGCCAGGCCCAGCGCGTTGCCGTGGCACGCGCGCTTGCCGCGGATCCCTCGCTCCTCCTGCTGGACGAGCCCCTCGCTGCCCTCGACATCCACTCAGCCCCGTTGTTGCGTCGACTGTTCAAGCGCGTCCTCGCGGGGCGGCAGGCCATCATCGTCACCCATGATGTCCTTGATGCGCTGATCCTCGCGGACAGGGTGGTCATCCTGGAGGACGGCAGGATTGCCGAGGACGGTCCAACCCGGGAGGTGCTGGAACGCCCGCGCAGTGCCTTTGCGGCCGGCCTGGCCGGGCTGAACTTCGTCCCCGGAACGTTGGACGGGGCCGCCGTGCGCACGGAGGAAGGCCTGCGGATCGCCGGCCATGGCGGGGATCCGGAAGCCGACGGGCAGCAGGCGGCGCCCGGAAAGCCGGGCGCGCAGCCGGCGGCGCCCGGGCAGCCGGGCAGGTCCGGGGAACCCGCCCCGGTGGCCGGGTCCGGGAGCCCCGGGGTGGCCGTGTTCCCGCCGTCGGCCGTTTCCGTGTTCCTCACCGACGCGCACGGCAGCCCCCGCAATTCCTTCGCCGTTACCATCAGCGACCTTGAGCCGCACGGCGACCAGATCCGCGTCCGGGCCGGAGGCCTGGCAGCCGACATTACGCCGGCCGCGTCCGCGGACCTGGGCCTGGTGCCGGGGCTGGCCGTGCACTTCGTGGTCAAAGCAGCCGCAGTTTCCGTCTACGGGACCTAGCGCGGTGTGGCGGGACCTCCGGCTCTGGACAGCGGTTTCGCCGTGGGCAAACATGGCTTAAGAACCTCGTCCTAAAAAGTTGAGCGTAGTACACTCAACTTAGTTATCAAGCCCCCGAAAGGAGCCCTCTTTGGACGTCAAATTCACCACCAAGAGCCAGGAGGCTCTTTCCGCTGCGGCAATGAATGCCTCCACCGCCGGCAACCCCCAAGTGGAGCCGGCCCACCTGCTCAAGGCGCTGATGGACCAGCGGGAGGGTGTCGCCGTCGCGCTCCTCCGCGCCACCGGCGCCGATCCCGATGCCGTCAGCGTCCAGGCCAGCAGCGCCATCAAGGCCCTGCCCGCGACGTCGGGGGGCTCCAGCCAGCAGGCGCAGCTGAGCCGGCCCGCCCTGCAGGCCATCCAGAACGCGAAAGAGGAAGCGGACCGGCTGGGCGACAGCTTCGTGTCCACCGAGGTGCTGCTGCTGGGCCTCTCGGCCGGCAACGACGCCGCCGCCCGGCTGCTCCGGGACGCCGGTGCGTCCCGTGAGGCGCTCCTTGCGGCTTTGCCCGGGGTCCGGGGGGACCGCAAGGTGGACAGCCCCGACCCCGAAAACACCTTCCAGGCGCTCGAAAAATACGGAACGGACCTCACTGCCATGGCCCGGGCCGGGAAGCTTGACCCGGTGATTGGCCGCGACTCCGAGATCCGGCGCGTGGTCCAGGTCTTGTCCCGGCGGACCAAGAACAACCCGGTACTGATCGGCGAACCCGGCGTCGGAAAGACTGCAGTGGTGGAAGGGCTGGCCCAGCGGATGGTGGCGGGCGATGTCCCCGAAAGCCTGCGCGGCAAGACGCTCATCTCCCTGGACCTCGGGTCCATGGTGGCCGGGGCGAAGTACCGTGGTGAGTTCGAGGAGCGGCTCAAGGCGGTCCTTGAGGAGATCAAGGGCTCCGACGGCCAGATCGTCACCTTCATCGACGAGATCCACACGGTGGTGGGCGCCGGCGCTACCGGCGATTCCTCCATGGATGCGGGCAACATGCTCAAGCCCATGCTGGCCCGTGGCGAGCTGCGCCTGATCGGCGCCACCACGCTGGACGAATACCGCGAAAACATCGAAAAGGATGCCGCCCTGGAACGCCGCTTCCAGCAGGTCTACGTCGGCGAACCCAGCGTGGAGGACACCATTGGCATCCTTCGCGGTCTCAAGGAACGCTACGAGGCGCACCACAAGGTGTCCATCGCGGACTCCGCCCTGGTGGCCGCGGCCACCCTGTCCAACCGCTACATTTCGGGCCGCCAGCTGCCGGACAAGGCAATCGACCTGGTGGATGAAGCCGCGTCCCGGCTGCGCATGGAGATCGACTCCGCTCCGGAGGAAATCGACCAGCTGCGTCGCCAGGTGGACCGGCTCACCATGGAGGAGCTTGCGCTGGAGGGCGAGACCGACGCCGCTTCGGTGGAACGGCTGGCAGCGCTCCGTGCCGACAAGGCGGACAAGGAGGAGGAACTCTCGGCGCTGAACGCGCGATGGGAGGCCGAGAAGGCCGGGCTCAACCGGGTGGGCGACCTGAAGGCCAAGCTGGACGAGTTGCGCTCCGCAGCGGACAAGGCCCAGCGTGAGGGTGACCTGGAGACCGCATCGCGGATCCTGTACGGGGAAATTCCTGCGCTTGAACGCGAGCTGAACGCCGCTGCCGAGGCGGAGGCAGCCGTGACGGACAAACCGGCTCAGATGGTGGCTGAGGAAGTGACGGCGGAGGACATCGCCGAAGTCATCTCGGCGTGGACCGGCATTCCCGCCGGCCGGATGCTGCAGGGCGAAAGCCAGAAGCTGCTCCACATGGAGCAGGAGCTGGGCAGGCGGCTGATCGGCCAGTCCAAAGCCGTGGCTGCCGTCTCCGACGCCGTCCGCCGCGCCCGCGCCGGAATCAGCGACCCCAACCGCCCCACCGGCTCCTTCCTGTTCCTCGGCCCCACCGGCGTGGGCAAGACCGAACTCGCCAAGGCCCTGGCGGACTTCCTGTTCGACGACGAACGCGCCATGGTGCGCATCGACATGTCCGAGTACGGCGAGAAGCACAGCGTGGCCCGGCTGGTCGGGGCGCCTCCGGGCTACGTCGGCTACGAGGAAGGCGGGCAGCTCACCGAGGCGGTCCGCCGCCGCCCGTACTCCGTGGTGCTGCTGGACGAGGTGGAGAAGGCGCACCCCGAGGTGTTCGACATCCTCCTGCAGGTGCTCGACGACGGCCGCCTCACCGACGGCCAGGGCCGCACCGTGGACTTCCGGAACGTCATCCTGGTGCTGACCTCCAACCTGGGCAGCCAGTTCCTGGTGGACCAGACCCTGGACCCCGAAGCCAAGCGCCATGCCGTCATGGCCACCGTCAACGCGTCCTTCAAGCCCGAGTTCCTTAACCGGCTCGACGAAGTGGTCCTGTTCGACGCCCTCACGGTGGAGGAGTTGGCGCACATCGTGGAGTTGCACGTGGCCGAACTGGGCCGCCGTCTCTACGAACGCCGGCTCACCCTCGAGGTCACCGACGGCGCCAAGGCGTGGCTGGCCCTGTCCGGCTACGATCCGGCGTACGGTGCCCGCCCGCTGCGCCGGCTGGTGCAGCGCGAGATCGGCGACCGGCTGGCCAAGGCCATCCTGGCCGGGGATATCAGCGACGGCGACACCGTCCTGGTTGATACCGCGGCGGACCTTGGCGAACTGACCGAGGGCGCCGTGGACACGCTGACAGGCGCCCCCAGCTCGGGTTTGTCCGTTCGGCGGAAAGACTAGCGGCCAAACTCACGCCCCAGGCGTGCTGCCCGGACGGACGGACCGTCAGGGCAGCACGCTGGCGGTGATCACGTTGCCGGAATCGGCCGTGACGTAGCAGTCCACCCGGCGGTCGCCCGAATCCCAGCTGGTGCTGCTGGGGAAGCTGCGCTGGTAGTTGAGGTGGAACTGGTTGGCTGCCGGACCGAGGGTGGCCGCCTGGCATGCCTCCAGGGCCTTGGCTTTCAGTGGATCAGCCCCCGGGTAGGCGGCTCCGGCGGGGTAGCGGTATGTTGCCACCAGCTGTGCCGAATGGCCGGTATCGCAGGCGACGACGGTGGACGCCAGGGCTTCCGGATCGAAGTCCTTGAAGCAGTCGCCCACCGCATAAGCGGCAGGTGCCACCCCGTTGCGTGGAAGCGGCTGGGGAGTGGCCGGCGCGGTGGCGGTGGTCTCCAGCATTCCGGGCGCGTCGGCCGCGGACTTCTCCGCGCCGGAGGATGAGTTCAACCACACGGCAAGCCATGTCAGTGAGCCGGCGACGGCCGCGATCACGACGATGAGGAACACCTTCCAGGAGGCGGCCCTGTTGGCTGCCCGTCGCTGCGGGGGATCCGGGACCCGCTGGGACCAGGTCACAGCTTCCGGGGCGGGCGCCGAACCGCTGCCCCCGCGTGGGACCGCCGGCAGGCTGCCGGTGCGCGGCGGCGAGGCAGGCTTGGGTGGGATGTCCTGGTGGTTCACGGGTGCGCATCCTCCTGGGTTTGTGTGCCGCGGCTCGCCAACGGCCGGGCGAAACAGCCACTTCTTAAGTGACTCTAGCGAAGAAAAATCCCGTGTTCCTGCGGCTCGAAGTGCATCATGGTACCCCACGCCCCGTCCCGGGGCCCTGGGCGGCAAGCAGGGGCAGCCGAAAGCATGTAATCTAGGTGTACGACAAATTGACCAAACATTCCGGGGCCTCACCGATCGCCAAGGTGACCACCTCCGGTCCAAGTACAAAAGGGGGTCACGCCATGGGGCGCGGCCGTCAAAAGGCAAAAGCTACCAAGCAGGCTCGGGACATCAAGTACTACTCCCCGAACACTGATTACTCGGCACTTCAGCGTGAGCTGACGGGCCCAGGCAGTCGTTCAACGAGCCATTACTCGAATGAACCGGTCGAGCCGGACTATTCGGCTTATGTGGATAAGTACGCGGATGATTTGGATGACGATGACGACGAGGTTGACAGCCGTCGCATCGGCTAGTTGTCGTAAAGCCGCCGTGCCCCCCGGTTTTCCAGGCCGTACCGCAGCTACGCGCTAACAAGCTCCGCAGGTGCCTTCCCGCAGCGTTGGGATGGCACAGGACCTCCTTTTTAGTACCCGTTTTCGGGTGACCGCTGACACGAGGAAGCCCGCTGCTTTCCGGGATGCCCGGTGGCAGCGGGCTTTCCCGCGTTGGTACCCTGACCGGATGACTGTTCGGACGACTTACGCCAATGGCGAGCCATGCTGGGCGGATTTGCAGACCCCCGATGTCGCCGCCGCCAAGGACTTCTACGCCAGGGTGTTCGGCTGGACCTACCAGGACTTTCCTACTCCGGACGGCCGCAGTTACGCGCAGGCCTTCATGAACGGCCGGTTGGTCGCCACCATCGCGCCGCAGGGCCCGCTGCAGCCGCCCGGCACGCCGGCCCGGTGGAACATCTATTTCGCGGCGTCGGACGCCACAACGCTCCTTGACGATGCCGCTTTTGCCGGCGGGACCGTCGAGTTCGGGCCGGAGCAGGTGGGCGCTACCGGCGTGCTGGCGTTCCTCGCCCCGCCCGGCGGCGGCACCACCGGGATCTGGCAGGCCGGAACCCATTACGGGAGCCATCTCTTCAACGAGCCGGGGGCGCTGGCCTGGGCCGAACTGTCCACGCCCGGGCCGCAGGCCGCGGTCGGCTTCTTCCAGCAGCTGTTCGGGCACGAGGTCACCGAATATCCCCAGGACGACGGCGGCAGCTACAGTACGCTGCTTGTCGACGGTGCCGAGGTGGCCGGCGTCGTTCCTGCCGAAGAAGGCTGGGACGCAGCCTGGCAGGTCTACTTTGGCGCCGCGGACGTCCGTGCTGCGGCGGCGGCAACGGTCCAGGCCGGGGGAGAAATCATCGTTGAGCCGGACGAGCATGCCGCTGACGGTTCACTGACCACCATCCGGGACCCGCAGGGCGGCATCCTCAGCCTCATCCAGGTCAGTTAAGACCATTGGGGTCCCCACCGTGCGGTGCGGGACCCCAATGGTTGGTGGCTCTAGGCGTAGGCGTTGACCATGCGGACGGCGCCGCCATCCACGCCCTTGGCGCCCTGGACGTAATCGGGGCCGGACTTGGAAATGGCATCCGAGTCCTCCGTGACCGCGCCCATGATCCAGGACGGCAGGCCCCGGTCGTTCAGGCGCGCCACTGCGGCGTCGGCGGCGTCGGGGGACACGATGGCCACCATCCCCACGCCGAGGTTCAGGGTGCGCTCGAGGTCGGGCAGCGGGACATTTCCCAGTTCGGACACGAGCTTGAAGATCGCGGGCAGTTCCCAGGTGGCGCGGTCCACCGTTGCCACCAGGCCCTGCGGGAGGACCCGGGCCAGGTTGGCGGCCAGGCCGCCGCCGGTGACGTGGCTGAAGCCGTGGACGGCGGCGCCGGCGCTGACCGGGAAGGTGCGGGCCAGGTCCAGGCAATCGGCTGCGTAGACGCGGGTGGGCTCAAGGAGTTCCTCGCCCAGCGTGCGCCCCAGTTCGGATACCTGGCGGTCCAGTGCCCAGCCGGCGTGGTTGATGACGCGGCGGACCAGCGAGTAGCCGTTTGAGTGCAGGCCGGAGGAGGCCATGCCGATCACCACGTCGCCGGCGCGGACGCGGTCCGGGCCGAGGAGGGCGTCGGCTTCCACGACGCCGGTGGCGGCGCCGGCGACGTCGTATTCATGTTCGCCCAGCAGGCCCGGGTGCTCGGCGGTCTCGCCGCCCACCAGGGCAGTGCCGGCCACGGAGCAGGCTGCGGCGATGCCGCGCACGATGTCCGCGATGCGTTCGGGGACCACCTTGCCGCAGGCGATGTAGTCGGTCATGTACAGCGGCTCGGCGCCGACCACCACGATGTCGTCCACCACCATGCCTACCAGGTCGAAGCCGATGGTGTCGTGGATGTCCATGGCCTGGGCGATGGCCACCTTGGTGCCGACGCCGTCCGTGGAGGTGGCCAGCAGCGGCTTCTTGTAGGTCAGGAGCCTGGAGACGTCATAGAGGCCGGCGAAGCCGCCCACCCCGCCGATCACCGAGGAGTTGTGGGTTGCCTTGACGGCATCCTTCATGAGCTCGACGGCGCGGTCCCCGGCTTCAACGTCCACGCCGGCGGAGGCGTAGGTGATGCCGGAGTTTTCTGCGGCGGTGTTGGCGGAAGTCATACGGAGTCCTTCTTGTCGGCGCTGGTGGCGGCGTGTACGTCGGGCACGAGGTCGGCTTCGGTCAGCAGGTTTTCGAATTCGGCGTCCGGTCCGGGATCGCAGCCGGTGGCGCCGGCTTTCTCAGCCGGGTCCTCCGCGGCATCAACGGCCAGGGCGGCCGTCTCGCCGGGAAGCGCGGCCGGGGACGGCTTGAGGCCGCCAAGGTCGGTGCGCTCCAGCAGGTTCTTGCCCAGCTTGTCGGCGTCCGGCAGCTTGATGGGGTACTTGCCGGTGAAGCAGGCGGTGCAGAGCCGTTCGCGGGGCTGCCGGGTGGCCCCGATCATGCCGTCCTCGGAGATGTAGGCCAGTGAGTCCGCACCGATGGCCTGGGAGATTTCCTCGATGGTGGCGCCGTTGGCGATGAGCTCCGCGCGTGAGGCGAAATCGATGCCGTAGAAGCAGGGCCACTGCACCGGCGGGGAGGAGATTTTGACGTGGACGGCTGCGGCGCCGGCTTCCCGGAGCATCCGCACAATGGCGCGCTGGGTGTTGCCGCGGACGATCGAGTCATCCACCACCACAACCCGCTTGCCGCGGATCACGGACTCGAGGGCGTTGAGCTTGAGGCGGATGCCGAGCTGGCGCAGGGTCTGCGACGGCTGGATGAACGTGCGGCCCACGTAGGAGTTCTTGACGAAACCGTGCGCAAAGGGGATGCCGGATTCCTCGGCGTAGCCGACGGCGGCGGGGGTACCGGATTCCGGTACGGGAATGACGATGTCCGCCTGCTGCGTGTTTTCCCGGGCCAGCTGGCGGCCCATCTCCACGCGGGACTCGTAGACGGAGCGGCCGGCGATGGCGGCGTCCGGGCGGGCGAGGTAGACGTACTCGAAAACGCAACCGGCCGGCGTCGGCTCCGCGAACCGCTTGGACCGCACGCCGTCCTCGTCGATGGCAATGAACTCGCCCGGCTCGATCTCCCGGATGAAGCTGGCGCCGACGGTGGCCAGGGCGGACTGCTCGGAGGCCACCACCCAGCCGCGCTCCAGCCGGCCGAGGACCAGCGGACGGATCCCGTAGGTGTCGCGTGCGGCGTAGAGGGTTCCTTCGTCCATGAAGACGAAGCAGAAGCCGCCCTTGATCTTGGGCAGGAGTTCCGTGGCGGTTTCTTCGAGGGTCTTGCCCGGCTCGCCTTCAAGCAAAGCGGTGACCAGGGCGGTGTCGGAGGTGTTGCCCTGCTTCATTTCGCCGGTGAGCTGGCCGCCGTTGCGTTCGTTGATCATGGCGTTGAGCTCGGCGGTGTTGGTCAGGTTGCCGTTGTGTGCCAGGGCAACCGTGCCGGTGGAGGTGGCTCCGAGGGTGGGCTGCGCGTTGGCCCAGTGGCTGGCGCCGGTGGTGGAGTAGCGGCAGTGGCCCACGGCCAGATGCCCCGTCAGGGTGTTCAGGGTGGTCTCGTCGAAGACCTGGGAGACGAGTCCCATGTCCTTGTAGACGTTGATCCGTTTGCCGTCGCTGGTGGCTATGCCAGCCGACTCCTGACCGCGGTGCTGCAGTGCATACAGCCCGTAATAGGTAAGTTTTGCTACTTCTTCGCCTGGTGCCCAAACGCCGAAGACGCCGCAAGCGTCCTGCGGGCCTTTTTCGCCGGGGAGAAGATCATGGGAAAGTTTTCCATCGCCGCGTGCCACTGATCGATTATCGCACGATATGGGGTACGACTTTTCCGGCTGCCCGATTGTGACCTGCTAGGCCTGGGGGTCGGTATCCGGTTCGGAATCCGGCACGGCTTCCACCACTGCCCGCTGCTGGCGCTTCACGCTGCGGCGGTCCAGCACGAGCGCCAGCCCGGCGCCCAGGATGGCCCCTGCGGCCGCGAACATCACCAGGAAGAAACCGAACACCGCCCCGGGGTCGAAGGTGGTGTCCCCCGGCACCCCGTACGCCACCACCGCGGCAGCGACGGCTCCCAGCAGCGCCCCGACCACCAGGAAGGGAACGTACTTGGGTGCCCGGCGGACGGTAACCTCGCGCCGCTCGGCGGGGGTTTCTTCAAAAGACATGCCATCCAGCCTACTGCCCACTGTTTTGCTCCGGGAAACGGGTATCTGGGGATGCCTGGCGCTCCCGGCCCGGAGAGGCGGGAGTGGCACACTGGTAGGCAACTGCTCGGAGACTGATATATCTATTGACATGGAGTCTTGTCGCTGCCATATTCTGCTGTAGGCACTATGTGCATTCTGTTGTTTATTATGCAACTCATTGCGCTTCGAACGCTGAGGCGCCGTGGTCCCCGGTCCGGGCCTGTCAGTTAGATTGGCAGTTGGTGCCGACTCACGGGTCCGGGCGGATCCAGGAAAGGAACACAAGAACCATGGTTCACAAAGTTCAAGCAGTTGTTGTCCGGGAGAAGAACGCCCCTGTGTCGTTGGAGACCATCCTGGTCCCGGATCCCGGGCCGGGGGAGGCGCTGGTGGACATCCTGACCTGCGGTGTCTGCCACACGGATCTGCACTACAAGCAGGGCGGTATCGGTGATGACTTCCCTTACCTGCTCGGGCACGAGGCCACCGGGGTTGTCAGTGCCGTTGGCCCCGATGTGACCCAGGTGGCCCCGGGCGACCGGGTGATCCTGAACTGGCGCGCGGTCTGTGGGGAGTGCCGTGCGTGTGCCAAGGGCCAGCCGCAATACTGCTTCAATACGCACAACGCCACGCAGAAGATGACCCTTGAGGACGGCACCGAGCTTTCGCCTGCCCTGGGCATCGGTGCTTTCGCGGAAAAGACCCTGGTGGCAGCCGGGCAGTGCACCAAGGTGGACCCGGAGGGTGATGCTGCCGCGGTGGGCCTGCTGGGCTGCGGCGTGATGGCAGGCATCGGTGCCGCGATCAACACCGGAGAGGTCAAGCGTGGCGAGTCCGTGGCAGTGATTGGCTGCGGCGGCGTGGGGATCGCCGCGATCGCGGGCGCGAAGCTCGCGGGGGCGACGACGATCATCGCCGTGGACATCGACGACAACAAGATCGACATGGCCAAGTCCCTCGGCGCCACCCACGGGGTCAACTCCAAGCAGGAGGACGCCGTGGAAGCCATCCGGGCCCTCACCGGAGGCAACGGGGCGGACGTGGTGATAGACGCCGTCGGCCGGCCCGAAACGTACAAGCAGGCCTTCTACGCCCGCGACCTTGCCGGCCGCGTGGTGCTGGTGGGTGTTCCGACGCCGGAGATGACGCTTGAACTGCCGCTGCTGGACGTCTTTGGCCGCGGCGGCTCGCTGAAGTCCTCCTGGTACGGCGACTGCCTGCCCTCCCGCGACTTCCCCATGCTCGTCTCGCACTACAAGCAGGGCAACCTGGACCTGGACGCGTTCGTGTCCGAGCGCATCACGATCGACCAGGTGGAAGAGGCCTTCGAGCGGATGCATGGGGGCAAGGTGCTGCGCTCCGTCGTCGAGGTCCAGCCTGCCGGGGCGTCCGCATGAGCGTCACCATCGAGAACCTGGTCACCTCGGGAACTTTTTCGCTCGACGGCGGCACCTGGGACGTTGACAACAACGTCTGGATCGTGGGCAATGACGAGGAATGCATCATCATCGATGCGCCGCACGACGCAGCGGCGATCATCAACCAGGTCCGCAGCCGGAAGGTGAAGGCCATCCTGCTCACCCACGCGCACAACGACCACATCGGTGCCGCGCGTGAGGTGGCGGACGCCTTGGAGGCACCGATCCTGCTGAATCAGGAGGACCTGGTGCTTTGGGAGCAGGTATACCCGGACGCGAAACCGGACCGCTACCACTCCGACGGTGACGTGTTCGAGGTGGGCGGGGCGGCCCTGCGTGCGATCCACACTCCGGGACACTCGCCCGGGTCCACTTGCTTCTACCTGGAAAGCGAGGGAACGGTGTTCACCGGCGACACCCTGTTCAACGGCGGCCCGGGTGCCACCGGGCGGTCCTACAGCGACTACCCCACCATCCTGGCGTCCATCCGTGAACGGCTGCTGACACTGCCCGCCGACACTGTGGTCCGCACCGGCCATGGGGACAACACCACCATCGCCGCCGAGCAGGAAACGCTGGCGAAGGTGACGCAGTAACCAGAAGTCAAGAAAGCGCCCGGCGGAGGCGCGCTGGGAGGACCCGGCGCGCCTCCGCCGGCGATCCATCAGCACAAGCCGGTTAGGAAGTTGGAACGATGAAGTTCGGCAAGCAGCCCGCCCCCGTTGCGGACATCAATGAGGACGATCTTTCGGTCCACAAACCCAAAACGGAGGCGGCCGGGGTCAAGGCCGTCATGGTTGCGCTCGAGCGTGCGGTGGCGCAGGCGGGTGTGACCCGGACGGCGCAGTCGCTGCTGCGGCTGAACCAGCGGGGCGGTTTCGACTGCCCCGGCTGCGCGTGGCCGGAATCGGACAAGAAGCGAAAAGCAGCCGAGTTCTGCGAGAACGGCGCCAAGGCGGTGGCCGAGGAGAACACCTTGCGTACAGTCGGCGCGGAGTTCTGGGCCCAACACTCCATCGCCGAACTCTCGGAGAAGACCGAGTACTGGCTGGGCAACCAGGGCCGGTTGAGCGAACCGGTGGTGATCCGCGAAGGGGAGACGCATTACTCGCCGATCTCATGGGCTGACGCGTTCGAGCTGATCGGTGAACACCTCCGGGCGACCACCCCGGAGCGCAGCGTCTTCTACACCTCCGGCCGCACCGCGAATGAGACCGCATTCCTGTACCAGCTCTTCGCACGGTCCCTGGGCACCAACAACCTCCCCGACTGCTCCAACATGTGCCACGAGTCCTCCGGCTCGGCTTTGAACCCGACCATCGGCATTGGCAAGGGCACGGTCTCCCTGGATGACATCCACGACGCCGAACTGATCTTCGTGGTGGGCCAGAACCCCGGCACCAACCATCCACGGATGCTGTCCGCGTTGAAGGAGTGCAAGGACAAGGGCGGCAAGGTGGTGGCCGTGAACCCGCTGCCCGAGGCCGGCCTGTTCAACTTCAAGGACCCGCAGACCGTTTCCGGGGTGGTGGGCGGCGGGACGCCGTTGGCCGATGAGTACTTGCAGATCAAGGTGGGCGGGGACTTGGCGCTGTTCCAGGCGCTCGGCCACCTGCTGCTGGAGGCCGAGGCAGCCAACCCGGGGACCGTCGTCGACCATTCCTTTATTGCCGCCCAGACGGACGGGTTCGATGCCTACCGCGACGCCCGGCGCACCTTGGACTGGGATGAAACCGAGAAGGCCACCGGCCTCACCCGGGGCCAGATTGAGAAGGTCGCGGCGATGCTGGTGGCGTCCAAGGCCTCGATCTTCTGCTGGGCGCTGGGCGTGACGCAGCAGCCGCATTCGGTGGACACCATCAAGGAAATGGTCAACGTCCTGCTGCTGCAGGGCAACTTCGGCAAGCCCGGCGCCGGCGCCTGCCCGGTCCGCGGACACTCGAATGTCCAGGGCGACCGGACCATGGGCATCTGGGAGAAACCCAAGGAGTGGCTCCTGCAGGCCTTGGACGCCGAGTTCGGCATCACGTCTCCGCGGCACCACGGCTACGACGCCGTGGAGTCGATGGAGGCATTCGAACGGAACGAGGTGGACGTATTCGTGTCCATGGGCGGAAACTTCTCGCTCGCCTGCTCTGACACCGAGGCGCTGGAAGCGGGCATGCAGCGGATCGGGCTGACCGTGCACATCAGCACCAAACCCAACCGCTCGCACGTGGTGCACGGCCGCACGTCACTGATCCTGCCCACCCTGGGCCGCACCGACAAGGACGACAAGCATCCCAACGGCGCACAGTTCCTCTCCGTGGAGGACTCGATGTCCGTGGTCCACTCCACCCAAGGCCGCCTCACCCCAGTCTCCGAGCACCTGCTGGCTGAGCCCGTCATCGTGGCACGGATGGCGGAGGCCACCTTTGGCCCGGACCACCCAGTGGACTGGAAGGCAATGGCCGAGGACTATGACGTGATCCGCGACCACATCGCCCGGGTCCTGCCCGGCTTCGAGGACTTCAACGCGCGGGTGCGGAGCAAGAACGGCTTCGTGCTGCCCAACCCGCCCCGCGACACCCGCTCCTTCGCCACCGACATCGGCCGCGGCCGGTTCACCGTCAGCCCGCTGGAATACCTCACCCCGCCGCCGGGGCACCTGGTGCTGCAGACCATCCGCAGCCACGACCAGTACAACACCACGTTCTACGGCCTGGACGACCGCTACCGCGGCATCTCCGGCGGCCGCCGCGTGATCCTCATCCACCCTGAGGACCTCGCCGAGCAAGGATTCCAGGGCCGGGAACTCGTGGACGTCGTCAGCACCTTCCAGGGCGTGGACCGCCGGGCAGACAAGTTCCGGCTGGTGGCCTATCCCACCGCCAAGGGCTGCGCGGCCGCGTACTTCCCCGAAGCGAACGCGCTGGTCCACAAAGAAAACGTGGCCCGCGTATCCAACACCCCCGGCTTCAAGGCCATGTTCGTCAGGTTCGAGCCGCACCGGGGAGAGCCTGCGGTTGCCGGGGAATCTGCAGGGGAGCTGGCCGGAACGCACGCCTAGCCCCACCGGATGGGTAAGGTGCGCCGGTGCGGGCAATGACGACGGCGGCAGTCCGGCAGGTGCCGGGTGCCGCCGTCGCCGTTCCCCACACAGGTTTTTATGCCGGGTGGTTCCCGTCGGGACCGGCTTTCGGGTCAAGGTCCTTGCCACGAGCGATCGCGGTGAGCCGGTTCCACCCCGCCAGGGCCTGGTCCGCGGGAAGAAACGCGGAGAGCCAGGCCATCCCGTCCTGGTCCGCCCGGAATTCTACCCGCCGATCTGACACCCCCTCGACGTGGCGTTTCTCGATGCTCTCGGCGTGGTGGCGTTCCCGCCAGGTCCGGGCCTTGGCTTTGAACCGGTGCGCCGGCAACCGCCCCACCGGTCATCCCCGCACCGGGTCCGGGGCGTCATGGTCCAGGAAGTGGGCTTCCAACCCGGCCGCCCCCGCGGCATCAAGGTACGCGTCTCATCCGCCATCACCACCGCATGCTGCCACGACAGGGTCCCGGCCTGCAGCCCTTCCAATGTCCTCGGCAATGAGGTAACTACGCCGTGCGAGGCCGTCAGGAACGACGACACGGCGCGCGGACCCAGGGCCAAACACACCCGATCTCCGCCGCGACCGCCATCTCCTGCGCCTGCACCGGCGCATCCGGCCCCGCAACCATGTCGGCCATGCTTTTTCGTCATATCCGAAATTGATTGACAGTGAGCGTGGCTGGAGTCACACTGTTGCATATGGTGATCGTTGTTGCGTTAGGCGCTTCAGTTTTATTCCGGAGTTGTCGCTTCTGTTGCTGATGAACCTCCCCACATTCGTTGACAGAACGTCTTGAACACCCCTTGTGCCCCACCTGCACCGTATCCACCCACAAATCGCCCCATGCCCAGCCCTATCGGGAGGAAACACATGACTACCTCAGTGAATGCGCCCCTCAGCGCACGCGGAAAGCTCGCCTCAACATTGCCTGCCGAGCAGCTGGCCGAAATTACCGAGTTGTTTGCTTTGCGGCGCACCGGCTACTCCCTTGATGCCCCGTTCTACACTGACCCGACAATCTTCAAGCTCGACATGGAAGCCATCTTCGGCCAGCACTGGATCTTTGCCGGCAGCGTTGCCGAGTTGCCGGAGCCGGGCGACTACATCACGGTCGACTACGGACCCTACTCCCTGATCGTGCTGCGCACCGACGAGGGCGGCGTCAATGTCCTGCACAACGTCTGCCGCCACCGCGGTGCCCGCGTCCTGACCGAAGCCGCCGGTTCCACCGGAAACCTGGTCTGCGGCTACCACTCCTGGACGTATTCCCCCGAGGGCAACCTGATCCACGCATCCGCCCCCGGCGAAGCCAAGTTCGACAAGAACTGCTTTGCCCTCAAGCGCGCCCACAGCCGGGAGGTTGCCGGGCTCATCTTCGTCTGCATTGCTGACGAGCCACCCGCAGACTTCGACGAAACCGCCAAGATTTTCGAGCCCTACCTCGCGCCCCACGACCTGTCCAAGACCAAGATTGCCTACCAGCAGAACATCATCGAAGAGGGCAACTGGAAGCTCGTCATGGAGAACAACCGTGAGTGCTACCACTGCGACGGCCACCCGGAACTCGCCTGCTCGCTCTTCCCCACGTGGGGCCTGACCGAGGGACTGATCCCGGCCCACCTGGAAGAGGTCTGGGACCGCAACAAGGAAGCCCAGTCCTCCCTCGAGGAGCGGTGCCGCCGCTACGGCCTGCCCTACGAGGTGGTGGAGGAACTCGACACCCGCATTGCCGGTATCCGCATCTCGCGCGAATCCCTGGACGGCGAAGGCGAATCGTTCTCCGCAGACGGCCGCAGGCTCTCGAAGAAGCTGCTCGGCGACCTTCGGGACTTCCGCCTGGGCCGCTGCTCGATGCACCTGCAGCCCAACAGCTGGTTCCACTTCCTGGGTGACCACGTCATCACGTTCGGGGTTTTCCCCATCAACGAGCACCAGTCCTTGGTCCGCACCACCTGGCTGGTGGCTGACGACGCCGAGGAAGGCGTTGACTACGACCTCGAAAAGCTCACCTACACCTGGAAGCAGACCAACCTGCAGGACAAGGCGTTTGTTGAGCTGTGCCAGCAGGGTGCTGCCAGCCCCGCGTACGAGCCCGGCCCTTACATGAAGAGCGAATACCAGGTGGAGGCCTTCATCAATTGGTACGTCCAGCGCGTGCAGGAGCACTTGGCATGATTGACGTCCTCACTCAGGCGCCGGTCCGGGAACCGCAGCGCATCCGCGGCCTTGAAATGCCGTGGAACCGGGTGATGGGCAGCATGGAAGGCCCGGCCAGTGCAGCCAAGGCGCTGGGCCCGTGGCATCCGCAGGAGTTCATGGCCGAATGCGTCGAAACCGTTCCCGAAGCGGGCGGCATGATGACCTTCGTCTTCCGCCGTTGTGACGGTGCGCCCCTGGCGTTCCGCGCGGGCCAGTACGTGAATATCGCTTTCCCCGTGAACGGCGAGGACCAGGAACCGGTGGACCGCAGCTACTCGCTGTCCAGTTCACCCACGGAACCGTGGACTTTCAGCGTCACCGTCAAGCGCGACCCGGGCGGACTGGTTTCCCCGTGGGTGCACGGGAACGTCAGGCCCGGAACTGTCCTGGACATGCTGGGACCTGTCGGGGCATTCCACCTGCCTGACGCCGATCGGCGGGCACGGTACCTCTTCCTGGCCGCCGGCGCAGGCATCACCCCCATCATGTCGATGCTGCGCACCATCCACTCGTTGCCCGGAACCGCCGATGTGGTGGTGCTTTACCACGGCGCGGAAGCCGGCGGCTTCGCCTTCCACCGGGAATTGGCCTACATCGCGTCGGTGGACTCGCGCGTCAAGGTCTTCTACGCCCTGGGCGACCGCGGCAGGCCCGAGGACTGGGAGGGCTTCACCGGACGGCTGACGGCGGCCATGATCGACGAGGTGGCGCCGGACGCCAACGGCCGGCAGGTGTACGCCTGCGGACCCGAGGGGTACTTGAACACCGCCACTGAACTGCTCAAGAACGTGGGCGTCGACGATACCTCCATCTACATGGAGTTCTTCTCCGGCGACCGGCAGACCCTCCTCGAATACCAGGCCGAGCTCGCCCTGGCGGCGGACATCGCCGAGGAAATCGCGGACGAGATCGCGGAGTCCGCCGAGGACTACTTCGAGGGCCAGCCGGCGGCGTTCGGGATCTATGAGCCCGGCTACGACGAGGATGGAACCCTGCAGGCCACGGGGCTGGCGCTGGAAGCTGCAGCCCCGGCCTCCGCGGAAGCCGCGTCCGTGGAAGCCGCCGAAGCCGCAACCGAAGCCGCCACCCCGGATGCGTCAAGCTTCGACACCGTGGGAACTGGCAGCCTCACCCTGTCTTTCATGCGCACCGGAATCAATGTGCGGATCGACCCGCAGGAACCCATCCTGGGTGTGGCCCAGCGGGCCGGTGTCCGGATCGGCGCCAACTGCAAGGAGGGCATGTGCGGCTCCTGCAAGGTGGTCAAGCTGTCCGGGGAGATCGACATGAACCACCAGGGTGGAATCCGCAAACGGGAAATCGATGCCGGCAAGTTCCTTCCCTGCTGCTCCACCGCGCGCACCGACATGGTGATCGACGCTTAGCCGCTTCCCTGAGCCGCCGGCACCGCGCCGTCCCACGTTTCACCGCAGGTGAAAGTGATAACCACACGGAGGGTCTGATGCAGCCGGCGTCAGGCCTTCCGTGGCAATTGAACCCTAACCATAGGAGCCACGCCCATGTCAGGTAACAAAGCCGTTGCGTACAAGGAGCCC
Source organism: Pseudarthrobacter sp. MOO13 (assembly GCF_058267655.1). Lineage (NCBI taxonomy): Bacteria > Bacillati > Actinomycetota > Actinomycetes > Micrococcales > Micrococcaceae > Pseudarthrobacter > Pseudarthrobacter sp. MOO13. The sequence continues at coordinate 229,051 of NZ_CM177848.1, forward strand.
GGGGTTGTCGAGGTCATCGATACCCCGTATCCGTCGTTTGAACTGAAGGCCGGCCCCGGTGTCAATCCCGCCAACGTCGGCCGGAAGGTGCCGCACGGGGTCATCGTGCGCACCGTGAGCACCAACATCTGCGGCTCGGACCAGCACATGGTCCGCGGCCGGACGACGGCCCCTGCCGGCCTCGTCCTGGGCCACGAAATCACCGGCGAAGTCATTGAGACCGGACCCGACGTCGAATTCATCAAGGTGGGGGACATCGTCTCCGTCCCGTTCAATATTTCTTGCGGGCGCTGCCGGAACTGCAAGGAGCGCAAGACCGGGATCTGCCTGAACGTGAACCCGGACCGTCCCGGCTCTGCCTACGGCTATGTCGATATGGGCGGTTGGGTGGGTGGGCAGGCGGAATACGTCTTGGTTCCCTACGCCGATTGGAACCTGTTGCGGTTCCCGGACCGGGACCAGGCCCTGGAAAAGATCATGGACCTGACCATGCTTTCCGACATCCTCCCCACCGGCTTCCACGGCGCAGTCACGGCAGGCGTCGGCGTCGGGTCCACCGTCTACGTTGCCGGTGCCGGCCCCGTCGGGCTTGCCGCGGCCGCCAGCGCCCAACTGCTGGGAGCTGCGGTGGTCATCGTGGGCGACCTCAACGAAGACCGCCTGGCCCAGGCCCGGTCCTTTGGCTGCGAAACCGTAAATGTGGCCAACGCTGACCCGGCAGACCAGATCGAGCAGATCCTCGGCGTCCGGGAGGTCGACTCCGGCATCGACGCCGTCGGCTTCGAGGCACGCGGCCACGGCCACGGCGCCCAGGAAGCACCTGCCACCGTGCTGAACTCGCTGATGGACCTCACCACCGCCGGTGGCTCCGTGGGTATCCCCGGCCTCTACGTCACGGGGGACCCGGGAGCCGCGGATGAAGCCGCACGGAAGGGCAGCCTGTCCCTGTCCCTGGGAACCGGTTGGGCGAAGTCCCTGTCCTTCACCACGGGCCAATGCCCGGTGATGAAGTACAACCGGCAGCTGATGATGGCCATCCTCCATGACCGGATCCAGATCGCCAAGGCGGTCAACGCCAAGGCCATTTCGCTCGACGACGCCCCGCGCGGGTACGCGGAGTTCGACGCCGGCGCGGCAACGAAGTACGTCCTGGACCCGAACGGCTACCTCAACAACTGATGCGCGGTTCCCGTTTGTGAAGAACGGCAAGGTTCCAATGGCGGCGCCCCGCTCAGCAGGGGTGCCGCCGTTGGCATGCCGGGGTGGAACAGCGCGCGCTCCGCGGGCAACAAAAGAGGCGGTTGGGCCTGCCGGTCTCAAGCAAGCCCAACCACCTTGTGATGGATGGGCAGATCAGCCGCGGAGGCGCTCCATGCCCGGGTCAAAGAGCGGCTCGGCGCAGACGGTGGCGGCTACGCGCCGGCCGAAGTACTCGATCTCCACGGCGTCCCCCTCGGACACTGACGAGGGCAGCCAGGCGTAGGCAAGGGGCTTGCCGATGGTGAAGCCATACGCCGCGCTCGTGACGTAACCAGCGGCTTCCCCGGCCACGTACACAGGTTCCTTGCCCAGCACCACTGACGTGCCGTCGTCGACCGTCAGGCAGCGCAGCATCTTCGCCGCCGGCTGCTCGCGGAGCGACGCCAGGGCCTTGGCGCCCACGAATCCGGTCTTGTCCTTGGCCACGGAGAAACCGAGGCCCGCTTGGTACGGGTGGTGCTCGGACGTCATGTCCGTGCCCCATAGCCGGTAGCCCTTCTCAAGGCGCATGCTGTTGAAGGCGCCGCGGCCGGCAGCGATGATGCCGTGCTCCTGGCCCGCCTCGAACAGCAGGTCCCAGAGCTTCAAACCGTACTCGGCGGTGGTGTAGAGCTCCCAGCCGAGTTCGCCGACGTAGGAGAGCCGCATGGCCGTGACGGGGATGCCGCCCACGGAGATCTCCTTGGTCCGGAAGTACTTCAGGCCGTCATTGGTGAGGTCGTCGGTGCTGACCTTGCCAATCACTTCGCGGGCCAGCGGACCCCACAAACCGATGCAGCAGGTGCTGCCGGTGATGTCGGTGACGTGGACCCACTGGCCGGGGTCGGCGGCGGACTGCCGGCGGGCTTCCACCCGGAGGTAGTCGAAGTCGACGTTGCTGTTGACGCCCAGCTGGAACTCATCCTCGGCCAGCCTTGCCACGGTCACGTCACTGCGGATGCCGCCGTCGTCCGCCAGCAGCAGGCAATAGGTCACGGCGCCCTGCTTCTTGGCGATGTTGCCCGTGCTGAGCCGGTGCAGGAGTGCCTGCGCGCCCGGGCCGGCGACGGAGAGGCGCTTCAGCGGCGTCATGTCGTAAAGTCCGACGGCGGTGCGCGTCTTCCACGCTTCGGCTGCGGAGATGGGGGAGTGGAACATTGCGGACCAGGAGTCCCGCTCCGGGGTCTGCCATTCGGCCGGGAGTTCTTCGAGGAGCGCGCGGTTGGCTTCGAACCAGTGCGGGCGTTCCCAGCCGGCGGATTCCAGGAAGAACGCGCCCAGTTCCCTTTGGCGGACGTTGAAGGGGCTGACCCGCAGGTCGCGCGGGGATTTACGCGGCTGCAGCGGGTGCATGACATCGTAGATCTCCACGAAGTTCTGTTGCGAGGTTTCGCTGACGTAGGCGTCCGAGGTCTGCACCTTCTCGAAACGGGTCAGTTCGCAGCCGTGCAGGTCTGTCTGCGGCTGGCCGTCGATGATCAGCTCTGCCATGGCCTTCGCAACGCCGGCGGAGTGCGTGACCCACACGGCTTCGGCCACGAAGAAGCCCTCGAGGTCCGGTGCTTCGCCCATGAGCGGGCCGCCGTCGGGGGTAAAGGAGAAGATGCCGTTGAAGCCATCCTGGATTTCGGTGCTGCGCAGTGCCGGCAGCAGGTCCTGGCTGTCCTCCCACGCGGGAACGAAGTCTTCCAGGGTGAAGTCCAGCCGGGAGGGCATGCGGTGGTCGGACATCTCCCCGGCCGGGACCTTCGGCAGCGCGGACATGTCCACCGGCATCGGCCGGTGGGCGTAGCTGCCGATGCCGATGCGGTCGCCCCATTCGCGGTAGTACAGGTCCTTGTCCTGGTAGCGAAGGATGGGCTTGCCGGCGCCGTTGGGAAGCTCGTTGACGCCCTCAAGTTCGGCGAGGGGCGTGGTGACCGCGTACTGGTGGGCCAGCGGCAGCAGCGGCACCTCCAGGCCCACCATCTTGCCGAGCTCACGACCCCAGAACCCTGCGCAGGACACCACGATATCGGCAGGAATGAGTCCGGCGGAGGTCTCGACGCCGGTGACCTTGCCGCCCTCACGGGCGATGCCGGTGACGGTGGTGGACCCGCGGTAGGTGACGCCGTGTTCGCGCGTGCGCTCGATCAGCAGCTGGACGGCGCGGGCCGCCAGGGCGAGGCCGTCGGTGGGGATGAGCAGGCCGCCCAGGACTTCCCGGCCGCCGCTGAGCTTCCCTGTGGTCAGCAGGGGGTAGATCTTTTCGCACTCGTCGGCATCCACGATCCGGCTTTCGACGCCCCAGGAGGTCATCACGCCCATCTTGCGTTTGAGGTCCGCCAGGCGCTCCGGAGTCGTTGCCAGTTCAAGGCCGCCCACCTGGTTGAAGCAGGACTGGCCATCCTTGCCCAGGGCGAGCAGCTTGTTGACGGTGTAGGTCGCGAATTCCGTCATGGTCCTGGACGGGTTGTTCTGGAATACGAGGCCCGGAGCGTGCGACGTGGAGCCGCCTGCCAGCTCCAGCGGGCCCTGTTCGACGACGGTGATGTCATTCCAGCCGCGGCTTGCCAGCTCGTCGGCGAGGTTGGTGCCGACAATGCCGGCTCCGATGATGACGACGCGGGGTGATGCGCTCATGGTTCGTGGTTCTCCTGGTTGGTGCGTGGCTCCGCGCTTCGCTATAAGCAACGCGCAGCACTATATGCAACACGGTGGCGTAGCTCACAAGGAATGTCAAGGGTTTCCGGCATTGTTGCTGCGGCTGCCGTCACTGTTTCAGCGGGCCCAGGCTGGCTCCGGGAAGGGCGGGCAGGACGAAGGCCTCCGCCGCTGGTGCGGCGAAGGCCTCCTGTGGGTTGCGGCCGGTTGCCCGGTGTCAGTGCGAGAAGTTGGATGAGATCTCGGCGAGGGTGCGCCCCTTCGTCTCAGGCGCGAGCCATTGCGAGAGTATTGCGCCGAGTAATGCGACGGCGGCTGCCACGACCATGCTTGGGCCCATGCCGATGTTGCTGATCGCCCACGGCAGGGCGAAGGTGCCGAGTGCGGCTCCGATGCGGCTGAAGGCCGCGGCGAAGCCCATGCCTATGCCGCGCAGGTCGCCGGGGAATACCTCGGCCGGATAGACCTGGGTCAAGGTGGTGTAGCCGGCATTGAAGAAGGAGAAGGCGAGGAACAGGGCCAGCACCAGGATCGCCGGCGCGTCAGCCCAGACCCCGATGACCAGCAGGATGCCTGCGCAGAGCCACTGCCCGGGCACGGTGAGGATCCGGCGGCCGAGCCTGTCAATCAGAAGCACGCTGGTGACGACACCCGCGGCCGCAAGGGCGGACAAGCCCACTCCACCGGCCCAGCCGCCGCCGAAGCCGAACTGCGTGAGCACGTCGTCGGCGAAGGTCGCGATCGCGAAGTACGGAGTGACCGCGCAGAACCAAAAACCGGAAGTGAAGACGGTGGCGCGCCAGTGTTCCTTCGAGAACAGCATTCCGAAGGAGGCGTTCTTGATTTTGGTCCTGCCCTTTGCGGCCTGGGCCTCCTGGATCATCCGCAGGTCGATCTCTTCGGTGATGCTGTCGTGCATCTGCGGCGATTCGACATACTTGTGGGCGATCGCCAGTGCTTCGTCACGCCGTCCCTTGGTGATGAGCCAGCTTGGCGATTCGGGGAGGCCGATGCGGGCGAGGAACAGGACGAACGCGAGGATGGTGCTCGTCCCGATGACTAGGCGCCAGGGGGTGCCGGCCTCGTGCAGGAGCGTGCCGATGATGAATGCCATCATGAAACCGACGTACCAGGCGATCAGGGTCAGCCCGAGCAACCGCCCGCGGAGCTTTGGAGGAGAGAACTCCGACAACAAGGGGCCGCCAATCGAGTACTCGCCGCCGATCGCGACACCCATCATGAACCGGATGATGGCCAGCTGGATCACGGCACCGTCTCCGGAGGTTACGAAGAACTGGGCCGCTGAGGCAACCAGGAACAGGCCCATGTCCACGAGGAACATGGGCTTGCGTCCGAACTTGTCAGTAGCCCAGCCGGCCAGCGGGGAGCCGACGAAGATACCGGCCAGCGGGCCTGCGGCGATCATGCCCAGGGACAGTGCGTCGAGCTGGAGGTCTGACCGCATGGGGCCGGTGACGGGTCCGATGATTCCGAGGATGTAGCCGTCGAGGAACATCCCGCCGATGAAGACAGCGACGAGCCGCACCATGAAGCGGCGTTTGAACTTCGAGCTGGTCCCTTCGGCACTGCTTTGATCGATGGTGCTGGCACCTTTGATAGTCATAAACAGTTTCCTTTAGTGATCTGGCGCTGCCGCGTGGATGCGGCCGAGTTGCGGGCCGGGCTCCCCCTCGGATCGGCCTTCATAAATTCTGTCCGGCTGCTTCCATGCCATCGCGGGTGGCCTCGGAAGGGCGGGAGGAGCATATCCAGGTGAGTTACGTTCCGTGATGATCAACAACGTTCGCTGTATGCAACAAAATCGTGCGCTAGCTCACACCCAATGTCAAGAGTGTGTCCTGAGAAAGACGTAGCCCGTAAGCGTTCCTGTTGCGGGCTCCGGGGCACGGCTGTTGCGGGGTCCCGTTCTCCGAAAACGGTGCTTCGATGAGGAATACCTCCCCAGGTCTTAGGCCCATCGAAGCACCTTTCACGGAGAACGGGACGCCCGTTGCCAACGCTGTGGCGTTCCTAGCCTGCGGCTTCCAGGACCTGGAGCTCCGGGGCCTCGGGCGCCATCGGCGGGGATGACACTTGCCTGCGTGCTGCCTCTACGGTGTGAAGGAGCAGCAAAACCGTGGTCACTGAGCCCACGCCGCCGGGAACCGGAGTGAGCGCCGCTGCTGTCCCGGTGACGCTGGCTTCGTCTACGTCACCCACCAGCGAGCCGTCGGGAAGGACGTTCGTGCCGACGTCGACCACCACTGTTTGGGAGGAGACGTCGCTGCCTCCCAGCAGTCCGGCGCGGCCGGCGGCGACCACCACCACATCGGCATCCTTCGTATAGCGCGCCAGCGGCCCGGACCTGGAATGGCAGACCGTCACGGCGGCGTCGCGTGCCAGCAGCAGGAGGGACAATGGTTTGCCCACCACGGCGGACCGGCCCACCACCACAACGCCCTTGCCCGCCAGCGGAATCCGGTAATGCTCCAGGATTTCGACGACGGAGCGCGCGGTAGCGGGTGCAAAGGCCGGCTGGCCGACGGCAAGGCGTCCCAGGCTCAGTGGATTGGCGCCGTCAATGTCCTTTTCCGGGGCGATGAGGCCCACCAAGTTGTCGGTCCGGACTCCCGGAGGCAGGGGTGTTTGCAGGATGATGCCGTTGACGGAGGGTTCGGCGCTGAGGTCCCGCAGGACGCCGGCCAGGACCGGCTCCGTTGCGTCGTGGCCAAGGTCGATGATCCGGCAGCCGACTCCGGCGCGCTCTGCTGCCCGCTCGATGGAACGGACGTACCAGTGCGTTGATTCGTCGCCGGTTGCCATGACCACTGCCACGACCGGGCGGACGCCCTCAACTTCCAGCGACCTGACCTGTGCCTGGACCTCCTGGTGGAACAAACCGGCCAACGGCTTCCCGGAAAGTACTGTGGTGCTCAAGTATGGATCCTTTCGCGCACGCGGGCCGAGAGGGCATCTGCCGCCAAGACCACCTTTTCCTCAATGCCGTCCGTCTGCCGCGCAAGCCGGGCGCGTGCCTCCGGGTCCTTGACTGCCACAACGTTGATGTCGATGTTCACGCGTGCAGTAGTGGCGGCTGCCCTGGCGGCATCTGCGGCCGCTGCGACGTCGCTGATGACGTTGGCGTTGGCGACGTCGTACAGCTCCGTGGCCAGGTCCACGATCTCGCCGGACAACGTGACCAGCCGGGCGGGTGTTTCAGCCGCCTGGATGAGTGCTGACTGGATCACGGCTGCGCGGGCGGCCTTGAGCTCAGCCGTGCCGGACGGCAGTTTGTAGGAATCGATGACTGCCTGGAAGGCCACTTCGTCCGCCTCGGCCAGGTGCAGCGCTTCGTCGATAAGGCCGTCGGCTGCCGCCGTAATGCGCTGCACCAGGGGTGCGTGCGGCTCATACTTGGCGCCGGTGGTGTAGCGCGCCACCATGGCCACCAACGCTGCACCCTGGGCCGCGTGCAGCGCCGCGGCAGCACCGCCGCCAGGCGTCGGCTGCTTGGCGGCCAGCCTAGTGAGGTAGCTGCCGATTGACTCCGAGCTGATCATGGCCCTACCCGCGGAGCCGGGTCATGGTGGGGTCGTACAGGGGGTCCTGCGTGACCGTGGCGACGATCCGGCGCCCGAAGTATTCGATCTCCACGGAATCGCCGATCGAAACGTCGGCGGGCAGGTAGGAGTAGGCGATCGGTTTCCTGACCGAGTAGCCGTAGGCGGCGCTGGTCACGTAGCCAACTGCCTGGTCCTTGTAGAACACCGGTTCCTTGCCAAGCACCAGGCTGCGGCCGTCGTCGACCGTCAGGCAGCGCAGGCGCCGCGCTGAGTTCTCTTCGGTGCGGCGTTCCAGGGCAGCCTTCCCGACGAAGTAGTCCTTGGCCATCTTCACCGCGAATCCCAGGCCGGCCTCGAAGGGGTCGTGCTCGGTGGTCATGTCCGTGCCCCAGGAACGGTAGCCCTTTTCCAGGCGGAGCGAGCTGAACGCTGCCCGCCCGGCTGCGATGACGCCGAACGGCCGGCCCGCCTTCCACAGTGCATCCCAGAGCCGCTGGCCGTTGTCGGCGCTGGTGTACAGCTCCCAGCCCAGTTCACCGACGTAGGACAGGCGCATGGCAGTGACCGGCACGCCGCCGATGACCACTTTCTTGGCGCGGAAATACTTCAGGCCGTCGTTGGTGAAGTCGTCGCTGCTGACGGTGCTGACCAGGTCCCGGGCCAGCGGGCCCCACAGGCCGATGCAGCAGGTGCCGCCGGTGGTATCGCGGACCTGGACCCAGTCCCCGGCGCCGCCGCTTTCGGTCTGGTGCCGGGCGGCGCGTTCGAAGTAGGCGGTGTCGACGTTGCCGTTGGCGCCCAGCTGGAAGGTGTCCTCGGACAGGCGGGCCACGGTGATGTCGCTGCGGATGCCGCCGGCATGGTCGAGCAGCAGCGTGTAGGTGACCGCGCCGGGTTTCTTGTTCAGCTCGGCGGTGGTGAGTTCCTGCAGCAGCTTCAGGGCGCCGGGGCCGGAGATTTCGAGGCGCTTCAGCGGAGTCATGTCGTACATGGCGACGGCGGTGCGCGTCTTCCAAGCCTCGGCCGCGGCGATGGGGGAGCTGAACATCCCGGACCAGGCATCGCGTGCCGGGGGCTGCCAGTCGGCGGGCATTTCCTTGAGCAATTCGGCATTGGCCTCGAACCAGTAGGGCCGTTCCCAGCCGGCGCCTTCGAGGAAGTAGCCGCCCAGTTCCTTGTGCCGGGCGTGGAAGGGGGAAACGCGCAGGTTGCGCGGGGAGAGCTTGGGTTGCAGCGGGTGCAGGACGTCGTAGATCTCCACGAAGTTCTGCTGCGACGTTTCGCTGACGTATTCGGGCGTCAACTGAACGTCCTCGAAGCGGTGGATGTCGCAATCGCCCAGGTCGATGGAGGATTTGCCGTCCACCAGGAGTTCGGCCACAGCGCGCGCGATGCCGGCGGAGTGGGTCACCCAGACGGCTTCGGCAACGAAGAAGCCGTCGAGTTCCCTGGACTCGCCAACGAGGGAGCCGCCGTCAGGGGTAAAGGAGAAGATGCCGTTAAAGCCGTCTTCGATTTCGCTTTGGCGCAGGGCGGGGAGCAGCTGTTTGGTGGCCTCCCAGGCGGGGAGGAAGTCCTCCACCGTGAAGTCCAGCCGGGACGGCATGTTGTGCTCGCTGATTTCGTCCGGCTTGAAGGTGCCGAGTTCGTCCAGGTCCACGGGCATGGGCTTGTGGGCGTAGGAACCGATGCCGTACCGGTCCCCGTGCTCGCGGTAGTAGAGGTCCTGGTCCTGGTGGCGCAGGATGGGCAGCGATGCGCCGTTGGGCAGCTCGTTCTTGCCCTGCTGATCCGGGACCGGGGTGGTCTTGACGTACTGGTGGGCCAGCGGGAGCAGCGGGACGGTCATGCCGATCATTTCGCCGATCTTTGCACCCCAGAAGCCGGCGCAGGAGACCACGATGTCTGCCGGGACCACCCCGTCGGAGGTCTGGACGCCAGTGACGCGGCGGCCGGACTGTTCGATGCCGGTGACGGTGGTGTTGCCTTGGTACTTCACGCCGGCAGCCTCGGTGCGCTTGATCAGCAGCTGCACGGCCCGCGCCGCGCTGGCCAGGCCGTCGCTGGGGACGTGCAGCCCGCCCAGGATCTCCTCCTCGTTAATGAGGGGGTACAGTTCCTTGCACTCCGCCGGGGAGAGGATCCGGCCGTCGATGCCCCAGGCGGCGGCGTAACCGAGCTTGCGCTTCAGGTCCGAGAGGCGGGTTTCGGTGGTGGCAACTTCCAGGCCGCCCACCTGGTTGAAGCAGCTGGTCCCGTCCTCGGTCAGGGACAGCAGCTTTTCCACGGTGTACTTGGCGAACAGGGCCATGGACTTGGAGGGATTGGTCTGGAAGACCAGTCCCGGAGCGTGCGAGGTGGAGCCGCCGGGCATGGTGAGGGGCCCTTGGTCCAGGACTGTGATGTTGTTCCAGCCCCGCGTGACGAGTTCATCCGCGAGGTTGGTGCCGACGATGCCGGCTCCGATAATGACAATGCGTGGCGACGATTCCAAGGTAGTCTCTCCTGCTGCTTTACGGATTGTGCCTGGGTAAGGGCCGGTGCTCACCGGAACACCACGGTGCTGGTCTGGTCCAGCAGCACACGGTGCTGGCAGTGCCAGCGGACGGCGCGGGAGAGGGCCAGCGCTTCGGCGTCCTGGCCCACGGTGGACAGTTGCGCCGGACCATAGGTGTGGTCCACGCGGATGACTTCCTGCTCGATGATTGGACCCTCATCCAGGTCCGCCGTGACGTAGTGGGCGGTGGCACCCACCAGTTTGACGCCGCGGTCGTAGGCCTGGTGGTAGGGACGTGCGCCCTTGAAACCGGGGAGGAACGAGTGGTGGATGTTGATGGCCCGTCCCTCCAGTGCCCGGCAGAGGTCGTCCGAGAGCACCTGCATGTAGCGGGCCAGGACCACGAGGTCGGCGTTGTACTCATCCACCAGGTCCAGGAGCCGGCGCTCGGCATCGGCCTTCGTGTCCGGGGTGACAGGGACATGGATGAAGGGCAGTCCGGCGGCTTCCGCCATGGCGCGGTGGGTTTCGTGGTTGGAAACGACCGCTACCAGCTCTGCGCCGAGGCTGCCGCCGCGCCAGCGGAAGATGAGGTCGTTCAGGCAGTGGCCGAACTTGGACACCATGACCAGGACCCGCTTGGGGGTCTGGTCGTGGAAGCTGGATTTCATGTCGAAGCGGCTGGCGATGCCGGCGAACTCTTCCTCGAGCATCGCCGACGTGTAGCCGTGGGAGCCGGAGAACGCGGTGCGCAGGTGGAGTGTCTCACGCAGGCTGTCATCGAACTGCTGGTGTTCGTCGATGTTGAAGCCACGCTCAAAGAGGAATGTGGTCACGGCCTGCACGATTCCGGCCTGCTCGCGGCAGGACAAGGTCAGAACGAACTTCCGTGCCGGCTCTTCCTTGAGCGCTGGCAGGGTAGCGGTTGCTGAAGCTGTTGCGATGAGGGTCATGTCCCTCCTCCTTCTACTAGATATATTCAAAAGCTGCGGACTGATATATTAGATTGGATGCCAGCGTATACTGGGCCATAGGCGAGGTCAATAGTTTTTCCCAAGTTGCGAAGAAGGGGCTCAGCATGGCAATTGGAGCTTTGGCGGTGGGGGACGACGACGCCAGGAAGTCGCTGGCAGATGTCGCCTATGAGAGCATCCGCGACTGGTTGCTTATGCTGGAAATCAAACCCGGCGAGCTGCTCAACGACGAACTCCTTGCCAAAAACCTGGGCATGGGGCGGACTCCGGTGCGCGAAGCCCTGAAGCGGCTGGAGCTGGACCGGCTGGTGAAGACCTACCCGCGGCGGGGCACTTTCGCCACCCGGGTGGACGTGACGGACCTTTCCTTCATCTCGGAGATCCGTGCCCAGCTTGAGCCCCTTGCGGCCGCCCGGGCCGCACGGGTGGCCTCCCCTGCGATCCGGGACAGGTTGCGGGCCACACTCGAGAAGGTCGAGGCGTTCGACGTTGCCGCGGCAACCGTAACCGAGACGCTGCAGCTGGATGCCCGGGTGCACCAAGGCATCTATGCCGCCGCCGCCAACCCGCACCTGGAGGACATCCTGATCCGGTACGACAACCTGGCAACGCGGATCTGGTGCATGGTGATCGACCGCCTTCCGGACCTGTCGCACCACGTGCGCGAACACCTCGATCTGCTCCGGGCCGTTATCGACGGCGACGAGGAGCGGGCTTCCGAGCTAGCCAAGGTGCACGTGAGCGGATTCGAACATGCGGTGCGCGAGGCACTCTTCAACGCCTAGCTTTTTGGTGGCCGCAGAGCCCCACCGGCAGGGCCAGTGAAGGATTGGCCCCGGCGCATGCTGCGCCGGGGCCAAATTCGGTTGTTTCCCTACGGTGCGGCTGCCTTCTCCAGATCCGGCCCCTTGCCTTGGCACGGCTGGCCGTCGGCGCATCCGTCCGGGCACTCGTGCTTTGTCACAAAGTCGAACTGCGCGCCCCGGTGTTGCTCCACTCCGGTCCGGATAGCCCGCTCCACCACAGAGTCCGCCAGCCGGCGGCGCAGGGAAAGGGGGTCTCTGCGCAGGTCCTTGGTGAGGGCGAAGCAGAGCAGCAGCATCACGATGACAAAGGGCAGGGCCGCGACGATGGTGATCCGCTGCAGGCCCGACAATGCTTCGGAGGGTTGGTCGCCGCCGGCCAAAAGCATGACGGCGGCCACGGCGCCGGTGAGGGCACCCCAGAAGATGACCAGGGCACGTTTGGGTTCGGAGCTGCCGTTGGAGCTCAGCGACGCCATGATCAGGGAGGCGGAGTCGGCGCCGGTAACGAAGAAGATTGCAACCAGGACCATGGCCAGGACAATCACGGCCGCAATCATCCACCCCGGCAGGGGGAGAATCTTCACCAGGTTGAACAAGGCCCCATCAAAATCGATGGTTGCTTTGCCGTCGGTGACGGTCATCAGGCCCGGCGTACCGGCTTTGTCGGCTTCCTGCTGGATGTGGAAGGCCGTCCCTCCGAAGATGCCGAACCAGATGACACTGACGAGGCTGGGCACCAGCAGAACGCCGGTGACGAATTGCCGGATGGTCCGGCCGCGGCTGATCCGTGCGATGAACATGCCCACGAAGGGCGTCCACGAAATCCACCAGGCCCAGTAGAAGATCGTCCAGCCGGACATCCAGGTCCGCAGCGCCTCGTCGCCGACGGCCTCGGTGCGGGAGGACATCTCGGCCAGGTCGCGCAGGTAGTCGCCAATCGCCGAGGGGATGAGGTTAAGGATGAAGAGAGTGGGGCCCGCCACGAACACGATGACGGCGAGGACCACGGCAAGGACCATGTTGACGTTGGACAGCCACTGGATTCCGCGGCTGATGCCGGATACGGCGGAAGCGATAAAGCATGCTGTCAGGATCGCCACGATGGCCACGAGTACAGGTGTTCCGACCTCGCCTGTCCAGCCGTTCGACGTGAAGCCGCTGCCAATTTGCAGGGCGCCGAGACCCAGTGACGCGGCCGTGCCAAAGAGCGTAGCGAAGATGGCAAGGATGTTGATGACCTTTCCCACCGGCCCCTCAACGGTCCTGATGCCGAACAGCGAGGTGAAGGCGGCGGAGATCAGTTGCCTGCGTCCCAGCCGGTAGGTGCCGTAGGCCATGGCAATGCCCACCACTGCATACATGGCCCAAGGGTGCAGGGTCCAGTGGAAGATGGACGTGGCCATGGCCGTCTGGATGGCTGCGGGGGTACGCCCGTCAACGGTTCCGGGCGGCGGCGAGACGAAGTGGTACAGCGGCTCGGCCACCCCGTAGAACATCAGGCCGATGCCCATTCCGGCGGCGAACATCATGGCGATCCATGACACCGTGCGGAACTCGGGTTTTTCGCCGTCCTTGCCCAACGGAATGTTGCCGAACTTGCCCAGGGCCAGCCACAGGACAAACACGACGAACAGGGACGCGAGGACCATAAAGAGCCAGCCGGTGTATTCCATGACCCAGGCCAGGGCGTCTTTGGACGTGGTGGCCAGGCTGTCCTTGTCGGCAAATCCCCACACCACGAAGGCGAGGGCGATGGCGCCGGTGATGCCGAACGTGGCCTTGTCCAGCGTCAGCTTCCGGTCGCGGCGCTGGGAGACGGCCTGCTCCCTGTTACTCTGCCGCAGTTCCTCCAGTATCTGCTGGTGTTCGTTGACGGCGGGAAGGGCCGTCGATTCCTCGTGGCCGGCGCCCGGAGGCTCGGCGGGAATTCCATCGGAAGGCGGCACTTTTGGCTTGGCGGAGGTGAGATCACTGTTAATGGCCACGAAAGCGGGTCCTTTGGCTAGTCCATGGGCTTGCGTTCAGTGCTGGGCATCGGGCAGCGCAATCCGGGGATGAATCGCCGCCTGGCCGTTGGCCAGCGGTGGCAGGGCATTGGGCCCTATGGGGAGGTGTTCCGCAAAGATCAACAGAGTTCGCGCTAAGCAACAAGAGTGCTGTACGTCACTTTGAAAGTCAAGGGTGTTACGGGGTGCGGAGTCGCTGCTCACCAGGCGAAGCGAGGGACTCGTTGCATAAAAAAATGACCCCCGGTCCAGCCGGGGGTCACTCATTTTCCTAGTGGCCGTGGTAGCCCATGTTGGCGCTGACCTTATGGCCTGCTTCCTTCAATGTATCCAGCAGGCCTGGAATCCCCTCCGGGTCGAAGCGGAATGCCGGCCCCGAAATACTGATGGCGCCAATCACGGTTCCCTGGTGGTTGCGCACGGGAACCGCAACGGCATTCAGGCCGATCTCGAACTCCTCGCGCACCACGGCATACCCGTCGGCCGCTGCTTTGAGCAACTGAGCGTCCAGTTCCTTGCGGCTGGTGATGGTCCGGGCGGTCCGGGCGGCCAGGCCGGTCTCCTTCAGGATGCGGTCCCGGTCGTCGGCCTCCAGCGCGGCCAGGAGGACCTTGCCACTGGACGTGGCGTGCAGCGGCGTCAGGCTCCCCACCCAGTCGTGGGTGGCCAGCGTTGAGGGTCCCATGGCCTGGTCAACGTTAACGGCGTAATTCGAACGCAGCACCGCCAGGTTGACGGTCTCCTTGAACTCGTCCGCAAGGCTTTCCAGGACCGGCCTTGCCTCGTGGACCAGGCTCAGCCGCCCGGGAATGGAGCTGGCCAGCCGGAGGATCCCGAAGCCAAGCTGGTACTTGCCCCGTTCGCTGTTCTGGTGGACCATCTGGCGGGTCACGAGCGAACCCATCAGCCTCGAGACGGTGGACTTATGGATCCCCATTTCCTCGGCGATCTCGCTCACGCCCGCATGGCCGTCCCGGGCCAGGATCTCCAGCACGGTCAGGGCGCGCTCCACGGATTGCACCCCGCCGGACTGGCCGCCCTCGGCGTCGGTATCGGATTCCGGGTCTCTATTCGAAGCCATACCTCCAGATCCTATGCCGGAACTGTGACCGCCGTGACATTCGGTTTACCTGCTTGACGCGCCGACCCTGACGTCCGCGCTAGCTCCCGCGGTACGTTGAGTAGGCAAACGGGCTCAGGAGCAGGGGGACGTGGTAGTGCTCAGGGCCGGTCACTTCGAAGACCAGGTCAACCTCGGGGAAGAAGGTGGCTGTCTGCAGCCCGGCGTAGTACTCTCCCGTGGCGAAGTTCAGTTTGTACTGCCCGGGTTCCAGTTGCTCGGGGCCCAGGTCCTTTGCCCGGCCGTCGGCGTCGGTGCTGGAAGCGGCCAGCTCGCGCCAGGTGCCGGCGTCGTTCTTTGAAAGGACCACGGCGACCCCCGCCGCCGGGCGTCCGGCGCCGGTGTCAAGGATGTGGGTGGTGACGTGGGAAACGCTCATTCGCTGATCAGTCCTTCAAGCCGCAGCACGGCAATCTCGCGCAGCTGCTGGGCCACGATGGTGTCTTCTTCTTCGGGGGAGTTGGCGAGCCGCCGGTTCAGTGCCTGCAGGATTTCCGGTGCGGTGCGTCCGGCGGCCCGGATCAGGAAGACCCGGCCGAATTTTTCCTCGTACTCCCGGTTCCCCCTGGCGAGGGCCTCTGCGGCCTCAGTATCTGCCGGGTCAACCCCGGCCTGCTCGGAACGGGACATGGACGCCTCGGTGCCGGCCGTCGTCGGGCGTTCCCCGATCCGCGGGTGGTGGGCCATGGCGGCTTCGACTTCGGCGGGAGTGAACGGCTTGGCTGCGTCCGCGGCGAACGCCAGGAGCCCGTCCCGGCTGGCGAACGGCCGGGCTGCAGCCACTGCCTCCACCCAGCGGGTGACGTCGATGCAGGGCCGGAGGGTGGCCTGGGCCGTGGCGGGCTCCGCGGTGTTGAATTCGGCAAGCTTCATGCTGGCGTATTCCTTGGTGGTCATGCTGGCATCCATGGTGACGGCTATGCGGATGCCGGTTGCCCCGGCGCCGATCGTCCGAGCGGCTTCCGCATCATGGAACTGTTATTTCAGCATACGTAATATCTAAGGACAGGCCGGCGCCCGTGTCAAGAGCGTCCATCAGCCATTTGGGCCAGCCGGTAGGATCGCGGAAGGGCCACGGGCCCACGCTGATGATACTGGGGGCACAAGGGAATTATGGACGGGGCGGCTATGCAAGTGCTGACCGATCAGGATGCAGGACGCGACGCGGGCCTGCGGGCCTACGGACTGCTGCCATTGGCAGCGGGGGACACAGCGGGCCTGATTGATGACGGGGCGCAGGAGGCGCTCGAGAACCTGGTCCGCCTCGCCGCCTCCCTGTGCGGGGTGCCCTACAGCGTGGTCAACATCATCACGTCCAGTGAACAGGTCCAGATTGCTGCGTATGGCATCGACCCCGGGGTCTGCGCCCGCGAGGATTCCATGTGCGCCGTGGTCTTCCTCGACCACAGCACCACGGTGGTCCGGGACGCTTCCCGGGATCCCCGGTTCGCCGCCAACCCGTTCGTCACCGGCCGCATCGCCGACGTCCGCTTCTACGCATCCGTGCCGTTGGAGACATCCTCGGGACTGGTCCTTGGGTCACTGTGCGTGTTCTCCGATGAGGCGAGACTCCCTGCTCCGGAGCAAATCGAACTGCTGGAGGTGTTGGCCCACCAGGTGGTCGAACTCCTGGAACTGCAGCACCGCACCCTCCAGCTCAACGACGCCCTGGCCGAACTGCGGCGCAGCAACGATTTGCTCTCCGAATTCGCCGGCCGGGTCAGCCATGACCTTCGCACTCCACTGACCACCATCCTGGGATATGTGGAGCTGGCACAGGATGATCCCGGAATCACGCCGTCAGACCCATCCGCGGAATACCTGGACCTGATTGGCACCGGCGGCCGGCGCATGCTGGGCATGCTGGAAGAGGTGCTGTCCTATGCCAGGGTGGACGGCGAAATCCGTCCGGAACGGGTATCCCTGCTGGCCGTCACCGCCGAGGCCGCGCAGGACCTGGGGGTGGATCTGGGCTACGGCAGCGGCATCTCGTGCGAGGACGCGGAAATCTTCGCGGACCGGGCCCAGTTGCGGACGCTGGTGCAGAACCTGTTGGCGAATTCCTTGAACTATGGCCGCGCCGACCGTGCACTGCGAATAACCGTCGGCGCCAGCGAAGGACCCCAAGGCGCCACCCTTACCGTGGCCGACAACGGCAAGGGGATCCTGCCCGCGGACCGGGAACGGGCGGTCCAGCCGTTGGTCCGCCTGAACCGCCCCGGCGACGGGCCCGGGACCGGGCTGGGGCTGGCGACGTCCCGGCGCATCGCCCAGGCGCACGGCGGCGAACTCGCCATTGGTAACACACCAGGCGGTGGCGCGACGGTATCGGTGCTGTTCCCCGCCCGGCCGTAGCCGGCCCCGAACCTAGTCCTGGGAGGACGTCCGGGACAGCACCCACGTGTTGGTGCCGTCCTGGCGTTCAAACGTCACGGTGGTAACCAACGCTTCGATCAGCGCCAGGCCCCGCCCTGATTCGGCGTCCTCGTCCGGGGTGGAAGCCTCCATCGGACCGAACGGCGGCTTGGCGTAATAGGCACTGACGCGGGCCTGCAGCAGCGCGGGCTGCACGGTGGTTTCCACGCCCAGCTCCACGTCCCGTTCACCGGCGGGCTGGGCGTGCTGGACGATGTTGGACGCAGATTCGATGACCGCGGTGGTGAACGTCATCTGGTCCATGTCGTTGACGAATGGAACATCCAGCCACAGGCTGTCGAGGTCGTTGTGGACCGCTTCGATGGCATCCTCGGCGGCCGCCCCCCGGAAGCTGCGCGAGGCCAGGACCTCAGTCATTGCCGAACGCCTCTTCGGCCGTGGTGTACGCCGTGAGGACCTTGTCCATGCTGGTCAGCTTCAGGACCATGTTCACCTGCGGCTGCACCGCGGCGATCCGGAGGTCGCCGCCTGCCTGCCGTGCCGCCTTCAGGCACCCGATCAGCGCGCCAAGGCCCGAGGAGTCCATGAACGCGGTGTTTTCCAGGTTGACCACGATCCGGTTCGACCCACCGGCGATCACGTCGGTGACGAACTCGCGCAGCTTCGGGGCGGAGACCATGTTCAGCCGTCCGTCCGCTTTGACCTCCGCGTATGAGTCCTTGACCTCATAACTGAACTCCATCAGGATTCCTCTCTTGTTGCAGGTTCTGCGGCCGGTTCGTACCCCTTGTAGAGCACGGCGCGGACCAGGATGCTCATGACCACCAGGTCAAAGACCACCCAGATGACATTGACCAGGGTGCCCAGCGGTTCCGCCAGCCCGGTGGCCAGGCGGATGATGCCGACGACGGCGGCGACGGCCAGCAGGACGGACACCACGATCTGGGGCCGGATCAGGCTCCAGCTGGGTCCGCCGCTTTGGCGCGCCTTGGGGGTGACCGCAAACCCGAGGGGACGGCCGAACCATACGTTGCGCGCCGCCGTCGTGCATGCCTTGATCCACGTGGGGAACAAGGCAAGGCTGTACTGCTGGCCGCGCCAGGTGGGGATGCCACGGCCGGCCACCGCGAACAGCAGCTGGTTGACCACCATGAACGGGATGAACCGGATGAAGAAGTCCCAGCTCAGGCTGCTCACCGGCAGGATGCCCAGCAGCAGGTAGATGATGGGGGCGGCGAAGTAGATGACGGCCGCGAACCCGCTCAGGTACGTCCACATGGTGGCGAAGTACATCAGGCGCTGGCCCAGCTTCAGGCCCTTCTGCACCAGCGGGTTTTCACGGAGCAGCACCTGGATGGTTCCCTGCGCCCAGCGCAGCCGCTGGGTGAGCATGGTTTTCAGGTCCTCCGGCGCCAGGCCATAGGCCAGGATTTCGTGATGGTAGACGCTCTCCCAGCCCATCGCGTGCATGCGCATGGCGGTGGCCATGTCCTCGGTCACGGAAATGGTGGCCAGCGGCATGACCGGCTGGGCCTCGCCGGTCCGCTCCACGGTCAGGGCGTCCAGCACGGCCTGGACAGATTCCAGCGCGCCCAGCGGCGACCAGTCGCGGGCGGACATGCGCTGGACAGCGTCGTCCGCCACCACGGGCACGCCGGATTCACCCACGTGCGCCAGCTCCATGGCGGCGATCTCTTCGAGGTCTGCCTGCAGCGCTGCGACGTCGGCCTGGACCAGGGTCTGCACCGCGGCGTCCACCCGGCGGCGTACCCGGTAGGTGACTTCGGCCAAGGGCTGGCCGGCGTCCACTTCCTGCTGGGCTTCCCGGGTGGCGGCCTCCACCTCGTCCAGCACCTCGGCCACCAACGGCGAGTCGATATCAGTGGACTTGCGGGCCTGCCGGATGGCTGCGCGCGATGCGGCCAGGGCGCGGCGGATGCTCTTTTCGGTTTCCTTGACGTAGCCCACCAAGCCCAGCTGCATCAGGGCTTCGCGGCGGAGGATCGCGTTGGAGCCGCAGAAGAACGCGGCGTTCCAGCCGTCCTTGCCTTGCTGGATGGGGCCGTAGAACAGGGGCGCCTGGCTGCCCAGGGGGTCGCTGGCCGGGACGTTGCTGAAGTACTGGGGAGTCTGGACCAGGGCCACGCGCCGGTTGTTGAAGTAGCCCAGGGTCTTTTCCAGGATGTCCGGTTCGGGGATCTGGTCCGCATCCAGGATCAGCAGGAATTCGCCGTCGGTGACCATCAGCGCGTTGTTGAGGTTTCCTGCCTTGGCATGGCGGGGGAGGTCCTCGGTCCAGTCCTCGCTGCGGGTGACGTAGCCCAGGCCGTGCTGTTCGCACAGGGCCTTGAGCTCGGGCCGGGCGCCGTCGTCCAGGATCCAGGTGCTGTGCGGGTGGCGGATCTTCTGGGCCGCCAGCGCCGTGGTCAGGACCATGTCCAGGTCCTCGTTGTACGTGGTGATGAAGACGTCCACGGTGGCGTCATGGGGCGGTTCGGGGGCGCCCTTGCGGATCTTCAGGTTCCACACGGTCATCCCGAAGAGCATGACGTCGATGAGGCTGTAGGTTTCTGCGGCCACCAGCGGCAACGCGATCCACCACGCGTCCCAGTTCAGGGAGGACATCCAGCGCCAGGCGATGTAGTTCAGGCCTGTCAGGACGGTGAGGACCACCACCAGGCGGGTCCAGAAACGGGTCATGCGGCCGCGTCCTCTGCGGGCAGCCGGCGGACCACGACCACAGTGACGTCATCCTCCGCGGTGTCGGCCGGCGCCAGGGCCAGGATGGCGTTGCTGGCCTCATGCGCGGAGCCGGCGGACTGCGTGGCCGCCCGGACGGCGTCGGTGAAGTCCTCCACCGATGCGAAGACGTCCAGGACGCCGTCACTGACCACCACCAGGGTGTCCCCGGGGGCCAGCTCCAGTTCCGCATGCGGCCACTGTGTCCCGGGCCATGCGCCCACCGGTGGTCCGCCGGAAGGAAGGCGTGCCGCAGGCCCAACGGGCTGAACGTGCAGCGCCAGGCCGTGTCCGGCGTCGACGTAGCTGACCTTTCCGGAGGATGCGTCGAGCCGGGCATGGAACAGGGTCACGAATGAGTTGGAGGAATCCAGGTCCGTGGCGATCGCCTTGCTGGCGGAGGCGAAACCGGCGTCGAGGTCCTGCCGCTGGCCGGTGGAGCGCATGACGGCCCGGACGGTGGCCGCGATCAGGGCGGCGCCCATCCCCTTGCCCATGGCGTCCGCGAACGTCAGGTGGAGACCTTCGGGCGTCTGGTACCAGTCGTAAAAGTCGCCGCCCACGTTGCGCGAGGGGCGGAAGATGCCGGCCACGTCATAGCCGTCCATCCGG
This sequence comes from Pseudarthrobacter sp. MOO13, assembly GCF_058267655.1. NCBI lineage: Bacteria > Bacillati > Actinomycetota > Actinomycetes > Micrococcales > Micrococcaceae > Pseudarthrobacter > Pseudarthrobacter sp. MOO13. Next base: position 249,626 of record NZ_CM177848.1, read on the forward strand.
ATGTCCTCCTTGGGCAGCAGGCTCTGCTGTACCTCGGTGGCGCGTTCCAGCTCGCCCCGGGCCGCGAATTCGGCGGCAGCGGAGGGCCGGCGCCGGAACAGTGCGTTGATGCGGGACTGCAGCTCCCGCGGACTGAACGGCTTGCTGATGTATTCATCGGCGCCGTTGTCCAGGCCTGTCAGCTTGTCCAGTTCGTCGGCCCGTGCCGTGAGCATCACGATGAATGCGTCGGAGAATTCGCGCAGGAGTTTGCACACTTCCAGACCGTCGAGGTCGGGGAGGTTCAGGTCCAGGGTCACCAGATCGGGCTTGCGGAGGCGGACTTCTTCCACCCCCGGCAGGCCGGCTCCGGCGTGGGTGACATCGAAGCCCTGCTTCGCCAGGACACGGACCAGCAGGCCGCGAATGTCCGGGTCATCTTCGATGACCACCGCACGGCGGGATTCGGAGGGAGAGACCATAGCTCTACTTAACCGTATTAAGCCGCACAGGGCATGTCTTATGCTTCACAGTTTCCGGTGACTTGGCTGACAGGGCGGTTTCCGGTCCTTCCACCCCAGCCGCGGGGCACCCGGCAGATCTTGCGGAAATCTTGGCACCTGCTTGCCGAGACGTTGAGGAAGCCCGCGCACACTCGAAGGAACGCAGCAGCTTCCGGGCATCAGGATACGACGACGACCGCGCGGAGACTGTACAGCTTGCGGAAGGCGGGGAAGCCCATGGAAGACGTCAGGAACAGAGGGGCGGACAAGGCCAGGGCCCTGATCCGGCTGTACTTCCACGCACGGAAAGTGCGGGCCGCGGCCAAGGACCTGGAGCAGGCGCTCGCCGAATCGCGGGAAGTTTCGAGCTGGCCCGGCGACCGCCTCCCCGTGGGGGAGGAGATGTCCCGGCACGTGGAGAAGCTGACCCGGCGGCTCAAGGTGGAGACCGAGGCCCACAGCAGGTTCGCGAATCTTTTAAAGACTGCGGGAAGCGGGCATTCCTTAGCGGCGCTGTAGGTGCCAGACTTAGCAGCAATCGATTGGCTGGGGATAGTCAGGAGATTGCAGTGGGCGTGTTGGCAGGCTGGGCGTACCTTTTGGCGGGACTCATGACCATGGACGCGCTGTTGTTGGCGTTGTGGGCCATGGAGGTTGACTGGGGGAAGTACTGGCGCCGCAAGTAGCACTTGCCACTTCCGGGTCCCGGGCCGGGAAAGGTTCAGGGCAGCGCCAGCCTCATCAGGACACGAGGGAAGCCATTGAGCACCGAGTCCGTTTCCGCGGCCTTGGCGAACCCGGCGTCTTCGAAGAGTTTGCGGGTGCCCACGTAGGCCATGGTGAGGTCCACTTTGCTGCCGCCGTTGTCCACCGGATACCCCTCAATGGCGGGCGCCCCGTAGGAGCGGGCCATTTCCACCGCCCCGGCCAGGAGGACGTGCGAGATGCCCTTGCCGCGGTGTCCGGGACGGACTCGCAGGCACCACACGGACCAGGCGTCCAGTCCGTCCACGTGCGGAATTTTCCGGTTCCGGGCGAAGCTGGTGTCCGCACGGGGGTGGACCGCGGCCCATCCAACCACCTCGCCGCCGTCGTACGCCAGGACCCCCGGCGGCGGGTCCTGGGCCACCAATTCCTTGACCAGCGCGCCACGTTCCTCAGCGCGCAGCGCGACGTTCTGCTGGGACGGGATCCGGTAGCTCAGGCACCAGCAGACCGTCGCGTCAGGGCGCTTGGGCCCCACCATGGTCCTGACGTCCTCGAAAACCGTTGCCGGGCGTACCTCGATGGCCATCCCGCCATCCTTCCACCGGCTGCCGGCCGCAGGCAACGCACCCGGGGAAGTGCCGTCCCGGGAACGCCGAACGCCCTTGCACCACGTGCAGGGGCGTTCGGGAACAGCTGCGGGAAGCGGAGGCAGGTCTAGATGCCGAGGGCTTCTTTCAGGCGGGCGACGTGCCCGTCGGCCTGCACCTGGTATTGGGCCAGGGTGACCTTGCCTTCGGGGTCCACCACTACGGTGGAGCGGACGATTCCTTCGTGGATTTCGCCGTTGACCAGCTTCTCGCCCCAGGCTCCGTAGGCCAGGGCGACAGTGTGGTCGGGGTCTGAGAGCAGGGGGAAGGTCAGGGAGAAATCACCGGTGAAGCCGGCCAGGGCCTCCTGGGCGTCGGGGGAGACGCCGACAACCTCGTAGCCCTTGCCCTGCAGGGAGGACAGGCTGTCGCGGAAGTCGCAGGCCTCGGTGGTGCAGCCGGGAGTGGCGGCTTTGGGGTAGAAGTACACGATGACGTTCTTGCCACGGTAATCGGCCAACGAGGTCTCCCGGCCTTGGGCGTCCCGGAGGGTGAACTCAGGAGCCGGCGTGCCGGGCTGAAGCTTGGTGGTCAGGGTGGGGCTCATGGCGTTCCTTTGTAAGACTGGTCAGTGATGGCCAAACATCCAGTGAAGCGGTTTGCCGCTTGGTGATACAACTCCTGCGTCATATGCAGTATTCCGCTGGACCCCGAACGGTTGCGTGCGGACCGGCAACAAACTGGTAGCCGCCGCCGCGAACGGTGGCCACGGCATGGCGGGCATTGCCCAGTTTCCTGCGGATCCTCCCCACGTACACGTCGATGGACCGTGCAGTGGCGCCGGGAAAGGCCAGGGACTCCAGGAACTGTTGCAGTTCCTCCCGGCCTACCGTGCGGGACAGGTGGGTCACCAGGTAGTGCAGCACCTTGTATTCGACGCCGGTGAGGGCCACCGGCGTCCCGTCCAGCAGGACGGCATCGGCCGCGAGGTCAACGGCCACCCGGCTGACGGGCCCGGCCGACGGCGGGAGCAGGGTGCCGTCGTCGTCCCCCGGCTGTGCCGGGCACGGGTCCTCCGCCGCGGAGGGAGTGCGGGAGGAGTGGTTTGCGGCTCCCTCCGCGGCGGACGTGGGGGCTCCGGCGGCAGGCCAATGGACTTCCGCCTCCGGAGCAGTTTGCAGGGCTTTGGCGAGGACCATGCGGGCGGCGTGGCGCAGGAGTTCCGGGCTCGCGCCCTCAGCTGGAACCACCCACAGGGCCAGCCCGTAAGCGGTGGCCCGCCTGGCTGGAACCTGGTGCGCGGCCGCCGGCCGCGGATGATGGGCTTCCACTGCCATGGCCGGTCCTTATACGCCGCCGCGGCGGATCAGCTTGCCCGTGGGGGTCTGGCCGTCCACCACGGCGCCGCGGAGGAAGGTCTTGCGGACCACGCCGGACAGGGCCTTGCCGTCATAGGGAGTGATGGGGTTCTTGTGCTTGAGCTTGGAGACGTCCACCACGAAAGCCTCGTCCGGGGCGAAGACGGCGAAGTCGGCGTCGTAGCCAAGGGCCAGCTGGCCCTTGTTGCCGAGGCGGGCCAGGTTGGCGGGCTTTTCAGCCATCCAGGACACTACCTGCTCCAGCGGGATGCCGCGCTGCCGCGCCTCGGTCCAGATCAGGGACAGGCCCAGCTGCAGCGAGGAGACGCCGCCCCAGGCGACGGCGAAGTCGCCGTTCTCCAGGTCCTTCAGGTCCAGGGTGGAGGGGGAGTGGTCAGAGACGATGCAGTCGATGGTGCCGTCCTGCAGCCCCTCCCAGAGCAGCTCGCGGTTGGAGGCCTCGCGGATGGGCGGGCAGCACTTATAGGCGGTGGCGCCGTCCGGGATTTCCTCCGCCATCAGGGTCAGGTAGTGCGGGCACGTCTCCACGGTGAGCTTGACGCCGTCGCGCTTGGCGCTGGCGATCATGGGCAGGGCATCCGACGACGACAGGTGCAGGATGTGCGCCCGGGCTCCGGTCCAGCGGGCCCGTTCGATGACCTCCGCGATGGCCTTGTTCTCGGCGCCGCGGGGGCGCGAGGCCAGGAAGGTGGAGTAGTGGTCGCCGCCGGGGTGCGGGGCACGGTCGATGGCGTGCGAGTCCTCGGCATGGACGATCATGAGCGAGTCGAAGGACTTCAGCTCGGCCATGTCCTCTTCCATCTCGTCCGCGTCCAGGTGCGGGAACTCGTCCACGCCGGAGTGCAGGAGGAAGCACTTGAAGCCGAAGACGCCCTCATCATGCAGGGGGCGCAGGTCGGCCTTGTTGCCGGGGATGGCGCCACCCCAGAATCCGACGTCGATGAACGCCTGGTCCTCGGCCACCTCGCGCTTGAGCTTGAGGTTTTCCACCGTGGTGGTGGGCGGGACGGAGTTCAGCGGCATGTCGATGATGGTGGTCACCCCGCCGGCTGCCGCGGCCCGGGTGGCGGACGCGAAGCCCTCCCATTCGGTGCGGCCGGGCTCGTTGACGTGGACGTGCGTGTCCACCAGGCCCGGGAGCAGCGTTTCGTCATCAGCCAGTTCGATGACTTCGGCGCCGGCAAGGCCGTTGCCGAGCGGTTCGAGGGCCACGATCCTGCCGTTGCGGACGCCCACCTCGCGTGGGGCAATCCCGGCGGTGGTCAGGATGCGCCGGCCCCGGATGACGAGGTCAAAACGTTCTTCAGACACGGAGGTCCTCCTTGGTACTTGCGGTGGCAGGCCTGTTGGCCGCCAGCCCCGCACTGATTTGGGTGCCCAGCTGCTCCAGCAGCGGCCCTGCCTCTGCTATGCACCTGTTTACATCTGATTCGAGCGCCGTCAAAGCGTAAACATCGTCGAATCCTGCGGCCGACGCCTGCCCGTGGTCCAGGGTGGTCCGGCCGCAGACGGCGACGACCGGAACGCCTTGCGCCGCCGCGGCCCGGGCAACACCCATGGGGGTCTTGCCGAGCAGGCTTTGTTCGTCCAGGCTGCCCTCGCCGGTAATGACCAGGTCGGCGCCGGCCAAGCGGTCCGCCAGTCCCGTGAATTCGAGGACGACGTCGATGCCCGGCCTCCGCGTTGCGGCCAGGACGGCGATGGCGGCGTAGCCCACGCCGCCGGCCGCCCCGGCTCCGGGAGCCTCGGCGGCCTTGACGGCGCGGAATCCGATTTCCCTGGCCAGGACTTCGACAAACCTGGCCAGGGCGGCGTCGAGCATGCCGACGTCTTGTGGGGTGGCACCTTTTTGCGGGCCGAAGACCGCCGCGGCGCCCTGGGCGCCCAGCAGCGGGTTGTCGACGTCGGAAGCCAGCACGAAGCGGGTGTCCACCAAGCGCGGTTCAAAGTGGGTGAAATCGATGCTGTGCAGGTTGGCGAGGGCTGCGCCGCCGGGTGGGAGTTCGTTGTTCCTGCTGTCCAAGAGACGGGCGCCGAGTCCCTGCAGGAGTCCCGCGCCGCCGTCGGTATTCGCGCTGCCCCCAACGCCGAGTAAGATGCGGCGGCAGCCGGCGTCCAATGCTGCCCGGATCAGCTGGCCGGTCCCCAGGGACGTCGCCGTGGTGGCTGCTGCCGCGTCCGGCCGGGCGCCCTTGCTGGTCCGCGGTACCAGGGCGAGCCCGGATGCGGTGGCCATCTCAATGACCGCTTCGTGCCCGCGGACGGCGAAGTCCGCTTCCACCGGCTGGCCGGTGGGACCGGTGACCGTTGCCGTCCGGCGGGTGAAGCCGGAGCCGACGGCGGCGTCGAGGGTGCCCTCGCCGCCGTCGGCCACCGGAATCCGGACGACGTCAAGGTTGCCGCCTGTGCCTCGCTGCAGGCCCTTTTCGAGGAACCTGCACACCTCCGGGGCGGACAGGGATCCCTTGAACTTGTCCGGGGCAATCACGATCCGCATGGTTACGCCTGCAGTGCCAGGATGGCGGTGGGCGCGTCAGCGGCGGACTCTGCCAGTTCCTCGAACTCGTTCACGGCGTTGATTTCCATGCCCATGGAGATGTTGGTGACCTTCTCGAGGATCACTTCCACCACCACGGGAACCTGGAACTCGCCCATCAAAGCCTTGGCCTTGTCGAAGGCGGCGGCGAGGTCGCTGGGATCCTCCACGCGGACGGCCTTGCAGCCCAGGCCTTCGGCCACCTTGAGGTGGTCCACGCCGTAGCCGCGGGTGTCCTCGGAAAGGTGCGCGCTGTTGATGTTCTCGAACGCCAGGGAGACGTTCTGCTCCATGTTGAAGCCGCGCTGCGACTGCCGGATCAGGCCCAGGTAGGAGTTGTTCACCACCACGTGGATGTATGGGAGGTTGAACTGCGCGCCCACGGCCAGTTCCTCGATCATGAACTGGAAGTCGTAGTCGCCGGACAGGGCCACCACGGTCTGCTCCGGGTTGGAACGGGCGACGCCGAGGGCTGCCGGGGCGGTCCAGCCCAGGGGCCCTGCCTGGCCGGCGTTGATCCACTTGCGCGGGCCGAACACGTGCAGCATCTGCGCGCCGGCGATCTGCGAAAGCCCGATGGTGGATACGTAGACGGTGTCGCGGCCGAAAGACTTGTTCATCTCCTCGTACACGCGCTGCGGCTTGATGGGGATGTTCTCGAAGTGCGTCTTGCGGTGCAGGGAGGCCTTGCGGTCCTGGCATTCGGCAACCCAGGCGCTGTAGTCCGGCAGGGACGCGGCGGCCTTGCGCTCCTTGGCGAGCTCTACCAGCCCGGCCAGCGCCGCACCGGCGTCGGACGCGATGCCCAGGTCAGGGGAGAATACGCGGCCGATCTGGGTGGGTTCGATGTCGATGTGCACGAACGTGCGGCCGGCGGTGTAGGTTTCCAGGCCGCCGGTGTGGCGGTTGGCCCAGCGGTTGCCGATGCCGATCACGAAGTCGCTCTGCAGGTAGTTCTCGTTGCCGTAGCGGTGGCTGGTCTGCAGGCCCACCATGCCGGCCATCAGCTGGTGGTCATCCGGAATGGTGCCCCAGCCCATCAGGGTGGGGATGACCGGCACATTCAGGGTTTCCGCCAGCTCCACCAGCTGCGCGGAGGCGCCGGCGTTGATGATGCCGCCGCCGGCCACGATCAGCGGGTGCTTGGCGGCGAGGAGCATGTCCAGGGCCTTTTCCAGCTGCTTGCGGGAGGCCTTCGGCTTCTCGACAGGCAGCGGCTCGTAGGTATCGATGTCGAACTCGATCTCGGCCATTTGCACGTCGATGGGCAAGTCCAGGAGAACCGGGCCGGGGCGGCCGGAGCGCATCAGCTGGAAGGCCTTCTGAAAGGCGCCCGGAACCTGGCCGGGCTCCAGGATGGTCATGGCCATCTTGGTGACGGGCTTGGCGATGGACTCGATGTCCACGGCCTGGAAGTCTTCCTTGTGCAGCTTGGCCACGGGTGCCTGGCCGGTGATGCAGAGCATGGGGATGGAGTCGGCCCAGGCGGCGTAGAGGCCGGTGACCATGTCGGTGCCGGCGGGGCCGGAGGTGCCGATGCAGATGCCGATGTTCCCGTCCTTGGCGCGGCTGAAGCCGTCGGCCATGTGGCTGGCGCCTTCGACGTGGCGGGCAAGGGTGTGGCGGATGCCGCCGTGGGCGCGCATGGCCGAGTAGAAGGGGTTGATGGCAGCGCCTGGCAGGCCGAACGCCTCGATGGCGCCTTCCTTTTCCAGGATGGCTACCGCTGCATCAACGGTACGCATCTTGCTCATGGGGTGCTCCTTGAAAGCTTGTGGTCGGGCCCGGTGGTTGAGCCTGTCGAAACCTGTTTTTGGGTGTGATGGGGGGACCGCCGTCGTAATCCACGACGGCGGGCTCCCCGCTTAAGTGCTTGTTTCCGCGCTTTTTGTCCCGGCTGCGCGGGGAGTGGCTACTTCCGGCCGCTGAGCTGGAGGACCTGCTTGAAGAGTCCGGAGTGGTCCAGTGCGCCGTCGCCCTGGTTGACGGTGGCGGCGACGAGCTGGGCGGCGATGGCGCCGAGCGGGATGGCCACGTTGGCTTCGCGGGCGGCGGAGGTGACGATGCCCAGGTCCTTGTGGTGCAGGGCCAGGCGGAAGCCGGGGTCGAAGTTGCGGTCCAGCATCTTGTGGCCCTTCTGCTCCAGGACTTTTGAGCCGGCCAGGCCGCCGCCGAGGACCTTGAGGGCGGCGTCGGTGTCCACGCCGTAGGCCTCGAGGAAGGCGATGGCTTCGCCGAGGACCTCGATGTTGACCGCGACGATCAGCTGGTTTGCAGCTTTGACGGTCTGGCCGGAGCCGGAGGGTCCCACGTGCACGATGGTCTTGCCGACGGCGTTCAGGACGTCCTGGGCGTCGTCGAAGTCTGCCTTGTCGCCGCCCACCATGATGGAGAGGACGGCGTCGATGGCGCCCTGTTCGCCGCCGGAGACCGGGGCGTCGAGGGGGCGGATGCCGGCTTCCTTGGCGTCTGCGGCGAGGCGGACGGCGACGTCGGGACGGATGCTGGAGGCGTCGATCCACAGGGCGCCCTGCTTGGCGTTGGCGAAGACGCCGTCCTTGCCGCTGACCACACCTTCAACGTCGGGGGAGTCCGGCACCATGGTGATGACGACGTCGGCATCCTTGACGGCGTCCGCGATGCTCGAGGCGCCCGTGCCGCCCTCGGAGACCAGTTTGTCAATCTTGTCCTGGCTGCGGTTGAAACCGGTGACGGAGTGGCCGGCCTTGACCAGGTTGATGGCCATGGGCAGGCCCATGATTCCGAGTCCGATGACTGCGACGTTGCTCATGATGGTTCTCTTTCTGAAGTCTTGGGGGTCTTGCGTGTGTGCGGCGGTGGTTACCGGGCGACGTGTTCGCGGATGGCCCAGCTGAAGGCGGTTTCCTGTGGTTCCTTGTACTCGAGGCCGATGTACCCCTGGTATCCGAGTTCGCGGCTGCGGGCGATCCATTCCCCCAAGGGGAGGGTGCCGGTGCCCGGGGCGCCACGGCCGGGGTTGTCAGCGATTTGGATGTGGCCGAAGTCCTTGGCGTGCTTTTCGATGACGGATTCGACGTCGTCGCCGTTGACGGCCAGGTGGTAGAAGTCGGCGAGGAGCTTGATGTTCCCGGTGCCGGTCTCTTCCTTGACGCGGGAGATGACGTTGAGTGCGTCGTTGGCGGTGAGGAGCGGGTATTTGGGTGCGCCGCTGACCGGTTCTAGGAGGACGGTGCCGCCGATGCGGGCGACCCCTTGGGCTGCCGCCGCCAGGTTCTTGACGGCGAGCTCGTCCTGCTCCTCAGGGGTGAATTCGTCCTGCCGGTTGCCATAGAGGGCGTTGAAGGCCTTGCAGCCCAGGCGTTCGCCGATGCCTGTGACGACGTCGATGTTGTCCTTGAACTCGGAGCAGCGTCCCTTCCAGGAAACCAGGCCGCGGTCACCGGCGGGCATGTTGCCGGCGTTGAAGTTCAGGCCGGTGAGCTGGACGCCGGCATCCGTGATGGCGTTCTCGAACTTCGTGATCTCGCTGTCGGCCGGGACGGAGGTTTCGAAGGGCCACCAGAATTCGACGGCGTCGAAGCCGGCTGCCTTGGCGGCCGCCGGGCGCTCGAGCAGGGGCAGCTCCGTAAGGAGGATGGAGCAGTTCACTGTGTACGTCATCGTAGGTCCTTCCGAGGAGGGGCTTTGATCTATCTTCCCTTGCTTCCCGGTCTTCACCGTTTCCGCTTTGTGGAATTTAGATTCTGCTTTATGAAAAGTGTAGGGATCCTGGGGTGGGGTAGTCAAGGGGCGCCATGGGCAGGACACTGGAGGGAGGTAAGCCCGCTCCTCAGGGATGGAGTCAATCGATCATGGCCGGTGCCCGCCTGCGCGTTTTGGCTTGGGTGGTCGCCCTGGCCGGATTCCTTACGGCCTGCACGCCGACGACGGGCCTTCCGGAGGCGGCTACGGAGCCTGTGTCAACGGCTGCACCATCCGGAACGGCGTCTGCCGGCCTGGCGGTGGCGGAGGCCGGCGACGCCCTGACTCCGCCGCCTGCGCCCGCGACGGCATCGACGCCTGGTTCTTCACCGGCTGCCGAGCCGACCCCGGCTCCGCCCGCACCGGCTCCGCAGCCCTTCGCCCTGAACCTGTACCGGGAGGGTGACTTCGTTCCCCAGTACACCTTCGACTGGTGTGTTGCCGCGAGCATCCAGATGGCCCATAACCTCATCGACGACACCGGGGGAAGCGGCTGGGCTGACAGGGCGCAGCAAAGCGATTTGTGGGAGATGGCCCGCGCCCGCTCGTCCGACTCGTTCAATGGCGCCAACCCCTATGGCTGGGCGCAAGTGCTGACCGAATCGGGAATGGGTCCGTATCGGGTGGTCAGCATCCCGGACTATGGCGAGGCGCTCCGCACTGCCGCGCGCGCCATGGCCGAGACGGGAAGGCCGGTGGGGCTGGTCATGTGGAGTGGCCGCCACGCTTGGGTGATGAGCGGCTTTGAGTCGCTGGGCGACCCCCGGCAGTTCGCCGACTTCTCCGTCACGGGCATCCACGTCCTTGATCCCCTCTATCCCTACGGCGGCACGCAGTGGGGGCCATCGCCGGCGCCCAACAGCCTGCTCAGTCCCGAGCAGCTGGCGACGCAGTTCGTGATTCGCGAGCCGCGGCGCTGGAGCAGCGGACTGCCGGCCGGGTACCTCCTCGTGTTGCCGGTCGCTGCCTGACGGAGCTTCCATGTGGGCGCGTCTTTGGTAGTTGACGTGCGCTGCAGCCGACCTGCCAACGCACGCCAAAACGATTCTTCTCGGCAGTGAGAACCACACCAGGTCCGGATCCCGAGCTGCGTCAATGGCCGAATTTCCAGCTGGTGTGACACTTGACACTCCACGGAATGGGGTCCTACAGTGTTGCCAAGTCGTTTTGGCAAAACGATTTTTCACCCCAAGCTCATTCTCACCATTCCGTTCGAGAGAAAGTGAGTCGACAGCGATGTCCACTCGTAAATTCATCAACAGGCTCGCCATCGGCGGCATCTGCACCGCTGTCGCCCTGGTCGCCTCCGGGTGCGGCGCAGGGGGCCCGGCCGCCACGTCGGGAAGTGCCGGCACCAACACGGTCAACGTCCTGGTCGAAGCCGGCGGCCACGCAGAGCTGACCGGCGTCGCCGAACAGTGCAAGAAGGAAGCCGGCGTCGACGTCAACTTCGTCGAACTGCCCTATGACGGTATGTTCAACCGGCTCTCCAGCGAATTTTCCTCCGGCAACGTCTCCTTCGACGTCGCCGCCCTGGACTCAGTCTGGCTCCCCAGCTTCAAGGACGCGGTCCAGCCCATCGACGAACTCTTTACCGATGAAGCCAAGAAGGATATCTTCCCGGCGTTGGTGAAGGAAGCCAACGTTGACGGCCACTTCATCGGCATGCCCGCCTGGACGAACGCCGAGATCATCCTTTACCGCAAGGATCTTTTCGAAGATGCCAAGAACAAGGCCGATTTCAAAGCGAAGTACGGTTACGACCTGGCGGCCCCCACCACCTGGAAGCAGTACCAGGACATTTCCGCGTTCTTCACCAAGGACGGCATGTTCGGTACGGACGTGAAGGGCGGCGTGGAAACCGAGTGGCTCGCCCACGTGCTGCAGGCCGGCTCGCCCATGGTGCTGGACGCTAACAACAAGGTGGTCATCGACAACGCCGCCCACAAGGAAGCCCTGGACTTCTACACCAGCCTGGTCAAGGACGCCCCGTCCGGGGCCGCCCAGGTGGACTGGGCTGCCGCGCAAAACCTGTTCAACCAGGGCAAGACCGCCATGACCCGGTTCTGGGCCCACGCCTACCGCCAGATCCCCAAGGACTCCCCGGTTGCAGGCAAGGTTGGCGCTGCCCCGATGATCGCCGGCTCGGCCGGCATCGGCGGCGTCCCCGGACCCTGGTACCTGACCGTCCCGAAGGCCACCAAAAACGCGGACGCCGCCAAGAAATTCGTGAAGTGCGCCTACGACTACAACGACAAAGGCATCGAATCCAACCTGGGCCTGGCCGCGCGCATCTCTGCCTTCGAGAAGTACCAGGACATGCCCGGCTACGAGAGCTTCAAGCCACTGATTGAAACCCTCAACGGCAAGGCCACTGCCACGCGACCTGCTACCGAGAAGTGGCAGCAGATCGTGGACACCGTTCTGGTTCCCATGCTTCAGAAGGCTGTTGCCGGTGGTGACTCCGCAACCCTCCTCGCCGATGCCAAGAAGCAGATCGAGGATCTCCTTAAGTAAGACCCCCGCGGCCGGCGCCTGAACTACCGGCGCCGGCCGCGGCCCCAACCAGCGGAAGAGAAAACCGTGCGTATCTCCGATCGCCGCTTCGCATTGTTCCTGATGACACCAGCGGCGCTGTTCCTGGCAGTTTTTGTTGCCTTCCCGCTGTTCCGCCTTGTCGCGGACAGCTTTTTCAAGATCTCCCCGATCGCCGGCGGCCCCCGCGAATTTGTGGGCCTGGACAACTACGTCCGGGCCTTCGCCTCCGAGGCCTTTACCGGCGCCGGATGGCGGACGCTGGCCTACACACTGGTTGTGGTCACGCTCGAATTCGCACTTGGCCTAGGCATGGCACTGCTCTTCACCATGCTGGGCAGGAGCTCCCAGATTTGGCGGACCGTATTCATGTATCCGCTCATGATCGCCCCGATCGTGGCCGGCCTGCTGTGGAAGTTCCTGATGATCGACAACTTCGGGCTCATTGGCACCCTCCTGCACCAAGCGGGCATCCTCTCCGACCCCAACCAGATCGGCTGGCTGTCGGACCCAAACATCGTGCTCTTTTCGGTGGCGATCCCGGACATCTGGCTCACCACGTCGTTCATGTGCCTGGTGCTCTTCGCCGGACTGCAAAACATTCCCGGGGACCTCATCGAGGCGGCCCGGCTGGACGGTGCCCGCGCCCCCGCGCTCCTGTTCCGGATCATTCTTCCCCTCCTCCGGCCGGTCATCGCCGTGGCTCTCGTGGTCCGGGGCATTGACGCTGCCCGGGCCTTCGACACCATCCTCATCCAGACCAACGGCGGCCCGCAGTCGGCCTCGGAGACCATGAGCCTGTTGATCTACCGCACCATGATCCGCTTTGGCGATCCGGGCCTGGCCAGTGCCATGGGCACCATCTACCTGCTGGCGATGCTCGCCGTCGCATTCTTCGCGGTGGCCACCATCTGGCGGCCCGGAAAGGACACCTGATGAGCACCGCAGAACGAATCACGTACGACGGCGGAACGCGGCACAAGGCGGCGCCGGCACCTTCGGCGCAGACCGGCACCGTCCAGCCCCGCAAACGGCGCGGCGTCAACCGGGAAGGACTGGAAGCCGGCAGGCGAGGGACCCGCACCCTGCTCTGGATCCTGCTCGCGGCGGCCATGGTGCTGTACGGCTTCCCCTTCCTGTATCTGCTGTTCACGTCGTTCAAGACCCCCATCGACACCATTGCGGTTCCACCCACGATCCTCCCCAGGGAGTGGACCCTGGAGAACTACGCCAATGCCCTGGGCCGGAACGGAGTCCCGGCCTCGTTCATCAACAGCATCCAGACCGCGGTGATCAGCACGCTGCTTTCCCTTGTGCTGGCGGTACCGGCGGCCTATGGCATCACCCGGTACAAGACCCTTAGCGGCCGGATCTTCATCATGGCCGCGCTGGTGACCCGGATGGTGCCCCCGGTGGCCATCGGCATCCCTCTGGCGTCCATGATGGCGTCAATGGGCCTTGCCGATACCCCCATCGCCCTGTCCATCGCGCACACCACCATCTCGCTGCCGCTCTCGATCTGGCTCATGTCCAGCTTCTTCGAGGCGGTGCCCAAAGACCTGGAAGAAGCTGCCACGGTGGATGGCTGCAGCAGGCTGGGCGCGTTGTGGCGGGTAGTGATCCCCGTGGTGTCCGGCGGTGTCGCCGTCACCGCGATCTTCGCCTTCCTGGCGTCCTGGAACGAGTTCCTTTTCGCCCTGTTGATGACGGCCATCCGCTCCCAGACAACGCCCGTGGTCATCGCGAACTTCCAGACCCAATTTGGCCTGGACTGGGGTTCCATGACGGCTTTGGCCGCCGTCTACTCCATCCCGGTCATCCTTTTGACCCTGCTGCTGCAGCGCAAGATCGTGGCGGGCATGACGCTCGGCGCCGTCAAGGGTTAGACCACCAGCAACGAGTAGCCTACTGGTAACCCCCAGGGGCATCACCAACCATAAGGACGTGGGACGCAGATGAGTAACAGGAACATCGGGATCAAGGACGTGGCCGTAGCCGCCGGCGTGTCCGTGACGACTGTTTCCCACGTCCTCAACGAGGTTTCCTATGCCCGGATCAGCCCCGAAACCAGGGACAAGGTCCGGTCCGCCGCCGAGCAGCTGGGTTATGGCCCCAACCGGCTTGCGCAGGCCCTCCGGACCCAGCGGACCGGGATGCTGGGGCTGGTGAGCGAGGATATCGCCACCACGCCCCACGCCGGCCGGATCATCCTGGGTGCCGATGAGGCCGCGAAGGCCCGGGGGTACAACCTCATGATCATCAACACCTCCGGTTCCGCCAGCCTCGAATCGAGGCAGGCGGATGTTGAGGCCCTCCTGGAGCGCCGGGTGGACGGGATCCTCTACGCCACCATGTACCACCGCACCGTGAAACTGCCGGCGAACCTGGGCAGCGTGCCCTCCATCCTGGTTGACTCGGTGGCCACGGACGGCAACATCACAGCCGTGATTCCGGACGAAGAAGGTGGCGCACGCGCGGCTGTGGGTGCGCTCCTCGAGGCCGGCCACACGCGCGTGGGCTTCCTCAACAACACCGACGATGTCCCGGCGACACGGCAACGGCTCCACGCCTTCCGGGCCGCACTGGATGAGGCAGGGCTCGATGGCGGCACGGCGCCCGTGGAGGCGGCGGCCTCGGAGGTCCAGGGCGGTTACGAAGCGGCCCTGCGCATCCTGGCCCGCGACGACCGCCCCACCGGGCTCTTCTGCTACAACGACCGCATGGCGATGGGCGCCTACCGGGCCGCCGCGGAGCTGGGACTTTCCATCCCGTCCGACCTCTCCGTGGTGGGCTTTGATGACCAGGAACTCATCGCCGCGAACCTGCACCCGGGCCTCAGCACCGTCGCACTGCCCCATTACGAGATGGGCGCCTGGGCAACCGAACACCTGATTGACGCCGTCGAGGGGAAGACGGACCTTTCCCTCATGGCACTGCATCCGACCATCCTGGGCTGCCCGCTGGTACGCCGCGATTCCATCGCGGCCCCACGCCACTGAGCAGCCAGCCCTTCCACTTCCCGGAGGACCGCACCAACATGTCCACCTTCCTTGATGCCGCACGCCCGGAAACACCGGCCGGAACCGCCAGGTTCCGTCCAGCCATCCATTTCACGGCGAGGGACACTTGGCTGAACGATCCCAACGGCCTGGTGTTCCACGACGGCAAGTACCACCTCTTCTTCCAGAACAATCCGTTCGGCAACGTCTGGGGCAACATGTCCTGGGGCCACGCCACCTCTACCGACCTGCTGCACTGGACTGAACACCCGGTTGCCATCGCCTGCGACGACGAGGAGGATATTTTCTCCGGCAGCGTCGTGGTGGACGACGGCAACACGGCCGGCTTTGGCTCTGCCGAGCAACCCGCACTCGTGGCCATCTACACCAGTGCCTTCAAAGCCGCCTCAGAACTGAACGGCACGCAGGCCCAGTCCCTTGCGTACAGCACCGACGGCGGCATGACGTGGCAGAAATACGACGGAAACCCTGTCCTCACCAGGAATTCGGCGAACTTCAGGGATCCCAAGGTGTTCCGCTACCAAGGGGACCAGGGCTCGTACTGGGTCATGGTCGCCGTCGAAGCGCATCACCAGCAAGTGGTCTTCTACCGTTCGGACGACCTCAAGTCGTGGGATTTCCTGAGCGATTTCGGCCCGGCCAACGCCGACGCCGGTGACTGGGAGTGCCCCGATCTCTTTCCCCTCGCAGTAGACGGGGATCCGGGCAACACCAAATGGGTCCTGATCGTCAACGTCAACCCCGGCGCAGTGGCAGGGGGGTCCGGCGGCCAGTACTTCGTGGGCCAGTTCGACGGCGCCCGGTTCGTTCCGGACGCAGGTTCCCTCGTGGCTCCGGCCGGGCTGCGTACCGTCCCGGACCCTTTGGAGGCTGCGGCGGCGCTGCGGGAATGCCTCTGGCTTGACTGGGGACGCGACTGCTACGCCTCTGTCTCCTTCAGCAACGCCCCGGACGGCCGCAGCATCGTCATCGGCTGGATGAACAACTGGGATTACGCCAACGAACTGCCCACCGCACCCTGGCGGTCGTCCATGACCCTGGCCCGCGAATTGCGGCTCGCCACGTTCAACGGCTCCGCCCGCCTGGTCCAGCAACCAGTCCTGGCAGGGCGAGGCCAGGAGGGAAGGCTCCCGCGTGCCACAGAACTGACGGACGCGGGATTGCGTGAGCTGAACGCCGCAGGCCTGCGGCTGCCGGACGCAATCCCCGGCGCCGCCCAGATCATCGAGGCCGAGCTTGCTCCTGGCGGTGCTGACCGGATCGAGGTCCGGATCTTCGGCAGCAGCGACCGGACAACGGGCGCCGTCCTGAGCTACGACACAGCCAGCGCCCGGCTCAGCCTTGACCGCCGGCACTCAGGCGACACCGGCTTCCATGCCAAGTTCGCCTCGGTCGAATCAGCCCCGCTGGTCCTGGAAGACGGTGTCCTCAAGCTGCAGATCGTCGTCGACCACTGCTCCGTGGAGGTCTTTGCACAGGGGGGCAAGGTGGTGATGACCGACCTCGTCTTCCCTGGCGCCGGGCACCTGCAGACCTGGCTCTCGGCCGACGGGGGCCAGGCAACCGTGCTGCACCTCGCGGTTTCATCACTTACCTAAGGAAGGGTCCAGAATGTCAACAGCCCCGCACCTCCCCGGTGGTTCCGGTCCGGACGTGATCGTGGTCGGTGAAGCCTTGGTGGACATTGTCGCCTCAGCCCACGGCACGGCTGAACATCCGGGCGGATCACCGGCAAACGTCGCCTACGGACTCGGCCGCCTGGGCGTCGATACCGCACTCCTCACCTCGATCGGCGTGGACCGCCATGCAACGGCCATCGAAGAACACCTTCGAAGCGCCGGCGTACGCCTCCTGCCCGGTTCCAGGCGGCCGGGCACGAGCGCTACCGCCACCGCCGTCCTGGCTGCGGATGGATCAGCCCGGTATAACTTCGACATCCACTGGGACCTGCCACGAACGGCGCCTGCCACGCTGCCCAAAATCCTGCACACCGGTTCCATCGCCTCCTTCCTGGCGCCGGGGGCGGCAGCAGTCCGGGACCTCCTTGAGCAATCACACCGGCGCTGCGTTGTGACCTACGACCCCAACATCCGCCCCGCGCTGCTCGGCAGCCACGTCCAGGCGAAGACCACCTTCGAGGAACTCATCCCGTTCACCGACGTGGTCAAGCTCAGCGACGAGGACGCCCACTGGCTCTATCCGCGGTGGCCACTGGAGGAAGTGTCACGCCATCTCCTGGCCTTGGGCGCCGGGCTTGTCGCCATCACCAAGGGATCGGACGGCTCCATGCTGGCAACACGGGACGCCCAAGTGCTGGTCCCCCCGGTCACCGCCGCGGTGGCTGACACCATCGGGGCCGGCGACTCCTATATGTCCGCCCTGATCTACGGGCTCCTGATGCGCGGCGCAGACGGACTGGCGCCGTCAGTCCTCGAAGCGCTGGGACGGATGGCGTCAAAGGCCGCCGCCATCACGGTTGGCCGCCCCGGTGCCCAACCGCCAACATTGGATGAACTGCAGTCAGACGCGCCTCAACACCAGCCGGCGAACCAGTGAGAACACCAAGGAAAGAAGCTATGTCCAGCAGCAACTACTACGACGTGACGGCGTGGCCCATCGGAAACCCGGCCCAGGACGTCGGGGAAGTCATCAACAGCATCATCGCGGACGTTAAGGAACGGCAGACCGCCACCGATGTGGACCACGGCGGAAAGCCGGGCGCGGTGATCTACCTGCCGCCCGGAGACTACCGGCTCCGTACCCAAGTGGTGATCGACGTCAGCTTCCTCAAGATCCAAGGTTCGGGACACGGCTTCACGTCATCGAGCATCCGATTCAATGTTCCCGAAGACGAATGGCCCGACCTGCACGAACTGTGGCCGGGAGGCAGCCGGATCCTCGTGGACCTCGTTTCCGGTGATGAGGCAGGGGACGCAGCGGGGGCCGCCTTCCTCATAAAGCGGGACGGCAGCCCGCGGATCAGCTCCGTGGAGTTCTCCAATTTCTGCATCGACGGCCTGCACTTCGTTCAGGACGGTTCGGGCCTTCACCCGGAGAACACCTACGTCAACGGCAAAACCGGCATCTACGTGGCGAGCGCCAACGATTCATTCCGCATCAACGGCATGGGGTTCGTCTATCTCGAGAACGCACTGACCATCCACAAAGCGGACGCACTGTCCATCCACGACAACTTCATCGCTGAATGCGGAAGCTGCATCGAACTGCGCGGCTGGGGACAGGCATCGAAGATCACGGACAACCTGGTGGGAGCCGGCTTCAAGGGCTATTCAATCTATGCCGAGAACCACGGCGGACTGTTGGTCACTGCCAACAACGTCTTTCCCCGGGGTGCGAGCAGCGTCGAGCTCAGGGCGGTCACGCGGTCGAGCGTGAGCAACAACCGGCTGCATTCCTTCTACCCCGGGATGGTGGTCCTTGCGGAAGGCAGTTCCGAGAACCTTGTGGCCACCAACCATTTCCTGCGCGACCACGAGCCCTGGACGCCTTTCCTGGGGATCGGCAACGGGCTGGATGACCTCCACGGGCTGCTGTCCGTCAGTGGCAACAACAATTCGATTATCGGCAACCATTTCTCCGAAGTCATCGATTCGCAGACCATCCGGCCGGAGGGCGCCACCCCGGTGATCATTCGGCTGGTGGAAGGGTCAGCCAACTTCGTCTCCAACAACCATGTGGTTGCCCTCGACGTCAATGCCACCTCGAGCGACTCCTGCTTTGAGGCGCAGGTGGACGCCCTCCTGGCCACGGACGCTGCCGACGGGCTCGCCGTCACGGCCGTACAGGTCGATGCCGGATCCACCCGCAATACGATCCTTGACTCCGGAACCGAAGCCCAGGTGGCCGCCGACAGGGCAGCCAACGCTGTCAGGGCAACCCCGTCAGTAGGTGTCCGGGCTGTTACGGGGCCGGCGGGCCAGTAGGGAAACGACCGGTGCAGCACAAGGTCCCCGGTGCCGGTACCGGCCACCGGGGACCTTCCGCCGGGATTCTAGTGCGTCAGGTCCTTGCCCTTGGTTTCGGGGATGGTGAACACGAAGGCCGCACTGATCACCAGCAGGAGCACCGCATAGACGTTGAACACCTGCGGTGCGCCCAGCGAGGACCCCAGCCACTGCTGCAGGTAGGGGGCGGTGCCGCCGAAGACCGCCACGCAGATGGAGTAGGGGACGCCCACCCCCACGGTGCGGATCGACGTCGGGAACAGCTCGGCGTAGACCGCCGGGACGATTGCTGCGCTCGCCGCCACGAAAATCAACATCACCGACATGCTCACCGCCAGCTGCCAGGCGGAGTCCTTCAACAGCCAGGTCATGGGGAAGTGCAGCACGGCCGAGCCGATGGCGCCGGCCCAGAGGACTTTCTTGCGGCCGATCCGGTCTGAGAGCTTGCCCCAGACCGGCAGCGCCGCGATGAAGACGATGTTGGCGGCCACGCCTGCCCAGAGTGCCTCGCCGCGGTCGATCTTCAGCGCCGTGGTGGCGTAGCTTGGCGCCACCACACCCCAGATGTAGTAGATCACCGTAAGGCCAACGGTCAGGCCGACCACCTGCAGCGCCTGCTTGCGGTAGCGGACAATCTGCGGCCAGATCGCAGCCCGCTTGGCCGTGGCTGCCCCCTCAAACGCTTCGGTTTCATGCAGCCGTGACCGCATGATCAATGCGTACAGGCCCAGGGCCGCGCCGATCAGGAACGGGATCCGCCAGCCCCAGGCGTTCATCGCCTCCGTGGTCAGCGCCATGTTCAGGACAGCCCCCAGGAGGGTGCCGAACAGGATTCCCACGGTTCCGGACGTGTAGATCAGCGTGGCCCAGAATCCGCGGTGCTCCTTGGGTGCCATTTCGGACAGGTACGTTTGCGACGACGGCAACTCCCCGCCGTGGGCCAAGCCCTGGACCAGCCGTGCCACCAGGAGCATGAGTGACGCGAACGCGCCGACGCTGGCGAAGGTTGGCGCAACACCGATCATCAGGCTGCCCAGCGAGGCAAGGCCCACGGCGAGCGTCATGGAAGTCTTCCGGCCCACCCGGTCGCCGATCCAGCCGAACAGGAACCCGCCGAACGGCCGGGCCACGAAGCCGACGGCGAAGATCGCCAGGGTGGACAACACGGCCGATGCCGGGTCTTCCTTGCTGAAGAGCTGGCTGGCGATGAAGGGGGTGAACGTGGCATAGATTGCCCAGTCGTACCACTCAACGGCGTTTCCGATGCCGGTGCCAACGATGGTTTTCGCGGTGGACATGCGTCCAGTCTGGGGCTTGCTTAATGCGACGGACATGGTGTTCTTCCTGGTCGGTTGGGTTTGGGGGAGGCAGGTTGCGCTGGTGTCGGAGCCTAGGAGGCCGGGGCGAGGGCACCCAGCCGCGACATGGCGAGTTCCGCGTACAGCGCGGCCCCGTCAGCCAGCACGCCGTCGTCGAACGTTGCGTACGGTGAGTGGTTGAACGGTGAGGTGGCCGGATTGCCGCCGGGGGCCACGGCGCTGAGGCCCACGAAGGTGCCGGGCACCTCGGCCAGCACCCTGGAGAAGTCCTCGGAGCCGCTGAGCGGGGTTGCCCAGCGTGAGAGCCGGCGCTCGCCGAACAGTTCGGTGATCACCTTCTCGGCCGTGCGTGTTTCGTCCTCGCTGGTGATGGTGAGGGGGTATTCCTGCAGGTAGTCGACGGCCACCTCCACCCCGTGCGCTGCCGCGATCCCCTTCAGCAGGCGCGGGACCGCGTCCATCATCTTGTGGCGTGACGCGTCGGAAAAGGTCCGGATGGTGGCCTCGATGCGGGCCGATTCGGGGATGACGTTCCGTTTGGTGCCGGCATGCAGCACGCCCACTGACAGGACCACGGGATCGAACATGTTGAACTGCCGGGTGACCATCACCTGCAGGGCGGTCACCATCTCGGCGGCAACGGTGACCGGGTCCTTGGCCGAATGCGGCGCAGAACCGTGGCCGCCGGCTCCGAGGACCGTGACTTCCAGCCCGTCCGAGGCGCTGAGCATGACGCCGGGCTTGGTGCAAAAGGTGCCATGCGGCTCCAGTGCGGAGAACACGTGCATTCCGTAGGCTGCCTGGACGCGGGTTCCGGCGGCGTCCAGGACGCCTTCGCGGATCATGTAGCTTGCGCCGTCGAACCCTTCCTCGCCCGGCTGGAACATGAGGACGACGTCGCCGCCGAGCAGGTGCTTCTTGTCGGCCAGGAGCGTTGCGGCTCCCACGAGCATGGAAGTGTGCAGGTCGTGGCCGCAGGCGTGCATGGCCCCGTCCGCCTGCGACGCAAAGTCGACGCCGGTCTTCTCCTGCACCGGCAGTCCGTCCATGTCGGCGCGCAGCAGGACTGCGGGGCGGGGGCCAACGGACTCCCCTCCGGGGTGCCCGCCGCGCAGGACTGCGGTGACCGACGTCGTGTCCTTGCCCAGCGTGATCTCAAGGGGGAGTCCGTCCAATGCCTGGAGCACCTTCTCCTGGGTGCGGGGGAGTTGGAGCCCGATTTCCGGTTGGCGGTGAAGGTCGTGGCGCAGGCGGATGAGCGCTTCCTGCAGGTCCGTGGCGTCGGCGGTCGTGGGCACGTGGCACTCCTTGGCAATTGGCATTCGGGCTTGTGGACTATTCTGGAGTGGCGTGGTTCACACTCAGCGAAACCGCTGGAATTATGCTCGAAGCCGCGCTTTGGAACAGGATTCACGCAAAGGAAGAGCTGTGTCGGAAGAGCTGAGCGAAGACGATCTTGCCCTGATCCAGGTCCTGCAGGCCTCCCCGCGGCTGGGCTGGGCGGATGCTGCCAAGGTCCTCGGCGTACACCCCACCACGTTGGCCGCGCGCTGGGAGCGGCTGACGTCGAGCGGCGCATCGTGGGTTACTGCCCACCTTGCCGGGGATCCGAAGCAGATGCTCCTGGCCTACGTTGCGGTGGACTGCGAGATGACCCGGCGCGAAAGCGTCACAGCCCAGCTGGCAGCCGTCCCGGAGATCGTCACCGTGGAAGAGGCGGCCAGCAACCGGGACCTGATGCTGACCGTCATCACCCGCTCGCTGGAGGAATTCAGCGCCAAGATCATCTCCAGGCTCAAGGCCATCGAGGGCCTGACCAAGTACCAGGTGGCCCTTTGCACGCGGCTGCACAGCAGCGGGGACGACTGGAGGCTGAA
The DNA here is from genome assembly GCF_058267655.1 of Pseudarthrobacter sp. MOO13. NCBI lineage: Bacteria > Bacillati > Actinomycetota > Actinomycetes > Micrococcales > Micrococcaceae > Pseudarthrobacter > Pseudarthrobacter sp. MOO13. The sequence continues at coordinate 271,757 of NZ_CM177848.1, forward strand.
CGTCCTGAGCCGGTCTCAGCTGGCTGCACTCCGGGCGCTCGGTACCCAGCCCGGGTCCGAACCGGGTCCGGCCGCGGGCCGGCTGCCGGAGAGCCACCTCGACCTCCTGCCGTTCCTGGCCAGGGACGGCCGCGCCACCGCCGCGGACATTGCCCGCGCGCTGGGCCGCCACCCGGCCACGACGCAGCGCCAGCTGAACCGGGTGCTGGCCAGCGGCATCCTGTCCTTCCGCTGCGAAATCGCCCAGCGCTATTCGTCGTTCCCGGTGACGTGCCAATGGTTTGTCAACGTACCGGCCGGCGGCCACGATGCGGCGGCGGCGGAAATCCGGACCATCAGCAACGTCAGGCTGAGTGCCTCAACCACGGGACCGACCAACTTCGTGATCATCATGTGGCTGCACTCGCTCGCCGACATCATGTCGGCCGAGCTGGCGCTGCAGCAGAAGGTGCCCGGCATCGAGATCGTCGAAAGCGCGGTGATGCTGCGGACGGTCAAGCGGGTTGGTTGGATGCTGCGGGAAGATACGACGGCGACCGGTGCCGTGGTGCATGAAGCGAGCCTGGGCGCTGCAGAGTGAGGGCGCGGTGCGCTACGCCGTGCGGCCGTCGCCGGCCTCGCTGTTTGCCTGCCGCACGTTCTTCCTGTCCCGGATGCTGAGGAGCACTGCTCCGGCGGTCCCGATGCCCAGGGCCACGAGGATACTGGGCCCGGCTCCGCCCGCCGGCCCGAGGGTAGCCGCCAGGATCTGGCGCGACAGCATGGCCATCTCCTGGAAGTCGCCAAGGTAGACGCGGGTCCCGAGGACGTAGTTCACGCTGGTGAAGAGCGCTGGAACAAGCCAGAGCAGGGCTGCGTCGGCTGCCCACACCAGGAGCCGGACGAGCGGCCTGAATCCACACCACGCCAAGGCCACGCCAACCAGGACCGCCGGAAGCCAGCGCCACGCCATGCTGATCGGGGCGGGGACGGCGTCCGCGCCCGCCATGAAGGTGGTGGCGGCGGCCAGCCAGGAGGCGAAGGGCACGGCCATGAAGCCGACGCCCAGCGCGGCCACGGCGCGGGATCTTGCGGCGAGCATCAGCAGCGCCAAGACGCCGGCAGCTATGGCTGCGATGGTGCCGCCCAGCAGGCCGGCGAAGTACAGGGCTGAGCTGGATCCGGGCGCCAATCCACTGTTGAGTGCGCTGAATGACTGGATGGTGGCACTTGTATGGACCAGCAGCACGCCGGACAGGGCGCCGGCCGTAGTGAGGCCGCGGCGGCCCGGTTTCCACACGCGGAGGGCCAAGCCCGCGGCCGCGGCGCCAACGGTCAAGAGCGCCACAATGGTTGTACCCCGGTATTGGCTCAGCGGCAGGAACGTGAGGGGCATGTCCGCCGGAAGGGCGTCGCTGGCCCACAGATTCTGCAGCGGGAGCCGGGCTCCCGTAGCCAGCCACGGAGCGAGTCCCACGAGTGCGGCAGCGATGCCGAGCAGGACGGCGATGCCGGTTTCCGCGGCCGGAGTCCGGCCTGCGGGCGTGCGGTCGGTCCGGCCGCGGCGCCGGGAGGCTGGGTCCGTGACGGATGTTCCGGTGTCCTGCGGCGGGCGGGTCGTGTCCTGCGCGGGGTCTTCCATGGGGTCCCTTTGTTCGCCGACGTTGCTGGTCCGCCGGTGCGGCCTTGGCTGGTTGGACTATAGCCGCAGCAATAATACAGCGTGTGGAATAAATACTTTAATATTTCCGCATTACGGATTTATCTTTCCGGAAACATGGGTTACCTACGTTTGGGATGACCCTGCGGCGTTCTGGCGCCGCCATCCGAAGCAGGCGCCGCTCCCGTATGGCGTCCTTCCCAACGAACAGGCACACAGCATGAAGATCACCGCCTCCACCACGCCGCTGCCGCCGGCCCAGGATGCACTCAGGAAGCCGTTGTACAGGTCCCTTTTCATCCAGATCCTCGTGGCGGTGGTGGCGGGCATCCTCATCGGCCACTTCTGGCCGGACCTCGGCGCAGGACTCCGCCCGCTCGGCGACGGCTTCATCCAGCTGATCAAGATGATCATTGCGCCGCTGATCTTCCTGGTGATCGTCACCGGCATCGCTGCGGTCAGCGACGTCAAGGCCGTGGGCCGGGTGGGTGTCAAAGCCTTGGCGTACTTCACCGGCGCCACGCTGTTCGCCTTGGTCTTCGGGCTCGTCGTCGCCAACCTGGTGCAGCCGGGCGCCGGCCTCAACATCGATCCCGGCACGCTGTCCCAGGACGCACTCAACGCCAAAACCTCCACCGCCCCGCCCAAGGATGCCGGCGCTTTCCTGCTCGGCATCATCCCCACCAGCGTCGTTGGCGCCTTTGCCGGCAACAACCTCCTCCAGGTCCTCTGTTTCTCCGTCTTCTTCGGCGCGGCGATCGTCGTCGTCGGCCGTGAACGCTGCCTGCCGGTGATCACCCTGATGGAAACCGTGCTGGAACTGTTCTTCAAGATCATGGGCTGGGTGATGCGTGCCGCGCCGGTGGGAGCGTTTGGCGCCATGGCCTTCATCATCGGCCAGTACGGCCTCGATTCCCTCGGGACCTACGCGGTGCTGATCGCCGCCTGCTACGGCGCCGCAGCAGTGTTCATCGGGCTCCTCTTCGTGGTGGCATGGGCCTACCCCAGGGTGCCGTTGTGGCAGTTCCTCAAGTACACCCGGGAGGAATTCCTGCTGGCCCTGGGCACGGCATCCACCGAGTCCGTCCTGCCGCGGATCATGACCAAACTGACCAACGCGGGCTGCTCCCGCGCCACTACGGGCCTGGTGGTTCCCACCGGCTACTCGTTCAACCTGGACGGAGCAGCCATCTACCTCTCCATCTCCCTGCTCTTCCTGGCCCAGGCCTTTGGCTACAACCTTGACCTGGGCCAGCAGCTCGCGGCCCTGGGCATCCTGATGCTGACGTCCAAGGGCATGGCCGGAGTTCCCGGATCTGCCTTCCTTGCCTTGTCCGCAACCGCTGGTGCGCTGGGCATCTTCCCGGTAGCCGGCGTCGCGCTCCTCCTCGGCGCCGACCGACTCATGGATTCCATGCGTGTTGTGGTGAACCTGCTGGGCAACTGCGTGGCTACGTTTGTGGTGGCCAAATGGGAAGGACAGTTCGATCGCGAGGCCATGCTCCGGGCGTTCGCCGGCCGGGACGCTGCGACGGAATCCGTCGGTGGAGGCACGACGATGGCAGCCGAGGGACAGCCGGACGTTGCCGCGGTGCCGCAGGGGGAGGCAGCGGGACCCGGCGCCGAGTTCACGCACCCGGGCGCAGTGACTGCACAGCCGGCAAGCGCTGCGTCGGCGGCAGTCCGGTAGGTACGCGCCTCCCGGCCGCCTGTCCTGCCTTCCGCGCCCACCATGTTGCCCCCGCCCGGCGGTCCGTCCCCCTGAGACTGTTGTCCGGCCCGTGTTGCACACTGTCCCTATGACTTTTGCCAATGTGGGAATGCTCGGAACCAAGCCCGGCCAGCGCGATGCCCTGGTGGCCATCCTGCTCCGGCCCAAGCCCGGGATGAGGGAGGCCGGCTGCCTGCTGTACGAGGTGGGGGTGAATGACGAGGTTCCGGACACGGTTTTCGTCTCCGAACTCTGGGAATCCGCCGAGGCGCACCAGGCATCACTGCAGTTGGACAGCACGCGCGCAGCCATCGCTGAGGCCATGCCGTTGCTGTCCGGGGAAATGGCCGGCCACCGGTTCACGGTGTTGGGCTCGCCGCTGGAGTAGGCCGGTGCGCGCCACTCGTTGAAACGCCCGGATTCCGGAGCGGGAATTTTGTTCCGGGATCCGGGTACCGTTCCAGCCTGAGTGGACTACGGTAATCGGGGTAAGGAGGACACATGAAACCGCTGCCCGCACTTGAACTTGTCACCCGCCTCGAGGACGCCGACTGGCTTGATCCCCTGGCCAAGAGTGTCCGGAAAGCCGTAAAGAAGGTCATCCCGGCCCGTTGGGCCCGCGATGTCCTGCACGGCGTCCCTGTCGGCCACCCGGTCCATCCCCTCGCCGTCCAGGTGCCTATTGGCGCTTGGCTTTCGGCCGGCGTGCTTGATGCAGTTCCGGGAGGCGAGAAGGCCGCCAGGCTCCTGATTGGAGTCGGCGCGGCCAGCGTGGTTCCGTCCGCCCTGGCCGGGTTCACCGACTGGTCGCAGCTGCACCCGCAGCAGCAACGGGTGGGGCTGGTGCACGCAGCGGCCAACGTCACGGCCACCGGGCTTTACCTTGCCTCGATGGTGCAGAGGGCAAGGGGCAGCCAAGGAAGCGGCAAGGTGCTGGCGTACCTGGGGCTGGCCACGGTGAGCGCCGGCGGCTTCCTGGGCGGCCACCTCACGTACCGGCAAGCCGCCGGGGTGAACCACAGCGAGGAAATCCCGCACCGGTTCCCGTCCGGCTGGCATCCCTTGGCTCCGTTGGTTGACCTGCCCGAAGGCGGCCTCCACAAGCGCGACGCGGCCGGGATCCCGCTGCTGGTCCACCGCGAGGGTGACACCGTCAACGTCCTGTCCGACGTTTGCAGCCACCTTTCCGGACCGCTTCATGAAGGCAAGGTCAAGGACGACGGCGGGGACCCGTGCGTCGTCTGCCCTTGGCACCGGAGTACCTTTTCGCTGCGGACCGGCGAGGTCAAGGCCGGGCCTGCCACCGCCCGCCAGCCGGTCTTCGAAACGCGCACCAATGGCGGCCTCGTGGAGGTGTGCCTGCCCGGGGCTGACTGAGCGGGGAGCCCCGGCCTGCGCGCGAAGGCCGTTCGGCCCTACTGCGCGGTACGGAACGACGAAAGAATTGGCCCATGGCGGGTGCCGGCGGAGTGGAACCATGAGTCAACGCCGCAGCGTCAACATGGAGCTGCGTTCGGTGATACGCCACGCGGGGGTGCGACTGGACGATGCGTGTTTCTGAACCCCGGGAGATCGCTTCCGGCCTCCTGCTCCTGACCTCCGGCAGCGGGCCACTGGCTTCGAACTTCTACCTTGTCCGGACCGGGCCGGCCTGGGTGCTGGTGGACTGCGGTTGGGGAAGCGGCGCGGAACCAGCACGCATCGCCGTTGAGCGCGTCCTCGGGCCGGGGGCGAAACCTGACGCGATCTTCCTGACCCACATCCACCCGGACCATTCCGGCGCCGCGGGCGCGTTGGCCCGCGCGTGGGAGGTGCCGGTGTACGCCCACCAGGCCGAGTTGCCCATGGCTGCCGGAAGATATGTCCCCGCGCGGTCCATGCCGCTGGACCGGTGGATTACAGCCCCGCTGATGTGGTCGCTGCCGGCCCGTGCGCGTCGCAGGATTGAGGCCGCGGGTGACATTTCGGACCTCGTGCGGCCCCTTCCCCGCAGCGGCGAGGCGCCGGGCATGTCCGGATGGGTGGCGGTGCCCACGCCGGGCCATACCGCCGGGCACGTTGCCTACTGGCGCGCAGGCGACGGCGTCCTCATCACCGGCGACGCAATCGTCACGGTGAACCTGAACTCCCTCGGCGGGATTCTGCTGGGATTGCCCGACCTGTCCGGGCCGCCCTGGTACACCACGTGGAACATGGACGTGGCCAAGGCCTCGGTCACGCGGCTTGCCGGACTGGGGCCCCGCCTGCTGGCGCCCGGGCACGGGCAGCCGCTGACTTTCGGGATCGCTCCCCGGTTGCGTGCACTGGCCGCGAAGGAGCCAAGGCAGCGGACCGCATTTCGGCGGCGCGCCGCGGGAGCACCCGGGGCTGTCTAATGTGCGGCGATCGAAGCGTCGCCGCTTTGCGGCCGCGGTTCCTCCGGGGCTGGTCAGGCCTAAGGTTCTCAGTCAGCACGGGAACCACAACAAAATACTCAAACGGAGGCCATCATGACGAGCGATAAGAACCGGCCTGACGTCTTTACGCGTTTTACCACCAGGACGGCCAAGATACTCGGACACGCCTGGGTATTCGTCCTCGCCGTGGCTGTACTCATTGTGTGGGCCTTGACCGGTCCGCTGCTGGGGTTTTCAGACACCTGGCAGCTGGTCATCAATACCAGTACGACCATTGTGACGTTCCTGATGGTCTTCATCATCCAGAACACCCAAAACAGGGACACCGCCGCCCTGCATGTGAAGCTCGATGCGCTGATGCTCGAACTCAAGATCAGCAACGCGAAGCTGTACGAGGCCGAAGAGGAAGGCGAAAAAGAAATTGAGCGGCAGCGCCGACGGATCGAGGAAGCAGCCGAAGACGGCGGATAGCGGGGTACCTAGCGTAGGTGCTGGACGATCCGGCGGCGGCTGCATAGCCTGAAATTGACCGCACCAACGGAACTGCGACAGGGCGGAGGTCCCCTCATGACCATCAAGCTGAACGACGCCGGACTTCGTCAGGCCCGGAAGCTGATCAAGGACTCCAGAATCACGCGCGATGCCCGCGACGACTGGAGCGAACATGCCCCGGACACGGAGCAGGAAAATGCGTACATAGACAAGCACGGCTACACCGAATACGGCACCTGGCACCTGGGCGAAGACAGCGACAAAACCCCCGAAACGAAGGGCCGGTACAGCTTTCCCTTCGGGGATTTCCGCCGGCTGCACAGGTGCGCCGTGCTGGCCATCGAAAGCCGGGCCGCCCAAAACAACTACGACGACATCGCCAAGGCGGCAAAGTCGCTGCTTGAGGAACTCGACAAGGACTAGTCGGCCCGGCCAGATCTGCCATGAACGCAGGTGATGAGCCCGGGACCATGCTGGACCGGGCCCAAACACCCGCGGAGCCTGCCCCGATTGCTCAGCTGGGTGCGCTGGCCCATTGGCCCCTGCGCAGCACTGCCGCCAGGCTCAGGTCGTGGTCAAGGACCACGACGTCGGCCTGCATCCCGGCGCGCAGGTCACCGGCCTGCGCCGAGAGACCCAACAATGATGCGGGGACGGCGGAGGCGGAGGTGACGGCATCCCGCAAGGGAACGCCGGCAGCCACGCAGGAGCGGATGACATCCAGCAACGTGCTGGTACCCCCTGCAATGGCACCCGTGGCGTCAACCCGGGCTACGCCGCCGGCAACCGTCACGGCGAGGGAGCCCAGCATGTACTGCCCATCCTCCAGGCCGGTGGCGGCCATCGAGTCGGTCACCAGCGTGATGTTCTCCGGCCCCACGAGGTCAAACACCAACTTCACGGTTTCCGGGGCAAGGTGAACGCCATCGGCAATCAGCTCCACCACGGCCTGCCCGGCCTTGGCCGCACTGAGGCTCGCCGATACCGGCCCGGGCGAGCGGTGGTGCAGTGGCGGCATGGCATTGAACAAGTGGGTCACCGTTGGGCGGTTCCTCCCGGTCGCGTTGCCGGCCGAATCCAAGGCCTCCGCCGCGCGTGCCAGGAAGGCTGCCGCCGTCGCATGGTCCGCGGCGGTGTGGCCCAGGGACGGAATGATCCCTTGGGCCGCAAGCCGGACCGCAAGTTCGGAGGCACCCGGCAGCTCTGCCGCGAGGGTCATCGATACCAGGGATTTCCCCGCCGTGGCCAGCATGCGGGCCACCAAATCCGGATCGGGTTCCAGGAGCAGGCCGGGATCGTGCGCACCGCACTGGTGGCCCGAGAGGAACGGACCTTCCAGGTGCGAGCCGGCAACCAGCTCCTGGCCCGCCAGCTCCCTTAGCATTCCAAGGTTCCGCACCAGGTCCCCGGGCTTTCCGGTGACCAGGCTTGCCACCAGCGTGGTGGTTCCACGGCTGTGCAGGTAGTGCGCCGCCCGCGCCGCGCCATCGGGATCGCCCTCCGAGAAATCCGAACCATAGGCGCCGTGGCAGTGCACGTCCACGAGGCCCGGCATCAAGACCCGGCCGGCGGGTGCCTCGGGCGGAAGAACCCCGGGGAAGCCCCGCGCCGGCCCGGCGAAGGTGACCAGGCCGCCGTCGGACGCCACCACTCCATCCGCAACATCCAGCGAGGCGGTGACTATGCGGCCGCGAAGAACGACGTCATCGCCCATGGTTCAAGGTCCTTTGTTCGGTGCAACCATCGATGGAAACAGCAGCGGCAATGCGTGCTGCCAGTGCGGGGTCCGCGGCGCCGGACCGGTCTCCGCCGCCCGCAGCGCCGGCGTGCCGGGGCCGCGCCGAGGTGTGCACGGCATGGACCCCCGCTTCAAGGAGTGACGGTACCAGCGCCAGGGTGACGCCCCCGCCGGCCATGACCTGGACCGATGGCGCACTGTGGCGTCCCTGCTGCACAAGCCGGCCCAGCATCTCCAACCCCGCGGCGCAGTCGGGACCGCCCCCACTGGTGAGGACGCGGTCCACTCCGGCGTGCTCCAGTAAGGAGAGCACCTCGGCCGGGTCGGCACCAGCTGCCAGGGCTGCGTCGAACGCGCGGTGGAACGTGATTTCGGCTTCCGGTTTCACGGCCCGCGCAGCAGCAACGATGCGGCCGATCGCCGGGATGTCCGGGCTGCCGTCCGGGGACAGGACACCAACCACCACACCCGCGGCTCCGGCGGCCAAAGCCGCGGTGGCATCGTGCTCGATGACATCGAGCTCTTCCGGCGAATAGCTGAAGTCGCCGGGCCGCGGACGCACCAGGACATGGACGGGAAGTCCCAGGCCGCAGGCCTGCCCGATGGTGCCGATGCTCGGCGTGATGCCCTCTGTTTCCGCCAGGGCGGCGCACAGTTCAACGCGGGCAGCGCCCACGGCAGCGGCCAGCCGGACGCCGCCGGCATTCTCCACCGCCAACTCCAACTGCACGGTCCCGGCCCTGGGCACCCGCCTGGAGCTCAGAGTCCCTGCCATGCCGGCTTCCGGCCGAAGGTGTCCTGGTAGTACTCGCGGTGGGCGAGCCGTGAGGCAGCCGCCTCGTCCACGAGCACCGACACGTGCGGGTGCAGCTGGAGGGCCGACGCCGGGCAGACCGCCGCGACGGGACCTTCAACGGCGGCCGCCACGGCCTCTGCCTTGGCCTCGCCCATGGCCAGCAGCAGCAGGTGCCGGGCCTCCCGGATGGTGCCCAGGCCCTGGGTCAGCACATGGTCCGGGACCTCCTCCGGTGCAGCAAAGAAGCGCGCGTTGTCCTGGCGGGTCTGCCGGGTGAGCGTCTTGATCCGAGTGCGGGAGGCGAGCGAGGACATGGGCTCATTGAAGCCCACATGGCCGTCGGTGCCGATGCCCAGGATCTGGATGTCCACCCCGCCGGCGGCGGCGATCCGGGCTTCGTACGCGGCGGCCTCCGCCTGCGGATCCCGGGCCATGCCGTCCAACCCGTGGACCGCACCGGCGCCGAAGTCCACGCTTGCCGTGAATTCGTCCCGGATGACCGAGTGGTAGGACTGGGGATGCCCGGCAGGCAGGCCCACGTACTCGTCCAGCAGGAAGGCCTGGGCCGAGGCGAAGCTCAGCCCGCCATTCCGGTGCCGGTCGATCAGTTCGCGGTAGGTACCCAGGGGTGTGGAGCCCGTGGCCAGTCCCAGGACGGACGGGCCGCGGCGGACCTGTTCCTCGATGGCATCCGCGGCCGTGCGGGCGACGTCGTCAGGGGTGGGCAGAATGATGATTTCCATGCGGTGTGTTGCTTTCGGCTGGAGGGTGCAGTTGGTGGGCGGTCTACTTTGCGGCTTCGGTTTCCACCGTCACTTCGTCGTCCTCACGGCCAGGCGTGCGAAGGTTCCAGCGCTTGATGACGAACGAGAAGAGGAAGTAGTAGATGGCCGCGTAGCCCAGGCCGATCGGGATCAGCATCCACGCGTTCTGTGCTTTGCCGAAGTTGAGGACGAAGTCGATCAGGCCGGCTGAGAACGTGAAGCCGTCGTGGATGCCCAGTGCGTTCACCAGGGCCATGGAGGTTCCGGTCAGGGCGGCGTGGACGACGTAGAGCGGGAACGCGACGAACATGAACGAGTACTCAAGGGGCTCGGTGATGCCGGTGAAGAACGCCGTGAGTGCGGTGGAGAGCATGATGCCGCCCACGATCTTCTTCTGCGACGGCTTGGCGTGGCGCCAGATGGCAAGGGCTGCGGCGGGCAGGCCGAACATCATGATGGGGAAGAAGCCGGTCATGAAGGTGCCTGCGGTGGGGTCCCCGGCGAAGAAGCGGTTGAGGTCCCCGCGGACCAGGTGGCCGGATGCGTCCGTGTAATCGCCGATGAGGAACCAGACGCCCGAGTTCAGGATGTGGTGGAGCCCTGCAGGGATGAGCATGCGGTTGGCGAAGCCGTAGATTCCGCCGCCGAGTACCGCGTTGCCCGCCACAGCCTGTCCCACTGCGGAGAGGCCTGCGTTGAAGAGCGGGTACAGCAGGGCCAGGACGACGCCGGCCACCAGGCTGGTGACGGACGTCAGGATGGGGACCAGGCGCCGGCCGCTGAAGAAGCCAAGGAAGTCGGGCAGCTTGGTGCGGTAGAACCGCTGCCACAGGCCGGCGGACAACAGGCCCACCACGATTCCGGCGAGGACGCCGTAATTGATCATGGCCGGCTTCCCCGCGGGGTCCAGCTGGCCGTCCAGGACCAGGGGAGACATCGCCTTGAAGACGCCGTCGATCACCATGTAGCCCACCACCGCCGCGAGTGCGGTGGAGCCGTCTGCCTTCTTGGCCCAGCCGACGGCGATGCCCACCGCGAAGATGAGGGGCAGCCAGGTGAAGACGGCGTTGCCTGCGGCGGAGATGACGGACGCGCCGCCTTCGAAGCCGGGGATGGCGCCGAGCAGGTCGGCCTGGCCGATGCGCAGCAGGATACCGGCGGCGGGAAGGACGGCGATGGGGAGCATCAGGCAGCGGCCCAGCCGCTGAAGGGTGGCGAAGGCCCGGTTTGGCTTCTTCTCTGGGGCCAGTGCGGTGGTCTCGGATGTTGGCATGGTTGCACCTCTGCGGGGTTCGGGTGGGGGCTTGTGAAGAATGGGTTCCAGCCGGTACTGTCTGGTTATGACCAGTTCAGTGTGATTCATCCCACGGTCCGGTGTCAAGGAAGGAAAAATCCCTCCAGGACGGGCCGCCCGTGGCGAAAGAAGCCAGCATTGGTCGTACCTGGGCCGCCGGCCCAGGTGGAGGAAGATGTGCTCCGTGCGGGCACCGTCAGAAAGGGCAGCCATGTCCAAAGCAGAAAAAATCATCGAAGGCCTGGGCGGAGCCGGCAACATCGTGGAAGTGGAAGCGTGCATCACGCGGCTGCGCACCGAGGTGAAGGACTCCTCACTGGTCAATGAGGCCTCGCTCAAGGCTGCGGGAGCCCATGGCGTCCTGGCCGCCGGCACCGCCGTGCAGGTCATTGTGGGCCCGGAGGCGGACACACTGGCCGAAGACATCGAGGACCTCCTCTAGTGGCGCAGTCCTTGCCGGTCCATGCCCCCATCGGCGGGTCGGTCATTCCGCTGGCCGACGTGCCGGACCCCGTCTTCGCAGGCCAGATGGTGGGTTCCGGCGCGGCCGTGGAGCCGCCCGCCGGAGAGGCGTTCGACGTCGTGTCCCCCGTGGCGGGGAAAGTGGTCAAGATGCTGCCGCACGCCTTCGTGGTGGTCGAGCCGTCAGGCCGCGGCGTCCTGACACACGTAGGCATCGACACCGTCAAGCTCAAGGGCGAAGGCTTCAAGGTGCTGGTGGCGCAAGGAGACGTGGTCGAGGCCGGCGAGCCGGTCATGCACGTCGATCCCACGGCAGCCTTGGCTGCGGGCTACTCAATGGTGAGCCCCGTCGTCGTCCTGGATACCAAGCCGGACACTGCCACCTTGGTGGAGGCCGGGACCGTCAGTGCCGGCGAGCTGCTGTTTACGCTCGGCTGAACCGACTCACAAGCGGACCTCCATGCTGAGGGAATAGCGGTCCGAGCGGTACCAGGAGCGCGAATGCTCGATGGCCAGCGCGCCCGAATAGGACACGCGGTCAAACGCCAGCACCGGCGCTCCGGTGCCCGTCCCCAGGAGTGCCCCGATGTCGGCCGGGGCGCCCTCGGACCGGACGCTTTGGCGCGCCCGGTCGATCTGGTGGCCGAACTGCGCGGCCAGGGCCTTGTAGACGGAGCCGGTGAGGTCGATGCCCAGCAGTCCCGGCGCATGCTGGGGGTTGTACCAGGCGTCGTCCACGCTCACGGGCCGGCCGTCCGCAAGGCGGAGCCGCTTCAGATGGAACGCCTCCGCGCCCGGGGCGAGGCTGAGTGCGGCGGCCGTGTCCTCGGGGGCCGGGACTTGTTCGGCCACCAGGACCACCGTGCTGGGGACGTGGCCCATCGCCTCCATCTCCTGCGTGAACGAAGCCAGGTGCAGCGTGGACTGGACCGGGGAGTCCGCCACGAACGTCCCCTTCGCCGGAACCCGCACCAAGTGCCCTTCGTTGACCAGGCGGCCGATCGCGGCGCGCACGGTGATGCGGCTGACGCCGTAGGAATCCATGAGGGTCCGCTCGCTGGGAAGCCGGGCGCCGGGCTCCAGCTCCTCCTTGGCAAGTTTGAGGATGATGAGCCGGAGCTGCTCATGCTTGGGGACCTGGGTGTTATTGATGGGCGCGGTGGCCGCCTGCGCCGTGTTGCCGGGTGTGGCGGACATCCAGCCCCTCCTTCGTCTGGAGCGGTCCGGTTAGGACCACTTCCTCGGATTATTCCACACGGAGCCGTCCAGGGAGAGGCGTGTTGGCGGCGGGCTGCCGGACGCCTGGCCGGCAGCGGCAGTAAAGACGGAAAGGCCAGGACCTCGCTGTCCTGGCCTTCCCCTTTTTTGCCTTTACCTGCCGGGCAGGATGCCCTACTGTGCCTTGCTGCCGAACCCCACGCGGGCACTCCCATCCGCCGGGAGTTCGGGGATGACGTCGCGGGTTGGCGCGCCGCGGAACTTCGGCGAAGGATCCTGGCCTTCGGTCAGGCGCTGCAACTCCTGGCCTTCGAAATCCTCTTCCTTGCCGAGCAGGATGGCCGAGTCGTGGTTGGTGATTTCACCTTTGAAGGCCCGCACCATGACGCTGTGGTCAAACTGGCCCTCCCACTTGGACACCACGAACGTTGCCACGCAGTTCCCCAGCAGGTTCACCACAACACGCATCGAGTCCATGAGCCGGTCGGCGCCGAGGAGGAGCGCGACGCCGGCTACCGGAAAGATGCCCAGAGCGGCGGCCGTGGCCGACAGGGCCAGGAACGACGACCCCGGGACCCCTGCCATGCCCTTGGATGTCAGCAGCAGTACGCCCAGGGCTGCCAGCTGCTGGCCCAGGTCAAGGTGGTGGCCGAAGGCCTGGGCAAGGAACAGCAGGGAGATCGACAGGTAGATCGCCGCGCCGTCCAGGTTGAAGGAGTAGCCGGTGGGAACCACCAGGCCCGTGGTGGCCCGGGAGCAGCCCGCGTTGGTCAGCTTGGTCATGATCCGGGGCATCACCGCTTCGGTGGAAGCCGTGCCCAGGGCCAGCAGGAATTCTTCCCGGGTGTATTTGAGGAAATGCCAGAGCGGCACCCGGGCAAAGCCCCAGGCCACGACGAACAGCAGGCCAATGAACACCAGCGCAGCGCCGTAGCAGGCAGCAATCAGGACCGCATACGTGCTCAGCGTATCCAGCCCGTATTGGCCGATGATGAAGGCCATGGCACCGAACGCGCCGAGGGGAGCCACTTTCATGATCCAGGCCATGATCTTGAAGATCAGTTCCAGGATCGTTTCCATGACGTTGACCACCGGCATGCACCGCTCGCGGCCGATCACGACGATCGCTGCCCCGAAGAAGACGGAGAAGAAGAGGACCTGGAGGAGGCTGTTGCTGGCGAAGGCGCCGATGACGCTGGCGGGGATGATGTCCAGGATGAACGACGCCGCATCCTTGGGTGCCGCGGACCCGGTCTTCGCATCCAGGTCCGCCTGGGAGAGGGTGGACGGGTCGATGTTCAGCCCGGCGCCCGGCTGGACGATGTTGCCCACGATCAGGCCGAAGACAAGGGCGAACAGTGTGGCCCCGGTGAAGTAGAGCAGGGCCTTGACGCCAACCCGGCCGACCGCCTTGACGTCGCCAACGGCCGATATTCCGGTGACGATCACCAGGAAGATCAGCGGCGCGATGATCATCTTGATGAGTTTAATGAAGCCATCTCCGAGGGGCCTCAGTTGGGATCCGAGGTCCGGCCAGAAATGCCCGATGAGCACACCTGCCACGACGGCGATCAGAATCTGGAAGAAGAGCGACTTGTACAGCGGCTTCCTCTTCGCGGGCACCGAACTCGCCTTCAGTGCCTCAGGGTTAGGGATCTTCATTGACCTTTGCCTATCAATTGGGAACAGCCCGTTTTCGGGGCTCGTTTCCAACGTAATCCCGGTCACACTATTCCGCAAGAGGAAAACCAAATTCCACAATACGGAAGGCTAATCCGGCTTTGTGACTGCAGGCAGGGTCAGCCGCGAGATTATGTCGGCTGCCAGTTCATGGGCCGGGACCGAAGCGTCCAGCTTCACGAACCCCGCGTACTCCGGCAGTTCCCGGTATCCCGACTGGAATGAGGCGAGGTCATCAAGGGTCTCGGAATCCGTGCCACGTGCAACGATGCGGCGGTATGCTTCGGCGGGTTCGATGTCCAGGTGGAAGATGGCGTCCGGTTCCGGGAGGCGGGCGAGCAACCATGGAAGCAACCGGCCCCGTGGCAGTCCATTGGCGGTTCGCAGCGCCAGCTGGCAGTAGAGGTGCCGGTCCATGACAACCAAGCCGTCGTAGCGGCTGGCGCGCAGGTGTGAAACCAGCACGTTGCCCACCCTGAGGACGGTTTCGACGGCGTCGGACAACCTGGCGGGCAAGCCAACTCCCAACCTGGCGGCCAGCAGGGACATGACACGCCGGCCCGCATGGTTGTTGAGCAACCGGGCCCGGCCTCCCCGGGCCCGGACACCGGCGACCAGGGCACGGGCCGCCGTCGACTTCCCCGATCCGTCGATGCCTGTCAGCACAATGATCATCCGGCCTCCTCCGATGCCCCGTTTAACGCCGCGCCGGGGCGCAACGTCCCGGGTGAGGCGCAATTCACAGGGTGGGGAACGGCCGGGGCCCGGGCAGGCCGCCCGGAGCCAGCCGCCTACATGACCCCGGTAGGTACCAGCAGTGCCCACGCCAGCGCCGGCGCCACCAGGACCACGCCGCCCGCATAGAACATCAGCTGCTTGTAGACCCGCGGGCGGTCGTCGTCGCGGGCGTTGGCCACCACCAGGGCGCCGTCGGTGGAGAAGGGGGAGACATCGACGACGGTGGCGGCGACGGCCAGCGCGGCAATGGTCCCGGAAGGGCTGAGCGAGCTCGTGGCCAGCAGCGGGCCGGCCAGCGGGATGAAGGCGGTCAACAGGGCGGTGGAGGAGGCGAAAGCGGAGCCGACGCCAATCACGTAACACAGGATGAGGGCGATCAGCAGCGGCGCACCGAGTGCCAGGGCCTCCCCGGCGAGAGTGTCGATCACGCCTACATGCTGCAGCAGGGACACATAGGTGATCATGCCGGCCACCATCAGGACGGTGGACCAGGAGATCCCGCCGATGAACGACCGGTGTTCCCTGACGTTGATGAAGGCCAGCAGGAGGCCCGCGGAGAGCGCAACGAAGCCGATGGGCATGTGGAAGCCGAGGGTACACACGAGCATGCCGGCAATCAGTGCCAGCGTCAGTACCTGCTCGCCATGCGGGCGGCCGGTAGCGGTGTCGATGTCCTGGCCCCGGACGCCCGCGCCGTCGCGCAGCCTGCCCAGCAGGGCGAACAAGGCGATGGTCAGCACCGAGAGGAGCAGGTTCAGCGCGAAGCTGGCCAGGAACAGGCCCGCCTGGGAGATCGGGAAGCCGTTCCGGAGGGCAATGTCGTGGACCAGGACGCCGGCCACGGACAGCGGTGAGAACCCGCCTGCGTGGGCGCCGTTAACGATGAAGGCGCCCATGACCACCGGGTGGATGCGGGATTCATAGGCGAATCCGATGGCGGCCGGTGCCAGCAGCGCAATCGCGGCGGGGGAGAACGTGCCCAGGGAGGTGAGGGCGGCCGCGATCAGGAAGAACACCCATGGGAGCAGCAGCATCTTGCCGCGGACCATGCGCACGCAGCCCTTGACGATGAGGTCGATCGTGCCGTTCCGCTGGGCCATGCTGAAGAAATACGTGACGCCAATGATGGTCAGGACGATCGTGGCCGGGAAGGCCTCAAGGATCTGCCTGTCCGACATGCCCAGCATGAAGTACCCGACGCCGAAGGACGCCACGAGTCCCATCACACCGATGTTCAGCGGCCACTTGGTGGCGGCAACGAACATCACCACGAGTATCACCAGCGGGATGATCTGGACTGCAGTCATGCTCGGCTCCGGGTTCTGGGTGGCCGGCTGGCCATGCCGGCCATCGTCCACAGCAGGATACGACGCCGGGCGGAGCCGGACCGGGATGACGTCAAGGTTTCATCGAATACGAAATCCCAGGCCGTAGGCTGGAAGCCGGTCGGGGGTTCCCCGGCCGGTACAGCAGTTCCCAGGTGAAAGGCAGGACCATGACCGTTTCCAGCGACGATCCCCAGAACACCGCAGACCTCCGCGGGCCGGGCGACCCGGACGGGGCCAAGGACGAAACCAAGGACGACGTCACCAAGGCCCCGCAGTCCGGCCAGCACCTGGAACAGCCGGGAGCATCCAACATCCGCGAGGAACAGCAGGGCCATGCTGCCGGAACGGTCCCGGCATCGTATGTGGGGGGCGAAGAGGCTGACCCGGAACAGAAGCCCGAAGAGGCGCTGGCGGAGCCGGGCACCTGGGATGACGAAGTCTGACAATGATCACCCGCGCTGACATCGACCAGGCCGCGCAGCGGACAGCGGGCCTTGTCCGCAGGACACCCGTCCTGCAGGCGGATGCCGGCACCGCCGCCGGCCCGGTCTGGTTCAAATGCGAATTCATGCAGCACACGGGCACGTTCAAGGCCCGTGGCGCGCTGAACCGGATCCTGGCCAGCACGGAACGGGGTGAACTGCAGGCGGACGTGGGGGTGGTTGTGGCATCCGGCGGGAACGCGGGCCTGGCAAACGCCTATGCGGCGGCCCAGCTCGGGGTGCCTGCAACGGTCTTCGTTCCTGAAGCGGCACCGGCCGTCAAAGTCGGCAAGCTCAGGGCCATCGGTGCCACCGTGGTCCAGGGCGGTTCAGAGTACGCGGCCGCCTATCAGGCCGCCATTGCGCACGCCGAGAAGACCAGCGCCGTCTACTGCCATGCTTACGACCAGCCGGAAATTGCCGCCGGCGCCGGGACCGTGGGCTCCGAGTTGCTGGAACAGGTGCCGGAGGTGGACACCGTCCTGGTGGCCGTGGGCGGCGGGGGACTGATGGCCGGCGTGGCTGCCGCAGTGGAAGGCCGCGCCAAAGTGGTGGCTGTGGAACCGGAAACTGCGCCCACCCTCCACGCCGCCCTGGCGGCAGGGGAACCGGTGGACGTCGCGGTATCGGGCGTCGCCGCGGACTCCCTGGGTGCCCGCCGCATAGGCGACATCGGCTTCTCCGTCGCGGTCCGCTGCGGCGTCAAAAGCGTCCTGGTCTCCGATGAACAGATCGTCGCCGCCCGCTCCGCGCTGTGGAACGACTACCGGATTGTGGTGGAGCATGGTGCCGCAGCCGCCTACGCCGCGCTGGCCTCCGGGGCTTACGTGCCCGGGAAGGATGAACGTGTTGCCGTGATCCTGTGCGGCGCGAATACAGACCCGGCGACGCTCTGAAAGGTCACCGGCCGCCCGGAGGGGCGGCCGGTTCCTTCACCCGGCAGCCTAGCCGGCGGCCTGGCCGCAGAACTTGCTGTAGGTGCTGCCGGCCTCCTGGTAGCCGGACTGGAGATCGGCGAGCTTGTCCTTGTCCGGGTTCTCCTTGGCCTGCTCATCCGTGTACGCAAGGATCGAAGCGAGGGCGGGCTTGAGATCGTCCGACGCAACGGCGTGGATGGGGCGGATCTGGTTGGCGAGGTTGTTCATGCCCGTCTTGCCGGCGTTGTTGGCGGGGTTCGACACAACAGCCTGGATCCGCTCACAGGTTTCAGCGGTGGTCAGTTGGTGCGAGGCGGAGCAGGCCGTGGCGGAGGCAACGAGGCCGGCGGCAAACAGGGCTGTGGCGAGTTTCTTCATGGGTCCCTCAGTAGTGGTCAGAGGTTTCGATTGTAAGCAGATCGGGTACCTCCCCGCCTTCGGGGCGGCTTTCATTGCTTCTTCCCTTGGTCCCTTTCTGCCCTGCAGTCGGCTCATCGAGGACCCGCCACGCGCCACCGAGCGCACCACTGGCCGGCAGGAGGACCTGCCGGCCAGTGGTTGAACCCGCTGCTGCAGGGTCAGATGGTCCGCGGGGCCTTGGCCAGGTTGGCGGTCAGCTCAGCGGCCGTCTGCCGCTTCACGTAGGCCGGGCGGTCACGCTCCACCCGCCAGCTTTCCGAGAGCGGCCCGACGTTGACCGTGTCGAAACCGAACTCGTCGTACAGGCGCGTGACCAGTTCGGCGGCCTCCGGGTAGTCGCTGGCGGTGGCCAGCGCACGCCGGTTTTCGGTTCCCGCCGGAGTTCCGTCTGAGGTGATGTCCTTGGCCATGATGTGGTTGAATCCCTTGGCCACCTTGGACTCGGGCAGGTGCTCCTGGAGCAGGCCGGAGGTGGTGGCCTCGCCGTTGTCCAGGGCGGGAATCCTGCCGTCCCGCTCCCAGTAGTAGTTGTTCGTGTCGATGACAATCTTGCCGGCCAGCGGCTCGGCCGGAATGTCCTTGTAGTTCTTCAGCGGCACCGTGACCACGGCAAAGTCCCCGGCGGCTGCAGCCTCGGCTGCGGTGGCGGCGCGGGCCTTGGGGCCAAGCTCAGCCACCAGTTCCTGGAGGGTTTCCGGCCCTCGGGAGTTGCTGATGACCGCGTCGTAGCCCAGCTCCACGGCCTTCCGTGCAACCTGGCTGCCAATATGTCCTGCACCGATGATTCCGATTGTTGTCATACGGGCGGCAACACCGGGCCGCGCCAGGATATTTCAGGGCCCTGCCAGTGCGTCAGTTCTGTGGGCTGCGGGAATGCTGTGCGGCCCGGTCCACGATTTCGTGCGCAATCGCATGGACCTTCTTGTTCAGCGACTGGCTTTGTTGGTTGATCAGCTCATAGGCTTCGTCCGCGGTGACGCCGGTGCGGCCCATCAGGATGCCTTTTGCCTGTTCGATGACCGCGCGGTTGCGGGCCGACGCGGCGACTGCTTCCGTTGCCAGCTGGTGCCGGTCCGTATGGATCGATTGGGTCAGATCCACCACCACACCCCAGACGCCCACCGGGGTACCGTTTTCGATGATGAAGTCCGCCGAGAAGAGCAGCTTGTGCTGCCGGTCCTTTCGGTCCCGGATGGACACGTAGATCGATGACGGGCCGCCCGATGCCGCCACGCGGTCCCAGAACGCCTGCACGGTGGGCCTGTCGTCCGGTTCGATGTGGGCGAGGGCCATGTCCATTGAGGGGATGACGTCGCCACGCTCGTAGCCGTAAATTCGGTACAGGTCATCAGACCAGCGGAAGATGCCGTCGGAGAAGAAATATTCCACCAGCCCGGTGGGGCAGTTGAGGTACGCGGGGCTAAGATCCTCCGCTGATTCCGGAAGTGAAGAGATGCTGTTGGAGGTCACAGTGGGGCCGTTCGACGTGCTGTATCCGGGCTCCCCTGGCCCGGAAATTCAAGTGAACAGAATATAGCAGTTCCCGTCTCGCCGGGATGGGCCCTTGTGCGCTTACATTCCCAGGTAGCGGCCGGGCCGGTGGTTCAGGGCCAGGACCAGGTTCAACAGGGTGGCGCCCACCGCGGACAGGACCACCATCAGCGGAGCAACGAGGACGAGGGATGCCAGGACGATGGCCACGTCAAGCATCATCTGGACGTAGCCTGCGCGCCACGCGAACTTCTCCTGCAGGAGCAGGGCCAGAATGTTGAAACCGCCCAGGCTGGATTTGTGCCGGAACAGGATCAGCAGCCCGACGCCGGCGAGCAGGTTTCCGCCCAGCACGCCGTACAGCGGGTCCAGGTGCACGGAGCCGAACGCGGCCGGGTGCACGCCGGCCAGCACCGAGACCAGTGCAATGGCCGCCCCCGTGCGAAGGGCGAAATCCCAGCCTTTCTTCCAGACTGCAAGGGCGAAGAACGGCAGGTTGACCGCAAAGAAGATGATGCCGAACGGCAAGGGCACGGTGTAGCTGACCAGCAGCGCCAGGCCGGCGGTTCCGCCCGTCACCGCCCCGCTCGACTTGAGCAGGAACAAGCCCAAGGACGCTGCGAAGGTGCCGGTGAGGATGCCCAGGACGTCCTCGACTGCCGAATGACGGACGGCCGACGACGGCCCTGGACGCGCCGCCGTCGGCCCTTCCTGGTGCCCGCGGCCGTCCATGCTGGGTGCGGCGGCGGTGGTTTCCGCGGGGGCGCTCACTGGGCCGCGCCCGACTGGGGCAGGAACCGTCCGCGATTGGCAAGGACGGCAAGCACCCTGTCGTTCGTGTCCGGGTCCGCAAGCGTAATCCGGACGCCGTCCTTGGCGTAGCCGCGGGCCAGGATGTCGGCCTCACCCAGGGCGGCGAGGACCTGTTCGCGGAGCTCGTCGGATGCGCGGAGCCAGTAGAAGTTCGCCTGGCTGTCCGGTACGTCCCAGCCATGGCCGCGGAGGGCGTCGATGACCCGGCTGCGTTCCGCCGCCACCGCCTCCGTCCGCCGGAGGATTTCGTCCCCGGCCGCAAGGGAGGCAACCGCGGCGGCCTGCGCCATCCTGTTCACGCCGAACGGCACGGCGGTGCGCCGGAGGCCCTCCGCGATTTGCGGCCGGGCGATCGCGTAGCCGATCCGCAGGCCGGCGAGTCCGTAGGCCTTTGAGAAAGTGCGCAGGATACAAAGGTTGGGGTACCGGCGGTAGAAATCCAGGGCATCAACGCCGGGTCCGCGCTGGAACTCGATGTAGGCCTCGTCCAGCACCACCAGCACCCGCGGCGGGACGGACTGGAGGAACTCCTCCAGCTGGCTGGCGCTGATGGAGACCCCCGTGGGGTTGTTGGGTGAACACAGGATCACCAGCCGGGTGCGGTCCGTGATGGCAGCCGCCATGGCGGGAAGGTCGTGCTGCTCATTGGCGAGGAGCGGCACGGGCACCGAAACGGCGCCGGCCACCGCCACCAGGATGGGGTAGGCCTCGAAGGAGCGCCATGCGAACACCACTTCGTCGCCGTGGCCGCACACGGCCGAAATGATCTGCTGGAGCACCCCGGAACTGCCCGGGCCGGCAGAGACTTCCTCGGCTGCGACACCGAAATGCCGGGCAATGGCTTCCCGGGCCTCCGGCGCTCCCAGGCCGGGGTACCGGTGGATCCGGCCCGCTTCCGCCGAAATCGCCTCCACAACCGACGGCAGGGGAGCGAAGTGGCTCTCGTTGGCGGCCAGGGCGGCCGTCAAATCAGTCTGCGCGCCCCTGCCTGCCACGTAGGCGGGCAGCTGGGCGACGGCGGCACGGAGTTCCGGCATGGCGGCATGGGGAAGGGTAGCGGTCATGGACAGCATGGTGGGGTGAGGCAGGACGTCTGCGCAACACAGACGTCCCGGGCAGGACAGATCAGGCACCTACTTGCCGGGAAAGTGGCAAAATGCTCACTATGCACCACATTGATGCCCTGGACGCCGAGATCCTCCTCACACTCGACCAGGACCCCCAAGCCACCGTCCTTTCACTGTCCCGGACGTTGGGCGTGGCCCGTAACACCGTGCACGCCAGGCTGAGGCGGCTGGTGAACGACGGCAGCCTGGCCCCTTTCAGCCAGCGGGTGCGCACAGCGGCGCTGGGGCTGCCGCTGGTTGCCTTCATCTCGATTTCCATCAGCCAGTCATCCAGCGACCAGGCCGTAGCGGCACTGCAGACCATCCCGGAAATTATCGAAATGCACGCCACGACCGGGGACGCGGACCTGCTCGCCAAAGTGGCTGCGAAGGACCCCGCCGATCTCCACCGGATCACCAACGCGATGCTGGCCATCGACGGCGTCGTCCGCACCAGCACCGCGATGTCTCTGGTGGAAGTGATGCCCACCCGGACCCTGCCCCTGCTGCGGGCAGCCGCGCGGAAGTAGCGGGACCGCCGTCAGGCAAGCTGGTCCAGGGCGTCGATGAGCGCGTCCACGAATGCGGTCAGGATGGCCGGCTGGGTGCGGCCGGTGATGGTCTGGATCTGGCCTTGGCGTTGCCGCAGCACCGGGTGCTCCAGGGTGACGGTCACCAGGTCCTCCTTGTCGCGCCGGTCCAGCGACAGGCCACCCACCAGCGAAACGCCGGCGAACGGAAAGAAACGTAACAGAACAATTTCTCCCATTCGGATCCCGTCAAAGCCTTGACTGAAATTGTCAGGCGCTGATAGACGTTAAGGGCAGAAAGCGTTTCCTCGCAGCAATCCTCCTCAAAATCACTCGTGAGGGGGACTGTCCACTGTGAATGAAACGTTCCAAAATGGCTGGGCGGTGCCCTGTGCTGCCGCCGCATCAAAGGAGATGTTCTTTTGGCAAACCCCTCAATGTATTCCCCGACGCCCCGGACAGGCAGGGCGCCTAAGGCTGCTGCCGCCGCCCTGGCGGCTGCAGCGATTGCGTTCACCGGCCTCCCGGCCGCGGCTGCGGACCCCGCGGCGCCGGCAAATTCCGGCTCCCCGGCTGTCCCGGCAGCGCCGGCAGGGCAGCAGCTGAAGCGGCAGGTGGAAAGCCTTGACCGGGCCCCGGTCGCCGTCCTGACGGACCAGGGCGTCTCGCTGGGCTGGCGGATGCTGGGCCTGGACAAGGACAGCGTGGGCTTCCACGTCATCCGCGACGGCGTCCAGATCACCGATCAGCCCGTCCGTGGCACCACCACCTACGTGGACCCCGCAGGTAAGGCGGACTCCACGTACGTCATCAAGACCGTGGGCAACGGCGAGGGGCAGGACAAGCTGAGCGCCGGGTTCAGTCCGCTGGCCCAAAACTGCCTGCCCATCAAGCTGGACAAGCCGGCCGACGGCGTCACCCCGGCGGGGCAGGCCTACACCTACAGTGCCAACGACTCGAGCGTGGCGGACCTGGACGGCGACGGCGCCTACGAAATCATCCAGCTGTGGAATCCCTCCAACGCGAAGGACAACTCCCAGTCCGGGTACACCGGAAACGTCTACGTGGACGCCTACAAGATGGACGGCACCAAACTCTGGCGCATCGACCTGGGCCGCAACATCCGCGCCGGC
Organism: Pseudarthrobacter sp. MOO13; assembly: GCF_058267655.1. Lineage (NCBI taxonomy): Bacteria > Bacillati > Actinomycetota > Actinomycetes > Micrococcales > Micrococcaceae > Pseudarthrobacter > Pseudarthrobacter sp. MOO13. The sequence goes on from NZ_CM177848.1 coordinate 294,905, forward strand.
GCCCACTACACCCAGATGCTCGCCTACGACTTCGACGGCGACGGCAAGGCCGAAGTTGCCTTCAAGACCGCGGACGGCACCACGGATGCCGCGGGCACCGTCATTGGCGACCCGGCGGCTGACTACCGCAACAGCGCGGGCTATGTCCTGTCCGGGCCGGAATTCCTCACGGTGTTCAATGGGGCTGCCGGCACCGCCATGGACACCGTTCCCTATGATCCGCCCCGCGGCACCGTCACCGCCTGGGGGGACGGCTACGGCAACCGCGTGGACCGGTTCCTCAGTGCTGTGGCATACCTCGACGGCGAGCATCCGTCCATGATGTTCAGCCGCGGCTATTACACCCGTACCGTCCTGGTCAGCTATGACCTGGTGAACGGCAAGCTGGCCAAGCGGTGGAAGTTCGATTCCGACGCTGCCGGGGCTGAATACAAGGGCCAGGGCAACCACAACCTCTCCGTGGCGGACGTGGACCAGGATGGCAAGGACGAGTTCGTCTTTGGCTCCATGACCATCGACGACGACGGCCAGCCGCTGTACAACACCAAGCTTGGCCACGGCGACGCCATCCATACCGGCGACCTCGATCCCTCCCGGCCCGGCCTGGAAACGTTCGCGGTGCACGAGGACATGCGGTCGAGTGGAAACCGCGGTGCCACCTTCCGTGACGCCGCCACCGGTGAGGTCCTGTGGAGCATCCCGGCCTTCAAGGACACCGGCCGCGGCGCCACCGGCGACATCGACCCCCGTTTCCCGGGTTCGGAGAGCTGGGCGGTGGGTGGCGACGCCGCGTGGAACTCCACCGTCGGCTACCTGATGTCCGCCAAGGGTGAGCGGATTTCCGACAAGATTCCCGCCGCCAACTTCATGGCCTGGTGGGACGGCGACCTGCTGCGGGAGATCGTGGACCACGATTTCGACGCCGTGGCCGGCTATGGCGTGCCCACCATTTCCAAGTGGAATTGGGAAACGGAGTCCAGCGACCGGCTGTTGACCGCCACCGGCGCCCGCACCAACAACTACACCAAGGGCAACCCGTCGCTGCAGGCGGACCTCCTGGGCGATTGGCGCGAAGAGCTCGTGTACCCGTCGGCTGACAGCACAGAGTTGCGGATTTATACCAGCACCTCACACACCGACGTCCGGCTCCGCACCCTGATGCACGATCCCATGTACCGGACCGGCGTAGCGCGCGAGACCGTGGGCTACAACCAGCCCCCGCACCCGAGCTTCTTCCTCGGTGAGGGCATGCAGGCCCCGGCCTTGCCGGCGGTCTACTACGCCGGCAAGGCCAAGTAGCACGGAGAAGAAAGCGCGGCCGCTCCGCCCCATCCGGGGGCGGGGCGGCCGTCTTTTTATGTGCTCGGCCGCGGATGCATGATCCGCATCTGGTCCCAGGTCCGCTCCGAGGCCGCAATGCTCCGGGTGGACCGTTCACGGTCCAGGGAGGCCAGCTCGACGGCCACCGCCTGCACTGCGGCAACGGCTCCCGTGAGGGAGGGGAAGAAGCCCGCGCTTTCGGCGGGGACCACGATCTTATGAACGGCGTGCGCTGCCACCGGCGAACTTGCGGTGTCGGTGATGCTGACGATCCGGGCCCCGAGCTGATGGGCGATGTCCACGGCGCGGACTGTGCTGTCATAGACCCGCCAGAGGCTGATGGCAATGACCAGGTCGTCCGGGGTCAGGCGCGCGACCGCATTGGTCAACGCTGCCACATCGGCATCCAGCAGCCGGACGTCATAGCCGGCGATGATGCCGTTGTGCTCCAGCGCCTTGCCCGGAATGGCATAGCTGCCGGCGGCGACGATGAGGGTCTGCCGCGCACCTGCCATGGCCTCCGCAACGGCATGGATCACGGCAGGGTCCACGGTCCGCTCCAAGTGGGCCAGGTTGGACCGGTCTGTGGTCAGGGATGCCTGCGCCGGGCTGCTCACATGGCCGTTGTGTTGTGCGGCGATCTCCACGGCACTCAAGGAGGCCAGGAAGCGGGAGCGGAGTTCGAACTGGAACTCCGCCCAGCCCTTGAACCCAAGTGTCTGGGCGGTCCGGGTCACGGTTGAGGCATTCGACGACGCTGCGGCGGCTATGTCGCTGACGGAGCCGTAGGAAGCCAGCCGCGGCTGGGAGCGAAGGACGCCCAAGACCTGCAGCTGGCGGGCCGCAAGCTTCCGCCCCTGGGCCTGGCCATCGAGCCATTCGGTCAAGGTGGCGCTGTTAACTTCTTGTTTCACCTATTGACCTCCGCAAGTGATGCACGTAACTTCAATCTACATGCACAGATCTGTGCAAATCCTAAAAACTGTACAACTTGGCCCACTTCGGCAGGATTCCCAATGTCTCTCACAGCACGCCTGGACCGGCTCCCACTCAGTCGTCCACACTACAAGCTCCTCCTCATCGGAGGGCTCGGTTACTCCTTTGACGGCATGGATGGCGCCGTGGTGGCCTTCCTGCTGCCGCGCATCCAGGAGATCTGGGGCCTGAGCACCGCAAGCCTGGGCCTGGTCGGCTCGGCGGCGCCGCTGGGCTTCTTCTTCGGTGCCATCCTGTCCGGCTGGCTGGGTGACCGGTTCGGCCGGAAGAAGGTCATGCTGTGGGCGCTTGCCTTTTACTGCGCCATGTCCGTGGTGGCCGCCGTCGCCCCGAACTTCGAAGTCTTCCTTGTTGCCCGGGTCCTGGCGGGACTCGGGGCCGGCGCGGAGAGCGTCATCATCGCCCCGTTCCTTTCGGAGTTCATTCCGCCCAAGCGGCGCGGCTGGTTCATCGGGACCCTGGCCGGGTTCTTTTCGTTCGGCTTCGTGGCCGCGGCACTCATCGGCCGGTTTGTGGTTCCCCTGGGTGACGACGGCTGGCGGTGGGCCCAGGTCATTACCGCCGTCCCCATCCTCCTGCTTCTTTGGTGGCGCCGCAGCCTTCCCGAATCACCCCGCTTCCTCATGAGCCAGGGCCGTGCGGCGGAGGCTGAACGGGTGGTGGAAGGGTTCGAGCAGAAGGTGCTCCTCGCCACCGGCAAGGAGCTTCCGGTGGTGGAAGCCGGTGGGGAAGACATCACCAAACACGGGCAGAAGATCAGCATCTGGAACGCCCTGAAGGTCATGTGGTCTCCCGCCCTGCGTCGGAGGACCGCCGTGATCTGGCTGATCTGGTTCGTGATCACCTTCTCCTACTACGGATTCTTTTCCTGGATCCCCACCTTGTTGGTGGGGCGCGGAATTACCGTCACCAAGAGTTTCGAATACTCCATCATCATTTACCTTGCGCAGATCCCCGGCTACTTCTCCGCGGCCTGGCTGTGCGACCGGATCGACCGCAAGAACACCATCGCCCTGTACCTGGCGGGCTCGGCCCTCAGTGCGTTCTGGCTGAGCCAGTCCAACGATTCCGGGATGATCCTGGTGGCCGCGGCAACGCTGTCCTTCTTCCTCAACGGCACCTACGCCGGGGTTTACGCCTACACCCCGGAACTCTTCCCCACCTGGATGCGCGCCACCGGCGTCGGACTGGCCAGCGCGGTAGGGCGCGTGGGCAGCATCCTGGCGCCGTCCATCATCGGTGTGTTCGCCGCAACGCTCGGCTTCGGCGGCGTGTTCACCATGACCACAGTGGTCTTGGCCGTGGGCGTTCTCGGAGTCGTCATCTTCGGAACGTCCACGGCGGGCAAATCGCTGGAAGACATCAATGCCCGCACCGAACCCGAGCAGGCAGCCGTGTTGGGAGGCGGCAAATGACGCAGGATCCCAACCCCGCCTTCCAGGAAATCTACGAGCACCTCCGCCGCGAACCGGGCGTCATCCTGTTCACCGCGCTGCGCTGGCTGCCGGGGCCCTCCGTGCTCCGAAGGGTCTCCACCAGCCACCCGGTGGACTACCCGCTGGGTGCCGAAAAGTCGGTGGAAATCTCCGAAGGCTGGCTTGACACTGTCATAGCCAACCAGCAGCCGTTCCTCGCTCCCGATGCCGCCGCCCTCGCGGAGGTGTTCACGGACGTCGCCTTGATCCAGTCCCTGGGCTGCGGCGCAGTGATCAACATCCCGGTGACAAGCCACGGCGAGGTGGTGGGCGTCTTGGCATTGCTCGACGCCGAGGGGCAGTACACCGGCCACAGCCTGGACGCGGCGTCCGCGGCAGTGTCCGCTGCCTCCGAAAGGCTTGCCGCAGCCTTCATCGATTCAGACCAAACCATTACGACAGGAAAGGATGCAGTCCTCCCGTGACCTCCTCCACCGAACCACTCGTCATCAGGAACGCCCACGTCCTGGATATCCATGCCGGCACCTTCTCCTTGGCCGACGTCGTGACCTCCGACGGAAAAATCCGCAGCGTTGGGCCTGGTGCGGAAGCGCCGGATAATGCGCGGGTCATCGATGGCACGGGCAAATACGTCATTCCCGGCCTCATTGACGCCCACGTCCACGTGGTGGCTTCCAGCGCGGACTTCCGGTCCTTGACCTGGACGCCCGCCTCGTACGTGTACGCCCAGACTGCGAGGATCATGCAGGGCATGCTGAGCCGGGGCTTCACCACCGTGCGCGACCTCTCAGGCGCCGACTTTGGCCTGGCGAAAGCCCAGGCCGAGGGGCTCCTGGAGGGGCCGAAGCTGCACTTTTGCGGCCGCGCCCTCAGCCAGACCGGTGGCCACGGCGACATGCGCCTTCCCGGCGAGGACCACGAACCCAACGGCCGGGGATGCTGTGGCATCGGGCGGGTGGCGGACGGCGTGGACGCCGTGCGCGCCGCCGCCCGCGACGAGCTCCGCAAGGGGGCCCACCACATCAAGATCATGGCGTCCGGAGGGGTGTCTTCCCCGACGGACCGCATCGACTCCACCCAGTACTCGCTCGAGGAGATGCGGGCCGCCGTCGAAGAAGCGGAAGCGGCCAACCGCTACGTGGCAGCCCACGCCTACACGGCCCGGGCCATCAACCGCGCCCTCGAATCTGGGGTCAGGTCCATTGAACACGGCAACCTCCTTGACGACGAGAGCCTGCGGCTCTTCCTGGAGAGGGATGCCTTCCTGGTGCCCACCCTGGTGACTTACTGGGCGCTGAAGGAAGAAGGCAAGGAGTTTGGCTTGACCGAGGAGATGTGGGCAAAGGTGGATTCAGTCCTCAGCAGCGGCCTGGAAGCGATCGCCCGGGCGCACGAGGCCGGCGTGAAGATGGTGTACGGCTCGGACCTGCTGGGCGGGATGCACCGGCACCAGAACGAGCAGTTCCGGCTGCTGGGCAAGGTCCAGCCGGCCATCGACGCCATCCGGTCCGCGACCACCACCGCCGCCGAACTGCTGGGCCGCCCGGGTGAACTGGGAGTCATCGCCCCCGGAGCGGACGCTGATGTGCTGGTGCTCTCGGCGGACCCGGTGGAGGACATTGCCGTGCTGGCGGACATCGCCGACCACCTGGAATACGTAGTCCAGGATGGCACCGTCGTCGGCGGACGCGCCTGACGCTCCTGCGAACGGAAACGGGCGACGACGGCACCTGGCCAGGTGCCGTCGTCGCCCGTTTGTCCGCGGCGGTGGACTTGTCAGTCCAGGTACTTGCCCACCAGTGCCAGGTTCTGGATCACCGCCAGCCCGAACTGCGCCGTGTCATTGGTGGAGACGGTGGGTGCCTCGTCCACGGGCAGCAGTACGTGGGGTGGCTCGATCCGGCGCAGCGTGAAGGCGGACCCGTGGTTCAGGTGCTCGCCACCCTCGGTGAACTTGTCCCAGGCCCGGGCTGCGAGGTCACGATCCTGCAACCTTGCCGCCGCGTACGCCGTCAGCCGGCTGTGCGCCTGCGTCAGGTAGACGCCCTCCAAGGGCTGGCCGACCGCTTCCACTTGCTCCTCCTTGGTGGCCAGGAACAGGCGGCAGTACTGCAGCCAGGCCCGTTCGAAGTCCGCATCCGGCACCAGGTCCACCAGTTCGCTGCAGATCTCCACCAGCCCGAAGACGGCGCTGAGGTGTGAGACCTGGATCTGTTCGCGGCCAGTGTCGAACCGGCCTTTGTCCAGGTCGTACAAGGCTTCGCCGGTGAGGAAGCCGTACTTCAGCGCACCGATGTCCGCCATGGTGCCCAGCAGCCGGTCCCGGGACCATGGGTTACCGGTGCGTTCCCAGTCGGTGAGCCAGGTAGCGGCCAGGGATCCCCAGTCTGTCCCCAGCCCGACGCCCAGGGCGCCCCGGTTGGGCCGGTAGGTGGCAGCATCCGGGCGCACCTTGCGGACCGGATCCAGGCCCAGGAAGTTCCGGTCGCTGTCCACCAGTTCGCTCAGCAGGTCTCCGGTGCGCTCGTCGGCCGTGAGGTAGTAGTAGAAGCGGCGGTAGGCGGGGGTGCTGATCCGCAACTGCTTGGCGCTGCAGCCCCAGTGCTGGACGTTGTGCCGGGAACCCAGGCCCTTCCATGGCCCCAGGTGGTACACGTCCACCTCGCCGGTATGCCGGGTCATTGCCTCGGCGAAGCGGAAGATGTCTGCCCGGCCCGAGCGGAGGTAGGAGTACCACAACCACAGGTCGGGGGAGAGCTCGGAGTTGTCCCAGGCGTATCCGCCCACGTCGTAGCGCCACACGTGCCGGTCGAAGTCATACGTGTGCATCACGTCGCCGAAGTTCCAGAAGCCGTACCAGCGGCGCTGCTCCACCTGGCCGGCGTAGAAGTCGAAGAGGAAGTCCAGCTGGTCTTCCAGCCGGGCGCGTGCGGGAGTGCTGCGGTCCACCGGGTCCCAGTCACCGAAGACGCCCACGGAGTGCAGGTGTTCCGGCGTGGCCTGCAGCAGCGCCGGGGTGGACGCGGCGGCGGCGTCGGCGGCGAGGCCCACGGTGGACGGGGTGGCGTCATAGGCGAACAGGGTCACCTCGTGGGTGCGGGCAATGCCGGTGGGATTGCCGAATCCGGGTTCGTAGTCCTCGTAGGTGATCTCGAGCCCCTCGAGCTGCTCCTCGAACGTGTCCTGGCCCAGGCCGTCGTGGTAGAACCGCAGGTCCATGGGCTGGGCTTCCGGGGAGAACAGCCATGCCGTCAGGGTTGCCTCGCCGGTAGCAGCGCCGCGGATGTCCAGCTGGCCCGGGTGGGACTGCCAGAAATCCTTGATTCCCACGCCCAGGCCTCCGCGGGTGTCGCTCAGGGAGCAGAAGCCTGCCGAGCGGGTGCCGCCGGAGATTCCCACCCAGCCATGGCCGCCGGTGGTCCGCTTGCGCAGTTCGAATCCGTCCGCGTTGAGCTGGGTAAGGGTGTAGTCGCCCCAGCTGGGGATGAGGTGCAGCCGGCCTGAGACCTCGGGGTTCCATGCCTCCGCGGGGGGAGTGGCGCGGCCGGCGATTTGCGCCTCCCGTACGTCCGCGCCGGGGTCCCGGCGCAGCCCGGTCAGGCCGCGCACGGCCTCGGTGAGGAACCCGCCGTCGGCCCCGGCGATCCGGACGTGCCGGTCATGCAGTTCAGCCTCCAGCGGCACGCTGAACCGGACGCCGAGGCCGGCCAGGAAGTCCCGCTCCGGGTCCCCGTCCCAGATGAAGGAGTGCACCATGCGCACGCTGCGGGCGTTGGCGTGGAAGTAGAAGCGCACCACAAACGGCAGCCAGTCGCGATGCGCGATGTCCGCCAGGTCGGGGTGGTGGCGCCCTTCCAGCCGCACCACCGCGCGCACGGGCCCGGCTTGTTCCAGGACGACGGCGGTCACCTCGCCGGTGAAGGCCTTCCGGCCCGCGGTTCCGGCCCCTTCGGGAACGCCGTCCTGCAGCAGGCTGACCAGCCGTGCGTCGCGGGCAACGGGTCTGCCGTCCCTGGACAGGCTGCTGAACAGGGTGGATCCGCTGCGGTTGATCACCATCTGCAAGACGCCGGTATCAACTGTCAGCGCGCCGGCATCCTCGGTGACCGTGACGGCCGTACCTTCCGGCGCCTGCCGGCCTGCTGCTGCGGGCGTACCGGCGCCGGTCCGCACCCGGTAGGTTTCCGACGGGGTGTCCGTCGCCGGGAGGGCGATTCCCGCCCATTTCAGGGAGCCGTCCGGCCACGTGGCCAGCGGCCACGCCTGGCTGGGGAGGGGAGTGCCGGCGGCGTCCGCCACCGAAAGTGCATCAGCGCCGGGCACTGAGCCGCGGGCGAACGGCATGCCCCACGTTGTACCGCCGCTGATTTCTGCCGGGGCCTGTCCATCGATCCACCTGATGAGGGTGCTGTCCGTCATGTCATCCGATTCCACTGGTGATTGCCGCGCTCAGGGGTCCCGCCAGAATGCAGGAAAGCGCTTTCTCGATTATGACTACAACGTAATAGACGGCAATGCCGGGCGCAAGGGGTTTCTGCCTTCCGGACTACCTGCCCGGCTGGTGACGGTCACATCTGATGAGTGTTCGGTCTTCGTGGCCAGGGTCCTGGCGGCCCATGCGCCCGGACGCATCGACGCTTGAACCGGACAATGCCAAGCTTTCACGCTGGCGTCCTGCCGCGGGCGTGAATACGGATGGCCGCCGTCCCAGCGACAGCGGCCATCCGAGCTTGTTAGTCCAGCGGCAGGGTTACCGTCACGCTGGTGCCGCTGCCCGGTGTGGATGTGATCTCCACTGTGCCGCCGGCTTCCTGGACGGCCACCGCCATCAGCCGCAGCCCGTACCCGTGGTGCCGCCCGCACGTGGCGGCGTCCCGGTCAAAGCCCGCACCGTCGTCGGCCACCACCAGGCGGATCCCGTGGTCAACGGCCAGCAGCTGGACGGTCACTGTGGATGCGCCGGAGAACTTAAAGGCGTTGCTGAGGGCTTCCCGGGCCGACTGGTACAGCAGGGAGGCACAGTCCGCCGGGATCTCGATGCCCCAGTGCGGAGTATCCCAGTGGACCGTAATTCCGTGCTGGCGAAGCGGTGCCGTGAGCCGGTCGATGCACCCGGCCAGCCCCAAAGTGTGGAAATCCAGCGGCTGGAGGTCGGTCAGCACGCCTCCGACCGTGGTGACTTCGTTGTCCAATGCTGTCTTGGTTCCCATGACTTCCTGCTCCCCAAGCTGGTTTTGTCTGATACCTCCAGCGTGGACCTCAAATGTCTAGGGGGTGCAAGATTTGCCTCAAGATCGGATCAATTCTGCGCAGGGCACCATGAGGCGAAGGTGGTCTGTGGTGCGTGCTCCCGGAAGCATGAACGAAATAAGACGAAGGACGTCCCATCTCCTGTACACTAATGGAAGACGAGAGGCCGCCGCCCGGTGCGGTCAAAGGAGATGACGTGACAGTAGCATCCGCAGCGGTACCGCCCGCAAGGTTCAGTGCACAAATCCGGTCCCATGCCCTCCAGACCCGAATCATGGAGCTCATCCTGGAACGTGGCCTGGACGTTGGCGATGCGCTGCCCACCGAGAGCGAGCTGTCCGCAGAGCTCGGCGTCGGGCGGAACACCGTCCGGGAATCCCTCAAGGTCCTCCAAGCCCTCGGCGTCATCGAAATCCGCCATGGCTTTGGCATGTTCGTGGCACCCAACAACTTCAGCGCCCTGGTTTCCGGACTGACGTTCCGCGGCCGGCTGTCCCTTCGGCACAAAGGCGAAGAAGCCATGGAGCTCATCGACGTGCGCCAGGCCCTCGAGTCAGGGCTGATTGGTTCAGCCATCGACCTGCTGACGGAGGAACACCTCGCGGACCTGAAGTCCTCGATGGAGGCCATGCAGGCCGCCGCAGCCCAAGGTGAGCCGCTGGCCGAGCACGACGCGGAATTCCACCGGAAGCTCTATGCCCCCCTGAACAACGAACTCCTGATCAATCTCATGGATGTGTTTTGGCAGGTCTACCGGCAGATCCATGAGGCCCTGGGATCGGGGCCGGTCAACCTGGAGGAACAGGCCCGGATCCACTGGCACATCTACGAGGCCGTGGCCAACCGGGACAAGGCGCTCGCGGCCGAACGCCTGCAGCGCCACTTCGACGGCATCCGCCAAAAACTCAAGGACGTCGCGTCCGCCTAGCGGCGCAAACCCGGATCCACCACGCTTCCGCGGCAGGCGGCCCTACGCCGGCCGGCCCGGCTGCCGCATGCCCTGCTTAAGTCCTTCCTTACGAGAAAGCCCAGCCTTGGAAATCTTTGTCGTTCCCGATGCCGCCGCCACCGGTGTGGTCGCCGCCGGGATTCTTGCCGCCGTCGTCCGCTCCAAGCCAGCCGCCGTGCTGGGCGTGGCGACCGGAGGCTCTCCGCTTCCTGCCTACGCAGCCCTTGCGGGGCACCGGCTGGACATGTCCGGGGTCCGCGCATTCGCCCTGGACGAGTACGTCGGGCTGCCTGCCGGACACCCGCAGAGCTATGGCGAGGTGGTGCGGCGGGAGGTGACCGAACGGCTGGGAATGGACCCGGCGCTCGTTCGGGTACCCGCCGGCAACGCGGCGGACCCCGGGCAGGCAGCCGAGGACTACGACGCTGCCATTCGTGCTGCCGGCGGGGTGGACGTGCAACTCCTGGGCATCGGGCACAATGGGCATCTTGCCTTCAACGAACCAGGATCCGCTTTCTCCTCCCGCACCCGGGTGGAAGTCCTGGCCGAACGCACGCGCGCCGCCAACGCCCGGTACTTCACGTCCGAATCCGACGTGCCGCGCCGGTGCATCACGCAGGGACTCGGAACCATCCTCGAGGCCCGGCACTTGCTCCTGGTGGTGGCCGGAACTGACAAAGCCGGCATCCTCGCCCGCGCCCTGCACGGCGAGGTCTCGGAGGACTGCCCCGCATCCGCGCTGCAACTCCACCAGCACGTGACGGTGGTGGCAGACGAAGCCGCGGCGGCACTGCTGGCTCCCGGCAGCGGCCAGGTTCCCGTGCGCGTTCCCCGGGAGGCTGTTGGCGTCTAGGACCGTCCCTCCGTGTCCCGGCCGCCCGGCCGCCACCACAGGATCCTGCCCGTCGGCCCGTTGCTGCGGCACGACGGCGAAGGCTGCGACACGAAGGCAAAGCAAAAGGGCGCCCGCCTGCACGGTGTAGCGTGCAGGAAGATCAACAGCCTGAGGGGGCAGCGCTTGAATATCACCGAGTCCGTCACAGCCGTGCGTCCGGCGCACGGAGACCTCGGCAGCGGGCATCCATGAACGCCAAACGGCAGGCGCAACCGTTGACGTTGTTCTGGAAACTCATCATCACCCTCTCCGCCGTGGTGGGCGTGGGTACCTGCGCGGGTCTTTGGCTTATTTACACGCACTTCCTGATGGCAACGCCCGGGACCATGGCAGTGCTGGAACGGCAGCTGACCAAGAGCGACGCCATCCCGGCCATCCAGGACGAGGACGGCGAAGCGGTCATCCGTGAATCCCGGAAGCTCGCCTCCTATGAGTCCATGACCTACTACGCCGCGCCGGCCAGGACGTCAGGCGTCGCATGCCTGGTGGGGAAGTATGACCTGGACCAGGTGTCCTACTGGGAGGCCTGCGACTACATCCCCGACGGCCGGGACATCCTGGCGGAAGTGCAGGACCCCGACGGCAGGGACATTCTCTTTGTCCCCGACCAGTTTGATCACGGCCCGATGGAACGGGACGGCTGGGTCACCCTGCACCGCAACCTGCTGGTCATGCCCTTCACTGAACCGCGGCAGCCCCAAGCTCCCGAACTGCTGACCCGCAACGCAACGTTGCAAAAGACCGGTTAGCCGCGGTTAGGCCAAGGCGTCCACGAACCAGCCGGTGAGGGTGGCGGGGTGCGTTATGGCCGTGCCCACAACCACCGCGAAGGCGCCGGCGTCGAGGGCCTGCCGGGCTTGCGCCGGCGAATGGACACGGCCCTCGGCGATCAGCGGGACACCGAAACCGGCCGCTGCGATATCCGCCAGCAACTCCAGGTCCGGGCCGGCGGTCTTGGGGCGCTCGCCGGTGTAACCGGCCAAGGTGGTGCCGATGAGGTCCGCACCGGCCTCGGCGGCGGCGGCGGCATCCTGGAGCGAACCACAGTCCGCCATGACCAGGGCGTGGGATTCCTGGTGGATCCCGGCGACAGTCTGCGCCAGGGTCAGCCCGTCCGGCCGGTCACGGCGGGTCCCGTCCACCGCCACCACGTGGGCGCCGGCGTTGGCCACGGCCAGGGCGTGCCTGAACGTGGGTGTGATGAAGACCCCGTCATGCCCGTCTTTCCAGAGCCCAATGACCGGAACCTCGACGGCGGCGCGCGTGTACTGGATATCTGCCAGGCCTTGCACGCGGACCGCCGCGGCGCCGCCGATCACGGCGGAGGCAGCCACCTGGGCGGTGGTGCGGGGATCCCGCATGGGTTCGCCGGGGTAGGCCTGGCAGGACACGATGAGCCGGCCCCGCAGGGATTCCAGGGCTTCGGGGGACAGGATCATGGAGTGCTTCCTTGGCTGGTGTGGAGGGGCAGAAGAACCAGGCGGGCAGCGCCCACAAGGGCAGCGGCATTGCCCAGGGCCGCGGGTACCACCGGCAGGTCTCCCAGCGCCGGCAGGAGTTCGGCCCGGAGCGCTACCCGCATGGGCTCCCACCACCGCTCCCCGGCATCGGCCAGGCCGCCGGAGACCACAACGATTTCGGGATCGAGGATGTTGGCCAGGCCGCCCACCGCCTGGCCGGCGGCCGCAGCGGAGGCGTGGATGGCCTTGGCGGCAGTGGAGTCGCCGGCGCCGGCCAGGGCGAAGACGCCGCGGGCGTCGCGGGCAGGGGCGGTGCCACCCAGCCGGAGGTAGGCCTCCAGGACGGCCGGGCCGGAGGCGATCGCTTCGACGTGCCCTGACCCGCCGCAGACGCACGCCAGCGCAACGCCCCCGTGAAAGGCGTGCGGTGAGGCGAAATGGCCCACATGGCCGCCGGCATGCCGGTGTCCCAGGACGGGCCGGCCGTCCACCACGAAACTGCCGCCCACGCCCGTGCCGAACGCCACCAGCAACGAACTTGCAGTCCCTGCGGCCGCTCCGGTCCAGGCCTCACCCAGGGCGTGGGCGTGGACATCGTTCACTGCCCGGACGGACGACGCCGGCAGGTCCAGCCGGGCGGCCAGGCCTGCGGTCAGTGCCGTCCCGGCCCAGCCCCGGATGGCATCCGTGGCCGAGACCACCACGCCGCGGGCGGAATCGATCACACCGGCGGAGCCGATTCCAACCCCCGACACGGCCAGGCCCTCTTTGCGGGCCCGGCCAATCAACGCGGTAACCAGCGCAGCAGTGGCATCGAGGATGGCGGACCCGCCGTCACGGTTCAGCGTGGGGATGGTCTCCGAAAACAGGACCTCCCCCGCGGCAGAGACCACTCCCGCTGCAGTCTTGGTACCGCCAAGATCAACACCAACGGCGTACATCACCAGCGTTTTACACCAGGCCGTTGCGTTCGAGGATGACCTTGATCGCGGTGGTCTCTTCTTCGTTCAACGCCTGCATGGGTGCGCTCATGGTGTTGGATTCGATGACGCCCATGAGCTGCAGCGCCGTCTTGAAGGCACCCAACCCGGCCGCCCCTCCGGAGACTCGTCCGTTGGGGGTGTAGACGATCTCGAAGAGGTCGGCCAGGCGGTCTTGTTCGGCGGCGGCTTTCGCCCAGTCGCCGGAAGCTGCAGCGTCCACCAGGTTGCGGTAGCCGCGGGGATCCACGTTGCCCAGGCCCGGAACCACGCCTTGTGCGCCGCCGAGCAGGGCACCGTCCACCACCACTTCGTGTCCGGTGAAGATGTCGAAGTTTTCGATGCCACGGGCGGCGAGCAGGAGCTGGCGGAAGGCGACGTCGTCCCCGGAGGAGTCCTTGACGCCGGCGATGACGCCGTCGCGGCCCAGCCGGACCAGCAGGTCGGTGGGGAGCTTGAAATGGGTGCGCACAGGGACGTCGTAGGCGAAGACCGGGGCGTCAACGGCTGCATGGATGCTCCGGAAATGCGTTTCGGTTTCCTCGGCGTTGCCGATCGCGTAGTACATGGAGGTGACCACGATGGCATCCGCGCCAAGGTCCACCACCCGCTTGGCTTCCTCGATGACGCGGTTGGTGGTCTGTTCGTTGGCGCCCACGATCAGCGGCACGCGGGCTGCGCCAGCAGCAGAATTCGCCTCGGCGATGGTGCTGACCACCTGTGCGCGTTCGGCGTTGGTCATGTAAGGCACCTCCGCTGAGGAGCCCAGGACGAAGAGCCCGGACACGCCGCCGTCGAGCAGGTGCTTGGTGAGGTTCTGCAGCGAGGCGGTGTCGATGCTGCCGTCTGCGTGGCGGGGGGTGACGACAGGGGGAATGACGCCCGAGAACTGGGAAGACACGGAAAACTCCAATGCGTGGTTGTAAGAGGTGGGGTTGAAAATTTCAGGTGTGCAGCAAACTGGGCGCGGCACCGAGGAGTTTGCGGGTGTAGTCGTTCCGGGGGGTGTCGAACACCTGGGCCGCCGGTCCTTCCTCCACGATTTCGCCGAAGTACATGACGCAGATGCGGTCGGAAACGTAGCGGACGGTCTGGATGTCGTGGGAGATGAACACCATGCCCAGGTTCAGTTGGGTCTTCAGGTCCGAGAGCAGGTTCAGCACCTGGGCGCGGACGGACACGTCCAGCGCCGAGGTGGGTTCGTCGGCAACGATGATGTCCGGGTCCAGGGCCAAGGCCCTGGCGATGGCAACACGCTGGCGTTGCCCGCCGGAAACCTGCGACGGCGTTACTTCCGCCGCGGAGGCTGGCAGCCCTACCAGCGCCAGGAGTTCCTTGACTTTGGCGGCCCGGGACGCGGCGTTGCCGATGCCGTGGACCTGGAGCGGGTCGGTCAGGATGTCCTGGATGGTCATGCGCGGGTTCAGTGCCGTGGCGGGGTCCTGGAAGACGACGGAGACGGCGCGGCCAAACTCCTTTCGCATGGCGGCGTTGCGTTTGATGGCCGGTTTGCCGTGGAACAGCACCTCGCCGGATGTGGGCGCCTGCAGCCCCACCAGGACCGAGGCCAGGGTGGACTTGCCGCACCCGGATTCGCCAACGATGCCCACCGTTTCGCCGCGGCTGATGGTGAAGTCAACCCCGTTGACGGCCTTGACGATGTTGGGCCGGAAGAGCCCCCCGGTGCGTGCGCGGTGATGGACCTTTACGTCCTTGAGTTCGATGACCGGTTTGCCGGTGGATACGCTCACTTGGCGTCCTCCTTAAGGTGGCTGGCCCAGTAATGGTCCGAGTCCCCGCCCACGGCGGTGAGGACCAGTGCCTGGTTGGGGTCGGCATCGCTGCGCAGCGACCGGGGTGCGAAGCGGTCGCCGCTGGCGAAATCCTGGGGCGAAGGCACGGTGCCGGGGATCTGGTGGAGGCGGGCAGCGTCCGCTTCGATGGAGAGCACGGCACCCAGCAGGCCGCGGGTGTATTCGTGTTTCGGGTTCCGCAGCAGTTCGGAGGCGCGGGCGGATTCAACCACCTGGCCGGCGTACATCACCGTGATCCGGTGGGCCAGCGAGGCCACCAGCGCCAGGTCGTGGCTGACGAACACCATGGCGAAGCCCAGCTGCTCCCGCAGTTCGTTGAGCAGGTCCACCACCTGCTTCTGGACCGTAACGTCCAGCGCGGTGGTTGGTTCGTCTGCCACCACGATCTTGGGCGAGCGGGAGAGCGCCATGGCGATCAGGACGCGCTGGCGCTGGCCGCCCGAGAGCTCGTGGGGGTAGCTGGCCAGGGTGCGGACGGGGTCCAGTTTGACCATCTCCAGCAGTTCGGCCGGTGTCTTCCGGCCGCCGCGGCGGGTCAGCTGCGTCATCTGGTCCTTGATCTTCATGGACGGGTTCAGCGAGCTGAGCGCGTCCTGGTAGACCATGGCGATCTGTTCGCCGCGAAGCCCCTGGTAGGCCTTGACGTTGCTGTGCCCGGTTTTTGGATCCAGCAGTTCCTTGCCGTCGAAGGTGATGGAACCGGTGATCTTCGCTGTCTTGGGCAGCAGGCCCATGATGGCCAGCGACGTGATGGACTTGCCGCAGCCGGATTCACCCACCAGGCCCATGGTTTCGCCTTCGCGGACGGTGAAGGAGACGTTGTCCACGATGGCTGTGTCACCGAAGCGGCCGGGGAACCGGATGGACAGGTTCCTGACTTCCAGGACGGTGCGGGTGTTGGCGGGAACCTGGGGCAGCCGGTCGGTGCGGGTGGCCTCGACGGCGGCGAGGAGTTCCAGCTCGCGGTCCAGCAGGGCGTGCGGGGTGGCGGCCGCCGCGCGGCGGTCGGTCAGCAGGGCGGAATGGGCCAGCTCGCGCTCGCCGGCATTCGCAGTTGTTGCCTCGCGGACGCCGTCGAGCTCGTGTTCCTCCACGACTGAGGGTTGCGCAACCGAGGTGGCTACCTCGGTGTCCACCGCGGCGACAGCCGCGCCGGCCACCGATGCCGCGGCGCCGTCGTCGTCCTTCACCGCAGGTGCCTTGCGGAGCCGCGGGTTCACCATGGCATCGGTGAGTCCTTCGGCCAGGATGTTCAGCGCCAGCACGGTCAGCAGGATGGTGAGGCCAGCGAAAGTGGTGGCCCACCACCCGCCGGAGAGGACCAGGTTGCGGCCGTAGGAGATCACATTGCCCCACGACGGGGCCGGATCCTGCACGCCGGCGCCCAGGAAGGACAGCGAGGCTTCGAGGATGATCGCGTCGGCCACCATCACCGTGGCGAACACCAGGACGGGGGCCGCGGTGTTGCGCACGATGTGCTTGGCCAGGATGTAGAAGCGGCCGGCGCCGATGACCCGTTCCGCCCGGACGTAGTCCTCGCCGTACTGGGCGAGCACGTTGGCGCGGACCACCCGGGCCAGCTGCGGGGTGTAGATGATGGCGATGGCCACGATGATGGTGGGCACCGAGTTGCCGAATGCCGCCAGCAGGACCGCCGCCAGGGCGATGCCCGGGAACGCCATGAGGATGTCCATGAGGCGCATGAGCAGTTCGTTCACGGCCTTGCTGGATGTCGCGGCGAGCGAGCCGAGGAACGCGCCGGCGAGGACCGCCAGTGCCACGGCGCCCAGGCCGATCATCAGCGAGGACTGGGAACCGTAGAGCAGGCGGGAGAAGATGTCGCGGCCCAGCCGGTCGGTGCCGAAGAAGTGCTCGGCGCCGGGAGGCGTGGCCGGCAGGAAGGTCTCCAGCGGGTCGTGCGGTGCCAGGACCGGGGCGAAGACGGCCGCGAGGGCGATCACCACCAGGAAGGAGAGGGCCAGGCGGGAGCCCCAGGGCAGGGCCTTGAAGCGAAGTCCGGGGGCGCTCAGACGTTCAGCGAGTTTGCTGCGCATGGGTCACACGGTCCTGATTCGGGGGTTGATGAGCAGGTAGAGGAGGTCCACGGCAATGTTCACCAGGACGAAAGTCACGGAAATGGTCAGGACCACGCCCTGCACCAGGTTCACGTCAAGGTTGGTGATGCCGTTGAGGATCAGCTGGCCCATGCCGGGCAGCGCAAAGATCATTTCAATGACGACGGCGCCGCCCAGCAGGTAGCCGATCCGCAGTCCCAGCACGGTGACCGGAGTGACCAGGGCGTTGCGGAGCACGTTCCTGGAGACCACTTCCCGGTACGGGACGCCGTTGCCGATGGCGGTGCGGACATAGTCCCGGTCCAGCTCCTCCACCATGGAGGTGCGGACCACCCTGATGAGGGAAGCCGAGACCGGGATGCCCAGTGCCAGGGCGGGCAGCGCCATCGAGTTGAGCCAGCCGCCGAACCCGGATTCCGGGGTGGCAATGCCGCCGGACGGGAACAGCGGTGCCGGACCAAGGGCGAACCACTGGATCAGCAGGATGCCCAGCCAGAACGACGGCGTTGCCACCGCGGCGATGGAGAAGACCCGCACCAGCTGGTCCTGCCATTTGTCCCGGTACAAGGCGCCGATGATGCCGAAGACCAGCGAGACCACGACCGCGATGATGACGCCCAGGAGCGTCAGCTGCAGCGTCAGGGGGAAGGCTGAGCCGATCATGCTTGCCACGGATTTCGCCGGCGGAGTGGTGACTCCGAGGTCGAGCTGGAGGAGTTTTCCAAGGAAGCGGAAGTACTGCAGCAGCAGCGGATCGTTCAGGCCGTTCGCCTGCCGGTACTGCTCTTTCGCTTCCTCGCTGGCCCCTTCGCCCAGGGCGCTGCTCGCCTGGTCGCCGGGAGCGGCCTGCAGGACGAGGAACACGAGCAAGGTGATGCCCAGGACCATCAGCGGCAGGGCTGCCAGCCTCCGGCCCAGGAGGCGCAATATCGTGGTCAATGTAGTCTCCGGTTGGTGTGGCTAGGCGGTGCGGCCCACACCAACGAAGGAAACTCCGGTGGTGGGAAGGGGCTTGAAGCCGCTGAGCTTCTTTGCATCCCAGGCGCTGGGAAGCTGGCGGTGGAACAGCGGGTAGAGGGGCACCTCTTCGGAGACCAGGTCCACGATCTGCCCGGTGAGCTTCTTGGCGTCATCCTTGGACGACTGGCCGGCCTTGGTCATGAGGTCCACGAGCTGGGCACGCTCAGGCGTCGAGCCCCAGTAGGCGCGGTTCTTCATCCAGGTGTCACCGGCGTAGAACCAGCTCAGCAAGAGGTCTGCGTCGTTGCCGAAGACGGACGGATCGCCTGGCGCCGCAACCACCTTGTAGTCGCCTTTGCCGACGCGGTCCGTATACAAGGCGCCGGACTGCAGGTTCTTGAGGGTCACCTTGACACCGGGGATCTTGTTCCAGGATTCCAGCATCAGGGGAGCAACGTCCTTGACCCACGCGGTGTCCGTGGTGAGGAGCTCGAACTCCAGGCTGGAGACGCCGGCCTGCTTGAGGAGGTCTGCAGCCTTGTTGGGATCGTAGCTGTAGACGTTCTTGGCCTTGACGTAGTCCGGGTGGCCCTCCTGGAAGTAGGAGCTGGCCGGCTTGGCGTTGCCGAACAGGGCTTTCTTGATGATGGAGTCCTTGTCCAGGCCGTAGTGCAGGGCCTGGCGGACCAGCTTGTTGTCGAACGGCGCGGCGGAGCAGTTGAACATCAGGAACAGCAGGCCGAACGACTGTACGGATTCAACGGTGGCTGCGGACTTGAGCCCCTGCATGTCCAGGTAGGGGACGTCCTCGATGGCCTGGACCCGGCCGGACTGCATTGCGGTCACGCGGGCGGCGGCATCGGAGAGCAGCAGCCAGGTCATGCCCTTGGCCAGTGCCGGCATGGGGCCGTTGTAGGCCTGGTTCGCCTCGAAGATGATCTTGTCGTCCTTGACGGCGGAAACCAGCTTGTACGGGCCGGTTCCAACGGGCTTGGCATCGAAGGATTTCAGCTGGTCCGAGCCGGCCGGGAAGTTGGTGAGCGCCTTGGGCACCACCTTTACCACAGAGATCCGGGGTCCGAAGCCGGGGAAGGCGTACTTCAGCGTGAATTCCACGGTCTTGGCGTCGAGGGCCTTGACGTCCTGGATGAACGGGATGAACTGCGAGAACAGGGACTTGTTGGCGGGATCCATGACCCGGGTAAAGGAGAAGACCACGTCCTCGGCGGTGACCGGGGTGCCGTCGTGGAACGTGGCGCCTTCGCGGATGGCCACCTGGTAGGTGGTGGGGTTGACCATCTTGGGATCAGTTGCAGCCAGGGCGTTGTAGGGCTCCCGGGTTGCCGGGTGGAGCTCAACCAGGCCCTCGAAGACGTGCAGGTTGGCGGCCATGGGGGTGGCGCCGGAGGAGGAAATGGGATCGAAGCCGGTGGAGAGGGCGTAAGAGATGCCGGCCTCGATGGTGAGGTCCTTGTTGATCGGCGAGGTGTTGGTGGTTGAGCTGCTGGTGGTGGCGGCCGGTCCACCGCAGGCGGCCAGGGAGCTGGCAAAGGCTGCGGCCAGGCCCATGGCCCCGCCGAGTTTGAGGAAGTTCCGGCGGCTGGCGTCATTGACCAGCGGCAGGTTCTTGATGTTGTTCATTGGCCTCACCGTTCAGGAGATGTTTATCGGATGTAGGATGTCCTAGCTCGTATGGAAAACTGTAAGTCCCATCACAGCCAGCGTCAAGTGGACTAATGTTTCTTGCATTTACGCTTGGCCTGACGCCATACCCTTCGCGAATGGAGCTTCCTTGTCCTTGATTGTCGGCGCCTACCCCGCCCAGCCCGTCGAACTGCAGGAGCAGTTCTACCGGGGCCTCGCTGCCATTTCCCCGATCCGCGGACTTGAGCTTCCCTATGGTCCGCATGGCGGGACCGGCTGGCCCGCCGGGGCGCCGGAGACCTGGTCCGCGGTGGTCACCGCCATCCCCGGGACCATGCAGCGGCTGGCCGCCAACGCGGCGTTCGGCCTGGCCTCCGCTGACACGGCGGGCCGGCGGGAAGCCCTCGACTTCGCGGCGGGTGTCCGGGAGTATGCCCGCGGGCTGCAGGATGCCGGGCATGAGGTGGAGGCTGTTGAACTCCATTCCGCGCCTACCGGGGGCGCCTCCGCCCGCTGGTTCGAGGAATCGCTCAAGGAAGTCCTGGAGTGGGACTGGGGATCGGCGCGAGTGCTGATCGAACACTGCGACGCCCCACGCCCAGGGGCAAGTCCGGAGAAGGGGTTCTTGTCCTTTGCCGAAGAGGTGGACATCGCCGTTTCGCTCCGGAACCAAGGTTTGGAGCGCGTGGGTGTGACCGTTAACTGGGCGCGCTCAGTCATCGAATCAGGCAGTCCTGAAACGGCAGTTGAACACCTGTCGCTCGGCCGTGAAGCAGGCGTCCTCGAGGGCCTGGTCTTTTCCGGCTGCTCGCCGGAGGAAACCGGCTTCGGCTATGCGTGGATCGACGCACACCTCCCCGCAGTGGAGATCCAGGGCGCCCCGCCCAGCTCCATGCTGAACCGCCACGAAATTGACCGGTGCCTTGCCGCAGCGGGTCCGCTCCCCATCCTTGGGTTCAAGGTCGGGCTTGGTCCTGATGAGCTGTCGCCGGAAGAACGCGTGGAGCGGCTCCGGCACATGTCGGTCCTGGTGGGGGAGTAGCGGCTCAGCGCCCGGTGCTCCCTGTCACGGTGATGGCTCCCGACGCGACGTCGCAGCGGAAGGTCCGGGAGGGTTGTTTCCTGCCGCCGCCAACCGCAGCTTCCACTGCAAAGCTAACCTCAAAGTCGTCCTGTTCCATGTCCTCCGCCGTCACGGTGTAGGTGGGCGTGAAGTAGAGAACCTCCTGGCCCGGCGGGAGGTCGGTTGCCGGAAACTCCCCCGCCCCCGGACCGTGCAGGCGCACGTCCCGGACGGTGTGGCTGCCCTCATTCCGGGCCCTGCCGGTGAATGCCAGAATGTCCCCGGCCTTGTATCCGGGAGTGACCGGACCGTAGTTCAGGTCCTGCGCCTCCCGGGTGCCCAGGACCTGGGCCTGGTCCGGGGAGTAGGCCTGGCCGATCTCCTTCCATGACTCGGCGCCCCAGCCATCTCCGCCGGATGCCATCACGTGGAATTCGCCGGCGTTTAGCCACACGGGGGGAAGCCCGGGGGTGATGGACCGCAACTCCATGTCGAAGGCCAAGCCCGGCTCGGACGGCGGCAGGCCGTCGTCGGGCCCTGCTGTATCCGGTGACGAAAGCTGGCCGGTGAGCTGGCCGGACGGCACCGAGGCAAAAACGATCTCGCGGTAGCCCTGGCGTTCGTACAGCACACCAATGTTGCCGTCCGGCAGGCGGGTGGCGGTGGAGTACGCCGAGCTGCCCGGGCACAGCACCAGCTTGGCAGGCCAGGTGGCGCCGTCGTCGGGGGACAGGCTCAGCACGGTGTTGCGGCGCAGATTGGGGTCCTGGTTGTTGGTGGCCAATAGCCAGGAATCCGTGGCCGGCGCGGCGAGGCCGGTGACGGACGGCAATCCGTCGAAGCGGGCCAGTGAACCGTTGTCGCTGGGATCGGGAAGGTCCGCGACCGGAACCGGCGTGCTCCAGCTGTGGCCGCCGTCGTCGGAGGCGGCCGCAAGGCGCTGCGGCGTGGCCCGGCTGTGCAGGAGCAGCCTGCCATCGCTGAGCGCGGCCACCTTGTTCTCGTTGGGGGCGCCGCCGTCGGCTGTCCCCTCAATCAGCCGGCCAAGCCGCCAGGTATCGCCATGGTCGTCGCTGTAGGCCGAGGCTGCCATGATCCTGCCCCCGCTCAACACCACATACTGCTGCACCAGCCGCCCCTGGTGCGGGCCGCAGTGGATCTGGATCCCTTGGCCGGCCGCGGCGAAGATGCCCGTGATCTCCCGTCCGCTGCTTGCCTTGAGGTCCGCCGTAATGCGCCGGTGCTGCCAGGTCAGGCCGTCGTCGTCGGACATGCTGAGATCGCAATGCTGGACCTGGTGGTCGTGGTGGTCCATCCCCGCTGTGGCCTCGAAGAAGCCGGCATGCGTCCCGGCGGCGTGGAAGAGGAAGATCCGTCCGGTCTCGGCGTCAACGAGCAGGCTGGGGTCCCCGAATCCTTCCAGCCCGGTTCCGGTCCGCACCACTTCCTGGCCACTCCAGGTGCGCCCGCTGTCCGTACTGCGCCGGATCAGCAGGTCGATGGGACTTGGGAGATCGTCCAGGTTGGGCCGGCCGTCATAGGCCGCGAGCAGTGTCCCCCTGACGGTGACGGCGAGGGCGGGGATCCGGTACTGACGGTAGCCGCCGCGGCCGCGGGCCGCCAGGACATGCTCGACGGCGGGCCGCGCGGCGGGGATGGCGGGGCGTGCGGCGCGGGTGGCGGGAAGGAGATGGGATGTCACATCTACAGCATAGCCACCTCTGGCTTTGTGACTGTCGGCACATTACATTGGTAGGACGTCGTACGTAGTAGGAACAACATTTGAAGGTCCTGAACGACGACGCCCTGCCGAGAGCCGCATCGCCGCGGCATCCAGAAAGGTCAGTCCCTTTGCCACATTCCCAAAGACACCGCACACCCCTGACACTGTGCAGAACCGCCGGATCAGCCGCCCTGGCCCTGGCACTGCTTGCCGGAGGTGTTGCGGCGCAGGCGGCGCCCATTCCTGGCAACAGCCCCACCAACCCGCCCGGAACCTTCCAGGAAACCAACCTGGGGTCCGACCGCACCGCGGACAACTTCTTCTACCGCATCCCCGCGCTGACCTACCTTGGCAACGGTGTGGTCCTGGCGGCCTGGGACGGGCGGCCGGGCAACTCCGCAGACGCACCCAACCCCAACTCGATCGTCCAGCGGCGCAGCACGGACGGCGGGCGCACGTGGGGGCCGGTGCAGGTGATTGCCGCAGGCCACGTGGCCGATGCCGCGGGGCCGAAATACGGCTACAGCGATCCCTCCTACGTCTACGACGCGGAGGCAGGCAAGGTCTTTGCGTTCTTCGTCTACTCAAAGGACCAAGGATTCGGCGGCAGCCAGTTCGGCAATGATGACGCGGACCGCAACGTCATTTCCTCCGCCGTGATCGAATCCTCCGACGGCGGCCTCACGTGGACCGGGCCGCGGCTCATCACCAACGTCACCAAGCCGGGCGCCAGCAGCACCAGCCCGGTTGCGGGCGATGTCCGGTCCAACTTCGCCTCCTCCGGCGAAGGCATCCAGCTCAAGTACGGCCCATACAAGGGCCGGCTGATCCAGCAGTACGCCGGTGACGTCCGCCAGGCCGATGGAACGAACAAAATCCAGGCGTACAGCGTCTATTCGGACGACCACGGTGCCACCTGGCACAAGGGCGCCAACGTGGGTGACCGGATGGATGAGAACAAGACCGTTGAGCTTTCCGACGGCAGGGTCCTGCTGAACTCCCGGGACAACGCCAACCAGGGCTACCGGAAGGTTGCTGTTTCCAGCGACGGCGGGGCCACCTACGGTCCCGTCACGCAGGACACGGAGCTGCCGGATCCGGCCAACAACGGTTCCATCGCCCGCATGTTCCCCAACGCTGCCCCGGGCACGGCGGACGCCAGGAAACTGGTCTTCACCAACGCCAATTCCAAGACCGCGCGCGAGAACGTCTCCGCCCGGGTCTCGTGCGACGACGGCGCCACCTGGCCCGGGGTGCGCACCATCCGTCCCGGGTTCTCCGCCTACTCCACCGTGACCCGGCTGGAGGATGGCAGGTTCGGCGTCCTCTACGAGGGGAACTACACGGACAACATGCAGTTCTCCACCTTCGACGACGCCTGGCTCAACTACGCCTGCGCACCGCTGTCCGTCCCCGCCGTCACCACGGCGCCCGGTGCCACCCAGCAGGTGGCGGTCACCGTGACCAACCAGGAAGCCGCCACCCTGTCAGGGGCCACCGCCACCGTCTTTACCCCCACGGGCTGGTCCGCCACCACGGTGCCCGTGCCCGACGTCGCCCCCGGCGCCTCGGTTGCCGTCAACGTCGCCCTGACTGCGGCGGCCACGGCCAGCGGGCCGCAGAACCTCAACGCAGCGCTAACGACGGCGGACGGCCGGGTCTCGCAGTCCACGTTCACCGCCACCGTGCCGGTGGCGCCGCAGGTGGGCCTCAGCATCACGGGAGCTGCACCCGCCCGGGACGTGGCGGCCAATCCCTACAAAGCCGGCGACGTGCTGGGGTACACCTTCGCCGTCAAAAGCACGGCGAACGTGACGGCCAACTCGGTGCCGGTCTCGGGGAACTTCGATGCAGGTTTCCTGCCGCCGTCGGCGCCCAACTGCCGGTACAACAACCTGGCCGCCGGCGCCTCCTACAACTGCACCACTGCCAAGCACACGCTCACCGCGCAGGACATCGACCGCGGCTACTTCGTCCCCGAGGCAACCTTCAGCATCACGGCCAGCGCGACGCCGACGCTCACCAAGACCGTTGCCTTCAGCGGGGCCGCGGTGCCGCTGCGGGACGGGCTGGTGTCCGCCGGTATCGCAGGCAGCCGCAACGACGCCGGCCGCGACCTCGCCACCCAGCCGTACACGGAGGGCGAAGCGTTCCCGTACAAATTTGATGTGACCAACAGCAGTCCGCTGGTGGAGAAGGTGGTCCCCACCGCCGGCAACTTCAGTCCGTTCCTTCCCGAGGGGCCGGGCAACTGCCGTTACAGCGTCCTCCCCGCCGGACAGGGGTACACATGTGCCACGCCCCGCCACACCGTGACGGCCGCCGAAGCGGACCAGGGATTCTTTGTCCCGGACTCCACCTGGGAGGTCAGTGCGGCTGGCCAGACTACCCGGACCTACGCGGTGAACAGCGGCGAAACCGACGTGAAAGTCCGGGACGCCAGGCTTGACGGCACCGTTGCGGCCGAGTGGACGGACCTGGACGGCGACCGCTATGCCTCCGCAGGCGACGCCATCACGTACACCTACACCTTGGGCAACGCCGGAAACGTCTCCCTGGACAATGTGGACGCCCCGGATGCCGGCATCGCGGCACCGCACCTGGCGGCGGGCGGCACCCTGGCGGCAACCCGGACGTACAGCCTGACCGCCGCGGACGTCGCGGCCGGGAAGCTTGGACCGGTCACGTTCGCTGCCACGGCAAACAACGGTGCCAAAGGCGTGTCCGCCACGGTGACCGGCGGTGCCATCCAGTTGAATGTGCAGCCTGCCCAGCCGGACCTGGTTCCCGCGCTTGCGGTGCAGGACCTGGACGGACAGGTGGCACCGTTCGACCTCGGCACCGCGGACAAATACCGCAACGGCCAAAAAGTGGTCCTCGCGGGGCTCGACTACGGCCAGTGGTATTACGTGTACATGAACAAGCGCAGCTACCGGTTCGGCTGGATCTTCCCCACCACGGACAACACGGTGGAATTCATCCTGCCCGCCGGCGTGCAAAACGGCCGCGATGACGTGGTGGTGCTGGACAAGGACGGCAAGCAGGTCTCGTTCGACCGGCTCCAGGTGACCCCGAAAGGTTAGCCCGGCTGCCCAGCGGGCACCATCGATGAGGATGGCCCCGGCGGTGATCCCGCCGGGGCCATCCGGGGTGAGGCCCGTGTTCAGGCTCCCGCCAGCACAGGCGCGGTGAGCCTGCCGTCGCGCATGGTGGCCACCAGGTCCGTCAGCGGCACGAACTCGGTGTCGTGGGTGACCATCACAGTGGCAACCCCGAACTCGGTGGTCACCTGGCGCAGCAGCCCGATGATCGAGGCGCTGCGTTCGTGGTCCAGGGCGGCGGTTGGCTCGTCCACCAGCAGCAGTTTGGGATTGCCCATGAGTGCCCGGGCAATGTTCACCCGCTGGCGCTGGCCACCGGAGAGCTGGTGCGGCAGTTTTCGGGCGCTGCCACCGAGCGCGACGACGTCCAGCAGTTCCGCAGCCTTCGCCCGGGCCGCCTTGGCGGACCTGCCCCGCAGGTGGTCGCTGATGATGAGTTGCTCGGCGGCCGTGAGCGATGCCAGCAGGTTGGGCTGTTGGAAGATGATGCCCACCTTGTCCCGGCGCAGGGCGGTGAGTTCCTTGTCCTTGAGGCCGGCTGTGTCCGTGCCGTCAATGAGGACCTGCCCGCGGGTGGGGCGGACCAGGGTGGCGGCGGTGGCCAGGAGGCTGGACTTGCCCGAGCCGGACGGGCCCACCAGCGAGACCAGCTGACCGGCCCGGGCCGTGAGGCTGACCCGGTCCAGGGCCGTGGTGGTCCCGCCGCCGTCGGGGTATTCGAGGGTGACGTCGACCAGGCTCAGGGGAGCAGGGGTGGGGGAGGACATGATGGCGTTCCTTTCGTAAGGGTGGATCAGTTGCCGCCGAGCGCCAGCAGCGCATCGACCTTGGTGACGCGGCGGACCGCCAGTGCGGCGCCGGCCAGGCCCAGGGCAACAATCCCGACGACGGGAAGCACCGTGGTGCCGGCGTTCAGCAGGAACGGGGCAGCCTGGGCCGCCAGCGCACCGGCGGCCACGCCCACTGCTCCACCGATGGCGGCCCCGGCCACGAGGACGATCGCGGCCTGGGTCATGGCGTCCTTAAGGATGTAGGAGCCGGAGGCGCCCATGGCCTTCAGGACGGCGATGTCGCGGGTGCGCTGGATGGTCCAGACCGTCAGGAAGGCAACGATCACCAACGACGAGATCCCGTACAGGAAGGCCTGCATCAGGGTCAGGGACCCGTTCTCGCTCTTGAAGGAGCCCAGGGCCTGGAATGATCCGGTCCGGGATTCGCTGACCGTGCCTGCGGCCGCATTGGCCTCGGCCCCGTCCACCGCGGCCCCGGGCACGGAAGTGACGGCGATGACCGTGGCCAGCTGGTCGCCTTCGGACACGTGCGCCACCTTTGCCCACGCGGGCAACGCAGTCCACACCACGCTGGTGTGCGCGTACCACTGGTCCGGCACCACGGCGGCTACGCCCAACTCGATACCGCCAACAGAGACCTTGTCGCCCTGGCCTGCGGACAGCGCTTCCGCCGTCGAGGCACCCAGCACCGCGGTCCCGGCGGATACCTCCACCGGTGCCAGCGGGCTGCCCGGCGAGACCCCGAACACGGCGACGTTGGCGGTCCCCGCGCCGCCGGCCGCCTGCGCCCGGGTCTGGGTGATGCCCAGCGGTTCGGCGGACTGGACGCCGGGCTGGTTCCTCCACCGGGCCACCTGCCCGGCCGTCACGGAGCTTTCCGTGTAGGACGCCTTGGGCGTGCCGGCTCCGGGGGCGCCGAAGGCAATGGCGTCCACCGGCCGGGCGGCGGACGCACCGAGCTTGCCGATTGCCGACGTCGACTGCTCGGCGAGTCCCGCCGTCAGGCCGGACAGCATGACCAGCAGGAGGGTAATCAGGGCTACGACGCCGCCCATCATGGCGAACCGGCCTTTGGCGAAGCGGATATCGCGGATTGCCAGGAACACGTTGTTTCTTCTCTCAGCAGGGGTGGATTCTCTTGTCCTTCCACTCTCCCGGCGGAAGCCTGCGGCGGCATCGCGGGGACGGTTGATCCGCGGGAATGGAAAGGTTGAGCCCGCAGTCAACCTTTTGGTTGATCCCGTCCCGGCGGGCCCGGCATAAGCTGATGAAATGCCTGCCACGCCCCTGCCGCCGTCACCGCAAAAAACCGGCGGCGCCCCGGCCAAGGGGCCGCTGGCCGCCCTGGAAAATGCGTCATCGGCCGCGATCCTCCGGGTCCTGCGCGTCACCTTGCACGCGGGGTTCGCCGTCCTGTTGGCCGTCGCCCTGGTCCGGTTGTTCCTTGATGGCGGTCCGCTGCGCTGGCTGTGGGCGGCAGCCGCCGTCGTCCTGGCCGTCATCTACCTGGCGGGGACCGTCCTGGAAAAGCGGCACGCCGAAGCCAGGATCGGCTTCAACCCCCGCCGCTACGGCCTGCTGTGGCTGGGCCTGGTTACGGCCCTGTGGGCGGTGCTGCTTGCCGGGAGTGCGGACTTCGCCTGGCTGGCCTTCCCCATCTTCTTCCTGCATCTGCACCTGCTGCCGCGGCGCGCGGCGCTGCTGACGATCGCCCTGATGACAGCGGCGGTGATCGTCTCCCAGTGGGCAGTGAGCGGCGCGCCGGTCCCGCCTGCGGCCGCCGTGGTGGGGCCCGTGCTGGGCGCGGTGTTCTCCGTGATCACCGGCCTCGCCTACGCGGCCCTCTACCGGGAGGCAGAGAACCAGCGGCGTGCAGCGGACGAACTGCGGCGCACGCGCGAGGAACTGTCCCGGTCCCAGCACCAGTCCGGGGTGCTGGCGGAGCGGGAGCGCCTGGCCCGGGAGATCCACGACACCTTGGCGCAGGGGCTGTCCAGCATCGTGCTCCTGGGGAGGGCCGCCGAACAGTCGCTGGCCGACGGTGACGAACCGACGGCGGCCGCCCGGCTGGCGCTGGTGCAGCAGGCCGCAGCGGACAACCTTGCCGAGGCGCGGAGCTTTGTGCGCGGGCTGTCGTCGCCGCACCTTGAGGGGACCACGCTGGTGGAGGCCCTGCGCCGGCTGTGCGGGACCACGGAGACCGGCGCCGCAGCCGCCGGGCTTGCGCTGCGGTGCCGGCTGGAGGTGGACGGTGAGCCGCAGGATCTGCCCCAGCCCGTGCGCGTGGCCCTGCTGCGGGCGGCGCAGGCGAGCCTCGCCAATGTCCGCGACCACGCCCGGGCCGCGAACGCCGTCGTCACCCTTGCCTTCCTTGGCACGGAGGTGACCATGGACATTTACGACGACGGTACGGGCTTTGAGCCGTCCCGAGCGGCCGGTGCCCCGGACGCTGCGGACGGCAGCGGGTTCGGGCTGCGTTCGCTGCGGGAGCGCGTTGCCGGCCTTAACGGCTCGCTGGCGGTGGAGTCCGCACCCGGGGAGGGAACGGTGGTGGCCATCCGGCTGCCGGTGGAGAGTCCCGTTTCGGACGGTGCTGCCCCGCTGGAAGGACGAAGCGATGGGTGAGGTCCGGGTCCTGCTGGTGGACGACCATCCCGTGGTGCGTGCCGGCCTGCGGGCCATGCTGACGGGGTTCGACGGCATTTCCATTGCCGCTGAAGCCTCCGACGGCAGGGCTGCGCTGCACGAACTGGCGCGGCTGGCAGCGCTGGGCGGTATGCCGGATGTGGTGCTGATGGACCTGCAGATGGGGGAGGGGATGGACGGCGTCACCGCCACTGCCGAGATCCGGAAGCTCCACCCGGCTCCGCCGGTGCTCATCCTCACCACCTACGACACCGACGCGGACATCCTTGCCGCTGTCGAGGCCGGTGCCAGCGGGTACATGCTGAAGGACGCACCCCCGGAACAGCTGCGGCAGGCGGTGCTGCAGGCCGCGGCCGGCGGCACGGCCCTGGCGCCGCGGGCGGCAGCACTGCTGATGGACCGGATCAGCAACCCCGGAACCTCGCTGACACCGCGGGAAGTCCAGCTGCTGGAACTGTTGGCCACCGGCCTGTCCAACCGGGGCATCGCCAGGCAGGTCTTCATCTCGGAGGCCACGGTCAAGACCCACCTGGTGCACATCTACGGCAAGCTCGGCGTGGACAACCGCACGGCCGCCATCGCCGCAGCCACCCAGCGGCGCATCATCCGGCCGCCGGGCGCCAGGGGCTGAGTTTTGATGCAGCGACGTGTCGGGCCACGGGACCTTGCCGCGTGCCTGCCACACAGTGCCGGGGGACGCCCGGTGGCCCTACTGTGCAGTAGGTTTATTTCACTGCCCCCGTGCCACGCTGTTCAAAGGAGAACGAATGTCCCGTCCGGTTCCCGCCGTTGATGCCCTTCTTGCCACTTACGGCGCGGCCGATGCCTGCGCAGCGGAGCTCCTGTGCGACAGCCACGATCCGGGCGCCGTTGCCTTTACGGTGGTTGCAGCGGACCTCTCCGCGGAGGACATCACCTACGGGGAGCTCCGGGAGCGCTCGGAGCGGGGTGCGGCAGCATTGGCGGAACTGGGGATCGGGCCCGGGGATGCCGTGGCCACCCTGATGGGAAAGTCGGCAGACCTGGTGGTCATGCTCCTGGCCATCTGGCGGCGCGGGGCAGTCCATGTCCCGCTGTTCACGGCCTTCGCGTGGCCCGCCATCGAACTTCGCCTCACAGCCTCCGGCGCCAAGGCTGTGATCACCGACCCCGACCAGCGGACGAAGATCCAGGAAACCGGGGCCGCCGTGGTGGTGGCCGGTGCGGAGGCCTCCCTTCCCGACGTGGCGCTCGGCCCGCTCCTGGCCAGGCAACAACCCGGCATCGCGGCCGAAGCCGTGGGCGGTGAAGGTGCTTTGGTGCTGATCTTCACGTCCGGAACCACCGGCGCTCCCAAGGGTGTGCCGGTGCCGCTCCGGGCGTTGGCCGCTTTCCGCCAGTACGTCGAACTGGGTCTGGACGTCAGCGAGGAGGATGTGTTCTGGAATGCCGCAGACCCCGGCTGGGCCTACGGCCTGTACTACGGGATCCTCGGCCCGATGGCGGCGGGGCGGCGGAACCTGCTGCTGCGACCGGGTTTCTCCCCGGAACTCAGCTTCAAGGTGCTGGAGGCTTTTTCCGTCACCAACTTCGCCGCTGCTCCCACGGTGTACCGCACCATGCGCGCGAAAGCCGGCGCCGGAACAGGTCCTTTCCACCTTCGGCGCGCCTCGTCCGCCGGCGAACCGTTGACCCCGGAGGTGATCAGCTGGGCCCGGGAAATGCTTGGGGTTCCGGTGCGGGACCACTATGGACAGACCGAACACGGGATGATGATCATCAACGCCTGGCACGACGACGTCAGGACGGAGCTGCGGCCAGGTTCCATGGGACGGCCCCTGCCGGGGTGGAGCTGCGAGGTCCTCAAGGACAATGCTGACGAACCGGCCGCGCCGGGTGAGCTGGGCCGCGTTGCCGTAGACGTGGCGGGGAGCCCCATGATGTGGTTCCGGGGGTATCAGGACGCGCCGGAGAAGACGGCCGGGAGGTTCAGCGCGGACGGCAAGTGGTACCTGACCGGTGATGCGGGCATGGTGGACGAGGACGGCTTCTACTTTTTCTCCTCCCGGGATGACGACGTGATCATCATGGCCGGATACCGGATTGGTCCGTTCGAGGTGGAGAGCGTCCTGTCCACGCATCCGGCGGTGGCGGAAAGCGCCGTGGTGGGCGCCCCCGACGAACTGCGCGGAGAAGTCCTGGAAGCCTACGTTGTCCTGGCCGGCGGGACCACCGGAAGCGACGCCCTGGTCGCTGAACTCCAGGCCCTGGTCAAGACGCAATTCGCCGCACACGCATATCCGCGCCGTATCCACTTCGTCGAGGACCTGCCAAAGACGCCGTCCGGAAAGCTGCAGCGCTACATCCTGCGGCAGCAGCGGGCCGCTTCCTCCGGCAGCTAGAAGCACCCGGACGGACGACGGCGGTGGCACGGCACCCGAGGCTGGGAACCATGGGAGCCGCGCGCCGCCGTCGTGGTTTCCTTATCCAGTCAGCGTTCCCGCTTGCCCCTGCCGGTCAGGCGGGGCCGGGGAGCAGGCCCTGCCTGGCGAGGTCGCCGGCGACGAGCCGGGCCAGTTCGCCGGCGCCGGCCCGGCTGGGGTGCAAGGTGTCGCCTGTCATGAACAGTGTCAGCGTCGCCTCGGGACCGATTTCCGTGAAGTACGCCGAGGACAGGACGTTGAGGTCCACCAGCGGGACGTTCTCCTCTTGGGCCAGGGCAACCGTGGAATGCCGGTACCAGCGGTCCACAGCGGAGTGGACGCCGTCCACGAAGTCCGTGGCACGTCCCTGGGGCGTGACCAGGACAGGGGTGGCGCCGGTGGCCGCCACCTGGCGGAGCATGTCCCGCATGATCTCCTTGAACTCGGCCTCGGAGGTGGCGTTTTTTGCGGCGGTATCGTTGATGCCCATCTCAAGCAGGAACAGGTCGCCGGGCTTGATGTATTTCAGGATGGCCTCGAGCTGGCCGTCGTTGCGGAAGCCGCGGGCGATCTGGCCGCCGGTTGCCATGTTCCGGACGTCGAAGGCCGCCGGGTCGATGTACTGCGGGAGCAGCTGCCCCCAGCCGCCCTGGACACTGGACTCCAGGGGGTAGTAGTTGGCCACGGTCGAGTCGCCGCCCACCCAGATGGTGGGGTCCATGGCCGGGTGGCGGGACACCTTCTCGATTTCCAATGAGCTGAGCGTGAAAGCTGTCCCCGCCTTGCCCTCGGTGACCAGGAGGTTCAGTTGGCCGTCTGTCACGGGGATCTCGAAGGAATCGGTGGCCCCGTTGCCGGTCATGTTCATGACCTGGAAGACGCCTTCCGCGGCGATGCTGGCCCGTGCTGTGTCGCCCAGGGTGACCGTGACCTTGTAGAGGCCTTCCTTGAGGTCCACGTTGAAGGTGTTGGTGCTTTTGGTGCCGTATTCAAGGAAGCGCACGGCGGCGCTGCCGGCGCCGGTGCCCTTGGCCGGGACGTTGGCCATGTGTTCCGGGGTGTTGAAGCCGTACCGCTTCCCGGGGCTGTATGCGTCAGTTGCGCTGACCCCCGTGTATCCCTGTTCCACCGGCCCGCCGCCGAAGTCGAAACGGTAGTTGCTGGGCTCTGCGTTTGCGGCAGGGGCCGTGACGGCGAGCCCGGCGCCTGCTGCCAGGACTGCCGAGGCCAGGCAGCAGGCCAGCGGTGCGCGGACGGCAATGCGGGTAGCGGCGCGTTGTGCGGTCACATTCATCTCCTTTGATGACGGGCGGACTTGATCCATTTTGTATCGATTCAAAAGTTGCCGAATCCCACGCCTTGGCAGGGAAGCCTGAAGGTGTGGGAGGTGCGTTACAAGATTTGTAACAATGTTCCACGTTCCAAGTCAAGATATTTTGTGAGTTTGCTGTGCGCTTTTGATACCCAATGGTGCGGTCGGGGCCTGCCTGTCCGCGCTCAAGGTTGGATCAAGATTGGCCAAAGAAGTCCGGGACACGGGTTGGTGCCGCCCGCCGGCCGGTAATTCTTAAGTGCTTCCAGGCCAGTTCCCCGGCAGGAAGTACTGGAAGCCCCCGCGCTGGAGCGAGACTCGCGCGGGGGCTGTCCCAATATTGCTTAACTCAGTGTCCTGCGGAGGACACCGCCTCGAAGTGTTCCACCACCGGAAACGGCTCGTAGAAGTGGTGCAGCAGCTGGCGCCACTGCTGGTACTCGGGGGATCCGCGGAAGCCGATGGTATGGTCCTCCAGGGTCTCCCACTCGACGAGGAGCAGGTAGGTGCCCGGCGACTCCACCGATCTGGAAAGCGACAACGCTCGGAAACCCGGCATTGAAGCGATGATCGCCCGGGCCTGGTTGAAGGCCGCCTCGAAATCCGTTTCCCGGCCCGGCAGCACCGGGAGCAGGGCGTGTTCGGTAATCACCTGGCAGGCCCTGCAGTTTTCCCGACGCCGATCCAGTACCGCCGTTTGCCGTTACGGGAGTCCTCATAGCGGCCGCCGTTCTTTTCGATCGTTGCCCGTGACCCGGCGTTGTCCTCGTCGCAGGTCAGGAGAACCCGTTCGATTCCGAGCGTTCGGGCCACCGGGAGCGCATCTGCCAACGCCTTCGCAGCGTGCCCGCGGCGCCTTGCCGACGGCCGGACGCTGTAGCCAATGTGGCCGCCCTCGTTGAGGAGGAACTCGTTGAGGTGGTGCCGGATGGCCAGCGAGCCGAGGACGGTGGTGCCCTCCACGATCCACAGGTAGGTGCACGGGACGTACCCGGGTCTACGCACTGTTTCCGGTTTGGCGTCGTTGATGAGGGTGCCGACCAGCTGCGCAAAAACGGTGGGGTCCTTGAAGTCCTCCAGCGCCCAGCCGTCAAGGCCGGCGCCATCCATGCGGGCTCCGTCGAATTCCGTGGCGGCCTCCATCCACGAGGCGTGCAGGGTTGCGTCGGGGCTGGTGAGATGGGCCATTCAACGATCGTAGCCGAGCCCCAAGGGCGGGCGCGGTGGGCCCGGAGCAACGGGCCGGGCACGCCTGCATTCGCCATGGACAACGGAACACGGCCGAACTTAAAATCGATCGCTGGGACCCCCGAGAAAGATGACGGAAAGGGTTCGAGATGGGAATTGAAGAAGACGCGGCAGTAGTGCGGCGCGGTTACGAAGCCTTCAATACGGGCGACGTGGAAACCCTCAAGGGGCTGTTCGCCCCTGATGCCGTCTACCGGGTTGGCGGCAATGGCGGCCTTGCAGGTGACAAGCATGGCCAGCAGGAAGTCATGGGCTATTTCGGCGAACTGTTTTCCCGGTCCGGCGGAACGGTCAAAGTTCAGTTGCGGGACGTGATCGCCGGTGAACACCACACCATTGGCCTGCAGACCGCTGAAGCGCAACGAAACGGGAAATCGATGAAGCAGGACGGCGTCCTGGTCTTCACCTTGAAGGACGGGAAAGACACCGAGGTCAGCGAGTTCCAGGAGGACACCGCCACCGCCTCGGAGTTCTGGTCCTGAATCCGAAGCAGCCAGGGAAACTGCCATCGTTCCGGGCCGGCCGCACAGGCGGCCGGCCCGGAACACGGGCCAATCAGTTCAGGTCGAAGCGGTCCAGCTCCATGACCTTCGCCCAGGCGGCAACGAAATCATTGACGAACTTCTCCCCGGCGTCCTCGCTCGCATAAACCTCGGCCAGGGCGCGCAATTGCGAGTTGGAACCGAAAACCAGGTCCACCGCGGTGGCGGTCCATTTCAGCTCACCGGTTGCGGCATCCGTGATCTCGTAGGCATTTTCCTCCGATTCAGAGGCCTTCCACTTGGTGCCGGGCGAGAGCAGGTTGACGAAGAAGTCATTGGTGAGAACCTGAGGCCTGTCGGTCAGCACGCCGTGGCTGGAGCCGCCCACGTTGGTCCCCAAGGCACGCATGCCGCCCACCAGGACCGTCATCTCCGGCGCGGAGAGGTCCAGCATGTACGCCTTGTCCAGCAGGAGCGTCTCCGGCTGGAGCTTGACGCCGGCACGCAGGTAGTTGCGGAAGCCGTCTGCCCTGGGCTGCAGGTATTGGAAGGATTCGACGTCGGTTTGCTCCTGGGCGGCGTCGGTGCGGCCGGGCCGGAACGGCACCGTGACGGGGAACCCGGCGTCGGCGGCTGCTTTTTCCACGGCGGCGGCCCCGCCGAGGACGATCAGGTCGGCGAGCGATACCTTCTTGCCGCCGGTTTGTGCCGCGTTGAACTCCTC
This sequence comes from Pseudarthrobacter sp. MOO13, assembly GCF_058267655.1. NCBI lineage: Bacteria > Bacillati > Actinomycetota > Actinomycetes > Micrococcales > Micrococcaceae > Pseudarthrobacter > Pseudarthrobacter sp. MOO13. The sequence goes on from NZ_CM177848.1 coordinate 330,176, forward strand.
CTGGACGCGCTCCAGCACGGGCAGGACGGTGGCCAGCTGCTCCGGCGCGCCGGCTTCCCAACTGCGCTGCGGTTCCAGCCTGATGCGGGCGCCGTTGGCGCCGCCGCGCTTATCGGTCTTCCGGAACGTCGCGGCTGAGGACCATGCCGTCCCGGCCAGCTGCGGAATGGTCAGGCCTGAATCCAGGAGCTTGGCCTTGAGCTGGGCGATGTCCTGTTCGGTGACCAGTTCATGGTCGACGGCGGGAACAGGATCCTGCCACAGCTGCGCCTCTGGAACCCACGGCCCGAGCATGTGCGGACCCACCGGTCCCATGTCGCGGTGCAGCAGCTTGTACCAGGCCTTGGCGAACGCCAGGGCGAACTCGTCCGGGTTCGCCAGGAAGCGCCGGCCGATCTGCTCGTAGGCGGGGTCGAAACGAAGCGACAGGTCCGTGGTGAGCATGGTGGGGCGGTGCTTCTTGTGCGGATCGTGGGCATCCGGGATGATCTCCGGCGCGTCCTTGGCAACCCACTGGTGGGCGCCGCCCGGGCTCTTGACCAGCTCCCATTCGTATTCGAACAGGATCTCGAGGAAGCGGTTGCTCCACTGCGTGGGCTGGTCCGTCCAGGTGACCTCCAGTCCTGAGGTGATGGCGTCGCCACCCTTGCCGCTGCCGTAGGTGCTGAGCCAGCCCAGGCCCTGTGACTCCAGGTCGGCGGCTTCCGGCTCGGGGCCCACATGGGCGTCGGCGGGACCGGCGCCGTGCGTCTTTCCGAACGTGTGGCCCCCGGCGATCAGCGCGAACGTCTCCTCATCGTTCATCGCCATCCGCTTGAATGTTTCGCGGATGAACGCTGCGGCGGCCACGGGGTCCGGGTTGCCCCTGGGACCTTCGGGGTTGACGTAGATCAATCCCATCTCGGTGGAGCCCACGTCCTCGGCCATCGTCGCGTCACCGGTGTACCGCTCATCGCCCAGCCAGGCGTCCTCGGGCCCCCAGAAGATCTGCTCGGGTTCCCACACGTCCTCCCGGCCGAAGGCGAAGCCGAACGTCGTGAAACCCATGGACTCGAGGGCAACGTTCCCTGCCAGAACCAGCAGGTCCGCCCAGGACACCTTCTGGCCGTACTTCTGCTTGACCGGCCACAGCAACCGCCGGGCCTTGTCCAGGTTGGCGTTGTCCGGCCAGCTGTTCAGCGGCGCGAACCGCTGGCCGCCGTCGCCTGCTCCGCCGCGGCCGTCGTGGACGCGGTAGGTGCCGGCGGCGTGCCAGCTCATCCGGATCATCAGGCCGCCGTAATGGCCGAAGTCCGCCGGCCACCAATCCTGGGAGGTGGTCAGGACCTCCGTGATGTCCCGCTTGAGGGCCTCGACGTCGAGCTTCTCGAATTCCTTGCGGTAGCTGAACGATGGTCCCAGGGGGTTGCTGGACTGCCCGTGGGTGTGGAGGACGGAAAGGTCCAGCTGGTTGGGCCACCAGTCCTGGTTGGTCCGCGGCCGGGTTCCCTTGGGCTGGGGTGTATCGATTGCCGGGTTTTCACTCTCGCTGCCCTGGGCTGTGGCGCTTCCATGGGCCACCGGGCACCCGTCCCCGGCGTTCTGCTTCGGGCTTTGCGCGCTTTCGGGAGCGGGTACCGGGGGATGGTCTGGGCGTTCGGTCATGTGCTTCTTCCTTCCGTTGGGCCGAGGCCGCGGTTGGACTCGGGCAGCCGGTGCAACCCTCCCATTGGAACATAGAGGCACGGGGGAGGCCCCCAATTTGATGGCCCATGGCCCCGTCCCGGAGTATCCGTAACAGTTGGTCAACCGGCGTAAGCCCGCATTTCGGAGCCGTTGGTCCGTCCTGCGTGGCCGGCTGGCGAGTGCGCTCCACCGGCTTGCGTGGGCGATCGAGCCTGACACGACGGGCACCTTCCAAGCCCTGCACCTCTGCCTGGCCCGGGGACTCGGACAACCCGGCCCTGGCGCCGGTCATCGCGCTCGCCGAACGGGTCTGGCCCGATGCGCCTGGAACGGCTGCCGGCTAGGGACGGAATATCTGTCGGAGGCTGCGGCTTGTCGCAAGAGGGCCGTCGTCGGCACAAGCACGCCGGCCCAACCTCCGGGCGCGATGCAGCGCGCGGGCCTTCCGCCGCAGCGGAAGGCCGCGTCGGCGCGCGGAGACTCCCGGCACCTAGAGAAGGAGCACCATGACCATCGGATCAGGAACAACGGCAGGCAACGGACGGACCGCCCTGGTGGTGGGTGCCACCGGCATCGCAGGGTCCGCCCTGGTGGACACCTTGGTGGGCGAAGGCTGGGCAGTCCTTGCCTTGTCCCGCAGGCCCGGAGCCGAGCGCCCCGGCGTCCGGTGGCTCTCCGCAGACTTGACCTCGGCTTCGTCGCTGGCCGCTGTGCTTGGTCCGGAGAATCCTTCCCACGTCTACTTCACCGCGTGGTCGCGGCGGGCCACCGAGGAAGAGAACATCGCCGTCAACGCAGGCATGGTGCGTGACCTCCTCGCCGCCCTCCGGGGAAAGGACGTGGCCCACGTCGCCCTGATGACCGGGCTCAAGCACTACCTTGGACCGTTCGAGGCGTACGCCGCAGGGGAAATGCCGGACACGCCCTTCCACGAGGAGGAACCGCGCCTTCCGGTCCGGAACTTCTACTACGCCCAGGAGGATGAGCTCTGGGCGGCAGCGGCCCGGCAGGGATTCACCTGGTCCGTGCACCGCGCGCATACGGTGATCGGGCACGCGGTGGGCAACGCCATGAACATGGGCCTCACCCTGGCGGCGCAGGCCACCCTGTGCCGGGACAGCGGGGAGCCGTTCGTCTTCCCGGGCTCCGAGACGCAGTGGAACGGCCTGACCGACATGACGGACTCAGGGCTGCTTGCCGAGCACATGCTGTGGGCTTCCACCACGCCGGCGGCGGCCAACGAGGCCTTCAACATCGTGAACGGCGATGTGTTCCGCTGGCGCTGGATGTGGCCGAAACTCGCGGCCTACTTTGGCGTGGAGTGGGAGGGCTACCAGGACGCACCCCGTCCGCTTGAGCAGTCCATGGCGGGGCGGGCGGACCAATGGCGGAAAATTGCCGCCGACCACAACCTCAGCGAACCGGAACTGGACCGGGTGGCGTCCTGGTGGCACACGGACGGCGACCTGGGGCGCGGCATCGAAGTGGTCACGGATATGGGCAAGAGCAGGGACGCCGGCTTCACGGGATACCGTCGGACGCTGGATTCCTTCACGGCATTGTTTGACCGTTACCGCGCCGACAACCTGATTCCCTGAGGGGGACGAAAGGCCTCACAAAACGGCCTGCCGTACGCCGTCAGTGAACCCTGAAAGTTCTGGCGGAAACCCCCGGCCAAGTCCCAGTTTCCGGACGTACACTGACTGTCGCACCACGTTTGTGGACACACCGTCAGGTTGGAGCCGCCCATGCTCTGGAAGCTACTCGTTGAATACCTCCGGCCGCACCGGCCGCTGCTGGCCGCCGTCGTGGTTTTCCAGCTGGCGCAGTCCATCGCATCCCTGTACCTGCCCACGCTGAACGCGGACATCATTGACCAAGGCGTGGCCCGGGGCGATACCGGCTACATCCTGTCCACCGGCAGCTTCATGCTGCTGATCACGCTCGCGCAGATCGTGTGTGCCGTCATCGCCGTGTACTTTGGCGCCAAGGCGGCCATGGGCCTGGGCCGGGACCTGCGCGGCGCCATCTTCGAACGGGTGGGTGAGTTCTCCGAGCAGGAAGTCACCAAGTTCGGGGCTCCCAGCCTCATCACCCGCTCCACCAACGACGTCCAGCAGGTCCAGCAGCTAGTGCTGATGTCCGCCACGCTGATGGTTGCCGCGCCTATGCTCAGCATCGGCGGGGTGATCATGGCCATCCGGCAGGATGCCCAACTGTCGTGGCTCATTGCGGTGTGCGTCCCGGTGCTGCTGATCGCCGTCGGGCTCATTGTCACGCGGATGGTGCCGCTGTTCCGCAAGATGCAGGCCCGGATCGACACCGTGAACCGGGTGCTGCGCGAGCAGCTCACCGGTATCCGGGTGGTGCGGGCGTTCGTGCGCGAGGACATGGAGACGGAACGGTTTGCCGGTGCCAACAGGGACGTCACGGAGGTCGCGTTGCGTGCCGGCCGGCTGATGGCGCTGATGTTCCCCGTGGTAATGCTGGTCCTGAATATTTCCAGCGTGGCGGTGATCTGGTTCGGTTCGTTCCGGATCGAGGACGGGTCCATGCAGGTGGGCACCTTGATCGCGTTCCTGAGCTACCTGATGCAGATCCTGATGTCAGTCATGATGGCCACCTTTATGGCCGTGATGATCCCGCGTGCGTCGGTGTCAGCAGACCGGATTGGCGAGGTGCTGGGCACCAGTTCCAGCGTCCTGCCGCCGGAGAACCCGGTCACCAGCGCGGCGTTCGCCGGCAAGCCGCGGCGCGGCGAGCTGGAAATGCGCGACGTCGGGTTCGCCTACCCGGGTGCCGACCAGCCGGTCCTGTCCGGGATCAGCTTCACCGCCCGCGCGGGGGAGACCACGGCAATTATTGGCAGCACGGGCTCGGGCAAGACCACCCTGGTGAACCTGATGCCGCGGCTGTTCGACGTTACTTCCGGGGCGGTCCTGATGGACGGCGTCAACGTCAGGGACCTGGATCCGGACCTGCTCTGGGGGCACATCGGCCTGGTGCCGCAGCGGCCGTATCTGTTCTCCGGGACTGTGCGCAGCAACCTGCTGTACGGCAACCCCGACGCCACAGAGGACGAGCTCTGGACCGCGCTGGAGATCGCCCAGGCGCGCGACTTCGTGGAGCAGATGGAGGAGGGCCTGGACGCGGCCATCTCGCAGGGCGGCACCAACGTCTCCGGCGGGCAGCGGCAGCGGCTGGCCATCGCCCGGGCCCTGGTCAAACGGCCCGAGCTTTACATCTTTGACGATTCGTTCTCGTCCCTGGACACCGGCACGGACGCCCGGCTGCGCCAGGCGCTTAAGCGCAACACCGCGGGGGCCACCATGGTGATCATCGCCCAGCGCGTGTCCAGCATCGTGGAGGCGGACCAGATCCTGGTGCTCGACGACGGCAGGATCGTTGCGCACGGCACGCACCACGAGTTGCTGGAGACGTCGGAGACGTACCGCGAGATTGTCTCGTCCCAGCTGGCAGCGGAGGAGACGGTATGAGCACGCACCGCGCAGGAACCCGCCCTGCCGGAGCCGGCCCGGGCGGAGGTACGCCCGCTGGAACCGCAGGTGGCGGCAAAGGCGGCCAGGACGCCGTCGTACGCATTCCGCGCCCGGCCGGCGGACCCGGACGTGGCGGACCGTTTGCCGGGATGAACGTGCCGGCGGAGAAGGCGATGAACTTCAGCGCCTCGGCCAAGCGGCTGCTGGCCACCCTGCGGCCGGAGCGGCTGTGGCTGATGCTGGTGCTGGTCATGGCCGTGGCCGGCGTGGTGCTGCAGGTGATTGGTCCGCGGCTGCTGGGTGAGGGCACCAACCTGATCTTTTCCGGCGTGGTGTCCAAGCAGCTGCCGCCGGGCGTGACGCAGGCGCAGCTGATTGCGCAGCTGCGGGCGGCGGGGGAGAACCAGAAGGCGGACATGCTCAGCGCCATGACGCTGACGCCGGGTGCGGGGATCGATTTCGCGGCGCTGGGCAGCGTGCTGACCTGGGCGCTGGTGCTGTATGTGCTGGCGTCGGCCTTCATGTGGGGGCAGGCGTATGTGCTCAACGGCGTGGTGCAGCGGACGGTGTTCGGGCTGCGCGAGAAGATCGAGGCGAAAATCAACCGGCTGCCGCTGCGTTATTTCGATTCGATCCAGCGCGGTGAGCTGCTGAGCCGGGTCACCAACGATGTGGACAACATCTCGCAGAGCCTGCAGCAGTCCATCAGCCAGGCGGTGACCTCCGTGCTGTCCGTGGTGGGCGTACTGGTGATGATGTTCATCCTCTCGCCCACGCTGGCGCTGATCGCCCTGGTGACCATTCCTCTGACGTTGGGGATCACAGCGCTGATTGCCAAGCGCTCGCAGAAGCTGTTCGTACAGCAGTGGAAGAACACGGGCGAGCTGAACGGCCAAATCGAGGAGACCTACACCGGGCATGCGCTGGTGAAGGTGTTCGGCCGGCAGCGCGAGGTGGGGGAGCGGTTCCGGCAGAAGAACGCGGAGCTGTATGAGGCGAGCTTCGGTGCCCAGTTCATTTCCGGGCTGATCATGCCGGCCATGACGTTCATCGGGAACCTGGTGTACGTGGGGATCGCGGTGGTGGGCGGCCTGCAGGTGGCGTCCGGTGCCATGCAGCTGGGCGATGTGCAGGCCTTCATCCAGTACTCGCGCCAGTTCACGCAGCCGCTGGCGCAGCTGGGGTCCATGGCCAACCTGCTGCAGTCCGGTGTGGCCTCTGCCGAGCGGGTGTTCGAGCTGCTGGACACGGACGAGCAGTCTGCTGATCCCGTTGGTGCTTCTTTGCAGAGTCCGGATGGTGCCGGTCGCGGGCGGCTGGTGTTCGAGGATGTGTCCTTCTCCTACTCGCCGGACAAGCCGCTGATTTCCGGATTGTCCTTGGTGGCGGAGCCGGGGCAGACGGTGGCGATTGTGGGGCCGACCGGGGCGGGCAAGACCACGCTGGTGAACCTGATGATGCGCTTCTACGAGCTGGACGCCGGGCGGATCACGCTGGATGGAGTGGACATCACCACCATGACCCGGGACGATCTGCGCTCGCGGATGGGAATGGTTTTGCAGGATACGTGGCTGTTCGGCGGGACCATCCGGGACAACATCGCGTACGGCCGGCCCACCGCTTCCTCGGACGAGATCCTGGAGGCGGCGCGGGCCACTTACGTGGACCGGTTCGTGAGGTCGCTGCCCGAGGGGTACGACACCGTGCTGGATGACGAGGGCGCGAACGTGTCCGCGGGCGAGAAGCAGCTGTTGACCATTGCCCGGGCGTTCCTGGCCCGGCCGTCGGTGCTGATCCTGGATGAGGCGACGTCCTCGGTGGATACCCGGACCGAGGTGCTGGTGCAGAAGGCCATGAGTGCCCTGCGGTCCGACCGTACGTCCTTCGTGATCGCGCACCGCCTGTCCACCATCCGCGACGCCGACCTCATCCTGGTGATGGAGGCCGGGCAGATCGTGGAGCAGGGGAACCACGCGTCACTGCTGGCCGCCGGCGGGGCTTACGCGCGGCTGTACGAGGCCCAGTTCGCGGCGCCCGTGGCGGAGGTATAAGGCTCAGCATCGCTAGCGCGCATCGCCCCGCCGGGTAGGTTTAAAGTGACTGGCGGCCCACGGCGTCTGGGTGGACCTCGAAACCAAAAATTGTCCCCGTTTCGCCAAGAACGTGGTTACGTCCGCAAACTGCAATCGCCTTCCAGAGGCGTTCAACAGTGTCGGCAATGCGATGGTTGATCGACGTTTGCAGATAGTCCCATAAGGCGCTGTTTGTGGGATCCTCTGTCGCAGCTCTGTAGGCTGCGCCCACATGCAGATCCCGGAGAACGGCGTCCTCTATCCGCTGCCAGTGGGCGCTGGGACTTTCCCACGGTTGAGGCGTGTCTCCAAGTCGGTCCAGATGGTAAAAGCGCCCGGACTGACCATATCTGCTGAGGGTGGCGATTAGCGGGCTGACAACGGCATCAGCCTCAACCTCTGCTAACAGTCCGCGCACGTAATCTGTGCTGGCGGCCGTCCGTTGCGACAGCTCTGTCATGACAGATGTGTGCATGTCGGTAAGGTTATGACCAAATTCCTTCATCTGAGCTTTAGTCGGCCAGGATTGCGCTGCGTCCAGAGATGCAATGCCAAGCGTGAGCTTGTATAGCTTTTCGATCCCAATTGAAAGCATGGTCAAGACTGGATCCCGCGTTGTGTCCAGGAGCGCTGCCGTGCGAACCGCACGCGTTCCATATGCCAGCAAATTTCTTGCAGAAGTCATTTCTTCTATGAGCGCGAAGGACTTTTCGCCTTCTAAGTGGGGAATCGTCAAGTTTCCGCCTTTACGGAGTATTCGAGATCCGTTCCCCTCAATTTTCTGACCAGCTAGCGGACAAATTTGTCGAGGCGTCGGCGTTGCTCTAATGTCGCTGGGCAGTCGTCGAGCCGTCCAGATCGGAGACGGTTTCGGTCAAAGGTAGCTCTTCACCGTGGCCCGAAGAGCTTCAGTGTGTTCGTAAATCTCCTCGAGCGAGTTGATGGGCACACGAGTCTCTTCTTTGCTTTCGTCAAAGATGCCGATGTACTTCTGGGTTCGGTTGAAGTGCAGCCGTGCAATGGGTTTGCGGTTGTTGTCGTCGAGTAGCACAGCAAAGTAGGACTTGGCATCACGCTGCGCCACGCGAACTGGCTTTACTTCGCTGCAAACGATGGCGCGCACAATTTGGTAGCCCTCAATTTCTTCAAGCGTCGTCTCCAAACCGTCAGCTTCGGCGAGGTCCGCTTCTGCGACTGGAGCACTGGTCACGGCGGTAGCTACCGCGGCGTCCTCGGTTTGCGGGAAACCAGGGTTGCCGAGCGCCTTCTTCAGCCGTTCGTTCACCTGGTCATTGAGGAATTGCTTGGTGGCTTTCCCAACCAGCGTGGTGAACTGCTCCCGCACCTTCTGCGTGTACGGCCCGGAATAGACCCTGGCTGTAAGGAACTTGACCCATTCATCTTCTGGTTCCTTGAACTGCGCAGCCAAGGTGCGCTTCAGTTCACCGATGTATTTCAGTTCGCCCGCGGCGCTAATGATCGAGTCGAGATCGAAAACATCCTTGGACAGCTTCTGCAGTTCCGGGATCAAAGACTGGTCGATGTCGTTCAGATCCAGCACAAGGAAGGGCTTGGCGTCCATGCGGTTCGGCGCGTCGAGGTCCGTGAAGAACTGGTAGACCTCGCCATTGGTAAGGATGGCAATCCGAGCATTGGTGACCGCAAAGTAGCGGAAGAGCTGTGATGCGTGCTCGATCTTCACCGGCTCAGTGGACTTCTTGCATTCGATCAGAATCTGGACTTCGCCGTCCTTCACGATGGCGTAGTCGATCTTCTCGCCCTTTTTGAGCCCCACGTCGGCAATGAACTCGGGAACGACTTCCAGCGGATTGAAGACGTCGTAACCAAGAATTGTCGAGATGAATGGCATCACGAATGCGTTCTTGGTTGCCTCTTCTGTTTGAATCACGCTCCGCTGCTGACGCACCTTTGCCGCCAGAGCTGAGAGTTTTTCCGCGAATTCCATGTCTTACCCCCAATAAGTCCCCTGTAGCTGGACACCAATGCGTGCCCAACAGCAGTTCAAAGCTGCTGCAGCAAAACTTACATCCGAGGAGCGACATTTACACGCAACCGACTAATAGCCGCCGTCATGTTGCACGGAGTCCCCATCGAGTACCAGCCCAGGGAGTTGACCCCCGCATCCCACGCCAAAACAAAAGCGGACGACGACGGGTGCCCACCCGCCGTCGTCCGCTCCGCGCAGCCGCCCAGCCGGGGCGGCCCATAAAACTACCTCAGTGCCACAACCCCAGGGCGAACTCTGCGATCACTGTGGACAGCAGGAACGAGGCCGTGATGGCCACCAGCCCCACCGGGATGATCTTCCATCCGATGTTCTTCAGGAGCGGGATGTCCTTGCCCAAGGAGAGGCCCGCCAGGGTCAGCATCACCGTGGCGATGGACAGGAAGTCCACGGTCTTGACGGCCGCGTTGAGGGCATCGGCCCCGAAGAACCACGGGCTCGAGATGTACGCGCCGATAGTCGTGATGAACACGATCGCCGAGATCTTCCGGGTGACCTTGGCCAGCGCAATGCTCACCAGGACCAGCGCCAGCAGGACCCCATACCCCAGCACAATCGAGAGCGACAGCCCCTTCGCCGCAACAGAAGCAGTTCCAATACCTAGCACCGTCAGCACGGACAGGGAGAGCCACAGCGGCAGCTTCATCTCGGCCGAGGACTCCGCCACCCGCTCACGGAACAGCCGGTTCTCCTCAGCCTGGGCGGCCTCGCGCTCGGCGTCGGCAGCAGATACAGCGGGAGCACCAGCACCAGCACCAGCACCAACCACCTCACGGCTCGCTTGCTTCCGCGTCAGCACCCGGTAGAACTTGTCCGCCAGCGGCAGCGCAATGTAGATGCCCACATACACACCCAGCACCGTGGTGATCAGGTTGGACACGGCGGCCATGCCAAGGACAGCGTCCTGGTCGCCCGGGTACGCGGCGGTGATGCTCGCGACGGACGCAGCCATCATGGAACCGGACCCCACGCCGGCGCCCATGGCCAGCGCCAGCGGATCGAAGATCTTCCAGTTGGCCACCAGCGAGGTCAGCAGCGTGATGAAAACGGCACCGAACAGCGTCCCGAACACATACATGGCAAGCACGCCGCGGTACTGGTCCGAGTCCGGCCCGTACTTCTCGGACACCATGGCGAAGGACGGCTCACGGTCCAGCGAGAACGTGGCACCCACCGTCGCCTTGCCCATCCGCAGCAGCACAGCCAGCGGCAGCGCCAGCACGATGGTGCCCAGCAGGTGGCCCACCTCCTGCAGCAGCAGCGCCGGGCCCGCCTTCAACAGGGTGGGCAGGCTGGGGCCGATGTTGAACGCCAGCCGCGCCACCAGCAACAGCACGGCCACGCCCACCAGCGCCGCCGCCACCCGCTGCAGGTCGATGCCCAGCGGCTTGAACTTCTGGATGGACACCAGCAGGCCCAGGATCAGGCCCCACACCATGGGGAAAATGATGATGGCGCCGATGCCCAGGTCGATCTTCGCCTGCCCAATGAACTGGACGGCGAGGGCAATCACGAACGCCAAAGCTGCAATGGGGATGGTCAGCTTGGTGCCGGCCTTATCGGTCCGGGCTGTTGTGACAGTGCTCATGATGCGCCTTCCTGGGTGAAAGTACGACGGCGGTACGCCGCTTGGGTGAAGCGTTGACGTTGGGAGGGGGTTGAGGCAGCCGCGGCAACGGTCCAGGCCAGCGCGGTGCCGGCCTCGAACATCACCCCGTACGCCTGCGGAGTGTCCGCCAGTGCGGCGAACGCGTGCGAATGGATGGGAACGTCCGCACCGGGAATGCTCAGCCACGGGTGCAGGGACGGGATGACCTGGGAGATGTTGCCCATGTCCGTGGAACCGCCGCTCAGGCCTGCCGCAGGGGAGGTGTCCTTGCCGAACGCGTCCATCGCCGCCGTCCAGTGCGCGGCGAGGTCGTCATCCTGGATCAGCGGTTCGTACAGCGGTTCGGTGTCCTCGAACGCCAGCGTGGTGCCGGTGGCCAGCGCCGCCCCTTCGAAGGAGCGCCGCACCCGCACCAACAGCGCCTCGAACTCGGGCAGGGTGAAGGCCCGGCACTCGAACTCCACCACGGCTTTCTCCGGAATGATGTTGGTGACGTGGCCGGCCTCCGCCACAAAACAGGCGATCCGGTGGTCGGACGGGATCTGTTGGCGCAGCAGCCCGATCGCCACTTGGCTCAGCACCGCCGCATCGGCGGCGTTCACGCCCAGGTGCGGGGCCGCAGCCGCGTGAGCGGCCTTGCCGGTGAACGTCGCCTTGTAACGGCCCACGGCTTGGGCGCTGGTCCCGGCCGGGTTGTAGGTGACCCCGTCCTGGACCGGGTGGACCATCAAAGCCAGCCCCACGCCGTCGAACGCTCCCTGCTCCAGCATCAGCGCCTTGCCGCCGCCGTGCTCCTCCGCGGGGGTGCCGATGGCCTTGAGCGTGATGCCCAGCTCATCCACGTACGGCTGCAGCGCAAGGGCCGCGGCCACCGACGCGCCGGCGATCAGGTTGTGCCCGCAGGCGTGCCCGATTCCCGGCAGCGCGTCGTATTCCACGCAGAGCGCCACGGTCAGGTCGCCGCTGCCGGCGGTCGCCGTGAAGGCGGTGGGCAGCCCGGCGCTGCCGTGCTCCACCTCGAAGCCGCCCTCAGCCAGCAGCGTGGTGATGGCCTCGGCAGACTTCACTTCCTCGAAGGAGAGTTCCTTGAAGCCGTGGATGTCCTTGGCCAGCGCCTCAACGCGCGGTTTCCAGCGTTCGACGCCGTCCGCCAAGGCAGTGCGCAGCGCACCTGCAGCGGGGGTTGTTGTGTCAGTCGTATGCACGGGTCTCCTAGTAGGACAGTGACGGGAAGGGGGATCCGGCGGCGCGCGTTGGCACCCACACGGCCTTGGTCTGGGTGTACTCGTCCAGCACGCCCGGGCCGGAAGAACGTCCGTGGCCGGAATCGCCGAAACCGCCGAAGGGGACTGCCACGTGGATGGTCTTGTAGGAGTTGATCCAGAACGTGCCGGCCTTGACCTCGCGGGCCACGTGGTGGGCGCGGGACACATCCGAGGTCCACACCGCTCCGGCCAGGCCAAAGCTGGTGTTGTTGGCGCGGGCGATGGCCTCGGCCTCGGTATCGAATGCGTCCGCGCCCACCACGGGGCCGAACACTTCGGTGGTTTCCAGCCGGTTCGCCGGGGTGACGCCGTCCAGCAGCGTGGGCATGACCCAGTGGCCGCCTTTCAGCGCCGAGCCGCTCAACGCCTCCGGCAACGCTGACCCGGTCAGGCGACGGCCGCCGTCGTCCATTCCCGCCTCGATCAGGCCGGTAACGGTGGCAAACTGCTGCGCGGTGATGATGGGGCCCACCTCGGTGTCTGCGCTGAGCGGATCACCCACCCGCAGCAGGGCGGCCTTGGCGGCGACCATCTCCACGAACTGGGCGTGCACTCTGCGCTCCACCAGGAGCCGCGACCCGGCCACGCAGGACTGGCCCGCACCCGAGAAGATGGCGGAGATGGCGCCGTCCGCGGCGCGGTCCAGGTCGGCGTCGGCGAAGACGATATTGGCGCTCTTGCCGCCGAGCTCCAGCAGGGCCGGGATACCCGCCTGGGCTGCGGCCACGGCGACACGGCGCCCGGTGGGGACCGAACCGATGAAGCTGACTTTGCCCACCCGCGGGTCGGTGGTGAGTGCCGCGCCCACGGTCTGGCCCAGGCCCGCGGCGACGTTGAAGACGCCCGCCGGCAGGCCCGCTTCATGGGCGATCTGGGCCAGCCGGACCGACGACGCCGGGGTGAATTCGCTGGGCTTGATGATCACCGCGTTGCCAGCGGCCAATGGGGCGGCAGAGTTCCAGCCGGCGGTGAACAGCGGTGCGTTCCAGGGCGTGATGGCGACGACGACGCCCCACGGCACGCGCTCGGTGTACGTGTGCCAGTTGCCCGGAACGGGGATGGTCTGCCCGGTGAGCTTGTCCGCCCACCCGGCGTAGTACCCGAACATTTCGGCCACCTTGGCCGCCTCTGCCCGGGCGTCCCGGATGGGCTTGCCGGTGGTGGCGGACTCCAGGATGGCCAGTTCCTCAGCGTGCTGCTCCACGGCGCGGCTGACGTTCCGGAGGATGGCGGCCCGCTCGAAGCCGTTCAGCGCGCCCCAAACCCGGGCGCCCGCCGTCGAACTTTCCAGGATGGCGTTGGCACCCTCGGCGCCGGGGTCCGCGTAGGTGGCGAACGGCTCGCCGGTGGCCGCTGCGGTGAGCGTGATGCTGTCTCCGCTGCCGGTGGCGACGCGGCCGTCAACGAACGCGCCGAGGCCCGCCGGGAAGGCGGCGTCCAGGACCGACTTGGCGGTGGCCGTGGAGGAGGAGGTGGGTGCTGTGGTGATACTCAAGTTCTTGTTTCCTTTGGGGATGTTGACGCCGGTGGCTCTAGGCCGCGGAGTTGGAGGCCGGGGCGCCGGCCGGGGTGATGGCGGGGGCCACGGTGCGGGCGATCTCGGTGAAGTCAGCCCGTGGGCCAAGGACTGCCAGGGCGTCCTGCCACTGGTTGGCGACGGCGGCCAGGAGCGCGGGCTTCTCGCCGATCTGGGCGGCAACGTCCACGGCAAGGGCGGCGTCCCGGGCCATCAGGCCCATGGAGAAGCCCGAATCGTGCGTGCCGGTGAGGACCCAGTTGGGGTACATGGCGGCCGAGACTTTGCTGCCGCCGGAGGCTCCGCTGATGCTGGCCGCTGCCGTGGCGGGGTCGATGCCGTAGGCCTTGGCCACGCCCAGCGCCTCGCCCACGGAGGCGAGGTTCGCAGCGGCCAGGACGTTGTTGAGGAGCTTGACCACGTTGCCGCTGCCGGGGCCGCCGATGTGGCTGTAGTTGCCGCCGGTGAGCGCCAGCAGAACTGGTTCGGCGGCTTTCAGAGCGGCGTCCGTGGCCCCCACGAAGGCGCTGAGCGTTCCCGTTGCGGCGCCGTCGCGGCCACCGGAAACGGGGGCGTCGATGAATGCCGCACCGGCGGCCTCCGCGAGCTGGGCCATGTGCTTGCTGGTGGCGGGCTCGGAGGTGGTGGTGTCAATGATGGCGACCGTTCCCGGGCTGGCCAGAAGCTGCGGCACGGTGGTTTCGACGATGCCGGCAGCGGGCAGTGAAAGGACTGCGTAAGGTGTTCCGGCCAGGCTGGACAGGGTGTCCGTGGTGCCGATGCCGGTTTCTGCGGCTGCTTGGCGGGCGGCTTCCGAGGGGTCGAAGCCGGTGACGTCCCAGCCCGCCTTGTGCAGGGTGGCGGCCATGGCTCCGCCCATGGCGCCGAGGCCGATGACGGCGACGCGGTTGTTTTGTGGCTCGTTCATAGAGGTACTCCTGGTGGCTGTTGGTGGTTCTGCGTGCCGCGGTTTTGTATTTGCGGCGCAGCTAGTCGAGGTAGATGTCCAGGTCTTTCCAGAGCTGCTGGGTGCGGCGGATGGTGGCCCGGCTGCGCTCCGGATGTGCTGCCTCCATGCCCGCGAGCAGACCGTAGACCAGTGAGTTTGCGGCGGTGACGGACTGGAAGAAGGAGATGCCTTCGGAAGCGACCACCAGGAGGTGGTCCGCGGCGGTGGCCAGGCGGCCGCGGCGCAGGTCGCTGATGGCAACAACCGTTGCGCCTGCCTCTTTCGCGGCTTCGGCGGCGATGATGATCTGCTTGACGGAGCGCCACATGTTGATCACCACCAGGACATCACCGGGCCCAAGGCTGTTGGTGCTGGACGCCAAGTGGGGGCCGGCACGGTTTTCCAGGCTGATCGGGTAACCCATGGTGGAACCCAGGTGGGCCATGACGCTGGCGGGGCCGGCAAAGGAGCCGATGCCGACGACGGTGATGGACTTCGCTGACGCCAGCGCGGCGATGGCCGCCTCGGCTTCCTCGGGGGTATTCGAGTCCAGCGTCAGGCGGAGGTTTTCGATGTCGTGGGTGATGGCTTCGTACAGCGGGCTGCGGGTTTCGCCGTGCTCGGTAAGGGTGTCCTCGGTGGAGATCATCACCAGGTAGCGGGACCGGAGTTCCCGCTGCAGGTCAGGCCAGCCGCGGTAGCCCAGGTGTTGTGCCGTGCGGACCACGGAGGAGCTGTTCACGTCCGCGCGCTGGGCAATCTCGGCGATGTCCGCGTAGGAGGACAGCTGCGGGTTGCGGCGGATGACCTCCACCACGCGGCTCTGGGCCTTGGTCAGCGCAACGTCCGGCAGGGCATCACCAAGCCACGCGTGGGAGCTGATGCCGGAGCCGTTGCCGTCAATGTCGGCGGCGCGCCCGGGTGCCGGCTCTGCTGCTGACACTGCTGCCGGCTGGGGTGCCTGCCCTGGTGCCTGCTCTTCTGCCTGCTCTGTGGAAGCGCTGGGGTTCACGCTGGTGCCCGTCCTGTAACGCAGATCACTCTGCAAGTTCAATTGCATCTAATGTACTCTGCAATTTCGTTTGGCGAACAGTGTTTTGCGTTTCGGGGATGTAAAACCTAGCCTGTTGCGGCCCTTTCAACCGACAAGAGCCTCGCGTAGTTCAAGCACATGCTCGCGCCCTCGTTGGCCGGAACCCTGTTCCCGTCCACGCTTACGTGGTCCCCGTGGGTCAAGACCGAGCCGTCCGGCAAAACCGCAGCCTCCCCGTCCAGGCTGGTGCCCGCCGGAAAGATCAAGGTCCAGTCGGTGCCGTCCTTCCCGAGCAGGATGAGGCAGCCGGCGCCATCCCTGGACACCTGCCCCGCCACCGTGGCTTCCACCCGCGGCCCTGACGGTGCACTCTCGACCGTGAGTGCCTTGGTGCCCCCATCCGAGACGAGCAGCTTGGTGGTGAGCTCCCGCTGGACCGCGGGAGCGGGACTCGCGGCAGCCGGTTGCGCGGGATCCTGCGCTGAACAGGCCGCCAGCGCGAAAAGGGCTGCAACGGCCGTGCCGACGGTAATGATGTGCTTCATTTCTGTTCCCCCTACAGAAAGCTGAAATCCCAGCCTACGGCCCAGAACCCGTACCCGCAGGCTCCCTTCAGCACCTTGGCAAGGCGTACGACGGCGGGTGGGCACCCGCCGTCGCACGCCTCCGTGCTGCGCGGCTGCTTTGGTACCTCGCGGGCTGTCTGTTCCAGCCGGGGTGCAGGTTGTTGGCGTCACCCCAAAATGTCAGACCCTGCTGCGAAGATTTTGGTTATGGAAGCCGGTGTGGTGGCAGGTGCGGGAGGCAGGGCGGCAATCGCCTCTGCGGTCGCCTCTGTGGCCGGGCTGGTCCATGAATTGGAGCGGGTCGTGGCCGGAGGCAGCCCGGCTGGCGCAGGGCCCGATCCGTTGCGGGAGCTGTCCGAAGCCTCCCTTGAGGGACTGGAAGTGCTGGCCCGGATTGAGGCGGCAACAGCCGCGGCCAAGGTCAGGATGATCGCCGTCCACGCGGAGGCGGCAACCCTGTTGGAGGCACCCCCGGTCGGCGCATACAGGGAATCAGCCCAGGAAATGACAATGGTGGCGGAGATCGCCTGCGTACTCACCATCGGCGAACGCGCCGCATCGGCCCTGCTGGGGCAGGCCCACGCGCTGACCACCACGTTGCCGGCGGCTCTGGATGCGTTGCAGGCAGGCACCATTTCGTGGCAGCACGCCCGTGCCGTGGTCGACGAAACCACCGGGCTCGAACCCGCCCGTGCTGCGGCTTTGGTGGCCCATTTCTTCGACCCAGGGGACCCGAACCCTGCCCGCGGCGCAGCGCCCGGCGACCTCGTGCCGTCGCGCTTCCGGCGGAAGGCCCGGGCCTGGCGGGAGCGCACCTATCCGGACTCGTTGGAACAGCGGCACGCTATTGGCGTGGCGGACCGGCGGATGGAATACCGGCCGGACGTGGATGGCATGGCGTGGCTTTCCCTGTACCTTCCCGGCGATACGGCCTGCGCGGTGTGGAACAAGGCGTCCGCCGTGGCCCGCGGGTTGCAGGGCCCCGGGGAGGACCGCACCCTGACCCAGTTGCGTGCAGATGTCGCGGCCGCACTCCTGATGGGTGCCAGGGCTGGTGGCGCGGCTGTTGCCGGCTCGAACCCCGCGGCCGGCTCGAACCCCGGGGCTGCCTCGAAGCGTAATGCCGCCTCGAACCCCGGGGCTGGCGACGACGGCCACGATGCCCGCTCGTTCGATGCCGGCAACGGCCCCCATGCCGAGGACGGCAACCCTTACGCCGTTGACCTGAGCAGGATTCCCACACCAAAAGCAGACGTCCTGGTCACCGTGCCCGTCTTTTCCCTGCTGGGGCTCACGGATGAACCGGCCGACCTTGACGGGTTCGGTCCCATTCCGGCGTCCATGGCGCGCAGGCTCGTTGCGGACGGGGCTGGTTCGTTCTACCGGGTGCTGGTGGACCCGCGGGACGGGGCGCCGCTGGAGATCGGACGCACCAGCTACCGGCTGCCGGAAAGCATGAAGCGGTGGATCCGGATGCGTGACGGCAGGTGCACCTTCCCCGGCTGCAGCAACCACACCCAGGACAACGAAACAGACCACCTCACCGCCTGGCAACACGGTGGAGCCACTGGAATCAGCAACCTGGGGCAGCTGTGCCCCAAGCACCACCGCCTGAAACACGGCTCCACGTGGACGCCCACCCCGGCAACCATGAACGAGCCACCCGGATGGACTTCCCCTGCCGGCCGTCACTATCCGGCCGAACAACCTGACTGGCAGAAACCGCAATGGCCGCCCGGATTCCCGGCAGCGGAATGGATCGTTCCGCCGGGCTGCCCACCGGGTGGGGCCAGCCCCTTCGAGGAAATCATCGTGGCGTACCTCGCCTCGTGACGCCACGGCACAGAGTTAGAACACTGCTGCGGCGAAACTGCCGCGCCGACGCAGCGGCCGATGCAGCGAAGGGGGGGCGACGGCGGATGCGTGCCGCCGTTGTCCGTTCCGTGCCCGGCCCATGACCGTGCCCCAGCAATGTCCCGGCCAGTTCATCCCTACGCAACCACCACGTCCACCTCCGTTCTTTCGGGCGGACAAGCCTTGGCAGGCACCCACTGCCCGGCGGCTCGCGATACAAAGGGCGGAAGGCCCACCGTCCAAGGAGTACCCCGTGTTCGTAAGATCCACCCTGGCCACGCTTGCCGTCCTCGCCACCCTCGCCGGAGCAGCCGCAGCTCCCGCCCAAGCAGCCGACAACACAAGCGACAGCAGCCAGGCCTTCACCTTCGGCGTTATCGGCGACATTCCCTATGGTGCGGCCGAGATCGCAAAGTTCCCGTCGCACATCCGGGACCTCAACGCCGATGAGGACCTGAAGTTTGTAGCACACGTGGGCGACATCAAGAACGGCTCCTCCGTCTGCTCCAACGAGTACTTCTCCTACATCCGCTCCCAGTTCGACACCTTCACCCACCCGCTGGTCTACACGCCGGGCGACAACGAATGGGTGGACTGCCACCGAACCAACAACGGCGCCTACAACCCGCTGGAGCGCTTGGACAAGATCAGGGAGGTGTTCTTCAACGAACCTGGCAAGACGCTTGGCGCCACCATGCCCGTCAAGAGCCAGGCGAACCTGGGGCTGCCCGAGGACGTCCGCTTCACCAAGAACCGGGTGGCTTTCTCCGTTCTGAACGTCCAAGGCAGCAACAACTCGCTCCTGCCGTGGACGGGGTTGGGCAAGACCGCTCCCACGCCGGAACAGCTCGCCGAGGTGGAACACCGCACGGACGCCGTCCTGGCCCAGATCCACCAGACCTTCGCCGATGCCAAGCGCAGCAACGACCGGGCCGTGGTACTCATGCAGCAGGCGGACATGTTCGATCCCGCGCTGCTCGCCGACGCCGCCGCCGACCCCAAGACCGTGTCCGGCTTTCGGGAGGTCGTGCAGGCAATCGTGGACGAAACGAACCGCTTTGACGCCCCGGTCTACCTCGTCAACGGCGACAGCCACGTCTTCGCCCAGAACCAGCCCCTCGCCGCCGGCTCGCCCTGGCTGGATATCTACGGTTCGCCGGCCGCGGACAACCTGCAGCGCATTACCGTGGACGGCGCCAATAACGCCGTCGACTACCTCCGCGTCACCGTGTCAGGCAACAACGCCAAGGGTGCAGACGTCCTGAGCTGGGAAAAGGTCCCGTACAGCGGGTAGCACCACACTGAAGCGGACGACGGCGGGCGCCCACCCGCCGTCGTCCGCTTTCCTGTGTGCCGGAAACCGGCCGTCCTAGAGCCGGAGCGCCATGAACACGCTGTGGGGATCCAGCACATAGCCGGCGAATGGTGCGCACTCGGTGAATCCGTGGCGGGCATAGAGGCGTCGGGCCGGGGCGAAGTAGTCCTCGGTCCCGGTTTCCAGGTAGACGCGCTCCAGGTTCCGGGACCGCGCGTCGGCGAGGATGTGCCGAAGCATGAGGCTGGCGATGCCTCGTCCCCGAGCCGATGTGGTGGTGCGCATGGACTTGATCTCGCCCTTCCCGGCTGCGCCCGGTGTGGAGCCCAGGAGCTTGAGTGCCCCGCAGCCCAGCAGTGCACCCTGCTCGCGGGCGGTCCAGAACGTGATGGATGGGGCGGAGAGCGCGGAATGGTCCAGCGCATGCACGCTTTCTGGAGGCGAGGTGGCGAACATGTCCGCCAGGTGCTCGCTCAGGAGCCGGTGGACGTCGTCGCGCTCGGGGCTGTCCCGCTCTATGGAAATCATCACTTCAAAGGTACCGGTTGCCTGCGGCGCCGCGGTGTGCGACTATTCGGGGGATCGTGATCCGAATGCAGGAGGTGAGACCCATGAATGCAGTATCCGCAATGGGTGCTCCCTCGCAGTCCACGATCGCGCGGCTGAACTAGCCGCCACCGGGAGCGCCGCACAGGCTATTCGCGAAAGGCGACTCCCATGAATACAACACCTTCCTCCCAACCACGCCCCTCCCAGGGTTCACTTCCCGGCCGCGCACTGGTCCTTGGCGGGGGCGGATCAACGGGCAATGCCTGGCTGATCGGCGTCCTGGCGGGCCTCGCCGATGCCGGATTGGACGTGACCCGGGCCGACCGGGTCATCGGTACCTCCGCCGGATCCACGGCCGCAGCCCAAATCGCCGGGGCACCCCCGGCCGAACTATATGCTGCCATCCTGGACGCGCCTTTGCCGCCACAACGCCGCCCTCCAGCCGGCCACGCCCCTGCCATGCCGGTGTCCGACCACCTGGAACGGACCGGCAGGATCATTGCCGCCGCCGAGGATGCGGCCGACATGCGCCGCCGGATGGGTGCGGTTGCCCTGGAAATGGCGGCTGCCCGGAACCCTTCAACGGCGACCGCTCCGGTGCAGGACAGTTCTGCCCAAGAGAGTTCAGCCCAGGGCGGTTCCCTCCGGGAGCAGTGGCGCGCAACAGTTGCAACGCGGCTCCCCACGCTCGAATGGCCGCAGCACGAGCTGCTGATGACCGCGGTTGATGCCCACAGTGGCGAACCGGTGGTGTTCCACCGGCACAGCGGCGTGGACTTGGTGGACGCCGTGGCCGCCAGCTGCGCCAGCGGCTTCGCGTACGGGATCGGGAACCGCAGCTATATCGACGGCGGCTACCGGCGCAACGAGAACGCCGACCTGGCGGCCGGGTGCGGGCGGGTGCTGGTCCTCTCGCCCTTCGGGGGCAGGACACGGATGCCGCTGGAGTGGAACATGCAGCTCGCAGCGCAGGCCGATGAGCTGCGGGCCACCGGCAGCGTGGTGGAAACGGTCTTCCCGGACGTCGGCTCGGAACACATGTTCGGTGCCAACGCCATGGACCTGCGGCTGCGCCCCGCAGCCGCCCAGGCTGGCTACACCCAAGGAACGGCCCTTGCCGGGCGGCTTGCCGCCTTCTGGAGCTGACGCCTCCGGGGACGCGTTCGACGGCGGGTGCGCGTTCGACGGCGGGTGGGCGCCCGGCGTCGAACGTGCCCCGCTACAGCGTGGCCAGGAAATCCTCCGCGAACCTCTTCACGCCGTCCCATTCGGTGTAGACGTAGTCCCGGGACGTATCGGTGTCCAGGGAGCCCTTGTCGCCGGCGATCTTCTTCATGATGAGGCGCTTGATGAACCCGTAGTGCGTGTACAGCAGGGCGCCCCCGAACAGCGCCACATGGGCCGGCCGCCAACCGGTTTGCTCCTCGAACTCCCGGACGTAGCTCTCGGCGTTTTCGGCATCCCCGTGCGCGGCCAGGCTGACGGAGAACAGGGCGGATGGGAGCCGCTCCAGGGTTTCCCGGTTCTTCCGGACAAAGTCCTGGACGTATTCCTCGTGCTTGCCCATGTGCACCGATGCCCCCACCAGGACCGCGTCACACCCGGGCGGGATCGAGTCGCCTGCCTGCTTGATGTCCGCAACGCGGGCCTGGTGCCCATGCGCCTGGATGACGTCCCCAATGAACTCGGCGATCCTGGCCGTCTGGCCCTCGGTGGTCCCGTACGGGATGTAGATGCTGCCCATCGTTGGCCTCCTGGTGGTGTCCGGACCGGGTCCTGTATTACCTTGCCGAATTCCCGGTCCGTGGCGTAGGGCCCAACGTCCCGGAAGTTTTTGGCGCATGAGCCTTTGGCACTTCTCAGAGGGGATGACAAAAGGAGCGAAGAATGTCGGAGGCGGTCAAAATTATGAATTCGCCATAACTGGCGAGGTCACGTCATTGGTCCCGATTTTGCTGCCCTGCCAGGCCTCAGGCCGGGCAGGACGGCGGGACTGGCTAAAAAAGCAAAGGAGCGTATGGTGGCCGTTAACGCGAGAGAAGGGCGTGGTTCCGGTGTCTGGAAAATCAAAAGGCGGAGCGGCCAAAAAGGTCGGCAAGTCGATCCTTGAGAAACGTGCCGAGAAAAAGGCGAAAACCGAAAGCAGTGAGCTTCACGTTATAAAGCAGCGCAAGAACCACCGTTGACTGGGCTGCCGGCCAGGACTCCTAGCCCGGCTGGCTGCCTGTAGGCCGCCAGGGACGCTACTCCGGACCCTTGTCGATGACGCAGAACCGGTTGCCGTCCGGATCCTCAAGCACCACGAAGTCCGGGTCCTCCGGGTACAGATCCCAGTCCACGCGCTTGGCGCCGAGGGAGACCAGCCGCTCCACCTCCGCGGCCTGATCGTCCGCGTACAGGTCCAGATGGATCCGCGGGTAAGCCTGGACAGATGTTTCGCTGAGCATGAGGGACAGGTGGGCGCCGGGGCCCGACGACGGTTCGAGGGTCACCCAGGTGTCGTCACCAGGTTCCCGGGGGACATAGCCGAGGGCTTCATGCCAGAAGGTGGTAGCGGCGGCGACGTCGTTGACGCCGAGGACGATGGTGCCGATGGTCAACATCCGCCCAGCCTAAACCGGCCGGGGCAGGTCCGGCTAGACTCGCCTGCATGGGGGAAAACAACACATCCGGGGAAGAACGACCATCCAAACGCGCCAAACTGCCCGCCGTCGTCGTGCCCTGCCTCGGTCTGGCGGCAGTGCTGGTCGGCTGCCTCGTCGCGTACCTTAACCGCGACTTCACGGGCTGGGTTGCCTACGCTCCCTTGAGCAACCAGCCTTTCAGCGCCAACGGGGCTGCGTTCATCACGCAAGGCACGCAGGCGGGCCTGGCTGTTGCCGGCGTGGGACTGCTGGTGCTCTCTTTCTGGGCAGGCATGGTTGCGGGCCGTCGGGCTGGCTCCGTCCGCCGTTAGCGGGGGAAGACCGCCAGGCCCTGCACGCCGCCAGCGGTGGCAACGGGGACGTGGATCTCGGGAAGTTGCTCGAACGCCGGTTTGGCGAACCAATAGCCCTGGAGCAGGCGGACGCCGGCTGCCTGCAAAACCCGGTATTCCGCCTCCGTTTCGATGCCCTCGGCGAGCACGGTGATGTTGAGGTCCCCGGCGATGGCCACGATGCCGGCGACCACTGCCTGCCGTGCGGGACTGCCGTCGATGCCGCGGATGAGCTTCATGTCGATCTTGATCAGGTCCGGCTGGAAGTCGACCAAGAGTCCCAGGCCTGCATGGCCGGCCCCGAAGTCGTCGATCGCCGTGATGAAGCCGTGCTTGCGGTATTCGGTGATGATATTGGTCAGGTGGGCGGTGTCTGTGACTTCTTCGTTCTCCGTGAACTCGAACATGATCGAGGACAACGGGAAGTCGGCTTTCGCAGCCGCAAGCAGTGTCGCGCGGAGGCAGGCGGCCGGTTCGTAGACCGCGTTGGGCATGAAATTGATGGAGAGCATCAGGTCCTCGCCGGCCGGGAAGAGCCGCGCCGCCAGTTCGATGGCCTTGACGCGGCAGTCCTGGTCGAAGCGGTACTTCTGCTCCGGGGAAACCCTCCGCAGGACCTCGTACGCGCCTTCGCCCGCCACGCCCCGGACCAGCGCCTCATAGCCCCACACCCTGCCGGCAACAGCGTCATAGATCGGCTGGAAAGCCATGCTGAAGTCGAAATCAAGCCGTGAAGATGTGGTGCAGCCGTCGCATGCCAAAGTTGGGGTCCTCTCGAATGGTTACTCAAGAGTAGGACACGGCCGGGCAGGTGCGCGGGATAATCATTTCGCTGTTCACCCAACATCAGGTGATGCGTCGGATAATTCCGACATATACTGCCATTGTGCTTCCTGATGTTTTTGCCGCCGTCTCCAACCCGGCGCGGCGCGTCATCCTCGACGAGCTCCGGGAAGGGCCCCGAACAGCGGGTGAACTCACGGGGCTTCTGGACCTCAGCCGGCCCGCCGCCTCCGAGCACCTGGCAGTCCTGCGCGAGGCAGGCCTTGTCCGGGAAGAGCGCCAGGGCAGGAACAGGGTGTACCACCTGCAGCCTGCCGCCCTCACCGAGATCGGCGGCTGGGTGAAGCACTTTGAGCACTACTGGAACCAGCGGCTGGATGCGCTGGCCGACCTTCTGGACGAGGAGAAACCGTCATGACAGATAACGCCATCCGGCTCGAACGCCGCTTCCCGCATCCCGCAGCGGCGGTCTGGGCCGCACTGACTACCCCCGAATTGCTGGCACGGTGGTGGGCGCCGGGCAACATCGCACCCGCCGTGGGCCACCGCTTCACCATGGACATGGACTCCTGGGGCCGGCAGCAGTGCGAGGTACTCGCCGTGGACCCGGGCACGTCCATCAGCTTCCTTTTCGCCGAAGGCCAGCTGGACACCACCATCACCTGGCGCCTGGAGCCCATTGACGGCGGCACGATCCTCCATTTCGAGCACGCCGGCTTCCGCCTCGATACCCCCATGGGCCGCCATGCGATCGAAGGCATGGGCAACGGCTGGCCGGGCCTGCTGGCAAGGATTGACGGGCTGCTCGCCGAGGTCTCCTGAGATCGGCGCATACCTGCTACGCTCCACGTAGTTGGCCCGTCGATGAGCCTTCAGGCGGCCACCAGCCACCAGCAGATTCACGTGTAAGCGGGGTATCCAGCATGGCCGTCGCGGAAATCCAGGTGGACCAGCGCGTGATCGGAATCGACTCCCGGCGGTTCGCCTCGGTGGAGAAGGCGCTGGTGGAGCTGATCACCAACAGCGACGACAGCTACGCGCGCCTGGAAAAGGCCGGCGGCCAGGTCACCGGCAGGATCGTGGTGGGCTATGAGCGCCACCACGCCGGCGCGGTCCTGACGGTCAGCGACCAGGCGGAAGGAATGTCCTTCGAGCAGGCCGGCCGGATCCTTAGCTACGGCGGCGCACACAGCCCCCTGGCCCGCGGCGAGGGCGCCGGTCGCGGGTACTTCGGGCGCGGACTGAAACAGGCCATCTTCGGACTGGGCCACGGCTGGATCGAAACCATCCAGGGCGGCAGGTTCACCCGCATCGACGTCTTCCGTGGCGAGAACGGCGGCTACCTCTACGACGACGACGGCGCCGACCGCGAGGCCTTCCCTGCGGATTACGCCCGGCTGGGAATAGGCGACGGCGGGATCCCTGCCGACGTACGGAACGGCACCAAGGTGACCATCGTCGTCGACAATCCCCGTGCCACGATCACGCAGCAGGCGACCCTGCTGCAGCTGCTCGCGGACAACATCTACCTGCGCGACGTGCTGGGCCGCCGCAACGTGGAACTGGTGCGCGGGACTGCGGGCACCGACGGCTACAGCAGGGACGCCATCCGCTTCGAAGAACCCCCGGCTGCCACGCTCATCGGCCCGGACCGTCCCGGAACCTTCACCGTTGACGGCGTTGAATATGCCTTCAACGTCACGCTCAAGCGGGCCAACGGCGTTGAACTGGCCATGAAGGGCGACGAGCGCACCGCCGGCCTGGTGGTGGAATCCGGTATGGCCGTCTTGGACTGCCAGATGTTCGACTACGAAAACCAGGTGGGCACGGAGTACCTTTTCGGCACTGTCAGGTGCCCGGTGCTGACTGAAATGCTGGGCCGGGGCAAAGCAATCATCAGCGACGAACGCGAGGGGCTGAACCCCAAAGATCCGTTCGTTGCCGCCTTTTCCGCCGCCGTGAGCTGGATGATCGCCGGGGCCGTGCAGGCGGAGAAGGAAAAACTCACCCACCTGGAACGCGCCACCACCTCCGGACGCACTGCCGAAATGATCGAACGCCTGCTGCAGCACATGAGCGCTGCCGCCGTCCTAGACCTGGGCCTGGACACCGGACCAGTCCGCGACGCCGGGACCGGGGAACCGGCGTCCGCGGCGCTGCGGTTCACCACGCCGTTCTACTACCGCCCGCCGGGGCATCCGTTCCACGTGGCCCTGCTGCTGGATCCCGGCCAGCTCCCCGCCGGCGGGCTTCTGGAATTCGATGTGGACCTGCCGCCATCGATCCGCCTGGTCCCGGTCCCGGTGTCCCTTCCCGTTTCCGGTGTGCAGGACACAACCCGGCTTGAATGGACGGCTACCGGGGACCGGCCCGGAGACCAAGGGGAAATCTCCGTGCGTGCCGGGGATTACTGGGCACTCAGCGAAATCGTCATCGCCGAACATGCCTCACGTCGAAGCGCGGACCAGCCGCCGCACCCTGCAGTCCCCGGTTCCGGTACCCCGCCGGGCGCGCGCCAGCAGGCCCACCGTCCCGGCCGGGACCATGGCGTTGACCTCTTCACCGGCTACGACTTCCGCAACCTCCACAACACCACCGACCGGGCCGTTTACAGCGAGGCGGAGCGCAAAGTCATCATCAACACCGCCGCGCCCACCGTGCAGCTGTACGTCGATGGCCGCGGCCGGTTCCGTGACTCCGCCCGGCTGTTGCTGGCCGAGTTGTTCCTCGACGTGATCGCGGAGGAACTGGCGCGGCGCCGGGTGGAGCAGAACGGGCACGCCGGCGACCTTGACGCCTTCCGGAAAGCCAAGCGCAGCATCATCGGCCGCTACGGCAGTGAGGTCCACCGGACGTTCCTGGGGTGACAGTACGTTGCTGGGGTGACTCCACGCAGGTCGGGTGGCACCACGCAGGTCGGGTGGCACCCCCCAGTGCCGCTTCAGGGCTGGAACCGGTAGCCGATGCCCGCCTCGGTCAGCAGGTGGCGGGGGTTTCCGGTGTCCGGCTCGAGTTTGCGGCGCAGCTGTGCCATAAAGACGCGCAGGTAGTTTGAGTCCTTGGCATAGGCCGGGCCCCACACATCGGTCAGGAGCTGCCGGTGGCTGATCAACTTTTCCGGGTTCCGCACCAGGATCTCCAGGATCTTCCACTCGATGGGCGTCAGCCGGACATCCGCTCCCTCCCGGCTCACCCGGTGCTTGGCCAGGTCCACCGTGAAGTTCTCCGTGACCACCACCGGCTCCGGTGCCTGCAGGTCCGCGGACCGGCGCAGCAACGCCCGCAGCCGGGCCAGCAGTTCGTCCGGTCCGAACGGCTTCGTCAGGTAGTCGTCGGCGCCGGCATCCAGGGCTTCAACCTTGTCCTCCGAGGTATGCCGGGCCGAGAGCACCAGGACCGGGACACGGCTCCATTCCCGCAGTTCCTTGATCACGGTGACGCCGTCGATGTCCGGCAGCCCAAGGTCCAGGATCACCAGGGCCAACGGATTCTGGGTGGCGGCCAGCAGCGCTGACCTCCCGTCAACGGCAGTGGTGACCGCATAGCCGCTGGTTTCGAGGGCAAGCTTCAGGATCCGCAGCAGGTGCGGGTCATCATCCACTACCAGGACGCCCGTCACTGCTGATCCGCCGTTGATGCCTGGAAGGGGGCCTGGTGGATCCGCCGGGCCAGGAACGACTGGGGCACCACGGGCGCCTGTCCGCGGGGTCCGTCGTCGGGAAAGCCGGTGGAAAGCGGCAGCCTGATCACCATGGTCAGTCCTCCACCCGGGGTCTCCTCCGCGGTCAGCGTGCCGCCCATCGCCTCGGTAAATCCCTTAGCCACGGCCAGGCCCAGGCCCACGCCGGTGGTCTGCGGAATGTCATCCAGCCGCTGGAACGGACGGAACATCTCCACCACTCTCTCTGCCGGAACGCCTTGGCCGTGGTCGATGATACTGATCTCTCCGGCCGGCTGCCCCTTCAGCGTTGTGTTGCTCAGGCCGCCGGCGCCGCCCACCACGGCAATATCGGAACCCGGCGCGTACTTGACCGCGTTCTCCACCACATTGGCGATCACCCGCTCCAGCATCCCGGGGTCCGCCTCGATCTCAGGCATATTCGGCGGCAGTTCCACCCGAACCCTGCCCGCGGGGACGGACCGGAGGGCGCTGGGGATGACCTCGGACCAGCGCACGGGCCGCAGGAGTGGCTCGGCCCCGGGGGAGCTGAGCCGGGACATATCCAGCAGGTTCCCCACCAGCAGGTCCAGCCGGTCCGAACATTCATCAATGGTCTGCAACAGCTCGTGCTCCTGCTCCGGGGCGTAGTGCCGGTCCTTCTGCAACAACATGCCCACCGAAAGCTTGATGCCGGCCAGGGGAGTGCGGAGGTCGTGGGAAACCGCGCGGAGGATGGACGTGCGCATGGTGTTGCCCTCGGCCAGGCGCAACACTTCACGGCGGCTGTCCGCCAGTTGCTGCCGCTCCAGTTGGGCGGCAAGGTGGACGCCGAACGCCGCCAGCAGGCGCCGGTCTCCGGCGGGAAGCGCTCGGCCGAACAACACCAGCCGTGTGGCGGGATCGATGTTCTCCGTCGTTTCGGTGCCAAAATCCGCGGCCCCGGAATTCCCTGCGCCGGAACCTCGGGCGCCACCACCCCCGCTGCCAAAATCCGGGATTCCGGTCTCGCCCGGTCCTGGCACCTCGCCGGCGCCGGCAACCAGCCGCCAGCCCGCCGTCGTCCGCTCATTGCCGTCCGGGCCGCTGCCGTACAAAGCTGCCCCGCGGACGCTGAAGACGTCGAGGGCCTGCTGGAGCAGGTCCTTCACGCCATCCTCGGACCGGACGGCGCCGCGGGTGAGGTCGGAGAGCGTGGTGGCCTCGGCGCGGGCGCGTGAGGCCTCCTTGGAGCGCCGCGCGGAGAGGTCCACCACCACGGCGACGGCGGCGGAAACCCCGACGAAGACCAGCAGGGAGAAGAAATTGTGGGGATCGCTGATGGTCAGGGTGCCCACGGGAGGCGTCGAGAAGTAGTTGACCAGCAGGCTGCTCCACAGGGCGGCGAGCACCGCCGGCCACAGACCGCCCACCAGGGCCACCGTGACCGATCCGGTCAGCTGCACCAGGATGGCGGTGGACACACCGGGGTCCGGGTCCAATGCCAGCAGGAGCTGCAGGACCACCGGCAGCACCGCGGCGAGGATGAAGCCCACCGTGACGCGGACTCGGCCCAGGTCCCGTTCTCGCCGTGGACCGGCTCCCCGGCCGCCCAGGGGATGGGACACCATGTGCACGTCGATGTCCCCGGAATCGCGGACCACCCGCGTGCCGATGCCCCCGCCCAACAGGCCGCCCACCGTGCCCGCGAACTTGCCCCGCCGTGAAATGCCCACCACGATCTGTGTGGCGTTGACGCTGCGCGCAAAATCGAGCAGGGCCGCGGCCGGATCCTCACCGGCCACAATGTGGTAACTGCCGCCCAGGTCCTGGATTAAGCGGCGCTGGGCTTCCAGGGACTGCGGGGACTCATGGACCACCCCGTCCGCCGCACGGACATGGACCGCCAGCAGATCCCCGCCGTTGACCCGGTTAAGGATCCTGGCCCCGCGCCGGATCAGGATCTCGCCCTCCGGTCCGCCGGTCAGGCCAATCACCACCCGCTCCCGCGCCGGCCAGGTCGCCTGGATGTCGTTGTCCGCCCGGTACCGGGCCAGGCCCTCATCAACCCTGTCCGCCAGCCACAACAGGGCCAGTTCCCGCAACGCGGTCAGGTTTCCCAGCCGGAAATAGTTGGCCAGGGCGGCGTCCACCTTGTCAGGGGCGTAAATCTTTCCTTCACCCAGGCGCTGGCGCAGCAGTTCGGGGGAGATGTCCACCAGGTGGATCTGGTCTGCGCGGCGCACCACCTCGTCGGGCACCGTCTCGGCCTGCCGGACCTCCGTGATGGTGCCCACCACGTCGCCCAGCGAGGCCAGGTGCTGGATGTTGACGGTGGAGAGGACGTTGATGCCCGCGTTGAGGAGCTCGTCAACGTCCTCCCAGCGTTTACCGTGCCGGCTTCCCGGAACATTTGAGTGGGCATATTCGTCCACCACCGCAGTGGCCGGGGCGCGGTGCAGGACCCCGTCCAGGTCCATTTCCTCGAATTCGGTGCCGCGGTAGGGCAGCCGCCGGGGCGGGATGGTTTCCAGGCCTGCCATGAGGGCGCGGGTTTCGGCCCGGCCGTGGTCAAGGGCGAACGCGATAACCACGTCCTCGCCCCGGTTGGCCAGCCGGTGGGCCTCCTCGAGCATCTCGTAGGTCTTGCCGACCCCGGGCGCCGCCCCGAGGAAGATCCGCAGCGTTCCACGTGCCATGCAACTATTCTTCCACTCCGGCAACGCCGCTCAGGACCGCGGCGGTCCGGCCGCCGCCACGTCGAGGTTGAGCGCCGTGACGTTGACGGTGGGCTGGCCCAGGAACGCTGCAAGGCCACTGCTGGTGTTCTTGTCCACCAGGGCCTGGACCGCCTCGGTGCCCAACTGGTGCGCGGCGGCAACCCGCGGTACCTGGAGCCGGGCGTACTCGGGGGAGATGCCGGGATCCAGCCCCGACCCGCTGGCGGTGACGGCGTCCGCGGGGACGTCGGACGGCTGCACGCCCTCGGCCTCCGCCACGGCGGCACGGTTGGCGTTGACGGCATCGGTCAGCTTGGCATCGTTCGGGCCCAGGTTGGAGGCCGACGACGACGCCGGGTCCCAGCCGACGGCGGAGGGGCGGGCGTGGAACCAGGCGGGGTCCTGCGTGCCGTCGTCGTCCTTCACCTGGGCGATCAGCGCCGATGCCGCGGGCGCGCCGGCACCGTCGCGGAGGATGGAGCCATTCGCCTGGTACGGGGCAACCAGCTGCCCGACGCCAAAGACGGCGGCCGGGTAGGCGAGGCCAAGCACCACGGTGGCGAGGAACAGGAAACGGATGGCCGTTCCCGACTGTCGGAGATAACCGGTGAGCGCATTCATGGGGATTCCTAGCCGATGCCGGGGATGAGGGAGATGAGGAGGTCGATGATTTTGATGCCGATAAACGGGGCAATAAGGCCGCCGAGTCCGTACACCAGCAGGTTCCGGCCCAGGGCCTGGCTGGCCGAGATGGCGCGGTACTTGACCCCGCGCAGCGCGAGCGGCACCAAGGCGATGATGATCAACGCGTTGAAGATCACGGCCGACAGGATGGCGGAGGACGGCGTGGCCAGGCCCATGATGTTCAGCAGCCCAAGCCCGGGGAACGTCGCCGTGAACAGCGCCGGGACGATCGCGAAGTACTTGGCGACGTCGTTGGCCACCGAGAAGGTGGTGAGCGCGCCGCGGGTGATCAGCAGTTGCTTGCCGATTCCCACGATGTTGATCAGCTTGGTGGGGTCCGAATCGAGGTCCACCATATTCGCGGCTTCCTTGGCTGCCGGCGTGCCGGAGTTCATGGCCACGCCCACGTCCGCCGCCGCCAGCGCAGGGGCATCGTTGGTGCCATCCCCGGTCATCGCCACCAGGCGGCCCGCGGCCTGTTCCTTCTTGATCACCGCCAGCTTGTCCTCCGGGGTGGCCTCGGCCAGGTAGTCGTCCACCCCGGCCTCGGCGGCGATCGCCTTGGCGGTGACCGGATTGTCGCCGGTGACCATCACGGTCCGGATCCCCATTTTGCGCAGCTCCGCGAACCTGGCCTGCATGCCCGGTTTCACCACGTCCGCCAAATGGATGGTCCCCAGGACCCGTGCGCCGGCGGCATCGGCCGTGGCAACCAGCAGGGGAGTGCCACCCTGCGACGAAATATCCTGCACCTGGCGTTCCACCTCCCCGGGCATGCGGGCGCCCAGATCGGCGGCGAAACTGCCAACGGTGGAGGCCGCGCCCTTCCTGATCATCCGGCCGCCAAGGTCCAGCCCGCTCATGCGCGTCGTGGCCGAAAACGGGACCACCGCCAACGGCTCCGCGCCCGATTCCAGGGCGGCCAGGTCCGGGCCCAGCGCGCCGTGTTCGGCCGCGAGGTCCACAATGGACCGGCCTTCCGGGGTTTCGTCCGCCAGGCTGGAGAGCCGCGCGGCTTCAATCAGTTCGGCCCGGTCCACGCCCGCTGCCGGGTGGAAGTGGACGGCACGGCGGTTGCCGAACGTGATGGTTCCTGTCTTGTCCAGCAGCAAGGACGTGATGTCACCTGCCGTCTCCACGGCACGCCCGGACGTGGCCAGGACGTTGTGCTGGACCAGCCGGTCCATGCCCGCGATGCCGATGGCCGGGACCAGCGCGCCGATGGTGGTGGGGATCAGGCACACCAGCAGTGCCACCAGGACAATGGGCGACGGCGCTGCGCCGGCGAGGGCGGCAAACGGGGCCAGCGTCATGGTGACGACCAGGAAGACGATGGTCAGCGACACCAGCAGCACGTGCAGCGCGATCTCATTGGGTGTCTTCTGCCGGACAGCGCCCTCGACGAGCTGGATCATCCTGTCGATGAAGGTCTGGCCCGGTTCGGCCGTGATCCGGACCACGATCCGGTCGGAGAGCACGCGGGTTCCGCCGGTGACCGAGGAACGGTCCCCGCCTGATTCCCTGATCACCGGCGCGGATTCACCGGTGATGGTGGACTCGTCCACGCTGGCCAGGCCTTCGATGATCTCGCCGTCGGAGGGGATCACATCACCGGCCTCGCACACCACCACGTCGTTCAGGCGCAGTTCCGTGCCCGGTACTTCCTTGGTGGTTCCGTCCGGCAGCCTCAGCCGGGCCTGGACTCCCTTGCGGCCGGCGCGGAGGCTGTCAGCCTGCGCCTTGCCGCGGCCCTCGGCGATGGCTTCGGAGAGGGTTCCGAACAGGACCGTGAGCCAGAGCCAGGCGGTGACGGTGATGCCGAAGACGGACGGCCGGAACACGGAGATACCCGTGCAGAGCGCGGCCCCCACCAGGACGGTGAACATGACGGGCGAGTGGATCATCTGCCCCGGGGCCAGCTTGCGGACCGCGAGCGGCAGGGCCGCTGCAACCACGGCCGGCGTGAGTTTGGCGGGTGCCTTAGTGTGGTGCTTGTGCGCGCCGGGGGTGCCGAGCGGATTTCCGTCGGCAAAGGTTTGGGTTTCCGCCCCGGGGGCGGTGTCCATGGTGGACCGGGTCATTTCAGGAGTCCTTCTGCGAGGGGTCCCAGGGCGAGTGCGGGAAAGTAGCTCAGGGCGGTCAGGATGACCGTCACGCCCAGCAGCAGTGTGCCGAACAGCGGGCCGTGGGTGGGGACGGTGCCGGTGGATGCGGGAATCCGGGCCTGCCGGGCCAGGGAACCTGCCAGGGCAAGAACCAGGACGATGGGCAGGAACCGGCCCAGCAGCATGGCCGCGCCAAGCATCGTCGAAAGATAGGGGCCGGAAGTGGTGATGCCGCCGAATGCTGAACCGTTGTTGTTGGCACCGGAGGTGAAGGCGTAGAGGACCTCGCTGAACTGGTGCGGTCCCGTGGCCGGAGCATTGGCCATGGCATCCGGGAGCAGGACGGTGATCCCGGCCAGGGTGAGCACCAGCAGCGGTGTCACCAGGATGTACAGGGCCGCAAGCTTCATCTGGGTGGGGCCGATCTTCTTGCCCAGGTATTCGGGGGTGCGGCCCACCATCAGGCCGCCGATGAACACGGAAATGATGGACAGGATGAGCAACCCGTAGAGCCCTGACCCTGTGCCGCCCGGCGCCACTTCGCCGAGCATCATGTTGACCATTGCCACGCCACCGGCCAAAGGCGGCAAGGAATCGTGGGCTACATTCACCGCGCCCGTGGAGGTGAGGGTGGTGGAGGCGGCGAAGATCGCGCTCGACGCCGGGCCGAAGCGGCTCTCGAACCCTTCGCCGAGTCCGCCGGCGGCGGCCGTCGCGGTCCCCTGCGCGGTGGCTACTGCCCAGCCGGTCAGCGCGGTGGATGCCAGCCACAGCGTGGCCATGACGCCGGCTATCGTGTGCCCCTGCTTCTGGTCGCCCACCATCCTGCCGAAGGCATACGGCAGCGCCGAGGGGATCAGCAGGATCAGGAACACCTGGAAGAGGCTGACCAGCGCGTTCGGGTTTTCGAACGGGTGGGCCGAGTTGGCGTTGAAGTAGCCGCCGCCGTTGGTACCGAGGACTTTGATGGCTTCCTGGGATGCCACCGGGCCGCCCGGGACCACCTGTGAGACTCCGGTGGCGCTGTTGGTGACGTCCGTGGGGGCGAAGTTCTGCACCACACCGCCGAGAACCATCACCAGGGCGGCGAGGGTAGCCAGTGGCAGCAGGACCCGGAATGACGTCCTGGCCAGGTCCACCCAGAAGTTCCCCAGCCTGTCCGTCCTGGTTCGGGCTATGCCGCGGATGAGGGCGACGGCCACCACGATGCCCACTGCTGCCGAGAGGAAGTTCTGGACGGCGAGCAAGAGCATCTGGACGGCAATGCCGATTGTGGATTCGGGTGCATAGGTTTGCCAGTTGGTGTTGGTGACGAAGGAGATGGCGGTATTCATGGCCACCCACGGGTCCACTCCGGGCAGCGCCGGGCTGCCGGGAAACAGGCCTTGTGCCCGTTGGAGGGCGAACACCGCCAGTATGGAGACGGCGGAGAACACCAGGACGCTGCGCAGGTATGTTGGCCACGCCTGTTCGCTGCCGGCGTCCACGCCGGCGAGCCGGTAGAACAGCCGTTCCGGGCGGCTCGAAGCGGTGCCGTCGAAGACGCGCGCGAGGTAGAGGCCCAGTGGTTTGTGGACTGCGGCAAGGGCCAGCACCAGGGCCGCCACCTGGATGAGGAAGGAAGGAGCGTTAAAGGCCACCGGCCGTTCACCACTTCCCGGGCTTGATCAGGGCGGCGAGCAGGTAGCCGAACAGGCCAAGCCCTGCCAGCAGCAGGATCAGCCACATGAGTGCGTCCCCGTTCACTGCCAGTCCTCCGCCTTCTCCTGGCGGGCCGCGGCGGTCAGCAGGTGACCGATCCACATGACGAATCCCATGCAGGCCGCGAAGATTCCAATTACAGCCACGTCGGCCATCAGGTTCCTTTCACTGTTGCCCCGGAAGCGGGGCCTGGTTCCAGTGAATAGCCCGCTGTGGCGATGTAAGGCGGGCCTAACGGATCCTTAACGGCAGGGCCGTGAATCTTAACGCGGATTTAATGCGCGCGGACGCCCCGGAAGGAAGGCGGGGTGGCGTAGGGGCTCAGGGCCAGTCGGCGCGGGTGAACCGGACCTGGCTGTGCAGCGTGAGGAGGAGGTCGGATGACCATTCGGGGACGGTAGTATCTGCGTCTACCTCAGGCACGGACGCCTGCTGCGCATCCTGGTTTGCGGTGCCTTGAGGATCTTCAACTGAGCTTTTCACGCGTCCCCCTCGACAAGCCTGTATGCACACCCTAGGAGCCCTCCAATGGCATGGGAAGAGGGTTAGTCCACAGCCGGGATAAACTGCGCAAATCTTGAGGATCTCCGCTACTGGGAACCCGGAACGGCGGCCCTGCGCCGAGGTTCCACACTTATCGGCGCCCGCGAATCGGCGCCCGCCAGCGGGATGATTTCCATCCTGCCGGCGGGGCCGGCAAGCACCAGGACGTGCCGTGCCGCCACGCTGCCCAGCATTTCCGCCGCCTCCGCCGTGAGCTCCTCCAGGGAGGGCGGAAGTGCGGACGACGGCGTGGGGCCGGGACCGCCGTCGTCCGTCCGCAGCCAGGTGGTCACCTTGGCTCCGCCAATGGCGGCAGCGATGCCGCGGGCCAGGGCCTCGGGGTCCACGGTGCCTGGCGGATAGCCGCTGACCAAGGTGATGTGCTCGATCACCCGCTTGCCCGCCGGGGCCGCGGCGGCGAGCAGTGTCCGGTCATGCCGCCACAATGCAAAGTGGTATCCCGCCACGAGCCCGGCCGCCACCAGGAGGCCCAAGGGGGCGCGGATCCGGTCCAGGACGCTCCCGGCCGTGATGTCACTGAGCAGGAACTCGAAGAGCCGGTAGCCAATCACCAGCAGCGTGATCAGGGCAACGACGGCACTGACTCCGAAGAACGCCACCAGGTAGACGCGCCGCCCGGGCGGGATCTGGTCTGCCGTCCGGGGCTGGTGCCGCGGCTTCCACGCCAGCCACCAGACCGGGCCGCCCACTGCCAGCGAGCTGATGCCGCCAAGGAGCAGGGTGCGGGTGGCGCCGCCCGCCAGCGGCGAGACGGCGGCAGCCAGCAGTGCGTTGACCACCACGCCTACCCCGGAGGCTGCTGCCGCCAGGGCAACGGCGGATGTCACCAGGAGGCTGGCACGCCGGGTCGGGGTGGAACGCCGGACGGAGGCCGTGCGGTGGTAGCGCCAGATCACGGCTCCGATGACGGCGGCCGCGATGGCCGGGGCCAGCGGCTCCAGGAGGACAGCCAGGGGATCGGTCCGGTCAAAGGCCAGCCGCAGCACGACGAACACGGCCACGCCCAGGCCACCCAGGGCGGTGATGCCGGCAACGAAGATGCCGACGGCGATGATGGCAACGTCCACCAGGCCGGTCCGGAAACGCCGGCCGCCCTCGTGGAACCAGTGCCACCACCACACCAGTGCTCCGCCGGCCGCCCACAGCAGTGAACGCAGGACATCGAACCACCAGGGTTCAAAGGACGCTGCTGCCGTGAAACCGCGGAGGGCAATGTCCAGCAGCGCGCTCAACGCCGCAATCGCCGCGCCGGCGCCCAGCACCAGGCCAAAAACGGAGCCGACGACGGCCCGCACGTCCTCGAGGTGGGACGAGGGCTTGCGGGGGTGCTTCCACATCCACCGGTGCCACACCCAGATGGCCGTCCAGACCAGTCCGTTGGCCAGCGGGGACGGCCACTGGCTGTCCCTCGCACCAATGAAGGAGGAGGCGAGGTCCAGCAGGGAGGTGGTGGCGATGATGAGCGAGACGGCGTACATCCCGGTCAGGTAGAAGCCCCAGCCCGCAGCGGTGCGCTCGGCTTCGTCGTCGAGGCGCCGCCACACGAGCCACCACAGCAGCAGGGCCAGCGGCCCGCCGATCAGGGTGAAGGCGAGGGAGAGGGCAAGCCCGGCCACATCACCGGAAACCAGAGTGGTTGCCGTCCGGAAGAGCCGCTCGAGGAGTCCGCCCAGGCCCGAGGCGGCAATGACCACCAAGGCAAAAAGCAGGCCGTACACGATCAGCCGGCGGAGGGTTGCCAGGCCTCCGGCCGGGACGGGGGCAACGATTCCTGCCGGGGTGCTCACGGCTTCGCCGGAACTGCCGTGCAGGCCATCAGGGGATACGGCGCCTGGTCGATCATCCATTGTCCATTCACCTTCAGGAGCGAGAAGGCGTCCTCCATTTCATACTCGGACGGACCGAACGGGCCGCCCCGGGGGGACTGGACGATCGAAACCCGTACGGTGGCCGAATCGGTCCGCTCCGTCGTCGAAATCAACACGATGCGGGCCGGACGGGGTTCGCCGGAATAGGAGCCGTAGCACCTGCTCCGGGCACCCGGCGTGAGGAAGGTTTCCGCGGTGGGTATGTCGCCGTCGATCACGGCCCTGCTGTACCGCTGGACCACTCCGGCGGGGCTGGCCTGGTCAAGTGGGGCCGGCTCACCGCGGGTGAACACCACTGCCAGTGCAACCACCACCAGCACGGCCACCACACCCACCAGCGCGAGGAGGATCCGGTCCGGTCTTCGTGCTGCGTCGTCCATGGCACGAGTATGGATCCGTGCAGCCGCTTTCACCTGTGCCTTTAGGCCCGTTCCCTTGGGGGTTCAGGGCCAATATTCAACATAATTAAGAAAAAGCGTTGACTGGGCAGAAATCTTCACTATAGTTGTGTGAGTTAGCTCACCGAGTGAAAGACAATCGATGACCACCGAGAGTAGCACCACCGCACCTCCAGCCACCAGCGAACTGCTGGCCACGGTTGGAAACAAGGTGCGGGCCATGCGCAAGGAGAAGGGCATGACCCTCGCCAAGCTCTCGGACATCACCGGACTCAGCCAGGCGATCGTCAGCCAGATCGAACGCGGCATGGCCAACCCGTCCTTCACGACCCTTGCCCAGCTGGCCCATGGACTCGACATTCCCGTGGGAAGGTTCTTCATTGGCCAGGAACAATCAAAATCCCCCGTCGTGCGCAGGTCGGCACGGCGCAACCTGAAAAACGTCACCCGCGAATCCGTGGGCGAAGCAGTCCATGAACTGCTCACCCCGGACCGCGACGGCACCATCGAAGCGCAATGGATCAGTACGCCCCCAGGGCACGACACCAGCGCGACACCTTTTACCCACAGCGGGGAAGAGTTCTGCTACATCATTTCGGGCCGCAAGGACGTCTACTTGGACGGCGTCTGCTACAGCCTGGAAGAGGGCGACTCCATCACCTACCCGGCAGAGACCCCGCACTGGTACAAGAACAGCTACGAAGAGGTATGCGTAGCCATCTGGGTGAACGCACCACACAAGTGGTAGGCATACCGGTCCCCGCCGGCGCCGACGTCCACCCTTAACTGCCCGGACCCCCCCACGTGGCCCCGGACAATCCTTGCCACCTTCGCAGCATGCGCCTCCTCCAACAGGCGCCGCTGCGTCATACCCTCCTGCGCCGTTCCCGGCGCCAGCGTAAGGACACTTCCATGCTCGACATCCAAGCTACGGACAACGCAGTCCCGTCACCCCGTTCCACCATCTCATCCCCCCGCAACCGCGAAAAGTTCACGCCCGAAGTCCGCAAGGGACTCCTGGGCCTTGGCCTGGGCAACGCCCTGGAATGGTACGACTGGATGGTCTTCGGCCTCCTGTCCGCCTTCATCGGCCCCAACTTCTTTCCCAATGACGAGCCGCTCTCGGCCACCCTGAACGCACTGGCCGTGTTCGCCGTCGGATTCGCCTTCCGGCCGCTGGGCGGCATCCTGCTCGGCACGCTGGCAGACCGCATCGGCCGCCGCCGCGTGATGCTGCTGTCCATCATGCTGATGGCCGGCACCACCCTGGTCATCGCCATCACGCCCAGCTACGCCACCATCGGCGCCTGGTCCGGCATCATCCTGGTTGCCTGCCGCATCCTGCAGGGCATCTCCACAGGCATCGAGGCGCCGCTCTCCACCTCCCACGCGGTGGAACTCGCCCCGGAAGGCCGCGAAGGCTACGTGGCCGGCATCATGTCCTTCTACGTCAACATCGGCATCCTGCTCGCGTCCCTGGTCAGCTTCGTCTGCAGCCTGGTGATCGGCGGCGCGGCCATGGGGGAGTGGGGTTGGCGTGTCCCGTTCATCATCGGCGCCGTGTTCGGCTTCGTGGTGCTCTACCTCCGCCGTTCCCTGCCTGAAACCCTGAAGGCCGAGGAAATGGCCGCCACCACGGCAAAGTCCGTCTGGTCCGGAGTCGGCAAGCACTGGCTCTCCGTCCTGGCCATCGTGTTCGTGGTCGGCGCTGCCCAGGCCTACAACTACGCCTGGAACGTGGGCCTGCCCAGCGCAGCACGCAGCGGTTTCAAGGAAGATCCCACCGCGGTCTTCGCCCTCACCACCATCCTGGGCGCCATCCTGGTGGTGGGCAGCTGGATCATCGGCAAGCTCGCCGACGGCCGGTCCATGTCCCGGTGGTTCCTGGTGACGCGGGTCCTGGCCATTCCCTCCGTCTTCCTGATGCTCCTGTACGTACAGCCCGGCATCGGCGGTTTCGCGGCCGTGCTGCTCGGCGGCTCGATCGTGCTGGTCCTCAACATGACCCTCTACAACGTGGTCAGCTCGTCCCTGATGCCCAAGAACATCCGCGGCACCGGCGTGGCCCTGGGCTATGGCATCGGTGTGGCCGTCTTCGGCGGCACCGCCTCCTACCTCCTGGTGTGGTTGCAGTCCCTGAACCTCACCTGGGTGTTCCCGGTCTACGTGGCCGCCCTCTCCGTCCTCAGCATCGTTTTCTACCTCGCCGCCCGCCGCTCCAACGGCATCTTCGTCGGAAAGTAAGGATTTCCTCCATGAACAACCCACCTACCTTTGCCGCGCCCAAAACCGGGTCCCTGGAACTGTCCACCACTACCGCGGACCTCACCGCCCCGGTGATCTCCCGCTCCGACGTCCTGGTGGTAGGCGGTGGTCCCGCCGGCGTCGCCGCCGCCGTCACCGCGGCCCGCTCCGGGGCCAAGGTCACCCTCCTGGAGCGCTACTCCTCACTGGGCGGCCTCGCCTCCGGCGGCATGGTGCTGGTGCTGGACGACATGATCAACGGCCAGGACATCACGGTCACCGGGATCGTCTCCGAGTACGTGGAGCGGCTCCAGAAACTGGGCCTGGCCATCGTCCCGCCGGCCGAAGACCGCCGCACCTCAGAGGAACTCTGGAACAAGTGGGGCCGCTACGGCACCTTCGACTTCC
The DNA here is from genome assembly GCF_058267655.1 of Pseudarthrobacter sp. MOO13. Classification (NCBI taxonomy): domain Bacteria; kingdom Bacillati; phylum Actinomycetota; class Actinomycetes; order Micrococcales; family Micrococcaceae; genus Pseudarthrobacter; species Pseudarthrobacter sp. MOO13. The sequence continues at coordinate 370,184 of NZ_CM177848.1, forward strand.
ACTCCCACACCACCCCCAAGCCCATCTGCTATGCCGCCGCATTCGACCCTGACGGCTGGAAGCGCGTCTCCAACGACCTGGTCCGCGAAGCCGGTGTGGACCTGCGGCTTCACTCCTGGTTCTCCCGCCCCATCGTGGACAACGGCGTGATCAAGGGCGTGGTCTGCGAAACCAAGCTTGGCCCGCAGGCCTTCACGGCGGACGTGGTCATCGACACCACCGGAGACATCGACGTCGCCTCCCGCGCCGGCGCCGCCTACGCCAAGGACAACTACCTCACCACCCTGGTGTTCCGGCTGGGCAACGTGGACACCGCGGCCGCGGAGGCCTTCGAACAGGCCAACCCCAAGGAAGCCCGCGCCATCAACCGCAAGATCAAGCGCCTCCTCGGCGGCGCCTGGGAACTGTGGTGGCTCAAGACCCCCATCGAAGGCGTGGTCTGGTGCAACGCCCCGCACATGACCGGCTACGACGGCGTGGACCCGGCGGACATGACCGCCGCCGAATTCGCCGCCCGCGACAAGATCTCCGAAGCCGTGGACTACGTCCGTGCCAACCTCCCCGGATTCGAAAAGTGCTACATGCTGGACGTCGCCTCCCAGATGGGCGTCCGCCAGACCCGCCTGCTGCAAGGCGAATACGTCATGACCAAGGAGGACGTCACCTCCCGCCGGCATTTCCAGGACAGCGTGGCCCGCGGCCGGGACTACTACTACCCGTACCGCTCGCTGCTGCCCAAGGAAGTGGACCAGCTGCTGGTGGCCGGCCGCCACTACTCCGCCACCCCCGAGGCGCAGAAGATGTCGCGCGAAATTCCGCCGTGCATGGCCATGGGCCAGGCCGTCGGCGTCGCAGCAGCGCTCGCCGTCCAGTCCGGCGTGCTGGTCCGCGACGTCGCGGCAGCGGACATCCAGCAGGGCATGCGCCGGCACGGCGCGGACCCCGGCGACGTCCCGTCGTCGAACGCCACCATCGATGCCGACGCGGCGGTGCCGGCATGAGCATGGCAACGGCAGAACGCCCGACGACGGCACCCGCCGCTGCCTCGCCCCTCACCGGGGGCGCGCGGCCGGCCACCCCGCTTCCGCTGGACGGCATCAAGATCGTGGACTTCACCCAGGTGTTCATGGGCCCCTCCTGCACCCAGTTGCTGGGCGACTACGGCGCCGACATCATCAAGGTGGAACGCCCCGGCGCCGGTGACATCTCCCGCAACTCGTTCCCGGACAAGGACGGCCAGGACAACCCGATCTTCCTGTCCATCAACCGGAACAAGCGGAGCGTCTCCATCGACACCCGCACCGAGGAGGGCCGCAATGTCCTGCACGCCATCATGGCGGACGCGGACGTGGTGGTCAGCAACTTCCGCTCCGGGGTCATGGAACGGATGGGCTTCGGCTACGAGGAGCTCAAGGCGGACAACCCCGGCATCATCTGGGCCTCCGGAACCGGGTTCGGCCCCGTAGGACCGTATTCGCACAAGGGCGGCCAGGACGCGATCGCGCAGGCGTACTCCGGCGTGATGTGGCGGCGGGAATCGGAGGACCAGAAACCGGCCATCTACCCCACCACCCTGTGCGACTACATCACCGGCATGCACTTGATGCAGGGCATCCTGCTGGCGCTGCGGACCCGGGAAACCACCGGAACCGGGCAAAAAGTGGAGGTGACCATGTACGACTCCATGCTGCACCTGCAGATGCAGGAGGCGTGCATGCAGCTCAACCGCGGTTACGAGGTCAACTGGGGCGCCATGCCCCTGAGCGGCGTCTTTGAAACCACCGACGGCGCCGTGTGCATGGTGGGCGGCTTCACCCCGGACCCGCTGGCACGGATCTCCGATGCCCTGGGCCTGGACGAGGACCTCACCGAACGCCCTGGATTCGCAACGCTGGAACAGCAGTTCAAGAACAAGCCCGCGCTGCAGGCGATCTTCCGCGAACACTTCGCCGCCAACACCACCGAGTACTGGACCGGCAAGCTGGAGGAACAGGGGCTGCTCAACGCTCCCGTCCACACCCTGGAACAGGCGCTCGCCGACGCCCAGACCGAGGCCAACGGGATGATCGTGGAGGCCGAACACCCTGGGGTGGGGACGGTGAAGATGCTGAACGCTCCCATCCGGCTCTCCGCCACCCCGCCGAGCGTCCGCCGGGCGGCGCCCCGCCTGGGCGAACACAATGTGGAAGTGCTGCTGGAGAACGGCTTCGACGAAGCCACCATCAAGCGGCTGCAGGAACTCGGGGTGCTCCGGTGACGGCGGTTGCAGCGGAGCCGCAGGCACCGGCGGAGGCCTCCGCCCCGGTTGACCAGGTCACCCTGGCCATCGAGGACCAGGTGGCCACCGTGGTGATCGACCGGCAGCACGTCCTCAACGCCGTGGACGGCACGGCCCAGGCCAGGCTCAACGCCATCTGGGAGCAGCTTGAGGCCGATCCGGACGTCCGCGCAGTGGTCATCACCGGCGCCGGCCCCCGGGCGTTCTGCGTGGGTGCGGACATGTCCGCGTCCGCCGTGGACAAGACGGGCCTGGAATACTGGGCCGGCCTGGACCCCAACGGTTTCGGCGGCCTGAGCCTGCGGACCACGCTGGATATCCCCGTGATTGCCAAGGTGAACGGCTACGCACTGGGCGGCGGCATGGAAATTGTCCTGGGCGCGGACATCGTGGTGGCAGCGGACAGCGCAAAGTTCGGCTTGACGGAGCCGCGAGTCGGGCGGTTGGCGCTCGACGGCGGCATCCACCAGCTGGTGCGCCGCGTTCCCTACACCCAGGCGATGGGCCTGCTGCTCACCGGCCGGAAGGCTGACGCGGCAGAAATGCAGGCCATGGGCCTGGTCAACGAGGTGGTCCCGGCGGACGAGCTCGACGCCGCCGTGCAGCGCTGGGTGGACCAGGTCCTGGCCTGCGCTCCCACCTCGGTCCGGGCCGTGAAGCAGATGGTCACGCAGACCGGGCACCTCACCGCCAAGGAAGCCCGCGGCCTGCGGCTGCCGGCCCTGATGGCAGCCCTGGACAGCGAAGACTCCGCCGAAGGCGTCCGCGCCTTCCAGGAAAAGCGGAAACCGGCGTGGCCCGGCAGATAGGGAAAGCCGCCAGATGAACAACAAACCAAGGGAGAACCCGATGCGGGAGTCATTGACGCCGGGCGTGTGGGGCGTCGTTGCCACACCGTTCCAGGGCAGCACGCTGGATCTGGACCTGGACAGCCTCTCGGACCTCGTGGAGCGCTACGAAACCATCGGCGCCACGGGCCTGACCGTCCTGGGCGTCTTCGGGGAGGCCGCCGCGCTGACCCCGGAGGAACGCCGCCAGGTCCTCGAAATCGCCGTCGAATGCACGGAACTGCCCCTGGTGGTGGGCGTAACAGCGTTGGCCACCAGGCCGGCCATCGAGGAAATCCGCGCCGCCCAGGAGGTTGCCGGGCAGCGGCTGGCCGCTGTGATGGTGCAGGCCAACTCGGCGAAGCCCGAGGTGGTCAGCGCCCACCTGGACGCCATCCACCGCGCCACCGGAGCCAAGGTGGTGCTGCAGGATTATCCGCTGGCCAGCGGCGTCGCCATCTCCACCGCCGCCCTGGTTGATGTGGTCGCGGCAAGCCCCTGCGTCATCGCCATCAAGGCTGAGGCGCCGCCCACCAGTGTGGCCATCGCCGAGCTCCACGCCGGTACCGGGGTTTCGGTATTCGGCGGACTCGGCGGCCAGGGGCTGCTGGACGAGCTCCTGGCAGGCGCCGCCGGTGCCATGACCGGGTTCTCCTACCCCGAGGCCTTGATTGCCTGCGTCCGCGCCTGGCGGGAGCAGGGGTATGCGGCGGCCGCCGGGCAACTGGTGCCCTACCTGCCGCTGATCAACTTCGAGCAGCAGGCCAAGGTGGCCCTGGCCATCCGCAAGGAATGCCTGCGCGAGCGGGGCTGGATCAAGGACCCGGGCGTCCGTGCCCCGGCGGCCGGCTTTCCCGAGAACCTGCGGCATGCCATGGAGGTCCATCTCCGCGAAGCCGCCATGGCCCTGGACTTGAACCGGGCGCTCGCCCCGGCGGGGAGGAACTGATGGAGCTGGGAATTGCCGGCAAGACGGCGCTGGTGGCCGCCTCCACGGGGGGACTGGGACTCGCCGTGGCCCGCGCCCTCGCCGCGGAAGGCGCCAAGGTGGCCATCGTGGGCCGCCGCGGCGTCCGTGCCAAGGAGATCGTGGACGAGCTGCAGGAGGCGTTCGGCGGCCTGCCGGGCTTTGCGGCCATCGCCGTCGAGGCTGACCTCACCGGTGCCGAGGGTGTTGACGCCGCGGTGACGCAGGCCGAGGCCGGCCTGGGGCCGATCGACATCCTGGTCCTGAACGGCCCCGGCCCCCGGCCCGGAGCCGCCGCAACACTGGGCAGCGAGGACATCGCCGCGGCGTTCGACCTCCTGGTCAAGCCGCACCATGCCCTGGTCTCCCGCACCCTCCCGGCCATGCGGGAACGGCGGTGGGGGCGGATCCTTGCCATTGGCTCCAGCGGTGTCGCAGCACCGCTGCCCAACCTGGCCGTCTCCAATACCGGCCGCGCAGCCCTTGCCGGCTACCTCAAAACGCTCGCCGCCGAGGTAGCCCTGGACGGGGTCACCGTGAACCTGCTCCTGCCCGGCAGGATCGCCACGGACCGCGTCACCGAACTGGACCAGGCAGCGGCAAAGCGCCGCGGCACCACGCTGGAGGACATCCGGCTGGAATCCCGCAAAACCATCCCCGCCCGCCGTTACGGCGAGCCCGCCGAATTCGGTGCGGCCGCCGCCTTCCTCTGCAGCGCCCCGGCGTCGTACATCACCGGTGTGGCGCTGCGGTGCGACGGCGGCCTCATCCGCAGCCTCTAGCCCCAACTTCCAAAGGAATGCCATGACCTCCACCGCCCTGGACCCCAACACCACCGCACTGGATCGCAGCAAAACCGCCCAGCACCTCATCAACGGGCAATGGCTGGGAACCGCGGAAACCCGCCGCACCAACCCCGCACGCCCGGACGAACTGGCAGCACTCTCGCCCAGCGGCACCGCGGAGGACGTTGACGCCGCCATCACCGCCGCCGCGGCAGCGCAGCCTGCCTGGGCCGCCCTGCCGGCACCTTCCCGCGGGGCCATCCTGATCACTGCAGGCAACCTGCTGATCGAACGGCAGTCCGCGATCGCCGAGGACCTGGTCCGGGAGGAGGGCAAGACCCTGGCCGAGGCCAAAGGCGAGGTGAAGCGTGCCTCGGACGTGCTGCGTTTCTTTGGCTCGCTGGGCTGGGCCGCCACCGGAGAGGTGCTGCCCAGCGGACTGCCGGACACCACCATCACCACCCGGCGCGAACCGCTGGGCGTGGTTGGCCTGATCACCCCCTGGAACTTTCCCATCGCCATTCCGGCCTGGAAGACGGCGCCAGCCCTGATCAGCGGCAATGCCGTGGTGATCAAGCCCGCCGAACTCACCCCGCTGTCTGCCACCCACCTGGCCCGTGCCCTGCAGGACGCAGGATTGCCGGCGGGCGTGTTCAACCTGGTGCACGGTAAAGGCCGGGTGGTGGGCGATGCGCTGGCCCGCGACCCGCGCATCGCCGGGATGTCCTTCACCGGGTCAACCAGCGTGGGCCTGGGACTGCAGGAGATCCTGAACGGCCGGCGTGCCCGCGTCCAGCTGGAGATGGGCGGCAAGAACGGCGTCCTGGTCCTGGACGACGCGGACCCAGCCAAGGCTGCACAGGTGGTTGCTGCCGGCGCGTTCGGCCTTACCGGCCAGGCTTGCACCGCCACGTCGAGGGTGTACGTCACCCCCGGTATCCGTGCGGCATTCCTCGACGCCTTGGTGGCGGAGGCGGCAAAGTACACCCCAGGAGACGGCCTGGAATCCGCCATGGGGGCCGTGGTGAGCGCCCAGCAGTTCGAGCAGGACCAGGCGGCGGTGCGCGGCGCCGTTGAGCGTGGCGCCACGCTCCTGCACGGAAAGTACGACGGCGATTCCTCCGAGGCGCTGTTCTTCCCTGCCGCCGTGCTCACTGGCCTTGACTTCGACGATCCTGCGGTGACGGAGGAGATCTTCGGCCCGGTGGTTGCAGTCCTTGAGGTCCCCGATTATGAGGCCGGCCTCGCAGGGATCAACGATTCCCGCTACGGCCTCACCGCCGGCATCTGCACGGACTCCCTGGCCTTGGCCACCGACTTCGCCGCCAGGGCCCAGGCAGGGGTCATCAAGGTCAACCGACCCACCGCCGGGCTGGACCTGAACGTGCCGTTCGGCGGGGTCAAGGATTCTTCCACCAACACGTTCCGCGAGCAGGGCAGGTCCGCCCTGGAGTTCTTTACCTGGGGCAAAACCGTCTACACGGGCGTGTAGTCCCATGACATACGTGATCGCCCAGCCGTGCGTGGATGTGAAGGACAAAGCGTGCATCCAGGAGTGCCCCGTGGACTGCATCTACGAGGGCGACCGGTCACTCTATATCCATCCGTTCGAATGCGTGGACTGCGGTGCGTGCGATCCGGTCTGCCCGGTGGAGGCCATCTACTATGCGGAGGACGTGCCGGACGAATGGGCAGACTACGTCCGCGCCAACGTGGAGTTCTTCCGTGAACTGGGCTCGCCACAGGGCGCCTCCGCACTGGGAAACCTGCATCGGGACCATCCCGTCGTTGCTGCCGAGCCCGTCCCGGCACGCTAGGGACCCAACCCTTTCAATGGCCGCCAAGCCTTCGCTTGGCGGCCATTACTGCGTTAATGCCCACATTTCGCGCTTGTTACAACTATGTTGCTCTATATGCAACGCCAGTCAGAACGGATGAAGCGAAGGCGTGATTGCCCGCCGGACGTTCTGCGCTGGTTTTAATCATGAAGCAGATACAGAAACCTCTTGACTGTGTCGCTCGTCACCACCTATGTTGAAACAACCACGTTGCAAGCAATGCAACTCATACTTTCTGATGGTGGTTCCATGAGTACCAATTCCAACTCCTACGGAGCAGGAGCCGTTGCCGCTGACGCCAACGGCCCCGCCGTGGCAGGCCAGGGTGCCGGCAGCCCCGTGGCAAGCAAGGACGTTCGACGCCGGGTGGTCACGGCCAGTTTCATCGGCAACTTCGTCGAATGGTTCGACTACGCCGTCTACGGCTACCTCGCGGCCGTCATTTCGTCCGTCTTCTTCCCCGAGGCCGACCGCCAGACTGCGCTGCTGGCCACGTTCGCGGTGTTCGCGATTTCCTTCTTCGTCCGGCCCCTGGGCGGCTTCTTCTGGGGCCACATCGGCGACAAGCTGGGCAGGCGCAAGGCACTGTCCCTCTCGATCGTCATCATGTCCGTCTCCACCTTCTGCATCGCCCTCATTCCCGGCTACGGAACCATCGGCATGCTGGCCCCGGTCCTGCTCCTGCTGGTGAGGGTCGTCCAGGGCTTCTCGGCAGCGGGCGAATACGCCGGGGCGTCGGCGTTCCTGGTGGAATACGCGCCGGCCAACCGCCGCGGCCTGTACGCTGCGGTCGTGCCCGCCAGCACGGCCGCGGGCCTGCTCCTGGGCTCGCTGATCGCGGCCCTCCTCAGCTCGGTACTCAGCACCGGGCAGCTGCACGACTGGGGCTGGCGGTTGCCGTTCCTCCTGGCCGCCCCCATGGGGCTGATCGGGCGCTACATCCGCACCAAGCTCGAGGACACTCCCGCCTTCCGCGCCCTGGCAGAGCAGGAAGAGTCCGCCCCCAAGGCGCCGGCGCTGGACATGTTCCGGACCTACCGGAAGCAGCTGCTCATCGCCTGCGGAGCGGTGCTGCTCAACGCCGTCGGCTTCTACGTCATCCTCAGTTACATGCCCACCTACCTGTCCGAGGAACTGGGCTTCGGCCCCACCGAATCGTTCCTGGCCACCACCATCGCCCTGGCCAGCTACATCGGCTTCATCTTCCTCACCGGCATGGCCTCGGACCGGTTCGGCCGCAAGCGGATGCTGATCACCGCCTCTGTGCTGTTCATGCTCCTCACCGTCCCGGCGTTCATGCTGCTGGATACCGGCAACTTCCTGGTGATCGTCCTGGTCCAGATCCTGCTGGGCGGCATGCTCACCCTCAACGACGGCACCCTGCCCAGCTTCCTGGCCGAACTGTTCCCCACCAAGGTCCGGTACAGCGGCTTCGCCGTCAGCTTCAACCTGTCCAACGCGATCTTCGGAGGGACCGCGCCGTTCATGGCCACCCTGCTGATCGGCCTGACCCAGAGCAAGCTGGCCCCCGGCTGGTACCTCGTGGCCGCGTCCGCCGTGTCCCTCGCCGCAGTCCTGTTCGCCGCCGAAACCTCGCGCAAGCCGCTCAAGCACCTCTGATCCTGCAGAGGCCCCGGAACTTTCTTCCTTCCTACCCACCCATGTGCGGCCAAATACCTGCCCGCAATATCGAAAGGCACACCCGTGACCATCACCACCGACAACGCCTCATCCATCGCCGAACTCGAGCGCCTCAAGGTCCTGCACAACGGCACCAAGGGCAAGCTCACGTTCTCTGACGCAGAGTTCGAGCGCCGCCTCGGCGGCCTGCGCCAGATCATGGCCGCCAAGGAGCTGGACGCGGTCATCCTCACCAGCTACCACGGCATCAAGTACTACTCCGACTTCCTCTACACCACGTTCGGCCGCAACTACGCCTTGGTTGTCACCGCGGACGACTCGGTCACCGTCACCGCAAACATCGACGCCGGCATGCCATGGCGCACCTCCTACGGCGAGAACATCGTCTACACCGACTGGCGACGCGACAACTTCTACTTCGGCCTCCAGGAGGCACTGCGCCAGCGCGGCGTCAAGGCCACCCGGCTGGGCGTCGAGGACGACTTCCTCCCAGGCCTGACCCGCGAAAAGATCGCCGCAGCGTTCCCCGGCGCCACGCTCCTGGATGTCTCCCAGGACGCCATGCGCCAGCGCATGATCAAGTCCGCCGAGGAAATCGAGGTCATCAAGCACGGTGCCCGCATCGGCGACCTCGGCGGCGAGGCCATCCGCAACGCCATCCGCGAAGGCATCACCGAGTACGAGGTGGCCCTGATCGGCACCGAAGCCATGGTGCACGAGATCGCCCGGACCTTCCCCGACCGCGAAGTCCGCGACACCTGGGTGTGGTTCCAGTCGGGCATCAACACCGACGGCGCCCACAACTGGGCCACCACCCGGAAGCTGCAGCAGGGCGACATCCTCTCCCTGAACTGCTTCCCCATGACCTCCGGCTACTACACGGCCCTGGAGCGCACCCTCTTCCTGGGCCAGCCGGACGAGCGCTCCCTGGAGCTGTGGAACATCAACGTGGAGGTGCACCGCCGCGGCCTGGAACTCATCAAGCCCGGCGCCGTCTGCAAGGACATCGCCGCCGAACTCAACGAGATCTACATCAGCCACGGCCTGCTGGCCAACCGCACCTTCGGCTACGGCCACTCCTTCGGCGTCCTCAGCCACTACTACGGCCGGGAGGCCGGCCTGGAACTGCGCGAAGACATCGACACCGTCCTGGAACCCGGCATGGTGGTCTCCATGGAACCGATGATCACCGTTGCGGACGGCCAGCCGGGCGCGGGCGGCTACCGCGAGCACGACATCCTGGTCATCGGCGAGGACAACACGGTGGAGAACATCACCAAGTTCCCCTTCGGCCCGGAACACAACATCGTCCAGGCCTAACCATCACCACAGCGAAGCGGCGCCATGCACATGGCGCCGCTTCTGCCGTCCATGAGGAAAGATGGTGTCCACCATGACTCCTGCAACGACTTCCGACAGCAACGGCACAGGCACCAGCACCAACGGCGGGACGGACGCCAAAGGCGCTTCCGTCGTCGTCAATGCCATCGCTGTCCTGCGCACCTTTACCGCAGACGAACCCTTGCTGGGGGTTACGGAAATCGCCAACCGGGTGGGCATGCACAAAAGCAGTGTCTCCCGGATCCTGGCCACCTTCGAGCAGGAGAACCTGGTGGAACGGGACCCGGAAACCAAGCGGTTCCGGCTGGGGCTGGGGCTGATCGCCGTCGCCGGGCCGCTGCTGGCCGAGATGGAGGAACGGCGCGTTGCGTACCCCGTGCTGCGGCAACTGGCGGAGCAGACCGGCGAAACCAGTGCGCTCATGCTCTGGAACGGGGACGAAGCCATTTGCGTGGAGCAGATCGCCAGCCACCACCAGATCAAGCACACCACGCCGCTGGGCGCCCGGTACCGGGACGCCATGAGCGCTTCCGTCCAGGTGTTCCTGTCCACGCTGCCGGCCGAGCGGGTGCGTGAATTGCTGCGGAGCGGAGCCATCACCTTTCCCGGAATGGACGACGCCGGCCTGATGGCTTACGAGGCCCGGCTCCAGGACGTGGCGCGGCGGGGCTGGGCGGGCAACTACGGTGAATCGTCCATGGATGAAGTGGGCGTGGCGGCCCCGGTCCGCGACCATCGTGGCGACGTGGTAGCGGCCGTCCTGATTCCGGCCCCGCGCTTCCGGGTATCGAAGGAGCAGTTCGAGCGTCTGGCTGAAGCCTGCGTTGCCGCCGCCGCCAAGGTGACCACCCGTCTGGGCGGCCGTCCGGCAAGCTGATCCGGCATGTTCAGGTGGCCGGGTGTTCAGGTGGCCAGGACGAATACCTGGTTCACGCTGTGACCGCGCTGACTGCGACGACGCCACCCCACGGGTCGCTGATCACCGCGCTCCGGAATCCCGGGGTGTTCGAGGGTGCCATGAGGATGCCGCCCCCTAACGCAACGGCCCGGTCGGCAGTGGAGTCTGCACTGGCCACCGCGAAGTTCACACTCCAGTTCGGCGGAACGTCCACGCCCTCCGTTGAGGTGGCCACTGCCACCATTCGGTCTCGCAGAAGCCATAGTGAGAAGGCTGCGTCAGGCGATGGCTTCAGCTCCCACGCGAACATTGACCTGTAGAAATCCCCGGCTTTTCCAAGATCCGGGGTATGCAGGGAACTCATCGCCCAGCAGTTCGGCTGGTCGGCAAGCTCAACGCCGTCATTTTCGCCTGCCTGCCGCAGGCAGAACAGCACGCCGGAGGAATCGGCAACAAGCGCCGTGGGGGCTTGGGCGTCCAGGAGCATCAGCCGCCGGCCCCCAACCTGTTCAGCGCGTGCCGATGCCTCGGCGACGTCCTCCACCCGGATGTGCGTCAGCCAGCCCGCAGGCGACTGTGGCGGGGCCTGTCCCACACCGGCCACCAGGCGTCCGTTGAGGCGCGCCCGGTAGTAGTCACCGTCAATGCCGGACGTGGGAATTGCCTCGTCGAAGCTCCAGCCGAAAAGTTGGCCGTAGAACTCTTTGGCTGCCCGGGGGTCCGGTTGCCACGTGTCCACCCAGCAGGGTGCACCTACCGACGATGTATCCCGCTTGGCCATAGTGCGCCCCCTCGAATCCGGCTGGGCCGCCGGACGCGTGGCGCCGGCCCCCAAGAGCAATGCACGGCAAGCATACGTCCGAAGCCGGAGACGTGGCGGGAGGTGGATGCGGGGCCGGTCGGGCTTTGCCCTTATCAGCCCGGCTCCGCTCGGCGGCCCGACCTCCGCGAATGCGGCCCGGACCTCTGTGATGGGTCCAGGATCGCCGGACAACCAAGCGTCCATGTCCACAAACACTGCATCCGGAAGATGGCCGCTGTCGTATGCCGAATGTCTCATGATATGGACGCAAAGGAGCGCGGCCCCGGGCTTCTTCACGGCCTGTCCGGGCGCTCGTCGGAGCCGTGCCGGTCTGTACAACCAGCACCGGCCCGCGGGAAACTGGCGCCATGGGCAAACTAACCTTCGCCATGAACGTCAGCCTGGACGGCTATGCCGCAGCTCGCGGGGACGACCTCGGCTGGAGCATGCCGGACGATGAACTGTTCCAATGGTGGTCCGACCGCGTGTCGGCGACGGGCCTGGCCCTGTACGGACGCAGGCTGTGGGAGGCGATGAGCTCCCACTGGCCCACCGCGGACCAGGAGCCTGGTGCCACGCCGGCGGAGATTGAGTTCGCGCAACGCTGGCGGGACATGCCGAAGGTGGTGTTCTCCTCCAAGCCCCGCCCGGTCAACTGGAATACCCGCCTTGTCACCGGCGATGCAGTTCCGGAGATCGCGCGGCTCAAGGCAGGGGAGGGCGGTCCGATTGATATCGTCGGTGCCACGCTCGCCGCGGGGCCATGCGGGCCGGACTGATCGACGAGTACGTGATGGTCACCCATCCGGTCCTGGTGGGCGGCGGGACGCCCTTCTTTACCTCCCTGGACCATTGGGTGCAGCTGAAGCTTGTGGAGACCAGGGCCTTTCCCGGTGGCGCGGTCCTGGCCCGGTACGACGTTCGTCGCTGAGCAGGCCAAGACTCAAAGCGGCCTGCCTCCGCGCTTGGGGATAGGGCGGCAAATTTACCGGGACGGGCCTCTCAGGGGAGCCCCGCCATCCGGGCAGCGAGATGCAATGCCGCCAGCCGCCCCGTCCCGCGGGGATCGCCACCGCACAGCTCAAAGATCCGCTGAAGCCGGTGGTGCATGGACTGCCGTTCCAAGTGCAGTTCGCGCGCCGATTGCGCGGTGTTGCAGCCCGAGTCCAGCCATACCCGCAAAGTCTCCAGCAACTGGGACTGCCGCTGCGCGTCATGCTCCAGGACCGCCCGCAGCTGCCGGTTCACGAACGCCTCCCGCGCTGAGGCATCCAGGCAGGTCAGGGACAGGCTTTCGACGGCGGAATCCTCCGCGTCCACCACCACCAGGCCGCGGGCCGGATACTGTCGGCGTGCCGAGGCGTTCCGCCGCCGGATCTGGCGCACCTCCAAGGCCCGCCGCGCCTCGGCCAGCGACCAGGAAGCCTCAGCCACACCGCCGGCCAGGGGCCCCACGGCAATCACCGCGTCGGGGTCCCCCGCCAAGCCCTGCAACGATTCCAGCAGCTGCCGCCGCTCACCGGCGGTATCGGTGCAGGGCCGGCCGATCATCACCACCAGTTCGGCGTCGTCCAGGTACGCGGCACAGGGAATCTGTCGCGAACTCAGGAAGGTTTCGACGGCGCCGCGCACCTCCTGCGGTGACGCCGCATGGATGGCGGCCACCACTGCCGGGGAATCCGCGGGAAAGCCGGCCGCGGGAGCCAGCTGCTCGAGCCGCCACTCCGGGGCGGAGTTGAGCACGGCCCGCATCAGTTCGGCGCCGGCCAGGGCATGCAGTCCGGGCGGAGTGTGCTGCAGCAGCGCCAGCCCGAGGATGTCCACGGCGCGTTCCCCGGCCACCTGCGCCAGGGCCACGTCCGCGGCCTCCGGCACCCGTACCTCAAGCCGGCCCATCAGGACGCCGCGCACGGGAATGTCAACGCTGACCACCGTTTTGCCGGGCCGCCCGGCCCCGCCGGCAGGGCTGCCGTGAGCACCCGGGCCGGAGCCGTCGTCGTCCGCCGGCCCCTCCCCGGCGTCCGCGTCCACCCCGCTGCTCCACCCCTCGGGGACGGCGCTGCCCATGGTCACTCCCCACGGGGAGGTGAGGTGCACGGCGGAACCCGTGATGCCCGCCAGTACGGCCAGGATCTTGTCCAGCGAGGCCCCGTGGGCCAGCTCCGCCGCCATGGCACGGGTTGCGGCGTCGGCCTGCTGCAGGTGCCCCACCGACTCGCTGACCAGCATGGAATTGATGGCCTGCATGACGCCCACAAAGGGCACCACCTTCCGCAGCTCGACCACCGGAAGGCCGTATGCCTCGGCCGTCCGCAGCATGTCCGCAGGGATTTCCGGGAGGGCGCCCCCCGTCTCGATGGCGAGCGCCGCGATACCCCGCTGGGCCAGTTCACGGACGTAGTCCTCGCGTTTGGCGGGGGTGGCCGTGGCCAGGGTGATCCCGCCGCAGAGCAGCAGCTCGCCGCCGCGGAGCAGGGGAGCGATGTCCAGCACCTCGCTGGAGTGGACCCAGCGCACCGGCTGCGCATCGGCCACCACGCCCAGGGGATGGAGCACGGGATCCGCGGCCGCAAGGGCGGGGTGGGCGAGTATTTCGCCAAGAAACACTGACACGACATTCCGTAACGTAGTAGGGGAATCTGTTCGACAGATTGTATCTTGTTCCTTGTGATGGGGGCCACATAGCCTTTGAGTACTTATCCACCTCACGGAGGCCCCCATGGAAGAAAAGCTTTCACCACCAACGCACGGGCACGCGGCCCCTGCCGGCCAGGACCACAACGTCGTGGACCACGAAGCCTGGCTGCAGCCCATCCCCGAATCAGCGCGCACACGCAAGGTATCCGGCCAGTTCTGGATCTGGGCGGGCGCCAACCTGGCTCCCATCAACTGGGTGCTGGGGGCACTCGGGATCCAGCTGGGGCTCGGGCTGGCGGACACCGTCACCGTCCTGGTCCTGGGCAACCTGATCGGCATGCTCCTCTTTGGCTGCTTCGTCCTCCTGGGCCAGAAGACCGGAGCCACCGGCATGGTCCTGGCCCGGGCCGCTTTCGGCCGCCGCGGCAATTACCTGCCGGCCGCCATCCAGGCCCTGCTGGTCATCGGCTGGTGCGCGGTGAACACCTGGATCATCCTCGACCTGGTCATGGCACTCTTCGGAACCCTCGGCTGGGTTGACCCTGAAGCCCCCAACTACGCCTGGAAGATCGGCGTCGCCACCTTCATCATGGCCCTGCAGGTGGCTATCGCCTGGTTCGGCTACAAAGCCATCGCGGCCTTCGAAAAATGGACGGTACCGCCAACCATCCTCATCCTGGCCGTCATGTCCGCCGTCGCCTGGTTCGGCATGGACATCGACTGGGGCTACGCCGGACCGGCCGGCGCCATCCTGGAAGGCTCGGAACGGATCGCCGCCATGAGCGCCGTCATGACTGCCATCGGCATTGGCTGGGGTATCACCTGGTTCACCTACGCCGCGGACTACTCCCGGTTCGTCAGCACCAGCGTCCCCAAGAAGAAGGTCTACCTGGCCTCGGTCCTGGGCCAGTTCATTCCTGTGGTCTGGCTGGGTGTCTTGGGCGCCAGCCTGGCCACCAACTCCGGGGAGATCGATCCCGGCAAGCTGATCGTCCTCAACTTCGGCGCCATGGCTCTGCCGGTGCTGCTCATGGTGCTCCACGGCCCCATCGCCACCAATATCCTCAACATCTACACGTTCTCGGTCGCGACCCAGGCACTGGATATCTCCATCAGCCGCCGCAAGCTCAACCTGTTCGTCGGCGTCTTCTCGCTCGCCGCCGTCGTCTTCTTCATCTTCCAGGAGGACTTCGCCGCGGTGCTCGACGCCTGGCTGATCGGCCTGGTGGCCTGGGTGGCCGCTTGGGGCGGCATCATGCTGGTGCACTACTTCTGGCTGGACAAGCGCTGGCCGGGCGAGCCGGAGCGCCTGTTCGACGCCGTGGGAACCAAGCGGCTGCCCGGCGTCAACTGGGCCGGTGTCATCTCCCTCGTGGCCGGGATCTTCGCAACCTGGCTCTTCATGTACGGCCTGATCCCCATCATGCAGGGCCCCATCGCGGTGGCACTGGGCGGCTGGGACCTGTCCTGGCTGGCCGGCGGACTGACCAGCGCCGGGGTGTACGCCATCCTCGGGCCGCGGCAGCACATCCGGTACCTCGCAGTGAAGCCCCGGACGGCCACCGCCGTGAACCCCGCCCCCGGAGCAGGCGGCAAGGAAACGGACGCCGCCCCTGTCCTGCCCGCCCGCTAGGCCGCACAGCTTCCCATCCCCCAACACCTGGCGGGCGCCCTGCGCCCGCCGAAAGGATTTCCCGTGAACCAGCCCGCCATCGCGGACGCCCTGCATCCGGTCACCTGGCCCGACGGCGCCAAAGCCGCAGCCTCCTTCACCTTCGACGTGGACGCGGAGTCCTGCACGATCGCCCACGACCCCAGCTCCACCCGGCGCATGTCGCTGATGACCCACCAGTCGTACGGTCCCAAAGTCGCCGTACCGCGGCTCCTGAAAATCCTCGAGCGCCAGGACATCAAAGCCACCTTCTTCATCCCGGGCTTCACCGCCGAGTCCTACCCGGACGTGGTCCGGCGGATCGTTGACGGCGGGCATGAGGTGGGCCACCACGGCTACCTGCACGAACCGATGCAGGGCATCGACGCCGCCACCGAGGCCGGCTACCTTGACCGCGGCCTCGAAGCCCTGGCGAAGGTGGCCGGGGTCCGGCCGGTGGGGTACCGGGCACCGTGGTGGGAACTGAACTGGCACTCCCCGGGCCTCCTCGCGGACCGCGGCTTCCTCTACGATTCCAGCCTGCTCGACGGCGATGCCCCCTACCGCTTCGCCGTCGCCGCCGATGATCCCAGGGACATCGTGGAGATCCCCGTGGACTGGACCCTTGATGACTGGGAGCAGTACGCCTTCTACCCCGGTGTGACCGGCAGCGGCGTCATCGAAAGCCCGGCGAAGGTCCTGGAAATGTGGACCCTCGAGGCGCAGGCCCACCACTCCCAGGGCAGCTGCTTCGTCCTGACCAACCATCCGTTCATTTCCGGCCGGCCGTCCAAGGCCGTGGCCCTTGAACAGCTGATCGAGCGGGTGAAGGCGATGGACGGCATGTGGGTTGCCACGATGGAACAGATTGCCCGGCACACCAAGGCCTCGGTCACGGAGGTCCACACGCACGCGCGGATTGACGTACCGGTCTTCCCGGGCGCGGGTGCGCAATTCCGGCCGGCCGTGGTGCGGCAGGGGGTCCTGGCCTAGAGTGGCCGAAAAAGGGCCGGCGCCGCCGGCCGGAAGGAGTGCCGGAATGGACCTCATGGCCAGCCTTCAGGACAGCATCGGGCAGGAACTTGCCTGGCAGATTCCGCTGTACGAGCAGTTCCACCGGCATCCGGAGCTGGGCCTCGCCGAACACGAAACGTCCGCCGCCGCAGCGGACAACCTGGTCCGCTCGGGCTTCGACGTCCGGCGCTTCGGGGGGACCGGCGTCGTGGGCGTCCTCGCCAACGGCGCCGGTCCCTGCGTGCTGGCGCGGGCGGACATGGATGCCCTGCCGGTTGCTGAGGCCACCGGGGCGCCCTTCGCCTCCACCGTCCCGGGCGTCATGCACGCCTGCGGCCACGACCTGCATGTGGTGGCCCTGCTGGGCGCGGTACGGTACCTTGCCGGCCACCGGGACGGATGGCGTGGCACCTACGTTGTCCTGTTCCAGCCGGCGGAGGAGACAGCGGCGGGGTCCCGGGCAATGCTCGACGACGGCCTGGCCGCCGGAATCCCGCGGCCGGACGTTGCGCTTGCCCAGCACGTCATGCCCACCGAGGCGGGAACCATCGGTACCACGCCGGGTCCCATCCTCTCGGCCGGAGATTCGGTGCGGATCACCGTGCACGGCCGGGGCGCCCACGGATCCATGCCGCACAAGTCGGTCGATCCGGTGGTGCTGGTATTCCAGCCAACCACTCACCGTTCTTCCTGCCCGCCGTGGATCCCACCCTGCGCGTGGCTACGCAGGCGCAGGCTGCTGCGGCCCTCGCGTACTTGGGCGCCGGGCTTCCTAACCGTTTCGAGCCAGCAGGGACTTCATCTGCGCGGCCGCGTCGCTGCCCGGTGCAGGGGTGTACACCACGATGTGGAGGTCCGGCCGGTCGGACGGGGACACCTGGTGATGTTCCAACTGGAGCACACCCACGGCCGGGTGGTGGAAAAGGCGCTCGCGGGATTCGAAGCCCAGGATGTCGTACAGGTCCCAGCCCTGCCGGAATTCCGGGCTGGCTTCCTTCAGCCGTTCCACCTGGTACTGGATGTCCGGATCACCGAGCCGCTGCCCGGCTTCGGCGCGGAATTCGGCAAGGAACCGCTTGCTGGTGGTTTCCCAGTCCGGCAGGAGGTTGCGGACGTAGGGATCGGTGAACACCAGCCAGAGGAGGTTGCGGTCCGCCGGGGCCACCGTGGCGATGTTCGGAAACAGGGCGGCATAGGCCGTATTCCAGCCGGCCACGCCCCAGTCCGGAAACAGCGCGAAGCTCGGATTGGGGTCCAGTGCATCGAGCAGGCGCTGGATATGGGGCGGGGCGGAATCGGCTGCGGGGCCGGCAGGGGCCGCTGCTGCGTAACCGCCCAAGGACAGGACGTAGCCCACGCCGGTTGCCGAGAGATGCAGGGCCCGGCTGACCGCCTCCAGCACCTGCCGGGACGGGCTGATGTCCCTGCCCTGCTCCAGCCAGGTGTACCAGGTGACGCTGACGCCGGAAAGGAACGCCACCTCTTCGCGGCGCAGTCCCCGGTCGCGCGCCCGGCCGATCGGCGGCAGGCCGTAATCCGCCCGGAGCGCCTGGTCCCGGCGGGCGCGGAGGAAGAGGCCGAGTTCTTTGCGGCGCCCTGGTTCAGTCACCAGAAAATACTATTACTCTGGTACTCCTGCTACTAGTAGTAAGAGCGTCTTCCGCATGGAGGGCCATGCCCGCAGGATGGTAAGCATGCCTGCACTTCGCTCTAAAACTGTCACCCACGGCCGCAACATGGCCGGAGCCCGCGCACTGCTGCGCGCCTCCGGCGTCGCCAACGCGGATATCGGCAAGCCGATCATCGCCGTGGCCAACTCCTTCACCGAATTCGTCCCCGGCCATACCCACCTTGCCCCCGTGGGCAGGATCGTCTCCGATGCGATCCTCGCCGCCGGTGCCGTGCCGCGCGAGTTCAACACCATTGCCGTGGATGACGGCATCGCCATGGGCCACAGCGGCATGCTGTACTCGCTGCCGTCCCGCGACCTGATCGCCGATTCCGTGGAGTACATGGTCAACGCGCACTGCGCCGACGCCCTGGTCTGCATCTCCAACTGCGACAAGATCACCCCGGGCATGCTCATGGCGGCCCTGCGCCTGAACATCCCCGTGGTCTTCGTCTCGGGCGGCCCGATGGAAGCCGGCCGAGTCACCCTCACCGACGGCTCCGTCCGGTCACTGGACCTGGTGAACGCGATTGCCGACGCCGTGGACGAGTCCATCTCGGATGCCGACATCAACCTCATCGAGGAGAATGCCTGCCCCACCTGCGGTTCCTGCTCGGGCATGTTCACCGCCAACTCGATGAACTGCCTCACCGAGGCCATCGGCCTGTCCCTGCCGGGCAACGGCTCCGTACTGGCCACCCATACCGCCCGCAAGGCGCTGTACGAGAAGGCCGGCGCCACCGTCGTCGAGCTGGTCAAGCGCTACTACGACGGCGACGACGAGTCCGTGCTGCCGCGCTCCATCGCCACTGCCAAGGCCTTCGACAACGCCATGGCCCTGGACATCTCCATGGGCGGCTCCACCAACACCATCCTGCACCTGCTGGCCGCCGCCCAGGAGGCAGGCGTGGACTACGGCCTGGCCGAGATGGACGCCAAATCCCGCCAGGTGCCCTGCCTGGCCAAGGTGGCACCCAACGTTGCCAAGGACAAGACCTACTACATGGAGGACGTGCACCGTGCCGGCGGCATCCCGGCCCTGCTGGGCGAGCTGAACCGCGGCGGACTCCTGCACAAGGACGTCCACTCCGTCCACTCCAATGACCTGGACGGCTGGCTGGATGACTGGGACATCCGCGGCGGAAAGGCCACCGAAGAAGCGAAGGCACTCTGGCACGCGGCCCCCGGCGGCGTCCGCTCCTCCACCGCGTTCTCGCAGTCGAACGAGTGGACTTCCCTGGACACGGACGCGGCGGAAGGCTGCATCCGCTCCGTGGAGCACGCGTACTCCAAGGACGGCGGCCTGGCCGTGCTCCACGGCAATGTGGCTGTCGACGGCGCCGTGGTGAAGACCGCAGGCGTTGACGAGTCCATCTGGGTCTTCTCCGGCCCGGCCGTGGTGTGCGAATCCCAGGATGAAGCCGTGGAGAAGATCCTGAACAAGACCGTCAAGGAAGGCGACGTGGTGGTCATCCGCTACGAAGGCCCCCGCGGCGGTCCCGGCATGCAGGAAATGCTCTACCCAACGTCGTTCCTCAAGGGCCGCGGCCTGGGCAAGAAGTGCGCCCTCATCACCGACGGCCGTTTCTCCGGCGGCACGTCCGGCCTGTCGATCGGCCACATTTCGCCGGAGGCTGCCGTCCGGCGGCGCCATCGCCCTGGTGGAGGACGGCGACATCATCAGCATCGACATCACGCAGCGCTCCATGCAGCTGGAGGTCTCTGACGAGGTCCTGGCCGAGCGCCGCGAGAACCTGGAGGTCAACGGCGGCTACAAGCCCAAGGACCGGGACCGCCAGGTTTCCGCTGCCCTGCGCGCCTACGCCGCCATGGCCCTCTCGGCGGACAAGGGCGCCGTCCGGGACGTGTCGCTGCTGGAGCGGTAACGCTGGTTCCTGGCGGGGGAAGGGCAGGTCCATTGGCCCTCCTCTGCCAGGGAATACGGCGCCACACTTGAAGGGTCATCGTCGGGCCCGGGGAGGTGTGGTGCGCAGGTTTGAACCGTCCCTCGCGACAGCCGCCCTCGTGATGGTGCTGCTGGCGGGCTGCTCTCCGCAGCCGGCAAGTCCACAGCCATCGCGGTCCTCCGCTGCTGCCTCCGCACCGGCGACCGGAGCGCCCGCCCCGCCGACGCCGTCGGACGTTCCGTCCTCACCGCCCGCAGAAACAGCGCCCGGCGCTCCCGCGGTCAGTTCCGCCGCGGCGGCCTGGACCACGTTTACGACGGCGGATGGCAGCATGGCGTTCGACCTTCCCGCCGACTGGCGCGTCAAGGACCCTGCGGGTGAACTGGCCGAGGGTGGCGGGGCATTCGCCGAGGTCCGGAACCAGGCCGGAAAGATAATGGCCACGCTGAGGACCAACATGGCCACCGGATCCACCTGCACCGAAAGGTACCCCTACGAAATCCTGGACACGGTGGACGTCCCAGCGCTTGTCCAGGGCGGAGAGGTGCCGCAGTTCGTGTTCGAATCCCGTGCGAATGCCCCGACCCCCGGCCTGTACAGCACCCCGGCTGCCGGTTACGGCATCACCTCGGGCCCAGCGGCCAGCGGACCGGACGCGTGCCCCATCTTCCAGTTCTTCAGGTGGCCCCCAAACGCTGCCATGTTCGGGGCGTCCTACGACCCCAACAACAACGCGACGCCAGGGGACCCGTCGCTCCCGTACCTGGACCTCGCCCGGAAGTACCGGGGCACGTCCGAGTATTCGGATATCAGGAAGATGATCACCTCGCTGCGGCCGGTGCAGCACTAGCCGGACGCTGTTGGCAGGGGGGCGCCCGGCCAATGGGGGACCAACGCCCCGCCCTGCCGTCCTGCCCCTCCGGTACCCTTTTCACATGGTGCAGGAAGTGGCCGATTACCGGGCGGAAGGCATCCTGCTCGCCGGGGCGGGACGGGCCATCCTGCTGCAGCTTGCCAATCCCGCCATCGGCCGCGGGGTGGCGGCACACAGCATCTTCACCGAGCGTCCCGTCAACCGGCTCAAGGGCACGCTCACCTATGTTTACGCCGTCGTGTACGGAACCGATGAGCAGGTGCATGAGGTGCGCCGCAGGGTGAACCGGGCCCATGCCCCCGTGCGGCGCATTCCCGACGAATCGTCCGCCGGGTACAGCGCCTTCGATCCCGCGCTGCAGCTCTGGGTGGCGGCCACGCTCTACGACACAGCACTCACCGTCATCGAGAAGATCTACGGCCCGCTCGATGAAGCCGCCGCGGACGCCATGTATCGGGACTATGCACGGCTCGGTACGGCGCTGCAGGTCCCGCCGGCCATGTGGCCCGCGGACCGGGCAGCGTTCGGCCGCTACTGGCAGGAGCAGCTCGCCGCCCTGCGGGTGGAAGCCGAAGGCGCCCAGGTTGGCCGTGGCCTGCTGTACCCGGAAAACACCGCCTTCTGGTACCGGGCCATGATGCCCTCGGCCCGCTTCCTGACCGCCGGGCTGCTGCCGGGCCAGCTGCGGAAGGACTTCGGCCTCGCCTGGAGCGACCGTCACGAGCGGCGCTTCAACCTGACCATGCGCGTCCTGGCGGTGGCCTACCCCAAACTTCCACGGGGAACCCGGCACTGGTTCAAGGACTACTGCCTGGGCGAGCTCGACAAGGACCTGCACGGGAACGGCCGGCTGCAGCAGCGCCAGGGGAGCCGTGCGTAGTTCCACCCCCGTCGAGCAGAGGATCGACGACTACGCCCGCCGCTTCCTGGCCACGGCCCCGGCCCGCGGCGCCAAGGCACGGCTCACCGAGTTCGCCGTTTTCGGCCTCAAGCAGGGCTGGGCCTGCATCTTCGGAGCCGCGCTCCTGGCCGTGCTCATGGCCGCCCGGCTGTGGTACCCGGACGATGCGGTGCTGGCGCGGAACGACTTCCTGACGCTCGCCGCCGTCGTCATCCAGGTCCTCATGGTCGCGTTCAAACTGGAAACCCTGAGGGAGCTGCGCGTCATCGTCCTGTTCCACCTGGTGGGGACCGTGATGGAACTGTTCAAGACGGACGTCGGCTCCTGGTCCTACGAGGCCGAGGGCGTCCTCCGGATCGGGGCTGTACCGCTCTTCAGCGGCTTCATGTATGCCGCCGTGGGCTCGTACATGGTGCGTGTCTACCGGCTCTTCGACCTCAGGTTCGCTGCCTACCCGAGGCGCTGGATCACTGCCATCCTCGCCGGCGCCATCTACGCCAACTTCTTCACCCACCACTACATCTGGGATCTGCGCTGGGTGCTGCTGGCCGCCGTCGTGGTTGTCTATGGCCGCTGCGTGATGCACTTCCGTGTCTTCCGCAAGGAGTTCCGCATGCCGCTGGTGGTTTCCTTCCTGCTGGTGGCACTGTTCATCTGGATCGCCGAGAACATTGCCACCTGGTCCGGGGCCTGGCTCTACCCCAGCCAGGCCGCAGGCTGGCATCCGGTGGGCCTGGAGAAACTCGTGGCCTGGTTCCTGCTGATGCTCATCTCCGTGGTGCTGGTGGCCTGGGTCTACAAGCCCCGGCCGCCGGAACCACGAGGCATACGACGCAGGGACATTCCGTCGGCTGCACTGCCGCGCTAAAGGGGGTCTGCCAAGACCCGTTTCAGCAGGGCCCTCGCTAGGGCTTCGGGACCACGCTTTGATGGACTGTATGCCTCCCGAAACCACAACCAGCAGTACCAGGGCGCCGCAACAAACCTCTGGCAGCGAGCATCGCCAGGCCCACTGGGGAGGCGTCTTTGCGATGTCGCTGTGCGTCTTCGCCCTGATCGCCTCGGAGTTCATGCCGGTCAGCCTGCTCACACCAATGGCAGCGGACCTCCAGGTCTCCGAAGGGATGGTGGGGCAGGGCATCGCGGTCTCCGGCCTGTTCGCGGTCCTCACCAGCCTGTCCGTCTCCCGCCTGGCCGGCAGCCTTAACCGCAAGGCCCTGCTGCTGGGCCTCACGGCGTTGATGGCGGTCTCCGGGGCACTGGTGGCCCTGGCGCCGGGATACCTGCTCTTCATGATCGGCCGCGCCCTCATCGGCGTGGTGATCGGGGGATTCTGGTCCCTCTCCGCGGCCACCGCCATGCGGCTGGTCCCGCCCCACCAGGTGCCGCGCGCCCTGGCGATCTTCAATGGCGGCAATGCCCTCGCCACCGTCCTGGCCGCCCCGCTGGGCAGCTGGCTGGGGGCCGTCATGGGCTGGCGGGCGGCCTTCTTCTGCCTGGTTCCACTGGCCGCCGTTGCCTTGGCCTGGCAGTGGTTCAGCCTTCCGTCCATGACGGTGGAAAGCCGCGGGAAGCCGGCAGCGTCCTGGCGATCTTCGCCGCGTTCCAGAACCGCCCGGTGGCCTGGGGCATGGCCGCATGCGGTTCCTTCTTCATGGGACAGTTCGTCCTGTTCACCTACATCCGCCCGTTCCTGGAACGGGTGACGCGGGTTGATGCGGCTACGGTGTCCCTGGTCCTGCTGGTGCTGGGCGTGGCAGGCTTTGCCGGCACCATGCTGATCGGCCGGTTCCTGGGGCAACGCCTGTACCGGACGCTCGCCACCATTCCCGCGCTCATGGCCGTCATTGCGGCGCTGCTCGTGCCGGCGGGCGGCTGGTTCGCCGCCGTCGTGGTTCTTTTGGGTTCGTGGGGCTTGCTGTCAACGGCCGCGCCGGTGGGCTGGTGGAGCTGGGTCGCCGAGGCCATGCCGCACGACGCCGAGGCAGGCGGCGGCTTGATGGTGGCCGTAGTCCAGACCTCGATCGCCATTGGCTCAACCCTGGGCGGCCTCCTGTTCGACTCCGCCGGTTACGGCGGCACCTTCGTTGCCAGCGCAACGGTCCTGTCCGCCGCCGGCGTCCTGGCCTTCGTGACTGCCAAGGCCACGCACCGGATGGCGTGACCAACAGATTTCCAGCCAACCGAATCAACAGGAGGAGACCATGAAGTTCACCAAGAGCGGCGGCCAGACCGGCGCCGGGTCAAAGGAATGGTTCACGGGGACGGTGCAGATCGACGGGATCCGCAATCCCGATGAACAGTCGGCCATCGGCTGCGCCCATGTCCGTTTCGCCCCGGGTGCCCGCACCGCGTGGCACCACCACCCGAAGGGCCAGACCCTCTACGTCACCGACGGCATCGGGCTGGTGGCCCGCCGCGGCGGCGAGGTCCAGGAAATCCGTCCGGGCGACGTCGTCTACATCGAGCCCGGCGAGGAACACTGGCACGGGGCCACTCCCGAGCGGTTCATGGCGCACGTGGCCATGCAGGAAGCTGATGCGGACGGCCAGGTGGTCACCTGGCTCGACCACGTCACTGACGAGGAATACGGGGCCTAGCTCCCGTCCCGGACAGGAAAAAGAGCGGACGACGCCGGAAGAATCCGGCGCCGTCCGCTCTCCTCGTCACGGGGAAGGGTCAGTCGTCGTAGGTGTTGGCGATGTAGACATCGCACGGGGCGTTGTGCGCCACGCTGTTGGCGACACTGCCCAGGAGCCGGCCGATACCGCGCATCCTGCGGTTACCCACCACGATCAACCGGGCGTCCAGGCGGATCGCTTCCTTGATCAGGGAATCGGCGGGCTTGCCCCGGGCAGCGAAGTGGGTGACCTCCACCCCGGGCCGGGAGTTGGCCAGGTCCTTCGCCACGATCTCCGAGCTGTCCGCATTGGAAATCCTGACCTTGTCCGAACCCACGCCGAAAGTTTCGGCGGTTTCGCTTTCAAACCCGGTCACCACGTGCAGTGATGCTCCCAGCGATTCCGCCAGGCCCAAGGCCACTTCCGCTGCCTTCCGTGCCGACGGGCTCGCGTCCACGCCTACAACCACTACTCCACTCATCCTGCACTCCTTCGTTAGTCCTGGCGCATTGTCCACCTGCCAGTCTAGGGAGTACCCCCGTCATGCTTCGGTATCACACAGTTGCTGCCGCAAACGCCGCCGCCGCCTGCCCATCAAAACGCCGAACCGATCGAGGCCAGTTCAGGGGCGGCAGCTCCGGCGTACCGGTTCTCCGGACGCGCCAACCCATAGTGCTCCCGCAGGGTCCGTCCGGTGTACTCGGTGCGGAACAGTCCGCGCTCCTGGAGGATGGGCACCACCTGGTCCACAAAGGTTTCCAGCCCGGAGGGGAGCACCGGCGGCATGATGTTGAAGCCGTCCGCCGCGCCGCCGTCGAACCATTCCTGGATGGCGTCTGCCACCTGCTCGGGCGTGCCGGTGAAGGTGCGGTGTCCGCGGCCGCCGCCCAGCCGGCCGATCAGCTGCCTCACCGTGAGCTGCTCGCGGCGGGCCAGTTGCACGATCAAGGTGTAGCGGCTCTTGGCCCCCTCGATCTCATCCTCGCTGGGCAGGTTGGCCGGCAGTTGGCGGTCCAGGGGCAGGTCCTCCGGGTCCACGCGGAGGGTCCTGGCCAGCTGGATCCGGGCGTACTCCGGCTTGATCAGCCGGTCCAGTTCGCGCTCCAGCTCCAGGGCCTGCTCCTCGGTGGCACCGATGACCGGGACAATGCCCGGCAGGATCTTGATGGTTTCCGGGTCGCGGCCGGCGGCTGCGGTGCGGGCCTTGAGGTCGCGGTAGAAGTCCTGCGCGTCGGCCAGGGTCTGGTGTGCGGTGAAGACGGCATCCGCATAACGGGCGGCGAGGTCCTTGCCGTCCTCGGACGAACCGGCCTGGACAACCAAGGGATGGCCCTGCGGCGACCGGGGAACATTGAGGGGGCCGCGGACTTTGAAGTGCGTGCCCTGGTGGTCGATGGTGCGGATCTTGTCCGCGTCGCCCCATACGCCGCCGGTCTTGTCTGCCAGCACGGCGTCGTCCTGCCAGCTGTCCCAGAGTTTCTGCGCCACCTCGATGAATTCGGCGGCACGCTCGTACCGGACGGCGTGGGCGGGCTGATCGTCCACGCCGAAGTTCCGGGCGGCGTCGGGGCCGGCTGTGGTTACCACGTTCCAGCCGGCGCGGCCGCCGCTGGCCCAGTCCACCGAGGCGAAACGGCGGGCCAGGTTGAACGGCTCGTTGTAGGTGGTGGAGGCGGTGGCGATCAGCCCGATGCGTTCGGTGGCGCCCGCGATGGCCGTGAGCAGCACCGTGGGCTCCAGCTTGCCGCCCGGGCGGCGGCCCACCTCGCCGAACAGGACGGGGGAGTCGGCAAAGAAGATCGAATCGAGCTTGCCGCGCTCGGCTGTTTGGGCGAGCTTTTGGTAGTGCCCAATGTTCGTGCCCGCGTGCGGGTCGCTTTCCGGCAACCGCCAGGATGCTTCGTGGTGGCCAGTGCTCATCAGGAAGGCGTTGAGGTGAAGCTGGCGGTCGGTGGGCTGGTTGTTGGCAGTCATGGCTGTTTCCTTGCTGAATGGAGGGAAGGGGCGTGGGTTTCGGCAGGCGCAGCCACCGGGGTCAGTGGCCCGCCGTTGCTTCGACGCCGAGTGCGGCCAGGAGATCGCGGCGGAGGGCCTCGTGTCCGGCGGCGTCTGCGGAGGTGCGGATGGGTTCCGGCACGGGCCGGACCGTGGCGATCCGGCCATGGTCCAGGACCACGATCCGGTCAGCAAGCGCAATGGCCTCGTCCACGTCGTGCGTGACCAGCAGGACGGCGGGAAGATGTGCTGCCACCAGGTCCTGGAGCAGTCCGTGCATCCTGATCCGGGTCAGCGCGTCCAGGGCGCCGAACGGCTCGTCGGCCAGCAGCAGCTGGGGTTCGCGGACCAGTGAACGGGCCAGCGCCACACGCTGCTGTTCGCCGCCGGAGAGTTGGTGCGGCCATGCTTTTTCACGTCCGGCGAGCCCCACTTCCGCGAGGGCCTTGCGGGCCCGGGCCCCGGCGTCGTGCTCCCGGACGCCCAGGGTGACATTGCCCAGCACGCTGTCCCACGGCAGCAGCCGGGAGTCCTGGAAGACCACGGAGACGCGGTCCGGGACGCTGATCACGCCGCTGCCGCGGACGTCGTGGTCCAGCCCGGCGAGGGCGCGCAGCAGCGTGCTCTTGCCGCAGCCGCTGGGTCCGAGCAGGGCCACGAACTCGCCGGGCGCGATGTCCAGGTCCACACCGTCCAGGACACTCTTGGTACCGAAGCTGCGGATGAGCCCGCGGACTGAAACAGCGGCGCCGGACTTAGTGCCGGCGGGGGAGGGGGCGAGGGCGGTCAGCCCGCCAGGGTGCGCTGCCATGAGAGGGCCTTTCGTTCGATGAAACGGACAATGCCGTCGGAGAGGAGGCCAAGGATGCCGTAGACGGCAAGGCCCAGGATGATGATGTTGGTCTGGCCGTAGGTGCGGGCGAGCTCCATCATGTAGCCGATCCCGCTGGTGGCGTTGATCTGTTCCACCACCACCAGGGACACCCAGGCGCCGGTCACCGCGAAGCGCAGGCCCAGGAAGAAACCGGGCAGGGCTCCGGGGAGGACCACCTTGCGGATGAAGCCGGCCCGGCCCAGGCCCACCGTCTGGGCAAGTTCGACGAACCGCAGGTCGATGCCGCGCAGCCCGGCATGGGTCTGCAGGTAGACGGGGACAAAGACGCCCAGGGTGATGGTGAGGACCTTCATGGTCTCGTCGATGCCGAACCACAGGATGAGCAGTGGGATCAGGGCCAGGCCGGGGATGGCGCGCTTGATCTGCACCGGCCCGTCGATGAGTGCTTCACCGATCCGGCTCAGCCCGGACAGCATGGCCAGCACCGCTCCCACCAGGATGCCGAAGAACAGTCCCAGGCCGGCGCGCTGGGCGGAGATCGCCAGGTTCTCCTGGAGCCGGCCGTCGGCGATGAGCTCACCGGCGGTGGCCACAACGGTCCAGGGTTCGGAGAGGATGCGCGGGTCCAGCGCCCCGGTGGCGGAAGCAGCTGTCCACAGCAGCAGCAAAGCGGACGGGCCCACCCAGGCGAGCCGCCGTCGTCGTCCGGGCCCGAGCCTCCTGCCTGTGGGCCGCACGTCCGGCCGGCCAGCCTGCGCCGGGTCCTGGTGCGGTGCGACGACGGGACGGTCCAGGACCGCGCTCATGCCGCGCCAGCCTTGGCGGCGGAGGCGAACGCCGTGCCGGCGATGGCCTCGAAGCGGGTGTCGTAAAGATCTGCCGCCGTCAACTGCGGCTTTTTCTGCTCGCGCGCCAGCAGGTCGATGGTTTCCTGGTGCCGGGCGATCGCGTCGGTCCACGTGGTGGGCAGGTCGCGTTTGCCGGTGGCGTCGATCAGGTACTGGCCATCCTCACGGGACAGGCCCTGGTCCTTGACGTAGTAGCCCTCCAGCCACTCGGCCGGGTGGTCCTCGATCCAGCGCTGCGCCTTGCCCCAGACCTTTGCGTAGCCGGCAAGGGCGGCAGCCTTGGCGGGATCGACCAGGACTTTGGCGGGGGAGTAGAGGAGGCTGGGATCATCGCGCAGCCCGTGGCGGAGGGTGCTGGCGCCGTCGGCCTTGTACTTGGCCAGGTAGCGCTTGATCTGGACGCCGCCCAGCGGAGCCGCGTCCACCTGCTTGCTGGCCAGCGCCGTGGCGTAGGCGTCCCCGGTGCTGGGGAGCTCCACGAGCTTGACGTCTTCCTGCTTGAGGCCGGCTTTGTCCAGGATGCGCAGCACCAGGGCGCCCTGTGCCTGGCCCGGGGAGTAGGCCACTTTCTTCCCGCGCAGCTCCTCGAGCTTGCGGATGCCGGCTCCCGGCGCCACACCGAGCTCGTAGATGGGGTGGTTCACCGCGTCCTGCCGGTAGCCGGCGGCGATGATGCGGACGTCCAGCCCGGTCCAGGTGGCGTGGATGGGCGGAATGTCCGCCACTGACCCGACGTCCAGGGCGTTGGCGCGGAAGGCCTCGGTGGTCTGCGGGCCGCCGGAGATGTTGGCGAATTCCACCGTAAAGCCGTCCAGGTCCTTGATCAGGCCGGACAGTTCCAGGGCCACTTTGATGCTGGGATCTCCCACCGTGATGGTGGTCCCGGCCGGGACGGAGGCGGCCAGCGGTCCAAGGGATGACTGGCTGATGCGTTCGCCGCCCGCGGTGGCGGCACCGCCGCAGGCTGAGAGCAGCCCCGCGGCAGGCAGGGCCAGGAGGGCGCCCAGGGCGCGGCGGCGGGTAAACGTCCGAGCGGGGCCGGGGCGGGGCGGGGATGCTGGGAAGGACATGGTGTTCCTTTCGGGAAGATTCCGGGTACGACGACGGCACCCGGGATGGGTGCCCGGGTGGGCGTGGGAGGTTGGTGGCGCCTGAACGGCGCTGGGTGCGTGTTTTTGCGCTGATGCCTCAGGTGGTGCGTACGGCTTGGCCGGTGCCGTGGAAACACCTAAACACGGCCTGTGGGATCTTGGCCAGCACCACGCAACGGACGCTCAACGCGGCGAAATGGCGCTACTTATGGCGCCATCCTGGAGACAAAGCAGGCAACCCGGCGCCATGAACCGCAACGGAGGTTAATGTGACTGGACGTCCGCGAAGGCCCGTCGTCAGGCGCGGAAAAGCTTCCTGCCGAGGCCCTGGAAGAACCCCGGTTCCAGCGCAGGGTCGATGACGGCCGGCCGTGCACCGGGATCCGTCCCCCAACGTTCCACCGGCCGGCGCCTGTTGTTCCAGTCGACCGCCCCGAACTCCGGATTGTAGAGCGGCGGGTCTACCCCTTCCGCAGTGAAGATGGCCCACATCCAGTCAGGGATGCAGTCCGCCGTCCGGGGGTAGGCCAGGAGTTGGCGTGCCCAGATGGACGCACCAGCCGGTTCCGCGCCGGGGTGCCACCGGCCGTCGTCCGTCTTCTTGAGAAGTTCCTCATCAAAGAGCTCCACCACTCCGGGGCGGTCAGGGTAAACATGGACCTCCGCCGAGGTCCAGGTTCCGATACCCGGTTCGTAGGCCCGGCTGCGGTATTCGTCCAGCCATACGATCAGCGCCTCGTAGGAGAACTCTTCCTTGCCATCCACAAGGTCACGAAGTTTGCCGCCGGTGCGGGCACAGCCGTGGCCCAGGGTACTGGAGCCCCGGTGGACCAGCACTTGCACCACTTCCTCAGTCCCGCGGGCAAACCCGGCGGGACCAAAGGCCTCACGGCTGAGCCGTTCAAGCCCCTCAATGACGAACGGATCCGCTCTTAGGTCACGCACGGACAGGTCACCGGCTTTCTGTTGACTGAGGATGGAACGGTGGCCCGGTGTCAGGCCCGATGTCAGGCCCGCACGCGGCCCTGGGCCAAGCCGGCAATATTCTCGGTGACCGCCCAGGACGCAAGGAGCTTGAGGGCTTCCTCGGAGGGGCTGCCGGGGGTGGCCGGATACACGGTGAGGGTATGTCCGGGGTCCTCCTCCAGCCCGAGGACCTGGTAGTTCAGCTCAAGGAGCCCCACCACCGGGTGCTGGAAGAACTTGGTGCCCGCGTAGTGGCGCCGGACGTTGTGCGCGGCCCACAGGCTGCGGAATTCGTCGCTGCGCATGGACAGTTCGCCGATGAGTTCCGCGATCCCCTTGTCATGCGGATTGCGGCCGGCCTCGCGGCGGAGGATGGCCACGTTGGTGTTCGCTGCCCGCTCCCAGTCCGTGTAGAAGTTGTGGGCTCGGGGGTCCAGGAAGATGAACCGCGAGTGGTTGGCCGGCCGCGACGGAGTGCGGTACATGTCCGAATAGAGCGCATAGCCCAGGGTGTTGGCAGCCACGATGTCCAAACGGTTGTTGCCAATAAAAGCCGGTGCCCCCGTGATGGTGTCCAGGAGGAACTGCAGCTCCGGCCGCACCGCCGTGGACGCCGAACCGCCGGCGCCCGCAGCCCGCTTGCGTCCCGAGGAGTTGGCTGCCCGGGCCAGGTCGTAGAGGTGGTCGTGCTCGGCCCGGTCCAGTTCCAGGGCGCCGGCAATGGCATCCAGGACGCTGTCCGAGACGCCATTGAGGTTGCCCCGTTCCAGGCGGGTGTAATAGTCCACGCTGACGCCCGCCAGCCGGGCTACCTCCTCGCGCCGCAGCCCCGGGACCCGGCGCCGGCCGCCGTACGGTTCAATGCCTGCCTGCTCGGGGGTGATGCGTCCACGGCGGGAGGAGAGGAACTGCCGTACCTCGGCTCGGTTATCCATAGGGACCACGTTACGACGATTCCGCGAACCGTAAGGAGGGTCTGCCAAAACCAGTTTCGGCAAGACCCTCGCCAACTGCCGGCGCTGCGGGTTTGATGTACTTGTCCGCTTTCAGCCGTTCACCATTTGGAGGACCCAGCATGCGCGCAACCATCATGCACGCCCCCGGAGACGTCCGCGTCGAGGACCGTGACAAACCAGCCGTCCAGCGGCCCACGGACGCAGTCATCAAGCTCGTTGCCGCCTGCGTGTGCGGGTCCGATTTGTGGCCCTACCGAGGCGCCGACAAGCTGGCCCGGCCGCAGCCCATGGGCCACGAGTACGTGGGCATCGTCGAAGAAATCGGCGCCGACGTGAAGAACGTCCAACCGGGCCAATTCGTCGTGGGGTCCTTCTTCGCCTCGGACAACACCTGTGAGATCTGCCGTTCCGGCTACCAAAGCGGCTGCGTCCACCGCCAGGGCGTGGGCGGCGCCCAGGCCGACCTGCGCGTCCCGCTGGCGGACGGCACCCTGGTGGCTACCCCGGAAATGCCCGACGACGCACACATTCCATCCTTGCTTGCTGCCTCCGATGTGCTGGGCACCGGATGGTTCGCCGCCAAGGCAGCCGAGGTGGGCCCTGGCAAGACTGTAGCGGTCGTGGGCGACGGCGCGGTGGGGCTCTTGGGGATCCTGGCAGCCAAGCAGATGGGCGCCGGGAAGATCATCGCCATGTCCAGGCATGCCGACCGGCAGGCCCTGGCCCGCGAGTTCGGTGCCACCGACATTGTCGAAGAACGTGGTGACGCAGGCGTGAAAAAGATCAAGGAACTCACCGGCGGCCTTGGCGCGCATTCGGTGCTGGAGGCCGTGGGCACCCAGGAATCGATGCTGCAGGCCATCCACGCCACCCGCGCCGGAGGCCACGTAGGGTTCGTGGGCGTCTCCCATGATGTGGCGCTGCCCGGCCGGGACCTCTTCTACTCGCACGTCCACCTGCACGGCGGCCCTGCCCCGGTCAGGCAGTACCTGCCCGAGCTGATCGACCTGATCCTCCGCGGCGAGATCAATCCCGGCAAGGTGTTTGACCTTGAACTTCCCCTGGAACAGGCAGCGGAGGCGTACAAGGCCATGGACGAACGCCGGGCCATCAAGGTGCTCCTGCGCCCGTGACCACGGTCCTGCCCCCGACTGGAGGCCGTCGAGGGTAGGACTCCCAAGACCAGTTACAACAGGGCCACCCTGGCCGCCTCAACACACAGGGTTTCACCAGGGAAGCCCTTGTAGCATCGAGTTATCCCCCAACAGATCAGAGGAGAACCATGACTACCGTCAAGGCTTATGCATCCCCGTCCGCAACGGAGGACCTGGTGGCCACCACCATTGAACGCCGCGAGGTGGGTCCGCACGATGTCATGATCGAAATCAAGTTCGCCGGCATCTGCCACTCGGACATCCACACCGTCCGCGGCGACTGGGGCCCGCAGCAGTACCCGCTGGTCCCCGGCCACGAAATCGCCGGCATCGTCACCGAGGTTGGCTCGGCCGTCACCAAGCACGCCGTGGGCGACCGCGTGGGTGTTGGCTGCATGGTCAACTCCTGCAAGGAGTGCGTCAACTGCCAGAAGGGCGAGGAGCAGTACTGCCTCAAGGGCAACGTGGGCACCTATGGCGCCGTTGACCGCGATGGCACCATCACCCAGGGCGGCTACTCCACCCACGTCGTGGTCACCGAGGACTTCGTGGTGACCATCCCTGAGGGCATCGACCTCGACGTTGCCGCGCCGCTGCTGTGCGCAGGCATCACCACCTACTCGCCCCTGCGCCACTGGGGTGCCGGCCCCGGCAAGAACGTTGCCGTCGTCGGCCTCGGCGGGCTGGGCCACATGGCCGTCAAGCTCGCCCACGCCATGGGCGCCGAAGTGACCGTCCTGTCGCAGTCGCTGAAGAAGCAGGAAGACGGCCTGAAGCTGGGCGCCGACCACTACTACGCGACCAGCGACGAGAACACCTTCTCCGAGCTCGCCGGATCCTTCGACCTGATCATCAACACGGTCAGTGCCTCGATCGACATCAGCTCCTACCTGGGCCTCCTGAAGCTGGACGGCGCGCTGGTGAACGTCGGTGCCCCGGCCGAGCCGCTTCCCGTCAACGCCTTCGCACTGATCGGCGGGCGCCGCTCCTTCGCCGGTTCCATGATCGGCGGGATCCGAGAAACCCAGGAGATGCTCAACTTCTGCGCCGAGCACCACCTGGGCGCCGAGATCGAGGTCATCCCGGCCGAGAAGATCAACGAGGCCTACGAGCGCGTCCTCGCCTCGGATGTCCGGTACCGGTTCGTGATCGATACCGCCACCCTCTAAAGCACCACCACGTGCGGCGGGCCGGCTCCGAAAGGGGCCGGCCCGCCGTCGTGCTTAACCCGTGGGTGAAGGACGACGCCGGACCGGCCTCACGGCGCGAGGCTTCGCAGGATCGACGCGGCCGGGCCCGCCGTGGTGGTCCGGTAGTTGATGCCTGCCCAGAGGTTCAGCCCTTCCGGATCCCCTGCGGCTGAAGCCGCGGCACGCAGGGGAGTGGTGAGGTGGTGGATTTCCGGGTACCCGTAGGGGGCATCGGCGTCGTGGCGGCGCATGAACGCGTTGTACAGCCCGCGGGCATTGCGGCCGGAAAACGCACGGGTAACGGCGGTGGTGGTGAAATGCTCCGGGGACGCCAGTGCCGCCCGGTGCGCCGGTTTGGTTCCGGCTTCGTCGGCGCGGAGGAAAGCCGTGCCGGCCTGGACGGCTGCTGCACCGATGCTGAGGGCGGCCCGCGTTTCGTCCGCAGTGGTGATCCCGCCGGCCGCGACCAGGGGCACGTCGAGGTCGGACAGCTCCTCGAGGATCCCGTGCAGGGGCACGTCCGGCGGGGCGCCGGCGGCGTCGAAGGTGCCGCGGTGGCCGCCGGCCTCGGGCCCTTGGACGCAGAGGGCATCCGCACCCCGGGTAAGTGCCTGGAGTGCCTCGTCCCGGCCGGTCACCGTGGCCATGACGTACACGCCGCGTTTCTTCAGGGAATCCACAACGTCTGCACCCGGAAAATCGAAGGTAAAGGACACCACCGCCGGTGCCAGGTCCAGCAGGACCTCGAGCTTCCTGTCCCAGCCGTCATCGTCGTGCCGTGGATCCCCCAGTTCGACGCCGAAGCGTTCGGCGTCGGGGGCGAGCGAGGCGGCATAGCGCTGCAGGGCGTCGGGAGTGATGACGGAGGGCTGGGGGACAAAGAGGTTGACACCGAAGGGTGCGCCCGTGTGTTCCCTGACGGCTTCAATGTCGGCGCGCATCGCGTCCGCCGTCTTATACCCGGCGGCCAGGAAACCCAGGCCGCCGCCGGCGCTGACCGCAACCGCCAGCTCCGGAGTGGACGGCCCGCCCGCCATGGGCGCCTGGATGACGGGCAGTTCCAGGGACCTGGGACTGAACCGACGTGGTTTCCGCTCGCTGTTCAACTCATGCCTCCCGGGCCGGCTGCGCCTACCTGACGAATGCTACGCCGGTCCTGCTCCGGCACGAAGCGGCGGGGATGGAGCCGCCGGTAAGGACCCGCCGGTATGGACCGGTCGTGACAGGGCCGGGGCGTGCGGGGGAACGTCCCTAGGCGTCGTGGCTACCTGCCGTCACCGGGCCTGCGGGCGCAATCCGCGCCACCGTGACCTTCACGGAAACGTCCGCCGGGGCAAAGTGCTTGCGGACCGCGGCGGCAACACCACGGACCACATCCGGGGTACGGGCCTCCGCGCTGACGCCTACCCGCACCGTCACCTCGGTGCGGCCGTCCTGGTCACGGACGTCCACCAGGGCGTCGTTTTCCGGCTCCGCGGCCCGCGGGTTCAGTACGGACGCGGCCCGGGCCGGAAGGCGCTGCCACAGGCTCCGTGCGGGAAAAACTTCCGTGACGCCGTCGACCGCCATGACGACGTTCTTCAATGGTGTGGTCACTGTTCCTCCCGGGGGGCGTCGATGACGTCGGTGATGGTGATGTCGATGGCCGCAATGGTCAATTCCGTGTGCCTCGCCAACGCCTCGGCCAGATCCTGCCGCAGCGATGCCGCACTGTCCATGAGGTGCTGGCCGAACAGCACGGCGAGGTCCACACGGACCGTCACCGGCTCTCCGGGGAGGGTGACGTCGCCGTCGAGCTTTACGCGTCCGGCTACTGTCCCTGGCAGGTTGTCAGCCACGGACCGGACCAGCGCAAGCACGGCCCCTTCCGTTTCGGACAGCGTGTCGGCGGAGTCGTCGGACCGCAGCGGGATGGTCCTGCCGGGCCGCAGTTCCAAGGCCAGGTTCGCCAGGATGTCCTTCATCCACTCGTCCGTGCCACTGCCGGCCGCGGCAACGTCGCTGGCAAAGAGCTCGTTGCCGGCGGCGGAAAGCCGGCGGAGGGAGTCGAGCCCGTTGCGGCATTCCGGGCAGGATTCCAGGTGGTGCGGGTCGGCGAATTCACCCGTGTCCAGGTAGATGCTGAGTTCCTCAAGTGTGTGGCCGCACTCGAATGTGTCGTGGGGCATGCTCATCGCCAATCCTCCATTTCGCGGACCAAGGCAGTCCTGGCACGGGCAAGCCGCCCCCGGACACTGGCTGGGCTGATGTTCAGGGTTTGCGCAATTTCTTCGTAGCTCTGTCCGTTGATCTCTTTCAGGATCCAGCAGCGCCGCTGCTCTTCGGGCAGGGTGGCCAGGGCCGCCTTCAGCGATTCGATGCCGGCGCCGGCCACCGCTGTCGTCTCGGGCCCGGCTCCGGGCGAGACAGTGTCCGGCGGCGCGTCGTCCTCCCCGCCGGCCAGGCTGGTGTGGTTCCTGCGGCGGCGCAGCAAATCGATGCTCCGGCTGCCGGTCAGCCGCAGCAGCCACCCTTTGACGGCCGCCGGGTCGCGCAGGGTGTCCAGTTGCTTCCACGCTTGGACCAGCGCTTCCTGCACAGCGTCGTCGGCGTCCGCGTAGGAACCTGTCAGCCTGCGCGCGGAGGCCCGCATGTGTGGGCCGTAGCGCCGGGCGAGGGCTTCAAAGGCCGCCGTGTCGCCGTCGGCCGCCCTGCCCACCAAAATGGCATCGGGGACCAGATCCAACTGGTCCCGCATCAAGGGTGAACCTGTCACCGAACCCTGCTTTCACTATCGGCGCGAACGCCTGACGCGCGGCAGGCAGGTCCGCGGACCGCCGTGGCGGTGCCGCGGGCCTGCCGCCGGGATTGGCTAGTCTTTGCGGAAACCTTCTTTGACCTTGGCGGCAGCGTCCTTGAGGTTGCTGCCGATGCCCTTGGCTGCGTCCTTGACCTTCTCGCCCGCTTCCTGGAGTTTCGCCTGCGCCTGGTCCCGCTGGCCTTCACGTTCCAGCTCCTCGTTGCCGGTCAGCTTGCCGGCACCTTCCTTGGCGGCGCCGAGGTGGTTGGTTGCCGCGTTGTTGAGCTTGTCGTCGAGTCCCATGATGGTGTGCCTTTCTGTCGTGTTCGGTTTCGTGCTAGCCCGCGCGCAGTGCCCGGGCCAGTTTGGTCCTGGTTCCAGTTCCTATTCGGACCAGGATGTCGGTGTGATGGCCCAGCAGTGCATCAATGCTGCGGACCAGTTCCTCGGCCACGTCCGCCACCTCCCGCGGCGAGGCGCCGCGGCGTGCCTGGAGGGTCAGGCGCAGGGAGGTGCGCGCCGCGTTTTTGGAGCCGCGCCGGCGCCACGCGGTCAGGGAACTGCCGACGACGGACCGGTTGCCTTCCAGCGCCGCCTCCACGGCGGCTGCCAGGTAGGAGACCTCCACTGCGGTAGCCCCCAGTTCCGGGTCGTCTTCCCGCGCCGCCGTCCTGGTCCGGCCGCCGCCTTGGCGGGCCAGCCAGAGAATCGTGGTGAGCGCCGCCAGCAGCAGTACCGCTGGCACGGCCAAGGACCACCAGCTGCCCAGCGGTTCCGGCGACGGCGCGGTGTCCCGGAGGGCCTGCCACGCCGTCAAGGCGCTGCCGGCAACGGCGGTCCAGCCCGTGCGTACGTCCGCGCTCAGCCCGGCGGCCGCCGCCAGGATTCCAGCGCCGATCAGGATCACTCCGGCAAGGGCCAGGAAGGTCCTGTTCATTGCCCTGTTCGTGTTGTTCATCGTCCTACTGCCCCTTCCGCGGCAATGGCCACATCCGCTGCCAGGTTCCTGGCCAGCCGGCAGGAAGCGACTTCCCGGGCTGCCGCTTCGGTGAGCGCGTCCCGGTCAAGGGGCTGGCCCGACGTCGGCCGGACCGACACGTGCGCGCGGCGCCGTCCCACCGTTGTGCTCACCTGCTCCGGCGCCAGGTTGGCGGCCAGGCGCACTTGGCGTGAAACGGCGGCGGCAATGGCTTCGTCATCCACCACCAACGCCAGGCGCTCGCTGTGCATGGCCCGCCGGCCCCGGCGGCCGCCCTTGAGCGCAGCCACGAGAAGCACTGCCCCAAGTACCGCCGCCGCGGTACCGGCTGCTGTCAGCCCGGCCGGTTGCACCGCCTGTGGCAGGTCCCTTATGGCATTCGCCATGGCATCGGGGCCGGCCACGAGCGGACCGCGGCCCAGGAGTGCGAGGACGCACTCGGCCCCCAGCCACACGAAGCCGGCGAGCAGCAGCACGGCCGTGGCCACGGACAGTCCGGTGCGCGATGAGTGCGTCTCCCTCCGGAGCATCCGCTTTTGCATGCGGCCCTGGTTCATGGCTGCCTCCCGTCCTGTTTCCGTGCCCGGTCCGTGCGGGCTGCTTTGGCCGCCCGTGGGGCCGCGGTGAGCCGGATGTTGATCCGGCCAATGTCCATCCCGGTGATCCGCCGCCCGGCGAAGGCGATCCTCAGCCGGGCAATGTTTGCCTGCTCGAAGGTGGAGTGTTGCTCCCTTCCCGCCGGGGCCGCGGCCAGGAGCGGGGGAACAGGGAGCCGCATCTGGAGATCGACCCCGAGTTTTCCGGCATCGTCCCGGAGGGCGGCGGAAACGTCATCCCGCGGGACGCCGTACGCGCCGGCTGCCACGGCTTCCAAGGTGTGCCGCAGGGCAGCCGGGGCGATCCGGGTATGGCCCCGGCGGGTCACGACGACGAGCGCCGGCCGCGCAGGGCGTCCAGCACGGCGCCGAGGTCCAGTTGCCCCTCGGCCGCCCGGCCCAGGACCGCGCCGATGGCCATGAAGATGGCCGTCAGCAGGAAGCCCCAGAAGCCGAAGGCGAGGGCGGCCAGAGCCAGCACGGCCCCTGCGGCCGTGCCGGCGACGACGGGGGTCATGCGACCCTCGGTTCGCGCTCGGCGTCGTCCGCGTCATCGCCCTCGGACGGGACGTGGACATCGGTGATGGTGATGTTGACCTCGGTGACTTCCATGCCCACCAGGTCTTCCACTGCCGTGTAGACGGCATCGCGGGCCCGGTCCGCCACCTGCTGCAGGGGGTGCGGGTACTCGACCACCAGGGTGACATCCACGGCCACCTGGGTCTGGCCGACCTCCACGCTGACACCCTGGGTGAGGTCCTTCTGGCCCACCTTCTCGCGGAGGGTGCCAATGGCGCGGGCTGCCCCACCGCCCAGCGCGTACACGCCGTCAATCTCCTGGATGGCGATGCCGGCGATTTTTGCCACTACGCCGTCGGCCACCGTGGTGCGTCCGCGGCCGTCCGCGCCATTGGCGGGGGACAGTCCATGGCCGGGTGCGGTGGCTGCCTTCTTCTGCTGGACTGCTGCGGGGTTCTGCGCCTGGGTAGTCATTGCGTCACTCCTTGTTTGCTCTGGAAAGGGTTCCAAGGGCGCGTTGTGCGCCTTCACAAGTAAGGACGGGGCCAGGGCGGAAAACGTCACGCAGTTTTTTGAGTGACCCCTGTCACACCTGACTGGGGGCGTGAAAAAGGGGAGTGGACCACGACGGGAGGTCCCGTCGTCGTCCGCTCCCCGTGGGGCGCTGCTTAGACGGCCGCCAGGGCCGCTTCGTCGCCTCGAACGCTCAGCGTGAAGGTGTTGGGGCCGCTGCACGTGACGGCGATGCGGCAGGTGGTGGTGTTGTGCCGGGCGGAAAGGTCTGTTACCGCGGAGTCGAGGGTCTCGTGGAAAGACGCCCGGTCCCAGATCTTCAGCGTCACGGATTTGGCAGCGTTAAACGTCATTGTTCAGTACTTTCCTTCGTCAGTGCGGCCCCTTTCGGGCCGCTGGAGTGGCCTGTCCACGCTTCGGGGATCGGTGGCCTGCGCTCACCGGTGGGCCTCGTTGCGTCACCAGGATTTCGGAGCGGGAGCTTGCCCGCCCTCCATATCCATAGTGCCCAGGCCGGAACGGCGCTCGAAACCAAAAAGCGCTTTATTGCGGGTGTTTCTCGTCACGTTTAAGCGGGGCGCGGCGTCTATTCGTCGAAGTGCGCCGGGATCGTTTGCTCTCCGGAAATGGATGCAATGACGGCGGTGGCCACCTGCCGGAGCTTGATGTTGCGGGTATTCGAGGCGCGGGTGAGGATGCCGAACGCCGTGTCCCGGGTGCAGCGGTTTTGGGCCATGACCGCTCCCACCGCCATATCGATGACTGTCCGGGATTGCATGGCCGCGGAGAGGTCGTTCCTGGTTTCACGCAAGCGGGCAATCCGCAAGACCAGGCGCAGCGAGTTTGCCGCGTGCCGGGCGAAAGTCTCCACGGTTGCGATGTCCTCGACCGAGAAGCCGTTGGTGCGGCCGGAATAGAGGTTCAGCACTGCCTCGCCATCTCCACCGAGGTCCAACGGGACGGCGAGGATGGCGGAGACCCCTTGATGCAAGGCGGTCCGGACGTAGTCCTGCCAGCGGGTTTCGGCGGCAAGGTCGGGAACCAGGAGGGTGCGTTCCTCCCGCAGCGCTGTCAGGCAGGGGCCTTCGCCAAAGCCGTTCTGCAATTCATCCAACACGCTCGCGGCGGCGTCACTGGCGGCAACGGCTTCGGGTTTCTTTTGCCGGATAACCGTGACGCCGCTGTGGATGGTGTTGCCGGGGATGCTCAGCCGGGAAGACACCAGGACGGCCAATTCCGTCATGAATGCCCTGATGTCGCTGCTCTCAAGGACGAGTTCCTGCAGCGACAAATCGGCATCCCATCCACTCCTGAATCCGGTGGGAAGGGAACCTTCGTTGTCGGTCATGCGCCGTCGCCTCCAATGAATTCGTTCATAGCCAGCGTGACGAGTCCCACCTGTGCTGCGGGCAGGTGCAGGGCTTCATTGAGGTAGGCATCCAGAGCCAGTTCGTCAACGTCCCCGCCGATGCCGTAGTAGTACGTCCAGAGTTCAACCAGCGTCACCTTGGAGGCCTGGAACCGCGTCGCTGCAATCCGGCGGTGCGCATCTGCCTCGTTCAGTTGGTCCGGGCCACCCATCCAGTCCGCGTTCATCATTGCCGTCCATCCGGCGATCCCGGGATGTAGCCCCCATCAACGATCTCGGCAGCAATTTCCCGGATCCGCTTGTTGTTTGATGCGGCAGCGGCCTGCAGCACCGTGAGGGCGCCGTTCCTGCCGCCGCGGGTCTGGAGCATGACCAGGGCGACGGCCGCGTCCACAACGGCGCGGGATTTGAGCGCAGATCGGAAATCGTCTCCAGGGGCCTCCGGCGCATGCAGCCGCAGCGCCAGGCGGAGGATGCGGGACATCGAGGCCGCGTGGTCCTCCACGAAGGCAATGGCGGCCGGATTGAAGGCGTGTGTGGTGTAGGCGTAGGAGTTCAGCGCTGCACGTGCGGAGGAGTCTGTGTGGATGGGGACCGCCAGTACGGAGCGGACATTGTCTTCAGCGATGCTGTCCAAGTACCGGCTCCAGCGCAGATCATTGGCCAGGTCGCCAATCAGTACCGTTCTTTGCTGCCGGAGGGCCGTAAGGCAGGGTCCAATGTCGAAACCATACTGCGTCTCGTCGAGCCGGTACCCTTCCTGGCTGCTCGCGGCCACGGTGGCGAGTCCGCCGTTCCGCTCCACCGTGATGGTGCACTCCATGGTGCGGCCGTCCGCGCCCAGTTGCGCAGCGGAGATAGTTGCCAGGCCAAGGAGGAAGTCCGGGAAGCCGGGGCTGTCCAGGAGCAGGTCCTGCAGCCTGTCTGACGGGGAGATGATATTTTCCTTGGCCATCGGGCCTCGATCCTCAGTACGCCAGGGTTGCTGCTCCCGGCTTGCGACCCCCGCTCTCTGCGCGGCTGGCCCGTGTGGCAACCCCTGGATCTGCTGGCTATCCGGAAATCTCCTATATCCGACACTACGCCTCCGCACCTGCATTTGGTACGCGGGCGCCGGCACGCGCTACCCGTCGGAACCTGCACGGTGGCCACCGTCCTGGTCGCCTCCGTCCTTTTCGCCGCTGTCTTCCGTTTCGGAGTGGTGGGAGCCGTTGAAATCGTCGGAGTAGGGCGCCCGGGGCCGGGGAAGGTCGTCGATCAGCTCGTTCGCCGCCAAGGCAAGCAGGTCCCGTTGGATCGGTGGGAGGGAAAGAAGCCCTTGCAGGTAGGCCTCCACTTCGTACTCGCCGGCGTCTCCGGAGAGGCCAAAGTACTTCAGCCAGAGGTCGGGGACCGAGATGTCGGCAGCCTTCATCGCGGCTCTGAGTTGGCGTCGCTGTTCCGGTTCGTTGGGGTCGAAGCCCATGGCGAACCTAGGTTCCGGAGGCCGGCGTCCCGGCCACGACGCGTTCGCTGACCTGCTGCAGCGATGTTTTTTCCTCCCGGGCCTGCCTGATGAGGAACCGCACGGCGTCTTCCTGCCGCAAACCCATCCGTTCCATGACGACCCCGGTGGCACGGTTGACCAGGTCGCGGGTATACAGCGACGCCTGGAGTTCCGCCGTCATCCGATGCGGAGCCTCATTGGCCTGAATATGGGAGATCAGCGTGGCGGCCGGCGCTGCGAAGAGCTGGAGCAGTGCAGCGCTCCCGTGGTCGTAGGTGTCGGGGGCTGCGGCGTACAACTTCAGGGCACCCAGGGATTCCTTCCCCGCCAACAGCGGCGCGCTGACTACTGCGAGTATGGGCAGCCCGGCGATGCCGTTGCGCCACTGGGGCCACCGCTGTTCCACGTTGAGGTCGGTGACCAGCACGGGTCGCTCTGACGCCCACGCCGTAAGGCAAGGTCCTTCGCCATATTCATACTGAACCGTGTCCGCCTGGGAAACGATCGTGTCGGTGTATCCACTGCTGGTACGGCGTCCCCGGCCGTCGATGAGTGAGACGCCTGCCCCGATGGTGCCGGGGACTGATTCCTTGGCGGCCCGGGCCAGCAAACGGATGGCGGTTGTGACCTTTTCTTCCGTTAGCAGTAATCCCTGGATGCGAGCAATCACTGCGGTTAGCTCGTCAAGGGGAAGTTGCGCCATGGTCCCAGCATAGATCCACACCCGCACCGGGGCTCCGCACGGCCCGGACCGTCCGAAACCCGCCCAGGCAGGGAGGGCTTGACTGGATGGGTGGGTGGCGGTTCGCTGGAGGACATGTTGAGTTTATCCGACCCTGAATCTGCCCAAGACCTCCAGAGCATCCTGGTGGGCTCAGAGAATGGCATCGAGTTCCTTTCCGGGTTGTCACGCCTTGCCGCCGCCGCCGTTTCAGAGGCAGGCGGGGGTGTGGTGGAGTGTGCCGTCACCCTGAAGATGAAGCGACGGCCCACCACGGCTGCGGCCAGCAGTGCACGTGCCCTGGAGCTGGACCAGCTGGAACAGGCGTTGGGTGATGGTCCCTGCGTGAAGGCGTTGCGTGAGATGTCATTGGTGTTGATCGACGACGTCGAGTCCGATTCGCGATGGCCTGAATACAACCGGGCGCTCCTGGCGGCCAACGTCCACAGCTCGCTCGGTGTTCCCTTGGAGATCACGGGCGAGACCGCCGCGGCATTGAATTTTTTCGCCTCGCGGCCCGGCGTATTCACAGCGGACGTCCTCGAAAAGGCACTCGGCTTTGCGGCCGCCGCCCAGAACACACTGCATTTGTCGGTGCGCATCGATACCGCCCGGAACCGTGCTGACAACTTGGAGGCTGCCCTGGAGAGCAGGACCGCCATCAACCTTGCCTGTGGGGTGATCATGGCGCAGAACCGCTGCTCACAGCAGGAGGCGATGGATATCCTCGCCCGGGTCTCCAGCAACCGCAACCGGAAACTCCGGGATGTCGCCAACGAACTCATCGAGCAGTTGACCGGGAATGGCGTCAGGACCCATTTCGAGGCGTAACTGTATGCCGGCCGTTCCGGCGTCCAAGGCTGTTTGGAAACCCATTGACACCTCCATACTGGCGGACTAACGTACAACCAAATGGTTGTAGATCAGCTCCGTGAGTCCGAACGTGACCGCCTCTTCCAGGCGTTCGCCGATTCCACCCGGCGTGACATCGTCCGCCGGGTCACGGTGGGCGAGTACACCGTGTCCGGGCTCGCGGCCTTCTATTCCATGAGTTTCGCCGCCGTCCAGAAGCATGTGGCGGTGCTGGAACGCGCATCACTGGTCACGAAGGAAAAACGCGGAAGGGAGCAGGTTGTCCGGGGCAACCACGAAGGGCTCCAGGAAGCCCGGCGGCTGCTCGACGAATACGAAAAGATCTGGCGGCAGCGGGCCGCCAGGATGGCAGACATTCTTGCTGAAGGTTAGGAAGGCACGGCCATGGCAGTCATCAGTATGGACAAGAACCCCGAGGCGCTCTCCCTCACGCTGGTCGCCGAGTTCGACGCCGGCGTCGAACGCGTCTGGCAGCTCTGGGAAGA
Source organism: Pseudarthrobacter sp. MOO13 (assembly GCF_058267655.1). Classification (NCBI taxonomy): domain Bacteria; kingdom Bacillati; phylum Actinomycetota; class Actinomycetes; order Micrococcales; family Micrococcaceae; genus Pseudarthrobacter; species Pseudarthrobacter sp. MOO13. Next base: position 414,190 of record NZ_CM177848.1, read on the forward strand.
TCCCCGCCAGCTCGAGCGTTGGTGGGGACCACCCACCTGGCCGGCTACGTTCCACCGGCACGACTTCGTCCCCGGCGGGCGCGCAAACTACTACATGACCGGCCCGGAGGGCGAGAAGGCCCATGGCTGGTGGGAGTTTACGGCCATCGAGGCACCCCGGGAGCTTCAGTTCGACGACGGGTTCGCGGACAGCGACGGAAACCCCACGGGCGACCTGGGCGTCACCCATGCGACGGTCACGCTCGAGCCGCTGGGGGAGCGGACGCGCATGACCATCCATTCCGCGTTCGAGTCCGAAGAGCAGCTGGAGAAGATGGTTGCAATGGGGATGGAGGAAGGGATGACGCTGGCCGCCGGCCAGATCGACGGCATCCTCGCAGAGCCCGCCAACATCTGAACCTGCATCTGAACCCGGCAACCGGCAGGAACCTTGCGGCGGCGCCAGGTGGGCGGACGACGGCGGGACGTCCCGCCGTCGTCCGCCCACCTGCGGGCGTTGAACGCGCAGGCCGGCGCCGCAATACTGGAAGGCGGACCAACCTGAGGTGAGGCGGTGGCGGAAATGAGTGGCGGGTCGGCGGGGTTCCGGAGGCGGCTGGAGCGGGCGGCCGAAGTGCGTTCATACCGCGGTGCGGGTATCAGCGCCGAGGAAGAAGCCACGTTGGATGCCCTGGACGCTCAGGAGCGCGACAAGCGCCGGAAGGTCAGCGACGCCGCCCGCGCGGAATACCTGGTCCGCGATGCCATGGCGCAGGGCAAGTTCGACAACCTCAAGTACGCCGGCAAACCGATTCCCGGCCTTGGCGATTCCTATGATCCGGACTGGTGGGTCAAGGGGCTGATCCAGCGGGAGAATATCAGCGGCCTGGGGCCGGCAGCCATCCTGCTCCGCGCTGAGGATGCCCACCTTGATGGGACTCTCGACGCCCTGTCCACGGAGCAGCAGGTGCAGGACCTCCTGCAGGACTTCAACAAGCGGGTTGTCGATGCACGCCGGCAATTGCAGGGCGGTCCGCCGGTCATCACGAAGACGCGGGACGTAGAAGTGGAACTGGACCGCTGGCGGAACCGCCGGGCAGCGCGCGTTGTGGAAGTACCCGCGGAGCCGGAGCCTGTGCGTTCCTGGTGGCAGCGGCTGTGGAAAGGGCCCGGCCGGGGCTAGCGCAATTTGCGGCGCAGGCCGATCCCGCGCTGGTATCAGGGCTTCGGGTATTAGGGCTTGGGTGTCGGATTTGGGCCGATCATCGATGCTGGCGGCGGAGCGAACGGTGCTGCGGGATACAGGGCCGCCGCCTTGAGCATGTAGTTGGCCCACTGCGGCCCGGCAATCATGTAACCGTCCAGGCTGGGATAGAACGTGCCGTTGATGGTGACGTTCTGGCCGGCACGCGTCTGGCCTCCCAGGGCATCCCCAAAGAAGGACGCGGTGACCAGGCCGGTGGTGTAGCCCACCACCCAGGTGGAGCCATTATTGTTCGACGTTCCGGTCTTGGCTGCGGTGGGGAACTTGTCCTGCACCTTCGGGTTGATCCACACGCCTGATCCCCGCTTCAAAACGTCCTGCAGCACCGAGTTCACGCCACGGGCCACATCAGGCTTGACGGCGTCACGGCAGTCCGGGGCCGGTACGGGAAGTTTCGCGCCCGCGCCATCAGTGACCTCCACCAGGGCGATGGGCGTGCAATAGCGGCCCTCGGTGGCGAAGGTGGCAAAAGCGTTCGCAAGGGTCAGGGGTGCGACTCCTGTGCCGCCCAGCAAGTTGCCCAGCTGGTGCATGTTGACCGGCGTGCTGTCCAGCCCGCTATGCAGGCCCACCGAGTCCACCATCTTCTGGATGCCACAGAAATCGAGCTGTGCTGCCGAGGCGAACGTGGCGGTGTTGATCGAGTTGTAGAGGCCGAAATTGACAGGCATTGGCCGGTAGAAGCCGTCCTCGGCGTTCTGCAGGTCGTCCGCCGCGCCGAGCGTGGGATTGTTCTGCGCTGTGTCATAGGCGCCCAGTACTTTGCCGCAGCTGTCCTTCCACGGGAAGTCGAGGGGATAGACCCGGCGTGACGCGTCCACCACCGCGGTAAGGGCCTTCCCCTCGTTCAGCCACTCGGCAAACGTGAACGGCTTCATGGTCGATCCCGGCTGGAACCCACCTGCCCCGTTGAGGTCGTTCCCCTGCGCGTCCTTGGCGTCCACGTTAAAATTCAGGTTCGTGTCGAACTTGCCCGGTTGTGGAAGGAACACCGTGTTCTGGGCCATCGCCAGGATCTTGCCGGTGCCCGGCTGGATGCTCACCAGGGATGCGGCCCAGCGGTCCGGGTTGGCGCCTGCCGTCCCGTCCACCTGTGCCTGGGCCGCAGCTTGGAGCCTGCTGTCCAGGGTGGTCACGATCGTGAGTCCGCCCCGGTACAACCGCCGCTCCCGCTCGGCCTCGCTTTGCCCGAACGCGGGATTGTCCAGGATCAAGTGGGAAATGTAATCGCAGAAGTACGGCGCCAGGGCGGCATTGGCGCACCCCTGTTCCGGGGGCGTGATCTTCAATTCGATGGGAGCGGCCACCGCCTCGTCATGCTGGGCCCGGGTGATCTTGCCCAGGCGCAACATTTCGGACAGGACCTGGTTCCGGCGTACTGCCGAGTTGTCCGGATGGGTGGCCGGATTGTAGAACGTGGGGCTGTTCACCAGCCCGGCCAGCAGGGCCGCCTGCGGCAGGGTAAGGTCCTTTGCCGTGGTGCTGAAGAAGTAGCGGGCCGCCGCCTCGATCCCGTACGCGTTGCTGCTGAAGAAGACGATGTTCAGGTAGCCCTCAAGGATCTGGTTCTTGGTGTACTTCTTCTCGAGGGCGATGGCCAGCTTCATCTCCCGCAGCTTGTCGCCCAGGTTCTTCTGCCCGCTCAGGACCACCGCATCCGGCCTGTCCTGTGAAAGCTGGGCTTCATTGAGGACATTCGTGACGTACTGCTGGGTGATGGTTGACGCCCCTTGCTCGCCGCCTTTGGTCAGGTTGGAAAACAGTGCGCGGAGGATGCCCTGCGGATCCACCCCGGCATGCTCGTAGAACCTGCTGTCCTCGATCGAAACAATGGCGTCCTTGATGAACGGTGACATCTGGTCCAGCGGCACCCGAACGCGGTTCTCCGCATAGAGGGTCGCGATCGGCTGGCCGTCGGCGCTCAGGACCCTGGTGGCTTGTGACGGCGGCTGCACCGTCAGTTCCGCAGGCAGGTTGTCAAAGAATCCAATGGAGGAGCTGACGCCGAGGCCCGCGGCTGCCACTGCCGGGACCACCAGGCTGGCAGCCAGTACGCCACACAGGATGCTGGCTGCAATGAACCCCACGAGCCGTCCCACGGCTGCGCCAAATCCATGCCTGCGCTTCCGCTTCTTCGCCATTCCTCAGCCCTCGTGCTCCAGGGTGTGATCAGGATACGCCGCCGGCCACCGGCGTAACAGAGGCTTGACGGTCAGGATTTGGTCACGTCAAAGGTCTTGACCAGCGATAGTTACCGACATATCGTTAACTATCGCTGAAGTAATCAGCGAGATACCTGAAGTGAAAGGACGATGCCGCTATGAAAGGCATATTCGACGACAAGCACCCCGGCCCGGAGTTCGCCAAAGGCCGCTTCGAGCGGGGGAGGGCCCACAGGGGGCCGCACGGGCACCGTGGGCCGGGGTTTGGGCCCGGCTTCGGACCCGGTTTTGGACCCGGTTTTGGCCCGGGCTTTGGTCCCGGGTTCGGTCCCGGTTTTGGCCGCGGCGGCCGGCGCGCCAGCCGGGGGGATGTCCGCGCGGCCATCCTCTCCCTCCTGGCCGAGGCGCCATCCAACGGGTACGGACTGATCAAGACCATTGCCACGAAGACCGGTGGCATGTGGCGGCCCAGCCCCGGATCGATCTACCCCACCCTCCAGCAACTGGTGGACGAAGGCCTGATCGAGGCGCTCAGCGAAGGCCGGGGAACAGAGTTCGCGCTCACCGATGCGGGCAGGGCCTATGTGGCAGAGCATGCAGAGGAGATGGAAAACGCCTGGAATGCAGAGCCCGACAGTGCAGACCGGGACTTCCACGAGAGCATTGGAAAGCTAATGGGTGCCATCCATCAATTCCGCGCGGGTGTGACCGGGGAACAGCGCGCTGCAGCTGTCGCAAAGATGGATGAAACGCGCCGGGCCCTCTACAAGATCCTTGCTGACTAGCAGCTCCAGGCGGTCCGGGCCGGCAGGCGCCGGCAGCGCCCGGCCGCGGGTCCCGGAAACAGAGTTCCCGGGCGGAGAAGCTACGCGAACGCGTCTTCCTTGGCGGGCACCCCGGCCTCGGCTGGTGTAGCGGCTTTGGCCGGTCCCGCGGCGGCGTGGGCAGCGTGGTGGTTCAGCATGTGGCCCAGGGCGCTGAAGCCCGAGCCCATTTCTCCGAAGGCGTAGGCCGTTTCCGCATGCTCGGACAGGTCCACGCCGGCGGTCTCAGCTTCATGGCTGACACGGAACCCCACCGTCTTGTTGATGACCAGGCCAATGATTGCCGTCCCGATTCCGGACAGCAGCAGGGTAATGACGACGGCGGCCGCCTGGGCCACCAGCTGCTGGATGCCGCCGCCGTAGAAGAGTCCGCCTCCTTGGCCGTTTACGGGCAGGGCAATGAATCCCAGCGCCAAGGTGCCGATGAGGCCCGCGCCCAGGTGGACTCCCACGACGTCCAGCGAATCATCGAGGCCGAAGCGGTACTTGAGGTCCACGAACACGCAGCAGGCAACCCCGGCAACGAGGCCCAGTCCTACGGCCGCGAGCGGGCTGATGTTTGCGCAGGACGGCGTGATGGCGACCAGTCCGGCAACCACGCCGGAGGCGGCGCCCAGGGAGGTCGGGTGCCCGTGGCGGACCTTCTCGGTCACCAGCCAGCTCAGCATCGCCGCGGCGGGGGCTATCAGGGTGTTGACCCAGATCAGCCCGGCCTGCTCCACGCTGGTTGCGGCGCCGCCATTGAAGCCAAACCAGCCGAACCACAGGATTGCTGCGCCCAGCATGATGAACGGGATGTTGTGCGGTCGGTGGTTGGGGTCCTTCGCGAAGCCGTGCCGCTGGCCAACGATGATGGCGAGCACCAGGGCGGCCGTGCCGGAGCTGATTTCCACCACCGCGCCGCCGGCGAAGTCGATGACCTGGCCGAAGATTGCCGTGACGGCGCCGCCTGCACTCATCAGGCCGCCGCCCCAGATCATGTAGGCGAGGGGGCAGTAGATCACCGTGATCCAGACGGGCACGAAGAGGGCCCAGGCACTGAATTTGGCGCGGTCGGCGATGGCACCGCTGATCAAAGCCACGGTGATGATGGCAAAAGTGGCGCTGTACCCGGCCTTGAGCAGGTCCGGGGACCCAATGAGGTTCTGCAGGCCGAAGCTGGTGAAGGGATTGCCGAAGAGTCCCAGCACACCGTCGCCGGTGGTCATGGAGTAACCCCACAGGACCCAGACCACGCCGACGATGCCGGCAGAGATGAAGCTCATCATGATCATGTTCAGGGCGGCCTTGGCGCGGGTCATGCCGCCGTAGAAGAGGCCAAGGCCAGGAGTCATCAGCAGTACCATCGCGGCTGAAATCATCAGCCAGACGTGTTGGGCAGTGATTTCCACTGGTGGGTCCCTTCGCAGCGTGAACGTTGTGCGGGGCCCTTTTGGCCCCGCGGCATTTCCCCCGCGGTCCATTTTTCGTGCCGCGTGTTTCAGCCAGTGCCGCTTAAAGTTGCGGCCGCGTTACACAAATCGCTCCTGCGTGAAGTTCACGTATCAGCCATGTTTCAGGAATGTAAACGCGCCCCCACCGTGAGGAATCGTCTTGGCCGCCGGATCCCGCGATGCTGCGGACTTCGCGGGGTTTCCGGCTGTTTCAGGGGTGAGAATCCGCCGTCGTGCGTCTTTTCGCCTTATGTTTCGGCGCCGTGAACGGCGATTCGCCCGTTCAGAAGCTGCGGGCGTTGGCCAGGACCGGCAGCGTGGCGCGCACGGAGTCCACGGACGCCGGATCGATGTCGACGACGGCGAGTTCGGGATTTCCGCCTAGTGACACCACGGCGGTACCCAGGGGAGTGACGACGGCGCTGTGCCCGATTCCGGTGGGCGCCGCACCTGCGGGGCCTGCGCCGATGGTTTCGGGATCGCCCTGGCCGCACGCAACCACGAACGTGGTGCTGTCCAGTGCCCGGGCACGCACCAGCAGGTCCCACTGCTCGGCCTTGCCCTCGCCGGCTCCCCAGGAAGCGCACACAATGTTGACGTGTGCTCCCGCGTTGGCGTTGGCCGTGAACAGGGCCGGGAAACGGACGTCGTAGCAGGTGGCCAGGCCGAACACGGTGCCGTCGAGCTCGAACGTTACCGGCGCCTGCCCGGCGTCCACCGTCTTGGATTCGGTGAAGCCGAATGCGTCAAAAAGGTGGACCTTGTCGTAGGATGCCTCCACGGAGGGGCCGGTGACCAGCAGCGTGTTGCGGACGCGCCCTTCCGCGCCGGGGGTGAACATGCCTGCCACGATGGTGATGTCCAGGTTTTTGGCGACGCGGCGCACCTCGCCTGCCCAAGGGCCGTCAAGTGGTTCGGCAATGTCTTTCAACGAGTTCCCAAAGGCCCGCATGGCCGCCTCCGGGAAGACCACCAACTGTGCGCCGGCGTTTTTCGCCTGGGCCGCGTAGTCCCTGATGATGCCGAGGTTGGCCGCGGTGTCGGCGCTGCTGATGATTTGGGCGATGGCGATACGCATGGAAGATCTCCGATCTGTTGTATACATAATGTATGGTAAAAATTTCGGGTTCGGCCGCCTCGGGCCGCGAAAAGGCGTACGCCTACCTGCGCGAGAACGTCCTGACGGACCCGGAACTGCAAGGCCGCTTCCTCAACGAACAGGAGCTTGCGGCGGACATCGGGGTGTCCCGCACTCCGGTGCGCGAGGCGCTGTTGCTTCTGGTTTCCGACGGGCTGGTGGAGCTTATTCCGCAACGGGGCGCCTACGTTCCGGTGGTCACCGGCCGGGAGATTTCCGAGCTGATGGAACTTCGCGGCGTGCTGGAAAGCCATGCGGCCAAGCTTGTCATTGACGAACACCGGGTGCCCGCCAAGCAAATGCAGGACACCCTGCGGCAGCAGGCGCAGATTCCGGACAACGATGAACCGGACGATGCCCGCGAATTCATCCGCCTGGACACGCTCTTCCATCAGCAGCTCATCGACGCCGCCGGAAACGAACTCATTTCCCGAACGTACAGCAAGCTGCATGTCCGCCAGGTCCTGGTGGGCGTTGCCGCACTGTTCCGCACCGGAGGCAGGCGCGAGGCGGTGTGCGCCGAACACCAGGACATCCTCGATGCCCTGGTGGCCGGCGATTCCGCACGTGCCAAAGAGGCTCTCGACCATCACCTCGCGGTGACGCGGGACATCCTCCTGCGGAGCTGATCACCGGGCTTCGCCTGCGCCGGACACGCGAGCCGCTTCGCCGGCCGCCCTGGATTCAGCACTGCCTTCCAGCAGCAGGCGGTAGTCCTGGTCCTCCACGGTGTTGCTGTCTCGGCCCAGGGCAAGCCCCACGAGGGTTACGGCCGCTGCGACCGCAACGTAGATGGCCACCGGAATCCAGGTGCCAAACTGCGACAGCAGCACGGTGAACAACAAGGGTGCGATGGCGCCGCCGATGACGCCTGCGAAGGTGTAGGCCAGTGAACTGCCCGTGGACCGGAGCCGGGGTGAGAACTGCTCCACGATGAAGGCGGCCTGCGGCCCGTACATGAAGGAGTGCGCCGCCAGGCCCAGGACAATGCCCACGATCAGCATCGGCTCATTGTTGCCGCCAAGGACGCCAAAGAAGACAAAGGTCCACACGGCGCCGGCCACTGCGCCCACGCCGTAGACCAGACGCCGGTTGAAACGGTCCGAGACTGCGCCGGCCAGGGGAATCATGAACAGCTGGAAGGCCGAGCCCACCAGGACGGCGGTGAGCACCTGGTTGCGTTCGTAGCCGAGCGCCTGGATGCCGTAGGTGAGGGTGAAGACGGTGAACAGCGCGTACAGCACGTCCGGGCCCACCCGGCACAGGATGGCGGCAACGAGTGGCCGCAGTTCCGTACTGAACACTTCCCGGATGGGCGCGGCGGGCTGTTCTCCATGGGCTTCGATCGCCTTGAAGATGGGGGTGTCCTCCAGCTTGAGCCGGATCCACAGGCCGAAACCGACCAGCAGTGCGGAGACCAGGAACGCGATGCGCCACCCGAAACTGATGAACTGCTGTTCGGTGAGCATCAGGGTCAGGACGGCCAGCGCACCGTTGGCCAGCAGGTTCCCGGCGGGCGGACCCACCTGCGCGGCCGAGGCCCAGAAACCCCGGCGCTGCGGGTCGCCGTATTCGCTGGAGAGCAGCACTGCGCCGCCCCATTCACCGCCCACGCCCACGCCCTGGGCGAAGCGCAGGAGCACCAGGATGATCGGGGCGGCAATGCCAATGCTGTCGTAGCCCGGAAGGACGCCGATCAGCACCGTTGCCACGCCGATGATCATCAAAGTGGTGACCAAGACCTTCTTGCGTCCGATCCGGTCACCGAGCCGTCCGAAGACCACACCGCCCACGGGCCGTGACACATAGCCGACCGCGTAGGTGGAAAAGGCGAGGATGGTGCCGGTCAGGGGATCGGAGGACGGAAAGAAAACGATGGGGAAAACGACAGCGGCCGCCGCGGAATAGACGGCAAAGTCATACCACTCCAGTGCCGTGCCGGTCAGGCTTGCCGCAAATGCCTTGACCAGGCCCTTCGGACGGATTGGCGGGCCTGACTGGGACGCTGCGCCCGCACCGGAAACCGGAGAATTGCTCATTGTGTCCTCCACAGTGGATTTTGAGGTGACGCCTGTCACGCTGGCGTTAAATGTATACATTACGCATACTGGATGTACATTGGCGACTGTTTCCGGTTTCCGGTTTGTTAATTTTCCCGCGGTGCACCGGCTCCGCGGCCTTCGAAAAGGACGGCACCATGACGGCTCTCAGCTTTGAACTTCCCGACGGCAGCATCAAGAACGTGCAGGTCCGGCACCTCCTCAACGCCGGCTACGCGGGGCGTGAGCAGGATGAGGTGCAGGCCCACATCGCAGAACTTGCCGAGCTCGGGGTCCCCGGCCCCACCACCACTCCGGCCATGTACCCCGTCTCGCCCTACCTCGCGCAGCAGGTATCCGAGGTCCGGGTCCAGCATGGACGCACGTCCGGTGAGGCGGAATGGGCGCTGGTCATCACCGACGACGGCGTCCTGCTCACCGTCGCCTGCGATCACACGGACCGTGAGCTCGAAGTGCATGGTGTGGCGTGGAGCAAGAATGCCAGCCCTGACGTCCTTGGCCGCAAGGCGTGGCGGCTTGACGATGTGCGGGACCACCTGGACCGCATCACGCTGCGTGGCTGGGTAGGGGAGGGGGAGACCCCGGACACCCTCATCCAGGACAGTTCCCTCGAGGCCCTGCTGACCCCGGACTACTGGCTGGAGGTGCTGGCCGCGCGCGGGCTCAACCAGCCGGGCACCGTGCTGATTTCCGGCACCGTGGCGATGACGGGCGGCGTCAACCAGTTCGCCCGCAGCTGGAAGGTGGAGATGGCGGATCCGGAGACGGGAGAATCGCTGGACGTCCAGTACGTCGTGGAGCAAATGCCGCAGCCCATCGGCTAAGCGCTGCACCTGGGCAATAACGGCATAAAAAAGGTTCCGCCGCCCCACCAGGGGCGGCGGAACCCTTCCGCGCCTCGAAGCTACTGCCTGTAGCCCTCCACTTCACTGACGGGACGGGCCTGGGCCTCGTTGGGGTTCTCCCCGGATTCCTTCTTGGCCCGCCTTTGTCGCAACAGGTCCCAGTATTGGTCCAGGCTTTCCTCCACGTACTTCAGGCGCGCCTGGTCCGGAGCCTGGCCTCCGGCGGACCCCTCGCGCAGCGCATGCTCCTCTTCCACGAGGGCCTGGATGTGCGTCAAAATATCCTGATCATTCATTGGGCTTCCCCTCACTCCGGTCCGGTCACCTTCAGCCTACGTAGCTGGTGCTGAAGCCACCAGTCCCGCGCTGTACCATCGATTTCATGTCCACTGCGCTCGATATGGCAGGTCCCATCCTGGAAGTACTGACCTGGTTGTGCCTGCCCGCCGGGCTGGGACTGCTGTTCTACACCGGGTTCCTCCGCCGCTTCATCCACCCGTGGGACGTGGCAGAAGCCGTGGTGTATTCGGACTCCACCGGCGTAGGGTTCCGCTGGTACGACCGGAAGCACCAGGTGCACAACGCCCCCATGTCCCCGTACGACATCAGGGACATGGCCGTGGGGGACACGTTGCCGATCTACTACCACCCCAAACGCCCAACCCAGTGGCAGTCCACCGTACCGGAAGAGGCGGGCAGGACGGCGTCAGTCCTGGGCCGCTGCCTGACGGCCATCGGCACCGTGGCCCTGTTGGGCGGCTTCGTCCTGCCGATGTTCTAGCTTCGGCTGCTAACCCGTCACCACCACCACAACGCCGAGGGCGCCCAGGACGACGCCCGCGAAGGCGGTCCAGAGCACAGCCGAAAGGTCCGCTTCGATGCTCTCCCCGGCCAGGCCGTGGGACCTCGCCCGGTAGCGGCGGCGCTGGGTGAGGTAAATGGCCAAGGCGGCGGCTCCGGACACCGCCGGGAGCATCAGGATGGGCGGCCCGTACGTGGGAAGCCATCGCAGGAAGAAGGCGCTCGCCGTCACCAGCGCCAACATGGTCCGGCCCCAGGCCAGCGCCGTCCGTTCGGGTTGGAGACCCGGATCACCGTGCGGCCGGGGTGCGCCGGATGCCATCAGCGCAGAAGGACAAAAACGAGGACGACGGCGGCCGCCAGCGCGCCTGCCCCGGCCAGCAGGGGGACGAAGAAAGGCAGCGGAAGCGGTGCTTTGTTGCGCATGCTGCGCTCCACGCGAAGCCACCGCATGGCAGCGCCGCCGCTGAGCATCATGCCCATGAGAAGGAGGATGATGGCCAGGCCTTTGCGGACCGGTTCGATGAAAAGGCCTGAGGTAAAGGCTTCGAGGGCAATGCCACCGGCGAGCAGCGCAAGGGAGGTGCGGATCCATGCGAGGAAGGTGCGTTCGTTCGCGAGGGTGAACCGCGGATCCGGTTCCTCGCCGCCCGGCAACAGGCGTTCGGCGAGCCGTCCGCGCGGCGGCGGGGCTGCGGTCCCGGGCGGATGCTCACTGTTGGTCACGGGCCCAGTGTAGCCGCGCCGTCAAAGCACGGACTCCGGTCAGGCCGCCCGGCGGAGTGCCGCCTTGCCGGCCAGATGCTCACCGATGGGGAGCGCGGCAGTGGCTGCGGGGGACGGGGCGTTCAATACGTGGAGCATCCGGTCGGTCCCTGCCAGCAGGAAATCGTGGAGGAGCGTGCCGTCCCGGCGTACCGCCTGCGCCCTGATGCCTGCCTCGCGGGGCAGCAGGTCGCCTTTGGCCAGGCCAGGCGCGTATTTTCGGCATTCCTGCAGGTAGCTTCCCTTGAACAGGGAGTTCCGGACCTCCCGCACGGCGGTGGCGGCATTGGACCTCGCCACGTGCCACAAGCCCGGAAAGCGCAGGTAGCGGGCCACGTCCTTCGGATGGACCGAGAACTTGGTGTACCCCTCCCGGGACAGGCCCAGCACCGCGTTGGGTCCTACGGTGATGCCGCCGTCGATGGTGGGCGTCAGGTGCACGCCCAGGAAGGGCAAGTCCGGGTCGGGCACCGGGTAGATCAAGTGTTTGACGTAGTCCGATTTTGCGGCCGGCAGCTCAAAATACTCGCCCCGGAAGGGAACGATTTGGACGTCGATTTTCATACCCGCCAATTCGGCGAGCCGGTCCGACTGCAGCCCGGCGCAGGCCACCAGGCGGCGGCAGGCGTAGGTGTCCCGGTCCGTCCCAACCTCCACGTGGCCGGCGTGCTCCACGATGGAGGTGACCCGGGCTCCGGTGTCGACGCGTCCGCCGGCGGCCGTGATGAGTTCGGCCAGCTTGCGCGCCACCTCCGGGTAGTCAACGATGCCGGTGCTTGGGATGAACAGGGCACCCAGCCCCGCAACATTGGGTTCGCGCCGGTTGAGCTCTGCGCCGTCGATCCGCTCGCAGTCCAGGCCGTGGATGGCGGCACGCTCCTCAAGCCGGTCCAGCCGTTCCCGTTCCACCGCCGAGGTTGCCACCAGAAGTTTGCCCGGCTCGGCATACCTGATGCCGTGGTCCCGGCAGAATTCCCTGGTCTGGCGGGCTCCGGCCTTGCAGAATTGGGCCTTGAGGCTGTCCGGGGCGTAGTAGATGCCGGAGTGGATGACGCCGCTGTTGTGCCCCGTCTGGTGCGAAGCCAGTGCGGGGGCCGCCTCCAGCAGGACCAATGATGCGTCGGGCTCTTTCCGCAGGAGCTGGTAGGCGGTGGCAAGGCCCACGATTCCGCCACCAATGATGCAGTAGTCCGTCCGTTCCACGGCTCTCCGCCTTTCGTTGTGGCTAGAGTCTAGCTACCCGTCACGCTCCGCTCCGCGGTGCGAACATGATCAGTGCTACGCCCAGCAGGCACACCACGGACCCCGCAATGTCCCACCGGTCAGGACGGAAACCGTCGAACGCCATGCCCCAGGCCAGGGAACCGGCCACGAACACTCCGCCGTACGCCGCCAGGATCCGGCCGAAGTGCGCGTCGGGCTGGAGGGTGGCCACAAAGCCGTAGGCGCCCAGGGCGATCACGCCCAGTCCGGCCCACCACCAGTCCCTGCCCTCGCGGACGGACTGCCATACCAGCCATGCGCCCCCGATTTCGGCTGCGGCGGCGAGGACGAACAGCACAATCGTCTTGAAGACACTGACAGTTCCTTCAGGAATATCCACGCAGCCATCATGCCAGCCGGGAATTCGGCAGGCTGCCGCGCGGTTGGGGGAAAGTATGGAGCGCATCGGATTTCTTTCCTTCGGCCACTGGGGTCCCGGACAGGGTTCCCGTACCCGGACAGCGGCCGACGCCCTGCTCCAGGGGATTGATCTTGCGGTAGCCGCCTAAGAACTCGGAGTTGACGGCGCATTTTTCCGTGTCCATCACTTCGCCCGCCAGCAGGCCTCCCCGTTCCCACTTCTTTCTGCCATAGCCGCGCGCACCAGCAAGCTGGAAATCGGCACAGGCGTTATTGACATGCGCTACGAGAATCCGCTGTACATGGCGGAGGAAGCGGCTGCGGCAGACCTGATCAGTGGCGGCAGGCTGCAGCTGGGAATCAGCCGCGGCTCACCCGAACCTGCCCGGAACGGCGCTTCGGCTTTCGGATACCGGCCGGAGCCCGGGGAGACCGACGCGGACATGGCCCGGCGCCATACGGCGGCTTTCCGCCAGGCCATCACGGGTGCGGGCGTGGCCCAGGCAGACCCCCGGTACGCCGGCGGTGCCACCGGACTCCTGCCCGTCCAGCCCCAGTCGCCCGGTTTGGCGGACCGGATCTGGTGGGGTGCAGGCAGCCGGAAGACCGCGGTGTGGGCTGCTGAACTCGGCATGAACCTGATGAGCTCCACCCTGCTCACGGAGGACACCGGCGTTCCGTTCCATGAACTCCAGGCTGAACAGATCCAGCTGTTCAGGGAGGCGTGGGCCGCGGCAGGACACACACGCCCTCCACGGGTGTCGGTCAGCCGCAGCGTCCTTCCCATCGTGGATGACGAGGACAGCTACTACTTTGCGGGCAGCGCGCTCCGCGACGGCCGCGACCAGGTGGGCGTGATTGACGGCTTCACCGCAAGGTTCGGCAAGAGCTATGTTGGCGCACCTGACCTCTTGGCGGAGCAGCTGGCGGCAGACACGGCAGTGCAGGCGGCCGATACGCTGCTGCTGACCGTCCCCAACCAGCTGGGCGTGGAGTACAACTCCAAGCTCCTGGGCACCATCGTGGAACACGTTGCGCCGGCCCTGGGATGGCGCCGCCGCTGACGCCGGGGAACTTTCCGTGAGACCTAACCGTTACTCTTGAAGAGCGTGGTGGGGGCTTCGCGCCCCTACTACTGTGTGACTGCGGAACGGTCATATGACGGAGAGAGAGAAATATGGCTCACACCGCCTTAGGCTTGATCGCATGATCCGGCTACGACAGCTGGCCCAAGCGGCCTCTGTGCTGACCACGCCTCTGGCGCCAGAGGACATTCTGTCCCTGTTCAACCCTGTCTACTCGGCCCGGCAGCTTCGGGGCGTCGTGACCCGCGTGGTCCAGGAGACGGCCCAGTCGGCCACGATCTTTTTCCGTCCCGGGCGCGGCTGGAAGGCGCACCTTGCCGGGCAGTGGGCGCGCATCGGCGTCGAACTCGACGGCGTACGCCACTGGCGTTCGTACTCCCTCAGCGCCCCGGCGGGCAAGGACCCCGCCATCACCGTCACCGATGTCGGAGCTGTTTCCGGCACATTGGTGCGCACCACCAAGCCGGGCGACGTCTTGTTCCTTGCCCCGCCGCAGGGTGATTTTGTTCTTCCTGAGCACCCCAGGCCCCTGCTCATGGTCACGGCCGGCAGTGGCATCACCCCGGTGATGTCCATGATCCGCACCCTTGTCCCGCGGCGGCCTGATGCCGACGTCGTCCTGGTCCATTCCGCCCGCACCCCGGGTGACAGCCTCTTCCGCGAGGAACTGGCCGAGTTGGCGGACCAGTTCCCGAATTTCCGGCTGGCGCACTGGTACACGGGCGAACAGGGCCGGATGGACTTCTCCAGCACCCGGGAGCTGGACGAGATCTGTCCCGACTGGAAGGAACGGTCAGCCTACGCCTGCGGCCCGGACAGCTTCCTGGACGACGCCGAAGCGCTGTGGAAGCGGGCAGCCCTGACCACCGGCGCGCCCGGGACCGACGTCGCAGTGGCCGGAGACGCCGGCAACCTGATGATCGAACGCTTCAACACCACCTTCAACGCCGGTGTAGGCCACGACGGCGGCCTGGTCACCTTTGAGGCCTCCGACCGGGAGGTGGAGGCCGACGGCGACACCCCCATCCTGGACATCGGCGAGGACGCCGGGGTCCTGATGCCCAGTGGCTGCCGGATGGGTATCTGCCACAGCTGCCTCACCCCGCTCCTGGCCGGCCAGGTCCGCGACCTCCGCACCGGGGAAGTCCATGGCGAACCCGGCGAACTTATCCAAACGTGTGTCTCGGCAGCCGCCGGACCCGTCAACCTCGAAATCTGAGGAGCACCACGGTATGTCAGTAATCTCACCCGCCAAGGCCACGGCCACGGGAAGCTCAAGAACGCGCCCCGGCAAGCTCGCAGAATCCGGCAGCCCCACGGTCCGGCCCCCGGCGGCAGCGCACCTCAGCGACGAACAAGTGGCGGAGCTCGGCCGTGAGCTCGACGCCATCCGGGACGAAATCCTGGGAAAGCGCGGTGCGGAAGACGCCGCTTACATCCGCCGCATGATCAAGATCCAGCGCGGGCTTGAAATCTCCGGCCGGGCCGCCCTGCTGGTCAGCAAGAACAAAGCAGCCTGGGTTACCGGCACCACGCTCCTGAGCCTGGCCAAGATCCTGGAAAACATGGAGCTCGGCCACAACATCCTGCACGGACAGTGGGACTGGATGCGGGATCCGGATATCCACTCCACCACGTGGGAGTGGGACTTCGTTACCCCGTCGCGCTCCTGGCAGCACACGCACAACGACCTCCACCACCGCTGGACCAACGTGGTGGGCAAGGACAACGACGTCGGATACAACCTCCTCCGGATGGATGAGAACCAGCCGTGGAAGCCCATCAACCTGGCCAACCCGCTGTTCAATGCGATCCTTGCGCCGGTGTTCGAGTGGGGGATCGCCGTCTACGATCTCGAGCTGACCGAATACAAGGAAGGCACCAAGTCCAAAGAGGCCCTGCTCAAGGACCTCAAGGCCCTCGGCCGCAAGGTGATCACCCAATTCACCAAGGACTACGCTGCCACCCCTGCGCTCGCGATGATCACCGGCTCCGCCAAGCAGGCCCTGTTCGGCACGATCGCCGCGAACGCCATCCGCAACGTGTGGGCCCACGCCGTCATCTTCTGCGGCCACTTCCCGGAAGGCACCGACACCTTCACCGAAGAAATGGTGGAGGGTGAAACCCGGGGCGACTGGTACGTTCGCCAGATGATCGGCTCCGCCAACATTTCGGGGTCCAGGTTCATGCACCTCATGACCGGCAACCTGTCGCACCAGATCGAGCACCACCTCTTTCCGGACCTGCCCTCCAACCGGTACGCGGAGGTGGCCCCCAGGGTCCGCGAGATCTGCCAGCGCTATGGCCTGAAATACACCACCGGTCCGCTGCTCAAGCAGGTGGGTTCGTCTTGGGCGAAGGTGTTCAAGCTGGCGCTGCCCGGCAAGGCTGCCCGGGCCTAGGAACCACACACGACGCAAAAAGTGACCCTGCCGGCGAAATCCGGCGGGGTCACTTCCTGCGTTTGGGCCCTAGCGCCGGGCTTCAGGCGCCAGGAGCATGTGGTCCAGTTTCGGCAGGGCGTGCCGGAGCCGGTGCTCGGCGCGCTCCAGGGTCTCTGCCGCCTGCGACAACCCGGTTTCGGCCAGTTCCAGGCGGGCAGTCCCCTGCAGCCGGTGGCCGGACCACCGCAGCTGCAGCTGCCGGACCGCGAGGACCCCGGGAGTCCCTCCGAGTGCGGCCTCGGCGAGCTCCACCAGTTCCGGCTCGATGCCGTCCATGAGCCGCCGCCCGATGCTGCGGACCGTCCCCCACAGGAGCACCATGATGGCGGCGGAAATGGCCAATCCCACGATCGGGTCCGCCAAGGGGAAACCAAGCATGACGCCAATGGCGCCGATCACCACGGCCAGCGACGTGAAGCCGTCCGTCCTGGCGTGCACACCGTCCGCCACGAGTGCCGCAGAACCGATCCTGCGGCCCACCCGGATGCGGTAGATTGCCACCGCCTCGTTGCCGGCGAAGCCAATCAGGCCCGCCGCCATGACCCACCCCAGGTTTTGCAGGGCCTGCGGATTGATGAGCCGGTCAACGGACTGCCAGGCCGCCACGATGGCGGAAAGGGCCACTACAGCCACGATGAACAGGCCGGCGAGGTCTTCTGCCCGGCCGTACCCGTATGTGTACCGGCGGGTCGCGGCCCTGCGCCCCAGGATGAAGGCGATCCACAGTGGCACTGCGGTCAGGGCGTCGGAGAAGTTGTGGATGGTGTCCGCGAGCAGGGCCACGGAACTGCTGAACAGGACCACCAGGAACTGCAGCAGCGTGGTGGCCAGCAGGACAAACATGCTGATCTTCAGCGCCCGGATGCCCTCCGTGCTGGCCTCCATGGCGTCATCGATGGAATCCGCGGCATCGTGGGTGTGCGGCACGAACAGCTCGAAAAGCCATCCTTTGAAACCGGAATGGTGATGGTGCCCGTGGTCGTGCCCATGCCCGTGCTGGTGGTCGTGATCGTGCGCATCGTCATCGTGGTGGTGATGGTGGCCCGCGTGGACGTCGTCGTGATGGCTGTGCGCATGCGTTGATTCCTGGTGCGGCCCGGTCATGAGGCGCTCCCTTGTGCGTGGTGGGCGGGTGCGCGGTGGTGCGCCGGTTCGCCGCCTAGCGCGTGTTCGGCCTGGAAAATGGCGTCAGCCACCAATTGCCGGGCGTGTTCGTTCTCCAGCCGGTACAGCACCCGCGTCCCGTCCTGCCGGGTGGATACCATCCGGGCCAGCCGCATTTTGGCCAGGTGCTGGGACACGGCAGCGGGGGACTTGCCTACCGTGTCGGCCAAGGCGCCCACTGCCATTTCGCCGTCGCGAAGGGCAAGGATGATCCGCACCCTCGTGGCGTCAGCCAGCATCGAGAAGACCTCCACGGCCAACTCCACGTACTGGCTGTCCGTCCCCAGCGAGCAAGCATTCTTATCTGCATTCATGCGCATATAGTGTCACAACGCGGACCGGGACGCACTGCACGCCTGTCTGTCGGACGGCCATCGCGGGCGAGCCAGCGCGGCCACCTACAGTAGGAGGGGTACGGCGTGACGCCGGCCGCTTCGGCCAGTCTCGAAAGGAATTTACCCCGATGGCTTTCATTACCGTTGGTACGGAGAACAGCACCGACATCGAGCTCTACTACGAGGATCACGGTTCGGGCCAGCCCGTGGTGCTTATCCACGGCTACCCGCTGGACGGATCGTCCTGGGAAAAACAGACTGCCGCGCTCCTTGGCGCGGGCTACCGGGTCATCACCTACGACCGCCGCGGCTTTGGCAAGTCCAGCAAGCCTGCCGACGGCTACGACTACGACACCTTCGCGGCAGACCTCAACACCCTGCTGACCACCCTGGACCTGGACAACGTGGTGCTGGTGGGCTTCTCCATGGGCACCGGCGAGGTGGGCCGCTACCTTGGCACCTATGGCTCGGCGCGGGTGGCCCGCGCCGCATTCCTCGGATCCCTGGAGCCCTACCTGCTCAAGACCGACGACAATCCTGACGGCGTTCCGCAGGACGTTTTCGACGGCCTCAAGGCCGCGGTTACTGCCGACCGGTATGCGTTCTTCACAGAATTCTTCAAGAATTTCTACAACTCGGACACCTTCCTGGGCACTCCGCGCCTCAGCCAGGAAGCCGTCGACGCCAGCTGGAACCTCGCCGCCGGTGCCGGTGCCACCGCGTCCGTTGCCGCCCAGCCCACGTGGCTGACGGACTTCCGGCAGGACATCCCCAAGATCGATGTTCCCGCCTTGATCGTCCACGGCACCGCCGACAACATCCTGCCCATCGACTCGACCGGGCGGCAGTTCGCCAAGGCGTTGCCCACGGCGGAATACGTCGAGATCGAAGGCGCGCCGCACGGCCTGCTCTGGACGCACGCCGCAGAGGTCAACGAGGCATTGCTCGGGTTCCTTTCCAAGTAAGGAATCCTCGGGGCGGCGGCGGGACTCCCGTCGTCGCCCTATGCCGCTCCGCTCAGCAGAGGGAGGTGCCGGTGGTGCTGGACTCCTCTGCCAATGGTGTGGGGCACAACCGCCGTGCCAGCGCTTCAAGTTCCCTGGGGTGGAAAGGCTTGGTGAGGTAGGCGGCGGCCCCGGACGCCATGCCTGCCAGGACGTCATCCCCCTCCGAGCGGGCCGTGAGGAAGAGTAACGGGGCAGAGCTCCTGGCGCGGATGGCACGGGCAACCACGTGCCCGTCCATGTCCGGGAGTCCCAGGTCCAAGGTGACCAGGGCGATGCCTGGGTCGGACGCCGCGGCGATGGCTTCCGACCCGGTGCCAACGGCTTTCACTACGAAGCCCGCACGTGAAAGGACTATTGAAATCAGTCCGCGGATGTCGTCGTTGTCTTCAACGACAAGGCAGGTGCGCTGCTGTTCCATCCAAGCCCCCCGGCGAAAAAGTTGGCAACAGTCTATCGCCCCTGTGCCGGGTGTCCGGGGCCCTGGCCCTATCCGTCGTAATGTGTCCGCGCGGGTCCCTGCCCCAGGGAGTGGACCACGGCGGCGGCCACATCGTGAAGCTTGGAATTGCGGGTGCTTGACGCCGTCTTCAGGATGTCGAAGGCGTCCTGCTGGCTGCACCGGTTCTGGGCCATGATGATCCCGACGGCCATGTCAATGACGGTCCGGCTTTCCAGGGTGGCGCGGAGGTTCGCCGCCGTTTCGCTGAAGTGCGCAAAGCGGATCGCCAGCCGCAGGGCCAGCGAGGTCTGGCTGACAAAATCCTCGGCGCATTTCATGATGCGGCCCTCGAAACGGTGCGCACGGCCGGAGTAGAGCAGCAAGGCTGCCTTGGTGTCGCCCTCCAGCCGGAACGGGAGCGCCGCGACGGACCGGATCCCCTCTGCCTGCACAGCTGAGGAGTAGTCGGGCCAGCGGCCATCAGCGTTGAGATCCGGGACGTGGACAGTTTCCTGGGCTGTTGCTGCAGTCATGCCCGGTGTCTCGGTGAACCGGTGCTCAAACCGTCCAATGACCCGTGCCTCATCGCTGCTGCTGGCTACCGTGGTGCCCTTCCGCTGCCTGAGCAGGGTGACGGCGCACAGCATCTCATCGCCGGGTTCGGAGAGGTTGCGCGCGGAGACCTGCGCCAACTCATTGAGGAAGTCCTCGACGTCGGAGCTGTCCAGGACAATTTCATGCAGGTACTCGGTTATGGATGTATCGGGTTTAGCTGTTGACTCGCTGGCCACTGTTTCTTGGTGCCATTCGCTCAGGTCAAAACGAGCCGGCAACACACAAACGCCCCGCAATGTGGGCGGGGAGTCGGTGATGGTCGCTGGATCGAAGAACTTTCCAACGGCCCGCTGCTAAACCGATAACCAGAGTATATACATCCGCAAGGAAGGCGAAACGTCATGCCCGCTGCGCCGTCACAGCCCGGACGCTGGCGCCATGCAGGGGGTAACCGGCACAATGAAGCGGGAGCCGGCCACCGGATGCGGCGCCAACCCAAAGGCAGCCCGCCGGGGAGGACAGGAACATGACCAGGCTTCTTATCATCGGCCCGCCGGGCTCCGGCAAGGGAACCCAGGCTGAACACCTGGCCAGGCACTTCGGGGTCCCGGCGGTGTCCACAGGGGATATCTTCCGCAGCAACGTCAGCCGGAAGACGGAGCTGGGGAACCAGGCTGCCGTATACCTCGACGGCGGCCATTTCGTTCCCGACCACCTCACCAATGCCCTCGTGAAGGACCGCCTCCTTGATGGCGACGTCAGCCACGGTTTCCTGCTCGATGGTTACCCGCGCACGGCACCGCAGGCAACGGAACTGGACAGTATGCTCGCCGCCCAGGGGCACGGGCTGGACGCTGTCATCGAGTTGCGCGCTCCCGACGCCGAACTGGAAGAGCGCATGCACCGGCGGGCGCAGGAACAAGGCCGCACCGACGACACCATCGACGTCTTCCGACGCAGGTTGGACCTCTACCACCGCCAGACGCATGAAGTAGTCTCGGTGTACGCGGGCCGGGGAATCCTGGTATCCGTCAACGGCAGCGGGGATCCGGGGGAGATTACCGCATTGGCGATTGCCGCCGTCGAACAATTCCTGGCAGCATCGCGACGGCCATCCTGACCGGAGCAAAGCATGGTGGACTCGAACAGAAGGAAACACTGATGAGAATTGCGGTTACAGGCGGAAGCGGAAAACTTGGCCGGCACGTGGTGCGCCGGCTTACCGACGACGGCCACCAGGTCCTCAACCTGGACCGCGCGGGTAGCCGGAGCCCGGGCCTGCTGGTGGTGGACCTGCGCAACTACGGCCAGGTGGTGGATGCGCTCCTGGGCGTGGATGACCGCCACGACGGATTCGACGCCGTGGTGCACCTTGGGGCCATCCCCGCCCCTGGCATCCTTCCGGACGCCGCGACGTTCGAGAACAACATGCTCTCCACCTACAACGTCTTCCAAGCAGCGCGACGGGCCGGCATCAAGAAAGTGGTGTACGCCTCCAGCGAGACCGTGCTCGGCCTGCCGTTCGACGTCGACCCGCCCTACATTCCGGTGGACGAGGAATACCCTCCCCGGCCGGAGAGCACCTATTCCCTGGTGAAGACGCTGGAGGAACGGATGGCCGTGGAACTGACCCGCTGGGACCCGGAGCTGAGCATCACCGGGCTGCGTTTCTCCAACGTCATGGACGAGTCTGACTACGAGCGGTTCCCCTCGTTCGATGAGGACGCAACGCTGCGCAAGTGGAACCTTTGGGGCTACATCGACGGCAGGGACGGTGCGCAGGCAGTGGCCCGGGCACTGGAGAACGCAAAGCCCGGCTTTGAAGCCTTCATCATCGCCAACGCAGACACCGTTATGAGCCGCCCGAGCGCCAGCCTGGCCGCGGAGGTCTTCCCCGGCGTCAAGGTCACCAAGGAACTGGGCGAACACGAAACCATGCTCTCCATCGACAAAGCCCGGCGCATGCTTGGCTTCGAACCCGAGCACAGTTGGCGGAACCACGCAGCCGCTCCTGCCGGCACGGCGGGCGGCATCGGGTAGCGCCTGCGTTTTTCCCGCGGCCGCCGCGATTGCCGGGCGCATGATGGAGTGAATGGGCCTTCACCGGGATAGTGTTCAGCCCTAAGCATTTATCACGGCGCAGGGACAAGGCAGCACATTGGTACAGAGATCATCAGGGTCCGGGGTTGCGGAGCACAAGGCCGGCAAATGGCATACCTTCAACGAGAAGTTCGTCGTGGAGGAGCGCTACGTGGACGTGGCGGACCGGCGCGGGCTGTACCGGGCGTCGGTCATCCTCTCCGTAGTGGGGCTGGCGCTCTTTACCGCCATCCTTGTCAGCGTGGTGCAGTCCACTGGATTGACGGTGGCCGACGAACCCGTGCATGACTGGCTGCTGACCACGCGTTCGGGCACCGTCACCGCCATCATGATTTTCCTGGCGGTGTTCTTTGGACCCATCGCCCTGCCCATCATTGTGCTGGTGGTGATCCTCGTCTGGGGCTTCGCGGCCAAACATGCCTGGCGGCCCATCCTGCTGGCGTCCGCGATGCTGGCGGGGGTGATCGTTTCGCAGATCATCCTCCACATCGTGCAGCGCTCTCGGCCGCCGGTGGACCAGATGTTGTTCGGTGCCGACCAAACGTTCTCGTTCCCATCCGGGCATGTCCTGGGTGCCTGCGACTTCCTGCTGGTGGGCGCGTACCTGATCGTGTCCCGGCGCCGCAGCCGGCGGGCAACCCTTTTCGGATTTATTGGAGCCGGCATCGGAATTGTCCTGGCGATCGCCAGCCGCCTTTACCTGGGCTACCACTGGCCCACTGACACCTTGGCGTCGTTCTCCCTCTCGCTGATGATCCTCGGCGGAGTCATCGCCCTCGACACCTGGCGGACGGCCAGGATCGAAGGTGAACCGATCACCGGGGAGCTCTCCAAGGCGGAATCGCCGCAGGAGTGAACCGGCGCGACGAGCCGGTTGGCTTCCTGCCCCGCTAAGGCCTTGACCGCGCCCGTTTCAGCGCCCGGTGCAGTTTCAGGTTTGCTGCCTCCAGCTCCAGGACCTTGGCGACACCGGCGAGGTTCAATCCTTCCTGGAGGAGTTCGCCAATCCGAAGCAGCACGGCGATGTCCTCCTCGCTGTATTGCCGCGTGCCGCCTGCGGTCCGGGCAGGCGTCAGCAAACCTTTCGCCTCGTACAGCCTGATGTTCTGCTGTCCGGTGCCTGCCAGTTCCGCCGCTACCGAGATCGCGTACAGGGCGCGTGGGCCGGGGGAGAGGCCGGGCCGGCCGCCTGCAGGTTCCGTCATGGGTTCTCCCAAAAAATCCGCGCAACAGGGTCTTGCCCAATTTTCCCACTGGTGCTATAAAAAATCTACATTCACCACCATAGATAAATAGGTGGTGGGTGGACGGATATCCGACACCTTGAAGCTGAAGGAGTGGGAAATGATGTTGATGCGTACGGACCCGTTCCGTGAGCTGGACCGGCTCGCGCAGCAGGTTTTGGGAACCGCCGCCCGCCCGGCAGCCATGCCGATGGACGCCTGGCAGGAAGACGGCGAATTCGTGGTGGCGTTCGACCTTCCCGGCGTGGACGTGGACTCCGTGGACCTGAACGTGGAACGGAACGTCCTGACGGTGCGGGCCGAACGCAAGGACCCCACGCAGCCCAACGTGGAACTGGTGGCGTCCGAGCGTCCACGCGGCGTGTTCAGCCGCCAACTGATCCTGGGCGACACCCTGGATACCGACAGGATCAAGGCCGCCTACGACCAAGGCGTGCTCACCCTGCGGATCCCGGTTGCCCAGCAAGCCAAGCCGCGAAAGATCGAGATCCAGACCCAACAAGGCGGCATGCAGCAGATCGACGCCTAGGATCCGTGGCGCTGCGCCGGCGTCCCTGCCTTCGGGTGGGGACGCCGGCAGCCATTGGCGGGCACAGAGGACTTCATCCAAGGAGGCGGAAACCCCATGAGTGAGTGGCGGCGCTACGATTCACCGCTGATTCCTGCATTCCATGAGCGCTTCGAGCAGCGGTGGGGCCCGGGAACTGCGCCGTTTTTGGACCCGGAAGCACATGAGCAGCCCATGCCGCGGGCGCAGTGGATCAACCCGGCCACCGGTGCTGCCTTGGCAGTGGTCCCCATCTGGACGGCCGATGAGGCGCAGCAACGGTCCTTCGGCGTGTTCTACCTTCCACCTGCCGGCGATATCTGGGTCCTGCGGCCCGGCTACACCGGGTACCTGGAACCGTCCGACGGCGACGCAGAGCATCTGGTGACCCTGCGCAATGACGCCTTCCGCAAGGCAGTGGCGCACGCCAAGGAGTTCCTCTTCGGCTCGCAGTAGCCAACGTGCCGGCCAAGGGAGTGGCTGTTCGTCAGCCTGTCCCTGCTGTGTAATCCTGAGACGTACCCGAACCACTGCAACAAAGGCTGGCCTCCATGCACAAATCCGCCAAGGACCTCGCAGCGCTTATCCCCCCGGGGTTCACGCTTGGCGTCGCCACCGCAGCATTCCAGATTGAAGGGGCGCTGGACGAAGACGCCCGCGGCAAGTCCGGCTGGGAAGTGTTTGCCGCCAAGCCCGGGGCTATCGTGGGGGACCACAGCCCGGCCATAGCCACCGACCACTACCACCGCATGCCGCAGGACGTGGCCCTGCTGAAGCAGCTGGGCGTGGACTCGTACCGCTTCTCGTTCTCCTGGCCCCGCATCCAGCCCGGCGGAACCGGGCCGGTAAACCGTGCGGGCCTGGCGTTCTACGACCGGCTCCTGGATGAACTCCTGGCCAACGGGATCTCACCCATGGCCACCATCTACCACTGGGACACGCCGCTGGAGCTGGACGAGGCGGGCGGCTGGATGAACCGGGACATGGCCTACCGGCTGGGGGAGTATGCGGGCCTCGTAGCCGATGCGTTCGGCGACCGGGTGGCCCGCTGGGTCACCATCAACGAACCGGCAACGGTGAGCGCCAACGGCTACTCGCTGGGAGTGCATTCACCCGGCAAGGAGCTGGCCCTGGGTGCATTCCCCACCGTCCACCACCAGCTGCTCGGCCACGGCCTGGCGGTCCAGGCACTCCGTGCCGCTGGGGTGCCGGGAGAGATCGGCATGACCAACGTCTATTCCCCCATGGTGCCGAACTCCATCAACCCTCTGGACAAGCTCAGCGCCGGCCTGATGGACCTGGGCCAGAACCGGCTGTACGCGGACCCGGTCCTGACCGGCAAGTACCCGGACGTGATCCGGGCGGCCAAGTTCTTCAGCTCCTTCGAGCATCCCGAGGAGGACATGCAGATCATTTCGCAGCCCCTGGATTTTTACGGGTTGAACTATTACATGCCCACCAAGGTCGCCGTGGGGCCCGGAAGCGGCGCGGTGCCGCCGAGC
Source organism: Pseudarthrobacter sp. MOO13 (assembly GCF_058267655.1). NCBI lineage: Bacteria > Bacillati > Actinomycetota > Actinomycetes > Micrococcales > Micrococcaceae > Pseudarthrobacter > Pseudarthrobacter sp. MOO13. The sequence goes on from NZ_CM177848.1 coordinate 439,506, forward strand.
ATGGCGGAGGCGATGGGGAGCGACCTCAACGCAGCAGGCGGCGGTGCCACACCGTTCCACGTCGAGGCGTGGCCTGAAGCGGACATCACCGCCTACGGGTGGCCGGTCAAGCCCGAGTACATGGCGGTCGCCCTGAAGGAGATGGCGGAGCGGTACCCCAACCTGCCTCCGGTGATCATTACCGAGGGTGGAGCGAGCTTTGAGGACATCATTGTCCGGGACAAGTCCACCAATACAAGGTTCATTCCCGACGAGCGCCGGCTGAAGTACATTTCCGACCACCTTGAGGCCGCCTTGAAGGCCACGGCCCCCGGCGGCGAAGCCGAATCGGTTGACCTCCGCGGCTACTACGTATGGTCCTTCCTGGACAACTTCGAATGGTCCGCCGGATACAAGCAGCCGTTCGGCCTCCTGCACGTGGATTTCGAGACCCTGGAGCGGACGCCCAAGGCCTCCTACTTCTGGTTCCAGGAGCTCATCGAGGAACGCGACCTCGCCTTGGCCGCGGATGCCGCCATCGCCCAGGCCGTTGTTCCGGAGGCCTTGGACGGCAGTGAAGCGCCCGACGACGGCGCGGCGCTGGGTGCCAGCGCCTAGACCGTGCGGGGCCGGGCCGGTTCGGGGTCAGCCCCGGAGCAGGTCCAGCATGGCCAGTTGCTTGGCGATGCCTGCCCCGTCCGGGGAGTAGATCCACGGAACTTTTGATGAGGTGTGGTCACCGTCTTCGGAGTGGCCGCCGGCGAACACCGATTCGCTGACGGACAGCTGCCGGATGGCGATGGCCGCCACCTTGTCGGCGTTTTCCGCGGCGAACGCCGAATAGATGGCTTCATCGTGCTGGCCGTTGTCACCGATCAGGAGCCACCGCATGTCCGGGAATTCCTGCGCCAGGCGATCCAGGTTCCGCCGCTTGTGTTCCTGGCCGCTCCGGAACCATCGGTCCTGGGTCAAGCCCCAGTCCGTCAGGAGCAGCGCGCCCTTGGGGTACATGTTGCGGGTCAGGAAGCGTCCCAGGGTGGGGGCCGCATTCCAGGGGCCCGTCGACAGGTAAATGACGGGGGCATCGGGATGCTCGATGGTCAGCCGGTCCAGCAGCACCGCCATGCCCGGAGTGGCCATCCGTGCCCGTTCGCTGAGCACGAAGGTGTTCCACAGCGCCAGGAAGGGCCGGGGCAGCGCGGTCACCATGACGGTGTCGTCGATGTCCGAGACGATTCCGAACTTCACCTCCGGTGCGATCACCTGGATCAGCGCCTCGGCCGGTTCGGTTCCCTCAGCGCGCAGGACCGCCGTGTGCCAGCCGGGGGGAAGCTGGACGTCCACTTCGGTGTCGATCAGTCCGCCCCGGTCCGCGGTCATGTGGGTGACGACGTCGCCGATGGTGATCTCGACGTCGGAAAACTGCAGCGGCACGCCAGTGAAGGCACGCCAGCCGCGGATGTTCTGGTTGCCGATTTTCGCTTCCCGCTCCGCCCGGCTTCCCGGCAGCGGCTTCTGCGTCAGCAGCACGCGGCCCAGCACACGTACCCGGGTCGTGGAACCGTACCCCTGGTAGGCGATGGTCTGCGGCACGAAATTCCAGCGCTTCGCCAGCCGGATCCGCAGGCTGTTGACCGCGTCCGAGACCCGGTGGGCCAGCCGGAAGGCCTGGTTCCCGGAGAGGGCGTACTGGGCCAGCACCGCCTGCGTGGGCTTGCGTGCCGTCTTCCGGGCCGGATGCTGGGGAGCCGTGTCCATGCCACCACTCTGCCACAGCGTGGAGTTCGGATCAGCCGGCGCCGAGGATCCCACGCAGTGTTTCGGCGTTTCGCACGGCGTTCCCGCCGCCGTCGTTGTTGAAGTACGCGTAGACGTCCAGGCCGCCGCTGTCCCATTCGCGGATCCGGTCCGCCCACCAGTGCAGGTCGGCCTCCGAGTAGGAGCCGCCGTACAAGTGCTCGTGGTCGGGACCATGCAGGCGGACATAGGTAAATGGCGCGGTGGCGCGCAGGATGCACGGCAGGTTGGCGCCGCTCATGATGCAATAGGCCGCCTGGTGCCGCTCCAACAGGGAAAACACCTCCGGGCAGTCCCAGCTGGGGTGCCTGAACTCAATGGCAACCCGGATCCATTCCGGAACCGCTGCCAGGAAGTACTCCAGCCGGGCGTCGTCGCGGCCCAACTGCGGCGGGAGCTGGACCAGGAGCACAGCCCGTTTGTCCCCCAGTTCATGCCAGCACCGGGCGATGCGTTCCACCCAGACTTCGGGTGCGTACAGCTTGCGGGCGTGGGTAAGGCCGCGGGGAGCCTTGACGGACATGCTGAAACCGGGTGGCAGCCGCCTGTTCCAGCCGGCGAAGGTGGTGTCGCGGGGCCAGCGGTAGAAGCTGGCATTCAGCTCAACTGTGCTGAACCTGGCGGCATAGCGTTGGAGCCGGTCCCGGACCGGCAGGCCGGGCGGGTACAGGACGTTCTCCCAATGGTCGTAGCTCCAGCCGGAGGTACCGATGTGGACTGCCATTCTTCGATGTTCCTACAGTGTTGTGTGGCAGGGTAATGCCATGGCGCGAATTGAGGATTATGCGGTCGTTGGCGACCTTCACACAGGTGCCCTCATCAGCAAGGAGGGTTCGATCGACTGGCTCTGCCTGCCGCGGTTCGATTCCCCTGCGTGTTTCAACGCTTTGTTGGACTCACCGGACGCCGGGCGCTGGCTGCTGGCTCCGGAAGGCGGTGGTACCTGCACCCGCCGGAGCTACCGCGACGGAAGCCTGATCCTGGATACCGAGTGGGAAACGCCGGACGGAACGGTTCGCGTCACAGACTTCATGCCGCCCCGCGACTCCGTGGCCGACATCGTCCGGATCGTCGAGGGTGTGAGCGGCAGCGTAAAGATGCACGGCGAGTTGGTGCTTCGCTTCGACTATGGGCATATCGTGCCCTGGGTGCGTAAGGACAAGCGCGGCCTGCACGCCATCGCCGGCCCGGACGCCGTCTACCTGGTGACCCCCGCACCCTTGCATGGCGAGAACATGCATACCGTCAGCGACTTCACGGTCAATGCGGGCGAGAAAGTGCCGTTCGTGCTGACGTGGGCTCCCAGCCATGTGGGCCGGCCGGTTTCGGTCGAGGCGGAAAAAGTCCTGCACAGCACGTTCGAGTTCTGGCAGGGCTGGTCCTCGCAATGCACGGTCCAAGGGAAGTACCAGGATGCCGTGGTGCGCTCCCTGGTAACCCTCAAGGCCCTTACCTACGCGCCCACCGGGGGGATCGTCGCCGCTGTCACAACATCGCTGCCGGAACAGCCGGGCGGCCAACGCAACTGGGACTACCGCTATTGCTGGCTGCGGGATGCCACCATGACCCTCCAGGCGCTGCTGGCTGCCGGGTACAAGGCCGAAGCGGCCGCTTGGCGGGACTGGTTGCTCCGTGCTGTGGCAGGAGACCCCGCGGACCTGCAGATCATGTATGGGATCCACGGCGAGCGGCGGCTGCCGGAGATGGAACTGCCCTGGTTGAAGGGCTACGAGAATTCCGCTCCGGTGCGGATCGGAAATGCGGCGGCCGAGCAATTCCAGTTGGACGTATGGGGTGAGGTCCTTGACTGCCTGGCGCTGACCCGGAACTCGCTGCTCAAGCACACGGACGAGGCCTGGGACGTCCAGATTGCCCTGATGGAGCACCTGGAGACCATCTGGGACCAGCCGGACAACGGGCTCTGGGAAATGCGGGGGCCGCGCCGGCACTTTACGCACTCCAAGGTCATGGCATGGGTGGCCGCGGACCGGATGGTCAAGGGAGTGCGGGACTCCGGGCTGCCTGGGCCGGTGGAGCGCTGGGAGGCGTTGCGGGACCGGATCCGGCAGGACATCCTGGCCAACGGCTACGACGCGGAGCGCAACACGTTCGTCCAGTCCTATGGCCGGCCTGAGCTGGACGCCAGCCTGCTGTTGATTCCCAGGGTGGGCTTCCTGCCCCCGGACGATCCCAAAGTGGTGGGGACCATCGAGGCCATCCAACAGGAGCTGACCCAGGACGGGTTCGTGCTCCGGTACCGGCCGGAACAAAGCGACGACGGCTTGCCTGGGGATGAGGGCGTCTTCCTGGCCTGCTCATTCTGGTTGGTGGAGGCGCTCCTCGGCGCCGGACGACACGAAGAGTCACGGGAACTGTTCGAACGGTTGCTGGAACTGCGCAACGATGTGGGGCTGCTGAGCGAAGAATGGGCGGTCAAAGCCGGCCGCCAGTTGGGTAACACGCCACAGGCGTTCAGCCACTTCGCCCTTGTGACTAGCGCCCTGGAACTGCATCAGGATACGGTTCGGCGCAGTGACGCTCCCATTCCGCCGGAAGGGGCGGACTCGCGCTGAGGCGGCGCGGGCCGGGGCCGCAACTTCTCCTTCGCGGGATAGATAAGTATACTTACTAACACCTCATGGAGTGCTCCCCAGCACAATGCCGTGATTGACGGAGGAGTGATAGTTGTGGCCGGATTTTTTGAACTCGTGGATGCCCCTGACGGCGGATACCGGATCAGGATGATGGACGGAAGCGGGAACCTGATGGCCATTTCAGTGACTTTCCCGACTAAACGGGCGGCCGTCGCAGGCATTGCCATGGCCAGGGAGATCGCGGGCACGGGACTCATTCGGGACAAGAGCCTGGATGGCGCGGGTTCGGTGATACGGGAGCGGGTGCGGCCTGTCAGCTCCCCGAAGGAAGACGCGGCGAAACGGAAAAAAGCGCCGGATGTGCGGCGGACGGCCGTCGGCTGATGCCCGGAGCCTCTTTGCCACCTGACAATGGACGCCACGGAGTCCTTTTTGACGTTGACGGGACGCTGATCGACTCGTCCTATATCCATACGCTCGCCTGGTGGGGCGCGTTCCGCCAGTACGGACACGATGTTCCGATGGCGGCCATCCACCACTTTGTCGGCATGGGCGGCGCCCGCCTGGTGGACAACCTCCTGCCGCCGGACCGGGACCGCTCCGAAGACGACGACGTCATGGCCAGCCACGGCGCCCTGTATGCCTCGCACTGGCCCTCGCTGCGTGCTTTCGCAGGGGCAAAGGAGCTCCTGGAGCAATGCCACTCGGACGGCTTGGCGGTGGCACTGGCGTCCTCGGCCCGGGAAAGGGACTTGCAGGTAATGCGCTCCGTGCTGGACGCGGACGCCTTTATCGATGCCGCCACGAGTTCCAAGGACGCTGAGGAAAGCAAGCCTGCGCCGGACATCCTCGCGGCGGCCCTGAAAGCGCTCGGAATCGACGCCGCGAACGCCGTGTATGTCGGTGACGCCGTGTGGGACATGAAGGCTGCTGCTGCGCTGGATATTCCCGCCATCGGCGTCACCTGCGGCGGAATCAGCGCGACTGAACTCAGGGCCGCGGGCGCCGTCGAGGTCTATGAAAGCCCCCGTCACCTGCTGGAAAACCTTGGCTCAAGCGCCATTGGCCGGCTGCTGGCGCGCGGGAGCAACTGATCCACCCGAACTGCACCAGGGAAATCAGCGCGAAAGGGAAACTGTGAAAGCACTGACGTGGCAAGGCAAGCGTTCTGTAAGCGTGGAGGAAGTTCCTGATCCGGTGATCCAGGAACCGACGGACGCGATTGTCCGCATCACGTCCACGGCCATTTGCGGCAGCGACCTGCACCTTTACGAGGTACTGGGCCCCTACATGCACAAGGGCGATGTCATTGGACATGAGCCGATGGGCATCGTGGAGGAGGTGGGCAGCGGGGTCACCAACCTCCGCAAAGGCGACCGCGTCGTGGTCCCTTTCAATATCTCGTGCGGCACGTGCTTCATGTGCAGGCAGGGCTTGCAGTCTCAATGCGAAACCACACAGGTCACGGAGCAGGGCTCCGGCGCGGCGCTGTTTGGGTATTCCGAGCTTTACGGCTCCGTTCCGGGTGGCCAGGCCGAATACCTGCGTGTGCCGCACGCGGATTACGGTCCTGTGAAGGTTGGCAAGGAGCTTCCGGATGAGCGGTACCTGTTCCTCTCCGACATCCTGCCCACCGCCTGGCAGGCCGTGGAGTACGCGGATGTCCCGGCCGGCGGCACCCTTGCCGTGTTCGGGCTGGGACCCGTGGGCCAGTTCGCCGGCCGCATTGGCGTACATCGTGGTTTCCGGGTGATCGGTATTGATCCCGTCCCCGAACGGCGCGCAATGGCGGCGCGGCACGGCGTGGAAACGCTCGACTACGGCAAGACCATTGGGGACGAACTCCGGGAGATGACCGCTGGGCGCGGCCCGGACGCGGTGGTGGACGCCGTCGGCATGGAAGCCCACGGTTCCCCCCTGGCAGGATTTGCACACCAGGCGCTTGGGCTGCTGCCGGACAAACTGGCGCAGAAAGCCATGGAGACAGGCGGCGTGGACCGTTTGGCCGCCCTGCATGCGTCCATCGACGCGGTCCGCCGCGGCGGCACCCTGTCGCTGAGCGGCGTCTACGGCGGCCAGGCCAGCCCGCTGCCCATGCTGACCATGTTCGATAAGCAACTGCAGGTCCGGATGGGGCAGTGCAACGTGCGTAACTGGACGGACCGCTTGCTCCCCCTGGTGGAGGACGACGACGATCCTCTGGGCGTAATGGACTTGGTCACCCACCGTGCGGGCTTGGATGGCGCGCCCGCCCTGTATGAAAAGTTCCAGAAAAAGAAGACGGCTGTATCAAAGTGGTCCTTAACCCGGGCGCCTGAGCCCGGGTACCTGGATACCAAAGCAGGGGCTGTTACGGATCTTCCGTAACAGCCCCTGCTTTGTCTTTGCAGGCCCGGAGTGCGCGCCTAGGTGAGCTTCACCTGTCGGTTCATGTCCTTGTACAGCAGGTACCGGAACTCGCCGGGCCCGCCGGCGTAGCAGGCCTGCGGGCAGAAGGCGCGCAGCCACATGAAGTCACCCGCTTCCACCTCCACCCAGTCGTTGTTCAGCAGGTACATGGCCTTGCCCTCCAGGACGTACAGGCCGTGCTCCATGACATGGGTTTCCGGGAACGGGATCACGCCGCCGGGCTGGAACGTCACGATGTTCACCTGCATATCGTGGGCGAGGTCGTTGGAGTCCGTGAACCGGGTGGTCTTCCAGACGTCGTCCGTGTCCGGCATGGACGTGGGCTCCACGTCCTTCTCGTTGGTGACGAAGGACTTCGCCTCGTATCCTTCAAGCCGTTCGTAGGCCTTGCGGATCCAGTGGAAGGACACGACGTCGTCCGAAACGTTCTCCAGGCCCCACTCCGAACCAGCGGCCAGGTAGGCATAGCCGCCTTCCTCCAGCGGGTGCAGTTCGCCGTCCAGGGTGAGGTTGACCTTGCCGCGGGTTACGAAGATGACGCCTTCGACGCCGGCCTCGAACTCGGCCTTGGGAGCCCCGCCGCCCGGGCCGATTTCCACGATCAGCTGGGAGAACGTGGTGGCAAAGCCGGAGATGGGACGGGCGATGATCCAGGACCGGGTGTTCGAAAAGCCGGGCAGGTTGGACGTGACGATGTCCGTCATGACGCCCTTGGGGATCACCGTATACGCCTCGGTCACGATGGCACGCTCGGTGGTCAGGTGGGTCTGCGGCGGGAGTCCGCCGGTGGGGGAGTAGTACTTGCCCATGAGAGGGATCCTTTGCCTAGGAGTTGGAAGTGGTGGCGAGCCGAGGATGCGCCAGGCCGGTCAGCTGCGGAATTCCGACGCCGGCAAGCGCCTGGACTTCCTCGGCACCGACGGCGCCGCACTGGACTCCGCGGAGTACGAATGCGGCCAGGGCCCGGGCGGTGGCGGGCTCGTCCATGACCCCGCCTTCGGTCCGTTCCACGTAGTTGCGCAGCCTGCCCGCCGCGGCGGGCAGGCCCTCACGGTAGAAGGCATAGGTGGCTGCGAAGCGGCTGGCCAGCTGGGCGGGGTGCAGGTCCCAGCCCTGGTAGTAGCCGCGCTCCAGCGACCGCCGGACCAGCCGGCCGTGCAGCTGCCAGGCGTTCTCCACGTTGTCGCCCACCGGAATGATGTTGGTGGAACCGTCGGAGAGCCTGATGCCGGTGCCGGCGACGGCCAGCTGCATGACTTCCTTGGCGAAGTCGGCCACCGGGTGCTCCATGGACTGGTACTCGGCAGAGATCTGCAGCGATGCCGAGTAGTCGTAGGTGCCGTAGTGCAGCCCGCTGATCCTGCCGGGCACGGCATGCGGCAGCTGCGCTACCGGGGAGGTGCCGTCAGGGCCGAGGATCAGCTGCGGCGTCTCCACCTGGACCTCGAAGCGGAGCCGTCCGGCGGGCAGGGAGTGGATATTCTCCAGCCTGGACACCGCGTAGTCCATCGCCTGGACCTGGGCCACGGTGGTGACCTTGGGCAGGGTCAGGACCAGGCCTTCCGGGAGTTCGCCGGCCGCGGCGAGGCCGGAGACAAACAGGTCCAGGGTGCGGAGGCCGCGGGCACGGGTGGGCGCCTCGAAGCACTTGAAGCGGATGCCGATGAACGGGGGAGCGGACCCGGCCTGGACGGCGGCGGCCACCGCGGCCGCTGCGGCAACCGCGGCGGCGTCCTCGGCGTCATCGCCCCGGTCCCCGAAGCCGTCTTCGAAGTCCAGCCGCAAGTCCTCGATCGGCTCGGCAGCCAGTTTGGCCGCCACCCGGGTGGCTACCGCCCCCGCAAGGCCTTCGTTGTGGCCCAGGAGCCGCCCCAGCTTTTCGAAGCCGCCGTGCGCATCCGCCGTCGCAGTTGCCTGGGCGCCCCAGTCCGCGGCGAGCGACGGCGTGAAACGGTCAGCGGGCACGTACACCGTGTGCACGGGCTGGCGTGAGCCGTCGTCGCCGGGGTAGTTCTGCTCCAGCAGCCGGTCCGTGGCGGCCAGCTGTCCGTCGATGTGGGCCAGGTCCGCAGCCGAAAGGGAGGGTTTGGGTGCTGCCATCTCAGCCCACCAGTTCGTACGCGGGGGTGGTGAGGAAGTCCGTGTAGCCGTCCGAGAGGCAGATGTCCGCGATCAGGTCGCTGGCAGGCTGGTAGTAGCGGCGGAAGGCTTCGTCACCGAACTCGGTCCGGAGCCGCTCGGTTTCCTCGCCCAGGATCCGTTCCACCAGCTCCTTGGTCACCGTGTTGCCCGTGTCCGCCAGGATGGACTTGTTGCGGATTTGCTGCCACACCTGCGAGCGGGAGATCTCCGCGGTGGCGGCATCCTCCATCAGGTTGTGGATGGCCACGGCGCCGTTTCCGGACAGCCACACTGCCGTGTAGGCCACGGCCACATAGAGGTTCAGGCGCAGCCCGGCCTCGGTGACCTGGCCGTCGGCGGAGGAGACGTCGAGCAGCTGCTCCGCCGTGACCGACACTTCCGGGCGCTGCTTGTCCACCTGGTTCGGCTTGTCCCCCAGCACGGAGTCGAAGACCTCCCGGCAGGTGGAGACCAGGTCCGGGTGCGCAACCCAGGAGCCGTCGAAGCCGTCGTTGGCCTCGCGCGTCTTGTCCGCCCGCACCTTCTCGAACGCGGCTTCGGTTACTTCCGGGTGGCGCCGGTTGGGGATGACCGCGGCCATGCCGCCCATGGCGAAGGCGCCGCGCCGGTGGCAGGTCTTGACCAGGAGCTCGGTGTAGGCGCGCATGAACGGGGCGGTCATCGCCACGGAGGCGCGGTCCGGGAGGACGAATTCCTCGCCGGCATCGCGGAAGTACTTGATAATGCTGAACAGGTAGTCCCAGCGGCCTGCGTTCAGGCCCGAGGCGTGGTCCCGCAGTTCGTAGAGGATTTCGTCCATCTCGAAGGCTGCCGGGATGGTCTCGATCAGGACCGTTGCCCGGATGGTGCCCTGGTGGAGGCCAAGGTAGTCCTGGGCGAACACGAAGACGTCATTCCACAGCCTGGCCTCAAGGTGGCTCTCCATCTTGGGCAGGTAGTAGTAGGGGCCCTGGCCGTTGAGCACCAGCTGCTTGGCGATGTGGAAGAAGTGCAGCCCGAAGTCCACCAGGGCACCCACTGCGGGTTCGCCGTTGAGCAGCAGGTGTTTTTCCTGCATGTGCCAGCCGCGGGGCCGGGCCACCACCACAGCCAGCGGCGCGTCGGTGCGGAGCCGGTACTCCTTGCCTTCCTCCGACGTGTAGCTCAGTGTGCCTTGCGCGGCGTCCCGGAGATTGAGGATGGCGTCAATGACGTTGGCCCAGGTGGGGGTGCTGGCGTCCTCGAGGTCCGCCAGCCACACCTTGGCTCCCGAGTTCAGGGCGTTGATGGCCATCTTCGCCGGTGAGGCAGGCCCGGTCATTTCCACCCGGCGGTCCTGCAGGGCGGCGGGTGCGGGCGCAACTTTCCAGTCGCCGTCGCGCACCTCCTGCGTCTCCGGCAGGAAGTCCAGCTTGCCGGTCTCTGCCACCCGCTGCCGCTTGGCGGCACGGGCCGCCAGGAGCTCGTTGCGGGTGCCGGCGAACCGGTTGTGGAGCTCCTCCACGAAGGCCAGTGCCTTGGGGGTGAGGATCTCCTCAGCGCGGTTGATCGGCCGGGGATCTGTGACGGTGATGGCCATTTCTGGTCCTTTCCTTGTGCGGGAAGTCGGGGGGTCAGGCGGAGGCCAGTGCTGCCACCGGCTCCTTGGCGGAATCGGCGGGAACGGCAGCCGTTGCCACATGTGAGGCGTGGGCCGCGGCCGCGACGGCCGCCGCGACGTTGGCGGTCACGTGCGGGTCGAAGATGCTCGGGATGATGTAGCTGGCATTGAGCTCATTATCATTCACCCGGTTGGCGATTGCCTCCGCGGCGGCCACCAGCATTTCCGGGGTGATGTCGCTCGCTCCGACGTCCAGGAGCCCACGGAAGAGGCCCGGGAAGGCGAGGACGTTGTTGATTTGGTTGGGGAAGTCGCTGCGGCCGGTGGCCACGACGGCGGCGTGCCGGGAGGCGATGGCAGGGTCCACTTCGGGGGTGGGGTTGGCCATGGCGAAAACGATGGAGTCCTTTGCCATGGAGGCCACGTGCTCTTCGTCGAGGATGTTGGGGGCGGACACGCCGATGAAGACGTCCGCGCCTGCCAGGGCCTGGTGCAGGCTGCCGGAGAAACCCTCCTGGTTGGTGTTCTCAGCGATCCAGGTGCGGTGCGGATCGTTGTAGGTCTCGCCTTGGTGGATGGCGCCCGAGCGTCCTGCCGCCACGATGTGGCGGGCACCCTGGGCCTTGAGCAGCTGGATAATCGCTGAGCCTGCGGCGCCGACGCCGGAAACCACGATTTTCACGTCCTTGATCTTCTTGTCCACCACGCGCAGCGCGTTGACCAGTGCCGCGAGGGTCACGATGGCGGTGCCGTGCTGGTCGTCGTGGAACACCGGGATGTCCAGTTCCTCGCGCAGGCGGGCTTCGATTTCGAAGCAGCGCGGCGCGGCGATGTCCTCCAGGTTCACGCCGCCGAAGACGGGGGCCAGGAGCTTGACGGTGCGGATGATTTCCTCGGTGTCCTGGGTATCGAGGCAGACCGGCCACGCGTCCACGTTGGCGAACTGCTTGAAGAGGGCGGCCTTGCCTTCCATGACCGGGAGGGCGGCGGCGGGGCCGATGTTGCCCAGGCCCAGCACTGCGGAGCCATCGGTGACGACGGCGACGCTGTTGCGCTTGACGGTCAGGTTGCGGGCGGCGGCGGGGTCTTCGGCGATGGCCAGGCAGACGCGGGCCACGCCGGGGGTGTAGGCGCGCGACAGGTCGTCGCGGTTGCGCAGCGGGACCTTGGGGACCACTTCAAGCTTGCCGCCGAGGTGCATCAGGAAAGTGCGGTCCGAGACGTGCTGGACGGTGACCCCGTCGAGGGCGTTGAGGGCGTCCTTGACCCGCGCGGCGTGGGCGTCGTCGGTGGTGTTGCAGGTGACGTCGACGACGAGGGTTTCGTGGTGGGACTCGGTGACGTCCAGTGCGGTGATTGCGGCGCCGGCTGCTCCGACGGCTGCCGCGAGTTCGCTGGTGGCGCTGAAGCTCGACGGTGCTTCCACGCGCAGGGTGATCGAATTTCCGGGGCTGGGGTTCGCCATTGAATGTCCTCCTGTTAGGCCTTGTCCGGCTTCTGCTCTGATCCGAATATTTTCGTATTATGGATATTATTATCTACTTTATGGAAACACAACCCCTTCGTGATGTGACTGCCGAGGGACATCGCCGCGCGTCCTGCCGTGCTGTATGTTGGGTGGTCTAAGCAACTCTTTTCACGATGCGGATAAGAGTTGTCGGATTCCGAGCCATAGGAGACAACGGAATGGCAGAAAAAGCCTCCGGCGGAGTGCAGTCGGTGGAGCGCGTCTTCGAGCTGCTGGAGCTCATCACGGATGCCGGCGGCGACGTCACGCTCAGTGAGCTGTCCTCGTCGACCGATTTGCCGCTTCCCACCATCCACCGCCTGCTCCGCACGCTGGTATCGCTCGGCTACATCCGCCAGCTGCCCAACCGGCGCTATGCCCTGGGTCCCCGGCTGATCCGGTTGGGTGAAGGCGCCAACAAGCAGCTCGGCGCCCTGGCCCGCCCGCAGCTCAAAACCCTGGTGGACCGCCTGGGGGAGACCTCCAACATGGCCGTGCTTGATTCGGACATGGTGATCTACGTGGCCCAGGTCCCTTCGCTGCACTCCATGCGCATGTTCACGGAGGTGGGCCGGCGCGCCCACACCCACGCCACCGGCGTCGGCAAGGCCATCCTGGCCCAGCTTGACGACGACACTGTCCGCGGCATCGTGGCCCGCGCCGGAATGCCCACCCCCACCGCCAAGAGCATTGGCGACGTCGAAGAACTCCTGGCCGACCTCAAGCTCATCCGCGAACGGGGCTACTCCATCGACGAGGAGGAGCAGGAGCTCGGTGTCCGCTGCTTTGCGATGGCGGTGCCCAACGCCCCCACGCCCACCGCGATCTCGGTGTCCGGCCCGGTGTCCCGGGTGGACGAAAACTTCGCCGACAAGGCCGTTCCCGTCCTCCGCGAGGCCGCCGAGGCCATCTCCCGCGAGCTCAACCGCACCTGATACTGCGGAACTGCTGGCGACGACGGCCCGCACCTTCGCTGGAAGGTGCGGGCCGTCGTCGTTCGCTGTGTCTTTGCTAATGCTCAGATGCCTTTTCGGCTGAGTCGATCCGGACTTCCTTCCCGTCGCAGTCGATGAGCTTGCCGTTCTCGAACCTGTCGCCGTCAGCCAGGGAACGGAGGGCCTCCGCCTTGACCAGCCGCTCGGTGCCAGCGACGAAGACGGACTGGTTGTCCGAATTTCCAGCCCGGAAGTGGTTGAAGAGAAGGTTCAGCAGGATGGCCATGACGGCCGCGGAGCTGATGCCGGAGTGGAAGATGGTGCCCAACCAGGACGGGAACTGGTCGTAGAACGTGGGTGCGGCGATGGGGATCATCCCGAAGCCGATGGATGCGGCCACCACGATCAGGTTCATGTTGTTCTTGTAGTCCACTTTGGACAGGGTCCGGATGCCGCTGGCTGCAACCGTGCCGAAGAGCACCACGCCGGCACCGCCCAGGACGGGCGTCGGCACCGCGGCCACCACCCGGCCAAGGACGGGAAGCAGCCCGAGGACCACCAGGATTACGCCGCCGGCGCTGACCACGAACCTGCTCTTGACGCCGGTGATGGCCACCAGGCCCACGTTTTGGGCGAAGGCGCTCTGGGTGAAGGAGTTGAAGAGGGGCGAGACGGCGCTGGACAGCATATCCGCGCGCAGGCCGTTGCCGATCCTCTTGGAGTCCACCTTGGTGCCCACGATCTCGCCCACCGCGATGATGTCCGCGGACGTCTCCGTGAGGGTCACCAGGATGACGATCAGCATGGAGACGATGGCTGCGATCTCGAATGTGGGGGGTCCGAAGGCGAAGGGGGTGGGAAAGGCGACAATCTCGCCCTGGCCCACCTTGGAGAAGTCGGCCATGCCGAAAACCAGGGCGATGAGGGTGCCCAGGACCATGGCAAGGAGGATGGAGAGCCGGGAGATGGCCGCACTGCCCACCTTGCTCAGGAGCAGGACGATGCCCATGGTGCCGGCGGCGAGGCCGATGTTGGCCACGCTGCCGTAGTTCGGAGCCTTGTTGTTGCCGCCCATGGCCCAGTTGGCAGCCACCGGCATCAGCGTCAGGCCGATGGTGGTGATCACGGTTCCGGTCACCACCGGCGGGAAGAATCGGATGATCTTCGAGAACAGCGGGGTGATCAGCAGGCCGATCAGGGAGGCTGCGATGACGGATCCGAACACCGCCTGGATCCCGCCGCCGCCGTGCACGATGGCCACCATGGTGGAGACACCGGCGAAAGACACGCCCTGCACCAGCGGCAGCTGCGAGCCGAAGAACGGAATGCCGACGGTTTGCAGGATGGTGGCGAGGCCGCCGACGAACAGGCAGGCGGCGATGAGCAGGCCGATGTCCTGGGAGTTCATTCCCGCGGCGGCACCGATGATCAGGGGAGGGGCAATGATGCCGCCATACATGGTCAGGACGTGCTGGAAGCCGTAGGCAAACATGCTTCCAACGGGGAGCCGCTGGTCCTCGGGGCGGCCAGGCCGTGCGCCTTTTCCAGCGGCTGCGGCGGCAAGTTTCTTCTTGGTCTTCATGGCAGACTTTCTTGGTTCATGGCAGACGTCATCGTCTGGCTAACTGGTGTCTGGCTAACAGGTGTTGTGAAGATGTGGGAGTGGTGCCGGGTGTGGCGTCGACAGGCTCAACCACCGATGGCTGAGCCTGTCGAAACCATGGGCGTGGCCCTTTAGCAGAAGCCGGCGATGCCCGACCACGCCGCCGGTGCGGCAGCTGCGTCATCACGCTGGACGGTGGCCTCGATCAGGCCGTACGGCCGGTCGGCGGCGAAGAAAACCTCGTTGGGGTTGTCCAGGCCGAACGGGGAGAGATCCACCAGAAAGTGGTGCTTGTTGGGCATGGAGAACTTGATCTCGTCGATTTCGCTGTGCGCCTCCAGCACCTTTGCGCCCATGTCGAACAGGGTCTGCTGCAGTGCGTGGGAGTACTTCTCAGTGAAGCCTTCGAGCAGGAGGCCCTTGACGTCGTCGTAGCTCTTGTTGAAGTCCAGGCTGCTGAAGTCGGTGCCGGCCTTGAAGCGCCAGCGGGCTGAAACGTCCGTGGCGAGGATGCGGTCGGTGGTCTCCGGAAGCGTCGTGTAGCGGTCGCGGGGGTAGCCCACGAAGCCGGACTCCGTGGACTTGAGGACGGTCAGGTCCTTCAGTCCGGAGATCAGGTGGGTGGCGGCGCCGTCGCGGACCAGGACCGCGGTTCGCACTTCCCGGCCGTTGCGGACGAATGAGTGGTCGTGTTCGCTGCCGTGCGCCTGGATGCGGCTCCAGGCGTAGGATTCCGCTTCCCAGCGGCCGCCGGTGACCCAGTCGAAGCTGGAGGTGAAGTGCTCGCCGAGGCGCAGCAGGAACGCCTCGGGCGAACCGATGCCGTCCCGGGCGAAGGCGTAGATGGTGTTCTTCTGGGTGTCCGTGGCCACCACGTGGGCGTTGTCGCCTTCAAGGTGGGCCGCGGCGAAATCGCCCCGCAGCTGCGAGGTGACGTTCAGGTCTTCGATCTCGTGGCGGTTGGTGTCCCTGGTGATCTTGACGACGCGGACTTCGGCCTTGCCGTACTGGTTTTCGCCGAGAATGATCTTGCTGCTCATGGTCTTTTCCCAATCTCCGGTAAGTGGAACCAAGGTTCCATCACTGAAATTAAGCGCGCGTTTCAAGCGCGTTTCCGGTGGAGCCGACCCAACAAAAAAGAGCCGGCATCCATTGATGCCAGCTCATTACGACCCTGCCTGCTGCTCCCAGGTTACGTGACGTGCGCCACGAGTTGCCTACCAGCGTACCCCTGCCGGCCGGTGGTGTACATCACAACCCCAAAATTCAGTTTGTGACCGGATCGCCCGGGAAGGGCCAGGCGGCCGACTGTTGACGCCCCGCAGTGTTGCTTCTAAACTTTCACAAAGTAGAATTTGCTTTCCGCAATATGAAATTAGGAGGTTTCGATGTACCAGCAGGACACCCCTTCCGTGCCGGCCGCCCCGGCCGCGGGAACCGGCGCACAGGAGTTCTACCTCCCCATCGGCGGCGGGATTGACCCGGACTTGTTCGTTCCGGAAGAACGGCACCACGAACGCGGGCTGTTCTCGCGCTGGGTCCACGCGTTGCCGGTATTCGGCCGGCGGATGTGAGTACCGCCCCTGCCTACCTGCGGAACCACTCCGGCCAAACACAAGTAGTCGCTACTGGCGACCCCGGCAGCGAACTCCCATAGCCTGAGGCGGTAAGTCGTTGCCCGGAGTTGGGCTTGCGTGCCTGCCCGGGCCGGATTTCCGTTGAGCGCCGGGGAGGCGAGGATGCAGGAACGTGTGAAGCAGCCCGATTCCCGACGTGGGACGTGCGGGGCATGTCCATGAAGACCCGCCTCCTGCAATGCGTATGCTGCCTCCTGGTGGTTGGCGGCCTTTCGGCCAGTGCGGTCCTCGCCCCGGCGGAGTCCGGACTGCCCGCGGATCCCGCGGAGGCGGCTTCCGGGTCGTCCGGAGTCATTATCCCTGCACCCTCTGGAAGTCCAGGGCCTACCGGCCCTGCCGCACCGGCAGCGCCGCCGGAGGCCCCGGAAGTACCCGGATTGGATGCCTCAACCGGGGCTGCAGCGCCGGCCGACGCCGCCCCCTCGGAGGCCGTTCCTCCCGCTGCGCCACCCGCCGATGACACAGCCCAGGGCGACCCGCTGGAAGGCAAACCCGTCGTTTCCAGCCAGGGACTGGGCCCCGCCGGGGTTCCCGGCGCCTGGCACTTGGTGTTCGATGAGGAATTCAACACCCTGAACCCCGGTGTCTGGACCCCTTACTGGTTCAACGACTGTGATCCCAAGTCCAAGATGAACGGTGTCAAAACCTGCTCCAGCAACATTACGGTTGCCAACGGCGAGGCCGTCCTCCAGCTCTCCGACTCCGATTCCGGGGCGCTGCTGTCCACCAATCCCAAGGATGGGGTCTCCGGCCACGTGGGCTTCCAATACACCACGGGATACGTCGAAGCCCGCATCTATTTTCCGGGTACCTGCTCGGGCGGCATCTACAACTGGCCAGCCTGGTGGACCACCGGACAGTCCTATCCGAAAACCGGTGAGATTGACATAGCGGAGCCCTTGGCGGGCAACATGAGCACCGTCTATCACTCTGCGAGTGGCGGCGAATTGGGAAGTGCCATCGTGGGGTGCTGGGCCGGTGGGTACCATACCTACGGCGTGCATCGGATGGCGGGTGTCAACGACATCTATTTCGACGGCCGCAAGGTCTATTCATATTCGTCCCAGGACGGCAACGCGCCGCACTACTTGCTCCTGAACGTGGGACTCAACCCCAACCAGAGGACGTTCGGACCGGCAGGAGCCATCAAAGTCGACTGGGTGCGGGTCTGGCAGTAGCGGCAAGGCTCAGGAACCGGGGCGTCCCGGCCACTGCTTGCCTGCCCAGGGGTCGTAGTCCGCGATGAGGTCCTCCTGCGGCGGGCGTTTGTCCTCGGGGACATGCTGGAGGTTGACGCGGACCCGGTACCAGAGCGAGCTGGACCCGCGCATCCCGTCGACAAGGACGTCGGCCGGCTGGAGCGTGCCAACGGCTGCGGGATGCCGGGCCTTCCACTCGTCAAGGGCTGCCAGCGCCTCGGGCTTTGTCTTGGTCCGGGCAACTTCGATAAGCGGCATCAGCGACTGCCGGCGGCCGGTTCCATTGCCGCTGCGGGGCGCTTTCTCTGCCGGGCCGAGTTTTTCGGCCAAGGCAAGGAGCCCGCCGAGTGTGCCCACCGCGTCATCAATGCCGGCATGCGGGTCGCCGATGTCCGCAAAGCGCTGCGGCACCGTCTGCACTGTGAACTGCTCCGGCCGTGCGGTGCGGACTTCCTCCCACGTGAGCGGCGCAGACACCCGGGCGTCAGGCAGGGGCCTGACCGAGTAGGCGGAGGCCACGGTGCGGTCCTTGGCGTTCTGGTTGAAGTCCACAAACACGCTTTCACCGCGCTCCTCCTTCCACCACCGTGCCGTGGCGAGGCCGGGCGCGCGGTTTTCCACCTCCCGTGCAAGGGTTTCGGCGGCGAGCCGGACATCGCGGTACGACCACTGCGGGGTGATGCGCACCAGGATATGCAGCCCCCGCGACCCGCTCGTCTTCGGCCAGCCCACCAGCCCCGCGTCGGCCAGGACCTCCCGGGCCACGTAGGCGACGTCCACGATCTGCGACCAGTCCACGCCAGGCATCGGATCGAGGTCCACCCGGAGTTCGTCCGGGTGCTCCAGGTCTTCGGCCCTGACGGGATGCGGATTCAGGTCCAGGCAGCCAAGGTTGATGACCCAGGCCAGGCCCGCCGCATCCCGGATGACAGCTTCTTCCGCCGACGTTCCGGACGCGTAATGCAGTGTGGTGGTGTCGACGAAGGGTGGATGGTTCTCCGGCACGCGCTTTTGGAAGAAGGGCTCGGCGTTGATGCCCTTGGGAAACCGCTTGAGCACCATCGGCCTTCCACCCGCGCCGCGCAGCGCCCCGTCCGCCACGGCCAGGTAGTACCGCACCAGGTCCAGCTTGGTCAGCCCGGGTTCCGGGAACACCACCTTGTCCGGGCTCGAGATCCGGACCTCAACACCTTCGATATCCAGGACTTCGGCCGGCGTCTTTGACGGAGTCATGCCGCCACGGTAGCAGTGGCCCGGTTCCGTGTCAGCCGTTCACCGGACCCCGTTTACCAGGCGCTTGGCCGCCGCCGAGTGCTCAGCGATGAGCCCGGCGATGTCCAGGCCGGGGATTTGTCCATCCACGACGCGCCACTGGCCGCCCACCATCACCCGGTCGGCGCGGTCGGCGGCGCACAGCAACAAGGCGGCGACGGGGTCATGGCTGCCTGAGAAGCGCAGGTCTTCGAGCGTGAACAGGGCAAGGTCGGCCTGCATCCCTGGCGCCAGCTGGCCCAGCCCGGGCCGTCCCAGCACTGCGGCCGAACCACGGGTGGCCCAGCCGAGTGCCCGCTCCACGGGGACATCAGCGCCATAGCGGAGGCGCTGGAGGTACAGCGCCTGCCGCGCCTCCAGGATCATGTTGGAAGCATCGTTCGACGCCGAGCCGTCCACTCCCAGCCCCACCGGAACGCCCGCATCCTCAAGTTCCAGGACCCGGGCCGTGCCCGAGGCGAGCCGCATGTTGGAGGTGGCGCAGTGGGCGACGGCGGTCCCCGCCGAACCGAGGCGGCCGATTTCTTCGTCGCTGAAGTGGATGCCGTGCCCCAACCAGGTGCGGTCCGTCAGCCAGCCCACGCTCTCCAGGTAGTCCACGGTCCGCAGCCCAAACATCTCGCGACAGAAGTCTTCCTCGTCAAGGGTTTCGGCCAGGTGGGTGTGCAGCCGGACGTCCAGCCGTTCGGCGAGCGCGGCACTCTCGGCCATGATCTCCTTCGTGACGGAGAACGGCGAGCACGGCGCCAGGGCGATCTGGATGACGGCGTCCTCCCCGCGCTCGTGGTACGCGCCGATCAGCCGCTCGCTGTCCGCCAGCACTACCTCCGGTGCCTGGACCGTTGACTGCGGCGGCAGGCCGCCGTCGTCCGTTCCCAGCGTCATGGAGCCGCGGGTGAGTGTTGCCCGCATGCCCAGCCGGCGCACGGCCGCCACCTCGATGTCGATGGCGTTTTCCAGGCCGGCGGGGAAGAGGTAGTGGTGGTCGGCGGCGGTGGTGCAGCCGCTGAGCAGCAGCTCTGCGAGGGCGGCGGTGGCGGCGAGCTCCACATCCTTGGTCGTGAGCCGGGCCCAGACCGGATAGAGGTTCTGCAGCCAGGGGAACAGCGGGGCGTTGGCCACCGGACCCCAGGCGCGGGTGAGCGTTTGGTAGAAGTGGTGGTGGGTGTTGATCAGTCCCGGCAGCAGCACGTGGCTGCCGGCGTCGAACGTCTCGGCGCAGGGTTCGGACGGTATCTGTCCGGCCGCCAGGACCTCGGTGATGACGCCGCCGCTGATGACAACCCCGCCCGAGGCGTCAAGGTTGTTGGCGGTGAATGCGGCCTGCGGATTCCGGATCCAGAGCCGGGGTGCGGGTGCGGGAAGGGGCTGGTGCATGGGATGTTCCTGTCCTGAGCGCGGTGGCAATTTTTCCAGCTCAGTGAGGCCCTGTCTGCTGATCCAGGTGGCCGCGGCGGACCGCGGATCCGATGAGATTAGCCAGCCCGGGCGCGGGGCGTCAACACCGGCGGGATGTGACTGGAGGGGGTTAGCGGACCGAAACATGGATTTCACATAGCGAAAATAAATTTCCAGAAAACTATGGCGCGGGCCACAAAGCGGTGCTAATCTCGATTCTGCCAAAGGCGGGCACCCGAACCCGGGAAGCTATCTACCAGGCGCAACTTAACCTTCACAGCACATGCTGAAGCCTGGTAACCGTCGCACCTGGTTCTACTGGTCCTCGCACGGCAACAGGCTTCCCGGCAAAAGGAAGTCGCATCATGAGTACCACCGTCACGGCCGAGCAGTTCCTGGCCAGATCCATTCGGCTGGCAACAGCCAACGTCCTGAACAGCGGCGGCCCCTTCGGCGCCATGATCGTCACCGCGGACGGCAAAACGTTCGACGGCGTCAACCGCGTCACCGCGGACAACGATCCCACGGCCCACGCCGAAGTCACCGCCATCCGCACCGCCTGCCGCGAACTCGGCACCTTCGACCTCAGCGGTGCGGTACTCTACACCAGCTGCGAGCCATGCCCCATGTGCCTGGCCTCCGCCCTCTGGGCCCGTGTTGACCGCGTGGTCTACGCCGCCGACCGGCACGATGCCGCCTCCGTGGGCTTCGACGACGCCGTCTTTTACGAATACTTCGAAAACCAGGACAGGGACTCCCTGATGCCGGTATCCAAGCTGGAACTGGGCGATCCCCAGGCACCTGCACCGCTGGAACCGTTCAATACCTGGAACACGCTCGAATCCAGGATCGACTACTAGGCCGGGCGGCTGAGATGACCATCCTGGACCATTCCCACGAGGAGCATCCGGCTCCAACCACCAGCACCTCGCGGCGGTCGCCGCGTACCCCATCCGTACCCGGCCCGCCGGCGTCGGGATCCTACCTGGACCGCTTCTTCCAGATCACCCGCCGTGGCTCAACCGTTGCCCGGGAATTCCGGGGCGGCCTGGTCACCTTCTTCACCATGGCGTACATCGTCATCCTGAACCCCCTCATCCTCGGCGGGTTCAGCGCCGACAACGCCCCCACCGACGTTGCCGGGGGCTGGTTGTCCGCATCCCAGGTGGGTGCCGTCACCGGCCTCACCGCCGGCGTCATGACCATCCTGTTCGGCCTCATCGCCAACCTGCCGTTCGGGCTCGCCGCCGGACTGGGCATCAACTCCTTCCTGGCCGTCTCGGTGATCCACGAAGTCACCTGGCCCGAGGCCATGGGGCTGGTGGTCATCAACGGCATCCTGATCGTCCTGTTCGGCGTCACCGGCGCCCGGACCGCCATCTTCAGGGCCGTTCCCAAGGAACTCAAGGCCGCCATCACCGTGGGCATCGGCCTGTTCATCGCCTTCATCGGCTTCGTCGACTCCGGCTTCGTCCGTCCCACCACCGGCGGCCCGCCCGTCCAGCTGGGCGACGGCGGCTCCATCACCTCCGTGCCAACGCTGGTGTTCGTCGTCGGCCTCCTGGCCATGGGGATCCTCGTGGCGCGCAAGGTACAGGGCGGGCTGCTCATCGGCATCGTCGGCACCACCGTGCTGGCCGCCGTCGTGGAAGCCATCATGAAACTGGGTCCTGCCGGCACCACCAACCCCGGCGGCTGGCACCTGAACACCCCTGTCCTGTCCGGCCAGCTGGTCTCCGCACCCGACCTGGGCCTGGTGGGCCACTTTGACCTCTTTGGTTCGTTCAGCCGGATCGGCGGACTTGCGGCCACCATGCTGGTGTTCACGCTCGTGTTCACCAACTTCTTCGACGCCATGGGGACCATGACCGGCCTGGCCAAGAGCGCAGGCGTCGCACACAAGGACGGCACGTTCCCGCGGCTGAAATCCGCCTTCATCGTCGAAGGCTTCGGCGCCGTGGCCGGCGGGGCAACCTCAGGTTCCTCCAACACGGTGTACATCGACTCCGCGGCAGGGATCGGCGAAGGCGCCCGGACCGGCCTGGCATCAGTGGTCACCGGGCTGCTGTTCCTCGGCTCAATGTTCCTCACCCCGCTCACCAGCGTGGTCCCGCTGGAAGTCGCCGCCGCCGCCCTGGTGGTGGTGGGTGCCATGATGATGGCGCAGATCCGCGAGATCAAGTTCACCAAGTTCACCGTGGCGCTGCCTGCCTTCCTCACCATCGTGACCATGCCGCTGAGCTATTCGATCGCCAACGGCATTGGCGTCGGCTTCGTGAGCTGGGCGGTCATCGGGGCGGCATCAGGCAAGGCGAAAAAGATCCACCCGCTGATGTGGGTGGTGAGCGCCGGGTTCCTGGTGTACTTCGCCCGCGGGCCGATCAACCTCCTGCTGGGCGGCTGATCGTTGCCCCACCCGCACAGGGGGCCGGGCCAACCCTTGGCCCGGCCCCTGACAGGACAGACAATGGACACCACCGCCGCGCGGAAGAAGGAGTGCCGCCATGCTTGACCTGATCCCTTCGCTCGGCCCCTGGCTGCCCCGACTCGCGGACAAGCGGTTCGCAGTGGCCACCATCGTTGCCGCCTCGGGTTCGGTGCCCCGCCCTGTGGGGACCTCCATGCTCGTCACGGAGTCCGGTGAGGTGCTTGGCAGCCTCTCCGGCGGTTGCGTGGAAGGCGCCGTGGTGGCGCTCGCCCGGGAGGCAATGGACGACGGCGGCCCGCGCCACCAGGTCTTCGGCTTCAGTTCCGCCGATGCCTTCGCCGCCGGGCTCACCTGCGGGGGACAGCTGGAGATCCACATCCATTCGGTTCCTGCAGCCGTTACCGGTGAACCGGAGCAACCGCTCCGGGCCGCCGTCCGGCAACTCGCCGGCCTCCGCCACGACGAACCCGTGGCGCTGGTACGGCTGCTGGGAGCATCGGGCGGTGCCGCCGTCGTACTCCCGGACCCGGCCCGGCACCACGGACCGGCATCCCCCGAACTGGCCCCGCTGCTGCACGGAGAGTCAGCGCTTCGGGTGGAATCCATCCTGTGCAGCGGCGGCGCCGGTCTGGTCCCGCTGGTCCAGGCAGGGGACTGCCTGCCGGACCGCGACGGCCACAGCAGGCATCCCGGGGGGCCCGCCGTCCTGGTGGAGTCCCGGCTCGCCCCGCCACGCATGCTGGTGTTCGGTGCCAACGACTTCGGGGCGGCTCTGGTGCCGGCGGCCAAGCTGCTCGGCTACCACGTGACCCTGGTGGATGCCCGGCCCGCTTTTGCCGGCCAGCCACGGTTCGCCGCCGCAGACCAGGTGGTGACGGACTGGCCGCACCGTTACCTCGCGGCGGAAGCAGCCGCCGGCCGCCTGGACAGCCGCGCCGTGGCGGCCGTCTTGACCCATGACCCCAAGTTCGATCTTCCGCTGCTGGAGGCCGCGCTGGCCCTGGACCTCGCCTACGTGGGCGCCATGGGATCGCGCCGCAGCCACCTCCAGCGGGTCGAGGAACTCCTCAGCGCCGGGGTCCTGCCGGAACGGATTGCCCGGCTGCACTCACCCATCGGACTGGACCTCGGCGCCACTACCCCCGCCGAGGTGGCGGTCTCCGTCACCGCCGAGCTCATCGCCGCGCGCAGCCGCGACGCCACGTGCGCGCCGCTGCGCGACACCGCCGGCACCATCCACCACCGCGCGCCGGCACCGGCGCCCACAGACCTTACCCCGCAGGAGATCGCATGGACATGAACACCATCGAGGCGGTGGTCCGCACCACCGACCCCGCAGATTGGCGAGACGGCGACGCCTGGCTGGCCGGCGGAACGGTCCTCTTCTCCTACGGCAGTTACGCCTTTGGGCCTCAACCCCTCAAGCGGCTGCTGGACCTCGGCTCAGCCGGCTGGACTCCCATAACCGTCAGTGACGACGGCATCGACCTCGCCGCCACCTGCACCATTGCCGAGCTGTACACCCTGCCGGCCGGCGCCGGCGCGGACGGCCGCGTCTGGCCCGGGCTGGACCTGGTCCGAGCCTGCTGCGATTCCTTCGTGGCTTCGTTCAAGGTGTGGAACATGTCCACCGTGGGCGGCAACCTGTGCACGTCCCTGCCCGCCGGGCCCGTCATCTCGCTCTGCGCCGGACTGGACGGCGTTGCCACGGTCCTCGCACCAGGCGGCGGCAGCCGCACCGTTCCCGTGGCGGACTTCGTAACCGGTGACGCCACCAACTGCCTGGCACCGGGCGAGCTGCTTCGCAGCGTCCACCTCCCGGCGTCGGCCCTTTCTTCCCGGGTGGCGTTCCGCCGGCTGTCGCTGAGCAACCTGG
The DNA here is from genome assembly GCF_058267655.1 of Pseudarthrobacter sp. MOO13. Classification (NCBI taxonomy): domain Bacteria; kingdom Bacillati; phylum Actinomycetota; class Actinomycetes; order Micrococcales; family Micrococcaceae; genus Pseudarthrobacter; species Pseudarthrobacter sp. MOO13. The sequence goes on from NZ_CM177848.1 coordinate 463,861, forward strand.
GCCGGTCCGGGGTGCTCCTGATCGGACGGCTCGACGCCGCTACCTCCCTGGTCCTGACCGTCACCGCGGCCACCAAGCGGCCCGTTCAGCTCCGGTTCGACGGCCTGCCCGATGCCGACCGGCTGGCAGCTGCCTTGGACGACGCCATTCCCGCGGACCATTACCACGACGACATCCATGGCCTGCCCGCCTGGCGCCGGGACATGACCTACCGATTGGCCGAGGAAATCCGCGCCGAGCTCGCTGCGCCGGCGGGAACGCCCGGGCTGCCCGTGTCCGGTGACTTCTGGCCGCCCCGGAGCGATTCCGCTCCCGTTTCCACAGCACTTCCGAAAGGGGCCTGAGCATGGGCATCGAGATCAACGGCACCGCGTCCGGGGCGGCTCCGCGCCCCGGCCAATGCCTGCGGACGTTCCTGCGGGAGCAGGGCAACACCGGCGTCAAGAAGGGCTGCGACGGCGGCGACTGCGGCGCATGCACGGTACATGTGGACGGCACGCCCGTCCACAGCTGCATCTATCCCGCCGTCAGGGCCGAGGGGCGCTCGGTGACCACCATTGAGGGGCTGGCCGGTACCGCCGGCGGCCCCCTGCATCCGGTGCAGCAGCAGTTCATGGAGCGGCAGGGGTTTCAGTGCGGCTTCTGCACGGCCGGCATGGTGATGACGGCGGCCTCGTTCGACGACGCCCAAAAGGACAACCTGCCCCGGAACCTCAAAGGCAACCTCTGCCGGTGCACGGGCTACCGCGCCATCGCCGACGCCGTCTGCGGGCACCCCGGGCACCCTGATCCCGAGGGGCCGGGCTCCGGCATCGCAGGGGAGGGGCAACCGGATCCTGCGCCGGGCCGGCTGGGTGACGACGTCCCGGCTCCAGCCAGCCGCGCCGTAGTCACGGGCGCTGCCCGCTACACCCTGGACCTGCCCAAAGAGGAGCAGCAAGGGCTGCTGCACCTGAAGATCCTCCGTTCCCCGCACCCGCACGCCCGGGTGCTTTCCATCGCCAAGGACGCAGCGCTGAACGTGCCAGGCGTGGTGGCGGTCTTCACCTCCGAGGACGCCCCGGAGCAGCTGTTCTCCACCGCCCAGCACGAACTCTTCACTGACGACCCGGACGATACCAGGGTGCTCGATGACGTGGTGCGGTTCATCGGGCAGCGGGTGGCCGCCGTCGTGGCTGAATCGGTGGCCGCCGCGGAAGCCGGTGTCCGCGCACTCCAGGTGGAATATGAGGAACTTCCCGCCGTCTTCTCGCCGCAGGAAGCGCTGCTGCCTGGTGCCCCCCTGGTCCACGGAGACAAGGATGCCGTGAAAGCGCGCATCTCCCGCCCGGAGCGGAACGTGGTGGCTGAACTGCACTCGGAACTGGGCGACGTCGCCGGCGGCTTCGCGGGCGCCGACTTCATCCACGAACAGACCTATCAGACCCAGAGGGTCCAGCACGTCGCCCTGGAAACCCATGCGGCCATCGCCACCGTAGACGACGACGGGCGGCTGCAGGTCCGCACCTCCAGCCAGGTCCCGTTCCTGGTCCGCCGCACGCTGTGCCGGGTGTTCGGGCTCGAAGAGGACCGCGTGCACGTGGTGGCCGGACGCGTGGGTGGCGGATTCGGCGGCAAGCAGGAAGTCCTCACCGAGGACCTCGTGGCGCTCGCGGCCCTGAAACTGAAGCGGCCGGTCCAGCTGGAACTGACCCGCACGGAACAGTTCACCGCCACCACAACCCGGCACCCCTTCACCATCAAGCTGAAAGCCGGTGCCGCCAAGGACGGCCGGCTGACAGCCCTGCAACTGGACGTGGTGACCAACACCGGCGCCTATGGCAACCACGGCCCGGGCGTCATGTTCCATGGTTGCGGTGAATCGCTGGCGGTCTACAAGTGCGCCAACAAGAAGGTGGACGCCCAGTCGGTCTACACCAACACCGTCCCGGCCGGCGCGTTCCGCGGCTACGGCCTCAGCCAGATGATTTTTGCGATCGAGTCCGCGATGGATGAGCTGGCCGCCGGGATCGGGATGGATCCGCTCGAGTTCCGCCGCCGGAACATGGTCCGGGAAGGGGACCACATGCTGTCCACCCAGCCCCAGCCGGAGGAGGACGTCCTCTACGGAAGCTACGGTTTGGACCAGTGCCTGGACTTGGTCCGGGACGCCCTGGACCGGGGCAGCGAACGCTACCGGCAGGCTGGGCTTGAGGACCTCGGGCCGGACTGGATGGTGGGCGACGGCGCGGCGCTCTCCATGATCGATACCGTCCCGCCGCGTGGCCACTTTGCCCATGCCCGGCTCCGGCTCCTGCCGGACGGAACGTACCAGGCCGACGTCGGGACCGCCGAGTTCGGAAACGGGACCACCACGGTGCATGCCCAGCTTGCCGCCACGGCGTTGTCCACGGAGGCATCCAGGGTGGCGGTGCGGCAATCGGACACGGACCTGGTGGAGCACGACACGGGCGCGTTCGGTTCGGCCGGAACCGTGGTGGCCGGCAAGGCCACCCTTGAAGCTGCCGAAGAGCTGGCCGTCCGGATCCGGGCGTTCGCGGCCGGCATCCGCCAAACGCAGGCCTCCGCGTGCGTCCTCGACGGCGACGCCGTGGTGGTCGACGGAACCCGCGTGGCACTTGCTGAGCTGGCGCAGGCCGCCGAGGAAGCCGGCGTCGACCTCGCCGCCGAAGGACGCTGGGGCGGCACGCCGCGTTCGGTTGCCTTCAACGTGCACGGGTTCCGGGTGGCGGTGAACCGCGGCACCGGCGAGCTGAAAATCCTGCAGAGCGTCCAGGCGGCCGACGCCGGCGTGGTGGTCAACCCGCGACAGTGCCGTGGACAGATCGAAGGCGGGATCGCCCAGGCCATTGGTGCCACGCTCTACGAGGAAGTGGTGGTGAACGACGACGGCAAGGTCACCACCGACATCCTGCGTCAGTACCACATCCCGACCTTTGCGGACGTGCCGCGCAGCGAGGTGTACTTCGCGGACACCAATGACACGCTGGGCCCGCTCGGCGCCAAATCGATGAGCGAGAGTCCCTTCAACCCCGTGGCCCCGGCGCTCGCCAACGCCATCAGGAACGCCACCGGAGTCCGCTTCGCGCAGCTTCCCATCGCCCGGGACCGGATCTACCTGGGGCTGAAGGAAGCAGGCCTCGTTCCGGCTGAGGCGGGTGCGGTGCGGTAATCCAGGTGTAGCCTGTGGCCATGACGGGCGAGACAGCCATGGACGCGGGCCGGGACGGAGGCATGCCGGGCCCCGCGCCCGCCGCCACGGCCGCGGCGGACACCGTGGTCGACCGGCTGTTCTTTACGTTCAGCGGCCTCAGCTCGATCTGGTTTGCCGTGCTGCTCCTGCAGTCGAGCCTGGAATGGCCGCACATCTGGGTCCTGGTGGTCTTCTGGGCAGCGCTTGCCTACCTGGTGCTTCCCCGCCTGCACCGCATCCTCACCAGGATCTACCTGCCTGACTACTTCATTGGCCGTTCGCGCACCAGCGACGGATTGCTTGGGGACCCGGTCAACGTGGCCCTGCTTGGCCGGGAGGCCCAAATCCATGCAGCCATGCGGCAGGCCCGATGGACCCTCGCCGATCCGGTGACCTTCGCCTCAAGCCGCCGCATCATCACTTCCACGCTGACCAGGCGCAGCTACGACGAGGCGCCGGTGAGTCCACTGTTCCTTTTTGGCCGCCAGCAGGATTTCGCCTACCAGCAGGAGGTGGACGGCAACCCAGGCAAACGCCACCACATCCGCTTTTGGAAGGTACCCCCGGGCTGGCTGCTTCCCGGGGGCATCCCGGTGGACTGGCTCGCCGCCGGGACCTACGACAGGGCCGTGGGACTTTCCCTGTTCACGCTGCAGGTAACGCACAAAATCGCCCCAGGCATCGACGAGGAACGGGACTACCTGGTGGGGTCCATCCAAGCGGCTGCGCCGGAAGCGGCCGTGACGATCATCAAGGACTTCTCCACCGGCTACCACTCCAGGAACGGGGGAGGGGACAACATCATGACCGATGGCGACCTGCCCATTGTGGACCTCACCCGGATACCGGCGGCTGATCCTGGACCGGGCCGGGCGCAGGCTGCGAAGGAGCGGCGGCCACTGCCCACTCTCTTCGGGGCAGTCCTGGTCACATGCAGGGGATTCGCCGCCCTCTTCCTGGCTTTCCTGCTCCTGGCCGCCGCATCCGACGAGGCCCTGGCGCCTCCGCTCCTGGGCGGTTCCGCCGGCGACCTGGACGTGTCCGGGGCACTGCTTCCCGGGGCCATCGTCATGGGGGTCTTCGCCCTCGCTGAGTTCCTCCTTGCATGGTTCATCTCCCGGGGCGGAAACCGCGCCCGGGTAACTGCCATGACACTGGGGAGCCTTTCCATCATCACCCAATTCGCCACCACTGCCTCGGGCGGACCGCCCATCACGCTGGGCACCACGCTGGTCAGCTTGTCGCTGGACATCCTGCTGATCCTCGCACTCTCCAGCGAACGGTCCAGGACCTTCGCCCGGCGGCGGACGGGCGCCCTGGGGCACCCCGGGTCTTTGGGCGGCGTACCGGTGCCGGGCAGCTAAATTCCTTCGGAGGATTCACCCAGCTTTACGCCAAACCCATATAGTCAGGGGATGGAACAGCGGATTTTAGGTAAGACCGGACGGAACGTCTCCATCGTGGGGCTGGGCACCTGGCAGCTCGGCGCGGACTGGGGCACCGTGGACCCGGCACAGGCCCAGGCCATCCTCGCCGCCTCCGTGGAGGCAGGCGTCACCTTCTTTGACACGGCCGATGTCTATGGCGACGGAAAGAGCGAGCAGGCCATCGGGAAGTTCCTCGCGGACAACCCGGGGCACGGCGTCACCGTTGCCACCAAGATGGGCCGCCGGATGGAGCAGCGGCCGGAAAACTATTCACTGGCCAAATTCCGCCAGTGGGTGGACCGCTCACGGAAGAACCTGGGCACCGAAACCCTCGACCTGGTCCAGCTGCACTGCCCGCCAAGTGCCGTCTACAGCAACAACGAGGTGTATGACGCGCTGGACACGCTGGTCGCCGAAGGCGCCATCCGCAACTACGGTGTCAGCGTGGAACGAACGGACGAGGCCCTGGAAGCGATCCGCCACGAAGGAACCGCATCGGTACAGATCATCCTGAACGCCTTCCGGCTCAAGCCGCTGGATGAAGTCCTCCCCGCGGCCAAGGCTGCCGGCGTGGGCATCATCGCCCGGGTGCCGCTCGCTTCCGGGCTGCTGTCCGGAAAGTACTCGAAGGACACCACCTTCGCGGAGAACGACCACCGGAACTACAACCGCCACGGCGAAGCGTTCGACGTGGGAGAGACCTTCTCCGGCGTCGACTTTGAGCTGGGACTGAAGGCCGTGGCGGAGTTCGAGCAACTGGTGCCCGCCGGGGCCACCACGGCACAGGCCGCCATCGCCTGGATTGCGGCGCAGGACGGCGTCAGCTCCGTCATTCCCGGCGCGCGCAACGTGGAGCAGGCCCAGGGCAACGCCGCCGCTGCCGGTGTAAGTGTTGGCAAGGAGTTCGACGACGGGGTCCGCTGGATCTACGACCACTACTTCCGCGAGGCCATCCACCCCCGCTGGTAATACCTGTCCGCAGGTATCGGCGTGCGTTCCGGCAGCGGCATCAAGGAGTTCGTGGCGCGGCTGGCAGCCGCGGAAACCGGACCGGCCTGCACCAACTTCTTCTCCGACGCGGTGCAGGAGAATGCGCTGCGCCGCCGGAACCTGGAGATTTACCTGCAGGAAATGCGGGACCGGCAGCCCGGCGTGCTGTTGCTGGGGGAGGCGCCGGGTTTCAGGGGCATGCGCATTACCGGCGTGCCGTTTACCAACCGGACCATCCTGGAAGGGCCGCCTAACAGCTTTGGGCTCTTTGGCCCGGGCAAGGGGTACGTTGTGCCGCCCGAAGCTGCTGGGGTAGCTGCCGAGCCAACGGCAACGGTGCTGTGGCAGGTCCTGGAAGAAGTAGATTTCCTCCCACTGCTGTGGAGTGCCTTCCCCTGGCACCCGCACCAACCCGGAAAGCCGTGCTCCAACCGCACGCCCAAGCCGTCCGAAACCAAACTCGGCACGCCCTTCTGGCAGGAACTGGCCGGATTGTTTGGGATCAGCTCCATCGTTGCGGTGGGCAACGTGGCCCAGCACAGCCTGCAACGCAGCGGGGTGGCTGCGCCCAAGATCAGACATCCGGCCCACGGCGGCCGCTCGGGCTTCAAACAAGGGCTGGAGGAACTGCTCGCCGCTGGTGGTTGAGGGCACCGGTGGTTGAGCTTGCCGAAACCGGGAGCCGGTGGTTTGGTTTGTCGAAACTTAATCTGCCTTCTTTGGGTGACCGGTTGTCGTGGCCGGCCCCTAAATCTCGGACCTTAAATGTCGTACCCCCTTGTGATGATGGGTTTATGGGGAAAGCGGCGGTGGTGGGGGCGTTGGCGGATATTCGTGCTGCCCTTGCGGTGTTGGTTGCCGAGGTGGACGGAGCGGGAGCCGAGCCGTTTTCGGTTGCTGATCCGTTGGCTGGGTTGGCGGATGGTTGCCTTGATGTTCTGGTCGGTGTCCGTGAGGTGGAGGCCCGGGTCGCTGGTTTGAGGGCGCGGGCTGCGGTGGCGTTTGCGGATGCTGCGGGTGTTGTGGCGGGGCCGGGGGTGCCGGTGGTGGCGCAGGAGATGGCGGTCGCGGCGGAGGTTGGGTGTGTGCTGGCGCTTGGTCCGCGGGCGGCTGCGGCGTTCCTTGCCACCTCGCAGGCTGTGGTCAAGGGGTTGCCGTTGACCTTGTCGGCGTTGCAGGCGGGGGTGATCTCCTGGCAGCACGCCACGGTGATGGCCGATGAAACGGCCGGGCTTGATGCTGCGGGGGCGGCGGGGTTGGAGGCCCATTTCCTGGACCCTGATGCACCGGATCCGGTGCGGGGGTGTGCGGTGGGGGAGTTGCCGGCGCACCGGTTCCGGGCCAAGGCCAGGGTTTGGCGGGAACGCCGCCATGCCGGGAGCATCGAGAAACGTCACGCCAAGGGGGTGGTGGACCGGCGGGTGGAGTTCCGGCCGGACCGGGACGGGATGGCCTGGCTGGGTGCGTATCTGCCCGCGGACCAGGCAGCAGCGGGGTGGAACCGGCTGACCGCTGTTGCCCGGGGCGTGCAGGGACCCGGCGAGGCCAGGACCCTCACCCAGCTCCGGGCCGATGTGTTTGCCGCAGCGATCCTGAGCAACAGGCTCGCTCCCGGCGGCGCCACAGGAGGCGGTACCGGGGGCGGTGCTGAGGGCGTGGGCGGGGAGTTCGATGCCGGGACCGGGGGCGGCGGCGGGAACGGGTTTGCTGCCTTGAACCGGGTCGGGTCTGGGGCTGGTTTGTCATCTTGGGTCCGGGCGCAGGTGTTGGTGACGGTGCCGGTGTTTTCGTTGCTGGGGTTGACGGATGAGGCGGCGGTGCTGGATGGGTATGGGCCGATTCCGGCTTCGATGGCGCGCCGGTTGGTCGCTGAGGGGGCGGGCTCGTTTTACCGGGTGCTCGTGGATCCGCGGGACGGGGCACCGTTGGAGATTGGCCGGAAGAGTTACCGGGTGGGCAAGGCGATGCGGAACTGGCTCCGGCTCCGGGATGGTAAATGCCCGTTCCCGGGGTGCAGCAACTCCTCACTGGACACGGAGGCCGATCACATCCTGGCCTGGGCCAACGGCGGGACCACCGGAATCAGCAACCTGGGACAGCCCTGCCCGAAACACCACCGCCTCCGGCACACCACCGGCTGGAAACCCACCCCGGCCAGCAAAACCGAACCACCGGGCTGGACCTCACCGGCCGGCCGCCAGTACCACAGCGAACACCAGGACTGGGAACCCACAAAGTGGCCCCATGGATGCCTTGGGGGTGCCGCAGACATTGTCCGCCACCGCGGATCTCCTTGGGAGGATGCCTTGGAGGGGTTCCTGAGCGCCCATTCCTGAGTACCTGGGTGTTTACCGGAGAAGGCGGAGCTGGTTCGGGGTGTCGATATCCTCGCCGCTGGACTGGTCACTGCAATCCACTTCATCTACGAGTTCCGGATGGATACGGAGGAAGATGCGCGCGCCGGCGTCACCGGTCACCGTTGCGGCCACCGAGGCCCGCAGCGACCCGTCGATGAGCAGTGGATGCCCGCGGCGCAGTTCCAATGACTGCCCTCCGTTGCCGCCGTGGCCGGCACTGCCATCCGGGCTGTGGGTGTCCGGCGAGCCGCCGAGCGGGCTGCCGGCGTCCGGAAGGCCACCGAGCTGGCCGCCGTCGGACTCAGGACCGCGGTAGGCTGCAGCCGTGATCCGACCCGGACGGTGGGCGGCCAACAGCCGCCGTACGATCTCAGGGGTCAGCCCTGGCTGGTCCACGAGGGCAATGAGCAGGTGGTCTTCAGGATCCGCGGTGTTGTTACCCAGCAAGAACGAGCTGCCCATGCCGGACTGCCATTCCGGATTGACCACCACGCGGCAGCAAGCGAGGGCGGCGGCAGCCTGCACCTCGGATGCTCCTGCGCCAACGACAACTACCACCTCCCGGCAGCCGCCCTTCAGCAGCTTGCCGGCGAGCACCTCCACCAGGGGCCGCCCCCGGTATGGAAGCAGGGCCTTTGGGCCCAGCCCCAGGCGGGTGCCCGCCCCCGCGGCAAGCAACACCCCCGTCACCCCCACGCCCGGCCCTCCGGATTCCTCAATGTTCTCCATAGCTGCACCCTAGCCAACGCCAAAGCAGTCGGGGCAGCTTCCCCCGGAAACTGCCCCGACTGCCGCCGACGTGGACTTAGGCGTCCCCGCCAGCCCCGCCGGTAGTGCCGGCGTTGACGTCCAGGAGCTTGTACCGGTCCATGGCGTATGACGGGGCGCCCTCCTCAACCTCCCCACGTGCCGCGAGCATCTGCAGCGCTTTGACCACGATGGAGTGGGTGTCGTTTTTGAAGTAGCGGCGGGCTGCTGCGCGGGTGTCGGAGAAGCCGAAGCCGTCGGCGCCGAGGGTGGCGAATTCGTTGGGGACGAATTGCCGGATCTGGTCGGGGACGGCTTTCATGTAGTCGGTGACGGCGACGATGGGGCCGGTGGCTCCCTCGAGTTGCTGGGTGACGAACGGGGTGCGGGCGGGTTGGCCGGGGTTGAGGAAGGCTTCTTCTTCGGCGGCGAGGCCGTCGCGGCGCAGTTCGTTCCAGGAGGTGACGGACCAGACGTCGGCGGAGACGTTCCAGTCGTCGGCGAGGATGCGTTGGGCGTCGATGGCCCAGGGCACGGAGACGCCGGAGGCGAGGATCTGGGTGCGGGGGCTGTTTTCGTTCAGTCCTGCGGCCTTCGCTGGGTTGAGCAGGTAGATGCCCTTGATGAGGCCTTCGATGTCGAGGTTTTCGGGTTCGGCGGGTTGGACGATGGGTTCGTTGTACACGGTGAGGTAGTACATGAGGTTTTTGTCCGTGGAGTCCGGCCCGTACATGCGTTCGAGGCCGGAGCGGATGATGTGTCCGATTTCGTAGCCGTAGGCGGGGTCGTAGGTGAGGACGGCGGGGTTGGTGGAGGCCAGCAGGGGGGAGTGGCCGTCGGCGTGTTGGAGGCCTTCGCCGGTGAGGGTGGTCCGTCCTGCGGTGGCGCCGATGATGAAGCCGCGGGTCATTTGGTCCGCGGCGGCCCAGAAGGCGTCGCCGGTGCGCTGGAAGCCGAACATGGAGTAGAACACGTAGACCGGGACCAGCGACACGCCGTGGGTGGCGTAGGCGGTTCCGGCGGCGGTGAAGGCTGCCACGGCGCCGGCTTCGTTGATGCCGGGGTGGATCAGCTGGCCGGCGGGGGATTCCTTGTAGGCCAGGACGAGGTCGCGGTCCACGGAGAGGTAGTTCTGGCCGCCTGGGTTGTAGATCTTCGCGGTCGGGAAGAACGCGTCCATCCCAAACGTCCGGGATTCATCCGGCACGATGGGCACAATCCGGTCCCCGAACTTCTTGTCGCGGAGCAAATCCTTCAGCAGGCGCACGAATGCCATGGTGGTGGCAGCCTGCTGCTTGCCCGAACCGCGCATGGCAACCTCGTAGGACTTCGGCTCAGGCAGTTCAACCGCCTCATGACGGGAACGGCGCTCCGGAACGGACCCTCCCAGCGCCCTGCGCCGCTCCATCAGGTAGGCAATCTCCGGGGCATCGGGGCCAGGGTGGAAGTAGGGAGGGCGGTAGGGGTCGGCATCCAGTTGTTCATCCGAAATGGGAATGCGCAGGTAATCCCTGAAGTCCTTGAGGTCCTCGACCGTCAGTTTCTTCATCTGGTGGGTCGCGTTGCGGCCCTCGAAGTGTGGTCCGAGTCCGTAGCCTTTGACGGTGTGGGCGAGGATGACGGTGGGTTTGCCCTTGAATTCGGTGGCGGCTTTGTAGGCGGCGTAGACCTTGCGGTAGTCGTGTCCGCCGCGTTTGAGGTTCCAGATCTGGTCGTCGGTGAGGTCCGCGACGAGGTCTTTGGTTTGCGGGGTTTTGCCGAAGAAGTGTTCGCGGACGAAGCCGCCGGATTCGGCTTTGTAGGTCTGGTAGTCGCCGTCGACGGTTTCGTTCATGATTTTCACGAGCGAGCCGTCGGTGTCGCGGGTGAGCAGGTCATCCCATTCCCGGCCCCAGACGACCTTGATGACGTTCCAGCCCGCGCCGCGGAAGAACGCTTCGAGTTCCTGCATGATCTTCCCGTTGCCCCGGACCGGGCCGTCGAGGCGCTGGAGGTTGCAGTTGATCACGAAGTTCAGGTTGTCCAGGTTCTCGTTCGCGGCGAGCTGGAGCAGGCCGCGGGACTCGGGCTCGTCCATTTCCCCGTCGCCCAGGAACGCCCAGACCTGCTGGTCCGAGGTGTCTTTCAGGCCCCGGTTGTGCAGGTAGCGGTTGTTCTGGGCCTGGTAGATCGCGTTCATCGGCCCGATGCCCATGGACACGGTGGGGAATTCCCAGAAGTCCGGCATCAGCCGCGGGTGCGGGTAGGAGGACAGGGCGTGGCCGGCGCGGGACTTTTCCTGCCGGAACCCGTCGAGGTCTTCCTCGGAGAGGCGTCCTTCCATGAACGCCCGGGCGTACATGCCGGGGGAGGCGTGGCCCTGGAAGAAGACCTGGTCCCCGCCGCCGGGGTGGTCCTTGCCGCGGAAGAAGTGGTTGAACCCGACCTCGTACAGGGTCGCGGCCCCGGCGTAGGTGGAGATATGCCCGCCGACGCCGATCTCGGGCCGCTGCGCCCGGTGCACCATGACCGCGGCGTTCCACCGCATGTACGCCCGGTACCGGCGCTCGAATTCCTCATTGCCCGGGAACTCCGCTTCCTGGTCCACCGGGATGGTGTTCACGTAATCGGTGGTGGTCACCATCGGCACCCCGACGCTCTGCGCGCCCGCGCGCTGCAGCAGGCTCCGCATGATGTATTGGGCACGCTCAGTGCCCTGTTCCCTGATCAACGCATCCAGGGACTCAACCCACTCGGCAGTCTCTTCCGGATCACGATCAGGCAGCTGGTTAGTCAACCCGCTGAGGATATGGGAGGTATCTTCTCCTGCAGCCACGGCAGCCTCTTTTCATCGTTGAACGCATCTGCGCATGTTTTCGTATTGTGAGAAAACATTATTGCAATATGAGATTACTGAGGCAGGCCCGGCGGGTCAACGCGACGGCCATCACCTCGCCCTGGATGTCGCCTATCGGCGGCAACCGACCATTTGTGACCGTAGTGCGGTGGCTGCGACGCTTGACCGCCCGTGACCTGGGTCATACTCTTATTTCACTATTCAATATCTCACTTCCGCAATGTGGAATAACAGCAACGACCTCCGGTCGGACTCACCACTCGGAATCGGCCCAAGAATTGAGACCCCCATGCGAACCCCACCATCGGCGGGCGTGGACGCGGACAAGGACCTGACAAAGTCGTCAGCCGGTACTGTCCACCCGTCTGGCACTATCGAAGCCCTCTGCGATTCCGCCAGCGCGGCGTCAGGCACGAGCATCAGCCCCACCCTGTACAACACTGACCTTGCCCCGACCAAGCGCGCCGGCCGCAGCTGGACCAGCTACAGCATCTTTACCCTCTGGGCCAACGACGTGCACAGCCTGGGCAACTACGCATTCGCCATCGGACTCTTCGCCCTTGGGCTGGGTGGATGGCAGATCCTCCTTGCCCTGGGCATCGGGGCTGTACTGCTGTTCGGGCTCCTTACCCTGTCAGGATTCATGGGCGTCAAGACCGGTGTGCCTTTTCCGGTCATGAGCCGGATCAGCTTCGGTATCCGCGGGGCACAGATCGCCAGCCTCCTCCGCGGGGCCGTTGCGGTCGCCTGGTTCGGTATCCAGACGTACCTCGCATCGGTGGTCTTCCGCGTGATGCTCACAGCCATGTTCCCCTCACTTGCAGAGCTGGACAAGGACTCGATCCTGGGCCTGTCCACGCTCGGGTGGATGGCATTCGTGACGCTCTGGGTGGTCCAACTGGTGATCGTCAGCTTCGGCATGGAAATGATCCGCAAGTACGAGGCTTTCGCCGGTCCGGTCATCCTGGCCACCATGGCAGCAATGGCCGTCTGGATTTTCGTGGAAGCCGGAGGCAGCATCGCCTGGGCTTCCAACAAGGCCCTGGAAGGTCCGGAAATGTGGCTCACCATCTTCGCCGGCGGCGCGCTGTGGGTCTCCATCTACGGCACTTTCGTCCTCAACTTCTGCGACTTCACCCGGTCAGCTGTTTCGAAGAAAGCAGTGGTGCGGGGCAACTTCTGGGGCATCCCCATCAACATGCTGGTCTTCGGCGCCATCGTGGTGGTCATGGCCGGCGGACAGTTCAAGATCAACGGGACCATCATCAAGAGCCCGTCCGACATCGTTCAGACCATTCCCAACACGCTGTTCCTGGTCCTCGCCTGCCTTGCGCTGCTGATCCTGACCATCGCAGTGAACCTCATGGCCAACTTCGTGGCCCCCGTCTATGCCCTGACCAACCTGTTCCCCAAGAAACTGAACTTCCGCAAGGCGGCAATGGTCTCCGCCAGCATCGGCCTGGTGATCCTGCCCTGGAACCTCTACAACAACCCGCTGGTCATCGTGTACTTCCTCGGCGGACTCGGGGCGTTGCTCGGCCCGCTGTTCGGCGTGGTCATGGCTGACTACTGGCTGATCAGGCGAGGGAAGGTCAACGTGCCGGAGCTCTACACGGCATCGCCGCAGGGCGCGTACTTCTACAAGAAGGGCGTCAACCCCCGCGCGATCATCGCCATGGTACCGGCAGCCGTCCTTGCCCTGCTGATCGCCTTCGTTCCCGGCCTGGCCGCGGCGGCACCCTTTGCCTGGTTCTTCGCCGCAGGCATCGCCGCCGCGCTGTACTTCTTCATTGCCGACCGCAACCAAGTGCTGGTGGACCACGGCGGCGAGGCCATCGCCGTCGCCAGCACCCACTGAATCCAGCACCCACTGACCCCAGCACCCGGCAAGGGCTGCCACCACCCTGCCCACGAAGGAACTTTCCCATGCGCATCCTCGTCGCGAATGTGAACACCACCCACTCAATGACCGACTCCATCGCGGCCTCCGCACGTGCCGTGGCTTCCCCGGGCACCGAAATCGTTGGCCTCACGCCGCGGTTCGGCGCCGACTCCTGCGAAGGAAACTTCGAGAGCTACCTTGCCGCCATCGCCGTCATGGACGCCGTCACCTCCTACCCCGGGCCGTTCGACGCCGTTATCCAGGCCGGCTACGGGGAACACGGCCGGGAGGGGCTGCAGGAACTGCTGGATGTTCCGGTGGTCGACATCACGGAGGCCGCCGCAAGCACAGCGATGTTCCTCGGCCACAAGTACTCGGTGGTCACTACCCTGGACCGCACGGTTCCGCTAATTGAGGACCGGTTGAAGCTGGCCGGCCTGGATGCCAGGTGCGCGTCGGTCCGTGCCAGCGGCATGGCCGTCCGGGAACTTGAAGTGGAACCGGAACGGGCCGTGGAAGCCATTATCAACGAGGCGCTGCTGGCCGTTACCCGGGACAAAGCGGAAGTGATTGTGCTCGGCTGCGGCGGCATGGCAGGCCTGGACGAGCAGATCCGGCAGCGGGCCGGCGTCCCCGTGGTGGACGGTGTGGCCTCGGCAGTGACCATCGCCGAATCGTTGGTGCGCATGCGCCTGTCCACCTCCAAAGTGCGGACCTTCGCTGCACCGCGGCCAAAGACCGTCATAGGCTGGCCGCTGCACCAGCCGGCCGTTCCGGCGCAGCTTTGAGCCAGGAGAACCGAATGAACACCCCACAGCCCGCCGCCCGCGTCGCCGTCGTCACCGGAGCCGGGTCCGGCATCGGCCGGGAGGTGGCGCGGCAGATGCTGGCCGACGGCTACCGCGTGGCACTTGCCGGGCGGCGGGAGGCGCTGCTGTTGGAAACGGCGGACGGCAGCCCGGACGCCCTGGTGATGCCCTGCGACGTCACCCGGCCCGACGACGTCGAGCGGCTTTTCGAGGCCGTCCGCCAGCAGTGGGGGCGCGTGGACGTCCTGTTCAACAACGCCGGGGTGTTCGGCCCGTCGGCCGGCGTTGACGACATCACCCTCGAAGACTGGAACGCCACGGTGGCCGTGAACCTTACCGGGTCCATGCTGTGCGCGGCCGCTGCGGTCCGGACGATGAAGGCCCAGGAGCCCCAAGGCGGCCGCATCATCAACAACGGGTCCATCTCCGCCCACTCGCCCCGTCCGCGGACCGTCGCCTACACGGTCACCAAGCACGCGATGACCGGGCTGACCAAGAGCATTGACCTGGACGGCCGCGGTTACGGCATCACGTGCGGGCAGATCGATATCGGCAACACCGCCACGGACATCATGGACACCATCGGTGTCGGTTCCGGGGCGCTGCAGGCGGACGGCAGCCGCAAGGTGGAACCGATGTTTCCGGTGGCAGACGCGGCGCGTGCCGTGTTGATGATGGCCAACATGCCGGCATCGGCCAGCGTCGGTTCCGTGGTGCTCACCGCGGCGGGAATGCCGTTTATCGGCCGTGGCTAGACGATATGTAGTAGGAGGTGGCCGGCTTGGGAGGACCACCTGTCGAGCCTCTGGACCCTTCTGGAGGTCCATTGTCGCCGGACCGTTTCCGGAGCGTCCTGCTTTGTGCCGATTCCCGTCGCCGATGCGGATCGGTGGACGCTCCGGATCTAGTTCCGGCGCTGATGGCCCTCTGTCAGAAGGGTCCGGAATATGTGGCCCAGGGGGCTGGAACCTCCTTTTCAAAGCAAGTCGTGGGTTGCCTGCCACACTTGGCGAACAGGTAGAGCCACATTTGAAATTTGGAGGTTCCAGCTATGTTCGAGCGTACAAGCGTCGGCTTGGATGTCCATGCCCGCACTGTTGTTTCATGCGCCCTGGACGCGCAGACCGGCGAAGTCATTTTGCACCGCATGACTCCGGATCGTGGTGAGATTCTCGCCTGGATTCTTTCCCTGCCGTCGCCGGTCAGAGTCGTTTACGAGGCAGGACCAACGGGCTTTGGCCTGGCACGGTTCCTGCTGGCCTCCGGGATCGACACAGTCGTCGCGGCACCATCGAAGCTCCAGCGCCCGTCCGGGGACCGGGTAAAAACTGACGCAAAGGACGCGCTGCATTTGGCCCGGCTCCTGAAGCTGGGTGAGGTCACCGGGGTAAGAATTCCATCGGCGGACCAAGAAGCTGCACGGGATCTGGTCCGTTCCCGGGAAGACGTCCGTGGCGATCTGATGCGTTCCCGGCACCGGATTTCCAAACTGCTGTTGCGCCAAGGCATCGTCTATTCCGGCGGGCAAGCCTGGACTGGCACTCATGAACTCTGGCTGGCACGCCAGCACTTCGAGAACCCGGTCCGGCAGCTGACCTACGAGTCCTCCCTGGAAGCGATGCATGAGATCTCAGACCGCCGGGACCGCCTCGATCAAGCGATCACAGAGATGGCGTATGCGAGCGAGTACACCCCGGTGGTCAGATCACTGCAGTGCCTGCGCGGCGTCTCGACGCTGACCGCGTTTGGACTGGCCGTGGAGATCGGCGACTGGGACCGGTTTACTGGTTCCACGATCGGCGCTTACCTCGGCCTGGTCCCGACTGAGCATTCCTCCGGGCAGTCCCGGTCCCAGGGGTCCATCACGAAGACAGGCAACAGCCACGCGCGCCGCCTGCTTGTGGAGGCCGCATGGCACCACCGCAGGCCCTATAACAACCCGTCCCGGCTCATGCGGTCCAGGTGGGAGGAAGCCACCTCCGAAGCACGAACCCGCGGCCATGCCGGCAATCGGCGCCTGCACGAACGCTGGCTCAGCTACCTCGAACGCCGCAAGCGCCCGGTCATCGCCAACGTCGCCATCGCCCGCGAACTCTCCGGCTGGTGCTGGTCCCTGGCCACAAGCACACCTCCGGCAGCCCGCTCCCCAAGATCGATCGCGTCCGTGCACTGATCAGAGACAGAAAGCCCCCGGGGAAACCCAGTTGGAAGTGGTTCCTTGCAGCGCGTGGAGTAAATCCGCGATACACCTATGGGCAACCAACAACGGCCACGCCCGTCATTGCTAGACCAGCGGTAACCTCCAGCCGAACACTTCGTCCTGCGGTAACCAACCCGCGCATATCAGTCTGACCGCGCAGTCGCCAACGACACGCTGGCCACACCCAACACCTCTTCCCAGGGCACAAAAAGGAAGCGGTCCCAGGCAATCCAGCCCGAGGACCGCTTCCTCACGCTCTTGACAAACGAGACCTACATATCAGGTGTACTGCCAGGCACGCCGGGTCGCCGCGCCGGGGCGGGCGGCCGCCCAGAGCCTAGGATCGGCACATGACCGCAAACAGGGGACTTGCACTTTTCCGCTTCTGGTTCGCGCTGCTGGGGTTCGCCGCGGTGCTGTTCCAGCTGCTGCACCTGATGCAGAACGTGCCGGGGGCCAGCGCCGGAAACTACTTCAGCTACTTCACCATCGAGTCGAACATCATCGCCTTCGTGACCCTGGGGATTGCCGGCTGGTTCGCTTGGAAGGGGGCTAGCCCGCGGTGGCTTGAACTTCTCCGGGGTGCGGCCACCGTGTACATGACCATCACCGGGATCACCTACAGCCTGCTGTTGAGCGATATCGACGTCAACACCCCCATCCCGTGGGTCAATGTGGTGCTCCATTACACGGTCCCCACCGTCATGGTGATCGACTGGCTGGTTGACCTCCCGCGGGTGCGGATTCCGGTCCGGACGTCCCTGGTGTGGTTGGCTTTTCCCCTGCTGTACCTGGTCTACAGCCTGGTTCGGGGTCCCATCGTGGGCTGGTATCCCTATCCGTTCCTGGACCCTCGGACCGCCGGCTACGGCACGGTTGCGGTGATGTCGGTCCTTATTGCCGTGGCCGCTTTTGCCTTCGCCGTGGTGGCGGCGTTGTCCACGAAACTGCAGGACTCGGTCCCCCACCCGGCCCGGATTTCCTCGGCGGAGGCAGCGGAGCCCCGCACCACCGCCCGGGGCAGGCACGCGGGCGACGAGCCCGGGCTAGAGGGGCAGCAGGGACGATAGGTCTGCGCGCAGGCCAGAGGCAGCCACTTTGCCGGCAGCCACTGCGTCCGCCCACGCCACCTGGCCGGTGACCATCCCCAGCCAGGTGGCGGCGTCGCACTCAATGACGTTCGGCGGGGTGCCGCGGGTGTGCCGCGGGCCCTCCACGCACTGGGTGACGCCGAATGGCGGCACGCGCACCTCCACGGAGTTTCCCGGCGCCCGGGCGGTCACTTCCTCCAGGGAGTACCGCACTGCCGTCGCCAGGGCGGCGCGCGGCAGGGGAGCGTCCGACGGCGACTGGGCGGCTTCCAGCCACGCCTTCACTGCTGCTTTGCCTTCGTGGATATCAATACGACGGCGGGCTGTGGCCATGCTTTCAATCTTCCTTTGGCGTCGGCAGGGGGTTTGGTGCTAGTCCAGGAGGGCGGATACCGCGGGGCCCAACCGGATTTTTCCCACTGGCCGGCCGCCCCCGAGTACCGGAGCCACCACTTTTTCCAGGGCGCTGGCGACTCCGGGAATCTCCACGGCCCCGGCGGCGGCGAGCAGGGTGAGGGCCACCAGGGAGGTCGCCCGCACGTTTCCGTCGAGGATCTTGACGGCCACCGAGACTCCTTGCGGCGTGGCCATCGCCAGGACGCCCTCGGCGCCGATCTTGGCGATGATTTCCAGCTCATCCATCACCAGGGTGTTCGCTTCACCCCGGCCTTGCACGGCCCAGGGATAGTCCAGCATGGAGGTGGCGATCGTCGCGGCCCTGGCGCTGAAGCTGTTGTCGCCGGGAGCCTTGGCCAGCTGTGAGTACGCCAGCGCCAGTCCTTTCAACGAAACCGCGGCCACGGGGGCACCGCAGCCGTCGATGCCCAGGTGCGCGATCCGCTCGCCGGTGTATTCCTCGATAACGGTGCGTACGCGCTGCTGCAGGGGGTGGTTGGGTTCCAGGTAGCTGTGCGTGTCCCAGCCGTTCTCGGTGCAGGCCCACAGGAAGGCCGCGTGCTTGCCGGAACAGTTGTAGGCCAGCCGCGACTTGCCCTTTTCGGATCGGACCAGCCAGTTCCGGGCCGTTTCGTCCTCCGGCCATGCTTCGGGGCACTGCAGCTGGTCCTCCCGTACGCCCGCTGCCTTCAGCATGCCGGCCACCACATCCATGTGGTCCAGCGAACCGGTGTGGCTGCCGCACGCTATGGCCACCTGGGCGCCCCGCAGAGGTACACCCGACTGCATGGACGCCAGCGCCTGGAAGGGCTTGAGGGTGGACCGGGCATAGATGGGGGTGTTGATGTCGCCGAGCTCGGTGACCACCGAGCCGTCGGCGGCGACCAGCACCGCGGAGCCGATGTGCCGGGACTCCACGAAGCCGCTGCGTTCAATGACGGCCAGTTCGACGGCGGAGTCAACGGTGAAGGTGGCATGCGGATTGTGCGGCATACTGCCAGTCTATGGGCCGGTCCGCGGATGGCAGGCCACCCGCGGGCCGGTCGCAGGTGGCTATTGGACGGTCACCATCACCGACTGCCAGCCTGACGCACCGTCAGGGACGGGGTCTGCGCGCTGGTCCGTCTGCACCTGCCCGGTACCGTCGGTGGCGCGGACCTTGATGTAGTGCGGGCCCGGCGTGGCATCCCATTCGTAAGACCACTGCCGCCACGTAATGGTGGAGGCTTCCGTGGAGAGGGTCGTCTCGGTCCATTCGCCGTTGTCGATCTGGATCTCAACCTTGGTGATTCCCCGGGTCTGGGCCCAGGCCGTACCGCCAACGGCGACCTTTCCGGCGGGAACCTTGGCGAACGACTTGGGAACCTCCACGCGCGCCATGGTCTTGATCGGGCCGCGTTCGGACCAGCCACGCTCGGTCCAGTAGGCCTTGTTGTCCGCGAACCGGGTGACCTCCAGGTCCACCACCCATTTGGTGGCGGAGACGAACCCGTAGAGCCCCGGGACCACCATCCGCACCGGGTAGCCGTGCTCCAGCGGCAGCGGCTCGCCGTTCATGCCGATCGCCAGCATGGCGTCACGCCCGTCCTGCAGGACCTCCAGGGGTGTGGAGGCGCTGAAGCCGTCGATGGACGTGGACAGCACCATGTCCGCCCCGTCCTTGGGCTTGGCCCGGGCCAGGACGTCGCGGATGGGCAGGCCCAGCCATTTGGCATTTCCGGCGAGGTTGCCGCCCACGGGGTTGGAGACGCAGGTGAGGGTGACGTGTGATTCGATCAGGCTGGCATCCAGCAGGTCCTGGAATGTGAGGGTGACTTCCTGCTCCACGAGGCCGTGGACGCGCAATTCCCAGTCGTTGACGTTGATTTCCGGAACGCTCAGCGCAGTGTCGATCCGGTAGAAGTCGGCGTTGTCCGTCAACCATGGCGTGACGCCAGGGACGGGCGACTGCACGCCGGCGGGAACCGCTGCTGCGGCTTTGGCCGGCGCCGGCAGCGTGAGCGCCTCGCGGGCCTTGGCCACGTTGTTGCGCGCCGCGCCCAGCAACCGTCCGCCGGTTGCGGCGATGCCGGCGGCCACCGCGGTGATCCCTGCCGCAGCGAAGAAACGACGACGGCTGGCGCCTTCGTTCCCCGGCCGGGCATCGGCGTCGGCTGCCTGGTCCGCCGGAGATTCGGGCCATGGCTTGCTTTCCTTCAGCCGCCAGAGCGGTGCCACCAGCAGGCGGAGGGCCACCAGGCCGGCCACCGTGCCCAGTACGGACGGGATGGCGTCAACTCCGCTGACGCCTGCACGAGTCACGACACACGCAACGATCACCGCGCCCATGAACAGGACGCCCAGGACGCCCAGGACCCATTTCCGGTAGGCCACGATGCCCAGGACGCAGGCGAGCACCGCGATGGTCAGCCCCATGCCCACGAACAGGGCAGTCTTGTCGTTGGTGCCGAAGGTGGCAATCGCAAAGTCCTTCAGCCGGGGCGGCGTGAAGTCAATGAAGGTGGACCCCAGTGCGAACAGCGGTGTTGCCCTGGCGGTGAAAAATGCGCCGAGGAGCTCCGCAACGGCAAGTACGACGGCGGCTGCCACCACACCTGCCAGGGCAGCCAGGGCGGAGGGGCCGGTCAAGCGGTTCCGAAGCTTTGTCATGGTGGTGGTTCGGAGCGGCGGGTGGTCCGGATTGACCGGCAGGGCCGGCAAGGTCACAGCTTAGGAGCGGGAAGGGTGCACAAAGTACCCTTGGAGACTGTGAAGGTACTCGTCATTGGCCCCGGAGGCCGCGAACACGCCATTGTCCGCTCCCTGCTTGCCGACCCCAACGTGTCCGAAGTCCACGCGGCGCCCGGCAATGCCGGTATCAGCAAGCTGGTACCCACCTACAACATCAACGGCAACGATCCCCAGGCTGTTGCCGAGCTGGCCGCCCGGCTCACGGTCGACCTCGTGGTGGTGGGCCCCGAAGCTCCGCTGGCCGCAGGTGTGTCCGATGCCGTCCGCGCCGCCGGCATTCCCGTATTCGGGCCCAGCAAGGCAGCAGCCCAGCTGGAGGCATCGAAAGCGTTCGCCAAGGAGGTCATGGCGGAGGCAGGCGTTCCCACCGCCATGGCCATGGTGGCCACCAACGCCGAAGAGGCAGCGTCAGCGCTGGACACCTTCGGCGCTCCGTACGTGGTGAAGGACGACGGCCTGGCCGCCGGCAAGGGCGTGGTGGTCACCAGGAACCGGGACGAAGCCCTGGCCCACGCCCAATCGTGCTTCGACGCCGGCGGATCCGTGGTGATCGAGGAGTTCCTGGACGGCCCCGAGGTTTCCCTCTTTGTCCTCTGCGACGGGCAGAACACCGTGGCACTCTCACCCGCCCAGGATTTCAAGCGCATCTTCGACAACGACGAAGGCCCCAACACGGGCGGCATGGGCGCCTACACACCGCTCGAGTGGGCCCCCGAGGGCCTGGTGCAGGAAGTCCTTGACCGGGTGGCGCAGCCCACCGTGAACGAGATGGCGCGCCGCGGCACTCCCTTCGTGGGCGTGCTCTTTGTCGGGCTCGCGCTCACGTCCCGCGGAACCCGCGTCATCGAATTCAACGTCCGTTTCGGCGACCCCGAGACGCAAGCGGTCCTCGCCCGGCTCAAGACCCCCCTGGGGGCGTTGCTCATGGCAGCCGCCAAGGGCGAACTGGACAAAGCGGAAGAGCTGCGCTGGTCCAAGGACGCCGCCGTCGCTGTCGTCGTGGCCTCGGAAAACTACCCTGACACGCCCCGCACCGGTGACCGCATCCGCGGGCTCAAGAAAGTGGACGCCCTCGACGGCGTGCACGTCATCCACGCCGGCACCGCCCTGGACGACGAGGGCAAGGTGGTCTCCGCCGGCGGCCGCGTCCTGGCCGTCGTCGCCCTGGGCAGTGACCTGGTGGAGGCCCGGGAAAGGGCCTACGACGGCGTTGAGCTGGTCCAGCTTGAAGGCTCCCAGTACCGCAGCGACATTGCCCGCAAGGCAGCCCGCGGGGAAATCAAGGTGCCGTACGGTGCCACCGGATCGCTGCCCGTAGTGAAAGCGAAGGCCTGACATGAGTGGAACTCCCGAGAACCGTGGCTACGCCGCGGACACCCTGGAACTGGAGGGGTGGACGCACGTCTACTCCGGCAAGGTCCGCGACCTTTACGAACCCGCCGACGAGTCGATCGTGCAACGCCTGGGCCAGGATTGCGTCCTGGTGGTGGCCAGCGACCGCATCAGCGCCTTTGACCATGTGCTCTCCAGCGAGATCCCGGACAAAGGCCGCATCCTTACCCAGCTGAGCCTCTGGTGGTTCGACCAGCTGGGCGTCGAGCACCATGTGCTCGGGTCCACGGTGGAAGACGGCGTGCCCGCGGAGGTGGAAGGCCGGGCCATGATCTGCAAGAAGCTGGACATGTTCCCGGTGGAGTGCATTGCCCGCGGCTACCTCACGGGTTCAGGACTGCTGGAGTACAAGGCCTCCGGGACAGTGTGCGATATCCCGCTCCCGGAGGGGCTGGTGGACGGCTCCCGGCTGGAGCACGCCATCTTCACCCCATCCGCCAAGGCACTGATCGGTGAGCACGACGAGAACATCACCTACGACGCCGTGGTGGCGCTCGTGGGGGATGACATCGCTGCCCGCCTGAGCGAGCTGACCCTGAAGATCTACACCACGGCGGAGAAGATCGCACGTGAACGCGGCATCATCCTCGCGGACACCAAGGTGGAATTCGGCTACGACGCCGTGTCCGGGTCCATCACCCTGGGCGATGAGGTGCTGACCCCCGATTCTTCCCGTTTCTGGGACGCTGCAACCTACAAACCCGGACAGGCCCAGCCTTCCTACGACAAACAGTACGTGCGGGACTGGCTGACTTCTGCCGCCTCCGGCTGGGACCGGTCATCCGACACCCCGCCGCCGGCGCTGCCTGCCGACGTGGTGGAACGCACCCGCAGCCGGTATGTCGAAGCGTACGAGAAGATCACCGGAAAGACATTCGCCTGAGACCCGGCCACGCCAGGTGGACCCGCCACGGCGGGTTCACCTGGCTTGCTTCAGCTGGCTTTCGCGGCCGCGGCCGCGCGCCTCTGGGCCAGCTTGATTTCAAGGATCGCGTCCAAGGCCTGCTGGACCCTGTCCTGGGCGCCTGCCGCGGCAAAGGCCTTCTGGGCTTCCTCCAGGTGCACCAGGGCTTCCTCGGTGTCACCGGCAGCCTTGAGCGACTTGCCCAGGAGGAGCGAGACCTCACCAGCCGTGTGCTTGGCGAGGCTGGCGCGCTCGGCGTGGATTTCGCGGAGTTTCTCGACGGCGGCCACAATGTCCCCGGTGAGGTACAGCCAGCGGGCGCGAATGAACGCTACCTCCAGCTGGTCTGACTTGTTGCCTCCCACGATTGACAGCGCCAGTTCAGCACGTTCGATCGCAGACAGCGTTTCCGGCTCAACGATGCCGGAGGAGAGGCGGACCGCCGCGGACGCCTTGTTGAACCGGGCCCACAGCCCGATGTCATTGGCGGGGGAGAGCAGGCGCGCCGCACGCTCGTGGTGCTTCACGCCCTCGGCGTAGTCGTGCCGCATGAAGGCGACGTTACCCACCACCCAGGCCACCTCGCCGGCGAGCTGGCTCATGGACAGTTCGTCCACGTGCTCGATCATGGCCTGGCAATACCCCCAGGCTTCATCGAGCCGTCCGCTCTCGGCCAGTGCCCCGATGAGGGCGTGGTGGGCATTGATGATGAGGGTTGATCCCTTGGGGAGCTGCTTGCACAGGTCCACGGCCTGGATTCCCTGGTCCACGGCGAGGCTCAGCTGGCCTTGGCCCTGGTAGATGCCGGCCAGCATCTGGTGTGCCCGGACGGCAAGTCCTGCCGATTCCCTGGCCATGGGATGTTCCAGCAGGTGCTCCATGATCTTTTGGGCTTCGCGCCAGTTGCCCTGCTTGATCAGGCACTCGGCCTGCATGTACGTCATGTTCCACCACGCACTGGTGTTCCGCCCCTCCAGGGCGATCTTTGCGGCCGAGGCCGCGTGGCTTGCCGCCAAGGGATAGTCGCGCAGGTCCCACGCCTGCCGGGCGTAGAGGCCGGCGAGTACATACTCGGCGTCGCTGACGGAAATGGGCTGGCTCCATGCCTCCAGGGCTTTCGGTGCCAGCTCCAACCGGCGCGCCAGTTCCTCGATGACTTCCGCCGTCGGTTCGCGGCGGCCCGTTTCAAGCAGCGAGATGTAGCTGGGTGAGTACAGGTCCTTGCCCAGTTCGGCCTGCGTCAGTCCACGCTCAAGGCGCTCCGCGCGGAGCTTTTCTCCGAACCCGTTGCCCACGCGTATCCTCCTCTTTTGGACAAGTGGGGCTGACGGATGCTTGACAGCCCCTGTGGAAAATATTTTACAATGTGTGTCAACAAGGACAGTGCTGGCTTTGTAACGAATCCGACTCGTATTGAGGAACTTATATGTTGAAGAAGATCGCAACCGCGGCCGTCCTGGCCGGGGCCCTGGCTTTTTCCGCGGCAGCTCCGGCTGTCCTGGCCTCAGGCTCCGTCGCCGATAATTCGAGTACGTCTGTAGCAGTAGGCAACTGGCCTGACCCCGCCTCCGCAAAGGTGAAGAAGGATAAGGCCACCAGCACTACCTACACCACGTACGTGGGCAACTGGCCTGATCCCGCATAAACAGCTTCCTCACCCAGGAGGCGAGGATGGCCCCGGAGCAACAGCTCCGGGGCCATTCCTTTTAACCGGGTGGTGGCGTTAAGGCGGCGGGAGTGTCCGGCGGGGCGTCACCAAATAGAGACGCAAAAAGAGGGCCTCCGGTGGAGACCCTCTTTCCGTTATGGTCGGGATGACAGGATTTGAACCTGCGACCTCTTCGTCCCGAACGAAGCGCGCTACCAAGCTGCGCTACATCCCGATCCGCTGCAAAAGCAACTTTACAAGGATAGCCGATGGCGGGGCCCGATGCGAAATCCGGCCGCCGGTGGGCCTGGGCGGCGGCCTAGACCAAGGAATCCTTCCAAGCCCCGTGCAGGTCCGCGAAGCGGCCGCCGCCGCCGATCAGATCCTCCGGGGTGCCGTCCTCCACGATCCGGCCGTCGTGCACCACCAGTACCCTGTCAGCTGTCTCGACGGTGGACAGCCGGTGCGCGATGATCAGTGCCGTCCTGCGCGCCGCCTCCGTCCCGGCGAGCAGGCGGGCCAGCCCGGCCTGCACAAGCCTTTCAGAGGGGATGTCCAGGGAGGAGGTGGCCTCATCCAGGATCAGTACTGCCGGCCGCGCCAGGAAGGCCCTGGCGAAGCTGATCAACTGCCGCTGCCCGGAGGAGACCCTGCCGCCGCGCTTGTTGACGTCGGTGTCGTAGCCCTCGGGGAGTTCCAGGATGAAGTCGTGCGCCCCAACGGCCTTGGCAGCTTCCTCAATCTCGGCACGTGTCGCTTCCGGCCGGCCCAGTGCGATGTTGTCCGCCACCGAACCGCTGAACAGGAAGGCTTCCTGGGTGACCATGACGATGTTCCGGCGGAGGTCGGTGGTGGCAAGGTCGCGGAGGTCCACGCCGTCCAGGGTCAGGTGTCCCGAGCTGACGTCGTAGAACCGGGCGATGAGTTTGGCCAGGGTGGACTTGCCGGCGCCGGTCTGTCCCACCAGGGCGACCGTTTGCCCGGCCGGGATATGCAGGTTCAGGCGGGGCACCACCACCGGTCCGTCGCCGTAGCGGAACTCGACGTCCTTGAAGTCGATGCGCCCGGTGGCGTCGGGAAGCGGGACAGGGTTCTTCGGCGGCCGGACCGTGGGTACTTCCTCGAGGAGCCCGGACACCTTTTCGAGGGCTGCCTGCGCGCTCTGGAACGAGTTGTAGAACATGGCCATCTGGTCCACGGGCTGGAAGAACCGCTTGGTGGAGAGGATGAGGGCCAGGAGGACGCCGACGGCCAGGTCGCCGCCCAGCACCCGGAAGCCGCCGAACAGCAGCACCACTGCCACGCAGACGTTGCCGATCAGCACCAGCCCGGGCTGGAAGATGCCGTTCAGGTTGATGGACCGGACCGTGACCAGGCGGTAGTCCTCGGCGAGGTTGCCGTAGGTTTCGGAGTTTTCCTTTTCCTTGCGGAAGGCCTTGACAGCGCGGATTCCGGTCATGGTTTCGACGAAGTGCACGATCAGCCGGGCGGAAACCACCCGTGATTCCCGGAAGGCGATTTGGGAATGCTTCTGGTACCAGCGGGCCAGGAAGAACATGGGCACCCCGGCGGCCAGCACCAGCAGGCCGCTGCGCCAGTCCAGGGCGAAGATCGTGGCGGCGGTGAACGCCATGAAGAGCATCCCGGAAGCCAGCGAGCTGACGCCGGAATCGAGGAGTTCGCGTAACGCCTCCAGGTCCGACGTCTGGCGGGCAATGATCCGGCCGGACGTGTACCGTTCATGGAATTCCAGGCTGAGCCGCTGGGTGTGCCGGAAGACCCGGACGCGCAGGTCCAGCAGCATTGCCTGGCTGAGCCGTGCCGTGGAGGTGACGTACAGGGCGGTGAGGCCCGCCGTCGCGATGGCCGCCAGCAGGTAGGCGACGCCGGTGAACACCAGCGGGAGGTTGTCACCTGACCGGAGGGCCGGGAGGGCGTGGTCGATGCCGAAAGCGATCAGTGCCGGGCCGGCCACCCGGGCTGCCTGGGAAAGGACCACCATGGCGATGGTCAGCCAGAAGCGCACCCGTACCGGCCGGATCAGGGACCCGAGCAGGGCGATCGACCGGCGCCGGACCGCCTTGCTGTCGCTCTTGCTGAGGTGGGCGTTGTCCTCGTTGGCGGTGCCGAATGTTGCCGTGCTCATCGGGTCACTTCCTCTGCCTGGTCCTCAAGGGCGGACAGTTCGGAGTCAAGGTCGCGCGGTTCACGCTCCAGGCTGGCGATGACGTACCGGTAATGCTGGTTGCCGGCCAGCAGTTCCGTGTGAGTGCCCACGGCGGTGATACGGCCGTCTTCCAGCAGCGCCACCCGGTCGGCCAGCGCCACGGTGGACGGCCGGTGCGCCACGATCAGGGTGGTGGTGTCCTTGAGCACCTCGCGGAGGCGGGCCTCCACGAGTTCTTCGGTGTGGACGTCCAGAGCCGAGAGGGGATCATCCAGGACCAGGACACGGGGACGGGCGGCGATGGCACGTGCCAGGGCAATGCGCTGGCGCTGGCCGCCGGACAGGCTAAGCCCTTCCTCGCCGATCAGCGTGTCCACGCCCTGCGGCAGGGAATAGGAGAAATGCGCCTGCGCCACGTCCAAGGCCTCCTCCAGGATCTCCTCGGAACGCACCGGCGCGCCAAGGAGGACGTTGTCCCGGACGGAACTGGAGAACAGCGTGGTGTCCTCGAAGGCCACCCCGACAATCCTGCGCAGTTCCTCGACGTCAAAGTCGCGGATGTCCACTCCATCGATGCTGATGGCGCCGGCCGTGACGTCGTAGAGACGGGGGACCAGCTGGATGAGCGCGCTCTTGCCGCTGCCGGTGATGCCCACCAAAGCCATGGTTTCGCCGGGCCGCACCTCGAGGTTGATGTCCTTGAGGATCGGCTTGTCCGGGGCGTCCTCGAAGGCGAAGGTTGCGTTGTCGAAGCGCAGTGCGCCCGCGAGTTCGTCCGGGCGGCGCGGCTCGGCGGGGCTGGTGATGGTGTTCTGCGTATCCATCACCTCGTAGTGGCGGTCGACGGCGGTCTTCGCCGTGAGTGCCATGGCCAGCAGCATGCCGGAAAATTCCACCGGCGAGGCGATGACGGCGGCCGTTGCGAAGAACGCCACCAGGGAGCCGATGCTCAGCTGGCCGCCGGCACACAACATAACGCCCACCACCAGGCCGGTTCCGAGCGCGAGTTCGGGGAGCAGGGTGACCACCATGGTGAAGGTGGCCTGGTGGCGGGCCTTCTCGATTTCGGTCTGGCGCAGTTCCTCGGCTTGTTCGTTGAAGTTCTCGAGGGCTTCCCGGCTGCGGCCAAACGCCTTGAGCACGCGGATGCCGTGGACCGATTCCTCCACCGTGGTGGCGAGGTCGCCGGCCTGGTCCTGGCTGCGCCGGGCCACCTTGCTGAACCGGGTGCGGAACCGGAAGCTGTTGATGGTGATGGGTACGGCGGCGGCGAGGAAGATCAGCGCCAGCTGCCAGCTCATGGCGAACATGGCCACGATCCCGATAATCACCGTGAGGGTGGTGACCACCAGCATGATGGCGCCGAAGGCCATCCACCGGCGCAGGAAGTTCAGGTCTGTCATGGCCCTGGACAGCAGCTGGCCGGAACCCCAGCGGTCGTGGAAGGAGACGGTCAGTTCCTGCAGGTGGTCGTAGAGCGAGACCCGCATCCTGGTTTCCACCGTCGTGGCAGGGTTGATGACGAACTGCCGGCGGAGCGCCACCAGGCCGGCTTCGGCGACGCCCAGCACCAGGATGACACCTGCGGAAATCCACACCCCGTCCGCACTGGCCCCCGGCTGCAGCGCCGTGTTGACCAGGACACGCAGCACCTGGGGGATGGTCAGGGCAACGATACTTGCCGCCAGCGCACAGAGAAGCCCCAGCAAAAGCCGGGGGATGATGGGCCGGACGTGCGGATAAAGACGGCTGATTGATCTGAAAAATGGAGTCTGCTTGGCCATGCCCGCTTCTCAAGCTCTAAAACGAATGTAGTTTCCTCTAGCAACTACCCTATGCCATGGCGTGAGACGATTCACAGGGGTTGCCGCCGGGGCGCCAGGCTTGCCCAGTTATTGCAGTCCGTAATGGGAGGGTCAGCCGCGGGAGGTCAGCGTCAGCAGGACTGCCTCAGGCTTGCAGGCGATCCTTACCGGGGCGAAGCGTGAGGTGCCGATGCCACCGGAGACGTTGACCGGCGTCGTACGCCCGTTGCTGGTCCAGTCGTTGAGGCCCTTTGCGCGCCACGTGGGGAGGTCGCAGTTGGCGACGACGGCACCATACCCGGGGATGCAGAGCTGGCCGCCATGCGTATGGCCGGCGAGCAGGAGGTCGGCGCCGCTTTCCGTGAAGTGGTCCAGTACCCGCTGGTACGGGGCATGGATGACCGCCACCTTGAGATGGTCGTTGGCGTCCTGGTTGACCGTGCCGCGCGGCCAGCCGGCGTAGCGCTCGCGGTTCAGGTGCGGGTCATCCACGCCGGAGAAGTCGAAGCGCATGCCGTTCAGGATCAGCGACTGGTGGCGGTTGGTCAGGTCCACCCAGCCACCCATGCCGAACCCGGAACGAAGGCGGGGCCAATCCAGGGGGGTGGGCTTCGGCGCGGCCTTGGAGGGTCCCAACAGGTAGGACGCGGGGTTCTTGAATGTGGGGGCGAAGTAGTCGTTGGAGCCCGGTACGAAGACGCCGGGAAACTGCAGCAAGGGCCGAAGCGCGGCCAGGAGGGGATCCACTGCCTTGACATGGCTGAGGTTGTCGCCCGTATTCACCACCAGGTCGGGCTGCAGGTCCGCCAAGGAGGCGAGCCACTGGGCCTTCTTCTGTTGGCCGGGCACGAAGTGGATGTCGCTCAGGTGCAGGATACGGAACGGGTTGCGTCCGGGCGGGAGGATGGCCAGGGTTTCCTCGCGAAGGACGAACTGGTTCTTCTCCCACAAGCCGTAGCCGAAGGCCGCCATCCCGGCCGCAGTTCCGGCCCCTGCGGCAACGGCAAAGCCGCGCCCGATTGAACGGGCGCGGCTTGCCAGGCTGTCGATGCTCATGCGCGCTTAGCCGTTGCCCTTGCCATTGTTGCCGTTCCCGTTGTTGCTCGGCGCCGGGGCCGGGGCCTGGGTGGCGGGCGCCTGGGTTGCAGGTGCTTGAGTGGCCTGCTGGCCGTTCTGAGCCGGAGCCGAATTGGGCGTGGTCCCGTTGATCATGTTGCTCGGCGGCGCCGGGAACGGGTTGGTCCCGTAGCCCGGAGCGATCTTGGTCATGAAGTTCGAGAACATGGGGCCGGCGATCATGTAACCGTCGATGCCCTGGTAGAACTTTCCGTTGACGGTGATGTTCTGGCCCGAACGGCCCTGGTCACCCAACGGGTCGCCGAACCAGGCGGCAGTGGCCAGGCCGGTGGTGTGTCCAACTACCCAAGTGGAGCCGTTGTTGTTCGAGGTACCGGTCTTGGCGCCGATCGGGAAGCTGGTCTTGGTGGAAAGACGCGGCTGGATCAGCGAGCCCGAACCCCTGTTCATGACTTCCTGCAACGCGTAGTTCACGCCGCGGGCAACCTCGGGCTTGATGGCGTCGCGGCAGCTGCTGGACTGGGCCGGGAGCTGTTTACCGGTGGCGTCCGTGACCGACGTGATGGCAATGGGTTCGCAGTACTTGCCGTCGTTCGCGAACGTCGCGAAGGCGCTGGCCATGGTGAGCGGCGACGTCTGGGTGGAACCCAGCAGGTTGCCCAAGGTCATCATGTCCACCTTCGGGTGCGGATCCGTGCCGTCCGCCGACGGGAGGCCGCTGTGCAGTCCAACGGCATCGACGATCTTTTGGATGCCGCAGAAGTCCAACTGCGCCGCGGACGCGAAGGTCACGGTGTTGATGGAGTTGTAAAGGCCCTCAAGGACGGTCAGCGGCCGGTACCACTGCGGCTCGGCGTTTTGGAGGTCGTCCGCTGCGCCCAGGGACTTCTGCGCCGTGTTGTAGGCACCCGCGACCTTGCCGCAGGTGTTCTTCCAGGGGTAGTTCAGCGGGTAGACGCGCTGGGCTGCGTTGACCACGGTATTCATGGTTTTACCCTCGTTGAGCCACTCCGCGAAGGTGAACGGCTTCATGGTTGAACCTGGCTGGAACCCACCGATGCCGTTGAGGTCGTTCCCGTCCTTGTCCAACTTGTCCACGTTGAAATTCAACTGCGAGTTGAAGCCGCCCGCGCCGGCCAGAAACGAGGTGTTCTGGGCCATGGAGACGATCTTTCCGGTGCCGGGCTGTACCGAGACCATGGACGCGCCCCATTTATCCGGGTTGGCGCCGGCCGCGGCGTCGGCCTGCTCCTGGGCGGTGGCCTGGGCTTTGGGGTCCAGGGTGGTGGTGATGGTCAGGCCGCCGCCGTAGATGAGCCGCTGGCGGTCCTTGACGTCTGCACCGTAGGCCGGGTTGTTCTCCAGCAGGTGCAGGATGTAGTCGCAGAAGTACGGAGCGGTGGCCGCGTAGGCGCATCCTTGCTTGGGCTGGGTGACCTTCGGTTCAACCGGGGTGGCCACCGCTGCCTGGTATTCGTCCGCGGTGATCTTGCCCTGGTCCTTCATCAGGCCCAGCACCAGGTCCCGGCGCTGCTTGGACTTCTCCGGATTGGTGATGGGGTCGAACATGGACGGGCTGTTCACCAGGCCCGCCAGGAGTGCCGCCTGCGGGAGGGTCAGGTCCTTGGCGGTGGTGCTGAAGAAGTACCGGGAGGCGGCCTCGATGCCGTATGCGTCCCGGTTGAAGAACACGATGTTCAGGTAGCCCTCAAGGATCTGGTCCTTGGTGAACTCCTTCTCCAGGGCGATGGAGAGCTTCATTTCCCGGAGCTTGTCGCCAACGCCCTTGTTGACGCCGTTGAGCTTGATCTGGTCTTCTTCGCCGGCAGCGGCGAGGTTTGCATTGAGTACGTTGTTGACGTACTGCTGCGTGATGGTGGACGCACCCTGCTTGTTGCCGCGGGCGGTGGCGACCAGCGCGCGAAGGATGCCGGTGGTGTCCACGCCGCCATGCTCGTAGAAGCGGCTGTCCTCCACGGCAATGATGGCGTTCTTCATGTTCGGCGAAATCTGGTCCAGCGGAACCTTGGTGCGGTTCTCCGTATAGACGCTGGCGATCTCGCTGCCGTCGGCGGCCAGGAT
The DNA here is from genome assembly GCF_058267655.1 of Pseudarthrobacter sp. MOO13. NCBI lineage: Bacteria > Bacillati > Actinomycetota > Actinomycetes > Micrococcales > Micrococcaceae > Pseudarthrobacter > Pseudarthrobacter sp. MOO13. The sequence goes on from NZ_CM177848.1 coordinate 495,594, forward strand.
GCGGGTGGTCTGGCTGGGCGGGTCAACCTTCAGTTCCGCAGGGAGGGAGTCGAAGAAGTTGATGGAACCGCTTGCCGCGCTGCCCGAGACGGCAGCGGCGGGAACCAGAAGGCCCGCCACCAGGACACCGCAAATCGCGCTCACACCGAGGAAAAGAAGGATCTTACCCAGTGTGGTGGCAGTGTCGAATAAGGGGTTGTTGCGAGTCGCCATGTTTTCCACTTTACCGGCAAGGGCTACGCTTTCTCTCATGACCAAATGGGAGTACGCGACGATTCCGCTCATTATTCACGCCACCAAGCAGATCCTGGACCAGTGGGGGGAGGACGGCTGGGAGCTTGTCCAAGTGGTTCCCGGACCCGACGGCAACGGGCTTGTCGCCTACCTCAAGAGGGAGAAGCAGTAGCATGAGCACCCCCGCAGAAGCCGGTTCCGGCGCCGCAACGGCGCCGGCATCCGCCGTCGAGCAGCGCCTCGCGGAACTTGGCATCACGCTCCCGGAGGTCGCCGCTCCCGTGGCGTCCTACGTCCCCGCCATCGTCTCCGGCAACCACGTGTACACCTCCGGCCAGCTGCCGTTCATTAACGGCAAGCTCGAAGCTGCCGGCAAGGTGTCCGCCGGCACCGAAGGGTTCGCCGACGAGCCCACGGTGTCCCCCGAAGACGCCCAGAAGTATGCCGCCGTATGTGCCGTGAACGCCCTGGCCGCGGTCAAGAGCGTCATCGGCGACCTGGACCGCATCACCCGCATCGTTAAGGTGGTCGGATTCGTCTCCTCCGACCCGTCGTTCACGGGCCAGCCCGCCGTTATCAACGGCGCCTCTGAGCTGCTGGGCCGTGTCCTTGGCGACGCCGGGCAGCACGCACGTTCCGCCGTCGGCGTTGCCGTTCTTCCGCTCGACTCTCCCGTTGAAGTCGAACTGATCGCCGAATTCAGCTAGGACCGGTCACTTCCCTTGCCTCACCTCGCACGACGCCTTTTTGCACTTCCCCAGGACCTTGAAGGGGCGGCTCAAAGCTGGCTCGAACACGGCGAACGGACTCCCCGGGCCGCGCGCTACGCCTCTTCCGTGGTCCTCCTGCGTGATTCCCCCACCGGCCTGGAGACCTGGCTGGGTTACCGGCCCGGCTCCTCGCCGCTGGGCGTCCTCGCCTTCCCCGGCGGTTCCCTGGACCCGGCCGACGACGACGCCATGGGCTGGCTTGGCCCCTCGCCGCAGCATTGGGCCGAGCAGATGGGAACGGCCGACGTCGGGCTGGCGCGGCGCCACGTGGTGGGCGCCATCCGGGAACTCTTCGAGGAGACCGGCATCCTGCTGGCCGGTCCGGACATGTCCAACACCGTGGAGGCCACATCCTCGTCCGAGTGGATGCGTGCCCGCATCGCGGTCGCGGACCAGGAGAAGACGCTGGCCCAGGTCCTGGGCAAGCGTGGCCTCTCGCTGCGTACGGACCTGCTCAAATCGCTGGTCAACTGGCGCAGCCCGGATTTTGCGCACCGCCGGTTCGATACCCGCTACTTTGCCGCCACCGTCCCGTTGGGCCAGGAACCCTCGCTGCTTGAGGGCAAGGGCGTCTGGGGCAGGTGGGTCAACGCGGCCCAGGTGGTGCAGGAAAGGAATACCACCGCACTCGGCGACGACGCCGGCCAGGAGAACACCGTGGGCCGGCCCTTGGGCGAGCTGCTGGTCCCCGGCTCGGAGATCATGATCGAAAAGATGGCGGCCGCCAACGGCTGCATCGCCTACCTGAGCTACAAGCGCAAACCCCACGTGTACCAGCCGGTCCTGGTGGAGGAAGACGGCAAGCTGATGCTTGAGGTCGAGGCCGCCAAGACCGTGGCAGGGGACCACCAGCGCGAACGCTGACGCCAGGCGGTTGAGCCTGTCGAAGCCTGGGACTCGGCCGGTATTGTTTCCGGGCACGAAAAAGGCCGCCCCTCGGGGCGGCCTTTTTCGTGTGTCCTAGCGGGAGCGCTGGCGGAGGCGCTGCATGTCCAGGATGACCACGGCGCGGGCCTCGAGGCGGAGCCAGCCGCGCTGGACGAACTCGGCGAGGGCCTTGTTGACGGTTTCGCGGGACGCGCCCACCAGCTGGGCCAGTTCCTCCTGGGTCAGCTCGTGTGCCACCAGGACGCCATCGGTCGCCGGCCGGCCGAAGCGGTCTGCCAGGTCCAGCAGGGCCTTGGCCACGCGGCCCGGGACGTCCGAGAAGACGAGGTCGGACAGGGAGTCGTTGGTGCGGCGGAGGCGGCGGGCCAGGGCCTGCAGCAGCTGGGCGGAAACCTCGGGGCGGGTCCGGAGCAGCGTGTTCAGGCTCTCGTTCTTGAGCCCGGCCAGCCGGGTTTCCGATACCGCGGTGGCGGTGGCGGTGCGGGGGCTCGGGTCGAAGAGGGCCATCTCGCCGAAGAGTTCGCCCGGGCCGAGGATGGCGAGGAGGGATTCCCGGCCGTCCGGGGACGTGCGGCCGAGTTTCACCTTGCCGGAGACAATGAAGTAGAGCTGGTCACCCTGGTCTCCCTCGCGGAACACGGATGCGCCGCGGGAAAGGTCCACCTCGGTGAGCTCGTCCGTCAGCAGACGGAATGCGTCGTCGTCGAGCGTGGCGAAAAGGGGTGCTCGGCGCAGTACCTCGATGTCCATGAAATCTCCTGAGTAAAAGTATCGGCTGTGGCGCTTGAGCCATTGTTTCAGAATTTTCAAGGTTCTGTGACGAACTTGGCAGCCGAAACGCCCGTGAACAACCGGATCCGGGTCAATGGGAGGGCGTTGAAGCCCACAGAAGTTTGTCAGTGTCCGCCACTAGAATGGGGGTTCAACTGTTTAATAAGGAGCCTTTGTGGTCGGCTTGACTGTCCTGGACCTCGTCCTGATCCTGGCGCTGCTGTCATACCTGGTTTACGGCCTCCGCAATGGTTTCCTGGTCACGGTCGGCGGCCTGGCCGGTTTCGCGGCCGGCGCCATCGCGGCGTTCTTTGCCGTCCCCCTGGTCAGCACCTTCGTTCCGGACTCCGGATGGAGGCTGACCGCCATCATTGCTGCCGCCGTCGTCCTCATGGCCCTGGGCCACGGGCTGGGCACCATGGTGGGCCGGCAAATCCGCGGGGCCATGCGGATCCGGCCGCTGCGTGCCGTGGACCGGCTCGTGGGCGGGGCCCTGAACCTGGTGGTGTCCGCGCTGGTGATGTCCATGCTGGCCTTCAGCGTCAGCTCCCTGGGCGTGCCGGTCGTGTCACAGCAATTGGCTGAATCCAAGGTGATCCGGTTCATCGACGGGCTCACGCCCACCCCGGTCAAGGCCACCATGGCGGAGCTGCGGTCCACGGTGATCGGCAACGGGATCCCCACGTTGTTCGAAGGGCTGGACCAAGGCCAGCCGGTCCAGGTGCCCAACGCCAGCACCAACACTCCGGCCTTGAACAAGGCAGCCCAGTCGGTCCTGAGGATCGCCGGGACGGCGTACGAATGCGGCCAGAACCAGACCGGCACCGGGTTCGTGGTGTCCCAGGGCCGCGTGGTCACCAACGCGCACGTTGTGGCGGGCGTGTCGCAGCCCGTCGTGGAGATGCCCGACGGCGGCGCGATGCCGGGGCGCGTGGTCTACTTCGACACCAAGCGGGACCTGGCAGTCCTGGCGGTGGACAACCTTCCGTCCCAGCCGCTGCCGCTGAGCCGCGACCTGCCCGGCGGCAGCCAGGCCGCCTTCGCCGGGTACCCCCACGGCGGCCCGTTCCAGTCCAAGCCGGCCACGGTGCAGGACATCGCCACCGTGCTGGTGCCGGACATTTACGGAAACAACCCGTCGCCGGAAGACATCTACCGCCTGGCGGGGGACGTGCAGCCGGGGAACTCGGGCGGCCCGCTGCTGACCACCGACGGCCAGGTGGCCGGCGTGATCTTTGCCAAGGCAACCTCGGACGCAGAAGTGGGATTCGCCATCACCATGAGCGACCTGAACCCCGTGGCCCAGCAGGCGCCCACCCTGTCCGCGCCCGTTTCCTCCGGGCAGTGCATCCAGAAGTAGGGCTGCCGGAAGCTTGGGCGTCTAGAACCAGGGCTGCCGGCTACAGGACCTCGGCCAGGTAGTCGATGGCGAGTTTGTAGCCGAATACGCCGGCGCCTACGATCACCGCGGCGCATACCGGGGACAGGTACGAGTGGTGCCGGAACTCCTCCCGCTGGTGCACGTTGGTGATGTGCACCTCGACGGCGGGCAGCTGCACGGCAGCCAGGGCGTCACGGAGCGCCACGGACGTGTGCGTGAAGGCGCCGGCATTGAGGACAATTCCTGCGGCGGCGCCCCGGGCCGCGTGGATGGCATCCAGCAGGACACCCTCATGGTTGGACTGCACGCACTCCACCGCGAAGCCGTGCTTGGCGGCGGCGGAGGCTGCCAACTGCTCCACGTCCGCGAGGGTTGAGGTGCCGTACTTCTCCGGCTCACGGGTGCCCAGCAGGTTCAGGTTGGGGCCGTTGATAACGAGGATGGTGCCGCGGCCGGCTTCGACGGTGGAGGAGGCTTCAGTCATGCCTGCAAATCTATCGGCTGCTGCTGCCCGCCGCGCATTCTTACGTTGGAAGCGGCGGCGGGCAGCGGGCCCATAGCAGCCGCTAGAGGGCCGTGACCTTGAACAGCAACGCGTGCTCCGGGTTCAACATGGGCATGGGCAGCCCCACTTCGGCGAGGAACCGTCCGTTGGCAACCGCGCCGCCTGCAAGCCAGGCCGGGGGCTGGACCTGGGTGAAGGTGTGGGCGTAGTCGGCGTCCACCGGTGCAGGGAAGACGGCCTCCACCCGGTAGCTGCGCTCCCCGTCCAAACCGGGAACGCCCATCCTGCCGGGGGTCTCGGACGCCGAGGTGCGCATGCCCACGACGGCGAACAGCGCCGCCGTCGCGCCTTCAACGGGTGCGGGAGCCACCACGCCGTACAACTGGAACGCGTCATCGGCGAGGTCTGCGTGGACCGGCAGCCCGCTGTGGATCAGGTCCCGGTGTTCCTTGTACAGCCCCACCAGGCGCCGCAACTCTTCCCGCTCCTTGCCCTGGACGCCCCGGACATCCCATTCCATCCCAAAGTGGCCGAACAAGGCAGTAATGGCCCGGAACGAGAGATCGTGGGTCCGGGCGGTGGTGTGCGAGGTGGTGGGCCCGATGTGGCTGCCCACCAGCTCGGGCGGGACCACCAGGCCGGTCCAGCGCTGGATGGCCTGCCGCTCCAGCGCGTCATTGCAGTCCGAGGCCCAGATACGGTCGGTCCGCTCCAGGATGCCCAGGTCCACGCGGGCGCCACCGGACGAGCAACTCTCGATTTCGACGCCGGGATGGGCCTTGCGGAGTTCATCGAACAGCCTGTACGCAGCAAGGGTCTGCTCGTGGACGGAGGGCCGGCCCGCATGGCCGTGTTCCACGAGGTCGCGGTTCTGGTCCCATTTCAGGTAGCTGATGTTGTTGCCGGACAGGAGCGCGGAGATCCGGTCGAACACGTAGTGCCAGGCCTCCGGGTTCACCAGGTCGATGACGTGCTGGTTGCGCCACTCCAGGGGCAGCCGGCCGCCGTCCTTGTGCGCCGCGGCGGAAGGACCCACGATCCAGTCCGGATGTGCACGGGCAACGTCCGAATCCAAGTTGACCATCTCCGGCTCCACCCACAGGCCGAACTCCATGCCACGGGAGGTGACGGCGTCGATCAGCGGGGCCAGGCCGTCCGGCCACACCGTCTCGTCGACGTACCAGTCGCCCAGCCCGGCGTGGTCGTCGCGGCGCCCGCGGAACCAGCCGTCGTCGAGCACGAAGCGCTCCACGCCAAGGTCCGCCGCGGAATCAGCCAGCTCGACCAGCGTGTCCAGGTTGTGGTCGAAATACACTGCCTCCCAGGTGTTCAGCACCACCGGGCGCGGCTTTCCGGCCGGCAGCCCTGTGGAGGCGGCCGGCAGCACATGGTGCGGCCGGGAACGGAACCAGCTATAGAACGCCTCGCTGATGCCGTCCAGGCCGTGGGCGGAGTAGGCGGCGAACAGGGTCGGCGTGGTGTACCCGGCGCCCGGTTCGAGGATGACCTCGGCCGGCCCCAGCAGCTCCGAGCCGCCGATCACGGTCCGGCCATCGCCGATGGTGTCCGCGAACTGTTCGTGGTTGCCGCTCCAGGCCAGATGGGTCGCCCACACCTTGCCGTGCCGGTTGCCGAAGCCCTCGGTGCCTGCGGCGAAGATCAGTGACGAGTCGTGCCCGGTGCGGCCGTGCCGGCCGGTCCGGACCCAGGTGCCCTGCTGGATGCGCTGCCGTTGCGGGTGGCGTTCCCGGCACCAGCGGCCGGTGAGGTCCAGGAGTTCGACGGCGTCGGGGGCCACCGGGAGGACGGTTGCCAGCTCGTCCACCTGGAACGGGGTGGTGCCGTCATTGGTGACGGTGTGGCGCAGTTCCAGCAGGCCGCCGTCGTGCAGCGTGAGGGAGGTGGAGACGCTGATGCCGGCGTCGGCGTCGGCCTGGCCGATCGTGGCGGTGCAGCCCTCGGCGTTGACGGACGTGACGCGGAGGCGGGTGGAAAAGTCGAAGCCGGAGCCGTCGCCGGTGATGCGGTGCCCGCGCAGGGCGGGGCGGCCGCGCCACGAGGAGGACGCCTGGGGGAGCAGGGCGGACGGTACGCGCGCGTCGACCGAAGAGGGCCCGATGGGTCCGGCCAGGAAGCCCAGGTCCGGCAGCTCCGCGCCCAGGTCCGCGCCCCAATGGATGACCTCGGCCTCCCCGCTGTTGAAGCTGATCAGCAGGCTGGTGCCGGCGGAACGGAGGTACAGGGGATCCATAGGAGGTCTCTTTCAGTGTTCAGCGTTGCGTCTTAAGTTACGCACAGGAGGGAAATCCGGAAAGGGGTGGCCGGGCGCCGCCGCTGCGAGGAGGAGGACGGCGGCGCCCGGGCCGGTGGCTGCGACCACATACGCAGCCACGTTGGAGGGGTTACTTGAACAGGGCGTTGACCTGGTCGTTGGCCTGGGTGAGGGAGCTGGCCTTGGCCTTGCCGGATACCACGGCGTCCATGGCCGGCTTCATGATGCCGTCAACCTTGGCGGCGTTGTCCGCGATCGGGTAGAGGAACGTGGTGCCGTCCTTGACCTGCTGGCTGAACGGGGTCACGTCAACGCCCTTGGCCTTGAACGCTTCCACTGCCTTGTCGGCGGAGGTCTTGATGGCGGGGAAGACAACGGCCTTGGCAGCCACCACGTCCTGGCAGGCTGCGGAGCCCAGGTATTCCACCCACTTGATGGCGGCCTCCGGCTTCTTGGTGCCGGCGTAGATGGAGTCCGCCAGGCCGTTGTACATGCTGGCGCGCTTGCCGTCGACACCCTTGGGCGTCGGGGCGATGCCCACCTTGACGTCCTTGTAGCCGGTGTACTGGCCGATCATCCACGAACCGTTGGCATTGATGACGGACTTGCCGGCGGCAAAGGTGTCCGCCATGCTGGCGCCCACCGTGGTTTCAAGTTTCGGCATGTAGCCCTTGTCCACCAGCCCGGCGAACCAGTCGATGCTTTCCTGGAACTTGGGGTCGTCGTAGTTGAAGTGCTTGCCCCACGGGTTCTTGTCCGTGTGCGTCCAGCCGGTGGTTCCGGTCAGGTAGCTCCACTCGGTCTGGCCCTGGCCCGAGCCGGAGCCGTTGAGCCCGAGCCCGTAGACGGCCACGTTGTTCTTGTCGAAGCCGGCTTCGTCGCCGCGCTTGCCGTTCTTGTCCACGGTCAGGTGGGCGATCGTCTTTTCGTACGTGCCGCCGTCCTGGGGGTTCCAGCTCAGGTTGGCCATCTGTTCGGGGGTGACGCCGGCGTCGGCCGCGAGCTTGGTGTTGTAGAACAGGGCGATGGTGTCCCAGTCCTTGGGCAGGCCGTACCGCTTGCCGTCCTGGCCAACCCAGAGGTCCGCGAGCCCGGAGTTGTAGATGCCGGTATCGATGTTGTCCTTCTTGACGGCGTCATCAAGGGCGAGCAGTTGCTTGTTCTTGATGAATTCCGGGTACTTGCCCAGGTGGTCGGTGAAGACGTCCGGGGCGGTGCCCGCCACGAAGCCGTTGGTGAGGGTGCCCCAGTAGTCGTCCCAGCCGCGCTGGGTGACCTTGACGGTGATGTCCGGGTTGGCCTTATGGAAGTCGTCGGCGCACTGCTTGTACGCCGGGAGCTGGTTGGCATCCCACAGCCAGTAGTTGATTTCGCCCTTGCCGGCCTCGGCGGATCCGCCGCCTCCGCAGGCCGACAGTGCCAGGACAGCGGCTGCCGCTGCGGCGAGGGAGGTGAGTGCTTTCTTTTTCATGGGTGTTCCTTTCACAGTGCTTCCGGGCAGGCCGCCATGGCCCGGCGCCGGGGATGGGACGGGTGGGTTACGCGGGAAGGGGACTTACTTGATGCCGGAGAAGCCGATGGAGTTGACGATTTTCTTGCCGAACGCAGCGAACAGGATCAGGACCGGCAGGGCGGAGACAAGGGTGGCGGCCATCAGCCCGGACCAGTCCGGCGCGCCCTGCGGCGACTGTGATTTGAAGACGCCCAGGCCCACCGTGAGGACGCGGACGGATTCGTCCTGGCCCACCAGCAGCGGCCAGAAGTACTCGTTCCACTGGCCGATGAAGGTGAGCAGGGCAAGCGTGGCGATGGGGGCTGCGGCGTTGGGCAGGATGATCTGGAAGAAGATCCGAAGGTGCTTGGCGCCGTCGAGCATGGCCGCTTCCTCCACCTCGCGGGACATATTCAGGAAGAACTGCCGCAAGAAGAAGATGGCGAACGGGGTCATGAAGACGTACGGGAGTACCAGGCCCGCCAGGGTGTTGAGCAGGCCCAGGTTCTTGATGAGCAGGAAGTTGGGCAGTGCAGTGAAGATGGGCGGCACCATCATGGTGGCCAGGAAGAGGCTGAACACCAGGTTCCGTCCCCGCCACCGCAGCCGGGCGAACGCGTAGGCGGCCATGGCGCTGAAGAACACGGCCCCGGTAGTAGTGATGGAGGCGAAGAGCACGGAGTTGCGGAGGTAGCTCCAGAAGTCGATCTGGGCGCCGGATCCGCCTTCGGCGACAGCTTCCTCGGGCGATTGCAGGCCGAAGACCCGTTTGAAGGCGCCCAGGTTGAAGTCGGCCGGGAGCAGGTTGGTGGCGTTGCCGGCAAGGGATCCGTTGGTGGACAGCGCCGTCCGCAGGATCCAGTAGAACGGGAGGATTGAGACGGCGACTGCGAGGGCAACGAGGGCCCAGGCGGCGGCGCGGCGCCAGTTGAACGGACGACGGCGGGCGGCGGGCCGGGCAGGGGCGGAAACTTTTGCGGTGGTCATGAAAGTGTCCTTAGTCCAGGTCTGATTCGTTGCCCTTGAGGAACTTCATCTGGATGAAGGCCACCAGGGCGAGGATGACGAAGAGGATGACTGCCAGGGCGGAGCCGTATCCGAAGTCCGATTCCGTGAAGGCCTTTTGGTAGATGTAGAACTGCAGCACCCGGCTGGCGTTGACCGGGCCGCCCATGGTGGTCACGGCCACGGTGTCGAAGACCTGGAAGGAGCCGATGACGGTGACGATCAGGACCAGGACCAGGACGGGACGCAGCAGCGGCACCGTGATTTTGCGGAACGTCTGCCACGGGGAGGCGCCATCCAGGTTGGCCACCTCGTAGACATGGTGGGGGATGGACTGCAGGCCGGCGAAGAGCAGCAGCGCTGTGTAGCCCATGTGCCGCCATGTGTTGATGAGCGCCTGGGTGGGGACGGCCCATTCCTCGCTGCCGAAAAACGCCACTTTGGGCAGGCCGATGGATTCGATGAAGTAGTTGACGATGCCGATCTGGTAGTCCAGGAGCCAGAACCACAGGAGGGCGGCGATCACGTTGGCCATCAGGTACGGCAGCAGGAGTGCGCCGCGGATCCAGGTTGACTTGGCCACCCGGTGCATCAGCAGGGCCAGTCCCAGGGCCAGTGCGGTCTGCAGGACGATGTTGATCAGGACGTACTGCGAGGTGACCGCCAGGGCGTTCCAGAACAGGGGATCTTTGGCGATTGCCTCGTAGTTGGCGGTGCCGATCCACGTGGGGTCCCCGAGGATGCTGTATTCGGTGAAGCTGAGGTAGATGCCGCGAAGCGTCGGCACCAGGTAAAAGACGAGAAATCCGATCATGGCGGGAGCGATGAAGAACAGCGCGATCTTCAGGTCACTTTGTCCCCGGCGCTTCAGCGGCCGGTGCACTGCGTGCTCTGCCGGGCTGGCGTTCCTGGTAAGGGTGGTCATCATCGACCCTTTCCTGATTGTGATGGAAGTAACAGGCTGCGAGACAATCTACACGAGTAGATATGAGGGTGGCAAGAGGTTAATTTCCGCCTAAATTCATGGAGTTTTGTCCGATTTACGGATATTGACTCGAGTAGAAAGTGATGTAAGACTCAGGTACCTCCCTGATGAAAGGCATGACAATGACGTTCTCGATCGGCATCGTGGGCGCGGGCCAGTTCGGCTCCCAGTTCGCGCACCTGTTCAACCTGCACCCCGGTGTCCACGCCGTCTACGTGGCCGATGAGCGCCCGGAACGTGCGGCCGAGGCCGTCGAACGGTACAACCTGGCGGGGCAGGAAGCGGACTTCGACGCCGTGCTGGCCTCCGACGTCGACGCCGTTGCCATCTTCACCCAGCGCTGGACCCACGGCCCCCTGGTGGAACGGGCGCTCCGCGCCGGCAAGCACGTCTACTCAGCCGTTCCCATGGCAGTCTCGGAAGCGGAAATCGCCCGCATCATCGACGCCGTCCGGGAAACCGGAAACGTCTACATGATGGGTGAAACCAGCTACTACAACCCCGCCACTGTCTATGCCCGCGAGCAGCACGCTGCCGGCAAATTCGGCAGGGTCTTCTACTCCGAGGGCGACTACGTCCACGACATGGACCTGGGGTTCTACGACGCCTACCAGTACAGCGGCGGCGACCGGTGGAAAGAAACCGCCAGCTACCCGCCCATGCTCTACCCCACGCACGCGATCGGCGGCGTACTCGGAGCCCTTCCGGCACATGCTGTCAGCGTCAGCTGCGTCGGGGTCAGGGACCAGCGGAACGACGGCGTCTTCGACAAGGACGTCAGCATGTTCGGCAACGACCTTTCCAACGCCACCGCGCTCTTCGAACTGAACGACGGCGGCGCCATGCGCACCAACGAAATGCGCCGGGTGGGCTACCCCTCCCACATCCGCGAATCCAGGTTCCGGTTCTTCGGCACCGAGGCCAGCTTCGAACAGCTCGCCAAGGTCACCGTGTGGCAGGACAAACAAGACGTCCACGACATCTCCGAACAGATGGAAACCCGGCCCAGCATTCCGCTGGACGATCCGTCGCTGGCCAACGTCGCCCCCGAACTCCGGGACGCCTTCGTGTCGGGACTCGCCCCGGTGCACGACGCAACACGGCTGCCCGCGGAGTTCCACGGCGCACCCAACGGGCATGAGGGCAGCCACCATTTCCTGGTGGACGACTTCGTCACCGCGGTGAACAACCGCTCGCTGCCGCCCGTTAATGCCTGGGTTGCCGCCCGGTTCACGCTTCCCGGGATCGTGGCCCACGAATCGGCACGGCAAAACGGCGCGCGGCTGCCCATCCGTGACTTCGGCGACGCGCCCGCCACCTGGTAGCTAGCATGTACTCCATGACCACTTCGGCTGTGCCGTCCCCGCGCGGGCCGGTGACGCGCAAGGATGTTGCCCGGTTCGCGGGCGTCAGCACCGCCGTCGTCAGCTACGTGGTCAACGGAGGTCCCAAGAAGGTGGCCCCCGCCACCGAAGCCAAAGTCCAGGACGCCATCCGCGTCCTCGGCTACCGGCCCAATGCCGCTGCCAGGGCGCTCAAGCTGGGGTCCAGCGAGACGCTGGGGCTCATTGTCCCGGATATCGCCAACCCCTTCTTCTCGTTGTTCTCCCACGCGGTGGAGGACGCGGCCGCCGCCCTTGGCTATGCCCTGGTCCTGAGCAACTCGGACGGGAACCTGGCCAAGGAGCGGCGGAACGTCCGCAACCTCGCCGCCCGGCAGGTGGACGGGGTGCTGCTCGCCAGCGTCCTCTTCGAACCGGACCTTGAAGTCCTGGAGACCGCGGACATCCCGGCGGTGCTGTTGAACCAGGAGCGCGATGCGCCCGGGTTCAACAGCGTCGGCGTGGATCTGGCAACAGGAGCCAGGATCGCGGTGGAACACCTTATCGGCCATGGGCACACCAATATCGGGCTGGCGATGGGCACCAACGTCTCCGGCTCCACCGACGGCCGCGAACTGGGCTGGCGCGAGGCGCTCCAGGAGGCAGGCCTGCCGGAAGGCCCCATCGCCTACAGCGCCTTCACCAGGCCGGGTGGGTATACCGCCGGGCAGCGGCTGCTGGCATCGGTGAACCGGCCCACCGCCATCTTTGCCACGTCCGACATGCAGGGCATCGGACTCCTCCGCGCCATCCACGAGGCGGGCCTCTCGGTTCCGGGCGACATCGCCATCGCGTCCTTTGACGGATCGGCGGACTCGGAATACTCCTGGCCGCCGCTGACCACCGTGGAGCAGCCGGTGGTGGCCATGGCCGAAGCCGCCGTCGGGGCGCTGCTGGAAGCCGGCCGCGGCGGGAAACCGCGGCACCGGATCTTCCCCACTACGCTGCGCATCCGCCAGTCCTGCGGCTGCCCGTAGGAGCTAGGCCGGCGCAGCGATCCGCAGCCGGCTGACGCTCTCCTGCAGGATCCGGCGGGCGTCCGCGCTGAGGCCGGCATCACTGATGACCTCGTCAGCTTCCTCCAGCGCGGCGATGGTGCTCATGCCCTGCGTACCCCACTTGGTGTGGTCCGCCACCACCACCAGCTTCCGGGACGCCGCCACGAAGGCCCGGTCGGTCTCCGCCTCCAGGAGGTTGGGAGTGGTGAATCCTGCTTCCGGATCCATGCCGTGCACGCCCAGGAACAGCAAGTCCAGATGCAGCTGTTTCAGTGCCGCGGTGGCAATCGGCCCCACCAGGGCGTCCGACGGCGTGCGCTCGCCCCCGATCAGGATCACGGTTGAACCGTAGCGGGCAGCCCCGGAAGCCGCCCCGTGGTGGAACAGGTCCGCAATGCGCACGGAGTTGGTCACCACCGTGATCCGTGGCCCCTTGGCCAGTTCCTGGGCCAGCGCCCAGGTGGTGGTGCCGGCGCTGAGGCCCACCGCCATGCCCTCATGCACCATCCGCGCCGCCTCGGCCGCAATGGCGCGCTTCTCGGCCGGCAGCTGGGTCGACTTCAGTTCAAAGCCGGGCTCATGGGTGGTTGCACCGCCGGGGAGCTTGGCACCGCCGTGGATCCGCTCCACCCGGCCGCCCTCCTCCAGCAGCTCGATGTCCCGCCGGACCGTCATGAGCGAGACACCCAGCTGGTGGGCGAGGTCTGACACACGGACCACCCGCTCCCGCTGGACGGCGTCCACGATGGCCTGGTGACGTGCTGCGGGAAGCATGGAGTTCCTTTCGGGCGGCTAAGGGAGCGGTGTCCCGTTCACGTTCCATCTTTGCCTACCCCTTGCTGGAACCAAGAGTCAGCCCCGCCACAAACTGCCGCTGCAGGAGCAGGTAGATGATCAGGGTGGGGATGACGGTGATGACCGCACCAGCCGCCAGGAGGTTGTAGTTGTTCAGGAACTGGCCCTGGAGGTTGTTGATGGCGGTGGTGATGGGGAGGCGGTTGCCGCTTTGGATGAAGAGCAGGGGCCAGAAGTAGTCGTTGTAGATGAAGATGACTTCCAGCGTGCCCAGGGCGGCGAACGCCGGCCGGCACAGGGGCAGAATGATTTCCCTGTACTGCCGCCAGATGCCCGCCCCGTCCACCAGCGCCGCTTCGGTCAGGTCTGCGGACAGCGCCTTCATGTAGTTGGACAGCACGAACGTGCAGAACCCCATCTGGAAGGCCGTGTCCACGGCGATCACGATGATGTAGGTGTTGAGCATGTTCCCGGAATCGCTGAACGAGTAGGGCACCGTAAGGTGCTTGGCCATCTCGAACAGGGGCGCGGCGAGGACCTGCGGGGGAAGGAGGTTGCCTGCGGTGAACATGATCAGCAGGGTGATGTTGAACTTCCAGCTGACCCGGCTCACGGCGAAGGCCATAAGCGAGGCGAGGAACAGGGTGAGCAGTACGGCCGGGACCGTGATGATCACCGAATTCCAGAAGTAGGTGGAAAACCCGCCCTGCGTCCAGGCCTGGATGAAATTGTCGAAGTTGAACGCGCCGGCCAGGCTGAAGTACCCATACTGGTTGGTGGAGGCCACCGGCCTGAGCGCGGTGAAGACGGACCAGCCAAGCGGGACCAGCCACATGATGGCCATGATGGTCAGGAAGATGTGGGTCCCGTAGTGCCGCTTGGGGCGGCTCCCTGACCGGGTTCCGGCATCTGCGGGAACCGGCCGGGGCCGGGCTGCAACATTGCTCATGCTCTGTTCTCCTTGCCAAAGGTGCGGCTGAGGTAGAAAACGATGGGGACAAGGGAAATCACCAGCAGGACCACGGCCAGCGCGGAGCCCACGCCGATCACCTGGCCTTCGCCCACGAGGTTCTGGATGACCAGCGCGCTGAGCATTTCCAGGCCGTTGGTGCCGCGGTTGATCACGTACACCACGTCGAAGGCGCGGAGGGACTCGATGATGGTGATGACCACGATGACGATGTTGATCGGCCGCATGGCCGGGAAGACCACGCGGAAGAAGGTTTGCGTGGCGGAGGCGCCGTCGATGGCTGCCGCTTCCTTCAGGCTGGGGTCCACGCCCTTGAGGCCGGCCAGGTAGAGCAGCATGACGTAGCCGGCATGGCGCCAGGTTGCGGCGATCATGGCGGCCCAGATGTTGACGGACGAATCGCCGAACCAGTCCACAGCCTGCGGCGTCCCCGCCGTTCCCAGGATGAAGTTCAGCAGGCCGTTGTCACGCTGGTAGAACAGTTGCCAGATGATGCCGATCAGGGCGAGGGACAGCATGACCGGGGCGAAGAAGATGCTCTGGTAGATCTTGCTGCCGCGGATGTTCTGGTCCAGGAGTACGGCCAGCAGCAGGCCCAGCGGGGTGGCGATGAGGGCCAGGAACAGCAACCACAGCATGTTGTGCTGCACCGCGGGCCAGAACGGCGGGTAGTCCTGTGTGATGAACTGGTAGTTGTCGGTGCCGGCCGGGCGGAGGTCGGCCAGGTCCAGGCCGTTCCAGCGGGTGAAGCTCAGCCCGACGGACATCAGCATGGGCAGCCAGACCAGCATCAGTTCAATCAGGGTGGGAATCCCCACCATCAGGGCCAGGACCAGCTTGTCCCGGCTGGACAGGCGGCGTACCCGGCCGCGCCCGGGCCGCCGCTTCGTGGGCGCTCCGATCGGGTCCCTGGACTCCGGCGGAATCAATTCTTGTGCGGTGCTGCTCATGGGATTCTTCCCCTTGCTTGGTCCGGATGCAGGAGGGGGAACGACGACGGCGCACGCCAAGCGCCGCCGTCGCCGTTCCGTGGGCGGAACTACTGCGCTGCGTACAGCGTCTTGGCCTGGGCCTCAAGGTTTTTGACGTCCATGGTGCCGTCCTTGATGAACGTCTGCAGGGCCGGAATCATCACGTTGTTGGCCATGGCCGGCAGCGCATCGCGGTCAAAGAACTGGCTGATGTTCTTCGCACCCGCAATGGTGTCGGCACATTTCTTGTTCAGGGGCGTGAACGATGAGGTGTCCGCGCCCTTGGCGGTGGCGATGTTTGACGAGTCCACCTTGGCGTACGCATTCTGCGCCTCCGGTGTGCCGAGGAACGCAAGGAAGTCGCGGGCTGCCTTGTTGTCCCCGCCCTTCTTGGACAACAGCAGTCCGTCGATGGGGGCTTCGACAGAGTCCCTGCCTTCCATGGCGATCTCGGGGAAAGCGAAGAAATCGATGTCGGCCAGGACCGTGGGGTCGGTGAACTGCTGGGTGACGAAGGAACCAAGCAGGTACATCCCGGTTTTCTTCTCCCCCAGGGCCTTTGCGGCGTCCTGCCAGGTCTGGCCCAGGGCTCCCGGGTCCTGGAACGGCAGGAGTGCCTTCCAGGTGTCAAAGACGTCGCTGACTTTCTTCTGGTCCCAGGACTCCTTGTGGGCGCAGAGGTCCACGTGGAACTGGTACCCGTTGAGCCGCATGTTGATGTAGTCGAACGTGCCCATGGCCGGCCAGCCGTCCTTGTCGGCAAAGCCGATGGGAATCAACCCGTCAGCCTTCATTTTCGTGGCCAGCGCCTTGAGGTCATCGAACGTTGCCGGTACCTGGTAGCCCTTTTCGGTCCAGAGGCTCTTCCGGTAGAAGAACCCCCACGGGTAGTTGTAATTCGGAACGAAGTACATCTTCCCGTCAGGGCCGGTGGACGCCTTTTTCAAGGCGTCCGAATAGTTGGCACCGACGGTCTGCCAGACATCGTCGATAGGTGCCAGCAGTCCCTTGCCCGCGTAGTACTGCATCCGGTAACCGGCGAACCAGGTGAATGCATCGTCGGGGGAGCCCTGCAGGTAGGAGTTGATCTTGTTCTGGAAATCGTTGTGGGGAACCACGTTGGTGGTGACCGTCTTGCCGGTCTTGGCGGTGAAAGCGTCCGTCACGGCCTGGTAGGCGCGCTTGGGCACGTCGTCCGAGGACCCGGAGCCGAAAGTGAGGCCGGAGGATTCCGACCCCGTTGCCGACGGTGCGCTCCCGCCGGTGCAGGCGGCGAGGAACGGGATGCCGGCCAGGCCAACCGCTCCTACGCCGACCGTCTTGAGGATGGTCCGCCTGCTCGGAAATGCGGTGGCGGACGCATCAAACTGTGAAGCCATGTTCTCTCCCTTGAAAAATAGCCGCGTGTGAGGCACCTCACATACGCTGACTATAACCTCGCAAAAGCGAACATGGAAGAACGGTAAATAACATTTTGCGCGTTGATTTTTTTGAATCGTCACAAATGCGGACGGCCCCGCCTTCCCCGTGATGGCGGGGGAAATGGGGCCGTCCGATGGTTCCCGGCTCGATGCTAAGCCAGTGTTACTTTCTGAGCGACTGCGCGATCTGCTGCATGATCGTGGGGTCGGAAAGCGTGGTGGCGTCACCCGGGTCGCGGCCTTCCGCAACGTCCTTGAGGAGGCGCCGCATAATCTTCCCGGATCGGGTCTTGGGCAGCTCGGGGACCACCAGGATGTTCTTTGGTTTGGCGATCGGGCCGATTTCCTTGCCCACATGGTTGCGCAGTTCCTGGACGGTGGCATCGCCGTTGTTCACGGCATCGCCGCGGAGGATGACGAACGCGACGACGGCCTGGCCGGTGGTCTCGTCCGAGGCGCCCACGACGGCGGCCTCCGCCACGGCGGGATGGGACACCAGGGCGGACTCGATCTCCGTGGTGGAGAGCCGGTGCCCGGAGACGTTCATGACGTCGTCCACCCGGCCCAGGAGCCAGATGTCCCCGTCCTCATCCTTCTTGGCCCCGTCCCCGGCGAAGTACATGTTTTCAAACCGGGACCAGTACGTGTCCTTGAACCGCTCGGGGTCCCCCCAGATGCCACGCAGCATGGATGGCCAGGGTTCGCGGATTACCAGGAAGCCGCCGTGGCCGTCGGGAACGGACTGGCCCATCTCGTCCACCACGTCCACGGCAATGCCGGGCAGCGGGACCTGGGCCGAGCCGGGCTTGGTGGCGGTGACACCCGGCAGCGGAGCGATCATCTGGGCGCCGGTCTCTGTCTGCCACCAAGTGTCCACAATCGGCGCCTTGTCCCCGCCGATCACCTTGCGGTACCACATCCAGGCCTCGGGGTTGATCGACTCGCCCACCGAGCCCAGGACGCGGATCGAGGACAGATCGTACTTGCCCGGGATCTCGGCGCCCCACTTCATGAAGGTGCGGATGGCGGTAGGGGCGGTGTAGAGGATGGAGACCTTGTACTTTTCCACGATCTCCCACCATCGGCCCTGGTGCGGGGAGTCCGGGGTGCCCTCGTAGATGACCTGGGTGGCGCCGTTGATGAGCGGGGCGTAGGCAACATACGAGTGGCCGGTGATCCAGCCGACGTCGGCCGTGCACCAGTAGACGTCCGTTTTGGGGTGCAGGTCGAACACGGCCTTGTGCGTGTATGCGCCCTGGGTGAGGTACCCGCCGGTGGTGTGCAGGATCCCCTTGGGCTTCCCTGTGGTCCCTGAGGTGTACAGGATGAACAGCGGGTGCTCGGAATCGTGGCCCACCGCGGTGTGTTCCGCGGACGCGGCGCCCACCGTATCCGCCCACCAGTGGTCCCGTCCCTCGTGCCAGTCCACGTCCTGGCCGTTGCGCTTGACCACCACCACGTTCTGCACGGTGTGGCCGTCGTGGGCCAGGGCATCGTCGACGGCCGGCTTCAGCGGGCTGGGCTTGCCGCGCCGGTAGGTGCCGTCAGCGGTCACCACCAGCTTGGCCTCGGCGTCGTCGATCCGGGAACGGAGCGCCTCGGCCGAGAAACCGCCGAACACCACCGAATGCACCGCGCCGATCCGGGCACATGCCAGCAGCGTGATCACGGCCTCCGGGATCATCGGCAGGTACACCGCCACCCGGTCACCCTTGGCAACGCCCAAGGACTCGAAGGCGTTGGCCGCCTTCTTCACCTCTTCGGTCAGCTCCGCATAGGTGTACGCGCGGGTGTCGCCGGGTTCACCCTCGAAATGGATGGCCACCCGGTCACCGTTGCCGGCCTCCACGTGCCGGTCCAGCGCGTTGTACGCGGCGTTGATTTCGCCGCCAACGAACCATTTCGCGAACGGCGGATCAGACCAGTCCAGCGCCTGCGTGAAGTCCTTGGACCAGGTCAGCAGCTCCCGGGCCTTCTTCGCCCAAAACGCCGGCCGGTCCGCGTTGGCATCGTCGTACTCGGCTGCCGTGGCGACGGCACCGGCTGCAAACTCGGCGCTGGGAGGGAAGGCCCGGGTCTCGTGCAGCAGGTTCGCGAAAGCGTCACCCTGCTGGCCGGACTGGGCTGCGGCCGGGGCGGAATCCGACGGAACCGTGGCCGTGGAGCTGGGGGTGTCCTGGGACATATGAACCTCATCATTCATCGATCGTCGCCGCGGGATGCCGTCACCGCAGGGCCCGCCGTTGGCGCGGCACTGGGCTCCAGCCGGGACGGACATACCGCAAAGAGCTGTTCCGCAACCAAGCCTAATGCTTGCCGCGGACCCAATGTGCCCGCCGTCACAGATGCGCCAGCGAACGGCATTTGTTAAGCGGTGAATGGTGTGCAGGCCACTCCGGCGGCCCTGTGCCAGCTAGTGATCAGCTTGGCTGTTGACTAGGCTGAGATGGAATTGTGACTTCACTTCGGACCGCTCCGGCCAGGCATGGACCGTGCCGGGCCGGAGCCGGACCGCATGTCAAGACGGCACAGTTTTCGGGTCCGCACGGGCCCGGTGCCGCCACGCTAAGGAGAGCAGAATGAACCAGCAGAGCTTCGGCCAGCGAACGGCCCCGCACACCCAAGCGGGACCCGGCGGCTCCGGGTCAGCCGGGGGACCAGGCAACCAAAACCCTGCCGGCAGCACCGCTGCAGCTCAGAAGGCGGCCGCGGGGAAGATTGACCCGAACGCCAACCAGGCAGTGCTCGGTCCGTTCACGGTACGCGACCTTGCAGTTTTCGCCGGCACCCTGATCCTTTTCGTCGCATCCCTGCTGCCACTGTTCGGCGCCCGCTACAACCTGTGGAACCTCAACAACCTGTTCTTCCTGGGGCTGGGCATCATCCTGCCGCTGATCGCCAGCGCGCTGTTCGCTGCACGCCGCCTGGTGCCGGGCACTAAAATCCGGGTGGGGTCGCTGTCTATCGACCAGTTCGCCTCGGTAGTGGCCTCCTTCGCCGTCGCCTTTTTCTTCCTGTCGGTTGCCGGCGCCTATGCCACCAGCCTGCTGGTGGGCCTGATCGGCTCCCTCGTCCTGTTCGCCGCCACGGTCCTCGGCCGCTTCATCCCCTACCTCGCCGGTGATTTCAAAGGCCGGGCCGATGAACCGGCCCATATCGTGGCGCGCGAAGCCGCTGTGCCGGTGCGGAAGCCCCGCGCCCCCAAGCCAGCAAAGCCGGAGTCCGGCTCCGCCCAGTCCAAGACCGGGTTCGGACTCAAGGGTGCAGGCGTTTTTGGCAGCGGAGGCGCCGGGTCATCCGCGATCCAGCCGGGAGGCGCCAGCCACGAACCTGCCGGCAGCGGGCAGCCGCCCGCCACGGCCGCCGTGCCCGCCTCGGCTGCTGCAGCGCCTGCCCCTGCTCCTTCCGGCTCGGCACCTGCTCCTTCCGCGCCGGCATCCTCCACTCCGGTGTCCACCGCACCGGAGGTCTTGGACCGTACCCGCGAGGTGGATGCCGGGCCGCCCACCCAGGCAGCCGACGTCGTCCGTCCTGCTGCGACGCCCGCGGCGGAGGAAACCCAGGCAGCCGACGTCGTCCGTCCCGCAGCGACGCCCGCGGCGGAGGAAACGCGCGCAGCCGCTGCTCCGGCGGCGGGTGCCCCGCAGCCGGCCTGGGAGCCACCGGCCGCCACCGCGGTGCACCAGCAGGTCCGGCCCGAAGAGCCCATCGGCGCAACCGTGGACCCCACTGCCCGCCACGACGAGGCGGACGCACAGCCTGCCCACGAGGCCTTCTGGTTTGCCGTGGCGCAGCACCGCACCGCCTTTGATCCCCGGACCGGGGCGCCTGCCTTCGTCATCGAACCCGGCGGGTGGGTGCTGGCACTGGAAGACCGGGGACACGAGTTCCTGGTCCAGCACACTGACGGCCGGCTGGGCATCCTGCGCGACCTCAGCAACATCGAGCGCGGCTGACGCCCATGGCCGGGCTCCGTGCGGCCATGCCCGGCGGGAACGACCCCGCCGGGCAAACCGCGAACAAAGACCAGGTTCCCGGCATGCCCGTGGTCCCGGCAGAATCCTTGCTGGCACTGAAACGGCGGGCGCGGCGCATCCACAAGGCGCTGGCGGAAAAATACCCCTACGCCCACGCGGAGCTCGATTTCCGCAACCCCTTCGAACTGCTCGTGGCAACCGTGCTGTCCGCCCAGACCACGGACGTCACCGTCAACCAGGTCACCAAAGTGCTGTTCGCGCGCTGGCCTGACGCCCGTTCCCTGGCGGAAGCGGATCCGGTGGAGCTGGAAACCATCCTTAAGCCCACCGGATTCTTCCGGGCCAAAGCCAAGAACGTCCTTGCGCTGTGCACGCGCCTTGTGGACGACTTCGACGGCGAGGTTCCGGGCCGGATGAAGGACCTGGTCACGTTGCCCGGCGTCGGACGCAAGACGGCCAACGTAGTCCTGGGCAACGCCTTCGGCGTCCCGGGCATCTCTGTGGACACCCACTTCGCCCGCCTCACCAAAAGGTTCGGCTGGACGCAGTCCGAGGATCCCGTACAGATCGAACAGGACGTGGCCAGGCTCTTCGAGCGCAAGGACTGGACCATGCTGTCCCACCGGGTCATCTTCCACGGCCGGCGCGTATGCCACGCCCGCAAGCCGGCCTGCGGTGCCTGCCCCGTGGCCAACTGGTGCCCCTCCTATGGCATGGGAGAGACGGACCCGGCGAAGGCGGCCAAGCTCCTGAAATATGAGTTGGCGCCCGGCAGCGAAGCCCTGCTGGAGCAGTACCTGTCAGAGCAGCACCGGGCCGCCGAGATCCGGATGGCGTCCCAGGTGAGGACCCCGTGAGCGCGCGCGAAGACCTCGCCAGGCTGGTCCGGCAGGCCGAATCGGGAACCGCCGGCCCCCCGGACCCGCGCTGGGCGGCGCTGACCGTGGATGTAGAGCGCGCCCGCAGGGCCGCCGTCCTCATGCTTTTCGGCGTGCTCGACGACGTCCCCGCGGCGTCCGGCAAGCCGTTGGCCGCGGCCGACCTGGACGTCCTTCTCCTGGAACGGGCCCATACCCTGGGGTCCCACCCGGGGCAGGTGGCGTTCCCCGGCGGCAGCATCGACCGGGACGAGACACCCGTGGCGGCTGCGCTGAGGGAGGCCGAGGAGGAAACCGGTCTGGACTCGGCCGGCGTGGAGGTCCTGGGCACCCTCCAGGAGTTGGGCCTGGCGCACAGCAACTTCCTGGTGACGCCGGTCCTCGCCTGGTGGCATGCTCCGTCACCGGTCCGGGTGGTGGACTACGGTGAATCAGCCCAAGTGTTCCGCGTCCCGGTCCGGGACCTGCTGGACCCCGACAACCGGGTGATGGCCACCGTCCACCGGGCGGGCCGCACGTTCGACAGCCCGGCCTTCACCGTCAACGGCGTGCTGGTATGGGGGTTCACCGGCATTGTGCTCAGCGGGCTGTTCGACCAGCTCGGCTGGTCCGTCCCGTGGGACCGGAACCGGCTGCACCCGGTGGCGGTTTAGGCGTCAGGCCTGCCGGCGCAAGTCCACGACAATGCCCGTGGCGGCATTCTCCCGCATTGCCTTGATGCCGTCCCGCAGCATCGTCAGGGATGGAAAAGTCGGAGAAACCGCGACGATATTCCCTTCGGCGTCTGTAAGCCGCAGCCGGTAGGACTCGTCCCCAACACGGTGTATTTCAAATCTTCCCGCCATGGACGGGGACCTCCCTGGTATGCGTCGTTGCATCAGTGACCGGATCTGCTTCAGCCATTTTGACTGTAACCGCCGTCACCGCACCCGTCGAGCTACCGCCCGGTAGGTTACTTTGCGTCTCAAAGGCGTGTTTTTTGCCGAACCTCAGGCGCCCTATTTGGCACGGTCGTAGGAATCCACCACGGCAAGGCTCACCGGAAACTCCACCGGTATTGGGCCAAACAACAGTTCCCTGGCGGCGCTGGCCGCTTCCTCGATGGCGGCGATGCACGCCTCCACCCGCCCTGCCGGCGCGTGCACCATCACTTCGTCGTGGAGGAAGAACACCAGCTCGGGCCGGCCGGCCCCGCTCCCCACCGCGCCGTCAGCCCGCAAGGTGCGCAACCGTCGTCGTAATTCCGCCAGCCAGCACGCCGCCCAGTCCGCCGCCGAGCCCTGGACCACGAAGTTCCGCGTGAAACGGCCCCGCGACCGGGCGATCGACTCAGCCCGCCGTTGCTCCTCCGCTGTCGACGAACGCTGGCTTTGGTACCAGCGCTCGGACGGGGGAGGGCTGCTCCGGCCCAGCCTGGTAGTGACCGTTCCACCGGCTTCGCCCGCACGTGCAGCCCGCTCCACGAAGTCGACGGCGCGGGGATAGATGCGCGCCAGCTGCGGCATCAGCCGGCCTGCTTCACCGGACGTGGCACCATACATTGCGCCCAGCAGCGCCATCTTCGCCTTGGCCCGGTCCCCGCCGAATCCCTTGGCGGCAATCCCGGCATAGAGGTCCTGGTCCCGGGCCGCTTCCGCCATGGACGAGTCCTGTGCGAGGGCCGCCAGAACCCGGGGTTCGAGCTGCGAGGCGTCCGCAACGATGAGCTTGTGGCCGGGATCGGCGTGCACGGCACCGCGGACCTGGCGTGGAATCTGCAGGGCGCCGCCGCCGCGGGAAGCCCAGCGGCCCGAGACCACGCCACCCACGACGTATTCCGGCCGGAACCGGCCGCCGTCCACCCAGGCATCCAACCAGGACCAACCGTTGGCCGTGTGCAGCCGCGACAGGCTCTTGTACTCCAGCAGCGGCTCAATGACCGGGTGGCTGGACTCCCTCAGCTCCCATTTCCGAGTGCTCTTCACCTCGATTCCCTTGCGGTGCAGGGCCCGCATCAAGTCCTGCGGCGAATCCGGATTGAGTCCGGGAGCGTTGAGCAGGCCACGCAGTTCCGCCGCCAACGCTTCGAGCCTGGGCGGACGCTGTCCGGCGGCGGGCCGGGACCCCAGGTGGCCTGACAGGATGTGTTCGTGCAGGTCTTCGCGCCAGGGGACGCCAGTATGCTGCATCTCCGCAGCCACCATGGCGCCCGCTGACTCCGCCGCCAGCAGCAGCTGGAGCCGGTTCCGGCGGTTTTCCGCCGTGTCTACCGCAGCCATGGCGGCCTGCTGGGCCGCGTATTCGGCTCGCAGCTCGTCCAGGGACACGCCGGGCGCGGCACCGGCGTTGGGGTCTTCGAACAATGCGCCCTGGTCCGCCGGGGGACGCGGCGGCAGCAGTGCCTTCGGGGGCAGCGTCGGATCCTCCACGGGGACCCGGTCCGTGTTCCGGGCATACTCCGTGTGCGCGCTGAACTGCGAAAAGGCCAGGATGTTGCCGCAGAGGCTGACGTCATAGCAACGCTCCACCTCCACCCCGGATTTGAGCAGTGCGGGATACCAGTCCTGCGTCCGGTGCCAAATCCAGCGTGGCGGCCGGCCGCCGGGGCGCCGGGCTTCCAGGTCGCGGACGACGGCGGCAAGGTCCGTCAGTGCCACGGGCCGGGGTTCCGGATTGGCCGGTTCGGGATGTCCCGCCTGCGTCAGTTGCTGGAGTACCGCGCCGCGGGAATGGGCGGCGAGCAGCAGGTACATGCTCCAATTCTGCCCTGTCCGCGGAGCTGCCCCGACGCACGTTGTCCACATACAGGATTTCCTGCCTACTCCACGGGTCGGGATGTGGACAGAGTGGCTCCATGAGCAGGCACCAGCTGAACGCACCCCGGTCCGTCCCGGGACATTCCGGGGCACCTTCGCGGCGGCCGCCGGACGGGGAAGCAGGCCCGACTGTTGGGTCGGCCGATGGGAGGGACGTACGAGGCGCGGCCTGGCTGCCGGATGGGTCCGGTGAAGTATTGCTGGTCACCGCCTCCGGGGTATTGCGTTCCGAGGTGGAGCGCATCGTGGCGGCCGCGGGCGCGCACTTGCGTGTTGTCCCCGATGCCGTCGAAGCCGGGCGGCACTGGGATACCGCGGCAGCAGTCCTTGTGGGCAGCGATGTGCGGGAACTACCGCCGCGCAGACGCACGCCGGCGGTCATGGTTGGCCTGGACGGTGAAGGGGACAGCCTCTGGCACCTCGCCGCCGCCCTGGGGGCGGAACGCGTTGCCGTACTGCCGGACGCCGCGGCCTGGCTGGCAGACCACCTTAGCCGGTCCCGCTCACCGGGTCCGGGTGGAGTGGTCCTGGGCATCACGGGCGGGTGCGGCGGGGCAGGGGCCACCACGGCTGCCATCTGGATTGCGCAGGCAGCCGCCCGGCTCGGTGTGCGCGTCCTGATGGTTGACGGCGATCCCTGGGGCGGGGGACTTGAACTTGCGCTCGCCGCGGAGGACACCCCTGGCCTCCGCTGGCCGGACCTCGCCGAGGCCAGGGGCAGCATCGACCCCGTGCAGCTGGTGGATTCCCTGCCTGCGGCGGGAGGCTTGTCCTTCCTCTCGTGGCCTGCCACCCGGGAGCAACCCCTGCCGGTCCCCGCCGCTGCCATGGCCGGGGTCCTCGACGCCGCCCGCCGTGGCTACGAACTGGTGGTGGTCGATGTGGGGCGGGGTGCAGGGCCGCTGACCACGGTGGCGTGGGACTGCGACCGGATCATGGTGGTGGTCCCGGCCCAACTCAAGGCTGCGGTGGCAACCGTGCGACTGCTCCAGGAGCTTCCCCCGGTCGAGGCGGCACTGCTGGTCCGCGGGCGTTCGGGCGCCGCGTTGGACAGTTCGCTGATCGCCGACGCCGTCGGGCTGCCGGTGCATGGCAGGATCCCTGAACTGCGCGCCGTACCAGGTGCCACGGAAGCGGGCCGCCTGCTGGATTTGGGGAAGCGGCGCAACATCCGGCGCTTCGCCGCCGCCGCCCTCGATTGGCTGAGCGATGACCTGTACGCGGGGGACGTGGCATGAGGCACCCGCAGGGAACTCCCGGAATCATTGGGCGGGATCCGGGCAGCGGGGCGGCGCAAGGAAACGCCGGCGCCCGGCGGAGTGCCCGGATCCTGGAAACCAACCAGGCAAGCCGCTCCTGGCGGTCGCGGGATGCAGCAGGGACCGGAAGGGCAGTGGACGCCGGCCTGCTGGAGTCGGTCCGCGAGTCGATGATGGCCGAGGCAGGGGCCGTGACGCCCTCACGGGTTGCCGCGGCGGTCCAGGCCACCGGCAAGCTGCTGGGTACCGCCGGTTCGCTGGCAGCAGTAGAGCGGATCAGCGCCGAACTCAACGGCCTGGGCCCGCTTCAGGAGCTCACCCGGGATCCGGCCGTGACGGACATTTTCGTGAACGAGCCGGGTTCTGTCTGGGTGGACCGGGGACATGGCATCGAGCGGGTTTCCGTCCGGTTCGCCGATGAAGCCCAGGTGCGGGCACTGGCCGGCAGGCTTGTGGCTGCAGGTGGCCGGCGCCTGGATGACGGCTCGCCGTGCGTCGATGTAAGGCTTGCCGGCGGCTACCGTGTCCACGCCGTGTTGCCGCCGGTTTCCACGTCCGGGACGCTCCTGAGCATCCGGATCCGCCGGGAGCAGGTGTTCACCATGGCGGAGCTCCGGGCCGCCGGAATGTTCGGCGCGCGGGTGCAGGCAGTGCTGGAGGCCGTGGTGGCCAGGAGGTTAAGCTTCCTGGTCAGCGGGGCCACCGGTTCCGGCAAGACCACGCTGCTGTCCACGTTGTTGGGATTGTGTGCGCCGGACGAACGCCTCGTCCTGATCGAGGATGCGTCCGAGCTCAACCCGGTCCACCCGCACGTGGTGGCCCTTGAATCGCGTCATGGAAACCTTGAAGGCGGGGGAGCCGTGGACCTGGGGGAACTCGTCAGGCAGGCCCTGCGCATGCGCCCGGACCGCCTGGTGGTGGGCGAGTGCCGGGGGCCCGAAGTGCGCGAGCTCCTCACCGCGATGAACACCGGCCACAGCGGTGGCGGCGGAACCATCCATGCCAACACCGCAACGGCGGTGCCGGCCAGGCTCACAGCACTCGGGGCCCTCGCCGGATTGGGACCGGAGGCCGTGCGGCTCCAGGCTGCCAGCGCGCTGGACGTGGTCATCCACCTCGGCCGGACGCCCCGGGGCAGGGAAGTCCTCTGTGTGGGACTCCTCGGCGACGGTCCCGAGGGCCTAGGCGTGGTGCCGGCCGTCGAGGAATCCGGAAAGCCGGGTCCGGCGTGGCCTGCGCTGGCTGCCCGGTTGGGGCTGGATTCCGGGGAAGCCCTGTGACACTCTTCCTGGCGGCGCTTCTTTGCACCGCCGCGCTGCTCCTCAAACCGCCGCTGCGTGCGCCGGCGAGGCTGCGTTCCGTGGCGCGGAATTCCCCGGGTGCGCAACGAACCACCAGGCGCACGATGGTGCCGTGGTCCCGGCGCGCCGGCCGCGACTCTGTCGGTAAACGCGGAATGGGCCTGACCCTGGTGGTGCAGCAATTGGCGGCGCTGCTCAGGGGCGGAAGGACGCCCGCCCGGCTGTGGGATGAACTGTGGACCGTGTACGGCGTCCCCGGCGGCCAAGAGCAGCGGCTCCAGGACGCCGCACGCTCCCTGGGCCCCGTACTGTCGAGGGGGTCAACCACAGTCCTCGCATCAGCGCGTGCAGCCGCGGCTACCGGAGCTCCCGTGTCCGAGGCCATCCGTCGGGTGCTTCCCACGGCATTTCCGGGCCGGGACCGTGAAGCCGGAACATGGTCCGAGCTGGCGGCCTGCCTCGATATCGCTGAAGCCAGTGGATGCCCGCTCGCTGACGTGCTGACCAGGTTCGCGGCCCAGCTGGAGGCCGCGGAGGACGCCGACGCCGCCAGGCAGACGGCCCTCGCCGGGCCTAAGGCCACGGTCCGCCTGCTGACCTGGCTTCCGTTGATGGGACTCGGCCTGGGCGCAGCCTTGGGGGTCGATCCGGTGGCCACGCTGCTGGGCACTCCGCTGGGACTGGCAGCGCTGGCAGGCGGCGTAGTCCTTACCATGGCCGGCCGGGTGTGGTCCGCCCGGCTCGTTTCGGCCGCCGCGGAGTCAGGGCCATGATGCCGGAATGGGGCCACGGGCCGGCCCTGTTCCTGCTCCTCGCCATGGCTGCCTGGTTGTCGTGCTCGGGCCGCAGCCGGTCACGCCAACGCCTGCGGCAGCTTAACCTGGACACCCCGCGGGAGAACCACCGCCAGGCGGCTGCGCGGACCGAAAACCGCTGTGCCCGCGGCCTCAAGGACACGGCCATGATGCTCGAACTCGTGGCGGCAATGCTGGATGCCGGCGCCGGCATCGGACGTTCGCTGGAACTGGTGGCCGCTTCCGCAGCTCCCCACTACCGGGACTCGCTGCGTCCTGTGGTCTCCGCGTTGGCCATCGGCGCCGACTGGGAGACGGCGTGGCGCAGCTCCGCGGTACGGCTCCCGGAGGTCCTGGAGCTTCGGGATGCCCTGGGGTTTGCCGCGCTGACCGGCGCACCCTCGTCCGCGATCCTGTATGCGCAGGCTGCAAGGCTTCGGCGGGAGAGATTCCGTGCCGCAGAAAAACGCGCCGCGTCGCTCGGCGTGAAGCTGGTGGTCCCGCTGGGCCTTTGCTCGCTGCCGGCCTTCATCTGCCTGGGCGTCGTCCCGGTGCTGCTTGCCTTGGTTCCATCCGGTTCCTAGACCTCCGCCCGGATACCCCGGCGCCTCTGTCCTTTCCTCCACAAGCTGGCGGCGGCCCGGCTTTTCCACTTAGCCCACCCCACCCCTTACCGGCCGCAGCGCCGGCGGGAAGAGTCGAGACAGCCGGGAAACACCCCGGCAGACCCGCGAAAGGAAAACACATGTCCATCCACCACCACCGCTGCTCCGCCGGAACCCCTGCGCTCGCCGACTCCGCCACGGCCGGCACCTCACCCGGCGGTCAAGGGTTCGTCACCGGCGGTACCGGGCACGCTTCCGCGCCCATCGCTTCTGCCAGGCATGGCGCAGCGGCCGCAGACGGCAATGTCGTTGAGCTTTACCCGGGATCGGATCCATTCCGGCATGGGAACCGGCGCAGGGCCGGGCTGCTGGGCTCTGAGGCAGGTATGGCCACGGCGGAATATGCCATCGCCACCCTGGCCGCTGTCGGCTTCGCCGGGCTGCTCGTGTTCATCCTTCGCAGTGATGAAGTCCGCGGCTTCCTGCTGAACCTGATCCGGACCGCGCTGGCGTTGCCGTGACCGGCTCCCATGCGCCGGACAAACACAATCTACCGGGCACTGCCGATGTGTCGCCCAGGGGGATGGCCAAAGGCGCGGTCACAGCAGAGTTCGCCGTGGCGCTGCCGGCGGTACTGGCGCTGCTTGCCATGCTGCTGGCCGGAGCCGCCGCAGGTATGACGCAACTGCGGATCGAAGAAGGAGCCCGCGCCGGGGCGCGGGCCCTGGCCCGGGGCGAAGACCCCGGCGCCGTGCAACATACAGTCAGGACCCTTGCCGGCGACTCGGCGGCCGCGTCCATTGCGGCCGACGGCGAATGGTTCAGCATCACCGTCACCGACCATGTGTCCGGACCCCTGGGAGCGTCCATTCCGTGGACCCTCACCGCACGCGCGTCGACGCGGAGTGAGTCGCCGGGAACCGGTGGCGCAGACGGGACCCGCAACGGCAGCGGCCTGACCGATGGAAAGGGAAACCGGTGACGGGGATGGAAACGTGCCTCCCAGCAAAGGTCCGCGCGTGCCGCCCAGCCTCAAGGGAGTGCCCAGCCGACAGGCTGGGTCGCCTTGGCGGTTCGTCCAGCTGGACGGGTGCGCACGATGGCCGGGAGCGCGGCTCCGGAACGGTCATGGCGGCAGGGCTCGCGCTGGTGGTCATGACAGCCATGGCCGTCATGCTCTTGCTCGCCCAGTCGGCCGTGCTGGCCAGCCGGGCGGCTGCAGCCGCGGACTTGGCAGCCCTCGCAGCGGCCGACGCCCTCCGCGGCATCACCACCGGGGAACCCTGCATGGTTGCCTCAGAGGTATCGGGCCGCCATGCCGCCACAGTGATCAGTTGCGTGGAAGGTGCCGGGCAGACGATTGACGTGCGGACCGAGCTTAACGAACGGTCGCTCCTGGGCGCCGCCACGGGACATGCACGGGCCGGGCCACCTCCGTGAGGAGATGCCATGGGGGGCGGCGCACGGGACTGTCCACGCCGCGCCGCACATCCTTCAGCCTGCAGGTCCTTCAGTCCCCACGTTCTTCAGCCCTGCACGTCCTTCCGACCGGCACGTTCCGCTCAGCTCCTGGCGTCCAGCACCTCCCGGCTGGCTTCCGAGGCGTCCTTGAGCAGGACATCCAGCAGGGTTACCGCCGCGGCCTTGTCCAACGGGTTGTTCTTATTGCCGCACTTGGGCGACTGGACACAGGACGGGCAGCCGGTGTCACACTCGCAGGCCTTGATGGCGTCCCGCGTGGCCGCCAGCCACACCACGGCCTTGTCGAACCCCCGTTCGGCGAACCCGGCGCCCCCGGGGTGCCCGTCATACACAAAGATGGTGGGCACCCCGGTATCGGCGTGCAGTGCGGTTGAGACCCCGCCGATATCCCACCGGTCGCTGGAAGCCACCAGGGGAAGAAGCCCTATTGCCGCGTGTTCGGCAGCGTGCAAGGCACCCGGGAACTGTGCCTCGATCAGTCCCGCCGCCGTCAGGGAACGGTTCTCCACCACGAACCACACCGCTTTGGTGAAAAGGTCGCGTGCGCCCAGCTCCAACGGTTCCTCGCCCAGCACCTCATTGGAAATCAGTGCCTTGCGCTGGAAGGAAACCACCTGGGTGGTGACCTTTACGTCGCCGAAGTGGACCGTCACGTCACCCCACTGCATGGTTCGCTGGGTCTCCAGCACCTCGATCTGGGTCACGTCCCGCGCGGTCGTGTAATAGTCCGGGTTGGCGCGCCGCACCATGACGCAGTGGTCGTCTTCGTTGAGGTCCTCCACCACATAGGTGTCGCCCTGGTGGACGTACACCGCCCCGGTGTGCGCCTGGTAGTGGGTCTGCGGCGAGTCCATGGTTCCCAGGAGCGAACCGGTCTCGGCGTCCACGATGCTGACGGGTCCCCCTCCGTCCGCCCGGAGGTTGACCATGGCGGCGGCACTCTGCGAATGGGTCCAGAACCAGCCGGCCGGCCGGCGCCGGAGGTAGCCCTGTGCCACCAGCCGGTCCAGGAGCATCTCTGCGGTATCGCCGAAGAGATCGAGCTCCGCCGGTCCCAGCGGCAGTTCAGCGGCAGCGGCGCACAGATGCGGCCCCAGGACGTAGGGATTGGACGGGTCAAAGACTGTTGCTTCCACTGAAACGTCGAAGATGGCTTCGGGATGGTTCACCAGGTAGGTATCCAGGGGGTCATCGCTTGCCACGAAAGCCGCAATCGCATCCTGGCCGGCGCGGCCCGCCCTGCCGATCTGCTGGAACAGCGAGGCCCGCGTCCCGGGCCACCCGGCCACCAGGACCGCATCAAGGCCGGAAATGTCGATCCCCAGCTCCAGGGCCGACGTACTGGAAACACCCAGCAACTGGCCGGAACGCAACGCCTTCTCCACCGCCCGGCGTTCCTCCGGCAGGTAGCCCGAGCGGTACGCGGCCACCCGTTGCGGCAGGCCCGGATCCACCTCGTCAAGGAGCCGTTTGGTAATGGCGGAGATGGTTTCCGCGCCACGTCGTGACTTGATGAACGCGATGGTGCGGATCTGCGCGGACACCAGGTTGGCCAGCAGGTCAGAGGTCTCCGCCACGGCCGTCCGTCGTTCCTTGGCACCGTTCTCGCCGCGGACGTCCGTCAGCGCCGGTTCCCAGAGTGCCACCGTGGTGGCACCGTGGGGCGAGCAGTCGCGGGACACCGCAGTGACGGGGGCGCCAATGAGGCGCGCGAAGGAGACGTCAGGCTCCGACGCCGTGGCCGATGCCGCAATGAACACCGGCTCCGGGTACGACGATCCTGCCCCGTAGTAGGCGCAGATCCGGCGCAGCCGCCGCATCAGGTTAGCCACATGGGAGCCGAACACGCCACGGTAACTGTGCGCCTCATCGACGATGACATAGCGCAACCGGCGGAAGAACGACGCCCACCACGCGTGGTTGGGGAGGATGCCGAAGTGCAGCATGTCTGGGTTGGCCAGGATGAAGTTCGCGTGGTCCCGGATCCAGCGGCGGGCAGCTGGATCGGTATCCCCGTCGTAGGTCTCCGCCCGGACCGTAGGCAGTTTCAAAGCCCGGATGGCGTTCAACTGGTCCGCCGCCAGTGCCTTGGTGGGGGAGAGGTACAGCGTCACGGCGCCGTCGTCGTGGATCTTCCCAGGGTCGGCCAGCACACGCAACTCCGACCGGTGGATCGCGTCCAGCGCCGGCAACTGGTACGCCAGCGATTTCCCCGACGCGGTTCCGGTGGCCACCACCACGTGTTTCCCCTCATGGGCGGCGTTGGCTGCCTCCACCTGGTGGCGGTACGGCTCCCGGATGCCGAGCGAGCCGTATGCCTCAACGAGGTCCGGGTGCATCCATTCAGGCCAAGGCTCGTGGACCGCCTCCCGCGCAGGGATGGTGCGGACATGACGGAGCTGTTCCGGTTCCGGGCCGCGGCCCAGGAGGGGAATCAGGGAGTCATGGGGGGTCACCCCACCATTCTTCCACCCGGCACCAAGCCGGAGGGCAGCGGTTCGCCAAACGCACAACCGGGCCGTGGCACCCTCAGCTGAGCGAAAGATCCGCTCCGTCGTGGGACGCCGAGAGCATCAGGACGCGGGCCACCGTGGTCCAGCCCAGGTGTGAGTACAGCTTCTGTCCGTCAGTGGACGCCAGCAGGAGTCCTGTGCGCACGTCGTGGCCGAAGGCCTGTGCCGCCAAGGCCCGCATGATGAGGCTGCCCAGGCCCCTGCGCTGGAATGCGGGCTCGGTGATGATCTTGTCGAACACCGCGGTATCGCCCACGACGAATACCCTTCCGCTGGCCGCGATCTCGTCCCCGGAGCGGACCTCTGCGTAGTGCACGCCATCACGCTCGAACGTGGACAGGCTCAGGTCGTCGTCGGAAAGCCATGGATCCTCGGCGTCCTGGGTCTCCATGTCCACGATCATCATCGTCTGCGAATCCGAGGTGACGTTCAACCCGTGCTTGGCCGCCAGGCCGGTGAACCGGGCGGGATCGTGCGTAAGGATGGTCAGCACGCGGGCGGGCGCTTCGGCAGTCGTGGCGGCGAGGGCCGCGAATTCGTCGGGGCTGGGTTCGGACGCAAAAACTTCCCAGTCACCGCTGGTATCAGCCCGGAGCACGGCCGGGAACCGGCCCTGCGTCGAGGTCCGGTAGCCGCGACACCCGGCCCAGCCCGCAACCCACACCTGAAAAAGGCCAGTGATGTCTTCAACCAGGGTTTCCTGACTCATGGCATGAAGACTATTCCAGCAGGATCGCAAGCAACAGGGGGTGGCCCAGTGCTTATGGAATTGTGATGCGCCCCCGCTCCCGGGGCGGCGGTAATCCTGCTCCGGGCCGGCGGTACCCTTAAATACGTGGCTTTGAACCGAATTGTGCTCTTTTACGGCTTTACCCCTATCGCGGATCCTGACGCCGTGCGGCTTTGGCAGCGCGCCCTCTGCGAGAAGCTCGGCTTGACCGGCCGCATCCTTATCTCCAAGGACGGAATCAACGCCACGGTGGGCGGGGAAATCGGCGCGGTCAAACAGTACGTCAAGACCACCCGCGAGTACCCGGGGTTCCGGGGCATCGACGTGAAGTGGTCCGACGGCGGCGCAGAGGACTTTCCCAGGCTCAGCGTCAAGGTGCGGGACGAGATCGTCTCCTTCGGTGCGCCCGGAGAGTTGACCGTCGATGCCAATGGAGTGGTGGGCGGAGGCAAGCACCTCAAGCCCGAGGAACTGCACGAACTGGTGGACGCCAAGAAGCAGGGCGGCGAGGACGTGGTGTTCTTCGACGGCAGGAATGCCTTTGAGGCCCAAATCGGCCGGTTCAAGGACGCCGTGGTCCCCGACGTCGCCACCACGCATGACTTCATCAAGGAACTCGACTCGGGCAAGTACGACGACCTCAAGGACAAGCCCGTGGTCACCTACTGCACCGGCGGCATCCGCTGCGAGGTCCTCTCCAGCCTGATGGTGAACCGCGGCTTCAAGGAGGTCTACCAGCTCGACGGCGGTATTGTCCGCTACGGCGAGGCCTTCAAGGACCAGGGGCTCTGGGAGGGCTCACTCTACGTCTTCGACAAGCGCATGCACCTCGAGTTCAGCGAGGACGCCAAGACGATCGGCCAGTGCGCCCGCTGCTCGGCACCCACCAGCAAATTCGAGAACTGCTCCAACCCCAGCTGCCGGACCCTGACGCTGTACTGCGCCGGGTGCGCCTCCAGCCCGGAGACGCTCCGCTGCCCGGAAGGCTGCGCCGCTGCCTGAGCCCGCACGTCAAAGCCTGCGGAGCCGGAACGCATAGTTCGCCGCGCTGCCCGCTTCCAGCCGCACCGTCAGGACGCTCCGGGTGGAGAGATAGAAGACGTTCTCCCGGTTGATGCCGCAGCGAAGGCCAAGATCCACCAGCGTCACGTCCTCGGTGCTCACCGTGAACGCCACCCGGCGTTGGCTTCGGCAGGCCAAGGCCAGCGAGTATGTGCCGGTCTCCAGGGCCGGTGATGCCACGGTCCGCACTTCGCCGGACCCCAACAACCCGGCATCGGCCTGGACCTCGGGTGCCGTACCCTCCGGCAGGGCACGGGACACCCAATCATCGAGGTCGGCGCCGCTGACCGGGTCCTGTTGCAAAGGATCGCGGGTGAACGCTGGAACCGGGGCGATGGTAGTGCCGCCCTGGACGGCACCGGCCCGGCCGTCGTCGTACGTATATTCGCAGCCCGCCAGGGCACCTGCCGCAAGCACCAGTCCAAGGGCGACGGCGGCCGCGGGCTTCGGTGCCCGCGGCGCCCGTGCTGTCCTTCGGGGAAGGGGCGCGGAGAACCTCCGCACACTGGGCATAGTCCGACTGTATGCCCGCGACGGGCGCCGGGCCAGAGCCGGAAACCGGTGTTATTGCGCCGGGGCCAGCCGGTACGCGTAGAGCAGCGGGGCGTCCACGCTGGAGCTGCTGATTTGGACCCGGCCGCCGGCAGGCAGGTTGATCCTGGTGGTCTCGGCACGGCCGTTGCAGGCCGCACCCGCTTCGGTGACGGCCTTGCCGTCCAGTGACACCGCGAAGAACGCCTTGCCGGTGCCGGCACACACCGCCGTGAGCGTGTAGCTGCCGGCAGGAACGGAAGGTGCTTCCTGCACGAGGTGGTCCCGGTTGAGGATCTTGCCCGAATCCTGAAGCACCACGTCCGCCGGGGACGTGGGCAGCGCCGTGGCCCGCCACTGCGGAACATCCGCGGCCTCCACCGAGCCCGCAGGCGAACACCCTGCGACGGTGAGCCCAAGGGCTGCGGCCACCAGTACCGCCGGCAGCGTACGGCGTACCGCGGCGGTGCGGGCGCGCGGAAGGAAGGTCAGGCGGGAAGGCATGCTTCCACCGTACCCCGCTGCCGGGCCGGACTAAACTTGAGCGGTGCCTAAATCCCCGTACGAGTTCACCGCCGGCAACACTCCCGACGCACCCCGCAGCGACCTTCCCGGGCTGCTGGCGGCGCTCGCCGCAGACCTCCGCAGGATCGACTACACGCTCGACGGCGTCGCCCGGCTGCTGGGGCCCACGGCCTCCGCGGCGCTGAACCGGGACCAGGTCATTCCCGCCATGCTGGCAACCGCGCAGGCAGTGCAGCGCACCGCAGCGGCGGCGCCCCTTGCCGCCGTCGTCCGGCTGTGGCTCCTGGCCGAGCCGCAGGAACGGGAAACGCTCGACGCCGCGCTGCCGGGCATCGGCGTGGAAGGGCTCCTGGAGCTGGGGCTGGTCCAGCCCGTCCCCGGCACGCCCCGCATCACGGCCAAAGCCGACCTGCGCCCGTACGGCTGGGATGCCAACCCCGACGGCAGCGGCGGCGCTGAACTGTGGGTGGCCAGCGACCTCGCGGCCCACCAGCAGGCAGGAGTCCTGCGGCACGACCATGTCCTGGGCATCGGGCAGGCATCCACCACGCTGGTGCAGACCACCGTCCGGCAGCACACCGAACGCGCCCTGGACCTGGGCACGGGATGCGGCATCCAGGCCTTCCACCTGCTGCACCACTGCCAGCACGTGACCGCCACCGACATCTCCGAACGCGCCCTGGCCTATGCCCGCTTCAACATCCTGCTCAACGCCGAGGCACTCTCCGTGGACCCGGACCGGCTCGAGGACCGGGTGAGCCTGCGCCTGGGTTCGCTGCTGGAGCCGGTGGCCGGGGAGGAATTCGGCCTGGTGGTGTCCAACCCGCCGTTCGTGATCACGCCGCGCAGTGCCGGAGAGGACGCGGCCGGCCAATTCACCTACCGCGACGGCGGCCTGCCGGGCGATGAGATCGTCGCGTCCCTGGTGGCGGACCTGCCCGGCGTCCTGGCGCCGGGCGGCGTGGCCCAGCTGCTGGGAAACTGGGAAGTCCCCGCCGGCGCCAACTGGGACGAGCGGCCGAGGTCCTGGGTGCGGGCAGGCACCGACGCCTGGTTCATCCAGCGGGAGCAGGTCAGCCCGGAACAATACGCGGAAACCTGGCTGCAGGACGCCTCCGAATCCCGGGACCGGGCACACTACCGGGACGCCTACGCCGCGTACCTCGCGGATTTCGGGTCCCGGAACGTCGCCGGGATCGGCTTTGGCATGGTGTGGCTGCGGCGCCCCGCTGCGGCCGGGCAGGAAACCATCAGCCGCTTTGAGGAAATCACATACCCCATCGAGCAGCCCATCGGACCCCACCTGGGCGCCGCCGTCGAACGCAGCGACTGGCTGGCAGCGCACGATCTCGCCGGAACGCACCTGCTCGTGGCCGACGACGTCACCGAGGAGCGCCACCAGCGCCCCGGCGCCGAGCACCCCGGCGTGATCCTGCTCCGGCAGGGCGCCGGGCTGCGCCGCACCAACCTGATGAGCACCGAGCTGGCCGGGTTCGTCTCGGCGTGCGACGGCGACCTGGCCGCCGGGCAGATCGCCGCGGCCCTGGAGGCCCTCCTGGGCGGCGAGGCCGGGTCGTTCCAGCGCTCGCTGCTTGCCGACGTTGCCAACCTGGTGCGGGACGGCTTCCTCATTCCGGCCGCGTTTCCGGCCGAACAGTAAGCCCCCTTATGCTCCAGGCCGCGCCCCGTCTTTTCCACATGAATGCGCACGATTCCCCAAAATATGGTGAACTAGGCGAACATGGGCTCATCTGCCCCAGCAACCTTTTTCTGTAGGAGCACCGTGCCAAGCAAGGCCAAAACCGGCAAGAAACTCGTGATTGTGGAGTCTCCGGCCAAGAGCAAGACCATCGCCAAGTACCTCGGCGAGGGCTTCATCGTAGAGGCCTCCATTGGTCACATCCGCGACCTGCCGCAACCGTCCGAACTCCCCGCCGAGCTGAAGAAAACGTCGGTGGGCAAGTTCGCCGTCGACATCGACCACGACTTCAAGCCCTACTACGTGGTGTCTCCGGACAAGAAGAAAAAGGTGACCGAGCTCAAGGCTGCGCTCAAGGACGCCGACGAACTTTACCTCGCAACCGATGGGGACCGCGAAGGCGAAGCCATCGCGTGGCACCTGCTGGAAGTCCTCAAGCCCAAGGTTCCGGTCTACCGGATGACGTTCGGCGAAATCACCAAGGAAGCCATCCAGCGCGCCATGGGCAACCTGCGCGATGTTGACCAGGACCTGGTGGATGCGCAGGAAACCCGCCGCGTGCTGGACCGCCTGTACGGCTACGAGATCTCCCCGGTGCTGTGGCGCAAGGTGGCCCGTGGCCTGTCCGCCGGCCGCGTGCAGTCCGTGGTCACGCGCATGGTGGTGGACCGCGAACGCGAACGCATGGCCTTCAAAGCCGCCTCCTACTGGGACCTGACCGGCCAGTTCGGCGCGGACTCGGGCTCGTTCAAGGCCAAGCTCGCCGCCGTTGACGGCGCCAAGGTGGCCAGCGGCCGCGACTTCAACGACAACGGCGAGCTCACCGCCAAGAACGTGGCCCACCTCAACGAGGAGCTTGCGACGTCCCTCGCCGCCGGGCTCCAGGATGCGGACTTCCGCGTCCGCTCGGTGGACACCAAGCCGTACACCCGCCGCCCGGCCGCGCCGTTCACCACCTCCACCCTCCAGCAGGAGGCCGGCCGCAAGCTGCGCTTCTCCTCAAAGAGCACCATGCAGGTGGCCCAGCGGCTCTACGAAAACGGCTACATCACCTATATGCGTACGGACTCGTCGGCGCTGAGTGACGAAGCCATCACCGCCGCGCGCCGGCAGGCCTCGGAGCTCTACGGGCCGGAGTACATTCCGCAGTCCCCGCGCGTCTACTCCAACAAGGCCGCCAACGCGCAGGAAGCGCACGAGGCCATCCGCCCGGCCGGAGACTCCTTCCGCACGCCGGCCCAGGTTGCCAAGCAGCTCTCCGGGGACGAGTTCCGCCTGTACGAGCTCATCTGGAAGCGCACCGTGGCGTCCCAGATGGGCGATGCCAAGGGCTCGACGGCGACCATCCGCCTGGGTGCCATTGCCGCCGACGGGCGGGACGCCGAGTTCTCCGCCTCCGGCACCGTCATCACCTTCCCCGGCTTCCTGGCCGCCTACGAGGAAGGCAAGGACGAGACCCGCGGCGATGACGAGTCCGACGAAGCACGCCGGCTCCCGAACGTGGCCAAGGACGACTCCCTCACCGCCGCGGACATCCAGGCGGTAGGCCACGAAACCTCGC
Organism: Pseudarthrobacter sp. MOO13; assembly: GCF_058267655.1. NCBI lineage: Bacteria > Bacillati > Actinomycetota > Actinomycetes > Micrococcales > Micrococcaceae > Pseudarthrobacter > Pseudarthrobacter sp. MOO13. The sequence goes on from NZ_CM177848.1 coordinate 534,146, forward strand.
CGCCGCCGCGCTACACGGAAGCGTCCCTGACCGCCGAACTGGAAAAGAAGGGCATCGGCCGCCCGTCGACGTACGCGTCCACGATCTCCACCATCCAGGACCGCGGCTACGTCCGGAAGCAGGGCTCCGCGCTGGTGCCCAGCTGGATCGCGTTCTCGGTGATCCGGTTGCTGGAGCAGCACTTCAGCGACTACGTGGACTACGAATTCACTGCCGACATGGAAGGCGACCTGGACAAGATCGCCAACGGCCAGGAGGCGGGAGCTTCGTGGCTCCGGCACTTCTACTTCGGCGAAGACTCCGACCCCGGCCTGTTGAGCATCGTCAACAACCTGGGCGAGATCGATGCCCGTGAGATCAACTCCATCCCGATCACCGACGACATCACCTTGCGGGTGGGCAAGTTCGGCCCATACCTGGAAAGTTCGGCAGCCGTCGTTGATCCCAAGACGGGCGAGATCGTGGAGTCGGCCCGGGCCAACGTGCCCGAGGACCTGGCCCCGGACGAACTGACCGCAGCCAAAGCCATTGAGCTGATGGAGACTGCGGCGCCGGAGGAGCGCGTGCTCGGTGCAGACCCGCACACGGGACACACTGTCGTGGCCAAGAACGGCCGCTACGGCGCCTACGTCACCGAGATCATCCCGGAAATGACCGACGAAGACCTGGCCAAGCAGCCGGTGGAGTACTACAAGAACGGCAAGCCCAAGCCGCCCAAGAAACCGGTCAAGGCCAAGCCGCGCACGGGTTCGTTGTTCAAGTCCATGACCGTGGAGTCCGTGACGCTGGACGAAGCCCTGCAGCTCATGAGCCTGCCCCGCGCGCTGGGCGAGGACGCCGAAGGCAACCTCATTACCGTGCAGAACGGCCGGTTCGGTCCGTACCTGAAAAAGGGCACGGATTCGCGCTCGATCGGATCCGAAGAGGAAATCTTCACCATTACCCTGGAGCAGGCGCTGGAGATCTATTCACAGCCCAAGCAGCGCGGCGCCCGTGCCGCCGTGCCGCCGCTGGCCGAGTTCGGTCCGGACCCGGTGTCGGAGAAGAACATCGTGGTGAAGGAAGGCCGGTTCGGTCCGTACATCACCGACGGCATCACCAACATCACGGTTCCGCGTGCCACCTCCCTGGAGGAACTCACCCGGGAACAGGCCGTGGAACTGTTGGCCGAGAAGCGCGCCAAGGGCCCGGTCAAGCGGACTGCCACCCGCAAGGCACCCGCAAAGAAGAAGGCAACGGCCAAGAAGTAGTGCCTGGCCGGCGCGTTTGCGCCGGCCACCGGATCGTGATCGGGTAGACGGTATGACTGAACAGCCTGCGCACACGGATCTCCAGCCGCTTAACGACCTTGAGGAGAAGCTCGCCACCGGTGGGCAGGAAGACGCCAATCCTGTTGACGTCATCCTGTCCTTCCTGAACAGCGAGGTCTACATCATCAGCTCGGACACGGTGGAAGGCGTGGACTCCCAGGTTGAGCCGCTGGTCCTTGCCAACGCCGACGGCCGCCCCGTCCTCGCCGTGTTCTCGCACCCCACCCGGGTGGACCAGCAGTACCTGGAAGCCGCACCCAACGTGCTGGGCACGCAGGGTGCAGCCATCATCGCCAACCTTGGCGACGAACTGGGCATGGTGATCAACCCCGGCGCCGCCTACGGCTTCGAGATCGATCCTGAAGGCGTGGCGAACATCCGGCGCGACTTCAAGCGCGCCGACGAGCAATAATGTCCCCATGCGTCTAGGCGTCCTCGACATCGGGTCCAACACCGTCCACCTGCTCCTGGTGGACGCCCACCCCGGTGCGCAGCCTGTCCCGTTTGCGTCCCACAAGCGGCCGTTGTCCCTGGTCCAGTATCTTGAACCGGACGGCAGCATCAGCGACGAAGGACAGCATGAGCTGACCGAGTTCGTCCTGGAGGCCTGGGAATTCGCGGCCCGGCACAAGGCCGAAGACCTGCTGGCATTCTGTACCTCGGCCATCCGCGAGGCCACCAACGGCCCCGCCGTCCTGGCCCGGGTCAAGCACGAGACCACGGTGACCCTCCAGGAACTCACCGGGAGCGAAGAAGCGTCCATGACGTTCTTCGCGGTGCGGCGCTGGCACGGGTGGGGCGCCGGCCCCATCCTGAACCTGGACATCGGTGGCGGCTCCTTTGAAATGGCCTTCGGCCAGGACGAGCTTCCTGAGGTGGCCACCTCCGTGCCGCTCGGCGCCAGCAGGCTCACCCGCGACTGGTTCCCCGAGGACCCGCCGTCGGCCAAAAGCGTCAAGGAACTGCGGCGCTACATCAGGGCCACCCTCAAACCTGCTGTCCGGGAATTCGACGGCCTCGGCCGGGCCAACGTGGTGGCAGGCACCTCAAAAACGTTCCGCTCCCTGGCCCGGATCGCCGGGGCCGCGCCCAGCGCCGAAGGCCCCTACGTCAAGCGCGAACTGCACGCCTCGGACCTGGGGATCTGGACCCAGCGGATCTCGGCCATGAGCTCCGAGGACAGGCTGCATCTCCCCGGTGTATCCGAAGCACGGGCGCACCAGCTCCTTGCCGGTGCACTGGTGGCCGAAGCCGCCCTGGAGATGTTCAAGTTCAAGAAGCTGCGCATCTGCCCCTGGGCTTTGCGCGAAGGGCTCATCCTGCGCCGCCTGGACCAGCTGGTCTTCGCCGGGCCGCTGGAACCGGCGCCCCATGTGGCCGCGTCCCGCCCGGTGGAACCTGCCCTCTAGCAACCAAGCGTTCGGCCGGGCAGCGACACCAGCCGCGCTTAAATGCGGAAGCACCGGGGCCGGCAACAGGAAAATGGGGGAAAACCTGTTGCCGAGCCACCGGTGCCCTGGCAGGCATCCCCATGCCTGCCGCATCACTCGCACCCTCAATGAGGTAATAACTACGTTAGGACCCCAAGTTGTGCGCTGCCTGCGCTGAACATGGGAGTTGCCTGTGAATGCATGCGTACTGCAATGATGGAGGCATGAGCAACCGAATTGCATTCATTGGCTGTGGATCCATGAACGAGGCCATTCTTGCCGGCCTGCTGGAGGCCGGGACGGACCCCGGGGATGTGGTGGCCACCGTCCGCCGCGCGGAGCGCGCATCGGAACTCGCCGAACGGTACCCGGGTATTACCGCGATCGCCGGCGAGGAAGAACCAGACAACAACAAACAGGCCACCAAGGGATCCGCCGTCGTCATCCTTGGCGTCAAACCGGTGGGAATTGCTGACCTGGCCCGGGAGATCGGCCCGGCCCTTTCGCCGGATGCCGTGGTGGTCAGCGTTGCCGCGGCAGTATCCATCGCCCAGCTCGAAGCCGCGCTCCCCGCCGGCCAGCCGGTCATCCGGACCATGCCCAACACGCCGGCAAAGCTGGGCCGCGGCGTGGTGTCCGTCTCGCCGGGAACCCACTGCACTCCCGAGCAGCTCCGGAAGGTCAAGGACATCCTGCAGGGCGCCGGGACGGTGGTCGAAGTGCCCGAAGAGCAGGTGGATGCGCTGTCAGCGATCAGCGGCTCGGGCCCGGCGTACGCCTTCTACCTGGCCGAGGCCATGGCGTCGGCGGGGGAGGAGTTGGGCCTGGACCGCGAGCTGTCCCTGCTCCTTGCCCGCGAAACGGTGGCCGGCGCAGGCTTCATGCTCGCCGAACCGGGGGCGGATCCCTCCGCGCTGCGCAAAGCGGTCACCAGCCCCAACGGCACCACGGAACGGGCCATCGCCACGTTCGACGAACAGGGCATCCCGGCCATCATCGCCGCCGGCGCCAAGGCGGCAGCGGACCGGGCGGCGGAAATCACCAAGCAGCTTGGGTAACGGAGGTTGGGCTTGTCGAAATCCGGTTTCAGCAAGCCCAACCACCGGGGGACCTTATGGCCGGGCGGCGAACCGTTCCAGCAGGTCGACGTGCCCGGAGACAATGAGCATGTCCCGCGAGGACACCTTGGTCTCGGGCCGGGCGTAGGTGAAATCCTCGCCCGGGGACTTCACGCCCACAATGGTCACACCGTACTTGGAGCGGACCTTCGACTCGTCCAGCGTGAACCCCACGGTCTCGCGCGGCGGGTACATCTTCACAATGGCGAAGTCGTCGTCGAACTCGATGAAGTCCAGCATCCTGCCCGAGACCAGGTGCGCTGCCCGGACTCCGGCGTCGGCCTCCGGGTAGATCACGTGGTTGGCCCCGATCCGCGTCAGGATCTTGCCGTGCGAGGGGGTGATTGCCTTGACCCAGAGGTGTTCGATTCCCAGGTCCACCAGGTTGACGGTGATCAGCACAGAGGACTCGATGGACGTCCCCACCCCCACCACCGCGGAGCTGAACTCCTGCGCGCCCAGCTGGCGCAGCGCGTCGATGTTGGTGGCGTCAGCCTCCACCACGTGGGTCAGGAGCGGGGCCCATTTCTGCACCAGGTTCCGGTCGCGTTCGATCGCGAGTACTTCCCGGCCCTGTTTGACCAGCTGCTCTGCCGTGGATGATCCGAAGCGGCCCAGCCCGATCACCAGCACCGGGGCGTTGTGGGCGGGGCGCCGCGGGGCGTCTGTGGAACTAGCCAATGATGGGCCTCTCTTCGGGGTAGTGGTACAACTGGCTGCGCTGGCGCAGGGCCAGGGCGGCTGCGAGGGTCACGGTTCCCACGCGGCCCGCGAACATCAGGGCCGCGAGGACGTAGACGCCGGCAGGGGGCACCTCGGCGCTGAGGTTGGTGCTCAGGCCCACCGTGGCGAACGCGGAAATGGTTTCGAACAGCACCCGGTCAAGCGACTGGCCGCTGATGGCCAGGAGCAGGAAAGCGGACACTGACACCAGGGTGGCGCCGGCCACGATCACCGAGATGGCCACCCGCATGCTTCCTTGCGGGATGGTCCTGCCGTAGACCTTGACGTCCGCGTCACCGCGGGCCTCCGCGACGATGGCCAGGAACATCACAGCGATGGTGGTGACCTTGATGCCGCCCGCCGTCGACGCGGAACCGCCGCCGGCGAACATCAGGGCGTCCGTCAGCAGCATGGTGGTGGAATCCATCTGGTTCTGGTCCACCAGGTTGAAGCCGCCGGAACGCGTCATGACGGAGGCGAACAGCGCGTGGGTGATCTTGTCGCCCACATCCATGGTGCCGATGGTCCGGACGTTGTCCCACTCCATCAGCGCCCAGAGGAACGCCCCGGCCACCAGGAGGATCAGCGATACCTGGATGGTGAGCTTGGTGTGCAGGTTCCACTTTTTCCAGTTCAAGCCGTTCTGTTGGAGGACCATCACCACGGGGAAGCCCAGGCTGCCCAGGAAGACGCCCACCATCAGCGGGATAAGGATCCACAGGTCCGTCTCGTAGGGCACGATACCGTCCGAGTGCGGGGTGAAGCCGGCGTTGTTGAACGACGAGATGGCATAGAAGACGCCATGCCACACCGACTGCCAGAAGGGCTCGCCCAGGGTCAGGAACCGGGGAACGAGCGCCAGGGCCAGGACGCCCTCGATGACCACGGAGGTGGTGATGACGATCCGGAGCAGGGTGCCCACCTCACCGAGGCGGCCGGCGTTGTTCATGGATTCGGCGGCAATGATCTTCCCGCGCACCCCCAACCGCTTGCTCACCATCAGCGCCAGCAGCGAGGCCAGCGTCAAGGTACCCAAACCGCCGATGAAGATGCCCACCAGGATCACCAGCTGGCCGAAGAAGGACCAGTGCACCGCCGTCGACACCACCGTTAGTCCCGTCACGCAGACGGCCGAGACGGCGGTGAACAGGGCCTCGTGGATGGGGGTGGCGGTTCCGTTGGCCGAAGCCATGGGCAGGGACAGCAGGAACGTGAACACCATGCAGACCGCGGCGAACGCCGTCAGGGCAAGCCTGGCAGGGGAGGTGTTGGCGATGTCGTCGATGAAGTCGCGAAGCCGCGTGAAGATCCAGAGGCCCTCCCGCTCCTGCGCTGGGGGGTGCCAGCTGGCCGGGGTCCGGGGCCTTGACTGGCTCTGCGTCATGTGTGGCTTTTCCTCGGTCGAAACTGCTTCCCCCAGTAGTAAACCACTAAAGCCCGGCTTCATGGCCCGGCTGGGAGTCCGGCGGGCTCGGGTAGCCTGTGATTGATGACATATCTGCCCGGTCTAAGCCAGCCCGCGCCGCCGACGATGGTGGCGTGGAGCCCTGACATGACTGCCTACAACTTTGGTCCGGGCCACCCCATGGCACCGGAACGGATGGACCTGACGGCCCGCCTGGCGCGCAGCCTGGGGCTCTTCGACCTGGACCATGTGGACGTGCAGGCGCCGGAGACCGCCTCCGACGCGGAACTGGAAGCGGTTCACTCGGTGGATTATGTCGCGGCGGTGCGCAGGGTCAGCGCCGACCCCTCCCGGCCGGACGAGTCCCGGGGGCTGGGGACCGAGGATGACCCGGCTTTCGCGGGAATGCATGAGGCCGCGGCGCGGCTTGCCGGCGGATCCCTGATGGCCGCCCAGGGCGTGCTGGAGGGCTGGGCAGTGCATGCGGTCAACTTCGGCGGCGGCATGCACCACGCCGCCCGGGACCGTGCCAGTGGATTCTGCATCTACAACGACGCCGCCCTTGCCGTCCAGCGGCTCCTCGACGGCGGCGTGGGAAAAGTGGCCTACATCGATGTCGATGCCCACCACGGCGACGGAACGCAGAACATCTTCTGGGACGATCCCCGGGTCCTGACGCTCTCGCTGCACGAAACAGGACTGACCCTCTTTCCCGGAACAGGGTTCGCCAACGAGATCGGCGGCCCCGCAGCGGAGGGAACAGCCGTCAACGTTGCCCTGCCCGCCGGCACCGGGGACGCCGGCTGGCTCCGGGCGTTCTACGCCATCGTGCCGCAACTGGTGGGCGCGTTCGAACCGGAGGTCATCGTGAGCCAGCACGGCTGCGATTCACACCGCAGCGACCCCCTCACCCACCTCAACCTCAGTGTCGACGGGCAGCGCGAGGCCGCGAACGCCGTCGCAAACCTGGCCGAACGGTTCTGCGGGGGCCGGTGGATCGCCACCGGCGGCGGCGGCTACAACGTCCTGGATGTGGTGCCGCGGTCCTGGAGCCACCTGGTGGCGATCGCAGCCGGACGGCCAGTGCCGCTGCGCACCGCCGTCCCGAAAGACTGGCGGCACTATGTGGCGGAGAAATTCGGGACAGTGGCCCCCGCGCTGATGGGGGATGATGTGGAGCTGTGGTGGCGGTCCTGGGAAGTGGGCTTCGACCCCAACGACGCCGTGGACCGTACCGTCATGGCGACCCGCAAGGCGGTGTTCCCCCTGCACGGGCTGGACCCCTGGTTCGACTAGCGGCTTCGGCGGTGCACCGGAGCACTGGGGTACCGAAATAGTTGATGCCTTTCGGCGTATATGTCGCTAGGGTGGGAGGCATGGTGACAGACGACGTATTTGCCGTCATAGCGGAATCCACCCGGCGGGAGATCCTGGTGGCCCTCCGGGCGGGGGACAAAGCAGTGGGGGAGCTGGTGGAGGAACTGGACGCCAGCCAGCCCACCATTTCCAAGCACCTGAAGGTCCTGCGGGAAGCGCAGCTGGTCAGTATGCGCGCGCAGGGCCAGAAGCGGTACTACGCCTTGAACCGGGGTCCGCTGGAGGGCATCGCAAGCTGGCTGGAGACATTCGACGTCGGCACGGCCGCCAAAGCTGCCTCCTCGCCAACCAGCGCCTCACCAAAGAACGGCGATGCAGGGAACACCGCATCAGCGGCGAAGGGCCGGCCAGCAGCGGCCGCCGCGGCGGGCCCGGCGGAGGCACCCGCCGCCGTCGTGCCGGGGCATGTGGCGCCTCGCCAGGAGGATGCCGCGGCGGGCGTCCTGGCGCGCGAGGGAGCAGAACTGAGCCCCGCCGTCGTCATTCCCGGCGGAACAGCCGCCCCGTTGAGCGATGACAGCGTTCCGCAGCAGATCGGACGCAGTGTTGGCCGCGCGGCCACCAAAGCCGCGGACCTGCTGGCAAACCTCCCCAACCTGCCCAAGTTCGGCCGCAAGAAATAGGGTGGACGCCGGCGGCTGGGTGCCTCGAAACCCGGGTTTCGGCACGCCCAGCCACCGGCCCCCGGCTCAGTGCTTGCCCAGCAGCCGCACGTGGTCCGGCGTGAGCCCCGAAACGGAACTGACGCCCAGCAGCGCCATGGTGCGTGCCATGTCCTTTTCCAGGATCTCCAGGGCGCGGTCCACGCCGGCCCGTCCGCCGGCCATCAGGCCGTAGAGGTAGGCGCGCCCAATCAGGGTGAAGTCCGCGCCAAGGGCAAGGGCGGCCACGATGTCGGCGCCGCTCATGATGCCGGTGTCCAGCATGATGGCCGCGTCCGTGTGGTCCTTGGTGAAGGCCTCCTTGACCTCGGGGAGCAGGTGGAACGGGATGGGGGCCCGGTCCAGCTGGCGGCCGCCGTGGTTGGAGAGCACCACGCCGTCTGCGCCATGGTCCACGACGCGGCGGGCGTCCTCCACCGTCTGGATGCCCTTGACCACCAGGTTGCCTTTCCAGGTGTCGCGCAGCCAGTCCAGGTCCTCGAAGGTGAGCGTGGGATCGAACATGGAGTTGATCAGGTCCGCCACGGTGCCGGTGTAGCGCGAGAGCGAGGCGAAGGTCAGCGGCTCGTGGGTGAGGAAGTTGAACCACCAGGCCGGCCGGTAGGAGGCATCCAGGACAGTCTTCAGGGTCAGTGCCGGCGGGATGGTCATGCCGTTGCGGACGTCGCGGAGGCGTGCACCGGCCACGGCTGTGTCCACGGTGACCATGAGGGTGTCGTTGCCGGCCTTGGCGGCGCGCTCGATCAGTTCCAGCGAACGGTCGCGGTCCGTCCACAGGTACAGCTGGAACCAGTTCCGGCCGTTGGGTGCGGCTGCTGCCACGTCCTCAATGGACGCGGTGCCCATGGTGGAGAGCGTGTAGGGGATGCCCGCTGACTCGGCGGCCCGGGACCCGGCGTATTCGCCCTCGGACTGCATCATCCGGGTGAATCCGGTGGGGGCGATGCCGACGGGAAGCCGGGACGGTTTGCCGAGGATGGTGGTGCTGAGGTCGATGGCAGAGACGTTCCGCAGGATCCCGGGCCGGAATTCGATGTCCAGGAAGGCCTGGCGGGCCCGGCGGAGGGTAATTTCCTCCTCGGCTGCTCCGTCCGTGTAGTCGAAGGGAGCTTGCGGAGTACGCCGCTTGGCGATGTCCCGGAGTTCCCAGATGGTGCTGGCCCGCTTGAGCCGGGCATCCTTGCTGAACTCCGGCTTCTTGAACTGCATCAGCGGAGCGAGGTCCGAGTACTTGGGCACGCGGCGCTTCAGGGCGGGGGGCACGTCGGACGACGCCGGCGCCTTGGCGGGTGCGTGCGCTGCCGGGATGTCCGTGGTGTCCGGGGCCGGGGCGGCCTCCGGGTTGCCGGGCTGGATGATGTGGGTCATGGCGTCCTCCTGTGGTCCAACCACACTGTAGGCCATGTGGTCCAACCACATCAACTACCATTGGCCGTATGCGAACCCATCAGCTGGTCCTGGCGTGGATCGAGGACCAACTCTCTGCCGGCCGGCTGGCCGTCGGCGGCAGGCTGCCTGCCGAACGGACCCTGGCCGAGCAGCTCACGGTCTCCCGGACGTCCGTGCGGGAAGCCATCCGGATCCTCGAGGCGATGGGCGTGGTCCGCGCGGGTGTTGGGTCCGGCCCCGATGCCGGGACGGTGGTCATCTCCGATCCCACCGCGGCGCTCGGCTCCGCCCTCCGCCTGCACGTTGCCACCCAGCACCTGCCCGTGGCGGACATTGTGGAGACCCGCGTCCTGCTGGAGTCCTGGGCTGCGGGCAAGGCACGGCCGGATGCCCCCGAACTCGACGAGGCCGCGGCCCTGCTGGCCGGGATGGACCAGGCGGAAGGCCTGTCGGTCGGTGACTTCCTGGCCCTCGATGTCCGCTTCCATTTCGCGCTGGCCAACGCCGCCGGCAATGCGGTGGTCAGCGCCATGATGGGATCCCTCCGCGAGGCTATCCAGGGCTACGCCGCAGAGCTGACGTCTAACCTGCCCGACTGGGACGCCACCGCCTCCCGTTTGCGCGCTGAGCACCACGCCATCCTTGCCGCGGTCCGGAAGGGCGACGGCGGCCGGGCGGCGGAACTGGTGGCGGCACACATCGAGGGGTATTACCGGGAAGCGGGCCTGGGGGCCGGGTCCCGGGAACCCTAGCCGTGGACGGCGCTCCGTGGCGCCTTGGCCGGGCCGCTGCTGGCCCGGACTTCCAGCCGCGGCTGGAACCGGCTGCCGGGCACCTCGTTCCCTTCCTTGCGGATCAATGCCCGGAGCTGGTGCCAGGCCTGCTCGCCCAGTTCGGTGATGGGGACGGCCGCGGTGGTGAGCGCCGGCGTCGTGTACTTGGCGAAGGGGATGTCGTCGAATCCGGTGACGGAGATGTCGCCGGGCACGTCCAGGCCCCGTTCATGCAGTCCGCTCATCAGGCCCATGGCCACGAGGTCGTTGAAGGCGAGGATGCCGGTGGCCCCGCTCGCCAGGACCGCGTCAACTGCTTCATGTCCCGTGTCAAAGTCCGAGCCGCCCTCAAGCATGGTTACCTCCACCTGCGGGTGGGCGGCCTTGAAAGCCTCCAGGCCCTTGAGCCGCATGCCGTTGGATGCGCTCCGCGGAGGCCCTGCCAGGAAGGCCAGCCGGGTGTGCCCCAGCTCCACCAGGTGTCCGGCGATGTCCTGGACGCCCTGCCCGTAGTCCACCACCAGGCTGGGCACGTCCGGCGCGTCCGTGGTGCGGTTGATCAGCACCAGCGGGTGCAGGGACGGCGCGATCTCCGTTAGTTCGGCGTCGGACATGCGGGGGGCGCAGAGGACCAGTCCGTCGCAGCGGCGGCGCGCTTCGCCGGCCAGGATGGACTCCTCGCTGGAAACCTCGAACGAATCCGCGATCAGCACCCGGTAGCCGTCCTGTGCCGCGGCCCGGCTGAGGCCGCGAAGGATCGCCTGGAACGTGGGGTTGGCCAGATCCGGCACCACGATGCCGATGGTGTCCGTCTTTCCCAGTGCGAGGCTGCGGCCCACCGGGTTGGGCTGGTACTTCAGTTCGGCGGCGGCTGCGCGGACCCTGGCGGCGATGTCCGGGTCCACGGTGAAGTTCCCGTTCATGACACGCGAAACCGTGGCGTGTGAGACTCCTGCCTTCACGGCGACATCCGCGATGCCGATCCGGCCGCTTGCCGATTTCCTGGCCATGGGGAACCCTTCTGTCGCGCCACTCCGGACGGATGCTGCCGGCTGCGTTAGGCGCCGGGCCAACAAGCCCCGGGTGGCAGGTGCTTTTGGAAGACAGCATATACGGCAGCCGGAAAGCGATTTCTATCCTTTTCCCGGCAGTTTTCCGCCGGGGAGGGCTCCAGCGCTGCGCGCTTGCTCAGAAAACGCTTTCTGTTAGCGCCCGGAGTGGTTGACGGATGGGCGGGCGGGTTGATACAACTTCTATAGCGAACTGAGAAAACGCTTTCTCAGGCAGGTGCAGCAGAGTGCCACCGCCGAACCGCAGCGGCCGCCCCGGCGGCCGGGCAATGAGCTTTCGAAAGGGACCCCCACATGGTCAACACAGCCGAGACGACGTCGGCCGCAGCTGCTCCCCATACGGCTGCCGGCAGCCCCACCTCCGACGGCCGCAAGGCGCGCCTTGCCCTGGTGGGCACCGGAGGGCGTTCTGAAATGTACATCCGCGCAGTGTTCGGCAAGCACGCCGACACCGCGGAACTGGTCGCGTTCTCGGACGTGAACCCCGGCCGCGTGGAGTTCTACCAGGGCCTCATCCAGGAACTCGGCGCTCCCGGCCCCATTGCCTCGTTCGATCCGGCGGACCTGACGGCCTTTATCCAGGCCAACCACATTGACCGCGTCGTGGTGACCACTCCGGACTACACCCACGCCGACTACATCGTCGAAGCCCTCAGGGCCGGCGCGGACGTAGTGGTGGAAAAGCCGCTCACCATCGATGCCGAGGGCTGCCGCCGCATCACCAAAGCGGTCCAGGAAACCGGCCGCAATGTGGTGGTGACGTTCAACTACCGCTACTCGCCCCGCAACAGCGCCCTGAAGGAGATCATCCAGAGCGGCGTGATCGGCAAGGTCACCTCGATCGACTTCAGCTGGGTCCTGGACACGGTCCACGGCGCTGACTACTTCCGCCGCTGGCACCGCGAGAAGAAGAACTCCGGCGGCCTGCTCATCCACAAGGCGTCCCACCATTTCGACCTCGTCAACTGGTGGATCGACGACGTCCCGGAGCGCGTCTTCGCCTCCGGCGGCCTGAAATTCTATGGCGACAAGAACGCCGCCGAACGCGGGCTGGGCCCCCGCCCCGAGCGCGGAACGCCCGACGCCGGTGCGCCCGCCGGTGACAAGGACCCGTTCGCGCTGGACCTCCGCGAGGACGAACGGCTCAAAGCGCTCTTCCTGGACAACGAACACTACGACGGCTACCGCCGCGACCAGGACGTCTTCACCGGCGGCATCACCATCGAGGACAACCTGGCACTGGTGGTTGAGTACCAGGGCGGGCCGCGCCTGAGCTACTCCCTGAACGCGCACAGCCCGTGGGAAGGGTACCGGGTGGCGGTCAACGGCACGGAAGGCCGGGCTGAGCTTGAAGTGGTGGAACGCGCCGCCGTCCTGCACAGCACAGACAAGAAGACAGTGGTGGACCCGAGCGCAACCCCCGTGGAGGAAGAGGACGCCGTCCGCCGCAACGGCGAACGGCTGGTGGTCCAACGCCACTGGGAGGCCGCGTACGAGGTCCCGATCGTCAATGGCGAAGGCGGCCACGGCGGGGGCGATGAGCTCCTGCTCTCGGACCTCTTCAACGGCCCGGGTGAAGACCCGTTGGGCCGCCCCTCCGGCTACCTCGACGGGCTGCGTTCGGTATCCGTGGGCATCGCCGGCAACCAGTCGCTCGAGACCTCGCTGCCCATCCGCGTGGAGGACCTGGACCTCGGCGTCGATCTCCGCCGCGGCAAGTAGGGACGAACCATGAGCAGGATATTCGTTACCGGCGGCTCCGGCCGCCTGGGACGCAGTGTTGTCGCGGGGCTCGCCCAGGCGGGCCACGAGGTGGTCTCCGTGGACCGGGACGCCGTGCCCGCCGGCCAGCTGCCGCCCGGCGTCGTGCAGGAAACCGCCGACCTCCTGGCGCCGGGCGAGGCGCTGCGCCTCCTCCGGGAGTCAAGGCCCGACGCCGTCATCCACCTTGCAGCGATCGCCGTCCCTTTCAGCGCGCCGGAGGACGTCATCTTCGCCACCAACACCAGGCTCGCCTTCGCCGTGATCAGCGCGGCTACCGAGCTTGGCGTCCCGAAAATCATCACCGCCAGCAGCCCCACCGTGCTCGGTTATGGCTCGCCCGCGGGCTGGCTTCCGTCGTCGTTCCCGCTCGATGAGCGGACGCCGCCGAAGCCTTGGAACGCCTATGCGCTGTCCAAGCTCATCGCCGAACAGACAGTGCAGATGTTCGCCGCTGCCCAGGGTGAGCGGATCCGGTATGCGGCATTCCGCCCATGCTTCGTGATCTCACCGGAGGAATGGGAGGGGGCGCCCACGCAGCAGGGCCACACCCTGGCTGAACGCCTGGCCGATCCCGCCCTCTCCGCACCGGCCCTGTTCAACTACGTGGACGCCCGGGATGTGGCGGACTTCCTTGACCTGCTGCTCCGGAAAATGACGGATATTCCCAACGGCGAAACCTTCTTCGTCGGCGCCGCGGACGCCCTGGCAACCGCGCCGCTGGCCGAGCTCATGCCCCGCTTCCTGCCGGGCAGCGAAGACATCAGTGCAGGCCTGACCGGGACCAGCCCCGCGTTCTCCATCGCCAAGGCACAGGAACTCCTGGGCTGGCAGCCGCGGCGCAGCTGGCGCACCGAACTCACGTCCCGCCACACCCTCAACGACGAGGCTTCCGCGCTGGTCACTGCCGGCGGCGGAAGCAAGGAGACACCATGAAATTCGACGGCGTACTGTTTTTTCCCGTCACCCCGTTCACGGCCGAAGGCGCCGTTGACGTCGCACTGCTCAAGGAACACATCGCCTCCCGGCTGCCCTACGGCCCGGGCGGCGTCTTCCCTGCCTGCGGCACTGGTGAATTCCATGCCCTCAGCATCGACGAGGTCCGCACCGTGGTGGCGGCCGCCGTCGAGGTCGTCGCCGGAAAGGTCCCCGTGGTGGCCGGGGCGGGTGGACCGCTGGGCCACGCCCTCGCTGCCGCCCGGGTGGCCGAGGAAGCCGGCGCCGACGCCCTCCTGGTGCTTCCGCCCTACCTGGTGACCGGACCCACCGACGGCCTGGTGGCCTACATCGAGGCTGTCGCCGATGCCAGCAGCCTGCCGGTCATTGTCTACCACCGCGGCAATGCAAAGTTCACCGCCGCGTCCATGGCGAAGCTGGCCGCCAATCCCAAGGTCATCGGCTTCAAGGACGGCCTGGGCGACGTCGGCCTTGCCCAGGAAATCGTGTCCGCCGTCAAGGCTGCCGGCCGGGAGGAGTTTGCGTTCTTCAACGGCCTGCTCACGGCGGAACTGACGCAGGGCGCCTACCGGGGCCTGGGGATCCCGCTGTATTCGTCGGCAGCATTCGCGATGGCGCCGGAGATCGCCAAGGCGTACTACGACGCCTACGTATCCGGGGATGAAGACCGCCGCAATGCCTTGCTGGAGGGCTTTTACGCGCCGCTGGTCCGCCTGCGCGACCAGACGCCCGGGTTCGGCGTCTCCCTGATCAAGGCCGGCCTGCGCCTGGGCGGCCTTCCGGTGGGCCCCGTGCGGCCGCCGCTGGTGGATCCCACGGAGGAGCAGCTCGTGGAGCTCAAGGCCATCCTGGCCAAGGGCTACGAGCTGGCCGGACACTGATGAGCGCACCGGCGGCCGAAACCGTCCGCACCGTCCCGCGCATCACCGGCCTGTCGATGAGGCTCCTTACCGTTGCGCTGCGCCGCAGCTGGGGTGCGGAGGCACCGGAGAACCACGTGATCGCCACCGAGATCTCCACGGACGACGGCGGCACGGGCTTTGGCTTCTCCTGGACGCCTACCATCGGTCCCCAGGCAGTCAAGGCGTTGCTTGACCACGACATCGCCCCTTTCGTGGCCGGGCTGCCCGCAACCCCCGAGGGTGTGTGGGACGTGCTCTGGAAGCGGCTGCACGAGGCCGGCGGCGGAGGGCTCACCACCATTGCCATGGCCGGTGTGGACCTTGCATTGTGGGACCTGCAGGCCCGCCGTGCCGGCATGTCCGTCACGGGCCTGCTGGGCCAGCGGCAGGAGTCAGCCGAGGTTTACGGTTCCGGCGTGAACCTGCACTACACCCTGGAAGAGTTGGTGGCGCAGGCCGAACGCTGGGTTGCCGCCGGCCACCAGGCAGTGAAGATCAAGGTGGGCAAGCCGGACCTCCGCGAGGACCGCGAACGCGTTGCCGCCGTCCGTTCCGTCCTGGGCCCGGACCGCAGGCTCATGATCGACGCCAACCAGCGGTGGGACCTGCCCACCACCTTCCGGGCCCTCGACGTACTGGCCGAATTCGGGCTGGAATGGCTGGAAGAACCTCTCCGCGCGGATGACCTCTGGGCCTACCGAAGGCTCCGCAAACATTCGCCGGTGCCCATTGCCCTTGGCGAAAACCTGCACACGATCTACCGGTTCCGCGATTTCATCGAGGCGGAGGCGGTGGACATCATCCAGCCCAACATCATCCGGGTAGGCGGCATCACCCCGTTCCGGCGGATCGTGGAGCTGGCACGGACCCACAGCATCAAGGTCATGCCGCACCTGCTGCCGGAACTGTCCGGGCAGCTGGCATTGACCTTGGCGGAGCCCACCATGGTGGAGGATGTCGAGGAGGCATCCTTCGAACAGTTGGGGATCCTGGCCGGGCCATCGCCGGTGAGGTTCGCCAACAGCAGGGTGGCCCTGGCGGACCAGCCCGGACTGGGCTTCCGTTTCCGGGACGCACCTTAACCACCGACGCACATCCACAGAACAGGTACCTGACGTGACAACTGCAACGCTTTCCCTGTCCGAACTCACCGCCGCCGCGACGGTGGCCGCCCGGACCGCTGCTGCGGCCACCGATGCCGAGCGCGCCGCGTGGCTTCACGCGGCGGCGGACGCGTTGGACGCCAACGCGGCCGAACTGGTGGAAATCGCCGATGCCGAGACCAGCCTGGGTGTCCCGCGCCTGACGGGGGAAGTGGCCCGCACCACAGGCCAGCTGCGCTTGTTCGCACGCGTGATCACCGAGGGCTCCTACCTTGAAGCCATCATCGACCACGCGGACCCGTCCTCCACCCCGCCCAAGCCGGACCTGCGCCGCATCCTGCGGCCCATCGGGCCGGTGGCGGTCTTCTCGGCGTCGAACTTCCCGTTCGCCTTCTCCGTGGCAGGCGGGGACACGGCCTCGGCCCTCGCCGTCGGCTGCTCCGTGGTTGTCAAAGCCCACTCAGGGCACCTGCGGCTCTCCGAGCGGACCGCCGGGATTGTGGCTGAGGCGCTTCGCGGCGCGGGTGCCCCGGAAGGCCTGTTCGCCCTGGTCAGCGGCCGCGAGGTGGGAACGGCGCTGGTCCAGGACCCCGCCATCAAGGCCGTGGGCTTCACCGGGTCCATTCCCGGCGGCCGCGCCCTGTTCGACCTCGCCACCTCCCGCCCGGATCCCATCCCGTTCTACGGAGAGCTGGGCAGCCTCAACCCGGTGGTCATCACCGCGGCAGCACTGAAGGCCCGCTCCGCGGAACTCGCCGCTGGCCTGGCAGGCTCCTTCACCCTTGGGGCCGGCCAGTTCTGCACCAAGCCGGGCCTGGTGTTCATCCCAGCCGGAACCTCCTTCGCAGCCGAGGTAGCGGACGCCAGCAAGGACAAGCCCGCGGCCGGGATGCTGACCAGCCGCATCGCCGAAGCCTACCCGGACGGGCTGCGCAGCTTCGCAGCCGTGGAGGGCGTGCAGGTGGTGGGCGGCAGCGTTGACCAGGACGCGGCAGCCAACGGGGCTGCCCCGGTGGTGTTCGCCACCGCCGCGGCCAAGGTCCTGGAGCGACCCGGGCAGCTGCTTGAAGAATGCTTCGGGCCCACCACCATCCTCATCGAGTACAAGGACCAGCAGGAACTGTCTGCTGTCCTGGCGGAGGTTCCCGGCAGCCTGACGGCCACCGTGCACGCAGAGCCGGAGGAGGACATCGCCGCCCTGGTGGAGCAGCTCGCCGGCCTGGCCGGCCGGGTCCTGTTCGATGGCTGGCCCACCGGCGTCGCCGTGAACTGGGCCCAGCAGCACGGCGGCCCGTACCCTGCCACCACCTCGCTGTTCACCTCGGTGGGTGCGACGGCGGTCCGCCGCTTCCAGCGCCCCGTCGCCTACCAGGACGCCCCGGAAAGCGTCCTGCACCCGGCGCTCCGTGACGACAATCCGCTGGGGATCCCGCGCCGTGTGGATGGGGAACTGCGGCTCCCGTAACAACGCCCGCTCACATACTGCAGCTAGACACGAAACGCCCGCTCACTTATGGCCGTAAAAACGGCCATAAGTGAGCGGGCGTTTCGATTAAAGCTGCAGTATGTGAGCGGGCGCCGGACTAGAGCTGCAGGGTCACGGGGCGTTCCAGCCCGTTCACGGTGGCCACCGGCCAGCGCGGGTCAACAGTCAGGATGTGGAGCCCGGATTCCGTGAGCTGGACCGTGTCCTCGATCTTGACGCCCGGCCCTGACGGGTTCCACGTGAACGCCTGGTCCAGCACCACCGTATCCGTGGCTTCCGACGTGACCCGGGGATCGCGCCCCGCGTAACCGGCGGGCCCGCCCTGATGGTGTTGTTCCCACTGGTCCGCGCCGAAGCCATGCCGGACGTAAGCGGCCTGGATCTCGGTGAAGATCCGGTCCAGCCGGGTGCCGGGAACCGTGGCATCGAAAATATCCGCCTCCACTGCCGCGATGCGGGCCTCGGCGTCGCGCTCCCCGGGAGTGCCGGCGTCGAACCTGATCCAGCGGGTGATGTTGGCCACGAGGCCGTCGCGGCGGGCGCAAACCACCGCCATGGCACGCCGGCCAAGAGGCGCGTGCGTGGCCAAGGGGTGCCGGAACGTGCTGCGGGAGCTGCCGTTGCACAGGAGTACCAGCGGCTCTGCACCGGCGGCCACCACCCGGGCAGCCAGCGCCGACACCAGCGCGAATTCCGTGGTGTCCGGGCGGGCGGCGGACAGGACCTCGGTCATGATGCCGGCCACGTCGGCGCTGAGCAGGGCATAGCGGGCGCTTTCCGCCGGAAGCAGCTGCTGGCGCGCGGCGCGCAGTTCGGCGGCCACCTCTGCCTCGGACAGCGGAGGCAGGGCGCCATTGCCCACGGCGGCCGCGGCCTGGTGCAGGTTCGCGTACCAGGGAACGGTATGCAGGTTGACTCCCAGCGGAAGCTCCTCGGCGGCGATCCGGCCGGCTTCGTTGTTGAACGTCACCAGGTGGTCGCCGTCGCGCGCGACGAGCAGGGCGGCGATGGGGTCGCCGGCCAGGCTGATGTGCACCCGGCTGCCGTCCAGGTACCAGGTCAGGGCCGTGTTGGTGGTGAGGAGCAGCGAATCCCGCCCGGCCTCGTCCAGGATGTCCAGCACGCGCCGGCGCTTGATGGCCCGGTCGCCCGGGGATCCGGGAGCCAGGCGGGCCTCCTGCTGGGGAACGGCTGCGGCTGTGGTCTGGGTCATGACGGATCCCCTTGTTCGTTGATCAGTGTTTCGATGTCGGCGGTGGCCAGGAGCCCGTCGGCCACGAAGACGGTGACGTGCCGCCGCACCGGCGCGCCGGGCTCTGCGATGACGGGCGTATCCCAGGCCAGCGACTGGCCGACGCCCGGGTAGCCGTCAACCCGGACAAACCATGGGTCCGTGGAGTCCCCGGCAGCGACGAACACCAAGGTGGCCGGGCCGCCGTCGAACGTTCCGGACCAGGCGAGCCATGGCGCGACGCTGCCGTGGGCCTGTGACTCACCGGAGCCGGCGGGCGTCCAGACGGCAGGGTCCGCGCACTCGGGCAGCCGCCAGAAGAAGCCGCCGTAGCCACCCTCGAACCGGCCGTTGGAGCCCGGACTGCCCAGGCTGACCGGCGTGTTCCCTGCAGGTGACAACGCAAAATCCAGTGACAGCCGCCAGGCGGAGGGTGCGACGGCGGACCACGCCCAGGTGCGTTCCTCGCGGAGCACAGGGGAGCCGTCCGGCCCGTTCCAGCTCAGCGTCTCTTGCAGGACGCCGGGCCGTCCCGCGCCGGCGTCGGCCTGGAAGGATGCGGTGCCGGTGCTTGCGATGCTGCCGTGGTCCGGGCGCCACACGTACTGGCCGGCTTCCCTGGTGTAGGTGCGGCCGCCCCAGAAATTCACCCCGTCCACATCCTGCAGGGCCACGCCGGCGCCCAGATGCCATACGTGGTCAAGGGGCTGGTGGTCAGTCACCACGGTGCCGTTCAGGGTGCGCACCGGGTGGAGGTAGGGGCGCGGGGAGGATACTGCCCTGATATGGCTGCCGTCCTGGTAATCGGCCACCGGGCGGCCCCCAACGGTCAGCGTCCGGACCGGCGGAAGGGGACGGGCCCAGGGCACGCCGAGTTCGGCGAACGTTGCCTGTGCCTTGACGGCGCGCTCCAGCGTTCCGGAGATGTCCTGCACCACCGGATGGGCGTCGTCGCCCTCGCCTTCCCACGTGATGAAGCCGGTGCCGATCGGCGCTGGTGCGGGCGCGGTGCGGATAGCCTCCAGGACGGCGGTGAAGGCTCCGGTGTCTTCCAGCGCGCACAGCAGCGGCGTTCCGTTGGCCCGGGCATCCAGCAGGTTTTCGAGCAGGTCAGTCCGGCCGAAGGACTCCCGGCGCTCGCCGGCCGGGGTGGTGATGACGACGTGGTCCTCCGTGTAGGAAAGGGTGATCTCGCCCAGCGTTCCGTGCACGGTGACGGCCGGGTTGAGCTCTTCGGGGGCGCAGAGCGTCAAGGCACAAAGGAGGGTCTCTCCGCCTGCGGTGCGGATCCGCAGAATGGACGTGTCATCGCTTTCGGTGCTGTTGGCCCGGTACAGGTCCGTTTCCACCGAGCGGACGTCCGCGAGGGTATGCGCGCCCGCCAGATGCAGTCCGGTGGCAACGGCGTGGGCCAGGGCGTTCGTGGCCACCCCGTCCACTACGTCCGTGCCGTCGAGGCTGCGCTTCCCGGCCCAGCGCGAGCGGTTGAAGTACGCCTTGGTCCGCAGCCATTGGCCGGTGGCGCTGAGCCCCAGCACGGTGCCTATTTCACCTGCCTCCACCAGGCCCCGGATGGCGGGCAGGGCTTGGGAGCCCAGGCTCTGGAAGCCCACCTGGACCCGGCGGCCGTGGTCCCTGGCCGCGGCCAGGACTTGCTCGAATTGCGCCAGGGATGCCACCGGCGGCTTTTCGACATAGACGTCCATCCCGGCGGACAACGCCGCGATGGCCAAGGGGGCATGCGTCTGGATGGGGGTGGCAATAATGACGACGTCGACGCCAGGCTTGGCGGCCAGCAGCCCGTCCAGGTCCGGGTACACAGCCACTGAGCCGGCCAGGCTGCCGGGCTGCGGCGGGTGGGGATCGGCGACGGCTACCAGTTCCAGGGCGCCGGCCTGTTCGAGCCGGGCCAGGTTGGCGAGGTGCCGTTCGCCGAAGCCGTGCACACCCACCAGGGCAACCCTGGGAAGGTCTGTGGACGGGGACTGCGGATGGGTGGATTCCGCCGAATGCTGTGTGGTCACGTGGGTCCTTGGGAGCGGTGCTGGTTGGGGGGGGCAGGTGGTCAGCGTTTTCGCCAGGAAGTCGAGGGCCTCGTCCTGCATGGCCGCCGTGAAGACGTGCCCGCCGGGCCAGAAGCTGCCCGCATACCTGTCGGTGCCGCCGTGCAGGGATTCGAGTAACTGGTGGGCCCGGCGCATCCCGGCTTCCGGGAAGAGCTCGTCAGCAAGGGCGTACTGCACCAGGAACCGGGCGGACCCTGCGCGGGCTGTGAGTTCCGGCCAGTCACCCAGCTTCCACAGCCCGGGAGTCTGCAGCAGCCACGAATGTGCGTCGAGGTACGCGGGGAAGAGGGATTCAAACGTGGTCATCATGCAGGTGACCACGGCGGCCCTGATGCGCGGGCTAAGGGCGGCCAGGGTGAGGGAACGGCCGCCGCCGCCGGAGAAACCGATGCACCCCAGGCTGTCCGCATCGACGCCGGGCAGTGCGGCCAGGACGTCGAGGGCGGCAAGGTCGTCGTGGGCCACCATGCCGGCAAGGCTGGTGCCGAGCAGCCCCGCCGCCTTGGCCACGGTGTCCTCATGGACGCCGGCCGCGGCGTTGTATTCGTCGGCCTCGGAAGGCGCGATGCCGTCCGCCCGCCACTGCGCCTGCCGTGCGTCAACGGCCGCGGCGGTCCGCCATGGCGGGGTGGAGAGGTCAAACCGGCGGCTTCCCCAGGCAAACGTGTCATGGGCAAGGACAGCGAAACCCTGGCGGGCCAGGCCGGTGGCCAGCGCACGGCCGTCATAGTGCCCTGCGCGTGCGGCAGCCGCCGACGGGTGGGTTGTCGGGAGCTCCACGAGCCGGTCCGCACCGCCAAACTTGTTGCCGCCGTGGCAGTGCAGGGCCAGGACGCCTGGCAGCGGTCCGGAATGTCCTGCCGGCCGGACCAGCCAGCCCGTGGTGCGCGGCCCGAAGCCCAACTGCCAGCTCAGTTCGGTGGTGGTGGCGTCGTCGTACGTTTCCTCCCAGTGCACCCGTACGTCCGGCGGCGCGGGCACAGCCGGGACGCCCAAGGCGTCAGAGAGTTCCTGCGCCGCCGCGGTGGACGCCCGGTGGCGGGGACGGGCCCGGACGTAGGCAGGCCAATCGTCGTAGCCGCCGATGGCGCTGGGCCGTGTTGCCGTGATCATGTGCCTGCCCCCTTTCATGGTTGGTGTCTGTTCATCCGTCCGCCGCGGCAACCGTCAGGCGAGGTTTTGGTTGACCTCTGAAATCATGCCTTTGGCAGCGTCCCGAGGCGCGATCTTTCCGAAGAGTACATCCGTGTTGTAACGGTTCAAAACTTCCAGGGTTGCGGATGATCCTGCCGGGAAGGGCTTGGGTGCCGGAACCTTCATGGCCGCGATCCGGTCCAGGTAGGTGGCTTCCTTCTGCTGGGTTTCCTTGAGCAGGGGAGTGATGCCCGCCTTCAGTTCGGTGTTGGCGGGCATGCCGCGGTCGCTCTTGATCTTGGTGGCCGCGTCCATGTTGTTGACCAGGTAGTTGATGAACAGGGCCGCTTCCTTGGGCTGGGCGGATTTGGACGAGATGGCGTATTCCATCGACGAACGCAGCCAGGCCCCCGGCGTCCTGCTTTCGCCGGGAAGTTTCACCATGACCAGCGGGGCGCCGGAGTAGGACGTCATCTGGTTGCTCCAGGAAATCTTCATTCCTTGCTTTCCCTGGCCCATCAGTGTCATCTCAGGCTGGGCGGACCCGTCCTCGACGGTCTGGGACGCTGACGGGGCGCCGCCCGTTTCCATCAGCTTCTTGTTGAGCTCAAACCACTTGGCGAGCGTGTCCTCGCTGATGCCCATCTTCTTGCCGTCGTCGGTGTAGAGCTCCTGGCCATTCTGGCGTGCCCAGACGGCGAGGAAGGAGTCGTTGGCCATGGGGGTCGTGCCGAAGGTGCCGGCCGGCGACTTCTTGGTGATTTCGGCGGCGATCCGTGCGTAGTCGTCCCAGGTCCAGGTTTCGTCGTCCGGCAGCGGCACGCCGGCGGCCTCGAAGACCTTGGGGTCCAGGACCATGGACATGGAGTTGACGCCCGCCGTAATGGTGTACTGCTTTCCGTTGATCTTGCCCAGCTCAACGGTCCCGTCGGCGAACTTCGAGGTGTCGATCTGGTCCTTCACCTTGTCGAGGTCCAGGAGGACGCCGCGGCTGGAGTATTCGCTGGGATAGGCGCCGCTCATGGCGATGACGTCCGGGGTGGTTCCGCCGGCGATCTGGGTGGCCATTTTGTCCCAGTAGGAGCTGAATTCGGTGTTCTCGCCCTGGACCTTGATGGTGGGGTTGGCGGCTTCAAATGCTTTGATGACCTCCATGGTGGTCTTCGCCCTGGAGTCGTTGCCCCACCAGGCGAACCGGATGGTGACGGGATCCTCCGCAGTCCCCACTTTCCCGGCCTGCGGGCTGTTGCCGCAGCCGGTAAGGACCATGGCCAGCGCGGCGGCGGCGCCGGTGATTCCCATGACCGATTTCCTGAGACCAAACCTCATTGTTGTCCCCCTTATTCTGGTGGTCGCGTCCCCTTGCCAGATGCAACAGAAAACGTTTTCTCAAAAACTAACAAAGGGCTGTACAGGAGTCAAGAAACCGTTTACTTTGGTACGGAGCCGCTTTCTAGAACGACGCTCCCGGCGGGCGGAACCGCTCCAGCCCTGACGGGCATGCAGCGGGCCCGCGAAGGGAGTCCCGAACCCCCATCGCCTGGCGATGACCGAAACGTGGAGGCCACGATGACCAAAGGAGACCACATGGCCGCAAAGCATATTCCCAGGACGCGCCGTCCGGCCCCGCTGCCGGCCGACGCTTGCCTGCTGTCCGTGATGGAGCAGCAACCGTGAGCGCCATCAGCGAACTGTCTTCGTTGAGCCGGCGGAAGGGCAAAGCCACCGCTGAGGAGAAGAAGGCCAACAGGCGGGACAACAAGGCCGCCTACATTTTCCTGCTCCCGTGGCTGGTGGGTTTGGTGGCCATCACCATCGGCCCCATGTTGATGTCCCTCTACCTTTCGTTTACGGACTACAACCTGCTGCAGCCGCCCGAGTGGACGGGGCTGGACAACTTCACCAGGATGCTCAGCGACGCCCGGCTGCACAACTCGTTGCGGGTTACGTTCACGTACGTGCTGGTGGGTGTTCCACTGCAGCTGGCCGTGGCACTGCTGATCGCGCTCGTCCTGGACAAGGGGCTCCGCGGCCTTCCGTTCTACCGTTCTGTGTTCTACTTGCCGTCGCTGCTGGGCGGTTCGGTCGCCGTCGCCATCCTGTGGAAGCAGATCTTCGGCACCACCGGCCTGGTGAACCAGGTCCTGGCCATGTTCGGCATTCAGGGTCCCGGCTGGATCTCGGATCCCAGCACGGCCCTGGGATCGATCATCCTGCTGCACGTCTGGACCTTTGGCGCTCCGATGATCATCTTCCTCGCGGGCCTGCGCCAGATCCCCAACATGTACTACGAGGCGGCCAGGGTGGATGGTGCCACCACGCTCCAGCAGTTCTGGCGGATCACCATGCCGATGCTCAGCCCGATCATCTTCTTCAACCTGGTCCTGCAGATCATCGGTTCGTTCCAGTCCTTCACCCAGGCGTTCATCGTCTCCGGCGGCAACGGCGGACCTTCGGACTCAACGATGTTCTTCACGTTGTACCTCTACCAAAAGGGCTTCGGCCAGTTCGACATGGGCTACGCCTCAGCCATGGCGTGGGTGCTGCTGCTTATCATCGGCGTCTTCACCGCCATCAACTTCATCGCTTCTAAGTATTGGGTTTTCTATGACGACTAAGCTTGAGACGCTGCCCACCCCGGAGAAGAAGTCCGGGGGCGCCGGCAAGCCTACGAACCGCAAGCCCAGGGTCCGCGAGTCCCGGGGAACGCTGGCCTTCAGCAGGGCCCAGCGCGGTAAATCGCTGATAAAGCACGGGATCCTGATCCTGGCCGGCGGGCTGATGATCTATCCGCTCCTGTGGATGGTGGTCTCCTCGCTGCGGCCGAACGACCTGATCTTCCGTGAACCGGGCCTGTGGCTGAACAGCCTGGAAATGAGCAACTACACCTCCGGATGGTCGGCCCTGACGCACCCCTTCGGCCACTACATGATCAACTCCGCGATCGTGGTGATCGGCTCGATCCTGGGCAACCTGGTCTCATGCTCGATGGCTGCCTACGCGTTCGCGCGGCTGCAGTTCACCGCCAAGAAGCTGTTCTTCGGCATCATGCTGCTGACCATCATGCTCCCGTTCCACGTGGTGATCGTGCCGCAATACATCCTGTTCTCGCAGATCGGCTGGGTGAACACTTTCTGGCCGCTGATCGTTCCCAAGCTGCTTGCCACGGATGCGTTCTTCGTCTTCCTCATGGTGCAGTTCATCCGCGGCATCCCCAAGGAGCTTGACGAGGCCGCGAGGATCGACGGAGCCGGCCATCCGCGCATCTTCCTTCGCGTGATCCTGCCGCTGATGGTGCCGGCCCTGGCCACCACCACGATCTTCACCTTCATTTGGACCTGGAACGACTTCTTCGGCGCCCTGATCTACCTCACGGACCCGGATATGTTCACCGTTCCCGTGGCACTGCGTGCGTTCGTCGACTCGCAGTCCGCCACCAGCTGGGGATCCTTGTTCGCCATGTCCATCGTGTCCCTGCTGCCGGTCTTCCTGGTGTTCCTGTTCGGCCAGCGGTTCCTGATCAAGGGCATCGCCACCACGGGCATCAAGTAACGCCGGGCCGCACCCGGCGCCACGCGCCCCTGCACCACCTGTTTGAACGGCCCGTCGCAAGCGGCGGGCCGTTCGCGCGTCACGGGGCGGATGCACTTCGCCGAACATCTTGTAATACAAGTTTTGGACTTGTAGTATTAGGTGTAGAAAGCGCTTTCACGACCTGGGGCCCTCTTCGAAACCTCGACGGCTACGCCCCCGGCCACCCCCCAACATCACCGCACCTGGATCAAAGAAGATCGGAGTTACACAGTGCCGCTTTTTCCCCGTCCTGCATCCGCTGCCAAGCAGCCGGCAGGGGCACCACCGTCACGCTCATCGCGCCGAACCCGTACGGCGGGTGCTGTCGCAGCCGCAGTCGCCGCCGTCATGGCCCTCAGTGCCTGCGGCGGTGGAGCAGCTCCGCAGAGCGCCGACGGAACCGTTGAGCTTCGCTTCTCCTGGTGGGGCGGCGACAAGCGCGCCCAGCTGACGCAGGAAGCCATCAAGCAGTTCGAAGCCGAAAACCCCAAAATCAAGATCAAACCGGAATTCGGCGACTGGAGCGGTTACTGGGACAAGCTCGCCACCCAGGTGGCCGCCAACGACGCCCCGGACATCATCCAGATGGACGAGAAATACATCACCGAGTACTCCAGCCGCGGCGCCCTCCTGGATCTGTCCAAGTACGACATCGACACCTCCAAGCTGGATGAGGCGGCCCTGAATGCAGGCAAGAGCCAGAAGGGCCTGACGGGCATCGCGGCCGGCATCAACGCCGCCACCATCCTGGCCAATCCCGCAGTCTTCCAGGCCGCCGGAGTTCCGCTGCCGGATGACACCAAATGGACCTGGGACGATTTCGGCCGGATCGCCGCCGAGATCACCGCGAAGTCGCCCAAGGGCACCTACGGCGCGGCAGCGTACGGAACGGATGAGGCCTCCTTGGGCGTCTGGCTCCGGCAGGACGGCAAGTCCCTCTACACATCCGACGGCAAGCTGGGCTTTGAGTCCGGTGACATCGCCGAATGGTGGGCGTTCCTGAAGGAGCTGAGCCAGAAGAAGGCGGTGCCTTCCGCATCGGAGGTGGTCGAGGCTGAGGCTGCGCCCCTTGACCAGAGCGGCCTGGCGACCGGCAAGAACGCCATGGCGTTCTGGTGGTCCAACCAGGCGCCAGCCCTGGAGAAGGCCAGCGGCGGAGACCTCAAGATCCTGCGGTTCCCCACCAAGACGGGATCGGCAGCCGATGCGGAGCTTTGGTACAAAGCCTCGCAGTTCTGGTCCGCTTCCTCGCGCACCAAGCACCCGCAGGAAACGGCCAAGTTCATCAACTTCCTGACCAACAACGTCAAAGCCGGTGAAGCGCTCCTGGCGGATCGTGGTGTGTATCCCAACGCTGATGTCCGGGCAGCCATCCAGCCCAAACTGACCCCGGCAGACGTCAAGGTGGTCACCTTCATCGATCAGATCAAAGGCGAACTCGGCGAAGCCCCGGCGCCGCCGCCAAAGGGTGCGGGAGCGATCCAGGAAATCATCAAGCGCTACACCTCGGAAGTCCTGTTTGACCGCTTGTCCCCGGCCGACGCGGGAAAGAAGGCCACGGACGAGATGAAGTCCGCCATCAGCAGCTGATCTTCACACCGCCAACACGGCTCCGGACAACACGGGTGGACGCCTCCCCGCCCGAGGCGTCCGACGGCGGGTGGCAGCTCCGCCCCGGCGGGAACCGATGGTTCCTTTCCGGGGCGGAGGTGTTTAAGGCGCAGTCCACTTTTAACGGGACTGAGCGTTCCGTGGACGGCGGCACCCAAGCCGGTGCCGCCGTCGGCCGTCCTTAGGGCTTTGCCTGGCCCTCCGCCACCACCGCGACGCCGCCGGCAGGAACGGTGCCCGGGAAGGGGTCGCCGGTCAGCAGGTCCTGGCCAGTGGCTGAGACGGCGGCATCCGCCCTCGTGTGGTTGATGGCGAACAGGAAGCTGCGCCCGTCGGCGGACAGGCGCCGCACCAGTTCCACCCCGGGATCGGCAGCGGCGACGGGCGAAACGCCCGATTCGGCCAGCAGCTTGTCAACCAGGGCTTCGATGCCGTTGGCGTCCGGGAAGGTGGCCAGGTACCAGGCCGCGCCTGGCCCAACAGGCCGCCGGGTCAGGGAGGGAACCCCCTCCAGCGGGTATTCGGTAAAGGTTTGCACCACCTCGGCGCCGGCAAGGTGGACATGCTCGCTCCAGATGGAAGAAGTGGTCCCGTCGCTCAACTTGAGCTGGGCTCCGGCCAGCAGCGGATAAAACTCCTCCACCCGGACGCCCAGGAGATCGCGGAACGCGCCCGGGTAGCCGCCGAGCAGCACGTGGTCCTGAGTGTCCACGATGCCGCTGAAATAGCTGACCAGGACCGTGGCCCCGCGCGAAGCCGCGGCGGCGATGGTGGCGGCGTCCTCATCGGACACCGCGTACAGGGTGCACGCCAGCACCAGGTCGTAGCCGTCAAGTGACGCCGACGGATGCACCAGGTCCACGGAGACTCCGCGCAGGACCAGCGACCGGTGAAACGCCCTCAGCAGGTCCAGGTACTTCACGTCGACGCTCGGTTTGGAGTCGATCTCGCTGGCCCACCAGGCCTCGTAGTCGAAGACAATGGCGGCGCGCGACTGGACCCGCGAACCGCGCACGGGTTCGAGGCGCTGCAGGGCCGCGCCAAGCTCCACCACCTCACGCCACACCCGCGTGTCCCGTCCCCCGTGCGGCACCATGGCGGAGTGGAACTTCTCCGACCCCGCGAAGCTTTGCCGCCACTGGAAGAACATCACGGCGTCCGCCCCGCGGGCCACGTGGGCCAGCGAATTGCGCAGCATCTCGCCGGGCATCTTGGGTTGGTTGCGCGGCTGCCAGTTGACCGCCGACGTCGAATGTTCCATCAGGATCCACGGGTCACCGCCCGCAATGCCGCGCGTGAGGTCCGCGCTGAACGCGAGTTCCAGGTGGCGTTCCGGGTCCGCGGCCACGAGGTAGTGGTCGTTGGCGATGACGTCCAGGTCTTTGGCCCAGCTGAAGTAGTCCATGGATTTGGTGGCACTTGAGGCCATCAGGTTGGTGGTGCAGGGGATGTCCGGGGTCACCTCGCGAAGGACGGCCACCAGCTCCCGGTAGTAGTCCATCAGCGCCCACGAGCTGAACCGCTGGAAGTCCAGTTGCTGGCCCGGGTTCAGGGTGGACGGTGCGACGGCGGGCGGCAGGATTTCCTCGAAGGAGCCGTAGTTCTGGGACCAGAATGCCGTGCCCCAGGAAGCGTTCAAGGCAGCGATGCTCCCGTACCGGCGTTCAAGCCAGGTGCGGAAGGCGGCTGCGTCCTCTTCGCCGTAGAACTCCGAGACGTGGCAGCCCAGTTCGTTGTCCACATGCCACAGTGCCAGCGCGGGGTGGTCCTTGTAGCGTTCGGCGAGTGCGCGGGTGATCCCGGCGGCGTAGCGGCGGTACACGGCCGACGACGGCGTGTAGTGCCGCCGTGAGCCCGGTCCCAGCACGGTCCCGTCAGCCCTGACCGGCAGGATTTCCGGGTGTTGGCGCACCAGCCAGGCCGGAGGTGCGGCGGTGGCGGTGGCCAGGGCCACTTTCACGCCGATCCCGGCGAGGTTGTCCAGTACTTCGTCCAGCCAGCCGAACTCGTAGTGCCCTTCGGCGGGTTCCAGCAGGGCCCAGGAGAAAATGCCGACGCTGAGGAAATTCACGCCCGCTTCCTGCATGAGGTCCAGATCCTCCAGGCGGACACTGGCGGGCCATTGCTCGGGGTTGTAGTCGCCTCCGAAAGCGATGCCCCCAATGTTGCTCCACACTTTGGACGGGCCGGGGCTTTCCTGCTGTGTCATGGGACTCCTTTGTCAACTGCGGGGCGGGGTTCGCAATGAGGAAACGCTTTCTTGGAAAACGCTTGCCTGGCGGCTTGGAAAACGCTTGCCCATTAATCCGAATGCAGCTATTGTATCGTTTCAGACGCCATGTTAGCCAGCTCACTACTTACGTTGTAGACCGAGCCAAGGCAGGCACCCAAAGAGCAAGGAGGCTCCCGTGATCAACAGAAGGCATTTCCTCACAACCGTGGCCATCGGCACCGCATCTGCCGCAGCCCTGGCAGCCTGCGGGAACGGAGGCAGCTCATCCGGCCAGACCGGATCCGCTGAAAAACCCGTGACCATCAACTACACCTGGTGGGGCAACGACGACCGCGCCGAGCGGACCCGCAAAGCCATCGCCCTGTTCGAGTCAAAGAACCCGGACATCAAGGTCAACGGCAACTTCACGGATTTCGCGGGCTACTGGCAGAAGCGTGCCACCGAAGCGGCCGGCGGCGGCCTGCCCGACGTGATGCAGTGGGACCTGTCCTACCTGCGCGATTACGGCCAGCGCAACCAGCTCCTGGACCTGGGCACGGTGAAGATCGATACCTCCGCGTTCGAGAAATCACTCCTGCCGTCCGGCCAGATCAAGGGCAAGACCTACGGCATCCCCACCAGCACCAACGCCTTCGCGGTCTACTACGATCCTGCCAAGCTGGCCTCCCTGGGCATCGCCGAACCCACCGGCAAATGGACCTGGTCCGAATTCCAGTCGTTCCTGAAGGAAGTTGGGGACAAGGGCAACGGCACACTCTTCGGCTCCACGGACTTCACCGGTGTCTGGTGGCAGTTCAACATCTGGCTCCGCCAGAAGAACATCCAGGCCTTCACCAGCGACGGGAAGCTGGGATTCAGCAAGGACGACCTGAAGACCTGGTGGAACCTCAACTCGAAGCTGCGCGGAACCCAGGCCCTCGTGCCGGAAGACAGGGTAACCCAGCTCAAGCCCAAGTCCCCGTTTGGCTCCAACGTCAGTGCCGCCGAGGTCACCTGGGACAACTTCATGGCCGGATACCTGGCTGACAGCGGCGCCAAGCAACTCAAGCTGGTACCGGTGCCCTCGGATGACCCGAACAACCTGGGCCTGTTCCTGAAGCCGTCCATGCTGATGGTGGCCAGCGCCAAGACCAAGTTCAAGGACGCGGCGGCACGCTTCATCGATTTCATGGTCAACGATCCCGAGGTGGGCCAGATCTTCAAGACCTCCCGCGGCGTTCCGGCCTCCAAGACCCAGCGCGACGGCACCACGTTCGATGGCGCCGACAAGCTGGTGGTGGATTACGAGAAGTCCATCGAGCAGTACCTCAAGGACGCACCCGAGCCGCCGATCGTCGGGTTCGGCACGCTGGAAGCATCGTTCGGCCGGATTGCCTCCGACCTCAACTACGGCAAGCTCACCGTTGACGGTGCCGTCGACGCGTGGTTCAAGGAAGCCGAAGACCTCATCAAGCAGAACGCCTGATCCGGCCAGTGCCTGATCGAGTGTTCACGACTGACGGATTGAACTCGTGACTCAAAGCCCAACCCTGAGCAGGCGCCAGGGGCACTCCGGTACCGCGTTGCCGCGCAAGTCGCGGCAGCGCGGGGCGGATGCCCGCGCCGGTTACACCTTCCTGCTGCCCTGGCTGCTGGGTTTCATCGCCCTGACGGTCGGGCCGATGATCTCCTCCCTGTACCTCTCGTTCACCAACTACAACCTGTTCGAGCCGCCCAAGTGGATCGGCTTCGACAACTACGCCACCCTCTTCCAGGACGAGCGCTTCCTGCAGTCCGTGGGCGTGACCCTGTCCTACGTGGTCTTCGGCACCCCGCTCAAGCTCGCCGCGGCCCTGGCGGTGGCGATGCTGCTGAACAGCAAGCGCCGCGGCCAGGGCTTCTACCGGTCGGCGTTCTACGCCCCGTCCCTGATCGGGGCCTCGGTGTCCATCGCGATCGTCTGGAAGGCCATGTTCGGCGATTCCGGGCCGGTGGACCAGGGCCTGTCCTTCTTCGGGATCAACATCGGCGGCTGGGTGGGAAATCCGTCCATGACCATGCCCATGATGATCCTGCTGACCGTTTGGCAGTTCGGCGCCCCGATGGTGATCTTCCTGGCCGGCCTGAAACAGATCCCGGGCGAACTCTACGAGGCGGCATCGATGGACGGTGCCGGTCCGGTGCGGAAGTTCTTCAACATCACCTGGCCCATGCTCTCTCCGGTGATCTTCTTCAACCTCCTGATGGAAACCATCCACGCGTTCCAGATCTTCGCGTCGGCCTACATCATCTCCAACGGTGACGGCGGCCCCGCCGGCTCCACCCTCTTCTACACCCTCTACCTTTACCTGCGCGGCTTCAGCGACTTCCGGATGGGCTACGCCTCGGCCATGGCCTGGCTGCTGGTGATCGTGGTCGGCATCATCACGCTGATCTTCTTCCGCACCTCCAAGTCCTGGGTCCACTACAGCGGTGATGCAAAATGACAACCACGGCAACCCCCGTCCAGCCGGCCCCGGGCGCCACAGCCCCGGCCTACAACCCGAAGTCCGAATCCACCACCGCCAAACGCGCCAAGAGCACCATCTTCCACGCCGCAGCGCTCCTGCTGACCTGCGTGGTGCTCTACCCCGCCCTGTGGATGATCGCCTCCGCGTTCAAACCCAACTCGGAAATCGGCGGCCAGAACACCTCGCTGTGGTCCAGCAACTTCAGCTTTGACAACTTCGCCACCGCGATGGACGGCATCGGCGGGGTCTCCACCCTGCAGTTCTTCACCAACTCGCTGATCCTGGCCATCGGCGCCGTCGTCGGCACCATCCTCTCCGCGAGCGTGTCCGCCTACGCCTTCGCCCGGATCAAATTCCCCGGCCGCAGCGTGTTCTTCGGCATGATGATCGCCACCTTGCTGCTGCCGTTCCACGTGGTGATCATCCCGCAGTACATCATCTTCCAGCAGCTCGGACTGGTGGACACCTACGTCCCCCTGCTCATCGGCAAGTTCCTCGCAGGAGACGCGTTCTTCGTGTTCCTCATGGTGCAGTTCATGCGCAACCTGCCCGCCGAACTCGACGAAGCAGCCCGCATCGACGGCGCAGGGCACGTCCGGATCTTCACCTCCATCATGCTGCCCCTGATGAAACCGGCCCTGATCTCCACCTCGATCTTCTCCTTCATCTGGAGCTGGAACGACTTCCTGGGCCCGCTGCTCTACCTGAACACCCCCGACAAGTACCCGTTGCCCCTGGCCCTGCGCCTCTTTGTGGACCAAACCCAGTCCTCGGACTACGGCGCCATGATCGCCATGTCCGTCCTGGCCCTGCTCCCCGTGCTGATCTTCTTCCTGATCTTCCAGCGGTACATCGTCGAGGGCGTTTCCACCCAGGGCCTCAAGGGCTAACGGTCAACGGAGAGAAAAATGAGCGCCATGGACAGCACCACCCCAGTTTCCGGCCACGAGCCCATCCCGGTGAACCGGTTTGCCCTGTTCTCCGAAACCCTCCTGGCAGGCCTGCTGGTGCTGGTGCTGTCCGTCCCGCTGGTAACCCTCCCGGCCGCCTACGCGGCCGGCATCGCCCACCTGGAACGGCACCTGGCCGGCCGGGATGATTCGGTCCGCGGACTCTGGCGCCTCTTCAGGGCGGCCCTGCCCGGCAGCTGGAAGCTGGGCCTGACGACGGCGGCAGCCGCCGTCGTCATTGTCCTCAACCTCCTGCTCGCCTGGGTGGGGCAACTGCCGGGCCGTGGAGTGGTGCTGCCAGCCACCCTGCTCCTGGCGGCCGGAGCGGCGATCGTGCTGCTCCGCACCGCCTCGGCCTGGACCGACGCAACCGGCCAAGGCGCCACCGCAGGGGACTCCTGGCGCACGGCCCTCCATGCCGGGCAGGCAATGACCCTGCGCGACTGGACCGGTTCGCTGCTGCTCGCGGCCGCGCTGTTCTGCGCCGTGGTGTTCGTCTGGATGCTCGCGGCGCTCTTCGTGGTGGTCCCCGGCGCCCTCATCCTCGCCGCGGCGGCAGTAAAACTGCGGTCCGGCCGGCCCCGACGCTAGCTGTGCCGTTGCGCCGCGCCCGAACCGATCAACGCGCCCGAACCGATCAACGCGGCCGCCCCGGGCCCGGCCAACCCCGGTGGTACCACCCGCTGAGGCAGCACAACTACCGGCTGTTCCTGGGCATGCAGCTGGCCGGCAGCCTGGGGGTGTGGATGCAGCGCCTGGCCCAGGACTGGCTGGTGCTGCAGCTGACCGGAAGCCCCGCAGCGGTGGGCGCCGCCGTCGCCCTGCAGTTCCTGCCCATGCTGGTGGTGGGCCCGCTGGCCGGGCTGGTAGTGGACCTCTTTCCCAAGCGCCGGATCATGATGGTATGCCAGTCCGTCATCGTGCTGCTGGGCATTGGCCTCGCGGCGTGGGCCGCGAGCGGCACCCTGACGGTATGGGTGGTGTACGCCAGCTGCGTCGCCTTGGGCATCATTGCGGCGGTGGACCAGCCCACCAGGCAGGTGTTCGTCAATGAAGTGGTGGGAGACGCCGCGCTGCGGCCGGCCATCGGACTGAACAATGCGCTGTCCCAACTGGGCGGCATGGCCGGCCCGGCGTTGGGCGGGCTGCTCATCGCCCAGGCCGGACCGGCGGCGGCCTTTGCCGCCAACGCGCTGATCGGCATGGGTGTCCTGGGCCTGATCACGGCCATTCGGACCAACGAGCTGCATCCGGGCCCGCGCGCCGGACGCGGCCGGGGCCAGGTGCTTGCCGGCCTCCACTATGTCCGCGAACGGCCACGGCTGCTCCTCCTTATCCTCCTCGCCGGCCTGCTGGGCGCCTTCGGGATGAACGGGCCGGTGGTCCTGGCGGCGTTCGCCGAACGGGTGTGGCACAACGGCGTGGAAGGCTTCGGCCTGTTCAACACCGTCAGCGCCGTCGGCGCCCTGGCCGGGGCGCTCCTGGCCGCCCGGCTTGGCACCATGGGCCGGAAAGGCATTGTGGCTTCGGCCGGCCTTTTCGGCCTGTCCCAGCTGCTGGCGGCGCTCATGCCCACCGTGGGCCTTTTCATCGCCATGCTGGTGGTGGTGGGCATGATGACGCTGCTGTTCCTCACTAGCGCCGCCACCGCCGTCCAGCTCGAGGCCGGGCCCGCCATCCGCGGCCGGGTCATGGCCCTGTACCTGCCCCTCCTGCTCGGCGGACATGCGCTCGGTGGCCTCCTGGCCGGTTGGCTGACCGAGCAGTTCGGAGTCCGGGCGGGCCTGGTGGCCACCGGCTGCCTGGGCATGCTGTCCGCCATGGTCATCGGCCTCCTGCTCTGGCGGCACGGGCGGCGCGCCCGGCCTCCAGTGCAAACTACCGGGGCGTAAACG
This sequence comes from Pseudarthrobacter sp. MOO13, assembly GCF_058267655.1. Taxonomy (NCBI): domain Bacteria; kingdom Bacillati; phylum Actinomycetota; class Actinomycetes; order Micrococcales; family Micrococcaceae; genus Pseudarthrobacter; species Pseudarthrobacter sp. MOO13. Next base: position 568,794 of record NZ_CM177848.1, read on the forward strand.
TCCAGGTGCCGGTGTGCACGCGGAATTCCCTGGCGGCGCCGTCCGCGGTGCCCAACGGGGCGGAAGGTACGACGACGGCATCCGCGGAGGGCCCTTTGACCCCGTAGGTGCCGGCGGGCAGCCTCACGGTGGCAGTGGTGCCCGGTGGAACCGTGCACTCCAGCTCCACCGAACCACCGCGCCTGCGCCAGCTCGCCTGTACGTATCCGTTGTCCACCGGGATACTGCCGCGGGCGTGCTCCAAGCGGCACAGCGGCGGTTCGATCACCACCGCGGTGCCGCCGGGGACGGCGTACCGGATGCCGAGCAGGTGCTCGAGGATCTCCTTTAGCACGGACGCGGACCAGGCGTGCGACTGGCTGTAGTCGGTCCCCTCGGCCAGGTCCCAGGCTTCCCAGGTGAAGGTGGCTCCGCGGTCCAGGAGCCGTGCCCAGCCGGGCTGGTCTTTGGCGGTGAGGAGGTCCAGGACGGCGTCCACGCGGCCCTGGCGCAGCAGGGCACGGACCAGCCGGTGCACCGTCATGGGGCCTTGCCGCATGCCCATTCCGGCGATCCGGTCGGCGTCAGCGTCCGCGTGGCCGGGGTCCGTGATGCCCAGTGAGAGCGGGAAGGACGTGGCGTGCTGGGAGGCGTGGGCACTGGGTGTCCCGTCCCCGTGGAGTCCGTCCACCATGACCCCGCCAACGCGCAGCCGGCCGCGGATGGCGGCGGCCAGCGCACGGGCTGCCGTGGCGTAGCGGACGGCGGCGTCTTCCTGGCCGGCCAGGTTGCAGAGCCGTGCCGTTGACACCAGAGCCGAATAGGCCTGGGTGTTGACGGTGGTCTTGGCCGCGCACTCCATGTCGTAGCCGAACCGGCCGGGTGCGGGCCAGTCCACGATGCCGTGCAGGTAGGGGCCCGAGCCGCCGCCCAGCCTGGTGACCAGTCCCGCCGTCGGGCCTTCCGCCGGAATGCAGCGCATGGCGTAGTCGGCCGTGTCGCACAGGTGGGGGAGCAGTTCGCGGACCAGGCCGGCGTCTCCGGAGCGCAGGTGGTACTCCTCCGCCCACTCCGGCAGCATCAGGGAGAAATCGGGGATGTCGCGCTTGCCGTCGCCGTTGGGATAGACGGCGTTGTACCGGCCCTTGTCCGCCCCGGTGTTCCAGTAGCGGCGGGCTGACCAGGCGAATTCGCGCAGTGCCTGCGCCGTGTAGGCGTGTTCGCCGAAGAACGCCATGGTGGCGTAGGAAATGTTGGCGGCGTCGGCCAGGAACTGGCCTTTTTCCCGGGTGGGAGTGTCCACGAACTGCTCCTGGACACCGTAGAGCGCAGAATCGCGCAGCAGCCCGACGACCTCGTCCAGGACGGGGTCGGAACTGGTGAAGCTGCCCTCGCCGGGGTGGCTGCCGTAGACCGTGGTGGCGCCGACGCGTGACACGTCCGCCGCCTCCACGCCCGGCAGTTCCAGGTAGCGGAAGCCGAGGTGGACGGAGGCCCGGAACTGCTGTGGCCCGGCGGTTTGGGTGTAGGGGAAGGACATGTCCGTGTTCTGGCTGGGGGTCTTTCCGGCATCCACCCTGCCGTCCGGGCGCAGGACGTAGCCGGCCCGGAGCATGACCGTGCGCCCCGGGACGCCGGCCAGGAAGTCCACCTCGGGCCGGGCCGGGATGACGCGCCCGAAGTCCGCCACCAGGGTGCCGTCCTTCGCGGCAAGGAACTGCCGCGGTGCCACGAACTCCCCGCCCAGGAACGTCCGGCGGGCGTGCAACCGGGGAAAGTCCGACGTCGGGTGCCGGCCGGCGCTGATGGCGGCAGGAAGGTCTTCGGTGATGTCCAGGGACGCTGCGGCCTCGCCATCCAGGTGCTCCACGGGGTCGCCCTCGTCATTGCGGTAGCCCGACTGGCGGTACGGGGCCTCGCCGGCACGCCAGCCAGGGCCCGAGACAAGGACGCCGCGCCGTCCGTCGTCGTAATCAACACTCAGCCTGACCAACAGGCCGGGAACACCTGCGGCGCGGCCCTGGCCCGGACCGTACCAGTGGAGGAGGGCCGTCACCGGCACGGGCGTACCGGCCGGATGTGCCGCCAGGACCCCGGTGACGTCGGCGGCATCGAAATACCCCTCGCCGGGGTAGCCGAACGAGGTGGTGCCGAGGCAGGGCGTTCCGGCCACCGAAACCTGCGCGTGGTGGTGTGCCGCCACGAAGAGCCTGGCCCGCCGGACCGTCCCGTCCAGCGCCATGGTGCCCCGGAACAGGGTCCAATCGTCGGGCTGCCGGTGTCCGGTGGTGCGGTCCCATTGTGCCAAGGACGCAAGCGCGTCGTCCTCGGCGGTGTCAAAACGGTGGTCCAGCAGGATGGTTCCGGAACGGCCGGGAACCTCCCCGGTGATTTTGAGCCGCGCGTACTCCGCCTGGCTCCGGGGTCCCTGGTGCAGGGCGGCCCTTTCGCCGCTGTCCGCGGATGCCGGTACGTCAACCACCAGCAGTTCCGTTCCGCCCAGCGACACCCGGATGGTCAGCCCGTCGTCGCTGATATCCAGGTCCTGCCACGATCCGGGGCCAGGTTGCCGGTCTCCTGCCGGTGCGGCGGTTCCCAGGACCTCGGAATCCGGGGCGGGGGAGGGGATTTCCCAGTCCGGAGTGCGGCGGAGTACCAGTTCTCCGGCCGGGCCAAGTTCGAGCAGCACGCCCGTCCCGGGTCCGCTGCTCCGCAGGATCATGCCGGCTTTGCCCATGACGGGCCGGAGCCGGGCCTGGATCCGGACGCTGCGGACGGCGGGGCACGGCAGAGGCAGGAACGGCGAGCCTGCCACCCGCAGGGCGCGGTTGTGGATTTCCAGCGGGGCGCGCCCGCCCGGGGCCCGGCTGATCCAGCCGGCTTGCCAGGACGCGTCCGTCAGGCCGGTGCTGAAGGGGTGCGGGGAAGACCAGGAGCCCGCCCTGCCGGCAGCATCATGGATGCGCACGCGCCAGGCGAAGTCCGAGTCGTCCGCCAGGGCGGGGCCGCCATAGGGCACGCCGCGCTGGGATGCGGAAGGTACCGGACCCGAGCCCCACACCAGCGCGCCCCGGGTGTCCCGGACCTCAACCTCGTAGCCGGTCTGCTGTGCCAGGGCGGGATCGTCGCCGTCGCCCTGGGCCAGCTGCCAGCTGAACGCGGGGGCCGGCGAAGCAGCCAGGCAGGCGGAAAGCCCGTCCGTCAGCAGGTTGGCTGCGTGCAGGTGACCGGCGTCGCGGAACTGGCCGCCCATCAGGAAGCCGGAATATCAAAGGTGGCCGGGGCGGACACGGCCCAGGGGAGTCCCAGCTCGCTGAAGGTGGCGTGCTCCCGGCCCGCACGTTCCAGCGCGGCCTCAATACCTGTTACGACGGCGTGGGCTGAGTCGCCGTCGCCCTCCCACCGGACGTGGGCGGGATCGATGGGGGAGGGCAGCGGCGCCGTCCGGACCGCTTCCAGCACCAGCATGAAGGCTCCGCTGTCCAGCAGGCTGCTGGTGAGCGGAACGCCGGTGGCGCGGTGGGCCAGCAGGTTCTCGGTGAGGTCATCGCGGCCATACGTCTTTTCGCTGCGCCCGGCTGCGGTTTCAATGCTGAGCCGGTCCTCGGTGTAGTGGAACACGGCGGTGCCGGCCGAGCCCTGCAGGGTCACGCAGGGCTCAACGGATTCGGACGCGCAGATGGTCAGCGCGCAGGTGATGGGCAGGCCTGGAGTGGTGCGGATCCGGATCACGGAGGTGTCATCCGATTCGATGTCGTTGGCCCGGTACAGCTCGGTCTCCACGGATGCGATGTCAGCGGTGGTGCGCGCCCCGGCAATCCGGAGGGCGGTTGCCACGGCATGCGCCAACGGATTGGTGGCGACGCCGTCCACCACGTCCACGCCGTTGATGCTGCGTTTCCCGGCCCAGCGCGAGCGTTTGTAGTAGGCCCGGTCCCGGACCCAGCGGCCGGTGGCCGAGATGCCCTCCAAGGTGCCGATGGTGCCGGCCGCGAGCAGTTCCTCGATGGCCCGCAGGGCGTGCGAACCGAGGCTTTGGAACCCGATCTGGACACCGCGCCCGGAATCCTCCGCCGCGGCACACAGCCGGTTGAAATCGGCAAGGGACGCGACGGGGGGTTTTTCCAAGTACAGCTCCGCGTCCGTGGCAAGGGCAGCCAGGGCCAGCGGGGCGTGCGTTTGGATGGGGGTGGCCACGATGACCAGGTCGAGGTCCCCGGCGGCCTGGAGGAGCTCGTCGAGCCCGGGGTGGATGGCGGCCGACGGCGGCACGGCACCTGGGGCGGGCGGCTGCGGATCGGCAACCGCCACCAGCTCGACGGCGCCTGCCGCCTGCAGGCGTTCAAGGTTCCGGAGGTGATGGGTGCCAAAGCCGTGCACGCCCACCAGTGCCACCCGCGCCGCAGTCCCCGGGGCGGTTCCGGCGCCCTTGCCGGCCGCTTCCGTTGCCGTTCCCATGGTTCTCCGTCCTGCCCGTCCGGGCACCAGCCTGTAGCGCCCGCCATCTGTCAGCAAGCGCTTTCCACCGTTCAGTGTGCGGCATGGAGGCATTGCCAGTCCAGCTATGTAACGATTCAAAAATTCACTTGACCGAGATGCCGGTGCGGGTCTAGATTTTCGAGAAACCGATTACCAGCGTGATGCGGGACACTTTCCGCTTCGCCTCTGCAACGATGGAGAACAGAAGGGAGCCCAGCCATGCTGTCCGGGACCTTCAGTGCGCGTGCCTATTCATTCTTTGACACGCTCGCATGGATTGCGGGCCTGAACCTGCTGTGGATCGTGTTCACCCTGATGGGTGGCGGCATCCTTGGTGCCGGGCCGGCCACGGCCGCGGCGCAGATCCTGGTGCGCAAGCGGGCCCGGGGGGAGGCGGCTCCGCTGGTGCGCGGATTTGCTGCCGGATACACCAGGAATTTTGGCCGCGCGAACATCCTTGCACTGCCGGTCATGGCCGTCTCCGTTGCTCTTGCCCTGAACTGGAACTACTTTTCGGCGGGGCGCGGGCTCTTCGCGCAGCTCATGGCGGCAGGCATCTTTGTTGCCGCAATCTTCCTGGCCGGCGCAGCGTGCTACGTGTTTCCCCTGTATGCCCGCTACGAACTGCCGCTGCGGCAGTACTTGCTGACGTCGTCGCGCTTTGCCGTGCGGCATCTTGCGGGAACCGTCATCCTGCTGTTCGTCACCGCCGCCGCGGCGTACGCCAGCGCGGCGCTCCCGGGCCTGATTCCGTTCTTCAGCATCGGAGCCTGGCTCTTCCTGACCGGCTGGCTCTGCGACCGCTTCTTCACCGCGAATGACGAATCGGTAGCCGAAGCGCTGGCAGTGGAACCGGACGGCCGGGCCGCCCTGCAGGGAGCCTCCACCGCCTGACCGCCCTCCTCCCGGGTGCGGCCAGGCCATGCCCGGCTTCTAAATGAAACGTATCAATACTGGCCCTAAGGCCCAATGAACCCCAATGAAGTGGAAAAGGAAAAATATGATCCGCAGGAAACTTTCCCTGGCCGCCGCCGTCGTCACCGCCGCTGCCCTGTCCCTCACGGCCTGCAGCGGAGGTGACGCCCCGGCCGCCGACCCCACCTCGGTGTCCATCATGGCGCCCTTCCTCGAGGCGCAGCCGCCCGGCGCGGACGGCGCAGTGCAAAAGAAGCTGGAGGAGATCACCGGCAAGCAGGTAAAGATCAACTGGGCTCCCAACGCCTCCTACGAGGACAAGACCAACATCACCTTGGCAGGATCGGACATCCCGCAGGTCATGGTGATCCAGGGCAAGAGCCCCGGGTTCGTCAAGAACGCCCAGGCCGGTGCCTTCTGGGACCTCACCGGCAAGCTGGACAAGTACCCCAACCTCAAGACCACCTACCCGGACATCCAGCAGAACGCCAGCGTCAACGGCAAGGTCTACGGCATCTTCCGCGGCCGCGCCCCGATGCGGACCGCGGTCATGTTCCGGCAGGACTGGCTGGACAAGCTGGGCCTGCAGCCGCCCAAGACCGTGGAGGACCTCTACAAGGTGGCCAAGGCGTTCACCGAGCAGGACCCGGACGGCAACGGCAAGAATGACACCTACGGCATCACGATTCCCAAATGGGGCGCGCTGGGAAGCAACAGCCCCTACGACGTCATCGAGGAATGGTTCGGGGCCGGCAACCGCTGGACCGAGCGGGACGGAAAGCTGGTACCCAGCTTCGAGACCGACGAGTTCCTCCAAGCGGACCGCTTCATCAAGAAGATGGTGGATGAGAAGCTCATCAACCCCGACTTCGCCACGTTCGACAGCACCAAATGGAATGAACCATTCTTCAACGGCAAGGGCGGCATCATCGTGGACGTCGATTCCCGGGTCAGCGTCCTCATCAATCTCTTCAAGCAGGCAGATCCCAACAACTTCCAGAACAAAGTGGGCTTCGTGGGCAACCTCGAAGGCCCCGACGGCAAGCTGCACGCCCACCCCACCGACGGCTACTCCGGCTTCCTGGCCGTCCCGAAAGCCAGTGTCCGGACGGAAGCCGAACTGGACAAGGTCCTGGAATTCCTGAACACCCTGAACGGCAAGGATGCCGGCATCCTGCTGAACAACGGCATTGAGGGCGTCAACTTCACGGTGGTGGACGGCAAGGCCGCTCCGGTCAAGCCGGAAACGGACGCCAGCAAGGCCGTCACCACGGACATCAAGAGCTACGCCCAGCTGGGCATGAACGTTGCCGGCAACCAGTTCTACCCGGTCAAGCAGGCCAGCGACTACGAGCAGCAGGTCTTCGACAAGCGCACCGACGTCATGGCGGAGGACCTCAAGAGCGCCGTCTACAACCCGGCAGCGCCTTACGTTTCCGCCACCTATGTGGCCAAGGGGGCCCAGCTGGACAACATCGTGGCCGATGCCCGGATCAAGTACCTGGCGGGCCAGATCGATGAGCAGGGGCTCAAGGACGCCATCAAGCTGTGGAACACCAGCGGCGGCGACAAGGTTAAGGAAGAGATCAACAAGCTCTGGCAGGACAACAAGTAAATGGCAGCCCCCGTTGTCGAGGCTGAGGCACGGGCGGCCAACCGGCCGCCCGTGCGGGAACGGAAGAACGGCAGGTTTTCCGTCCATTTCGCGCACTACAAGTGGTTGTACCTGCTGCTGCTGCCAGGCGTGGTGTACTTCGCGGTGTTCCGGTACGCCCCCATGTATGGCGTATCCATCGCGTTCAAGGATTACGTCCCGTTCCTGGGGGTAAACGGCAGCCCCTGGGTGGGAGTGCAGAACTTCACGGATTTCTTTGCCAACCCGGATTTTCCCCGGCTGTTGGGCAACACCCTGATCCTGGCTTTCCTGAACCTGGGCATCGCGTTCCCGCTGACCATCGTCCTGGCCCTGCTGCTCAATGAGGTACGCCTGTCCGTCCTCAAGCGCACGGTCCAGACCCTGGTGTACATCCCGCACTTCCTGTCCTGGACCATCGTGGCGTCCCTGAGCTTCCTGCTGTTCGCCCTGGACATCGGCCCGCTGTTCCAGTTCCTGAACAACGTCATGGGCACGAACATCGATTTCCTGTCCGATCCCGCGTGGTTCCGGCCCCTGATCGTGCTGCAGGACATCTGGAAGAACACCGGCTGGGGCACCATCATCTTCCTGGCCGCCCTGGCCACGGTGGACCAGGACCAGTACGAGGCCGCCATCATCGACGGCGCCGGCCGGTTCCGCCGGGTCTGGCACATCACGCTTCCCGCGATCCGGTCCACCATCATCGTGATGCTGATCCTGGCCATCGGGCAGATGCTCAACACCGGCTTCGAACAGATCTACCTGATGACCAACGCCCTCAACCGCGAGGTGGCGGACGTCTTTGACACCTACGTCTATTTCGTGGGCATCACCCAGGGCGCCTACAGCTACTCCACGGCAGTGGGCCTGTTCAAATCCCTGGTGGGCATCGTGCTGATCTTCGGCACCAACTGGCTGGCCAAACGATTCAACCAGAGCGGACTGTTCTAGCCATGAAAATCCACAACACCCGCGGCGGCCGGGTTTTCGACGCCGTCAACTATGTGTTCCTTGCCCTGATCGGCATCATCACCCTGCTGCCGTTCGTCTACGTCTTCGCCGGGTCCTTCGCCACCGAAGCGGAGATCACCCGCCGGGCATTCTTCGTCTGGCCCGAGAAATTCACCCTGGGCTCCTACGAGTACATCTTCGCCACCCCGGCGTTCACCCGCGCCCTGGTCACCACCATCCTGGTCACCGCCGTGGGCACCCTGGTCCAGCTGGCCTTCACCGTGACCATGGCCTACCCGCTGGCCAAGAAAAGCCTGCGTGGCAGGAACGTCATCCTGTCGCTGGTGGTCTTCGCCATGGTCTTCTCCGGCGGCATGATCCCCACCTTCCTGCTGGTCAAGGACCTGGGCCTGCTCAACTCTTACTGGGCCCTGATCCTGCCGGCGGCCATCAACCCCTTCAGCCTGATCATCATCAAGAACTTCTTCCAGGAACTCCCTGCGGAGCTTGAGGAATCGGCCAAGATGGACGGCGCCACCGAGATCGGCATCCTCTGGCGGATCCTGCTGCCGCTGTCCAAGCCGGTGCTCGCAACGTTCGCGCTCTTTTACGCCGTGGGGATCTGGAACGACTTCATGTCCCCGTTGCTGTACCTGAGCGACAACTCCAAGTGGACGCTGCAGATGTACCTGCGGCAGGTCACCGCCGCCTCGGACCTCCTGGGCACCGGCAACGTGGACCCCAACTACATCCCGCCGGAACAGGGCATCAAGTTTGCGGTGATCGTGGTGGCCACCCTGCCCATCCTGATCTTCTATCCGTTCCTGCAAAAGCACTTTGCCAAGGGCATGCTCATCGGCTCCGTCAAGGGCTGACCCCGTACTGGAGGAAGCACACCATGAAAATCCTGCTGGCCGGCGACTCCACGGTTGCCGACTGCCCCACCCAAGAGTTCCCGATGAGCGGTTGGGGAGCGCAACTTCCGCCGCATACCTACCGGTGGGGCTCGGTGCACAACTTCGCCAAAGGCGGGGCAAGCACGGAATCCTTCCGCGACGAGGGACTCTGGGCGGACCTGCTGGCCGAGGCCGGGCCCGGCGACGCGGTGCTCATCCAGTTCGGCCACAACGACCAGAAGAAGCAGCACCTCGCCGCGCGAACCGGATACGCGGCCAACCTGCGCACCATGGTGGACGAGGTGCACGGGGCCGGCGCCGCGCCGCTCCTGTGCACCTCGGTGGAGCGGCGGCACTTCCTCGACGCCAGGCACCAGGGCGACGGCCCGGCGTCGGGCGCTGTCCTGGAGGCAAGCCTGGAGGACTACCCCGAGGTGGTCCGCGAACTCGGCCTGGAACTGGGGGTGCCGGTGGTGGACCTGAACGCCTGGACCCGGGACCTGTACCTGCGGCTGGGGCGCGACAGATCGCGGAACCTCTTCTGCCACTTCGCGCCCGGTGAGCACGCCCGCTGGCCGGGTGGCCTGGCGGACAACACCCACTTCTCGCAGCAGGGTGCCATGCTGGTGGCCGGGGAGGTGGCCCGGCAGCTTGGCCGGCTGGGATACGGAGTCCTTGAGCCGGCATTGGGTACGACGTCGGGACAGGGCTAGGTGGACGCCGCGGGCTTGGCAACGGGCGTCCTCTACAGCAACCCGCTGGCAGGCCCGGACGATGTCGCCGGCTGGGTGGCGGAAGGGCCCTTGGGCCTCGGCAGCCATAACGGCGCCCTGGAGCTGTCCGGCACCCTGGATGACGGCGAGTTCGGCGACCATGCGCACTGGACCTTTTGGTGCCCCGAGGAGTTTCCGGACGGCATCCGCATCAGCTGGGACTTCCTGCCGCTCGCCGAACCGGGCCTGGCCATGCTGTTCTTCGCGGCCGCCGGACAGGGCGGGCTGGACCTTTTCAGCCCTTCGCTCGCGCCCCGGACCGGGTACTACCCGCAGTACCACTCGGGGGACATCGATGTACTGCACGTTTCCTACTTCCGGCACAAACACCAGTCCGAGCGCGCCTTCCGCACGTGCAACCTCCGAAAGAGTGCCGGCTTCGAACTGGTGGCCCAAGGCGCGGATCCGCTGCCGCCCACGGAAGACGCCGCCGGCTTCTACCGCCTCAACGTCGTGAAAGAAGGGCCACGGGTGGAGTTCGCCATCAACGGGTTGAGGCTCTTTCAGTGGCACGATCCGTCGGACAAAGTGTTGGGCGGCGGCCGGATCGGATTCCGCCAGATGGCACCGCTGCGCGCCGCCTACCGCAACCTGCTGGTGGAGAAGGTTTAGGTCGCTTCCGCACTGAGGCAAGATAGGAGGCGTACATCTGCCCACTGGAGGGAGGCGGGACATGGAACCCGTATTGGTCGACGGCGGCAAGGGGACGGTGGAGCTGGGCCCGGACGGCATTCTCCATCTCATCTGGGAGCCCAAGGTACGGATCGAAGTCCACGATGCGCAGGCAGCAATGGCCACGGTCAACGACATCGCCGGCGACGGCAGCTACCCCATGCTGGTGGACATGGCCACCACGGAGTCTGTCAGCCGGGAAGCCCGCGGGGTCTTCTCCATCCCGTGCGCGGCCAACCGCATCGCCCTGCTCGGGGCAAGCCCGGTGGACCGGATCATCGCCAACTTTTTCCTGGGCGTCCACATTCCGCCGTGCCCCACGCGCTTCTTCACGTCCCGGTCCGAGTCCATGAAATGGCTGCTGCAGCAGGACAAGTAGCGGACCCGCGGATCAGCCGGCTGCCGGCGCGGCCGTGCTCTGCCGTATCACCAGCTCGGGCGTGAACACTACCGCCCGGTGGACAGGGTTTTGGGATTCCACTTCTTCGGACAACAGCTCGATCGCCGTCCGCCCCAGCAACTCGGTGGGCTGGCGGATGGAGGACAGGGGGACCACGGCGGAAACCGCAAAATCGATGTCGTCATAACCAATCAATGCCACATCCTCCGGGATGCGGAAGGTGTGCGTCATGGTGAGGGACTGCATGACGCCCAGGGCCAGGAGGTCGTTGGCGCAGAAAATTCCGTCCGGCAGCTCCGCGCGGCCCCGCTGCACCAGCATGTCGCCCACGCTTCGGCCGGCAAGGACCGTCTGGCCCTCCGAGTCCAGCACCTCCAAGGTGGCGTCCGGTTCCTCCTTGACGGCTCGGCGGGCGCCTTCGAGGCGGTCCGCCACCTGGCGGATGGAGGTGGGGCCACCCACGAAGGCGAGCCGGCGGCGGCCGGTGTCCAGCAGGTGCCGGGCTGCGAGGTAACCGCCTGCGTCGTCATCCACTGCCACGGAGCTGAACTTGGATTCGTCAGCCAGCCGGTCCACCAGGACGGTGGGGACGCCGCGCTCGCGGAGGAGGTCCAACCGGTCCGTGACATCGCCTACCGGGGAAATCAGCAGGCCCTGAACGCGCTGCTCCTGGAAGAGGTCGATGTAATTCGCTTCGCGGCCGGCGTCGTGTCCGCTGTCCCCGAGCAGCACGGCGCTGCCCTGGAGGGCGGCGGCGTCCTCGGCCGAGCGGACCACGGAGGTGAAGAAGGGGTTGCCCACGTCCAGGACAATGAGGCCGATGGTGCGGCTGTGGCCAACCCGGAGCTGGCGGGCGGCATCATTGCGGACGAAGCCCAGCTCGTCGATGGCCCGCAGGACCCGTTCCCTGGTCCGCTCCGATACCCGGTCCGGGTAGTTCAGGACGTTCGAGACCGTTCCCACGGCCACGCTTGCGTGGGTGGCGACGTCCTTGATACTTGCTGTCCGGTTCATCGAATCTCCGTGCTGGTCTGTCCGCGGCCGGGTGTCCCGCGCGGACGATCAAAAGTTCTCTGCCATTGCTTGACACCTGCTCAGGTTCAACTGTACTTTGAATCGTAACAATGAAACGATTCAAAAAAACGCGAGTTTGAACAGGAGAACCAATGAGGGTCTGTTTCCGTTCCTCGGTCCAGCCGGCGCTCATCGACGAGTACCGCCGCCGGCACGCAGCGGTATGGCCGGAGATGCTGATCGCCCTCAAAGAAGCCGGCTGGCACAACTATTCGCTGTTCCTGGGAGACGACGGGCTCCTGGTGGGGTACGTGGAATGTGACGACTTCGACGCCGTCCGCGCCCGGATGGCCCTGACGGAGGTCAACGCCAGGTGGCAGGCGGAAATGGCAACACTCTTTGAAGACTCCGGCCAGGCGCCCGATGAGGGGTTCCGCGTGCTGGAGGAAGTCTTCAACCTTGACAGCCAGTTGGCGGCCAGCGCATCCGCAGGCTGACCGCCTGCGCGCACAACTTTCGCACCAACAGCAACAGGGCTCCAGCAGCGGGGCACCACAACCACACGAACCACACACCGGAAAGAACATCATGAACGACGTAGCAACGGCGCTGGGCAGGCTCGAGGAGCTTGCCATCGAGGTCCCCTCGTGGGCCTATGGAAATTCAGGCACGCGGTTCAAGGTGTTCGGTACGCCCGGCACGCCGCGCACGGTCCAGGAAAAGCTGGCCGATGCCGCCAAAGTCCACGAACTGACCGGGCTGGCCCCCACCGTGGCCCTGCACATCCCGTGGGACAAGGTGGACGATTACGCAGCCCTGAAGGATTACGCCGCCGGCCTGGGGGTGGGGCTGGGCACCATCAACTCCAATACCTTCCAGGATGACGAGTACAAGTTCGGTTCCCTGACCTCCTCCAACGAGTCGGTGCGCCGCCGCGCCATCGAGCATCACCTGGACTGCATCCAGATCATGCACGCTACGGGCTCACGCGACCTGAAGATCTGGTTGGCGGACGGCACCAACTACCCGGGCCAGGACGATATCCGCGGCCGGCAGGACCGGCTGGCCGAATCCCTGCAGGAAATCTACGCGGCCCTGGGGGATGAGCAGCGGCTGGTGCTGGAGTACAAGTTCTTCGAACCGGCTTTCTACCACACCGATGTCCCGGACTGGGGCACGTCCTACGCGCAGACCCTGGCACTTGGGGAGAAGGCGTTCGTCTGCCTGGACACCGGCCACCATGCCCCCGGCACCAACATCGAGTTCATCGTGATGCAGCTGCTTCGCCTGGGCAAGCTGGGGTCCTTCGACTTCAACTCGCGCTTCTACGCCGACGACGACCTGATCGTGGGCGCCGCCGATCCGTTCCAGCTCTTCCGCATCATGCACGAGGTGATCCGTGGCGGCGGTTTCGGGAAAGAGGCCGGCGTCGCCCTCATGCTGGACCAGTGCCACAACCTGGAGGAGAAGATCCCGGGACAGATCCGCTCGGTCCTGAACGTCCAGGAGATGACGGCCCGCGCCCTGCTGGTGGACACCACCGCCCTGGGCGAGGCACAGCGCGCCGGGGACGTGCTGGCCGCGAACGGCATCTTCAACGATGCGTTCTACACCGACGTCCGGCCCATCCTGGCTGAATGGCGTGAATCCCGCGGCCTGCCCGCGGACCCGATCGCTGCCTACAAGGCCAGCGGCTACCAGAAACAGATCAACGAGGACCGCGCAGGCGGCCAGCAAGCCGGATGGGGCGCATAAAGGGCATGAACATGCAGAACGCAGCCAAGACTGTTGAAGACCTGATTTCCCGTTCCAACCGCCTCGGCGCGGACAAGCGGAACACCAACTTTGCCGGCGGGAACACCTCCGCCAAAGGCATCGAGAAGGACCCGGTCACGGGCGAGGACGTCCAGCTGTTGTGGGTAAAGGGGTCCGGTGGGGACCTGGGCACGCTGAAGCCACAGAACCTGGCCGTGCTCCGGCTGGACCGGTTGACCGCCCTGAAGAACGTGTACCCGGGCGTTGAGCGTGAAGACGAGATGGTGGCGGCTTTCGATTATTGCCTGCACGGCAAGGGCGGGGCCGCACCGTCGATCGACACGGCGATGCATGGTTTGGTGGACGCCGCCCATGTGGACCACCTGCACCCGGACTCCGGCATCGCCATTGCCACCGCCGTTGACGGGGAAGCACTGACCACCAAGATCTTCGGCAACAAAGTGGTCTGGGTTCCCTGGCGCCGCCCCGGTTTCCAGCTGGGCCTGGACATCGCAGCGATCAAGGACGCCAACCCGCAGGCCATCGGCACCATCCTGGGCGGCCACGGCATCACCGCCTGGGGCGCCACCAGCGAAGAAGCGGAAGCCAATTCCCTGTGGATCATCGACCAGGCCGAAAAGTACATCGCAGAGAACGGCACGGCCGAGCCCTTCGGCGCCAAGCTCCCGGGTTACGGCGCTCTGCCGGAAACCGAACGCCGTGCCAAAGCCGCAGCGTTGGCACCGGTGATCCGCGGCCTGGCCTCCACGGACAAGCCGCAGCTGGGGCACTTCAGCGACGACGCCGTCGTCCTGGACTTCCTCGAAGCCGCCGAGCACCCGCGCCTGGGCGCCCTGGGTACCTCCTGCCCGGACCACTTCCTCCGCACCAAGGTCAAGCCGCTGATCCTGGATCTTCCGGCCGACGCCTCCATCGAGGATTCGATTGCCCGGCTGCAGGAGCTCCACGCCGACTACCGCGAGGACTACCAGGCGTACTACGACCGCCACGCCGATGCCGATTCGCCGGCGCTGCGCGGCGCCGACCCGGCCATCGTGCTGGTGCCCGGCGTGGGGATGTTCTCCTTCGGCGCCAACAAGCAGACCGCCCGGGTTGCCGGCGAGTTCTACATCAATGCCATCAACGTCATGCGCGGCGCCGAGGCCATCTCCACCTACGCACCCATCGAGGAATCCGAGAAATTCCGGATCGAATACTGGGCGCTGGAGGAAGCCAAGCTGGCCCGGATGCCAAAGCCCAAGTCGCACGCCACCCGCATTGCGCTGGTGACCGGCGCGGCATCCGGGATCGGCAAGGCCATCGCCACCCGCCTCGCCGCGGAAGGCGCGTGCGTGGTCATCGCCGACCTGAACCTCGAGAATGCGCAGAATGTGGCCGAAGAACTCGGCGGCCCGGACGTTGCCATCGGCGTCCAGGCGGACGTCACGGATGAGGCCCAGGTCGCCGCGGCGATCGACGCCGCCGTCCTGGCCTTCGGCGGCGTGGACCTGGTGGTCAACAACGCCGGACTGTCCATCTCCAAGCCGCTGCTGGAAACCACCGAAAAGGACTGGGACCTGCAGCACAACGTCATGGCCAAGGGCTCCTTCCTGGTGGCCAAGGCCGCCGCGAAGGTCATGATCGCGCAGGGCTTGGGCGGGGACATCATCTACATCTCCTCCAAGAACTCCGTGTTCGCCGGCCCCAACAACATCGCCTACTCCGCCACCAAGGCAGACCAGGCCCACCAGGTCCGGCTCCTCGCGGCCGAACTGGGTGAGCACGGCATCCGCGTCAACGGCATCAACCCCGACGGCGTGGTCCGCGGCTCCGGCATCTTCGCCGGCGGCTGGGGCGCAAAACGCGCGGCGGTCTACGGCGTCGACGAGGAGAAGCTGGGCGAATACTACGCCCAGCGCACACTGCTCAAGCGCGAAGTCCTGCCCGAGCACGTAGCCAACGCGGCCGCCGTCCTCACCAGCAACGAACTGTCCCACACCACCGGCCTGCACATCCCCGTGGACGCCGGAGTGGCCGCAGCCTTCCTGCGATGAGCACGCACGTTCCAGGCGTTGACGGTGCTGGTTCCGGCGCCGGCGTCTTCGCCGCCGTGGACATCGGTGCCTCGTCCGGCCGGGTCATGCTGGGTCGCGTGACTCCCGGCGCCGGGGTGTCGCTGGAGACCGTCCACCGCTTCCCCAACGGAGTGGTGGAGATCGATGGCGGCCTCCGCTGGGACTTCGACGCGTTGTTCGCCGAAGTCCTTGCCGGCCTTAGGGCTGCGGCCACCGTGGCCTCGGCACAGGGGGAAACCATTGCCAGCATCGGTATTGACACCTGGGCCGTGGACTACGGCCTGGTGACCAAGGCCGGCCGGCTGGTGGCGCAGCCATTCAGTTACCGCGACGACCGCAGCCGGGCCGCAGTGGCGCCGGTCCACGCCAAGCTGGACCCCGCGCGCCTCTATGCCACCACGGGGTTGCAGTTCCTGCAGTTCAACACCATCTACCAGTTGGCCGCGGAACAGGACCTCGACGGGCTGCAGGCCCTGCTGATCCCGGACCTGATCGCCTTCCTGCTCACGGGCATCCGCCGGACGGAAGCCACGAATGCCTCCACCACCGGGCTGTTCGACGCCGTGGCAGGGGAGTGGGCCACCGAGTTCTTCGCTCCACTGGGCTTACGGAAGGACCTGTTCCCGCCGCTGATCCAGCCCGGTGAAACTGTCGGCACGCTGCTGCCGGAGATTGCCGCCGCGGTGGGGCTTACCCAGGACACGAAGGTGGTGGCCGTCGGCTCGCATGACACCGCATCCGCCGTCGCCGCGGTCCCTGCGGAGAAGGATGCCTTCGCCTACATTTCCTCCGGCACGTGGTCGCTGGTGGGACTGGAACTGAAGCATCCGGTCCTGACCGAGGCCGGCCGGGAAGCCAACTTCACCAATGAACGCGGGGTGGACGGCACCATCCGGTACCTGCGCAACATGGGCGGGCTCTGGCTGCTCAGCGAATGCCAGCGGACCTGGGCCTTGGAGGGCTTCCGGCCGGAACTGACCGCCCTGCTCACGGCGGCCGCGGCCCTTCCTGCCGGTGGTCCGGAAGTGAACGCCGATGATCCCTACTTCATCGCTCCCGACAACATGCCCGAGCGCATCCGGGCGGCGGTCCGGCGCACCGGTGAGGTCCTGCCCGACGATCCTGCGGCGATCACCCGCTGCATCATGGACAGCCTCGCCAGTGGTTACGCCCGGACCATCACCGCTGCCGAACGCCTTGCCGGCCGTGCCGTGGAAGTGGTCCATGTGGTGGGCGGCGGTTCGCAGAACACCCTGCTCTGCCAGCTCACCGCCAACGCCACCGGACGTCCCGTCATCGCCGGACCCGTGGAAGCCACTGCCCTGGGCAACGTGCTCGTACAGGCCCGCGCGGCCGGGGCAGCCGCGGGCGGGCTGCCGCAGCTGCGCGAAATCATCGCGACGGGAACGAGCCTTCGCCGCTACGAACCCGCGCCCCTGCCCGTGAACGCCGCCAGGAATTGAACCCATGAAGATCGCACTTTTCGCCACCTGCATCGTGGACGCCATGTATCCACGCGCCGCCCAAGCAACGGTGGCGGTCCTTGAACGCCTGGGCCACGAAGTGGTCTTTCCCTCGGGGCAGGCCTGCTGCGGGCAGATGCACGTCAACAGCGGCTACCTCAAGGAAGCCCTTCCCGTGGTGGCCAACCACGTGCGGGCCTTCGAATCCGAAGATTACGACGTCGCCGTGGCGCCGTCCGGTTCCTGCGTCGCCTCGGTGAAGCACCAGCACCCCATGGTGGCCCGGCACGCGGGGGACGCCGCCCTGGAAGAGCGGGCTGACGCCGTCGGAAAGAAGACCTACGAACTCTCGGAACTCCTGGTGGACGTCCTGGGCGTCACCAACCCGGCGGCGCAGCTGGGCTCTTACTTTCCGCACACCGTGACGTACCACCCGTCCTGCCACGGCATGCGGCTGCTCACGCTGGGTGGCCGGCAGGCCGGGCTGCTGCGGGGTGTCAAGGGCCTGGAACTGGTGGACCTGCCGGAAGCGGACCAGTGCTGCGGCTTCGGCGGCACGTTCTCCGTGAAGAATGCCGACGTCTCATCCGCGATGCTGGCGGACAAAACAGCGAACATCCGCAGCACCGGTGCGTCCGTGTGCGCCGGCGGCGACTACTCGTGCCTGATGCACATCGGCGGTGGCCTGTCGCGGCAGGCAGACACCATAGGTACCCTCCACCTGGCGGAAATCCTTGCCAGCACCGAAACGGAACCGGTCGCGGTCCCCGGGCCCGCCGGGCGAACCGTCAAGGTGGTGGCCAAATAATGTCCCGCACCCCGATCGGGATGCCCGGCCTGCGCCCCGGCATCGGCAACCTGTTCGCCGAAGAGAAGTTTCCGTCCGCTGCCCGCCGCGAGCTCGGCAACAGCCAGCTGCGGAAGAACCTGAAGCACGCCACGTCCACCATCCGCGCCAAGCGCCTGGCCGTGACCGGTGAGCTGCCGGACTGGGAGGAACTGCGGGAGGCGGGCAGTGCCTTGAAGACCTCCGTCATGGCCCGGCTGCCGGAACTCCTGGAGGCTTTCGAAGCCAACGTCACCGCCCGCGGCGGAACGGTCCACTGGGCCCGCGACGCCGACGAGGCCAACGCGATCATCCACGGGCTGGTCACCGCCCAAGGCGTGGATGAGGTGGTCAAGGTCAAGTCCATGGCCACCCAGGAAATCGGCATGAACGAGTACCTGGAAGAGCGCGGCATCTCGGCGTTCGAGACCGACCTTGCCGAGCTCATCGTCCAGCTGGGCCACGACAAGCCCAGCCACATCCTGGTCCCGGCGATCCACAAGAACCGCACTGAGGTCCGCGACATCTTCCTCCAGGAAATGCCCGGCGTCGATCCCGGCCTCACGGACGAACCCCGCCGGCTGGCCATGGCCGCCCGCGCCCACCTGCGGGCCAAGTTCCTCACCGCGAAGGTGGCAGTCTCCGGCGCCAACTTCGGCATCGCCGACTCCGGCACGCTGGGTGTGGTGGAGTCCGAGGGCAACGGCCGGATGTGCCTGACCCTCCCCGAAACCCTGATCACGGTCATGGGCATCGAGAAGCTGCTTCCCACGTTCTCCGACCTGGAAGTCTTCCTCCAGCTGCTGCCGCGCTCCTCCACCGGCGAGCGGATGAACCCGTACACCTCGCTGTGGACCGGCGTGACCGAGGGTGATGGTCCGTCGAATTTCCACGTGATCCTGCTGGACAACGGCCGCACCAATGCCCTGGCCGACGAGATGGGACGCTCCGCGCTCCACTGCATCCGCTGCAGCGCCTGCATCAACGTCTGCCCGGTCTACGAGCGGGCAGGCGGCCACGCCTACGGCTCCACGTACCCTGGCCCCATCGGCGCCATCCTGTCGCCGCTGATGACCGGCATCGAGGCGGAAGAGAACGGCTCGTTGCCGTATGCGTCCTCGCTCTGCGGCGCCTGCTACGACGCCTGTCCGGTGAAGATCAACATCCCGGACATCCTGGTCCACCTGCGCGGCAAGGACGTGGACGCCCACCGCGGCGGCCTGCCGTCCCAGCTGGACGTGGGACTCAAGGCCGCCTCTTGGGCGCTCTCCGACGGACGCCGCCTGGCCGCCGTCGAAAAGCTCCTGCCCCTGGGCCGGGCCGCCGCCGGACGGGACAAGAAGATCAAGAAACTGCCCGGCCTCGCCGCCGGCTGGACCCAAAGCCGGGACATCCCGGCGCCCCCGGCGCAGTCCTTCCGTGACTGGTGGGCCAAGGAGCACAAGAGACCATGAGCACCCGGGAACAGATCCTTGCGGCCGTCCGCACCGCACTCAAGGACGCCCCCGCCGTCCCGGACATCCCCCGGAAGTACCGGCTGGACGGGGAGGCCGACGCGCAGCAGCGCATCGACGTCCTGGTGGACCGGTTGGAGGACTACAAGGCCGGAGTCACCGTGGTGGACGAAGACGCAGTCCCCGCCACCATCCGGGACCTCCTCGCCGGGGCCGGCTCCTACGTGGTTCCCGCTGGCCTGGACCCGGCCTGGCTGGCCTGGGAGACAGATACCAGCAGGATCAGGTACGACGGCGGCGCGCACGGAGCGAGGTCCGTCACCGAGCTCGACGCAACAGACGCCGTGGTGACCGCCAGTGCGGTGACCGTGGCGGAATCCGGGACCATCATCCTGGACGGCAGCCCGGACCAGGGCCGCCGCGCCATCTCGCTCATCCCGGACCACCACGTCTGCGTGGTGCGCAGCCGGGACGTCACCGCGATCCTGCCCGAAGCGCTCCGCCGCCTGGACGGAACAAAGCCCCTCACCATGATCAGCGGACCGAGCGCAACCTCGGACATCGAGCTTGAACGCGTCGAAGGTGTGCACGGGCCCCGGCGGCTGGATGTCGTCATCATCCGGTGAAGCTGAAGTAGGCTGCAACCAGGCCGCCAACCACCCCTGACAGAACGGACAACGATGCCCCTCTTCGACCTGCCCCTGGCCCAGCTGCGCAGCTACACTTCCGACGTCACGCCGCCGGAGGACCTGGGCGCGTTTTGGGACGCCACCCTCGAAGAAGCCAGGGCCTTCCCCTTGAACGCCGCGTTCGAACCGGTGGAGAACCACCTGACGGTCATCGACACTTTCGACGTCACCTTTTCCGGCTACGGCGGGGCGCCGGTCAAGGGCTGGCTGCACCTGCCCGCCGCCCGGGAAGACGGCACCAGGCTGCCCGTGGTGGTGCACTACGTGGGCTATTCGGGCGGCCGGGGCCTGGTCAACCAGGACACCCGCTGGGCCCAGGCCGGCTACGCGCATTTCATCATGGACACCCGCGGCCAGGGGTACGGCGGCACCCTGGGGGACACTCCGGACCCGCACCCCTCCGCCGGGGACGTAGCGCACGCGGGCCTGATGACCCGGGGCCTGGCGAAGCGCGAGGACTACTACTACCGGCGCGTCTACGTGGACGCCTTCCGCGCCGTGGAGGCAGCCCAGGCCCACCCCGCCGTCGATCCAGCCAAAGTGGTCCTCGCCGGAGTCAGCCAGGGCGGCGGCATCGTGGTGGCCACGGCGGGCCTCACTGCGGGACGGCTCGACGGCGTCATCGCCGCCCTTCCCGACGTCCCCTTCCTGCAGGACTTCCCCCGCGCCATCGACATCACCCCGCGCGGGCCCTACCCGGAGATCGCCCAGTTCCTGGCGCGCCACCGCGACCGGTACCAGCACGCACTCGGGGTCCTGAACTACTTCGACGGCGTCAACCTGGCCCGGTACGCCACGGCACCGGCGCTCTACTCAGTGGCCCAGATGGACGACATCTGCCCGCCGTCCACGGTCTTCGCCAGCTTCAACGCCTACGGCTCCGGGACGTCCGGGGCATCCTCCACCGGGGCGGCCAAGGAGATCGAGGTGTACCGGTTCAACAACCATGAAGGCGGCCAGGAACACCACTGGATCCGGCAGCTGCAGTACCTGCGCAAGCTCCTGGGGTAGGCCGGCGCGGGAATGTGACGGACGATGATTTTGCGGCGGCGGACGGCCGGGCTTATGGTCTTTTCCATGACTAACCGTTGGTATGCGTATTTTTCGTTGGCTCTGGAGGGGCCCGCGTCTAACTGACACGCATCCAGCATTCCTTCAGAGCCAACAGGGCAGAGATCATTCTCTGCCCTTCGCCGTTTCTCCGGCGGGTTCTGAAATCCGGGCCCGCTTCCCATCTGGAACAGGACCCGAACATGAGCACCGCAACAGCAGCAGCCGCCAACGCCGGCACCACATCCACCTCGAACCTGCGCGTCAGCGAATTCACCGCGCTGCCCACCCCTTCCGGGCTCCTCGCCGAACTGCCCCTTGACGCCCGGGCGGCTGACGTCGTCGAACGCGGACGCGACCAGGTCCGGGCCATCATGGACGGCGTGGACGACCGCCTGCTGGTCATCGTGGGCCCATGCTCCATCCACGACCCCAAAGCCGGCCTGGAGTACGCCCGCCGGCTGGTCAGCCAGGCTGAAAAGCACAAGGAAGACCTGCTGGTGGTCATGCGGACCTACTTCGAAAAGCCCCGCA
The DNA here is from genome assembly GCF_058267655.1 of Pseudarthrobacter sp. MOO13. Classification (NCBI taxonomy): domain Bacteria; kingdom Bacillati; phylum Actinomycetota; class Actinomycetes; order Micrococcales; family Micrococcaceae; genus Pseudarthrobacter; species Pseudarthrobacter sp. MOO13. The sequence continues at coordinate 590,355 of NZ_CM177848.1, forward strand.
CCACCGTCGGCTGGAAGGGCCTGATCAACGACCCCCGGCTGGACGGCAGCCACGACATGGTCACCGGGCTGCGCACCGCCAGGCAGTTCCTGCAGCAGGTGACCGCGCTGGGACTGCCCACCGCCACCGAATTCCTGGAGCCGATCAGCCCGCAATACATGGCGGACCTGATTTCCTGGGGTGCCATCGGCGCCCGCACCACCGAGAGCCAGATCCACCGGCAGCTGGCCTCCGGCCTGTCCATGCCCATCGGCTTCAAGAACGGGACCGACGGCGGCCTGCAGGTGGCGATCGACGCGTGCGGCGCCGCGGCGGCGGCGCAGGCGTTCCTGGGGATCGACGGCGACGGCCGGGCGGCACTGGTGGCCACAGCCGGGAACCCGGATACCCACGTCATCCTCCGCGGCGGACGCAAGGGCCCCAACTACTCAGCCGCCGACGTCGAACGGGCGTCCGGGGAGCTGGCCGGAAAGGGCCTGAACCCGCGCCTGGTGGTTGACGCCAGCCACGCCAACAGCGGCAAGAGCCATCACCGCCAGGCCGAGGTGGCGCTGGAGATCGGTGCCCAGCTTGAAGACGGGGGCGCCGCGGCGCATGCGATCGCCGGGGTGATGCTGGAAAGCTTCCTGGTGGGCGGCGCCCAGAACCTGGACGTTGCCGAGCATGCGGCCGGCCGCTCCGAACTCGTGTACGGCCAGAGCGTCACCGATGCCTGCATGGACTGGGACGTTTCCGCCTCCGTGCTGGAGCAGTTGGCTGCCTCGGCGCGGAAGCGCCGGCAGGCGAAATAGTGGCTTTACCTACTTTCACATCTGCCACATGAACATCTAGAGTATCTATTTAGGTGATTGGTGGATGGCTCAGCATCGGAACACCGCATTGGCACGTACCTGGGGTCACTGTTGTCCATCCGTCAGCAAAGGAAAATAGGGAAATGTCGGCAGAACAGAACTTCTCCAACGCGAAGTTCCTGACCGTGGCTGAAGTGGCCGAGGTCATGCGCGTCTCTAAAATGACTGTTTACCGGCTGGTCCACTCCGGCGAAATGCCGGCAGTGCGGTTCGGCCGCTCCTACCGGGTACCTGAGAATGCCGTGGAGCAGTACCTCAAGGGTGCCGTGGTGGACGGTCACTCCGAGACAGCCTAAGGCAGCTTGTCCCAAGCCGCCTCCGATAGGCGGTACCCTGTTAAGGAACGTTTTACGTCATTGTAAGAATCTGTCAGTTGTCCAGTTCGTAGCTCTGTCCACGAACCATTTCCATCAGACAGGTACTGCATCTAGTTTGTAAGGAACTTTCGTGGGTTCAGTTATTAAGAAGCGTCGCAAGCGTATGGCCAAGAAGAAGCACCGCAAGCTGCTTCGCAAGACTCGTCACCAGCGCCGCAACAAGAAGTAGCAATACTTCGAACAGCGTGGAGAACGCCCGTCGCCTGCAAAGGCGGCGGGCGTTTTTTCGTGCGCTGGAGGCTACGGTGCGCGAACCTGCAGGCGGGGGGCACGCAGACTCGCGGGATATCCAGACGCGCGTGAAAGCTGGCTACAGGCGCGGGCCGCGCATCCGGGCGAAACCCTTCCACAGCCCGTAGATGGCGCCGCCAAAGGTTGCCACCTTAAGCCCGAAGGTGGCGGCGCGGCGGCCGGCACGGAAATCGTAGACCGGCCAGTTACGGTCGCGGGCGTGCCGGCGGAGCTTGGCATCGGGGTTGATGGCCACGGGGTGGCCTACCAGGGAAAGCAGCGGGACGTCGTTATAGGAGTCGCTGTACGCCCAGCAGCGCTTCAGGTCCAGGTCCTCCTCGTCGGCGATGGCCTGGACAGCCACGGCCTTGGCCGAGCCATGCAGGATATCGCCCACCAAACGGCCGGTGTACATTCCGTCGGAGACTTCCCCGACCGTGCCGAGGGCGCCGGTCAGGCCCAGGCGGGTGGAAATGACCGTGGCAACTTCGATGGGCGTGGCCGTGACCAGCCACACCCGGCGGCCCACGCGCAGGTGCTGCTCGGCCAGGGCCTTGGCACCCGGCCAGATCCGGGAGGCGATCATTTCGTCATAGACCTCTTCGCCCAACGCCCGGATATCGTCAACGCTGATGCCCACAGCCAGGGTCAGGGCCGAGTCCCGGACGGCGTGGACATCATCCATGTTTTCACCGCGGGCCACAAACTTGAACTGTTTCCAGGCCATACCAGCCGCCTGCCTCAGGGTGAACGCCCCGCGCTGGTGCATTTTCCGGGCCACATGGAAGAGGCTGGCGCCGCGCATCAAGGTGTTGTCCACGTCGAAAAACGCCGCTTCACCGGGCTGCGGCGCAGTGACGGGCCGCGTGACTACGGCGACGTATTTCTCCTCGGGCATGGACTCGAGTCTAGTCAATAGGCCGGCCCGCCGCCGTCGGCGTCGCCCGCATGCCGCGAACGGCGATACCGTTAAGCCATGGCTACCCCCCGCGTCGTCCTGGTCACCAAAGCTGACTGCCACCTTTGCGAAGAGGCGCGCGACGCCGTCGGCCGGGTTACCGCCTCGTTGGGACTGACCTGGGCCGAAGAGTCGGTGGACCACCAGCCCGAGCTGCGCGAACGCTATGCCGAGGAAATCCCGGTGGTCCTGGTGGACGGGGTCCAGCGCGACTTTTGGAAAATTGACGAAGCCCGCCTGGAACGCGTGCTGCAGCGCGCCATGGCCCGGTAGGGGGAGGCCAATGACGTCCTTGGAACCAACGTCCCAGCCCGTCCCGGACCTTCCGGGCGCCACCGGTACGCCGGCCAAGCAGATCCCGCCCGCGGCGGTGGCCCGGCTGACCCTGTACCTCCGCGCCTTGAACACCTTGCTGGCAGAGGGCGTCGAGCGGGTCTCGTCCGAGTCATTGGCGGAGGCCTCCGGCGTCAGTTCCTCGACGCTGCGCAAGGACCTGTCCCATGTGGGGTCCTACGGCACCAGGGGAGTGGGCTATGAGGTGCAGTACCTCAGCCGCCATATCGCAGCGGCCCTTGGCCTCACGCACGACTGGAAAGTCGCGATCGTCGGCGCCGGAAACCTGGGCAAGGCCCTGGCCCGGTACGGCGGCTTCGAATCCCGTGGGTTCGACGTCGTGGCGATCTTCGACGCCGATCAGATGGTGGTGGGCAACGAGGTGGGCTGGCTGCGGGTCAGCGACGTGGCAGACCTTGAAACCGTCCTGCACCGCACCGGAGCCAACATGGTGGTGCTGGCGCTCCCGGCGGCTGTGGCCCAAGGCATCTGCGACCGCGTGGTGGCCGCAGGCGTGCACAGCGTCCTGAGCTTCGCGCCCGTGATGCTGCAGGTCCCGGAAGGCGTGAACCTCCGCAAGGTGGACATGGCCACCGAGCTGCAGATCCTGGCATACCACGCCCAGCGGGCACAGGCGCCGGGCCAGACCGCGTAAGGACCACCGGATAAAAGAAAACGGCCCGGGACGCTGCGAGGCGTCCCGGGCCGTTTTCCGTGGTGTGGCAGGCTGCTACCGGCCGTAGGGGTTTCCGAAGCCGCCGGCATACGGGTTGCCGAACTGCTGCTTCCGGAAGTACGGGGCGGCCGCGGGAAGGTAGAGCAGCACAATGGCCGCGATGCCCAGGACCGTGCCGACGGTGGCGAACGACGGAACCCCGAAGAGGCCCAGCACCGACAGGGCCGCCAGCACCGTCCCCAGGATGCGAGCCCAGTTCTTGCCCTTGCGGACGAAGAATGCCACCAGCAGGTACAGTCCGGCCCCGATGATGGCGAAGACCACCAGGGTTCCGGCGATGACGCCCTTGATGTCGTCGTACGTGATGCCCGCGTCGCTGGCCTTGACCTGCTGGTCAAAGGCCTGCCGGAATGCCGGATCATCAAGCTGGGTCAACCCGGTGAGCAGGGAGATGACGAAGATCACGGCGGCTGCGATCAGCATCCAAAAGGAAATGTTGACCAGTTGCGGGATGCCGGTGCTTGCCGCCGGCTGCGGCTGCTCCGACGGGTACTGGCCGTAGGGGGACTGGCCGTAGGGCTGCTGTCCATAGGGCTGCTGCTGTCCGTAGCCCGGAGCCTGCGGCGGGTTCTGCCCGTACTGGGGGGCGTTCTGCCCGTACTGGGGCGGGTTCTGGCCATACTGCGGAGCGTTTTGCCCGTACTGCGGTGCTGCCGGCGGCTGCGAACCAGGTGCGTTCTGTCCGTATTGCGGTGCGTTCTGCCCGTACTGCGGTGCTGCCGGCGGCTGCGAACCAGGTGCGTTCTGTCCGTATTGCGGTGCGTTCTGCCCGTACTGCGGGGCGTTTTGTCCGTAGCGGGGCTGTTCGCCGGCCGGCTGGCCGTTGCCTGGCTGGTCGTTTCCGGATGGCGGATCGTGCGGCACGGGAGGCGGGACGGGAGGAGTACTCATGGGCGTTCCTTTTGCAGGTCGGGATCCGGGCGGGCTGCCGGGAATCGGTCCTGTGCCGCCCCCAGCATGGCTTAGGTCCACCGTACCCCCGGCAGCCCTGGTTGTGCGTGATTCCGCAGGGCTGTTCACGGTGCGACGGGCCTTAAACGCGGCACCCCGGCACCAGGCGAAATGCCTGCTGCCGGGGTGGGCCGGAGCGGAATCAGGCTGCGGGAGCGATGAAGGCGAGCTCCAGGTTGATGGCAACCTTGTCGCTGACCAGCACGCCGCCGGTCTCCAGGACGGCGTTCCAGGTCAGGCCGAAATCCTTGCGGCTGATGGTCGTCTCCGCGGAGACGCCTGCGCGGGTGTTGCCGAACGGGTCAACGGCCACGCCGTTGAACTCGGTCTCCAGGGTTACCGGGCGGGTGACGCCCTTGATGGTGAGGTCACCGCTGAGCTCGTAGCTGTTGCCCTTTGCCACCAGGCCGTTGGAGACGAAGGAGATCTCCGGGAACTTCTCCACGTCGAAGAAGTCCTCGCCCTTGACGTGGCCGTCGCGGTTGGCGTCGCCGGAGTCGAAGCTGGCGGTCTTGATGGTGGCGTTGATCTTTGAGTCGGCCACATCCTCGACGAGGTCAAGCGTCGCGGCGGCTTCGGTGAACTGGCCGCGGACCTTGCTGATGCCGGCGTGACGGACGGTGAAGCCGATCTCGCTGTGGGAGTTGTCCAGGGTCCAGGTGCCGGTGGTGACGTCTGCGGGAAGTGCCATGATGATGCTCCTTGTTCGTAATGCCTGTTGGGGTCATGCAGTTGAACCTTCATCGGTTGAAGCCTCAACTAACTTGCTGTATCCAGTATAAACATGCATTTGCATCTTTTGTTCCCATGTTTGGAACATTTCTTCAGAAACTTAAGTTCTACTGTTTGTAGAAGATTTCGGATCGCACGCCATCTTTGAGAAACTGGTAAACATGCCCCAAGCCACTGTCCATCTGCTCCGCCACGGCGAGGTCCACAATCCCGACGGCGTTCTGTACGGACGGCTCCCCGAATTCCACCTCTCCGAACTGGGGCAGGAGATGGCCAGGACCCTCGCCGAGCACTTCCGGCAGCGTGCCGAGCAGGGCGCACGGATCACCTACCTGGCCGCGTCGCCGCTGGACCGTGCGCAGGAAACTGCCCGGCCGACGTCGGAAGCCCTGCACCTGGAAATCCACACGGAGCCGCGGATTATCGAGGCGGAAAACTACTTCGAGGGCATGAAGGTCACCAAGGCAGAACTCCGCCGGCCCAAGCACTGGCCCCGGCTGGTCAATCCACTGCGCCCGTCGTGGGGCGAGCCCTACACGCAGCAGGCGGCCCGCGTTGCCGCCGCAGCGCAGGACGCCCGGCTCCGGGCAATTGAACTGGCCGCCGGCGATTTCGGTGCCGCAGGACCCGAGGCCATCCTCGTGAGCCACCAACTGCCCATCTGGGCCGCACGGCTCAGCGCCGAAGGCCGGCCCCTGTGGCACGATCCCCGCAAGCGCGAGTGCACGCTGACCTCCGTCACGTCCCTGGTGTTCGACGACGCCGGCTCCCTGGTGCGGGTCGACTACAGCGAACCCGCCGCGTCCCTTCTTCCCGGTGCCGCCAGCACCCCTGGAGCCTAGCTGTGACCAATGATTTCCTCCCTACGCGCCGGAGCATGCTCGCCGCGGGCGGCCTGGCCCTCGGCGCACTGACCCTGGGCTTGTCCGGCTGCGCCCAGGAAGACGCCCTGGCCAAGCAGGCAAAGGCCGGCGACAACAAGAACTACGTGGCAGGCGACGGTTCCGTCACCGAATTCGCCGCCGGCGACCGCAAGGAAGCCGTCCAGATCCAAGGGGCACTCTTCAGTGGCGCCAAGGTCACCCCTGCCGACTTCCAGGGCAAGGTCAGCATCCTGAACTTCTGGTTCGCCGCCTGCGCCCCGTGCCGGGTGGAGGCGCCCATCCTCGAAGAACTCCATCAGGAGTTCAAGGACCAGGGCGTGCAGTTCTTCGGCGTCAACCTCCGGGATGAGAAGCCCACGGCGGAGGCGTTCGAGAAGACCTTCAACCTGACCTACCCGAGCTTCGATGACAAGGACGGCGGCGTCCTGCTGTCCGTGTCCGGCCTGGTTCCGCCCGGGGCAGTTCCCACCACCCTGGTCCTGGACAAGCAGGGGCGCGTGGCGTCCCGGGTCCTCGGCGAGATCGAAAAGGGCACCTTGAAGGCCCTCATCACCGCCGCCGTGGCGGAGTAGGGCGGCCCGGGAACCGTGAACAGTCCCTTCGCCGAAGCAATCCTCAGCGGCTCGCTCCTCCTGGCCATCCCGGTGGCGCTGCTTGCCGGGCTGGTGTCCTTCCTCTCGCCCTGCGTGCTGCCCCTCGTTCCGGGCTACCTCGGCTACGTCACGGGATTGAGCGGCGTTGACCTGCAGAAGCAAAAGCGCGGCAGGATGCTGGCCGGCATCGGCTTGTTCGTCCTGGGCTTTTCGGTGATCTTTGTCCTGCTGGGCGGCGCCTTCGGGCAGCTGGGCACCCTGATCAGCGGCAGCCGCAATGCCTGGATCACCCAGCTCCTGGGGATCCTGGTGATCGTCATGGGCATCGTGTTCATGGGCGGCTTCAGCTGGCTCCAGCGGGACGCGAAAATCCACGCCAAACCCCCTGCCGGGCTCTGGGGAGCACCGTTGCTGGGCCTGACCTTCGGGTTGGGCTGGGCGCCGTGCATCGGACCTACCTACTCCGCCGTGCAGCTGCTGAGCCTCTCCGGCGGATCGTCCGCCGCCAAGGGCGCATTCCTGGCGTTCGTCTACAGCCTGGGACTGGGCATCCCGTTCCTGCTGATCGCGCTGGCGGTGCGCCGCGGGATGGGCGTCATGGCGTTCTTCCGCAAACACCGCCTTGCCATCCAGCGGACCGGCGGCGGCATCCTGGTGGTGCTGGGCCTGCTGATGGCCACCGGCGTCTGGGGAGCCTGGGTGACCGGGCTGCAGTACTGGTTCCAAACCGACGTTAAGTTGCCGATCTGATGAGCGAGCGTGTGAACGTAAAGAAGAAGCAAGCCACCCCTGTCGCGGAAGCCAAGGCAGAAGCCACCCTCCCGGTGCTGGGCCCGGTTGGCATGCTGCGGTGGGCTTGGACCCAGCTGACCAGCATGCGGACAGCACTGTTCCTGCTGCTGCTCCTCGCCGTCGCCGCCGTCCCTGGCTCCCTGTTCCCGCAGCGGCCTGCCAACCCCTCCGTGGTGACCCAGTACATCAAGGACCACCCGGACTACGGCAAGCTGCTGGACTCCCTGCAGCTCTACGACGTCTACTCCTCGGCCTGGTTCTCCGCGATCTACCTGCTGCTCTTCATCTCGCTGATCGGTTGCGTGGTGCCGCGAGCCATTGCCCACTACAAGGCCATGCGTTCCCAGCCGCCGCGTACCCCGCAGCGTTTGTCCCGGCTCCCCGAATACGGCACCCTGGTGGTTCCCGCCGACGCCGGAATCCCGGCGTCGGACGCCATCCACAGCGCCGCCGGGCTGCTCCGCAAGCGCGGCTACCGCGTGGAGGTCAGGGATGCAGACGGCGCCCTGCCGTCCCTGGGTGCCGAGCGTGGCTTCCTGAAGGAAGTGGGCAACCTGGTCTTCCACACCTCGCTGATCGGCGTGCTGGTGTCCGTCGCCGCCGGCGGCCTGTTCGGGTACAGCGGCCAGCGCATCCTGGTGGAAGGCGACACGTTCGTGAACACCCTGGTGGGCTACGACCAGTTCAACCCGGGCACCAACTTCCAGTCCAGCCAGCTCCAGCCCTACTCGCTGCAGCTGGACAAGTTCAACATCACCTTTGACCGGGAATCGAAGGGCAAGTTCGGCCAGCCCATCGACTTCTCGGCCGCCGTCACCACCAAGGAAAACCCGGACGCCCCCGCCAAACAGGAAATCCTGAAGGTCAACGATCCCGTGAGCCTGGGCGGCACCAGCATCTACCTCACCGGCAACGGCTACGCACCCGTGGTCACGGTCCGCGACGGAGCCGGGAACATCGCCATGCAGGGCCCGGTGGTGGCCAAGCTGCAGGGGGACAACTACTACTCCTCCGTGGTGATCAAGGTCCCCGACGCGAAGCCGGACCAGCTGGGCTTCGTGGGCTTCTTCCTCCCCACCGCGTTCGTCACGGACAAGAACGTTTCGTTCAGCGCCGACCCCGAGCTGTTCAACCCGCAGCTGACCCTGAACTCCTACTACGGCGACCTGGGCCTGAACAGCGGTGCGCCGCAGAACGTCTTCGAACTCGACGTCAGGAACCTGACGCCGCTCAACGCGAGGAACCTGGCCGCAGGCGGCATCACCCTGGCGCCGGGCTCCACCTACACCCTGCCGGATGGCAAGGGCACCATCAGTTTTGACGGGGTGAAGCGCTACATCGGTGTGGACATCCACCACAACCCGGGCCAGGTCTACGCCCTGGTCTTCGCGCTCCTCGCGGTGGCGGGCCTGATCGTCTCGCTCTACGTCAACCGCCGGCGGGTCTGGGTGCGCACCGGCACCGCGTCGGACGGCCGGACCATGGTGGAGTACGGGCTCCTGGCCCGCGGTGAGGACCACCGCCTCGCCGGCGAGGCGGCCGCCCTCCGGAAACTCTTCGCCACGGAATGGCAACTGCCCGAGGACAACGCCGCCGACGAAACGGCATCCGACCACGCTGATGCCGAAGGCACCGCCGGGTCCCAGCAAACTCCCAGCCGGGCAGGCGATAATGTCGCAGGCTCCGTCAGCACCCCAGCAGGCCCCACCGGGCCCGAAAAGGACCAGTAATGCCATTTGGAATCAACGAAACCATGGGCCAGTACAGCGAACTCTTCATGCTGCTGGCGGCGGGTACCTACACGGTGGCTTTCATCGCCTTCGCCTGGGACCTGGCCAAAAGCAGCAAGGCGCTGCGCGCGGTGGACCTCAAGGCGGCGCAGGCGGGTGCCCCGGCAAAGGTTCCCGTAGCAGCCGGCGTTGGCGCCGGCTCCGCCGAGGCCCGCCTGGACGGGCCCGCCGGCCGGGCCGAGCGGCCGTCGTCGTCAACTGCCAAGGCCAACGCGGCAGGTTCCGGCGGCGTCGCCACGGCCGACGGCGACATGAAGTATGCTGCGGAGCGCCGGGTCCCGGCGCGGGTCGCCGTGGCCCTGACCACCCTCGCCGTCCTCATCCACGGCGCCGGCGTGGTGACCAGGGCCCTTGGTGCCGGCCGGGTGCCGTGGGGCAACATGTACGAATTCCTGACCACCGGCGCGTTCCTGGTGGCGGCTGTGTTCCTCCTCTCCCTGATCCGCCGCGACCTCCGCTTCCTGGGCACCTTCATAGTGGGCCTGGTCATCATCATGATGGTTGCTGCATCCGTGGCCTTCTGGACCCCCGTCGGCCACCTCGTGCCCGCGCTGCAGAGCTACTGGCTGGTCATCCACGTTTCCATTGCGGTGCTGTCGTCCGCCTTGTTCACACTGACGTTCGCCATGTCCGCCCTGCAGCTGGTCCAGTCCCACCGGCAGAAGGCCGTTGCCGCAGGCGGCGCCGACAAGCTCGGCTTCATGCGCCTGGTGCCCTCGGCGCTCAGCCTCGAAAACCTGTCCTACCGCATCAACGCCATTGCCTTCATCGGCTGGACCTTCACGCTCATGTTCGGTGCGATTTGGGCAGAGAAGGCCTGGGGACGGTTCTGGGGCTGGGACACCAAAGAGGTATGGACGTTCGTGATCTGGGTTGTCTACGCCGGCTACCTGCACGCCCGGGCCACCCGCGGCTGGACCGGAACCCGCGCCGCCTGGCTGTCGATCGTGGGCTACTGCTGCGTGATCTTCAACTTCACCATCGTGAACACGTTGTTCAACGGGCTCCATTCCTACTCCGGGCTCTGAGCCGCCGGCATCGAATAACCATTCGATGTAGCAACAGGGCTGTTCCCGGGTCCTTCGGAAATGCTACTTTGGTCAGGTTCCCTGTGATGAAGTTTGCAGGCGGATCACCAGTTTTCCGAGGTACCCATGGGCTATGCTCTCGCCGTCGACGTCGGAACCAGTTACACAGCGGCCGCCGTTGTCCGTTTCGACGAAGGTGCTTCGCCCCTTCCGGAGTGCCTGCCGTTAGGCCTCCGGGGAACGTCCGTGCCCTCCGTTGTGTACTACCCGGAGGAGGGCCCGGTCCTGGTGGGGGAAGCCGCGGAGCGTCGCGGCCTTGACTCACCCGGCCGCGTCATCCGCGAGTTCAAGCGGCGCGTCGGTGACGACGTCCCGTTCGCCCTGGGCACCCTGGCGATACGGCCTGAAGATGTGTTCGCCACCGTGGCCCGGTGGGTGGCCAGCCGTGCGGCCGAACGCGAAGGCGCGCTCCCGGCGGCCATCTTCCTGACCCACCCGGCAGCCTGGGGAATCCACCGGCTGTCCGCCATCCGCGACGCGCTGGCCGCCCACGGCCTGGACAACGTCACGCTCCTTCCCGAACCCGAGGCTGCGGCCCTGCACTACGCCTCCCAAGTGCGGGTGGAGGACGGAAGCACCATCGCGGTGTACGACCTCGGCGGCGGGACCTTCGACACCGCCGTGCTGAGGAAGTCCGGCGGCGGCCGCTTCGAGCTCCTGGGCCGGCCCGATGGCATCGAGGACCTGGGCGGGGCGGACTTTGACGCCGCCGTGTTCCGCTACGTCGCGCAGCATACCGGCACTGTCCTGGCGGACCTCGACCCCGCCGATCCCGCCGTGATGGGCGCCCTGAGCCGGCTCCGGCGTGAATGCGTCGAGGCCAAGGAGGCCCTCTCTGCGGACAGCGAAGCCACCATTCCGGTGCTCCTCCCCGGCGTCCAGCAACAGGTGCGGCTGGTGCGGGCCGAGTTCGAGGCGCTGATCGAGGACCCCGTGCGGGACACGGTGGACGCGCTGGAACAATCACTGGCCAGGCTCCACCTTGAAGCCGCGGACCTCTCCGCGGTCCTCCTGATCGGTGGCTCGTCACGGATTCCCCTGGTGGCGCAGCTGGTGTCCGAACAACTGGGACGGCCCATTGCGGTGGACGCCGATCCGAAATCTTCCATCTGCCTCGGGGCCGCCGTGGCGGCCGTCCTGGCACACGCAGCGGCCGCCCCGGCCTTGGCCGCCGCGTCCGGGCCTGCTGCCGCGGCAGCCGGGGGCCCGGCCGCCGTCGTCCCTGTTCCCGCAGCACCGGGCGTGTCCGCTGCCCCGGTCAGGCCCAGCTGGTCACGCCAGCATGCGACGACGGCGGGGGCCTTGGTGGGGACGGGCCGGCTTCCCGGAGTGCGGGGCGGCCGAAGGGGTGCGCACGCCCCGAAACCGACGGTCCGCGTCACGGCGGTCGCCGCCGCGGCCGCCATCCTGACGGTCCTCACGGCCACGACCGCCCAAAGCCCGGCCGGGTTGGGGAACCTGACTGCGATGTTCGTCCCGCAGGCAGGGGCCGACACCGGAGCTTCCGGTCCGGGAACGGCCACCGGTCCGGCAGGGACGGAAGCCCCGGGCACCGGGGGAGCCGCTGTCGCGGTGAACCCGCAGCCGCTGGCCGGGATCGAGGCCGTTGCGAAAAAGCCGCTCGCGCCGCAGGCGGGCCTGGACGTTTCCGCCTCTCCCACCAGCAAACAACAGGAGCTCGGCGGAGCCGCGACTACGGGCGCCGGCGCCGCCGATGGTGCCACGGCCGGGGGTGCCCCGGCAGGGACGGGGACCGCCGGCACAGGAGTGGTGCCTGAATCCGTGACCGTGGCTCCCGCGCCGCCACCGGATACCGCCCCGCCCGGCAGCACGGGCCCCGGGACGGGAACTGCCATCTCCGTCGGACACCGCGACACCGACGGAGACCGCGCCGCCGAGTACCACCACCGAACCCACGCCTGTTTCCGGTTCCACGAGCCCCACCGACCCGGCCACCTCGGCAGCACCCACGCCCACACCGCTCTCGACGGCGGTGCCCACCACGACCGGGGTTCCTGACCCGGCCACGGATCCCATCGTGTCCCCGACATCGGTAGACCTGACGCCCGTGCCGGCCACCGCCCCATCCCCGACGCCCGAGGAAACAAACCCTACGCCCGCGCCCACTGATGCGGCCGTGGCGACGGCCCCGACGACGTCCCCGGCGGCCTGATATGGACGGGAACCTGCAGCGTGTGGAACGGCCCGGATCCCTGCACGCTGCGCTGCAGCAGCACCCGGGGCACCCGCCCCATGCCGCGGAATTAGTGGCCACGCAGTTGAGGGGGGCCAACGGTGCAGTACGCGAACTGCTGCTGGCGCTTTCCGTGGGTTTCGCATTGCCCGGTCCGCTGCCGGCAGAGCTTCAGCACAAAGTTGGCAGGGGAGCGGACAACCTTGACGCCCTGGTGGACCGCGCCGAGTCAGCGGGGCTGCTGATGCCGGACGGCTCGGTGGTGGGCCCGGCCCGGCACGCCCTGTTGGCCGTTACCCCGACCGCCAAGATCCATGCCCTCCAGCGGGAACTCGTAACCGTCTTCGCGTCCGCAGGGCAACCGCTCGGAACCATTGCCCGGGAACTGGCACGGGGAGGCCTCGCAGATCCGCGCGTAGCCATGGAACTGGAGCAGGCCGCAGACGCGGCGCTGCAGCATGACCCCAGGCTCGCCTCGCAGCTCTACGAGGAGGCCCTCCTGGCCGGAGCCGATCCCCTGGCAACTGCAGCCCGGCGCGCGCAGGCCGCAGCCGGTGACGGGGAACTCGACGCCGCGGCGCGGATCATCGACACCCTCCTGGTCAGCCCAGACCCCCCGGACGTCCGCCGCGGCGTCGATGTGGCCGCCTCCGTGTGGGCCCAGCGGGGAATGCTGGCCCGCGCCGGCGACGTCTACAACTGGCTGGGCCCCGAGCGCGTGGGGGCATCCGCGCCGCTGGCCGCCGTCGCCATCCTGGGGACCGGAGACCTCAAGGGCGCGGAAGCCTTCTTTCCGCCGGGAGCCCCGCAGGCCTCCCCGACACTCCTCGCGTCCGCACTGCTCCAGACCGGCGAGGGAATCCTCGCCTCCCTGGGGGAGAAACCGCAACAGGGAATCGCCGTACTGATCCATGCCTCGGACCTGCTGAACTCGGCCGGCACGGCGCTTCCGTTGCCGGAAACACCCGGTGCACTGGCCGCACTGCTGGCCCTGCACAGCGGGGAGCCGCACCTGGCCGAGACAGTATGCCGGGCAGCCGTGGCGGCGGGCCAAGGAGGAAGCGCCGCCCAGCCCAGGCTCCTGCTCATCCAGGCCTGGGCGGCCATGATGCAGGACAAACCCGACGAGGCGCGGCTGGCAGCCACGGAGGCCGCCAAGATCAACCACTGGCCGCTGGTCCCGCGTGACGAATTCCTCAGTGCGGCGCTCGACGTGGGGCTGGCCCGCAGGAATGGCGAGGTTCCGGAGCTCCTCCGGGCCTGGGAACGCGCCCGCGAGGCCATGCTGCATACATCCGTGGACCTCTACAGCCTGCTGCCCTGGGGCGAACTCCTCATTGCCGCGTCCCGGCTGCGGGAGACGCGCCGCGTGGCGCATTACGTGGACGAGGCGTGGAAGCTGCTCGGCTGCCTGGGGGAACCTCCCTTGTGGACCGTTCCGCTGCATTGGGCCGCGGTACAGGCTGCGCTGCTGAACGAGAGCCCGGCCGACCTCGCCCCACACGCGACGGCGCTGGCCAGGGCCTCGACCCACAGCCACCTCGCCGCCATCCTGGCCGCCGCGGGCAAAGCCTGGGTTTCGGTGCTGGCCGGGAGGTTCCGGCCCGCCGAAGTGGAGGGTGCGGCCAGGCTGCTGGGCGGGGTGGGGATGCCATGGGAGGGGGCACGCCTCGCCGGGCACGCTGCCGCGCGGGCTGAGGACCGCAGGGACATGATGCGCCTGCTTGCCTGCGCCCGGGACCTCCACCCGCAGGGCGGCCCGGCCGGGACGCCGGAGGTATCGGCAGGAACCAACGCCGAGACCGGCGGAAAGGGCCAGCCTGACGCCTCGGGACTGAGCGAGCGGGAGAAGGAAGTGGCCAGGCTGGTGCTGGAAGGCAAAACGTACCGGGAGATCGGGGAGTCCATCTACATTTCGCCCCGGACGGCGGAGCACCACATCGCCCGCATCAGGCGCCGGCTTGGGGCCGAGAACCGCTCCGACCTGCTGGCCCGCCTGCGCCTTGCCCTCGGCACCGACAATTCCGCGCCGGCCAAACCCCAGCACCTGCATCCGCGGCAGGAATGAAACCCCTAATGCCCCTAGCGGCGGGGGTGCCCGAACCCCGCATCCACGCCCGCCGTTAGGGGGAATGAGCCCGATGCCCCGTGCACGGCTGCGAACCTAGGTTTGAACCAGGCCGGGTCCTGCACCCGTCGATTCCGAAACTCGAAGAAGATGTGAGGAGCAGGCAGATGCCAACACTCGCGAACGACCTCGTGCAGTTTCTCATGAAACTCTTCGGCGACCGGGAAGCAGTCCAGGCGTTCCTGGACAACCCGGAACGGGCTTTGGCGGACCACGGATTGGGCAACGTATGTTCGGCCGATGTCGACGCCGCCATGCCTGTTGTCCTCGACTACGCCCCCATCACGGTCAACGCTTCCTCGTTCGAGCGGAGCTACAGCAGCGGCGGTAACGGCCCGTGGACCGGTCCCGCGGGCCCGGCGGCAGGGCCCGGCGGCCATGGCGCGGGCTACGGCGGTACTGCCCACGACCCTGACGACCACGCCTACGCAGTCCAGCAGCTCCACCACGTGGTGGACCACTTCTCGCACACCGCCGGCGCCACCATCATCGATGAGCGGGCCACCATCGCAGGCCAATCCGCGCCACAGAACGTCTGGGCCCACGGGGACGCGGAACAGTGGTTCGACAACGAGCTTGCGGTGGCACCGGGTGACCACGCGGCTGCGGCCTCAGTCCATGCCCCAGCCGTGTTCGGCGACGCCGCCATTGGGGCTCCAGGAATTGGGGACGCAGGTCCCGGGAACGCCGATGCGGCGAACGGCCCCTGGGACGATCACGGCGGGCTGTCCGGCTCCCTGGCCGCCGGTCCCGGCCTCGACCCGGATGATTCATCCGCCGAGGAACCCGGGCATTCCGGCCACGCCCTGGAGGCCGGCCTGTTCTCCCCAGCCGGCGGTCCGTACAGCGATCCCGCCGGACATGGGGCCATGGCGCTGGATGCACACCCGGACGACCCCTTCCAGGACAACGCGGCCACCAGCCTGGTCGGGGACAGCCAGCTCGATTTCGCCGAGGATAACCCGGCCCACCCTGATGCGGACCTGGAGGCCCACCACATCATCGACGTTCCGGTGGTTGACGACTCAGCCGGGCTGTAACACGCTGGTGCCGGAAAGGTAAACCGGCGGGCAGGAGAGGTCCACCTCCCGCCCGGGACATTGGGTACTGGAACGAAGGGCGCGCCGTGGCAGAAGCAGGACCCGCAAGGCCCGTTGACCCCATGACGGCGGGCCAGCTGATGAAGCTGGTTGAGCAGGGCTTGCAGCTGGTGGGGAGCGGGGACCGCCCGGACCTGCGGAAGAGGCTGGAGCAGGCTGTGGGCCGGTTGCAGGATCCAAGCATCAGGGTGATTGTGGTGGGGGAGTTCAAACAGGGCAAGAGCAAGCTCATCAATGCCCTGGTGAACGCCCCCGTGTGTCCGGTGGACGATGACATTGCCACGTCTGTTCCCACAGCTGTCCGGTACGGGGATCCGGCGTCTGCCGCCATCCTGGTTCCCGCGGCCGGCACTCCCGACGGCGGGGAAGAAGGCCTCGAGCGCCGTCCAGTGGACCTGGCGGAGCTGCCTGCGCTCGTCTCCGAGCAAGGCAACCCGGGCAACAGCAGGAAGCTGACCGCCGCGGAGGTTTACCTGCCCAGGCGGGTCCTGACCGGCGGCCTCACCATCATCGACTCCCCGGGGGTGGGCGGCATGGGGTCGACCCATACGCTGACGACGCTTACCGCACTGCCTACGGCCGACGCCGTGCTGCTGGTCTCGGATGCGTCCCAGGAATACACCGAACCCGAACTCCGCTTCCTGCGAAAGGCCATGCGGATCACTCCCAGCGTGGCAGCGGTGCTCTCCAAGACAGACCTCTACCCGGACTGGCGTCGCGTGGAGGAGTTGGACAGGGCCCACCTTGACCACGTGGCACCGGACATTCCGCTGTTCCCCGTGTCCGCAGACCTACGGCTGGAGGCCTCGCGGCTCCAGGACAATGAGCTCAACGCCGAATCCGGCTATCCCCGCCTGGTAGCACACCTGCGCAATGAGGTCGTTGCGAAGGCCCAGCGCCTCCAGCGGCGCTCCGTCAGCCAGGACCTGCTCTCGGTCACGGCGAACCTCCGGTTGTCCCTCCAATCCGAGCTGGAAGCCCTGGAGAATCCGGACGGGACCCCGCACATGCTCGAGGCGCTGGAACAGGCCAAAGCCGAAGCCGACGAACTGCGGAAACGCTCCGCGCGCTGGCAGCTGACCCTCAGTGACGGCATCAACGACCTCATTGCCGACATGGAGTACGACCTTAGGGACCGCCTGCGCCGGATCCAACGCGAAGCCGAGGCCGCGATCGACCAAGGCGATCCCGGGCCGGTCTGGACCGAGTTCTCCCAGTGGCTCGAAGAATGCGTTGCCGCAGCAGTTTCCGACACGTTCGTCTGGACCAGCGAACGGTCCCAATGGCTCGCGGCCCAGGTGGCAGAGCACTTTGCCGCGGACGAGGTGTCCTTGCCCGTCCTGCACGTCTCCGACGCGGGGGACGCCCTCGACCCGGTGGACCAGATGCCCGGGTTGGATCCCGGCCGGGTGAACCCGGTCCAGAAGGTCCTGATCGGCATGCGCGGGTCCTACGGTGGCGTGCTGATGTTCGGCCTCCTCACCGGGATATTCGGGATGGCCCTGATCAATCCGCTCTCCGTAGGAGCCGGCCTGCTGCTGGGACGCAAGGCCTACCGGGAAGACAAGGAAGCGCGGCTGAAACGCCGCCAGGGCGAAGCCAAAACCCTGGTCAGGCGCCAACTCGACGACGTGACGTTCCAGGTGGGAAAGCAACTCAAGGACAGGCTTCGCCTGGTCCAGCGGACCACGCGGGACCACTTCACTGAAATCGCCGACGAATACCACCGCTCCCTGTCTGACTCCGTGGCGGCAGCCCAAAAGGCCGCCAACTCCTATGCCCAGGAGAAGGAAGGCTGCATCCGGGACATCAGGACCGAGCTCAAGAAGGTGGAGGCATTGCATCGGGCCGCCGAAGCCATAGCCGCCGAGGTAAGCGCCTCCGGCGTCCGCACCGCCGCGGGGGTGGGATGACAGCGGCCACCATGGCCGGGGCGGCGAAGCTCATCCGGGACACCCTGGAGGCCTACCGCGACGACCGGGAAGCCGCCGGGATGCTGCAGGGCTATGCCCGGCGGCTCGCCGAGCCGCTCAGGATCGCCGTGGCGGGCATGGTCAAGGCAGGGAAGTCCACCCTCCTGAACGCCATCATCGGTGAAGAAATCGCTCCCACGGACACCGGCGAATGCACCAAAATCGTCACGTGGTACCGGCACGGACCCACGCCGCGCATTACGCTGCACCCCGTCAATGGGGAGCGGCGGAACCTGCCGCTGAAACGCGTGGACGGTCGCCTGGTCTTCGTCCTGGACGGGATGCAAGCGGAGGAAGTGGAAAGGCTCGAGGTCGAATGGCCGGCACCGGCACTGCAGTGCATGACCCTGATCGACACCCCGGGGATCGCATCCCTGTCCCGGGACGTGTCGGCACGGAGCCTGGCGTTCCTCACCCCGGAGGATTCGGCGTCGGAAGCTGACGCCGTCATCTACCTGATGCGCCACCTGCACGCGTCAGACCTCCGGTTCCTCGAATCCTTCCATGACACCCGGGCCGGGCGCTCCGGCACGGTCAATGCCATTGCGGTGCTGTCCCGTGCAGATGAAGTCGGGGCCGGCCGGATTGACTCCCTGATTTCCGCCGGCAGCATCGCGGAGAGGTACAGCCAAGACCCCAACCTGCGGAAACTGGCGCTGGCGGTGGTCCCCGTGGCCGGACTCCTGGCCCAAAGTGCCCGCACCCTCCGCCAGGCGGACTTCGAGGCCCTGCGCATGCTGGCAGGCCTTGACCGGACCGTCCGTGAAAGGATGCTGCTTTCCGCCGACAGGTTCCGCCGGTCCACCGAGCCCGCGGGACTGACGGAGGGGGCACGGACGGGCCTCCTGGAGCGTTACGGGCTCTTTGGCATCCGGCTGGCTTCGGTCCTTATCCGGAACGGGTTTACCGAAGCCACACCCCTCGCCCACGAGCTTGCCCGGCGCAGCGGACTGGATCCGCTGCTGGATGTGCTGGACCGCCAGTTCCAGGCGCGGTCCGAGGCGCTGAAGGCCAGGACCGCGCTGGCGGCAGTGGAGAACCTCCTGGCCAGCCGCCCCCGCGAGGGGACGGAGCGCCTGGCGGCCGCCCTGGAACGGCTCCAGGTAAACGCCCACGAGTTCCGGGAGCTCCAGTTGCTCGCGGTGTTGCGGACCACGGGCGTGGACCTGCCTTCGGAACTGAGTGCGGAAGCTGAACGGCTGGTCGGCGGCAACGGCGCGGCCTCCTGGGTGCGGCTGGGCCTGGACGCCGGGTCCAGCCCCGAGGTGCTGGCGGCCGAGGCCCGTCGGTACCTGGCACGCTGGCGCGGGGTGGCCGAGAGCCCCCTGACCGGAAGGCCGGCCGCGGAGGCATGCCGGGTGGTGATCCGCAGCTGCGAGGGCGTGGTGGCCGGGAGCTCCGGCCGGCAACGCCAGCCGCGGTCAGCCTAGGGAGCGTCCTCGCCGCAGCCAGGCGCCGGCCGTCGGCAGGAACAGCAGCACCAGTCCGCCGAACGCCAGGGCCATTCCGGCCACCCACAGCATCACCACATAGCTGCCGGCCGCGCCGGTGGGGACCAGGAAAACGGACGCCAGCAGCAGCACGGGCAAGTGGCTGGCCAGCAGCGTAAGAAGGACCCAACGTGCCCAGGCCCTGCGGGCCAGCACAGCAGCCAAGGCCACCGCCTCCAGGAGCGTGGCCAGCAGCAGGGCGCCCATGCTTCCCCAAAAGACGATCTCCGCCGCGGTGCCTGCGGACGCCATGCCGTTGCGGGCCGCTGTGTCCGCCACCACGGCGCGGAGGCGGTGCAGGTTCGAATCGCGGGCCACGAACGAGCCGGCCAGCACGGTAAGCCCGGCGAGGAAGCTGAGGACCCAGAGGGTGCGTGCAGTCCTGACCGTGCCGGGCAGGGAAGGGGTGGCCGGGATGGGCGGCGGTGCGGACCAGGACATCCCCGGCCGAGGTGGAGGATGGGACAGACGCTGCTCGTCTCCTCCGGGCGGGGACGTCATGGCCCCTATTTCAGTCCGTCGGTATCGTGTTCGTCGGTGTCGTGCCTGGGTTTCCGGTCGTCGTCCTTGGCCTTGGCATCCAGTTCATCCTTGAGCTTCTTGAGCCGCTCAGCCTCGGCCTGGTTACGGCGCCGGGCCTCCAAGTTGCGGAGGAAGTCGGGATCGTCGTCAGGAGCGGTGGGGTGGGGGTAGCTCGGCCGGGGCTGCGCTGTGCCGCGCGGCCTGCCGATCAGCAACCACAGGATGGCGCCCAGGACGGGCAGGATGATCTGGACGATAATCCACGCCGGTTTGGAAATGCCCCGGGTCAGGCGGCCCTCGGTACGGATCACGTCCACCAGGCCATACACAAAGATGACGAGGACTGCGACGGCCAAAGCCACACGGAAGAGCATGCCATCAAGTCTATCGTCAGGACGCGCAGGGGCCGCGGGCGGAGGCGGCTAAACTTGAATAGTGGCCTTTTTGAAATATTCCCTGATCCGGCTCGCGATCTTCGTGCCCCTGTTCGTCCTGTTCGCGTTCCTGCAGGTCGGGGTGTTGATGTCCGTGGTCTGCGCCGCGGTCATTGCCTTCGCCATCAGCTACCTGTTCTTCCAGAAGCAGCGGGACGCTGCCACCGCAGCCCTGCAGCACCGCTTTTCCGGAAAGGCCAAGCCGCTTCGCTCGGCCGGGGAAATCCAGGACGCGAACGCCGAGGACGCCCTCCTCGATGCCAACCCCGACATCACCATCAACAATGCCAAGGGCAAAAAGAACGCCTAGAACCCGTGGCTGAGGATCAGCCCCAGTGAGAACAAAATGCTGTAGCCGAGGTTGATCAGCCCGGTCTGCTTAAGGACCGGGATCAGGCTCTTGCGCTTGCGCCCGTTGATCATCAGCCAGGCCGGCATCAGGCATGCCGGAATGAGCAGCAGCACAATCAGGATCCATGGCCGGCCAGGGGCCAGGATCACCACCAGCAGGATGGCGACGGCCAGCATCAGGACGTAGCTTTCGCGCGCATGCTTGTCTCCGAGCCGCACGGCGAGGGTCTTCTTGCCGGCCTGCATGTCCGTGGGGATGTCCCTGACGTTGTTGGCCATCAGCAGTGCGGTGGCGATCAGCCCGGTCCCGATCGCGCCGATGACTGCCGGCAGGCTGATGTGCCCGGCCTGGGTGTAGGTGGTACCCAAGGTGGCCACCAGGCCAAAGAACACGAAGACGAACAGGTCGCCGAGGCCCATGTAGCCGTAGGGGTTCTTGCCGCCCGTGTAGCCCCAGGCGGCCATGACGCAGCCCAGCCCCACCAGGATCAGCCACCACGCCTGGGTCAGGACCACCAGGGCCAGGCCGAACACCATGGCCAGGGCAAACGTGCCGAACGCGGCCCACTTCACATGCTCAGGCTTGGCGGCGCCCGAGCCCACCAGCCGCAACGGCCCGACGCGGTCGTCGTCGGTACCGCGGATGCCGTCCGAGTAGTCGTTGGCGAAGTTCACGCCAACTTGCAGCAGGAGTGCCACCAGGGCCGCGAGGATGGCGTTGGGCAGCAGGAACGAGTCCATTTCGTAGGCGGCGGCGGTGCCGATCAGCACCGGCGCGATCGCTGCCGGAAGTGTCCGGAGTCGGGCGCCTTGGATCCATTGGGCGGCTGTGGCCACGGTTAGTACCTCGTGTTGTTTCGATATGACGGCAGGATGGAGCGGGCGCACCCGCCGCGGTGGTGCAGGTCCACTCTACTTTCCCTCGTGCAGGGCACTGAGTTCCGCGGTCATGGCGAGCCGGTCGGGTTTGCCGTTTGGCAGCATCCGCAGCTCCGGTGCGGTGAGGACGGTCTTGGGTGCCAGGACCCCCAGTTGCTGTTGCCACTGTTGTTGGAGCACGACGGCGGAGTCCCCGGCTTCGTGCCCGGAAGCGCCGTCCCCGGCAAGGGCCACGTAGGCGGCCACGGCCTGGCCCCATTCCGCGGAGGGAACGCCGGCAACGAACGCCGAGGAGACGGCGTCGGACTGTTCCAACTGCTCCTGCACGTGCGCGGCGGAAACCTTGATGCCGCCGGTGATGATGACGTCGTCGGCCCGGCCCAGCACAGTGAGGCGGCCGTCGTCGTCGATGGAGCCGAGGTCGCTGGTGCGGTACCAGCGCACGCCGTCCTCCTCGAAGAACGTCCCGGTTTCTTCATCCGGTGCCTCGATGTAGCCGGCCGCCACCGTGTCCCCGCCCAGGAGGATCCGGCCGTCCGCGGCCACCCGGACAGAGACGCCTTCCAAGGGGTAGCCGTCGTAGATGCAGCCGCCGGAGGTTTCGGCGGAACCGTAGGTGGTGATCACCCGTACGCCGGCGTCCCGGGCAGCTGCCAGCAGGGACTGCGGCGCCGGGGCGCCGCCCAGCAGGATGGCGTTGAACCGGCGGAGCACCGCGAGGGTTTCCGGCGACGGGTCATCCAGGAGCCGCTGGAGCTGGGTGGGAACCAGGGAGGTGAAGCGGATTTTGTCTGTCAGTTCCAGCGCTGCGGCGGTGAAGGCCTCCGGCGTGAAGCCGCCGGACATGTCCATGACCCAGGGACGGGTCCCGGCGAACAGGGACCGCACCAGCACCTGGATTCCGGCAACGAACTGCACGGGGAGGGCCAGCAACCATTGCCCCTCTCCCTTGAGCCGCAGCGCCGTGGCCATGGACGAGGCCGCCAGGGACTCCACCGTCAGCAGCGTCGCCTTGGGGGTACCGGTGGATCCGGAAGTGCGGACCACGGCCACGGCGTCGTCGCAGCCGGGGGTTTCCACGTGCCCCACTACCAGTGTCCCGTCTGCCCCGACGGAGAGTTCGACGGCGGGGCCCTCGCCGTGGAGGGCGGCCGCGAGGGCTTTCAGGGCCGGTTCGATGTTGAGGGGGCCGCCGGTGCCGGCGGCCGGTGATTCGTCGCTGTTCATTGCCGTCCCTTCTTAGAAATAGTGCGGGAAGCGTGACCAGTCGGGGTCGCGTTTTTGCAGGAAGGCTTCCTTTCCTTCCACGGCCTCGTCGGTCATGTAGGCCAGCCGGGTCGCCTCGCCGGCAAACACCTGCTGGCCCGCCAGGCCGTCGTCGGCCAGGTTGAAGGCAAACTTCAGCATGCGGATGGCCTGGGGCGACTGCCGGGCGATGTCCGCCGCGTATTCCAGCGCCACTTCCTCCAGCCGCGCGTGGTCTACAGCCTCGTTTACGGCGCCCATCCGAACCATGTCCTCAGCGGAATATTCGCGGGCGAGGAAGAAGATTTCGCGGGCGGCCTTTTGGCCCACCTGCCGCGCCAGCAGAGCCGAACCGTAGCCGGCGTCGAAACTGCCCACCGTGGCGTCGATCTGTTTGAACTTGCCGTGCTGCCGGGACGCGATGGTGAGGTCTGAGACGACGTGCAGCGAGTGCCCGCCGCCGGCCGCCCAGCCGTTGACGACGGCGATGACCACCTTGGGCATGGTCCGCATGAGCCGCTGGACTTCGAGGATGTGGAGCCGTCCGGCACGGGCGGGGTCGATGGTCTCCTGGGTCTCGCCGTCGGCTGTGTTTTGTACTACGTACCGATAGCCGTCCCGGCCCCGGATCCGCTGGTCGCCGCCCGAGCAGAAGGAGTGGCCGCCGTCCTTGGGGGAGGGGCCGTTGCCGGTGAGCAGCACGGTGGCAACGTCCGGGGTCATGCGGGCGTGGTCCATGGCGCGGTACAGCTCATCCACGGTGCCTGGGCGGAACGCGTTGCGGACCTCCGGCCGGTTGAATGCGATGCGGACCGTGGGCAGGTCACGCACCCAGCTGCCGTCGGAATCCCGCTCCACCTGCCGGTGGTAGGTCATGTCCTGGAAGTCCTCGAAGCCGGAAACCACCCGCCAGCGCGTGGGATCGAAGATGTCGGACACCGGGGCGGGGATCTGGTTGCTCACCGTCCAAGTCTAGTAATCGGCGTCAGCTGATGCAGAACTCGTTGCCCTCGGGGTCCGCCATGGTGTGCCAGGAATGCGGCCCTTGCCCGGCCGTCCACATGAAAGTGGCGCCTCGCGCCTCGAGTTCGCCCCGCACCTCGTCCTTGTCCCGGCCGTCCAGCCGCACGTCCCAGTGGACGCGGTTTTTCACGGTTTTCTGCTCGGGGGCGGTCTGGAAGAGCATGCGACGCGCGGGGGCTTTGGCTTCTATTTCCTCGGGGGGCCGGATGGCGGCGCCGTCCTTCCACACGAGGTTTCCGCGGTGCGTTATGGTCTGGTCCCCGGTGGCGTAGCCCTGCTCGATCATGGAACGGATGAAGCCGGCATCCTGTGGTTCCACCGCCCACTGCAAGGTTTCGGCCCACCAGTCGGCGAGCTCATGCGGGTTTGACGAGTCGATCACGATTTGGATATTCAGTCCCATCCGTCCACGGTAAGGGCGGCGGCGGAGTTGGGGAAGGGGCTGACGCGGGTGGGCGGCCTATCCTGACGCCGTCAAAAGTATTCTTGACAATATGTCATGACATAGGTCACAGTTTCTAGCGGAAAGGGTTTTCCCCGCTATCGCGAGAGACAGGACAGAGCATTGTCAGAGACGACAAGAATCTCCAGCATTACCCGCCGCCAGTTTGGGCTGACGGCCTTCGGACTGTCGGCCCTGGCTGCCGGCCTCACCGCCTGCAGTGGAGGAGGGGGAGGGAGCTCCACGGATGGCGGCGCCAAGACGCTGCAGCTTATCCTGTCCGGCGACACCAACCAGGGCGGTGCGTTCGCCGCCGCCGCCAAGAAGTACAAGGAAGCCACCGGGATCACCATCGAGGTTGTCGACGTCCCCACCGCGGACATCACCACCAAGCTGAAGAACGCGGCCACTGCGAACGACCTTCCGGCGCTGGCCCGCGTCACCGGCCTCGACCCGCTGTGGGCCAACCAGCTCCAGGACCTCACGGACATCGCCAAATCCCACAACATCGATCCCAACTTCCTGCAGCAATCGCCGGACGGCATTATCCCCGCCATCCCCTCCGACCTCACCGCCGTGGGGCTCTTCATCAACAAGAGCTTGTTCACCAAGGCCGGCGTCGCCTTCCCGACATCGATCGACACCACCTGGACCTGGGATGAGTTCATCGCAGCCGTGAACCAGGTCCGCGAGAAGGCAGGCGCCAAGTACGGCGTGGTGATGGACCGCTCCGGCCACCGGCTGCGCGCCATGATGTACGAATTCGGCAGCACCGCCTTCGCCAAGGAAAACGGCAAGTACACCGGCGACAGCAAAGCCGTGGAGACCCTGGAGTACTTCAAGAAGATCAACGACGACCAGACCATGCCCAAGTCCGTCTGGCTCAGCGGCGAGGACGGCAACGCCATGTTCAAGAGCGGCCAGGTGGCCGCCTACTACTCCGGCAGCTGGCAGGTGGCGGACTTCAACAAGAACATCAAGGACTTCGAATGGCTGTCCGTTCCGCTGCCCAAGAAGGACGTCAACGCCACCAACCTCGGCGGCGGATTCATGGTCGCCTTCAAGGACACCGGCGCAGATGAGGAAGCCAGGAAGTTCATTGACTGGTTCTACAACGACGCCAACTACACCGAGTTCGCCAAGACCGGCGGCTACCTGCCGGTCAAGGACCTGAAGGTGGACTACCCGTTCCAGCAGGCATCGTTCGAGCTTTACCAAAAGCAAATCGCCGGCAACCAGGCGAAGGGGGACAACGCCATCAAGCGCGTGGTCATCGAGGCTTACGCCGAGACCCCGTTCTCCGGCGATCCGCTCCGGGAGGAGACCGTCAAGATGCTCTCCGGCGGCCAGGACGCCAAGACCACGGTGGACAACATCGTGAAGCTCTACAACGGGGCCTGATCCCGTGGCACAACCAACCATCACTCCGACGGCGGCCCCGGCACCGCAGCCGGGGCCGGTCCGCAGCAAGTCGGCGCTGAAGCGCCGCAACCGCTACGTCATCGCCCCGCTGGTCCTCATCGGCGTCAACGTGGTGCTCTTCCTGGTGTTCTTTGTTTGGCCGGGAGCGCTGGGCATGCTGTACTCCTTCACGGACTACCGCGGAATCGGCAAGCTGCACTTCATCGGCCTGGCCAACTTCCAGAAGCTCTTCGCTGACGGCTCGTTCTACGCCGCCCTGGGCCGGACCTTCGTGTACACGGTCCTGTCGGTCCCGCTGGTCTACGTCTGCTCCCTGGGCGTGGCCGCGTTGCTCGTCAGCAAAGCCGTCCGCGGACGCACAGCGGCAAAGACCGTGATCTTCCTGCCCTGGCTCATTTCGCCCATCGTGGTGGGCGTCATCTGGAAGTGGCTGTTCGGCCAGGACTTCGGCTTCATTAACTTCCTGATTTCCGGCTTGGGCGGGAATCCGCTGCCATGGTCCAGCGACGGCAACCTGGCCCTCGCCGTGGTGATCTTCGCCTCGGCGTGGGGCGGCACTGCCTTCAACATGCTGCTGTTCATCGCCGCGCTGAAGAACATTCCGGAATCCCTGTTGGAGGCCGCGGAACTCGATGGGGCCAACGCCTGGCAACGTTTCCGGCACGTCACCCTGCCGGGCATCGCGCCGACGTCGTTCATGGTGATCCTGCTCTCCACCATCCATGCCATGAAGGAATTCGCCATGATCCAGGCGCTGACCGGCGGCGGCCCCGGAACGCAGAACACCCTGATCGTGCAATACATCTACAAAACCGGTTTCGAGCAGTCAAAGGTGGGCTACGCCAGCGCCGCCTCCATGGTGCTGATGGTGGTCCTGCTGGCCATCGCCCTCATCCAGCTCCGGTTCAACAGGAAGAAGGGCTGACCCGTGGCAACAGCTGCCAACCTGCCTCCCGCGGTAGCGGAGGAACACGCCCAACCAACCCGGAACGACCCAGCACCACGCCGCAGGGACGGCCGCACCCAGCCGGGCAACCGGGAGATCCGGGCCAAGGCCTCCATCCCGCTGACCCTGCTGATGTGGGTGATCGCCGCCATCTACGCGCTACCCCTGCTCTGGTTCCTGCTCAGCTCTTTCAAGCCCGGCAGCGAACTCTTCAGCTACCCGCTGTCCATGATTCCCCGGGAATGGACCTTCCAAGGCTTCGTGGACGCATGGGAACGGGTGGACTTTGCGCAGTACTTCCTGAACACGGCCACGGTCTCCATCACCACCACGGTTCTGACGGTCTTCTTCAGCGCCTGCACCGGATATGCGCTGGCCAAGTACAACAACAAGGGCACCCGGCTGTTCTTCGTATGCATCCTGGCCACCACCATGCTGCCCACCGAGGTAATCCTGAACCCCACGTTCTCGGTCATCCGGGACCTGGGCCTCTACAACTCGCTGGCCGGCATCATCGTCCCGTCGGTACTCACGGCCACCGGGGTGTTCATGTTCCGGCAGTTCTTCCTCACGGTTCCGGATGACCTGCTGCACTCCGCCAGGATCGACGGCGCGGGCGAGCTGGCCATCTTCTTCCGGATCATGCTCCCGTTGTCCAAGCCCATCCTGTTCACGCTGGCCATCTTTTCGTTCCAGTGGCGGTGGAACGACTACATCTGGCCCCTGATCGTGCTCAACGACCCCAAGTGGTACACCCTGCAGGTGGCGCTGCGGAGCATCGTTGGGGCGGAAAACATCGACTGGCCGGTGCTCCTGGGGGCCTCGGTGATCTCGCTCCTGCCGCTGGTCCTGGTGTTCTTCGTCTTCCAGAAATACGTGCTCAACGCGGACGTCAGCGCCGGGCTGAAGGATTAGGACGGTCCCGCCACTGCGGGCCGGTGAAAGGCAGCAACAGTGCAGACAGCAACAACGGACACAGCCTTCCTGGCGCGGGTGGCGGCAGAAGCGGACCGGGAGGTCGCGGCGTTCCTGGCAGCCCACGACGACGACGTGCGGGCCTTGGCGCACCGGCCGGCCATGGCCAGGCTGCTGGCCCTGGCCGCCGTGTTCACCGAGCCCGGCTCCGGCTACTTCGCGCAGGAAACCCTTGCCACGGCGATGCGGCGGTGCCTGGACCGGTTGGAGACCCTCCAAGGGCCCACCGGCCTGTTCGACGGCACCAACCTGTCCTCGCCGCCGGACTCCGCGTTCACCCTGAACGACGCCTGCCTGGCGGTGCGGCTGGTCCGCGCAACGGAAACCCCGGACCACCTACTGGCGGAGGTGGACGAGCGGCTCGAGGCCATCATCGCCACGTCCGTTGACGCCATGGTGGCAGGCGGCGTCCACACCCCAAACCACCGCTGGGAGCTCTCCGCCGCCCTGGCGCAGATCAACACGCTGCACCCGCGGCAGGACATCGGCGCCCGGATCGAACAATGGCTGGCCGAGGGCATCGACCAGCTCCCCGACGGCATGTACTCCGAGCGCAGCCCCCTGTACGCCACTGCCGTGACCAATCCCTCGCTGCTGACCATCGCGGACGCCACGGGCCGGACGGACCTCCTGGACCACGTCCGGCGGAACCTCGCCGCCTTCCTGCCCTGGCTCAACGCTGACGGCACCGTGGAATCCGTCTTCTCCCGCCGGCAGGACCAGTGGATGCAATTCGGCGCCGCCCCGTTCCTTCACCTTTACAGCCGGCTGGCGGCCCAGGACGGCCGG
Organism: Pseudarthrobacter sp. MOO13; assembly: GCF_058267655.1. Lineage (NCBI taxonomy): Bacteria > Bacillati > Actinomycetota > Actinomycetes > Micrococcales > Micrococcaceae > Pseudarthrobacter > Pseudarthrobacter sp. MOO13. The sequence goes on from NZ_CM177848.1 coordinate 618,584, forward strand.
GCCGATTTCGCCGCGGCAGCCACCTGGCTGGCCCGGCTGCCCCTGCACGAGCCCGCGAAACTGCTTGCCCTCACCCGGCTGGACCCCTGGCTGTCAGCGGCCCTGCCGGCCGATCCGCCGTCGCACGCCGCCGCGCTGCCGGCACCCCTCGCTCCGGCCGCGGCGGCGCTCGAGAGTTGCGGCGCCTACCGGTTCCGCGGAGCAGGGTCAGTGGCCACCGTGTTCGGCGGCTGCGACCCCCTGGTTCCGGGCGTCGGCTCCGGGCTTGCCACCAACCCCACCTTCCTCCGCTTCGGGCACGGCGCGGCCATGCTGTCCGATCTGCGGCTGTCCAGGAGCTTCTTCGACCTGGGCCCTTTCCGCAGCCAGGACACGGTGCGGCAGGGCGGCGTGCTGGTGCTCGCCGAGCAGCTGGAAGCCAACTTCTACCAGCCCCTGCCGCCGGCCAAGCAGCGCCCGGATGGCATATACGCCCTGGAGCATGAAGGCCGGTTCAGCGCCGGCATGGAGTTCAGTTCGCGCGCCGCCGACGTCCACCGGCTTGCCACGGAGATCAGGATCAAGGCAGCAGGCGGGGAGGTAGGCCTGGACATTGGGTTCGAAGGAACGCACACGGCTTTCGCGCTCGAGCTGACCTTCCAGCCCGGCGGGGTGCTCGACGGCGTGGAGCCGGCAGGTGCGCACGGAACCTTCCAGCTGGTGGGCGGTACCGGCACGTACCGGGTGGGCGCGGACGTGATTGAGTTTGGACCCGGGCTGCCCGCAGATCCGGATACTCCTGCCACCTACAACCCGGGTGAAAGCTACCGCTACCTGGGCGGCACGAACGCGGCCGGCGGCACCAAGGTCTACATCACGGGGCGGACCAGCGGCACGCACCGCTTCACAGTGCGCGGGTACACGCTGGCGGACTGAGCGCCGGCTTACGCCTGGACGTGCTGCATCTGCTCGAACAGTTCCGGCGGGATGGAGTAGACCAGGACCACGGCCAGCAAATTCTTGGCGGCGTGGACGAAATAGGAAAACATGACGTTCTTCCCGGTCCATACGTAGACGAACACCAGCGTGGCCCCCATGGCCAGGTAGGGAAGCAGTGCCGTGAGGGTGATGGCCTCCTGCCCCACGATGTGCATCGCCGCGAACAGCACTGCCGAGAGGACGCAGCAGATCCAGAGGTTCACCCGCCTGCCCAGCTTGCCGATCAGCAGGTGGCGGAAGATGTATTCCTCCACGAACGGTCCCACCACCACCAGCAGCGGCACCATGAGCCAGGGCGGCACCTGCTGTATCAGGGCCTGCAGGCCTGCCTGGTTGGCGGACGTTTCCACCTGCCCGTTCAGCGCCACCAGGACCGCGGTCAGGACCAGCATCGCGATGACCGCGGCCGGAACCATTAACAGGGTGAACCAGGGCCGGGTCGCCAGGACTTTGAGGTCGCGCGCCACTACTTTCCGGGCGGCCAACAGCGCCACGATTCCCACCGAGGAATAGAACAGCAGGTTCACCGCATACGAGGCGGCGGCCGGGGACGGCGCAATCTGCCGCAGGAAAGGGGCCACCAGGTCGCCGGCCGCAGCGAAGAATCCCGCGATGGCCACGTAGAGGCAGAGCGCCGCCAGGTCCAGTCGGGAAAAACGGTACAGCTGTGGCTGTGGAGCGGGTGGTATGCGATGGGCTGTGGCCATGCTTCAGCCTATCGCCGGGGGTGCCGTGTAGCGCGCGTCACGTACCCGGCGCCCGGTCTTGTAGGATGGACAGGCCGCGTGAAGCTTCGGCTACTCGATGATTTACGCTCACAATCGCTGGTTTCTTGGCATTAAGGCCGAATTTTGTGAGCCGTATCATACGGATTCCGGATGCGGCCAACCCCCAACCCACAAGGAACAGTTGTGCCTCAAAGTACCCCCACAGACCTCAAGAACACCGCCGCGGCAACCGCCGCCGTCGACTCCTCCCTCAGCGCCGAGGGCTACAGCAAGACCCTGGGCCGACGCCACGTCACCATGATCGCCATGGGCGGCGCCATCGGCGTGGGCCTCTTCATGGGAGCCGGCGGCCGGCTCGCCTCCACCGGCCCGGCCCTGATCTTCTCCTACGCCATCGCCGGCGTCATCGCCTACCTGCTCATGCGGGCCCTGGGCGAACTCATCATGTACCGGCAGACCTCAGGCTCCCTGGTGAGCTACGCCGGCGAGATGTTCGGCAAAAAGGGCGCGTACATGTCCGGCTGGATGTACTTCATCAACTGGGGCATGACCGGCATCGCCGAGCTCATCGCGATCGGCCTGTACTTCCAGTTCTTCTTCCCCAATGTCCCCGTGGAAGCCTCGGCCATCGCCGCGCTGGCGCTCCTCGTGGCCGTGAACCTCCTGAGCGTCAAGGCGTTCGGCGAGTTCGAATTCTGGGCATCCTGCCTCAAGGTGGGCGCCATCCTGACCTTCCTGGTGGTGGGCACGTTCATGGTGGTCACCAACGCCCAAGTGGGTGACGGGCACGCCTCCGTCAACAACCTCTTCGCGGCCGAGGGCGGCATGTTCCCCAAGGGTGCGCTGGTGATGGTCCTGGTCCTGAATGCCGTCATCTTTGCCTACAACGGCATCGAGCTGGTCGGCGTCACTGCCGGCGAGATGCAAAAGCCGGAACGCGAGGTGCCCAAGGCGATCCGCGCCGTCGTACTGCGCATCGTGGTGTTCTACGTGGGCTCCGTCCTGCTGCTGGCGATGCTGCTGCCCTCGGACCAGTACAAGGCCGGCACCTCCCCGTTCGTTACCGTCTTCGGCCAGATGGGCCTGGGCTGGGTGGGTGACGTGATGAACATGATCGTGATCACCGCCGCACTCTCCTCCTGCAACTCCGGGCTCTACTCGATCGGCCGCGTCTTCCGCACCATGGCCAACAACGGCCACGCCCCGCAGTGGCTCACCCGCATGTCCAAGCGGCACGTCCCGTATGCCGCCATCCTTGCGATCGCCGCGTTCTACCTTGTGGGCATCCTGCTGAACATCTGGCTGGGCGGCTCGCACGCGTTCGACCTCGCCTTGAACACCGCCTCGATCGGCGTGATCTTCTGCTGGGGCTCCATCTTCGCGAGCCAAATCGTGTTGCGCCGCCGCAAGGGCATCACGTCCACCCTGCCGATGCCGGGTTCGCCGTGGACCAGTTGGGCCGGCCTGCTGGGCCTGCTGGCCATCACCGTGCTCATTGGCTTCGACACCATGACCAGCAAGGACGGCGAGGTGTTCTACCTGGGCCTCTGGACGCTGGCCACCATCCCGTTCTTCGCGGTGGTCTTGTGGCTTGGCTGGCAGAAGGTCAAGGGCAACCAGCCCAAGAGCGAGCTCTACAGCTGACGCCGGATCTTCCTGAGCAACGTTCGACGGCGGGCCGTCCCTTGGGTGGGGCGGTCCGCCGTCGGCGTTTCCTCCTTGATGTCCGGGCGGGTCCGGTGCGTCAGGCAGCGGAGTCCTTCAGGTGGCGGGCAAAGTAGTCCTCGATCCGCTGCCAGGCCTCCGGGGCGGAGTCCGGGTCCGGCCCGATGCCCATCACGCGCATGAGCGGACGAAGGACCACGGGTCCTTCGTCGGTGTCGTTCAGGAAGGCGTGGCCGGCGCCGGGGAACTCCTTGACGCTGTGTTCGATTCCCAGCCTGTCCAGGGCTGATTCGAGCCGGGCAGCGGCCCCCTTCAGGGGCCTGTCCGCGCCGCCGTAGTTGGCCACGATGGGGCAGGCGCCGCGGAGGGCGTCGTCCAGGTTGCCGGGCAGGCGACCGTAATTGACCGCGGCTGCGTCGAAACCGTCCTTGGCCACCAGCAGCGCGAAGCCGCCGCCCATGCAAAAACCGATCACGCCGGTTTTTCCGGTTGATTGCGGGGAGGCGGCAAGCCACTTCCGCGCCGTGGCGATGTCCGTGAATGCCCTGCCGGTGCCGGCAGTCATGCTGCGCATGGTGCTGACCAGGCAGCGGCGCGCCCCGCCCTCGCTGAACAGATCCACTGCCAAGGTCAGGTAGCCGGCCCGGGCCATCCTGTCGGCGTGCCTGCGGGTCTGGTCGGTCAGGCCAAAGGCCTCGTGGATCATTACGACGCCGGGGAAAGGGCCTTGGCCCTCCGGCGTGGCCAGATAGCCGCCCAAGGAAGGCGAGCCGCCGGCGGTGGCGCTTTCGGCGCTGAGGTCAACGTAGGTCATGGCTAAGGCTAACCGGGCAGTATGCATTTACTGTGCGGATCCAACCGCGGACCCCGGGACGCTGGTGCGCGGCGCTTGGCCCGGGCAGACTGGGGCTGTGAACGAACCATGGGTGCTGCACGTGGACCTGGACCAGTTCATCGCTGCCGTCGAAGTGCTCCGCAGGCCGGAGCTCGCGGGCAAGCCCGTGATCGTGGGAGGCCGCGGCGATCCCACCGAACGTGCCGTGGTGTCCACAGCGTCCTACGAAGCCAGGGCCTACGGCGTGGGCTCCGGCATGCCGCTGCGCATCGCCGCGCGGAAGGTGCCGGACGCGGTCATCCTGCCCGTGGATCATGAGGCATACCTTGACGCGTCCGAGAAAGTGATGGCGGTCCTGCGCTCGCAGCCCGGCGCCACGGTCCAGGTGCTGGGATGGGACGAAGCCTTCGTGGGGATCGAGGGCGGCGTCCCCGAAGATATCGCCAGGCAGCTGCAGCTCGCCGTCCTGGCGGAAACCAGGCTGCACTGCAGCATCGGCATCGGGGACACCCTGGTCCGGGCCAAGGTGGCCACGGGGTTCGGCAAGCCCGCAGGCATCTTCCGGCTGACGGAAGGGAACTGGCTCCACGTGATGGGGGACAGGCCCACAATCGATCTGTGGGGCGTGGGAAAAGCGGTGTCGCGGCGGCTTGCCACCCTTGGCATCAAAACTGTTGCCGAGCTCGCGGCGGCCAACCCTGCGGACCTGGTGCCCGAGTTCGGTCCCAAGATGGGCCCGTGGTACGCCCAGCTGGGACGGGGCGAAGGGTCGCGGGTGGTTGATGACACACCGTGGGTGGCCCGGGGACACAGCCGGGAAACCACCTTCCAGCGCGACCTGACGGAGGCAGCGGACATTGACGGCGCCCTCAGGGAATTGGCAGCGCACGTCATGGACGATGTCGCCGCGGAAGAGCGGCCGGTGGTCGGCCTCACCCTGAAGGTGCGCTACGCGCCGTTCACCACCACAACGTACGGCCGGAAGATCCCCGCAACGTCCGTCCCTGCGGAAGTGCTCGCACACGCCCTGGAGCTTGCCGCGAAGATCGAGCCCGGCCGCCCCGTCAGGTTGCTCGGCCTGCGGGCGGAAATGACCATGCCGGAAGACTCCCGCCAGGGCCACACTCCCACCCGCAGCGGCTGGTGATTTTGCCCGATGCGTGTGGACAGCGGAACGGCGGCGGATCTGTCCGATCCGCCGCCGTCGGGCTGATGCAGCACGCCGTTCGCTGCGGCTGCAGCAGAGTGGCTGTCAGTCGCGCCTGAACTCGTCCTTGACGCTTTCGCCCACCTTCTTGGCATCCGCCTTGACCTGGTCCGCCTGGCCTTCAGCCTTGAGGCGGTCATTGTGGGTGACGTTGCCGGCAGCTTCCTTTGCTTTGCCGCCAAGTTCTTCGGCTTCGTTGCTGATCTTGTCTCCGAGGCCCATGGTGCCGGCCTCCTTCCGTTTCCGTCGATCGTTTACATTTTCACCATAAACGAAGCTTGCTTACTAATTCAAGGGATGGGGCGGGCGGGCTAGGCTCGGGGGATGGAGAAAAAGCGCGGACGTGGGCCGGCCGGGGTGCAGGCACCCCGGGTTTCACCGGTGGAGCTCACTGACCTCGAAGACCAGGCGGACGCCGCCTTCCGGCGCGGCGAGCGGCACGAAGGGGTCCGGTTTAGCCGCGCGGACGCAGAGGGATTCGACCTGGGCGGGTCTGTCTTTTCCGAGTGCCGGTTCGATGCCGTGTCCTTCAACGACGCGCAGCTCCGGGGAGCATCCTTCCGTGACTGCATCCTGGCCGAGCTGTACGCCCCCGTTTTCCGCGGTGCCCGCAGCACCTGGCAGGACGTGGAGCTCCGCAACCCCCGGCTGGGTTCAGCGGAACTGTACGAAACCGGCTGGCAGTCCGTACGGATCGACGGCGGCAAGGTGGACTTCCTGAACCTGCGTGGTGCCAAGCTCACGGATGTGCTGATCAGCGGGTGCATCATCAATGAACTGGACCTTGGCGCCGCCGGGGCCGTCCGGGTAAGGCTCGAGGACTGCACCATTGGATCCCTGGACTTGGCCGGCGCCAAGCTGAAGGATTTCGACATCCGCGGGACCGGATTCCGCAAGATCAGCGGGCTGGGCAGCCTCTCCGGCCTGGTTGTTGACGAGTACCAGCTGGGCCTCCTGGCGCCGCTGATCGCCGCGCACCTGGGCGTCACAGTCCTTTAGCCGGGTGCGGAGCGGAACCTTGCCGTGTACCATTTACAGAACGAACGGTCGGTAAGTGGTGCATCCGCTGTGCCGGCCGCCGATGACAGTGCTGTTTATCGCGTGAAGGGTGTATCCATGGCTGCAACCGCAGGTCCGCAGGCTTTCCTTGTTGGCGGGGTCCGAACGCCGGTGGGCCGGTACGGGGGTGCCTTGTCCGCCGTGCGGCCGGACGACCTCGCCGCCCTGGTGGTCCGCGAAGCCGTGGAACGCGCCGGCCTGGACCCGGAAAGCATCGACGAGGTGATCCTGGGCAACGCCAACGGCGCAGGGGAGGAGAACCGGAACGTTGCCCGCATGGCCACCCTGCTGGCAGGCCTTCCGCTCCACATCCCGGGCATTACGGTCAACCGGCTGTGCGCCTCCGGACTGAGCGCCATCATCCAGGCGAGCCACATGATCAAGGCCGGAGCCGCGGACATCGTCATCGCCGGCGGCGTGGAATCCATGAGCCGGGCACCCTGGGTGCAGGAAAAGCCCACCGCCGCCTTTGCCAAGCCAGGCCAGATCTTCGACACCTCCATCGGCTGGCGCTTTACCAACCCGCAGTTCCAGCAGGGCGGCCTCTCCCGCGACGGGAAGATGACCTACTCGATGCCGGAAACGGCGGAAGAAGTGGCCCGAGCGGATGGCATCTCCCGCGAGGATGCGGACGCATTTGCCGTCCGCTCGCACCAGCGTGCCCTCGAGGCCGTCGCCGCCGGGCGCTTCAAGGACGAGATCGTCCCCGTCACGGTGAAGACGCGCAAGTCCGAAACGGTGGTGGACACGGACGAAGGGCCCCGCCCCGGCACGAGCCTCGACGTTCTCGCTGCCCTCCGGCCGGTAGCACCGGGCGGCTCCGTGGTCACCGCCGGAAACTCGTCCTCGCTCAACGACGGCGCCTCGGCCATCATTGTGGCCTCGGAGGCAGCCATCGAACGGCTGGGCCTGACCCCGCGGGCACGCATCATCGACGGCGCTTCCGCCGGCTGCGAACCCGAGATCATGGGCATCGGTCCTGTCCCCGCCACGCAGAAAGTGCTCAAGCGCAGCGGCCTAAGCGTTGGTGACCTGTCCGCCGTCGAACTCAATGAAGCTTTTGCCACCCAGTCACTGGCCTCCATCCGGCGCCTGGGCCTGGATCCGGACATCGTGAACCGCGACGGCGGCGCCATCGCGCTGGGTCACCCGCTCGGCTCGAGCGGGTCCCGGATCGCCATCACCCTGCTGGGGCGGATGGAACGCGAGGACGCCAAAATCGGCCTCGCCACCATGTGCGTCGGCGTCGGCCAAGGCACCGCCATGCTGCTGGAGAAAATCTGATGGCCGCCGCAGTGGACCTTGCCGCCGAAGTGTTCTCCGCCCTCAAAGTGGAGGAACGGGACGACCGTGTGGTGGTGCTGCTCAACCGGCCCGAGGTAAAGAACGCCATCGACCAGCAGATGGTGGACGAACTCCACACCGTGTGCGCAGCGCTGGAACAGAATCCCAGGATCCTGATCATTGCAGGGGTGGACGGGGTGTTCGCCTCCGGGGCAGACATCGCCCAGCTGCGCGAACGGCGGCGGGATGACGCCCTGCAGGGGATCAACTCCACCATCTTCGTCCGGATTGCGAAGCTGCCCATGCCGGTCATCGCCGCGCTGGACGGCTACTGCCTGGGTGGCGGCGCGGAACTGGCCTACGCGGCGGACTTCCGGATCGGCACCCCCACCGTGCGCATCGGCAATCCCGAAACGGGCCTGGGCATCCTGGCCGCGGCAGGCGCCAGCTGGCGGCTCAGGGAACTCGTGGGTGAACCGCTGGCAAAGCAGATCCTCCTGGCCGGCCTGGTCCTCGGCGCCGACGAGGCACGGGCGGCCAACCTCATCACCGAGATCCACGACCCCGCGGACCTGCTGGCCGCGGCCCACAGCCTTGCCGACAGGATCGGGCGCCAGGACCCCCTGGCCGTCCGCATCACCAAATCCGTGTTCCACGCCCCCGCGGAAGCCCACCCGCTGATCGACCAGCTGGCCCAGGGCATCCTCTTCGAATCCCAGGCCAAGTTCGACCGCATGCAGGCGTTCCTCGACCGCAGCGCCCGGAAGAAGGCCAACCCCGCCAACCCCGCAGACGGAAAGTAGACCATGAGCGAATCGCAACTGACTTCAGCCCTCCCGGCCCGGGTGGGTGTCCTGGGCGGTGGCCGGATGGGCGCCGGGATCGCCCATGCATTCCTGGTCAAGGGCGCCGACGTGCTGGTGGTGGAACGCGACGAGCAGGCTGCGGAGGCGGCACGGGAACGGGTGGAATCCGCGGCGGCAAAGAGCATCGAGCGCGGGGCAACGGACGCAAACCTGGACGAAATGGTCTCCCGCCTGGCCGTCGGCGTGGACTATGACGCCTTCAAGGACCGCCAACTGGTGGTGGAAGCCGTCCCGGAAGACTGGGACCTGAAAGTTACGGCGTTGCGGGGCATCGAGGAGCGGCTGGCGGAAGACGCCTGCCTGGCATCCAATACGTCCTCGCTGTCCGTGAACGGGCTCGCGAAGGAGCTGAGGCGGCCGGGCAATTTCCTGGGGCTGCATTTCTTCAACCCGGTGCCCGCTTCCACGCTCATCGAGGTGGTGCTGGGCGAGCACACCTCGCCCGGACTCGCTGTGGAGGCGAAGAGGTGGGTGGAGGCACTCGGCAAGACCGCCGTCGTCGTCAATGACGCGCCGGGGTTCGCGTCCTCCCGGCTGGGCGTTGCCATCGCGTTGGAGGCCATGCGCATGGTCGAGGAAGGCGTAGCCTCGGCCGAGGACATCGACAACGCCATGGTGCTTGGCTACAAACACCCCACCGGGCCGCTCCGGACCACGGACATCGTGGGCCTGGACGTCCGCCTGGGAATCGCCGAATACCTGCAGTCCACCCTGGGTGACCGGTTCGCACCCCCGCAGATCCTGCGCGACAAGGTGGCCCGCGGGGAACTGGGCCGCAAGACCGGCAAAGGCTTCTTCGACTGGCCCAGCTAGCGGCCGCCCGCGTTAGTGGAAGAAGCCCACGATGTAGCCGATGAAATACAGCAGGCAGAGCAGGACGACCACCCCGATGATGGCAATCCAGAGGAACTGCGTGCCCTTGCCCGGCCCGCGCTCCTCCGTGCCATGGGGCCCGACCGTGGATGCTTCGCCCGGCGGGGTTTCGCCGGGCGGAACGCCGCCGCCGGGCTCCAGACCGGTGATCTTGTCGTCTTCCGGATCCGGATTGGTACCTGACACAATGACTCCCTCGCTCGCCGTCCACGTGCTTGCCCAAGCGTAACCGGCACCGAACCGGTGGGCCTAGGCTGGTGCAGTGACTTTCCTTGAACCCCTTACCCTGACCGGCCGGCACGTAATCCTGGAGCCGCTCGCGGAGGAGCATCACGACGGCCTGGTGGAGGCCGCCAGGGATGGTGAGCTCTGGAAGCTCTGGTACACCTCGGTGCCGGCCCCTGATGGGATGGCCGCCGAAATCAGGCGGCGGCTGGCACTGCAGGACCAAGGGTCAATGCTGCCGTTCACCACCCGCCTGATCGATGCGGAAACCGGCGGCCCGGGCCGCATCATCGGCATGACCACCTACATGAACATCGACGCCGCCACGCCCCGCGTGGAGATCGGCTCCACGTGGAACGCGGCCTCCGTGCAGGGGACCGGAACGAACCCGGACTCCAAGCTCCTGCTGCTCGGGCACGCCTTCGAGGCCGTGGGCTGCCCGGCGGTGGAGTTCCGCACCCACTGGCTGAACCACCAGTCGCGGGAGGCCATCGCCCGGCTCGGTGCCAAGCAGGACGGCATACTGCGCAGCCACTCCCGGACCAGCGACGGGAACCTGCGCGACACCGTGGTGTTCTCCATCCTGGACCACGAATGGCCCGCCGTCCGCGCAGGGCTCGAGTACCGGCTGGACCGCCGCGGCCCGGCTGCCCGCTGATGACGCCAGAAGTCTTCCCGTGCGGCATGCGGCTCCCAGCACCCTGTGATTAGCTGGGCGGATGAGCAAACGGGGCAGGCCCATGAACTGGGATGGAGCTGTCAACGCCTGGCACATTTCGGGCGGCATCTACCGCATGGGGCGGCGTGAGTGGCTGACGGCGTCCGGGTGGCGGCAGATGTTCGACGACGGCGTCCGCACCGTCGTCGATCTCCGCAACGCAGCGGAAGGCCGGCGCCGGGACACCGACCCGGTGGTCCCGGACACGTCCATGCCGGACATCGACGTGGTCCAGGCGCCCACGGAAGAGGCCGGTGATCCGCGCTTCACCGCCATCACCGGGCCGTATTTGAACGACCCCGGGCATTACGCCGTGAACGCCCGCCTCTTCCCGGAAAAGCTGGTGGGCGTCTTCCGGGCCATCGCCCACGCCGCACCCAAGGGGGATGTCCTGCTGCACTGCGCCGCCGGCCGGGACCGCAGTGGAATGGTGGCCGCCATGGTCCAGGACCTCGCAGGCGATTCCGACGAAGCGATCGCAGAGGGCTACCGGCGGGCGGCACGCGGCATCAACGAGAGGTACCGCACGCACGGGCCGCCGCACAGCCGCGAACGCTACCTGGCCGCAGGTGAACTCGAGCCCTTGCTGGAACAACGGGGGCTCACCGTGGCCAGGTTTGTCCGAGACCTGGATACCCGCCACTACCTTCTGGCCAACGGTCTCACCGCAGTAGAACTCGAGGCTGTCCTGGCCTGTTGCCAGGACAGCGTAGATACAATGGGACCAGTGTGACGCATGTGACCTGAGATACTGTTGTTTCCTCGGTCACGTTGACCGGCAGAGAGACGGACATGAGCTCAACAGCAGCACCGGTGAAAAAAGCTTCAATGGCGCATGACCTGCGGTTTAGTGCTGTCAGGCTGCGGCAGGTGCTCGCCTTGGGCGCCGCTGCCGGCGTGCTGGCATCCTCCGCGTACGCAGCCGTTCCCGCTTTTGCTGCCGGTGAATCGTCCCTCACTCCGGCCTCGCCGAGTCAGGGTACAGTGTCCCCCAGCCCGGCTTCGGGAACGACAGCCCCGGCGTCCCCGGCGCCGGCACCAACCGCACTTTCGCAGGCCGCCCTCGACGACGCCGTGCAGCGGGACCTCAAGCTCACCCCCCAGCAGTTCGAGGCTGCCGGACAACTCGGTGCCCAGGCAGCGCAGGCGGCCGTCCAGCTGCGCCAGGTCCCGGGCTACGTGGGAATCCGGATCGAGCATGGATCAATTACGGTCAGCGGTTCAGGACGTGGGCTTAAGACCGCCGTTGCCGCCCTCGCGGGCACTATTTCCGGTTTGTCCCTCGAGGCGCCCGCGGTTGGCGCCAGGTCCGAACTGGCGGTCAGCACGGAGCAGCTCTTCCGGGCCTATCTCCGCGACGTTGGGCCGCAGGACCTGCAGGCGGTGATGTACGCCGGCGGAAAGTTCGTGATCAGGACGGGCGGGATCAATGCGCCGGAGGCGTTGTCGCCAGAACCAGCGACGTCGTCCTCGCCGTCGGCAGCCCCGTCGCCCTCGCCGTCGGAGTCGGCCTTGCCGGGGGCCGGAAAGGTCACTCCGGCCCAGTTCGTGTCCCGCTATGCCAACGTCGAGCTCGACGGCGGTACGCCGCTCAAATCCGAGGCGGACGTCGCAGGCGGCATCGGGTACCAGAGCGATATCGGCTATGTGTGTTCCACCGGTTTCTCCGCCTTCGACCCCACAGGCCTGCCCACTGTCCTGACCGCGGGGCACTGCGCTTCGGATGGTGCCGCCAAGACAGCCACCTTGGAGTTCCAAGGCGTGCCGGCGGGCCTGCTGGGGAAGTTCGGCTTCAGCCAGTTCGGAGGCCCGGGGAACACCCGCGTGCTCGACCCCACCACTCCCATCGGTCCGGACCAGGCGGCGGTAACCAACCCTGGCAATGTGGGGACGGACATCTCGGTGATCCAGTCGCTGCGGCAGGACATCGATCCCCTTCCCGCGGCCAGCACGTGGGGGAGCCCGTCACAGCCCGGGCCCGACGTCAAGATCATCGGATCCGAAGACCCCGTTGTGGGAATGCCCATTTGCCGCTCGGGACGAACCTCCGCCTGGTCCTGCGGAACGGTTGACGCCGTCGGCATCTTCATCGTGCCGGGCCCGGGCTACGCCTCGGACAAGAAAGACATCCGCGCGTTCAACGGGTTCCTTTCCTACGGGGTGCAGTCCAGCGGGGGAGACTCCGGGGGACCCTACGTCAGCGGCAACTACGCCGTGGGCACCCACTCGGCAGGGGACACCCCGGACCAAAACGGCAACGTGATCCAAAACTTCGCCGTCGGCGCCACCTTGCGGAACAGTTTGGCCGTACTTCCCGGCTACCAGCTGGAACTGTTCCTCAACAAGCCTTCCGTTACCGCGCCCGCGGCCGGCGGCACCTATGATTCCGGCCAAACCATCGCTGGCACCGTTGCCGCGGCCCCGGCGTCAGCCATCGCCGCCGGGTCCAAGGTCCGGATCACCCTCCAGGGCCAAGGCCCGTTCGAGGTCCCCGTGGACGCCGCCGGCAACTGGAGCTTCACCGCACCCCAAGGCAAGGATCCGCTCCACTTCACGGCCGAGACCGTCAACGGGTACAGCCGGTCGGGCACCACCACCTTCGAGTTCGCGGCCACCCCGCCGGCTCCCACGAGCCCTGCCCCGCCGTCGAGCCCTGCCCCGCCGGCTCCCACGAGTCCTCCCGCCAGCATCGCTACCGCATCCCCGTCACCCACCCAGGCCAGCCCGGCCCCGTCGCCCACCCAGACCAGCCCGGCCGCCGTCGTCACGCCGCCGGCCAGTACCCCTGCACCCAGTACCCCGGCACCAAGTACTCCGCCTGCCGGCCTGGCGATCACAGGCGGCAACGGTTCCGCGGGTGCGGGCGACCTGGCGTACACCGGCGCTACGGCGCTGGTGCCCGCAGCCGTCGCCGCCGCGGCCGCGGTCGCCGTCGGGATCGTGCTTATGGTGCTGGTCAGGCGCCGGAAGCGGGGATCGGACTAGGTTCCGACAGGCTCAACTCCCGGGGACGGCTCAAGCACCGTTACTTGTGGCGCCGCATCAGCAGGTTTGTAATGCGCAGGGTGCAGAGCCGCTGGCCCGCCTCGTTGGTGATCAGCACCTCGTGCGTGGTCAGTGTGCCGCCCAGGTGGATAGGCGTGGCCGTGATGGTGACCTGGCCCTCCCGTGCGGACCGGTGGTGGGTGGCGGATACGTCCACCCCCACAGCGGTCTTGCCCATGGTGCTCGCGTGGATCACGGCGGCCCAGGAGCCCACGGCCTCGCCGACGGCCAGGGAAGCGCCGCCGTGCAGCAGGCCGAAGGACTGCCGGTTTCCCTCCACCGGCATGGTGGCCACCACCCGCTCCACGGACTCCTCCAGGATCTTCACGCCCATCTTTTCGTCCAGCTCGCCCAGCGTGATTTTCCAGAGTTCATGCTGCGACGGCTGGGTGTCGCCGGAATCCTCGTGTGGGGCGCTCATTCGTTCTCCTTTGGTGGCCATGTCAGTCCCGGCCTTCTAGTGTGCGGCACGGCACTTCATGTATGGTGAATATATTACCGAACGGACGGTCAGTAATGACTGCTGTTTGCCTGCCCCAGCGTTGGAAGGACCCGTCAACGATGACCACCACAGCCACAGCTCCCCAGGCCACGGTCGACACCGTGGAGACAGTGCCCAGCTTCGTCAAGGATGCCTGGTGGACGCCCGACGCCGGCTCGTCGGCTTCCGCGGTGCCCGTCCGGGATGCGAGCACCGGGGAGATCCTGGCCAAGGTCAGCACGGAGGGCCTGGACCTGGCCGCCGTCGTCGAATACGGCCGCACCACCGGCCAGGCGGAACTGGGCAAGCTGACCTTCCACCAGCGCGCCCTCAAGCTCAAGGAACTGGCGCAGTACCTGAACGCCCGCCGCGAGCACTTCTACAACTTCTCGTTCCAGACCGGTGCCACCAAGATCGACTCCATGGTGGACATCGACGGCGGCATCGGCGTGCTGTTCACCTTCGGTTCCAAAGGCCGGCGCGAACTGCCCAACTCCCAGGTAGTGGTGGACGGGCCCATGGAGGTGCTGTCCAAGGACGGCTCCTTCGCCGGCGAGCACATCTACACCCGCATTCCCGGTGTTGCCGTCCAGATCAACGCCTTCAACTTCCCGGTCTGGGGGATGCTGGAAAAGTTCGCCCCTGCCTTCCTGGCCGGCGTCCCCACCATCGTCAAACCTGCCACCCCCACCGGTTACGTTGCTGCGGCCGTGGTCAAGGCCATCGTTGAATCCAACATCCTGCCGGCAGGGTCGCTGCAGCTTATTTCAGGTTCCGTCCGCGGGCTGCTGGACGTCCTGGACTACCGCGACCTCGTCGCCTTCACCGGCTCGGCGTCCACCGCAAAGTCGCTCAAGGCGCACCCGAACGTGGTGGAGGGCGGAGTGCGGTTCACGTCCGAGACGGACTCCCTGAACGCTGCCATCCTTGGCCCTGACGCGGTGGAGGGCACTCCGGAATTCGATGCGTTCGTCAAGTCCGTAGTCACCGAAATGACCGTCAAGGCCGGGCAGAAGTGCACCGCCGTCCGCCGCGCCATCGTGCCGCAGGAACTGGTTTCCGCCGTCACCGCCGCGATCGGCAAGCGCATCTCGGAACGCATCGTCCTGGGCGACCCCCGCGGCGCGGGCGTCACCATGGGCGCACTGGCGTCCGTGGAACAGTTAAGGGACGTCCGGGCGGCCGTCCAGTCCATGCTCGCCGCCGGCGGTGAGCTTGCGTACGGAACCCTCGATTCGCCGTCGGTCACCTCGGCCGACGGAACCACCGGCGTGGTGGACGGCGGGGCGTTCATGGCCCCGGTCGTCCTGAACTGGGACAACCCCGAAGCGGACGCAATCCACTCGCTCGAAGCATTCGGACCGGTATCGTCCGTGATCGGCTACCGCGACCTGGCCGACGCCGTCCGCCTCGCCGCCCGCGGCGGCGGCTCCCTGGTGGCCTCGGTCTGCACCAACGACCCCGAGGTGGCCCGGGAACTGGTCACCGGAATCGCTGCGCACCACGGCCGCGTCCTGATGCTGAACCGGGAGGACGCCCGCTCGTCCACCGGCCACGGATCACCGGTGCCGCACCTCGTCCACGGTGGCCCGGGGCGCGCCGGCGGCGGCGAGGAACTCGGTGGCATCCGGTCCGTGCTGCACCACATGCAGCGCACCGCCATCCAGGGCTCACCCAACATGCTCACCGCCGTCACCGGCGTCTGGCATACCGGTGCGGACCGCAACTTCACCGTGGAAACCGAAGGCGCGCACCCGTTCCGGAAATCCCTCGCCACGCTACGGATCGGCGATGCCGTCCGCTCTGACCTGCGGCAGGTCACGCTGGCGGACATTACCGCTTTTGCGGAGTCCACGGGCGACACGTTCTACGCGCACACCAACCAGCAAGCGGCGGAAGCCAACCCGTTCTTCCCGGGCATCGTGGCACACGGCTACCTGCTGCTGAGCTGGGCCGCAGGACTGTTCGTGGAACCCGCCCCGGGCCCCGTGCTGGCCAACTACGGCCTGGAGAACCTGCGCTTCATCACCCCCGTTGCCGCCGGTGATTCAATCCGGGTGACGCTGACAGCCAAGAAGATCACCCCGCGCGAAACGGACGAATATGGCGAGGTGGCCTGGGACGCCGTCCTGACCAACCAGAATGACGACATCGTGGCCACCTACGACGTCCTCACCCTCGTCGAAAAGTAGCCCGGAACGCCCGCTCACTTCCTGCAGCTTCCACCGGGACGCCCGCTCACTTCCTGCGGCTTCCACCGGGACGCCCGCTCACTTCTGGCGGCTTCCACCTGGACGCCCGCTCACTTCCTGCGGCTTCCACCGGGACGCCCGCTCACTTCTGGCAGCTTCAACCGGGACGCCCGCTCACTTCTTTCGGGAAATGGGGTTAGCCTCTGTTGGTGGACACCTGAAGTAGCGGGATCCTGGGATTCTGCGGGAAGGTGTTCTTGTGAGCACGACACGACGTAAATTCACTCCTGAGTATCGGCGGGAGGCCGCGCGTCTGGTGATTGATACGGGCAGGCCGGTCGCGCCGGTGGCCCGCGAACTGGGTCTGGGTGAGCAGTTGCTTGGCCGGTGGGTGGCTCAGGAGAGGGCGCGTTTGGCGGCTCCGGAGGAGTTCGCGGCGGCCGAGACGGAGAAGTCGGAGCTGGAGCGTTTGCGCCGGGAAAATGCGCAGTTGCGGATGGATAACGAGTTCTTGGGAAAAGCCGCAGCCTTCTTCGCCTCCAAGCAGCAGAATCGGAATGCTTCGAACTGATGGAGGCCGAGAAGGCCAACTATCCCGTCCAGCGGATGGCTAGGCTCTTACGGGTGTCCCGGTCCGGGTTCTATGCCTGGCGCCAACGAGTCCATTCAGAAGCCACGGTTCGCGCCGCGGAGCGGGCGGATCTGGATGTGAAGGTCCGAAAGGCGCATGTGAAGTCATGCGGGACGTATGGGGCGCCCCGGATCCGCGCGGAGTTGGCCCGGAATGGGACCGCTGTTGACCGGAAGACCGTTGCGGCGTCCATGCGCCGGCAAGGCTTGGAAGGTATCTCGCCGCGCCGTTTCCGTCCGGTGACTCCGGTCGGGGAGGTCCGGGTGCACTCCATCCCGGATCTGGTGGCCAGAAAGTGGGATACCGGGACCTTGGACGCGGTCTGGATCTCGGACATCACTTACCTTCGCACCGGCGAGGGCTGGGTGTATTTGTGTGCTGTCAGGGACGCCTGCTCCCGGCGGGTGATCGGCTGGGCGATGGACTCGGTCCAGACGGCCAGCCTGGTGGAACGCGCGCTGTGCATGGCTTACGTCCTGCGCGGCGGCGGCCCGGCCGGTGTCGTGTTCCATGCCGACCGCGGCACCCAGTACACCTCCGCCCAACTAAACGACGTCTGCGACAAGCTGGGCATTCTCCAATCCGTTGGCAGGACCGGCGTGTGCTGGGATAACGCGATGCAGGAATCGTTCTGGTCCACGCTCAAGACCGAGTTCTACGACCGCCGCCGCTGGGCAACCAGGCACGACGCGATCATGGCCACGGGTCGCTGGATCGAGGAGTTCTACAACCGCGTCCGATTGCACTCAGCTCTGGGCTTCAACACTCCTGTGGAGCACGAGCTACTGCTCTCCACAGCACAACCTCAGCCGGCACAAGCCGCCTGATCAACTGTCCACGATTTGCGGGCAACCCCAGAAAGTGAGCGGGCGTTTGGGGTTTGGGCGTCGAAAGTGAGCGGGCGTTTGGGGTTTGGGGGTCGAAGGTGAGCGGGCGTATTGGGGAGGGGCTTTTCCGGCAGCTGGGGCGTAAGATTCTGCCCGTAGGAGGTGGCCACATGAACCTTAGAATGAGCACAGCCACAACCATCCTGCCAGTCGACGACGCAGCCCGCGCCCGCAGCTTCTACACCGAAAAGCTCGGACTCCCGCACCGCGGAATGACAGACGATGGAAGCGAATTACTCGGCACCGACGGCGGCCCCATGCTGCAGCTGATGCCCGTCTCCGATGGCAAACACTCCGAGCACACAGCGCTGAGCTTCGAGGTAGCCGACATTGAGGGGACCGTCCGTGACATGGAGGCCAGGGGCGTGATGTTCCAAGACTATGACCTTCCCACCCTGAGGACGGAAAACCACATCTGCACCACGGAATCCGAAAAATGCGCTTGGTTCATGGACACTGAGCACAACATCCTCTGCGTCCACCAGAACCTCGTGGCGAATCCGGAATACCAGGTCTAGGCGCCAAGGGACAAAACCGCAGCAGGGGTGCCCCGGTTTCATCGGGGCGCCCCTGCTGCGGTTTATGGAACGTTTGACCTTGGTGTCAGCTTTCGGCGCCGCCGTGCAGGCCGTCGTCGCTGCTGTCATCCTCGCGCCCGGTACCGTGGCCTTCTTCGCTGCGGTCCGAGAGGTCCATGTTGCCCCTGGCCTCGTCCATGGTGGGGCCTCCCGGCGGGACGCTGTAGGTGTCCGGACGGATGCCGTGGGACTGTTCCTCGATCAGGGCCTGTTCCTCACTGAAGCGGATTGCGTTGGCCTCGTCACCTGAATCACCGGCGATGTCTTCGCGGAGCTTCGAGGGATCCGGAACGATGTACCCTGCCTCGGGTTCTTCCTTTGGGTGGCTCATCTGCTTTTCCTTTCCTATCGGGTGGTATTGGTGGCGGGCCTGTCGGTGAGGTCCACCTTGATGTCCAGGCTTTGGTCGCCGCGCTTGACCTTGAAGCCTACGGTGTCGCCGGGGTTGCGCTTGCGCAGTTCCGCCAGGAGCTTCTCAGGCGTGGTGAGTTCCACGCCCTCCATGGACTGCAGGACGTCGCCGGGCCGGATTCCTGCCCGTCCCGCGGGTCCGTCCGTGTCGGCTGCGAGCACCACCACCCCGGATCCGCCCTGGATGCCCAGCTGGTCCGCAATTTGTGCCGTAAGCTCGCCCGGAGTCAGGCCGAGGTAGGCATGCTTCGCAGTGCCGCTGGCCAGCAGTTCCTCCGCCACGTCCACGGCGGTAGCGGCGGGAATGGCAAAGCCCAGCGAAACGGCGCCCGCGGACGGCGGAATGTAGGCCTCACTGATGCCGATCACCTCGCCGCGCATGTTGATCACGGCGCCGCCGGAGTTGCCCGGACTGATCGGTGCGTCCGTCTGGATCAGGTCCACCAGGGAGAGGCTGTTGGATGCGGAGCCTGGGATGGAGCGGTGAAGCCCGGAAATGATGCCGGCGGTGGCCGTGTTCTCAAACCCGAGGGGTGAGCCAAGGACCAGGGCGCCCTCGCCCACTTTGGGCAGGTTGGTCTGGTAGGTCGGTTTCGGCAGGCCGGTGCGTTTGGCCTGCACCAGTGCCAGGTCGGTGACGGCGTCGCTTGCCTTTACGGTCCCTTCGACGCGTTGCCCGTCGGCGAAGCCCACTTCCACTGTGGTGGCACCACGGATGACGTGCTCGTTGGTGAGGATCAGCCCGTCCGCTGAGTACACCACGCCGCTGCCAAGACCGCTCTGCGTGAAAATGGTGACGACGGACGGTGACAGGTTCTCGACGAGTTGGGGCAGGTTGCCCGCCGCGGTGCCGGCGTCGCCGCCCGGTGCCTGCGTCCCGGAAGCCGGGGCGGAACTGCCCGCGGACGACGACGGTGCCGGGCTTGGGGAGGAACTGCTGGGGACCGGAGGACTTGGCGTTCCGGTGCAGCCGCCCAATGCAAGGCCGGCCGTGAGCACTCCGGCGGCAGCTGCTGCCTGGAGGCGGCGGGAACGCTGCCGATCACTGGCCTGGCTCATCAGGACCTCCCTGCGGGTGGTGGCTTCCTACCACCGTAGCGGGGGAGCCGGGAAAATACCAAGCACGCTTATTATCAGCGGTGATGCGTGCTGGACCAGGCTCCTATCCTTTGCTGTGCAGGCCGTCGAACGCAACGGTGATGACGTCGTCGGCGAGCTTCTCCGGCGACAGCGAACCGCCCGGCTTGTACCACTCCACGATGGAGTTGATCATGCCGAACAGCAGGCGCGAGACGGTCCGGGGATCAATGTCTGCGCGCAGCGATCCTTCGTCGCGGGCAGCCGAAATCAGGCCGGCCACCTTGTGGTCGAAGGTCCGGCGCCGTTCCAGGGCGTCCCGTTCGATCTCGGTGTTTCCGCGCAGGCGCAGCAGCAGGGTGACGAACGGCAGGCGCTCCACGAGCACGGCCACCGTTTGCCGCAGCACGAACTCGAGCCGGGCATCGGCCGCCCCGGAAGTGGCCTCCGGCTGCTCCAGGATGGCTTCAAGCCCGCCCAGGGCGTGGTCCAGCGCGAGCTTGAGCAGGTCGCCCTTGGACGGCACGTGGTGGTAGATGGCGGACTTGGAAATGCCCAGGTTCTCGGCCAGGATGCCCATCGAGGTTGCGTCATAGCCGTGCCGGTTGAAGACGTCGACGGCGATGCGCAGCACAGACTGCTGGTCATAGCCGGGGCGGCCCCGCTTGGTGCCGTTGGCGGCTGTTCCGTGGGCGGCTGGGGTATCGGCGGTGCTGGCAGTTCTGCTGGCGCTGGGCATAGTGGCTAGTTTCTCACGAACGGTCGGTAGGTCCGGGGACGGCGCAGCGCCACCGGAACCATTAAGCCTTCGGGCGGAGGTCGTAGATGCGGCGCAGCTTTCCGTTGGACCGCTCCAGCGAGCCCGGTTCCACTACGTCCACGGTGCACGAGGACCCCACGTGGATCTTGATCTGCTCCTTCAAGGTGCGGGCCGCCGTCGTGCTCTGTTCAACGGTGACGGTGTCCCGGCGTTCGATCCGGACGGTCAGCTGGTCCATCCGCTGGCCCTCGGGCCGGGTGAGCTCGAGCTGGAAGTGCGGGCTGAGTTCGGGGATGCGGAGGGCGATTTCCTCGATTTGGGAGGGGAAGAGGTTCACGCCGCGCAGGATGATCATGTCGTCGCTTCGACCGGTGATGCGGCCCATCCGGCGGTGTGCGGGGCGGGCAGTTCCCGGGAGCAGGCGGGTGAGGTCCTTGGTGCGGTACCGGATGATCGGCAGCGCTTCCTTGGTGAGCGAGGTGAAGACCAGCTCGCCGTGTTCGCCGTCGCGCAGGACGTTCTCCTTGCCGGCCACCGGGTTGAAGGCATCGATGATCTCGGGACGGAAGTGGTCCTCCCAGATGTGGCTGCCGTCCTGGGTTTCCACCGCTTCGCCGGCGACGCCCGGACCCATGACCTCGGACAGGCCGTAGATGTCGCAGGCCTTGATGTCCATCATCACTTCGAGCTCGTGCCGCATCTCCTGTGTCCACGGCTCGGCGCCCAGGACTGCAAACTTCAGCGAGGTGGAGGCGGGGTCGATGCCCATGTGCGCCATCGCGTCGGCGATGGTCAGCAGGTAGGTGGGGGTGGCCAGGATGGCGTCCGGCTTGAAGTCCTGGATCAGCTGGATCTGGCGTTCGGTCTGGCCGCCGGACATGGGGATGACGGTGCAGCCCAGGGCTTCGGCGCCCGCGTGGGCGCCCAGGCCGCCGGTGAACAGGCCGTAGCCGTAGGCGTTGTGGACTTTCATGCCGGGGCGGATGCCGGAGGCACGGAAGCTGCGGGCCACCAGCTTGGCCCAATCAGCCAGGTCCTGCTTGGTGTAGCCGACGACGGTGGGCCGGCCGGTGGTGCCCGAGCTGGCGTGAATCCGGGCTACTTCGCTTTGCGGCACGGCGAACATACCGAAGGGGTACTCGGCGCGGAGGTCGTCCTTGGTGGTGAAGGGAAAGTTGCCCAGGTCCTCAAGTTCGCGCAGGTCGCTGGGGTGGATGCCGGCGTCGTCGAACTTGCGCTTGTACAGCGGGACCCGGTCGTAGGCGTAGGCCACCGTGTGCTGCAGGCGGCTGAGCTGGAGGGCTTCGAGTTCGTCGCGGGAGATGGTCTCTTCGCGGTCCAGGCCTGGGTCGATGCCGGCAGCGGCGGGGGTTTCGGGGGCATGCAGGGTCATGGTTTTCCTACTTCTTGGGGATGGTGCGGCTGCGTCCACGGAACTCGGCGATGAGCTCGCCCGGGGAGCTGGGGTGGGTTTCGGAGGCCGCGGCGGCGTCGGCGGCGAAGATCTGGATGTCGTACAGGCCGCTGCGCCCCGCGCTGGAGCGGCGGTCCGCGACGGCGGTGAGCACCTGGCCGCGGAATGCCGGCTTGAGGAAGTTGATGTCGACGCCGGACGCGACCGTGATGGTGTTTTCCTCGCCCGGTGCAGGCTGGATGGGGTTGCACGCGAGGGCGAAGGCGGTGTCGCCGAAGGCGAAGATCATTCCGCCGTGGGCCATGCCGAAGCCGTTGAGCATTTCCTGCCGGAGGGTCATCCGGATGGTGGCGTGGCCGTCGCTGAGGGCGAGGACCTCGATGCCCATCCATTCGGAGGCGTAGTCGTTTTCCAGGATGGGGTGGGTGGCCCCGGAAAGTGTTGCTTCAGCCATGCGTCATTGCCTCCAGCTTTATTTACCGAATGTTCATTAGGTAATCCCATGAGGGGGGCCGGTGTCAAGGGTGGGCCGCGCGCACGTGTGCCCCCGGGCCGCGTGTAGTGCAAGGATGGGAGGACCGGCACGAGCAAGCACAGCAAAGGGCGGACCATGGCCAAAGGCATCTACGTCAGCGCAACCACCCCTGGGTCGGGCAAGTCCCTGGTGGCCTTGGGCCTGGCGGACACCCTGCACCGGCACGCGGACAGGATCGGCTTCTTCAAGCCCGTGGTCCACGGCCCCTCCGCCGCGGACGACCCCATGGTGGCGTTGATGAAGGCCCGGTTTGCCCTGGACGATGACCTGTGCCGCGGCGGCCTGACCTATGCGGAGGTCCGCGAACTCCTCGCGGCAGGCAACCGCGCGGAGATCGACGCCCTGTGCGTGGAGATCTACGCCGACATTGCCCGGCACTGCGATGTGGTGATCGTGGAGGGGACGGACCTGGTGGGCCAGGACTCCGCCGTCGAATTCGACCTGAATGCCCGGCTGGCCAACAACCTCGCCACGCCCGTGGTGGCCGTGGTGGGCGCGAAGGGGCGGACGGTTGCCGAAACTGCCGCCGCCGTGGAAGTTGCCCGCAAGGAACTTGCCGCCGAACGCTGCTCGCTGCTGGCCATCATGGTCAACAGGGCGGACGCCGCTGACCTGGATGCCATTGCCGCGGCCTTGAAGCCGGGCGCGTCCGGCCGGCCCGTGTATATCCTGCCCGAACTCGAAGAGATCGCCCGGCCCACAACGGGCGAGGTGGCGACGGCCCTGCGTGTCCGGCAGATCGCGGGAACGCCGGATATGGAGCGCGACGTCAAGGACATCAAGGTTGCCGCCATGAACGTGGGCAACTTCCTGAACGTCCTGGACGAGGGGGCCCTGGTGATCGTGCCAGGTGACCGGGCGGACGTAATGGTGGCCTGCCTGGCATCCTCCTTCTCGCCGGAGTTCCCCGTGGCGTCCGCGCTGATCCTCACCGGCGGCCTGGCGCCGGATGCCAACATCTATCCGCTCCTGGCGCAAGCGCCGTTTCCAGTGTTCGCGGCGGACGAGGACACTTACCAGACGGCGCGCCGGGTCTCCGAGGTCCGCAGCGAGATCTGGTCCGGGCACCGCCGCAAGGTAGCGTCGGCGCTTGGCCTCTGGTCCCGCCGGGTGGACGAAGCCGAACTGGTGGAGCGGCTGCACCTTCCGCGGGCCGAACGCATGACCCCGTTGCGGTTCCTGCACGACCTGATCGAACGCGCCCGGGCCCAGCGCCGCCATGTGGTCCTGCCCGAGGGCACCGATGTCCGGATCCTCCGCGCAGCCGAGATCCTGCACCGGCGGGACGTCTGCGACCTCACCCTCCTGGGGCCCGAATCGGACGTCCGCGAGCTGGCCGCAGCCAACGGCATCGACCTGTCAGGAATCACCGTCATCGATCCCGCCACCTCGGAGCTGCGGCAGAAGTTTGCGGAGAAGTATGCCGAGCTGAGGGCCCACAAGGGCGTGGACCTGGCCAAGGCCCTGGAGATCATGCAGGACGTCAGCTACTTCGGCACCATGATGGTCCAGCTGGGAGTGGTGGACGGCATGGTGTCCGGCGCCGCGCACACCACCGCGCACACCATCCGGCCTGCGCTGGAGTTCGTGAAGACCCGCGAGGGCGTGAAGATCGTGTCCTCGGTGTTCCTGATGCTGATGCCGGACCGGGTGCTGGTGTACGGGGACTGCGCCGTGAACCCGGATCCGAACGTCGAACAGCTTGCGGACATTGCCCTGGCCTCGGCCGAGACCGCCGCCCAGTTCGGGGTGGAGCCGCGGGTGGCCATGCTCTCGTACTCGACCGGCGGCTCGGGGTCCGGCGAGGCGGTGGACGAGGTGCGGCAGGCCACCGAACTGGTGCGTGCCCGCCGGCCCGACCTCGCCGTGGAGGGGCCCATCCAGTACGACGCCGCCGTCGACGCCTCCATTGCCGCGTCCAAGATGCCCGGTTCCTCCGTGGCCGGCCAGGCGACGGTGTTCATCTTCCCGGACCTGAACACCGGCAACAACACGTACAAGGCGGTGCAGCAAAGCTCCGGCGCCGTCGCCGTGGGGCCGGTCCTGCAGGGGCTGCGGAAACCGGTGAACGACCTCTCCCGAGGCTGCACGGTGGAGGACATCGTGAACACGGTGGCCATTACTGCCATCCAGGCGCAGGCCCGCGATGCCGGGCCGGAGCGGGCGCAGGTCCCTGCAGAGGCACCGGCGTCCTAGGGCGCCACGCACAAAGGACGACGACGGCACTTTCGCAGGTGCCGTCGTCGTCCATTTGCTTGGGGCGGGGAATTCCTAGGCGGCTGCCTTGACCTGCAGCGGCTGGATCTTGCCGATGACGAACAGGTAGTTGGCGGCCCCGATGAGGGAAATTGCGCCGATCACGGCCAGCGGCGCCACGAAGGATCCGGTCTGGTCCACCAAGACGCCGATCAGGATGGGCGTGAAGATGCCGGCCAGGTTGGAGGCGAAATTCTGCAGCCCGCCGATGGAACCGACGTGGCGTGAACTCGGTGCGACATCAGCCGGCAGCGACCAGATGCCGGTGGCGGCCACCGTGAGGCTGGAGTAGGCGATGGACAGCAGGGCCAGGGCCATCCAGGCCTCCGGGACCAATGCGGCAAACATGATGACGGAGCCGCCGGCCAGGCCACCGGCGATGGCCGTCTTGCGGACCTTGCTGACGGGAGATCCTGCCCGCACGGCACGGTCAGCCAGGTAGCCGCCCAGCCAGCCGAACAGGACGGCGCAGATGCCGGGGATGGCGCCGAAGAAGCCGAGCTTGAGGAGGTCGAAGCCGCGTTCTTTAACCAGGTAGCTGGGGAAGAACGTGATGAAGAAATAGATGGCACTGTTCAGGCAGAAGAAGCCGAACATCATGCTGAGGATGGTGCGGTACTTGAAGAGCGAACGCCAGGGGAGCTTGGCCGCGTTTTCGTCGTCGCTTGCCGCTCCGCGGGCACCGCCCTCCTGGATGTAGCTGACTTCGGCGGCATTGGCGCCGGCGTGCTCCTCCGGGCTGCGGTAGTACTTCCACCACACGGCGGCCCAGATGATTCCAAGGACGCCGATGATGATGAACACCGCGTGCCAGGACGTGAAGGCGACGATCAGGGTGACGATCGGCAGCGCGATCACGGCTCCCACCCGCGAACCGGAGTCCCAGATGCTGGTGGCAAAGGCGCGTTCGCGGACCGGGAACCAGGTGGCCACCACCTTGGCTGCAGTGCTGGGCGCCGGGCTCTCACCCACGCCGAGGAGGAAACGGGCGGCGAAGAGTGACCAGAAGCTGGACGCTGCGGCGGTGACCATGGTGAAGACGGACCACCACACGGCGGCCAGCGAGAACGAGCGGCGCGGGCCCACCTTGTCCACGTACCAGCCGGCGGCGAGCTGGAAGAAGTCATAAGCCCAGAAGAACGCTGCAAAGATCAGGCCCTGCTGGGTGGCACTGAGTTCAAAATCCTTGCCCATGAACGGGAGGGCGACGCTGAGGCTGGAGCGGTCAAGGTAGTTGATGCTCAAGCCAATGAAGGCAAGCCAGATGATCACCCAACGTTTGCGGGTCATGAGGCGGGGTTGCCGGGATGAAGTGGTGATGGAGGTTTTACTTCCGAGCGTAGTCATGCGGTCTCCTTCGACATATACATGGCTTCGGGTGCGGTGCGCACGGCGGGAGGGGGAGGCGCGGAAGGCATCTGCGCCAAAATCATATAGGAATCGGGTTAATCATATAGAAAGTGTGACCCGGATCAAGTCCCCGCCGAAAAAATGCTTCGATGAAGGCTGCGGCGCCCCGTGGCTTATGATTCCCCCAAGCGGCTTCCCGCCGTTCAGTACCAGCAATCCAGTGCAAGAGGTAACCGCGTGCCCCCACGTCAATCGTCCGAAACTTCCCGCGGCAAGGCAGCCGTGCCCGATGTGTATTCGGCGATGCGTGCCTCCATCCTGGAAGGGGAGATTGCTCCCGGCACCCGGATCAACATCGATGCCGTAGCCCGCGGCCTGGGCGTGTCCCAGACGCCCGTCCGTGAGGTGCTGCAGCGGCTTGAAGGCGACAACCTGGTGGTCTACAACCCCGGCCGCGGCTACAGCACCACCCCGTTGCTTGACCTGCCGGAGCTGCGCTCGCTGTTTGAATTCCGGCTCCTTGTGGAACCGTGGGCGGCCCGGGCCGCGGCCGTGGACCGCCTTGCCAATCCGGCCGGCTCGCTGGAAAGGGAGCTGGGCAGTTTCCGTGCCATCATGAAGCGGACCGGCGACCTGCGGCAGGACCTGGTGGCCCATGACACCCGCTTCCATGACACCATCCTTGCCGCCTCCGGGAACCCCGTGGTCCGGCATGCCTTTGCGCAGACCCACTGCCACCTGCACACCTTCCGGCTGTACCCGGCGGACGTGGACGGCGCCATTACCGTGGCTGAGCATACGGCCGTGCGGGAAGCCATCGAGGCCTGCGATCCGGAGCGGGCTGAGGCGGCCATGACTACCCACATCCGCAACTCTTTTGACCGCTTCGCCCAGGCATTCGAGGGTGAGCTGCCGCCGCTGGAGGACGGCGGCCCGCCGCGCAGGCACATCATCACATCCTAGGAATCCGGCGAAAAGTCCCTGTCCGCAAGGGCCGGGCTTTTGGGTTCCCGGGCCGGGCCTGCCGCTGATGGGGGTTGACCTGAATCGCACTTCCTATATGATTTTAGAAATTCGTATAGGAATCGAATCTTTCCCTCCGCCAGTTCCGCTCCGAAAGTTGAGATCCATGCCTTCCATCACGTCCATCAACACCCAGGACGTCCGCTTTCCGACGTCCCTAGAGCTTGACGGTTCAGACGCGGTCAACGTAGACCCCGATTACTCCGCCGCCTACGTGGTCATCCGCACCGACGCGGGCGACGAGGGCCACGGCTTCATCTTCAGCTGCGGCCGCGGCAATGACATCCTGACGTCCGCTATTGACGCCTATGCCCGCCTGCTGGTGGGCCGCGACATCGATGAGCTCATCGGCGACCTCGGCTCGGCCTCCAGGCTCCTGGTCCATGACTCCCAGCTGCGCTGGCTCGGACCCGAGAAGGGCGTCACCCAGATGGCCTGCGGCGCCCTGGTCAGCGCTCTGTGGGACATCCGTGCCCGCCGGGAAAACAAGCCGCTCTGGCTCCTCCTCGCCGAAATGACACCCGAAGAACTGGTCAGCGTGGTGGACTTCACCCACATCCGCGACGCCCTCAGCCCCGAAGAAGCCCTCGAGATCCTCCGCGCCGGCCAGGAAGGCAGGGACCAGCGCATCGCCGAACTCAAGGCCGGCGGCTTCCCCGCCTACACCACCTCCCCGGGCTGGCTGGGATACAGCGACGAGAAGCTGGTCCGGCTGAGCAAGGAGGCCGCAGCCGACGGCTTCTCCATGATCAAGCTCAAAGTGGGCGGGGACATCGACGACGACCGCCGGCGGATGGCCCTGGCCCGCGACGCCGTGGGCGCGTTGCCCATCGCCATTGACGCCAACCAGCGGTGGGAGGTGTCCGAGGCGGTTGAATGGGTCAACCAGCTCGCGGAATTCAACCCGTACTGGATCGAGGAACCCACCAGCACGGACGACATCCTGGGCCACGCAGAAATCCGCAGGGGAGTGGCGCCGGTCCGGGTGGCCACCGGTGAAGCCGTGGCAAGCCGCATCGTGTTCAAGCAGCTGCTCCAGGCCGGTGCCATCGACGTGCTTCAGCTCGACTCCACCCGGGTGGCCGGCGTCAACGAGAACATCGCCATCCTGCTGCTGGCCGCCAAATTCGGGGTGCCCGTCTGCCCGCACGCCGGCGGCGTGGGCTTGTGCGAACTGGTCCAGCACTTCTCCTTCTTCGACTTTGCAGTGGTGGGCCGGAGCCAGGAAAACCGCATGATCGAATTCGTGGACCACCTGCACGAGCACTTCGCCGAACCCGTCCGGATCATCAACGGGCGCTACGCCGCGCCCGAACTCCCGGGTACGGGCGCCGAGATGTTCAGCTCCTCCCGCTCCCGCTGGGAATTCCCCAACGGTGCCGGGTGGCAGGAAGTGGGCAACCGCGCCGCCGTGACCGGCGCAGCCCCGGCCCCTGCCGGAGCCGGCCGGTGACCGCCGGAGCAAGTGCCGCCGTCGGCCTCGCCCCGGACCGTAGCGCCGGGCCCACCACGCCTGGTGCCCTGGACGCGGCAGTGGAAGCCGCGGCAGCTGCCTTTGACCAGGGCCGCCGCGTGGATCCGGCTACCCGTGCCGGCTGGCTCGAAGCGATTGCCGCCGGCCTGGAGCAGGACGCCGGCGGACTGGTGGAAACGGCCGCCTGGGAAACCCACCTTGGTACCGCCCGGCTGGAGGGGGAACTGAAGCGGACCGTCTTCCAGCTGCGGCTGTTCGCGGCGGAAATCCGCCAGGGCGAGCACTTTGACGCCACCATCGACCACGAGGACCCGGCCTGGGGCATGGGTCCGCGGCCGGACCTCCGGCGGTACAACGTGCCCCTCGGCGTCGTGGGCGTCTTCGGCGCGTCCAACTTCCCTTTCGCGTTCAGCGTGATGGGAGGGGACAGTGCCTCGGCCTTGGCCGCCGGTTGCTCCGTGGTGCACAAGGCACACGACGCACACCGCGGACTCGCCGCCCGCACCGCCCGCGTAGTGGCCGAAGCCCTGGATACCGCCGGGGCGCCGTCGGGCCTGTTCTCCCTGGTGACCGGCCGGCAGGCGGGCGAAGGGCTGGTGGACCACCCCCTGGTCAAGGCCATCGGCTTTACCGGATCCACCGCGGGCGGCCGTGCCCTGCTCGACAGGATTGCTGCCCGTCCCGAGCCCATCCCGTTCTTCGGCGAACTGGGTGGCATCAACGCCGTCTTCGTGGCACCCAACGCATGGGCGGCCCGGCGCGCGGAGATCCTCACGGGGTACGCCGGTTCCTTCACCCTGGGCATGGGACAGTTCTGCACCAAGCCGGGGCTGCTGTTCGTCCCCGCGGGGGATGCAGCGGGGATCCGCGCCCAGCTGGTGGAGGCCCTGGCCGGTTTCGCTCCGTCCCGGCTCCTGAGCGACCGCCTGCACGCCGGTTACGCGGATGCCGTGGCCACGCTCCGGGACAGTGCCGGCGTGGATGTCTTGGTGCCAGGCGACTTTGCGGAGGAACCGGCCCCCACGGTTTTGCACACCACTGCGGAGGAAGTCCGGAAGGATCCGCACCTGCTCCGGCAGGAGATGTTCGGCCCCGCCAGCCTGGTGGTGGAGTACCGGGACCAGGTCGAACTGCCCGGGCTGGCGGACCTGCTGGAAGGGCAGCTGACCACCACCCTCCAGGCCCAGGAGGACGACGACGTGTCCGAACTCGCTGCCCGGCTTGCAGACATCAGCGGGCGCGTCCTGTGGAACGGGTGGCCCACGGGCGTCACGGTCAGTTACGCCCAGCACCACGGCGGCCCGTACCCGGCCACCACCTCAAACACCACGTCCGTGGGCACGGCCGCCATCCGCCGCTTCCTCCGCCCGGTGGCTTACCAGTCGTTCCCTGCGTCCCGGCTGCCCGAACCCCTGCAGGACAGCAACCCCTGGCGGGTCCCGCAAAGGGTCGACGGCGTGTGGCAGCATCCGGCCGGACGCACCTGCGTCGGCGGAGCCGGGAAGGAGGGGCAGCAGTGAGCCCGCTGTCCGGGGCAGCACGTTCCGTCCTTCCCGAGGACGCCGACGCGGCGCTGCTCATCGGCCGGGTCTGGGATGGGGAAACGGCGGGTCCGCGCGTGGTGGCCGTCAGCGGGAACACCGTCTTCGACCTGAACCGCCTGGCCCCCACCGTTGCCGCGCTGATGGAACTGCCGGACCCCGCCGCTGCCGTCCGCTCTGCCCTGCTGGATCCCACCATCGCCGAACCGCGGTGGGCGGTGGCCGACGTCGTCAACGCCTCCCTGCAGGGTGACCACACCCGCACCCGGCTGCTGGCGCCCATCGACCTCCAGGTCATCAAGGCCTGCGGCGTGACGTTCGTGGACAGCATGATCGAGCGCGTCATCGAGGAGCGCTGCGCGGGCGACGCCGGGCGGGCTGCGGAGGTGCGGGAGTTGGTGGGCCGTGCGCTGGGCGGAAGCCTGGCAGACCTCCGGCCCGGCTCGGCGGAAGCCGCTGAAGCCAAGCGGGTCCTGGTCGCCGAAGGGCTGTGGTCGCAGTACCTGGAGGTGGGGATCGGTCCGGACCCCGAGGTCTTCACCAAGGCGCCCGTCCTGTCATCGGTCGGCCTCGGCGATGGAATCGGCATCCCGGCCTTCTCGTCCTGGAACAACCCGGAACCGGAGCTGGTGCTCATTGCCACCGCCGGCGGGCGGGTGGTGGGTGCCACGCTGGGCAACGACGTCAATCTGCGGGACGTGGAAGGCAGGAGCGCCCTGCTGCTGGGCAAGGCCAAGGACAACAACGCATCCAGCGCGCTGGGGCCGTTCATCAGGTTGTTCGACGGGACCTTCACGCTGGAGACGCTGCGCGATGAGGAGATCCTGCTGCGCGTGGACGGCCCGGACGGGTACCTGCTGGAGGGCCGGAACAGCGTTGCCCGCATCAGCAGGCCCTTCGAGGAACTCGTGGCCGCCACCCATGGCAAGCACCACCAGTATCCGGACGGCTTCGCGCTGTTCACGGGGACCCTTTTTGCGCCCACCCAGGACCGGGACGAGCCGGGACAGGGCTTCACCCACAAGCACGGCGATGTGGTCACCATCCGCAGCCGCCACCTGGGCGCCCTGGTCAACACAGTGGGTCCATGCGAGGAACTGCCGGAATGGACCTTCGGCCTCCGCCGGCTCTTCGAGTACCTGGCGGGGCAGGGACAGGGCGCCCGCGCCTAGTCTTTTACGGATAAAGGACGACGACGGCACTTTCGCAAGTGCCGTCGTCGTCCTTTGGAATGGGGGAGCCTAGCTGTTGTCCGGCTTGGCTATGCTCTCCGGATCTTCCTCCTTGGCAGGCTCGTCGGAGAGGCCCTGCGGGGTCAGGTCAAGGTCCTCCGGGTGCTCCGGTGCCTGCGGGGCCTCGCCGGTTTCGGCGGCCTTGAGGTTGCCCGTATCGTCCAGGGCGGGGTTGGCCCCCTCCACCACGGTGGGGTCTTTCTTCCCGGAGCCGGAGCCCGCATTGAGCGGGGCGGTGCTGCTGGATCCCGTGTTGGTGGGGTCGTTTTCGTCGATCGAAGTGGGCTCGCTCGTCATGGAAATGTCCTCTCGCCGTGGTCCAGCCTTGTCCGCCGACCATAGGCACACCCGGGGTGCATGCGCAAGGAAAGAGTGCACTCATCGGTTACCATCACTGGCATGCCCGGTACAGCCATCACCACCGCCTTCATCCCCGTCCGCGACCCTCAGGTGGCGGCCCACTGGTACAGCCGCATGCTGGGACTAACCGTCGCGGACGCGAACCGATTCTCGGCGCTCCTTGCCGGCAGCGGAACCGCATCCGTAACGCTGATGGGCCCGGGCAGCGGCATCCAGGTTTCCCCGGGGCTGTCGTGGGCGACGTGCAACTTCACAGTCGATGACCTGGACGCCAAGCGCGCGGAGCTGGCGGAGCAGGGCGTCCCGGTGGGGTCCATTACGGGCTCGCCGGATGTCTGCCTCTTCTTCACGGCCAAAGACCCGGACGGGAACACGCTGCTGCTGACTGACCGTTAGCGGCGCCACCTATAGTGGGGTTTGAACTGCTGACGCCAGGCTGAGGAGGGCCCCGCATGCTCGTGCTCGTCATCAACTCCGGCTCGTCGTCGCTGAAGTACCAGGTCCGCGACGTCGCCGCCGGGACTGTCCTCACCGAGGGGCTGATCGAGAAGATCGGGATGGGCAACGGTGGCGGAGGCGACGGCGAGATCGAGGGCCCGCGGGACCACGCGGAAGCCCTGGAGCAGGTGGATGCCGCCATCCACCAGGAACTGGGTGGCCTGGAACTGGGCGCGGTGGGCCACCGGGTGGTGCACGGCGGCGAGCGGTTTGCCGAACCCGTGCTGATCGACAACGAGATCACCCGTGCCATCGAACGCCTCAACCCGCTGGCGCCGCTGCACAACCCCGCCAACGTCCTGGGCATCCGCGCCATCACCAGGAAATGGCCGGACATGCCGCAGGTGGCCGTGTTCGACACCGCCTTCCACCGGACCCTGCCCGAACACGCATGGCGCTACGCCGTGCCCGACGAGCTCTACACCAACCACGGGATCCGCAGGTACGGCTTCCACGGCACCTCGCACGAGTACGTTGCCCGCCGGTCGGCCGCGCTGCTGGACCTTCCCCCGGAGGAGTTCGACGGCGTCATCGCCCACCTGGGCAACGGCGCGTCGGTCACCGCCATCCGGGGCGGACAGTCCGTGGATACCTCCATGGGTTTCACCCCGCTCGAAGGCCTGGTGATGGGCACCCGCTCGGGCGACCTTGACCCCTCCATCCTGGTGTTCCTGGGCCGCGCCGGGTGGACTCCGGAGGACATCGACTCGATGCTGAACCGGGAATCGGGGCTGAAGGGCCTGGCCGGGAACAATGACATGCGCGCCGTGGTGGAGGCCGCCGAATCCGGGGATGCCAAAGCCGCCATGGCGCTGGCGGTGGCGTCCTACCGGCTGGCCAAGTACATCGGTGGGTACCATGTGGCGGTCGGCGGTGCCAAGGCGCTGGTATTCACCGCCGGGATTGGCGAGAATTCCTCCCAGTTCCGGGCGCTCGTTGCGGACCGGCTGGGCGCCCTGGGCATAGAGCTCGACGCCGGCCTGAACGCCAAACGGTCAAGGGAGCCGCGCGTGATATCCGCACCGTCCTCCGCGATCCCCGTCCTGGTGGTTCCCACGGATGAGGAACGCGCGATCGCCGAGGCGACGGCCGCCGTCGTCGGTTCAAACAGGTAACCGGCATGCCGGAGATCCTGCTGCCAATCCGCACCGACCGGCTGGTCCTGCGGCGCTTCGAAGGCCGCGACCTGGACGCCTTCCACGCCTACCATTCACTCGCCGAGACGGCCCGGTTCCTGCCGGGACCGGCCAAAAGCTACACCAAATCCATGGAGTACGTGGGCAAGTACGCCAACTTCGTGTACGAGAAGGAGGGCGACTGGCTGTCGCTGGCCATCGAGGCCAAAGATGAGCCGGGCCTCCTGGGCGAAGTGGTACTGAAGTGGCTCCCGGGCCGCGGGCAGGCGGAAATCGGCTGGTCCACGGCACCGCAGGCGCGCGGCAAGGGGTACGCCACCGAGGCCGCGGCGGCGGTCCTGGACCTCGGCTTCGGGGACCTCGGCCTGCGCCGGATCGAGGCCCGGCTGGATGAGCTCAACACCGCCTCCGCGGCGCTCTGCCAGCGGCTGGGGATGCGGCTGGAGGCGCGGCATGTGGACAAGTGGTTCTACAAAGGCCAGTGGGCCACCGAACTGGTCTACGCCGTCCTGGCCGACGAATGGAGCGGGGAAAGGAAACCTACGCCCGGCCCTTGAGGATCAGGTTCCAATAGATCTTCGGGAAGAGGTCCCGGTCCACCACCCAGGACAGCCTGCTCTCATTCCAGGTGGGAACGTGCGGGATGCTGGGCTTGACCCGGTACTGGTCGTCGAATTCGGCGAACACCACGGTGTCCCGCGATACCGTGAACGGGCACACCGAGTACCCGTCATACTGTGTTCGCAGCGGCTTTCCCTTGCGGGCGGCCACCAGGTTCTTCGCCAGGACTGTGGCCTGCTTTCGCAAGGCGCCGCCGGACTTTGAGTTGGCGGTCCCCGCAGCGTCGCCCAAGGACCACACATTGTCATGCCGCGGGTGCCGCAGCGTCTGGCGGTCCACCTCCACAAAGCCGCCGGAGCCACCGGCGGCCGGCAGGTCCGTGGCCTTGAGCCAGTCCGGGGCGGACTGGGGCGGGACGGCATTGAGGACGTCGTACGTAAGCTCCTCGGTGATGTTTGCGGCGTGGTCGCGGATGGTTGCCCTGCGCTCGCCGGGGTTGACCGCAACCAGTTCGCTGTTGGTCCGCAGCTCGATCCCGTACTCGGCGATCTTCCGGTCCAGCTCCCGGTCCACCTCCGGTACCCCGAAGACGGTGGAGTACGGCTGGACCATCACCACCCGGATTTTGTCCAGGACGCCTTGCTCCCGCCAGTAGTCGCAGGCAAGGTACATGGGCTTCTGGCTGGCTCCGGCGCACTTGACGGGCCCGGCGGGCATGGTGAACACGGCGGTGCCGGAGGCCAGGCCGCTGAGCAGGGTCCAGGCCTTGGGGGCAAGGTCGAACTCGTAATGGGAGGCGCCGTGTGGCGAGTGCACGGCGTCGGCAAGGCCCGGAACGGCGTCCCAGTCATACTGCAGGCCCGGGCACACCACCAGTTGCCCGTAGCCAACGGAGGCTCCGGACGCCAGGGTGACCGTGTTCGCGTTGGCGTCCACGTCCACCGCGGCATCCCGGATCCAGGTGACGCCCGCCGGTGTCACCGACTCCTGGGTCCGGACGGCTTCCCGGGCCTGCGCCCGGCCGCCTGCGATGTGCGAGAACAGCGGCTGGTAGAGGTGGTGGTCCTTGGGTTCGACCACCGCCACATCCTGGACGCCGTAGCGCTGTAACCTGGCCGCCAGCGAGATGCCGGCGTTGCCGCCACCGATAATGACAACCTCGTGGCGGGCAGCCACGGGCCTACTTCTTTTCGGTCAGGGCGGATGCCTTGTGCGCCGCGCGGGCGCCGGTGTTGGCCGATTCCACCACATACTGCGGCTCATCCTCGCTGGCGCGGTGCGTGTTGCCGTCGAGTTCGAAATCGCTGGTTTTCTTTTCCACGATCTTGCCGTGGGTCTTGCCTTGTGAAGTGTTCCACTCCACGTGCGTTCCCTTGCTTAATGACATGCCTGCCCCTTTTGGTAGCCCGGACCTTTGCCCGGATCGGAAAACAAGTGCCCCACAATGGTAAGCATGATGAGCATTTCCGGGAACAGGGCGGTGGCAGGCAGGCGCTACTGCTTCAGCCCGGCGCCTGGAAGCAGCCCGGTGGCGCCCAGGGCGTCGGCGATGAAGGCGTAGTCCCACGCACGCTCACGCCACTGCACATAGCGTCCGGAGGCCCCGCCGTGGCCGCCGTCCATCTCGATCTTCATGACGATGGGCTCGGACCCGGTGGTCTTGTTCCGCAGCTCCTGCACCCATTTGGCGGGCTCGACATACAGGACCCTGGTGTCGTTGAAGGACGTCACGGCCGCGATCTTGGGGTAAGCCACCGCCCGCACATTCTCGTACGGCGAATAGGACTTCATGTACGCGTAGGCCTCGGGGTCCGTGATGGGGTTGCCCCATTCCTCCCACTCCAGGGCGGACAACGGCAGGTCCGGGTCCAGGATGCTGGTGAGCGGATCCACGAACGGCACCTGCGCCACGATCGCCGCGTACTTCTCCGGCGCCATGTTGGCCACGGCGCCCATCAGCAGGCCGCCCGCGGAACCGCCCAGGGCCGCGATCCGCGCCGGGTCCACCCAGCCGGAGTTCGCCAGCCAGTCCGTGGCGTCGATGAAATCGGTGAAGGTGTTCTTCTTGGTGAGCTTCTTGCCGTCCTCATACCAGTGCCGGCCCAATTCGCCGCCGCCACGGATGTGGGCGATCACGAACACCACGCCACGGTCCAGCAGGGACAGCCGGGCGATGCCGAATCCGGGGTCCATGCTCATCTCGTAGGAGCCGTACCCGTAGACCAGGCCCGCTGCCGTCGCATCCTGCTTGACGCCCTTGTGCCGCAGGACGGAGAGCGGGATGCGCGTGCCGTCGCCGGCGGTGGCCCATTCGCGGGTGGCGATGTAGTCGCTTCCGTCGTAGCCGCCCAGTACCGGGCTTTCCTTGCGCAGCAGCAGGTCGCCGGCGGGCAGTTCGGGGGTGGGGAGGACGAAGTCGTAGATCCGCGACGGCGTGAAGTAGGACGTGTAGCCGAGCCGGATCACCGGGGCGTCGTAGTCCGAGCCGCCTACCCCGGCGGTGTACAGCTCCTCATCGAAGGCAGGCTCCACCGGGGCCTGCTGCGCGGGCGTGCCCAGCCCGGCCAGCCCCATCACCTGGACCCGCTCGATGGTGTCCTTGCGGACGGAGACGATGAGGTGGGTGGAGGTGACGCCCGCGCCGTTGACGCGGACGTCGTCGGAATGCTCGACGACGGTCTGCCAGGTCTGTTCGGCCAGCGGCTTGTGCAGCTCAGCCGGGTCCGTCAGGGAGGCCATCGAGTTGATGGCGCCGCGGTTGTGGGTGAGCAGGATCTTTTCTTCGCCGTCCAGCAGGAAGGGTTCTGCCTCGTAAAGGATGCGTTCGTCCCGCGAAATGACGGTGCTGACCGTTGCGGCGGGGTCGTCGAAACGGAGCAGCCGGGTTTCGCTGTACTCCGAGCAGCCAATGCCGAGCACCAGGTAGCGCCGGTCCGCGGAGAGCTCGAAGCCCAGCCACATGGCGGGATCGTCCTCCTGGTACACCACGGTGTCGTCGGCCACGGGCGTGCCCAGGACATGGGACTTGACCTGGTAGGGGCGCCAGGACTCGTCCACCACGGTGTAGAAGAGGCGGGTGCCGTCCGGGGAGAAGGAGACGCCATAGAAGATGTTCTCGATGACATCCGGCAGCAGCGTGCCGGTGCGAAGGTCCTTGATCCGGAGGGTGAAGCGCTCATCGCCGGAGTTGTCCACCGCGTAGGCGTAAAGGTGGCCATCGATGGTCACGGCGGTGCCGCCCACCGAGAAGAACGGCTTGCCCTCAGCTTCGACGTTGCCGTCCAGCAGGACTTCTTCGCCCGGGATACCCATGCCGGCCTCGACGGCCGGCGGAGTCCAGTCGGCCACCTTGTCCCCGGTGTCCTGCGCCTTCACTCGGCAGTGGATGCCGTATTCCTTGCCCTCTGCCGAGCGGCTGAAATACCACCAGCCGTCCTTCCGGTGCGGGACGGAAAGGTCGGTTTCCTGGGTGCGGCCCTTGATCTCCTGGAATATGGCCTCGCGGAGCGGCTCCTGGCCGGCGGTGACCGCTTCCTGGTACTCGTTTTCGGCCCGCAGGTGCGCCACCACCTCCGGGGATTCCTTGTCCCGGAGCCACTCGTAGTTGTCCACGAAGGTCTCCCCGTGGTGGGTGCGTTCGGTGGGAATCTTCTTGGCAACCGGGGGTGCCGGGACGGAGGTGCCGGTGGAATCCTGCAGCGGGGTGGAGGTCATGGATTCAATATATAGACCCGTCCCT
Organism: Pseudarthrobacter sp. MOO13; assembly: GCF_058267655.1. Taxonomy (NCBI): domain Bacteria; kingdom Bacillati; phylum Actinomycetota; class Actinomycetes; order Micrococcales; family Micrococcaceae; genus Pseudarthrobacter; species Pseudarthrobacter sp. MOO13. Next base: position 656,203 of record NZ_CM177848.1, read on the forward strand.
GCAAGTCCGCAGGCCGTTCGCTGACGGGGGAGCGGCGGACCGGACCGCACGGGACGAAAGACTCTGGGACGCCTGCGGCGGTTCGGGTCAGGCTGGAGGGAACACCGCAAGGAAAGGGGGCGCCATGTCCTTCGAATCCGGCCCGGCTCCCCGGGCCAAAGCCTGGTTGGCCGTGGCTAAATGCGTGGGGACGTCCGCCCTGATGCTTGCCCGCCGGCAAGTGCACCTGCCTACGGAGAACGTGGGCCGGATGTTGCGGTTCGCGGACGGGAGCGCCGCGCGGGTCTACCGGGAGACCGCCGTCGGCCGCCCTCCCGCCGCGGAGCCCTGCGTACTCGTAGTCACCTTCACCCTGCGCCTGGTGCGCGGCCGGGCGCACAGGTTGTTCGAGGCCGAAAGCCTCCTGAACACCCCGCTGTTCGTGGGGTTCCCGGGGTTCGTGTCCAAGCTGTGGTGCGCCCACGATACCTTCGGCGCCTACCGCGGGTTGTACGAGTGGGACGGTGCCGAGCAGGCGCGCCGTTACGCCGCCGCCCTCTGGCGGGTCCTTGAACTGGTCAGCGTCCCAGGATCCATCAGCTTCAAAATCCTCCCTGGCCTGCACCGGGACGAGGCCTTGGCCGACCCCGCCCGGATGCGCCTTGCCGCCCACCCCGAACATGCCTGGTGGCGGCTCCTCCCCGCAGCGTGAGGGCCCGGCAGCCATGGGACGCGGGCAAGGACCGACGCCGGACACCGACGTCCTCGTTGTCGGCGCTGGTCCCGCCGGGCTCACCACCGCGCTCCAGGCACAGGCGCATGGCGCCTCCGTCAGGGTGGTGGACCGCCGCCCGCACCTGGCACGCCCGTCCCGGGCCTTGATGCTCCATGCCCGCGCCCTGGAAGGGCTGCGGCCGCTGGCAGTCACCGGAGAACTGCTCCGCCGCGCCGATACCACCCCGGAAGCGCGGCTCCACCTGGGCCGGCGTATCGTCGAAGCCCGGCTGGGCCACGCGGACCTCCCGGACACGGCCTTCCCGCACCTGACCCTGGTCCGGCAGGCCGACGTCGAGGCCGTGCTGTGGCAGGCACTCCAGGAGCGGGGCGTTCACGTGGACTGGGGCGTGGAGTTCCGCGGGCTCGGCCGCGGCGGCGTACAACCAGAAGGAGGCATGGTCCGGGCGCAGCTTTACCGCGACGGGGGCGGCCGGGAAGAGCATGATTCCCGGTTCCTGGCCGGTTGCGACGGGCAGGCCGGCACCGTCCGCAGCATCACGGACGCCCGCTGGGAGGGCGGTCCCTACCGGGTGGAGGCTGTCCTGGCCGACCTGGAACTTGACGGGCCCCTGGACCCGGGGGTCCTGCACGTCGCCGTCGGCAGCGCCGGGCTGACCTTCCTTTTCGCCCTTGGGGAAGGAGCCACCTGGCGCATGCTGGCAACCCGGCCCGCGGACCCGCAACCCGCCGCATTGTTCGGCCAGTTGGGCCCGGCCGTCCCGCCAGGGGAAGTGGAACGGCTCGTCAGGGTCTCGGGGCTGGGCGCCGCGGTCCGGGACGTCCGGTGGTCGGCGCAGGTCGCGCTTCAACACCGTCTTGCCAGTTCGTTCGGCGTCGATCCCGTCTTCCTGGCAGGGGACGCCGCGCACGCACATTCTCCGGCCGGCGGTCAAGGCATGAACAACGGCATCCTCGACGCCCTCAATCTTGGCTGGAAGCTCGGCTTCGCCTCGACGGCCGGCGGGCCCCTCCCTGAGTTGCTCAGCTCCTACCACCAGGAGCGCCGGCTTGCTGCCCGGCAGGTCCTTGCCCTGACGCACGTCATCTTTTTTGGGGAGGCCTCGCCGCACCCTGCCGCCCGGCTGGCCCGGAGCATTCTTCCTGCGTTTGCGCCGGTCCTGCCGTTCCTGCTGCGCCGGCAGTGGCTCACGTCCAAGGGCATCAGGCTCCTGGCCCAGCCTTTCGTGCGGTACCGGAGCAGCACTGTCTCCATTGACGGGACACCCCGGTCGGTCCGGTGGCCACGGCCCGGCGACCGGCTGCCGGACGCGCCGGCCTCGGTGGCGGGACGGGAAGTGCGCCTGCATGACCTGACGGCCCTCCCGGGGGTCCATCTCTTGCTGGAGCGGGATGCCGGCCCGGACGCCTTGGATGCCCTGGCGTTGCCGGCGCGTGCGGGACACAGCCCCCTGGTCCATGTCCACCGGCTCAGCAGCCATCCGGGCCGGGGCGTGGTGGCCGTGCGCCCGGACGGATATGTCGGTTTCAGCTGCGGCGAGGCGGACCCGGCGCAAGTGGGGGACTGGCTGCGGCTGGTGGGTGCCTTGCCGTCCTGACGGGTGGTTGCCGGGGCATGTCCGGCGTATCCTGATCAGTCCAAGGCACATCTGCCCAGCCTGAGAGGGGAAGTTCCATGACCATCCCGCCAGTGCACGAACCTGAGCCGTTTCCGCCCGAACCCGGACCGGAGCCGAGCTCCCCGGATCCCACCCAGCCCCGCCCGCCCGGGCCGCCGTCGCCACATCCGTTCCCCGCACCACCGTCGCCGGGACCGTTGCCCGTTCCCGATCCCGGGCCGGCGCCGCTCCGGCCGGACCCCACCAGGGATTGACCGCACGGGCACTTGAAGGCCCGCGCTCCGAGTGCTAAAAAATCAGTATTAGACAACAAAGGCTCGGGAGGCGGGCAAACCTGTTGACTGCCTTATGGGGCGGATCGCCACACTGTGCACGCCACAGCGCCAGACAGCGCATCGGCAGCTGAGGCCTGTACTTCCCGACACGGTGGCCCCCGGCTTCGGCCGGGGGCCATCCGCGCGTCCGGCCTCCCTGTGTTCCGGTCACGTACCGGCCGGGTGCCCCGGCATCAGGAATCAGGTGCTGAGTTCCAGCATCAACGCAGGCATTTCCTCGGCTAGTTCGCGGGCCAGGAACCCCATGGGGCCCCGCCTGCTGGCCAGCCGGTCCGCGGCGGCCGCATGCAGGTGCGTCCCCCAGCACGCTGCCTGGACGCCGGTGGTTCCCCTCGCCCGGAGGCCGGCGATGGTCCCCGCCAACACATCCCCGCTGCCGGAGGTGCCAAGGCCGCCGTATCCCGTGGTGATCTTCCAGGGGCCCGGGCCGTCGTCGAAGCCTGGAGGCTGCGTGATCAGGCCCTGGCAACTGACAACGGCGCCGAACCGGGCGGAGACCTCGGCCAGGTCTTTTTCAAGGTCCGCCACGTCGCGCCCCAGCAGGATTCCCGCTTCGGTGGGGTTCGGGGTCAGGACCAGCCGGCCGCGCCAAGGGTCCAGCCGGTCTTCCAGCGGCACCAGGGCGCCCAGGGCGTAGGCATCGAGGACGACGGCGGGCCGTTCCGTACCGGGCGACTCGCGGTCAAGCATCGCCACCAGCAGTTCCGCCGCAAGGTCCGGGTCATCCAAGCCCGGTCCGACCAAGACCGCGTCCGCGCCGTCCAAATACGCGGCAACAGGGTCCAGTTCCGCCTTGAGGGAACCTTCCGCAGTTTCGGGCAGCCCGATGCAACCACACTCAGGCAACGCGACCCCCAGCTGCACCGCAACGGACCCGGCCACTGCCAGCGTGAGTTTACCTGCCCCGGCCCGCAGCGCGGCGGTGCCGGCCAGCAGCGCCGCGCCAGGGGTGGTCCGGGCCCCGCCGATCACCAGCACCGACCCACGGGAGTATTTGTCTGCGCCGGGTGCCGGCAGGGGCCACTCGCGCAGGAGCGACGGGGTGACCAGGGTGGCGCCGGCGTCACCGGGGCCGGACACTGGTGTCTCCCGCATGCTCGGTGACAGCGACGCCCTGCTCGGCCAGGTGGCTGGCCACGTTGAAGCTTTCCAGGGTCCACGGTCCCTCACCGGAGGGGCGCACAAACCTGGTTACCGAGGCATTGAGGATGGCTTCGGTGGCCGCGAGGTCCAGCAACTCCCTCTCCGTGAGTCCTTCCAGCACGTACCGGAACAGCATGATCACGGCGTCATGGCACACCAGCATGACCCGGTGGCCGGCACCCAGGCCATTCAGCTCTGCAAGGACGGACCGCAGCCGGAGCGCCACGTCCGCCCAGGATTCCCCGCCCGGCGGCCGGTAGTACAGTTTGCCCAGCCAGTCCCGCCGTTCGGCTTCCACCGGGTAGCGGTTCTCCACGCCCAGCCGGGTGAGCCGGTCCAGGATGCCCAGTTCGCGGTCCCGCAGCCGTTCATCAATCCGAACCTGCAGCGGCCAGCCTGCCGTTTCCACGGCGATCCGGGCTGTCTGACGAGCGCGCGCATAGGGGGAGGAGACCACGGCGTCGGGACGGAACCCTTCCGCGATCCGGGACAGGGCAACACCCAACGCCTTTGCCTGGTCCTTCCCGGTGCCGGAAAGGTCCACATCGGCATCGCGGGCCGGCACGTCGATGACCTCAACTCCCGCGTCCCGGGCCTCCGTGGCGGCCACGTTGCCTTCGCTTTCGCCGTGCCGGACCAGGAGCAGCTCCACCGCTCCGGCTGCCCTGACCGCTGCTGTCAAGCCGTCGTCGCCGGACGGGCCGCCGCCCGAAATGTCTTTCTTCGAAGAATCGCCGTTCAAGGAACCACCCCGTCCGTTTGCCGTGCCGAAGCCCCCACTATGTGCGGCGTACCCAAGGAACGTCGGAAAATAACGGCCGACGGCGGTCCCGGCGCCAGGGGCGCGCGCAGCCGCCGTCGGCCCGGCACCAGGGTGATGGGGCCGGAACACCTACCTTTGGGGCGTGAGGGTCTTGGAGAACACGGTGGCGCCGTTGGCGTTCCGGAGGCTCACGGTGAAGCTGTTGTCCTCCCCGAGCTGCACGTGCCCGAAGAACTGGTTTTCGCCGTCCCGCGGGGACTCCCCGGCGAAGCGGCCGGACTTGGAAACACCACCTCCGGCCCGAACGTGCCGTCCATGGCGTTGGGACCGAACGAGCCCGCCGCGATGGGCCCGGCCACGAACTCCCAGAAGGGGTCGAAGTCGGTGAAGGCCGCCCGCTCGGGGGAGTAGTGGTGGGCGGCGCAGTAGTGCACGTCGGCGGTCAGCCACACAGTGTTCTTCACACTGTTGCGCTTGAAGGCGCTGAGCACCCCGGCCAGTTCAAGCTCGCGGCCCAAGGGTGCGCCAGGGTCGCGGTTGGAGACGCTTTCCTCATTCACGGGTCCGTCCGGGACCACGACGCCCAGGGGCAGGTCGTTGGCGATCACCTTCCACGTTGCCTTGGATTTGGACACCTCGCTGATGAGCCAGTCCACCTGCTCCCGGCCCAGGATGGAGGTGGCATAGGGCTCCTTGCCATCCGTGTTGGGGGACTTGAAGGTGCGCATGTCCAGGCAGAAGATGTCCAGCTGCGGCCCGCGGGAGATCTTCCGGTAGATGCGGGCCGGCTGGTACGTGCCGGCGTCGTCGAACGTGCCGGGCCGCCACAGGGCGGAGCTGTCCGCGATGGGCATGTTTTCCTGCCAGGCCTGGCGGCCGCGCGCGGCAAGGGTGTTGACGTCCCGCACCGTGTAGCGGGAGTCATCCAGGACCTGGCCGGGGTACCAGTTGTTGTGGGTCTCGTGGTCGTCCCACTGGGCGATGACCGGGACGTCGGCGAACAACGCGCGCATATTGGCGTCCATGGAATTGTAGCGGTGCCTGCCGCGGAACTCGGTCAGCGTCTCGGCCACCTTGGAGACCTCCTCGGTCACCAGGTTCTTCCAGACCTGGCCGTCCTTTTCGGCGACGGTCTCCGCAATGGGACCGTCGGCATAGATGGTGTCGCCGGAGTGGATGAAGAAGTCCGGCCGGGTCTGGTGCATGGCCCGGTAGCCGCGCATGCCGCCGATCTCCTCGTTGATGCCCCACCCCTGGCCGGCTGTGTCGCCGGTCCACACGAAGCTCTGCGCAAACGACGCCGGGACGTCGCCGCTGTTGCCCACCCCGCCGGTGCGGCCCTTGCCGTTGACCGTCCCGGTGTCGGGGGCCGTGCGGAAACTGCCGAGGACCGTCTCGCTGGCCGCGCCGCCGTCGTCCTCGAAGCTGATTTCCAAGGCGAACCGGGTGTTGGACGGCAGGTTGCCGGCATGGATCTTGGCCGTGAAATCTGAGGCCTGGGTGGCGCGGGGGCCACGGAGGACCCGCTCAAAGGCACCGCGTCCGCGAAGGACCTGGCCGCCGTCGTCCACCGCCCGCAGGACCGCAGTCATCCGGCCGGCACCCGAGGCGCGGGACCACAGGACGGCAGAATCGGAGGTGACGTCCCCGGTGGCGATGCCGCTGGGGAGGGTGAGGCGGTTGCGGACCAACGCGACGCCGGCGGGAGACTGGCCGGTTTCGGCTGCCTGGGCGGCGGCGGGGACGGAGGCGAGTGCGGCAGCCAGGACCGAGCCTTTGACGACGGTGCGGCGGGAAACGGTGGTGCGGGAGTTCTCAGTCATACCCTGAGGTTCCCGCGGGCGGACGCACGGACATGGTCCTGCGGGTAAACCCGGGGTGAGGCGGTCCTGAACAGGCGGTGGCCAGGTTGGGGGGCCGCCTTGGGGCGGAGGGCTACGGGACCGCGAAGTCGGCGATCCTGCCCTCCCGCAGTGCGGCACCGACGGCGGCGATGCCGCCATAATCGGGGAATACCACCGACTGCCCGGCAGCCATGCCGGTCCCGGCCGTGGGCAGGGTCATGGTGCCGATGGCGTTCACGTCCAGGTTCCGCAGGCTGTAGGCGAGGATGGCGGCCTGGACGGGGTCGAAGCCCTTGTCCACCGTGAGGCAGCAGCCCGCGAAGTCCACCAGCGACCGGACCGCGTTCACGTCGTTCAGGGCGCCGCCGCCGGTAAGCCGGGCCAGGATGGCGCGCAGCATGGTCCGCTGGTTCTGTACCCGTTGGAAGTCTCCGTCGGTGAAGGCGTAGCGTTCGCGGCTGAACTCCAGGGCAGCCTGCCCGTCAAGATGGTTGATGCCCTGGCTGAACACATGCTGGGTTTCGATAGTGGACTGGAAGGCAAAAGGGACGTTGACGTCGATGCCGCCCAGCCCGTCCGTAAGTGCCCGGAAGCCGTTGAAATCGAGCATCAGGGTGTGGTCGATGGTGACGCCCAGCAACTGCTGCACGGTCTGCGTGGTCAGGTCGATGCCGCCGTACTCCAAGGCCGCATTGATCTTGGAGCCGCCCACGCCCGGGACGTCCACCCACAGATCCCGCATGATCGAAATGACATAGAGCGTGTGGCGGTCCGCGGGCACATGGACCAGCATCAACGAATCCGAGCGCTGGTCCGAGGGCTCGCCGGTCTCCGCGGTGTGGGCTGCCTCGTTCCGGGCGATCCCCCGGCTGTCGCTGCCGATGACCAGCACATTCATCTCGCCCGCCGGGAGGTCCGGAATCGGCTGCGGCGGAGGAGGCGGAGCGGGCGCCGGTGGAGGTGTTTCGGACGGCGTGGGTGTGGGCGTGGGCGTTTCGCTCGGTGACTGGGTTTGCGTGGCCGCGGGGGCGGCGTCCCTGCCCGCGCGGTTGAGGCTGAACACCGCGATCCCCGCGGCCGCCACCAGCACCAGTGCCAGCAGGGCGGCGATCCAGCGGCGGCGGCCCAGGGCCGCAAGCCAGGCGGGCCGGTGGGGCACGGACGGGCGGGTGGGGGGACCGGCGGGTCCGGTTGGATCAGGCGTGCTCATGCGGTGCCTCCACCTCATCGTGTTGCGGGTGGGATCAGTGTCCGCCAGTGATACCCCTGTTGGCTACAGGCTTGTCCAAACTGTCACCTGCGGCGTGTCGCCGGGCCGCCGGGCACCCACGGTTCGTTACGGCGCGCCGGCTGCGTCCCCGCGGACCGGGGAATTGAGGCGGGCGTGGCGCAGGATGGACACGATGGCGGGGGCCAGCTGGTCCTCCATCTGCCGGTACACCTCCGGCGGCCGGCGGTACGGGTCCACGATGTCGTTCTCGGCGGGATCTGCGGGGAGCGAGAGGTGCCGCACCCCGGCGGCACGCGCCGGCAATCCCCGCCAACGGGTTGTGTGGGCAGCCAGCCAGCCGTCGTCGTCGGCCGCGTTGTCCGTGGACGCGGACGTGTCCCTCTGGTCCAGGATGTCGAGCATACGGGCGAACTCGCGGATGGTGAAGGTGCGCTTGAGGAGGGAGGCATCGAGCTGCAGGACCTCGCCGCGGTGTCCGGAGGTCATGGTGAGTACCAGGTCCACGCCGCGCAGGATGGCGGGGGTGAGCTGCCGTGCGGCAAACCCTTCCGGATCCCCGCCGTAGGTCCGCACGATCTCCGCGGAAATGGGCTGCATGGGTTCGCCCACCATGGCCCGGGTGCCGGCGCTCGCCACCTGGAACCCTCCCGGCACGGCTTGGTCCAGCCCCGCCTGCAGCAGCCGTTCGGCCACGGGAGAGCGGCAGATGTTCCCGGTGCAGACGGTCAGGATCTTGACTGGCGCGGAATTGTCCAAGGAGATGTTCTCTTTCCCAGCTGGTGGCAGGACCGGTGGGCCCGTGCCTTTCAACTTAACACGCAACGGCGCGGCGGCGGCCCCCTGGCCGGGTGCCGCTGCCGCGCCGTTGCGTGTTTTGATGCCGGGCGCCCGCCGGGCAGCTTACAGAACGGTCAGCAGCTGCTTCATTTGTGTGATCTCGGCCTGCTGGGCGTCCACGATGTCGTGGCCCAGCTTCACGGCGTCCGGGAATTTGCCGGCGCTGATCTCCTGCCGGGCCATGTCGATGGCGCCCTCATGGTGGCCGATCATCTGTTCCAGGAACAGTTTCGCGGCGTCGGTCCCGGTGGCGGACTCCAGCTTCTCGATGCCGGCATCGTCCACCATGCCGGTCATGCCGTGTCCCGAGTGGTCGCTCATCATGGTGGGCACGTTCCAGGCTTTAAGCCAGCCGGTCATCTGCTCGATCTCCGGTGTCTGGGCGGCCTTGATCTTCGTGGCGAGCGCTGTCACCTCTGCGGGCATCCCGGGCTTCGCCAGGATGATGCCGCTCATCTCCACTGCCTGGGCGTGGTGCGGGATCATCATCTGGGCAAACATGATGTCCGCCTGGTTATGGTCGGCGCTGGCGCCGGGCATGGTGCCGGCGCTTGGCATGGTACTCGACATGGGGTTGGAGCTGCCGTGGTCCATGGGCATACTGCCGGAGCCTGTGGCGCAGCCGGCGAGGCTGAGGGACGCGGCGAGGGCAACGGTGATGGACAGGGTCTTGAATGTGGTGTTCATGGTGTCTTTCAGGGAGGTAGTGGAACCGGGCCGGGGTGATGGGCACAGTCCGGTTTACGTCCGGCTGATGGACAGGTCGCAGGGCGAGGGGCTGGGCGGCAGGTACCCATAGGAGGAGCTGGGGTGGCCGGCCGGCGGCAGCAGCGAGACGACGGCAAAGGATGCCTGGGGTGGGGCAACGGTGACCGGACTCCCCGGTGCGGTTGGGATGCACGGTGCCCCCGATTCCTGCGCTCCCGGGCAGGAGGTGCCGCACGTGGACGGCGCCAGAGCCGGCGCGTCCATGGAAGCCGCTGCGACCGCGTGGCCGGTATGGCCCGGCTGGTCCCCAACCGTGGAATGCACGACGGCGGTGTGCCCTGCGGGCGCCGTATGGGAGGCTGCGCTGTGCGAAGCGACGCCCTGCGCAACGAGCCCGTGTGAGGCGTGGCCCGCGGTCAGTACGTGCATGCCGAGCAGGCCCGCGATAACGGCCAGGGTGCCGGCCAGCAGCAGGGCCTGGTGCAGTGCCCGGTTCACTGCACCTCCGACGGGTTCAGCTTCAGGCGCCGGAGGAGCTGGGCGTTCAAGGCCACCACAACGGTGGAGGCAGACATCAGCACCGCCCCTGCCGCCGGTGAGAGCACTACGCCGGCAAAGGCCAGGACGCCTGCGGCCAGCGGCACGGACAGGATGTTGTAGCCCGCCGCCCACACCAGGTTCTGCCACATCTTCCGGTAGCTCGCCCGGGAGAGGTCCACCATGGACAGCACCGCCCGCGGATCGTTTCCTGCCAGCACCACGCCTGCGGATTCCATGGCCACGTCGGTCCCGGCGCCAATGGCGATGCCCACCTCGGCGCGGGCAAGGGCCGGGGAGTCGTTGACGCCGTCGCCCACCATGGCCACCTTCAAGCCACGGGCCTGCAGTTCGGCAACTTTCTTGTCCTTGTCCGCGGGAAGGACCTCGGCGAATACCTCGTCAATGCCCAGGTCCGCGGCCACGGCCTGCGCCACCTGGCGCGCGTCCCCGGTGACCATGGCCACCTTGATACCGCGGCGCTGGAGGGCTGACACGGCCTGCCGCGATTCGGCCCGCACGGCGTCTTCCATGCTCACGGCGCCCAGGATGGTGCCGTCGCCGTCCACCACGTGCAGGACTGCGGCGCCGCGTTCCATCCATGCCCGCGTCCGGACGGCCAGGGCCTCGGGCTCGACGACGCCGAGCTCGCGCAGGAGCGCGGGTCCGCCCACGTGCACAGTGCGGCCGTCCACGACGGCCCGGACGCCCCGGCCCGCTAGGGCGGTGAAGCCCGTGGCTGCCGGGAGTGCCAGGTTCCGGGCTCCGGCGGCCCGGACGATGGCACGCGCCACGGGGTGCTCGCTGTCGGATTCAACGGCGGCGGCCAGGGCGAGCACGGCATCGGCCTCGGCACCTTCGGCGGCGGCGATGTCCTTCAGTTCAGGTTCGCCGGTGGTCAGGGTGCCGGTCTTGTCGAACAGGACGACGTCGACGGTGCGCATGCGCTCCAGTGCCATCCGGTTCTTGATGAGCACCCCTGCCCGGGCGGCCTGTTCGGTGGAAATGGCGATGACCAGCGGGATGGCCAGCCCCAACGCGTGCGGGCAGGCGATCACCAGGACAGTGACGGTACGGGTAACGGCGTCGGGGACGCTTCCCAGCAGCGTCCCGCCGATGAAGGTCAGCACGCCGGCTCCGGCGGCGAAGTAGAACAGGAACGCCGCCGCGCGGTCCGCGAGGGCTTGCGCGCGCGAGGATGAGGCCTGGGCCTCTTCCACCAGCCGCTGGATTCCGGCCAGGGCGGTCTGGTCGCCCACTGCCGTGACCCGGACCCGGACGCTGCTGTCCGTTGCCACGGTTCCGGCCACCACCGGATCGCCGGTGCCGCGTGGGACGGTTTTGGATTCGCCGGTGATCATGGACTCGTCGAACTCCGCCTGGCCGTCCACCACGGTCCCGTCCGCCGGCATGCGGGCGCCGGGGCGGACCAGGACGAGATCGCCGGGGGCCAGATCGGCAACGGGGACAATTTCCGTGCCGCCCTCCGTGATGCGCTCGGCTTCGTCCGGGAGCAGCGCCGCGAGGGCGTCAAGGGCGCCCTGGGCGGATCCGAGGGCGCGCATTTCGATCCGGTGGCCCAGCAGCATGATGGCCACCAGGAGCGCCAGCTCCCACCAGAAATCCAGGTCGAAGCCGCCGATCCCCAGGCTGGTGACCCAGGAGGCCGCAAAAGCCACGGTGATGGCCATGGCGATCAGCAGCATCATCCCGGGCGTGCGGTCCTTGAGTTCCTGGAGGCCGCCCTTGAGGAACGGCTGGCCGCCATACAGGAAGATCACGGTGCCCAGGACCGGCGGAATCCAGGCGGCGCCGGGAAACTCGGGCGGCATGTAGCCCAGCAGGTGACCCATCATGGGGCTGAAGTAGACCACCGGCACGGACAGGGCGAGCGTCAGCCAGAACCGGTTCTTGAACATGGCGGTGCTGTGGCCGGCGTGCTGCCCGTGGGTGTGCACGGCGTGGTCATCGTCATGCTCGTGGCCGCCGTGGTGAGGGTGCCCGGTGGGGGCCGCCGGAGCGTGCGTGAGGGGGCCGGCCGCCGCCGGGTGGTGGGAGTGGTTCCCGTGGCTCATGTCAGTTCCATTCCATAGACGATCATGGGGCGCTGGGGTTGACCGGCTGTAAGGCCGGTGCAGGCACCGGCCGGGACAAACCACGTCACTGACAACAGCTTGAATATACCCCCTAGGGGTATGTGCGTTCAAGTCTTTAGCCCATTTCCTGCGGGAGTTCCATAGGACCTCCCGCACTACTTTCCGCTGCTCCATTCGCCCATACTGGGAGGAGCGAGTACGGTGCCGGCCCGCTGGGGGCTGGCCAATACCTGGGAAGTGGGCCTCGTGACCGAGCTGAGCGACTTGTACACCTACTCCAGCGCCCTCGGCGACGACCAGTGCGACGCCGGGGTGTTCCGCGTGGACCTGGCCGGGCCGGCGTTCCATTGGTCCAATGGCATGTACCAGCTGCACGGCTACCAGCGCGGGGAGGTGGTGCCCACCCTCGAACTCGTCTTTGCGCACAAGCATCCCGATGACCGCGGACAATGCGAGGAAATCACCGCCAGGGTGGCGGAGACCGGCGGCTTCTTCTGCATGTACCACCGCATTATTGACGCCAAAGGCCACACGCGCCGGGTCATGACCTCCGGTGAGGCGATCCTCGGCGACGACGGATCAGTGGTGGCGCTCGAAGGCGTGATGGTGGACCTCACCCGGACCCTGCAGCGCGAGACCGAACAGACTGCGCGGGATGCCGTTGCCGGCGCCACCTCCACCCGCACGGTGATCGACCAGGCTCGCGGCATCCTCATGGGCCTGCTGAAGCTCGGCTCGGACGAGGCCTTCCAGTTGCTCGTGGCCACCAGCAGCCACCGGAACGTCAAGCTCGTGGTGGTGGCCGCCGAACTGGTGCAGCTGGCCAATTCCGTTGACGGGCGGACCTACCTGGACCGCGCCGTTCGGGCCATCCAACTGCACGGGCGGAGCCGGGACACCGGGGGACGCCGCGCAGGCTGACCCTCCCGCCCGGTAGAATGGACCCAGGTGCGCCGGGAAGTCTGGTCGGCATGGCTTTGTCGAACCCGGAAATAAGGATGCCTCCATGACCTCCACCCCGCCTGCACCAACACCGCCCCCGCCCAGCCGGAACACGTTTTTCGGCTCCACCGTCTTCTCCCGCGGCAGCTACGCCGAGGCCCTCCGGATCGGTGAAATCCTCCGCAAGGAAACGGTCGGCGGAGCCCTCCTCGTCATCGCGGCGGTCATCGCCCTCGTCTGGGCCAATTCCCCGGCATCGGAGAGCTACTTTGCCCTCCGCGACTTCACGGTGGGCTACGCGCCGTGGCACCTGGAGCTGAGCCTGGGTGCCTGGGCGGCTGACGGCCTGTTGGCCATTTTCTTCTTCCTGGTGGGCCTGGAACTCAAACGGGAATTCGTGGCCGGCGACCTGCGGCAGATCAGCAAATCGATCGTCCCCGTGGCCGCCGCCGTGGGCGGTGTGGCCGTCCCGGCGGTGATTTACGCCGTCGTCAACCTCGCCAGCCCGGAAACCCTGCGCGGCTGGGCCATCCCCACGGCAACCGACATCGCCTTTGCGGTGGCCGTCCTGGCCATCATCGGCTCCCACCTGCCCAGCGCGCTGCGGATCTTCCTGCTGACGCTGGCCGTGGTGGATGACCTGATTGCCATCACCATCATTGCGTTCTTCTACTCCAGCGACATCCAGCCCACCCCGCTGCTCCTGGCGCTCGTTCCGCTGGCGGCCTATGCGTTCCTCGCGCAAAAGTACCGCCGGTTCTTCGGCCGCCATGCCGCCGCGGCCTGGTTGATCCTGCTGCCGCTGGGGGTACTGACGTGGGCGCTGGTGCATGCTTCGGGTATCCATGCCACTGTGGCCGGTGTGCTGTTGGGCTTCGCGGTGCCGGTGATCAGGTCACAGGCCTCCGGCGGTCCGGAAGCGGGCCCGGGGCTCGCCGAGATCTTCGAACACCGGTTCCGGCCCATTTCCGCGGGCGTGGCGGTCCCGATCTTTGCGTTCTTCTCCGCAGGCGTGCTGGTCGGCGGATGGGAAGGCCTGGCTTCGGCGTTGTCGGACCCGGTGGCGCTGGGCATCATCCTGGGCCTGGTCCTGGGCAAGCCGGTGGGAATCCTTGCCACCACCTGGGTGCTGACCAAAGCCACCAGGGCCAGCCTGGACAGCTCATTCACGTGGATCGACGTGTTCGGCGTGGCGCTGCTGGCAGGCATCGGTTTCACCGTGTCCCTGCTCGTGGCGGAGCTCAGCTTCGGCAACGGCAGCCTGCATGATGACCATGCCAAGGTGGGCATCCTGGCCGCATCATTGATCGCCGCGCTGCTGGCGACGGTGGTGCTGCGAACCCGGAACCGCCAGTACCGGCTCGCCGAAGAGCTCGAGAAAGTGGATTCGGACCACGACGGCATCCCGGACGTCTACCAGGAACGGACTTAAGCCGCTGGTCCTGCCGGCTGCCCGGCCGGAACCCCGCTCACGCCGTCGCGAGCGGCTTCGCTTGGGCGGCCGGTGGAACGGCCGTGACCTCCACGTGCCGGATCTCCAGGGCCTCCGGGTCCAGCAGCTTCCGCGCACCGGTCCTGGAATCCAGGATCCAGAAGAGTTCAAGGGCCGGGACGACGTCGGTCACCCGGCCGCTGTGGAAAAGCTTGCCCCGGTGCCAGGCTTCGATCTGGTCCCCGATGCGGAGCTGGGCGGTACGTATTCCTTGTGCCTCCATGAGGGCTGCCTCCTGCTGTTGTATCCCCGTACGCACAGCTTGCCGTGAAGAGGTTGCCGGAGTGTTTCGGCCCGGTGTTTTTTCTGTGTCAGCAGTGGCGGGCGCACCGGTCAGAAGCTTGTTCGTCCATCTGTGCCCCCTAGCTTCAGATGCGCGGACAAGCTTCGGATACGCCGCCGAGCGCGGCCGGGGCCGGAGCTCAGTCCTCCATCGGGAACGCGACTGCTTCGCCGACCACCCGGAGGCACAGTTCCATCCCGGGACGGGCAATCGAGGCGTTCCAATGCCGGATGGTGATCACTTCGCCGCCGCCGGGGTACCGGTGGTCCGCGTGCTCCGCCACCTCTTGCGGCACGTTGAGCTTGAGCCGCACCGTGGTTTCGGGGCCGAAGTAGTCAGTGTCCACCACCACGCCGCGGATGGGGCCGTCCTCGGCGATGCGGATCTGCTCGGGCCGCAGCATCAACTGGACCTTGCCCTGCGCCGGCGGCCGGCGCACCGGAATGCCGCCCAGCGAGCAGGTGGCCAGCGACCCTTCGAGCCAGGCATCCAGGATGACGGCATCGCCCAGGAACTCGGCGGTGGCCCGGTCGGCGGGACGGGTGTAGACGACGAAGGGGTTGCCGATCTGGGCCAGCTTGCCGCCGCGCATGACCGCCACCTGGTCGGCGAAGGACAACGCTTCGGCCTGGTCGTGGGTGACCAGGATGGTGGTAACCCCGGCCTCTGCCAGGACCTTGGCCACGGCGCGGCGGGTGGCCACGCGGAGGCCCGCATCCAGGGCTGAGAAGGGCTCATCCAGGAGCATCAGTTCCGGTTCCCGTGCCAGGGCGCGGGCCAGGGCCACGCGCTGCTGCTGGCCGCCGGAGAGCTGGTGCGGGCGGCGCTTGGCCATGGCCGGATCCAGGGACACCATGTCCAGGAGTTCCGCCACCCGGGCCGCGACAGCCCGCCGGCCGCCCTCCAGCTTGGCCGGATCCAGGCCAAAGGCAACGTTCTGGCCCACGGTCAGGTGCGGGAAGAGCGCGCCGTCCTGGGCTACGTAGCCGATCTGGCGTTTGTGCGCCGGGAGCCACGCGCCGTCGCCGGCCACGGTGGTGCCATTGAGCGAGATGGTGCCGGTGTCCGGGTGCTCAAAACCGGCGATGAGGCGCAGCAGCGTGGTCTTGCCGGAGCCGGACGGACCCACGATGGCGGTGGTCCCGCCCTTGGCCACGGACAGGTTGACGCCCCTCAGGACCGCCTGGGATCCGAAGTTCTTGGTGACGTCCGTGATCTGGAGGTGGCTGTTGGTGGTTGCCGCCACGGAGGGGGAGACCCGTGGTTCGGGCAGCCGACGGGTGGATGGTGCTGTCACTGTCCGGCTACTTTCTTGGACTGTTGGAAGAGGAGGTAGGTCATGGGGGCGGAAAGCAGGATCATCAGCAGGGCATAGGGCGCGGCTCCGGCGTAGTCGATTTCGCTGCTCTTGCTCCAGAACTCGGTGGCCAGGGTCTTGGTGCCGTTGGGGGACAGCAGCAAGGTGGCGGTGAGCTCGTTGGCGATGGCCAGGAAAACCAGGGCCGCGCCGCCGGCAGCGGCCGGGGCGGTCAGCCGCAGTGTGACGCGGATGAAGGCCAGCAGCGGCGGCTTGCCCAGCGCCTGCGCGGCCTCGTCAAGCTCCTTGGGAGCCTGCGCCAGCCCGGCCCGGAGGTTCACCAGGGCCCGGGGCAGGAACAGCAGGACGTACGCCGCCACCAGGACGCCGGCTGTTTGGTAGATGCCCGGCATCACGCGGATGCTGACGGTGACGAACGCCAGGGCCACCACGATGCCGGGCATCGAGCTGGTGACGTAGTTGGACAGTTCCAGTGACTTGCTGAACCAGCCGGGCCTGCGGACCGCGAGGTACGCCATGGGGAACGCGACCACGATGGTGGCGGCAGCGCCGGCCAGGCCGTATCCGAACGTGGCCAGCAGGGCGGGGAGGAATTCGGCGGCGGTCCAGACGTCCGCGCCGCCGGCCACGATCCATTTCAGTACGTAGTACAGCGGGAGGCCGAACGCCAGTGCCGTCAGCGCCAGCAGGAAGGCCTGGGACGGGATCTGGTAGGCGTGCAGCGGGAGGCGGAGTGCCCGTGCCTGCGCCCCTGAGCCGATCCTCGCGTACCGGGCGGTGCCGCGGCTGCGGACTTCGGCCATCAGCAGCAGCAGGCAGAAGAACACCAGCACGCTGGCCAGCATGTTGCCCGCGGCCCCGTTGAAGGTGGAACGGTATTGGGTCATGATCGCGGTGGTGAAGGTATCGAACCGGATCATGGCGAAGGCGCCGTATTCGGCGAGCAGGTGCAGCCCTACCAGGAGGCCGCCGCCCGTCAGGGCGATCCGCAGCTGGGGAAGCACCACCCGGAAGAAGGCCCGCCAGGCGCCCAGTCCCAGTGCGGCGGCGGACTGCTCGATGGCAGGGTCCAGCCGGCTCAGCGTGGCGGCCGCCGGGATGTACACCAGCGGGAAGTAGGACAGGGTGGAGATCAGGATTCCTGAGCCCAGGCCGCCGAGCGAGGGGATGGCCGAAACCCAGGCGTAGCTGTTCACGAATGCCGGGATGGCCAGGGGAGCGGCCAGCAGGACAGCCCAGATCCGCCGGCCGCGGAGGTTGGTCCGTTCCACCAGCCATGCCCCCGCCACGCCAAGCAGCAGGCACAGCGGGACGGTGGCGGCCATCAGGAGCAGGGTGTTGGCCAGCAGTTCGCCCACCCGGGGGCGCAGGATGAGGGCGACGGCGGTGTCCCACCCGGTTGCCACCGTCATGTAGACCACGTATCCCAGCGGGACGAGGGAGAAGAGGGCGATCAGCACCGCCAGGATGGACACCGCGGAAACGCCGAAAGGCGGGCGGGGGCTGTTGCCCCGGCCCGCCGTCGTCGTGCCCCGCCTGGCGGGAGCCGATAGATCGGTGGTCACGGAATTAGAGGAGTCCGGCCTGGGTCATCAGATCGCTGACCTTCTGGGAGTTGAGCTTAGCGGCGTCAACCTTGGGCGCCTGCAGGTCCTTGATGGGCACCAGTTTGTCGTTGGCGGGCACGTCGGAGCCAATGGCGTATTCGAACGACGTTCCGTTCTTCAGGACTTCCTGTCCCTTCTTGCCGGTGATGAACTTCAGGAACGCCTGCGCAGCTGCGGCATTCTTGGAGGACTTGAGCACGCCGCCGCCGGAGACGGAAAGGAACGCGCCCGGGTCCTCGTTCTTGAAGTAGTACGGCGTGACGTTGCTGGAGTTCTCGCCGGTCTTGGCCTGGTCGCCATAGTAGTAGTAGTGGTAGATCAGCGCGGCGTCCACTTCGCCGGCGTTGACCGCCTTCATGGCCGTGCTGTTCCCCTTGTAGGCCTTGGAGTTGTCCTTCATGGCCTTGAGCCAGTCTTCGGTGGCGCCTTCACCCTTGAGTTCCAGCAGCGCGGAGACGATGGCCTGGAAGTCGGCGCCGGTGGGCGAAGCGGCCCAGCGGCCCTTCCACTCCGGCTTGGCCAGGTCCAGCATGGACTTGGGCAGCTGGTCCTCGGTGAGCTTGGTCTTGTTGTACACCAGGACGGTGGAGCGGGCGGCGATGCCCGTCCACTTGCCGGTGGACGGCGCGAACTCGGCGGGAACCTGGGCCAGGGTGTCCTTGTTGACGTCGGCGAACAGGCCGGCGTTCTCCACCTGCGTCATGGCGGGGGAGTTTTCGGTGAGGAACACGTCCGCGGGGGACGCCTGGCCTTCCTGGATGATCTGGTTGGACATTTCGGTGTCGTCGCCCTGGCGGAGGGTCACCTTGATGCCGGTTTCCGCCGTGAAGGCGTCCACCCATTCCTTGGTCAGGCTCTCGTGCTGGGCGTTGTAGACAGTGATCTCGCCGGAGGGGGCGCCGTTGGAAGCGGAGCTGTCACCGGCGGGCGTGCCACCGCCGCAGGCGGTCAGGCCGAGAGCTGCGGTGGCGGCGAGTGCGATGCCTGCCAGCGCGCTGTTGCGGATCTTCATTGAGGCTGCTTTCGTGGGGAAAAGTCTGCGTGAACCTAAGTCTTTACGGGCACCGGGAGGCGGTGCCTATGTTCAAAAACTGTAGGGTAGGCAAACCTAAGCTCCAAGCCGGAAAGCGCTTTAAGTGACGAGGTTCACATCAATTACGCAAACATGGCGTGACGTAATTAGCCTCGAAGGTCCCGCCGGTACCCCGGCGGCCCGCTAGGCGATGCCCGTGGTGCCCAGGAGGCTGCCCACCGCAAACGTGAAGGCCATGGCGAGTGCGCCGCCCACCACCAGCCGCAGGGTTGCCTTGCGCTTGGAGCTTCCGCCGATCCTGGCGCTGACGGTGCCGGTCAGGGCGAGCGCCAGGATCACGGCGACGAACGTGACCGGGATGCGCGCCTGCTCCGGCGGGAAAATGATGGCCAGCATCGGCAGTACGGCGCCCACCGTGAAGGCGATCGCGGAGGCGAACGCGGCATGCCAGGGGCTTACCACCTCCTCCTCGTCGATGTTCAGTTCGGCGGACAGGTGCGCCTTCAACGCGTCCTTCGCCGTGAGCTCCTCGGCGACGGTCCGGGCCGTGGCTTCGCTGAGCCCCTTGGCCTGGTAGATCTCCGCGAGCTCGGCCAGCTCGCCGTCGGGATCGTCCCGGAGCTCCTGGCGTTCCTTTTCGATCAATGCCCGCTGGCTGTCGCTCTGGCTGCTGACGGACACGTATTCGCCCAGGGCCATGGACACGGCGCCGCCCACCACGGCGGCCGTTCCCGCCACCAGGATCGGGGCGAGGTCGTTGGTCACGCCCGCGACGCCCACTACGGTTGCCGCGACGGAGACGATGCCGTCGTTGGCGCCCAGGACACCGGCCCGCAGCCAGTTCAGGCGGGCGGCCACGCTGCTGTCGTGGGGTTCGTTGTGGCTGAGCTTCACGGTTTCAGACATGCTGGCAGTTAACCACCGCCCGGTTCCGTTTACCACAAAGGTTTGCATCCCCTAACCGGCCCGGAAACGCCGGGCGTCAGTAGGTGGTGGCATTCGGCAGGATCAGGGGCGGCAGCGGGGCCTGGGTGAAGTCGAAGGACCTGGCGAGGTCGCCCAGCTGCGGGTTGTTTTCACGGACGTCGGGCCGTGCGTCGGGCCGTCCGTCCGTGGCAGGATCGATCCGTTCGCCGCCCAGGAAGTCGTCCTCAATGAATTTGAAGTAGGCGTCGTGGCTCAGCACCTGGTGGTCGATGTAGCCCTTCCGGGCGTACGGGCTGATCACCAGGCCGGGCACGCGCAGGCCGTAGCCGTTGTTGTCCACCACCGGCGGGTTTTCGTGGTCGTAGAACCCGCCCCAGTCGTCCCAGGTGAGGAAGATGGCGGTGCTGTCCCAGTCCGGACCGCTCATCACCGCGTTAATCAGGCCGGCCACGTAGGCCTGCCCGGTGCTGATCTTGGCGGGGGCGTGTTCGCTGACCTTGTCGGTGGGTGCCACCCAGGTGACCGCCGGCAGGGTGCCCTGCCGGGCGGCGTCGTAGAACCCGCTGAGGGGTTTGATGTTGCCTTGCTCGCCGTCTTCCTTGACGGTGTCGAAGTACAGCAGCGGGTTCCACAGGCCGGGGGTCTTGGCGTCCTGCTTGACGGGGTCGCAGGTGGCGGCGTCGTTCCGGCAGTCCGGTTCGGTGCCGTTGAAGACGTAGTAGGCCCAGGACACCTGGTGCTTGTGGAGCAGGAAGGTCAGGTCCGTCCAGGCGTAGTCGGGCAGTTCCAGTTTCTTGGCGGCGTCGGTGAGCTTCTTCTTCAGGTCATCGGACACCGGGGCGGCGTCCACGGCTGCCTGGCAGACGGCGTAGGAATCGGTGGGCTGGCAGCTGGTTCCGATCAGCTGGTCGATCTGGGCAGCGAGGCCCGGATCGATCCCCGCCGCTTCCAGGGCCTCACGGCAGGGGTCCAGGTCCATGCCGGCCTGGCATTTGCCGATCAGGGTGTCCTTGATGATTTGCGGCTCGGGTTCGGGGTCCGGGTCCTGCAGGGCGTTCACGCACGACGACGGGTCCCCGGCTTTGGTGCATTTCGCCGACCATTCCGAGACCAGGTAGAGGTGGGCGGGCAGGCTCCAGGACGCCGCCGAGGCGAACAGGTGGTCCTCGAGGGTGAAATTCTGCGCGTAGGCCCAGTAGTTGGGCAGGTCCCGCCCGTCGTGGTAGCCCATCACGTCGGTGGGCATGGTGGTGCTGTACGTGCACTTGGTGCTGGCGGCGCTGCAGCCGGAGAGCCCCTTCTCCGCCTGGGCTACGAACCCGTCCATGGCGCCGCCGTTGATGTCCCCGGTGGCGTCGGCGTGGCTGTGCGGACCGCCGGCGTTGCTGTCCGCGGAGTTGTAGAAGGGGGCGATGCAGCCGCCATTTGCCGGATCCGGGAGGCACACGGCGGGCTTTCCGTCCTTCATGGGGATGCCGTCTGCGCCGGGGTAGGTCCCGAAGTAGCTGTCGAAGGACCTGTTTTCCTGGGTGATGATCACCACGTGCTTGATCTTGGAGATCCCGGCGTCCGCAGAGGCGCCCTGGCCGGCGGCAGCGCCCGCGCCCGCATCCTGGGCCGGGGCGGAGGAGGGCGTGGTGGGTGCCAGCGGGCCGGCGCGCAACGCGTTGGGAAGGACGACGGCGAGAACCACCAGGACCGCCAGCGCAACGAGGCCTGCCAGGACTGTCCGGCGTCGGCCGTTCCATGGAAGCTTCACCTAGGACTCCTTCCGGAATACGTCGTCGCCAAAGGTGGCGACCCCGGGATCGCCGGCCAGCCCCAGCCGGGGGAGGAAGAAGAAGTCCTCGATGCTGGCCAGCAGGCTGTAGTGGTTGTAGGCCCGGTCCGAGGACGTGCCCGCGTTGCTGAACGGCGAGAGCACCAGCGCGCCCACCTTGCCCCCCGCGGCGCCGCCGGCCGGGCTTGCCGTGTCTGATTCAGGCGGACCGGACGAGTCGCCCTCGGCCTCGTCGAAGGTGATCACCAGCATCCCGTCCTGCTTGTAGGCCGGTGAGGACAGGATGGCCGGCACCTGCTCCTTCAACCATCCGTCCACCGCTTCCAGGCCGCCGGTGGTGCCGTCGGCACACGTGGCGTCATGGCCGTCGTGGCACAGGTTGGGTGTGATGTAGGACAGGGTGGGCGTGGTGTCCACGGACTTCAGGTCGCCCGCGAGCGCTGCGAAGTTGACCACGTTCCTGGCACAGTCCGGTGAGGAGGTGATGGAGCGGAAGTACATAAAGGGGTTGTGGTGCGTGGAGTACTGGCTCTCCGGGCTGGCCTTGATGTGGTTGTCAGGCTCGCCCAGCGGCGGGTGTTCGCATGGCTCCTGCATGTCCTCCATGTAGCCCTTCCACGTCTTGCCCTGGGCGGCCAGTTGCCCGGCCAGGGTTTGGGTGTCCTGGGGGTAGACGCAGCCGTCGCCTTGAAGGGTGCCTTCCGAGTCGGTGCCGGTGGCGTTGAACTCGGTGTAGGTGTGGCAGTCGGCCATGGTGCTGTCGTTGGGCCGCTGGCCTGATATCTGGGCCAGGTAGTTGGGCAGTGAATTGTGGGCGATGCCGTAGTAGTTCTTGAGCAGGACGCCCTTCTTGCGGAGCGTTCCGGAGAGGTAGGGCGCGGGGGAATGGTCACCCCATGCGGAGTCGTATCCTTTGTTTTCCAAGTTGATGACGAACACGTGGCCGGGCGTTTGGATGTGGCTTGCAGGGTCCTTGGTGGCGCTGGGCCTGGGTGCCGGGGTGCCTGCCGTGCTGCTGGACACAGACGGGGCAGGCGTGGGCGCGGGGCCATTCGGAGTGCATGCCGCCAAGGTGGGCAGCAGGAGGGCCGGAAGCAGGAGCAGGCCGGGGGCCCGGCGTCGGGCCGCCCCGGTGTGGCGCTCAGTGCTGTTTTTCACGCCCGGCCTCACTTGTTCGTCGCTGCGGGCCTGCCGGCCGGGCTGCGTGGCAGCCCGGCCGGCAGGTATCGGCTCCCCAGCGTTGCGGACACTCTTGCATACCGCGGCCCGGATTTGCACGGGCACTTCCTGTGAGTTCGCAGTGAATCTGTCCGGGTTGCGTCCTCAGCCCACTTTCCGGCGGTAAATGGCTGCAGCCGCCGCGTACGCCACGGCGAGGATCCCGGCCAGCCAGGCAAGCGCCGTCCAGATTCCGGTCCCCACGGGTTCCTGCGCGAGCAGCGCACGGAGGGTGTCCACGATCGGAGTCACCGGCTGGTTCTCGGCAAACCAGGCGACCGGGCCGGGCATGGTGGCCGTGGGAACGAACGCCGAACTGATGAACGGCAGGAAAATCAGCGGGTAACTCATGCCGCTGGCGCCATCCACCGTCTTGGCGGTCAGGCCGGCAACGACCGCCAGCCAGGTCAGGGCCAGGGTGAACAGGACCAGGATTCCGGCGACGGCGAGCCACGCTGCCAAGGATGCGCCGCTGCGGAACCCCATGAGGACCGCAACGCCGATCACGATGGCGATCGCCGCGAGGTTGGCGGCCAGCGACGTGAGGACATGGGCCCACAGGATGCTGGGCCTGGCGATCGGCATGGATCCGAGCCGTTCGACGATCCCGCCCTTGACGTCCAGGAACAGCCGGTAGGCGGTGTAGGCCACGCCCGAGGCGACGGTGATCAGGAGGATGCCGGGCAGGAGGTAGTTCACATAGGAGCCTCCTGAGCCGGTGGTGATGGCGCCGCCGAACACGTAGACGAACAGCAGCATCATGGCCACGGGCGTCACCGCGGTGGTGATGATGGTGTCCGGGCTGCGCAGGATGTGCCGCAGCGAGCGGCCGGTCAGAACGCCGGTATCCCGCAAGGCGTGGGTGCTCATCGGTGGTCCTTTCCTTGCGCCGAGGCGCCGCTGTGACGGTTGTCCGGGGCGGTACCCACCAGGGCCAGGAAGACGTCCTCGAGCGAAGGCTGTTTCTCCACGTATTCCACCGTGGCGGCAGGCAGGAGTTGCTTGAGTTCGGCCAGCGTCCCGTTTTGGATGATGATGCCTTGGTGCAGGATGGCGATGCGGTCCGCGAGTTGTTCCGCCTCATCGAGGTACTGGGTGGTGAGCAGCACGGTGGTGCCTTGGCCCGCAAGTTGCCGGATGGTCCGCCATACCTCGTTGCGTGCCTGCGGATCCAGCCCGGTGGTGGGTTCGTCGAGGAAGAGGACACTGGGGTTTCCGATCAGGCTCATGGCGATGTCCAGGCGCCGCCGCATCCCGCCGGAGTAGGTGCCTGCCCTGCGGTGTGCGGCCTCGGCCAGGTCGAACCGGTCCAGCAGGGCGCCGGCAACCGCGTCCGGGCTGGCCAGGTGGCGCAGCCGGGCCACCAGCACCAGGTTTTCCCGGCCCGTGAGGACGTCGTCCACAGCTGTGAACTGGCCGGTCAGGCTGATGGATTCCCGTACGTGCGCGGGGTCCGTGCCGGTGTCGAAACCGTTCACCGTGGCCGTGCCGGCATCCGGCTTCAGCAGGGTGGACAGGATCTTCACCAGCGTGGTTTTTCCGGCGCCGTTGGATCCCAGCAGCGCAAAGATGCTTCCCGGCGTCACGTCAAAGTCGACGCCCCGCAGCACGTGCAGGTCCTTGAACGACTTTTCGATGCCCTGGACCCGGATGGCGGGTTGCAGGGCCTGGTCTGTGGTCACGGCTGGTCCTTCCGGTGTGGGATTTTCAGGCTTCGCCGGAAGCGGCCTGGTTGATGGTGTCGGTGAGGCGCTTGCGCTCCTTGTTGATCCACTGGCCGTCCGAGTAGTTGCTGATGAAGGTTTCGGCAAACTCCACGGGGTCATCGCCAACGATGTCGCGGATCGGGGTTCCGTCCGCTGCGGCCCCCTCGATGAGGTCGGCCAGGTCCTCGAGCATCTGCATGAGGATGTCGCCTTTGACGATGGCACCCGCATACGTGAAGTAGCGTTCCAGAGCGTCGATGGTGGTCCGGTAGCTGCCGGGGAGCTGTTCTTTGCGGGCCTTGTATTGGCGCCAGCGCTTCTTGTCGTCGAAGGATCCGGTGACTTTTTCGAGCCATCCCTGCGTCATGGTCATTCTCCTTTTTCCTGCTGGTGGTTGGTGTGGTGGAGCTGCTCGATACGTTCGGCGAGGAAGCTCCAGGAAGTCCAGAACTCGTCCAGGTAACCGCTGCCGGAGGCGTTCAGCGAATAGACCTTCCGGGGAGGTCCTTTTTCCGAGGGGACTTTGGCGACGTCCACCAGGCCGCGCTGTTCGATGCGGACCAGCAGTGCGTAGACCGTGCCCTCGGCGATGTCCGAAAAGCCCTGTTCACGCAGCCGGGCGGTGATTTCGTAGCCGTATGCCGGCTGGACGGCCAGGAGCGCCAGGACAATGCCCTCCAGCGTGCCCTTGAGCATTTCGGTCATTTGCTTGCCCATGGAATCCCCTTGGTACCTAGTGTTGCTGACTACTAGTAGATAGTAACACTGAGTAGTCGGCGCGCAACCCCCTGGGCAGGTCTTTCTGCCCTATTGGGTGCATGAGCGCAGGCGTTGACTTGAACCATGGGCAGCAGAGGCCCATAGGGCGGAGACGTACTGGCGTACCGCCCACACCAGAAAGGAAAGATCAGTGAAAAAGTGGTATCGGTGGCAGGACTATGTAGCGGCTGCCGCTGGACTCTTCACCGCCGTGGCGGTCTTGTTTACGCAGCAGCAAAACATGTCCACCACCCTCATGCTCGTCTTCGGCGGGCTCCTGGTGGTCAGCGGCATCATCAACCTGGCCATGCCCGGAACACCGGTCATGGAATACGCCCAGGCTGTCATTGCCGCAGTCTTGATCCTCTCGCCGTGGCTGGGGTCCTACACGGGCGCGACGGGCGCAGCGTGGACGTCGTGGATTGCGGGGGCAGTGGCGCTGGTGGTCACCGCGGTGGCCATCAAGCCGAGCACGGATGCCCAGCACAACCTGCGCATCTCGCACTAGACAGGGGAGCATCCGCCATGACTGAAGTGATGCGGTATGAGGTGGGATCCGGGACCGTGCTCGTTGAGGCTGCCGACAACAGCTATGGGGTGGACCACCCCGCGCGCAACGAGCAGGGGATCCTGGACACCGGCAGGAGGCTGGAAGATGCACTCGCCAGCGTCCGACCGGCGGCCCGCGCCGCACTTGAGGCCATGGCGGAGCTGTACCCGGAACAGATCGAAATCGAATTTGGCGTGAATCTGGCGGGAGACGCGGGGGCGATGATAGCCAGGAGCAGTTCCGAGGCCCATTTCGTCCTCCGGATGTCCTGGACCCCCGCGGCCGGGGCGATCCTCCCCGCGGAAGAACTCCCACATGGCGGGTGAGCGTGATGGTTGCATTCCTGAACAGGGCCGACGCCGGGCGGCGGCTGGGCAAGCGGCTCACCGGACTCCGGGGACAGAACGTGGTGGTGCTGGGCCTGCCCCGAGGCGGCGTGCCCGTGGCGTTCGAGGTCGCCAAGGCCCTCGAGGCGCCACTGGACGTGATCGTGGTCCGGAAACTGGGCGTCCCGTTCCAGCCTGAGGTGGCCATGGGAGCCATCGGGGAAGGCAACGTCCGGGTCTTGGATCCACGCACCATCTCCATGGCCCGCGTCTCCCAGGAGGACCTGCAGCAGGTGGAACGGCGGGAGCGCACCCTGCTGGAGGGCAGGGTGGCACGGTTCCGGCAGGGGCGCCCCAGGCTCGACCTCACCGGCCGCACCGCGGTGATCGTGGACGACGGCATCGCCACCGGCTCCACTGCCAAGGCCGCCTGCCAGGTGGCGCGGCACCTGGGAGCCGCGAAAGTCATCCTTGCCGTGCCCGTGGCCCCTGCCCGGGCCATCGTGGAGCTCAAGGAACCGGACGACGTCGTCTGCCTGCTCTCGCCCCAGGACTTCCAGGCCGTGGGCTACTACTACCACGACTTTTCCCCCACCGAGGATGGCGAGGTGGTGCAGTTGCTGGATGCAGCCGCATCCCCGCCGTCCCATGGCGGCGTCGAAGGGAGCGACGGAAGCCTGGTGGACGAGGTCGAGATCCCGGACGGGATGGCCGTGCTGCGGGGCAGCCTCTACCTGCCGGCCGTGTGCGACGGCACGGTGATCTTCGCCCACGGCAGCGGCAGCAGCCGGCACAGCCCGCGCAACCGTTTCGTGGCCTCCGTCCTGCACGGGGCGGGCCTGGGCACCTTGCTCCTAGACCTGCTGACCCCCGAGGAGGAAGTCAACCGTGCCAGTGTCTTCGATATCGCGCTCCTGGCCCGGCGCCTCTCAGCCGCCACCCACTGGCTGGAGGTCCGGCATGACGGCTCGGCCGGACGGATCGGCTACTTCGGCGCGAGCACCGGTGCCGGAGCAGCGCTGTGGGCCGCTGCCGAGCCCGGCGCCGAAGTTGCCGCCGTCGTGTCCCGGGGCGGACGGCCTGACCTTGCCGGTCCGCGGCTCGACGCCGTCAGGGCCCCCACCCTCCTGATCGTTGGAAGTGCCGACACCCAGGTCCTCGCACTCAACCGCCAGGCAATGGCACGCATGCAGGCGCCCACCCGGCTCGAGATCGTCCCGGGGGCCACCCACCTGTTCGAGGAGCCCGGAACCCTGGCATTGGCCGCGAACCTGGCTGCCGACTGGTTCCACCACTACCTGCTGCCGTCACCGGTGGGACGTACCGTACCGGAGGCCAGGGAATGACCGCCGACGCAGGCCGGCCGCTGGAACGCGAGCCGGAACATGCGGCGGAGGCCGCAGAAATCCGCCGGCTCGCGCACCCCCTGGCCACCGCCGACGGGCTTGAACCGTTGGTCCGCCTCGCAGCTCCGGCCCGATTCGTGTGCCTGGGCGAGGCGTCCCACGGCACCCAGGAGTACTACCACTGGCGGGCGCTTCTCAGCCGCCGGCTGATCGAAGAATACGGCTTCACCTGGGTTGGCGTGGAAGGCGACTGGCCCGACTGCTGGCGCATCAACCGTTGGGTCAGGGGAGAATCCGGGCAGGACCTCGATGCGCGGCGGTTGCTGGCCGGTTTTGAACGCTGGCCCACCTGGATGTGGGCCAACCATGAGGTTGCCGACTTCCTGACGTGGCTGCGTGAGTGGAACCTCCGGCTCCCCGCAGACCAGCGGACGGGCTTCTACGGCCTGGATGTCTACTCCCTGTGGGACTCCCTGCGGGAGATCTTCGCATGGCTGGACAACAACGCCCCGGATGCCCTGCCGGCTGCCTTGCGGGCCTGGCATTGCTTCATTCCCTTCCGGGAGGATCCCCAGCGCTACGCCGTGGGGAACCGCCTGGTTCCGCAGTCCTGCGAAGCGGACGTGGTGGCATTGCTGGCTGAAGTCCGGCGGCGCGCACTTGGCCGGATGCAGGACGATCCCGCCGCTTTTGACGCATTCCAGAACGCCGTCGTCGCGGCCAACGCCGAGCATTACTACCGGACCATGGTGCGCGGCGACCAGCAGTCCTGGAATATCCGCGACCTTCACATGAGCGACACCGCCGACCGCATCGCACGCCACCACGGACCCGCATCCAAGGGGCTGGTGTGGGCGCACAACACGCATGTGGGCGACGCCCGGGCTACGGATATGGCGCATGGCGGGATGGTCAACATCGGACAGTTGCTCCGCCAACGCCACGCGGGACAGGTGGTGCTGGCGGGGTTTGCGTCCTACTCAGGGTCCGTCACGGCGGCCGAGTCGTGGGGCTCTCCGGAGCGGGTGATGGACGTTCCGGCCGCTGTGCCGGGCAGTCACGAGGACCTGCTGAACGAGGTGCTGGGGGAACGGTCCCTGCTGGTGTTCGGGGCAGACCGGACCGGCCCCTGGCTGGCGGCCTGGCGCGGGCACCGGGCCATAGGTGTTGTTTACAACCCGCGGCGGGAATGGGGCAACTACGTGCCCACCCGGATGGGGGACCGCTACGACGCGTTGTTCTGGCATCCACGGACTGAAGCGCTGCGCCCGCTGCACCATGAGGACCAGCCCGGCGAACCTGAGCTCGAGACCGAACCCAGCGGGTTCTAGGCCAAACCAAAGGAGCATGATGGACCAGCCGAGCACCGCGGCCTCCGACGTCCAGGGTTCCACGCGCTGGCCCGCCATCATCAAGGACGTGGCTGCCTTCCCGGTGCCGCCCAACATGCCGGACTACGACGCCGCCCGGCGCGACTTCAGCTGGGACCAAGCCCGGCAGGCACTGGCCGGGCTGCCCGGGGGCCGGGGGCTGAACATCGCCTACGAGGCCGTTGACCGCCACGTGGCCGAAGGCCGCGGCGGCAAGGAAGCCCTGCGCTTCATCAGTGCCGACGGCGGCACCCGGTCCCTTGGCTACGGTGACCTTGCGGAGCAGTCCGGCAGGTTCGCGGCAGTGCTCCGGACCCTGGGGGTGGGGCGCGGTGAGCGGGTCTTCTCCCTCCTGGGCCGCAGCCCGGAGCTGTATGCCGCGGTGCTGGGAACCTTCAAGAACGGCAGCGTCTTCTGCCCGCTCTTCTCCGCGTTCGGCCCCGAACCGGTCAGGCAGCGGCTGCACCTCGGCGCCGGACGGGCCCTGGTCACCACCAGGGCTTTGTACCGCAAGAAGGTGGCACCGGTGCGGGACAGCCTTCCCGAACTCCGCCACATCCTGCTGGCGGACGCGGACGGCACCCCCGAACCCGGGACCCTTGACCTGGCCGAACTCCTGTCCCGGGCGGACCCGATCGGGGAGGTCGCCGGCACCCAGCCGGAGGACATGGCCCTGCTGCACTTCACCAGCGGCACCACCGGCACGCCCAAGGGCGCCATCCACGTCCATGGCGCCGTGGCCGCCCATTACGCCACCGGCCGCTTCGCCCTGGACCTGCACCCGCAGGACGTCTACTGGTGCACCGCCGATCCCGGCTGGGTGACCGGCATGTCCTACGGCATCATCGCGCCGCTGGTGCACGGCGTCACCGCCATCGTGGACGAGGAGGAGCTGGACGCCGACCGCTGGTACCGGATCCTTGCGGACCAGCACGTCAGCGTCTGGTACACCGCCCCCACGGCACTGCGGATGCTCATGAAGGCCGGGGCCGAACGGGCAGCCGGGCATGACCTTTCGGCGCTGCGCTTCGTCGCCAGCGTGGGGGAGCCGCTGAACCCCGAGGCGGTGGTGTGGGGCCAGGAGGTCCTGGGCCTGCCGGTGCACGACAACTGGTGGCAGACCGAGACCGGCGGGATCATGATCGCCAACTATCCCGCCATGGACGTCCGCCCCGGGTCCATGGGCCGTCCGCTCCCCGGCATCGAGGCTGCGCTCGTGGCACGGGACGCCAACGGTAAAGCGGTCATTACCGACGGCCAGGCGGTCCTGGTCACGGAACCGGACACCATGGGTGAGCTGGCGCTGCGCCCCGGGTGGCCATCCATGTTCCGTGGCTACCTCAACGAGGAGGAGCGGTACCGGCGGTGCTTCGCCGGCG
Organism: Pseudarthrobacter sp. MOO13; assembly: GCF_058267655.1. Lineage (NCBI taxonomy): Bacteria > Bacillati > Actinomycetota > Actinomycetes > Micrococcales > Micrococcaceae > Pseudarthrobacter > Pseudarthrobacter sp. MOO13. The sequence continues at coordinate 686,066 of NZ_CM177848.1, forward strand.
GCTGGTACCTCACCGGCGACCTGGCGAAACGGGACGCCGACGGCTACTTCTGGTTCGTCGGCCGTGGCGACGACGTCATCAAGTCCTCAGGCCACCTGATCGGCCCGTTCGAGGTGGAAAGCTGCCTGATGGAGCACCCCGCGGTGGCCGAAGCCGGGGTGATCGGAGTACCCGACCCCGTGGCCGGCGAGGTGGTCAAGGCCTTCGTGGAACTCAAGCCGGGCAACCAGCCCAGCCAGGACCTGCAACTGGAGATCATCGGCTTCGCCCGGAAACGGCTGGGCGCCGCCGTCGCACCCCGGCTGCTCGACTTCACCAGCACGCTGCCCAAGACCCGGAGCGGAAAGATCCTGCGCCGGCTCCTGAAAGCCCGCGAGCTGGGACTGCCCGAAGGCGACACCTCAACCCTGGAGGCCCCGGCCGGACCTGCGCCGGGCCTCGGCAAGGAGCAGCCATGAGCACCCTGCGGAATCAGGCCATCCGCGACCAGGAACACGCCCTGCACCTGTTGCGGCAGATGCTGCGGGTCCGCCGGCTCGAAGAAAAATGCATTGAGCTGTATAGCGCGGCCAAGATCCGCGGTTTCCTGCACGTGTACATCGGCGAGGAGGCCGTGGCCGCCGGGGTGATGGAAACGCTGGCACCGGACGACGCGGTGGTGGCCACCTACCGGGAGCACGGCCACGCCCTGCTCCGCGGCGTCTCCGCCGGTGCCATCCTCGCCGAAATGTACGGCCACGCCGAGGGCTGCTGCCGCGGCCGCGGCGGTTCCATGCACCTCTTCGACGCCGACGCGCGCTTCTACGGCGGAAACGCGATCGTGGCCGGTGGCCTGCCGCTTGCCGTCGGCCTGGCGCTCGCGGACCGGATGGCCGGGCGCCAGCGCGTGACCGCCTGCTTCTTCGGCGAAGGCGCCGTGGCCGAAGGCGAGTTCCACGAAAGCATGAACCTGGCCGCACTGTGGCAGCTCCCGGTGCTGTTCTGCTGCGAGAACAACCTCTACGCCATGGGAACCGCGCTGGGCCGTTCCGAATCCCAGACGGACATCGCGCTCAAGGCCGCCGGGTACGAAATCTCCGCGTGGGCCGTGGACGGGATGGACGTGCTCGCCGTCGAGGAAGCTGCCCGGCGGGCGGTGGATGCCGTCCGGTCCGGCGGCGGACCGCACTTCCTGGAACTGCGCACCTACCGCTTCCGCGCCCACTCCATGTTCGATCCGGAGCTGTACCGGGAGAAAACGGAGGTGTCCCGCTGGATGGAACGGGACCCGATCAGCCTGTTGCAGGGAACCATGCAGGCCGCGGGCCAGCTGCCGGAGGAGACCTGGGCGGCGCTGGCGGCGGACGTGGACGCCGAGATCAGCACCGCGGTCGGGTTCGCCGAGAACGGCACGCCGGAACCGGTGTCCGAACTCATGCGGTTTGTTTACAGCGACCCGCCGGAGGCCGGCAGCGGCGTTGCCACCGCCGGCGGCGGCGCCGGGAAAGAAGGGGCGGCAGGATGAAAACCACGTACCGGGAAGCGATGCGGGCGGCCCTCCGTGACGCGATGCAGCGCGACGAGCGGGTGTTCCTCATGGGCGAGGACGTGGGCAGGTACGGCGGCAGCTTCGCCGTGAGCCTGGGGCTGCTGGAGGAGTTCGGGCCCGAACGGATCCGTGACACGCCGCTGTCCGAGTCCGGGTTCGTCGGGGCGGGGATCGGTGCGGCGCTGGGCGGGATGCGGCCCGTCGTCGAAATCATGACAGTGAACTTCAGCCTGCTGGCGCTGGACCAGATCATCAACAACGCCGCCACGTTGCTGCACATGTCCGGCGGCCAGTTCAACGTGCCCATCGTCATCCGGATGACCACCGGCGCCGGGCGGCAGCTCGGTGCCCAGCACTCGCACAGCCTGGAAGGCTGGTACGCGCACATTCCCGGGCTGCGCATCCTGGCCCCCGCCACTTTGGCCGACGCCCGGGGCATGCTCTGGACCGCGCTGCAGGACCCGGACCCGGTGCTGGTCTTCGAGCACGGCTCGCTGTACAACATGGCCGGCGAGCTCGACGACGACGCCGGCGCCGTGGACATCGACAAGGCGGCGGTGGTGCGCCACGGGAACGGACTGACGCTTATCACCTACGGCGGCACGCTGCCCATGGTGCTGGAGGCCGCGGACCTGCTGGCCGCCGAAGGCATCGAGGCCGACGTGATCGACCTCCGGACCCTCCGGCCGCTGGATGCGCCCACCATCATGGACAGCGTGGCCCGGACCCACCGGGCCGTGGTGGTGGACGAGGGCTGGCGCAGCGGCAGCCTCTCGGCGGAGATTGCCGCCAGGATCTGCGAGCAGGCCTTCTTCGACCTGGACGCCCCGGTGGAACGGGTGTGCAGCCTGGAGGTGCCCGTCCCGTACGCCAAGCACCTGGAACAGGCAGCCCTGCCGTCGGTGGAGCGGGTCATGGCGGCCGCCCGGAGGGCCGTGGGGACCCATGGCTGAATTCCGGATGCCGTCCCTGGGCGCAGACATGCAGCACGGCAAGGTGGTGGAGTGGCTGGTCAAGCCGGGAGACTACGTCCACAAGGGGGACCTCGTGGCGGCCGTGGACACGGACAAGACCGTGATGGACATCGAGTCGTTCGAGGACGGCGTGGTCGCCGAGTTCCTGGTGGACATCGGTGACACCGTGCAGGTGGGGACCCCCATCGCCCGGATCACGGCCACCCCCGCCGAACTCCCGCCGCCACCCGCGCCCCAACCCCCGCTCACTTCCGGCCGCATTTCCCCCGACGCCCGCTCACCTTTGACAGCAAAAGACGCAACGCCCGCTCACCCGGGTGCCACGGGCGGCCACCCGGAACCCGGCGCCAAGGTTCCGCCGCCGGTCCGGCACCTGGCGCACACGCTGGGGGTCGACGTCGGACGCCTCAGCGGGAGCGGAGCCGGCGGAGAGGTGACCCGGGCCGACGTCGAACGCGCCGCTGCGGCGTCCGGCACCCGGGCGCCGGAGCCGGCAACAGCACCCGAAGCGCACCGCGTGCGGTCCTCGCCGCTGGCCCGGCGGCTGGCGGCGGAACTAGGGGTGGACCTGCCGGCCGTCACGGGCACGGGCCCGGGCGGTGCCGTCACTGAGGAGGACGTGCTCGCCGCCGTCCCGCCCCGGGGGCGGCCGGCCAGGGAACCCGGCGCGGACAAGCCGGCGGAAGCGCCGCCGTCGGAAGCCCGCCCGCCGGCGCCCGCGCAGCCAACGGCACCTGGGAACGCACCGGAAAAGGCGCTGCCCGCAGCACCCCGGCAGGATCGGGCTGCGGCTGGCAGCAAGGCGGAGAGCCTGCGGCAGGCAATCGGCGCGCTGATGTCCCGGTCCAAGAAGGAAATCCCGCACTACTACCTCGCCACCACCCTGGATCTTGCGGCGGCCATGGCGTGGATGCAGGCGGCCAACCAGCAGCGGCCCGTCACCGCCCGCCTGGTGCCCTCCGCCCTGCTGCTCAAGGCCACCGCCCTCGCGGCGAAAGAGGTGCCGGACATGAACGGCTTCTTCACCAGGGGCGCGTTCCAGCCGAGCAGTGCCGTGCACCTGGGCGTCGCGGTGGCCCTGCGGCACGGCGGGATCGTTGCCCCGGCCGTGCACGACGCAGACACCCTGACGCTGGACGACCTCATGGAGCAGCTGCGCGGCCTGGTCAGCAGGGCAAGGGCCGGCCGGCTGCAGCGCGCGGAGATGGCAGACCCCACCATCACCGTCACCAACCTTGGCGACCTCGGCGTCGAAAGCGTCTACGGCGTGATCTATCCGCCGCAGGTGGCCATGGTGGGTTTCGGCAAGGTCCTCGAACAGCCGTGGGCGCACAGCGGGATGCTCGGCATCCGGCACGCCGCCACCGCCACCCTGTCCGCGGACCACCGGGTCAGCGACGGGCTGCACGGCGGCCGCTTCCTAACCAGGATCGACGAACTCCTGCAAACGCCGGAGGACCTGTGAGCCGGGCCCGTGTGACCGAGGAGGAACCGTGAACCAAGAGGATGCGCGCCTGGCCGTGGAGGCGGCGATCGGCAAAGTAGCGCCCGACGTCGAACCCGCGGACCTGGACGGCACCGCCAGGCTGCGCCAGGACCTGGAACTGGACTCGCTGGATTTCCTCCGCCTGGTGGAGGTCATCGCCGAGTCCACGGGCGTGGATATCCCGGAGGCCGACTACCCTGCGGTGGCTACGGTGGGCGGCCTGGTGGAGTACCTGGCCGGGCACGGATAAAGGGGCTATCCCGCCGCGTGGTCGTTCCCGCGCATCCGCGCCGCAACCACCAGGCCCGAGAGTGCGGTGAGCACCGCGACGGCGGCGATGGCCGCGGGGATGCCGTAGAGGTCCGCGAGCACTCCGGAGAGCAGGGCACCCACGGCGAATCCGGCGTCGCGCCACAGCCGGTACACGCCCACTGAACGGGCGCGCCACCCCGGGTGGGCGACGTCGCCGATGGCTGCCAGCAGTGTTGGGTAGACCATGGCGGTACCGAGGCCCAGCACGACGGCGGCGGCGAGCCATGGTGCGAAGGCGTGCGCGGAGGCAATGACCGCCAGGGCGCCGGCTTGGACCAGCATGCCCGCGGCGATGAACCACTTGCGTCCCCAGCGGTCCGAGGCGGCGCCGGTCACCAGTTGGGCGGCGCCCCAGGCCGCCGGGTAGGCGGCGGCCAGGATGCCGATCTGGCCCAGGCCAAGCCCGGCGCCGGCGAACAGGACAGGGAAGAGGCCCCACGCCAGGCCGTCGTTGAGGTTGTTCACCAGCCCGGCCTGGCTGGCCGCGGAGAGTGAGCGGTCCGTGAAGCTGGTGAGGGTGAATACCTGGCCGGTGGTGAGGCCGGCATGGGCGGTATTCCGTCCTGTGGCATGCTGCGCGGCCTCGGTCCGGGCATGGTGGTGGGTTTCGCGGACGGCCAGGACCGTGAGGCCCAGACCCAGGGCGATGTACGCCGCTCCCAGCAGGAATGGGGCCGGGCGCAGGCCGTAGGCGGTGGCGAGGTAGCCGGTGGCCAGGGCCGTCACGGCGACCCCGAGATAGCCCGCGGCCTCGTTGAAGCCCATGGCCAGGCCGCGCTGCTTAGGACCCACGAGGTCCATTTTCATGATCACGGCGGTGGACCAGGTGAGGCCCTGGCTGACGCCCAGCAGCACGTTGGCCGCCACGATCCAGCCCCAGGACGGAGCGAGCATGAGCATCAGCGGGACGGGGACCGCGGCCAGCCAGCCGGCGATGAGGACCGGTTTCCGGCCGTACCGGTCCGAGAGGGTTCCGGCGAAATAGTTCATGGCGGCCTTGGACAGGCCGAAGGCGAGGATGTAGGTCAGTGCGCCCGTGTACAGGTCGAGGTGGAATTCCCGGGCGGCAAGCAGGGGAAGAACGGTGCGCTCCTGGCCCAAGGTGCCGCCCACCAGTGCGTTCACGGCCACCAGCAGCATGAACTGGGCCAGGTTCTGCCGCAGGCCCGGCACCGCCGGGGTGGATCCGCTGGTGCTGCGGAAGGTGGTGCCCTGCATGGTGGCTCCGTTCTGGTGGCTCCGTTCTGGGGAGGCGGAAGGTGGCCCGGACGCGCGGGGGACGCGTCCGGGCCGGGCCCGGGCAAGAGGGGGTCCTGCCCGGGCGGTCTGGGGGAATTGCCTGCTCAGGCTGCGGGGACGCTGTTCCGCCAGGCGTTCCAGGCGGCGTAGCTGCCGTCGAGTTCGACGACGTCGTACCCGGCACGGCGCAGGGCGCTGGCGGCCACGGAGTTGCGCACGCCGGACTGGCAGTAGGACACGATGGTGCCGCCGGCGGGCAGCTCATCCAGGTGCCACATCACGCGGCCGCCGCTGAGCTGGTGGGAGCCGGGGATGTGTCCTGCCTTGTGCTCGGTCTTGTTGCGGACGTCCAGGACCATGGCCGCTTCGAAACCCTCGAGTTCCTCAGGCTGGATCAGGCTCGGCGTGAAGGTGGGCAACCCCTTGATGTCGGTGAGGTAGCCGGCCACGTTGTCGATGCCCACGCGGACCAGATGGTCCCACAGGTCCTGGGCCTGTTCCTGGTCTTTGGCCAGGAGCACCAGCGGGTTCGTGTCCGTTTCCGGGTTGACCACCCAGGCGCCGTAGCTGGCAACGGACTTGCCGGCCGGTACGTTCAGGGACCGGACCACCGTGCCCTGGTGGACTTCGCTGCTGGAGCGGGTGTCGATGAAGGTCAGGGTATCCCCGGCCAGGCCCTTGGCGACGGCGTCCGTGTCCAGTTCCTGCAGCGGGGCGCGTTCGCCCATGACGGCGGGGCCTTCCCGGTTCCCACGCTTCATGCGGGCGAAGTAGGCGTGGGCGTCTGGCTGGCCGTCCAGCAGTTCGTTGATGAAGCCCTGTTCGTCGTTGGTGGCCAGGTAGGGGCCCCACCAGGCGTAGAGGCGTTCGTAGCCCACGGTGGAGGAAGGGATGGCGCCCAGGGCCTTGCCGCAGGCGCTGCCGGCGCCGTGGCCCGGGTGGACCTGGACGTAGTCCGGCAGGGCAAGGAATTTGTCGCGGAGGCTGGCGAACAGCTGCTTGGCGCCCTCGAAGCGGGTGTCGATGCCGCCGGCGGCCTCGTCCAGCAGGTCCGGCCGGCCCAAATCGCCGGAGAACACGAAGTCTCCGGAGAGCAGGTAGCCGGGCTTGTCGCTGAACGCACCGTCGGTGACCAGGAAGGACAGGTGCTCCGGGGTGTGGCCGGGGGTGTGGACTGCCTTGATGGTGATGTTGCCCAGGGTGATGGTGTCGCCGTCGTGCAGCCGCTCGCCGTCGAACCCGTACTGCCAGTCGGGTCCGCCCTCGCCGGACACGTAGATTTTCGCGCCGGTGGCGGCGGCCAGTTCGCGCGTGCCGGAGAGGTAGTCGGCGTGGATGTGGGTCTCGGTGACGGCCACGATCTTCATGCCGTTCTTGGCGGCAAGGTCTCTGTAGACGGCGATGTCCCGGCGGCCGTCCACCACGATTGCCTCGCCCTTGGCCTGGCAGCCGATCAGGTAGCTGGCCTGGGCCAGGTCTTCGTCGTATATGCGTTCAAGCAGCATCTGGTGCTCCTTCGAAGGGGAAAGATATGAAATCCTGGGACCAATTTTAGATACCAGGGGGGGTATACAACAACTAGAGATATCCCCCGGAATGTCAGGTGGTGGGAAGTCCGGCGCGGGTCCAGGCGGTCATGCCGCCGGCCATGGTGTCCGCTGTGTAGCCGGCGCCGTTGAGGGCGTCGGCGACCGCGGCGCTGCGGTTGCCGCTGCGGCAGACCGCGATGACCGGGACGGCCGGGTCGAGCCCGCCCAGGCGCGCCTGCAATTGGCCCATGGGGATGTGCAGGGCCCCGGGGATCATGCCTTCGGCGACTTCGAAGTCCTCGCGGACATCGAGGATTCGGGCGGCGTGGCGGCGCTGGTCGGCTTCGGTGATGGTGATTTCAGCCATGGTGGTTCTCCTTCGGGCTAACGGTGTTGGGGGTGTCAGGCGGTGACGGTGCCGGCGGTGACCCACGCCGCGACGGCGAAGATCAGCACCGCGAATGAGATGCGGATGTGCTTGTCCTTCAGGTGGCGCGCGAACCGCGCGGCAACCAGTGATCCCAGGATGGCCGGGGCGGCGAAGGCCAGGCTGGTGGCCCAGTCGATCGTGTAACCGGCGGCGTGGGCGCTGAATCCGGCTGCGGAGTTGACCACGATGATCGCCAGCGAGGTTCCCACCGCCTGTTTCATCCGCAGGCCCAGGAGGATGGTCAGTGCGGGAGTGATGAGGAACCCGCCGCCCACGCCAAGCAGTCCGGTGAGGAACCCGACGAGCAAGCCAACACCCACGGCCTTGGGTGCGCAGGACCGGAAGGCCCGGTATGGCCCCGTGCTGCAGGTTCCCTCGCTTTCGCGGGGTTTGCTCAGCATCCGGATGCCCGCGGCCACCATGATTCCGGCAAACGCCAGCATCAGGATGGCCGGATCCAGGACTTTGCCGACCGCGGCGCCGGCCCAGGCGGCCGGAATGCCGGCGGCCCCGACCAATGCGATGACGGGCCAGTTCAGGCCCTCCCGGATGCGGGGGAGCAGGGCTGCCAGTGACGATATGCCCACCACCAGCAGCGACGTGGGGATGGCCTGGGCGGGGCTCAAACCCACCCCGTACACCAGTGCGGGAACGGCGATGATGGAGCCGCCGCCGCCCACCACGCCCAGGACGATTCCGACGACGAGCCCCAGACCCAGGGCAGGGATCATGCCGCGGCGTCCTCTTCAGGGCCATGGACGGGAAGCTGCAGGATGGCGCTTTCGCGGGTGGGCTCCGCGGCGGCCTTGTTCCAGGGCATCGCCGAGAGGGCCTTGCCCATGGCGCAGGTGTTGGTGGCGGCGGAGAAGGTCAGGCCGGTGCCGATGGCTCCGGCCAGCATCCGTATTTTGGGGGATACAAACCTGCCGCCGGCCAGTCCCAGCATCACCAGGGATCCGGCGGCCAGGCGGACCTGGCGCTCCATGTCCCAGCGGTCCTTGCCTTTGACCACGTCGCCGCCGGCGGCCGCGAATCCGGGCACCCCGCCGGTGAGGACGTAGGCGGAATCGAGGCCAGCCGCCGCCATCCGCTGGCGGGCCTGCTCGGCCCGGACGCCGGACTGGCAGACCAGGACCACGCGTGAGCCCAGCCGGGCGGCGAGTTCTCCGGTGTGCTCGGAGAGGAGGGGCAGCGGCACGTTGTAGGAACCGCGGATGTGCATGGACTCGAATTCAGCAGCGGAACGCACGTCGATCACCATCAGGTCCTGGTGCGTGTTAAACCACGTCCGCAGGGTCCCGGGGGCGAGTGCGGTAACAGCGGTTGCTGTGGAAGGGGATGTCATGGGGGCCTCTCAAAAGGGGCTGGTGGATACCCCACCGAGTATCACAGATACCCCCGGGGGTAGTCAAAACACCCGTGGGGGTATACCCTTGGAGGGAGCACCCCACCGATGGAGAACCCCTTATGGAACTGAACCCAACCGAACTCACGCCCGTGATCAACCGCCTCAAGCGCGCCCAGGGCCAGCTCGCCGCCGTCACCCGGATGCTCGAGGAAGGCCGGGACTGCAAGGACGTCGTCACCCAGTTGGCGGCCGTCTCCAAAGCCCTTGACCGCGCCGGCTTCGCCATCATCGCCACCGGCCTGGAGCAGTGCATCACCCAAAAAGACGAAACCATGGACCGGAAAGAGCTGGAGAAGCTCTTCCTCTCCCTCGCCTGACCCGTCCGCAGGACACTTTCCGGCAACTTCGAGGAGCATCATGACCTACACGCTGGCCACCACCGTCGCCCTTCCCTGGGCCGAAGCGCTGGAACGCACCCGCGCGGCCCTTGCGGCGCAGGGCTTCGGGATCCTGACGGAAATCAACATCCGCTCCACCTTCGAAGCCAAGCTCGGCACCGACGCCGCAGACGCCGTCGGGGACTATGTCATCCTTGGCGCCTGCAACCCATCCCTTGCCAGCCGCGCCCTCGCCGCCGAACCGCAAATGGGCGCCCTGCTGCCGTGCAACGTGGTGGTGCGGCGGAAGGCAGATGCCCAGGAAACCACCGTTGAGGCGATCGACCCGCAGGCCATGGTCCAGCTCAGCGACGCGCCTGCGGTCAAGGACGTGGCGGACGACGCCGGGACGCGGCTCCGGAAGGCCCTCGCCAGCTTGGACGGGGCAGCAGGATAGCCGCTCAGCTCAGGGCGTGATTGGTCCGGAGCCGGCCTTGGCTGCGCCGGATTCCAGGAGAACTGCACGGTGGCGGCGCTCCAGCTGGACCACGTCCCGCCCGAAGGAAAACGCCAGCAGCGCGAGGGCCGCGACCGGAATGGACACCGCGGCGGCCGCGGGGATGCCGGGAATCAGCGGCAGGAGCAGCGCGAACGGCTGAAACGCCCCGATTGCCTTCCGGGACTGGCGTGGGGGCAGCGACCCGCGGAGGTGCGGCCGGAATCGTCCCGCGGCCACGAAAACGTAATACATCCCCCCAATCGCCAGCACCCACGGCCCCACCCGGGCAGCGACCGCAACGGACAACGCCAGGACCAGCCCGGCGTCGGTGGCCGCATCAAACCGCGCCCCCGCCGTGGAGGACAGCCCGGTCCGCCGGGCCACCGCCCCGTCCACCCCGTCCAGCGCAAAGGCCAGCCCGCCCAGGACCGGAATCAGCAGGTCCGCCCGCGGCCCCGTAAACAGCTGGGGGACCGCCAATGCGGCGCAGAGGGCGGCGAGGACGGCGCGCAGCAGCGTCACGCGGTCGGCCGGGGTGGAGAACCTGGGGGCCCGCCGCAGCACGGAAGCAGCCGCCGCGCCCGTGACCATCGCGCCCGCACCCAGGCCTGCCAGCTGCAGGGGAATTCCGGGGGCTGACAAGGACGACAGCCACAGCGCCAACAAACCGTAGGCGGCCAGGGCGGCCAAGGCGTCGGGGACGGCACGTCCGGCCGCGCCGCGAGGCCCTGCCGCCTCCGCCCGCACGCTGACGACGGCGGCTGACCCGGGCCACCGGCGTGCCGCGGAATCCGGACGGGGAATCACGTGCCGGGACGCGTCGCGCGGCGCTTCACGACGGCGGAGCGCCGCTTCCCGGACACCCGCGCCAGTCCCACGGCGGCCAGGAGGGCGCCCGCTCCCTCGGCGACGGCGCTGAGGGTCTTCGAGAAGAACCAGACGGGATCGTACATGGCGGGGATCGGTCCGATAGCCGGGATATCAACGTACCTGTACAGCATCACGGCCGCGAAGGCGCTCAGTGCCACCAGCAGGGCCACGGCATAGGCCGCCCGGCTGCCGCGGAGCAGGACAAAGATTCCGGCCACGAGCGCCGCCGCGGCCTCCAAGAGGAACAGGGTGCCCTGGCTGACGGTGCCCGGCTGGGCGTTCTGGTAGCCCGGGGCCAGGAACAGGTGTACGCCGGCGTCAATGAACAATGCAAGGGCGGTCAATAGTCTTAGTGCCACGCTTATGTATACGCCCGAAGTTCCCTTCCGGTTCACCCGGCCCCCTTATAAATGCGGGTCCGATGCGGAATATTTAGGACCATCCGCAACCTTGCGCCCATAGCGGGCAGCAAAGCCTGCGGCCCTACGAGCAAGGAGAATGACCATGACCCTTCCCCAGCAACTCACCCCTGGAACCTGGACCCTGGACATGTCGCACAGCGAGATCGGCTTCAGCGTCCGGCATGCCGGGATCAGCAAGGTCAGGGGCCGCTTCACCGATGCCCAGGCCGAAGCCCGGGTGGGGGAGTCCCTGGCCGAATCCACCGTGCATGCCACCGTGGCCACGGCAAGCTTCGACTCCGGGGATGCCAACCGTGACGCGCACGTCCGGGGTGAGGACTTTTTCGACGTCGAGAAGTTTCCCGAGATGACATTCCGCGGCACCGCCATTGAGGGTGACGGCGAGGAATACACCCTGACGGGCGACCTGACCATCAAGGGTGTCACCAAACCGGTCGAGCTCGAGGTGGAGTTCACCGGTGTTGCCGTGGATCCTTTCGGCGCCACGAGGGCAGGCTTCTCCGCCGAAGCCGAGATCAGCCGCAAGGACTTTGGCCTGACGTGGAACGCCGCCTTGGAAGCCGGCGGCCTGCTGGTCAGCGACAAGGTGAAGATCAACCTTGAAGCCGCGCTCGTGAAGCAGGGCTGATACAGGGATCTACCCGACGACCCGGGGGCGGGCTCTGCGCATGTGGCGCAGAGCCCGCCCCGGCCGTTTGTGGCGTCGTCAGGCGCTGGCTATGTCAGGCGTCGGACTCCGCGCTCCGGAGCCGCCGCCGCACCAGCACCGCCCCGCCGGCCAAGCCGATGACCAGGACGGCGGCAGCCCCGCCGGCAATCAGCACTCCTGCCTGGGGCCCGCCGGAACCGGCAGCAGCAGCTGGGGCCGGCGCCGCACTGGAGTTTCCGGCGCCGGCCGTGAACGTGAAGGTTCCTTCGATGGGGTGGCCATCGGAGGAAGCCACCCGCCAGATCACCGTGTATTTGCCCGCCGGTGCACCGGCCTTCACGGCCTGGGTGACATGGTTGTCGACAATCGTGACGGCGCCGTCGGCCTGGTCCGTGCCGGTCTCATCCTGCACCTGGATCACCGAGCCGATGCCCATCGGCGTGCGGTCGAAGGTCAGTCCGATCTGGCCGGGGACTGCCGGAACAGACGATCCATTCGCAGGATCGCTGGATTCGAGCACATCGTGCGCCTGCGCGGGCGCGGCCAGGACAACCGAACATGCCGCCACGGCCAGGACCAGCAGGCAGCGCCGGAACCAGCGGAGCAGATTCGCAAACATCCGGGCCCCTGCTACTTGGCTGCCGGGCGGGACCGGCGGCCGGCCAGCACCAGTGCCAGGGCGGCGGCGCCCAGGACAAACCCTGCAGCGCCGAGGACAACGCCCCAGATTGAGGTCGCATCGGAGGTGCGCTCGATGGCCTCCGGGGCTTCGGGAGCAGTCGAGGCGGCAGCCGAGGCCGGGGTGGTGTGCGCCGCGGCGCCGTCCTCGGCTGTGGTGGTGAAGGAGGGGGCCGGGTGCTTGGGCTCGGGCTGCCCGTCAGCACTGCGCTCGTTCCAGTTCACCACCGTCCCGTCGCTGTAACCCTGGGCGGCCTCCAGCACCACCGTGGTCCCCTCGGCCGGGAGGCGGCCTACCGAGAGCGAAAACGCCTGGTACTGGTTCTGCCCCAACTGGTGGGCTTCGTCCGCGGTCCAGACCACGGAAGTAGGTGCCTTGGTGACCGTGGCGCCGGCCACCGTCACCGGCGTGGGCAGGTCACCGGTGATGACCTGCGCGGTCCAGCCCTCCACCGGTTTGACCGAGACGGAGGTGAAGGGTGTGTCGGTGGGCAGCTTGACCTCAAGCTTGTTCGTCTTGGCGGTGGGGGACTCGTTGGGGACGTTGAAGGTCAGGCGCGAGTAGCCGTTGGCGCCGGTGTCGCCCGGATCCACGGAGACATGGGCTGACGCGGCGGCGGCGCCGGCGGCGAGCATTCCGGCTGCTGCGGTGATGGCGGCGAAGGCTCTGGCGGTGCGGCGGATTGAGGTATTCATGATGTCGCTTTCACAAGGTATGGGTGCGCCGGGGGCGGCCTGCGGCTGCGGCCGGGCGCGAGGACATGGCTGACCGGGGCGCGCGCAATGGCAGCGGTCCAAGGGCATCGCCTTGGGCCCGGGCAGCATGGTGGGGGCAGGTGCCGCTCAGGAGGCGGCAGCGCGCGGCGGACCGCGCAGTGCGGGAAGCCGGAGGACCTCGGCGCGCAGCACCACAACAACGCGGCGCGGAGCCGGAAGCTGCGGCCAGTCGGGAAGGAACGCCGCCGTCAGGATACGGATCAGCGGCCGCAGCCAGGCCGCGAGGGCCCAGACGGCCGCTTCGCCGCGGGCCAGCACCAGGGCGGTGGACACGGTGGCCGCGGCGTGGAGGACCAGCATCAGCGGGTCCGTAGCGTGGAGGTGTTCCGGGGCCGCTGCCACTGCTGCCGCGGCGAGCGGTTCGCCCGGGTGGACGTGGCCTTCCGGAGCAGGAGTGAAGCCGGACGAAGCGGACAGGGTGCTGAAGGCCTCGTGGAGGAGCAGTTGGCCGCCGATGAGCAGGCCGGCCATCATTGGGGAGTTGACCCGGATCCTGGCGAGCACCATGACGGGCAGCAGCACCAGGGCAAAGAGCCCGGCGACGATGGCCGGGTGCGGCATCACGCCACGGGCCACCACGTGGGCTCCGGCAGCGAGGGCGAACATTGCCGCCGTGAACGCGAAGGCGCGGGGGAAGCGGAACGGCGCGCTCATGCCAATCGCCACCCCTTCTTCCACTGATTACCCGGTACCACTTTAGGGAAAGCAGCACCCCGGCGCGTAATCGGCGCCCCGTGCTGCCGGGGCCGTGACGGCGCGCAGCCCTACAACGGGTCGGGCCGGACCGTGACGTTGCCCAGCGAACGGATCAACGCGACGGCGGTAATGGACCCTGCCGCCATGATGGACGCCAGCACCACCACCTGGAACCGGCCCGCTTCCAGGGGCGAAGCGCCGCCAAAGATGGCGCCCACGAATGCGCCGGGAAGCGTGACCAGTCCGGTGGTCTTGGTTTGGTCCGTGGCGGGGATCAGCGCCGAATGCACCGCCTGCCGGGCCTGGCTGAGGGTGGCCTGCCGGGGAGTCGCGCCCAGCGCCAGCCAGCCCTCCACCTGGTCCCACTGCTCCAGGACGGCCTCGACGAAGCGGCGGCCGGCCAGCGTGGCAATGGTCATGGAGTTACCAATCACAATCCCGCCCACGGCCAGGGCGTAGCGCGGCGAAAATTCGATGGCACCGGTGCCGAAGACGATTGCGACCGTCACCAGGATGCCGGCCGCCATGGTTGCGGCCACCACGGCGAACCGCCGCCAGGACCAGCTGAGCCGCCGCGTAGCCGTCACGGACGCCACGGAGAACATGACCAGCAGGGCCAGGCCGACCCACGCCGGGCTGGTGATCACCCCTCCCAGGACAAGGCTGATGATTGCAAGCTGCAGCACGCCGCGGAGGATGGCCAGGGCGGGGGAGAGGTACGACGGCGTGCGCGAGCCCCAGAGGATGCCCACCGTGAGTGCCGCCAGGATGGCGATGGCCGCGAGGGTGGGGGCCAGTGCGGCAACGTCGGGCATCTGCCCAGCTTACTGACCCCGTGGCTTACCGGTGCCATGCCCGCCCGAGGGCTGGCCCGGCGTCGGAATTAATTAAATGCTTGACGCACGAATATAGCCCGTGAATACTTTGGTGTGCCCCGACCTCCCACCCAAAGGACTGATCGATGATGAACCTGTCCCGCCGCACATTGCTCACCACCGGCAGCGCCGCCACCCTCGCCTACGCCTTGGGCGTGGCAGGCTCCGCCCAGGCCGCCACCGCCGTCACCGCCCGCCCGGGCGTCCCCGTCACGGCCGCGCCGCCCTTGCGCCTGGCCAGCCGGAACAGCGTGTTCACCCGCAGCGGTGCCGGCCCCCGGTACTGGAACATTTACGGCTACTCGTTCCCGCACAACGCCCCCATCCCGGAAAACGAGTGGAAGGCCAACATCGACTGGCTGGCCGGAAACTTCGCCGGGTTCGGTTACGACATCGCCTGCACCGACGGCTGGATTGAAGGCTCCAGCCGCACCACCGGCAACGGCTACATCACCAGCTACAACGATTCCTGGCAGCACGACTGGGCTTATTGGGCAAACTACCTGGCCGCGCGGAAGATGAAGCTGGGTGTCTACTACAACCCGCTCTGGGTGCACCGGGCCGCCGTCGAAGACGCTTCCAAGACCGTCCTGGGCCGGCCCGACATCAAGATCGCGGACCTGGTGGTGCCCGGGGACTTCTTCGCCCGGGACATCGGCGGAAACCAGCTGTACTGGCTGGACGTGACCAAGTCCGGCGCCAAGGAATACGTCCAGGGCTACGTGCGCCACTTCAAGGACCTCGGCGTTCCCTACCTGCGGATCGACTTCCTCTCCTGGTACGAGGACGGAAGGGACGCGAACATCGGGCAGGTCAACGCCCCGCACGGCCGGGCCAACTACGAACTCGCCCTCTCCTGGATCAACGAGGCCGCCGGCGAGGACATGGAAGTTTCGCTCGTAATGCCGCACATGTTCCAGGACGGTTCTGCGGAACTGGCCAACGGCGACCTGGTGCGGATCAATGCCGACGCCGACAAGGGCGGCTGGGACCGGCTGAGCGGGATGCGCCAGAACTGGCAGGACGCGTGGCCCAACTGGGCCAACCCGTTCTGCGGGTTCACCGGCTGGTCACACCGCAACGGCAGGGGCCAGCTGATCCTCGACGGAGACTTCATGCGCGCCAGCACCTTTGCCAGCGACGAGGAACGCAAGACCATGATGAACCTGATGGTCGCGGCCGGATCACCCCTGGCCATCGCTGACACCTACCAGCAAATCGGCAACAACGCCTGGGTGTACACCAACAAGGAAGTCCTCCAGCTCAATGCCGATGGCCTGGTGGGCAAGCCCCTCTACCGGTCCGCCACTCCGTTCTCCAAGGACCCGGGCTCCCGTGACACCGAACGCTGGGCCGGGCAGCTTCCGGACGGTTCGTGGGGCGTTGCGCTCTTCAACCGCAGCGACACTGAAACGGTCACCAAGACCATCGACTTCGCAAAGGACCTCGGCCTGGCAACCGGGGGCAACGTCCGGGACCTCTGGGAGCACAGGAACCTGGGCATGGAATCCCGGGCCACGGCCGCGCTGGCCCCGCACGCCTCGGCCATCTTCCGCGTCACTCCGCCGAAGATGCACGGCACCACCCGGTACCCCGCGGCCTTCGCAGCTTGGGGAGGCGGGGCCGGCTTTAACAACAACCACCCCGGGTATGACGGCAACGGCTTCGTGGACGGACTCCAGGCGGGCTCCGGCAGCGCGGACCCGCTGGTCACGTTCGCGGTCCAGGTGCCGCACCGCGGCAGCTACGCCATCCGCTACCGGTATGCCAATGCCACCGGCGATACCAGCACCATGACGGTCACCGCCGAAAAGGCGGACCGTTCCACCGTGGACGGTCCGGTCCACGTCAGCTTCCCGGGCCTGGCCACCTGGGACACCTGGGGCGTGGCGGACGGCGCCATCACGCTCGACGCCGGCCTGAACCTGATCACCATCGGCAGGGGTGCAACGGACAAGGGAGCCATCAACCTGAACTGGATAGAGTTGGACATGTGAGCACACGGACGCAGGCCTTCGGGGTTCCCGCCCTGAGGGACCCGCACCGGGCAGGATTGTTCTCCCTGGTGCTGCGGCACGCGCCGATCTCGCGGGTGGAGCTTGCCCGGCAGGCATCCCTGGACCCGTCCACCATCGCCCGGACACTCCGGCCGCTGGTTGACCAGGGATACGTGGTGGAGGCGCCCACGACCCCCAACGGCCGCGGCCGGCCCGAGCGCCTGATCGAAGTCGTAGCCACAAAGCACACCGCGGTGGGCATCAAGATCGGTCCGAAGGTCATTTCCGGCGTCGTCACGGACCTGGGCGCAAACGTGCTGGCCCGCGGCGAGGAAGTGGGTGTTCCGCTGGCGCCGGCGGACACCTTCCGGGCCGTCGCCGCCTTGGTGGACCGGCTGCTCGACTCGGTGCCCGGGGCGCGGGAAAAGGCCTTGGGCGTGGGGGTGGCGGTCAGCGGACACGTGGATCCCGACGCCGGGACATGCCGCTTTTCCCCGATCCTTGGCTGGCGGGGGGTGGATGTGGCAACACCCCTGGCGCAACAGATCGCGCTGCCCGTCACCGTCCACAACGACGTCAACGCCCTGGCCGTCGCCGAGCACCTGTTCGGCGACGGCAGGAACGCCCGCAACTTCGCGGTGGTGACCTTGGGGCCCGGCATCGGACTGGGCCTCGTGTTCGACGGAAAGGTGTACGGCGGGGCCCAAGGAGCCGCCGGGGAACTGGGCCACATCCCGATGGTTCCGGACGGCCCGCTGTGCAGCTGCGGCCGGCGGGGCTGCCTGGAAGCGCTCGCCGGCGACGCAGCGATCGCCGCCGCCGCCGGCACCGCGGATGTGGGCACGGCGATGCAGCTTGCCCGGGACGGCCAGGGCGGGCGGGCAGCCGCCGCCCGGGCAGCCTTCGACGACGCAGGCGGCTGGATCGGGCGGGGCCTGGCAGTGGTGTGCAACCTTGCCGCCCCCGAACTGGTGGTCATCACCGGCGAAGGTTCCGCCGCCTACGACCTGCTGGCCGACCGGTTGGCGGCGTCCCTTCGGGAGTATGCGCTCGAGGGTGGCGACTTCCTGCCCCGGCTCAAGGTGGCGCCCGCCGACGCCGATCTCTGGGGCAAGGGCGCCGCCTGCCTGGCCTTCCAGCGGTCCCTGCGCTGAACCACCCCGGTATTCCACGCTGGCGTGCGCCGGCACCATTGCGGCGCGCGGGTCTTCCTACAGAATCGAGCAAAGATTGCCTTCACTGAACGTGCGGGCCGCCCTCCGGCAGCCTCCGCGGGACCGCAGCCTGGCGGAACACTGGATCCGGGCCGTCCTGCTCCTCAACCTGGCGCTGCCCTGCCCTGAGGACGCGGGTCCCGTTGACCCGGACCATGCGGGTCCCGTGGACCCGGACGTCGGGCCCGGTCCCGACGGCGGCCGGCGGGACTTCCTGCGCGCGGCCTCTGCCTGGCGGACCGAACTGGAGTCCTTCAACTACGTCCACTGGGAGGACTCCCGGGACGACGCCCTGCTGCATTTCAGCCGGCCGTACGGGTGGCACTGCGTCGCCAACTTCGGCCGCTTGCCCGTGCCGGTGCCCGAGGGGATCGTGGTGATCAGCAGCGGCGCCCTCCAGGATGGGTACCTGCCGCCGGCCACGACCGTGTGGCTGCTCCGCTGGGTGGAATAGCCTGTACCTGCGGGCGGCCGGCAGCCCGGGAGTTGGTCCGGGTGGCCGGAGGGGATAAGACTGTGAACATGGCACGGGGAACGCTTCGCATCTTCCTGGGCGCGGCAACGGGAGCCGGCACAACATACTCCATGCTGCGCGAGGCGCACCGCCTTGCGGCGTGCGGCCGGGACGTGGCCGTCGGCATCGCCGCGGACCACGGCAGGACCGATACCGCGCTGCTCCTGGACGGGCTCGACGTCGTTGCCCCGCGCCCGGTGCCCGGCGCCGGCGGAGCAGCGGCCGCCGAGTTGGACGTGCCGGCAGTACTGGCCCGGCACCCGGAGGTGGCCGTCGTCGACGACTATGCGCACGTCAACGCCCCGGGAAGCCGGAACGGGCGCCGCTGGCAGGACATCGAGGAACTCCTGGCGGCCGGGACGGACGTGCTGACCACCCTTACCGTCCAGCACGTGGCGTCGCTGCGGGACGCCGTCGCGGCCATCACGGACCAGCCGAGCGGTGAAACCGTGCCGGACGCCGTGGTGCGGCGGGCAGAGCACATCGAGCTGGTGGATATCCCGCCCGAGCTGCTGCGCCAGCGCGTCGCCGACGGAAAGGTATTCCCCAAGGACGCCATAGATGCGGCCCTGGCCAACGAATTCCGCCTGGGCAACCTGATTGCCTTGCGCGAAATCGCCCTGATCTGGCTGGCCGACCGCGTGGACGAAGGATTGGCGACCTACCGGAAAAGCCAGGGCATCACCGCCACCTGGCCCGCACGCGAACGGGTGGTGGTTGGCCTGGACGGCGGCCCGGGCGGGGAACTGCTCATCCGGCGGGCGTCCCGGATCCTGTCCAGGGTCCACGGCGGCGACCTGCTGGCCGTGCACGTGCGGCGGGGAGACGGCGGCACCGCCGAGTCCGGCCACGCACTGGACGCCCAGCAGCGCCTGGTCACGGACCTCGGCGGAACCTGGCACACGGTCTCGGGGGAGGACGCCGCCCAATCGCTCCTGGAGTTCGCCCGCAGCGTCAACGCCACGCAGATCGTCATCGGCGCCTCGACCGGAGGGCTGTGGAGCCGGCTGCTCGGTTCCGGAGCCGGCGCCAAAGTGGTGCGGGACTCCGGCGACATTGACGTGCACATCGTGTCCCGGCCGCAGGGCGGCGCCGGCCTGCCCAGGCCCGCCACCGCCGCACTGGGCCGGACGCGCACCACAGTCGGGTTTGTCCTCGCCGTCGTCCTTCCGGTCATCCTGACCGCTGCCCTGGCCGCCGGCCCGGACCTCAACCTCGCCACCCATGCGCTGGTGCACCTGACCGGCGTCATGGCCGTGGCCTTCATTGGCGGGTTGTGGCCGGCGGTGCTCGCGGCGGTCCTGGATTCGCTGCTGCTGAACTTCTTCGAGACAGAACCGGTGGGAACGTTCACCATCAAGGACCCGCAAAACGTGTTCGCACTGGCGGTGTTCCTGGCGGCGGCGGTGGCGGTCTCCCTGGTGGTTGGCCTGTCCGCCCGGCGGGCCCGGGAAGCTGCCCGGGCACGCGCCGAGGCAGCCACCCTGGCGGACCTGGCCCGCGACGCGTTGCTTGCCGATGACACCGTAGCCGCGTTCATGGCCAAGGTCCGGGAAACCTTCCAGGTCCGCTCCGCAGGGTTGTTCACCGTTGCGGGTGACGGCAGCGGTGCGTGGGAACTCCAGGCCTTCTCGGGTGCCGCGCCGCCGCCCGCCCCGGACGCCGCGGCCTTGACGGACAGCGTGGAACTGGCCGACGACCGGACGGCGCTGGTCCTCTCCGGGCGGACCCTGACCGCCGGCGACCGGCTCCTCCTCGCAGCCCACGGCGCCCACCTCCTGCTGCTGCGCCAGCGCCAGGCCCTGCAGCGAAGGCTGCAAAGCACCACCAAACTGGCGGAGGGCAACAGCGTCCGCACGTCCATCCTGCGGGCAGTCAGCCACGACCTGCGCACCCCGCTGGCCGGGATCAAGCTCGCCGTCACCGCCCTGCGCCGCCAAAGCCGCAGGCTGCCGGAGGAGGTGCAGGCCGAGATGCTCGCCACGATCGAGTCCTACACCGAGCGCCTGGACGCCCTGATCTCGAACCTCCTGGACATGTCCCGCATCTCCAGCGGCTCGGCGGCCCCGCTGACAGCGCCGGTCTCCTGGCGGGACGCGATCGAGGACGCGCTGCGCGGACTCCCGGCAGGCCGGATCCGGGTTGACCTTGCACCCTCCATGCCTGCCGTGGACGCCGACCTGGGCATGCTGGAACGGGTCATCGCCAACATCGTGGAGAACGCGCTCAAATACGCGCCGGAGTCGGAGGTGGTGATCGTGGGTGTGTCGGCCGGGACGCTGAGGACCGACGACGACGGCGGCGGGGTCGGCGAGTTGCGCATCGTCGATCACGGGCAGGGTGTGCCCGCTGCCGCGGCTGCCGCGATGTTCCAGCCGTTCCAGCGGCTTGATGACGCCCCGGAAGGGCTCGGCATCGGGCTTGGCCTGGCCGTCGCCAAGGGCTTCACGGAAGCCATGGGCGGCCGGCTGGTGGCCGAACCGACCCCCGGCGGCGGACTGACCATGATCATCAGGCTGCCGCTCTCCGCGGGAGCTGCCACCCCGGACCGCCGCCCCGCCGGGAGCACGCCATGAGGACCATCCTGATCGTCGATGACGAACCCCAGCTCCTGCGCGCCCTCCAGGTGAACCTGGAAGCGGAAGGCTACCGCGTGCTGACGGCGCTGGACGGTACGTCCGCCCTGCACCATGCGGAGGGCGGCCATCCGGATGTGATGGTGCTGGATCTCGGGTTGCCGGACATCAACGGCGTGGACGTCATCACCAGGGTCCGCCGGACCAGCAGCATGCCCATCATCGTGTTGTCCGCCCGGCACGGATCCGTGGACAAGGTCCGGGCCCTGGACGCCGGCGCCGACGACTATGTGACCAAGCCGTTCGGCCTGGACGAACTCCTGGCGCGGCTGCGCGTGGCGGGGCGCCGTAGCGGGAACCCGGAACCGGTGGACAGCGGCCCGGCGATTGACGTGGGCGATTTCGAAGTGGACCTGGCCAACCGGAAAGTCACCCGTGCGGGAGACCCGGTCCGGCTCACGCCCCGCGAATGGGCCATCCTGGAACTGCTGGCCCGGAACCCCGGCCGGCTGATCACGCAGCAGCAGATGCTCCGGAAAGTCTGGGGCCCCGGCTACGAGAACGAAACCCACTACCTGCGCGTCTACATGGGCCAGCTGCGCCGCAAACTTGAGGCCGACCCCGCCCGGCCCCGGCACCTGCTCACCGAGGCCGGCATGGGCTACCGCTTCGAACCGTGACCCGCCCCGCGAAGACCCCCGACGGCGTCGTACATCACGCGTAAAGGAATCATTAAGAAAACCCACTTTCCCCCGCCAGCCAATTTTGCCGGTGCTAGCTTCGCAGTGATCGCGGTGCACAGGGCAGCGCGGAAAGGCAGTCATGACCACGTTAAGCAGGCCCCCGGCGGATCCTTCCGCGCTCCACCCGCATGGCAGGAAGGCGCTCAAGGACTGGCTGCTGTTTGGCCTGCAGGACAGCAAGGGCACGCACCAGGGCCCCGGCGGCGTTCCGACGCAGCACGAACGCAAGCACACGTGGTGGCAGGTCATGTGCCTGACCGGCGTGGACTACTTCTCCACCCTGGGGTACCAGCCGGCCATCGCCGCGCTGGCTGCCGGGGTCATCTCCCCGCTGGCCACCCTGGTACTGGTGGCGGTGACCCTGCTGGGCGCGCTGCCGGTCTACCGCAGGGTTGCCGGTGAAAGCCCGCGCGGTGAAGGCTCCATCGCCATGCTTGAGCGGCTGCTGCCACGCTGGGGCGGCAAGCTCCTGGTGCTGGTCCTGCTCGGGTTCGCCGCCACCGACTTCATGATCACCATGACCCTCTCGGCAGCCGACGCCACCGCGCACCTGATCGGCAACCCGGTTGCCCCCGGCTGGCTGCAAAACCAGAACGTCCCGGTCACGCTCTTCCTGCTCGCGCTGCTCGCGGCGGTGTTCCTGCGGGGATTCAAGGAGGCGATCGGCGTCGCCGTCGTCCTGGTAGTCCTCTACCTGGGCCTGAACGCCGTGGTGGTAGTGGCCACCCTGATGCAGGTGATCGCCCATCCTGCAGCCATGGGGGACTGGTGGACCAACCTGTGGGTTTCCCACGGCAATCCCCTGATGGCCGTGGCCATCGCGCTGCTGGTGTTCCCCAAGCTGGCGCTGGGCCTGTCCGGCTTCGAGACGGGCGTTGCGGTGATGCCGCAGGTCCGGGGCGCGGCGGACGATACCGAAGAGAACCCGGCGGGCCGCATCCGCGGTGCCCGGCGCATGCTCACCACCGCCGCGGCGATCATGAGCGTGTTCCTGCTGACCACCAGCTTCATTACCGTGGTCCTGATCCCGGAGCAGGAATTCCAGCCCGGTGGCCAGGCGAACGGGCGCGCCCTGGCGTTCCTGGCGCACGAATACCTGGGCGTCGGATTCGGCAGCGTCTATGACATCAGCACCATCGGCATCCTCTGGTTCGCCGGCGCCTCGGCCATGGCCGGCCTGCTGAACCTGGTTCCCCGGTACCTGCCGCGCTACGGCATGGCCCCCGGATGGGCCAAGGCGGTGCGCCCCCTGGTGCTCGTCTTTACCGTGATCGGCTTCGTGATCACCTTTATCTTCAACGCCGATGTCGACGCCCAGGGCGGCGCCTACGCCACCGGCGTCCTGGTGCTGATGACCTCCGCAGCCGTGGCCGTGACGTTGTCGGCGCGCCGCCGCGGGCAGCGGAACCTAACCGTCGGCTTCGGCGCCATCTCAGTGGTTTTCGCGTACACCACGGTGGCCAACATCTTCGAACGTCCCGAAGGCATCCGGATCGCGGCCATCTTCATTCTCGGCATCATCGTGATCTCCCTGCTGTCCAGGGTGCGGCGTTCCTTTGAGCTGCACGCCACCCGGGTGCACCTGGACCAGCAGGCCCTGGAGTTCATGTCCAGCACCCTGGACGGGCCCATCGCCATCATTGCCCATGAGCCGCTCCGGCTGTCAGCGGAGGCGTACCGGGACAAGCTGGAATCTGCGATCGAGGTCAGCCACCTGCCGCTGGCGGGGGACGCCCTGTTCCTCGAAGTCATTGTGGACGACTCCTCCGACTTCGAAACGGAGCTCCATGTCCGCGGCGTGAACCGCCACGGCTACCACGTCCTGGAAGTCCACGGGCCGGTGGTGCCCAACACCATCGCCTCCGTGCTCCTGCACATCAGGGACGTGACCGGGCTGATGCCGCACATCTACTTCCGCTGGACTGAGGGCAACCCCATCACCAACCTGGTGCGGTTCCTGTTCCTGGGCGAGGGCGAGATCGCGCCGGTGACCCGTGAGGTCCTGCGCGAGGCCGTTCCGGATGTCACCCAGCGCCCATGGGTCCACGTGGGCTGACCGGCGGGTCCGCCGTTGTCCCGTCCGTGCGCTTCGGCGCGGGACCGGGGCGCTCCGGTGCGGTGTGCCCCGGTGCCGCCACGTGCGCCACCGTGGCCGCAACCCTGGCGGCGTCCGCCAGGGTCAGCGGGACGTGCGCGCGGAAGGCGGCCTCGGCGTCGTCCTCCCAGACGCCCGCTGCCAGCACCACCACGTGCACCATGTCGCCGTAGGAGTCGTTGCAGGCCAGGATGTCGCCGGGAACTTTGCGGGCGTGCAGGCCCGACGGCGGCCACGGCTGGAAGATGACCCACCATTGCTCGCCGTCCTGGTCGGGGAAGAGGTAGCCGCTGGCCGGCTGCAGTGCACGCCCGTTCAGGGGCCGGCCACCGTAGCCCTCCACGGCCTCGGCTGCGGCGGCGAACTTGACCCTGCCACGGTCCTCCGGCGCCTCGTCCCACCGCATCTGCGCTCCCTGCCTCCCACCTGCTGCCTATGCCTCCATCAAAGGGCTGCACGGGCTCCGGCGGGGTGGACGGGGCCGTTTATTGACGGATTCTTTACACCCCGGCGCGGCCGACGGCCGGCCAGCGGGGCCGGGCCGGTCAACCATAATGGGACCCATGGACAGCCCCGTGACGATCCGCCCCATGCGCCCCGACGACTGGGACGCCGTGCACGCGATCTATGCCGCCGGCATCGCCACGGGGGAGGCGACCTTCGAGAGCGAACCGCCCACCTGGGAAGCGTTCGACGCCGGCCGGTTGCCTGAGCACCGGCTCATCGCCGAGGACGCGGGCCGGGTCTTGGGCTGGGCCGCCGTGTCCCGGGTTTCGTCACGGGAGGTGTACCGGGGCCTCGTGGAGCACTCCATCTACGTGGCGCCGCAGACGCACGGCCGGGGCGTGGGCCGGCTCCTGCTCGGAGCCCTGATCGATTCCACCGAGGCCGCGGGCATCTGGACCATCCAGTCCAGCATCTTCCCGGAGAACACGGCCAGCCTGGTCCTGCACCAGCGGCTCGGGTTCCGCGTGGTGGGGACCCGGGAGCGGATAGCCCGGATCAGCAACGGGCCCAAGGCCGGGCACTGGCAGGACACGCTGCTCCTGGAACGCCGCAGCACCGTGGCCGGGACCGAATAGCTCCGGCTTTGCCTAGGGTCCAAGGGCCCTGTTTGGGCGTCCGGCGCGCACCCTAGCGTCAGGGGACACGTTTACCCGAGGACAGTACGGAGCCCATCATGCAGTTTCCCTCAGCCTGCCGCCGCAGTGCGGCCGCTTTCGCCGCCGTCACCGCCGTTATCCTCTCAGGGGCATCCACGCCGGCCTTCGCCGCCCAGGACCCCGTCAAGTACGTCAATCTCGGGGACTCCTACTCGGCCGGCTGGGGCTCGCTGGCGCCAACCGCCGCCGTCAATCCGGCGTTCGGCAGCCCGGCCTGCTTGCACGGCGGCCCTGACGACGTGGCGCTGCTGGACCAACTGCAATCGGTGGCCCTCACCGGCGACTATGCGTGTGCGGGCGCGACTGTCGGAGCAACAACTTCAGGTATTCCCACTATTGCCCAGCAGGCGGCAAAGGCGTCCCTTGATGGTGCGCTCAACAGCACCACAGGACTCGTTACCCTTACCGCCGGCGGCAACGACGTCAACTTCGGCCAGATCATCGCAGCGTGTGCTGCAGACACGTCGCTACAGGCTACCGGGTGCCAGGCAGCCGCAGCCTATGGAGTCCAGCTCGCAAACGGGGTCGACGTCGCCGGAACGGTCGCAACAATCCGCGGGTACGCGGCAAATGCCAAGATCGCCTGGCTCGGCTACCCCCGGCTCTTTGCGACGGCCGGAGAATCCACCACAGTCATCGCCGGCGGCGGTGTCATGTCCGCAGCGGCCGCCGCCGTGTTCGATAAGGGCACGGACCAGCTCAACGCCGTCCTCGCGGCCAAGGCACGGAACGCCGGCGCCCAGTTCGTGGACGTCGCCCCCAAATTCAACGGCCACGAAATTGGTTCCTCCGCCTCCTGGTTCAACCTGGGCCAGTACACGCAGTTCAACTTCCACCCCACCGCCGACGGATATTCCCAGGGCTACTACCCCGCCATGGTCAGTTCGATCAAGCCTGCCCAGCTGGTGAGGGGCTGACCCTTCCCGAGGCGGCAGGACCCTGGAACGCCGCAGCACCGTGGCCGGGACCGTATAGCTCCTACCGCGAGGGCAGGGTCAGGATCTCGGCGCCGTCGTCCGTAATGGCAATGGTGTGCTCCGTGTGGGCCGTCCGGCAGCCGGTGGCGCTGCGGAGGGTCCACCCGTCGTCGTCCGTGACCAGTTCCGCCGTATCCGCCATGATCCATGGCTCCAGCGCCAGCAACAGCCCGGGCCGCAGCTTGAAACCGCGTCCGGGCCGGCCCATGTTGGGCACATGCGGGTCCTGGTGCATGGTGGAGCCGATGCCGTGGCCGCCGAACTGGGTGTTGATGGGGTACCCGGCATCGGTGAGGACGCGGCCGATCGCGTAGGAGATGTCGCCGATCTTGGCGCTCGGACCCGCGGCGGCGATGCCGGCGGCAAGCGCCCTCTCGGTCGCCTCGATCATCGCCACGCTCTCCGCCGGCCGTGATTCGCCCACCACGAAGCTGATGGCGGCGTCCGCTGCCACCCCGTCCTTGACGACGGCGAGGTCAAGGGTCAGCAGGTCGCCGTCGGCCAGGGCGTAGTCGTGGGGCAGCCCGTGCAGCACGGCGTCGTTGACCCCGGTGCAGATGTAGTGGCCGAACGGGCCGCGCCCGAAGGACGGCGCATAGTCCACGTAGCAGGACTCGGCCCCGGCCGCGGCGATCATCTCCTTGGTCCACTGGTCGATGTCCAGCAGGTTGGTGCCCACCGTGGCGCGGCTTTTCATGGCCTGCAGGATGTCAGCCACCAGGGCACCGGTGACGCGTGCGCGGGCCACTTCGGCGGGGTTGAGGATCTCGATCATGGGGCGCCCTTCATCTGCGGCCGGCTAGCTCTAGGGGCCATCCTATTTGCCCAGTCGCCGCGGGCTGCAAGGGGACGGCCCGGACCTGCGGGATTATTGCGGCGATTGCCAAAGACATAGATGAGTGTAAATATTTACGTATGTCTATGTCTTTGGAGCTGACCGCGGTCCAGGCCGCAGCCTGCTGCGCCCCGCTGGCGCGCCAGCCGCTGTCCGAATCCGAGGCCGAAGGGATCGCGCCGCTGCTGAAGGCCTTGGCGGATCCGGTCCGGCTCCGGCTGATGTCCATGGTGGCCTCGCACCAGGGCGGCGAGGCCTGCGTCTGCGACCTCAACGATGCCTTCGACCTCTCCCAGCCCACCATCAGCCACCACCTGAAGATCCTGCACGAGGCAGGCCTGCTGGACCGGGAAAAGCGCGGCGTCTGGGTCTACTACCGGGCCCGCACCGAGGCCCTGCAGAACCTGGCCGCCCTGATCGGCGGGCAGGCCGCGTGACCGTCCTGGTCCGCCGGGGTGCGGCGGAATTCATCGGTACGGC
Source organism: Pseudarthrobacter sp. MOO13 (assembly GCF_058267655.1). Classification (NCBI taxonomy): domain Bacteria; kingdom Bacillati; phylum Actinomycetota; class Actinomycetes; order Micrococcales; family Micrococcaceae; genus Pseudarthrobacter; species Pseudarthrobacter sp. MOO13. Next base: position 713,349 of record NZ_CM177848.1, read on the forward strand.
GTTCCTGGTGATGGCGGTGGTGGGCTCGGGCGTGATGGCCTCCAGGCTCTCACCGGACGACGTCGGCCTGCAGCTTTTGCAGAACAGCCTCGCCACGGGTGCCGCGCTGGTGGCGCTGATCGTGGCACTGCAGCCCGTGTCGGCGTCGTTCAATCCCGTGGTGACCCTGGTGGAACGGGCGCTGGGAATGATCGACACCCCCACCGCGGCAGGCCTGGTTGCGGGGCAGGTCCTGGGCGGCCTGGCCGGCACGGTGGCCGCAAACCTCATGTTCGGGCTGGACGCCGTCACCTGGTCCACGCACCAGCGCACCGGCGCCCCGCTCTGGCTGGGCGAGGTCATCGCCACCGTGGGCCTCCTGCTGGTCATCTTCGGAACGGTCCGCTCAGGCCGGGCAGACCGGGTGGCGTTCGCCGTGGGCGGGTACATCACCGCCGCGTACTGGTTCACCAGCTCCACCAGTTTCGCCAACCCCGCGGTGACCATCGCCCGCACCGTCACGGACACCTTTGCCGGCATCGCACCGTCGTCGGCCCCTGCCTTCATCCTGGCGCAGCTCCTCGGCGGCGCCGCCGGATTCGTCCTGGTCCGCTTCCTCTACCCCTCCCTCCCTGCCGTTTCCACCGCTCCGGCGGCCGACCGAAAGGTGCTCTCATGAGCCACAAACCCTCCGTCCTGTTCGTCTGCGTCCACAACGCCGGCCGCTCCCAGATGGCCGCCGCGTACTTGACCACCCTCTCCCAGGGCGCCATCGAGGTTCGCTCCGCCGGGTCCCAGCCTGCGGAGAAGGTCAATCCGGCCGCCGTCCAGGCCATGGCCGAGGTGGGCATCGACATGTCAGCCGAGATCCCCAAGGTCCTCACCACGGAAGCGGTGCAGGACTCGGACGTGGTGATCACCATGGGCTGCGGCGACGAATGCCCCTACTTCCCGGGCAAGCGCTACGAGGACTGGGTCCTGGAGGATCCGGCGGGCAAGGGCGTGGACTCGGTCCGGCCCATCCGCGACGAGATCAAGACCCGCGTGGAGGCGCTGATCGCTTCCCTGACCCCGGCGCAGGGCTGACCGGTGGGCAGCGTGGCATCCGTTGAATCGCTGCCCGTGGCCGTCATCGGCGCCGGGCCCGTGGGCCTCGCCGCGGCCGCCCACCTGCTCGAACGCGGGCTGGAACCCCTTGTCCTGGAAGCCGGCCCCGCCGTGGGTTCGGCCATCCGGAAATGGGGGCACATCCGGTTGTTCTCCACGTGGAAATACAACCTGGACCCGGCCTCGGTGCGGCTGCTCGAACGCAGCGGCTGGGACGCGCCCCGGCCCACCGCGCTGCCCTACGGCTCCCAGATCGTCTCCGACTATCTGGAACCCCTGGCCGCCACACCGGAACTGAAGGGACGGATCAGGACCGGCGCCCGCGTTCTGGCCGTGACCCGGCAGGGCATGGACAAGGGCCGCAGCCTGGGCCGGGATGAGGCGCCGTTCCTGCTGCGGATAGAGCACGACGGCGGAGAGGTCACCGAGCTCCTTGCACGCGCCGTCATCGACGCGTCCGGGACGTGGACCACGCCCGCGCCGCTGGGATCCTCCGGGTTGCCGGCCCTGGGCGAGCCGGAGGCCCGTGCCGCCGGGCTGGTCACCGGGCCGCTGCCCGACGTCACCGCAGGCGGTTTCGCCGGGCGCCGCACCCTGGTGGTCGGCGCCGGACATTCCGCCGCGAACATGGTGCTTGACCTCGCCCGCGTGGCCCGCGCCAACCCCGGAACCGAGGTCCTGTGGGCCATCCGCGGCGCCTCTCCGGAGCGCGCCTACGGCGGCGGGAACGCCGACGAGCTGCCTGCCCGCGGCCAGCTGGGCACCCGGCTCCGCACCGCCGTCGACACCGGAGCCGTCCAGCTCCTTACGGGCTTCCACACGGCATCCCTCGAAACCCGCGGCAAGACGCTCACCGTGCACGCCGCGGACGGCCGCAGCGTGACGGTGGACCGGGTGATTCCCGCCACCGGGTTCCGCCCGGACCTGTCCATCCTGTCGGAACTCCGGCTGGACCTGGACCCGGCAGTGGAGGCACCCAAGGCCCTGGGCCCGCTGATCGATCCGGACTTCCACAGCTGCGGCACCGTCCCCGCCCACGGCGCCAGGATCCTCGCCCAGCCGGAAAAGGACTTCTACCTTGCCGGCATGAAATCGTACGGGCGGGCGCCCACGTTCCTCATGGCCACCGGCTATGAGCAGGTCCGGTCCGTTGCGGCAGCGCTGGCCGGGGACACCCAGGCGGCAGCCGCCGTGGAACTTGAGCTCCCGGAAACCGGGGTTTGCTCCACCAGCCTCCCGGCCGACGCCGCCGGGGACGCGTGCTGTGGCAGCCCGGTGCCGGTGACGATCGGCTTCGCCACCGGCGTCGAGCACGGTCGCAGCGGCGAATCCGCGCGCGTATAGCGGCCCTATGGGCTCAGTCGGTGATGTCTGTGCTGGTGCTCAGCTCCCGCCACTGGTCCAGTTCGGCCCGCTGGGCGTCCGCCACCATGCCGAACGCACCGAAAGCGTCCGTGCCCAGGACCAGCAGGCCCGGCGGAGTGGGGGATTCGACGACGGCGATGATCGCCCGGGCGGCCTTGTCCGGATCGCCGGGCTGGTTGCCGTGGCTCGTGTCGCTTTCCTTGCGGCGCTTGCCGGCGGTCTCGGCGTAGTCGCCGATGGGCGTCGCCGACTGGGTCAGCGAGCGGCCCGCGAAATCGGTGCGGAAGCCGCCGGGCTCTATGGCGGTGACGTTGATGCCCAGCGGTTTGAGCTCGTTGCGGAGCGAACCGGACATGCCTTCCAGCGCCGCCTTGGTGGCCGCGTAGTACCCGGAGCCGGCCGGCGTGATCCGGGCGCCGATGGAGGAGACGTTCAGGATGGACCCTCCCTTGGTGGCGCGCATGCCCGGCAGCACCGCCTTGATCATGTCCACCGCACCGAAGAAGTTGGTGTCGAACAGTTGGCGGATGTCGGCGTCGTCGGCTTCCTCCACGGCGGCGCGGTAGCCGTAGCCGGCGTTGTTGACCAGCACGTCGATGTTGCCGAATTTCTCCTCCGCCTGCCTGACCGCGGCATTGATCTGCGCCTTGTCCGTGACGTCCAGGGGGAGTGCCAGCGCGGTGTCCGGGAAGCCTGCGGTGATGTCGTGCAGCGTCTCCACCTTGCGGGCGGTGACGACGGCGTTGTGCCCGGATGCGAGCACGGCTTCCGCGAGTGCCCGGCCAAGTCCGGTGGAGCAGCCTGTGATGAGCCACGTTGCCATGGGTTGTCCTTCCATAGGGTGTGAAATTCGCTGGGGGAGCGGCAGCTAAGCCGCGTGCCGCCGTCGTGCCTGTGTTGTCAGTTCGTGGGCGCCGTAGCTGTTGTCGTCCGGGTTGACGGTCACGCCCGGGGCCACCAGCTGGTCGATGCGGTCCAGCACTTCCGGCGCCAGCTTCGCGTCGGCGGCCGGGAGGTAGGACTCCAGCTGTTCCATGGTGCGCGGGCCCACGATCGCGGAGGTGACGCCGGGGTGGTTGATGACGAACGCGATGGCCAGCTCAATGAGCGTGACGCCCGCCCATTCGGCCACCTGCGCCAGCTCTTCGACGATGTCCAACTTGCGCTGGTTGGCCGGCTGGGACATGTCGAACCGGGCGCTGGGGCGGGCAGCGGAGGTGGGTGAAGACGCGGAGTCCTTCCGCCACCGACCGGAGAGCCAGCCGCCGGCGAGCGGGCTGTAGGTGAGGGTGCCCATCCCGTGCCGCTGCACGGTGGGCAGGACGTCCTCCTCGATCCCGCGGGTCAGGATGGAGTAGGGCGGCTGCTCGGTGACGAACCGTTCGAGGTTGCGTTCCGTGGAGGCCCACTGCGCCTCCACGATCTGTGAACCGGAGTAGGAGGACGACCCGAGGTAGCGCACCTTGCCCTGGCGGACCAGGTCGGTGAGGGCGCCCAGGGTTTCCTCCACATCGGTGTCCGGGCTGGGCCGGTGCACCTGGTAGAGGTCGATGTAGTCGGTGTTCAACCGGCGCAGCGAGTCTTCCACGGCGCGCATGATCCAGCGGCGGGAGCCGCCGCGCCGGTTGGGGTCTTTTTCGTCCATCGGCATGAAGAACTTGGTGGCCAGGAAGACGTCGTCGCGGCGGCCTGCCAGGGCCTTGCCCACGATTTCCTCTGACACGCCGCCCGAATAGACGTCTGCGGTGTCGACAAAATTGATGCCGGCGTCCAGGGCGCGGTGGATGATGCGGGTGGCGTCGTCGGTGTCGTTGTTGCCCCAGGGGCCGAACATCATCGCGCCGAGGCACAGGGGGCTGACCTGCACGCCGGTGCGGCCAAGCGGGCGGTATTCCATCTGGTTCCTTCTATCTCTCAGGCTTGGGGGTTGCTTAGGCCTCGGGGATCACCATGGCGAACCGCTCGGGGCGGGCCACGTCCGGGTCCGGGCCGCTGCGGACGCCGGTATCCAGGGCGTCAATGGCAGCCAGTTCCGCCGCGGACAGCTCGAAGCCGAACACGTCGAAGTTCTCGGCGATGCGGGCCGGGTTGGTGGACTTGGGGATGGCGGAGCGGCCCTGCTGCAGGTGCCAGCGCAGCATCACCTGGGCGGGAGTCTTGCCGTGGGCCTTCGCGACGGCGGCGATCGCCGGGTCACGCATGACGTTCTTCCGGTTCTCGCCCCAGCCGGGGTAGAAGGTGATGCCGCCGATCGGCGACCACGCCTGGGTGAGGATGCCGTGCTCTGCGTCTGCGGCCTGGACGTTCCGCTGGGCAAAGTAGGGGTGCAGTTCGATCTGGTTGACGGCCGGGACCACGTCCGTTGCCTCCAGCAGTTGCTTCAGGTGGTGCGGCATGAAGTTGCTGACGCCGATGGCCCGCACGCGCCCGTCCGCCAGCAGGGTTTCCAGCGCCTTGTACGCGGCCACCGTCTTCTCGAACCGGTCCGGTGCGGGCTGGTGCAGGATGAGCAGGTCCAGTTGCTCCACGCCCAGCTTTCCCACCGCTTTGTCCCACGCGTGCAGTGACTCGTCGTAGCCGTAGTCGCTGACCCAGACCTTGGTTTCGATGAACACGTCGCCACGGTCCAGGCCGGAGCGGCGGATGCCTTCGCCCACTTCCCGCTCGTTGCCGTAGGCGGCGGCTGTGTCGATGTGCCGGTAGCCCACCTCGAGCGCTGTCTGGACGGCCGCCGTTGTCTCTTCCGGGGGACTTTGGAAGACGCCGAGGCCGAGAGCGGGCATGGTGACGCCGTTGTTGAGTGTGAGTTCCATAACCATTCCTTCACGGTATTGGGATGCGGAGGTTTGTGGGAGGGCTTGACAGTCCCTCCCTCGCGGCGGCGGCCGGGCGTAGCGTGGGTGCCATGACCAACAGCGACGACGTGCGCAAGTTCCTGACTTCCCGCCGGGCCAGGCTCACGCCGGACGAAGCCGGGCTGCCTGCGTATGGCGGCAACCGGCGCGTGAAGGGCCTGCGCCGGGAAGAGGTGGCCATGCTCGCCGGGATGAGCATCGATTACTACATCCGGCTGGAGCGGGGAAACCTGTCCGGTGCCTCGGACAGCGTGCTGGAGGCGCTGGCCCGGGCGTTGCAGTTGGACGACGCCGAGACGGCCCACCTGTTCGACCTGGCCCGGGCGTCCACGGCTGCTCCGCGGGTGCGGCGCAAGCGGAGCCCGCTGACGGTGCGGCCCAGCGTGCAGAGGGTCATTGATGCGATTACCACCGCGCCGGCCTGGGTCCGCAACGACCGCGGCGACGTCCTGGCGTCCAACGAGCTGGGCAGGGCCCTGTACCTGGAAATGATGACCGACGGCGGTACCCCGCCCAACAGCGCACGGTTCACGTTCCTGAGCCCGAAGGCGCGGGAGTTCTTCGCCGACTGGGAACGCGCCGCGGACGACATTGTTGCCGTCCTGCGGTCCACGGCCGGGAAGAACCCGTACGACAAAGACCTGTCCGACCTGATCGGGGAGCTCGCCACCCGCAGCGAGGAGTTCCGCACCCGGTGGGCCCGGCACGACGTGAAGTACCACCGCACGGGCCGCAAACGGCTCCACCACTCGATCGTGGGGGACCTGGACCTGACCTACGAGGCACTGGAGCTCCCCGCCGACCCCGGGCTGCGGATCAACGTCTACACGGCCGAACCGGGCTCGCCGTCCGAGGACGCCCTCAAAGTCCTGGCCAGCTGGGCCGCCACGCAGGAGGAACCGGCCCAGGCATCGGTCACGGAAACCAGCTGACTCTCCGGTGGCGCTGCCCGCTATTTGCCGCCGAGCTCAGCCTGCAAGGGGTAAGTGTTGCTGTCCAGGATCACTTGGGTGCACACGCCCGTTTCCGGATTGAGGACCAGCGGAGCCGCCAGGTTGACGGTGGGCTTTCCTTGGCCCGGGTTCACCACCAGCAACGTGGTGCTCTGGCCCGCTGCCCGGGCAACGGCCGGAAGGGCGGGGGCATACTCCGGCACGTACACGGCGGCGTCGGCCAGGAACAACCGCACCGCGGCGGCCTCGGCCTCCAGGGCGAAGAGGCCATGGGCGCCGTCCACACTGCGCAGCGTGAAGCCATCCAGCCCCTCGAGTCCGGGCATGGGGGCCGTGAAGGTCACCGGCATGGAGGAAACGGCCGTCACCGCAGGAAGTCCATCAGCGTCGGCTGAAGCACTTTGGCCGTGACGGCCAAAGCCACCTGGTAGTTGGATTCCTGCAGTTTCAAACCAAGCACCACCTGTCCGATGTCCGCGTCTTCGATGGCGGACCGCTGTGTTTCCAGCGTAGCCTTCAGCCCCGAGAGCCTGTCCTGCGCGGTCACCAGCTGCGCCTGCCGGGTCCCCACCTCGGCGCGGCCGTTGATCACACTGTTCAGGCGCGCGTCCACGGCGCCGAGCTGCGGGGACGGGTCTGCGCCGGATCGGATGGCTGCGGCGACGCCGCTGACCAAGGCGAAAACGGAGCCTGCGCCGTTCCCGAAGATCGCGCCGCCGTCGGCATCCACCCTGACCTTCTGCCCGGCGTCGACGCGCCGCTCCACTGAACTGGCGGGCACCCCGTTGAACACGGGCGGATTCCCGCTGAAGGCGGCCGCGGAATCGGAGCTGCCGGCGAAGACGTTCCGGCCCAGGTACTTGGTGTTGGCGGCGGCGAGCAGGTCCTTGCCCAGCCCGTCGAGCTCCGCGGCGATCGCGTCCTTGGCCGGCTGGTTGAGGGATCCGTTGGCGGCCTGCAGGGTGAGGTCGCGGACTTTGTTCAGGATGTTGGTGGCCTGGCCCAGGGCTGCGTCCGCCGTGTTCAGCCAGCCGTTGCCGTCGTTGATGTTGCCGGCGTACTGGTCGGCGGCGCGGAGCTGGGCGCGCGTTGCCATGGCATTGGCCAGCGCAGCGGGATCGTCCGATGGCCTGGTGATGTTCTGCAGGGCGCCGGCCTTTTGCTGCAGCGTGGCGAGCCGGGACTGCCCGGCCTGCAGGTTCCGCTGCGCGGCCGCGGCCATCGACTGGTTGGTGACACGGTTCAACATGGGCTACCTTCCCACCAGTCCGGTGTGGTTGATCAGGACATCGAGGGCTTCGTCGACGGCGGTCATCACCCGGGCGGCCGCCTGGTAGGCGTGCTGGTTGCTGAGCAGGCTGATGTTTTCCTCATCCAGGCTGACGGCTGCGCCGGAATCGCGCTGGCCCGCAGCGGAAACACTCGCCGCCGTGGCCAGTTGTTCGTGTTGCTGGGCTGAGCGGGACAGCGCGCCAATACCGGTGACGACGGCGGTCCAGGCCTTGTCCGGGGAGTCCGCCCCCGCTCCGAGCTGGGCCAGGGCATCGGCGGTCCCGCCGTCCAGTGCTCCGGCACCGGCCGTCCCGGTGGCGATTCCAGAGGCGTCCGCCGGGACCACCCGCAGCGTGAGCGCCGGCGAGCCCGTGGCGGCCGCTGCGAAGAAGTCCAGCTGGCCGGCTCCGGTGGTGGACTGGCCGGCGCGGTGGACGGCGTTGACGTCGGTCATCAGTGTGGTGGCGAAGGCGTCGTAGGAGGCGGCCGCCTCCGCGATGGGTCCGCCGGACCCGCCGGCCGCCGGGGCAAGGAGGGTGATGGCACCTGCGAGCTTCCCGCCGTCGGGCCCTACGGGGTGGCCCGGACGGTCAGCCCACTCAAGCTGCACCGCGGCGCCTGGGCCGGCCATGCTTGCCTGGCCGGACAGTGCCAGGAGGCGGGTGGACGTACCCGACACCAGGGCGTTGCCGCCCACCAGGACATCGGCGGTGCCGTCGGCGTTGTCCCGGACGGTGCCGCCGGCCAGGGAGGCGATGGTCTCGATGGCCTTGTTGCGGGCGTCGACAAGCTCGTTCGCGGAGCCGCCGCCGGCCAGGACCTGGCGGATGCGGGCGTTGTAGCCGGCCACCTGCGCCGCGGCGTCGTTGACGGTTTTCACGTTGCCGTCCGCCTCGGCCCGGACCCGCGTCCATTGCGCATCCAGCGACCGGTAGCCGGCGGAGACGGTGCCCGCAAGGGAGGAGGCCGCCTGCAGCAGCACGGCGGTGGGGGCGGCCTCGCCCGGGTGGTTGGAGACTCCCTGCCAGGCCGCCCAAAAGCCCTGCAACGCCGCAGTGATTCCGTGTTCGCCGGGTTCCTGCAGGCTGTCCTCGATGCGCTGCAGCTCCCCGGAGCGGACACTGGCGTACCCGGCCTGGGCTGCGCTGGACCGGACACCGGCGTCCAGGAAACTGTTGCCCAGGCGGGCGATGGCGTCCACGGAGACGCCTTGTCCGGGCTGGAGCAAGCCCGTTGCCAGGCCGGTGGGTGCCGGGGCGCCGATGGCCGACTGTTCAAGCCGCTGCCGCGTGTAGCCTTCCGTGGTGGCGTTGGCGATGTTCTGGCCCGCCACGTTGATGCCCTGCCGGGCCGCGGTGAGGCCCAGGTAGGCCGTGTTCAGTCCGCCGAATGTGCTCACTGCTGTCCTTTGCTGGTGCGGGTGTGCCGGTCAGATTTTTTGGTCGAACAAGTGCGACGCCTCGGTTTGCCCGGCACGGCCCTGGGAGTCGTACGTGCCGGCGGCCGGCTGGAGGTTGGCTGCTGTTTCCTGGGTGGAGCGCACCGCTGCGCGCAGGAATTGTTCGTTGGAGTCGCGAAGTTCCTGGATGGCGGCGGTCTGCCGCTGCATGGCCGTCAGGTGCGCGGTGAGGATTCCCGCCCACGCTTCGTCCGGGGCGGCGGACGCCAGTTCCGCCAACGAGGAATCCTCGGAAAGACCCCAGGCCGCGGCGACGGCAGATGCCTCCAGGGCGCGTGCCAGTCCTGCCTTGGACAGGCGCTCAAGGACCTGCTCCACCTCCCGCGTGCCGTGCGGGAGCCACCGTGACTTGCCGGCGGTAAGCAGCAGCTGCTCCTCCTCCAGCTTGAACGTCAGGAGGTCCAGGAGCTCGCGTTCGCGCCACAGCAGTGCCGAAAGTTCGTGGATGGCCATGGCTGGTCAGCTCCAGGTTCGTTGGGTTGGCGTTGTGTCATGGGAAAGCTATCGGCCGGCGGAGTGGGTGCGTTAGGAGCGGCTGGGGGAGGAGTGCCCGGACGGGGCTGCCGAAAACTTCCCGCCTGTTTTTCCTAACCGGGGTTGCCGCCGCTCCGATAGCTGGTTGTGAAGGCCCATGGATGGGCCTTCGACACAACGTCCCACATCACGGAGGAAACACCATGGGAATGCAGATCAACACCAACCTGGCTGCGAACAACGCGTACCGCAACCTCAACAACACCCAGAACGACCTGTCCAAGTCGCTGGAGAAGCTGTCCAGCGGCCTGCGCATCAACCGGGCTTCGGACGATGCAGCTGGCCTGGCCATCTCGGAAGGCCTGAAGTCCCAGGTCAACGGCATGGGAGTTGCAGCCCGCAACGCCCAGGACGGCATCAGCGTCATCCAGACCGCTGAAGGCTCCCTGAACGAAGTCCAGTCGATCCTGCAGCGCGTCCGCGACCTCGCGGTCCAGGCCGGCAACGACTCGAACAGCACGGACTCCCGCAAGGCAATCTCGACCGAAGTGAAGGCACTGGGCGCCGAGCTTTCCCGCATTGGCGCATCGACGACCTTCAACGGAACGTCGCTGCTCGGAAGCGAAACCGTTGCCGGCACTCCCAACAGCCTCACCTTCCAGGTCGGCGCCGGGAGCACCGCCAACGACCAGATCACGGTTAACCTCAAGGACGTCTCTGCCATCGGCACAATCGTCACAGGTCTGGCCACTGAGGCAACCGCAGGTGCCGGCGATGACGGGTTCAGCTCAGCGGCCAAGGCATTGACCACCATTTCCTCGATCGATACCCAGATCAAGGGTGTTTCCACCGCCCGCGCGTCCCTCGGTGCCGACCAGAACCGGTTCGAGAGCGTCATCCGGAACCTGAACGTGTCCAAGGAAAACCTGTCGGCCGCCAACAGCCGCATCCGCGACACGGACATGGCTGAGGAAATGGTGAAGTTCACCAAGAACAACATCCTCTCCCAGGCAGGCACCGCCATGCTGGCCCAGGCGAACCAGTCCAGCCAGGGCGTCCTGCAGCTCCTGCGCTAGTCCGCTCCGGGCCACCGTCCGGTAGCAATGTTGTACCGGTGAGGGCCGGGCGGAGTGATCCTCCGCCCGGCCCTCACCTGCAGCGACTCCCTTGTCCCAGCCACCCACCCACAGCACCCAGGAGCAGCAGCGATGGGCATTTCCCTCGACGGACTGGCCAGCGGCCTGGATACCACCGCCCTGATCAGCTCCCTCTTGCAGGTGGAAGCGATCCCGCAAACCCAGTTGAAGAACAAATCGGCTGGCATCCAGTCGATGGTTGCCGCGCTTCAAGGGCTCAACTCCAAGGTGGCCGCCCTGGCCACGCAGGCCTCCGCCGCCGCCAAGCCCGGCGCGTTGAACCTGAACACAGCCACCAGCAGCAGCGACAAAGTCACGGCCACCAGCACCGCTGCAGCGGCAGCCGGGTCCATCGACTTCACCGTGACCAGGCTGGCCCAGACCCAGGTCAGCGTCTCGGATGCCCTGACGGCCTGGCCGCAAACCACCCTGACCATCACCCAGGGCGGCAAGGCCGTGGATATCACCGCGGCCTCCACATCCTTGGATGATGTGGTGACCGCCGTCAATGCTGCCGGCGCCGGAGTCAGCGCCGCCAAAGTCGCCGTAGGCGGCGGCTCGTACCGCCTGCAGTTCACTTCCACCACCCCCGGCCAGGCCGGTGCGTTCACCGTGACCAACTCCGGTGCCGCTGTTTCCGATGCCAAAGCCGCCCAGGACGCCGAGATCCAGCTCTGGTCCGGGCTGGCAACCCCGCAGTCCATCACCTCCGCCACCAACACCTTCACCGAACTGCTGCCCGGAGTGTCGGTGACGGTCAAGGAAGCATCGGCAACCCCGGTTACCGTCAGCGTGGCACGCGACGACGCCCAAATCGGCAAACTGGCCTCCGACCTGGTGTCAGGACTGAACGGCGTCCTGGCCTTCGTTTCGGCCCGGAGCGCCGTCAGCACCTCGGGCACCACCACCAGCGCAGGCATATTCACCGGCGACAGCACGGTACGGGACGTGAACCAGAACCTTCTGTCCGCTGCCTCCATGCCGGTGGGCGTCCCGCCGCGCTCGCCCTCTGAAATCGGCATCAGCATCACCAAGGCCGGCACCATGGAGTTCGACCAGGACAAGTTCGCAGCAGCCCTGGCCGCAGACCCCGCCGGCGTGCAGGGCAAGGTCCAGGAACTGGCCGGACGCCTCGCGGCAGCGGCTACCACGGCGTCGGACAAATATGACGGCACCCTGACCACCAGGATTTCTGGACAGCAGACCACGGTCCGGGACCTGGCGGACCAAATCAGCGACTGGGACACCCGCCTGGAGGACCGCAAGCAGACCCTCCAGCGCACCTACTCCGCCCTTGAAGTGGCCCTCAGCGGCATGAAGGCGCAATCATCCTGGCTGTCCTCCCAACTTGCCGGCCTCTCCACCTCCTCAGGAAGCTCCTCATCATGACCTCCACCCCTTTCGGCGGCTACGGCAACGCGGCCCAGCGCAACCAGTACTTGGCCGAGTCGGTACTTTCGGCGCCACCGGCCCGGCTGCTCACCATGCTGTATGACCGGCTGCTGGTGGACCTGGCCCGCGCCGAAGCGGACCAGGAAGCAGGCAATTGGGCCATGGCATCGGTCCACCTGCTGCACGCCCAGGCCATCCTGACCGAACTTTCCTCCTCGCTGAAAGTCGAGGCGTGGGACGGAGCCGGCAGCCTCCTGGGAATCTACAACTACGCCTCCACCGCCCTCATCAACGCCAACATCCAGCGCGACCCCGCACTGACCAGGGAAGCGATCAGCCTGCTGGAACCCCTCCGGCAGACCTGGCATGAAGCTGCCGCGATGGTTCCGGCGGCCGCCCCTGTCCCGGCAGCCTATGCGGGAGCGCCCCTGGCGGCCCCCGCCGCCATCCGGGGGACCAGGGAGTCTTTGTTCCCTACCGGCAACGGGATGCTCGGCGTTGGCTGAAAGCCCGGCAACGGACCCCGCCGCGGAAGCGGACGCCGCCTTGGCCCGCTGGACGGCGGTCCTGGACTCCCTGGAGCGGACCGCGGATGCGGCCGGTGCCCTGATCCACCAGCCCACCCGCGGTATCCCCGGCACATCCCCAAGGCCGGTGCGGGCCCAGCAGCTCCAACAGACCCAGCCGCGCCAGCAGGCCAAGCTGCCGCCGCTCGCCTCGCTCCCGGACCCTGCGGCGGCTGCGGTCCGCGCGCGGGCGGTGGCGCTTGCCGCCCGGCAGGAAGCCCTGATCCGCCAGCTTGAGGAGGCTCGGGCGGATGTGGCGCGGCAGTTGCAGGCGGTGTCCTCCATCCCTGGTATCGGGGCGCCGGCGGCCGCCGTCTACCTGGACGTCACGGGCTGACGTACCCGCATGACCGGGCAGGCAGGACGGGCTGGAAAACTGGGCGGGTTTTCCTCCTAACGCCCCGCTGACCTGTGCCGATAACTCCTGACAGAGCACGGATCGCTCGATGCCACGGCCACGGATCGGCCTCTGAAACACCACCAGGCAGGTTTGTCGTGCTCGAATCCGTGACCTCCGCGGCGCTCTCCAGCGCCTTGGACGGCCTGGCGCTGCGCCAGCGCACCATCGCCAACAACATCGCGAACATCAACACGCCCAACTACCAGGCCAAGCGCGTCTCCTTCGAGGAGGCGCTCGCCGCCTCGGTGCGCAACGGCAACGGGCAGGCGGCGCCTTCTGTCGAGGCGTCACTGGAGCCAACGCAGCTCAACGGAAACAACGTCAACCTGGATACCGAAACCCTCTCCAACATCGACACCGTGCTGCGCTACCAGTTCGCCTCCCGGGCAGTTAGCGGCGAGTTCACGGCCCTCCGCGCGGCGATGAGGACCAATTGAAATGACCTTCGACGCCATCGGCATTGCCGGAACCGCCCTGACCGTCCATCGCAAGTGGCTGGACGCCGTCTCGGACAACCTGGCCAACATGAACACGGCAACCAGCACCAACGGCCCGGCGTTCCGCGCGCGCTACATCGAGGCCGCCGAAGGCCAAAACGGCACCGGCGTCTACGTCAAGAGCACCCCTGCCGGGGACGCCACCGGCCGCCTGGTGTACCAGCCGGATCACCCCCTGGCCGACGCCCAGGGGTACGTCCGCTACCCGGACATCGACCTGTCCGAGCAAATGGGCGCCCTGATCATCGCCCAGCGCGGATACCAGGCCAACGCCCAGGTGGTGGACCGCGCCCGCGAAACCTATTTGGCTGCACTTGAGATTGGAAGGTCCTGATGGCATTCGATGCGCTGAGCGCAATCAGCAATATCGCCGGAGCCGGAGCCACCACCGGCCGGGGCGTGCAGGCAGTGCAGGGGACCGGCTACGTTGATGGCCCGGCCGCCGCCGGAAGCACCCCCTCCGGCGGTGCCTTCGCCTCGGCCCTGACCGGCGCCGTCGACAATCTTCAGCAGCTGCAGTCCACGTCCAAGTCCCTGGCCGTCTCAGCCGTCACCGGCAACCTCGACGACATCCACGCCGCCACCATCGCCGCCACCCGCGCGCAGGTGACGCTGGAATTGGTGGCCTCCGTGCGCAACAAGGGCGTTGACGCCTTCAACGAGATCATGAGGATGCAGGCCTGATGCCCCCGCAGATTGCCGCGTTCTTCCGCAGACTGGGCTCCGGGGTCAAAGGGTTCACGCCGGCGCAGCGGACCCTGGCGATCCTGGGCGTCGCTGTCCTGGTCCTGGGTACCGTGGCGCTGGGTGCATGGCTGGGCAAGCCAGCCTACTCGCCCCTTTTCTCCGGGCTGAAGGATACCGACGCGAACGGCATCGTGGAGCAGCTGCGCAAGGACAACGTGCCCTACGAGATCGCCAACGGCGGCTCCACCATCCTGGTGCCCGAGGAGAAGGTCTACGACGAGCGGCTCAAGGCTGCCGCCGCCGGGCTGCCGTCCGCCGCGGCCACCGGGTACTCGCTGCTGGACAAGCTGGGCGTCACGTCCTCCGAGTTCCAGCAGTCCGTCACGTACAAGCGCGCCCTGGAAGGCGAACTGGCCTCCACCATCCAGGCCATGGACGGGGTCAAGACGGCCGCCGTGCGGCTCGCGATCCCGGAAAAGTCGGTCTTCGTGGACAAAACCCCGGACCCCACCGCATCCGTGTTCGTGGAGACCCAGCCGGGCACCACGTTGTCCCCGGACAAGGTGCAGGCCGTGGTCCACCTGACCTCGGCGGCCATCGAGAACCTCAAACCAGCCAACGTGTCGGTGGTGGACTCGCAGGGCAACGTGCTCTCTGCCATCGGCGGAGCTGCCGCCGGGTCCTCCTCCAAGCAGGCCGCCGAATACCAGCAACGCACCACCGACTCCGTCAAGGCCGTGCTGGACAGCGTCGTGGGCCCGGGGAACGCCACCGTGGCCGTGGCAGCGGACGTGACCGGGGAATCGGCACAACAGCGCAGCGAGACGTTCACTGCCGCCGACGGCGTCCCCGCCCTCAGCGAGACCACCAAGACCGAGAAATTCACCGGCACCGGCGGCGGGGGAGCGGCCGGCGTGCTGGGACCGGACAACATCGCCGTGCCGGGCAGCACCAACGGCAACGGCACGTTCGACTCCTCGGACACCACCAAGAACAACGCCGTCAACAAGGTCACCGAGGACCGGACCATCCCGCAGGGTGCCGTGAAGCGCCAAACCATTTCCGTGGCCATCAACCAGGCCGCGGCCGCCGGGGTCAACCTCACGTCCGTGCGGTCCCTGGTGACCGCCGCGGCCGGGGCTGATCCCGCCAGGGGCGACGTGGTCACCGTGGAGATGCTGCCGTTCAGCACGGCTGCCGCCGACAATGCCGCCGCTTCCCTCAACGCTGCCAAGGCCGACGCCGAGGCCGCCCGCCAGGCCGAGCTGATGAAGACGCTGGTCATTGCCGGCAGCATCCTGTTGGCCGCCCTCGCCCTGATCGTCGTGATGCTCATCGCCTGGCGCCGCCGCCAGCTGCGCGAGCCGGTGGACCTGGGCGTGGGCATCGAATACCCCGCCCTCCCCGGCGGCGCCGTCCAGGCCCTCGAAACCGCGCCGGCCACCTCCGCCATCCCGCTGCCCGCTCCGGTACCGCTGCCGCTCCCGGACGCCGAAGCCCTCGACGTCGAACGCCGGCGCGCGCAGATCGAGGCCATGGTGGCTGAGAGCCCGGCCCGCACCGCCGACTACCTGCGCGGCCTGATGGACGACAGGCAATCCGTATGACCGCCCAGCCCGGTACGGGCCTGGCCGCCCCGGTGAAGGCCGGCGCGCCGCTGTCCGGTCCACAGAAGGTGGCCGTGGTCCTGATGCAGATGAGCCCGGAAAACGCGGCAGCCGTCATGGCCCAGTTCTCCGAGGCGGAGGCCGAGGACATCGCCGCCGAGATCGTCCGGCTGCGCCGGGTCCCGCCGGCCGTCGCGGACCAGGTGATGGGCGAATTCCATGACATCGCGGTCAGCGGCCGCCGCACGGCCCGCGGCGGGCAGGAACTCGCCGTCGGGCTCCTGGAAGCGTCCTTCGGCGCGGACAAGGCTGCCGGCTTCATGGACCGGCTCGCCTCCACGATGGCTGGGAAATCCTTCGAGTTCCTGGAAATGATGGACGCCGGGCAGATCCTGGCGCTGATCGACGGCGAGCTGGCGCAAACCATCGCCCTGGTCCTGGCGCACCTGCGCCCGGCCAAGGCCTCGGCCGTGATGGCGGGCCTGGGCGAGGCGCAGCGCAGCGACGTCGCCCGGTGCATCGCGGTGATGGGTTCGCCCACGCCGGAGGCAGTAGGCATCGTGGCGGAGACGCTCAAGCAGCGCTCGGGAGCGGTGGTGTCGCAAGGCAAATCCACCGAGACGGTGGGCGGAATCCAGCCGCTGGTGGACATCATCAACCGCTCGGACGTGGCCACCGAACGGTCTGTGCTGGACGGCCTGGAAACCCTGGACCCGGCCCTTGCCACCGAGGTCCGGGCCCGGATGCTCACGTTCGTGGACATCGTGAAACTCGAGCGCCGGGACATCCAGCAGATCCTGCGCGGGGTGGCGCCCGAGGTGCTGGCCCTGGCCATGAAGGGTGCCCCGGCCGTGGTCCTGGATGCCGTCCGCAGCAACGTTTCGGGCCGCAACCAGGAGATCCTCGAGGCCGAGATGGCCAACGCCGGGCCGGTCCGGGCCTCGCAGGTGGAGGAAGCCCGGGCGGACATTGTCCGGTCCATCCGCGAGCTGGAAGCCAGCGGAGCCATTGTGGTGCGCCGCGGCGAGGAGGACGACCTTGTCTACTGACGCCGCCCCGGCCGCGGTGGTCTTCCCGCGCGTGCAGCAGTCCGCCCCGACCGAGTCCCGCGACCGCGGCTACGTGCAGGGCCACGCGTCGGGGTACGCGGCCGGCCTGCGCGCAGCCGCCGCGGATCAGGAACGCCAGGCCGATGCCATGCGTGCCGAGCATGACGCCGTGCTGGCCCACGCCCGCGAGTCCGCCGCCAGGGCAACCGCCATCCTCCAGGCCGCGGCCGCCGCCTTCCAACAGCGGTTCGCGCTGGTGCTGCAGGACAGCGAACAGGTGCTGGCCGCCGGTGCCCTGGAACTGGCGGAGGCAGTGCTCGGCTATGAAATGCACGACGGCGACCGCACCGCCCGCGCGGCGCTTCACCGGGCGCTGGGCGGCAGCACGTCCGCCGCACCGGCCGCCGTCCGCCTCCACCCGGCCGACATCGCGCTCCTGGACGGCGCCGGCGCCACCGCGGACGCCGCCGTCGACCTTGTTCCCGACTCCTCCCTGGCCCGCGGCGACGCCATCGCGGTCTACCCGGACGGCTGGCTGGACGCCCGGCTCCACACCGCAGTGGCCCGTGCCCGCGCGGCGCTGCTCGGCCCGGACAACGTGCCCGGAGGCGCGGCATGAGCATCTCCTGGCGCCCGTACAGCGCACGCTTCGCCGCAGCGGTGGGCGCAGCCGCCCCGGAGCGGGTGGGCACCGTGACCGCGGTACTGGGCCTCGGCCTGGAAATCACCGGGCTCGAGTGCGCGGTGGGAAACCTGGTCACCGTGGGTGACGGCCCCGGGCTGGACGCCGAGGTGGTGGCTTCCGTCAGCGGCGCCATCCGGTGCATGCCGCTGGGACGGCTGGCAGGGGTGGCCGCCGGCGATCCCGCCCGGTCAAAGGGCAGACCGCTGCTGGTTCCCACCGGCCCGGGCCTGAAGGGGCGCGTGCTGGACGGGCTGGGACGGCCCATTGACGGCAAGGGGCCGCTGGCCGCCGGCCGCCATGTGCCCGCGGACAACGAATCGCCCTCCGCCATGCACAGGGCCCGGGTGTCCGCGCCCCTGCACACCGGGGTCCGGGTCCTGGACACCATGGCCACCCTGGGCAGGGGGCAGCGCATGGGGCTCTTTGCCGGGTCCGGGGTGGGCAAATCCTCGCTGCTGTCCATGGTTGCCCGCGGCACCGACGCCGAAGTGTCCGTCATTGCCCTGGTGGGGGAGCGCGGCCGTGAAGTCCGCGAGTTCCTCGAAGACGACCTGGGACCGGAGGGACTGGCACGGTCCGTGGTGGTGGTGGCCACCTCGGACGAGCCCGCCCTGATGCGCCTCCGCTGTGCCGTGACCGCAACCCGGATCGCCGAATCCTTCCGGGAAGCCGGGCAGGACGTGGTGCTGATGATGGACTCGCTGACGCGGGTGGCCATGGCCCAGCGCGAGATCGGCCTGTCCGCCGGTGAACCGCCCGCCACCCGCGGCTACCCGCCGTCGACGTTTTCCATCCTGGCCCGGCTGCTGGAACGCGCCGGTACGGCCAAGGCTGGCTCGGTGACCGGTGTCTACACCGTACTGGTGGACGGCGATGACCACAACGAACCCATCGCGGACGCCGCCCGTTCCATCCTGGACGGCCACGTGGTCCTGGACCGGAAGCTGGCCGTGACCGGGCATTTTCCGTCCGTGGATGTGCTGGGTTCGGTCTCGCGCGTGGCGTCAAAGGTCAACCCGCCGGAGCGGACGGCGGTGGCGGGCGCACTGCGGAAGGTGCTGGCCGCACGCCGGGCCGCCCAGGACCTGATCGACGTCGGCGCCTACCACCGCGGCACGAACCCGCTGGTGGATGCGGCGCTGGACAACGAGCCGGCCATCAATGCCTTCCTGCAGCAGCGCATGGACGATTCCACCCCGCCGGACCTGGCCTGGCAGGCGCTCACCTCCCTGACCAACCGCCTGGGCACGCCCCTCGAAGGAGCCGCATGAACCGCCAGTTTCCCCTCGCCGGACTGCTGAGGCTGCGTCAGCTGCAGCAGGACCAGGCAGCCACCGGCATGGCGCGTGCCGCCTCCCGCTCCGAGGATGCCCGTGGCCGGCGCGCTGCGGCGCGGAAGGAACTCGGCGATTCCGTCGATTCCGCGGTCAGTTCGTCCTCCCTGCTGGCCCTCGCGGCCGCCCGGGCATCCTCCCAGAGCATGCTGGCGGACCTCGACGCGCTGTCCGCCGCGGCGGAGGCGGACCTGGCCGAGGCCCGCGCAGACTACACGCAGGCCCGGCGGATGGCGGTGGGGCTGGAGAAGCTCGAGCTCCGCCACGGTGCCGAGCTGGCTGCCGCAGAACTGCACGCAGAACAGGGCGTCCTCGACGAGATCGCAGCCACCTCGTGGCACCGCAAGGCCGGGGAGGGGGCGTCATGAGCATGGCCGAAATCATTGGGCGGATCGGAACCATCGAGTCCATGATCAGCGAACTCTCGCGGCCCCTTTCTACGGCGGCTCCGGCGGCGGCCGCCTCCGGCACGTCAGCGGCGAATGCGGCGGCGTTCGAATCAGCGTTGGCCGCTGCCGGTACGGATGCGGGCGCCGAGGCGGGACTGCTTGCATCATCCGGGCTGGCGGGGCTGGCGGGGCTGGCGGGACCGGGCGGCGTCACAGGACCTGGCGGCAGCACGGGCCTGTCCGGCATTGCCGGGACGGCTGCGGCGTCCGCTCCGGCAGCGCCCGGAAAGGCCACCGGCACCGATGTGGTGGCCACCGCCAAGAAGTACATCGGCGTCCCGTACGTGTGGGGCGGCACCAACCCGGCCACCGGAATGGACTGCTCCGGGTTCGTGCAGCGGGTCTTCAAGGACTTGGGCGTGGAACTTCCGCGCGTCGTCAGCGACCAGATGAAGGTGGGCGCCCCGGTGGCGTCCCTCGCCGAGGCCAAGCCGGGAGACCTGCTGGTCAGCTTCGGCGGGAACCACATCTCCATCTACCTGGGCAACGGCAAGGCGATCGACGCGCCCGTCCCCGGCCAGACCATCCAGGTCCGGGACGTCTGGGAACAGCAATCGAACCTGACGGCCATCCGCCGCATCGTCCCCGCAGGGCAGGGCGCCTGATGCCGGCGGCGGTCCTTCTTCCCACCGCCCCGCCCGCAGCGGCGCGGGGCGGGGCCTCTCCAGGGGCGGCGCCTGACCGGGACGGCGGGGCCGGGTTCGGCGCGGTGCTCGGCGGCGTGCTGTCCGGCCCTTCCCCGCAACCGAACGTTCCTGGCCAAGGCAACGGCGGGGACGCCAAAGACACCACGGACGACGCCGGTACCGCGGTGGCTGGGCAGCCCGCCGTTGTGGAGAATTCAGTTGCGGCGTTGCTGGCTGCTGCCGGGATGGTTCCGGCCCAGGCCCACGCAACCCCCGCACCAGGCACGACGGCAGCCACGGCAACAGTTACGACGGCGCCAGGGACGGTAGGAGTCCCGGCAGCAGGCCCGGTCGCTGCTGCTGCGGCCTGGGACGGCAGGCAGCAGCCCGCTCCGGCGGCGGCCCCCGGCGCTTTGGCAGCCGGTGCGGTGGTGGCAGGCGAAGTCGTGGCTGGCGCGGCGCCTGACGCCGGCGTGCTTCCTCCCATGTCTGCAGGCCCGGCAGCCGCGCGCGCTACAAGCCTTCACGCCCCGGCCCCCGGTCTTGCAGGATCCGTGCCGGAGGCGGCTGCGACCACGGCTCCTGAGCCGGCTGCCGCCATGGGGGGAGGGGCTTCCGGCCCCGCCGTGCCGGCCCTGGCTGATGCCGCCGGCACCGGCAAACCCGTGGGCCGGCCGGGGGAACTGGAGCCGGCCGCCGACTCCGGAACCGTTCAAGGCAACCCTGCGCCGGGCAACGGCGAACTGCCCCCGGTGGCTGTGCCCGCGCAGGTTCCCGCAGCACCCCAGCCCGCACCCACCGCCCTTCCTGCCGCGGCAGCCGGTCCTGCACCGTTCACCCACCCGGCAAGGCTGACACCGCAACTGGCCGGCCCGTTATTCTCGTTGGCCAGCGCCGCGCCCGGGGAACATGTGATGACCCTGAAGGTGTCCCCGGAGGCGTTGGGTCCGCTGACCGTGCGGGCCCACATCGACGCCACCGGGGTGCGCATTGAGCTGTTCGCCCCGGCGGACGCAGGACGCGACGCCTTGCGGACCATCCTGCCCGAGCTGCGCCGCGGCCTGGCCGAATCCGGCCTCGCCGCCAACCTCAACCTCTCGCAGCACGGCGCCCCGCCGGACCCGAACCCGGGGGGACCCGGCGGCCAGGCGCCCGGGCAGCACCGTGAACCGGCCGGCCAGCCCCGGCCAGGACAGCCCGCCGCGGCACCGTCCGATGCTGCCCGCCCTTCCCGGCTCCGCGCCGGCGTCGTCCTTTCCGGAAACCGCCCCGGTGTCCTGGACATCCTGGCCTAGCCCGCAACCCATGAAAGAGAGCCACCCATGACCGTCGAAGCCGTCGGCGCCACCACCGGAATCCAGGCAGGCGCCACCGCGCGCAAGCCCGTCCAGACCATGGATTCGGACGTCTTCATGAAACTCCTGGTCACGCAGCTCAAGTACCAGGACCCGGGCGCACCCATGGACACCAACCAGATGATGGCCCAGTCCGTGCAGCTGTCCATGATGGAGAAAATGACCGAGCTCTCCGGCGGCGCCAAGGAAAGCTTCTCCCTGCAGATGCGCACCGCTGCGGCCCAGATCGTGGGATCGGATGTGGGCTACACCCTGGCTGACGGGACCACCGGCAGCGGCGTGGCCAGCGCCGTGTCCTTCGCCACCGGGGTGCCGCTGGTGACCGTGGGGTCCGCCAAAGTCCCGCTCGATTCCCTCACCGGGATCAGCGCCCCCGCCCCGAAGCAATAGCTCCACGACGCCGCCCTACCCACCCGCCCCACCCGACGAAAGGCCCACCCATGCTGCGTTCCCTGTACTCCGGCATCTCCGGACTCCGCGCCCACCAGACCATGCTGGACGTCACCGGCAACAACATCGCCAACGTGAACACCACCGGCTTCAAGGCCTCCGCCACCCAGTTCCAGGACACGCTCTCGCAGATGACGCAGCCGGCCGCCGCGGGACAGGACGGCGGCGCCGGTACCAACCCGGCCCAGATCGGCCTGGGCGTGCGGGTGGCGGGCATCAGCACCGACTTCGGGCAGGGCTCGGCGCAGACCACCGGCAAGGCGTCGGACCTGATGATTTCGGGCGACGGCTTCTTCGTCACCGGCAAGGGTGCGCAGACGTTCTACACCCGCGCGGGCGCCTTCGAACCGGACAACGCGGGCCGGCTGGTCAGCCCGGACGGCGGCATCCTGCAGGGCTGGACCGCGGTCAACGGGGTGGTCAACACCGGCGGAGCGCTGGGCGCCATCGTGGTTTCGCCCAACACCACCTCGCCCGCCGTCGCCACCACCACGGCGGCCCTGGACGGGAACCTGCCGGCGGACGCCGCGGTGGGCACCGTGCTGGAACGCCAGGTCAAGGTGTTCAACGCCGACGGCGCCTCCCGCACCCTGGATCTGACCTTCAGCCGGACGGCGGGCGGCTGGGACGTGGCCGGCAAGGACGCCACCGGCGCCACCGGCGCCACCGCCCTGACGTTCCAGAACGGTGCGCTGGCCTCCGGCGGCACCCTGGCCGTTGGCGGCATCACCGTGAACCTGGGCACCGTCACCGGGTACGCGGGGATGAGCACGCTCACCGTCGCCGGGCAGAACGGGGCCGAGGCCGGAACCCTGCAGTCCTACACCCTGGCCCCGGACGGGTCCGTGGTGGGGTCCTTCAGCAACGGCAGCCGGGCCGTCCTGGCACGGGTGGCGCTGGCCAAGTTCGCCAACCCGGGCGGCCTGGAAAAGGCCGGAGGGTCCTCCTTCGTGGCGACGGGAAATTCAGGTGCTGTCCAGGTGGGAACGCCGGGCGCCGCCGGGATGGGCACCTTGGCCACCGGGTCCCTGGAAATGTCCAACGTGGACCTGTCCCAGGAGTTCACCAACCTGATCGTGGCGCAGCGCGGGTTCCAGGCCAACGCCCGCATCATCACCACCTCGGACGAGGTCCTCCAGGAACTGTCCAACCTGAAGCGCTGAATCTATGGAAGAACTGACTGTCTCCTAGGCGGCACCCACGGGCGGCTGCGGCCCGTGGTCACCTGCGGGGCAGGGGTGTCTCTTGTGCACTGCCCGGGTCAATGGGAGCGTCCCGTTGGTTGCCGGAAGCACAGCTCGGCGACGGATCAGCCGAACACCAAGCACTGAACGGTCGAAGCCCTCGCATCATGAAGAGAGCCGGAGGGCGGCAATTGGTGGCGAACCAGGGTCCTGACGAGCAGTCCTGTGTGGTCTCGGAGAGCTTGCAGGACATGATTTCCGATGAAACCAGTCGCGCCTATCAGCAGCACGACTCTATGGGCAGTTGTGAGAGGAGATACTTGAAGCGGGGTGGGCACGTATGCCTCCTCATTTGGAAGGTGGATAAGGATTGGCGTTACAGGACAGGGCGAAGGCCACCCGCGGTGCAATTATCGAAGGTGCAGCATCCATCTTCGAGACCCAGGGGTACGCCAGCGCTTCTTTGGCTGATGTTGCTGAACGTGCAGGGGTCACTAAGGGAGCACTGTACTTCCACTTCAAATCGAAGGAAGAGCTTGCCAAGGCTGTCATCCAAGCGCAGCATGACATGTCCCTGAAAGGTAGCGCTACGATTCTTGAGGCGCAGCACCCTGCGGTGACGTCCATGAAGCTCCTTTGTCGAAGCTTTGGTGAGCAACTCCAGGGCGAACCCATCATTCGAGCCGGGATAAGGCTCACCTTCGAGGCGTCCTCCTTCGGCTACGCCGTGAAGGAGCCCTATATCGACTGGCTCACGACGATGGAATCGCTTGTTCGCGCAGCACAAGCTGAGGGAAGCGTCCGGGAATCCATTGACGCTGCCGCCCTTGCCCGACATATCGTCGCGTCATTTACAGGGGTCCAGTTGTTGTCCGAGGTTCTCAACGGGCGCAAAACTCTTCTGGATGAGATCGACATCATGTGGGAGTTCCTCGAAGAGGGCATCCGTAGATGAACGAGGAGGGCCGTGTCGCTCCGAGACCCTCACAGGCTGCACGGGCCCGGGCCCATTGCGAGTTCAAATTCTGCTTTACGATCTCTGGCGGCATCGATTGTCAGTGACGCAGTGACGCAGTGACGCAGTGACGACGGCTCCGGCGCCTCGGGTAATTCGGCGCACCTGAACGTGCGGGTCGTCGCCGAACTCAACGATCTTGTCGAAGCGGCCAGAGAACTTCGTGATATCAAAGCCCGCCGACCACCGAATCAAGCGTCTTCCCCCAATCCCGCCAAACGGGGTAGAGCCTACGCGAACGCTCTCCTAGTGTTCAGAAAACAAAACCGGTCATCCAGCTTGTTTTGCCAGGACTGCTGTCGTAGTAACTAAAAGCCCGAGCAGCAGGTTATCCGAGGCCTGCGACCTGGCAGCGCCGGTTCCTTCGCGATGAACCTGCGCGCAATGGGGGGAGTTACCTGAACTTTGGAAGCTTTCCTCTCCAGCCGTCATGAATGTGTCGCCGCACTGGATCAGGTTCTACTACGGCAACCTCCGCACCGCTTCCGCCCGCGTTTAGCACTAGAGATCGGCACTGCAGCAGTGAAAAACAGCATTGTGAGTCTTGACGTGGTTGGTCTGGGACTGGCTGGCAGTGTTGGTGCCGGTCGTTCTGCTTGGCGCGTGACTCGAAAAACAATTTGCCCCATTGAGGGTGCGTTTCCCCCGACTTGTCCGCGCTGGGTGGAGCGGCCGGCGTTGGCCTGTCCCACGTCGGTGGCTTGATTAGAAGCTTGCCCAGCCAGTGGTGGTTGTGGCTCATCACAGTTTTGCCTCGAAGTGACTCTTTCCCAGGTTTAATTCCGGCCGTCATGCGGCCGTTCTTGCCCGTTTACCAGGAAGGAGGGTGGCAGCGTTGGCTATTGTTGCGCAGACCCGCCCGTTCGTCATTGGCGTGGATTGTCACGCCCGCACCCACACCTACGCCGTCATCGAGGCCAGCACCCGGCGACAAGTCGCTAGCGAGCAGTTCCCCACCACCGCGGCCGGGATTTCCCGCGCTCTTGCCTGGGCAGGCCGTAGGACGGGCGGGGACATGGCCTGTTTATGGGCCATTGAGGGTGTCGGCACGTATGGTGCACGTCTGGCCAGGGCAGTAACCGACGCCGGCTACGACGTCGCCGAAGCTCCACGGATGAACGCCCGTGGCCGCCGGGGTCTCGGAAAATCCGACGCGTTGGACGCTGCCGCCATCGGAACCGCAGTTTTGGGCCTGGAGGAGTCCGAGCTCCGCGCCCCACGCAAGGATGAAGGAACCCGTGCCGGGCTGAGGATCCTGAGCGCAGCACGGGATCAGTTGACCCGGGACCGAACATTGAACGCTAACGCCCTGCTGGCCTTGCTCCGGGTGCATAATCTCGGAATCGACGCCCGTAAACCGCTGGTTCCGGCCCAGATCTCCAGCATCACCAGATGGCGCGAACGCCAGGAACCGATCGAGCTCTCGGTCGCACGAGAGGAAGCGGTCCGGTTGGCGCGCCGCGTTCTAGAAGTGACCACCCAGCTCGCTGCGAACCAGAAGCGCATGACTGAGCTGATCCAGCAAAGCCCCGCGGCGCCGCTCTTGGAAATGGTGGGAGCCGGGGCTGTCACGGTCGCTACGGTCCTGACAGCGTGGTCTCATCCAGGAAGGGTCCGCAGCGAAGCCGCCTTCGCCTCACTGGCAGGAGTGAATCCCTTGCCTGCCTCGAGCGGTAACACTGTCCGACACAGGCTTAACCGGGGCGGTGATAGACGTCTGAACCGTGCCTTGCACACGATCACGATGTCCCGGATGGTCCATGACCCCGGGACACGGGACTACGTTGCTAAACGCACCCGAGAAGGCCGCAGCTACCGCGAAATCCGAAGATCTCTCAAGCGCTATCTCGCCCGTACCCTCTATCGGCAGCTCAACGTCCTCTACGCCGCAGCGGAACCGCAACCTGGTACGCCACCAGGGCAGACAGGCCTGGCCCCCCAAGGACCGTAATGGTCCTCGTAACGATGACTTTGTATGGGCTGCTGCGAGTTAGGTCAGTTTTTCATCAAGTTTGTCCAAGGTTTGGATCAAGATCGTTGCTGACTCTTGTGCTGTGCTTTAGCGTCGGGGCATCACTCGTTGGGGGTTCGGGCGTTCGGTGAACTGGGGATTGCCGCGGATCATTTCGTAGAAAGTTCGTGGGGGATGTCTACTGTTCCGAGCTCGATCCGTTCTGCCCTTTTTCGGCCAGTCTCAGCTGGTTTTCTTGGTGTGAGGCTGGTGATCGCCGCCGTTGTTGCTGTGTGCGTCATGGCCGCGGGGCTCTCTACCCCGGCCTTCGCTGCCCCGATAGTTGCCGAATCTGCTGGCGTCGCTTCAACACCTGTTCAGGCCCCGGCCATGGTGCCGACCCAGTCGACGCCGTCGGTCCAGGCCGGCGTGTTTGTCCCGGTCCAAGGGCGGGCGCTGGATACGAGGTCTGGTCTGGGCGGGATTACGGGGCCTGTTCCGGCGCAGACGTGGTTGCCGTTCCAGATTCTTGGCCGGGCCGGTGTGCCTACCACTGGCGTGGACACGGTGCTGGTGAGCCTGACCATTGTCGGCGGTACCAACGTGAACGTGGCCCAGCTGGTACCAAACACTGCACGGCATCACGACACCACTGACCTGTATTCGGGCAACGATGACACCATCTCCAACACGGTCGCGGTAGCGGTCGGCACGGACGGGATGCTGGCGCTGTATTCGAGCTCGTCCCAGCAGTTCATCGTCGATGTTCAGGGCTATTTCACCTCAGGGGACACGCCGGCGCCCGGTGCTTTCGTTTCTGTCCCAGCGTTCCGGGCCGTTGATACACGCAACGGGACCGGGTACCCCGCGGGCATGTGGTCCGGCGGCGGGATCAAGAGCCTCACACTCGAGGGCGGCGCCGTCCCGGATACCGCGACCGCGGTTTTCGCCAACATCACTGTCATCAATGACACTGACCCGTCTCAGGTCACCTTCACGACGCTGCCGGGCGGTGGTTTCGCTGGCGGCGCAGACCCTGGGACGACCATCAACTTCCGTGGCTCCTCCACCACCGCTGTCGCCGCTGTGCTGAACCTCAATGCCGCCGGCGTGGTCGATATTAAGTACACCCCCTCGTACACGACGGGTTTCCATGTCCTGGTCGATATCCAGGGCTATTTCGATGGGCAGGTTTCCAACAGCGCTTTCACCACCGTCGAGTCCCGGATTTACGATTCGCGCGTGACGAACACGCCCATCCCCGGCTTCAGCTCTACGGAGGTCCAGATCGCCGGGGTCGGCGGCCTGCCGGCCGCCTCAACGAACCTCGCCGGGGTGGCTATGAAATGAACATCACCCCGATCACCACCGGGAACGGCAACCTGACCGTGTGGCCCTCGGATGAACCGCAACCGAATACCAGCACGGTGAACTACACCGCTGACTCGGTGTCCAACACGGTCGTGGTCAGGCCCAGCACGACCACCGGGAAAGTGAAGATCTACAACGCTGGCCCCAGTAACGTGGACGTCATCCTCGATTCACAGGGCTGGTTCAGCAACGCGAACCTCCTGCCGCCGGTCACCGTTGATGGTTCGCAGTCCGGGGCGCGGGGCAAGGCTTCGATGGTCTCCCATAGCCTGACCGATGCGAGCAAACTCGCCCTGAACCCCACGAACGGCAACACCGTCTTCACCGGCCGGTTGTTGAATATCCGCGGTGTCGGGCAGGACATGAACGTGGCCTGGCGCTACAACACCAAGTATGACCACCGCCCGACCCTGTCGATGGGCCGGCTGGAAACCGCGCTGCGGGTCGACCCGACCACCGGGAACGTGATTTACACCGCCCCGGACGGTGGCTGGTACACCTTCACCAACACCGCCGGCGTGTACACGATGGCACCGGAGCTGAACGCTTCCCTGACCAAAACCTCCACCAGTGAGTACCAGCTGCGCTTCAACGACACCGGGGTCACAAACGTCTACCAGGACGATGGGACCAACTTTGCCCTCGTCCGGTCGGTGGATGCGAACACGACGACTCCGAACACCGTGACCTACACCTACGGCAACGGCCGGCTGACGCAGACCACGGACACCCAGGGCCGCACCATCTCCTACGTCTACAACGACACCCGGAACCTGAATCAGCCCTCCGCGATCACGGACAACTCCCTGAACCGCACAGTCAACATCGAATACGGCGGCGGCGAAGGCCGGCTGTCCAAGATCACCGACGCCACCGGAGCGGTCACCACCTTCGCCTACACGAACGGAAAGCTCAGCTCCTTCACCGACGGGCGCACCAACGTCACCGCTCTGGCATACGCCACAGACGGGTGGGTCAACACCCTCACCTACGGTCAGGGCTCGGCCTCGGCCGCGACCTGGACGCTCACGCACAACACCGACGGCAGTCTCTCCTACCTGACCGACCCGAACAGCAAACAAACCACCTACACCCTGGACGCCAGCAAAACCCGTGTCCTGACCATCACGGACCCGAACGGCAACAACGCCTCGGCCACGTTCGACGGCCACGACAACCGCCTCACCACCACCAACGGGCTGGGCCAGACCACCACCGCGGCGTACAACGCGAACAACTCCCTGACGAAGATCACCTCACCGCTGGCCGGATCCACCGGCACCGCCGGGGAGGTCTCCTTCACTTACCCGACCGCGAGCGGGGACCCGCTGCTGAACTACCGGCCCGACACCTCCACCAGCGGTGAGGGCAACACCGGCACCATCCAGTACGACCCGAACACCAAGAACCCGTCGGCGATCCTGACTCCTGACAACCTTGGTGGCACACCCCGCCGTTACTATCAGGGCGATGCCGCCGGGACGAGCTGTGGCGCAAAGCCCGGGTCGCTGTGCCGGTCCACGGACGGGAACAGTAACGACACCACCTTCACCTACGACGCTGCAGGCAACGTCACGACGGTGACCCCGCCGGCACCCCTGGGGCCCACGACCTACACTTATGAAGCCGCCGGCAGGGTCAGCACCGCCAAAGACGGGAAGAACCAGACCGCGACCTACACCTACGACAACAACGACCGGATCACCCAGATCCGCTACGCCGCGACCTGCGTCCCTGCCTCCTGCGTCGCCTACACCTACGACAACGCTGGGAACCTCACCACTCGGGTCGACGCTGCCGGGACCACCACTTACACCTGGGACGCCCAAAACCGGCCCACCGGTAAAACCATCGGTGGGACCACCACCAGCGTCACCTATGACGGTGCCTCGAACGTCCTGACCTACGTCGATCCGCTCGGGACGGTGACCTACCGGTACGACGGGGCGAACCGGCTCACCGCCCTGGCCGAACCAGGCGGGTCCTGCCCGGCCACCTTGGTGTTCCCGAACAGCACCAAATGCACCGGCTTCGACTACGACAACGCCAACCGGCGCACCGCCACCAAATACCCCAACGGGGTCAAGAACACCACCAGCTACGACGGTGCCGGGAAGATCACGGCCATCACCGCGACCAACAGCAGCAGCACCGTCCTGGCCAAACGCGCCTACACATACACACTGAACGGGGCCAAAGACGGCGGCCAGCGCAAAACCATGACCACCGACACCGGCGCTGTCACCACCTACACCTACGACAAACTGAACCGGCTCACTTCATCGGTCACGGGCACAGTCACCGATTCGTGGACCTACGACGCCAACAGCAACCGGCTCACTGAAGCCAAAGCCGGGACCGCCACCGTCTACACCACGTTCAACGCCGCCGACCAGCTCTGCTGGCACGGCACCACACCCGGCACCTGCGCCGCACCACCCACCGGCTCGGTGATGTACGGGTACGACGCGAACGGCAACACCACTCTCGCGGGCTCCACCGGCACCACGCAGGCCTACAACGTCTTCAACCAATTCACCACCAACACCAGCGGCTCAACCGTCACGAACTACACCTACGCCGGCGTTCGCAACGACGAACGGATCACCGCTGGATCCACCAACTTCCTCAACGGATCCCTCGGCGTCACCCAACAAACCAAGAGCAGCGGAACAACCTCGTTTATCCGCGGTCCGGACGGGAACCTGATCAGCATGCGCGACAGTGCCGGAGCGAGCTACTACTACACCACTGACGCACTCGGCTCCGTCATCCTGCTCACCGACAGTAACCAGGCCAAAGCCGCGACTTACGGTTACGACTCCTGGGGCCAAGCAACCAGCACCACCGGCGCCCAAGCAGCCACCAACCCCTGGACGTACGCCAGCGGCTACAACGACACCACCAGCAACCGCATCAAACTCGGCGCCCGCTACTACAACCCCGCCCGCGGACGCTTCACCCAGGTTGACCCCTCGGCACAAGAAAACAACGCGTACCTTTACGCCGGCGCCAATCCCGTCAACAATAGCGACCCAAGTGGGCTCCTGAACCTGGGCTGCCCGGATGGAAGCGCTGGATTCTTAGTCTGCGACCCTGTTTCTTATCCGTCCTATTCGCCGGCTTCGACGTCTGT
The DNA here is from genome assembly GCF_058267655.1 of Pseudarthrobacter sp. MOO13. Taxonomy (NCBI): domain Bacteria; kingdom Bacillati; phylum Actinomycetota; class Actinomycetes; order Micrococcales; family Micrococcaceae; genus Pseudarthrobacter; species Pseudarthrobacter sp. MOO13. The sequence goes on from NZ_CM177848.1 coordinate 743,703, forward strand.
AACACCCCTGACCTTGGACCCGCGTTCTCAGTGCATTTACGGGAGTGGCGTGCAGTCTGCCGGGAACACCGCGGCGGCCACGTTTGTGGGGTCTAGCTTCCTTGCGGCGTTCGGATTCGCCCCGGCCGCTGGCGTCGGACTCGCAACTGTGGCTGGAGGACTTGTTGGATACACGTCCGGCATTCTAAATGGGGTGGAGCACTGTTGAGCAGAAAACGCGTTCTACTGATTATCGCTAGTTTGGTAATCGCCACCATCGCCAGTGCGGTCTTTCTCATCTTAACAATAGGAACCTCCAGCGGCATGTTCTGGCCGACGCTGACTACGACTGTTGGCGTTGTAGCCATCATCACGATACTCACCCAAAAGGGCGGCAAGAAGTAAGGGGTCCACTGACTAGTGCCGGTAGCGGAGGCCTAAGCACTCGGTTTTTCTTCCGGTTCTGCGAGCAGTGTTCCACTTCCTTAGAACCGGGACATCTCCAGTGGTGTCATTTTCCGAAGTCGTCTGCACACGCTGCCCTGACCGGCGCCGTCAGCGACCCTGGCAAGGTACGCACCGAGCGGGCGGTGCACGGCTCCGAGCGCCACGATCAGGACCGCTATCTGGGTGATAAACGAGAGGACGTTGAACTCCATGGCTCAGCGGCCTCCCGGGCGGAACAGCTGGTCCACCAGATACACGCACAAGGCCAGGGCGAACCGCCGAAACCAGGAACTGGTTGATCGCGTACAACGGGGAACCCATCACCCCGCCAATCAGCGCCGACATCCTTGCCCCCACACGCGGCGCCACAGAACCCGCATGGTGGGCCGGTGACTCGGCGGACGGACCCCAACTGGCCGACGCGGCGACGGACTGGATCGAAACCATCGCAAACGGCGAGGACCCCGAACCGATCGAATAGGCAATACGGGGTCCTGAGTGCGAACGCACGAATCGCTGTCTCATCTAAGTACAGCTTTTCAAGACACTGTCTCGGGCCCTCGGGAGGGACTGCGACGGTGCACCGGGAGGCGGAATAACCAGCTGTTCAGCATCTCGTAAAGGTGTCTCGCGGGTAATCGTCTCGCCGCGGGTGCATCGGGGGCTTTTCGAGTCAGAATTGCGTTGTGAGGCTACTGGGTTACACCCGGGTGAGTACGTCCAGTCAGGACGCCCAGCTGCAGCTGGATGCACTGGTCGCCGCAGGTGTGCAGAAACGCGATGTCTTCACCGATGTGACTTCCGGCAGCAAGACGGCGATCGAACGGCCGGGGATGAAGAGACTCCTCGAGTACGCCGAGGACGGCGACACTGTTGTTGTGTGGCGGGTCGACCGGCTGGGCCGGTCGCTGATCGACGTTCTGAACACGGTGGCCCTGTTGCGCGGCCGCGGTGTCCAGGTCCGGTCCATCTCCGATGGCATCGACCCTGCAACCTCGACCGGCCGGTTGATGCTGAACATGCTCGCAACCCTTGCCGAGTATGAGCGCGAGCTCATTGTCGAGCGGGTCAATGCCGGCATTGCTGCGGCACGCCAGAACGGCACACGCTTTGGCCGGCCGCTGTCCGACCCGACAGTCATCGCGGACAAACTCGCGGTCGCCCGGGACGCCCGCGCCAGGGGCCGCACCGCCGAAGACGCTGCCCGTCTGGTGGGCTGGAGCCGTGCAACGCTTTACCGCCACCAGCAAGCCAGCGCTGCTCAAGAGAGCACCACGACGTAGTCCCGAAACTACGCGCTGCCTGAGGGGTTGGGTTTTCCAGCCTCGCCCAGCCAGCGCCCAGGTCCACTGCACGGACCTCGCTTCGCTCGGGCTGTAGAAGCGTTTGTCTGTTTTTTGCTGCTGTCCTGCGGATCGTACGTGCCCGCTCCACCGGCTCAACCGTCCTGCGGACGGCTGCGCAGCCGATGCCTTGTGTCGGCGCTTCGCTTATTTCCTCCCACAATCCATCCGCTGCTCGCCCTTCGGGTTGCCCCGGCTCCGTCGGGCACAGCTACGCGTTGCTCCGCCAGCAGGCAAAAAACGCCCGGGGGAGAGGGGACGCTGGCCGGTCACCAAGGCCGCCCCACCCACCGGATCCTCAGCAAAGGACGAGAGAAACCATGAACGATCGCATTGCACGCGCCGCCCTGACCCGCCTCTTCGAACCCGGCGATCGCATCGGCCAGGCCCTCGTGGGAAGGCTCGGCGCGTACGCCGCACTGCGGCTTGCCACCGGCGCCCAACCCGCCCACACCCTCCCGGACATCACGGCCGAAGAACTGTCAGACGCGTTGAAGCGCTGGGCGCCCCGCGTACCGGAGCTGGACCCGGAGAAGGACCTGGCCACCATCGAACGGCTGGGCGGAGGGTTCCTTATCCCGGGAGATGAACACTGGCCGGAAGGCCTGGACGACCTGCCAGACGCCCCATACGGGCTCTGGTACAGGGGCAACATCGACAACGGCATCCCAGCACCTTCGAAGTGTGTGGCGCTGACCGGGTCCCGGGACTGCACGAGTTACGGCGCTTCCGTGACAGGGGACATGGCGTACGGATTGGCGCAGCGTGGAGTCTGCATCGTCTCGGGCCTTGCCTACGGCATCGATGCGCACGCGCACCGGGCCGCGTTGGCCGGAAGCCAGGGAGACGGACCTGCGACCCTCGCGGTGCTGGCCGGAGGCCTTGACCGGGACTACCCGTCCGGCAACGCTGACCTCGCGGCCGCGATCCGAGGCAACGGCCTCACCCTCTCAGAACTCCCGCCCAGTTCCGCCCCCACCCGGTACAGGTTCCTGCAGCGGAACCGCATCCTTGCCGCCCTCGCAGGGGTGACCTGTGTCGTGGAAGCCCGCTGGCGGTCGGGGGCGCTGAACACGGCCCATCACGCTGAGACCATTGCCCGGCATGTCGCGGCCGTCCCCGGGAGCGTGCACAGCGCCAACTCGGCAGGATGCCACCGGCTCCTGAGAGAAGGCGGGGCGGTGCTGGTGGCCGATGCGGCCGAACTGGCCGAACTCCTCGCAGGCTAGTTCCTTTGAAGGTGGCCGTCCCCTTTAAGGGGGCGGTCACCGCGGCCGGTCCGCCGTCGTGGCCGGGTTGCGCCGTGGGTTGGCGCCGCCGGACCGCCCTTTCGCACACGCAGTGCCGGCGACCCGGGGGCGCGCGGCCACCGAAGCCAGAGATGCCATAAGCAGGGCCGGGGTGCTGAGGGAGGGTTCGCAGGGCTCACAGGAAAGGGCGTCCGCTGGCGCGGCCGGCTGTTGGGGCCAGTGCCGGCTCCGCAGGGCTCCGCCGCCCCTGGCCCTGTCTTGTCTTCGACATTTTGGCTGCTGTCCTGACGGATTGTACGTGTCCGCTCCGACCCGTCTAGCCCCTCCGTTCCTCCGGGGCCTGCGGTGCAGGAAATGTCCCTGCGGCGCTCCTTCGTCGCTGATTTCCTCCGGGAATTTCCCGCCCCTTGCCCAAGGTAGACAGGCCTCCGTCGGCCACAGCTCCGCAAGCTTCGCCAGCAGCCAAAACAACGGTGGGGGAGGGGAAGCTGGCCGGTCACCAAAGCCGCGCCACCCACCATCATCCTCAGCAAAGGACTCTCAAAACCATGACTGATGCAATCCGCATTTCCAGCCCCGCCGACATCCTCGGTTTCATCCCGCACTCCCTCGGGTTCATACCGCGTGAATCCTTCGTGTTCCTGACCATGCGGGGCAAGACGCTGGGCGCGACACTCCGTGTCGATGCCCCCGCGGCCGCGGAACCCGCCGGGTTCGCCGCCTCCATGACGGAGTACCTCGCACTGGACACACAGGCCACGGCGGTGCTGCTGGCCATCTACACGGCCACCACCCCCGCGCCCGGTAAGGAGCGCCCGTTTCACGACCACGTCGAGGCCGTCATCGAGGCGCTGGACTCTGCAGGTACCCCGCTGCAGGACGCCTGGCTGGTCACACCGTCGCACTGGCAAAACCTACTGTGTGACAGCGAAGCCGGGTGCTGCCCGCCCAAACCGCTCGAATCCATCACCGACGGACAACTGAACGCGGAACTGGTGTTCCGCGGCAGCAGCTACCAGAAGACGCCCGGCACCACCTACGCACCGTTCGCAGGCCCGGCAGACAGGGAGGAGCAGATCCGTTACGCGCTCACTGGAGTGCTCGGCGCAGAGCTGACTCCGGGCCGGGAACTGTGGGCCCAGGCCCTGACCCGGGGCGGCTGGTTGGACCCGCAGACCGCGGTGGAGCTGCTGGCGTGCTTCCAGCGCCCCGACCTGCGCGACACATTGTTCTGCAACGTGATCGACCCGGAGGCCCCGGACGCCGAGGGGAGCGGGAACCTGCTCGTGGGAGAGGGGATCACCCCGGACTGGGACCGCGTGGACCGGGGACAGGAAACCGCCCGCGACCTCATCGACGCAGCGCCCGAAGGGTACCGGGCGCCCCTGCTGACCCTGATCGGCTGGCTGGCGTACCTCAAAGGCCAATCATCAGTAGCCGGAGACCACTTCAAGCTCGCCCTGACTGACACGCCGGGGTACCGGCTCGCGGAACTGATGGACCAGCTGGTGAGCCGGGGAACCATCGCCCCCGTCGCAAAGAACCAGGACACCGCCTACAAGCGGCACCGCTAGGCGGGTGGGGCCGGGCCGGGACAACGGTCCGGCCCCTTTGGTGCGGTGGCGGCCTCCCCCGCGTGCGCTCCTCCGGCCGCCGATCACGCTGCCGCGGGCGCAGCTCCAGAAGCGGGAAACGGCCGAACGCCGGGCTACAGTGGAAAAGGAACACGATCCACTAGCCGCCTGGGGGCAGCACATGAGCCACGAATACATCCTCACGGACGACGACGCCGCCCCCGCAGACGCCACCCACGCCCAGGACATCCTCGAACTCTCGATGCTGACCATGCCGCAGCCAGGCGCCCCCATCGTCGATATCTCCTGGGAGAAAAACCCGCTGGACCCTTAAGTTTCTGCAGCGATGGCGCTGCAGCACTGAGTTTTCCTTTTGCTGAGGGAAAAAATGAGGCCGGCCCCAAGGGGCCGGCCTCACTTATTGCCAATATTGGCACTGCTTGAATGGTCAGCCTTTAAGGCTGGCCTCCGGGATGTCGGAGAACCCCGAGTGATAGCCGCTGTAACCGGCATAGCCAGGGTATCCGGGGTAGCCGGCGTATCCGGGATAGCCCGGATACCCGGGATACCCGCGGTAAGGCTGGGAATTCCGCTTGAGAAGGCGATTTCCTACGACCGTACCGAGATAGTTTCCATCCTTGTCGGCTGCGTCGTTATCACCCCATGGGAACCAACCAATCCAGTTGCCCGACTTGTCGAAGAGGAACTTGTCAGTGGGATTGCGCCGGAACGCGATGGGGTTGCCAGTGTTATCGAAGTAGAAGACCGCCACTTACTTACCTTTCCCCTTCTGGGAAAGGGCGCTAGCGGCAGCCCTCTTTGACGCTGCGCTGGTGCGACCGTCCCTTAGGACCTTGCTGGCAGCCGTTGCAGCTTTGCTGCTCGTCTGTTTGGTGTTCTTCGCCATTTTTGGTTGTCCTCTGCTCGGCTCTACTTGAGTGCGTCTGGGCCGGCAACGTCGAGTGACCGCTGTCGGCCCAGGATCTCCAACATCTAGCGTCGGACGGGGATGATTCGGATTGTCCGCTTGATGCGAATGCGGATCCTTTGAGTAGCCATAGCTACTCTCCTTTCCGGGATCGCCGGGCACAGAGGAACGTAAGCTGCCAACTGGATTGACAGGCTACAGACTCACTCGTAGTCTGTTGTGACGTTCCGGAGACATGGAAACGGCACAAAACAATTCCCTTGGGCGGCTTTGACGCAGGCGCCTTGCCTGCGAGGCATTGATCCCTATTTGTTTGTAAAAAGAAGCGCATGATCGGTTGCACCCGATCGTGCGCTTCTGTCGTAGAGGACACCATTGGGATGACCTCTACCTAGAACACTACATCTAGTGCAGACGCCTCTTAGGAACCCCTAGATGATGTATTACAAGTATGTCATTCAATGCACCGTTAATCCACAGGCAGTTGGCCTTCAAAAGAGCCGGAATCCGGGTTCTTTCCCGAATCGATTCCACATCCTGTGGAATACTTGGCAACATTTAGACCCCAGCGTGTCGCCCGAGACGGCGTGTCTAAAACATTGACATAGCAAGCTTGAGCACCACTTAACCTCCATCCATAGACATTCTTCGACGCGTTCTGCTGCTAGGGAGTTTGCAGCATTGGCGGCCATCTTTTCGATGCCTTTACGACTCATCTCGAAATCCAACGGACAGTTCAGGAGAGGGCCAACGATCCTCGCTTCGCTCGGGCTGTAGAAGCGTTTTTCTGTTTTTTGCTGCTGTCCTGCGGATCGTACGTGCCCGCTCCACCGGCTCAACCGTCCTGCGGACGGCTGCGCAGCCGATGCCTTGTGTCGGCGCTTCGCTTATTTCCTCCCACAAGCCTTCCGCTACTTGCCCTTCGGGTTGCCCCGGCTCCGTCGGGCACAGCTACGCGATGCTCCGCCAGCAGGCAAAAAACGCCCGGGGGAGGGGAAGCTGGCCGGTCACCCAAGCCGCCTCACTCGCCGGTCCGCTCCTCCTTTCAGCCGCTTGACAGACATAGAAGCGTCGGGTGGGAGTCGTCGGCCCCATCACCACACACGAATCGTTGGACGCCTGTCATTGCTGACTGCGGCCCTGCTTGCTTTCACTGGCTGCAGTGCCGGTCAAAACCAGCCCAACAACGAGATCTCCACAATCAAAGAAGACGTAGTGAAGCTCCGAGGGGCCAACGGCTTGTTCCGCATGCCGGAAGCCTCAGACTACGAATCCACGTTGGACGTCCAAGCAGCCCTGGAAATGAAGTCCACGCCAAAAAAGGACCCCGTCGTTCCGAACGACGGCTCCGTGCATGCAACCTACCTCGCTTCACGGCTTCTCGACACGAGTTTCCCGGACATCACAAATGAGCGGACGAAACAGGAGCTGGAACGCGTCCTCCAAATACCCGAGACTGACATTCTGACCAGGCTAAAGGCCCTCGTGGCACTTAAAAGGTCTGGCTCGGAAGCCTGGCATAACTACACCCCCGTTGTCGGCCAAGCGCAAGCCAACCTTCCGGCCTCTGTGACTGCTGAAAACCTCAACGAGTACGTCGAACTCATCGACGTGCTGATGCAAGCGGATCCAAGTACCACCCTCAGCAGCCTCAAATCCTTCGATGCCCAGCCCGGCAATGACTCTTCCCTTTCCAAGGCTCTGATTGCGCTTTCGAATTCGATGTACTTCAAAAACAGTGCTGAGGTCCGGTCCATGTTCCCTGCAGTCCAGGCGAAACTCCCGGAGATCATCGCTAACCAGGGAACAGGCGGACTGAACTACTTTAGAGCCCTGACGGCGATGACCAGCGCCAGCCTCTCAGGGCTGGACTCAAACGACTTTGACAGCGCAACGCAAAAGCTCCAGAACTTGAAAGGCTGCAAAGAGTTCTCGTCGCTCTACCGTCTGCAAACCGACGAGGCCTCACCGTGCAGCCTGTCCCTTTCAGCAGCGCTCATTGCCGTGCCGGGCGCCTATGACCTAGGAGCAAACAAGTGAGTACCGTTCTCATGCTGGAAAACATCAGCAAATCCTTCAGGGATGACCACCGTAACCGCCACACTGTGCTCTCCGGGGTCAGTCTGCGGCTCGACGCCGGCGAGATCGTTTGGCTCCACGGCGACTCAGGCTCAGGAAAGTCAACAGTCCTGAACATTGCCGGGCTTCTGTCGACCCCGGATGCAGGAAGTGTTTGGGTTGCTGGTCGTGACCTCACGCGTGCAGCTCCGAAAATCGCTGCTCGGACAAGGGCCGGCCGGATTGGAATGGTCTTCCAAAGCAGCAACTTATTGCCTGAGCTGACAGCGCTGGAAAATGTTCTTCTGGCGGCCCGCGAACGCCCCTCAAGGGACCAGCTCCTGCACGAACTGGACCGATTCGGTCTCACCGCAGTGGCCGATAGAAAAGCGAAGAAGCTGTCCGGCGGACAGCAACAACGCGTTGCATTCTGCCGTGCTGTTTTCAACAGGCCTGCCGTGCTCCTGGCGGACGAACCGACTTCAGGGCTTGATCCAACGAACACGGAACTCGTCCTCGAAGCTTTGCGATCGAGTGCCGCAAACGGCTGTGGTGTGTTGGTCGCGTCGCATGACCAGATTTTCGAGCAAGTCGCTCATCGAGAACTCCCAATGAGCGAGGTGCTGATTGAACAAGTATGACGTTTTTATCAAGAAGTCCGTACAGCTGACGCTTTCCAAACTGCGTCCGCTCGCGGTCCTGATGGCACTCGGCATAGCCGCCTTCGTCTTTGCGGACAGTGTGGTGGGGGCAGGAATATCCTCGTACTCGAACAACATCACCACCAATTCCGCTCTAAACTACGTTGAAGTGAGCTCTGTTGGCCCCGGCAGCGCTAAGGACATCACGGACGAGTCACTCGGGCAGTTTGATGGGATTTCACACGTTGCTGGTTCTACGGGATGGGCTCAGTTCGATCTGGCTCTCCAAGACCCGACCACGTGGCCGACCACTAACAACCCGGGAGCGTTTACCGCCACGCCCTTCATCAGCGGCGTGACGCCGAAAGTACTTCAAGGCGAAGTCCCGGAATCCGGCCCAAAGGCAGGCGAGGTGCTGCTCCCAGACACCGGACAGGGACAGAAATTCGGCCAGCTTCTCGGCAAAGAAATCAACTTCGTTTACACGAAAGTCATCGGCCCCGGGAACGGAGAGCCGGCGGCAATCGCACTGCGGGTAGTTGGCATCTACGACAACTCATCGCCGGGAACCGACGGAACCCAGGCCGCCTATGTCTCCGATAGCGTCCTTAAGTCCACGATCTCAGATTCCAGGATGGCCGGTGAAGAACTCACTTACCCCCGGGCTTTTGTTCGCGTCGACACAGCTGAAGAAGTAGTCAGCGTACAAAACGCTGTCCGTGAATTGGGCTACTCAGTCAACAGTGTGGCAGGGCAGATCAGGTCACTTACCGGACTCTTCGCACTTCTTGCCCTTGCCAGTTGGGTCATCGGAGCAGTCCTCGTCATATTCTGCCTGGGTGTTGGTATCTCAGTGGGTGGAAGTTGGATCAAGCAACGAGCTCGGGAGGTCGGACTCCTCAAAGCTGTCGGGTGGTCTGCGAAGTCGATCGGCGGGGCCTATTTGACTGAGCTGGCCGTGGTGGGACTGGCAATTGGAGTTGGGGGAGCGCTCTTGGGTTCGCTTTTGTCGATATTTGGGACAACTGTATTCAGCAGCCTCCAACTCGAACTCTTGCCAGTGACCCCGTGGGCAGCGCCGAACTGGCTTCTGGTCCTGGGTGCGCTGGGCTGTGTGCCATTGTTTCTATGCTTGGGCGCAGTGGGCCATATCGCTCGGCTCGCCCGCTTGGACGCGGATTCCTCCCTGCGCGATCTCTGAGTGCAGACTGCCGAAGGCGTGCTTTATCAAAAGCACGCGGCGCAGGCGTGCCTGGGACCCGGCGGCGCGCTTCGGCGCTGTGCTTTAGTTGTGCTTCAGGCGGCCCAGCCGCGGGCAACGGCGTCCAGGGCGGCGGCGTAGACGGCGGCCCAGTCGGCATCCGTTGGGCCGACTTGTGCCAGTTCCAGGCTGACCAGGCCATGGACCTGGCCCCAGATGGCGGCGGCGACCAGTTCCACGGGCGCTTCCAGGAGGGTCCCGGCGGACTGTGCAGAAGCGACGGCGTCCATCAGCGGCTGCATGGCATTGAGGGCAACGTCCGGGTCTGGCCGGCACTCGACGTAGGCGGCCAGCACGCCGCCAAACATCAGCCGGTAGAGTGCCTGGTGCTCCAGGGCCCAGGCCCGGTACGCCGTGCCAAGTCCCTGCAGGCCGCCAGCGGCTGCGGCCGCCTGCGATTCGCCGAACGAGCGGAAACCGTCCTCCACGACTGCGGTGAGCAGCTCTGATTTCCCGCCAAACAGCGAGTAAACGGCGGTGGTGGAGGTCCCGGCGGCGGCGGCCACGTCCCGCACCGTCACCCGCGCCGGACCAGTGCGGTCCACCAGTTCAGCCGTGACGGCCAACAGGTCGTGCCTCAGGGAATCGTTATGAACAACAGGTCTTGCCATGGACCCCATTGTTTCATAACCTTGTTTTGTAACAGCGTTACACAACACCGTGCCGAAGGGGTTCCCATGTCGCAGAAGGTATTTCCGGGCCGCTATACAGCCGATCCGGGCCGGGAGTCCGTCACGGTTTTCCTGATCGGGATGCGGGCCAACCGGTGGTGGAAGGTGGGGACCGTGGGGAGGGTTGGTGCCGCCATGGGGCGGATGCTTCAGCATTTGGGAGATGACCCGGCGACGGGGATGCTCGGTTACCAGCAATGGGTGGGGCGCACCACCATGATGCTCAGCTACTGGGAAAGTCCGGAGCACCTGCGGAAGTTTGCGGCGGACAGGGATGCGCCCCATCTGGAACCCTGGCGCCGTTTCATGAAGGAGCTCGCCGGAACCGGGGACGTCGGCGTCTGGCATGAGACCTATCAGGTGCCCGCTGCCGGCATCGAGGTCATCTACAGCGGGATGCCGCTCTTCGGGCTCGCCAAGGCCACGAACCATGTCCCGGTCGGAGCAGGCACCAACACCGCCAAGCAGCGGATGGGGCGGGCTGCCCGCCCCGCCGGCGGTTCCTGACCGCAGGGGTTTGACGACGCCGAACCGGGCTGGGGCCAGGCGTCCCCCGCCGCGGGGCAATGACGCGCGTTTCTTCCCGAGGTCCGGCTGCGCAGTAGAATCCGGATCTGACAGGAGAACAGATGACTGACGCAGCGAAACCATCCAGCCCTGCGCCGTACGTCCCGCGGCAGATCAGCGGGCCGGTGCTGATGGGCGTCGTGCCCGGCCAGCCGCTTGCCGTCGCGCACCGTGCCGCGGAGCTGGCGTTCAGCCTCGGAGTGAAGCTGGTCTGTGCCTACGTGGACGTCACCACCTACCTTGCCGGGGAGCCGGACGGCAGGGCGGAGGCCCGGCCGATCGACCCCGACGGGGTGGATGACGATATCGAAGGAATCGGTGCCACCATCGCCGCGGACCTCCGCGCAGCCTTCGACGGATCCGGGGTCGACTGGTCCTTCGTGACCCTTGCCGGTGACCCGGCCCGGGCGCTGGGACGCCTGGCGGAATCCGCCGATGCGTCCGTCATTGTGGTGGGCACCCGCGAGCGCGGACTCGGGGCCCGGCTTGAGGAAATGCTGGTGGGATCCGTGGCGGTGCACCTCACCCACCGCCAGCACCGGCCCGTGCTGGTGGTCCCGCTGTCGCCGCACAAGCACCAGCCCAAGGCGGGCCGATGATGGAACCGCCTGTCCCCGGCGCCCAGACGCAGGCGGGGAACGCGGACAAGCGGGGGGACGACGACGGGACCGGGCGTCCGGAGGCCGGCGGCCGGGAGGCTGCGGCGGACCAGGGGACGCTTGGTGCGGCGCGCCCGCACCGGCCGGTGCACCTGCATCCCGGGTTCCTGCTGGTCGTCATTGCGGGCGGCATCCTGGGGGCGCTGGCCCGTTTTGGACTGGCCGGCATCCTGCCTGCACCGGGTGGCTGGCCGGTTCCCACCCTGGCCATCAACCTTTCCGGCGCCTTCCTGCTCGGCCTCCTGCTGGAGGCCCTGGTGCGGCGGGGCCCTGACGCGGGGCGGCTTCGGCTGATCCGGCTGTTCGTCGGCACCGGGTTCCTGGGCGCGTTCACCACGTACAGCACCCTGGCGCTGGAAACGAACACCCTGTTCGGAGCCGGCCGCGTCGCGGACGCGCTGCTCTACGTGGCGGTCAGCGTGGTGGCGGGCGCGGCTGCCACCGTGGCGGGAATTTGGCTGGCGGCGGGCAACCACGCACGGGCAACCGGCAGCCGGAAGGCTCTGAAGAAGGAGAACCGGTGAACGTCGCCACCATTATCCTGGTCGGCGTCGCCGGCGGGCTCGGGGCAGCCACCCGGTTCGTGGTGGACGGCCTGGTACGGTCCAGGGCCCGCACCGCCCTGCCGGTGGGAACCATCATCATCAACGTCACGGGCTCGTTCCTGCTTGGCTTGCTCGCCGGCGCCGTGATCGTGCACGCAGCGCCGGTCGAGCTGCAGGCCATTGTCGGCACCGGGTTCCTGGGCGGGTACACCACGTTCAGCACGGCAAGCTTCGAAACCGTCCGGCTCATCCAGTCCCGCCGTACCGGGCTGGCCCTCCTCAACGGCATCGGCACCGCGGTGGCCGCGGTGGCCGCTGCTGCCGCCGGGCTTGCGCTCGGCAGCCTGTTCTAGCCGGGCAGGCCGGCGCGTCCCCAGGCGGCGCCTGTTGCCGCGGTTTAATTCCCGTGCGCGCCGTACTCTTCGATCACCACGCCCGACTGGAACGAACGGGTCCCCGTCGGGGCGAACGACTGTGCAGCGAAGGGCTTGTTGCCGAACAGCGGAATGCCTGACCCGAACACCACGGGGTTTCGCTTCAGCACGAGCCGGTCGATCTCCGGCAAGAGCGAGCCGGCCAGCGCGCCGCCGCCGCACAGCCAGATGTCCAGGCCCTCTTCCCGTTTCAGTGCTCCGACGGCGGACAATGGGTCGGCGGTCACGGTGATGGCGGGGTCCAGCGTGCGCGGGCTCCGGCTGGCCACAATTTGCCGAAGATGCGGATACGGGCTGCTGATTCCGGCGTCGAGTGCCGGGGCCAGGGTGTTCCACCCCATGATCACCGTATCGAACCGTGTTCCGGGTGGCTCCGTGCCGAGTGCACTGTGTGCGTGTGCGGGCAGGGCGTCGGCGTAATCGCCGAACACGAATGACATGTGGTCGCCGTCGGCAGGGAAGGCATCGAATCCGCCGGTTGGATCGGCAATGAAACCGTCGATGCTCACGGCAACGTAGTAAACGAGTTCTCGCATGGTTTCTCCAATCACGACATCTGTCGTAGTTAAAGTACAACAGGCGTCGTGGTTTGGCTAGCATGATCCGTATGGCCCGAAACGATGAACGACGTTCCACCCTTGCCGACGCCGGCATCCGCGTCCTCGCCGAGGAAGGCGTCCGCGGCCTCACGCATCGGGCCGTCGACGCCGCGGCCGGTGCGCCCCGGGGGACTGCCTCCAACTACTTCCCCACCCGGGACGACCTCATCGCCGCGTTGGTTGACCGGATCGGAGAGCGGCTGACTCCTGATCCGGCCGCCGGCCCGGGGCAGGGCCGGGAACCGGACAGGGCACTGTTCGCCGCGTACCTGCGTGACGTTGTGCGGCGGCTCGGTGCCGACCCCCACGTGTCCCTCGCGCTTTTCGAGCTGCGGCTGGTAGCTGCCCGGCGTCCGGCTGTTGCCGACTCGCTGGGCAAGTGGCGGCAACGCGCCTTCGAAGACGACGTGAAATTCAATGACCGGGCCGGACTGCCCGGAGGCCGAACAGAGCTGGCCCTGTTCCACTACGCCATCGACGGGCTCATGCTGGACCACCTCACCGTCCCGCTGACCACGGGACTCTCCCTCGACGCCGTCGTGGACGAACTGGTGGACCGGATCCTCAAATAAACCGTCGCCCCGCATTGTGCCAGGTCAAACGCCTGGCCAAGCGTTGATCGGGCGGCCGGGCGGTGTTACCGTGGGGCCCGATTGGGGGATGCATGGTGTTGTTGCTCGGGTGGGTCATGTTGGAGCACTTTGTCTGCGCCGACGTCGCAATCCGCACAACGCTCAGTGCAGGAGTGCCCCCGGTGACCGCCCTCGTCCTCGTGGCCCTGGTCGTTGCCCTGACAGGCCTCATGGCCTGCGCCTCGCATGCGCTGCTCCGCACCCTCCTGGCCGGACGCGGCCACGCCGCGGCACAGGGACTGGAGGTCCGGCGCGGTTCGCTCTCCGTGTCTTTGGTTTGCTCCGTGCCCGTCGGCGGGGCGGGTCCCCGCGCTCCGGGCGCGCGCCGCCGTCGCCCCGGGAGCCTCCCCGCAGCACTCTAGGACCCACTGCCGGGTTCAGTCCGCACATGGCAGGACCGCGGCTGCGTGCTGCGTGCGCCGTTCCTCCGGGCGACTTCAGGACACTTCCCTGACAGCCGCCACAAGGAGCCCATCGCCATGTCCCGTAATACGTTGTTCTCTGCCCTCCGCAACCAGCCCCCGAGATACCGGGCAGCAACCTCCCGCCGCCTCGGGCTGCTGTGGCTGCTGTGCCGCCGGGCCTGCCGCCGTGTGGCCTTGGGAGCCACGCTGTTCGGCGGGTGGGTGTGGTTCGCCGCCGGCTCGCTGATTGGATTCGAAACATTCGAGATCCTCTTCGGCACGTTTGCCCTGGCGCCCGAGCTGCTCCCGCTCGTCATCCTCGGCCTCGCGCTTACCTGGTGTGTCCGCCGCCAGCTGCGCCGGGCTTCGGTGCGTGTCCGCGCGTCTCGGCGCCGGGATCACCCCTGACCTAACGGCCCGGGCCGGGCGGCCGACAGTAGGGAGGGAACGCCCACCCAACAGAGCAGAAACGGCCCATGATCGTTGTCACCCGCCTCAACGGCACCCGCTTTGCCGTGAATCCGGATGTGATCGAGCGGATCCACGAGAGCCCGGACACACACCTGGTCACGCTCGACGGCGCCACGTACGTTGTGCGCGAAAGCCTGGCTGAGGTTGTGGAGCTGATTGCGAACTACCGGGCCTATGTCCTCCGCCGGGCACGTGACCTGCCGGCAGCCCCCGGGCATTCGCTCAGCCTTGTCCGGACGCCCGAGGAGTAACCCATGGATCCCGCAACAATCATCGGGCTGCTGCTGGCCTTCGGCTCCGTCTTTGCCATGGTCACCCTGGAAGGTGCCAGCGTCGAGGCGCTCCTGCTGCCCGCGCCCATGGTCCTGGTGTTCGGTGCCACCCTGGCGGTGGGCCTGGCCGGAAACACCCTCCGGGACACCCTCCAGGCGTTCAAGGACCTGCCCCGGGCATTCGTGGCCAAACCGGCCAAACCGCAGGACAGCATCGGCCAGCTGGTGGGGTTCGCGGAGATTGCCCGCGGCGAAGGCCTCCTGGCCCTGGAGGATGAGGCCGGCAAGGCCAAGGACCCGTTCCTGGCCCGTGCCCTGCAAAACATCGCCGACGGCACGGACGCCGAAGAGCTGCGGATGCTCATGGAAGACGAGATCGACACCAAGCAGCGCCGCGACCGGATCTCCAGCAAGTTTTTCGCCAGCCTGGGCGGGTACGCACCCACCATCGGCATCATCGGCACGGTGGTGTCGCTGACCCACGTCCTGGAAAACCTCTCCACCCCGGACCACCTGGGCCCCATGATCGCCACCGCGTTCGTGGCCACCCTGTGGGGCCTGGTGTCCGCGAACTTCCTGTGGCTGCCGTTCAGTTCCCGGCTCAAGCGCCTCTCTGACCTGGAAATCGAGCGGATGACCCTGCTGATGGAAGGCATGCTCGCGGTGCAGAACGGCACCCAGCCGCTGCTGCTCGCCGAACGGCTCAACGCCATGGTTCCGGCCGGGCAGGCCAAAGGCAAGGGCAAAACCAAGGGCGCCCCGGCCGCCGGCGAGCTCTCGGACCTGGGCCGGGCCGCTTGAGCAGGCGCCGCCGCCGGAGCCACGAGCCGGAGGAAGAACACGTGGACGAACGGTGGATGGCGTCCTACATGGACATGGTCACCGTGCTCATGTGCATGTTCATCGTCCTGTTCGCCATGTCCACCGTGGACCAGGCCAAGTTCGACAAGCTCCGGAACTCCCTGGCCACCGGATTCGGCGCCGTGGCCACGCAGACGGTGGACACCGCCAGCGGAACCGTGGTGCCGCCCGAGCAGATCAACAAGGATGCCGAAGCCTTCTCCTCCCTGGAACTGGCCATCAAAGAGGTGGACCGGCTCACCGCCCTGCAGCAGAAAATGCAGTCGGACCTCAAGGCCGGCCAGTTGGACGCCAATGTCCAGTTCCAGGTCACCGAGCGTGGCCTGACCGTGAAACTGGTGGGCTCGCAGGCCTTCTTCCTGCCGGACCGGCCCGAGCTCACGCCGCGCGCCAGCCAGGTCCTGGACACCATCAGCCCCACCCTGGCCCCGGCCGGCCTGGAGATCATGGTGGAAGGCCACGCCGCCAACGGCATCACCTCGTTCCCGTCCACCTGGGAGCTGTCCTCCGCACGGTCCGTCAACGTGCTGCGCTACCTGGTGGACCGCGGGGGAGTGCCGCCGGGGCGGATCGGCGCAGTGGCGTTCGGGTCCGCCCGCCAAGTCAACGACGATTCCACCGAGGAACTCATGGAACTGAACCGCCGGGTGGACGTGGTGGTTCTTTCGGACAAGGCGGAGGCCATCCGGGCGCTCATTCCGGAGGCCATCAAAGTGGAGGCCGCGAAACCGGCCCCGTAAGGCACAAGAACACCGGCCCAACCCGCTTACGCGCCGGGAACCGCTGCCGATAGTCCCACCCGTGAGTGAACTGGAGGACCGGCAGGCGCCGCGGCAACGGACCGTGGACGTCTACGATTTCCGCAGGCCCACCACCTTGCCCCGGCAGCACAGCCGCGTCCTGGAAGTGGCGTTTGAAACATTCGCCCGGCAGTGGGGCACCCAGCTCACCGCGAAGGTCCGGGTGAAGTCTTCCGCCACCCTGGACCAGCTGAGCATGCAGAGCTACGACGAATACGCCGCCTCCCTGCCGGCCGTCACCGCCATGGTCCTGTGCCGGATCGAGGGCAGCGAATCCCGGCTGGTCCTGCAGTTCCCGGCCACCGCCGCCCTGTCCTGGATCAGCCGGATGCTGGGCGGCGCCACGGACCCGGTGGTCCCGGAACGGAAGTTCACCCAGATCGAGCATGCCCTGGTGCGGCGCATGGTGGAGGACGGGCTGGAGGACCTGCGCTATTCACTGGGCTCCCTGCTGTCCGCGCCGCTGGCCATGGACGTGGTCCAGTACAACTCCCAGTTCGCCCAGGCGGCGGCGCCCGGCGAGCTGATGATCGTAGCCGCGTTCAGTGTCAAGGTGGGCGAGAACCACAGCGCCGCCACGCTGGCCATCCCGGCGGACGTGCTGCTCCCGGGCCTGGGTGCGGTCAACCCGATGGTTCCCACGGCCGACGCCGGCGCCCTGGTCCGTGCCCAGGTGGCGCAGGTGCCGGTGGACGTGGCCGTGCAGCTGGCGTCCGCGCCGGTGACGCCCGGGCAGATCCTTGGCCTGGCCGTGGGCGACATCCTGCCCGTGCCGCACCGCGAGAACAGCCCGTTCGACGTCACCATCAACGGCACCCGGCTGGCCACCGCGGCCCCGGCCCGGAACGGTTCCCGTGCCGCCGCCGTCATTGTCACCACCGAGGAGAACCAGCGATGACCATCACTTTGAACCTGCACGAATCCTCGGCGCAGCAACTGGCCCTGCACCTGCCGCATCCGGCGGTGCTGTCCGTTTCCGGCATCGTCCCGCCGCTGGCGGCCGCTGCGTACGTGCCGCATGGCATCGCGGCCACGTTCGTGGGCGCCGTGACGGCGGACCTGGCCCTGGTCCTGGCGGACCGTTCGTTCCTGGCCGCGGCCGGCGGTGCGGGAGCGGCGGCCGGCGGCGGGGCACCGGGCCTGGTGTCCGCCGTCGACATCCTGCGCCCTGCCATGGAAGCGGCTGCCGCGGTGTTCGACGCCGGCGTACTGGGCGATCTGCGGGAAGAGGACGCCGCCGGGCTGCTCTCGGACCCGGAAACCGCGGTGTTCGAATTGACGGACGGCACCAGCCCGGCCGGCTGGTTCGCGGTGCGGGTGCGCGAGCACGGCACCGTCCATGACGCCGGCCGCGGCTCCCGCCGGGATTCCGGCGTTCCGGCCCGGCTCAGCCTGATCAGCAACGTGGAAATGTCCCTCACCGTGGAGATCGGCCGCACCAGGATGTCCGTCCGGGACGCCTTGGCGCTGGAACCGGGCAAGGTCATCGAACTGGACCGCTCCGCCGGTGCCCCCGCCGACGTCCTGCTCAACGGCCGCCTGATCGCCCACGGGGAAGTGGTGGTGGTGGACCAGGACTACGCCGTCCGCATCACCCGCATCCTGGATACCGCCGAGGGACTGGGGTAGATGGATTCAGTCATCCTGGGGCTGCGCGTGCTCGTGGCCCTTGGTGCGGTGCTGGGCCTGATGTGGTACCTGCAGCGCCGCCTGGGCAAGGCGAAAGGCCACGGCCGCCGCCGCGCCAACCGCACCCTGAGCGTGGTCAGCCGCCAGAGCGTGGGCCAGAAGGCCTCCGTGGTGGTGATCGACGCCGGGGACAAGCGCTTCCTGCTCGGCGTCACCGAACACAGCATCAACGTCCTGCACGCCGGGGAGATCCCGGTGGAAGCAGTGGATATCACGACGCCGGAGCAGCGGGCCGCGCTCCCGGCACCCGGGCGGGTGGCGGCGGCGCCGTCGGAGAGTTTCGCCGCCGTGTTCCAGGAGGCGGCGGGCATGCCCCGCCGGGCCGAGCTGCACCGCCGCGTTGGCCCCGCGGCCCTGCCCGGATCAAGGCTGCCCGGTCCCGGTGTGCCGGCGTCGAAGCTGCACGGCTCCCTCCTGGCCGGTTCCACCTGGCGGCAGGCCGCCGAAGCGCTCCGCGGACGCCGGAGTTGACCGGAACCGCGGCCGCCAGCCAGCGGCCCCGCCAGGCCGCTCCGGCAACCCGGCTGCTGGCGGCCGCCGTCGCGGCGGTGCTGCTCGCCGTCGTCGTCCTCTGGCTGGGCGCCGCCCTGGCCGGAACCCCCGCGCACGCCGCCCCCGTCCCGGTGCCCACGCCCACCCCGCCCGCGGCCCCCGCCGAACCGGGCAACGGCAACGTGAGCATCAACATCAACGGCCTGGACGGCCAGCCCTCCACCGCCGTGGTCACCCTGATCGGCATCACCCTGCTGTCCGTGGCGCCGGCGCTGCTGCTGATGATGACGTCCTTCACCAAGATCTTCGTGGTGCTGGCCATGACCCGGAACGCCCTGTCGCTGCCGTCCATCCCGCCCAACCAGGTGCTTGCCGGGCTGGCCCTGTTCCTGTCCCTGTTCATCATGTGGCCGGTGATCCAGGACATCAACAGCGCCGCGGTGCAGCCGTACCTGAACGGCAGCATCGACTTCGGCGGGGCCGTGTCCGCCGGTGCCGCGCCGCTGCAGCGGTTCATGCTGGGCCACACCCGGCAGGAGGACATCGCCCTGATGACGCGGGCGGCCAAGATGGCCAACCCGGCCAACCCGGAATCGGTGCCGCTGCAGACCCTCATCCCGGCGTTCATGATCTCCGAGCTGCGGGCGGCGTTCATCATCGGGTTCGTCATCTTCATCCCGTTCCTGGTGATCGACCTGGTGGTCTCCGCCGCCCTGATGTCCATGGGCATGATGATGCTGCCGCCGGTGATGATCTCGCTGCCGTTCAAGATCCTGCTGTTCATCCTGGTGGACGGCTGGGGACTGGTCATCACCTCCCTGATCCAGAGCTACGGCTGATGGATACCAACGCCGTCCTGGACATCTGCCTCCAGGCCATGATCGTGGCGGCCAAGCTCTCCGCACCCGTGCTGGTCACCGCGCTGGTGGTGGGCCTGGCCATCTCGCTGCTGCAGTCCATCACCCAGCTGCAGGAAGCCACCTTGTCCTTCGTGCCCAAGGCCGTGGCCGTGGCCATCGCCCTGGTGGTGTGCGCGCACTGGATGATCACCGAGATGGTCTCGTTCACCAACGAGCTTTTCGCCCGCCTGCCCGGGTTGATCGGGGGAGCGTGAACATCCCCATCGACCAAGGCTGGCTGGAAGTGATGCTGCTGGCCTCCGTCCGGATGGTCGCGTTCCTGGTGGTGGCGCCGCCGTTCGCGCACCAGGCCATCCCGGCGCAGGTCAAGGCCATGCTGGGCATCGGGCTGGGCCTTGCCGTGTCCGGGCGCCTGGCGGCCGGGTACGTGCCGCTGGATACGGCCGGGTTCCTCACCGCGATCGTCCTGGAGCTGGCCACCGGCCTGTCCCTGGGGTTCCTGGTGTACCTGGTGTTCGCCGCCGTCCAGTCCGCGGGCAGCCTGATCGACCTCTCCAGCGGATTCCAGATGGCCCAGGCGTTCGATCCCCAGATGATGGTCAACGGCGCCCAGTTCACCCGGTTCCTGCAGATGGCGGCGCTGGCCCTGCTGTTCGCCTCGGACGGCTACCAGCTGGTGATCGGCGGCCTCACCGGCAGCTTCACGGCCTTCCCCCTGGCCGGCGGAATCGACCTCGCCCGGCCCGCCCAGGCAATGGTCCAGGCCGTCACCGGGATGTTCCTGTGCGCGGTGCAGATCGCCGGGCCGCTGATGGTCGTCCTGCTGCTGGCCGACGTCGGCCTGGGCCTGCTGACCCGCGTGGCGCCGGCCCTGAACGCGTTCGCGCTCGGTTTCCCGCTGAAGATCCTGCTCACCCTGGCCCTGGCGGGTTTCCTGTTCCTGGGGCTGCCGCGGATCGTGGCCGTCCTGGCGGGGCAGGCCGTCAACACGCTGATGGGGGTGGGCTGAATGGCGGACTCGCAGGAGCGCACCGAGCAGGCCACGGACAAGCGGATGCGCGAGGTCCGGTCCAAGGGCCAGCTCAGCCGCTCGCAGGACCTCACCGCTTGGCTGGGTGTCGGTGCCGGCGCCGTGATGCTGCCGGCCACCATCGACCGGGCCGCCAACGCCGCCGTGGACCAGGTGTTCAGCATCCGTTCCGTGATGGAAAGCCCGGACCCCGGCAAGGCCCTGCACGCCTTGGAACTGGGGCTGGGCGCGCTGGCCGGCATCCTGGGGCCCCTGCTGCTGGTGGTGTTCCTGGTGGTGCTGGCCGGATCCGCCGTGCAGGGCGGGGTGCATTTCAAGAAGTTCCGCCCCGAGTTCGGCCATTTCAACCTGCTCAGCGGGCTCAAGCGGCTCTTCGGGATGCAGGCGGTGTGGGGCGGGCTGAAGGCGCTCCTGAAGGCGGCCGTCGCCGGCGTCGTCCTCTATTTCGTGGTCCAGCGCCTCATCCCGGTGCTGCTCACCGCCGGCGGGCTGCCGGTGTCCGGGGTGATCGCCGCGGCCACGGACGGCATCGGCTCCCTGGTGCAGTTCGCCGTGGCGGCGGGCCTGGTGCTGGTCGCCGCGGACGTGCTGGTGGTGATGCGCCGCAACCGCAAGAAGACCCGGATGTCCAAGAAGGAAGTCACGGACGAGAACAAGAACACCGAGGGCGACCCCCTGGTCCGCTCGCACCGGCGCTCCCGGCAGCTGGCCATGAGCCGGAACCGCATGATCGCCGCCATCGCCGACGCCGACGTGGTGCTGGTCAACCCCACCCACGTGGCCGTGGCGTTGAAGTACGACGCCGGCACGTCGGCTCCGCGGGTGGTGGCCAAGGGGGCGGGGGTCATCGCCGCCCGGATCAGGGCCGAGGCGGAGGCCAAGGAGGTGCCCATGGTGCAGGACATCCCGCTGGCCCGGGCGCTGCATTCGGCCTGCGGGCTCGGCCAGGAGATCCCGGTGGAGCTGTACCGGGCGGTGGCCGGGGTGCTGGCGTTCGTGATGTCCCTCAAAGCCCGCGGCGCCGCCCGCGGGATGCACCGGATGGCGGAAGTGCCATGACCGCCGCGCTGCTTGAACCCGACCACCGTGAAAGGACCTCCGCATGAAGAAGCCGCTTGGCCCGTTGGCCGTTCCGGTGGGGATCGTGGGCATCGTGCTGCTGCTCGTGGTCCCCGTTCCGGCGCCGCTGCTGGACGTCCTGATTGTCTGCAACATCCTGCTGGCGCTGCTGGTGCTGCTGACCAGCATGTTCGTCAAGAAGCCGCTGGACTTCTCGGTGTTCCCCTCGCTGCTGCTGGTGGCCACCCTGTTCCGGCTGGGCATCAACGTGGCCTCCACCCGGCTGGTGCTGGGGCAGGGGTACGCGGGGCAGGTGATCGAGGCGTTCGGCCATGTCACGGTGGGCGGGTCCATGATCATTGGCGCGGTGGTGTTCCTGATCCTGGTGGTCATCCAGTTCGTGGTGGTCACCAAGGGCGCCGAGCGCGTGGCGGAGGTGGGTGCCAGGTTCACCCTGGACGCCATGCCCGGCAAGCAGATGGCCATCGACGCGGACCTCAACGCCGGCCTCATCACGGACGCGCAGGCCCGCACCCGGCGCGCGGAGGTCTCGGCGGAGGCGGACTTCTATGGCGCCATGGATGGTGCGTCCAAGTTCGTCAAGGGTGATGCGATCGCGGGCATCATCATTATCATCATCAACTTCATCGGCGGCATTGCCATCGGGGTGCTGCAGCGCGGCATGGACGTGGGGGATGCGCTGGGCACCTTCGGGCTGCTGACCATGGGCGATGGCCTGGTCACGCAGATCCCCGCGCTGCTCATGGCCGTGTCCACCGGCATGATCGTCACCCGGTCCAACGCCGAGGAGGACATGGGCCGCACCGCGTCCTCCCAGCTGATGCAGTCGCCCACGGCCATGATGATCGCCGGGCTGGCCGCGGCCGCCATGGCTTTCATCCCGGGCATGCCCATCCTGCCGTTCCTGCTGGTGGCCGCGCTGCTGCTCTTCGGTTCGCGGCGGCTGGCCGCGGACCAGAAGGCCCGGGCTGACGCGGCGGCGGCGGAGGAAGCCTCGCTGCTGCCGGAGGAGGACCCGAACGAGCGGCTGCTCGAGGACATGCGGGTCCACCCGGTGGAGATCCTGCTGGCCCCGGACCTGGTGGACATCGTCTCCGGAGCCTCGGATGACCTGCTGGCCCGGGTGCGTTCCCTGCGGCACAAGACCGCCATGGACCTGGGGCTGGTGATCCCGCCGGTCCGCACCCGGGACAGCGTGGAGCTGCCGCCGGCCACCTACGTGATCCGGATTGCCGGGGTGGAGGCCGGCCGCGGCACCGCACCGGCCGGGCGGATGCTTGCCCTGGGCGACTTCCTGGACGCCCTGCCCGGCGCCTCCACCGTGGAACCCGTGTTCGGGCTGGCCGGGAAGTGGATCCCGTCCGAGATGCGGCACAGCGCGGAAATGACCGGCGCCACCGTGATCGACCGCGTCTCGGTGCTGGTGACGCACCTGTCCTCGATCGTTACGGCCAACGCGGCGCGGCTGCTCTCGCGGGAGGACGTCCGGGTGCTCACCGAAGGTGTCCGGAAGCTGAGCCCGGCGGCCGTGGAGGAACTCACCCCGGGGCTGCTGTCCCTGGCGGAGATCCAGCGGGTGCTGCAGGGCCTGCTGGAGGAACAGGTCCCCATCAACGACCTCCCGCGCATCTACGAGGCCCTGGCGCTGCGGGCGAAGGCGTCCACTGATCCCGAGGCGCTGATCGAGGCGGCCCGGCAGTCGCTGGGCCCGGCGCTCGCCGCGAAGTTCCTGGACGGCGGAGTGCTGCACGTGATCATGCTCGATCCGCTGCTGGAGCAGTCCATGCTGGAGGACCTCCGCCCGGGGGAGGGCGGCACGCAGATCGTCATGAACCAGGCCCGGCTCGACGCCGTGCTGGGCTCGGTCAAGCAGTCCATGGAATCCGCCGCGGCGGCCGGTCGCCAGCCGGTGCTGGTGTGCGCTCCGGCGCTGCGGCCGGCGGTGCGGCGGCTGGTGGCAGGGCCCGAAGGCGGCGTGCAGGTTTTGTCCTACCGCGAGGTGACAGCCGCGAACGTGGGCATCGAGACGATGGGGGTGGTGCGGCATGCCGAAGCAATTCAGGCTTAAGGGGTCCTCGCTGGAGGCCATCCGGGACAAGGCCGTGGCCCAGTACGGGCCCGGCGCCCGGATTGTCGCGGCCGAGAAAGTGACCAACCCCGGGTTCGGCGGCCTGTTCGCCAAGGACCGGTTCGAGGCCACGGTGGAGGTGCCGGACGGTGCTGCCTCCGCTGGCGTTGGCGCGCCTGTGCAGGCGCTTTTGGCAACCGCGACGCCGGCACCGGGCACGGCTGCCAACGCCCACGCCGGACTCCGGCGCCCCGCTATTGCCGCCCTGCTGGAGCAGGCGGACCAGAGCGAGCTGCGGCTCCACGGCCGGGGTGGCGGGCTTGGCGCTGCTTCAGGTTCTTCGCCCTTCCCGTCCGCTGCCGCGCAAGCCGTGGAGCCCGTGGAGCCCGTGCCGGTTTCGACGGCGCGGGCCGACTTCGCCGGACTGTTGGCTCAGCTGGGTGCCGACTACGGCAAGCCGCTTGCCGCCGTCGAACCTTCCCTGGCGCTTCCCGCAGGTGCTCCGGGTGAGGCCGTTGGCCAGGCAAACACCCGTCCGAAAGCTCCGGCACCCCTCACCGGTGCCGGGGACCTGGTGCTGCTGCTGGGGCTTGGCGACGACGCCCTGGGCCCGGCCCTGGAGATGTCCCTGGCCGCGGGGGGCTGCGATGTCCGGACCAGCGGCAAACTGACCGCGTTCGGCCACCTGCACGTGGCGGACCGGCAGGGCGCGACGGCGGCGCGGGCCTCGGCCGTGGCCACCGGGCAGGCGGTGCTGCTGGCGTTCGGGCTGGGCAGCCCGCGCGACGTCGCCGGCCACGCAGCCGTGATCGCAAGCCTCGGCGCTGACCAGGCCTGGGTGGTGGCGGACGCCCGCCGGAAAACCGACGATACCGCTGCCTGGCTGACGGCACTGCGTAACCTGACCGCTGTGGACGCGCTCGCCGTCGTGGGTTCGCAGGACACCCTGACCCCGGGAACAGTGCACGGTTTGGGGCTGCCCGTCGGTTGGCTGGACGGCAGAAAGGTAGATTGAGTACATGTTGGTTCTGACGCGCAAGCCGGGCGAGAAAATCATGATCGGGGATGACATTGTCATCACCGTCATGGAGGGGCGCGGCGACGGCGTGCGGATCGGGATCGAAGCCCCCCGCGGCGTCACCATCCAGCGCAGCGAGGTGGTGGAAGCCATCGCCGCAGCAAACGTCGCAGCAGCGCAGGCGGGCCCGGAAACCGAAGAGCTCCTGAAGGCGTTCCTCCCGCCCGCGGACTGACGCTTCCGCTGGGTTGGGTCCTTGGCACGTGCGGCGGAAGCCTTACGCCGAGAGGACCGGGCGCGTGATGCCGCCGTGGGTAGCGGCGCCCATTTGGGCCATGTAGTCGTTCCGGCGGCGGGCGTTGATTCGTGACTCCGGCGCGTGGGTGGTGCCGGGGTCGTCGGCGTAGTGCGCGGCCAGGCCGTCGCGCATCAGCCGGATGGCTTCGGCACGCTGCTGGGAGACGGCGGCGTGGGTGGATCCGAGTTCGGCGGCAAGCTCCTTGACGGTGCGGCCGGCGAGGTAGATCTCTTCCACCACGTAGCGCATCTTGGCGGGCAGCGCCGTGACGGCAGCGCGAAGGTACTTGACGCGTTCATCCGCCAGCACTGCGTGTTCGGGGGACGCCGTTTCCGCAGCGAACGTTTCCACAATGACGTCGTCCAGCGGAGTGAGGGTCCTGGCGGCGTCGGCCAGGGCGGCTTCCACCACGCTTCGCTCCACTCCGAGGGATGACGCCATCTCCGACACCGTGGGGTTCCGGCCCAGGAGCCCGCGCAGGGTTTCCTCCACGGCCATGGTTTCCTTGATGCGTTTGCGGGCCGAGCGTGTGGCCCAGTCCTGGGAGCGCATCTCGTCCGCGAAGGCACCGATGATACGACGGCGGGCGAAGGCTCCGAAGGGAACGCCCAGGGCGGGATCGAAGGACTCCGCGGACGTGATCAGCGCGATGGACCCCACCGACGCGAGGTCGTCACGCGACAAATGGGAGGCTTTGGCGCACACCTCGGAAACCAAATAACCCACTAAGGGGAGGTGCTGGAGGACCAGCTCGTTGCGGTGTTCGCGATCCAAAAAAAGTCCCCCCACGAGACTGTAGTGATGGTGCTGCCGCGCAGCACTGAGCGAAGACTATCACCTCAACGCGGCCCCTTACGTGTACTGTCATGCAAAAGACGCCGCGGATTTCGCATCTCCGCGGCGGCAGAACTCCATAGTGATTGGGGAACCATTGGGGGCAGATGGACTTTCCGCGACGTTGTGGCGCGAAAGACGGCAACTCGAGCTGTTGAATTTCCGCTTGGAAACGCAGCTCCTGTACCTGGGCACGGGCAAAACCCAATGGTTAACGTTCACATCCGCGGACCTGGAAGCCGTCCTGGAGAAGCTCCGTTTCGAGACCCTCGCCCGCAATGTCGAGGCCGCCGCGGTCGCCGCTGAGTGGGGCGTTCCCGGCGAACCGGACCTTCAGCGCCTGGCCGCGGCGGCGCCCGAAGGCATCTGGGGCGAGCTCCTGCTGGACCACCGGCGCGACATGGCCCTGCTGCTCCAGCACATCCAGTCCGCGATAGAGGCAAACCGGGAGGCGCTGAAGTCCGCGCTGGAGGGCGTGGCCCGGGAGCTGGATGCGGTCGCGTCGTCCCCCGAGCCGGCCGAAGAACTGGCGATCCTGGCCCGGCAGGCCAACGCGTCGCATGCCCTGGCCGTGGTGGAAAATTGTGGGCAGCCGCTGGTGGCTGAGTTCCTGGGCGCCACCGAGTAAGAGCCCGGCGCAGGGCATTGCGGCCGGTCACGGCGCGGGGCTACGTTGTGGCGATGGAGCGCAAGGCAACACCGGGCGACATTGATGCCATCTGCAGGGGCCTTCCCGAGGTTGTGCTGGGGACCTCCTGGGGTGACCGTCCAACCTACAAGGTGCCGCAGGGACCCAAGGGCCGGGGCTTCGTGCTGTACCGGGCCCCGCACAAGACGGCGATTAATCCGGAATCGGGCGAGCCGTACCAGGACCTGCTGGTCATCGTGGTCCCGGACGATGCCGCGAAGTCAGCCCTGGTGGAGGACCCGTCGCTGCCGTTCTTCACCGTGCCCCACTTCAACGGGTACAACGCCGTCCTGGTGCAGGAGTCCCGGCTTGGCGAGATGTCGCACGAAGAGCTGGCGGAGATCCTGGTGGAAGCCTGGGCGGCCCGGGCACCCAAGAGGCTGGTCAAGGAGTTCTTCGCCGGCCGTTGACGCACGACGCCGGTCCGCGGCGTGCCCCGTGACGCCCCGTCCCTTGGGTGGGCGTCGGCCAAAAGGAGCCGCCGCACACTGTCAGGCCGCCAGGTGGAAGGTGTCCGCAAAGCGGCGGAGGAGTTCTCCCGGCCCGCGCAGCACCCGGATCGCGCCGCTTTCGATCGCCCGGTCCGGTGCCATGTCGCCGGAGATCAGCAGCCGGATGTCCGGCCCGGCGGCAAAGGCGAGGTCCGCCGCGCCGTCACCGCGAATGACGTCGAGGCTGGCCCCCTGGACCCTGATCAGGAGATCGGCGGAACCAAAGTGCGCTGCGTAGGCCGTGGCGGGCAGGGCGGCCGCCACATCCGGCCGGAACGCCGTTCGCAGGTCCATGGTCATCGAGTCGGGGCTGATGATCTGGTCCTCGCGTGGATCGCCCATGGCCTTGAAGCCCCAGGCGCCCAGCGCGAGGACCACCGGTTCCAGTTCCCGTCCGTACGGCGTGAGCTCGTAGACGATGACCCGCGAGCGTGGCGCACGGCGGATCACGCCGGCCGCCTGCAGTTCCTTGAGCCGCGCGGCCAGGATATTGCTCGGGATCCGTGGCAGGCCCTCGGCGAGCTCACCGTAGCGGCGTGGCCCTACGAGCAGGTCGCGGACGATCAGCAGGGCCCACCGTTCGCCGACGATTTCCATGGCCCGTGTGATGCCCGAGTACTGTCCGTAGTCGCGTGCGGCCATGAACCTCAGGCCTGCTGGTTCATGAAGGCTTCCGGGCCCTGTTCGGCGGCGGCGGCTTCCATGTAGCCAAACTCAAGGATGTTGCCGTCCGGGTCCGTCAGCTGGCGCTGGTACATGAAGCCGTAATCGGAAGCGGGCTGGGCCTCGGTTCCGCCTGCTGCCAGGCCACTGGCAACGCTGGCGTCCACTGCTTCCCGGCTCTCCAGGAAGATAGCCGTAGTGGCCGATACGGTCGCGGACGGGTCGCCGATGGGCCGGTCGCTGAAGGTCTGGAAGTACTCGCGGACCAGGAGCATGAAATAGCTGTGGTCTTCCTCCACCACCACGCACGCGGCGTTGTGGTCGGTGAAGAGCGGGTTGATGGTGAAACCCACCGCCGTGTAGAACGCCTTGGCGCGCTCCAGGTCTGTCACCGGCAGGTTTACGAACATTGAGGTCATCACAGTCTCTTTTCCCAAGATGGAGTGGATAACCACGATACTTGCAAAAAACAAGTGATGGGTCAATACCCCCTGACTGCATGCTTCAGTCCCGCGCCAGCGGCAGTGCCAGCCTCATGGTCGTGCCGTCGGATCCGGTCCGCTGTACGTCCACGGTGCCGCCGGCTGCGGTGGCGATGTCGCGGACCAGGGCCAGGCCTATGCCAAAGCTGCGCCTGCCCCCGGCTCCGTCCAACCCCGGGGCGCGGACGAACCGGTCAAAGATCCGGCCGGGGTCCACCCCGGTGATCCCGGATCCGGTGTCTGCCACCAGGACCAGGGCCCGGGATCCCTCAACTCTGGTGCTGATGGTGATGCTTCCGCCGGAGGGGGTGTGGGCCAGGGCGTTATCGGCCAGGGCCAGGATGGCGCGCCGCAGCGAGCCGGGATCCGCGCGCACCCACGCCGTACCGGCCCCGGAGAAGTCCAGCCGGATGCCCTGTTGGCCGGCCAGGGCCTGGAGGCTGTCGGCAGCGGACCGGGCAACCGCCGCGACGTCCACCGGCTCCGGCACGGCACCTCCGGGCGCGCCGGACGCGCCGGGGGAGCCGGTCGCCGCCAACAGGAGTTCGTTGACGATGCCCGTCAGCGTGGCCGTGTCCTCCCGGATCTTCGCCAACGCCTGCGCCGGCTCGGACCCGGGCTCGGCCTTGCGCTGCGCGAGCTGGATGCGGGTATCAAGGATCGCCAGCGGGGTGCGGAGTTCGTGGCTGGCGTCCTGGACGAAGCGCCGTTGCCTGGCCAGGGCCTCGCCCAGCGGCCGGATGGCGCTGCGGGCGCTGATCCAGCCCACCACACCGGCCAGCACGATGCCCGCCAGCCCCGCGAGGATCATGCCCTCGATCAGGTCCTTCGAATCCAGGTAGGTGTAGGCCTTGCCTGCGGTGGAACCGGGCGGCGTGGGATGGGCCAGCTTGTTCATGAGGAACACGGTGGCGGCGGCGAGCAGCACCAGCACCAGGACGGCCACGCCGGCGCTGATCCGCAGTGCCACCTTCAGCGACGCGCGTCGGAGGATGTCCTGGTCCGCGTCCCCGGAACCGGAGTGGGACACGCCGGTGGAGCCAGGGCCGGAGGAGCCAAAACCGGAAGAGGAAGAGGTCATGAGGGGTCGCCGATCTGGTAGCCCACGCCGTGGACGGTGCGGATGACGGTCCGGGAGATCTTGCGGCGCAGGTGGTGGACGTAGGTGTCGATGACGCCGGGCTGGTCCGTGGACTGGAAGTGCGCGGCGAGCAGGTCGTCGCGGGTGAACACCCTGCCGGGTTCGGCGGCCAGCGCCGCCAGGAGTTCGGCTTCCTTGGCGGTCAGCGTCACCACCTCGCCGTAGGCGGAACGGACAGCGCGCGACGCCGGATCGAAGTCCCAGCTGCCGATGCCCACCGGCCCCGCGGGCGGAGTAAACGTGCGCGTCAGGGCGCGCAGCCGCGCCGCCAGCTCGCCGGCGTCGAACGGTTTGGTCATGTAGTCGTTGGCGCCGGTGTCCAGCCCGCGGACCTTCTCGTCCGTCTCGCCCAGCGCGGTGAGGATCAGGATGGGGGTGGCGATGCCTTTGGCCCGGAGCGCCGCGATGACGGCCAGTCCGTCCATGACGGGCAGGCCGCGGTCAATCACCATCACGTCCCAGGGCTGCGTCAGGCCCAGGTGCAGGGCTTCCTGGCCGGTGGCGGCGAGCCGGATCCGGTAGTCGGGCTCCAGCAGTTCCGCGATCATTGGTCCCAGCGCGGGATCGTCCTCGGCGAGCAGCAGGGAGGGCCGGTCCGGGGTGGTCATGCGGCCTATTCTTCCGTGAAAGCGTCCTGCCGGGCGCTGGTGCCCACCGTGTCGAGGTGCGGCGGGGCACCCGCCGCAGCGTCGTCGCCGTACTCGTCGTCGTACTCTGCGGACGGCTCTGCGGCGGCGCGGCGGTTGGCGCGGCGGCGCTTGAGGTATTCCACGGCCCAGGGAACCACGGACACGAGGACCATGAGCACGGCGATGACGTCGATGTTCTTGGCGATGATGTCGTAGTGCCCCAGCCAGGTGCCCAGGAGGGTCACGGACGTGGCCCAGGCGGCGGCTCCCACGATGTTCCACAGCGTGAAGGCTTTGTACCCGTAGCGGGCGGTGCCGGCGGTCAGCGGCGCGAACGTCCTGATGATGGGGACGAAGCGGGCCAGGACCACGGCAGCGCCACCGTGCCGGCGGAAGAAGTCCTCAGTGGCGGTGAGGTGGGCGGTTTTCAGGACCTTGGCGTCGTCCTTGAACCAGCGCCGGCCGAACCGACGGCCCAGCAGGTAACCCACCTGGTCGCCGGCGATGGCTGCGGCCGTGATCACCCCGATTAGGACGGGGAGGGCCAGCTGCAGCTGCTGGTGCAGGAGCCCCGCGGTGAAGAGCAGCGAATCCCCGGGCAGGAACGGGAACAGGACGCCGGATTCGATGAAGACCATCCCGGCGATCACGCCCAGGGCTGCCGGTCCCAGGCCGCTGAGCAGGCCGGCGGGGTCCAGCAGGGACGGTGGTCCGGTGGTGGCCATGGCGGAGACCAGGTCAGGGGTGAGGAAGCTGTGCATGGGGGTCCTTTAGCGTCGGCTGGACGGGGTGGTGAGCGCGGCGGGCAGGCGGTCGAAGAGCCGGGGAGCATAGCGGTTCCAGAGCCCGGCGAGCAGCACGAAGGCGGCGCTCGCGGCCAGGAACGAGGCCGCCACGTCGGTGGGGTAGTGCACGCCGACGTACAGCCGGGACCATGCCACGATGACGGCGACGACGGCGCCGGCCGCGGCCACCAGCTTGGACCAGCGGGTGCCCCGGGCCAGGAAGTACAGGGCGAAGGCCAGGGCGACGGCGAAGCTGACGTGGCCGCTGGGGAAGCTGTTGGATCCGGTCTCCGGCGAGAGGGGGTCGAACAGCAGCGCCGGGTTGGGCCGCTGCCGGGCGACGATCAGCTTGAAGGCTTCGCTGGCCACCCAGCCCGAGCACGCCACCACGCCGAAGGCAACAGCCGTGGCCAGGTCGCGGCGCACCAGCAGCACCACCAGGGCGATGACGGCGATCAGGCCCAAGCCTGCCACCGGGCCGAACAGGAGGTTGATGCCCATCGCGACGGCGGTCAGCACGGCAACGTGGTGCGTGCTGAGGTCCTGGTCCACGTGCAGTTCGGCGGCGGTGTCGCCGGGCAGGAGCTGCACCGTGAAGCCGAGGGCGACGACGGCGGCGCACAGCAGCGCGCCCAGCAGCAGCCAGTGCCGGGCCTGGGGGAGCACGGGGAACCGGGTGCGGGCGGCGGCGATGGTGCGGGGGCCGGCTATTGTCTTGTGGGCTCGGGTTGGTCCGTTCACGAATCCTCCGGGATGGTCCTGCGGCGGACAGGGTTCTGTCCGTGGTCTCTGTTTCGATCCTTCCCCAGGGTTCCTAAGAAAGGCTTAAGAAACGTGGCCGCCGCAGGGCCGCCGAAGGCGCCAGTCAGGTCATGGGCCGGCCGAGATCGCGGTGAGGAGCGCTGCTCCGTCGGGGCTGCCGAGGCCGGTGCACGGGTCCCAGCCGGCGGCGGCCTTGTAGGTGCCGTTGTTTCCGGCGGTAATGTCGCGGAAGGCCGCCTTGTTGCGGTACAGCAGCGGCTGGATCTGCCCGAAGGTGCGGCTGGTGGACTCCGCCAGGAGGGCGATGAGTGCCGCCCAGAGCGGTGCCACGGCGCTGGTCCCGCCGATGACCATGTCCGTGCCGTCCACCCGCACTTTGTAGCCGGTCTGGGGGTCCGCCACTGCGCTGACGTCCGGCACTCCGCGGCCTTTCGTCCCTGTGGGGTGGTGGCCGCCGTGGTGCGCGGACTGGCCTGACTGCCAGGCGGGGACGGGGAAGGTGTCGCTGTAGCCGCCGCCGGTGGCTGAGTGCGGGCCGTCGTTCCACACAGTCTCGGACGTGATGGTTCCCGTGGCGGGGTCCGCGTCGAGGCGGGTTCCGCCGCAGGCCAGCGCGTGGGGGCTGGAGGCGGGGAAATCGGCGTGGTCTTTGCCGTCGGTGGCGCCGTCTGCGCTGCCGTTGTCCCCGGCGGCGGCGGTGACGGTCACGCCGAGTGCCGTGGCGTCGGCCAGGGCCTGGTCGAAGGCTGTCCGGGCCTGGGCGGTCCAGTCGTCCTCGCTTTGGCCCCAGCTGATGCTGATGGACGTGGGTGCCGGGGCGGCGTGGGAGGCGTTGATGATGGCGTCGAGGAATCCGGCGTCGGTGTTGGGCGCGAAGTAGACCGGGATGTCCGCCTGGGGCACCAGGGCGCCCACCACTTCGATGTCCAGGAGGACTTCGCCGTCCGCGCCCGTGGGGTCCTGTCCGGGATGGTTCGCCGCGCCGTCGACCCCCACTGCCCGCACCGTGGGCCCGGTGATGCCCAGTTCGGCGAAGTAGGCGTCCAGGTCGGATTGGGCGAAGCCGCCGCCGAGTTCGATGATGGCCACGGTCTGGCCGGCGCCGCCGCCGCCCGCGGGGAAGTTGTAGATCCGGGCAAGCTCGGGCGGTGTGTAGCTGGTCCCGGACGCCGCCCGCGGAATGGCATGGAACTGGGCGCGCGCCTGGGGCCGGTCATCAAGGCCCAGTACCGCCGTGACAACGCCGTCCAGTTCCGCGGGGATCTCCAGGCCACCGGTCCTGTGCCGGTGGGTGACATCGTGGCCGTGCGGACCGCTGCTGGTGACTTCCTCCAGGCTGGTGCCGAAGATCCGGCTCAGCACCTCCACCGTCCCGGCGAGGCGGATGCGGCGGGAGGCGGCGTCGGCCTCGACCACGTCGGCGCCGAGCCGGGTGAAGGTCTCGGTGGCCAGGCTCAGGTCAGCGTCGGAGGCGCCGTGGCGTGCTGCCAGTTCCTCGCGGGTCAGGGGCTGGGCGGGCTCGGTGAAGGCCTCCGGCAGCGGTTCCTGGCGGCGCAGGATCACGGTGACCTCGATCCTGTGCGCGGGATTGGCAGGACCCAGGGTGTTTTGGATCCGTGCCGCCGCGGGGCGTTCTGAGCCGGGGAGGGGGACACGGCTCTCTGCGTGCTCGGGGGTGGGGTTGGTGTGCTCAGACATGGGATGGCTCCGTTCGTGGTCAGGCAAGGCCAATTGTGCTCCGCGCCACTGACAATGAACAGGGAACTTTGGTCCCGGATGAGCCACCCAACGGACAGCGGCGCGGCTGGTACCTGGTCCGCGCAAAAAACACTCGCGCCGAGTACGGGCTGGGCTGGTGCTGTCAGTCCTTGGGGAGGGCGCGGACTGAGTTATTGCGTTTCTCGTGGGTGAGCTCGGCCAGTCCCAGAGCTTCCAGCAGCGGTGGGAGGTACATTCCGAACCGTCCGCGGTAGCCTTTCCGCAACCCGTACCAACCGCCCACCGGGTTCCCGGGATCCCGGCCCCATGCCTCGACGCTGCCTTCCGGGGCCGGCTTCGATTCATCGGCGGCGCCCAGGGGAACCCAGTCCCCTTGCTCGGTCAGCCACGCATGCAGGTCTTCGATCGCCCGGAGGCGGTATTTCAGGGTGGTTGAGCCCACCTGGCAGACCAGTGCCGGTGGGGCTGCCTCAGGGTCCCGGTACATCTGGTATTCGGATGACCCGGGCGCCGTCACCAGCTGCCACGGATCTGCCATCGTTCCCTCGGACACTAGAACCACGCACCTTCCACGTCGATAGCCTGAGTTTAAGACCAAAATCGCTGATTGCGGCGGTAATCAGTTAAGTGCTTCGCGCGGGTGCGCACGGGTCGCGGTGGCGCACCACGGCGGGCCTCGCCTTGGGAAGTCAGCGCACGACGGCGGCACGCGCCACGCGCAAAAGGTGAGCGCGCGTCGGTGGGAAGGCTGTCGAAGGTGAGCGGGCGTTGGTGGGAGAGCGGCAAGAAGTGAGCGGGCGTTGGGGGATGGGTGGTCGAAGGTGAGCGGGCGTCGGTGGGAAAGCTGTCGAAGGTGAGCGGGCGTCGGTGGGAAAGCTGTCGAAGGTGAGCGGGCGTCGGTGGGAAAGCTGTCGAAGGTGAGCGGGCGTCGGTGGGAAAGCTGTCGAAGGTGAGCGCGCGTCGGTGGGAAAGCTGTCGAAGGTGAGCGCGCGTTGGGGGAGGAGCGGTCGAAGGTGAGCGGGCGTTGAGGGAAGGCGGTCGAAGGTGAGCGGGCGTTAAGGGGAAGGCGGTCGAAGGTGAGCGGGCGTTGGGGAGGGTGCACGCTTGACGAGTTCCGCCGCGCCCGCATATCCTGAACGAACGGTCGGTAAATAATTCCGAGCCGCCCGACAGGTCTTTGCATAGGAGCAACCATGGCAGCGCAGAACTTGCAGTCAGTGCCGGCTGAGCTAACCCAAGAAGCGGACGCCGCGGGCCAGGCCCACTTCGACCGCATCATCGCCGAGGACTCCCGGATCGAGCCCCGCGACTGGATGCCGGCGGCTTACCGCAAGACCCTCCTGCGCCAGGTGTCCCAGCACGCCCACTCCGAGATCATCGGCATGCAGCCGGAGGCCAACTGGATCTCCCGCGCCCCCAGCCTGAAGCGCAAGGCCATCCTCATGGCCAAGGTCCAGGACGAGGCCGGCCACGGGCTCTACCTCTACAGCGCCGCCGAGACCCTGGGCCAGTCCCGGGACAAGATGATGGACGACCTCATCGCCGGCAAGGCCCGCTACTCCAGCATCTTCAACTACCCGGCCCTGACCTGGGCGGACATGGGCGCCATCGGCTGGCTGGTGGACGGCGCAGCCATCTGCAACCAGGTCCCGCTGTGCCGGGCATCGTATGGCCCCTACGGCCGGGCCATGGTCCGCATCTGCAAGGAAGAGTCGTTCCACCAGCGCCAGGGCTTCGAGATCCTGCTGGAACTCTCCAACGGCACGCCCGCGCAGAAGCAGATGGCCCAGGACGCGGTGAACCGCTGGTACGCCCCCGCCCTGATGATGTTCGGCCCGCCGGATGACGATTCGCCCAACTCCAAGCAGTCCATGGCGTGGAACATCAAGCGGTTCAGCAATGACGAGCTCCGCAGCCGCTTCGTGGGCATGATGGTGGAGCAGGTCCGGGTCCTGGGCCTCACCCTCCCCGATGACCAGGTCCGCTTCAACGAGGACACCAAGAAGTGGGAGCACGGCCCGCTGGACTGGCACGAGTTCCAAGAAGTCCTGGCCGGCCGCGGCCCCTGCAACGCCCAGCGCCTTGAGCGCCGGCGGGCAGCGCACGACGACGGCGCCTGGGTCCGCGAGGCAGCCGCCGCGTATGCGGACAAGCAGCGAGCAAAACAGCAGGCAAAAGAGTCGATGAAGACGAAGGAACACGCAGCATGACACCCCACGGCAACCCGGAAACCCCGGCCAGCTCCGCCACCGAGATCAACCGCGAAGTCCCCAAAGCATCCCCCGCGCCGCAGGAGCACCACGACCGCGGAGCGTGGGGCCTCTGGGAGGTTTTCGTCCGCTCCAGCCGCGGCCTGAGCCACGTGCACGCCGGGTCGCTGCACGCCCCGGATGCCGCCATGGCCCTCCGCAATGCCCGCGACCTCTACACCCGCCGCAACGAGGGCGTCTCCATCTGGGTGGTCCCGGCGGACGCCATCGCGGCCAGTGATCCCGATTCCAAGGGCTCCTTCTTCGAGTCCCCGCAGGGCAAGGACTACCGGCACGCCACGTACTACACCAAGAGCGAAGGGGTGAAGCACCTGTGAGCACCCCGGAAACCAGCACCCACGAAAGCACGGGCCACGGCGACATCTCCACGGGCTTGGCCGGCGGCGACTCCAACGCATCGGCAACAAGAATCACCCCCGGCAACGCCCTGCGCCCGGAGGACATCGCCCTGGAGGTAAAGACCGGCCTGGTGAAGCCCAGCGGGGACGTCGCCGAGTATGCACTGAGGCTGGGCGATGACGCCCTGATCCTCGCCCAGCGGCTGGGCCACTGGATTTCCCGCGCCCCGGAGCTGGAGGAGGACATCGCCCTGGGCAACATCGCCCTGGACCAGCTGGGCCACGCCCGCAGCTTCCTGACCTACGCCGGCGCCGGCATGCCCAAGGAGGACGGTACGGCCACGTCCGAGGATGAGCTGGCCTACTTCCGCCGCGAGCACGAGTTCCGGAGTGTCCAGCTGTTCGAGCAGCCCAACGGGGACTTCGCGGCCACCATCGCCCGCCAGTTCGTGGTGAGCTACTACCAGTACGAGCTCTACCGCCGCCTCACCGAATCCACGGACGCCACCCTGGCAGCCATTGCCGCCAAGGCCGTGAAGGAAGTGGATTACCACCGGGACCACAGCAGCCAGTGGGTGCTGCGCCTGGCCGGCGGCACCGAGGAATCCCGCAAGCGGATGATCCACGGCCTGCGCCTGATGTGGCCGTACGTCAACGAACTGTTCCAGGACGATGACCTGACGCAGCGCCTCGCTGCGGCGGGCGCCGCCGTCGTGCCTTCCAGCCTTAGAGGCGACTTTGACCGCCTGGTCACCGCCATCCTTACCGAGGCCGAGCTGGAGGTCCCGGAGGTGCCCGCAGCCCCGGGCGGCGGCCGGTACGGCAAGCACTCGGAGCACCTGGGCTACATCCTCGCGGAGATGCAGGTGCTGGCCCGCGAGCACCCCGGGGCCAGCTGGTGACTGCCATGTACATCTCGGACTTCGAAACCCGGACGCAGACGCCCCGGCAGAAGGCGTGGGACATCGCCGCCACGGTGGTGGACCCGGAAATCCCGGTGCTCACCATCGCGGACCTGGGGATTTTGCGGAAGGTCGACGTCGGCACGGACGGAAGCGTCACGGTCACCATCACGCCCACGTACTCGGGCTGCCCGGCCATGGACGCCATCCGGGATGACCTCTACACGGCCTTCAAGAAGGAGGGCTACGGGGACGTGCACGTGGACCTGGTCCTGGCCCCGGCGTGGACCACTGACTGGATGACGGAGGCCGGCAAGCAGAAGCTGCAGGAGTACGGCATCGCCCCGCCCAGCGGCCACTCCAAAGCCGGCGGCCACTCAGGCCCCATCCGGCTGAGCCTGGCGGTGAAGTGCCCGCAGTGCAACAGCCTGAACACCAAGGAACTCACCCGCTTCGGTTCCACGTCCTGCAAGGCGCTCTATGTGTGCCAGGACTGCAAGGAACCGTTCGACTACTTCAAAGTCCTGTAAGGAACCCCCCATGCCTGTTGTCCGCCAGACCGCCGCCGAAGAGGCTGAGGTGACCGGCCGCCGTCGTCCGTCCTTCCACACCCTCACCGTGCAGGAGGTGCGCCGGCTCACCGATGACGCCATCGAGGTCAGCTTCCACGTCCCCGCGGAGCTCGCTGGCAAGTTCGACTACCTGCCCGGCCAGTACGTCGCCCTGCGCACCACGCTGCCGGACGAGGACGGCGAGCCGAAGGAAATCCGCCGCAGCTACTCCATCTGCGCCGAGCCGCGCAGCTTCGAGGACGGCACCAGCGAGATCCGGGTGGCCATCAAGAAGGACCTGGGTGGGTTGTTCTCCACCTGGGCGAACGCCGAGCTGAAGGCCGGGGACACCTTGGACGTGATGAGCCCCATGGGCGCGTTCGTGTCCAAGCACGGCCGCGACGGCGTGGCCGTGGAGCAGAACGTCATGAATTCGATGAACCACCCCGAAGACCTCGCGGGGGAGGCCGGGAACTTTGTGGCCATCGCCGCCGGGTCCGGGATCACCCCGGTGATCGCGATCGCCCGGACGCTGCTGGCCGCCAATCCGGAGACCCGGTTCGACCTGATCTACGCCAACAAGGCCGCCATGGACGTGATGTTCCTGGAGGAGCTGGCGGACCTGAAGGACAAGTACCCGCAGCGGCTGGCCATCCATCACGTGCTCTCCCGGGAGCAGCGGATCGCGCCGCTGCTGTCCGGCCGGATCGATGCGGAGAAGCTGCAGCAGCTGCTGGGTACCGCCCTGCACGCGGACGATGTGGACGAGTGGTTCCTGTGCGGGCCGTTCGAGCTGGTGCAGCTGTGCCGGGACACCCTGGCCGAGCGCGGGGTGAAGCCGGAGAACGTCCGGTTCGAGCTGTTTACGTCGGGCAAGCCGGACCGCCCGGAGGGCCAGGCCGGCCGCCCCGTGGTGGTGGACGAGTCCAAGGAGACGTACAAGATCACGTTCAAGCTGGACGGCCTGCAGGGCGAGGTGGCCAGCCCCACGCACGCCCGCGAGTCCATCCTGAACGCGGCGTTGCGGGTCCGCCCGGACGTGCCGTTCGCCTGCGCTGGGGGAGTGTGCGGCACCTGCCGGGCCAAGGTGGTCACCGGCAGCGTGACCATGGACGAGAACTACGCGCTGGAGCAGGACGAGCTGGACAAGGGCTACGTGCTCACCTGCCAGAGCCACCCCACCAGCAAGGAAGTCACGGTCGACTTCGACGTCTAACCCGTTTTCACTACAAGGAGCCCCATGATTTCCCTTTCCATCGGCAACGGCATCGCAGAGGTCGTTCTGGACGCACCGCACAAGCTGAACTCGCTGGATGAGCAGGCGCTGCGGGATTTAACCCAGGCGTACGACGACGCTGCTGCCGCCGCCTCGCGCGGTGAGGTGCGGGCGCTGCTGCTGAGGGGAGAGGGCCGGGCCTTCTGCGCGGGCAGGGACATCGCCGGGGTCACCCCGGAAAGCGACGACGCCGCAGCCTACCTGGGCGGGCTGGTGGAGCCGTTGCTGAAGAAGATGGCTGCGTTCCCGGCGCCGACGTTCGCCGCAGCCCAAGGCGCATGCCTGGGCGTGGGGCTGGGGCTGCTGCTGGCCACGGACGTGGTGTACGTGGCGGAGAACGCCAAGTTCGGCTCGCCCTTTGCCAAGCTGGGCGCCACGCTGGATTCGGGCGGGCACTGGTACTTCACGGAGCGGCTGGGCATGCACCGGACGCTGGACCTGATCTACACAGCGGACCTGATCTCGGGGGCCGAGGCCGTGGCGCAAGGCATGTTCAGCCGTGCCATGCCGGCGGCCGAGCTGCTGGACTCCACCCGGGCCATCGTTTCGCGCGTCGCTGCCGGTGCCACGGGTGCCTTCGTTGCCTCGAAGGAGCTGGTGGCACACATCCGCGACCAGCGCCTGGGCCTGTGGCAGGCCATGCAGGAGGAGAACGAGGAGCAGGCGCGGCTCTGCAAGACCGCGGACTATGCGGAGGGTTTCCGGGCTTTCCAGGAGAAGCGCGAACCCCAATTCCGCGGTTGAGCCTGTCGAAACCGAACCGGTCGAAAACCACCGAAACCCGGTCCACGAAATCATAATTGCCCGCCGCTCCATCAAATTTGTTAAGGTTCAGCTATGACTATGGGGAGAGCTATCACCAAAGCCGTCATTCCTGCTGCCGGATTAGGAACTCGTTTCCTGCCCGCCACCAAGGCAATGCCGAAGGAAATGTTGCCGGTGGTTGACCGCCCGGCCATCCAGTACGTGGTTGAGGAAGCGGTGGATGCCGGCCTCACTGACCTGCTGATGATCACGGGCCGCAACAAGCGTGCCTTGGAGGACCACTTCGACCGCGAGCCCGGCCTGGAGGCTGCGCTGGAGGCCAAGGGGGATAAGGACAAGCTGGGCATGGTGGAGTACGCCTCCAACCTGGGTCCCATCCACTACGTCCGCCAGGGCGAAGCCAAGGGCCTGGGCCACGCTGTGCTCTGCGCCCAGCAGCACGTAGGGGACGAGCCCTTCGCGGTGCTCCTGGGTGACGACCTCATCGATGAGGCTGAGAACCTGCTGGGCACCATGATGGAGGTGCAGCAGAAGACCGGCGGTTCGGTGATCGCCCTGATCGAGGTTGACCCCTCGCAGATCAGTGCCTATGGCTGCGCGGACATCTCCGTGGTGGAAGGCGAGGACTACGTCCGCGTCAACAGCCTGGTGGAGAAGCCGGCGGTCGCGGACGCACCGTCCAACCTGGCCGTGATCGGCCGCTACGTGCTGCACCACTCGGTGTTCGGCGTCCTGGAGAACACCGCTCCGGGCCGGGGCAACGAGATCCAGCTGACCGACGCCCTGCAGACCCTCGCGGCCGGCGAGGGCGAAGGCTCCGGCGTGTACGGCGTGGTCTTCAAGGGCCGCCGCTACGACACCGGCGACAAGCTGAGCTACCTCAAGGCCGTCATCACGCTGGCGTCCGAGCGAGTGGAGTTCGGCGAGGACCTGAAGACCTGGATGAAGGGCTTCGTCGGGTAGTCCCGGCGTTCTATTGTTTTTGGGAGGCTCGTTGCCGGATGGCGGCGGGCCTCCCTTTTTGCATGGCCAGGAGTGCCAGCAGGGCGCCGATGACAGCGCCTGACGTGTTGGTCATGACATCTGACGGGCTTGCAAAGCGGCTGTGAAGAAACAGGAACTGTCCGAGTTCGATGCAGCCGGAAACGAGCATTCCGAAAGCTCCGATTTGCCACCATTTTTTGCTGGGAAATGCCAGGGCGGCAACGAAACCAACAGGAATGAACAGGCCAACGTTGGCGGACCGTTCCACAAAGTCGTAGTTAAACCAGCGGGGAATGCCGTGGTGGTGGAGGAAATTCAACACAATGGCCAGCTGCCCTGAGACGGGCTGGTCCACGGGCGTCGGCCAGAAGGCGACAAGCGCCAACGGAACCACCATGGCCGCCAGGATGAGCTGCCACAGCCGGTGGTTGTTGAGGATTCTCAAATGGGCCTCAGGACGTCCGTAGAAGGGCAAAAGCGGCGGTGGCGAAGGCGCAGGCCGCGAGGAGAACGAGAAGGGCGTAGCCGAGCACCTGTGGGCGGGGGAGTGGGACGATAAAGTCGTATTCGCGTGGTGCCCTGCGCCAATGTCTCCCCATAGCCCTAATAGTTACCACAAAACAAGCGTTGCCTTGGCTTGTCGAAGTCAAGGTTGCGGGAACCCGCAGCATCAACCCCAAAGCAAAAGGTGGGTGCATCTCCGTTTCCGGAGATGCACCCACCTTCGTTGGTGCTAGGAGTTGCTGCGGTTAGGCGGCAACCTCTGCCTTGGCGCGGCGGCGAACCACCACAACGGAGGTTGCGCCGGCGGCCAGTGCGCCTGCGCCCACCAGGGTCCACAGGATCAGGCCGGAGTCGGCGCCGGTGTTGGCCAGGCCGCCCGTGTTGGCCAGCGGAGCGCCGCCGGCGTTGCCTGCAACGGTGCTGCCGGTGTTGGCGAGTGCTGCGCCAACCTTGACAACTACGGGGCCGACCGTGATTCCGGACGTATCGCCCTTGGCGGTGACCGAGTACGTACCGGCTTCGCTGATGGCCAGCGGAACGGAGATCTTGCCCTGCGCGTCAGCTTTAGCAGAAAGCGTCTGCGGAGCCTGGAACACAGGGATCTTGGCGGACACTGCGGTACCGCCGGCGTTTGCGGCGCCGGAGGTTACAACGGTGATGGTGATGGTGACGGTTTCACCGGGCAGGAAGCCCTGGGCGGTGAAGACGAAGGTTTCGCCCGGTGCAACGGTTCCGTCAGAGACGCCAGCTGCCGGCGGAAGTGCCGGGTAGGTTGCGGCCATGGCAGGCGCGGAACCAACGAGTGCTATTGAGCCCGCAAGTGCGAGTGCGGCGAGTGTTTTCTTCATGTGTGTCCCCCCGGAGACGTTTCAGTTTTGATTACCCGATTTTGGGGAAATGTCCCCTCCGCACGAGACCATGTGCAGAACTACGGATAGATATCCCAGATAGAAGGTACCATCCCGGATCGGTTGTAACCAACCTCAATCCAGTCGGTTTACATAGTGTTAACGCGACCGTCACTGGCCTTGATCACAGGACGCGTTTTCCGCCGGAAGGACAACGTCCTTTACAGGCTGGACCGTCGGTGTGACAACCACGTTAGGTTCCGTGTGTTGAACGATCTTCCCGAAAGTGAACTCCACCGTTTTGCTTTCGCCTGGAGCAAGCTGTTGGGCAACGACACCCACCGGTCTGTTCGCATGGATGTAAGGAGCAAAAGGAGTCTTCTGGCCGTCAACGGTGGCTGACTCCACGTTTGCTTGTGCAGGGCCGTAGGCGACGACATTTGTTTGGACCGTACCCGGTGCGACTCCAAAGGCGCCTGCACCTGTGACGTAAGCGGGAAGTGAGGTGGCAGCATCGCTGGGCGCCGTGTTGGCGCTGGTCACTCGAACCGTCGTCTGTTCGTAGCCGTCTGCGGGACACTCTTTGATGAGCTGGACGGTGCGTTTGACGTAGTAGTCCATCTTGGCGCCTGTCCCGTCATTGAAGTACACGCCGAACTGAGCAGGGGAAACGCTGGGTCCGGAAATAGAGCCGCTCAAGGAGTACTTTGCGATCACGGCTTGTTCTGACGGCCGAGTTGACCACATCAGGACACGACCCTCTTCAGCTCCACGGGTGAGCCCAGTAACGAGGCCCTTCGCATTCCCCTTGCCATCGGAAAGAGCAGAAAAAACCTCCTTCGCTACGCTGGCAAAGTAGGAATCCTGCAGTTTCGGCTGCTCGATTTTAGAGTAAACATCTGATAGTAGGGTGCGCACAACATTGTTACCTGAGAGTTCGGTCGGCAGTCCTGCAGCCTTCACAGCGGCCAGTTCCGGGCCCGAGATAGAAACCGGTCCCGTGGACTGGAGGACATAGCTAAGAAGGACAGGGTCAACTGAGATAACCCCGTCAACTTTCTGATGCATTGCTCCCTCCCACATCGTCGCTGCAGTGGCAGCAGCTGTAGGGAAGTCAGGCGTGAGGTTTACATCCTGCATATACTTGCCGACGCGTCCCGAAAAAATTGCTCTCTGTTCATCGTCAACCGGTATGACCGGATCAATTGCTCCAAGCGCAGAGGCGCTGCTCTGTTTGCCCAAGGTGAGCTTGCCTCGGTCGGCGCTTAGAACTGCAAGTGCGCCTGGAATGCCTCCAGAAGCTCGCAGCTCGGCGTTATTTTGAACGATAAGGAGATAGGTCCGCGGTGCTTCGCTTCCGAGTAAGGACGGAACAAGCGACGCTGCATCCGATGCACTGTTAAGAGTGTGACTGATCTCCTTGAGTCTCTTCCTAGCGTCGTTTATGGGAATGCCAATTTCAGGAAGAAGCGCCGCGGTGTCGATCTGGTCGAGCTTCGCAGATGACACGCTAACAGCATGCGTAGCTGAGGCGATGCGGGGTGCGGCGTCGCCGATTTTCTGCAGGCTTTCGCCACTGCTATTGGACACAAGATTGTGCCAGTCAAACGATTCAAACACGCTAGACAAAGGAGTGACACCAAGCACTGCGATGTCGTTAGCAGATCGCGCAAGTTCACCTACCGCGCCAAAATTTGCTCCTAGGACCGGTATTGCGGAGGCCGCGTTCCACAGCGGGTCATCTGCTGCTGCCCGAGCGGTGCCAGTGTGAGCTCTAAGTTGACCCACGACAGCTTCGACCCTACCGTGGTCGTCCTCCTTGATGGCATTTTCAAGTTCGGAAGCCAGGGTCGTAGCAGCCGTAAGCTCTTGCCGCACCACACGTACTTTGTCTGCCACGTGAGCGGCAGCTAACACAGCAAGGACGAGCCCAGAGCTTACTACTAGCGCCCAAACGAAAAAGCGATGCTTCGTGTGCCGACGATGATCCTTGCGTGTCCTAACCAGTGCAAAACGCTTTGGTCTCACGGTTTGGTCCTCATAGTTCATCTGTCCGAAACTCCGGTTCCTATATAGATTGGTGACATCATCAATAGGCGCCGGTACTGAAAAAAACAGCTCTGACAGTGCGCAAAATAATGAGTAGATCTCCTGCGAGAGACCAGTTCTCCACGTAGTACAGGTCGAGTCGAACCGAGTCCTGCCATGACAAGTTAGATCTTCCGCTTACTTGCCAAAGCCCGGTGAGGCCCGGCTTCACCAGGAGCCGGCGACGTACATCCTGCTCGTACGCTTCAACTTCCTTAGGTAGAGGTGGCCTTGGACCCACCAAGCTCATGCTCCCAACAAAGATATTGAATAGTTGAGGTAGTTCATCGAGACTGTAACGCCGCAACACTCTGCCGATGCGCGTGACACGCGGATCGTTCTTCATTTTGAAGAGCACGCCATGCCCCTCATTCCGATGCTGCAGTTCTGAAAGTTGCTGCTCGGCGTCCATAACCATGGACCTAAATTTCAACATATTAAATGGGCGTCCCTCTATCCCGACTCTCTCTTGTCTGAATAAGACGGGTCCGCGACTGTCGATCTTGACCAGCACGGCGACCAAAGCCATCACGGGGGCCAAAGCC
The DNA here is from genome assembly GCF_058267655.1 of Pseudarthrobacter sp. MOO13. Taxonomy (NCBI): domain Bacteria; kingdom Bacillati; phylum Actinomycetota; class Actinomycetes; order Micrococcales; family Micrococcaceae; genus Pseudarthrobacter; species Pseudarthrobacter sp. MOO13. The sequence goes on from NZ_CM177848.1 coordinate 787,899, forward strand.
AAAATAATGAGTCCCGATACTGCAATATCAAAGAGGCGCTTTGCCACTCGCTGCCCCCCTTCGAGGGTTGGCGTGGTGACGTGGATCAGCGGAAGGCCGGAAACTTGTTGGGTATGGATCCTGGGGCCAGCAATATCAGTGAGGGCAGGGGCCATGATGAGTCCAACATTTCGTGCTGCCAATTCCCAACCCAGATGCCGCAGCGTCTGAGGGTGTAGTTGGACTCCGGCTGAAAGCGCCACCGCATCCGCTTTACACTCTTCGATTGCATGCAAAATAGACGCAGTGTCCGGACGATGCCCCAAAACATGGAGCCCTGAACGTGGCTCGATTATGCTCGACTCTGGATAACCAGGGATGTAGGCAGCAACTGGCTTATAACCAGACCTTTTCGCTCGCTCGAGACTTGATGCCAAGTGAGCCACCGCTCCGGGGCCACCCATTAGCATGAGTCGAGAAATACTCGTTCCTTTCAATCGATCGACATTCAGATGCTGCCGCAGATACCAACGGGAAAGAAGAAGCCCGCTGAGGCCGGCGGGCAAAGCCACTCCTACATAGCCTCGTGCCACATCGATCCGCAAAGCGTACGAGACGATAGCTATCAAGCCGAAGAGCCATAGCGACGCAGCAGCAACACGCTTGTACTCGTCACTTCCACTGCCCAGTATTCGGGTTTCGCGGCTACTCCAAGCGCCAAGCATCAACCACCAGATGGGGGCCAAAGCCATGGACAACAGCAGATATGTTGCGTCCTCTCGAGCGGCGCTTGGGTCAAAGCCGAAGCGTACTATGTAGGCGCCCGCCACTGCCCAACTGACTACTGCTGCATCAGCCGCAGCGAGCCGCCGCGAGTATTTTCCACGCCAATCTAGCGCACGTCTCATCAATCCCCCAGTGCCCTTAGGTGTTCACAAATCAGAATACTTGTCCAGCACCTAGGCTTTGACCGTCGCGCGCTCTCAGGTGAAGCTGACCGACTAGATTCTAGCCCGGAGGGCACTAACTACGATCCGCTCAGATGTGTGCTACCAGCACTGTGATAAAAATGGCGCTGCGCCGGAGCATTTTACGAGCTGCCAGCGAAAGCTGTGGCGCCCCAAGTGCAGCTCGAACCGGCATCCCGACGAACCTGCTCCACGCCATCAAATGGACATGCATGACGTACATGCATAATATCTAGCCAGTAGTCCTCTCCTCATCAGTCTCTAAGAATGGGGAGTCCGTAAGCCGCTCAGCGAGTAGGAAGCCCAACCTCACGACTAGTGATGTCGGCTCTTCCGCATGATGCTCAGACCACAGTAACGGCGCGACCAATGTATGCCCCCATGTGAGTTCCTGACATCATTGTGAGTTGCTGTCACATACCAGGGGGAATGTTACCGTGACAATCTTGTTCATTGCCGATGACTCCCTTTTTCCAACCAATAGTGGTGGCCGGGCGGAAGCCCTAGGGGAGTGCCAGGGGCTACTTGAACAGGGCCTGAAGATCAGGCTCATTGTCTCTCATCGTCTCGACATAACGGATGAAGACAAAGAACTTCATCGAAGCATCGATCCAGATGTAGTGTTTGTCAAACGGACGTCCGCTTTTTATGCAACGATGCGCTGGCCACACCTGCCCTACCAGTTGTCTAGCCGTCGCATGGATGAGAGTCTAGTCGGGCGGCTCATAAAGACCGGGGCGCCGACGGCGATTATCGCCTCACACGAGTGGACCCTCGGACTGGCAGGCGTAATTGCAGATGCCTTGGGGGTACCTGTGCTTTTGCGTAGTCACAATGACGAAGTTCAATACATGCGAAGCCTGGCTGCTGATGCAACCGGTGTGAAACGGTGTTACTACACCGCCGAGGCGATTCGGCTCAAGTGGGCCATGCCGAATCTGCTTAGTAGAGTGCAAATGGTCGCGCTGCTTTCCTCCACAGATAAGGGCCCATACAAAGCTCTCAACGCGCCCACCACTGTCGTTCCTCCTGTGTTAATCGATGCCCCTGATCACAATCTCCACCGCCCCAGGATAGCTCCAAAGTCAAGCGAGTTGTTGTTTGTAGGTTCACTTGACGCCCCTCACGCAGTACACGGACTTCGTTGGTTTATATATTCTGTTCTGCCTAAAATACGAAAAAGACTACCGGATGCGAAGCTAGTTATTGCTGGACGGCGGGCGAGTCAATCGTTGAAGCGCGAACTGAGTTTGAATGAATCAGTTTCCTTTTTAGGGGAAGTTTCAGATCTCGAAAGGTTGTTCGCTTCTGCTCGCATCTTTATCAATCCCGTTTTCGGGGGAAGCGGCGTCAATATGAAGGTCGGTCCGCCGAGTCAACGTGGTATACCCGTCGTAACAACTGTTATCGGAGCTCGAGGGTTAGATGCCATCGCAGCCGGGCTGAGTATTGGCGATGATCCAATCCTTTTTGCTCAACACTGCGTGGATCTATTGTCCGACGACTCGTTGTGGTCTGCAAAGTCTCACACTCTACGAACTAGAGTAGTCAAATTTTCCCCTTTGTCATCCGGCGCCGCTTTAGATTCGCTCATAAACGAAATATCGCTGAAGTGACTGACTCTTTGAGATTCAAGGTTTGTCGGCGTGGCAGGTAGAAGCTGATGACTGCCACGTTAGTCTGGTCTTTTATAGAGCGAATATTGCCGCGTGTTGCGACAGCTGGATTAATGTTCCTAGCCGCACTTTTTGTTTCGCCCGAGGTGCTGGGTCTTTATACTTGGGCCATCCTCGGGCTTACTTTCCTACAGTCGGTTTTTGATGTTGCAGTTCGGCAAGTTGCTGTTGGTGCCCTACAGTCTCGAGCAGGAACGAGATTTCTTAGGAGATACACGCGAGCGTTTGGGCTAGTCGGCCCATTGGCGCTCATTTTGATTGTGCTATTACTGATGGGTACTCACTCCCGGTCACTGCAGTCCGATATTTTGGTACTTGCTCCACTTGCATTGGCGCCGATGGCAATGGCCGTGGCCACCAAGCCTGTGGCCCTACTGCAGGCGGCTGGCCATTGGAGGACGCTGGCTTCGCTTCAGGCGACGGCCGCATTACTTTCCCTTCTTATAAGCCTTCCCGTACTACTTCTCACCCACAACATTTTTGGCTGCGTACTCCAGGTCACTATCGTTGAAATATTCTTGGCTTTGGCACTGGTCCGAAAGGTGCGAAATGACAAAGCCTTAGGTTCCCAGCCCATTCACGGCAATGTTGCAACACTAACTAGGATTGCTGCGCAATTCCGCGCTGCCTCCGCTTATTCAGCACTAGGGTGGGGACAAGGCCAGTCGGACCGGATCCTGGTTGGCTTCTTTGCAGGAACGGCTAAATTAGGCCAATACAACCTTGCTTGGTCTGTATCCCGCAGCTTAGGCGATGCAATCGTCAACGCGACGGTCAATGTGGTTCGTCCCCGGATCCTGGATGGCCATTCTCCCGGTACTATCGGACGACTTCTTTCTAGAGCAAGCATGCTAATAGGTGCCACGATCGCCACAACCATCTTGGGGACGGAATTTGTTCTCAAACCGATCCTAGGGACCAGTTGGGTGGACGCTCTGCAAGCAGTCCCGATTATGGCATTATGTACGTTTCCGCAGGTCTTGGCATATTCATCCACGATATACCTGACGAGACTTGGGCGACTCAAAGCTGGTCTACCGGCTAAGTTCCTCGGTCTTGTACTCGCGGTTCCAATCGCTTTTGCTGCGACTAGCAGTCTTGCCTTTGCCGCTTGGCTAGCGGTAGCACGCGAAGTGGTAGTGATGGTCTGGCTTGTCTGGCTAGTCCGCGGTTCGTTACCTCCGAAAGTGCTGCCAATAAGCGGAATATGGTTTGCTGTAACGACTATAGCGGTCATTATTTTTACTGTTTTGCGATGAGTTTAATTTAATGCGGCCGGTTGATCCAGTATGACCTTAAGGGCATGAATCATACGGCGATCAATGGGTCCTGCAGTTGGCCTATCGGAGTACACCTAGGAACGAGCGCCGTTATCGACTACGTTGTCCCATGCTCAATTGCGTGTGAGGAGGTGATTTTGAATCATCGAAACCTGCACTCGATCATGTGTTACTGATAATCCGTGAACCACGGCAAGTTGACGATGATCTCATCGGAAGGAGACAAACTTATGACTACACCTAATTCCTCAACTACAGGTCGTCCCGGGTTTTCGGTTGTGATTCCGTGCCTAAACGGAGAGTTAACCTTAGAGCGGCAACTGCGGGCGCTTGCACGGCAGACCTACGCTGGGCCCTTTGAGGTTTTGGTTGCTGATAACGGATCAACTGACTCCACACGTGATATCGTTGAGAATTTTGCTGAACACTTTCCGCAGCTGCGTGCTGTTGACGCTGGTAGTCGTAGAGGAATAAATCATGCGCGGAATCGTGGTGTGCAAGAGGCGCGCGGCGACTTCATTGTTTTTTGCGACGCTGACGACGAAGTGGACTCTGAGTGGCTTTCCCACATTGCAAAATCAGTTGCCGGCGGCACGCTCGCATTTGGTGGCGCATTGGATCGTCGGCTTCCATCAGGGGAGCGCGTATCGATTGAGCGAACCTTATATACGATGTTCTGGAATATTCCTTGGCCCGTGGGTGCAAATTGCGGTTTTGCGCGATCGATCTACGAGGTTGTAGGTCCCTTTGACGAAAGCCTCGTCGGTGGCGGTGATGAAACGGACTACTTCTGGCGGATTCACTTTGCCGGGTATAAGACTGAACTGATCGAGACTGCTATTGTCAAATACTACTTACGAGATAACTTGCGTCAGGTGTACCGCCAAGCAAGGAACTATGGTTCATCACACGTAAAGCTTTATGTTAAATACCGTAACCGGGGCATGCCGCGCGCTAACTTGCGGCGATCCTTGACCATTCTTTTGTATAGCCTTTTTAGGGCTGCCTTCTCTTCTTCCGGGTCAATACATCGTCGGAAAGCCGTGGAACGCTTAGGAGGACAGGTTGGACGTGTCCGCGGGAGTATCCGCGAGAAGGTTTGGTACCTGTAGCTGACTAGGCGCCGAAGTGTGATAGGTCTTCGTGATTCGAATCCCTGCTGCAGGTGCCCCGGCGCTCGGACTACACCAGATGCCTCCAGACCAGCTCTTGGGGATTCTGTCGTCCGCTACGGCCAGCGCGTGCCGTGGTGGTCGAAGTTGAAGTCGTCGAGTGATTTCCGGCCCGGGAAACCAGCTGCCCGAGCCCTGATCTCGGCGCCGGGGGCTTCCCTGGCTGCGACTTCCCGGGACAGCATAGCAGCGAGGTATTTCTCGTGCGTCCAGCCTCCTTCACGGGCCGGATCCGCGAGCCGGGTCGCTGCTTCGCGGATCCGGGGTGCTTTCATCGCACGGGAGTAGTACTCGATCTGGCCTACGGTTCCGTTAGCGGCCGGCATCAGGCAACCTGCCCATCATCCAGGACAACCCCGAACGCCCGGTCCGTAGTCCGCTAGGTCCCGCAACCCGGTTGTTTCGCCGACTGGGTGAGGGTTCTGGAAGGCCTTCCGCAGTCCCCTTGCCGCATTGGTGTGGTCCGGGATGCTGATGGTCAGAGCGGCGCCCCCAGACCGGGGCGGGTGCCACCCGGTCTGCCGTCCAGGCTGATCCACAGTGGCGAGATCCGCGATGACGTCGACAAACCGGCCGATGGCCTGCGAGTGGACGGAGTAGTCGTTGGATCCCATCCGGACGTAGTAGTCCCTCGGCAGCCGGACCCTTGCGGTGAAGCCGCTGACCGATGGAACCGGCGGCAGCGGCAGCATTGACGTTTTGTCCGCAGCGGGCAGGTCCGCCGGCGGTTGTCGGTCCTCCTAACTAGCCGGGCGTTGGCCTTCGGCGGCCACTGGCCGAGCTGGTTGTTGAAGTCCTCCGGAGAGGTGAAGGCCCGCCCGGGTAGGTAGGACGTTTGCATGAACTGGCTGGCCCGCTCCACCACGCCATTGCTCTCGGACCGTAAGGTTTGACCTGCAGGATTCGGGTGGTTAAGATACCGGCGAAGGCCGCGACTCCGGCGGCGTAGCTGTTCCGCCGGCCGATGCCCGTTCCGTTGTCCCAGATCAGCCGCCGCGGAACCGCACCCAAGGATCCGAGCAGTTCACACATCCCGGCCAGCAGATCTCCGGTCATCCGGGACCGGAGATCTGCTGGCCATGATGAACCGTGAATGCGAGAACACCATTAAAAGCACCGGCAACACCCTGGCTTTGCCGGGACCGACGGGTATCCGCACCTCCGGAAACCACAGATCGCACTGCGCCTGATCCCCGGGCTCGTAGATCCGGTCAGGAGGATCAGCCGGGGCATACTAGGGCCTGGCCAAGTTCTCCCGGGACTAGTCCGCAGAACCAGACCTGCCAGCCCCTTCAGCCAGCACCGTCGCCGGCATCCGCGGACTCTCCACCAGCAGCGCACGAATCGCCGGTTCCACAGCCTTGATCCCGGAGTCCTTCGGCGCTCGAACGTAAGTTGGCGGACCGTCAAGCTCCGACTCCATTCGCGGCCGTGTTCGTGGAGATCCCAACCGCGCATATCGACCTCGTCGACTCACCCTCGGCCAGACGCAACCGCCGAATACGCGCCCAATCTTCCACCGTGATCACCCACCCCTAGTTTGGAACAGGTGACTCCGTTTTCAACCGTCAAAATGGCTTACCTTCTGACCGTCACCGACATCTGCGATCGTGATCCGTTCTGATTCGAAAGGAACCGGGCGGAGATAGCGGCGGGCCTTTAGCAAGAGATGGGGAAACACTTTTTATGCCGCCGGAGCTGAAAGGATCCAACCGGGCGTGCCGTCTTCGAGTTCACGAGATCTGGCTGATCCACAACCCTGCAGGTCTCAGAATTGAATACACCCTGTTTCAGCAGCTAATCATAGGAGGCCCATGAAGCGTACTTTAGAGGGGCGTCTCAGGGCCTACTTGGTCTTCTAATCACTGCCAATTGCACTTTTTACAGGTCTAGGTGTTGCAACAACCAGTAGACACCAAGCCGTCGACGGCGGGCGATCGGCATAGCGCAGTCTTGGCCTTCAGGCGGTCTCCGGCTATTAGGTCTACAGTTGATCGATTCCGGCTGCTGTCTCGCTGGGAAACCAAGCCATACCAGACATCATCCTGCACTGGCGCAAGACCAGGTAAAAACGGCCATTGCCTCAAGCGACCCAGGTCAGGCGCTAACCGTAACCAACGGCTTGATCCGGTTGCTACTTTCAGTTATAGGTTGGCATAGGCACCAAAGAAGGATCGCTGAAGCTGGCTGGCCTAAAGCCCCCGATAGAGCAAAAGTCATAGCGAGCAACGTCAGCCGTGAAGCCAAGCTAAGGTTGGCGCTTTTGTATATAAACAGAGCGACGGCCACGGTTGCGGCGACCCCAAGTATAAGCCCATATTCAATAATCATTTTCGGGGTAAATGTATAATTAACACCGGCGCCATACGCAAGCGAAGTCACACTCACGCCGCCCGGTCCAATTCCAAAAAAAATAGCTTCAGGACTGTCAAAACCAAATTTGGCCAGATGCTCCCAAGGGTCAACGAATCTAAAAGAAGCGGACGTTCCGTCAGACTGAAACTCAGCACTCCTAGAGAACATAGTGTCACCGAGGCCGCTTACAGCCATGACGAATGTGCCGAGCCCTAGAGTCAAGAGGCAAAAGATTCGCTCCACACGTCTTCCGGTGATTGCTATGCCAAGGAGTCCCACTCCTAAAGCTAAAAGTCCAGTGCCGGAACCCGTAACGAGCACTGCCACTACAAATGCAGGCGCGAATAAAGGTTTTGAACGAAAGCTTGTAATTGCGCCCAGCGCAAAGAATTGAGAAGCAATGCTTGGTTCTAGGAAAACCATTCCGTTGGAACGAATGAGGCCTACAAATCCTGGAATCTCAAGGCTGGCCCGATGGACGTAGTTGGGAATTATTATTTGCTGCGGCATTATAGACATCAGATCTATAAATGGGCCACCAATTATCTGCACCGAGAACTGCAGGATTGCGACGACAGCGAAAGCCCCAACGACCCATATGAATGTGCCCGTCACGGCACGGGTAAGGGATTTGCTAGGAGGTATCACGAACAAGAACGGAAGCCAGCACGCCGTTACGTAGATTAAGGAGAAGAGAGACGGAGACGTTGTTGTCGAAATAAACCATGGACCCAGAGATATGGCCACTATGAACGACGCCCCAGCAGCGAAGCCCAAACGTTTGAAACCCAGAGCGATATGGCCCCTTATCCATAGAAATAATATGATCAGCCACAGAAGGCCGAGTGACAGAGGGACTCCAAAGCCAGGTATTGTAATCTGTTGGAAAATTATGGATGCTGCTAGCAGGAAGCAGATGGACTTTGTAAGTAAGGGGCTTGCTTCTGGCTTCTCAAAAGCTGTTGAGAGCCTCAACAATTTGTGGTCGGTAGAGTCCTTCACTGGGGCAGTATCTCGCTTACTCAACAAGGTCTACTACCACCAAAGGAGTTTGCTGGAACTTGCCCTCAGAGTGTACTGATCCACTTTCGGTCTGGAAGCTAGTATCCTCGCGGGGTTGCCACCTGCAAGGGACCACGCAGGAATGCTTTTGGTCACCACGGAGCCGGCGGCCAGCACTGCACCTGCACCCACGGAAGTACCGGGGATGATGATCACACGAGCGCTCACCCACGAATGGTCTCCTACATCCACAGGAGAGGCAGTGTACGCAAAATCGGATGATCGCCAGTCATGCTGCGCGGTCCAAATCTGCACGCCAGAGTTGACACTCACGTGGTCCCCAATGGTTAGATTTCCCCGAGCATCCAGGATGACGTCCTCGGCGATATAACAGTCATTACCAATTTTTAGGCGCCTAGCGCTTCGCACCTGCAGGCCATGGTGTATCGCCACGCCTTTGCCTACTTGGGCACCCCACAAACGGAGTACCAGTGTACGCAACCTGCTCGATGGTACAAAGCTTGCAAGCCATATGGAGTTCACCTCCACAGAGGAAACCAATCTCCGCAAAGCTTTCATGGGCACGAATTTCGGCATATCGCAATCCTAGAATTAATCTTCATCTTCTTGTCAGCGCTTTGGGGAGGACGCTTCTAAAAGTAATTTGCGAAGTTTGGACACGAACGCCTCTTGGGAGAAGCTCTCCGCATGGGCGCGGACCGCCCGGTAGTCCCATTGAATCCCTCTTAGTCGACCGAGGGCGTTCGTAACGCTTGTCGTTGTGTGCTCATCAAAAAGTACGCCTGTGCGGCCATCTTGAACGGTCTCCCGTGCGCCGCCCCCCGCGTAACCTACGACGGGGGTACCAGCAGCCATTGCTTCAAGCGGTACCATTCCGAAATCATCGGCACTTGGAAAAATCAAGGCCTCGGCATTAGCAATTATGCTATTCAACGCTGGGCCATGTTGCTTGCCTACAAATGTCACATTCTTCGGAGCGGATTGTTCAAGGAAATTACGGTCTCGACCGTCTCCAACTACCATCAGCCTCAAATCAGGGTTCTCACGAAAAGTCTCCATGAGAAGCCCAACCCGCTTGTAAGGCTCCACTATTCTACCTACCCATACAAAGTAATCACGCTTGGGATCTTCTACTGGGTGAAATAGGCGCGTATCAATGGGCGGAGGTACAATCGCATCCGGTTCCCGCCCCCAATACTTTCTGATTCGCTCGGCTACTATCTGATTTGTGGCAATAATTAACTCCGCCTCATTTGCGGCTTTTTTATCAATGTACCTGAAGGGTTGAAGAACTACTTTAAGCAATCTTTGCACGAGTGCATTTTTCGGAAAGTAGTCTTCAACGCCGCTATATATTTGCCTAAAAGGTGAGTGGCAATAAATAGCTTTAAAGCCCTTCGCGCGACGAAGATGAGCGAGCGCATATGAAGACGCAAGTAGGTTACCTGAAGTGGGCGGAATTAGTCTTAGTATCGGGTAGAGAGCGGGTGCAAGAGTGCGAACGATAGATCCTGAAAAACGATCCATCGGAAACAGCATCTTGATGTGATTCTTGTCGGCCTCTGGAAACATCCGATACGTGACCTCGGAGTTGCCGCTGATTACCCAGGGGGATGATCCACTCAACACCTCTGAGGCCAGGACCTCTGTACACTTTTCGGCTCCCCCCCAGGAATGTGAGAAATCATGGGTAATGGTCCACGAAGAGGTCTTCAGCATTTTAGGTCTACTCTGCCTTCGGAAAAGCACTTTACTCGGGTCCACATTTTATTGCCGTCTACTTGTTCGAACAGGGAAATTGGCGGCACTGCGGGCATCCGGATCCGTCTCATGAATGCTGTGGCCCTGCATAATATCAGGGTCTGACCGGTGGAGTCGGTCTAAGTTAGCCTCGACAGTGGCGCGTGCAACGTTTCCACGATCTGCTGAGGAGTTGGGCGTGCTGTATGACGTGTAGCTGTACGCGTAGGCATCCGGCCCCTTTGCAGGAAGGCGGTTGAGAACGACTCCTAGTAGGTTGGCTCCGACCAGTTGCAGTGCGTTTACGGAACGCTCGAGCTCCGGCAGTTTGAGTATTTGCACACCTACTACCACGACAACGCCGCCAACAAATTGCGACAACACGGCAGCGTCAGTAACCGGGAGCAGGGGAGGGGCGTCGATAATGACGACATCGAATGCCTCCTCCAAACGCGACAGTAGGTCTTGCATTGCTTGGGAACCAAGCATTTCGCTAGGATTTGGCGGGATTTGCCCTGCCGTTAGAACGTAGAGCGAGTCTTCGCCCCACGGATGCAACAAGTCGTTCACATCGGTTTTTCCAAGAAGAGCGGTGGTTAGGCCGAGGCTTCTGTCTAGGCCAAGGTATTCATTCACCATCGGCCGTCGCAGGTCCGCGTCGATCAAGCAGACGGACTGACCTGCCTGAGCTAGTGCTATTGCCAAGTTTGTCGCGGTGGTGCTCTTGCCTTCGCCTGGCAAGGATGAGGTGACAAGAACGGAGCCTGAAGCGCCCGAGACGTTTGCAAATTGCAGGTTCGTACGAAGTTGCCTGAACGATTCTGCTCTCGGGCTTTGGGCCGCCACCTGCGTTAGCAGAGGAAATTTGGAGGCATCCTGATCGAACGCAATGCCTCCAAGAACCGGTGCTGGGGTAACGCGAAGGAGGTCGGACTCACCACGTACGCGGTTGTCCAAGAGCGTCCTAACTATGGCAGCGCCGATGCCTGCTGCTATTCCAGCGAGGAGGCTGATTATGAGGTTTAGTCGCGTATTTGGCGATGAGGGTGAGGAGGGTGCAACCGCGGGCGTGATGATTGACAGACTTACGGGGGAGACCCCGCCTGCTTTCGGCCTTTCCAGGCTCTCGACTGTCTTTACTAAGCTATTCGCAATTCCCTGAGCGATGGCTGCCGCTTGTGCGGGAGACTGATCTGAAACTTCAATTCTGATCAGGACAGTGTTTAGGTCTGCAGAGGCTCTCACGCGTTTGGCTAACGTAGGTGACGACTCCTGCAGGCCCAGCTGGTCTATGACCGGCTGCAATACGGCAGGGGTCGTAACAGTTTGAACATATGACTTCACGCGCGCCTGACTGAAGGTGTTGCCTTGCTGCAGTTCCGTTATGCTGCCCGACCCTTGTAGGGCTACGAAAAGCTCCGTCTCGGCAGTGTAGGTGGGCTTTACCAGAATTGATGCAGCACCCCCCACCAGGAGGCCAGCCAACGCTAGGGACGTGATGAGTAGCCAGTTGCGGCGCAATAGGCGTAGATACTCGTGCAGATCCAAGTCTAGGCTCCCCGTGTGTAGATAGCTGGAGGTAGCCAAATGGTCCCCCACCAAACCGGCCAAATTTGCCGTCTTCAAGATTCTACCTGTTCTCAATATCGTGCTTGCCTAGCGGACGATGCCGAGGCTCCAGTGCGACGCGATGACTGGTCCCTGACATTGGGTCTCGGATACCGGGCGAGTAGTTATCTGCTCGAAAAGCAGGTATCGACTACCCTAGGCCTTCACTCCTGAGCTTTATAAGCTGCCCGCATGTCCCGTCATGGTCGTCGGCAAAAGTACTCTTGGCAGCGATATCTTCTTCGTCTCCAAGACGTTCTCAATCAGCGCAGCCTTAGACTAGGGAGAGCACGAAGCTGTAGTGGGTGTGAGGGTCCTTTTGTTCGGAACCGCACTTACAAGGGTCGTCTTTGCCCTGACTGCGCCCTCCACTTCGATATTGAGAAGTTTGGCCGGAGGCTTGCGTCTTACCGCAGCGACTAACTCTGGAGTCCGCTGGTTCCATTGGAACGCGCTGCCTGATCAAGCGCGTCCATCCAAGTAATACGCGACCGCCGGATGCATCGCCATGGAACATGCCACGTGGCTGGCGTAACAATGTGACTGTCGTCCCGTTTGCACGGGTTTCTGCAAAGAGCCGCCTCAGCCGTCTGGGCTTGTATACGATTTACGCGGGACGATATTTACCGGAGATTCGGAGACGCTATGTCGGAATGGCTCGAAGTTGGTGCGGACAACTATGTCTTGGCTACTGAAGAATGTTGGCTAAACACCGGGCTTATTGTTGGTTCCGAGCGTGCCATGGTCATAGACACCGGGTGTGGGCCCCGTCAGGGACGCCAGATCCTGAGAGCTGTGCGCGAAAAAACAGAGCTGCCCCTTGTAGCAGTGAACACCCACGCGCACTTCGACCACTTCTTCGGCAACGCCGTGTTCGCCCAAAGCGGGGTGACCGAGTTCTGGGCACATCAAAATTGCGCAAGAGGCATTGATAAGCGAGGCGACCTGCAACGCCGGCAGGTGGCGGCGCTGGAACCAGAGATGTTCGCTGTGGAAGGCGACAACGTTGAACTCGTGGTTCCGAACGCCTTGGTCAAGGACCAGCCTGTACTTGTCGATCTTGGCGGACTTACAGCAACTCTCTTCTACCTTGGGCGTGGCCACACCGATGGAGACCTGTTGGTTGGTACTTCCACCACTCTTTATGTTGGTGACCTTGTAGAACAGGGGAGCCACCCTTCCTTCGAGGACTCTTACCCGGAAGAGTGGGCAGATGTTCTGAGGCACATTTCAGCCCTGCGCCATCGCTATGAATTTCTTGTCCCCGGACATGGAAAGCCGTGTAGCGACCAATTCGTCAAGACAATGGCCGCCACCATGAGCACGGCCGTACGCCAAGCTCGTCAATCCATCCGCGACACCCCAAACGATGCCACTAAGGCGATTCCGGTGTTGCCTTATGGCCCGGAACAGTCCCGTTGGTTCATTAAGCGCCTCCAAGAAAATTGGCGCGGTAGCAATGACGGGGCGTGACCTGGGCGTCAAGTTTCTATAGATGGCCGGATACCCAAGTTGGGAAAGCCGCAGGGCTTGGCCCCGTCTGGCCTGTACTCGTCCAACGCTCCCTTATGGGCCACTCCTAGCGAATCCTTGTTGGCCTAGGCTGGCTCTACTTCTGCTCGAACGACCGATTGCTTTCTCGCCACGTCAGAACTTGTTGCGATAAGCCCTACAGAAAGAGTACGTAGGATAACCGAACTCAGGTACCTGGATCGCGGGCCAGCTCAATGCAGGGTCGCTGGTATTCTTTGGTCATGAACCTTGGGGATATCCAATCGCAAACTTTGTCTGTTCTTTCGAAGCATCTGAAGCGAGGAGACAAGGTTGCGCTCCTAGATTACCCACGGCACCAGAACGCTGGCGATGCGCTGATATGGCTTGGCGCCAAAGAGTATCTGAAGAAGCTGGGCGTCGAGGTTACCTACATTGCCAGTCTCAACCACTTCTCTGCGGACGTACTGCGGAAACGTCTGCCGAGCGGGCCGATCCTGATCAATGGCGGCGGAAACTTCGGTGATCGCTGGGTCGAAAGCCAAGCGTTCAAAGAATCCGTAATTGAGCAGTTCCCAGACCGCAAGATTTTGCAGTTGCCTCAAACGATGGAATTTAACACCCCGAGGGGGCTGGCTCGCGCGCAAGCCGTCTACGGGGCGCACCCTAACCTGACTGTCCTTATCCGCGACACGGCAGGATTTGCGACGGCGCAGAAGTTGTTCCCCAACAACACGGTAGAGTTTTGCCCGGACATGGCGCTGGGATATGGGCACAGGGAACGGGGCAAACCGAAGTACTCCCTGGTGGTCCTAAAGCGCACCGACAATGAGTCCGTGGACCAAGACACGCCGACGCTCCACGGTCCGAGCCACAAGGTCGTGGACTGGGGTTTCCGCGGCCCGCTTCGCGTGCCCACTTGGCGATCCTTGCGGCTCGCTGAGGATATCGTCCGGGTGCTTCCGAAGCTCACGCCGGTACTGTATCCGCTGATCGAAGCAAGCTTTAACGTAATGGCGGAAGCAAACGTCAGGTCTGCTGGCCGCATTCTGTCGGAAGGGGAGGTAGTAGTCACGGACCGCTTGCACGCCATGGTCCTCGCCGCCCTGCTCGGCATTCCGGTTTTCGCCTACGACAATGCGAACAAAAAGGTTTCTGCTCTGTTTAGGGACTATGTAGGGCAACTACCGAACGTGTACTTCGCTGACGACGCGAAGGCGGCATTGGCTCTGGCTCTCGATTTGCGTCCTGCGACACACGCATAGTGGGCGAGTGAAAGACCTGAAATCCTTTGGGGTTTTGAGGCCTTTTGCGCTCTGGCGGGTAAACCGCAGGTTTAGCCAACACTTGGCGCTGCGCGGTCTCTGACACTCTGGCTTCTGTGGGCTCACCGTCCTTTGACATCAGCTTTCTCGTGGACCTTCATGACTCGGTGCCTTTAGCGGTGTTCAGGGGTTGAAAATGAACTCCGCCTTAGGATGAATGACCAGAACCTGTGGCAGGTCATCTCCTTTCGGGTGCCCAAGCAGTCCTTCGTGCCCACCAACAACGCCGCCACATCTATAACGAATCTGCCTCGTGGTCCGAACAGTCCCGGTGGTTCATCAAGCGGCTCCAGGAGAACTGGCGCAGCAGCCACGACGCCTCGTAACAAACCGCCGTCCACAGCCAATCTTGAGGTTTGCTCCCTATGGTCAGCGCATGAGCCGGCACGGGGGAAGTTACGACGTTCGCTATTCGAAGCGGGATGCACGGCAGCGCAGGCTGCGGTTCATCTCCTATGTGGCACTGGCTGCGTTGGCCGTGGCCACCATCGGAGTGGTCCTGATGGCTGTGGAGCGGTAAGCGCGCCACCAGCACGCAGAGCCAAGAAAGTACCCCTGACCTGCACCAACACCCATTCTTGAGTCAACCTTGAGGGTAGACCGCAGGGTAAATTGAGTTCGCCCCGCCAAGGTGGAGGCATGCTCTCACGTCTCCGGGCAGGGAGCGTTGTTCTCACCTGCGCCCTGCTTGCCGCCGTCCCATTCCAGCCCGCCACCGCCGCAGCTCCCGCGGAACGCGTCGCCGCCACCCACACCAACCCGGCCACCGCCAAGGCCAGCCTGGGCTCCGTCTCCGCCATGCCCGGACAGTCCGGCCAACAGCTCGCCGTCCCGGTGGCCCCCGGCCTGCAGCCCGCCCGCATCACCGGCAGCATCGCCGTCACCGGCCAGCCCACCGCCGGCACCATCCGTGTCAGCGCCCAGGGCCGCACCCTTCTCGAAGCACCCGCCAAGGGAACCATCGCCCTGGACGCCCCCGTCAGCGCAGCGGACCTCACCGACCACCAGCTGGTCCTGGCCCTCGAATACACCCCCGCTGTCCGGGACGTCTGCACCGCCACCCAGTCCACCGCCACGCTCAGCGGCCTCAGCCTCACCACCCAGGGCACCGAAACCGCGCCCACCACCGTGGCCGAATTCCTGGCCCCCTCCGTGCCGGCCATCCTCATCCCCGTTCCGGCCGAGCCCGCCACGGACGTCTCGGCCGCCATCCTCGCCGCGTCCGCCGCCATGGCGCACCGCTACCCGGACGCCGCACTCAAGCTCGTGCCGCCGCAGGACATGGACGTCCAGGCCGCCGCCCTCCCGGCCGGCTCCCGCATCATCACCATCCGCAGCACGGACGGCGACCCCAGCACCACGCTCGGCACCCAGACCGGCCGCCCCGCCCTCACCATCACCGGCACCGGCGAGGGCCTCCGCACCGCCGCCCGCGCCCTGGCAGACACCAAATCCGCCTTGGCGGACGGCGCCACCGTCACCGGCATGACCGCCACCGTCCCCGCCGCCGCCGGACCCGAACAAACCTTCACGGACCTGGGCGCCCAGGCCATCCGGCTGTCCGGCTATGGAACCCAGGAAACCTACCTGGGTGTCAACCAGTCCCAGTTCGGCGGCCCCGTCTCCGCCATCAGCCTCCAGCTCCGCGGCACCCACACCGCCATCCCCACCAACGGGCAGGCCGCACTCTCCGTCTACTGGAACGACTACCTCCTCAGCTCCCAAATCCTCAACGGCGACACCTTCGACATCACCGCGGACGTCCCCGCCGGCCACATCCAGTCCCGCAACGGACTCCGCCTGCGCCTCACCGCCCTGCCCGCGGGCGGCGACTGCTCCGGCCCCGCAGGCCTGCTCCCCATGGAACTGACCGTGGACACCACCGGCAGCAAACTCACCGCCCAGCGCGGCCACTCCATCAAGCCCGGCTTCGCCCGCTTCCCCCAGGTCCTGGGCACCACCCTCCCCATCGCGTTCGACGCCGGTGCTACCGCCCAGGAAAACACCACCAACGCCGCCACGCTGGCGTTCTCCCTCCAACGCGACAACGACGCCCTCCTGGACGTCCGCCTCACCACCCCCGCCGCCCTGCTGGACTCCAGCGACTCCGGCCTCCTGGTGGGCGCCACCCCCGCCACCGCCGAACAGGCAGGCGCCCCGCTCCGGCTCGCCGGCTTCCGCACGGTGTCCAGCAAGGACATCGAATACGGCGTGGGCACCACCGCCCCCTACGGCGCCCTGGAAGCCTACGAACACAACGGCCGCAACCTCCTGCTCCTGGGCGGCTGGACCCCGGACACCACCGGCGGCAAATCCTCGGCAGCAGCCACCCCCGGAACCCTGCAGGCCAGCCTGGCCAGCTACATCCAGCAGCAGCCCGGCGGCTGGAGCTCCCTGTCCCGCAACCTCCTGGTCACCCAGACCACCGGCAACCCCGTGCTGCTGGAAACCAACGCCATCACCCCCCAGGCCGAAGTCACCGACGGCTTCCGGCCGCTGGCCCTATGGCTCGCCGCCGCAGCCGCCGCACTCATCCTGGCCGCCGGCACCCGGGTCCTGCTCCGCCGCAAGCACCGCCGCGCAGCCCGGGCCCACGCCGACGCCCTGGAACAGGCCGCCGCGGACACCGCCCATGGCCAGTGACCTGCAGGCGGCCCCCGCACCCCTGACGGACGCGCCGGCCGGACCGGCCGCGCCGGCGGGGGAGCGGACCCCACGGCTGCGCCGCACCTGGACCGCCCTGGGGGCCCCGGCTGCCGGGCGCCGCGTGCCCGGGACGGCCGCCATCGCCGTGGTGGCGGCCGCCGTCGGCTTCCTCGCCTGCCTCTACACCACCGGGCAGGGCAGCAACCTGGATTATTCGGACGCGCAAAGCCACCTCACTATCGCCCGGCGCGTGTTCGACAGCAAAGCCCCCGGGTTCGAACAGCTCGGCACCGTGTGGCTGCCCATGCCGCACCTGCTGCTCATGCCGTTCATCATCGACCTCTGGATGTTCAGCAGCGGCTGGGGCGCCTGCGTGCTGGGCATCATCGCCCTGGCCGCCACCGCCTCCGGGCTGTACCGGATCTGCGCCCGCCTGGGCTACGGGCGCACCGGCCGGCTGGCCGCCGTGCTGGTGCTCCTGGCCAACCCCGCCATCCTCTACACCTACACCACCGCCCTCACCGAGCCCGTGCTGCTCATGTGCCTGGTGGCCGGCATGGCTGGCCTGGCGCACTGGGCCACCAGCCGCCGCCGCATGAGCGCCGGCGAGCTGGCCGTGTTCGCCGGCATCCCGTCCGGCGCCGCCGTGCTCTCCCGCTACGAAGGCTGGGCGCTTGTCCTCACCGGCACCCTGTTCGTCCTGGTCACCGAGCTCCGCCGCTCCCGCCAGTGGCGCGAGGCCACCAAGATGGCCGCCGCCTACGCCATGGTCCCCGCCGCCGCCGTCCTCTGGTGGCTTTCCTACAACTGGGCCATTTACGGCAACCCGCTGGAATTCATGTTCGGCCAGTACTCCGCCTACGCCCAGCAGAAGAACATCACCGACGGCGGCCTGCTCCCCACCAAGGGCAACCTGGGCCTGACCCTCTGGACGTTCCACTGGTCCCTGCTCGAAACCCTGGGCGTGGTGGTGCTCGCCGCCGCGGCCTGCGGCGCCCTGGTGGTGGTGTGCCGGCGCGGGCTGGCCACCAGCACCCTGCTGGTGGCCGTCACGGGCAGCGCCTACGCCTTCGCCCTGGTCAGCCTCTACCTGGGCCAGACCGCCATCAACAACGACCATTCGCTCCCCAGCACCTGGTGGAACAACCGCTTCGCGCTCACCGCGCTGCCCCTGGCCGCGGTGCTCGTGGCGGCATTCGTGCACCAGGTGACCCGCCGCCGTCGGACCCGTTCCTGGGTTGTGGCGTTCCTCCTGCTCGCCCTGGCCGGGCAAAACGCGTGGTGGCTGCAGGACCCCGCCGACAGGATGGCCATCCTGGCCGAGGGCCGCATGTCCCACGATTCCAACACCTACTCCTTCGCCGCGGCCCGCTGGCTGAAACAGCATTACGACGGCGGCGGGATCCTCCTGGACGAAAGCGCCCGCGGGAACGCCGTGCTCCCCATGATGGGCATCCCGCTCGCCAACATCTACAACCGGGCCGCCGGCGACCACTTTGGCCCGGCCCTGCAGGACCCGGCCAAGTACGCCAAATGGGTGCTGGTAAACGTCGAAGGCGAGGACGCGCCCATGGACTCCGGGTTCACGGACCTGGTGCACCAGGCCATCAGCGCCAGCCCCACGTTCAACGCCCGCTACGCCGTGGTGTTCTCCAGCCCCACGCACCGGATCTACGAAAGGACCGTCAACTGATGGCAGAGCACGCCCCGGTCCTCTCCACCGCCCGCGCCGGTGGGCCCGCCGGTTCCTATGACGACGGCGTGGGCGTGCAGTCCGTGGCGCTAGGCCAGTCCCTGCTCATGGCAGGGCTGATCACCCCGGAGCAGCTGGGCCGCGCCCTGGACCGAGCCAACACCGAAGGCGGCCTGCTGGGCCGGCACATCATCCTGGAAACCGGGCTGAACCGGCGGCACGTCTACCAGGTGCTGGCCGAGCAATGGGACGCGCCCTTGGTGGACCTGGTGCAGCACCCCTCGGACGACGCCCTGCTGGAGCAGTTGAGCTTCACCGAAGTGTCCGAGCCCGGCTGGCTGCCCTGGCACCTGGAAGACGGCGTCCTCACCGTGGCCACCGCCGTCAAACCCAGCGACGAGATCCGCCGCGCCGCCCTCCGCATCCCCGGGGCCGAACAGGTGGTGTTCCGCACCACCACCGACTGGGACATCAACCACTCCATCCAGCGCGCCTTCCGCAACCACCTGCTCTACGAATCCGCCGAACGCCTGGCCGAGGAACAACCGGACGGCTCCGCCCGCACCGCCCTGAACCTGTGGCAGCGGCTCCTGCCCGCCGTCCTGCTCAGCTGCCTGCTGGGCGGCCTGCTCCTCGACGCGCAGCTGACCGTGATCGTGCTGCTCACCGCCGTGAACGTGGTGTTCCTGGTGAGCATCGGCTTCAAGACCCTGGCCAGCCTCCGCCAGCCGTTCGACGCGCTGCACGACAGGGCCGCCGCCAAGGCACAAGCCCGGGAACTGGAACGGCGCGGCGTGGGCACCGGGGCTTTAGGCGACGCGTCCGGGCTGGCCGGGCGGATCCCCGACGGCGAACTGCCCATCTACACCATCCTGATCCCGGTGTTCCGCGAGGCCAACATCATCAACAAGCTGCTGGCCAACCTGGGGCAGCTGGACTATCCGCGCTCCAAGCTGGACGTGCTGGTGCTGCTGGAAGAGGACGATACCGAGACCATCGAGGCCGCCAAGCGCTCCCGGCCGCCCGAATACGTGCGGATCCTGGTGGTGCCCCGCGGCGAGCCGCAGACCAAGCCCCGGGCCTGCAACTACGGCCTCACCTTCGCGCGCGGCGAGTACGTGGTGATTTACGACGCCGAGGACCGGCCGGACCCGGGACAGCTCCGCGCGGCCATTGACGCGTTCCGGCAGGACGCCTTCGAACGCCGCTACCTGGCCCCGGGCCGGCGGCCGCTGATCTGCGTGCAGGCCGCCCTGAACTACTTCAACGCGGACCAGAACGTGCTCACCCGGCTCTTCGCCATCGAATACACGCACTGGTTCGACTCCATGCTCCCGGGCCTGGACCGCTCCGGCATCCCGCTGCCGCTGGGCGGCACCTCCAACCACTTCGACACCCGGCTGCTGCGGCTCGTGGGCGCCTGGGACCCGTGGAACGTCACCGAGGACGCGGACCTGGGGCTCCGCGCCGCCGTCGAAGGCTACCGGGTGGGCGTCATCAACTCCACCACCTGGGAGGAGGCCTGCTCGCAGGTGCCGGCCTGGATCAAGCAGCGCACCCGCTGGATCAAGGGCTACATGGTCACCGCGGCCGTGAACACCCGCAACACCGTCCGCTACGTCAAGCGCACCGGGGTGGCCGGCGCCGTCGGCTTCCTGGGCCTGATCCTGGGCACCCCGCTGGCGTTCCTGGCCTACCCGCTGGTGCTCGGCTTCACGGTGGTCACCTATGTGGGCTACAACTTCGTGGGCCTGGTGCTGCCCGAATGGCTGCTGCTGGGCGGGGTGGTGTCCATGCTGTTCGGCAACGCCATGATGATCCTGGTGTCCGGCATCGCCACCTGGCGGCGGCACGGCTGGCGGATCGCCATCTTCGCGCTGCTCAACCCGGCGTACTGGGTGCTGCACGCCGTGGCCGCGTGGCGGGCGGCCTGGCAGATGCTCTCCAGCCCGCACAAGTGGGAGAAGACCCCGCACGGCCTGGACGAGGAATACCACGACGACGGGCGGTGGTCCGCGTGAGCGCGCACCTTTCCGTGCTGGACCCGCTGACCCTTCCGGTGCTGGACCCCCGGCACGTCAGGGACCTGGGGGAGGAGCTGGACAGCCCCGCCGGCGCGCACGCGTTCCTGGGCACCTACCTGGAGATGCTGCCGGACCGGCTGGCGTCGGTGTGCCACGCCGTCCGCGGTGGCGACTGGGACACCGCCATGGACCGGGCGCTCAGCCTCAAAGTCACCTCCACCATGGTGGGCGCCCTGCAACTGGCGGCGCTCGCCGAAACCATGGAGGCGCTGATGTGCCGGGGCGACTGGGCAGCCGCGGAACCCCTGCTCGAGGTGCTGGCACCCGCCGTCGCCGCCGTCCGGAAAGCCGGGACCGCCGTCGTCAACGGCCTGCTGCACCCCTGACCCGGGGTATTGGGGCGGCAGGTGGGCATGCCTGGGGAATCTTGCAGGTCCCCGCTGGAGTTTTCCCGCCGATAGGCTGGCAGGATGACTGATGTGGGGACAGTCCTTGAGGCTGAAGAGCTATTGGTGGGATACGCGGGGGCACCTGTATGCGGTGCGGTGTCGATGGCCTTGCGAGCCGGTGATGTGCTGGGAATTGTTGGCCTCAACGGTGCCGGCAAATCCACCGTCGCCCGGACACTCGCTGGACGGCAGGTTCCACTGGCCGGTGACGTCAGAGTCCAAGGGCTACCCGTGGATCCTGACACGGTCCAGTTTCGCCGGGGCGTATCTGCAGTCTTCGATGATGACCTGTTCTTTCCTTCCCTGACTGTCCGTGAGCACTTGCTGCTCGTGGCACGCGGGCATTCAATGAAAAACCCTGACGAGAGCGTTGACGCTGAACTAGCGTTCTTTGGCCTGGCTGCCCGGTCACACGTCGTACCGGGTGCATTGTCGTCCGGGCAACGGCGCAGGCTGCTGCTGGCAGCCGGCCTGATGCGTCCCTCGAACCTGCTCATCCTCGATGAGCCCGAACAGCGCCTTGACCCGCTGATGCGCGATGATCTCGGGCAGCGGCTACGCGACTATGCCAGGGGCGGGGGAACGGTGGTGCTGGTCACTCACGATCCCGTCCTGCTGAACACTGCCGCATCGACGTGCCTGGTCATAGACGACGCCGTACACACCGTCACACCGGAGCAGGGGGCGTCGACCATTGCCGGGAGTTGACGTTGAAATGCTCGATGGCCGGGCCGCAGCCGTGTCCCGGGCAGCATCGAGCCGGTCTCTTGCCTGGGAAATCGTCAGGTCAACCCGGAGATCTTCGCGCCGGTACAACCGCAGCCGTACATCCGTGGCGGACCTTTTCGCGGACCTTTACAGCTACGCCTTGGCGCTGGGCTGCGCCCTGACAGTGGCTGTGTCTTTCGTTATCGGCCTGCGCATTGAGATTGGTGACCGGGGTCCTGCCGGGCGAGGCGTCATCAGCCCGGAGTGGCTCGTGCTGCCGGCCCCGGTCCTCTGGACGCTTCTCACGTATGCGGCCCTTGCCGGGATCACGACACTTGCCCGGAGGCTCGGTCCGATTTCTGTCCGGGGACCCGAAGGGAATTGGTGGTTGCCCCTGCCGGTGGACCGGCGGCCGATGGTGCTACCGGCCTTTCTGCGCCGGTGCGTCCTCACATGTGCCGGCGCAGTTGCCGCATTCCTGCCCTTCAGTTTCCTGACCTCCCTTGAGCGCACCGCACCCGAACACCTGCTGGCATCAGCTACCTTCGGCGCAGTCAGCGTCCTGGCCGTAGCCCTGGCGGCACTGCAGCAGTTGGAGATAATCAACCACCGGTTCACCCGTTCGGCCTCCGCCGTTGTCCTGCTGCCGTGTGCTGTTCTCCCTTCCCTGACGTGGTCACCCTGGCCGCTGATCCTGGCGGCCTTGTCCGCCATCGTCCTCATCAGCGTCATCGCGCCACGTGCGGGCCAGGTTCGGGGAGCGGAACTGATCCGTGGCGGCGCCGTGGCCGGCCACGCGAGTGCATCCATTTTCTTCATGGACACCAACGAAATGTTCCGGGTGTTCCGAGGAAACCGGCACGCGGTCGAGACCGGGAGAGCAGCCCGGTTCTACGCCCGGCCTGCACGTGGCCCAGTCGGCGCGCTGTTCCGGGCAGACATCGTGGCATTCGTCCGCCTGCACTCGTCCATGGCTGCTCCGGTGTTCTGTCTGGGGGCATGCATCTCGGTTTTGCTCGTCGACGCCGGACTGCCCGCGCCCCTTCAGCTCGCCGTCATCACCCTTGCAGGCTGCGCTACTGCTTCCAGTGTTGGAACCGTGCCGCGCCGGACAGCCTTGGTTCCTGAACTCGACGCACTCCTGCCCGTAGCGCCGGCCCTGGTGAGGGCCAGCAGGACACTCATGCCGGCCCTTGCAATGTCCCTCTGGATGGTATGCCTGAGTGGCATCCTGGTGATGTTGGGGCCAGTTGAACCGGCGCTAATCCTGATGGGGGCGCTATCGGGTGTCGCGATGGGCGCCGGCGCGGTACGCAGCGCGACCCGCCCGGCACCTGACTGGTCCGTTCCCCCGGTCGAAACACCATTCGGGCCGGTGCCCCAATCACAATTTTCGTCCCTCCTGCGCGGGCTGGACGTAACCATCCTCGCGCTGGGCCCGCTGCTGCTCGCCCTCTACTTTGGCGCCGTCAACCCCTTCCTGATCATCCTGCAGGCGATCATCAGCACCGGCGTGGTGGCCGTCGTCGTACTCCGTCCTTTCAGCACGCGGTAGTCGCCGTAACACTGATGGCAACTCCTGCACCGCTGAGCCGCGGTTCCTGGGCTAGGACCCCGCTGGGCGGCACGTGGTCCCGGACCCGTATTGCAGCCAGTCCGGCAAGGCCGCGGTGAAGGCGTCCCGGATGGCGGGGGTGTTGGTGATGGTCCAGTCGATCCGGCCGTTGACCTCGGTCTCGTTCTTGTCCCACTCGAACCAGTTGATCATCTTCAGGTTGGGGAACTGTGCGTGGGTTTGGGCTCCGAACACCTGCTCCCACCAGGCGCGCTTGATCTCCGCCTCGGACGCGCCACCCACCGCAGGGTTGTATAGGGCGGCGGTTTCCGGGATGGCCACAGGCTTGTTGTGGTCCTTGCCGTACACGCCGTAGAAATCAGGCAGGAGGCTGTCATCGCCGTTGGCGCCGTCGTAGTTGCCGGTCAACTGGTCCGCGAACTTCTTCGCCTCCGGGATTTCGTTCTCGCCCCACGGGTACTTCGCGCCCCAGTGGTAGAGGGACATCCCCACCCAGTCCACCGCGTCGTCACCCGGGTAATACGGGGCGTAGGCGTCGTCCGCCATGGTGATCACGCCGTCGTGGTTGGTGTCCAGGGCGGCGAAATCCGCGGTGCCCGGCTTGGCCTCGTATTTGCCGCCGGCGAACGGGTAGCCGCCGCCATAGTTCGGCGCCCACATCATGGCCGACCCCGGCGCGGTGGTGTGCACCGCAGTGGCGAGGGTCTTGAAGGCGGCCACGTACTCCAGCGGCTGCTGCGACCAGGCATACCAGGAGCCGTTCATTTCGTGGGCGAACCGGACGATCACCGGGACGCCGTTCTTGTTGAACCGGTCCAGGTCCTTCGCCAGGGCCGTGGCGGTGGCATCGGTAATGGTGGACAACCCGTCGGCGGGCTCCAGGGTCAGGAGCATCATGTGGCCGTCGGCGCGGATCTGGTCCACCGCTTTGGCAAGGTCATCCTCATCCTTGGCTGTCAGCGGGAAGCCGGTGAACGACACACTGACTGCCGGTTTATGGCCCAGGTCCGCGGCGAACGTGGCCAGCGGCTTGGAGTGGAAATCCAGGTTCACGCCCAACAGGGCGCCGTCAGCCGGGGCAAGCGACGCGTGGGGCTCCACCTCGCACGTGGACGCGGCCGGGGATGACTGCGACTGCCGCTGGGAGAGGTCATTGGCGAAGTTCCATCCGGCAACGCCCAAAGCCACCAGTCCGATCAGAACGGGCAGCACGAACGCCCGGCGCAGTTCTGCCCTGTTCTCTTTCCTGGAATCATCGTCCCCGGCAGGAGATTTCCCCACGGCTACGACCCGGCGGGGCGGCAGTTGGTCCCTGCGCCGTACTCGAGCCAGTCCGGCAATGCAGCGGTGAAGGCGTCCCGGACGGCCGGGGTGGTGGTGACGGTCCAGTCGATCCGGCCGTTCACTTCGGCCTCGTCCTTGTCCCACTCGAACCAGTTGATCATCTTCAGCTGCGGGAACCGGGCGTGGGTCTGGGCGCCGAACACCTGCTCCCACCAGGCGCGCTTGATCTCCGCCTCGGACGCGCCACCCACCGCAGGGTTGTATAGGGCAGCCGTTCCCGGGATGGCCAGCGGCTTGTTGTGGTTCACCGCGTACTCGCCGTAAAAGTCCGGCAGGGACCGCTCGTCCCCGTTGGTGCCGTTGTAGGTGCCGGTGAGCTGGTCCGCGAACTTGCTGGCCTCCGGCACGGCGTTGGCGCCCCACGGGTATGTGGCACCCCAGTGGAAGAGGGACAGGCCCACCCAGTCCACCGCGGCGTCCCCGGGGTAATACGGGGCGTAAGGGTCATCCGCGATGGTGAGGACGCCGTCGTGGTTGGTGTCCAGGGCCGCGAAGTCCGGCGTCCCGGGCTGCGCGTCATTGAGGCGGCCGGGGTAGGCGTAGCCGCCGGCGTAGGACGGCGCCCACATCATGGCCGAGCCCGGCGCCCCCGCATGGACGGCGTCAGCCACCCTGGTGAAGGCCGCCCGGTACTCAATCGGCTGCTGCGCCCACGGGAACCAGAAACCGTTCATCTCGTGCCCAAAGCGGACGATCACCGGCACGCCCTGGCCGTTAAGGGCTGCCAGGTCCTTGACCAGGCCGGAGATGGCGTCGGGGGTGACGGCAGGCAGGCCGTTCTTGGGTTCGAGGGTGAGCAGCATCATCTGCCCGTCGTTGCGGATCTGGGCCGCGGCCTGCTGCAGGTTGGTGCGGTCCTGGTCCGTGTAGGGGAAGTCCACAAAGGAAACGCTCACGGCAGGCTTGTGCCCCAGGTCCGTGGCGTATTGGGCCAGCGGCTTGGCTGCCAGGTCCAGGTTCACCCCAAACAGCGCTCCCGACGACGGCACCAGGCTGCCGCGGTCCGCCACCTCACAGACGGGCAGGCTTGGGTCCGTGGAGGCTTGGCCCGCCGCGCTTTGGTCCGACGCCGGGGTGTCCCTGTTCCGGTCAGCCAGCCCGCTGGAGATGCTGGCCACCCCGAATCCCACGGCTAACACTGCGGCGGCCACGGGGAGGGCCCAGGACTTGAACCGGTCCGCCATGGCCCCCCGGCGGGTCACGGAATTGTCCGTGGACTGCTCTTCAGGCAAAGCGGAACCCCCTGGTGGCCTGCGGTTTTATCTCCCATCCTAAATGTCGTCCGGCGCCCGGCAGGGATCCCCGGACGGACGGCAGAGCGTGCGGCGATCCGCTACGCTCCGGACTATGCCTTCGTCCTGGACTGTGTTGATCTCACTTCATGCCATCGCCGCCAGTTATTCCCTGATCTTCGGCGCCGTGAACCTGTTGAGCCGGCCTAAAGGCGGCAGGGTTCATCGGATCATTGGTCGAATTTGGGTTGTTTCAATGTACGTCGTGGTGCTGACGTCGTTTGGTATCAGAACCATAGATGGCGGGTTCAATTGGCTCCACGCACTTTCCCTACTGACGTTTTGCACGCTGACCGCGGGACTCTTGGCCATCCGTACGGGAAACATCAAAGCGCACCGCGGTTTCATGACCGGCAGCTACTTTGGCCTGCTCGGAGCGTTCGTGGGTGTTCTGGCAGTGCCCTCACGCCGTATCCCGCAGCTTGCCATTCATGAGCTCCCGATTCTGGGACTGCTGATTCTCATTCTGCTGGGTACGGCTGCACTAACCATCACCGGCATTGCCCAGAGCCGCAAAGCCTCGTCCATCCGCGGCGGCCGTTAATCGTTCCCTACCGGGAGCCCCTGCGCCGACGGGGCCGTTAGGAGTTGGAGGATGCGGTCACGCAGATCTGCGAGTACTTCGGTTTCGGGAGTGCTGCGTGCGAGGGCCGCAAGGCCGCGGCAGGCAAGTCCAGCGTCGGTGAGTTCTCCGCTGACAAGAAAATCCATGAGCTCCGCTATAGGAAGAAGGTGCACGCGGCCGGATTCAGAATCATCCCAGGTCGTTGCAAACTCTTCCGATGCATTGGCCGCAATGACAAGATGCTTACGTCGTGACGAGTTCGCAGCAAACCATTCTGAACCAGCGTAGAAGGCCGATTCTGAGGAGTATCCGGTTTCTTCCCGCAGCTCGCGAAGCGCCGCATCCATGGGCTGCTCGGCGTCATTGAGGTATCCGCCGGGGAGTTCGAGTAGTGCCTTCCCGGGTCCAACGCGGAACTGTTCGAAAAGGACGACGTGACTTGCTGCAGGTGTGAATGCAAGGGCCGCTGCAGAATCACGACCGACGATGATGTCCCAGTCGGTCACGGCTCCACTCGGCTCTTCGTAAGTGTGACGGTTGACCGCCACGAAGCCTTTGTACGCGGTCGTCGTTCGAATCTTTTTCCAGGTGTCGCTGACAGGCACAGTTCTCCGTCTCTCAGTGTCTAAACGATCTCACCACGTCCCGTTGCGACAACCAAAGCCGGGGGCACCCGAGGCAGCGAAGGCGAAGATGACGGCAACGATCGGCACAGACCGTGGAAGACGTACCGGGCTATGAAGCGTTGGGCTTTTCAGCCGTGCGAATGGTCAGGATTGCTTTTGACGCAAAGATAATGCCGGCCAGAAGAAGAATGGCGGCCGAGAGCACCAGGTACCAGGTGCCAACGGATGTCAGCGCGATGTAGACGCCCAGGAGTGAAAAAATAACTGCCCCCAGCGACCAAATGAGCGTAGCTCTCTTGGAGTTATTCATGAGCCCAGCCTAGGCCAACGGCCAGGTCGTGAGTCCACTGGCGCGGCCGGGCGTGGATCCATACCGGCTCCGTACCTTTCGACAGAACTGTCGATGCGGCTGTGGCCACGTGCTGACCGAGGGTGCTGCATCTTGAGGAAACCTTGAGTTTTTGACTCAATTTGTCAATTTCGTTTTCATCTGGTTGGGTCTATGCGGGGGCTCACTATCACCAATGGAGACTGTTGTGGCTTTTTCCGACTATGCAATGGCGCTTGGCGCACTGCTCGGCACCTTGTTGATCCCCTTTGCAGTCCTCTACCAGATGCTGCGGCTCAAGCGCCGCGCACTCCGGATCCCCGTCCGTCCTGCACCCCGAGGTAACAAGCGCTGACATGCCGTATGTCGATATCAACCCCCACAAAGGCCGTCCCAAGTGGGTGGGCTACACCGTCCTGACCGTCCTCTTGGTGCTCACCGTCGCCGTCGTGGCAGCAGCGCTCACACACCACTAAGCATCCATTCCGGCCGGTGGAGCACCGCCGCGGCCAGGACGGCCGGGTCTCAGGCCTTGGGGCTGAGCTTTCCCCGCGCCACGCTGTCGTCCGAATGTGCCGGATTCCCGTCGTAGGCCTGGTTTGAAATATCGACGATTGGATATTGGGCCAGGTCGATGCCGGT
This sequence comes from Pseudarthrobacter sp. MOO13, assembly GCF_058267655.1. Taxonomy (NCBI): domain Bacteria; kingdom Bacillati; phylum Actinomycetota; class Actinomycetes; order Micrococcales; family Micrococcaceae; genus Pseudarthrobacter; species Pseudarthrobacter sp. MOO13. The sequence continues at coordinate 816,409 of NZ_CM177848.1, forward strand.
GGGAATGGTGAACGTCCCCGTGCCGTCGGCCAGGACGCCCAGGCTGACCATCCCGGAGAGGTCGCTGGTGCCCACCCACACCTCCCGGTACCCCGAAGTCTGATCGGCGGAGAGATGGATGGTGAGTTGGCGGGTCCCGTCGGGCAGCTGTTCCATCTGTGCCTCGCCGCTGCCCGTATGCGCGGCCAGGGGAGTCAGCGGCGTTTCGGCGAGGACCCTCGCAACCGGACCTGACCGGGCGGGGCCGGGCGACGGCGTACCCCCTGTCCCAGGACCCCCGCGGCGGTCCACCGGCGGCCGTGCCGAGGACGATCCCGGCGGCGGCGGTTGCCATCCACAGCCTGGGGCGGCGCCGGTCCCTGGCACCCGGCCGCAGCGGAATGGGTGCGGCAACCTTGCCGTCGTCGGGCGATGACGGCGTCTCCACCTCGGCAGGCGGGGCGGCCGGCTGGTCAGGCTGGCTCCCGGGCGTGGCCACGGGATCGGGCCCGGCCAGGGGATCCGCTGCCAGTGCCGGTGAAAGTCCCAAGGCCTGATGGATGGCCGTCCAGGTCCTGGCGCTGGGTTGTTCGAGCACGATGCCCGCAGTATCCAGGGTGGCGATGTCGGTGACCCGCCGGAAACCCCGCAAGGTTGCGGCGCACTCCGGACAGGTGTCCAGGTGGTGTGCGTCGGCCTCCGTGCCCGGTGTCTCGCCCAGGGCGATGAGGCCCAACAGTTCCGCGTCAAGGTGTTCCATGCTCCACCTCCAGGCGGGTGCGCAGCCGGGCCAGGCTGCGCCGGATATGGCTTTTGACGGTTCCGAGCGGCAGGTTCAGCCGCGACGAGATCTGATCGTGGGTCAAGTCATCGTAGAACGCCAGCCTGAGTATCGCCTGTTGGGGGTCTCCCAAATGTTCCAGTTCATCGTCAAGGATCAGCCGCCGGTAGGCCTCCGCGAGGGCGTTCTCGTCCCCGCCGGCAAACGCCGGGTCGAGGCCGGGGTCCCATTCGCGTGTGGCGGCAGCCTCCATCGGGATGCTCCTTGGGCGGCAACGGGCCTGATTGGAAGCCCCATTATGCCGCTGCACGGGACGGTCCTCTACGGGCTCATGGCACTGGCGGGACCCCCGTGCTTGTCCCCGGCGGCGCCAGGGTGCGGGCGCCGCCGGGGACAAGTTGCAGGTGCGTGCGGCCGGACTGCGGGGGTTAGTCGCAGTCGCGTCCGCGTGAGGCGGAGTCCACCACCTGGACGGCCACGCCCAGGGTGTTATCGGCCAGGCTGCCCCAGGCGTACACGATCGTGTTCTTGCCCTCGGCGATGTTCACGTCGGCGGGGCCGATGAGAGGGGTGGTGGTTCCCGCTGCCGCCACCGAGGCAGAGACGGTTCCTTCCTTCAGGGTGAGGGTCTTCTGGTTCGGGTTGGTGAGCCCCTTGACGACGGCGGTCCCGCCGGCCAGGACATCGACGGCCGGGGCGGCGGCGACGTGCCGGACGGTCAGCTTCCCCTTGCCGTCAGGGCTGGGCTTGGTGTTGTTCTTGAAAAGCGTGGCTGTGGGGGTCCCGTCCGCGGCCAGGTGCGCCACCGCCGTGTAGTCCCTGCCGGCCTTGAGGTCCACGGTGACCGGGCCGATTACCGGGTTGTCGGCGCTGGTCGCGTCGGCGCCCGTGATGGCAATTTTGTGGTCTCCGTCCGGAACCTCCAGCGGCCCGGCCAGGGTGCCCGGCGTGAAGTTGTCCAGGGTGAGCTTGCCGTCCACCCAGACGTCCACTGTCAGGCCCGGGACGCCGTGGAGGACGGAGAGTTTGGCCGTTCCGTCATGGTCGTGGTGCCAGCCGGACGCCTGGGCGGGGGTGGCGAAAGCGAGTGCTGCCAGCAGCGTCGTTGCTCCTGCGACTGCAGAAAGTGTCTTGCGCATTCCAACTCCTAATGAGGGGCCCCGATGGGGCCGAGGTTCCGCTTACACCCCCTACTACCGGCTGAATGCCCTGGCCGGATGCAGCCCGCGGAAGAATCTTTGCCACTCTTACCCGGCTGATTCCCCTATGCGGCGCCAAGGAACTCTGCCTGCCCTGCGGTCCATCAGCGTTGCCGCGCCGAGGGCCCCTGAAATGACCACCATGCTGCCCAGCCAACCGGCGGCAAGGATCAGCAAGGTCATCCGGTCACTGGCTTCCACCGGCGCCAGCGACTGGCCGGCCACCACCACCTTGCCGGCCGCCTCCCGCGCGACGATTGCCATCCGCAGGCCGGTCTCCGGCTGCCACGTGACCGTGTCCGTACCCAGCGTCCGCGCCGCCTCAAGCACGCCGGTGGGTACTGCCGGAATGGTCCCGTGCAGCGTGACCGTGCTGGAGAGCGGGGTGTTGTCCTCTCCGTAAACAATGAGGAAGACGCCGCTGTCCGGCGCCAGTTCCAGCCAGGGGCCGGCCGCCGTATCGGGGCCCTCTTGCTGGAGCCGCGCCGCCGCTGCCGCCGCGGGAGCGGTGTTGGCCGCACGGCGTCCGATTTGCTGGAACGTGACGTAGGTGCTGCCGAAAGCGAAAGTGGCAATGATGGCTGCGGTCACGCACCACATGATCCTTCTCATGTGAATATGATCCGCCGGAACCCTGCGAGCAACAGTGCCAAAAGGAACAGGCGCCCGCCGCCCGGGGCCGGATGCTCCCGGCATAGCCCGTAGACTTACTGTTTGAACTAGTGCTGCATAACAGTTTGCCGATCGTCCGGGGGGACAGACATGCCACAACCGGCGGATCAGAATGCAGGCGCCCCAGCAGAGGATGCAGGGCAGCCGCAACTGCGCCGACGCCGCGACCTTCGTCGTGCCGACGGAACAGTGGACGATGCCTGGACAGGAACCATGCCAGCAGTAACCCCTTCCCCTTCCAGCCAGAACGACGCCGGAAAGCCGGTGACGCGCCGCACGTCCTGGGCCGAGGCGGCCGCCGCAGCCGACGCCACCAAGCCGTCCCGCGCCCCGGCCCCCACCCGCACCCCGCCGCCGGCACCCGAAGCCCCGCCCGCTGCGCCGGTGTCGACGCCCGCCGAACCCATCGCCTCCGTGCCGGGCACCTCCCGGCCGGGAACCGCCGAACCTGCCGCGGCTGAGCCAGCCCGCCGCGCCGGCGGGGTTGCTCCGGAAGCGGCAGCGCCGTCGTCGGACACTCCGTCATTCCGCCGCAGCCGGCCCACCGTGGCCGACACGATCGCGGAAAGCCCCATGCCTGACTTCATCAGCTCGCCCGGCCTGTTCGTCAAGGAACAGAAGCCGCGGCCCGTGGGCGGGTTCCGCGGGGCGCTGTACAACCTCACCGGCGGCGCCTGGAACCTGGGCCCCGGACCCAAGCAGCGCCAGGAGGACGAGCTGGGCCGCCGGATTTCCCGGCAGCTCCAAGGCAGCTACAACACCGCTGTCCTGAGCCTCAAGGGCGGCATCGGCAAGACCTCCACCACGGTGGGCGTGGGCCTGACCCTGGCCGAATACCGCGGCGACGCGCCGTGCGCCATCGACGCCAACCCGGACTCCGGCGACCTCGTGGAACGCGCCCTGGGGGAGGGCATCTACCAGCAGTCCAGCCCGCGGACCATCACGGACCTGCTGGAGAACATCGAATCCATCGACTCCCTCACCGCCCTGGCCCGGTACATGCACCACGCCGGCCGGCTGCACCTGATCGCGGGGGAACAGGACCCGGAGGTCTCGGACTCGCTGACCGCCGAGGAATACCTGCGGATCCGCAAGCTCATCTCCAGCTACTACTCGGTGGCGCTGACCGACTGCGGCACCGGCGTGACGCACAACGCGATGAGCGGGATCCTGCAGTCGGCAGACAACCTGGTGATCGCCGCAGGCTACGCCGTCTCCGGCGCCAAGCGGGCCCGCAGCACCCTGCACTGGCTGGCCAGCCACGGGTACGAGGACCTGGCCCGGAACGCGATCGTGGTGATCACGGACAAGGACGAGGTGTCCTCCCGGGTGGACAAGGACGCCATCGAGGAACACCTCTCCGGGATCTGCCGCGAACTGATCGCCGTGCCGCACGACCGCGGGGTGGCCGACGGCGACCTGGTCACCCTGGATGTTTTGAAGCCCGAAACGCGGCGCGCCTACAAGGAGATTGCCGCCGCAATCGTGGACGGGTACCGGTAACCAGTTCGTTATTTTTCGGCGCCGGGGCAGGTATCCCCGCCGCCGGATTCAGGTATCGGTTACTGATCACATTTTTCGGGCCGCTGCATATCCTGCATTCATGCTGAAAACCGTGCTTCGGAGTTTTCGTCCCAAGCCAAAGTGCAAGGTCTGCGGCTTGGTCCTCCCTCCCTCTCCCACTGCGGTGTTTTGCTCCCGGGACTGCTATGACACCTACCTGTCCACGGCTGACGGTGCCCGCCGCAGACAGTAGCTGATGATCGTCTGAGTAGTGCCCGGCGCGAAAGACAGGTAGCCGGTACCGGGGAAATCCCGGCGGCACGCTCGTAGCCTCGTCAGCATGATGGATCTCATGGATGGTGGGCGCCGCCGTCGCCGCCTGCCGAAGCGCGAGACGCTGGAACTCGTTGGGTTCACGGCGTTGTCCGTGGCGGCCGCGGCTGTACTGTTGCCCGTGATCGGGGTGAAGACGGTGGTGAGCTCGCTGCCGTTCGTGAAGCCCGCGCCCGGGCACGACGCCGAGGACAGTTACCTGATCAATTAGCGCCCGGCCCGGCAACGGTGCGCCCCGGCACTTTGCCGCGCGCCGCCGTCGTACTTCCCCTGGCCCGTTTACCGCGGGACGGTGGTTGCCCGCGGCAGCCGGATGCCAAAGCAGGCGCCATCCCCGCCCGGCGCCGTTGGTTCCACCGTGAGGCTGAGATTCATCCGCTGGGCCAGCCGGGCCGCGATGGACAAGCCGAGTCCGCTGCCGGTGGGCCGTTGTCCGCTGTACCGGCGTGCCAGGGCTCCACGGTCGAAGGCGATGGCGGCGTCCTCCGCGGTAAGCCCGGGACCGCTGTCACGAACCTGGATGGCGACGATGCCGCGCTGGTGGTTACCTGGCGCCGTCGCGGGGGAGGGCGGCTCATCTTCGATCATCACCTTCAGGGCCAGGGGTTTCCCCGGCGGCGTGACGCGCAAGGCGTTGCCGATGAGCCCGTCAATGATTTGGCGGAGCCGCTGGGCGTCCGTGGTGACCATCAAGGGTTCCCCGGCATCCGCAGCGGGCAGGTGGACTGTGACCTCCACGCCCGCCTGGGCCGCTGCCGGCTGCCAGGCGCGCTGCGTCTGTTTCAGGAGCGCGGAGACGTCGACAGGTTGGACGTCGAGCGTGAAATCGTCGGCCTCAAGCCGGGCCAGTGCCAGCAGGTCCCGGACAAAGCCGTCCAGCCGGTCCGTTTCCGCGGCCAGGGTTTGGCCCACACGGGCTTCGTCTTCGGGTGGCACCAATCCGTCCTGCAGGGCCTCGGCGTATCCGCGCAGCGCGGTGAGCGGCGTGCGGATCTCATGCGAGATGGACAGCAGGAATTCCCGTTGCCGGCTTTCGCTGGCCAGCAGCGCATGGTCCAGCGTGTTGATCGCCTCGCCCACGGCACGGACCTCGGCAGCGCCTGCGGGTTCAAAATGAACGGTCCGTTCACCGGCGGCCATCCGCCGTGCCGCCGCTGCAGTCCTGACGAGCGGGCCTGAGAGCCGGCGGGCAAGCAGGGTCCCGGCCAGGGCTGCGATCAGGAGCCCGGCCGCCAGGGCAAGGAGCGTTGGTTGCAGGAGCCGGGCCGATGCTGCGTTGACGTCCGAGAGCGACCGGGTCAGGACGATCCCGCCGCCTTTGGCGAGGGGCCTCGCTTCGACCAGGAACTGAACACCTCCACGGGTGACGGTGCGGGAGATTTTTTGCCCGGCGAGCACCGGGTGGACCGCGTCCGGGCCCAGGATCTGGGAGGCCGCACCGGTGACGGAACCGGCGGGAGTAATGGTGGAGAGATCGTAATTGTCCGGTCCGAGGAGATTGCGCTCCCGCAGGTCCAATGCCTGGGCGGCCACCGGGGCGGCGCTGAAGGCATCAGCCTGGCGGGAAAGCTGCTCCCGGGCCTGGTTGACGGCAGCGGAACGGATCAGCGGAAAGGCGACACTGCCGGTGACAAGGACTGCCAGGACGGCGACGGCGGCCGTGACGAGGGTGATGCGACCGGCCAGGGAACGCAGCCACAACATCGTGGCAGGTTCGGGGCGGCGCTCCCCGCGTACGCCCGGTCCGGGCGGCGGGCCACTCACGCCCGGTCGCCGTCCGCAGAGTATCCGACCCCGCGCAGGGTGCGGATGGGGTTGCCCGGACCGAGCTTGGAACGCAGCTGGGCGATATGCACATCCACGGTTCTCCCCGCCGAGTAGTCAGCCTGTCCCCACACCGCCGACAGGAGCTGCTCCCGGCTGAACACCCGGCCGGGGCTGGCCAACAGGTAGGCGAGCACATCGAATTCCCGCGCAGTCAACTCCACCGGCTTCCCTTCCACGCTGGCGGTGCGGTTCTCCCGGTCCAGGGCCACCGACCCGACGCGCAGGATTCCGCTGCCCGGGACGCCGGCGGTGCGGCGGAGCACCGTCTTGAGGCGCACCACCAGTTCCCGGGGCGAAAACGGCTTCGTCAGGTAGTCATCGGCGCCCAGCTCCAACCCCAGCAGCATGTCCACCTCCTCGTCGCGGGCGGTGACGAAGATGATCGGAGTCCAATCGTTCCGGGCCCGCATGCGCTGGCAGACCTCGATCCCGTCAATGCCCGGCAGCCCGACGTCGAGCACCACCGCCACCGGCCGCAGGCTCCGGACCCGCTCCAGGCCGCCTTCCCCGGTGGCCTCGACGTGCACGCCGAAGCCGGCCCGACTCAGGTAGAGGCGCTGCACGTCAGCGATGGCGCGCTCGTCCTCAACAATCAGCACGAGCCCGCGGGACGGCGTGGTGCCGGCAGCTGTTGATTGCTCCATGCATCCATTCAACGCCATGGCAGCACCGGCCCGGCCGGCCGGCGCCTGAACTTTACCGTCCTCTTACATTCGCCGAACACGGTCCTGACTTGCCCGCGCCACAGTGGAAAGGCAACACAGCGCAGGCCTGGCACAAACTGTCCGGGTCCACGGAACCATCGAGGAGATACGCATGAACACCAATCCCACCGCGCCGCGCAAAAGCGACGCACGCCGCTGGCGCGTTCGCGCAGGCGCGGCCGCTGCAGGAGCTGTCCTCATCGGGGGAGCGGTTCTTGGGGCGACGTCGGCCTCGGCGGCCGGCCAAAGCCCGGCACCTTCAGCCGGTGCCACCTCCGCGGCGGCGAGCCCAGGCAACGGGAAACAGTCCGCCGCCCATCCCTTCGCCCACGCCCTCCGGAACGAGCTCAGGGTGGACCTCCAGGGAGCCGACGGCTTCGGGGACAAGGCCCACGAGATCGCCTATGTGCTGATCCACCACACCAAAGCCTTCGAAAAGCTCCCGGCCAACCTGCAGGCAGACCTGAAGACCCTGGAAGCAGCCGCGGCTCCCGACCGTGACGGCGATGCGGCGAAGATCAAGGACACTGCCCTCAACGGCGGCTACGGGGACAAGATCCAAAAGGCGGCCAAGGCCATCCAGGCCAAAGCGGCCCAAACACCCGCGAAGCCGTAAGCGTCTCCACCGGACGTTGGCTTTGCCCCGGCACGTTGGCGCTGCCTTGGCCACCTCGGCCGCTGCCCCGGCCGCAGGGCCGGGGCAGCGGCCGCCGGCCCGTGTGGCTCAGGAAGCGCGGCCCGCAGGAATCTGCTCATCGCTTTGGCCCGGCTGCCCGCGGTGGAGCTGGAAGGCCGTGGTGACCATGGCAAAGTGGCTGAAAGCCTGCGGAGTGTTGCCCAGCTGGCGGCCTGCGCGTGCGTCCCATTCCTCGCTGAGCAGGCCCACGTCGTTGCGGAGCGCAAGCAGCCTTTCAAAGAGTTCCGTGGCTTCGGTCCGCCGCCCGGCGCCGAGAAGGGCGTCCACCAGCCAGAAGGAACACGCCAGGAAGACGCCTTCATTGCCGGGCAGTCCGTCGTCGCTCTCCTCCGGCCGGTAACGCAGGACGAATCCGTCCTGCGTCAGGTCACGCTGGATGGCTTCGATCGTCCCGACGACGGCCGGGTGGTCCGCCGGCAGGAAGCCGACCCGTGGAATGAGGAGCAGGCTGGCATCCAGTTCAGTGCCGCCGTAGGACTGGACGAAGGAGTTCAGCTCAGCGTTGAAGCCGTGCTCCATGACGTCTTTATGGATCGCGTCCCGCAAATCTTCCCACCGGTCCGCCGGGCCCGGCAGGTGGAACTGGCGGACGCCCTTGACCATGCGGTCCACGGCCACCCAGGCCATGACCTTGGAATGGGTGAAATGCCTGCGGGGTCCGCGGACTTCCCATAACCCGTTGTCAGGTTGCTGCCACACACCCTCGAGGTGTTCCATCAGCGCAGTCTGGATGTCCCACGAATCGTCCGGGACATGCAGGAGCGCGTTGCGGGTAAGGGAAAGCCCATCGATGACTTCGCCCCACACATCCAGCTGAAGTTGGTCCGCCGCGGCGTTGCCGGTCCGGACCGGCGAGGACTTTTCGTAACCGGCCAGCCAGGGCAGCTCGGACTCAGGAAGCCGGCGCCGCCCGTCGAGGGAGTACATGATCTGCAGGTCTGCAGGGTCCCCCGCCACCGCCCGCAGCAGCCATTGCCGCCAGGCCTTGGCTTCGTCCGTGTAGCCGGCCGTAATGAGCGACTGGAGGGTGAGGGTGGCATCCCGGAGCCAGCAGTAGCGGTAATCCCAGTTGCGCGGGCCGCCCGGCTGCTCAGGCAAAGAGGTTGTGGCGGCCGCTACGATCCCGCCGGTGGGGGCGAAGGTCAGCGCTTTCAGCGTGATCAAGGAGCGCTGGATGGCGTCGCGGTACGGACCGTCCGCCCCGCTGCGGGCCGACCATTCCTCCCAGTAAGCCACGGTCTGGGACAGCGCGGCGTCAGCACCGATCGTCCGCGAACGCTGGCGGTAGCTGGGGGCCCAGGTCAGGACGAACGGAACCGTGTCCCCGGCATGGACCGTGAACTCACTGACAGTGCGGCGGTGTTCGCCGTGCATGGGAACCGGTGAGGCGACGTGCACCGAGTCGGGCCCGGCGACGGCGTGGATCCCGGTCTTGGTGCGACGAACCCATGGAACCACGTGCCCGTAGTCGAAGCGCAACGCCAATTCGCTGTGCAGCTGGACTGTGCCCTCCAGTCCCTCAACGATCCGGACCAGGTCGGCGGCTTCATCCCGGGGAGGCATGAAGTCGGTGACCCGGACCCGCCCCGTGCCGGTCTCCCACTCGGTTTCCAAGACCAGCGTGTCGTGGCGGTAACGGCGGCTGGTGCAGGCTCCCGCATTCACGGGTGCCAGAAGCCACCGCCCGGCCTCCGGACTGTCCAGGAGGGCTGCGAAACAGGCAGGGGAGTCAAAATGGGGGAGGCACAACCAGTCGATGGAGCCGTCAGCGCCGACCAGCGCGGCCGTGTGCAGATCGCCGATGATGGCGTAGTCCTCGATCTTCCGCATCTCAGAGGTCCTGGAAGTCCAGGACGACTTTCACGTCGTCGTCCCTCCGCCGGAAGGCATCGTCAAAGTCAGCCAAGGGGACCCGGCGGGAAATCAACCGCTGAAGCCAGCCCTGGTCCGCCTTTTCCAACGCCTCAACCGCAGCCTCGTAGTGGCTGCGGTTGGCATTGACGCTGCCGAACACCGATTCGTTGCCCAGTACCAGGGTCCGGTTGACGGAACCAACGTCCACGGAATTGGTCTTGCCGGGTGAGGAAACCCCCGTCAGGCACGTGACCGAATCCACCGCACGGCAGGTCAGGGTCTCCATCACTACGGAGGCCACACCGGTGCATTCGACTAGCACGTCGGCTTCCACCCCGGAGGTCGCAAGGCTTTCCGAATGGTAAATGGCACCAAGGTCAGCGACGAGTTCGGGTTTGGGGCCGGTGGTCACCCGATCAAACACGTGCACTTCCAAACCGCGCTGCACGCCCAGGAGCGCTGCCAGCAGGCCCACGGGGCCGGCACCTGTCACCACGGCGGTTTTGGGCTCGAAAAAGGCGCGCGAACCGATCGCATCAATGTGCTGCCACGCCTTGGCGACGATGGTGGTGGGCTCCAGCAGGACACCCACATCTTCCAGGGACCCCGAAAGCCGCACCAGTGCGTGGGGGTCGGCGCGGTAGCGGTCACGGGCAAAGCCGTGCAGTCCTTTGATTCCATGTTCGGTGTAGCGGCCGTTGCGGCACATGTCCCACTGGCCGGCGGCACAAGCGGGGCACGGCACAGGATCCGGGCGCCTGACGATTCCCACCACCAGGTCACCGGCGCTGAGTCCGCTGCATTCCGGGGCTTCGAGGACCCGCCCGAGGTTTTCGTGGCCCAGGACAAGGTAGGGGGAGCCCTCCGGTGCTTCGCCGTACTCGCCGGCGGTGATTTCAATGTCCGTTCCGCAGAGGCCTATGGCCAGGGTTTCAACGAGGACCGAACCTTCGGCGGTGGCGGGTTCGGCGATTTCCCTGAGCTCCATTGAATCGACGGAACCGGGGATAACGGTTAAAGCTTTCACAATTTCCTCCCTGCCTCAGGACACTTTGTGGTGCCCGTTCCATTTGGATCCGTGCAGAAAACATGTGGTTTTCCCAGCGTTTGCCGTGAGCTTACGCAAATAGCCTGAATACCGGCCCGGAAAAGGCTGGGAGCCGCCACATCACTATTGACGGGTGGTCCACCTTGCCTCGATTTTTCGCTTGGACGGAGGGGGCGGAGTCCTGTGCCAGCAGGTCCTTGCGCAGTTGTGTATTCAGGTCTAACGTCTGGGCTAACTTTGAAATTCGTGGTGACTGGGCGCACGAATAAGAACCAGTGAAGAAATTGCTGATTATTTGCTTATTAGTGCCCAGGAGCCTTTTGTGAGCATCAAGCGTTCCCTGACATGGTTGTCCCAGTCCGTTGTTGCCGCCGCCTTGGTGGCCGGGTCCCTTCTGGCGATGTCGCCGGCGGCCTCGGCTGATCCGGTCTACGGTACGCAAAGCATCTCCTCACTCAGGGGTGGCGAATCCGCCCACCTCGGATAAACCCCAGAGCAAACTGTGGTGGAATGACGGCTCCTGGTGGGCGGATATGTGGACAACCGGCAGCGGCTGGCACATTTACCGCCTCGACCGTGGAACGCATACCTGGGTGGATACCGGATTACTGAATGACGCGCGCGGAAATACGCTGGCCGATGTGCTGTGGGACGGCACGCATCTGTACATTGCCTCCCACGTCGTTGCGGTTTCGACCAACTCAAGCCCCGTCGTTTCGGTGACCGGTCAGCCCGCCAACCTTTACCGGTACAGCTACGCCGGCGGCAAGTACACCCTTGACGCCGGATTCCCCACGGTCATCACGAACAACACCAGTGAATCAATGACCATTGACGAAGACAGTACCGGGGCCATCTGGGCCACCTGGACGCAGGTGGCCGGGAACTCCACCGCCGGCTACACCAACACCGTGTATGTGAACGACTCCGCACCCGGGGGCACCAGCTGGGCAAGCCCGTTTGTCATCCCGGTCTCCAACCCGAATGCCACACCAGATGACATCTCAGCGGTTGTCGCATTCAACAAGAACAAGATTGGCGTCATGTGGAGCGACCAGCTCACCGGGTCTGTCTGGTGGGCCACGCGGACCGACGGAACCTCGCCCACGGCGTCGTCATCGTGGAAACAACAGCCCGCCATCAGGGGTACTGGCCAGGCTGATGACCACCTCAACATCAAGTCGTTGCAGGCTGATCCCAGCGGGCGGGTCTTTGCCGCCGTCAAGACGAGCCTCAACGATACGTCCTCGGATCCCACGCTGCCCCAACTGTTGCTGCTCGTCTTCAAGCCGGGAACCGGCTCCTTCACGCAATCAACGCTTTCCACAACCGGGGACTGCGTCACCCGGCCGCAGATCGTCCTGGACACCCAAAACAACCTGGTCCACGCCTTCGAGACGGCACCGCCGACGTCGGTCAGCGGGTGCGCATTCTCGGGCGTGGCCGGAAGCATCTATGAGAAGACCGCGTCCATGGACAACCCGGTGTTCGGCTCGGGACGTGGAACGCCGGTCATCCAAAGCGCCTCCTCGTCCAACATGAATGATGTGACCACCACCAAACAGGGCGTTGACGGCACCACCGGCCTGGTGGTCATGGCCAGCGACAACGTGGCAAAGCGCTACTGGTTCTCGGACCGGTCCCTCGGCCCCGCCGCCCCTGCCCCGGTGGCGTCGTTTACGGCTTCGCCGACGTCGGGGACGGCGCCGTTGAACGTGACGTTCACGGATACGTCGACGGGCACCCCGACGTCGTGGGCGTGGGATTTTGGTGACGGCGGGACTTCCACGGTGCAGAACCCGACCCACAGTTATGCGGCGGCGGGGACGTATGTGGCCAAGCTGACCGCGACGAACGGCACGGGCCCGTCGGCGCCCGCTTCGGCGACGATTACGGTGACGGCGGCCGGGGTTGCCCCGGTGGCGTCGTTTACGGCTTCGCCGACGTCGGGGACGGCGCCGTTGAACGTGGCGTTCACGGATACGTCGACGGGCACCCCGACGTCGTGGGCGTGGGATTTTGGTGACGGCGGGACTTCCACGGTGCAGAACCCGACCCACAGTTATGCGGCGGCGGGGACGTATGTGGCCAAGCTGACCGCGACGAACGGCACGGGTTCAGGCTCGGCCACCAGCACCATCACGGTGACCACCGCAGGTACCAACACGCCGCTGGAGCTCAATGATGCCACGGTGGGTACGGGGCTGAACCAGTTCAATTACAGCGGTTCCTGGAGCGTCAGCAACCCTGCGACGGCGTACAAGTCGGACAACCACTTTGCCAACGCCACCAACGCCAGTTATCAGGTGCAGTTCAGCGGTACGCAGGCCAAGATCTTCGCCGAGAAGAGTTCGGCCCTGGGCATCGTGGGTGTCTCCATCGACGGTGGCCCCGAGACAATGGTGGACCCCTACGCCTCGTCCCGGTCTGAGCAGAACCTGCTCTACACCAGCCCGGTCCTGGCCAGCGGCACGCACGCCCTGAAGGTCCGCATCACGGGAACCAAGAACGCCTCCTCCACCGGCACCTACGCCGCCGCCGACCGTGTGGAAATCATGGCCAGTGGGACCACCCCGCCGCCGGCTCCTGCGCCGGTGGCGTCGTTTACGGCTGCTCCGACGTCGGGGACGGCGCCGTTGAACGTGACGTTCACGGACACGTCGACGGGCACCCCGACGTCGTGGGCATGGGATTTTGGTGACGGCGGGACTTCCACGGTGCAGAACCCGACCCACAGTTATGCGGCGGCGGGGACGTATGTGGCCAAGCTGACCGCGACGAACGGCACGGGTTCAGGCTCGGCCACCAGCACCATCACGGTGACCACCGCAGGTACCAACACGCCGCTGGAGCTCAATGATGCCACGGTGGGTACGGGGCTGAACCAGTTCAATTACAGCGGTTCCTGGAGCGTCAGCAACCCTGCGACGGCGTACAAGTCGGACAACCACTTTGCCAACGCCACCAACGCCAGTTATCAGGTGCAGTTCAGCGGTACGCAGGCCAAGATCTTCGCCGAGAAGAGTTCGGCCCTGGGCATCGTGGGTGTCTCCATCGACGGTGGCCCCGAGACAATGGTGGACCCCTACGCCTCGTCCCGGTCTGAGCAGAACCTGCTCTACACCAGCCCGGTCCTGGCCAGCGGCACGCACACCCTGAAGGTCCGCATCACGGGAACCAAGAACGCCTCCTCCACCGGCACCTACGCCGCCGCCGACCGCGTGGAAATACTCTCCAACTGACCGTGAGATTTCTTGAGGGGAAGAAATCCCTTGTGGAATGGAAAAGGTCCGACCAGGCATTCGCCGGGCCGGACCTTTTCAACCTCGCCCTGGCCGGCGGCCTGGCCGTCGTCGTCGCCTGTTTCTCGCGCCGGACGGCCGGACGCCTTGGCTGAAGCTTCGATGGGAAGTGTCCCGGCCCAGCGTCGAGGACACGCTTGGTCGGGCCGTTGTTGCTAGGCATGGGACTTGCCATCGTTAGCCTTGATTGACCGAGTAACAGGTGAACCGTTGAGAGCCATTCTTGAGGGGTATCCGTTGCGAGCGGCTCATCGCCACCCCGGGGGCAGTTGACCCCGCCGCCCTCTGAAAGGACCACCATGGACATCGTTGAAGTGATTCTGAACGACCACCACGAACAGCGGCGCCGGTTCGCCCTGCTGGACGAGATGCACGGCTCCGAACCGTCAGACCTCGATGCCGTCTGGAACCAGCTCCGCATCCTGCTGGAAGTCCATGCCAAAGGGGAGGAGGACCTGTTTTACCCCGAGTTGCTGAAATTGGGGGAGGGCGCAGGCGGGAAGGATTCCCCCGAGGACGAAACCACCGATGCGATTCATGACCACAACGAAATCAGGGACGCCATCAGTGAAGTCTCCCGGCACCAGGCGGGGACGCAGCAGTGGTGGGCGGCCTTGGCCAAGGTCAATGAAGCCAACGGTGAGCACATGGCGGAGGAGGAACGCGAAGGCCTGACCGACTTCCGGCAGCACGCGTCCCTGGAGCTGCGCCACCGCCTGGGCTTGTCCTTCGCCATCTTTGAGTCGAAGCACGCCTCGGGCATCAAGGCCCGGGACGTCAGCCCCGAAGATTACGTCCGCGATAACGAATAGCGCATGGCGTGACCGTCAGCGTGTGACCCTTGGCTCGACCGGTTTCTTGACCGTGGCCAGCAGGAAGACACCGGCGACGGCGGTGGCACCGGACAGCAGGAACAGGATGATGGCCAGTGGGGGAGCCGCGGCCGCCTCGCCGAGGATGGTGACGCCGATGGCGACGGCGACGAGCGGGTCGATGACGGTCAGGCCGGCCACCACCAGTTCCGGGGTACCTCTGGTGTGGGCATTCTGGACCAGGAAGCTGCCTGCCAGCGCCGCAATGAGCAGCCCCGCCAGGCACGTCAGGGACAGCCATTCGAAATCACCCTGGAACAGCCTGGCGATGACGGTCTTGGCTAAGGCTGCGACGAAACCGAACAGGATTCCGGCGCCGGCGGTAAACACCACGGCACCCGAGCGGTGGCGCCACAGCGCGTACGCCATCGCCACGCACGCGAGGACGACGGCGAGCACGATCAGGATGGTGACCAGGTGCCGGTCGCTGATTTCCGCATCCGCCGCCGAGAACGCCGCCACGGTGACGAACACACCCACCCCGCCGATGCAGAGGGCGACGGCGGTCAGGGCCCGGCGCCCGGGCGGCCTGCGGGTCATCCGGGCAGTCGCTAGAGTTGTGACCACCAAAGCGACGGCGCCAATGGGCTGCACAACGATCAGGGGAGAGAATCGGAGGCTGGTCAGCTGGAGGAGGACAGCCGCACCCAGCATCCCCGTCCCGGCGAGCCACACCGGCCGGCGTACCAGGGCCTGGAGGCGCCCGCCGCCCATGCTGCCCGCCGAACGCCCTGAGGCGGCCGGCTGGTCTTCTACGGCCCGGTGCTGGAACAGGGTTCCCAGCGCGAGCAGGACTGCTCCCGCCGCGGCGATGGGGATGCCCAGCCAGTTATAAGACGTCAGTGCGGACACAGCCGCTGCCTGGATCATGGTCTGACAGTACCCAAGGGCGGCATCCCCGGTCCGGTGCCGCTAGGCCCGCCCACAGCCCGGCAACCTAGCGTTGGGCGATCCTGAACAGCGCTCCCGTGGGATCGGCCAGGACGGCAATGCGGCCAAACGGCGTATCCTCGGCAGGATGGATCACCGTGCCACCCATGGACGTGGCCATGTCCACGCCCTTATCGGCGTTCCCAATCGCGAAATACACCTGCCAGTTCGACGGAACACCCTCGGGAAGATAGGTGGCCTCCATGATGCCGGCCCGTGATGATTCACCGGAGCCGAGCGTGGTGTAACGGAAGTCCTCCGTGTCGCTCATGACGTCGGTTTCCCAGCCGAAGACGTCCTGGTAGAACTTCACCGAAGGCGCGTATTCGCGGGTGTGGAGTTCGTGCCAGTAGGGGGTGCCGGGTTCGCCCTTCGCCTGGTACCCGGTGTGGCCGCCGAACTGCCATGCGCCCACGGCCGCGCCGCCGGTGTCGCCGAACATGGCCATGTGGCCCTGCTCCGGGACCTCCATGGGCGGCATGAAAACCTGGCCGCCGGCCGCGTGGGCAGCCTCCGCGGTGGCGTTGATGTCCTCCACCCGGAGATAGGTGGTCCACACGTCCGGGTAGCCGGATTCGGCGTCGTTCTTCATCATCCCGGCCACCGGCAAGCCATTGGCGAGGGCGGTGATGTAACCGCCGTATTTCTCCTGGTCGCCTTCCTGGTAGGTCCAGCCGAACAGCCGCGAATAGAACTCGCGGGCCCGATCAGTGTCCGAGGTCATGAGGTCGATCCAGCAGGGATCACCGGGGGCAAACGTGGGCTGGGGCATGGGGACTCCTGGGGTTCGTTGAGGAAAAGCAGGGTGGTCTGCTACCGACTCTAGTGCCGCCCCGGCCGCCCGCGACAGCCCTTGCCGGGAGGCCGCCGTCGTGCCCTGACATCGCAGTGCGGCGGTGCCTGCGTTGTTGCTGTCCGACGGCGGGCTCCGCCACAATGGTGCCCATGGCTCCCGTGTCCCTTCTCGCCTTCGCCGGGCTGTGCCTGCTGCTGTCTGTCACCCCGGGTCCGGACACCTTCCTGGTGCTGAGGATCTCGCTGCAGAACGCCGGGGCCGGAATTGCGGCGGCGTTCGGTTCGGCCGCGGCGGCCCTGGTGTGGGCCGCCCTGGTGGGTGTGGGCCTGGCCGCAGTGCTCGAGGAGTCGGCCGAGGTGTTCCGCTGGCTTAAGATCGCCGGCGGCCTGTACCTGCTGTACCTGGGAGTCTCGTCACTGATCCGGGCGCGGCGCACCTCGGGGACTGCCGGCCCCGAAGTCCCCGCCCGCCGGGCGTACAGCCGCCGGGCCGGGTTCGGCGCCGGTGCCTTCTCCACACTGCTCAACCCCAAAGTTGGGCTGTTCTACCTTGCGGTGGTGCCCCAGTTCATCCCGCACGGCGGCAACACCCTGAACACCGCCCTGGTGCTGGGCGCCATCGAAAGCGTCATCGGGTTCCTGTACTTGGCGGCCGTCGCCGTCGTAGCCGCCAAGGCAATGGCGTGGCTGCAGCGCCCCCGGGTGAGCCGGTCCTTGGAACGCGGGAGCAGTGGCATCCTCGCCGCCTTGGGCCTGGGGATGGTGGCCTCAAGCGCCGGCTCGTAGTTCCTGTGAATTGCCTGCCAGTGTCCCGCGGTCCGGGGTGCCGGTCCGTCACAGCCCTCTTCGCGGAGTAGGGTGAAAAGACGGTTGCCGGCGTGATGTGACGCGGGGAGCTGGCAACCGGTGCTGTACCACCACGCGCGGAACCGGAGACCCACATGCCCAAGGAATCCCCTGCCGCGCCGCAGCCAGCCAAGCGCCGTCGCACGAACCTTTTCCGCGCCACGGGAACCACCCTGGGCTGGATCACGCTTTTCCTGGGCGTTAGCGCGCTCTGTGGCGCCCTGGTGGCGGGCCTGATGATGCCCGCGGCGGCGGTGACCGAGACGGCGGTGGCGGACGGCGCCGCTGCGCTCAAGTCCGATCTGCCCAACGACGTGTTTTCGGCGCCACCGGCCCAGATGACGCGGGTGCTGGCCGCTGACGGGTCACTGATTGCCACCCTGTTCAGTGAGAACCGGACCCGGATTTCCCTGGACCAGATGTCCCCCAACATCAAGAACGCCATCGTGGCCATTGAGGACTACCGGTTCTACCAGCACGGCGGCATCGATCCCGAGGGCATCTTCCGTGCCTTGGTCATTGACGCCGGCGGCGGCCACCAGGGGGCCTCGACGCTGACGCAGCAGTACGTCACCAACATGCTCAACGAAAACCTGATTGCCCAGGGCAAGGACGCCCAGGTGGTGCTGAACGGGCAGAAAGGCCTGGACCAGAAAGTCCAGGAGATGAAGCTCGCCATCGGCCTCGAAGAAAAGTACTCGAAGGACCAGATCCTCGCCGGGTACCTGAACGTGGTGGGTTTCAACGCGAACGCCTACGGCATCGAGGCGGCCAGCCAGTACTTCTTCTCCGTCGACGCCAAGGACCTCACGCTGCCGCAGGGGGCGCTGCTGGCCGGACTGGTCAACGGCCCCTCGCTGTATGACCCCACCGTCCATCCCGAGGCCGCGAAAACCCGGCGTGACCTGGTGCTGGACGCCATGCTGCAGCACGGCTACATCGACCAGCAGCAGCACGACGACGCCGTGAACATGCCCCTCCAGCTCAAGGTCAATCCACCCAAGCAAGGGTGCGCCTACGCCTCCCAGGCCCAGTACTTCTGCGACTACGTGCTCCACCAGATCGAAAATGACCCCGCCTACGGCGCCACGCAGGATGAACGGGACCAGAAGGTCATGGCGGGCGGCCTGACCATCAAGACCACCCTGGACCCGCGGCTGCAAGGACCGGCACAGTCCCAGGTGGACGCCACGGCCGGCGCCAATCCGGACAAATGGGGCGCATCCCTGGTCACCATCGAACCCGGTACCGGGAAGGTGCTGTCCATGGCGCAGAACTCCAGGAAGCTGCCGGACGAAGGCAGCGGATTTGTCTCCGACTACAACTTCAACGTGGACAGCAGCGACGCCGCCGGGAACAGCCTCGGCGGTGTTGGCGGGATGCAGCCCGGTTCCACGATGAAGCCTGTCACCCTCGCTGCGTGGCTGGGGGAGGGCAAGTCCACCAACCAGGTGGTTGATGCCTCCAGGCGCCGCTACGGCATCAACTACCCGTGGAAGACAACCTGCCACCCCGTCCAGGGCTGGTTCGACAGCACCGTGCCGCAGTCCTCCGACCTGCAAAACGACGAGCCCAACTGGTACCGGCCCATGACGGTCCGGGAAGGCATCTACCAGTCGATCAACACGGCAACGTTCGCGTCGCTGGCCGGGTTGAACGATTTCTGCGACGTCCAGCGTGCGGCGGACGCCATAGGGCTGCACCTGGGCAGCGGGCACGACCAAAAGATCGACCTCTCCACCCTGGGCAACATCCTGGGCAGCCAGAACGTTGCCCCCCTGACCATGGCGAACGCCTTCGCAACCTTCGCCGCCAACGGCACCTACTGCGCACCCATCTCCATCACGGAAGTGGACGACGCCCAAGGCAAGAAGATCGGCGGACAGGCACCGTCCTGCCAGCCAGGCTCCCTGAATCCGGACGTGGCCAAAGCCGTCACCAACGTCCTCCAGGACGTCCTCACCAAGGGTTCGGGCCTGCTGATTCCGCAGAAGCTGGGGGTTCCGGACGCCGCCAAGACGGGCACCAACGAGTACAACAACCAGACCTGGGTGGTGGGCTACACCAGGGGGCTGGCCACGGCGTCGTTCTTCGGCGACCCCTTCAACGGCGGGCCCAGCCGGCTGGGGCGCAACATCACTGTCAACGGAAAGTTCTATCCGGCAGTGGACGGGGCCTACATTGCCGGACCGCAATGGGCGCAGTACATGCAGGGCGTGGTGGGCCTCTTCGATCACGGGAACTTTGACGCCCCGCCGCAGAGCCTGGTCAGCGCCCCCGGCCCGCAGCCCACCAGGAGCAGGTAACGGCGGCCCCTTCCGCCGGGTGCTGAAGGTTCCCGCATGCACTGTGGTGCGCGCCGCCGTCGTACTTCCCTGCCCTGCCGCCGGGGCCTGCACGGGCCTACGCGGTGGTTGCGCGGGGCAGCCGGATGCACAAGCAGGCCCCGGTTGCTCCGGGGTGGCTGGTTCCACAGCTCCCGCGGAAGGACCGTCATGGACATCGTTCAAACCGGTTTTGAATGACCACCACGAGACGACATCCGGGACAACGAATAGCGGCTGGCTCTAGGAAGCCGCGACGGCGAACAGCCCGGCAACGCCGAGCAGGTACAACACCAGGACCAGCAGGGAGTCCACGCCCATGCCCAGCAGCTTCTTTTGCGGCCGGAAGAGGATCCCCAGCAGGTAGACGAGGGTGAGCAGGATGGCCAACGCGGTGAGGTAGATGTCCGTTGACTGGGCTTGGGGGAGTACCGGCTTGCCCGTGATCAGCACCGCCAGCAGGAACAGCACCGGAAGGAAGGCGTTGCCGCCGAAGATGTCGCTGAACGCGAGTTTGTAGTCCCCCTGCTTCACGGACGTGAGCCCGGTGGAGATCTCCGGCAGTGAGGTTGCCAGCGCCAGGAACGTGGCACCGAACAGCACCCCGGAGAGTCCGATGTTTCCGGCGATCGCATCACCGCTGCGTTCCAGCACCACACCGGCGCCCAGGGTGGCAAGCGCGGCGACGCTGAAGATCAGCACCGAGGTGCCGGTGCGCAGGTGCTTGTTCTTCTCGGCGCCCTGCTTCTTGGAGTGCCCCCTGGGTTTGTCCTGCGCCCCGGGGGCGTCCCCTTGCTGGTGCCAGGGCAGGTCCTTCTGGGAGCGCTGCACCAGGATCAGGCCAACAATCCAGAACACCGCAATGAGGACCGCGGCGGGCGTGAGCCGGAACGCCACCAGGTTGCCGGGCATCTGGCTGCCGGCGATCACCACGCCCAGGACGGCGACGACGGTGACCGCCTCGATCACCAGCGTCAGGGATGCCGCGCGGTAGCTCAGCGGGTGGCCGCCTTTGGTGCCCAGGGCATCCAGGACCACCAGCACCACCGTCTGGATGGCAATGCCGCCCAGGATGTTGCCCACGGCCACGCCAATGTTGTTGGCCAGGGCTGCGGAGACGGTGATGGCGATTTCGGGCAGGTTGGTGGCGATGGCCAGCAGGATGAGGCCGCCCAGCGCGGAGCCCAGGTGCAGGCGGTCATCGAGGATGTCCGTCTGTTTGGACAGCTGGATCCCGGCCACCCAGATCACGGCCGCAGCGGCGGCAAAGATGAGCAGGAGGACTGCAAGGGGCAGTGATTCCAATCCGGGGTCCCTTCCTGGTGGGGTCGCTAAACCGCGTGACGTATTCCCCCATGCCTGGGCCGTACCCACATTTGTGCTGGTCACCCATCTTCACGCTGCTCAAACCCGCATTCACGCCCATTGGTTAGAGTCGTCTTTCGGGCACTGTGAAAGGGGTATGAGGCCATGGAGGGGAAGCCTTACGTGCCGAATGAATTGCTGTCACGGCTGGTGGGGGACCGGCTGTACTCGGTGGAGTTCGTCCTCAACGACTACGTGCAGCTGCGCTTCGACGGCGCTCCGGCAGGGATCTCAGGTGTTGGTGCCAGGATGCCCAACAGGCGTGCTTGTTGGACTGCCATGAGCCGGTCACGCACGTCCAGTTTGCGGTAAATATGCTCAAGGTGTTTGGTTGCAGTGCGTGGCGATATGGTGAGCCGCCTGGCGAGTGCTTCTGCCGTTAGACCCTCACTCAGGAGCGTGAGGATTGTCAGCTCACGACCCGTCAAATCATGTGCTGAGCTCTTCGGGACCAGGCTGGCCTGAGCCGAGGCAACAATCAGTTGGAGGGACAGCCCGGTGAGCACGGGTTGCAGCAGTCCGGCCAGCGCCATCTCCTGTTCAGTGAAGTCCCTGTCAGGCCGGGAGACAAGGTAGGCGTTATGGTCGGGGCCACCGAGTCGCAGCGGTATGGAGAGTTGATGGTTAACGCCCCAGGGGCGGGACAAGTCTTCCCAAACCCCTTTCTGGTGGTCGCTGGCCAACGCGGCGGGGACCCGGCCGTAGGACTGCGGCGCGGTCTGCCCAGTGAACACAAACCAGCGAAGCAGCGGTTGTTGCCTGAAGTCGTAACCGCCTGGAGGATCGTTCGGAATGTAGTCGAGCGGCCAACAGGAAAGGATATGGTTCTCCCACTCCGGGCTCACGTGGTTCCGCGATGCAAACGAACCGTTGAACGACTCGGCCATGAGCTTAAGAAGCTGTGCCTCGTAGTGCGTGGACGCGGCCGGCGGCCCCTGAAGGACGTCCCCCAAGAACTCCAGCCACAATTTGTAAAGCGCGTCATTGCGAACCACGCGAGAATCTTAGATCCAGGCGGCGCCCAACAACAGCCGCGATACTACCCATTTAAGCCCCTGTTTAGTGTTCCTTCCAGTACGTAGAACTGCTTAGGGAAACAGCCCGCAAACTTTTCTAAGCTGGACATAGCGGGCACAGAAACTTACCTCACTGTCCTGCATCTATTGAACTGGAGCCGCCTGCATCCCAGGGAGGCGGCGATCTAGGTCCGGTCGCACGGCTTGCCCGGAAGCGTGCAGGCACATTCCATTTCCGGAAAGACACATCGCACCAGCACCCAATTTTGAATAGAGAAGAATCATGAAAAATGGAGCCAAACCCTTTGCGCTCGTTGCGCTGCTGACGGCCACCGCGGTGGCCGCGGCCCAACCAGCCCGCGCGGACGATTCCCTCATCCTGCCTGCAGGTTTGGGCTGTGCAAACTTTGACCTGCAACTCCAGAGCTCCGGAGGTAATTTGCAGACAAAAGACTTCTACGACAGGGACGGAAGCAAGGTCCGTACCATTACGGCGGGAAAGGGCGTCCTGCTCACCTATACAAATTTGGCAAACCGGCGATCCATTTCTTTCAACACGAGCGGCTCGGTATCGAAGACCACGTACAACGCTGACGGTTCCTTAACCGTCAGAGCAAGTGGCCATAACGGATTGATTCTCTTCCCCACCGACGTTCCGGCTGGCCCAACCACCACCCAGTACATCGGGGCCATCGTTTACACGGTCGATCCCGCCACTGGCGTGTTCACGTTGGCCAGCACCTCAGGGCAAGCCGTGGACGTCTGCGCTGCGCTGGGCTAGCAAGGCCACAGGACGCCACACGGCAGTCACCGGGCCAGCGCAACAAGGTCGCGGCGAAGTGCTTCAATAGCCGGCATTTCCCGCCACTCTCTTGGGCTGGCCACCCATTACAGTTCATGCCGTACTTGGAGACAGCCATGATCGCACAACACAACTTAGTCATTGCCGCCCTTTTCCCTGCGCTCTTCCTCACCGGAGGAGGAACTGCCAATTCATCCGATTCCGGGGACAATCCACTGACTACATACGTGGACTGCCCGCTGGAAAGGATCGGGTCCCAGCTCGTGCGTTGCGACAATCTCACAGGCACGGGAGCGGAAGCACCTGCCTGGATCCCCGAGCAGAAGTAGGCCACGAAGCCGCTGAGGTCGGCCCCCGCCGCCGGGACGCTGGCGGTGCTTCGCAAAACTGCTAACCATGCTTACTATTGTGGGGCGCGGGCTGCCCGCTGGGGGCAGAGCACCCGCGCCGCACCGGAGGTCTCTCAAGCATGGACAACGAACTGCGTCCCCTCACCGATGATGAACTGATGTCTGAGCAGGCCACCGCCCTGCCGGACAAGGAAGTGGCATCCGTCCTGGACCTGAACGCGGACCTGGACCTGGGCATTAACGCTGCGGCTCCCATCGACCTGGCCGTAGCCGCCAACGCGAACGTGGCGGCCCCCATCGACGCGGCAGCCTCGGCCAACATTCTCTCCTTCGGCTCTGACGCGCAGGCGCTCTCGAACCAGGACGCCGCGATTGACCAAGGCATCGTGGCCGACGCCAATGCCGACTCCGCCCAGGACAGCGTGATCGGCCAGGGCGACGGCACCACCGTCACGGGCACAGGCACCACCGATGCTGGCACCACCGGAACCACGGATGGGACCACCGGAACAGCACCTGCCCCCACAAACACCGGTGGCGTCACCGACGCAGCGGGCGCGCTGAACGGCAACCTGCTGAACGTGGACGTGAACCTGGACGCCGACGCCGCCATCGCCGCCCCCATCAACGGTGCCGTGGCCGCGAACGCCAACGTCGCCGCCCCCATCGATGCGGCCGTTGCCGCGAACATCGGTTCCATCGACAGCCAGGCGTACGCCATCTCGGACCAGAGCGCCACCATTTCGCAGCACATCGACGGCGAGGCCAACGCCACGGCCGGCCAGACGTCCAACCTGCAGCAGTAAGCCAAGATGACCCAAACCCACGGCGGCCCGCCTCCCGAGGCGGGCCCGCCGTCGTCACGCGTTTCCCTCGCCCAGGAACCGCCGGGCCAAGGACGTACGACGGCGGGAGCCCACCTTCCGGCCCTGGCCGACGGCGTGCAGCTGCTTGGCACGGCTGAGGGCTCCGGCTACCGTGAGCCGCCCGCCCTGGTGCGCCGCGGCGACGGCCAGACCCTCCAGCTCACCCGGCTGCTGTACCTGGTGCTGGAAGCGGCGGACGGGAACCGGGACCTCGACGGAATCGCCCGGCACGCCAGCGAGGGATCCGGGCGGCTGGTCAGCGCGGAGAACGTCCGCACCCTGATGGATTCGCAGCTGCTCCCGATGGGCCTGCTCCGGCTTGCCGACGGCAGCCAGCCCGAGGTCAAGAAGTCCAACCCGCTGCTGGGCCTGCGGTTCCGCTACATCGTGACGGATCCCGAACGGACCCGCAGGATCACCGCGCCGTTCGCTGTCCTGTTCAACCCGCTGATCGTGGTGGCCGTGACCGCGGCGTTCCTGGCGGCCTGCTGGTGGGTGCTCATGGTCAAGGGCCTGGGCTCGGCCACCCACGAGGCGTTTGCCCAGCCCGCCCTCTTGTTGCTGATCCTCGCCGTCACCATTCTCTCTGCCGGCTTCCACGAATTCGGCCACGCCGCCGCCACCCGCAAGGGCGGCGCAACCCCCGGCGCCATGGGGGCCGGGCTGTATCTCTTGTGGCCTGCATTCTTCACCGACGTCACCGACTCCTACCGGCTGGGCCGCGGCGGCAGGATCCGCACCGACCTCGGCGGCCTGTACTTCAACGCGATCGTGGCGGTGGCCATCATGGGGCTGTGGTGGGCCACCGGCTTCGACGCGCTGCTGCTGGTGGTGGTTACCCAGATCCTGCAGATGGTCCGCCAGCTGATCCCGCTGGTGAAGTACGACGGGTACCACATCCTGGCCGACGCCACGGGTGTGCCGGACCTCTTCCAACGGATCAAACCCACCCTCCTGGGGATCCTGCCGTGGCGGTGGGGAAACCCGGAAAGCAAGGTGCTCAAGCCCTGGGCACGCGCCGTCGTCACCGCCTGGGTCCTGGTCACCGTGCCGGTACTGCTCTTCAGCATGGTGATGATGGTGCTGTCCCTGCCCAGGCTGCTGGCCACGGGCTGGGCCAGCGCGGGGAAGCAGCAGGAACAGCTCGCTGCCAGCCTGTCCGCCGGTGACTTCGCGGGCGTGGCGGTGCGGGCGCTGGCCATGGTGGTGGTGGCGGTGCCGGTGCTGGGCGTCCTGTACATCGTGGTGCGGCTGCTGCGGCAGCTGGTGACGGGGCTGTGGCAGAAGACCCGCGGCAAGCTGGTCCAGCGGACCATCGCCATGGGTGCCGTGGCCGTCCTGCTCGCCGGGCTGGCCTGGGCGTGGTGGCCCGACGGCGGGACGTACCGTCCGGTCCAGGCGTACGAACGCGGGACGCTCGGTGATGCCACCCGGGCCATCCTTCCCGTCCGCGACAGTGGGGCATTGCGGCAGGGCAGTGCCGGACGGACCCTTGCGTTGTGGCCCGCTGGAGCCGCCAAGCCCACCCGGGACAACCCGCAGCTGAGCATGGTCTTGGTGCCCGTTGGCGGATCCCCGGCGGGTGCATCGCCCGGCACTGCGTCCGGCGGTGCCTCGCCCGCATCCGCTCCGTCCTGGGTGTTCCCGTTCGACCGGCCAGCCGCGCCGGCCGCCGACGGAAACCAGGCGCTCGCCGTCAACACCACCGACGGCTCCGTGGCCTACAGCGTGGCGTTCGCGCTCGTATGGGCCGAGGACGGCGAGCCTGTGACCAGCACCAACGAGGCCTACGCTTTCGCCAACTGCACCGGATGCGCGGCCGTGGCCGTGGGTTTCCAGGTGGTGCTGGTGGTGGGGCAGGCCGATGTCATCGTGCCGCAGAACCTCTCCGCGGCCGCCAACTACAACTGCCTGGACTGCCTGACCTATGCACTGGCCAGCCAGCTTGTCCTCACCCTCGACGGTCCGCTGGATGCGGCCGCCAAGCAGCAGCTCGAGGCATTGTGGGCGCAGATCGCCGACTACGGGAGGCACATCCAGGACGTGCCGCTCTCCGAGATCCAAGCCACGCTGTCCGGATACAAGGACCAGATCACGTCCATCGTCAAGGGCAATTCCGTGGCCGGAGGGACCTCGGTGGCAACGTCCCCGGCGTCCGCGGGCCCGAGCGGCATTCCTACCACGGGGCCCACCGCCCCGGCGGTGGACAGCCCTGCTGCGGTTCCCGCGACAGCGCCCGCCGGTACCGCCGCACCTGCGCCGGCAGGGACCGGGGCGGCCACGGCACCGGCGGGCCAGTACGTGGAAGGCGGGCAGCCGACGTCGGCCGTTACGGGTGCGACGCCGGCACCCACCAACGACGCCGGGTACGGTGCCACGCCTGTTCCGGCGCCCACCTCCAGCGCCGGCTGACCACCGGACCGGTTGCACCTTGAGCCCGGCACCCTTGTGAAAAGGGTGCCGGGCTCAATGGGTTTCCTGTTGGGTTACTGTGCTTCCGGGTCAGCCGGCCTACTGCGTGGACCCGGCGATGAAGTAGCCCGAGATATCGGCGATCAGGTCCGTGGTGCCGGGCGAGTTGTTCTGCAGGGCGATCTTGTTATCGGCACCGACGGGGACGGTGACGTTGTTCGGGATGGTCTGCCCGGCGCTGAAGTTCACGTTGGACGTCACCGGGACTGGAGTTCCGGACGCCCAGGCAATGATGTGTCCGTAGGACTGTGGACGGGTCACCGTGAGGTTGAAGACGATCGCCGAAACTTTCGCAGGGACTCCGGCAACTCCCGAGGCTTGGAAGGAAACCGGGGAGAACGAGCCCGCCGGGGCGGTGTTGCGGGTGTCCAGGAGCCGGGTGGGGGCAACGGGGACGAACGCGCCCGGGACTGTCGGGGTTCCGGCGATGTAGTAGCCGGCGATGTCGGCGATCAGGTCCGTGGTGCCGGGTGAGTTGTTCTGCAGGGTGATCTTGCCGTCGGCACCGACGGGGACGGTGACGTTGTTCGGGATGGTGTCGCCGGCGTTGAAGTTTTCGTTGGAGGTGACCGGGACCGGGGTTCCGGAGGCATAGGCGATGATGTGGCCATAAGACGTCGGCCGGGTCACGGTGAGGTTGAAGACCACCGCCGAGACTTTTGCGGGTACCCCCGCCACACCAGCGGCCTGGAACGATACCGAGGAGAACGAGCCCACCGGGGCGGTGCTGCGGGTGTCCAGGAGCCGGGTGGGGGCAACGGGGACGAACGCGCCCGGAACTGTCGGACTTCCAGCGATGTAGTAGCCGGCGATGTCGGCGATCAGGTCCGTGGTGCCGGGCGAATTGTTCTGCAGGGTGACCTTGCCGTCGGCCCCGACGGGGACGGTGACGTTGTTCGGGATGGTGTCTCCGGCGTTGAAGTTTTCGTTGGAGGTGACCGGGACCGGGGTGCCGGAGGCGTAGGCGATGATGTGTCCGAACGACGTCGGCCGGGTCACGGTGAGGTTGAAGACCACCGCCGAGACTTTTGCGGGTACCCCTGCCACGCCAGCCGCCTGGAACGATACCGAGGAGAACGAGCCCACCGGTGCGGTGTTGCGCGTGTCCAGGAGCCGGGCGGGGGCAACGGGGACGAACGCTCCGGGGACAGTGGGGGCAGGAGCAACGGTGAGCGGCCTGTCGGCGAACCAGTAGCGTTTGGCCACATCATCGCTGGCCAGGATTACCAGCCCTGATGCACTGGTGACCGGCTGCTTGCTCGTGGTCACGTTGTTCATGTTGGGGGACGTAGGGTCCTGGATAACGGGAGTACCGCGGCCTGCCCCGAACACTGGATTGTCCATGGACGCGGTCTTTTCGTAAATGCTGCCCGCTTCCCCTGTGAAGGAGCATCCGCTGACGGAGGCGGCCGGTGCTGTTTGAAAGACATGCACGAGGTTGTTTTCCGGATCCAGCACCACTTGCGGGCGCGTCACGCAATCGCCCAGGGTGGCAATGGTGGTCTGCGTGAAGGCCCCGGTGCCCGGCTTGAAGACGAGCATCAGGAGTTGTGGAAGCTTGGGATCGGACGAAACCTGGTCGAGGCTGGTCTTCACTGCCGCGAACACGCGCCCGGTCGAGTCTGCCTGCAGTGACTTCAGGTTCAGGTGGTCATCGGCCAGGCCGTTGCCCTTGACGGCCGACTGCACCTTCCATGAAGACGCCGCTGCCGGAGCAGTTCCGTCGGTACGCGTAGCCCACCAGACGGACCCGGTGAGCTGATCGGTCCACATCACCCCGATCTTCTTGTTCCCGTAAGCGACCACCGAGGAAATGTCATCGGCTGCCGGGTGCGGGTTGGCCACGGGCAACACAAACGGTGTGGACCAGCTGGTTCCCCCGGGAGCTGAGTTGTTGACGTACACCGTGCTGGTGAAACCGTTGGTTGGATCACCCGCCACCTCCGTCCAGGTGGCCCACATGGTGCCCGTGCTGTCCTGGTCGATCGTCATGGACTCGCTGCTGTTGGGAGCGATGACTGTCGGGAACCCGCTGTCCAGCGTGTACTTGCCGCCGGCGTAGCTGTACCGGTAGAGGTAGGCAGGCTTATTGGGAACGGAGGCCTGCGGTACCGCCTCGGTGGATACCGTTACGACGTGGGAGGCAATGTACAAGTGGGTGCCGTCCCACAGGGTATCCGCCAGGGTATTGGGTCGGCTGTCATTCAGCAGGCCGGTGTCCACCCAGGTCTCGGTCCCGCGGTCCAGGCGGTAGATGTGCCAGCCGCTGCCGGTGGTCCACATGTCGGCCCACCAGGACCCGTCATTCCACCACAGCTTGCTCTGCGGCTTGTCCGCGGTGGGAGGATTTACGGCACCCGCATAGTTGATACTCGGATTCCCGTAGGTACCGTCCGCCGCCGCATTGGCTGGAGCGGCCAGCACCGTAGCGGTAAGGACGGCGGCCAGGGCCAGTAACTGGGCCAGCCAACTAACAGAACGCTTAATCTTCATCACAGCTCTCCCGCGCTTGATCGGATTACCCCAAAGCCGGCCACGTCAGTGTGGGCCGGCAGCAGTTCTTATCCGGTCGCGTTCCGGGCACAAACCCCAGCGTTTATCAGCACACAGGTCGTGGCCGGTCTGCCGAGCCTATGGGCAGGATCCCTGGGCCGTCATGAGTAGTAAGTACTCGATGTTTTGTGGCGGGTACTCTGTGCTGACCGGCAGAATTGGCCAATCAGTACCTGTTTCCTTTGGCGTGCTCTGCCGGAGGCGTCCTTGGGTCCGGTCCTTTGGGGCGTCGAGAAGCAGCGCGCCCGCTGCTAGCCGGACGCGCTGCTTCTCGACGCCGTTGGGGATCAGCCCTGCGGGCCGCCGCCGGGGCCGCCGGTTTCCGTGGAGGTCACGGTGAAGGAGGCGTCCAGGTAGACGGTGGCGCGCGTTCCATCCGACGTGATGATGTGGGCCTCGTAGGTGGCGCCTTCGGCGTCGTTTTCCACGCGCTGGATGGTGGCGCCGGGGTTCGCCGCCAGGGCTGCGTCCGTCACTTTGGTCGCGGTGTCCCCGGTGAGGAGCGTCTCCGTGATGCCGTTGGCCTGGTGGCCGCCCTTTGATTCGTCCCGCGGAGCCTGACTGGTGGACGTGCCGGTGCTGGACTGGCTGGTGCTCGAGTCCGTAGTGGCGGCATTGGCCGGCAACGCCGCACTGGCCAAGGCACCACCGCCGATGGCTGCTGCGAGGGCGAGGCTGGCGATCGCTGACTTTACGGTGGTCTTCATGTGGGGCTCCTTCTGGGTTGGCCCTCCGCTGGAGGGGGATGAATCAAGCATCCGGGCCCCGGCTGTTCCCGATGTAGGGCTCCGCTGTGCAACCGCTGTGGAGATTCTTGGGCCGCTGAACGTTGGTGTTTGTGCCCCTGACCAGCAGGAAGCCCCTGGCATGTGTGCGCCAGGGGCTTCCTTCGGATTCCGTGCCTGTGCCCGCTACTCCGCGAGCTTGGAGACGGCCTGGGCCCAGAGGAAGAACTTGTTGGTCCCCAAGTCCTTGACGGTCTTGATATTCAGCGCCTCTTTGAGCTTTTGGGCGTCGCCCTCGGAAAGGCCCTTCAGTGCTTCGACTGGCGCCGCAGCCAAGTCGTCGATGCCTTTGTCGAGGTATTCCTTGTCGAACTTCGCATTGATTCCAGCCATACTGTCCTCCTGGTGTTCGGGGTCCTGACCGTGCTGTGGGGCACAATCGCCATTGAACCACTGTGTTTATCAATACGCACGGGTTAATCAGTATTGGCGTTGCGGCACCGGAAGTGACCGGCACTCCACATATCTCGAAACACGCAACGGCTCCCCGGCGACGAATCGACGGGGAGCCGCTGCCCGGGCCTAGAAACGAGATGTTGCCGTGAGTGCGAATGAACCGAGCGGGTTGCCCGCCGGGTCGGCAAAGCCGGTCCCGGGGGTGTAGGTGGGAGCGTCCGGGGTAGTGGTGGTCCCGGAGGTCCCTCCGCCGGACTTGCCCAGTTTGATGGTGAGGATGCTGGAACCGTCCCAGGTTACGGAGCTCATGTTGCTCGCGTTGCCATTGCCGCTGAAGCTGAGGGCGCCGGCTGACGCGTACTTGGCGTTGGATCCCAGGGCAATCGAGCCCAGGTTCAAGGTGCAACTTGTACTGGTCACCGTCAGTAGGTTGGCAGTGCTGATGTTCACGGTGACGTTGTTGTTGCCGCTCAGAGTCTGAGTTCCGCTGTTGGTCCAGTTAGAGCAGATCTTCGTTGCGTCGATCTGTTCGGAGAACTGGATTGTCAGCGAGTCCCCTTGTTCCACCTTGCCCAACGTGCCCCCGCTGTTCACCAGCGTGACCGCGGTAACCGTCGGAGCCGCCATGTCCTTCGCGGTAATGCCGGAAGCAGTGGCCGTCCCGGGGTTTCCTGCAGCATCAGTTGCAGCCGCCGTGTAAGTCAGGGTGCCGTCGGTCAGGGTGGACAGGTCCATAGTGGTGGACCAGGCCGTCCCGGTGGCTGTGACCTGCTTGGTGACACTTTGCGAGACTCCGTTCCTGACCGTCACGTTCACGACCGTCCCCGCCTCCGTGGTTCCGCTGACTGGGACCGCCGCCACGTTGCTGCTGAGGTTCACGTACATCGGCGCCGTGATGGTCAGGACGGGTGCCACGGTGTCCTTCGTATCGGTCGCGGTGGCAGGGGCGCTAGTGTTGCCCGCGGAGTCCGCCACGGTGACCGTGTACGTCACCGTTCCGTCCCTCAGGGACGTGAGGTTGAGATTCACCGCCCAGCCTGAAGCGGTGGCAGTCGCCGTGCCGGTAACCGCCGCGGCTGAACCGAGGCTCATCGCCGAAACGGTCACCACCGCGCCGGTTTCAGCGGTGCCGGAAATGGGAACCGAACCAACCCCGGCACTGTTCACGTATTGCGGCACGCTCGAGAACTGCGCTGCGGCCGGAGCCACCGTGTCCTTCGTGGCAGTAGCCGTCCTGGCCGGGCTGGTATTGCCCGCGGCGTCCGTGGCCGTGGCCGAGTAGGTGACGGTGCCCTGGTTCAGGCTGGTCAAGTCCAGGGATGCAGACCAGGTACCCGCCCCGGATGCCGTCACGGTGGCCGTAACAGAATGCGCCGTACCCGCGTCACTGGCAACAAGCGTCACCTTGGACCCCGCCTCAGCGGTGCCTGTCAGCGGCACGGCTCCAACGTTGCCGGCATTCACGTACGCCGGAGGGGTGAACGCCGGCGCGGCCGGTGCCTGGGTGTCGATCCGCACTGTCTGGCTCTTCGCGGACCCGGCATTGCCCACGTTGTCCGTGGCGAAGTACGTGAGCGTGTGGGTCCCGTCGCCGCTGACGGGGACAACGGCCACAGCGCCGCTGACCGTCTGCTGCGCGCCGCCGTCGAGCACGTAGGAAATGGATGCGACGCCGGACCCGGCGGCCCCGTCATCTGCCGTGACCGTCACGCTGACGGGGCTTGTGGTGTTCCAGCCGGCCGCGTTGGGCGTGGGCGAGATCCCGGAAACGGTGGCCACCGGTGCGGTGGAGTCACTGCTGGTGCCGTTGCTCCTCGGGCTTTCGGCGCCGGTCCACAGGGCAATCGCAGGCGTCACCGTGTAGTACCAGATGCCGCCGGGCACAGACTGTTCCGTGCAGGTAAGCGTGGTGACGGTCCCGGCACAGCCGCCCGTGGCCGGGGTAGCCGTGCCGCCGGTGGCCGCCGAATAGCGTGCAACGGTGTAGCCGGTGGCGGCCCGACCGTTCACCGTGGTGCCGCCGGCCCAGGTGACCGTTAATGCGGAGCCGGCGGCGGTGACCGCAGGCTTCGATCCTGGTGAGAGCGTGTCTGCAGCGGCGGCCGCGTTGCTGCTGCTGGTGCTTGAGGCCCAAAACGCGTAGGCGGCGGTGCCCGTTCCCAGCAGGAGCAGCAGGGCGGTAACGATCCAAGGCAGCCGGCGGGACGGGCGGCGCAGCAGGAGGAACCTCATTTCCGCACCTCCGCCGTCACGGGGACGCTGAAGGTTGCGCCCTGGCAGGCGGCGAGGGAAGTGGTGTCCATGGTGGCCGCTCCGGGGAGGGTGATGAGTGCTGATGAGTTGGCGGCAACGTACGTTGCGGGAGCGAGCGGTGCGGCACCCGCGAAGCGGACACCGGTGGTGGTGCAGCCCGGATGCGCGGCATCAGCGGCGGCGGGGCCGTTCGCAGTGACGCCGTAAACCTGCACCGAATAGGGGTTGGGATTGGTCAGGCGGAGCACGACGTCGGCGCTGCCGCCCGGGATGAGGGCCGTCTTCGGGTTGTCGCCGGCCACCAGGGCGTCGACGGTGACTGCCTGCATGGTGCCGGCCGCGGCGGACCCGGAGCCTCCGCCTGCTGCGGACCAGTAGGCGTAGGCGGTACCGGCGCCGGCAGTGGCCAGGAGCCCGGCGAGGGCCGCGGCCTTGATGCCGCGATGCCTGTGGATGCTGGTCATCTCAGTTCCCCTGTCCTGATCCCGAGTACGTGAGCTGGAGGGTTGCGCCTTTGCAACCGTCCTGGTTCCTGGAACTGTCCAGCATCCCCACCCGCGGCCAAGCAGACTGTGCCAGGCGGAGACCGGACAGCGAACTGCTGCCAGTCGGCGCCATCAGGGGGTACGGGCCGCTGTACTGGGTGAGGGCGAAATCGGCCGCCGTGCACGCCAGGTTCCTCGCTGTGGCATCCGCGCTCCTGGTAACCCCCGCGATAGCTACGGACAGGTTGGTCAGGGAAACAGACTTGTTGTTCGGGTTGCTGATCTGCAGGTCCAGTGCGGCCGAGGTACCGGGCGACAGAGTCCCGGGCACGTTACCGGAGAGGGTGAACTGCTTGATGGTTGAATCCAAGACCAGTTGGACGTTCGCGTAGGCGTACTGCGACTTCCCGGCGGCGTCCTTTCCGGTCCCCACCAGGTACAGGTTGTAGCTGCCGGTTGGTGAGGCGGCCGTGGTTGCCACCTGGAGGGTGCTCGAATTTCCCGTTGTCGGGCTGGGAGAGAACGTTGCCGTGGCGCCGGCGGGCAGTCCGCCCTGGACGCTGAAGGAGACGGCGGCGGGGAAGTTGTTGCGGGCCAACTGCAGCGTGTAGACGGCCGTTGCCCCGGGCGGGACGGTGACGGAATCCGGTGTGGCGGCCACCGAGAGCGCGGAGGACGTCTTGTAGTTCACGGTGAGGCTGGCGTCCACGCTGCCGGACACCTTGCCGCTGGTCCCGGTAATGGTCAGGGCATTGGTCCCGGCCGGCGTGCTGGCGCTGGTGGTGGCGTTCAACGTTGCGGTCGCGGTGCTGCCGGAGGTCAGGGTGACGGACGACGGCGTGAAGGCGGCCGCCGCGCCGGCCGGGAGTCCCGCGGTGGCCAGGTTGACGGCTCCGCTGAAGCCTCCGGTGGACGTCACCGTCACCGTGTAGGAGGCCGACTGGCCCTGCTGGACGGACTGGCTGGCAGGGGAGACCTGCACAGTGATGCCCGGTTTTGGATTGTTCGATGCCGCGATCAGCGCCCCCGCACTGCCCAGCAGCAACAGCAGCGCTATCAGCGCTGCCTTGATGCCGTTCCTTGTGCCGTGCCGCGATGGCCCGTCCTGCTTGTGCACCTTGTGCCCCCTTGTTCCTTGGTGCAGACGACGGCAGGCCGGGGGCGGATTGCGCCGCCCCCGGCCAGCTGTTGGTTAGTTGCTGCCGACGGTCACGGTGATGGTTGCGCCCTTGCAGGCATCCTGGTTGACCGTTGCACTGTCAGTCAGGGTCAGGGTTCCGGTGCCCAGGGCAGTGGCTGTCGCGCCGGCAGGAACGTTGGTGGCGCCGGTGGGAGCGGTGGCCGTAAACCAGGCAGGCAGGCAGCCCTCAACATCGGTAGTGACGACGGGGGTTGCCAGCGTCACTTGGGTGTTGCTGGCATTGGGGTTGGCGGCGGTGTAGGTGATGTTCTTAGGCGTGCCTGGGGCAACGCCCGGCGCCACGGTCACGTTGATGGTGACGGGGCTGGTGCCGGAGGAGGCTGCCGCGGAGCCGTTACCACCGCCCGTGGTGCTCCAGTAGGCATACGCGGCACCGCCACCAACGGCCACCAGGGCGATGGAAGCGGCAGCTGCGGCGATCTTGTTCTTCTTGGTCATTGGGCGCATGGAAAGACTCCTTGTGTGTGTGAGTGAGAACCCGTTCCCCCATAGGTGGCTCCATCGAGGTGCCTTCCGGTGGATCGATGACCCAATATTTGCGAACGCAAAGGGGCGCAACAACACGTAGTGGTACCCGAATTTCCAGCGACTGGAGTTGACCGCTACTTGGATCGGGGGTCGAGTACTCGCGCGGGTGGGCAGCGCCCTGACGTGCGCGTCGGCATTACGTCCCGGCACCGGCGACGAACATGCTCGGCGACTTAGCCCGCTTCTACCGCGTATCCACGTCCTCGAACACCAGGAAAGTCTGCGTATCCAGGACGCCCGGCATGGTCTGCAGTTGGTCGAAAATGACCCGGCGAAGGTCGATGTTGTCCACGGCCCGGACCAGGAGGATCACGTCGAAATCACCGCCCACCAGGGCGATATGGTGCACCTCCGGGATGGCGCCCAGCTGGTCCCGAAGTTCCCGCCAGGAGTCCTGCTTCAGCTTGAGGGTGACATAGGCCGATGACTTCAGCCCTGCCTTGATGGGGTCTACCAGTGCGGTGAAGCGGGTCAGCACCCCGTCGCCGGTCAGCCGGGCGATCCGCGAGTAGGCATGTGCCCGGGAGATGTGCACGTTTTCCGCCACCTGGGTGACGGACATCCGTCCGTCCCGGGTGAGCTCACTGATGATCCGGCGGTCAATGTCGTCCAGCGGGACCTCGGCTGCTGCATCCTTGCCCGGCATTTCGTCCACGGCTCCCGTCGGTAATCCACGTCACAGTTACAAATCGTCTCCCATAGTAGGCACTTTGAAGCAGCTTCTCCACGATTTACCTACCCGGTAGATACGAAACCTGCTGCGGGACCATACTGGGAGCGAATAGTGGCAACCGAAGGACGGACCAATGACGATCTCCGCAGACCACACCGCTCCGGACACCACCAGCACCGAGCCAGCAGGAAACGCGCTGACCGAAGCTGTGAAGAAGTTCGGCATCACGGTGGAGGACTACATGCTCCCCGCCCGGCACCAGATCCAGATGGTGGACCCGGACGGCCGGCTCATCCCCGAAGGTGAGCAGGGCACCCAGCCCGGCCACGAATACCCCGTGCCCGGCGACAAGGAACTGCTGGCAGCCTACGAGCAACTCGTCGTCGGCCGCCGCGTCAACGACCAGAACTCCGCCTTGGTCCGGCAGGGCCGGATGGCCGTCTACCCCTCCAGCCACGGGCAGGAAGCCTGCCAGGTTGCCGCCGCCCTGTGCCTCTCCGACGCCGACTGGATGTTCCCCACCTACCGCGACGCCGTGGCCGTCATGACCCGTGGCGTGGACCCGGTGCAGGTGATGACCATTTTCCGCGGCGACTGGCACGGCGGTTACGACCCCCTCGAAAACAAGGTGGGCATCCAGTGCACCCCGCTGACCACCCAGCTGCTGCACGCCGTGGGGGTGGCCCACGCCGCCAAGCTCCGCGGCGAGGACACCGTGGTCCTGGCCATGTGCGGCGACGGCGCCACCAGCGAAGGCGACTTCCATGAGGCCCTCAACTTCGCCGCCGTCTTCCACCTGCCGGTGATCTTCTTCGTCCAGAACAACAAGTACGCCATCTCGGTGCCGCTGGCGCACCAGTCCGTGGCGCCGTCGCTCGCGCACAAGGCCGTGGGCTACGGCATGGCCGGCGAGCGCGTGGACGGAAACGATGTCGTGGCGCTCCTCGCCGTCCTGGACCGCGCCGTCAAGCTCGCCCGTGAAGGCTCCGGCCCGCTGCTGGTGGAAGCGAACACGTACCGCATGCAGGCCCACACGAACGCCGACGACGACACCCGCTACCGCGAAAACAGCGAGGTTGCCGAGTGGCGGGCCAAGGACCCGGTCAACAGGATGCGCACGTACCTCACGGACCGCGGGTTGTTGGATGACGACGGCGAGGCCCGCATCCGTGAACACGCCGAGGCCGTTGCCGCGCAGCTCCGCGAAGGCCTCAGCGAGGACGTTCCCGTCGACCCGCAGGAACTGTTCCGCCACGTTTTCGACCGGCAGACACCGCAGCTGGCGGAAGAATCCGCCATGCTCGCCGACGAACTCGCCCGCGACGCAGCAGCTACTGATTCACAGGAGGCCGGCAAGTGAGCCCCACCATCACCACCTCATCCGAGGCCAACGGCAACGTTTCCGCCGCCACCGCCCGGGCCGCAGCCTCCGCGGCGGCGTCCGCCGAAGCCGCCGGCCCGCAGCCGGTCACCATGGCCAAGGCCCTGAACACGGCGCTCGCCGACGCCATGCACGCCGACTCCTCCGTCCTGGTCTTCGGCGAGGACGTGGGCATGCTGGGCGGCGTCTTCCGCATCACCGACGGCCTCACCGCCACGTTCGGCGAACAGCGCTGCTTCGACACTCCGCTGGCCGAATCCGGCATTGTGGGCATGGCCGTCGGCATGGCGATCAACGGGATGCGCCCGGTGATCGAGATGCAGTTCGACGCGTTCGCGTACCCCGCGTTCGAGCAGATTGTCAGCCACGTAGCCAAGATGCACAACCGCACCAAGGGGGCCGTGAAACTGCCCCTGGTCATCCGCATCCCGTACGGCGGCGGCATCGGCGGAGTGGAACACCACTGCGATTCCTCCGAGTCCTACTACGCCCACACCGCCGGCCTGAAGGTGTACACCCCCGCCACCGTGGCGGACGGCTACCGGATGCTCCGCGAAGCCATCGACTCCGACGACCCCGTCATCTTCATGGAACCCAAGAAGATGTACTGGACCAAGGACCAGGTGGACTTGGGTGAGCTGCGGCGCCTTCATGCGGAAGGCACGACGACGGGACACACCTCCGAAGGCCGGGCCGCCGTCGCCCGTCCCGGAACGGATGCCACGCTGATTGCCTACGGCCCGTCCGTCCCCACCGCGCTCGCCGCCGCCGAGGCCGCCGCCCTGGAAGGGCGCTCGCTGGAAGTGATCGATGTGCGGACGATTGTGCCGTTCGATGATGAGACCGTGTGTGAGTCCGTCCGCAAGACCGGCCGGGCCGTGGTGATCGCCGAGGCCCACGGCTTCGCGTCCGTCTCTTCCGAGATCGTTGCCCGGGTCCAGGAACGCTGCTTCCACTACTTGGCCGCGCCCATCCGCCGGGTCACCGGGTTCGACGTCCCGTACCCGGCGCCCAAACTCGAGAAGTACTACCTGCCCGGCGTGGACCGCATCCTCGACGCCGTCGACGACCTTCAGTGGGAGAACTGACCATGAGCCAAGCACGTGTGTTTTTGTTGCCGGACCTGGGCGAGGGCCTGACCGAAGCCGAACTCGTTGCCTGGCACGTTTCGGTGGGGGACACGATTGTTGTTGACCAGCCGATCGCCGAGGTGGAAACCGCAAAGTCCGCCGTCGAGGTTCCGTCCCCGTACGCGGGGATCGTCACCGAGCTGCACGGGAAGCCGGGGGAGACCCTGGATGTGGGGAAGCCGCTGATCTCGGTGACGCCGCTCTTTACTGGTGTCGCCGGTGGGGCTGACGCGGATGACGCCGCCCCCGCCCCTTCGCCGGACGACCATGCTGCAAGCAGCATGTCGTCCGGCTCAGGAAGGCCCGATGCCACTCCCGGGGCGGCATCATCCGCGCCAGCTGCCTCAGAAGGCGGCAGCCGAGACTTACCGGGAAGAGGAGAAGGCCGGGTCGGGGAATGTGTTGATCGGTTATGGCACTCCCGGCGGTCACGGCGTTGCCCGGCGCACCCGTGCTCCCAAAGCCGCGCTCTCGGTGGTTGAGCCTGTCGAAACCAAGCCTGTCAACACCACCGAGGACGACCTCAGCCTCCTGCGCACCCGCGTCCCCGGCAGGCTCGGCGCGGTGATTTCACCGCTGGTCCGGCGCATGGCCCGGGAGCACGGCGTCGATCTCGGCGGCCTCCAAGGCTCCGGCGACAGTGGCCTCATCATGCGCCGCGACGTCGAAGCGGCCATCTCCACCCCGGCGGTCGAGCCGGCGGAAACCAGGCGCACCCCGGCGGTTGAGCCTGTCGAAACCAAAACCGCAGACCCCCGCACGGGTCTTGCCGTCTCCGCCCGCACTCCTGTCCGCGGTGTCCGGAAGGCAGTGGCCGCAAACATGGCGCGCAGCCGCTCGGAAATCCCGGAAGCGACCGTGTGGGTGGATGTGGATGCCACGGCGTTGATGGAGCTGCGGGAAGGACTCAAAGCCAAGGGTGGGGAAGCTCCGGGCCTGCTCGCCTTCATCGCCCGGTTCGTCACCGCCGGGCTGAAGAAGTACCCGGAACTGAACACGCGGATCGAAACAGCGGAGGACGGCTCGCAGGAGATCGTCTCGTTCGACGGGATCAACCTCGGCTTCGCGGCCCAGACCGAACGCGGCCTCGTGGTGCCTTCCGTCCGCGGCGCCGAGAAACTCAGCGCCCGGGAACTGGACGCGGAAATCCGCCGCCTCACGCAGGTGGCCCGGGACGGCAAGGCGACACCCGCCGAACTCGGCAGCGGCACCTTCACCCTGAACAACTACGGCGTATTCGGCGTGGACGGATCCGCTGCCATCATCAACCACCCGGAGGTGGGCATCCTCGGCGTGGGCCGCATCATCGACAAGCCCTGGGTGGTCAACGGTGAGCTCGCTGTCCGCAAGGTCACCGAGCTCACCCTCACCTTCGACCACCGGGTGTGCGACGGTGGCACCGCCGGCGGCTTCCTCCGCTTCGTGGCGGACGCCATCGAAAACCCCACGTCCTTGCTGGCGGACATCTGAGCTCCTCCACGTTCGACGAGCGCCGCCGGTAGGTTGGCCCTTAGCCGGCCAGCCCTCGGCGGATGTTCCTTATGTGGAGGTAGGCCATCAGCACCAGCAGGGGAGTGTGGATGGCCGGAAGGTTGTGGGCGAACCATTTTGGCAGGTAGATGTCCGTGACCGAGCCGGTTTCGGCGCCGTACCGTTTCGCGAGGCCGGTGAGGGGGCAATGGAATCCGTTGGCGGCAAATACCAGGGTTTCGGCGGTGACCACTGCCGCCGCCATGCCGACGCGCTTGTCGGTCCGCCCGGCCAAGCCGGTGACGAGCACGTAGACGACGCACAGCTCAATCGACAGCCACGCGAGAGTGTGGACTGCCTTGATTGCTGCCACGGCGGACGGATTGTGTTTCGTGGCTGTCACGTTGCCACGGCTTCCCACCGTGACCCCGGGGCTGCTTCGGGAGTCCCCTCGGCGGCCAGCGCGGTGTCCTTGGCCATTCTGCGTTTCCTTTCGGGCGGGATGCACTGGCACCTGCTGGTACCAGTGCATCTCCGGGGATGGTCCCGGACCAGAGGAATAGGTCCCGCCGAAAGGAAGCCTAGGGCGTGGTGTGGCCGGGGAGGTCCTGGCCGTTGGCGTCGCCGGGCTGGTGGGCGCGGTACACGAAGTGCTCCACGCGGCGGTCCGGGACCAGCCAGATCAGCGCCACCACCGTGTACACGGCGATACCCAGGAGCGGCTGGGCGAGGGTCAGGGCTATGCCGACGAGGTAGATCAGTGGCGAGGCCTTGCCTTTCCAGTCGCGCCCCAGGGCCTGGGCGACGGCCCCGGTTTTGCCCTGTTCGCGGATGAGTGCCTGCTCCAGGATGTAGAAAGCGATGGCTGCGGCGAGAAGGTTGATGCCGTAGACCAGCACCGGCACCTCTACGAACCCGGACTCATCCATCCACCGGGTGGTGAAGGGGAACAGGGAGAGCCAGAACAGCAGGTGCAGGTTGGCCCAGAGGATGGCACCGTTGACGCGGTCCGCAATCTGGATCAGGTGGTGGTGGTTGTTCCAGTAGATCCCCACATAGACGAAGCTGAGCAGGTAGCTGAGCAAGGTGGGCAGCACCCCGGCGACGCCATGCCAGGTGGGCTCCTCAGGTACTCGCAGCTCCAGCACCATGATGGTGATGATGATTGCCAGCACGCCATCGCTGAACGCCTCAAGCCGGTTTTTGTTCACAGTTCTGCCCTCCGTCAGAAGCATAATGCCCGGTCGCTGGCTTGGGCACCGGTCGCTGCGATGTCAGACGCCGGCCGCGCCCCGCCGTCGAACGCCGTGCCTTTTTTCGATTAGGGTCTTTACGCCCTAGCCGGAGGTCACTAAAGTGATTTAGGTCATAGTCCGGATGGGCGCCCGGGGGCGTCCGGGAAGGGGGAGTGCATCAACACCGACCACTATCGGAAGCCAAGTGACAACCACTACGTTGAAAGCCCCT
The DNA here is from genome assembly GCF_058267655.1 of Pseudarthrobacter sp. MOO13. Taxonomy (NCBI): domain Bacteria; kingdom Bacillati; phylum Actinomycetota; class Actinomycetes; order Micrococcales; family Micrococcaceae; genus Pseudarthrobacter; species Pseudarthrobacter sp. MOO13. The sequence goes on from NZ_CM177848.1 coordinate 857,268, forward strand.
CCTAGGAGGGGCTTTCCCTTTGCCGCGGGCCACGGCGAACCGGCAACCGGCGGTGTCAGCCGGCCAGGCCGGACAGGCGGGCACGGAGGAAACGCTGCTCGGCTTCGTTGTCCGTCAGGATCAATGCCTCCTCGAACGCCACCCGCGCCTCATCCGGCCGGCCCAGCCGGACCAGGAAGTCACCGCGCGCCGCAGCCAGGTACGGGTACCTGGCAAGCTGCGGCTCGGCACCAAGCGCATCGAGTTCGGCCAGCCCCTCGGACGGCCCCACGGCGAAGCCCAGGGCGATGGCCCGGTTGAGCCGGACCACGGGGGAGGGCCACCACTCCATCAGCAGGTCGTAAAGGCCAAGGATCTCCTGCCAGTCGGTGCCGGACCAGGACCCGCTCTCGTCGTGGACGGCGGCGATCGCCGCCATGAGGGCAAAGCGGCCCGGTGGCCGCGACACCAGGGCCTCGCGCAGGAGCGCCACTCCTTCCGTGACGGCGTGCCGGTCCCATTTGGACCGGTCCTGGTCCTCCAACAAGACAGGGTCCCGATTCCCGTCCACCCGGGCATCACGGCGCGCTTCGGTCAGCAGGACCAGGGCCAGGAGCCCGGCCACATCGGGGTCGGAAGGAAACAGTTCACGCAGCAGCCGGGCAAGCTCCACACCGCGCTCGGCAAGGTCCCGGCGCATCAGGTCAGCTCCTGACGGCGCCGTGTGCCCGGTGGTGTACACGAGGTACACCACCGACAGCACCCCGTCCACGCGCTCGTGCAGTTCGTCCGCCGACGGCACCCGGTAAGGGATGTTTGCGGCCGTGATCTTCTTCTTCGCCCTGGTGATGCGTGCCGCCATGGTGGCCTCCGGGACCAGGAACGCCCGCGCCACCTCTGCAGTGGACAGTCCGCAGAGCAGCCGCAGTGTCAGGGCCACCCTTGCCTCAAAGGGCAGGGCCGGGTGGCAACAGGTAAAGATCAACCTCAGCCGTTCATCCGGAATATCGTCCCCCTCCGGGAACATGCCGTCGTCGTCCTCACGGCCAAAGAGCTTCGGCAAAGCCCGTTGCGCGGTTGCCGCACGGCGCCGCATATCCAAGGCCCGTCGTCGTGCCGTCACCGTCAGCCAAGCCCCGGGATTGCTCGGGATACCGGTCCCGCCCCAGGTGGACAAGGCGCTGGCGTAGGCGTCCTGGACGGCTTCCTCGGCGGCGTCGATGCCCCCGGCAACCCGCACCGTGGCCGCCAGCACGAACGCCCACTCCCGGCGGTGCGCATCGGCAACCGCGGCAGCAACCGCCGAGCCGGCGGCCCGCGCCATCAGCTGACCACCCGGACCGGCCACACCTCAACCCCGACGCCGGCGGGAACCTCCTTGCCGATCTGCAGCGCCTCGTCGAGGTCGGCCGCCTCCACCAGGTAGTAACCGCCCAGGGTCTCCTTCGACTCGGCGAACGGGCCGTCCGTCACCACGAACCCGCCGGCCCCGTCGCGCCGGATGGATGTCGCCGTGGAGGACGGGTGGAGGGCGGCGCCGCTGATCAGGGACGCTCCGCGGCGTTCCATGAACTCCTGGTAGTTGGCGCTGATCGACTCGCCTTCGGCCTGCCTGGTCACCGCTTCGTCCTGGTAAATCAGGATCAGATACTTGGACATTTTGAACTCCCTTCGCTTGTCAATAAGAGCCCACTGTTGGAGCCCCTACCCATACGACGCGCGGGGGAAGCCCGGATCGACAACGCTCTAAAAAAGTTCGCCCGGGCAGCGGAGTTTATGCCGCCGCCCGGACGAGTGTCCGCCTAGCCCAGCTCAGCGCAGATGTTCCGCTGCGTGCCTGACTGCTGCTGGAAGGGCTGGGTCAGGGTGTAGTTGCTGTCAGTGGTGTACTTGACCACACCGGTGTACAGGATGGTGGACGGTCCGCCGAGGTCAACCTTGTCGAACAACAGGACCAGGTTTGCGCCGGACAGCGACCACGTAATGTCGCCGGTGGCGATGTCCGTGGCGCTCCTGGTGACCGAACCCTTCGTGCCGAACGTTACTGACTTTCCGGATTCGGCATTGGTCACCGTGATGGTTGTTCCACGGCCGGCGACGACGGTGTAGATGATTCCGTCCTTGATTCGTGTCATGCGGACGTCCTGTGTCCCACCGGTCGAACTGAGCGTGACGTCAAAACCGGGGCACGCAGGATACGCCGGGACCGGCGGGGCGGCCTGGACCGCTTGTGGAGCCAGCAGCGCCATCGCTGCCAAGAGCGTCGCCAGAAGCAGGCGCACTAGTATTTTCCTCATTTTTGGTTTCTCCATTTTTGCCTGAATTGAGCAATGTGGTTGGCGCACCACCAAGACGGGGAGGAGACCGTTCGCCATGCAAAGTCGGGGCTATGCCCTGTGTTCAGCACCGGAACGGCGCTGTGTGGCGTCCATGGCCGCTGTGCGGCCTACGCCACAGCGTACGGAGGACCGGTGTGGCGCAAACAGTCTTGACAGGTGTAAAGGCGGGTGAATTCGGCGTAAACGGCGTGCCCACCGGCCGATGACGCACGCGCGTCCTGGGGGCGGGCCGTTCCGCACGGCGTAAAGGAATTGTTAAAGTTTCGATCGAAAGAGCAGCTGGCGGGCTGTGCCGCAGGCGCCGGCAAGTACTTTGGACGCAGTGCCGCCTTCTCAGGGACCCCCAACCTGGAGAAGGCGGCACGCCTGCTTTAGAGGGGGCAGTCCTCCCTGTATTTCCAAGGTACCTCGCTCCGGGGGGCTTGCCGCAAGGCCCCCGGGCTGACGCATACTGGGTGCCGCATCCCGGCTGGCGGGTGCAGGAACGGGCGGGGACAACATGCATGATGTGGTGATAGTGGGGAGCGGGCCCACGGGGTTGATGCTCGCGGCGGAATTGCGCCTGGCGGGCGTGGAGGCGCTGGTCCTGGAGCGGCGGCCGTCCCAGGAACTGGCCGGTTCCCGCGGCGGTGGAATCCACGCGCGAACCATTGAACTGCTGGACCAGCGCGGCATCGCGGAGCGGTTCCTTGCCGAGGGCAAGACCGTTCAGGCGGCAACGTTTGGCGCCACCCAGCTGGACCTGGCCGGCCTGCCCACGCGCCACCCGTACACGCTGGCCCTGTTCCAGAACCACATCGAGCGGCTGCTGCTGGGCTGGGCAGAGGAGCTGGGCGTGCAGGTCCGGCGGGGCGTGGAGGTCACCGGCGTGGTTGCGGACGACGACGGCGCCGACGTCCAGCTCGCCGGCGGCGGACCCGTGCGGGCCAGGTTTGTGGTGGGCACCGACGGCGGACGCAGCGTGGTGCGGCGCTCGGCGGGTATCAACTTCCCCGGCCCGGACGCCACCCGCAGCAGCCTCATCGCGGAGGTGAAGGTGGCCGGCGAACCCGTGCAGCAGGGCACAGTGGATGCCCGCGGCATCCACGGGCTGTACCCGATGGGGGACGGCATGGTCCGGGTGGTGGTGACCGAAGCGGAGCTGGGCCCCGCCACAGAGCCCACGCTGGAGGACCTGCGCCGCGCCTTGACCGATGTGTTCGGCACGGACTTCGGCGTGCACAGCCCTGCCTGGCTCTCGCGTTTCACCGACGCCACCCGGCAGGCGGAGTCCTATCGGAAGGGCCGCGTCCTGTTGGCCGGCGACGCCGCCCACGTCCATTCCCCGACCGGCGGGCAGGGCATTGGCCTGGGCCTCCAGGATGCCGTGAACCTCGGTTGGAAGCTAGCGCAGGTGGTCCGCGGAATATCCGGGGACCACCTGCTGGACACCTACCATGCCGAACGCCACCCGGCAGGCGCCCGCGCGCTCAAATACACCATGGCGCAGTCCCTGTTCCAGAAGGCCGATCCCCGGCAGGAGGCGCTGCGGGACCTGCTGGATGAGGTCCTCCGCCGCGAGGGCGCCGCCGATCCGGTGACGGCACTGGTCACCGGCCTCGACGTCGCCTACGGTCCTGGCACGGGCCACCCCCTCGTGGGACGCCGGATGCCCGACCTGGATATCGCCACCGTTGGGGGATCCGTGCGGGTTTATGAGCTGTTGCACCAGGCGCGGCCAGTGCTGCTGGAACTGGGCGGTGCCGGCCTGGACGCGGGTGCGTGGACTGGGCGGGTGCGGCAGGTTTCCGGGACGTACGACGGCGCGTGGGAGCTTCCGGTGCTGGGCGTGGTGCCTGCACCGACGGCAGTGCTGGTGCGTCCGGACGGCTACGTGGCCTGGGCCGGCGGGCACTCGGTGTCGGGCCTGCCGGAAGCGATGGCGGAGTGGTTGGGTCCAGCCCGCTGAATCCTTGCATGATCTTGACAGAAAATTGTGCGCTTGCACGTTGTTGCCGGAAGGCAGGTGCTTGTAGGCTGGCCCAAGGTCAGGCAGACGGCCAGCAACGCACCGTCTGAGGATATCCGTGACCGCACTCCCCGCAATACCCGAGCCGCTTCCGGGCGTGCATCCGCCTCCCCCTAGCTGGCGCGGATGTGGCCCAAGGGAAATCCATGATTCGGGGGTGGGCCACATCCACGCCGTACACTCCGGGAGTAAGCAGCGTCGCTGGCTCCCGGGCCGGCGGGGAACGCCGCCGGCGTGCAACCTCAATCCTCGAAGTAGGCGGCTGTGGGCTGGGAGCCCGTGAACCGGTCCACCAGCGACTGGGCAAGATCGTTGAGCTTTTGGTTCCGCGTATTGGAGGCCCGGCGGAGCACTTCAAACGCCTGGTCCTTGCTGCACTGGTTTTGCGCCATGATGATCCCGCAGGCCACGTCGATCGCGGTCCTGGTGTCCATCGCGGCCTTCAGGTGCTCGGCACGCTGGTCCGCGGACGCTATCCGGATGGCCAGGCGCAGGGCCATGCCCGCCATGTCCGCAAACCGGACCGCCTCGGACACCGCCCGCTCACTGAAGAGCCCGCTGGCGGGTGCGAAAAAATCCAGGACGGCCCCGGCGTCGTCCTGCAGTTTCATGGGCACCCCCAGCGCGCTGGCGATGCCCGCGGCTGCGAGGGCCTGGCGGTACTCGGGCCACCGGGGGTCGGAGTCCACGTCCCCCAGCAGGACGGGGACGCCGGTCTCCAGCGCGTCGACGCAGGGCCCGTCTCCCAGTGTCTGTTCGATCCTGTCCAGCACCACCGCAGTATCGCTGCTGCCGCCAATGGTGGCCGTGTGCTTGCGGCGGCGCAGGGTCACGGCGCATTCAATAGGCGTGCCGGTGGTGTCCGTCATGGTGGCCGCCGCAAACGTGGTGATGGCGTCCAACACGGATTTGATGTCTTCCGTGCCGCCGATCAGTTCGACGAGCCGCTCGAAATCTTCTGCCATGTCCTGGTCCACCATGTGTTCAATGTAGAAGGCGCGCCGGCCGGCCACAAGCCACGATGTTGGGCCCCGTTTTCAGCGTCCGCCCAGCTTCCACACAGGGCAGTTATGGAAACGTTATATATGCTTGCTTAGTGGTTTTTAGGTCAAGCAGTGGAATTTTGTCAGCCGCGGAGCGCCCGGCCTTGCCCGGAACGGGGCTCATCGCCGGGCGCAAGCATGCCCTGGACGGGCTCCGCACCATCGCCGTGGCGGGAGTGTTCTTTTTTCACACGGCCACCGATCTTGTCCCCGGGGGATCCATCGGCGTCGACGTCTTCTTCACGCTCAGCGGCTTCGTGATCACGCTGCTGATCATGAAGGAGTGGAGCACCACCGGCCGCCTCCACCTGGGCATCTTCTACGCCAAGCGCCTGGCCCGGCTCTGGCCGGCGTTGCTGGCGCTCTGCGCGGTGATCCTCGTGGCAGGCCTCCTGTTCCCGGCCTCGGGCTGGGGCGGACAGGCGGGCTTCGTCCTGCCGGCCGCGGCCTACGTGATGAACCTGGCGCACTTTGGCGTGTTCGGCGACTCCGTCGCCGGGGAAACGCTGGGCCCCACCTGGACCCTGGCCGTCGAGGAGCAGTTCTACCTGGTGTGGCCGCTCCTGCTGCTGGTGATGCTCCGGTTGTGGAAGGTCCGCACCGTCGCCTTCGCCACGCTGGCGGTGGCCGGCGCGTTCCTGCTGAACCGGATCCTGCTGGTCACCGAGGGCCAGCCGCTGGCCCGGATCTACAACGGCCCGGATACCCGCGCCGACGAGCTGCTGATTGGCTGCGCACTGGCCCTGCTGTTCACCTCCGTGCGGACCGGCTCCCGGCTGCACGGTGGGTTGGTGTCCGTGGCCCGCTGGGGAGCCCCGCTGGCGGCCATCACTCTGGGGGCCGCCCTGTTCCTGTTCCGGGAACCAGACACACCTGGCGTGTGGTTCACGGTTTTCTGGGCTGCCGGGCCCGCGGTGCTCGCCCTGTTGTCAGCGGTGCTGATAGGAGCCTTGGTGCTTGAGCCGGCAGGGTTCCTGGCGCGGATCCTGAGCCACCCGTGGCTCGCCAACCCCGGCCGCGACCTGTCGTATGCGATGTACCTCTGGCACTTGCCGGTGTACCTGTTGCTGATGCGGCTGATCCCGGCTTTGCCCCTCCGGATCGCGTTGACCGCGGTCCTCACCGTGCTGGTGGCGTACGCGTCGTTCCGCTTTGTGGAGCGGCCGCTCCGGCAGTGGGCCAACGCAAAGCTGGAACCCGCCGTCGTGCCGGTACCACAGGAACGCACCAAGGAGCCGGTGGCCGCCTGAGCCACTCGGCTCGCGGCGGCCGAAGGCCCGGCCGGCAGGCGGCCTGTGCCGTCAGTGCTGGATGCTTTCCTGGTCACGGTGCGCAGCGGGTTCGATCTGGAAGGTGGAATGCTCGATGCTGACGTCGAAGTCCTTGGCCACGCAGCGTTGCAGGTCGGCCAGGATGCTTGCCGAGTGCCCGTCGCGCATGCACTGATCCTGCACGGTGACGTGGGCGGACAACACCGGAACGCCCGAGGCCACCAGTGAAGCGTGCAGGTCGTGGACGTCGATGACGTGCGGCAGGGCCAGGATGTGTTCCCGTACTTTGGCCAGGTCCAGGCCCGGGGGAGTACTTTCCATCAGCACGTTCACGGTGTCCCGGAGCAGGCTGAGGGTGCGCGGGATGATCAGCGCACCGATCAGCAGGGACACGACGGCGTCCGCCCGGGTCCAGCCGGTCAGGGCGATGACCAGTGCTGCCACGATCACCGCGATGGAACCCAGGGCGTCGTTGAGCACCTCGAGGAACGCGGCCTTCATGTTGAAGTTGTGGTGACGGCCGGAGGCGAGCACCACAAGCCCCACCGCGTTGCCGGCCAGGCCGATGACGCCGAACCACAGCATGAGGGAGCCGCCCACCTCGGGAGGGGCAAACAGCCGGCGGATGCCCTCCACAATGACGAATCCGCCCACGCCCAGCAGCAATGCGGCCTGCCCGGCCGCGGCGATGATTTCGGCGCGCTTGTAACCCCAGGTGCGGGTGTGGGTGGCAGGCTTCAGGGCAAGGGATGCCGCAATCACGGCAATGAGGAGCCCCGCGGAATCGGTGAACATGTGCCCGGCGTCCGCCAGCAAGGCCAGGCTTCCGGTCAGGACCGTTCCGAGGATCTCGGCCAGCATCACGGTAAACGTGATGCCGAAAACCAGCAGCAGCTTTCCGCGCTGGCCGTGGTGGTCGGCTCCGCCGTGGGAGTGGCTGTGTCCGCTGCCCACGGGTCAGCCTTTCCTCATGGTGGGCATGCCCAAGGACTGCGGAGCCGGCCCGCAGCAGTCGTCGCCGGCCGGGTCCTGCTCCGCGTGCGGAACCGCGCAGCAGGGGTCCCCGCGCCACGCGCTGACGCCTTCACGGACGGCGATTGCCGCAATGACCAGTGCTGCCCCGGCGTCCGCCCACCACCAGCCCAAGGCGCTGTTCAGGACCAGGCCAACCAGCAGCACGGCGGAGAGGTAGGTGCACAGCAGGGTCTGCTTCGAATCGGCCACTGCCGTCCGGGAGCCGAGTTCGCGGCCGGCACGGCGCTGGGCCCAGGACAGGACTGGCATGACGGCCAGGCTCAGGGCCGCGATGACGATGCCGGGAACCGAGTGCTGCGCTTCTCCCGCGCCTGCCAGCGAGCGGACGGCGTCCACGGCAACGAACGCGGCAAGGGCAAAGAAGGACACGGCGATGATCCGCAGCGTCAGGTGCTCGCGCCGCTCCGGGTCCTTGGCGGAGAACTGCCAGGACAACGCCAGTGCGGACGCCACCTCGATCACCGAGTCCAGCCCGAAGCCGATCAGGGCCGAGGAGTCGGCCACCCCGCCCGCCCACAGCGCCACGGCGGCCTCGATGACGTTGTAGGTGATGGTGGCCGCTGCAAAGAGCCGGATCCGGCGGCTGAGGACCCGCCGGCGTTCCGTGCCGGGCATGTGGAGTGCTGTCATCGCGCCACGTTCCCGTCGGGGCCGCAGCAGGTGGGGTCCACGGCCAGGACCACGTTGATCAGGTCCGTGATGGCGTGGCCGATCCGGGCATCCGCGAGCTCGTAGCGTGTGCGCCGGCCGTCCGGAACAGCAACCACCAAGCCGCAGCCGCGCAGGCACGCCAGGTGGTTGGACATGCTCTGCCGTGACACGCCGAGGCTGTCCGCCAGGTCCGAGGGGTACGAGGCTGCCCCGGAAAGCGCCAGGAGGACACGGGCGCGGGTTGGGTCTGAGACCGCGTAGCCGAACCGGGCCAGCACGGGAGCCTGCGTGAGGGTTTGCATGATCCCAAAGTACATAGCTGGCTGTATTCAGGCAACTGTGTACTTTGGGGACTGCGACGGTCCCCGGGTTGCTAGTAGCCGGAGGTGTTGGTGGCCTGGCAGGTCTGGTCGCTTCCGGTCTGCGCCACCACGCTCCCGGAATCAGCTGACGACGGCGGTGTGGCGGGCTTGGTGCCCGTCACGAAGTCGGTGCCGGCAGAGAGCTGCACGCCCTGGATGTTGGCCACCTGCTGGACGCTGCCGGCCGGCAGGCCGAACAGTGCGGCGACGTCCGCTGCCACGTCTTCATACCCGGCGCTGTAGTAGACCATGGTCTGGGTGCGGACGGTGGCCTGGAGCTTGGTCACCTTGGTGAAGCCGGCGTCGGCCAACAGGCCGGCGATGGCAGTGCTTCGGGCCGTCACGCCGGTGCCGTTGGCAACGGATACCGGCTGCAGCGCCTTGTCGTAGGCGGGTGCCGCGGGTGTCGCGGGTGCCTGGGTGGGGGCGGCGGTGGCCGGCTGGCTCAGGTCCGGATTGCTGCGCAGTGCAGCGAAGAAGTTGGCGGCCGCCGGCTCGTCCAGGGCCAGCCTGTTGGGGTCCTGCGGTGCCGGGACGGTGGGAGTGGTGATGAAGTTGACGCTCGCCGGATCGATGTTCTTCAGCCGGTTGGCGATGGTCAGCAGCGACGGCACGGAGGACAGCCCCGAATCCACGGTCAGGTTCTTGGTGACCGTATCAGCGATGGTCAGTACCTTTTGCGGGTTGCTGAGTGTTCCCTCGGACTTGAGTTTGCGGGTCAGCGAGGCCAGGAATCCCTGCTGGGCCTTGATCCGGCCCAGGTCCCCGCCGTTGGCGAAACCATGCCGGGTGCGCAGGAACGCCAGCGCCTGTTCACCCTGCACCTGGGAGGTGCCGGCGGGCAGGTGCAGCCCGGAATCGGGATCGTCCACGGCGTCGCTGACACATACGTCCACGCCGCCCACCGCGTTGGACAGTTCCTTGACGGCGTTGAAATCGGCCATCATGAAGTGGTCGATCTCCAGGCCGGTGAGCTTGTTCACGGTGTCCACTGCGCAGCCGATTCCAGCCTGCTTCATGGCGCTGTTGATCATGGCGCCCTGCTGTGCGGGATACTTCTGGCCGGTCTTCGGGTCCGTGCAGGCCGGGATGTTCACCAGGAGGTCGCGGGGAAAGCTCACCACGTTGACGTGTTTGTTGTCCGCCGAGATGTCCAGCAGCATCATTACGTCGGACTGTCCGTAGCCGGAGGAATCGTCCGCGCTGCCGTACTCGCTGTTGTTCCCGCTCCGGGTGTCCGAGCCCAGCACCAGGATCTGCATCCGGTCCGTGCTGTCATTGACCGCACCTTCGGTGCGTTCGCCACCGGCGGTCAGCGCCGCGGTGCTGATGTTGGACTGCAGGCGCCAGGCCCAGTAGCCGCCGAACGCCAGGACGCCGAGGAGGAGCACGGAGACGACGGCGACCACAGCCTTGACCCAGCGCGGGGCACGGCGGCGGGGCCTGCTGTGGCGGGAACTGGCGGCGTACAGCTCGCCTTGGCCCGGATAGGCAACGGGAGTGGAGCCTTCCTGTTCCGGGCCGGGAGATTTTCTGGAACCGAACACGACGAAATGACCTTCGGGAGGGGACAGGTTTCCGCTACCCTACAGGGCCAAGCTGGCAATTTCCCCAGAATGCCGGTTTCCCGGCCGCGCCGGTGCGGTCCCCGGGCGGCGGGGGCGTACTCTTTTTTCTCGGCGGTACCCGCCCCGGAGATGGGCCCGGCCGTGGAGGAAGCCCGGGGTGCAGGCTGAGGAACGGACAGATGGATACAGGTCAAAAGCAACGCAGCGCGGCCCGCCCTGGCCGGCCCGGATGGGGACGATTTACCCTCTGGCTGGAGGATGACTCGCCGGGTCGCCTCCGGCCGCTGATCTTGGCCGTGGTCCTCACGCTCTCGGCGATCGGGCTCGTGGAGGTGGCGTCGGCGTCGTCCGTGGAATCCGTGGCGGCAGGAAACAATCCGTACGATCTCCCGCTCAAGCAGGCCATGTGGACCGTTGCAGGCGTGGTGATCATGCTGCTTCTGGCCCGGATGCCCGTGCGGCGGATCCGGCGCCTGGGCTGGCCCATGCTGATCGGGTCACTGGCAGCGCTGGTCCTGGTGTTCACGCCGCTGGGCATGTCCGTGAACGGCAACCGGAACTGGCTGAGTGTAGGCGGATTCACCGCCCAGCCCTCCGAGTTCGCCAAGCTGGCGCTGATTGTCTGGGCCGCGGCCATCCTGGACCGGAAACAGGCCCTGCTGGCGAACTGGAAACATGCGGTGGTACCGCTGGGCCCCGCCGGCGGGCTGATCATGATCATCGTGGCGTTGGGGCACGACCTCGGCACCACCATGATCATCATGTTGATCCTTGCCGCCACCATGTTCTACGGCGGGGTTCGGATGAAGGTGTTCTCCGTGGCCGGCCTGATCTGCGTTGTGGCCGCCCTGGTCCTCGCGGCAACCAGCGGCAACAGGATGGGCCGGATCTCGTCCTGGCTGGGCATGGGTTCGGACGAGGACGCCCAGGGCATGGGTTACCAGGCGCAGCACGGCGCATACGCGCTTGCCTCCGGCGGCTGGTTCGGAGTGGGCCTGGGGCAGAGCCGGCAGAAATGGAATTGGATCCCGGAAGCCCACAACGACTTCATCTTCTCCATCCTGGGCGAAGAACTTGGGCTGGCCGGCACCCTCCTGGTCCTCGGGCTGTTCGCGATCCTTGCCATCACGGTCTTCAAGACGATTGCCCGCACCACGGACACCTTCTCGCGGATCGTTGCCTGCAGCGTGATCACCTGGATCCTGGGGCAGGCGGTGATCAACATCGCCATGGTGAGCGGGTTGCTGCCGGTCATCGGTGTCCCGCTGCCGTTCATCTCCTACGGCGGCTCGGCCATGGTCTCCTCCCTGGCCGGCATCGGGGTGATCCTGGCCGTGACCCGGCCGGAACATCCGGACACAAAGTCCCCGGCCAAAGCTGCCGCCCCGGCGAAGCGGGTGAGGGAACACGAATACCAGCGGTAGCGCCGGGAGGGCCGTTCCGGGAACGCCCATGACGGCTGTCCGCTTCATTGTGGCCTTCGGGATCGTCAGTGCCCTGATGGACATGGTGTACGAGGGCGCGCGGAGCGTCACCGGGCCCTACCTGGGCGCCCTGGGTGCCTCGGCCCTCCTCGTCAGCGTGGTCACGGGGGCGGGTGAGGCCGTCGCCCTGGTCCTCCGCCTGCTGTTCGGGCGCCTCGCGGACCGGCCCGCACTGCGTTGGTCCCTTGCCATCTCCGGCTATGCCCTCACGGCGTTGTCCGTGCCGCTCCTGGGCATCAGCAATGCACTGTGGATCGCCTGCCTCCTGGTCCTGGCCGAACGGCTGGGCAAGGCCGTGCGGAGCCCTGCCAAAGACACCATGCTGGCTGAGGCTGGTTCCGCCTTGGGCCAGGGCAAGGCCTTTGCGCTGCACGAAGCGCTGGACCAGGTGGGAGCACTGCTGGGGCCCCTCCTGGTAGGGGCGGCGCTCGCCCTGACGGGAAGCTACGGGCCGGGATTCCTGCTGCTGGCCATCCCCGGGCTGGCGGCCATGCTGTTGCTGTTCTGGCTGAAGAACAAGGTGCCGGACCCGGCCGCCTACGAGACCGTCCCGGGCCAGCCGCCCGCGGAACCCGCCACCCCGCAGGCCGATGCCCGTCCTGGGGCTCCACCCGCACCGCCCGGCAAGGCTGCCCCGTTGCCCCGGCAGTACTGGATTTACGCCGCGTTCAGCAGCCTCACCATGTTTGGCTACGCCACGTTCGGGCTTCTTTCGTTCCACCTGGTGCAGGCCGGACTGCTTCCGCCCGCGCTGGTCCCGGTCCTCTACGCGGTGGCCATGGGAGTTGACGCCGTCGCGGCCCTGGCCTCCGGGTGGCTCTTTGACCGGGTGGGCCTGAAAGTCCTCGTGGTCCTGCCGGTGCTGGCCGCAGCAGTCCCGTGGCTTGGCTTCAGCAACAACACAGCGCTTGCGGTGGCGGGGGTGCTGGTGTGGGGAGCGGCCATGGGGGTCCAGGAAAGCACCATGCGGGCCGGCGTCGCGGGGCTGGCACCCGCAGCCCGGCGGGGGAGTGCATACGGGATGTTCACTGCCTGTTACGGCCTTGCTTGGCTGGCGGGAAGCTTCCTCATCGGCCTGCTCTATGAACAATCAATTCCGGCCTTGGCGGTGACCATCACCGGGGTGCAGGCAGTGGCCCTGATGATCTTCGTCGTCGTCCGTCCGCACGCCGGCAGGCCATAAGCCGGCCGGAGGAGGCGCCGAAGGGACTCAGGCGACGGCACTCTCAATCTCGGGGCACTCACTGCAACGGACCTCCGCAACCAGCGAGCCGGCGTCGTCCTTGCGGAAATGCGTGACGTGCTTAGTGGCTCTGCCGCAGGTGGGGCAGTAGCTCTGGCTTTGTTTTGTCCACATGCATGAATAATACGGAACGCCCCGCCAAAGGGAAGATCGGGGAACCGAACTATGTGGATGCCCGCAGCTGATTTTCATCAGATCTTGACCAAACCTGCTGGCGATCCTTCGGGAAACGCTGAGACTCGGCGCGTAGCTTGGGCTCATCAGGCAGTTTCAGTGGCATGGACGGAGCGCAGGGCAATGACCATTACAGATTACTTCGTGGCTCTCGGCGGCATGTTGGCTTCCCTCGGAGCTGCCGGGCTCGTCGCGGCCGGGCTCATCCGGGCGCGGGCGCGCCACTAACCCCTCCGGGTACCGGTACGCCGCTGCCCTTCCGGTAGTCCTCAGGCAAACGCCTGGGGCTCAAACCGGGTGCCCGCGGCGCCGCTGGGCATGGTGCTGAGGATGCTGTCCGCAACGCTGCGGACCTTGAGGTTGCGGTGCCGCGACGCCCCGGCGAGCTTGCTGAAGGCCTCGGGGTAGGAACAGCGGTTTTGTGCCATCAGCACACCGCAGGCCACATCGATGGAGGTCCTGCTCTCCAGCACCTGCTTCAGGTTGTCCCCGGAGCGGATGACGCCGTGGACGTCCAAGGCCAGCTTCAGGCTCTGTGAGGCCACCCCGGCAAACCAGGCCGCCTCGTTGGTGATCCGGGTGATGAAGGCGTAGTTGCCGTGGGCCAGGAACACCAGGGCTCCCGACGATCCGGGCCGCAGTTCGAGGGGGAGGGCCAATGCCGCTCCGTATCCGCCGTCCAGCAACCGGTGACGGTACGCCTGCCAGCGCGCGGCGGAGCCCGTGGGGTTGACCACCACGGGCGCTGACAACGCCACGCCCAGCGCCGTGGGCCCGTCTCCGTGTTCCTCCTCGGCCGCCGCGAAGCGGGCTGCTCCCGGTGTGCTGCCGGCACCGGCGGCGTAGGTTCGCTGCCTGTGCAGCACGGCGCCGCACTCGATCGTTGAGCCGGCCGTCGTACTGAGCCACCTGGCCCCTGCGTCGGCGAGCGTCTGCAGGGAGCCGGCGTCGTCCTCGGTACCTGTTATCAGGTCCAGCAGGAACCCTTGCCGTTCGGGTCCCCTGTTATGTGCCGGGCCAACCGCCACCCCGCACCCCCATTCAAGTCGTACCCAGTGGCATCGGCCGCCGCAGGTTTCCCTGCAATTTATTGGGTGGCCAGGGCGCGTGCACGAGTAGCCGGTACTCTACTTTTTCCGGCGGCCGGCGCAGGTACTTGCCCGGGCTCTTCGGGGGCCGGGCCGGCGGATGGGCTACGATAGATTCGTTAGACAGCCAAGCAAGTAGGATATCGAAGGAATTCGCATGAACCCGCATGGTGCAAGCGAAGGCTACTCGTACCCCACCCTGGAAGACACAGAGCCCAGGGCCGTTGATGTGATCAACGCCCTCCGGGAGTTCCGCACATCCGAAACCGCCATGCGCCGGCGCACCCGCTCGTCGCCCGCCATGGGGGAGACCGATCTCCTGGCCCTGCGGTACCTCATTGACGCAGAAGCCGCCGGCGTGGGCGTACGCCCCACGGAACTGGCAGGCCGGCTGGGAATCACCTCGGCCTCCATGACCACGCTCGTGGACCGGCTGGTTGCCAGCGGCCATGTAACGCGTGAACGCCACCCGTCGGACCGCCGCGCCATCATTCTCCGGCCCGCACCCGGAGCCGACGAGGAAGTCCGGCATAACCTCAACCAAATGCATAAGCGCATGCTCGAGGCCGCCGAGTCCCTGTCGCCGGAGGAAATCAAAGCGGTGATGCACTTCCTGATGCGCATGCGCGAGGCGGTGGACGCCGTCAACATGGCTCCGCACATTGGATCCCGGTAGACAACGAAGTAATCCTAGTTAGACTAGCTACATTGTTAGTGAACTATCGGATGGTGGATCGAATGACTGCAGTACTTGAACCTCAGGCGGCCGGGCACTCGATCCCGGTGACGATAGACACCGAGACTCCCGCCCGGCCCGCGGAAAGCGTGGCGCTGGACATCACGGCACCCGCGGCCCCCATGCATTGCGGCGTGGAAATGACGGCCTCCCCGGTCCCCATTGCTTCCCTCGGCTGGGCTCCACTTGAGCTCGGCTCCTCCGAATGGTCATGTGCCTGCGGGTACAGGCTGGATAGCGAACCTGCCGGAGATCCACTGGAAGCGGTCCGGCTGGCCTCCGCGCGGGTGGAAAGCATCCAGTGGGAGCTGGATGCCGCGCAGGAGGGGTTTGCCAACGCCGTGCGCGGCGCCTCCCGGCTGGGTGCCGCGCCGGACGCCCTGAGCGACGCGGCGGGCCTGACCCAGATGGAACTCCGGGAGTTCCTCGCCGGCAGCGACCGGCTGTTGTAGGTCCAGGAGCTGTTCGACCCGAAACTCCCGGAAGAAAGCCATGACGTCACGAAGTGCAGCCACCCGTCTGTTCGGGTGCAGCTGCACTTCGTTGGTTAAAGCGGGAGAGGAAAATGTGGCCGGCCGGCTCTGGCCCGATCAGGGGGCGCGGCGAGCGGCCGGGACGGGCTATGCGGCCTGGCGGGCAGGCGTCGCGGAACGATGCCGCCGGTCAGCCAGCACGCTGATGGTGCAGGGTGCCTGGCCGGGATCGATCTTGGC
The DNA here is from genome assembly GCF_058267655.1 of Pseudarthrobacter sp. MOO13. Taxonomy (NCBI): domain Bacteria; kingdom Bacillati; phylum Actinomycetota; class Actinomycetes; order Micrococcales; family Micrococcaceae; genus Pseudarthrobacter; species Pseudarthrobacter sp. MOO13. The sequence goes on from NZ_CM177848.1 coordinate 872,962, forward strand.
CGGCAGGTGCCTGGACCGGGCTGCGGAACGGAGCATTTCCAGCGCATCCTCGTCCACCCAGGCGCTGGAGATATCAAGCTCCAGGTCCAGGCCCCCTTTGAGGGAGTTGGCACGCTTGGCCACGACATAGAGTGCGTTAATGCTGTGGATGGTGATATGCCCCTTTGCAATCACCTGGGCCTTGCTGTGGTCCAGGTCAATCCGGACCACGATATTAAGCTTCGAATTCACGTTGTAAAGCCTTCCCCGGCATTGGCTGCGACGCTGCAGCTTCTTGCATGGCCTGTTTGCTTAAGCCTCAACCAGAGTAGGGACAGAATGTGATGTGCGCAACACCGCGGCCTTTATGACATCGAAGCGAACGTTGGCCCTCCCGCTCTGATCCGTGATGTGATCAAGGCACGCCCAGTAGCACCGCCTCCGAAGGACATCCCATGAGCAAAGAACAGCTGATCATTATCGGTTCCGGCCCGTCCGGCTACACCGCCGCCATCTACGCCGCCCGCGCCGGACTGAACCCGCTGGTCCTGGCCGGCTCCGTCACGGCCGGCGGTGCCCTGATGAACACCACCGAAGTGGAGAATTTCCCCGGTTTCCCGGGCGGCATCCAGGGCCCGGAGCTGATGGACGGCCTGCAGCAGCAGGCGGAAAAGTTCGGCGCCCGTATCGAGTACGACGACGCCACCTCCGTTGAGCTCAAAGGCCCCGTCAAGCGCGTGGTCACCGGCGGCGGGGAGACGTACGAGGCGCAGGCGGTCATCCTCGCCACCGGCTCCGCCTATAAGGAACTCGGCCTGCCGGAGGAGAAGAAGTTCAGCGGCCACGGCGTCTCCTGGTGCGCCACCTGCGACGGGTTCTTCTTCCGCGACCAGGACATCATCGTCGTGGGCGGCGGCGACTCCGCCATGGAGGAAGCAACTTTCTTGACCCGCTTCGGCAAGACCGTCACTGTGGTGGTCCGCAAGGGCGAACTGCGGGCCTCCCGCATCATGGCGCAGCGGGCCAAGGACAACCCCAAGATCCGGTTCGCCTGGAACTCCGCGGTCAGCGCCATCCACGGCGACGGCAAGGTCACCGGCGTGACCCTCACGGATACCCGCACCGGCGAAACCCGGCACCAGGACGCCACCGGCATCTTCGTGGCCATCGGGCACCTGCCGCGGACCGAACTCGTGGCCGGCCAAGTGGATCTGGACGAGGAGGGCTACATCAAAGTGGATGCCCCCACCACCTGCACCAACCTCGCCGGAGTCTTCGCCTGCGGCGATGCCGTTGACCACCGGTACCGGCAGGCCATCACTGCGGCCGGCACCGGCTGCGCGGCTGCCCTGGACGCGGAACGCTTCCTGGCAGCCTTGGAGGACGCAGCCAGCATCGCGACCGCGCTGGTGGAGGAACCGACGCACAACTGAGGCAGTCCGGCGGCGGGCCCCCGGGGTCAGACCACTTCGGGGAGCCTGCCCGTTAATACAGAGACCGGAGCGGCAGACCAGCGCTCGCGTTCGGGCTCGTAGGAGATCACCATCGACGCGTCGTTCTCGCGAGCCTCGTCGATGGCGAGCAGCAGGGCATCCTCCATGTGCCGGGCATACTCCAGGCGCTCCTGCAGGGAACCCTGCAGGCCGGCGTCGTCAATCAGCACGTGGCCCTTGCCGTCCACAATGACCTTCAGTGAATACCCGCGGTCCTCGTGCAAGGACCCCCGGGTGGACGCAATCTCGGTGACCCGGTCTGCCCGGACCAACCCGTTGCCCAGAGTGCGAACCCACACTTCACCCATGAAATGACCTCCCCTTGGCGGTGGGCACGAATCAGCGCCCCATAAGGCGAACGCTACTCCTCGCCGGCCCTTTTGTGACCCCTGTATTTTTACCGCCGGGACGCACGCCGGTGGGGGGACCTTCGGCACTTTCGGCATGCGGTGGGGCCGGGGGAGGGTGGTGCCATGGCGGACCGGACTTCCACCGGCGGGAGCGGCAACGTTGGCTCCGCAGTGGTCAATGCCCTGCTCCTGTACGGGATCAACATCTGGCCCGGGTGGCAGGTGCTGCCCTTCCTCACCTCCGGCATGGTCCGCGTCCTTGACCTCATCAACGCGTCCCTGATCGCCGGCATCGTGGTGGGCGTGGTCTGCGTCCTGATCCGTGCCCGGGCCCTTTGGGCCGTGGGAAACCTGGTGGCGCTGGGCTTCGGCCTGGCCGCCACCGTCCGCGTCTGGGAGGTCTTCCCCTTCGACTTCACGGGCGGCTGGACCGGCTGGCCGGTGCTGGTGCGGGTGCTCCTGGTGATCGCCATGGCGGGCTCGGTCATTGGGGCTGTGGCGGAGCTGGTCAACCTGGTCCGGGCGTTGGCGGGCATCGAGCCCCGGCCCAGGAAACGTTAGGGGCCGGGGGCGCTGCCACACCCCGTCCTTCGCGTCACGGCCCTGATGCGTTGGCGGCGGCCATAGGATAAATCTGATGACTTCCCCGGATGACGCCCAGCCCTTCAACCTGCGCAGTATTGCGGTCGCCGCGTTCGGTCCCACGCTGCTCTTCGGAATCGGCCAGGGTGCCATCCTCCCGGTGGTGGCATTGTCGGCCCGCGAGCTGGGCGCATCAGTGGCCGTGGCAGCCCTCATCGTGACCCTCATCGGCCTGGGCTCCTGGTTCTTCAACCTTCCCGCGTCCCTGGTGACCCTGCGCTTCGGAGAGCGTTGGTCCATCGTGGGCGCCGCCGTCGCCGCCGGCCTGGCCCTCGCCGCCGCCGCCACCTCCGCGCTGGCCCCGAACGGACTCTGGCTGCTGGCCGTGGCGATGACCGTCGTCGGGATGTCCGGTGCGGTGTTCGGCCTGGCCCGGCAGAAATACCTCACCGAGGCCGTGCCCGTGGCGTTCCGTGCCAGGGCACTGTCCACCTTGGGCGGGGTGAACCGTATCGGAGTGTTCATCGGCCCCTTTGCGGGCGCGGCCGTGATGCAGTTCTTCGGCATCGCCGGCGCGTACTGGGTGGGCGTGGTGGCCATGGCCGCGGCAGCCCTGCTGTCCCTCACCATCCCGGACCTGGCCGTGCCGGACGCCCCGCCGGGCGGGGACGGCGCCGCCCAGCCCACGCTCCGGAGCGTCGCGGTTTCGCACGCCGGCGTATTCCTCTCGCTGGGCGTGGGCATCCTGCTGCTCAGTGCGTTGCGGTCCTCCCGGCAGGTGGTGATCCCGCTCTGGGCCGACCATCTGGGCATGGACGCCACCTCCGCGTCCCTGATCTACGGCCTCTCCGGTGCGATCGACATGCTGGTGTTCTATCCCGCCGGCAAACTGATGGACCGCAAAGGCCGGCAATGGGTGGCCATCCCGTCCACGTTGCTCATGGGAACCGCACTGCTGTTGATCCCGCTCACCGGATCCTTCACGGGACTGCTGCTGGCTGCGCTGCTGATCGGCTTCGGCAACGGCATCAGCTCCGGGCTGGTGATGACCCTGGGAGCGGACTTCTCGCCGGATCGCGGCCGCGGCCAGTTCCTGGGACTCTGGCGGTTCATGGCGGACGCCGGGTCCACCGGGGGCCCGGTGCTCCTCTCCGGGGTGACGGCACTGGCCTCCCTGGGGCCGGGGATCTCAGCCACGGGCATCCTGGGGTTCGCGGCGGCGGCCGTGTTCGGCGTCGTCCTTCCCCGCCTCAAGCATCGCCGGAACTACTGACGCCGGCAGGCTATTCTCGACACATGACCGACCCCGGCGTGAGCGCCCGCATCAGCCCCCTGCACAAAGCCGTGTGGTGGGCCCAGGATTATGCCTATGCCACCGGCTGGCAGGTCAGGGGGTTCCTCTCCCGCGTGCAGCCGGCCTCCTTCCGGACCGGCACCCTGCAGCCCGTGGTGATCATCCCCGGCGTCTATGAAAACTGGCAGTTCATGATGCCGCTCATCCGGGCCATCCATGATGCCGGGCATCCCGTTCACGTGGTCACTGTGCTGCAGCGCAACAAACTCAAGGTCCCGGACGCCGCCAGGCTGGTGGCCCAGCACCTGGAGGAGGCGGGCCTGCACAACGCCATCCTGGTGGCCCACAGCAAAGGCGGGCTGATCGGCAAATACACCATGCTGTCCCTGGATCCCGAGCACCGGATCGACCGGATGATCGCCGTGTGCGCACCATTCTCCGGTTCCCGCTACGCCCGGTACATGCTGCTGCCCAGCCTGCGGATCTTCTCACCGCGCAACGCGTTAACCCTGCAGATGGCGCGCGAGCAGACCATCAACAGCCGCATCACGTCCCTGTACGGCCCGTTCGACCCGCACATCCCGGAGGGCAGCGTGCTCCCCGGCGCCACCAATATCGAGTTGCCGGTGGCCGGGCACTTCCGGATCCTTGGCGACCCCGGGACCGCGAGGATCATTGTGGAGCAGTTGAGCCTTCCGGCCTGACCGCATCCGGTGCTGCAGTTGATGATCCCGCGGCTGCCGCCGGTGCCGCGGCTGCCGCGATCCTGCCGGCGATGAATTCCGCGTCGCGGCCCACGCCGTGGACCATGGAGGAGGCGAGCGAATGCTGGAAGGTGGCGCCGAGGAAGTAGAGTCCGCGCTGGCTGGCGGCCACGCCCCGGTCTTGGGCAGGCTGGCCGTCCGCGCCCATCACGGGCAGGTGGATCCAGTCCAGGTCCGGAGTGAATCCGGTACACCAGATGACGTTGGCCACTTCCAGTGTCCTCCCGCCAGCCAACAGCGGAAGGCCGTCTTTGGTGCCTTCCGTCCTGGCAACGCGTACGACGCCGGCGCGGACCAGGTCCCGGTTCTTCACCCTGACCAGTGGCCCGCTGTGCGAGAGGACCCGGGGCCGGGCCTTCCGGCCGGCGGGCGTGCCGAGCGTGAGGATATGGGAGAAGGCGAAGAAGACGGCCAGCGTCAGCGGGCGGGCGGCGGCGGCGTCGACGCGCCAGGGGATTTCGCCCGGATGGCGGCCGGACAGGTAAGTGGTGCGGGTGGAAGCAAGTTCCAGGGCGATGTCCGCGCCTGAATTGCCGGCGCCGACCACCAGGACCGGTCCCGGCGCGAGGTCACGGGGGCTCCGGTAGCTCCCGGCTGTGAGCTGCCGGATGGCCTGGCTGAGCTGCCCGGCGAAGGCGGGAATCCGGGGTTTCCGGTCCCAGCCGGAGGCGACCACCACGTTGTCGGCTTCGAACCGCCGGCCGCCGGCGTCGATGACGAAGGCGTGGCTGTCGTGGCGGAGGCCGGTGACCCGGACATTGTGCCGGACCGGCAACCTGAACTCTTCACCATAGCGGTCCAGGTAATCGGCGAACTCTTCGCGGGAGGGGAAGGACCATTGCGGTGCGGGGAACCGGCTGCCTGGCAGGGCGTCGTACCGGGCCGGGGTAAAGAGCCTGAGGGAGTCCCAGCGGGCGCGCCAGCTGTCACCGGCTGCCGATTGTTCATCCAGGATCACAAACGGCCGGTTGAGGCGGGCAAGGTGGTAGCCCATGGCCAGGCCTGCCTGGCCGCCGCCGATGACCACGGTGGTGAAGTGCTCCGACACGGTGTCCTGCCCTTCCGTCCGTGCCGCTCCGCTGCGGTCCCGGGCTTCCTGCTACAATTCATCCGAAAGATGTTCGGATGAATTAAGGCTAGGCCCGGCGATGAGTGAAGTCAATGCCCAGGCACGCCGCTACAACTCCCCATTGCGGAGGGAACAGGCGGCGGCAACCCGGGACGCGGTGCTCTCCGCTGCCCGGGACCTGTTCGTCGGCGAGGGGTACCGGTCCGCCACCGTTGCGGCCATCGCCCGGCGGGCGGGTGTCGCCGTCGACACGATCTACGCCACGATCGGGCGGAAGCCGGACCTCCTGCGCGGGGTGGTGGAGACGGCGATCTCGGGGACCGGCCAGGCCGTCCCGGCCGAGCGCCGGGACTACGTGATCCGCATACGCGAGGCGACGCGGGCGGCCGAGAAGATCTCCCTGTACGCCCAGGCCCTGGCACACATCCAGCCCCGGCTGGCGCCGGTGTACGAGGCGCTCCGTGATGCGGCCGGCACCGATCCGGACTGCGGCGCGCTCTGGCGGGAGATCTCGGACCGGCGCGCGGCCAACATGCGCCAATTCATCGCGGACCTCGCCACGACAGGGGAGCTCCGCACCGACCTGCCGGCCGCGGAACTCGCCGACGCTGTATGGAGCATGAACGGGCCGGAGTACTGGGGGCTGCTGGTGGGCCAGCGCGGCTGGGATCCGGAACGGTTCGCCGTGTGGTTGGGCGATGCCTGGTGCCGGCTGCTGCTGGACCGGTCCTGAGCCGGGGTTGCGCCTATAAGTGAAACGCTCCTCCGGAAAGCCTTGTCGGCCTTCCGGAGGAGCGTAACTACTGTGTCCCGGACGGTATCACCCGTCGGAGCCGGCCGGGGTGGTGGTGGCGGTGTAGCCCTCAAGCTTCAGCGCCGCCTGGGCATACTTCTGGTCGAACGTATCCGCCATGTTGACCTTGGAGGTATCAACCCCGATGGTCTTCTCCTCGTCAAAGACTGTCTTGGGGCCGCCGGCGGGCATGATGCCGTCAGGGAGGAACTGGCCCTTGTCCTGGTCCAATGCCTTGACGTAGTCGTCCTTGCTGATGGTGCTGTTCTGGACGAAGGCCGGCGGCAGCTTGTCCGCGATCTCCTGGGCGGAGTGGGTGCTGATCCAGTGCATGGTGTCCACCAGCGCATCCACCACTTTCTGGGCTTCATCCTGGTGGCTGTTGACCCAGTCCGCCTGGGCGAGCAGGCCTGCGGACGGCAGCGAACTGCCGAGGGCCGCCTTGGCACCATCCGCCGTAGCCAGGTCAATGGCGGGAACCGCAAGGTTCTTGGCCTCGAGGGCGCCCACTGTTGGCTGGGTGGTCATGACGCAGTCGGCGGACCCGCGCTGGATGGCGGCGATGGCGGTGGCGCCGGCACCGACGGCGATGGTCTGGTAGTCGCTCTTGGACAGGCCGGCCTTGGACGCAATGAACTGGGTGAGTTCGTCGGTACCGGAGCCGAGGTCCGTGACACCGACAGTCTTGCCCTTGAGGTCGGCTCCGGAGTGGACGTTTGCCTTGGGGCTGCACATGATGCGCTCGCCGGGGGCGCCGGAGAGCTGGATGAGGTTGGTGACCTTCTTGCCTTTGGCCTGGAAGTCCACGGTGTGGATGTACCACGCGCCGGCCATGTCCACCTGCCCGGACGCCATGGCCTCCTCCGCACCGACGCCGCCCTGCTGCTCGGTGGAGAGTTCCATCTTGACCCCGTACTTCTCGTAGTAGCCCAGCTGCTGGGCCAGTTGGTACGGGAGGTAGATCTGCTTGTCGATGCCGCCCACCATCATCTTCACAGTGGGCATGGAACCGGTTCCGGCGGACGCACTGCCGCCGGCGGAGCTGCCGCTGGCTGCAGGGGTTGAACTGCTGCCGCAGGCCGCCAGGCTGAGGGCGACGGCTCCGGCTGCTGCCGCGGCAAGAATAGGGCGCTTCATCATCATTGTTTTACGCATCCTTTTGTTTGTCCCGATCGGGACATGGGGGTGGGTTACGGGTAGTGCGGGTTGGAAAGCTGGGTCCGGGGTCAGATGGCCTGGGCCTCGGAACGGTTCGGCGGGCGCCATTTGAGGAGCCTGTGTTCGAGGAGGTTGATCAGGGATTCGGCAAAGAGAGTGACGACGGCGATGATCACCATGCAGGCGAAGACCGTATTGGGATCGAAGGTCCCCTGTGCCTGGCTGATGATCAGGCCGATGCCTTTCTGCGCGCCGAGCACCTCGGCCACAAGGGCTCCGATGATGGCGAAGCCGAAGGCGGTGTGCAGGCTGGCGATGATCCACGTCATCGCAGAGGGAATGGTCACGTGCATCGCCACCTGGTACGGCGAAGCGCCGAGCACCCGCACATTCGCCACCAGGTTCTGGTCCACCTCACGGACGCCTTGGAAAGCGTTGAAGAACACCACGAAGAAGACCAGCACGGCTGCGAGCAGGATTTTCGGGAAGACCCCGAGCCCGAACGCCACGATGAAGATCGAGCCGAGCACGATGCGCGGAATCGAATTCACGATCCGGATGTAGGGCCCGACGACGGCCGACAGGTACTTGTTGGACCCCAGGAGGATGCCGAGGATCACGCCGACGAAGGTTCCCAGCAGGAAACCAAAGAACGCCTCCTGGGCGGTGACCCCCAGGTTCTCCCAGATGGTGCCGAACGCCGTCCCTTCCGTGAAGAGCTTGACCAGGCTGTCCCAGATTTCAGAGGGCTGGCCGAAGAAGAATTTGTCAACCCATCCTTCCGTGGTGAACCACTGCCAGCCGCCCACCACCGCGACGGCCAGGACCACCCGGCCGATCCAGATGGACGTGGTGCGGCGCCGGGCTTTGATCCGGCCGGCGCTCTTCGCTGCTGTTTCTGGTTCCACTGGCGTCTCGCTTTTGCGGGTTTCGGGGTGGGCAACGGTTGTCATGCCGCACCTGCCGTCAGGGCATAGGCGCGGGTGACTTCGTCCTTCAGGGATTCCCAAATACGGCCCTGGAGTTCCAGGAACCGCTCCTCGTGCCGGATTTCCTGGACATTGCCGCGGGGCCGGGGAAGGTCGATGTCGAAGACGTCCTTGACGGACCCGGGGCTGCTGGTCATGATGACCACCCGGTCCGAGAGTGCCACCGCCTCGTCCAGGTCGTGGGTGATGAACAGGACCGAGGGCCGCAGTTCCTCCCAAAGCTTGAGCAGTTCGTTCTGCATGATGGCCTTCGTCTGCACATCCAGCGCTCCGAACGGCTCGTCCATGAGGAGGATCCGCGGATTATTGATCAATGCCGCCGCCATGGCCACGCGCTTGCGCATACCGCCCGAAAGCTGGTGCGGGTACCGGTCCTCGAAACCGGCCAGGCCCACCCGGCGCAGCCAATCCCGGGCAAGGTCCGTGGCCTGCCGCTTTGGCATGCCGAGCAGGATGGGCCCCATCATGACGTTGCTGAGGACGCTCTTCCAAGGGAACAGGGCGTCCGCCTGGAACATGTAGCTCACGCCGTTGGTGATGCCTTCCACCAGGTTGCCGCCCACCCTTACCGAACCGGCACTGGGCCGCTCCAGGCCGGAGACCTGGGCCAAGGTGGTGGACTTGCCGCAGCCCGTGGGTCCGACGATCGAGCAGAACTGTCCGGCCTCGACGGTTACCGTCACATCACGGATGGCCGTGAAGGTTTCGCCTTTCGGCGTCAGGTAACGCTTCGTCAGGCCGGACACTTCGATCCGTGCCCCTTCGGCGGCCTTCTGCGGAGGCCCGGGCGGCCTGGGTGTGGGGGTGCTGTCCATTGCAAGACCTCGCTGTCTCTTGTCCATGTAGTTCTGGTTCGTGATGTTGGTCACTGGAACTGTGTGAAGCTTAGGAAGTGATCATTCCGGCCAGAAAGACTTCCGTAAGATGTGTGCTTTAGCCGCAAAAGTGCACGTTTTGTGCATTTTCTGCCCCCATGCAAAAACCGTGCCTCCGAGGCTTCGATGAGCAACGAATCAGCGCCGCGCAGGCCACGGGCTGGCAGGCTTTTCACAACGCTGACGGCCCAAATCCTGCTGGCCTCGCTGTCGCTGCTGATCTTCACCGTGGCCTTGGGCGGTTTCCTCTTCTCGATGATCAGCAACCAGACGCTGGACCAGCAGTACCAGCTGCGCGCCCTCGGGATTGCGACCACCACGGCGCAGATGTCGGAGATCCGCTCCGCAGTGGCCTCCGGGGACCCCGGCCACCTCATCAACGGGATTGCCCGCCAGGTCATGGCAGCCGCCGGGACCGATTACGTCGTCGTCACCGACCGGGAGGGGATACGGTTCTCGCACCCGGATCCAGCGTTGATCGGCCACCGGCTGGAAGAACCGGTGGCGGTCCTGGACGGCCAAACCCATGTCGGTTTCGACCCCGGAAGCCTGGGCCGCTCCGCGAACGCCAAGGCCCCCATTTTCGGCGCAGACGGCTCGGTGGTGGGCCAGGTCTCGGTGGGGATCGAGGACACCCAGGTCCTGAGCAACCAGATGCAGAACATCTGGCTGATCACGGGCTTCTCCGCCCTGGTCCTGGCCTTGGGCATCGTGGGCTCCCTGCTCCTCTCGCGGCGCATCAAGCGGGTCACGTTCGACCTGGAGCCAGCCGAGATCGCCTCCCTCCTGCAGGAACGTGAGGCCCTGCTCCACGGAATCCGGGAGGCCGTCGTCGGCCTGGACGATGCCGGCAAGGTGACGGTGATCAACGAGGAGGCCCGGCGGCTGCTCCACCTGGAAGGGGAGGCCCTGGGGAAACCCATTGCCGAGCTGCTGCCGCACGGCCGCCTCCGGGACCTGCTGGCCGGCCGGCTCCCCGGTGCAGACCAGGTGGCGCTCACCGAGGATGCCCTGCTGGTTGTCAATAGGATGCCGGTGGCCACCGCCGGCCGCAGTATTGGGTCCGTGGTAACCCTTCGGGACCGCACCGAAATCGAAGGCCTGGTGCGTGACCTTCACTCGATCCAAGGTTTGATGGAGGCCATGCGGGCCTTGGAACATGAGTACGCGAACCGGCTCCACATTGTTGACGGCCTGCTGGAAATGGGGGACCTTGACCAGGCCAAGAAGTACGTCTCGCAGGTATCAACCATGTCCAGGTCCCTGGGGGAAAGGCTGCGCGCCAGCATTTCCCCGCCGGAGCTGGCTGCCTTGCTGCTGGCCAAGGTGGCCGTCGCCGCCGAACAAGACGTGCAGATGGAGGTGACCGCCGACTCCAGGCTGGAACATCCGGAGGCCGATCCCACCGAGCTGGTAACCATCGTTGGCAACCTCCTCGACAACGCCGTGGACGCGCTGGCGACTACGCCGCGGCCCCGCCGCGTGACGGTACAGTTCGATGACGCGGACGGCGTCTTCATCGCCGTCCGGGACAACGGGCCCGGCATCCCTGCCGACAAGCTTGACCAGGTCATGGTGGACGGATACTCAACCAAGGACCCGCGGCCAGGGATGCGTCGAGGCATCGGGCTGGCCCTGGTAAGCAGGATCGTGCGCAGGGCAGGCGGAACACTGGATGTGTTTCCAGGTCCCGGCGGTAACTTTGAGGTGTGGCTGCCGGCAAAGACGCAGGCAGCGGTTGAAGACAGGAGTGCAGGCGTTGATTAAGACGCTCGTCGTGGATGACGATTTCCGGGTTGCGGGCATCCATGCGGCCAGGGTGGAGCGGGTGGACGGATTCGAGTGCGTCGGCCAAGTCTACAGCGCCGCGGCCGCACGGGATGCCATCGTCCGTCTGAACCCTGACCTCCTCTTGCTGGACATCCACCTGCCGGACGAGGACGGACTCTCCCTCCTCCGGTCCCTGCAAGCAGCCGGAACCCAGGTAGACAGCATCGTGATCACCGCCGCGCAGGACCTGGCCACCGTCAAATCCGCGATGACCAGCGGCGCCATCTACTACCTGGTCAAGCCCTTCGGGTTCGACCGCCTCCGCACGCAGCTGGAGGCCTACAAGATGTGGCGCGAGGAGCTGGAAGCCGTTTCGACGGCAAGCCAGGCAACCATAGACAGCCTCTACAAGGCCCGGCTGGCAGGGATCAAGGCGTCGGCTCCAGCCCCGCGCCTCCAGCCCACCATGCAGAAAGTGTTCGACGCCGTCCGGGCCGCCCGCGGGCCCGTCAACGCCGCGGAAATTGCGGAGCAGCTTGGCGTCAGCAGGCCAACCGCCCAGCGCTACCTGAGCACCCTGGAACGGAAGGGCCTCCTGGTCCTGGACTTGGCCTACGGCAGTACAGGCAGGCCGATGAATTCCTACACGATTTCCTAACTGCCGCCCTGACCGGCCGGCCACCGCTGCCGGGTGGCAGTAGTGATATAACCGCAGGTCAAGCAGCAGTTGAAATTTCAAATACCTTGAGCATTTGTTGACTCTTTACCCCCTCGCTTCCTGAGCTTGGCCCTGCAAAGTAGTTCCCAGCTAGTCAAAACGAACACCACAAAGTCTGAGGGGACACCATGAAGAACAGCACTCTGGTCAAGGGAACTGCCGCTATCGCCGTTGGCGCCGCACTGCTGCTGGGCGGCGGGGGCACCCTGGCCAACTGGAACGCAGAAGCAACCGCCGCTCCCGGCACCATCGTTTCCGGCGACCTGAACGTCGTCAAGGCCGTCAACGGCGTCTGGAAAGACCGTACCGGCACCGTCATTCCCGACATCTCCGCTTACAAGGTTGTCCCGGGCGACAAGCTCACGTTCACCCAGGACCTGACCGTGACCCTGGTGGGCAACAAGATGGCCGCCAACGTCACCACCACCGGCATCAGCGCCACCAACGGCTTCACCCCGGCCAACGTCTCGGTCAGTGCTCCCGCGCTCACCGTGGGCAGCACCGCCGTCGCAAACCCCCTGGTTCCAACGGGATCGGACCAGACGGTCACCGCAACCATCACCTTCGAATTCCTGTCCACCACCACCGGCCGCGCGGACACCACCAAGAGCTACAACTTCAACAACGTGGCCTTCCAGCTGACCCAGGTCACCCAGCCCGGCCTCTCCTAGCCTGACGTGGCCGGGTGGCCCCAGGGCCACCCGGCCGGCAGTACCAGGAAACAGGACCAGGAGGAAGCCACATGCGCATCACGCGCTCACTAAAGGCAGCGGCATTGATCGCCGCTGCCGTGGTCCTGGGCCTGTTCACCGTGCAGGGAACTTTTGCCCTCTGGAACGCGTCCGCGGTGGCCGCTCCCGGAACCGTGACCGCGGCCTCGTTCGATGTGGCGCTGACGGCGGTCAACTCCGGCACCACCACGAACATGACCCTGGCCACCGGGGCCGCGGCGAACCTGGCATTGTCTCCAGCCGGCACGCTCGGGCCAGGGAGCCCGGTCTCCGGGGGAGTGGTGGTCACCAACAACACCAACGCCGGCGGCCAGTTCAACACCGCCACCACTTTGGGCCAGCCAACAGTGGCCAACACCGGCGGGGGCACGCTGGCCTCCTACATCATCGTGAGCGCGAAGACCGCCGTTTCCTCCACGGAATGCAGCTCCAGCACCGGCTACGCGCAGATCGGCGCCAGCGGCCTTGCCTCGCCCACAGTGGGCAAAGGCGGGTCCACCATCTTCTGCTTCCAAGTCAGCCTCGCCTCCGGCGCCCCGTCAACAGTGAAAGGACAAGCAGTGACCATCTCCCTTCCACTCACCGCACGTCAACTCTGCGGGGTGCCCAGTGGCTGCTGACCTGACCGAACGCCTTCTCGGCGGAGACACCGAACCCGTCACTCCGGCAGCCGAGCCAAAGCCGGCACGCCGGCGCAAAGGCGCCTGGGCCGCCGTCGGACGCATTCTGAGCATGGCGGCGATGCTCGTGGCGCTGTTCGCCGCCATTGTCCTGATCGTGGTGCCGGTGGCGACCGGATCGCAGACCTACACCGTACTGACCAAGTCCATGGCGCAGCACTACCCGCCGGGCACCTTCATGGTGATGAAGCCGGTGCCGTTCAACGAACTCAAGTACGGCGACGTCATCACCTTCCAGCTGTACTCGGGCCGGCCCGACGTGGAAACGCACCGGATTGTCGGGTTTGGTTCCACCCAGTCCGGGGAGAAGACGCTCATCACCAAGGGCGACAACAACGGGGCCAACGATCCCGAGCCCATCCGGGCCATCCAGGTCAAAGGCAAGCTGTTCTACGCCGTCCCGTATGTCGGTTTCGTGGCCAACTTCCTGGGCAATTCGGACCGGGAAATGTGGACGGTCATCGCGGCTGTGGCACTGATCGGCTACGGCTCCATCACGGTCTACAAGTCCGTTCGCAAGGCCCGCAAGCATGATCACCCCGCTGCCGAGGCCGCCTGAATGCCGCGGCTGAGGAGCATTCCAGGAGCCACGTTCGCCGTGGGGGCATTTTTGCTCACAGTGCTGCTGGGTGCCGGCGCCGGCACGGCCTCGGCCCTCTGGCAGCAAAGCGCGACGGCAAGTATGGCCGTCACGGCGTCCGGCACCTGGCCGACGCCGGTCCTGCCCACCCCTGCCTGCACCGCCGGGGACACCGCCAACAAGACCATCCAGTTGAGCTATTCCGGATTGTCCGAGGTACCAACAAAGTTCACCGTTTCTGCGGCCGGGTCCAACGGGACGTACGGATCCAGCCTGGACTTCGCCGGATCCGGCGGGACATCCGGGAGCTTCGTGGTTTCGGGTGATTCCGTGGTCTTTTCCCAGGTCAGTTCCGCCACCGCAACCGTGCGGGTGGTTGCCACGTTTGCCAGCGGGGCGCAGTCCACCGCATCGGTCAAGGTCACCCTGGACATCGGCACCGGAAACAGGAAAGTCTACTGCGCCTGACCACCGCCAGCCCGGCGGAAGAGGGCGCCGCTGCAGCCCCCCTTGCAGCGGCGCTCCCTCCCGCCGGGCTGGCCTGGCGGCAGCGACCTTTCGTGGCGACCCGGAGCCGCCCGGACGCCCCCGATATGTGGGACGCGCAAGGGAGACAGCGCCGCGAAAAGGGGTTTGCGCGTCGGTAGACTGCGGTCATGTCATCCCGAATCAGTGAACTCGTCCTGAATTGCGCCGACCCCGAACTGCTTGCGCCGTTCTGGTGTGGAGTCCTTGGCTACGTCGAGCTGGACCGCGAGGAGGGCTCGATCGAAATCGGGCCGGCGGCCGGTTTCGGCGGCCTTCAGCCCACCATCATCTTCAGCCCCAGCAGCAACCCGCGCGTGGGGCGGCTGCCGCTGCACATCGACATCAACCCGGTGGACCGGGACCAGGATGCCGAACTGGAACGATTGCTGGCACTGGGAGCGCGGCCGGCCGACGTCGGCCAGACCGGCCGGGAGCAGTGGCACGTCCTGCAGGACCTGGAGGGCAACGAGTTCTGCCTCCTTCGCAGGCGGCTCGAACCCTGAGCCTGGCTGGCCCCGGATACTGGAGTGCCTGGGGGCGCCCACTTCAAGACGCCACCAGGCACTAGCAACTATCGACGGCGGCGCTCAAGTTACCCGGAGTAAATTCCGCAAGGTTCGGTCAAGAGTTTCCGGCTGCGGGCCGGACCTCCAGGCTCCGACATAAAATGGCCTGCCGCCTGCCGACTGCGGTGCCGGCGTGTCCCGTTCAGGTACTAGGACCCTTTACCGGCGTGCCAGGGAAGGCGCTAAATTGTAGCTACCTATCCGGGCGACGCCCATGACAGCCCGCGGCTATGGAGGGACGAAAGTGGAACTCTTCGGCGACAAACCTGCCGTCGCTGCCGCAGCCCTGACCAGGCTCGTCGCCGCCGAGGCCCGGACTCCTGGAAAGCCGGCCGGCCGCCTCCAGGCGTACCTCAGCGATCTGGTGGTGCGGAACGGGCCCCGCATCGTCGAGCAGCTCGCCATCGAACTGGCACGCCAGCACTTGGCCACCTTGGATTTGCTGGCCAAGGAGACGGGAAAGCCCGCCGCCCGCTACCTTGACGAAGTTGAGCTGGCGGCCGCCATGGATGAGAGCATCGGCCGGGATTCGGCAGACCCCGGCGACGGTTACTGACGCCCGCCGGTGGCCCTTTACGGGCCGGTCGCGTCCCGTCGCCGTGCCGCGAACGCGAACAAGGACGTCGTTGCCACCGTAGCCAGGTACCCCGCGATCACAATCAGCGAGATCCCGGCCCAGAAGTAGTTCGTGGTGCTGGTTTCCTGCCACGGGCTGGGCGCAATCCGGATCAGCGAATAGACGGCCACCCCGGCCGAGGCCAACCCGATCAGCACCGGAAGCGTCAGCCAGATCCGGGCCGAGCCAAGGTGCCGGCCGAACCCGTCCCACTCGTTCCAGGAACCGCGGCGCAGGATCAGCCAGCCCGCAGGGATCATGAAGGCACCCACCAGCAGGAAGGCGGCCACCACGTCCGCGGGCCGGTGCCACTGGTTGATCAACGTGGAGGCGCCGGAGGCAATGGCAAACGAACCACCAATGAAACCGGCCATGGGGCGCCAGCGCGGGGATGCCATCAGGAACACGGCGGCCGCGGCGGAGGCCGCCAGCGTGGTGTGCCCGGACGGCAGGGAGTTGAGCTCAAGGGTCAGCACGCCTTTGTCCGGACGGGCAGGCAGCAGGTCCTTGAGCACCTGCGTGGCTACGTTGGCGCCGATGCACGCCGCCACCGCGATTCCCGCTTCCGCCCAATGCCGCCGGATCACCGTGACGAACAGGACCACGACGGCGGCCATCACCAGGGAGATGGTGGGCAGCCAGTCCAGGAACTGGGTGGCGGCCTTGCCTGCCGGTCCGTGGATGTCCACGGCTTCCACCAACGCGGACTCATCGATGAACTGGCCCGTTGCAGTCTGGACGAAGAAGTAGTACGTGGCAACCAGCCCGGCAATGCAGGCCACAGTGGACAGCACGAACAGGAACGCCGAGCCCGGAGCGGGCCGGGAGGGTGTCCTGGTGGGTAGTCGCTGTGAAGAAGTCATCGCGCTTAAGGGTGACACAAAAAGCTGGATGGCTGCTCAGGGGCCGGTGGCATCCGGCTTAATGGGGTCGAGCCGGGGAACGCTTGCTGCCGCCACCAGCACGGCGAGGACGCCCAGGCCGAACGGCAGAGCCGTGGCCGTTGCGATGCCGCCCACCAGGAGCGGGCCGCCGGCGTCACCCAGTTCGCGGCCGAGTTCGGCCGAGCCCATGGTCCGGCCCATCCGTTCCGGCGGCGTGGTGTCCGCCAGGTGCGCGAAGCCCAGCGGCGTGGCGGCGCCGATCCCGGTCCCGATGCACGCCGCGGCCACGAAAACGGTCACCACGCCCGGGGCAGCCGCAACGAGGGCGACGCCCGCGGCAATCAGCAGCAGGCCGACGGTGGTCCCCCTGTTGTCAGTGACGGCGTTCCGGTCACGCAGCCTGCCGATCCACGGCTGGGTCAGCACCGAGCCCAGCGCCACCACGCTGACCGCGGCCGTGCCGGCGAAGGCGTCCATGCCATGGCGGGCGGCCAGCGCCGGAAGGAAACCGACGGCGGCACCCAGCGCGCCGGTGGACGCGGCCAGCACCAGCGTGGGAACCAGGAACCGACGCTCGCCCACCTGCCGGGCCAGGTCCATCACCGTGTACCGCTTCCGGGGGAGCGGCTCCAGGTCCGCGACGGACACCAGCACCCACAGGGCCGTGAGCGCGGCAAGGACGGAGAGGGCGCCGAACAACAGCGGGAAACCGCCCGCCAGGATCAGCCCCGCACCCAGCGGCGGCCCGATGATGTAGCCCAGGCTCTTCCAGGAGCCATACCGGCCAAAGTAGGTGCCGGCCTTGCCGCCGCGTGCCATCCGGGCCACCATCGCGGACGACGCCGGCGAAAAGGCCGACGCCGCAGCGCCCTGTCCCAGCCGGGCCAGGGCAAGGACCAGGGGATCGGCCGCGCCAAGTCCGATCAGCGACAGCACGGCGAAGGCCAGCAGGCCGCCCACGACGACAGGTTTGGTTCCGATCCGGTCGCTGAGCGCACCGAAGACGGGTTTGAGGAACACCTCGGCAACGTCATACAAGGCCAGGAGGATTCCGAGGTTCAGCAGCGTCAAGCCAATATTTCCGCTTTGCGAGCCCAGCCCGGCCGCGATGCTGTGGGCGCCGAAGGCTGTGACGAATCCCGCTGCGTACAGTGGCGCCGAGGACGAGCGGACGGCCTGGCCTTCAGTGCTCATGATTGGGACTTTAGTACCTTCACAAACTTGTGAAAACTCCGAAGATTAATCCATGAACACTGTCATCCAAACTGTGGGCTTGCATAAAAACTTTGGCAAGGTCCGTGCCCTGGACGGGCTGGACCTTGACGTCCGGGCAGGGGAGATCCATGGCTTCCTGGGGCCCAACGGCGCAGGGAAATCGACCACCCTGCGCATCCTGCTGGGCCTGGCCAAGGCAACATCCGGTTCCGTCACCGTCCTTGGCATGGACCCCTGGACCCAGGCTGTTGAACTCCACCGGCGCCTGGCCTATGTCCCCGGCGACGTCAGGCTGTGGCCCAACCTCTCCGGCGGCGAAACCATCGACCTGCTCTCCCGGCTCCGCTGCGGTACAGCGGATGGTGCGGCGTACCGCCGCAGCAAGGACCGGCTGTGCCAGGCCTTCGACTTTGATCCGGCCAAGAAGGGGCGCGCCTACTCCAAAGGCAACCGGCAGAAGGTGGCCCTGATCGCGGCCCTCGCCACGGACGCCGAGCTTTACCTGCTCGACGAGCCCACGAGCGGCCTCGACCCGCTCATGGAGGAGGTCTTCCGCCGGGAACTGCTCGCCGTCGTCGAACGGGGCGCCACCGTGCTGCTCTCCAGCCACATCCTGACCGAGGTGGAGGTCCTGTGCCACCGGGTAAGCATCATCCGCGCCGGCAGGATTGTGGATGGCGGAACGCTGGACTCCCTGCGCCACTTGACCAGGACCGAAATTTCGTTCGCCGCCGATGGCCTGGACACAGCCTCCCTGGCACGGCTGGGGGCCGTGCATGACCTGACATTCGACGCCGGCCGGGTCAAGTTCAGCGCGGAATCGGACCGGGTGGCGGAGGTGCTGCCCGCCCTGGGCGCCCTGGCGGTGCAGGGGCTGACCATTACGCCGCCGTCGCTCGAGGAACTGTTCCTGCGGCACTACGGCGACCCGGCGGCAGGTGCCGAATCCGGGGCGCGGGACGATGACGGGGACCACCGGCACGGCGCGCGCCGGCACCTGCTGGGCGCCAGGGGACGTGGCTGACATGGCCGTCCTCATGATCCTCTGGGGCCAGCGGTTGCGCCGTGACCGCTGGCAGCTGCTGAGCTGGATCCTGGGAATCGGCGCCTTCGCCCTGTTCGCCGCCTCCGCCGTGACCCAGACGTACGGCAACGCCGCCAGCCGCGCCGAAATTTTGCAGGTGGCCATCGCCACCCCCGCCATCCTGATGCTGCGCGGCCTGCCCCGCGGCGCTGACCAGGGCGCCTTCACGTTCTTCCTGGTCTATGCCTTCCTGGCCCTGCTGGCCGGACTGATGAGCACGTTCCTGGCCGTGCGCCACACCCGTGCCGACGAGGAAACCGGGGGCGCCGAGCTGGTGGCCGCCACCCCCGCGGGCCGGCTCTTGCCCACAATTGCCACCGTCCTGCACGGTGCGGCGGCCAATGTCCTGGCGGCGCTCGCCGTCTTCGCCGGCCTTGCCGCCCAGGGCCTGGACCTGCAGGGGTCCCTCGTTGCGGGTGCGGCCACGGGCGCCGTCGGCCTTGCCTTCCTTGGCGTGGGCATCCTGGTGGCCCAGTTCATAAGCACCTCGCGCGGCGCCAACGGTGTCTCCTCCGCCCTGGTTGTCCTGGCGTACGTGCTGCGCGGGATCGGCGACGCCACCGGAACCCCGCACGCTGACGGAACGTCCATGACCGAAGGCGCCGCCAGCTGGTTCTCGCCCATCGGATGGGGCCAGCAGACGTTCGCCTTCTCCGGCAACCGGGCCTGGCCGTTGCTGCTGCCGCTGGGGCTCGGCGTCGCCTGCCTCGGGGCCGCATGGGTCATCCTGGGCACGCGGGACAGCGGCGCCAGCGTTTGGGGTGCCCGCCCCGGACGCCTCACCGCCCGGCCGGGCCTGCGCAGCCCTGCGGCCCTCGCCCTGCGCCTGCAAGCCAACTCGATCATCGGCTGGGCACTGGGTGGCCTGGCCCTCGGCCTGCTGGCCGGGTCGCTGGGAAAGGCGATTGCCGCCGTCGACACGCCGGACACCAATATCACCGCCGTCCTGAGGTCGATCCTCCAGTCGCAGGGCACTTCCCTGACCCAGCTCATGGTGTCTGTCCTGTTCTCGATGGCAGGGATCCTGGCCGCTGCCTGCGCGCTGCAGGCCGTGATCAGGCTCAGGCAGGAAGAGGCCGCCGGGACCGCGGAACTGCTGCTCGCCGCTCCGGTGGGGCGGATGCGCTGGCTGGCCGGCTACCTGGTGCTCGGTGCCGCAGCAGTGGTCCTGGTTATTGGCCTGACCGCGGTGGGCACGTGGATCACGTTGACCGGTTCCGGTGACCAGGCCATGCCGGCCGATGCACTCTGGCAAACCGCCGTGGCGCAGCTGCCGGCGGCGCTGGTCTACCTCGCCGTGCCCGCCCTGGTGTTCGTCCTGTGGCCCGCCGCGACCATCGGCGTTGGCTGGGCCCTGCTGGGGCTCGGGGTGTTCCTGGGGATCTTCGGCGGCATGCTGGGCCTGGACCAGAGCCTCCGCGACCTCTCCCCGTTTACCCACACGCCGGTCCCGCACGGGAACGCGACCGACTGGAGCGGGGCGTGGTGGATGCTGGCCATCGCCGTCGTCGCCGGCGCGCTTGCCGTCGCGGCGATGCGGCGGCGGGAGGTGGGGGCGGCATGAGCGCCGGGACGGGGGTGGCTGCCGCCCGGGACGCCGGGGTGGCGGCCGCGGCTGCCGAACGGACGGCTGCCGCGTTCGCCGCCGCCGGGTTTCCCAAGATGCCCGCCAGGACGCTCCTGGCCCTGGTGTCATCCGAGCAGGGGAGCCTTACGGCTGCAGAGCTCGCGGAGCGGCTGGGGGCCAGCGCCGCCGCCGTGTCCGGGGCGGTGCGCTACCTGCAGACCGTCGGCTTCGTGCACCGCGTATCGCAGCCCGGCAGCCGCCGCGACCTCTACGCACTGCACGACGACGAGTGGTACGTGGTGTCCATGCGGAACAGTCCCATTTACGAGAAGCTCGCCGAGCTGACGGACGCCACCGCCGAGGCCCTGCCGGAAGGTTCGGCGGCCCGGGCCCGGGTGGCCGAGATGGCCCGCTTCTACCGCTTCCTCAAATCAAGGATGCCGGCCCTGCTGGACGACTGGGAAAAGGAACGGGAGGCGCAGCCGTGACCATCATCGACAACGCGGTGTACGTGAACGGGCTGCGGACCGAGGACCCCGAGGACCTGGACGAGACCTATTTCCTGCTGCGGCAGCGTGAGGGGATGGCATGGATCGGGCTCTACCGGCCGGATGCCGCGGAACTGGAGTCCGTCGGCGAGGAATTCGACCTTAAACCCTTGGCCGTGGAGGACGCGCTCGCCGGGCATCAGCGCGCCAAACTGGAACACTACGGGGAGTGCCTGTTCCTCGTGCTTCGGCCCGCCAAGTACCGTGACGACGTCGAGAAGGTCGACTTTGGCGAGATCCACGTCTTTGTCGGCGAAGAATACGTCGTCACCGTCCGGCACGCCGAGTCCCCGGACCTGGCCCGGGTCAGGCGGCGGATGGAGTCCATGCCGGAATTCCTGGCCCTCGGCCCGGACGCGGTGCTGTACGGCATCCTGGACCAGGTGGTGGACGAATACGAACCCGTCGCCGCCGGGCTGGAAAACGATATCGACGAGATCGAGGACGACCTCTTCGGCGCAGACCCGGACGTATCCCGCCGCATCTACGAACTGTCCCGCCAGGTGATCATGTTCCAGCGCGCCACCAGTCCACTGGCCGGGATCCTGCAGGCCCTGATGTCCGGAACCCCGGACCGCGAGCAGGCATCGGAGCTCCGTGACCACTACCGGGACGTCCTGGACCACGTGCTCCGGCTCAACGAACGCGTGGCGGCCTTCCGCGCCCTGCTGCAGAACGCCCTCGCGGTCAATGCCGCCTTGGTGGCCCAGCGGCAAAACGATGAAATGAAGAACCTGACAGTTTCCAGCTACGCCCAGAACGAGGAGGTCAAAAGGATCTCCTCCTGGGCTGCCATCCTGTTCGCCCCGACGCTCGTGGCATCCATTTACGGCATGAACTTCCGCATCATGCCCGAGCTCGAGTGGGACTACGGCTACCCATATGCCATTGGACTGATGCTGCTCCTCGGGCTCATCCTGTACCTGGCGTTCAAGCACAACAAGTGGATCTAGGTTTTCCACACAGCCGTTGCCGCAGATCCGGGAGGACTCCGGCGCCGGTACAGTGAAACGCATGCCGCGCCACGATGCCCCGATACCCCCGCTGGACGAACTCCTTGCGGGAGCGCACGTGGTCAGCCTGCCCATGCGGGTCAAGTTCCGCGGCATCATGGAACGTGAATCACTGCTGCTCCGCGGCCCGGCCGGGTGGGGCGAGTTCTGCCCGTTCCCGGAGTACGGCGACGCCGAGGCTTCCCGCTGGCTGGCCGCCGCCATTGAAGCGGGCTGGCAGGGCTTCCCGGCGCCGCTGCGCACGTCCGTACCGGTCAACGCCACCGTGCCCGCCGTTCCCGCGGACCGGGTGCCGGAGGTCCTGGCCAGGTTCGGCCGGGTGGACGCGGTCAAGGTTAAGGTCGCCGAGCGCGGACAGTCACTGGACGACGACGCCGCCCGGCTTCACGCCGTCCGGGCGGCCCTGCCCGGGGCCGCCATCCGGGTGGACGCCAACGGCGGCTGGGACGTGCCCGCAGCGGTGGAAGCCCTGACCCGTCTGGCCGCCGTGGGCCTGGAATACGCCGAGCAGCCGGTACCCACCATCGAAGGGCTGGCCGAGGTCCGCTCCCGGCTGCGGGACGCCGGGACGCCGGTACTGATCGCCGCCGACGAGAGCGTGCGGAAGGAAACCGACCCCCTGCGCGTCGCCAGGGCCGGTGCGGCGGACCTGATCGTCGTCAAGGTGGCCCCTCTCGGGGGAGTGCGGCGCGCCCTGGACATCGTGGCGCAGGCTGGACTTCCCGCCGTCGTCAGTTCCGCGCTGGACACCTCGGTGGGGATCCGCGCAGGCCTGGCCCTGGCCGCCGCACTGCCGGACCTGCCCTACGCCTGCGGCCTGGGCACGGTGTCGCTGTTCGAATCCGACGTCACCCTGGACCCCCTGGTGGCCGACGACGGCGCGATCGGCCTCCGCGACGCCGTTCCCGACGCCGGGCTGCTGGAGCGGTTCGCGGCTCCGGCCGAACGCCGGGACTGGTGGCTGGACCGGGTCCGCCGCGTCCACGCCCTCCTCACCGCTCCCTGACACGCCCGCTCACTTTTGGCGGTTTTTCCTGGCACGCCCGCTCACTTCTGGCGGTTTTTCCTGGGACGCCCGCTCACTTCTGGCAACGTCCCTGCAGGTCACGGGCGGTTAACCATAACTTCATCAAATGGACGGTTTCCTGTAGGAACGGGCTGGAAGGGTGGGCGGGCACCCCAGAGACATTCCTTCGGAAGGCTCCCCATGTCTGAAACTGCCCGCAAGTTCACCCTGCTGCCCATGCTCGGCCATACGAAGGGCAAGCGCAGCCCGGTCACATGTGCACTCAAATGCGACAACGCCTGCGCCGGCGAGGTCTGCAACACCAGCTCCAACAGCTACTTCCGCGACATTGCCTCCGCCACCCTGTCCCGCCGTGCCGCCCTGGGCCTGGGCGCCGCCGGTGCGCTCGCCGTCGTCCTCGGTTCCGCGGTGAACTCCGCAGAACCCGCCTCCGCCGCGGGCCTGTCCAAGGCTGCCAAGGAGGGCTTCGGCAAGTCCAAGCTGCAGTTCACCGCCATCAAGCCGGTGGACAAGGCCGTTGATGCCTTCACCGTCCCGGACGGATTCACCTGGCAGCCCATCATCCGCTGGGGTGACCCGCTGTTCAACGATTCCCCGGACTTCGACCTGAACAACCAGACCGCGGCAGCGCAGGCCCGGCAGTTCGGCTACAACAACGACTACACGGACATCGTGGAGATCCCGGACAGCAAGGGCCGCCGCGCGGTGCTGTTCACGAACCACGAGTACACCAACGAGAACATCATGGTTCCCGCCGGCTACGACGCCAAGGAAACCCGCGCCATCGGACGCGCCGCCCATGGCCTGGCCGTGGTGGAACTCGAGCGCAAGAACACCACCAAGCCGTGGTCCTACGTCAAGGGCGCGCCGCTGAACCGCCGCTACCTCTCCGACACCACCTACGAACTGACCGGCCCCGTTGCCGGGTCGGCCCTGGTCAAGACCGTCGCCGACCCCTCCGGCCGCGCCATCAAGGGAACGTTCGGCAACTGCTCCGGCGGCACCACCCCCTGGGGCACCATCCTCTCCGGCGAGGAGAACTTCAACGGCTACTTTGTCTCCGGCGGCACCTCCGCCAGCGACAAGCGCTACGGCCTCACCGCCAAGCCCACCGCCCGCCAGTGGGAGTTGGACGATCCCCGCTTCGATACCCGCAACGCCGGCTACGAAAACGAAACCAACCGGTTCGGCTGGATCGTCGAAGTCGACCCGTTCGACCCCACCTCCACCCCCAAGAAGCGCTCCGCGATGGGCCGCTTCAAGCACGAGGGCGCCAACGTGATCGTGGCCGAATCGGGCCATGTGGTGGCCTACATGGGTGACGACGAGAAGTTCGACTACCTCTACAAGTTCGTCTCGGCCGGGAAATACCGCGAGGGCGACCGCAGGAACAACATGAACCTGCTCTCCGAGGGCGACCTGTATGTCGCCAAGTTCACCGGAAACTCTCCCGCGTCGGAAATCACTGGCACCGGGGCGCTTCCCTCCGACGGCGCGTTCGACGGCACTGGCGAATGGCTGCCCCTTGTGGTCGGCGGCAAGTCCGCCGTCCCCGGCATGTCGGTCGAGGAGGTCCTGGTCTACACCCGCCTGGCCGCGGACAAAGTGGGACCCACCAAGATGGACCGTTGCGAAGACGTCCAGCCCAGCCTGCACACCGGCAAGGTGTACGTCGTCTGCACGAACAACTCGGACCGCGGTACCGGCACCAAGGAAGGCGCCACCGAAGTCAACCCGCGCACGCAGAACCGCGACGGGCACATCGTGGAAATCACCGAAACCGGGGACCAGCCGTCCACGAAGTTCACCTGGACCCTCCTGATGGTCTGCGGCGATCCCGCCCAGGGCGATGTCACCTACTTCTCCGGCTACCCGGTGGACAAGGTTTCGCCCATCTCCTGCCCGGACAACGTGGCCTTCGACTCCGTCGGCAACCTCTGGATCTCCACCGATGGCGCCCCATCCGGGATCGGCTACAACGACGGACTCTTCAAAGTCACCCTGGACGGTGCAGAGCGCGGCAAGGTGGAACAGTTCCTCTCCGTTCCCCGCGACGCCGAAACCTGCGGGCCGGTCATCCACGACGACGAGCGCACCGTCTTCGTCTCCGTTCAGCACCCGGGCGAGGAAGGCACTTTCGAGGCGCCGCATTCCTACTTCCCGGACTATGTCCCGGCAGGTACGACTCCGGCACCCGGCAAGGTGCGTGCGCCCCGTCCCGCAGTGGTCCAGGTGTTCCGCGGCTAACGCCCGCCAACGCCCGCTCATCTTCGACGGGTTTTCCGGTAACGCCCGCTCACCTTCGACGGGTTTCGTGGCAACGCCCGCTCACCTTCGACGGGTTTTCCGGTAACGCCCGCTCACCTTCGACGGGTTTTCCGGTAACGCCCGCTCACCTTTGACGGGATTTCTGGTAACGCCCGCTCACTTTTGCCCTTCTTGGGCGCATAAGGTGAGCGGGCGTTTCCTTTTGAGTTGTCATAGGTGAGCGGGGGTTGGGGGATTGGTTGTCATAGCTGAGCGGGGGTTGGAGGGTGGCAGACTGGTTGGGTGACTTTGCCGAACGAACCCGCACCGGACACCTCCGCCGAAACCGATCCCGGGAACGCCAACGCGCCTGCCGACGCCGCGCCCGGGTTGGGCGCGCTTGCTGCGGCACGGATCGCCGTCGATGTCCTGCTCGACGGCGGCGTGCGGCACGTGGTGGTATCGCCCGGATCCCGGTCGGCCCCCATGGCCTATGCCCTGGCAGAGGCGTCCGCGGCCGGCCGGGTGGAGCTCCTGGTGCGGATCGACGAGCGGTCTGCCGGCTTCACGGCCCTGGGCCTTGCCCTCGCCACCGGAACGCCGGCTGCCGTCCTCACCACGTCCGGGACCGCCGTCGGGAACCTGATGCCGGCGGTGATGGAGGCCAACCACGCCGCCGTGCCGCTGATCGTCCTGTCGGCGGACCGGCCGGAGGAACTGCGCGGGACCGGCGCCAACCAAACCACCGTCCAGCCGGACCTGTTCGGCGAGCAGGTCAGGTTCGCCGCCGACATTCCCGCCGGGACAAGCCCGCAGCGCGCCGTGGAAACCGGGCTGTCAGCGGCCACCGGGGCATTCCCGGACCTGCCGCCGGGGCCGGTCCAGCTCAACCTCGCGTTCCGGGACCCGCTGGTTCCGTCGCCACGTGACGGGTTGCCCGAGGCGGTGGAGCGGCAACGCTACCGGGTGGGTTTCGAGCCGCTGGTCATGAACCTGCCGCCCGCCCCGGAGGACCTGCCCGAGCGGCGCACCGTGGTGCTCGCCGGGCACGACGCCGGGCCTGTCGCCGAGGCCTTCGCCCGCGCCCACAACCTCCCGCTTCTGGCTGAGCCCTCCTCCAACGCCAGGTTCGGACCCAACGCGGTGGGCCCCTACCGGCTGCTGCTGGAGCACTTCGGGCCCGGTTCCATCCAGCCCATAGAGCGGGTGGTGCTGTTCGGCCGGCCCACGCTGTCGCGCCCCGTAGCCTCCCTCCTTGCCCGCGCGGACATTGAATCAGCCCTGTACCAGCCGGTTCCGGTCGCCTGGTACGAACCCGGGCGCCGCACCGAACTGCCGCTGGAAAACCTCGCGGACCTGGCCGACTTCGCCGGCCGCGGGAGCTCCGCCTGGCTGGACACCTGGCTGCTTGCCGGGTCGGCCGCCCAGCACGCGCTGGACCAGGTGGTCTCCGAAGAGTCCGCCGCCACCGGCCCGTCCGTTGCATCCCTGGTGTGGAGGAATGCCCGCGGCCAACTGCTGCTCGGATCCTCCAACGGCATCCGGGACGTTGACCTCGCCGGTTTGCCGGCCCCGGATCCTGCCGCCACGGTTTACGCCAACCGGGGCCTGGCCGGGATCGACGGCACCATTTCCACAGCCACGGGCATCGCGTTGGGCGGGCTGCAGGAAACCACGGTCCTGCTGGGCGACGTGACGTTCCTGCACGACGCCGGCGGCCTCTTCCTCGGCGCAGGCGAGGAACAGCCGGACCTGCGGATCGTCGTCCTCAACGATTCCGGCGGCGCCATCTTCAGCCTGCTGGAGCACGGGGGAGTGGAAGAGGGAGGCCGCTACGCGGACGCCGTCGAACGCCTCTTCGGCACCCCGCACTCGGTGGACATCGCGGCACTTGCCACGGCGTACGGCGTCGGGCATTCACTGGTCAGTACGACGGCGGGACTCGCCGAAGCGCTCGGCCAGCCGGTGCAGGGGCGCAGCATCGTCGAAGTCCGCACGGACCGCCGGCAGCTCAGGCGGCTCCATGCCCGCATCAAGGACGCCGTGTCCGCCGCCGTCGCGGGAGTCCTCGCGGGCCGGTAAGCGCCGCCCCTGCGTCGGTGCCCCTCGACGGGTGAACTGCCCCGTGACGCAAAAATTCCCTGGCGCTGCCGGAATGACGGCAGCGCCAGGGAATGTGCGCATCGAACGGGGAATGCAGGAACGTCAGAGCACGCGGCCCAGGAACTCCTTGGTCCGGGCATGCTGCGGGTTGGCGATGATCTCCCGGGGGTCGCCCGATTCCACCACCACACCGCCGTCCATGAAGGTCAGGGTGTCGCCCACTTCGCGGGCGAAGCCGATCTCGTGGGTCACCACGATCATGGTCATGCCCGACTTTGCCAGGTCCTTCATCACGTTCAGGACATCGCCCACGAGCTCCGGGTCGAGCGCCGAGGTGGGCTCGTCGAAGAGCATGAGTTCCGGGTCCATGGCCAGGGCACGTGCGATGGCAACGCGCTGCTGCTGGCCGCCTGAGAGCTGGGACGGGTAGTGGCCGGAGCGGTCCGCCAGGCCCACCCGGTCCAACAGTTCCAGCGCACGCTTCTGCGCGGCAGCCTTGGACTGGCCCTTGACGTGCACGGGTGCTTCCATCACGTTCTGCAGCGCGGTCTTGTGCGGGAACAGGTTGAACCGCTGGAACACCATGCCGATTTCGCGGCGCTGGGCGGCGATTTCCTTGGTCTTGAGGTCGTGGAGCTTGCCGTTGACCTCGCGGTAGCCAATCAGCTGGCCGCCCACGGAAATCCGCCCGGCGCTGATGGACTCCAGCAGGTTCACGCAGCGCAGCATGGTGGACTTGCCGGAACCCGACGGCCCGATCACCACCGACACTTCGCCTTGCCGCACCGTCATATCGATGCCCCGGAGGACATGGTGGGGCCCGTAGAACTTGTGCAGGCCCTCGATCTTGACCAGCGGCTTTTCTGCTGTGACCGTCATCGTGCACTCTCCTCGGGGAAGTCCGTCTTCATGGACCGCTGGGCGTCGGCACCCGCACCTGCAGCCTTGGCCGCAGCCGGATTCACGGCAGCGGGAGCGAGGTTGTCCACGCCCTTGCCGTAGTACGCCTCGAGGTAGTGCTGGCCCACCATGAGGATGCTGGTGACGAGCAGGTACCAGAACGCGGCAACGATCAGCAGCGGAATCGGTAGGTAGATGCGGTTGGCCAGGGCATTGGTGGCAAAGGTCAGGTCCAGCGTGAACGGGACCGCCAGGACCAGTGAGGTGGTCTTCAGCATGCCGATGGTCTCGTTGCCGGTGGGCGGGACGATGATCCGCATGGCCTGTGGCAGGATGATCCGCCACATGATCTTGCCCTTGGACATGCCGAGCGCCTCCGCGGCCTCCTGCTGGCCCCGGTCCACGGACTTGAGGCCGGCGCGGAAGATTTCCGCCAAGTAGGCCGACTCGTTCAGCCCGAGGCCCAGGATCGCGGGGATCAGGCCTTTGCTGGGATCGGAGAGTGCATAGCTGAACAGTTCAGGACCAAACGGGATCCCCAGCGTGAAGGCCGGGTAGAGAACCGTAACAAGGCCCCAGAACACCAGCTGCGTGTAGACCGGGGTTCCGCGGAAGAACCACACCCAGACCCAACTGGACCAGCGGAAGACCGGGTTCTCGGACTGCCGCATGACTGCCAGCAGGATGGCCAGGACGATGGCCAGGACCATCGATGCCACCGTTAGAAGGAGCGTCCACCCCACGCCCTGGACAACCTTGACGTCCAGGATGTAGGTGCCCACAACGTCCCAGCGGAAGTTGGAGTTGGTGAACAGGCTCTGCACGAGCCCGGCCACCAGGAGGAGGATGATCGCGGCGCTGATCCACCGGCCGGGGTGGCGCACCGGCACTGACTTATTCAGGACCGGTGCGTCCCCTTGTTGATGGTGTTCCATGTGCACGCCTGACTTGTCGTCGGTAACGCGAAAACTCAAGACTTAACCGCCGGGTTGACCTCGGACTTGGTGATGGCGCCCTCGGCGTTGCCCCAGCCTTCCAGGATCTTCTTGTAGGAGCCGTCTGCCATCAGCTTGGTGACGGCCTTCTGGATGACGTCAGCCCAGGCGGTGTCGGCCTTGGCCACGGCGATGCCCTGCGGCGCCGAGTCGTAGACGTCGCCCAGCTTCTCCAGCTGGCCGTTGGTCTGGGTGAGGGCGTAGCCGATGATGGGGGAGTCGGCCGCCATGGCGTCGATGCTGCCGTTCACCAGGCGCGTGGTGACGTCGGTCTGGTTCTTCAGGGTGACGATGTCAATGGGCTTCTTGCCGTCGGCCGCACACTTCTTGTTGCGGTCGGC
This sequence comes from Pseudarthrobacter sp. MOO13, assembly GCF_058267655.1. Classification (NCBI taxonomy): domain Bacteria; kingdom Bacillati; phylum Actinomycetota; class Actinomycetes; order Micrococcales; family Micrococcaceae; genus Pseudarthrobacter; species Pseudarthrobacter sp. MOO13. The sequence goes on from NZ_CM177848.1 coordinate 902,421, forward strand.
AAGGTCCGGGTCTTCCTGCACGGTGCCGGTCTGTACGCCGATGGACTTGCCGCAGACGTCGTCCAGCGAGAACTTCTTGGGGTTGCCCTTTTGTACCGCCCAGGCGGTGCCGGCGTTGAAGTAGCTGACCATGTTCACGGCCCCCAGGCGTTCCGGGTTGATGGTGAACGAGGAGATGCCCAGATCGTACTTGGGGCCGAGGGCCGGGAGGATGCCGGTGAACTCGGCAGTCTGGACCTGGACCTTGAGGCCCAGGGTGGCGCCGATGGCCTTGGCGATATCCACGTCGTAGCCCACGGGAGTCTGGCCGTCCGGACCGAGGAATTCGGCGGGGGCGTAGCTGGTGTCAGAACCAACGGTGATGGTGCCCTTGGACTTGATGGCGTCCGGGACCATGGCGGCCAGGGCGTCATCCTTCTTGACGGTGGTGGGATCAAAGCTGGCGCTGGCGCTGCCTGACGAGGTAGCCGCGCTGGAAGGACCCGTTTCCGAGGCATTGGTGCATGCTGAGAGGGCCAGGGCGCTGATGGCGATCATAGTGGCGGCGGTCAGCTTGGAGGTGCCCAGGAGGGTACGGGGAGTCTGCATTTCTTACCTTTTGTTGCAGGGGCTATGAGGTACTAACGCGGCTTATAGTGTAACGCTCAACAAGAGAGGTACGTCACACGCAACTAAGTTTCACTATTGGATAACTGTAGCGGGGGCAAAATCAAGCCTTCCAGAGCAGGACTTGTCTGTCATCCCAGACTCGGGGCCCAGACTCGGGGCCGCCGGAAACTAGCTGTTGATGCCCAGGGACTCCAGCATCGGCCGGAATTTAGCCCAGGTTTCAGCCAATTCGGCCTCCGGCAAAGAGCCGTCAACAATTCCGCACCCGGCATACAGCCTGACGGTGTCGGGTGACTCGATGACTGCGCCGCGCAGCGCGATGCCCCATTCGCCGTTACCCGCGGCGTCCAGCCAGCCCACCGGCCCGGCATACGGTCCACGGTCCAGGTGCTCCAGCTTGCGGATCAGCTCGCCCGCCACGAGGGTGGGCGTCCCGCAGACGGCAGCGGTGGGGTGCAGTGCGTTGATCAGGGCCAGGCACGTGGGGACGTGCCCTTCCACCTCGGTGAGCTCCGCCTTGACGTCGGAGGCCAGGTGCCAGACATTGGGCAGTTCCAGGATGAACGGCTCGTCGTGGGCATTCATCGCCTCGGAGAAGGGCGCCAGCTGCTTGGTCAGCGACTGGATGGCGATCTCGTGCTCATGGCGCTGCTTTTCCGAACCCGCCAGCACCCGGGTGGCGTAATCCATGGGCGCGCCGTCCTCACCGTGGGCGTCCCGCCGGTCAAGGGTGCCGGCGAGCACCCGGGCCTGGGCGGTGCGTCCTTCCACCTGGATCAGCATCTCCGGTGTGGCGCCCACCAGGCCATCTACCCCGTAGGTCCAGCATTCGCGGTACCTGGCGGCGAGCTCACGCAATACATCGGCGGCATGTACGCCGGAAGGAATGGTTGCCACCACATCCCGCGCCAGCACCAGCTTCTCCAGCGCTCCGGTACGGATCTCGGCGACACCGGCGGCCACAGCGTCCATCCAGGCTTCCTCGCTGAGGGACCCGGTGTGCAGTGTTGCGCCGGCGGCCAGGGGGAGGGGACGCACGACGGCGCCGCGGCCTTTGCCGGGCACGCCGCCCTGGGGAGCGTCCCCGGCGGAGTCCGCCGTCGTGGTGCCCTTAGCGTCCGGGTTTCCGGCGGCAGCACTGCCGAGCCAGCGGTCCAGTGCCGCAACCGCCGTCTCTTCGGTGAGCGGGCCGTCGTCGAACGTTAACTGGGTGAGCCACACCTGGTTGTCCCGGACGCCCACCACGATCTCCGGCACGATCAGCCGCGACTCGTGCCGCGAGGTCTTCGAGAAGGCGAAGGAACCGAAAGCGACAGGGCCGGTGCCGGGCAGCTCCACCCCATCCGTGACGTCCGCCTCAAGGACCAGGTGCCGCCACCAGATATCCGCTTCCAGGAACCGGTCCGGACCCGTGGCGGTGAAGCGTGAAATTTCGCCAAACCCGGCCAGCCCGGCTTCGCGGCGGGTCCAGCACAGGACGTCGTCCCGGACCAGAAACGAAGGCAGCCCCCCGGGGAATGTTTTGCCATCCAGGGGGACTGTCAGGGTGCGGAACGTGCTCGTCATGATGAGACAACACTACTCCCGCGTAGGCCGGGGCCATCTCCGGGTGCAGGGAGGGGCAAAAAGGAGATGGAGGCGCTGGTCCGGACCGCCGCGAACATTTGAGACAATGTCATGGTGAACCGAGCATCCTTGGATAAGCGTCCGGACGAAGTAGCCACGATGTTTGACGACGTCGCACCGAAATACGACGTCGTCAACGATGTCCTTTCCATGGGACAGACCCGCCGCTGGCGGAAGATCGTGGTGGACGCGATGGAAGTCTCCAAGGGCCAGCGCGTCCTTGACCTGGCGGCCGGCACGGGCACGTCCAGCGAACCATATGCCGACGCCGGCATAGACGTGGTGGCCTGCGACTTCTCCCTGGGCATGCTCAAGGTGGGCAAGCGCCGCCGCCCGGACATCGACTTCATCGCCGGTGACGCCACCAACCTGCCGTTCGCTGACAACACGTTTGATGCCACCACCATCTCGTTCGGCCTGCGCAATGTGAACGAGCCCAAGAAGGCGCTGGCCGAGATGCTGCGCGTCACCAAGCCCGGCGGCCGCCTGGTCATCGCCGAGTTCTCCCAGCCCGTGGTCCCGCTGTGGCGCACCATGTACACCGAATACCTGATGCGTGCCCTGCCGGCCATCGCCGTCAAGGTCGCCTCCAACCCGGATGCCTATGTCTACCTGGCCGAGTCCATCCGCGCCTGGCCGGACCAGGACCACCTGGCAGCCTGGCTGCAGGACAGCGGCTGGGAAAAGGTCACCTACCGCAACCTCACCGGTGGAATCGTGGCCGTGCACCGGGCCTTCAAACCCGCCGGCGCACCCGAGGGTGCCGCGGCCGCCATCGCCGCGCACAAAGGCCCGGTGGCCAAGCTGCGCCGCAACATCGTCCGCTGACCTGTGAAGGTACTGATTGTCGGCGCAGGTCCGGCCGGGTCCACCGCCGCGTACTACCTCGCCAAGGCCGGCCTTGAGGTCACGGTCCTGGAAAAGACGCAGTTCCCGCGCGAGAAGGTTTGCGGGGACGGCCTCACGCCCCGCGCCGTCCGCGAAATCCAGAAGCTCGGCCTGCCGCACCCCGAGAATGACGGCTGGCGGAGGAACAAGGGCCTGCGCCTGATCGCCGGTGGCCGCACCATCGAGCTGCCCTGGCCTGAGGTGTCCGACTTCCCGCAGTACGGCCTGATCCGCACCCGCCTAGGCTTTGACGAGGAACTGGCGCGGCACGCTGAGGCTGCCGGTGCCACCATCCTTGAGCGGCACAGCGTCACCGATGCCCTCCGGAACGACGCCGGCCGCGTCACCGGGGTCCGCGCAGCGCTCCTTGACGGGAACGGACGCAAGACCGGCGACACGCGTGACTTTGCTGCCGACGTCGTCCTCGCAGCCGACGGCAACTCCACCCGCACGGCCGTGTCCCTCGGAATCCAAAAACGCGACGACCGGCCCTTGGGCGTGGCCGTCCGCACCTATTTCACGTCGCCGCGCACCGACGACGACTGGATGGAAGGCTGGCTGGAGCTCCCCGGCCGCGACGGCAAGCTGCTGCCCGGCTACGGCTGGGTGTTCGGCGTGGGCGACGGCACCTCCAACGTGGGCCTGGGCATCCTGAACTCCTCCAAGGAATTCGGCAAACTGGACTACAAGCAGGTCCTGCGCGAATGGACCGCCGGGATGCCCGCCGACTGGGGCTTCACACCGGAAAACCAGGTGGGGGAGATCCGCGGCGCCGCGCTGCCCATGGGCTTCAACCGCACACCCCACTACTCTCCGGGCCTGCTCCTGCTGGGCGACGCCGGCGGCATGGTGTCCCCGTTCAACGGTGAGGGTATCTCCTACGCGATGGAGTCGGCACGATTTGCGGCCGAGTTCATCATCGACGCCTCCTCGCGTTCGGCTGCCTTGAGCGGAACGTACGACGCCGACGCACACCTGTCGCGGTACGCGGACTACGTGCGCGGCCAGTGGGGTTCGCACTTCACCCTCGGCCGGGCCTTCGCCGCATTGATCGGGAAGCCGGCCGTGATGAAGCTCGCCCTGCGGACCGGCATGCCCATCCCCGTCCTGATGCGGTTCGTGGTCCGGCTCCTGGCCAACCTCACGGACCCGTCAGCCAAGGGCTTCGAGGACCGGGTGATCCGCGTCCTGGAATCGCTGGTTCCGGCCACGTCCAATACCCCGTCAGCTTCGAATCAGCGGTATCCGCAACAAAAAGTTAGGGTTAACCCGTGACCAAATCCGCAGACCACAGCTGGACGCACGCCGGGCACGGCCTGCCGGACTCCGAACCCAGCCTCAATACCACCGCTATTGCCACGGGACTCCAGCTGCCGGCCGGTTTTGCCGCCATTGCGGAGGATGCCGAGCTTGGCCCGGCCATCACCAACAACCTGGCCAAGGTGGAGAAGAAGCTCCGGGAGGCGATCGCCAACTCGGACCCCCTGGCCGATGCCACGTCCCGCCACCTGGTGGAAGCCGGGGGCAAGCGCATCCGACCGCTGCTGACCCTGCTGTGCGCCCACCTCGGCGACGCATCCCTGCCCGCCGTGGTGCAGGCCGCCGTCGTGGTTGAACTGACGCACCTGGCCACCCTCTACCACGACGACGTCATGGACTCCGCCCCGTTCCGCCGCGGCGCTCCCACAGCCCACGAAGTCTGGGGCAACTCCGTGGCCGTCCTCACCGGCGACCTGATCTTCGCCCGGGCATCCATCCTGGTGTCCGAACTGGGCGGCCGCGCGCTGGGAATCCAGGCCCGCACGTTTGAGCGCCTGTGCCTGGGCCAGTTGCACGAGACCGTGGGCCCGCGTCCGGACGAGGACCCGGTGGAGCACTACCTGTCCGTGATCGCGGACAAGACGGGTTCCCTGGTGGCGGCCTCGGGCCAGTTCGGTGCCATCTTCTCCGGCGCCGACGAGGCATTCGAGGACATCCTGGTGGAATACGGCGAGAAGGTGGGCGTTGCCTTCCAGCTGGCCGACGACGTCATCGACGTCACCGGTGTCAAGGTCAAGTCCGGCAAGTCACCCGGAACGGACCTCCGCGAAGGGGTCCCCACCCTGCCGGTGCTGCTCCTGCGCAAGGCTGCCGCCGACGGCGACCAGTCCGCCGTCGAGCTCCTGACGCTGATAGACGGCGACCTGACCTCGGACGAAGCCCTGGCCGCCGCCGTCGCCGGGTTGCGGGAGCACCCCGTCACGGCCGAGTCCTGGGTAGTGGCACGCCGCTGGGCCGACGAAGCCATCGCCGCCCTCGCGCCGCTGCCGGACGGGGTGGTCAAGGAGTCGCTGTCCAACTTTGCGCTCGCCGTGGTGGACCGCGCCAGCTGACCTTCTGCGGGAGCCCGGCGCCTCTGGTCCAGCCAGCAGGTGCCGGGCTTCTTTTTTATGTGGCGTTAACGGGATAGCCCCGGTCCTCAACAACCGAAGCTGCTGTGAACCGGGGCTATCTCTCCGTTCGCATCAGACCCGCCGGAGGCGTTTAGCGGATCCGTGAATAGCTTATGACAGCTTTGTCACAATGCGCAAGTCTTCTGTAACTGCCTGTGTCAAAAAGTTTTTCCGCTGAGTCTGCCCGCCTTTCAGCGCCGGCGGGTGACCAACCCGGGCATGTTGCAGTGGCGCGCCGGGACGGCAGCCGGAACGTGAGGAGTTTCAGCGCCGCGGGTTACCCACATAGCGCGAATCAGGCTCCCCGGCGGGGGCAGCCGTCCGCTGTGCTGACCTCATGGATGTTTGTCACTTCCTTCGCAATGCCGGTTCTGTGGCCCGCACGGCAACAATCCTCAAGGCCGGGTTTTCCGACCGGGACATCCGCAACGCGGCGGCATCCGGTGAACTCTGCCGCCTGAGGCACGGGGTGCTGGCCCTCCGGGAAGCCCCTCAGGACTTTGTGGCCGCGGTGCGGCAAGGCGTGACGACCTTGCCGTACCTGCATCAACGGCTGCCGGGAAACCGGAATGGAACCGCGCGCCAAGTCCTGGACCTTGTCGACGGCAGCGCGGATTCGCCACTTGAAGTGGTGGCCCGCATCCTCTTTCGTGCGGCGGGAATCCATACCCAAACCCAGGTCGGGTTGCCCGGAATCGGCTACGTCGACTTCCTGCTGGAGGGGTTCCTGATCGTCGAGATCGACGGCGCCAGCCACCTGGAGCCGCGACAGGTGAAGAAAGACCGCTCACGGAACAATGCCAGCACCCTCAGCGGCTATGCGGTGTTGCGATACGGGTACGCGGACGTCGTCCACAACCCGCAGAAGGTGCTTGCCGAGGTCTGGCAGGTGCTCAGGGGCAGGGTCATCCGCTGAAATTCACCAACTTTCAACCGCAAAGCCGGGGACTCGCGGGCAAAACCGGGGAACACGCCGTCGGCACCCCTCAAAGGCGGGGATATTCAGCGAAGGCCGGCCCAGCAGGGGAGCGGGGAGCCCCTACTCTTCCTCTTCGTCGTCCTCGAAAGCCCACTCGAACATGTCGAACACGAACTCGGAGAAGGTGCCTTCCTCGGACTTCCACTGGCCGCGGGCGTTGTTGCGGCGGTAGACAATGGGGTCCGGGACGCCGAGGTCGCCCACGCGGAAGCCCCAGGTGAACTGTTCCTCTTCGTCTTCGAGGAACATCAGGAAGCCCTCGTCATCGACCTCGAGCTCTTCCGGGTCCCAGAAGTAGTGGTAGGCCTCCATCAGGTCTTCGCAGCCGCCCAGGGCAAGGTAGAACTCGCGCAGGACCAGCGGGATCTCGAACTGGTGCTCGGCGAGGGCGCTGTCCAGTTCCTCCGGGGTCAGGCCATCTGCTTCCTGCCATTCATCCTCGAGATACTTCGGAACAAGCGCGCGGAACTTCTCGAGGAACATGTCAGTCATGCTCATATCCTAGCCAATGCCGGACCCTCCAAAATGACACGGAGCAGCCACTACAGCCCCGTATCGCCAGCCCGCCGGTGCCACCCGCGGACAGCAAGCGGCGCCTGCCACGACCGCCGCCAGGCCAGGACCCGGAACGTGAAAACCAATGCCGCGATGGCCGCCGCCGTCAGCACGTTGAAGACGCCCAGCACCCACAACACGGCGGTCAGGGACGAACCCAGGAACGCCGGCAGCGCGTAAATGTCCTTGGGGTTGAAGAGTTCCGGCACCTCGTTGGCGGTGATGTCGCGCAACAGGCCGCCGCCTACCGCCGTCGTCACGCCCAGCAGCACGGACGCCACCGGGTTCAGCCCGGTGGCCAGGGCCTTGAGGGTGCCGGTCATGCAGAACAGGGCCAGGCCGGCGGCGTCAAAGAGGACCAGCAGCGACGTGTAGCGCTGGACGCTGGAGAACAGGAAATACACGAGCGCCGTGGCGAAGACCGGCGGGAACAGGTAGGCGGGGTTGGTGAATGCTGCCGGGACCACGGCGATGATGATGTCCCGGATGACACCGCCGCCAAGGCCCACCAGCGAAGCCAGCAGCAGGGAGCCGACAATGTCGATCTGCTTCCGTGCCGCAAGCAATGACCCCGATACGGCAAAGAAAAACACGCCCAGAAGGTCCAGCCATACCGGGGAGTTGTCAAAGGCGAATGTCATGGGGCGTCCCGGTATTTCAAAGAGGGCGGACAGGGCGGCTCCAACGTTACGCTAGCCCCTATGAACAGCCCCATCATGATCGCCTGCGCCCATGGGACGTCCAACACACAGGGAGCCGCGGAGGTCAACGCGCTGCGCGCCGCCATCGCTGAACTCCGGCCGGGCCTGGAGGTCAGGGAAGCATATGTTGACGTCCAGCAGCCGGACCTGGTGGACGTGGTGGCCGGCCTGCCGGAGGGGGAGTCCGCGGTGGTGGTCCCGCTGCTGCTGAGTGTCGGGTACCACGTGAAGGTGGACATTGCGCGGGCCGTGAAGAGCCGCCCCGGCAGCGCCGCCGCCGCTCCGCTAGGCCCGGACCCCCGGCTTGCCGCCCTGCTGGACCAGCGGCTGCGTGAGGCGGGCACCACGGACAACGACGTCGTCGTCCTCGCCGCGGCGGGCTCGTCCAATCCCAACGCCGCCGTCAGCGTCGAGGAGCTGCTGGGCCAGCTCCGGGAGCTCCGGTCCAACCGGATCGTGGCCGCGTACGGCGCCTCGGCCAAGCCTTCGGTGCCCGACGCCGTCGCCATGCTTCGGGAGGAGCTGGCAGGAGGTGCGGGCGCGGGGGAGTCCGCAGGAGCGGTCGACGTCGGCGGCCGGGTGGTGATTGCCTCCTACCTGCTGGCGCCGGGCTTCTTCCACGACCAGCTCGCGAAGGCGGGTGCCGACGTCGTCACCGAACCCCTGCTGCCATCCGCGACGCTCGCGGACATCGCGCTGGACAGGTACGACGCCGCCGTCGCGGCGATGCACGCAACCCGCTCCGAACCTGCCCCGGAAGCCGCGCCCGCAGCGCCGACGGCGGGAGTGCCCGGGGCGCCCGCCGATGCACAGCAGGGTGGCATCTTCAAGGCCGTTCGGCGTTTCGTGACGAAATATTTCCCTAGGTGACTCAGCATTTCCGGACCTTTGTGACGTAAATCGGGGGCACCCTACAGTCGTTGCATGACTGATACAGCTCTAGCCGGAGCGTCTGCGGACTCCGCTGCCCCCAAGCGCCCCGCACGCCCGTCCCGACCCGCCGCGAAGCCGCACGGCCAGTGGAAGGTGGACGGCAAGACGCCGCTGAATGCCAACGAAACCTGGAAGCAGGAAGACGACGGCCTGAACGTCCGCGAGCGTATCGAGACCATCTACGCCAAGGAAGGCTTCGACGCCATCCCGAGCCAGGACCTGCACGGCCGGTTCCGCTGGTGGGGCCTGTACACCCAGCGCAAGCCCGGGATCGACGGCGGCAAGACCGCCACGCTCGAGCCGCACGAGCTTGAGGACAAGTACTTCATGCTCCGCGTGCGGATCGACGGCGGCGCGCTCACCACCGAGCAGCTGCGCGTGATCGGCCGGATCTCGGTGGACTTCGCCCGCGACTCCGCCGACCTGACGGACCGCCAAAACATCCAGCTGCACTGGATCCGGGTGGAGGACATCCCCGAGATCTGGAACCGCCTGGAATCCGCGGGCCTGTCCACCACCGAAGCCTGCGGTGACGTTCCCCGCGTCATCCTGGGCTCGCCCGTGGCCGGCATCGCCAAGGACGAGATCATCGACCCCACCCCGCTCATCGCCGAGCTGGGAGAGCGGTTCATCGGCAACCCGCTGCTGTCCAACCTGCCGCGCAAGTACAAGACCGCCATTACCGGCCACCCCAGCCAGGACGTGGTGCACGAGATCAACGACTTCGCGCTCGTGGGCGTCGAGCACCCCGAACTCGGCATCGGCTACGACCTGTGGGCCGGCGGCGCCTTGTCCACCAACCCCATGCTGGGCAAGCGCCTGGGCGCCTTCGTGAAGCCGGAGCAGGCCGCCGACGTGTGGCTCGGCGTCACCAGCATCTTCCGCGACTACGGGTACCGCCGCATGCGCACCAAGGCCCGCCTGAAGTTCCTGATGGCCGACTGGGGGCCGGAGAAGTTCCGCCAGATCCTCGAGGACGAATACCTCGGCTACAAGCTGGCGGACGGTCCCGCCGCCCCCAAGCCCGCCACCCCGGGCGACCACGTGGGCGTGCACGAGCAGAAGGACGGCAAATTCTTCATCGGCGCCACGCCGCTGGCCGGCCGGCTCTCCGGCTCCGCGTTGGTCAAGCTCGCCGACACCCTGGAGGCACGCGGCTCCTACCGGCTGCGCACCACCCCGCACCAGAAGCTCGTGGTCCTGGACGTCGACAAGGACCAGGTGGAGCCGCTAGTAGCCGAACTGGACGCCCTGGGCCTCTCTGCACGGCCGTCGGTGTTCCGCCGCGGCACCATCGCCTGCACCGGCATCGAATACTGCAAGCTGGCCATCGTTGAAACCAAGATGACGGCCGCCACCGCCGTGGCCGAACTGGAACGCCGCCTGGCCGACCTCGCCGAATCCGGCCAGCTGCCGCAGGCACTGTCCCTGCACATCAACGGCTGCCCCAACTCCTGCGCCCGGATCCAGACGGCGGACATCGGCCTCAAGGGCATGATGCTGCCAACGCCCGACGGCGAGCCCTCCCCGGGTTTCCAGGTCCACCTTGGCGGCGGCCTGGCTAACAACACCCGCGAGGAAGCCGGCCTGGGCCGGACCGTCCGCGGCCTGAAAGTGTACGTCGACGACCTGCCCGATTACGTGGAGCGCGTGGTGCGCCGGTTCGTTGCCGACCGCACCGAAGGCCAGACCTTCGCCGAATGGGCCCACGCAGCAGACGAGGAGGCACTGCAGTAATGGCAAAACACCTGGCACCCGCACCCGCCAAGCGTCCGGTCGAGGAGCTCAAGGCACTGGCTGAAGCCGGCGCCGCGGAACTCGGCTGGGACGCCCCCGCCCGCGACGTCATCGCCTGGGCGGAACGCAACTTCGACCTGCCCGCCGTCGCCGTCGCCTGCTCCATGGCCGACGCCGTCCTGCCGGCCTTGGTCGCGGACCAGATGCCCGGCGTCGACGTCCTGTTCCTGGAGACCGGCTACCACTTCCCGGAAACCTATGCCACGCGTGACGAGGTGGCCGCAAACCTCCGCGTCAACGTGGTGGACGTGCTCCCCGAAAACACCGTGGAGCAGCAGGACCGGCTCCTGGGCAAGGACCTCTTCGCCCGCGACGCCGCCCAGTGCTGCGCCCTCCGCAAGGTGGCTCCGCTGCAGCGCACCCTGGCCGGCTACGAGCTGTGGTTCACCGGGGTCCGCCGCGACGAAGCCCCCACCCGCACCAACACGCCCCTGATCGGCTGGGACGAGAAGAACGGCCTGGTCAAGGTCAACCCGATGGCCGCCTGGACGTTCGACCAGCTGGTGCAGTACTCCGACGACAACCTCCTGCCCGTCAACCCGCTGCTTTCCCAGGGCTACCCCTCCATCGGCTGCCAGCCCTGCACCCGCAAGGTGGCACCCGGCGAGGACCCCCGCGCCGGCCGCTGGGCAGGAACCGACAAGACAGAATGCGGACTACACGTATGAGCACTTCACTTACCGAGGAGACCCAGGTGACTGACGCCGCCGTATCCACGCGCCTGTCCAGCCTGGACACCCTGGAGTCCGAAGCCATCCACATCATCCGCGAGGTTGTTGCCGAGTTCGAGAAGCCTGCGCTGCTGTTCTCCGGCGGCAAGGACTCCGTGGTGATGCTGCACCTGGCCACCAAGGCGTTCTGGCCCGGCAAGGTGCCGTTCCCCGTGCTGCACGTGGACACCGGCCACAACTTCCCCGAGGTCATCGACTTCCGCGACCGCACCGTGGAGCGGCTCGGCCTGAAACTCGTGGTCGGCTCCGTCCAGGAGTTCATCGACCGCGGCGAGCTGGCCGAGCGCGCCGACGGCACCCGCAACCCGCTGCAGACCGTCCCGCTGCTGGACGCGATCCAGCAGAACAAGTTCGACGCCGTCTTCGGTGGCGGCCGCCGCGACGAGGACAAGGCCCGCGCCAAGGAGCGGATCCTGAGCCTCCGCGACGAGTTCGGCCAGTGGGACCCGCGCAACCAGCGCCCCGAGCTGTGGAACCTCTACAACGGCCGCCACACCGTGGGCCAGCACGTCCGGGCCTTCCCCATCAGCAACTGGACCGAGCTGGACATCTGGCGGTACATCGAGCGCGAGAACATCGAACTGCCGGGCCTCTACTACGCCCATGAACGTGAGGTCTTCGCCCGCGACGGCATGTGGCGCGCCGTCGGCGAGGTCTCCCAGCCCCGCGACGGCGAGGACGTCATTACCAAGACCGTCCGCTACCGCACAGTGGGGGACATGTCCTGCACCGGCGCTGTGGAATCCAACGCCTACACCGTGTCCGATGTCGTGGTTGAAGTCGCCGCCTCCACCCTGACCGAACGTGGCGCCACCCGTGCAGATGACCGCATCTCCGAGGCCGCCATGGAAGACCGCAAGAAGGACGGGTACTTCTAATGACCACCGAAGCAGTTCTCCCGGCAGACCTGGAAACGGCCCTGCCCACCACCCTCTTCCGGTTCGCCACGGCAGGATCGGTCGACGACGGCAAGTCCACCTTGGTGGGCCGCCTCCTGCACGATTCCAAGGCCATCCTGGCTGACCAGCTCGACGCCGTCGCCCGTACCTCAGCGGACCGCGGTTTCGGCGGCGACAAGGGCGGCATCGACCTGGCCCTGCTGACCGACGGCCTGCGTGCCGAGCGCGAACAGGGCATCACTATCGACGTGGCCTACCGCTACTTCGCCACCGACCAGCGCAGCTTCATCCTGGCCGACTGCCCCGGGCACGTGCAGTACACCAAGAACACGGTGACCGGCGCGTCCACCGCGGATGCCGTCGTCGTCCTCATCGACGCCCGCAAGGGCGTGCTGGAGCAGACCCGCCGGCACCTGTCCGTGCTGCAGCTGCTGCGCGTGGCGCACGTGATCGTGGCCGTGAACAAGATCGACCTAGTGGACTTCAGCGAATCCGTCTTCCGCGGGATCGAAGCCGATGTGCAGCAGGTGGGCCGCGAACTGGGCCTCGGCTCGGAAGGCATCAGCGACCTGTTGGTTATACCGGTCTCCGCGCTCGACGGTGACAACGTGGTGGACCGCTCCGAGCGCACCCCCTGGTACACAGGCCCCGCCCTGCTCGAGGTCCTCGAAACCCTCCCCGCCGCTGATGAGCTCGAGAGCCACCTGGAAAGCTTCCGCTTCCCCGTGCAGCTGGTGATCCGGCCGCAGGGCGCCCTGGCTCCGGATGCCGTCGCCGCCGGCCTGGACGCGGAGGCCTACCGCGACTACCGCGCCTACGCCGGCCAGATCACCGAAGGCTCGGTCAAGGTGGGAGACAAGGTTTCCGTACTGACGCCGGGCCAGTCTCCGCGCACCACCACCGTGGCGGGCATCGACTTCGCCGGCGCTTCGCTGCAGGAAGCCGCCGCCCCGCAGTCTGTGGCCATCCGGCTGGTGGACGAGTTCGACGTCGCCCGCGGTGACACCATCGCCGCCGCAGGAACCGTCCGCGAAGCCTCCGCCGATTTGTACGCCGCCCTCTGCTGGCTGTCCCCGAAGCCGCTGCGCGAAGGCCAGAAGGTGCTGGTCAAGCATGGCACCCGTACGGTGCAGGCGATGGTCCGCAACGTCTCCGGCAAACTGGACTTGGCCACCTTCAAGCTGGAGGCCGCCTCGAACCTGGAGCTCAACGACATCGGCCACGCGCAGCTCCGGCTCGCCGCCCCGTTGCCGCTGGAGAACTACCTGCACCACCGCCGCACCGGAGCGTTCCTGGTCATCGACCCGCTGGACGGCAACACGCTGGCCGCCGGCCTGGTCAAGGACCACCCGGGCGACCACGAAGACGAGCGCTACAGCATCTAGCCCTCCTTCGATTCGCCGGAAAACTGCGGGCTCGCCGTTCCTGAACAGCGAGCCCGCAGGTTTCCGGCGTTTTCGCGTTCATGCGGCAATCCGCACGTTAACCGCAAAATGTGCCCGCCGGATCTTTCGGGACGAAGTGTGGCATGGGAAGCTCAGGCATTGTTGCTCGATGCCCGTGGATCCAAGCCCGGGCCATTCGTTCGGGAGGCGCGATGCCAACCATCCACCGGTGGCGGACCACAGCGGTACTGGCATGTGCCCGTGATGCCCGGGAGTGGCGGATCACCCGGCGGCAGGCAGTGACGCTCGCCCTGATCCCCGCAGGCATTTCGGTGGCGGCTGCGGCCACGGTCGTATACCCCCCGCTGTACATCTGGCTCCTCGCCGAGGACTCGCTGGTGGAGTGGCTGCAGTTCCTCAGCCTCCTGGCGGCGGCGATCTTCCTGACGTTCATCGCCGCCCGGCTCCCGGCGTCCGGACAGAGGGGCATGGCTGTTGTTTACGGACTGGTCGGCGCCGCGGCATGGTTCCTCGCGGGCGAGGAAATTTCCTGGGGACAGCGCATCTTTGGCTGGCAGACGCCCGAATCCATGGAGCAGATCAACCGGCAGGGTGAAACCACGCTGCACAACATCCGAGGCGTGCAGGAACTGGTCCCGGCAGCCATGCTCCTGGCCAGCCTGTACGGCGCGTGCGCCCCTCTGGTGTGGGCGGCGGTCCGGGCACGTTGGAAGCAGGCCGCGCCCTTGCACTTACTCATTCCGCCCCTGGGCCTGGTGCCGGCCTTTGGGCTTGCCGCGGCGTACCGCCTCTTCCGCCTCTTGGTGTGGCCGGCGGCCGATTACGGAATTTCTGAGTATTCCGAAGTGATGGAGTTCTGCCTGTACCTGGGACTGGCCTTGTTTTGCTGGCTCAACGTGCGCCGCCTGCTCCACCACCGGGCGAGCGTGGCAGGACCCCGCCACCGCGGTGGCGCACATGCCGTGGCAGTTGGTCAACGCCGCAGCGCCTGAATTTGTGAAACCGGGCCCCGGGGCGGCCTAATGTGACGCTACATGAACGTGCGTGACCCCCCGTTTCCGCGTCATTGAACGGGTTTGGGCCACTCCCTATGGTGAAACAATGACTAGTTCCAAGCCCGGGATGACCCGCATCGTGGCAGGCGAAAGCGCGGTTCCCAAGCGCAAGCGTGCCATCGAAGCTGCCCTGGCTATCGGGCTGGTCTTCCTGATCGCCGTCGGAGCCATTGTGGCCTCGAACGTCTCCCGCAACACCGAAGCCCAGGCCGCAGAGCCCAGCCCCGCGGCCGAGCTGAAGCTGGGCTACTTCGGCAACGTCACGCACGCCCCGGCCCTGGTGGGCGTCAAAAAAGGATTCCTCCAGCAGGCCCTTGGCAGCACCAAGCTCAGCACCCAGACGTTCAACGCCGGACCGGCCGCCATCGAAGCCCTGAACGCCGGTGCCATCGATGCCGCCTACATCGGCCCCAACCCGGCCATCAATTCGTTCGCCAAGAGCCAGGGCGAGTCCGTCCGGGTGATTGCCGGGGCGGCGGCGGGCGGTGCCCAGCTGGTGGTCAAGCCGGAGATCAACTCCGCCGCAGACCTCAAGGGCAAGACCCTCGCATCGCCCCAGCTGGGCGGAACCCAGGACGTCGCGCTCCGCGCCTGGCTTTCGAAGCAGGGCTACAAGACCAACGTGGATGGCAGTGGCGACGTCGCCATCAACCCCACCGAGAACGCCCAGACCCTCAAGCTGTTCCAGGACGGAAAGCTCGACGGCGCGTGGCTACCGGAGCCCTGGGCCTCCCGCCTGGTGCTCCAGGCCGGCGCCAAGGTGCTGGTGGATGAAAAGGACCTGTGGGACGGCACCGGGACGGGCAAGCCGGGCGAGTTCCCCACCACCATCCTGATCGTGAACCAGAAGTTCGCGGCGGACCACCCGGACACCGTCAAGGCGCTGCTGACAGGCAACGCCGAATCCGTGGCCTGGCTCAACTCCGCGTCTGCTGACGAGAAGGCGAACCTCATCAACGCCGCACTGCAGGAATCCGCCGGGGCAGCATTGCCCACCGATGTCCTCACCAGGTCGCTGGCAAACATCACCTTCACCCTTGACCCGCTGGCCGGCAGCTACCCCAAGCTCCTGCAGGACGGCGTGGATGCGGGAACCACCAAGAAGGCCGACATCAACGGGCTCTTCGACCTCCGTGCGCTCAACCAGGTCACCGGTGGCGCCGACAAGATCTCCGCGGCCGGCCTCGGCCAGGACTGACCCACCCACTACCTAAGGACGGCACCATGCCAGTCGTACTGGAAAACCTGGGCAAACGCTTCGGCGACGGCGCCCCGGTACTGGACGACGTCAACGCCAACATCAAGCAGGGCGAGTTCGTTGCCCTCCTCGGTGCCTCCGGCTGCGGCAAGTCCACCCTCCTGAACATCATCGCGGGACTGGAAGCGCCGACGTCGGGCGCCCTGGAAGTGCCCAGCGACGGCGCCGCCTTCATGTTCCAGGACGCCGCGCTCTTCCCGTGGCTCACGGCCCGGGAAAATATCGAACTGGCCCTGAAGCTCAGGGGAGTGGGCAAAACCGAGCGCCGCACCAAGGCCCAGGAACTCCTGGACCTCGTGCACCTCGGCTCTGCCGGGGACAAGCGTCCGCACGAACTCTCCGGCGGCATGCGGCAGCGAGTATCACTGGCCCGCTCGCTGGCGCAGGACCGGCAACTGCTGCTCATGGACGAGCCCTTCGCCGCGTTGGACGCCATTACCCGTGACCTGCTGCACGATGAGCTGGAACGGATTTGGAAGGAAACCGGACGCACCATCGTGTTCGTCACCCACAACGTCCGCGAGGCCGTCCGGCTGGGACAGCGCGTCCTGCTCCTGTCCTCCCGTCCCGGACGGGTGGTCCAGGAATGGTCCGTCACCGAGGAACACCGAACCGACGCCGGGCTCGCCGGCCAGCTGACCGGGGTCATCACGGCCCGGCTGCGGGAGGAGATTCGCCGCCATGCCAAGTAACCCACCCCTGGTTGAGGAGGAGCCGGTGGTTGAGCCTGTCGAAGCCACGGCCGCCGAAACCCGTCACGTCCACGCCGCCCTGACCAGGACCTCCACTGGCAAAGAGGACCTCCGGGAGCTGGAGTCCGGCCTGGATTCCCTGCAGTCCGACGCCGACCGGAAACGCCGGATCGACTGGAGCCGGATCCTCCTGCCCGTGGCTGCCCTGGTGGTCCTGGTGCTGGTCTGGCAGTTTTACGTCTCGCTGGGCGTCAAGCGCCGCGACCTGGTGCCGGGTCCGCTGGACGTCCTCGGCCAGCTGGGCGTCCTCTGGAGCGACGGCAAGCTGCAGGAGTCCGTCTGGACGTCACTGCAGCGGGGCGTGGTGGGCTTCCTCATCTCGGTGGCCATCGCCACGCCGGTGGGGCTGCTCCTGGCCCAGGTGGCGCCACTGCGGCGCGCCTTCGGCCCGCTGATCTCCGGCCTGCAGGTCCTGCCCTCGGTAGCCTGGGTCCCCGCGGCCATCATCTGGTTCGGCCTCACCGACGCCACCGTCTACTTCGTGGTGTTCATGGGAGCCATCCCCTCCATCATCAACGGGCTCATCTCCGGCGTGGACCAGATCCCGCCGCAGTACCGCAGGGTGGGCACGGTGCTGGGTGCGTCCCGGCTCCAGATGGCGCTGCAGATTGTCCTTCCGGCCGCGCTGCCGGGGTACCTGGGCGGCCTGAAGCAGGGCTGGGCCTTCTCCTGGCGTTCCCTCATGGCCGCTGAAATCATTGCGGTGGGCGGCACCGTCGGCTTTGGCCTGGGTTCGCTGCTGGACCAGGGCCGGACCCTTTCGGACATGGCCGTGGTCATGGCTGCCATCCTCCTGATCCTGGCGGTGGGCATCCTGATTGAGCTGCTGGTCTTCGGCCCCATCGAGAAGCGGCTCCTCCGCAGCCGGGGCCTCCTGTCCGGCAGTACCCGCTAGCCCACGCCGGCACCCAACCCTGCAGAGAGCCCGACGGCGAGTCCCGCCGTCGGGCTTTCTGCTGTCCTGCCCGCTCGGGTCGGGAACAGGTGGCAGACTGGCGCCATGACAGCCAGCTTCGTTTGCCGCACCGAGTCCTCGCTCCCCGCGGAGCAGCTCTTCGACCGGGCACGCAGCATCGACCTGCACGTGGACTCGCAGCAGGCATCCGGGGAGCGCGCGGTGGCCGGTGTCACGGGCGGGCTGATCGGGCACGGCCAGGAGGTCACCTGGCGGGCACGGCACTTCGGCGTCCCGCTCACCATGACCAGCCGCATTACCCATCTGGATTACCCGCGCAGCTTCACCGACGAACAGTTGAGGGGCCCCTTCAAGGCCTTCCGGCATGTCCATGACTTCGCGCCCACTGCCACGGGAAGCGTGATGACGGACCGGGTGGAGTTCACCGCCCCGCTCGGGGTCCTGGGTACCGCCGTCGAACGGCTTGTCCTGGCCCGCTATCTGAAGCGCCTGATCATCCGCAGGGGCGGGTTCCTCGCCGGGCGGCCCTAGGAATCGTTTGTGACGCAGCATTACCTTGCGTGAACTGGTGTTGCTCGGCCTTTGTTGGCGAATGTGACGCGGCCCTACCGTTGACCCATGGCAATTCAGGACATATACCCCACGGCGCTGCGGCTGCTCGGCCGCCCCGTGCTGGTGGTGGGCGGCGGCCCCGTTGCCGCACGCCGCGCCAAAGGCCTGCTCGACGCCGGTGCAGTGGTCACGGTCGTGGCCCCGGGTGCCTCGCCCGCGCTGAAGGAGATGGCCGACGCCGGCCTGCTCACCTGGGAAGCGCGGCCCTACCTTTCCAGCGACGTCGACGGCGTGTGGTTCGCCCAGACCGCCACCGGCGACCCGGAGGTGGATGCCCAGGTATCAACCGACGCCGAGGCGCAGCGGGTTTGGTGCGTCAATGCCTCCAACCACGAAGCCTCCGCCGCCTGGACGCCCGCCGTCGCCGAGGTGGATGACGTCAAGATCGCCGTGAACGCCGGGGGAGACCCGCGCCGCGCCATGGCCGTCCGCGACGCCGTCGCGACCGCCCTCGAAACCGGCGACCTCCCGCTGCGCCGCCGCCGCGCACACCGGGGAACCGTTGCATTGGTTGGTGGCGGCCCCGGCGATACCGGCCTCATCACGGTCCGCGGCCGCCGGCTCCTGGGGCAGGCCGACGTCGTCGTGGCTGACCGCCTGGGCCCCCGCGGCCTCCTGAACGAACTGGCTCCGGACGTCCGCGTCATCGAAGTGGGCAAGACCCCCGGCCACCACCCGGTGCCGCAGGCGGAGATCAACCGGATCCTGGTCGAAGAAGCGCTGAAGGGCCACCGCGTGGTCCGGCTCAAGGGCGGGGACCCCTACGTGCTGGGCCGCGGCGGCGAGGAAGCCGAATACTGCCGCCAGCACGGTGTGGAGGTTGAAGTGGTTTCCGGCGTTACATCGGCCATCTCCGTCCCGGCCGCCGCAGGCATCCCCGTGACGCACCGCGGCTTGGCCAAGGGCTTCAGCGTGGTGACCGGACACGAGGAACTCTCCGAGGTTCCCGCCCGCCCGGACCACACCATCGTCCTGCTCATGGGCGTCGGCCAGCTCCGGGAATCCGCGTCCGCGCTGGGCGAAGCGGGCATGCCGGCGGACACCCCTGTTGGTATCGTGGAAAACGGCTACCTGCCGGACCAGCGCGTCACCATCGGCACGCTCGGTTCCATCGCGGACCAGGCCGACGCCGCCGGTGTTGCCAACCCCGCCGTGATCGTCATCGGTGACGTGGTGCGCGTGAGCCCGTTCGCTCCGCCGCACTTCAAAACCGCCGACTACGGCACCACCACCCCGAACAGCCCCCGCAAGACCGTCCTCACCACCTAGCCCCACCCAACTGACTGGCAGTTGTTGTCGTTCTGAGCCGTCAAAACGGCAACGAATGCGAGCCAGTTGGGCCGGAACGAAGAAAAGGAACACAGCCGTGTCATCCAGCACCACCGTAGGAACTGCTGCGCGTCCGCTGCGCGTCGCCGTCGTTGGCTCCGGCCCGGCCGGCGTCTACGCCGCTGACATCCTCACCAAGAGCGAGGCCGTCAAGAGCGGCGAGCTGACCGTCAGCATCGACCTCTTCGACCGCTACCCGGCGCCCTACGGCCTGATCCGCTACGGCGTGGCCCCGGACCACCCCCGCATCAAGGGCATCGTCAACGCCCTGCACAAGGTCCTGGACCGCGGCGACATCCGCTTCTTCGGCAACGTGGACTACGGCACGGACCTCACCATCGAGGACCTGCGCACCCACTACGACGCCGTCATCTTCGCCACCGGCGCCATCAAGGACGCGGACCTGAACATCCCCGGCATCGAGCTGGACGGCTCCTACGGCGGCGCCGACTTCGTCTCCTGGTACGACGGACACCCGGACGTCCCCCGTGAATGGCCGCTCGAGGCCAAAGAGATCGCCGTGATCGGCAACGGCAACGTGGCGCTGGACGTGGCCCGCGTCCTGTCCAAGCACGCCGACGACCTGCTGGTTTCCGAAATCCCGGACAACGTCTACGCCGGCCTGAAGGCCTCGCCGGTCACGGACGTCCATGTCTTCGGCCGCCGCGGCCCTGCCCAGGTCAAGTTCACCCCGCTGGAGCTCCGCGAGCTGTCCCACTCCAAGGACGTGGACATCATCCTGTACCCGGAGGACTTCGAGTTCGACGAGGAATCCGACCGGCAGATCCAGACGAACAACCAGACCAAGACCATGGTGGGCACGCTCACCAACTGGATCGCAGAGCAGCCCGAAGACCTCTCCGAGCTCACGGCTTCCCGCCGCCTGCACCTGCACTTCCTGCACAGCCCGGTGGAGATCTACGACGACGCCGAGGCTCCGGGCAAGGTGGCCGGCATCAAGTTCGAGCGCACCGAGCTGGACGGCACGGGCAACGCCCGCGGCACCGGCGAGTACGTGGACTACCCGGTCCAGGCCGTGTACCGCGCCATCGGCTACTTCGGTTCCGCCCTGCCCGAGATCGAGTTCGACCACAAGCGGGGCGTCATCCCGAACGACGGCGGCCGCGTCCTGGACGCCGAAGGCAACCATGTGCCGGGTATCTACGCCACCGGCTGGATCAAGCGTGGCCCCGTCGGCTTGATCGGGCACACCAAGGGCGACGCCCTGGAAACCGTGACCTACCTGCTGGAAGACCGCGAAAACCTCCCGGTCGCCTCCGCGCCTGCTGAAGACGCCGTCGTCGAACTCCTCGATGCCCGCGGCGTGAAGTTCACGTCCTGGGAAGGCTGGCTGGCCCTGGACGCCCACGAACTCGCGCTGGGCGCGGCAGCCACCGAGGCCGGCGGCTCGCACGGCGTCGAGGTCAAGCGTGAGCGCATCAAGGTGGTCCCGCGCGAGGACATGGTGTCCATTTCCCGTGATGGCGTGTCCGCCCAGGTCTAGGATCCTGATGCTGCAGGAGCCGCGGAACCACCGTTCCGCGGCTCCCGCCATTTAACCCTGCTGCGCTATTTTCCCGCGCCGCCGATGGCCATGAGCTCGAGCCGGCGAAGGGTCTCGCGGTTCCGAGCGGAGATGACAGGATCCCGGAGGAATTTCGGCAGCAGCTTTCCCGGCCCGCGGATGGCGTCCTCGGCAATGGTCACCAGGCATTCGCCGCCGCGGTCCTCCAGCCTGATGTCCACCTTGGCCTCGCCCACGGGCCAGCCGCGCGCCACGAGTTCCAGGGAGCGGCCGGGATCCACCGCGGTGACACGGCTGCTGTCGTTGAGCACCAGCGGCCACGCTCCTACGGAGTGGTGGAGCCGGGCTCCGGGCCCCGGCCATTCGGGATCCACATCCCTGATCCGGGAGGCGCCCACCACCCAGCCGGAATACAGCCAGCCGTAGGCGATGACCCGCCAGACGTCGGCAGCGGGGCACGTGAACAGCTGCGAGACAGTGGACATGGGGTTCCTTCTCTCTTCATGGGCAAAAGGCGGTGCTACATGCGGCCGAACCGGGCCCGGATCATCGCGAAAATCCCGTAGGCGATGAAGCCAGCGCCAATGGCCACCAGCAGGGTGGGGCCGAACGGGTGGTCCTGGAGGGCCTTGAGGCTGCCGTCCAGTCCGGTGGATTCATCGGGCCGGTGCCGGGCTGCGGCGATCACGAACAGCAGGCCGGTCAGGACCAGGGCGATGCCCTTGGCTACATGGCCCGTGACGCCCAGGCTGTCGATCAGCCGACCCCGCCGGGTGCCGTCAAAGTGGAACAGCTCCTCCTTGAACCCGCGCCGGAGGCCCTTGACGATGAAGTAGATCCCAATGCCGAGGATGGTCAGGCCCAGGGCCACGAGGACCCAAGGCCCTGCGGGGTGCGCCATCACGCCGGAACTGAAATCCCTGGTGTTGTCGCCCGAGTCGCTGGGCTGCCCAACGGCGAATCCGGCAAAGCTGAGGCCCACGCTGCCGTACGCGATGGCAAGGAAACCCGACGACACCAGTTTGGCCAGCCGTTCCTTCCGGGGCAGGCTCCGGGCACGGAGGGTCGCTTCGCTGGCCTGCCAGAGAGCCAAGGCCAGGCAGGCCACCACGCACCCCCACATGACGACGGTGCCGAAGGGGTTGTCCGCCAGCCGGGCGATGGCCCCGGTTGGCTCGGCGTCCCCTTGGTGGCCGAAGCCGATGGCGATCGCGATGGCACCCACGATCACATGCAGCAGCGCCATGACGGCGAATCCCGCGCGGGCCAGGACATCGAGGACCTTGTGGTTGGACGCGTCTTCGACCGCGTCGGCTGCCTGCCTGAGGGTGGAATCGCCGTCGGACATGCCCTAGCCGTTCATGGGCCCTTCGGCCCGCATGTTCTCGGCTCCGGGGCCCTCGACATGGACAGTGCAGCGGACCACCAGCTGGCCGGGGGCGTTGTCCAGTTCCACCAGTGAATCGTGCCCGCTGAGGACGGTGAACACTTCGGAACCGGCGAGGACGCTGACGCCCTTGGCCTTGGCCGTTTCCCGGGCGTTCCCCAATGCCTGGCGCTCCAGCGCATCCACATAGCCGCTGTCACTTTCCCGGGCGGGGTTCCCGAAGGCCCAGCCGAACAATGTCCCTGTGTTTCCCATGGCGTTGATATTACGCGGTCGGCGGGGCCGGGGGCCGGGCTTTCGTAATATTAGTAAGTGTGCTTAGTATGAGCAGACCATACCTTGATTAGGACACGGCATGCGACACCCGCGGAGGGCAGCACGCCGGAACCCGTTCACAACGTTAGGAATGCACATCATGGCAGGAAATCTCTTAGCGCGTTCAGTTCACGACCTGACGGCGGCAGCATGGTTCGGCGGATCGCTGATGGGCGCCATCGGCCTGAACGGGGCGGCCGCGCAGGCCAAGGATCCCGCCGAACGCACCCGGCTTTCCAGCGCCGGCTGGATGCGGTGGGCGCCGGTCCAGACCGCGGCGTTCGCCGCGCACCTGGCGGCAGACCTCGCCATCGCCTGGGAAAACAAGGGCCGGATCGCCAAGCAGGACGGCGTGGCACGCGACACCGCCATCAAGACCGTCGTGACCCTTGCGGGCGCCGGGGTGACCCTGTACTCGGGCATCCTGGGCAAGAAAGTGGACAAGCTTGCCGATGAGGGGGCCAAGGGAGCCACCGAGCCGCAGCCGGCGGCATCGGACGAGCTGAAGTCCGCCCAGCAGCAGCTCAAGCTCCTGCAGTGGGCCATCCCCGGATTCGCCGCGCTGGTGATCATCCTGGGCGCCAAGCACGGCGAGATGCAGCGCCCCACGAACGTCCTCGCAGGCCTGCGCCGGAGCTGATTCACCGGCAGGCACAGGACGGACGACGGCGGCCCGGCACCACAGTGCCGGGCCGCCGCCATGCGCGGGGAGATTTACTCCGCCAGCCACTCCGCGCAGGAGTTCAGGTTCCGGTTCACGGTGGCGACGGCGTCGTCCTCGTGCCGCCGTTCTATGGCGTCCAGCAGGGTTTCGTGGCCGTCCCGCGGGAGCCCATTGAAGCCGGGCCGACGCTGTTGCGTGAGCAGGTCCTGGTGGAATGCCGTCCCGAAGCTGGCGTACAGCTCATGCAGCAGCGGGTTGCCGGAGGCCTGGGCCACTCCCTGGTGGAACTGCCAGTCTGCGTCGGCCCAGGCCTCGATGTCGCCGATCTTCCAGGCCTGGTCCCGGGCGGCGAGGAAGGCGCGCAGGGCCGTGACGTCGTCGTCCGTGGCATTGCGCGCGGCGAGCCGGGCAGCCTGGGTGTCCAACCCCAGCCGGACCTCGAGGATGTGCTGCTCGGTATGGTCCTGGTAGAGCCGCCGCGCGGCACCGGACATCTCATTCGTGGCCCGCACGTAGGTTCCGTCACCGCGGCGGACCTCCAGCATGCCCCCGTGGGCCAGGGCCTTCACCGCCTCGCGCAGGGTCCCGCGGGAAACCCCCAGCCGCGCCATGAGTTCGGGCTCGGGCGGAATGCGCTGATTCAACGCCCATTCGCCGGAGTGGACCATTTCCCGCAGCTTGGCGGTAACTTCGGCGGCCAGCGGCTGGCGGACGGACGGGCTCAAAGACAAGGTGCTACTTCCTTTCCGCAGGGCGGGTTCCGGACATCGGGCGCCCCGTGATCAGGTGGGCCACCACGATTTGGACCAGTGCCAGTGCCAGCAGCAGCACCAGAGGCAGGGTCCAGCCGCCGGTGGCGCTGTGCAGCAGGCCCATGCCGAAGGGACCTGCCGTCGCCAGCAGGTACCCCGAGGACTGGGCCAGGGTGGACAGCGCCGTGGTTTCGGCGGTGCTGGACCCGCTGCGGCTGATCATCACCATCACCAGGGGGAAAATGCCCAGGCCGAAACCGATCAGGACGGCCGGAATGGCGGCCAGTCCCACAGGCAGCACCAACAGCGCCGCGATCCCGGCCGCCATGGTGACGCTCACCAGGTAAAAGGCCGGGCGGAGCATGCGCGGGCGGGATCCGATGGCAATCAGCACCATGCCCGCCGGGACGGACACGAGCTGCATCAGCCCGAACATCAGTCCGCTGTCCGAGGCGCTCATTCCCATGGTGGTGAGCATGTACGGCAGCCAGCTCAGCAGCGCGTAGGCCAGGAGTGCCTGGAGGGTGAAGATCGCGGTGAGGAGCCGGCCTTTCCCGGTCCGCAGGAGCGGCCAGGGCGAGATGTGGGCTGCGGTGCTCCGGACGGTGTGGCGGTGGGCGTGCAGCGCCACGGGCAGGAAACCCAGGAATGCCGCCACGGCCGCGATGCCCACCGCTCCCACCGCGGCGGACGGCGACCCGAGGGCCTGTGCCAGTGGAACCACCAGGACCGAAGTCAGGGTGCCGCCGGTAGTCATTGTCACCGTGTAAACGGCGGTCATGAGCGACGTCCGGGAGGCGAAGTGCTCGCGGATGAAGGACGGCATGGCCACATTGCAGATGGCCAGCCCGGACATGCCCACCACGCTGCCGGCCACCAGCATGCCGGTTGCCGGGAGGCCGCGCAGCAGCAGCCCGCCGGCCAGCAGCGCCAGGGACAGCAGGATGGCCTTCTCCACGCCCAGCTTGCCGCTCAGCCAGGAAGTTGCGGCTCCGGCCACCGCGAAGCACAGGGTGGGAATGGACGGGATGATGGCCGCCACCAGTGCCCCGTAGCCCAGGACAGCTTGAAGGTCGTGCAGCAGGGCCGAGGCGCCGGTGATCCCGGCACGGAGGTTCAGTCCGATGAGCACCAGGGCAATCACGCCGAAGACGACGGCGGAGCGCGGCTTGGCGGGCACCGCGCCGGCGGTGCCGGCCGGGATGGTTGCGTTTGCTGCTGGCGCGGACGCGGGGGGAGTGGCGGACATACCATCCACCCTAAAGGTTAGACGTTTGATGTTTGCGATATTGTGGGCAACCTCTCGCCGATGCCGGGGCTGGCATAGACTGCGAACGGACTGTCGGAGGGCCTGGCATGGACCGGGCGGTGCGGAAGGACGGCTGTGGAGGCTTCGCGGGGACTTGAGATCGAGAAGAAGTACGACGTCGACGACGACGCCGCGGTGCCGGCGCTGGAACAAGCCGCCGGGGTGGCCCGGACCGGGAAACCCCACACCGACCTCCTCGAAGCGGTGTACTTCGACACCCCCGCCCACGACCTGGCGGCCCGCCGGATCACCCTGCGGCGCCGCACCGGCGGCACCGACGCAGGGTGGCACCTGAAGCTCCCGCCCACCGCCGCCGCCACCGCTGAAGGTCCCGCGCCGCGGACGGAGCTGCACGCGCCCCTTGGCCGTCCCGACGCCGTGCCGGACAGCCTGCTGGCCCACCTTCACGCCTACCTGCGGGGATCCGTTCCGGTGCCGGTGGTCCGGCTGGAAACCCGCCGCACCACCTACGCCCTGTACGGTGACGACGGCGTGCACCTCGCCGACCTCGCCGACGACCACGTCACCGCCGAGCGGCTGGCCGGCCGGGACAAGGGAACCAGCGCGCACGGGCAGTGGCGCGAGTGGGAGGTGGAACTGGTCCACGGCGGGCCCGCCCTCTTCGGGCCGGTGGAAGAACTCCTGACCGCCGCCGGCGCCCGGCCGGCCGGTCACGCCTCAAAGCTGGCGCGCGCCCTGGGCGCCGGCAAGTCAGCCCCGAAACGCTCCAACGGTGCCGCCCCCGACGACGATGCAAACGGCAGTGACGCCGGAAGCAGCCCCGCCCTGCTGGCAGGCAAGCGCGCCCCGGCAGCCGCCGTCGTCACCGTCTTTGTGGCGTCGCAGATCGACGAGATCCTCGCCATCGACGCCGCCGTCCGGTTGGAGGAGCCGGAAGCGGTGCACACCATGCGCTCCTCGGCCCGCCGCATCAGATCGGTCCTGGCAGCGTACGGCAAGCTGTACAGGGCATCGCCGGTGCGCAGGCTCCGGGGCGAGCTGAAGTGGCTGGGCCGGCTGCTCGGCGAACCGCGCGACGCCGAAGTCCTGCGCGCGCAGCTCCGCAGCCAGCTGGCCGACCTTCCGCCGGGGGAGGGCCTCGCGGCCGCCACGGCAGCGGTTGACCACCGGACAGGTGAAAATTTCGACGCCGCCTACCGCCTCCTGCAGGAATCGCTCGGCTCGGCCCGCTACTTCCGGCTCCTGGACAACCTCGAGGATTTCCGCGACAACCCGCCGGTGCGCGCCGACGCCGTCACCTCCGGCCGCAAGGCGGCAGCGAAAGCCGTGGACAAGGGCGCCAGGAAGTTGAAGCGCTCGCACAAGGCTGCCACGCGCGCCCGCCGCGGCACGGACCAAGAACTTGCCCTGCACCGCGTACGCAAAGACGCCAAGCGGCTGCGCTACGTGGCGGAATCAGCCGCCCTGGTCCGCGGCAAGCGCGCCGCCAAGGTGGCCAAGGCCGCCCGCCGGCAGCAAAAGATCCTGGGCAGCTTCCAGGACGCCGTGGTGGCCAGGGAACTGCTGACGGCCCTTGCCGGTGACGGCAGTGACCCGGCCACCGCGGACGTCTACACCGAGCTGCTCAGCCAGCAGGATGCGATCATGCTCGCCGCACACGCCAAATATCTGAAGGCCCGGAAGAAATCCCGAGACCTTTTCCGCCGCGGCATCATCTAGGGCGGGTTATTTGCCCTGTCGCGCCGACAACCGCGCCACGGCCAGGGCCAACCACAATTGCACCCGGTCCGCGGTGACGGCGGGGTCGTAGCCGGTCAGCTCGGTGATCTGGGCCAGCCGGTACCGCACCGTGTTGCGGTGGAGGGTCAGCTCTTCCGCCACCGCGGCCACCGAGCCGTTGTTGTTCAGGTAGCTCTCCAGCGTGGTCATCAGCTCCGAGCCGTGCGCGGCATCAAAGGCCCGCAGCGGGTTAAGCGACTCATGCGCCATATCCGCCAGCGGCACGTCCTCGCTGGCCAGCAGCAGCGAGGTCAGGCTCAGCCGCTCGGGTTCATTGACAGGCAGGCCGTGGCTTGCGGCGTCCCGCGCCTCGAAGTAGCTCCAGCGCAGGCCATTGGGCTTGGTGTATGCCCCGCCGATCCCTATCGTGGCGTGGATTCCGGCCTCGGCGAGGTGGTCGCTGAGCTTCCGTGCCAGCGCCGGCGCCGTCCCGCCGTCGTCATTGACCACAAGCACCAGGTCCTTGCCCACCACGGCGGCAACGGCCTTTTCGAGTTCCAGCGGCACCGAGGTGCTTCCCAGGGCCTTGCCGTGCGCGGCGGACACCGCCAGCAGCACCACGTTCTTGCGGGTGCTGTTCACGCCCACGCCTGCCAGGCGGCGCTGCGCCTCGCTGGTCTCCAGCGCGCCGTGGATCACGTCCTCCAGCACCTGGCCGCAGAGCGCCCGCTGGGCCTGGCGCTGCTTGACCATGTTGTTCAGCTCCACGCTGATCAGGTTCTGCGCATACCCGATGATGCCTGTGTCCTCGAACGGCTGGCGGACCCACAGCGTGCAGGCATCTCTCCGCCCGGTTGGGACGGGGTAGCTGGACCAGGCATCCGCGGACGGACTGGACGTGCTGCTGTTGTACAGCTGCGCGGCGAACTGGGTCAGGGCAACATCCGTGCGCAGCATGCCGCCCAAATTCTTCAACAACTCGGCCAGGCCGCCGCCGGTCAAAAGTGCCCGGGCCAGCACCTGGTGTCCGGCGATCAGCCGCTCAAGCTTGGCGTAGTGGTCTGCCGACTGGGCGTCCGCCACCAGCTTGGTGATGGCGATGAACGGAGTCTCGTACGGCACCTCCACCACCGGGAGGCCCCACCGGTTCGCCTCCGCCAGCAGGGCCGGCGGCACTGCCTCGTGCGTCAGGCCCACCCCGAATCCGATGCCCACGGCGCCGGCCCGCTGCACCTGGCGGACAAAGCGTCGCTGTTCGGGGGCGGACCGCAGCCGCAGGCCGGTGGTGAGGACCAGCTCCCCGCCGTTGAGGAACCGCTGGGGATCCTCAAGCTCGGTGACGGCCACCCAGTTGATGTCCTGGTTCCAGGTAGTCTCCGCCACGCCCGCCTTGGACAGCTTCAGGGACGTCACGCCCACCAGGGCAGCAAGGGAAATGGCCATGAAGCAAGGATAAACGTGAGCTGGGCAACCGCACTAAACCTGTTCCGTAAGGGTGTGCAGGTGGCTATTCACCGCGGTGGGGCCCTGGCATAGGCTCAATGCAGTTCCATCCATCCGTCCCGGCCTCCGCCCGGGCGCCGATGGCTCCTACGAAAGAGGTTGCACACCGTGGTCCAGACCTTGCAAAACTTCATCAACGGCACGTTCGTCACGCCGGCCGGCACCGCCCTGCTGGATGTGGTTAACCCCGCCAACGGCGAAGTGGTGGCACACGCCCCCGTTTCCGTGCAGGCCGACGTCGACGCCGCGATGGCTGCCGCGAAGGACGCATTCCGGACCTGGAAGCACGTCACCCCCGGCCAGCGCCAGCTGATGCTGCTCAAGCTCGCCGACGCCATCGAGGCCAACAGCGACGAACTCGTCGAGGCACAGCACCGCAACACCGGCCAGGTGCGCTCCCTGATCGCCTCCGAGGAAATCGCCGCCGGCGCAGACCAGCTCCGCTTCTTCGCCGGTGCCGCCCGCATCCTGGAAGGCAAATCCGCCGGCGAGTACTTCGAGGGCCACACCTCCTACGTCCGCCGCGAACCCATCGGCGTGGTGGCCCAGGTGGCGCCGTGGAACTACCCGTTCCTGATGGCCATCTGGAAGATCGGCCCCGCCCTGGCCGCCGGCAACACCGTGGTCCTCAAGCCCTCAGACACCACGCCGGAGTCCACCCTGGTGCTGGCCCGCCTCGCCGGAGAGATTTTCCCGGCCGGCGTCCTCAACGTTGTCCTGGGCACCGGCGAAACCGGGGCCATGATGGTGGAGCACAAGGTCCCCGGCCTGGTGTCCATCACCGGCTCCGTGCGCGCCGGCATTGCCGTCGCCTCTGGTGCCGCCAAGGGGCTCAAGCGCGCGCACCTGGAGCTGGGCGGGAAGGCTCCGGCCATCGTGTTCAAGGACGCGGACATCAAGAAGAGCGCCGCGGCCATCGCCGAGTTTGCCTTCTTCAACGCCGGCCAGGACTGCACCGCCATCACCAGGGTGCTCGTGGAGGAGTCAGTGCACGACGACGTCGTGGCAGCCATGGTGGAGCACACCAAGACCCTGCACACGGGCTCGCAGAACGACGAGGACAACTACTTCGGCCCGCTGAACAACATCAACCACTTCAATGCGGTCACCTCCGTGGTGGAGAACCTGCCTGAGAACTGCCGGATCGAAACCGGCGGCCACCGGGCGGGGGAGAAGGGCTTCTTCTTCGAACCCACCATCATCACCGGCGCCAAGCAGACCGACGACGTAGTGCAGAAGGAAACCTTCGGCCCGGTCATTACCGTGCAGAAATTCAGCACCGAAGCCGAAGCCGTGGAACTGGCCAACGACGTCGAATACGCCCTGGCCTCCAGCGTCTGGACCACCAACCACGGTACCGCCATGCGGCTGAGCCGGGACCTGGACTTCGGTGCCGTCTGGATCAACACCCACATCCTGCTCACCGCCGAAATGCCCCACGGCGGCTTCAAGCAGTCCGGCTACGGCAAGGACCTCTCCATGTACGGCGTGGAGGACTACACCCGCATCAAGCACGTCATGTCCGCCCTCGACGCCTGACCAGTTTCCGCGGGTTGGGCTCTCCGAGAACCGCGGTTTCGGCAAGCCCAACCACCAGCACAGAAAGAACCCCAATGACCACCACCGCATCAGACATCACCTACCGGCTCGAGCAGAAGCGCAACGTCCAGGCCGACTTCCCGGGCCCCAAGTCCGTGGCATTGACCGAGCGCCGCAAGTCCGTGGTGGCTGCCGGCGTCGCCTCCAGCGTCCCGGTCTACGTTGCAGACGCCGACGGCGGCATCATCCATGACGTCGACGGCAACTCCTTCATCGACCTCGGTTCCGGCATCGCCGTGACCAGCGTGGGTGCCTCCGACCCCGCCGTCGTCGGTGCCGTCAAGGAAGCGGTGGAGCACTTCACCCACACCTGCTTCATGGTCACCCCGTACGAAGGCTACGTCGCGGTCGCCGAGCAGCTGAACCGCCTCACCCCGGGTGACCACGAAAAGCGCACCGTCCTCTTCAACTCCGGCGCCGAGGCCGTGGAGAACGCCGTCAAGGTGGCCCGGCTGGCAACCGGCCGGGACGCCGTCGTCGCCTTCGACCACGCCTACCACGGCCGCACCAACCTGACCATGGCGCTGACCGCCAAGGCCATGCCGTACAAGACCAACTTCGGCCCGTTCGCCCCTGAGGTCTACCGCATGCCCATGAGCTACCCGTACCGCGAGGAGAACCCCTCCATCACCGGTGCCGAGGCAGCAAAGCGCGCCATCACCATGATCGAAAAGCAGATCGGCGGGGACCAGGTTGCCGCGATCATCATCGAACCCATCCAGGGCGAGGGCGGCTTCATCGTCCCGGCCGAGGGCTTCCTGCCGGCGCTGGCCGCCTGGGCCAAGGACAAGGGCATCGTCTTCATCGCGGACGAAGTCCAGTCCGGTTTCTGCCGCACCGGTGAATGGTTCGCCGTGAACCACGAGGGCGTCGTCCCGGACATCATCACCATGGCCAAGGGCATCGCCGGCGGCATGCCGCTGTCCGCCATCACCGGCCGCGCCGACCTCCTCGACGCCGTCCACCCCGGCGGCCTGGGCGGCACCTACGGCGGCAACCCCGTGGCGTGCGCCGCGGCGCTGGCGTCCATCGGGTCCATGGAGGAATACGACCTCAACGGCCGTGCCCGCCACATCGAGGAACTCGCACTGGGCCGGCTCCGCGACCTGCAGTCCGACCTGGCTGCTGCCGGAACCGCCGTCATCGGCGACGTCCGTGGCCGCGGTGCCATGCTCGCCGTCGAGCTCGTCCAGGCCGGTTCCACGGAACCCAACCCAGAGCTGACCAAGGCCGTGGCCGCCGCCTGCCTCAAGGAAGGCGTCATCATCCTCACCTGTGGCACCTACGGAAACGTCATCCGCCTGCTGCCCCCGCTGGTCATCACCGACGAGCTGCTCAACGACGGGCTGGATGTCCTGGCCGCGGCGATCAAGGCCAACGCCTAACCGGAACGACTCCCTCCGGCAACGCAAAGAAGGTGGGCTCCCCATTGGGGAGCCCACCTTCTTTGTGCCCGGGCAGCCTTTTCAGGCTGCGGCGCGGAGCGCGGCTCTTCGGACCAGCGAGTTCCGTCGTGCCGTCCGCAGCATGTCCACCGTGAGGAGCAGCAGGGCCAGCCACACCACTCCAAACCCGATCCAACGCTCCACGGTCATGGCCTCCCGGAAGACCAGCAGGGCCACCAGGAACTGCAGCACCGGCGCGAAGTATTGCAGCAACCCGATGGTGGTCATCGGCAGCCGCCGGGCGGAGGCGCCGAAGAAGAGCAGCGGCACCGCGGTGATGACGCCGGAGGCCAGCAGCAGCCAGAAATGCCCGGCCCCCTGCGTGGTCAGCGTGGCGGTGCCGCCGGCGGCCAGGACAACCATCGCCACGCCGGCCAGCGGGGCCAGGACCATGGTTTCCACGCTGAGGCTGGTAATGGCGTCCACCCTGGAGCCCACCCGGTTCTTGACGAACCCGTACAGTCCGAAGCTGAATGCCAGTGTCAGGGCGATCCAGGGAAGCTTTCCGTACGAGTACGTCAGCACGCCCACGGCGATGAAGCCGACGCCGACGGCGGCCCACTGGAGCGGCCGGAGGCGTTCCTTCAGCACGAACACGCCCAGCAATACGGAAACGAGCGGGTTGATGAAGTAGCCCAGCGAGGTTTCCACTGCCTGCCCGGTGGTCACGCCGTAGGTGTAGGTCAACCAGTTGATCGCGATCAGGAACGCCGCCAACGCGAGCGGAGCGAACACCCGCCGGTCCCTCACCGCGGCCGCAAGCACGGTCCAGGTCCGGGTCACCGTGATCAGGAGGGCGCAGAACAACAGCGACCACACCACGCGGTTGGCCACGATTTCGACGGCGCCGGCTGGCATGAGGATGAAGAAGTACAGGGGGAGCAGCCCCCACAAAACGTACGCGCCGATGCCGAAGAGCATGCCCGCCGTCGTGTCCTTTGCAACGGCCTTGGGGCCCGTGGTGGCCGCGGGCTTCTGCCCTGGGGCCGGGGACGTGGTGAGTGGGGCGGCGTGGGACGTTCGTTCTGGAATGGGCACGATGTCCATAACAGCAGTCCCGGGACAGGTATTCCAGCCCGAACACGGGCAAACCGCAAAACAATCAGTAGGCTTTCTTTTATGACATCCGCTAACCGGCCATCCGGCGCCCGATGAGACTCCGACGCAGCAACGCCTCCGGCCGCGGCTACCGCAGGGTGGCTGCAGGAACAGGCTTCAGTTACCGGGACCTTGACGGTTCCACCCTGCCGCCCGGACCCGTGCGGGACCGGCTGGAAAGCATCGGCATTCCCCCTGCGTGGACCGACGTCTGGATCGCCCCGTTCGAGAACGGCCACATCCAGGCCACCGGCCTGGACGCAGTGGGGCGGCGCCAGTACATCTACCATCCTGAGTGGCGCGAGCGGAAGGACCGGGTGAAGTTCGACCGGTCCCTGCAGCTGGCCGAATCGCTGCCCGTGGCCCGGCGCCGGGTCACCATGGACCTGCGAAGCGAGGGTTTCAGCCGTGAACGCGTCCTGGCGGCAGCCTTCCGGATGCTTGACAGCGGATCCCTGCGGGTCGGCTCCGAGCGCTACACCAACGAAAACGGCAGCCGCGGCCTGGCCACGCTGCTGTGTGCCCACGTCCGGGTGCGCAAAGACAGGATCCTGCTGAGCTTTCCGGCCAAGAGCGGCAAGGACTGGGAATCGGAAATCCGCGATCCCGACCTCGCCGACCTTTTGCGCCTGCTTAAGCGGCGCGGGTCCAACGCGCGGCTCCTCGCCTACAAGGAGGGCCGCACCTGGCGGCCCGTGACCAGCGCGGACATCAACGCCTACGTCAAGGAGCGGACCGGGTCCGACTTCACGGCCAAGGACTTCCGGACCTTGCGGGGAACGGCTGCCGCAGCGGCCAGCCTGGCACGCACCGGCGCCTTGCGCACGGCCGCCAAGCGGAAGCGCGCCATCAGCCGGGCCATGGT
Organism: Pseudarthrobacter sp. MOO13; assembly: GCF_058267655.1. NCBI lineage: Bacteria > Bacillati > Actinomycetota > Actinomycetes > Micrococcales > Micrococcaceae > Pseudarthrobacter > Pseudarthrobacter sp. MOO13. Next base: position 936,041 of record NZ_CM177848.1, read on the forward strand.
CGAGGCCGCGGAGACCCTGGGAAACACCCCCTCGATCGCGCGCAAGAGCTACGTGGACCCCCGCGTGGTGGACCACTACCACGACGGTGAAACCATAGATCCGAAGCGGCTGGACTCCGCCGAAGCCGAACTCCGGGCACTCCTGTACCGGGAAGGCCGGGTGGTGCCCCTGGCCGCCAACTAGAATGGGGCCTTGTGCGTTGCACCATGCAGCACATGAATCATGAGCAGGACCAGTTCAGAAGGGCTCCCGGTGACCAATCACAGCGAATCCGCCGCCAACCGTCCGCTCCGCGTCGCCATTGTCGGCGCCGGACCGGCAGGAGTCTACGCTGCGGACATCCTCACCAAGTCCAGCGGCGTCAAGGACGGCGACTTCCAGGTCAGCATCGACCTCTTCGAGGCTTACCCGGCACCGTACGGGCTGATCCGGTACGGCGTGGCCCCGGACCATCCCCGGATCAAAGGCATCGTCAACGCCCTGCACAAGGTCCTGGACCGCGGCGACATCCGTTTCCTGGGCAACGTGAGCTACGGCCGCGACCTGACCCTGCACGATTTCCGCGCCTTCTACGACGCCGTGATCTTTTCCACCGGCGCGGTCAAGGACGCGGACCTGGACATCCCGGGCATCGACCTCCAGGGTTCCTTTGGCGGAGCGGACTTCGTGTCCTGGTACGACGGGCACCCGGACGTTCCGCGCGAATGGCCCCTGGACGCGAAGGAGATCGCGGTCATCGGCAACGGCAATGTGGCCCTGGACGTGGCCCGCATGCTGGTCAAGCACCCGGAAGAACTGCTCAGTACCGAAATCCCGGACAACGTCTACCAGGGCCTGAAGTCATCTCCCGTCACTGATGTCCACGTCTTTGGCCGCCGCGGGCCGGCCCAGGTCAAGTTCACCCCGCTGGAGTTGCGGGAGCTCAGCCACATGGACGACGTCGACATCGTGCTCTACCCGGAGGATTTCGAATTCGACGACGCCTCGGACGAGGCCATCCGCAGCAACAACCAGATCAAGACCATGGTGAACACCCTTACCAACTGGCTGGTGGAAGAGCACGCCGAAGCCGAGAACCCGTCCTCCCGCCGGCTGCACCTGCACTTCCTGCACAGCCCGGTTGAAGTGCTCGACGACGGCACGGGCAAGGTGGGCGGCATCAAGTTCGAGCGGATGCAGCTGGACGGGACCGGAAACGCCAAGGGCACGGGGGAGTATGTCGAATACCCCGTCCAGGCCGTCTACCGCGCCATCGGCTACCACGGCTCAGCGCTTGACGAACTGGAGTATGACGCCAAGCGCGGGGTCATTCCGAACGAGGGCGGCCGCGTCCTGGACGCCGAGGGCAAGCCAGTCCCCGGAATCTACGCCACCGGCTGGATCAAGCGCGGCCCCGTCGGCCTGATCGGGCACACCAAGGGCGATGCCCTGGAGACCATCGGGTTCCTGCTGGAGGACCGGTTGAACCTCCCGGCGGCCCGCAACCCGGATCCGCAGGCCATCATCGACCTCCTGGAGGAGCGCGGCGTCGAGTACACCACGTGGGAGGGCTGGAACAAGCTCGACGCCCACGAGGCCGGCCTCGGCGCTGCCTGGACCGGCCCCGAAGGGCTGGACCACGTGGTGCGCGAACGCATCAAGGTGGTCCCGCGCGAGGAAATGATCCGCATCTCCCGCGGCTGAGCCTCCGGCCGGCGGGGTTAGAATAGCCGCCACACCCCTGCGCTTTCCGGGAGTTCGATGACGAACCTGATCCAGCCTGAACCGCGCCAGCGTGCCGCGCTGGCCGGACACGAGCGCCTGGACCATGCGTTCGCTGACGCCACCCCTGAAATACCCGGTTTGCGCGCCCTGATCCGCGAATCCTGGCTGCGGTCCGCCCGTTTCAAAGCGAACCCGGACAACGCCGCCGCGCCCCTGGCGTTCGACTGGGATGAACTGGAGGACTACCGCCGCCGGCACCCCTTGGCCGCGATCATGCCGGTCATCAACAAACTGCTGGTGCAACCCAGCCACGACAGCGGGCTCCTGGTGGCCGTCGGGGACGAAGTGGGCAGGCTCCTCTGGGTGGACGGCGATCCCGCGCTCCAGCGCCGGGCTGAAGGCATGATGTTCGTCGCCGGCGCCAACTGGTCCGAAGCGAGCGTGGGCACCAGCGCACCCGGAACGGCACTCGCCCTGGGCAGGGGAATCCAGATCTCCGGCGCAGAGCACTACCAGCGCGCCGTCCACCCCTGGAGCTGCACCGCCGTTCCGTTCCACGACCCCGACTCGGGAGCTGTCCTCGGCGTCGTGGACATCACCGGGACGGCTACCGCGGTGGCGCCGCACACCTTGTCGCTGGTCGAAGCAACGGTAGCGGCCGCGCAGGCGCAGCTGCGGGTGGAGCGCCTGCAGCACGCGGCAGAACTGGCAAGGAAACCCGTCCGACGCCGGAGCCCGGCTGCGGCGGCCGGGCAGGGCCGCGGTGCCACGGGAGGCAGCCTCTACCGGAACAGCCTGCAGCTGCTGGGCCGCGACCAGGCACTCCTCAGCCTCGGAGGAAAGACGGTTGCCCTGTCCGCCCGGCACAGCGAAATCCTTGCCCTGCTGTGCATGCATCCGGACGGGCTCACCGCCGAGGAACTCAGTTCTTTGCTGTACCCGGGGGAGGGCTCCACCATGACGCTCCGGGCCGAGATGGTGCGCCTGCGAAAGGTGATCCAGCAGCTCAGCCCCGAGGCCGTCCCCGGCTCGCGTCCCTACCGGCTTCCGGCGGACATCGTGGCCGATACCGGCCAGGTCCTCAGCTGCCTGCAGCGCGGAGCCCACCGGATTGCGCTGGAGATCTACCGGGGCGCGGTGCTTCCCCGCTCCGAGGCCCCCGGTGTCGTGGACCTCAGGAACAAGGTGTCGTCCCTGCTCCGTGAGGCGGTCCTGACGGACGGCAGCGCCGAGTCCCTGCTCAAGTTCGCCGCGCTTCCCGAGGCAGCTGACGACGTCGGCATCCGCCGTGCCGCACTCCGCCTCCTGCCGCCGCGCTCACCCAAGCGGGCCGCCGTCGTCGCTGATCTTGAACGGCTCGAAGCCGAGCTCCGCGCCTGAAACCCGGCCACCCGATGGTTGCGATCGTCGAAACCGGGTTCGGCAACCTCAACCCCCGTTGCAACCTGGCTGCAACCTCCCGGCTCCTACGCTGTAGGCATCGGCGGGCCCCCAGCGGGCCGGCCTCCTGCACAGCAAAGGAGCTAAGCAATGACCGTTTACGCACAGCCAGGAGCCGACGGTTCGAAGGTCACCTTCAAGGACCGGTACGAGAACTGGATTGGTGGCGAATGGGTTGCCCCGGTGAAGGGCCAGTACTTCGAAAACATCACCCCGGTCACGGGCAAGGCCTTCTGCGAGGTGGCCCGCGGCACCGCCGAAGACATCGAGCTGGCGCTGGACGCGGCCCACAAGGCGGCACCATCCTGGGGCAAGACCTCCGTGGCAGAACGGGCCGCCATCCTGAACAAGATCGCGGACCGCATCGACGAAAACCTCGAAATGCTCGCCGTCGCCGAAACCTGGGACAACGGCAAGCCGGTTCGCGAAACCCTCAACGCAGACCTTCCGCTGGCCTCGGACCACTTCCGGTACTTCGCCTCGGCCGTCCGGGCCCAGGAAGGCAGCCTGTCCCAGCTGGATGACAACACCACCGCCTACCACTTCCACGAACCGCTCGGCGTGGTGGGCCAGATCATCCCCTGGAACTTCCCCATCCTGATGGCCGTCTGGAAGCTGGCCCCCGCGCTCGCGGCCGGCAACACCGTGGTGCTCAAGCCCGCCGAGCAGACACCGAGCTCCATCCTGGTCCTGATGGAACTCATCGGCGACCTCCTGCCCGCGGGCGTGATCAACGTGGTCAACGGCTTCGGCGTGGAGGCCGGCAAGCCGCTGGCTTCCAGCTCCCGGATCCGCAAGATCGCGTTCACCGGCGAAACCACCACCGGGCGGCTCATCAGCCAGTACGCCAGCCAGAACCTGATCCCCGTCACCCTGGAACTGGGCGGCAAGAGCCCCAACATCTTCTTCAACGACGTCGCCCAGGAGAACGACGCCTTCTACGACAAGGCGCAGGAGGGCTTCGCCCTGTTCGCCTTCAACCAAGGCGAGGTCTGCACCTGCCCGTCCCGCGCCCTGGTGCAGGAAGACATCTACGAGTCCTTCATGGCCGATGCCGTGGCGCGGGTGGAGAAGATGATCCAGGGCAACCCGCTGGACACCGAAACCCAGGTAGGCGCCCAAGCCTCCAACGACCAGCTGGAGAAGATCCTCTCCTACATCGACATCGGAAAGCAGGAAGGCGCCAAGATCCTCACCGGCGGTGCCCGTGCCGAACTGCCGGGCGACCTGGCAGGCGGCTTCTACGTCCAGCCCACCGTGTTCGAGGGGCACAACAGGATGCGGATCTTCCAGGAGGAGATCTTCGGGCCCGTCGTGGCCGTGACAAGGTTCAGCGACTACAACGACGCCATGGGCATCGCCAACGACACCCTCTACGGCCTGGGCGCCGGCGTATGGTCCCGCAACGGCAACGTGGCCTACCGCGCCGGCCGGGAAATCCAGGCCGGACGCGTCTGGGTCAACAACTACCACGCCTATCCGGCCGGTGCCGCCTTCGGCGGGTACAAGTCCTCCGGCATCGGCCGCGAAAACCACGCCATGATGCTGGACCACTACCAGCAGACCAAGAACCTGCTGGTCAGCTACGACGAGAACAAGCTGGGCTTCTTCTAGGCCCAGCCGCACCACCTCCACTACAACGACGCAAGGATTTCGCCAATGACGACGACAATGCAAGCAGCAGTAGTAACCGAATTCGGCACCGAACTGTCCGTCCAGGACATCGACGTTCCGGTGCCCGGGCCAGGGCAGGCACTGGTCAAGGTGCTCACCACCGGCGTCTGCCACACGGACCTGCACGCCGCGGAGGGCGACTGGCCGGTGAAGCCCACTCCGCCGTTCGTTCCCGGCCATGAAGGTGTGGGCGAAGTGGTGGCCCTGGGCGAGGGCGTCACCGACCTCGCCCTTGGCGACCTCGTGGGCAACGCCTGGCTCTGGTCCGCCTGCGGCGACTGCCAGTATTGCCGCACCGGCTGGGAAACCCTCTGCGAGTCGCAACAAAACGGCGGCTACAGCGTGGACGGCTCTTTCGGGGAGTACATGCTCGTGGACTCGCGCTTCGCGGCCCGCATACCGGCGGGATCCGACCCCGTCGAGGTGGCGCCGGTGCTCTGTGCCGGCGTCACCGTTTATAAAGGCCTGAAGATGACCGAGGCGACGCCGGGCCAATGGGTCACCATCTCCGGCATCGGTGGCCTGGGCCATATCGCCGTCCAATACGCAGTGGCCATGGGCCTGCGTGTCGCCGCGGTGGATATCGCCGATGACAAACTCGCCTTGGCCAAGACCCACGGCGCCGAAGTGACGGTCAACGCCTTGCATGAAGACCCGGCGGAAGTGATCCAACGGGAAACAGGAGGCTGCCATGGAGTTCTGGTTACTGCGGTGCACCCGTCAGCGTTCGGGCAGGCGATCGGGATGGCCCGCCGCGGTGGCACCATCGTGTTCAACGGTCTGCCGCCTGGGGACTTTCCGGCGCCGATTTTCGACATTGTGCTCAAGGGGTTGACGGTCCGCGGCTCGATCGTCGGCACCCGGCAGGACCTGGCGGAAGCCCTGGATTTCTACGCCCGGGGGAAGATCCACCCCACGGTCTCCGTGCGGGAGCTTTCCGAGGTCAACGCCGTGTTCGACGAGATGAAGCACGCCAAGATCGACGGCCGCGTGGTGCTGAAGTTCTGATGCCTATCCATGGGCTTGAGGCCGCCGTGACGCTGCCCGGGGAAGACTTCTCCCGGGTGGCGCTCACGCCCGCGGCCGTGGACCTCCTGCGGATGCTCTGGGAGCGGCACGGTCCGCTCATGTTCCACCAGTCGGGCGGCTGCTGTGACGGGTCCTCGCCAATGTGCTACCCGGCAGGGGATTTCATCACCGGGGATTCGGACGTCCTGCTGGGGCTGTTCGACCTGTCGGACGGAGTGCAGCCCCTGCCCCTGGAGTTCTGGATGTCCCGGGAACAGTTCAATTACTGGAGCCACACGCATCTGACCGTCGACGTTGTTCCGGGCCGGGGAAGCGGCTTTTCCGTGGAGGCGCCCGAGGGCAAACGCTTCCTGATCCGCTCAACCCTGATGGACTGGCCCGTCTAGGAAGTTCGGCCAAGATGCTCCGGGCTCTCCATCAGGAGGGCCCCGGATGCGTTGGCGGAATATAGTTCGAGGTTTTGGCCGTCTCACTATTCGGGACAATTGGGACCGTCCAGTGGATGGACACTATCGTTGATAGGTCTGTTTCCATCACATACCAGGATTGTGACCCCCAATGAATCTTCTGCGGACAAAATCCATCGAGCAATCGATCGCTGACGCCGATGAACCCGGACGCAAGCTCAAGCGCTCCCTCAGCACCTGGGACCTCATGATCATGGGCGTCGCCGTTGCAGTGGGCGCCGGCATCTTTTCCGTTGGCGCCAAGGCTGCCGCGAACTTCGCCGGCCCCGCCGTCACGCTGTCCTTCGCCATCGCCGCCGTCACCTGCGCGCTGGCCATCATGTGCTACGCCGAGTTCGCCACCGCCATCCCCGTGGCCGGTTCAGCCTATGTCTTCACGTATGCCACCATGGGCGAACTCCTCGCCTGGATCATCGGCTGGAACCTGATCCTGGAGTTGTTCACCGCCGCCGCCGTGATTGCCAAATACTGGGGCATCTACCTCAGCAAGGTTTTCGCGCTCACCGGGGTCGATATCCCGCCCGCCATCTCGCTGGGTGGCGTGGACCTCTACTGGGGCGCCTTCCTGATCGTGGCCATCTTCACGGTGCTGCTGGTCCTGGGCACCAAGCTCTCGGCCCGGGTTGGCAATATTTTCACCCTGATCAAGATCGGCGTGGTGCTCTTCGTGATCGTGGTGGGCTTCACCTACGTCAAGGTCGAAAACTACACGCCGTTCATTCCCGCGGCGGAGCCCACCGCCGGCGCCGGCGGCGCGGATGTGCTGAAGCAGTCCTTCTTCGGTTTCCTGACCGGTGCCGCCCCGGCCCAGTACGGCACCCTGGGCATCTTCGCCGGCGCCGCCCTGGTGTTCTTCGCCTTCATCGGGTTCGACGTGGTCGCCACGTCGGCCGAAGAAGTGAAGAACCCACAAAAGACCCTTCCCCGGGGCATTTTCGGCGGCCTGGCCCTGGTCACGCTGCTGTACATTCTGGTGTCACTGGCGCTGACCGGCATGGTGTCCTACACCCAGCTGGCCGAGGCCAAGAGCCCCACCCTCACCACCGCCTTCGAGGCGGTCGGCGACACGTCGGCCGCCAAGGTCATCGCCTTCGGATCCCTGGTGGGCCTGACCACCGTGATCATGGTGCTCCTCATGGGCCTGTCCCGCGTGGTGCTCGCCATGAGCCGCGATGGCCTGCTGCCCCGGGCCCTGTCCAAGACCAGCGAAAAGCGTTCGACGCCGGCGCGCCTCCAGATCATCTGCGGCGCCGCGGTAGCCCTTGTTGCGGGCCTTACCAACGTGGACCTGCTGGAGGAAATGATCAACATCGGTACGCTCTCCGCGTTCGTGGTGGTGAGCCTGGGAATACTGGTGCTCCGAAAGAAGCGCCCGGACCTGAAGCCGGCCTTCCGTGTCCCGTTCGGCAAGGTGCTGCCGGTTGTCTCCGCCGTCCTGTGCCTGTACCTCATGACCAACCTCGCCGTGGAGACCTGGATCTTCTTTGCCATCTGGCTGGTCATCGGCCTGGCCATCTACTTTGCCTACGGCCAGCGCCACTCGCGGCTCAACGAGCGCTTCGCTGAAGCCAACGCGGCCGTCAACAGCCGTACCGGCACCGCAGAGGCAGCTGATGCGTCAGATGACGAGGACGAGCTGTCCCGGACCTGAGGTCCCTTCACCCGCAAGAACTGCCCGCCCGGCCCCTGCCGGGCGGGCAGCGGCGTTTCCGGCTCCTAGGATGGAGGTATGGCACGTCCCTCCCGTTCAGAACGCAAAACTGAACTGCTCGCTGCCATCCTTGACTACCTGATGGACAAGACCCTGGCCGAGCTGAGCTTCCGGAGCCTCGCCGAGGGCCTGGGGATGAGCTCCTACACGCTGGTGTACCACTTCGGCAGCCGGGAACAATTGATCAACGACATCGTGGTGTCCATCGAGTCGCGCCTGGACCGGATGCGCAATACCGATGTCCGCGATATTGACCGGGACGCGTGGCGGGCATTCCTGCTCGACTCGTGGCAGTGGACCATGGCCCAGCGGAACCGGCACCTGACCCGGCTCGAATTCGAGGCCACGGCGCAGGACATTGTGGCTGCGACGCCCCGGGGCACCGCGCAGGAGCATTTCCGCCTGCTGCACCACAAGACCCGCGACTGGCTGATGGTCCAGGGCATTCCCGAAGAGTACGCGGACACCGATGCCAGGCTCTTTACGTCCACCTTCTACGGCCTGCAGTTCGATTTCGTGGTGATGAACCAGCCCGATGCCGCCACCAAGGCCTTCGAACTCATGTTGGCCGTGTTCTTCAACAACCTCGAGACGCGCCTCGAAGCCGCAGCACAGCACCCGGCAGCACAGCATCCGGCAGCACAGCACCCCGCAGCACCATAGGCCGGAGGGTATCAGGGGGCTGCGTAGCGGCCCACCCACTCCACAAGCGGACGGAGTTTCCGCCACCGTTCCGCGATCTCCGTCTTGGCGTCCGGTGTGGAAACCCACTCCGGCTGGCCTACCTCGACCCCGGCGGACAGCGATTTGTGCTTGAGCAGCTCGGCGCGGGGGTGGTCTTTGGCGAAACCCCGCGGGACGGTCTTAAGTTTCTCGCCCTCGACGGCAAACCCTGCCCCGGCCACGGCATCCACGATGTCCTGCAGCGCGGACCCGCTGGCGGAAGCGTCGGCGGCCGATCGGAACCGGGCCAGCTGGGCAGGGGTGTGGGAATGGTAGCCGCCGCCGATCAACAGTCCGTCCGCATTGATCTGGAGATAGAAACCGACGCCTTCCTGGCGTGCGGCGAATGCTCCCTGGGCGGTTTTGTACGGCGACTTGTCCAGTGAAAAGCGGATGTCCCGGTTGGGACGGAACAGCTTGGCGGGGCCAAACTCGGGCTCCAGCTCGGAGAGAAGGGCGGTGAGCGGCTGTTTCACCGCCTGCTCATACGTCGCCTTGTGTTCCTGCCACCAGTCGCGGTTGTTGTTCTCTTCCAGCTGCGCGTAGAAGCCAAAAGCCTCGGGTGGAATGCCTGCGAAAGTGCTCATGTAGGGAGCCTAGGACTGCCTGCCGCAACCGGCCAGATCCGGTGGGCGTATGTGCAAAAACACCTGCCGGACAGCAGAACACCCCGTTCCCGGCAGTCCGGGAACGGGGTGTTCTGTGGCCCGCGGGCCTGAAGGCGGTACTAGCCGACCTTGTTGGCGGACTCTGCGGCCGACGTCGGAGCGGAGGGGGCATCCCCTGCGCCGAGGTTGGCGCGCAGCTTGGCGCCGAGTTCGGCGTCGACGTTGGTCCAGTACTGGATGGCCCGTTCCTTGATGTCGGCGCTCTTGACGCCGCCCACTGCACCGGAGATGGTCTCCAGGAACCGGGCCTTGGCGGCCTCGTCGTAGACCTCGCGGTACAGCGCACCGGCCTGCACGAAGTCGCTGTCCTCCGCGTGGAGGGAGTGCGCGGCAAGGGTCAGCTCGCCGTCGTTCTCCCAGCCGCCGGCCGGGTTCTGCGGCTCAACCGCAGCGGGGCCGCCCACGGAGTTCGGTGCATAGACCGGAACCGACGGGGCGTTGAACAGGTAGCGTCCGGCGCCGTCCTGGCTGTAGTTGTTGACCTGGTTCTTGGGCTGGTTCACCGGGATCTGGGCGTGGTTGGTGCCCACGCGGTAGCGGTGCGCATCGGCGTAGGAGAAGATGCGGGCCTGCAGCATCTTGTCCGGCGAGGCGGCAATGCCGGGGACGAAGTTCGACGGCGCAAAGGTGGCCTGCTCGATCTGCGCGAAGTAGTTCTCCGGATTGCGGTTCAGTTCCATGGTGCCAACCTTGATCAGCGGGTAGTCGCCGTGCGGCCACACCTTGGTCAGGTCGAAGGGGTTGAACCTGTAGGTCTTGGCGTCCTCGTACGGCATCACCTGGACGTGCAGGTCCCAGGAGGGGAAGTTGCCGGCGGCGATGTTCTCGGACAGGTCGCGGATGTAGAAGTCTGCGTCGGAACCGGCCAGCTGCTCAGCCTGCTCGCTGGTCATGGAGTTCACGCCCTGGTTGGACTTGAAGTGGTACTTGACCCAGAAGCGCTCGCCTGCGGCGTTGATCCACTGGTAGGTGTGCGAGCCGTAGCCCTGCATTTCGCGCCACGAGGCAGGCAGGCCGCGATCACCCATGAGCCAGGTGACCTGGTGTGCGGACTCGGGGGACAGGGTCCAGAAGTCCCACTGCATGTCGGCGTCGCGCAGGTGCGTGCCCGGGAGGCGCTTCTGCGAGTGGATGAAGTCCGGGAACTTGATGCCGTCGCGGATGAAGAAGACGGGGGTGTTGTTGCCCACGAGGTCGTAGTTGCCCTCGGTGGTGTAGAACTTCACGGCAAATCCGCGGGGATCGCGCCAGGTGTCCGGTGAACCGTTCTCGCCGGCGACGGAGGAGAAGCGGATCAGCATCTCGGTCTCGGCGCCCGGCTGCAGGAACGCGGCCTTGGTGTACTTGGAGATGTCCTCAGTGGCCTTGAACGTGCCGAATGCGCCGCCGCCCTTGGCGTGCACTACGCGCTCCGGAACCCGTTCGCGGTTGAACTGGGCAAGCTTTTCGATGAGGTAGTGGTCGGTCAGGATGATGGCACCGTCGGCACCAACTGACTTCGAGTGAGCGTCGGACGTAACCGGCGCACCTGACTGGGTTGTGGAAACGGCAGTCATTGTTCTCCTATTTCTCTTTTTCTTGCGAGGGACTATGGGGAGGAAGTTGCTGGGCCCGCTGGCAGTCCTGGCAGATGCCCTGGTACATGACGTCCGCGATCTGGATGGTCATGGGCTTGGCGTCAGGGTTCCAGTGGGGCGTGAGGCACGGGGCATGGCCGACGGCGCAGTCCACGTCCTCCACCCGCCCGCAGCTGATGCAGATGGCGTGGTGGTGGTTGTCGCCCACGCGTGTCTCGTACAGCGCGGGGGAGTGCGGGGGCTCGAAGCGGCGCAGCATGTGCAGGTCCGTCAGGTCGCCCAGGACCACGTAGACAGACTGGGCCGTCAGCTCGGGCAGTTCGGCCCGGGCGGCGGCCAGGATGCTTTCGGCAGGTGAATGCGGGTGGCGTTCGACGGCGGCCAGCACAGCGAGCCGCTGCTTGGTCACCCTGCGGCCGTGGGCGCGCAGGGCCGCAGCCCAAGCGTCCTGGCCGTCAAAGTGCTCCGTCATGGCTCCATTCAAACACTTATTTTGAATTTATCGCAATAAGGCGCGGCTAACCTCCCGCCAATTCCTGGTGAACGGCAGGCGGTCCAGGTGACATTAGGGTTGCAGGGTGGGGAAACTGCTTGCTGACATGACGCCGCTCAAGGAGAGCCCCGCATTCCGCCGGCTCTGGCTCGGCTCGGCGGTATCCGCCGTGGGCAGCCAACTCACCCTGGTGGCCGTAAGCCTCGAGGTGTACCGGCTCACCCAGGACAGCTTTTATGTTGGCCTGCTGGGCGTCTTTGCGCTGGTTCCGCTGGTGGTGGGCGGGCTCATGGGCGGCTCCATTGCGGACGCGCACGACCGCCGGCGCATCGCCCTGCTGGCCACTGCGGTGCTCTGGTTGACCACCGGCCTCATTGCCCTGCAGGCCTGGGTGCAGCTGGGCAACGTGTGGGTGCTGTACCTGCTGGTGGCACTGCAGAGCGGGGCGCAGGCCATCAACCAGCCGGCCCGCAGCGCCATCATCCCCATGCTCATCCGCAAGGAACTCCTGCCTGCCGCCAACGCCCTGAGCATGCTCTCCCTGGGCCTTGCCATGACCGCCGGGCCCCTGCTGGCCGGCCTCCTCGTCGCGTGGCTGGGCTTCGGCTGGACGTACACCATCGATTTCGTGAGCTTCGCGTTTGTGCTGTGGGCTGTGTACCGGTTGCCGCCCATGGCGCCCACCGGGGGCCGGCGCAAGGCGGGGATCCGCTCCGTGGTGGAGGGATTCCGGTTCCTTGGCACCCGGCCCAACCTCCGCATGACGTTCATCATCGACCTCATCGCCATGATCCTTGCCCAGCCGCGGGCGCTGCTGCCCGCCGTTGCCGCCGTGATGATCGGCGGCGGAGAGGCAACCGTGGGCATCCTGCTGGCATGCACCGCCGTCGGCGCCTTTCTTGCCGGGCTGTTCTCCGGCCCGCTGGGCAGCGTGCGCCGCCAGGGGACCGCCGTCGTGGTTTCCGTCATGGGCTGGGGCGCATCCATCGGGGCCTTCGGGCTGGTGGTTCTGCTGGCCGGCCGGGCGCCGGGCGGCGGCGCCACCCTGTGGTTGGTGCCGGCTGCCGTCTGCTGCGCCCTGGCCGGCATCGCGGACTCCATCAGCAGCGTCTTCCGCAACACCATTCTCCAGGCGGCCGCCCCGGACCACCTGCGCGGGCGGCTTCAAGGGGTCTTCATCGTGGTGGTGGCCGGCGGACCGCGGATCGGCGACCTGCTGGCCGGCGGCGCGACTAGGATTTTGAATGAGGGCTGGGTCCTGCTGCTCGGCGGTCTGTTGTGCATCGCGGGCGCCTGGCTGGCGGCTCAGCTGCGGCCGGGAATCCGCCGGTATGACGCCCGGAACCCGGTACCTTAGCGGACCGTTCCCTTAGTGAGGAGGAAACGTGCACAATCATCACAACGGCTTGAAGACGGCGGCCCTGTTCGGCGTCCTGTGGGCGGTGCTGCTGGGTCTTGGTGGCCTGATCGGCGTGGGGACACGCAGCTCGGCCCCCATCTGGATCATGGCCCTGATCGGCGTCGGTACCACCTTCTACGGGTACTGGAACAGCGACAAGATCGCCATTCGGTCCATGCAGGCTTTTCCGGTCACCGAAGCGCAGGCCCCGCAGCTTTACCAGATTGTCCGGGAGCTCTCGGCCCGCGCCAACCAGCCCATGCCGCGCATCTACGTCTCGCCCACCATGAACCCCAACGCGTTCGCCACCGGACGCAACCCGCGCACCGCGGCCGTCTGCTGCACCGAGGGCATCCTTCAGCTCCTGGATGCCCGCGAGCTCCGGGGTGTGCTGGGGCACGAACTCATGCACGTGTACAACCGCGACATCCTCACCTCCTCGGTGGCTGCCGCGGTCGCCGGCGTCATCACCTCGGTGGGGCAGATGCTCCTGTTCTTCGGCGGGGGAGACCGGCGGAACGCCAACCCGCTGGCCATGATCGCCATGGCTTTGCTGGCGCCCTTCGCGGCGTCACTGATCCAGATGGCCATCTCCCGAACCAGGGAATACGACGCCGACGAGGACGGTTCGCAGCTGACCGGCGATCCGCTGGCGCTTGCCTCAGCCCTGGCCAAGATTGAGCGCGGCGTCAGCATTGCTCCGCTGCCGCAGGACCAGCGCCTGGTCAACGCCTCGCACCTGATGATCGCCAACCCGTTCCGTGGGGGCGCCATGAACAAGCTGTTCGCCACCCACCCGCCTATGCGGGACCGGATCGCCCGGCTCGAGCGGATGGCCGGCCGTCAGCTGTAGCCGCTCCCTGCACGCATGTGCGCGCAGGGAACGCCTGCGGCGGCAGCCTAGCTGCGGAAGTTCACGAACTGCAGATCGGCTTCCTCGAAGTCCTTCAGGAGTGCCATGGTGGCCTGGAGGTCGTCACGGGACTTGGAGGAGACGCGCAGCTCATCGCCCTGGATCTGCGACTTGACCGACTTGGGGGCTTCGTCGCGGATCAGCTTGTTGATCTTCTTGGCCAGGTCCTGGGCGATGCCCTCCTTGATGGAGGCTTCCAGGCGGAATTCCTTGCCGGAGGCGTAGGGCTCGCCGGTGTCCAGTGACTTCAGAGAGATGCCCCGGCGGATCAGCTTGGACTGCAGCACGTCCAGGACGGCCAGGACGCGCTCCTCCGAGTTGGCCTTCATGAGGATCTTCTCGCCGCTGAAGTCCACCTCCGCGCCGACGCCCTTGAAGTCGTAGCGCTGCGTGAGTTCCTTCTGGGCCTGGTTGAGGGCGTTGGCCACTTCCTGCTTGTCCACTTTGCTTACGACGTCGAACGTTGACTCGCCTGCCATGACTCTCCTTTTGCTGATGGGAACCCTGCGCGTAACAGGGCCGGGATCGCTGGCATCAAGCCTAATACGGATGCCCCACCCGGGGGTGGCGATGAATTCACAGTTCCCTCTCAGCGGACGCACCGCGGGAACGAAGGCGCCTTGGCGAGAGTTGGAGCAGTTGTAAATGCTCGAAGGGAACACCATGCACCGCAAAGCCGCCCGTTACGTTACCCGGACCACCTCAGCAGCAGCCGGGGCGGTGGCAACGGCAGCAACCTCGGTGGCCGCTGCGGCGGTGGCGGCCTCGATCGTTTTGAGCCCGGTGGCGGACGCGTCCTCGCGGCTGGACGGCGTGCGGGCCGACCTTCAGCGGGCGGTGCAGTTGAACCAGATCACCGCAGAGCAGGCGCTCAGTTTCGAAGCCAAGCTCGCAGGGCGCATCCTGGGTGAAGCCTGACCGGGGGCGTCTTTTCCCGTCATTCCAGGGGATTATGGGTGCTGCAGGGCCCGATTCGATTCTTCGCCGGAAGTTCTGTAAAGTTGTCTTGCCCGCGGTTACTGGAAGCGGAACGGACCGGAAACGGACGCTCCGAACACTGCATCGGCGGGTACTTCTTTGAAGTTCGGCAGATTACCCGAGCGGCCAAAGGGGGCTGACTGTAAATCAGCTGGCAACGCCTACGGGGGTTCGAATCCCTCATCTGCCACCCTTGGAAAAGCCTCCGGAACCTTCAGGTTCCGGAGGCTTTTTCGTGTCTCCGGGCAGGTCCGGAGGACGCCCGGAAGCGGCGCCGGACCGTCGTCGACACCCTCCAACGGCCGGGCCGCCAATGAAGGACGCCGAACTCACCCTCCGGCGAAGCGTCATGGCCTTGTCCGCGGATCCTGCCGGTTAAGGTTCGGACCCGCGGACAAGCTTCTGAAATCCCGGTTCAGCGCCGTGGTTTACGTGCAGTCAGTTCAACGCGATCAGGAGCATCGTGCTGGTGCCCGGGATGCAGGTTTGCAGGATGGCCCGCGGGAACCCGCCGAAGACAGCAATCACGTCGTTGGTGGTTCCGGGGTTGGGGACGGTGCCGCGGCCGGTCACGGTGTAGGTGCCGTAGCCGGGGATGCTGAGGGTCTCACCCACCCCTATTCCGGAGAACCGCGCCCAGCCGCCGCAGAAGTCGTGCTCTGTGATGAACAGCGAGTACCCGTCGTTCGGGGTGAAGTGGATGGGGCCGATGCATGCGTCCACCATTGACTGGCCGCCCGACCCTGCCACATAGATGGTGCGGACAGCGGGTGCTGCCGGTGCCGGTGCCGGTGCCGGCGCAGGTGCAGGAGCCGCGGCGGGGGCCGGGGCTGCTGCCGGGGCAGGCGCGGCGGCTGGAGCCGGTGCCGGGGCGGCCACCGCTATGGCAGGGCCGGTCAGCAGCAGTGTTTGGCCCGGGTAGATGATGCTGTACGCGCCCAGGCCGTTGGCAGCGAGCATGGCATCCATGTCCACGCCGTGGCTGGCAGCAATCCCGCCCACCGTGTCGCCAGAGACCACGGTGTAGACGTTGGGGTCACCCGCCGGTTCGGGAGCTGGAGCCGGCGCTGGAGCCGGTGCGGGTGCTGGAGCCGGTTCGGGGGCTGCTGCCGGTGCCGGGGCTGCGTCCGCAGCTGGCGCGGCCACAGGCGCGGCCGCAGCGGCCGGAGTATCGGGTGCGTTCTCTCCGGAGGAGTCTGCTGCCTCGCCGGAGTCAACGTCGGGAGCCGGCGACGGAACGGCGGCCGCCGCCACCTGGACCGCCGCCGCAGGTGTGCCTCCGCTGAGGGACGCAGGCGGCGCAGCCATGGCACCGATGCCCATCGCGGCCACAACGGCCGCCGTGGCCATGCCGGCCCATAACTTGTTGCTGATGACCGGACGTCCGGTGGTGAGGTCCGTCCGGGGTTCGTCGGTGACAAAGCTTCTGCTGGTGCCGTCGGAAGGGGGGAGAGGCTGGTTCATGGGGGGCCCATCTGGGTTCGGTCCCGCCAGGACATGCGGTGCATGCCCACGGTCAAGGACGGATCGCGATGCCGTTGCACCGCCGGCCCCGGCGGGTGCCGAGGCCGCGTGCGGCGCAAGATGGAGGCATCCGCATACCCAGAAAATGCGGAGCTCCGCGTGATGGCAGGAACGTCCGGAAGCAACCCGGTGCACCTGCCGGTGCGTGGTGGTCCTAGGAATCCCGAGTCTAGGAATCCGGCCACCGAGCGGGCACCAGTAGGAATTACCCGAGTTTTCGGCACCGGTACTCGTCCCCGGCAGCGCCCCTACTCAGGCCGGGAGCGTGCGGTACTTGCTGCTACGGCGCCCGGCGGTCCCGCAGTTCCGCGATTTCCCGGCGCAGCAGGGCGATCTCAGCCACCAGTTCCGCCACTTCCACCCGCATGGGTTCTTCAACGGCTTCGGCAACCGATTCCGCTGTGTCCTCCACCCGCTGGACCAGCCACGATGCGATGGAGGCCGTTACCACGCCCAGCACGGCAATCCCGCTCATCATCAGCGCGGTCGCCACCAGCCGGCCAATGGGCGTGACCGGATACATGTCCCCGTAGCCAACCGTGGTGATGGTGGACGTGGCCCACCACAGGGCGTCGCCGAACGTGAGGATCTTGGCGTCCGGCGCCCACTGTTCCACGTCCAGGACTGCCAGCGCGCCCACGAAGACCAGCAGGGCGGCGGAACCGGCCACATAGGTGACCACCCGGCCGCGCAGCGTTTCGCCCACTGTCCGGTGCAGGACTGACAACAGGGTCACCAGCCGCAGCAGGCGCAGCGGCCGGAAGAACGGCAGCGCCACGATGACCAGCTCGTGGAGGTTGCGGATGAACCACTGCCGGCGGTTCTCCGCCAGCCACAGGTTCGCCGCGTAGTCCAGCACGAACACGCACCACGTCACCCACATGACCATTTCCAGCCAGTCCGCGCCGCTGCCCTCAAGCCGGCCGATGACCTGCCACGCGTAGGCTGCCAGGAACACCAGTGCCGTTGCCATCAGGGGCCACTCCGCCAGATCGCGGAAGCGTTGCTGCGTCATGCAGGAAATCCTACGGTGATGCCCCAGCCAACAGCAGGTGCCCAGCATGTTACCCGCGGGTAGCATTGGGGCATGCACCTGCTCCTGAGAACCATCCTCCTGCTGTTCCGTTCCGCCCGGCGCGCGCCCGTCTCCGTGTGGGAGTCCTCGTCGCTGCCACTTCGGGTCCTGCCCACGGACATCGACATCGCCATGCACGTGAACAACGGCATGTACCTCTCCCTCATGGACCTCGGCCGGTTCGACCTCATGGTGCGCAGCGGCGTCTGGAAGCGGATGCGCCGCCGTGGCTGGAGCCCGGTGGTTTCCGCGGAAACCATCGCCTTCCGCAAGTCGCTGCAGCTGTGGCAGGACTACACCATCGAGACCCGCGTCATCGGGCTGGACACCAAGGCGATCTTCTTCGAGCAGCGCATGGTGGCCGACGGCGAGATTTACGCACGTGCCTACATCGCCACCCGGCTGGTCACCAAAGGAGGCCCGGTCAGCCAGGAAGACATCATCGCGGAGTTTAGTGCCCCGCCGGCGGACCTGGTGCTGCCCGAATGGATCCACGAATGGCGCGCTACCAGCGCCCTCCCCGGCAGCCGCACCCCCGCCCCGCACCTGTGGGATGCCTACCGCTGAACCGTTGTGTCGTCGTCGTACGCCGGGTATTCCCGATGACGCGGGGAGCGAACACCCGCGACACGGACAGCCCCGGGCGCGTAGCGTAGTCGCATGGCTACCCTTGACATCACAGGTGAACAGTTCGCATCCACGATCGAAGGCAACGACATTGTCCTGGTGGATTTCTGGGCAGAATGGTGCGGCCCCTGCAAGCAGTTCGGCCCCACCTACGCCGCCGTTTCCGAGAAGCACCCTGACGTCGTGTTCACCAAGGTGGACACCGAAGCAGAGCAGCAGCTGGCGGCGGAGGCAGGCATCACCTCCATCCCCACGCTGATGGCCTTCCGTGAAAAGGTGCTGGTGTTCTCGCAGCCCGGCGCCCTGAACGCCCAGCAGCTGGAGCAGGTGGTGGACGCGGTTAAGGCCTTGGACATGGAGGAGGTCCACGCGCATGTGGCCCGCCAGCGGGAAGAAGCCGCTGCCGCGGCCGGGAAGCCCG
Source organism: Pseudarthrobacter sp. MOO13 (assembly GCF_058267655.1). Lineage (NCBI taxonomy): Bacteria > Bacillati > Actinomycetota > Actinomycetes > Micrococcales > Micrococcaceae > Pseudarthrobacter > Pseudarthrobacter sp. MOO13. The sequence goes on from NZ_CM177848.1 coordinate 954,465, forward strand.
CCGGCACCCAGGGCGGTCCACAGGACGGCACCCAGATTCCCGACTTCTAGACCCTCATTAACGCACACTGCGGGACCCCGTCCGGGGTCCCGCAGTGTGCGTTAATACGTCCCTAGACGCGTTCCACCTTGACCGGTTCGGCCAGCAGTGCGCTCAGCGATTCGTTCAGGTCCTGCACCGCGGTGCCCTTGGAGTGCTTGTCCAGCTCTTCCTGGGACGCCCACTGCTCGGTCAGCACCAGCTTCTCCTCCGTGGCTTCGGTCAGCTCGTAACGGATGCAGCCCGGTTCATTCACCACCTCATCAATTGCGATTTCCAGGGCAAGTTTGACGCGGAAGAACTCGCCGTCGTTGGGAATGAACGTTGCTATCAGGTCAATGGGTGCACTCATGGTTTTCACAATACCGGGCGCCGCCGGTCCGTCTCGTGCGTTGCGGCCGAGTCCGGCCCCGCCTTCCTTCTCCCGCCGGGATCCTGTTGGTAGCGTTCCACCATGCGTGCATATACAGCCGGGGACACTGACGTCCCGCTCCTGGAAGAAACCATTGGCGCGAATTTCGAGCGCGTCGCCGCGCACTTTCCGCTGCATGACGCGCTGATCGAGGCCGCGCCCGTGCCCGGCGCCGATGCCCGGCGCTGGAGCTACACCAAGATGAACGACGACGTCGACCGACTGGCGCGTGCGCTCCTCGCCCTGGGTGTCGCCAAGGGGGAGCGGGTGGGCATCTGGAGCCCCAACTGCGCCGAATGGACGCTCCTGCAGTACGCCACCGCCAAAGCCGGCGTGATCCTGGTCAACGTCAACCCCGCCTACCGCAGCCACGAACTCGAATTCGTCGTCAAGCAAAACGGCATGCGCATGCTGGTCACGGCGCCATCGGACAGCAACAGCGACTATGTCGGCATGGCTCGCCAGGCCCTGGCCGCGTGCCCGGACCTGAAGGAACTCGTCTTCCTGCCGGACCATGGCCTGGACGGGCTGTCGGCCGGCAGCCCCCAAGGCGGCGCGGAACTCACGTACGCTGAACTGCTCAAGCGGGCGGACGACGTCGGGCACGCTGCCTTGAAGGCCCGGATGGCTGAGCTCAGCCCGCATGATCCCATCAACCTGCAATACACCTCCGGTACCACGGGATTCCCCAAAGGCGCCACGCTGACCCACCACAACATCCTCAACAACGGCTACGCGATCGGCGAGTTGCTGGGGTACACCGAGCACGACCGGGTGGTCATCCCCGTGCCGTTCTATCACTGCTTCGGCATGGTGATCGGCAACCTGAACGCGCTCAGCCACGGGGCCGCCACCATCATCCCCGGGCGCGGTTTCTCGCCTGCCGCCGCACTCGAGGCCGTGCAGGACTTTGCCGGCACGTCGCTGTACGGGGTGCCCACCATGTTCATCGCCGAGCTGGCACTCCCGGACTTCGGCTCCTATGACCTTTCGACGCTCCGGACCGGGGTGATGGCCGGCTCGCTGTGCCCCATCGAGGTGATGAACCGGGTGATTTCCGAGATGAACATGGTGGATGTGGCCATCTGCTACGGCATGACCGAAACGTCCCCGGTTTCCACCATGACGCGCAAGGGCGACACGCTGCACCAGCGCACCGAGACCGTGGGCCGCACCATGCCGCAACTTGAAAGCAAGATCGTGGATCCTGCCACCGGTGAAGACCTTGAACGCGGGCAGATCGGAGAACTCTGCACCCGCGGTTACGCCGTCATGGCTGGATACTGGAACCAGCCGGACAAGACCGCCGAGGCCATCGACGCGGAAGGTTGGATGCACACCGGCGACCTGGCCCGCATGGACGACGACGGCTATGTGGTGGTGGAAGGCCGGATCAAGGACATGGTGATCCGCGGGGGCGAGAATATCTACCCGCGCGAGATTGAGGAGTTCCTGTATTCCCACCCGTCCATCCAGGACGTCCAGGTCATCGGGGTCCCGGATCCGAAATATGGCGAGGAACTGATGGCCTGCATCATCCTCAAACCCGGAGCGGAGCCACTGGACGCCGCGGCAGTGGCTGAGTTCTGCCGCGGCCGGCTGGCGCACTTCAAGATTCCCCGCTATGTGGAGGTCCGGGAGAACTTCCCCATGACGGTCTCCGGGAAGATCCGCAAAGTCCAGATGCGGGAGGAAGCGGTGGCGCGGCTGGGGCTCTGACTAGCCGGGCTGCTGCACCAGGTCGAATCGGACTTCGCCCTCGCAGATCGAGGTGATCCGGACGGTGTAGCCGTCAAAGGTGGCTTCCTGCCCGAGTGCCAATCCTGGAAAGTCCTTCGATGCCGGGCTGCTGACCTCGAACAAGGCTATCGACAGGTCCGCCGTCGGCGGGTCATTCTTCAGGTGTGTGCTGGACAGTCGCACGAGCGGTGTGGCATCCGGGCCCCGCGGGGAGTCCGGCAGAAGCGGAAAAGAGCCATTTGCAGACGGGATGATCCGGTAAGTTCCAGCGTGGGTGCAGCTTGCCGTTGACGTCATGGTTGGCTCCTTTGAGGCTTGGGATGAGTGCGGTTGGGACGGCTCCGCGGAGGTGGAGCAGCCGCTCAGAGTGAGTGCCAGAGGCAAAACCGTGCAGGCGAGAACGCGGCTGCGAAGCCGCAGGGCGGGACGCGGCATCAGCCCGCCACCGTGGCATCGCTGAAGAGCCTGCTGAATTCGTCCTGCGAGATCTGCATGCGCGGCTCGGAAGGGCCCCATGGATTTTGAAGGACGATGTTCCCCCGCTCGTCAACTCCGGTCACGAAATAGGCGTGGCCGGCATGGTATCCGTTGGGCGCCTCCTCCGGCGTTTCACCCAGTGTTGTGACCAAGGCCGGGCGTCCCCTGCGGGCCGCTTCCCACAGCTTCCCGGCGTCATCGGTGCGTTCCACGTCCGGTCCCGCCAAATACTGGAATGCGTCGGGACCCCAGTTGCCTTCAATGGCGCGGTAGTTCCCTGGCGGGTACGCCTGGTCCGGGGGTGCCCCTTCCGCTGTCCCGTCGTTTCTGTCGTCCTCGGTGTAAACCTGGGCCAGCGCTTTCTCAACATAGGCAGGCCAGTTGCCGCCAAACCCTGCTTTGGCTCCCATCTGTGCGCCATTGCTGTTTGCCGGCAGGTCCGAGGTGACGGTCACCCACTGCTCCTCTCCGTTCTTGTCGAACAGCAGGACGGAAACCGTGCCGTTGCCGTTATCCGTTACGTGCTCGCGGGCCCAGCCCGGATCGGCATTGACCATGGCCCCGGCGGCGGCCAAAACCACGCAGTCCCCGTACTGCCCCTGCCTGATGTCGCCAGTGCCCGGGCGTTGTCCGATCACCGGCCACTTGGGTTCCATCCACCGGTCCGTGCTGCTGGCCTCAGGGCCATCAGGCCTCGCTGCATCTCCCATGGCCTGCCCGTCCGGCTGGGCCCACGGGATGAGGTCCTTCAGGCGCCCCACCTGCTCTGCTGACGCCTTGGACAGGAACGGGTCCAGCAGTTGCTGACGTTCGAAAGGCGTGGTTCCCTCCCAGTTGAACAGTCCCTTGCCGTCGGCCGCCGCGCCGCTGCCCAGGCTTCGGAGCTCATCATCGGTTAACGACTCCAGCAACTGGTTCAGCTGGGCAGGTTTGAGCCCGGTCAAGGCGTCACGGAGCTTGTTGACGTCCGAATCGTTGCCCACAAAGAAGTTGTCGCCCGACGCAGCGTCCCTGACCAAGCCCCGGAGCCAGTCCAGTTCGGGCGCCGAAAGGTTCGCTTCGCCGCGGTCGGGGTGGCGCACCACGGAATGCTCCCCGCCGGTCAGGTAATCGGACGTCGCATCCCCGGCGGCCGTGCCGGGAGGGCCCCCGGCCGAACTGGTCCGGCCTGCCGCGCCACCGGCGCCGCTGGCGCGTTCCTGCTCGTCCGCGTGCCGTGCGGCTGCCTTCCCTGCGTCCGCAAGGGCCTCAATGACGCGGCCCAGCAGGAGGCTGTGCGTGCCATTCCAGTCGTTCCGGAACCCCTCGGCGTCGGCCCCTTTCCAGGTGCCTGGCTCGCCCACGTTCCTCGACAGCGCCGTGGCAGTGGACATCAAGCGCGCGGAGGAGGCGGTAAGGGCCTTCCCCAGGGCGCGAAGTTGGGCGACGTCCGCCCCGTAAATGCCTGCCATTATTCCCCCAATATCCAGGCGCAAGCTTACGCGAGGCGCCCCGCCGGAGGCATGGGGAGAACTGCCCGCTAGCTACTGCGGCCGGTTGGGCGGCGGGACAGCCGTAGCGCCACAACGGCGACGGCGCCCGCCGCCAGTGCGACCAAGGCCAGGACCGCTGCCCCGTTCCTTCCGGCCTGGGTGGCCTGCCGCGTCCCGCCGCCGGTCACCTCGTTGGCGGGAATCTGCCACTCCGACGGTGCCGGAAGGATTCCCTGCGGCAGTTGGGTCCCGCGCAGTTTCCGTCGGGCGGCCAGCCGCTCCCGCACCGCCTCATCGGGGGCAGCCTCCAGATCGTCGGCGGCGATGGCAGTTGGGTAGTCGATGATGTAGGGCTCACCGTAAAACGCAGAGGACGCCGCCGACTCCACCCAGGTGAACGGTGGTGGGGCAACGTCCCGCGCTGCGAACGCGGTCAGCAGCATCTCCCGGATTTCGTCAAGGCTCTTGCCCGTGGCCCCGCGGCGAATCACGTCGAAGATGGCCAGTTGCAGCTTCAGTTTGGCATCCCCGTCAGGATCGTGCGCCTCCGGGTCCACCACCGCGGGGTCTTGCCCGGTTGGATCCACGTCCAGGGGTTCTCCGCCGGCGTGGTTGGTGCGTCCTGGATCGGAGCTCATGGGGTTCCTCTCACTCGTGGTCCGGCCGTGCCTGGCCGGACGCCACACCCTAGCCTTACCCATCCCGGTCCGGATCAAGCACCGGTTGACCTGCCGCGGAGGGTTTCAGTGCCGGCGGTGGTCCTGGATAGTCATGCGCGGGCCAAAAGTGGGCTTGCGGTAACCGGTGCTCTGGATCATCCGCACCACCCGCTGCCGGTGCCCGCGCCAGGGTTCCAGCAGTTGGATCATGCCGGCGTCGTCGGTCCTGCGCCCCGTGAGCGCGGCCCCGATGTAGGCCGCCAGGTGGTAGTCGCCCACGGCGATGGAGTCCGGGCAGCCGTGGGTGCGCTGCACCACCTCGGCGGCGGTCCAGACTCCAATCCCGGGAATCACCTGCATTTTTTCTGCGGCTTCCGCGGCCGGCGACGCTGCCAGCCGCTCCAGGGCGGCGGCGGAGCGCAGCGCCCGCATGACGGTGGCGGAACGCTGGGGACCCACGCCGGCCTTGTGCCACTCCCAACTGGGGACCTGCAGCCATTGGGCCGCCGTTGGCGCCACGATGAGTCCTGCCGGAGTGGAGGCCCCCGCGCTCGGGGCCGGCGTCCCGTAGCGGTGGACCAGGTACCGGTAGGCGCGCCGGGCCTCCACCACCGTCACCTTTTGTTCCAGGATGATGGGCACCAACTGGTCCACCATGCGGCCGCTCGCGGGCAGGCGCAGCGCCTGGCTGCGCCGGCGTGCCTCCCGGACCATGCGGGGCAGCGTGGCATGGAAGGCGGGTTCGTCGAAATCCCGCCAGTCGTCGTCGGCCCCCAACAGCCGGGGTGCTGCCTGGACCGCGGCCGCAGCACCCGGGCCCCATGCCTGGACGTCCACCCAGGGGCCGCCCGCTTCGCCGCCCGCGGGGGACAGCCGCAGGGTGGCCGGGCCGGTGGGGGACGTAAAGGCATTCCAGATCACGTCGCCCTGGACGCAGAAAGACGGATCGCTGTTGCCCCGCAGCAGCGGTCCAAGGGTCCGGGACAAGCTGTAGGGCGCCTCCGGATACCAGCGCAGGGACACGTCCGCGGCGGCCGCCAGCCGGGGAGGTGCGTCTGCGATGGTCATGTCTTCCATGGTCCCACGGCCCACCGACACCGGCGGGACCATCGGCCCTTCTCCGCGTCGCAGCCCGGGACTAGGATCACTGCTGGCGCACGGGCAGCGGCTGCCCATAAGCCGTGCCGTCGAGAACCAGGAGGCCATGGTGGGCGGAGCAGTGCATTTTGAGATTCCCGCGGACGACCCTGAGCGGGCAATGAAGTTCTACCAGGAAGCCCTGGGGTGGCGGATGGAACCGGTGCCGGGGATGGACTACACCATGGTCATCACCACGGACATGGATGCGGCCACCGGGCAGCCAACCACGCCCGGGGCGATCAACGGCGGAATGATGGCCAGGGAAGGACGGATCACCGCTCCCGTCATCACCGTGGATGTTCCGGACATCAACGCCACACTGAAGACGGTGGAGGAGTTGGGCGGTGCAGTGGTCATGCCCAGGAACGAGATCCCCGGCATGGGCTACACGGCATACTTCCAGGATTCCGAGGGCAACGTGATGGGGCTCTGGCAGAACCTCGCGCCGCAGGCCACCGGAACCCCGGACGGCGCCTGAGCACCCTGGAAAGACGAGCCGTCAGGGCATCCCGGAAACCAGCCACAGCGCCAGCACGGCCAGCGGCACCGTCAGCAGGACTGCCACCAGCCCGGCCACCGCAAACCCGCCCCACCTGACAGGGACGTTCAGTACCCGCAGGCGCTCATGCCACAGCAGCGTGGCCAGCGAAGCCCAGGGGCTCACCAGCGGGCCCAGGTTCACGCCGATGAGCAGGGCGGCCAGCCTGGCCGGAGATCCGGCCACCGGCTCCAGGGCCAGGTAGGCGGGAAGGTTGTTCGCGGCGTTGGCCGCCCCCGCGCCCAGCCCGGCCAGTTGCAGGAGTGCCGGCAGTCCGTCGCCCGATCCGGCGATGCCTGCCAGCAGCGTGGTCAGCCCGTGTGCGTGCAGCGTTTCCATCAGCATGAACAGGCCCACTGTCAGCATCAGCGGCCGCCACGGGACCATGGACCACCGCAGGGCCGAGGGCCTGCGGTGCAGGAAGACCGCCAGCAGGACCGCCGCCGCGGCAAGGGCGGGGTACTGGACCGGGACGCCTGAGACCAGGGCCGGGAGCAGGACCAGGAGCGTCACGGCGGCGGCCTTCAACAGGGTGCGGTCGCGGACGGGATGCGTTGGCTGCGGCCCGTAGGTTCCGCGCAGGTCCCGCCGGAACGCCAACCAGAGCAGGACGAGGGGGACCAGCAGTCCCACGACGGCGGGCGCCCAGACCAGTCCCGCGAAGCGCCAGGGGCTCAGGCCAAGCCGGTCCTGGGCCAGGAGGTTGGTCAGGTTGGAGACGGGCAGCAGGAGTGAGGCCGTATTCGCCAGCCAGATGCTGGTCAGTGCGAACGGCAGGGGAGGGATCCGGGCGTGGACAGCCAGGAGGACAACCACGGGTGTCACCAGCACGGCGGTGGTGTCCAGGGACAGGAACACCGTGGCCACCGTGGCCACGGCCACCACCAACAGCCACAGGGTGAAAACGCGGCCCCTTCCCAGCGCCGCCAACCGGTCCGTCACCACGCGGAAAAGTCCTGCCTCGTCCACCAGTTCGGTCACCAGGGACATGGCCAGCACGAAAGCCAGGATGGGAATGGTGCGTCCGGCCAGTTCGCCGAAGGCCGGGACGGGGAGGGCGCCGACGGCGAGGGTGGCCAGGCCTGCCGCCAGGGTTGCGCCGGGCAGCAGGTAGCTGCGGGTGGCTTTCAGCCATGCGAACTGCATCACCGGGCTATCCTCGCATCCCGGGCGGGGAACGGCCTGCAGGAAGCGGTAGCTTAGTATCTATGAAGTACGCCCAGTCCATCCTGGACCTCATCGGCAATACGCCGCTCATCAAACTCAACCACGTGACCGAGGGCATCAAGGCCACCATTTTGGTCAAACTGGAGTACCTGAACCCCGGCGGTTCCATCAAAGACCGCATCGCGGCGCAGATGATCGAGGATGCCGAACGCGAAGGCAAGCTGAAGCCGGGCGGCACCATCGTGGAGCCGACGTCCGGCAACACCGGCGTGGGCCTGGCCCTGGTGGCGCAGCAAAAGGGCTACAAGTGCATCTTCGTGGTCCCGGACAAGGTGGGCGAGGACAAGCGGGCCGTGCTGCAGGCCTACGGCGCCGAAGTGGTGGTCACGCCCACGTCGGTCCCGCCGGAGAGCCCGCAAAGCTACTACGGCGTCTCGGACCGGATCACCCGGGAGACACCCGGTGCCTACAAGCCGGACCAGTTCTCCAACCCCGCCGCTCCGGGCAGCCACTACAAGACCACCGGCCCTGAGATTTGGCGTGATACCGACGGCAGGATCACGCACTGCGTCATCGGCGCCGGCACCGGCGGCACCATCACCGGGACCGGCCGCTATTTGAAGGAAGTTTCGGCTGACCGGCCGGAGTCCGACGGCGGCGTGGTCCGGATCATCGGCGCCGACCCCGAGGGCTCGGTCTACTCGGGCGGCACCGGGCGGCCCTACTTCGTCGAGGGCGTGGGCGAGGACATGTGGCCCGGCAACTACGACAAGTCCATCCCCGACGACGTGATCGCCGTCAGCGACGCCGACTCCTTCGCCATGACCCGGCGCCTGGCGCGGGAGGAAGGCCTGCTGGTGGGCGGTTCCTCCGGCATGGCGGTGGTGGCAGCGCTCAAGGCGGCGCGGGACCTGCCCGAAAGTGCCGTCGTCGTGGTCATCCTGCCCGACTCGGGCCGCGGATACCTGGCGAAGATCTTCAACGACCAGTGGATGCGCTCCTACGGCTTCCTCTCCGGGGGCGAGGAAACGTCGGTGGGTGAGGTCATCAAGTCCAAGACCGGCGAACTTCCGGACCTGGTACACATCCACCCCAACGAATCCGTGCGGGACGTCATCAACATCATGACCGAGTTCGGCGTCAGCCACATCCCGGTCCTCTCGCAGGAACCGCCCGTGGTCATGGGTGAGGTCCTGGGTGCCGTGGACGAACGAACGCTGACCGCCAAGCTGTTCCGCGGCGAAGCGAAGCTGACGGACAAGATTTCCGAACACATGGGCCCCAAGCTGCCCGTGATCGGGTCGCTGGAAACCATCTCCGCCGCCAGGGAGCTGCTCTCGGACACGGATACCCTGATGGTCACGTTTGTGGGCGCGCCCGTGGGAATCCTCACCCGGCACGACCTGCTGGCCTACCTGAGCAACTAAAGGAGCACCCATGACTGCCTCTGAGAACCAAGGCTTCAACACCCGGGCCGTCCACGCCGGCCAGGCTTTCGAGCCCCGTACCGGCGCCGTGGTCCCCCCGTTGCACTTCAGTTCCACCTACGCCCAGGACGGCATCGGCGGCCTGCGCAGCGGTTACGAGTACGGCCGCGGCGGCAACCCCACCCGGGACGCGCTGCAGGAACAGCTTGCCGCCCTGGAACTCGGGACGCACGCCTACAGCTTCAGCTCCGGCCTGGCTGCGGAGGACGCCCTTATCCGTGCCCTCACCCGCCCGGGCGACCACATCGTGCTCGGCAACGACGCGTACGGCGGCACCTACCGGCTGATCAGCCGCGTGCTGGGCGATTGGGGGATCGGCAACACCCCGGTGGACATGGCCAACCTGGACACCGTCCGCAGCGCCGTCGCTGCCAACAAGACGCGCTTCGTGTGGGTGGAGACCCCCTCCAACCCGCTGATGAAGATCACGGACATCGCCGCGCTCGCGGATATCGCCCACGCCGCCGGCGCCCTGCTGGTGGTGGACAACACCTTCGCCTCGCCCTACCTGCAGAACCCGCTGGCCCTCGGTGCCGACGTGGTGGTCCACTCCACCACCAAGTACATTGGCGGACACTCGGATGTGGTGGGCGGCGCCGTGGTGGTGAAGGACGCGGAGCTGGCGGAGAAGATCGGTTTCGTGCAGTTCGCGGTAGGTGCGGTTTCCGGGCCGATGGACGCCTTCCTGACCACCCGGGGGCTGAAGACGCTTGGCGTGCGCATGGACCGGCACAGCGAGAACGGCCAGGCGGTGGCCGAGTGGCTGCTGGAGCGTCCTGAAGTGGAGGCTGTGCTGTACCCGGGCCTGCCGACGCACCCCGGCCACGAACTCGCCAGGACGCAGATGCGCAAGTTCGGCGGCATGGTGTCCGTGCAGTTCAAGGGCGGTGAAGCCGCGGCCCGGAAGGTGGCGGAGTCCACCACCGTGTTCACCCTGGCCGAATCGCTCGGCGGCATCGAATCGCTCATGAACTACCCGTCAGAGATGACCCACGCCTCGGTGAAAGGTACCGAGCTGGCAGTTCCGGTCAACCTGCTGCGCCTGTCCTGCGGCATCGAGGACGTCGAGGACCTCATCGCCGACCTCGACCAAGCCTTTTCCGCAATACCGTAGCGGCGGCAGGGGAACCCTGGCTTTCTTGAAGAAAGTCAGCTAGGGTTCCCGTATGCCTCTCCGATCTGACTGGTCCCAACGCACCTGCAGCATGGCCCGCGGCCTGGACATCCTGGGCGACCCCTGGTCCGTCCTGGTCCTGCGCGAGGTCTTCTTCGGGAACGGCCGGTTCGACCCCATGAAGGCCCGCCTCGAAGTGGCCGACTCGGTCCTCACCAAGCGGCTCGCGGGTCTGGTTGAGTCCGGGCTGCTGGAGAAGAAGCCGTACGACGACGGCGGCCGTACCCGCCAGGAATACGTGCTCACCGCCATGGGTGAAGACGCACTCCCGGTCCTGAACGCGGTCACCATCTGGGCGGAGAAGCACCTGCCCGCGCCCTCGGAGCAGGCCCACCTGTACGTCATCCATTCGGGCTGCGGGAAACCCACCACCTCGGCCGACACCTGCACGAGGTGCGGGGAACGGCTCACCGCCGCGAACACCAGCTGGCACAGCCGGTCACGGTCCGAGCAGCCCATCCGGTTGTCCACCGCAGCCCGGGAGGGAACGGCCGCGTGAGCACCCTGCCCGAGGAAGCAGCCGAACTACCCGCCGAAGCCGCCGCCGGGCCGGACACGGTCCGGCGCCGCCGGCTGCACCCGGCATGGATCGTCGCCGCCGTGGCGTTCCTTGCGCTGGTCGGGGCGGCTGGATTCCGGGCGGCCCCCGGGGTGCTCATGGTCCCGCTCCAGCAGGAGTTCGGCTGGTCCACCACGGTCCTGTCGGCTGCGGTCAGCATCAACCTTGTCCTGTTCGGCCTGACCGCACCGTTCGCCGCCGCCCTGATGGAACGGTTCGGCATCCGCGCCGTCACGGCAACAGCCCTGGTCCTGATCGGCCTCGGCAGCGCCTTGACGGTGCTGGTGAACCAGTCCTGGCAGATCCTGCTGACCTGGGGCCTGCTGATCGGCCTCGGCACCGGTTCCATGGCCTTGGTCTTCGCGGCCACCATCGCCAACACCTGGTTCACCAAAAACCGCGGGCTGGTCATCGGCATCCTGACCGCCGGCAGCGCCGCCGGCCAGCTCGTCTTCCTGCCGTTCATCGCCCTCCTGGCACTGGACCCCGGCTGGCGGCAGGCATCCCTGCTGATCGCCGCGGGCGCCCTCGCCGTGGTCCCGCTGGTGCTGAAGTTCCTCAAGAACTCGCCCGCCGACGTCGGGGTGTTGCCGTACGGTGCCCTGCCCCCGGTGCCCCCGGTGCCCCCGGTGCCCGCGGACACCGTGATGCCGGACGGAGCCAAAGTCCCCGCAGCCGCGGACGGGCCCCGCGCCAACGCCGCCGTCCGCGCCCTCCAGGTCCTCCGCCGGGCCATCAAAGTCCGGACGTTCTGGGCGCTGGCGGCAGGTTTCGCCATCTGCGGAGCCACCACCAACGGGCTGATCGGCACCCACTTCATCCCCTCCGCGCACGACCACGGCATGCCCGAAACCACGGCCGCGGGACTGCTCGCCGTCGTCGGGATCTTCGACATCATCGGCACCATCGCCTCCGGCTGGCTGACCGACAGGTTCAATCCCCGCGTCCTGCTGGCCGTCTACTACCAGTTCCGCGGCATCGGCCTGCTGGTGCTGCCATTGCTGCTGAACGCCGAGGTCCAGCCCAGCATGATCGTCTTCGTGGTGATCTACGGCCTGGACTGGGTAGCCACCGTTCCCCCCACGGCCGCCATCTGCCGCGAAACGTTTGGTGCGGACGGCAGCGTGGTCTTCGGCTGGGTGTTCGCGGCCCACCAGCTCGGCGCCGCCGCGGCGGCCATCGCCGCCGGAGCCCTGCGGGATGCCACCGGGCACTACACCTACGCCTGGCTGGGTGCGGCGGCCATGTGCACCATCGCTGCGATCACCAGCGCCACCATCCGCCGGGACCGGAGTTCGCGGGCAGCGGAGCCGGCTGCGGCCTGAACCAGCGCCCCACAAGGCGGCGCTAGGCTGGTCGGATGGAATCAGACGCACCCGCCGCTGCCCGCCCCGTTGCCCTGGTCACCGGCGCCGGGCGCACCGGGAACATCGGTGCCGGCATCACCCGGCAGCTGGCCGCCGATGGCTGGGACCTCGTCCTCTCGTACTGGGCGGGCTATGACGCCCGGATGCCGTGGGGGAGTGAGCCGGACGATGTCCTCCGCCTTACCGCCGAGCTCGAAGCCATCGGCGCCACGGTCCACGCCGTACCCGCAGACCTGCAGGACCCCGGTGTGCCGGACAGGCTGGTGGCCGAGGCCGTGGAGCTGGCCGGTCCGCTGCGGGGCCTCGTGCTCAGCCATGCCGAATCGGTGGATTCGGGGGTGCTGGACACCAGCGTGGAGTCCTTCGACCGGCACTTCGCGGTGAACACGCGCGCCAGCTGGCAGCTGATCGCCGCGTTCGCCCGCCAGGCCCCGGACGACGGCGGCGCGATCGTGGCACTGACCAGCGACCACACCGCGTTCAACCTTCCCTACGGCGCCTCCAAGGGTGCCCTGGACCGGATCGTCATTGCCGCCGCACGCGAGCTGGGTCCACAGCGCATCTCGGCGAACGTCCTGAACCCGGGGCCCATCGATACGGGATGGATGACTCCCGACCTAAAGGAAGCGCTCACCTCCCAGCAGCCCACCGGCCGCCTCGGCACCCCTGCAGACGTCGCCGGAACGGTGGCGTTCCTGCTCTCGCCCGCCGGGCGCTGGGTCTCCGGGCAGCTGATCAAGGCCGACGGCGGCTTCTCCGCCTGAGCTCCCTGCGGCCCCGTTCGCCCCGCGCCCTCCCAACTGGCTCGCACTAGATGTCGTTTTGGACCGCCAAAACGACAACAACTCCGACCTGGTTGGGAAGAAGGGTCAGTGGAAGGCGCCCAACCCGGTGATATGCCTGCCCAGGATCAGGGTGTGGACCTCGTCGGTGCCTTCGTAGGTCCGGACCGACTCGAGGTTCGCGGCGTGCCGGAGCGGTGAGTAGTCGCCGGTAATGCCGTTGCCACCCAGGATGGTCCGGGCTTCGCGCGCCACGGCGATGGCTTCGCGGACGTTGTTCAGCTTGGCCAGCGAAATCTGCTCCGGCCGGAGGGCCCCGGCGTCCTTCAGGCGGCCCAGGTGCAGCGCCAGGAGAGTGCCTTTCTGGATCTCCAGCAGCATGTTCACCAGCTTCTCCTGCGTGAGCTGGTAGCCGGCCAGCGGTTTGCCGAACTGCAGGCGGTCCAGCGAATAGGCCAGCGCGGCCTCGTACGAGTCGCGGGCGGCGCCCATGGCGCCCCAGGCGATGCCGTACCGCGCCTCGTTCAGGCAGGTGAACGGGCCGCGCAGCCCGCGGGCCGCAGGCAACAGGGCCTCCGGGCCCAGCCGGACGTCGTCGAACACCACGTCGCACTGGATGGACGCGCGCATGGAGAGCTTCTGCCGGATGGGCGTTGCCGTCACGCCGGGGGTTCCCGCCGGCACCAGGAAACCGTGCACGCCGTCGTCCGTCATAGCCCAGACCACCATCACCCCGGCCACCGAGGCCAGGCCGATCCAGCGCTTGGCGCCGTTCAGCACCCACCCGGCGTCATCCCCGCTGCCGTCCCGCTCGGCGAAGGTGGCCATGGCGGCAGGATCTGAACCAGCGCTGGGTTCGGTCAGGGCGAAGCAGCCGATCACCTCGCCGGCGGCCATCCGCGGCAGCCACTCCTGCTTCTGCTCCTCCGAGCCCCAGGTGTGGATGGCGGTCATGGCCAGCGAACCCTGGACGGACACGAACGTGCGGATTCCGGAGTCGCCCGCTTCCAGTTCCATGGCCGCGAGTCCGTATTCGACGGCGGTCCGGCCCGGGCAGCCATAGCCTTCCAGGTGCATCCCCAGGACGCCCAGCTCGCCGAGTTCGGTGGCCAGTTCCAGCGGGAACACCGCGTCCTCGTACCAGCGGGCGATATCCGGTTTGATCCGTTGGCGGGTGTAGTCCCGGATGTGCTCGCGGAGCTCCAGCTCGTCTGCGGACAGCAGGGAGTCGAGGTCCAGGACATCGGACGGGCCGGCGCTCAACGCTTCACCTCGAAGTAGCCGCGGGTGGCCGGCAGGAACCTGCACACGGCTGCCAGGACCAGGCCCAGCGCCAGCAGCACCACGCCGCTGACAAAGGCACCGCCGACGCCGAGGATCCGGGTATTCCCGTACGCCGGGTCCCACATCTGCACGGCGGAGACGAAGAACGCAGCAGTCAGCAGCACCGCCCCGAGGAGGGGAAGGATGCCGCGGAACCAGAGGTTCCGTGCTGAGTCCCGCAAGGTGGTCCGGAAGTACCAGAAGCAGGCGTACCCGGTGAGGGCGTAGTAGAACGCGATGAACAGGCTGATGGCGCTGATGGAGTCTGCCAGCAGGTTCTCGCTCAGTAAGCTCATGGCCACGTAGTAGGCAGCAGCCGCCCCGCCCATCACCTGGGTGGAGAAACCGGGCGTCTGGTTCCGCTCGTGGACCTCCGCGAATTTCGCCGGAAGGGCCCCGTGGACCCCCATGGACAGGGTGCCGCGGGCCGTTGGCAGGATGGTGGTCTGGGTGGAGGACAGGACGGAAGCCAGGACCGCGACGACGATCAGCCAGCCCCAGGGTCCCAGGACCACGTCCTTCATGGCGAGGAAGACATCGTCCTTGTTTGCCTCGTTGCCCAGGCCGATGCCCTCGGAGCCCACGGTGGCGTACATCATCACCAGCAGTGCCACCGAAACGTAGATCGCCATCAGGACGAACGCTGAAATCACGGCCCCGCGGCCGGGCGTACTGGCGGGGTTTTCGGTCTCCTCGTTCACGGCAAGGCAGGTGTCCCAGCCCCAGTAGATGAACAGGGCAAGGAGGGTTCCATGCACCACGGCTCCGGGATCGGCGAAGGCTCCCGCCGGGTTGAACCACTCGAAGTCGAAGGCCTGGCCCTCCGGGGCGCCGCCCACGATCCGCGCCACCAGGGCAAGGGCGAAGACGCCCAGGGCGATGTACTGGACATAGGTCAGCACCCGCTGGACGTGCTCACCCAACCGGATACCGCGGTAGTTCACCAGGGTCATCAGGACGATGAACAGCAGGCCCGTGGCGGTGACCACCACCTTATTCTGCGCAAGCGATCCGTCACCCACCAGCAGCCACACATACTGGCCGGCCACCTGGGCAAGGTTGGCCAGGACCACGATCCCGGCCAGTGCCACTCCCCAGCCGCCCAACCAGCCCGCCCACGGGCCGAAAGCCTGGCGGGACCAGGTGAAAGTGGTGCCGCAGTCCGGGATTGCACTGTTGAGCTCGCGGAAGGCGTAGGCGATGAACAGGACCGGGACGAATCCCAACAGCAGGATCAGGGGAGTGTAGTTGCCGTTCACGGCAACGATCAGGCCCAAGGTGGCGGCCAGCGAGTACACCGGGGCAGTGGAGGCCAGCCCCAGCATTACCGAGTCGCCCAGGTCCAGGATCCCGGCCCGCAATCCCTTGCCCGGCACCGGGGCGCCGGGCCCGCTGCCGGGGCCTCCCGTCGTCGTGATATCCGTGCTCATGCTGTCTCCGGGTTCATAGGACGATACCTGCCATGCTGGAGTTGGCCACGGCCGAAAGCGGTGCCGGTGCGTCGATGGTGTTGGGTACGAAGCGGCAGAAGTAGTCCGTGACCGGGCCGTCGGATTCCCGGATGCCGCAGCCCACGGATTCGCCGTCCACCACCCAAAGGCCCAGCACGGGACGGTTGCCGTCGAAGTCGGGAAGGGCGTGGTACTGCTGGTAGCACCAGCCCTCGCGGCCGTAACCGCCGGGCTGTTCCACGGTGAGGCCGTCCGCGTGGATCCGGATGTTGTCGCCTTCACGGCCGTGCAGGGGCTTGGCCACCCATTCCTTCAGCGGCCCCGGGTCCGTGAGGTAGGCGGGCAGCAGGTTGGGGTGGTCCGGGTAGAGGTGCCACAAGGCGGCCAGCAGGGCTTTGTTGGAGAGCAGCATTTTCCAGGCCGGCTCAACCCATCGCGGATTATGGGCACGTTCCAGGAGGCGGGGCCCGAACTCTTCCTTCATCATCAGCTCCCACGGGTACAGCTTGAAGATGGTGCTGATCATGAAGTTGTCCAGGTCCACGAACCGGTTCAGGTTGGGGTCCCAACCGATATCCGACATGTTGATCCCGATGGTGGTCCATCCCGCCTGGCTGGCGACGTCGCGCATGTACGCGGCAGTCATCCAGTCCTCGCCGGATTCCTCCACCTCGGAGTGGGCCACGTGGAGGGTGCTCATGCCGGTGCGGTACTGGAACTTCTTCCACTGCCGGATCAGGGCCTCGTGGATGCCGTTCCACTGGTCCTTCTCCGGGAACACGTCCTGCAGCCAGAACCACTGCGCCACGGAGGCCTCGATGAGTCCGGTGGGGGTGTCGGCGTTGTATTCGAGCATCTTGGCCGGGCCGCCCCGGCCGTCGTAGATGAAGTCGAACCGGCCGTAGACGTCCACGTCGGCGGCCTGCAGGGATTCAGCCGCCAACTCCAAGGCCTGGGGGCCGATGCCGATGCTCCCCATGGCCCCGGTGGCCAGGAACTTCGCCGCCTCCAGGCACATCCGGTGCATGTCCTCGGCCGCGACCTCAAGAGTCTCCACCTCGTCCATGCTGAACTCGTAATACGCCGATTCGTTCCAGTACTCGATCCGGCGTCCGTCGTCCATGGTGGTGGTGGAGAAGACCAGGCCCTGCTCTTCGATCTTCTGCTTCCAGCCGGGCCGTGGTTGGGATGTCAGTCTCTTCACCGCTCAGCCTCCCGAGACCTTGCCGCCGCCGCCACTCGAGCCGCTCTTGGCGCTGGAACCAAACCCGCCGCGGCTGACCGTGCCGCCCTTGCTGCTGTACCCCGTGGAGGCCTTTGCCCCGCTGGGGATAGTCCGCGTGTAACCCGGCGCCGTGGACCTGTTCTGGCCCACCGGCGGAACGCTGGCCCCGCGGGAGTAGAAATACCAGGCGTAGACGCCGCCGCTGCGGCCGGCGGAGCTGTCGCAGTTGGTGTCCTCGACGCGCTCGCCGGTGTCGTCGTTGAAGCAGACCTGCGCGTATTCGGGGTCATCCTCGTTGCTGGCCACCACCGCCGTGATGGTTCCCGCCAGGAGGGCCGTGACGCCCAGGCCCACCACCACCGTGCGTCGCTGGGAACGCTTCTTCCGCGCCGCAGCGGCGTTGAGCTGCTTTTCGCGCTCGCGGGCAAACGGATCCACCAGCGGGACGGGCTCGTTGAGGAGGTCGGGGCGCAGCTCCGGCTTGGGGACCTGCCAAGGCGGCGGCTTGACGCTTCCGCCTCCCTCCGGAGGTGTTTTCTCCGGGTCCTCTTTCGGGTCTTTTTCGTTCGAGTCCACGGCCGTCCCCCTCGGTTGTCAACACTATTTGGGCGCAGCGCTGCACCCCCACCTGCAAGTCTCGACCCAGCGTAGTCCCTGCAACAGTGAGTTGACGAGATTGGCACCACCGGCAGGAACCCTAGACTGAAGCCATGGAACCAGCTTCTGTCCTCGCCGTCTGCCGCGTCCACCAGCTCCTGGGAGACCAGGGAAACGTTGGTGTCACCGCGATCGACAAACGCCCGTCCGAAGGTCCCGTGAAGGTGCACAAGTTGGGCGTGCACGGGGACATCCAGGCCAACCGGGTCCACCACGGCGGCGAGGACCAGGCCATCTACGCCTACTCGCAGTCCGACGCGGACTTCTGGACCGGGACGCTCGGACGCGAGCTGCCGCCGGGAATCTTTGGGGAGAACCTGCGGGTCTCCGGCATCGAACCAACCAACGCGGTGATCGGGGAGCGCTGGCAGGTGGGCGCCGACGTCGTCCTTGAGGTCACCTCTCCGCGCGTCCCTTGCGCCACCTTCCAACGCCGGATGAAGGAACCCCAGTGGGTGAAGCGCTTCACCGAGGAAGGGCGGGTGGGCGCCTACCTGCGCGTCATCCGCACCGGCACCATCCAGGCGGGCGATTACATCCACCAAACATTCGTGCCGCGCCATGGAGTCACCATCGGCCGGTGGTTCAGTGCGCCCGACGCGGAGGCCGTCGAGGCCCTCCGCGATGCCGAGGCCGACGGCGAAATCAGGCTCCAGGAGGAATACCACACCAGGTTCGAGGCACTGATGCGGAGGCTGGGGGAGTAGCCGCCACAAGCCCCGTTGCGCGCTGTTCCCGGGCCGTGTGCGCAAGCTCACCGCCGTCGTCGGGCCCTTGATTTCCCGCAGGCGGTGTCCGTCCCTTACACTTGAAATATCCCCCACTCCGGAAATCCCTTATTCCTGCCCAATTTTTGAGGCAGGACTGGCAAGTGTTGGGGCCCGCGCAAGCGATGCGGGCATTTTCATAGGGAGAGCCGGCTAAAGAAAACGCTGTACAGACTGCTGGGATAGCAGCCAAGAGATGCAGCGCGAAGTCCTGCCACGGGATTGCGAAAGCGCCGGACTTCTGTGACCGGCCGGTCAACGTCTGCCCGGCACCATCGGCACGTGTACTGCGGCTCCGCTCACCTCGGGTTGTGCCGCCTGGCCCCCTATGGATGAGGAATATCTCCCTATGCCCGAAAATCAGAACGAAACCACCGCTGTTGTCGAGGACGCCGCCGAGGCTCCCGTAACCGCTCCCTCCGCAGCCCCCGCTGTTGAAGCGCCTGCTGCCGAGGCTCCCGCCGCGGAAGCCCCTGCTGCTGAGGCGCCCGCCACGGCCACCCCTGCTGCCGAGGCCCCCGCCACGGCCACCCCTGCTGCGGACGAAGACGAAAACACCGTCAAGTTCGCCGATCTTGGCATCGATGGCCGCGTCCTGGCCGCCCTGCAGGACGTCGGGTACGAAAAGCCGTCCCCCATCCAGGCAGCCACCATCCCGCTGCTGCTTGAAGGCCGCGACGTCGTGGGCCTGGCCCAGACCGGCACCGGTAAGACTGCAGCATTCGCAGTACCGGCACTGTCCCGCCTGGCCGAACTCCACGACCTCAACGGCCCCTCCCGGAAGACCCAGGCCCTGGTCCTGGCTCCCACCCGCGAGCTGGCGCTCCAGGTCGCCGAAGCGTTCACCTCCTACGCCAAGCACATCGATGACTTCACCGTGCTGCCGGTCTACGGCGGGTCCGCCTACGGCCCCCAGCTCGCCGGCCTCCGCCGCGGCGCCCAGGTGGTTGTGGGTACCCCCGGCCGCGTGATCGACCACATCTCCAAGGGTTCCCTGGACCTGTCCGAACTCCAGTACCTGGTGCTGGACGAGGCTGACGAGATGCTGCGGATGGGCTTCGCCGAAGACGTGGAGCAGATCTTCCAGCAGACCCCGGAGGACCGCCAGGTGGCGCTGTTCTCGGCCACCATGCCGGGTCAGATCCGCCGGATGTCCAAGCAATACCTCAACAATCCGGCCGAGGTCCAGGTCAAGTCCAAGACCACCACCGGTGCCAACACCCGGCAGCGCTACCTGCAGATCATGGGCCCGCAGAAGCTGGACGCGCTGACCCGCATCCTTGAGGTCGAAGACTTCGACGGCGTCATCGCCTTCGTGCGGACCAAGATGGCCACCGAGGACCTGGCCGACAAGCTGAAGTCCCGCGGATTCCAGGCTGCCGCCATCAACGGCGACATCCCGCAGCAGCAGCGCGAGCGCACCGTTGACGCGCTGAAGGAAGGCCGGATCGACATCCTGGTGGCCACCGACGTCGCCGCCCGTGGCCTTGACGTCGAGCGGATCAGCCACGTCATCAACTACGACATCCCGCATGACACCGAGTCCTACGTGCACCGCATCGGCCGCACGGGCCGTGCCGGCCGTTCCGGCGAAGCGATCCTGTTCATGACGCCGCGGGAGAAGTACCTGCTGCGTTCCATCGAAAAGGCCACCCGCCAGCCGGTGGAACAGATGCACCTGCCCACGGCCGAGACCGTGAACACGCTGCGCCTGGGCAAGTTCGCCGAGCGCATCACCGAGACCCTCGCCTCCGAGGACGTCGCGGCGTTCCGCGACCTCATCGCCTCCTACGAGGAAGAGCACAACGTCCCGGCAGCAGAGATCGCTGCGGCCCTTGCCGTGATGGCGCAGGGCGGCCAGCCGCTCCTGGTCAAGGAGCTGCCCGCCGCTCCTGAATTCCAGAAGCGCGAGCGCTCCAAGGACGGCTTCGGTTCCCGCGGGCCCACCCGCGCGCTGACCGAGGGCAATGCCACCTACCGGATCGCCGTGGGACGCCGCCAGCGCGTCATGCCCGGCTCCATCGTGGGCGCCATTGCCAACGAAGGCGGCATCTCGTCCGCGCAGATCGGCGGGATCGACATCCGCTCGGACCACTCCCTGGTGGAGCTGCCCGCAGACCTGAGCCCCGAGCAGCTGCGCGCCTTGTCCCGTACCCGGATCGGCGGCGAGCTGATCCACCTCGAGCTGGACAACGGCCGCAGGCCTTCCGGCGACCGTCCCAGCTACCAGGGCAACCGCGGAGGCAACTTCAAGGGCAACGGCGGGTTCAAGAAGGAATTCCGGAAGAACGACGGCGAACGGTCCTCTGCTGAGCGCGGCGGACGTTCTTACACCGAGCGGTCGGAGCGGTCCTTCGGCGACCGGGGCCAGGCAGGCGACTCGCGCTTCGGTGGCCACGGCGACGGCTCCCGCAAGCCCCGCCACGGCGGCGACAGCGGACACCGCGACTTCAACCGCAAGGGCAAGTGGTAAACGCCCGGCGTTGAGGAATTGACGACGGCGATGGGCCGGCTTTCGAGCCGGCCCATCGGCGTTTAAGCGCGCGGGTGTGGGACTTGCCACATTCGTGCCCCGGAACGGTGGGCAGGGGGCCCTGAAAAGGCCGTTGCCGCCGTCGTCCTCCTTGCTGCCCTTTGCCCCTGCAGCCCCGGAATTACGGGGAAAAACAACCTTTCGCGGACCTCCAAAGAGCCTGTCCAACCGTCCGGGAGGGGCTCCAGGCGCCGATTTGTTGGTGCGGAAATCTTCCGGTAGAGTATTTACTCGTTGCCCCCCTAGCTCAGTGGTAGAGCGCGTTCTTGGTAAGAACGAGGTCACCGGATCGATTCCGGTGGGGGGCTCTGAATGAGGGCCTGCGTCAAGGCGGTTTTGACCGGCTTGACGCAGGTTTTTCTCATTCGTGGCGGTGTAGCTCAGTTGGTTAGAGCGCACGACTCATAATCGTGAGGTCGGGAGATCGAGCCTCCCCACCGCTACAGGCTAAGCCCCCGGAATCCGCAAGGATCCGGGGGCTTTTCTGTTTCCCGGATCGGCAGTAGCTTTGCAGCAACTGGCGGATGGGTGATTCGGTGGATGTTGTTGCTGCGGTCCTGGAGCCGTTCCGGTGGCTGGTGTCCGTCATCATGGTGGCTTTCCACGACGGGCTCAGTTCGGCGGGAATGCCTCCGGCGGCCGGCCTAACGTGGACCCTGGCCGTCGTGGGCCTGGTCCTGGTGATCCGTGCCGCCCTTATTCCGGTGTTCCTGGCCCAGGTCCGGGTCCAGCGCAGGATGAGCCGCCTGCAGCCGGACTTGAAGGAACTGCAGGACAGGTACAAGGGCAGGACAGACCAGGCTTCACGGCAGGCCATGGCCCAGGAGCAGATGGCCCTGTACCGGAAGCACGGCACCAATCCCTTCTCCGCGTGCCTGCCCCTGCTGATCCAGGCGCCGTTCTTCCTGGCCCTGTTCCAGGTCCTGTCAGGGGTCTCAAACGCCTCGCAGCAGGGGGCCGGCATCGGCGCCATGGGCCCGGCGCAGGTGGCCCAATTCGACTCGGCCAGCATTTTCGGGGCACCCCTGTCCGCGTCCCTGGTTCACGGCGGGGGCGATCCCGCCACCGTGGCCGTGCTCGCTGTCGCCATGATCCTGTTGATGATCGGATGCCAGTTCCTGACCCAGAGGCTCGTGGCTGCACGGGCCATGGGCACGCAGGACCCGGGGAGCCCGCTGGTCCGGCAGCAGAAGATCCTGCTGTATGTGCTGCCGCTGGTTTTTGGCGTGGGCGGCATTTTCTTCCCCATCGGCGTGCTGGCCTACTGGACTGTTTCCAACCTCTGGACTTTGGGGCAGCAGTACCTGGTGGCACGAAGTCCTGGGCCTGCATGAGTTCCACGTGCAGAATGGGCCCATGGCGCAGCTGATCTATTCCGGAATCATGTCCCTTGACGGCTACACGGCGGGCCGGGACGGCAACTTTTCCTGGTCCGCCCCTGACGAGGAGGTCCATGCCTTCATTAACGACCTCGAACGGGAGGTGGGTACGTACCTTTTCGGCCGCAGGATGTATGAGGTCATGTCGGCCTGGGAAACGTGGGACACATCGGATGAACCGGCCGTGATCCAGGACTATGCGCGGATCTGGAAGGGGGCGGACAAGGTGGTGTACTCGAGGACTCTTGACGCCGCGGCGACACCCAGGACCCGGGTGGAACGCCAGTTCCGGCCGGAGGATGTGCGGAGCCTGAAGTCCGCCGGCGGCAAGGACATCGCCATTGGCGGGCCCACGCTCGCGGCGCACGCCCTGGATGCCGGCCTCGTGGACGAGTACCGGCTGTTCATCACCCCGGTGGCCGTCGGTGGCGGCCTGCGTTTCCTGCCGGACGGCCTGGAGTCCGGGCTGGAGCTCGTCGATGAGCGCCGCTTCGAGGCGGGCACGGTGTACCTGCGTTACAGATGTCTGACCTAGCAGGCAGAATGGGGGCATGACACGCATCGCCATCATTGGCGGCCACGGGAAAGTGGCCCTCCTCCTGTCCGCCCTCCTGACCGGGGAGGGCCACAGCGTCACCTCGTTCATCAGGAATCCCGACCATGCAGCGGACGTGCAGGAGACCGGCGCCACGCCGGTGGTCCTGGACGTCGAGAATGCCACCACGGCGGACATCGCCGGCGCACTCCAGGGCCATGACGCCGTGGTCTGGTCCGCAGGCGCCGGCGGCGGCAACCCTGACCGGACCTACGCCGTTGACCGGGACGCTGCCATCCGCTCCATCGACGCCGCCGGCCAGGCGGGCGTCAACCGCTACGTCATGGTGTCCTACTTCGGCGCAGGCAAGGACCACGGGGTCCCCGAAAGCAACAGCTTCTTCGCCTATGCGGAGGCCAAGGCCGCCGCGGACGAGTACCTGCGCGGTACCGCGCTGGAGTGGACCATCCTGGGCCCGGGTGCCTTGACTGACAAGCCCGGAACCGGCCTGATCGACGTCGACCCGTCACCTGACGGGGACCGCGACACATCGCGGTCCAACACGGCGATCGTTGCGGCGGCGGTGCTGGACCTGCCCCAGACCGCTGGGCGGACCATCGAGTTCCGCGACGGCACCCTTCCGGTCTCCGCCGCCCTGGGACCGCGCGCCTAGGCGCCGGGCAGAAGCCGGATGGATCAGCTCGCCCTCATCATTGGCCTGCTGCTTGCCACGGTGGTGGCCGTCGGATTGGGCGACCGGCTGAGGCTGCCATACCCGGTCCTGATGCTGCTCCTGGCCGTGGCGTTGACGTTCATTCCAGGATTTCCGGATCTCGAGATTCCACCCGAGCTGATTCTTCCCATCTTCCTGCCGCCGCTGTTGTTCGCAACCGCCCAGCGCAGCTCGTGGGCGGTGTTCCGGGTCCGCTGGCGCACGTTGATCATGCTGGCCGTGGCCCTGGTGGTGATCAGTACCGCTGCGGTGGCCGGAGCAGCCTGGCTGATGATTCCCGGCATCGGAGTTCCAGCCGCCATCGCGCTCGGCGCCATGGTGGCCCCTCCGGATCCCGTGGCGGTGGAGTCCGTGGCCGGCCGGGTGCGCATGCCGCGGCGCCTGATTACCGTGCTGCAGAGCGAAGGCCTGTTCAATGACGCGGCCGCCATCGTCATTTTCCAGGCGGCCGTCGCCGCCGCCGTGGGCGGCACCAAGGTGGGGTCCGACGTCGTCCTGAACTTCCTCCTGGGCGCCGCGCTTGCCGTGGTGGTCGGTGTCGCCATGGGGTGGGTCATCGCCCTGGTCACCAGGCTGGTCACGTCCATGGTCGCCCGGAGCGCAGTGACCCTGGTGGTGCCGTTCGCCGCCTACATCCTGGCGGAGGAGGTGCACGCATCCGGTGTGATCGCCGTCGTGGTCACCGCACTCGAGATGCAGCGCCACGCCCGCCCCCAGGACGCCGCCGAGCGCGTCACGCGGAACGCCTTCTGGGACGTGGTGGAACTGCTGGTCACGGGGCTGGCCTTCGGCCTGGTGGGGCTGGAGATCCGGCACGTCATCCGGGATGAGGGTGCCGATATTTTTGGCATGACCGGTGTGGCCGCCGTGGTGTGCAGCCTGGTCTTCGCTGTCCGGTTCCTGTGGCTGGCCATCCTCGCCGCGGGTGCCCGGAAGCGCAAGAACGTCCTCCAGCCCACGTCGTGGAAGGAAGTCCTCATCCTGACGTGGTGCGGGATGCGCGGGCTCGCCACCCTGGCACTGGCCCTGGCACTGCCCCTGACCCTGGCAGACGGTGCGCCGTTCCCCGGCCGGGACTACGTGCTGGTGATTGCCTGTGCGGTGCTGCTGGCCACGCTGGTCCTTCCCGGCCTGACGCTGCCGTGGCTGATGCGCGTCCTGAAAGCCTCCGAGGACGGGACGGCCGAACGCGACGCCGTCCGGGTACTCGCCGCTCGCGCCCAGGCCGCCGCCGTCGCGGCCCTGAAGCAGCACCACCTGATGAAGGACCTGCCGCAGGAAAAGGTGGCCCTGGTCAAGGAGCGGATGCGCCGCCTGCAGGTCGAGCTGGCGGGCGGCAACCTGCCGGATGAGCCCTTGGCGGATAAACGGAAGCGCGGGCGGGAACTGGCCGTCGCGGTCCAGACGATTGCGTTGGATGCCGCGCGGCAGGAAGTGGTGGCGGCCCGCAACGAACCGGACATGGATCCGGAGGTGGCGGACCGGGTGCTGCGGCAACTGGACCTGCGCACCATGATCATGCCGGAATAGCTACGCCTGCGCCGGCAGAGCCAACTCAAGGTCGAGCGAATGCTTCTCCACGTAGTCCAGGGCGCAGCGCACCGCACCCACCGTCACGATCGAGTCCCCCAGCGGGGAGACGGACACCCGCGCGGGGGTGGCGGTAAAGTTCTTTAGCCGTGCGGTGATGGGGCCCAGCAGCACGTCCGCGGAATTGGCCACGCCGCCGCCGATCACCACGAGCTCCGGATTGAGCAAGGTGGCCACGGTCCCCACCACCCGGGCCATCCTGTCCGCCAGCCGGTCCAGGATGTCCCGGGCCACGGCGTCACCGTCCGCGGCGGCCGAGAACACCTGCTCGGCCTCGACCCGGCCCGGCTGGAAGGCCCTGAGTGCGGTGGGGGCGGACCCGGCCAGGGCTTCCGCGGCCCAGGTCCGGGCCAGGTGGGCGATCCCGTAGGTGTCGCCCACCCCGTCCACCAAATCCAGGTAGGCGAGCTCGCCGGCGCTGCCGCGGTTGCCGTGAACCAGCCGGCCCCCTTCCACGATTCCGGATCCCAGCCGTTCGCTCGCAAGGATCACCACGACGTCATCGATCCCGGCGGCCGAGCCCAGCCACCGCTCGCCCAGAGCGGCCAGGTTGGCGTCGTTCTCGAGCAGGACAGTCCACCCCCGGGCCTCCTTCAAAGCCGGCCGCAGTCCCAGATCGAACAGGCCCCAGAATTCCTGCGTTGCCAGCACCTCCCCGTGCCGGTCCACCGGCGCGGCCACGCCGGCGCAGACCGCCAGGACCTGGTCCGGTGCCGCTGCGGCGGAGCGCAGTGCGGCCGTGGCAACGCCATCAATGAACGCAATGCGTTCCGCGGATCCCACCTCGCCGGCCTGGAACGGCTGGCTGGCGCGTCCAATGGTTGTGCCCCGAAGGTCCGAGACCGCCACGGTGACCTTGGCGTATCCGATGTCCATGCCCAGCACTACGCCGGCGCGGTCGTTGAGTTCGAACCGGCGGGCAGGCCGGCCCTTCTGGTAGCCCCCGAACTCGCGCTGGTTCTCCCGCTCCAGGATCCAGCCCCGCCGGACCAAATCCTCGCAGACGGCAATGGTGGTGGCGCGGGTCAGGCCGGTGGCTGCCATGACGTCCGTGACGGTCACTGCCGCAGCGGAGCGCATGAACTCAAGGACCGCGCCGGCGCTGACCCGCCGCAGCAGTTGGGGAGTCGCCGGAACCAGCTCAGGCATGCTGTTGACCTTCCTGCACAATGCACCAGATAATACTTGGGGAAGTAAATTTAGATCCAATATAAATATACCCGCACCGACGAAAAGGACCGTTCCTTGTCCACCACCGCCACGCTGGCAACCCTGTCCGACTCCGACCGCCTTGCCGACCCCAACTGGTGGCGCCAGGCTTCCGTCTACCAGATCTACCCGCGCAGCTTCGCGGATTCCAACGGCGACGGCATCGGTGACCTGAAGGGCATCACCGCCAAGGTGCCGTACCTGAAATCGCTGCGAATCGACGCCGTCTGGCTGAGCCCGTTCTACCCCTCCGCGCTCGCTGACGGCGGCTACGACGTGGACGACTACCGCGACGTCGACCCCAAGCTCGGAACGCTGGCGGACTTCGACGAGATGGCCAAGGCCCTTCACGACGCCGGCATCAAGCTGATCGCCGACATCGTCCCCAACCACTCCTCCAACCGGCACCGGTGGTTCCAGGAGGCGCTGGCCGCACCCAAGGGATCCCCGGCCCGCGACCGCTACATCTTCCGCGACGGCAAGGGCCCCAACGGGGAGTTCCCGCCGTCGGACTGGGACTCGGTGTTCGGCGGACCGGCCTGGGAGCGGATCACCGAACCGGACGGCACGCCCGGCCAGTGGTACATGCACATCTTCGCCAAGGAGCAGCCGGACCTGAACTGGTCCAACCGCGAGATCCGCGACGACTTCCTGGAGACCCTGCGCTTCTGGTCCGACCGCGGCGTGGACGGCTTCCGTGTCGACGTGGCGCACGCGCTGACCAAGGACCTCACCGAGCCCCTGCTGTCCAAGCTGGAACTGAGCGCGGCCAACACCGGTGTGGACGGATTCGACGACGGCTCGCACCCGTTCTGGGACCGCGACGAAGTCCACGAAATCTACGCCGAATGGCGTGAGGTGTTCAACGAGTACAACCCGCCGCGCACCGCCGTGGCCGAAGCCTGGGTGCACGCCACCCGGCGCGCCCGCTACGCCAGTCCGCAGGGACTGGGCCAGGCGTTCAACTTCGACCTGCTGCAGGCCGACTTCGACGCCGCCGAGTACAAGGAGATCATCACCCGCAACCTTGCCGAGGCCGCTGCCACCGGTGCCTCCTCCACCTGGGTGTTCTCCAACCACGACGTCGTCAGGCACGCCACCCGTTACGGCCTGCCGCAGGTGGCCAAGGAGAAGGCCGGTGCCAAGGGCCAGGACGGCAAGGACTGGCTGCTCGCCGGCGGACCACAGGACCAGTTGGACGTGGAACTCGGCGAACGCCGGGCCCGTGCCGCCACCTTGCTGATGCTCGCAGTTCCCGGCTCCGCCTACCTCTACCAGGGCGAGGAACTGGGCCTGCAGGAAGTGGCTGACATCCCGGAATCGGAACGCCAGGATCCGTCCTACTTCCGCAACAAGGGCGTGGAAATCGGCCGCGACGGCTGCCGCGTGCCGCTGCCGTGGAAGGTTGAGGGAACCTCGTTCGGCTTTGGTGACGGCGGCTCGCACCTGCCGCAGCCGGACTGGTTCAGCAAGTACGCCGTCGAGGCACAGGACGGCACCGACGGCTCCACCCTGGAGCTCTACCGCAAGGCCCTGAAGCTGCGCCGGGAACTGCTCACGGGTGAAGAGTTGGAGTGGATCGAGTCCGGCGCACCGGATGTGCTGCACTTCAAGCGCCCCAACGGCTGGCAGTCGGTGACCAACTTCGGGACCACGGCTGTGGACCTTCCCGCCGGTGAAGTGCTGGTCAGCAGCTCGCCGCTGGAGGATGGCAAGCTGCCGGCGAACACCACCGCGTGGCTGCGCTGATGCACGGCAGCCGTGGAACCGGGTGCCCCTGATGCAGGAACTCATCTACGGGTGCATGGGACTGGGCGGCAGCTGGTCTGACGAGCCGCATGAAGCCAAGCATGTGGACCAGGCCGCTGCCGCCGTCCAGGCGGCGATGGACGCCGGGATCACCCTGTTCGATCACGCGGACATCTACCGGCGGGGCAAGTCGGAAGCAGTTTTCGGCGAGGTGCTGGCGGCCACCCCGGGCCTGCGGGAGCGGATCCGGCTGCAGACCAAGTGCGGCATCCGGCTCAATGAACGCGGCCTGCAGACCCACTACGACCTCAGCCGGGAAGGCATCCTGGAGCGGGTCAACGGCAGCCTCGGGAGGCTTCGGACGGACTTCGTGGACGTCCTGCTGCTGCACCGCCCGGATCCGCTGGCGGACCCGGCAGAGGTCGCGTCCGCCGTCGGGCAGCTGATGGCCGAAGGCAAGGTCCGGCAGTTGGGCGTATCCAACATGTCCGCCGCCCAGATCGAGGCTTTGCGGGACCGGCTGGAGACGCCGGTGGTGGCCAACCAGCTTGAGATGAGCCTGCTCAAGCGGGCATGGCTGGAAAGCCAGGTCCTGGTCAACCACCCGGACCACCTGGAGTACAGCTTCCCGCACGGCACGCTGGAGTACTGCGCCCGCAACAACATCACCCTGCAGGCGTACGGGTCCCTCGCCCGCGGCGCCTACACCGGGGCGGAGCTGGAAAGCCCGGCCCCTGCAGAGGCCGCCACCGCAGAACTTGTGGCGGAACTCGCGGTGCAGTACGGGACCACCGGCGAGTCGGTCCTGCTGGGCTGGCTGATGAAGCACCCGTCCGGCATCGCGCCGGTGATCGGGACGGCCAACCCCGAACGCATCCTCGCCTGTGCGGATGCGGAGAGGGTGGCCGGTGCCATGACCCGGGCCGACTGGTACCGGCTCTGGGTGACGGCGCGCGGCAGCAACATCCCCTGACCGTTCCGCAAGGGTGGCGGCGGGCGTCCCGATGCATGGTCATCAGGGCGCCCGCCGCTTCCGTATCCGGTCATAACGCGTTTAGTTCGTATTGATCCTCACAAGCCGGCCGTTTTCTTCGCCGTGCCGCTTCCCGGGCGGATACTGTAGAAACCATGACGTCTACCATCGCCGCCGAAACCGTAAGGCCGGAACGCAATATCCCCGCAGAGATCGCCCGTTCGTGGCTCCTCGTCAATGCCATGAAGCCGGAGCTCTTCGACCAGTCGGCCGTGTCCCGGGCCGATTCGATCATCCTGGATATTGAAGATGCCGTGGACCCGTCGCAGAAGGACCAGGCCAGGGCCAATGTGGTGGACTGGCTGACCGCCGGCGGCCAGGCCTGGGTCCGGATCAATGACGCCACCAGCCCGTTCTGGGCCGATGACCTCGCGGGCCTGCGCGGCACCCCGGGCCTGCTGGGGGTCATGCTCGCCAAGACCGAGTCGGCTGACCAGGTGACCGAGAGCTTCCACCGCATGGACGGCAAGACCCCGGTGATCCCGTTGGTGGAATCCGCGGTCGGCATAGAGGAAGCCAACAACATTGCCAAGGCACAGGGCGCGTTCCGGCTGGCGTTCGGTTCCGGCGACTTCCGCCGCGATACCGGCATGGCCGCCACCCCGGAGGCCATGGCCTACCCCCGCGCCAAGCTGGTGGTCGCCAGCCGGGTGGGCAACCTGCCGGGCCCCATTGACGGCCCCACCGTGGGCACCAACCACCCCATCCTGCGCGAACAGACCGGCATCACGGTGATGATGGGCATGACCGGCAAGCTCTGCCTGGCGATCGACCAGACCCCGGTGATCAACGAGGTCATCAGCCCCACCCCGTCCGACGTCGCCTGGGCCACCGACTTCATGAACGACTTCGAAGCCAACGGCCGCGTCATCCGTGACGGCTCCGACCTGCCCCGCCTGGGCCGCGCCGAGAAGATCATGAAGCTCGCCGTAGCCTTCGGGGTCCAGCCGGCCCTTTAACGCCGCCCCGTTCCCGCAGGAGACCCCGTTGACCGATACCCCCTATCTGGTCCACGGGGTCTTTTGGGATGGGGTGCCCGCCTCCCCGGCGGCGCAGGCGTCCACAGCAGCGCACGACGCCGGAAGCCCGGTTTTGCGCCTGCGGTCACCGGACGGGGACTTCCGGGAGCTCAGCCTCACGCCGCGGGCACGCCTGGGCTTCGAGGTGGCCCGTCCCGGGAAATCCTGCCTGGGGCATACGGTGGTTCACTCGTCAACGCGGCGGGACCATATCCCTTGCGCCTCGGCGGCGGCCGCAGCCCGCGGAAAACAGTGCGAGCGGTGCTTCGTGCTGGACGAGTCCCGGCTGATGCATGATTTCCATCGTGGCGGCCGGGTCACGCCCGGCTTGCGGGACTACCTGATGCAGGAACACTGGCTGTATGTGGCCACTTTCGCAGGCGGCACCACGAAGGTGGGAACGGCCTCCGGACCGCGAAAGTGGAACCGGCTGGCCGAACAGGGAGCCGCGGCGGCAACCTACGTCGCCAGGGCACGGGACGGAAAGGTTGTGCGTGTCCTGGAGGACCTGGTGACGGAGCAGGCCGGCCTGACCCAGCAGGTCCGGTCCGCGGCCAAGGCCGAGGCCCTGTTGTACCCCCTTCCGGCCGCCGAATTGACGGCCGTCAACGCCCGCGCCGCGGGTCAGGTGCGGGCCCTGCTGGCCCGCACCGCCGTCGAGGGCTTCGACGCCGTGTCGGAGCAGTGGGTACGGCCGGTGCATGCCGGGGCCCTCCATGCGGCCGGGCCACGCCACGCGTACCCGCACGCATTGGACCGGGGGTGCCACGGCTTCGACGTCGCGTCCCTGAGCGGAGCGAGCGCCCTGGCCCGGCTGGACGGCACGGACGCCGGGTTCGTGGTCAACCTGTCCCAACTGGCCGCCAGGACCATCGTGCTGGGGGAGTACGCCTCACCAGTGCCGGCACTTCAGGAAGCCCTGTTCTGACCCGCCGGGTTTGCCGGGCCCCCGGGCTCGGTAGACTTGGACGGTGCTGAACGAATTCTGGGCCACCGCGCCAACCCGCTACAAAGTCCTGGTCTTCAGCGCGATGGGACTGATTGCCGTCGGCATTGTCCTCAACCTCATCGGCAACACCGGCGGCAACCAGGGCCTGGCCATGGCTTCCCTGCCCCTGATCGGGCTGGGCCTGGTGCTGCACGTCGTCGGCATGGTGGTCCGCGGCCAGTCCATCCGGAAGAACCTCCGCCGGTAGCGTTTCGGCGCACGTTTCCTGCCGCCAACGCGCTGAGGATAGGCTGGAATCCATGACTATCAATCCGGACCTGCAGGGCCGCAGCTACCCTGCCGCAGAGGTGTACGACGTTGGCCGGGAGAAAATCCGCGAGTTCGCCCGCGCCGTGAAGGCCACGCACGCCGCACACTTCGACGTTGAGGCAGCAAAGGCGTTGGGCCACCGCGATCTCGTGGCCCCACCCACGTTCGCCATCATCATCGCCCAGCGGGCCGATGCCCAGCTCATTGAGGATCCGGAAGCCGGAATCGACTTCTCCCGCGTGGTCCACGCCGACCAGCGGTTCACCCACCACCGCGCCATCGTGGCCGGAGACCGCCTCGTCGCGGAGCTGCACGTCGACGGTGTCCGGGCCATGGGCGGCGGCGCCATGATCACCACCCGCTCAGAGATCTTTGCCCTCGGCGACGGGGATTCCCGCGAGCAGGTCACCACCACCACATCATCCATTCTGGTCCGCGGAGAGGGACAGTAACCATGCGCCCCAGCCTCACTGAACTCAGCCCCGGCCAGGACATCGGCAACCGCACCATCGAGGTGACCCGCACGGACCTGGTCAAATATGCCGGCGCCTCCGGGGACTTCAACCCCATCCACTGGAACGAGGCTTTTGCCACCAGCGTGGAACTGCCCGGTGTCATCGCGCATGGCATGTTCACCATGGGCTCTGCCGTCCAGCTGGTCACCGATTGGGCGGGCGACCCTGCCGCCGTCGTCGATTTCCAGACCCGCTTCACCAAGCCCGTCCTGGTCGCCGATACCACAGGCACCACGGAACCCGGCGCCACCGTGGAGGTCAGCGGCATCATCGGAAAGCTCGATGCCGAGGCCAACACCGCACGGATTGACCTCACGGTTGTGGCCGCCGGGCAGAAGGTGTTGATGAAGGCCCAGGCACTGGTCAAGCTGGCCTGACCAGGCGCTGGCCTCCAGCCCGGCCGTTTTCACGGGTGCGGCTGTTTAACGCGGTTGAGGGAGGACGCCCCGCGGGCATCCTCCCTCAACCTTTTTGGCACGTGTGGGTCAGGAAGCGGCGGCGGCGTTGTAGGCCGACTGGATGACCGAGCCCCAATACGGGCCGTACATGGTGGTGGAGTTGCTGCCGTAGCCATAGCTGTTGACCGAGTTCTGGTAACCGCCCGCGGAGGTGCCAATGAACCAGGGACCGCCCGACGAACCGCCGGTCATGTTGCAGGGGATGCCTTGGGTGTTGAACTGCGGGTTATAGGGATCGTTGGTGGCCGTCCCCGAGCAGCTCTTGAGGGATTCGCCGTTGAAAGGCGGCGCGGCCGGGTAGCCGAATGCCTTGTAGGCGAGGCCGCGGGCGGCATTGAACCGGACCCCGGAGGCGCCCACGACGTCCGCGAGGTTGCGGCCGTTCAGCGGCGACATAACGGCGAAACCGGTGTCGTACTGCATGTTGCCCGAGGAGCTCCACTGGGTGGGGGCGTAGAGGGCACGGGCCGTCCACTTGCCGTACGGGGCGGATCCGTTGAGGTAGGCGGGGACGAACGTGAACCGGGTGGCGAAGGCGCCGGGGCCCTCGTTGATGCAGTGGCCCGCAGTGGACACAGTGCTCCGGTTCGTGGCGGCCACCGAGTTGGCCGAGCACACATAGTCGGTTCCGCCCAGGGTGAAGAACACCTTGCCGATATGCGGGACGGGGCTTTCGCTGGCGTTCGCCATCGGCTGGACCGTTGGATCCGATCCCTTGATTTTGGTTTCGGTGCCATTACTGGGCGTTTCCCCCAGCGGGGCAGCATTGCCCTTTTGCCGCTGCAGTGCCTTCTTGGCGAGCGAATCGCCGGGGACGGCTGCCCGCATCCGCTCCGGCGTCCAGTAGTCCGCGGCGTCACCGGTTGTCCTGGTGCTGCTGATCCCGGGAGCTGCGTCGTTTCCGGGGGCGGAGGGTGCCGCTGTTGCGCCGCCGGCCGAGGAGAAAGCGAACACTGCGGCTGTCAATAGGCTCATGAGGCTCGTGGCCAGAGTCCTGGTAATGGTCATAGCAGTCCTATGCGGTATCGGGGAAAGCGGACCCAGGTCTGTGATCCGCTGGCTCGAAAATACGCACATATGACAAGTTTGTAAATATTCAACACTGAGGTTGTTAGTTAATTGTTGATTCTGTTACTCCTTGCAAGGCGGCGCTTGGCCGGGGCTCCTTGGGCGTTCCCTAGTATTGTTGATGGGTGACTGCCACCAAGCTTTCCCAGCTGACCACGTCCGCCGTCGGCGGCCCCGCCGGCACCTTCATCGAGGCCCGGACCGAGGGCGAGATTATCGACGCCGTCAGGTCGGCGGATGCCGCCGGCGAGCAGGTCCTGATCATCAGCGGCGGCTCCAACCTCCTGGTGTCCGACGACGGGTACCCCGGGACCGTGGTCAAGATCGCCTCGGAGGGCTTCACCGTGAATGCGGAGGACTCGTGCGGCGGCGTGGCCGTCGTGGTGCAGGCAGGCCACAATTGGGACCGGTTGGTGGAGTACGCCGTTCGCCATGCCTGGTCGGGGATAGAGGCCTTGTCCGGTATCCCTGGCTCCACCGGGGCCACGCCCGTCCAAAATGTGGGAGCGTACGGTGCCGAGGTATCCCAGACCATCGCCGCCGTCCGCACCTGGGACCGGGAACGGAACGCGGTGAAGACGTTTACCAATTCCGAACTTGAATTCGGCTACCGTGACTCCATCCTGAAGCGGACCACCGTTGACGGTTCCCCCCGGTACGTTGTCCTTACTGTTGAATTCCAGCTGCCGCTGGGCCGCATGAGCGCGCCCATCCGGTACGCCGAGCTGGCCCGCTCCCTCGGCGTCGAGGTGGGCAAGCGCGCTTACGCCAATGACGTCCGCCGGGAAGTGCTGCGCCTGCGCGCCTCCAAGGGGATGGTGTGGGACGCCGCCGACAGGGATACCTATTCCACCGGGTCGTTCTTCACCAACCCCATCGTCCCGGCGGACGTGGCCGACACGCTGCCCGAATCGGCTCCCCGCTATCCGGCAGGAGGGGACGGACTGGTGAAACTCTCGGCAGCGTGGCTGATTGACCAGGCCGGGTTCGGCAAGGGGTTCGGGCTGGAACCGGGAAGCGTATCCGCGGGCCGCGCCTCCCTGTCCACCAAGCACACGCTCGCCGTCACCAACCGCGGCTCAGCCAGCGCGGCGGACATGGTGGCCGTGGCGCGGGAGGTGCGCACCGGCGTCGAACGCCGTTTTGGGATCCTGCTGCACCCCGAGCCGCTGCTTATCGGACTGGAACTCTAAGGGACCGGGTGTAGCTCCGGGCAGCCGTCCCCGGCCTAGGATGGGGCCATGGCTGCACGAGGTGCCCTGCGCGACCGCAGGATGATAGGCAGGCTGCGGCTCGCGTCGCAACGGCTTGCGGGCGGAGGCGGCACGGTGCCGGAACTGGTCCGGTGGATGACAGCCTTGCAGGCGCAGGACCTGCCCGCAGCCCTGTGGGCGGTGGGAGTGCGGGTGCCGGGTGCCGGACTCACGGACGTGCGTGCCGCCCTCAACACCGGCGCGGTGGTGCGGTCCTGGCCGATGCGCGGAACGCTTCATCTGGTGGCCCCCGAAGACCTGCGCTGGATGCTCGACCTAACGGCCGAGCGGCTCACCCGGAGCATCGCTGCCCGGCACCGCCAGCTGGACATTGCGTGGGCGGACGTTGAGAAGGCGCGGGACATCGCCCTTGACCGGATCCTGGCGGATGGCCCCATCAGCCGTCCGGAATTGTTCCGGGAATTCGACGCCGGCGGCCAGCCGACCCAAGGGCAGCGGGGCGTCCACCTCCTGGGCTCGCTCTGCCGGCACGGCTGGCTGGTGCTGGGCCCCCTGGCCGGGAACCAGCAGCTGATCGCCGCGTACGACCAGTGGATACCCTCGTCCCGCCGCCTGGACCGGGAGGAGGCACTGGCGGAATTCCTGCTGCGCTACCTCCGCAGCCACGGCCCGGCCACGCTCCGGGACTTCGCCTGGTGGACGCAGCTGCCGCTGACCGAGGTGAGGTCCGCGCTCATGGAGGTCAGGGCGCAACTCGTTCAGCTGGAATGGGAGGGGACCACATACTGGATGTCGCCCGAGACGGCGTCCCTCATCGATACCGGCCTGCCGGGCGCCCGCTCCGTGCACCTGCTGCCCGGGTTCGACGAGTTCGTCCTCGGCTACACTGACCGCACGCCCGTCCTGGCCCCGGAGCACTTCGACCTGATCGTTCCGGGCGGCAACGGCATCTTCAAGAAAACCCTGGTGGCCGCGGGAATGGTGGCTGGCACCTGGATGGTCCGGGGCACCGGCCGGAGCGCCGTCGTCGTTCCCGAAATGTTTGACGCAGCCGCGGCGTTCGGCCCGGCAGCCCAAAGAGCGCTTGCCAAGGCCGCGCGGGAGTATCTGGAGTTCCTGGCCCGCTAGGTTGTCGGAAGCGGCTTCGCAGCTGCCGGCGGCGTCCACCGCCGGGCGGCACGCTGCCCTGCAAAGGCACTCGCGGCGATCGTGACCAAGGCCCCGAGCAGCACTGCGGCGCCCTCCCCGGGCAGCAGGACCCCCGTCCGGGTTCCGATGCTGGCCGCGGCCACCGGGATGCCAAGCTGGGCAGCGGACAGGACGCCGAGGATGGCCGGCACGCCCAGCAGGCGGAGGACCACATGAATGAGCAGTGATCCGCCGCCGAGGCACAGTCCCAGCAGGATCATGCCAGGGTGCGCCGCCAGCTCGCTTAGGTTCAGTGAGGCGCCCAGGCACACAAAGAAGACAGGGCCCAGGAACCCGTCGCTGACCGCGAACAACTGGTGGGCAAGGCGCCGGGGCTCACCTACGGCCGCCACCACCAGGCCGAAGGCGAAGCCGGCCAACATGATGGATACGTTGTTCAGCACGGCCAGTCCGGCCAGGGCGAAGAGGATTGCCAATTGGATCCGGAGTTCCAGGGCGAACCTCCGGTTTTCCGACAGTCTATGCAGCCTGGCCCGGGCGCCTGACTGCTCGGCGCGCCGCAGCAGCAGGAACAGCACCACTGAGCAAAGCGCGACGGCGAGGGAGCCTACCGCGGCCCGGCCGGCGTTCACGGGGTCCAGGGCAAGGGGGAGCGCCACGATGCAGGCGACATCGGCGATGGCCACCTGTGCCGTCATGGCCAGCACGGGAGGGCCGCTGAGGCCCAGGGAGTCAACGATCGGCAGGACCATCGCCGCCGAGGAGGAAGCGAGCAGGACCGCGTAGAGCGGGGCATGGCCGGTACCGAAGGCCGCCGCCACGGCAACGCCGGTGGCGGCAGCCAGGACCGCAGCCACCCCGGCCTGCACCGCACCGTGGCCGAGGGCTGCCCGGATCCTGGCGTCCCTGACGGGCACATGGGTACCGACGACAAAGATCAGCAGCGCAAAGCCGACGTCGGACAGGAGCCGCAGAGTGGGGTCGGAGGCGTCGACCAGGTTCAGCCCGCTACGGCCAATGGCGACGCCGGCGAACAGTTCGCCGGCCACCACTGGAACCCGCCATTTGGCAGGCAGCGCCAGCAACGGGCCGGCCATGGCAACCACGGTGATCAGGGCGAGGACCAGGAATGCCATGATCTGCCTGCGCGGCGGCCGGGCCGGCTGTTACAGGTTGCCGGTGGCGATGTTGAGCATGCGGCGCAGCGGCTCAGCGGCCCCCCAGAGGAGCTGGTCGCCCACGGTGAAGGCGCTGATGTACTGCGGGCCCATTTCCATCTTGCGGATGCGGCCCACCGGGATGTCCAGGGTTCCGGAGGCGGCGACGGGGGTCAGGTCCGCCATGGAGGCTTCCTTGGTGTTGGGAACCACCTTGGCCCACTGGTTGTCCTCGTCCAGCAGCTTCTCGATCTCGGCCACGGACAGGTCCTCGCGGAGCTTGAGGGTCAGTGCCTGGGAGTGGGAACGCATGGCGCCGATACGGACGCAGAGCCCGTCCATGATCACCCGGTTTTCGTCGGAGGTGCCCAGGATCTTGTTGGTTTCAACCCCGGCCTTCCACTCTTCCTTGGACTGCCCGTTGCCCAGGTCAGCGTCGATCCAGGGGATCAGGGAGCCGGCCAGGGGGACGCCGAACTGGGTGGCGTCGATGTCCGTGCGCTGGTGGGCGAGGACCTTGCGGTCGATGTCCAGGATGGCCGACGCGGGGTCGTCCAGCTCCGTGCTCACCTCGGCGTTGAGCGTGCCGAACTGGCTGAGCAACTCACGCATGTGCCGGGCTCCGCCGCCGGAGGCAGCCTGGTAGGTCATGGAGGTGCCCCACTCCACCAGCCCGTTCTTGAACAGGCCGCCCAGGCCCATGAGCATGCAGGACACGGTGCAGTTGCCGCCAATGAAGTCCTTGGTGCCGTTGACCAGGCCCTTGTCGATGACGTCGCGGTTGATGGGGTCCAGGACAATGATGGAGTCGTCGCTCATGCGCAGGGTGGAAGCGGCGTCGATCCAGAGGCCGTCCCAGCCACGGCTGCGCAGTTCGCCGTGGACCTGCTTGGTGTAGTCACCGCCCTGGGCGGTGACGATAATGGGCAGCTTGGCCAGCGTG
Organism: Pseudarthrobacter sp. MOO13; assembly: GCF_058267655.1. NCBI lineage: Bacteria > Bacillati > Actinomycetota > Actinomycetes > Micrococcales > Micrococcaceae > Pseudarthrobacter > Pseudarthrobacter sp. MOO13. The sequence goes on from NZ_CM177848.1 coordinate 992,443, forward strand.
TCGACGTCGAACGCGTTCTCGAGCTTACCGGCGCTGCCTCCTGCTGTTCCGGCAATCGACGGCGCGGCACCTCCGGCGTTGGAGGTGGAGAAGAACACCGGGTTGATGTTGGCGAAGTCGCCCTCGTCCTGCATGCGCTGCATGAGGACGGAGCCGACCATGCCGCGCCATCCGACCAGGCCGACGGAAGGGGTAGCTGCTGTAGTCATTCGACCAGTTTAGACTTCGGAACCAGCCGGGCGCAGTCGGTTACGTCACGCCCGGCCGGGCCCTCCCCGTCGAGGTGGCGGGCGCCTCGTGCGGCCATGCGGTTCATTCACTGAGGGGTCCTGCTCCGGGTTCCGGCGCATGCCTTTCCTTCCGCAGTTTCTTGGCCCGGTACTCGTCCCTCGCCATGCCGAAGGTATACCAGGCTCCAAAAATGCCGAATGCAGTGAGGACCAAGGCGCCCCAGAACGGCTGGCCGCCGTCCGGCAGGGGCCTGAGCAGTATAACGAGGGAAAGGAGGGTTAAGAGCACCATGACGCCGGTCAGGATCCCCATACCCCACCAGGTTTGGACCTGTACGTGGCCACGGCCTGGGGAAAACCCAATTTCGTCGGCGGGGTAACTGTGCAATTCGCCGGTGCTGGTGGTGCGCAGCACCCGCTTTTCACCCCGTGCAAGCGCGGCCTTGTGTTCGGCGTGAACGGCGTCGTTGCGCCGCTCGCGGTCACGGTCGAAGGTCACAGTCAGTCCTGACGGATGGCGCGGATTTGGTGAAGGAGGCCGGCGTCGTCCACGCCTTTGGTTTCAGCGATGTCTGCCTGCCTGGGTGTGGAGGTACCAGTGGTCCATGATCCGTCGCCGCCATTTTTCACGTACAGGGTCTGTCCGGTGGGATCCTCGCGGCGGCGGAGAGTGGCGCCGCCCCCCGGGTTGCTGTCCAGGTGCTGCTTGATAACCATGAGGTTGGCTTCGGCGGCGGTAACGTCCGGCCGCTGGGCCATTGCCCACCACGTGAAGTAGGAGCGGGGCTGGAACAGCAGATGGATGTCGTCATTTTCCATGAAGACCACGCTGTCGCCCCCTTCGGCCGTCAGCAGCGAGATCTCAATGCGACGGAGGGCGGAGGAGAGCAGGGCAGCCACGGCAGCAGTGGGTCCTGACACTGAGAGGAGCCCGTCATTTTCGGCTTTGGCCAAGCCTCGGGCCACCAGTGACGACGCGCCTGCACTCACCATGTCCGTATTGTCCATATAGCCGTCCACCCTCAGTGCTTCAGCGCTGAGGACCGCAGCGTCCCCGCCCTGGAGGCTTGCAAGGGTAACCATTTCGGCAAAGCCATATCCGATCGCATCAGGGATGGTGGCGGCTTCCGTCGCTGTCTCAGTCATCGTCCATACCTCTCGTTGTGGGCTCAGAATCCAAAGAAGTCGCCGACTTTTTCGGCGGCGTCCCCAGCGCCTTCCCAGACTTCCTTGGCACCGTCAGCGATGGACCCGCCGATGGCATTCACTGTTTCCTTGACTATGGGCACATTGTCATAGATGGCCAACGCTCCGGATGCGACCATGGCCGCCGTTCCGACAGGCGGGGGAGCGAAACTTACCACTCCGAGGCCGGCCTTGATTCCAGAGTAGACGGCGGCCCCTGTGTCGCCCTCCTTTGCGTTGTTGACGGTGTCCAAAACGTCAAGACCCACCCCGATTCCACCCAGGGCCCTGCCACCAAATTTGAAGAACTCCGCCGCCTTGCCACCTTCGGCGAGACGCAAGGCCGTATCCCACCTGCCGTCGAACAGTTCCGATGAAGTGTTGAAATACTGGCTCAACATGTTCGTGTTCTGGAATGCTTTTGCCACGTTCTGGAAGTCCCTGGAGAACAGGAACTCACCGAGGTTGTCTGCCTTGCTAATGAAATGGGGAAGATCGAACAGTCCTGCCCGAAGGTTCGGCAACGCTTTGGTGAGGTTGTAGATGTCCCAGCCGCTGCGGAAAGGGGAGTTGGGATCCGTGAGCCAGCCCGGGCCCCACGGATCATTGCTGCCCTGACCCGGGATTGGCGGGCGGGGACCGTTGTTGCCGGCGGGAGAGCCGTTGCCAGGTCCTCCGCCGGCGCCGGAGCCGGTGCTGGCCTTCTCCTGCTCGTCCGCGTTCCTGAGCAGGACTTTGGACTCCTGCTTCAAGCGGGCGACGGTTTGTTGAAGGAGCGTGCGGTGGCTGCTGTTCCAGTCAGACCGGAACCGCTGGGCGTCAGCGCCCTTCCATGCCGGATTGTTGTTGATCTGGCTGCTTAGCTGCGTCGACTGCTGCTGCAACAGGTCGGCTGTCTTGTTGAACTGCTGCGCAAGGGCCCGCAGTTGCACGACGTCGGCGCCCCACAAAGTTCCTGCCACCAGGATTCCCCCCAATATTTTATTCGACAGCCCCCAGAGTGCCGCGTGCCCAGCCTAGGCCAGGACCGGGCTACCCGCGATGGGGTGGCCTCCCCATGCCGCTGCCGTAAGCGCTAGCTTTGGTCCGACTGCTCCAGCACGGCAGCTTTCCGGGCGCGCAGCGCAAAGAACGCGCCGAAGGTGAACACCTGAGTGACCACCACCAGCACGATGGCCCCGGCGATCTTGTTGCCGCCCAGGATCATGGTCAGCCCCACGATCGCGGACAGCAAGGCCAGCAGGGGCAGCAGCATGTAGCCCAGGACGAACAGGGTTTCGGGTTTCTTCAGCATGTTCCTAGCCCTCGGTCCGTGACCATGTGGTGAATCGGTAGCGTGTGCCGTTGGCGGCAGTCAGCCAGCCGTCCGGCGGGACGGCGGCCGTGGCCTCCCAACTGGGGCCAAGCTCCGGGGCGAACGTGTCGCCGTCGGCTTTCACATCGATGGTGGTGACCACCGCGACGTTGGCGAGGTCCGTGGACTGGCGGAAAACATCGCCGCCTCCCAGGATCCAGACTGTCTCGCCGCCGTCGACGAACTGCGACTCAAGGAGCGCGTCATCCAGGGAGGGAACCACCACGGCGCCCTCCGCCTCCGGCGTGCCGGCCCAGCTTTTCTGCCGGGTGATGACGATGTTGGTGCGCCCCGGCAGCGGACGGTACTTGTCCGGGAAGGACAGCCAGGTCTTGCGGCCCATGATGACCGGGTGCCCGGTGGTCAGCCGGTTGAAGTGCTTGAGGTCCTCCGGCAGGTGCCAGGGCATGTCTCCGTCCATCCCGATGACCCCGTCAGAGGTCTGGGCCCAGACCAGGCCCACGCCGGTGACGGAGGCGGCCAGTTCCTCCGTGAAGGACTGCGGATCGGTGAAGTTTTCGGTGCTCATACCGCGATCGGCGCCTTGATGGTGGGGTGGTGCTGGTAGCCCACCACATCGAAGTCCTCCAGCGTGTAGTCGAAGATCGACGCGGGCTTCCGGGTGATCGTCAGCTGAGGATACTCGTAGGGCTCGCGTTCGAGCTGCTTGAGGACCTGGTCCATGTGGTTTTCGTAGATGTGGACGTCTCCGCCGGTCCAGACAAACTCGCCGGGTTCGAGCCCCACCTGCTGGGCGATCATGCAGGTGAGCAATGCGTAGGAGGCGATGTTGAACGGCACGCCCAGGAACATGTCAGCCGAGCGCTGGTAGAGCTGGCAGGAGAGCTTGCCGTTCGCCACGTAGAACTGGAAGAACGCATGGCAGGGCGGGAGCGCCATGTCGTTGAGCTCGGAGACGTTCCAGGCGGACACAAGGTGCCGGCGGGAATCCGGGTTCGACTTCAGGTTCTCGATGAGTTCGGCGATCTGGTCGATGTGGCCGCCGTCGGGGGTGGGCCAGGAACGCCACTGCACGCCGTACACCGGGCCCAGGTCGCCGTCTTCGTCGGCCCATTCGTTCCAGATGGTGACGCCTTGGTCCGTCATCCACTTGATGTTGGTCTCGCCGCGCAGGAACCACAGAAGTTCCACCGCCACGGACTTGAAGTGGACCCGCTTGGTGGTGATCAGCGGGAAGCTCCTGGAGAGGTCAAAGCGCATCTGGCGGCCGAAAACGCTGGTGGTTCCGGTGCCGGTGCGGTCCGATTTATGGGTGCCGGTGGCCAGGACATCGCGAAGGAGGTCTTCATAAGGCGTAGGGATGCTCACGCCCCAAGTCTACTGGGTGGTCCCAACGAAAGGCTGGCTTCGGGGCCCCGGGCAATGACGGAGACCGGGGCCACTGCGATCAGTACGGCGGTGGCGGTCAACAAGGCGCCGAGGCCGGATGCCCCCTGCCACACCGCGTCCCATGGGCCTGGACCGGAAGCCGCCGGCCGCCCAAGGGTGGGCCCCGCGCTCATCAGGAGCACCCCCGCTTGGGCAGCGAAGAAGGCTGTCAGCGTCCGCGCCACACGGTATACCGTGATGGCCCGGAGGGCTGCGTCGAGTCCCGGAACCCCGGGCGCAACACTGCGGCGGCGCCTCGCGAGCGCGAGGGGGACGGCAGAGAGGAGCGCTGTGCCTGCGCTGGCCCATACTGTCACTTCCCACGCGGCCTGCACCCCGAGTTCATCCTGCCGGCCCGCGACACAGGCGATCACCACCGTCAGGAGAGCTGCCGCTGCCACAAGAGCCACCATCAAGGCGGGATGCACGGGCTGCCGGGGCCAATGCCGGGGCGCGCCAGCCCAGCCGTGATTGCGGTGCATCACCAATTCCCCGAGTGAAACAACGGCCAGCACCGCAGCCGCTGACACGGCCGCCACCGGGGCGGCATGCCCTGTCACCGCCCACGGGACGAAAATAGCCACCGGCACGGGAACGAACGCCGCGAGCCCCATGGCCGGTCCCACTGATACAGCCAGCATCGTCTCGGGCCGGGCAGTGACCTGGGCGGACTTGCGGGGTGGCCGTTGGCCCGGGAGGGCAGGCGGGCGCCAGAGGAACATCACCACCAGGACCACCAGGTTTAGGGCACCGGCAGGATTGGCCCAACTGTTGGTTCCGGCGGCCGGATCGGGACGCGCTGCGTGGTTTCCGGCGATCGCCCCCAGCCCGGACGCCACAGTTGCCACCGTCCGGAGGAGGCGGTTGCCGGCGATTATCCGCAGCAGGTGATCCTCCCTCGGAGTCAGGCCGGTGAGAGGCGGCCGGCGGGCGGCCAAGGCCAGGACGAACAACGTCCCTGCCGCCAGGACGATCAGGGCGCCGCCCAGGTACGGTGCCAGCTCCTGGCCCGGGATGCGCCCTTCCCCACCGAAAGTGGTGAAACCCCCATGGCCGTCGGGCCGTGACTCGTAGGCGCGGGAAGGAAAACCCGGCAGCGCGGACATCCACGCGATGAGCGCGGCGGCTCCCGCGAAAATGGCCGCCACCGTCCATCCAAGGCGGCGCGGAACGATGTCACGGATCCGCCGCCGGGGTCCGCCTGGAGTGTCCGGTGGCGACTGCCGCCGGGGATAACTCAGTTGCCCAAGGACATGCGCAGCCAAGCAACCGAGGACCGGCCAGGCAAGGGCAGGAAGGATGGCTGCCGGGATGGCCGCTGAGTGGGGGAGGGGAATGATCCCTGCGTTCGCGGCGGGCACCAGGGAACTGGCAAGCCACCCGACCAGCCCCGCCAGGAAGGCGTGGCGCGACGCCGACGCCCTGGGGCTGCCCTCCCTCGCTCCCCGGATGACCCTCGAGAGGAGCCAGTACACTCCACCGGCCAGGACAAGGGGCCACAGCAGGGCCAGCGGTGGAACGTCGTCGAAAACAGCGATGGTGGCAGCGTGCACGTTATCCCCCCAGAACAGTGCGTGGTCCCCCAGTCAAGACGGACTGGAGCCCTCGGTCAAGCCGGTGCCCGGTTAATCGTCGAACGGCTTGAACTGTTCCACAGCCACGATCCGCTTCTTCCCGCCATGGGTTACATGGCACACCACCAGCTCGCCGGGGGAGAGGAAGGGCTCGTCCGCGGGCAACAATTTCGCCAGGTGCGAAGGCATGTGGCCGGCAAGCTGCTTGAGGACTGTCGGCAGGGCCGGCCGGTGGGTGCAGGCAACCACCGGCCGCTGCTTGTCGAAGAGCGATTCGATGACGGCCGCCGTTTTGCGCGGGCTCCGCTGGTGCCTGTGCTCGGTGAGGCCTTCGGCGAGCTTCACCTTTGCCCCGGTGGCCCGTGCGTACGGAGCAACGGTGGCAACGCAGCGCAGCCACGGGCTGGTGACCACCCGCATCGGCTTCCATGCCTGCAGGAGCCTGCCCACGGCCTGCGCCTGCCGGGTCCCGGTGGCAGCCAGCGGCCGCTCGCCCTCGGCCTTGCTCCAGGACGAACGGGGTTTGGCCTTGGCGTGGCGGAGTACCACCAGGGGCCACGTGTCCAGGCTGCCGCGGCCATGCGCGTCCCGCAGGTACTCCAAAGGGACGACGTCGGACGGGTTGGACAGCAGGCGGGCTGCCTTGTCGGGGCCGCACCACATCACGCTGTCCACCTCCTTGCCGTCCGGAACAAGCCCATTTCCGTTGACCTTGACCGCCCAGTAGTGGACCTTCTTGAGGCCGGAGGCGACGTGGTAGTGGATGGGCGGCAAGGGAATTCCCAGCGGCGCGTCGAGGCCGATCTCCTCGCGCACCTCCCGGACAGCGCATTCCGGGACCGTTTCGCCGTCGTCGATCTTTCCCTTGGGCCATGACCAGTCGTCATAGCGCGGCCGGTGGATCAACAGGACTTCCAGCCGGTCTTTGTTGACCCGCCACGGGATGGCACCCGCAGCCGTCACGGCTACGGGTTCCCCCGGGTGGTCAGTCTGGTCGGCTACGAGTGCATCGCTCGACAATGCGCTGCCTAGCGCCGGCTCAGGCTGCGCTGCCGCGGCCGGGACGCCAGCAACCAGGACTGGACATCCTCAAGCGGCTTGCCGTCGTCGGAAAGGTGGTGCCGGGTCCAGCGGCCCTCGTTGTCCAAGTGCCAGCTGGACGTTTCCGGGTCCATGTAGCGCTGCAGGAGGTCAAGGACATAGGTGATGTCGTCCGCACTGCTCAACTGGACCAGTGCCTCCACCCGGCGGTCCAGGTTGCGGTGCATCATGTCCGCCGAACCGATGTACACCACGGGGTCGCCGCCATTGGCAAAGGCGAAGACCCGCGAGTGTTCAAGGAACCTGCCCAGGATGGAGCGCACGGTGATGTTCTCGCTCAGGCCCGGGACGCCCGGGCGCAGCGAGCAGATGCCGCGGACGATGACGTCCACTTTTACGCCGGCCTGCGAAGCACGGTACAGCGAATCGATGATGGCCTCGTCCACCATCGAGTTCACCTTGATCTGCACCAGGCCGGGAACGCCCGCGCGCGCATTGCGGATCTCCGTCTCGATCCGGTCGATGAGTCCCGAGCGGACGGACCGGGGCGCTACGAGCAGACGCTTGAAGGTGGACTTGGGGGCGTAGCCGGAGAGCTGGTTGAACAGCTTGGAAAGGTCCTCGCCCACCTGGTCGTTCGCGGTCAGGAGGCCCAGGTCCTCGTAGTACCGGGCGGTCCGGGGGTGGTAGTTGCCGGTGCCGATGTGGCAGTAGCGGCGCAGCCCGTCAACCTCCTGGCGCACCACCAGCGAAAGCTTGCAGTGCGTCTTCAGGCCGACGATGCCGTACACCACATGGACACCTGCCTGCTCCAGCTTCCGGGCCCAGGAAATGTTGGCCTGCTCATCGAAGCGTGCCTTGATTTCCACCAGGGCCAGGACCTGCTTGCCTGCCTCCGCGGCGTCGATCAGGGCATCAACAATGGGGGAGTCCCCGGACGTGCGGTAGAGGGTCTGTTTGATCGCCTGGACCTTTGGATCCGACGCCGCCTGCTCCAGGAACGCCTGCACCGAGGTGGAGAAGGAATCGTACGGGTGGTGCAGCAGGATGTCCCGGCGCCGCATGGCAGCAAAGACGTTGGCGGCCTTGGAGGTTTCGGACTCGTTAAGGTACCGCGACGTGTGCGGCATGTGCTTGGGGTAGTGCAGGTCGGCGCGGTCGATTCCGGCAATGACTGACAGGCCACGCATGTCCAGCGGCGCGGGGACGGAATACACCTCGGATTCCTCCACCCCCAGTTCGCGGATCAGGAGTGCACGGATGTTTGGGTTGATGTCCGTGGTCACCTCAAGCCGCACCGGAGGGCCGAAGCGGCGGCGCAGCAGTTCCTTCTCCAGCGCCTGCAGGAGGTTCTCGGCGTCGTCCTCCTCCACCTCCACGTCCTCGTTGCGGGTAACGCGGAAGGTGTGGTGCTCCAGCACTTCCATGCCGGGGAACAGCTTGTCCAGGTGGACGGCAATGACTTCCTCAAGGGCGATGAACCGTGCCACCCGCCCGGGAACCGCACCGGCCCGCGGACCGTCGATGGAAATCAGGCGGGGAAGCTGGTCAGGCACTTTGACGCGGGCGAAGAGCTCCTTGTCGCTGACCGGGTTCCGGACCACGACGGCAAGGTTCAGTGACAGCCCGGAGATGTACGGGAACGGGTGCGCCGGGTCCACTGCCAGCGGCGTGAGGATGGGGAAGACCTTCTCGGCAAACATCACGCTGAGTTGCTGCTGGGCGGCGTCGTCCAGTTCGCCCCACTGCATGACGTGGATGTGCTCGTACGCCAGTGCCGGGCGGATCTGGTCGGCGAAAACCTGGGCGTGCCGCTCCTGCAGCCGGTGGGCTTCGTCGCTGATCCGCTCCAGCACCTCCACCGGGCTGAGTCCGGCGGGCGACGGAACGGCCAGGCCGGTGGCGATGCGCCGCTTGAGGCCGGCCACGCGGACCATGAAAAATTCGTCCAGGTTGGAGGCGAAGATGGACAGGAAGCTGACGCGTTCAAGGAGGTGAAGGGTGGGGTCTTCGGCCAGCTCCAGCACCCTGGAATTGAATGCGAGCCAGCTCAGTTCGCGGTCCAGGAATCGGTCCGGCCGGATGTCGCCCTCAGGCTGCAGGTTGGGCGCGAATTCCGGGATGTCGATGCGGTCCTGGGTGGCCCGTGCCGCAGGGACCTCGGAGGAGCCGAAGCGCGCCCGGGCAGGCAACGCAACATCCTGGGACGTGGCTGTTCCGGAGGGTTCCGGGTTCATGGCTTCTCCTTATGGCTGGCGCTGTGGTGCCGGCGCTTCCGCCCCGCGCGGCTCCATTCCAACCTTACAAGCATTCACCGGCCCCACGGCCCTGTTTAACGCACCGCCGGGCTTTGTTCCGGGGCCCGTAACCTAGCCTGCAGCCGGGCCATACATGACGTCCATGTCCCAACGGGTGAACCCCAGCCGCCGGTACAGCGCAACTGCCGCAGTATTGTCCGCATCCACGTACAGCATGACCCCGCTGAGGCCGGAGTCGCGCAGGTGCTTGATGCCGGCGATCGTCAGGGCCTTGCCCAGGCCCAGGCCCTGCGCCTCCGGCGCAACACCAACTACGTACACCTCGCCGATGGCCGGATGCTCTCCGTGACGCGGGTGGACCTTGGTCCAGTGGTAGCCGAGCAAACGCCCTTCACGGTCCTCGGCCAGGAAGAACCCGGCCGGATCGAACCAGTCCTCCGCCATCCGGGCGTCCAGGTCCGCCCGGGTCAGGTTTCCTTGCTCGGGGTGGTGTGCGAATGCCGCCCGGTTCGCTGCCAGCCAGGCCTCCTCATCCTTGCCGGGCACGAAGGCGCGGATGGCCACACCGTCCGGCAGGCCGGCGTCGGGCAGGTCGGCGCCGGCCGTCGTCATCCGCATCTTCCACAATTCGCGCACCGGTGCGTAGCCGTACCGGGCCGCGAGGTCCGCGGCTGCTTCATGGTTTCCGTGGGACCAGGCTTTCAGCCCGTCGAAGCCCCGCACCTCCTTGAGCGCGCCCACCAGCCGGTCCGCCACGCCCTGGTTGCGGTAGGAGGGGTGCACTGCGATCTCCAGGACACCGTTGCCGTCCGGCTCGTCCACCACCACGGCGAACCCGGCCAGGTCCTGGCCGGTGGCGGGGTCGGAGTCCTCGTCCGGCGCGTACAGGGCCAGCGTCAGCAGGGTGTGGTCCGGCGAGTCGCCGGCGCGCATGGTCACCAGGGTCTGTTCGGAGATCGAGGGATTGCCGTCCGATTCCTCGGCCGCCGCAAGGAGGTCGCGGCAGTCTTTCAGGAGCTGCTGGTCAACGCCGCCCCGGACAACATGGACGGGCCACTTCTGCGGATGCGCTGGAGTCATGAGCCAAGGCTATACGGCGAAGGCGTGCAGGGCTCAGGCTTCGGTAAGTTCGTCTTCCTGCTGCCTGACCAGGGTGAGGCGGTAGCCCACGTTCCTGACCGTGCTGATCAGGTTCTCGTGGTCCGCGCCAAGCTTGGCGCGAAGCCGGCGGACGTGGACATCGACGGTGCGGGTGCCGCCGTAGTAGTCGTAGCCCCAGACTTCCGTGAGCAGCTGCTGGCGGGTGAAGACGCGGCCGGGGTGCTGCGCGAGGTACTTCAGGAGCTCGAACTCCTTGAAGGTCAGGTTCAAGGGTGCGCCGTTGACGCGTGCCGTGTAGCTTGCTTCGTCGATGATCACACCGGCGGCCCGGATCTCGCTGGGCGCGTCCTCCTGTTCCGGGACGGCCCGCGCCACGGACAGCCGGATGCGGGCTTCCACCTCGGCGGGTCCGGCAGAATCCAGGACGATGTCGTCAACGGCCCACGCCGAGGAAACCGCCGCCATGCCGCCCTCGGTGAGGATCAGGACAAGGGGGGCGCTCAGTCCGGTGGCCTTCAGCAGCTGGGTGAGGGAACGGGCACCCACGAGGTCTTTGCGCGCATCCAGCAGGACGATGTCGCACGGGTCAGTCTCCAGCAGGGCAGTGGGTTCCGCGGGCAGGATATGGACCCGGTGGTTCAGCAGCTCAAGGGCAGGCAGGATGTCCACCGAAGAACCGGTGCTGTTCGTCAGTAACAGGATGTGCGACATTGTTCCTCCAAGGGCCGTCCGCGCATCTTTGGGCGACTGAACCGGATTCTCACCGGCCGGTACGGGCTTCCTGCGGGAGGTTTGTGGACCGTCAGCGCGCCGCCGGCCAGCCACCTCAGCAGGGAGCGTAGCTGAACCTTGAGTATACCCGGCACCCCCTTCCAAGCCACAGATTGGGGCCCTGGACAGGTACGTTTTGCGACATAAGCGGTTCATATAGGGCAGGATTGGAGCAGGGCGGACCAGCCCTGCCACGAGGGGGCGGACCAGCCTTCCAGCCGACGCCAGGATGGGAAATCAGCGCAGTGAGTGCACCGACAAAGCACAGGCCGGGCCCCGGATGACGGCGGAACTGCAGTCACCTGTGCGGTCACTTGGCTCCTGGACCATCGGGGTCGTCGGGATCGCCGGGCTCATTGCCATCATCGCCGGCGTCTATTCCTCCCCGGAAGCCCTGGCCGCCGTCGGCATCCTGATCGCCGCGGCCGTGGGCATCGGGTGGCCGCACTTCCTCCGTATCCCGGCGAAGAAGACCCTGGCCGCCGTGATCGCCCTGCCGGGAGCCGCCGCCGCCGTCTGCGCCTCCGTGGCCCCGCCCCCCGGCTACCTCGACTGGACGCCCGCCTTCGTCGCCCTGGGCATGATGGCCGTCTTCGTGGTGCAGCTCATCCGCGGCACCGGCCAGGCGCAACGGCTGGAATCCACCCTCGGGTGCTGTGTCGGTGTCCTCCTGTCCTGCCTCGGCGCCGGCTGGATAGCCGGCGCCCGGTTCAACGGTGTCCGCGAAATGCTCCTGGTGGCCGCGATCAGCGCCGCCGTAGCTCTCCTTGCCGGACTCATCCAATGGCCGGACAGCATCGTCGCGCCCCTGGGCGTTGTGCTGGCCGGCCTGGCCGGTCCGCTCGCCGGCCTGGTCCTGTCGGACATTGCTGTCCTGCCCGCGGCCGTCTTCGGCGTCATCGTCGGTGCGGTCCTGGCCAGCTTCCGCAGGCTCGCGACACTGCGCGGCGCACCGTTGAATATGCCGGCGGCCTTGAGCATGGGCCTGGCCCCGGTCTCAGCCGTCGGATCCCTGGCGTACTTCATAGACAAACTACTCATCTACTAACGGGTTAGGATTGCACCATGTCCGTACTTGCATTTGAAATCTTCTTCCTCGTCCTGCTCGGTATCGCGAGCGTTTCCATGGCCTGGTTTGCCGGTTTCGTGGTCTACCGCCTCTTCAAAGGCCAGAAGTAGCCACATCCTTTCCCACCGCCGTATCTCGAGGTAATAGACAGTGCCCATTGAGATTCCCACAGACCTGACTCCCGAACTCGTCCCCCTATCCTGGCTCATAGGTGAGTGGGAAGGACGCGGCCGGTTGGGCAGCGGTGACGAGGATTCCGAGCACTTCCTGCAGCACGTGTCCTTCACCCACAACGGGCTGCCGTACCTCCAGTACCGTGCCGAAAGCTGGTTGACCGACGACGACGGCACGCGGCTGCGGCCGCTCACAGTCGAGACCGGCTTCTGGGCGCTGGAGCGCAAACAGCTGGACGCCGACGGCGGCCCGGGGCTGGTGCCCGCAGACATCGTTCCGGTGTTGAAAAGCGCCGACGAGGTGGAGGCGCTGCGCAACAAGGACGGCGGCTTCGACATCTCCGTATCCATCGCCCACCCTGGCGGCATCACGGAGCTGTACTACGGCCAGATCAAGGGACCGCAGATCCAGCTGACCACCGACATGGTGATGCGCGGCAGCCATTCCAAGGACTACAGTGCCGCCACCCGGATCTTCGGACTGGTGGACGGGAACCTTTTGTGGCGGTGGGACGTGGCAACGGGTGGAGAGGCCGGAAAAGGGCTGGAGGCCCACGCCTCTGCATTCCTGAAAAGAGTTTCCTGACCCGGAAAGGCCCCGCCATGGAAGACGGAACGGAACACGCAGGCAAGCCCACCAGCTACAGCGACCTCAAGGCCGTCTTCTTCAACGGCACCCTGAAGAAGTCACCCCAGACCTCCAACACCGAAGGGCTGATTACCATCAGCCGCCGGATCATGGAGAAGCAGGGCGTCAGCACCAGGCTCATCCGCACTGTCGATCACGACATCGCCACGGGCGTCTACCCGGACATGACCGAGCACGGCTGGGCCACCGATGAATGGCCGGAGATCTACCCCGCCGTCCAGGAAGCGGACATCGTGGTGGTGGCCGGCCCCATCTGGCTGGGCGACAACTCGTCCCAGACCAAGAAGCTGATCGAGCGCCTCTACGCCCACTCCGGCCAGCTCAACAGCCAGGGCCAGTGGGCGTTCTACCCGAAGGTCGGCGGCTGCCTCATCACCGGAAACGAGGACGGCATCAAGCACTGCGCCATGAACGTCCTCTACAGCCTCCAACACATCGGATTCAGCATCCCGCCGCAGGCCGACGCCGGGTGGATCGGGCCGGTAGGGCCCGGCCCCAGCTACCTGGACGAGGGCTCCGGCGGCCCGGAGACAGACTTCACCAACCGGAACACGACGTTCATGACCTGGAACCTCCTGCACCTGGCCAGGATCCTCAAAGATGCCGGAGGCTACCCGGCCTACGGCAACCTGCCCGGTGAATGGGAGGCCGGTACGCGGTTCGATTTTGAGAACCCGGAATACCGCTAGCGTTGGCTGAACCTTCACAACCCGGAATACCCCGCTGCTAAAGGACGTTGCCGCCAATATGAGTACGCCCAGCCCTTTGTTGTCGCGTCCCGGCGCCGTTGAGGCCGCCGGCCCCGACGCCGGTGTCGCCGCCCACTACGGCGAGCCGTTGCGCGAGCAGCGCGCACTCGCTGCCGGAACCGCCGTCGTCGACCTGTCACACCGCGGTGTGGTCACCGTCACCGGACCGGACCGGTTGAGCTGGCTCAACACCCTCTCGTCCCAGCAGGTGGCAGCGCTGGCGCCGGGTGAGTCCAGCGAACTGTTGCTGCTCAGCGTCCAAGGGCGCATCGACTTTGATGCCAGGGTTGTTGACGACGGCGGGACCACCTGGCTGATCGTGGAGGCCGCCGAGGCTGCACCGCTGGCCGAGTACTTGAACCGGATGAAGTTCATGCTGCGGGTGGAGATCGCCGACGTCTCCGCCGATTGGGCCGTGGTGGGCAGCACCACGGCGGTTCCCGAATGGGCCGGACGCCTTGCCTGGCAGGATCCCTGGCCGCATGTCTCGGCGGGCGGGTACTCGTACGCCACTGTGTCCGAGGAAAACCACCCGGGCCTTGAGCGTCCCTGGTTCGAATACCTCATCCCCGCCGAGGAACTCGAGGCCGCCGTCGCCGGCCGCCCGCTGGCCGGAGTGCTCGCGGCCGAAGCCCTCCGCGTCGCTGCCTGGCGGCCCAGGATCGGCGCAGAAACCGATGACAAGACCATCCCGCACGAACTCGACCTCCTGCGCACTGCGGTGCACCTGGCCAAGGGCTGCTACAAGGGACAGGAAACCGTCGCCCGCGTGCACAACCTTGGCCACCCGCCGCGGCGGCTGGTGTTCCTGCAGTTGGACGGTTCGCAGCACACACTGCCCGCGGCCGGCAGCCCGGTCATGGCAGGGGAACGCAAAGTGGGCACGGTGACGTCCGTTGCGCAACACCACGAGATGGGTCCCGTGGCGCTGGCGGTCATAAAGCGTTCCGTGGCGCCGGATGAAATACTGACGGTCCTGGACGGCGATGAACCGTATCCGGCCGTCCAGGAGCTCATTGTCGCCCCGGACGCCGGCCAGGTTGTTGGGCGGCAGACCGGATTCCTGAGAGGGCCTCGCTGATGACAGACCACACCGCACCGGGTATTGCGCCGGAGGCCACGCAGGACAATGATGCCGCGGTGGCGCTGGCGCACTCGCTTTTCCAGGCGGCCCGCGACGGCAACGACGCCTTGCTTGGCGCCTACCTTGAAGCCGGGGCGCCGGCAACCATGACCAACGCCACAGGAGACTCCCTGCTGATGCTGGCCGCGTACCACGGCCACGCCGATACGGTGGAGTTGCTCCTTAAGCACGGCGCCGACGCCAGCACTGCCAACGACCGTGGCCAGACCCCGCTTGCCGGGGCAGCCTTCAAGGGCTACCCGGACGTGGCCCGTGTCCTGCTCGACGCCGGAGCCGATCCGGATGCCGGAGCGCCGTCGGCACGGGCCGCTGCCCAAATGTTCGCCCGCGCAGAGATCCTGGATCTGCTGGGCTAGCGCTTTCGCCGGGTCCGCCCGGCACCAACACCAAAATTTCAAAGGATGATCGAGTGGAAAACGTAGCGAAGCCCTGGCCGGCCCTGTGGTCCCTGGTGATCGGGTTCTTCATGATCCTGATCGACACCACCATCGTGTCCGTGGCCAACCCCCGGATCATGGAAGGCCTGGACGCGGACATCAACTCGGTCATCTGGGTGACCAGCGCCTACCTGCTGGCCTACGCTGTCCCGCTGCTCATCACCGGCCGCCTCGGCGACAGGTTCGGGCCCAAGAAGCTGTACCTCTCCGGCCTGGTGGTCTTTACGCTGGCCTCGCTGTGGTGCGGCCTGTCCGGCGACGTCCGGGTCCTGATCGCGGCCCGCGTGCTCCAAGGCCTCGGCGCCGCCATGATGACTCCCCAGACCATGGCTGTCATCACCCGCATCTTCCCGCCGGACCGCCGCGGCTCCGCGATGGCAGTCTGGGGCGCAACCGCCGGTATGGCGACCCTCGTCGGGCCCATCCTCGGCGGCGTCCTGGTGGACGGGCTCGGCTGGGAATGGATCTTCTTCATCAACGTCCCGGTTGGCCTGGTCGGGTTCATCCTGGCGTGGCGCAACGTGCCGGCACTGAGCACGCACCCGCACAAGTTCGATATCCCCGGGGTCCTGCTCAGCGCCGTCGGCCTGTTCCTGCTGGTTTTTGGCATCCAGGAAGGCGAGACCTACAACTGGGGCACCATCACCGGACCCATCAGCGTATGGGGCCTGATCATCGCCGGCATCGTGGTGCTGGCGGCCTTCGTGGCGTGGCAGCGCTTCAACAAAGGTGAACCGCTGCTTCCCTTGGCGTTGTTCAAGGACCGGAATTTTTCGCTCGCCAACATCGGGATCACCACGGTGGGCTTCACCGTGACCGCCTTCAGCCTGCCGCTGATCTTCTACTACCAGCTGGTCCGGGGCCTGACTCCCACCCAGTCCGCCCTGATGATGGTGCCCATGGCCCTGATATCCGGCGGACTCGCGCCCGTCGTGGGCAAGCTGGTGGACCGCGTCAACCCCAAATACATCACCGCCACCGGGCTCGTGCTGATGGCTGTGGCGCTGCTCTGGAACTCAGCCCTGATGCAACCGGACACACCCATCCTGATGTTCCTGCTGCCCAGCGCTGTCCTGGGCTTCGCCAACGCAGGCATCTGGGCCCCGTTGAGCACTACGGCCACCAGGAACCTGCCGCCACGGCAGGCAGGGGCGGGTTCGGGCGTTTACAACACCACCCGCCAGATCGGCGCAGTCCTGGGCAGTGCCGCCATCGCGGTGCTCATCCAGTCGCGGCTCGCGGCCGAACTGCCTGCGGGAGGCCCCGGCGGATCCGCCGGCGAAGGTCTGGCCATGGGCGGCTCGCTGCCCGAATTCCTGCACGGCGGATTTTCGACGGCGATGGGCCAGTCCATCCTGCTTCCCGCCGGGGTGATCCTGGTGGGGGCAGCCGTCGCGTTGTTCTTCGCAAAGCCGCAGCCCGTCCAGGGTTGGGGAGCGCCGGCCCAAGGCCAGCCGTCAGCGAAGGTGGACGCTGGTCTGGATTCCGCCGGCTGAGAGGCCAAGCTTCCGGGCCAACGCCAGGCAGCCCGTGTTGCTGACGTCCGCGCGCCACTGCAGCGTCAGTCCCGCTGCGAGTGCTTCGTGGGCCGCGATGGAGCCCGCCAGGGAACCAAGGCCGCGCCGGCGCCACTCCGGGTCGACCAAGACCCCCATGTTCGCCAGCAGGCCTTCCCACTCGCCGTAGGCCCCGCAGGCCAAGGGCACGCGCCGGCCATCCTGCTCGTGGACGATCGTGTACCGGTTTTCCAGCTCGGAGAGGCCAACTTCGTTGACGTCATCGGGCGGGCAGCGGCCCTCCAACTCGATGGCCTCGGGGTTGCCGTGGGACACGGTGAGCTCGTCGGAGGGCTGCTGCAGGGGCAGGTCGTCCGCGAAGAACAGTGCCGCGGCACCGAGGCCGTGACCGCCTCGGTCCCTGGTGAGGGTCAGGAGGGTCACGTGCTGGGCCATTTCCTCATCCGGGATGCCGGCGGCGGCGTCGATCACGCTCTGCGGCCCCACCAGCACCGAACTTCCGAAAAGCCGCACGAACTCAACGGTCCGGACTGACTCGTCGGCCCGCACAATCCGTTCGGCCGAGGCGAGTCCGGTCCCGAACGCGTCGTCGTCAAGGCCCAGCCGGCGTGCCCACGCCAACTGGATGATGGCAGCAGAGCCGGGGTCGAGTGTCATGGTCCCAGCCTAGGGCGGCCTTGCGGCTTATCCGAACAGGACAGCCGCTTCGTCGTACCGGTTCTGCGGAACGGTCTTCAACTGGCCGAGGGCTTCCTGGAACGCGACGTGGTGGATATCGGTTCCCTTCAGCGCCACCATGGTGCCCCAGTACCCCTCCACCACGGAATCGATGGCGGCCATGCCCAGCCGGGTGGCCAGGACGCGGTCGAAGGCGGACGGTACGCCGCCGCGCTGGATGTGGCCCAGGATGGTTGCCCGGGTTTCGATGCCGGTCCGGGCCTCCAGCTCGGGCGCCAGCTGGTCGGCGATGCCGCCCAGCCGGGGCCGGCCGAACGTGTCCAGGCCGCGCTCGGAGTGCGGGCTCTCCATGTGCTCCGGGACAAAGCCCTCAGCCACCACCACCAGCGGCGCGCGGCCGCGGGCGTGGGCTTCATTGACCCACTCGGTGATCTGCTCGATGCTGACTTTCTGCTCCGGGATGAGGATGGCGTGCGCACCCGCGGCCATGCCGGCGTGCAGGGCGATCCAGCCCACGTGCCGGCCCATGACTTCGGCGATCATGCAGCGGTGGTGGGACTCGCCGGTGGTGCGGAGCCGGTCAATCGCTTCGGTGGCGATCTGGACGGCGGTATCGAAGCCGAAGGTGTAGTCGGTGGCGTCGAGGTCGTTGTCCACTGTCTTGGGGACACCGACAATCTTCAGCCCGGCGTCGGTCAGGCGCTTGGCGGCGGCGAGCGTTCCCTCACCGCCGATCGCGATGATGGCGTCAATGCCCAGCCGGTCCATGTGGGCCTTGATGGCCTCGGGGCCGCCGCCGTTTTCGAACGGGTTGGTGCGGGAGGTGCCCAGGATGGTGCCACCCTGTTTCGCGATGCCGCGGACCATGGTGCGGGGGATGTCGATGATGTCGCCCTCCACCACGCCGCGCCAGCCATCGAGGAATCCGACGAATTCGTGGCCGTGGATGGCGATGCCCTTCAGCACGGCGCCGCGGATCACGGCGTTCAAGCCGGGGCAGTCGCCACCACTGGTAAGGATTCCAATTTTCATGTTCAGCTCAAATCCTGGGAGAAGGTTTACAGGCAGAGCGCCACGCTGAGCTCACCTAGAAGTGTAGTGGGGTGTGTGGGGTACGACACAAACCGGTTACATGCGGTGCGCTTTCCCGGCGGGTGGCCGCGGGCAGGAAAAAGCCCCCGCATCCGTGATCCGTTCACGAGGGCGGGGGCCTGGTCCCCCAGTGGGGGAGGTACCTTCCGTAGCTACATCCGTGGGCCGTTGGTCGAGCGGCGCTCCAGGAAGGTTTGCAGCGGGATCTCGTCGCGCTGGTCCGGAAGCACCACCCAGGCCAGCAGGTAGAAGACGACGGCGGGTCCCGGGAGGAGGCAGAACAGCAGGAACGCGATGCGCACGTAGGCCACGTCCACGTTCAGCTTGGCCGCGATGCCGCCCAGCACCCCGCCGAGCCAGCGCTGCGGGCCGCGCTTCAGGCCAAGGCCCCTGACAATGCTGAAGAACTTATCCATGGTTCAAGACTTCCTTTTCAGTGGGTCGTTGTCACGTTTGCGGGCAGAGAGCAGGCCGCCGGCCACCAGGGCCACTCCGGCGCCGATCATGAGGCCGATCAGGACGTAGGTCCCGTTGAGGGTGACGATGCCCAGTTGCGCCACGATGATCAGCGCGGCCAAAGCCAGGACGATCAGGCCCCACACCACGGTTCCCACCCTGGCCGGCGCCGCATCGGCAGGCTCGTGGCCCGCCGTCGTCGGAATGTTGCTGTCCATGTCAGTTGCCTTCCTGGATTGTGACGTTGCTGAAGGTGCCATCGATCCGCACCACCAGGTGGTTGCCGGGTTTGTCCGCGTTGTAGCTGCTCTCGCGGGTGGTGGTCCCGCCGCGCTGGCCTGTGGCCTCGTTCAGGTTGCCCATGGTCATGTCCGCCTTGATATCCACGGGCACGTTCTGCGGGATCACCACGGTGACGTTGCTGGCCGTGATATCGAGCGGAACCACGACGTCGGAGGTCAGGGGGGCTAAGGGGGACAGGTCCGTGAGGTTCACGGTTCCCCGTCCGGCGGTGATGTCGATGCCGCCGCGCGCCTCCTCGATGCTGGCGGGGTTCCAGTCCACCTGCTGGAAACGCATCCTGCCGTCGATCGCCACGTTGTAGACGCCGCCGGTAACCAGGGCGATCACGGCGAACAGGCTCAGGATCCCCGAGGTCCGGCCGCGCAGTCCCGCCACGAGGATGCCCAGGCCAAGGACTGCCGCGGCGCTGGCCCAGACAATCGCGTTGCCGGAGCCGCCAAGGTCGATGACATGCCCGGCGTCCAGTGCCTTGAGGCCTCCGCCCACCAGCAGGGCAGAGCCGGTGGCGATGGCGACGGCGGGGGCACCCGGGCCGGCCGGCCGGGGCTTGGGCGGCCGCGGCGGAACCCACGGCGCCGGGTATCCGTCCCCGCCGGAACCGCCCGGGCCGCCGGTCCCTCCGAATGCTCCCGGGCCATTCCCTGCGGGCCCGCCGGCGGTGCCGCCGCCATAGGCGGGCGCTGGAGGGAACGCCTGGGCGGGGCCGGACGTGGTGGCCGCGGAGAAGGACGACGTGTGTTCGGAACCTGGCCGTCCCGCCGTGTATGGCGCACCCGGAGCCGCCGGAGCATGGCCCGCCATGGTGGGACGTGCTTTGTTGCGCTGGGAGAGGTGGTAGATCAGGAAGATCGCGCCGGCCACCCAGAACACGGTCCAGAGGAGGCCGCTCAAGCCGTTGTGGCTCCACCCCCAGAACCCTCCGCCCAGGCCGGTGAATCCGAGGACGGTGGCGATCAGTGCGCCCGTCATGCCACTGGACCAGCGGCCCGCGCCGGCTTCCTGGACGTGGATCCGGCCGTCCGGTTCCGGGAGGAAGGCCCAGGCCAGGCCGTAGAGCAGTACGCCGATGCCTGCCAGGAGGGTCAGGACTATAAGGGCGCCGCGGATGATGATGGGGTCCACGCCGAGCCGGTGGGCTATGCCGCTGCAGACGCCGCCGATCCAGCGGTCGCTGCCCCGGGAGATGCCCTGGCTGCGGATCCAGCCGAAGAAGTCGCTTGAGGCTGCTGGCGGGGTGGGGCCGGCGTGGAAGGCATAGCCCTGTGCCGGGTCGGAAGCTGGGGGAGCGGTGGGGCCATCCTGCGAACCGCCGGGGCCGCCCTGGGCGGGGCCCGACGCCGGGCCCGGAGGAATCGCGTCGGAGGCCGGCAGCGGCTCGGTGGGCCGCTGGTTGCCGGAGCCGGGCAACGGCCCGGTTGGGTGTTCGTCGTCGGGGGAAGGGGTCTGCGAGTTCATACTTCGATCCTCCCGTCCAAGCCCGTCGCCGCTCTACTGGGGGAAACCCTGAACGGTCCCTGAGCCACCCCCGGGAAAGCGCACAACCCGGTCCGGGCCACCCTGATCCATGCTTGGATTGATCCATGACAACCCTCCCCGCGCGGCCGCCCCTGGCCCGGAGCAGTGACCGGGTCATCGCCGGCGTGTGCTCCGGCCTGGCCCTGCACCTCGGGTGGCCCGTGAAGACCGTCCGCTGGGGCATGGTCCTCGCGTCCTTCGCAGGCGGGGCCGGCCTGGTGTTTTACGCGTGGCTCTGGATCATGGTTCCCACCGCGGATGAGGCTGCCCGGCGCAATACCCGCCGCCCGGCGTCGCCCATTGCCCCGGCGGTGAGCCGGCCCGCCGCCGCAACAACGGACGACGACGGAAGTCCCACGGGTGCCGCGGGCTCCGGCCCGGCCGGCACGGGCGCAACCCCCGGCGCTCCCTGGTTCCGGGTGCGGGGCATGCGCTACGGCAAGGAGATCCTGCTCGGCTGCGGGCTCCTGCTGGTCGCCGGGATCATGATCGCCCAGTTGCTGGGTGTTGATGTGTCCCTGGGCACCCTCATCCCCGCCGCCGCTGTCCTGGGTGGCGCCTCGATCGCCTGGATGCAACTGGACGAGACCCGCCGGGCGGGACTGGTGGACAAGACCAAGGCGGACCAGGCCGGCGGCTGGGGCCGGCTCGCAGCGGGGCTGGCGCTGGTGGTTGCCGGTGTCCTGGTGATGGTGTCCGGCTCGGGTTCCTGGGAACAGACGTGGCTTGCGCTGCTGGCTTCCGTGGCGGTCCTGGGCGGCGTGGTGCTGGTCCTGCTGCCGTGGGCCTTGAAATTCTGGCGGGACCTCGAAGCCGAGCGTGCGGGCCGCATCCGGGAAACGGAACGCGCGGAGATCGCGGCCCACCTGCACGACTCAGTGCTGCAGACGCTCGCCTTGATCCAGCGGCGGGCGGGCAACGAGCACGACGTCGTCCGCCTGGCCCGCGCGCAGGAGCGTGAGTTGCGTGGCTGGCTCTTTCAGGACCACGGACGGGAAAGCGGCCAATTGTCGGACCGGATCAAGGCCGCAGCCGCCGAGGTGGAGGACCTGCTCGGCAACGCGGTGGAGGTGGTCACGGTGGGTGACGCCGCCATGACGGAGGCTCACGAAGCCTTGGTCCAGGCCAGCCGTGAGGCGATGCTCAATGCCTCCCGGCACGGCGGCGGAACGGTGTCCGTTTATCTTGAGGCTTCGGACGGGCAAGCCGAGATCTTCATCAAGGACAGGGGCCCCGGTTTTGAGCTGGGGAACGTTCCCTCGGACAGGCTTGGCGTCCGGGAATCGATCATCGGCAGAATGAAAAGGCATGGCGGCTCGGCTGCCATCCTCAGTACGGATGACGGCACCGAGGTTCGGCTGAGGCTGCCGGCAGCGGAGAACGCGGAAGGGAAACCATGAGCACCATCCAGGGAACAGGGGGCGCAGCCGCCCGGCCGGCCAAATCCGTGCGGGTGGTGATCGTGGACGATCACGCGATCTTCCGCTCCGGGTTGAAGGCCGACCTCGACGCCAGCATCCACGTGGTGGGGGAAGCCGCCACCGTGGAACAGGCCATCGCCGTGATCGCCGAGCAGCGGCCCGACGTCGTCCTCCTGGACGTGCACCTGCCCGGTGGGCTGGGCGGCGGCGGCCGGGAAGTCATCGCCGGCTCCGCACCCCTCCTCTCCGCCACCCGCTTCCTGGCCCTGAGCGTTTCCGACGCAGCGGAGGACGTGGTGGCGGTGATCCGCGCCGGGGCCAGGGGCTATGTCACCAAGACCATTTCCGGCGCCGAGATCACTGATGCCGTGTTCAGGGTGGCCGGCGGCGACGCCGTGTTCTCTCCGCGCCTGGCCGGGTTCGTCCTGGACGCATTCGGAACCGCTCCCGCGGACATTGCCGACGACGAGCTGGACAAGCTCTCGGCACGCGAACTGGAGGTCATGCGGCTCATCGCCCGGGGCTACAGCTACAAGGAAGTGGCCAAGGAACTCTTCATCAGCATCAAGACGGTGGAAACCCACGTGTCCGCGGTGCTCCGGAAGCTGCAGCTTTCCAGCCGGCATGAGCTGACCAAGTGGGCCGCCGAGCGCCGCCTCCTCTAACAACGCCAGCTCACCTTTGACGCCTTAGACACCGACGCCCGCTCACTTCCTCAAGGAAAGTGAGCGGGCGTCGGTGTCTAACCAGCCGGAAGTGAGCGGGCGTCTACTGGGCCTTGCCCAGGAAGTCCTGCAGGCGCTGGACGCCGGTGGCGAGGTCGTCATCGCCCAGTGCGTAGGAGAGGCGCACGAATCCGGACGGGCCGAACGCCTCGCCGGGGACCACAGCCACCTCTACCTCATCCAGGATCAGGGCGGCCAGCTCGGCAGACGTCTGAGGCGTGGCGGTGCCTGACGCGGTGGGGAATTCCTTGCCCAGCAGCCCCCGGACGTCCGCGTAGACGTAGAAGGCGCCCTTCGGCGTCGGGCATTCCACGCCGTCAATGGCGTTCAGGCCGGCGACGATGGCCTTGCGGCGGCGGTCGAAGGCCACCTTCATCTCATCGACCGCGGTCAGCGGACCGGACACGGCGGCGAGGGCCGCAATCTGCATGATGTTGGAGACGTTGGACGTGGCGTGCGACTGCAGGTTGGTGGCGGCCTTGATGACGTCGGCGGGGCCGATCATCCAGCCCACGCGCCAGCCGGTCATCGCGTACGTCTTGGCGACGCCGTTGAGGATGACCACCTTGTCGCCAAGTTCGGGGGCTGCAGTGGCGATGGAGGTGAAGGGGACGCCGTCGTAGGTGAGGTGCTCGTAGATCTCGTCCGTGACAACCCAGAGGCCCTTTGCTGCGGCCCACTTGCCGATCTCAGCCACCTGCTCCGGCGAGTAGACAGCGCCGGTGGGGTTCGACGGCGAGACGAACAACAGGATCTTCGTCTTGTCCGTGACAGCCGCTTCCAACTGCTCGACGGTTACCAGGTACTCCTGCTCGGGCCCTGCGAAAACTTCCACGGGCACGCCGCCGGCCAGGCGGATCGCCTCGGGGTAGGTGGTCCAGAACGGGGTGGGCACGATCACTTCGTCGCCCGGATCCACCAAGGTGGCGAACGTGTTGTACACAGCCTGCTTGCCGCCGTTGGTGACCAGCACCTGCGAGGGGTCAACGGTATAGCCCGAGTCCCGGAGGGTCTTTTCGGCAATGGCCTTCTTCAGCTCCGGCAAGCCGCCCGCAGGGGAATAGCGGTGGTACTTGGGCTGGCCGGCCGCTTCGATGGCGGCCTGGACAATGTAGTCCGGGGTGGGGAAGTCGGGTTCGCCCGCGCCGAAGCCAATAACCGGCCGGCCTGCTGCCTTGAGCGCCTTCGCCTTGGCATCAACGGCAAGGGTTGCGGATTCGGCAATTGCGGATATGCGCTTGGAAACGCGGGCGGCAGACATGGCAGGTCCGTTCTTCGCTTGCAGCCTGAAGGCTGGAATGTGGGTTTCGACGAGTTCTACTCTAAGCTGTTCAGCGGACCCTCCGGGGAGCCGGTTTGGTTTTGTGACTGCTGACTGCTGCACAAGTCGGACCGGCCGGCGGATGGGCCGGGTCGGGCCGGTTTTACCTACGCGGACTTCTTGCGTAGACTGGTTCACCGGTGTTGAAACACGGATGATGGCGTGCGCCCCAGTTCAAACTGGTGCATGGGTCGTCAAAGAGTGGCATTCACTCCATAGGGTAGTGGCGCAATTGGTAGCGCAGCGGTCTCCAAAACCGCAGGTTGCAGGTTCGAGTCCTGTCTGCCCTGCGCAAGCTGTCTCCGGGCGAAAGCCCGGGGCAGGCGCAGCAACCATGGTTCTGATCAGGGCCGGGTAATCCACCATTGCAAAGATGAGCGAGGACCAGGTGACCGAAACAGCTGCCAGCAGCTCCAAGGGCCGCCCAGCTAAGAAGGAAGCCAAGGCAAGCTTCTTCGCCCGCATTGCTCTCTTTGTCCGCCAGATCATTGGCGAACTCAAGAAGGTTGTGGCCCCCACCCGCAAGGAACTGATCAACTACACGCTCGTGGTGCTGGTGTTCGTGGCCATCATGATGGTCATCGTCAGCCTGCTGGACATTGGTTTCGGAACCGCTGTCAGCTGGATCTTCGGCGGTACCGGCTCGACGGACAGCTAAGGCTGGATGGTCCGCAGGCCGCGTGTTTCGTCCGGGAAACCGGAAGGGAAGCGCCGGTGTGCGGAATTGAGCCATTTAAATAGGCATGTTAGGCAATGAGGAAGCAGGAGACCAAGTGTCTGAGCAGGAGCTCGAGGTAACCGAGTCTGGGCTGGAACAGTCCCAGGACGTCGCGGCAGAAGCCGGTGAAGAGTCCGAGGTTGAGTCCTTCGCGCCCGAATCCGACGACGCCGGCTCCGATGCTGACGGTGCCGCCGGTGAAGAAGCCGACGCCACGGAAGACGGCGACGACGAGTCCGCCGACGCCCTCGCCGCCGCAGCGGCCACCGCAGCCGCTGATCCCGCCGAGGAGTTCAAGGCCAAACTGCGCCGCCAGGAGGGTGACTGGTACGTCATCCACTCCTACGCAGGTTACGAGAACCGCGTGAAGGCCAACCTTGAAACCCGCATCCAGACCCTGGACATGGAAGATTACATCTTCGAAATCCAGGTGCCCATGGAAGAAGTCGTGGAGATCAAGAACGCCCAGCGCAAGGTGATCAACCGCGTCCGCATCCCCGGCTACGTCCTGGTCCGCATGGACCTGACCGACGCCTCCTGGGGCGCCGTCCGCCACACCCCCGGCGTGACCGGCTTCGTGGGCAACGCCCACAACCCGGTCCCGCTGCGCCTGGACGAGGTCTTCTCCATGCTCGCCCCGGTCTTCGAGGAAGAGCAGGCCGAGAAGGGCAAGCCGGTCAACAAGCAGAACCAGGCTCCCGTGGCCGTCGACTTCGAGGTCGGCGAGTCCGTCATCGTCAAGGAAGGCCCGTTCGAGACCCTTCCCGCCACGATCTCCGAGATCAAGCCCGAGTCCCAGACCCTCGTGGTGCTGGTCTCCATCTTCGAGCGCGAAACGCCCGTCACCCTGGCGTTCAACCAGGTCACCAAGATCTGACCAACCGAGAATTCGTTCCGGCACCGCCCGCTTAGCGGCGCCGGAACGGCCGGCCGCCTTGCCATGGCGGCCACAAACCTGAGGCACGCTCCTGTGCCCCAGGACGTTATTGAGAGAAGGACCCTACATTGGCTCCCAAGAAGAAGGTCACCGGCCTCATCAAGCTGCAGATCCAGGCAGGTGCCGCCAACCCGGCCCCGCCGATCGGTCCCGCGCTTGGCCAGCACGGTGTCAACATCATGGAATTCTGCAAGGCGTACAACGCTGCGACGGAAGCCCAGCGCGGAAACGTCATCCCCGTGGAAATCACGGTCTACGAGGACCGTTCCTTCACGTTCATCACCAAGACCCCGCCGGCTGCAGAGCTCATCAAGAAGGCTGCAGGCGTTGCCAAGGGTTCATCCACCCCGCACACCGTCAAGGTTGCCAAGCTGACCCAGGCCCAGGTCAACGAGATCGCCTCCACCAAGATGGAAGACCTCAACGCCACCAGCCTCGAAGGCGCAGCCAAGATCATCGCCGGCACCGCCCGCTCCATGGGTATCACCGTCGAGGGCTAACCACCCTTCCCGCTGTCCAGCGTCAAGGTAATTGACGACGACGGGCGGCACCGCCGGGACACCGGCACCAAACACATTGAAATGTCGGTCATCCGGGCCGGATAACGAACCGGATCACCGACTGTGGCAGGGCCCAGCGCGGTCCGCAGACCACAACTGCACAAGGAGAAATAAGCAGCATGGCAAAGCGCAGCAAAGCATATGAGGCAGCAGCCGCCAAGATCGACGCGGAGAAGCACTACGCACCGTTCGAGGCAGTAACGCTGGCCAAGGACACCAACCCGTCCAAGTTCGACGCAACCGTCGAGGTGGCTTTCCGCCTGGGCGTTGACCCCCGCAAGGCTGACCAGATGGTCCGCGGTACGGTCAACCTGCCCCACGGCACCGGTAAGACCGCCCGCGTCCTGGTCTTCGCCACGGGCGACAAGGCTGAGGCAGCAATCGCAGCCGGCGCGGACTTCGTTGGTTCCGACGACCTGATCGAAAAGATCGCCGCCGGCTGGACCGACTTCGACGCAGCCGTTGCCACCCCTGACCTCATGGGTAAGGTTGGCCGCCTCGGTAAGGTCCTTGGTCCGCGTAACCTGATGCCGAACCCGAAGACGGGCACCGTGACCCCCGACGTCACCAAGGCCGTCAACGACATCAAGGGTGGAAAGATCGACTTCCGCGTCGACAAGCACTCCAACCTGCACTTCATCATCGGCAAGGTGTCGTTCGACGCCATCAAGCTGGCCGAGAACTACGCAGCCGCCCTGGAAGAGGTCCTTCGCCTGAAGCCGTCCGCTGCCAAGGGCCGCTACATCCAGAAGGCCACCGTTGCCACCACGTTCGGTCCCGGCATCTCCGTCGACCCCAACGTCACCAAGGTGCTCACCGAGGCTTAGTCCTTGATGAAAGTTCCTGCCCCGGGCTGATCCCGGAGCATCAGGAGCCCGCCCCGACGCGCATGCGCCGGGGCGGGCTCCTTTGTTGTCCGGCGTATTTGCCTAAGCTGGCTGCATGGATAATCCGGACCCCGCTGGCGTCCCGCCGCTGCCGGCACGTGACGTACTGGTGATTGGCGCCGTCGCGATCCCTGCCGCCGGAAGCGGCCAAGGTCCCTCCGGTACGTTGGCGGACTTCCGGGAGTGCCAGGCCATGCGGGCAGCGGAGGACATGGCTGTGTGGGGAAGCCTGGAGCGCTGCCTGACCGACAAGGAGGCGCTTGAGTACTGGCGTGGCAACCCCTATGAAGAACGGCAGCTCTTCCTGGCCCGGATCGGCAGCGAACCGGTGGGCCTGTGCTCGGTCACCTTCCCGCTGCGGGACAACACGGCCACGGCGGGCATTGAGGTCCTGGTGGTTCCCCGCTGGCGCCGCCGGGGGATCGGGCGTGCGCTGCTGGGCCATGTCGAGGCCGTGGCCCACTCCCGGGGTCGGTCATCCCTTGGCGGCTTCCATGAAATACCCCTGGACGCTTCGGGACATGGCGCCGGCAGGCTGGCCGCGAAGTCCGGGGCCGGGCACTTGCCACTGGACCACCCCGCAAGCGCTTTTGCCCTGTCCGCCGGCTACCAGCTGGAACAGGTGGAACGCTCCAGCCGGCTGGCCCTGCCCGTGGCTGGTGACCGGCTGGCCCGGCTCGAAGCGGAAGGGATCGCGCGTGCAGAGTGCTACACGCTGACGGCCTGGGATGATCGTTGCCCGGAAGAGCTTGTTGCCGCCTTTGCCCGGCTCAAGGAGCGGATGAGCACGGATGCGCCTACCGCGGGCATGGACTGGGAACGCGAGGACTGGGATGCGGCCCGGGTCCGGGGGGACGAATCGGCCCTTGTCCGCAGTGGCGTCCAGTCTTCCGTGGCGGCCGCCGTGCACCGGCCCACTGGCGAGCTGGTGGCGTACACGGTCCTCACCTGGCGCCCCGAGGTGCCGGAGTCGCTGATCCAGCAAGACACCTTGGTGTCGGCAGAGCATCGCGGGCATCGGCTGGGCATGCTGGTCAAGGTGGCCAACCTCCGCCGCGCGCAGGAAAAGTGGCCCCCGGCGCGCTCGGTCCTGACATGGAATGCCAGCGAAAACCAGCATATGCTGGCGATTAATACCGCACTTGGATTCAAGCCTGCCGGCTATGAAGGTGAGTGGCAGAAACGGCTGGGATGATGCCCGAATGGCGATAGACGTAAAGATCGAACAGCTGTGGATTCCGGATTCCCTGGACACCCCGGACGCAGCCGACTTCCTGGCCGCCGTCGAGGTGGGGCGCAAGGTGCGGATGCAGACCTGGGGGAGTGACGATCTCGCCTACGGTCCGCTGGAAAAACTGCTCGAGTTTGCTGATCCCTATGAGCGGCAGCTGATCCTCGTCGCCAAGGTGGACGGAGACATCGTGGGCACTGTGGACATCGCGCTGCCGCTGACGGACCACCTGGACCTTGCCGAACTCACCCTGGACATACTGCCCGAGTTCCAGCGCCAGGGCGTGGGCCGGCGCCTGCTTGAGGCGGCCGAACAGCTGGCTCGCGGCGAGGGACGCACCATGATCCTGGTGGACACCAACCACCCCGGCGCATCACTCCACGAATTTGGTCAGGCCCAGTTGGTCCCGGGCACCGGCCAGGGGTTCGTTCCCTTGGAAAGCCGGGAGGTGGAGTTCGCGCAGCGGACCGGGTACACACTCCAGCACATTGAGCAGTTCAGTTCCTGCCTGCTTCCCCTCGACACGAAGCTGGTGGCCGACCTCCAGGCTGAGGCCGAGGAAGCCAATGGCGGCCGGTACCGGCTGCACCATTGGACGGACCGCTGCCCGGACCAGTGGCTGGAGGCCGTGGCGGTCCTGGAGAACCAGGCGGGTGCAGACGTCGACCCCTCCCTGGACGTGCCGGTTGAGCAG
Source organism: Pseudarthrobacter sp. MOO13 (assembly GCF_058267655.1). Lineage (NCBI taxonomy): Bacteria > Bacillati > Actinomycetota > Actinomycetes > Micrococcales > Micrococcaceae > Pseudarthrobacter > Pseudarthrobacter sp. MOO13. The sequence continues at coordinate 1,021,622 of NZ_CM177848.1, forward strand.
GACATGGTGTTCGACGGCGGGATCCTGCGTGAGGCCGAAGACGTCGCCATCGCGCAGGGAAGGCGGACGGTGGTCACCGCCGTCGAGCACATCGCCACGGGATCGCTGGTGGGACTGACCACCATCACCGTGCTGGCCCACCGCGCCGACGTCGTTTTCCAGGACGATACCTTGGTCCTGCAGGAGCACCGCGGCAACAAGCTGGGCCTGCTGATCAAAGTGGCCAACATGGAGCGGCTCAGCGAGCAGTTCCCGGATGCCCGCATCATCTACACCTGGAATGCCCCCGAGAACCGGTACCTGCTTACGGTCAACAAGCAGCTTGGGTTCCAGACGGCAGGGGTGACGGGTATCTGGCAAAAGGAACTTCCCACCTTGCGGACCAGCACCAGCTGACGCCCGATTTGGCGGACCGGTGCTCCCTCACGTAAGCTGGGAGTACCAAAGACCGTCGGTTGTTGGAAATCCACTCTCCTGTTCATGGCTCAACTCTGCAGTTGTGCGCCGGAGGCCACAGTAGGTTTCCGGACGAAGGACCCTCAACGCAGGGCGGCCGGCGCAGGTGAACGAAGCAAAGCTCCACGGCTCAGCCGTGTTGAGCCAAGCCCCGTGCATCTGCGCGGGGCGTTTTTAGTTTTAGCTCTCTTGAGCGGGGACCGTCGAATACCGGCACTATCCCCGGAAGGAGGGTTATGGCAACGCCTACCAAGGTTTCAGCAGTAGCTGAGATCACTAACGATTTCAAGGAATCGAACGCCGCTGTCCTGACCGAATACCGCGGGCTCACCGTTGCACAGCTCAAGCAGCTGCGTGTTTCTCTCGGCCAGGACACCAAGTTCGCGGTCGTCAAGAACACCCTGACCGCCATTGCAGCCAAGGAAGCCGGCGTCGAAGCATTCGACGGCCAGCTTGCCGGCCCCACTGCAATCGCGTTCATCAAGGGTGACGCAGTTGCCGCTGCCAAGAGCCTGACGGATTTTGCCAAGGCCAACAAGCAGCTGGTCATCAAGACCGGTTACTTCGAGGGCAAGGCATTGGACGCCACCGAGGTTGCAGCCCTGGCTGCCCTCGAGTCCCGTGAGCTGCAGCTCGCCAAGGTTGCGGGCGTCCTCAAGGCACCCGCCGCCGCAGCTGCACGCATCATCGACGCACTGCGCCTCAAGCTTGAAGAAGAGAACGGTGCACCGGCAGCTGCCGAAGCGCCTGCCGCTGAAGAATCTGCTGACTCTTCAGCTGAAGCAGTAGCCGAGGCACCCGCCGAAGCTGCCGCTGCCGAAGAGAACTAATTCTCTTTACCCCACCAGACTCCGGTGTCAGGCCCGGCTCCGCGCCGCTCGGACACCACAACAGGAAGGACGCCAACCATGGCGAAGCTCAGCAACGAAGAGCTCATTGAAGCTTTCAAGGAACTGACCATCATCGAGCTCTCCGAGTTCGTCAAGCTCTTCGAAGAGACCTTCGAAGTTACCGCCGCTGCTGTTGCAGTTGCCGGCCCCGCCGGTGGCGGAGCTGCTGAAGAGGTTGAAGAGAAGACCGACTTCGACGTCATCCTCGAATCTGCCGGTGACAAGAAGATCGCCGTCATCAAGGAAGTTCGCGCCATCACCTCCCTCGGCCTCAAGGAAGCCAAGGACCTGGTTGACAGCGCCCCCAAGGCTGTTCTCGAAGGCGCCAACAAGGAAGCTGCCGAGAAGGCCAAGGAGCAGCTCGAGGCTGCAGGCGCCACCGTTACCCTCAAGTAACAACGCCTTTTCCTCGGGAAACCCCGCCCCACTGCGAGCCAGTTGGGCGGGGTTTCTGCTTTAAGCGGGCCCGAAGGGTCAGCCGGGATCTGAGATGTCGGCGACTACGGCATCCAGGGCTGCGGTCAGCGAGTCGGCGTCAACGAACGCACTGTAGCCGTGGGCTCCGGCGCCCATGGAGATCCTGCGCCCGGTGATCGTGGCGTCGGCATAGACAGGCCATGCCGTGGTGCTGCCCAGCGGCGTGATGGTGCCACGCTCGTAGCCGGTCGCTTCCAGGGCAACGTCTGCCGGTGGCAGCGAGAGCTTGTTGACGCCCAGCAGGGACCGGAGTTTCGGCCAGGAAATCTGCCGGTCGCCCGGAACCAGCGCGAACAGGAATGAACCGTCCTTGTGCTTGACCACCAGTGACTTCACAATGTCGGCCGGCGGGATGCCCAGGATATCGGCCGCTTCGGCGAGGCTGCGTGCCGGCGGACGTTCCACGACGTCAACGTGCAGGCCGCGCGCGGCGGCGTCGGCCAGGAAACGTTCCCGCCCGACGCCGTCCGTTCCGTTTGCGGTCAGGCCCGCCATTAGTCGCGGTAGAGCAGGAGCGCTTCGCCCTGCCCCCCTCCGCCGCACAGGGCCACCGCGGCCTTGCCCGTCCCGCGGCGCTTGAGCTCATGGGCGGCGTGCGCGGCCAGCCGCGCCCCGGAAGCCCCGATCGGATGCCCCAGGGCGATCGCCCCGCCATGGATGTTGCACTTTTCCAGGGGGTAGTCCAAATCCTTGAGCGACTGCACGGCAACGGAACCGAAGGCCTCGTTGATCTCGATGAAGTCCAGGTCGGCCGTGCCCCAGCCGGCTTTGCCGAGGGCATTCATGATCGCGTGCGAAGGCTGTGAATGCAGGGAGTTGTCCGGTCCGGCAACCTGGCCCGGCTTCCCGACGACGGCCAGGTACTCCAGGCCGTGTTCGTCGGCGTAGGCGCGGGAAGCGAGCACCAGTGAGGTGGCGCCGTCGGACAGGGGAGAAGAGTTGCCGGCCGTGATGGTTCCGTCCGTAACGAATGCGGCGCGCAGCCCGGCGAGCGACTCCACGGAGGTGTTGGGGCGCACGCCCTCGTCGGTGTCCACCACCAGTGGATCGCCCTTCCGCTGCTTCACGCTGACCGGGGCGATTTCGCCGTCGAACGTTCCGTTCTTTGCCGCGAGGGCCGCGCGTTGGTGGGACTGTGCGGCCACGTTGTCCTGGGAGGTCCGGTCGATGCCCAGGGTGAGGTTGCGCGTCTCGGTGGACAACCCCATGGACTCGCCGTCGAAGGCGTCGGTCAAACCGTCGTGGGCGGCTGCGTCCAGTGCCTGGATGGAGCCGTAGGTCCATCCCTGGCGGGACCCGGGGAGCAGGTGCGGTGCCCGGCTCATGGATTCCTGGCCGCCGGCCACCACCACGGCTGCTTCGCCGGCACGGATCATGCGGGCGGCGTCGATCACGGCGGTGAGCCCGGAGAGGCATACCTTATTGACCGTCACGGCGGGGACGTTCCAGCCGATCCCGGCGCCGATGGAGCTTTGCCGCGCAGGGTTTTGGCCGGCACCCGCCTGCAGTACCTGGCCCATGATCACGGCTTCCACATCGGCTGCATCAATGCCGCTGGCCGCCAAGGCAGCCCTGATGGCGTGGGCGCCGAGGTCCACCGCCGTCAGGCTGGACAGTTGGCCGTTGATGCGGCCCTGCGGGGTCCGCGCTGCTGCAAGGATGACAACGTCACTGTTGTCAGGAGAGTTGCCCATGGTCATCACTTTCAATCCGGTTCAGGTGTAAGCCACCAAGGCTATCGTGAGCCTGGTCACCCATATACTCAAACGCCGAATCGCCTGTGTGCATTCCGGCGTCCCGGTTGCGGCAGGAATCCTCCCCTCCGGGCGGGAGGCCGCGGCAGGCGGGGGAGAGGTCCCCATCCCGGCATTGTGCACGACGGCGGCGGCTTGCGTAGGGTGGTGGGCGAGGCTTTCCAGGGGGACACCGGTTCCGGGGCCGTGACGGACGGAGCGAGAACATGAAGACGACATTTGCCGCAGCAGCCCTTGCCGCCGTTGCCGCGCTCACCGGCTGCTCGGTATCGACACCGTCGCCGGCGGACTCAACTCAGCCGTCCGCTTCGCCCTCGGTCCGGTCCAGCGATGGCAGCACGCCCCGTGCGTCAGCAACGTCAACAGGCGCCGGCAACGCGGCTGCGGGTACCAAGGAAGCCTGTGAGCTCTTCAACACATTGTTCGCGGACTATGCTGCCGTTTCCCCCACCGATGCAAAAGGCTACGAGGACGTCTACCTGAAGGCCCAAGACGCCAAAGCCACGGTTTCCGGCGACCTTGAGGGACTCTTCGCCTCGCTCAGCCTGCTTGCGATCGACCACTCGGCTGCCGCTGAGTCCGGCGGCACGCCCGCCCAGGAGTCCAAGGACGCCGTGCGTGACGCCGTCTTCGCCAACTCGGGAACCTGCACGGCGGAAGGCGTCACGCTGCGCCTGTAGGGTGTCCGGTGCACAGCGCGAAAACAGGTGCTTGCAATCCGGCCGGATGTGGGGTAGACACGTAGGTTGTTTTGCCGTATCGTAGATATTTGCGTCTTCCCTGTTTACCTTCAGCCTTCATATAGCGGTGGGCTTTGCCTGGCAGCTGGCAATAAACGTGCCGTGACAACGTCACAGCATCGTCAGCGCGGGTCCCGGGTCATATAGCGGAACCGGATGGTAGCGCTGCGGAGTCACTCCGCAGGGTGCACAGCGGGGGAGATCTGAAAACGCCTGAAGGTCTGTGGAAGGATCCCTCTTGGTCGCCTCGAGCACCTCTAATAACGAAACCGCTAACACCGCCGACAGCACTGATGGTGCCACTCGCCGGCTCTCATTCGCAAAGATTCACGAACCCCTTGACGTTCCGAATCTGCTTGCCCTGCAGACAGACAGCTTCGACTGGCTGGTCGGCAATGAGCGCTGGCAGGCACGCGTGGCAAAGGCTGTCGAAGAAAACGATCTCAGCGTCGCCACCACGTCCGGCCTGTCGGACATCTTTGAAGAGATCTCCCCGATTGAGGACTTCCAGGGCACCATGTCCCTGAGCTTCTCCGATCCGGAGTTCGCTGACCCCAAGTACACAATGGCCGAGTGCAAGGACCGGGACGCAACGTACTCGGCTCCGCTGTACGTGAAGGCCGAGTTCATGAACAACAACACGGGCGAAATCAAGCAGCAGACCGTGTTCATGGGCGACTTCCCGCTGATGACCGAGAAGGGTACCTTCGTGGTCAACGGCACCGAGCGTGTCGTCGTCTCACAGCTGGTCCGTTCGCCGGGCGCCTACTTCGAGCGCGCCGCTGACAAGACCAGCGACAAGGACATCTTCACCGCCAAGATCATCCCGTCCCGCGGTGCCTGGTTCGAGCTCGAGATCGACAAGCGCGACCAGGTAGGTGTCCGCCTCGACCGCAAGCGCAAGCAGTCCGTCACCGTCCTGCTGAAGGCCCTCGGCTGGACCGAAGGCCAGATCCTCGAAGAGTTCGGCCAGTACGACTCCATGCGGGCAACCCTGGAGAAGGACGCCACCGAGACCCGCGAAGACGCCCTGCTGGACATCTACCGCAAGCTGCGTCCGGGCGAGCCGCCCACCGTCGAGGCTGCCCAGTCCCTGCTGGACAACCTGTACTTCAACTCCAAGCGCTACGATCTGGCCAAGGTTGGCCGCTACAAGATCAACCGCAAGCTCGGCATCGACCGCTCCCTTGGTGACAAGGAAGCCTCGGTCCTGCACGTTGAAGACATCGTTGCCATGATCAAGTTCCTCGTCGCGCTTCACGCCGGCGAGAAGACCATCAAGGGCACCCGCGATGGCCAGGAAGTGGACCTGCGCGTCGAAATCGACGATATCGACCACTTCGGCAACCGCCGCATCCGCGCCGTCGGCGAGCTCATCGAGAACCAGGTCCGCACCGGCCTGTCCCGCATGGAGCGCGTCGTCCGCGAGCGTATGACCACCCAGGACGTCGAGGCCATCACGCCGCAGACCCTGATCAACATCCGCCCTGTGGTTGCAGCCATCAAGGAGTTCTTCGGAACGTCCCAGCTGTCCCAGTTCATGGACCAGAACAACCCGCTCTCGGGCCTGACCCACAAGCGCCGCCTGTCCGCGCTTGGCCCGGGTGGTCTGTCCCGTGACCGTGCCGGCATGGAAGTCCGTGACGTGCACCCGTCCCACTACGGACGTATGTGCCCCATCGAAACTCCTGAAGGCCCGAACATCGGCCTGATCGGTTCGCTGGCGTCCTACGGCCGGATCAACCCGTTCGGTTTCATCGAAACCCCGTACCGGCTGGTCAAGGACGGCGTCGTGTCCGACGACGTCCAGTACCTGACGGCCGACGACGAGGCCGAGGTGCTGATCGCGCAGGCCAACGCCCCGCTGGACGAGAACAACAAGTTCGCCGAGGACACCGTCCTGGTCCGTGCCCGTGGTGGTGGAGGCGAGCCCGTCCTGGTTCCCGCCGCCGACGTCGAGTTCATGGACGTCTCCCCGCGCCAGATGGTGTCCGTGGCAACCGCCCTGATCCCGTTCCTGGAGCACGACGACGCCAACCGTGCACTCATGGGTGCCAACATGCAGCGCCAGGCCGTGCCGCTGGTCCGTTCCGAGGCCCCGTTCGTGGGTACCGGCATGGAACGCGCCGCCGCCGTTGACGCAGGTGACGTTGTCATCGCCAAGAAGGCCGGTGTGGTCACCGAGGTTTCCGCCGAGCTCGTCATCATGCTCAACGACGACGGCACCGAGACCAACTACCGCATCAACAAGTTCGCCCGCTCCAACCAGGGCAACTGCTACAACCACCGCGTCCTGGTGAACGAAGGCCAGCGCCTGGAAGTCGGCGGCATCATCGCTGACGGCCCGGCAACGGACCAGGGTGAACTTGCGCTCGGCAAGAACCTGCTCGTGGCATTCATGTCCTGGGAAGGCCACAACTTCGAGGACGCCATCATCCTCTCGCAGCGCATCGTTGCCGAGGACGTCCTTTCCTCCATCCACATCGAGGAGCACGAGATCGACGCCCGCGACACCAAGCTTGGTGCCGAGGAGATCACCCGTGACATCCCCAACGTGTCCGAGGAAGTCCTGGCCGGCCTGGACGAGCGCGGCATCATCCACATCGGTGCCGAGGTTGAAGCAGGCGACATCCTGGTCGGAAAGGTCACCCCGAAGGGTGAAACCGAACTGACCCCGGAAGAGCGCCTGCTGCGCGCCATCTTCGGTGAGAAGTCCCGCGAAGTGCGCGACACCTCCCTGAAGGTGCCGCACGGCGAGTCCGGCACCGTCATCGGCGTCCGCGTCTTCGACCGCGACAACGACGACGAGCTGCCCCCGGGCGTGAACCAGCTGGTCCGCGTCTACGTGGCCGCCAAGCGCAAGATCACCGACGGCGACAAGCTCGCCGGCCGCCACGGCAACAAGGGCGTTATCTCCAAGATCCTCCCGGTCGAGGACATGCCCTTCCTTGCCGACGGCACCCCCGTTGACATCGTCCTGAACCCGCTGGGTGTTCCGGGCCGCATGAACGTGGGCCAGGTGCTCGAAACGCACCTCGGCTGGGTTGCCAAGACCGGTTGGAAGATCGAAGGCGAGCCCGAGTGGGTCAAGCAGCTGCCGAACCTGCCGCGCGAGAGTGGCCCCACCACTGTTGCCACGCCGGTGTTCGACGGTGCCCGCGAAGAGGAAATCACGGGCCTGCTGGATTCCACCAACGTGACCCGTGACGGTGACCGCCTGATCAACTCCTCGGGCAAGACCCGCCTGTTTGACGGTCGCTCCGGCGAACCGTTCCCGGATCCGATCTCGGTCGGCTACATGTACATCCTGAAGCTCCACCACCTGGTGGACGACAAGATCCACGCGCGCTCCACCGGCCCGTACTCCATGATCACGCAGCAGCCGCTGGGTGGTAAGGCACAGTTCGGTGGCCAGCGCTTCGGTGAAATGGAAGTGTGGGCGCTCGAAGCTTATGGCGCCGCCTACACGCTCCAGGAGCTCCTCACGATCAAGTCGGATGACATCCACGGCCGCGTGAAGGTCTACGAAGCGATCGTCAAGGGCGAGAACATCCCCGAGCCGGGTGTTCCCGAATCCTTCAAGGTCTTGATCAAGGAAATGCAGTCGCTGTGCCTGAACGTGGAAGTGCTTTCCACGGACGGAACCACAATTGAAATGCGTGACTCTGATGACGCAGTCTTCACGGCTGCGGAAGAACTGGGCATCGATCTGTCTCGCGCAGAGCCCAGCTCCGTAGAAGAGGTCTAGCAGGAGGTTGACGACGGCGGGTGACCACCCGCCGTCGTACGCCCCCTCCCTCCTCCCGCAACCAGGGCGCCCGGTGGTTGAGCTGTCGAAACCCCGGCGCCGTCAAGACTTCAGAATTTAGAGAACAAGAGAGAACAGGGACCATATGTCCAGCGAATCCTCCTTCGGCCTCATGCAGATCGGCCTCGCCACCGCGGAAGACATCCGCGGCTGGTCGTACGGCGAGGTTAAGAAGCCGGAAACCATCAACTACCGCACGCTCAAGCCCGAGAAGGACGGCCTCTTCTGCGAGAAGATCTTCGGCCCGTCCCGGGACTGGGAGTGCTACTGCGGCAAGTACAAGCGCGTGCGCTTCAAGGGCATCATCTGTGAGCGCTGTGGCGTCGAAGTCACCCGCGCCAAGGTCCGCCGTGAGCGCATGGGCCACATCGAGCTGGCCGCTCCCGTCACGCACATCTGGTACTTCAAGGGTGTTCCGTCCCGCCTGGGCTACCTCCTTGACCTGGCTCCGAAGGACCTCGAAAAGGTCATCTACTTCGCCGCCTACATGATCACCAGCGTCGACGAGGCTGCCCGCCACGAGGAACTGCCCAACCTGCAGGTTGAGCACGACATCGAGAAGAAGCAGCTGATCGACAACCGCGACGCCGACATCGCCGCGATCGCCCGCGACCTCGAAGGCGAAATCGCACGCCTCGAAGGCGAAGGCGCCAAGGCAGCGGACAAGAAGAAGGCCCGCGACTCCGCCGACCGCCAGATGGCCAACGTGCGCAAGCGCGCCGACGCCGACATCGAGCGCCTCGAGCAGGTCTGGGACCGCTTCAAGAACCTCAAGGTCGCCGACCTCGAAGGTGACGAAGGCCTGTACCGCGAACTGCGCGACCGCTACGGCATGTACTTCGAAGGCTCCATGGGTGCCGAGGCCATCAAGAAGCGTCTTGAGAACTTCGACATGCAGGCTGAGTCCGACCTGCTGCGCGACATCATCGCCAACGGCAAGGGCCAGCGCAAGACCCGCGCCCTCAAGCGCCTGAAGGTGGTCAACGCGTTCCTGACCACCAACAACAGCCCGCTCGGCATGGTGCTCGACGCCGTCCCGGTGATCCCGCCGGAACTGCGCCCGATGGTCCAGCTGGACGGTGGCCGCTTCGCGACCTCCGACCTCAACGACCTCTACCGCCGCGTGATCAACCGGAACAACCGCCTCAAGCGCCTGCTTGACCTTGGTGCTCCGGAGATCATCGTCAACAACGAGAAGCGCATGCTTCAGGAAGCTGTTGACAGCCTCTTCGACAACGGCCGCCGCGGCCGTCCGGTCACCGGACCGGGCAACCGTCCGCTGAAGTCCCTGAGCGACATGCTCAAGGGCAAGCAGGGCCGTTTCCGCCAGAACCTCCTCGGCAAGCGCGTTGACTACTCCGGCCGTTCGGTCATCGTCGTCGGCCCGCAGCTGAAGCTGCACCAGTGCGGCCTGCCCAAGCAGATGGCCCTGGAGCTCTTCAAGCCATTCGTGATGAAGCGCCTGGTTGACCTCAACCACGCCCAGAACATCAAGTCGGCCAAGCGGATGGTGGAGCGCTACCGCCCGCAGGTCTGGGACGTTCTCGAAGAGATCATCACCGAACACCCGGTGCTGCTCAACCGTGCACCTACCCTGCACCGCCTGGGCATCCAGGCGTTCGAGCCGCAGCTTGTTGAAGGCAAGGCAATCCAGCTGCACCCGCTGGTTTGTGGCGCGTTCAACGCAGACTTCGACGGTGACCAGATGGCAGTCCACCTGCCGCTGAGCCCCGAAGCGCAGGCTGAAGCCCGCATCCTGATGCTGTCCTCGAACAACATCCTGAAGCCCTCCGACGGACGCCCGGTCACCCTGCCCTCGCAGGATATGATCATCGGCCTCTACCACCTGACCACCAAGCGCAAGGGTTCAGCCGGTGAAGGCCGCATCTTCGGTTCGGTTTCGGAAGCCATCATGGCGTTCGACGCCCGCGAGCTGCACCTGAACTCGCAGGTCAAGATCCGGCTCGAAGGCTTCGTGCCCTACGCCGGCTGGGAAGCTCCGGAAGGCTGGGAGCAGGGTCAGCCCGCTCTCGTCCAGACCTCCCTGGGCCAGGTCCTCTTCAACGAGACCCTGCCCGAGGACTACCCCTGGGTCGAGGCTGTTGCCGACAAGGGCGAGCTGTCCCGGATCGTCAACGACCTCGCCGAGCGCTACCCGAAGGTCGTCACCGCGGCAACGCTGGACAACCTGAAGGACGCCGGTTTCTACTGGGCCACCCGCTCAGGCGTCACGGTTGCCATCTCCGACATCGAGGTCCCGGCTGCCAAGCCGGAAATCCTTGCCGGTTACGAGGAACGGGCCGCCAAGATCCAGGGCCAGTACGACAAGGGCCTGATCGACGACGACGAGCGTCGCCAGGAACTGATCGAGATCTGGAACAAGGCCACCAACGACATCGCCTCGGTGATGCGCGAGAGCCTCTCACCGATGAACACCATCAACCGCATGGTGTCCTCCGGTGCACGTGGTAACTGGATGCAGGTCCGCCAGATCGCGGGTATCCGTGGCCTGGTGGCCAACCCGAAGGGTGAGATCATCCCGCGCCCCATCAAGTCCTCCTACCGTGAGGGCCTGTCGGTGCTGGAATACTTCATCGCCACGCACGGTGCCCGTAAGGGCCTGGCCGATACCGCCCTGCGTACCGCCAACTCGGGTTACCTGACCCGTCGCCTGGTGGACGTCTCGCAGGATGTCATCGTCCGTGAAGAAGACTGCGGCACCGAGCGCGGCTTGGTCACGCCCATCGCCGTCGCCGATTCCAACGGTGAGCTCGTCCTGGACGAGAACGTCGAGAACAGCGCCTACGCCCGTACGCTGGCCGTCGACGTCGTGGACTCCGAGGGCAATGTCCTCGCAGCCGCCGGCACCGACTGCGGCGACGTCGTCATCGCGGAACTCTTCAAGGCAGGCATCACCGAGGTCAAGGTCCGCTCGGTCCTCACCTGTGAGTCCAGCGTCGGCACCTGCGCCCTGTGCTACGGCCGTTCGCTGGCCACCGGCAAGACTGTGGACATCGGCGAGGCCGTGGGCATCATTGCCGCACAGTCCATCGGTGAACCCGGTACCCAGCTGACCATGCGTACGTTCCACACCGGTGGTGCAGTTTCCGCCGGCGGTGGCGACGACATCACCCAGGGTCTGCCCCGTATCCAGGAGCTCTTCGAAGCCCGTACTCCGAAGGGTGTCGCGCCGATTGCCGAAGCAGCCGGCCGCATCACCATCGAAGAGTCCGAGCGCCAGATGCGCCTGGTCATCACCCCGGATGACGGAACGGAAGAGATCGCTTACCCGGTCCTGCGCCGTTCACGCCTGCTCATCGAAGACGGTGACCACGTCACCGTTGGCCAGAAGCTGATCAACGGTCCCGTGGACCCCAAGCAGGTCCTGCGCATCATGGGTCCGCGTGCCGCCCAGAAGTTCCTGGTGGACGAGGTCCAGGGCGTCTACCGCAGCCAGGGCATCGGTATCCACGACAAGCACGTCGAGGTTATCGTCCGCCAGATGCTGCGCCGCGTCACGGTCATCGAGTCCGGTGAATCGGACCTGCTGCCCGGCGAGCTCGCCGAGCGGAGCCGGTTCGAGGAGGCCAACCGCCGCGTTGTGTCCGAGGGCAAGACTCCGGCTTCCGGACGTCCTGAGCTCATGGGCATCACCAAGGCGTCGCTGGCCACCGAGTCCTGGCTCTCGGCCGCTTCCTTCCAGGAGACCACCCGCGTCCTGACGCAGGCGGCCATGGAAGGCAAGAGCGATCCGCTGCTTGGCCTGAAGGAGAACGTCATCATCGGTAAGCTGATCCCCGCCGGCACGGGCCTCCCGCGCTACACGGAGGTCACGGTCGAGCCCACTGAAGAAGCGAAGGCCAACCTGTTCACCGGCCCCAGCGCATTCAGCGATTTCTCGTACGACACCCTGGGCGGTGACGGAGCTCCCGAGTTCCACGCCATCCCGCTGGATGACTACGACCTCGGCAACGACTTCCGCTAACCAGCAGAAGCCGGCTTGGCCGAAAGGGATGGTCCCGCACCGCACGGTGGGGGACCATCCCCCTTTAACCCGTCGATTAAGGCCTGGACACTGTCCGTGGTAGACTGGTTACCAATTGTTATTGTGGCAGTGGATGAGTGCGCCGGTATCAGCTGAAAGGCTGGACCAGAGCGACGTTTCCGGTTTGCAGGGTTCTTGTGCAACGTATGCCACATTTTTGCATGCCTAGGGACTGATGGGATCGCAAGCTCCTTCCCGGTATGCGATCCGACTATTAAAGGCTTCGCCTTCGCCGCCATGAAGATCCTCTTCAGGGCTCGGGCGGCGGGGCAACGCAACAAGAGAGTGGCCGGAAACAGCCACTCCGGATAAAACGGAGAACACGAGAGTGCCTACGATTAACCAGCTGGTCCGCAAGGGCCGCACGCCTAAGGTCTCAAAGACCAAGGCTCCCGCGCTTAAGGGCAGCCCCATGCGCCGCGGTGTTTGCACCCGCGTTTACACCACCACCCCGAAGAAGCCGAACTCGGCTCTGCGTAAGGTGGCGCGTGTTCGCCTCAATGGCGGCGTGGAAGTTACCGCCTACATCCCCGGTGTTGGCCACAACCTGCAGGAGCACTCCATTGTGCTCGTCCGCGGTGGTCGTGTTAAGGACCTCCCCGGTGTCCGCTACAAGATCGTCCGTGGCGCCCTTGATACCCAGGGCGTGAAGAACCGTAAGCAGGCCCGCAGCCGCTACGGCGCAAAGATGGAGAAGAAGTAATATGCCTCGCAAGGGTCCGGCCCCCAAGCGGCCGCTCGTTTCGGATCCGGTTTACGGCTCCCCGCTGGTAACCCAGCTCATCAACAAGGTGCTTGTTGACGGCAAGAAGTCCACTGCAGAGCGCATCGTCTACGGTGCCCTCGAAGGCGCACGCGCCAAGTCCGGTGGCGACCCCGTCGCAGCGCTGAAGAAGGCCATGGACAACGTCAAGCCTTCGCTTGAAGTTCGCTCCCGCCGCGTCGGTGGCGCCACCTACCAGGTCCCGGTTGAGGTCAAGCCGGGCCGCTCCACCGCACTCGCCCTGCGCTGGCTGGTTGGCTACTCCAAGGCCCGCCGTGAAAAGACGATGACCGAGCGCCTCCAGAACGAAATCCTGGATGCGTCCAACGGTCTCGGTGCCGCTGTGAAGCGTCGCGAAGACACCCACAAGATGGCCGAGTCCAACAAGGCCTTCGCACACTACCGCTGGTAATACTCCCCGGCCGCCGCCGGCTCAACAGAGCCGGCGGCGAACGTGTAGTCCATCCCAAAAGGAGACCCCGTGGCACAGGACGTGCTTACCGACCTTAGTAAGGTCCGCAACATCGGCATCATGGCCCACATTGATGCCGGCAAGACCACCACAACCGAGCGCATCCTGTTCTACACGGGTGTGAACCACAAGATCGGCGAAACGCACGACGGCGCTTCGACCACTGACTGGATGGAACAGGAAAAGGAACGCGGCATCACCATCACGTCTGCCGCCGTGACCTGCTTCTGGGAGAACAACCAGATCAACATCATCGACACCCCCGGCCACGTTGACTTCACGGTTGAGGTTGAGCGCTCCCTGCGCGTCCTCGACGGTGCAGTTGCCGTCTTCGATGGCAAGGAAGGCGTTGAGCCGCAGTCGGAAACCGTTTGGCGCCAGGCTGACAAGTACAACGTTCCGCGTATTTGCTTCGTCAACAAGATGGACAAGCTCGGTGCTGACTTCTACTTCACCGTAGACACCATCATCAGCCGCCTCGGTGCCAAGCCGCTGGTCATGCAGCTGCCCATCGGTGCCGAGAACGACTTCATCGGCGTCGTCGACCTGCTTTACATGCGTGCCCTGGTTTGGCCGGGCGACGCCAAGGGCGACGTGACCATGGGTGCCAAGTACGAAATCCGCGAGATCCCTGCCGACCTGCAGGAAAAGGCTGAAGAGTACCGCGCGAACCTCGTTGAGACGGTCGCCGAGTCCTCTGAGGAACTCATGGAGAAGTACCTCGAGGGCGAAGAGATCTCGATCGACGAGCTCAAGGCCGGCATCCGCAAGATGACCATCAACTCCGAGCTGTACCCGATCTTCTGTGGCTCCGCCTTCAAGAACCGCGGCGTCCAGCCGATGCTCGATGCCGTGGTGGACTACCTGCCGAACCCGCTCGACGTCCCCCCGATGGTCGGCCACGATCCTCGCGACGAAGAGAAGGAACTGACCCGCAAGCCTTCCTCGGAAGAGCCCTTCTCGGCTCTGGCCTTCAAGATTGCGGCCCACCCCTTCTTCGGCCAGCTCACCTTCATCCGCGTGTACTCCGGTCACGTGGAAGCAGGCGCCCAGGTGGTCAACTCCACCAAGGGCAAGAAGGAGCGCATCGGCAAGCTGTTCCAGATGCACGCCAACAAGGAAATGCCCGTCGAGGGTGCTACCGCCGGCCACATCTATGCAGCCATCGGTCTGAAGGACACCACCACGGGCGACACCCTGTGCGATGCCAACAACCAGATCGTGCTCGAGTCCATGAGCTTCCCGGAGCCCGTGATCTCGGTTGCCATCGAGCCGAACACCAAGGGTGACCAGGAGAAGCTCTCCACGGCCATCCAGAAGCTCTCCGCTGAGGACCCCACCTTCCAGGTGTCCCTCAACGAAGACACCGGCCAGACCATCATCGCCGGCATGGGCGAGCTCCACCTGGACATCCTGGTGGACCGCATGCGCCGCGAATTCAAGGTCGAAGCCAACGTGGGCAAGCCCCAGGTTGCTTACCGCGAAACCATCAAGCGCGCCGTCGAACGCCACGACTACACGCACAAGAAGCAGACCGGTGGTTCGGGCCAGTTCGCAAAGATCCAGATCGCGATCGAGCCGCTGGACACCGCCGAGGGCGAGCTGTACGAGTTTGAGAACAAGGTCACCGGTGGCCGCGTTCCCCGCGAGTACATCCCGTCCGTTGACGCGGGCATCCAGGATGCGCTGAACGACGGCGTCCTGGCCGGCTACCCGGTTGTCGGCATCAAGGCCACGCTGATTGACGGCGCGTACCACGATGTTGACTCTTCGGAAATGGCGTTCAAGATCGCCGGCCGCATGGCTTTCAAGGAAGCTGCGCGCAAGGCGAACCCGGTTCTGCTTGAACCGCTGATGGATGTCGAGGTCCGCACCCCTGAGGAATACATGGGTGAAGTTATCGGTGACCTCAACTCCCGCCGTGGCCAGATGCAGTCCATGGAAGATGCACAGGGCGTCAAGGTCATCCGTGCGCACGTTCCGCTGTCCGGCATGTTCGGCTACATCGGTGACCTGCGCTCGAAGACCCAGGGCCGTGCTGTGTACTCCATGACGTTCAACAGCTACGCCGAGGTCCCGAAGGCAGTTGCCGACGAGATCATCCAGAAGACCCGCGGCGAGTAGTCCTTCGGACTTTTCGCAGCGAAAAACTCGGGTGCGCTTGCCGGTTACGGAAAGCACAGCCGGTGCAGGTGGCCGGGGCACGGTCGGATTCGTCCGGTCAAGCCGGTTCCCGGCCATCTGCACGAACAGGCTCTAGGGACTAGTATTAGTTCCTGAATCTGCAATTTCACCAATCCAAAGCCCCCCAAGTAGACTTACCTGAGTTTCTGCCGCGACAAGAGCGGCAGGAGGGTATGTCATTTGAAAACGTTCTAGGAGGAACCTGTGGCAAAGGCAAAGTTCGAGCGGACTAAGCCGCACGTCAACATCGGCACCATTGGTCACGTTGACCACGGTAAGACGACGCTGACGGCCGCCATTTCCAAGGTGCTGTACGACAAGTACCCGACTCTCAACGAGAAGCGTGACTTCGCGTCGATCGACTCTGCACCCGAAGAGCGTCAGCGCGGTATTACCATCAACATCTCCCACGTGGAGTACCAGACCGAGAAGCGTCACTACGCACACGTTGACGCCCCCGGCCACGCTGACTACATCAAGAACATGATCACCGGTGCTGCCCAGATGGACGGCGCAATCCTCGTGGTTGCCGCTACCGACGGCCCGATGGCTCAGACCCGCGAGCACGTTCTGCTGGCCCGCCAGGTTGGTGTTCCCTACCTGCTGGTCGCGCTGAACAAGGCCGACATGGTTGACGACGAAGAGCTCCTCGACCTCGTCGAAATGGAAGTTCGCGAGCTCCTGAGCTCGCAGGGCTTCGATGGCGACAACGCTCCGGTTGTCCGCGTCTCCGGCCTGAAGGCCCTGGAAGGCGACCCCGAGTGGGTCAAGTCCGTTGAGGACCTGATGGCTGCAGTCGACGAGTCCGTTCCGGACCCCGTACGTGACCGCGACAAGCCGTTCCTGATGCCGATCGAAGACGTCTTCACCATCACCGGTCGTGGCACCGTTGTTACGGGCCGCGCCGAGCGTGGAACCCTCGCCATCAACTCCGAGGTCGAGATCGTCGGCATCCGCCCGGTCCAGAAGACCACGGTTACCGGTATCGAGATGTTCCACAAGCAGCTCGACGAAGCATGGGCCGGCGAGAACTGTGGCCTCCTGCTCCGCGGTCTGAAGCGCGACGATGTCGAGCGTGGCCAGGTTGTCGTCAAGCCGGGTTCCATCACCCCGCACACCGACTTCGAAGCCAACGTCTACATCCTCTCCAAGGACGAAGGCGGACGTCACAACCCGTTCTACTCCAACTACCGCCCGCAGTTCTACTTCCGCACCACGGACGTAACCGGCGTTATCACCCTGCCCGAGGGCACGGAAATGGTTATGCCCGGCGACAACACTGAGATGACCGTTGCGCTCATCCAGCCCATCGCAATGGAAGAGGGCCTCGGCTTCGCAATCCGTGAAGGCGGCCGCACCGTTGGTTCGGGACGTGTTACCAAGATCATCAAGTAGTTTCTGCTGATCACGGACCATCCGAATCCTTGATTCGGTAATCCACAGGAAACCCCGCTGCCCAGTGCAGCGGGGTTTTCTTTTGCTACCATTTATCCATTCGTTGGATAAATAAATGGGGATCGTTGTCTTATGGAAGAAGGCCCGACATGAGGGACGAGTCGTATGCCGCAGGGTACCGCGCCGGTCATCTGCAGGGGTGGCTGGACGCCATGGCTCAAGTAGACCAAATGCGGCGTCCGGCCAGTGCGGACCAACCCGCGGCGCAGGAAGTGAACCCGGCGCGCGTCTCTGTGGCCGCGGCTCCTCCTGTGCTTCCGCCAGTTGCCGGGACGCTCGCTGCGGCAGCCGCTTTCGGGCAGCCCGCGCCGGCATCCTCCGCACTGACCCGGCAGGCCGACGCCGACCGGTTGGGAATCGTCTCCGGCCCCGGACGGGCGGTACCGCCGCGGCCCCCCGCGCCAGTCCCATCGGGTGCCCGTGCCGTGCCGCGTGCCGTCACGCCGGCCGAGCGCCAGGCGCGCCGGGAACGCCGGGACCGGCAGAACATCAACATCACGCTCTACGTCGCAAGCATGCTCCTGGTGGCGGCTGCGGCACTCTTCGTCGGGAGCAGTTTGCCCCCGATGCTGCGCTTCGCCGGTGTTGGAGCCGTCACCGCAACTTTCTACTGTCTGGGCTTCGGGCTGCATGCAAAGATCGCCCGGTTGAGGCCGGCCGCCGTTGCCTTCACCGGCACCGGGCTGGCGCTGGTGCCGGTTTCGGGCCTGGCACTGTACAACTTTGCCTGGCACAACGGGCCGGCAACCTGGTTGCTGACGTCCCTGCTGGGGACCGCTGCCTATGTGGCGGCCGCCATCAGGCTGGACAGTAAAGTCCTGACCTACCTCTCGTTGACGTTTGTGGTGTCGACGGCGTGGTCGGGGGTTGCTGTCCTCGGAGGAGCACTCGTTTGGTATTTCGCGGCCATGATCAGCGTGGCCGTGGCCTTCACGTTGTTGTCGCATCGGCGCCCGTCTTGGCTGCCGCCTATTTTCGCCGGGCCGCTTGCCGCACTGCACCCCTATGTGGTGCCAAGTGTCGCGGTTGCGGCCACGCTATCGCCGTTCCTGCCCGGTGGCCCGGGATTGACCAAGGCCGAGTATGCGCTGGTCGTCGGCGCCTGCGGGGCATACTTCGCCGTGTTTGCAGTGACGACGGCTGGTCTGCGGGTGGCGTATTTCAGGGCCGCGAGGGTGGCTCTGACAATCGCGGCCACGGTGGGGATCTGGCACGTGTCAGGACGCGGGACGGTCGCCCTGTTCACCCTTGCCGTTGTGGTCGGCGCCCAGGCAGTGGCAGTGGCATTCATGGGCGGACACCTTGAAGGCTGGATCACGCGGGCAGCAAGCGGGTCCGGCGGGCACCAACGGACGGTCGACGCCGGCCCGCAGGCGGGCACGGCACGCTGGCGGCGTGACGCGTTCGTCACGTTCGGCATCCAGTTTGCGGCCACGGCCGGCTACGCGCTGGACGTCGTCGTCGCGGGCTTCTTCCTCCCGGCCAGGATATCTGCAAGTCCGGTGCCACTGTGGCTTCCAGTCCTACTGAGCCTTGCCACAGGCTTCGCGCTGGCTGCCAGGCTTCGCGGCCGCGCGGAGATCGCGCCACTCCCGGCACTGTTGCTGGCAGCCCTCGTCAGCCATCACCTCGGTGAGGGCGTGTTTGCGCTGATGGTGTTCCTGGCCTGCGTCTTTTGGGCAGTCCGGGCCTACGTGGCGGACGGGGCACTGCGGCACCGCATGGTGCTCAACGCGCGCCTGGCCTGTACGGTGCTGGCTCCTGCGCTGGCAGCAGCCCTGACCGAAGGCGCCGGGCAGAACCGGGCCGTGTGGTTCACGTTGCTGATCGCGGCGGCTGTGCAGCAACTTCTCTCTGCGGCGATGCAGCGTTTCGGAATAAGGGCCCTGGCGCCCAGCATGAGCCTGGTCGGCTTCACGCTCCTCGGCCTCGGGAGCATCGCCAGCCTCTCGTCAGTCGCGGGCCTCGGGTCCCAGGGGCTGGTGTGGGCGTCAGCGCTGATCCTGCTCACGGCTGCTCTCGTGACCGGCTTCTTGTTGACCGGCAAACCTGCGGACTGGCGCAACTGGCGGCCCGGCGCCGGAGAGGTACTGGCGCCGGTGGTGGGCGCGATGCTTGCGGCGTTCGCGTTTGGCAGGCTGACGGAGGGGGCCGGGAATGTGGTCCTCTTGCTGCTGCTGGCGTACCTGGTGGCTTCTGCGTCCAGGCTCCCGGCGCTGGGGCACCGGTGGGCTTATTGGTGGGTCGCCCGGGCGACAGGGACCGTTTTGGTGTTGACGGCGTCCTCCCAGTTGCAGCACAGCACCGGCAGCTTCGTTGTCGGAGGGGAGGCGCTGCATCCGGCCACCGTTCTCGTCGCCGCCCTCTTTGCCCAGATGTCCCTGCCGTTGGGCGCGAAGATCCTGCGACGGGCCCCGTCGGGCGTAGTTTTCGATGCTGCCGGTGTCATCGTGCTGCAGCTCGCCGCCTGTGCCGTCCTGGCGCTCCAGGCATCCGGGAGCTGGCAGCACCTTGCTGGCGTGTCCGGAGCTGCAGTTTCCGCCGCACTGACTGCCTACGTCTTGCGGACGGAGCCGGCCGCTGGAGTCTTTGCCCCTGTGTCCTTCATTGTTCTCGCGGGCCTGTCGCTCGGAAATGCCCGGGCAATGGAGGTTCTGCTGGGTGTCTTCGCGGTGTTTGCCGGCGTCATGGTGGCAGCGGTGCCCCGGCCTCGGAGCAAAGGGTGGTACTTCGTTGCCGCGCGCGTCCTGACTGCCGTCCTTGCCTTGGTGCTCAGCGACGACGTGACGGCGTCACCCACCGCTGTTTCCGTGACGTTTGCGCTCGTCCTTGCTGCCCAGCATGTCATTCGCTGGTTGATGCGTTTCCGGCTCGCTGCCGTGCCCTTCCAGCAGGCCGCCGTGTGGATCACCCTTGCAGGCCAGGCTCTGCTGCCCTTGGTGTACGCCGTGCAGCACGGGGCGTTGCGGCTTGGCCCGACCCTTGGTGCTCCGCTGCCGGGCGGTGGAACCGGGGTGGACGGCGCGGGCCGTTGGGTGTTGCTTCTAGAGCTCGGGCTGCTGGTGGTGTCGGCCGCCGTGGCCCGCAGGCTGTTCGTTGCCCGGGGTGCGCTGTACTTCGGCGTTTACGGGCTGCTCTTCGGCGTATTGTCCCTCAGCCCGGTGGTTGCTTTCGGGGACGTGGCTGCCTTCAGCTTCACCGGGACAGCCGTTGTGCTTCTGCTCCTGGGCCTTGCGGCAGCCGCCGCCGGTCCGGAGTGGCAGCGCCGCAGTGTCTCTACGGGCCCGGAGCGCCGCCTGTGGCTCGCCGCAGCAGGAACGTTCACCGCTGCGGCGTTGGCTGTGTCGCCCCAGGCTTCCCACTGGGTTCCGGGCGCTTCCGTGCTTGCCGTTGCGACGGTCCTGCTGACGGCGTCCCATGTGGAAGCGAGGCCGCTCCTTTATCCGCCGGCTGCGGCCGCCGTGCTCGGCGGAGCCTTCATGCTGGCGGCCGCCTGGCTGGGAGAATCCGAGGGCAATGGCCCGGGGGAGTGGGCACAGTACCTGCCATGGCTGGCAGGGCCAGGCGTGGCGGCAGCGGGGCTCTACGCCGTGCGCCGGGCACGGTCCAGGGCCCTAACGGATGATCCGTTCCGGCGCTGGTCCTTGGCCGGCGGCGCTTTTGCCGGCCTTCTCCTGGCAGCGCTTGCGGGCCTCTACCGTGATGGAACTTCCTGGACCGGTGTGGGCGTCCTCGTTGCCGCCGCCGCTGTTGGTGTCGCCGAAGCGACACCCCGCATGCGCCGGCCTGCAGCGGAGCTGGCGGCATTCGCGATCGTGGCTGCTGTCCAGCGGGCCGCCCTGTTCGAGTTCAGCGCGGTCCAAGGACTCCTGCCGTGGCCAGCCGATTCCCACGCGGACCCCTTCTGGGTGGCGCAGTGGTACATGCTGCTGGCCTCCGTGCTGGCTGGCCTGCGATACCTGGCGAACAGTCGCACCATCGGCCGGCGCTATGTGTGTGCCGCCGCGGCGCTGCTCAGCCTGTCAGGGGCGGGCACGGTGTTCGGGGGTGAAGCCTCACAGCAGTTGTGGGTACTGGTCTGGCTCGCCGTGCTTCTGGTCGCCGGGCTGGTCCTTGGTGACAGGCTCTTTGTCAGGTGGGGCGCCGCGGGGATTGCCGTCTGCGTCCTTTGGGCAATGCGGCAGTACACGTTTGCGCTCCTGACCGTGGTGGCCGTCGGCCTTATTGCTTTTGCGGTCTGGCGCCTCAACCGTGGCAACGCTGGTGAGGACAAGGCCGGGAACGCGCCCTGATACTGTTTCAGCACTGAAAGGAGTCCATCATGGGGTGGCTTATTTTCCTGATCATCGCGGTTGTCGTCGTCGCCGGGGCGTATTGGGCCAAAAGGTATTTCCGGCACGAGATCGATCGCGCCAAACGGATCAACAGGTCCAACAAGAACCAGTAACACCGTGCTGAGCAGATTCGCTGGTACACCGTAGTCCTTCTTTTCGGTATACCTAAATTCGCGCTATCCTCGTCTTGTAGATGCCCGCAACGATGAGGACACGTAATGGCTGCTCCCACACTGACGGCCGGACCTGTAGGCCCCAAGGCCTGGTCCCGGCTCCTGCTGCTCGGACCCGCCTTTGTGGCGGCCATCGCGTACGTGGACCCGGGCAATGTGGCCGCAAACCTGACGGCCGGGGCCAACTTTGGGTACCTGCTGGTGTGGGTGCTCGTGGCCGCCAACGCCATGGCGGTGCTGATCCAGTACCAATCCGCGAAGCTTGGTCTCGCCACCGGCATGAGCCTGCCGGAAATCCTGGGCAAGCGCCTGGGTACCCGGCGCCGCCGCGCCTACTGGGCCCAGGCAGAGCTTGTGGCCGGGGCTACGGACATGGCCGAAGTGATCGGTGGCGCTGTGGCGCTGAACCTCCTTTTCGGAGTGCCCCTGCTGGCCGGTGGATTCATCATTGGTGTTGCCTCCATGCTGTTGCTGGCCCTTCAATCGCACCGCAGCCAGAAGTCCTTCGAGATCGCCATCCTGACGCTCCTGGGCGTGATAGCGGTGGGGTTCGTCTCGGGCCTGTTCGTCAGCCCGCCTGACGCGGGCGGTGCGCTGGCCGGCCTTGTCCCGCGGTTCGAGGGGACAGACACGGTTCTGCTGGCCGCCAGCATGCTCGGGGCAACGGTCATGCCGCACGCGATCTACCTGCACTCGGCCCTGGCGCGGGACCGCCATGGCTTCTCGCCTGATCCCGGGGTCCGGTCCAGGCTCATCCGGGCAACGCGCGTTGACGTCGCCGGTGCCCTGCTTCTTGCCGGAATCGTCAATATCGCCATGCTGCTGCTGGCCGCCACCAGCCTCCGGGGGGTGGAAGGAACCGATACCATTGCCGGGGCGCATGCTGCTGTGACGTCGGCACTCGGGCCGGTGATCGGCGTCGTCTTTGCCGTAGGCCTCCTTGCCTCCGGCCTGGCCTCCACCTCGGTTGGCTGCTACGCCGGAGCCACGATCATGGGCGGCCTCCTGAAGGTGAGGGTGCCCCTCCTGGTCCGGCGGATCATCACCTTGATCCCTGCGCTGGTGGTCCTGGGTGCCGGGATAGAGCCGACGCTTGCCCTCGTCTTGAGCCAGGTGCTCCTCAGCTTCGGGATTCCATTCGCGCTGATCCCCCTGATCCGGCTCACCGGCAGCCGCGAAGTGATGGGCATCCATGTGGATTCCAAGCCGCTGCGGCTTGCCGGTTGGACCAGTGCCGCGCTGATCGTCGGACTGAACTGTGTCCTGATCGTCCTCACGGTGTCCGGACATAGCTGAGCCGGCGCCGGCAGCCCTGCGCTAGCTGTCCCGGCGTGCCCGGGCCCGCGAGAGGGCCTGGTACCAGTAGAAGGACTTCTTGGGGGTCCGTTCAAGGGTCTCAAAGTCCACATGAACCAGGCCGAAGCGCTGCGAGTAGCCGGCTGCCCACTCGAAGTTGTCCATCAGGGTCCACACGTAGTAGCCGCGCAGGTTCACGCCCTCCGCAATACCGCCGGGCGCCGTGGCCTCCAGCGCAGTTCCCAGGTGCGTCGCCAAGTAGTCCACCCGGTCGGCGTCGTCCAAAGTCTCGGACACGCGGTCGGGCTCGGGGAAGCTGGCCCCGCCCTCGGTGATGTACACCGGCGGCAGGGCGTCACCGTAACGGTCCCGCATTTCCTGCAGCAGGATCCCCAAGTGGTGTGGTGCCACCGGCCAGCCGAAACCGGTGCTGCCGTACTCCGGATACCCCACTTCGTGGAAGGGAAGCTTCGCCAGTTCCTGGTGCATGTCCGCCGGCAGGGGCGTAATGCCGGGCCCCAGCGCCACCTTGACCGGGAAATAGTAGTTGAGCCCATAGAAATCCAGCGGCTGGTGGATGGTCTTCAGGTCTGCGTCGGAGATCCTGCCGATGGAACGCAACCACGGCCTGGCATACAACGGCAGGGACGGGTAGCGGCCCAGCAGGACGGGGTCGGCATACAGCCGGTTCATCAGCAGGTCGTACAGGTGGGCGACCATCCGGTCGCCGATCTTCCGGGACGCTGGCCTGACCGGTGAGTGCAGGTTCGTCAGGCCGATGCCGCCAACAACTCCGGCGGCCCGCAGCGCCTGGACCCCCAACCCGTGCGCCAGGAGCTGGTTGTGGATGGCGGGCAAGGCATCGAACATCAGGCGGCGTCCAGGTGCATGCACCCCTAAGGCATAGCCGTTCAGGGTTACCGATACGGGCTCATTGAGGGTGACCCACTGCGGCACCCGGTCCCCGAACCGCTCGCCGGCCGCCCTGGCGTACTCGGCGAAGCGATGCGCCGTGTCCCGGTTCAGCCAGCCGCCCCTGTGCTCGAGCGGCAAAGGAGTGTCCCAGTGGTAGAGAGTGGCCATGGGGGAGATGCCGGCCTCGAGGAGTTCGTCGATCAGCCGGTCGTAGAAATCCAGTCCCTGGGCGTTGAAGCTGCCCTGGCCGTCGGGCTGGATGCGGGGCCAGGAGAGCGAGAAGCGGTACGAGCCAACGCCGAGCTCCTTGAGCAGCGCCACATCTTCGGGCAACCTGTTGTAGTGGTCGCAGGCGACGGCGGGGGAGTGGCCGTCCAGGATTGCCCCGGGCTTTTCGGCGAAGGCGTCCCACCCGGAGGGTCCCCGGCCATCCGCCTTGAGGGAGCCTTCGATCTGGAACGCCGCAGCCGCAACACCCAGGGTGAACGACGGCGGCACCCGCCCGGCCAGTTCGGTCACCGATTCCGTGCCTTCCATGGTCATGCCCCTATCATCCAGTGGCTTCCGGTCCACGGCAATGGCAGTTCATGGGGCTGAAAAGCGGCGATTCGCATCTGGCAGGGTTTTCCGGCATACTAGATGAGTTGTTCAAGCGCTTCTTCGCGTCCCGATCCGGATAATGCCGGGTGCAGGGTCCAAGCTGAAGACCAAACATAACCCACCCCCATGGAACTGCGGATTCATATGCGCGCCCAGCGCGACACGCCCGACCGCGGGGGTCGGTTACGCCGGCAAGGTGAGGAACCCGGATTTATCCGGATTCAGTTTGTGCGGCGGATGGTGGTTACGACCTCAAATGCTTCGGCAGCCATACAACAGGTAAGTGAACAGGGCAGCCCTAAACCGGGGAAGCACAGACTGAAAGAGAGTCAGGCGACATGGCGGGACAAAAAATCCGCATCCGGCTGAAGTCATACGACCACGAGGTCATTGACGTTTCAGCACGGAAGATCGTTGAGACGGTCACGCGCGCAGGCGCAACGGTAGTCGGCCCCGTGCCGCTGCCGACGGAGAAGAACGTGTACTGCGTGATCCGCTCTCCGCACAAGTACAAGGACAGCCGCGAGCACTTTGAAATGCGCACGCACAAGCGTCTTATCGACATCATCGATCCCACGCCGAAGGCCGTCGACTCGCTCATGCGTCTCGACCTGCCGGCTGACGTGAACATCGAAATCAAGCTGTAGGGAGGTGCTGAGAAACTATGACCGCAACCCGTAACGTAAAGGGCCTGCTGGGCACGAAGCTCGGCATGACCCAGGTCTGGGACGAGAACAACAAGCTCATCCCCGTCACTGTGGTCCAGGCAGATTCGAACGTCATCACCCAGCTGCGCAACGCTGAGGCCGATGGCTACGTCGCCGTCCAGATCGGCTACGGCCAGATCGATCCCCGCAAGGTCACCAAGCCGCTGGCTGGTCACTTTGAAAAGGCAGGCGTCACGCCTCGCCGCCACGTCGTCGAACTCCGTACCGCAGATGCTGCCGAGTACGAGCTGGGCCAGGAGCTCTCCGTAGAGGTCTTCGAAGCCGGCCAGAAGATCGACGTCATCGGCACCACCAAGGGTAAGGGCTTCGCCGGTGTTATGAAGCGTCACGGCTTCCACGGCGTTGGAGCTTCCCACGGTGCCCACAAGAACCACCGTAAGCCCGGTTCAATCGGTGGCGCATCCACCCCGAGCCGCGTCTTCAAGGGCATGAAAATGGCCGGCCGCATGGGCGCCGTTCGTCACACCACGCTGAACCTCACCGTTCACGCGGTTGACGTCGAGAAGTCGCTGCTCCTGATCAAGGGTGCCGTTCCCGGTGCCCGCGGCCAGGTCGTCCTCGTACGTACCGCCGTGAAGGGAGCCTAGTTCAATGGCTAACACTGTCCAGGTTGACCTGCCTGCAGAGATCTTCGACGTTCAGACCAACGTGCCGCTGCTGCACCAGGTTGTCGTTGCCCAGCTCGCTGCTGCCCGCCAGGGAACCCACAAGACCAAGACCCGCGCTGAAGTTTCCGGTGCAGGACGCAAGCCGTTCAAGCAGAAGGGCACCGGCCGCGCCCGTCAGGGTTCCATCCGTGCTCCCCACATGACCGGCGGTGGCGTTGTCCACGGTCCCACCCCGCGTGACTACAGCCAGCGGACCCCCAAGAAGATGATTGCTGCTGCACTGCGCGGCGCACTCTCCGACCGGGCCCGCAACGGACGCATCCACGTTGTCGCTGAACTGGTTGAAGGCACCAAGCCTTCCGCCAAGACCGCACTGGCAACGCTCCGCGGTGTTTCCGACCGCAAGAACCTGCTGGTCGTCATCGAGCGCGACAACGACGTTGCCGCACTGTCCGTGCGCAACCTCGCCGGCGTTCACGTTCTGTACGCAGACCAGCTGAACACCTACGACGTTCTCGTCTCCGATGACGTTGTCTTCACCAAGGCAGCCTACGAAGCATTCGTAGCCGCCAAGGCAGCTAAGAACGAGGAGGATGCCAAGTGAGTGCAGCCACCATCAAGGATCCCCGCGACGTCGTGCTTGCACCCGTCGTGTCGGAAAAGAGCTACGGCCTGATCGACGAGGGCAAGTACACCTTCCTGGTGGACCCCCGTTCGAACAAGACCGAGATCAAGCTGGCCGTGGAGAAGATCTTCTCCGTCAAGGTCGAATCGATCAACACCATCAACCGTGCCGGTAAGCGCAAGCGCACCAAATTCGGATGGGGTACCCGCAAGAACACCAAGCGTGCGATTGTCACCCTCAAAGAAGGCACCATCGACATCTTCGGCGGTCCGCTCGCGTAGCGGAGACCACTTTAACGAGGAAATAAATTATGGGAATCCGTAAGTACAAGCCGACTACCCCGGGCCGTCGTGGCTCGAGCGTAGCGGACTTTATCGAAATCACGCGGTCGACGCCGGAAAAGTCGTTGGTACGTCCGCTGCCCAAGAAGGGCGGCCGTAACAACACCGGTAAGATCACCACCCGCCACAAGGGTGGTGGACACAAGCGCCAGTACCGTCTGATCGACTTCCGTCGCCACGACAAGGACGGCGTCAACGCCCGCGTTGCCGAAATCGAGTACGATCCGAACCGCACGGCTCGCATCGCCCTCCTGCACTACGTTGATGGCACCAAGCGTTACATCATCGCCCCCAACAAGCTCTCCCAGGGTGACGTTGTGGAGGCAGGTGCCGGTGCAGACATCAAGCCCGGTAACAACCTGCCCCTGCTCAACATCCCGGTGGGTACCGTCATCCACGCAGTTGAACTGCGCCCGGGCGGCGGCGCCAAGATGGGCCGCTCCGCCGGTGCATCCATCCAGCTCGTTGCCAAGGAAGGCCGTTTCGCCCAGCTGCGCCTGCCTTCCGGCGAAATCCGCAACGTTGACGTGCGCTGCCGCGCAACCGTCGGCGAGGTCGGCAACGCCGAGCAGTCGAACATCAACTGGGGCAAGGCCGGCCGTATGCGGTGGAAGGGCGTCCGCCCGACCGTCCGTGGTGTCGCCATGAACCCGGTTGACCACCCGCACGGTGGTGGTGAGGGTAAGACGTCCGGTGGACGTAACCCCGTCAACCCGAACGGTAAGCGTGAAGGCCGCACCCGCCGCCCGAACAAAGAGAGCGACAAGCTTATTGTGCGTCGCCGTCGTACTGGCAAGAACAAGCGATAGGAGCCTGGACACATGCCACGCAGCCTGAAAAAAGGTCCTTTCGTTGACCAGCACCTCTTTGTGAAGGTCGCCAGGGAAAACGAAAAGGGCACCAAGAACGTCATCAAGACCTGGTCCCGCCGTTCGATGATCATCCCCGACATGCTCGGGCACACGATCGCCGTACACGACGGACGCAAGCACATCCCGGTGTTTGTCACTGAGTCGATGGTCGGGCACAAGCTCGGCGAATTCGCTCCCACGCGGACATTCCGCGGCCATGTCAAGGACGACCGTAAGGGCAAGCGCCGCTAGGCGCCTGCGTTTACGTCAAAGACGAGAGAAGGAAAGCAATGGAAGCCAAGGCAATTGCGCGCCACATCCGCGTAACGCCTATGAAGGCCCGGCGCGTCGTCAACCTTGTTCGTGGATTGCAAGCGAATGAGGCTCTGGCAATTCTGAAGTTTGCCCCCCAGGCAGCTTCGGAGCCGGTATTCAAGGTAGTTCAGTCGGCAATCTCCAACGCCCGGGTCCTCGCGGACCGCGACGGCGTGGCGTTTGACGAAGGTGACCTCATCATCAGCGAAGCGTTTGTTGATGAAGGCCCGACCATGAAGCGGTTCCAGCCGCGTGCCCAGGGTCGTGCATTTCAGATCAAGAAGCGCACCAGCCACATCACCGTGGTAGTCGCTACCCCGGAGAAAGAGGAGGCTCGCTAAGTGGGACAGAAAGTAAACCCGCACGGGTTCCGACTCGGCATCACCACCGATCACGTATCGCACTGGTTCGCTGACAGCACCAAGGCCGGCCAGCGGTACAAGGACTTCGTTCGCGAAGACATCCGCATCCGCCAGCTCATGTCCACGGGCATGGAGCGCGCCGGTATCGCCAAGGTCGAGATCGAGCGCACCCGTGACCGTGTCCGCGTGGATATCCACACGGCCCGTCCCGGCATCGTCATCGGCCGCCGTGGAGCAGAAGCAGACCGCATCCGCGGCGAGCTCGAGAAGCTCACCGGCAAGCAGGTCCAGCTGAACATCCTCGAGGTCAAGAACCCCGAGATGGAAGCCCAGCTTGTGGCCCAGGGCGTTGCAGAGCAGCTGACTTCCCGCGTGGCATTCCGCCGTGCGATGAAGAAGGCCATGCAGTCCGCACAGCGTGCAGGTGCCAAGGGCATCCGTATCGCCTGCTCGGGCCGCCTCGGTGGCGCTGAAATGTCCCGCTCGGAGTTCTACCGCGAAGGCCGTGTGCCCCTGCACACCCTCCGCGCGAACATCGACTACGGCTTCTACGAAGCCAAGACCACCTTCGGCCGCATTGGTGTGAAGGTCTGGATCTACAAGGGCGACGTCACTGCCAAGGAACTGGCCGCCCAGGCTGCCTCGGCACCGTCCCGCGGCAACCGTGGCGACCGTCCCGGCCGTCCGGGTGGCGCCGACCGCGGTGACCGCCGCCGTCGCAACGACCGCCCGGCCGCTGACGCAGCTCCTGCTGCTGAAGCTCCGGCAGCTGAAGCTGCACCTGCAGCAGCAGAAGGAGGACAGGCTTAAATGCTTATCCCACGTCGAGTCAAGCACCGTAAGCAGCACCACCCGGGTCGTTCCGGCGCTGCAACGGGCGGCACC
This sequence comes from Pseudarthrobacter sp. MOO13, assembly GCF_058267655.1. NCBI lineage: Bacteria > Bacillati > Actinomycetota > Actinomycetes > Micrococcales > Micrococcaceae > Pseudarthrobacter > Pseudarthrobacter sp. MOO13. The sequence continues at coordinate 1,050,699 of NZ_CM177848.1, forward strand.
GAGGTCTCGTTCGGTGAGTGGGGTATCCAGGCTCTGAGCCCGGCATACGTCACCAACCGCCAGATCGAATCTGCCCGTATCGCGATGACCCGCCACATCAAGCGTGGCGGTAAGGTCTGGATCAACATCTACCCGGACCGTCCCCTGACCAAGAAGCCTGCCGAAACCCGCATGGGTTCCGGTAAGGGTTCGCCGGAATGGTGGGTCGCCAACGTCAAGCCGGGCCGGGTTCTGTTCGAACTCTCCGGTGTCAATGAAGAGGTAGCTCGCGAGGCCCTGCGCCTGGCAATCCACAAGCTGCCGTTGAAGGCACGCATTGTGCGTCGCGAAGGTGGTGAGTAGAAATGGCAGTAGGATCCAAGGATCTGGCTCCCGCACAGCTGGACGGTTTCGACAACGAGCGTCTCGTTGAAGAACTCCGCAAGGCCAAGGAAGAGCTGTTCAACCTGCGCTTCCAGTCCGCCACCGGACAGCTGGAGAACCACGGTCGCCTGCGTGCAGTAAAGAAGGACATTGCCCGCATCTACACCGTTCTCCGCGAACGCGAGCTGGGCATTCGTGCCGAGGTTGCCGCACCGGTTGTGGAAGCCAAGGAAGAAAAGAAGTCCAAGAAGGCTGCAACCAAGAAGGCCGAAAAGGCTGAAACGGTTGAGACCGAGGAGGATGCCAAGTGAGTGAAAAGGACGAGAACGTGACGGAAACTGCTACCGCCGCCAAGGCTGGGGAGCGCGGTTACCGCAAGACGCGTCGCGGCTACGTGGTCTCCGACAAGATGGAAAAGACCATCGTTGTTGAGGTTGAGGACCGCGTAAAGCACGCCCTGTACGGCAAGGTTATCCGCCGTACCTCCAAGGTCAAGGCACACGACGAAGAGAACACCGCCGGTATCGGCGACCTCGTTGTCATCGCCGAGACCCGTCCGCTGTCCGCCACCAAGAACTGGCGGCTCGTGGAAATCCTCGAGAAGGCCAAGTAGCACCTGCTGCTTAGCTGTTGCCCCTGCTCCCTTCCGGGAGTGGGGGCTTCCTCGTTTAAAGGGCCGGCAGTGTCACGCCAGGCACCCTTCGGACGCCGCGGACGACGCCGGCGCCTGGGCCGGCGGGGGACAGGCACCATGGGTGGGCCGAAAGGCTGCCGTGCGTGACGCCGTCGTCCGTCTTGCGGTGCGGATGCGAGGGGTGATATGGGGACTGGCGGAAAACGTGCTAGGATATTGAGTTTGTATGGCGCCTTCTGTGCGCCGTCATCAACCTCGTAAACAAGCGTGCCACAGCATAGTGCCCCTGTGCGCCCGGGATCCGTCCCGGACCGGATGGGAGCAACTGCTTCTGGCACGGGCGTTTAGGCCTGGTCTGGCAAAATCCAGGCAGGTCAAGAGACACCCCGATCAACCGTTCCGCAAGGCTCATTCCGTAGCAAGACCACGGCCTGAGAACCGGCGCGACGCAAGGAGTAAATAGTGATTCAGCAGGAGTCGCGACTGAAGGTCGCCGACAACACGGGTGCTAAGGAAATCCTTACCATTCGCGTTCTCGGTGGATCCGGCCGTCGCTACGCAGGCATCGGCGACGTCATCGTCGCCACCGTCAAGGATGCAATCCCGGGCGGCAACGTAAAGAAGGGCGATGTGGTCAAGGCCGTTATCGTCCGTACCAAGAAGGAACGCCGCCGTGCGGATGGTTCCTACATCAAGTTTGACGAGAACGCAGCTGTGATCCTGAAGAACGACGGTGACCCCCGCGGTACCCGTATCTTCGGACCGGTTGGTCGTGAACTGCGTGACAAGAAGTTCATGAAGATCGTTTCTCTGGCTCCGGAGGTGCTCTAGTCCATGGCTGCAAAGATCAAGAAGGGTGACCTGGTTCAGGTCATCACTGGCGCCAAGGCTGAGCGCGGCGGCGACCGTGGCAAGCAGGGCAAGGTTCTGCGCGTTTTCACCGACACCAACCGCGTGCTGGTTGAGGGCGTTAACCGCGTCACCAAGCACACTCGGGTTGGACAGTCGCAGCGCGGCACCAAGACCGGCGGCATCGAGGTTGTAGAGGCCCCGATTCACGTTTCCAACGTGGCCCTGGTTGACCCGTCGACCAAGAAGCCGACCCGCGTGGGCTTCCGCCTCGACACTGTGGAGAAGAACGGCGTCAAGAAGACCGTCCGCATCCGCGTGTCCAAGAGCACCGGGAAGGACATCTAATGACCGAGACTATCGAGACCCCGGCAACGAAGATCGTTCCTCGTCTGAAGACCAAGTACGCCGAATCCATCAAGGCTGCGCTGCAGGATGAATTCAAGTACTCGAACGTGAACCAGGTACCCCGTCTGGTGAAGGTTGTTGTGAACATGGGTGTTGGAGATGCCGCCAAGGACTCCAAGCTGATCGACGGCGCTGTCCGCGACCTCACCCAGATCACCGGCCAGAAGCCGCAGGTTACCAAGGCCCGCAAGTCGATCGCACAGTTCAAGCTGCGCGAAGGCATGCCCATCGGTGCACACGCAACCCTGCGTGGCGACCGCATGTGGGAATTCGTGGACCGCCTGGTCAGCCTGGCCCTGCCCCGTATCCGCGACTTCCGCGGCCTCAGTGGCAAGCAGTTCGATGGCAATGGCAACTACACCTTCGGTCTTACCGAGCAGGTTATGTTCCACGAAATCGACCAGGACAAGATCGACCGCGTCCGCGGTATGGACATCACGGTTGTCACCACTGCGAAGACCGACGACGAAGGCCGTGCGCTGCTCAAGGCGCTTGGTTTCCCGTTCAAAACCGAAGCTTAATTAACTACGTAAAAGGTCCGGCTGCTCCGCTCCCCAGGGGACGGAACGGCGGAAACCGTTATGAGGAAGGGCATGAGCCCACATGACAATGACAGATCCTGTCGCAGATATGCTTACGCGCCTGCGTAACGCAAACTCGGCGTACCACGACTCCGTGACTATGCCGTACAGCAAGCTCAAGGCACGCGTTGCCGACATCCTCAAGGCCGAAGGTTTCATCGCCGGCTGGAAGGAAGAGGACGCAGAGGTTGGCAAGAAGTTGACCCTCGAACTCAAGTTCGGTCCGAACCGCGAGCGTTCCATCGCCGGTGTACGCCGGATCTCCAAGCCGGGTCTCCGCGTTTACGCGAAGTCCACCAACCTCCCGCACGTGCTCGGTGGCCTGGGTATCGCAATCCTGTCCACCTCTTCCGGCCTCCTGACTGACAAGCAGGCCGGCAAGAAGGGCGTGGGCGGCGAAGTCCTCGCGTACGTCTGGTAACGGGAAAGGAAGAGAATAATGTCACGTATTGGACGTCTCCCCATCACCGTTCCTGCCGGCGTTGAGGTCAAGGTTGACGGCTCTGTCGTCAGCGTCAAGGGTTCCAAGGGGGAGCTTAGCCACACTGTGGCCAGCCCCATCGAGGTTGCCCTGGACGAGAACACCCTGACCGTTACCCGCCCGAACGATGAGCGCGCCTCCCGTTCACTCCACGGCCTGACCCGCACCCTGATCGCCAACATGATCCAGGGCGTCACCGCAGGCTACGAGAAGAAGCTTGAAATCGTCGGTACCGGTTACCGCGTTCAGGCCAAGGGATCTGACCTTGAGTTCGCTCTCGGCTTCAGCCACCCGGTCAGCGTTTCCGCTCCGGCCGGCATCACCTTTGCAGTAGAGGGTCCGACCAAGCTCTCTGTCTCAGGCATCAACAAGCAGCAGGTCGGCGAAGTTGCTGCCAACATTCGCAAGCTGCGCAAGCCTGACCCCTACAAGGGCAAGGGCATCCGTTACGCCGGCGAAGTCATCCGCCGCAAGGTCGGAAAGGCTGGTAAGTAACCATGGCCATCGCCATTAACAAGAAGCGTACGAACAAGAGCAAGGCAGCTGCACGCAGCCGCCGCCAGCTTCGTATCCGCAAGCGCATTGCCGGTACGGCTGCCCGCCCCCGTTTGGTGGTTAACCGCTCCGCACGCCACGTATTTGTCCAGGTTGTCGATGACAGCATTGGCCAGACCGTAGCAAGCGCGTCCACTCTGGAAGCTGACCTTCGTGCATTCGACGGTGACAAGACTGCCAAGGCCAAGCGCGTCGGCGAGCTCGTTGCCGAACGTGCAAAGGCTGCCGGTGTCGAGGCTGTCGTATTCGACCGTGGTGGTAACAAGTACCACGGCCGGATCGCCGCCGTCGCCGACGGTGCACGCGAAGGTGGGCTGTCACTGTGACCGAAGCAAACAAGGAAAAGGACACTGTGTCTGCAGATCAGAAGGCGCCCGAAGCCGCAGCTGCTGAGACCACTGCCCCCGCTGCCGAGGACCGCCGTGGTGGCGCCCGTCGCGGCGAGCGTGGAGACCGTGGCCAGGGCCGCGGCGACCGCGGTGGCCGTGGCGGCCGCGACGGTGGCCGTGAAGCCGAAAAGAACCAGTTCGTAGAGCGCGTTGTCACCATCAACCGCGTTTCCAAGGTCGTCAAGGGTGGTCGTCGCTTCAGCTTCACCGCTCTGGTGGTCGTTGGTGACGGTAACGGCATGGTCGGCGTCGGCTACGGCAAGGCCAAGGAAGTTCCCGCTGCTATCGCCAAGGGCGTTGAAGAGGCCAAGAAGTCCTTCTTCCGCGTTCCCCGCGTCGGCAGCACCATCCCGCACCGTGTTCAGGGTGAAGCCGCTGCCGGCGTCGTAATGCTGCGTCCGGCCTCCGCCGGTACCGGTGTTATCGCCGGTGGTCCGGTCCGTGCAGTACTGGAGTGCGTGGGTATCCACGACATCCTCTCCAAGTCGCTCGGTTCCTCCAACGCCATCAACATCGTTCACGCGACCGTTGATGCCCTGAAGCGCCTCGAAGAGCCGGCATCCGTGGCAGCACGCCGCGGCCTGCCGCTGGACGAGGTTGCTCCCCAGGCACTGGTGAAGGCCCTTCTCGCCCCGAAGGCAGGTGCCTAGTCATGGCTAAGAACCTGGTCCCCTCCGACGCTCAGTTGGAGATCACTCAGATCAAGTCCGCCATTGGCGGCAAGCAGAACCAGCGCGACACCCTGCGGTCGCTCGGCCTGAAGCGGATCGGACACACCGTTGTCCGCACCGCCGACGCCGTGACCGTCGGGATGATCAACACGGTTCCGCACCTGGTAAAGGTAGAGGAGGCGAAGTAAATGGCAGAGAACACTGCTGATAAGGCACAGGCTGCTGAGAAGCAGAACGCCCTGAAGGTTCACCACCTGCGTCCCGCTCCGGGTGCCAAGACCGCCAAGACCCGTGTTGGTCGTGGTGAGGCATCCAAGGGTAAGACCGCCGGCCGCGGTACCAAGGGTACGGCTGCCCGTTACCAGGTGAAGGCTGGCTTTGCCGGCGGCCAGCTGCCGCTGCACATGCGCCTGCCGAAGCTGCGCGGCTTCAAGAACCCGTTCCGGGTTGAGTTCCAGGTTGTAAACCTGGACAAGCTCAACGAGCTGTTCCCGGAAGGTGGCGCAGTCACCGTGGAGAACCTGGTCGAAAAGGGTGCCGTTCGCAAGAACCAGCCCGTCAAGGTGCTGGGCACCGGCGACATCACCGTCAAGGTTGACGTCACCGCCCACGCATTCTCGGCCAGCGCCGCAGAAAAGATTGCCGCAGCAGGCGGAAGCACCACCGCCCTCTAAAGGGACGGCGCCAGCTGTTGAACTCCCGGTATCCGCGGGCTTTGGCCCCGGATACCGGGAGTTTTTCATATCCGCCGGGCGATTTTTTCCTGCCTTCCGGCGCACCCCGGCCGGGATGGATTGTTCGCATCGCGCATCCAACCGTTAGACTCGGATGTCGGGATTTATCAAGTTCCGCAACCCCACTCTTATTGACACCACAGGAGGACGCTTGCTTAGCGCATTTGGCCGGGCCTTTCGCACGCCTGATCTGCGACGCAAGTTGTTGTTCACGCTGGGAATCATCACCATCTTCCGCTTGGGTGCTTTCATTCCCTCGCCCGGTGTGAACTACCAGAATGTCCAGCAATGCTTGCATAACGGTCAGACTGCCGGCGGGCTGTACCAGCTCGTCAACCTTTTCAGCGGCGGCGCGTTGCTCCAGGTGTCCATCTTCGCCCTGGGCATCATGCCGTACATCACGGCCAGCATCATCGTCCAGCTGCTCCGGGTGGTCATTCCCCGGTTCCAGCAGCTCTACGACGAGGGCGCATCGGGCCAGTCCAAGCTGACCCAGTACACCCGCTACCTCACCATCGCCCTGGGCCTGCTCAACGCCACCACTTTGGTGTCCCTGGCCCGCTCCGGCCAGCTTCTGCCGGGCTGCCAGCTCCCGGTGATCCCGGACACGAGCATCATCACCACCATCCTGATCATCATCACCCTCACGGCCGGCACCGGCCTGATCATGTGGATGGGCGAGCTCGTCACCGAAAAGGGTGTGGGCAACGGCATGTCGCTGCTGATCTTCACCTCTATCGCAGCGCAGTTCCCCACCTCGCTCGGCGCGATCTGGACCTCCCAGGGACCGGGGACTTTCTTCCTCGTCCTGGTGGTGGGCCTTCTCACGGTTGCCCTGGTGGTCTTCGTGGAACAGTCCCAGCGGCGCGTTCCGGTCCAGTACGCCAAGCGGATGATCGGCCGCCGGACCGTGGGCGGAACCAGCACCTACATTCCCATCAAAGTGAACATGGCCGGCGTCATTCCGGTGATCTTCGCTTCCTCCATGCTTTACATTCCAGGGCTGATCGCACAGTTCAACCAGCCTCGAAACGGCGAGCAGCTCCAGCCGTGGGTTGAATGGATCAACAACAACCTGACCCGCGGTGACCACCCGATCTACATGGCGGTTTACTTCCTCCTGATCGTGTTCTTCACCTACTTCTACGTCGCGATTACCTTCAACCCTGAAGAAGTCTCGGACAACATGAAGAAGTACGGCGGCTTCATTCCAGGTATCCGCGCCGGCCGGCCGACCGCGGACTACCTGCAGTACGTGCTCTCGCGAATCACCCTGCCCGGCGCCCTCTACCTGGGTTTCGTGGCACTGATTCCACTGGTGGCACTGGTACTGATCAACGCAAACCAGAACTTCCCGTTCGGTGGCACCTCGATCCTGATCATGGTGGGCGTTGGCCTGGAGACCGTCAAGCAAATTGATGCGCAGCTACAACAACGTCACTACGAAGGGCTTTTGCGATGACGAGAATGCTGATTATTGGACCTCCCGGTTCCGGAAAAGGAACGCAGGCGGAGCGGATTTCAGAACGCCTTGGCGTTGTGGCCATCTCCACCGGCGACATCTTCCGCGCCAACGTGAAGGGCGAAACCCCGCTCGGCATCGAGGCGAAGAAGTACATGGACAACGGTGACTTCGTGCCGGACAGCGTGACCAACAAGATGGTCCGCGACCGGCTGGGCGAATCCGACGTCGAAAACGGCTTCCTGCTGGACGGCTACCCGCGCACCACCGCGCAGGTGGACTATCTTGACGAGATCCTCGCCGACGGCGACGAGAAGCTCGACGTGGTGCTGCAGCTGACGGCCGACGACGAGGAACTGGTTCACCGCCTCCTGGGCCGGGCCAAGGAAACGGGCCGGAGCGACGACAACGAAGCCGTCATCCGCCACCGCCTTGACCTCTACCACGAGCAGACGGAGGCCGTAGTGGCGAAGTATGCCGAGCGTGGCATCCTGACCCAGGTGGACGGGATCGGTCCCATCGACGAAGTAACCAACCGCGTGATGCAGGCCATCAAGGCCGCACAGGCAGCCTGACCCAAGGCGCCACGGTTATCGAGGCTCCTCCCGGAATCCGGGAGGAGCCTCAGCCATTTGAAAGGACACACCATGGCCTTCGGCCAACCCCGCATCGAATTCAAGAACAACGCCCAGATGCGCACCATGCATGAAGCAGGACTGGTCCTCAGCCGCGCGCTGGACGCCGCCGTCGCCGCCGCGGTGCCTGGCGTCACCACCAAGCACCTGGACGACGTCTTTGCAGCGGTCCTCAACGAAGCGGGCGCGAAATCCAACTTCCTGGGCTACCACGGCTTCCCGGCCGCCATCTGCACGTCCGTGAACGAGGAAGTGGTCCACGGTATCCCGGGCAGCCGGGTCCTGCAGGACGGTGACATTATTTCCATCGACGGCGGGGCAATCGTCAACGGTTGGCACTCCGATTCCGCGCGGTCCGTGATCGTGGGCACAGCGGATCCGGAAGACCTGCGGCTCTCCGACGTCACCGAGGCAGCCATGTGGCGTGGCATCGCGGCGCTGGCTACGGGAAGCCATGTGGGCGATATCGGTGCCGCCATCGACGATTACGTCTCTTCCATTCCGGGCAAGCCCCTGGGCATCCTGGAGGACTACGTTGGCCACGGCATCGGCTCCGAGATGCACATGGCCCCGGACGTGTTGAACTACCGCACCAACCACCGGGGACCGAAGATCAAGCCGGGCCTGTGCCTTGCCATCGAACCCATGCTGGTCCGTGGCGGCATCGACACCGCGGTTCTTGAGGACGACTGGACCGTGGTCACCACCGACGGCAAGCGGTCCTGCCAGTGGGAGCATTCGGTTGCTGTGCACGAGAAGGGCATCTGGGTGCTTTCGGCCCCCGACGGCGGCGCGGAGCACCTGGTGCCGCTGGGCGTCACACCCGTCCCCATCCCTTAGCCCGACCCGCCAAGAGCGGTACGACGCGAGTCTTCCTCAGCGACACACAAAAGCCCTGGCGAACCCAAAACGGCGTTCGCCAGGGCTTTCGCGTGTCGAAAAGCGCTAAGCCTTCAGCTTCGGCTTCACATCCCGGTCGTAGATTCCCTGCAGGGTGCTCTTCAGGTCCGTCATGGAGGACTTGACCTCGCCCTGCTGGGTGAGGATCTTCGCGGCAGCCTTGGCCATCTCCTGGTCTGCGCCCGGCAGGAACACCCGGGCGTTGTCCTGGACCTTCGTGACGGCCAGTTGGTCCATTGCCGTTTTGATCTGCGGCGTCTTGGCCAGGACCGCCGTCATGTCGGCAGACTTGCGGGTGGGCATGTAGCCGGTGGCGGCAGAGAACTCCGCGGTGCTCTCCGGCTGCGTGATGAACTTCAGGAACGTACCCGCGGCCAGCTGTTCCTCCTTGGTGATCCCGCTCGGAATGCCCAGGCCGGCGCCGCCGGTGGGGCATACGTTGGACTGCGCCTTCGGGCCGCCCGGCAGGAAGCCTACGCCCACATTGAACTTGGCGGACTTCAGGATTCCCAGCAGCGAGCCGGTGGAGGAAATAGTGGTGGAGGTCAGGCCGGCGGAGAAATCGTCAGCGGCTTCCTTGGAGGAGACGCCCGCCCACTTGTCCTTGTAGATCGAGTCCTGGGCCCACTGCAGCGCCGCCACGGACTCGGTTGAGTCGCACGTGATGTCCCATTCGTTGGACCAGCCGCCGCCCCAGCCCCACAGCATGTTCTGCAGCGTCCACCCCGCATAGCCGGCCAGGGCCGGGTAGATGTAGGCGTACTGGGCGCCGGAGCTCGCCTTCAGCTTGGGTGCCCATTCCCCGAACTCGTCCCAGGTCTTGGGGGCGCGGTCGGGCAGGCCCGCGGCGGCGAAGTGATCCTTGTTGTAGTAGAACAGGGGCGTTGAGCGGCCGTAGGGGAGGGCCCACTGCTTGCCGTCGTATTTGTAGTCGTCCACCAAGGACTTCTGGAAATCGTCCATCTTCATGTCCAGCTGCTTGGTGAGGCTGTCGACGGGGATGATGCTGCCGTTGGTGTAATAGCGGAACCACCAGACGTCGGACAGGACCACGACGCCGGGGAGGCCCGACTTGGCCGCCTGCGCGGTCTGGAATTTCTGGGCGATCTCCTCATAGTTGGCGCCGGCCGTAACCAGGTTGACCGTGATGTCCGGGTTCTGGGCGTGGAATTTGTCGATCAGGCTCTTTTCGACGTCCTGGGACTGGCCAGGGTGGCTGGACCAGAAGTCGATCTTGGCCGCAGGCTTTACCCCGCTGAAGTCGATGTCGGCCGCTTGGGACGTGGCCTGGCCGCCGCCGGTGGTTGAGGGTCCGCCGCATGCTGCCAGGGCGGCCGCGGAGGCGGTAGCCCCTGCCAGGCCCAGGAAATGCCTCCGGTCCAGATGCAATGCCATGAGAGTTCCTTTCGGTTGTTGCCTTGTGGAAGGTGGAAGTTCGACGGCGGCCGGCAGCTTAGCCGGTCACGCTGCCTTGGGTGAGGCCCGCCACGATGTAGCGCTGCAGGGCCGCGAAGATGATCAGGATGGGCACGATGACCAGGACGGCACCGGCCATGAGCACGCCCCAGCCGGCGGCGTTGCTCTCACTGTTTTGCAACAGCGTCAGGCCCACCGGGAGGGTCATGGTCTCCGGCCGGTCCGTGATGATCAGCGGCCAGATGTAGTCGTTCCATTCGGTCACAATGGTCACCAGCGCCACCGTGGCGATGGAGGGGACCGAGACCGGAACCACGATCTGCCACAGCCGGCGCCAGTGCCCGGCCCCGTCCATTTCCGCCGATTCCAGGATGGAGGCGGGCAGGGTCCGGAAGTGTTGGCGCAGCAGGAAGGTGCCGAACGCGGTGCCGAGGCCCGGCAGGATGATGCCCCACAGGGTGTTCTTTCCGCCGATCCCGGCGATCAGGATGAAGTTGGGCAGGATGGAAACCTGCGGCGGCACCATGAGGGCCACCAGGATCAACAGGAAGATGAAGTTCCGGAACGGGAAGCGGACAAAGACCAGCGCGTACGCCGTCAGGATCGCGAGCAGCACCTTGATGGTGGCCCCCGCCAGGGTAACGATGGTGCTGTTCAGGAAGAACTGTCCAAACGGGACGGTGGTCATGGCGGTCCGATAGTTCTCCAGGTTCAGGCTCTCCGGGAGGATCTTCAGGTCCGTGGTGACAATCTCCCCGGAGGACTTGAAGGAGCTGAGGACCATCCAGAGCAGGGGCAGGAACACCACCAGCGTGGCAATGAGCAGCGGCAGGTAGCCGCCAACAATCGTCTGGACAAGGTTTCGGCGCGAAAAGGGGCGGTCGGGGCGGAGGGCCGGATCCGGCGTCGACACCGCCGGGGCCGCCGGGTCCGAGTTGACCGGTGATAGGGACGTCACGAGTAGTGCACCTTTCGTTCCACGAAGCGCAGCTGCAGCACGGTGATCACCAGGAGGATGGCAAACAGCACCACGGAAATGGCTGCCGAATAGCCGGCCCGGTTGTACGCCCCGAACGCTTGGAGGTAGGCCTCGTAGATCAGGGTGCTGGTGCCGGCGCCCAGCGGCGTCATGATGCGGATGAGGTCAAAGGCCTGCAACGAGCTGAGCATGGTGGTGATGAGGAGGAAGAACGTGGTGGGGGACAACAGCGGCAGCGAGATGCTCAGGAAACGCCGGAACCCGTTCGCACCGTCGAGGGATGCAGCTTCCATGACGTCCTTCGGCAGGGACTGCAGCCCGGCAAGGTACACCACGGCGCAATAGCCAAGGTTCTTCCAGACGTACACCAGGATCACCATGACCAGCGACAACTGGGGGTCGTTGATCCACTGTGGGCTCTGCTGGCCGATGCCGCGCAGCAGCCAGGCGAGGACGCCGTAGCCGGGGTCGAAGATGAACAGCCACACCAGGCCTACGCCCACGCCGGAGAGCACGTAGGGCGCAAACACGGCGGACCGGGCAAACGTGGTGCCACGGATCTTCCCGTTCAGCGCCACCGCCACCAGCAGGCCCAGCAGCATGGATCCGCCCACCGTCACCACGGCGAACACGGCGGTGGTCCCCAGGACCTTGGGGGCGTCATTGCTGGTGAAGAAGGTGGCGTAGTTGGCCAGGCCCACGACGGTGGCGGTGGGGGAACCCAGCGTCCAGTCCAGCGTGGAGTAGTACATGTTGCTGATCAGCGGACGGTAGGTGAAGACGGCGATCAGCACCAGGTTGGGCAGCGCCATGGCAAGGAAAACAAAGAAGTCCCGGCGGTTCCTTGCGGTCCACCGCCGGTGCGGAATTTTCGCTGCGGGTCCTGGCGGCCGCTTGGGCTTGGCGGACGGATGCGGGGCGAGTTGACGGGTCATGCGTGTCTCTCCCGGGTCGGGAGCCTGCTCGTGGCGGGCACTGGCTGAATCTAGGGACTAACTACACCAGACCGTCAGTGGGCTGAAGCCCGCATTTGCCCTTCTCGAAGGACTGTTATCCGAGGCTTCGTCGCCCGTTAACGCTGTGTTGGATGCAGTCTCGCATAAAGTTTGCCCTTGCGGCAGGGGCGCGCCCGCGACGTGCAGAATAGGGGCATGGGAACCATTGCAGACGTCCCGGGCATCCGGGTAGGCCACCACCAGCGGACCGGCGATGGCTGGCTGACCGGAGTCACGGTGGTCCTGCCGCCGCCGGGCACCAAGGGGTCGGTGGACGTCCAGGGCGGCGGCCCCGCCACCCACGAAACGGATGCGCTCGACCCCACCACGCTGGTCAGCACCGTGGATGCGGTGGTCTTGGCCGGTGGCAGCGCCTACGGGCTTGCCGCCGCCGCCGGCGCCCAAGCCTGGTGCGAGGCCAACGGCCGCGGGTTCGCCGTGCCCGGGGGAGTCGTGCCCATCGTTCCGGCAGCCGCGATCTTCGACCTTGGCAGGGGTGGCGACTTCGCCGCACGGCCGACGTCGGACATGGGCTTCGCGGCAGCCGCCGCCGCGTCGGCACAACCGGAGGGGCACGACGTCGAGCGCGGCAACGTCGGTGCCGGCACCGGAGCCCTCATCGGCAGGGGACAGTTCAAAGGTGGCGTGGGAACAGCATCGGTCATGCTGGAGAACGGCGTAGTTGTGGGTGCGCTGGCCATAGTCAACGCACTCGGGCTCCCCGTGGGTGGGCTTGTCGAGAACCGAACCCTGGATTCCGACAGGCTCCATCACCGGGAGGACAAGCCGGGACGTCCGGCGCCGTTGAACACCACCCTGGTCGTCGTGGCCACCAATGCCGTGCTGGATGCGGCGGAGTGCAAGCGCACGGCATCTGCCTCACACGCCGGGATTGCCCGGGCCCTGAATCCGAGCCACACCCTCGCCGACGGGGATACCGTATTCTGCCTCGCGTCCGGCGCCCTGGCGCTGGACCGCACGGACGAAGCCGCCCGGCAAACCAGCCTCATTTCGCTGCAAAGCGCGGCAGCCGACGTCGTCCGCCTGGCCGTCCTGGACGGCGTGGCCAGCGCGGAGGCCGTGACCACTCCTGCGGGTGCGTATGGTGCATACGGCGACCGGATGCGCTAGCATGGCTGGATTTAACTTTCGCCGCCAGATGGCGTAGTGTTGTCTGTTGGTTGTCTGGACTGCCGCGCCCTTTTGGGCTTGGAGATGGCAATCGATCCAACAAAAACGTTCGTAGTCATGTCCGGTGCAATCCGGCGGGGCTGCGGCAACAACAGTTAGCGGAGGGTATGGCCAAGAAGGACGGGGTCATTGAGATCGAAGGCGTTGTGACCGAGGCGCTGCCTAACGCGATGTTTCGCGTTGAGCTCACCAACAAGCACATCGTTCTGGCACACATCTCTGGAAAGATGCGTCAGCACTACATCCGGATCCTCCCCGAGGACCGCGTAGTGGTGGAGCTGAGCCCGTACGACCTCACCCGTGGTCGTATCGTCTACCGCTACAAGTAAATTGCTGGGCAGCTGCAGCGCATGCTGACTGCTGCTCCAGCTGACCAACTGTTACACGCAAAGGAACGCCATGAAGGTCAAGCCGAGCGTCAAGCAGATCTGCGAAAAGTGCAAAGTGATCCGCCGTAACGGCCGGGTCATGGTGATCTGCGAGAACCCGCGCCACAAGCAGCGCCAGGGCTAATTTCCTTCCCTGAAGGAAATCCTGGGTTGCTAACCCACGCAAGTAAATAAAGGCAGCACAAGCTGATCTGGAACATTGAGCTCGAAAGAGTCCGGACAGCTAACCCCCGGTCGGAGGCTGGGGCCGTACGGAATGTGCGGGTGTACTGCCTACGACCTCCGGTTTATCAAGGAGTACTGCCACTATGGCTCGTCTCGCTGGCGTAGACATTCCCCGCGAAAAGCGGCTGGAAATTGCGCTTACTTACATCTACGGCGTGGGCAAGACCCGTGCACACGAAACCCTGGCTGCCACGGGCATCAGCGCTGACGTTCGCGTCAAGGACCTGACTGACGCCCAGCTGGTTGAGCTGCGTGACTACATTGAAGGCAACTACAAGGTTGAGGGTGACCTTCGCCGCGAAGTAGCAGCAGATATCCGCCGCAAGGTTGAAATCGGCAGCTACGAAGGCCTGCGCCACCGCAAGGGCCTGCCCGTACGCGGTCAGCGTACGAAGACCAACGCACGTACCCGCAAGGGCCCGAAGCGTACCGTCGCCGGCAAGAAGAAGGCCCGTTAAAATCCCCGCTCGGGATTTACGGACTTTCCCCAATAACTTTCTGTAGGAGAAAAAATGCCCCCGAAGACTCGTGGCGCGGTTCGCAAGCCGCGTAAGAAGGACAAGAAGAATATCGCGCTTGGCCAGGCGCACATCAAGAGCACCTTTAACAACACCATCGTTTCCATCACGGATCCCTCCGGTGCTGTTATTTCCTGGGCTTCCTCTGGCGAGGTTGGCTTCAAGGGCTCGCGCAAGTCCACCCCGTTCGCTGCCCAGATGGCTGCCGAAGCCGCTGCCAAGCGTGCGCAGGAGCACGGCATGCGCAAGGTTGACGTTTTCGTCAAGGGACCGGGTTCCGGGCGCGAAACCGCAATCCGTTCGCTGCAGGCCGCAGGCCTCGAGGTTGGCTCCATCCAGGACGTCACCCCCGCAGCGCACAACGGCTGCCGCCCGCCGAAGCGCCGCCGCGTCTAATTCTTTTCCGCAGCAGGAGCTTGCCCGGACCAGTGATGGCCCGGGCAAGCCCAGCGCGTTAAGTCTTCAGACCGAATTTCCACCACCTGTGTTGCGTCATATAGCGGATGCTCGCCGAAAGGAAACCTAAGTGCTCATTGCACAGCGCCCCACCCTCTCCGAAGAGGTAGTCTCCGAAAACCGTTCGCGGTTCATCATCGAACCGCTGGAACCGGGCTTCGGCTACACCCTCGGAAACTCCCTCCGCCGTACCCTGCTCTCCTCCATCCCCGGTGCTGCCGTAACCAGCATCCGGATCGATGGTGTGCTGCACGAGTTCACCACGGTTCCGGGTGTCAAGGAAGATGTCACCGAGATCATCCTTAACATCAAGAGCCTGTCGGTTTCCTCCGAGCACGACGAGCCCGTCGTGGCTTACCTGCGCAAGCAGGGCCCCGGAGTCGTCACCGCCGCGGACATCGCTCCGCCGGCCGGCGTCGAATTCCACAACCCGGATCTGCACATCGCCACGCTGAACTCGAAGGGCAAGTTCGAACTCGAACTGACCATCGAGCGCGGCCGCGGCTACGTTTCGGCAGCTCAGAACAAGTCCGGCGACGCAGAGATCGGCCGTATCCCGGTCGACTCCATCTACTCGCCGGTCCTGAAGGTTACTTTCCGCGTGGAAGCAACCCGTGTTGAGCAGCGCACCGACTTCGACAAGCTGATTGTCGACGTCGAGACCAAGCAGGCCATCGCCCCGCGCGATGCCGTCGCTTCCGCAGGCACCACCCTGGTGGAACTGTTCGGTCTGGCCCGTGAGCTGAACACCGCAGCTGAAGGTATCGAGATCGGCCCGTCGCCCACCGACGCTGCCCTGGCAGCCGACATGGCACTGCCGATCGAGGATCTGGACCTCACCGTCCGTTCCTACAACTGCCTCAAGCGTGAGGGCATCCACACCGTGGGTGAACTCGTTGCCCGCTCCGAGGCCGACCTGATGGACATCCGCAACTTCGGTGCAAAGTCCATTGACGAGGTCAAGGCAAAGCTGGTTGAACTGGGCCTGTCCCTCAAGGACTCGCCTCCCGGTTTTGACCTCGCAGCACGCGCCGCAGCAATCGAAGAGGACGACGCCGCCTTCGGCGACGACGAACTCTAAACCAGACCTTGGCCGCGGGCAGCACCATGGTGTGCCGCCCACGGCTTCCACATGAGGAGAAACAATTATGCCTACCCCCACTAAGGGTCCGCGCCTCGGAGGCGGCCCGGCTCACGAGCGCCTCATGCTCGCGAACCTGGCAGCATCCCTGTTCGAGCACAAGCGGATCACCACCACGGTGACCAAGGCCAAGCGCCTGAAGCCGTACGCAGAGCGCCTGGTGACCTTCGCCAAGCGTGGCGACCTCGCTTCCCGCCGCCGCGTTCTTGGCCTGATCAGCAACAAGGGCGTCGTCCACGAGCTGTTCACCGACATCGCCCAGGCAGTGGAGAACCGTGACGGCGGCTACACCCGCATCACCAAGATCGGCAACCGCAAGGGCGACAACGCTCCCATGGCTGTCATCGAACTGGTCCTGGAGCCGGTTTCCGCCAAGCAGGCCGTCGTAGCCGAGGCTACCTCTGCCGCCAAGCGCGACGCCGACAAGAAGGAAGCTGCCGCTGCCGCTCCGGCTGCCGAAGAGGCTCCGGCCGCTGAGGAAGCTGCCGCAACCGAAGAAGCACCTGCTGCCGAGGACGCCGCAACCGAAGAGGCTCCGGCCGCTGAGGAAGCTCCGGCTGCCGAGGAGAAGGACGCGAAGTAATTCGCTGACCTGCTTCGCATAGACTTAGGTCTGTGAACCACCAAAAACCCGCGGCCCCCGTCTTAGGGGGCGGCGGGTTTTTGCGTCTCCGGCTTGATCTTTCGTACGACGGCGGACCCTTCAGCGGGTGGGCGTTGCAGCCGGGCCTGCGGACGGTCCAGGGAGTCCTTGAGGAAGCGATCGAGCTGGTGGTGCGCCGCGCGGTCCGGGTCACCGTGGCCGGCCGCACCGATGCCGGCGTCCACGCCCGCGGCCAGGTGGTCCACCTGGACCTCACTGAAGCTGAATGGCTGGCACTGCCGCGCGGGCACGAACTCGATCCCGCCGTCGCCCTGCTGCGCCGGCTCCGTGGCGCGCTGAACCGTGCCCTGGGCGACCTCCACGGCGCCGTCGAAGTCCATGACATCGCGTTGGCGCCTGTGGGCTTCGACGCCCGCTTCTCGGCCCTCTGGCGGCGCTACAGCTACCGGATCGCGGACGGACCAGCCCTCTGGGATCCGCTGGCACGGTACTTCACGCTGTGGCACAAGAATCCGCTGGATGTTGGCCTGCTCAACCAGGGTGCCTCGCAGCTGCTGGGCCTGCAAAATTTCCTGTCGTTCTGCAAGCCGCGCGAAGGTGCCACCACCATCAGGGAGCTGCAGCGCTTTGAGTTCGCCCGCGGTGACGACGGCGTCATCGTGGCCACCGTGCAGGCCGATGCGTTCTGCCACAACATGGTCCGGGCCTTGGTGGGTTCGGCCCTTTACGTGGGGGAGGGCACCGTGGAACCGGGCTGGCTGCACGAACGGTTGCTCCTGCAGAAACGGGACGCCAAGTCAGTTTTGGCCGCCCCGCATCCGCTGGTGCTGGAGGAAGTGGCGTACCCGTCCGACCACGAACTGCTGGCCCGCGCGGAACAGACACGGGCCCTGCGCCAACATTAGAACGACGGCGGTGGGCCCTCGGCCGGCAACGTCACCGTGAAGGTGCTGCCTTGGCCTTCGCCGCTCTGGCACGTGATGGTGCCGCCATGCCGCTCCACGATCATTCGGGTGATGGACAGGCCGAGCCCGGCACCGGGTATGGCGGCCTGACGTGCGGATTCGGCGCGGAAGAATCTGTTGAACACCCTGGCGGCGTCCTCCGCTGACATCCCCATGCCGGTGTCCTTGACGCTGAGTGAGACCCACTGGGCGTCCGCTTCGGCGCTGATGCTCACCGTGCCGCCGTCGGGCGAGTATTTGATGGCGTTGGACACCAGGTTGTCCAGTACCTGGCCGATCCGGAGCGGATCCGCGTAGGCCCAGAGCGGTGAAGGGACGTCCGCGGCGAACTCCACGTGGGACCGCTGCGCCGACGCCTGCGCAGAACCGAGGCTGGTCTCCACCAGGCTGGCGAGGTCGGTCCGTTTCGGGTGGACGTTCATGGTGGTGGATGCCGAGGCCGTCAGGTCAGCCACGAGGTCGATCATCCGCTCCGCGTTGCGCTGCACCACCAGCAGGCGTTTGGCTGCGTGCGGCGGCAGGTCGGCGACGTCGTCGAGAACCAGGTCCACGTTGCCGATAATCGAGTTCAGCGGGTTCTTGAATTCATGCGACACGTTGGACACCAGGTCCTGGTTTGCCGCCAGCGACTCGACCCAGCCCGTCACATCGCTGTACACCACCACGGCGCCGGTGAGCTTGCCGTCTTCGCTTACCAGGGGACGGGCCGCGGTGGAGACTGCCCGCTGTTCCGGGCCCTCGCCCGCCCACACCAGGTAGTCGGCAAATGATTCCCCGGCCATCGCCCGGCTGATGGGCCGCCGGTCCGGTGGAAGCAGGGTCCGCCGGTCCTGGCCGTAGATCAGCTGGTGACCCCGGCCGGGGAATTCGTCGTCGGCGCCTGTGACCCGGCGGAAGTTGCGCTGCCGGCTGTTGGAGACCAGGAAGTGGCCTGAGCGGTCGACGGCGGCTATGCCGACGTCGGTGGCGTCCAGCACCGTTTCCAGCAGCTTCTCCCGTTCCCGGCTTGCGGCCAGCAGCTCACGGAGTTCCCGGTCCTTTTCGGCGAGTTCGCGTTGCTGCAGCCGCAGGTTCACGCTCGCGAAGCGGATGGCCAGGGAAACGGCGAGCATCATGAGGGGGAAGAGGACCACGGTGGTGAGGTCCGAGGCCGTGACGGACGGGAGGTGGGTCACGGTTGGCGGGACCATGATCAGGAAAGGGCCCACAAAGCTGAGCACCAGGCTGGTCCGGGTCAGCATTCCTGAGGCGGACAGCCAGATCACCGGGAAGACCACCAGCACGGCCAGGCCAGGCAGCAGCGGTGCGGCACCGTTGCGGAGGAACCCGATGGCCGCGAAGTCCAGTACCGGGATGATCAGGTAGGCCCGGTGCGTCAGGCGTTCCCAGGGGACCAGGAAACAGGCGAGGAACAGGATTGCGTGCAACGCAATGCCGGCCAGGTACAGGGGGCTGTGCGTGAGCGAGGGCCAGGCGAAGGGTGTGGCTACGGCAATGATGGCCACTATGACCGTGATGGGGAGTTGGCACAACGCCACTTGGGCGCGGGTTCCCAGCCTGCGGAAGATGCGGCCGGGTCCCCGGTGGAACAATGGCTCAGCCATGTTTCTGACTCGTACCCCTTTACCTGTGGAAAGCAAAGTGCCCGGGAGGCCTTCTTTACTGCTCCCATACCGGGCAGGTACCCCTTTCCGCCCGTATTGCACATGTCTTGTCATAATAATTGACTTTTCAATTTTTAGGGCTGTTGCGGATGTCATCAGCAGGGCTTACTAGTAGCGTATAAATGGTTGGAGCGGGTATGGCATTGGCGCTGGGCCAATGGGGGGCCATCTCCGCCTGGCGCAGGGATAGCAATGGACGATCTTGGTGTAGCTGTGGTCATCGAAGATGACGCCGATGTGCGGAACCTCCTTGAAGGTGTTTTGACCCAGGCGGGCTTTGAAGTGCATACAGCTGATGATGGGCGGTCCGGGGTAGAGGTGGTCCGCAGCAAGCAGGCCAACGTTGTGACTCTCGATATCGGACTGCCGGACATTGACGGGTTCGAGGTCTTGCGGCGGATCCGGACCTTCAGCAACGCCTACGTGGTGATGCTGACGGGGAGGACTGAGGAACCGGACCTCTTGTCAGCCCTGAACACCGGGGCTGATGACTACATAGCCAAGCCGTTCAGGCCCAGGGAGCTCCGTGCCCGGGTGGCGGCAATGATGCGCAGGCCACGCCAGGAGGTTAACGGGCCGCGCCCGTCACCTGCCGCGTGGGGCCAAGCAGCGGCTCCTGCCGCATGGGGCCAAGCAGCGGCTCCTGCCGCCGCGCCCGCCGAGTCCGGAATCCTGCAGCACAACGGGCTTCGCCTGAACCACCGGACGCGCACCGTGGAAGTCAGGGGGGAGCCGCTGGGCCTGACGCGCAGCGAATTCGACCTGCTCCATGTGCTGCTGAAAGGTGGCGGCGCCGTGTGTACCAGGGCTGACCTGGTGCGGGCGGTCCGCGGGGAGTTCTACGACCATGACACCTACATCAGCGAAGCGGACGAGCGGGCCGTCGAAGTCCATGTGGGAAACCTGAGGCGCAAGCTCAAGGAGGACCAGCTGGCGCCGCGCTGGCTGCAGACGGTCCGCGGGGTGGGGTACAGGCTCGCGCCGCGGCGGCCCGACGACGCCTGACCGGACAGCTACCCCTGCTCGAGGATGAAGGTTGACTGGAGCTCGGACACCGTCCGCGCGCCGTCATGGGCAACGCCGGCCATCATGGCCCGCCCTTGGACGAAGTCGCCTTGCCGGATCAGGGCTTCGAGGACCTCGGCGAGCTTGGCCAGCCGAATACCGCCCACCATTGCGGAACTGATTTTGAGGCTGATTACCGCGTCAAGGGCTGAGGCCTCGTCCTGGCTGTCGACTGCTGTTCCGAGCCGAGCCAGGCGCGTGTCCCACATGGCGGCGTAATCCCGGGCGAAGCGCCGGGCCAGCCCGGACCCTGCGAGTTCGTCGTCGAGTTCATCCAGCACGGATGCATCAATGAGAGGCAAGAGAGAGGCCGCCTTCAGCGAATGGGCCGCACCTGCGGCTGGAATGGACGGCGGCGCGATCCCGGCCGGCGGCAAATCCGCAGCGGGGCTGTTTCCGCTGGAGCCGGGATCGGGATTGTGCATTGTCCAAGGCTACTTCCTGGAAATCCTTCAGTGACCTGTTTCGGATGATTCTGTGTAAACCTTGAGGCAACCTTGCCGCCATGCTGAGCAACCCTACTGGCCAGTAAAGGTGGCGATGGTATTTATGACGGCCGGTCCCAAAATGGCAATAAAGAGCACCGGAAATATAAAGAACAACAGCGGGAAAAGGATCATAACGGGCAGTTTCATGGCCTTTTCCTCGGCCCGCTGGCGCCGCTTGACGCGCATGACCTTGGCCTGGACGCGCAGTACCCGGCTGATGGCGATTCCATACGTGTCGGCCTGCACCACGGCCTGCACGAAGCTGCGCAGTTCGGGAATGCTGGTCCGCTCCGCCAGGGCGATGTAGGACTCCCGGCGGCTGCGCCCCACCTGCATGTCCTGCAGGGTGCGCACCAGTTCCTCGGCAAGGGGGCCCTTGCCGTTCTCACCGGCCCGTGCCATGGCGCCCTCGAAGCCCAGCCCGGCTTCCACCGAAATGAGCATCTGGTCCAGGGTGTTGGCAAGTTCCAGCTGCATGGCCTTCTGCCGTTCCGACCCTTTGCTGTAGAGCATGAGGTCCGGGATGAAGTAGCCAAGAACCATGACGAAGAGTCCGGCCAGCTTCATTATCGGTGAGCTGCCGATCGAGGTCAGGTAAAGGCCAACGGCCGCGCCGGCCACACCAAGTCCGAGCTTGGACCCCAGCACCTTTCCGAGCGGCATGGATGCAGGCCGCCCGGCCAGGGCCAGGAGCCGGTCAAGGAAGGCGACGTAAGCGGGGGGAGTCAGGCGCCTGCCCAAGGCCTCGAGGAGTCCCGGCCCTGTTCCGGCGGGGGCGGCGGCAGTGGGCGGCGCACCACGCGAGAGCAACTCGGCGGCGGCGATCCGGCCCTGCTTGTCCACGGTCAGGACGGACCAGGTTAATGCGGCCAGGGGCAGGCAGACCAGCAGGATTGAAAGCACGACGGTCAGGTTCATGGCTTCCTCAGAACTTCAGGTCGATAATCTTGCGCATCCACAGCGCACCGATGGTCATCAGGACGAACGAGGCACCGATCATCACCCAGCCCAGGGGGTGGGTAAACATCGAATTCATGTAGTTGGGACTGACGGACAGCAGCATCGCCACGATGCCGAACGGCATGGCGATGAGGATGTAGGCCGAGAACTTGCCTTCGGCGGCCAATGCCTTGATGTGGCCCTTGATCTCCGCGCGCTCGCGGATGGTCTCGTTCACCTGGTCCAGCACTTCGGCCAGGTTGCCGCCCACCTCACGGTTGATCTGGATGGCTTGCGAGATCCACACAAAGTCCTCGTTCTTCATCCGTTCGGCGGTGTCGTTCAGTGCTGCCAGAAGGTCGCGGCCCAGGCTGGTCTCGGTGATCACGCGGCGCATCTCTTCCGAGGTGGGTTTTTGCGATTCCATGGCCGCGGCGTCGATGGCGCGCAGGATGCTGTGTCCGGCGCGCAGGCCGCCGGAGAGCAGTTGCAGGGTATCGCCGAGCTGACCGTCGAACGCAGCCCGGCGCTTGCCGGACAGGAACCCGAGGACAAGCTTGCCGGCGAACGGCGCCAGGAGCGCGAGGAGCAGCCCTGCCAGGGGTCCCACGGTGACAATGCCCACCAGCATTCCCACGCACGCTCCGATCCCCACCAGCAGGAAGAATTCCGCCTGGCTCAGCCGCAGCCCCGCGTTCTCCAGTTCCGCCCGGGAGAAGAGGTTAACGTTCCGGCCGGCGAGCAGCCGTTCGAAGGACTTGACCCCCGAGAGGGCCAGACGCGTCAGGGAGGACGGCGGCTGGGGTTCAAAGGGACGACGGCGGTCCAGCGGCACCGAGGGGGCACCCGGCAGGAGGACTGCGACGCCGAGCAGGCAGATTGCCGCCAGCAGGATGACGGCTCCAATGCCGATGATCATGAGTGTTGCCCCTGCTTCGCGCCCGGTGACAGCGGGCCGGCGAAAACTCCCGGCGAGACATGGATGCCAAGGTCCTCGAACCGGTCGATGAACCGGGGACGGATGCCGGTGGCTACGGGCTTGCCCATGAAGCGGCCCTGGGCGTCCACGCCTGCGGAGTAGTCGAAGACGAACGCGTCCTGGAGGGTGACGATGTCGCCTTCCATCCCCTGGACCTCGGTGACATGGGTAATGCGGCGGGACCCGTCGCGGAGCCTGGAGATCTGCACGATCAGGTTCACCGCGGAGGCGATCTGTTCACGGATGGCCCGCAGCGGAAGGTCCATGCCGGCCATCAGCACCAGGGTTTCGAGGCGGGCAACGGCGTCGCGGGGCGAGTTGGAGTGCACGGTGGACAGGGAGCCGTCGTGGCCGGTGTTCATTGCCTGCAGCATGTCCAGCGATTCGCCGCCACGGACCTCGCCCACCACGATCCGGTCCGGACGCATACGGAGGGAGTTGCGGAGCAGCTCACGGATGGTCACCTCGCCTTTGCCTTCGGTGTTGGGCGGCCGGCTTTCCAGCCGGACCACGTGGTCCTGCTGGATCTGCAGTTCCACGGCGTCTTCGATGGTGACGATCCGTTCATCGTGCGGCAGGAAGGAGGACAGCACGTTCAAGAGGGTGGTTTTGCCCGTACCCGTGCCGCCGGAGACGATGATGTTGAGCTTGGCCTTGACGCAGGCGTTGAGCAGCTCCGCCATTTCCGGGGTGAGCGTGCCGAAGTCAATGAGGTTGCGGACGGTCAACGGGGTCTTGGAAAACTTTCGGATGGTCAGCGAGGAGCCGCCAACGGCCAGCGGGGGGATGACGGCGTTGACACGGGAGCCGTCTTCCAAACGTGCGTCCACAAGGGGGGAAGACTCGTCGATGCGGCGGCCCACCTTGGACACGATCCGTTCGATGACTTTGCGGAGGTGTTCCTCTGAGCTGAAGCGCGACTCGGTAAGTGTCAGCTTGCCCTTCCGCTCGACGTAGATCTGGTCCATCCGGTTGACCATGATCTCGGTGACGGCGGGGTCGTCCAGCAGGCGCTGCAGGGGACCGTAGCCCAGCACGTCGTCAGCCACGTCGCGGACCAGGCGGGCGCGTTCCTCTGCGCTGAGCGGCACCTGCTCTGCATCGATGATGCGGGTGAGCTCATCCTTGGCGGTGCTCCGCAGTTCCTGCTCGGTGACGGCGGCGTCGTTGAAGCGCGCTCCCATTCGCTCGAACAGTGCGGTGGCCGCCCTGTCCTTCATGGCTGCGAAGACGTCCACGCCAGGTGCCTTGGGCACAAAGGAGGTGCCGGCGTCGTGCGTTGAATGCACGACGGCGGCGTGGGCGGGAAGGCGTTTTTCCGTACCGTCGGCGGTGGCCGGGACAGGCGCGGGGGCCGGGTTTGGAGACTCAAGCAGCGCGGTGCCGGCCGGTACCGCGGGACGGCCCTGGGCTGCGTTGATGCGTTCGGAGAGTTTCATCAGATAACCACCCTTCGGTGAAGCTTCCGTTGGGCCTGCGTGCGCCAGGCCGGGTTGAAGCGCTGGACCAGTTGGCGGAGGCTCTTGACGGCCGGGTCCTTCTTGGAGTCCTGGAGGACGGGGATGCCGCGGTTGGTGGACAATGCCACGGCCCGGGAGCGGGGGACGCTGACGTCCACGGGGGCGCCAATGGTGGATTCGACGTCCCGGACGTTCAGGCCTGCTTTGGCGTCGGCCATGTTCAGGACCACGTGGCGGGATTCGGGCATGATGTCCAGTTGGCGGAGGACTTCCAGGCCGGAACGGAGGCCGCGAAGGCTGGGGATGTCCATGGCACTGACCCAGACCACGTCAGTGCATTTTTCCATGGCGGCCAGCCCGATTTCCGGCATGCCGGGAGCGGTGTCCAGCACCACGTACTGGAACTCCTGGGCCAGCTGGTCCAGCAGGTGGCTGACCTGGTCCGGGGTGATGTGGTCCGCATCCACCGGGTTGGGTGGGGCGCACAGGGCGTAGATGCCGGCCGGGTGCACGGTGAGGAAGGCCTTGAGGACCAGGGAGTCCTGGGCTGCGGCCGGGGTGACGGCATCGGTGACGGTGTGTTCGGGGTTGAGGTAGAGGCCGGAGGCGACGTCGCCGAACTGCAGGTCAAGGTCAACGATGACCACGCTCATGGGCGCCACCTGGCCCAGGCCGATGGCAATGTTGGTGGCCAGGGTGGTCTTGCCGACGCCGCCCTTGGGGGAGAAGACGCCGATGACCAGGCCTTTGCCGCTCCCCGGCTGTTGCGCCTCCGGGCCGCGGTGCCGGGTGGCGAACGACTGGCAGGCGCGCTCCAGCAATACCCGGATTTCGGCGGCGTCCGCCTGGGGGCTGAGGATGTCGCGGATACCCGCCCGCATGGCGTGCAGCAGGCCGGCGGGGTCAACGTCGCTGACCAGGACCAGGCTGAGGCCGGGCAGCTGGACGTCGAAGACCTTGGCGAACCGGAGTGCTTCCTCGTACGGGACATCCGGGCCGATGATGAGCACCTCGGGCTGCTCCTGGTTCAGGAGGGCGAACAGTTCCGCAGGGCCCGCCGGAAGGATATCGCTCGAGATGGTCTGGACATTGCCGCGCAGGCCGTTGGCGACGGCGGCGCGCAGCTTCTGGTCAAAGTCGCCGTTGGGGGAGAGAAGGACGAAGCGGCTCACTTGTACACCGTGTCCTTCCTGGCGATGAAGCCGCCGTTGTCCTGGGCGTCCAGGGGTTCCTTGGTGAGCCAGAGATCGCCGTTGTTTGAGGAATAGATGATCTTGGTGGCGTCGATATCGCTGACGGCAACGGTGACCATGAACGACCCCTGCGGGAGGGTGGTGTCCTGCGGGTTGGTGCCGTCCGTGGGCTTTGCGCTGGGTTGCGGGGCACGCTGGACGGCGGTGACGAGGACTTTTCGGAGGGTGAGCTGGGTGGTGGCCTCGCCTGCTTTTGCCTTCTCCGCAGCGAAGCTGAAACCAATGCCTACATGGTCGCCCGCGTCGATCCTGCCGCCCACCACGCGCTTGGGTTCAAGCTCAAAGGTGACTTCCTGCATGCCTGTGGGCACTTTGATGGCAGCACTTGACTTAGCGTCCGCCGGATCAACCAGACGTTCGGCCAGAAGTTGCTCGCCGGGGACGAGGTCAACCGCGGCCACCTTGCCGGCTGAGGCCTCAAGGGTCTTCAGAGCGGTCCTTGAAACGGCGGTTGCCGGTACCTGTTGTTCGGTAACGGACGCCTTTACGATATCGAGGGAGGAACCCGCCGGTACGGCCTTGGTCACCACAAGCACCCCGACGGGATCCATGTCCTTCATGGCGCGGGCATCGGCGCCCTGGGCGTACGCGATGATGAGGACCGCTCCGATGATGGCCAGCACCACTGCTGATACACCGGCCAACATACGTGACTTCACTGACTGCTCCTGTTGCTTCTGGCTAGGGGGTGAGGCGTACGATCGAGGTCCCATAATTTGGGACGCTTCCCAGCGCGAACGCTTGAGCCAAGGACACGAACTTGACGAAATAGCCGCGGATTGTTTTGTTCTGGATATTGCCGCCGGTGGACCAGTTGTAGCTGGCAAAGTGGTAACCGGTGACGTGGAACGCGGCGAAGCCCTTCACGTAGTACTTGACGGCGGTGCCAGTGCCTGTCGCCAGATCAAAAAGCGGGAGGAGGACAGTCTGATCGTTCATCTGGTTGAAATCGGTGGCAGTGCAGGTTGACGGGGCGCTGGCACCCGGGTCACTGTCGAACCAAATCCCTGGGTCGTTCGACTGGCCTGCGGTCATGGTGACCGAACAGCTTGTCCCGGTGGTGGTGATCCAGCCGAATCCGCCCGGAAGTTTGTTATTGCACGCGGGTGTTTGTTGATCCAGTACCTGAACAGTGCCGGTTGATCCGTCGGCGGGGATGTCAAGCTTGCAATAGGCGATTGCCAGAGGCAGGATTGCCGGGCCCTTGGCGGGGGTGCCCCATTGTGCTTTGGAGGTTGCGTTCACTTCGGCCGATGAAATGCCGAGCGCGCGGGCGAAAAACAGCGACACCTGGTTGGGAGTCTTGCCGGCTTCCTGGGCACCCGCCGTGACCGTCACGGACTGGTTAGGCAAATCGACCGATGTTGCCTTCATGTTGGTGAGGCCGTCGTTTGCGTTGCCATTGGCAAGGCTCGCAGCCAGCGCGGAGGTACTTGTGCAGTCCGGGTCAGCGGTGCTCTTGGCGCACTTCTGAGCGATGGCGAGCGCAGCGGCGTCAGCGCCGTTTCGAACTTGAGTACGTTCTGAATACATCATCGAGACATCAACCGCCACGGCGGCGAAACCAAGGAGAGCCACCATCATGATTGCCACGATGACACTGACGGCACCCTGTTCAGAGCGGGAATTTTTGCGGATCTTCTTCAGCCGCCGCACAACATGGCTCCTTGGCCAGTCATAGTGAACGGTCCGGCTATACCCGTCAGCGTCGACAGTGTGTAGGTGATGGTGACAGCAATCCGGTTACCTGATGAGCAGGTTGTAGTGCCCGTGTCGAGGTTCTTGAAGGTGATGTTTGCATCAGCGAGAACGGGATTTAGGGAGACGGCCGTGTTTTCAGCTGCCGCCCGAGACGCCGCGGGATCATTGGTGATGGCCATCACCCGCACGCCTTCCCGTGCTGCGGCTGAGAGGGATGCCTGGGCGTTGTAGGCCCGGCTGAACTCCATGATGCCAAGAAGCATCGTGATGAGGACAGGAACGATGATGGCGAACTCAACGGCCGCCGCCCCGCGTTCTGATGACCTCACCATGTGCGGCTTTCCTCTCTAATCACTTTTGCGATGTGTCGATTTCCACGCGTGAAACAGTTTGTGCGGTGCAGTTGAGCTGCACCGCACAAACAGCCCGCCATGACAGGCTTGGGGGTCTTGCTTTAGGGGCCGGCTTCAGAGATTGGACGTGACGCCGGTGAACATGGTGTTCAGTTGGCCACCCAAGGTGCTTACAGCGACGATGATGACGACGGCGATGAGTCCGACCATGATGCCGTATTCGACAGCTGTTGCGCCCTTTTCTTCGTGGAGGCGGTTCTTGAGGTTGAGGGTATGAAAGGCGGCGAAGAGAGACAGCATTTGTTAACTCCTGAGCGAGTAGGCTTGACTGGCCCTGCACCAGCACTATGACGAATCTTGTGGGGCCTGATGCGGTGTTGACCGGGTCTTACAGGATCATTACGTGGAATCCCTGACGAAAACGTCGCCTGGTCGGCTGTACCGTTCTCGTCGCGGGAACCTGTTTCCTGGGCACAGGCCTTGCGTAAGTACAAGTGCCCAGTGCAAAAGATCTCCGCTTCGGTCACTTCAACGGGTTGGGTTCGGCGACGTCGAGCAGACAGTGCCAGGCCGTTCGTCCGAGCTAGAGCTTGGCTGTGACGCCGGTGAACATGGTGTTCAGCTGGCCACCCAAGGTGCTCACAGCGACGATGATGACAACTGCGATGAGTCCGACCATGATGCCGTATTCGACTGCTGTTGCACCCTTTTCGTCCTGAAGGCGGTTCTTGAGGTTGAGGCCGAGGGTCTGAAGGGTGGCGATGAGAGAAAGCATAATGAACTCCTGAGCGAGTGGTTTCCGGCTGGCCCTGCACCAGCACTACGACGAAGTTAGCAACGCTTGATGCGGTGTTGACCCGGTCTTGCAGGATCCTGTGCAAAGGCTTTTCAAGGTGTATCTTTCCTGCGCAATTGCGTGGAAAACCCTGCGGAACCGGACGCCTGCAGATTGGGAAGGCAAACCGGGCACCGGGAATAAGGTGGTCCCCGCTACCGGCTATTGTTGCGGTCACGCCGGTGAAGTTGGTGTTGAGCCGGGCTCCCAACGCGCTCACGAAGTAGCAACGAATTCCGCGCGCCGGCGCGCATCGTGGCACATCCCGGCTAAGGCTTCATGCTGGGTTGTTCCTGGGAATTACCCGCAACAATGCGGTATCAGCTCCAGTCCCAAAAATAATCCAAGACGATCTTTCCGCTGTTACGGCGACAGGTTGTAATACTGGGCGTCGCCGATTTGCTCGGCGTGGTAATGGCTTCTAACCCAGTCCACGATTCTGGCCGACTCTCCGCGGCCTTCAATAGTAAGCGGCGGCAGATCCTGAAACACCATGCAGGCCACCTGATGGTCGGTGACCATTCGCTGAAACTGCTCCAAGGTTGGGAATGGATCGGTGCCGTCAAAACCGCCCAGCGGCAGCACCGATCGCATGCTGGCCAACTGATAGTTAGCTGCTGTCTCAGAGCCCACCGTGGCCGCCGCCCATTTGGCAGTGGACGGCGTCGCGCGGAGGCGGGAAACGATTCCGGATTCAGGCACGTTGCCGAACATTACTTCAATGAAACTGGCTGGCACATCGGGACCCATCTGCTGACGGTCAGGATGATCCGTGCGTATGCCGAGGATACTGGGACCAGCCACGACGCCTGCACCCTCATGGGGACTCAGAACCGTGTTGATGGACCACACGAAAGGACCGACCAATAGCGCCACTGCCAAAAGTCCTGTTGTCATTTTCCGAAGGGCTGGAAAAGGCGGTGGCACCACAAGAAAGGTGATGGCCGCGGACCAAACGAGAAGCGCCACCAAAGGACCCAGCGGGAAATCAGCGGTTGAGCGACTCGCGGAGAGGAAGCTCAGAACCATCGTTATTAAGAGGGTCACAACCAGCATCCAGCGTGCGTTTCGTCGTCTACTAAGCCTGTATAGGTGCAGCAAGCCTGTACCTGCGAGGCAGCATAGCGGTGGTACAACAGTTAGGCAGTAATACGGATGGACTATCCCAGACATGAACGCCAAAACCGTTGAAGCGGAGAGAAACCAGAGAACGGACAGACTAAGGAAGGCCCGGTATTTGTGGCTGCCGCTCTGCCGCTTGATATGCCAGACGGCGACGCACATTCCTGCTACTGCCAGGGGCAGGAACCAGCCGAACTGGCCCGAGAATTGCGGTTGAAGGAAACGCTGAAAGCCAGGATCCAGTTTTTCCGCAAGGCTCGCTGTACTGGGAGACATCGTCCGGCTGGCATCCTCTCCGGTGAGGCGGTCCAGACCGTTGTAGCCCAAGCTTAATTCCACCGCGCTGTTAAGACGGGATCCTCCGACGAATGGCCGGCTGGCCGCCGGGACCATCTGCACAAGGACAAACCACCAGCCTCCGGTAACCATTGCGGTGAGCAGGGCGAGCGAGACGCGCGTTATACGCTTCAGGACTGGTCCGCGGGCAAAAGCCAGATAGGTAACAGCGACGGCGGGCAGCAGCAGCGCGATTTGAAGCTGCTTCGTCAGCAGGGCAGCACCCGTGAGCGCACCGGCCAGAATCAGCCACCTTAGCTTGTCGCGGCGAATTGACTCCAATGCGGTGTAGGCCACGCCGATCATCAGCAGGGTAAGCAGTGCATCTGGGTTGTTGTAGCGGAACATCACCACGGCAACTGGGGTTAAGGCGAAAAATGTCGCCGCGAGAAGTGCTGCGGCGCTCCCGACATAAGTGCGAACCATCCTGTAAAGCAGGTAGACGCTGGTAATTCCCATCAGGGCCTGCGGCACCAGGATGCTCCAGGGGCTTAGCCCGAAAGCGCGTCCGGAAGCCGACATTACCCACAGGCTTAGCGGTGGCTTGTCGACGCTAATGGCGTTGCCTGGATCCGAGGAAGAAAAGAAGAATGCGGTCCAATCCTGTGAGCCGGCCATGGCTGCAGCAGAATAGTACGAGTTGGCCCATCCGTTTCGATCCAGGCCCCAAAGATAGAGCACAGCAGTTAGGGCCAACAGGGCCCACAGAGCCAATGTTTCCCGCCGACGGCCTAAGTACGGTGGAAATGGTGTACCGCCGGTTTGGCGCAAACGAAGCCCCCCTGCTGGAAGCTCAGGGGGGTCCCATGGGTCAGGTGCCGCGGGCTTCAAGAGGCCTGCGCCGTTTGGGCACCTGAGATCACAACGCGGCTGTCTGCTGCATCGGCCCTGGGAACACGGAAAACCCAGACCCGCAACATGACGAAGCGCATAAGTGTCGCGAGGATATTCGCCGCGGTAAGTGTCACGAGCTCCATCGTAGGGGACGAGTGCGGTGCAGAAGCGTGCAAAATCAACAGCGACGATGATGTTATTGACCAAGCCAGTGTAAAGACGACAAGTCCTTGGAACTGTTGGGTGAAGAGCTTCTCCGGGCCGTTCATCCCGAAGGTAAAACGGCGGTTAGCGGCCGTATTGCCCACCGCCGTCAGGAGGAGGGCGAGGAAGTTGGCCGGCTGTGCGCCAAAAGGCTCCTGGAACAGCACATAGAGCAGGGCGAAGGCCACCGTTGATATGGCTCCGACAACGCCGAACCGAATAACTTGCCCAAAGAAGCTGGGCCTCGACTGTGGAACCACGGGGCGCCGCCCCAGCTCTGCATAAATCGCTTGAACGGGAATCGACCCCTTCACGAGGGAACCGGCAACCCGAATGAGACCGCGAATGTCATCAACTGCAGTCTGCATGATGTCCACTCGACTGTCAGGATCGTCCACCCAGTCCACCGGGATTTCATGGATCCGAAGGCCCGAGCGCTCCGCGATGATGAGGAGTTCCGTATCGAAGAACCATCCGTTGTCCTCCACGTGAGGAAGGAGCTTCTTCGCGACGTCCGCCCGGATGGCCTTGAAACCGCACTGGGCATCGGAGAATGCAACCTGCATGGTGCGCTTCAGCAGAAAATTGTAGGAGCGGGAAATGAACTCGCGCTGCGGGCCGCGGCTAACGCGGGAGCTCTGGCCAAGCCTCGTGCCGATAGAGATATCCGAGTGGCCGGACAATAACGGCGCAACCAATGGCGGAAGTGCTGCCAGATCCGTCGAGAGGTCCACGTCCACATACGCCAAGACTTCCGCGTCGGAGGAACCCCAGGCGTCACGAAGGGCCCACCCGCGGCCCTTTAGGTCTAGCCGACGGTAAGCGACGTTTGGCATACGACCGGCCAGGTTGGCCCCAATCACGGGGGTGCTGTCAGTGCTTGCGTTGTCGGCGATGGTAATCTGCCACGTCACCGCAAATTCGCTGTGGAGATAATTTGCGAGTTCGGTGATGCTTTTTTCGAGTACCGATTCCTCATTGAAGACCGGTACGACAATTTCAAGCGCCAGGCCCCCGTGGCTAAGTTTCATGCTATGTATGCTATGGACGGCTTGGGGGCCGAATGCAGAAACTTGGGGAATACTGATGAACTACTTGGGGAATCCTTGATCTCTTGGCTTGCGGCCCTGCCGGGCTTTTGTGCTGCGGGTGCTGTACTCCTGCTGCCCGGACTGGTTTTTGGCTGGGCCCTGGGCTTACGGCGAATCTGGATGATTTCGCTTGCCCCGGTCCTGACAGCATCACTCGTTGCCGTCTCCACACTTGCTTGCTGGTGGTTGCACGTTGACTGGCAGCTTGGCGTCTTCACCTTTGCCACAGTGGTGTGTGCCGGAGTTACGCTCTTTCTGGTCCGTGCAGGGGCGAGACGGTGGCCGAAGTTCTTCTTATGGGATCAAAGAGAACAACCGGTGGGCCGTGCATACTGGATTGCGCTGCTCACCAGCGGGATCCTCCTCTCTCTTCGATATGCCCAGATCGTTGAGGATCCGGCCAACATCAACCAAGGCATAGACACGCCATTCCACCTCAACCTGGTACAGCAGATCATCGATTCCCGTGACGGATCACCCTTCTCTGTACGGGGGCTCATGGGTGAGTCCGGAGGGTTTTACCCACAAATCTGGCACGCACTTGCTGCACTTATTGCCGAGGCAACCGGGTTACCGGTGGTTGACGCAGCGAACGCCTTAAACTTCGCTGTTGTAGCCATAGCTTGGCCAATCGGTGTACTTTCCTTGGTCAACGTCGTTGTGGGTCCCAAGATGGTCCCTTTGCTATCTGCCGGTATTGCGAGCGCCGGTTTCTTCGCGTTTCCTTTCACTGTCATGCAGAGCCAAAAGAGCGACTTTGGTCCGCTGTTCCCCTACATGCTTGCAGTCACGTTCTTGCCTCCCCTGGTGACGGTTGTGGCCTCACTACTTGGATTTGGCCGCACGTCACCGGTTCCTTGGCCGCTGGGCCTCACAACGCTCGTTGCCGGGCTGCCCGGGTTGGTTGTCACGCACATGTCGGCTTTGGTAGCCCTTGTGGGTCTTACATCGGGCTTCACCGCCATGGCCGCTGTGCGGTCTTTCAGGAAAATCAAACAGGTGAGGTCCGGCCCTTTTCCTTACCTGCAATGGATAGCACTTTGGACGAGCGTATTCACATTCGGCTTGATAGTTTGGGCCGGGGTGCGGCCTTTTACCACTACTTGGGATCCGATTGACACTTTTCCAGCCGCCCTTCGAAGTGTTTTCGAAGTAGCTCCCACACACGGGGACGTAAGCTGGGGCCTTGCGGCGCTCACTCTGCTGGGAACCGCGGTCATGTTCAGTCGCGCAAGCGAACGGTGGTTTCTGGCTGCGTACGCAGGCGCCGTCGCGCTTTATCTTGTTGCGGCGGCGCTGCCGCAGCCACTGTTGAGGCAAATCATTATTGGTGCGTGGTACGGGGACCCACCCAGGCTCGCTGCCCTCCTGCCGATGTTCTGGGCCGTCTTTGTCGGCCTGGCGGCGACCTGGTTCTCAGAAAACGTGGTCCCACGCTTCCGAATCAAATGGCTTGGGGTCGTTGCCATCACGGCGGTTGCGGTAACGACCATAGTGTGGCCAACAAATTCGCAAACGACACCAGGAAGGGAACGCACCTACGCTCTGGCAAGCGACTCGCCACTGGTGCGTCCCGATGAACTCGAATTGCTGGGACGGCTTAGTACCGAAGTGCCTGAGGGCGCCGTGATGGCTAACAACCCGTGGAACGGCAGTTCCACGGCGTTTGCGATCGCGAACCGGCGTGTGCTTTTCCCACACGCGTACACCGGTTCGAACGCGGACCGTCTGCTCCTGGCCACGACGTTAAACCAAGCCACACCTGGCTCTGAGGCTTGCGCGGCGGCAAAAAGGGAGAAAGTTGGATTCCTCCTTGACTTTGGCCAGCACTACATTGACCCGCTACGTACCGAGGTTAATGACTTTCCAGGGCTTAGTGTGCCGGCTAATTCGCCGGCGTTTGTGAAAGTGGACCAACAAGGGTCCGCGGTCTTATATCGATTCGTGGGTTGCGACCTGTAGGCCGCGACTATCTGTGGTGAATGGTAAGGATTCGCCTATATTTCCGTGGGCAAGCCAGGTGGTCGTTGACCGCCCTCTCCGCTCTATGAACGTAAAACGGACCCCCTCGGTTCTGGGTGCCGAGGGGGTCCGGACTTTGGAGCGCAGTAGCGCAAGTGGTGCTGTTGAGGAATTAGAAAACGCCGGCGAAGTTTTTCATGACGTTGATGGCCGCCGGTCCGATGATCACGATGAACAGCACCGGCAAGATGGAGAACATCAACGGGAAGAGCACCTTGACGGGAAGTTTCATTGCTTTCTCTTCCGCTCGCTGCCTCCGCTTGATCCTCATTTGTTTTGCCTGCGTCCTGAGGACCTTTGCGATGGCGATGCCGTAGATGTCAGCCTGAACCACGGAACGGACAAAAGACCTCAGGTCTGGTACGTCGGTCCGGGTGGCCAAAGCCTCATAGGCTTCGCGCCTGCTTCGGCCAACTTGCATGTCCTGCAGGGTCCGCATGAGTTCAAAGGCCAATGGCCCTTTTCCGTTTTGCCCTGCCCGGGCCATGGCAGCTTCAAAACCCAATCCGGCCTCAACCGAAATAAGCATCTGATCCAAGGTGTTGGGCAGTTCCAGCTCAATTGCCTTCTGTCGTTCGGCGCCCCTGCCGTGGACAAGAATGTCAGGCGTGAAGTATGCAAGGGCGGCTGCCAGGGCTACGAACAGCGCGGCAGATGGTGTCACGTTGTTGCTGATGAACACGATTCCCAAGACGGCGACGAGGAGCGCGAGGGCCGGTTTGGCAATCAGAAGCCGTGCGAGGGGCAGCTGAGCCGGCCTTCCGGCGCGCGCGAGGAGTTTGTCCAGCCAAGCCACGTAGCCCTTCGGCGTAACCCGCATTCCGAAGGGAACCGCGGGTTTGGCATCGGTATGCGAGGAAACGATCGCTCCCGGCACTCCGCTATCGATCAGCCGGATACCCTTGCCGAGGTTGCTCCGGACTGCCGCGACGCCCCGCCTGTCCACAGCGAGCAAAGACCACGCCAGAAACGAAATGGGGAACACGATCAGGCCAACAATGAGCCAAGCCATGGTTGTCATTGATTCCTCCTAGAACTTGATCTTGACGACGCGGCTTAGCCAGAACGATCCGAGGCCCAGAAGCACGACGGCTACGCCCAGCAGGATCCAACCCAGCAGGTTGGTGTAAAGCGTGCCGATGTAGGAGCTGTTCACCACCGACATGTAAAGGAACATGCCGACCGGCAGTGCGACGAGGATGTAAGCGGACAACTTTCCTTCTGCGCTGAGGGCCTTGACCTGGCCTTTGATCTGGCTGCGTTCCCTGATGGTTTCCCCGACCTGGTCAAGGACTTCCGCCAGATCGCCGCCCACTTCGCGGTGGATCTCAATCGCTTGCCCTACCCATTCGAAGTCCTCGCTGCGCAGCCTGTGTGCCGCATCGAGCATTGAGTCCCTTAGGTCCCGGCCGAGCCTGTTTTCGTTCACCAGCCTGGCGAATTCTTCAGAGGTTGGAGCGTCGGCCTCCTTTGCCACGGCATCAACAGATCGCAGAAGGCTGTGTCCGGCCCGCAGCCCACCTGAGAGCATCTGCAGGGTATCGCCCAGCTGAGACTCAAACTTGGCTCGCCGCCGGGAGGACAATACGTTCAAGGCCACCTTGGCCAGGAAGGGCGTTGCCACAATGACGAGAAGCGCCGGCAGCAAGCCCCCAAGAATGAAGCCAACGAAGCCTGCAGTGACGGCGCTGCAGGCGACGAGAAGCAGGAAGTCTGCCTGGCGCATCTTCAGGCCGGCCTGCTCCAACGAAGCCCTGCTGCCGAACCGGGCGTTCTTGCTGACGTTCCGTTCCAGGAAGGCCGTAGCTGTATCCGTGGCCCGTGTCAGCAGGGTGGGGCCATTGACCACCCCGGGACGTCGTCGGGAGATGGCTATTTCCCCGCTGGCGCTCTTGAAAGTGACCAGGAAAAGGACGGCCCCCGCAGCCAGGCAGAGGGTAATTCCCAAAGCGAGGAACACCGGGTTCGTAACTGTCACCGGAACCCACCGCCCACCGGAGACGAGCCGAAAACAGCGGGGGACAGCGGAATGCCCAGCTCAGCAAAGTGATCCACGAACCGGGGACGCACCCCGGTCGGGACCGGGCGGCCCAGGAACTTTCCGTTTGCGTCCACTCCCGCGCTGTAGTCAAAGACAAAGGCATCCTGAAGAGTGACAATGTCCCCCTCCATACCTTGGACTTCGGTCACGTGGGTGATCCGTCGCGAGCCATCCCGAAGCCTCGAAATGTGAACGATGAGGTTCACTGCCGAAGCAATCTGCTCGCGGATGGCGCGGAGGGGAAGATCCATTCCTGCCATGAGGACCAGCGTCTCGAGCCTGGAGATCGCATCCCGGGGTGAGTTCGCGTGGACAGTGGAAATTGAGCCGTCGTGGCCTGTATTCATCGCCTGCAGCATGTCCAGGGACTCCCCGCCACGAACCTCGCCGATCACAATCCTGTCAGGCCGCATGCGCAGTGCGTTGCGGACCAGGTCCCTTATGGTGATCTCCCCCTTGCCTTCGATGTTTTGCGGGCGGCTTTCCAGCCGGACGACATGGTCCTGCTGCAACTGAAGCTCCACCGCATCTTCGATGGTGACAATTCGCTCGTCTGAAGGCAGGAAGGATGACAAGACATTGAGCATGGTCGTCTTACCTGTTCCAGTACCTCCGGACACGATGATGTTCAGCCGGGCGCGGACGCAGGCGTGGAGTAGCTCCGCGATTTCCGGAGACATCGACCCCAAGGAGATCAAGTTGTTGACAGTCAGTGGTACCTGACCAAACTTGCGGATTGTTAGGGACGAGCCGCTGACGGCCAAGGGCGGGATGATGGCGTTGACGCGGGAACCATCGCTGAGGCGGGCATCCACCAGCGGTGACGATTCGTCAATCCGCCGACCAACCTTTGTCACAATACGCTCGATGACTTTCCGGAGATGATCCTCGTCGTTGAACCGGGAACCGGTGATTCCCAGTTTTCCCTGGCGTTCGACATATATTTTGTCCGGCCCGTTGACCATGATCTCGGTGATATCGCCGTCCTTGAGGAACTTCTCGAGGGGGCCGAGCCCCAGGACGTCGTCGATGATCTCCTGAACGAGGCGATTGCGCTCGCTGAGGGTCAGTGGAATGTCTTCCTCTTCGATGATCTTCCTCAGTTCGTCTTTAACGTACTGCTGCAGTTCGGCGTCATCAAGGGAAGAGTCTGTGATCCGGCTGCCCATCCGCTCATACAATGCAACGCCGGCGCGGTCCTTGACAGCGCTGAGGGCTTCATTGGGTTCGTTCGCATAGCTGGGCGGAGTGAGTGAATCGGAAGTCGGTGCGGCGTTTGGGTGCCAAGGACCTGCCGGCGGTGTGCCCGGACCACTGGTTTTAGTTTCATCGATTCCCCGGGCTGCTTCTAACCTTCGTGCCAGAGTCACTGGACTACCGCCCTTCTGTGGAGCTTCTTGTGCTGTTTTTCTTTCCAATCCGGCTTAAGCCGGTCCACCAATTGAGTAAGTCCGCGGGCGGCACCGTCCCTGCTGCCGTCCTGAAGAAGCGGCACTCCCTTGTTGGTGGAAAAGGGGACAGCGCGGGAACGTGGAAGGACCACGTCCACGGGACAGCCGATAGTGGCCTCGACATCTTGTACGGTCAGGCCGCTCCTGCGGTCGGCGAAATTGAGGACCACGTGGCGGTTTTCCGGGACGAGGTTCAACTCGTCAAGAATCCGAAAACCTGTTCTCAGGCCACGGATGCTCGGGATGTCCATGCCGCATACCCAAACCGCATCGGTCGCCCGGTCCAAAGTTGCCAGCACGTGCTCTCCCAGACCGGGAGCGGTATCGACGACAACATACTGGAACTCGCCGGCCAGTTGCGAGATGAGGTGTCCCACCTGGTCTCCGCTGATCTGATCGGCCTGCGCCGGGTTGAGGGGTGCGCAGAGTGCGTAGACGCCCGATGGATGCAGCGTCAGGTAGGACTTGAGCACCATGCTGTCCTGGACCGCAGCTCCCGTGACGGCATCCGCCAAGGTGCGTTCCGGCTCCAACATCAGACCCGAGGCCACATCACCGAACTGCAGGTCGAGGTCGACAACCACGACGCCGGTCGGAGCGACTTTGCCCAAGCCAACGGCCAAGTTGGTGGTTACCGTCGTCTTCCCCACCCCGCCTTTGGGAGACATCACCGCGATGATTCGGGTGCCCGTGGGAGCCTCTGCTACCGATGCCCCCAAGCCGCGGCGGCGGCCCGCGGACGCCAGGCTTGCCCTTTCCAGCATGGCCCGGATCTCGTCAACTGCGGCTTCCGGACTGAGCAGATCACGAATACCTGCGCGCATGGCAGGAAGGGCAACCTCGGATCCACCTTTGGTCACCAGGACCACGCTGATCTCCGGGAACTGCAGATCAAACAGGCTGGCCAGCCGGATAGCGTCGTCGGTGGGAAGCCCCGGTCCAAGAAGAATGACTTCAGCCGGATCCCCGTTGATCGCCCGAAGGATATCGTCCGGACTCGGCGGCAGGTAGTCGGCCTGCAGCGTTTGCAGCGTGCCGTGAAGGCCGCTGGTGGCTTGCTTGGTTTTCTGGACAAAGGCGCTGTCCGGTGTGATCAATACGAACCTGCTCATTTGAGCAACTCGGCTTTCTTGATAATGCTCGAAGCACTTTCCGTGGCTGAAGCGGGTTCCTTGGTGAGCCACAGCTTTCCGAACTCCGCGGCGAACGCGATCTTCTGGGCATCGACATCATTTCGAGCGAACGTGACCAACAGTTGACCCGTCGGAAGCTGCGTATTTGCTTGCTCGCTGGAGGCGCCCTGGGAACCGGCGGAGGCCTGCGCCGCAGCCCGTTGAACGCTGGTGACCAAGACCTTGTGGAAGATCTGCTGTGCCGTACCGCCGTCCGCATTATCGCCGGCGAACAAGGCAACGACCCCGACGGTGTCACCCGCCGCGATTCGTCCGCCGACCACCCGCTGGGCATCGAGCTGGACCGAGATCTCCTGCATACCGGCAGGCACGGGCACAGATCCTGGAGCCGCGAGGCTCGTCGGATCAACCAGGCGGACCCCAAGAAGGGGCTCTCCCGGGACCAGATCGGCAGATGCTACTTTGCCGTCCAGCCCATCCAGGCTCTTGAGGGCCCCGTTGGGAACTGACGCAGATGGAAGAGAAGTGAGCTTCACCGCTGACTTGATCTGGTCCAGCGTTGAGCCTTGCGGGATCTGCTTTTCAACCACCAGAACATCTATGGGCTGTAGATCAGCTTGGGCCCTGGCTTCAGAACCTTGGACGTATGAGACGAGAAGCAGCGTGCCTACCACAGCGAGCACGAGCGCAACGATGCCTCCCAGAAGGCGAGTTTTCAATTTAACCCCTTAGCTTGGTTCCTATTTAGTGAGTCGGGCAACGATCACGTTGCCGTTGGGAGTCCCCGTACCACCGGAGAACTGAGCTGGATCTGCCGAATATCCGACGAA
Organism: Pseudarthrobacter sp. MOO13; assembly: GCF_058267655.1. Lineage (NCBI taxonomy): Bacteria > Bacillati > Actinomycetota > Actinomycetes > Micrococcales > Micrococcaceae > Pseudarthrobacter > Pseudarthrobacter sp. MOO13. Next base: position 1,090,041 of record NZ_CM177848.1, read on the forward strand.
CGTTCCGTAGATCCCGGTTTCGCCTGGCCCGAACACACTGGGACCGGCGCTGGTGCTGGGGAATTTCCAGCCAAGAATTTTGAAGCCCGCCCATTCCTTGATGCGGTAGTAGACATTGCTTCCGCCGTTGCAGTTGCCCCATGCAGGATCGGAAGGGCCCGGGGTCATGCCGGCGCAGCTGTACATGTAGACGGGGAGAGCCACGGTTTTTCCTAGCAGGGTGGGATTGAACAGTGACATGCAACCGTTCGGAACGCTGCCGCCGGGACTTGTCTGGCTCCACTTGCCTACTTCAGCAGTGATGGAACAGGTGTTGCCTGGGGTTGAATCTGGTTTGAGCCAGGCGAAACCGCCCGGGATGATCTGGTTGGAAGGGTTTCGTCCGTTGCAGTCGGGCGCGCCACCGTGCGTCAGTATCTTGTGTGGTAATCCATCATCAACAAATTCGCATGGAGCGAAGGTCAATGGAAGAGCTGTGTAACCCTTCGTCGGATAAAACCATGTGGCCTCCGCCTGAGCTCCAATGTCCGCAACCTGGATCCCTAAGGCTCGCGCAAATACAAGGGAGAAGTGCGTACCGGAAGAGTCTTGGGACTGAGTAGTGACATTCACAACTGCCTGCGCCGGGTTGCTCGTATCGAGATTTGCGGTGAGGACGTTTGTCAAGGAGTCCAACGCGTTGCCATTTGCGTACGGTGATGCGGTGGGTCGGTAGTCTCCTGAAACACATGGAGAAGAACTCGGCGCAGTCGCGCATTTATTGGCAATGGCAAGTGCGGCAGCGTCAGCCCCGTTTTGAAGCTGGGCATGCTCTGAATACATGCTTGCGACGTCAACGGCGAAGGCAGCCATTCCCAGAAGGAAGACCATGATCAGGGCGGTCATCGGTGCAACGACACCACGTTCATCTCCATTGGAGTTCATCCGCCGCATCGCATGACACCCTTTCCTTGAATAGTGAGGGTGGCCGGCATCCCGGGAATGAGGTTGGGAAAGCCCGTCATCCATGGAGTTGTGTAGCTGATGCTGACCGAGACATCATTGCCGTCAGCACACGTGCCAGTGCCCGTGTAGGTAATGGCAATATCGGAGTTCGTGAGGGCAACAGATGGTGCCGCCGCCACCCCTGCCGCTTGTGCGCTGGATGGGGAGTAGCCGCCTTCAACGCAGTGGACAGCCGCGTATCGGGAAGCCTGCCGGGCCGCCTCGCTAAGAGATACCTGGATATTGAAAGCCCTTCCCATCTCAGCAATGCCCAAGACGAGGGCCAGGAAGATCGGAAGAATTAACGCGAATTCGACTGCAACCGCACCTGCCTCACGTCGGCGGCGCTGTTGGACATGTTGGGTGGAACGAGTCTTCATGATGAGGCAACCAGATTCTACGAATCCCGGAAGCCAAGACCGGGAGCTGTGCATACGTCCCGGCTTGGATCCTTCAGGGTGCTATGTCAGCCGGCGTTCCGGGGGTGACGTGAAAGGCGGGTGGAAGGCCAAAGGGCATTCGGCCTGCCACCCGCCTTCCTGTTCACGGGAGCGCGCTGCTGACGGAGGTGAACGCCGCGTTGATCTGGGTGCCGAGCGTCGCCACGATGACGATGATGACGGCTGCGATCAATGCAACGAGGAGGCCGTATTCTACGGCTGTAGCGCCTTTTTCCGACCCCAGGTGTTTCTTGGCGCCCGAGACAATGGTTAGGATGTGGATCAATAAGGCTGACATTGTCCCCCCAATAAGTGTTTCTGGCCCGTAACTAGGCGGCCGGAAGCTTGTTGGAGATAGTGGTGAACGCGTTGTTGATCTGCGTTCCGAGGGTGGCAACGATCACTACGATTACCGCCGCAATGAGGGCTACCAGCAAGCCATACTCAACAGCCGTTGCACCCCTTTCATCACGGGTGAAGCGATCCTTGACGCCGGCGACGAAAGCCATCATCGAGACCATGAGAGAAGTCATTGTATTTTCCTTAATTCGGTGAAATTGGATTGATTTTTATTTCAACGAATTTCCAGCTGCCCCCATAAATCCTTAGCGGCTGGACTTCGCTAAGAAGAGATTGTCATTTACGGGGATTGGCAACAATGCGTAGTGGTACTCGACTTTTAGGCGGCGCGCTGAAAGGACGTACTCGAATACTCGGAAAGGTACCTAGGGCGCGATCGGCCTGTTCCATCGACTACTTGGATGGGCGCGCTTCAACCCGAGCGCAAGGAGTCGCTCGGCTGCAGTTCCTGCTACTGGATGAGCAGGGCAGTGAGGGCCAAGGCGCCAAACATGGCGGGGCCGTGTGGCACTTCCTTGGCCATATTCCGGCGTTTTCCACTCAGGAGCACTGCTGTTGTGATTCCGTTCACGATGAAGCCCAGAAGGCCACCGTAGAGCAGCTGGCTCCAACCTAGGTACCCCAGGTAAAGGCCGACGGGCGCGGCCAGCTTCACATCGCCCATTCCGATGCCGCCAGGCGAAATCAACGCCAAAATAAGGTAGATAGCGAACAAAATCACCGCGCCAACGAGAGCTCTGATGAAATCGTCAGCCTGCTGACTAAATATCAGGGGGGCTGCCAACAGGACAATGCCGGCGACTAAAAGAAAAAATACGAGCTGGTTGGGCAATAAATGCAGCGCGATGTCCACCCTTGAAAGTTGAACACCTATCACCGCCAAGAGGATCAGGGCCGGCAGGCCCGGGATATTGCCAAAGCGCAAGACGAAGGCGACGCACGCGGCGCCGGTGACGGCCGCCGTCGTCATCCGAACCCGCGGCGCCGGCAGGGCGCCCAGCCGCGGCAGCAGCCGCGCAATCAGGATCTCAGCCGCGGGGGAGAGGAAACACCCCAACAGGCCTATGCCAACGACAAGGAGCCAAGCGGCCGATCCTCCGCCCTCTGCTGATGCCACTGCGCCCCCTGCGTTGATGGGGTTGGCGCATGACGAGCCAACCGCCGCTACCCCATTTTGACCCTGAACCACCTGACGCGCTAATCTAGGTAGTCGTTGTGCGTGTCCTATTCCGATGGTGCGTGCCCGCTTGAGAATCCGGTTGCAGGATAACTACTCAACGTGCACATTCGGAACCTCAGGATGACTGGTTACATGGAGCCCTCACCTCTGTTCCGGTAGCGCGCAGACAGTAGGTGCGCGAGCTAGCGACACCTAAACAAGAACGCCAGAACAAGAACGAGGCAAACACCGTGCGTACGTACACCCCGAAGCCCGGCGATATCAACCGCCAGTGGCACGTCATTGACGCCACCGACGTTGTCCTTGGTCGTCTTGCAAGCCAGACCGCAATCCTGCTGCGCGGCAAGCACAAGGCCACTTTCGCGTCCCACATGGACATGGGCGACTTCGTCATCATCATCAACGCTGAAAAGGTTGCCCTCACCGGCGCCAAGCTGGAGCAGAAGCGCGCATACCGCCACTCCGGCTACCCGGGCGGCCTGACCTCCGTCAACTACGCGGAACTGCTGGAAAGCAACCCGGTCCGCGCCGTTGAGAAGGCCATCAAGGGCATGCTCCCCAAGAACTCCCTCGCTGCACAGCAGCTGGGCAAGCTGAAGGTGTACCGCGGTGCTGAGCACCCGCACGCCGCCCAGCAGCCCAAGACTTTCGAAATCACCCAGGTCGCCCAGTAGTCCTGGCCACCAAACAACTTATCTATACAAGGAGAATCGTGGCTCAGAACGAAGAGACCACCGAGGCCGTCGAGGCCGAGGAAAACCTGACCAGCTACACCTCTGAGAGCTCAGCTTCCGAAGCTGCTCCCAAGAAGGAACGCCCGGCCCTGACCGTTGCCGGCGCAGCCGTTGGCCGCCGCAAGGAAGCCGTTGCACGCGTTCGCGTTGTGCCCGGCTCCGGCAAGTGGACCATCAACGGCCGCGAGCTGGCGAACTACTTCCCCAACAAGCTGCACCAGCAGGACGTCAACGAGCCCTTCAAGATCCTTGATCTGGAAGGCGCCTACGACGTCATCGCCCGTATCCACGGTGGCGGCATCTCCGGGCAGGCAGGCGCCCTGCGCCTCGGCATCGCCCGTTCGCTGAACGAGATTGACGTCGAAAACAACCGCCCGACCCTGAAGAAGGCCGGTTACCTGTCCCGCGACGCCCGTGTCATCGAGCGTAAGAAGGCCGGTCTCAAGAAGGCCCGCAAGGCCCAGCAGTACTCCAAGCGCTAAACCCGCTTGCACAGGAGCCCGTCCCGCTGTTCAGCGGGGCGGGCTTTTTGCTGTCTCATCTTTTGTTAGGGCATAAAATTCGACGCCATCGATGTCCTCAACAACAAAGCGCTCACGGACCCAGCTAACGATCCGCGCGGATTCGCCCTTTCCTTCGGCTGTAATGGGCGGCAGCTCATTTATTACCAAAGACCCCACCTTTCCCTCCGCGACCAGCGCCTGAAATTGCTCCAATGTAGGGAACGGATCTGTTCCATCAAAACCTCCAGCGGGCAGTACGGGGCGACCCATTTCAAGCTGGTAGTTTGCAGCTGTTTCTGCGCCGATAGTTGCAATTGCCCAGGTAGCCGAAGATGGAATGGCTTTCACAGCGTCCCTTAGAGCCGGAGAGGGTATATCGCCGAATATGAGCGCCGCCTGCCCCGGTAGCACTTGGTCGCTTAGTTGTTCTCTTCCCGGGTGGTCGCTTCGATATCCCAAAATGCTGGGGCCGGCCATCACTCCTGCTCCGACGTGCGGAGTCATAACAGTGTTCAACGACCACAGGATTGGCGCGGTAACCAGCACGGCAATCAGAACTGAGGTCACGGCCGCTCGAGTGCCGCGTCGGGCAGTCGAAGGCATGAATTGAAGTGCAATGGCGATCGCCCAAATTATCAGCAGAGCCTGAGGTAGACCAGGGAAATCAGATGTGGAGCGAAGAACGGATACGTACGCCATCGTCATTGTGGCAAGTAGCGTGACCATCAAGAGCGTCTTTATCTTCCGGGTTCGCGACTTCAGAAGGCTGGTAAACCCCGTGGTTGCCAGTATGCATAGAGGGGGGACCGCCGCCAAGCAGTAATAGGGGTGCACAATCCCGGACATGTAAGCCAAGACGGTTGCCGCCGTACAGAACCATGCCCCTGATAACAACAGCAGCATACGAGTGCCCGTGTTGCCCTCTTTTTTGGCTATCCATATGGCACCGAGGACAAGTCCGACGAGAGCCAGCGGCAGGAACCAGCCGAACTGGCCAGAAAATTGTGGTTCAAGGAACCGCTGGAAGCCGCCGGTGTAGTTATCTTCCAGCAGGTCGGTTGGAGTCGTACGGACAGCATCCTCACCTGTCAGCCGCTGCAGGCCGTTATAGCCTAATGCCAGTTCTATGGCGCTGTCGGTTCTGGAACCGCCGATGAAGGGACGCTTAGCCGGGTCGGTAAGTCCTACGACGGCGAGCCACGGGCCCGCTGCGGCAGTTGCCCCAGCCGCCAAGTAACCCAGGTGGAGAAAGCGCCGTGGCCAGCTGACCCTCGCATATGCCAGGTACGTGATGACAAAGGCCGGAAGGATTAAGCCAATTTGCAGTTGTTTTGTGAGGAAGCCGGCGCCAACCATCACCCCTGCCACGGCCATGAGCCGCGGTTGCTGCCTATCGATGGCTGAAGTAAAGGCTAGAGATGCCGCCACCATGAGGAGGATCAGCAGGGCGTCCGGGTTGTTGTAGCGGAACATCACCGTGCTTACCGGTGTAACTGCCATGAACATTGCTGCAAGCAGTCCCGTGGATACCCCGGCGTACCTGCGGACCAGGACGTACAGGAGGTATACCGTGAGGACTCCCATGAGTGCCTGCGGCAGGAGGATGCTCCAACTGCTGAGTCCAAACAGACGTACGGAGAGGGCCATGACCCAGATGCTGAGAGGCGGCTTGTCCACGGTGATGGCGTTGGCTGGATCTGAAGAGCCGTAAAAGAAGGCTGTCCAATCCTGTGCTCCTGACATCACAGCAGCTGAGTAATAGGCGTTTGCCCACCCGTTTATATCCAGGCCCCAGCAGTATAAGACAGCTGTCAGCATAAGCAGCGACAGCAGGGCGGGCCGTTCCCACGGGGTGCGGCCTGAGCCCAAGATGGCGAGGATGCGCGCCCTTGCCAGGAGAGCAGGCGGCGGCGAAGGCGCGAGGCGGGCCCGAATCTGCATGACAGAGGGCCTCACCTGACGGGGGTCCCTGCAGTGACCAGGGCCCGGCGTGCAGAGCTGCCGCCATTCTTCGTGCGGAAAACCCAGAGCCGCAGCAGGACAAACCTCATCAATGTGGCTAGGACGTTTGCCGCGGTCAGGACCATAAGCTCCATGTTGGGCGCAGCATCAGCATGCAGCGAGTGGAGCACCGCCAACGACGATGACGTAAGGGTCCACGCCAGGAGAAACACCACGAAGCCTTGGACCTGATGGGTGAACAGCTTCTCCGGCCCGCTGATACCAAACGTGAACCGCCTGTTGGCGGCCGTGTTTCCCACCGCCGTCAGCAGCAGCGCCAGGAAGTTGGCTTCCTGGGACCCGAAAGGCGCCTGCATCACGAGGTAAAGCAGCGCGAAGGCCAAGGTGGAAGCCACCCCGATCAGGCCAAACCGGAGGACCTGACCAAAGAAGCTTGGCCGACTCAGGGGCGCGATGGGCCGGCGTCCCAGCTCCGCGTAAATTGCTTGGACGGGTATGACGCCCCTCACCAGCGATCCAGCGACGCGAACAATGCCCTTCAAGTCATCCATGGCTGTCTGACTAATATCCACACGGCTATCCGGATCATCGACCCAGTCGACTGGAATCTCGTGAATGCGAAGCCCGGACCGCTCGGCAATAATCAAAAGCTCCGTATCAAAAAACCAGCAATTGTCCTGAACATGGGGAAGCAGCCGCTTTGCCACGTCAGCGCGAATGGCTTTGAACCCGCACTGAGCGTCGGAAAACCTCACCTGCATCGTGCGACGCAGCAGGAAATTGTAGGACCTTGAAATGAATTCCCGCTTGGGCCCGCGGCTCACCCGCGAACTCTGGCCTAAACGTGTGCCGATGGAGATATCAGAATGCCCGGACAGCAGGGGAGCTACCAAAGGTGGAAGCGCTGCCAGATCCGTCGAAAGGTCGACGTCCAGGTAGGCCAGGACTTTCGCATCGGAGGCGGACCAGGCGTCTCTTAGCGCATGTCCGCGTCCTTTGACTTCAAGGCGTCGATACTCGACGTTTGGAATGTGCCTGCTAAGTCGGGCGGCAATCACCTGCGTCCGGTCGGTGCTTGCGTTATCGGCGATGGTGATTTTCCACGTCGACGGCATTTCATTTGTCAGGTATTCGGCGAGCCTTGTGATGCTGCGCTCTAGCACAGCTTCTTCGTTGTAGACCGGTACTACAATTTCAAGCGCCAAGCCCCCATAGCTAGGTGTCATGCATGGATCGTAGGTGACGCCAAATGGGCGTGGCGAGGGTATTGAGTAAAGACAGGTAGCCAAGGACGAAAGCAAGTGGTCGCAGTATTGGGCCCCGTCGGCCGACAGGTACTCAATAGGTAGAACCGACCGGAAGACGCCATCTACGCAGGTCCCCGCGCCCCATCCTCTACACTTGACCGGTGTCTAGATTATTTGGAACTGATGGTGTCCGGGGGTTGGCCAACGGCTTGCTGACAGCTGAGCTGGCCCTGCAGCTGGCCCAGGCGGCCGCCGTCGTGCTCGGCCATGATCGCAACTCCAACGGCTCCCGCCCGCGCGCGGTGCTGGCACGTGACCCGCGCGCCAGCGGCGAATTCATCGCCGCCGCTGTGGAAGCCGGACTCTCCAGCTCGGGCATCGACGTCTATGACGCCGGTGTGCTGCCCACCCCGGCGGCGGCCTACCTGGTGGCGGACCTGGATGCCGACTTCGGCGTCATGATTTCCGCGTCCCACAACCCGGCGCCGGACAACGGCATCAAGTTCTTCGCCCGCGGCGGCCAAAAGCTGCCGGACGAAGTCGAAGACGCCATCGAAGCCCAGATGAACAAGGAGGCCGTCCGGCCCACCGGAGCCGACGTGGGCCGCATCCAGCGCTTCTCCGACGCGGAGGACCGCTACATCGTCCATCTCCTGCGTACGTTGCCGCACCGCCTGGACGGCCTCACGGTGGTCCTGGACTGCGCCAACGGCGCCGCCAGCGGCTGCTCACCCCAGCTTTTCAAGGACGCCGGCGCGAGCCTCATCGTCATCGGTGCCGATCCCGACGGACTGAACATCAACGACGGCGTCGGTTCCACCCACCTGGGTCCCCTCAAGGAAGCCGTGATCAAGCACGGCGCGGACCTGGGAATTGCCCACGACGGCGACGCCGACCGCTGCCTGGCCGTTGACCACGAAGGCAACGAAGTGGATGGCGACCAGATCATGGCCATCCTTGCGGTGGCCCTTAAGAAGTCCGGGAAGCTCAAGGACGACGTCCTGGTGGCCACGGTGATGAGCAACCTGGGTCTCAAGCTCGCCCTACGCGACGCGGGAATCACCATCATGGAAACGGCAGTGGGGGACCGCTACGTCCTCGAAGGCATGCGCGACGGCGGCTACAACCTCGGCGGCGAACAGTCCGGCCACGTGATCTTCTCCGACTACGCCACCACCGGTGACGGCCTCCTCACCGGCCTGCAGCTTGCCGCACAGGTGGCCCTCACCGGGAAGCCGCTCAAGGAGTTGGCCACGGTGATGACCAAGCTCCCGCAGGTCCTCATCAACGTCAAGGGTGTGGACCGCAGCAAGGTTGGCAGCAACGACGTGCTGGCCCAAGCGGTGGGGGCGGCGGAAGCGGCGCTCGGCGATACCGGCCGTGTCCTCCTCCGGCCTTCCGGAACCGAACCCGTTGTCCGGGTGATGGTCGAGGCCGCCGACGAGGAAACCGCCCAGTCCATTGCCGAGCACCTGGCACAGGTGGTCCGGGCGGAACTCGCCCTGGAACTCGTCGCCGACTAACAGGCAAGACCTACCAAATGTGGCCCGCCTCCCATCAGGGAGGCGGGCCACAAATGCTCAGGCGGCGTTAGGGCGTTACGGGTTCCGGCTCTGGAGGGAATCGCGGATCTCGGTCAGCAGCGCGATCTGCGGATCTTCGGCGGCTTCTTCCTTCACGCCCTGGTTGATGCCCAGCCGGCGGTTGCGCCGTTCGATCATGTGGTTCATGGGCATGACCACCACAAAGTAGATGGCACCCGCAATCAGCAGGAAGTTGACAATTGCGGTCAGCAGCACGCCGAACTCCACGGCGTTTCCCCTGAAGTCCCACCGGGCAAAGCTGTCAAAGTTCGGGGATCCCACAAGTCCTGCGATGAACGGCATGAGCACCTTGTTCACCAGTGCCGTGACAACCGCGCCGAAGGCAGTACCCATGACAACAGCGACGGCAAGGTCAACGACGTTGCCTTTCATGATGAAATTCTTGAATCCTGTCAGCATGGGAACCACGCTAGCCCAGGGAGGGAGTGCTACGGATAACGCGGCGGTAAATTTTTGTCGCGAGTCCGGAACTGGAACGAGGAGTTCGACGTTCAGGCATAGCTCGGCGCCGCTTCCAGTCCGAAATATTCCTCCAGCGTGCCGATGCCGCGCTTCGCCATGTCCGTGGCCGCCTCAACCCCCACGAACCGAAGGTGCCAGGGCTCGTAGTAGTAGCCCGTGATGGGGTGCAGCATCCACGGATACCGCACGACGAAGCCGAACCGGTAGGCGTTCGCTTTCGCCCAAGTGGCCGCCGGCTGGTCCGCGAAACATGGCTGGAAGCTGCAGGCCCCGCCGCCGTCCCCGATGTCGAAGGCCCATCCCGTCTGGTGCTCCGAGTGGCCGGGCCGCGCACTGGCGGTGTCGGCGTCGGCCTGTCCCCGCGCGGCGACGTACCCGTTGTAGGTGGTCACCTGGGTGCTGTACGAGCGGTAGCCGCTGGCCAGGACCATTGCCACGCTATCCCGCGCCGCAGCCGCGAACATCGCCTCGGCCGCTGCCGCCGTCGTGCTGTTCAGCAGGGCCGCTTCACCCGAGGCGGAAATGGCGACGGCGGGACGCACCAAGTCAGCCGGCGCATAGTCCGCGGGCGCCAGCGGCCGGTGCTTGTTGACGATGACCCACTGGCTTGCGGGGTCGTCCAGCGAGAACTGCCGCGCCAGCGTGGCCGAGGGCGACGGTGTGGGGGACTGCGCTACCGGCGACTGGCCCACCGTGGCGGCTTCCGCCGTCGGGCCCGCTGAAGCGGTGACCGCAGCAGGGGAGGGGGCTGCGGGAGGCGCAGCGGACGACGACGGCGCAGCCGGAGGTGCCGCGGGCGTGCAGGCCGCCAGGACCGTCAGCCCGGCCCCCGCCGCGAGGAAGCGGGCAAAGCTGCGGCGCGTGGCCGATCCGCATTCGTAGCACACGTGTGCTAGACCTTCCGGAGGAGCATGCGGCGGATGGAATGGTCGGCCTCTTTGGTCAGCACCAGTTGCGCCCGGCCCCTGGTGGGCAGGACGTTTTCCTCCAGGTTGGGCTCATTGATCCGCTTCCAGATGTCCCGCGCGGTGCTCTCGGCTTCCTCATCGGAGAGGGTGGCGTAACGGTGGAAGTAGGACTCCGGCTGCGCGAACGCGGTGCTCCGAAGCTTCCGGAACCGGTCCACGTACCACTCCTCGACGTAGGAGGTCTTGGCATCGACGTAGATGGAGAAGTCGAAGAAGTCACTCAGCGCCAGCCCCTGGCGTCCGTCATGCCGGGGCCGGGCCGGGGCAAGCACGTTCAGGCCCTCCACGATCAGCACGTCCGGCCGGCGCACCACCACTTCTTTTTCCGGCACGATGTCGTAGGTGACGTGCGAGTACCAGGGGGCCCGCACTTCCTCGGCCCCGCCCTTGATTTCGCTCACGAAACGCAGCAGCGCCCGGCGGTCGTAGGACTCGGGGAACCCCTTCCGGTCCAGCAGTTGCCGGCGCTTCAGTTCAGCAAGCGGATACAGGAAACCGTCGGTGGTGATCAGTTCAACATTGGGGGTACCGGGCCAGCGGCGCAGCATCTCGCGCAGCACGCGGGCGATGGTGGACTTGCCTACCGCGACGGAACCGGCCACCCCGATCACGAACGGCGTGCGCTGGGTCTGCTCACCCAGGAAGGTGGTGGTGGCTGCATGCAGCTGCCCGGCTGCCTCCACATACAGGTGCAGGAGCCGCGAGAGGGGGAGGTAGACGTCGCGGACTTCGTTCATGTCCAAGGGGTCGCCGAGCCCGCGAAGGCGCAGCACATCCTCTTCGTTAAGGGGCTGTTCCATCTGGGCTGCGAGCCGGGACCAGGTATGCCGGTCCAGCTCCACGAACGGAGAGGCACCCTCCCCGTTCGCTTCATTGCGTTGCGAAGTCACGCTAAAGATTCTGCCCCCCGCCCGGCGCATCGCGAAATGACGCCCCTGCTCAGCGCGGCGAGCTGCGTCACGTGGGCCGTGCGGCGGCGCTTACCGGTTTAGAGCAACCGGCACGCTGCCGATAGTCTTGTGCCTATGTGTGGAATCGTGGGTTACGTAGGCCGTTCGACCGACGGTGCAATTAATGGTCACAGTGCGTTGGACGTTGTCCTTGAGGGGCTCCGCCGCCTGGAGTACCGCGGTTATGACTCCGCCGGTGTGGCAGTGGTGTCCGAGGGCGCCATCGAGTCGCGGAAGAAGTCCGGAAAGCTGAGCAACCTGATCGCTGAGCTTGAGGCGCGCCCGCTGCCCGAGACGGTGACCGGGATCGGGCACACCCGCTGGGCGACGCACGGCGGTCCCACGGACCGCAACGCGCACCCGCACCTGGCGGACGGCGGCAAGCTGGCCGTGATCCACAACGGCATCATCGAGAACTTCGCCGAGCTCAAGCTCGAGCTGCTGGAAAAGGGAGTCACCTTCCTCTCCGAAACGGACACCGAGGTGGCTGCTGCACTGCTGGCCGACATCCTCCGGAACAAGCTGGGCGGCGACCCGGCGAACGGCGGACTGACCCACGCCATGGAGCTGGCCTGCCAGCGCCTCGAAGGCGCCTTCACCTTGCTGGCCGTGCACGCGGACCAGCCCGACGTCGTCGTGGCCGCCCGCCGCAACTCACCGCTGGTGGTGGGCCTGGGCGACGGCGAGAACTTCCTGGGCTCGGACGTGTCCGGGTTCATCGACTACACCCGCCGGGCCGTGGAGCTGGGCCAGGACCAGATCGTCACCATCACCGCGGACTCGGTGGACATCACCGACTTCTACGGCAACCCGGCCCAGGGCAAGGAATACCACGTTGACTGGGACCCGGCCTCGGCGGAAAAAGGCGGTTTCTCCTCCTTCATGGAGAAAGAGATCAACGACCAGCCCGACGCCGTGGCCCAGACCCTGCTGGGACGCTCGGATATCAAGGGCAAGCTGACCCTGGACGAACTCCGGATCGACCCGGAGCTGCTGAAGCAGGTCAACAAGATCATTGTGCTGGCCTGCGGCACCGCCGCCTATGCGGGGATGGTGGCCAAGTACGCCATCGAGAACTGGTGCCGGATTCCCACCGAGGTGGAACTGGCGCACGAGTTCCGCTACCGCGATCCCATCCTGGACGAGAACACCCTGGTGGTGTCCATCAGCCAGTCCGGCGAGACCATGGACACCCTGATGGCGGTCCGTTACGCCCGCGAACAGGGCGCCAAGACCATCTCCATCTGCAACACCAACGGCTCCACCATCCCGCGTGAATCGGACGCCGTCCTGTACACGCACGCCGGGCCGGAAATCGCCGTCGCCTCCACCAAGGCCTTCCTTGCGCAGATCACTGCCGCCTACCTGCTGGGCCTGTACCTCGCACAGCTGCGCGGCAACATCTTCTCCGGCCAAATCAAGGACGTCCTGGCGGACCTGAACAAGATCCCCGCCAAGATCCAGAAGATCCTGGACAACGCCGGGCCGCTGCGCGAACTGGCCCGCAGCATGGCCAGCGAGAAGTCCGTGCTGTTCCTGGGCCGCCACGTGGGTTACCCGGTGGCCCTGGAAGGCGCGCTGAAGCTCAAGGAGATCGCCTACATCCACGCCGAGGGCTTCGCTGCCGGTGAGCTCAAGCACGGCCCCATCGCCCTGATCGACGAAGGCCAGCCGGTGTTCGTAGTGGTTCCGTCCCCGCGCGGGCGCGACTCGCTGCACGCCAAGGTGGTCTCCAATATCCAGGAAGTCCGTGCCCGCGGCGCCCGCACCCTGGTCATCGCCGAGGAAGGGGACGAAGCCGTCAAGGCCTACGCCGAGTACGTCTTCTACGTACCGGAGACCCCCACCTTGCTCATGCCGCTGCTGACCACGGTTCCGCTGCAGATCTTCGCGGCGGAGCTGGCCGCAGCCAAGGGCTACGACGTGGACCAGCCCCGCAACCTGGCCAAGAGCGTCACTGTCGAGTAGCGGTGACTCCCTAACCGCTGGAAGCCCCGGGCCCGCAAGCCAGGGGCTTCCTGCGTTAAGCCACGCAATTGCGCTATCGGCGGACAACGGAAAGAACCCGCGCCAACGGCGCTGCACCCGGGCGTGCGGGGGAGGGTCCCACCGTAGAATGAGCCCATGATCGTTGGCATTGGGGTAGACGTAGTAGATATCGAGCGGTTCGGCCGCCAGCTGGAGCGCACACCCGGGCTGAGGGACCGCTTGTTCGTCCCCGCGGAGCGGGAACTGAACACCCGGTCCCTGGCTGCCCGGTTCGCGGCCAAGGAAGCCGTGGCCAAGGTCCTCGGCGCGCCCGCCGGAATGAACTGGCAGGACTGCTGGATCGGCCTTGACCAGAACGGGCCCACCGTCCAGGTCAAGGGCACCGTCCTGGCGGTAGCCGAGGCCAAGGGCGTCAAGCGCTGGCACCTGTCCATCAGCCACGACGGCGGCATCGCCACCGCGACGGTACTGGCCGAAGGCTGACCCGGCGGCCGCCGCATGATCACCGCCTATACCGGAACCCAGGTCCGCGCAGCCGAAGAACCCCTCCTCGCCGCCGGGCGCGGAGAGGAACTCATGCTCCGCGCCGCGCACGGCCTGGCCACCGGCGTCGTCCATGAGCTTCGTTCACGCGGTGCCCGCCTGTACGGCGCCAACGTGGTGGTGCTGGCGGGAAAGGGCAACAACGGTGGAGACGGGCTCTACGCTGCTGCCTTCCTCGCCGCCCGGGGAATGCGTACGACGGCGGTACTCACCGGGGATGCCGCCCATTCCGGCGGCCTCGACGCATTCGAGCGCGCCGGCGGCCGGGTGAACCGCCTCACCGAAGAGGCACTTCCGGAGCTGGCGGCGGAAGCCGCACGCGCCGACGTCGTCATAGACGCCGTTCTGGGAACCGGCGCCAAGGGCGGCCTGCGGGGACTCGCCGCAGCCTTCGTCCAGGCCCTTGCGGGCGCGCGGACAGCCGGCGGCGCCCACGGCCTGGTGGTGGCCTGCGACCTCCCCAGCGGCGTCGACGCGGACAGCGGAGAGACCGCCGGCGAGGTGCTCATGGCGGACCTGACGGTGACGTTCGGGGGAGCGAAGTCCGGGCTGCTGGCCGATCCCGGAGCCGACTATGCCGGCCGCGTCCAGGTGGTACCGATCGGGATTGAAGAGCACTTTCCGCAGCCGTCCCTGCGCAGGGTTGAAGATGCCGAGATGGCCGCCCTGCTGCCCCACCCCGCCCGACGCGCCCACAAGTACTCCCGGGGTGTGCTGGGAGTGGTGGCCGGCTCTGAGGACTATCCCGGTGCCGCCGTCCTCGCCTGCCGTGGGGCGCTGGCCGCAGGCGCGGGCATGGTCCGGTACCTGGGTCCGCCGTCAGTGGCCCACCTGGTCCGCCAATCCTGCCCCGAGGTCGTGTGCAGCACGGGGAGTGTCGCGGAAAACCGCGTGCAGGCCTGGCTGGTGGGCTCCGGCATGGGCCCAAAGGACCATGGCCAACTGGCCCGCGCCGGCGATGCCGTCACGTCCGGCCTGCCGGTCGTGGCTGACGCCGGCGCCTTGCCTGCCCTCCCGGACACGCTGGCGCCGCATGTGGTGCTGACCCCGCATGCCGGGGAGCTTGCCTCACTGTTCCAGCGGCTCGGTGGCGGCGAAGACCGGGAGGCCGTGGAAGCGGGTACCCTCGACGCTGTCCGCCGCGCTGCCGACCGTACCGGTGCCACCGTCCTGCTCAAGGGCGCCACCACGCTGGTGGCTTCGCCATCCGGCCAGACCTTCAGCCAGGCGGACGGCACCCCTTGGCTGGCCACCGCCGGGAGCGGGGACGTCCTGGCCGGTGTCATCGGCGCGCTGCTCGCCCAGGCGGGGTCCGCCGTCGAACCTTCCCGCCAGCTGGGCCTGGACGACGACGACCGCTGGGCAGCCCTGGCCGCACTCGGAGCCGCGCTGCATGGGCGCGCCGGGACGGCCGCGTCGGAGTCCGTGGCGGGCGGACCCGTCACGGCGGCCCGCATCGCGGAGGGTATACCTGAAATTTGGGGTAAAGTCAGCATGCTTAGTAAATATGGAGCCTGGAAACGTAATAGTCACAGCCAACCACTACGGTAGGCATTAGTTCGCACCAGCAGCAGGGGCGTTCCGATGCCCTCTGCTGCTGACCACAAAATGAGGAGCACGATGGAAGTCTGGCCTGGAACTGCCTATCCGCTGGGAGCGACCTTTGATGGCACCGGCACCAATTTCGCCCTGTTCAGCGAGCGGGCCGAGCGGGTCGAACTCTGCCTCCTGGCTGATGACCTGACCGAGACCCGGATCGAACTGACCGAGGTGGACGGCTATGTTTGGCACTGCTACCTGCCGCACATCCAGCCCGGCCAGAAGTACGGCTACCGCGTCCATGGTCCGTACGACCCCGCCAGCGGAAACCGTTTCAACCCGAACAAACTGCTGATGGATCCTTACGCCAAGGCCATCCAGGGCCAGATCGACTGGGACCCGGCCCTGTTCTCCTACGAGTTTGGCGACCCGGACTCCCGCAACGACGCCGACTCCGCCCCGCACACCATGCACGGCGTGGTCATCAACCCGTTCTTCGAATGGGACGGCGACCGCCAGCTGCGGATTCCCTACCACCAGTCCGTGATCTACGAAGCCCACGTCAAGGGCCTGACCGAACTCCACCCGGAGATTCCCGAAGAGCAGCGCGGCACCTACGCCGGCGTGGCGCATCCGGCCGTGATTGAGCACCTGAAGAAGCTTGGCGTCACCGCCATTGAGCTCATGCCGGTCCACCAGTTCGTCAATGACGGAACCTTGGTGGAGAAGGGGCTCAACAACTACTGGGGCTACAACACCATCGGGTTCTTCGCCCCGCAGAACACCTACAGCGCCACCGGCGACGTCGGGCACCAGGTCCAGGAGTTCAAGGCCATGGTCCGCGACCTGCACCGGGCCGGCATCGAAGTGATCCTCGACGTCGTCTAC
This sequence comes from Pseudarthrobacter sp. MOO13, assembly GCF_058267655.1. Classification (NCBI taxonomy): domain Bacteria; kingdom Bacillati; phylum Actinomycetota; class Actinomycetes; order Micrococcales; family Micrococcaceae; genus Pseudarthrobacter; species Pseudarthrobacter sp. MOO13. Next base: position 1,106,394 of record NZ_CM177848.1, read on the forward strand.
AACCACACCGCCGAAGGCAACCACCTTGGCCCCACGCTGTCCTTCAAGGGCATCGACAACCAGGCCTACTACCGCCTGGTGGACAACGACCTCAAGCACTACATGGACTACACCGGCACGGGCAACTCGCTGAACGTACGCCACCCGCACTCCCTCCAGCTGCTGATGGACTCCCTTCGCTACTGGGTCACCGAGATGCACGTGGACGGCTTCCGGTTCGACCTCGCCTCCACCCTGGCCCGCGAGTTCTACGACGTGGACAAGCTCTCAACGTTCTTCGAACTCATCCAGCAGGATCCGATCGTTTCCCAGGTCAAGCTCATCGCCGAGCCGTGGGACGTTGGCCCCGGCGGCTACCAGGTGGGCAACTTCCCACCGCAGTGGACGGAGTGGAACGGTAAGTACCGCGACACCGTCCGCGACTTCTGGCGCGGCGAACCGGCCACCCTGGGCGAATTCGCATCCCGCCTGACCGGTTCCGCAGACCTCTACGAAAGCTCCGCCCGCCGCCCGGTGGCGTCGATCAACTTCGTCACCGCCCACGACGGCTTCACCATGCGCGACCTCGTTTCCTACAACGAGAAGCACAACGAGGCCAACGGCGAAGGCAACAACGACGGCGAATCGCACAACAGGTCCTGGAACTGCGGCGTTGAAGGCGACACTGACGACGACAAGGTCCTGACCCTGCGGGCCCGGCAGCAGCGGAACTTCATCGCCACCCTGATGCTCTCGCAGGGCGTGCCCATGCTGCTGCACGGCGACGAACTGGGCCGCACGCAGCAGGGCAACAACAACACCTACTGCCAGGACTCCGAGCTCAGCTGGATCCACTGGGAAGCCATGGACCAGCCGCTGGTGGAATTCACCGCGTTCGTCAACAAGCTCCGGCACGACCACCCCACGTTCCGGCGCAGCCGCTTCTTCGACGGCCGCCCGGTAGTCCGTGGTGAGGGCGAAAAGCTCCCGGACATCGTCTGGCTGAAGACCGACGGCACCGAGATGCGGCCCGAAGACTGGGGAAGCGGCTTCGGCCGGACCATCGGCGTGTTCTACAACGGCGACGGCATCCAGGAGCAGGATTCACGCGGCCGCCGCATCACCGACGACAGCTTCATCATGGCGTTCAACGCCCACGACGACGTCGTGGACTTCTGCCTGCCCTCGGACGAATACTCCCAGTACTGGGAAGTCCTGATCGATACGGCAGCGCAGGCCGAAGCCTACGAACCGCTCAAAGCCGGCGCAACCCTGGCACTGGATGCCAAGTCGATGGTGGTACTGCGCGCCTACTCAGGCCCCGAGACTGAAGTGGATACCTCGGCAGCCGCGTCCCTGGCCTCCATGGCAGAACACGAAGAGGCCCAGGGGGAGATGGTGGAGGCCCAGACCAAGGCAGCGGAGGCGAGCGAGGCGCGGGCAACCGAAGCCACCGAAGCCGCCGACGCAGCTGACGAGAAGGCAACCGAAACGGGTGCCACAAAGGCAACCGACAAATGAGGACGCCGACTTCCACCTACCGGCTCCAAATCCGGAGCAGCTTCACCCTCTTCGACGCCGCAGAGAAGGTCCCGTACCTGAAGGACCTCGGCGTGGACTGGGTGTACGTGTCTCCCATCCTTACGGCGGAGGAGGGCTCGGACCACGGTTACGACGTAACCGACCCCTCTGCCGTCGATCCTGAACGCGGCGGCCCCGAAGGCCTCCTGGCCCTCTCCAAGGCGGCCCGCGAGCACGGCATGGGCGTCCTGGTGGACATTGTGCCGAACCACGTGGGCGTGGCCTCACCGCCACAGAACCCGTGGTGGTGGTCGCTGCTGAAGGAGGGCCGCGAGTCCCCTTACGCCGAAGCCTTCGACGTCGACTGGGAACTGGGCGGCGGAAAAGTCCGGCTTCCCATGCTGGGATCGGACGCCGACTTGGACAAACTTGAGGTCAAAGACGGCGAACTCCGCTACTACGACCACCGGTTTCCGCTGGCCGAGGGCACGTACACCGAAGGGGACTCCCCGCAGGACGTCCACGCCCGCCAGCACTACCAACTGATGGACTGGCGCCGTGCCGATGCCGAGCTGAACTATCGGCGCTTCTTCGCGGTGACCACCCTCGCCGGGATCCGGGTCCAGGTACCTTCCGTCTTCGAACAGGCGCATGCGGAGGTAGGCCGCTGGTTCACCGAGGGCCTGGTGGACGGGCTCCGTGTGGACCATCCGGACGGCCTCGCGGATCCCGCCGGCTACCTCCGGTGGCTCAAGGACCTCAGCGGCGGCGCCTACGTCCTGGTGGAAAAGATCCTGGAACCGGGTGAAGTCCTGCCCCAGGAGTTCGCCTGCGAGGGCACCACCGGTTATGACGCGCTGGCCGACGTGGACAGGGTCTTCGTGGACCCGGCAGGCCAACAGGCCCTCGACGCCCTGGATTCCGGTCTGCGTGGTACCGCGGAACCGGCGGACTATGCAGCCATGATCCGCGGTACCAAGCGCATGATTGCCGATGGCATCCTGCGTTCGGAGGTGCTGCGGCTGGCCCGGCTGGTTCCCGGGTCGTACGGGCTCAGCGTGGACCAGGCAGCCGACGCCATCGCCGAGATCATCGCATCCTTCCCGGTGTACCGGTCCTACCTGCCGGTAGGCGCCGACGTCCTCAAGGAAGCCTGCGAATCCGCCGCAGCGCACCGGCCGGAGCTGGACGTCGCGGTGGGCACCCTCCTCCCGCTGCTCCTGGACCCTGTCAACCCCATCGCCATCCGGTTCCAGCAGACCTCCGGCATGGTTATGGCCAAGGGCGTGGAGGATACCGCGTTCTACCGCTACACCCGGCTGGGCACCCTGACCGAGGTGGGCGCCGAACCCACCGAATTCGCCGTGGCCCCGGAGGAATTCCACCGGCGGATGCAGCGGCGCCAGCAGGACCTGCCGCTGTCCATGACCACCCTGTCCACCCACGACACCAAGCGCAGCGAGGACGCCAGGGCCCGGATCTCGGTCATCGCCGAACTACCGCGGGAGTGGGCGGAAACGCTGGACACGCTGCGTGGCCTGGCGCCGATCCCCGACGGCCCGTACGAGAACCTGCTGTGGCAGGCAATCATCGGCGCCTGGCCCGCCAGCCGTGAGCGGTTGCAGGGGTATGCGGAAAAGGCCGCCCGGGAGGCGGGCAACTCCACCACGTGGACCGATCCCAACGAGGACTTCGAGTCCAAGGTGAAGGCCGCCGTGGATGCGGTGTTCGACGACGCGAAGGTTGCCAAGGTGGTCGCGGACTTCGTGGCCCGCATCGACGCCTTTTCCGCAGCCAATTCGGTGTCGGCAAAGCTGGTCCAGCTGACCATGCCGGGTGTGCCGGATGTATACCAGGGCAGCGAGTTCTGGGAACGGTCACTCACGGACCCGGACAACCGCCGGCCAGTGGACTTTGCTGTCCGGCAGGCGGAGCTGGCAAAGCTCGACGCCGGACAGTTGCCGGCCGCGGGCACGGAAGCCAGCAAGCTTCTGGTCACCTCGCGGGCGTTGCGCCTGCGGCGGGACCGGCCCGAGCTGTTCCAGGGCTACGCTCCCGTGGCCGCCACCGGGGCCGCAGCAGATCACCTGCTCGCGTTCTCCCGCGGAACCGAGGCCTCCACCGGTGTGCTGGCACTTGCTACCCGGCTCCCGGCCGGACTGGAAGCCGGCGGCGGCTGGCGGGACACCGCCGTCGACCTTTCCACCGCCATGCGCGACGAACTGACGGGCGCCGGCTACGGACCGGGCCCGATTGCCGTGGCCGAGCTGCTGGGCACCTACCCGGTGGCCCTGCTGGTCCCCGTGGATGGAGGGAACGAATGACGCTCGTCAACGCTGGCCCCGGGCGGTTCGATGTGTGGGCGCCGGACGCTTCATCGGTGGTCCTGCAGGCCGATGGCCGTGCATACCCCATGCAGAAAATGGACACGGCTCCCGGATCCGAGGGATGGTGGACCGCACCTGACGCCCCGGCCGGCGGCGAGGTGGACTACGGCTACCTGCTGGACGGGGACTCGACTCCCGTCCCGGATCCAAGGTCGCGCCGCCTGCCCGCCGGTGTGCACAAGCTGTCCCGCACCTACGATCCTGCCTCCTTCGCGTGGCAGGACACGGGGTGGCGCGGCAAGGATCTGCAGGGTTCCGTGATCTACGAACTCCACGTGGGCACCTTTACTCCCGAAGGAACCCTGGATGCCGCGGTGGACAAGCTGGGCTACCTGGTGGACCTGGGCATCGACTTCGTGGAGCTGTTGCCGGTCAACGGGTTCAACGGAACGCACAACTGGGGCTACGACGGCGTCCAGTGGTACGCGGTGCACGAGGGCTACGGCGGGCCGGCCGCGTACCAGCGGTTCGTGGATGCCGCCCATGCCGCCGGGCTCGGCGTCATCCAGGACGTGGTGTACAACCACCTGGGACCCAGCGGCAACTACCTGCCCAAGTTCGGCCCGTACCTGAAGCAGGGCGATGCCAACACGTGGGGCGACTCGGTGAACCTGGACGGGCCAGGTTCGGATGTGGTGCGCGAATACATCCTGGACAACGCGGCCCTCTGGCTGCGCGACTACCACGTGGACGGACTCCGCCTCGATGCCGTGCACGCGCTGCGGGATGAGCGCGCAGTCCACATCCTTGAGGAGTTGGGCGCTTTGGGCGACGCTGTCTCGGCTGAAACCGGGCTGCCCAAGACCCTCATTGCCGAATCGGACCTGAACAATCCGCGCCTGATCTACCCCCGGGACGCCAACGGGTACGGCCTGGCCGGCCAGTGGAGCGACGACTTCCACCACGCGGTACACGTCAATGTCAGTGGCGAGACCACCGGCTACTACTCCGACTTCGAGTCCTTGGCCGTGCTGGCCAAGGTGCTGAAGGACGGGTTCCTGCACGACGGCAGCTACTCCAGCTTCCGAGGCCGGCACCACGGGCGGCCTATCAACGGTGCCCTGGTGCACCCGGAGGCACTGGTGGTCTGCAACCAGAACCACGACCAGATCGGCAACCGGGCCACGGGGGACAGGCTCTCGCAGTCCCTGTCCTACGGACAACTGGCCGTGGCCGCGGTGCTCACCCTGACCTCGCCATTCACGCCCATGCTGTTCATGGGCGAGGAATACGGTGCCACCACGCCGTGGCAGTTCTTCACCTCCCACCCGGAACCCGAGCTTGGGAAAGCCACCGCGGAAGGGCGCATCAGGGAGTTCGAGCGCATGGGGTGGGATCCCGCCGTCGTGCCGGATCCGCAGGACCCGGAAACCTTCCGCCGGTCCACGCTGGACTGGGCCGAGGCCACCACGGGCGAGCACGCCCGGTTGCTGGAGCTGTACCGGTCGCTGACGGCGCTGCGCCGCTCCCATCCGGAGCTCGCAGGCCTTGGCTTTGACGGCACCCAGGTGAAGTTTGACGACGACGCCGGCTGGCTGCGGTTCCGCCGCGGTTCCGTTGAGGTGCTGGTGAATTTCACCGACGCGAAGGTACGCCTCGACGCTTCGGGGAACGTCCTGCTGGCCACGGATGACGGGACCGGCCTGGACGGCGGCTACCTGGCCTTGGCTCCGTGGAGCGCGGCCATCCTCGCGTCCTAGGAAGGGAGAAGTTACGCCGCGGGCATCCGCGGCGTAACTTTTCTGCTGAGCGCTAACACATGATGTGCAGCGCGTCACAACTGGCAGGATGGAACCCATGACTTATTCAGCAGCGGACAACCGCTACGACTCCATGCCCTACCGCCGTGTCGGCCGCAGCGGACTCAAACTCCCTGCCATCTCCCTGGGCCTCTGGCACAACTTCGGCGACGACAAGCGCTTTGAAGAGCAACGGGACATCCTGCGCCGGGCCTTCGACCTCGGCGTGAACCACTTCGACCTCGCCAACAACTACGGGCCCCCTGACGGCTCCGCCGAAACCAACTTCGGCCGCCACCTCAAGGACGACTTCAAGCCCTACCGGGACGAACTGGTGATCTCCACCAAGGCCGGCTATTACATGTGGCCCGGCCCGTACGGCGAATGGGGATCCCGCAAGTACCTGATCTCCAGCCTCGACCAGTCGCTGCAACGCATGGGCCTTGATTACGTGGACATCTTCTACAGCCACCGGCCCGATCCCGAGACGCCGCTGGAAGAGACCATGGGCGCCCTGGACTACGCGGTCCGGTCCGGCAAGGCACTCTATGCCGGCATCTCCTCCTACACTCCTGAGCAGACGCTTGAGGCGGCCCGGATCCTGAAGGAGATGGGAACGCCGCTGCTCATCCACCAGCCCAGCTACTCCATGCTGAACCGCTGGACCGAGGACGGATCGCCCAACCTGTACGAGGCGCTGGACCAGGTGGGCGCCGGGTCCATCGCATTCTCGCCCCTCGCCCAGGGGATGCTCACCGACCGCTACCTCCATGGCATCCCGGAAGATTCCCGTGCCGCCAAGGCCCGGTTCCTTTCCGAGGACTCCATCACTGAAGAGAAGCTCGACCGGGTCCGCGGGCTGCGGCGCATTGCCGAGGGCCGAGGACAGTCACTGGCCCAAATGGCCATCGCCTGGATCCTGCGCGACCAGCCGAAGGGCTCACCGGTCACCTCTGCCCTGGTGGGCGCCTCCAGCGTCAGCCAACTCGAGGACACACTCTCCGCCATCAACAACCTCGAGTTTTCCGCCGACGAACTCACCGCCATCGACGAGTTCGCCGTGGAGTCCGATATCAACCTCTGGAAGCAGGAGTCGTAACGTCCGCTTCAACGGACAGCGCTGACGAAGCTTTCTTACGCAGCGGGACCCGGCGCAGCAGCGCCGGGTCCCGCTGCGTTGGGTAGTATGAAAAGGCGCCGTGCGGCGCCGTGCCAGCCGGCCGCCGTCGGACTTCCTGCGGAGCCATACCCGGCCGGCTGACGTTTGTTCCCAAAGGAGTTTTGTGTCTTCACATCCGATCCGTGTTGCAATCGTTGGCGTGGGCAACTGCGCCGCTTCGCTGGTGCAGGGCGTCCAGTACTACAAGGATGCCGATCCCGCGGAGACCATTCCGGGCCTGATGCACGTTGAGTTTGGCCAGTACCACGTGGGCGACGTTGAATTTGTCGCCGCGTTTGACGTCGACGGCAAGAAGGTCGGCGTTGACCTCTCCGACGCCATCCTGGCGAGCGAGAACAACACCATCAAAATCGCTGACGTTCCGCCCACGGGCGTGACGGTCCAGCGCGGCCACACCCTGGACGGGCTGGGCAAGTACTACCTCGAGACCATCGAGGAATCCACCGAAGAACCCGTGGACGTTGTCCAGGCGCTCAAGGACGCCAAGGTGGATGTCCTGGTCTGCTACCTGCCCGTGGGTTCGCAGAAGGCGGCAGAGTTCTACGCGCAGGCCGCCATTGACGCCGGCGTGGCCTTCGTCAATGCGCTGCCGGTCTTCATCGCCGGCACCAAGGCGTGGGCCGACAAGTTCACCGCCGCGGGCGTGCCGATCGTGGGCGACGACATCAAGAGCCAGATCGGTGCGACCATCACGCACCGCGTCATGGCCAAGCTGTTCGAGGACCGCGGCGTGACCCTGGACCGGACGTACCAGCTGAACGTCGGCGGGAACATGGACTTCAAGAACATGCTCGAGCGCGACCGGCTAGAGTCGAAGAAGATCTCCAAGACCCAGGCGGTGACCTCGAACGTTGAGGCGGAACTGGCTGCCAAGGACGTGCACATCGGCCCGTCGGACTACGTGCAGTGGCTCGATGACCGCAAGTGGGCGTTCGTGCGCCTGGAGGGCCGGAACTTCGGTGATGCCCCCGTCTCGCTGGAGTACAAGCTCGAGGTCTGGGACTCGCCGAACTCGGCCGGTGTGATCATCGACGCGATCCGTGCGGCGAAGATCGGCTTGGACCGTGGCATCGGCGGCCCGCTGCTGTCGGCGTCGAGCTACTTCATGAAGTCCCCGCCGGAGCAGTTCAACGACGACCTCGCCCGCGAAAAGGTCGAAGCCTTCATCCGCGGCGACCTCGAACGCTAGCACCCCTCGAACGCTCCCTCACCCGTACAGGTGGGGGAGCGTTCCTGCTTAACCACGCCCGCTCACCTTTGACGTGTTTTCCTGAAACGCCCGCTCACGTGTGACGTGTTTCCCGAAACGCCCGCTCACGTGTGACGTGTTTCGCCGGAACGCCCGCTCACGTGTGACGTGTTTCCCGAAACGCCCGCTCACGTGTGACGTGTTTTCCTGAAACGCCCGCTCACGTGTGACGTGTTTTCCGCGATTAGCTGAGGGTGCGGTCCTCTATCCAGCGGGTTTCACTCGTTGGCGAAGCCCGAGGCGGCCACAGGATTGGCGGCGGAATTTCTTAGGGCATGCCTGATTCTGTTGAGCGCTCCCGCAAAACCGTCCTCCTGATCGGCCCTTTCGACGATGATGACGGTCCAGCCGGCTCGTTCGAAGGCCTTGTTCCTGCGCCGATCGATCTGTTGCTGCGGTTCGAAAAGGTGATGGCCGCCGTCGTACTGAATAGCAACTCTGGGCAGACGAAAGCCGAGGTCGGCCGATGGCGAGCGGGGGTCCCCCGGACGAAGTTCTATCTGCAGCTCCGGTTCAGGAAGACCGGCGTCCAGCATGGACAATCGAAGGAATGTCTCCGGCGCAGAGTCCGCCCCTACCCGCATAAGGTCCAGTGCTTGCCGGGCGCGGACAACGCCTTGAAGATTTGGATGTCGGCCGACCAAAGCCTTTAGTTCCCCAAGTGTTGAGTACGCGCCCTCTCTGCCTTCGAGGTCAGGCCGTGGTCTCCGGATGAGCTGGTCTCCCGCAGCCACCAAATCGTTCAATGGGAGTAGCCGTGCCAAATCCAGCCACGTCCGGGCACGGGTGCTGAGCCACATCCCTTCAACGCACTCAATCTCGCCAGGCTTCACAATGAGCCGATGGCCGTGGATTCCCCTCCTGCGTGCGCCGGGAAGGGCGCTGGGTTTACTGAGGTGCAGCTCGTTGGAGTCTGACAGCCAAGGCGGAAGGAGGAAACTCCGGAGTCGAGCCGCGGTGACATGGGAAATCCACGCGCCAGGCGAAGCCTCCGACAGGCTGCGGGCGGCCTCCTCCAGACAGAAATCCCAACCGGCCGGACGGTAAAGCCCACGGCTTACATGCTCAACATCTGCGCGCCGTAAGCGGCTGTAGTGCAGCCCTGCGCGCCTGGAACTTTCGAGGGTGAACGGACTGCTTGCCAAGTGGGAGGGCAGGGGCGGCTGGGATCGCATACTGCATTCTTATTCAAGCAGCCGGAGCCCGTCGGAAGTTATCCACAGGCGCTCATTCGGTTTGGTCGAAAGTGAGCGGGGGTTTTGTTGGAGAGGGGCAAGAAGTGAGCGGGGGTTCGTTGGAGGCCGGTCGAAAGTGAGCGGGGGTTCGGTGGAAAGGGGTAAGAAGTGAGCGGGGGTTTCAGGTGAGGCCCACCGGGTTGCCGTCGGCGTCCACGTCCATGCGGAGCGCAGCCGGGACGGGCGGCAGGCCGGGCATAGTCATCACGGCACCCGTCAGCGCGACGATGAAGCCTGCCCCGGTTTTGGGCAGCAGGTCCCGGACGTGGATGGTGAAGCCCTTCGGGGCGCCGAGGCGGGAGGCGTCGTCCGTGAAGGAATACTGCGTTTTGGCCATGCACACGGGCAACCCGCTCCAGCCGTTCCGTTCGATATCTGCCAAGCGCTTCAAGGCCGGCACGGAGAAGTCCACCCCGTCCGCCCCGTAGATCTCCTGGGCGATGGTCCGGATCTTGTCCTCCACAGACAAATCCAACGGGTACAAGTGCCGGAATTTGCCGGGAGCGTCCACCGCCTTCGCCACCAGCGCCGCGAGCTCGTCACCGCCGTCGCCTCCTCCGCCGCGGCCCCATACGTCCGCGACGGCGGCCTGCACGCCCTCCGCGTGGCACCAAGCCAGAAGCCAGTCCAGTTCTTCCTGCGCATCGGAGGAGAACTTGTTGATGGCCACTACCGGGGTCACACCGAACTTCTCCACGTTGTGGACGTGCCGGCGCAGGTTCGCCACGCCGGCCTCAAGCGCGGCCAGGTCCGGGCGCGTCAATGCGTCCTTGGCCACGCCGCCCTGCATTTTGAGCGCCCGCACGGTGGCTACCACCACGACGGCGGACGGGGCCAGGCCGCCGTACCGGGCCTTGATGTCCATGAACTTCTCTGCCCCCAGGTCGGCACCGAAACCGGCTTCCGTCACCACCAGGTCCGCGAGCCGCCGCGCGGTTTGGGTGGCGATAAGCGAATTGCAGCCATGCGCAATATTGGCGAACGGCCCGCCGTGCACCAAAGCGGGAGTCCCTGCGATGGTCTGCACCAGGTTGGGCTTGACCGCCTCCTTCAGGAGCAGGGTCAAGGCACCCTCCACGCCCAGGTCCGCCACCGTCACCGGCGTCCGGTCGTAGGTGTAGCCGAACGTGATCCGGCCCAACCGCGTCCGCAAATCCGACAGGTCCGTTGCCAGGCAGAAGACGGCCATGATTTCGGACGCCACCGTGATGTCGAACCCGTCCTGCCGCGGCACCCCCTGTGTTGGACCGCCCAGCCCGATGACAACCTCGCGCAGGGACCGGTCGTTCATGTCCAGGACGCGCTTGAACGTCATCCGGCGCGGATCGATGTTCAAGGCGTTGCCCTGGTAGATGTGGTTGTCCACCAACGCCATGAGCGCGTTGTTGGCCGAGGTAATGGCATGGAAGTCACCGGTGAAGTGCAGGTTGATCTCGTCCATGGGCAGCACCTGCGAGTAACCTCCGCCGGTAGCGCCGCCCTTCATCCCGAGCACGGGTCCCAGGGACGGCTCCCGCAGCGCGATCATCACCTTGTGGCCGGCGCGGGCGAGCGAATCGGCCAGTCCCACCGTGGTGGTGGATTTGCCTTCTCCAGCCGGGGTGGGGGACATGGCGGACACGAGCACCACCTTGCCGTATGGTGCCGGTGCCTCGAGCCTGGCCGGATCGATCTTCGCCTTGTACCGCCCGTAGAGCTCCAGGGCGTCGGCGTTGATCCCGGCCGCTGCAGCGATTTCCCCGATGGGCCGGATCCGGGCGGCCCGGGCTATCTCAAGATCAGAAGGAAGACCAGACATCGTTGTCCTTTCCTGTACCGGCCGGCGCCGGACACCTGCCCCTAAGCTAACAGCACCCGGGCCGGCTCCGAGGGAACAGCCGTCAACGGGAGTGGCCTCCGAAGCAAGGGCGGAGGGTTGTCAGGAGGCCGGCACGGCCGGGGCGAGGCGGTGCCCCGAGTAATGGTCGACGGCGGCGTGGTAGCTTTCGAGCGTGATGGCGGCCGTGCGCTGCCAGCCGGAGCTCTGGGCACGGATGGCGGCCGCCCGGCCCAGGTCCTCGCGCGTGGCGGGATCGTCGTACAGGGCTTCGAGCGCATCCGCCCAGTCCGCCGCATGGTGTCCGTCCACCAGGAGCCCGGTCCGGCCGTGGAAGATTGCGCGGGACAGGCCGCCCACCCGGGTGGCCACCACGGGCGTCCCGCAGGCTTGGGCCTCAAGGGCCACCAGTCCAAAGGACTCGCTGAAGGAAGGCATCACCACCACGTCCGCCGCGCGGAACCAGGATGCAAGCTCAGGTGCCTTCACCGGCGGAAGCTGCGTGACGACGTCGTCCATTCCCGCCTCCGCCACCAGGCAGCGGAGGTTGAATTCCTTGTTGCCGCTCAAGGCGCCCAGGATGGTGACCCGAAGGTCGATGTCCGGGCGGCGTTTGCGCAGCAGTGCCGCTGCCTTGACCAGGACCTGGGGACCCTTGAGCCGCTGGATCCGGCCGGCAAACACCAGATGGAAGGTGTTGGGGCCAACGCCGTGCTCTGCCCTGGCCCGCGCCCGGAACGCCGGGGTGAAGGTGCTCAGGTCCACGCCGGGCGGCGCGATGTCGATCCGGTCGTAGGTGGCGCCGTAGTGGGACACGAGTTCGGCGGCCTCGGAACTGGTGTTAGCGATGAGCCTGGCCGCGCCCTCCACGATGCGGTGCTCGCCCAGCTCGCGCCGGCGGGGTTCGGGTTGTTCGCCGGACTCCAGCAGCAGGTTCTTGACCTTTGCCATGGTGTGCATGGTGTGGACCAGCGGAACGTCCCAGAGCCGTGACAGCTCAAGCCCGGCGATCCCGGACACCCAGTAGTGCGAATGGATGACGTCGTACCGGCCGTGCGGCTGGCGGCGGCGGATCTGCTCGATTTCCGCCACCATGGCGTGCAGCAGTCCCGGCAGCTCCTCCTTGGGGACCTTGGTGGGCGGTCCGGCCAGGACGTTGTGGACGCAGACGCCGGGATCCGGGTGTTCGACGGCGGGCTGGTCGGGGGAGGTGGCGCGGGTGAAGATTTCGACCTCAACACCGGCTTCCGCCAGCGCCGAAGCCAGCTCACGGATGTACACGTTCATTCCGCCGGCATCGCCGGAACCGGGCTGTTCCATGGGGGAGGTGTGGAGGGAGAGCAAAGCGACCCTGCGGATCAGTGCCACGGGACCTCCTTCCGGCCGCCGGCGCGCGTGAGCGGAGCCGGTCGAGTGCACATTCGATAAAACATTACTCCTTCACCCAACGCCCGCCGCCCGCCCAGATCTTCCCCAGTGCCGGAAACGCCTGCTCGTAACCGTCCAGCAGCCTGGCGGCCAGGTCCGTCGAAGCCACGAGCGGGTGCCGGGCAAAGGCCTGCACGGCGGCGTCGCGGCTGCCCTCGGCAGCGGCCAGGACGGTGAGCCGTTCGACGTCCTTGACCTGCCGGATCAGTTCGAGCTGCGGTCCGGCGGGCGCTTGCTGGGGCAGGGGGGCGGCGCCGGCGGGGGTGACGGTGCAGGGAACTTCGACGACGGCGTCCGCGGGCAGGCCGGGGATGGCCGGTGGGGGAATAGCCGAGTCTGCCGTGGCGGCCAGGGGAGCGGGACTTTCCTGGGCCGTTTCGGCTGCTTCGCCGGCGGCCGGGAGGACGTTGCGGGCGTTGAGGATCAGATGTGTGTCCCCGCCGCCGGCGAGGGCGCGCATGGCGGCCAGGGCAACGCGTTCATAGCCGCCGCCGGCCAAATCCTCCTCGTTCCGGCGCTCGCCGGCACCCCGGGCCTCGGCCAGGTATCCCTCTTCCCGGGACCTGCGTGCCTCTTCCCACAGCCGGTAGGCGTCCGGGCCGGCCGCGGCAAGCCGGGGATACAGCTCCTGCTGCTGGCTGTGGATGGCCTCGCCGCGGGTCTGCGCCATGGCGTCCATGGCCTGCCGGGCGGCGTCGCGCCGGTAGTAGTAGTACAGGTATTCGTTGGGGAGCATGCCCAGGCTGGCCAGGAACGGCTGTGGGAAGAGCCTGCCTTCTTCGAACGACTGGAGGGCCGGCGCGTTGGCGAGCAGGTCCGGGAGCACGTCCCGGCCGCCGGCTTCAAGGCGGTACAGCCAGCCAAGATGGTTCAGCCCGTAGTAGCCGACGCCGCCCAATCGTCCCTCCGGCAGGGGGACGCCGGCGGCCGAGGCAGCCCGCTGCACCAGGCCGGACGCTGAATCGCAGATTCCGATGACCCGGTGCCCCAGCACGGGGAGCAGCGCCTCCGTCACCATGCCCGCGGGGTTGGTGAAATTGATCAGCCACGCGTCCGCACAGTGTTCCCGCATCAGCCGGGCCAGCTCCAGCATGGGGGGAATGGTCCGCAGGGCGTAGGAAATCCCGCCGGCTCCTGTCGTTTCCTGGCCGAGCAACCCCAGGCCCAGCGGCACCTTTTCATCGGTGATCCGGCCTGCGGTGCCGCCGGGCCGGATCGCGGCGAACACCATGGAAGTGCCTTCGAGGGCCACGGCGGGATCCGTAGTGGCGTGCACGGCGGGCCCGGCACCCGAGCCGCCGGGCATGCTGGCCAGGACTGCGGTGACGGCTTCGAGCCGGGCAGGATCGACGTCGTAAAGCACCACCTCGGTGACCAGCCCGGTATAGCGGCCGGACGTCAGTGCCCGGTATATCAGGGGCACGCGAAAACCCCCGCCGCCCGCCATCATAAGCCGCATACCATGCAGTCTAGGACCCGTGCCGGCCAGCGTGTCCACAGCGTTCCTGCGCCCCTACCGCCGCATGGCGCCACGGCGTATTGTGCCGAACATGGACGCGATTCCCGCACGCCCGTTCGATCCCTTGGCCGCCGTCCGTTCACCCGTCGAGCCGGGATTCGATCTGTTGCTGGCCGGGACGGTTTTCCAGGACATCATCTTCACCGGACTGCCGCACGGGCCGGAGCCCGGGACGGAAGTCTGGAGCGACGGCATGGGCAGCTGTCCGGGCGGGGTGGCAAACCAGGCCATCGCCGCCGCAAGGCTGGGCCTGCGGACCGGACTGGCGGCAGCCTTCGGCGATGACGGGTACGGCGACTTCAACTGGAAGATCCTGTCCAGCCAGGAACACGTGGACCTCAGCCTCTCCCGCCGCGTCCCGGGCTGGCATTCCCCGGTGACGGTCTCCCTGTGCGTGGACCAGGACCGCTCAATGGTCACCCACGGGCATTCGGCACCGGTGACCAACTCCGAGCTGATCGGGGACCCGCCCCGGGCACTGGCCGGCATCGCGGAACTGGGTGTGGAAGTGGAACCGTGGGCGAAAGCGGCCCACGCGGCGGGAGTTCGGCTCTTCGGCGACGTCGGCTGGGATCCCAGCGGGGAGTGGGCGCCGGTGCGGCTCGAGAACCTGCAGCACTTTTACGCCTTCCTGCCCAACCAGCGCGAGGCCATGGCGCTCACCGGCAAGGACAACCCTTGGAGCGCCCTCTACGCGCTGGCGGACCGGGTTCCGGTGGCTGTGGTGACGCTCGGGGCCCAGGGCGCCATGGCGGTTGATTCCCAAACCGGGGAGGAGGAATGGGTGCCGTCCCTTCCGGTCAAGGCGCATGACCCCACAGGTGCCGGCGACTGCTTCGACGCCGCGTTCATCGTGGGTACCTTGGCCGGGTGGCCGCTCGGGGACCGGCTGCGGTTCGCCAACCTGTGCGCATCGCTGGCGGTGCAGGAGGTGGGCGGATCGCTGGCAGCCCCGGGCTGGGGCGACATCGCCGACTGGTGGAAACGCGCCAACGCCCGCCCCGAACGGCAGACGAGCCAGTGGTTGCGGCGCTTCGGGTTCCTCGCGGACATCGTCCAGGACGTACCGCTCGCTGCCCAGCGCCGGGCGGCCGCCACCATCGCCCACCTGTCGGACGCCTGAGGCCAGGCCGTCGCCGATTATTCGGCGCGGAGTGCCCGCACTAGAATCACTTAGGTGACTTACCCCGCAACAACCGGTGATTTCAGTGCTGCCTCAGGGCCGGACCCCCGCCACGAACGGTCCGCGGTGATCGACTTGGATGCCATCCGGCACAATGTCCGCCGGCTGGCCGACGCCGCGTCCCCCGCGAAAGTCATGGCCGTGGTCAAGGCCGATGCCTACGGGCACGGCGCCGTTCCCGTGGCCCGTGCGGCACTGCAGTCGGGTGCGGCCTGGCTGGGGGTGGCCCACATTTCCGAGGCCCTTGCGCTGCGCGCCGCCGGAATCGACGCACCGCTGCTGGCCTGGCTGCACACCACCGACAGCAACTTTGGCGCCGCCGTTGCCGCCGGCGTCGACATTGGCTGCTCGGGGTGGGAACTGGAACGGATCGTTGCCGCGGCCCGCGAACAGGAGCGTCCGGCCCGCGTGCACCTCAAGGTGGACACGGGACTGGGGCGCAACGGTGCCACCCCCGAAGCCTGGGACCGCCTGGTGGGCGAAGCCGTGGAATACCAGGACCAGGGACTGCTGCGCGTGGTGGGAATCTTCTCCCACCTGGCCGTGGCCGATGAACCGGACCGCCCTGAAACTGATGACCAGTTGGCGGCGTTCAGGGAAGCCCTCGCCATTGCCGAGGACGCGGGCGTGGACCCGGAAGTGCGGCACCTGGCCAACACCCCCGCCACCTTGTCCCGGCCGGATACCCACTTCGACCTGGTGCGGGTTGGCCTGGGCATTTATGGGCTCTCGCCGTTCGAAGGCCAGACGTCCGCGGAACTTGGCCTGCGCCCTGCCATGACGCTGCGCACACTGGTGTCCCAGTGCAAAGGGGTTCCGGCCGGGCAGGGCGTTTCCTACGGCCTGCACTACCGGACCAGGGAGGCCAGCACACTGGCACTGATTCCGCTGGGCTATGCCGACGGTGTCCCGCGCGTGGCCACCGGCGGCCCCGTCCGCGTGGCCGGGAAGACCTACCCGGTGGTAGGGCGGATCGCGATGGACCAGATGGTCATCGACCTTGGGCCGGAGGCCCGGGATTCCGGCCTGCTCGGTGCCGAAGCGGTGCTGTTCGGGACCGGTGCCGACGGCGGTCCCACGGCTGAGGACTGGGCACAGGCGGCAGGAACCATCAATTACGAGGTGGTCACCCGCATCAGCCCGCGGGTTCCGCGCCGCTTCATCAACGAGGACCAGCCGGCCGGCAGCAGCCCCGGACTGGCGGGCGTACCCGGCAAAGCGGGAGCGGCATGAGCGGCACAGGGCGGCCGGCCGCCAACTGGGAAGTGACGCTGGCTGCGACGACGGCGGAGCAGACGCAGGCGCTCGGCCGGCATATTGCGGAGGTGCTCCAGGCAGGAGACCTGCTGGTCCTCTCCGGTGAACTTGGCGCCGGAAAGACAACCTTTACCCAAGGCCTGGGGGAGGGGCTGGGTGTCAGCGCGGGCATCATCTCGCCCACCTTTGTCCTGGTCCGCATCCACCCGAACCTGCCGGACGGTCCGCGGCCCGGCGGCCCGGACCTGGTGCACGTGGATGCCTACCGCCTGGGATCTGCGGCGGAGATCGATGACATCGACCTCGAGAACACGATGGACTCTTCTGTGACCGTGGTGGAGTGGGGCCACGACCGGGTGGAGCACCTGAGCGAGAGCCGCCTGGAGATCGACCTGCACCGTGCCATCGGTCTTGGCACCGCCGCGGAAGCCGCAGGTGACCTCGGTGACGCCGGCACCACGGGCGGCCCGTCCGCAACCCTCGACTTTGACGACGACACCGACGAACCGCGCACCATCGTGGTGCGCGGCTACGGGCCCCGCTGGGCGACGGCACCGGCGCTGGGCGGTTTTGAAGGAGGACTCCCATGCTGATCCTCGCCATTGACACCTCGGCGGTGGCCAGCGCCGCCCTGGTGTCCGACGACGCCCCTGAAAGCGTGGTCGCGAGCTTCGCGACGGCGGACACCCGCAGCCACGCCGAGGTGCTCGCGCCCGGCATCCACGCCATGCTGTCCGAGGCCGGGGTCAACGGCGCTGACCTCGACGCCCTGGTGGTGGGCGTCGGCCCCGGACCGTTCACGGGGCTGCGTTCGGGCATTGCCACGGCCCGCACGCTGTCGTTCGTCTGGGGCAAGCCCCTGCATGGGCTGATGAGCCTCGACGCCGTGGCCTTGGAAGTGGCCGAATCCACCGCTGCCGTCCCGGAATTCCTGGTGGTCACCGATGCCCGGCGCAAGGAGGTCTACTGGGCCCGCTACAGCTTGGCCGACGGCCAGTTGCCGCTGCTCCAGGACGGTCCGCACGTCAGTGTCGCCGCGGACCTTCCCGAACTGCCCGCGTTCGGTGCCGGTGCCGGGCTCTACGGCGACGTCTTGGATGCCCACCCGGAATTCGCGGCCGAGCAGCCGGACGCGCTCTACCTTGGCCAGTTCGCCCTCGCCAGGCTGGCCTCCGGAGAAGCCCTGTTGGACTCCACCCCCCTGTACCTCCGCGAATCCGACGCCCAGGTCCCCGGACCACGGAAGAGGGCACTGTGAACACCATGCAGGATCCGCGGTCGGCGGGAATCACGGTACGCGACATGACTTTGGACGATGTCCCCGCCGTCGGACTCCTCGAACACCGGCTGTTCCCGATCGATGCCTGGCCAGTGCAGATGTTCCTGGATGAGCTGTCCCAGCCGGAAACACGCCGCTACCTGGTGGCGGAGGGCAGTGACGGCATCGTGGGCTACGCCGGCCTGATGTGCATCGAGCCGATCGCAGACGTGCAGACCATCGCCGTCGTCCCGGAGTACGAAGGGCGCGGCATCGGCAGCGACCTGCTCACCCGGCTCATCGGGGAGGCACGACGGCGGGGCGCGGCCGACGTCCTGCTCGAAGTCCGGGCGGACAATCCGCGGGCCCAGCAGCTGTACCTGCGGTTCGGTTTCGAGCAGATCCATATCCGTCCCCGCTACTACCGCGACGGCGTGGACGCCCTGATCATGCGGCTCCCCTTGGCCGCTCAAACCGCCGGTGACGACGCAACGGAAGCAGGCAGGCAATGAACCGTACGCAGCCCCTGGTCCTGGGGATCGAATCTTCCTGCGATGAGACAGGCGTGGGGGTTGTCCGCGGCACCACCCTTCTGGCCAACACCGTTTCCTCCTCCATGGACGAGCATGTCCGGTTCGGCGGGGTTATCCCGGAGATTGCCTCCCGTGCACACCTGGACGCCTTCGTTCCCACCCTGGAGCAGGCGTTGGCGGACGCGGACGTGCGCCTTGCCGACGTGGACGCCATCGCGGTGACATCAGGCCCTGGGCTCGCGGGCGCACTCATGGTGGGAGTCTGCGCCGCCAAGGCGCTCGCCGTCGCCACCGGGAAGCCGCTGTACGCGATCAACCACCTGGTGGCCCACGTTGGTGTCGGCCTCCTGGATGACCGGGCAACCGGCAGGACGCAGGGCCTGCCGGCCAACCTGGGCGCCTTGCTGGTGTCCGGCGGCCACACGGAGATCCTGCGCATCAACAGCATCACCAGCGATGTGGAGCTCCTGGGCGCCACCATCGACGACGCCGCCGGTGAGGCGTACGACAAGGTGGCCCGCATCCTGGGCCTGGGCTACCCCGGTGGGCCGGCCATCGACAAGGTGGCCCGCAACGGCAATCCCAAAGCCATCCGCTTCCCCCGCGGACTGAGCCAGCCCAAGTACATGGGCACGGCGGACCAGCCGGGGCCGCACCGGTATGACTGGTCCTTCAGCGGCCTCAAAACCGCGGTGGCCCGCTGCGTGGAGCAGTTCGAGGCCCGCGGAGAGGAGATCCCGGTGGCTGACATCGCTGCCGCCTTCCAGGAAGCGGTGGTGGACGTGATTTCGTCCAAGGCGGTGCTGGCCTGCCGCGAGCACGGAATCAAGGACGTCCTGCTGGGCGGCGGGGTGGCGGCCAATTCACGCCTGCGGGAACTGACCGGGCAACGCTGCGCGTCGGCCGGGATCCGGCTGCACGTTCCCCCGCTGGATCTCTGCACCGACAACGGCGCCATGGTGGCGGCCCTCGGTGCGCAACTGGTGATGGCCGGCGTGGAACCCAGCGGAATCGGCTTCGCCCCGGACTCGTCGCTGCCGGTCACCTCGGTGTCGCTGCCGGCCTGACGGCAGGGGGCCCGGCGAAAGCGAACCGCCGCGGGGCGCTTTGGCGGCCCCGCCGTCGTACATCACGACGGCGGCCGGCGTGTCCGTGCCGAAGTTCCCAACCTCGGCAGAAGCAGACTAGGCGGTGGGGCCGTTGCGCATCTGCTTGACCAGGTCCAGCACCACAGCCTGCAGGTTTCCGCCGTTTTCGGCTGCCACCCGGCGCTGGCGCTGGTATCCGGCGCCGCGGCGGATGATCTTCTCGACGTCGGCGAGCTCGTCGGAGCAGCGCAGCTTGGCTGCCACGGGCTCCAGCCGGTTCAGCGTCTCCAGCAGGTGGTCCGTGACCAGCTGTTCCTTGCCTGCGGCGTCCAGGATGATGATGGCATCCATGCCGTAGCGGGCGGCGCGCCACTTGTTTTCCTGGACATGCCACGGCGGCATGGTGGGGATGGTGCCGCCGTTGTCCAGGGTGGTGGAGAACTCATCCACCAGGCACTGGGTGAGGGCGGCGATGGCACCCACTTCCTCCAGCGTGGCCAGGCCGTCGCAGATGCGCATTTCGATGGTGCCCAGGGCCGGCACTGGCCGGATGTCCCACCGGATCTCGGAAATGGTGTCGATGACACCGGTGGTGAACATGTCCTGGACGTAGGACTCGTACTCCGCCCAGGATTTGAACTGGAAGGGCAGCCCCGCGGTGGGGAGCTGCTGGAACATCAAGGCCCGCTGGGACGCGTAGCCCGTGTCCTCACCGCCCCAGAAGGGACTGGAGGCAGAGAGCGCCTGGAAATGCGGGAAGTAGTTGACCAGTCCGTCCAGAACGGGCAGCGCCTTGTCCCGGCGGTCCAGTCCCACATGGACGTGGACGCCGTAAATGACCATCTGCCGTCCCCACCACTGGGTCCGGTCGATCAGCTTGGCATAGCGCGCCTTGTCCGTGACCGGTTGCAGCTGCGGCGGGCTGAACGGGTGGCTGCCCGCGCAGAACAACTCCACGCCCATGGGATCGGTGATTTCGCGGACCGCGGCCACGGACCGGCTGAGGTCCGCCTTGGCTTCGGCGGCTGTTTCGCAGATCCCGGTGACGAGTTCCACGGTGTTGAGCAGGAGTTCCTGCTTGATGTGCGGGTGCTCGTCGTCTTCGTTGAGTTCCGGGTGCCGGGAGGACACCCCGCGGAGCACCTGGTTGGCGACGGAGGCGAGCTCGCCCGTCTTTCCGTCCACCAAAGCGAGCTCCCACTCAACACCGAGGGTTGACTGCCTCGATGACGCGAAGTCGATCTTCACACAATTCCTTACTGTCCGGTTTGCCGCTGGCTGGTGCCGCTCACAGGCTGCAGCCGGCAGGCGAACGGATGGTCCAAGTCTAGTCCAGGGGTAGCATGGTACTGATGGCCTCGTTCCCGCTGCGTCACAGTCCCGCCAAATCCTTTCCCCTCATCCTCGCGTTGTCAGCCGTTGCCCTGGGCTCCTGCACCGCCTCGCCCAGCGCCGCGCCGCCGTCGTCGACGGCACCTGCGCCCAGCGCGTCCGCCTCGGAAAGTACGACGCCGGCGCCCCCTTTGGCTTCCCCGTCACCTGATCCGGGTTCCCGGCCCCTGGGGTGGGGCCCCGAGCAGCGGGACCAGGACGCCGCTGCGGCGGCTGTGGCGGCCATGACGCCGGAGGAAAAAGCCGGCCAGGTCCTGCTCCCGTTCTTCAAGGGCAACCAGGTGGAAGCCCACGCGGCGCTCATCCAGCGCCTCCACCTGGCCGGGTCCATCATCATGGGCGACAACGTCCCGCGCGACCCGCAGGGGAAGGTGGACGTGGCCGCGATGGGGGCCGTGAACCAGCGGCTGCGTCAGGCCGCTACCGCGGACGGCCGGCCATGGCCCGGGATCATCGGCGTGGACCAGGAAGGCGGCGCAGTGGCCCGCCTGGGCGCCCCGCTCACCGAATGGCCGGTGCCCATGAGCTACGGCGCCGCGGGCAGCGAAGACCTGACCCGCCAGGCCGGCAAGGCGTTGGCCGCCGAGCTGCTGCCGTTGGGGTTCGACCTCGATTTCGCGCCCGACACGGACGTGACCATCGGCCCCAAGGACCCCACCATCGGTGCCCGCTCGATGTCCGCCGATCCGGCAGTGGCGGCAGCGCAGGGCGTGGCGTTCTCCCGGGGCATGCTGGACGCAGGCATCCTCCCCACCGTCAAGCACTTCCCTGGGCACGGCTCGGTGACGACCGATTCCCACCTCAACCTCCCCGTCCAGCCGGCCTCCATCGACGAGCTCCGGGGCAGGGACTGGAAACCGTTCCAGGCCGCCGTGGCCGCCGGCTTGCCGGTCGTCATGACCGGGCACATCGCCGTGCCCGCGCTGGAACCCGGCGTGCCGGCGTCGCTCTCCGCGCCCAGCTACGCGGCACTGCGGAACCTGGGATTCCAGGGCGTAGCGGTGACGGACGCCCTCAATATGGGAGCCGTGGAAAAGCAGTATCCTGCCGGCGCGGCCGCCGTGAAGGCCCTGGCCGCCGGCGCCGACCTGCTGCTGATGCCCGAGGACGTGGAACAGGCGCATGCCGCCATCCTGCAAGCCCTCGCAGCTGGCAGCCTCCCGGCCGCACGGCTTGATGACGCCGCGAGGCGGGTTGCCACCATGATGATGTGGCATGCGCGCACAGCCGCCCCTGCGGGGACCTCCGGTGCGGGTGCTCCGGCCGGCAGCGGCGCAGCCCTGTCAGCCAAGGTCTCGGCATCCGCCGTGACAGTCCTCTCCGGCCCCTGCCACGGACCGCTGGTGCCGGGCTCGGTACGCGTCCAAGGCGGTGGCCCGGGGGACCGCGAACGCTTCGAAGCCGCTGCCGCCCGCGCCGGCCTGGCCGTCGGCTCCGGCCCCGTGGTCAACCTCATCGGCTTCGGCGGCACACCGGGAGCGGGCGACATCGCGGTAGCCCTGGACGCGCCCTGGCCGCTGCAGGACTCCAACGCACCGATCAAACTGGCGCTCTACGGCCGCAACGACACCGCCTTCGACGCCCTCGCCGCCGTCCTGGCAGGGAAGGCAACGGCGCCCGGAAAGCTGCCTGCCGCCGTCGGGCCCTATCCTGCCGGAACCGGCTGCACTCCGTGACTTGCGAGCGGGAGCGGCGGTGAGCGCGTTTAATGGTCGGGTGCCCATTCTGAATAAAGACATGACCCTCTGCATCTCGCTCTCCGCCCGCCCCAGCAACAACGGGACCCGGTTCCACAACCACCTTTACGGGCAACTGGACCTGAACTGGATCTACAAGGCGTTCGCGCCCACCAACCTTGAACAGGCCATCGCCGGCGTGCGGGGCCTGGGCATCCGGGGCTGTGCCATCTCCATGCCCTACAAGGAAGACGTCATAGCCCTGGTGGACGAGATGGACCCCTCCGCCAAGGCCATCGACTCCGTGAACACGATCGTGAACACCGATGGCCACCTCAAGGCGTACAACACCGACTACACGGCCATTGAGCAGCTCCTGGCCTCCAACGAGGTCCCCACCAGCTACTCCGTGGTGGTGCAGGGATCCGGCGGCATGGCCAAGGCCACGGTGGCGGCCTTGCGGGACGCCGGCTTCACCAACGTCACGGTCGTGTCCCGGAACGAAGCCTCCGGCCGGGCGCTCGCGGACCAGTACGGCTTCCAGTGGCGGGCAGCGCTCGACGGCAGGACGGCTGACCTCATCATCAACGTCACGCCCATCGGAATGGCAGGGAGTATGGCCGGCGGGGCGGACGCAGAGACCGTGTCGTTCCCGGCGGAGGCAATCGAAGCGGCCCGCCTGGTCTTCGACGTGGTGGCCTTGCCCGCCGAGACGCCGCTGATCCGGGCCGCCCGTGCAGCCGGCAAGCCGGTCATCACCGGCGCCGAAGTGGCCACCATCCAGGCCCTCGAACAGTTTGTCCTGTACACCGGGGTACGGCCCACGGCTGAGCAGGTGCGGGCCGCTGAGGAGTTCATGCGCGCCCAGTAGCGGACGGGCGGCCCGCCCGGCCGGCCCTAGGGCATGCCGGTCGGGACGGGTTCCACCACGACGGCCACCCGGTCCTCGCCAATCCGGGTCAGGACCAAGGTGGCGGCCTTGCCGGCGGCCTTCTTGCCGGAACCCTTGCCGGCCGCCTTTCCGCCCGGCAGCAGTTGCTTCCGCAGTTCTTCGGGGGTGACGGCAGTGCCCCGCTTCTTGATGTCCAGCACGGTGATGCCCTCCTGCTTCACCCAGGCTTTGAGCGCCTTGACGTTGTAGGGCATCACTTCCCGCACTTTGTAGGCGCGGGCGAACGGCGTGGCCACCAGTTCCGGCGCACAGATGTAGGCGATGTGCTCATCCACCAGGTGGCCGCCGAGTTCCAGCGCGACATCCGCCACCAGCCCGGCCCGGATCACGGCGCCGTCGGGTTCGTACAGGTAGCCCTCCACCGGTCCCACCGGTGCGGTGGGGCCTGCACCGAAATCGTTGCCGCTGGTCAGTTCGGCCGCACCTTCCGGGCCAAGGACAAGGGCGGCGCGGCGCACCCCGGGCCTGCTGACGGCGTTGAACCACAAGGTCACTTCGGTGACGTCTCCGGCTACCGACACCCACTGGGCTTCGCAGCCGGCGGGCACGGATTCGTGCGGCATGCCGGGCCCCATCTTGACGCCCACCGCCTTCCCTGACGCCGCGAGCGATTCAACGAAGGACAACGGCGGTGAGAACGCTTCCGGGTCCCAGATCCGCTTGGTGCCGGACGTGGAGGTGACCCGGCGTGCTGGATCCAGCCACACGCCGTCGACCCCCTCCAGCGGCACCGCTGCCGCGTCCGCGTGCACCACGGTGGCGTTGGGGAAGGGGATCAGGTTCACCGTGGCGCAGGCCGCCGTGGTCTCGTCCATTTCGACGGCGGTCACTGTGAGGTCAAGGGATGCCAGGGCCAGGGAATCGGCGCCCAGGCCACAGCCCAGGTCCGCCACGTGGCTGATCCCGGCGGCGGCGAACCGCTGTGCGTGGCGCGCCGCGACGTTCAGGCGGGTGGCCTGCTCCAGGCCTGCCTGGGTGAAGAGCATCTGGCGGGCGAACTCACCGAACTTCGCCTCGGCCTTGGTGCGCAGCCGCGACTGGGTCAGGACGGCGGAGACCAGCCCGGCAGGATGGCCGGCCTTCCGGAGCGCGGAGTTGAGTTCGAAGGAATCCTCGTCCCGGTATGGGCCCAGGGAGGCCAACAGCTCCCAGCCTTCGGGGGTCAGCAGCGGTGCGATCTGGTCCTGGGGAGCGTGAGCCATGGGTTCCAGCCTAGTGGAGGAGCGCATGCGGGGTTGCCGATAGTGTGGACACCATGGATGAAACCGCAGCCCCCGGGGACACCGGCGAACACGACCCCAAGGAACGGGGTCCTGCCCGGTTTGCCCGCCCGGTCCTGATCGCCGCGGCCGTGGTGGCACTGGTGTGCATCGCGCTTCTGGTGATCATCTTTGTCCTGGACACATTCAACGCCACTGTCTACTCGGTGGGCGGCAACGACATCTCGGACAACACGCAGGAAGCCCGCGACATCCGCGGACTGTACGACGGCGCGCGGGCAGGGAGCATCTTCTTCCTGGTGGCCGCACTGCTCGCCGCGGCCGCTGCGGGCTGGGTGCTGTTCCGTAGCCGGAAGCAGGGTGGCAGTGATGCCGACGGCGGCGAAGACGTGGACTTCGACGATCTGGGCCGCTGAAGCTGCCTGGGCCCCCGCTGCTTCCGAAACCGCGCCCAACGGAATACGCCGATGACGAAAAACTGGCACTCGCCTTGACCGAGTGCTAACCCTTACATAGAGTTTCAATTAGCACTCTCCCCCGGAGGGTGCTAACACATGAAGAGCTGCCAGCCAGGCTGCTGCCGGCACCGCGACGACGGTTTGCCAGCCACGGCGGAAAGCTTTCCAGTCCACGAATTTGCTGACGAAAAGGAGAGGTCCGAGTGTCGGTCTCTATTAAGCCTCTTGAGGATCGTATTGTTGTCCGCCCGCTCGAAGCCGAGCAGACCACGGCTTCCGGCCTGGTCATCCCGGACTCCGCACAGGAGAAGCCGCAGGAAGGCGAAGTTGTTGCAGTGGGCCCCGGCCGCTTCGAAGACGGCAACCGCGTTCCTGTCGACGTAGCCGTTGGCGACGTCGTCATCTACTCCAAGTACGGCGGAACCGAAGTCAAGACCGGCGGCACCGAGTACCTCGTGCTGTCCGCCCGCGACGTCCTGGCGATCGTCGTCAAGTAACTCTTTCGGATCCCCGTGCCGCCGGCCACGCTTATGCTGGCCGGCAGTGCGGGGTTTCTGTCTTTGAAAGGACAAAACCATGGCAAAGCAGCTTGCGTTTGACGACGCTGCACGCCGGGCCCTCGAGGCCGGCATCGATAAGCTCGCCAACACCGTCAAGGTGACGCTCGGCCCCCGCGGCCGCAACGTCGTCCTGGACAAGAAGTGGGGCGCCCCCACCATTACGAACGACGGCGTCACCATCGCCCGCGAAGTCGAACTGGACGACCCCTACGAGAACCTTGGCGCCCAGCTGGCCAAGGAAGTCGCCACCAAGACCAACGACGTTGCCGGTGACGGCACCACCACCGCCACCGTCCTGGCACAGGCCCTGGTCAAGGAAGGCCTGCGCAACGTTGCCGCCGGTGCTGCCCCCGGCCAGATCAAGCGCGGCATCGAGGTTTCGGTTGAAGCCGTCGCCGCCCGCCTGCTGGAGAACGCACGCCCCGTCGAGGGCACCCAGGTTGCCAACGTTGCCGCCATCTCGGCGCAGAGCGACGAAATCGGCGAACTCCTCGCCGAGGCCTTCGGCAAGGTGGGCAAGGATGGCGTCATCACCATCGAAGAGTCCTCCACCACCCAGACCGAACTGGTCCTCACCGAGGGCATGCAGTTCGACAAGGGCTACCTGTCCCCGTACTTCGTCACCGACGCAGAACGCCAGGAAGCCGTCCTCGAGGACGCCCTGATCCTGATCAACCAGGGCAAGATCTCCTCCATCCAGGAATTCCTGCCGCTGCTGGAAAAGGCGCTGCAGAGCTCCAAGCCGCTGTTCATCATCGCCGAGGACGTCGACGGCGAGGCCCTGTCCACGCTGATCGTCAACCGCATCCGCGGCACCCTGAACGTCGTGGCCGTCAAGGCACCGGGCTTCGGTGACCGCCGCAAGGCCATGCTCCAGGACATCGCCACCCTCACCGGCGCACAGGTTGTGTCCCCGGAACTGGGCCTGAGCCTGGACACCGTGGGCCTGGAGGTGCTCGGCACCGCCCGCCGCATCACCGTCACCAAGGACAACACCACCATCGTCGACGGCGCAGGCTCGGCCGAAGACGTTGCGGCCCGCGTCGCGCAGCTGCGCGCCGAGCTGACCCGCACCGACTCCGATTGGGACCGTGAAAAGCTCCAGGAGCGCCTGGCCAAGCTGGCCGGCGGCATCGGCGTCATCAAGGTGGGTGCTGCCACCGAGGTTGAGCTGAAGGAAAAGAAGCACCGTATCGAGGACGCCGTTTCCTCCACCCGCGCTGCCCTCGAAGAAGGCATCGTGGCTGGTGGCGGCTCAGCCCTGATCCACGCCCTGAAGGCACTGGATGAGGACCCGTCCGTCAAGGCACTCGAAGGCGACGCTGCTGCTGCCGTGGGCATCGTCCGCCGCGCCCTGGTCCAGCCGCTGCGCTGGATCGCCCAGAATGCCGGCTTCGACGGCTACGTCATCACCTCCAAGGTGGCCGACCTCGAAACCAACAACGGTTTCAACGCCAAGTCCGGCGAGTACGAGGACCTGATCGCTGCCGGTGTCATCGACCCCGTCAAGGTCACCCGTGCTGCCCTCCGCAACGCGGCCTCCATCGCCGCCCTGGTTCTCACCACCGAGACCCTGGTCGTGGAGAAGCCGGCCGAAGAGGACGAGCACGCAGGCCACAGCCACTGATCCTGCCCGTCTTCACCTGCAGAAAACCGGTCCAGCATCTGCTGGGCCGGTTTTTTGTGCACCAGGGGCTCGTATCAGGTTGCGGCCATCTCGGACGTTTCAACCCCGCCCGCGCGTTCGTAAACCAGCGAGACAGCCCCTTTCGGGAAGCTGCGTACCGGCTCGGCGAGGCGGTACGACGCCGGGACAGTGCCGGCGTCGAACAGGCGTTTGCCCTGGCCCAGCGTGACCGGATAGAGCCAGAGGTGCAGCCGGTCCAGGACATCCGCAGCCAGCAGCGAGCGGATCAGGACGCCGCTGCCGAACATGTGCACCTCCCCAAACTCGTCACCGAGGCGTCCTGCAGCCCGTTCATCCGGCAGGACTGTGGTGCCTGCCCAGCCTGGCCCGGACAGCGTGCGCGAGACCACGAACTTCGGTACCCGGTTGAGTGCATCAGCAATGTCCCCTGCCTGGTGCGGCCAGTAGGCCGAAAAGATGTCGTAGGTCCGCCGGCCGAGAAGCAGGGCATCCATGCGGCCAATCTCTGCGGCAATGGCGGCGCCGCCCTCGTCGTCGGACACCGGTGCCTGCCAGCCGCCGAAGGCGAACTCTCCGTAGGTGTCTTCCTCCCGGCCGCCGGGAGCCTGGTAGACGCCGTCGAGGGTGATGAACAGGTTTGCCACGATGAATCCCATGCGTCCAGTGTGGGAGGGGCCTTGGGCGCTGTCCAGAGCAGGGAGCCGGCGCGTGGCAGGATGGTGCCATGCTGCTCCTCGAGCTCGTCAAAACCTCGGACGCCGTGGCGTCCACCCGCTCCCGCCTGGCGAAGGTGGATGCACTGGCGGACCTGCTGCGCCGGCTTGAACCGGCGGAGATTCCGACGGCGGTGGGCTTGCTGGCGGCGAAGCCCCGGCAGGGCCGTGTTGGTGTCGGATGGCGCAGCGTCGCGGCTTCGAAGGCCGAACCGGCCCTGGAAGCAAGCCTCACTGTGGCCGACCTCGACGCGGCCCTGGACACGCTGCTCGCCACCGCGGGGGCAGGTTCGGCGGCCGGTCGCGCCGCGACGCTCGGGAACCTGATGCGGGCTGCGACGGCGGGGGAGCAGGGTTTCATCTCCGGCGTCCTGCTGGGTGAGCTGCGCACCGGCGCCCTCGACGGCGTCCTGACCGATGCCGTGGCCCGCGCTGCGGACAGGCCCGTTGCCGCCGTACGGCGTGCCGCGATGCTCTCCGGGGATCTCGGCGGGACCGCCCTGCTCGCCATGACCGGGACCGCAGCCGAGCTGGAGGCGGTGGGCCTCGTCGTCGGCCGCCCCGTGCAGCCCATGCTTGCCGCCACGGCGGCCAGTCCAGGCGAAGCCCTGGAAACCACGGGAGAAGCCTCGGTGGAATACAAGCTCGACGGCGCCCGGATCCAGGTCCACCGGTCCGGCGCCGAGGTCAGCATCTACACCCGCAACCTCGCCGATGTCACGCACCGCCTCCCGGAGGTGGTTGACCTGGTCCGCGGGCTGCCGGTGCAGGATGTGATCCTCGACGGCGAGACCCTGGCCCTCGATGAAGACGGCGGCCCGCGGCCGTTCCAGGAAACCATGGCCCGGTTCGGCGCGGATGCCGTGCGGGAAACGGTACTGCACCCCTGGTTCTTCGATGTTCTGCACATCGACGGGCGGGATCTGCTGGACGAACCGTTGTCGGTGCGCATCGACGCGTTGGAACGGATTGCCCCGGACCATCGGATCCCGGGCGAAATTACGGCGGACCCGGAGGTTGCTGAACGGGTGTCCCGCGAGGCGCTGGCTGCGGGTCACGAGGGTGTGGTGGTGAAGGCCATCGGGTCCGCCTACGCCGCCGGACGGCGGGGATCCAACTGGGTGAAAGTCAAGCCGGTGCTCACCTACGACCTGGTGGTGCTTGCCTGTGAATGGGGCTCGGGCCGCCGGACCGGGCTGCTCTCGAACCTGCACCTCGGCGCACTGGACCCGGACGGGGACTTCGGCGAACCAGGCGGCTATGTCATGGTGGGCAAGACCTTCAAGGGGCTCACCGATGAGCTGCTCCGCTGGCAGACGGAGACATTCCAGGAGCTCGAGGTGCGCCGCACCGCCGGCACCGTGTGGGTTGAGCCGGTCACCGTCGTCGAAATCGCCATCGACGGCGTCCAGCAGTCACCGCGCTACCCGGGCGGGATCGCCCTGAGGTTCGCCAGGGTGAAGCGCTACCGGGACGACAAATCGCCGGCCGAAGCCGACACCATCCGGACCCTTCGGGCCTTGCTGCGTCCCTAGCGGACTGTGCCTTGTCGGCTGTGCGGGTGCTGGGGCGGTCAGTGGCGCAGGCCGCTCCGTTGGCCCCGCACGCTGTGCGCCGCTGCCGCGGGCCGCCGCCTGGCCACCAACCGGTAGAAGAGAAGGACCGCGACCGCGGCCACGACAATGCCGACGAGGTTCAGCAACAGCTGCAGGGCCGAGCCGGCCGCCTTCGGGTATTCACCCAGCACCAAGGCAACTGCAACGTACCCTGCGGCCGGGACCGTGGTCACCGAGATGAATACGCCGATGAGTGCCGCCGAGCGCCTGCCGATAATCGACAGCATGCCCGCGATACCCGCCAGCACGGCAACGATCAGTGAATAAGGGCCCGGATGGTAGATGAATTCGACGGCCGAACCCGTATCCAGGGCATTGCGCGGGAAGAGTCCCAGCGGGATGGACAGCCATGCAGTCAATGCCGCCAGCAGCATGGCCACGGGGAACCCGACCCCCAATGCAATGGCGGCGCGGCGGCCAAGCTTCCACTGCCGGGTGGCCAGCGAAACGGCGAGGGCGGCCAGCGGCCCGAACTCCGGTCCCACCGCCATGGCACCCACAATTGCGATCGGCGAATCGGTCACGATGCCGATTCCGGCGAGCTGGGTTGCCAGCACCAGGAAGGCCAGGAAGTTCCAAGTCAGCCTGGAGTCCTCACCGGTTTGGCGCGTTACGTCGTCCCAGATCACCGCGTCCGCGCCGTCCCCGGGGGCGGCATGCTCCGCCCGGTCGGCACTGCTGGAGAGCACGAACTCCGGCGTCGTCATGGCCACGGATCCCACGTCGCGGATCTTCAGGACCTGGAGCTTCTCCAGGAGTTCCTCCACGGATTCCCTGGCGACCTGGACCTCGATGACGTCGCCCGCCGGCACCACGGACGCGCCGGGAACCAACGCCACCCCCGCCGTTCCCACCTGGTCCCGGCAAGTCTGCACCGTCACCTCGGACAATTCTTTGGGCACGCAAATCCGCAATTGGACAATCACGCCGGCTCCCTTCCACACCTCGGCCCAGCTTAGTTCGCGCCCGACCCCGGATTGGCCCTTCCAAACCCCGGTGCGTAGGCTTAATGTTTTGGCTGGCCGGCGGCGTGAGGGGTTTTGGAGTGTCGATGACAGGAACCCGGACAGCGCCGCAACCAGCGGGACAAGCCCCCGGACGCGACCGTAAACCGACCTTCCGGCCAGAGGTACAGGGACTGCGTGCACTGGCGGTCCTCATGGTCGTGGCCTATCACGTCTGGTTGGGACGCGTGTCCGGCGGGGTGGACGTATTCCTGCTGATCTCGGCCTTCCTGCTCACGCTCTCCTTTGTCCGCAAGGCAGAGTCCGGCCAGCCCTTCCGGCTGATGGCCCATTGGCTGCACCTCTTCAAGCGACTCCTGCCGGCCGCCGTCGTGGTGATCCTCGGGGTGCTGGCCGGCACATGGCTGATCCTGCCCCAAAGCCGCTGGCCGCAGATCCTGGACCAAGCCTGGGCCTCGCTGTTGTACAGCCAAAACTGGGTACTGGCTGACGCCGCGGTGGACTACTACGCCCAGGACCACGCAGGAGCCAGCCCGCTGCAGCACTTCTGGTCCTTGTCCATCCAGGGGCAAGTCTTCATCCTGTGGCCGCTGATCTTCGCCGCAACCGCCGCGCTCCTGCCCGCCGCCCGCCGGATCCCCCTGTTGCGCCGCATGGCCTACCGGGGCCTGCTGGCCGTGGTTTTTGGCGTGGTGTTCGCCGCGTCCCTGGCCTACTCGATTGACCAGACGGCCACCAACCAGGCCTACGCATACTTCGATACCGGCGCCAGGCTCTGGGAGTTCGCCCTCGGGTCGCTGCTGGCGCTGGCGTTGCCGTACCTGCGGCCCGGCCGCGCGCTGAGGGTGGTCCTGGGCTGGGCAGGGCTCGCCGGCATGGTCTCGTGCGGATTGCTCCTCACGGTCGACAGGTCCTTTCCCGGCTTTGTGGCCCTCTGGCCCACACTGGCCGCCGCCGCCATCATCGTCGCCGGGCAGTCCGGCAGCCGCTTCGGCGTGGACAGGCTCCTGAGCAGCCGCCCGGCGGTCGCCTTGGGCGACAACTCCTACGCCCTTTACCTCTGGCACTGGCCCCTGCTGGTGCTGGCCCTGGCGGCCACGGGGGTGGAGGCGCCCAACCTCAAGCAGGGCCTCGGGATCGTTGCAGCCGCCGTCGTACTTGCCTTCCTGACCACCCGCTTCGTTGAAAAACCGTTGCGCGACTGGCACTGGCCCAAGCTCCGGGCGTGGCGCACCGCCGTCGTCATAGTTGCCTGCGGTGCGCTGCTGGCCGGTCCCGTCGCCGTCTGGCAGACATCGCTCACCGCGGAGGAAAGCGCGACGGCGGCACAGCCCCGGGAGCTGACGCCGGGTGCGGTGGCGCTCACCCCGGAGAACGAAAACGTGCCGGCTCCCCGGGCAAGGACCATTCCCGGCCCGACTGCACTGGACAACGACTGGGCCGGAATCGACTCGCCCTGCACGGGTTCAAACGCCACGGACGACCCCATCCTGGAGGGGTGCCGCCAGGAGCTGCCGGAAGAACCGGCCACCAAACGCATCGTGGTGCTGGGGGATTCGCACGCCCAGCAGTACCTTGCCGCCCTGGCTCCGGTGGCCGCTGCACGCGGTTGGGAACTGGTGACATTACTCATGCCCGCGTGCCGGTTCGGCGCGGAATCGGAAACCCGCAACGCGGAATGCAACGCCTACAACAGGGCCAGTTCCGCCTACGTCCTGGAACATCGTCCGGATGCTGTCTTCACAGTGGCGTCGCTGACGCATGAGGACGCGCCCTTCGAAACGGAGGTGCCCGGCTACCTTGCAGGAGTCGCTCCGTTCGCCGAGGCGGGCATCGAGATCGTGGGCATCCGGGACAACCCCAGGTTCACGTTCAACATGCCCGAGTGTGCGCAACGCAACGGCGCCGACGCGCCGGAGTGCAACCCGTCGCTGGCCGAGTCCCTCGTGGAGCCCTCGCCGCTGGAGAACTACCGCGGCAAGGTACCGGGCCTTCACCTGATGGATATGAGCGACTTCATCTGCGCCCGCGGCGTCTGCCCTGCCGTCGTCGGGAACGTCTACGTCTACAAGGACGACAACCACCTGACCCGGACCTATGTGGAGACCATGATCCCCATGTTCGAGCAACGCCTGCTGGCCGCAACCGGATGGAGCTGAGTGCGGTTGCTCACATTGCGGGCCTGGAATAGGGGGATCGGGCCGGAGGTTCTAATATTTAGTCAACACTTTCTGCCCCCGGAACGCCGTATCCCACGGTGGTCCCGCAAGAACGTCTGCACAGGCCAGTTCCGTAATAACGGGCTGGTCATCGGCTGCAACCCCTACCCGTGACCCAGCAACCAAGGTAAGAGGCGCACTCATGACCGAGCCCGAACACAATCCTTTTGGCTTCATTGGCCTGACCTACGACGACGTCCTGCTCCTGCCGGGCCACACCGACGTCATCCCCTCCGAGGCCGATACCTCATCGCGGATCTCCAAGCGGATCAGCGTGCAGACCCCCCTGCTCTCGGCAGCCATGGACACCGTCACCGAGTCCCGCATGGCCATCGCCATGGCCCGCCAGGGTGGCTTGGGCGTGGTGCACCGCAACCTCTCCATCGCCGACCAGGCGGACCAGGTGGACCGGGTCAAGCGGAGTGAATCGGGCATGATCACCAACCCGCTGACCATCCGCCCCGAGGCCACGCTCCGGGAACTGGATGACCTCTGCGCCCACTACCGCGTGTCAGGCCTTCCCGTGGTGGACGAGGACAACCGCCTGCTGGGCATCGTCACCAACCGCGACACCCGCTTCGTACCGGAGTCCGACTTCCCGCTGCGGCTGGTCAGCGACGTCATGACCAAGATGCCCCTGGTCACCGGCCACGTGGGCATCAGCCGCGACGAAGCCTCCCACAAGCTGGCCACCAATAAGATCGAAAAGCTCCCGCTCGTGGACGAGCAGGGCCGGCTCAAGGGCCTGATCACCACCAAGGACTTCACCAAGGCCGAACAGTACCCGCTGGCCACCAAGGACGACGAAGGCCGCCTCCGCGTAGGTGCAGCCATCGGCTTCTTTGGTGACGGCTGGGAGCGCGCCATGACCTTGGTGGACGCCGGGGTGGACGCCCTGTTCGTGGACACCGCCAACGGCCACTCCCAGGGTGTGCTGGATATGATCCGCAGGCTGAAGTCCGATCCTGTTGCCGCGCACGTGGACATCATCGGCGGCCAGGCCGCCACCCGCGAGGGCGCCCAGGCACTGATCGACGCCGGCGCCGACGGCATCAAGGTGGGCGTTGGGCCCGGCTCGATCTGCACCACCCGCGTGGTGGCCGGTGTGGGTGTTCCGCAGATCACCGCCATCTACGAGTCCGCCAAGGCGGCCATCCCGGCCGGCGTTCCACTGATCGCCGACGGCGGCCTGCAGTACTCCGGCGACATCGGCAAGGCCCTGGTGGCCGGTGCCGACACCGTCATGCTCGGTTCCCTGCTCGCCGGCTGCGACGAGTCCCCGGGTGAGCTGATCTTCGTCAACGGCAAGCAGTTCAAGTCCTACCGTGGCATGGGGTCGTTGGGTGCCATGCAGTCGCGCGGCAAGAACACGTCCTACTCCAAGGACCGCTACTTCCAGGCGGACGTTTCCGGCGACGACAAGCTGATCCCGGAAGGCATCGAAGGCCGCGTGGCGTACCGCGGCCCGCTGTCCTCGGTGGCTTATCAGCTGGTGGGCGGCCTGCGCCAGACCATGTTCTACACCGGCGCGCCGACCATCCCCGAGCTGAAGGCCCGTGGCAAGTTCGTCCGGATCACCTCCGCCGGGCTGAAGGAATCGCACCCGCACGATATCCAGATGACGGTGGAAGCACCGAACTACGGTTCGCGGTAAGGCACAGGAGTCAACAAAGGAGGCAGGGTTTCGGCCCTGCCTCCTTTTGTTTTCCGCGGCAGGCCTTGACGTCTTTGAATGTCGGACCCTGGTTGGATGATGTTTCCATGGGAATCGGTTCTGATTTGGCGGTGGTGATGGGGGGTGTTTCTGCCTCTGTTGCTGCGCTCGATCTACTCACCCGCGAAGATGATTTCCTGGCTGCCGGTATCGGCACTGGCGCTGATGTGGATGTGTTGCAGCGGCGGTATGAGTTATGTCTGGGGCGGCTGGAGGTGGTGGCCCGGTTGGAGGCGCAGCTGGCGGCGGTGAAGGCGCGGGACGTGGCGGATGCCATTGGGTTCCAGCGTGCTTTGCTTCCGCCGGACGCCCCGGTGGAGGAGCGCACGTTCGCGGAGATGTCCGCGGTGGAGGAGATCGCCGGGATCCTCACCATCAGTTCGGGGGTTTCCGGGGCGCTGGTGGAGCAGTCCCGGCGGGTCTGTTCACTGCCACCGGTGTTCGAAGCCTTGGCTGCGGGTGGGGTGTCGTGGCAGCACGCCCGGATCGTGGCCGACGAAACCGAAGGACTGACCCCTGCAGGGGCGGCCGGCCTGGTGGCGCACTTCTTCGACCCTGACGCGCCCAACCCGGCCCGGGGCGCCGCACCCGGTGACCTTGTCCCGTCCCGGTTCCGGGCGAAGGTCCGGGCCTGGCGGGAACGCCACCACCCCGAAACCCTGGAAAAACGCCATGCCAAGGGGGTGGCGGACCGGCGGATGGATTACGCCCCGGACCGCGACGGGATGGCCTGGCTCTCGTTCTACCTGCCCGGGGACACCGCGTGCGCGATCTGGAACCGCAGCACCGCCACCGCCCGCGGCCTCCAAAACCCCGACGAGCCCCGCACCCTCACCCAGCTCCGCGCAGACGCCGCCGCGTCACTGCTCCTCGGCGCCGGGCTGCAGCCCACCACCAAGCACACCGCCGCGGCCGCCGACACCGAACCCGCCGCCGCGGCTGCGGGTTCCGGTAATGACGCAAGTCCGGGATGTGCTTCCACTGACATCGCCAAGATCCCCACGCCGCGGGCGGATGTCCTGGTCACGGTCCCGGTGTTCTCCCTGCTGGGCCTCACCGATGAGCCGGCCGTGCTGGACGGGTTCGGGCCGGTCCCGGCATCCATGGCGCGGAAGCTCGTCGCCGGCGGCGCGGAATCGTTCTACCGGGTCCTGGTCGACCCCCGCGACGGGGCACCCCTGGAAATAGGCCGCACCCGCTACCGGCTCCCGGAGACCATCAAACAATGGATCCGGCTACGGGACACCACATGCACCTTCCCCGGCTGCACCAACCACACCCCCGACAACGACACCGACCACCTCAACCCCTGGCACCACGGCGGCACCACCGGAACCCACAACCTGGCCCAACTCTGCCCCCGACACCACCGCCTCAAACACCACAGCACCTGGACCCCCGACCCAGCCACCAAAAACAAACCACCCGGCTGGACCTCACCCACCGGCCGACACTACAAACCCGAACAACACGACCCCCAACCAACCCACTGGCCACCAGGAACCCCGCCGGCCAGAACAAATGCAATACCCATCCAATTCCACGGCGAACAGGCAGGCATTGAAGACCTCCCGCCATGGGAACCGGACGACGCCAACCTCATAGACCTCAACGACCTCCCGGAAGAGGACCCCGTCCGGGCCGGATACTTCGCAAAACCGTTCGTGCTGTCGGTCCAGGTCGTGTCTGACGTCGTTCAGCAGATCGTCCGGTGTTGACCGTTTCAACCGGTGCCAGCACTAGGCTGATTCCATGTCCCAACCGCGCCATCCGGCGGAACTCACCCCAAAACGCGATCCGCAAAAACGGCTTGCCATCAGGCCGTACGCGCGCGCCGTAGCCCAGGTCCTCAGGGTCAGTTTCCGGGCGTCCCCGGGCGCGGTGATCATGAAGGTGCTCGGCTCGCTGATTTCGGCCGTCCTTCCCCTGGTCACCACCTACTTTGCGTCACGGACCACCACGGCGCTTGCTGCTGCATATGCGGGCGACGCCGGAGCCGGACGCCTTGCGATCGTCTACGTCGTGGTCACCGCGGCGCTGGGCCTCTTTTGGGGCGCCTTCAGCAGCGTCGACCGCTACATCCAGCAGTTGATGAGCTTCAAGGTCGGCGCCATCGTGGGCGACCAAATGTACGAACGATTCCTTGCGCTGGAATTCTGGCGCTACGACGACAAGGAGACGGTGGACCTCTACGACCGCGCCAAGCGGTTCTCGGACTCGTACGCCCGCGTCCTGGACCGGATCGCCGCCATTTTCACTCAGCTGGTCTCGGTCATCCTGGCCATCGGTGCCCTGCTGCTGGTGAGCTGGTGGATCGCCGTCATCGTGCTGGTGGCCATCATTCCCAGCGTGTACCTGCAGTTCAAGCTCTCCCGGGAGCAGATTGCGCACTGGAACACCCAGGTGGACTCACGCCGCCAGCGCCGAATGATCGAAACCAACCTGCTCCGCCCGCAGCACATCGCAGAGATGCGGCTCTACGGGATCGTCCGCTTCCTCATGGACCTCCGCTCCCGCCTCCGCGACGCGGACGAACGGCGCCGTCTTGATTACCAGCGGCGCTACATCCCCAGGCAGCTGGCTGCGGACGCCCTGCAGTACGGCGCCGAGGTGGTCTCGCTGATCTGGGTGGTGGGCCAAGTCATCGCCCGGGCCCAGCCCGTAGGCCAATTCCTGTACGTCCAGCAGATCGTCAGCCGCGCCTTGTCCACCGCCAACAACCTGGTGTCCTCACTAAGTTCCATTGACGAAGACCTGGCCAACCTGACGGACTACGAGACCTTCATGGGGATGCCCGTTCACGCCGAACATGCACCGCCCCTGTTGGAGGCTCCACAGGAAGTGGAACTGAAGGACATCCGCTTCACCTACACGGGCAGCGATATCGAGGTGATTCGGGGAATCAGCCTCACCATCAGGCGCGGCCAGCACATCGCCATCGTAGGGGAGAACGGCGCCGGAAAGTCGACGCTGATCCGCATCCTCGCCGGCCTCTACCGCCCGGACTCCGGACAGGTGCTGCTCGACGGCGTGGACCTCGCCGCCGTCGACGTCACCTCCTGGCACCGGCACCTGGCAGTCCTTAGCCAGGAGTTCCTGAAGTACGAGTTCGCCACGGCCGCGGAGAACATCTATTTCGGCGACGTCGACAGCCGGCGCGATGACGGCCGCATCCGGCGGGCGGCAGCAGACGCCGAAGCTTTGGAGTTCATCAACAAACTGCCCAACGGCCTGGACAACCACGTCAGCAACTGGATGGAGGATCCGCGGGGCCGTAAAGGAAGCGGCCTCTCCGGCGGCCAATGGCAGCGCCTGGCCATGGCCAGGAACTTCTACCGGGACGCCTCGTTCATGGTGATGGACGAACCGACGTCCGCCATCGACGCCCTCGCCGAGCACAGGATATTCACCCGCCTTTTCGCCGACCGCGACAGCACCATCATTGCCATCAGCCACCGGCTGGCCACCATCGAAAAGGCCGACGTCGTCTACATGCTGGAAGACGGCAGGATCGTCGAGCAGGGCACGCACAAAGAACTGGTGGCCCTCCGCGGCAGGTACTTCAGGATGTTCGAATCCCAGTTGACCGTCGAGGAACCGACCGGAACCTAGGACTGCACCACGGTGGTGCGGACCCGTGCCACGCTCGGCCTGGGCGGGACGCTGCTGAACCCGAACGTCACGGCGGGCCGGATGGGAGCCAGGGTCCCGGCGTCGGCGCCTTCCCAGCGGACGACGGCGGAGGTGACGTGGTGCAGGTCGCTCACCCCGTAATACTCCGCCCTGCCGCTGCCCGCCGTGCCGTAGGTGCGGGCTCCCGGGGCCGCCAACGCGGCAAGCGGACTGACGGCGGAAAGCCAGCGCGGGTGCACCGCAAGGCGCCGCGGTACGGCCCGCAAAGCCGTACCCAGGAAGGTCCTCGCCCCGGTCACGGCCCGGATTGCCAAGGGGCCGGCGTCGACCCTTAGCGCCCGTTCACCCAACACGGCGGAGACGTCAACCAAACGCACCTCATCGAACGTGTAGGTGGCCGCGATGAACTCTGCCACATCCGGCCGGGGTGCCAACAGCAGCCGGTGCCCCGAGGGTTGCTGCACCATGACGTCGGCAAACGAACCGAAGGGGGAGTCTTGCCAGATGCCCACCACGGCGCGGAGCCCGGATGCCGTGCCAATACCTGCAATATGCCCGTCGAAGATCCAGCGTTTGCCCATCACAATCCTGCCGCTGACCGGTTATCAGAGCGGTCCGTAGGCGGCATTGCCATGAGGATCGCGCCAGAGGGCCAAATCTTCTTCAACTGCCCGCCGAAGCTCTGGGTTGGATTGCACCCTTTCCCGGAACGACTGCCGGGCGCGGCCCATGACCGTTGACGGGACCACGATGCATGCGACCAGGAGAAGCAGGATGAGTACGAAGGCTCCCACGAGTGTTATTGCCGCACCATTGCCCTTCGCCGTGGCCGAGGGCAGGTAGAGGACCATGATGGCGCCCAGCGCGACTGCCAGTACGGACATCATGGCGACGCCACCACGGGCGGATCCCGGGCCACGGCTGATCAGGACCCTGTCGGGGGTGGGCAGGGTGGCCCGGGCACGCTTCCATCCAAAGAGGCCCGAAAGCATCAGGCCAACCCCCAGAGGGACCAGTACGAGCGCTGCGGCAGGGTTCCCCGACGTGACGGCAAAAAACATGCCCGCGAGGGCCAGGACGGGACCGCCGGCGATTGCGCTGCTCCAGCCGGCGGCTCCGGTACCTTGGGCGTCAGCCAGTTGACGCAGCCGGGACGGAGCGTTTGGCGGGCTGATCCGAGCCAGTTCCGGAGCCAGCCAGTGCTCGAGGGAGTGGACGGGCGCATCTGCGGGGAAGGGATTGTGATGTGTCATGCCGGAAGCAAGCCCAGTCCGTGGCGCAGCCGGTCCGCCAGGCCCGGGGCCGCGGTCGCAGGCTGCGTTTCGTCACCGGCGGCGATTTCAACGCCGGCCGCACCTGTACCGGCGTGTGCGTGCTGGTCAGCCTGCGGGAGGGGTGTCGTTGAGCCAGCTGGCAGGGACGGCGAGGTCTGCTTCATCATCGGCTGCCAGCGACGGATAGACCAGGTGGCCATGGTTGGTTCTCCTCGGAAGGTGGGCGCGGGGAGCGTTCACCGAATCCCCCTGCCCAAGGCTACGCGGTAGCCAGGCAGTTCTTCCATGGGCAGGGCTGCACCCTTGCATGCAGTCCGGACCCGGCCAGCGGAGCTGCTGGGATAACCTAGAGCAGTGACTTATGAGATCGAGATCGGCCGTGGCAAGCGTGGGCGTCGTGCCTACTCCCTGGATGACATTGCAATCGTCCCCAACCGTCGCACCCGCGACCCCAAGGACGTCTCCGTCTCCTGGCAGATCGACGCCTACCAGTTCAACATGCCTGTGATCGCCGCCCCGATGGACTCGGCCATGTCCCCGCAGACCGCCATCGCCCTCGGCAAGCTTGGCGGCCTGGGCGTCCTTGACCTGGAAGGCCTGTGGACCCGGTACGAGGATCCGCAGTCCGTGCTGGACGAGATTGCGGCCCTTCAGGACGAGGTCAACAGCCCCGCCGTGACAGGCCGGATGCAGGAGCTGTACCGTGCGCCCATCCAGCCGGAACTCATCACCTCCCGTCTGGCCGAGATCCGCGAGGCCGGCGTCACCGTGGCCGGATCGCTCACCCCGCAGCGCACCCAGGAGCACTACAAGACCGTCGTCGCCGCCGGCGTCGATATCTTCGTCATCCGCGGAACCACGGTGTCCGCCGAGCATGTCTCCAAGAACCACGAACCGTTGAACCTGAAGCAGTTCATCTACGAACTCGACGTCCCCGTCATCGTGGGCGGGGCGGCGGGCT
Source organism: Pseudarthrobacter sp. MOO13 (assembly GCF_058267655.1). Taxonomy (NCBI): domain Bacteria; kingdom Bacillati; phylum Actinomycetota; class Actinomycetes; order Micrococcales; family Micrococcaceae; genus Pseudarthrobacter; species Pseudarthrobacter sp. MOO13. Next base: position 1,146,767 of record NZ_CM177848.1, read on the forward strand.
ACACCCCGGCACTGCACCTGATGCGTACCGGCGCGGCAGGTGTGCTGGTGGGCTTCGGCGGCGGCGCAACCACCACCACGCGTCGCGCCCTGGGCATCCACTCGCCCATGGCTTCAGCCATTTCCGACGTCGCGGCCGCCCGCCGTGACTACATGGACGAGTCCGGCGGCCGCTACGTCCACGTGATTGCCGACGGCGGCATGGGCACCTCGGGTGACATCGTCAAAGCCATTGCCATGGGCGCCGACGCCGTCATGCTGGGCAGCGCCCTGGCCAGGGCAGAGGAGGCGCCGGGCAAAGGCTGGCACTGGGGCCAGGAAGCCCACCACACGGAGCTCCCGCGCGGGGACCGCGCCAACGTGGGCACCGTGGGACCCCTGGAGGAAGTCCTGTTCGGACCCGGCCACCACACCAACGGCACGTCCAACCTCATCGGCGCGCTGCGCCGCTCCATGGCGACCACCGGCTATTCGGACCTGAAGGAATTCCAGCGGGTCGACGTCGTGGTCTCGCCCTACGCGGGGAACTGACCCGATTGGGCGGGGCGGCAGTCACCGCCGCCCTGCCCAAAGCGCGCTTCCAGCAAGTAGTGTGGGTTTACTACCGGCACTAGCGGCACTGGAGGCGTTCAATGAAGAGTGTTCCTGCAAACGGCGGAGTTCTCGGCCCGGAAGCCAGGGAAGCATCCATAGGGCGGTTGCGCGCCACCGCGGAACCTGGCCAGGAACTGGACATCCTGATCGTGGGCGGCGGCATCGTCGGTGCGGGAGCCGCACTGGACGCCGTTACCCGCGGGCTGAGCGTTGGCATCGTCGAGGCAAGCGACTGGGCCGCCGGAACGTCGTCGCGGTCCTCGAAACTCATCCACGGCGGCCTGCGCTACCTGGAAATGCTTGACTTCGCCCTGGTCAAGGAGGCCCTACAGGAACGCGGACTGCTGCTTTCGGAAATTGCCCCGCACCTGGCTCGGCCGGTGCCATTCCTCTATCCGCTGACCAAGCCGTTCATTGAACGGCCCTACGTCGGCGCCGGCATTGCGCTGTACGACGTCATGTCGATCTCCAGCGGGCACAGCCGCGGCGTGCCGTTCCACAAACACCTGAGCAGGCGTGGAACCCTCCGTGCCGCCCCCAGCCTGAAGGACGACGCCTTCGTGGGCTCGATCCGCTACTACGACGGCCAGGTGGACGACGCGAAGTACGTGGCCAACCTCATCCGTACCGCCGCCTACTACGGAGCCCACGCCGTCAACCAGATGGCCGTGGTGGACTTCCTTCGCGAAGGGGAGCGGGTGGTGGGAGCCAAAGTTTCCAACCGCGAGGACGGCACGGAGTTCAAGGTCCGCGCGAGGCAGGTCATCAACGCCACAGGCGTCTGGACCGACGAAACCCAGGCCATGGTCACCGACCGGGGCCAGCTCAAGGTCCGCGCCTCCAAGGGCATCCACCTGGTGGTTCCGCGGGACCGGTTCCAGTCAACGGTGGGGCTGATCCTTCGCACGGAGAAGTCCGTCCTGTTCGTCATCCCCTGGGGGCGGCACTGGATCATCGGCACGACCGATACTGACTGGCACCTGGACAAAGCCCACCCGGCCGCGTCCAGCAAGGACATCGACTACATCCTCGAGCACGTCAACAAGGTGCTGAAGCGGCCATTGACCAGGGAGGACGTTGAAGGGGTCTATGCCGGACTGCGGCCGCTGCTCGCCGGTGAAAACGACTCCACGGCCAAGCTCTCCCGCGAACACGTGGTGGCGCACCCCGTCCCGGGCCTGGTGGTGGTGGCCGGCGGAAAGTGGACCACGTACCGGGTCATGGCCAAGGACGCCGTCGACGAAGCCACCCGCACCATGGACGAACGGGTTCCGCCCAGTTGCACCGAAACCATCCCGCTTCTCGGTGCCAGCGGCTTCCGGGCCGCCTGGAACCGGAGGAACCGCACCGCCGAGGAATCCGGCGTGCACGTGGCCCGCATTGAACACCTCCTCAACAGGTACGGATCAATGACGCCCGAGGTCCTGGCCATCATCGCGCAGGATAAGGAGCTGGCCGAACCCATCCCCGGGGCCGATGACTACCTGCAGGCCGAAGCCGTCTACGCCGCCACCCATGAGGGGGCCCGCCACGTGCAGGACGTCCTGACCCGCCGTACGCGGATTTCGATCGAGGCGTGGGACCGGGGCGTGTCTGCTGCCCCCGTTGTCGCTAAACTGATGGGTGACGTTCTTGGCTGGAGTGACGCGCAGCGCGAAAACGAAGTCCGCCACTACATTGCCAGGGTGGAGGCCGAGCGCCTCAGCCAGCAACAGCCGGACGACGAATCCGCGGACGCTGCCCGCCTGGGCGTGGAAGACATCGTGCCCTTGCGCTGAGGGGCCGCTCGCCCCGCACTGCTGACTGAAGGGATACGCCTTGGCGGAACCACTTGACCCGTATGACGCCGAACTCACCACCCCCGAGATGGTGATTCTGGAACTGGAAGCGACGGACAAAACCGACGCCACCAACCAGCTGGCGGAACGGCTCCATGCCGCCGGGCGAATTTCCGACCTTGACGGATTCCTCAAGAACGTCAACGCGCGCGAGCACCAGCTGGCGACCGGCCTCCCCGGCGGGGTCGGTCTCCCGCACGCCCGCAGCGAGTTCGTCTCCCGGACGTCGATCGCCGTCGGCATCACCAAGTACGGCCATGCCCTGGACTTCGGCGCCACGGACGGCCCGGCCACCGTCATCCTGCTGATCGCCACGCCCGCCAGTTCATTCTCGGACCACCTGGAAGTGCTGGCCACGTTGGCCCGGTCGCTGTCCAAGGAATCCTTCCGGGAATCCCTGCGGCGGGCCTACGATGCAGAAGTCATCGCCGAGCTCATCAATTCCAGCCTGGTGTTCTTCGACCACTAAGCAGCCGGGTCCCTGCGCCGCATCCGAACGCACAGGCGTTTAGTTGTTCTACAGAAGTACGAAGTACGGTTAAGACGTGTGGAAAACAGCCCTCAAACCCCGATGGATCGCAGGCTTCATCTTCGCGATCGCGCTTTCCGGGGTCTTCGTGCTGCTCAGCCAGTGGCAGTTCGGCCGGTCCACCCAGCCCGAAGCGCCGGTCAACCCCGCCACCGAACAGGTCCAGCCGCTCACCAGCACCCTCCAGCCCGGCGAATTCTTCCACGGCAGCGTCTCAGACCAGATGGTCACCGCGGAGGGAACCTACAGTCCCGACAAGCAGGTGCTGGTCCCCGGCAGGCTGCACGATGGAAAGACCGGCTATTGGGTAGTTTCCGCTTTCGCCGTTAACGGCGCCCCCACCCTTAAAGGTGCGGCTGCCTCCCCACAAACCTGGATTCCGGTGGCGCGGGGCTGGGTGGCGGACCCTTCCGACGCGCCAGCCCCTCCGTCGGGCCTGGTGCAACTGACGGGGCGCTTGATTCCATCTGAAGCGCCGGTTCCCGGGAAGGCCCCCAAAACGGGGAAGGCCTCGGCCGTGTCTGTTGCCGAACTCATCAACTACTGGGGCGTCAGCAGCTACCCGGGATTCGTCTCGGCCACCGCGGAGGTGGCGGGCGGCAAAGATGTCAGCGCCGCGTCCGTGCCTGGCAGCCTGCTTCCGCTGAACATCGGCCCCCAGCCACCGTCGCAGCAGATCAACTGGCTGAACCTCTTCTACTCCATCGAATGGGTGGTTTTTGCCGGCTTCGCCCTCTTCATCTGGTGGCGGCTGGTCAAGGACGACTACCACCGGGACCTTGAAGAGGCCCTCGACGAAGCCGAGGAGTCGGATGAACCGGAACAGCACCAGAACGAACAGCAGCAACCTGATCAGCACCAGCAGAAGGTACAGCCATGATTGATCCGAAACCGGCCACCCCCTCGTCCCAGGCCTCCGGCGCCAAAGGATCCAGCAAGAAGCGCCGCTTCGGCGGCACCGAAGCGCAGATCCGGTCGGCCCTGAAGTTCTACAAGGTCATGGCCTACCTGACCGGCACCATGCTGCTCCTGCTGTGCGCGGAACTGGTGGCCCGGTACGGCTTCGGGCAGTACCTGTTTGCCGGCGGCACCAGCGCACTCACCGGCCAGCCCTTCGGTTTTGGCTTCGCCGACGCCGAACCGCCGGCGGTACTGAACGGTGTGAACGTCTCCGTCACGGTCCTGATCGTCCACGGCTGGATGTACGTGGTGTACCTGATCTCCAACTTCCGGCTCTGGTCCCTCATGCGCTGGCCGTTCCTGAAGCTGGTCCTGCTGGCCCTCGGCGGCGTGGTGCCGTTCCTGTCCTTCATCGTCGAAAAGAAGTTCCACGCCGAGGTTGAGGCCGAGCTCGCCGCCAACCCGCAGGCACCCCAGCGCTACTGAGCGTTTCCGCCTTCACTGACGTCTGCTCCGTCACAGGGAGGTCTCTCAAGGTGCGTCGGTGCAACGGCGCAAAGTAGGCTATTACGGTGACTACTCCCACTGCATCCCAGACTTCCCAGAAGCCGGTGCTGGTTGTTGATTACGGTGCCCAGTACGCGCAGCTCATTGCCCGCCGCGTCCGGGAAGCGAATGTGTATTCGGAAGTGGTTCCGCATACCTACACCACCGAGCAGCTACTGGCCAAGAATCCCGCCGCCATCATCCTCTCCGGCGGCCCCTCCAGCGTTTATGCCGACGGCGCCCCGAGCGTCGGTGCAGACCTCTTCGAAGCCGGCGTCCCCGTCTTCGGCATCTGCTACGGCTTCCAGGCCATGGCCAACGCCCTGGGCGGCAAGGTGGACAAGACCGGGCTGCGGGAGTACGGATCCACCGAAACCACCATCCTGGGTGACGGGCGCTCCGTTCTGGAAGGCATGCCCCAGCACCAGAAGACGTGGATGAGCCACGGCGACTCCGTCCACGAGGCGCCCGAAGGCTTCGATGTCCTGGCCACCACCGCCGGCGCTGAAGTCGCGGCCTTCGCCAATGAGGAGAAGTGCCTGTACGGCGTGCAGTGGCACCCGGAGGTCAAGCACTCCGCCTACGGCCAGCAGGTCCTGGAGAACTTCCTCTTCAAGGGCGCCAAGCTGGAACCCAACTGGACTACCGGCAACATCCTCGAGGAGCAGGTGGAGCGCATCCGCCAGCAGGTGGGAGACGCCCGGGTCATTTGCGGGCTCTCCGGCGGTGTCGACTCTGCCGTGGCCGCCGCCTTGGTACAGCGCGCAGTGGGCGACCAGCTCACCTGTGTCTTCGTTGACCACGGCTTGCTGCGTGAAGGCGAGGCAGAACAGGTGGAGCGCGACTTTGTCGCCGCCACCGGCGTCAAGCTCTACGTCGCCAACGAGCAGGAGCGCTTCCTTTCGGCACTGGCAGGCGTCAGCGATCCGGAAACCAAGCGCAAAATTATCGGCCGTGAATTCATCCGTGCTTTCGAGGAAGCGGAACTGGCCATCATCGCCGATGCTGCTGCCCACGGCGAGAAGATCAAATTCCTGGTCCAGGGCACCCTGTACCCGGACGTCGTCGAATCCGGCGGCGGCGAAGGTGCTGCCAACATCAAGAGCCACCACAATGTGGGCGGCCTCCCCGAGGACCTGCAGTTCGAGCTCGTCGAACCCCTGCGCGCCCTGTTCAAGGACGAGGTCCGTGCCGTGGGCGCACAGCTCGGCCTGCCGCAGGAAATCGTCGGCCGCCAGCCCTTCCCCGGCCCCGGCCTGGGCATCCGGATCGTCGGCGACATCACCAAAGAACGGCTGGACCTGCTCCGCAAGGCGGATGCCATCGCTCGTGCCGAACTGACTGCCGCCGGCCTGGACGACGAAGTCTGGCAAATGCCCGTTGTGCTTCTCGCCGACGTCCGCAGCGTCGGCGTCATGGGGGACGGCCGCACTTACGGCCACCCGATCGTGCTCCGTCCCGTGTCCTCCGAGGACGCCATGACCGCCGACTGGTCGCGCCTGCCCTACGATCTTTTGGCACGGATCTCCAACCGGATCACCAACGAGGTGGACGGCGTCAACCGGGTGGTGCTGGACGTCACCAGCAAGCCGCCGGGAACCATCGAATGGGAATAGTCCCCTGAGTGGCCGGCCTCCGCCAGCGGAGGCCGGCCACTGTTTTTCCCGGGAGAATCCCAGCAATTTACTGTGCTCCAGTGTTGCGGTCGCCAAAGTCCGGCACCGGAGCGGCTACTCTCGAATCTATGCCGGTATGGTCCAGGGCGTCACGTGCAAACGCAGAAAAGAAGGCAGAAGTGTCAGTTGGTCAAGGCCACCCGGAAGGCTCGGAAGAGCTTCGCAAATGGCTGTCCGGGCTTAAACCCGTCACTGGCGCGGACACGATGCTGCGCTTCACCAAGACCCCCGAAGGCTCCATCGACCTCACCTCGGCGCATCCCTCGGGGCTCGCCCAGCTCATGGCAGGGCGCCGCACACGCCTGTCCACGCTGATCCGGGACCGCCAGCAGTACGTCGTGGCAGCCAGGGCATCGCGCAACATCCGGTCAAAGATCTTTGAGCTCTCCAACGACCGCGGCATCGACGCCGGGTACCTGTCCGCCGGCACTGTGGTGTGGACGTCCGCCGTCGGAGGCAAACCCCAGCGCGTGTCCGCCCCCGTCATGCTGACCGCCATATCCCTCACCGTCCGTCCGGGGGAGGACGACTTCGAGCTGCAGCTCACCGAGCAGGCGCACATCAACCCCGCCCTGGTGCGCCACCTGAAGAACATCCACGGGATCGTCTTCGACGTCAACGCCGTGACCCGCCTCGCCTACAGCACCGCACGGTTCGACCCGCAGCCCGTCCTTGACCGGTTGGCCACGCTGATCCGGCCCATCCATGGCGCAGAAACCCAGCACAACCTGCTCGTTTCGACCTTCGCCGATCTTTCCGGGAACCTGGACGACCCTTGGATCAACGACTCCCACCCCATTGTGTCCGCGCTGGCGACCGCCGCCGGGGGCGAAGTTGTGGATGTCGAAGACCCGGACCCCTCGCGTTTCCCGCACCTGGACAACAGGCATCCCAAGGACGAGCTGTTGCTGCTGGACGCGGACACGGACCAGCAGTATGTGATTGATGCGGCCCGAGCCGGTGACTCCCTCGTTGCCAGCGCCCCGCCGGGTACCGGCCAGACGCAGACCGCGATCAACACCATCGGTGCCCTGGTGGACGCCGGGAAGACGGTGCTGGTGGTTGGTGACCGCCGGGCCAGCCTAAATGAAGTCTCCGGCCAGCTCGAATCCCTGGGACTGGAATCCATCCTGTTCCAGCTTTCCGGGAACGTCACGGCGCAGCAGCTGAAGGGCCAGCTGGTGCGGGCGATCGTCCGCAACGAAAAGTCCTTGGAACCGCAGTTGGGCAACCTGCACACCACCCTGACTGAGCACCGGCACGCGCTCATGGACCACGTGGCGTCGCTGCACAACGTCCGGGACCGGTGGGGCTGCTCGCCCTACCAGGCCATGCAGTCCCTCGCGGAGCTCACCTCGATCCATCCGGCGCCGGCCACCACGGTCCGGTTGAAGCGCAGTGTCCTGGACAGCATCCGCGACCGCGAGGAGCTGGCCGGAAGGCTTCGCCGTGCTGCCGAACTGGGCAGCTTCAGCAAGGCCGCCACCACCAGCCCCTGGCACGGCGCGCGGTTGCTGACCCGGAAGGAAACCGAGGAAGCGCAGGATCTGGTCCGCTCCGTGGCCAAGAGCCTCCCGGTGCTGCGCGACCGCATGGACGCCGTCGCCGAGCATGCTGAAATCCGGCTGGGGGAGTCCTTTGCGGAATGGGGCGAGCAGCTCGAGCTGCTGGTTGCCGTCCGCGGCAGCCTGGACAAATTCACGCCGGACATCTTTGACCGGCCCGTGACGGACCTGATTTCCGCCACGGCACCGTCAGCGTGGCGCCGTGAGCGCGGCATCGAAATGACGTCCATGCAGCGTTCCAGGCTTCGGCGGGTGGCCAAGGAATACGTCCGTCCCGGCGTGCACATCGCCGACCTGCACACATCCTTGGTCCTGGTCCAGGAGCAGCGCGCCCTCTGGGCCGGGTATGCCACCACCCAACGCCATCCGGCGGTTCCGTCCGGCCTTGCCGAAATGAACGCCATGTACCGGTCGCTGGACGCGGAGCTGGAACAGCTGGGCCAGGCGCTCCGGCACACGGATGCCGGCGGGTCGCTCGCCACTGCGCCCTACGGCCAGCTGATGGAGCGGCTGGAACGCCTCGTGGCGGACACCGATACCCTCAAGACCTTGCCCGAACGCACACTCCTGATCGAAAACATGCGTGAGCACGGTTTGGGCGAACTCCTTGCCGACCTCGCGGAGCGGGAAGTCCCGGAACGGTCCGTTGCAGCCGAGCTGGAATTGGCGTGGTGGCAGTCGGCCCTTGAGGCCATGATCAGCGGCGATGACTACTTGGCCATGTCCGACGGCGACGCGCTGCGCCGGCTCGAGGCCGAGTATCGGTTGGCGGACAACGCGCACATCGCCAGCGGCGCCGCACGCCTTCGCTGGGACTTGGCGGAACGCTGGCGCGGGGCGATCGCCGAGCAGCCGCGCCAGGCGGGCCTGCTGCGGAGCCTGCTCAAGGACGGCCGGGTATCGCTCCCGTCCTTGACCGCCCAGGCTCCTGACCTGATCGGCACGCTGGTTCCGGTGTGGTCTGTCAGCCCGTACCTGATGACCGGGCTGCTCCCGGCAGAGCAACACTTCGACGCCGTCGTGATCCTGGATGCCGAGGCCACGTCCCTGCAGGCCGTCCTGCCGTCGATCGCCCGTGCACGCCAGGTGATTGCGTTCGGCGACCCGCGCATCGCGTCGCCCCGGACCTTTACCGTGGGCGTGGAACGCCTCGCCGCCGGTGAGTCCGCCCACCACAGGGTGGAGAGTGCCTTCACGGCTCTCTCTGCGGTGCTTCCGGTTTGGCGGCTGAACGTGGTGTACCGGGCCGTGGACGAGGACCTCGTCCTGCAGCTGAGCAAGAACTTTTACGACGGCGGGTTGCGCCGGCTGCCCGAGGGCCAGTCGGCGACGGGCTTGGACCGGTCGCTGCTGGTGGAGTACCTGCCTGACGGAACCGGCTTGCCGAGCGCAGACCACGAGGGTGTGGAGTCGGTGGTGGCCGAGGTCAACCGGGTGGTCGAGCTCGTGTTCGAGCACGCCCGCCTGCGTCCGCGCACTTCGCTCGCCGTGGTCACCGCCAGCCTGCGGCATGCCGCCAGGATTGGCGAGTCCATCCGCCTCCAGCTGGCCAACCAGCCCGGAATGGCCAGCTTCTTCGGTGCCGGTCCTGAGTCCTTCAGGGTGGTGGACCTGGAGAGGGCCCAGGGGCTGGTTCGCGACCATGTTATTTTCTCCCCAGGTTTTGGCCGCACCCCGCACGGCCGGGCGCTGCACAACTTCGGACCATTGTCCGCGGAAGGTGGCAGGGAGAAGTTCGCCCTGGCCATGACGCGGGCGCGCCGGTCCATGCATGTGCTCACCTGCTTCCGGCCCGAGGACCTGGACCACACCAGGCTCACGCACGGGGCGGTGGACCTGTACACGCTGTTGAACCGCGAAATTTCGGGTAATACCGACCTCGGAACTCCCGCCTCCCGGGCTGCCGCCAGCGAACAGGCACTCGGTGCGGACCCGCTGGTCGCCGACTTGGGTGACCGGTTGCGCGCCCGCGGCGCCCGGGTTTGGCACCAGTACGACGGCGCCATCGACGTTGTGGCCGCGGCTGACCCGCTGAATACCATGGGCAAGGATGATGCCGACCTGCCACGACCAGTGGCGATCGAGTCTGACGGCACCGGGCAGTACCGCACCATGAGCGTCCGGGAACGCAGCAGGCTCCGCCCGGAGCTGCTGGAGCGCCTGGGATGGCGTTATATGCCGTTGTGGACCATCGAGGTATTTACCGACCCGTCGTCCTGTGCCGACCGCATTGCCGGGTACCTCGGCCTGGAAAACCTGGTGCTGCCGGGCAGGACCGGGCACTCGGCTGGATTCCTTGACGACGACGTGGACCAGGCGCTCAATGGTATCGATACAGCATCGGCCGCCGGTGTTGCCTATCTGCCGCGGAACGCCAATGGCGGGAACCGGAGTGACTCCGGAGACCCCGCCGCGGGCATCCGCCCCAGCCAGGGCCGGCGGGCCGGTGGCCTGGACACCAAGGAGGCCAACGGCATGGTCGCGGAAGACAGTGTCTCCGACGACAGTGTTTCCGACGTCAGCGTTTCCGACGACAGTGGTTCCGGCAGCGATATTTCCGACAACAATGGGTCCGCGGAAGATCGGGCCGGAGAAGATATGAGCGAGAACGAGAAGACGGAAGCGGTACCTGACGGCGGAAATCCGGCAGGTGCGCCTCACTCCACTCCAGCGCCAGGGCGGGCCACCTCAGGTACCGACGCTGTGCTGCCCAGCAAGGCTGCGGAGGACGACGCCCGCAGCTGGGGCGACCGGGAGGATGACCACGACGCGTGGCTGAAGGAACAGAAACCGCCGCACTGGGGCTGACCAGCAGCCAAGCCTTTGGGCCCGGGCAACCCGGAAGTTGTTGAGGGATCGTATCCGTGGTGTCACGGCGGACCAACCAGGACGAAGAAGAGCCTGCCCTGCGTTGACGCTCCAGCCAGCCGGGATGACTGTTCCGCGTTTGCTGCCACCACTATCAACCCGTCGGTCTCCGTTGTACCAAGCCATTGGCCACCCTGGCCGCCCTTGTTCGAAGTCCACAGCACGGGAACCGCAGACGCCAGCACCTCGGAGGGGCCTTGCTGGTCAAACCCGTTGGCAGATGTGAGCACCACATTGACCAACTGGCCCGGGGCCACCAGCTGAATGGAGGACGGGTCCGCCATGCGGAGCGGAACCGCGACCGAGCCCGGAGGCGTCCCAACGAGAAGGCCCGGTCCCAGGAGTTGGGCGTCGGTAACGAGCTGGCCCTTTCGTAACGGACCGGCGAGCTGCTTGCCGGCGGCTGCAGCAGTGTCTTGGAGGAAGCCCTCCGCCACCATCCCGGGCGGCACATGAACGCTGGCCAAATCTGCCGCCGTCACAGCGGTACCTGCCGGAAGATCCCGCGCAGCAGCAAGTGCTGTCACGGTCGAGAGCGGAGCCGGCGTCAGTTGATTGACAGTGATGGCCGCCGCTGCACACAGGACCAGGGCGGCGGCCAGGCGGCGGTTGCGGCCCAGCCAGGACGCAACCCGCGCCGGGATGGGGTGGTTGGCCTTGGCGGGACGGCCGGTGGTGCGGGACGTCGTGGGAATCCGGAGGCTGTCGCGGCCGCGGCGTGGATATGCAGGCATGCGCCCACGCTATGGGCAGCCGAAGCGGCAGGACAGTGGTGGCTGCAGCTATGTGGACAAAGGCGGCCGGCGCCCGAAGGTGCCGGCCGTCGTCGTCATCAGTGCTTGGGGCTAGCTGGCCGCTGCAGCCGGGGCTGGCGATGCCGCCGGCGTCGCTGCCGGGGCGGGGGAGACCGAGCTGCCCTTGGAGTCGCGGGAGTCGGTACGGTAGAAACCTGAGCCCTTGAAAACCACACCCACGCTGTTGAACTTCTTGCGCAACGTGCCCTCGCATTCGGGGCAGGATGTCAGGCTGCTGTCCGAGAACGACTGGACGATATCGAAGGCGTGGCCGCAATCCTTGCAGGCATAAGCATATGTTGGCACTGGTGCTCCTCCTCTTGGGCAAACGAGAGGTCCCGTGCTGCCACCCGGTAATCCGTTAGCAGTCGCAGGGCCTGAGTGCTAATTCTATCACTGCGCCCGGAAGGGACCGGGCTCAGCCGCCACCCGCCAGGCCCCGGTACCCGGAAGGCATCAGGACACCCGGGACCGGGCGGTCGAATTCCTCGGCAGGAATCCGCCCCGCGGGAAGCAATTCACTGTCGTAGATAACAGCGGCCAGCGGTATTTCCTTCCCGCCAGTGGCGAGATGCCCCAGGAAGGTGTCGTAGTAGCCGCCCCCCTGGCCGATCCTGTTGCCTGACAGGTCCACGGCAGTGGCGGGAATGATGAGCGCCGCTGCGCTTCCGGCCGCGTCGGGCCCGTGCCGTCTCCCGGCGGGTTCCAGGATGGGCGCGTACCGGCTGCGTTCGAAGCTGGTGTCCGGGGTCCAGAACACCCAGCTCAGCTCCCGGCCCGGCTCGCATACCGGAAGCAGGACCTCGTGGCCGCTGCCGTGCAGCGCCTTGACCAGCGGCATGGTGGGCGGTTCCTTGCCGACACCCAGGTAGACGCATACGGTGCCTGGGCGCCCCGCAGTGACGGATGCTGCCCAGGCTTCCCCGTGGCGAGCCAATGCCGAACCGGCGGCGTCCAGCTCCGCCTCCGTCAGCGCGGCGCGCCGGCGCCGGTGGGCCGCCCGGATATCGTCCTTGGCGGGATTCGTCTGCTCCTGCATGGTGTCCTTCCTTGGTACCGGCGTTCCGCGGCGTCACGGGCGGATGACGGCCCGCTGTGCCGGTGGTTACTGAAATGCTTGACGCTGACGTTAGATTAGTCCGGTGACTACCAGTAACCCCAGAGTCCGCAAAGCCGTCATCCCAGCAGCGGGCCTGGGCACCAGGTTCTTGCCGGCCACCAAGGCAATGCCGAAGGAAATGCTCCCCGTCGTGGACAAACCTGCCATCCAGTACGTGGTGGAGGAAGCCGTCCATGTGGGCCTGAACGACATCCTGATGATTACGGGCCGAAACAAGCGTGCTCTGGAAGACCACTTCGACCGCGTGCCCTCGCTCGAATCGACGCTTGCCGACAAGGGCGACACGGAGAAGCTCGCCTCCATCCAGGCAGCCAGCCAGTTGGGCGACATCCACTACGTCCGGCAAGGCGACCCGCACGGCCTGGGCCACGCCGTGCTCCGCGCCAAACAACACGTCGGCGACGAAGCCTTCGCTGTCCTGCTGGGTGATGACCTCATCGATGCCCGTGACGAACTGCTGAGCACAATGATCGACGTGCAGGCGAAGACCGGCGGGTCCGTCGTCGCCCTCATCGAGGTGGAGCCGGCACAGATCAGTGCCTACGGCTGCGCCGACGTCCAGGAACTCGACGGCGAAGGCTATGTCCGCGTCAACCGGCTCGTGGAGAAGCCCTCACCCGAGGAAGCACCGTCCAACCTGGCACTGATCGGCCGCTACGTCCTGCACCCCGCGGTATTTGATGTCCTCGAGCACACCGCACCCGGCCGCGGCGGCGAGATCCAGCTGACCGATGCCCTGCAGGAACTCGCGTCCGGAGACGGGGAGGGCTATGGGGTCTTCGGTGTGGTGTTCCGCGGCCGCCGCTATGACACCGGGGACAAACTCAGCTACCTGAAGGCCTGCGTCCAGCTGGCCGTCGACAGCGATGACCTGGGCCCCGGCCTGCGGGAATGGCTGCCCGGTTTCACCGCCGGCCTTTCCAGCTGACGCCGTGCGTACCGGTCCCATCTGGCCGGTCACCCTCGAATGCGGTGACCTGGTCCTGCGGCCCATCCGCTACCGCGACAAAAGGGAATGGACCGAGGTGCGGTCCAGGAACAGCGAGTGGCTGGCGCCCTGGGAGGCCTTCCAACCCCGAACCGGGAGGCGGGCTGCCCGACTACCGTCATATGGTGCGCTCATTGAACGCGCAGGCGGCCCAGGCCACGGCGCTTCCATTCGTCATCACCGAGCGGACGCCGGGACTTCGGAATCCGGCCATCGTGGGCCAGCTGACGGTGTCCTCGATTGTGTGGGGTTCGGCCATGATGGCCACGCTGGGGTACTGGGTGGATCAAGCCCGGGCCGGCCGGGGGATCGCGCCCACATCCGTGGCCCTGGTGACAGACCACTGCTTCCGGACCCTTGGCCTGCACCGGATGGAAATCAACATCCGGCCCGAGAACGCGCCCAGCCTGAGGGTGGTGGAGAAGCTGGGATTTCGGGATGAGGGATACCGGCCCCGTTTCCTGCACATTAATGGCCGGTGGGCGGATCACCGTTCGTTTGCCTTGACCTCCGAAGAAGTCCCGGCGGGCCTGCTGGCGCCGTGGCTGGCGTCCCGCCCGTCATAAATCCATCGGTTTGTGGACAGGGGTACGACACACCGGGGCTAATGCGGCCTGAGCAGGCATGATGCTCATACGGTTTTGAGTGTGGACTTCCCCCTAAGCAGCTCAGTGATCCTCGTGGTTGCCGTCGCGCTCTGGATCCTTTGGGTCGCCCCGTACGTCCTCCGGAACCGAAGGCGCCAGGTCCAGGCCGCCGGCGACTTCCTGGCAGACGTCCCCGCCGATGAAAGGCCGGACCAGCCCGCCGGCAAAGTGTTGAACGTCGTCGCCCAGCAGGAGAAAGCCATGGAACCCAACAAGAGCGCCGCAGCCGCTGCCGGCGCTGCCAGCACCCCGCCCCCGGCCCGGTTCCGCATCCGGTACGGCCGGACGGCAGTGGCCTTGGCGGGTCTGCTGTGCTTGGTGACCGCGTTCATCTCAGGTGTGCTCCTTCCCTTCGGTGTGGGATCGCCCGCGCTTCCCCTCACCGCCTTTGCGCTGGCTTTCGGCGCGGTGGCCCTGCTCCGCTGGCTGGCCCTCCGGGACCGCAAAGCGAAGGTCAACGCGGCCTTCCGCTCCGCCATGAATGCGCCTTCCCGGCGCCAGGAGCCGGACCCCGTCACCGTGCCCGAAACCGATACAGCTCCGGCCCGGCCGGAAAGCCCGTTGTTTGACGCCGAAGCGGGTGAGGCCAAGGCCAAACCGCTCACGGCAATGGAACTGCGTGAGGCGGCCCTCGCCGTCGCCGTTGCCGCCGGTGACACCAGTGCGGCCGCCGCGTCGGCAGTCGCTCCCGTGGGCAGTCCGTGGGAGCCTGTTGACGTTCCGAGGCCAACCTACGTTGAGGCAGCCAAAGCTGAGCGCCCCGAGCCGCTGCCGCTTGAACTGCCGGAGGCTCCGAAAGCGGTTGGCAAACCGTCGCTGAAGCAGGGGGCCGCCGGTGCCGACGCCCCGGAAGCCGCGTCCCAGCCTGCGGGTTCACCTCAATTGACCAAGGCACAGAGTGCCTTGAGCAACCTCGACGACGTCCTCCAGCGCCGTCGGGCATAGGCGGCCGGCAAGCATTCCCATCCGCTGTGCCGCACCGGGCGCGTCAATTTGGTGTTGGACACGGATTATTTGTAGCCTAGGGACACCGGTTCCGCACTGGCCTGGAGTACCACGCAGGCCGCGGTCAATTCCGGGGCTATAGCTCAGTTGGTAGAGCGCTTCGTTCGCATCGAAGAGGTCAGGAGTTCGAATCTCCTTAGCTCCACCAGAACCCTGCCCCCAGCGCAATGTTTATGGGCGAAACGCAGTCGAATGCCCGGGCCGTTACTGCATGGCGGGCCTAGAGTGGCCCCATGGGAATAATCATCGGACTTCTTGTCATTTGGCTCATTCTGTCCATCGTCGGCTTTGTCGTGAAGGGCCTGCTCTGGCTCGCCATCATCGGCCTGGTCCTGTTCGTCGCAACAGGTGTTTGGGGTTGGCTCAAGCGCAGGACCAACGCCTGACCTGATCCTGACGCAACGCGCCAAACGCCCAAGGAACCACCCTCCACAATGGGGTGGCGCCTTGGGCGTTTGGTTTAAATCCAGCCCTTCTTCTTGAAGATTCCGTACATGAGTGCCGCTGCGGCCACCATCAGGCCCAGCGCCATGGGATAGCCCCAGGGCCAGTGCAACTCAGGCATGTTGTCGAAGTTCATGCCGTAGATGCCGGCAACGAACGACGGCGCGAACAGGATGGCCGCCCAGGACGAGATCTTCTTGACCTGCTCGTTCTGCTCGGCGCTGACCTCGTTCTGCCGGTTTGCCGTCAGTGTCCCATCCAGGGTCAGCGCGTTCTGCAAAATGTCGCGGAAGGAGTCTGCGCGGGAGATCACCCGTTCCACGTGGTCCTCAACGTCCCGCAGGTTGTGCCGCAAATCGGTCTCCACCCCGTATTTTTCGAAACCACGCTTCAGCTGGTCCATCATTTCCGGCAGGGGATGGATGGCGCGCTGGAACTGGATGACTTCCCGGGCCAATTCGTAAATCCGCCGGGACACCGAAGAATCGCCGCTGAAGAGTTGGTCCTCGATTTCGTCGATGTCGTTCTCGAGCCCGGCCACCACCGGGGCGTAGTCGTCCACCACCCGGTCCAAAAGGGCGTACAGGACGGCTTCGGGCCCATGCTGGAGGAGGTCGGGCCGGGCCTCCAGACGCTGCCGCACCCTGGCTACGCCGGCCGTTTCGGCGTGGCGTACCGTGACCACAAAGTTCTTGCCCGTGAAGACGTGGAGCTCGCCGAATTCCACCGTTTCATCTGAGTCCACATACCGGGCCGGGCGCAGGACGGTAAAGAGATTGTCGTCGTACCGCTCCAGCTTGGGCCGCTGGTGGGCTGAGACCGCATCCTCCACCGCCAGGCCGTGCAGCCCGAATTCCGCCGCCACCGCCGCCATTTCCTCCGCCGTGGGCCGGTAAAGCCCGATCCACGCCATGCCACCATGCCGGGCAAGGGTTTCGAAGGTCTGCTCCAGGCTTTCGGGCTCCGCGTGGCGGACACCGTTGACGTAGACGGCGTTATCGATGATGGTCATTCAGGAAATCCTAGCCGCCGCGGACGCGGCATTGCTGAGGCCGCTGATGAGGGGCTCTGTCCGGTAGGGGATATGGGTGTGCAGGGCCAGCACCGTCTCAGTCCGGATGACCCCTTTGATCCTCAGGACCTGGCGCAGCGATGCCTGGAGATTGTGCGTGTCCGTGGCCACCACCCGGCACCAGACATCCCCGCGGCCGGAGATTTCGTGGACCTCCAGGACCTGCGGGATAAGCCGCAGCGCCGCCACCACCCCGTCCAGTTCCCGGTGGGAGACCTCGATGGTCACGAAGGCCACGACGTCATAGCCCACCGCATCCAGATCAACCTCGCGGCCGCCCGGACGCAGGACACCTGCGCGGAGCATTCGGCGCACCCGGGACTGCGCGGTGTTCCGGGCAATGCCCAGGGACTCGCTGAGTTCCCCGATCTGTATCCGCGGATCCTTGATCAGGGCCAGGAGGATCTTCAGGTCAGTGGGGTCCAACTTGTTCACGATCGTCACTCTCCACCACATTGGGATCTGATATTTGATGATTGTGCTCAATTATCCATCCAAGAACTGTTGGATCGCGCAACCCTGCCGCACCCTTGAAGCATCACAGTTGTATCCGCGCCGGCGTCCCACAAGGACTGTCCGCTGCGGCGATCCCTAAGGCGGCACGATGACGGTCTTCAGTGAGCTGCGCATGCGCCCGGCAGCGGCCACCCACGCCGGGTGGAATGCCTCCACCACGGCCCGGCTGGTTATTTCGGGTGCGGTCATTTTCATGCTCCTCGTAGGCGCCAACCTGGCCACACCGCTGTATCCCCTCCTGCAGTCCAGCCTTGGGCTCTCGAGCCTGGACGTCACGGCAGCGTTTGCCAGCTACGTCCTGGCGCTGGTGGGAACCCTGCTGGTGGCCGGCCACTGGTCGGACCACATCGGACGGCGGGCAGCCCTCCTGGTTGCTGTGCTGACGGGTCTGGCCGGCGGCTGGATCTTTGCGGAAGCGCAGTCGCTCGCTGCCCTCTGTGCCGGCCGGGCACTGCAGGGAACCGCCGTGGCACTTGCCACCGGAGCCAGTGCCGCCGCCCTGCGGGAGCTGCTTCCATCCCGGCCGGAGTGGGCATCGCGCTTTACGCTCCTGGCCTCCTCAGGAGGCGTCGCCGCAGGCCCGGTCATCGGCGGCCTGCTGTCGCTGCTTCCCGGCGCCACCACGGCCCCTTACGTCGTCCACTCCCTGCTGCTCGCCGGGCTCCTGGTTCCGCTGTACCTGATCCGTGCGCGCCCTGCCATCGTGGCCCCGGCACCGACCCGGCCGCTCCACGCCCTGGCGCCCCGGCGCCCTTCCGTGTCACGCCAGGCGCGCGGAGCCTTCTGGCTGGCATCCGGCGTCGGCTTCCTCAGCTTTGCCGTCTTTGGCTTCAGCCTTTCGCTGGCTCCCGGCTATTTCGCCCAGGTCCTGGCCACGGATTCCCGGCCGTTGATCGGCATCCTGGCAGGCCTGCCGCTGGGGGCTTCGGCCCTGAGCCAGCTGGTCACAGTTCGAGGCCGGTTCACGGTGCCGGCGGGCCTTGCTGTCCTTGGCGTTTCGGTGGTGATGCTGGGAGCCGCCGGTGCCTGGCACAACCCGGCGCTGCTGGTGGCAGCTGCGGTCGCCGCCGGCGTGGGGCAGGGACTGGCGTTCCGGACCGTCTTCAACGATGTCGCGGCCAGGGTGGAGCCCGCCCGGCACGCGCAGATCATCAGCACCGTCTATGTCATTACGTATCTGGGAAGCGCGGTTCCGGTCCTTGGCCTGGGGTGGGCCAGCGCTGCGGTGGGGATGGGCGCGGCGGTCCAGGGCTTCGTCCTGGTGTGCGGCGCGGCGGCGCTGGTCCTCTCCGCCGCGACGCTCGTTCAGTCCGCCAGGCGCAGCGCCGCCTGACGGCATTACCGGGCAACCCCGGTCACAGCCAGGCGCCCCGCTACTCCGGGAGCGGGCCGTGGTTGCCCTGGATGTGTTCGAAGACCAGGGTGGTTTCGGTATGGCCCACGACGGGGTCGGTAGCCAGGTTGTCCAGCACCCAGTCCCGAAGGTCTTCGGTGCTGCCGACGGCGATGTGCAGCAGGTAGTCCACCGACCCGGACGTATGGAAGGTGGAGAGGACAGCCGGCAGGTGCGGTACCCGTGCCGTGAAGCGGTCGATCTGGTCGCGGTCGTGGGCGCGGAGCCGCACGGCCACCAGTGCCTGCACAGACCTGCCGATCGCCGACAGGCTCAACTTTGCCTCGTAGCCCTGCACAATGCCCCGCTCAGACAAAGCGCGGGTGCGCATCAGGGCGGTCGACGGGGCTATTCCCACCATCTCGGCGAGTTGCTTGTTGGAGATCCGGGCATCGGCCACCAAGGCTGCCAGGAGCCGTTCGTCAATAGCATCCAGGGGTTCCAGGTGCGCCCCGGGCCTGATGTTCCTGGCATTCGTGCTCACAGCGTTTCCTTCCAACGGGTCCTCTGTTCATCCTAGACCGCAGAAACGCCGTCATCCGCGGTACAGGAGCACGCCCCGCCGAACATTCAGGCTGCCCGGCGGTGCCTTGAAGCCCGTTAATTCGAGTCCGTCCAAGGCCGTCAGGCGGCGGCGGGGTCCGTTCCAGGATGGACGACGGCGACAGTTGCGGCCGTCAGGCACGCCAGGACGATCACGGCTCCCGCCAGGGCGTTCCAGCCCCAGGCCTGGAAAACCAGGCCGCCGGCCCAGCCGAGCAGGCTGGAGCCAAGGTAGTACGCCAGGTTGTACAGCGACGCCGCCTGGGCCCGGCCGGTGCTGGCTATGGCGCCCGTCCAGCCGGAACCGATGCTGTGGGCCGCAAAGAAGCCCCCGGTGAACACCACCAGGCCGGCCAGGATGAGCACCAGGCTCGAGGCCAGGGTCAGGGCGAGTCCGGCCATGGCAAGGGCAAGCCCTGCCAGGAGGACGTTGCGACGCCCGAACCGGGTGGCCATGGTGGCTGCCCAGCGGGAGGAGAACGTCCCGGACAGGTACGCCAGGAAGATCAGGCTGATAACGGTGGCCGGGAGTCCAAAGGGGGCGCCCGACAACCGGAAACCGAGATAGTTGTAGACGGCCACGAAACCACCCATCATCAGGAAGGCCTGCGCATAGATGGCCAGCAAGCGGACATTGCGCAGATGGCCGCCGAGCATCCGCAGGGCTCCGCGGAGTCCGGCCACCTTCGCGGGCACGAAGCCCTGCGCCCTGGGAACGAGGACCAGGAACGCGACGGCGGCGGCTGTCGCGAGCAGGGAAACGGCCAGGGCCGCGGTCCGCCATCCCCACAGTTCGCCGACCGGGCCCGCCACCAGCCGGCCGGACAAGCCGCCCAGGGTGGTCCCGGCTACATAGCTTCCTGCCGCGAGCGCCGCGTGGGCTTTGCTGACCTCCTCGTTGAGATAGGCGATGGCAATCGCGGGGATGCCGCCCAAGGCCATTCCTTCCAGCAGTCGCAGGGCCAGAAGCATCGCGAACCCGGATGACAACGGCACCAGCAGTCCCAGGACGGTGGCCGTGGAAATGCCCCACATCATGGCTTTGACCCGGCCGATCCTGTCCGCCAGGAAAGACCAGGGAATGACGGTGGCTGCCAGGCCAACGGTGGCCAGCGAGATGGTGAGCGCGGCTTCGGCGGCGGTGACCTGCAGGTCGGATGCCAGCAGCGGGAGGACGGCCTGCGTGGAGTAGAGCTGCGCGAACGTCGCCACACCCGCGCAGGACAGTCCGGCGAGGATGCGCCCGTAGGCCTTGGATCCCTTGGCGTGGCCGGTCCAGCGTGGGGGAGCGGCAACGCCGCCGCGCTGAGTCTTTGGCATCCCGCCAGCGTAGTCCCGCCCCAACTGATGCATCCAATGCATGTTTTATGTCAAACTCATAGCAAAACCGAATTTGCCGACCAGATGCGCCGCCCCGCTGGCCGCTCGGAAGACAGGCGTTCCCCGGCGGGCAAGGAAGGAAGCGGAAGTGGAACCGGACCGCAAGCAACTGGCGCAGCTCCTGCCGCTTCTTCCGGTCCTGGCTGAACTCGGCCGGACCGAGCACGTCACGGAAACCGCCGAGCTTCTGGGCGTACCCCAGTCAACGGTGAGCCGAGCGCTGGCCCGGGCAAGTGCCGCCGTCGGCACCGAGCTCCTGGTGAGGGACGGACGCGGCGTCCGCCTTACCCCTGCCGCGCGCACGCTCCTGCCCTACATCGAGCAGGCGCTCGCGGAGTTCCAGGCCGGATTGGATCTGGTGCGCAATGAGTCCGAGGTGGTCCGCGGGACGGTTTCCGTGTCCTTCCAGCACACCTTCGGCGAGGCCACGCTGCCCCTGCTGATCAGCACCTTCCGCGCCCGGCATCCCGGGACCGGGTTCCGGCTGAGCCAGGGCGCAAGGGACTCCTGCATTGAGGAACTGGCAGCAGGGGAAGCCGACCTTGCCCTCACGGCTCCGGTTGCCGCCCCTGGACGCACCCTTGATTCGGCGGCGCTGTACCGTGAGCCGCTCCGGCTGGTGGTCCACCATGCCCACCCGCTGGCGCGGCAGCGGACGGCCCGGCTGGCCGACATCAGGACCGAGCCATTCGTAGCGCTCGGCCCAGGCTATGGTCTGCGCTCCCTGACGGACGCCCTGTTCCGGGACGCCGGGTTCCGGCCGCGCATCGCCTTCGAAAGCCAGGACTCCCACACAGTCCGCGGGCTCGTCTCAGCCGGGCTCGGCGTCGGCATCCTGCCACCCGCCGCAGGGGCACCGGGCTGGACCGGCCGCCCCAAAACCGGAGACCTCGGTTGGGTGGAAGTACCGCTGGATTCCCGGCTGGCCTTCCGGGAGGTCGGCGTCAGCTGGCGGCGCAGGAAACCCGGCGCCGAGCCTGCGCCGGCACGCTTGTTCCGCGAACTGGTGGTGGCCGAAGGCCCGGGCCTGGTGGCCGGCCTGGCCACCCGGGCAAGTACCCTTGTGACGTGACGAACACCCAGAACACCCCCACCACCCACGCCGGGCCCGCTGACAATCCCGCCAATCCACTGCACGGCATCACGATCGGGCTGGACATCGGCGGCACCAAGACGCATGGCGTCCGCTTCGAGGACGGCATCCCCGTCGCCGACGAGTCCGCCGGAAGCTCCAACGTCCAGAACGTCACCCGGGATGAGGCAGCCCGCAACCTGGCGGACCTCTTCGCCCGGATCGGAGCCGGCCCCGTGGCACGGGTATACGCCGGATCCGGTGGCATCGACACCGACCAGGACGCCGCCGCCCTTGCCGGCCTGATCCAGCCCCTCGTCCCGGGGGCTACCGTCACCGTTGTGCACGACTCGCGCCTCCTGCTCGCCGCCGGGCGGGCCGCAACAGGAGTGGCGGTCATTGCGGGCACCGGCTCGGCCGCCTGGGGACGCAATGCCGACGGCGGCGAGGCCAGGGCAGGCGGTTGGGGCTACCTTCTCGGGGACGAAGGCAGCGGTTATTGGCTGGGCAGGGAAGCGGTGCGGCACAGCCTGCGCCGGATGAACCAAGGACTGCCGATCGATCAACTCACTTCCGCCCTGCTCAAGAGCTGCGGACTGGACCACCCGAACAAGCTCATAGCGCTGTTCCACTCACCCGAAACCGGGAGGCGGTTTTGGGCGCAGCAGGCCAGGCACGTCGTGGAGGCAGCAGCAGAAGGACACGGGGACAGCGCAGCCCTGCTGGAACAGGCCGGCAAGGACCTTGCCGCGCTGGCCGGCCAGGTGCTGACACAGTTGGGACTCCACGCTCCGGTGATCCTTGGCGGCGGCCTGGGCATGAACGTGGTGCCCCTGCAGGAGGCCTTCCGCCGGAATTTGGCCGACGCCGGAGTCACGGACGTCAGGGTCCTGGACCAGGAACCTGTCTTCGGTGTGCTGGAGCTGGTGGCCCGGCCCGCCTAGTCCACGGTGCGTTTCCGGGGCGTCAGCCGGACCCCCGGAAGGGGCGGGGCCGGGATGCGGCCGGCTTCGGCCCCGGCATCCGGCCCGTGTCCGTGCACCAGGCCGTAGCGGGCGTCGGCGGCCATGGCGTCCGGAAGTGTTGCCTGGGCCTCCCAGTCCCCGCGGGCCTGTTCCACTTCCTCGTGCGTGCGGCCCACGAAGTTCCACCACATCAACAGTTCCTCGCCGAAAGGCTCACCGCCGATCAGCAGGAAGCGGGTGTCCGGGCGTGCCTGGACCTTCAGTTCGCTCCGCCCGGCGCCCAGGTAGCCCAGCGGCCCCGCATGCAGATCCTGCCCGTCCACCGCCAGGCCGCCGTCGAGCACCAGGACACCGTGCTCAAAGTCCGGGTTCAGCGGCAGAACCGCGTCCCCTTCACAGGCGACGTCTGCGCCCACAATTGGCGAGTACATCGTGGCGGGAGACACCACGCCGCCAAACTCACCCACCATGACCGTGGCTGAGAACCCGCGGCCATCCGCCACCGGCAACTCCCGGTGTTGTTCGAAGGCAGGCGCCCGGTGCCGGTGGGCATCGGGAAGCGCAACCCAAAGCTGCAGGCCCCGCTGCAGCGGCAACCCGCCGCCGTCGGCAGGAAGCACTGCGAACTCGGAGTGCGACACCCCGTGCCCGGCAGTCATGATGTTCAGCTCTCCAGGCCGAACAACCACGTCACTGCCCACGCTGTCCCGGTGCCGGATATGTCCTGCCAAGGGCCACGTCACGGTCTGCAGCCCGATGTGGGGATGGGGAAGGACCGACATCGCTGTCCGGTCCGGACCAAAACTGTCCAGGAAGCACCATGCCCCGATCGTCGGCAACCCGCGCTGCGGCAATGTGCGTTTGACGTTCATGGCGCGCACCCCGCCCAGCGGCACCTCGCGCTCCGGCCACAACTGCAGGCAGGGTCCGGATCTCCCTTCCGCCGGGGCCGGGGGACAGATTTCCTGCTGGGGTGAAACTTCCAAATTGGTCACGCCTCCACTTTAGGCGGGCCCCGGCCGGCCGGACATGCTCTTTCCCGCCCGGATACCCATCCGCCCCCGCCGCGGCACCGAATGGTCACAGTAGGGATTCCTTTGTGGGGTTTGGGGCCAGATCTGGTGAACCCGGCCCCTGATTGGGTTACCGTAACTATCAGCGTGCTGATGGCAAAGTCGCGGTGCTGGGATCAGCCCGTCCGAGAGAACAGGTAAGTCCGCACCATGGACCAGGCGATGATCGAGTTCCAGAGCGTCACCAAGCAGTACCCCGGCGGCCAGCCTGCCGTGGACGGGTTGTCCATGTCCATCGCCAAGGGCACCATTACCGTCTTTGTCGGTCCTTCCGGTTGCGGCAAAACGACGTCGCTCCGGATGATCAACCGCATGGTGGAACCAACGTCGGGAACCATCACGGTGGACGGCAAGGACGTCACCTCCGTCCCGGCCGCGGAACTGCGCCGCTCCATGGGCTACGTCATGCAGTCGGCGGGGCTGCTGCCGCACCGGTCGGTTCTGGACAACATCGCCACCGTGCCCCGGCTGAACGGTGTCTCAAAGGCTGACGCCCGCAAACGCGCCTCGGAACTCCTGGACGTTGTGGGCCTGGCGTCGTCCCTCGGCAAGCGCTACCCCTCCCAGCTCTCCGGCGGCCAGCAGCAGCGCGTCGGCGTGGCCCGCGCCCTGGCAGCAGACCCGCCGGTGCTGCTCATGGACGAGCCGTTCAGTGCAGTGGACCCCGTGGTCCGTGACGAACTCCAGCAGGAACTGCTGCGCCTGCAAAAAGACCTTGCCAAAACCATCGTCTTTGTCACCCACGATATTGACGAGGCCACCATCCTCGGGGACAGGGTGGCCGTCTTCGCCACCGGCGGCAAACTGGCTCAATACGCCACGCCGGAGGAGATTCTGCGGGCGCCCGCCAACAATTTCGTCGCCTCCTTCGTGGGGCGTGACCGCGGCTTCCGCCACCTTGGGTTCACCCCGTCCGACGGCGTGGTCCTGCACCCCGTACCTACGATTATCCGGGGGGCCCAAGGAAACGTGTCGGACCACGGTGCGGCCGGTGGCTGGCAGTTGGTGGTCGATGCCGACAAGCGGCCCCTGGGCTGGTCGGCGCCCGGCACCGAAACTGAACTTGTTCCCGGCGGGTCGCTGTTCCGCCCCGGCGAGAGCCTGCGGCGGGCCCTGGACGCGGCCCTGTCATCGCCGTCGGGCCTTGGTGTTGCCGTGGATCCCGACGGCCGGGTGCTGGGGGTAGTCCGCGGCGGCGAGGTCCTGGCACTGATCGAGGAAGCGCGGCAGCTGCGGCAGGCGGCACTCTGATGGAGTGGTTCCTGGCCAACAGCGGCATGGTCTTCGAACGCGGCGGCCAGCACCTGGTCCTGGCGCTCGTTCCCATGGTCCTGGGCCTGGTGATTTCCATCCCGCTCGCCCAGCTGGCCCGGCAGAGCGGTGCGCTGCGCTCCGTGGTGCTGACGGCGTCGTCCCTGCTGTACACCATTCCCTCGCTGGCACTGTTCATCATCCTCCCCACTGTCCTGGGCACCCGCATCCTGGACCCCGTCAATGTGGTGGTGGCGCTCACCATCTACGCTGTGGCGCTGCTGGTCCGCGCGGCGCTCGACGCGTTCGACTCCGTGGATGCCGAAGTCAGCCAGGCCGCCCAAGCCATGGGGTTTAAACCGCTCTCACGCTTCCTGAAGGTCGACCTGCCGCTCTCCCTTCCGGTGATGTTCGCCGGGTTGCGCGTAGTGTCGGTCAGCAACATCTCCCTGGTCAGCGTTGCCGCCCTGCTGGGGGTTGGCAACCTGGGCATGCTCTTCACTGACGGCCTCCAGCGGGACTTCGTTACCGAGGTGGTAGTGGGGATCATCGCCATCCTGGTCCTGGCGCTGGTCATGGACGCCCTCCTCGTCCTGCTGGAACGTATCCTCACGCCCTGGGAACGGACGGGTAAACGGCGCGGAGGCGGGGACGGCGCCGGCCGCACGGGGGCCTCCGCCGCCACGGGGCCCCTCGCCGCAAGCGGGACGGGAGGGGGAGCATGAGCAACGTCATCTCGGACACCGTTGCGTGGCTCGCCGATCCGATGCACTGGTCCGGAAGCATGGGCATCCCCACCCGCGTGGTCGAGCACCTGCAGTACACCGGGCTGGTCATGCTGATCGCCACCGCCATAGCGGTCCCGGTTGGATTGTTCGTTGGCCATACCGGGAGGGGGAGGGTGGCTGTGGTTGCCCTGGCCGGTGCGCTGCGGGCCCTGCCCACCCTGGGCCTGCTGATCCTGTTCGTGCTGCTGGCCGGTATCGGGCTGATGCCCCCGATCTGGGCCTTGGTGATCCTTACCGTCCCACCGCTCCTGGCCGGGACGTACGCCGGTATCTCCAGCGTGGACCGCAACGTGGTGGACGCCGCAAGGGCCATGGGCATGACGGAATTGCAGGTCCTGTTCCGGGCCGAGTTGCCCAATGCCCTCACGGTCATGTTCGGCGGCTTCCGGACCGGCGTGCTGCAGGTGATCGCCACGGTTTCCGTGGTTGCCTACATCAACCTGGGTGGCCTGGGCCGCTATCTCTTCGACGGCCTGGTCCTGAGCGACTTTCCCCAGATGCTGGGCGGGTCCCTGCTTATCGCTGTCCTGGCCATCGCCGTGGACCTGGTCCTGTCCCTATTCCAGAGGCTGTTCCTGGCAACAGGCACCTCGAAGCAGTCCCACCGCAGCCAGGAGGCTGCGGTTGATCTCACAGACCCCGTGGTTGCGGAGACTGTTGTACAAGGAGGTAAGTCATGAAAGATAGCCGTCCCCCACACCTCGGCAGGCGGGCCTTCGGCGGCCTGGCCGCCGGGCTTGGCCTGGCAGTGGCGTTGTCCGCCTGCGGTGGTTCGTCCAATCCGCTGAGCAACGCGCCGGCATCCAGCGGCGGCGCCTCCGGCGGGGCAACGTCCCTGGTGGTTGGTTCCGCTGATTTCCCGGAGAGCCAAATCATCGCCGAACTGTATGCCGGCGCCCTGAACGCCAACG
Source organism: Pseudarthrobacter sp. MOO13 (assembly GCF_058267655.1). NCBI lineage: Bacteria > Bacillati > Actinomycetota > Actinomycetes > Micrococcales > Micrococcaceae > Pseudarthrobacter > Pseudarthrobacter sp. MOO13. The sequence goes on from NZ_CM177848.1 coordinate 1,173,244, forward strand.
GAATCACCGCCACCACCAAGCCGAACATCGGCTCCCGCGAGGTCTACTTCAAGGCCGTCCAGGATGGTTCCGTGGACGTGGTGCCGGACTACAGCGGCAACCTGCTGCTCTACGTCAACAAGGAAGCCACCGAGGTTTCCGCCGGCGACATTGCCAAGGCACTGCCGGGCAAGCTCCCGGACGGCCTGGCCGTGCTCGACGCCTCCAAGGCCGAGGACAAGGACGCCATGGTTGTCACCAAGGCAACCGCGGAGAAGTACCAGCTGAAGTCCATCGAAGACCTCGCCAAGGTCTGCAGCGACATCGTGGTGGGTGCTCCGGCGACGTTCGGTGAGCGCGCGTACGGCCTGCCGGGCCTGAAGAAGAACTACAACTGCGTGCCCAAGAAGCTGGAGCCCTTCAGCGACGGCGGCGGCCCGGTGACGCTCAAGGCGCTCCTTGAGGACCAGGTGCAGGTGGCGGATATCTACACCACCACGCCGTCGATCGCCGACAACGACCTGGTGGTGCTGGAGGACCCGAAGAACAACTTCATCGCCCAGCAGGTCCTGCCGCTGTACAACAAGGCGAAGATGACGGACAAGGCCAAGCAGGCCCTGAACTCAGTGTCCAGCATCCTCACCACCGATGACCTCATCAACCTCAACCGGGCTGTCAGCGGCAGCCAGAAGCAGGACGCCAAGACGGCCGCAGCCGCCTGGCTCAAAGACAAGGGCATCGTCAAGTAACAGCCCGCCTTCCCCGCCCACAGGGGCGGAGCAGCAGGTGATCGCGACGGCGGCTGCCGGACTTCCAAAGGTCCCGCAGCCGCCGTCGCGCGTGTGGCGGAGGTCTCAACGGTGATGCATCCTTCCTGTGGCATATTTGAGGGATGGCAGAATTCAGGCAGTCCACGAAGCTCAACAACGTCCTCTATGACATCCGTGGACCGATCCTGCAGGCCGCCCAGCAGATGGAAGCGGAGGGCCACAGAATCCTCAAGCTGAACATCGGCAACCCCGCGCCGTTCGGATTCGAGGCGCCCGACGCCATCCTCGTGGACATGATCCGCCACCTGCCCCACGCCCAGGGCTACAGTGACTCCCGCGGCATCTTTTCCGCACGCACCGCCGTCTCGCAGTATTACCAGACCCGAGGGATCCAGAACATCCACGTAGACGACATCTACCTGGGTAATGGCGTCAGCGAGCTCATCACCATGTCCCTGATGGCGTTGCTCGATTCCGGCGACGAGGTCCTCATTCCCACGCCGGACTACCCGCTCTGGACCGCCTCCGTGGCGCTCGCCGGTGGCAAACCGGTCCACTACCTGTGCGATGAGGAGTCCGGCTGGCAGCCGGACCTTGAAGACATGGAAGCGAAGATCACGCCCCGCACCAAGGGAATCGTGGTCATCAACCCCAACAACCCCACCGGCGCCGTCTACCCCGATGCCACGCTCAAGCGCATCGTGGAGCTGGCCGAGAAGCACGGGCTGGTGGTCTTTGCCGACGAGATCTACGAGAAGATCCTGTACGAAGACGCCGTCCATGTGAATCTCGCCAAGCTCACCGGCGACGACGTCCTGTGCCTGACGTTCAGCGGCCTGTCCAAGGCGTACCGGGTGTGCGGCTACCGGGCCGGGTGGATGGCGATCTCCGGGCCCAAGAAGGAAGCCGCCGACTACCTGGAGGGCATCAACCTGCTGGCCAACATGCGCCTCTGCGCCAACGTCCCGGCCCAGCACGCCATCCAGACGGCACTCGGCGGCTACCAGAGCATCAACGACCTCATCCTTCCGGGCGGCCGCCTGCTGGAACAGCGCAACAAGGCCTACGACATGCTGAACGCGATTCCAGGTGTCAGCACGCAGCAGGCACGGGGCGCCCTGTACCTTTTTCCGCGCCTTGACCCGGAGGTCTACCACATCAGGGATGACGAGAAGTTTGTCCTCGACCTCCTGAGGGAACAGAAGATCCTGGTGTCCCATGGCCGGGCATTCAACTGGGTGCGGCCGGACCACTTCCGCATGGTCACGCTGCCGAACGTGAAGGACATCGAGGAAGCCATCGGCCGGATGGGGGACTTCCTAAGCCGGTACCAGGGGAACTAGCCTGTGGTCACGGGCGCGCCGCGTCCATGACCCTCCCAGGGAAGGACCCCCGTGGCCAGCATTGTCGGTTTCGACCAGCACCCCTCTGACACCCTGCGCGTTGGCAAGGGATTTTCCCTGGCCGCGGTGGACCCCGACGCCACTCCGGGCTACAGCGGCAACAAAGCTGACGGCGAAGCGCTGCTGGCTGACCTGGACGGGAAGCTCACGGAGATGCAGGAGAAGCTGTTCGCGGAGTCACGGTTCGGCGGGAGGAAGCGGATCCTGCTGGTCCTGCAGGCGATGGATACCGCTGGCAAGGGCGGCATCGTCAACCACGTCATGGCCACCATGGACCCCCAAGGCGTCCAGTTCAAGGCATTCAAGGCCCCCTCCGAGCAGGAGAAGTCCTACGATTTCCTTTGGCGCATCGAGAAGGAGGTGCCGGCGGCCGGGATGGTGGGGATTTTCGACCGCTCCCATTACGAGGACGTCCTCATCCACCGGGTCCACAATTGGGCCACGCCGGAAGAGATCACCCGTCGCTACCGGGCCATCAACGAATTCGAGGGACGCCAGGCAGACGCCGGCACCAGGATCGTCAAAGTGATGCTCAACATCAGCAAGGATGAGCAGAAGTCCCGGCTGTTGGCCCGCTTGGACAATCCCGCCAAGCACTGGAAATACAGCAGCGGTGACTTGAAGGAACGGGCCTTCTGGGACGACTACATGGCGGCGTACCAGGCTGCTTTTGACGCAACCAGCACGGCTGCGGCCCCCTGGTACGTGGTTCCGGCCAACAAGAAGTGGTACGCCCGGATCGCCGTGCAGCAGTTGGTGATGTCGGCACTGTCCGATCTTCGCCTGGAGTGGCCCAAAGCAGAGTTCGACGTGGATATCGAACGGGAGCTCGTGGCCCGGTCCTGACCGGCGGCTGCGGCGGCTTAGAGCGGCTGGTCGCGTGCGGCTGCCAACCTCTTCCGTGCGCCCTCCAGCCACTCCTCGCAACGTGCGGCCAGCGCCTCCCCGCGCTCCCACAATGCCAAGGATTCTTCCAGGCTTGCCCCGCCTGCTTCCAGCCTGCCCACCACCGCGATGAGCTGCTCCCGGGCTTCTTCGTAGCTCAGCCCCGCGACGTCCGACTCCGGTTTTTGTTCGGTCATGCCTTCTCTTCCAATCCTTGCTGGTGGTCTGGTTTGCCTGGTTGCAGCACCCCGCTGGACGTGGCGCCAAATCGGCCCTCGGCCACCCGGATCGACAAAGCGGACCCTGCCGGCGCCTCAGCAGGGCGGCGGACGACGGCGTGGCCGGACGCCGCAATCCGGGCGCTCTGGTCACCTGCCAGTTCGACGACGGCGTACCCCCGGTCGAGCGTCTTCTGCGGTGACAGCGCGCGTACCTGGGCCTTCAGGTGCTCCAGCTGGTCGGCCGCCCGCACCACCGTGGAATTCACGGCCGCCGAGGAGCGCCGCAGCAGCCGCTCTATTTCCTCGGCGCGGACGGAAACCATACCCTCGGGTGCTGCCATCACGGGCCGCGAGTGGAGCGAGGCCAGGCGGTCCGACTCGCGGTCCACCAGCCGTTCCATGCAGCGCCGCAGCTGTTCCCGCGCCTGGCGGACGCCTGCCAGTTCTTCGGAGACTTCCGGAACGATCCGCTTGGCAGCATCCGTAGGTGTGGAGGCCCGAAGATCGGCAACGTAGTCCAACAACGGACGGTCCGCCTCATGCCCGATGGCACTGACCACGGGGGTGGCCGCGGCAGCCACTGCCCGGACCAGGTCCTCGCTGTTGAACGGCAGGAGGTCCTCCAGGGCGCCACCGCCCCGGGCAATGACAATGACGTCAACTTCCGGCAACCCATCCAGTTCACGGAGTGCCCGGACCACCTGGGACACCGCGGTGTTGCCCTGCACCGCTACTTCACGGATCTCGAACTCCACGGCCGGCCACCGTAATGCCGCGTTGCGCAGGATGTCCTTCTTCGCGTCCGAGTCGCGGCCGGTGATCAGGCCGATGCGGTGCGGCAGCAACGGCAGGGGCTTCTTCCTCGAATCGGCGAACAGGCCCTCCGCGGCCAGCGCCTGGCGCAGCCGTTCGATCCTGGCCAGAAGGTCGCCCAGGCCGACGGGACGGATGTCCCGCACCAGCATGTTCAACCGGCCGGTCTTCATCCAGAACTCGGGTTTCAGCAGCGCAACCACCCGTGAGCCCCGCTCGAGCGGAAGGTTCTGCCGCTCCAGCACTTTCGTCCAGACGGACGCGGGCAGCGATACTTCCGCATCAACGTCGCGAAGGGTGATGTACGCGTTGGTGCCGCGGCGGTTCAGTTCGATGACCTGGCCTTCCACCCATGCCGACGGAGTGCGGTCGATGTGCGCCTTCAGCTTCTGCGACAACAGCTGGAGGGGCCACGGATTGTCCGGGCTGGTTTCCGCTGCGGTGGCCGGCAAAGTGGTGGGTGCGGCACCCGGAAGGGATGCCTGGTCAGACATGCGGACGCCGGTGCGGGGCTGGTGCTGCGGGCATGGGGTCCTTCAACTGTTGTGGGCGGTCAATCAACCTTATCCATAAGGTCTAGCACCCGGGGCTGACAGGGACGGCCAGGCGGCCTGCCTAGGATGGAGTGAGGCCCCCAACCCCGAAGGACCTGCCGTGCGCACTTTCATTTCCGCCCTCGCCACCGTGCTGGGCATCCTCCTGGCATCCGTCGCCGTCCCCGCCATGTGGGTGGACCGGAACATCATCCAGGAAGACGGATTCGTCCGGCTTGCGGCGCCGCTGGGCAAGAACGCGGACTTCCAGAAGAAACTCGCTGCCGCGGCCGTGGGAACGATCGATACGGGTTCGGTTCCCGGCGCCCTGTCCGGGCTGGTCGATTCGGTCCTGGAGAAGGCCGCGGAGTCCCTGACCCAGCTTCCCGGCTACCCCGCAGCGTGGGAGGAGACCCTTCGCAGGAGCCACCGCCTGAACTTCGCAGGCCCGGCGGGGGAGGCCGGCAACGTTCCGGCGTCGTCGCTGACCCTTGACGTAGCCCCGCTGGTTGCCCTCGGTTCGGAGGAAATCTCCCGCACCACGCGGCTTCCCCTCAACCCGCCGGACCAGGCCCTCATCAACGTCGGCCAACCCGCACAGCGCGAGTGGGCGGAGCGGCTGGCCACCTACGCGCCCATGGGCTACATCGCCGCCGTCGGTGCCGGCATTGCGTTCCTGTTGGCACTCGTCGCAGCCCGCCGCCGCTGGACAGTCCTGTTCGGTGCGGGCCTTGGCGGCCTGGCCCTCGCCGGTCTCTGGTCGCTCGGACTGCAGCTGGGATCGGCCCGCGCCGCGACCGCAGACACGGGCAGTTCGGTGGCAAACATGTTTCGCGACGAATTCGTGGGCGTGGCAGCGGCTGACTTCCAGGCGTGGATCGGTGCCACCGCGGTGACTGGCGGGGTCCTGGTGGCAGTGGGAATTGTGACGTTGTTCGCCTCCCGGAAACGGGTGCAGGCCAGCCGGTAGCATGGAGGGATGACCACCTCGGCTGTACCCCTTTCGATGCCAACCGTTCCGCGCCGGCGCCGCTCTCCCCAGGAAGTGGCGGCCGCGGCCCCCGTGAACGGAACCAAGAAGGTGCTGCTGGCCGCTCCGCGTGGCTATTGCGCCGGTGTTGACCGGGCAGTGATCGCCGTCGAGAAGGCCCTGGAGCACTACGGTCCGCCCGTGTATGTCCGCAAGCAGATCGTCCACAATGTCCACGTTGTCAGCTCGCTCGAGGAAAAAGGCGCCATCTTCGTGGACGAAACTGACGAAGTGCCAGAGGGCGCGCTGGTGATCTTCTCGGCCCACGGCGTTTCCCCGGCCGTCGTCGAATCGGCGGAGAGCCGAGGACTGCGCACCATCGATGCCACCTGCCCCCTGGTCACCAAGGTGCACAAGGAAGCCGTCCGCTTCGCCAAGGACGACTTCGACATCCTCCTGATCGGCCATGACGGCCATGAGGAAGTGGAAGGCACCTCCGGTGAAGCGCCGGACCACATCCAGATCATCAATGGGCCCCACGAAGTGGACAAGGTGACCGTCCGCGATCCGGAGAAGGTCATCTGGCTGTCCCAGACCACCCTCAGCGTCGACGAGACCATGGAAACCGTCCGGTTGCTCAAGGACCGGTTCCCCACCCTGCAGGACCCGCCCAGCGATGACATCTGCTATGCCACCACAAACCGGCAGGTGGCCATCAAGAAGATCGCGCCCAAGGCAGACCTGGTGATCGTGGTGGGTTCCGCCAACTCGTCCAACTCCGTCCGGCTGGTCGAGGTGGCGCTGGAATACGGCGCCAAGGCCTCGTACCGGGTGGACTTCGCGAACGAGGTTGACGAAGCCTGGTTCGAAGGCGTTGCCACCGTGGGCGTCACGTCCGGGGCCTCAGTTCCGGAGGTCCTGGTGCAGGACGTCCTGCGGCTGCTGGCCGACTATGGCTACGGCGCGGTGGAAGAAGTGGTCACCGCCGAGGAGGATCTGCTGTTCTCGCTGCCCAAGGAACTCCGTGCAACCCTCAAGGAAGCCGGCGATGTCAGCCGCGCCCTGGGCGGCCGCCGGACCCGCAGCTGACCACCCCCGCCGCCGGGGACCCAGCACAGCAGGCCGACGGCGGCAATCAACAGTGTGAAGGAAGGGCCGGGCAGTTTCAAACAACTGCCAGGCCCTTCCAGCACCCCCAAGGTTCTCAGGCCGCTTCGTCGTCGCCCTGGAGTTCAGGCGCCACCAGCGCGCGCGGGGTTGCTTCCACCAAGGCCGGCGTGACGAGGCCTGAATCTTCCAGGGTGTTGAGTTTCCGGGCCGTGGGCAGGATCCGCGCTTCCAGGGTCCCCACCATGGCGTTGTAGCGATCCACCGACGACTTCAGGGACGAGCCGAGCTTCCCGACGTTCTCACCCAGCGTCCCCATCCGGTCGTACAGCTGCCGCGCGAGCTCGAACAGTTCGCGTGCGCTGTCCGTCAGGACATCCTGGCGCCAGGTGAACGCCACGGACTTCAATACCGCAAGCAGCGTGCTTGGCGAGGCGAGGACCACGTTGCGTGACAATGCATAGTCCAGGAGTCCGGCATCTGCCGTCAGCGCCGCCGCAAGAATCGATTCCGCGGGAATAAAGCAGACCACCAGTTCCGGCGAATTTCCCGGAATGTCCCAGTACTTCTTGGTGCCCAAAGCGTCCACGTGCGCCCTCAACGCTTTGGCGTGCGCTGCCAGCAGTGCCTGGCTGCGGGCATCATTCGCGGACCGCGCCCCGGAGGGCTGGACCGTGCGGGGATCCGCCACACCGAGATCCTGCGCCTCCAAGTAGGACGACAACGGCACCTTGGCGTCCACCACAAGTTGTTTCCCGCCGGGCAGCTGCACCACCAGGTCGGGGCGGACGGAAGAATCGTGGCCCGCACTGTGGGCCTGCTCCACGAAGTCCACGTGGCGGAGCATCCCCGCGGCCTCCACGACCCGCCGAAGCTGTACCTCGCCCCATTGGCCCCTGGCACTGTTTGACCGTAAAGCCGATTCCAGCGCGTGCGTGGAGCGGATCAGCTGCTCGTCGGACAGCCGGGCTTCCTGCAACTGCTGTGCCAGCTGGCCGTACTGTTCCACCCGGTCCCGTTCCAGGAGCGCCACCTGATGCTGGACCGCGGACAGTTTTTCGGCCACCGGGGCCAGGGCACGCAGCACGCTGCCGTCCTGCGTCCGCGCCTCACCGAGCTCACGGTTCTGGGCAGCCAAAAGCCGCCGCTCGGCGTCGGCCGCTGCCAACTGGGCCGTCACCTCCGAAAGCCGGGACGAGACAGCGTCAAAGTCCGCCTCCAGTCCGCGGGAGTTCCTGCGCAGCAGGACGTACATGGCCGCCGCACCGGCCAGTGCACCCAGCAGCAACATCAGAAGGGCCAAAATCAAGGCAAAAGCATCCATGGCTTCACTGTTGCACGGGCCTCTGACAATCACGGCCAGTGACATCCCCGGGTACTGGCGGCAGGGCCCCGGCGGGTAGAATCAATGCTCGTGGCTCTAACTATTGGCATCGTCGGACTGCCCAACGTCGGCAAATCAACCCTTTTCAACGCACTGACCCGCAACCAGGTGCTCGCGGCGAACTACCCGTTCGCCACGATCGAGCCCAACGTCGGCGTCGTCAACCTGCCGGACCCGCGGCTGGAAAAGCTGGCTGCCATCTTCGGCTCCCTGCGCGTGCTTCCCGCCGCCGTGTCCTTCGTCGACATCGCCGGGATCGTCAAGGGCGCCTCGGAGGGCGAAGGGCTGGGAAACCAGTTCCTGGCCAATATCCGCGAGGCCGAGGCGATCGCCCAGGTGGTCCGCGTGTTCGACGATCCCGACGTCATCCACGTCGACGGCAAGGTGGACCCCCGGTCCGACATGGAGACGATCAACACCGAGCTGATCCTCGCTGACCTGCAGACGATTGAAAAGGCCGTCCCGCGGATCGAAAAAGAAGTCAAGATCAAGAAGCGCGAAGCCGCCGAACTGGCCGCCGTGAAGGCCGCCCAGGCGGTGCTGGAACGTGGCGACACGATTTTCTCCTCGATCAAGAGCGACAAGCTGGAGATGGAGCACCTGAAGGAACTCGGCCTGCTGACCGCAAAGCCGTTCATCTACGTCTTCAACTCCGACGAGGGAATCCTCGGAAGCCCCGAGAAGCAGGCCGAGCTGCGCGCCCTGGTGGCCCCGGCCGACTGCATCTTCCTCGACGCCAAGCTTGAGTCCGACCTTGTCGAACTGGACGAGGAAGAAGCCCGCGAGATGCTCGAGATGAACGGCCAGGACGAATCCGGCCTCGACCAGCTCGCCCGTGTTGGCTTCCACACCCTGGGGCTCCAGACGTACCTCACCGCCGGGCCGAAAGAAACCCGCGCCTGGACCATCCGGCAGGGCGATACAGCACCTCAGGCCGCCGGTGTCATCCACTCCGATTTCCAGCGCGGGTTCATCAAGGCCGAGGTGGTGTCCTTCAACGACCTCGTCGAAGCAGGATCCATGGCCGAGGCAAAGTCCCGCGGCAAGGTCCGGATCGAGGGCAAGGAATACGTCATGGCCGACGGCGACGTGGTGGAGTTCCGCTTCAACGTCTAGTCCAGGGGCGCCGGTGCGATGGCTGCGAAGAACGATGGTTCTTGGCGGCCTTCGTTCTTTGGTCTCCGGTTGGCGGGCATCATGCGGCCACCCTCATGCCCGATGGCTGCGAAGCATCCGGGGGAAGTTCCTCAGAACAGCGGCCAAGGTACCGCCGACATCTCGCCGCTCGGAGCCGGAAACCGCCCCGTCTGGCGCAACCGGGCGCAGCGGGCGGCGAGCGATGCGATTTCTTCGGCGCTGATCAGGTCCGCCAGGTCCCGGCCCAGTTCGCCGTCAAGTCCCGCGCTGACACGGTCGACGCCGGCGCGCTCCTCGGCGGTCAGGGCCTCTCCCAGCCATCCCCACAGCACCGTGCGGAGCTTGTGGTCGCTGTGAAAGGTGAGCCCATGGTCCACGCCGTGCCGGTGTCCGCGCGGCATGGCAAGGATGTGGTCGCCCTTGCGGTCGGCGTTATTGACGATGATGTCGAACACCGCCATGCGCCTGAGGGCCGGCGAGTCTTCGTGGACCAGCGCGACCATCCGACCACGCTCGTCCTGTCCCTCGAGGATTTGTTTCCAGCCCGTCTCCGGCACCTGCTCCGTAGCGACCAGGTCCACGGGGCTCTGGGCGGGGTCCCGCTCCTGCCAGAGCTGGACCATCCCTTCGCCCATCGGACCATCGCGCAGCCAAGTGCGGGGCACGATGTCCCAGCCCAGGACCTGCGAGACCCGGTACGCGGCCACCTCCCTGCGGGCCAGGGATCCCGCGGGAAAATCCCACAACGGCCGCTCGCCTGCAACCGGCTTGTAAACGACGGCCACGTCGCCGATGCTGCCCAGGAACGTAGCGTTTGATGCCGTCGTGATGCGGCCGGTGAGAGTCAGCTCGGCGGCCAGCAGGTCCGGCGCCGGCATCAGGCCTCGGGAAGGGTGCAGGTGTGCCCGTCGGCGTCTATGGGGTAGCCGCAGATCGGGCACGCTGGACGTCCGGCGCCCACGATCTCACGGGTCCGCTTGGCGAAGGCACGGGCGGTGCCGACAGGCATCCGCACCACCAGCATTTCCGACTCGTTGGAGTCCTCGTCAAGCGATTCGTCGTCGTCATCGGCATCGGTAATGGGATGCGCCTCAATCACCACCTGGGCCGTACTGGGGTCCCACCCCAAGCTCATGGCCCCGGTGCGGAACTGTTCCTGGACGGCCTCAAGCTGGTCGTTGTCGGCAAGTTCAGGGGGCGTGCCCGTGGGAATGCTGAAGGGATTGCCCTCGACGGTGATGAGCTGGTCGAGGATTTCGTCGATCTTCTCCGCAAGCAGGGCGGACTGCTGCTTCTCCATGGCGATACTCACCAGCTGCGCCCCTGCCCGTACCTGAAGGTAGAACGTACGCGCCCCCGGCAGGCCAATGGTGCCAACAACCACCCGATCAGGCCAGTCAAACTCGTGAACACGTGTAGGCATGTCAGTATTCTAGGCACATGGGGTTCACGGCGCCTTGTGCCCCGCGCCGCCGCCTACCGGAGCGTCGACGGAGTCCATGCCCTTCGACAACCACGACAGGTCACCGGCATCGGTGTTGGCGGCGTAGACGCTCGGCCGGTTGGCACCGTAGCGCACGATCGATACGGACGCGGGACCGACGTTAATCCGCTGGAACAGATCAAGGTGCATGCCGAGCGCGTCAGCAAGGATTGACTTGATGATGTCGCCGTGGCTCACCGCTGCCCAGACGGCCCCCGGCCCGTACTCGGCTTCGAAGGCTGCGTCGTGGCGTCGGACAGCTGCCACCGACCGGGCCTGCATCCCGGCCATGGATTCGCCGCCCGGAAAGACGACGGCGGACGGTTGCGACTGCACGACCGGCCACAGCGCGTCTGTTGCGAGTTCGCTGAGCAGGCGGCCCTGCCACTGGCCGTAATCGCACTCGGTGAGATCCGGATCGGTCGGCGCATGCGGCGCACCGGCCTGGCGGTCCAGGATGAACCGGGCGGTCTGCAGGCACCGCTCAAGCGGACTGGACACCACGCCGACCAACGGCACCGGCGCGAGCCGGTCCGCGGTCAGTGCCGCCTGGTCCCGTCCGAGCTGGTCCAGGCCGACGCCGGCCGCCCGGCCGGCCAGCAGCCCCGTGGCATTGGCAGTGGTGCGGCCATGCCGCACGAGAATAACGGTCGCCATGCACCCAGCCTATCCACCCTGTCGAACGTTCACAGGCAGTGGCCGTCCGAGAGTCCAGCCTCAAGGTGTACCGGGCGTTTGTGCGGGTCCCATTGGCTAGAGTTGTCGGATGCTTGAGATCCGTCCCAATTGCGAATGTTGCGACCGCGACATTGCGCCGTCCGATCCCGCCTACATCTGCACCTTTGAATGCACGTGGTGCCCGGACTGCGTCGAGCGCTTCCCCAACAGGTCATGTCCCAACTGCGGTGGCGACCTGCAGCGGCGGCCTGTCCGCCCCGCGGCAGCCCTGGTCAACAATCCGGCGGGTACGGTCAGGGTGGTGTCGCCCGGTTGCCTCCAGCAAACCACCCGTAGCTGAGGCCGGCCGGGACCAGAACGGGTGCAGGCCCCGGCGGTCAGCCTGCCCTGGCGTCCCTCACAAGCAGGCCCAGGGCAGGTATTCCGGCGAACACTGCCGGAATCACCAGAAGCACGCCGTACTCGGGCACCAGGGCAGACGCGGCGCCGGCAGCGATACTTGCCGTCAGGGCAGCAGAAAGGGACAACCGCAGTGGCTTGCGCTCATCCCTCGGGTTGAAGAAACGGAACCCCCCGAGGCCGGCGGTGACAACAGCGCAGGCAACGACGACGACGGACAGCACCCCCGCCGTCGTTCCTGGAGAATCCTTGAGCCGGTCAATGAGGACAACCGGGACTGCGAGCATCCAGCCGCCGAGGAGCAATGCCAGGACGCAACCGGCCAGCCGTCCTTTCGGCACCGGTTCCAGGGCGGACAACTGTTCTGCCGGCAGGTCCGCCTGCCGGACGCGGCGATGGGCTGCAGGTGGTGGCGGCTGTGACGGCCGTGCGGTGTTTTCAAGCATTCTTCCCCCAATGCCATTGCCTGACGTCCGTCCACCCTACCGCCCGCGGCCCTGGCCGAAACCGAGGCACCATAGGGTTTCCCTATGACTGATGGACCACGCCTGCGCCTTGTCCTGCCCCATCAACTCTTCGAGAAGCACTGGGAGGAGACGGGCACGGACACCGTCTTCGTGCTCATCGAGCATGACCTCTACTTCCGCCAGTACGCCTTCCACTCCCACAAACTGGTGCTGCACCGCGCATCCATGGCCAGGTTCGCCCGCCGGCTTCGCGGGCTCGGCTACGACGTGGTGGTCCTCGCCAGCGACCGGACCCGGACGTCACGCGTCCAGCTTGCCGAGCTGGTCAGGCAACGGCGTCCGCTGTCCGTCACCTGGTTCGACGTCGTCGATGACTGGCTTGAGCAGGACTTGGCTGCGGGACTGGCCGACGGCGGGTACCGGCTGCGCAGCGAAGACGTGCTCGAGACGCCGAACTTCCTGACGGCCCGCACGCAGATCGACGACTGGTTCTCCCATAACCGGCCACGGATGCAGGACTTCTATATCTGGCAACGCCGGCGGCTGGACATCCTGGTCAATAACGGCGAACCGGCCGGCGGAAAATGGTCCTTCGACGCGGAGAACCGCAAGAAGCTTCCCCGGGGGCATGTTCCACCCACCGTCAGCCGCTTCAGGGACCACCCCGCTCTCCAGCAGCAAGGCGCGTTCGACCTTGATGCGCTGGCTGAGCCCTCCCTGGCGGCCCGAAGCCGGCACAGCGACGAGGCATCCCGCGAGGTTGGCCTTGCGATTGAATGGGTGGCGCACGAATTCCCGGATGCCCCGGGCGACCCGCGCCTGTTCGCCTGGCCTACCACGACCCGGGAGGCCCGCGAACATCTGCAGGAATTTGTTTCAGAGCGCCTGGGCGGCTTCGGACCCTACGAAGACGCGATCTCAGCCGAGCATCCGTTCATCAACCACGGCCTCCTTACTCCGGTCCTGAACATCGGCCTGCTGGATCCGCGCGAAGTCCTGGACGCTGCCTTGGACGGCGCCGGCGACGCCACATCACTGGCCTCGCTTGAAGGTTTCGTGCGGCAGGTGATCGGCTGGCGCGAATACATGCGGGCCACCTACCGGGTGCGGGGCCGCCGGATGCGAACAGCCAACCTGCTCAACCACCGGAACCGGCCCGGTGCGGGCTGGTGGGATGCCAGGACAGGGCTGGCACCCGTGGACCTGGTCATATCGCGCGTGCTGGCCACCGGTTATGCCCACCACATCGAACGGCTGATGGTGCTGGGCAACGCAATGTCCCTGCTGCGGATCCACCCTGACGATGTCTATGCGTGGTTCATGGAGATGTTCATCGACGCCTACGACTGGGTGATGGTGCCCAACGTCTACGCCATGAGCCAGTTCGCCGCGGGGGCCGACATCACCACCAAACCCTACGTCTCGGGCAGCAACTACCTGCGGAAGATGTCGGACCTGCCGGCGGGGGAGTGGATGGCTGACTGGGACGGGTTGTACTGGTCGTTCATCGATGACCACCGTCCGGTCTTCGAACGGAATCCGCGATCGCGGATGGTCGTGTCCTTGTGGGACCGGATGGATCCGGCGGTCAAGGACAACCACCGGGCCCGTGCCCACGCCTTGCTGGATGACCCCGGCCGTGACCGGCTGGTCCGGAAGCCCCCGTTTACGGGAGAGGGGGACAGGATTCGATGACTGGGCAGTGGCACCGCGTATCCTGATTTCACCGGGCGTGTTCGTGGCGGCCCGTTGCCCTCCGGAGAGGGAAAAACACAAAGGAGGCGGCATGCCGGCCAGGCAGCTGATGCAACTGCTCACTGCTGCGGTGGCGGCCGCCCTGATTCTGTCCGGTTGCTCCGGCGGGGGTGCCCCTTCGGTGGTGGTGGGGGAGGCCAAGCGCGGCGGCAGCGTGACCGTCGCGGAAGTAAACGCCTTCTCCTCCTTCAACCCGTACAGCGCAAACGGCAACACCGACATCAACACGAAGATCGGCGCCATTACGCACTCCGGCTTCTTCTTCCTCGATGACAGCTCCAAGGTGGTCCGCAACGACAAGTTCGGGCACTACGAAAAGGTGTCGGACCAGCCCCTCAAGGTGAAATACACGGTCAACGAGGGAGTCAAGTGGTCCGACGGTGCTCCGGTAGGCGCCGCCGACCTGCTCCTGAGCTGGGCTGCCGGATCCGGCTACTTCGACGACGTCGACCCCGGCACCGGGAAAGGCACCAAATACTTCGCAACAGCCTCCAACGCCACCGGCCTGGCAGGGACGGTCTTTCCGGAACTCGGCTCGGACGGCAGATCCATCACCCTCGAGTACGCCGCACCGTACGCCGACTGGGAAGTGGCATTCGACGTCGGGCTCCCGGCCCATGTGGTCGCGGCCAAGAGCGGGCTAACCGACGAAGGAGACCTGGTCGACCTCCTGAAGGACACGCCGCGCGGCAATCCTGAGAAGCCTGTAACCATCGCGGCCCTCAAGAAGGTCAGCGACTTCTGGAACACCGGTTTCGACACGAAGAAAATCCCGGATGATCCGGCGTTGTACCTTTCCAACGGCCCCTACATCGTCCGGGACATCGTCCCGGAGGTTTCCATGAAACTGGTTCGGAACCGGGACTACACGTGGGGCCAGGAACCCTGGCTTGACGAGATCAACGTTCGATTCACCGGTGCCGTGCCTGCCGCCGTCGACGCCCTGCGCAACGGGCAGGCGGACATCATCTCGCCACAGCCATCCGCTGCCACCGATGCGCTGCTCACGGGCCTGTCCGGGCAGGGCATCACTGTGCAACGCTACAAGCAGGCCGGTTACGACCATCTCGACCTGAACTTCGCCGGCCCCTTCAAGGACAAGGACGTCCGCGAGGCCTTCCTCAAAACTGTTCCCCGGCAGGACATCGTGGATGCCGTGCTGGGCGGCCAGGCAGTGGACAACAAACCGCTGGATTCACAGGTCTTCCTGCCCGATCAGCCCAAATACGCGGACACCGTAAAGAAAAACGGCTCCTCGGATTACGCCGAGGTGGACATCGACGCCGCCAAGGGCCTCCTGAGGGGCGCCACGCCCACCGTGCGCATCCTCTACAACCGGGACAACCCCAACCGCGCCAAGGCCTTCGCACTGATCCGGGGTTCGGCCGAACGGGCGGGCTTCCGGGTGGAAGACGGCGGCCAGGCAAGCGCCGACTGGGCAGCATCGCTCAGCCGCGGCGGCTATGACGCGGCGTTGTCCGGATGGATCGGCACGGAAGCGGGAGTCAGCCGGGTACCGCAGATCTTCCGCACCGGAGGCGGCAGCAACTTCACGGGCTATTCCGACGCCGATGCGGACAAGGTGATGGCGCAACTGGCCGTCACCACCGACCTTGGCAAACAGGACGAACTCCTTGCCGACATCGACAGGCACGTCTGGGAGGACGCCTACGGCCTGCCGCTCTACCAGACCCTGGGCACCACTGCGTTCAACTCCCGGGTGGCCGGCGTGAAAACCAGCCCCGGTCCCGTGGGTGTCTGGTGGAACGTCTGGGACTGGCGGCTGGCGTAGGCCGGGAGCGCCCTTCGCTGCGAACGGAGGCGCCTAAACGTGAACGATCACGGCCCCGATTCGCCGTCTGGCGTACCGACGAGTAGCATGTGACGTGCGTAACTGCCCACCACTCGCGGGGTATTTGACTGCTCCGGTCACGGTTTGGCAACGGAGTACCAGTATCCGGACTTCGTGCGGTTAGGCTAACCCGTATATGTAGGTTTCGTCACAGCACTCAGCTGTGTCCAGCCTGCGGGGAAGCACAAGATTTCCCCAATATCTCTCTCCCACAACTCATAGGAGGCGGAATGCGTTTTACGCGCACTTCCAAAGCACTGGGCATCGTGGCAATCGCCGCGCTTGCCCTGACCGGGTGCGGCGGCGGCGGCAGCACTGGCGGGTCCAGCACTGCTGCCGGCGATCCGAACAAGGTCATCACCGCGTACAGCAATGAGCCACAAAACCCGTTGCTGCCGGCGAACACCAATGAGGTCTACGGCGGCCGCGTCGTAAACCTGCTTTTCGAAGGCCTTCGCAGCTACGACGCCAACGGCAAGGCCGTAAACGCACTGGCCGATTCCATTGAGTCGTCCGACGCGCAGAACTGGACCATCAAGGTCAAGCAGGGCGCGAAGTTCACCAACGGGGAAGCCATCACGGCCAAGACCTTCGTTGACTCCTGGAACTTCGCCGCGAACTCCAAGAACCTGCAGAACAACGGCTTCTTCTTCGAGTCCATCGCCGGCTACGAAGACGTCTCGGCCGTGAACTCGGTGAAGGGTGCCGACGGCAAGACCACCACCACCCCGGCTCCCAAGGCCGACACGATGTCCGGACTGCAGGCAACCGATGATTCCACCATCACGGTCAAGCTCGCCCAGCCTGAGGCCGACTGGTCCCTGCGCCTTGGCTACTCCGCCTTCTACCCGCTTCCTTCCGCCGCTCTGGCTGACCCCAAGACCTTCGGTGAAAACCCGGTAGGCAACGGTCCCTACAAGTTCGAAAAGCAGGGTTCCTGGGTCCACGACCAGTCCATCACCCTGGTGAAGAACGCCGACTACAAGGGCACCCGCGAAGCCAAGAACGGCGGCGTGACCTTCAAGTTCTACACCGATCCGGGCCCCGCATACACGGACCTGCAGTCGGACAACCTGGACATCACTGACGTCCTGCCCTCCAACGCGCTGAAGACCTACGTCAACGACTTCCCGGACCGCAACGCCACCAAGGCTGTTGCCACCGACTCCACCCTGAACATCCCGGGTTACAACCCGAACTTCCAGGGTGAAGCCGGCAAGCTGCGCCGCCAGGCTCTGTCCTACGCCATCAACCGCGAGGAAATCGCCAAGGTTGTCTTCAACGGCACCCGCACCCCGGCCAAGGCCTTCGCTCCGCCGGTCATCGATGGCTTCAAGGAAGGCCTCAAGGGCAGCGAAGTCCTGAAGTTCGATCCCGCCAAGGCCAAGGACCTGTGGGCCCAGGCCGACAAGATCCAGCCGTACGACGCTTCCAAGCCGCTCCAGATTGCCTCCAACACCGACGGTGGCAACAAGGAATGGATCGACGCTGTTGCCAACGGCTTCAAGAACAACCTCGGCATCCAGGCTGAAATCCAGCCGTTCGCGAAGTTCGCAGAGGTCCTCAACCTGCGCAAGTCCCAGCAGCTGCCGGGCCTGACCCGCGCAGGCTGGCAGGGTGACTACCCGTCGCTCTACAACTTCCTGGGACCGGTATGGGCCACGGGCGCTTCCTCCAACTACGAGAAGTACTCCAACCCGGAGTTCGACAAGCTGCTGAAGGAAGGCCTGGCAGCCAAGAGCACGGACGAGGCCAACGCCAAGTTCAACCAGGCCCAGGAGGTCCTGTTCCAGGACCTGCCCGGCCTGCCGCTCTGGGACCAGGCACGCCCGATCGTGTGGAGCAACAACATTGTGAAGGCCGAGACCGGCTGGAACGGTGAAATCCTCTACTACGGCATTACCGCCAAGTAGGCCCAGATCTAACTTGCCGAAGGCTGATGGGGGTTCCGGTTACGTCCGGGCCCCCATTGGCTTGCAAGCGGCAGGAAGGCATTCATGAACGCGTTTTCCCCCCTACCGGAAGGCAGGTGATCCTGTGATCCGGTTTATCCTGCGCCGACTCCTGCAGGTGATCCCTGTGTTCCTCGGCACGACCCTCCTGGTGTACTACATGGTGTTCGCCCTGCCCGGCGACCCCATCGCCGCACTCTTCGGCGACCGCCAGCCCCCGCAGGCAGTCATTGATACCCTGCGCAGCCAGTACAACCTGGACCAGCCCTTCTGGGTCCAGTACGGTTTGTTCCTCAAGAACCTCTTCACCTTCAACCTGGGCAACGACTTCACCGGCCAGCCCATCGCGGCCAGCCTTGCCCGGGTCTTCCCCGTGACGGCCATGCTGGCCGTCGAGGCGTTGGCAATCCAGGCAATCTTTGGCGTCGCTTTCGGCGTATTCGCGGGCCTGCGCCGCGGCGGCTGGTTCGACTCCACGGTCCTGGTAGCTTCGCTGGTGGTTATCGCCGTTCCCACGTTTGTGCTGGGCTTCGTCTTCCAGCTCGTCTTTGGCGTGCAGCTCGGCTGGGCGAAACCCACTGTGGGCGCCAACGCCGACTGGGTCACCCTGCTGCTGCCGGCCGTGGTCCTGGGGCTCGTCTCCTTTGCCTACGTCCTCCGGCTGACGCGTGCGTCCGTGAGCGAAAACATGAACGCCGACTACGTGCGGACCGCCACCGCCAAGGGGCTCTCGCGCCCCCGGGTGGTCCTGGCGCACATCCTGCGCAACTCGCTCATTCCGGTGGTGACCTACCTCGGTGCCAACCTTGGCGGCCTGATGGGCGGTGCCATCGTGACCGAGGGCATCTTCAACGTTCCCGGCGTAGGCAACAAGCTCTACCAGGCAGTCCTCCGTAGCGAAGGCCCCACCATCGTCTCCATCGTCAGCGTGCTGGTGCTGGTGTTCGTGGTGGCCAACCTGCTTGTCGATCTCCTGTACGCCTGGCTTGACCCGAGGATCCGCTATGACCAGTAAAAATGACCACTTTGTGGCCCCCATCGACGAGACCCCGCTGCAGGCAACGGATGCCGTCAAGACTGACCAGGCCCCGCTCAGCCTGTGGGCAGACGCCTGGCGCAAGCTCCGCCGTCGTCCGCTGTTCATCATCTCGGCATTGTTGATCCTTGCCTTGGTCGTGATTGCGCTGTTCCCCGGCCTGTTCACCTCCACGCCCCCCAACGACGGCTGCGAACTTGGCAACTCCGAAGGCGGCCCCACCGCGGGGCACCCGTTCGGCTTCACCTTCCAGGGCTGCGACGTCTACTCCAGGGTCATCCACGGCACGCAAGCCTCGCTTTCCGTGGGCCTGCTCTCGGTCCTTTGCGTCCTGGTCATCGGCGTGACCCTCGGCGCCCTCGCCGGCTACTACGGTGGCTGGATCGACGCCGTGCTGGCACGCCTGGGCGACATCTTCTTCGCCCTGCCGCTGGTCCTGGGTGCGCTGGTCATCACGCAGCTTCCCTTGTTCCGCGAGAACAAGAGCGTGTGGACCGTAGTGTTCGTCATATCGCTGCTCGCGTGGCCGCAGATGGCCCGTATTACCCGCGGCGCGGTGATTGAGGTACGCAACGCGGACTTCGTTACGGCGGCACGGGCGTTGGGTGTTTCCAAGTTCGGGGCACTGATCCGCCACGTCCTGCCGAACGCCCTTGCACCGATCATCGTCCTTGCAACGCTTGAACTTGGCGTGTTCATCGTGGCGGAAGCCACCTTGTCCTTCCTGGGCATCGGCCTGCCGCAGAGCATCATGTCCTGGGGCAACGACATTGCCGGTGCGCAGGCATCGATCAGGACCCGGCCGGAAATCATGCTGTACCCGGCCGCGGCGCTGTCCATCACGGTGCTGAGCTTCATCATGCTGGGTGACGCCGTGCGCGACGCCCTCGACCCGAAGAGCCGTCAGCGATGAGAGATAAAGAGATGACAACTCCAGACGTCCGCATTGACGAGGCCGGCACCACCGGGATCAGGCCGCTGCTCGAAATCCGCGACCTCGCCATCACCTTCAAAACCGGTGGCGGCGAAGTCAAGGCAGTACGGGACGCACACCTGACCATCATGCCCGGCGAAACCGTGGCCATCGTGGGGGAGTCCGGCTCCGGCAAGTCCACCACTGCGTTGGCGGCCATTGGCCTCCTGCCCAACAATGGCAAGGTATCCGGCGGCCAGATCCTGCTCGACGGCGAGGACATTGCACACGCCAGCGAGCAGCGCATGATCGAACTGCGCGGCAACACCATCGGCATGGTCCCGCAGGACCCCATGTCCAACCTGAACCCGGTCTGGAAGATCGGCTACCAGGTCCGGGAAACACTGCGCGCGAACGGACGGCCCAGCGGGCCGGACGACATCGCCAAGGTGCTTTCCCAGGCAGGGCTGCCGGACGCCAAGCGCCGGGCCAACCAGTACCCGCACGAGTTCTCCGGCGGCATGCGCCAGCGAGCCCTGATCGCCATCGGCCTGTCCTGCCAGCCGCGGCTGCTGATTGCCGATGAGCCGACGTCGGCCCTTGACGTGACGGTCCAGCGGCAGATCCTGGACCACCTGGAAACCATGACCAACGAACTGGGCACCTCCGTCCTGTTGATCACCCACGACCTCGGCCTGGCAGCCGAGCGCGCGGACAAGGTCGTCGTGATGTACCAGGGCCGCGTCGTTGAAGCCGGACCGTCGCTGGAACTGCTCCGCAACCCGCAGCACCCGTACACCAAGCGGCTTGTGGAGTCGGCCCCGTCCCTCGCCAGCCGCCGTATCCAGGTGGCGAAGGAACAGGGCGTGGAGACGACCGACCTGCTGGCGCCTGCTGCCGAAACGGCGAAGTCCGATACCTTCCTGCAGATCCAGGACCTGCGGAAGGTGTACAAGCTCCGCCAGGGGCTGGGCAAGGCTGCGGATTTCGCGGCCGTCGACGGCGTGAGCTTCGATGTGCGGCGCGGAACCACGACGGCGATCGTGGGGGAGTCGGGGTCCGGCAAGTCCACGGTGGCCAAGATGGTGCTCCAGCTTGAGAAGCCGACGGAGGGCCGGATCCTGTTCGACGGCGTCGACACCTCGGCGCTGAAACCGGCCGAACTGTTCAAGTTCCGCAGGCGGGTCCAGCCGATCTTCCAGGACCCGTACGGCTCGCTCGATCCGATGTACAACATCTACCGCACGATCGAAGAACCGTTGCGGGTCCATAAGATCGGGGACCAGGCAAGCCGGGAAAAGAAAGTCCGGACCCTGCTGGACCAGGTGGCGCTGCCCCAGTCCGCCATGCAGCGGTACCCGAACGAGCTCTCCGGCGGGCAGCGGCAACGTGTTGCCATCGCCCGCGCCCTGGCGCTCGATCCGGAGGTGATCATCTGTGATGAGGCCGTCTCCGCCCTGGACGTCCTGGTGCAGGCGCAGGTCCTGAACCTGCTCGCCGACCTCCAGGCCAACCTTGGGCTGACCTACCTGTTCATCACCCACGACCTCGCCGTGGTGCGGCAGATCGCCGACCACGTGTGCGTGATGGAAAAGGGCCGGCTGGTGGAAACCGGTTCGACGGACGATGTCTTCGAGTCGCCCCAGCAGGACTACACCAAGGCGCTGCTCAACGCCATTCCCGGTGCGAAGCTGATGCTGCCTCCTGAGGTGGCGTAGGGCGCAGCCCAAACAAGTGGAGCCGGGACGGTGGGTCCCGGCTTCACCTGTTTAGCCTTAGTCCTGCAGCCCGCTGGTGCCGCCGGGGACTGCCGCCAGCGAACCCTGGTCGGCGGCCGACGTCCGATCCAGTTTCAACTCCCTGAGCCGTCGCTCAAGGATCCCGCCCAGGGCCACGCGGCCGGCGGCGTTCATGTGGACGGAATCAGCCAGGTCCTTGGCGAGTCCGTAGCGGGTCAGCCAGTCCCCGGCTGAAACAAAAGGCAGGCCGTGGGCGGCGGCCACGGACCCCACCAGGGCGTCCACTTCGCTGCGGCGACCGCCGCCGTTGTCCGCGCCGCGTGCCAAGGTGCCGATCATTGCCATCCGAGTGCCCGGGTAGCGGGTTTTGAGATCGGCGATCAGCCGCTCGGCGTTGCGGACAATCTGGGTGTTGCTCGCGCCGCTGGCCGCGTCATTGCCGCCACCTTCGATGACGATCAGCGCCGGGGTGCCTGAAGGGAGCAACCAGTCCCCGCGCTCCAGGGCGTCAACGTAGTTGCCGGTGGCACCGTTTGCCGCGACGTAACCCGTGCCGCCCCGGCCGCAAAAATACACGTCGTACCCGGCAGCGGCGAGGCCCAGGCGCGGCCAGCCGTCCAGGGGTTCAGACTGGGAATCCCCGATCAGCAGGACAGTCCTGCTGATGTCCGGTAGCACTGCCTCAAGCCGTCCGTTCCCGGTATTGAGCAGCCGGGACGTGGCTGCAACGTTCGTCTTCATGGCGGCGGCGGGGGCCTGTCCACCGGAGGCTGCGGCCCGCGAGAGGGAGCTGACCCCGTCGCCGGCAGGCGCCCCGCACCCGGCCAGCCCCAGGACCGCTGAGGCCGCCAGGAGGCCGGACGCCACCATAGTGGCGGCGCGGGCGGCGCCGCTGGGCGTGGTGGCCGTCGCACGGGGCATCGTGGTCTCCGACTTGCTCTGAAGGTGGGCTCTGCGTCACAGCAATCATGCCACGCTCCCGGAAGTGCCAGTGAATTTCGTCACACTTTGCCGGGCCAGCCCTGCCAGGATGCACCCTGCGGGCACGTGGTCCCGCCGGATTTTAGGCCAACAAATGGCTCACCGGCTAGAATAGATGCAGGCGCCCTGTGCCAAGGGCCTTGTCCGTCGTGCGTTCCAGTTGGAAATGTCGCGATACAACAGCTGACTCCACTGAATCGAGCAATTACGCATGTCTGAAACCACCACCAACACCGCGGTGGCCACTGCATCCCGCAGTGACCTCCGCAATGTCGCGATTGTGGCCCACGTTGACCACGGCAAGACCACCCTGGTCGACGCCATGCTCAAGCAGACCAACTCCTTTGCCGAGCACAACCACCTCGAAGACCGTGTGATGGACTCCGGTGACCTGGAGCGTGAAAAGGGCATCACCATCCTGGCCAAGAACACCACGGTGGCTTACAACGGTCCGTCCTCCAACGGCGAGACCATCACCATCAATGTCATCGACACCCCGGGCCACGCCGACTTCGGTGGCGAGGTGGAGCGCGGCCTGTCCATGGTCGACGGCGTCGTGCTGCTCGTGGACGCTTCCGAAGGTCCGCTGCCGCAGACCCGCTTCGTGCTCCGCAAGGCACTCGCCGCGCACCTGCCGGTCATCCTGCTGGTCAACAAGACCGACCGCCCTGACGCGCGCATCGAAGAGGTCGTCCACGAGTCCATGGACCTGCTCCTGGGCCTCGCCTCCGACCTCGCGGACGAAGTGCCGGACCTGGACCTGGACAAGATCCTCGAAGTGCCGGTCGTCTACGCCGCAGCCAAGGTTGGCCGCGCCTCCCTCGAGCAGCCCGCCGACGGCACCGCTCCGGAGAACGAGGACCTGGAGCCGCTCTTCAAGACCATCATCGAGCACATCCCGGCCCCCACCTACAACCCGGAGGGTGTGCTGCAGGCGCACGTCACCAACCTCGACGCCTCCCCGTTCCTGGGCCGCCTCGCACTGCTGCGCATCTACAACGGCACCCTGCGCAAGGGCCAGACCGTTGCCTGGGCGCGCGCCAACGGTGAGCTCAAGAACGTCAAAATCACCGAACTGCTGGCCACCAAGGCGCTGGAGCGCGTGCCGGCCGAATCCGCCGGCCCCGGCGAAATTGTGGCCGTCGCCGGTATCGAGGAGATCACCATTGGTGAGACCCTGACGGACGCCGAGAACCCGCAGCCGCTGCCGCTGATCACGGTGGATGATCCCGCGATCTCCATGACGATCGGTATCAACACCTCGCCGCTGGCCGGCAAGGTCAAGGGTGCCAAGGTCACTGCCCGCCAGGTCAAGGACCGCCTGGATAAGGAACTGATCGGTAACGTCTCCATCAAGGTGCTCCCCACCGAGCGTCCCGACGCCTGGGAAGTCCAGGGCCGTGGCGAGCTGGCGCTGGCCATCCTGGTGGAGCAGATGCGCCGCGAAGGCTTCGAGCTGACCGTCGGCAAGCCGCAGGTTGTGACCAAGCTGGTGGACGGCAAGATCCACGAGCCGATGGAGCACATGACCATCGACGTTCCCGAGGAATACCTGGGTGCCGTGACGCAGCTCATGGCCGCCCGCAAGGGCCGGATGACCAACATGGCCAACCACGGCACCGGCTGGTGCCGCATGGAGTTCATCGTCCCGGCCCGTGGCCTGATCGGTTTCCGTACCCGGTTCCTGACCGACACCCGCGGTGCAGGCATCGCCGCTTCCATCTCCGAGGGCTACGAGCCTTGGGCCGGTCCCATCGAGTACCGTACCAACGGTTCGATGGTTGCCGACCGTGCCGGTGTTGTGACCCCGTTCGCCATGATCAACCTGCAGGAACGCGGCTCCTTCTTCGTCAAGCCCACCTCCGAGGTGTACGAGGGCATGATCGTTGGCGAGAACTCCCGCGCCGATGACATGGACGTCAACATCACCAAGGAAAAGAAGCTCACCAACATGCGTGCCGCTTCCTCCGACACCTTTGAGAACCTGACGCCGCCGCGCGACCTGACCCTCGAAGAGTCGCTTGAATTCGCTCGCGAGGACGAGTGCGTCGAGGTGACCCCGGAGGCCATCCGCATCCGCAAGGTCATCCTGGACACCAACGAGCGTGCCAAGGCCAACCGCGCCCGCGCCAAGGCATAACAACGCCTGAGCACCAAGAATGCCACCGGTACTGCACCGGTGGCATTCTGCTTTAACATCCGTTCCGCTTTAATGTCCGTGCTGCGCAGCGACCCCGAGCCTGTGATGCGAGGGGTGGCGCGGGGGCGGCCGTCACCGTGCGGGGCGCCGCCGGGGAGCGGGCGGAACCTCCTTGGCCGCCACCACGCGTTCCAGGGGGATAACGACGTCGGCCCGGCGGGTGCGGATGGTGCAGGAACCGGCGTCGCATGCCAGTAAGTGGCCCAGGGCGTCGGTCAGGCCGCCGTCGATGCGGTAACGGACCACGACGCGGGTACCCGGGGCCGCAGCGGTCAGGAACCGGGCGGGCGCGGCAGCAGGCAGACTCACCAGTTCATACTAGGGTGCCGGCTAGGTTCGCGGGAACGTGCTGGGAGATAATAGGCTCAGATGTCAAGAGTCCGGCCGTGCTGCCGGATGCAAGAACCGGCGGGTCGCCGGAACCCAACGTGGAGAGGCCAGGGACGTGACGTACGTAATCGCGCAGCCGTGTGTGGATGTTAAGGACAAGGCATGCATCGAAGAATGCCCCGTGGACTGCATCTATGAGGGCGAGCGTTCGCTGTACATCCATCCGGACGAGTGCGTCGACTGTGGCGCCTGCGAACCGGTCTGCCCGGTGGAAGCCATCTACTACGAGGATGACACTCCGGATGAGTGGGCCGACTATTACAAGGCGAACGTCGAGTTCTTCGATGACCTCGGGTCTCCGGGCGGCGCGGCCAAGATCGGCAACACGGGCAAGGACCACCCGATGATCGCCGCCCTGCCGCCGCAGAACCAAGACCACTGACCCGGACGAGCGCCGTGACAGCAGCAGTGAATTCGTTTGGCCTGGCCCTGCCCGACTACCCCTGGGAGGCTATGGCACCTTATCTGGCCAAGGCGTCCAGGCACCCCGGCGGGGCTGTCAACCTGTCGATCGGCACGCCGGTGGATCCCACCCCGGCATTGGTTCAGGACGCCTTGAAGGCTGCCGCCGATGCCCCCGGCTATCCCACCGTGCACGGCACGCCGGCGCTCCGGGACGCCATTGCCGGCTGGTTCGAACGCCGGCGCGGAGTGTCCGGCCTGGATCCCCGCAACATCATGCCCACCGTGGGTTCGAAAGAACTCGTTGCCTGGCTTCCGCTGCTGCTGGGCCTCAAGCCGGGCGACGTCGTCGTCCGTCCCAAGGTGGCGTACCCCACCTACGATATCGGCGCAACCCTTGCCGGCGTCACCTCGGTGGCGACGGATAACCTGGACGAACTCGACGACGCCACGCGCGCCCGGGTACGCCTGATCTGGGTCAATTCGCCCGGCAACCCCACCGGCAGCGTGCGGGATGCCGAGTCGCTGAGGGCGCTGGTGGTCCAGGCCCGGGAACTGGGTGCCGTGGTGGCCTCGGACGAATGCTACGCGGAGCTCGGCTGGGGGGACTGGGACGTCCAGCGCGGCGGCCGTCGCGTTCCGAGCATCCTTGATCCACGCGTGGCGGGCGGCTCGCACCAGGGCCTGCTGGCGGTCTACTCGCTGAGCAAGCAGTCCAACCTGGCCGGCTACCGGGCGGCCTTCGTGGCCGGTGACCCGGACCTGATGCCCAACCTGGTCAACAGCCGCAAGCATGCGGGCATGATCGTTCCGTACCCGGTCCAGGAGGCCATGCGGGTGGCGCTGGGCGACGACGTGCACGTTGAGGCGCAGAAGGACCTCTACCGGGGCCGGCGTGAGCGGCTGGTGCCCGCGCTGCAGGCGTTCGGCCTCGAGATCAAGGAATCCGACGCCGGACTGTACCTTTGGTCCACTGCCGGGGAGGACACCTGGGACACGGTGGACCGCCTCGCGGACCGGGGCATCGTGGTGGGACCCGGCGTCTTCTACGGTGATGCCGGCAATGGTTTTGTCCGGGTTGCCCTGACCGGCACGGACGAACGCATTGACGCAGCGGTGGCCAGGCTGTCAGGAGCAGGTTCCTAGGAGCACGTAATATTCGTGTGACTCGTCCCACATCCGGGGCATTTTAGGCTGTCTCGGCGGGCTGCGGATTAGTGACACCCGCCAAGGAGCGGTAGTTTTTAAGTGACTATCAATGGTGGCTTTCTACAAGAAGGCAGCCCGGGTGTTGGAACCTGTCTTCTCAGGATCAGTGCGCGGCTCACCTGATGTTGGATCAAGCTTTCGACAGAGGCCCAGACGCCTCATGAAGGGGACTCCATGACTGAGACCAACAATGCTGCGACCCTGCTCCATGCAGGTGGCGAGCTGAAGCTCCCGCGCATCCAGGTTGTTGAAGGGAACGAGGGTTACGACGTCTCCAAGCTGCTGAAGCAGACCGGCGCCGTGACGTTTGACCCCGGCTTCATGAACACCGCAGCAACCACCTCGGCAATCACCTACATCGATGGCGATGCGGGCATCCTGCGCTACCGCGGATACCCCATCGAGCAGCTGGCGCAGCACTCCAGCTTCCTTGAGGTGTCCTACCTGCTGATCTACGGCAACCTGCCGACGCCCACCGAGCTGGATGAGTTCGACCAGAAGATCCGGCGCCACACCCTGCTGCACGAGGAGCTCAAGGGCTTCTTCGGCGGCTTCCCGCGTGACGCGCACCCCATGCCGGTGCTTTCTTCCGCAGTATCCGCGCTGTCCACGTTCTACCAGGACTCGCTGGACCCGTTCAACGCCGAGCAGGTGGAGGTTTCCACCATCCGCCTGATGGCCAAGCTGCCGGTCATCGCCGCTTACGCGCACAAGAAGTCCATCGGCCAGCCGATGCTGTACCCGGACAACTCCATGAACCTCGTGGAGAACTTCCTGCGCCTCAGCTTCGGCCTGCCGGCAGAGCAGTACGAGCTGGACCCGGTCATCGTCAAGGCGCTGGACCTGCTCCTGATCCTGCACGCGGACCACGAGCAGAACTGCTCCACCTCCACGGTGCGCCTGGTGGGCTCATCCAACGCAAACCTTTTCGCCTCGGTTTCGGCAGGCATCAACGCCCTCTTCGGCCCCGCCCACGGTGGCGCCAACGAGGCCGTCCTGAAGATGCTCCGCCAGATCCAGGCCGAGGGCCTCAAGCCCGAGGACTACATGGAGAAGGTCAAGAACAAGGAAGACGGCGTCCGCCTGATGGGCTTCGGGCACCGGGTCTACAAGAACTACGATCCGCGCGCCAAGATCGTCAAGGCCACGGCCCACGAGATCCTCACCAAGCTCGGCGGCAACGACGAGCTGCTGGAGATCGCACTCCGCCTGGAGGAGAAGGCTCTCAACGACGACTACTTCATCCAGCGCAAGCTCTACCCGAACGTGGACTTCTACACCGGCCTGATCTACAAGGCCATGGGCTTCCCCGAGAAGATGTTCACGGTCCTCTTCGCGATCGGCCGCCTGCCCGGCTGGATCGCGCAGTGGCGTGAAATGATCAGCGACCCCAACACCAAGATCGGCCGCCCGCGCCAGCTGTACATCGGCGAGCCGGAGCGGGACTACCCGGCACGCTGAAACCGGCCATAACGACGGCGGCCGCCCACCTTTCCAAGGTGGGCGGCCGCTTCGCGTTGTGCCACATTCAAGGGGACTAGGAGGCGTAGCCCTGGGGGTTGTTCTTCTGCCACCGCCAGTGGTCCTCGCACATCTGGTCCACCGTCTTGGTGGTGGACCAGCTCAGATCCGCCAGCGCGGACGTGGCGTCGGCCCAGAACGCCGGCAGGTCTCCTGCGCGGCGGCCGGTGATCTCGTAGGGGATGGGCTTGCCGACGGCCTTTTCGAAGGACCGCAGGACCTCCAGGACGGAGGACCCCTTGCCGGAGCCCAGGTTCCAGCGGAAGACTCCGGTGCGGGCGGCAATGTGGTTCAGCGCAGCCACGTGTCCTTCGGCCAGGTCGACAACGTGGATGTAGTCCCGCAGGCAGGTTCCATCCGGGGTGTCGTAGTCGCCACCGAACACCATGAGTTTTTCGCGCCGGCCCACGGCCACTTGGGCTATGAACGGAACCAGGTTGTTGGGAATGCCCTGGGGGTCTTCGCCGATCCTGCCGGAGGGGTGCGCGCCCACCGGGTTGAAGTAGCGCAGGAGTGCTATGTGCCACCGGGTGTCCGCTGCGCCAAGGTCCGAGAGGATGTCCTCGATCTGCTCCTTGGTACGCCCGTAGGGGTTGTTGGCACCGATCTCCATCTTTTCCACGTACGGAATGGGGTTGTGCTCACCGTAGACGGTGGCGGAGGAGCTGAACACGATGGAGCGGACGTCGTGCCGGTCCATGACGCGGATCAGGTTCAGCGTGCCCACCAGGTTGTTGTAGTAGTAGTTCAGCGGCTCCCGGACCGACTCACCGACGGCCTTGAGGCCGGCGAAGTGGATCACGGCGTCGATGGCGGCGCCCGCAAACACCTTTTCGACGGCAGCTTCGTCCACCAGGTCGACGTGGTGGAACTCGGCGGCCTTGCCGCTGAGCTCGGCAACCCGCCGCAGCGACTCTTCGCTCGAGTTGACCAGGTTGTCGATGACAACGACCTCGTGGCCGGCTTCCTGCAGGGAAAGAACAGTGTGGGAACCGATGTAGCCGGTCCCACCTGTAACCAAGATTCTCATGCCCCAACGCTATCCCACGGCAGGTGCCGGCCGCCCCTGCTTTCCGGATGGCGGGCGCGATGTGACACCCGGAAAGAAGCACAAGTGTGCTAATAAGGAGGGTGCCCAAAATTGTTGATGCAGATGCCAGGCGGCAGGACGTGGTCCAGGCGGTTCTCCGGATAATCGCCGTTGACGGGCTGGAGCGCGCCTCGCTGCGTGAAGTGGCTGACGAGGCCGGCCTGGCGGTGGGCTCCGTCCGGCACTACTTTGCGGGAAGTGAAGAACTCCTCACTTTCTCGTTCGGCGCGGTGGTGGACCGCATCGTCGGACGGCTCCAGCAACTGCTGCCCGCTGTCGACGGGGCCGTCCCGGGCAGCCCGGAGCACCGCGAGGCCGTTTTAACCCTGCTGGGCGGATTGCTGCCGCTGGACCAGGAGAGCGCGGTGGAGGCCTGCGCCTGGCTGGCCTTCAAGAACGCAGCGCGGATCAGGCCGTTCCTTGCAGGCGTGGCGGACCGCAGCCACCGGGAGGTCGCCGCCGTCGTCGGGACGGTGGTTGCCGCGCTGCTGCCGGACGAACCGCAGGACAACCTGGTACTGGAGGCGGAGCGGTTGTTGGCCACCCTGGACGGCCTGTGCATGCACGCGTTGCTGCAGCCGGGTTGGATGACTGCGCAAATGTGCCGCGATGTCCTTGACCGGCACCTGGACAGCCTTGCCCGATGACCGGTACCCGGAGCATGTCCGGCACTACCGCGGATGGCCTGCGGGAATAGACTGAAAGCCGGTACGCCGGACAGCCTCATGATGTCCGGCGGAAGGCGGCCAGGGAAGGACTTTGAATGCACCACGCAAGCGGTTCAGGATGGCAAATCACCACGGACACGTCCGGACCGATGATGATTGCGCTCTACGTCCGGGATGCGGCGGCCCTCAACGGCGTGGGCCGTCCCGTGCTGTCCCACGCGGCTCCCAAGATCAGGTCCGCCGACCACACCCACCTGACCGCGGAGGTTGGTGGACTCAGCGCACTGAAGACCGAATGGGAGGCCTGGTGGGACCAACTGCTCAAGGCGCACCCGCAGACGGTGCCCGAACTCTCTCCACCGGATTTTGAGGCGTTCGGCAACTCCCCGGCCCTGCAGCGTGTCCTGCAGGCGCACTTCGGCTCAGCCCTCACCTGGGCCAGGGAACGCAGGAGCGAGTATGCCGAACTGGAGGGGGAACGGGTCGCCAGCGGCACCGACCAACTGCTTGCGGAGATGGTGGATGACAGGCTGATGGAAATCGGGCGCGATTCGCGGGACTTCCGGCTGACCATCATCGAACTGCCGCTGGACGAGCAGCGGGCGTGGTACCTGGAACCGGACAAGATCATCATGAGCCAGGAACTGATGGGCCAGCCGGAGCTGTTCCGCAGCTACGTCCAGCCGGTGCTGGAAATCCTGGTCTGACCCCGCAGGCTCAACTGCCGCCGTCGCCCTGCCGCAGCGTGATGCGCACCTGCCCGGCTGCCGTGGTGGAATCCTGCCAGTCGCCTCCTGAACGCTGCCACGTCCGCCCGGCAACATCAACGCGGGTCACCGCCAGGTCCTTGGCGTTGGCCACTGCCCACTGGGCAATGGACCACGCCATCTCCCCGTCGGCTTCCACTACCAGGGTGGCGCCGTCTGCCTGGGAATCCACGCCACCGTATGCCTGCTCCAGTTCGCCAGCCACCGCGGCCGCATCCCCTGTGGCGGTGGCCGAGCGCAGCGTGCACTTGACCCCCTCCGGTGTCTGGCCGGTCAGGCCGGAGGCAAACGCCCGGCCCATGTCCTCGTGCTGGGCGTAAGCGCCGGGATGGGCCGAGCGCTGAACCCGCTGGGCGGCATCGGTGATGTCGAGCGCCTCGTACCCTGGAATCTTCACCAAAGCGTCGTAGAAAGCGTTGACGGCGTAGTACGGGTCCATGATCTGCGCTTCGCTGCCCCAACCCTGGGAGGGCCGCTGCTGGAAGAGCCCCCGCGAATCCGGACCGGCTTGGTCCCCGTGCCCGATGTTGCGCAGCTTCGACTCCTGCATGGCGGTGGCGAGTGCGATGGTGGCAGCGCGGGCCGGCAATCCACGCCGCACCGCCACGGCGGTGATGAGGGCGGCGTTGGCCGCCTGGTCCGGTGCCAGCTCCCCGCTGCGGTTGCCCGCAGAGGCAGTGCAGCGTTCCGAAACGAGGGTTTCGGAACGCTGCACGAAGTACACAGCGGTATAAATGCCGCCCGCTGCCAGCGCGAGGGCCAGCAGGAGGACCGCCAGGCGGCGCAGGCCGCGTCTTCGTCCCACCGGCGGATCAGTTGGCGTGCAGGGCGTCGTTCAACTCGACGGTCTGGCCGGCGCGGGGGAGCGCCTCGACGGCGCCGGTGGTGGAGTTGCGGCGGAACAGCAGGTTGGGCACGCCCGAGAGTTCAGCAGCCTTGACGATCTTGGTGGTGTCTTCGCCGACCTCGTCCTTGGGACCGGGGATGCGCACCCGGGTGCCGGCCGTGACGTAGAGGCCGGCTTCGACAACGGAGTCATCGCCGATGCTGATACCCACGCCGGAGTTGGCACCGAGCAGCACACGCTCACCGATAGTGATCTTTTCCTTGCCGCCTCCGGACAAGGTACCCATGATGGATGCGCCGCCGCCGACATCGCTGCCGTCACCGGTCACGACGCCGGCCGAAATGCGGCCTTCCACCATGGAGGTCCCCAGGGTTCCGGCGTTGAAATTGACGAAGCCCTCGTGCATGACGGTGGTGCCGGCGGCCAGGTGCGCGCCAAGGCGGACCCTGTCGGCGTCGGCAATCCGCACGCCGGTGGGCACCACGTAGTCCACCATCCTCGGGAACTTGTCGATGCCGTAGACGGTGACGGCGCCGCGCCGGCGGAGCCTGGCGCGGGTCAGTTCGAAGCCTTCGACGGCGGCGGGCCCGAAGTTGGTCCACACGACGTTGGGGAGCTTGCCGAAGATGCCGTCGAGGTTGATGGTGTTGGGCTTGACCAGACGGTGCGAGAGGAGGTGCAGGCGCAGGTAGGCGTCGGCGGTGTCCGCGGGGGCTTCATCGAGGTTGATCTGGACGAACACGACCTTCTGCTCGGTACCGCGGTCCTCGTCAGCGCCGTTCTCGGCAATGCGGGTCAGGGTTTCGTCGGCGTGCTCCACCGAGCGGAGGTTCTCGGCGGCGACACCAAGCGCCGGTGCCGGGAACCAGACGTCCAGGACGCTTGCATCGCCGGTGGCGATGGTGGCGACGCCAAAGCCGTGGGCGGAACGGTCATCGGTGTCAGGGGTGAGGGTTTCGGGCACGGCAGAGGAAGCGGTCTCAGTCATGTGCTCCAGTCTATCGAGGGGCGGGCAGCCCGTTCGAACTAGACTGGCTTCGTGACTGCTGAAACCGCCTCTGACTCGTCCCTGTCCATCCTTGACCTGCGCCAGGACGTGGCGTTGCTGACTGCCGCGGTGATGGACATCAACAGCGTGTCGGGCAATGAGAAGCAGCTCGCGGACGCCGTGGAAGCCGCTTTGCGGGGGATTCCCCAGCTGACCGTGGTCCGGGACGGGGACGCCATCGTTGCCCGCACGGAACTGGGCCGCAGCGAACGCGTCATCCTCGCCGGACACCTGGACACGGTCCCGCTGCCCCTGACGGAAGGTTCCAGGGGGACGGTCCCGTCCAGCTGGGACTCCGGCGTTCCTGGCGAAGGCATCCTCTACGGCCGCGGAGCCACGGACATGAAAGGCGGCGTGGCGGTCCAGCTGGCGCTGGCAGCAGGAATGTTCGACGGCGGCGCCCAGCCCGGACGCGACGTCACCTTCGTCTTCTATGACCACGAGGAAGTGGAGGCGGTCAAGAGCGGACTGGGACGTTTGGTCCGCAACCACGGCCACCTCCTGCAGGGGGACTTCGCCATCCTGCTGGAACCCACGGACGGCACGGTGGAAGGCGGCTGCAACGGAACCAGCCGGTTCGAGGCCAGCACTTCCGGTGAAGCCGCCCATTCCGCACGCGCCTGGATGGGCAGCAACGCCATCCACGCCGCGGCCCCCATCCTGGCGCGCCTGGCCGCCTATGAACCACGTACCGTCACCGTTGACGGCCTGGATTACCGCGAAAGCCTTAACGCGGTGAAGATCAACGGCGGTACGGCCGGCAACGTCATCCCCGACCGCTGCGTGGTGGAGATCAACTACCGGTTCGCCCCGGACAAGACCCCGGACCAGGCGGAAGCCCACGTCCGTGAGCTGCTTGCCGGCTTCGACGTGGTCCGCACCGATGCCGCGGCCGGCGCCCGCCCCGGCCTGCAGCACCCTGCTGCCGCCTCTTTCGTTGCCGCCGTGGGAGCCGAGCCCAAGCCCAAGTACGGCTGGACCGACGTCGCCCGTTTCAGTGAGCTGGGCATCCCGGCGGTGAACTTCGGCCCGGGCGACCCGCTGCTGGCGCACAAGGACAACGAACACGTATCCGCCGACGCAATCCGCGCCTGCCTCCGGGCGCTGCAGGATTGGCTCGCCGGATAATACTGTTTGTATTAAAAAGAGCAGGTCCGCAACTCCCGGGAGTTGCGGACCTGCTCTTTGTTCAGGGTGTGCTAAACGGGTCCGGCGTGTCCGACCTGAAGGTCCGCCGTCGTGTTTGCAGTTGCCACGCCGCCAGCTGCCTTCCGGGAGCCGCGGCGTTCGATCCACACCGCAATCCTGGACACGGAGATGTTGATGGCAATGTAGATCGCTGCCGCCACAAAGAAGATCGGGAACAGGTACTGCGTTCCCAGGAAGTCCGCCATGACCTGCACCGCCCGCAGCAGCTCGCCGTAGGCCACGATGTAACCCAGCGAGGTGTCCTTCAGGAGGACCACCATCTGCGCTACAAGGGACGGCATCATGCGCCGGATCGCCTGCGGCAGTTCGATCAGCATCCGGGATTTGAAGCTCGTCAGGCCAATGGCCAGGCCGGCTTCGCGCTGTCCTTTGGGGAGGGACTGGATACCGGCACGGATGATTTCAGCGAACACCGCCGCGTTGTAGAGGACCAGGCCGGCAACGACAGCGATGAATGCGGACGTACCGAATCCGAGGAGGATAAAGAGCATCATCAGGACAACGGGCATACCGCGAAGGAATTCGAGGATGATGCGCATGGGTATCCGGATGACCGCCGCGTCTGAAATCCGCAGGAGGCATAGCAGCAGGCCAAGCGGAAATGCGATGACTGCTGCCAGGGCGGCTGCGGACAGGGTCGAACCAAGGCCGTTGCCGAGAAGCCGCCAAACATCGGCGCGGGTGAAAATCTGCCAGCGGCGGCCCTCGAAGATGCCTTGCTGGGCCAAGGTCATGACCACCCAGGCCAGCAGGCCAAGGATCAGGAGACCGCCGATGATTGAAGCAATGAGTGAAACCCGGCGTGCTTTGGGGCCGGGGACGTCATACAGGACGGAGCTCATCGGGCAATCGCCACCTTTCGTTCCACCGTGTTGGCGAGGATTCCCAGCGGAACGGTGAGGAGCAGATAGAAGAAAGCCGTGCCCAACAGGACTGTGATGACCGCGTCACCGTTGGCGTTGGCCAGTTGCCGGCCATAGCCGAACAGCTCCAGGACAAAGAAGGCGCCGGCAACGGATGAGTTCTTCACCAGCGCGATCAGGATGTTGATCAGCGGCGGGATCACCGTCCGCAGTGCTTGCGGAAGAATGATGAGCGAGAGTACTTGGCTGAACTTCATGCCAATGCTGCGGGCTGCTTCGGCTTGGCCCACGGGCACGCTGTTGACGCCCGACCGGACAGCTTCGGCGATGAACGCGGCCGTGTACGTACTGAGGGCGATAATTGCGGCGACCTCGAACTGCTCAAATTTGACCCCGAGGCGGGGGAGCACGACCGCCGCGAAGAAGAACGCGATGGTCAGCGGTGTGTTGCGGAGTACTTCCACGTAGACGGTGCTGAAACCGCGCAACGCCGCCACCGGGGATACCCGCGCTGCGGCCAGCAACGTTCCGAGGATCAGCGCGAAGATACCCGATACGACGGAAAGGAAAAGAGTGCGGAGAAAACCCTCCCAATACAAGGGCAGGTTTTCAATGATGACGTCCATAAGATCCTTCGGCTGTATGCGTGGACGGAGTGAAGGCGGTGGTGCCGGGGCTGCTTGGCGGCCCCGGCACCTATGGAACGCTGCTCAGTAGCGGTTGATGGCCGGCAGGCTCGGTGCAGTCTTGATGACTGAACCTGCGGTGGCTTCCCAGGCCTTCTTGTAAGAACCGTCCTTCTCGAAGGACTCAAGCTGGTCGTTGATCCAGTTACGGAACTCCGTGTCGCCCTTCTTCAGGCCGATGCCGTAAGGCTCCTTGGTAAAGGTTTCTTCTGATGCAAGCTTGAAAGCGTCCGGCTCCTTGTCAACGAACCCGGCGAGGATCACGTTGTCAGTGGTAACAGCTTCAACCTGCTTGTTGCGCAGCGGCTCCAGGCAGGCGGAGTAGGTAGCGGCAGGCACCAGTTCGGCGCCGTACTTGTCCACGATGGTCGCAGCGGGGGTGGAGCCGGTTACGGAGCAGACCTTCTTGCCCTTGACGTCCTCGGGCTTCTTGATGGAGTCGTTGTCCTTGTTCACCATCAAGGCCTGGCCTGCTTCGTAGTACGGGCCGGCGAAATCAACGACCTGCTTGCGCTTGTCGCTGATGGTGTAAGTCGCGATGACGATGTCCACCTTGCCCTGTTCGATGAAGGGCTCGCGGTTTGCGGAGACAGTTTCGGACCATTCGATCTTGTCAGCGGCGATGCCCAGCTTGGCGGCGATCAGTTTGCCGATTTCAACGTCGAAACCGACGGGCTTGCCATCCAGGCCGACCTGGCCGAACAGCGGCTGATCGAACTTGGTGCCGATCTTGATGGTGCCGGCGGAGGACAGCTTCTCCATGGTGGTACCGGCTGCGAACGACGGCTTCTCGACGGGGCTCGGGTTGCTTGAGCCTCCGGAGTCTCCGCCACCGCAAGCGCTAAGGGACAGGGCGAGGGCGGCTGTAGCCGCCACGACGAAGGACTTTCGTCGGGACATAAATGCCTTCATGACATTCCTTTCATTGATGGCCGTTGGGTTCTCGGCCTGGATGCGAACTGAGTGTGGTTGCTTGGGGATCAGTGCGTGAGGAGCTTCGAGAGGAAGTCCTTGGCACGGTCGCTCTTCGGGTTGTTGAAGAATTCCTCCGGGGTGGCGTCCTCCACGATCTGGCCGTCTGCCATGAAGACCACGCGGTCAGCAGCCTTTCGGGCGAAGCCCATCTCGTGGGTGACCACGATCATGGTCATGCCTTCCTTGGCCAGCTGGACCATGACGTCCAGGACCTCGTTGATCATTTCGGGGTCGAGCGCGGACGTGGGTTCATCGAACAACATGACCTTCGGCTTCATTGCCAAGGCGCGCGCGATGGCGACGCGCTGCTGTTGTCCGCCGGAAAGCTGGGCGGGAAGCTTGGGCGCCTGGTGCCCTACGCCTACCCGTTCCAGGAGTGCCATGGCATCTTTCTCCGCGGCCGTCTTGGAAACGCCTTTGACCTTGATGGGCCCGAGCGTCACGTTTTCAAGGATGGTCTTGTGTGCGAAAAGGTTGAAAGACTGGAAGACCATGCCAACATCGGCGCGGAGCTGGGCCAGTTCCTTGCCTTCCTCGGGCAGGACTTTCCCGTCGATGGTGATGGTTCCACCCTCAATGGTTTCCAGGCGGTTGATGGCGCGGCAGAGGGTGGACTTACCGGAGCCCGAAGGTCCGATGACCACAACAACCTCGCCCTTGCGGACCTGCAGGTTGATGTCCTTCAGAACGTGCAGCTGGCCGTAATGCTTATTAACGGCGTTCAGGGAGACGAGGGCATCGCCGGGCACATGAGTAGTCATAGGAAAGAATCTAGCGAACAACGGTGGGTTATGACGCCAATCACCCCAAGTTCATGCCGATCGTGATTCAAGAGATACCTGGAGTCGGAGGTTAGCCTAGGGGAATGAGTACCAACGCTGATCCGGCCAAGACAACCCAGCCACGCCGCAAAGGGCCCCTTGAACTGCGCCGCAAGCAGGCCGCCGTGGAAATGTCCGACCAGCATCTGCTCGATACCAAAGGCCCCGGCCAGTTCGTCCACACCGACCCCTGGCGGGTCCTGCGGATCCAGAGCGAATTCGTCGAAGGATTCGGTGCGCTGGCGGACATTGGAAAGGCCGTCAGCGTTTTTGGTTCCGCCCGCACCAAGCCCGGCAGCAAGTACTACGAAATGGGCGTCGAGGTGGGGCGCAAGCTCGCCGAGGCCGGGGTGGCGGTTATCACCGGCGGCGGCCCCGGATCCATGGAGGCGGCCAACCGGGGGACGGTGGAAGGCAACGGCGTATCCGTGGGCCTGGGCATTGAGCTGCCCTTCGAGCAGGGCCTGAACCAGTGGGTGGACCTGGGTATCAACTTCCGCTATTTCTTCGCCCGCAAGACCATGTTCGTCAAGTACGCGCAGGGCTTTATCGTGCTGCCGGGCGGCCTGGGCACCCTGGATGAGCTGTTCGAGGCCATGGTCCTGGTCCAGACACGGAAGGTGACGTCGTTCCCGATCGTGCTCCTTGGCGTCGAATTCTGGGGGCCGATGATCGAATGGATCCGGGGCACCCTGGTGGCCGAGGGAATGGTCTCGGAGAAGGACCTGGACCTGATCCAGCTCGTTGACGATCCCGCCGAAGCGGTGGACCGTGTGCTTCACGTTGCCGTGACCCCGTCCATGAATGGTGAGCAGCGGCCGGAGTAGTACAGGGGCCACGGCCTGGCCCGGTTCCGTGCCGTGGGCCGCGGACCGGCGGGATGGATCTGGCACGATGGGACAGTGAGTTTCTTTCTGGTATTCCTCGCCGTGGTCCTGGTGGCGGCGGTCCTGTGGGCCGGCCTGGGCCGGCGCTCCCGCGGTACCGGCGGTGCCGGGCTGCCTGCACTGCTGGGTGCCGGCCTCGAGGACCCGCCCGCAAACCTCCCACCGGTCTTGCTGCCGGCACACGCCGGACCTGAGGACGTGGACCAACTACGGTTCTCGCTCGGGCTGCGCGGCTACCGGATGGACCAGGTGGACCAGGTCCTGGAGGACCTGCGGGACCAACTCGCCGCCAGGAACCGGGAAGTGGCGGAGCTCCGCAGCCGGCTGGCTGCGATGGAAGGCGACGTACCGGAACCGGATTCCGACGCCGGCCCGGCCGCCCCCGCGAACCCGGCACCGGCTGACCCGGGCACCTCCGCGGACGCGGACGAGGCCGCCCGCGGGACCGCCGTGCCGGGGACGGGCGGCCCGTGAGCACGGTGGACCGCCGCAGCCCCCTGGCATCTGCCCACACTGCCGCACTCCGGGCTGCTTCCGCCGTCCGCGGCTGGCCGTGGTGGATCCAAACCACTGTCCTGTATGCCGCCGCCCGCCTGGTCTCGGCGTGCATCTTCATGGCCGCCGCGCTCCACCAGGGCGTCAACCCCTGGTTCCCGCCGAAGCCGGACTACTGGAATTTCATCAACATCTGGGATGCCCGCTGGTACGCCACGGTCATCGCCGATGGCTACCCTTCCGTGCTCCCCACGGACGCCGCCGGAAACGTGCAGGAAAACACGTGGGCCTTCTACCCGCTTTTTCCCGCGCTGGCCGGCGGGCTCAGCCGCCTCACCGGCATGAATTCCGCCGCATCGCTGACCGTGATCGCCATGCTGGCCGGCTGGGGCGCCGCGTTGCTGGCCTACGTCCTGTTCCGGCAGCGGGCGGACCATGGCCAGGCGATGTGGGGCGTCGCGTTCTTCTCGACCTTTCCCGTTTCGGCCGTGCTGCAGGTGCCGTACGCCGAACCATTGTCCCTCCTGCTGCTTGCGTGGGCCCTCCTGCTGGTGCTGCGCCGCCAATACCTGTGGGCCATGCCGGTGGTGTTCGTGCTGTGCCTGTCGCGGCCCGTGGGCGTGCCCTTCGCGGCCATGGTGGGCCTGCTGCTGGTCTGGCGCGCCGTGGACCGTCTCCGGGGCGGCGCCGCGCCGGGAACGGAAGAAGAATCCCACTCGGTGCGGGACCTCGCCGCGCTGACTGGACTCACCGCCGTCGCAGGTGTGTCCGCACTGGTCTGGCCTGCTGCCGCGTGGGCCGCCACGGGTGACCCACAGGCCTACACCAAGACCGAAACTGTGTGGCGGGGGCAGGACCTGGTGCCGTTCAAGCCCTGGTTCGATACCGGCGTCGAACTTTTCGGCCCCGTCCTTGGCCTGCTGGCGCCGTTGGTCTTTGTGGCACTGTTCGGCGTGATGCTGTTCCTTCCCCCGGTAGTGCGGCTCGGTGCCGAACTCCGGCTGTGGTGTGCCTGCTACATGGGCTACCTGCTGATGTTCCTCCACCCGCAGACCAGCACGTTCAGGATGCTGCTGCCCCTGTTTCCGCTGGCCCTGGGCGCTGCCTTCCTTTCCCGGTCCCGGGCTTACCGCGGAACCGTGGTGGCCATGTTCGTGCTGTTGCAGATCGTGTGGATCGTGTGGCTGTGGGCCTGGGCCCAGCTGCCGGGAGGCGGCGATTATCCGCCCTAGCGGGAGGGGCTTCCGTGCAGGTCAGGCCGGGAATGCCCGGCGCACGGAAATGTCCATCGATTAGCTACGTGCGGGTAAATCCGCGATAATAGTAAGTAAGCAAGGACACAAGCATCCAGAAAACGCGCAGCCTCGGCGGGGGGAGCACCACCCCGCCACAGCCGCTTGATCGACATGCGGACCCAGCCCGCCCGGGCTGATCAGTCCTGGAACAAAATGGAGGGGAATTCCTCATGGCGGCTATGAAACCACGTACCGGCGACGGCCCAATGGAAGTCACCAAGGAGGGCCGCAGCCTGATCATGCGCGTCCCGCTCGAAGGCGGCGGGCGCCTCGTGGTCGAGCTGAACGCTGCCGAAGCAGCCAACCTCAAGGAATGCCTGGTGGGCGTTACCGAATAGTCGTGCCGGACAGGGTCCGTGGCCTCGTGCCGCGGACCCTGTCCTGTTTCCGGCCTACTTCTTGACGGCGACCAGCAGGCCGTCGCCGGTGGGGAGCATCGCCGACGCCAGCCGGTCGTCGTCGCGGATGGCCCTTCCCACCTGGCGCAGCACCACCGTAGTGGCCTCGCGGCCGGCCGGGTTGGCCACCTTGTCCTTGTCCAGGGCGTCATTGATAATCAACAGGCCCGACCTCTTGAGGAGCCGGATGGCCTGCTCGACGTAGCCGGGCAGGCCGGGCTTGTCGGCGTCGATGAAGACCAGGTCATACGCGCCGTCAGTGAGGCGCGGCAGGACATCGCCGGCCCGGCCGGAAATGGTGCGCGTGCGGTTGGCCGGACTGCCGGACTCGGTGAACGCCTCGCGGGCCGCGCGCAGGTGTTCGACGTCCACGTCAATGGTGGTCAGGACAGCGTGCGGGCCAAGGCCCCGCAGCAGGCAGACGCCGGAGACACCGGCGCCGGTGCCGATCTCGACGGCGGTCTGCGCCTTCGACGCGGCAGCAAGGACCGTCAGGACCGCGCCGACACCGGGGCTGATGGCACTCACGCCCAATTCAAAGGAACGTTCCCGGGCCCGAAGCATGACCTCATCCTCAGCGGGCAGATCTTCTGCATAGGACCAGCTGCTGGACTTGTCGGCGCTCATGAATTATCGCTTTCTGGGCGTGAAGGGGGAATGTCCCCTTTAGCCTACTGTGT
Source organism: Pseudarthrobacter sp. MOO13 (assembly GCF_058267655.1). Classification (NCBI taxonomy): domain Bacteria; kingdom Bacillati; phylum Actinomycetota; class Actinomycetes; order Micrococcales; family Micrococcaceae; genus Pseudarthrobacter; species Pseudarthrobacter sp. MOO13. The sequence goes on from NZ_CM177848.1 coordinate 1,214,152, forward strand.
CCGGCCCCGCCGGCCCGGGAAGAGGCTGTTGCGCCGAAGGCTGAAGTTACCCTGCGGTCAGGAAATTCCCAGCCAAGTTTGACATGATTGGAATCCGCTCATCCAAAAGGTGACCGGCGCCGAATCAGAGATGTCAACAGTATCCGGGCGTTAGCATTCCACGAGGGGAGTGGACGATGTCATCTTCAGTTGTGGCACCTGTCCCTGCAGTCAACAATCCCGATGATGAGTGGGTCCGTCCCACCTGGGAAGAAGTGGTCACCAATCACTCCGCGAAGGTCTACCGGCTGGCCTACCGCCTGACCGGGAACAAGTTCGACGCCGAGGACCTCACCCAGGAGGTGTTCGTCCGCGTCTTCCGTTCACTGGAAAACTTCAAGCCGGGCACCCTGGACGGCTGGCTGCACCGCATCACCACCAACCTGTTCCTCGACCAGGCGCGCCGGAAGACGCGCATCCGGTTCGACGCCCTGGCGGAGGACGCCGAGTCCCGGCTGCCCGGCCGCGAACCGGGCCCCGAGCAGAGCTTCGAGCTGAACAACCTGGACCTCGATGTCCAGGCAGCGCTGGAGGAACTCCCGCCGGACTTCCGTGCCGCCGTCGTCCTCTGCGACCTCGAAGGCCTGTCCTATGACGAAGTGGCCGAGGCGCTCGGCGTCAAACTCGGCACCGTCCGTTCCCGTATCCACCGCGGCAGGACCATGCTGCGGGAAAAGCTGGCACACCGTGACCCGCGCCCGCACCAGGGACGCCGCAAGCTCTCCATGCCGCGCATAGCGGGCATCCTCTGATCGGCGCATGAGGTCCCAGTTTCCTTTCGGCGGCAAGCACCAGCGCTCCGGCAGCCACCTCGAGGCGTGCCAGGAGTGTGCCGCCACTGTCCGCCGGGAACGGCAGTACCTTGAGCGCCTCCGCCAAGCGCCGGTCCCGCCCGCCAGCGAGGACCTGACGGCACGGCTTCTGGCGCGCACCCACGAACTTGCGGCGCAGCCTGAAGCACCCGCGGGCCCCACCGGAAGCCGGATGGCCGCCCGGGCCCTGGCGTTCACCGCGGGAGGGACCATGGCCGCGGCCGGCGTGCTCGCCGTGGGGGCGTTCACCGCAGCGGGGGATCCGGTGGCGGGGGAACCGTCAGGAACGGAGGCGGCGTTTTCCCACGTTTCCTCGCAGAGCCCAACGGATGGGCGCCCGCTGGATCCCGCCCAACTGGCCTCGCTGCGTTCTGAAGGCTGGGCCTGCCCGGAACTGCAGGCCATGGGATTCCACCTCGAAGCCGCACGGGCGGTGCTGGTGGAAGGACAACCGGCGGTGGAGCTGCGCCTTACCGACGGTGCCCATCACGCCACGGTCACCGAGCAGCACCCGTCCAAACCGGGTGCCGGGACGTCGCAGGCGTGGTCCTTGACCCCGGCGTCCGCGACCTACCGGACCGCCGGCCTCACCATCACCTACCGCTCGGACCTTCCTGCGGCGCGGGCCGACGACGCCCTTCCGATCCTCAAGAACGTCGCTGATGCCGCCACCGAGGGTGTTGCGGCCTCCGTTCCAGAAGCGTCCGCAGGAAAGTCCGGGGAGCCGCTGGAGTCACGGCTGGAGCGCGGCATCAGCAAGATCGCAGCCCTGTTCACCCCGTGACGCGGACTGTTTCCACGTCAGCCGGACGGGAATCGTCACTGGCAGCCCGGAGAGGGTAATCTTCCTAAAGTGTTTGGTATCAACGGCCCGGAATTCATAATTCTGCTGATCATAGGCGTTCTCGTGATCGGCCCCCAACGGCTGCCCGAATATACCCAGAAGCTGGCAAACCTGGTCAAGGAAGTCCGCCGGATGGCCTCCGGTGCCCGTGAGCAAATCAAGGAAGAAGTAGGCATCGACATCGACGATGTCGATTGGAAGAAGTACGATCCCCGCCAGTACGACCCCCGCCGCATCATCAAGGAAGCACTTTTCGACGACGACACCAAACCCGTCAGCGCCGGAGCCCCGGCCGCGGTGGCGGCGGTTTCCGGCGCGGCTGCAGTGGCCGACGCCGCACCTTCCCGTCCTGAGCGGGTTGTGGAGCGGCTCGCCCCGGGCGAAACCGCTCCCTTCGATACCGAAGCCACCTAGGGCGCTGGTCAGCGGGGCTGGAGGCCCAGCTTCATCCCGGCAAGGCCCCGCGGTGTGGCGGCAAGCTGCGCCGCGATACCTGTCAACGCCACGCCTGCCGCGGAATCGGGCCGGCCAAGCACGATCGGAACCCCGGCGTCACCGCCCTCGCGAAGTTGGATATCCAGCGGAATCTGGCCCAGCAGCGGCACCGGAACGCCGAGCGTGGTGCTGAGCCGCCCGGTAAGGACTGTCCCGCCGCCGCTTCCGAAGAGTTCCATCCTGCCGCCGCCGGGCATGTCCAGGTACGACATGTTCTCAATGACACCGGCGATCTTCTGGCCGGTCTGGGCTGCGATCGCACCCGCGCGTTCGGCCACGTCCGCTGCCGCAGCCTGGGGCGTGGTGACCACCAGGATCTCAGCCTTGGGCAGCAACTGCGCCACCGAAATGGCGATGTCCCCGGTCCCCGGGGGAAGGTCCAGGAACAGTGCGTCCAGGTCGCCGAAGTAGACGTCCGTGAGGAATTGTTCCAGGGCCCGGTGCAGCATGGGTCCCCGCCAGGCGACAGGCTGGTTCCCGGTGACGAACATCCCGATGGAGATGACCTTCACACCGTAGGCAACCGGGGGAAGGATCATGTCATCCACCTGGGTGGGAGCCTGGGTGATGCCCATCAAGGCGGGGACGGAGAAACCGTAGACGTCCGCGTCCACGATGCCCACTCGCAGGCCCCGGGCAGCCAAGGCAGTGGCAAGGTTTACAGTCACCGAGGATTTCCCCACCCCGCCCTTGCCGCTGGCCACCGCATAGACCTTGGTCAGCGACTCGGGCTGGTTGAACGGGATGGTGCGTGCGCCGCCGGGGCCGCGCAGCTTCTCCTTGAGCGCATCCCGCTGGGCCTGGTCCATGACCTTCAGGTCGACGTCGACGGCGGTGACGCCGGGGACCGCGGACAGGGCCTTGCGGGCATCGGCTGTGATCGTGTCCCGCAGCGGGCAACCCGCAATGGTGAGCAGGACTGCGACGGTGACCCGGCCGTCGTCGGACACCTGGACGGAGTCCACCATCCCCAGTTCGGTGATGGGGCGGCGGAGCTCAGGGTCAATAACGGTTGCCAGGGCGTGGGTGACGGCCTGGAGCAGCGCGGAGTTGCTGGATGGTGCCGGATCCATGGGGGCGCTCACGTGAGGGGCCTCGGCTTTCGTGCTGGTGCGGCGAAGTGCAGCCGGATGATCCGGCCTAGCGTTCGTTGGTGGAATGGCCGGGCTTGACCCGGGGGATCTGCTGGGTCCGCGGGCCACGCTGCCGGTCCCTCTGCTCACGCAGTTTGTCCTTGACCTTGTCCCGCGGTGACTCATGGGAACCGGGGCCGGAGTCGTCGTGGGTCCGGAGTTCCTCCTGGGCTTCCAACATGTCCTCCAGGAGTGAGCGCAACTCCGCCCTGACGTAGTCACGGGTGGCTACTTCACGCAGCGCGATCCGCAGGGAGGCCAACTCCCGGGTGAGGTACTCGGTGTCGGACAGGTTGCGTTCGGCGCGCTGCCGGTCCTGCTGCAGCGAGACGCGGTCGCGGTCGTCCTGGCGGTTCTGCGCGAGCAGCAGCAGGGGTGCCGCGTAGGAAGCCTGCAGCGACAGCATCAAGGTCAGCAGGGTGAAGCCGAGGTCCCTCGAGTCGAACTGCCACTCGACGGGCGCCCAGGTGTTCCAGCCCAACCAGAAGATGCAGAACACCGTCATGTACACCAGGAACTGCGGCGTGCCCATAAACCGGGCAAAACCCTCGGTGGCGTGCCCGAATGCGTCCGGATCCGGCTTGAACTTGGGCAGGATCCGCTGACGGGCGCTTAGGGGTGTGTCGAGGCTGCCTTTTGCTTCCGCGTTGGCCAGGTTCCGCTGGTTGGGGTTCTTTGGGGCGCTGTTATCAGCCAATGCGGCCACCGAGCTTTCTTATCGGGGCTTCGCCATCGTGGGCGCGCCAGTCGTCCGGCAACAAGTGATCCAATACGTCATCAACAGTCACCGCCCCCACAAGCCGGCCGGCGTCGTTGACCACCGGGAGGGAGTTGAGGTTGTAGGTGGCCAGGGTCCGGGCCACCTCACTGATGTGGGCCTGGTCGGACAAAGGCTCGAGGTTCTTGTCCACCAGGTTGCCCAGTGCCTCGAACGGCGGGAACCGGAGCAGCTGCTGGATGTGCACCACGCCCAGGAAGCGGCCGGTGGGGGTCTCGAGCGGCGGCCGGGCGATGAAGATCGACGACGCCAGCGCAGGGGAGAGCTCCTCCCGCCGCACGTGGGCCAGGGCTTCGGCCACCGTGGCTTCCGGCGGCAGGATCACCGGCACGGGTGTCATCAGGCCGCCGGCCGTGTCCTCGTCGTATTCGAGCAGGCGGCGGACGTCCTCGGCGCCTTCGGGCTCCATCAGCTGGAGGAGTTCTTCGGCCTGGGCGGAGGGGAGTTCGCCCAGGAGGTCGGCGGCGTCGTCGGGGTCCATTTCCTCAAGGACGTCGGCGGCGCGCTGGACATCCAGCGCGGAGAGGATTTCCACCTGATCGTCCTCGGGAAGCTCCTGGAGGACGTCGGCCAGCCGCTCGTCCTGCAGTTCGCTGGCCACTTCGAAACGGCGTTTGTCGCTCATCTCCTGCAGTGCCTCGGCAAAGTCTGCGGGCTTGAGGTCTTCGTGGTTGGCCACGAACTGCGTGGCTGCCTGCGGCTCGGTGCGTGCTCCCTGCTGGGCGTCCGCCCAGTCAATGATCAGGGTTTCATTGCGGCGCAAGCGGCTCAAAGGGGACAGCGAGTGGCCGCGCCGGACAAAGAGCTTGCTGACGAACCAGTCCCGGGACCGGTGCTGGTCGATCGCGATGTCCTCGATGGTGGCGTCCCCGCTGCCGTCGCGGAGGGTGACCCGCCGGTCGAACATCTCCGCCACCACCAGGGTTTCGGCTCCACGCTGTTCGAACCGGCGCAGGTTGACCAGGCCGGTGCAGATAATCTGCGTCTGATCGATCGAGGTGATCCGCGTCATGGGCACGAAGACGCGCTTCTTCCCCGGAACTTCCACCACGATACCCACCACATGCGGCGCACCCTGGGTCCCCCTGGACAGCACAACAACATCGCGCAGCCGGCCCAGGCGGTCACCCAAGGGGTCGAAGACATCCAGGCCCAGGAGGCGTGCCACGAAGACACGGGTAGGTGTTGTGCTCACCACTACAGGCTACCGAGTCTGCTCTCTTTTAGCTGAATTTACAGGCAGCACCCATCTTGATGGGCAAGAATGGGTGTATGTCCAACATTTTTGGTGCTCCCAAGACCGGCGGCCCCACCGGACCGGATGACGCCCGGGCCGTACCCACCGGTGACACCGTCGGGTCCTACAACTCCTACCTCGACGCCCAGAAGGCGGTTGACTACCTCGCGGACCAGCAGTTCCCGGTCCAGATGGTTTCCATCGTGGGCAACGAACTGAAGATGGTGGAGCGGGTGACGGGACGCCTGAGCTACCCCCGGGTGGCCCTTTCCGGAGCACTGAGCGGCATGTGGTTCGGCCTCTTCGTAGGCGTCATGTTGTCCTTCTTTGCGCCCTCGCCCGGCTACTTCTCGATCATGACGTCGGTGCTGATGGGTGCGGCCTTCTTCATGCTCTTCGGCATCGTCACCTACGCCATGCAGCGCGGCAAGCGGGACTTCACCTCCACCAGCCAGGTAGTGGCCACGAACTATGATGTCATCGTGGCTCCCGAGGCAGCCCATGAGGCCCGGCGCCTGCTGCAGCAGCTGCCGATGTCCCGCTCCGACGCGGCGTCCGGGCACGGCCCGTACACGCAGCATGACTACTACAACCAGCCGAACCAGCAGCAGCCGGGGCAGGAACAGCAGCCTGGCCAAGGACCGGCCAGGCCCGCCGGGTGGAACGACCCCTACGGCCAGCGGCCCACTGCAGCTCCGCCGCAGGAAGGCCACGGCTCCCCGGGCGCCGGAAGCCAGCAACAGGCCGGACAACAGTATGACGACGGGCAGCCGCCGGCACAGCCGGTCCGCACCGTGCGGTACCCCGACCTGCCGGACGGCCGCCCCCAGTACGGAGTCCGGCTTCCGCAGGGCCCCACGGCTGACGCCGCGCAGCACGGCGCAGCCGCCCCGGAACACACCAACGAACCGGCCACCCAATCCGCAGCGGGCCACAACCCGGAGCACAACGCAGGGCAGTACGGCAAGGACGAGGACACGCACCGGGGCGGCAGCGGACAATAGGGCTGCCAGCTCCGCAGACACCCCTGCCTTCCTGACGGCGCGCGCAGGATGACGGCGAAACGAAAAGAGCGTGGCCACCGGACCCAGTCCGGTGGCCACGCTTTTCCCGTGTGTGCCCGTGTCAGGCCTCTTCGGTCCGGTAAATGCCGGCCATCCAGGTCTCCACGTCTTCAACCGTGCGGGGCAGGGCGGCGCTGAGGTTGACGGGGCCGTCGGCGGTCATGAGGATATCGTCCTCGATCCTGACGCCGATGCCGCGGTATTCCTCGGGAATCGCCAGGTCTTCCGCCTTGAAGTAGAGGCCAGGTTCAATCGTGAAGACCATGCCTTCGGTGAGGATGCCGTCCAGGTATAGTTCCCGCTTGGCCTGGGCGCAGTCGTGCACATCCAGGCCGAGGTGGTGGCTCGTTCCGTGCGGCATCCAGCGGCGGTGCTGCTGGCCCTCGGGGCTGACCGCTTCCTCCACGCTGACCGGCAGCAGACCCCACTCGGCGAGGCGCTCGGCCAGGACCGTGGTTGCCGCGGTGTGGATGTCGCGGAATTTCGTCCCCGGCTGCGCTGCGGCGAAGCCGGCGTCCGCGGCGTCGAGCACTGCCTCGTAGACCTTGCGCTGGACAGCGGTGAAAGTGCCATCAGCCGGAATGGTACGGGTGATGTCCGCCGTGTAGAGCGAGTCGGCCTCGACACCGGCGTCCAGGAGCAGGAGGTCGCCTGCGTGGACCCGGCCGGTGTTGCGGGTCCAGTGCAGCACGGTGGCGTTGTTGCCGGAGGCCGCGATGGTGTCGTAGCCCAGTTCGTTGCCCACCTCGCGGGCGCGGGCAAAGAACGCCCCCTCCACTACCCGTTCGCCGCGGGCATGCGTCAGCGCACGGGGGAGGGCCTTGACGACCTCCTCGAATCCCTCAACCGTTGCGGACACGGCGATCTTCATCTGCTCGATCTCCCACTCGTCCTTGAGCAGGCGCAGCTCGGAGAGTGCTTCGCTGAGCTTCTCGTCCAGGGCGTCCAGGACCTCAAGGTCCAGGTTCTCCGGGTCCTTCGCCGTGTTGTACCGGGCCGTATCCACCAGGGCGTCGATGTTTTCGTCCACCTTGCGGACCAGGCGGATGGAGATGCCGCCGATCTCGGGAGCGCCGACATCCTTGGTGATGGCCGTTTCGAGCTGGTCGATGTGGGCGGTGGGCAGCCCCAGGCGGGCCTGGAACTCTTCGAGGGTGGGGCGCGCCCCGATCCAGAACTCGCCGGAGCGGGAATCGGCGTAGAACTGTTCGGTGTCCCTGCCCGCCAACGGCCGGAAGTACAACGTGGCGCGGTGGTTGCCGCCGTCGTCGCCGGTTCCTTCCTCCACCGGGTCCAGGATCAGGACAGCGTCCGGCTCGTGGTCCAGGCCGAGGCCCGTCAGGTGGGCGAAGCCGGAGTGCGGCCGGAAGCGGTAGTCGCAGTCGTTGGAGCGGACCTTGGGCGGTCCGGCGGGGATGACCAGCCGTTCGCCCTTGAACAGGGCGGAGATTGCCTTGCGCCGGGTTGCGGCGTAGCCGGCGACGGCGTCGCGCTGGGGGAGTTCCTGGCTGGACGGCGCCCAGTTGCTGGCCATGAAGGCCTTGAAAGCGTTGGAACTGGGCCGCTGAGAGCGGTTGTTGACGCGCTCCTCCAGCGGCTGGGAGGCAGAGTTCTGGGTGTTATCGGCATGGTTCACGGCACCATCGTCTCACCAGCGTCGCGGCTATGCGAACAGGCTCCGGTGCGGCAGGGGCGGGGTCCACTAGTCTGGACAAGTGAGGATTGACCTGCATGCCCACTCCAACGTCTCCGATGGGACAGAGCCCCCCGCCGACGTCATGGCCTCTGCCGCGCGTGCGGGCCTGGACGTGGTGGCCTTGACCGACCATGATTCCACCGCGGGTTGGGCCGAGGCGGCCGCGGCCGCCGTCACGCACGGCGTGGCCCTGGTTCCCGGCATGGAAGTCTCCTGCCGGACCGCGGAAGGCATCAGCGTCCACCTCCTGAGCTACCTGCAGGACCCCACCCATCCAGGCCTGCTGGAGGAGATCACCAAAGCCAAGGACTCGCGCCTGACGCGGGCCGAACGGATGGTCACCATCCTGGCCGAGGACTACCCCCTGACATGGGACGACGTGATCCACCACGTGGCTCCGGGCGCCACCCTGGGCCGGCCGCACATCGCTGATGCCCTGGTGGCAGCGGGGGTGGTGGAAGACCGTTCCGAGGCGTTCGCTTCGATCCTCACCTCCCGGTCCCGCTACTTCATCCCGCACTATGCACCGGACCCGGCCACCGCCGTCGAACTTGTCCGTGCCGCGGGAGGCGTGCCGGTGTTTGCCCATCCGGTAGCGTCGGCCCGGGGCCGGATCGTGGGGGAGCGGACCTACCAAGAGATGATCGACGCCGGACTGGCGGGACTGGAGATCGACCACCGGGACAATCCGGAAGAGGGGCGGGCGTTTTTGCGCAAGCTCGCCGCCAAGCATGGCTTGCTGGTCACCGGCTCCTCCGACTACCACGGTACGGGCAAGCCGAATCTGCTCGGCGAGAACGTCACTGCCCCCGGAATGCTGGCGCGGATCGAAGAACTGGGTACCGGAGCCGCGGTCATCCGCCCCTGATCAAGGGGGCGCGTCAGGTGGGCTGGTACACGGCCAGGGTGGCGTGCGCACCGAGCCTTTTGGCCATGATGTCGATCGCGGGCTGGTTCTGGTCCACGCACACGAACTTCCGGCCAAGCTTGGCCGCCACGGCGCCCAGGGTGCCGGAGCCTGCGAAGAAGTCCAGGCACCAGTCGCCGGGGCGGGACGAGGCGGCCACAATCCGGCGGACCAGCCCTTCCGGCTTCTGGGTGGGGTACCCGGTCTTTTCCTTGCCGGTGGGGGAGACGATGGTGTGCCACCAGACGTCCGTAGGCAGCTTGCCCAGTTCGCGCTTGGCCGGCGTCACCAGCCCGGGGGCCATGTAGGGTTCACGATCCACCTCGGCGTTGTCGAAGTGGTACTTGGCCGGGTTCTTGACGTACACCAGGATGTTGTCGTGCTTGGTGGGCCACCGGTTCTTCGCCCGGGCGCCGTAGTCGTACGCCCAGATGATTTCGTTCAGGAAGCATGCCCGGCCGAAGATGGCGTCCAGCATCACCTTGGCGTAGTGCACCTCGCGGTAGTCCAGGTGCAGGTAAAGGGTGCCGTCATCAGCCAGCAGGCGCCACGCCTCCACCAGCCGCGGTTCCAGGAAGGACCAATAGTCGCTGAACGCGTCGTCGTAGCGGTGCAGTGCGCCCTTGATGGTGTCGTAGGAACGGCCCTTGAAACCCACCCGGTCCCCGCTGCCTTCAGCGTTGGCTACCATCCGGGTTTCCTGCCGCTGCTGCGGCCTGCCCGTGTTGAAGGGCGGATCCACATAGATCAGCGTGAAGGCGCCGTCCGGCAGTGTTGGGAGGTACTCCGCGTTGTCCGCGTGAACCACCAGGCTGCCGCCGTCCGGCGCCCAAACAGTGTCTGTCATCGACGCAGTTAGCCCTCGGAGCTGCCGGGCTGTCCGCCCTTGTCCGCGGCGGCAACCACTTCGCCGTTGCGGCGGCGGGTGCGGGTCCGGGGACGGCGGGTGCGCGAGGGCTGGTCGCCGTCGGCCGCGGGGGCGGCTGCGTCCGCGGCAGGGGCGGAGTCGGAGGTACGACGACGGCGCTCACCGGAGCGGGCGGAGTCCCGGCCGCCGGCCTTTCCGCCGTCGTCCTTTCCGCGTCCCCGGCCGTCGCGCTCGCGGGAACGGGAGGCGTCCCGGCCGCCGCGGCTGTTCTTCTTGCCGGTTTCGCCCAAGTCCTCAAGCACCTCGGCGTCAACGCCGGCCAAGGTCCGCTTGTCGCGCGGGAGACGTCCCTTGGTGCCCTCGGGGATGTCGAGGTCAGTGTAGAGGTGCGGTGAGGAGGAGTAGGTTTCCACGGGCTCGGGGACGCTCAGGCCCAAGGCCTTGTTGATCAGCGCCCAGCGCGGCATGTCATCCCAGTCGACGAATGTGACTGCAGTGCCCTTGTTGCCGGCGCGGCCGGTGCGGCCCACCCGGTGCAGGTAGATTTTTTCGTCCTCGACGCACTGGTAGTTGATCACGTGGGTGACATCGTCCACGTCGATGCCGCGGGCGGCGACGTCCGTTGCCACCAGCACATCCACTTTGTTGTTCCGGAACGCGCGGAGCGCCTGTTCGCGTGCGCCCTGGCCCAGGTCGCCGTGGATGGCTGCGGCGGCGAAACCGCGGTCCACCAGTTCCTCGGCCACCTTGGCGGCGGTGCGCTTGGTCTTGGTGAAGATGATGGTCCGGCCACGGCCCCGGGCCTGCAGGATGCGTGCCACCACCTCGGTCTTGTCCATGCTGTGCGCACGGTAGATGAGCTGGCGGATGTCGCGCTTGGTGAGGCCTTCATCATCCGGATCGGCTGCCCTGATGTGGGTGGGCTGGGTCATGTAGCGGCGCGCCATCGCGATGACGGGGCCGGGCATGGTTGCCGAGAACAGGAGCGTCTGGCGGACAGCCGGGGTTCCGGCGATCAGGGTCTCAACGTCCGGCAGGAAGCCCAGGTCCAGCATTTCGTCGGCTTCGTCGAGGACCACGAGCTTGACGTTCTTCAGGCTCAGGTGCTTCTGCTTGTACAGGTCGATCAGGCGCCCCGGGGTACCCACTACTACTTCGACGCCCTGCTGGAGTGCTTCAACCTGGGGCTCGTAGGCGCGGCCACCGTAAATGGTGGTGATCCTGGCGTTGCGCTTGCGGGAGGCCGTTTGGAGGTCGTTGGCCACCTGCACTGCCAACTCGCGGGTGGGGACGATGACCAGGGCCTGCGGGGCGCCCGGGACGGCCAATTTGGCGTAGCCGGGGTCGTCCTGTCCGATGACCCGCTGCAGCGCCGGGATGCCGAAGCCCAGGGTCTTGCCGGTACCGGTCTTGGCCTGGCCGATGATGTCGTGGCCCGCCAAGGCCACCGGCAGGGTCATGGCCTGGATGGGGAAGGGGTGCGTGATCCCGGCGTCGGCGAGGGACTCGACAATATCCGCGCGGACGTTGTAGTCGGCAAAGGACTTCTCCGCGATCTCGTGCGGGGTCTCGTCCGAGATGATGGTCTCTTCCGGCTCGATGGTCTCGGTGCCGGACGCATCGGTCAGGAGCTGGTGGGTATGCAATTCACTCACGGGGAGTTTCCTTATTCATTTGGGCAATGGCGCTGCCTGCTCAACGGGCCGGCCAGTCCTGGCCGTTCCGGAGCACGCTCGGGCGCGCAAGCTAATCCAGTGGAAGCCGATCGCGGGCTATCTAATGCTGGCACTGGTGACCAACGGGCAAATCTCAAGATCGCGTAGGGGCGGGCTTGTTGGTTTCAAATCAAGGAAATCAACGACCGGGCATCCAGTTCTACCTTCCCAGTCTAGCCGTACAGGGGCGAAATCCCCGTGTTGCCCCTTCCTGCCGCGTCCATAGGGCCCTTATGGAACCAGTTCGAAGTGGATCTGCCGGGTGGTGATGTCGGAGGACAGCAGCCGGACGCGCACCTTGGTACCGGACGTCAGCTCGCCGGCGCAGCGGGCCGTCACCGCCGGTTCGGCGATCTGGATGATCCCGGAACTGCCGTTCCCGTTGCCGTTCTTGGTGGCTCCGTTGCCGTTTCCATTGCCGTTCTTGGCGGATCCGTTGCCGTTTCCGTTCTGGGGCTTGGACCCGGAAATCACGATCGCGTCGAATTCCTGGCCGATGTGGTTCAGCAGCAATGCCGCCTCCACCGTGTCCAGCGCCATCCGCTCCATCCGCGACGCCAGCTGGTCGGAACCGGCCATGATTCCCGGCAGCAGCGGCAGCGCCTCCCGTGCCCAGCCCGGAACATCACCGCCGTTGCTGAGGGCTTCGCAGATCACCAGCACGAAGCGGTCCACCAGCCGGCGCAGCGGGGCGGTGGTGTGGGCGTAGGCGGCGCCGATGGCCGACTGGATGCCGTCGTCCGGGACCGTCCCGTCAAACGCCGTATAGGACGCGCCCCGGAACAGCATCCCGGCCGAATGCATGATGGCCAGCTGGCGGGGATCGGTGGGGTCAAGCGACCGCAGGTACTCGCCGTAGCTGACTTCGCCGTCCCACGGCCTGCCCAGCACTTCGGTCTGCAGCCGGAAATGCCTCAGCGACCGCTCATCCGGGGCCGGCATGGTGCGCAGGATGCCCACCTTGCCTTCCAGCATGAGCTGGGCGGCCGCCATCCCCGTCATCAGCGAAATCTGCGCGTTCCAGTCCTCCACGGGAAGCTGCGGGGCGGCGTCGATCCGGTAGCCGCCGTCGGGCAGCTGAACGATCTCCTGCTCCGGCATGTTGAGGCTGGCGCCCCCGCGCTCCCGCTCCAGCGCCACCCGTTTCAGCCCCACTTCCCGGAGCAGTTGCAGCACGGGGGGAGCGGTGCCGGCGTCGAGGGCTGCTTGTGCACCTTTGTAGCTGAGCTTGTCGCGGCTGCGGATCCGCGCCCGCCTGACGCCCACGGACGTCACTGCTGCGTCGGCGTCGAGCGTGAATTCCCAGACGAAAGCCGGACACTCCTGGCCCGGCAGCAGGCTCCCGGCCCCTTCGCTGATGACCTCCGGGTGCAGCGGGATCCGGCCGTCGGGAGCGTAGAACGTCTGCCCGCGGCGCCTGGTTTCAGCATCCAGCGGACCACCCGGCGCAACAAATGCAGGAACATCGGCGATCGCGTACAGCACCCGGTAGCCGCCCCCGTCCGGCTCGATGAACACGGCTTGGTCCAGATCCGTGGACGAGGCGGGGTCGATGGTCACGAATGCGACGGCGGTCAGGTCATAGGACGGCAGTTTCAGGGCCGCCACGGCGGCGCGGGCGTCGTCCACTGCCGCGGCCGGGTAAGGCCCCGGCAGTTCGAGTTCGGTCCGCAACGCGCCCAGTGCCTCTTCCAAGGCGTTCCGGTGGTCGCGGACATTGGGAGCCAACCGATGATGTGACACAAAAGTCAGCGTAACTCCAAGTCCCGGGTTTACGCAGGCCCGGGGCCGGCAGCGTCCAGCGCGTCGAGCAGGGAGGCCGCAGCGGCCGCGGGATCCGACGCCTCCGTGATGGCACGCACCACCACGATCCTCCGTGCTCCTGCCTCCGCCACCTGGTGCACGTTCCCGTGGTCTATGCCCCCGATGGCAAACCACGGCACCGGGTTGGGTACTTCCGCGGCGGCCTTGGCGGCGTACTTCACCAGGTCCAGCCCGACGGCGGTCCGGCCGGGTTTGGTGGGCGTGGCCCAGACAGGCCCCACGCAGAAGTAGTCCAGGTGGGAAGGCCCGGCAGCGGCGGAGAGGGCGGCATCCACCTGCTCCGGGCTGTGGCTGGACAGCCCGATGGCCGCATTGCCGTTGACCAGCGTCCGGGCCGCAGCCAACGGGAGGTCCTTTTGGCCGATGTGGAACACCGGTGCGCCGGACAGCACCGCGATGTCGGCCCGGTCGTTAACGGCCCAAAGCCGCCCGTGGCGAACCGCGGCCTCCTTCAAGACCGCCAGCAGGTCCAGTTCTTCGGCTGCCTCGATGCTCTTGTCGCGCAACTGGATGATGTCCACGCCCCCGGCGAACGCGGCATCCACGAACCGGGCAAAGTCGCCGCGGTCCCGGCGCGCATCCGTGCAGAGGTACAGTCGGGCCGCCCCAAGGGCAGGAAAGGAGGAGGGGGACATATTCATGCCTGCCAGCCTAGTTCCTCTAAACTGGGCTGGTACTGCGGGAGCCCGCGGCAGCTGTCACAAAGCGCCGGGCTGAGAGGGCGTCGGAGCCGACCGCTTGACCTGATCCGGCTAATACCGGCGTAGGGAAGGAACCACACCATGACCAGCACCAGGAACTGCCTGCCCGGACTTGGCGATGACGCCATCCGGGCCGACGTCGCCGTCATCGGCGCCGGAGTGGTGGGACACGGAATCGCCTGGGAGATCCAGCGCTCCGGCAGGTCCGTTGCCCTCATCGATGACGCGCCCGGCGCCGGCGCCAGCTGGGCCGCTGCCGGCATGCTGGCCCCCGTCAGCGAGCTGCACTACCAGGAAGAGGACCTCCTGGAACTCATGCTCGACGCATCATCCCGCTGGCCAGGCTTCGCTGCCGGCGTCGCCGCAGCAGCCGGAGCCGGGACCGGCTACCTGATGACACCCACCCTCGCTGTCGGTGTCGACGCTGCCGACCGGCGGGCGCTGATGGACCTGCGCGCAGTGCAGCAGGCCAGCGGCCTGGAGGTGGCACCGTTGACCGTGCGTGAAGCCCGCAGCCGCGAACCCCTGCTGAGCCCGGGGATCTCCTGTGCGCTGGACACCCCGGCCGACCACCAGGTGGACCCGAGGAGGCTGATAGCGTCCGTGCGCCTGGCGCTCGCCGCAACGGTACGGGAAACCCCGACGGTGGCGGTTGCCGGTGCAACGGAAGGTTTTGCCGTCCCGGAGCGGGCGGCCGGACTGCTGTGGAAGGACGGGACGGTGGCCGGCGTCCGCCTTGGGAGCGGCAGCACAGTCCTGGCGGGGGAAACTGTCGTGGCCAACGGCCTGCACGCGGCGTCCCTTGACGGCTTGCCCCACGGCCTTGACCTGCCGCTGCGGCCGGTGCACGGGGACATCCTCCGGCTTTCCGTGCCGCAGCACCTCCGCCCGTTGGTGACAGCCACGGTGCGTGGGCTGGTCCACGGGATCCCGGTGTACATCGTGCCCCGGGAGGATGGCACGGCAGTCATCGGCGCGTCCCAACGGGAGGACGCCCTCTCCGACGCCGTGAGCGCCGGGAGCGTCTACCAGCTTCTCCGGGACGCCCAGGCGCTGGTTCCCGCCGTCGCCGAACTTGAACTCCTGGAATGCACCGCCCGGGCGCGCCCCGGAACCCCCGACAATGCACCCTTGCTGGGCCGGGTTGCGGCGTCCTTGGGATCCGGGGGCCCAGCCGACGGGCACGTGCCGGGGCTGATCATCGCGACCGGTTTCTTCCGGCACGGGGTGCTGCTCACGCCCGCCGCCGCCGCGATCTGCACGGCACTCCTGGACGGAGCCGCCGATCCCCGCTGGGCACCGTTCACCCCGGACCGTTTTTCCGGGTCGGCCGTGGCCGTCCCCAGCCCCCATCTGAAGGAGACAGCGTGAACATCACCCTCAACGGAAACCCGCACACGGTGGCCGACGGCGCCTCCATCACCACGCTCGTCAGCCAGGTCACCGGGCGGCCGCTGGCCCCCAACGGCCAGGCGACGGACGGCAGGAAACTGGGCGTCGCCGTCGCCCACAACGCCCAGGTGGTGCCGCGCAGCCAATGGTTCGGTACCGCGCTCGCCGACGGCGACGACATCGAACTCGTCACTGCAGTACAAGGAGGCTGACCCCATGACCGAAACCGGCACCATCAACACCGCAAGCCAAGCCGCAGATGACACCCTGGTGATCGACGGCGTCGCCCTCGGATCCCGGCTCATCATGGGTACCGGCGGTGCGCCCAGCCTGGACGGCCTGGGCGCTGCGCTCCTGGCCTCCGGGACGGCACTGACCACGGTGGCCATGCGGCGCTACTCAACCGCGGAAACCGGCTCTCTGTTCCAGTTGCTGGTGGACCACGGGATCAAAGTCCTGCCCAACACCGCTGGCTGCTTCACGGCCCGGGACGCTGTCCTCACCGCGGAACTGGCCCGGGAGGCCCTCGAAACCGACTGGGTGAAGCTGGAAGTCATCGCCGACGAGCAGACCCTGCTGCCGGACGCCGTGGAACTCGTTGACGCCACCGAGCAGCTGGTCAACCGCGGCTTCAAGGTCTTTGCCTACACCAACGACGATCCCGTGCTGGCGCTGCGGCTGGAAAATCTTGGTGCCACCGCCGTGATGCCGCTCGGCGCACCGATCGGCACCGGCCTGGGCATCCTGAACCCGCACAACATCGAACTCATCGTCTCCCGGGCCTCGGTTCCCGTGGTCCTGGACGCGGGCATCGGTACGGCCTCCGACGCCGCCCTGGCCATGGAACTGGGCTGCGACGCCGTCCTGCTGGCCACAGCCGTGACGCGGGCGCAGAACCCGGCGCTGATGGGGGAAGCGTTCAAGCACGCCGTGGTTTCCGGAAGGTTGGCGAGGGCAGCCGGACGCATCCCGCGCCGGGAACACGCCCTGGCCTCATCGGCGATGGAGGGCCGGGCCGAGTTCCTCTAGCCCATAAAAAGCCTGTGGCCACCACCCGTCCGGGTGGTGGCCACAGCTTTACTCAGTCCGGTTCAGCCCCGCAGGACCGCGTTCAGCCGTTCCGTGTCATGGCGTGTCCGGGTGCGGCCCAGGTAGGCGACGGCGGCAATGGCCGCGGCGGTGCCGAGGACGATGGGCAGGACCCAGGGGAGCCACGTCAAACCCGGAAGGTAGCCGAAACCTGCCGTCATGAGGATGATCCACGCCATCGCCGCGACGCCCACGGCGATCCCGGCGGGCACGCCCGCGCCGTATCGGGAATGGCGTTTGTCATTGGCCCAGACGATAAACCCGGCGGCGAGCGTGGCAAGCACCACGATGGTCAGCGACAGCATGGATCTCCTTGGAACGTGCGGTCAGCCTAGAACTGGCCGAAACCTACGCGGCGGACCTCTTCAGCGCCAATTTCCACATAGGCAAGTGCGTTGCCGGGCACAATGATCAGGCGTCCCTTGTCATCCTTCAGGCGCAACTGGGTGCCGTCATTGATGGCTTCACCAACAGTCTTGGCCACCGTCTCAGCATCCTGGTCTGATTCGAGCACGATTTCGCGGCCAACGTTTTGAACGCCGATCTTAATTTCCAAGGGGGCCTCCCAGCCTGGTTCGTCGATGATGTCTTATTTGTAGTCTAGGACTCTTTGGGGAAGCGAGAGATTCCGCGCCAAGCTAAACGGTAGATGAGGTCGCTGGCCACGTTGAGGTCCAGGTTGCCGTCCGTTTCCAGCCAATACCGGGCGCTGACCTGCGCCATCCCGGCAAGGCCCCGGCCCAGGAGCTCCGCCTCCAGGTGGGGGAGCTTGGTGTCCTCGGCAATGACCCGGGCGATGGCGTCTGCGAAGGTCCGATTAAAGGTCTCCAGCCTGGAGCTGACATCGGGATCGTTGATCAGGTCCGATTCGAACACCAGGCGGTGTGCCTGGTCGTCGTTGGCGATGAAGTGGAAGTAGGCGCGCATGACGGCCTGAACGCGCTCGTCGTTGTCCGTGGTGGAGTTCAACGCCCCCAGCATCAGCTCGGTCAGTGACGTCAGGTGGCTTTCCAGCAGGGCCAGGTACAGCTCACGCTTGGACGGGAAGTGCTGGTACAGGACAGGCTTGCTCACGTGGGCAGTCTCTGCAATTTCGTCCATCGCGGCCCCGTGGTAGCCGTTCGCAACGAAAACTTCCTGGGCGGCGGCAAGCAACTGCGCGCGGCGTTCGTCCCGGGGCAGCCGGGCGGACCGTTGGCCTGCGGGGCGGGAGGGAGTTTGCGGTTCGGCCGCGGGCGGGCGGTCAGCCCGTGCTTCAGGGACCACAGTTGTCCTTCTTTCCATTGCAGTTACATTCACTTTACTGCGGGGTAATATGACCCGGCGGTATCCCGGGGCATACATTGAAGTATGGCTTCGACGTTCACCGCAAATGTTTCAACCCATTCGCTGGATCCGCTGGTGGAACCGGCAGCTGCCCTGACGTCTGCCGAGGTGGAACGCTACTCCCGGCACCTGATCATTCCCGAGATCGGCGCGCTGGGGCAGCGGCGGCTCAAGAACGCCAAAGTGCTGGTCATCGGAGCCGGCGGCCTCGGTTCACCAGCACTGCTGTACCTCGCCGCGGCAGGGGTGGGGACGCTGGGCATCATCGACGACGACGTGGTGGACCTGAGCAACCTGCAGCGCCAGGTCATCCATGGCGTGCAGGATGTGGGACGGCCCAAGATCGAGTCGGCCCGCGATGCCATCGCCGCCCTGAACCCGCTGGTGGATGTCCGGCTCCACAACGTGCGCCTGGATTCGGGCAATGCGCTTGAACTGTTCGCAGAGTACGACCTGATCCTGGACGGCGCTGACAACTTCGCCACCAGGTATCTGGTGAACGATGCCGCCGCGATCCTGGGCAAGCCTTATGTGTGGGGCTCCATCTTCCGCTTCGACGGACAAGTGAGTGTCTTCTGGGAGAAGCACGGCCCCACGTACCGGGACCTCTACCCCGAGGCCCCTCCCGCCGGTTCCGTGCCTTCCTGCGGCGAGGGCGGCGTCTTCGGTATGTTGTGCGCCGCCGTGGGCTCGCTGATGGTCACCGAAGCGGTGAAGCTGATTACCGGCGTCGGGCGCTCCCTGCTGGGCCGCGTGGCGCTGTTCGATGCCCTGGGCGGCAGCTGGCGGGAGATCCGGGTCGCCAAGGACCCGGCGGCGGAGCCCATCACTGAACTCACGGACTATGAGGCGTTTTGCGGGATTGCCCCGGCGTCCACCACGGACACGGAACACACCATCACCGCCACCCAGCTGGCCACCATGCTGGCATCGCGGAAAGCCGGGCTCAAGGACTTCGAACTGGTGGACGTCCGGGAGGCCGGCGAGTACGACATCGTCCGGATCGACGGAGCCAAGCTCATCCCGCAGGGACGGATCCTGGCGGGCGAGGCGTGGGGCGAACTCCCGCAGGACCGGGACATCGTGTTCCATTGCAAGGCCGGGACGCGCTCGGCGAACGTCCTCGCGGCGGCCCGCCAGGCAGGCTACCAGCGGGTCAGCCACCTCGACGGCGGGATCCTGGCCTGGGTGCGCGAGGTGGAGCCTGACAAGCCCGTCTACTGACGGAAACGCCCGCTCACCTTCGACACCAATTTCCCCAACGCCCGCTCACTTTCGACAGCTTCCAAATCAACGCCCGCTCACTTTCTTGAAGGAAGTGAGCGGGCGTTGGCTCAATGGGGGGTAGGAAGTGAGCGGGCGTTGGCTCAATTGGGGCAGGAAGTGAGCGGGCGTTGCTGCCGGGACGTCAGGCGGTTTCGCGGCCTGTGTGGTCCACCGGGCATTCGGCCTCCGCGGTTGCGGCCGGAGCGGCTCCGGGCTGCTCGACGGTGATGCCGTAGAGGGCTTCCAAAGCGGCCACGTAGTCATCCTGCTGCCCGTTGGCGGCAAGTTCGCGGGCGCGTACGGTGGGAACGTGCAGCAGCTGCTTGACCATCCGTCGGAGCGCGAATTCGACTTCTTCCGCGGCGGCGGTGCAGCCGTGGCGGGCCCGGACCTTTTCCATCTCCGCGTCCAGCACGTTCATGGTGTGGCGGCGCAGGGCAACGATGGCGGAGTCCACCGAGCGGGCTTCGCGTTCCTGTTCGAACGCCCTGGCGGCGCCGTTGACGATGCCGCTTGCGTGCGTCAGCGATTCGGCCTGCTCCTGTGGGGCAGCGAGGCGCACCGATTCCAGGGTGAGCAGCTCGACGCCGTCCAGTTCGCCGACGGCGGGGTCGAAATCGTGGGTGAGGGCAAGGTCGATGGCGATCAACGGCTGCGTGGAATCCGCACGGACCTCGGCCAGTTCATCGGCTTCCACCCGGGTGTCCGAACCGCTGCAGCCAATCATGACGTCAGCCGCAGCAACCGCCGGTCGCAGGGACTCGGCGTCCAGCGCCGTGCCGCCGCGTGTTGCCACGAATCCTTCGGCCCGCCCTGAAGACGAGTAGACACTGATGTCCGTGCAGCCGCGTTCGCGGAGGAGGGCCATGGTGGCGCCTGCGTAGGCGCCGGTTCCGAAAAGCACTACCTTCTTTGCAGACCAGTCGGGGCTTTCGGAAAGGTCGGTGGCAAGATCCAGGGCCACCGAGACAATGGAGAGGCCGCGGGAACCCAGGGCAGTCTGGGCGCCGACGTCCTTGGCGGTCTTGGACGCGGCCTGGAAGAGCCGGACCAGTCCGGCGCTGGCGGTGCCGTCGTGCTGTGCGGTAATCAGTGCCCGCCGTACCTGCCCGGCAATTTCGCGCTCACCGACGACGGCGGAGTCAAGCCCGGCGCTCACGGCGAACAGGTGCTGGGTCACCTCGGGCCCGGTACGGGTATTGAACGAACGCGAGACCAAGGGTTCAGCCAAGCCGCTGGCCTCGCTGATGCGGGCGACGAGGGCGGCGCGGGCAGCCTCGACGTCGGCAGCGTTGGGGGCTTCACCGTAGATCTCGAAGCGGTTGCAGGTGGCCAGGACCACGGCGCCGGCCACGGCGGGGGATTCGATGAGGGTGGACGCGGCAATCCCTGAGGAACCGTTGCTCAGCTGAGCGACGGTTTCAAGATCGATGTCGGCGTGTGTAGCCACCAATGAGAAAAGAACCACAGCAGACCAATCATAGCTTTTTCGTTGCCCGGTAGAACAACCGCCGGAAAGGATAGTCGCCACACCCTGCGGTGATCCCGGACACCTTCCCGTCGCGAGGGCCGCACGGCGACAGGTTGTCGTTATCTTTTGCGGCTCTTTTTGGGCACAATCAAAAGCATGACTCCTAGCCCTGCCGTCTCCGCTGCCGGCGCCCTCGCCGCAGACCATCCACTGATGGACGGCCGCACAGCGGACTCACCGCTGATCACGGCCTACCGCGGAGGCAAACCCTCCCGCCGTCCCGTCTGGTTCATGCGGCAGGCGGGCCGGTCGCTGCCGGAGTACCTCAAGGTCCGGGAGGGCATCGCCATGCTGGACTCCTGCCTCCGGCCCGAACTGGCCTCGGAGATCACGCTGCAGCCCGTACGACGCCACGACGTCGACGCCGGCATCTTCTTCTCCGACATCGTGATTCCGCTGAAGCTGGCCGGCGTCGGCGTCGACATCGTGCCGGGGGTGGGGCCCGTCCTGGACAAGCCCGTGCGCACGGCCGCCGACGTTGCCGCCCTCCCGCAGCTGACCTGGGAAGCGCTTGAGCCCATCCGCGAGGCCGTCCGCCTGACGGTGGCTGAACTGGGCAAGACGCCGCTCATCGGTTTCGCCGGCGCCCCCTTCACGCTGGCCGCGTACATGGTCGAAGGAAAGCCGTCGCGCGACCACCTTGGCCCGCGCACCATGATGCACGCCGACCCCGAAACCTGGCACGCCCTGGCAAATTGGGCCGCAGACGCCTCCGGCATGTTCCTCCAGGCGCAGCTGGAGGCGGGTGCCTCGGCGGCCCAGCTCTTCGACTCATGGGCCGGCTCGCTGGGCCTGGCCGACTACACCCGCTATGTCGCACCGGCCTCGGCCCGGGCCCTTGACCACGTCCGCCACCTCGGTGCTCCGCTCATCCACTTCGGCACCGGAACCTCCGAACTCCTGGTGGCCATGCGTGACGTTGGCGTGGACGTGGTGGGGGTGGACTACCGGCTCCCCCTTGATGAGGCGAACCGCCGGCTGGGCGGAACGGTTCCGATGCAGGGCAACATCGACCCCGCGCTGCTCCCAGCTCCTTGGAACATCCTCGAAGCCCACGTCCGGGAGGTCATCGCGGCCGGTTCCGCCGCCCCCGGCCATGTCCTGAACCTGGGGCACGGCGTGCCGCCCGAAACGGATCCGGCCGTCCTGACCCGGGTGGTGGAGCTCATCCACTCCATCCCGCCGGCGTAACCCGTGGGCAGTTCTCCGGCGAAGCCCGGCACGGCGCTGGTGGTGGGCGGCGGGATTTCCGGGCTCCTGTCCGCCCGGGAGCTCACCACAGCCGGCCTTGACGTCACCGTGCTCGAGGCCGGTGACGCTTGGGGAGGCTGCGTTGGCAGCCACACCGTGTCCGGCCTCACGCTGGACAGCGGTGCGGAATCCTTCGCCACAAGGTCCGACGCCGTAGCCCGCCTTGCCACCGAACTGGGACTGGGCGGAAGGATCGTTTCCCCACGCCCGGGCGGTGCCTGGGTCCAGCTTCCCGACGGGCCCCGCGAACTGCCCAAGACCGGCGTGCTGGGCATTCCGGCCAACCCCTGGGACCCGGAGGTCCGGCGGACCCTGGGCATCATGGGCTCGCTGCGTGCCTCGCTGGACCGGCTCCTGCCTGCCTCGGTGGGTGCCGGTACCGGCGTAACCAGCGTTGCCGCCCTCGTCCGGGCACGGATGGGCGCGCGGGTGCTGGACCGGCTGGTTTCCCCCGTCGTGGGCGGTGTCCACTCCGCGGATCCCGGGCTGCTCGACGTCGACATGGTGGCGCCGGGCCTTCGAACCGGGCTGCGGAAACACGGTTCCCTCGCTGCCGCGGTGTCTGCGCAGCGTCGACGCGCAATCGGTGCGGGAGCCACCGATCCGGGCCGTCCCGTCAAGGCCGGGTCCGCCGTCGCCGGTCTTGACGGTGGCATGCACACGCTGGTGGATGCCCTGGTGGCCGATCTGCGGTCGCGGGGGGTGACCCTGCTGGCGGGCACGGCGGCGACGGCCGTCAGCCGCACCATTACAGGGTGGCGGGTGGACGCCGCCGGCGCGCCGTTCACCGGCGACCTGCTGGTCATGGCAGTCGACGGTCCGGCCGCCGTCGGGCTCCTGGAAGCTGCGGTCCCTGCGATCGCAGGGAAGCAGCCGGCCTCCGGGCCTGACGTCAAACTTGTCACCCTGGTGCTGGACCAGCCGGACCTGGACCGGCGGCCACGCGGAACCGGGATCCTGGTGGCCCCGCAAACCCCAGGCGTCGAGGCGAAGGCACTCACCCATGCCACCGGCAAATGGGACTGGCTCGCCGCCGCTGCAGGCCCCGGCCGCCACGTGCTGCGGCTGTCTTACGGCCGGGTGGACGGCGCCTCCGCCCAGCCGGACGGCCCGGACTCCGATGAGGAGCTCTTCGCGGCGTCGCTTCGCGACGCATCAGCACTGCTGGGCGTTCCCGTCGCGGCCGGCGACATCCGGGACTGGGACGTAGTGCGGTGGCGCGGGTCCCTCCCCTTCGCCGCGGTGGGACACCGGGCGCGGGCGGCAGCCATCCGGGAGGCGTGCACGGCTGCCGGCGGCCTGGCCGTCGTCGGCGGCTGGATGGCCGGGAACGGCCTGGCTGCCGTTGTTGCCGATACCCGGGAACAAATTGGCCGGATGACCGGCGCCTGACCATCACTGCTGGTCAGTGCGTCGGGGCGCCTTGACGCCCCCGTCCAGAACCTGCGGCCGGGCAGTTCCCGGTTTTCAATCGGGCCGGCGTTCTGGTTAGGGTCGATGACTATGGTTCAACACAGGTCCGAGCTTCCAATGTCCCGGACCGGTATCCATGGGGGACTCCGGCGAGGCACCGCAGCAGCGGCCGTCGGAGCGGTACTGGTTCTTTCCACCGGCGTCCAGGCGTCCTTGGCCGAGGACGCAGTCCCGCCGCAGGATCCCACGGCGGAAGCGTCGCTGAGTGCCGGCACAACAGCGTCCGCCGCCGTTTCGGCGGGAGGCCCGCTGTCCGCGCTGCTTCCCGATCTTCCGCTCCCGACCACCTCCGGGACTCCTTTGTCCCCGGCCGCGCGGACCCCCATGCCGACAACCCCTGCGCCGTCGTCGACTCCTTCGCCATCCTCTTCGCCGTCGTCCGCCAGGCCCGCCCCCGCCACCGCCCCGGCACCTGCCGCGTCCACGGGTGCCGGCGCGGCGTCCGGCTCCGCGGCAGGGGTGTCCCCATCAGCGCCGGCGCCTGCCCCGGCGGCGGTCCCTCCCGTGCCCGGAGCTGTCGATCCGGGCACGGGATCCAGCGTCGCAGCAGCAACGCCCGGCACGGCCGCCGGTGACGCTGCAGCAGGCCAGGAGAGTACGGCGCCGGTTGCTGCCGGTCCGGAAACCGGCGGGGCTCCGTCGACTGGCTTGCCGTCCAGCACTGCCCTGCAGCCGGGCGCCCAGCCGTCCCCGGCAGCCCGCACCGCGCAGGCGGCCGGAGTCCCGGCAAGTCCGGGCCGCCCGGTTTCGTCCATCGAGGCCCTGCCGGGTGTCCCCGATGCCATGGTGTGGCTGGGAGTCGGGCTCGTCGGCGTGGGGACCGCCGCCGGCCTCGTGTTCCTGCGCATGCGCCGGTTGTAAACGCCGTGCAGCCTGACCCGCGGGGCGGGATAATGTGACATTAATCACTTCTACGAGTTGTAGAACTGTTCGGTTTCCACTTGGTGGCGGTGAAGGGGCAAACTGGTAACCATGAGCCACACTTCTGCCGAATCTGTCACTAAAACCGAAGAATCAGCCGAGCAGTTCTTCACCCTCTGGACGGTCTTCAAGCGGTCGGCGTCGGTGGTCCGCAGCGCAGACGCTGCCGCCGACTTCGAAGCCCTGCTGGAGCGGCTCGCCGAGGCGGGCGTGACGCACCGGGGCAGCTACGACGTCTCCGCCATGCGTGCCGACGCCGACGTGATGGTGTGGCTCCACGGGCCCAAGCCCGAGGCGCTGCAGCAGGCCCTCCGCGACATCCGCCGCAGCACCCTGTTTGCCGGGACCGAGATTGTCTGGTCCGCCATGGGTGTCCACCGCGAGGCCGAATTCGCCAAGAACCACACGCCCGCCTACTCGCGCGGCGTCGCGCCGGCTGAATGGCTCTGTGTCTACCCGTTCGTCCGCTCCTACGAGTGGTACATCCTGCCGGAGGAGGAGCGCGGCGCGATGCTCCGGGAGCACGGACTCCTGGGCCGGGAGTTCCCCCAGGTAATCTCCAACACCGTTTCCTCGTTCGCGCTGGGGGACTGGGAATGGATCCTTGGACTGGAAGCGCCCGAACTCGTGGACCTGGTGGACCTGATGCGCCACCTGCGCGCCACCGAGGCACGCAACCACGTCCGTGAAGAAGTGCCCTTCTACACCGGCCGCCGGATCACCGCCGATGAGGTTGCCGAGGTCCTCGCATGAGCCCGCTGGATCCGCAGGCAGCGGTCAACCCCGTCACGGAAGCCGGACGCATGGCGCCAAAGAATTACGACGCCGTCCTGCTCGCCTCGTTCGGCGGACCGGAAGGCCAGGACGATGTCATTCCGTTCCTGCGCAACGTCACCCGCGGCCGCGGAATTCCGGACGAACGGCTTGAAGAGGTCTCCCACCATTACCGGGCCAACGGCGGCATCAGCCCCATCAACCAGCAAAACCGCGAGCTCAAGGCAGCCCTGGAGGCCGAGCTGGCGTCCCGGGGGATCGACCTTCCCGTCCTGTGGGGCAACCGCAACTGGGCGCCCTACATCCCGCAGACACTCCAGGAAGCGTACGACGCCGGCCACCGCCGCGTGCTGATGCTCACCACGAGTGCCTACTCCTGCTACTCCAGCTGCCGCCAGTACCGCGAGGACATCGGCATGGCCCTGACCGAAACCGGCCTGGACGGCAGGCTGGAAGTGGACAAGGTCCGCCAGTACTTCGACCACCCCGGTTTCGTGGAGCCGTTCGTCGAGGGAACCTCCGCAGGCCTGGCGGACGTCCTGGCCAAACTGGCGGCCGCAGGCACCCCGGAGGCTCCCGTCCACGTCCTGTTCGCCACCCACTCCATCCCCACCCGCGACGCCGAGGCTGCCGGCCGTTCCGAGGGCGAGCCGCGCGAGTTCGAGGAAGGCTCGGCGTACGTGGCCCAGCACCTGGCCAACGCCGCCGCGGTCATGGACCGGGTCAAGGCGGAGTCCGGCCTGGCCGCTCCGTGGTCCCTGGTGTACCAGTCCCGTTCCGGCGCCCCGCATGTTCCGTGGCTGGAACCGGACATCAATGACGCCATCGAGGAACTGGCAGGCCAAGGGGTCAAGGGAATCGTCATCGTGCCGCTGGGCTTCGTCAGCGACCACATGGAAGTCGTTTGGGACCTGGACACCGAAGCCATGGAAACCTGCGCCAACCTCGGACTGGCCGCCACCCGCGTCCCCACTCCCGGCACGCACCGCGCGTTCGTCGACGGCCTCGTGGACCTCATCTGCGAGCGGACCGTGGCGAACAACATCAGCGACCGCCCGGCCGTGACGGATCTCGGGCCCTGGTACGACGTGTGCCGGCCCGGCTGCTGCGCCAACTTCCGTGGCGAAAAGCCCACCATCTCCGGCGCTGACACCACAGTGGGAACCGGGCACGACCCCTATCCCGCGGGGACGGCCGGGGAAACGGCACAGCAGTGACTGTCCGGATCGGAACCCGCGCCAGCAAGCTCGCGCTGACCCAGACCCGGCAGACCGCGGACCAGCTGGCCGCCGTCGGGGGTTTCCCGGTGGAACTGGTGCACATCAGGACCGACGGCGACGTCCTCACCGGATCGTTGTCGCAAATGGGCGGCACCGGAGTCTTCGTCGCAGCATTGCGTGATGCCCTGCTGCGCGATGAGTGCGACGTCGCCGTCCACTCGCTCAAGGACCTGCCCACCGGACCAGCCGTGGGGCTGAGCCTGGCCGCGACGCCCCGGCGGGTGGATGTGCGGGACGTCCTGTGCGCCCGCGACGGACTCAAGCTGGCCGACCTGCCGGCGGAAGCCAAGGTGGGCACCGGTTCGCCGCGGCGGGCAGCGCAGTTGCGTGCTGCCCGGCCCGACCTGGAGATCATCGATATCCGCGGCAATGTGGACACCCGGCTGGGCCGCGTGCCCGGACTGCCCGGCAACTCCACTGACCAGGTGGTGCCCGGAAAATCCTGTGACCTCGACGCGGTGGTCCTCGCCGCCGCCGGACTGGAACGCATCGGCAGGCTGGACAGCGTCAGCGAATACCTCGAAACGGACGTGATGCTCCCCGCCGCCGGGCAGGGCTCACTGGCCATCGAGTGCCGCACGGCCGATGCCCCGCCGAAACCGGGTGCCACCGAAGGATCCCGCGAGGTGCTGGCCCAGGCGCTTGCAGCCTTGGATGACCCGGACACCCGCCTGGCGGTCACCGCCGAACGGGCCCTGCTGGCCCGGCTCGAAGCGGGCTGCGCCGCACCGGTCGGTGCGTACGCCTACCGGAAAGGCAGCATGCTCCACCTCGAAGCAGTTGTGTGCGCCGTGGACGGCACCGCCACCGTACGGGACAAACGGGCCACGGACGGGCTGACGGAAGTCGGCGCCACGTTGCTGGGCATTGAGCTGGCTGAGGTCCTCCTCGCCGCCGGAGCCGCCGACATCGCAGACCTGCAGGCGTCCTGACCTGGCGATGACGCAGCCTTCGCCGAGCCCCGGACCGGACACGCCGCGCAGCGGTGAACCGTCCGGCGGCGGACCCCTGGCCGGTGCCAGGGTGCTGGTCACCCGGAGCCCGGAACGCGCCGCCGCCCTGGTGGACGCCCTTGAAAGGGCAGGCGCCGAGACGGTTCTGCTGCCGCTGATCGACTTCGAACGGGCACCGGACCAGCACGCGGTGGACGTCGCCTGCGATGCCCTGGCCGCCGGCGCGTTTGACTGGCTGGTGCTCAGCAGCGCGACCACCGTGCACGTCCTGCTGGAAAAAGCCGCAGACCGGGGCTTCGGCCTGGCCGGACTGGTCCCTGAAGGCACGCGCATCGCGGCCATCGGTCCGGCGACGCGCAGGCTCCTGGAATCCGGTGGCCTCACCGTTTCCCTTGTTCCGGCCGGAGAGCAGTCGGCAGCGGGCCTGCTGGGCGTCTGGCCGGGAGGCGGCAGGATCCTGTTGCCGCAGGCCGACATCGCCGCTGCCACACTGGCCGATGGCCTGCGGGCGGCAGGGGGCGATGTCACGACGGTCAATGCCTACCGCACCGTGGACTACCCGGCGGCAGCAGAGCGCCGGCTCGCCGTCCAAGCGGACGACGGCGGCGCACGCCACCAGCCGCCGTCGTACTCCCTCCTCACCCCGGAAGGCGCCGCGGCGGAGATCGCCGCGGGGCGCATCGATGCGGCGATAGCCGCCTCGCCCAGCGCTGTGCGACGCCTCTCAGCCCTCGCGGGCCGCCCGGGCTGCCGGCTGGTCGTCATCGGCCGGTCGACGGCGGAGCAGGCCGTGGGGCTCGGCCTGGACGTGGCTGCGGTGGCGGAAGAGCCCACCCCTGACGGGCTGGTTGCCGCCGTCGCGAAGGCCCTCAACCCGCCCTGACCGGCCCGCCCGCCTCCCCGCTCCCCAAAAGCCTGATGAACCACGCGAAGGACAGGACCCATGACTTTCCCCACCCAACGCCCCCGCCGCCTGCGCACCACCCCCGCCATGCGCCGGTTGACCGCCGAAACCCGGCTCGCGCCCGCCGAACTCATCCTCCCGGCCTTCATCCGGGAAGGCCTCACCGAACCCAACCCCATCACGTCCATGCCGGGCGTGGTCCAGCACACCACCCACACGCTCAAACGGGCCGCGGCGGAAGCGGTGGAACTCGGCCTGGGCGGCATCATGCTCTTCGGCATCCCGGAAACCCGCGACGCCGAAGGCTCGGCGTCCCTGGATCCGGACGGTGTGCTGAACAAGGCCATCCGGGACGTCCGCGCGGAAGTGGGCGACGACCTGGTGATCATGAGCGACGTCTGCCTGGACGAATTCACCGACCACGGACACTGCGGGGTGCTCGACGCCGACGGGTACGTAGACAACGACCGCACCGTGGAAATCTACGCCCGGATGGCCGTGGCGCAAGCTGAGGCCGGCGCCCACATGCTGGGCCCCTCCGGCATGATGGACGGCCAGATCGCCGCCATCCGCTCAGCCCTTGACGACGCCGGCCACCTCAACACGTCGGTGATCGCCTACTCCGCCAAGTACGCGTCGGCGTTCTACGGACCATTCCGGGAAGCCGTGGACTCCCAGCTCAAGGGAGACCGGCGGACCTACCAGATGGATGCAGGCAACCGCACCGAAGCCCTCCGCGAAGTGGAGTTGGACCTGGCTGAAGGCGCGGACATCATCATGGTCAAACCGGCCATGAGCTACCTCGACATCGTGGCCGACGTCGCCGCGATGAGCCCCGTGCCCGTGTCCGCCTACCAGATCTCCGGCGAGTACGCGATGATCGAGGCCGCAGCCGCCAACGGCTGGATCGACCGCCGCGCCGCCATCACCGAGTCCGTCCTCGGCATCCGCCGGGCAGGCGCCCACATGGTCCTCACGTACTGGGCCGCCGAACTGGCCGGCTGGCTCAAGGAATCCCGGTGACGGCCGCCCAGGCGGCGGGACCCACCGCGCCGGTGGGGGACGACCGCATCCTCCTGGGCCTGAACACCTTCGGCGACCTGGGTGAGGCCCCCGACGGCAGCCCGCAACCGCATGCCCAGGTCCTGCGCCAACTGCTGGAACAGGCTGAACTGGCGGACGCCGTCGGACTCCACGCCTTCGGTGTGGGGGAGCACCACCGCAAGGACTACGCCGTGTCCGCACCTGAAGTCTTCCTCGCCGCCGCTGCGGCACGCACCACCCGCATCCGCCTGGGCTCTGCCGTGACCGTCCTGAGCTCGGACGATCCCATCAGGGTGTTCCAGCGCTTCTCCACCGTGGACGCAATCTCCAACGGCCGGGCGGAAGTCATGCTGGGGCGCGGATCCTTCATCGAATCCTTCCCGCTGTTCGGGCTGGACCTGGCCGACTACGAGGTCCTGTTCGAAGAGAAACTCGAGCTGTTCGACAAGGTCCGCGAACAGAAACCTGTGCACTGGGAAGGCCGCACCCGCCCGGCCCTCGCCGGCCTGAGCGTCTACCCGCCGCTGGAACACCACCTCCTGCCCACCTGGATCGGCGTGGGCGGTACCCCCGAATCCGTCCTCCGGTGCGCCCAGTACGGCTACCCCATCATCTTCGCCATCATCGGCGGCCAGCCGCGCGGTTTCCGGCCCCTCGCCGACCTCTACCGCGAGGCCATGGCGAAGTACGGCCACCCGATGCAGCAGATGGCCACGCACTCGCCCGGCCATGTTGCCGACACCGATGAGCAGGCCCGCGAAGAGCTGTTCCCACACTGGTTGAAGCTGCGCAACAAGCTCGGTGCCGAGCGCGGCTGGGGGCCGGCCGGCCGCGGCGAGTTCGATGCCCTCTGCTCGGCTGAGGGCGCCCTCTACGTCGGCTCGCCGGAGACGGTGGCCCAAAAGATCGTGCGGCTCAAACGCAACCTGGGCGTGGACCGCTTCGACCTGAAATACAGCAACGGGCCTTTGCCGCATGCGGCCATGATGCGCTCGATCGAATTGATGGGTACGGCGGTGGCGCCCCGGGTGGCCGAGCTGCTCGCCGGCTAACCGTGCTTACGGCTAACTGAGAGAATAGGAACCATGACTTCCAGCAATCCTCGCAACGAGGCACTCTTCGACCGCGCCCGCCAGTTGATGCCGGGCGGCGTCAACTCGCCGGTCCGCGCCTTCGGCTCCGTCGGCGGCACGCCTCGGTTCATGGTCTCAGCCAAAGGCCCCTACCTGACCGACGCCGACGGCAAGGAATACGTGGACCTCGTCTGCTCGTGGGGACCGGCCCTGCTGGGCCACGCCCACCCGGCCGTGCTGGATGCCGTCCACGCCGCCGTCGACCGAGGCCTTTCCTTCGGTGCGTCCACGCCTGATGAGGCAAACCTGGCGGCCATCGTCCAGGAACGCGTGCCCGCCGTCGAACGCCTGCGGATGGTGTCCACCGGCACCGAGGCCACCATGACGGCGGTCCGGCTGGCCCGCGGCTTCACCGGCCGCAACCTGATCATCAAGTTCGCCGGCTGCTACCACGGCCACCTTGACGGACTGCTGGCCGCCGCCGGCTCCGGCGTGGCGACCCTCGCCCTGCCCGGGTCCGCCGGCGTCACGGAAGCCACCGCAGCCGAAACCCTGGTGCTGCCCTATAACGACCTCCAGGCCGTCGAGGAAGCCTTCGCCGCGCACGGACAGAACATCGCAGCTGTCATCACCGAGGCCGCGCCGGCCAACATGGGCGTTGTCACACCCGCCGAGGGCTTCAACCTGGGCCTTTCCCGGATCACCCGGGAGCACGGCGCGCTCCTCATTGTCGATGAAGTCCTGACCGGCTTCCGCACCGGCTACTCCGGCTACTGGGGCCTCACCGGCGGCGCCCCCGACGCCGAACAGCCCTGGACCCCGGACCTGCTCACCTTCGGCAAGGTCATCGGCGGCGGAATGCCGACGGCGGCCCTGGGCGGCCGTGCCGATGTCATGGACTACCTCGCGCCCACCGGCCCCGTGTACCAGGCCGGTACGCTGTCCGGAAACCCGGTGGCGATGGCCGCCGGCGTCGCTACCCTGACCCACGCCACGCGGGATGTCTACTCCTTCATCGACGTCCGCTCGCTGGAACTGTCGTCCGCGGTTTCCACCGCCCTGGATGCGGCCGGGGTGGACCACTCCATCCAGTTCGCCGGGAACCTCTTCTCGGTGGCCTTCGGAACCTCCGCCCATGGTGTCCATAACTATGCCGACGCCCAGGCGCAGGAAACGTTCCGCTACGCCCCGTTCTTCCACTCCATGCTGGAATCCGGGGTCTACCTGCCGCCCTCGGTCTTCGAGGCATGGTTCCTCTCGGCCGCGCACGACGACGACGCCATGAACCGGATCTACGATGCCCTCCCGGCCGCAGCCAAGGCGGCCGCAGCCGCCCAGGCCTAGGACCGCCGTCGGCCGTTAAACGGACAATCCCCGCCTCCCGGACTTTCCCCCCTGCGTACAAGGGGGAAAAGTCCGGGAGGCGGGGATTTTGGTCCGTGCCTGCCGGGCTGCCTACAGGACGTCGGCGAGGAACCCCTTCAGCCGGTCCGTCCGTGGCTCGGTGAAGACCTGCTCAGGAGGGCCGGACTCCACCACCACGCCGGCGTCCATGAACGTCACGGCGTCGGACACGTTGCGGGAGAAACCCATCTCGTGGGTGACAACCACCATGGTCATGCCGCCCTTGGCGAGGTCCGCCATCAGGGCCAGCACGCCCTTGACCAGCTCAGGGTCCAGCGCGGAGGTCGCCTCGTCAAAGAACATCACCTCCGGCTTCATGGCCAGCGCGCGGGCAATGGCGACGCGCTGCTGCTGCCCGCCGGACAGGTTGGCGGGCCGGGAATCAGCCTTGTGCTTCAACCCGACAAGGTCCAACTGCTCCAGGGCCTCGGCGCGCGCTTCCTCCTTGGAGAGCTTGCGCAGCTTCCGCAGGGCAAGCGAGACGTTCTCCACCACCGTCTTGTGCGGGAACAGGTTGAACTGCTGGAACACCATCCCGATCCGTCGCCGGAGTTCATCCGGGTTGTCCTTCAGGACCGAACGCCCGTCCAGCAGGATGTCCCCCTGGTCCGGTTCAATCAGCCGGTTCATGACCCGCAACAGGGTGGACTTGCCCGACCCCGAAGGGCCAATGACGGAAGCCGTGGTGCCCTGCGGAACGTGCAGGTCAATGCCCCGCAGCACGTGGTTGCTGCCGAAGGACAGGTGGATATTCTTTGCGCTCAATGTTCCGGACGTGAACTCGCTCATGCCTGGGCTCCCTTCCCGACGACCGCTGCAGCTTCGTCCGGTTCTTTCTTTTCCGGCCGTCCGGTGCGGAGGCGCCTGTCGATCCAGTTCACGAAGTGCGTCAACGGAACGGTGAGCACCAGGTAAAAGACAGCCGCAGCGACGTAGGGCGACAGGTTGCCGCTGGTGGACGCCGCGTCCTTGCCGATCTGGAAGATTTCCCGTTCGCTGGCCAGCAGCCCGAGCATGAAAACCAGGGAGGACTCCTTGATCAGCGCGATGAACTGGTTGACCAGGGCCGGAAGCACCCGCCGGACACCCTGGGGCACGACCACCAGGCGCATGGCCGGGCCGTAGCCGAACCCCAGGGCACGGGTGGCTTCGAGCTGTCCCTTGTCCACGCTCTGGATGCCGGAGCGGAAGATCTCGCCGATGTAGGCGGCCGACATCAGGGACAGCGCGGCGATTGCCATCGGGTAGGGGCTGGTGGACCCGGTCCACTGCCGGACGATCGGCCCGAAGCCCAGCCCGATCACCAGGATGGTGAGGATGGGCGGCAGCCCGCGGAGCACGTCCGTGTAGATACGCGCGACCCAGCGGGCCCCGGCGTTCCGGGAGATCCCCATCAGGGCAAGCAGCATGCCAAGCACTGTTCCGATGACGCCGGAGGAGACGGCCAAAACGAGCGTATTCGGAAGCCCGACGGCGAACATTTTGGGCAGGACGGCGCCGATGGCATTCCAGTCAAGGAAGGTATCGGAGAGTAGTTTGAGGATATCCATGGAACGCCCGGGTTACTTCGCGGGAACCTGGACGGCTTTGCTGCCCGGCTTCCAGCCTTGCGGGGTCTGCTCGGCGGCCGTGGGACGGTCCGTGTACCACTGGGCCGTGAGCTTGGTCCACGTGCCGTCAGCGATAACGGCGTCGAGTCCCGCGTTGAGGGCGTCAATCAGTGGCTTGTTGTCCTTGTTCACTGCGTACGCGGTGAAGTTCTGGGTGTTGACCACCTTCTCGGCAATCTTGGTGTTGTCGCCGTCCTTGACCTGCCCGGTGGCCTGCTGCGAGGGTGCCACCCAGGCGTCGACCTGGCCGGACTTCACATTGGCGTAGACAGTGTTGTAGTCCGGGAACCGGACCGGCTCGAGACCCAGGGTGTTCGTGACGTAGTCGTCCTGCACAGTGCCCTGGACCACGCCGATGCGCACGCCGTCCTTGAGGTCGGCGAAGCCCTTGACCGTGGAGTCGTTCTTGGTCACGACAGCCATGTAGCCGAAGTCGTAGCCGTTGGTGAAACCGACCGTCTCACGGCGCTTGTCCGTGGTGGAAATCGAGGAGGATCCGACGTCGAACTGCTTGTTGGCCACCTGGGACAACAGGGCCGAGAAATCGGTGGAGGCGAACTCCACCTTCAGGCCCAGCTTGTCACCGATGGCGCGCAGGAGTTCGTTGTCGTAGCCGGTGAACTTGCCGGAAGGGTCAATGAAGATGTTCGGCGGGGCATCGGAGAGGGTGCCGACGCGCAGGGTGCCCTCGGTGATGAGGCCGAGCTTGGTCTTGTCGATCTTGTCGATCGGCGTGACGTCCGCGGTGGTGTACTTGTCCAGCGTCTGCTGGTCGCTGCCCTTCAGGGCGTCGGTGGGGGTGCCGCTCGGCTGGGAGGAGCCACCGCACGCCGCGAGCGAAACCGCAAGGGCGAGGGCAACAGGAGCGGTTGTGAGCCACTTCATCGCTTTGATTTTCATCAGGTTGTCACTTTCATTGAGTCCTAAGTCGACCGGGCCGCAGGGCTGCGCTATGGCGCCTGGTACCTGCTCCCGGCGCTGGTCCAGCCGGGCTGGGCAGGCGGTGACCGCAAAACTTTATTGTCTCACCAGCGCGATTAGGGGCAGTGAGATGAAGAAAGTGCTGCTCCATGACTTTTTGGCCGAATAATGATCAGCCGTGGAAGGATTCATGGAGTGATCAAAGCGCCAGGCGGCCACGCGAACGAAGGATCAGCCGACCTGAGGGGGAACTTTCATTAAGCAACGTGACTGTGACATGCCTCCCAATCCGGCAGGCGGCAGGAGCGGCCTAGAAGCCTCCGGCCGTAGCATCCTGTGGCGGCAGGACAGGCCAGTCTCCCTCGATCACGGCCGCAGGCTTGGTCTTGCGGAGGTAGTTCTGGAAGTCCGCGGCCTGTGCCGTAGCCCATTCGATCTGGAGCTGGTGCAGGTTGCCCGCCGGCATCTGAAGTTTGGGGAACTTCCCGGCCATCGCATCGAGCACGCGCAGGGTGGCGAGAGCGTCGGCGGCGGAGGTGTGAGCATTGTCCAGGTTCACACCGTATTCCTCGCAGAGGGCGGTGAGCGTCCGCTTGCCCTTGCGGTACCGGTCCACCTGCTTGTTCATGATGTATGGGTCCAGGATGGGGAAGCGGTGGAGTTGCGGCACCCCGTACCGCGCCGACTCCGCAGCGAGGACCGTAAAGTCGTAGCTGGCATTGAACGCGATGACCGGGATTTCCGAGTCAAAGAGTTCCTGCAGGACGGCGGCGACCTCCCGCGTCACCTCATGGGCCGGCCGGCCGTCCCGCCTCGCCTGCTCGGTGGTGATGCCGTGGACATCACTGGCCTCCGTGGGAATCTCCACACCCGGGTCCGCCAGCCACTCGTGCTCCTTGATGACCCCGCCTTCTTGGTCCACCACGGTGATCGACGCCGTGACGATCCTGGCCGCACGCGAATTACGGCCGGTGGTTTCAAGGTCAAATGCTGCGCGGGGGAGGGTATGCCAGGAGCTCATGGTTCAACGCTAAGGGGACCCGCCGACAATTTAGTGGAACGCCACTGCCGCTACATTGGATCAATGCGGAAAGAGTATGTCCAGGCGGTCCTCGCCGTTGTCAGGCTGGTTTCGCCGGGATCCGCAGTGTCGTACGGGGATGTCGCCGAGCTCCTGGGGTCCGGTGGGCCCCGGCAGGTGGGCTCGGTGATGAGCCACTTCGGAAGCGGTGTGCCCTGGTGGCGCGTCCTGAAAGCGAGCGGGCATGCCCCCGAAGGCCACGAAGCCGAGGCTTTGTACCGCTACCTCGAGGAGGGAACCCCGCTGAAGGGAGACCATGCGGCGTACCTCCGGACAGGGGAAGGACGGTGGCGCGTGGATTTGGCTGCGGCACGTTGGGCCCCCACCGACGAGGATTTTGAGCGGATCGATGCCGCCGCCGGGGAGTTGGAGCGCAGGCTCCGGAGATTGTCGGTGGTTGATGATGGAATGAGTTTGTGACAGTAACAATCCCCTTGAACGGCCCCTTGGCCCCGCGGCAGGAAAGGCAGGAGGCCCGCGAGGGTGCATTTTCCGGTACCCCTGCTCTTCGGCTGCTCCCGCCCCGCCGGGCGCATGCGGAAGCAATCCAGCTCACGCCGGACCAGCAGGCAGCGGTGGATGTTGCGCAGGGTTCAGGGCCAGTCCTGGTACCCGGTGCACCGGGCACGGGAAAGACCACCGTCCTGGTGGAGGCAGCCGTCCAGCGCGTCTTCCGCGACGGGGTGGATCCGGAACGCATGCTGATCCTGGCGCCCACCCGCCTTGCCGCAGACTTCCTGCGGGACCGCTTCACCGCCCGCCTGGACCGTAGCCTCAGCACCACTCCCGCCAGGACCTGGGCGTCCTATGCATTCGACCTCATCCGGCGGGCCAAGGCCGAGGGCGTCATCCAGCTCTCGAGGCCACCCCGGCTCCTGTCCGGTCCGGAGCAGGACCTGATTATCAAGGAGCTCCTGGAAGGACACAGGATCCCCGGCCTTGAGCTGCCGTGGCCGGCCGATCTCGACCGGGCACTGGAAACCCGCGGTTTCCGCCAGGAGGTGCGGCTACTCTTTGACCGCGTCATTGAATCCGGCCGCACGGCCGAGGACCTCTCCCGGTTGGCGGACCAGTGCGGTCGTCCGGACTGGAAAGCGGCTGCAGCGCTCTACGCGGAGTACCGGGACGTCCTGGACCTGCGAATGCCGGAAGCGTTCGACCCCGCCGGTATCATCACAGCCGCCCGCCAGATCTTCCAGGACGCCCCCGATTTCCTCGCGGCCGAGCGTGACCGCCTGCAGGTGGTCCTGGTGGACGATATCCAGGAGGCCAACCCCGCAATCTTTGAACTGTTGGCCGATATCGGGGCCGGCAGCGACTGCTACGTGACGTCGTCTCCGGACACCGTAGTCCAGGGATTCCGTGGCGCCAGGCCGGACCTCGTTGCTGAACTGCCGCGGCTCCTGGCCGCCCAGGATCCCGTCCTGGAACGTCCGCTCCGTTACGCGCACGGCCTGGCCCCCGCCGTCGCCGAGTCGTGGCTCAGTGTTGCCGGCCGCATCTCGCAACGTGCCGGCGGCCAGTTGGCGCGGCGGCTGGAGCCAATCGGCCGGACGGCCCGGAACGATGGCCCGGCGCACGACGAAGACAACGTCCCGGCCGGCCGTGTCGAGGCCCACCTGGTCCCCACACCAGTCCATGAACTGCGCTATGTTGCCCAGAGAATCCTTGACCAGCACATCAACCACAACCGCGGACTTGGCGACATGGCGGTGATTGTCCGCAACGGCGGCCAGGTCAGCGAGCTGCAGCGGTACCTTTCCGGGCAGGGCATCCCGGTCCGGGTCCCCGTGGCTGAATCCGCGGTCCGGGACGAGGTAGCGGTCCGGCCGCTCCTGGATGCCTTCGCCATTGCCTTGGATCCGGACCTCCTGACGCCGGAAGCCGCCGTGGCCCTCCTGACGTCGCGGATCGGAGGGGCCACATCCATCGAGCTCCGCCGGCTCCGGCAATCGCTCCGCCGGGAGGAACTCCTCGGTGGCGGCGGGCGAGCCAGCGATGTCCTCCTGGTCGAGGCACTGCTCGAGCCCGGGGCGCTCGGCGCCTTGGGCCTTGAAGGCCGGGCAGCGCGGCGAACCGCGAGGATGATCCAGGCCGGCCGCGCGGCAGCCGCCCTGCCCGGCGCCAATGCCGAATCAGTGTTGTGGGCTCTGTGGAACTCCACCGGCCTCGCCCCCGCTTGGACGTCAACTGCCTTGTCGGGCGGTCCGCACGGGGCCCGGGCGGACCGCGACCTCGACGCGATGATGGCCCTCTTCCACACCGCTGAGCGGTATGTGGACCAGATGCCCGGCGCGGGCCCTGAGCAGTTCCTGGAATACCTGCTGAACCAGGAGCTTCCCATGGACACCCTCGCTGCCCGCGCCCAGCTGGATGACGCCGTTGAACTGATGACGCCGGCCAGCGCCGCGGGCCGCGAATGGCCGGTCGTCATCATTGCGGGGCTGCAGGAGGGTGTGTGGCCCAATACCAGGCTCCGCGGCGAACTGCTCGGCAGCACCCTGTACGCCGACGCCGTGGAACACGGACCGGAGTATGCGCTCCAACGGGATCCGTTGAGCCGGTTGAGGGATATCCGCTATGACGAACTGCGCAGTTTCTCCACGGCGGTATCGCGGGCACGCGAACTCCTGGTGTGCACCGCCGTCTCATCGGAAGACGACCAACCGTCATCCTTCCTGGACTTCGTCGCACCACTGGAACCGGGGCAGGAGGGGCGCGTTTTCACCCAGGTCGAGCGGCCCATGACCCTGCGTGCCCTGGTCGCCGAACTCCGGCAATATGCCCAATCGGATGCTGCGGATCCCGCGCACAGGGAGGAGGCGGCCAAAGTGCTGGCACGCCTGGCCGCCGCCGAACCTGCGGTCGCCGGTGCCCACCCGGACACCTGGTGGGGGCTGGCTCCGCTGAGCTCCGCCGAGGCCGTGGTGCCGCCGGGGTCCACCGTGTTCGTGTCCCCGTCCAAGGTGGAGACCGTGCAGAAGTCGCCCCTGGACTGGTTCGTCCAGGCGGCGGGCGGCGAGGCGGCCACCGACTTTGCCCGCAGCCTTGGCACCCTTGTGCACGCGATCGCCCAGGACATGCCGGAAGCGTCCGGCTCCGAGTACGTTGCGGAGCTGGTGCGCCGTTGGCCGGCGCTGGGGATGAAGGATAACTGGGAAGGGCGGCTGGATTTTCAGCGCGCCGAGTCCATGGTGCGGAAGTTGGCGCAGTATGTGGTGGCCATGAGGGCTGAAGGCCGCAGCCTGCTGGGCGTGGAAAAGGACTTCGATGTTGCCCTAGGGGACGTGGTGGTGGACGCAGCGGCGCCGCGCGATGCAGTGCTCCGCGGGCAGGTTGACCGGCTGGAGGTCGACGGCGAGGGCCGCCTGGTGGTGGTGGACCTCAAGACCGGCAAGAGGCAGCCCGGCAAGGGTGAGCTCTCCAGCCATCCACAGCTTGGTGCATACCAGGCAGCGGTGGTCGCCGGCGGTTTCGAGGCCGGCCCGCAGGGGAACGGCTTGTCCGGCGGTGCCATCCTGGCGCAGCTCGGCACCGGGGCCAAGAACCCGTCCATCCAGCAGCAGGAGCCTCTGGACCCGCAGGAAAACTGGGCGTTGGACATGGTCAAGGATGCGGCCGCCGTGATGGGTGGCAGCGAATTCGTCGCACGGCACGATCCGGCCAAGGGCAGCCACGGCGGCCATGGCTGCCGGCTTCCCGAAGTATGTCCGCTGTGTGCCCGTGGAAGGCAGGTTACCGAATGAGCCACCCGATGGAGGTCCTGACTGCAGGGGAGGCCGCCACATCCCGTTTCAGTCCCGAAGAGCTGTCCGTGCTGCTCGGCGAAAAGAACATCCCGACGCCGGAGCAGTCGGCCATCATCTCTTCCCCCCTGTCGCCCCGGCTGGTGATCGCGGGGGCGGGTTCGGGAAAGACCGCCACCATGGCGGACAGGGTGGTATGGCTGGTGGCCAACGGCTGGGTGACGCCCGAGGAAGTCCTGGGGGTGACGTTCACCCGGAAGGCTGCCGGCGAGCTCGCCAGCCGGATCCGGTCGAAGCTGCTGGCCCTGCAGCGGCTTGCCGCAAAGGACGCCGGCGGCGGGATGTTTCCGGAGGGCCTGCTCAGCAGCGACGCACTGGAACCCAAGGTGTCCACGTACCATTCCTTCGCCAGCGGCATCGTCTCGGACTACGGCCTCCGGCTGGGTGTGGAACGCGATGTGGTATTGCTTGGCGGCGCGCAGGCATGGCAGTTGGCGAGTGAGGTGGTTGAGGCCTACGACGGCGAATACGCCCACTTCCGGGCGGCGAAGTCCACCCTGGTGAAGGCCGTGATCCAACTGGCGGGGGAGTGCGCCGAACACCTCCAGGAACCCGAGGACGTCGAAGCCTGGTTGATGGCGCGCCTCTCGGAATTCGAGTCCCTGCCGTATCTGGCAGACAAGAAGAAGAACCCGCCGCAGGCAGCGGCGGAGCTTGCCGGAATGCTGCGGACCAGGGCGAGCGTCGCTGATATGGTGGGCCGCTACGCTGCGGCGAAACGTGCCCGCGGCGCCCTCGATTTCGGGGACCTCGTGGCTCTCGCCGCGAAAGTGGCGCAGGAGGTTCCCCTGGCGGCCGCGATGGAGCGGCAGCGGTACAAGGTTGTCCTGCTCGACGAGTTCCAGGACACGTCGTACGCGCAACTGGTACTTTTTTCCCGCCTTTTCGGCGGCGGCCATGCGGTCACGGCAGTGGGCGACCCCAACCAGTCGATTTACGGGTTCCGCGGCGCTTCCGCCGGGCAGTTGTTCCACTTCGTCCGTGAATTTCCCGTCCGGACCGCTGAAACCGGCACGGGGTCGGGCTGGGCGCCCGCCCCAACCTCTTACTTGACCACAGCCTGGCGGAACGGCCGCTCCATCCTCGCTGCCGCAAACGTCATGTCCCAGTCCCTTGGCCTGTCGGCCGCCAGGCGCGGGCCGGCAGGAGCGACGGCGGCCGTGGCCGAAGTGCCCCCGCTGCAACCCAGCCCCCACGCTGTCGATGGAGCAGTGGTGCTGGGACGCTTCGCCAGCGACGTCGAGGAGGCCGCCGCGCTGGCCGAGGACGTCCTGAGGTACAAGGTCACAGACTTCGAAGCCACGGCGGACGGAACCGCCGTTGCCCCTGCCTTGGCCGTGCTGTGCCGCAGGCGCGCCCAGATGGAAACCATCCGCCGGCAATTCGAGGCCCGTGGCATCGCCTACGAAATCGTGGGCCTTGGCGGGCTCCTGGACACCCCCGAGATCGTAGACCTCGTCGCCACCCTGCGAGTCCTTGCGGACCCGGGCCGTTCCGATGCCCTCATGCGGCTCCTGGCCGGTGCACGGTGGCGCATAGGTCCCGCGGACCTGATGGCGCTGCGGGACTGGTCCAGCCAACTGGCGCGAAACCGGGGCAAAGCCTCCGCCGGTTTTGACCCCGAGGACCCCGACACCGACAGCGACGCCGGTGAGGGGCCGGTCCTGGAAAGTGACCTCACGGACGGCGCCAGCCTCGTGGAAGCCCTGGACTTCCTGCCGCGCGACGGATGGACGTCGTCGAACGGACGGACCCTTGGTGCGCCGGCCCGCACGCGTCTTGCCCGGTTGTCGGCGGAACTGCGCCAATTGCGCGGTTACCTTGGCGATGACCTCACCACCCTCCTGGGTGAAGTGGAACGGGCCATGCTCCTGGATATCGAGGTGGCGGCACGGCCCGGGATCAGCATCCATCAGGCGCGGCGTAACCTCGACGCCTTCCAGGACGCCGCGGCGGGATTCCTCCGAACCTCCCAACGGGTGGATATCCTCGCCTTCCTGTCATGGCTGGAGGCTGCCGTCCGCTGAGGAGAACGGCCTGGAAGCACCTGCCAGCGACGTGAACCGGGAAGCAGTCCAGCTGTTGACCGTCCATGCGTCCAAGGGCCTGGAATGGGACGTTGTCTTCGTGCCCGGGCTGAACGCGGGAGCCTTCCCAAGCGACAGGGATTCCCGCTGGAGCAGCGGGTCGGCTGCCCTTCCCTGGCCTTTGCGCGGAGACCGGGCGGACCTTCCCCAGTGGGACGTGGAACAACCGGACCAAAAGGGGTGGCTGGATGCTGAGAAAGATTTCAAGGCGGCGGTGCAGGCCCACGGGGAAGAAGAAGAACGACGGCTTGCCTACGTTGCCTACACAAGGGCCAAGCATGTGCTGTGGGTATCGAGCGCCGCCTGGGTGGGTTCTCGCGCCGGCCGGGCCGAGATGTCCCCCTTCCTGGCGGAGCTTGCACCACTGACCCAGCCGGCCGGCAACGAACTTCAGGCTGCCGCTGTGATCCATCGGTTGTCCTTGGAAGAGGCTGCCCTTCCGGAAGAAAGCCCGCTGACGCTGGAGACAGAAGAAGCGGTGTGGCCCTATGACCCGCTGGAGGGTCCGACGGACCCGCGGACCGGTGCGCGGCTCCGCATGTCACGTGGCCGCAGGGCAGCCATGGAAGCTGCGGCCGGGCGGGTGTTGGGCCTGCTGGAGGCCGGCGTGGAGCTGCCGGAGGCGTCCGGGAAATCCAGCGGAGCGGGCGTGCCCCGGAACGGCGGGGGGCCGCTGCTCACGGGAGCGGCCGCCGGCTGGGCGAGGGAAGCTGCGCTGTTGCTGGAACGCAGGGCCAGAAGGTCGGGCGGCCAGGAGGTTCACCTGCCTACCCACATCTCCGCCTCCACCCTCGTGGACCTCGGGGAGGACCCTGAAGCAGTGGTAGGGCGGCTGCGCAGGCCGGTTCCCCGCGAACCGGGCATGTCGGCGCGAAAGGGCACGGCCTTCCATGCCTGGGTGGAGGAGTACTTCGGAACCGCGGGGATGCTTGACCTCGGCGAGGCGCCGGGGTCGGACGATCACATCGATGCTGC
Organism: Pseudarthrobacter sp. MOO13; assembly: GCF_058267655.1. Taxonomy (NCBI): domain Bacteria; kingdom Bacillati; phylum Actinomycetota; class Actinomycetes; order Micrococcales; family Micrococcaceae; genus Pseudarthrobacter; species Pseudarthrobacter sp. MOO13. The sequence goes on from NZ_CM177848.1 coordinate 1,256,426, forward strand.
GTACGACCTTGACGACATGGTGGCCACGTTCAAGGCATCCCCATGGGCCGACAGGTCCCCGGCCTTCGTTGAGGTGCCGGTCGAAACAAGGGTGGGTGACGTAGTTGTCCGGGGACGGGTCGACGCCGTCTTCCAGGACGCCGACGGCCGCTGGGACCTGGTGGACTGGAAGACCGGCCGCCGCCCGTCAGCCGGGCAGCTGAAGACCCGTTCGATCCAGCTTGCCGTGTACCGGCTTGCCTGGGCACGCCTGAAAGGCGTTCCGCTGGAAGACGTGCGGGCTGCGTTCTTCTATGTGGCGGACAACGCCGTGGTGCGGCCGCACGACCTCGGGTCGGCCGCCGAGCTGGAAGGAATAGTGTCGCGCGCCCTCGCCCGGACGTGAGGCGCGGGTTTACTTTGCGCGCAGCCGGCGTGCGTCCCGGTGCGGCTCAGCCCTGTTTGACGTTTATGACCGAGATGGCGGCGGTGGAGGTGTCATCAGGTCCTTGGGTCGTCGACGCCCCGTCCTCGGCGTCGGGTGCCTCCTCCACCGGGATGGGAGTCACATGCACGGCGGGCTGTGCGGGCGCTGCCGGTTTTGCCGGTTCTGCCGGGACCGGAACAACCGTGACGGCGGGGGAGGACCCGGAATGTGCCGGGGTGGGCACGGCGGTCGACGCGGTACTCTCCGAGGACGCCGGTGCAGCCGCTTCCGCATTGTCCCGGCTTGCGGGGTCCGGAAGGGGTTCGACGCTGATGGGCTGCCCACCAAACTCGGCGATGTCGCCGGCCAGGCTCTCCAGCATGCCTTCTGCCTCGCTGACCATGGCCTCATCACCAGCTGCAAGCCCCTTGACCAGGTATTGTGCCAGCGCGAACTCCGCTGACAATGCAGCCCGGCGAAGGAGGTGCTGGTCCGGGGCGTCGCGGCGGCCGGAGGTGTAGGACTTCAGAACTGCATCAACGAAGTCCTGCTCATTCGAAGCCACCAGCCAGGCGAAGTCGTCCGCGGGGTCACCGATCCTCAGGTCTGTCCAGCCGGTGACCGCCGTGACCCGCCCTGACTCGATAAGCAGGTTGTCTTCGTGCAGGTCGCCGTGGACCACGCAGGGGTTGAACCGCCACAGGGACACGTCCTCCATTGCGTGTTCCCAGCGGCGCAGGAGCGCGGCCGGAATCTTACCTGTGGTCGCTGCTTGGTCCAGCTCGTTCAGCCTCCGTTGGCGGAACTCGTTGGGGGTGTAGCTGGGGAGATCGGCGTTGCTCACCAAAGACCGGGGCAGGTCGTGGATGGCAGCCAGGGCGGTACCGATTTCGCGGGCGACGCTGCCCGGACCGGACGTCAATTCCTCAACGCTGCGCGTGGTGCCCGACAGGTGCGAGTACACGAAGGTGCTTAAGGTTCCCAGCCGTACGCTGCCGGCTACCGTGGGCATGAGGAAGGGCAGTTCGGCCCGCACGGCCGGAGCGAAGGCCCGCAGCACCAGGAACTCCGTTTCCAGCCGGGCGCTGGCCTCCGCGTGCCGCGGCGACCTGACCCGCCAGCGCTTGCCTTCTGAATCCAGGAGCAGGGCCGAGTCGAAGTCCGCGGGATCATCCGGTGCAGAACTAACGGCCGTCGGCGTCAGTCCGGGGACTGCCGCGGTTGCAATGGCCGCCAGCTCAATCGGTTTTCTTCTCACCGTTCCACGGTAGATTGCCAGCTGTCCCAGACTGAGGTCTGCCGGCGGCGAGTCTTGAGATTGCTTGAATTCAGGGGGCGTTACCTACCGGCAAACCGCACCATGAAATGTGAAATGTCCGGGGCAGTCAGTACGGTGGACTCATGAGCCATACGGAGTCTGTCCTGCCCGTTCACCAGGCTGCGCCGGCAGGGTTGCCCGCGAACCACCTGGCGGACACCCTGCTCCCGGTGCGGCCGGCCCTGGTGGACCGGGGATCTGCTGCCCGCATCAGGCCCGGCATGATCGATGACCTGCTGGCCGGTCCGGATGCGCTGGCCGTCGTCCTGTCGGGCCGGCAGGGCCTGGTGCAGGAAAGCACCATGGTGCTCGCCCCCGCCAGGGAACTTTTGGCGGAGCTTGAAAGGGCCGGGGCAACCCCGCACCTCGTGGTGTACCTTGGCTCCGCACTGCCAGGTTCGGACCTCCCGGAGGGCACGGAGCTGTTGCTGTTCGTCCTGCCTGAACCGCCCGAACCCGGTACGGCCGGCATCCCCGCGGATGCGGCCTGGGCGGGGTTCAGGGACGTCGCGGCAGGCCTGACCGCCACCTCCACGGCGTTGTTTGTGGAGTCCAGCGCCATCGCCAACTGGCACGCCGGCCACACACACTGCCCGCGCTGCGGCACGCCTACAGTCGTGGAAGCCGGCGGCTGGGTCCGCCGTTGCCCGGCGGACAACTCGGAACACTATCCCCGGACCGATCCTGCGATCATCGTCACTGTCGTCGGCGCGGACGGGCGGCTGCTGCTCGGTGGCGGGGGTCCCGTGGATGCCATTAATTACTCCACCCTTGCCGGCTTTGTTGAGCCGGGCGAATCGCTGGAGCAGGCCGTCGTCCGCGAGATCCAGGAGGAAGTCGGGGTCCGGGTTTCGGCCTGCCAGTATCTGGGCTCCCAGTCGTGGCCGTTCCCTGCCTCCCTTATGCTTGGATTTACCGCCGTCACCGAAGACACCCAGGCAACGCCCGACGGCGTCGAGGTCACCAGGGCCCGCTGGTTCAGCCGCGAGGAACTCCAGGAAGCCGTGCTCAGTGGCGAAATCACCATTTCCAGCAGGCTCTCGATTGCCCGCTCACTGATTGAGCACTGGTACGGCGGCCGGATCCGGGACCTGGCCGGAGCCTAAGTAATTCCATCCACCAGACTCCAGCACGCGGTAGTCGAGAAACAAAGCAGCAGAAGTGACTACAGAGAATTTTGACGGAGCAGCCTCCCTGGAGGACCGGATCCTCGGGGGGCTGGACGCCGAACAGCGTGAAGTGGCCAGCACCCTCAACGGTCCGCTGTGCGTCCTGGCGGGAGCGGGTACGGGCAAGACCCGCGCCATCACGCACCGCATCGCCTACGGCGTCCATTCGGGGGTCTACACGCCCCAGCGACTGCTGGCGGTGACCTTCACCGCCCGGGCCGCGGCCGAGATGCGCAGCCGCCTGCGGGACCTGGGAGCGGGCAATGTCCAGGCAAGGACCTTCCACGCCGCCGCGCTGCGCCAACTGCAGTTTTTTTGGCCGCAAGCGGTGGGCGGCACCCTGCCGAACCTGCTGGATCACAAGGCCCAGATCCTCGCCGAGGCCGCCCGGCGGCTGAGGCTGAGCACCGACCGCGCGTCCATCCGCGACCTCGCCTCGGAGATTGAATGGGCCAAGGTGTCCATGCTGACGCCTGCCAATTACCTGGAGAACGCGCAGGGACGCGGTGCACCCGGGGGATTCGACCTCACGGCGGTGGCCCGCGTTTTCCAGTCCTACGAGGACGTCAAGACGGACCGCAACGTGATCGACTTCGAAGATGTGCTGCTGATTACGGTGGGCATCCTGCAGGAGGACGAGAAGGTGGCGGCCACGGTCCGGGAGCAGTACCGGCACTTCGTGGTGGACGAATACCAGGACGTTTCCCCGCTGCAGCAGCGGCTCCTCGAACTCTGGCTTGGCGGCCGCGACGAACTCTGCGTGGTGGGCGACGCCAGCCAGACCATCTACTCCTTTACCGGAGCATCCCCCCGTCACCTGCTGGACTTCAAGACCCGCTACCCGCAGGCCAACGTGGTCAAGCTCATCCGGGACTACCGTTCCACACCCCAGGTTGTGAAGCTGGCCAACGACCTGCTGGCGGGCCGGCGCAGCGGCGGCCCTGCCGCAGACGCCGCCTGGGCCACGCCCCTGCAACTCGTGGCCCAGCGTCCCGCCGGCCCCGTGCCCCAGTTCACCGAATGCACGGACGACGAAGCCGAAGCCGCCACCGTGGCGCTGAAGATCAAGGCACTGCTCGACGCCGGGACACCGGCGAGCGAGGTCGCGGTCCTTTTCCGCACCAACGGCCAGTCCGAGGCCTACGAACAGGCGCTGGCGGCTGCGGGAATCGGCTACCAGCTGCGGGGTGGCGAACGCTTCTTCGCGCGCAAGGAGGTGCGGGACGCCATTCTCCAGCTTCGCGCCGCCACCAGGGCCGTCAGCGAAGCGGATTCCCCGGAACCACTGGGCCAAGTGGTCCGGGACATTGTTTCCTCCCTCGGCTACACGGATTCCGCCCCGCACAGTGGTGGCGCCCTCCGCGAGCGGTGGGAGTCATTGGCGGCGCTGGTGGCACTGGCCGATGAACTGGCGCAGAACCGCGGTCCGGAATTCGGGCTCGGCGACTTCGTCAACGAACTCCAGGAGCGGTCCCTCGCCCAGCATGCCCCCACCGTGCAAGGCGTGACGCTCGCCTCCCTGCACGCAGCCAAGGGATTGGAATGGGATGCCGTGTTCCTGGTGGGGCTCAGCGAAGGCCTGATGCCCATTTCCTTCGCAGATTCGCCTGAATCGGTCGATGAGGAGCGCCGGTTGCTCTACGTCGGGATCACCCGCGCCCGTGAACACCTCTCGCTGTCGTGGAGCACGGCGCGGACTCCCGGCGGCCGGGCCAACCGCAAGCCGTCCCGTTTCCTCGACGGGCTGCGGCCCGACTCCGTTGCCAGCTCCAGCGCCCGCGGCAAGGGACCGGTTCCGCGCCGCAAGGCGGCCGCTCCGGCAGTCTGCCGGGTTTGTGGCAGCATGCTGTCCACCGGGGCGGAGCGCAAGGTGGGACGCTGCAACGCGTGTCCGCCCAGCTACGAGGAACAGACCTTTGACGCCCTCCGGAACTGGCGGCGCGACGTCGCCCAGTCCGCTGACGTTCCCGCGTTCGTCGTCTTCACCGACGCCACCCTCACTGCGATAGCTGAGGCGCGGCCTGCGTCCCTCGAAGAACTTGCCGGGCTTGCCGGCATCGGTCCATCCAAGCTTGAACGCTATGGGGAGGATGTCCTGAAGGTCCTTGCCGAAAGCAGCGTGCTGTGAGGCGCGGCAGCCCGCCCGGCAGCCACGGGCAGCCCGCCGCCGTCCTGACCACCACCGGTGGATCCCCCGTGGAGGTGCGGCGGTCCGCGCGCCGCACCCGGACCGTCGCGGCATTCTGGGAAGACGGTACCGCCGTGGTCGCCATTCCGGCCCGGTTCACCGCGGCCCAGGAACGTGAGTGGGTCCACCGGATGCTGGCAAAGCTGCACAAGCAGGGGGAGCGGCGCGCCGCTTCCGGCCGGCGGCGTCCCGCCACCGACGAAGCCCTGGCCGCCCATGCCGCCCAGTTGTCTGAAACATACCTTGGCGGCCGGGCAACGCCCACATCGGTACGCTGGGTCGGCAACCAAAACTCGCGGTGGGGTTCGGCGACCCCCGCCGACGGGACCATCCGCTTGTCGGACAAACTGCGCCCGATGCCCCAATGGGTGATCGACTACGTCCTGCTGCACGAATTGGCGCACCTGCTGGTGGCCTCGCACAACGCGGCGTTCTGGCGGTTGCTCGAGGCCTATCCCCACACCGGGCGCGCGAAGGCGTTCCTCGAAGGTGTCTCATACGCCACCGCACGGGGCCTGGACAAAGACGCTACCGTCCCGGACCGTGTGCCCAACACTGCCGGGAACCCCTGGCCGGGCGACGCCGACTAGGACCACCCACCGCTCAACGTCTGGCGCCAACCGCGCGCAGGCGGACTCAGCGCACTGGCCCATCACCCCGGCTTAACGGACCGGCGCGGCCGGGAAACCCCCGGCCGCGCCAACCAATCTCAGCTCTTCGGCTGGTCCGGACCGCCGTCGTCCGTGTCCTGGCCGCCGTCATTTGTGTCCGTGCCGGCGGCGGTGTCACCGTCAGCACCGGGCGCCTCGTCAAAACCGCCGCTGAGCAACTTCTGCAGGGCGTCGTCGACCTCGCTGTCGCTCGCTTCGGCGAGCTTCCGGCGGGAGCTGAAACCCTTCGGGTCATCGAGGTCTTCCGCGGTGGGCAGCAGGTCGGGGTGGTGCCAAATGGCGTCTCGGCCTTCAATGCCGCGCTCATCTTTCAGCGTTGCCCACAGCGTCGCGGCGTCGCGCAGGCGCCGGGGCCGCAGCTCCAGCCCCACCAGGGAGGCAAATGCGTGTTCGGCCGGACCGCCGGTGGCCCTGCGGCGCCGCACCGTTTCCCGGAGGGCGCCGGCGGAGGGCAGCAGGTTCTCGGTGGCGGCAGCGGTGAGTTCGTCCACCCAGCCCTCCACCAGGGCCAACGCTGTCTCGAGCTTCTCCAGTGCCTGCTCCTGGGCGGGGGTCCGCTGCGGCATGAACACGCCCTGGGAGAGGGCCTCCTGGATGCCTTCCGGGTTGCTCGGGTCGATGTCCCGGGCGAGCTCCTCGATGCGGGAGGTGTCGATATGGATGCCACGGGCGTAGGCCTCGATGGCGCCCAGCAGGTGGCCACGCAACCACGGCACCTGCACGAACAGGCGCGCGTGTGCGGCCTCCCGCACGGCAAGGAACAGCCGGATGTCGTTCTCGGGCAGCGACAGGCCTTCGCCGAATGCCGCGACGTTGGCAGGCAGGAGCGCCATTTCAAGGTCGGCGAGCGGGACGCCAATGTCGGTGGAGCTGACAACATCCTTGGACAGGGCCCCGATGGCCTGGCCCAGCTGCATGCCGAAGATGGCCCCGCCCATGTTCTGCAGCATCGAGGAGGCGCCGCCCATCATGGACTTCATCTCCTCGGGCATCTGCTCCGTCATGGCCGAGGACAGGGCATTGGCGATGCTGTTGGCCACCGGTTCGGTCAGCCGCTTCCAGGTGCCAAGGGTTGCTTCCACCCACTCGGCACGGGACCAAGCTTTGCCGATCAGCCCGGTGGCGGGCAGGTCCGTTACCGGGTCCAACCACAGTTCGGCCAGGCGGAGTGCTTCGTCGACGTCCCGGGACTGCTGCGCGGTGACGGAGGGATCTGAACTGCCGGCGGCGACGCGCCGGGCGTTGTCGTGCGCCAGAGTCCAGTTGACGGGTCCTTCGGACGGCGCACTCATCATCGCCTGCACCTGGGAGAACATCTGGGCCAGCAGGTTGGGGTCGTCAGGCAGGCCGGCAGCCTTGGCGAGCTCGGCGGGGTCGAAGTTTTCCATCCCCTTGCCGCCCATCAGGTTCTGCAGCATCTCGGTCAACGGATCCTTGGGATTGTCGTCGCCGTTGGACGGATTGAGTGGGTTGGAGGTCATGGTCCCGCCGATCGATGGTGTGACTGTTGATCAGTCTTCACGGTACCCCGGTGGGGCGTGGCTGTCTGCCGCCCGCCGCCGTCGTTCGCTCTAGGCAAAGCGCCCCGGGACATCTTCACCGCGTACTGTTGGTGGGGTGACTACAACCCGTGGCGGCCATTCCTCCGAGGACCACGTTCCCGAGCTTCGCCCCTTCTCCGGTCCGGAACCAACGGGGGGCAACGGCCCCCTTGACGGCGAGGACGGCAGCGGCTCAGCAGGGGGCATGGTTGCGGACGACGGCGGGCGGCCGGGCAGGCGCCTGTCCACCATGATGGTTGCCGGGCTGGCGGCGCTGGGGCTTGGCATCGCTGTTGGGACCCTGCCGGTGCCGTATGTCATCGAGTCCCCCGGGCCCACCTACAACACGCTGGGGGAGAGCCAAGGGCATCCGGTCATCAGTGTCAGCGGCCATGAAACGTATCCCGCGGCCGGAAGCCTCGACCTGACCACGGTGTACGTTGACGGCGGTCCCACCGGCTCCGTCAGCATCCTCAGCGCTTTCTCCGCGTGGCTGGACAGTTCCAAAGCCGTGTACCCGGAAGAATTGATCTACCCCACGGGTACCACCAAGGAAGAGGCCCAGGAGCAAAGCGCCGTGGCCATGACCACGTCGCAGGAAAACGCCGTCGCGTCGGCTCTGAATGAACTCAAGATTCCTTTCAGCCAGCAGCTCCAGGCCGCGGACCTGTCAAAGGATTCCGCTTCCGCCGGGAAGATCCAGCAAGGCGACGTCCTGAAGACCATCAACGGCAAGGACATCACGTCCCTGTCCGTCATCCAGGATGAGCTGGCGGCAGGCAAGGGTGCACCGGCCACGGTAACGGTGGAGCGCGGAGGCCAGCCCGTTACCTTGGACATCACGCCCAAGGACAACGGCCAAGGCCGCTACATTCTTGGCGTCATGCTCAAGTACCTGTTCAATTTCCCCTTCCAAGTCCAGATTTCCCTGGACAAGGTGGGCGGACCGAGCGCAGGACTCATGTTTTCGCTGGGCATTATCGATACCGTGACGCCGGGTGACCTCACGGGCGGCAAGCACATCGCGGGCACGGGCACCATCGCCCCGGACGGCACGGTGGGCCCTATCGGCGGGATCGCACAGAAGATGCGCGGTGCCCGCGCATCCGGCGCCACGCTCTTCCTGGCGCCGGCCGGAAACTGCGACGAGGTGGCCGGCCATGTTCCGGACGGACTCCAGGTGGTCCGGGTGGAAAACCTGTCCCAGGCCCGGCACGCGGTGGAAGCCGCAGGCAGCGGACAGGACACGTCCGGCCTGCCGACCTGCGCAAACAACTAGACTGGGCGCATCTAGAACCGACAGGAACTAAGCTCCACCGCCACTCGTGGCACAGATGACGGACCAAACCAGCCGTTCTTGGCCGGTAGGGTGCGTCGCTCGCACGCTTCGAATATTCTGACGACCAGCTATGAGGTACCCAGTTTGTCCCGTCCCGCCAGCACCATGCCCACAGGCAGACCCCCTTCACGTCGCGGCGCCTTAACGCCCACCCTGATCGTTGTCGCCCTGGTGGTTGTGGGCTTCATTTTCTTCGCCAACGTTTGGACCGACGTCCTCTGGTACCGGCAGCTGGGCTTCATCGAGGTCTTCATCACGGAGAACCTGGCCAAGATTGCCACGTTCGTGGCCGGCTTCGCCCTCATGTTCGCGGCTGTGTTCTTCGCGATCCGGATCGCCTATAACGCCCGGCCGGTCTACGCGCCGGATTCGGAGGTGCGGGACAACCTCAACAGGTACCAGGCCCAGCTTGAGCCGGTCCGCCGGATTGTCATGGTGGGGCTTCCCATCCTGTTCGGCCTGTTTGCGGGCAGCGCCGCGGCGAGCCAGTGGCAGAAGGTGCTGCTCTTCTTCAACCAGGTGGGCTTCGGGCAAAACGACCCGCAGTTCAACATGGACATCAGCTTCTACCTGATGACCCTGCCCTTCCTGGGGTTCGTGACCGGGTTCCACATCAGCGTGGTGGTCATTGCCGGCATCGCGGGGATCCTCACCCACTACCTGTACGGCAGCATCCGGCTCATGGAGCGCGGCGTCTTCACCAGCCGCGCAGCACAAATCCATATAGCGGTCACTGGTGCGGCCTTCCTGGTGCTCCTGGGAGTCAACTTCTGGCTGGACCGCTTCTCGTCCGTGCAGAACAACGGCGGCCGCTGGGCCGGTGCCCTGTACACCGATGTCAACGCCGTCATCCCCACCAAGGCCATCCTCGCCGTCGCGGCCGCCCTGGTGGCAGTCCTGTTCATCGTCGCTGCCGTCATCGGCCGCTGGCGACTGCCGGTGATCGGCACGGCAATGCTGATTATTACGTCCATCCTGGCCGGCGGCGTCTACCCGTGGGTGATCCAGCAGTTCCAGGTGCGTCCGTCCGAACAGACGCTGGAAAGCCAGTACATCCAGCGCAATATCGACAACACCCGCAGGGCGTACGGCCTGGACGGCATCCAGGAAACCCGCTACGACGCCACGAACACGGCCAGCACCGGTGCGCTGGCACCTGATGCGCAGACCACGGCCAATATCCGGCTCCTGGACCCCAACCTGATCTCGGACGCCTTCGCGCAGTTGGAACAGTACCGCCCGTACTACCAGTTCCCCAAGGCCCTGAACGTGGACCGCTACGAGGTGGACGGCAAGATCCAGGACACCGTGATCGCGGTGCGCGAGCTGAACCCCACCAACGTGCAGACCAACCAGCAGGGCTGGCTCAACCAGCACGTGGTGTACACGCACGGCTATGGCGTCGTGGCCGCCAAGGGCAACAAGTTCACGGTGGACGGCAAACCTGAGTTCCTGCAGTCCGGCATCCCTTCCACCGGCGTCCTCGGCAGTGATTCCACCTACGAGCCGCGGATCTACTTCGGCGAGTCCTCGCCGGAATACTCGATCGTGGGAGCTCCGGACGGCGCCACCCCGCGCGAACAGGACCGCCCGTCCGGCAAGGAAGGCGAAGGCGAAACCCAGTACACCTTCAAGGGCAACGGCGGCCCGAACGTCGGCTCTTTCTTCAACAAGATCCTGTACGCCATCAAATTCCAGTCCTCGGACCTGCTGCTCTCGGACGGGGTGAACTCCGAATCGCAAATCCTGTACGACCGGAACCCCCGCGAACGCGTCCAGAAGGTGGCCCCGTACCTGACGGTGGACGGCGGATCCTACCCCGCCCTGGTGGACGGCCGGGTCAAGTGGATCGTGGATGCCTACACCACCAGCCAGTACTACCCCTACTCGCAGCAGAAGCAGCTCTCCGATGCGACGGCTGATTCCCAGACCAGTTCCGGCCGCGCCGTGGCGCTGCCCAACAGCACGGTGAACTACATCCGGAACTCGGTCAAGGCCACGGTGGACGCCTACGACGGCTCGGTCACCCTGTACGCCTGGGACGATACCGACCCCGTCCTCAAGGCCTGGCAGAAGGTCTTCCCGTCCTCGCTGAAGCCGTACTCCGAGATGTCCGGTGCGCTCATGAGCCACGTGCGCTACCCGGAGGATCTCTTCAAGGTCCAGCGGGAGCTCCTGGGGCAGTACCACGTGACGGATCCCATCAGCTTCTACAAGAACAACGATGTGTGGAGCACTCCGGCTGATCCGACTGTGGACACGGACGTCAAGCAGCCGCCGTTCTACATGTCCTTGCAGATGCCTGACCAGCAGAAGCCGGCGTTCCAGCTGACGTCGTCGTTCATTCCGCAAATTGTCAACGGAAACGCACGGAACGTCCTGTATGGCTTCCTGGCCGCCGACTCGGACGCCGGCAACCAGGCGGGGGTGAAGGCTGACGGCTACGGCAAGCTGCGGCTGCTGCAGATTCCGCCGGAGACCCAGGTCCCCGGCCCCGGGCAGGCGCAGAATAAGTTCAACTCGGACCCCACCGTGTCGCAGGCCCTTAACCTGTTGCGGCAGGGCGCATCGGATGTGCTGAACGGCAACCTGCTCACCCTGCCCGTGGGCGGCGGCATCCTCTATGTCCAGCCCGTCTACCTCAAGTCGACGGGCGAGACCTCCTACCCGACCCTGCAGCGGGTGCTGGTGGCATTCGGTGACAAGGTGGGCTTCGCGCCCACCCTGGACGCAGCCCTGAAGCAGCTCTTCGGAGGCGATTCGGGGGCAGCAGCCGGAGACTCGGCCAATAACGGGCAAACGCCCGCCGGGCCGGCAGCGCCTTCGACGCCTGCGGCAGCCGACGCCAAGGCCCAGCTGAAGGCGGCTTTGGATGACGCCAACTCGGCCATCCAGGCCGGCCAGACAGCCCTTGCGGCGGGCGACTTCGCCGCCTACGGCGAGGCCCAGAAGAAGGTCGCGGCCGCACTGCAGAAGGCCATGGAGGCCGAAGCCAAGATTCCGGTCACGGCTCCGGAGGCGACGCCGGCACCGGCCGCCTCCGGTTCACCTTCGGCGACGCCGTCCCCGTCAGCGAGCCGCTAGTCCGACGACGGCGGCCCGGCATCCCAGCCTCCACGGGCGCGGGTGCCGGGCCGGCGTAACGGACGTCACGCCCCGCCGATTTGGCCTCCGGTTCACCTCCCGGTAAAGTAGTTCTTGCGACGCGGGGTGGAGCAGTTCGGTAGCTCGCTGGGCTCATAACCCAGAGGTCACAGGTTCAAATCCTGTCCCCGCAACTGGAAGAAGGCCCGATCATTGGGAACAATGTTCGGGCCTTCTGCTTTGCCCGCGCGACAGCGCAAAGCCTTTCGGGAGGCGTGCCCCGGTGGTGCTCAGGGTGGTCGGGACCGCCGCAAAAGTAGGGTAGTGTTGATCAAGCGACGCGGGGTGGAGCAGTTCGGTAGCTCGCTGGGCTCATAACCCAGAGGTCACAGGTTCAAATCCTGTCCCCGCAACTTATGAAGGCCCCGCCGGCAGTTACGCCGGCGGGGCCTTCTTTTTGCCTGGATGCGCATAGTTCCTAGTATTCTCTTTCGAGGACCCCACGATCCGTGGGCAGCCATACGCCATTCTTGAGAGGTATGTTGTTCGATGGCCACACCCACGAAGAAGCCCGGCGCCGCGACGGGTAAGCGGTCCCGGCTCTATTGGGCGGTTCCCGCCGTCCTCGTGGCACTGGTCCTGGCAGTGCTGGCCGCCAGGCTGCTGATGGGACTGCCGGCCGTTGCATCGTTCGTGGCCGATTACCCGGGCCAATCTGAACTGCCGGCCTCCGCCCCTGTTGGGTTCCCGGCGTGGCTCGCCTGGCAGCACTTCCTGAACGGTTTCTTCCTGCTCCTGATCATCCGCACCGGATGGCAGGTGCGGACCACCACCCGTCCCAGCGGGCATTGGACCCGCAACAACAAGGGCTTGATCCGTACCAGGAATGCGCCCACCAAGATCAGCCTGGAGCTCTGGTTCCACCTGACCCTTGATGCCCTGTGGATCCTGAACGGGCTGGTCTTCGCTGTCCTGCTGTTTGCCACCGGCCAGTGGATGCGCATTGTCCCCACGAGCTGGGATGTCGTTCCCAACGCGCTCTCTGCCGCGCTGCAATACGCGTCGCTGGACTGGCCCACGGAGGATGGCTGGATCAACTACAACGCGCTGCAGCTCCTGGCCTACTTCGTCACTGTTTTCATTGCGGCGCCGCTGGCATTCATCACCGGCCTGCGGATGTCCTCCGCGTGGCCAAAGAAGGCAGCCAGGCTCAACAAGGCCTACCCGATTGAATGGGCGCGTGCCGTCCACTTCCCTGTGATGATCTACTTCGTCGCCTTCATCGTGGTCCACGTCTTCCTGGTGCTCACCACCGGCGCGCTGCGGAACCTGAACCATATGTACGGTGTCAGCGACGACGACGGCTGGTTCGGCTTCTGGGTCTTCCTTGCCTCGGTCGCGGTCATGGCGGCCGCCTGGTTCCTGGCGCGTCCGATCTTCCTGCGCCCCATCGCGTCCCTTATGGGCAAGGTCAGCCGCTAGCCTCAGAGTCCTTGAGCTGCTGGTAAGTGTTCAGCGCCCGCTCCCGCGATTCCGGCAAGTCCACGAGCGGTTCCGGGTAGCCCTGGACCCCTGACTTCCAGGGTTCATGGATGGCTTTGCCGTCCAGCTCCGAAAGTTCGGGGATGAACTCGCGCAGGTACCTTCCGTTGGCGTCGAATTTCTTGCTCTGCGTGACGGGATTAAAGATCCGGTAGTACGGTGAGGCATCGGCGCCGGAACCCGCCACCCACTGCCAGTTGGCCGGGTTGTTCGCGGCGTCCGCGTCCACCAGGGTGTCCCAGAACCATTCCTCGCCGATCCGCCAATCTGTCAGGAGGTTCTTGACCAGGAAGGATGCGGCCGCCATCCGGACGCGGTTGTGCATCCAGCCCGTCTGCCAGAGCTGCCGCATGCCGGCGTCCACCAGGGGATAGCCCGTGTTTCCGTGCTTCCACGCCTCAAGTTCCCGTTTGCCTGGCGACCCCCACTGAAACTTGTCGAACGCCGGCCGGAAGTTTTGGGTGGCCAGGTCCGGATTGTGGTACAGCAGATGCCAGTTGAACTCGCGCCAGCCCAGTTCCGAGCGGAATGTTCCGACGTCGGCAGGGATTTTGCGGGGGTGGCGGCGGCGGATCTCGCGCCACACGCGGAACGGGCTGATCTCGCCGAACCGCAGGTATGGTGACAGCCTGCTGGTGCCATCGGTGCCGGGAAGGTTCCTGCCCGTGCCGTACTCCTCGATGGGGCCGTCCAGGAACTCCTCCAGGCGGTGTGCTGCGCCCTTTTCGCCCGGCTCCCAGGCCTCGGCCAGGCCGCCGCTCCAGTCGGGGGAAGTGGGCAGGAGGGCCCAGCTGCTGAGCGTGTCTGAGGCGGGCAGTCCGCGGCCGGACGGAGCAGGCCCCGGCAATGTCCCAGGTGCCTCCAGGGGGTCGCGGATGTCCGCCGCGGCCAGGCAGGCCCGCCAGAAGGGGGAGTAGACCTTGTACGGGCCGCCCGCGCCCGTGGTAATGGTCCAAGGCTCGAAGAGGAGGTTCGCCTGGAAGCTGGCGGCTTCGATGCCGTTGCTTCCGGCCCAGTCCTTGAGCCCGGCATCAATGGTCCGCTCGGGCTGGCCGTACCGCCGGTTCCACAAAAGATGCGTCGCCTTGGTCCGGGCAGCCAGGTCCTGGATGATGCCCGCCGCGGAACCGCGGCGCAGTACCAGCCGGGAACCTTTGCCTTCCAGGTCCGCTGCCAGGGCCACCAGGGAATGGTGCAGCCACCAGCGGGCAGCACCACCCCGCGGGCGTATTCCTTCGGACTCCTCGTCGAGGATATAGACCACCGTCATGGGACCGCCCAGGCGGGCCGCGGCGTCCAGCGCCGGGTTGTCGTCCAGGCGCAGGTCGTCGCGCAGCCATACCAGGGACGTTTGTTCAGTGGATGCCATACCACCACGCTACACACTGGAGGCAAGACAATGGCCGGGACACCGGTCCCGGCCATTGTCTTGTTCCATGCAGCGGATATCCCGCAGGTCAGAGCTTGTCGAAGTCGGCTTCGTCCACCGTGGATCCGGACGTTGACGCCTGGCTCCCAGCGCCGAGGGCAGGCTTGCCCCCGGCCTTCAGCGCTGCCAGCCTGGCTTCGATCTCCGTCTGCTCTCCCAGGTCTTCCAGCTGGTTGAACTGTGCATCGAGGCTGGACGCGGCAAGTTCCTCCTGTCCGCGGACCTTGGCCTCCTCGCGGCGGATCTTCTCTTCGAAGCGGCCGACTTCGCTGGTGGGGTCCATGATGTCGATGCTCTTAATGGCGTCGTGCACCTGCGACTGGGCAGCGGCGGTCTTGGACCTGGCGACGAGTTCGTTGCGCTTGCTGGTCAGCTGGTTGAGCTTGTTCTTCATCTGGTCCAAGCCCACCTTGAGCTTGTCCACGATTTCGCGCTGGGAGGCGATGCTCGGCTCAGCGCCCTTGGCTTCACTCTCGGCCGCCATCTGGCGCTGCAGGGCAACCTTGGCCAGGTTGTCGAATTTCTCGGCGTCGGCCACATCGCCGGCGGCGCGGAATTCGTCAGCCTTGCGGGAGGCGGCGAGGGCTTTGTTGCCCCAGTCCTGGGCGTTCTTGATGTCCTCGTTGTAGTCGTCCTCGA
The DNA here is from genome assembly GCF_058267655.1 of Pseudarthrobacter sp. MOO13. Taxonomy (NCBI): domain Bacteria; kingdom Bacillati; phylum Actinomycetota; class Actinomycetes; order Micrococcales; family Micrococcaceae; genus Pseudarthrobacter; species Pseudarthrobacter sp. MOO13. The sequence continues at coordinate 1,271,752 of NZ_CM177848.1, forward strand.
GCATCCGGAGGTTGCCGATGGTCTGGGCCACGGCGGATTCGGCCTCTGCGATGTTGTTCGTGTAGTCGCGGACCATCTGGTCCAGCATCTTCTGCGGATCTTCGGCGTTGTCCAGCAAAGAGTTGATATTCGCCTTTGCCAGCTGTGCGATCCGGCCGAAAATGGACTGCTTAACCATGGTGTTTGCCTTTCGTCCTGCTCTGTGTTGACCCACTGGAACCGGTGCACAGTGGTGTACTGCTGTTGTCCGCCGGCCGGATTGCTCCGGTCTGGGCCGGCGGAGGGTCTAGAAACTGCCGGAGTCGCCGCCGCCGAAGTCTCCGCCGCCGAAGCCGCCGGAGTCTCCGCCCCAGCCGCCACCTCCGCCGGAGTCCCCGCCCCAGCCGCCACCGCCGCCCCAGCCGCCGTGGCCGCCGTTCAGGATGGAGTTGATCAGGATGCCACCGAGGATGGCACCGCCCAGGCCGCCGCCACCGCCGCCGCCGAACATGCCGCCACGGCCGAAGCCCTGGTTGGCGTAGCCGTCAAAGTGGTCAACGTCTGCCTGGGCCAGTTGTGCTGCCTGCGCCGCCAGGGCGTGGGCCTGCTGTGCATAGGTCAGGGCCGTGACCGGATCTGTCCGTGCGATGGAGAGGGCGTAGTCGAGGTTGCGCTGGGATTCGGCCAGTCGGGTCCGCGCCTCGGTGCCAACGCCGCCGCGCCGCGCTGTGATGTAGTCGGAGGTTGCGCTGATTTGGGCTTGCGCGGACATGATGGTTTGCTGCAGGGATGCCTGGGCGCGCCGCGCCTGCTCCTGCTGGTCCCGGATGCCGGTCAAGGCCTGGTCCAGGGTCTGGTGCGCGCTTTCGACCCGTTGCAGGGTGGCGACAGGATCGATCTTCCCGCCCTGGATTTCGCTCTTTACCTGGGCAAGGGCCGCTTCCACCGCAGCCACGGGGCCCGCCAGCTCGGCGTGGGTTCCGGACTGGATCATGGCCTTTGCCTGCGCCAGGTCCTGCGCCGTGTCCACCACCGCCGTTTCGACGCTGTTCCGGGCTTCATCGAGGCTCGCGGACAGCTTGGAGATGGCGTCCAGCAGGACGTTGGTTTGGTGCAGGCTCTCCTCGGCTGCGCGGACTGCCACGGCGGCGAGGCTTTGCTCGCCCCCGTCCAGTTTCTGCTGCGCGGTTGCCGAGGCGTTCTGCACGAAGGCCAGCCGCTCCTTGGCTTGGACGATGTTGTCAGAAACCTGTGTCAGCGCGCTGTCCGCGTACTTGGACCGCATTTCGGCAAGCGACTGCTCGGCCGTGGAAATCTTGGCGTCCGCTTCCCGGGCTCCGGCATTGACGGCCGCGAGGGCCTGGGGCGCGTTCTTTTCCAGTTCACGCAGTGAGTCGAAGTCCGCTTTCTGCTCCTGCAGGGAGGCCAGGGCGGCCTCGGACCGGCGGATAATCTCGCCCAGCCAGGTGCGTTGCTGTTCTTCGGTGTCCGGAATGTGGTCATCAAGCTGCTGCTGCAATTTGAAGGACTCGCCCATGTGGGCTTTGGCTTCCTCCAGCGCTTTGGTGAAGTTCCCCACGGCGGAGTCGCCGTACTGCGCCTGGGCGAAGCCGAGTTCCTGTTCGCTGGACTTGATGGCGTCATCAGCTTCGATCAGGAGGGAGCCACTCTTGCGGCGGAGTTCGTCCACGCTCAGCGAAGCCAATGGGTCCAGCTCGGCACCTTGGGGGCCGTAGCTGCCCGTGGAGGCCTGGGCTGCGGCCTTCTTCCGGCGGTTGCGGTAGTACAGGTAGGCACCGCCGCCTGCCACGACGACGCCGGCTCCAACCAGAACCGCGGCGCCCGCACCGTCACCGGAAGACACACTGCCGCTGCCGCCATTGGCGGCGTCGCCGATTGCTGAGGCGGTGTCGATGGCAGCCTGCGCATAGTCCTTCTTGCCCCCGGCCAGGTTGGCGGTGACTGCGTTTTGGCTGATGTTGGCCTGCTTGGACCGGATGGGGCTGCTCGAATTCGTGACGAAGTTGAACTTGCCGTCATCAACAGCAATTGCCAGGACGGCGTCAGCCCTGCCCATGGTCCTCAGCTCAGCTACTTTCTGGGTCCACTGGGCCGGATCGGTCGGGTTGGTGAAGGTCTTCACCGTGACCACGTACAGGTTGTACTTGTGGTCTTTCAGTAGCTTCTGGATGGCGTCCTGGACTTCGCCCTTCCGGCTGCCCAGGACGTTGGCATTATCAACAATGTTCGTTCCGGAGGGAATGGTCACCGGGTCTTCGGCCCAGGCCGCGCCGGCGGGAATCGTGAGCAGCCCGGCAAGGCCGATCACGGCGAGGAAACGTTTGAACTTTGACCGCATGTGCAACCCTTCAGCACGCCTGACACCGACTCGGGACGAATCAGTCGTCGAATCCAGCAGCGCCCCCACGCTTGGTGTGAAGCCGCAGGTCGCTGTGGCAATTCATCTTGATTCTATGGTGCACCCCACAGCCAGTCCATGCGGCCGAATATGCCGCCAGCGAAACACATTGCGGGGTTCTATGGGAACGCCACGACGTTCAGGAAGCTTTCAGCAAACATCCGAGCTTGTTCCAGCGGGACGGGTCATAGTTAATGGCGGACAAGGATGAAAGGAAGTCCCATGACTGAGAATCACACGCCAGGACCGGTCCCGGAGGGCAGCGCGGGCAGCCGGAACCCCTGGCAGCAGCAGGACCCGCAGCAGCCCGGAGCCGGCCCGGCGGACACTCAGTCCGGGGGCGGGGGCAATGCCGGCCACGAGCAGGGGCAGTACGGTGCCGCTGACCAGCAGCACGACCCCACGGAACGGCTGGACCAGCCGCAGGCAGCACGCCAGGACCACACCCAGGAGCTCCCCGGCGCTCCCAGGCCCGTTTACCCGCAGCGCCAGCCTTTCTACGGCCAGTCCGGATACTACGGCCAGCAGCAGAACGGCCAGCCAGGCCAGGGCGCGGGGCCCGGTATGCAGCATTCAAGTGTCGGCCTGGCGCCCAATCCCAAGGATGCTCCGCGCCGGAAGGCGACCTTCGGCATCGGCACCCTCATCGCCAGCATCCTCGCCGCTGGGCTTGTGGGCGGCGGCGTGGCAACGGTGGGCGCAGGTGAACTGTTTGGAAACGCCGGCTCCGGCACCTCGGCGGTGGGTGGCAGCAACCAGCCGGGAACGGTCATCGTGAATAACAAGGATGACGTCAACGCCATTACAGCCGCCGCGGTGAAGGCTTCCCCCAGTGTCGTTACCATCAGTGCCACCAGCGGCAGCTCCGGTGGCACCGGTTCGGGCATCGTCCTTGACGACCAGGGACACATTCTCACCAACACCCACGTGGTCACGCTGGACGGCCAGACGGCCAACGCCACCCTTGAAATCCGCACCAGCGACGGCAAGGTCCTTCCCGCGAAGCTCGTAGGCACGGACCCCTTGTCCGACCTCGCGGTGATCAAGGTGGACGACACCTCAAGCCTCACTCCTGCAACCCTGGGGGATTCCTCCAAACTCAACGTGGGTGACACCGCCATCGCCATCGGTTCACCGCTTGGGCTGACCGGGACGGTGACGGATGGCATCGTGTCCACGCTGAACCGGACCATCAGCGTGGCATCGTCGGCAGCCCCGCAGGGCGGTGACAACAGCCAGGGCGGTGACCAGGGCTTCCAGTTTGCGCCTCCGGGCGGCGGACAAAGCCAGCAAAGCTCGAGCCAGGGATCCATCGCCATCAACGTCATCCAGACCGATGCAGCGATCAATCCCGGCAACTCCGGCGGCGCCCTCGTCAACAGCAAGGGTGAGATCATCGGCGTGAATGTGGCCATCGCGTCCGCAGGCTCCGGCACCTCGACGTCCCAGAGCGGCAACATCGGCGTCGGGTTCAGCATCCCGATCAACAACGCCAAGCGCGTGGCGCAGGAGATCATCGACAACGGCAAGGCCTCCCATGGCCAGCTCGGTGTCAGCGTCAAGGCGAAGAGTACCTCCGGTGCGTCCTCGGAATTCTCGGTAGGCGCCGACGTAGCCACGGTTGACGCCAGTTCGCCGGCAGGGAAGGCCGGGATCAAGGTCGGCGACGTCATCACCAAGTTCAACGACCTCAGCATCGGTGAACCGAACCAGCTGACCGCGGCGGTCCGCGAGCAGCCGGCAGGTTCCACGGTCAAGATCACGGTCCAGCGCGGCGGCAAGGAGCAGACGTTCGACGTCACGCTCGGCGCGGCAGCCAGCTGACACGCCCAAGCCATCACGACGGCGGCGTCCCCACCCAGGGGGCGCCGCCGTCGGCATGTCCGGCGCAACGGAAAACCTGACACAGGCGTTAACGGAAGAGGGCGCCCGGACGCGCCGATATGGTTAGCTAGGAGCTACCCGCCTGCCGGGCATTCCGCGGCCATGACCCACCCGGCTGGCTGTCCACAAGCATGGAAGGCTGCTGTAAACACAGTGGAAGAGACATTGAAGATCGTAGTCCTGGTCAAACATGTACCGGACGCCCAGTTCGACCGACACCTGGGTGGCGAGGGCAACACCGCGGACCGCGACGAGAGCATCCTGTCCGAGCTCGACGAATACGCCCTGGAAGCTGCCCTGCAGCTTGCCGAGGCCCGAGGCGGAAGCAAAGCCGGCAACCAGGTCATTGCCCTGAGCATGGGCCCTGCCGGGGCCGTCAACGCCGTAAAGAAATCGCTGCAGATGGGCGCCACCGAAGGTGTCCACCTCACGGACGACGCGCTCGCCGGCTCGGACGCGGCTGCCACCTCGCTGGCACTCGCGGCGGCGGTCCGGCACCTGGGCGGCGTGGACCTGGTCCTGACCGGGATGGCGTCCACCGATGGTGAGACCTCGCTGGTCCCGGCCCAGCTGGCGGAGCGGCTCGGGCTGCCGCAGGTGACCTTCGCATCCTCGCTGGAGGTCGACGGCGGCCGGCTCACTGCCCGGCGCGACGCCGACACGTCATCGGAGACCGTGGAAGCAGCACTGCCCGCGGTCGTGTCCGTCACGGACCAGATCAACGAACCCCGGTACCCCAACTTCAAGGGCATCATCGCGGCCAAGCGCAAGAGCATCACCACGCTCTCCCTCGCAGACATCGGCGTGGACCCTGCCCAGGTTGGCTTTGCAGGGTCGTGGACCACCGTCACCAGCGCCGAGCAGCGGCCGCCGAGGACTGCCGGCACCATCATCACCGACGAGGGCGACGCCGGCATCAAGCTGGTTGATTTCCTGGCCGCCCAGAAGCTGCTCTAAGGGGACAACGACATGGCAAAAGTACTGGTATTCATCGACAACCCCGGAGCTTCGCTCAAGAAGAGCAGCCTGGAGCTGCTGACCCTGGCTCGTTCCCTGGGGGAGAGCGCCGTCGCGGTCAACGGAGACCTTTCCGACGACGTCGCCGCCACCTTGGCGGAATACGGTGTGGGCACCGTCCTGCACCCGTCGGCCGAGGACCTGGGTGACTTCCTCGTAGCGCCCAAGGCAGCCTACCTGGCCGCAGCGGCAGAGGCAGCCGGAGCCGGGATCGTGCTGCTGGACAACTCTCCGGAAGGCAAAGAGATCGCGGCGCGGCTGGGCATCCGGCTCAACGCCGGCGTCATCACCGACGTCGTCGCCGTGGACCCGGACGGTACCGCGCACAAGTCGGTCCTGGCCGGCTCGTACAACACCTCCTGCAAGGCCACGACGGCCGTTTCCGTGCTCACGCTCAAGGCCAACAACGTGGTTCCGGAACCCGCACCCGCACCCACCACGCCCGAAACGGCAACCGTGGAGGTGCCCGCCGTCGCCAACGCTGCCCGCATCACTGCCCGCGAGCAGAAGGTGGCCAGCGGCCGCCCGGACCTCACCGACGCCCGGATCGTCGTTGCCGGCGGCCGCGGCATGGACGGCGACTTCGGTCCCGTCGAGGAGCTGGCCGATGCCCTTGGTGCCGCCGTAGGAGCTTCCCGCGCAGCCACCGACGCCGGATGGATCAGCCACGACGCACAGGTGGGGCAGACCGGCAAGACCGTTTCCCCGCAGCTGTATATCTCGGCAGGCATCTCCGGTGCCATCCAGCAAAAAGCCGGCATGCAGACGTCCAAGGTCATCGTCGCCGTGAACAAGGATGCCGAATCGCCGGTCTTCGAGATCGCCGACTTCGGCATCATCGGGGACGTCTTCGATGTCCTGCCCCAGGCCGCAGCCGAGATCAAGAAGCGCAAAGGCTGATCCGTTGACTGCTTCCAGCGAGCAGGCAGGGAGCCCGTTCAACCCGGAATTACACCGGGTTGGGCGGGTGCTCTGTTTTGCGGCCCACCCCGACGACATCGACTTCGGCGCAGCGGGCACCATCGCCGCGTGGACGGCTGCGGGGGTGGAGGTGAGCTACTGCATCATGACCGACGGCGATGCCGGCGGCTTCGATCCTGCCCACCGCGCGGACATCATCGCCATGCGGGACGCCGAACAGCGCCGGGCAGCGGAGCTGGTGGGCGTCACTGACATCCACTACCTCCATCAGCGTGACGGCTACCTTGAGGCCTCCCACGAGGTGATGAAAGGCGTGGTGCGGCTGATCCGCGAAGTCCGCCCCGACGTCGTGCTCGCCATGCACCCTGAACGGAACTGGCAGCGGATCCAGAAGAGCCACCCGGACCACCTGGCAGTGGGGGAGGCGGTGACCCGGGCCGTGTACCCGGCACTGGAGAACCCCTTCGCCTATCCCGAGCTGGCGGAGGCCGGGCTGGAAGCCTACAAGCTGCCGTGGCTCTGGCTTTATGCGGGACCGGGTGAACGGGAAAACCACTTCGTCGATGTCACCGACCAGGTTGACGCGAAACTCGCCGCCATCCATGTCCACGTCAGCCAGCACCCCGACGTGGAGGCCATGGAAGCCACCGTGCGCCAGGGCATGCGCACCAACGCCGCGCGGGCAGGAATGCCGCGCGGGCGCAGTGCCGAGGCCTTCCACGTGGTGGCGGTCAACGGGCCGGACACCATCGCCGGCTTCTAGGAAGCAAGAAGCCCCCCGTTCCGATCATGGGAACGGGGGGCTTTTGGCGTTGGTCGCCGGTGCCGGGTCAGGCGCCGAGCGGTGCCGCCGCAACCGTCGGCAGCGTGGGCGCCTTCGAACCGCCGGACGGTTCAACGGTGATGCCCAGCGAAGCGGCCGAATGGATACCTTGGACCACGGCAGGTTTGGAGAGTGCCTGTTCGTCCATCAGGCCCTGCGACACCGGGGCGGAGCCGTCCTTGGGAATGAGCCACATCTGGTAGACCTTGCCCGCCGGTGGAGCGGGCACGCCGCTCATTTTCACCACGGCGGCATCCTCTGACGCGGAGATCAGCACCGTCGCCTTGCCGCCGCCTTGAACGTTGACGGACGCCTCGCGCAGGTCCCCGGCACGCACGACCTGGTTGACGGGATCATTCTGGTCGGCCAGGTAGGCGCCCACTCCCACGCCGCCCAGCGCAATCGCTGCCGCGGCTGCCACGCCCACCAGCCAGCGCCTGGTGCCGGACGGACGGCGCTCCGCCCTGCGCTTGCGGGCCTCGGCGAGTTCGTCGGTTGGTTCTGGCGGTTTTACCGCGCCTACGGCCGGGGGCGCGGCGTCAGCACTGGTACGGCCGCTGCCCGCGGGAAGCTGGGCCACAATCCGTTCGAACAGGTCCGACGGCGGCTCCTCCTCCGCGCGGAAGGTGCGGGCCAGCGTCTCCCGGGACTGGCGGACACGCTCCAGGAAGACGAGGCGCTCCGTTTCCGGTGCGGTGGACATGTAGTGGTCAATCGCGTCGCGTTCGTGCTCCGTGACCGCGTCAAGGGCGTAGAGTTCGGCGAGGTCGATGGCACGGCCTGCGGCAAGGTCCATGGCGACGGTGTCGCCAAAGGCACGCGAACGGTCGTTGCGGCTGTTGTCCATTTCGTTCAATTCAACTCACCCCCAGACAGGTCTTCAATCGGATCAGTCCATCGCGGATGCGGGACTTGATGGTGGGAACAGCGGCATTCAGCCGTTCGGCGACTTCCCGATAGGTCAGGCCGCCGTAGTAGGCCAGGCGCACGGATTCCTGTTGTGTTTCGGTCAGCGTCTCCAGGCAGCGGACCACCGCCTCGGCCTCAAGCCGGCTTCCGACTTCGTCGGAGACGCTGTCGTGGTCGATGTCCTGGGTGCTGGCGCCGTATTTCGCTTCACGGTCCGTGGAGGATTGCGAGGACCGGACCTTGTCCACCGCCCGCCGGTGGGAGATGGTCATGAGCCACGACAGCGGGCTCCCGGCCTGCGGATCGAACTTGGCCGCGTTCTGCCAGACCTGCAGGAAGACTTCCTGCGTTGTGTCTTCACTGAGTTCGGGGTCGATCAGGACCCGGCGTGCCATGCCAAAAACCCGGCGGGACGTGAGTTGGTAGAACTCGGCAAACGCGGCCTGGTCCCCGCGGGCGACAGCGGCAAGCAGCGTCGACAGCCGCTGGCTGATGTCGGCTGGGGGATCGGTCACCGCGGCGGAGCCTTCGGGATTCGGCGCGTTGGGAGTTTCCATCACTTCCAAGCATAAGTCTCCGGCGGGAGATTCCCGGGCAGTGCCGCGGCTGTTGCGGTGTTCGCGCCTGGAATGCGCCTCGAGTAATGTCACCTGCCGCTCCTTGCTCCGCTTGAATGTGTTTCAAAAGGCATTCGGAGCCGTGCGGCAGCCGGATGGGATCGACGAAAAAAGAGTTCAGTCCCGGTTGTCCCCGCCGGGCGGGGTGCTAGAGCTTGGCCCCGGCGAAGCCCTGCTGGCGCCACGCTTCGTAGACGGCAATGGAGGCGGCGTTGGCGAGGTTGAGGGAGCGGAGCGCCGGGAGCATGGGCAGGCGCACTGTTGCGGTCACGTGGGGGTCGGTCTTCAGCTCCGCAGGCAGGCCCACGGATTCGCGGCCGAACATCAGGACGTCCCCTGGCTGGTACGGGATGTCGGTGTAACTGGTTGTACCGTCCGAGGTGAAGGCGTAGACCCGCTCCGGCTTGAGCTGTTCCCAGGCGTCTTCGATGCTCCGGTGGACTGTCACCACCGCGAGGTCGTGGTAGTCCAGGCCTGCACGGCGCAGTTTGGCATCGGAGAAGTCGAAGCCCAGGGGTTCCACGAGGTGCAGTTCGGCGCCGGTGATGGCGGCAAGGCGGATGGCATTGCCGGTATTTCCGGGTATTTCTGGGGCATGGAAGAGGATGCGGAACACGTCCCCATCCTAGCCAACCGCCGTCAGTGCATGCCGCGCAGCAGCCGGGCCAGGACCGGCACGTTCACGGTGTTGGGTGCCGGTCCTGCGGCAAGGAACTCCTTCAGGCCGCGCACCAGGCCGGCCGCGTTGACGATTTGGACCGTTTCCATGGGCCCTGCCGGGCGGCGGTGATGGTCGATCACCGGCTCATGGAGGTTGCCATCCGGGCTGAACACCACGGTCCACCCCGTGACGTTCAGTTCCGGAAAGATGTCCTGCATCGCCCACACCACCCGGGCAAGCTGCGGGGGCGCCACGGCACGCCCCCCGTGATTGAGGGTGCGGCCGTCCCAGGCATAGGCGCCCTTGGGCAGGAGCATCGAGTTGACCAAGGCGAGGCGGTAGCCGGACAGGACGGCGTGGTCGATGTGGCTGTTGTCCGCCGGCGACTGCAGGCCGTTGATGAGCCGGGCCGCGGGGATGGCCGTCAGCACCTGGCGGGAGAGGAGCTGCACCGTGCGCATTTCACGCTGGATCCGGGCCTCGGCGCCGAAGATTCCCCTCTTCCGGGGCATCCCGTGGACCTGCTGGCCGGCCTGCTCCAACGGAATCAGCGGGATCTCGCCGCTCCCTTCGTAAGGCGGAACGTAAACCGGAGGGTCCCCGGCCGTGTTCCGCCCGCCGCCCGGTCTGCGGACTGTGGCGGACGCCCGGCTGCCTGCCGCGGGGGCATCGAAGTGGGCGCCGGCGTCGGCCGGCGCGGCGCCCGCCCCGTAGGACCGGTCGTAGGCCTTGCGGCGCTGCGGATCGATCAGCGTCTCGTACGCAGCGGTGACCCGGCGGAACGTTGCGGCATCACCCCCGTGGTCCGGGTGGGCAGACCTGGCTGCGCGCCGGTACGCCACTTTGATCTCTTTTTCAGTGGCTGTGACGGCCACACGGAGGACCTGGTAGTGGGAGCTGCTGCTCTCGGTCAAGCAATCGTCCTGTTCTTCAAGCGCCACGGGGAAAGCGAAGTGCCCGCCCAGTCTAGCCAGCCCGGATGGTCGGCCTGCGTTGTCAACGAGCGCCCGGGGTGCCGGGGTTCCCCGCGGCCGGAGTTTAGACTCGTGGATGCACAGCCGAACACCGGCTGCAGGGGATGCGGGGTGGAAATGGGTTTTCCGACGACGGCCGTGCCGGCGGGCCGGGGATGGCGTCTGGGGGTGCCGCTGGCAATGGCAGCGCTCGGGGCAGCGCTGCTGGCCGGCTGCAGCGTGGGTGTCCGCGACCCTGCTGCCCCGGAAACGCCGCCAAGCACGCCGGCCCTGTCCACCCCAACGATCACCCCCGGCCACGACGCCGCGGCAGTGGCAGCCCGGGACCTGCCCTTTGCGGCCGGGGGCACCCTGGCGCCGGGCGTTCCGGTGGGCATCTCTGACGAGCTGCAGCGTGCACCGGGGTGGAAGCCGGTCACGAAGGACGTATCCGGTGCAAGCCAATACGCCAAGGCTGACGGTTGCGTGGTCGCGGCCCGGGTCAGCACGGGGCAGGGCCCGCTGGTCCGTGGGGACGACCGGGAGTCCACCGTGGCCCTGTTCCAGTACCTGGACGCCACCATCCAGCCCTCGTATTTGACGACGGAAACGTTGCAGTGGGGCGGCAGCGTCGAAGAGCCCGGCAAGAGCGTCGAGGTCCTCGTGCTGGAACCTGCCGCGCACGGCGGAAAGCCGACCGCGGTTCTTGCCAGGGTCTTCGGCACTGCTGGCTCGTCGGCCTACATCTCCGTTTCCTGCCCGGATCCGGGGTCACTCGCCGCCGCCCGCAAGGATGTGGCGCGCTACCTGCCCCTGGTGCCGCCGTCGGCCTGAGCCGAAGCGGGGGCGGACCGAGACTATGACCTGGCCGGTGAGCTGACGGCTGCCGCCATCGGGGCGTCCGAGGTTGGTGCCCGGGGCTGCCGCGGCCGCGAGCGCTAGAATTGGACAGTGCCCGCCTACCTCGACCACGCCGCCACCACGCCGCTCAACGGTGCGGCCCTCACCGCACTGACGCGTGAGCTGGCACGTACCGGAAACCCGTCATCGCTGCACGGTTCCGGCCGCAGGGCCCGCCGCGCCGTGGAAGACGCGCGCGAGACCATTGCCGCGGCCGTCGGGGCACACCCGTCAGAAGTGATCTTCACCTCCGGCGGCACCGAATCGGACAACCTCGCGGTGAAGGGCTTGTACTGGTCCCGCGTGGCAGAAGACCCCAGGCGGCGCCGCATCCTCTGCTCCGCCGTCGAGCATCACGCGGTGCTGGACACCGTCGAATGGCTTGAGCGCCACGAGGGCGCGGCTGTTACCTGGCTGCCCGTGGACCGCGAGGGTGTGGTGGATCTGGTTACCTTGGAGGCGGAGCTGGCACGCGACCCCGGCAGTGTTGCCCTGGTGACCGTGATGTGGGCCAACAACGAAGTAGGCACCATCCAGCCCGTCCGCCGCATCGTGGAGCTGGCCCACGCGGCCGGCGTGCCCGTCCACTCCGACGCCGTCCAGGCATTCGGTTCCCTGTCCGTGGATTTCAAGGAATCCGGCCTCGACGCAATGTCAGTTTCCGGCCACAAGATCGGCGGCCCTGTCGGAGTGGGTGCGCTCCTGCTGGGCCGCTCGGTCACATTGACGCCGGTGCAGCACGGCGGCGGCCAGGAACGCGACGTCCGCTCCGGGACGCTGGACACTGCGTCCATCGCGGCCTTCGCCGCCGCTGCGGAATCCGTTGCAGCTGCGTTGCCCGCCGAGGCGGCGCGGATCGCTGCCCTGCGTGACCGCCTTGTGGACGGCATCCGCGAACGGGTTCCCGAAGCCGTACTCCGTGGTGCGCCCGGTGACGGCCGGCTGCCCGGCAACGCGCATTTCACTTTCCCTGGCTGCGAAGGGGATTCGCTGCTGTTCCTCCTGGACCTGGCGGGCATCGAATCGTCCACCGGCTCTGCCTGCACCGCGGGCGTCCCGCGGCCCTCCCACGTGCTGCTGGCCATGGGCCTGGACGAGGACACCGCGCGGGGAGCCCAGCGGTTCAGCCTGGGACACACCTCCACCGAGGCCGACGTCGATGCCCTGCTTGCGGCACTGCCCGAGGCTTATGCACGTGCACGCCAGGCCGGAATGGCCGGCCACGAGTCCACCATCCAAACCGCAGGTACCGTGGCACGGCAGGCACTGCACGGCAGCTGATTCCGCAGGGCGCTGGTGCCCTTGGCGGGTTTGCCGGGTCAGGTCCCGGCGGCCAGGGGCGATTTGCGCGGGTCCGTAGAATGGATAGGCGAAGATCGTTTCGCCCGCCCGGCCTTGCCGCCCGGGCCCCGGTGAGCAAGCGTCCCCCAACAGAAAGCCAGCATGCGAGTACTAGCAGCCATGAGCGGCGGAGTTGATTCCGCCGTTGCCGCCGCCCGCGCGGTCGAGGCCGGGCACGACGTCGTCGGCGTCCACCTTGCCCTGTCCCGCATGCCCGGAACCCTCCGCACCGGCAGCCGGGGCTGTTGCACCATCGAAGACTCCCGGGACGCTTGGCGTGCCTGCGACGTCCTCGGCATTCCCTACTACGTCTGGGATTTCTCCGAGCGCTTCAAGGAAGACGTCGTCCAGGACTTTATCGACGAATACGCCGCCGGCCGCACCCCCAACCCGTGCATGCGGTGCAACGAACGGATCAAGTTCGCCGCCCTGCTGGAGAAAGCCATTGCCCTGGGCTTCGACGCCGTATGCACCGGCCACTACGCCAAAGTGATCGAGGACGCCGACGGCAACCGGGAACTCCACCGCGCAGCCGACTGGGCGAAGGACCAGAGCTACGTCCTCGGGGTCCTGACCCACGAACAGCTCAAGCACTCGATGTTCCCCCTGGCCGACACCCCGTCCAAAGCCGAGGTCCGTGCCGAAGCGGAACGGCGGGGCCTCTCCGTCGCCAACAAGCCGGACAGCCACGACATCTGCTTCATTCCGGACGGCGACACCGCCGGCTGGCTCGCCGAGAAAATCGAGATGACCACAGGCGACATCGTGGACGAGTCCGGCGCCAAGGTGGGGGAGCACCCGGGAGCCAACGCCTTTACGGTGGGCCAGCGGCGCGGACTCAAACTGGGTACCCCCGCCGCCGACGGCAAGCCCCGCTTCGTCCTGGAAATCCGGCCCAAGGAGAACAAAGTGGTCGTGGGTCCCGAAGCCCTGCTGGCCATCGACGAGATCCGCGGCATCAAGGTCTCCTGGGCGGGCCTTCCCATTTCCGAGGTGGACTCGGGGGCGGAATTCAACTGCCACGCCCAGGTCCGTGCGCACGGGGATCCCGTACCCGCCACAGCCTGGATGGAGCCGGCCCGGGACGGCGCTGCCGGCAGCCAGCTGATGGTCCGGCTGGAGGCTCCGTTGCGCGGTGTGGCCCCGGGCCAAACCGTGGTGCTGTACCAGGGCAGCCGCGTGCTGGGCCAGGCCACCATCGACGCCGCACGGTCCCTCCAGCGGGCCGCGCTGTAACCCTGCCGTTCCCTGGACCGCCGCGGTTCCACCGTGGCGGTCCTTTGCTGTGCCCAGGGCCGGCCGCCTGCACGATTCCGCATCGCACTGCCGGGTAACTATTGAGAAAATATTGTGTTTCAACTCACAGAAATGGCCGTCTCGAGGGCTGACTCTCTGATTGAATCAAGGGATCAGCACTGCACGCCGGCGTCTGGGGCTATCAACCTGTGACCGCGGGCGTGCGCGTACTCATCGGAAAGAAGTTCACAGATGATCAAGAGCACAACGGCCCTGCACCGCGCCATCGCGCTGGCAGGCATCTCCGCCCTGGCCCTGACAGCATGCACGGGGCCCTCTGGCGGCGGGGGAACGTCCACCGGCAGTGCCGGCGGCGGTGCCATTACCTTTGGAACCACGGACAAGGTCGTAACCCTCGATCCCGCCGGTTCCTACGACGCAGGCTCATTCCTGGTGATGAACCAGGTCTACCCCTTCCTGATGAACTCGAAGCCCGGTTCGGCCGAGGTCAGCCCGGACATCGCGGAGTCCGCGTCCTTCACGTCACCCACCGAGTTCACCGTGAAGCTCAAGCCCAACCTGAAGTTCGCCAACGGCCACGCGCTGACGGCCTCGGACGTGAAGTTCTCCTACGACCGCGTCCTCAAGATCAACGATCCCAACGGCCCGGCGTCACTGCTGTCCAACCTCAAGTCCGTCGACGTCAAGGACGACACCACTGTTGTGTTCACCCTGAACGCCGCCAACGACCAAGTCTTCCCGAGCGTCCTTGGCACCAACACCGGTCCGATCGTGGATGAGGAAGTTTTCCCCGCCGATAAGGTGATGAGCGACGAAGACATCGTGGCGGCCAAGCCGTTCGCCGGCCAGTACACCATCGATTCCTACAAGAAGAACGAACTCGTCAGCCTCGAGAGCAACCCCGACTACAACGGACTGCTCGGCAAGCCGGCCAACGACAGCGCCGTGATCAAGTACTACGCCGACTCCAACAACCTGAAGCTGGACGTCCAGGGCGGCAACATCGACGTTGCCGGCCGAAGCCTCACCGCCACGGACGCCGCCGACCTCGGCAAGGACTCCAAGGTCAAGGTCTACAAGGGCCCGGGTGGCGAGCTGCGCTACATCGTCTTCAACTTCGACACCATGCCGTTCGGCGCCAAGACGCCTGAAGCCAACCTTGCCAAGGCACTGGCCGTGCGCCAGGCCATGGCGGACATTGTTGACCGGCAAGCCATCTCGGACCAGGTGTACAAGGGAACCTACGTTCCCGCCTACTCCGTGGTGGCGGATGGGCTGCCCGGCGCAATCCAGCCCATGAAGGACCTGTACGGGGACGGCAGCGGCAAGCCGAGCCTGGACAAAGCCAAGAAGGTCCTCAGCGACGCAGGGATCACCGGTCCGGTGACCGTGAAGCTGCAGTACAACCCGGACCACTACGGCAAGTCTTCGGGCGATGAATACGCCATGGTCAAGGAACAGTTGGAGAAGTCCGGCCTCTTCACCGTGGACCTGCAGTCCACCGAATGGGTGACGTACTCCAAGGCACGCACCTCTGACGCGTACCCCGTGTACCAGCTCGGCTGGTTCCCGGACTACTCGGATGCGGACAACTACCTCACGCCCTTCTTCATCCCGGGCAACTTCCTCAAGAACCACTACGAGAACCCGACTGTCACGGACCTGATCCAGAAGCAGCTGGTCACTCCGGACAAGACCGAACGCCAGAAGCTGATCGGCGATGCCCAGACGGCAGTGGCGAAGGACCTCTCCACCCTGCCGCTCCTGCAGGGCTCGCAGCTCCTGGTGGCGGGAGCTGACGTCAAGGGTGTCGAGAAGACCCTCGACCCCTCGTTCAAGACACGCCTTGGCGTGCTGTCCAAGTAAGCAGTCAACCCCCATCGGGCTCTGACGGGCCGGAGGCGGGACGCCGCAATGGTGTCCCGCCTTTTGCCGGTCATCAGTCAGCAACGAGGGGAATGCTGGCTCCCGGTCACCACGAATCCAGGTACCGATGACATCTTTGATTGACGCGCCGCCAAGTGATGCGGACGCGCTCCTTCCGACCAAGAAAAAAGCGGCAGGGGGAGGGCTCGCCCAGTACATCCTGGTCCGCTTCCTGCTGATCTTCCCTACCATCCTCATCCTCGTCACGTTGGTGTTCTTCCTCATGCGGATCACCGGCGACCCCATTACCGCCGCCATGGGCGGCCGGCTCCCGCCGGAACAGCTGCAAGAACGCATCCACACCGCCGGCTACGACCGGCCACTGCTTCTGCAGTACTTCGAATACCTGGGGCAGCTGGTCACGGGCAACTTCGGCACCACCCTCTCGGACAACCGCAAGGTCACCGAGATGCTGACCACTTATGGCTCCGCCACCCTGGAGCTCGCCATCAACGCCATCATCGTCGCGCTGGTGGTGGGCATACCGCTCGGGATGATCGCCGCGCACCGTCGTGATCACCTGCCGGACGCCGTGCTCCGGATCCTGGCCATCCTGTTCTACGCAACCCCGGTGTTCTTCGCCGGCATGCTGCTCAAGTTGGTGTTCTCCGTGTGGCTGGGCTGGCTGCCGGTCGCCGGCCGCGCCGGGACGAGGACCGAACTGTCCCTCACAGCCCTGGAAGCCCCCACCGGCATCTACTGGCTGGATGCCCTGCGCAGCGGAAACATGGCTGCGCTCAGCGACGTGATGTCCCACGCCGTCCTTCCGGCTCTGGCCCTTGGCCTCCTGACGGCCGGGGTCTTCCTGCGCCTGGTTCGGACCAATGTCATCGGCACGCTCGGCAAGGACTACATTGAGGCGGGCCGCTCACGTGGCGTCAGCGAATACCGGCTGGTCACCAAACACGCCTACAAGCCGGCGCTGATCCCCATCATCACGGTCATGGGCCTGCAGATCGCAGTGCTGCTCGGCGGGGCCGTGCTCACCGAAACAACCTTTGAGTGGAAAGGCCTCGGATTCCAGCTGGCCAACTACCTCACGGCGCGCGACTTCGTCGCCGTCCAGGGCATCGTGGTGCTGCTGGCCGTCATCGTCGCCGTCACCAACTTCATCGTGGACATCATCGCCGCGCTGATCGACCCCCGCGTGAGGTACTGACATGACTGCCGAGACCACCCTGGAACCCGTGGCCAACCCGCGGGCATCCTTCTTCCGGCGGCTGCCGGTTGTTTCCCACTTCAACAAGAGCGTCGGGCTGCAACGCTTCATGCTGGTCGTGGGGCTCGTCCTCACAGGCATCTTCCTGCTCACAGCCTTGGCAGCTCCGCTGCTGGCGCCCTACGGCTTCGCGCAGCTTTCGGATGCCGACGGCAACTTCCCCACCCAGCAGGCCCCCGGCGGCAAGCACCTCCTGGGCACCACCGTTGGCGGTTATGACGTCCTGTCACGGGTGATCTGGGGCACCCAGACCGCCCTGCTGGTCATCATCGTCGCCGTCATCCTCTCCATCTTCGCCGGCGTCATCCTCGGCCTGGTGAGCGGCTACATCGGCGGCTGGCTGGACCGCATCCTGGTGGTCGTCGCCGATGCCATCTACGCCTTTCCGTCCCTGCTGGTCGCGATCGTCATGGCCATTGTCATCAGCGGGGGCCAGTCCAGCCTGCTGGGCGGAATCCTGGCTGCCGCCATCTCCATCACAGTCGTGTTCATCCCGCAGTACTTCAGGGTGATCCGGGCCGAAACGATCAGGCTCAAGGCAGAGCCTTTCGTCGAATCGGCCAAGGTGGTGGGCGCCTCGAACATCCGGATCATGACCCGGCACATCTACCGCAACGCCACCCGCACCCTGCCGCTGATCTTCACCCTCAACGCCTCCGAATCAATCCTGACCCTCGCAGGGTTGGGCTTCCTGGGCTTTGGCATCGAACCGAGCTCAGCCGCGGAATGGGGCTTCGACCTGAACAAGGCGCTCGCCGACACCACGTCCGGCATTTGGTGGACGGGGCTGTTCCCCGGCCTGGCCATCGTCTGGACCGTGCTGGGGCTGACGCTCGTGGGCGAAAGCATCAACGACCTCAACGATCCGCGCCTGCGCGGGCGGAAGCGGATCAGCCGCAAAGCACCTGCCGCATCAGCTGGACCCGGCACCGAAACAGAATTGAGCAACCCGTGAGCGAAAACCTTGGGTCCGTTTCGGACCACACGGAACAGGACCGTAAAACGGTGCTGGAGATCGACCACTTGCAGGTCACCTTCGCCACCGACGGCGGCGACGTCCATGCCGTCAAGGACGTCAACCTTGAAGTCAGGGCCGGAGAAGTGCTGGCCATCGTGGGCGAATCCGGCTCCGGCAAGACCGTCACCGCCAAAACCATCCTGGGGCTGCTGCCTGAAACAGCGATGAGTTCCGGCGCCGTGCTGATCAACGGCACCAATGTCATCAGCCTGAGCCCCGGCCGGCTCCGCCAGATCCGTGGACGCGACGTGGCCATGGTGTTCCAGGAACCCTCCACCGCCCTCAACCCGGTATTCACGGTGGGATGGCAGATCGCCGAAGGGATCCGGGCCCATGCCGGGGCAGACGGCAGCGGGCGCGTATCAGCGAAGGAAGCCAAGGAACGGGCCATCGAAGCCCTGCGCAAAGTGGGAATCCCGGACCCCGAGCACCGCGTCAGCTACTACCCGCACCAATTCTCCGGCGGCCAGAAACAGCGTGTGGTGATCGCGGCAGCACTGGCCCTGAATCCCGGCCTCATTGTCGCCGACGAACCCACCACGGCCCTGGATGTCACGGTACAGGCGGAAATCCTCGAACTTCTCCGGGACCTGAGGGACAAGTACGGCACCTCGATCGTCCTGATCACCCACAACATGGGAGTGGTGGCCGACCTCGCCGACCGGGTAGTGGTGATGTACCGGGGCGACATCGTCGAGGAGGCCACCTCGAAGACGTTGTTCGCTGAACCCCGCCAGGACTACACCCGCAAGCTCCTCGCTGCCGTGCCGCACCTGGGCCGCAACTCGGCGTCGGCCGGCCTCACCGAACGTCCGCACCAGGACGGGGAAGTGCTGGTGTCCGCCGACAACCTGGTGATCGAATACCCGGGACGACTGGGGACACCCGCCTTCAAGGCAGTGGACGGCGTCAGCTTCACCTTGTCCAGGGGCGAGGTGTTCGGCCTCGTGGGGGAATCTGGATCCGGCAAGACGACCATCGGACGGGCCATCGCCGGGCTGAACCGGACCACCGGAGGCAGCCTGAAGGTCCTGGGCTACGAAATGCTGAACTTGCGCGAACGCACGTTCAAACCACTCCGCAAGGACATCGGCTTCGTCTTCCAGGATCCGGCCGCCTCGTTCAACCCGCAGCTCACCATCGGTGATTGCATCGCGGAGCCCATGCTGATCCATACCCGGCCAAGCGAGGCCCAGGCGCGCAAGCGCGTCGGCGAGCTGTTGGAATCGGTGCAGCTGCCGGCGTCGTATGCGGGCAGGTACCCGCACGAGCTCTCCGGCGGCCAGCGGCAGCGGGCATCGCTGGCGCGGGCACTTAGCCTGAATCCGCGGCTGCTGATTGCGGATGAGCCGACGTCGGCCCTGGACGTTTCGGTCCAGGCGAAGGTCCTGGAACTGTTCAAGGACATCCAGGAGGAGTTTGGCTTCGGCTGCCTGTTCATCAGCCATGACCTTGCCGTTGTGGACATCCTGTCCTCCTGGGTGGGCGTGCTGTACAAGGGCAAGCTGGTGGAGCAGGGGATCGGCAGCCAGGTCATGGGCAACCCGCGCCATGACTACACACGCCGCCTGATCGCCTCGCTGCCAGTGCCGGACCCGGCCGAACAGGCTAAACGCCGGGAGGAACACCGGGCACTCCTGGGCATCTGAGCCTGGCTGTGGCTCCCGCAGGCAGGAGCCAGTGGCGCCGGTGCCCGCCGTCAGCCGGCACCGGCGCTTCATACCCGCGTCGATTTCATCGGCTCCCATAGACTGGAACCATGACGCAGCACAACCCGGGCCCAGACGATTTTGATCCATCCGCCAGTTCACTGGCAGGCCACGTGGATAATTCGGTGATGGCTGAACTGCTGTCCATCCGTTCCAGCATCGACAATATCGACGCCACACTGGTGTACCTGCTCGCCGAGCGTTTCAAGGCCACGCAAAAGGTGGGCTTCCTGAAGGCCGCACACCGGTTGCCCGCCGGCGACCCCGGGCGCGAAGCTGCCCAGATCGCTCGGCTGCGGCGACTCGCCGAGGACGCCCACCTCGATCCCGCGTTCGCGGAAAAGTTCCTGAACTTCATCATCGGCGAGGTTATCCGCCACCATGAGGCCATCGCCGAGGACCATCAGGCGTCCGCCGAAGCCAACCCCCACAGCTCAGCACTGGCGTGAGCCGGGAACAGCACCAACCCGGACCCGGCCAGCAGCCGGCCGTTATTGCTGCGCAGGAAGTGACGGCCACTGGCCTGGGCCCGTGGCCCGGTGAGGATCCGCTCGAAGCCGCCCGGATCATCCGCGGTGAACTTGGCAGCCCGCATTTACCTTTCCTCGCCGAACTGCCGGAACGTGGCGTTGGATCCGATGCCTTGGGCCGCACCGCATCGTTCCTTGAGGAACTGGCCGTTGATGTCCAGCCCCACGGGTGGCGGCTTGTTGACCGCCCGGGCAAGGACATGCGGCGGGCAGCTTCGGCCCTGTCCACCGACCTGAATGTCCTCGCGGACGTCGCCGGCGCCGAGGACGTCTCAGCCCGGGAACTGAAGGTCCAGCTGGTGGGGCCGCTCACCCTCGCTGCCGGCCTGTACCTGCACAACGGTGAACGCGCCTTGCTGGACCACGGCGCCCGCCGGGACCTCGCAGCCTCCCTGGCCGCCGGGGTGGGCGGCTACCTTGGCCGGGTTGCCGCAGCAGTACCAGGGACCCGCCTGGTGGTCCAGGTGGACGAGCCGGCCATCACAGCAGTGCTGGCAGGCACCATACCCACGGCCAGCGGGTATCGGACCCTGCGGGCGATCGCCGTCTCCGAAGCGCGGGAGGCCTGGCGCCTGGTCCTGGACGCCCTCCGCGCAGCCGGAGCCGCCGAGGTGGTCGTGTCCCTCCCGGACATCGAAGCGCCGATCGAGCTGGCCCTGTCCGCGGGGGCCGACGGCGTTGCGTTGCCGTTGAAGGCCCTGACCAACCGGCAATGGGAACAGCTCGCCGGGGCAGTCGAGGCAGGCAAGCATTTCTGGGCCGGTGCATTGGAAGTCTCCGGGGGGACACTCCCGCAGGTGGCCGAGGGCGTGGAATCGCTATGGCGTCCTTGGCGGCAGCTGGGCCTGCCCGCCCAACTGCTCAGCGCGGTGCGGGTGACGCCCTCCGCAGGACTGGCGGGACTCACTCCTGCACAGGCCACGGCGGTCCTCGGCAGGCTGACCCAGGTGGCGGACGGGCTCAACCAGCGGGTGCTGGGATAAGACTCAAACCCTGTTCTCCCAGCGGTCCGGCTGGGCGTAACGGGGGAGGTAGCTCTGGGCGGAGCTGCCGCCGGAGTAGGGGCGGAGCCGGTAGTCGAAGGCCCCCGCGTACACCAGGACCAGGCCAATCTGGGGCTGGATCACTTTCACCTGGATACGGTGCCGCCCGTGAGGGCCTTCGGAGGGGTCCCACCACTGTTCCGCGTAGGCTTTCGCATCCAGTGCCCGAGGGAGGGGCAACCGGAGCGGTCCGAGGAAAAGCCGCGAAACTTCGGATACGCCGCGCAGCCTTCCTTCCGGGGTGACGCCCAGGTTCAGGTCCGTGACGAGGCGCCGGTACCGGCCGACGTAGTCCACCAGCTGCGTGCCGCCGCCGCGCGTGGTGGCGCTGGTGGTGTCCTGGAAAAGCCGGGTGCGCCCGGGGAAGCGGATTTCCCGGCGTGCGGTCAGGCTGGATCGGCCAAACGGATCCTGATGCGCATGGTTCTCGATCCGGAACGGGACGTTTTCGCCGTACTCCGGGAAAAATGCTTCTTCGCCGCTGGTGAGCCGCAGTAATGGGCGCAGCCACCGCTGGCGGCAGCCCACGACGTCGAACGTTCCTTCACCCACGCCGTACTGCCCTGATCCAGGGGCGAGTGAGAAGTACTCCTGCAATTCGGGCTGCAGGCGGGAAAACTCTGCGCCCAAGGCCTGCTGGTAGATCGGGACGCTCATGGTGACCTCCTGTTGCCGGTGACGGACAGCTGCCGCCGGTTTTACAATCTACCGGCAGCCTTGAGCCGGATGTACATGTCCGCGAGCCGGGGCGGCAACTCATGGGGTTCGGCGTCCACCACTTCCACACCATAGCGCCGCAACTCCGCGGTCAGGGCTGCCCGCTGCAGAAGGGCGCGTTCCGCGGCTGCCGCCCGGAACACTCCGGTGGCATCGCTGCGATCGCGGAGCATCGTGCCCAGTTGCGGGTCGCGGACGGCGGCCACCACCACGACGTGCTGGCTGGCCAAGCGTTCGGCGGCCGGGAGCAGGCCTTCTTCCGGTGCACCACCGTCCAGCGACGTCAGCAGGACCACCAGGGAACGATGCGCGGAGAGGGCCCTGACCTGCGCCGGGACCGCCGGCCAGTCCATCTCGATCAGCTCCGCCTCCAGCGGGGCCATGGCCTGCACCAGCCTCCCCAGGATGTTTCCCTGCCCGGCGGACGCGGCACGGGCCCTGGTCCGCCGGTCAAACGCAACGAAGTCCACCCGGTCGCCGCCGCGCTCCGCCAATACGCCCAACAGGAGCGCCGCCTCCATTCCGGTGTCCAGGCGGGTTTCGTCGCCGATCCTTGCGGCGGAGGTCCGGGAAGTATCAAGGACCATCACCACGCGCCGGTCCCGCTCCGGGCGCCACGTGCGGACCACCACCGCGGAACGGCGGGCGGTGGCGCGCCAGTCGATCGAGCGCACGTCATCGCCCCTGACGTAATCGCGCAGGGAGTCGAATTCTGTGCCGGCACCACGGATCTGCACGGCAGCCTTGCCGTCGAGTTCGCGCAGCTTCCTCAACTTTGAGGGCAAGTGCCGCCGGGAATGGAAGGGCGGCAGGACCCGCACCGAGCCCGGGCACCCGATGGTGCGCTGGCGGGCGGCGAGGCGAAGCGGGCCGAAGGAACGGATGGTCACATGCTGCGTTGTGAGGTCCCCGCGCCGGACCGGTTGAAGCCGTACGGTGTAGCGGCGGCTTTCGCCCGCCGGCACGTCGATGTCCTGCACCGGGTTCCGGGCGCCGGCCGAAGGTTGCCAACCGTCCCTGGCCGTGCCCCGCAGCGCCCGGTTGCCGTCGTTGCGGACCGTGAACACCGCGTCCGTTTGGCCGTTCAGCGTCACATTTTCCGGCGCCGGGCGCACCACGCTGATCTGCCGCAGCGACCCGGCGAACACCAGTTCGGCACACGCCAGGGCCGTCAGCACTGACACGGTGGCCAGGACGGTCAGCCAGCCGGGGAGGAGCAGTACCGGGACAACGCCAAGCAGCACCAGTGCAACGAAGCGACCCGAGATGGCCATCAGCGGGGAACGGGAACGGACGCCAGGATGCTGCCCAGGACATCGTCCACCCGTACGCCGTCCATCTGCGCCTCAGGTTGCAGGGCCACGCGGTGGCGCAGGCAGGGCAGCGCCAGCGCCTTGACGTCGTCAGGGGTGACGAAGGGGCGGCCGGAGAGCCAGGCCCAGGACCGTGAGGTGTTGAGGAGGGCGGTGGCACCGCGCGGGGAGACCCCGAGCTGGAATGAGGGGGCGCTCCGTGTGGCCCTAACCAGGTCCACGATGTAGCCGATGATTTCCGGTTCGACAGCCACCCTTGTTACTGCCTCACGCGCCCGTTCCAGATCCGCCGCACCGGCTACTGCCTGCACTCCCGCGGCAGCAAGGTCGCGGGGATCAAACCCGGCGGCATGGCGCCGGATGACCTCGATTTCCTCCTGGCGCTGCGGCAGCGGCATGCTGAGCTTGAGCAGGAACCGGTCCAGCTGTGCCTCGGGAAGCGGGTAGGTCCCCTCGTACTCCACCGGATTCTGCGTGGCGGCCACCAGGAACGGTGAAGGCAGCCTCCGGGCCCGGCCGTCCACGGACACCTGCCGCTCCTCCATTGCCTCCAGGAGTGAGGCCTGCGTCTTCGGCGGGGTCCTGTTGATCTCGTCTGCGAGCAGGAGGTTGGTGAACACCGGTCCCTCCCGGAAGCTGAACTCGGAGGTATGGGCGTCGTAGACCAGCGAGCCGGTGACGTCGCCCGGCATCAGGTCCGGGGTGAACTGCACCCGCTTGGTGTCCAGGCTCAAGGCCGAGGACAGCGCCCTGACCAGCAGGGTCTTGGCCACGCCCGGGACGCCCTCCAGCAGCACATGCCCCTGCGCAAGCAGGGCGATCAGGAGGCCCGTAACCGTTGCGTCCTGGCCCACCACCGCTTTTGCCACTTCGCGGCGGACGGCAAGGAGCGACTGCCTCGCAGCGTCGTCGTCTGCTGTATTGCCGCCGCCCACCGAATTAAGGACCTGCGGGCCGCTGCTGTGTTCGCTCATTGGGTCATGACCTCTTTCTCGAGTTTGTCCATGGCCTGTGACCAGGCCACCAGGCGGGCTTCGGTTGCCGGTCGTTCATTCACCAGCACGCGCACGGCAGCCGGATCCCTGCCCAGGAGCCGGGCCGCTGCGGCAATGATGTCCTCGGCCCCCGCGCCGGGGCCAAGCCGGACCTTCCCTGAAATGCGCGCCAGCATGCCGGCCCGCAGGTTGTCCCGGGCCTGGTCCAGGGCACGTGAGTCCTGGTACAGCCTGGCGCGTCCTTCCGCGGTTTCAACCGCCTTGACCACCACGGGCAGGGGCTCGAAGACCAAGGGCCCGTGCCGCCGGCCCCGCCACACGATTGCCGCCACCGCCACCAGGAGCAGCCAAGGCCCCAGGAAGCGTGCCCAACCCGGTGCCAGGTCATCGAGGGTCTTCCCGTGGCCGGTCACCGTCACGTCTTCCAGCGAGGGCAGGTACCAGACAAGGTCAGGCGATGCTCCGAGCAGCCTGACCGCCAGGGCTGCGTTGCCCAGGTCGTCGAGCTTGTCGTTCCCCAGGACGGCCGTGCTTCCCAGCACTGCCGTGCGCCGGTCGCCGCTGGTGGCGAGCATCCCGGCGGTTCCCGCCGTCCGGTAACAGGTGGTGCCGCCGTCGTACACGAATCCTCCCTGGCCCGTGACCTGGCCTGCGGCGTTGGCGTCCGCCTGGCTGCACCTCGGGTCCAGGACCGGGACGGTGTCAGGCACGACGCCGGCCTGGTGGATGCCGACGTCGAGGGCGGTGAGGGTGTCCAGCCTGGGGGAGATGACCACCACGCGGTCCGCCGCCGCGGCCAGGGCCGCAAGCTGGGGTTTGCCAAGGATGCCGTTCCGGTCGTAGAGCAGCAGCGTGGGTGAGGAGCTGGACCGGAGGTCGGCCAGCGCTGCATCGAAGCGGTTCGGGGTGTGGACGTCCACGCCGTGGCGGCCGAGGATCTGCGCAAGCGCCCTGGCGCCGTTGGGTCCGGCATTGTGGACGGACAGGGGAACGGTGTCGCCCTTGGGGGCCAATTGCGTTCCGATGACGAGTGCCAGCGCCGCACCGGCAAGCACAACCGAGGCCGCCAGGCCACGGTGGTTGCGGATCCACCCGATCGGCCCGCGGCCTCGCGGCGCCTGCCCGGCGGCCGCCCCGGAGCTTGGTGTGTTGCTGTAGCCGGTGTTCGCTGGTGGAAGCCCGGTCATGGCACCGGCACCGTGCCTGCGGAGCCGGCGGATGCGGGCTTCATGGCCTCCAGCCTGGTATCGAGTCCCACCATTTCACGGTATTGCCCGCTGCCCGCAGGCCTGTTTCCGTAGCGGATTCCATCAAAGGTTTCCGCCGCCCACCGCAAAGGCTCGGCTTCGGCAGCGAACTGGACGGACAACGCTTGTGCCACTTCGTCTGCGGTCCTGCCGGGCTGCGGGTCCAGTATCGTCCGGTGTTCGGCGGTGCGGACCATGGCGCGGAAGCGGTCGACGACGGCGTCCCCCCAGTTCTCTGCCGCGGCGGCGGCTTCCGCGCGGGCGCGGTAGTCCGCGGCCGCCAGGGAGTTGCCGAGCTCAAAAACGTCCTTGGGCTGCCGGGTTCGGGCATTGAGGCGGGGCCGCGCCAGGATGACGGCGGCCGCGATGATCCCGGCAATGACAAGGGCGATGGCAACGCCGGGGACCGATGGCGCATCCCCCCGGGAGCCGTCCAGGGATTGCAGCCAATCCAGGAAGTTCCGCCACAGGGTGTCAAGCCAGGATGGGGCGGCCTCCCGGTACTCCGGTTTGGCCAGTTCCTCCGCCGCCCAGCGCCGTGCCTCTTCGGCGCCCGGAAGCACCGGAGGCTCAGCGGCCATAGGGCCAGGCTCCCGGCGCCGCACCCTGCCCTGGGTACGGAGTGTTGGTGCCCGGGCGGGGGCCCCGGCCCGGGATGCCGTCCGGATCCGCCCCGGTCTCCGCCTGGCGCAGCAAGGTGATGTCAAGGCCGTCCTTGCGCATCCGCAAGTCCATGTAGAGCAGGGCCATGACGGAGGTCTGAAAGGCGAACCCCACCCCGCCGACCAAGGCGCCGACCAGGGCGGTGACGATGCCCAGGACCACTGCCAGGGTGGCGTCCTGTCCGCTGCCGCCGTGCGGCGAGACGACGCCGGCCAGGACCACGGGCAGGAAGCTCACCGGGATCAGGACCACCTGGCTGATCACGCCCACCAGGATGGATACCACCAACGTGATGCCCAGGATCCGCCACCAGTTGGCCCGGGTCAGCTCCCACGACCGCCGAAGCCCGGCGAAGGCCCCAAGTTCTTCGATAACGACGGCGGCCGGCGCCACCATGAGCTTGATGCCCACCCAGGCGAAGAGGGCAACGACGCCCAGGACCAGGGGGAAAGCGAAGAGGGACGCGGTGCCCCGGACGTTGGTGAAGAAGAGCGCCAGGATGACGGCGAGCAGCCCCATGGCCGCAATTCCCGCCGCGACCAGCAGCGCAGCCAATCCGACGAGGGCGCCGATCCGGGGCCGCGCCAGGGACATCATCCGCCGGAAGCCGGTGGGGCGGTTGAGGACCGACCGGGCCACGGGCACCACCATGGCGCCCTGGAGGACGGCGGAGAGGAACACGGACAGGACAGTCACCGCGGCGGCGCCTGCCATCAGTCCGATGGCCATGGACGCCATATCGCCCCGGGTGGCAGTGCGCGCCCACCCTTCGAGCGATACAGCCGAGGATGCACTCACGGCCGTGACTACCGCGGTGATGACGGCGGCCAGGGCCTGGGTCAGCAGGCCCGCGCCCACCATGGCCTTTGCGTTGCGGCGCATCGCTTGGAAAGAACCATCCAGGATCTCGCCGAACATCAGCGGCCGCAAGGGAATGATGCCGGGTTTGGGGGGCGCGACGTAGCGCGGCTGACCGTAGGGCGGGGTGCCGTAGGGCATGCCGGGGTAGGGGGACCCGTTATTCGGCTGGCCGCCGTATCCGGGGGGCCCATACGGTTGGCCGGCGTACGGTGGTTGGCCCGGGTAAGGGCTGCTGGGGTTCGGCGGTCCCGGCTGTTGCCACTGGGGTTGCTGCCACTGGGGCGGCTGGTGCCATGACGGCTCTTGCTCCCAGCCGGGCGGCTGTTGCCCTGCTGGCGGTTGCGCGCCCGCAGGTGATTCCCACGGCTGCTGCCAACCCGGCGGTACGGGGCCGCTGGCGCTCCCGGCGCCCGATCCGCCGTCGTCTGCTCCGTTGCCCGGCCGCCCCTGCCGGGGCTCGCCGGGTTCCGACTCCTGTGGTGACACTGATTTCCTCCCCCAATACCACTGCGCCTGATACCGCGCGCTGCCCTCTCCAAAGGTGCCCGCCGGCAGCGCAGGGCTTGACCCCAAGACTATAGTTCCGGCGTCGGACCGCCTAGTGTCCCGCCATGCCGGAAGGCGCTGAACAGGACAAAGCCATCCCGATAAGGGAATATATAACTATGAAGGCACGCATTCTGGTTGTAGATGATGACGAAGCGCTGGCCGAGATGATTGGAATTGTCCTCCGTAATGACGGCTTCGAACCCGTCTTTTGCGCCGACGGCGCCCAGGCGCTGGACGTCTTCCGGTCTTCGCGGCCGGATCTGGTCCTGCTTGACCTCATGCTTCCCGGCATGGACGGTATTGAAGTCTGCCGCCAGGTCCGTGCCGAATCGGATGTGCCCATCGTCATGCTGACCGCCAAGTCTGATACCTCCGACGTCGTCCGAGGGCTCGAATCCGGTGCTGACGACTATGTGCCCAAACCCTTCAAACCGGCCGAACTGGTGGCACGCGTGCGCGCCCGGCTCCGCCCCGGAGACCAAAAGGCGCCCGAGACGCTCCGGATCGCGGACATCACCATCGACGTCGCGGGCCACACTGTCAGCAGGGGCAGCGACCGGATCTCCCTGACGCCGCTGGAATTCGACCTCCTCGTGGCACTGGCCCGCAAGCCGTGGCAGGTCTTCACCCGGGAACTCCTCCTGGAGCAGGTTTGGGGCTACCGGCACGCCGCCGATACCCGCCTGGTCAACGTCCATGTCCAGCGGCTGCGGTCCAAGATCGAGCAGGACCCGGAAGCCCCGGAAGTTGTATTGACGGTGCGTGGTGTCGGCTACAAAGCAGGGGTCTGACCCCGCCGCGCAGGACGGGGGACCTGATCGGAGCCTTGCGGCTTCCGGGGAGGCGCCGGAAGCCGGCGCCCCGCTGAACGGCAGCGACGAAGAGCGCGGGCCGGGGCTTGCCGAGTCCACACCCCCGGGCATGCCGCGCATGGTGTTCCGCGCAAGGATCTGGCAGCGGCGCGCCCTTATCGTCGCCTTGCGCGTCGTCCGGTTGGTGCGGACGGGTGTGGTGCGGTTCCTGCCCGGCCTGCGTTACCTCGGCAGGGCCCTGCAAAAACGTTGGCGCCGCTCCTTGCAGTTCCGGACGGTCCTGACCACACTGATGCTGGCCATGACCTCCTTTGCGGTGGTTGGCGCCTACCTGTCCAACCAGATTGCCAACAACCTCTTCCAGGAGCGGTTGACCCAGGCGGAGTCGGAGACCCGCTACAACGTCAAGCAGGTTCAGGACACGTTCGACGGCGCCCAGGTCACCGACCAGTCCAGCGTCATCACCTTGGTTTCGGACACGCTCAGCGCGGTCGAGGGCAGGGGATCGGTCATCCAGCGGCGCTACGTTTTTGAAGCGATGCCCAACCAGACCAAACCCCGCAACCGCTGGGTGGAGTCCCGCGCCTCTGACCAGCTCACTGTCAGCGTCATCCCGCCGGACCTGCGCAAGGCTGTACAGGAATCGGGCAAGGAACAGTTCTGGGCGTCCACCGTTATTCCGGTGGGCACCGAAGACCGGCCGGGAATCGCCGTCGGAAACAAAGTGACCTTTAACGGCACCGTCTATGAGCTCTACCTTATTTACGACCTGAACACGGCACAGCAGACGCTCAATGAGATCCAAAGCGTCCTTTGGGCAGGCGGCGCCGTCCTGGTGCTCCTGATCGGCGCGGTCGCCTGGTACGTCACCCGCAATGTGGTCAGCCCGGTCAGCCACGCCGCGATGGTGTCGGAAAAGCTGGCCGCCGGGCAACTGCAGGAACGCATGGTGGTCCGGGGCGAGGACGAGGTGGCCCGCCTGGGCGCCTCCTTCAACCACATGGCCGCCAGCCTGCAGGAACAAATCACCCAGCTAGCCACCCTTTCACAGATGCAGCAGCGCTTTGTTTCGGACGTCTCGCACGAACTGCGGACACCCCTGACCACCGTGCGCATGGCGGCCGAAGTCCTGTACGACGCGCGCGACGACTTCGACCCCATCAACAAGCGCTCGGCCGAGCTGCTCTACAACCAGGTGGAGCGTTTCCAGTCCCTTCTCTCGGACCTGCTTGAGATCAGCCGCTTCGATGCAGGCGTCGCGGTGCTGGACGCTGAACCCGAGGACCTGCTCCATGTGATTTCGCACGTCATCGAAGGTGCGGCCCCCGTGGCTGCCGAGTACGGCTCGGACATCGTCTTCGCGGCCCCGGAAGGCTCGATGGTGGTGGAAATGGATGCCCGCCGGATCGACAGGATCCTGCGGAACCTGATCCTGAACGCCGTGGAGCATGGCGAAGGAAAACCGGTGACGGTGACGGTCGCGGCCAACGAGACGGCTGTTGGCGTTTCCGTGCGGGACCACGGTATCGGGATGGACCCGGCTGAAGCTGCCCGCGTCTTCGACAGGTTCTGGCGGGCGGACCCCGCCCGCGCCCGGACGACGGGAGGCAGCGGACTGGGCCTGTCCATCGCCATGGAGGACACCAAGCTGCACCACGGCTGGCTGCAGGCCTGGGGCCGGAAAGGCAGCGGGGCGAACTTCCGCCTGACCCTGCCGTTGCGCCAGGATGGCGCGATCACCGAGTCACCCGTGCAGCTCGAACCCAGGGACGTCACCATCCCGGGCGCGCCAGGGAACATCCCCGCAGAACAGGACAACAAGAACATGCTGGTGCTGCAGACAGATGCCGCCAAGCCCGCTCCGTCCCGGGGCCCCGAGGAGACACCATGACCCGGCACGGACGGCACGCACAGTACGCTGCGGCTTTCCTGGTTCTGCTGATCGTCCTCCTGTCCGGGTGTGCCCGGATCCCGACGTCCGGGCCGGTGGGAAAAAGCAGCGAAAGCAGCGCCGGAAATGTCAGTGCCCCGGTGTTCCTTCCTGCAGCGCCGCAACCGGGCGCCACACCGGAGACGATCATCGACTACTTCTACCGGGCGGGCAGCGGCTACGAGGACGACTACGCAGTGGCCCGGCAGTACCTCACCCAGGCATCGGCGGTGTCCTGGAAACCCGACAAGCGGGCGCTGGTTTACCGGGAAGCGCGGGTGGTACCGACCGGCACGGAAAACGTCTACAACTATGAGCTCGATGTCGCCTACACCGTGGACGCCGACGGTATTGCCACCCAGTCACCGCCGGGAACGGTGGAACGGATTCCCGTCACCGTGACACAGGTTGACAGCGAGTGGCGGATTTCCGCGATACCGGATGGGACCGCCATCGCCGAGGAAACCTTCAAGGTGATCTACGGCGCCTACCCGATCTACTTCTACGACCCGACGTTCACCTATGCCGTACCGGACGTGCGGTGGTTCCTGAAGAACAAGACGGTCAAAGCCATGACCAGTGCCCTGCTGGCCGGGCCCGCTCCCTACCTTCGCGGCGCCGTCGTCAGTGCCTTTCCTTCCGGGATCAAACTGGCCCGTGAATCGGTGCCGGTGGTGTCTGGAGCAGCCCAGGTTGATTTGACGGCAAAAGAGCTCACGGAAACATCAGCCGAAGACCGGCTCCGCATGCAAATGCAGTTGACGTTGACGTTCCGGACCCAGCCTGATGTGGTCAACGTGGAGCTTCGTGCCAACCAGGACCTGGTGCGCGTGGAGGACAACGGTTCGGTTCTTCCCCCGGTGCTGGATAAGACGGTGCCGTCCCGCCAGATTGCCATCAGCGGCGGCGAACTGGTGCGGTACGAAAACAACCGGGTTTCCCCGTTGCCCGACATGCAGTCCGTCTCGGCCCTCAACCCGCGGTTCCCCGCGGAATCACCCGTGTCCCAGGCTGCCGCGTTCCTGAACGAAGGACGCACCACGCTGTACAGCATCAGCCCGGGCCAGCCCGCCCGCGCCCTGACCACACGGAGCACCCTCAGCCGTCCGTCCTTCAGCCTCAATGACTGGGTGTGGACGGCGGGCCCCGGCGCCACCGGGGCAACCGAAGTGGTGGCGTTCCGTCCCGGTGGAGTGGCTGAAGGTGCACCCGTCCCCTCCGTGACGTTGGCGCCGTCGTGGCTTGCCGGCCGTACGGTGAAGGAATTCCGGATCTCGCGTGACGGTGTCCGTGCCCTGGTGATCTCCGAACAGAACGGAAAATCCAAAGTGCAGGTGACGGGCGTGATCCGCGGCGGCGACGGCACCCCGCGCGAACTGACGGCGCCCATCACGCTGGTCGCCGCCACCGATCCCGACCAGGGGGTCTGGGTCAACAGCACCTCGGTCGCCGTGATGAAAGCGGCAGCTGGCTCCAACGTTACGCCGGAGCTGCTGTCCCTGACCTCGGGCCAGCCGCAGCAGCTTGCCCCCTGGCCAGGGGTGGTGTCCATCAGCGCAGGCAACGGTGCCGATGACATTTACGTGCAGTCCGGCGAAGGGATTTTCCAGCGCCTGGGCAATGGCTGGTCACCGCAAATCAAGGGCCCGGTGGATCCCTCGTTCCCCGGCTGAGGGCGGGCGGACCTGGCCCACCTGGTATCCACATAGGTGGGCCCGGTCCTTCCCCATGCGGAACCGACCGGTGATGGTGGAAAGGTGAACGGCACCAGACGACCCGCCGGAACATCGAGGTCCCCTGACAGGGAACCTGCGCGTGACCCGGACCTTCATCCGCCGCCGCGGTGGGCTGCAAAGCACCGCGCGAATCAAGCGAGTGCCCTTTTGCGGCTTGTCGACTGGGTGGCGGGGGCCGGAGGTGAACTCCTGGCCTTGGCCGTCCCGGTGGACTGTGTGTGCTGCGGTGCGGAGGACAGTGCCCTCTGCCCAGCCTGCACCAGCCGTATCCGGCACCTGGCCAGGGAGCCGTTCCGGGCTGAGGGCGGCGCCCCCGCGCTGATGGATGTATCCGGGACCATCCTGCTCCCCGTCGTGGCGGCCGCTGTTTACCGGGACGAGGTGGCGCAGGGCCTGCTCTCGTTCAAACGGCACGGCCAGCACCAGCTTGGTGCAAGCCTGGCCCGGGCTTTGGCCGGGGCCGTCCGGGCGGCAACAGCGGACGCTGACGGGTTCGTGCTGGTGCCCGTCCCCACCAGCACGGCGGCCTACGTCAACCGGGGCTTCAGCCCGGTCCACCTGCTCCTCAAGAAGGCGGCCGGGCACCTGCCGGGCGTTGCCGTCGTCGATGCCCTGCGAAAGGTCCGGC
This sequence comes from Pseudarthrobacter sp. MOO13, assembly GCF_058267655.1. Classification (NCBI taxonomy): domain Bacteria; kingdom Bacillati; phylum Actinomycetota; class Actinomycetes; order Micrococcales; family Micrococcaceae; genus Pseudarthrobacter; species Pseudarthrobacter sp. MOO13. The sequence continues at coordinate 1,304,329 of NZ_CM177848.1, forward strand.
CGTCGGGGGCCCAAGCGCTCAGGTGGACAGGACTGTCCGGCGGCCAGAAGGGGCTGGGCAGGGGCGCCCGCTCCCAGCGGGTCAGGGGGTCCATGCGGGTCGGCGTCCGGTCCCGTCCAGCGGTTGCGGGGAGGCCGTGCATCATCGTCGACGACGTCCTGACGACGGGTGCCACGATCGGGGAAGCAGCCCGTGCCTTGCACCAGGCAGGGGCCAAGGTGAGGGGCGCCGTCGTGCTTGCCGCGACACGCCCGCCGGATGCTGCGGACCCCGCGCCCGGCGCCCGCATGGAACCGCCGAAGCGACCATGACTTAGAAAAAAATAAACCGGGAAAGGATGAATAACAGGTGGCTATGAACTAACGTCGAAGGTGGGTACCAAGAACAGAATGTACCTTTCGATGGCGGCTCGGAGAGGGGCTCGACTGTCAGACAGCTGGGCCCAGGGAAGTGCCGCCGTCGTGTCACCGAAGTCATTTGGAGGGCACCATGGAGTTTATGATCAGCGGACGAAATCTGACCGTTTCAGACCGGTTCCGCGAATATGCCGGGGAAAAGATCGCAAAAATCGAATCGCTGGGTGACAAGGTCCAGCGTGTCGACGCGAAAGTCTCCAAGGAGACCAATGCCCGGCAAACCGGCGACCAGCTGACCGTAGAGGTGACAGTGCTGGGCCGCGGACCCGTGATCCGTGCCGAAGCGAGCGCCGCAGACAAATTTGCTGCCTTTGACCTCGCCTACAACAAACTTCTTGAGCGGCTCCGCCGGGCCAAGGACCGCAAGAAGGTCCACCACGGGCGCCACACCCCCAAGGCCGTTCGCGAGGCCACCGCATCGCTTGAACCCGCCAGCGCGCACGAGCCGCTGTACCTTGAGGCAAACCACCGGGATGAAACCGTACAGGCCGCCGACAACAAGTCTCCCTATGATGTTGACAACGACATCCCGGCGGGAAGCTCACCGGTGCTGATCCGGCGCAAGGTCTTCCCCGCGGCGTCGCTCTCCCTCGATGACGCCGTGGACAACATGGAACTGGTGGGACACGACTTCTACCTCTTCGTGGACAAAGCCACCAACACGCCCTCCGTCGTGTACCGCCGTCGTGGCTGGACCTACGGGGTCATCACCCTGGACCACGAGTGCGAGCCCGGCGACACCGTCGTGGAGGAAAAGATCCTCGCGTACCGCTCCGACGACGCACCCGCCAACGCGTAAGGTGGAATACACCACCACGTGAGAGGACTGAATGTCAGCATCGCTGAGCCTTGACCAGGCACGGCGCATCGCATTGGCAGCACAGGGACTCCACAAAGGACGGCCCGCCGGCCCCGTGACAGCACGGGCGGTGGGCCGTACCTTTGCCCGTCTCCAGCTCGTCCAAATCGATTCCGTCAACGTCTTGGTCCGCAGTCACTACTTGCCCTTCTTTTCGCGCCTTGGCAATTACGACCGCGAAATCCTGCACCGCATGTCCGCGCAGCGGCCACGCCGCATGGTGGAGTACTGGGCGCACGAGGCCAGTTATATCCGGCCCGAGCACTACGGTGACCTCCTGCAATGGCAGAAGCGGTCATGGGTGGGTGCCTCACGCATGGACCCGGAGCTCCGCAGCGACCTGGCCGGCAGGATCCTTTCCGTCCTCGCCACGTCCCGGCCCATGACGGCCTCGGAACTTACAGCCAGGATCGGCCACGTCGAGGAACGGCAGACCGAGAACTGGGGGTGGAACTGGAACGCTGTGAAACGGGTCCTGGAACACCTTTTCGAAGAAGGGGCAGTGTCAGCTGCCGCCAGGACCGGGCAGTTCGAGCGCAAGTACACCCTGACGGCCAAGGTCCTGCCATTTTCTTCGAACGAAGCCACGGCGTCCGATCCGGCCGCCGCGCTCCAGCGGCTGACAGAGGCGGCGGCCATGGCGCACGGGATCGGAAGCGTCCGTTGCTTCGCCGACTACTTCCGGACACCTGTGAAGGCGACCGCGCTGGCCGTCGAGAACCTGGTGTCGGAAGGCAGACTGGAACGCGTCAACGTGAACGGCTGGAACCGCGAAGTCTTCCGGCACGTGGAAGCCGCCATGCCAAGGCGCGCCAACGGCCGGGCCCTGCTGAGCCCGTTCGACTCCCTGGTCTTCGAGCGGCGGCGCCTGTTGGAACTGTTCGGCTTCCACTACCGGATTGAGATCTACACCCCGGAGCCCAAACGGCGTTTCGGGTACTACGTGCTGCCTTTTCTGCTGCGGGACAGAATTGTGGCCCGGGTGGACGTGAAAGCGGACCGCGCCGGGGGCAGGCTGCTGGTGAGGTCCGCTTTTGCCGAGCCGGACGCCCCCGGGGACACCGCCGCCGAACTGGCTGCAGAGCTGAAGCTCATGGGCCAATGGCTTGGCCTGCCCGACGTGGAAGCCGGCCCGGCGGGAGATCTCGCCGCATGCCTGACACAGGAGCTTGGGCGGCTGCAGGACTATCCGCTCTCAGGGAAAAGGGAGTAACGGCCGGGTGTCTCTCCCGTAGACTGAACACGCCAGAATTCGGCGGCATGAGACTGGGAGCATCTTCACGTGGCATCACTTATCGAAAAAATCCTCCGCACGGGTGACAAAAAGACACTCCGGCAGTTGCGGAACTATGCCGACTCCATCAATGCCCTCGAAGACTCGTTCAAGACGTTCACCGACGCGGAACTGCGGGAGGAGACCGACCGCCTCCGCGAGCGGCACCAGGATGGCGAGAAACTCGACGACCTTCTTCCCGAAGCCTTCGCCGCCGTCCGCGAGGCCTCCTCGCGGACACTCGGAATGCGACACTTCGACGTCCAGCTCATGGGCGGCGCCGCCCTGCACCTGGGCAACATCGCGGAAATGAAGACCGGTGAAGGCAAGACCCTGGTGGCGACCGCTCCCGCTTACCTGAACGCGCTTTCCGGCAAGGGTGTCCACGTGGTTACCGTGAACGACTACCTCGCCGAATACCAGTCCGAACTCATGGGCCGTGTGTACCGCTTCCTGGGCCTGACCAGCGGCGTCATCCTGGCCAACCAGGATCCGGCCGTACGCCGCCAGCAGTACGCCGCGGACATCACCTACGGCACCAACAATGAATTCGGCTTCGACTACCTGCGCGACAACATGGCGTGGGACAGGAGCGAACTGGTCCAGCGCGGCCACCACTTCGCCATCGTCGACGAAGTGGACTCCATCCTTATCGACGAAGCCCGTACGCCGCTGATCATCTCCGGCCCGGCGCAGGGTGACACCAACCGCTGGTACAGCGAATTCGCCAAGGTAGTGCTCCGGCTGCAGCCCGAGAAGGACTACGAAGTGGACGAGAAGAAGCGTACGGTGGGCGTCCTGGAGAGCGGCATCGAAAAAGTCGAGGACTACCTCGGCATCTCAAATCTGTACGAGTCCGCGAACACCCCGCTGATCGGGTTCCTGAACAATGCCATCAAGGCCAAGGAACTCTTCAAGCGGGACAAGGACTACGTCATCCTGGACGGCGAGGTGCTGATCGTCGACGAGCACACCGGACGCATCCTGGCCGGGCGGCGCTACAACGAAGGCATGCACCAGGCAATCGAGGCCAAGGAAGGCGTCGAGATCAAGGCGGAAAACCAGACCCTGGCTACCGTCACGCTCCAGAACTACTTCCGCATGTACGGCAAGCTGTCTGGCATGACCGGCACCGCCGAAACGGAAGCTGCCGAGTTCATGAGCACCTACAAGCTCGGTGTCGTGGCGATTCCCACCAACCGGGACATGCAGCGGATCGACCAGCCTGACCTTGTGTTCAAGAATGAGGTCGTCAAGTTCGACGCCGTCGTGAAGGACATCGCCGAGCGGCACGAAAAAGGCCAGCCCGTCCTGGTGGGCACCACCAGCGTGGAGAAGAGCGAGTACCTCTCCAAGCTGCTCGCCAAGGAAGGGATCCGCCACGAGGTCCTGAACGCCAAGAACCACGCCCGTGAAGCGGCCATCGTTGCCCAGGCCGGCCGCAAGGGCGCCGTCACGGTGGCCACCAACATGGCCGGCCGCGGTACTGACATCATGCTGGGCGGCAATGCCGAATTCACCGCAGTGGCCGAGCTCGCCAAGCGCGGCCTGGACCCGGAGGAGAACTCCGAAGAGTACGAAGCCGCGTGGCCGGCAGCCCTTGAGGCAGCCAAGCAGTCCGTAAAGGACGAACACGAGGAAGTGCTGGATCTGGGAGGCCTGTACGTCCTGGGCACCGAACGCCACGAGTCCCGGCGCATCGACAACCAGCTTCGCGGCCGGTCCGGCCGCCAGGGTGACCCCGGAGAATCCCGTTTCTACCTTTCCCTGACGGACGACCTCATGCGGCTTTTCAACTCTGGGGCCGCCGAACGACTGATGAACAGCTCGGTTCCGGACGACGTTGCGCTGGAATCCAAGCTGGTGTCGCGGGCCATCGCCTCGGCCCAGGGCCAGGTGGAAGGCCGCAACGCCGAACAGCGCAAGAACGTCCTCAAGTACGACGACGTCCTGAACCGCCAGCGCGAAGCCATTTACAGCGACCGCCGCCGCATCCTTGAGGGCGATGACCTGCACGAGAAGGTGCAGTTCTTCGTCGAGGACACCATTGTGGCCCTGATTGATGCCGCCACGGCGGAGGGCAACGGTGACGACTGGGACTTCCACCAGCTGTGGACCAACCTCAAGACGCTCTACCCCGTCAGTGTCACGGCGGAAGACATCATCGAAGAAGCCGGCGGCAAGGCACGGGTTACCGTGGAGCTGCTGAAGGAGGAGATCCTCTCTGACGCCCGCCTGGTCTACCAGGCGCGGGAGGAAGCGATTGGCTCCGAGAGCATGCGCGAACTTGAGCGCCGTGTGGTCCTGTCGGTCATAGGACGCAAGTGGCAGGAACACCTCTACGAGATGGACTACCTCAAGGAGGGCATCGGCCTGCGGGCCATGGCTCAGCGCGATCCACTCGTGGAATACCAGCGTGAAGGCTTCGCCATGTTCCAGGCCATGATGGAAGCCATCCGGGAGGAAAGCGTCGGCTTCCTCTTCAACCTCGAGGTGGAAGTCACTCCCGCCCAGGACGTCGTGGTCCAGGATGCTTCCGGCGGCCACACCGAGCACGTGGATCCGCAACTGCGGGCGGCCGGTCTCGAAGCACCCGAGAAGCCTGCCCAGCTCCAGTACACGGCACCCAGCGAAGGCGGCGGAACCGAGACACGCGTGGAAACCCGCTCAGGCGGACGTTCCGGCAATCCGGCCAAGGCGGCCGCCCAGGACGCAGCAAAGCGCCCCGCAAAGAAGAAGAAGCGTTAGCCCGCCGGGCTTACCAAGGGCGCTGGCATCCGCCGACAGGGCAGGGAACCTCTTGTTCCCTGCCCTGTCGGCTTCTCCGGGCGCTCTCTCACCCGATGACAAGTTCGACCACCCGCCACACCTGTTTGCTCCGTTCGATGCGCACAGCAACGGCGCGGGCGCGCACGTCATCCACAACGACGGCGCTGGCCTCGTAGATTCCATCGGACACCTCACAGACGCGTACCGAGCGGACCACTGAATTCCGGTGAAGCCGGGCCAGTGCCGGATTGCCAGTCCGGGTCAGTTCACGCCTGATCAATGCTGCCCGGTGTTGAAGGGCCGACAGGCACCGTGGATCCAGCCGGCGTGCAAGCTGGTGGACGGGCCGGATTCCGGCCAGGACCTCCATGGAGGCCTGGATGGTCCCGCGGGTGATGGCCCGCACTTCCGCGGCCTCGTCGACTGGTCGCAGCGGTGCCGGACGTACTCCCCGGAAACGCCCTGCGGACGAGGTCCCGCTGGCGGCAATCCCGGGCCCACCGGTCTTGTTCCCGGGAAGCGCCGTCAAGTCCTGCTTGGCGCGAATTGGTGTCACAGCAATCATTGGATTCCCCTTCATTTAGTTGGCTGGTTCCACTGCCAGGTAGCAAAAAGGCAGTTACGACGGCTGTGGCGCCCGGAGGATTTGGCCTGGCAGCAGGACATCCGGGTTCCCGCCGATTTGCCCGCGGTTCACCGAGTACCAGCGCGGCCATTCGAGGGCTATGTCCACATCCGAGGCACCGGGGCCAAGCTGGTTGGCTACGATGGCCCATAGCGTGTCCCCGGACAGTACGGTCACGGTTGCAGCCCCGGTCCCGGGAGCAGCTCCACTTGCTGCCCTGCTCCCTGGCGCGGCGAGCAGGCCGGGTTCCACTACCTGAGGAGCGGGACGCCATCCGGGTGCCGGCATGGCGGCGGGCGGTTGGGGCCCAGGTTGTCCTTCCGTTGCGGCGATGCTCCCTGGCGGTTCCACTGCGGACTGTTCCTTCACGGTTCCTCCTCCCGTGTCTGGAATGCTGCTCGTGGGTGGTGGGCTGAAGGGGGCCGACGACGAGTGGCTGGGTGTGGGGCCCCATGCGGGCCCCGGATCGGTTGCGGCGGCTTGCGCGGCCGCTCCTGCGAGGAGCTGGATCGAAAGGGCGGCAACCAAGGCCCGTTGCATGAATGCAGGAGAGAACCTGCGCACGGCTGCCGCGGACCGACGCCGGCCAAGGCGCTCGAGTAGGACTCCTGAACCGGCGCATACGATCGCAAACGTCCACCACAGCAAAATGCCGGCACCGGCCGCTGATGCGGCGGCCGCCAACAGGACTTCCACGGATGGTTCCTGGTTGCGCGCTGCGGAAGCCTGCCATTGGGCGACAAGTCCGGAGCCCAGGAACCAAAGTGCGACGCCGAGCACGAGCAAGGCAAATGCCGACACGATGTCCGACCACCGTGCTTCTTCCCTGCAATTCATTATCGTCCCTTTTGATGTCATTTGATGTTGTTTGATTCAGTTTGGACCGATGTACGATCTTTTGTCTAGACGTTGGAGAGAAAATCCTGGCTGCGTTGACCGGGGCGGAAGGGCAACTTACGCTGGCGGAATGCGCTGGGATGCACTCTTCAATGACATCGAAAGCCAACTTGCTGAAATTGACCGGTTGTCGTTGGACGCCGAAATCAATGAGCGGGCCCGCGCCGAGTTGGTAAGCCTGCCGGTTGAGGACAGGCTGCGGGCATCGGTGGGCTACCGGATTGGCGTCCATCTTCTCTGCGGGGAATCCGTACACGGTGAGCTCACACATGCCGGGGCCGATGCGCTGGTCCTGGACGATGAGCAGAGCCAAGTGCTTGTTCCCTACGCGGCCGTGGCGCGTTATGTCGGACTGGGGCGGCACGCGCAAGCAGAAAATTCCGCGGTTCGCCGATCGATTGGGCTCGCGCATTCCTTGCGTGGCCTTGCACGCGACAGGGCGGAGCTGGCGGTGACCGTTGGCGGTGCTGCAGGTCTCGTCCGCCTGGCAGGAGTGATCGACCGCGTGGGCAGTGACTACATCGACCTGGCCGTGGTCACGCCCGGCGAGGTCCGCAGGAGCCAGGGCGTGAGCCAGGTCTCTGCCATACCCTTCGCCGGGCTTGCCATGATCAGGTCACGCAAGATGGGCGGTCTGTAGCGGCGGCGCAGTCGGTCCTGCTGCTTTTGCGGCTGGAAGGTGCGCTAGCCGGTCACATCGACTTGGCGCGGGACTCCTGGATCATGCGGCTGGCCTCGGCATAGCGTTCCTGGATGTACTGCTCCAGCATCTTTTCTTCGACCCGCCACTGGCCCCTGCCACCCACCTGGATGGCCTTCAGCTCGCCGCTGCGCACCAAGGCATACGCGGCTGGAGAATTAATCTGAAGCTGCTCAGCGACGTCTGCGAGCGTGAGAAACCTTGGCATGGACTCATTTTGCCATCAAGTGGCGCAGTTTGTTCCCGTTATCCACATATTGGCAGGTTTTAGCCAAATGACTTTTGTTCCATCGGCCTTCCGGTAACAATGAGGAGTCCGGCCCCCGTGGGGAGGGTCCGGGATGCCAAGGGGGAGGACGGTATGGTTCCTGATTCAAGCGTCGGTGCTGCACGGCTCAAGCGTCCCTCGTGGAGAGACCCCCGGCTGTTGGTTGGCGTACTCCTGGTCCTGGTATCCATAGCGGGTGTCGTCTTTCTCGTAGGCAGCGCAGACCGGACAACCGAGGTCTACGCCGCCAGGGACGGCATTGCGGTGGGCGAACGCCTCACTCCCGAGAACGTGGTGCGCGCCAAGGTCAGGCTGGGAGATACCGAGCAGCATTACATCACCGTGGCGGACGGGTTGCCGCAGGACGTGGTTGCCATGCAGCGCATTGGGAAAGACCAGCTCGTTCCGCGGTCAAGCCTCGGCGAAGTGGACCGGCTGGACCGGAAGCCTGTAGCTCTCACCATTGATCAGACGTTGCCGGCACAAGCCGTTGCCGGCGCCCGCGTCGATGTTTGGGTGGCGCAGCCGGATGCCAAGAACGGTTTCAGTGAGCCGAAGCTCCTCCTGCCCGGTGCGGAGATCACCGAAGTGGCCACGGGGTCCACGGCCCTCGGATCGTCGAAGACGACGGTTCTGATGGTATTGGTGGAGGACAAGCAGATGCCGGCGTTGCTGGGCGCGCAGGCAAATGAAGCAAAGATCTCGGTCGTCTGGAACCCCGGTGGCGCCCGATGAGCATTCCGGTGGTCACTGTGGGCCAAAGCCGGGAGGATGTGGTGGGCGGCCTGGAACGGCTGCACGGCCCCGTCACTGTGGTTCGGCGATGCGCTGAACTTCCGGAATTGCTGGCAGCCTGCCAGAGCGGCCTCGCCAGGGCTGCCGTCGTGGCCGAAGGTTCAGAAGGGCTGACTGCGTCCCTGGTTGACCGCCTTGGCGCGGTGGGGGTGGCAATCATTGCCCTGACGGACAACGCCGATGAGGCGGACAGGCTCCGCAAGATCGGGGTGGCCTCTGCACTGACCGGGGTTCATTCCGCGGAGCTTTCGGACAGGATAGCGGACGCTGTTGCCCGCCTGACCGGTCTGGGTCGTCCTCCGGCGTTGAGCGCGGAAGCTGATACTGGAGCTGCGCTCGCCATCACTCCGGTTGAACCCAAGCCCGGCCCGGAGAATGCCGGGACGGGGAAGATCATCGCCGTATGGGGTCCGGCGGGGTCGCCCGGAAGGACCACGGTTGCAGCCAACATCGCTGGAGAAATGGCGGCTGACGGCCGGGAGGTCCTCCTTGTCGATGCCGACACCTACGGCGCAAGCGTAGCGGCAGTCCTGGGATTGCTGGATGAGTCGGCCGGGCTTGCCCAGGCGTGCAGGCTCGCCGACCAGGGGGCGCTGGACGCTGATGCGCTTCGGAAAGTGGCCTCAACCGTTGCCACCGCGTCAGGGACGTTCAAAGTCCTGACGGGGATAACCCGCGCTGACCGGTGGACCGAACTCAGGGCCACAGCTCTGGCCTTGGTCCTCGAGCGGGCCAGGCACATGGCGGACGTGGTGGTGGTCGATACCGGCTTCTGTCTTGAGGCTGATGAAGAACTCAGCTTCGACACCATGGCGCCGCGGCGGAATGCGGCGACGCTTTGCCCCCTTGAAGTGGCTGACACGGTCTATGCGGTCGGGGCAGCGGATCCGGTAGGGGTGCCCAGGCTGGTGCGGGCGCTCGCCGAACTGGAAACAGCGGTCCCACAGGCCGCGCCCATCGTGATCATGAACAAAGTGCGGGCCTCCTCCGTTGGCAGAAGTCCCGAGCGCCAGCTGAGGGATGCCTGGGAACGATACGGCCCGGCTTCCGGGCTCACCGCGTTTCTGCCCTACGACCCCGCTGCAGCCGACGCAGCGCTCTTGGCTGGATCCCTGTTGCACGAAGCTGCGCCGGAGTCGACGCTCCGCAGGGCGATCAGGGAACTGGTTTGTGCACCCGTCCAGCAAAAGTCCAAATCCTCTGTATTTTCTTCCACACCACGGCGCAAGGCAAAGGACTAGGCTCGCCATAAGAGCTGCAAAGGTGCGGCGAATTTCTCAAGTGGAGGCGTTGTCGATGTCGTCTGGATCCGGTGTGGAGGATCAGCCCCTCTCCATTGAAGGCCTTGAAGGTTTCATGGGGGACTACTACCAGCACTTGGCGGAGGAGGACGCCCGGAGCTACCCTCGCGAGGTACTGGAGTCCCGGGCACGGGAGCACCACACGACGGCGTCGGTCCGGCTGCCCGGGCAGGCAAAGATCTCAATCGCCGACGAGGAGGACAGCACCGTCATCTTCGTCGTTACTGACGACATGCCCTTCCTCGTCGATTCCGTGAACGCGGAACTGGTCCGGCAGCACGCAGCCATCAAACTGGTGGTCCACCCGCTGTTTGTCGCCACCAGGAATCGGGAAACCGGCGAGTTGGTAGAGGTTAACAGGGTCCCGGCCCACCTGGGCATTTCAAGTGGGGACACGGCCGCCATGCCGAACCTGTCGCACCTCATCGCCCAAGGTGAAAACGCCTCCCACATGGAGTCGTGGATCGCCGTCGAAATCCAGCGTATTCCGGACGACGCGAAGTCGTCCCTGCTTGCCGGGCTGACCAGGGTACTCAAGGACGTCCGGGCCGCTGTCGAGGACTGGCCGAAGATGCGCCAAAAGGCGCTGGAAATCGCCAGAAGCCTGGACCAGGTGGCCAACCCCGCACAGATCGCCGAATTGCGCCAGGCCAAGGACCTGCTCCGCTGGCTCGACGACGGTAACTTCACGTTCCTCGGCTACCGCGAATACGACCTCTTGAACGTCGACGGGGAAGATGTCCTCGAGCTGCGCGAAGACAGCGGGCTTGGACTGTTGCGGGCGTCCGCCGATTCCCCCCACATCCAGCACCTCACCGATACCGGCCGGAAGAAGGCACGGGAAAAACGCGCCCTGGTCATTACGAAAGCCAATTCCCGCTCGACCGTGCACCGCTCGGCTTACCTCGACTACATCGGAATCAAGAGTTTCGATGCCGCAGGCAACGTCAACGGCGAGCGCCGCTTCATCGGACTTTTCGCCACGAGCGCTTACGCCGGCTCCGTCCGGGATATTCCGATCGTCCGCGAAAAGGTCGACGCTGTGCTGCAAACCGCGGGCTTCCCGCCGGACTCGCATTCCGGGAAGGATTTGCTGGGGATCCTCGAGACTTATCCGCGCGATGAGCTGTTCCAGATCGAAATTCCCGACCTCGCCGCAACGGCTTTGGGTATCCAGAAGCTTCAGGAACGTCGCCGTACCCGGTTGTTCCTCAGGCCCGACATCTACGGCCGCTTCATGTCCGCCGTCGTCTACCTGCCCCGTGACCGGTACACCACCAATGTCAGGCTGCGCATTGAGCAGGAACTGCGGGAAACGTTCCAGGCGGTTTCGATCGACTACGAAGCACGCATGACGGAGTCGGCCCTTGCCCGCCTGTTCTTCCGCATCCGCTTGCCCAAGAACGCCGATGTCAGCCACGTCAACAGCGAGGAGCTGGAAACGCGGCTGGTCCGGGCCGCGAGGTCCTGGAGTGAGGGCATCACCGAGGTCCTGCGCGAAGGGCGGGACCCGGCCGAGGCCAAGGAACTCGCCGCCATCTGGGCCGAGGCGTTTCCCGCCAGCTACCGGGTGGACTACGAGGTAGAGGACGCGCTTGAGGATATTGCGCGCTTCGAGAAGTACGGAGCCGCCGCCGAACGGAGTGCGGACGCGCGGCAGGACCGTCCCGGCGTCCACGTCTACCTGCCCGAGGGGGCAGGCGCGACCTTGGAAGAGGACGCCCGGGTCAAGCTCTACATGCTGGAGCCCAAGAGCCTGAGCCAGATCCTTCCCTACTTCCACAACCTGGGTCTGGAAGTCCTGGACGAACGCCCGTTCGAGATCGAAACCGCCGACCACAGGGACTTCTTCCTTTACGACCTTGGGTTGAAATACCCTGCCGGCGTGGATCCGGTCAGCACGGGGGAACTCCTGGCCGAATCCTTTGGCGCCGCCGTCACAGGAGCGGCGGAGTCTGACAGCTTCGACCGCCTGGTGCTGCGGGAGGGCCTGCACTGGCGGCAGATCACGGTGCTGCGGGCTTACGCACGCTACATGCGCCAGATGGGCAGCAGCAGTTCCTTCGGGTTCATGGCGGACACGCTCCTGGCCAACGCCGACGTGACCAAGGCCCTGATCGCGCTTTTCGCTGCCCGCTTTGACCCGGCCATGGACGACGACGGCCGCGCCGCCGCCCAGGCGTCCGTACGCCAGGACCTGGCAGCTGCCATTGAGAAGGTTGCCACACTGGACGCAGACCGCGTGCTGCGCACATTCGGCAACCTCATTGAGGCCACCCTGCGCACCAACTTCTTCCAGGACAAGCCGCATCTGAGCTTCAAGCTGGACCCGCCGCAGATCGAGGGGCTGCCGTTCCCGCGGCCGATGTTCGAAATCTGGGTCTATTCGCCCCGGGTGGAGGGCGTGCACCTGCGGTTCGGCAAGGTCGCCCGCGGTGGCCTTCGCTGGTCTGACCGGCGGGAGGACTTCCGTACCGAAGTCCTGGGCCTGGTGAAAGCGCAGACGGTCAAGAACGCCGTCATCGTTCCCACCGGAGCCAAGGGCGGCTTCTTCGCCAAGCAGCTCCCGGATCCGGCCGCCGACCGCGCGGCCTGGATGGCGGAAGGCGTCGAAAGCTACAAGACCTTCATCCGCGGCCTGCTGGACCTCACCGACAACCTGCTCACGGAAGGTAGCGGCGAGCGGCTTGTGCCGCCGTCGAACGTTGTCAGGCATGACGACGACGACTCCTACCTTGTCGTGGCGGCGGACAAGGGGACGGCTACTTTCTCGGACATCGCCAACGGGCTGTCGGCAGAATACGGATTCTGGCTGGGGGACGCGTTCGCTTCCGGCGGCTCCGTAGGCTACGACCACAAGGCCATGGGGATCACCGCCCGGGGCGCCTGGGAGTCGGTCAAGCGGCACTTCAGTGAGCTCGACCTCGACACCCAGACCGAGCCGTTCACGGTGGTGGGTGTGGGGGACATGTCCGGTGACGTGTTCGGAAACGGGATGCTGCTGTCCCGCCACATCAGGTTGCTTGCGGCATTCGACCACCGGCACATCTTCCTCGATCCCGCGCCGGACGAGGCATCCTCCTTCGCTGAGCGGCAGAGGCTGTTCGAGCTGCCCAGGTCCTCCTGGGACGACTACGACAAGTCGCTGATCAGTGAAGGCGGCGGCGTCTTCGCCCGGCAGGCCAAGTCCATTCCCGTATCCCCGCAAGTGCGCGCTGCACTCGGGCTGTCGGCCGAAACCACCGAACTCAGCCCGCCGGAGCTGCTGAGGGCCATCCTGCTGGCCCCGGCCGACCTGCTGTACAACGGCGGTATCGGCACCTACGTCAAGGCCAGTTCAGAATCCAACGCAACGGTGGGGGACAAGGCCAACGACGCCATCCGCGTCAACGGCCGGGATCTGCGCGTGAAAGTGGTGGGCGAAGGCGGAAACCTCGGCATGACCCAGCGCGGCCGCATCGAGGCGGCGTTGCAGGGGGTCATCCTCAACACTGATGCTATCGACAACTCTGCCGGCGTGGACTGCTCCGACCACGAAGTCAACATCAAGATCTTTGTTGACCGCATGGTCGCCGCGGGCAAGCTGCCGGCGGCCGAACGCGCGGACTTCCTGGCCTCCATGACCGACGAGGTGGGCCGGCTGGTCCTGGAAGACAACATCGACCAGAACATCCTGCTCCTTAACGACCGCAGCCGGGTGGCCGAGTGGAGCCCGAGCTACGAGCGGCTCATGGACTGGCTGGAGAAGAGTGCGGACCTGAAACGCGACCTGGAAGCATTGCCGACGACCGAGACCCTGCGTGACCGGCTGCAGCAGGGGCAGGGCCTGACTTCCCCTGAACTGTCGGTGCTGGCCGCCTATGCAAAGATCGAGCTGGCCTCGGCGCTTCGGGACAGCGACCTTGCCGACGATCCCTGGTTCCGGGACACGCTGCGCTCCTATTTCCCGCACCAGCTGCGCGAACGCTTCGATGCGGAGCTGGACACGCATCCGCTGCGACGCGAAATCATCGCCACCGTGGTGGCCAACGACATGATCAACCTTGGCGGGATCACCTTCGCCTTCCGGGTCATGGAAGAAACGTCGGCCAGCGAAGTGGCCGTCGCCAAGGCGTTCGTGGCATTGCGGGAGGTGTACGAACTGGATGCGATGGTGGCCGAGTTGAACAGCCTGCCGGCTTCGTTCCCGACGGAGCACTGGAGCACCGTCCACCTGGACATCCGCCGGCTCCTGGACCGTGCGGTCCGGTGGCTGCTGGGCCAGGAAAGCGTCTCCCGCCCGATCGCAGAGGTAGTGGCGGAGTTCAAGCCGCTCATGGATCCGATGCGGGCCCGCCTGCTGGACTACCTGCGCGGGGATGACCGCGAACGGGTGTCCGAATGGCTGGCGAAGGGTCGCGAATGGGAACTCCCGGAAAGCCTGGCGTTGCGTTGGGCCGAGCTGTTCGAGAGCTTCGTGCTGCTGGATATTGCCAAGATCGCCCGATCCCGCAAGGACCCGGTAGAGGACATTGCGGCCACGTATTACACCGTGTTCAACCGGTTCCACGCGGATTCCTTGCTGGAACGGATCAGCAGCCTGCCCCGCCAGGACAGGTGGCAGGCGCTGGCGCGGGCCGCCTTGCGCGACGATCTGTACTCGACCGTGTCGGACATGACGACGGCGGTGCTGGACGCAACGTCCACGGCCGACTCACCGGAGGCGCGGCTCAAGGACTGGGAGGCGCAGAATGCCGAACAGCTGGGCAGGGCAAAGAGCATGTTCGACGAAGTGAACGCCCTGGAGGCCGACGACATGGCCTCACTGTCGGTAGCATTGAGGCTCTTGAGGTCAATCGTCCGACGCTAGCCTTGCGGCGTCGCAACTGGAGGTGCAGTGGCAATCTTTACGGACCCCATCAGGGAACACGCTGATTTCGGGCCGGGCGATGCCGAATGGCTGCACCTCCTGGTGGGGGACTGGCAGATGGTCGCGGACCTGGCGTTCGCCGACCTGGCACTGTGGTTCCCCCACCCGGAGCTTGGCTATGTCGCCCTGGCCCACGTGCGCCCTTCCACCACGCATACCGCCTTCCACAGCGACTTCGTGGGGGAAGGGATCCGCTCCGACCTGCAGCCGCTGGTGGACAAAGCCTGGAACAGCCGCTCCATTGAGCGGTCCAGCGAGACCAACTGGAACAGTGAGATGGCGCTTCGGGTGGAGGCGGTCCCGATGGTCCGGAACGGGCGGACGCTTGCGGTGGTCACCACGCATATGGACTTGTCCAGTTCGCGGATGCCGTCGCGGCTGGAGCTGACCTACCGGCAGTGCGCGTATGACCTGTTGCGAATGGGCACCCTGGGATTATGGCCGGACTTTGCCTCGCCTACCGGGTCGCGCCGGGGTGCACCCCGCGTGGGGGACGGCCTGATCCGGCTTGATGCCGATGGCGTGGTGCAGTATGCCAGCCCGAACGGTGTCTCCGCGTTCCGCCGCCTTGGCGACGGTGAATCCCTTGAAGGGCGTTCCCTTGCCGAGGTCACGGCCGGCCTCCTCAAGGACCGGCGGATGGTTGACGAGACCCTGCCGCTGGTGGTTACCGGGCGGATGCCGTGGCGCAGCGAGATCGAATCCCGCGGTGTCAGCCTGTCCCTGCGTGCCATCCCCCTGCGCGATGAACAGCAGCGCTTCGGTGCGTTGGTGCTCTGCCGGGACGTCTCGGAGCTGCGGCGGCGGGAAATGGAGTTGGTGACCAAAGATGCCACCATCCGAGAGATCCACCACAGGGTCAAGAACAATCTCCAGACGGTGGCTGCGCTGCTGCGGATGCAATCCAGGCGGATGGTGAGTGATGAGGCCAAACAGGGACTGGAACAAGCGATGCGCCGTGTGGCCACCATCGCCCTTGTGCATGAGACCCTGTCGCAGGGCTTGACCCAGAGCGTTGATTTTGACGAGCTGATTGGCCGCCAGTTCAGGCTGTCCGCCGAGGTTGCGTCCCCGTCACAGCAGGTACGGACTGAACGCTCCGGCACGTTCGGTGAGCTGCCCAGCGACCTGGCCACACCGCTTGCCCTGGTGATCAACGAACTGGTGACCAATGCCGTGGAGCACGGTCTTGAGGGGAGGGCCGGGACAGTGTGGCTCCTGGCCGACAGGTCCGAGGGGGAGGATGGCGAGGAACTGACGGTAACCATCGCAGACGACGGCGTGGGGCTCCCGGAGACCCCGCATGTCGAGGGGCTTGGATTGCAGATCGTGCGGACCTTGGTCACCAGTGAACTGGGCGGCACCATCACGTGGGAACGCCGGGAGGGCGGCGGAACCGAGGTCAAGATCAGGCTCAGCCTGCACGGGAAGTAGGCCACGGACCGTACGCGCCGATATGGCGCCCGGTGGTGGGTAAAACCAAACGACAGAGGCCCCGGACCGATCCTTGGGATCGATCCGGGGCCTCTGGTTGTAAGGTCCGTTTTAACGGTGCCGGCTGCCCGCCTTCTAGGACGCCCGGCGGGCGCGGGCGGCACGCCGCTTCAGGGCGCGGCGCTCATCTTCGCTCATGCCGCCCCAGACACCGGCATCCTGGCCGGATTCCAGAGCCCACTGGAGGCACGTGTCCACTACGGGGCACCGGCGGCAGACGCTCTTGGCTTCCTCGATCTGCAGGAGGGCCGGGCCTGTGTTTCCGACGGGGAAGAACAGTTCCGGGTCCTTGTCGAGGCACGCTGCGCGGTTACGCCAATCCATGCTGATCAGTTGCTCCATTTCTGGGAAGTGCCCTTTGTGAAATTATTCACTAGTGGCTACAAAGGAAAGGGGCCCTCTGGGCCCCCTTGGTCATCTGCATCAAGCCTGTCATGTTAACGCTGTGTAAACAAGGGGTAATAACGCCTGATATCAGTGGAAACCTGAGCGATGCATCACAGTGGCGGCTCCTGCCCTCACCAGTGTCCGACTATGTCCGGTAGGGTGCCAGTGTGTCAAGACCCCCGGTAAACCCAGCAGGTGTCCCAGCGATTCCGGACGAGCCCGGCAACGGACCCGGCCGCCCGGCCGACCAGCGTTCCACTCCCGCACCCGTTGCTGCCACCGTGGTGGCGTTGATTGCCGGTGCCGAAGCCCTTGCCCTGCTGGTTGCTGCAGGCTGGTACGGGTACGAGCTGTTCACCGGCAGCCCCGTGCTCTCTTTCTGGGGAGCTGTCTTCACTCTGGGCCTCCTGCTGGCCTTTTCGGCCTGGCTCTTTGCGGTATCCGTCTTCCTCTATCGCGGGTACCGGTGGACCCGGGCAGCGGCGCTGGTGGCCCAACTGTTCGTCCTGACGATTGGTGTCCCAACCTTGACCAGCGGCCTGGTCCTTGCGGGCGCGGCAATGGTGGTACCAGCGGCGGCCGCCATAGTTCTGCTGTTCTCCAACAGGGTGATCGGCCACGCGTCCCGAACGGGCAGTCCTCCCCCTGCTCTCTGACGCCCCTGCACCAGGCGCCACTGGTTCGTTCCTTGTAAACGTCCGGACTGGGTAACGAACGCCCGGATCTGGGGCAACGGCAGGGAACACCCGGCAGTTCAGGGTGCGGCCCCTGCCCACCCCACCTGCAGGGCACACGATCGTCCCTCAGAAATCAGGATGCCACGCCCGCGCGGCAGATTCGCCTCCACCTCAAACCGGACCCCGAACAGGTCACCCTCGGCCATCGTCCGCGGGCACATCAGAAGACCGAGGCCGGCCGCCCGGGCGTTCATGATCAAAGGAACGCGTTGTGGCAGCAACGGGCTGTACCTTGCGGTGACCACCATCGAATAGCCCAAACCGCTCAGGTGGCCCAGGTCCTTCACTGCCGCGGGGTCCAGAAGGTCTACATCGTCGACGAGCAGCAGCGTGTCGGGCGAAAGCTCTCCGGCCTGGGCCTGCTCCAGCACGCCCCGCCAAAGGTTTCCGGCTTTCATGTGCGGCACGGGGCTTGACAAAACTCCCTTGCCGGAATTGAGCGTTTCTATAGCGTGCAGCACGTTGCTCTTGCCACTTTCGGGACCGCCGAGGACTGCCATCACGGCGCCGGCTGGAATCCGGACGGCGATCGCATCGAGCTCGTCGCCTGCCACGCCCAGCAGGACGGCCCGGGCTTGCCCGGTTCCTGCCGAGGCGTCTGCAGTGCCAGTTTGCCCGTTCTCGGCACCAGTCCGGAACGCTGTGCTGCGCCCGGCACGTGCCGTGACCTCGACGGCGGTGATCATAGCCGGGAGGGGTTCGACCCTGAACGGCGGCGATGCCGCAGGCAGGCCGTCCCTGCAGGGAGATGGTTGCCCGTGGCCAGCGAGGGATTCTCGGTAAAACTGGCAGACCGTCGGGCCGCCGGCGGCTGCAGGCCCAAATGCGACAGCCCTTCCCGCCACCGGGGGAACGGAGGGCATCCGGGGCCATGCGGCACGGCTCTCTTCGGTGGAGCCGGACGGAAAATAGAAGCGGTTGGGGATGGATGCGTAGAACCTCGCTGCGACCAGTTCGCGTTCACCGGAAAGCAACAGAGTTATTCCAGCCTTGCTCCCGTCGCGGGCGAGGTCCTGGACCAGGTCTTCGGCCCAGGCCAATGGGCCGGACCGGAACGCTGAAACCCAGGAGCCCCAGCCAGACACAATGAGAACCAGGGGTACCTCCCCAACGGCCGGCCGGCTAAGTCGCCTCCCTAGTTCGCGGGTAAGACGTTCCAGGATTCGGACTCCCCGGCGCAACTCGTGGATACCGGCGTGGGCCCCGGTCCGGCCGGCGTGCGCAAAGGGCAAAAAGCTTCCCGTACTGTCCAGGACATAGAAGTGGGCTTCGGACGGGCTGGCCATCAATCTTCCGGCCGTCAGTTCAAGGGCTTCCGGCGCGCCGGAGGTGGAACTGCCAAGGAAGGCGGCATGCCCATCGATGGCAGGGCTCCAGGCCAGAGTCACCACCTTCTGCTTCTGGGGCAGATCCATCAGTCCCAGGCGCACACAGCCTTCGTCGTCGCCAGGTCCAGCGGGCATGGACCGTGCTGCCTGGTATCCGTCGGATGAAAAATCCTGCCCCGGTTCTTCCAGGTCTGCCGGCAAGGGAGGAGCCACCGGTCTCCGGGGGACTTGTTTGCCATGCGCCGTGCACAGGGATTCCACGAGTGCCACCAGGGGAGCCGCCGCCGTGGCAGGGGTTGGCGCAGGGGACGGCGGGGACGGGGCCGCCGCTTCCCGGGGAGCAAGGTACGTGGTTGTCGGCTGGATGACGACCGGACCGTGCAGCTGATCCTCGGAAATGGGTGGCAGGGACGCGGCCTGGAACGCTTCAGCAGGTTCCGCGCCGCGGGCGAGGAACGCACGGCCCGGAGTATCCACTCCGATGGCCGCCGCGGCCTTCGAATTGATGATGTCCACTGACTCCATGTCCGACTGCACGCGGAGGGCAATGCTGGAGGTGACGTTCGCCCGGATGTCGGCCGTCAATGCACCCTGTGGCCGTTGCGTGGCCATCACAAGATGGATACCCAGCGACCGCCCTATGGAAGCGATCCGCAGCAGCTCACGCAGCACTTCCGGAGCATCGTCAACAAGCATCCTGAACTCGTCGATGATGACAACAAGGTGGGGGAGGTTGAAATCCTTGGCCGCGTGCGAGGACCTGTACGCTGCGAGGTCCGGTACGGCGGCTGCCGAGAGGTGCTCCTCACGGAGTCTGACTTCTGCCCGCAGCGACATCAGGGTGCGTTCCATTTCGGCGCCGGTCAGGTCGGTTTGAAGTCCGACACAGTGGACCAAGCCGTGGAGTGGACCCAAGCCGGAGCCACCTTTGAAATCGACGAAGAAGAAGTTGACGCGCTCAGGCGGGTAGCTCAGGGCGAGCGCCAGGGTAAGGGTCCGGAGCAATTCCGATTTTCCTGAGCCCGTGGTGCCTGCTATGAGCACATGGGGACCGTCGGCCTGCAGGTCCAGGGTCCTCGGGCCGGCCGCACCCAGGCCCAGTGGCACCGCGAGCCCCGGGCTTTCCGCTGCGGCTTCCCAGCGTCTCGCGGTCTCAGCCGCCGTCATGGGCAGGATCTCGCTGAGGGCGACGGTGGCCGGAACGGAGCGCACGTGCCCGTCCTCCCGTTTGGGCGCCTTCGCCAGGCGTCGGCAGAGCGTGGTGAACACTGCCTCAGGTAGAAGGTCCGGGACAAAGACCGGCTTGTCGTGGTCAAGGAGCATGACCGACCTGCCCTCGGACAAAAACACGTCAGCTAAAGGGGATTCGGTGTGCTCCGGACGAAAATGAAGAACCTGCCAACCCCGTTCCACAGCGGCTTCACGGACTTTGACGTCGCCCTCGTCCGCCGGGTCCGTACTGCGGATCAACAGGACACTTCGCTCTGAACCTGATGGGCCACCTCCTTCGATGACCCGGAGGGCGGCATCAGTTGTTCCGGTGAGGATTGCCCTGGGAAGATACCGGGCGGCCAACGGCAGATCCTTCGGCCGGCCGTGGACGACCACCCCCGTCGTGTCAGCCAAGGGGTAGCCCGCAAGTTGCATGACGAGGGACCTGATGGCGCCGTCTATGACCGCCGAAGAGCCCGCAATAATGGTGAGCGGCCGGCGCGGGTCAAGGACGATGGGGACCCGCCCAACCGGGTGGATGGACTGGACGGCGCGTGCCGGCTCAATTCGGACATTGGCGTACTGGTCCATTTCGCCCAACCTCAGCCACACGCCGTCGGACGCCAAATGGGGCACCGGCGTCTGGGTGCTCCGGTGCGCTGCCAGGGCAACGAGGGCAAGGGACGGGGCGCACCGGCGCCGGCGTTCCCTGTCTTCCCGCACTGCCGCTTGAACAGCAGCCGCCAATTCCTGCCTCTGCCGCCGGCCGCTGATGACGGGCACGAGAACAGAAAACGCGGACGCCGCCGAGAAGGCAAGGAACATCCACATCCCGGTAACCACCGCAAGCCCCACGCCAATCGCCAGCGGGAGAACTGCGGCCAGCAGCAGCAGTGCGCGGTTGCCGGCCTCAGCCCCGCCGGAGACAAGGATGGGTTCGGCCACGGATTTTCCGGCATCGGCCAGGACCCTCTCCGACTGGTCAGAAAACATCAGCGACATGGTGGACTGCCCGCACCTGATACCGGAATCCGTGGAGATGGCAGTATTCCGGATCCTCTCACCGTCGACGTAGGTGCCATTTGCACTGTCCAGGTCGATCAGGATGATATCCGTGTCCGTGACGACAAGGCGTGCGTGCTCGCGCGACAACTCCGGATCCGGTATGACAACGCGCGTACCGCTGCGACCTATGGTGTAGCTGCCTCGCCGGATCGGGATGACTGTTCCCGCAGCAGCGCCGCTGTGAATGGCGAGTGCCAGCGGGGCCGCGGTATCAGCGGCCCGGAGACGACGCGGCCGTTGCCCTGACTGCGAGGTGCCGCCGTCGACAAGAATTGCCGCGCTTACCAGCGGCGGAATTCCGGAGACCAACGAACGGAGATCACGTCCGTCCACAGTGACCGGCCCGGTGCCGAATTTTGTCGACAACTGTTCGTTGATGTCCGCTCCCGGCGTGCCGGGCGGGGCCTCGATGGAAAGTTCGAGAGGAGCCCGGAGATGTGGGGAGCCCGGACCACCAACCAAGGTGCAATGCAGGGTCATGGGTGCCAATCCTTCGTGCGTATTGCGTCACGCTATCCATGAAGGGAAAGCCTGGGGAGCCGTTTCGGGCTCTATGTGGAAAACCCTGCCAGGGAGTCCTGCTTGCACGGAAGGAGCTCGGCTAGGATCGCTACACCCGGTCCCCTCAAAAGCGGGCCATGAGCAGCAAGGGAGAATCCTTTGGGCACCATCGCGGACAGTGCTGACGTTGATGCAGGCGCGAGTATCGGAGCGGGCACCAAAGTGTGGCATCTGGCGCAGGTCCGGGAGGCGGCGCGCTTAGGGGAGAACTGTGTCGTGGGCCGCGGCGCCTACATCGGCCCCGGCGTGGTTTTGGGGGATAACTGCAAGGTGCAGAATTACGCCTTGGTATACGAACCGGCGGTTCTTGGGGCGGGGGTCTTTATTGGTCCAGCAGTCGTCCTGACCAATGATGTCTTTCCCCGCGCTGTTACTCCGGACGGGACCATCAAGACAGAGGAGGACTGGGAAAAAGTGGGCGTGACCATCCTCGAGGGAGCTGCTATTGGTGCCCGCGCAGTCTGCATAGCGCCCGTAACCATTGGGGCGTGGGCGATGGTGGCGGCCGGCGCTGTGGTCACAAAGGACGTGCCCGACTTCGCTCTCGTGGCGGGAGTCCCCGCCCGGCGCATCGGCTGGGTGGGCAAGGCCGGCCAACCATTGGTCAGCGAAGGTAGCCAATGGCTCTGCCCCGAAACACGGGATGCGTATATCGAGCGGAGCGGGGTCCTGCGGCCGGCCTGAGGTCGGATGTGCGACGGACCACAAGGGCCCGGCGGATTCGACGGACGTTATGGTCCCTCGGGTAGGCTAGAACAGCAGACGATGCACTCCATTGTGCTGCCCGTATTCAAACCAGGAGATTTTGTGACCGCTGACCTCGTCATTGTAGGGTCCGGCTTTTTTGGCCTGACAATCGCAGAACAGGCCGCTAGCGAGCTCGGCCTGAAGGTCGTCGTCCTCGACCGCCGCCACCATATCGGCGGCAACGCCTACAGCGAAAAGGAAGAGCAGACCGGTATCGAAATCCACCGGTATGGCGCCCACCTTTTCCACACGTCCAACGAGCGTGTGTGGGAATACGTCAACAGGTTCACCACCTTCACGAATTACGTGCACAAGGTCTATGGCGTCCACAAGGGAGAGGTGTACTCCCTCCCCATCAACCTGGCGACCATCAACCAGTTCTTCCGCGCCAACCTGACTCCCGGCCAAGCGCGGGATCTCATCCAGGAACAGGCCGGCGAGCTGGCGCGCACCGATCCCCAGAACCTCAACGACAAAGGCATCCAGCTGATCGGCCGCCCGTTGTACGAGGCATTTATCAAGCACTACACCGGCAAACAGTGGCAGACGGATCCGAAGGACCTGCCAGCGGGCATCATTTCCCGGCTGCCCGTGCGCTACAACTACGACAACCGGTACTTCAACGACAAGTACGAGGGCCTGCCCACCAACGGCTACACCGCGTGGATCGAGAAGATGGCCGAGCACCCGAACATCGAGGTGCGCTTGAATACCGACTTCTTCGACGAATCGCACGAATACAGCAAGAACAAGGTTGTCGGCAAGATCCCCGTGGTCTACACGGGTCCGGTGGACCGCTACTTCGACTACGCCGAGGGTGACCTGTCCTGGCGCACCATCGACTTCGAAGAAGAAGTACTTGATGTCGGCGACTTCCAGGGCACTTCCGTCGTCAATTACAACGACGACGACGTCTCCTACACCCGCGTCATCGAACCCCGCCATTTCCACCCCGAACGCGACTACCAGACCGAAAAAACGGTCATCATGCGGGAGTTCTCGCGATTTGCCGAAAAAGGCGACGAACCGTACTACCCCGTCAACACCTCCGCCGACAGGGAGCGACTGCTCAAGTACCGCGACCTCGCAGCCGCCGAAACCGACGTCTTGTTTGGCGGCCGGCTGGGCACCTACAAATACCTGGACATGCACATGGCTATTGGATCCGCGCTAAGCATGTTCGATAACAAGATCCGGCCGCACTTCCAAAGCGGCGTGAAGCTGGAAAGTGGAGGCGTAGACGCATGAGCGTGTCAACTGCGAACCAGAAAAAAGCCGCCGTTGGGGCAGCTGACGAGTCGTCGGCGAACTGGAATACCCTTCAGCGGGTCATCCTGCCCAGCGCAAGCCAGATGGACACGGCCCCCCTGTATATGGACATGGGCACGGCAACCGGCATCCAACTCCCCACAATCGGCGACGGGGACGGAAAAGACACCAAGCCCCGGACCATCAGCAGCCCCTCGAAGGAGGCGCACGTCGAGGACTTCCTCTCGCGGCACTCCACTTCCGTGAGGTCGGGGGAGCGGGTCTCCTTCGGCACCTACTTCAACGCATTCCCCGCCAGCTACTGGCGTCGGTGGACAACCGTGGACAAAATCCGGTTGCAGGTCCGCACCCAAGGCGCCGGTTCAGTCATCGTCTACAAGTCGAACGCCCGCGGATCACTGCAGCGGGTGGATACCCGCCGTGTCGAGGGAATCTCGGAAAGCCATTTTGAACTGTCGCTTGCTCCGTTTGGGGACGGTGGATGGTACTGGTTCGACCTGTTGGCCGGAACCGAGCCTCTGATCATGCTCGACGCCGAATGGCAAGGGCCCGCAGTCGAGAGTACGCCGGGGTCGGTTACTCTCCAGATCACCACACTCAACAAGACGGACTTCTGCCTGAACAACCTCCGTCTCCTGGCCGACAGCGTTGAAGCCTTGGCGCATGTGCAAGAAATCCTGATCGTTGACCAGGGCACACAGAAACTCTCCGACGCACCCGGATTCGATGAGGTCAAAGAGGCCCTTAACGGCAAACTCAGGATCATCAACCAGTCCAACCTGGGCGGCTCCGGGGGATTCGCACGCGGAATGTTCGAGGCCGTCGAAAACGGCAGCGACTACGTCCTGCTGATGGACGACGACATCGTCGTTGAGCCGGAAAGCATCATCCGCCTGCTCACCTTCGCGGACCGGTGCAAGACGCCGACCTTGGTTGGCGGACACATGTTCGACCTGTACAACCGGACAGTCCTGCATACATTTGGCGAAGTCGTCAACCCTTACCGGTTCCAGCCCGCACTCCCCAGCGAGGACATGATCCTTGGGCACGACTTCCTGTCGTCCAACCTGCGTCAGACGTCGTGGCTGCACCGGCGCTGCGACGTCGACTACAACGGCTGGTGGATGTGCCTGATCCCCACCAAGGTCATCCGGGACATCGGGCTTTCGCTTCCCCTGTTCATCAAGTGGGACGACGCTGAATACGGTCTGCGCGCAAAGGAACACGGCTACCCCACGGTCTCGCTGCCGGGGTCCGCGGTTTGGCACGTCTCCTGGATTGATAAGGATGACCTGGTCGGTTGGCAGGCCTACTTCCACTCCCGGAACCGCGTCGTGGCCGCACTGCTTCACAGCCCATATGAGTTTGGCGGCGAAATTGTGAGGTCGTCTCAGTCCGGCGACGTCAAGCACATGGTGTCCATGCAGTATGCCACCGCACAAGGACGGCAATGGGCATTGGAAGATGTGCTGAAGGGCCCAGAGGCACTGCCCGGCCTGCTGGCTACCAAGCTACCGGAAATTCGGGAAATGATGTCGGGGCACTCCGACGCTGTGTTCCGGCCCGATCCGGAAGACTTTCCTGCCCCAAAGATGGACAAGCCTCCTCGACGCGGCCACGGCCCGTCCCAGCCTTCGAGGATCACCCTCCTGCCCTGGGCAGCCAAGACCATCGCCCGGCAGTTGGTCAAGCCGGTCACGGGCACCAGTGCCGAACGGCCGCAGACGACAGTGGCGCATCAGGACAACCGCTGGTGGCGGATGGCGCAGTACGACAGTGCGGTGGTCTCGAATGCCGAAGGAACAGGTGCCTCGTGGTACCGGCGTGATCCCAAGCGGCTGAGGAAAATGCTGGCCGAAAGCGGGCGCCTCCACGCGGCTCTGTTAAAGGAATGGCCTGCACTCAGCAAGAAATACAAATCAGCCATGAACGATCTGACATCGATCGAGTCGTGGAGGAAGACGTTCGAGCAGCATACGCAGAATGAGATCAAGTGAGCGTAATTTCCACCAGTGACCTGACCACGCCAGGGCTGGGCGGGGGACTGCGGGACATCAAGCAGTCGAGTTTCCTGCTCAAGCTGCTGGTGCGGAAAGAACTCAAAGTCCGCTATCGGGGCTCCGTTCTTGGACTTCTCTGGTCCTATGTCAAACCGGGCGTTCAATTCATCGTCTTTTATGTGGCGTTGGGAATCTTCCTCGGATTGGAGCGAAGTCCCAGGAATCCAGACGGATTGGCAAATTATGCCGTCTACTTGTTTTCCGGCATTGTCCTGATTAATTTCTTTTCCGAGGCATTGGGCAATGCGGCACGGTCCATCGTCATGAACGGAAACCTGATCAAGAAGATCTACCTTCCACGCGAATTGTTCCCCGTGGCCTCCGTCTGGGTGTCTGCGGTTCACTTCTTCCCCCAGCTCGTGGTTCTCGTCGTCGGCTGCATCTTCGCGGGATGGCATCCGAACCTGGTGCAACTGTTGGCTGCCGTTGCCGGCTTTATTATCGTGGGACTACTTGCGACCGGCTTGGGCTTGCTCTTCGGTGCAGCCAACGTATACTTCCGCGATTCGGAAAACCTCGTGGACATGCTGTTGATGGTTGCCACCTGGGCTTCCCCCGTCATGTACGCGTGGTCCATGGTTGAGCAGAAGCTTGGAAGCACCGCGTTTGCCATCTACCAGGCAAACCCGATCACCATCGGGGTGGAGCTGTTCCACTACGCGTTTTGGTATCCGACGACGGACGGTTCAGCAGCCATGCCACCGAACCTCTTTGGTCTGTGGCTGCCCGTCGGGCTCGTGGTTGCGGTGGTCATTGTTGTTTTGGGTCAGTACACCTTTCGGCGCCTCGAGGGCCGTTTCGCACAGGAGCTCTAAGTGGTCACGGCGATAGAAGTTTCGAATATCAGCAAGCAGTTCGTGTTGCGCCACACCAGGTCCCTGAAAGAGGCTGTGGTGTGGTTGGCCAAGGGCCGAAAGGGTGATCTGTCCGAAAAGTTCCATGCTTTGAAGAACGTTTCCGTTGAGGTCCAAGCGGGCGAAACGGTAGCGCTGCTGGGACTGAACGGCTCGGGTAAATCAACGCTGCTGAAACACATTTCGGGAGTGATGCTGCCCGACACCGGCACGGTCAAGACGAGGGGGCGGGTAGCCGGGCTGATTGAGGTTGGCGCCGGTTTCCACCCTGACCTGTCGGGGAGGGATAACGTTTACCTCAACGGGGCGATCCTCGGTATGACTGAACAGCAGGTCAATGACCGGTTCGACGAGATCGTGGAGTTCTCGGAGATCGGCCAGTTCATCGACACCGAAGTTAAGTTCTACTCCTCCGGGATGTATTTGCGGCTCGCGTTTTCCGTAGCGGTCCACACCGACCCCGAAGTGTTCCTCATTGACGAGATCCTTGCCGTAGGCGACGAGCCCTTCCAGCGAAAATGCATCGACAAGATTCAAGAACTGGCTCGTGACGGGAAGACCCTGGTAGTCGTGAGCCACGACCTCGACCTTGTGTCCAGGATTTGCGAACGGGGCATACTGCTGGAGCACGGCAACGTGAAGTTCGACGGCTCCATCCACGACGCGGTTGCGCTCCTGCGGTCCTGATCCTTCGCACCCGACAGGCCCTGCAATGACTACGCGCGTGAGATCGCGGCGCTGATGCCCCGAACAGTAGAGATGCTGGTTGGCCGCCATGTCCGGACAACTCCAGTCGGTCGAAAACTCAGATCGGTCCGTTCTGACATTCAGGGCCTCCGTGCGGTCGCTGTGGGCCTGGTCATCGTTTACCACGTCTGGCCGACTATTCTCCCCGGGGGCTTTGTCGGCGTTGACGTCTTCTTTGTGATCTCCGGATTCCTGATCGTAGGCTCACTCGTTCGGGAGATTTCTAAATCCAACAGCCTTGACCTGTTGTCCTTTTACGAACGAAGGATTGTGCGGCTGCTTCCGGCAGCGACCCTCGTGCTTCTGGTCATCGTCCTGGGGACGGTGATGCTCCTTCCGCAAAGCCGATGGCAGTCGGTCAGCCTGGACGTGATTGCCTCAGGGCTCCAGGTCCAGAACTGGAACCAGGCGTTTAGTGCCAACAGCTACGCGCACGCCACAGCCTCGGTTTCGCCGGTCCAGCACTACTGGTCCCTGGCCGTTGAGGAGCAGTTCTACATCTTCGTGCCCATTTTCCTGCTCGGCGGCGTCTTCCTCGCCCGGAAGTTCAAGTGGGCTGCTGCATCCGTTTGCGTCGCTGTCATCGGCGGCCTCACCGTCTGCTCGTTCGTCCACAGCATCTTCCTGTCCAGTTCCGATCACGACGTTGCCTACTTCGCCACGAGCACCCGTATCTGGGAGCTGGGGGCAGGAGGCTTGGTCGCCGTGCTCCTCAAGGGCGGCCTGCCGGGACGCACACCCAAGCTGGTGGCAGGGTGGGCCGGCCTGGCAGGTATTCTTTTCGCGGCCCTGACGTTCTCCACGTCCTTGGCCTTTCCGGGGTATGTGGCCTTGATCCCGGTCGCAGCTACGATATTGATTCTATGTGCGGGAGGCCAGGATCCGGCCCCGGGTTTCCTCTCCGTGCCCGCACTACTAAGTTGGCGGCCCGTAACCTTTATTGGCGACATCTCGTATTCGCTGTACCTGTGGCACTGGCCGATTGTCGTCTTTTACGTGTACTTCCTCGGCCGCGGACCCGGGATCCTGCATGGTGCCGCGATCCTGGTACTCAGCATGCTCTGCGCAACGCTTTCCTACTATTTTGTCGAGCAGCGTTTCAGGCATGTCCGTCACAGTCCCAAGACGAACCAGGCCAGGACCATGAGGGTCCGTTTTCGTTCCGCTGCCACCTTCCTCGTGGCAGCCGGTGTAGTGGTCGCAACCTCGGGGTCCGCATTGGTTCCGTGGGGCATCGTGGAAGCCAAAGCCCAAGAGCTCCAAAGCTTGCTCAACACCCGTGAATACCCGGGTGCCATGGCCTTTGACCCCGGCCATGAGAAGCCGGTCCCCTCCGGACTCCCGATTCGGCCGGAAGCCTCCCTGGCATTGAAAGACGTTCCAACGACGGCGGGAGATGGCTGCGGGGTATACGATCCGGCGGCTATGGGGCCCGAAAAGTGCGTCTACGGGTCCGCGGACCCATCCAAGCACATGGTGATCGTGGGTGACTCCCACGCTGCCCAGTTCGTGGACCCTATGGTGCTCGCCGGGAAACCGGCTGGCTGGCAGATCCATGCAATGGTCCGTAACGGGTGTCCGTTTAGTGCCGTGCCACCCGCCGATGATTCAACGGTCTACTCAAACTGTTCGGCGCAGAATCAAGTGTCCCTGCAAAGGATCCTGGACCTCCGGCCGGACCTGGTGGTGATTGCCGGGATGGTGCCCCGTGGTTACGAGGAGGCCCTCCACTGGAGGTGGGACACGCCGGATGCCTTGGTGAAGGGCTACGTCGACCTCATTAGGCCGCTCAGGAACGAGGGCCTGAGGGTGGCTGTCATCCTCGACAATCCGTACCCGACCTTCTCAGTCCCCGACTGCGTGCAGCGCAGAAGCCCGGCGTCTCCGGAGTGCCAGGTGGCCAGGACCGCAGTGGACGATCCGCTGCAACGTGCAGCTGACCAGGTGCCCGGCGTTGAGGTGATAGACATATCCGACTACCTTTGCCGCCAGGAAACCTGCCCGGCCGTCATTGGAAACGTGCTCGTGTACCGCGACAACCACCTGACAAACACGTTTGCCAAGTCCTTGGCTCCGGTCCTTTCGCGGAAGCTGAGGCTGTAGGCAGGGACCAGCGTTCCCGGTCCGCGACTCTGTGGGAACCACAGCAGCGATCCCGAACGCCCAGTACCACTGGTTGCAGTGGGGCTACCGGCCGGGGGCTACCCGGATGTCACTGGCAAGCAGTGACTTGGAACAGCTTCGCGTCGCCCTTTTGGTCCAGGAGCTTGAATCCCGGAGCCGCGTCGGGGATTTGCAATCCCTGGAAGCCGTGATTCCCACCGTGGACTTCACGCGTGCCGAAGTCGAGGACATACCGGACATTGCCGTCCCGCGCAGCCGCGCACACTGAGGGGTCGGTGGCTGCTTCGCGGAACTTGTCGTTCAGCAGCTCGGTGGCCTTGGTGTAGGTCGTGAGGGTGTGCTTCGACGTGGTGTTGCGGTCCGCAATGGCAAAGGCCATGGCCCCACCGGTCCAGGGGTTGACCGCGACGGTTGCATCCGTCGGGACATAGTTGTCGAGTTCCTGGATGATGGCCATCTCGTCGGAACTGACCAATGGGGAATCCGGCGTCGTCGAGTAGTTCGCCTGCGCGGACAACACGGGCGTAACCATAGGCGGTGCCTGCAGCAGGCCCACGACCACCAGCGCAATGATTGGCCCTGCGCTGTCCAGGAGTCCCGGGGCGGCCCCGGGGGCCGCTTTGCTCCGAAGCCGGAGGGTGCGTTCCTGCAAGCGTTCGATCAGCCAGGCGGCACCGATCGCTGCCAGCGGCACTCCGACGACGGGCAGCAGGGCTGCGAGTCGGTAGCTGTCGTTGTACCAGACGCCGGTCAGCAAGTCCCTGTACCGGCCCGCCGGGCCGGCTGACACGACGACGAAGAGCAGTGCGACGACGATGAATGATCCCGCGAACCAGGCTGTGGCGCGCCGCCGGAACACAATTGCCAGTCCCACTATCGCAAGGGCGCTCACTGCCCATGCGACGGGACGTTGCATGGCTGAGTTGGTTAGGACTTCCCCAAGGGCCTGGCCCTGAGTCTGGATTGGTGGCCAGAACGCCGCTACAGCGGGAGGCCTGATGATCTTCCACAGGACAGCCATGACGCCGAACGTGGCCAGCAGGCCTGCCCCGGCAGCCAAGGTGAGCCTAATGGGACGTCCGGCCCTGCGCCGGTCGATGGCAAAGAAGGCCCAGGCCGCAAGCAGGACGGGTACGGAGAGCGCGAGAAGTGACATGACCCCGTTCGGGTGTGCTATCGCCACGCCGAGGGCCGTCATGGGAGCCAGGAGGAACCGGGCTCCGGGACCGATGTTTACGAACTGGCGGCTGCCGAAGAAGATGCTCACGCAAGCCAAAGCTGCAGGCAGCATGCTGACGGCAAGGAAATTAGGGTAGAGGACACCAAAATCCAGCAGCAGTATGGGGAAGGAGCCAAACCCGGCTGCCAGGACGCCTGCTGCCCCCACGGCATAGGGGTTCGGCCCGACCAAGGTACGCACCAGAAACATGCAGCCCAAGGTCCAGACGCCGGCGGCGATACAAAGGTTCAGGATATTGACGGAGGCCGGCAGCGGGGCGCCCGTCAGCTGGATAAGGAGCGAGGCCAGCCCATGCCATGCCGCCGGGTAGAAGTACGGCGGATTGTCGCCGTTGGTCATCCCCGTCAGCGTCATTGACGACGCATTACCGGTATCCAGAACATACCGGATGGCGTTGAGGTGGAAGACGTTGTCAAACGTCTGGGAGATGTTGTCCGGCCTGCCGAAGGCGGTGCGGAGTTGGATTGCTATGGAAAGGGCACCAATGCCAAAGCCAACACCTCCAAGGAGCAGCATCCGCTGCGATCCTGCCAGCGCAGTACGCCAGGGAAGTACGGGTTGGCGGAGTGCCGGGATTCTTCGGATGGCGAAGAGGACCGCCGCGAGGAGCACCGTTGCCGCCCCCACGGGCAGGAGCGACCATCCGATGCCGAGGTAAGGGGCAACGATGGCGCTTACCGAGACGACGCTTACCGTAAGCAGCGGAGCAACTGCCAGGAATGCTGGATTCCGCAACCCCAGTGCCACGATCAGGAGCGTGCCGGGCGCAAATAACAGCAGCAGGCACGCCAAGGCAGTCGGCAGGACGGAAAACCAGCTCATTAATACTCCAGGGACGACGACGAGAAAAGGGCCAGGCGCATCGCGATGGCCATCACCATGTGCTAGTCCTCCAGAAGTCCAAGAAGGTAGCTGCCGTAGCCGCTCTTCACCAGGGGCTCGGCACGCTGGCGGAGGTCGTCGTCGGTCAGGAAGCCCTGGCGCCATGCGATCTCCTCAGGGGCACCGATCTTCAGCCCCTGACGGTTCTCGACCGTGCGGATGAAGTTGGAAGCATCGCTGAGGTCATTGAAAGTTCCGGTGTCCAGCCAGGCAGTCCCGCGGGGGAGTATCTCGACCTGCAGCTTGCCCCGCTCAAGGTAGGTCCGGTTAACATCTGTGATCTCAAGTTCGCCGCGGGGGGAAGGCTTGAGGTCCCGCGCAATTTCCACGACATCGTTGTCGTAGAAATAGAGGCCGGGCACCGCATAGTGGCTGCGGGGCTTCTCCGGCTTTTCCTCCAGGGACAGTGCCTTGCCGTCGCCGTCGAACTCAACAACGCCGTAGGCTTTGGGGTCCTTCACCCAGTAGCCAAACACGGCGCCGCCGTCGATGTCCGCATGCTTCCGAAGCTGGGTTCCCATGCCCTGTCCGTAGAAGATGTTGTCGCCGAGGACAAGCGCTACTGTTTCGTCGCCGATGTGGTTAGCACCAAGGATGAAAGCTTGTGCGAGTCCATCGGGTGAGGGCTGCTGGACGTAGGAAAGGTTGATGCCGAACTGCGATCCGTCGCCCAGCAGGCGCTGGAACTGCTCGGCGTCGTGCGGAGTGGTGATGATCAGGATGTCCCTGATCCCAGCAAGGATCAACGTGGAGAGAGGGTAGTAGATCATTGGCTTGTCGTACACCGGGACGAGCTGCTTGCTGATGCCAAGGGTAATGGGGTGCAGCCGCGATCCAGTTCCGCCGGCCAGAATAATTCCACGCATGGGATCAATCATTCCCCACGACGCAGCCACGGCCAAAACGGGATCAGGTGCCGGGCTGCCGTTCGGGTCCCGGGCCCGACTTCCGCCGGAGCCCGTCGGCGAGGCCTTTTCGGGCCGCTACGAGGCGCTGGCGCCTGCCGGGGGCGAGGACGCTGACGACAGTCAGGTGCCGGAGGTCCGTGAGCAGTCCCCGCGCGGTCCAATAGGGTTCCCTGAGCGCAAACCTGGCCGCCAACAGGACGCGGTTGCGGACAATGAAGTAGTAGCGCCAGGTGGAGGCGGTCCTCACCATCAGGGGCTTTCCGCGCCATGTGACAGGCCACGGACCCAGGCGCGCCGGAACCATGGTGCCGAGGGAATGGTGCAGTGAGCAGTCAAGGGCAATGACGCAGTGCAGTTGCCGGGCCTTGGCGCGCAGGTAGAACTCGCTGTCCACCCCGTCGATGAACAGCTGTTCGTTGAAGGGCCCCACGGCGTCGAGGCTGGCCGTTGGAATCAGGAGACCCGACTGGACCGGCTCGTCCCCGATGGTCACTCCGTGGTGAGTCCGCACCACCCGCCGCGGCAGTCCGCTGACTTCCCCTGGCGCCACCATGCCCACCCCGAGCCCGGCGCCGGTTGCCGCACCAGCAGCGCCCTCAAGGCCTTGGACAAATCCGGGCTGGACCAGCGAGTCCTGGTCCATGGTGAGAATGAATGCAAGCGACGGGTTACGGGACCGTGCAAGTGCGATGCCGCTGTTCAGGGCCGCCGCAATTCCGGAGTTTTGCGGGAGTCGCAAAACCGTACAGCCGAGCGCCTCCAGTTCGGAATAGACGGACTCGTCGGCGGCAGTGCTGCCGTCGTCAACGACAACGACGTCGACGCACTGGTCCAACAGTGCCGCGCAGTTTTCCAGAACATTGTGGTGAGGATTGAAGGTGCTGACGACGGCGGCTGTCCGGGTGCTTTGGGACGTGTCGGCCATCAGGCACCCAGCCCGTGCTTGGCCATGGTGCGGATTGCTCCGAGATTACGGGATTTCACCAGGCCGGGCATCAGCGACAAGGCATGAAGCCTCGACGTCAGCCGAAGCTTGGCGGCCCGTTCCGCCCGGCGCCAGCCCCGGGACCGGGTGAGCGTGGCTGCCAGGCTGAAGTACTCGCGTTCGCCGTCGAAGCGGGAGCCGTCCTGGAGCAGGAGCGAAGATGCGCTTTCGGTATGCCTCCGGTAGGCAAAGGCAACAGTGGGCACCACCAGCAGCGAGCGGTCCTGAAGGATCATGTCGATGATGAGGGCAAGGTCCTGGATGATGCGGAACTCATCGCGGAAATCGACGGTGCGGACTGACGAGGTTTTGAACGTGAGGGACGGCCAGTACAACCAGTCTCCATGCAGGAGGCTCGTGGCGAGCCTTTCGCCGGACAGGAGGAGGGGAGCGCCTGCCGACGGCCTGAGGAGCCGCTGTTTGACGGTGTCCACGAGGGTGCGTGCGGGGTCGCCCGCCGCATCAATGACCTGGACCCCCGGCTGGATGATGTCCGCCTCCGGGTTGTCACGGTAGGCCTGCAGCACTGTCTCCACATAGTTCGGCAGGAGGATGTCGTCGCAGCCAACTACGGCGACCAGATCCTGCCGGGCCATCTGGATGGAGGTCCTGAAGCTCTCGGTGATGCCTTCGTTCGTGGCTTTCTTGACGTACGTGATTCTGGGGTCATCGATGTTCCGTACGTAATCTTCCACCGTGGGATCCGGGTAGGCGTCGTCCACCACCGTGAGGAACCAGTGCGGATCCGTTTGCGCAAGGACGCTGTCAACCGTGATTTTCATGTAGTCGGGATCGCCCCAGTAGGGCACGAAGATGTCCAGCGAGGGTTCCACCACTAGGGCTCAACCTCCGGGTCCTGGCTGCCTCCGGGCCGGCCGGCAACCATCACCTCGTTAATCCGTTCAATCTGGATCCGCAAAATGGCAACTTCTTCGGCCAAGGCGCGGGTCTCTTCTTCAACGACCGATATTTCCCAGGACAGGTGCAGGCAGACGCCCAGGAGCATCAGGATGCTGAGGATGAACAGCAGATTGGAGGGGAGCTGGACTCCGACTGCCTGGGCCACGTAATCCAGGAGCTGCGGGAACGCGGCAAGAACCAAGGTGGCAATTCCGACGACGAGCCACCAGATCGCGTATTTTTCGCGCAGCTTCTTGCGTCGGAGCATCTCCGCGACCAGCCCGACGATGGCCAGGGCCAGGAAGAATGCGGCAATATTCGGCATCAGTTCTTTCCTGCCATCAGGGGGAGGGGCAAGGCAACATTGGATCGCTTGCGCGTGAGGGCGAAGGCGAGTGCGAAGAAGGAACGGCCGAGGTATACGGCGGCTTTGATGGGGTGGTGGCTCGGCGTGCCGCCCTGCCGGGGCCGCATCGCCACGGGAACCTGCGTGACCTTGAGCCCGGACCGAATGGCCACCACCAGCGAATCGATCGTGTCTCCAAGGTATTCAGCCGGGTAGTGGTCAAGGTACTGCGCGATCGCGCGGCTGTTTCCAGCGCGGAATCCGGAAGTCACATCAGTAAGCGGCGTCTTGGCAAGTCTGGTGAGGACAGTCGCCAGGAGTTTCATTGCCCACTTCCGGGGGCCCTTCACGGCATAGTCGCCGCGGTCGGCAAACCGGGCGCCGATGGAGATGTCGGCTGATTCCAGGCCGTTGAGTACTTCGCGGATATTTCGCGGGTCATGCTGCCCGTCGGCGTCAACCTGGATGACTTGCCGGTAGCCCAGGCGCTGGGCGTACTTGAATCCAGCACGCATCGCGCCCCCGACACCCAGGTTGAACGGCAGGTTCAGGACAGTTGCCCCTGCCGCCGCTGCGAGGTCCGGTGTGCCGTCGGTCGAGCCGTCATTCACTACCAGGACGTCGTAGGGCTCATCGAGGCTCAGTACTTCGGCCACGGTTGCCCCTACGCAATCAGCCTCATTCCACGCCGGCATGATGACCAGCACACGGTTGTTTTCCAAATTGCGCATAATGTCCCAACTATATCAACGCGGCGATTGCGCACTGTCCGGAGCCTGCACGGACAGTCGGCAGGCCGCGGCTGCCCCGCCAGCCAGTTGGCCAGTGGTTCGCATACTAGCGCGTGCCGGCCGGCGCGGCCGAGTCCGCGGCGGACTTGGCAGGGGCGCACATCGCCAGCCACCACCAGAGGCAGGGGTGAATCAGTTAGTGTCGGTTGCATGACCAGCATCCCACCCAGCGTTCCTTCCGCCACCCGTGTCAGCGTTTGCATGGCGAGCTACCGGGGTGCGTCCTTCATCGCGGACCAAATCCGTTCGATACTCGACCAGCTGGATGCCGCGGACGAGCTAGTCATCTACGACGACGCATCCCCCGACGACACCGTTGACGTCATCAACGGGTTCAAGGACCCGAGAATCCGGCTAATTCGGGGAGCCAGCAACGTGGGGTACGTCCGCGCCTTCGAAGCCGCTATCGGCGCGAGCAGGGGCAGCTTCATCTTCCTGTCCGACCAGGATGACGTCTGGGTTCCCGGCCGGGTCGCCCTGATGCTGGACGGCCTCCGGAACGCCGCCGTGGTAGCCACGAACTTTGCAATGCTCGGCGGCGGCCCGCGGCCATGGATCCCGCCACTGACGGGGAAAATGGACGGCCGGCGCATGGCGAACCTCGTGGGAATCATGGTCGGTTACCGCGCCTATTACGGTTGCGGAATGGCGTTTCGGCGCGACTTCGTTGACGTCGTCACCCCCATCCCGTCCTACGTCCGGGAGTCGCACGATCTTTGGATCGCCATCTGCGGCAACCTTGCACAGTCAATTGCCCACCTCGAAGCGCCGAGCTTGCTCCGGCGCCTTCATGAACAAAACGAGACGCCGGCCGGCTTCCGTTCGCTCCGGCGCATAGCGGCCGCACGGTTCATGCTTGCCCGGCTGGTCCTTGAGGCGTCGCGCAGAGTCCGCGGTCGGTGAGGGGGAGGGCCGAGACGCTAAGCTGGGCTCATGCAGAATCTCCTTGTCACCGGCGGCGCCGGCTTCATTGGTTCCAACTTCGTCCACTACGTTCTTGAGAACACGGATGACCGTGTAACCGTCCTGGACAAGCTGACATACGCAGGCAACATGGAATCGTTGAAGGGGCTGCCCGAGGGCAGGTTCGAATTTGTCCAGGGCGACATTGCCGACGCAGAGCTGGTGGACCGGCTGGTGGCTGCCGCCGACGTCGTGGTCCACTACGCGGCCGAGTCGCACAACGACAACTCACTGCACGACCCCCGTCCTTTCCTGGACACGAACATCATTGGCACGTACACGCTCATCGAGGCTGCGCGAAAGCACAACAAGCGCTTCCACCACATCTCCACGGACGAGGTCTACGGAGACCTTGAGCTGGATGACCCCGAGCGGTTTACCGAGCAGACGCCGTATAACCCGTCCAGTCCCTACTCGTCCACGAAGGCAGGTTCGGACTTGCTGGTGCGGGCATGGGTGCGGTCCTTTGGCCTTCAGGCGACCATCAGCAACTGCTCGAACAACTACGGCCCCTACCAGCACGTGGAGAAGTTCATTCCGCGCCAGATCACGAACGTCATCGATGGCATTCGTCCCAAGCTCTACGGCAAGGGCGAGAACGTCCGCGACTGGATCCACGCCAACGACCACTCTTCTGCTGTCCTGGCGATCATTGCCAAGGGCAGGATCGGAGAGACTTACCTCATCGGTGCTGACGGTGAGAAGAACAACAAGGACGTTGTCGAGCTGATTCTCAAGCACATGGGTGAATCGCCGGATGCTTATGACCACGTGGTGGACCGCCCGGGTCATGACCTGCGCTACGCCATCGATTCCACCAAACTGCGCGATGAGCTCGGCTGGTCACCCCAGTTCTCCAACTTTGACGCGGGCATCGAGGACACCATTGCCTGGTACCGGGCCAACGAGGACTGGTGGCGTCCGCAGAAGGCCCAGACGGAAGCGAAGTACAAGGAACAGGGCCAGTAACCGATGACCATCGAGTTCTCCAAAAAGCTTGCTGCCCACCGGACTCCAATTCCCGGCGTCGTCGTCTATGACCTGCCGGTCCACGGGGACAACAGGGGATGGTTCAAGGAAAACTGGCAGCGCGAGAAGATGCTCGCCCTTGGGCTGCCCGACTTCCGGCCGGTGCAGAACAACATCTCGTTCAACGAAAAGGCCGGTACCACGCGTGGTATCCACGCGGAGCCCTGGGACAAGTTCATCTCCGTTGCCACCGGGCGCATCTTCGGTGCCTGGGTCGATCTTCGCGAAGGCCCGTCGTTTGGCAGCGTGTTCACGGCCGAACTCGACCCCAGCCAAGCGATCTTCATTCCACGCGGCGTCGGGAACGCCTTCCAGACTCTGGAAGACAATACGGCGTACACCTATCTGGTCAATGACCACTGGTCAGCCGATGCGCAGGGACAGTACACGTTCCTGAACCTGGCCGACGAGTCCGCAGCCATCCAATGGCCGATTTCGCTTGAACAGGCAGAACTGTCCGACAAGGACAAAGCCCATCCACGGCTGGCCGACGTCGTGCCCATGCCGGCGAAGAAGACGCTGGTGGTGGGGGCGAACGGTCAGTTGGGGAAGGCCCTGCGGACGCTTTACGCCGAGGATCCGTCCGTCGAGTTCGTCGGCCGGGCGGAGTTTGACGTCACCGATCCTGAAGCGTTTGCAGCCAGGAACTGGAAGAACTATTCGACCATCATCAATGCGGCGGCGTACACGGCCGTCGATGCGGCCGAGACCCTGGAAGGCCGGATCGCCGCCTGGGCCAACAATGTGACCGCCGTCGCGCACCTGGCAAAGACCGCCGTCGAGCATGGCCTGACCCTGGTCCACGTTTCGTCCGATTACGTCTTCGACGGTTCCCAGTCCATCCATTCGGAGGACGAGCCTCTCAGTCCGCTGGGGGTGTACGGGCAGACCAAGGCGGCAGGGGACGCGATTGTCAGCACGGTGGCTCGCCACTACATCCTTCGCACGAGTTGGGTTATCGGCGATGGCAACAACTTCGTCAGGACGATGGCGTCGCTCGCCGCCCGGGGGATTGAGCCGTCAGTGGTCAACGACCAGATCGGCCGCCTGACATTCACGGAGGACATTGCGGCGGGCATCCGGCACCTTCTCGAGAGCGCAGCCGACTACGGGACGTACAACCTGACAAACGACGGTGAGCCGCAGTCGTGGGCCGACATCGCAAAGGACGTCTACGCGCTGTCCGGTGGATCCCGTGATGCTGTTTCCGGTGTGAGTACGGCAGAGTATTTCAAGGGCAAGGATGCTGCGCCGCGACCGCTCAGCAGCGTGCTAGACCTTTCGAAAATCAAGGCATCAGGTTTCGCTCCCAGGGCTGCGCGTGAGGGTCTTGAAGCCTACCTTACGCAGCAGTCGGCGACTGTCTAGACGTTCACCATGCCCTTTGACTCCTCTTCCTTTGGAATCATCGCCCTGGCGGCGTACAAACCTGATTGGGACCTTTTCAGGGCTCAGTTGCTTTCGATACAGGCGCAGACGCATGCCAACTTCGAGTGCCTTATTTCAGCCGACGGCGGCCACGCTGAGGTCCAGGAATTTGTCACCCGGGAGATGAATGGGGATCAGCGTTTCAAGGTCCTCGGTTTTCCGGACCGACTGGGATTTTACGGAAATTTCGAGCGGGTACTCCAACACGTACCGGAGGACGCCGAGTGGGTTGCTTTGTCCGACCAGGACGACTCGTGGTACCCGGCAAAGATCGAAACGCTCCTTCCACACCTGCATGATGTCAGCCTCGTTGCTGGTCAAGCCCGTGTGGTCCGGCGCCCCGGGAATGACGTTGTGGCCGACTCAACGCACCGCAAAGACGTCAGTCTGGGATCGCTGATCGCCCAGAACCAGGTGACGGGAAGTCTCTGCCTTTTTCGCCGTGACCTCCTGGACGTGGCCCTGCCGTTTCCGCGGTTCGCGGCGGTTACCCAGGTCCACGACCATTGGCTCGCTGTGTGTGCGAAGGCCACGGGGGGAGCGCTGGTCGTCGACGACATCCTCCAGGATTACGTGCAGCATGCCGCCAACGTCCTGGGCGAGGTCGAGGCCCGCCGGAGCGTGGCAAGGTCCTTGGCGAACGTCTCGGCCATGTCCCGCAAGTACCGCGGCGGGAGCGGCCCCCTTGACCTGCTTCGCACTGCGAATGACTTGAGTTTCGGCTGGCGCCGGACGATGGCAGACGAACTGGCGCGACGGGTGGGGCCTGCCGGCGTGCATGCCGGCGAGGAGCTGGCTCCTTTTGAATCAGGGCATTCCTGGGCCTCGACCATGCGGACGCTTTTTTCGGGGTTGCGCCGCGGCGAGATCGCGAGGCCATGCTTCCTCGAATTCGTCGCCGGCAGCCCCGTCGAGCTTTTGCGCCTGGGTGCACGCAGGAGCTGATTACAGCCTGCCGGAGCCTCCAGCGCCAGGCACCCGTTGCCCTCAGGCGTTCAGTGCGTCTTGCTTGCGTTGTCAGTAACAGAAGTCGAACTGCGGAGACTGTCGTGGACGACCCTGAGCTGGTAAGCCGCCACGATGAGTTCGGCAACGCCAACTGCCCATGCGACGCCGGGGGCGCCCCAGGCAATGCCCAGGGCGAACATGAGCGGAACGTTGAACGCGGCCCCGACGGCTGTTGATTTTGCCAGGGCGGCGCCCCTACCCAGCGGGATGAGGCACGCCAGGCCCACAACCTGGGCCACGATCACACCCCCGAGTATCAGGCCGAACGGGACGCTGAGGCTGTAGCCGATGAGGATTTCCCCGCCTGAAAACAACGCACTGGCCCACGGCGTCAACGCTGCCAGAAGTACTCCGGCGCCCAGGCCAGCCACGGGAGCCAATTTGGCAACGGTGCGGATGCGGTGGTCCCGTTGGCCTGGGCCCGCCTCAGGGATCCAGCCCTGGATAACCTGCAGCACGGGGCCGAACCCGGCCACGGCAAACCGGAAGAGCTTATCTGCCAGTGCGTATTGTGGGAGCGCGGCCGTTACGACTTGGTTCACGGCGAGCATGGGGAGGTTACTGTTAAGGCTGCCTGTCCCTGCAGCGATGACCCCATATTTTTGGCTCTTCAGCCGCGCCATGGCGGCTGTGAATCGAAAGTCGGCTTTCACGCGGTGCCCGGTTCTGGCAGTGGCTCCGGCTGCGCCCAGCAGAACGGCGAGGAGATTGAACAACAGGAGGCAGGCCACAAAAAGGATCGGTTCGGGGATGAACTGGATCAGCAGGACGCCGGAGACGATGCCAAGACCTTGGGGCAGGACGTCCAGCAAGAACAGTTTCCACGGCTTGGCCTGGCCGATGAAGAACCACGATGCGCCTACGAACGGCAGGACATAACTGACGGATGCCAGCGCGGCCACTTGCGGGTTGTTTTGCGTGATCAGAAGCATGACCACATACATCACCGGGGCCGCCATCAGGAACAGGTAGGTCCGGCTGACCAATGAGTCGATGTACATCTGCGGCCGCTGCGCGGGAGCCAGCGACGCGACGAGCGCCGCTCCGACGGTTCCCCATCCGAACGCAACGATGATCCCGAAGATCGCCGCAGTGGCTTGGGCCAGTGCGAGTTCACCCCATGTCTCCTTGCCAAGAGTGACAATGACGAACGGGATTGCCAGGAGATTTATGGCCGTCGAGAAGACGAGTGACGCCGCGAATCCTCCGAAGCGGGTCAGCAGGGCGGGAAGGGCCTTCACAGCCACGGTGGGGACTCCGATCATGGGATGGACATTGCCCGTCGGCGGGTGCCGACGGACAAAGTACAGTCCTGAATCCTATCGCGTGTTGCGAACGCTCCGGTCGTCCCTCCCATGTTCCAGGGGTCCCTGGCTGACCGTCTGTCATCCCGGGAGATGCTCTAGTACACGAGGCTGCGGCATCCCAGTTGCGTATTGAGGGTACTGAACACTGAGACTGCCACGCCGTAGGTGCACACGCTGTACCGTCCACGTGCAGTAATCGGCACGGTGGTGGAGTATCCGTGGTCCCCGATGGTCTGAAGGGCAGAATTAACGTCCGGCCGTTTGAGGTTGGCGGTGAACGGATACCCCTTCGTGGTGCCGTCAGGATAGGTGATGTAGACGTGCACGGGGTTTGAGACGCCGGGCATGGCCGGGTCCAAGGTCCACCCCTGGGTGGTCAGTGACGCCTGGCCGTTCGAAACCTGTATGCCGGCCGTGTCGAGGCTCCCCATGGTGGGAGGAGTCGGTCGTACGGTGATGTCGCGGCAGCCCAGCGGGGTAGGCCCTGCTGCGAGGGGGGCAACCCCTACGGCTCTGGCGCACACGGTGTAGTTGCCGGGGGCGCTGATCGCGATCTGGGCTTGGTACCCGTGGTTGCCTATCGTATTCAAGGCGGCGTTCACGTCAGGCCGGGCAAGGTTCGCCGTTGCCGTTGCCATAACTGGTTTGGCTACGGGTGTGCCGTCTTTGGCGGACACGTAGACGCTTACCGTGTTGTTCTTTCCCGGGTAGCTCGGATCCAGGGTCCAGCCGGTCAATTGGAGGTTCGCGGAATTGGGTGCCTGTACGAGGGAGAGTCCATCGTAGGAACCCATGGGGGCGGGGCTTGGTGCGATGGAGATGCTCTTGCAGCCGAGCGGGACATTCGAATTTTGCCCGATGGCATATGTGCACGCTTGGTAGGCGCCTGGAGCAGTCAATGTCACCTGGTAGTCAAAGCCGTGATTCGATCCGAGGCCCGTCACGGTCTGGACATCCGGCCGGGATGTGTTTGCGGACATGCGGTAGCCGGTGGTCGTGCCGTCCGGACCTGTGATGTATGTGTCCGCATAGGTGCTGGCGGCCGGGTTGGCAAGATCGATTGCCCATCCCCGCAACTGGACGGCGACCTTGTCGGCTGTCCTGACCTCGCTGAGGCTGTCGAAGTTTCCTACCGGGGCTTCGACGCCGGAAGCGGTGATGGACTTACAGCCAAGAGAGGTATTGCCGAAGGATCCGATGGAGAAGGCGCAAGCCGTGTAATTTCCCGACTTGGTGATAGGTACCGTCCCGTCAAAGCCATGGGACGAACCGTATCCGAAGACGTTGTTGACGTCGGGTCGGTAGGCATTTGCTGTCCAGGGATAGCCTGTTGTGGTTCCGTCCGGGCCGGTGATGTAGACATGCGTTTGGTTCGACGCCGGAATGTTGGCCAGATCCACCGACCATCCACGGGCTCGAAGGCTGACCTCGCTCCCGTTCTTGACTACGGAGATATCGTCAAAGTTGCCGGTGGGCAAGGCGACTCCGGCGAACCGTTGCAGCGATGCGTAGTCGCCGTTCCATACGTTGGAGTCTCCGGCCAGCGGGCCCGTGCTGCTGTACTGCCAGACGCTGTAGGTTGCCCAGCTTGCTGGAACTGCGCCCGCGTCGTTGGTCGGCGAACCGGGGTAGGCGGCAACCCACAGCGGGTAGTCACCGAAACCTGTCTGATTGCCGAGGCATTGATTCCACCAACTCGTGTTGGTGTAGATCATGGGCAGCCTGCCGGTCATCGACCTGACCGTGTTTCCAAAGTCCTGGACCCAGGCAGCCAACTGTCCCGGGGACATGTTGTAGCACGTGTTGCCGAAGTAGAAGCCGTTGATGGTCCTGCCCTCGTAAGGGTTGAATTCGAAGTCGAGGACTGGTGGCAACGTATATCCGTCGGGGGACCACCCCCCGCCATTGTTGACAAAGTATGTGGCTTGGTCTGCTCCGGACGACCAGTTCGGAATTGCGAAGTGGTACGCTCCGCGGATCATCCCTACGTTTCGGGATCCCTGGTACTGGGAGCTGTAGGCGGGGTTTGTGTAGTAATTGCCCTCAGATGCCTTCACATAGGCAAAGCGCGCGCCCATGTTCCATTGCTGCTGCCAGTCAACGGATGCTTGGTAATAACTGACGTCCAGCCCCTGGACTCCGAAGGTGGGCATCCATGAACCCTGCGCGGACAGAGTTTCGATGCTGTTGGGCTTGGTGGCGGCAGCAGACGCGGCGGACGTTACCCGGGCTGATCGCTGACCCATCTGCGCGCCGCCGGGTCCGATGGCATCTGCCATCGACTGGGGCTTTGGTGACGGTGTGGCCACCGGGCTTTGGGTCGGACTGGGGGAGGGCTGTGCCGTGGTGGGCGCAGCGGGCTCTGTCGTGGGCTGGGGCGCAATCGGCGGTGCGGCGGCCGGCGACGAGGAAGGGGCAGGGGCCGGACTCGGTTCAAGCCCGACCGCGGGGCCTGTGAGGCCCGGGCCCGCCACCAGTGCAAGCGCAAGCGGAACAACCCCTAGGTACTTTAGGAATTGGCTACGGGACTGAGACAGGTTCCGCTTCATATTGGCTCCGGACGGCAATGCGCGCTCCCCCGAACGCTCATCTGGTTTGCTGTGCCGTGGTCCCCCCAGGGGCCTGTCGAACACAGTTACTGACACTTAACGCGCTCACCATAGCATCGTGGTGCGTGGGGGACCAGTGGTATGGGTGTTTCTGTTGGGGCTCCTGTGAGGATTCAGCGTCGAGTCCGTCCGCACCGGGGCTTTGATTGAATCGTCGGCGTATCCGGTAGCATTCATGAGGCGCGTCCGGAGAGAGCATCCGTTGACCGCGCATCCATTTCTAGCCGGCTTCGTACGCTCAACGCCGCGGGCCTTAAGGGACGATGAACAGCAATCAGGGCTCTTACGCTTCCACGGCGCTTGGCTGGAGGATGTCAGCAGCTCCCGTCGCTGTTTTAGGGGCCAGTCTCATTGCCTTTGCCCGCCTTAGCCCAACAGCCCAAGGGACCATCTGGGCAGAGGACGGAGCGGTATTCCTTCAGGATGCACTGGCCCGTCCTGGAATTCTGGGAGCATTTGCTCCATATCAAGGCTATCTGCACGTGGTGCCGCGATTTGCAGCCGCGTTCGTCGTCCGCCTGTTCCCTGTGGACGCTTATGCCGTGGCCATCTCACTTTTGAGCAGCCTGATCGTTGGTCTCGTCGCCTTCA
The DNA here is from genome assembly GCF_058267655.1 of Pseudarthrobacter sp. MOO13. NCBI lineage: Bacteria > Bacillati > Actinomycetota > Actinomycetes > Micrococcales > Micrococcaceae > Pseudarthrobacter > Pseudarthrobacter sp. MOO13. The sequence goes on from NZ_CM177848.1 coordinate 1,348,713, forward strand.
TGGTCTTCCATTGTGCCAGCGCCATCTCGACGCGCTTTGTACCTAGGCTGGCGTGGGCATCGATCACCATTATGGTGGCACCGGCAGCGTTGGAGACGCAGGGCAATTTTGCCAATCTGCATTGGTACCTCCTCTGGCTCGCTCCCTGGCTGCTTATCAAACCGGCGCGGAACAAACCTGAGGGCATTCTTCTGTTCGCAGTGGGCGCCCTCTCATCATTGACCGAAATACTGACGCTGATGTTTGTTCCGATTTTCCTTTTCCGGTTTCGGGACCGTTGGTTATGGCCTGCCAGGGCCGGGTTGTTGCTGGGTATCGCATGCCAGGTCTTCACGACCTTAAGTTATCCGCGTTCTGCTCCGTTTGAGCCGGCAAACCTTTTGTCCGTGGTGGTTGGGTGGTTCCTCAATAGCAGCTCGGCCGTAATGTTCGGTACCTCCAACCAAGTTGCGCTGCTCATTCTGAACTTTGGTGCCATCCCGATCGTGTTGGCGGCGCTCCCTTTCTTCGCGGCTTTTCTCTTTCTCCTGTTTCGAGGCACAGCTGTCCAGCGCGTCATTGCCGTCGCCGCAGTTGTCGCTTCGGTGGGCGTTTGGGCTGCGGCTGTGCTCTTTAACTTCTCCAAAGAGTTCAACTATGCGGAATTTCAGGCCCCGCAGTGGCGTGAATTCCTGTTGGGCAGATACAGCGTAGTTCCGTCCATGTTTCTTCTTGTCCTCCTTCCTCTCCTGGCAGTGGCTTTGGAAAAAACTTCTGCCAAGGCCGCAACCTCGGTGCTGGCCGTCTTCGCCCTTTTGCAGTGCTTGTATTTCTTCCCCTCTTTTTCATTCCGCCAAGACGGTCCCGTCTGGGCCGAAGGTGTAGCTGGGGCCCGCGCAGCCTGTTCTGCCGATCCCGCATTGGCTTCACACGCGGTCGCAACGGCGCCAGGGAAGTGGAAAGTCGACGTCGCTTGCACCATATTGCGACGGTAAAAGGTCGACTAGTCCTGCTGCCCATATTCTCTGGCTCATGAGACGGCAATTGACGGTCGGGTCGTCTGCCCTTGCGCTGCCGTTCAACGTGGTCCTGGTGCTTGGCATCGTTGTGCCGTTGTCGGCACTAACCTGCTTTGCCATCGAACGGCCCGCGATGATGTTGAAGAAGCGGCCTGCCAAGCGATCCGGCCCGGCAACTAAAGATCGAGTTCCCAGCGCCCGCTAGCGCGTCCACCGGCACCTTGCGCTGAAGGATGGGCGACTTTGTCCACAGGGGACGCCCATATGACTTGGCAGCGTGGTGTACGCTCCCTAGGCTGTAAGCCAGTCGCAGTGCCTCCGACGGAGGCGGCATTTGTATGGGGGAACATATGGACGCGCTGGGAATAGTCGAGGACGAGGTCCGCGAACTAATCCGCCGCCGTGGGTTGGATCCGCTCAAGCAAGCGGGTGAGGTCCGGCGACTGGTGGAGGCCGCGGTCACCGATTACGACGAACGGGCACTGATGGGCCCGCTTCCTCCCATCGGCCCGCTGGACGCAGCGCGCAGATTCCTGTTCGATGCCGTGGCAGGGTTCGGTGTGCTCCAGCCGCTGCTCGACGATCCTTCGATAGAAGAGATTTGGCTGAACGCGCCAAACGAGATCTTTGTAGCGCGCAACGGCGAGTCGGAACTGACATCACTGAGCCTGACGGAGCAGCAGGTGCGTGATCTCGTGGAGCGCATGCTGAAAAGCTCCGGCAGGCGGCTGGATATGTCCTCGCCTTTCGTCGATGCTGCCCTGCCTGACGGGTCCAGGCTCCATGTGGTCATCCCGGACGTCACGCGCCGCCACTGGGCGGTCAACATTCGAAAATTCGTGGTGAAGGCGAGCCGCCTCGAGCACCTGGTTGAGCTCGGAACGCTGACTCACCAATCCGCGCGGTTCCTCGGAGCGGCGGTTGCCAGCGGCCTGAACATCTTGGTCTCCGGCGCAACACAGGCCGGCAAGACGACCATGCTGAACTGCCTGGCCGCCAGTATTGGAAGCCGGGAACGCGTGATCACGGTTGAAGAAATCTTCGAACTCCAGTTCCCGCTGCGCGACGTCGTGGGCCTCCAGTGCCGGCAACCCAACCTGGAGGGTGAAGGCGAGATCCCGCTCCGGCGCCTGGTCAAGGAAGCGCTGCGGATGAGGCCAGACCGACTGGTGGTGGGGGAGGTCCGGGAAGCCGAAAGCCTCGACATGCTGATTGCACTAAACAGCGGCCTTCCCGGAATGTGTACCGTCCACGCAAACTCTGCCCACGACGCCGTCACGAAGATTTGCACGCTGCCGTTGCTGGCCGGAGAAAACATCTCCAGCGCATTTGTAGTTCCCACCGTCGCATCGTGCATCGATCTTGTCGTGCACTGCAGCAGACAGGCAGATGGGCGGCGGCAGGTCACCCAAATCCTCTCTCTGGGGCGCCGGGTGGAGAACGGAATCATTGAATCGTCCCTCGTCTTCGCCCTGGAGGGCGGCGTCCTTCAGCCCAGGGCAAACGCGATGCCGGCCGCGGAAAAATTCTCCCGGGCGGGATACGACGTCGCCGCTCTGTTGGACGCACGATGATTTCAGCGATGGTGGGAGCTGCGGCCGGGGTGGGGTTCTTCCTCATCTGGTGGTCCTGCTGGGAGACTCCTGATGCCGGACGCCGGGAGCGGAAGCCAGGACGTATCAGCGACCTGCTCGTTGCGGCGGGCGTGGAGAAAGTTTCGGCCCGTGGCCTGGTCGGGACCTGCCTTGGTCTGGGGCTGTTCATTGCCCTTGTCTTCTTCGCGCTCAGTCGTTCATGGCCGATTGCCGGCTGCTTCGGCCTCTTCGGATCGTGGCTGCCTGTCACGCTGCTTCGCTGGCGGGCACGAAAAAGGTCAGCGTTGCTCCGCCAGCTCTGGCCAGACGTCGTTGATCACCTTCGCTCGGCAATCCGCGCCGGCCTCCCGCTGCCTGAGGCCCTCATTCAACTCGGCGACAAAGGGCCCGAGGAACTCCGGCCCCTGTTCCGCGATTTCGGAGCCGATTACCGGGCCGGCGGCCAATTCGACGGCTCCCTGAATAAACTGAAACACCGGCTTGCCGACCCCGTCGCAGACCGCATTGTGGAAGCATTGCGCCTCACCCGTGAAGTGGGCGGCTCGGATCTGGGGCGGCTGCTCGGCACCCTGGGAGAGTTCCTTCGTGAAAGCGCCCGCACGCGCAGTGAGCTGGAAGCGCGGCAATCCTGGACGATCAACGCGGCCCGGCTTGCTGTCGCCGCACCGTGGATTGTACTGGTGCTGCTGGCAACCAGACCGGAAGCAATCCAGGCGTACAACACACCCCTGGGCGCTGCAGTCCTGCTTGGGGGCCTGGTGGTCTCGCTCATTTGCTACACCATCATGTTGAAGATCGGCGCGCTGCCCCAGGATGAAAGGGTGCTCCGATGATGGCCGTCCCGGCCGCCGCCGTTGTCTGCGGAATCGGCCTTGGCCTCGGCTTGTGGCTTGTGATCTTCAGGTCCCCGCCGATGCGTGCTATGACGCTCTCTGAGCGGATCGAGCCCCAGCTTAAGTCGCAGAACCTGGAGTCGCGGCTCCTGAGCACGGGCGATCCGAATCTGACACCATTCGGCCCGCTGGAGCGGATTTTCCGTCCGGTCATCCGCGACTGGCTTTCCGCATTGGCCCGGCTAAACCCATCACCGGGAGCAATGGAGCGGCGGCTGGCCCAAGCGGGAATCGGCAAGTCACCCATTGACTTCCGTGCGGAACAGCTGCTTTGGGCAGCGGCCGGTTTTGCCATCGCCGTGACGGTCGTACTTTTGGGAGCCGCCGCAGGAAGGTTCAGCCCGATCTTTGCAGTGGCCGCAATCATTGGCAGCGCGGCGGCAGGTTTTGTTTTGCGGGACTACTGGCTGGGCGCCCAGGTGCGACGCCGGGAGGCGCGCATGATGGCCGAATTCCCCAGCCTGGCGGAGCTGATGGCCTTGGCTGTCAGCGCGGGGGAAAGCGCGACGGGTGCACTGGACCGGGTGTGCAGGAGCGCCCACGGGGAACTGTCAAAGGAGTTTGCGAAGATCCTCGCGGAGACGCGGGCAGGGAAGCCGCTCATCCTTGCCTTGGAGGAGTTTTCCGGACGTACTGACCTGGCGCCCTTGGTCAGGTTCGTTGACGGAATCATCGTTGCGGTGGACAGGGGAACACCCCTTGCGGAAGTGCTCCGGGCCCAAGCCCAGGATGTTCGTGATTCGGCCAAGCGGGACCTCATGGAGGCAGCGGGCAGGAAAGAAATAGCAATGATGGTGCCGTTGGTCTTCGGGATACTCCCGCTGACCGTGGTCTTCGCCGTATTCCCGGGCATAGCAGCGATCAATTTGGGCTTCTGAAGCTGTGGGCGGCCACTTGTCGTAAAGCAGCTCGTGCAAGGACACCGTATTCATCAGGAAAGGACGCAACATGAAAACAATGGGAAACCGTCTCGTGATGCTGTTTATCGGTATGGCCGCCGTCGTGCAGTGTGAACTGCACCGCCCGGCGGACGGGCGCCGATCCACAGGAGTCCCCGGAGACAATCCGGAACGTGGGGACGTGCCGGGTTGGGTAATGATCACACTGATGTCCGCCGTCCTGGTAGCGGCTCTCCTGGCGCTCGCCGGCCCTGCACTGGAAGCCATGTTCAACCAGGCCATGGACAAAGTAGGGAACTGACCCTTGGCACGCTCCGCTCCAGGGCCTGAGGCGCGTCCCGGGCTGCGGTCCGAGGGGGAGCGGGGCGCGGCCGTCGTGGATTTTGTTCTGGTCGGCGGGCTGCTCACGATGTTCTTCCTCGCGATCATCCAGCTGACCTTGGTCCTGCACGTTCGGAACACGCTCATCGATGCTGCCGCGTCCGGCGCCCGCTACGGGACCTTGGCAGACCGCAACTCCGCCGACGCCGAGGAACGGACCCGCAGCCTCATCGAAACTGCCCTGAATCCCGGATTTGCCGAGCAGGTCAGCACCCGGGAAGTAGATCTTCAAGGGATGCGCACGCTGGAGGTGACAGTCCGGTCCCCGTTGCCGGTCATCGGCCTGATCGGTCCCCGGGAGATGCTGGAGGTGAAAGGGCATGCGGCCATCCAGCCGTGATCCGTTAGCGACAGACAAGCCGCCCCGCACCGCCATCAGGTTCCGCATCAGGACAAGGCTCACGGAAGCACTCTGCCGGGAACGGGCACCGTACGCCGGACAACATCCGGGAAATGCAAACGCCTCCGGCCTGGCGGTGAACCCGCCGCGTCCCAACCGGGAGGACGTGCAGCGGCACGTGAGCGAGCACGAACGGGGGAGTGCAGTCGTCGAATTCACCTTCCTGGCACTCCTGCTGATGGTCCCGCTGGTGTATTTCGTCATCACCGTGTCCCAGATCCAGGGCGGCTCCTTCGCCGTGGTGGGCGCCGCCGACCAGGCAGCAAAGGTGTACGTTGCCCAGTCCGACCCCGTCACCGCGCAAGCGGCCGCAGAGCGGGCGGTAACCCTGGCTCTTTCCGATTTCGGGCATGAACCGGGGCGGGCAACCATGACAACAAGCTGCGAACCAGCAGACTGCACTGCTGCGGGAAGTGCCGTCACGGTGACCGTCAGCCTCAGCGTGCCGCTGCCCTTCCTCCCTTTTGCGGAAGGACTGTCGGCCACGGATGTCCAGGCCTCCGCCACCCAATTGGTGGGGCGGTACCGGTGACACCCCGTGCGCAAAATAGCGAGGAGGGCCAACTGATGGTGATGATCGTCGGCTACGTGGCCCTCGCCTTGCTGGTGGCAACGGTCGTCATCGGAATATCCAGTGTTTACGTCGAACACAAGCGGCTGCTCTCCCTGGCTGACGGAGCATCGCTGGCGGCTGCCGACAGCTACACGCTCGGCGACGTCTCATCGCAGGGCGGAACTCCATCGGCTGTCCTCAACCCCGCCCGCGTGCGCAACGTGGCCTCCGACTTCGTCGACAGGAGCCCGGCCGCCCAACGGTTCTCCGGCCTCGCCGTCGCCCCCGGAACGGGATCGCCCGACGGTTCCACCGCCGTCGTAGTCCTCACCGCTGCGGTGCACCCGCCGGTGGTGAACTTCCTGATTCCCGACGGAATCCGCATCGAGGCCACCTCCACGGCACGTTCCCGGTTGACCCGTTGATGCCTGGCCCGGCGGTCCAATCTCCGGTGGCGGCCGGCGCCGGGCCGTAAGCCCCAATAGCGTAGGGTTAAACCACCATGGCCAATATTGATTTTTCCGCTGAAATCCGCGCCCTCCGCGCCACCTACGAGTCCATCGAACGCGTCTCCGACGTGGATGCACTCCGTGAAGACATCGCCGAGCTCAGCGAGCGGGCAGGGGAGCCGGACCTGTGGGACGACCCTGCAGCGGCGCAGAAGATCACCTCCCGTCTCTCCCACCGACAGTCCGAGTTGGAACGCCTTACCAACCTGGCCTCGCGTATCGACGATCTCGAAGTGCTGGTGGAACTGGGCCAGGACGAGGACGACGCCGCCTCGATGGGGGAGGCCGCGGCCGAACTCGAATCCATCAAGAAGGCCCTCAAGGACCTGGAAGTGGTCACCCTGTTGTCCGGAGAATATGACGAGCGCGAAGCCGTGGTGTCCATCCGTGCGGGAGCGGGCGGTGTCGACGCGGCAGATTTCGCCGAGATGCTGATGCGCATGTACCTCCGCTGGGCCGAGCGGCACGGCTACCCCACGACGGTCATGGACACCTCGTACGCGGAGGAAGCCGGCCTGAAATCGGCCACCTTCGAGGTCAAGGCGCCCTACGCTTACGGCACCCTCAGTGTCGAAGCAGGGACCCACCGCCTGGTCCGGATCAGCCCGTTCGACAACCAGGGCCGGCGCCAGACATCGTTCGCGGCCGTGGAAGTCATACCGCTGATCGAACAGACTGATTCCATCGACATCCCGGACAACGAAATCAGGGTTGACGTATTCCGCTCGTCCGGGCCCGGCGGCCAGTCGGTGAACACCACCGACTCCGCGGTGCGCCTTACCCACATTCCCACCGGCACCGTCGTCTCGATGCAGAACGAGAAGTCACAGCTCCAAAACCGGGCCGCCGCCATGCGCGTGCTGCAATCCCGGCTCCTCCTGCTTAAGAAGGAACAGGAAGACGCGGAGAAGAAGGCCCTGGCGGGAGACGTCAAAGCCTCCTGGGGCGACCAGATGCGTTCCTATGTCCTCAATCCCTACCAGATGGTGAAGGACCTGCGCACTGAACACGAGGTGGGCAATACATCAGCTGTATTCGACGGCGAGATCGACGACTTTATCGACGCCGGCATCCGCTGGCGTACTGACAACCGCAACGCCGAAAAGTAGCCGGGCGGCTGCCGGGCGCGATCGGATCCGGCGACACGCCCCCGAAAGCCCGCCCTAGCGCCGGGCATCCTGCGTATAGTCGAGGGGCCGGGGCCCTACTTCCCCCAAACGAAAACCCGTGCACCGGCTGCAGAACTGGGCTGCATCAGAACAATCAGCCATGCCCTGCAGGGTACTTAGGGCCATGATCCGATTCGAAAATGTCACCAAGGTCTACGACCAAAAAGCCCGGCCTGCGCTGGACTCCGTCAACCTTGAGATTGATCGCGGCGAATTCGCCTTCCTGGTGGGAGCCTCGGGCTCCGGGAAGTCCACCTTCCTCCGGCTGGTGCTGAAGGAGGACCGCGCAACTTCGGGCGCCGTCTACGTCGCCGGCCAAAACGTTGCCAGGATTTCGAGCTGGCGCGTGCCGCGCCTCCGCCGTGGCATCGGCGTCGTCTTCCAGGACTTCCGCCTCCTGCCCCAAAAGAACGTCTTCGCCAACGTGGCGTTCGCCATGCAGGTCATCGGAAAGAGCCGCAGCGTCATCCGCGATACCGTCCCCGAGGTCCTCAAGACCGTTGGCCTCGAAGGCAAGGAACACCGCATGCCGCACGAACTGTCCGGCGGCGAGCAGCAGCGGGTGGCCATCGCCCGGGCCGTGGTCAACCGGCCCGGGATCCTCCTGGCCGACGAACCCACAGGAAACCTGGACCCCACAACGTCCATGGGCATCATGGGTGTGCTGGACAAGATCAACCAAAACGGAACCACGGTAGTGATGGCCACCCACGACGACGACATCGTCAACGAAATGCGCAAGCGGGTGGTCGAGCTCAAGAACGGCGTGGTGATCCGGGACGAAGCCAGGGCCCTGTACACCTCGATGATTCCCGTCGTCGGCCAGTCCAGGCGGCTCAAGGACGCCAGCGGCAGGGAAACGCCCGACGACGGCCTGCCGGGCAACGGTGCCGAAGGTGAGGCACGGCAATGAGGCTTGCATTCATCCTTTCCGAGATCGGCAGCGGCCTGCGCCGCAACCTTTCCATGGTGGTTTCGGTCATCCTGGTGACCTTCGTGTCCCTCACCTTCGTGGGCGCCGCCGGGATGCTCCAAATGCAGATCAACCAGATGAAGGGGTACTGGTACGACAAGGTCCAAGTAGCCATCTTCCTGTGCAGCGACGGTTCGACCGCGCCCGGATGCGCGTCCGGGCCGGTCACCCCCGAGCAGCAGCAGGGCCTCAACGCTCTCCTGGAATCACCCGCCGTGGCGCAGTACATCAACGACTTCCAGTTCGAGTCCCGGGATGAGGCGTACAAGCACTTCAAGGACCAGTTCTCCAACTCGCCCATCGTCGATTCGGTTACCCCGGACCAGCTGCCGGCATCATTCCGGATCAACATGAAGGACCCCGAAAAATACCAGATCATCAGCGAGACCTTCTCATCGCAGCCGGGCGTGGAGACCGTGATCGACCAGCGACAGCTCCTCGAACGCCTCTTCTCGGTGATGAACGGCGCCTCCCTGGTCGCAGTGGGCATCGCCGGCGTGATGATCGTCTGCGCGATCCTGCTGATCGCCACTACAATCCGGCTATCCGCCTTCAGCAGGCGCCGGGAAACCGGCATTATGCGGCTTGTGGGCGCGTCAAAGACCGTGATCCAGTTGCCCTTCATCCTTGAAGGGGTCATCGCCGCAGTCATCGGTGCTGCGCTGGCCTCCGGCACGCTGTGGGCCGTGGCGCAGTTCTTCCTGGGTGACTACATGTCCCGCCAGTACCCGGACACCGCTTTCATTTCCTCGGGCCAGACACTGATGCTCGCGCCGGCGCTGTTGATCCTTGGCGGATCCTTGGCAGGAATTTCGTCTCTCTTGACCCTTCGCAGATACTTGCGCGTTTAGGCTATGCAAACCGACCAAGGAATGCTCATGAACGTAACCGATCAAACCTCTCCGCGCCGCCGGTTCCGCCGGGGGCGGGCCGCTGCCCGCCGCATGGGGATCGTCAGCGGTGTACTGGCCGTCCTCCTTTCCGCCGGGATGGCCGTGGCAACTCCCGTGGCCTTCGCCGACGACCTCGAGGACCGCAAGGCCGCGCTCGAGGCCGAAGCGGCCCGCGTCCAGGCCTCCCTTGAGTTCGTCGATTCCAGGATCGCCAAGGCCGCCGGTGACCTGGTGATTTACCAGGGCCAGCTCCCCGGTGCGCAGCAGGCCCTCCTCGACGCGCAAGGCCGCGTGGCCAGTGCTGTGAAAGAATCGGAAGCCCTGGCGGCCCGGGTGGACATGGCCCAGCAGAACAAGGCCAAGATCACCCAGCAGCTCGAAACTGACAAGCAAAAGATCGCCGGTACCAAGAAGCTGATCGGCCAAATCGCCACCCAGGCCTACAAGTCCGGCGGCGTACCCTCCAATCTCTCCCTGTTCTTTGGGTCCAGCGGCGGCGGCAGCCTAACCGACACCATGGACCTCGCCGACCAGGCCATGCGCAGCCAGAACGCGGCGATGGACAAGCTCAACCAGCAAAACGCCACCAACGTCAACTCCGAAGCCCGGCTGCAGGCCGTGGAAGGTGAGATCAAGGACCTCAAGGCCAAAGCCGATGCGGCACTGGAACGTGAGAAGGCCGCCCGGGACGAAGCCGCGGCGAAGAAAGCCCAGGTTGACCAGCTGATCGCCGATACCACCCGCCTTGATGCGGAGCTCCAGGCGGCCAAACCCGGCATTCAGGCCCAGCTTGCGGGCGTCCAGGCCAACCAGAACCAGGTGGCCAACGAAATTGCCGAGCGCGACCGGAAGGCTCGTGAGGCCTGGGAAGCCGAACAGCGCAGGCAGGCCGCGGCTGCGGCAGCCGCAGCTGCCGCCGCAGCGGCGGCAGCGAACCGCCCGGCCCCGCCTGTGCAGCCGTATGTTCCGCCCGCAGCAGGGTCGCCGTCGGCCTTTGGCCTCCGCCACCCCTTCGACGGCAGTATCCCCATCACTTCCGGCTTTGGCTACCGCACCACCCCGCCGGGCACCATCGACTTCTATGGCACCGGCGGATACATGCACACCGGTATCGACTTCGGCGCGGCCTGCGGCACTCCTGTGTACGCTGCGGCAGCCGGTGAAGTCTTCAGCTCAGGCTGGAACTCCGCCGACGGCGGCGGCTGGCGCGTCAAGATCGACCACGGGGTGGTGCAGGGCAACACCCTGACGACCATTTACTACCACAACTCCAGCATCGTGGTTTCGAATGGACAAAGGGTCTCGCAAGGCCAGCTGATTGCCTACTCCGGCAGCACGGGCAACTCCACTGGCTGCCACGCCCACTTTGAAACCTGGCTCAACGGCGTCGCGGTTGACCCCATGGGACTGCTCTAGGGGCATGCTGCCCCTGCCGTAGACTGGTATAGCTCCGCGCCGCGGGCACGGAGCAGCCAACCTGAACCTGAGGAGTTTCCCCGTGCCTAAAGAAAGTGGCCGTAAGGTGGTGGCCACCAATCGCAAGGCCCGGCATGACTATCACGTGCTGGACACCTACGAGGCCGGCATCGCCCTGATGGGCACCGAAGTAAAGTCGCTCCGGGAGGGCCACGCCTCCATGGTGGATGGATTCTGCACGTTCTACAACGACGAACTGTGGATGGAAGCGATCCACATTCCCGAATACAACCAGGGCAGCTGGACCAACCACGCTGCCCGCCGCCGGCGAAAGCTGCTGCTGCACCGCGAGGAGCTCATCAAGATCGCCCACAAGGTCCGGGAATCCGGCTACACCATTGTCCCGTTGCAGTTGTACTTTGTGGACGGACGGGCCAAAGTGGAAATCGGCGTGGCCCGCGGCAAGCGCGAATACGACAAGCGGCAAACGCTGCGTGAGCAGCAGGACAACCGCGAGGCCCAGCGCGAGATGCGCGAACGCAACCGGCGCCGGTAGGAATTATTTCCGCAGGGCATGCGTTAGTATTGATAGTCCGGCAGGCTTGCCAGCCGGTTTGGTAACAAAATACGGGGATGATCGGTTTCGACGATGTTAGTCGCGACAGGTGAAGCGGGCCGAGGATGCAGAATTATCTCGTAAACGCTGTCTGCAAACCAATAAGTGCCGAATCTAAGCGCACTGACTTCGCTCTCGCTGCCTAAGCAGTAAGACAGTCCGTCAGCCCGGGGTTGCTATCGCCCCGGATCCTGGCGTCATTTAGATAGCCACTGCTGTTTGCTCCCGTCACCGGAGTAAACGGGACTCTTAGGTGACTGGGCCCGGATCAGCCAGCTGTTTGCAGCATGGCTGGGGCCGAGAAAATCCGACGCAAACTGCGCCCGGAGAAGCCCTGACAACACGACATCGGACGGGGGTTCAATTCCCCCCATCTCCACCCACGGCAAAGGCCGGGACATCCCACGGATGTCCCGGCCTTTGCCGTAACGCCCCGGTCCCAGGACCGGGGCGTTTTCGTTTGTTCGGCGAGGGCACCAGCAGCACCCCTCAGGACGCCGGGAACTACTGCCGGGCCTCGTTGAACCGCTGGGACAGGACCGGGACCAAGGACCGGATATAGCTGCGGGCGGCATGGTCATTGTCGAAATAGACCTGCAGTCCGCCAATGACCGCGTAGCAGCGCTGGCCGTCGCAGAACTGATCCGAGAGGTCGAGGACCTTTACATTGGGCTTGCCCATGCTTTTGGCGGCCTCCGCAACCGGGTCCGGCGCCAGCGCCTCCTCACGTGCGTTGGTGCAAGTGACGGGTTGCTGCGGGTTCAGCGACACGCAGTCGGGGCTGGTGCGGTGAAGGGTCAGTGGCGGATCCCGGAAGACGAAGACCCGGCTGCCTGCCGCTGTCCAGTCACCGAACCTTTTCGTCACGGAGTCCTTGTATTGATCCATTTGCGGCCGGCCTGTGCCGTCGTCGATGGTTTCACCTGCCCCGAAAGAGGAAACGAAGATCATGTCTGGCTTTTCCTTGACGATCCGGTCGGAGACCTGGGTGCTCCAGCCGAGGCACCGCTGCTGTGCATGCGGGTCCGTGGCGGGCGCGCCCGCCACGGCCACCCGCTTTACGTCGACGAACGGACAACCGCCCAGCAGGGATTCCTTCAGCTTCCACTTGTGCAGCCGTGCGAGCTCGTACAGCCCGGCCTTCCACTGCTCGGCATGCGAGTCTCCTACCAGCCAGACATTCGCCTCCGGCTGCGCCCCTCCGGTGAAGTCGCACTCGGCGAGGACCTGCAGGTCCTCGTAGACAACCGGATCCGCGGACGGGTGGCATTCGGGCGCGCTGAACCAAGGCGCTTCGTTCTGCCCCACATTGGCGACTTTGGCTGCACCAAAGGGGTCGCTGCAGTTGTTTCGCGGGTCGAGGCTGCGCGCCCCGTGGCAGGGTTCGCCGATGAGGCTCTCCAGCTTCGCCGCTTCAGCAGCCTGGGCTTTCCCAAAGTTCAGCAGGAGCCCGCCGCAGAGTGCGGCGACCACTGCTGCAGCGACTGCCATTGCCGCAAAGACACGGATGGGTTTGGCTCCGCGGAGCAGCTTCGTGCGGCCCGGATCTTCAATGAATTTCTTGGAAAGGTACGCCAGCGCAACGGCCGCCACCAGGAGGACCGCCTTGTCCCGTGTCCCCAGCGAGTGGCCCACGAGCGCGGGTGCCAGGACGATCAGCGGCCAATGCCACAGGTAGAGGGAGTAGGACACGTCACCCATAAGCTGGATGGGCCTTGCGGACAGGAGCTGGTTGGGGGACCAGAACGGACTGTTGGGCCCGGACGCGATCACAAGGACCGTGCCCGCAACTGGGACCACCGCGGCGAAGCCTGGGAAGAAAGTCTGCTCGTTGTAGGCCAAGGCCGAATACGCGATCAACCCGTATCCGAGATATTGGGCGGTGCCGGAGATGGCCAGGTGGTGGTCGGGCAGCCGCAGTCGCAAGGCTGCCATTGCGTGGGGGCCTCCGAGGGCTATCAGTGCGCCTGCGCCGAACTCCCAGGCACGTGCGGGCGTGACAAAATAGGCCGGGCTCCGGTTGGAATAGGTAAACCAGATGCAGAATGCCAATGCAAGGGCACAGACCAGAACGACACCCAGTGCCAGTAACGCCCGCCTGCGGAGGCGGAAGCGGATCGCGGCCAGGGACAGCCCCAGGAACAGCAGGGGCCAGACCAGGTAGAACTGTTCCTCCACCGAGAGGGACCAATAGTGCTGCACCGTCGAAGCGGCTTCGTTGTGGGCCGAGTAGTCAACCGACTTCGCCGCCAAAACCCAGTTTTCCACGTACAGAACCGACGCAATGGTTTCCTGCGCAATGGCGAGCCAGCGCGAAAATGGCAGCAGTGCCCATGCAGCCAGCAGGGAAACCGAGGCAACGAGGGTTGCGGCAGGAAGCAACCGCCTGATGCGCCGGGAATAGAACTGTCCGAGATTGATGCGGTTTGACCGCTCCAGTTCGCCGAGCAGGTGCTTAGAGATCAAATAGCCTGAGATCACGAAGAACACATCGACGCCGACGTACCCGCCGGGAAGCCGTGCCGGCCACAAATGGTTCAGGACCACAAGCCCCACCGCCAGTGCGCGAAGTGCCTGGATATCCTTGCGGGTTGCGTTGACGGCCTCTGTCCGCCGCATTTCCGCGCGGGTTCGCAGGACAACGTGTCCGGTCACAGGTACTCCTTGTCGATCTTCGTTTAAGCGCAGCGCGCCTGCCGTGCCGCTGGCGGCATGCGTGGAGGGCCTCCAGGCTGTGCACACAGTGCTTGGCGTGTTCAGGCGACATCCGGAGATGGAATGGCGCCGGCAGCTTCTCGATGCCCGCGTGCGGTGTCCTGCGCGCGGAAAAGCCTGGACGAATACCGGCCGCCTGGCGGCGGCGGAGTCGGTGAGGTCATGAATCAAGCGAGCCCTGCGTCTGGGCCGCTGTTGCAACCCCCCGGGGTACTCTAGCACCGCGGCATGCCTGCGCCGGTGCCCACCGGCTTCCAAGGGGTTCCCACCCGCTACCCTGCCACCGGGACAGCGCCCGGGCCTAAATGCTCTAGTGGCATGCTCCGGCACACGGCTACTGTCGACTTTATGCACAACGATCCGCCGCAAACGCCCACTGAGCTCCTGGACCCAGGCAGCTGCTGGGACCTCCTGCGCGGTGTCTCGGTTGGGCACCTTGCCGTGTTCGTCAACGGCCACCCGGAAGTCTTCCCCGTCAACTACAAAGTGGATCAGCAGTCGCTGGTCTTCCGCACGGGCGAGGGAACCAAGCTGCGCGCCGCCGGCGGCCCACTCGCGGTCGCGCTTGAAGCCGACGGGCACGACGACGCCAAAGCCTGGAGCGTGCTGGTCAAGGGAAAAGCCGTCGTCCTGGAGCCCTCCGATGAACTCCTCGCCGGAGCAGGCCTTACCCTGTTCCCTTGGCAGGCCGGGCAGAAGGACCACTTCGTCCGGATCGTCCCCACTTCGATAACCGGCAGGCGCTTCACCATCACGTCGCCGCTGACCTGGTGGAACCACGTGGGGCACGGCACCCGGCACGAACCCGTATAGGCCCTGGAAACGAGGGGCGGGCCCAACGGCCCTGTCCGGATTCCCGTGCGTGCTGGTACGACTGACCTATGATTGGGTCGCCAACCGCCGCTGCCGCCAAGCCCCCTTTTGACGCCGTCATTTTCGACCTGGACGGGGTGGTAACCAACACGGCGCTGGTCCACCAGGCTGCGTGGAAAGATGCCTTCGACCGCATCTTCCAGGACCCGCGGATGCCCGCCGGCGCCAACCGTGCTCCGCTGACCCGGGCGGAGTACCTCTCTTTCATCGATGGCATGCCGCGTGAGGACGGCGTGGTCCGGTTCCTCGCAGCGAGGGGGGTAGAGATCGCCAGGGGAGCCGAGACTGACGAGCCGGGAGCCTGGACCGGGTTTGGCCTGGGCGCTTGGAAGAACGAACTGTTCCACCAGCGGCTGCGCCGGGACGGGGTGCAAAGCTACCCGGGAACGCTGCAATTGCTGCAGCGGCTTGCCGGCGCTGCAGTCCCCACCGCGGTGGTCACCGCCAGCCGGAACGCCGCACTGGTCCTGGAAGCCGCCGGCATCGAGCACCTGTTCACTGTGGTCATGGACGGCACGACGGCGGCTGGCCTGGGTTTGCGGGGGAAACCGGCACCGGACGTCTTCCTCGCCGCCGCCGTCCAGCTGCGCGTCGCACCGGCACACGCCGTGGTCATAGAGGACTCAGCGGCGGGAGTGGAAGCAGGGCGCCGGGGCGGCTTCGGCCTGGTGGTCGGAATCGACCGCAGCGGCAGCCGCCGCCAATTGGAGGCCGCCGGCGCAAGTACTGTGCTGAACGATGTGGGTGAGCTGGACCTGGGACTGGTCATCGGCAACGCCTGGCACCTCGTGTATGAAGGCATCGACGCCGGCCACGAGGGGCACCGTGAAGCCCTGACCACGTTGGGCAACAGCTACATGGGCGTCCGGGGGGCGGCCCCTGAAGGGAGCCCCTTCAGCTACGCGGGCATGTACCTTGCCGGCGTGTACAACAGGGTTACCGTGAAGGCCGCAGACGAGACGCTGGTCGAGGAGCACATGGTCAATGCGCCGGACTGCCTCCCGCTGGACCTCCGGATCGCCGGGCTGCCGTGGTGGTCGGACGGCGGCCTGGCCGTGGTGCGTGAGCGCCGTGTCCTGGACCTCCGACGGGCCGTGCTGGAAAGGCGCCTGCTGCTCGAAGGCGCGGACCGCCGTCGCATGGAGGTGGTCCAGGTCCGCTTCGTTTCCATGGCCGAACCCCACCTCCTGGCGCTTGAGACCACCATCACCGCCTTGGGGTGGAGCGGCGCCGTGGAAGTTCGCAGCGGCATCAACGCCGGCGTCCGCAACGCGAACCTGCCGGAGCGTGCCCAGGGCTCGGACATCCACCTGGCCGATCTGACGCCGTCGGGCGGCACCGCCGTCGAACTGCCCCTGCACGCTCCATCCGTCGTCGAAGTCCAAACCACCCAAAGCCTCATCCGTATCGCTGCGGCGTACCGTACGCACGTGTCCGTGGCGGCAGAGTCGTTAGGGGAGGGCGGAGAAGGGGCCTTCCACTACAGGACGTTCCAGATTTCCCTCACGCCGGGTATCCCTGTCAGGCTGACCAAGACGGTGGCGGTGGTGACGTCCCGTGACCGGGCCATTTCCTCCCCGGAAACCGGCGCCCGCGCGGTGCTGGAACGCGCCGGCGATTCCTTGCCCCGGCTCTTGGCATCCCACGAGGAAGCATGGCGGAGGGAACTCCGCCCGTTCCTCGTGGAAATCGACGCCCCGGTCCAGGTACGCCTGGTCCTCAACCTGCACATTTTCCACCTGTTGCAGACACTGACGCGCCACACGGCCGAACTGGATGCCGGTGTCACTGCGCGTGGACTGCACGGCGAGGGCTACCGCGGGCACGTTTTCTGGGATGAATTGTTCGTCCTCCCGGTGCTCACCTCCAGGACCCCGGTGGTGGCCCGCTCCGTCATTGAGTACCGGTGGCGGCGGCTGCCCGCTGCCAGGCACGCTGCCGCCGCGGCCGGCCTGGCAGGGGCGAAGTTCCCGTGGCAGAGCGGCAGCGACGGGACTGAGGAAACGCCGAAGTGGTTGTACAGCGAGCGTTCCGGACGGTGGGTCAGGGACTACTCCCATCTTCAGGTGCATTCGGGCCTCGCGGTGGCCTTCAACGCCTGGCAGTACTTCCAGGCCACCGGTGACAAGATCTGGCTCCTGCAAAAAGGTGCGGAGCTGGTGATCGAAGTGGCCCGGTTCTTCCAGTCCCTGGCCTCCCTCGACCGGCGCGATGGCAGATATCACCTGCGCGGTGTTGTGGGCCCGGATGAATACCACACAGGATATCCGGGCCGGGCCGACCCCGGCCTGGATGACAACGCGTACACCAACGTCATGGCGGCGTGGGTGTGCCTGCAGGCGGCGGAAATCCTTCGCTACCTGCACGGAAGCGAGCGTGCCGGGCTGATGGAATCACTCGGCGTTGACGACGAGGAGGCCGCATGCTGGGAAGCCACGGGCGCTGCCATGTATGTCCCGTTCCACAGCGACGGCGTCATCAGCCAGTTCGAGGGGTACGAGCAGCTCAAGGAACTGGACTGGGAGCACTACCGCGACGCCTATGGCGACATTGAGCGGCTGGACCTGATCCTGGAAGCGGAGGGGGACGGAACCAACGGATACAAGCTGGCTAAGCAGGCGGACGTTCTGATGCTCCCGTATCTACTGGGACACGAAGGCCTGCTGGGTATCCTCGAGCGGCTGGGCTACGGTTTCACGAGGGAGCAGCTGAACCGGACCATCGAGTACTACCTGTCCAGGACGGCCCATGGCTCCACGCTGAGCCGGGTGGCCCACGCCTCCGTCCTGGCCGGGGTGGATGCCGACCGTGCCTGGGACAGTTTCCGGGAAGCGCTCGACGCCGACCTTGACGACACCCAGCACGGCACCACCCGGGCGGGTATCCATTTGGGGGCCATGGGAGGAACCATCGACGTGGTGCAGCGCAGCTTTGCCGGCCTGCGCTTCAGCGGGGACAGCATCCTGTTCGCCCCCAACCTGCCAACACGGCTGCGTGCCGTGGCCTTCGAGGTCCTCTACCGGGGACACCGGCTGCGGGTCCACCTCAAGGACGGGCAGATGAGCATCGCGTCGGCCCCCGGTGACGCCGGCCCCATCACCGTGCACGTTAATGGCACCGATGTGGTCCTGCCGCCAGGCCAAACCCGGCAGTTCCCGCTACCCGCCCGCACCGCCGGAGTGGCGGCATCGTGAGGCGGCTGGGGATCCTGACCAGCGGCGGCGACTGCCCCGGCGTGAATGCGGTCATCCGTGGAGCGGTGCTGGGCGGCGACGTCGTCCATGGGTACGAGTTCGTAGGATTCCGCGATGGATGGCGGGGCGTCCTGGAGGACGACGTCGTTCCCCTGCCCAGGACGGGTGTCCGCGGGATCGCGCGCCTTGGCGGGACTATCCTGGGGACGTCGCGGACCAATCCGCTGGCCGCGGGCGGCATCGACGCAGTACGTGCCGGCTTCCAGCGCAGCGGGCTGGACGGCCTGATTGCCATCGGGGGAGAAGGCACCCTGGCGGCGGCCCGGGAGCTGTGCGGACAGGGGCTCAACGTCCTGGGTGTCCCAAAAACCATCGATAACGACTTGGGCGCGACGGATTACACTTTTGGTTTCGACACCGCAGTCCAGACTGCCACCGAGGCAATTGACCGGTTGCGGACCACGGGGGAATCACACCACCGGTGCATGATTGCCGAGGTCATGGGCAGGAACGCCGGCTGGATAGCGCTGCACTCAGGCATGGCGTCCGGTGCGCACGCCATCCTGATCCCGGAACATCCCGTCCCGATCGAGCAGATCTCCGCCTGGGTGCTGTCGGCGCGGGACCGTGGCAGGGCTCCGCTGGTGGTGGTGGCTGAAGCTTTCGCGCCGGAGGGGCGGCAGGCACCTTACGCGCCGCGCGGCCTGGACACCTTCGGCCGGCCGCGCCTCGGCGGGATCGGGCTGCTGCTTGAAGACCAACTGCAGGAACGGACCGGCATCGAAACCAGGGCCACCGTGCTGGGCCATATCCAGCGCGGCGGCGAGCCCACCGCCTTTGACCGTGTCCTTGCCACCCGGCTTGGCCTGGCTGCCGTTGAATCAGCCGCCGCCGGACGGTGGGGCACGATGGTTTCGCTCCGGGGCACGGACATCGTGAATGTGGGCCTGGATGAGGCCCTGGGCGAACTCAAGAGCGTTCCCGAGGCCCGCTACAGGGAAGCCGCCGTGCTGTTCGGGTAACTCGACCGCCAGAAGGGGCCGGAATAGGGCTGGGCTTAACCAGGCTGCTCCGGGCGGACGCGCAGGACGGCGGACCCGGTGATCCTGTCGGCTGCCAGGTCTTCCAGCGCCTCATCGGCAAAGTCGAAGGGGTATGCGGTTGTTTTCAAGGTCAGCGACAGCCTCGCCGCCAGGGCCAGGAATTCACGGCCGTCCGCCCGGGTATTGGCGGTGACGCTACGCAGCTGGCGCTCGTAGAAAAGCTCCCTGCCATAATTCAGGGACGGAATATCGCTCAGGTGGATGCCCGCGACGGCAAGGGTCCCGCCGCGGTCGAGGGCCGCCAGCGCCACCGGGACAAGATCGCCCACCGGGGCGAAGAGGATGGCCGAATCCAGGGGGACGGGCGGCCGCCCGTAGGCGTCGCCGGCGTACTCCGCCCCCAGTTCCAGTGCGAGTGACCGGGCCTCCTCCGACCGGGTCATGACGAACACGGAGGCGCCCTGCCTGATGGCCAGCTGAGCGGTGATGTGGGCGGAACTGCCAAAGCCATAGATGCCAAGGCGGCCGCCAACCGGCAATGCGGCGCGTTTCAGGGCGCGGTACCCGATGATCCCGGAGCACAGCAACGGTGCGGCCTGCTCGTCGGAAAAGGCCGCCGGGACCGGGTAGGCGAAGTCTTCGGCGATTGCCAGCCGTTCGGCAAATCCTCCGTCCTTGTCCCACCCGGTGAACACTGGCGATGAGCACAGGTTTTCGTCGCCGCGCCGGCAGTAATCGCACCGGCCGCACACGCTGCCGAGCCAGGCGATGCCTACCCTGTCGCCGGCGTGGAACCGTGTGCAGTCCGCGCCCGTTTCGATGACGACGCCGACCGCCTCGTGCCCGGGGACCACGTGCGGATGGCGTGGTGCCAGGTCTCCTTCAGCGAGATGGAGGTCCGTGCGGCACACGCCGCAGACACTGACCTGCACCAGGAGCTCATGCGGCCGCGGCTTCGGCGTGGCCCTGTGCCCCTGGACCAGGGGATGCGTGGATATGGGGCCCGGGGCGCCCACCCACCATGCACGCATGATGCGTCCGGTTCGGTGGCGGCTACTCGAAGCCCGCGCGGGTCGCGTCGTCCAACGGCGTCTGCCACAGCAGCGGTGCGGTCATGGTGAAACGCCGGCCCGTAATGGATTCCGGCGTGATGCGGATGAAGTATTCCTTGCCCACGCCCTGCCAAGGGAAGAGCGCCCGCCGGATATTGTCCAAGTCAGGGCCTGTGGGGGTCGTCTCTGCGGCTTTGCCCTTGACCACGACGCTCCATGCCAGGCCGAACTGGGAACTGACTGCATCTGCCTCCAAAGCGACCACAGCGTCCGCCTCAATGGCCTGCTGTTTGGTGCCCCCGCCCGTGCGGAAGACCAAGGTATGGCCGTCCACCTTGTAATTGACCGGAAAGACGTCCGGATGGCCATCCGCCATCACGGCCAGGCGTCCCACCCCGGTCTGCGCGAGAAGCGACCAGCACTCTTCCGCATCGAGGATTTCAGCTGCAGGTACGTTTGGGTTCTCTGTCATAGGGCACAGCGTAGGGAAGTCCACCGCCCCCGGAAAGGGCACAAAGGCCCGGCCTTGGGCGGACGCATGTGCTGCGGCTAGAGCCAATCGGCGGCGAAGTCCACAGGCGGCCACCACCGGGTGGGCGGCGTGACCGCGAACCGGCGGCCGGTGAGTTCGGTGGGGGAGATGGCGATCAGGTGGTCCTTGATCCCGGCCTCCCACGGTTCACGGTCGGCGTCGATGGCCGGCAGGCTCATGCGCGTTTCGTCGAACGGTTCCGGCCTGCCCTTTGCAACCACGCTCCACACCTCCGTGGCGTATGGATTGAGTCCATCAACCTCCAGCGCTGCCACCGCCCCGCGCAGCAAGGCACGAAGCTTGGTTCCCGGAGCCGTCCGGAAGAACAGCGTGTCGCCGGAGACAGAGAAATTCACCGGAAAGATTTCCGGAATCTCGCCGTTGATGACCGCCAGCCGGCCGATATAGGAAGACCTCAGGTACTGCCAGCACGCATCAGCGTCCAAAATTTCCGTGGGAGAGCCCGCCGGGGAACCAGTCATGCTACCGATCCTAAAGCCTGGGCAGCACCAGCGCACCGGTGGGAAGGGGAATGCCGGACGCCGCGGTGCTGTTCACCGACGGCGTAGCAGCACCGGGACTGGAATCTGCCACTGCGTCGTTGACTAGCGTAAGGATCCCGATGGAAACCTGCCACGGCCGGCAACGGACCGGGGACCGCACCGGGTGAACCGGCACGAGGGCTGGAGGTACCCCATGGAGCAGGCGCGGAAAATCATGCCGCCGGATGACGACGACATCCTGGACTCGTACTCGCAGACGGTCATGCGGGTGGCGGCGACGGTTACGCCGCACGTGGCGGCAATCGAGATGACCGCTAACCGGAGGAACAGCAGGGTCAGGGTGGGCGCCGGCTCGGCAGTGCTCTTCACCGAGGACGGATACCTCCTCACCAACTCACACGTCGTGGCAGGCACCCGGCACGGATTTGCGGTCTTCGGCGACGGCAGCAGGATGGAACTGGAACTGGTGGGAGCCGACCCCCTGTCTGATCTTGCAGTGGTCCACGGTTCGCGGCCCAAGGTGCCACCGGCTGAATTCGGCGCGGCTGAAAGTCTGCGCGTGGGCCAGCTTGTGGTGGCCGTCGGAAACCCACTGGGACTCGCGGGATCAGTCACCGCGGGCGTGGTCAGTGGTTTGGGCCGGGCCATTCCGGTCTGGGCCGGGGGTAACCGGAGGGTGATCGAGGACGTTATCCAGACGGACGCCGCACTGAACCCCGGTAACTCCGGTGGAGCGCTGGCAGACACGCACTCCAGGATCGTCGGCATCAACACGGCAGTGGCGGGCGCCGGCCTGGGGCTCGCCATACCGATCAACGCCACCACCCGCAGGATCATCGCCGCGCTGCTGTCGGACGGCAGGGTACGCCGTGCCTACCTTGGCCTTGTCAGCACACCGATCCAGCTCAACCCCAGCGCTGTGATCCGCAGCGGGCTCCGCGAAGGGCTGCGCGTCGTGGAGGTGCTGCCCGGTTCTCCGGCGGACAAGGCAGGGCTGGCGGCCGGGGACATCCTGCTGACGGCGGGAGGCCGTCCCGTCAGCAACGCCGAAAGCCTGCAGCGGCTCCTGTTTTCCGATGCCATCGGCGAGCCGCTTGACCTGAAGGTCCTGCGGGACGGCACCGAAGTGCACCTCACCGCCGTTCCGGAGGAAATGACGGGCAACGGGACGCCGTAGGCGCCGGGGGCGGTGCGTCCGGAAGCGCTATGCCCCCGCTGCCGGCGCTTCTACGTCCGCGATGCCTGTGAAACGCGTCCCGACGCCGTCGTACTCGCCACGGACGCAACCGGGCTGTACCGGTGGGATCTCTTCCGGTGCGTGGTGCCCGCACACCACATAGGTGAAGTCCGGCCACCACTTCTTTGGGCGGGCCGCTTCCTCATACCCGCACACGGCGCACTCAAGATGGACCCACACGGGCCGCTTGCCTGTCCGGTTGGCCCGTGACTGCACCAGCCACGGGGGAGGATTGTCCAGGATGCCGCGGAGCTCAGCTTCGGGCATCCATTTCGGCAGGCCATGGCGCTGCGCCATTTCGAGGGGTACGTCCAGGGCTATTGCGGCGTCACGTCTGCTGATCATCACCATCCACCATACGGGAGCCCGCCAAATCGGGACGCTGCCCCGGAGCCCCGCAGCCGGCTGTCCCGGCAATCCGCTGGTCAGGACAGATCAAGGCTGCAGCCGGGATGCGGGGCGTCGCTGGAAACCCACAACGCCGTGGCGATCTCATCGGCGAGGTCGTATTCCCGGGCACCGCCGATCCGCACCACCAGCGCGCCGCCAAACGGCCGCCGCCCCAGCACTTCCACGCGGGCGTCAAGCTCGATGTCCTGCGAGGCAAGGTAACGGAGCAACTCAGGGTTGTCGTCGCTGATCCGGGTGATCCTGCCGGCGTGGCCTTCGTCCAGTTCGGCGAGGAGATGGGCGCGTGGCATCAGCACCTGGCCGTCCGCCGTGGGAATGGGATCGCCGTGCGGATCCCGGCTGGGGTCCCCGAGCTTGGCGGCAACGCGCTCGATGAAGGTGTCCGACACCGCATGCTCCAGCTGTTCGGCTTCATCGTGCACTTCATCCCAGCTGTAGCCCAGGCGCTCCACGAGATAGGTTTCGATCAGCCGGTGGCGCCGCACCATGGCCAGCGCGAGCCGCAGTCCCGCCTCGGTCAGGGTCACGGCGCTGTACGGTTTGTGGTCCACCAGGCCCTGGTCCTTGAGCTTGCGGACCATCTCCGATACTGACGAGTTCGCAACCCCGAGCCGCTGCGCCAGTTGGGAGGACGTGATGGGCTTGTCCTGCCATTCAGTGAATGAATAGATGACCTTGACGTAGTCCTCGATGGAGGAGGATGGCGCGCTGGTCTTCACAGGCTCAAGCCTACCGGGTTCCCTGCCGTGGCCGGGTCCGCGGGGCCTGCGGCGTCGGGCAAACCCATCCCGTTACGCCTTCACGGCGCGCCACGCCAAGGTGAGGTAGGGAAGATCGAGTTCCTGGTCGGGCGGGTAGGCCAGATGGTCGTGGAGGTACCAGTCCAGGTTCGCCAGGACCTTGGCCCTGGTTGCCTCGCCGGCGCGCAGGTAATAGCTCCGGGACTTGGTGAGTTCCATCAGGTCCGTGGTGGTCACCTTGTCCTGCCAGTGCGTGACATGCCCTTCGAGCCCGGTGAATTCGGGCCCCACCACCGGCTTGTGGCCCGGGCGGTACACATCGCCGGCGTGCATGATCCTGGAGAGCCTGTGCACCCACGGCACCGAGGTATCCAGTTGGTTCCAGATGAGTCCGAGCGTTCCGTGCGGGCGCAGGACGCGGGCAAGTTCGGTGCTCGCAGGCAGCGCGTCGCACCAGTGCCAGGCCTGCGCCACGGTGACGACGTCGAAGGAGGCTTCGGCCAGCCCCGTCGCCTCCGCGGTCCCCGCCACGGCCGTGGCAGCAGGGCAGTGTGCCGCGAGTTGGGCGAGCATGTCCGTGGAAGGGTCGACGGCGGTTACCTCCAGGCCAAGCTCCAGCAGCAGGGCCGTAAACTTCCCGGTACCGGCCCCGACATCGAGTGCGTCACGGGCCTGCGCCGGGACCAGCCACCGGGCTGATTCCACGGGGTAGCCCGGCCTGACGCGCTGGTAGTGCCGTCCGCCGTCGCGGAAACTGCCGCCAAGTTCCCGCCGGCGCCCGTGATCAAGCTTGGGGCCACCCCGAACCACGCGTGGACTCCTTCAATTCCGACTGTTGATGCCCCTCGAATTTACCGCACCCCCTTTGGACATGTGCTGGGGGAGCAGGAGCGGGAGGTGCCCTAGTCGTCGATACAGGGGGCCGCACCGGCCGTGCCCGGGGTGTTGGGTGCCCAGTGCGGGTAGGTGCGGGAGTCGTTGGCGGGCACCCAACGGCCTGCGTCAACCACGTAGTCCCAGCCCAGCCCGTTGCTGCGCAGTGCGCGGATGCCGGCAAGAAGGCGTTCGGCATCCTCCAGCCGGGATCCGACGCCGAAGCTCGCCCGGAGTGATCCGTTGGGCAGGCCCAGGCGTTTCAGCAGTGGGTGGGCGCAGAAGCGTCCGTCCCGCAGGCCCACGCCGTGCTCCGCCGAGAGGTAGGC
Source organism: Pseudarthrobacter sp. MOO13 (assembly GCF_058267655.1). Taxonomy (NCBI): domain Bacteria; kingdom Bacillati; phylum Actinomycetota; class Actinomycetes; order Micrococcales; family Micrococcaceae; genus Pseudarthrobacter; species Pseudarthrobacter sp. MOO13. The sequence goes on from NZ_CM177848.1 coordinate 1,373,510, forward strand.
GGCCACCAGCCCGGCGTCGTAGCCTGCAACCGAGAAATTGACCACGCCGATGGTGTCCGTTTCCGGATTGGTGTCCTTGAAGATCTGGTGGACGGTGACGCCATCGATGCCCTGGAGGCCCTCCACCAGGAAGGAGCGGATGGCGGACTCGTGGGCGTGCCAGCGTTCCTGGTCCAGTTCCGCGATCACCTGGGTGGCGCGGGCCAGCGTGGCGGCTCCCAGGACGTTGGGCGATCCCCCCTCATGGCGGGCCGGGCCGGTGGCCCAGCTGACGCCGTCGAGCCTTGCTTCCTTGACGGCACCGCCCCCGGCCAGGTGCGGGACACCGGCGTCCAGCCAGTCAGCACGTCCCACCAGGACGCCTGCGCCGAACGGCGCGTAGAGCTTGTGCCCGGAGAACGCAAGGTAGTCGACGTCGTCCGTGCTGATGTCCACCCGGCGATGCGGCGCAAGCTGGGCGGCGTCCACCACGATCCGTGCGCCGTACTGGTGCGCCAGCGCGGCCAAGGCCCGGATGGGGAGGATCTCGCCGGTGACGTTGGAAGCGCCGGTGACGGCCAGCAGGCTGACCCCGCCCTGCTCAAGTTCGGTGCGGACTGCCTCCAAAGTGCCGCTGATGGTATCCGCGGCGACAATGCTGCGGTGCGGGACGCCCTGCCAGGGCAGGAGGTTGGCGTGGTGTTCGATGTCCAGGTAAAGGACATCTCCGGCGGGGCGGCCGTCCGCCAGCGGCAGGCAGCCGGCCAGCAGGTTCAGGGAGTCGGTGGTGTTGCGGGTGAAGATGACCGAATCGCCGGGGCGCCCTCCCACGAAGTCGCGGACAATGTTGCGTGCGTTTTCGTACACTGAGGTGCTGATCTGGGATGCGTAGCCGGCGCCCCGGTGGACACTCGCGTAGTACGGGAGGATCTCGTTCAGGTACGCGGACACCACTGACAGCGCCGGTGCGGAGGCGCCGTAGTCGAGGTTTGCGTAGCGGACGTGGCCGCCGGAGATCAGCGGCGCCTGGATCTCGGCGCCGGTGACCGCGGCGAGGGGCCGGCCGGCGACGGCCTGTCGCGGATCCGCCGCGGCGGCGTTGGCGGTGGCGGAAAGGGGGGAGACGGTGGCAGTTGTCACAGAGACCTCACTTGGATACAGGACTCCGGCACAGTGGAATCCGCGCTTGCCGTATCCGCTCCGGACCGGCCTGGTCGTCACCCGGGGCACCCCACCGCGAATGGAGGGTTGCCGGCCAGCAAACCGGGGTTTTGCGCTGGCACTCGTGACCTGGATAAAAGCGTAGAACATGGAATGGGCAGGACTAAAGCCGCGGCAATTGTTAAGGCTTTTGTTACGCCCTGCCGAAGAAACGGCCGCGGACGCCCCCTCAAGGAGGCGTCCGGCGTCGTATTGTTCGATTATTGTGCCGCTAGGGCGACTGCTGGAGCAGGTCGTCGAGGTCCGGGTTCAGCCGGTGCAGCACCTCTGAATGCAGGATCGAGTTCGTGGCCAGGGCATTGCCGCCGAACGGGCCATCCTCGCCTTCGAGGGACGTGAAGCGGCCGCCGGCCTCCACCACGATCGGTACCAGGGCAGCCATGTCGTACAGGTTCAGTTCGGGTTCGCAGGCGATATCCACCGAGCCTTCCGCCACCATGCAGTAGGACCAGAAGTCTCCGTACGCCCGGGTCCGCCACACGTCTTCCGTCAGGCCGAGGAAGTCGTCAAGGTTTCCGCGTTCCTTCCAGCCGCCCAGGCTGGAATAGGAGAGGGAGGCGTCGGCCAGGTTTGAGACGTTGGAAACCCGAAGCCGGGTGGCGGCGGCCAGGGACCTGCCCATGTACGCGCCCATGCCTTTGGCAGCCCACCAGCGCTTGCCCAGTGCCGGAGCGCTGACGACGCCCACCACCGGCTCGCCCTCGTCCACCAGGGCGATCAGCGTGGCCCAGACCGGGACGCCGCGGACGAAGTTCTTGGTCCCGTCGATGGGATCGATGATCCAGCGCCGCGAGCCGTGGCCGGTGCTGCCGAATTCCTCACCCAGAACGGCATCGCGGGGCCGGGAGCGGGAGAGTTGGCCTCGGATGGCCTCCTCGGCCGCCTTGTCGGCGTCGGTGACCGGCGTCAGGTCCGGCTTGGTCTCGACGTGGAGGTCCAGGGCCTTGAACCGGCTCATCGTCTGGTCGTCCACGGAGTCGGCCAGGACGTGGGCCAGGCGCAGGTCATCGTTGTAACTCGAAGCGGGTTGGATCATGGTTCCAAACTACCGTCTGCGGGCGTTTCTGCCGGGAGAACGCGTCAGTTGACGCTGCCAAGCTCCTTCGTTTCCTGTGCTTCCATCCTTGGATCGGCGCCGAGCAGCCGCCGCAGGGACGCCAGGCGGGCGGCGCCGGTAGGGCCGGCGTGTCCGCCGTCCACCCACTCGTCCAGCCCGCAGTTGACCGCCGTTGCCGTGTGCTTGCAGCCCCGCTCGCAGTTTTCGATGCCCGGGGAGAGATCCGGGAACGAGCGCAGGATCCTGTCCGGGTCCACGTGCGCCAGGCCAAAGGACCGGATCCCCGGGGTGTCGATGATCCAGCTGCCGGGCGGCGCGTCCGCGAGCCGAAGTGCCAGCGCCGACGACGACGTGTGCCGGCCGCGCCCGGTGACGGCGTTGACGCCGCCGGTGGCGCGCTCGGCGCCCGTGAGTGCGTTCACCATAGTGGATTTGCCCACCCCGGAATGCCCCAGCATCACGGTGACGGTGCCGTCGAGGTGTGCGCGGAGGGCGGCCACCGCAGCGCTGTCCAGCCGGGCGGAGAGGCCGTCGTCGGACCGCGCGTCGATCCCGGAGGCCTGTGCGTCGGCGGTCTTGCTGATGATGACGGGGAAGTCCAGGTGCGTGTAATTGGAGAGGAGCTCGGCGGGATCCTTGACGTCGGCCTTGGTCACCAGCAGGATCGGCGCGATCCCGGCGTCGTAGGCCGCCACCAGGGCGCGGTCAATGAAGCCTGTGCGGGGCTCGGGGTTGGCGGCCGCCACGACGATGACCAGCTGGTCCGCGTTGGCCACCACGGCGCGCTCCACGGGGTCGGTATCGTCGGCACTGCGGCGAAGCAGGGTGCGGCGGTCCTGAATTTTCACCAGCCGGGCCAGCGTGTCCGGGGCTCCGGAGACATCCCCCACCAGGGAGACGAAGTCGCCGGCCACCACGGGATTGCGGCGAAGCTCGCGGGCCCGCGCAGCGATGACCACCCGCTCATTGTCCGAGTCCTCACCCACCACCGCGGTGTACCGCCCACGGTCCACCGTGATGATCCGGCCGGTTACGGCGTCATCGTGGCTGGGGCGGTCTTTGGTGCGTGGCCTGGAGCCTTTCTTGCTCGGGCGGATCCTGACGTCCGATTCGTCCCAGGAATCAGTGCTCCGCGCCACTGCCGCGCCCTTCCGGTCCGGCAGCGGACGTGCCCTCCTGGGCCAGCATGCCTGCCCACAGCTGTGGGAAGTCGGGCATGGTCTTGGCTGTGGTGGCAATATCCTCCACCTGGACGCCCGGTACCGCCAGTCCCAGGATCGCCCCGGCCGTGGCCATCCGGTGGTCCGCGTAGCTGTGCACGACGCCGGCGTGCAGCCGGGCGGGGCGGATGAGCAGTCCGTCCGGAGTTTCCTCGGCGTCTCCGCCGAGCCGGTTGATCTCTGCCACCAGGGCAGCCAGCCTGTCGGTTTCGTGTCCTCGCAGGTGCGCGATCCCGGTGAGCCGGGAGGGCTCCGAGGCCAAGGCGCACAGCGCGGCGACGGTGGGGGCGAGTTCGCTGGTGTCCGCGAAGTCCCCACCCTTGATTTCCGGACCGCCGGTGACGGTCAGGACGCCGCTGTCCAACGTGACCGTGGCACCCATGCTGGTGAGGATGTTGCGCCACAGGTCGCCCACCTGCCGGGTCTCCGCCGGCCAGTTGGGGATCCGGACCGTTCCCCGAGAGGCGAGGGCCGCCGCCAGGAACGGGCCCGCGTTGGAAAGGTCCTGTTCGATCCGCTGGTCGAAGGCACGGATCGGTCCGGGCGCTACCACCCAGTGGTTGGGCACGGAATCGTCCACGGACACGCCTGCGCCGCGAAGGACCGAGACCGTCATGTTGATGTGGTCCAAGCTTGGTACCGGTTTGCCCACGTGCTCAAGATGCAGGCCGTCGTCGAACCGTGCCCCCACGAGCAGGAGCGCGGAGACAAACTGGGACGAAGCGCTGGCATCAATCACCAGGTGGCCGCCGCGGACGGAGCCCTTGCCCGCCACGGCGAACGGGAGGGACGACGGGGCGTTGCCGTCTTCGGCTGAGACAGCCACACCCAGGGCCTTGAGGGCCTCGATGATGGTCCCCATGGGGCGCTTGCGTGCGTGCGGGTCGCCGTCGAACACGCTTATCCCGTTGCGGAGTGCAGCGAGCGGCGGAACGAACCGCATCACCGTACCGGCCAGCCCGCAGTCGATCCGGGCCTCCGTCACGGGCGCGGACGCAGGCAACGGAACCACTTCGAGGTCGGGACCAAAGGTTCCGTCGCCCGGGACCTCCGTGATCGTGGCGCCAAGCTGCCGCAGCGCATCGATCATCAGCACGGAATCCCTGGAATGCAGGGGCGCCCGCAACCGGGACGGCCCATCCGCCAATGCCGCCAGAACGAGGTACCTGTTGGTCAGGGACTTCGAGCCAGGCACCGTAACGGTGGCGTTGACGGGCCGGGAAGCGAAAGGGGCGTCCCAGTGCTGGACAGGTGTTCCGGAAGCGTCCCGGGCGGCAGTTGCTGCGGTCATTCGTGCTTAGGCTCCCGTGGCGTGGTCGACGGCGCGGCGGACAGCCTTGTCCGCCTTGTGCAGCTTCTTGTTCGTGGTCTTGCGCGCGTCGGCGGCCAGGTGCGAGGCGTTCCGGCGGGCACCTGCGGCAAGGTGCTCGGCGCGCCAGGCCAGTCCCGGCTTTCCTGCGGTGTCCACCGAGGCGAGCAGCGCACCGCCGCTGAGGGACAGGTTCTTGAGCAGCTGGTTCCGGCGGGTCTCGCGCCCTTCCTTGCTGCTGATGTCCGCGCTGCGCCACTCGACGAACGTGTTGAGCAGGGAAACCACCGTCAGCAGCGACGCGGAGAGCCTGGAGAACTTTCCAAGGCCGAACAGGACGCCGGCGCCCACCTGGGTACCGCCGATAACACGCGCGAGGGTCTTCTCGCTGGCCTGGAACGGAAGCGAGGCCGCGGCCTTGCGGAGCAGGGGTGAGAGTTGCTGCGCAGTGTCGTCGGAGTTCTTGAGCTTATCCAGTCCGGCAATGACAAAACTGGAGGCGAGCATGGGCCGTGCGAGCGTGCGGACAAAGGACATGGATTTCCTCCTGGATGGACGAACCGCGGAACGCGGCGGAGTCGGTCCTAGTCTTGCACTTTTGGGGAATATTTGCCTGCGGGAAGGGGTTATGGCTGACGGGTCACCGACATGCGGCCCGATGATCATTCACCCGATACAGAGCGGAGTTGGCCCTTGGGGAAGGTGTTGGACGGAACGAGGCCCGCGGGTCCGGTGGCAGTGGAAGCACTGGCTGCCGATCCCTTGGAGTACGGCACGCCCCGGGCAGGGCGCCTGACAGTAGACTTGAAGGCAATGAGCACCCTGGATCCGGCCGTCGCGGCCATGTATGAGGCTTCACCTGGCGCAGCGAACGGCTCGGCACCGGCCCCGCCGGCTTCTGCCGCGCCGGCGGGGGAGGTTGGTCCGGCCGCAGGGCCGGACACCGAGGACGCCGCCCTGGACGTTGCGGCGGAGACCGTTGAGGACCGCCGCCTGCGCTTCGAGCGGGACGCCATGCAATACGTCGACCAGCTGTACTCGGCGGCGATGCGCATGGCACGGAACCCCTCAGATGCCGAGGACCTGGTCCAGGAGGCCTACACCAAGGCATTTTCGGCGTTCCACCAATACAAGCCGGGCACGAACCTCAAAGCGTGGCTGTACCGGATCCTGACCAACACCTACATCAACCTCTACCGCAAGAGGCAGCGCGAGCCGCTTCAGTCCAATTCGGACACGATCGAGGATTGGCAGCTTGCCCGCGCGGAGTCCCATACTTCAAGCGGACTTCGGTCGGCCGAGGCCGAGGCGTTGGACCACCTCCCGGATTCAGACGTCAAGCGGGCGCTCCAGGACATTCCGGAGGAATTCCGGCTGGCAGTGTACTTCGCCGACGTCGAGGGCTACGCCTACAAGGAAATCTCAGACATCATGAACACGCCCATCGGCACCGTGATGTCCCGGCTCCACCGCGGCCGGAGAATGTTGCGGGACATGCTCGCGGAATACGCCGCCGAGCGCGGATTCAAAACGGCCGCAGATGCATCGGAAGCGGCAGGAAGCAAACCACAGGAGAACAGGAAATGAGCGACTGCCAGGGATTGGGCGATTGCGACGACACCCGGATGCAACGCATCTACGAGTACCTTGACGGGGCGTTGACCCGCGAGGACCTTACCGAAATCAAGAACCACCTTGACGACTGCCCCGAGTGCGCGCAGCAGTATGACCTTGAGTGCGTGATCCGCAACATGGTCAAGCGCTCCTGCACAGAGTCCGCTCCGGACAACCTGAAGAACGCCATCCTGGACCGTATCCACGCCATCCGGCCGGTGGAGGCGTAGGAACGCCCCACGCCGGCGGACAATGGCCGCAGACAGCAAAGGACCCCGAAAGCCGAATGGCTTCGGGGTCCTTTGCTTGAACCGTAGTCCCTGGCATTTGCCTAGGTGTTGGGGCGCTTCCCGTGGTTCGCGCCGCCACGCTTACGGTCACGACGCTTGCGTGCACGCTTGCTCATAGCTGGCCTCCTTACTGTTGGTACTCAAAAGAGCTGCCCTCCAGTCTCCCACATGATGTGGCGGCCCGCGAACCGGAGCGGGCCGGTGGCCTGCGGCGGTGCCGCTGGTTGCCTGCGCCTACCCGTGGAGCGCAGCGCCGATTGCGGCGCGGGCATCTTCCAGGACAAGCCGGACATGATCCAATGCCACCGCGTTGAGGGGCGCGGGCGGGCCCTGGCGTTGCAGGTCGGCGCGGATGCCATCGCGGAATTGTTGCAGCATCCGGTCTATGGCGAGCTGCTGTACGGAGGCGGTGATCCCGCGTTCCACTGCTGCCAGGTCCACCTGGCGGTGGTTCAGCTCGGCAAGGCCTTCTGCCGTGATGCGGTACGTCGTGCGTCGTCCGGACGGCTCAGTGGCCACCAGGCCGTCCGCTTGAAGCTTGCCCAGCCGTGGATAGATCGTTCCCGCGCTGGGGGAGTAGGCGCCGCCAAAGCGGTCCTTGAGCGCCTTGATGAGCTCGTACCCGTGCTTGGGACCGCCTTCGAGCAGGGAAAGCAGGTACAAGCGCAACGCACCGTGTGCGAAGACGGCAGGCATCAGCCGTGCGCTTCCCCGCTGCCGGGTTTCGGGGCGTGGACAATCGACGTCCGGCCGGACACCGAGTTGGTCCTGACCAGCATGAGCTGTTCATCCGGGCCGGCAATCGTTTCCACTCTTCCGTTGGCCAGGAAGCACTGCTGGCCGTCAAGGACCACCGCCCCGCCGGCCGACTTGGCCACGATATCGACGCCGACATCGTGCGGAAGTTGAATGGTCAGGTCCCCGGAGACGGAGTTGGAGCCGAAATCATGGGTAAAGCCAAGCAGTTCGAAAGCGAGGTGGCCGCTGACGGTGTTCGTGCGCACGTTGGTGAAGTGCCCGTCCGCGGTGACTGCCCCGGAGACGGTCTTGACCGTGAGGACGCCACGGTGGTTCCTGACGGCGGCCGTGCCGCTCACGGTGTTGACCTGCAGCTCACCGGAGGTGCCGTCGGCGACGACGGAGCCTGACACTGTGTTGAGGCGGACGTGGGCGGCGACGCCGGAGACCAGTCCCTCGCCACTGACGGTGCCGGCCTCCACCTCGACGCCGGGTGGAACGGAAATGCTGATCATGGCCGAGTTGTCGCTGGTGTGGTTGACGGACTCCATCAAATTCTTGAACCATCCCTGCGGACCATTCAGTTGATGCCGGACCTCCACCCTGCCGCCGCTTGCTGATACCGCCACGGGGTCGCCGTGGACTTCCGAGATCTCAACCCGCACATCCGGCCCGGCATGGGCCGCCACGGTGAACTTGCCGCGCACCATGCCCAGCTTCAGGGCGGTGGCGTCCCCGATTTCAATGGTTTGCGGGCCTTGCACAGTCCAGTTTCCGTCAGCCATGGTCCCCTCCAGAGGCGATATATCGCGTTGGGCTTCAACCTAGCCGCGCCGGCTTGCGCCGGTCAAGGCGTCCTGTCGGGGCTTACTGTGGCGCGTCCACGCCAAGCCATTGGAACCAGCCTCGGTGGAGCACCAGCCAGGCCATGAGGCCATAGCCTGCCTGGCCCGGCGTCCCCCCGTTCGCAGCCAGGTCCTGGCGCCACTGTTCATGGTTCAGCAGGGGCGAGAAGGTATCGACGTACAGATGCTTACGCCGGGTGGTGACGTCGGCGAAGGCGGTGTTCAGCTCATCCAGCCTCCGGTTTTGGGTCGGATCGAGCGTGGGCGGTGGTCCAACGACGAACACCTCTATGCGGTTCTGCGACGCCGAGTCCAGGATGTTGGCAAGGTTCAGCCTGCTCCGCGCGGTGGAAAGGCCGAATTCGATGTCGCGCCCGGACAGGCCGATGACCAGCCTGTTCTCGGCCTGGTCGCTGAAGCGCCTGCCGGCTTCGTCCAGCCACCGGGCTGCAAGCCCTTCGGTACCTTCCTGCGGACAGGGGAGGGCATAGCTTTCCAGCAGCATGCCGTCCTGGGGAGTGCGGGCCAGGACGCGGCCGAGCCAGCCCAGCGCCCGGGGATCGCCCAGTCCGGCCAGCAGTTCGTCTCCTACAGCTGCGATCCGCAGCTTCCTGTCTTCCACGCGTTCCTCTTCACTTCCGAACCGGCCGCAGCCTCCGTCGCCGCCGCGGCTGCGGAGGTACGGGGCGGCGCTGTCCAACCATTAAACAGAACTGCCCGGCCGGAGTCTGGTATTTCGACGTCCGGCCGGGCAGCCTTACGGTTTACTTCTTTGCAAATGCCTGCTTCAGCAGCAGGTCCTGTTCAGCGGCGTGCCGCTTCATGGAACCTGCAGCCGTTGAGGCGGACGCCGGCCGGGACACCAGGCGGACGCGGCGGTCCAGTGCCTCCGGCAGGTTCAGACCGATGAACGGCCACGGACCCTGGTTGGCGGGCTCGTCCTGCGCCCACACGACCTCGGCGTTCGGGTACTTGGCAAGCTCCGCGGCGATCTCCGCGTGCGGCAGCGGGTAGAGCTGCTCGACGCGCACGATCGCGGTGGTCTTGTCTCCGGTCTTCTGGCGGGTGGACAGGAGATCGTAGTACAGGCGGCCGGATACCAGGATGACGCGTTCGACGGCGGTGGCCGGCAGCTGCTCGTGCTCGCCGATGACCGGGCGGAAGGCGCCGGTGGTGAAGTCCTCCACGGACGAAGCGGCAGCCTTCAGGCGCAGCAGCTGCTTGGGCGTGAAGATGATCAGCGGCTTGCGCGGGCGGCTGTACGCCTGGCGGCGCAGCAGGTGGAAGTGCGAGGCCGCCGTGGTGGGGTTGGCCACGATCATGTTGTCTTCGGCGCACAGCTGCAGGAAGCGCTCAATCCGTGCCGAAGAGTGGTCCGGGCCCTGGCCTTCGTAGCCGTGCGGGAGCATCAGGACAAGCGAGGAGCGCTGGCCCCACTTCTGCTCGGCGGAGGAGATGAATTCGTCGATGATGGTCTGCGCACCGTTGACGAAGTCACCGAACTGGGCTTCCCAAAGGACCAGCGCGTCAGGGCGCTCCACGGAGTAGCCGTACTCGAAGCCCATGGCAGCGTATTCGGACAGCAGGGAGTCGTAGATCCACAGCTTGGCCTGGTCATCGGAGAGGTTGCCCAGGGGCAGCCATTCCTTGCCATTGGCGCGGTCGTGGAAGACGGCGTGGCGCTGCACGAACGTGCCGCGGCGCGAGTCCTGACCGGCGAGGCGGACGGGCACGCCTTCCATGATGAGTGAGCCGAACGCTGCGATCTCGCCGAAGCCCCAGTCGATGCCGCCTTCGCGGGACATCTGCTCGCGTTTCTCCAGCAGCTGCTTGAGCTTGGCGTGGACGGTGAAGCCCTCGGGAACCTCGACGTGGGCCTTGCCGATCCGGGCCAGGGTCTCGGCGCTGATGGCGGTGGCGACCGGTGCACTGACGTTGGAATCGGACTGCTGGGCCATGGGGCGCTCGATATCGGATACGGCGGCGGAGTCGGCTGTCACGATCGGGATCGGCGAGGTCTGCGCGGCGTGGGTCTCCGCGAAGACCCGCTCCAGCCGTTCCTGGTAGTCGCGGAGCAACTGCTCGGCTTCTTCCTCGGTGATGTCCCCGCGTCCGATCAGCGATTCGGTGTACAGCTTTCGGACGGAGCGCTTGGCTTCGATCAGGTTGTACATCAGGGGCTGGGTCATCGAGGGGTCATCGCCCTCGTTGTGGCCGCGGCGGCGGTAGCACACCATGTCGATGACGACGTCCTTGTGGAAGCGCTGCCGGAACTCGTAGGCGAGTTGGCCGATGCGCACCACTGCCTCCGGGTCGTCGCCGTTCACGTGGAAGACGGGCGCCTGGATCATTTTGGCGACGTCGGTTGAGTACGTGGACGAACGCGAGGACGACGGGGCGGTGGTGAAGCCCACCTGGTTGTTGACCACCACGTGGATGGTGCCACCGGTGCGGTAGCCGCGCAGCTGGGACAGGTTGAGCGTCTCCGCCACGACGCCCTGGCCTGCGAAGGCGGCGTCGCCGTGCACCATGATGGGCAGCACTGGGAAGGATTCGCCCTGGTCCAGGCGGTCCTGCTTGGCGCGGACAATGCCCTCGAGGACGGAATCGACGGCTTCAAGGTGCGACGGGTTGGCGGCGAGGTAGACCTTGGTCTCCCTGCCGTTGTCGGAGGTGAAGGTACCCTCGGTACCCAGGTGGTACTTGACGTCGCCAGAGCCCTGGACGGAACGCGGATCCTGGGTGCCTTCGAATTCGCGGAACACCTGGGCGTAGGTCTTGCCGGCGATGTTCGTGAGCACGTTGAGGCGGCCGCGGTGGGCCATTCCGATGGCAACTTCGTCCAGGCCGTCGTCGGCAGCGTTGGACATGATGGCGTCCAGCAGCGGGATCAGCGATTCGCCGCCCTCGAGCGAGAATCGCTTCTGGCCTACGAACTTGGTCTGCAGGAACGTTTCGAAGGCCTCCGCGGCGTTCAGCTTGGAAACGATCCGGATCTGTTCTTCGCGGCTGGGCTTGGAGTAGGGGTGTTCCAGCTGGTCCTGGAACCACTTGCGCTCGGCCGGCTCCTGGATGTGCATGTACTCGATGCCGGTGGTGCGGCAGTAGGCATCGCGCAGGACGCCCAGGATGTCGCGGAACTTCAGCATCGGCTTGCCGCCGAAGCCGCCGGTGGGCCACTCGCGGTCCAGGTCCCACAGGGTCAGGCCATAGGTGAGGACGTCGAGGTCGGGGTGCTTGCGCTGGACGTATTCGAGCGGGTCCGTGTCCGCCATGAGGTGGCCGCGGACGCGGTATGAGTGGATCAGCTGCTGGATCCGGGCCACCTTGTTGATCTCGTCGGCGGGATCCACCTGGAGGTCGGGGCTCCAGCGGACGGGCTCGTACGGGATGCGCAGTGCTTCGAAGATCTCGTCGTAGAAGTTCTGGGCCCCGAGCAGGAGCTGGTGGACCAGCTTGAGGAACTCGCCGCTGCCTGCGCCCTGGATCACGCGGTGATCGTAGGTGGAGGTCAGGGTGAGGACCTTGCTGATGGCGTTCTGCGCAATGATCTTTTCGCTGGCGCCCTGGAACTCGGCGGGGTAGTCGAGGGCACCGACGCCGATGATGGCGGCCTGGCCCTTGGAGAGGCGGGGTACCGAGTGGACGGTGCCGATGCCGCCCGGGTTGGTCAGGGATACCGTGGTGCCCTGGTGGTCCTCAGCGGTCAGCTTGCCGTTGCGGGCGCGCTTGATGAGGTCCTCGTAGGTGTGCCAGAACTCGGCAAAGTTGAGGGTTTCGGCCTTCTTGATGTTCGGGACCATCAGCAGGCGGGTGCCGTCCGGCTTGGGCATGTCGATGGCTATGCCGAAGTTGACGTGAGCGGGCTGGACGGCGACGGGCTTGCCGTCCACTTCGTCGTAGTACACGTTCATGGACGGGAACTGGGAGAGCGCGCGGATGACGGCGTAGCCGATCAGGTGCGTGAAGGAAACCTTGCCGCCACGGGCGCGGGCAAGGTTGGAGTTGATGACCACGCGGTTGTCGATCAGCAGCTTGGCGGGGATGGCGCGGACGCTGGTTGCGGTGGGCACCTCGAGGCTGGTCACCATGTTGGTGGCGATGGCCTTGGCAGGGCCGCGCAGGATCGAGACGACGTCCTCTTCGGGAGCCGTGGGGGCCTTGACGTTCTTGGGCAGCTGGGCCGGGATGGGCTGGGCGCCGGTGCCTGCACCGGTCTTCGTGCCGCCGTCGCGGGCCTCGGTTGCAGGAGCCTTTTTGACCGGCGCAGGGGCCGGGGCGGCGGGTGCGGCAGCAGCGGGTGCTGCCGGGGGAGCGGCGGGGGCTGCTGCCGGCGACGGTGCCGGCGCGGCGGGAGCTGCCTTCACGACGGGGAGTTCCCGGGTGGCGGGGTGGGCTGCGTGTGCGGAATTTCCATTGGAAGAAGAACCGTTGCGCGAGTCGAAGGATTCAAACAGCGGCCACCACTTGGCATCCACAGCGTTCTTGTCCTGTTGGTACTGCTCGTACAGTTCGTCAACGAGCCACTCGTTTCCGCCAAATTCCTCTGGTAGACGGTGGCTTGGCTGCTCTGGCACTTGAAATACGCCTCTTCCATGAGTTTGATTTCTCTCCGGCCCCCCGGTGCTTCAGCACTGCGATCGAACCAGTCTCTGCGTCCTCTGAACCCAGACCTTTGCAAGTCTAGTGAGCATCGTGTGTTAACTGCCAATAAGGGTGACCCAAATCATGAAGTGACGATCGCCGGCCCTATCGAGGGCATTCCGGGAGGCACAGCAAGGCCTGCCGGATCACCGGGAGAGGCATGCCTGTGACCGTGTTTCAGGGGCCGGCGACGGACTGGTGCCGCGTGGTTGCGCGGGGCCGCTCCTGTAGACTGAAATTCTTATGGACAGTAAATCTAGGTGCCGGCCTGGGCGCTGTCAGCGGAGCTCGAAGAGAAGCGCCGCGCAGTCCGCCCCCAGAGCCGGCAAACCCCGACAACGCGCCCATCACCAGAAGACGGCCCAGCTTGCCGCAACCCGCACGGACCAGGCGTCGGTTTCGGCCGATCATCCTCCGCCGGGACGACACATCCTCCCCGTTCCAGGTTTGACTGCCCATCCCGCGCACCGGGCGGGGTGCTGAATGGAATGGCTCCTCCTCGCAGCAGGTTTGCTGCTGATCGCCGGCACGGGCTTTTTCGTGGCCGTCGAGTTTTCCCTCATCGCGTTGGACCAGCCCACGGTCCAACGCGCCATTGACGACGGCGATGCCGGCGCGGTACCGCTGCTCACCTGCCTGAAGTCGCTGTCCACCCAGCTCTCGAGCTGCCAGCTGGGCATTACCCTGACCACCCTCCTGACCGGTTACGTCATGGAACCCTCCGTGGGACATATCCTCAAAGGCCCGCTGGCCGCCGCCGGACTGCCCCCCGTGGTGGTCGAATCGGCCTCGCTGGTCCTGGCCATGGTGGTGGCCACCCTGCTCTCCATGCTCCTGGGGGAGCTGGTGCCCAAGAACATGGCGATCGCCCTGGCATTCCCTGTGGGCCGTGCCCTGGCCGGCCCGCAGCTGGTCTTCACCACCATCTTCAAGCCTGCCATCCTGGTCCTCAACGGATTCTCCAACCGGGTCCTGAACGTGTTCGGACTGGAAGCCAAAGAGGAAATTTCCGGCGCCCGCACCCCGGCGGAGCTGGCCTCGCTGGTCCGCCGTTCCGCCGCGATGGGAACGCTCGACGCCGGAACCGCCAACTTCATTGCGCGCACCCTGGACTTTTCCACCCGGACGGCGGCGGATGTGATGACGCCACGCATCCGGGTGGAGACGATCGACGCCGACCAGCCGGTGTCCGACGTCGTGGATGCCGCGCGCCGGACCGGGTACTCCCGGTTCCCCGTGATCGGTGATTCGGCCGATGACATCCGCGGGCTGGTCCACGTCAAGAAGGCCGTCGCCGTCCCGTGGGAACGCCGGCGGAACCTTGAGGCGGGCGCCATCATGACCGAGGTCCTGCGCGTGCCCGAGACCATCCACCTCGATGCCCTGCTGGCCGAGCTGCGGGAGGGCAACCTCCAGCTGGCAGTGGTGCTGGACGAATACGGCGGGACCGCAGGCATCGCCACGCTGGAGGACCTCGTGGAGGAGATCGTCGGCGAAGTGGCGGACGAGCATGACAAGGTCCGCCCCGGGCTGCTGCAAAGCGCCTCCGGCGATTGGTACTTCCCGGGCCTCCTGCGTCCGGACGAGTTGTCCGAACAGATTCCCGGTCTCAGTGTGCCCGATGAGGCTGCGTACGAGACCGTGGGGGGATACGTGATGAGCAAGCTGGGCAGGATCGCTGCCGTGGGGGACGCCGTTCCTGTCGGCGGCGGAACACTCAGCGTGACCAGGATGGACGGCCGCAGGATCGACCGCATCTGCTTCCGGCCCGACAAGGAAACCGGAATGCCGGACGCCAGTGACGGGAGCAACCCATGAGCGACTGGGCCGGAATAATGTGGCTGGGCGTACTCCTGCTTGGCAATGCCTTCTTCGTGGCGGCGGAGTTCGCCATCATGTCGGCGCGCCGCAGCCAGATCGAACCATTGGCCGACGCCGGGTCCAAGCGGGCCCAGACCACCCTGCGGGCCATGGAGAACGTCTCGTTGATGCTCGCGTGCGCGCAGTTGGGCATCACTGTCTGCTCCCTGCTGATCCTGCTGGTGGCCGAACCCGCCATCCACCACCTGCTGGCTGTTCCCATCGAGACGGTTGGCCTGCCGGCCGAGGCTGCGGGCGTGGCTGCCTTCGCGGTGGCCCTGCTGCTGGTGACGTTCCTCCATGTCACCTTCGGCGAGATGGTGCCGAAGAACATTTCCGTCTCCGTGGCGGACAAAGCCGCGCTGCTGCTGGCGCCGCCGCTGCTCTTCGTAGCCCGGCTGGTCCACCCGGTGATTTCGGTCCTCAACTGGTCGGCCAACCACATCCTCAAACTCCTGAGGATCGAGCCCAAGGACGAGGTAACTTCCTCGTTCACGCTTGAGGAAGTCCAGTCGATCGTCCAGGAGTCCACCCGTCACGGCCTGGTGGACGACGACGCCGGGCTGATCAACGGCGCCCTTGAGTTTTCCGAGCACACCGCCGAGGACATCATGGTGCCGCTGGAGAACCTGGTCATGCTTGGTGCGGCCACCACCCCCGTGGAGTTCGAGAAGGCGGTCAGCAGGACGGGGTTCTCCCGGTTCCCCATGCTGGATGACGAGGACATGCTGTACGGCTACCTCCACGTCAAGGATGTGTTGTCCATCCCGGAGTCCGGCTATGAGTTGCCGATCGCCGAGGGCCGTGTCCGGTCGCTGGCCAACCTTGCCTTGGATGACGAGATTGAAAAGGCCATGTCCGTCATGCAGCGCACGGGCTCCCACCTTGCCCGGGTGATCGGCCCGGATGGCAGGACGCGCGGGGTCTTGTTCCTCGAAGACGTGATCGAACAGCTTGTCGGTGAAATCAGGGACGCCACGCAGGCAACCGGGATCCGCCGGCTGGGCCAGCCCAACGGAAGCCAGAAGGCTAAATAGGAATCATTCGCATTTAGGTATAGGCTGGCACTGTTGACGTCCCCTCCTGTGAACTGAGGTATCCCCCGTGCGCCGTAATGCCGCTGCCCGCTCCTTCGTTGCCGCCCTCGCAGGGCTTGGCCTCCTGCTGAGTGCATGCAGCACGCAGTCCGCATCGACGCCCGACACCGGGGCGGGCGTCAATGTCGTAGCGTCGACGAACGTCTACGGGGACATCGCCAGGGCGATCGGTGGGGACAAGGTGAAGGTCACCGCCATCATCAACAACACGGCCCAGGATCCGCACTCCTATGAGGCAACCGCGCAGGACCGGCTCGCCGTTTCAAAGGCGCAACTGGTCATCGAAAACGGCGGCGGCTATGACGATTTCCTCCACACCCTGGTGGAGGGGAGCAAGCTGGACAGCGCGGCCGTCCTCACCGCCGTCGAGGTCTCGGGCCTCGCCCACCCGGAGGACGCCACGGCCCATGCCACGGCGTCCGCAACTGCCGCCGCCGACACGCATGACCACGGCGATTTCAACGAACACGTCTGGTACAGCCTGGCGGCCATGGAGCGGATGGCCGACAGCATCGCCGGCAAGCTCGGCACGCTGGACCCGGCCTCCGCCGCCACGTTCACGGCCAACGCAGCCTCGTTCAAATCCGGGTTGTCGGCCCTGCACAGCCGGCTGGACGCTGTGAAGGCCTCCGCGGCAGGAGGCAAAGTGGCCGTCACGGAGCCCGTTCCGCTGTACCTGCTGGAGGACGCGGGCTTGGAGAACGCCACGCCGGAGCAATACACTGCTGCGATTGAAGAGGGAAGTGATGTTCCGCCTGCCGTCCTGAAGGAAGCCACTGACCTGGTGGCGTCCAAGAGCGTGCGGCTGCTGGCTTACAACGCCCAGACCGAAGGGCCGCAGACCGAGGCGCTGAAGAAGGCGGCGGAGGCTGCCGGCGTTCCGGTGGTGGATTTCAACGAAACCCTGCCCGAAGGCAAGACCTATCTGCAGTGGATGACGGACAACGTGAACAACATCAACAATGTCGTGGAGGCCAACCGGTGAATTCCGTTGTCAGCCTCAAGGGTGCCGGGCTTGCGTTCGGCCAGCGGACGCTTTGGTCCGGCCTTGACCTGGACATCCGGCCGGGCGAGTTCTTCGCCGTGCTGGGCCCGAACGGCAGCGGCAAGACCAGCTTCCTGAAAGTCCTCCTGGGCCTGCAAAAGCTGCACGCGGGACAAGCCACGCTGGGTGGCCGTCCTGTGGAACGCGGCAGCAGCCTGATCGGCTACATCCCGCAGCAAAAATCGTTCCCGGTGGACACGCCCATGCGCGCCCGCGACCTGGTGGGCCTGGGGGTGGACGGCCACCGCTGGGGCGTCCGGCTGTCCGCGGCGAAAATAAACCGGCGCGTGGATCAACTCCTGGAACTGGTAGGGGCCACCGACTACGCCAAGGTGCCGGTAGGCCAGCTCTCCGGCGGCGAGCAGCAGCGGCTCCGGGTGGCCCAGGCGCTGGCCACCGATCCCCAGGTTCTGCTCTGCGACGAGCCGCTGCTGTCCCTGGACCTGCACCACCAGCAGGCGGTCAGTGCGCTGATCAACAAGCAAAGCCATGAGAAGAACAGCGCGGTCGTCTTCGTCACCCATGAGATCAACCCGATCATCGATTACGTGGACCGGGTGCTGTACCTGGCCGGCGGTCGTTTCCGGGTGGGAACGCCGGAAGAGGTCATGACCACGGAAGTGCTCTCGGACCTGTACGGCAGCCATGTGGAGGTGATCCACGCCAACGGCAGGATCGTCGTCGTCGGCCTGCCGGATGCCACCACGCACCATCATCATGCCGGGGCGGACGCACTGGCCGGGGAGGTGGCGTGATGGACGCCAACAGCATCCTGGGGGCCATCTTCAACTTCGACAACTACGGCGAGCTCCTGGTCCTGGTCCAGAATTCGATCTGGGCCGGCGCCGTCCTCGGACTCCTCGGCGGGCTGGTGGGGACGTTCGTCATGAAGCGCGACCTTGCCTTCGCGGTCCACGGCATTTCCGAGCTCTCCTTCGCAGGTGCGGCCTTTGCCCTGCTCATCGGCGCCGACGTGGTCTTCGGCTCGCTGATCGGATCCGTGGCGGCAGCACTGTTGCTGGGCCTGATGGGCGTCCGGGCCAGGGACAAGAACTCGATCATCGGCGTGATCATGCCGTTCGGGCTGGGCCTGGGAATCCTGTTCCTGTCCCTCTACCAAGGCCGCGCAGCGAACAAGTTCGGGCTGCTCACCGGGCAAATCGTCTCGGTGGACACCGTCCAGCTCCAGGCACTGGCCGGGGCGGCCCTCGTAGTGATGCTCGCACTGGTGGCCATCTGGCGGCCGCTGAACTTTGCCAGCATCGACCCGGAACTTGCGGAGGCGCGGGGAGTTCCCGTGCGCAGCCTGGCCATCGTGTTCATGATCCTGCTGGGCGTCAGCGTGGCACTGTCCATCCAGGTGGTGGGGGCCCTCCTGGTGCTCGCACTGCTGATCACACCTGCCGCTGCTGCCCTGCGGGTCACCTCATCGCCGGTATGGGTGGTTATCCTGAGTGTCCTTTTCGCCGTTACGGCGACCGTGGGCGGAATCCTGCTGGCCTTGGGTGGCCGGATCCCGATCAGCCCTTACGTCACCACGTTGTCATTCCTGATCTACGTTGTGTGCCGCGTCATCGGTTCCGTGCGGGCGGCCCGCGGAATCAACGGCAGGGTCCTCACAGCTGCCCGGCAGCCTTAAGGGCAGTGCAGTCCGGGCACAGCCCGAAGATCTCCACCGTGTGGTCCACCTCGGTGAAACCATGTTCGGACGCTGTCCGCGCTGCCCAGGTTTCGACGGCGGGTGCCTCCACCTCCACGGCCTTGCCGCAGTTCCTGCACAGCAGGTGGTGGTGGTGCACGGTCACGTTGCAGCGCCGGTACACGGCCTCGCCGTCGCCATTGCGCAGTACATCCACCAAGCCCTCATCCGCGAGGGACTGGAGGATCCGGTAGGCCGTGGCGAGGGATACGGACACGCCCTGGTTGTGCAGGATCCGGTAGAGCTCCTGCGTACTGACGAAGTCATCAAGGTCGTCCAGGGCTGCGCTGACGGCCTTGCGCTGCTTGGTGACGCGCTGCTCCTTGCCGCCTCCTGCCGGGGATGGGGCGGCGGAATCAGCCTTGACGCCGATCGGCATGGACAAACTCGCTTCCGTGGGGGGGCAAACACCAAGATTACCAGCCGGCGCCTCGTGGACACGGTTCCGGGACGCGCCCTAGGCTGGCGCCATGAAGCTGACCAAATACACCCACGCCTGTGTCCGGCTTGAGAAGGAGTCCGGGGTCCTGGTCCTTGATCCGGGCACCTTCTCCGAATCAGCCGAGGCCCTTGCCGGGGCTGACGCCGTCCTGGTGACCCATGAGCACCAGGACCACCTGGACACCAAAGCCGTGGTGGAGGCCCTCGCCAGCAACCAGGACCTGGCGCTGTACGCGCCCGGGTCCGTGGCCGCCCAGCTGCGCGGGGAAGCTGCCGGCGCCGCCGGGAGGATCCACACGGTTGACCCGGGGTCCTCGTTCCAGGTTGCAGGGTTCGAAATCCGCAGCTTCGGCGGACAGCATGCCCTGATCCACCCCCAGATCCCGATGGTGGCGAACATTGGCTACCTGGTGGACCGCAATGTCTACCACCCGGGAGATTCATTCATCATCCCTGACGGCCTCAGCGTGAAAACCCTGCTGGTGCCGCTGCACGCACCGTGGAGCAAGTCCGCCGAGGTGGTGGACTTCGTCATCGGAGTGCGGGCACCGCAGGCGTTCCAGATCCACGACGGCCTGCTCAATGAGATCGGACTGGGCATCATTGAGGGCCATGTGCAGCGGATCGGTGCGAAGTATGGCACCGAGTACAGGCACCTGGCTGCCCGCGAGTCCGTGGAGGTCTAGTCCGCCGTCCACTCGCCGGTGTCGAGGAAGCGTGAGATCACGGCCTCGTAGGGCGCCGGATCCAGCCCCTGCGACGCCAGCCACTCCGGGTTGTAGTAGTTGCCCGCATAGCGCTCGCCGCCGTCGCACATCAATGACACAATGCTGCCTCGCCGGCCATCGGACAGCATCCGTGCCACTGTTTGCCAGACACCCCAAAGGTTGGTGCCGGTGGAGGGTCCGGCGTGCAGGCCGGCGTAGGAGTCCAGGTGGCGCATGGCGCCGACGGACGCCGCGTCCGGCACCTGGACCATCCGGTCGATGACGGTGGGGACGAAGCTTGGCTCCATCCGCGCCCGGCCGATGCCTTCGATGCGTGACGGCAGGCCGGTGGGCTGTTCAGCCGTGTCCGCCAGCCAGCCGGGGTAGAAGGCCGAGTTTTCAGGGTCCACCACCAGGAGCCGGGTGGGATGGCTGTGGTAGCGCAGGTAGCGGCCGATCGTGGCACTGGTCCCGCCGGTCCCCGCGCCCACCACGATCCAGTCCGGCACCGGATGCTGTTCCAGGCTGAGCTGGCCAAAGATCGACTCGGCAATGTTGTTGTTGCCGCGCCAGTCGGTGGCCCGCTCCGCATAGGTGAACTGGTCCATGTAGTGTCCGTTGCAGGTGGCCGCCACGTCTTCGGCCACGGCGTAGACATCCGAGGCGTTCTCCACCAGGAGGCACGTGCCGCCGAACTGTTCGATCAACGCGATTTTTTCCTGGCTGGTGGTACGGGCCATCACCGCGATGAAGGGCAGCCCCAGCAACCGGGCGAAGTAGGCCTCGGATACTGCGGTGCTGCCGCTGGAGGCTTCCACGATGGTGGTGTCCTCGCGGATCCAGCCGTTCACCAGCCCGAACAGGAAAAGGGACCGCGCCAGCCGGTGCTTGAGGCTGCCGGAACGGTGGGTGGATTCGTCCTTGAGGTAGAGCTGGATGCCCCACTGCTCCGGCAGCGGCACCGCGTAGAGATGGGTGTCTGCCGACCGGTTGTTTTCCGCCCTGATGGTCCGGATGGCGTTGTCTGCCCATTCCCGGTCTGCCCCGCTGTGGCGGCTGCCGTCCCCGTCTGCGCTGCCCTCGATCTTCACCGGACCAGCCTACCCGCGCGGGCGGCCGCGGCGCGCTTAGAGTGGGATCCGTTGGCAAGATCCACACACCAAGCCTGAGCCGCGGCCCGGATCCGCAGAAGGAGTGCACATGAACCCGCTGATGGATGTCTCCCGCCTTGAGTCGCGGCGGGCCGCCGGCCACCGAACAGTCCTGCTGGATGTCCGCTGGGTGCTCGGCGACCCCCGCGGGCACGAGCATTACGTGCGGGAGCACCTGCCGGGAGCTGTCTTCGTTGACCTGGCCACCGAACTTGCGGACCCGGCCATCCCGGACCGCGGGAGGCACCCGCTGCCTGGCGCCGGGCAGTTCCAGGAGGCGGCGCGGCGGTGGGGGATCCGGAACGGCGACGTCGTGGTCGCCTACGATGACAGCGCCAACATGGCGGCCGCCAGGCTCTGGTGGATGCTGCGCAACGCAGGGTTTGCCGAGGCATACCTGCTCGACGGCGGCCTGGCCGCCTGGCGAAAGGCCGGCCTGCCCCTTGAATCCGGCCCCGTCCAGCCCGTCCGCGGCGACGTAGACCTGGGCGGCGGCGGGATGCCGGTGCTCGACGCCTGCGCTGCCGCCACCTGGTCCGGCCACGGGTTGTTGCTCGATGCGCGGGCGGGGGAGAGGTACCGGGGCGAGGTGGAACCCGTTGATCCGCGGGCCGGGCACATTCCGGGAGCGGTCAGCGCGCCCACGGCGGACAACGTGGACGATTCCGGGTACTTCCGGCCACCGGCAGAGCTGCGCCGGAGGTTCGAGTCCCTCGGGGCCGGCGGTGACCTGCCCATCGCCGTCTACTGCGGGTCCGGCGTCACAGCGGCCCACCAGGTGGCCGCGCTGGAACTGGCCGGCTTCACGGCTGCGCTCTATCCGGGGTCGTTCTCGGAATGGTCCAACCGCCCCGGCCTGCCGGTGGCGACCGGTCCGGAACCGGGAGGCACCGGCGCCCCGGCTGGAAACTTCGCCGACGGCAAGGGTAGCGTCGGACCATGACACCTGGACGCCCCGTGCCGCCACCCCTCGCCCAACCTATTGCGGCCGCCGCCGACCCGCGGCCGGCGGAGGACGGCGGACGGCTGGCCGGCGCCTACGGCGCAACCTCCGGGGACAGCGGGCTCGTGCCCCTGACCGTGGCCCGGCGCATTCCCAAACCGGACGACGTCGAGATCGCCATTGAATTCTGCGGGCTCTGCCATTCGGATGTGCACGCCACCCGCGGAGAGTGGGGCACGCAGGCCTATCCACTGGTTCCCGGGCACGAGATCGTGGGAACGGTCAGCCGGACTGGTGCCGGCGTCACCGACTTCGCCATCGGCGATCGCGTGGGCGTGGGCTGCATGGTGGACTCCTGCCGCGAATGCGGGAGCTGCCTGGACGGCCTGGAACAGTACTGCGAAAACGGGATGACCGGAACCTACGGCGCCAAGGACCGGAGGAACGGCGACGCCATCACCCAGGGCGGATACTCCTCCTCCATCGTGGTGGACAAGCGGTACGTCCTTCATGTCCCCGCTTCCCTGGACCCGGCCGCCGTCGCGCCACTGCTCTGCGCAGGCGTCACCACGTTCTCCCCGCTGCGGCATTTCGGTGTGGAGGAAGGCGACGTCGTGGGCGTGGTGGGCCTCGGCGGACTGGGCCACATGGCCGTCAAGCTCGCCAAAGCCATGGGTGCCACCGTGGTGGTATTCACCACGTCCGAGGCGAAAACTGCTGCCGCCCTGGAACTGGGTGCGGACCGGGTTGTGCTGTCCCGGGACGACGCGGCCATGGCTGGTGGCGACCGGAGCATCGACCTCATTATCGATACCGTTGCCGCCCCGCACGACCTGAACCCGTACTTCCGGACCCTGAGGGTCGACGGGGCGCTGTTCCAACTGGGCCTGCCGTCCGAGGCCATGCCCCCGGTCAATCCGGGCTCACTGATCCGGCGCCGGATAGCCTACGCCGGATCGCTGATCGGCGGCATCGCCGAAACCCAGGAGATGCTGGACTTCTGCGCCGAGCACGGTGTGGTGGCCGACATCGAGCTGGTGGCCGCCGGAGAACTCAATGACGCCTACGACCGAATGGTTGCGGGAGACGTAAAATACCGGTTCGTGCTGGATACCGGCACGTTGCAGCCAGCCGCCGAGGAGGCAGACGCATGAGCACCCTTTTCACCCGGATCCTGAATGGTGAGATCCCCGGCAGGTTCGTTTGGCGTGAAGACGACGTGTCCGCATTCCTCACGACCGGACCGCTCGCCGATGGGCACACGCTGGTGGTTCCCACCGAGGAAGTGGACCGCTGGACCGACGCATCGCCGGAGACCCTGGCCCGTGTCATGGAGATTGCCCGGTGCATCGGGGCCGTGCAAGTGGACATTTTCAACGCCCGGCGGGCCGGCTTGATCGTGGCCGGGTACGAGGTCAACCACCTGCACGTCCACGTATGGCCCTCCCGGAGCATGGCCGACTTTGACTTCGGTTCTGCAGACCAGAACCCGGACCCCGCTGTCCTGGACGCCAACGCGGAAAAACTCCGTGAAGGCCTCCGCGCGGCCGGCTACGGGGAGTTCGTACCCGAAGGGTAGGTTCAGCTCCTGCGGGGAGTCATCGCCACCATCCCCGCGTAGGTGAAGCCGCCGCCGAACCCGAACAGCAGTGCGGGGACATCCTCCGGGATCCGCCCGGCATGCCACCATTTGCTCAACCCGAGGGGCACACTGGCCGCGGAGGTGTTCCCGGACTCGGTGACGTCGGTGATGACGATCCGGTCCGTCAGGCCGAGGGCTTCAGCGAGCGGCTCGATGATGCGCAGGTTGGCCTGGTGTGCTGCCAGGACCTGGATGTCGTCCATGGCCAGGCCGGCGCGGGCCACCACTTCGCGGGCGCGCTCCGGGGCCCTGGTCAACGCCCACCGGAGGACCTCCCTGCCGTTCTGCGAGAACCTGCCCGCCGGCGGGGAGATCCGGACGGCGTCCGCCATGCCCGCCTCCGAACCCCAGACCACCGGCCCAACCCGCGGTGTGGCGGACGGACGGACGACGGCGGCGCCGGCACCGTCGGCGGTGAGCACCGCCGTCGCGCGGTCCGTCCAGTCCGTGACCGCGGAAAGGGTTTCCGCCCCGACCACGATTGCGTGCGTGGCGCTTCCGGTACGGATGGCCTGGTCAGCCACGCCGAGGGCGTATTCGAAGCCGGAGCACGCGGTGTTGATGTCCATGATTCCCGGGCCGCGGCCGTCCCTGCCGAGGCCCAGTGCCTCCGCGATGCGGCCCGCGGTGTTGGGGGACCGCTCCGCCGCCGTGGTGGTGGCGACCACCACCAGGTCGATGTCGGAAGCGTCGACCCCGGAATCAGCGAGGGCCATGCGCGCAGCGGGAACCGCGAGGTCCACCACCGTTTCTCCCTCGGCCACAATGTGCCGGGTCACGATGCCCGTACGCTGCCGGATCCACTCGTCGCTCGTGTCCATCATGCCTTCCAGTTCATGGTTGTCCATGACATGCGCCGGCTGGGCGTGGCCCAAGCCGGCGAGCTCTGTCCCGGCAGGACCCTGGGCAAGCGTGATCTTCATTGAGTTCCTCTTCTCTGGACGGGCGTCGTCAGGCCGGTGCGAGCGCCTTGTTGAGCACCGCGCGGATGCGTTTCTCGGACACCGAATACGCGGTTCCCAGCTCGACGGCGAACAGGCTCACCCGAAGCTCCTCGAGCATCCAGCGCACCTGGGTTAACTCCCGGCCGGCGCGGCGGCCGGGCAGCAGCGCCGAGACGGCGTCGTCGTAGTCGTCTTCGAGCCGCTGGATCACGGCCATATTGACGGCGTCGCGCTGGACGTTCCCCGGCAGCCGCTCCAGCCGCTTTTCGATTGCGGCCAGGTACCGCGGCAGCTGGCTCAGCTGGGCGTAACCCGTGCGTGCTACAAAACCCGGGTAGACCAGCTGTTCCAGCTGGCTCCTGACGTCGTTCAACGCGCTGATCAAGGCCAGGCTGGTAGTGCCTTTGAGCTGTTTCTCAATCCGGCGGGTGCTCGCCAGGATGCGTTCGACCACCGCGGTCACGGTAAACACCGTATCGATCAGTTCGGCGCGGACCACCTCATACAGTGAATCGAAGGCCGTGCGGTCCCATGGCAGGTCCACCGGCGTGAGCTTGTCGATGGCCGCCAGCGCGCAGTCAGCGATCAGGGCCGAGACCGAACCGTGCGGGTTCTGGCTGAAGGTGAGCTTCTCCGTGTTGCTCAGGTGCTCCAGGACGTAGCGGTCCGGGGCTGGAACGCGCAGGGCCAGCAGCCTGATGACGCCGCCGCGCATCGCCTCGAGCTGTTCCTCCGGGGTTTGGAAGACGCGGAGGGAAACAGACTGGCCCTGGTCCACGAGCGCCGGATAGCCGGTGACGGTGTGGCCTTTGACCATGCTGCTGACCTGGCGCTCGATCGCGCCGAAACTCCACTCCGTCAAGCCGTCCTGCTCCACGAACCCGGCCGCGGCGTGCTGCCCCGGCACTCCTGGGGCCTGCTGCCGGGCCGCCGGGCCGTCGTCGGACGCCTTGCCGCCCCGGCGCTGCGCAGGGCCTGTACCGCCTGGCGCTGTGGTCGCGGGAGTGGCGCCGAGCGATTCGGCAATGGCACGCCGCGTTGCCGGTGCCAGCTGCTCCTGCAAGGCGGCAAGGTCCTTGCCCTCGCCGAGGACCTTGCCCTTGCTGTCCACCACCTTGAAGCTGACGCGCAGGTGCGTTGGCACGGAATCCCAGTTCCAGGAGCCGGGCGGGATGACCGCGCCGCGGAGGCGCCGCAGTGCCAGCTCCAGCGACGGCTCCAGCTCATCCGTGGCGGGGTCGAAGTCCGCTTCGAGGAGCGCCACCGCCTGGCGGGCAACGTCAGGGGCCGGAACAAAATTCTTCCGGACCTGCTTGGGCAGCGACTTGATCAGGGCAGTCACCAGCTCCACCCGCTGGCCCGGGATGAGCCAGCGGAAGGGAGCATCGTCGAGCTGGTTCAAGAACAGGACAGGCACCTCGGCCGTGACACCGTCGGAGGGGTCGGGCAATCCGCCCGGGGCCACCGGATGGAACTCGTACGTCAACGGGAGTTCGAAGCCCTTGTGCAGCCAGGTCTTCGGATAGGCGGACTCGTCCAGGTCCTCGGCATCGTCGCTGAGCAGCAGCGACTTGTCGTAGTCCAAGAGGTCCGGGTTATCGCGCCGGGCGTCCTTCCACCATTTGTCGAAATGGCGCTCGGACACCACGTCGGCGCCGATCCGGGCGTCATAGAAATCGAACAGCGTCTCATCGTCCACCATCAGGTCCCGGCGCCGCATGCGCGCCTCGAGTTCCTCGACCTCATGCAGCAGTGCCCGGTTGCGGTGGAAGAACTTGTGGTGGGTGCGCCAGTCGCCCTCCACCAGTGCGTGCCGGATGAACAGCTCCCTGGCCACCACCGGGTCAACGCGGCCGTAGTTGATCCGCCGCTGGGCGATGATGGGCACGCCGTAAAGGGTGACCTTTTCGTACGCCATGACGGCGCCCTGCTTGGTGGACCAATGCGGTTCGCTGTAGCTGCGCTTCACCAGGTCCGGCGCCACCTGCTCTGCCCAGACCGGATCAAACTTCGCTGCCACCCTGGCCCACAGCCGGCTGGTCTCCACCAGCTCCGCCGCCATCACGAACGTGGGGGACTTCTTGAACAGCGCTGAGCCCGGGAAAATGGCGAACCGGCTGCCGCGGGCGCCGGCGTACTCGCGTTTGCGTTCGTCCAGGATTCCGATGTGGCTCAGGAGCCCGGAAAGCAGGCTGATGTGGATGCCGTCATGGTTGCCCACCGGATCCGTGAGGCGCTTGTTGTCCAGGGTGATGCCCAGCGGCCGGGCGAGCTGGCGCAGCTGGGCAAAGAGGTCCTGCCATTCACGGACCCGAAGGTAGTTGATGAACTCGGCGCGGCACAGGCGGCGGAACGCCGACGAGGACAGCTCCTGCTGCTTCTCCTGCAGGTAGTTCCAGAGGTTCAGGAAGCCGGTGAAGTCGGAATTCTCATCGCGGAAGCGGTTGTGCTTTTCCGCTGCCAGCTGCTGTTTGTCCGTGGGCCGCTCCCGCGGGTCCTGGATGGTGAGGGCGGCGGCCAGGACCATGACTTCGCGGACACAGCCGCGTTTCCCGGCTTCCACGATCATCCGGCCGAGGCGGGGGTCCACCGGCAGCTGGGCGAGTTTTTGCCCGACGGCGGTGAGGCCGCTGCCCCTGGCCCCGCCCTTGGTGCCGGCCTCCGGGGTGCCGGATGCGTGCTGCGGCCTGGCCGGGGCCAGTGCGCCGAGTTCGCGCAGGAGGGTGACGCCGTCGTTGATGGCCCGCGTCTCCGGGGGCTCGACGAACGGGAAGTCCTCAACGTCCTTGGGGCTCTTGGCCACGCCCATGGCCGTCATTTGCAGGATCACGGCGGCGAGGTTGGTCCGGAGGATCTCCGGATCCGTGAACTTCGGCCGGGACTCGAAGTCTTCCTCGGAGTAGAGGCGGATGGCGATGCCGTCGGACACGCGTCCGCACCGGCCGGAGCGCTGGTTCGCTGACGCTTGCGAGACACGCTCGATGGGGAGGCGCTGGACCTTGGTGCGGTGCGAATAGCGGGAGATACGGGCAGTTCCCGTATCCACCACGTACTTGATGCCTGGAACCGTCAGCGATGTTTCGGCCACGTTGGTGGCCAGGATGATCCGGCGCTTGCTGCCCGGGTGGAACACTTTGTGCTGCTCCTGCAGGCTCAGGCGGGCAAACAGGGGGAGGATCTCGGTGTTGGCCAGCCTGCGGTTGGCCTGGATGCGTGGCTGCAGCGCCTCCGCTGCGTCACGGATTTCACGCTCCCCGGAAAAGAACACCAGGATGTCCCCGGGAGCCTCCGCCGCGAGTTCGTCGACGGCGTCGCAGACAGCATCCAGGGGATCGCGGTCTTCCTCAAGTTCGTCGTCCGAGGCGTCGTCCTCATCGGATTTCGGCTGCGACAACGGACGGTATCGGACTTCCACGGGGTACGTGCGGCCGGAGACTTCGATGATGGGAGCCGGTGCGTCCGCACTGCCGAAGTGGTTGGCAAACCGTTCAGGATCGATGGTGGCCGAGGTGATGATGACCTTCAGGTCCGGCCGCTGCGGGAGGACCCGCTTGAGGTAGCCCAGGATGAAGTCGATGTTCAGGCTTCGCTCGTGGGCCTCATCAATGATGATGGTGCTGTACTTGCGCAGCAGCCTGTCCCGCTGGATCTCGGCGAGGAGGATGCCGTCGGTCATCAGCTTGACCTTGGTGTCCTTGCTGACTTCGCCGGTGAACCGCACCTGGAAGCCGACCTCCTGGCCGATCTCCACGCCCAGTTCCTCTGCGATGCGCTCGGCCACGGTGCGCGCGGCCAGCCGGCGGGGCTGCGTGTGCCCGATCAGGCCCTTCTCGCCCAACCCCAGTTCCAGGCACATCTTGGGGATCTGGGTGGTTTTTCCGGAGCCGGTCTCGCCGGCGATAATGGTCACCTGGTTGGCGGCGATCGCTGCCATCAGGTCCTCGCGGCGCTCGGAAACCGGCAGCTCGGCGGGATAGGAAATATGAAAAGTCATGGCTGCAGACAGTCTACTGCTGCGTGGCGGAGCGATCGGCCGGGGCCGGCCCGCAGCCCGGCGGTCAGGCGGGCTCTTCCGGACTGTCCGCGGCACGTGCGCCGGCGCCGCCACCGGACTCCTCCGCCGCAGCCCGTGCTGTGTCCACCAGGATCCGCCAGGGACCGGTGAGGGCCTGTTCCGGAAGGGCCGCCCTGCGCCGGCCGGCAGTGATGGCGTAGATGAAGCGGTCCGGCTGCGGCGACTCGATGGCGGCGGCCGCCGCCCGCCTGGTGCTGGGAACGGTATCCCACGGGCAAGCCTCAAGAATGGGCTGCCATTGGCTGAGGTCGCTGTCCGTCCGGGCGTCGACGGTCCACACCCTGGTGGCAGCCGCGAGCCCGCCGCTGCGCTCCACCTTGATCTTCATTGCAGGCCCCCGGGCTTTCGGACGTTCCGGCGGCCGGAGGACGGCGCGCCGGAACAGTGGCTAAACCTTGACCCTCACAGTTTCCCACGCGCCGCGGACGGCGTCATGTTCCTTGGTTCCGGCGCCGAACAGGTCCACGGCCCCGCGCACCGTGGCACGGGCAAAGACGGTGAACGTGGCCGCCGCAGGCAGCGCGCCGTTGGTCAGTGTCTCGTACCAGATCCGGCCCGGCGCCTCCCATGCGTTGCCTCCGAGTGCGCTGGCCACCAGGTAGAAGGCGCGGTTGGGGATGCCGGAGTTGATGTGGACACCACCGTTGTCCGCGCTGGTCCGGACGTAGGAATCCATCGAGTCCGGCTGTGGATCCTTGCCGAGCACGTCGTCGTCGTACGCTGTTCCGGGCGCTTTCATGGAGCGGAGCGCTGCCCCCCGCACCTGGGGCGTAAAGAGGCCTTCGC
This sequence comes from Pseudarthrobacter sp. MOO13, assembly GCF_058267655.1. NCBI lineage: Bacteria > Bacillati > Actinomycetota > Actinomycetes > Micrococcales > Micrococcaceae > Pseudarthrobacter > Pseudarthrobacter sp. MOO13. The sequence goes on from NZ_CM177848.1 coordinate 1,402,817, forward strand.
CGATCAGCCAGCTTGCCTCGGCGGCCGACTGTTTCCTGACGAACTGCTCAACGAGCGCGCCGAAGACGTCGGACAGCGATTCGTTCAAGGCGCCCGCCTGGTTCCGGTAGGCGAGCCCGGCAGAGTACTGGGTGACCCCGTGGGCAAGTTCGTGCCCGATGACACTGACGGATTTGGTGAAGCGTTCGAATACCTCGCCGTCCCCGTCACCAAAGACCATCTGGCTGCCGTTCCAAAAAGCGTTGTCGTAGAGCTTGCCAAAATGCACCGTGGCATCGAGCTTCATTCCGCGGCCGTCCACTGAGTCCCGTCCAAAGGCCTCGGCATACAAGCGGTGCGTATGTCCCAGCCCGTCATAGGCCTCGTCCGCTGCGGCGTCGCCGGACGGAGCGGTACCTTCCGCGCGGACCAAGGTGCCAGGCAGTGTTTCGGTACCTCCGGCGTCGTAAATGCTGCGCGCCACCGGTTCCGGCGGTGCCTGGCGCAACCCGGCCGTTGGGGTGGCCACCCCCTGGGCGCGGGCTGCCTGGAACGATTCGACGTGTCCCAGGGCTTTCCTGGCGGCGCTCGCCGCGGCGGAGTATTGCGGTGCGGCCTCCCGGGCCAGCCGCCGCAACAGGTAGGGCGGAACGATGGAACAGAACGGAACATGCATGGCGTACCCCCTCAGTTAGGTCTTTTCAGACTACGAGCGGGCACTGACAATCGGCCGTAGGCACGGTACCCGGACTTGATGGGCCGTGCCGGCGCCCGGAAGCCGTGCGGTTGGGTACGGTAGGCCCATGGCGCAAACCGAAGAGCGATCCAAGTCCAGTTCAACGCTGCTGACGGTCATCATCGCGTTCGCGGCCAATATCCTCGTGGCGGCGGCCAAATCGGTGGCGGCCGTCCTCTCCGGATCGGCCTCGATGGCTGCGGAGGCAGCGCATTCCTGGGCGGACACCGGAAACCAGGTATTCCTGTTCTTCGCGGAGCGGCGGTCCGCCCGGCCCCGCGACAAGGGCCATCCCATGGGTTACGGGCGGGAAGCGTACGTGTGGTCGATGTTCGCAGCGTTTGGGCTTTTCACCGCCGGCGCGGTGGTTTCCATCATGCACGGCATCCAGGAGATTATTCAGCCCGAGCCTGCCGCAGACTTCATGGTGGCGTACGTGGTCCTGGCCGTCGCCTTTGTATTTGAGGGGATTTCGTTCATCCAGGCCTTCCGGGAAACCCGCAAGGCGGCCCACGAGCTGGAACGGCACACCCTGGAGCAGGTCCTCATCAGCTCCGACCCCACCCTGCGCGCCGTGTTCGCGGAGGATGCGGCCGCGCTGATCGGACTCGTCGTGGCCTTCGTGGGCGTGTTCCTGCACCAAGTCACCGGCTCGCCGCTGCCCGATGCCATCGGTTCGATCGTCGTGGGGGTGCTGCTCGCCGTCGTCGCCGTCCTGCTGATCGACCGCAACCGGCGCTTCCTCGTGGGCCAAGGCGTCACCCCGGACATCGAACGGTCCATGGCACGGCGGATGCTGGAGCACCAGGACATCGCCAGGCTCACGTACCTGCACCTCGAGTTCGTCGGGCCCCGGAAGCTGTACCTTGTTGCCGCCGTGGACTTGCAGGGCGACCACCCTGAGCACGAAGTGGCGGTGGCCCTGCGCCGGATCGAGCGCGAACTGGAGGACCACGAATCGGTCGAGGAAGCCGTGCTGACGCTGGCCACACCGGATGAGGCCGCACTGAGTTTTTAATGACGCGAAAACCAAAAACCCCGCCGCTTCAGTGAAGCGGCGGGGTTTTCCTGTGGTGCCCTCGATAGGATTCGAACCTACGACCTTCTGCTCCGGAGGCAGACGCTCTATCCCCTGAGCTACGAGGGCAATCCGGACTTCCTGCCGTTGCCGGCGGGACGTCCTAGAGCTTAGCAGGAAGGTGGCCCGCAAGGGAAAACCGTCCTTGGCGGCACGCTTGGGGCCGGCCGCGGTGCCTGTTCAGTAGCCCGAAAAGGAGTCGGTGTGGACGCGGCGCGCCCCCGCCCGGCGGGCTTCGCGGCGCAGCGCGGCAACGCTCGCCGGGGACCCGGACACATAGACCTCCCGGCCCGCGATATCCGGGACCAGCGCGGTCAGCATCCCTGCGTCCAGCCTGTGGCCCGGTGTGTGGGCGCCGGCACCCTCCGAAGCGGCACCTTCAGGCCCGGGGAACGCCGGAGCCAGTCCCGACGGCGGCCCGGAACCATCGGCCACCCGCACCAGGACCCTGACGCCCGAGTTGCGGAGTTCGTCCGCATACGCCACCTCGTCCGCGCTCCGGGCCAGCAGCAGGAGCACGGCATCCCGGTCCCGCAGTCCTCCGGCGGACAGATGCGATACGAACGGGGTGATACCGATGGCCGCCGCGACCAGGAGCACGGGCCTGTGGGGGTCGCGGGGAAGGACGAAATCGCCACCCACGGACGTAGCCGTGACTTCATCGCCCGGGCGCAGGTCCAACAACGCCTTCTTGGCCCCGGACAGCGGCCCGGCGGTCCGCACCCCGAACCGGACTAACCGGTCGCGCGGAGAACCCGTCAGGCTGAACACCCGGCGCCGCCCCTTGCCGTCACGCTTCCCGTGCGGAAGATCCAGTTCCATGTATTGCCCGGGCACGAACCGGACCGGCCGGGACGGAACAAATGAGAACTCCGTAGTGCTGGGAGTGAGCGGCCGGGTGCCGGCGAGCCGCAGCTTCACCGCGCCGCGCTGGCCCGCCAGGAAGGCCAGGAGGTTGCCGGCCAGGAGGGCCGCTTCCGGCGAATTCGCAAAAGTTCCCAGGTTGTAGGGGACGGCAAACAGGATCCCCACCACGGCGGCCAGGGACAGTTGCTGCCAACGCCGCGGAGGCAGGGTCAAGGGTTCGGTGAGCATGAATCCCACGAAGAACAGCACCGGCCGCTGGGCCAGGGCCTGGTAAACGGCCATGCCGGCGGTCATGCCCGCACGGATCAGTTCACCCGTGATGATGGCGGTGGCCACCACGGTGAACACCGATGCCATCAGCACCTTGCGGGTCCGGTACAGGACCAGCAGCACGCCGGGAACCACCAGCCACAGCATGGCGGGGGTGGCGGCCCACCAGGTGGCGATGTTCATCCCGGTGAGCCCGGTGACGAAAGCACCTGCCGCGGCGGGATTGAAGATGTGCCGCCCCCGCCATGCCAAGGCATATTTCGACGCCGACGCCAGCACGCACGCCAGCGCCACCCCTGCGAGATCCATCGGTTGCAGGGACGGCCAGAACAGGAAGTACAAGAGGAGCCCCGTGATCAGCGAAGACTCCGAATGGGGGTTCACCCGGAAGACCGCTGCCAGTCCACGGTTGGTGGCGTAGGTCAGTCCCAGGCACAGGGCCAGGTGCGCCAGCATCTCCGGAATGCCGAACGTCAACCAGCCCAGCACGTCGAGCAGCAGGCTGTAGGCCGCAAGGGCGGCCAGGACCAGCAGGATCAGCCGGTACATGGTGAGCTTGCCCACGGCAGAACCCACCCGGCCGGCCAGGGAGGGAAGCGGGCCTGCTTGCGGTGTTTCCACGGGCTTCATGCGAACAGTGTCCCTTCGAAGGCGGCTGAATAGGCTGCGCTGCCGTCGGAAAAAACGGTCAGCCAGGAAAACTCGAACTCATCCTCAAGCGTGCCGCCCGGAACGAAGAAAAGCGCCGTCGCCAGAGCATCGGCCAGCACCGCGGTGTCCGCCAGTGCCCAGGTGGCGACGGCGGTCCGGACCGGCTGTCCGGTTGTTCCGTCGAGCACGTGGTGCAGTCCGTCGCCCCAGGCACGCCGGTTGGCCGCGGAAGCACACAGGGCCCGCCCGGCCAGCTCCACGACGCCGATGGCCTGGGCCGGGTTGTAGGGGTGTTCGAGGGCAACACTGACGGGGTCCGGGCCGCGGACCAGCAGGTCGCCGCTGGCATCAATGATGAAGGATCCGGCGCCGGCGCCTTCCAGTTCGGCGGCCAGCAGGTCCACCAACAAACCCTTGCCGGCGGCGCCGATGTCCAGCACCACCGGCTCGCTGGCCGTCAGGCTGGTCCCGGACCAGCTGAGGACCGACTCCCAGGCGGGCGCGGGGAGTGGCGGACCTGCCGGCCGGAGCGAGTAGGCGGGATCGTAACCCAGCCGTTCCAGGCTGCCGCCGATCAGCGGCGTCATGGCGCCACCGGTCAAACCGTACAGTGTGGAATACAGCGGGCCGAGCGCTGCGGCCTCGTCGGGAAACCGATAGCGCCCCGGTGCGCGTGCCATCGCCGCCACCAGCGAGTCGGCCCTGAACCTGGACCACGCGGCGTCGAACCCTTCAATGCGGTCCAGGAGGCTCTCCCGCAGCGCCGCCGTCAAGGGCAGGGGAGTGGAGATCTCCCAGTCGGTGCCGATCCCCTGGAACGCAAAGCCCTCCCAGTCCGTTCCGGACACCGCCTACTGCGCCTCCGACTTGATCTTGCCCACGGCCTGGTTGAAGCCTCCGCTGGTCAGGGACGAGCCGGCGACCTTGGACACATTGAGTTCGTCGAGGTTCTTGCCCACCACCTGCGCCGCGATGCCGCCGGCGAACTCGCCCTGGAACTTGCGGGTATTCGGGTTGGACGGGTGCTGGGTGATCTGCACGTCGGTGACTTTTCCCGCGGCCAGGGTCAACTGCACGCCGACCGTTTCCGTGCCGTTGGGGGAAACGTAGTTGCCGTCCGCGCTGTAGGTGCCGTCCTTGTAGCTGCCACCGCTGCCGGCCAATGCGGTGGAGCCGCCCGATGCCGCGGCGGAGCTGTTTCCGGCGGCGCCGTTGGTGGCCGGCGGGGCTTCGGCCGCCGAGGGTGCGCAGCCCGCCACGGTTCCGGCCAGTGACAAGCCGGCGATTCCGGCGTAGAGGGTCCGGCGGAGGGCGCCGCCCGCTGCCGGCGGGCTTGCGGGTACGGACGGGCTTGTGCGGGTGGAGGGTCTCATGAAGGCTCTCGTTTCACTCGGAGGTCATGCCGTGCGGCAGTGGCTACGCTCTGGACAACGCCGGATCTGCCCGAAAGGTTCACCCGGGGGCTCCGGCCGGCGTTAAATTCTTTGCTGTCACTGGCCCCCGGTAGGCTAGGGGGGTGACTCCCGAAGAACTTTCCCTCGCCATATCCGCCTGCCTCAAGGACGCCGTCGCCGCCGGCGAAATCGCCCTTGCGGAATCAGCAATTCCTGCTGAGGTGCGCGTGGAGCGACCCAAGAACAGGGACCACGGCGACTGGGCCACCAACATCGCCCTCCAGCTCGCCAAGCCGGCGGGGACCAACCCGCGTGAATTCGCTGCCATCCTCAGTACCCGGCTGAAGTCCATCAATGGTGTTTCCGCGGTGGATATCGCCGGCCCGGGCTTCCTGAACATCACCGTTGACGCCGCGGCAGCCGGTGCCCTGGCCAAGGCCATTGTCGAAGCAGGCCGGAGCTACGGCACCAACACCGCGCTCGCCGGGCACACCGTCAACATGGAGTTCGTCTCCGCGAATCCCACCGGGCCGCTGCACATCGGCCACACCCGCTGGGCAGCGCTCGGGGATGCCATCGCGCGCGTGCTGCGGGCCTCCGGGGCCGATGTCACGGCCGAGTACTACATCAACGATGCCGGGTCGCAGATGAACACCTTTGCGCACTCCGTCTACAACCGGCTGCATGGCCTCCCGGTGCCAGACGGTGGCTACCCCGGGCAGTACATCGCCGATCTCGGCCACGAGGTCCTCACCGCGCACCCGGACATCCGCGAGCTCACCGAGGTAGCCGCGCTGCCCGTCATCCGTGCTGCGGCCTACGAAGCCCAGATGAAGGACATCAAAGCGACGCTGGCGGACTTCGGCGTCGAGTTCGACGTCTTCTTCTCCGAGCAGGAGCTGCACGACGCCGGCGCGATCGAGAGTGCCGTGGCACGCCTGCGCGAACAGGGCCACGTGTTCGACGACGGCGGTGCGGTCTGGCTGCGGACCACGGACTTTGGCGACGACAAGGACCGGGTGATGGTCCGCGCCAACGGCGAGCCCACCTACTTCGCCGCCGACGCCGCCTACTACCTGTCCAAGAAGGACCGCGGCTTCACCGAGAAGATCTACCTGCTCGGCGCCGACCACCACGGTTACATCAACCGGCTGAAGGCGATCGCCGCCGCTGCCGGTGATGACCCCGAGGTGAACATCGAGGTCCTGATCGGCCAGCTGGTCTCCGTCAACGGAGCCAAGCTGTCCAAGCGCGCGGGCAACATCATCGAGCTCAAGGACCTGATCGAGTGGCTGGGCAAGGACGCGGTCCGCTACTCGCTGGCCCGGTTCCCGGCCGATTCCCCGCTGACCCTGGACCCCGAGCTGCTCAAGAAGCACAGCAACGAGAACCCGGTGTTCTACGTCCAGTACGCCCACGCCCGTTCCCGCGGCGCCGCGCGCAATGCGGTGGCCGCCGGCGTGGAACGCCAAGTGGACGGCCGCGACAGCTTCGAGGCCTCGCTGCTGGACCACGCCACGGAAAACGAACTGCTCTCCTACCTGGGCAGCTACCCGTCCATCGTGGCCAAGGCCGCGGAACTGCGTGAACCGCACCGCGTGGCACGGCACCTCGAAGCCATCGCCGGGGCCTACCACCGGTGGTATGACGCGTGCCGGATTGCGCCCATGGGTGACGAACCGGTCACCGACCTCAACCGCACGCGGCTGTGGCTCAACGACGCCACCAGCCAGGTGCTCGCCAACGGACTTGACCTGCTGGGCGTTTCGGCGCCGGAACGGATGTGAGCACCGTGACGGTATCCTCAAGCACCGCATCCCCGCTGGCCCCCGAGTGGCTGCAGGTCCCGGCCGACCTGAACGCGCTCCACCAGCCCATGTGGGCCGGCAGCGTGGTCCGGAACGGCGCCGGCGCCCTCACCGTGGGCGGAGTGGACGTCCACGCCCTGAAGGAGCAGTTCGGGACGCCGCTGTTCGTCATGGACGAGGCCGATTTCCGTTCCCGCGCCCGGGCCTTCAAGGACTCTTTCGACGCCGCCTTTGCCGATATTTGCGGCGGCGTGGACGTCTACTACGCAGGGAAGTCCTTCCTGTGCACCGCAGTGGTGAAGTGGGTCGAGGAGGAAGGGCTGCGCCTGGACACCGCATCGGGCGGAGAACTGGCGGTCGCTGCACGCGCCGGAATTCCCGGCGAACGGGTGGCACTGCACGGAAACAATAAATCCGATGACGAGATCCACCGCGCGCTGGACATGAAGCTCGGCCGCATCGTGGTGGACAGCCTTGACGAGCTGGTCCGCGTCGGGGCCATCGCGCAGGCCCGCGGCGAACAGGCCAAGGTCATGCTTCGGCTGACGCCCGGCGTGCACGCCCACACGCACGAGTTCATCGCCACCGCGCACGAGGACCAGAAGTTCGGCCTCTCGATGGCAGCGGACACCACCGCGGAAGCAGGCGTCTCCGCAGCCGAAGAAGCAGTTGCCGCGGCGTCAGCCCACCCCGGCATCGAGTTGCTGGGCCTGCACTGCCACATCGGGTCGCAGATCTTCGAACCCGATGGCTTCGCGCTGGCTGCCGAAAAACTGCTGCGCTTCCTGGCGGCCATGCAGGGGAAATACTCCATCACCATGCCGGAACTCGACCTCGGGGGCGGTTACGGGATCGCCTACACGCCGGTGGACACCCCCCGCCCCGCAGCGGAGATCGCGACGGCGATGGCCGCCGTCGTGCGTTCAACCTGCGCCGAGCTGGGCATCGACGCGCCGCGGATCTCGATCGAACCCGGGCGCGCCATCGTGGGCAGCACCACCTTCACCCTGTACGAGGTGGGTACGCTCAAGACCGTTCGCGTGGACGCTCCCTCCGGGGCCGGCGGTGACGCCGGCAACAACGTTACGTATCCGCGCCGGTATGTTTCGGTGGACGGCGGCATGAGCGATAACGCCCGCCCGGTGCTGTACGACGCGGATTATTCGGCTGTCCTGGCCTCCCGCACCTCCGGCGCGGCCCCGCAGTTGTCCCGCGTGGTGGGCAAACATTGCGAGAGCGGCGACATAGTTGTTAGAGATGTATATCTGCCCGGGGACGTGGCAGCCGGTGATCTGCTTGCCGTACCGGGGACCGGCGCCTACTGCTGGGCCCTCTCGAGCAACTACAACTATCTGGCCCGGCCGGGCGTTGTCGCGGTGCGCGACGGATCTGCCCGGCTGATTGTCCGCGGGGAAACCGAAGAAGATCTTTTGAACCGCGACATGGGAGCCTGAATGACGGAAATGCGAACCCTGAAAGTGGCCCTGCTGGGCTGTGGCAACGTTGGGGCCCAGGTTGCGCGGATCCTGCTTGAGGACGCCGATGCCCTTGCCGCCCGTGCCGGGGCACGACTCCAGCTCAGCGGGATCGCCGTGCGCAACGTCAACGGCCACCGCGACGTCGAACTGCCCCAGGAACTCTTCACCACCGACGCCGGGACCCTGGTCAAGGACGCGGACCTGGTGATTGAACTGATGGGCGGCATCGAACCGGCGCGTACGCTGATCCTCTCCGCGCTGCAGAACGGTGCCTGCGTGGTGACCGGCAACAAGGCACTCCTGGCGCAGGATGGCCCCACGCTCTACGAAGAGGCAGACAAAGCCGGCGTCCAGCTCTCCTACGAAGCCGCCGTCGCCGGAGCCATCCCGATCCTCCGACCCATCCGCGACAGCCTCTCCGGCGACCGGATCACCCGGGTGCTGGGTATCGTCAACGGCACCACCAACTTCATCCTCGACCAGATGGACAGCACCGGCGCCCAGTTCGCGGACGCCCTCGCCGAAGCCCAGCGCCTCGGCTACGCCGAAGCGGACCCCACCGCCGACGTCGAAGGGCACGACGCCGCGGCGAAGGCCGCCATCCTGGCGTCCCTGTCGTTCCACACCCGGTTTGCCCTGGAGAACGTCCACTGTGAAGGCATTTCCGCCGTCACAGCTTCGGATATCGCCGCGGCCAAAGACGCCGGCTTCGTGATCAAGCTGCTGGCCATCGCGGAGAAACTGACCGGTGCGGACGGCAAGGAAGGCGTGTCCGTCCGCGTCCACCCCACCCTGCTGCCGCGCGAACATCCGCTGGCGGCCGTCCGCGGCGCCTTCAACGCCGTCTTCATCGAGGCCGAAAACGCCGGCGAGCTGATGTTCTACGGCCAGGGCGCCGGCGGTACCCCCACCGCGTCCGCCGTGATGGGAGACCTCGTTTCCGCTGCACGGCGACTGGTCCTGGGCGGACCGCAGCGCACCGAGACCACCACCGGCCATGTCCCGGCGCTGCCCATCGAGGCCGCGACCACCAGCTACTACATCGGGCTGGACGTCGCGGACCAGCCAGGCGTGCTGGCCCGGATCGCCCAGCTCTTTGCCGAGCACGGCGTATCCATCGAAATCATGCGGCAAACCATCCACCGCGACGCCGAATCCAACGTGGAGTCGGCCGAGCTGCGGATCGTCACCCACCGCGCGTCAGAGGCTGCCCTCGCAGCCACCGTCGAGGCCGTGAAGGGCCTGGACGTCATCAATTCAGTTACATCCGTTCTGCGGGTAGAAGGAGTCTAAGTGGCTCACCAATGGCGCGGCGTCATCCGCGAATACGCTGACCGTCTGCCCGTGACGGAGTCCACCAGGGTCATCACCCTGGGCGAGGGCGGCACCCCGCTGGTGCACGCGCAGAAGCTCTCCGAACTCACCGGCTCCCAGGTCTACCTGAAGGTGGAGGGGATGAACCCCACCGGATCCTTCAAGGACCGCGGCATGACCATGGCCATGACGGCCGCAGTGGCTTCCGGCGCCAAGGCCGTGGTGTGCGCCTCCACCGGCAACACTTCGGCTTCCGCTGCCGCCTACGCCACCGCCGCCGGGCTGAAGTGCGCCGTCCTGGTGCCCGAAGGCAAGATCTCCATGGGCAAGCTCAGCCAGGCCATCGCGCACGGCGCCACCTTGCTGCAGGTTGACGGCAACTTCGACAACTGCCTGGACATCGCCCGCAAGCTGGGGGAGTCCTACCCTGTCTTCCTGGTCAACTCCGTCAACCCTGCCCGCATCCAGGGCCAGAAGACCGGCGCCTTCGAAGTGGTGGACGCCCTGGGCGACGCCCCGGACATCCACGTCCTGCCAGTGGGCAACGCCGGCAACATCACCGCCTACTGGAAGGGCTACAAGGAGTACTCCGCACCGTTTGAGTCGGAGACCGCCGGGACGCTGCCCGCCGTCTCCACCAAGACGCCTGCCATGTGGGGCTTCCAGGCCGCCGGAGCCGCACCCTTCGTCGCCGGACACCCGATCACCGAGCCGGACACCATCGCCACTGCCATCCGCATCGGCAACCCCGCATCCTGGGACGGTGCCGTCGGCGCACGCGACGAGTCCGGCGGCCTCATCGACGCCGTGACGGACGAGGAAATCCTGCACGCCCACCGCTGGCTGTCCGCCAAGGAAGGCGTCTTCGTCGAGCCCGGCTCCGCAGCCGGCGTGGCGGGCCTGCTCAAGAAGCACGCCGCAGGCGAAGTTCCCGGCGGGAAGACCATCGTCATCACCGTCACCGGGCACGGCCTCAAGGACCCGCAGTGGGCCCTCCGCACCGAGGACGGCAGCGACGTGCAGCCGGTCAAGGTGCCCAACGACGTCGTCACCGTGGCCGCTGAGCTGGGACTGGAAGAAAAGTAGCCTTGGACGCCACCTCGCAGGCCGCCGTCGGGCTGCACCTCATTGAGCCCGGCCAGAGGGTCACCGTCCGCGTCCCCGCGACGTCGGCCAACCTGGGCCCCGGGTACGACAGCCTGGGGCTTGCCCTGGCCCTGCACGACACCCTCACCGTGGAAAGCCTGGACACCGACGAACTCCTGTTCGAGCTCCGCGGCGAGGGCGCCGACACGCTGCCCCGCGATGCCAGCCACCTGGTCATCCGCGCCATGGATGCGGCGTTCGAGCGGCTGGGTTACCGCCACGGCGGCCTGAAGGTAACCGCCGAGAACGTCAACCCGCACGGGCGCGGGCTCGGGTCCTCCGCCTCTGCCGTGGTGGCCGCCGTCACTGCCGCCAACGCCATGGTGCCTGCCGGCAGCCGGCGCGGAAAGGACTGGATCCTCCAGCTCACCAGCGAACTGGAAGGCCATCCGGACAACGTCGCACCCGCCATATTCGGCGGACTGGCGCTGTCGTGGCAGGACAGTGAGCAGTACAGCAGCACCAGTGCCACCGTGGCCGGGGACGTCATTCCCATCGTCGCCGTACCGGACTTCGAACTCTCCACGGAGGCCGCGCGGGCCCTGCTCCCGGCGTCCGTGGGACACCACGCCGCCGCGATGAATTCCGGCCGTGCAGCACTGCTGATCCACGCGCTCACCCAAAAACCCGAATTCCTGTTGCCGGGCACCGAAGACTACCTGCACCAGAGCTACCGCGCAGAGGCCATGCGGCCCAGTGCGGCGCTGATCGGCGCCCTGCGCAAAGCCGGCTACGCCGCGGTTGTCTCCGGCGCCGGTCCCACCGTCCTGGTGCTGGCAAACGGCGCGGCCCAGGCAGGGGATGCCCTGGCCTTCATCGAGTCCTTCACCGCAAACAACACGCCGGATATTGGCTGGCGCGTACTGAAGCTCGCAGTGGACGTTGAAGGTGCTAAGGTGGACATGCACCGGCGGTAATTCCGCCTATCTGATCTGCTCGTGCATTCAGTTGCTGTTTTGATCTACCGACTGTGAATGTATTCCGGTGCCGCCTGCTTGGTCTGTCGCAGGAAATTGCAGCATCCAACTGCCCCTGAACCGTCAGCCCGGCGTTGCTCCAAGAGTGCAGCGCAAGGTGAATCAGTATCCGGCCCTGCTGGCCGAAATCCAACCGGCAAGGCCGAAAAATCCCGGCTGCAGATCTGAACTGCGGCCCAGATCAAATCATCGCGTCCAGCTCCTCGTCTGGACGCCGTCGAGGGGGAAGGATCCTTCGTGACCGAAACCACTGAGCTGTCACCAGCTGTGGACCACACATCTTCTGCTGCCGAATCATCGGCTGCACCCGCCAAGAGCAGCGGCCTTGCAGGCCTCAAGCTCGCCCAGTTGCAGGCCCTGGCCAGCCAGCTCGGCATCTCCGGCGGCTCCCGCATGCGCAAGGGGGACCTGGTCTCGGCCATTTCCGCCCACCGTGCCGGAACCCTCACCGCCAAGGCTCCTGCCAAGGCAACCGTCAAGGCACCGGAGAGCGTCGAGGCCCCGGCGGCTACGGAAGCCCCCGCCGCCGAGGCCCCCGCCGCAGAAGGCAGCCGCGCCCGTGGCCGCGGCCGCAGCCGCCGCGCGGTCAGTGACGGTGTGGTTGCCCCGGCAGCCGCGGCTCCCGTCGTCGAGACCGCTGCTGCACCGGCCGCCGAAGCGCCGTCTGCGGTGTCCGCAGAAGCCACCGAGGGCACGGAAGGCGCCTCGGAGCGCCGCCAGCCCCGAACCCGCAACCGCCGTCGCAGCGAGGCCGCTGCAGCCTCCGTCCAGGAGGCTCCGGTGGAAACCCCGGCAGAGCAGCCGGCCACGGAACAGCGGGCAGGCGAGCAGCGCACCGAAACCCCCGCAGCCGAGTCCGGCGACGCCGGCCAGCGCACCGAGCGCCGTGACGGCGGCCGCACCCGCGGCGGCCGCGACACCACCGCCCGGGATTCCGACGGCGGCCGGGACAACGCAGGCAGCCGCGACGCCGGCCAGCGTGACGGCAACCGCGACAACAACCGCGACAACGACGACACCGACGGCGGCAGCCGCCGGAACCGCCGGAACCGCCGGGACCGGAATGACCGCAACGACCGCTCCGGCGGCCAGGACCGCGACAACTCGCGCAACGACCGCTTCCGCGACCGCAACGACCGCCGCCGCGGGCGCAACCAGGGACCCGACGTCGACGACGTCGAGGTCACCGAGGACGACGTCCTGCTTCCGGTCGCCGGCATCCTGGACGTCCTGGAGAACTACGCGTTCATCCGCACGTCCGGCTACCTGCCCGGCCCCAACGACGTCTACGTCTCACTCGCCCAGGTCAAGAAGTACAACCTGCGCAAGGGTGACGCCGTCGTCGGCGCAATCCGCGCCCCCCGCGAAGGCGAAGACCGCAACCAGCAGTCCAACCGCCAGAAGTTCAACGCCCTGGTCCGCGTCACCTCCGTCAACGGCAAGACCGCCGAAGAACTCAAGGACCGCGTCGAGTTCGCCAAGCTGGTGCCGCTCTACCCGTCCGAGCGACTGCGCCTCGAGACCGACCCCAAGAAGATCGGTCCCCGCGTCATCGACCTCGTGGCCCCGATCGGTAAGGGCCAGCGCGGCCTGATCGTCTCCCCGCCCAAGGCCGGAAAGACGCTCATCCTGCAGTCCATCGCCAACGCCATCACCACCAACAACCCTGAGGTCCACCTCATGATGGTGCTCGTTGACGAACGTCCTGAAGAAGTGACGGATATGCAGCGCACCGTCAAGGGCGAGGTCATCGCCTCCACCTTCGACCGTCCCGCCGACGACCACACCACCGTGGCCGAACTCTCCATCGAACGCGCCAAGCGCCTCGTGGAAATGGGCATGGACGTGGTGGTCCTCCTGGACTCCATGACCCGCCTGGGCCGCGCCTACAACCTGGCAGCACCGGCCTCCGGCCGCATCCTGTCCGGTGGCGTCGACTCTGCCGCCCTCTACCCGCCCAAGCGCTTCTTCGGTGCCGCCCGCAACATCGAAAACGGCGGCTCGCTCACCATCCTGGCCACCGCGCTCGTCGAGACCGGCTCCAAGATGGACGAGGTCATCTTCGAAGAGTTCAAGGGCACCGGCAACATGGAACTGCGCCTGTCCCGCCAGTTGGCAGACAAGCGCATCTTCCCCGCCGTTGACGTGAACGCCTCCGGCACGCGGCGCGAGGAGAACCTGCTCTCGCCCGAAGAAGTCAAGATCATGTGGAAGCTGCGCCGCGTCCTCTCCGGACTCGAGACCCAGCAGAGCCTTGAACTGCTCACCAACAAGATCCGGGAAACCCAGAGCAACGTTGAGTTCCTCATGCAGGTCCAGAAGACGACGCTTGGTGCGAAGTCGGATAACGACAAGTAGCTGAGTTAGGGGCGGGTGCTGGTGCGTTCGTGCGGTGGTTGCCGCGCGGATGTTCCGCCCCCGCCCCTTCGCGTTGCAGTTGACGTACTGCGTACGTCAGCTACAACGCTCCGACAGCGGGCAGGGGCCTTCCCAACGCTCGCAAGCTCGCGTCGGGTCCCTCGGCCCGGCCCTTACGGGCCACTCCCGGGGCGGAAAACCCGCGCGTCGGGTGCACGGCTCACCATTTGCCCGGGCTGCTGTTGGGACCGGATCCCTGCACCTGATTAAACTGGGTCGCAGAACGAAAGGTTTTGAAATATGTTTGAGTCCGTACAGGGCCTGCTTGATGAGCATGACGCTATCCAGGCGCAGCTGGGGGATCCTGCTGTTTATGCTGACCAGCGGCTTGCCCGGAAGCTGGGGCGGCGGTCGGCTCAGCTTAATGGCATCGTGGAGGCCTACCACCGGTGGGAGGGGCTCAGGGACGATCTCGCCGCTGCCAAGGAAATGGCTGCCGAGGACCCCGAATTCGCTGCCGAGGTGCCGGAACTGGAAGCCTCGCTCGAGACCGCTGCCGCCAAGCTGCGGCGCCTCCTGATTCCGCGCGACCCCGACGACGCCCGCAACGTGATCCTTGAAGTCAAGGGCGGCGAAGGCGGCGATGAGGCCGCCCTGTTCGCCGGCGACCTGCTGCGCATGTACACCCGGTACGCCGAATCCCGCGGCTGGAAGACCGAAATCATCTCCGCCACGGAATCCGACCTTGGCGGCTACAAGGACGTCCAGGTAGCGGTCAAGGGGAACTCCAACGACCCCGCCGAAGGCGTCTACGCCCGGCTCAAATTCGAAGGCGGCGTACACCGCGTCCAACGCGTGCCCGTGACCGAATCCCAGGGCCGCATCCACACCTCCGCTGCCGGCGTCCTGGTCCTGCCTGAGGTCGATGAGCCCGAAGAGCTCGAGATCAACCAGAACGACCTCAAGATCGACGTCTACCGTTCCTCCGGTCCCGGCGGCCAGTCCGTCAACACCACGGACTCGGCCGTCCGCATTACGCACCTTCCCACCGGCATCGTGGTGGCCATGCAGAACGAGAAGTCCCAGCTGCAGAACCGCGAAGCCGGCATGCGCGTGCTCCGGGCGCGCATCCTGGCGCACCAGCAGGAGCAGATCGACGCCGAGAACTCGGCCCAGCGCAAGTCGCAGATCCGCACCATGGACCGCTCCGAGCGCATCCGCACCTACAACTACCCGGAAAACCGGATCGCGGACCACCGCACCGGCTACAAGGCGTACAACCTGGACCAGGTGATGAACGGCGACCTCGAACCGGTCATCCAGTCCGCCATCGAGATGGACGAGCAGGCGCGGCTGGACGCCATCGGCGACTGACCGGAAGCCAACCATGAGTGAGCCCACCGAGACGGCCCCTGCCCAGTCCCTGGCCGCAGCCGTACGAGAGGCCGCGGAACGCCTGGCCGAGGCCGGTGTCCCCAGCCCCCGGGCCGACGCGGAGTTGCTGGCGGACCACCTCCTCAATGTCGGGCTGGGACGCCTCCGCGCCCTGATGCTCGGCGATGCGGCTGCGCCCGCGGGCTATGCCGAGCTGGTGGCTGAACGCGTCCGCCGCATTCCGTTGCAGCACATCACCGGGGTGGCGCACTTCCGCTACCTTGAGCTGGCGGTCGGTCCCGGCGTGTTCATTCCCCGGCCGGAAACCGAATCCGTGGTCCAGCTGGCCATCGACCACGTCAAGGGCATGCAGGCGCCCCGGATCGTGGACCTGGGCACCGGCTCGGGCGCCATCGCCGGCTCCGTCGCGCACGAGGTGCCCGGTGCCGACGTGCACGCGGTAGAGTTCAGCCCGTTTGCGCACGCCTGGGCGGCGAAGAACCTGGCGCCCCTCGGCGTCAACCTCGTCCTGGGGGACCTGCGCAACGCGCTGCCGGAACTCAACGGAACAGTCGACGTCGTGATCTCCAACCCGCCATACATCCCGGCCGCCGCCACCCCCAATGAACCCGAAGTGGCCCTGCATGACCCGCCCGAGGCGTTGTACGGCGGGGGAGCGGACGGCATGGAACTCCCGACGGCGGCAGCGGCCTCGGCTGCCCGGCTCCTGCGTCCCGGGGGCTACTTCGTCATGGAACACGCTGAAGTCCAGGCAGGCTGGATTGCCGCCATGCTCGACCGGACCGGCGCCTGGACAAGCATCAATACGCACCTGGACCTCAACGGCAAGGAGCGCGCCACCAGCGCTGTGCTCGCGGACCAGGCCACACGGAATGAAAGAATGGGCCAGTGACCACAACCTACAACTGCACCATCGACGACGAGCGGGCACAGGGCCTGGAACACGCCCAGCGTGCCATCAGCGAAAAGAAGTGCGTGGTTCTGCCCACGGACACCGTCTACGGGATCGGCGCGGACGCATTCTCGCCGCATGCTGTCACCATGCTGCTGGTATCAAAGGGCCGGAGCAGGACCATGCCGCCGCCGGTCCTGATTCCGCGTATCAACGCACTGGACGGCCTGGCCACGGACGTGTCAGCTGACGCGCGCAAGCTCGCCGAAGCCTTTTGGCCCGGCGGCCTCACCCTGATCCTGCACGCCCAGCCCTCGCTCGACTGGGACCTCGGCGAGACCAAGGGAACCGTGGCGCTGCGCATGCCTGCTGACGAGGTAGCCCTGGAGCTGCTGACCCTGACGGGCCCGCTCGCCGTCTCCTCTGCCAACCGCACCGGCCAGGCACCGGCGCAAACGGCGGCAGCGGCGCGCGAACAGCTGGCCGACTCCGTCGAGGTGTACCTGGAAGGCGGCCCGCGTCCACTGGAAGGTGACGCCGGCGTCCCGTCAACCATCGTGGACGCCACCGGCCCCGTCCTCCGCGTGGTCCGCAACGGGGCGGTCAGCCTCGACCGGTTGCGCGAGCACGTCCCCGGTGTCCTGGGGCTCGGAGAAATCCCGATGGCAGAGGAAGAACCGCACGCCGACAACGCCGGTGCACCGGACGCCAGTGTTGCGGGCAACCCCGACGCCGCTCCGGAAGACTGACATGCAGCCCAAAGTCGCCGTAGCCGCCGTCACCTTCGACCGCCACGAGGAGCTGGCCCTGCTCCTGCAAGGCCTGGCCGCCCAAACCGCTCCCATCCATTCCATCGCCCTGGTGGACTCCGGTACCGTCCCGGCCACCGACGTCGTCAACGCCATGGGCGCTGACAACATCAACTACCTGCGCTCCGAAGCCAACCTCGGCGGCGCCGGCGGGTTCGCCTACGCCATCCTTGCCGCCATGGCCAGCGGCGCGGACTGGATCTGGATGATGGACGACGACGGCCACCCGGAGGACGCCAGCTGCCTTGCCGAACTGCTCCGCACCGCCGACGAGCACCAGCTGGACATCATCAGCCCGCTGGTTGCCGCGACCGCAGACCCCAACCGGCTCTCCTTCAATTTCCGCATCAATGGCCTGCTGACCAACGACAGGTCCCGGCTCGCTCCCATGGGCTACCTCCCGGACATGGTGCACTTCTTCAACGGCGCGCTGATCCGGACCGAGGTCTTCTACAAGATCGGCATACCCGACGTAAAGTTCTTCATCCGTGGGGATGAGGTGGACTTCCTGTCCCGGGTGAAGAAGGCAGGCCTGAAATACGGCACCTTGGCCACCGTCGCCGTGCAGCACCCCGCCACGTGGACCGAGATGAAGCCGGTGTTCGGCGGCTTCATCACCCCCGTCATCCCGGAGGGCGACTTCAAGCGCTACTGCTACTTCCGCAACCGCGGCTACCTGACCCGGAAATACCGCAACCTGCGCTGGTTCAGCGCCGACATCGTCGGTTTCCCGTACTACTTCCTGAAGACCGGTGACTTCAAGGGCCTCGCACACTGGTTCGGCGCTTACTCCACCGGCTTCCGCGGCAAGGGCTTCGGCTCGCCCGCGGAACTGATGTCCGCCAGGAGCTAGGCCGCCGTGGACAACCTGTACGCCGTCGTCGTCACGTTCAACCGTGCCGAGTTCCTGCGCAACCTGCTCCGCTCCTTCACCGGTCCAGGCAGCGCTCCCGCACAGGTCCTGGTGGTGGATAACGCGAGCACCGACCACACCGCCGACGTCGTGGCGCAGGCGATGTCTGCCGGTGGTCCGCCCATCCGGTATGAGAAGCTGGACCGGAACGTGGGCGGCGCCGGCGGATTTTTTCACGGCGTACAACTCGCGCTCGAGTCGGGTGCCGAGTGGCTGTGGCTGATGGACGACGACGTCGAGGTCCTTCCCGGCGCCGTGGACGCCCTGGAGAAATTCACGCCGGAGTATTCATGCATGATCGGCCGCCGGTACGACGCCAACGGCAATCCCTTCTTCTGGCAGCACCATTTCGTGGAATCGCTGGGCGTTTTCCTGCCGGTGTCCCGGGACGTGTTCAAGCATTCGGACGTGTTCCGCACCAACGTGGGGAATTTTGAGGGCATGTTGGTCAAGGCCTCCGTGGCCCGTGAGATTGGCCTTCCGGACCCGCGGTTCTTCATCACCTGGGACGACCTCATCTACGGCTGGCTCGCGGCACAGCGGACGCCGGTGGTGTACGTCAACGCCTTCGTCATCAAGAAGGTCCGTGCCCAGCGGCAGGTGGACTTGGGACTGCGCCACCTTAACGATTCCTCCGACCTTAGCCGGCGCTACGTGATGCGCAACCGGGGACACGTGGCGCACTACCTGAAGGCGTACGGCAAGTACAACAGGGCCGGTTTCGCTGCCGGGACGGCGCTGACTTTCCTCAAGGAAATAGCCCGCCTGGTCCTGGTGGAACGCACCCTCAAGGGCTCCGGCGCACTGTGGCGCGGATGGCGCGAATCACGCACGATCCTCTCGGACACCGGATGGAAACCCATGCCTCCACTGCCCGCGCATCCGGGAAGTGGAAGCCGAAGAGATTAGTATCGTTCTAGGTCCCGACGCCGTCCGACGGTTTTTGCGGCGGGGCATTGTGAAAAAGGCGCTGGCCGCCGTGGTAGTGGAAGTCGGTTGCATCTTCTGTTGAGTACAAAATCTGAAACGCGCGCATCCGCCGCCGTACGGGACGAGAAACCCGCCATCTGGATCTGGATCCAGATGTTCCTCGACTCCATGTCGTGGGTCGTGGCCATCGTCCTGGCGCTGCTGCTGCGCTATGAGATGGGTATCCGGGTGGAGCAGTTCGCCGGTGCCTTCGCCATCGCTGCCATCGCCGTCGTCGTCCAGATGCTGGCAGGATACTCCCTCGCCTTGTACCGGGGCCGCTATCCATTCGGCAGCTTCCAGGAAGCCCGGGCACTGGTGTTCGTCACGGTCATCGTGGCCGCCTCCATCACCGCCAGCCTGCTGGTCCTCTATGAGGCCATCAACATCGGCCGCAGCGTCGGCCTCATCGCTTTCCCTTTCGCTTGCCTGTTCATGGGCGCCGCCCGCTATGCCAAGCGTCTCTACGCCGAAAGCAAGACCAGGCCCGGGGACGGGGCCCAAAACACGCTGGTCTACGGCGCGGGGTTCCTCGGCAACTCCCTGGTAACCCGGATGCTGCAGGACCCGGACTCGCCCTACTTCCCGGTAGGCCTGGTGGATGACGATCCCGCCAAGAAGCACCTGCGCCTTTCCGGTGTCCAGGTCCAGGGCCGCGGGGACGACCTCCCCGCCATCATCCGGCGCACGCGGGCAACCGTCCTGGTGGTGGCCTTCGCCAACGTCGAAGCGGGACTGGTGCGCCGCATCTCCGACGCCGTGGCCGGGCTCAACGTCCGCGTCCTGGTCCTGCCGCCGCTGAGGGACATGCTTGGCAGCGGCGCGCCCGCGGGGTTCTCCGATTTCCGCGACGTGGCGGTCGAAGACCTGATCGGCCGGCGGCCCGTGGACATCAAGGTCGACGAGATTGCCGGCTACATCAAGGGCAAGCGGGTGCTGGTAACCGGCGCCGGCGGATCCATCGGCTCGGAACTCTGCCGCCAGATCGTGCAGTTCGACCCCGCGGAACTGATCATGCTGGACCACGACGAAACCGGGCTGCAGCAGACCCAGATTTCCATCACCGGCCGCGGCCTGCTGGCCGGCCGCGACACCGTCCTGGCCAACATCCGCGACGGCGAAGCCCTCCAGGAGATCTTCGCTGACCGGCAGCCCGAAGTGGTGTTCCACGCGGCAGCTCTCAAGCACGCTCCACTGCTCCAGCAGTACCCTGTGGAGGCCTGGAAGACGAACGTGTGCGGCACGTTGAACGTGCTGCGCGCCGCCCGCCGGGCAGGCGTTTCGAACTTCGTCAACATTTCCACCGACAAAGCCGCCAACCCCACCACCGCCCTCGGCCACTCCAAGCGGGTTGCCGAAAAGCTGACCGCCTGGATGGCAGGGCAGACGCAAAAGAAGTTCGTCTCCGTCCGCTTCGGCAACGTCATGGGCAGTCGCGGCTCCATGCTGCCGCTCTTCACCGAACAGATCCGCGTCGGCGGTCCGGTCACGGTCACCGACCCCGATGTCACGCGCTTCTTCATGACCATTCCCGAAGCCTGCCAGCTGGTGATCCAGGCCGGTGCGATCGGTGCCGGCGGCGACGTCCTCATCCTTGACATGGGCGAACCGGTCCGGATCCTCGACGTGGCGCAACGCATGATCGCCATGTCCGGCAAGGACGTGGAGATTATCTACACCGGACTGCGGCCGGGGGAGAAGCTGCACGAGGAACTGGTGGGCGCCGGGGAACTGGACAAACGCCCGCTGCACCCCAAGATTTCACACACCCGGGCCACCGAGCAGGATCCGGACAAGCTCGACCTCAACGTCTGGCTGGCCCGTTGTGAAGCGGAACAGGGCGTCAGCATCAGCGACATTCCCGACGATGAGGCCGATGACACGGGCGCCATCAGGGTTGCCTCATGATGCCGCTGCTGCTGGTGGCACTGGCAACCCTGCTGGCGAGCCTCCTCCTCCCGTTCGCAGTGAAGCCCTGGTTGGTCCGGATGGGGGTGGTGGACGTTCCCTCTGCCCGCTCGTCGCACGCCAAGGCAACCATCCGCGGCATGGGGGTCGCCGCCGCCCTCGCCACCGTCATCGGCTACGCGGCAGCCGTCCTCCTCGGCGTGGTCACCGTTGACCGGTCCGTGTCCGCCGTCGTCCTGGCGATCATTGTGGCCTGCGCCGTTGTCGGCTGGGTCGAGGACCTGCGCGGCCTGTCCATCCGCGGCCGTGCAGCTGCCCAGCTCGGCATCGGGGCCGCCGGGTCGGTGGTCCTGATCGTGCTGACCGGCCAGTCGTTCTGGTGGCTGCCCCTCGCGGCGCTGGCGATCGCGGCGTATGTCAACATTGCCAACTTCATGGACGGCGTCAATGGTATTTCCGGCCTGCACGGGGTCACTGCCGGCGGGGCCTACGCGCTGGCCGGAACGCTGGCCGAACAACCCTGGCTCACGGCTGGCGGAGCCGTGCTCGCGATGTCCTTCCTCGGGTTCCTGCCGTGGAACCTGGGCCGGGGTTCGGTCTTCCTGGGCGACGTCGGCAGTTACCTGCTCGGCGCATCCGTAGCCGCCCTCGCCGTCGCGGGCTTCCTTGGCGGTGTCTACGTGGAATACGTCCTCTCACCCATCCTGGTGTATGCCGCGGACACCGGCTACACACTGCTTCGGCGGATCAAGGCGGGGGAGCGCTGGTACGCATCGCACCGTGAGCACGTCTACCAGCGGCTCACGGATGTCGGCTTCTCGCACCTGCAGTCGGCTGCCGCCGTTACAGCCTGCACGGTCGCCGTGATCATCCTCGGCTTCGTCGCCGCCACCGCGTCGTTGCCGGTGGTGGCCCTGTGCGTGGCCGGCACCGTCCTGGTCCTCGTCGTGTACCTGGCCAGCCCGGACCTGATTGGACGCCGCCGCCGCAGGTCCAAAGTCACACGGCTGCCGGTGACCTAGCCATGTTCTATCTCGTGTAGAATTTAGGGGCAGCCCAAGCTGCTCCTCCACCCTTTACCTCCTGGCGCTGAGCCACGAGGTGCCGACGATTGGGATCGAATGACCTCCAACGCCGAGTCCGGACCTGTGTCCGGCCATGGACACGTTGGCTCTTCGGGTCCCACACGCTCGCTCTGGCTGAACCTGCTCAAGCGCAGTTCGATTGCCGCCACGGCCGGACTGGCGCTGTGCGCCATCCCTGCCGCGCTCCTCAATGGAGCAAGCGGGGCAGTTTCCAGTTTCCTCGGGGGCCTGCTGGTGATGCTGTTCTTCGGAATCAGCCTGCTGGTTGGCCACTTCGTGGGACGCCGGAATCCGTCCGGCGCGATTGGGGTGTTCGTAGCCACCTACTTCATCAAGGTGGTTGGCTTCGCGGTCGTCCTGTTCGTTGTCGGGGCTCCGGCGTGGCTGCACGGACGCTGGTTCGTCATAGGTGCCGTGGTCGCCGTCGTCCTCTGGCAGGCTGCGGAGATCCATGGGTTCAGCAAAGCCCGCCTCCAGATCTACAACGATCCGGAAGAGAAGGGACCCACCAATGCGTAACCCGAAGAAATCCGACGTTGCAGCGAAAGCCAAGCGCCGATCCAACGGCTCCGCACCCGGTGTTTCCGACGCGTCGAACGACGGCGGCTACAACGCTGGAATGGCGGTATTCAGCTACATCATTGGCGGAATCATCGTCTGGAGTTTGATAGGGTGGGGACTGGATTACGTGTGGGGAACGCGCTGGATCGTGCTCGCAGGCGCTCTGCTTGGAGCCGTCGGAGGTTTTTACCTTTCCCATATGCATGGCCTTACCAGTTCTCGCACAAACGCTGGTGATCGCCATGCTGCCAGCGGGCCGTCCCAGGACGGCAACACTAATGCCAAATAATTTCACAGGGGGAACAGCAGGCTGTCACGCTGCCGGACCCCGCCCAACGCCCAATGATGGACACTGCAGAGAGGAAACGCGTTGATCGCGCTTGCGCTCCCGGCCCAAGATTCAGGAGAGTTCACTCCTCCTGGAATTAACGAAATGCATTTGCCGGCAATCCTGCCGTGGGGTGCCGCAGAAGGATTCTCCAAGCAGATGCTGCTGGTCCTCCTCTCTGTCGTCTTTATCGCCGTCTTCTTCGTGCTCGCCGCACGCAAGCAGCAGCTGGTACCCGGCAAGCTCCAGTTCGCCGGCGAGGCTGCCTACGGCTTCGTCCGCAACGGAATCGCCAAGGACATCATCGGCGGCAGGGACTTCATCAAGTACGTCCCGCTGCTGTTCAGCCTGTTCTTCTTCATCCTGGTCAACAACATCTACGGCGCCATTCCGGTGTTCCAACTCCCTACGTTCTCGCACGTGGGTGGAGCGTATGTGCTGGCCGGCCTGGTCTACGTGACCTGGATCGCCATCGGCATCAAGAAGAACGGCCTGCGCTACTTCAAGCTGGCCACCGTACCCTCCGGCGTTCCGTGGTACATCCTCCCGATCGTCATCCCGATCGAGATCATCTCCAACTTCGTTGTCCGGCCCGTCACGCACAGCCTTCGTCTGTTCGCTACCATGCTCGCCGGCCACCTCATCGTGATGATCGCGGGCTCCGGCATCGAGTACCTGATCATGCAGGAGAACTTCCTGCTCAAGGGCACGTCGGTCCTGGTCCTGGCCGGTGCGATCGCCATGTACATGCTTGAAGCCCTGATCATGGTCCTGCAGGCCTACGTCTTCACGCTGCTGACCGCGATCTACATCGAAGGCGCACTGCACGCCGACAGCCACTAGGCACGCCGGCGGGGCGCCATGTCCCTCACGGCACACACAGAATTCCCCTCGCGGGGATGAAGCAACCCAAACAACCTGCCACACAAGTGGCATCTTGAAAGGAAAAAAAATGGAAGGCTCCATCAACGGCTCCCTCAACCTCATCGGCTATGGCCTCTCGGCTATCGGCGGTGGTATCGGTGTGGGTCTCGTGTTCGCTGCCTACATCAACGGCGTTGCGCGCCAGCCGGAAGCCCAGCGCGTCCTGCAGCCCATCGCATTCCTTGGCCTGGCGCTGACCGAAGCACTCGCCATCCTGGGCCTGGTCTTCGCTTTCGTTCTCAAGTAAACCCAGAGAACTTCAGCGAACATTCAGAACCGAGTAGATAAAGGACGGGTGAAATATGCATCAGCTGAACATCTCAGCCGCCGCTGAGGGCGACGTCAACCCCCTTGTTCCCAATGGCTGGGAAATGCTGGTTGTCTTCGTTGGCTTCGCCATCCTCTTTTTCATCGTGGTCAAGTACGTTGTCCCGATGTTCGAGAAGACCTTCGCCGAGCGTGCCGAGGCCATTGAAGGCGGCATCGCCAAGGCTGAAAAGGCCCAGGCTGAGGCGTCTGCTGCACTCGAAGAGTACAAGCAGCAGCTGACCGACGCCCGCACCGAAGCAAACCGCATCCGTGAGGAAGCCCGCGCCGAAGGTGCCCAGATCCTCGCGGATCTCAAGGAGAAGGCGGCAGCAGAGTCTGCCCGCATCACTGCGCAGGCCCACGCACAGATCGAATCAGAGCGCCAGGCGGCCGTTGTGTCCCTGCGTGCCGAGGTCGGCACCCTGGCCACCACCCTGGCAGGCCGCATCGTGGGCGAGTCCCTCGATGACGACGCCCGTGCAGCACGGGTCGTGGACCGTTTCCTGGCAGATCTGGAGTCCCAGAACGCAGGTGCAGCTAAATAATGGCAGGCGTATCGAGCGAATCGCTGGCAACAGCCCTGGCCGCCTTGGAAGCGAAGCTTCCGACCGCGTCGCTGCAGCTGGCAAAGGAACTCTTCGGAATTCTGGGAATGGTGGACAGCTCGGCTGGTTTGCGCCGTGCCCTGACTGACCCCTCCCGCAGCGGCGACGAGAAATCGGCGCTGGTCAGGCAGCTGGTTGGCGGAAAAGTCTCCGCTGATGCGGCTGAAATCGCGGGCGGTCTGGCCAGCTCACGCTGGGCATCGGCGCGCGACATCGGCGATGCACTCGAGACTCTTGCCGCAACGGTGGTCATTTCCGTTGCTGAAAACAAGTCGGCCGTTTCTGCCTCCGGAATCACTGGCCTGGAAGAGCTGGAAAACGACCTGTTTTCCTTCAACCAGGCTGTTGCCTCCAGCCACGAGGTACAACGTGCTCTGTCCGAACCGCAGGCCAGCGCGGCAGCCAAAGCCACCCTCGCGGAGCGGCTGGCGCCCGGCGCCAGCGAAGAAGCCCGGGTGCTTATCACCCAGGCCGTCACCCAGCCCCGCGGCATCAAGCCCACCCGGCTGGTGGAACGGTTTGCCGAACTGGCGGCCAAGCGGCAGCAGCGCTGGATTGCAACAGTCAGCGTGACCCGGCCGTTGTCGGAGACGCAGCTGGCACGCCTCCAGGCGGGCATGAACGCACTGTACGGGCGGGAATTGAAGGTCAACGTCATTGTTGACCCGTCGCTCATTGGCGGAATCCGCGTCCAGGTGGGCGACGAGGTACTCGATGCCTCGGTCCTTACCCGGCTGGGAGAACTGCAACGCCAGCTTGCCGGCTAGCCGGACGAGCACAACCAAACTGATAGAAACCCCGGTCACCGTTTGCGGTGATCACAAACAGGAGAGCAGGGACTGCAGATGGCCGAATTGACCATCAACGCCGACGACGTCCGTAATGCGCTGAACGAGTTCGCGGCGTCCTACGAACCCGGGAACGCAGAGCGCGTAGAGGTCGGCCGCGTAACCACCGCAAGTGACGGCATCGCCCGTGTTGAGGGCCTTCCCTCGGTCATGGCGAACGAGCTGCTGCGCTTCGAGGACGGCACCCTGGGCCTGGCCCAGAACCTTGACGTCCGCGAGATCGGCGTCATCATCCTCGGTGACTTCACCGGCATCGAAGAAGGCCAGGAAGTCCACCGGACCGGACAGGTTCTGTCCGTTCCCGTTGGCGACGCCTTCCTCGGCCGCGTTGTCGACCCGCTGGGCGTGCCCATCGACGACCTCGGCGAGATCAAGGCCGAGACCACCCGAGCGCTGGAGCTCCAGGCTCCCGGCGTGACCCAGCGTAAGTCGGTCCACGAACCGATGCAGACCGGCCTGAAGGCCATCGACGCGATGATCCCGATCGGCCGCGGCCAGCGCCAGCTGATCATTGGCGACCGCCAGACCGGCAAGTCCGCGATCGCGATCGACACCATCATCAACCAGAAGGCCAACTGGGCTTCCGGCGATGTCACCAAGCAGGTCCGCTGCATCTACGTCGCCATCGGCCAGAAGGCGTCCACGATTGCCGCCATCCGCCAGACCCTTGAGGACAACGGCGCGCTGGAGTACACCACCATCGTGGCTTCTCCCGCGTCCGACCCCGCAGGCTTCAAGTACCTGGCACCGTACGCCGGTTCGGCCATCGGCCAGCATTGGATGTACGGCGGCAAGCACGTCCTCATCGTGTTCGATGACCTGTCCAAGCAGGCTGAGGCCTACCGTGCAGTGTCCCTGTTGCTCCGCCGCCCGCCGGGACGCGAAGCCTACCCGGGTGACGTCTTCTACCTGCACTCCCGTCTGCTGGAGCGTTGTGCCAAGCTCTCCGACGAGCTCGGTGCCGGCTCCATGACGGGCCTGCCGCTGATCGAGACCAAGGCGAACGACGTCTCCGCCTACATCCCGACCAACGTCATCTCCATCACCGACGGCCAGATCTTCCTCCAGTCGGACCTCTTCAACGCCAACCAGCGGCCCGCTGTGGACGTTGGCGTCTCGGTGTCCCGCGTTGGCGGTGCCGCCCAGGTGAAGTCCATGAAGAAGGTTTCCGGTACTTTGAAGCTGGACCTGGCCCAGTACCGCGACATGCAGGCGTTCGCCATGTTCGCATCCGACCTGGATGCTGCGTCACGCCAGCAGCTCACCCGTGGCGCCCGCCTGATGGAACTGCTGAAGCAGGGCCAGTACTCACCGTTCCCGGTCGAGGACCAGGTTGTTTCCATCTGGGCCGGCACCAACGGCTACCTGGACGACGTTCCGGTCGAGGACATCAGCCGGTTCGAGGCTGAGTTCCTTGAGCACCTTCGCCACAAGTCCTCGATCCTGACCACGCTGGCACAGACCAACGTCCTGGACGATGACACCGTTGCAGCTCTGAAGTCCTCGATCGTGGACTTCAAGAAGGGCTTCTTCGGCGAGGGTGACAACCACCTGGTAGGCGCCGGCCACGAGGAGCACGACGCTATCTCCGAGGGCGAAGTCGACCAGGAAAAGATCGTCAAGCAGAAGCGCTAGTTCCGCACCGCCGGGTGTGCCGGGCCGCAAAGGCCCGGCACACCCGGCGACGGAATGTTAGGAAAGGATAAGTATGGGAGCCCAGATCCGGGTCTACCGCCAGAAGATCAGCTCGACCACGTCGATGCGCAAGATCTTCAAGGCGATGGAACTGATCGCTACCTCGCGCATCGGGAAGGCCCGTGCGCGCGTAGCAGCTTCACTGCCTTACGCGAACGCGATCACGCGCGCCGTTTCTGCTGTCGCCAGCCAAAGCGAAATCGACCACCCGCTGATCACTGAGCCGGAGCAGATCCGCCGCGCCGCAGTCCTGGTAATCACCTCGGACCGCGGCCTGGCAGGTTCATACTCGGCGAGCGTCCTCAAGCAGGCGGAAGGTCTCAACGAGCTGCTCCGCGCCGAAGGCAAGGAAGTCAAGACCTATGTCGTGGGCCGCAAGGCCCAGGCCTACTTCGATTTCCGGAACCGCGAGTATGCGCGGGTCTGGACCGGAGGAACCGACGCACCCGAGTTCGCTACTGCCCGTGAAGTCGGCGCAGCGTTGCTGGCAGAATTCGCGACCGACTTCGAAGACGGCGGCGTGGACGAGATCCACGTTGTCTACACCCGCTTCAAGTCCATGGTCACCCAGGAGCCGACGGTCATCCGCCTGCTCCCGCTTGAAGTAGTGGAAGAGCAGGCCCAATCCGAATCGGATCTCCTGCCGCTGTACGAGTTCGAACCGGAAGCGGAGCGTGTCCTTGACGCCCTGCTGCCGCGCTACATCGAATCCCGTATCTTCGCAGCCATGTTGCAGGCAGCAGCTTCCGAGCTCGCCGCCCGCCAGCGGGCGATGAAGTCCGCAGGCGACAACGCAACGGACCTGATCAAGAAGTACACGCGCCTGCGCAACACGGCCCGCCAGGCCGAGATTACGCAGGAACTCTCCGAGATTGTTGCCGGCGCGGACGCCCTCGCGTCCTAGCCTGCACCTCCCCGGTTCCGCGTAACCAGCACCACCACAGATAAACTTAACCCCACGCCATCTACTGAATGAAGTGAGAGAGATGACTGCCACTGCTACCGAACACGTAGCCGCAACGTCCGGTGCAACCGGCCGTATTGCGCGCGTAATCGGCCCGGTTGTCGACGTCGAATTCCCGGCTGACGCAATCCCGTCGATCTACAACGCCCTCACCACCGAGATCACTCTCAACGGTGAGACCAAGACCATCACGTTCGAGACCTCCCAGCACCTGGGCGACAACCTCGTGCGCGCCATCTCCCTGCAGGCAACCGACGGCCTGGTCCGCGGCACCTCCGTGGTGGACAGCGGTGCCCCGATCTCCGTGCCTGTCGGCGACGGAGTCAAGGGCCACATCTTCAACGTGCTGGGCCAGCCCCTGGACGTTGCCGAGTCGGAACTGGACATCAGCGAACGCTGGCCGATCCACCGCAAGGCCCCGAGCTTTGCTTCTCTCGAAGGCTCCACCGAGATGCTGGAGACCGGCATCAAGGTCATCGACCTCCTCACCCCGTACATCAAGGGTGGAAAGATCGGCCTCTTCGGCGGCGCCGGCGTGGGCAAGACCGTCCTGATCCAGGAAATGATCACCCGTGTTGCCCGCAACTTCGGTGGTACTTCCGTGTTCGCCGGTGTTGGCGAGCGTACCCGTGAGGGCAACGACCTCTGGGTGGAAATGGAAGAGGCAGGCGTCCTCAAGGACACCGCCCTTGTGTTCGGCCAGATGGATGAGCCGCCGGGAACGCGCCTGCGCGTAGCCCTGTCCGCCCTGACCATGGCGGAGTACTTCCGCGATGTCCAGAACCAGGACGTGCTGCTGTTCATCGACAACATCTTCCGGTTCACCCAGGCCGGTTCCGAGGTATCGACCCTGCTGGGCCGCATGCCCTCCGCCGTGGGCTACCAGCCCAACCTTGCCGACGAGATGGGCCTCCTGCAGGAGCGCATCACCTCCACCAAGGGCCACTCCATCACCTCGATGCAGGCCATCTACGTTCCCGCTGATGACTACACCGACCCGGCTCCGGCGACGACCTTCGCGCACCTGGATGCGACCACGGAACTTTCCCGTGAAATCGCATCCCGTGGCCTGTACCCGGCCGTTGATCCGCTGACGTCCACGTCCCGAATCCTGGATCCCCAGTACATCGGCAAGGACCACTACAACACGGCTGTCCGCGTGAAGCAGATCCTGCAGAAGAACAAGGAACTCCAGGACATCATCGCCATCCTCGGTGTCGATGAGCTCTCCGAAGAAGACAAGATCGTGGTGTCGCGTGCGCGCCGCATCCAGCAGTTCCTCTCGCAGAACACTTACACCGCCAAGCAGTTCACCGGTGTTGAGGGCTCCACGGTTTCCATCAAGGACACCGTTGAAGGCTTCTCGGCGATCTGCGACGGCGAACTCGACCACATCGCGGAGCAGGCGTTCTTCAACGTCGGTGGCCTCGATGACGTTGAGCGCCAGTGGGCCAAGATCCAGGAACAGACCAAGTAATATGGCTGAGCTTGAGGTTGAGATTGTCGCAGCGGACCACTTTGTGTGGTCCGGAGCGGCCAAGATGGTCAAGGCCCGCACCAGTGATGGTGAAATCGGAATCCTGCCCGGCCACTCGCCCCTGCTGGCGATCCTGGCCGAAGGTGAACTGGCCATCCAGCCAGTGTCAGGGGACCGGATCGCGGTAGATGTTGACGGCGGGTTCTTCTCCGTGGACAACAACCGCGTGGTCATCGTTGCTGACAACGCCCAGCTGGGCGGCTCGGCTACCGCTGGGATCCGCTAGCACGACCTTGATGGACGCACCGGGTATTTCGTTCATCGCACTGGCAATCGTGTTCGGATTGCTGATTTTTGCACTGTGCCTTTCGGGGGTGCGCCGTTTCAATTTGCGGCGCGCCCTCGGCACGGTGGACGCCTCCATTTGCGTTGCTGGTAACAGCTGGCAAATGGGGGTTTGTCGTTATCAGGACAATGACCTTGAGTGGTTCCGGTTGATCTCACTGAGCGTCCGCCCGAAATACACCTTCAAGCGCAGTTCGCTGGAGCTCCTGGGCAGGCGAAAGCCGACCGAGGCCGAGGCCGTCAAGGTCCAACCGGATGTGGTTATCGTCGAACTCCGCTACGAGGGACAGGACCTGCACCTGGCCATGAAGTTCGATGCGTACACGGGCCTTTCCTCATGGCTCGAAGCCGGCCCCGTCATCGGCGTAGGGACCTGGCGCTAGCCACGTGGACTGGCTTTCAGACATTCGGCTTACGGACGGGCCCCTGTTTGGGACTGTCCTGGTATTGGGATTAGGCGGGGCGGCCTACCTCCTGGTACCACCTTCGCGCGCCTGGGAAACAGCGGACCTACGGATCCGCGCCTGGGCAATCCGTGTCTTTGTTGCCATCGCCTCAGCCTTCGTCCTGGTGGCAACCGTCCACTGGATCATGATCAACGTCCTTACCGTCTTTCCGGAGGACATCCCGGAGCCCGTTCTGCTGTGGTTCGTGCCGGGTGTTTCGGCCGTCATCCTTGGCATCATGAGGCTGCCGCGGACCTCCTGGACCCATTACGGGAGCGGATTCCTCGCGGCGCTCCTGGTGGTGGCCCTCTCTACCCTCCAAATCAATGCCTACTTCGGACTGAACCGGACTGTCAGCGACTTGCTGGGAACCGCTTTGGCCCGGATACCCGCGCTGGAACAGGAGCTCATGCGCCACCCCGGTGAATCCGATGGCGTGTCCCTCCAGGGCTGGAAGCCTGCCGGCGACCTGCCTGCCGGCGGTGTCCTGCGTAAGGCAGCCATCCCGGGAACGCTGTCCGGGATGAGCAACCGCGATGCCTATCTCTACCTTCCGCCGGCCTACTTCGCTGCCAACCGTCCCGCCCTGCCGGTGCTTGTCCTGGTGGCGGGCCAGCCCGGCGGCCCCGCGGACTGGCTGACGGGCGGCGCCATCCGTGGCCACATGGATTCGTTTGCCGCGGCGCACGGGGGAGTGGCCCCGGTGGTGGTCATCCCCGATCCCAACGGATCACAGTCCGCCAACACCATGTGCATGGACAGCAAGATCGCGAAAGCGGACACCTACCTCTCGCAGGACGTGCCGCGATGGATCAGTTCCACCCTTGCCGTTGACACCAACCACAGCCACTGGGCCGTGGGTGGATTCTCTTTCGGCGGCACCTGTGCCATCCAAATGGGAACCAGGCACCCGGATGTCTTCGCGGACGTGCTCGGATTTTCCAGCGAAGCCGAGCCCGCCATCGCCAAGGAGCGGCAAAAGACCATTGACGCAGCCTTTCCGGGGAACCCGGACGAATTCATCAAGCAGACTCCACTGGAGATCATGAAACACCAACGGTTTGAGACCAGCGGCATGTACCTGACCGCAGGCCAGAACGATCCGGAGTTCGTGGGGAACCTCCACACGCTCGCGGCGGCGGCCAAGGACGCCGGCTTTACCGTGCAGGCCTACGAGGTGGAACACACCGGACATTCCTGGGACACGTCCTCAAAGCGCTTCGGTGACGCCTTGGCATTCCTCGGCAGCCAATGGGGGCTGAAGTGGTAAGCACCACGAAACCGGACCGCACGGTGGCGTTGATGTGGGCCACTGTGGGCCGTCCGGCAATGCACCAAACCCTTGAAACCCTCAAATCCATGCCGTTCACCTTGGGCGTCGTGGCTGTGTTCCTGGCGGCAGCCGCCGTGACGGGAAGCTTCCTGGACGGCCCGCCGGAACAACTCCTGGGACTTGCCTCGGTCAGCGGTCCCGGCCTTCGTGGCGGGCAATGGTGGTCCCTCTTCACCAGCATGTTCTTTGCCACCAACCCGCTGGCTTACCTCACGGCGTCGTTGATGATGATCCTGCTGCTGGGCCTGGCCGAACGCAAGCTGGGACGCCGCGCCGCCGTCGGCCTCTATTTCGGCGGCCAGTTCGCGGCAGTGACCGTCTTCCTCCTGGTCACCCAGGTGGCCGTATATGTTGGCGACGGCTGGCTGGACCAGATGGCGGACGATATCCTGATCGGCCCCTACGCCCCGATCCTGACCGCCGGGCTGGCGGCCAGTGCCCGGATCACTCTGCTGTGGCAGCGCCGGCTCCGGACCGCGGTGTTGTCCGTGTCGATCCTGCTGGTGCTCTACGTTGGCCACGCGGAGACGGTGATCGGCCTCATCGGGGCCCTCCTTGGCCTCCTGGCGGGCTGGTGGATCCAGGGCGACCAGGGGCGGCTCCACCGGCACCGTTCCACCGGCCGCGAAACCAGGAACCTCCTGGCCCTGACCGTCGCGGTCTTTGCCGTGGGGCCGATCCTGACCGGGATCACACGGGCTCCCACCGGCCCGCTGGCATTGCTGCGCGACGTCGTCCTCAGCCCGATGCCCACGCTCAGCCAGTTGGTGTTCAACTGCGGGGCAACGGTGGATGCCTCCTGCCTGGAAACCGGCAGGGCAGGGTTTGCCGGGCCGTTCGGCCTGGCGCTGGCGGTGGTGCCGGTCATCCTGCTGCTGATCTGCGCGGACGGCATGCGCCGCGGCCGCCGGCTGGCCCTCAACATTGCCCTTGCCATCCAGCTGGCCGTGACGGCCTTGGCAGCTGTCTACCTGGCCCTTTTCGCCCTGGTTCCGTCACGCCTTCAGGGCACCCACTCGACGCCCCTGTCATCAGCCTTTGCCCACGTGCTTCCCCTCGTCATCGTGCCGCTGCTGCTCGCAATCATCCTGTGGCTGAACCGCCGCCAGTTCCGCGTGCAGACGCGGCCCGGCGCCCGGCGGACGCTCGCTGCGGTGGTTTGCGGCACCTGGCTCGCCCTGGCAAGCTCCTACACCGTGGCGTGGTTCCTCTCGGGTGGCCTTGCCCGTGACGGGGGTTTGCTGGGACTCTTCGCCGAATTGGCGCGGCAGTACGTGCCGGTTCCCATTCCGCAGCATTTCCGCCGCGTTTTCGCGGAGCGCGACAGCGCCGAGACGCTGCTCTTCGCTTACTCCGGACCGGTGTTCTGGATTGTCGCCCTGGTGGCTGTGTGGTGGGTCCTCATTGGGCGGCACCACGGCCTCGGCTTTGGCCGGCAGGACCGGGACCGTGCCCGCGAGCTGCTTCACCAGGGCGGCGGACCCCTGTCCTGGATGGCCCTGTGGGAGCCCAACACATATTGGTTCAGTCCGGACGGCGCCGGCGCCATGGCCTTCCAGCAGCACGGGACCGTGGCATTGACCCTGGGCGGAGCCATCGGCGACCGCAGGGCCGAGCAAAGGGTGACCGAAGGGTTCCTGGATTACTGCCGCACCCAGGCGCTGATCCCTGCGCTCTATTCCTGTGACGACACCCTGTGGCCGGCGCTGCGGGAGCGGGGCTTCTCGAGGGTGGCAGTGGCGCAGGAAACGCGGCTGCGGCTCAATGAGCTCGAGTTCAAGGGCAAGGAGTGGCAGAACGTTCGGACCGCGCTCAACCGGGCCTCGAAGCTCGGCGTCCACGCCGTGTGGGGCTCCTACCATTCACTGCCTGCCGCACTGCGTTCGCGGCTCAATGAGGTGTCGGAAGAGTGGGCGGCCGGGAAATCCGTGCCGGAAATGGGCTTCACGCTGGGGGGAGTGGACGAGCTCGACGACGAGGAGGTCCTGTGCTGCCTGGCGGTGGACGGCAATGGTACCGTCCACGGCGTTACCAGTTGGCTTCCCGTGTACGACGACGGCCGCCTGGTCAGCAGGACGCTTGATGTCATGCGCCGCGGCAGCGAGGGCTTCCCGGGCGTGATGGAGTTCCTGATTGCATCCGCGGTCCTGGAGCTGAAGGATTCGGTGGACGTCATTTCCCTGTCCGGCTCGCCACTGGCCAGCCGGCCGGAGGAGCAGGGAAGGCAGGCCGATACCGGGGAGGACGCCGAAGCAGACGCCGGCGCCACCGATGAGGGGGCACAGAACCTGGTGCGCATCCTGGACCTGGTGGGCCACGCGCTGGAGCCGGTCTACGGGTTCCGGTCGCTGGCAGCGTTCAAGTCCCGGTTCAAGCCGGAGTACCGCGCGCTCTACTTGTATTACCAGGACCCCCTCCACCTGCCGGCCATTGGCAGGGCGCTGACCCGGGCCTACCTTCCCGGCCTCTCGCTGGCGCAGGGTGCACGCCTGGTCCGCAAACTGGTCACCTGAGCGCGAATACGGCGGGCGGGCGGCCGGGCACCTCGACGCTCCCCACGTACGCAAATGCAGATGATCCCCGGCATTCCTGCCGGGGATCATCTGCATTGCTGGACGGCCGCCATGCGGCCGCGCCGGGTGACTAGACGAGCGTTACGCCGGTAGCCTGGGGACCCTTGGCGCCCTGGCCGATCTCGAACTGAACGCGCTGGTTCTCGTCGAGGGTCTTGAAGCCGCCGGTCTGGATCTCGGAGTAGTGAACGAAGACATCGCCGTCGGAGTCATCCGGGGTGATGAAGCCGAAGCCCTTTTCAGCGTTGAACCACTTCACAGTTCCCTGTGCCATTTATTTCTCCTCATTGTGGAACTTTTTAAGAACGGCACACCTCGTGCCGACCTTGGTCACTCCGCGAGAAGAATCCTGGATTGCCTTGCCACAAAAGGTCCGGCGCTGCAGGAGCTTCGCGCTCGCAACATGTCTTGCGAGCATGAAAAACACCTACACAAAGACTGAGACCAGAATTTCATGCCCGTTCCCGCAGGTCAACGGCCCGAACACGAAAATGCATAAAATTTAGGTAAAAACCAGGTGACAATGATGCTCCGGGATTTCAGGCCGAGTATTAGGTGCCCAAAGCAACGGGCCGTCGGGTCAGAAAAGCCGGGATTCGCTGTCGTCCACCCCGCGCATGGCGTCATAGTCCAGCGTCACGCAGGCGATGCCGCGGTCATTGGCGAGCACCTTGGCCTGTGGCTTGATCTGCTGGGCCGCAAAGATGCCGCGGACCGGCGCCAGCAGGGGATCGCGGTTGAGCAGCTCCAGGTACCTCGTCAGCTGCTCCACACCGTCGATGTCGCCGCGCCGCTTCAGTTCCACGGCCACGGTGGCGCCATCGGCGTCCCGGGCCAGGATGTCCACCGGTCCGATCGCGGTGAAGTACTCGCGCCGGATCAGGGAATACCCCTCACCGAGCGTCTCTATCTGCTCGGCCAGGAGCCGCTGCAGGTCTGCTTCGACGCCGTCCTTGATCAGTCCCGGATCAACCCCGAGGTCGTGGGAGGACTCTGTGATCTTCTCGTGGATATTGATGATGAGCCGGTCGTCCGTCTTGGCCGACTGCACGGTCCATTGCTCCACCACGCCAAGTTCCAGGTCCACCTCATCGGGGGAGGAAACCCGCAGCGTGGCCGGCGGGCTCATCCAGTTCAGCGGCTTGTAGGAGCCGCCGTCCGAATGCACCAGCACCGAGCCGTCGGCCTTGACCAGCAGGAGCCTGGTGGCCAGGGGAAGGTGGGCTTTGAGCCGGCCAACGTAATCAACGGAGCAATGGGCTATGACGAGTCGCACGCCGTACAGACTACCGCGTGGAACCGTACGGGCCATGCCGACGACGGACGGCCGGGAGTGCGTGGAGGCGCGGGCCGGCGGGCGGCTGGGGCAGAATGGATGCATGCCGCGTTCGAACCGTCCCCGCCGTCCTGTATCCGGTAAGGGCGCTTCGGCCAGGGGAGCAGGGCGCAAGGGACAGGAGGTCCCGGAACTTGACCTGGAACGGGCCCGGGCCGGCATCGCACGCCGGGAGAGCGCCCCGGACGGCGAATGGATGGTCCGCACCATGACCGCCAAAAACGCGGAGAAAACCTACATTTGCCCGGAGTGCTCCACTGCCGTCCTGCCCGGCGTTGCGCACCTGGTGGTCTGGAAGGACGACCACCTCTTCGGGGCGGCGGCCGGCCTTGCCGAACGGCGGCACTGGCACACCAACTGCTGGATGTCCCGCAGCTACCGGTACCGCTGACCGCGCGGGCGGCGCCGCCTGCGCACCCCGCCGTCCGGGCTTCGGCCACCCGTTGGTCGCTAAGCTGGAAACCATGACTTTTGATCCGGCGTCGTTCCGCTTCACCCAAGCCCAGGGTCCCGCACCCATCCGTGCTTCCACGGTCCTGCCCGCCCGGCGGGAGAACATCGAGCTGCAGACCGCGGACGGCCACACCCTGGTGGGCGAACTGGCACTGCCCGAGAGCGGCCCGGTCATCGCCACGCTGATTACCCTCCACCCGCTGCCCACGCACGGCGGATTCATGGATTCCCACGTCTACCGCAAGGCCTCCTACCGCCTCCCGGCGCTGGCCGGCATCGCCGTCCTTCGGTTCAACACCCGCGGCACGGCCTCACCCCGCGGCACCAGCAGCGGCGGATTCGAGGAAGGCATCGGGGAACGGTACGACGTCGAGGCGGCCGTACGTTTCGCCGTCGACCGCGGGCTGCCCAACCGGTGGCTGGTGGGCTGGTCCTTTGGAACGGAACTGGCGCTGATGTACGGCGCCGTGGAGCCGGTGGCCAGCCAGATTGAAGGTGCGGTCCTGCTCTCGCCTCCGCTGCACCGGGCCACGGACAAGCACCTGCAGCAATGGGCCGAATCCGGCAAGCCCCTCACCGTCCTGGTGCCGGAGCACGATGACTTCCTCCAGCCGGCCGAGGCCGCCGGGCGCTTCAGCCTGGTGCCTCAGGCGGACGTCGTGGGCGTGGCCGGCGCCAAGCACCTGTGGGTGGGCGAGAAGTACGCCGCACGTGTCTTGAACGACATCGTCGCCCGGGTCAGTCCCGAGGGATCAGCAACGCCGCTTCCGCAGGAATGGGATGGCCCGACGGCGACCGCCGCGTCCTGAGGTCGCATCCAGGCGGTCCCGCCCCCGGATTGCGTCGGGGTCCGCTAGTGCTGGTCCTGGCGCGCGATGTAGATTTCGCGGAGCAGGAGCAGCACGGCGGCCGCCGTGGGGATCGCAATCAGGGCGCCCAGGACTCCCAGCAGGCTGCCGCCGGCGATGACCGAGATCACCGCCACGGCCCCCGGGACCGCCACTGCCTTCTGCATGATGCGCGGCGAGATGAAGTAGGCCTCGAACTGCAGGTAGGCGAAGTAGCAGATCGCATAGACCGCGGCTGTCTGCCAGCCCTGCGTGAGTGACACCAGGGTGACCACGATGCCCGCGATCATGCCGCCCACCAGTGGAATGAAGGCGAGCAGCACCACCACAAACGCCAGCAGCAAGGCGAACGGTACACCGACAATCGACATCACGATGAAGGCGAATGTGGCGTTGAGCAAGGCGACGCAGGCCTGGCCGATGACGTAGTTGCCCACCGAACGGGTGATTTCCTCCGACAGGGCGGCCACCCGCTTCCGGCGGGATCGCGGTGCCAGGCGGTAGCCCCACTTTTTCATGGCCGGCAGCGCCGCCAGGAAATACAGGCTCAGCACCAGCACGATGAGGGTGCCGAAAAGGCTGTTGGCAAGGGTCGAACCAAATCCGACGACGCCGCCGAAGATGCCACCCATGGCTGCCGGATCGTTCACGAATTTGTTCAGTTCCTCGGTGATGCGGTCCCTGACCCCGAACTGGTCATCGACGCTGCGGAAGAAATCCGAATCCATGAAGCTGCGCACCCAGTCCGGTGCTTGGCGCACGATTTCGGAGACCTGCTCAACGATCGTGGGGATCAGGGTGGCGAAAAACCCGACGACGGCGCCCATCAGCACGGCCACCGAAACGAGGATTCCGGCGGGCCGGGGAATCTTCCGGTTCTCAAGCCAACCCACCACCGGTTCCAGGCCCAGGGCGATGAACAGCGCGGCAACAATCCAGAGCAGCAGCTGCGTGGTGTGGGATCCGATCCAATACACCAGCAGGGCCAGGCCCACACCGACTGTTCCCATGAATCCCATGTACAGCGGATGCTGGGGAGACATCCGCGGCCCGGGATGCCCGAACTGCGGCTCGTCCTCGTCGTCGTACTCCCGCTCGGGAGCCTGGCCGCCGAACTCCGGCGGCATCTCGAACCGAAGCCGGGGCTGGGCGCCGGGCAGCGGCTGGCGGAGCCGGCGGACCACCTGGCCGAGGGCCGCTGCGGCGCCGCCCCGCCGTCGGGCCGCTGCCATGGCATGGGGAGCCGGGACAGCCCTGCCCGGATCCCCGGAATTTTCGGCTGCCGGGGAGGACGGGTCCGTCTTGTCAGTCACTGGTTTTTGGGGCCTGTTCCGTGTGTGGCGCCGTCTTCGCGGGCCGCTGTGATGATCATCGCAAACACTATCAGCAGGCTTGTCAGCACCAGCCGACGGCGCCGCCGGAGCACCTCCGGACTGCCCGCTTGAACCCAGGATTCGGGGTCCCTGGTAACAAAAAGGTTACTATTGAAGGTAAACCCCCGCTGATGATAGGTGTTTCCCTTGCGTTTAAAGACTGCAGCCGCACTTGTGCTGCTCGGCCTCCTGACACTTTTGGCCGGCATTGGCCAGAGAACCATCTGGGCTCCATCCGAGACTTTCACCGCGTCCCTGCCGGCCAACGCCGCCGCGGCCCCGCTGACTGTCATTGACCAGAAGCTGCGCACCTTGCACGGCGGAACCGTCAAGATCTCGGTCCAGGGCGACGGCAACTTCATGCTGGCAACGGGCCGGCCCGACGACGTCAGCGCGTGGGTCGGCAAGACCGCCCACAACACCATCAACGGGGTCTCCGAGGACGGAAAGTCCCTGCAGGTTGAGCATGCCGACGGCGACGCCACGGCGCCCAACCCGGCGGGCTCGGACCTCTGGGCGTCCACCGAGAATGCCAGCGGTCAACTGGACTACACCTGGACTCCGCCGGCTGACGGCGACTGGAGCCTCCTGCTTGCCTCCGACGGCACCAAGGCGGCCCCGGCATCGGTGTCCATGACCTTCCCGAACGACACATCCACCCCGTGGGCCGTTCCGCTGATGGTCATCGGCGGATTGCTGATGGTGGGCGGCATTGTGCTGGCTTTGGTGTCTGCGCGGACCAAGGACGGCGAAGGCCGCGACGGCGGCAGCGGCTACGCCCGGCGGGCCCGCGCCCGTTCGCAGGCGCAGTCCACCACCAAGGCCACCATGGTCGCCGCAGGTGTGGCAGCTGTGGTCCTGGCGGGATCCGGCACCGCCGCACAGGCGGCAAGCCCCAGCCCGCAGCCGTCGGGCAGTGCGTCGTCACCGGCGGCCAAGGACGGCACCGGCTCTCCGGTCCTCCTCGAAGCCCAGTTCCGGCGCATCCTGGAGCAGGTCTCGAGCGCGACCGACGCAGGGGACGCCGCCAAGGATGCGGCGAAGCTTGCCGACCGCGTGGCCGGACCCGAGCTGGAGATCCGGACCCAGAACTACAAGATCCGTTCCCAGGTGGGCTCCTACGAGCCCCGCATGCCTGTCCGCTCCACCAAGCTGCTGACCACCGTGATCACCAGCGACCGGGACTGGCCGCGGCAAGTGCTGGCCGTGACCCAGGGCGACGGCAACGTCGTGCCGCAAATCCTGACGCTGGTCCAGCAGTCCCCGCGGGAGAACTACAAGCTGATGGAGACCACCCCCCTCCAGCCGGGCACCACGTTCCCTAACATCAGCCGCGGAGGGACCGAGACGCTGGCCGCCTCGGACAAGACCGGACTGCTCTACAGCGGTGAGGAAGCCATGTCCGGCCTGGCGGACAGGCTCACGTCAGCGGACTCCCCGTTCAAGGACAAGCTGGTCGAGGGCCAGTCCTCGCCGTACATCGCCGACACCCTGTCCTACCAGGCAGAGGTGGTGAAGGCCGGCGAGAACGGCAACTTCTCCTTCACCCACAAGGTGGTGCCGGAAAGCACGGTGGTGTTCCGTACCTCCGACGGCGGGGCCCTCGTCCTGGGCCGCATCAACTTCGGCTTCGAGGGCACCCCCAAGGCTGCCGGTGACAAGCTCAGCATCGGCGACGATGCGGCAGCCCTGGCCGGCGGCAAGGAAACCAGTACCGGCATGGTCTTGAGCTTCGCCGAATCCATGGCCGTCTACGTGCCGCCGGCAGGATCCTCGGACCCGATGAAGCTCGTCGCCGCAACCCGCGGCCTGGTAGGCGCCAGCTTCAAGTAGGCCCTCGACCGTATTACCACCGGCAGCGGCCGGAGTGGCTAGAGTGGGAAACATGAGTTCGCCAGCTTCCCGCCCAGTCCCTCCTGCCGCTGCCAGCCTGCTTAACCTGCGCGGCGCCGTCGACCTTTCCTCGCTGAAGCGGCCCGCAGCTCCCGCGGCGCCGTCCGGCCCGGCAGCCGGCTCGGGCCCGGCGCCTGGCCAGGAGGCGCCCGCAGGCGGAGCGGAGCTCACGGTCAACGTCACCGAAGCGAACTTCCAGCAACTCGTTGAACTCTCCGCCCAGGTTCCGGTCGTATTTGCCCTGTGGGCTTCCTACTCACCGGAATCCGGCAGGATGCTGGAGACCCTCGAACGCGTGGTTGCCTCCTTCGGCGGCCGCCTGGTCCTGGGCGCCGCGGACATCGAAGCCTTCCCGCAGCTTGCCCAGGCCTTCCAAGTGCAGGCCGTCCCCACCGCTGTCGCCGTCCTCAAGGGGCAGCCGGTGCCGCTCTTCCAGGGCGCCGCTGACGAACAGCAGGTGCGCAGCCTGTTCGACGAGCTCCTCAAGGTGGCGGCCGCCAACGGTGTGACCGGAAGTCTCGACGGCGGTCCGGCGGGAGAGCAGGAGCCCGCGCCGCTTCCGCCGCTGCACCAAGCCGCTTTCGATGCCATCGAAGCCGGCGACTACGCCGCCGCCGCGGAGGCTTACCGCCAGGCCTTGCGGGAAATGCCCTCGGACCACGAGGCCAAAGCCGGGCTGGCACAGGTGGAACTGATGGACCGGCTGCAGCCGCTGTCCGCCCAGGACAGCGAGGCCCTCCGCGCCCGGGCGGCGAACGAGCCGGATAACCTTGATGCGCAGCTGGCGGTGGCGGACCTGGACGTGGCGGGCGGCCATGTGGACGATGCCCTGAACCGCCTCGTTGCGTTCATCGGCAGGAACTTCGGCCCGGAACGGGAAACAGTCCGCGTCCGGCTGCTGGAACTGTTCGACGTCGTGGGCGCCGGAGACGAGCGCGTCGCCAAGGCGCGCCAGGCGCTCGCACGAGTGCTGTTCTAGTGCCTGCCCTGTTCCAGCCCCTGGCCTTGAGGTCGCTCGAGCTGCAGCACCGGGGCTGGGTATCGCCCATGTGCCAGTACAGCTGCGATCCCGACGACGGCCCGGGGGTTCCGAACGACTGGCACCTGGTGCACCTGGGGGCTTTTGCGACGGGCGGCGCGGCGCTGATCCTCACCGAAGCGGCAGCCGTGAACGCCGAGGGCCGGATCAGCCCCCGCGACGCCGGGCTGTACAACGACGAGCAGGCCGGAGCCTGGCAGCGGATCACCTCGTTCGTCCACCGGAGCGGCGCCGCCGAGGCCAAGATCGGCGTCCAGTTGGCCCACGCCGGCCGGAAGGCGTCCACGTATTGGCCGTTCTCCGGCAAGCAGGGCAGTGTCCCGGCCTCGGATGGCGGCTGGCAGACCTTGGGCCCCTCCGAAACCGCCTTCGAAGGGTACGCCGCCCCTGCGGCCATGACCGTGGAGCACATCCGCGGTGTCATTTCCGACTTCGCCGCCGCGGCGGTCCGCGCCGTGGACGCTGGCTTTGACACCGTAGAGATCCACGCCGCGCACGGCTACCTCCTGCACCAGTTCCAGAGCCCGCTGATCAACAAACGCGACGACGAGTGGGGCGGTGACGAAGCCGGCCGGAACCGGCTGACCCTGGCGGTGATCGACTCCGTCCGTGCCGTCATTCCGGATTCCATGCCTTTGCTGCTCCGGATCTCGGCCACCGACTGGGCACCCGGCGGGGTGGACCTGGCCGCTTCGGTCCGGTTGGCCCGAGAGGCCGCGGCCCGTGGCGTGGACCTGGTGGACGTCTCCAGCGGCGGGGCGGTCGCGCACCAGCAGATCAAACCGGGCCTGGGCTACCAGACAGGATTCTCCGCAGCCATCCGGCAGGAGGCGCACGTGGCCACGGGGGCGGTGGGACTCCTGACCACCCCTGGCCAGGCCGAGCATGCCATTGCCACCGGGCAGGCAGACGGGGTCTTTATCGCCCGGGCGGCCCTCCGGGACCCGCACTGGTGGCTGCGCGCGGCCTTCGAACTCGGCTACGACATTACGTGGCCGCCGCAGTACGAGCGCGCCGTGCCGCGGCGTTCCTTCTGACGGCCGCCTGAGCCCATGGACAACCGGCAGCCGGACCACAGCCTGTCTTCCGCTGACCGCGCGCTTGAAGCCGGCATCCTTGAGCTGCTGGCGTCACGCGCCGCGACGTCCAGCATCTGCCCGTCCGACGCCGCCCGCGCAGTGGGCGGGGCCGACTGGCGGGGACTGATGGAGGCCGCGCGCCAGGCCGCGCGCCGGCTGGTGGAAGCGGGAGAGGTGGAGGTCACCCAAGGCGGTGCCGTCGTGGATCCGGCGTCAGCCAAGGGCCCTATCCGCATCCGCAGGGCCCGGTAAGCGCAACGCACCGGTACGGGGTCAGCCC
The DNA here is from genome assembly GCF_058267655.1 of Pseudarthrobacter sp. MOO13. Classification (NCBI taxonomy): domain Bacteria; kingdom Bacillati; phylum Actinomycetota; class Actinomycetes; order Micrococcales; family Micrococcaceae; genus Pseudarthrobacter; species Pseudarthrobacter sp. MOO13. The sequence goes on from NZ_CM177848.1 coordinate 1,445,553, forward strand.
AGCAGGTCATCCACATAGCACCAGCGCCACTGTTCGCCGGGTTCGATGCTCCGCATGACGGGGTGCCCGGTTTCCTTGAAGTGGCGGCTGGCGTGCCGTCCGGCGGACGAGTCGCAGCAGCCCACCTGGCCGCATGCCAGGCACATGCGCAGATGCACCGGTGTGGTCCCCTCCCGTTCACACCCCGCACAGGCAGGGTTGTCGGGGACCGGGGACAGCATGGCCGCCGTCAGGTGGTCGCAAACGCCCCCGGGTTGGGCCAATCCCTCACCGCCGCCGGCGTCAGTGGCGGAATCGAGCTCGTTGAGGGACGCGTCCAGCATGGACTCTTCGATATCCAGCCGTTCGAGGACCTCGCTGAGGACTTCGTGGGCGAAGTCCCCGCCGCGGCGCAGTTCCAGGACCTTGTCCCGTTCGGCTTCCAGCATGGCCATCCGCAGCTGGGCGTAGCGCTGGCTGGGCGTGGTGGACTCCGCCCCCGGCCGGCCCAGGCGTTCCCAGGCGGCCAGGCCCCGCTCCTGCGTCCGGCGCCGCAACATGTCCATGACCTCCGGGGGATCGCTCTCGCGCCGCAGCTGGTCCAGGCGTTCCATTCCCGCGGCGGTGGCCAGCTGCATCAGTGAGGCCTGGTTCAAGGCATCCTCCCGCCTGTCCGGTCCGGGCAGGCCCAGGGCCCGGACCAAGGCAGGCAGCGTGAATCCCTGCAGCACCAGGGTGCCGGCCACTACCACCATGGCGGCCAGGACCAGCACGTTGCGGTGCTCCAGGTCATCGGGCAGCGTCAGGACGGCGGCCAGCGTGACCACGCCGCGCATGCCCGCCCAGGACACGATGGCCGGAAATTGCCAGGGCGGTGCCGGGTCTGCCCGCCGTACGGAGGGGATCAGGCGCGGCAGGTAGGTGGCGGGGAAGACCCAGACCGGGCGCAGCACCAGGACGGCCAGCAGGATCATGGCGCAGCCGAGCCACACGCGGCCGGCGCCCAGGGAGTCGTCCTGGACGCTGTCGATAATGGTCCGGACCTGCAGCCCGATCAGCAGGAACACCGCGTTCTCCAGGAGGAACTGCACGGTGTCCCAGTTGCTCCGGGCACTTTGCCGGGCTGCACCGTTGGGCATCGAGGGTGCTTTGGTGCCCAAGATCAGGCCGGTGACGACGACGGCGAGCACCCCTGATGCGTGGATGGCTTCGGCGGGGAGGAACGCAACGAACGGAGCCATCAGCGACGCCGAGGTGTTGATGGCGACGTTGCTGATCCGTTTCCGGATTTCGGTGAGGACGTACGCGGCGGCGAGGCCCACCACCAGTCCGCCGCCGGCGGCCAGGACGAACCCTCCGGCCACGTCCAGGGCTGAGACGGAGCCGGCGATGGCCGCGACGGCGGCCCGGAGGCAGACCAGCGCGGTGGCGTCGTTGAGCAGCGATTCGCCTTCGAGGATGTTGACGATCCGCCGGGGCATGCCCACCTTCCGGGCGATGGCGGTGGCGGCCACCGCGTCCGGGGGTGCCACCACCGCGCCCAGCGCAATGGCGGCGGCCAACGGGATCTCCGGGAACAGCAACCACACCACCAGCCCGACGGCCAGGGTGCCGAAGATGACATACCCCACGGACAGGAGGCCAATGGACCGGCGGTTCGAGGTGAAGTCGAACAGTGATGTCCGGAACGCCGCCGCATACAGCAGTGGAGGCAGCAGGCCCACCAGCACCAGTTCGGGATTCAGCTCAACGGGGGGAATGAAAGGCAGAAATGAGCCCGCCACGCCGGCCAGGACCAGCAGCAGCGGCACGGGGATATTGAATCTGCGGCCGATGGCGCTGGCGGCGCACACCACAGCAACGATGACCAGCAGGCCCAGCGCAATGTCCATGACGATAGTCTCCCACCCCGCACAGCGCGCTTCCGCGGGCTAGGCTGGCACCATGACTGCTCCGCTCCTTGACCAGGCGTCGAATTCCGGGCCCATCCCGGCCCTGTCCATCCGCGGGCTGGCCAAGAGGTTCGGCGGAAAGATCGCGGTGGACGGCATCAGCCTGGAGGTTCCGGCCGGCTCGTTCTTTGGCATCGTGGGTCCCAACGGTGCGGGCAAAACCACAACCTTGTCCATGGCCACGGGGCTGTTGCGCCCTGACTTTGGCACCGCCGTGGTCCATGGGGTGGATGTCTGGCAGCATCCGCTGGAGGCAAAGCGCTTGATGGGAATCCTGCCCGACGGTGTCCGCCTCTTCGACCGGCTCACCGGCGAACAACTCATTACCTACGCCGGGTTGCTGCGCGGCATGGACAAGGCCGTGGTGGCGGCCCGGGTGGCGGATCTCCTCGCGGCAATGGACCTGGCCCAGGACGCCGGGACGTTGGTGGTGGACTATTCCGCCGGCATGACCAAGAAGATCGCCCTTGCCTCCGCCATGATCCATGCCCCGCGGCTCCTGGTCCTGGACGAACCATTCGAAGCAGTGGACCCGGTCTCCGCCGCTAACATCCGTTCCATCCTGGACCGGTACGTCGCTTCCGGGGGCACCGTCATCGTGTCCAGCCATGTGATGGACCTGGTGCAGCGCATGTGCGACCACGTGGCCGTCGTGGCCCGCGGCCGGGTCCTGGCCGCGGGGACGGTTGACGAGGTCCGGGCCGGTGCTTCCCTGGAGGACCGGTTCGTGCAGCTCGTGGGCGGCCACAGCCACACGGAAGGGCTCGAATGGTTGCGCACCTTCTGAGGCTCAAGCTCACGCTGCTGCGAAACGGACTGCGCCGCAGCCCCTGGCAGCTGGTGGGTATGGCCATCGCGGGGCTCTATGCGCTGGGCCTGGTGGCCATGCTCGTCATCGCCCTGGTCCTGCTGCGGAACGCCGGCACCGGAACCGCCTACACGGCCGTGGTGCTGGGCGGTTCTGCCGCCGTGCTCGGCTGGGGCGTCATCCCGGTGGTGGCCTCCGCCACGGACATGACCTTGGATCCGGCACGCTTCACGACCTTCGCCATTCCCATGAGGCAGCTGCTGGCAGGCCTTGCCCTTGGTGGCCTGATCGGTATTCCGGGCCTTGCCACCACCCTGGTCGCCCTGGCCACGGTAGCCACCTGGTCCCGCGGTGTCCTGCCCGCGGTCGCGGCCCTCGTGGGCGCGTGCCTGGGAGTCATGACGTGCGTCGTGCTGGCAAAGGTTGTCACCACCGCCACGGCGGGCCTCGCCGCGTCCCGGCGGTTCAAGGACATCAGCGCCATCGCCTTCATGGTTCCCCTGGTGCTGCTCGGTCCCATCGTGGCGGCCGTCGGCCGCGGGGTGTCGGCCTCCACGGGGTTCCTGCCGGATGTCGCCGGGACCCTGTCCTGGACCCCGCTGGGCGCGCCGTGGGCGCTCGGCGGTGACGTCGCTGCCGGCCGGCCGGCTGCGGCTGCCGTGAAACTGCTGGTGTCGGTGGCGGTCCTGGCCGGCCTGGCCTGGTGCTGGAAGCTGCTGCTGGAAAGGGCCCTCGTCACGCCGCCGTACACCGGTGCCGGCAAACGGAAAGGCGGCCGCCTTGGGCTGCTCGGGGTCCTTCCGCCCACCCCGGCAGGCGCCGTGATGGCGAGGTCACTGACCTACTGGCTCCGGGACCCGCGGTATTCCGGTTCGCTCGTGGTGATCCCTCTGCTTCCCGTGATCATGCTGTTCCAGGGTGCGCAGACAGGCCACTACGGGGGCGTGGCCTTCCTTGCCCCGGTCTCGGCGTTCATCCTTGCCTGGTCCATCTCCGCCGACGTGTCCTACGACAACACCGCGTTCGCCCTGCACGTGGCCACCGGGGTCCGCGGCGTGGCGGACCGGCTGGGCCGGTCCCTCGCGTGCCTTGCCTTCGCCCTGCCGGTGGTCCTGGTGTTCGCGGTGGGGGCTGCGGCGCTGACCCGCGACTGGGCTGCGTTGCCCGGCCAGCTGGGGCTTAGTTTGGGGATCCTGTTCAGCGGCCTTGGCTTGTCTTCGGTGGTGTCTGCCCGGTACACAGTCACGGTTCCGCTGCCCGGCGACAGCCCGTTCAAGAAGCCGCCCGGGAACGTCGGCCAGACCCTCGCCGTGCAGTTTGTGGGGATGCTGGTCCTGCTGGTCCTGGTACTCCCCGAGGCAGCCCTGCTGGTGGCACAGGCCGTGACGGGCAGCGCCTTGTTCGGGTGGATCAACCTGGCCGTCGGCCTCCTCCTGGGCCTGGTCCTTTTCGCGGCCGGTGTCCGCCTGGGCGGCAAATGGCTTGACGCCAGGGGCCCGGAACTCCTGGCACAGGTTTCCGTCAACCGCTGACAACCCCGGAGGGAAGAGCATGGAAGTCGTCATCCTCGGCAGCGGCAGGCAAGCCGGAAGGCTCGCGGCCGACGCCATCGAGAAACTGGTCCGGCGCAAACCCGATGCGGTACTTGGCCTCGCCACCGGTTCCTCACCGCTGCCGGTCTATGACGAACTCGCAGCCCGGCACCAGCAGGGCCTGGACTTCAGCAGGACTTCCGGGTTCGCGCTGGACGAATACGTGGGCCTGCCCGCCGGGCACGCTGAGTCCTACCGGGAGGTGATCCGCCGGGAATTCACCAACCGGGTGAACATCGCGCCGGAAAACGTCCACGGACCGGACGGAACCGCCGAGGATATCCCGGCAGCCTGCGCCGCGTATGAGCGAGCCATCGCCGCGGCCGGTGGTGTGGACCTGCAGCTGCTGGGCGTGGGCACCGACGGCCACATCGGTTTCAACGAACCGGGCTCGTCCTTTGCCTCACGGACCAGGATCAAAAGCCTGATCGAACAGACACGCCGGGACAACGCCAGGTTCTTCAACAGCCTCGCCGAGGTCCCGCACCACGTACTCACCCAGGGCCTGGGCACCATCATGGCAGCACGGCATGTGATCCTCCTCGCCACCGGCGCGCAAAAGGCCAAAGCCGTCCGCGACTTCGTGGAAGGCCCGGTGGCGGCCATCTGCCCGGCCTCGATCCTGCAGTTCCACCCCCATGCCACGGTCCTGCTGGACGAGGCCGCGGCATCCGCCCTGAAACTCGCGGATTTCTATCGCCACACCTATGAGAACAAGCCCGGCTGGCAAGGCTTGTAGGCGATGTACCGGCCGTCGCGTGCGTCCCTGAACGCGACGACGACGGCCCCTGCCGCACCCCGGCGCGGGCGTGCCGCCGTCGAACGCCCGGCCACCGGAAAGGCTAAGATGGATGCCATGACTAGCATGACGGACCCTCTCGAAAACGACCCGATGCGCGAGCTTTCCGGGGCTGGAACGTCCACGGCCACCATCGAGCGCGAGGAACTGCGCCAAGAGGTGGAACCGGGCGACCGGGAGCGCTTTGCCCACTATGTGCGCAAGGAAAAGATCATGGAGTCGGCTTTGACGGGCGAGCCCGTCATCGCGCTGTGCGGCAAAGTCTGGACGCCGGGCCGGGACCCGCAGAAATTCCCGGTGTGCCCCGAGTGCAAGGAAGTCTATGAGGGCCTCCGGCCGGGCAACGACGGCGGGAAGGGTCCGGGCGACTCGGGCAACAATAAGTAGTGACGGAGACGCTCTTTGGCGGCCCCACCCTGCCTCCGGCTTATCCGGAACGTGCAGCCTGGGGAACCGCGCCCAAACTCCGTGCCTGGCAGCAGGAAGCACTCGACCTCTACCTGGCGAAAAGTCCCCGCGACTTCCTTGCGGTGGCAACCCCCGGCGCCGGTAAGACCACCTTCGCGCTCCGGATAGCCTCGACGCTGATCGATTCCGGTGCCGTGAACCGGGTGACCATCGTGGCGCCCACCGACCACCTGAAGCGGCAGTGGGCTGACGCCGCCGCCAAGGTGGGCATCGCCATCGATCCCAACTTCAAGAACTCCGACGGCCAGCACGGCCGCGGATTCATCGGTGTTGCGGTTACGTATGCGCAGGTGGCCAGCAAGCCCTTGCTGCACCGCGCCAAGACCGAGGCCGCCCGGACGCTGGTGATCCTCGACGAGATCCACCACGGCGGCGAAGCCCTGTCCTGGGGCGATGGCCTCCGCGAGGCCTTCGATCCGGCGGTGCGGCGGCTGTCCCTGACCGGAACCCCGTTCCGTTCGGACACCTCGCCCATCCCGTTCGTGGAGTATGCGGAGGACCGGGAAGGCATCCGTCGCTCCAAGGCGGACTACACCTACGGTTACGGCAACGCCCTGCGCGACCACGTGGTCCGGCCGGTGATGTTCATGGCCTACTCCGGCCAGATGCGCTGGCGCACCAGCGCGGGCGAAGAGATGGCCGCCTCGCTCGGGGAGGCGGCCGTCACCAAGGACATCACCAGCCACGCCTGGCGAACCGCGCTGAATCCGGCGGGGGAGTGGATCCCCGCTGTCCTGGCCGGCGCGGACAAGCGGCTCAGCGAAGTCCGGCGCACCGTACCGGACGCCGGCGGCCTGGTCATCGCCACGGACCATGAAGATGCGCGTGCCTACGCGGGGCAGCTGAAGAAGATCACCGGTGAATCGCCCACCGTCATCCTGTCGGACGATGCCAAGGCCTCCAGCAAGATCGAGGAATTCTCCGCCGGCGAGAAGCGCTGGATGGTTGCGGTCCGCATGGTGTCCGAAGGCGTGGACGTGCCCCGGCTCTCCGTGGGCGTCTACGCAACGTCCACCTCCACCCCGTTGTTCTTCGCCCAGGCCGTGGGACGTTTCGTGCGTGCCCGCAAGAGGGGCGAAACGGCGTCAGTCTTCCTGCCGTCCGTGCCGCAGCTGATGGCGCTGGCCAACTCCATGGAAATGGAACGCGACCACGCGCTGGACCGGCCGGAAAAAGAGGACGGCGACGGACTCTTCAACCCCGAAGACTCGCTGATCGAGGAGGCCAACCGGGAAGAAAAGGCCTCCGACAGCCTCACCAAGGGCAAGTTCGAGGCACTCGACTCGCAGGCCTCCTTCGACCGGGTCCTCTTTGACGGCGGCGAGTTCGGCACCGGCGGCGAGGTAGGGTCCGACGACGAAATGGACTTCCTGGGAATTCCGGGCCTGCTGGACGCAGAGCAGGTGGGGACGCTCCTGCGCCAGCGCCAGCACGAACAACTGAACCGGAAGAACCGGAAGGCCCCAACCGCCGAAAGCCAGATTCCCGCCGTCCCTGACCACCGGATGCTGATGGACCTGCGCAACGAGCTGGCCAAGAACGTGGCGGCGTGGGCCGCCCGGACGGGCACCCCGCACGGCGTGGTCCATACCAAGCTGCGCACCGTGTGCGGCGGCCCCCCGGTGGCACAGGCCAACGAGGAACAGCTGCAGTCCAGGCTCCGGAAGCTCCAGGACTGGTTCATCGGCCGTAAATAGGCCTCAGGCGATATCCACGCCGCCGAGTTCCATTTCGGCTACGGCGTCTTCGAGGTCGGCGGCAATCCCTGCCGTCAGGGACCGCACCACGGTGACGCCGTAGCCCGCCTGGACCGCGTCCAGCGAGGTGGCCTTCACGCAGTAGTCGGTGGCGATGCCCACCACCACCACGTCCTCGACGTCATGGCTCTGCAGCCAGTCATCGAGCCCGATCGCGTCCTCGTCCACTCCCGACGCGTCCAGGGACCCGGCCAATGCGCCGGCCTGGCGCTCCCCGGTGGGAACGGCGTCCTCGGGAGCCAACAGGCCCTCGAACCCTGAATACGCGGCCGCGAACTGGCCCTTCCGGAAGTACGCGTCGATGTACTCGGTGTCCAGGTCCGGGTGCAGTTCGGCGCCACGGGTTCCGGCCACGCAGTGCCGGGGCCAGCTGTCAACAAAATCGGGCGTGTCGGAGAAATGGCTGCCCGGATCGATGTGCCAGTCCTGGGTGGCCACCACGAAGTCGAATTCGTTGTGGTGGGCGTCCAGGTACTCGCTGATGGCGCCGGCCACGGCCGCACCACCGTCCACGGCGAGCGAGCCGCCCTCGCAGAAATCGTTCTGGACATCGACGATGATCAGTGCGCGGGACATCCGTCCTCCTCAGTGGTCTTCATAGAACGTGGGAATGGCGGGCTCGCCCCGCTGAAGGCGGTTCACCACCGGGGGGAGCTCCGCCATGGAATCGGCGTGCCGCTGCCGTGCGCGGACCACGCCTTCGTGCCCGGTCCATCCCGGTAGCAGTTCGCCGTTCTTCATGAACTGCTGCAGCAGCGGCCGGTCGTTGCCGTCATCCTCCGGCCGGTGGCCCACCCCCACAACCTCGGCCGTGGCGGTGCCGCGCCCGTCCAGTTTCCGCAACGCATACTTCCGGCCGCCCACGCTGGCCTTGTTCTTGGCCGCCTTGGCCACGGAGACGAAGTTTCCGGCGTCGTCCGTCCTGCTGACCAGCTTGTAGACCATGCTGGCCGTGGGAGCCCCGGAGCCGGTGACCAGTGAGGTCCCCACGCCGTAGGAATCAACGGGAGCGGACTGCAGCGCAGCGATGGCGTACTCATCAAGGTCCGACGTGACCACGATCTTCGTATGCTCGTTACCGAGGTCGTCGAGCAGCCGGCGTACCCACTGTGCCTGGGCGACGAGGTCGCCGGAGTCCAGCCGGACCGCGCCCAGCCGTGGCCCTGCCAGGTCCACTGCCGTGCGGACTGCCTTCTCGACGTCGTATGTGTCCACCAACAGGGACGTGCCTTCGCCCAGCGACGCGATCTGGGCCTCGAAAGCCGCCCGCTCGGTATCGTGCAGCAGCGTGAACGAGTGCGCGGCCGTACCCACCGTGCGGATGCCGTAGCGTGCGCCCGCTTCCAGGTTGGAGGTGCTGTCAAAGCCGGCGATCACGGCAGCCCGCGCGGCAGACGCCGCAGCCTCCTCGTGCGTCCGGCGCGAACCCATTTCGATGCACGGCCGGCCGCCGGCCGCGCTGACCATCCGGGACGCTGCGGAGGCAATGGCGCTGTCGTGGTTCAGGACGGAGAGCAGGTATGTCTCGAGCATGCACGCCTCGGCGAAGGAGGCCTCGACGATCAGGATGGGGGAGTTCGGGAAGTAGGCTTCGCCCTCCGCGTAGCCCCAGATGTCCCCGGAGAACCTGTAGTTGGCCAGGTACTCCAGGGTTTCCCGGTTGACCACCCGGGTACGTTCCAGGAAGTCCAGCTCATCCTCGCCGAACCGGAAGCTTGCGATGCCCTCCAGCAGGCGGCCGGTACCCGCCACAATTCCGTAGCGCCGGCCGTCCGGCAGCCGCCGGGCGAAGGCCTCGAACACCGATTTGCGGTGCGCCGCCCCCGAATGGAGGGACGCCTGCAGCATGGTCAGCTCGTAATGGTCGGTGTAAAAGGACGTGCGGGGATGGTCCCAGCCGGCGGAGGTGCTCACGAAAGTCACTCTAGTCCCCACCGGCTCCCTCGTCTCGCTTCGCTTCGCCGTGGGGCCCTCGCCGGTGTGGGCCCACCCATAGAATGGACAGATGACCATAAGCGTTGCGCCCGGCCCCGATACACGGGAGGGCGTCCGGACCGGCACAGCGGAGTCCACCGACTCCCTCACCGCTCCGGACATCCCCTGGAACCTGGTGATCTGGAACGATCCCGTCAATCTCATGAGCTACGTAAGCTACGTCTTCCAAAGCTACTTCGGCTACTCCGAGACCAAAGCCAACAAGCTCATGATGGAGGTCCACAAGAAGGGCCGCTCGATCGTGGCCGCAGGCAGCAAGGAACAGGTGGAACGCCACGCGGTGGCGATGCACGGGTTCGGGTTGTGGGCCACGGTGGAAAAGGCCAGCGGCGGCCACGGCGGCAAAACCGGGAAGTCCGGCGGTCCGGGCCAGGGTAAGGGGAAGCGTGGCTAAGGCATTCAAATACGGCCTCAAGGGCATCACCGGGTTCCTGGAACCTGCCGAACGGGACCTGCTGCGCAGCCTGATCGATGACGTCATCTCCATGCTCCAGCCGGAGGAACGCGACGGACAGGACCCGCTGGCTGCCCTCATTGGCCTGGACATGGACGTTGCCGAACCTACGGACCGCGCGGTCAAGCGGCTCCTTCCCAACATCTCGAAGAACGACGACGCCGCGTCCCTGGAGTTCCGCCAGCTCACCGAGCGCTCGCTGCGGGAAACAAAAATCGGGGCGCTCCGTGCGGCGGCGCTGGACCTGGACAAGGATGAGATCGTCCTGACGCCGGAGGGGGCAAAGTACTGGTCCATGGCGCTCAATGACGTCCGGCTCGTCCTGGCAGAGCGGCTGGACATCCGCGACGAGGCCGACGCCGAACACGTCCACCGCATGCAGGACTGGTCCCAGGCCGAGGATGTGGAAAGCTACCTGGCCCTGGTTTACAACTTCACCACGTGGCTTCAAGAGTCCGTGGTCCAGGCCATGCTGCAGTCCCTGGAAACCCGCCGGTGAGCTGCGGCGGCCAGGGGGAGGCCGTTGGTTGTGACACATTCGACATGAGTCGCTGGACACAAGATGATGGCTGAGCCTTCCGGGAAGACCTATCCTCGAATAATCATGACAACAGCCTCGAGCACGGACCCGACGTTGGATGCGCAGCCTGCCGGCGACGGCGACCTCCCGGCCGCCGCACCGGAAACCCGGCCCATCGGCGTCTTCGACTCCGGTGTTGGCGGGCTCACCGTGGCCCGCTCCATCATTGACCAGCTGCCCAACGAATCGATCCTCTACGTCGGCGATACCGCCCACGGACCGTACGGCCCGCTGCCCATCGCCGAGGTGCGCGCCAACGCCCTGGGCGTGATGGACGAACTGGTGGACTCCGGTGTCAAGCTGCTCACCATCGCCTGCAACTCGGCGTCGGCCGCGGTCCTTCGGGATGCCCGCGAGCGGTACACCGCCAAATACGGCATCCCCGTCATCGAGGTCATCCAGCCCGCCGTGCGCCGTGCCGTCGCCGCCACCCGCAGCGGGAAAATCGGCGTGATCGGCACCTCCGCCACGGTGGGCTCGCGCGCGTACGAGGACACTTTCGCCGCCGCGCCGGACCTGGACATCACGTCCGTGGCATGCCCCGAATTCGTCAGCTATGTCGAGGCCGGCATCACCACCGGGCCGGCGCTCTTGGCCGTCGCAGAGGAATACCTGGCGCCCCTCAAGGCCGCCGGGGTGGACACGGTGGTCCTGGGCTGCACGCACTACCCGCTGCTGACCGGCGTCATCTCCTACGTGATGGGCGCGGACGTCACCTTGGTTTCCAGCGCCGAGGAGACAGCCAAAGACGTCTACCGCGCGCTGGCCACCCACAACCTGCAACGCCCGTCCGACACCCCGCCCGAGCACCACTTCGTGGCCACCGGCGACGCCGGCCAGTTCGAGGCGCTCGCCCGGAGGTTCCTGGGCCCCGAGGTCCTCTCCGTCCGGCACGTGGACCACGTCGCCGCGCAATACCCCACCGGCAGCCTCGCCCGCATCACGCCGGAAATGATTGCCGCCGCCCAGGCCGCGCGCGGACGCCCCCGGATCTCCAATTTCGTGGGCGGCGGACTCGCCGACGCCGGCCGAGCCGGAGGACCCCGCCCGTGAAGCTGACCATCGTGGGGTGCACTGGCTCCTTCCCCGGGCCCGGCTCCCCGGCGTCGTCCTACCTGCTGACCGCCACCGACGGCGAGCGGACCTGGAAGGTGGTGATGGACCTCGGCAGCGGTGCGCTGGGCGCCATCCAGCGGTACACCGACCTGGAGGACATCGACGCCATCTTCCTCACCCACCTGCACCCGGACCACTGCATGGACCTGTGCGGCCTGCACGTCGCCATCCGCTGGAAGCCCGGCGGCTGGGGCCGCGGCCGCATCCCGGTGTGGGGCCCTGCCGCGACGGCCAACCGGATGGCCACCGCCTACGGCCTGGACCCGGATCCCGGCATGCACGAGGAATTCGATTTCAGCAACTGGACCGAACGTGAACCCGTGACCGTGGGGCCGTTTACCGTCACGCCCTTCGCCGTCAACCACCCCATCGAGGAGGCCTACGCCCTGCGGGTGGAGGTGGTGGAACCCGGCAAGGACGGCGTCCCCGTCACCCGGACGCTCACGTACTCCGGCGACACCGACTCCTGCGCCGGGCTTGAGGAAGCCGCCAAGGACGCGGACCTGTTCCTGTGCGAGGCAGCCTTCGAAGAGGGCCGTGACGACGGCATCAAGGACGTGCACCTGACCGGAAAGCGGGCGGGGGAGACCGCAGCCGTGGCCGGGGCCCGCCGGCTCCTGCTGACCCACATTCCGGTGTGGACATCGCCCACCACCGTCATGGCCGAGGCCCGGCCGGTATTTCCCGGCGACGTGGCCGTGGCAGTGGCCGGTGTCCACTACGCGATCTAGCGGCGGGCCGCACTCGATAAGCTAAAGGCATGACATCTGAAGCAACTGCAGTGCCCATCGTGCGCGCCGACGGCCGTGCCCCCGACCAGCTCAGGCCCATCAGCATCACCCGCGGATGGTCCAACCAGGCTGAGGGATCGGCACTGATCGAGTTCGGCAACACCCGGGTGCTGTGCACGGCCTCCCTGACTGCCGGCGTTCCCCGCTGGCTCAAAGGCGAAGGCCGCGGCTGGGTCACCGCCGAGTATGCCATGCTGCCCCGTGCCACCAATACGCGCTCGGACCGGGAATCGGTCAAGGGCAAGATTGGCGGCCGCACCCACGAGATCTCGCGCCTGATCGGGCGTTCGCTGCGCTCCATCATCGACACCAAGGCGCTGGGCGAAAACACCATCGTGCTGGACTGCGACGTGCTGCAGGCCGACGGCGGCACACGCACCGCCGCTATCACCGGGGCCTATGTGGCGCTGGCGGACGCCATCCGGTTCGCCCGCGACACCAAGCTCATCGCCAAGAACGCCCAGCCACTCCTCGACACCATTGCCGCCGTCTCGGTCGGTATCATCGACGGCGTTCCCATGCTGGACCTGCCGTACGTGGAGGACGTCCGGGCCGAAACAGACATGAATGTCGTGGTCACCGGCTCCGGCAAATTCGTCGAGGTCCAGGGCACCGCGGAAGGCGCCCCGTTTGACCGGGAGGAGCTGAACCAGCTCCTGGACCTGGCCCTGCTGGGCACCACGCAGCTGGCCGCCATCCAGCGCGAAACCTTGGCGGACGCCCTGTGAGTGCACCCTCACCCAAGCTCGTGCTCGCCACGCACAACGCCGGGAAACTGCGCGAACTCCGTGAACTGCTGCGCGGGCAGGTGCCCGGGCTCGACGTCGACACCCAGGTGGTGGACGCTGCGGCGGCAGGTGCGCCGGACGTCGTCGAAACCGGGGTGACCTTTGCCGAGAATTCGCTGCTGAAGGCCCGGGCGGTGGCCGGGGCCACCGGCCTGGTGGCCATCGCCGACGACTCCGGGCTTGCCGTGGATGTCATGGGCGGGGCGCCGGGCATCTTCTCCGCCCGCTGGGCGGGACGGCACGGTGACGACGCCGCCAATCTTGAACTGCTGCTGAACCAGCTGTCGGACGTTCCCGATGAGCATCGCGGCGCGGCGTTCGTCTGCGCGGCTGCCCTGGCAGTGCCCGCCGGCACCGCAGGGCCGGGCCGCGAGGTGGTGGAGTACGGCCAGCTGGAGGGCGTCCTCCTGCGCGAACCACGGGGTGCCGGCGGCTTCGGCTACGATCCGGTGCTGCAGCCGGCCGGCGAGAACCGCAGCTGCGCCGAGCTCTCCGCCGACGAGAAGAACGCCATCAGCCACCGCGGCAAGGCCTTCCGTGCCCTGCTGCCCGCCATCGTGGCAGCCCTGGAAGCAGCGGGCTGAAGGCAGCGGCACGCCGCACAACAGAAAAGGTGCGCATCCCGCCGGGGTGCGCACCTTTTTCCGGATGTGGGGCCGGACTATTCCTGCCGGCCGCCGGGGAGCTTGCGCGGAGTCTTCTGCTCCGCTTCGGGTCCGTGCTCCTCGATAAATTCGTCGACGGCGTCGGTGCCGTAGGCCTGCGCCTGGCGCCTGGCTGACATGCCGCGCAGGAGTTCAATGCCGATGGGCACGACGGAGACCAGCACGATGGCGATGAAGATGATGTCCAGGTTGTCCCGGACCCACGGAACGGTGTCGCCCAGCAGGAACCCGAGCAGTGTCACGCCGCCACCCCAGAGCACCGCACCGATGACGTTGTAGATGAAGAATTTGCGCTTGCTCATCTGCGCCACGCCGACGATCACGGGGACAAAGGTCCGGATGATGGGAACGAAACGGGCCAGGATAAGCGCCTTGCCGCCATGCTTTTCAAAGAACGCGTGCGCGCTCTCGACGTTCTCGCGCTTGAAGAGTTTGGAGTCGGGCTTGTTGAAGAGGGCAGGGCCCGCTTTGGAACCGATCAGGTATCCCGCCTGGTTGCCGATGATGGCGGAGACCACGATCAGCAGGGCCAGGAGCCAGATGTTGAACTTGATGGTGCCCGTGGCAACCAGCAGGCCGGCAGTGAACAGCATGGAGTCGCCGGGAAGGAAGAATCCCACCAGCAGGCCGGTCTCGGCGAAGACGATGCCGCATACCAGCAGGACCACCCACGGGGCGAGCGCCGGATCGGCCAGGAAGACCTGGGGGTTCAGCCAGTCGGGCAGGAAGGAGGCCATTGGCGGCTGCACCGGACCCGCGCCGCCCAGCATGGACACAGCGAGGTGGTTCATCACAGGAAAGTTCACCCCTCAAGCGTACTTGACCGGCCTGCGCCTCCCGGGCCTGTCCCTCCCGACCCGGGGCCGCCGTCGGCGGTAAGGTGGGGGCCGTGGGTTTGGACTTTACGGCGATCGACTTCGAAACAGCCAACGGCTTCCGGGGCTCCCCCTGCTCGGTGGGCCTGACAAAGGTACGGGGCGGCAAGATTGTCGACGAGGCCTCCTGGCTGATGCGGCCGCCGGCCGGCTACGACCACTTTGACCACCACAATGTCCGGATCCACGGAATCACCCCTGCCGACGTTGCGGTGCAGCCGCGGTTCGGGGAGCTGTTCCCTGAAATCGGGGCGTTCATCGGCGAGGACGTACTGGCCGCGCACAACGCAGCCTTCGACCTGGGCGTCATCCGCTCTGCGCTGGAAGTGTCAGGGCTGCCGGGCCCGGCCTACGACTACGTCTGCACGGTCATGTTGTCGCGCCGTTGCTATTCGCTGGTCTCCAATTCGCTTCCCTTTGCCGCAGAGGAAGCGGGCGTGCCGCTGGTGAACCACCACGATGCTGCGGAGGATGCCCGGGCCTGCGCCGGCATCCTGATCGACATTGCAGCCCGCAACGGTGCCAACAGCATCGCCGAACTGTACCTGTCCCTGGGTTTGGCCATGCCGCGCCAGCAGGCGTTTGATCCCGCCACCGGCGAAGTGTCGAAGCCCAGCCTGGCGGCCATGTCCGGCGCCTCAGGCAACGGCGCGGCGCTGGTGCGGCGGTTCCAGTACGGTTGGCCCGAAGAAGGGCTCAATCCCGAACCAAACGCCGACGCCGAGCCCGGCCACCCGCTGTACGGCCAGACCGTCGTATTCACCGGGCAGCTTTCCATCGGCCGCCCGGACGCCAAACTCCGCTCGGCCCACCACGGTGCCCGAACCGAGAGCCGGGTGACCGGCCGCACCACCGTCCTGGTGGTGGGGGATGGGTTTGTGGCCTCGGACCTTCGCTCCGGACGGTTGACCGGGAAGGCACGGCGTGTCCTGGAGCTCCATGACCGCGGGCAGGCCATCGAGGTGTTGTCCGAGGGCGAGTTCCTGCAGATGGTGGGCAGTGCAGCCGTCCCCGGGGCCCGCTTGAACGCCCGCACCGAACCCGCTGGAGCGGATGCCTTCGCGCCGGCCCTCAACGCCTGAGGGGGCCTCGCGGTATCCTCCGGGGTTCATCGGGCGCAACAAATCTTGGCCGCCGGGCGCTACCCTCCTAGCCTGGCGTGATGAGCTCCTTGTTCGCTTTCCCCAACCCGGTCAACGAGTACGCGGCCCGCACCACGGCCGCCCTGGTGGTACTGCTCTCGGTGGTCACGGCAGTGACTGGTTCCGTGTGGGGCCTGCTGGCCATCGCCGTCGGGTTCTGGCTGCGGCTGCTCTTCGGCCCGCGGATCTCACCGTTGGCCGTCCTCTCCGTGAAGGTCATCACCCCGCGGCTGGGAAAGGTGAAGCTCGTTCCCGGGCCGCCAAAGCGCTTTGCCCAGGGCATCGGCGCGGCCGTCTCCACGGCCGCCCTGCTGCTCTTCGCGTCCGGCCTGGGCCTGGCAGCGTGGTTGCTGCTGGGGATCCTGGTAGTCGCGGCATCGCTTGAAGCGTTTGCCGGATTCTGCCTGGGTTGCACGATTTTCGGCTTCCTGCAGCGCCGCGGAGTGATCCCCGAGGATGTCTGCGAGGCCTGCAGCAACATCAGCCTTCGCCGGTCGTAACCCGCACCAGCTGATCCGCCATCCCACGGACCACCTCCGGGCCTTCCAAGGCGCCGAGCCATGGGGCGGGCAGGCAGTCCTCGCCGTACCAGGCGCCCAGGATGTTGCCCGCCAGGGAGCCGGCGGTGTCGCTGCCGCCGCTGTGGTTCACCGCCACGGCCATGGCGTCCCGGAAGTGCTGTTCCGGCAGCACCGGGGCGCCCCCGGGCGGAAGCGTGGCGAGGACGGCGTAGAGTGCGACGGCGAGAGCCTCCTCCGCGAACCAGCCCTCGCCCAGTGCCTGGATCAGTTCCTCGGGCGGAAGAACTGCCGTGTCTGCGAGCCGCAGGGCCGTTTCAAGCCGGTGGGGCAGCTCCGGTGCCACGTGCGGGATGGTGGCCGCGTGCGCGGTCACGGCGGCGGCGGCTTCCCGGAGCTCCTCTCCGGCGACCAGGCGGTGGATCAGGAGGCTGAAGACACCGGAACTTTGGCGTGCTGCCGGGTGGCCGTGGGTCAGTGACGCGGCATCGGAACTCAACTTATAGGCCGCCTCGGGCGAGATGTGCGGGATCAACCCGAACGGCGCCGAGCGCATCACCGTGCCGGCACCTTTCGAGTCCGGATTAACGGGCCGCACCGACGTTCCCATCTCACCGGTGGCCAGGCCGCTGATGCAGTCCTGCTCCGGGTGGCGCTGCTGCCGCAGCACGTCGTTGCCGTCGATCCAGCGCGGCTGGGGAGCCGGTGCGGACGGCCCGGCGTCTATGCCCTGAGTGGCCAGCCAGCGCAGGTAGGCCAGCCAGACGCACGCATTCACGTCCGCGCCCACACCGGAGTTGGCCCACTCCAGCGCCTCCACCAGGCCGTCCACGGTGTAGAGGGTCAATTGCGTGTCGTCGGAGAAATGGCAGGGGCCGGAGAGGTCTTCAAAGTCTGTCAGGCCGTGGGCGCCGAACCGCCGGCGGATCTCGTCGATGGAATCGAACTCCACGGCGTAGCCCAGCGCGTCGCCCAGGGCCCCGCCCAAGAGGGAGCCGTGGATCCGGGACTGGGGATTGGGCGTGCCGTGGTCGATGCTCATGGAGACAAATTTACCGTCCGGACGCACTCCGAACGGTTGGGGGCGCGTCCGGCGGTGGGGAACCGGGAAGCGGGTGTGGACAGCAGGTGTCCAGCAAACGCCCAGACTCGGCTGGAATACTGCTCGGGTTGCCTGCGCTGCCCGCCGCCCCTGCCGGCCGGGGCGGCTCCGCAACCCCAGAAAGCACCCGACGAGCAAAGGTCCAGCCATGAGCACCCCTGTCCCAGCCCGCGACGCACTGCAGCCCGGCGGCACGGATCCCGCCAGCCGGGCACTGCTGCCCCGCCTGGCAGCCGAGGCTTTCGGCAGCCTCTTCCTGGCGGTGGCCGGGCTGGGCGTACCGCTGTTCAGCATTCCGCAGTCCAGCCCGGTACCCGCGGCCCTGGCTGCCGGCCTCGCCATCACGGCCGCCATGCTCGCTTTCGGGCATATCTCCGGTGGCCACTTCAACCCGGCCATCACCTTGGGCCATCTCCTGGCCGGCCGGATCCGGGCCGGGGCGGCCGCAGCGTACGCCGCCGCCCAGCTCGTGGGCGCCCTGGTGGGTGCCCTTGCCTTGTTCGGCATCCTGCGTACCCTGCCCGGCATTCCCGACAGCCGGACCGCCTTCGATACGGTGGCCGCCGGCTTCGGCGACCATTCCATCATCCAGGCACCCCTTGCCGCGGTTGTGCTGCTGGAATTGCTGGGAGCCGCAATCATCGTGGCAATCTTCCTGGGCGCTGCCGGCCGGGACAACGGCGGCCTGCGCGATAACGCCGGCGTGGAGGGCAGCAGCCGGACGGTTGCCGCCGTTGCCGTCGGCCTGTCCTTCGCGGCGCTGCTCCAGGTGGGCCAGTCCGTCGGCAACCTGCCTTTCAACCCCGCCCGGGCCCTCGCCTCTGCCGTTTTCAGCTCCGGTGCGGCGCTGGGCCAGGTGTGGGTATTCCTGGTGGCCCCGCTGGCCGGCGCCGCCATCGCAGGCCTGGTGTTCCGGATTTCAGGCACGGCTGACGCCCCGCACAGCGCCGCAGCGGCGGACGCTGCCGACCACGACGACGACGCGAGTGTGGAAGCAGGTGGCGGGGACGCCGGGGCCGGGTCTTCGCCGGTCCAGTCCCGGATCGACGATGACGCCGACGCTCCGGGTGCGGAGCCGAACCCTTCGGCGGCACGCACTGCCGCACCGGAGGGGCAGGCACGCAACGTCAGCGAGGCCCAGGAGTTCTTCGAGGGCAAGCGATCCTGATCAGTCCGGGCCGCGGCGGTTTCCGCCACTGTCAGTGGCTGCCGATAGCGTAGTTATATGCGGTTACTTCATACCTCGGACTGGCACCTGGGCCGGTCCTTCCACGGCGTTGGCATGCTGGACGCCCAGCGGGCCTTCATCGACCAGATGGTGGCAACGGTGGAACGGGAGCGCATCGACGTCGTCCTGATTGCCGGCGATGTCTACGACCGGGCACTGCCAGGGGTGGACGTGGTCCACTTGCTCGATGACGCCTTGGTTAGGCTCACCTCCGCCGGAGCCAAGGTGGTGATCACCAGTGGCAACCACGACTCCGCAATCCGGCTGGGTTTCGCCTCACGGCTGCTGGAACGCGGGGGAGTCCACCTGCGCACCAAGGTGGCTGAGCTTGACCATCCACTGCTGCTGCCGCTCGGGCAGGACGCCGCGGGCCGGGACGCCGTCCTGGCCCTGTACGGCATTCCCTGGCTTGAACCCCGGCTCGTTGCCGACCAGCTGGGCGTGGAAACGGCAAGCCACTTCGACGTGACCCGGGCGGCCACCGCCCTTATCCGGGCCGACATCGCACGGCGTACAACCGCCGCCACCGTCCATTCGGTGGTCCTGGCCCACACCTTCGCCAGCGGCGGCATCAGCTCGGACAGCGAGCGGGACCTCAGCATCGGCGGCGTGGGTGCCGTTCCCCTGGACCTGTTCGACGGATTCAGCTACACCGCACTCGGCCATCTCCACGGACGCCAGGCGCTGTCTGAGCGCGTGCGCTATTCGGGCTCCCCGCTGGCCTATTCCTTTTCCGAGTCCACGCAGCGGAAAGGTGCCTGGCTCGTGGACCTGGAGCCGGATGGAGTCACCTCGGTGCAGGAGATGCAGTGGGATGCCCCGCGAACCCTTGCCGTGCTGCGCGGCACCCTGGCCGAGCTCCTTGAGGAGCCCGGGCATGCCTGGGCCGAGACCGCCTACTGCCAGGTCACCCTCACTGATGCCCAGCGTCCCGTGCGGGCGATGGAGCGGCTCCGTGCGCGGTTCCCTGAGACCCTGGTCCTGGCTTTCGACCCGCAAGGCGGGAACGACCCGGACCAGGCAAGCTACAGCAGCAGGCTTGCCCATGCCCCGGACGACCTCGCCGTGTGCTGCGGCTTCCTGGACCACGTGCGCGGGCGCAGCGCGGACCAGGATGAACAAGAGGCGCTCGCCGCCGCGTTGGAGAACGTCCGCCTGCTGGAAGGCCTCGCGGTGAGGATCCACCATCTGCGCATCTCAGGCTTCGGCCCGTTCGCCGGAACAGAAGACGTCGATTTCGACCGGCTCAGCGCCCACGGCCTGTTCCTGCTGAACGGGCCTACCGGTGCGGGCAAGACCAGCGTCCTCGACGCCATCTGTTTTGCCCTGTACGGATCCGTTCCGGGTGCCCGGCAGGACGGCAAGCGGCTCCGCAGCGACCATGCGGAGCCCGGCCAGGAGCCGGCCGTAACCTGCGAATTCTCCGCCCAGGGGCGCCGCTTCGAGGTCACCCGCTCGCCCGCATGGGACAAGCCCAGTGCACGGGGCAGGAACGGTTTCACCACCCAGCAGGCCAAAACCCTGCTCCGTGAACGCGTCGGCGGAACCTGGGTGGAAAAATCTGCCCGCAATGACGAGGCCGGAGCAGAGATCATGGCTTTGCTGGGCATGGACCGTGAACAGTTCACCCGGGTCATCATGCTGCCGCAGGGGGAATTCGCCGCGTTCCTCAGGTCCAAAGCTGCGGACCGCCTTGACCTGCTGCAGAAACTCTTCGGGACGCAGCGGTTTGAAGCCCTGGAACAGGAACTGTCCCGCCAGGCCGCCGCGGCCAGGGATGACGTTGCCGCCCTGGTCGGCCAGCTGGGTATGCTGGCGGCCCGTGCCGAAGCCGAGGCCGCGCCGCTCCAGCTCCCGCAGGACGAGGCACCGGCGCCAGAGGATACCGCCGGCAGGCTTGGCTGGTTGCAGGCCGCTGTTGCTGCGCGACTGGCAGAGCTCACGGAGCACGCAGCGGGCGCGACATCCCTCAGCCAGGAACGCCGCAGTGACGTGGAACGGGAAACCGCACGGCACGAGCGGGCCCGCAAACTCCAAGCGGCCACCGTGCGGCAGCAGGCCGTGAAGGACGGGGCAGCACGGCAGGAAGAACTCGCTGCCCGGCTGGGCCGGCACCGCGAGGCGGTAGTCCTCCAGGGACAGCTGCGCGCGGTGGATGCGGCGGCCGGCAAAGTGCAAAGCGCCGGGGGCGCCGCTGAGGCCGCCATGACCCTCCTCAGGATGGCTGCCGCGGACAATACCGAACTCGCCCAGCTCAACTTGGGCGCGGATGAAGCCGCCGTGCCGCCGGTGCAAACCCACAAGGGCTCCGCAGGCCACAATACGGCGGAAATCGTGCCGGGGGCCGCCCAGGAGCTGGCCCGGCTTCGGTCGCTGCTGGCCGTCGTCGAAGCACGGCTGCCGGATGAGCAGAGGCTGCAGGAGCTGTACGGGCGCCACCGCAGCCTGGCCGGCAGGCAGGACGAACTCAGGCTGGACGTGGAGACGCTGGGAAGCCGGGTTGCGCAGTTGCTGGCGGACCGGGAGCTGCTGGCCGGAACCATGGGCCAGCTGGGGCCCCGTGCCGCCGACGCCGCGCTCCGCCGCAAGGAGGCGGCCGCTGCCACGGAACTTCTCGACGTCGTCCGGCGGTACGGGACGGCCATGAAGGGCCGGGACCTCGTGAACGCCCGATACGACGACTCACGGGAAAGCCTGCTGGAGGCGAAAGGCCGGTGGCTGGACCTGCGGGAGGTCCGGCTCGCCAACGCCGCATCCGAGCTTGCCGCCAAACTGGTGGCCGGTGAGCCCTGCCCGGTCTGTGGAAGCGGAGAACATCCGGCGCCGGCGGGATCCGGCACGGAAGGACCGTCGCTGGCCCAGGCCGAGGAAGAGGCCCATGCCGCCTATGAAGCGGCCGAGGCAGCCCACAGCGCTGTCAGCGCCGAACGCGCCGAAGCCGAGCAAACGGTGGCCGTCCTCGCCGGACAAGGCGGGACCATCCCCGTGGCCGAGGCCCGCACAGGGGCCGAGGAGGCGTTGGCTGCGGCAGAGGCCGCCGAACAGGCCGCGGAAGAGCTCCAGGAACAGCGGCAACGGCTGGAGGCACTCGATGCAGGTATCGAACAGGCCCGCTCCGCGCTGTCAGACGCGGAGGCTGAGCTGTCCCACACCGCTGTCCTGCTCGCCGACCTGGCCGAACAGGCTGCCGCACTGGACGGGGCCCTTGCCGGCCTGCGCGGAAACCACCGCACCTTGAACCGGCGGCTGCGGGTCCTTGAAGACGCCGTGGCGGTCCTGGACAAAGCTGTTGAAGCGCAATCACGGCTGGACACCGCCAGGGCGCAGGCCGCCGAAGCGGAGGGGAACCTCGAGCTTGCCCTGCCGGGGGCGGGTTTCGCCTCTGCCGCCGAGGTTCGCAGCCAACTGCTGGGAGCTGCGGAAGTGGCAGCACTCGAAGCTGAGGTCCGCACGGCCGGGGAAGAAGCTGCCCGGGTAGCCGGGCTGTTCGAGTCGGAGGACCTGGTGCTGGCCATGGCCGAAGCAGGAGACGGCTTCCTACCCGACGATGAACGGCTCGAGGTACTCCGCAGCCAGGCTGCTGCCGCTCACCATGACGCCCGGGAGGCTGATCTCGCCGCAGGACTGGCCCGCCGGTGCCTGGCGGCCCTTACCTCGATAGCGGCGGAATATGAGGACCTGGCGTCCTCGTCCCGGGAACCGGCCGAGCGGGCACAGATGCTCGCCGGGCTGGCCGAAGCGGCCGCGGGCAGGGGGGAGAACACCTACCGGATGAGCCTGAACAGCTACGTCCTGGCCGCGCGGCTGGAACAGGTCGCCCATGCCGCATCGGAGCGCCTGGTGGCCATGAGCGATGGCCGCTACCTGTTGCAGCACACCGATGCCAAGGCGGCCCGCGGTGCCAAATCGGGATTGGGCCTTGAAGTGGTGGACCAGTGGACGGGCTTCCGCCGCGACACGTCCACACTGTCCGGCGGCGAATCCTTTATGGCGTCGCTGTCGCTGGCCCTGGGCCTGGCGGATGTGGTCCAGCAGGAGTCAGGCGGCGTTGAAATTGAGACCCTGTTCGTTGACGAAGGCTTCGGCAGCCTGGATGAACAGTCCCTTGAACAAGTCATGGACGCCCTCGAAGGCCTCCGCGACGGCGGCCGCGTGGTGGGGCTGGTCAGCCATGTGGCCGAGATGAAACAGCGGATTGGCACCCAACTGCAGGTGCTCAAGAGCCGGAACGGCTCCACGCTGCGGATATCTGAAAGCGTGGACGCACTTTCCTGACCCCGGCGGATATACTGGACCGCGTTACCGGGTTGCGCGCATCGGGAGGAGGGACGATGCGCATGGATTGAACGAGCCCGGAATTGACACTTCATACCACCCCTTCAACCACCCGCGACGCTCCGGCCCGAAGCACGGGCCCTTCCGCCAGGGACGACTCTGACCGGGATTCCGGTGGAACGGCAGCAGGCCGCTTCGCGCGCCTCCCCGAACTTGCCGGCAAGACTTTTCTTCCGCTGGGACTTTTCGCGCGGCTGCCGCTGGCCATGCTGACCGTCGGCACCCTGACCTTGGTGACCTCCGTCAGCGGCTCCTTTGCCGTCGGAGGGACGGCCGCCGGTGCAGTAGGCATTGGCTCGGCACTGGGCGCTCCCTTCCTTGGGGCACTGGCCGACAGGCGTGGACAACGCCCCGTGCTGCTGGTATCGGCAGTGCTCAACACAGTGGCCGTGCTGGTGCTGGTCCTGGCCGCCCTTGCCGCCGGAAAAACCGGCGGATTCCCGCTGGGAGTCCTGGCAGCGGCCTTTGCGGCCGGAGCAACGTGCCCGCAGGTGGGTCCGCTGGCCAGGGTCCGGTGGATGTCACTGACAAGTGCCGCGGCCGGTGCCGGCGCCGACGTCCGCGGCCAACGCGACCTGGACACCGCGCTCTCCTACGAAAGTACTGCTGACGAAGTGACTTTTGTCCTGGGGCCCGCGCTCGTGGGGGCGCTTGCCAGCCTGGTGGCGCCCTGGCTGCCGCTGGCCCTGGCCGCTGCCCTGACCATCACGCTTGTCCCGGCGTTTGCCGTTCACCCCACCCATCGGGCCGTGCCGGTCACCCGGCACGCCCGGGGCAGGAAAGGCGCGGGCGCTGAGACATCCCGAAAGCTGCCCTTGGCCGTGGCACTGCCCGTGGTGGCGATGGTCTGCATGGGCACGTTCTTTGGGTCCACCCAAGCGGCCCTCAGTGCTTTCTCCGCCGGCCTGGCGGGTGCGGAGATCGCGGGATTGCTGTACGCGGTCATGGGCCTAAGCTCTGCGGCCGCTGCGCTCTCGGTCGCCTACTGGCCGCGCAAGGCAGGCCTGGCCCTGCGCTGGGTGGTGTGCGCAGTCATCATGGCCGCGCTTGCCGTCCTCCTGCTGTTGCCATCGTCCCTGCCCATGATGGCGGCAGTCCTGCTGGTCCTTGGGCTTCCGGTCGGGCCGGTCATGGTCACGGTGTTTGCCGTCGGCGGCACTTTGGCTCCCGCCGGCCGCCTGGGCACCGTGATGACCGGCCTGGCCAGCGGCATTGTCGCCGGTACGGCGGTGGGCTCAGCCATTGGCGGGCAGCTGGCCCAGATCCATGGGGCCGGCGCGGCGTTCCTGGTCCCGGTGTGCGCGGCCGCAGCGTTGGCGCTGCTTGGTGCGGGGACCGCCGTCGCACTCCGCCGGCGGCGCTGACGGCCGAACCCGTGGCCGGCGGTCCACCGGCTCAGGCCAGCTGGCTCTCGATCCGTGCCGCGCTCTCGGCAATGGCGGTACCCACGGCCTCGGGGTCGTGGGCCGACCGGATGTAGACGACGGCGAGGGCGGCCGGCCGGCCGCCGGGCACCCGGACAGGCGCCGCCAGGGAGGAAACTCCGGCGATGACCTCGTCATGGCTGGCGGAGTATCCCTTCCGGCGCGCCTCGGTGGCCTCCGGACGGTAGGGAATCCCGGTCCCCAGCCTGTTCCACTCGGCCTCCGTCAGGGCGGACTGGATGGCGATCCCGGGTGCCCCGGCGTTGATGGGATGCCGGGTTCCCGGGTGCTGGGCCACAGTGGCTCCGGAGTGCCGCGGTTCCACCGTGACCAGGGTGATGCAGTCATGGTGGTCCCACACGGCCACGAAGGCCGTCATGTTCAGCGAGTTTGCCAGCTGGGTCAGCTCAGGAAGCGCGGCGCTCTGCAGGTTGCGGGAGACGCCGCGGGCCAGGACCGCGAGGCCCGGGCCGGGCTGCACCCGGCCCGCATCGTCGCGCACCAGGAGCGAATGGTCCTCCAGGGTACGCAGGATCCGGTAGGCGACCGAGCGGTGGACACCCATGGCGTCCGCAAGCTCGGCGATGGTCAACGGTCCCGGAGCGGCCGCCAGGATCTCGAGGGCACGGATACCGCGCGACAGGGTCTGGGACGGGGAAGCCTGCGGCAGGGCCGCTCCGGCCTGCGCTGCGGCGGGAGGAGTCATGTGTCCATCCTAGGTTGCCGAAACTGCGGGCACAGGACCCTTGTCCTCGCCGCGTCGTGACTGTATTGTCCTCTATACGAACAGTGAGTTCCATTATCGAACACGCAGTTGGTGGCGGGCCCCACCCAGGCCGGTCCTTCCGTGTCCCGCATCACGTTTTCGTAGTACCCTGCTAACTAACTGACCGTTCTGTCGGTAATCCTGAGGCGTCCGGGCGGCACCGCTGCCCAATAAAAACAATGGAGTTTAAATGACCACACCTTCCAAGGTGGACACACCCGCCGGCCCCAGCAGCCGGACTGAAGAGCGCAAAGTCCTCGCGGGCACCCTCGTAGGCACCACCATCGAGTGGTACGACTTCTTCATTTTTGCCCAGCTGACCGCGACGCTGCTGTCGCCGCTGTTCCTTGCACCGCTGAACGAGTCCAACCCGGGCTTGGCGCAGATCCTGTCCTTCGCCCTCATCGGCATCAGCTTCCTGTTCCGACCCCTGGGCGCCGTCATTGCCGGGCACCTCGGCGACCGCCTGGGACGCAAGGCCATGCTGGTCTTCACCCTGGTGATGATGGGTGCGGCCACCGCACTGATCGGCGTGCTCCCCACCTACGCGCAGATCGGGGCTTGGGCCCCAGTCCTGTTGATCGTGCTGCGGATCATCCAGGGCTTCTCGGCAGGCGGTGAATGGGGCGGGGCCGCGCTGATGGCCGTTGAGCACGCACCATTGAACCGCCGCGGCCTGTTCGGCGCCTACCCGCAGATCGGTGTCCCGGTGGGCATGATCCTGGCCACCGGCCTCTTGTTCTTCCTGAACACCGGCATGTCCAAGGAAGACTTCGCAGCCTGGGGCTGGCGGGTGCCGTTCCTGCTGTCCATCGTGCTGATCGTGGTGGGCTACCTGATCCGCCGCGCCGTGGCCGAGAGCCCGGTCTTCCAGGAAATGGCACTGCGGAAGAAGGAAAGCAAGGCGCCCCTGGGTGAACTGGTCCGCAACCAC
Organism: Pseudarthrobacter sp. MOO13; assembly: GCF_058267655.1. Taxonomy (NCBI): domain Bacteria; kingdom Bacillati; phylum Actinomycetota; class Actinomycetes; order Micrococcales; family Micrococcaceae; genus Pseudarthrobacter; species Pseudarthrobacter sp. MOO13. Next base: position 1,471,621 of record NZ_CM177848.1, read on the forward strand.
AAGAAGCCCGTCCTCTACTCGACCATGATCTTCATCGGCAACAACGCAGCCGGCTACCTGCTCATCGCCTTCTTCATCTCCTACGCCACCAAGACCCTGAAGATGCCGACCCCGCAGATCCTGCTCGCCACCACCCTGGCGTCCTTCGGTTGGCTGATCTTCACGCTGGTGGGCGGCTGGTTGTCCGACCGGATCGGCCGCGTCAAGACGTTCCTGATCGGCTACGCCATCGTGTTCGCCTGGATGATCCCCATGTTCGCGCTGATCGACACCAAGGACATTGTCCTGTACGGGGTGGCCCTGTTCGTCCTGACCGTTGGCCTGGGCCTTTCCTACGGCCCCATGTCCGCCATGTACGCCGAGATGTTCCCGGCCGAAGTGCGGTACTCCGGCATCTCCATTGGATACGCCTTTGGCGCCATCCTGGGCGGGGCCTTTGCCGCCACCATCGCCGAGTCCCTGCTGCAGTCCACCAAGTGGGCCGGTTCGATCGGCATCTACATCATGGTCCTGTGCGTCATCTCCGCCCTCGGCGTGGTGCTGGCCAAGGAAACCAAGGGGCGGCCGCTGGGCGTCAGCAGCCACCACTAACACTGTTGCGTGGCCGGCTCGCCGGTCCTCAGCTCCGCAGGCCCGGACTTTGCTCCGGGCCTGCGGCGTGCGGCAGCGGCGGTCCCTGTCGCAGCGCGGTGATGGCGTCGTCGTCGGTCAGCTGCCCGAAGTGCCGGTAGAAGCTGCCCACGGCCCGGAACTTTCCCGGCAGGTGCAGGCATATGACGGCGTCGCACACGCGCTCCAGCGAGGCCTCGGCGTCAACGGAGCCCACCGGAGCTGCGGCCACCACGGTTGCCGCACCGCCGGCGCGCACGGCCTCGACGGCGGCCCGCATGGTGGCGCCGGTGGCCAGGCCGTCATCCACGAGCAGGACGGCCTTGCCGGCCAGGTCCATGCCGGTTCCCGGATACAGGGCGGCCCGGCGCAGGATTTCGCTGCGTTCGCGGTCCTCCACGCCATCCAGCCACTCCCGGCGAACGCCGTGCTGGAGGACCCGCTCCCGCAGGGGCTTGTTGATCAGCCGGACGATCCTTCCGGATGTCCAGGCCAGGGCACCGTAGGCGGTTTCCTCATAGCCGGGGATCCCCAGCTTCCGCACCAGGACAGCACCCAAGGGAAGGTGGAGGGCACGTGCTGTGGCCGCCGCTACCGGGATGCCGCCGCGGGCAAGGCCAAGGACCACGGTACCGGGCCGCTCCTGGAACGCTGAAAGCGCGGCAGCCAGGCGCACCCCCGCTTCCGTGCGGTCTTCAAAACGCGTCGGCATCTGTCCCTCCCCGCGGGCCAGGCCCGGTGTGAACGAAAGCCCGTGGGGCGGCCGGGTGCCGCCGGTGGCTACACACCCAGGAAGGAAATGGCGGCCTGCTTGAAGGCCCTGCTGGTGATGGCGTTGGTGTGGTTCCGGCCCGGCAGGAGCAGCTGCTCGGCCATAGACCCGGCTCCGCGCGCCAGTTCTGCGAGGTGGGGCAGCGTGCCGGCCCGTTCGTCCTGGTCCCCGGCAACCAGGAGCATGGGTACGTGGGGCACCGCTTCGGCGGGGTCGTAGGGCTCCGCCTTGATGGCTTCCACGAGCGACAACAACGCGAAGATGTTGTTGCTCGGCAGCAGCAGCGCCATCTTCAGCAGCTGGGCCGTCGATTCGTCAGCGATCGGCGTGCCGTCCGCCAGGTAGTCCTGGGCGGCCCGCAGATCGAAGGCTGCCAGCGGGTCGGTATTGTTGGGTCCGCCCAGCACCAGCCTGTGGACGAGTTCCGGCTGGGTTGCGGCAAACTCCCAAGCGAGCCGGGAACCCAGGGAATATCCCACCACGTCCAGGCCGCTGGAAGGATCGCCGTCGTGCAGCGGCCGCGCACCGGCGTCGAACGCTGCCTGAAGCAGGTCCGCCCTGATCCTGCTGGGGGAGTATGAGTCCCGGTCTTCCGGGGCGCCGCTGCGGCCATGGCCGGGAAGGTCCACGGTGACGACCCGGCGCCCGGCCTCCAGCAGGGCGGCCACCCAGCCTGTGTCCTCCCAGTTGAGTTTGGACGAGGAGGAGAACCCGTGCAGCAGGAGCACCGGCCGGAGCCCGGCGTCCTCCGCCGGCTCGTGCACCGCCACGAAGAGTTGCGGGTCGGTGCCCTCGACCGTGTGCGCCTGCTGCTGTCCGGTGTGCCTGCCGCTCATGCTGTCAGTTCCTCATCAGGTACGGCGCCCAGGCGGACCCGGCGCGTCGGTGCGTCTTCCTTGGAAAGGTAGTTTCACTCTACCTGCTGGCAGCACCGTTCCGGCTGGTGAGCCGGGCGGCTGCAGCGCAGGCCAGCGCGATGCCGGTGATCAGGGCCAAGGTGCCAAGGAGCTGGGCCCGGCTGGCCTCGGCGCTGAAGCCGACGGCGAAAATCAGGCCCAGCAGGACCAGTCCCAGGATGGTCAAGCCCGGGAATCCCTTCATCCGCAGCGGCAGCGCTGCCCCGTCCCGGTCGGCGCGGCGCCGCAGGATCAGCTGGGACACGAGCGCGCTGCCCCACACCACCAGGCAGGTAGAGCCCACCAGCTGGAACAGCGCGGGCAGGACCCGTTCCGGGAACAGCAGCTCCAGCACAGTGGCGATGAAGCCGAAGGTCACGGAGACCGTAACGGCAAGCATGGGGACGCCGGCGGCGTTGAGTCGGGCAAGGAGGTGCGGCGCCTCGCCCCGCCGCGCCAGCGAGTACGCCATGCGGGAGGCGCCATAGAGGTTCGCGTTCAGTGCCGAGAGGAGCGCGACGACGGCCACCAGGGTGATGGCGGTGGACGCGCCGGGGATCCGGGCGGCGTCGAGCACTCCGGCGAAAGGCGAGGCAAGGCCCGCGGACGTGGCCGGAAGGACCGCGGCGATGACGAAGACCGAGCCGATGTAGAACACCAGGATCCGCCACACCACGGTCCGGATGGCTTTGCCGACGCTGCGCTGGGGATCCTCGGTTTCGGCCGCGGCGACGGAGACGATTTCCGTGCCTCCGAACGCGAAGATCACCACGAAGAGGGCCGACGCCACCCCGCCCAGTCCCTGCGGGGCAAAGTTGGTGGTGAGGTTTGACGCGCCGGGGGACTCGACGCCTGGCAGCAGGCCCAGGAGCAAGGCGGCGCCGACCGCCAGGAACAGGACGATGACGGCCACCTTGAGGATGGCGAACCAGAACTCGAACTCGCCGAAGTTCCGGACGCCGGCCAGGTTGATTCCGGTGAAGACCACCATGAACAGCAGTGCCAGCGCCCAGACCGGCACCACGGGCCAGACGGAGAACAGCAGGCCGGCCGCGCCCAGGGCTTCGGCCGCGATCACCACCACCAGCTGCAGCCACCAAAGCCACCCGATGGTGGCTCCCGCGGTGCGGCCCAGGGCGCGTGCGGCGTAGACCGAGAACGCTCCGCTGTTCGGGTTCGCGGCTGCCATCTCACCCAGGGCCCACATCACCAGGATGATGAGGGTCCCCGCCACCAGGTAGGAGATGAGGACCGCCGGGCCGGCCGCCTGCACGCCGGCGCCCGATCCCAGGAACAATCCGGCACCGATGGCGCTGCCCAGCCCCATCATGGTGAGCTGGCGCGGCTTCATGCTGTGGCCTGCCGGAGCCTTGGGTGGCGCTGTGGTGGATGTGGTCGGGGCGGACTTCATCGTCATGGGGCGGTAAACCTTCTTGGGGTTGGTTCGGGGTCCGGTCCCGTGGGCCGGAGGTCCTTGTGGGACCACTTGAATTTACCGCTTCCGGCAGCCGGCCAAAAACGCGCGCCCCGTCCCTGCACCAGGTTGCGGCTTCCCGGGGACGCTGCGGCGCCTGGGCCGCCGGCGCGGAAACATTTCCTTTTCCGTCGGGCTGGCCGTAAAATTAGTTTTGGTCAAAGTGACCATAACTAGGATTTCGGGCCCCGAGGACGGGGTGGTGGAAGGGGGTGTGACGGTGTACTACAGCTCAGCCAACGTGTCCGAGCGGCAGGCCGCGCCGCCGTCGCTCGCCATTTCCACGGTGATCTTCGCCCTGCGCCCGAGCGCCACCTCGGGCCGTCCCACCTTGTGGCTGCCGCTGGTCCGACGGATCAGGGAACCCTTCAAAGGCCTGTGGGCGCTGCCGGGCGGGCCCCTGAGCCACGACGAGTCGCTGCAGGACGCCGCATCCAGGAACCTCCGGGAAACCACGGGACTGAGCCCCAGCTACTTCGAGCAGTTGTATGCGTTCGGCGGCCTGCACCGCTCACCCACCCAGCGCGTGGTTTCGATCGTCTACTGGGCCCTGGTCCAGCCCACGGAAGCGGCGCTCGCGGACGAGTCCGAGAACGTCAGGTGGTTCCGGGCCGACCGCCTGGGGGACTTGGCCTTCGACCACAACGCGATCGTCGACTACGCCCTCTGGCGCCTGCGCAACAAGCTCGCCTACGGCTCCATTGCCTACCACCTGCTGGGGGAGTACTTCACCCTGGCCCAGGTCCGCGAAGTCTATGAAGCCGTCCTGGACCGCCAGCTGGATCCCGCCAACTTCCGCCGCCAACTCAAGTCCACCCCGGAAATCGAAGAAACCGGGGAATACCTCCAGGGCGGCAAGCACCGTCCGCCACGCCTCTACCGCTACACCGGCCGGCCAGGCCTTGACCCAGACAACAGGAGCACACCATGAGCAGCGTCAATACGGCAATCCAGCTGATCACGCGCGAACAAGCCGAAAAGGGCGCCGCCGCGGACCGCAGCACTTGCAGCCCGGCACTGGCGAAAGGTCCCTGGGACTACGACCTCGCCGAGGCGCTTGCAGGCATCCCGGCATACGGCCCGGGCGCATCAAGCGCCGACCCCGCTCCCGCCTCCACGCCACGCCAGGGCCAGCTGCCGGAGGAATACAAGCTGGCCGGCGATGCCGAACTGGGTGAACGGATCAGGGCGGCCAAGGCCACCCTGGGTGGGCGTGCCGTCATCCTGGGCCACTTCTACCAGCGCGACGAGGTGGTCCAGTACGCCGACTTCGTGGGTGACTCGTTCCAGCTCGCCAACGCAGCCCTGACCCGGCCGGAGGCGGAAGCGATCATCTTCTGCGGGGTCCACTTCATGGCCGAGACGGCGGACATCCTGTCCACCCCGGAACAGGCCGTCATCCTGCCCAACCTCGCGGCCGGCTGCTCCATGGCGGACATGGCGGACGAAGACTCCGTGGAGGAATGCTGGGAGCAGCTGGCAGAAATCTTCGGCACCGAGCCCGACGCCGAGGGCCGGGTTCCGGTCATCCCCGTCACCTACATGAATTCCTCCGCAGCCCTGAAAGCGTTCTGCGGCGAACACGGCGGCATCGTCTGCACCTCCTCCAACGCCAGGACAGTCCTGGAGTGGGCGTTCCAGCGCGGGCAGCGGGTGCTGTTCTTCCCCGACCAGCACCTGGGCCGCAACACCGCCAAGGCGCTCGGCGTTCCCCTGGACCAGATGCCCATGTGGAACCCGCGCAAGGACCTCGGCGGCAACGACGAACAGGCACTGCTCGATTCCCGGGTGATCCTCTGGCACGGCTTCTGCTCCGTGCACAAGCGGTTCAACGTGGCGCAGATCGAAAAGGCCCGGGCCGACTTCCCGGGCGTGCAGGTCATCGTGCACCCCGAATGCCCCATGGAGGTGGTGGACGCCGCCGATTCAGCCGGCTCCACCGACTTCATCAAGAAAGCCATCGCGGCCGCCACCGAGCCCACCACGTTCGCCATTGGCACCGAAATCAACATGGTGAACCGTCTCGCCGCCGAATACCCGCAGCACACCATCTTCTGCCTGGACCCGGTGATCTGCCCCTGCTCCACCATGTACCGCATCCACCCCGGCTACCTAGCCTGGGTCCTGGAGGAACTGGTCGCCGGCCGAATCGTCAACCGCATCACCGTGGACGAGGATGTGCAGGCCAACGCCAGGACGGCACTCGAGCGCATGCTCGCTGCGAGGCCGTAATGACCCGCGAGCCCGGCACGCCTGCGGGTCGCCTCGCCGTCGTGGGAAGCGGCATCGCCGGCCTCTACGCTGCGCTGCTCGCCGCCGACGCCGGTACGGACGTGGTGCTGCTGACCAAAGGCGCCCTGGAAGACAGCAACACCTGGTACGCCCAGGGCGGTATCTCGGCGGTGCTCGCCGAACCGTCGCCCGGGGACACCGTTGCCGCGCATATCGCCGACACCCTCCGCGCCGGGGCAGGGTACTGCAACGAGGCCGCCGTCCGGCTGATGTGCACCGAGGCGCGCGGGGACATCGCCGGGCTCCAGCGGTACGGTGTCCGCTTTGACGCCGCGCACGACGACAGCCCGGCGCTTGGGCTCGAAGCCGCGCACAGTGCCCCGCGCATCCTGCATGCGGGCGGGGACGCCACGGGTGCGCGGGTGGCCGCTGCGCTCATCCAGGCGGTCCGGGACCGGCGTGACCGGGGCACGCTCCGCATTCTTTCCCAAGCCCAGGCAACCGCCCTGGTCATCTCAAGCGGCAGCGTCAGCGGAGTCGAATACCTCCAGGCGGGCCGGCCGGCCGTCCTGGCGGCCGATGCCGTGCTGCTGGCCAGCGGGGGAGCAGGCCAGCTGTTCGCCCAAACCACCAACCCGGCCGTGGCCACGGCGGACGGGCTGGCGCTCGCCGTCCGCGCCGGCGCAGCCGTGAAAGACCTCGAATTCTTCCAGTTCCACCCCACCTGCCTGGTCAGTTCCGCCACCGCCCACCCCGGCCGGCTGGACGGTCCGCTGCTGATCTCCGAGGCGGTCCGCGGCGAAGGGGCCACCCTGCTGGACGCCGGAGGCAGGCGCTTCATGCAGGCCTACCATCCCGACGCCGAGCTCGCGCCCCGCGACGTCGTCTCCCGCAGCATCGCCCTGCACCTGGCCAAGCTCGGCGACGCCAACGGCCACGTCTACCTTGACGCCCGCGCCATCGAGCAGGCCAAGGGCGAGGGCTTCCTCCGCCGGCGGTTCCCCACCCTCACCAGGAAAACCCTTGAGGCCGGCATCGATTGGACCCGCGAACTGGTCCCCGTCGCCCCCGCCGCCCACTACTGGATGGGCGGGGTGGCCACCGACCTCAACGCCCGCACCAGTGTCCCCGGCCTCTACGCCGCCGGCGAGGTTGCGTGCACGGGCGTCCAAGGTGCTAACCGGCTGGCGTCCAACTCGCTCCTTGAGGGACTCGTCTTCGGCCGCCGCGCTGTTGAAGACTTCCTCTTCGGTGACCTCGACGACGGGGCTTGGGTGGCGCCTGACGGCGCTCCTCCGCTCGCTGTCTCGGCCGCGGGCGGCCTCCCCTTGACGCTCGCTTCCGGAGCACCCCCAGGCGCCGAGCTTCGGTCCGGTATGGGTGCCACTTTGGAAGGGCCAACGGCGGATCGCTCAGGTGGGCCAGGCGGAAATAAGCCGTCCAGCTTCGGCGGGGCTGGGGAGGTGGGGGAACCCTTTTCGCGGGGCGCTCTTCGCCGCCTCATGACGTCCCATGCCGGCGTGCTGCGCTCCGGGCATCTGTTGCGGGAGGCTGCCGCCACGCTCGAGTCCTGGGCCGCCGTCGTCCGTCCTGATGCCGGCTCCTCCTCTGCTGACCCCGTGGTGCCTGAGGACCGGAACCTTCTGCTGGCCGCACGGCTGCTGGTGGCCGCCGCGCTGGACCGCACCGAATCGCTGGGCGCCCACTACCGCAGCGATGAAGCCGCCGAACCTGAGAACACCTGCCCTCCGCGCCCGAAAGCGAGCCTGCTCCATGACTGAACCCGCCGTAATCGACCACGCCCCTGCCGTGCGTCCCCTCGACCTGACCCTTCCGGCGGCCCCCGTACGGGAGATCCTGGAACGGGCCCTCGCCGAGGACGCACCCTCCGGGGACATCACCTCCCAACTCCTGATCCCCGCCGGAGCGCGCGCCACCGCCGTCCTCAACGCCCGCGTCCCCGGCATCCTCAGCGGCGCCACCGTCTTCCGGGACGCCATGGAGCTCGTGGACCCTGCCACCCGGGTGGAGCTGCTCCTGGCGGACGGCCAGGCGTTCGCGGCCGGCACCCACCTGGCCCGGGTCAGCGGATCCGCGCGTTCGGTGCTGCTGGCCGAACGCGTGGCGCTCAACCTGGTCCAGCGGATGTCCGCGATCGCCACCAAGACCGCGGGGTTCGTCCGGCTCACGGAAGGCACCCGCGCCCGCATCACCGACACCCGCAAGACCACCCCCGGCCTGCGCGTCCTGGAACGATTCGCCGTCCGGTGCGGCGGCGGCTCCAACCACCGGTACAGCCTCTCGGACGCCGTCCTGGCCAAGGACAACCACCTGGCCGTGATGACGGGCGGAGACCCTGCCAAACTCACCGGGCTCCTGCTGGCAGCCAAGGCACAGCTGGGACACACCACCCACTTCGAAGTGGAAGTCGACCGGATGGACCAGATCGAGCCCGTCCTCGCGGCAGGGGTGGACACCATCATGCTGGACAACTTCACGGTGCCGGAACTGCAGGCCGGAGTGGCCCTGGTTGCCGGACGTGCCCTGGTGGAGGCCAGCGGCAACGTCAACCTCGAGACTGTCGCGGCGATCGCCGCCACCGGCGTGGACGTCATCTCGGTGGGGGCCCTCACGCACACCGTGGCCGCCCTGGACCTGGGCCTGGACGTCGAACTGACTGCCGGGTGACCCGTGATCTTCCTTGATGCCGCCGCCACCACGCCCGTCCGCCGCGAGGTGCTGGACGCCATGTGGCCGTGCCTCACCGGCGGGTTCGGGAACCCCTCCAGCCACCACACGCTCGGCGAGGCTGCGGCGGCGGCACTGGCCGGGGCACGGTCCGCCGCGGCCGCCGTCCTGGGCTGCCGTCCGGGGGAAGTGGTCTTCACCTCCGGCGGGACGGAAGCGGACAACCTTGCCGTCAAAGGAATCGCGCTCGCCCGGCAGGCCGCAAACCCGCGACTGGACCGGGTGGTGATCAGCGCCGTCGAGCACCCCGCCGTGGAGGAATCCGCCCGTTACCTTGAGCGGTTCCACGGGTTTACGGTGGACGTGGTGCCGGTGGACACGTCCGGCCGGGTCAGCCCGGATGCCCTCGCCGCGCTGCTCGGACCGCGAACAGCCCTGGTCAGCGTCATGTACGCCAACAACGAGGTCGGTACCGTGCAGCCCATCAAGGCCTTGGCGGAACTGGCCCGCAGCCAGGGCATCCCGTTCCACACCGATGCCGTCCAGGCAGCCGGCTGGCTGCCGCTGGACACCAAGGCCCTGGGTGTGGACGCAATGAGCATCTCGGGGCACAAGCTGGGTGCTCCCAAAGGGTGCGGGATGCTCTACGTCCGCAGCCGCACCAGGCTCGAACCGGTGGTCCACGGCGGGGGCCAAGAGCGCGGACGCCGTTCAGGCACGGAGAACGTGGCCGGTGCGGTGGGCCTGGCCACAGCGCTCGCCCTGGCCCAAGCGGGACAACAACAGCAACGGGAGAGGGTGGCTGCCCTGCGCGACCGGTTCATCGCAGCGGTGCTGGACGCCGTGCCGGACGCCGTCCTCACCGGCCATCCCGCCGAACGGCTGCCGTCGGTGGCATCATTCTGCTTCCCGGGCACCAGCGGCGAATCCGTCCTCCTGGAGCTGGAACGCCGCGGCGTGGTGTGCTCCAGCGGTTCGGCCTGCGCCGCCGGCTCCGATGCTCCCTCACCGGTCCTCACTGCCCTGGGACTCTCCGCAGAGCTTGCCCAGACCGCCGTCCGCTTCAGTTTCGACGCATCGGTAACCCCGCAGGAACTGGACCAGGCCGCCGCAGCCGTCAGGGGCGCCGTCGCCAGTGTCAAAAACCTCGGCGCGGGCCAGGGACGCTAGCGGATTCGTGCCATCGGGTCAGCGGTGCCGTGCGCGGCGGAAGATCCAGTGCCGCAGCATGCTGAACCGGACGGCGGTGGCCAGGAAGCCGGACAGGGTGGTTGCCACCAGTTCGTCCCCCACGGTGGCGTCCGGGTTGAACCAGTGCAGCACGCCCAGGCTGCTGCCCGTGATTACCAGTGCCACTACGATCACCACCAGGCCGTTGAGGTGGTCGCGGGTGCGCCGCTGTCCACCGGCAATCTTGAACGTCAGCCGCCGGTTCAAGGCCGTGTTCAACAGCGACGTGAGGACCAGGGCCACCGCATTGGCCAACTGCGCGCCCAGCCACGGACGCAGCAGTGCGTACAGCCCAAGTGAGGCGGCGGTGCAGATGATGCCGACCCCTGTGAAGCGGAGCAGTTGCCGGATGACCGGGAAGCGCAGGACTCCGCGGTAGTGCCTGGTGGCGGGAAGACGGCGGGTTGGCGTCTCCTGGACGGCGGGGGCGGATGTACCGTCCCTCACGCGGTCCCACCGGGGGCGCTGTTGGCGCCGGGTTCCGGGGATCGCGGGCTGTCCAGCGGGAACAGGGCATGCCACATGTACGTGGGGGAGCAAACCATGGTCAGTACAGCTCTCCTACGGGAATTTCCACTGCCAGCCGGTTGGACGGCCCGGGCAGCGGGCAGGCCCAGGCCTCGTTGTAGGCGCAGGAGGGGTTATAGGCGAAGTTGAAGTCGATAACGAACATGGCGTCCGGGCCGGTTCCCTGCACACCATGGAACGCGCCCTTGATGGTGTCCAGCAGGTAGCGGCCGGCCCCGTACGTTCCACCGGGCTGGCCGGCAGTCGCATCCCGGAACGGGACGAAGATGCCGCCGCCGTAGCCGTGGATCTTCCAGACCCCAAGCTGGCCCATCTCGGGCAGGTCGAACGTGCCCAGGCGCACGAAATTGACCACGCCGTCGGTTCCGGTGTCCACGCTCATCTGCCGGCCGGCGCCTTCCTTGGTCAGCGGGACGTGGAACCGGTAGATCGGATCGTAGTCCGCTGTCTTCAGCCCGGAGAAGCGTGCCTTGTCCGCTGCCGTGAGCGCGGACGCAGGGTGGGTGGCAAACATGAGGTCGCGTTGGTGGCGCCAGTACGAGTGCGCCTCGGCCGGGTCCTCCGCCGAGATTTTGCGGACATTGTCGTAGAGGGCAAAGGTCCTCAGCCGCCAGTCGGCGATGTCGAGGGCGGACATTTCCGCAGGATTCTCTTCGGCTGTGCCGTGCTGCTCTTCCGCCATAGCCTCCAGCCTAGTCCCCGGCCAAGGCAGGTAACGTCCGACGGCGACACGCAGGCCGGGTGCCCCGGTGGTGGAACCGGTCGGTGGCCCGGAAACACCTGCCGCGCCAGCCACGGAAGGCGGCACGGCACGGTTAGGCTGGCTGCCATGACAGGCAAGGCACCATTGACCGTTCTTTCCCGGATGTCCCTGCTGGGCGCCGCGCTCCTGCTGGCGGGCTGCTCGGGACCCCAGGCCGGCAGTGGACCGGGCTGGACGGCGCAGCCGGACGCCTCGGGAACCACCGGATCAGGGGCGGCAACGGCAACGCCGGGCGCGTCAGGCAGCGCCTCCGCTTCTTCGTCCGCCACCCCCTCCGAACGCCAGGGCGCTGCCACGGCGTCCTCCTGGAAGACCTTCTCGGACCCGGCGAAGACCGTGAGCTTCGACCTGCCGCAGGACTGGATCGCCCAGTCGGTGGCGCCGGAGGAAGGCGTGCTCCCCGGCGGCCTGAAAATCGAGGTCAAGAAGCCCGACGGGACGTACGTCGCCGCACTGCGGACGGGACTGCCGCCGTCTTCCGGCGCTTGTCCGGACAACGCCAGGCACCCCTACACGGTGATCAGCAGCGTGCCCTTCGACCTCGCTGTCCAGGGCGGGGAAGGAACCATCCAGCCCCGGATGGTCTACCGGGTGATCCAGGGCTACCGCTACTTTGGCTCCTACGGCATCACCAACCTGGTGGGCGGAAGCGACGGGCAGGCGTGCGAGCTGCGCAACGTGGTGCGCGGACCGGCCGGGAAAGGCGACTACTCGTTTGGCGACGTGGTGTCGTTGAAGGCCTTCGCGCCGGACGAGAAAGTGGCCCCGGCGATGCCGTTCGACACCCTCGCCCAGGCCGCCCAGTATGTCAATGACAGTTCCGACTTCGCCAACGTACAGCGGATGCTAATGTCGCTGAAGGTCAAAAACTAGTCCCGCTGCCCGCACTCACCCGTTGCCGGGGACCGCGACTTGCCGTCCACCCCCAACACCCCGGAGAGACATGGAACGCTCTGTTTCCGCACGCCTGGCCTTCAGGACCACCGCCCATACCAAAGTGGCCATGGCCATTGCCGCGGCGAGGAACAGCGGCTATTCGTCCTTTGCGGAATCCTTGTCCGTCACGGCCGGCGGTGCGGACGTGCCGCTCACGGAGGTGTCCGACCACCACGGCGGCCGGTTCCACTACATGGAGTTCGACGAACCCACCGAGGTTGCCGTGGAATATACCGCCACGGTGTCCGGACGCGCCGTTCCCGAAGAAGCGGAGCTGGCCGACCGGATCCGTTACGTCCGCCCCAGCCGCTACGCGGAATCCGACCGGCTGCTGCCCACCGCCTACGCCGAATTCGGCGGGATCCATGGGGCCGCCCTGCTGCACGCGGTCCGGAACTGGGTCAACGGGGAGCTGCGCTACATCAGCGGTTCCTCCCGGGGCACGGACGGGGCAGTGGAGACCCTGCTGAGCCGCCGCGGCGTGTGCCGGGACTTTGCGCACCTGGCCATCGCCCTGCTCCGTTCCAAGGACATCCCCGCCCGCCTTGCGGCGGTCTACGCCCCAGGCCTCAGCCCCATGGATTTCCATGCGGTGGCGGAAGCCTACGTGGAGGGTGCCTGGCACGTCATCGACCCCACGGGGCTTGCCCCGCGGGAATCAATGCTCCGGATCACCGCGGGCCGGGACTCGTCGGACACGGCGTTCCTGTCCACCGTGGGCGGCAGCCTGACCCTGACCCAGCTGCGCATCACGGCCGTGGTCAACGGCGAGCTGCCGGTTGAAGACCCGACCCGGCTGGTGGCGCTGGGCTGACGCCGGACCCGGCTGCCCGGCGTCGGGATTACCGGGGAAGGGTACCCAAGGAGGCCCGCAGCTTGTCGGTGAGCCGCCTGAGTTCCTTTTGCTCTGCCGCCGTCAGCGCGGGAGCCACCAGTGCCGAGATGTCGCGGACGTGCTCGCGGCCGATCTCCTTCTGCAGCTCCCGCCCTTCGTCCGTGAGCTTGAGCAGCACTCCGCGGCCGTCCTCGGGCGCCGGCATCCGGGCCACCAGGCCGCGCTTCTCGAGCCGCTCCACCAGCCTGCTGAGGCTGGACTGGCTCAACAGGACGTTGTCGTTGAGCTCGTTGAGCCGCAGCCAGCCGGAGGGACAGCGGGAGAGCGTGAACAGCACGTCATATTCGTTCAGTGCCAGTTTCCGGAACGCCGGCCCGGACTGGAGCTTGCGCATCACCGCAACCTGCGCCCGGAACAGTGACTCCCAGGTTTCGGCCGCCAGCCGGACCGGCGAGTCGGATCCTTGCCCGGCCATCATGCCTCCGAGGTGGCTTTTTCGGCGTCCTGGGCGGCCAGCAGCGCGGCGACCCGCCCGGCGTGGGTGGGCGGCTCGGGAACATGTGCGGGCTTGCGTGCTGCATATTCCTTACGCAGCGTAGGCAGGACCTCCTCGCCGAACAGGTCCAGCTGCTCCAGCACGGTCTTCAGCGGCAAGCCGGCGTGGTCGATCAGGAACAGCTGGCGCTGGTAGTCGCCGAAGTACTCGCGGAAGGTCAGGGTCTTCTCGATGACTTCCTGCGGGCTGCCCACGGTCAGCGGAGTCTGCGAGGTGAAGTCCTCCAGCGAAGGTCCGTGGCCATACACTGGAGCGTTGTCGAAGTATGGGCGGAACTCCTTTACGGCGTCCTGGGAGTTCTTCCGCATGAAGAACTGGCCGCCCAGGCCAACGATCGCCTGGTCTGCCGTGCCGTGGCCGTAGTGCTCGTAACGCTCGCGGTAGAGGCCGATCAGCTGCTGGTAGTGCTCCTTGGGCCAGAAGATGTTGTTGGCGAAGAAACCGTCACCGAAGTAGGCGGCCACCTCTGCGATCTGCGGCGTCCGGATGGAGCCGTGCCACACGAAGGGCGCCACACCGTCCAGCGGCCGGGGCGTGGACGTGAAGTTCTGCAAAGGGGTACGGAACTTGCCGGACCAGTTCACGGTGTCCTCGTCCCAGAGTTTACGCAGGAGGCTGTAGTTCTCGATGGCCAGCTCCACGCCGTCCTGGATGTTCTTGCCGAACCAGGGATAGACGGGGGCGGTGTTGCCCCGGCCCAGGACGAGGTCCACGCGTCCATCGGACAGGTGCTGGAGCATGGCGAAGTCTTCGGCGATTTTTACGGGATCGTTCGTGGTGATCAGCGTGGTGGCCGTCGAGAGGATGATGCGGTTGGTCTGCGCTGCGATGTAGGCCAGCGTTGTGGTGGGTGAGGAGGAGAAGAAGGGCCGGTTGTGGTGCTCGCCCAGGGCGTAGACATCCATGCCGATCTCCTCGACCTTCTTGGCGATGGCCACCGAGGCCTTGATGCGTTCTTGCTCGGTGGGGGTGCGGCCCGTTGTGGGGTCCGTGGTGATGTCGCTGACGCTGAAAACACCGATCTGCATGATGTGCCCTTCCGTTGCTGGACTTTCCGGCTTGGTTTAAGTGTAAACCAATTTAGATGCATTTGCATCTATCGCCTCCTGTAACGCCCCGACGCGGAGAATATTCCCGCGTGCGTTCGCAGGCGGGCATTCAAAAGCTGATGCCCGCACCGCTGGGCGGTACGGGCATCAGGAAGGGACGCTGTTGCTACTCGGCGCCCCCGGGGGCGGCGCGGCGGCCGCTGAGTTTGGGCATCTGCCCGGTGGTCCAGTCCTTGAACCCGGCATCGACGTCGGACCCCGGGCCGCGTTCAGGCCGGGCCTGAAGATCCTTCAGCAACGCCTTCTTTTCGCGGCGACCCTCCACCAGCCGGTACAGCACGGGGACCAGGATGAGGGTCAGTGCAGTGGAGGACACCAGGCCGCCGATGACCACAACGGCAAGCGGCTGCGAGATGAAACCGCCCCCGCCCGTGAGGCCCAGGGCCATGGGAGTCAGGGCAAAGACTGTGGCGAGTGCCGTCATCAGGATGGGGCGCAGGCGCTGCCGGGCACCGTTGGTAATGGCATCCGCCACGTTCATGCCCGGCCGGCCGTCACGCGGCTGGCGGTACTGGTTGATCAGGTCGATCAGCACAATGGCATTGGTCACCACGATGCCCACCAGCATGAGCATGCCGATCAGCGACGGCAGGCCCAGCGGAACTCCCGTGACCAGCAGCAGGGCCACGGCACCGGTGGCCGCGAAGGGAACCGATACCAGCAGGATCAGCGGCTGGATGAGGGATTTGAACGTGGCCACCATGATCACATACACGATGGCAATGGCAGCCAGCAGGGCCAGGCCCAACTGCCGGAAGGAGTCCGCCTGCTGGGTGGTGGCCCCGCCGATCGTCGCGGTGACGCCGGCAGGCAGCTGGACGTCCGCCAGGCGCTTTTGGACCTCGGTGTTCACGGCACCCAGGTTGGAGCCCGACGGCGTAATGGACACCTTGGCGGTGCGCTCACCGTTGCTGGCGGTGATGGAGACGGGGACGTCCACCTGCTCCACGGAGGCAATGCTTCCCAGCGTTACCGGCTTGCCGCCAGCCGGCAGCGGGATGTTGCGGACGGCGTCAATGCTGGTGAATTTTGTGCCCTGGCCGATCCGCACCGGGAAATCATTGGTGTCGATGCGGACCGTCCCCGCGGGAATGGGGCTGATGGTGGAAGCCAGGACCCCGGCAACCTGTTGCTCGTTCAGTCCTGCGGCCACCGCCTTTGCCCTGTCCACCTTCACCTGCACCACGGGGTTGCTGGCCGCCAGGTTGCTGGCCACCTCGCTGGTGCCGGGAACGCCGGACATGGCGGCAACCATGGTGTCGCTGGCGGACTGCAGGTCGGCGCTGGTGGCGGCCTTCAGCGTGATGTCCACGGTGGACGAGGTACCGAAGCCGCCCTGCTGGGTGCCAACGGAGATCTTGCCGGAATCAGGCACCTTGGCCAGCTCGGTCCGGACGGTGTCCTGGAGCCGTTCCTGGTTGGCCTTCTCGTCAGTGACCACGGTGAAAGTGGAGTTCGAGGACCCGGTGGAGGTCAGTGCGGCGAACCCGGCCTGCGCATTGCCCGACGTCACCTGGACGTCTTTGATGCCGTCGATGCCGCGCAGGACCTCCTCGAGCCGGATGGCGGCGGCGCTGGTGTCCGCGAGGCTGGTTCCGGCAGGCAGCACCTGGCGCACGGTCAGGCTGTTCTGTCCCGAGTTCCCCAGCAGGTTGGTAGCCAGCAGTGGCGTCATGGCGCCCGTGGCGACGAGCACCAGGACGGCGGCCACCAGGGTGATGACCGGGTGTTTCTGGGTGGACCGGAGGATGGGCAGGTAGCCGCGCTGCAGGCGGCTGCGCTGCTCGGCGTCGTGCGCCTTGGCTCGGGCTTCCGCGGCAATCCGGCGGGCCTCGGCGGAACCGGCCGGTGCTCCGTCCGGGGCGCCCTTGGGGTTTTTGAGGAACCAGTAGGCGAGCACCGGAACGATGGTCAGGGACACCAGCAGCGACGCCAGCAGCGCCATGGTGACGGTCAGGGCAAACGGCCGGAACAGTTCGCCGGCCAGATCGCCGACGAAGGCAATCGGCAGGAACACGGCCACCGTCGTCAGCGTGGAGGCTGTGATGGCACCGGCCACCTCCCTGATGGCGGTGAGGATCGCCGTCGACTTTTCTTCGCCGTAGCTGAGGTGCCTCTTGATGTTCTCGATGACCACGATCGAGTCGTCCACCACGCGTCCGATCGCGATGGTGAGTGCGCCGAGGGTCAGGATGTTCAGCGAATAGCCCGTGCCCGAAAGACCGATGAACGTGATGAGCAGCGACAGCGGGATGGAGACGGCGGTGACCAGCGTGGAACGCGCCGACATCAGGAACAGCAGGATGACCGCGACCGCGAATCCCAGCCCCAGCAGGCCTTCCGTGGTGAGGTCCTTGATGGACTTTTCGATGAACGGTGCCTGGTCAAAGACAGGTGTGAACTTTGCGTTCGAGCCCAGCTCCGCCTGGAGATCCTGCAGGGAGTCCCGCACCGCATGGGAAATCCCCACCGTGTCACCCTCGGGTTTCTTGGTGACGGAAACAGCCAGGGTCTCGGCCCCATTGGTGCGGGTGATGGAAGTGCGTTCGTCGTCCTTGAGCGAGACGTCGGCCACCGAGCCGACGGTCGCTGCGTTCTTCGCCCCGGCCAGCGGAAGGGCCTTGATGGCGTCAAGGGAATCCACCGGGCTGCCGATCTGCAGGGAGAGGGTCTTTCCCTGGTCCTCGAGGGTTCCGGCCGGGACCAGGGCTCCGTTGTTGGAAAGGGCGTCCTTTATCGCGGTCACGCCCACGCCCGCGGCGGCGAGGGCATCGGTGCGTGGCAGGATCTCGATGTGCTGGGACGCGCCACCGGTCACGTCGGCGCTGCGGACGCCGTCGATCTTCTGCAGCCGGGGCACGGTCAGGCGCTGCAGGTCAGCGTTCAGGTCACTCAGGGACTTGTCCGAGGACACCGCGAGGAACACGATGGGGAAATCGCTGATGCTCCCGGCGATGGCCTGCGGCTGGACATCGCTGGGAAGCGTCCGTTTGGCGTTGGAGATCGCCCGGTCGATCTGGTTCCGGGCCCGGTCAAGGTTGGAACCATAGGTGAACACCAAGGTGATCTGCGAGACGCCGGTGCGTGACGTGGAGGAGGTGGATTCCAGCCCCTCCACGCCGTTCAGTGCCTTCTCCAGCGGGCCGCTGACCTGCTTGTCCACGACCTCGGGCGACGCGCCCGGCATGGAGCTGAGCACGGTGATCTGCGGGAACTCAATGGACGGGATGAGCTCCTGCTTCAACGAGGACATGGTGATCACGCCGAAGACCGAAGCAAAGACAGTGATCAGCGCGATCAGGGCCCTGTTGGCAAGGGAAAGGTGCGCCAGCCGGAACATGGATGCTCTCCTGGGGGTTTAGTGACTGGTACATGCCCTGGGTGCCAGCCGCTGGCCCCGGCAGGGTCAATGGCTGGCGGAAACGCTCTCCAGCTGGAGGGACTTGGCCGTGGCCCGTTCCAGCTCCGCGGCCAGGTCCGGATTTTCATCCAGCTTGACCCCGTAACCGGGCATCATGTCCTTGAGCTTGGACTGCCAGCCCTTGAAATTCCGGGGGAACGTCTTCTGCAGCAGTTCAATCATGATGGGGACAGCGGTCGAAGCCCCGGGCGACGCGCCCAGGAGCGCGCCGATGGAGCCGTCGCGGCCGGCGATCACTTCGGTTCCGAACTGAAGGATGCCGCCCTTTTGCGGATCTTTCTTGATGATCTGCACACGCTGGCCGGCGGTGATAAGTTCCCAGTCGCCGCCCTTTGCCTCGGGGTAGTACTCGCGCAGGGCCTCGACCTTCTGGTCGTGCCGCTTTGCAACCTCCTTGATGAGGTACGCGGTGAGGTCCATGTTGTCCTTGGCCACGGCGAGCATCGGGATGATGTTGCCCGGGCGGATGGACAGCGGCAGGTCCAGGTAGGAGCCGTTCTTGAGGAAGTTCGTGGAGAAGCCGGCGTAGGGTCCGAACAGGAGCGAGCGCTTGCCGTTGACGTAGCGGGTATCCAAGTGCGGTACGGACATGGGCGGGGCGCCAACCGAGGCCTGGCCATAGACCTTTGCGCTGTGCTGGGCGGCGATGGTCTCGTCCGTGCAGCGGAAGAACTGCCCGGAGACGGGGAAGCCGCCGTAACCCTTGCTTTCGGGGATGCCCGAGGCCTGGAGGAGGTGCAGCGCGCCGCCGCCGGCGCCGACGAAGACGAACTTGGCGTGGATCTTGCCGTGCTCTCCGGAACGCGGGTGCTTCAGCGTCAGGTCCCAGCCGCCGTCGGACGCCCGGGAGATGCCGGTGACGTCATGGCCATAGTTGATTTCGACGCCGTTGTTCCCCAGGTAGCCGGTGAGCTCACGGGTCAGCGCGCCGAAGTCGACGTCAGTTCCTTCAGCTGCCCGGGTAGCCGCGACACGCTGCTTGGGGTCGCGGCCCTTGACGATCAGTGGCGCCCACTTGGCAATCTGTGCGTGGTCCTCGGAGTACTCCATGGACCGGAAAAGGGTGTGCGGCTTCAGGGCCTCGTAGCGCGTCTTCAGGAACCGGGTGTGGTCCTCGCCAATCACAAAGCTCATGTGCGGGACGGTGTTGATGAAACCCTTGGGGGAGCCAATCAGGTTGTTGTCCACCAAGTGGGACCAGAACTGGCGGGAAAGCTGGAACTGTTCATTGATGAGCAGCGCCTTGTTGGGGCTTACCGAGCCGTCCTTAGCTGCGGGGGAGTAGTTCAGTTCGCAGAGGGCCGCATGGCCCGTCCCCGCGTTGTTCCAGGGATCTGAGCTCTCGAGCCCCGGCTGGTCCAGCCGTTCGAACAGCGAGATGGTCCAGTCCGGCTCCAGCTGCTTGAGGAATGCCCCCAGCGTCGCGCTCATGATGCCGCCGCCTATCAGGACAACGTCGGCATGTGGGGTCTTGGAAATGAAAGTCACGATCAGTCTCCGATTGCAGCGGCTCTGGCTGTCACAGAATATCCCCGGGCAGCCGACATACTGAAATTGGACCGGCCCGTCAAGGCTTTAGTTGGACCTTCGTAAAAACTTCATTTAAGACCGGGGACGCCGGGTAGCTCAGGACCCGGTCCGAAAGGGCAAGGGCGGAGATGGGAAAGGCGATGGGAACGGCCGGCACCGTCGCCGCAATCTGGGTGTTGATGGTGTGATACAAGTCATCGCGCTCCTTGCCGTCCGGCAGGCCGCGGGCCCTGTTGATTTTCGAGAACACCTGCGGATCCTGGTACCCGAATTCGCCGTTCTTCTCGCCGAACAGCGGGCCGACAAAGTTGTCGGCATCCGAGTACGAGCCGTTCCAGCCGAGGATGTGCAGGGCATGGTCGCCGGGGGACTGGACTTTCTGGAGATAGCCATCGGCCCAGTCCACCGGGACGGGCCGGATGTTGAAGCCGACGGCGGTGAGCTGGCGGCTGAGCTCGGCGTAGACCTTTTCGGGGGTCGGGAGGTAGGGCCGGGTGACGTTCAGGGGGTAGTAGAACTTGAGTTCCTCGCCGGCGTAGCCGGCGTCCTTGAGGTAGCTCTTGGCCTTTTCCGGGTCATGGCCCAGTGCCGGGGCATCGTTGTTGAATCCGCTGATCTTGGGCGGGACGAACTGCGTCGCTTTGGCGGTGTTGTCGATGAAGAACTTCCGGATCAGCGTTTCCTTGTCGATCGCAAGCTCCACCGCCTGCCGGATCTTTTGGTTTTGCAGCACCGGGATGTCCTGGTTCATGCCCACGTACATCACGGAGAACGGGTCGCGCTGGACGATCTGCTTGCCTCGCTTGACCAGCTGGTCGAAGTTCCCCACGGTCACGGCGTCGTAGCCGTCGATCTTGCCGTCCAGGAGGGCCTGGAGGCGGGTTTGCGGGTAGTTGTAGGCGAGGAAGTTGATGGTGGCGATCTGCCCGCGGTCGCCCCAGTAGGTCTTGTTGCTGGACAGGGTCACGTTGTCGCTGCCCCAGGCAGCGAGTGTGAAGGGGCCGGTGCCGACCGGGTTGGTGGCGAAAACGGACAAGGCCTGGCCGCCACGGTTTTGGTCCAGCACGTCGGCTTTGCCGGCAGCGAGGGCGGCGGGGGAGGCCATCGCAAAGGCGGGCAATGTCAATGCCTGCAGGAACGCCGTGAAGCGCTGCGTGAGGTCGATCTGCACTGTGTCCGCGGCCACGGCGGTGCAACTCTTGAAGATTGAGAGGCTGGCTTCGTCCGAGTGGGCCTTGAAGACCCCCTTGAAGGAACTGCCCGGTGCCTGCTTCCGCAGTTCGGCGGAGAAGGCGAACCAGCGGTTGAAGTTGGTGCAGACGGCGTCGGCATTAAACGGGGTCCCGTCCTGGAAGGTAACGCCGGTACGAAGCTTGAAGGTGTAGGTGCGGCCCTCGTTGGATTCGTTCCATTCGGTGGCCAGCAGGGGCGTGGGCTTTCCCGTGGTCTGGTCAACTCCCACGAGGCCTTCCATGATTTGCCGCGTGATGCGCTGGGACTCGACGTCGTTGGACAATGCCGGGTCAAGGCCCAGTGGCTGGGCGGCGGTTCCGAAGCTGAAGGTGGCTGCCGGTTCCGCGGGCGTGGAGTTGTCCTGGCCGGGCGTGGGAGAGGGAACCGGTGTGCCTGTGCATGATGTCACGCCCAGCGCCATGAGGACGGCGCCGGCCTTGAGGGCAGTCCGCCGCGATGTACTGCTGGGCACTCGTTTATCACCTCTGGATCCTGCCGGCTCCGCCGGTTGCGGGCCGGGATCCAGTCTAATGGACACGACCCGGGCACTGCCCGGATCCGGACACGCCAATGCCGGGCCCCTGGATAACCAGTGGAACCCGGCTTGGTCGAAGAACGCTTGTTGCCTGTGAGGGCTACTTGGGCATCAGCACCGAGTCGATCAGGTAGACCGTGGCGTTCTTGGTCTTGACGCCGCCGCAGATGACGTTGGCGTTGTCCACCTTGAGGTTGTTGCCGCTGCCGGTGACGGTGACGGAGCCGCCCTCGACGGTGGCGTGGGTGCCGGCGATCTTGTCAGGGGTGATCTGGCCGGGAACAACGTGGTAGGTCAGGATCTTGCTCAGCAGGGCATCGTCCGTCTTCAGGGTGTCGATGGTGGCGGCGTCAATCTTCTTGAAGGCGTCATCCACCGGTGCGAAGACAGTGAATTCGCCGCCGTTGAGGGTGTCCACCAGGTTGACCTTGGGGTTGAGCTTGCCGGATACCGACGCGGTCAGCGTGGTGAGGATGGGGTTGTTGGAGGCGGCGACGGCCACCGGATCCAGGGCCATGCCGGCTACGGAGCCTGCGCCGGTGGGAACCTGCTGGGCGTAAGCGGCGCAGCCGGGGCCGACCAGGTTTGCTGCCGGGTCCATGCTGCCGGCCGAGGAGCTGGCCATGGCGCTGGATGACGGTGAGGCCATGCTGGAGCTGGGGGCGGAGGACATCGGCGCCGAAGATGCCGAGGACCCGGAGGTGCTGCCCGAACCGCCACACGCGGTGAGGCTGAGCAGAGCGGCCGCTGCAACGCCTGCGACGGTGAAAGTGGTGCGCTTGAAGGTCTGCATTTCAGTACTCCTTGGATCGTTGAGCCTGCTGCCCGTGGAGCGGTGTCCGTGGCGTGCAGTCTGACTTGGGGGTAAGCACCGGCCCTTGGCTGGTGTCTCAATGGCTATTCGGCCGGTGGGCGGAAGTGGATGGGTGGATCCGTGGAGTTTTTCTATTCGGGGCACGAACCGGCATGGGGGAGACGGCTTAAAACAAAGGATCCCCCGGCCAAAGCCGGGGGATCCGCGGTGTGCGCAAGGGGGGACTTGAACCCCCACGCCCGAAGGCACAGGAACCTAAATCCTGCGTGTCTGCCAATTTCACCACTCGCGCGCAGGCTTCCCCCAGGAACGCAGGGCATTCGACGGCGGGATGCCAGTGTCCATTGTAGCGTCGCGCCGGCGGGGTGGTCCGGCAGGTGCGGCGTGGTCAGGCGTCCAGGTTGAGGTCCCGCCGCAACTTGGCCACATGTCCGGTCGCCCGGACGTTGTACTGTGCGAGGGAAACCTTGCCGTCGGGATCCACCACGATGGTGGAGCGGATCAGGCCTTGGTACGTCTTGCCGTAGTTCTTCTTTTCGCCCCAGGCGCCGTATGCCTCGGCCACTGCGTGGTCCGCATCGGAGAGCAGGGGGAACGTCAGGGCTTCATTCGCCGCAAATTTTGCCAGTTTTTCGACGGGGTCGGGCGAGATGCCCAGGACGTCGTATCCGGAGGCCTGCAGGGAGGCAAGGCTGTCGCGGAAGTCGCAGGCTTCCTTGGTACACCCGGGCGTGGACGCTGCCGGATAGAAGTAGACAATGGTGGAGCGGCCGGAGGCCGGGTCCAGGCTGACCTCCTTCCCGCGTGAGTCCTGCAAGGTAAATGCGGGTGCTTTGTCGCCGGTAACGAGTCTTTCAGCCATTGTTTTTCTCCTTGTTGCGGGCGGGACACAACAGCCTAGTAAGCGGGTGGGGCGAGTGCTAATCGGCACTTGGTTATACTGGCTGCTATGCCTGATATGGATCACTGGCCCACAGGGCGCCTCCTGTCCACTGCTGCGCGCCTCGTTGAACACTCCTGGAACGAAAAACTTGGCGCCATCGGACTCACGCACGCCGGTGTTATCGCCATAGAGGTGCTGGCTGCGCAAGGCCCCATGACCCAGGCCCAGCTCGCCCAGTATGTCCGCGTCCAGGCCCAGACCATGGGCAAGACGCTCAGCCGGCTTGAGTCCCACGGCCATATCGCCCGGGTGCGGAGCACCTCGGACCGCAGGAGCCATGTGGTCTCGCTGACTGAGCGCGGCAAGGAAGCGGTAGCCCAGGCCGTGGAGATGGAGCGTTCGGTGTTGGCTTCCTCTTCGATCGACCCCGAGGTCCTGCGCCAGGAGCTCAAGGCTGTGGTCCGTGAACTCGCCAGCCAGTTCGCCACGACGCCGAGCAACGCCTCTGCGCTGGTGGACTCCGCCAAGTAACCGGCTTTTCATAACGCCTTCAAAGCGTGGCCCCGGCAACGACTGCCGGGGCCACGCTTTTTTGTGTCCGGCGGCCACACTGTTATGTGCGCGCGGAGCACATGGGGGTCTTGTTGGCGGCCGCCGGTGAGGGGGCTACAGCTCTGCCGGAAAGGTGAACGTGGCGGGGACCGGGACTGGCGCCGCGCCGTGGAACAGGACGACCTCGTCGTGGGCTTTTAGGACCACATCGGAGATCTTCCCGCCGTGCGGAACTCCGTTGACGGCCACGCTCCAGCCGTCCTGGGCGGAGTGTGGCGTTCCTGGCGTTGGGTCGGTGCCGTCCAGGACACCCCATTCGGTGAGGAACTGCCCGAGCGTGTAGGTGGCGCCGGCGGTTGGTGCTTCGATGTGGATAATCCCGGATTTGTCATGGCTGTGCAGCGCGGAGATCCCGTTGGGCTGGCCGGCCGGGGTGAAGCTGAAGCCGATGTCCGCCGGAACGGCGACCGGCTTGCCGTCCACGAGGACGTCCAGGTGCGCGTGGAAATGCTCTGCAGCGCCTTCGGCGTTGAGGACCTGAAGCCCGGCGGCCTTGATTCGGTCACCGCCCCCCTGTGGCTTCAGTTCCCATCCGGTGGATGCCGCGGAGGAGGACGCGGTGGGCGGAGCTGTCATGCCGGGCGTGGACACGGCGGTGCCAGGGCCGGAGGTGGCGGTCGCGGAGCATCCTGCGACGGCCAGGGTGATCCCGGCGAGGGCAGCGGTAACGGCGAGCTGTTTTTTCAACTGGGACTACTTTCAATGAGGAAACGGGTACCCCGGTCATATGTGCGGAACCCCGGGTCCCGGCTTAACCCGGTTGCAGCCCGGGCAGGCCGCGGTCGCACCCTGACAGGACATTATGGCAACCTGCAAGAAGACCAGACACAGCTTCGCCGGGCCCACCGATCTCGTCCGGCGGCGTGCCGGGTTCACCAGGGCAGGATACCGACTACCTTCGGGAAGCCACCAGGCAGATTCGGAGGCATTGGATGTGAACCTCTGGGTCGCCGTGCGGCACACCATCCATTACAGGCGCAAAACGAAACCCCGCCTTTACGTGGCCTCTCGGCCAGTAAAGACGGGGTTCCTTTGGTGCACCCCCCGGGACTTGAACCCGGAACCCATTGATTAAGAGTCAATTGCTCTGCCAATTGAGCTAGAGGTGCATCTTGTTTGCTTCAATCTTTCGGGCTTTTTCTTTCCCGTTGATCTCCGCAACGACATGAAACTCTACACGAACTTCCGGTGCAAGTGAAATCGGCGCCCACGGAGGAAGTGTCGTCACCGCCGCAGCCCCAAAACCAGCACGAAATCAGGGTTTTCGTTGTTCGTCATCAGCCACAATCCGCCGTTCGGGGTCCGGATCACGTCCCTGATCCGCCCGTACATTCCTGTGAAATAGGCCACAGGATTACCTGCCTCGGTGCCTTGAAGGGGGACGGCCCACAGCCGCTCCCCGCGCAGCGCGCCCAGGTACGCGGTGCCGCCGTCTATTTCCAGGCCGCTGGGCGATGATTCGCTGGTGGAGGGCCACACGACCTTTGCATCCTGGAATTCCGGCCGGTGGGGTGCGCCCGTCACTTCGGGCCATCCGTAGTTGGCACCCGGAAGGATCAGGTTGAGCTCGTCATTGACGTCGGGGCCGAATTCACTGGCCCACAGCCTGCCCTCGCCGTCCCAGGCCAGTCCCTGGACGTTCCGGTGACCCAGGCTGTACACGGCATTGCCGAACGGGTTCCCGGGCGCCGGACTGCCGTCCGGGGCGAGCCGCAGGATCTTGCCGCCCAGGGCGTCCGGATCTTGGGGCTGTTCCCGGCGCTGGGCGTCGCCGGTGCCAACATAGAGGAAGCCGTCCGGGCCGAACCGGATCCTCCCGCCGTTGTGCGTCGTTGCTTTCGGTATGCCGGCAAAGACGGTCTGCGGTGGACCGGGGGAGAGTGCGCCGTCGGCGTCCCTTTGCAGCGTCAGCCGGACCACCCGGTTGTCCTCCTGCCCTGTCACGTAGGCATAGAGGTAGCGGTCAACGTCGAAATGCGGTGACAGCGCCAGGCCCAGCAGGCCCCCTTCACCGGCGGGCACCACCCCCGGGACCTTGCCCACGGTGGTGGCCTGTCCGTCGTGGACCGCCTTCAACAACGCCGTTCCCCGCTCGGAGATGATTGCCGTGCCGTCCGGAAGGAAGACGGCCGCCCAGGGGACGGCCAGCTTCAGTTCCAGCTTTTCCTGCACCTCGGGTACGGAGACGGGCGGCTCGGCCGTGGTGCCGGAGCCCGTGCCATGTGTTGGGCCGGGCGAGCCGGTGCACGCTGCCAGCAGGAAGAGCAGGCAGGCCATCCAGTAGGGGCGTAGCGTCATACGGCGGCCCCGCCTCCGGCTAGGGCCGTTTGCGGCGCGGAGCGCGGAAACCGGCAGCCTCGGCGTGCGCGGCAGACTCAAACCAGACATCCGCCCGGATGTGCTCATGGTCGGGATGTCCTTCTTCGTAGTAGACCATCGCAGTGGCGTCTCCCTTGACGCTGTAGTCCGCCGGACCGCTTCCATCGGCGGCCGGCGATGCCGAGCCTGCCCCGTACGGTTCCTTTGCCGCAAGGTGCCCGGCTGGTTCTCCCGCCGCTTCGCTGTGCCCCGGGGCGGCGTCGTGGTGGCCTGATGCTTCCTCCGTCGGGGCGGAGGCCTCCGCATGCTCCGTCGCCTCGGATGCTGCCGTCTCCTCCCCGGCGGCCGTCTCGGCGCCGGGCAGCGTCGGGGCGTGGGCTGCGGTGTATTCGTCGTGATGGACAGGATGGGCAGGTGCGGGGGAGCTGTGCGCCCGGGATTCCTGCCGCCCGGCTCCGTCGTCCGCCGCGTCGGCCTCGGCCCCTGCGGCGGGCGGGGCTGCCTGTGACGCTGCGGCCGTTGCCGCTGCATCGTTGGTGGCGGACGGGGCGGGACGTGGCCCGGACGGCCCGGCCTCCGACCACTGGGTTTCCCACTCGGCTTCATCCTGCAGCCTGCGCTCATCTTCCCGGGCGCCGACGGAGCCGGGTGCAGCCATGCCGGCATCGGCGCCGGAAGGGCCCTGGACCGGGTTGTCGGTGGCCTCGGCAGCCGCGGGTGTCGCCGTCCGTGGCGTCGCCGATGAATCCGCCGGTTCCTCAGCCGTTGGCGGGGCTGCCGGTTCGGCGGCGCGGCCGAAGCCCGCTGCCGTGGGTATCCCGGTGGTCGCGGCAGCCTCGGCCGAGGCAGCGGCGCTGCCTCCCTCCAGGGCGCCGTCCGATCTGGTGCCGGAGGCGCCAGGGGTACTGGTTGACCTGTTGCGCTTCAGCAGCCACCAAACGACTGCCGCGAGAACAACGATGAGAATGATCCAGAAAAGAATGTCCATGGCAGGCCTCTCGATCCGGGCGGCGGGGGTGTCGTGTCCCCGACGCTACGTCGGGCAGGCACTGCTGTCCAGAGAAGCCGCGGGCCGCAGGCTGGCGTCCTCCCCGGTCGTGCGGGTGGCCGGACGGAGCCTCGACCACCATCGACGTCTCATTATGTGAGACATGAGTCCACTATTTGGCGAGTTTTTCCCGTTATTTCAACAGGAAGCTGATGTGACGGTCGTCCGGCAGCGGTGCGCGCCCTAGACTTTCCCCTATGAGTGACGCCCAGACCGCAACCGCAAACACGCCTGATATCAAGCCCCGCAGCCGCGTCGTCACCGATGGGATCCATGCGGCGCCCGCGCGCGGCATGTTCCGGGCTGTCGGCATGGGCGATGACGACTTCGCCAAGCCCCAGATTGGCGTGGCGAGCTCATGGAACGAGATCACTCCCTGCAACCTCTCCCTGAACCGCCTCGCGCAGGGCGCCAAGGAAGGCGTCCACGCAGGCGGCGGGTTCCCCATGCAATTCGGCACCATTTCGGTTTCGGACGGCATCTCCATGGGCCACGAGGGAATGCACTTCTCCCTGGTCTCCCGTGAAGTCATCGCCGACTCCGTGGAGACCGTCATGCAGGCGGAGCGGATCGACGGCTCGGTCCTGCTGGCCGGCTGCGACAAGTCCCTGCCCGGCATGCTGATGGCGGCCGCCCGCCTGGACTTGGCCAGCGTCTTCCTTTACGCCGGGTCCATCATGCCCGGCTGGGTGAAGCTCGAGGACGGCTCCGAAAAGGAAGTCACGCTCATCGACGCCTTTGAAGCGGTGGGTGCCTGCGCCGCGGGCAAAATGAGCATGGAAGACCTCACCCGGATCGAAAAGGCCATCTGCCCCGGCGAAGGCGCCTGCGGCGGCATGTACACGGCCAACACCATGGCCTGCATCGGCGAGGCGCTGGGCATGTCCCTCCCCGGCTCGGCCGCCCCGCCCTCGGCAGACCGCCGTCGTGATGAATTCGCCCGCAAGTCCGGCGAAGCGGTGGTCAACCTCCTGCGCAAGGGCATCACCGCCCGGGACATCATGACCAAGAAAGCGTTCGAGAATGCCATCGCCGTCACCATGGCCTTCGGCGGCTCCACCAACGCCGTGCTGCACCTGCTGGCCATCGCCCGGGAAGCCGAGGTTGAGCTCACCCTCGACGACTTCAACCGGATCGGCGACAGGATCCCGCACCTGGGCGACCTCAAACCCTTCGGCCGCTACGTCATGACCGACGTCGACAGGATCGGCGGCGTTCCCGTCATCATGAAGGCCCTGCTCGACGCCGGCCTGCTGCACGGCGACTGCCTCACCGTCACGGGCAAGACCGTCGCCGAAAACCTCGACGCGATCAACCCGCCGGACGTTGACGGCAAGATTCTTCGCGCACTGGACAATCCGATCCACAAAACCGGCGGCATCACCATCCTGCACGGCTCAATGGCTCCGGAAGGCGCCGTCGTCAAGAGCGCCGGCTTCGACGCCGACGTCTTCGAGGGCTCTGCCCGGGTCTTCGAGCGCGAGAAGGGGGCGCTGGACGCACTCGACAACGGCGAGATCAAGGCCGGCGACGTCGTGGTCATCCGGTATGAAGGTCCCAAGGGCGGCCCCGGCATGCGGGAAATGCTGGCGATCACCGGCGCCATCAAGGGTGCCGGGCTGGGCAAGGACGTCCTCCTGCTGACGGACGGCCGCTTCTCCGGCGGAACCACCGGCTTGTGCATCGGCCACGTTGCGCCGGAAGCGGTCGACGGCGGCCCGATCGCCTTCGTCAAGGACGGCGACCGGATCAGGGTGGACATCGCCGCCCGCACGTTCGACCTGCTGGTGGACGACGCGGAACTTGAGGCCCGCAAAGTGGACTGGCAGCCGCTTCCGGCCCGCTACACCAAGGGAGTGCTTGCCAAGTACGCCAAGCTGGTACACAGCGCCAGCCAGGGTGCCTACACCGGCTGACGTCCGGTTTCAGGCTGGTCCTTCCGAGATAGGATCAAAGAGTGGACAGTGTGGTCCACATGGTGAGATAGGGTTGTTGCTCGTTGACACCCATCACACCAGAGGGAAAACTGAACGCATGACTTTCGTTACCGGCATCGTCGTCGTCCTTACCAAGCGCGTGGCACATTAGCCCTGGTAACGAACCGTCACGCGCGAACCCCTCACAGAGCCACCAGGCTGAGGGGTTTTTTTATTTCCCGCCTTTCCAGTCACATTCGAACACCAGAGAAGATCCACAAGGAAGAGTCCGATGAGCAAAGGATCGCCCATCAGCCCCTCGCTGATGGCCACCAAGTCCGCTGGAGCCGCCAAGGCTCCGGAACGCGCCGACCGGACGGCTGACCATGCCGCCGTCGTCGCCGACCTTGCTGCCGTCTCTCCTGTCCTTGGGCCGAACAACGTCGTACCCCCGACGGTGATGACCGGCTCGCAAGCAATCGTCCGTTCGCTCGAAGAACTCGGCGTCGACGACATTTTCGGTTTGCCTGGTGGCGCGATCCTGCCCACCTACGACCCCTTGATGGCCTCCACCATGAACCACGTGCTGGTCCGTCACGAACAGGGAGCCGGCCACGCCGCGCAAGGCTACGCCATGGTTACCGGGCGGGTTGGCGTCTGCATCGCCACCTCGGGTCCCGGCGCCACCAACCTCGTTACCGCCATCATGGATGCCCACATGGACTCCGTGCCCCTGGTGGCCATCACCGGCCAGGTCGCCAGCGGCGTCATTGGCACCGATGCGTTCCAGGAAGCCGACATCGTGGGCATCACCATGCCGATCACCAAGCACTCGTTCCTGGTGACCGACCCCAACGACATCCCCCACGTCATGGCCGAGGCCTTCCACCTGGCCTCCACCGGCCGTCCCGGGCCCGTCCTGGTGGACGTTGCCAAGGATGCCCAGGTGGGACAGATGACGTTCTCGTGGCCGCCGCGGATCGACCTGCCCGGGTACCGGCCGGTCACCCGGGGCCACAACAAGCAGGTGCGCGAGGCGGCGAAACTCATCGCCGCCGCCTCCAAGCCGGTCCTGTACGTCGGTGGCGGCGTGGTGAAGGCGCACGCCTCCGCTGAACTGCGCGCCCTGGCCGAGGCCACGGGAGCACCCGTGGTGACCACCCTGATGGCGAAAGGCGCCTTCCCGGATTCCCACCCGCAGCACGTGGGCATGCCGGGCATGCACGGCAGCGTTTCCGCCGTCACGGCCCTTCAGCAGTCGGACCTCCTGATCACCCTCGGCGCCCGTTTCGATGACCGCGTGACCGGCGTGCTGCGCACCTTCGCACCGCATGCCAAGGTCATCCACGCCGACATCGACCCCGCCGAGATCTCCAAGAACCGCACCGCCGATGTCCCCATAGTGGGCTCGGTCAAGGAGATCATTCCGGAACTGACAGAGGCCGTCCGCAGCCAGTTCGAGGCTTCCGGCAGGCCTGACCTGACCACCTGGTGGGCCTTCCTGAACAACCTCAAGGAAACCTACCCGCTGGGCTGGACGGAACCGGACGACGGCCTGATTGCCCCGCAGAAGGTCATCGAGCGGATCGGCCAGCTGACCGGCCCCGAAGGCGTGTACGTGGCGGGTGTTGGGCAGCACCAGATGTGGGCTGCCCAGTTCATCAAGTACGAGCGCCCGCACGCCTGGCTGAACTCCGGCGGCGCCGGCACCATGGGCTATGCCGTTCCCGCGGCCATGGGCGCCAAAGTGGGCGAGCCTGACCGGGTGGTCTGGGCCATCGACGGCGACGGCTGCTTCCAGATGACCAACCAGGAGCTGGCCACCTGCGCCATCAACAACATTCCCATCAAGGTTGCCGTCATCAACAACTCCTCGCTGGGCATGGTGCGGCAGTGGCAGACCCTCTTCTACGAGGGCCGCTACTCCAACACGGACCTCAACACCGGCCACGACACCGTCCGCATCCCGGACTTCGTCAAGCTGGGGGAGGCCTACGGCTGCGCCTCGTTCCGCTGCGAACGCGAAGAGGACATCGACGCCACCATCCAGAAGGCACTCGAAATCAATGACCGCCCCGTGGTCATCGACTTCGTGGTGAGCCCCAACTCCATGGTGTGGCCGATGGTGCCCTCCGGAGTGAGCAACG
Source organism: Pseudarthrobacter sp. MOO13 (assembly GCF_058267655.1). NCBI lineage: Bacteria > Bacillati > Actinomycetota > Actinomycetes > Micrococcales > Micrococcaceae > Pseudarthrobacter > Pseudarthrobacter sp. MOO13. Next base: position 1,502,707 of record NZ_CM177848.1, read on the forward strand.
ACCAGATCCAGGTTGCCCGAAACATGACCCCGGAATGGGAAGAGGAAGACTGAGCATGAGCCGCCACACACTTTCCGTCCTGGTCGAGGACAAGCCCGGCGTCCTGACCCGCGTGGCGAGCCTGTTCGCCCGCCGCGCCTTCAACATCAACTCCTTGGCCGTCGGCCCCACCGAAGTGCCGGGCGTGTCCCGCATGACCGTGGTGGTCGACGCCGACGGCGACCTCATCGAGCAGGTCACCAAACAGCTCAACAAGCTGGTCAACGTGATCAAGATTGTTGAGCTGACCCCAGAAACTTCCGTACAGCGCGACCACATCCTGGTCAAGGTACGGGCGGATGCCGCAACACGCCTGCAGGTAACCCAGGCCGCAGACCTGTTCCGCGCCTCAGTGGTGGACGTGTCCACCGACTCGGTCGTCATTGAGGCCACCGGCCATCCGGAAAAGCTCACAGCCCTGCTTTCAGTGCTGGAGCCCTTCGGCATCCGCGAAATCGTGCAGTCCGGCACCCTGGCCGTTGGACGGGGATCCCGCTCCATGAGTGACCGGGCCCTCCGTTCCGCCTAGGCGCCAGCCCCGGCGGGAATTGGCGCCCGTAACCGCAGCACCGCAAGACCACTATCTACAACCACTCAAGAGGAGTTACGCAAGTGACTGAAATGTTCTACGACGACGACGCCGACCTTTCCATCATCCAGGGCCGCAAGGTTGCCATTGTCGGCTACGGCTCGCAGGGCCACGCCCACGCGCTGAACCTGCGCGATTCCGGCGTCGAGGTCGTTATCGCCTTGAAGGAAGGCTCCAAGTCGACCGCCAAGGCCGAGGACGCCGGCTTCACGGTCAAGAACGTTGCCGACGCCGCCGAATGGGCCGACGTCATCATGATCCTGGCGCCGGACCAGCACCAGCGCGCGATCTACAACGACTCCATCAAGGACAAGCTGACCCCCGGCAAGGCCCTCGCCTTCGCCCACGGCTTCAACATCCGCTTCGGTTACATCCAGGCCCCCGAGGGCGTTGACGTCATCCTGATCGCCCCGAAGGCGCCGGGCCACACCGTCCGCCGCGAGTTCGAAGCCGGCCGCGGCATCCCGGACATCATCGCCGTCGAGCAGGACGCCTCCGGGTCCGCCTGGGAGCTGGCAAAGTCCTACGCCAAGGCCATCGGCGGCACCCGCGCCGGCGTCATCAAGACCACCTTCACCGAGGAAACCGAAACCGACCTCTTCGGCGAGCAGTCCGTGCTCTGCGGCGGGGTGTCCCAGCTGATCCAGTACGGTTTCGAAACCCTCACCGAAGCCGGTTACCAGCCGCAGATTGCCTACTTCGAGGTGCTGCACGAGCTCAAGCTCATCGTTGACCTCATGTGGGAGGGCGGCATCGCCAAGCAGCGCTGGAGCGTCTCCGACACCGCCGAGTACGGCGACTACGTCTCCGGCCCCCGCGTCATCACCCCCGAGGTGAAGGAAAACATGAAGGCCGTCCTGGCCGACATCCAGTCCGGCGCCTTTGCCAAGCGCTTCATCGAAGACCAGGACAACGGCGGCGTCGAGTTCAAGGAACTGCGCGCCAAGGCTGAACAGCACCCCATCGAGGCCGTGGGCCGCGAACTGCGTTCCCTGTTCTCCTGGCAGCAGCAGGACGTGGACTACGTGGAAGGCTCCGCAGCCCGCTAAGGCCGCCAGCCCAACCACGCAGACCGCAGCGGTGAGGCCGGGTTCACACTTAACAATGTGAGCCCGGCCTTTCCGTCGGCCTAGACTTGTTTCCATCCCCAGGACTGCAACGCAGAGGATCAGCCGTGTCAAAACCCGTAGTACTGCTCGCCGAAGAACTTTCCCCCGCCACCGTCGAGGCCCTCGGCCCGGACTTTGAAATCCGCCAGACTGACGGCGCAGACCGTTCCCAGCTGCTCTCGGCAATCAGTGACGTAGACGCCATCCTGGTCCGCTCCGCCACCCAGGTGGACGCCGAAGCCATCGCCGCCGCCAAGAACCTGAAGGTTATCGCCCGTGCCGGCGTGGGCCTGGACAACGTGGACATCAAGGCGGCCACGCAGGCCGGCGTCATGGTGGTCAACGCCCCCACGTCCAACATCGTCTCTGCCGCCGAGCTGACCGTGGGCCACATCCTCAGCCTGGCCCGCCACATCCCGCAGGCCAGCGCCGCCCTCAAGGATGGCGAGTGGAAGCGTTCCAAGTACACCGGCATCGAGCTGTTCGAGAAAAAGATCGGCATCATCGGACTCGGCCGGATCGGCGCCCTCGTGGCAGCCCGCCTCAAGGGCTTTGACACCAAGATCCTGGCCTACGACCCCTACATCACGTCCGCCCGCGCGGCGCAGCTGGGCGTGCAGCTGGTCACCCTGGATGAGCTCCTGGCCCAGTCCGACTTCATCACCATCCACATGCCCAAGACGCCGGAGACCGTGGGCATGCTCGGCGCTGACGCCTTCAAGAAGATGAAGAGCACCGCCTACGTGGTGAACGTCGCCCGCGGTGGGCTCGTGGACGAGGAAGCCCTCTTCACGGCCCTGCAGGACGGCGAGATCGCCGGAGCCGGCGTCGACGTCTTCGCCAAGGAACCCAGCACCGACCTGCCGTTCTTCAAGCTCGACAACGTGGTGGTTACCCCGCACCTGGGTGCCTCGACCGATGAAGCCCAGGAAAAGGCCGGCGTCTCCGTGGCCAAGTCCGTCCGCCTGGCCCTGGCCGGCGAACTGGTGCCGGACGCCGTCAACGTGGCCGGCGGCGTCATCGCCCCCGACGTCCGCCCGGGCATCCCGCTGATCGAGAAGCTGGGCCGCATCTTCACTGCGCTGACCCACGCTTCCCTGACCCAGTTCGACGTCGAAGTGGCCGGCGAAATCTCCTCCCTCGACGTCAAGGTCCTGGAGCTGGCTGCGCTGAAGGGCATCTTCGCCGACATCGTGACCGAACAGGTGTCCTACGTCAATGCACCCGTCATCGCCGAGCAGCGCGGCATCAACGTGCGCCTGATCACCACCCCCGACACCGAGTCTTACCGCAACGTCCTGACGCTCCGCGGCGCCCTGAGCGACGGCAGCCAGATCTCCGTGGCCGGGACCCTGACCGGCCCCAAGCAGGTGGAGAAGCTGGTGGGCATCAACGGCTTCGAAGTCGAAATCCCCATCAGCGAACACCTGGTGGTGGTGGCCTACACCGACCGCCCCGGCGTCATCGGCACCATCGGCCACATCCTCGGCATGAACAACATCAACATCGCCGGCATGCAGGTGGCCCGCTCCGACGAAGGCGGCCAGGTCCTGGCCCTGCTGACCATCGACAGCTCCGTGCCCCAGCAGGTGCTGGACGCCATCAAGGCCGGCATCGGCGCTGAAATGGTCCGGGAAGTGGACCTGGAAGACTAACGCGACACACCGGCCGAAACGCCGAAGCCGCTCCTCCGCGCAGGCACGCCCGGGCGGAGCCACGTATGATTGGCCGGTCTGCTTAAAATGGCTTGGTCCTGGTTCAGGACCATAGCCGGCAGGCCGGCCAATACCTTTTGCACATCCGTCCGCCATCGCCCACGTCTGCCCGGCGGTTGGAAGTGCGCGCACGCAATCCAGGTTTCAGGGAGTTCCATGAACGCCGTCCAGAGGTTCATCAGAAGCAGGGTGCTGCTGTTGACCGCGGCCATCTTGATCGCAGCAATGTGCTTGTCGGTCGTCGTCCAGAGCCAGTCACAGGCCGCGCTCAACCGGACAATCGACGAAAATTCGAGGGGGCTCTACGACATCCTGGTCCAGGCCAAGGCGCCCTCCGGAGCACTCCTGCAGCCCGAGATCGCCAATGGCGCCGGCGGCATTGGGTTCGACCAGCTGGACTCCATCCGGAAACTCTCCGGCACGTCCGTGGCCGCACCCATCAGCCTGGTCTCGCGGGTAACGCAGAACCTTGAGACGCCCCGGCTCGACGCCATGGACTACCTCGGCTACAACGCCGGGCTCGCCGGCACCGCCACCGCCGACCAGGCCGCAGGGGCCACCGCCCCGAATCAGTGGCCGGCAGCCGAATCCGTCCTCAGCGACACTGCAAAGAAGTACCGGCTGACTGCCAGCGCCGTGAGCTCCGACGGAAACTCCGAGCAGACCCTCTTCAAGACCACCGCCGAAGGCACCCTGGGCAAGGCGCGGCTCGTCGAAGAGAAGGCCCAGGGCGGCAGCAGCATCCGCATCGCCGCACCGGCGGGGGAGACCGGCATCAAATTCCCCAACCCTGCCGGCGGGTCCGAGCACAACCTCTTCAACCTCTCCGTGGCGCTGCCGCTCGCCCCAGAGGTTACCGAATCCGTCGTGGCAGTGGACCCGGCGGCCGAGCGCGCCCTCCTGGGCTCCGCAGGCGACTTCCTGGCCCCGCTGGAAAAGGCTCCCCCCGCCGACGCCCGTGACGCCGGCGCCGTGGGACGGTACCTGGAAGGCCTCTTCACCAACGGCATCAGCATGGACCAGCTCAAGGAAGGCCCCGACTTCCTCGGCGTCAAGCTCAAGTACTGGGCCCCCCTGATGACCCAGTACCAGCAGGCCAAGCGCACCGGCCAGCTCAGCGGCGGCTCACAGGCCGTGCCGCTGATCGTCCGGTCGGGCACGTCGCTGGACCTGAAGTACAACGTCAAGATCGAGGAAATCGACGACGCCGGCAAGGTGGTCAAGGACGTCGGCACGGTGTCCAAGTCGCTGGGCAAGGATTACCTGCCGTTCGTGTCCAAGGACCCCTTCGTGCTCTCCTGGCCCGGCTCCACCGACCACTCGTCCCTGCTGGGGAACAACGGCAACTTCAACCAGGGCCTCTACACCCCCGCCAAGTGGAGCACCAACTTTGCCGGCGCCCCCAAGTACACCGACGGCGACACCGCCGCCAACGGTGCCGTGGACAAGACCGCAGTTCCCGGTGACTGGGTAACGGTGAACCGGCTGCCGGACAAGGCCGCCAGCGGCGCCCCCGTGGACCAGACCCAGCGCGACCCGGTAGACGAGCGCTCGTACCGGGAGAACCTGTCCACCGGCCAGCAGCAGCCGGCCCAGCCGCTGCCCATGGTCTATGGCACGTTCGACCCCGCTGCCGTTGCCGCCGCCTCGGGTGACGTCAACAAGCTTCCGCTGGGCGGCTACGACCCCACGCCGTTCACCCTGGTCAAGGACGCCGCAGGCAAGGATGTCCCCGCCGCGGAACTGAAGCCTTCCCTCAGCGCCACCGGACTGGCGAGCCAGTCCGCCGGTGCGATCACCGACTACTACGGCCTGGCGGCTGCCCGCGGCTACAAGCAGAACGCCGCGGTCATCGACGCCGTCCGCGTCCGGGCCAAGGCTCCGGGCAGCTGGAAGGAAGCCCAGCCCGAGGTGGAGAAGCTTGCCGCCGAAATCCGGGACATGGGCCTGGACGCCACCATCGTGGCCGGTTCCGCCCGCGAGGACACCAGCATCGCCGTCCCCGGCTACTCCAAGGACGGGGCGGGCAAGGAATCCGCGCTGGGCACGGTCCAGCAGTCCTGGGTCCGGCAGAACGCCGCCGACGCCGTGGCAGGATCCCTGTCCGGAACAAACGTCACCCTGCTGTTCCTTACCCTCTGCGGCGCGGCCCTGCTGACCGGCGCGTCAACCGTCAGCTACATCCGGAAACGCCGGAGCGAGGCCGGGACACTGCGGGCGATGGGCTGGACCCAACGGCGGATCCGCACCTGGGTCCTTGAGGAGTTCGGCGTCGGCGCCGTCCTCCTTGCTGCCGCGGGGATCCTGCTGAGCCTGCTGAGCTGGAGCCTGCCGACCGCCCTGGTGTGCGCCGCCGTCGTGGTCCTCTACTGCGGCGCGGCACTGTTCGCCGCGCAACAACTCCGCCACCGTGACGTGATCGACCAGGAACCGCAGCATGACGAGCGGCTCATCCCCGTCGATTCGCCGTTGACCTTCGCCAACCGGCAGCTGGGCACCAACAAGTTCAACACCCTGTCCCTGGCCGTGGCGGTAGGTGTCTTCGGCGCCGCCGTCGGCGGCCTGATCGCCCTGCTGATCGACATTCCGCGGGCCGCAGGTGCCAGCGCCCTGAGCGGACTTGCAGCGGCCAGCGTGACGCTGCCCAGCATCCTGCTGGCAGTGGCCGGCGTGGCCGTGGGGCTGGTGCTCACCCTGGTGACCGGACGCTTCGAGCTCAACTCCAAGCGCCAATACCTGGGCATCCTCCAGGCCATGGGCTGGAACCCGGACATGCTTCGCCAGGTGCGTTTGTTCGAGAACGCGCTGGTGGGAACCGTGGCCTTGCCGCTGGGCGTGCTGGGCGCCCTGGGCATCGGCCTGCTGCTGGCACCCTACGCGGCCATCTGGGCCGCCGTGGCCGGGCTGGTGGCCGTACTTTGCTGGATACCGATTGCAACGAAAGTGGTCCAATGACAAACCCGACGAATGTCCAGCGCAGCCGCCGGAGCGGCTCCACTGAGGTCCCCCTGCAGACCCGGGCCAACACCATCGTCAAGTCTGCCGATCACGCCACCCCGCTGGAGATGCGCGACATCACCATCCGTTACGGTGGCGGAAAGGGCGGCGCCGAGGCGGTCAGCGTGGTGGAGGGCTTCGACCTGACCCTGCACGCGGGGGAGATGCACTGCGTCGCCGGCCGAAGCGGTTCGGGCAAGACCAGCATCCTGACCGTTGGCGCGGGGCTGACCCTGCCGACGTCGGGCCGCGTCTTCTGGGAAGGCGACTCGCTCGAAAGCATGGGCGACGACGAAATCGCCGACCGCCGCCGTGCGCTCATCGGCTACGTGGACCAGGGCGGTGCACTGATCGACGGCATGAGTGCCCTCGAAAACGTGCTGCTGCCCGCCGTGCCCGACGGCGAAGTGGAGCAGCGGCGCGACATGGCCAAGGACCTGCTGGACCTGGTGGGACTTGGCCGCCGCATGCGCCACCGCCCGGCCCAGCTCTCCGGTGGCGAACGGCAGCGCGTGGCCATCGCCAGGGCCCTGATCCTGGGCACCCGCGTCCTGGTGGTGGACGAACCCACCGCCAGCCTGGACCGCGCCTCCGCCAACCGCATCATCAGCATCCTGAAGGACACCACCTCCGACGGCATCGCCGTCCTGGTGGCTTCGCACGACCACGAACTGGTCCGGCTCAGCGATACCCTGACAGAACTGATCTAGCCCACCCACTCACGCACCGAAGGTAACGTCCGACCGTGACTGCTTCAGAGAAAACGCCGTTCTACATCACCACGGCCATCACCTACCCCAACGGCGTGCCGCACATCGGCCACGCCTACGAGTACATAGCCACCGACGCCATGGCGCGCTTCAAGCGGCTGGACGGCTACGACGTGATGTTCCTGACCGGCACGGACGAGCACGGCATGAAGATCGCCCAGGCCGCGGATAAGGAAGGCATTACGCCCAAGGAACTGGTGACCCGGAACGCCGAGATCTACAAGGCGGCACACGCTGCCTTGGGCGTCAGCTACGACCGGTTTATCCGGACCACGGACGAGGACCACTACGCCGCATCCCAGGCCATCTGGAAGAAGATGGAAGCCAACGGCGACATCTACCTCTCCAAGTACGAAGGCTGGTACTCCGTCCGGGACGAGGCCTTCTACGGCGAAGATGACACGGTGGTGAAGGACGACGGCGTGCGCTACTCGAAAGAGACGGACACCGAGGTGACGTGGACGGCGGAGGAGAGCTACTTCTTCCGGCTGTCCGCCTACCAGGACAAACTGCTGGCGCTCTACGAGGCGCACCCCGAATTTGGCGCCCCGCAGTACCGGTTCAACGAGGTCATCAGCTTCGTCAAGCGCGGCCTGGAGGACCTCTCCATCAGCCGGACCACGTTCGACTGGGGTGTCCCCGTCCCCGGCAACGACAAGCACGTCATGTATGTGTGGGTGGATGCGCTGACCAACTACCTCACCGGCGTGGGCTACCCGGATGTGGAGTCCGAAAAGTTCCGGAAGTACTGGCCCGCCGACGTGCACGTCATCGGCAAGGACATTTCACGCTTCCACGCTATCTACTGGCCGGCGTTCCTGATGAGCGCCGGGCTGGAACTGCCCAAGCGCGTCATGATCCACGGCTTCCTGAACAACAACGGGGTCAAGATGTCCAAGTCCCTGGGCAACGTGGTGGCTCCCGCCGACTTCGTGGCCCGCTACGGCCTGGACCAGGTGCGCTTCTTCTTCCTGCGCGAAGTCCCGTTCGGGGCCGACGGCAGCTACAACCATGAGGCCATCGTGGGCCGGATGAACTCGGACCTGGCGAACAACTTCGGCAACCTCGCCCAGCGCTCCCTGTCCATGGTGGCCAAGAATTGCGGCGCCGCCGTACCCGCCCCCGGCGAGCTCACAGCCGCCGACACTGCCATCCTTGCCCAGGCCAACGGCCTGCTCGACGCCGCTCGGGCCGCGTTCGACAAGCAGGAGTTCAGCCGCGCCCTGGAGGCCATCTGGGCCGTGCTGGGGGACACCAACGCCTACTTCGCCGAGCAGGCGCCCTGGGTGCTCCGGAAGACCGACGTCGGGCGCATGAACACGGTGCTGTACGTGACGCTGGAGGTGCTCCGGATAGTGGCGATCCTCGCCCAGCCGGTCATGCCCGGCGCCACCGCGAAGCTCCTGGACGCCCTGGGCCAGCCTGAGGGGGACGCACGCCAGTTCACCGCGATCGCGACCCCGATCGTTCCCGGTACGGCGCTTCCCGCCCCGGTTCCCGTCTTCCCCAAATTCGAGGAACCGGCCGAAGCCTGAGGTTCCGGTGCGGATGAGGGCAGGTGGCGCGGACTTCCGCGCCACCTGCCCTTTCCCATTGCAGGCGCACTGGCCCGCCGTCACGGCTATGCGGTGGCAAGTCCCTCGACGGGTGACAGCCGTGCCGCGCGCCGGGCAGGAATGACCGACGCCAGCAGGCCGGCGACGACGGCCACCCCCAGCACGCCCAGCAACTGCAGCCAGGGGACGGAGGGGGTGACCTCGGCCAGGCTGCCGAGGGCCGACCGCGCGCCCAGCCAGCCGTAGATGCTGCCCAGGGCAGCACCAATCAATGCGGCGACGCCGGCCACCAGGGCTGCCTCGAGGGCCAGCATGCCCCGCAGCTGGCCCTTGGTAAGGCCCAGCGCCCGGAGCAGGGAGTTTTCCCTGGTCCGTTCGAGGACGGACAGCGACAGTGTATTGGCCACGCCGATCAGCGCGATCAGCACCGCCACCCCCAACAGGCCCGTGACCACCAAGAGCAGTACGTCGATGACCTCATTGAAGGTGACCCGCTCGATGGCGGCGCCGCTGACCGCACCCGCGGACACGCCTGCTGCCGCGGCAACAGCGGACTGGATGTCCTTGATCCGGTCCGCGGACAGGGAGCCGCCGGGAGCGTCGGCCAGGCGCAGCCACACGGCACTGGCCGCGGGACCGGTGCCATCTGTCCGCGCACTGTCGGTTGGGGCAACGCCACCGCCCGTCAGGCCCGACTGGCGGGCGGTGTCGGTGGAGACCAGTGCCGGGATGTTGCGGGTCCGCAAGACCACCGCTTCCAGGGAGGCCGGCCCGGCCGGCCCGGTGACCTCAACAGGGCCGGCCGTGGAGCCTTCCGGAAGGTAGATCCTGCCCGGCTCAAGGGTGAGCGCGGTGTCGCGGAGCAGCCGGCCGGCCTCTGCCGCGTCGAGGGCATAGACGGGGCTGCCCATCCCTTCGCCGGCCAAGGTGCCCGCTGCCGGCAGCAAAGCCGCGGTTGCGACGCCGTCCACCCGTGCCACTGCGTCACGCTCGGCGGCTGTCAGGGCATCCCCGGTGATCACCATATCCACGGGGTAGGTGCCGGCGAGGGCGTCATCGAACGCCTGCCGGGCAGTGGCAGCCCCGGACATCATCAGGGACACCAGCGTGACGCCGATCAAGAGGGCGGCAGCAGTGACGGAGGTCCGGGCCGGGTTGCGGACGGCATTGAGGGCGGCCAGCTTCCCGGGGACGCCGGCAGGAGAGGCCAACCGTCCCGCCAGGCCCACCAGCCGCGGCACGAACAGGGTGGCGCAGAGCAGGACGCCCACGAAGGAGAGCACGCCGCCGGCGAAGGCCACCACCAGCATCACGCCCGCGGCGCCGAGGGCCAGCAACGGAACCCCGAGGGCAAGGGCGGCAAGGCCCAGCACCAGCCGCACGCGGCCCCGCCGGTTCCCGATTCCGGCATCGTCAACCGGCCGCAGGGCAGCAAGCGGAGCCACGGCCGTGGCAGCTTTCGCGGGAACCAGGGCGGCGCCCAGGGTCAGGAGTGTGCCTGCCGCCAGCCCCGCATTGACGGACGACGGCGGGACGGCCATGGTGGCAAAAGCCATGTCCGGCTGCGTCCCGGCCCAGCCGATGAGGGCAGCCATCAGGGCGACGGCGGCGAGCACACCGGCGGCGGAGGAGACCAGGCCCACCACCAGGGCTTCGGCCAGGACCGAGTTGCGCACCTGGTTCCGGCCCGCCCCCAGGCACCTGAGCAGCGCCAGTTCCCTGGTGCGTTGGGCCACCAGCACCGCGAAGGTGTTGGTCACCACCAGTCCGGAGACAATCAGGGCGACCCCGGCGAATGCCAGCAGGATGATCGTCAGTTCATCCTGGCCTCCGGTCATCATCGCCACCTGGGCGGTGACTTGTTCGTCTGCTGTCTTCACCTGCACCCCGGCGCCGGCACCGGTGAGCGCCGCCGCCACGTTCTTGCTGGTTGCGGCTGCGTCGGAGCCCGAAGCCAGGGCCAGTTGGATGCTTCCGTAGCCAGCGGCGCCGGTACCACCTTGAGCGTCCCGGGCGCCGGCGGCCAGGGCACTGACGGCCGGTGTCCCGGCGAGGATCTGCGGGAGGGCAGAGGCGAAGGGGTCGTTGCTGCCGCGCAGGATCCCGGTGACGGTCATGGCCACTGTTGTGGCGGCGTCGGGGGCCTTGAGGGTCAGGGAGTCGCCGACGCGCAGCCCGTAGCGGGCGGCGGTAGCCCCGTCCACGGCGACGCCGTCAGCCCTCTCCGGGAGGGCGCCGTCGGTCACGGTCGCGGTTTCCAAGGCCATCGGCGCCAGGTTCCGGGCTTGCGCCAACACCTCCTGGCCGCCTGCGGTGAACTCGGCGTACGCCTGCATCCGGCCATAGGCCTCGGTCACGCCGGGCACCGCACGGGCTGCTGCCAGCGCGGCATCGTTGAAGGTTCCCGTGTCCGGGGTGGCGATGAGGCCGGCCTTGCTGTAGGCCTCCCCGAGGCTGGCACCCAGCGAAGCACGGGTACTCGCCCCGACCATCAGGGTGGTGGACAGGAACGCCACGGAGAGCATGACTGCCAGGCCGACGGCTATGAAGCGGCGGCTGTGGGACTGGAATTGCGAGAAGGCAACGCGCAGCACGCTCAGCCTCCCAGCTTGCCGAGGGCGGCCAGGACGGACCCGGCGGTGGGCTCGGCGATCTCGCCCACCAGGCCGCCGTCGTTCATCAGGACCACCCGGTCGGCGTAGCTGGCCGCCACCGGATCGTGGGTGACCATGATGATGGTCTGGCCCATTTCCCGGCTGCTGCGGCGCAGCAGTGCGAGGACCTCGCCGCCGGCGGTCGAATCGAGGTTGCCGGTGGGTTCGTCCCCGAACACCACGTCGGGACGGGTCAGCAGGGCCCGGGCTACGGCGACGCGCTGCTGCTGGCCGCCGGAGAGCTCATGCGGCCGGTGCCGGAGCCTGTCCTTGAGGCCGAGCGTGGCCACCACCGTGTCGAACCAGGCCGCGTCCGTGGCTTTGTTCGCCAGCGCCAGCGGCAATGTGATGTTCTGTTCGGCGGTCAGTGTGGGCACCAGGTTGAAGGCCTGGAACACGAATCCGATCCGGTCGCGGCGAAGCGCTGTCAGCTGTTTGTCATTGAGGGCCGTAATGTCTGTTCCGCCAACCAGGATCTGGCCGGAGTCGGCACTGTCGAGTCCAGCGAGGCAGTGCATCAGGGTGGACTTTCCGGAGCCGGAAGGGCCCATTATTGCGGTGAAGCGGCCGGCATCGAACGTGACGCTGACCTCGCGCAGGGCGCTGACGCGGGTGGCGCCGCGGCCGTACGTCTTGGCCAGGGAGAGGGCCTGCACGGCGGGAGCGGATGGGATGTTTTGCCTGTTCAAAGCAGTATGGGCATGCGCGGAAGTTGTCATGTTTCCACGCTATGGCCGGGCCCGGCGCCCGGGAATCGGCCGGTGGTCTGGTCCTGCCGGGGCCGGACTCATACCCAGGTCTGACACCACCGTGCCGGGCGTCAGCCTCCGGGAGTGACAACCCCGGTCTCGTAGGCGATCACGACTGCCTGGACCCGGTCGCGTGCCCCAAGCTTGGCCAGGATGTGCCCTACGTGCGTTTTGACGGTTGCTTCGGAGACAAACAGGTCTGCCCCGATCTCAGGGTTGGACCGACCTTGGGCCATGAGGGTGAAGACTTCGCGCTCGCGGGCTGTGAGCCGTTCGACGGCCTCCTGGTCCTCGGGCCGTTCGTTGCCCTGTGCGCGCAGCAGCGGGGCTACATGGTCCAGGAGCCGGCGGGTGGTGGAGGGGGCGATGACGGCGTCCCCGCGGTGCACTGTGCGGATGGCGTCCAGCAGTTCCTCCGGTGGTGCGTCCTTCAGGAGGAAACCGCTGGCTCCGGCTTCGATGGCCGCCAATGCGTACTCGTCCAGGTCGAAGGTCGTGAGCACCACGACGCGAAGTTCCGCCCTGGCAGACCCGGCCGGGGCGGAAGCGGCGCGTTCGATGAGCCTGCGGGTGGCCTCGATGCCGTCCATTCCCGGCATGCGCACGTCCATCAGGACGACGTCCGCGGCTGCTGCTCCGAGGGCCTGGAGTGCCTCGAGCCCGTTCCCGGCCTCGACCACGACGTCAAGGTCCGGCTGGGAGTTGATCAGCATGCTGAATCCCGAGCGCACCAGTTGCTGGTCATCGACCAGCGCCACGCGGATAGGAGCGGTGCTGTCGCGGTCTAGTGGCAAAGTCATGCTCAAGCCTCGGTGTAGGGAAGGAAGGCCGAAACCTGGAAGCCCCCGCCCGCGGCCGGGCCGGCCGCCAACGAACCATCGTAAAGGCTGATCCGCTCCCGCATGCCCCGCAGCCCGTTACCGCCGCCTTCCCCGGCTCCGACTGCCGGATGGGCAGAAGCGCCCCGGCCGTCGTCGTGCACCTCAAGCTGCAGCCCGCGCGGCTGCCACCGCACCAAGACCCGGGCCCGGGCTTGCGGACCTGCATGCTTGAGGACGTTCGTCAGGGATTCCTGGAGGACCCGGTATGCCGTGAGTTCGGCGCCCGGAGGCAGGGTGCGCCGCGGAGAACCAAGCTGTTCGACGTCCAGCGGAAGGCCTGCCGCACGGAACCCCAGGAACAGTTCATCGAGGTCCGCAAGTCCGGGCAACGGGCGGGTGGTGGACTCATCGCCGTGCCGCAGCACACCCAGGAGGCGGCGCATTTCGGCCAGTGACGTCCGTGCCGTGGCGGCAACCGTGGCCAGCGTCTCCGTGGCCACGGCGGGGTCGGCAGCCGCGGCGTACCGCGCACCGTCAGATTGCGTGATGATCACTGACAGGGAATGCGCCACGATGTCATGCATCTCACGGGCAATGTGCGCCCGTTCATCGGCTGCCGCCAGGGAGCGTTCCTGCTGCTGTTCGATTTCGAGCCGGCGGGCACGGTCCGCCAGGGTCTGCAGTTGCTGCCGGCGCACGCGTGTCAGGTCTCCGAGGGTCCAGCTGAACAGCACCAGCATCCAGATCAGGACCGTGTAGACAGCGCTGATGGTCAGGCCCAGCACGCCTGTCTCAGCTGTGCTGCTGAGATTGCGGGTTGTCAGCAGTACGCCGCCCAGCAGCCCCAGTCCCAGGACCGTACGGCTGGCCCGGGCAGGACCGTACGCGGCAACGGCATAGATAATCAGCGGAACAGCCAGCAGCCCGGCCAGCGGCTCCAGCCCTGTTGCCCACAAGACCAGGCACGCCAGTACGGTGGCGCCGGCCGCGTGCACGGGCCTGGTGCGCCGCCACGCCAGCGGCACCACCAGGGCGCAGGACAGCAGGAAGTGCCAGGGACGGTCCGCCATGAGGTAAACGGGACCGCACATCAGCAGGACCGCCAGCATGAGGACCAGGTCAACCCGGAAAGTGTTGACCCGGATCCAGTGATAAACCTTGTGCCGTAATTCCACCCCGGAACTCTATGCTGTCGTGGTGGCGAGTGCCTCATCCCTGGGGCTGATCCTTCTCCGGCCGCCGCGCCCGCCACGCCGCCCGCAGACGCCGTGTCCGAAATGTGGGACGGCTTGCCCACCATATGGATGACTTGGCTACCCTGATAACATGAGCGCATCCTCCATCGATCTTGCAGTTATTCCCGGCGACGGCATCGGCCCCGAAGTCATTGCCGAGGCCCTCAAAGTCCTCGAGAAGGCCGTGGCCGCGGAGGGCGTGCAGCTCAAGCCGACACATTACGAACTCGGCGCCGAGCACTGGCTCGCCACCGGCGAAACCCTGCCGGATCATGTCCTGGCGGACCTGAAGACGCGCGACGCGATCCTCTTCGGTGCCGTCGGCGCCGCCCCGGGCGACACCCGCATCCCCTCCGGAATCATCGAACGCGAACTGCTCCTCAAGCTCCGCTTCAGCCTGGACCACTTCGTCAACCTGCGGCCGTCGCGGCTTTACGGGACGGTCGGCAGCCCACTGGCCAACCCCGGGACCATCGACTTCATCGTGGTGCGTGAGGGAACCGAGGGGCCGTACGTGGGAAACGGCGGCACGCTGCGTGCCGGAACCCCGCACGAGGTCGCCACGGAAGTCTCCCTGAACACCGCACACGGTGTGGAGCGCGTGGTCCGCGACGCCTTCCGCCGCGCCAGCCTCCGCGAACGCAAGCACGTCACCCTGGTCCACAAGCACAACGTCCTGGTCTTCGCCGGGCATCTCTGGAAGCGCACCGTCGAGGCTGTCGCCCAGGAATTCCCGGGCGTCACCCACGACTACCTGCACGTTGATGCCGCCACCATCTTCATGGTCACGGACCCGTCCCGCTTCGACGTCATCGTCACCGACAACCTGTTCGGCGATATCATCACCGACCTCGCTGCCGCCGTCACCGGCGGCATCGGCCTGGCGGCGTCCGGCAACATCAACATGGACCGCACGGCGCCTTCCATGTTCGAGCCGGTCCACGGTTCGGCGCCGGACATCGCCGGCCAGGGCAAGGCCGACCCCACCGCGGCCATCCTCTCCGCGGCACTCCTGCTGGACCACCTGGGGTACGCGGAAGCCGCACGCCGGATCGAAGCCGCTGTGGTTGCCGACGTCGAACAGCGCGACGGAACCGCCCGCAGCACCAGCGCCGTCGGCGACGCCATCGCCGCCGGACTCTAGCCCACGCCGGGGGCTCCGGCTTCGGGCGTAAGCTTGACTCGAATCACCAAATGCCGCCTCGCTGTTCAGCGCTGAACCCCGGGGCGGCCGATCGTGGAGGAACCATGACTCAGACCGCCCATGGCGTCGAATTCACCCGGCAGCTTTCGGAGAACCCGAAGTCCGCCGAAGAGCGTGCAGCCATCCTGGCAAACCCGGGATTCGGCAACTACTTCACCGACCACACCGCCATCGTCGACTACAGCGTTGACGCGGACGGCAACGGCGGCTGGCACGATGCCCGGATCGAGCCCTACGGCCCGATCGTCCTGGACCCGTCGGCCGCCGTGTTCCACTACGGCCAGGAAATCTTCGAGGGACTCAAGGCGTACCGGCACGCTGACGGCTCCGTCTGGACGTTCCGGCCCGAGGCGAACGCGGCCCGGCTGAACAAGTCGGCCCGCCGGCTGGCCTTGCCCGAACTGCCGGCCGAATACTTCCTCGGCGCCATCCGCGAGCTGGTGGCTGCCGACAAGGAATGGGTTCCTTCCGGCGACGGCGAAGCCCTCTACCTGCGCCCCTTCATGATCGCCACCGAGGCGTTCCTGGGTGTCCGCGCCGCCCGCGAGGTGTCCTTCCGGGTGATCGCCTCTCCGGCCGGCAACTACTTCGGCGGCGAACTCAAGCCGGTCTCCATCTGGATCTCGCGCCAGTACGCCCGCGCCGGCCGCGGCGGCACCGGCGACGCCAAGTGCGGCGGGAACTACGCCGCCTCGCTCATCGCGCAGCAGGAGGCCGAGGCCAACGGCTGCAAGCAGGTCCTGTTCCTCGACCAGGCCAATGACAACGCCGTGGAAGAGCTGGGCGGCATGAACGTCTTCTTCGTCATGAAGGACGGCTCCCTGGTCACGCCCGCCCTCACCGGCACCATCCTGGAAGGCGTCACCCGGATGTCCGTGATCCAGGTGGCCAAGGACATGGGCCGTGACGTGGCGGAGCGGAAGATCACCCTTGACGAGTGGCGCGACGGCGTGGCCTCGGGCGATATTGCCGAAGTGTTCGCCTGCGGCACAGCTGCCGTGATCACCCCCATCGGGGTGCTGAAGGACGCCACCGAGTTCATTGGTTCCGAGGACGCCAAAGCCGGCGAAACCACCATGGCCATCCGCGAAAAGCTCCTGGGCATCCAGACCGGCGCCGAACCGGACACGCACGGCTGGCTGACACGCCTGGCCTAGGTTCTGCCCTGACGACGGCGCCTTCCGGACTTTTGTCCGGAAGGCGCCGTTTTACGTTGCCGCAGGGGTGCCGGGTCAGCGGCGCGCGGCTTTCCGGGCAGCGTTCCTCATCGCTTTGCGGGACACGGGCTTGAGTGCCTTGCGGGCAGCTTCTTCCGCCAGGGCGCGGTTGCGCCGGGCGTCGATCAGGTCGTTCCAGAGCGTGGTGGCAAAGACGCCGCCGTCCTGGGCGTAGACGTCGTAGGGATAGCCGGCGAAGACGGCGGGGGTGGGGCCGCTGGTGAACAGGTCCTTGCCGCCTGCCTGGGCCACTGCGTCGCCGACAGCCCAGGTCCGGGTCAGGTGGAGGATGAGGTTTTCCTGGACGAAGACGGCGGCGTCAGCGGAGCGGGAGGCCTGGTCCAGCAGCGCTTCCAGGTCCGCGGCGATCAGGGCGGCGCCGGCCTGGTCAGCGGGCGCGGAGGCGGCGGACAGTTCCGCCGTGATGCCGGTGACGGCGTCCGTCCAGTCGGTTGTCTCGCGGAACTTCCTCCAGGTGGGAAACCAGATGATGCTGCCGGTCGCGTGGTTGTGGATGTGCAGGAGGCCGGTGGCCTTTTCGGTCGCCGAATGGTCGTGGCCGTCCGCGTCCGCGCGGGCGAGAAGGTCGGCGAGTGAAGGTGTGCTCATGGGGCGGTGTCCGGCTTCCTGGTGGAGATCGTTGTGCTGTCACAGGTTGCCAACCCCCGCGGGCGGCCGATCTATTCCGCCGCTGCCCTCCGGGACAAGGGGGTGGGGGAGTGCGGGGCTTGATGCAAGGATGGATCAGTGACCCCACTTACCGGCCCCGGCCTGCAGCGCAGCTCCGGCCTTACCCAGTTCCTCCTGGCACCAAACCCGGGCCCCATGAGCCTGGACGGCACCAACTCCTACCTCCTGCGCGTCCCCGGCCGGTCCGCCGTCGTGGTGGTTGACCCGGGACCCAACGATGAACCGCACCTGGAGGCACTGTCGGGCGCCGGCGTCGTCGAACTGATCCTGGTCACGCACCGGCATGCGGACCATACTGCCGGTTCGGCCCGCCTGCACGAACTCACCGGAGCGCCGGTACGGGCAGCGGACCCAGGCCACTGCCATGGCGGCGGAGCGCCGCTGGCCGGCGGCGAACTGATCCAGGCAGCGGGACTGGATATCACGGTGCTGGCTGCCCCCGGCCACACTTCGGATTCCGTGTGCTTCCACCTGCCGGCCGACGGGCAGCACGGCTCGGTGCTGACCGGGGACACGGTCCTGGGCCGGGGCACCACCGTCCTGGACTTCCCTGACGGCACGCTGGGAGACTACCTCGCCACCCTGGACCGGTTGGAGGCCCTGGGGAACGCGACCGTGCTGCCGGCCCACGGCCCGGTATTGCCGTCCCTGCGGGACATCGTCCGGGAGTACCGCCGGCACCGCGAGGAGCGGCTGGCCCAGATCCGTGCCGCGCTCCGCGGCCTCGGCGGGGACGCATCCGTACCTGAGGTGGCGGACGCCGTCTATGCCGGCGTCGACCCTTCCGTCCGGCGCGCCGCCGAATTGTCCGTGGCCGCACAGCTTTCCTACCTTCGCGGGCACGAAGGCGGCAGGCAGGACGGCGCCGTCGAAACGGTAGGGTAGGAGCCATGCGTATTGCGAGGTTTGTTGTCGATTCCGATCCCCTGTACGGCGTTGTGGAAGGTGATAGCGGCAGTGAGGAAATCACTGTCATCCACGGCGACCCTTTCTTCAACGGTGTGGAGCGCACTTCCGTGCGCCACAAGCTGGAGGATGTCCGGCTGCTGGCGCCCATCATCCCGCGGAGCAAGGTCATCGGGGTGGGCAGGAACTTCGTGGAGCACGCACATGAGCTGGGCAACGAGGTGCCCGCCCAGCCGCTGCTGTTCCTGAAGCCCAACACCGCGGTGGTAGGTCCGAACGACCCCGTGGTCCTGCCGGAGTTTTCCGAAGAAGTCTCCTTTGAAGCCGAACTGTGCGTGGTGATCGGCCGGATCTGCAAGGACGTCCCCGAAGACCGCGTTGACGATGTCATCTTTGGCTACACGTGCGGCAACGACCTCACTGCCCGCGATGTCCAGAAGACGGACCTGCAGTGGACCCGCGCCAAGGGCTTCGACACCTCCGCTCCGCTGGGCCCGTGGATCGAGACGGACCTGGACACCGAGGACCTGCAGATCCAGGGCCGGCTCAACGGGGAAATCCGCCAGGACGGCAGCACCAGCCAGATGATCCGCGGCGTCCGGGAGCTCGTGTCCGTCGTCTCGCACGCGTTCACCCTGCTGCCCGGCGACGTGATCATGACCGGAACACCGGCCGGCGTGGGACTGGTCAAGGAAGGCGACCGCTTCGAGGTGGAAATCGAAGGCATCGGCCGGCTCTCCAACCCGATCGTCCGCCGCTGACCCCGGCTGCCGCGCGGAAGGCCGGAGGGCGGCCAGGCGGGTAAAGTTGAAGCCACTATGACTATCGCTTCTTCGTCGCTTGCCGCCTCCATTCCGCCCGTCACCGCCGAGACCCCCGTTCGCGTCCGGTTTTGCCCCTCGCCCACGGGGACCCCGCACGTCGGACTGATCCGGACCGCGCTCTTCAACTGGGCCTACGCCCGCCACACCAAGGGCACCCTGGTGTTCCGGATCGAGGACACGGACGCGGCCCGGGACAGCGAGGAAAGCTACCACCAGCTGCTGGACGCACTGAAGTGGCTGGGCATCGACTGGGACGAGGGTGTCGAGGTTGGCGGCCCGCACGAACCGTACCGGCAGTCCCAGCGCGGCGACATCTACCAGGACGTCATCAAGCGCCTTCACGACGCCGGATTCATTTACGAGTCCTTTTCCACCCCTGAGGAGATCGAGGCACGCCACCGCGCCGCCGGCCGGGACCCGAAGCTGGGCTACGACGGCTTCGACCGTCACCTGACCGAGGAACAGCTGGCACAGTACCGGGCCGAGGGCCGGCAGGCCGTCCTGCGCCTGCGCATGCCGGACGAGGACATCACGTTCACCGACCTGGTCCGCGGCGAAATTACGTTCAAGGCCGGATCGGTGCCCGACTTCGCCGTGGTGCGTGCCAACGGTGCCCCGTTGTACACCTTGGTCAACCCCGTGGACGACGCCCTGATGGGGATCACGCACGTGCTCCGCGGCGAAGACCTGCTCAGCTCCACGCCGCGCCAGGTCGCCCTCTACCGGGCCCTCTACGCCATCGGCGTCGCCGAGTACATGCCGGAGTTCGGCCACCTGCCGTACGTCATGGGCCAGGGCAACAAGAAGCTCTCCAAGCGGGACCCCGAGTCCAGCCTCTTCCTGCACCGCGAGCGGGGCTTCATCCCGGAAGGGCTGCTGAACTACCTTTCCCTGCTTGGCTGGTCGCTGAGCGCCGACGAAGACATCTTTACCGTCGAGCAGCTCGTTGAGCACTTCGACATCCACGACGTCCTGGGCAACCCCGCGCGTTTCGACCTGAAGAAGGCCGAGGCCATCAACGGCACGCACGTCCGGATGCTTGAGCCCAAGGTCTTCCGCGACCGGGTGGCGCACTACCTGCGCGACGCAGGCCTGGTGGGGGAGATCCTCACTGACCGCGAGGAAGAAATCCTCACCGAAGCCGCGCCGCTGATCCAGGAGCGCATCACGCTGCTGGGCGAGGCGCCGGACATGCTGGCTTTCCTGTTCAAGGCGGACGACGCCGTCGACGTCGCAGATGACGCCCGCAAGGGCCTTCCCGAGAACCTTTCCGAGGTGCTGGACGCGGCACTTGCCGCGCTGGAACCGGTGGCAGACTGGACAGCGGAGGGCATCCAGGCAGCCCTGAAGCAGGCCCTGGTGGAGGACCTTGGCATCAAACCGCGGCTCGCTTTCGGGCCCGTACGGACGGCTGTTTCCGGCCGGCGGATCTCCCCGCCCCTGTTCGAATCGATGGTCATCCTGGGCAAGGAGTCCTCCCTGCGCAGGCTCCGCGCCTTCCGCGGCTGATGACGGCACCGAGCGAAGCCCGGTCGGGTGCCCGGCATACGCCCTGGGGAGTGGTCAGGGGCGTCCTGTTCGACATCGACGACACCCTGGTGGACCTTGAGTACTCGATGACCACCGCCTTGCGCGAGGTCAGTGAACACCTCCTGCCCGGCCTGGACCAGGCTGGGTGGGAGCGGTTCGGCCGGATCTTCACCCATGAGACCACGCACTACTACGACCGCTACCTGGCCGGCGAGCTGACGTTCAACGAACAGCGCCTCCTCCGGGGCCGCGCCGCACTGGGCCACTTTGGCGTGGAACTGGGCGACGGCGATGAATCGCACCGCTGGCTGGCCGCGTACGTGGAAAAGCAGCCGTCCTATGTGAAGCCGTTCCCGGATGTTTCGCCGCTTCTTGACGTCTTGGACGCTGCCGGGATCCCGTACGGCGCCGTCAGCAACAACGTCCACGATTACCAGCGCGCCAAGCTGGACGGCGCCGGCCTTGAACGCGTGAAGCACCTCGTCGGAACTGACACCCTGGGCGTGGCCAAGCCGGATCCCGCCATCTACCTGGAAGGCGTCCGGCTCCTGGGCACCGTCCCGGCCGAGACGATGTACGTGGGCGATAACCGGCTGCTGGACGCGGAAGGCTCGACGGCGGCCGGACTGGTTGGCGTCTGGCTCAACCGGAACGCCGAGACCGCGGCCCACTTTGGTGGAACCGCGGTCACCACGTTGGCGGATCTCCTCCCGCTCTTCGCCTAAGTCCTGTCCGGGCGGCCGTCCATCAGGCGGCCTTAAGCCGGGCGGCGCGGCGAAGGAGGAGATATCCGCCAACGGCGGCTCCCACCAGCAGGGCGATCAGCAGCAATGCCGTGACGGGGCTGTCCAGCCAGGACGACGGCGACACGGCGGCCACCTTCGTGTGCAGTTCCTGCGTTCCGGCCGCGATCCTGGCATTGCCCTCGGCAAGCGTGCCGGCACCGTCCGCCAACTGGCCCGAACCGTCATCAAGCTTGCCGTTGCCGTCGGCGAGTTTCCCGGTTCCATCCGCCAGCTGGGCGGATCCCGACTGCAATTGTCCCGTGCCTTGGCTCAGCGCGGTGGTGCCCTCCGACAACGCCTCGGTCCCGGCCAGGAGTCCCGGGTTGGCAGGATCGCCGCCGCCGTTGACGCCGGCACTGAGCTTGGTGGTGCCGTCCTGGAGGTTGTTGGCGGCGTAGATCAGGCCGGGGCTGTCCGGATCGCCGGGGACGCCATCCATGCCGGTCCGGATCTTCGCCGTGCCATCCGCCAGCATCGAGGTACCCAGCACCACGCCGGGGTTTTGGGGGTCGGTGGCGTTGAGCTTCTCCGCCAGGGTGGCGAAGCCCGCCTTCAGCCGGCCCGCCCCGTCATCCAGCTGGGCGGCTCCCGCGGTCAGACTGCCGGTTCCGGCCTTGAGCTGCCCGGCTCCGTCGTTCAGCTTTGCTGCTCCCGCATCGAGCTGCCCCGCTCCCGCGTAGGCGCGTCGGCCGCCGTCGGCCAACTTGGCGATCTGGTCCTTGATGAGGGCCAGGGGAACCAGGCCCTGGGGCCCGTTCGCCGCTGCTTCCAGCTGGTCCAGCCCCTGGCTGAGCGCGGCCAGCCCGTCTCCCTTGGTTGGATCGTTCCCCGCGCCGGGGTAGCCCGTCAGCTGCGCTGTTCCGTTCTTCAACGCCGCTGTTCCTGCGCTCAGGCTGGTGGCGCCGGCGTCGAGCTGACCTGCGCCGGCCGCGAGCCGGCCCGTTCCCGCCGCCAGCTGTCCGGCGCCGTCGGCAAGGTTGTTGGGGGCGTTGCCGCCCGCGGTGGGGGTGAGCGCGGCGGACAGCGCGACGGCGCCGGCCTGGAGCTTCCGGGCTCCGTCATCCACCTGGTAGACGCCAGGGACGAGTTTGTTCAGGACGTCATTTTGCAGCTTGGTGGTGCCGGCATGAAGCTTGTCCACGCCGGGGGCGAGCTGGTCCCTGACACCTGAGTAGATCTTGCCCGCACCCGATTGCAGGGCGAGGGCTCCGTTGTTGAGTTGGGTGGTGCCGTCCTTGACCTTGAGCGATCCGTCCTGCACTTGCGCTGCGCCCTTGTTCGCTGCGCCTGCGCCCGCTGCCAGCCGGCCCGAGCCGTCCTTGAGCTGGGCGGCGCCCGCTGCGGCTTGTTCCGCCCCGTCCATCAGCTGGGCAGAGCCGTTGGCGATCTGGCCCGTGAGGTAGGTATAGAAGGCGAGGAAGAGGACGAGCAGGAGGGAGAGGGCCATGATGGCGATGAATTGTGGCCGGGGTTTGCGGGTTGCGGCTGCAATGGCTGCTGTACGGGTTGTCAACGCTGACACTTCCTAACTTCCGCCGGACAGCGGTGTCCGGTGGCGAAACCGTGGTTGGCAGGGCGGTCCCTTGACCTCGTGGGTGCCCGTGGAAACAGGGCAGGGGGCTTGTTACTGATCGGTAACTTACTCGAGGGTAACCATAACGGTGGATGCCGGGCAAGGGTTTGGACGGTTCGCTTTCGCGAAGCCCGGAGGCGCAGGCCGCGCCGGATTTGTGCGAGCCCCAAGTCTCGGGTAAAGTAATTTCTCGTGCTGAGGCGCACGGAGCAGGGAAAACGCCCTGGAATCCGGCCCGAAAGTGCCATTGGGATATGGTGTAATTGGCAACACTACGGTTTCTGGTACCGTCATTCTAGGTTCGAGTCCTGGTATCCCAGCTCTGGTTTGAAGCCCATTCGGGCAGGCAAAACAGAAGGTTTCCACTCGGTTCGCCGATTTGAAACCACGGCAAAGTGTGTGAAATACTCACTGAGCCGAGCAGCGGAAACGCTGCCGGAAAGTACGCGGCCCCATCGTATAGCGGCCTAGTACGCCGCCCTCTCACGGCGGTAACGCGGGTTCGAATCCCGCTGGGGTCACCATGGAATGGTCCCGGGCATCAGCCCGGGACCATTTTTTATTTGCCCGAAATTCGCTGGCGGACAATCCCCGCTCAATGGACTGAACCCCGCGCCGCCCGGCGGGGAGTGGTCCTCCGTGCGGGGAGTCTTCCGCGGAGCCGCTTAGGAGTCCGCCTCCAATGCGGCCGCTGCATCCCGGACCTTGATCAGGGTGCGCAGGTTGCGGGTGGTGGTAGCGGCCTTGAACCTGGACTTCGAGCTGACCTTGCTGAAGGGGCTGTCCAGGGTGCCCCCCACCGGGGCCAGCCACGCCAGCGCTTCAGGTCCAAGGCGCTTCTGGTCCTGGCCCTCTATGGCTGCGCCGGCCGCTTCCAGTTCGTCCAGGACGGCGGTATCCGACGAGAAGGTGATGTAGGTGTGGGTGGATTTGTCATCCTCCGGATAAGGGCAGGCATCCACCAGTTCGGCCACTCGTCCGCCGTCCACGACGACCACCCAGGCTTCATAACCGAACGCTGCCCGGAGGCATTCTTCGGCTTCGCGTTTGACGCCGGTTGCATCCAGGCTGCTGGTCAGCACCACGTTCCCGCTGGCCAGCATAGTCCTGGCATCGGCGAAGCCCGAAGCTTTCAGTGCGTCCCGGAGGTCCGCCATTTTGATGTTGATTCCGCCAACATTGATTCCACGGAGGAAGACTGCGTAGCTGCCCATGGCCACAGCCTAGTGGCCGCGCCGTCCGCAGGAGCGGACAACGCGGCGGATCCCCTTAGTCGTTGTTCTTGCGCAGGGCTTCGGTGAGGATGCGGCCGGCGTTGCAGACCACCTCCGCGTGCAGGCGCCCCGGCTGGCGGGTCAGCCGCTCGATCGGGCCGGAAATTGAGACGGCGGCGATCACCCGGCCGGACGGTCCCCGCACCGGCGCGGAGACGGAGGCGACACCGGGCTCACGTTCGCCGAGGCTCTGTCCCCAGCCGCGTCGTCGTACGCCTGCCAGGACGGTGGGCGTGAAGCGAGCTGACTGCAGGCCCTCGAGCAGCCGGTCGTGGTCCTCCCAGGCGAGAAGCACCTGGGCGGCGGAGCCGGCCTTCATGGACAGCTGCGTGCCCACCGGGATGGTGTCGCGCAGGCCGATGGGGCGCTCGGCGGAGGCAACGCACACGCGCCAGTCGCCCTGCCGGCGGAAGATCTGGGCGCTTTCGCCCGTGGCGTCCCGCAGCTGCATGAGGACGGGACCGGCGGAGGCGATCAGGCGGTCCTCGCCCGCGGCCGAGGCCAGTTCCACCAGCCGGCTGCCAAGGACGAACCGGCCCTGGATATCGCGGCTCACCAGCCGGTGGTGGACGAGTGCCAGCGCGAGCCGGTGAACCGTGGGCCGGGCCAGCCCGGTGGCGGCCACAAGCTGTGCCAGCGTGGTGGGGCCGGCCTCGAGTGCATCGAGCACCTGGGCTGCTTTATCAATGACGCCGACTCCACTAGAATTGTCCATGTAATGATATTGCCGTCTCAATATCTGAGATGCAAATCTTTCGGCTGGCGCAGTGCGGAGCCGTCCTGATTCAGTTGGACTCAACAGCCAAACAGCAGTGAAGGGAGATGGCCATGGCAAAGACATTGGCCGAGAAAGTCTGGGACGCGCACGTGGTGCGCAAAGGCGACGGCGAAGGAGCCAACGCCCAGCCCGACCTCCTCTTTATCGATCTCCACCTGGTCCACGAAGTTACCTCCCCGCAGGCCTTCGAAGGGCTGCGGCTCGCCGGCCGCCCGCTGCGCCGGCCGGACCTGACCATTGCCACCGAGGACCACAACACCCCCACGCTGGACATCGACAAGCCGATTGCCGACCTCACCAGCCGGACCCAGATCCAGACCCTGCGCAACAACTGCGCCGAGTTCGGCGTCCGCCTGCACAGCCTCGGCGACGCCGAACAGGGCATCGTCCACGTGGTCGGCCCGCAGCTCGGCCTGACCCAACCCGGCATGACGGTGGTCTGCGGCGACTCGCACACCTCCACGCACGGCGCCTTCGGCGCGCTGGCCATGGGTATCGGCACCTCCGAGGTGGAGCACGTCATGGCCACCCAGACCCTGTCCCTGAAGCCCTTCAAGACCATGGCCATCAACGTCGAGGGCACGTTGCGCCCGGGCGTTACTGCCAAGGACATCATCCTCGCCGTGATCGCCAAGATCGGCACCGGCGGCGGCCAGGGCTACGTCCTGGAATACCGCGGCTCCGCCATCCGCGCGCTCTCCATGGAAGCCCGGATGACCATCTGCAACATGTCCATCGAGGCCGGCGCCCGGGCCGGTATGGTGGCCCCGGACGAGACCACCTACGAGTACATGAAGGGCCGCCCCCACGCGCCGGAAGGCGCGGAGTGGGACGCCGCCGTCGAGTACTGGAACACGCTGCGTACCGACGACGACGCCACCTTCGACGTGCAGGTGGACCTGGACGCCAACACGCTTGAGCCGTTCGTCACCTGGGGCACCAACCCGGGCCAGGGTGTGTCCCTGTCCGGGTCCGTCCCGTCACCGGAGGACTTCGGCGACGAAAACGCCAAGGCCGCTGCCGAGCGCGCCCTGCAGTACATGGGACTCGAAGCCGGCACGCCCATGAAGGACATCCGCGTGGACACCGTCTTCCTGGGCTCCTGCACCAACTCCCGGATGGAGGACCTGCGCGCCGCTGCCGACATCATCCGCGGCCGGCAAAAGGACCCCAACATCCGGATGCTGGTGGTCCCGGGCTCCGCCCGCGTCCGGCTCGAAGCGGAAGCCGAGGGGCTGGACAAGGTCTTCAAGGACTTTGGTGCCGAGTGGCGCTTTGCCGGCTGCTCCATGTGCCTGGGCATGAACCCGGACCAGCTGGAAGTGGGGGAGCGTTGCGCCTCAACCTCCAACCGCAACTTCGAGGGCCGGCAGGGCAAGGGCGGCCGCACCCACCTGGTTTCCCCGGTGGTGGCAGCAGCCACGGCCGTCCGGGGCACGCTCAGCTCGCCGTCGGACCTTGACCCGGCTCCCGAGCCGGCGGTTCAGCCTGTCGAAACCCCATCCGCAAGCCACGCAGCCTAGGACAGCACCATGGAAAAGTTCACCAAGCACACCGGCGTTGGCGTCCCGCTGCGCCAGAGCAACGTCGACACCGACCAGATCATCCCGGCGGTGTACCTCAAGCGCATCACCCGGACCGGGTTCGAGGACGCCCTGTTCTCCGCCTGGCGGAAAGACCCCTCGTTCATCCTGAACCAGGAGCCCTACACTACCGGTTCGGTGCTGGTGGCAGGCCCGGACTTTGGCACCGGTTCCTCCCGCGAACACGCCGTCTGGGCGCTGAAGGACTACGGTTTCAAGGCCGTCCTGTCTTCCCGCTTCGCCGACATCTTCCGCGGCAATTCCGGCAAGCAGGGCCTGCTGGCCGCCCAGGTGGCCCAGGATGACATTGAACTGATCTGGAAAGAGCTGGAGAACGCGCCCGGAACCGAAGTCACGGTGGACCTTGAGTCAAAGACCGTCGTGTGCGGCCCCATCGTGGCGCCTTTCGAGATCGACGACTACACCCGTTGGCGGCTGCTGGAAGGCCTGGACGACATCGGGCTGACCCTCCAGCATGAAGCCGACATCACGGCCTACGAGGCCACCCGGCCCAGCTTCAAGCCGAAGACGCTTCCCGCCCGGCTGTCCTAGCACGCAGGAACGGGCCCGGCGGCAGGAAACACCCCGCCACGGACTGCCGCCGGTGCCCGCTTATTTCGGTTCGGTAACACGACCTCCTATGCTTGGTTGGAGCCTTTGCAAGGATTTGTGGGCTAGTGATCGTGAGGAAACCGGTATATGAGTAGTGTTCTGACAATCCGCGGCGGAGTCCCGCTTACAGGCCGCGTCAGCGTCCGCGGGGCAAAGAATCTTGTACCGAAGGCCATGGTGGCAGCACTGCTGGGCAACGAACCCTCGGTGTTGCGCAACGTGCCGGAGATCAAGGACGTCGAGGTCGTCACGTCCCTGCTGAAGCTGCATGGCGTGACCGTGGAGAAGGACCCGGTCAGCGGAGACCTTACCCTCGATCCGACGTCGGCGAAGACGGCCTCAAGCACCGCCATCGATGCGCACGCCGGCGATTCCCGGATCCCCATCCTGCTGTGCGGCCCCCTGATCCACGCCATTGGGGAAGCGTTCATCCCCGACCTCGGCGGCTGCAAGATCGGCGACCGCCCCATCGACTACCACCTGGACGTCCTGCGCCAGTTTGGCGCCGTCGTGGAAAAGCGCCCCGGCGGGATCCACATCTCGGCACCCAAGGGACTGCACGGCGCCAAGATCTCGCTGCCGTACCCGTCCGTCGGAGCCACCGAGCAGGTCCTCCTCAGCGCCACCCGCGCGGAAGGCATCACGGAGCTCTCCGGTGCCGCCACCGAGCCCGAGGTCATCGACCTGATCGCCGTGCTGCAGAAGATGGGCGCCATCATCAGCGTCCAGACGGACCGGACCATCCGCATTGAGGGCGTCCGCGATCTGGGCGGCTACAACCACCGCGCGCTCTCGGACCGCAACGAGTCCGCATCCTGGGCCTCGGCCGCCCTGGTTACCCGCGGCGACATCTTCGTTGAAGGCGCATCCCAGCGCGACATGATGACCTTCCTGAACACCTACCGCAAAGTGGGCGGCGGGATGGACATCGGCGAGGACGGCATCCGGTTCTACCACAAGGGCGGCAAGCTCAACCCGCTGGTCCTTGAAACAGACGTGCACCCCGGGTTCATGACGGACTGGCAGCAGCCGCTGGTGGTCGCGTTGACCCAGGCCGAGGGCGTATCAATCGTCCACGAAACGGTATACGAGAACCGCTTTGGCTTCACCGACGCCCTCATCCGCATGGGCGCCAGCATCCAGGTCCACCGGGAGTGCCTCGGCAGCGTCCCGTGCCGGTTCGGCCAGCGCAACTTCCTGCACTCGGCCGTTATCTCCGGTCCCACCCAGCTCAAGGGAACGGATATCGACGTGCCGGACCTGCGCGGCGGGTTCAGCCATCTCATCGCCGCCCTGGCCGCCACCGGAACTTCCCGGGTCACGGGCATCGACATCATCAACCGCGGCTACGAGCGCTTCACCGAAAAGCTCGCCGGCCTCGGTGCCGACTTCGACATCGCCACCACGAAGTAGCGGCGGACCGTGAAGGAAACTGCCAAAAGCAGGGCCACGTTTGTGTTCATCGCCGGGATCGCCCGCCCGCTGCTGAACCTCATGATGGCCAAGAAATGGGAAGGCACCGAGAAACTGCCTGCCGGCGGCTTCATTGCCGCGCCCAACCACTGCACCGAGATCGATCCCCTGGTTGTGGGCCACATGCTTTACAACCAAGGGCGTGCCCCGCACTTCCTGGCCAAGGCCGGCCTGTTCAAAGTCCCCGGCCTGGGCTGGCTCCTGAACGCGACCAAGCAGGTCCCCGTTGAGCGTTCGACGACGGGCGCGAACCGGTCGCTGCAGGTGGCCCAGGAGATCGTGGCCGAGGGCGGAGCAATCATCATCTATCCGGAGGGCACATTGACCCGCGACCCCGCACTCTGGCCCATGAAAGGCCATACGGGTGCGGCCAGGCTCGCCCTTGAAGGCGGAATTCCCGTCGTCCCGATCGCCCACTGGGGCGCCCATGAGGTGTTCCCCCGCTACGGCAAGCGGTTCCACGTGTTCCCGCGGAAGCTCTCCCGGGTAGTGGTGGGGGACCCGGTGGACCTCAGCGCCTTCAGCGGCCGCCCGTTGGACAAAGCGACGCTGACCGAAGCCACCGAGGTCATCATGGCCGCGATCACCGGCCTGCTGGCGGGCCTCCGCGGCGAACAGCCGCCGGCCGAACGCTGGGATCCGGCCAAGCAGCAACAAGCCAAGCACGGACGGTTCATCGACCGCGGACAGCCCGGCCCGGAAACGGAAGCACAGTGACCGTTGACCGAAAGCCGGGATCGGCCCGGACTGTGGCTGTCCTGGGCGCCGGTTCGTGGGGGACCACCTTCGCCAAGATCCTCGCAGACGCAGCCGGGGCCGCCGGCAGCCCGCGCGGGATCAAGGTGTGGGGCAGGCGCGCCGAGGTGGTGGACCAGATCAACCGGGACCACCGCAACAGCGACTACCTCAAGGACATCGTCCTGCCCGCCAGCATCACCGCTTCCACCGACGTCCGGGAGGTGCTGGCCGGGGCCGATCTTGTGGTGGTGGCCGTCCCTGCCCAATCCCTCCGCCCGCAGCTGCGGGAGTGGAAGGACATGATCGAGCCCGGAGCCGTCGTCGTATCCCTCATGAAGGGCCTCGAACTTGGCACGGATGCCCGCATGAGCGAGGTCATCAGCCAGGAACTGGGCCTGCCGCCCGAACGCATCGCCGTGGTCTCCGGACCCAACCTGGCCATGGAAATCGCGCGCGAAGAGCCGACGGCGTCGGTAGTGGCCTGCACGGATTCCGCGACCGCCGGATGGCTCGCACGGACCTGCACGGCACCGTACTTCCGTCCCTACACCACGTCGGACGTCGTCGGGGTCGAAATCGGCGGCATCGTCAAGAACGTGATCGCGCTGGCCGTGGGCATCTGCGAAGGCAAGGAAATGGGAGACAACACCAAAGCCTCGGTCATTACCCGCGGCCTGGCGGAGACCTCCCGCCTTGCGCTGGCCCTCGGCGGCGAAGCCAAGACCATGGCCGGCCTTGCCGGGCTCGGGGATCTGGTGGCGACCTGCTCATCCGCGTTGTCCCGCAACCACACCGCCGGCCGGCTCCTCGGCCAGGGGCTGACCCTGGAGGAGGTGGGCCGCAAAATGACCCAGACCGCCGAAGGCATCAAGTCCGGCCAGGCCGTGCACGAACTTGCCGGTAAGCTCGGCGTCGAAATGCCTATCACCGCCGCCGTCGTCGCGGTGCTGGCAGGCAAGCTGTCCGTTGACCAACTGGGGCCTGTCCTGCTGTCCCGGGAATTGAAACCTGAAGGCGATCACTGACCATGTCCCAAGACACACCCACCACAGGGGAAACGGCGAGCAGCAGGAAACCGCGGGTAGCCGTGCTGTTCGGCGGCCGTTCCAGCGAGCACGCCGTAAGTTGCGTGACGGCAGCCGGCGTGCTCGGCGCCATCGACAGGGACAAGTACGAGGTCATCCCGATCGGGATCGCCAAGACCGGGCAATGGGTCCTGGCGCCGGCCGATACCGCGCAATGGTCCCTGGCGGCCTCATCGTTGCCGGAAGTTTCGCCGTCTGCCCAGACCGTGACCCTGGCCGAGATCGGCGGCGAACACCAGTTGATTGTCGCTTCCCCCAACGAAGTACCCCAGGAACTGGGTGCCGTGGACGTCGTCTTCCCGCTCCTGCACGGACCCTTCGGCGAAGACGGCACCATCCAGGGGCTCCTGGAATTGTCGGACACCCGCTACGTCGGCGCCGGTGTCCTGGCTTCCGCCGTCGGCATGGACAAGCACTACATGAAAGTGGTCTTCGAAGCCGCCGGGCTCCGCGTTGGCCCCTACCTGGCGGTCACCGACAGGCAATGGCGCAATGACCCCGAATCCGTCCGCAAACAGGTGGACCGGCTGGGCTTCCCCGTTTTCGTCAAGCCCGCACGCGCTGGCTCATCCATGGGCATTTCCAAAGTGGACTCCCTCGACGAGCTCGACGCCGCGATTGAGGAAGCACGCCGGCACGACCTCAAACTGGTCATCGAGGCCGGAATCGTGGGACGCGAAATTGAGTGTGCGGTCTTGGAAGGCAGGGGAACGGACGCTCCCCGGACCTCCATGCCGGGGGAGATATCAGTCGCCGGCGGCACCCACGAGTTCTATGATTTCAACGCCAAGTACGTCGAGGACGATGCCGCCGCGCTGAGTTGCCCGGCGGACATTCCGGCGGAAGCCATCTCGAGGGTCCGTGAGCTCGCTGCGCTGGCCTTCGAAGCCGTGGGCGCTGAGGGCTTGAGCCGGGTCGACTTCTTCTACACCCCCGACGGCGAGCTGATCATCAATGAGATCAACACCATGCCCGGGTTCACGCCCAAGAGCATGTACCCGCAAATGTGGGCGGCCTCGGGACTTGGCTACGCAGACCTGATCGATGAGCTCATCCACCTGGCGCTGCACCGGAAGACCGGCCTCCGCTGAGGCCTCGGGCTGGACTGCGGGCCCATCCCGGTGGGTGGGCCCGCAGAACCTACTTGCTCTGCGGGAGGTTCTGCAGGTCTTCCTGGCCCACGCAGTTCCGCACCGACGGGACCTTCGCGGCGGCGCCCGCGAGGTCCGCAAGGACGGTTGCGGAGCTGATCTTGTCCGGGTCCATGAGGATCTCGGTGGCCGGTTCCCGGCCGTAAGTGGTCAGCGTCCACACCGGGTCGCCTTCCTTGATGACCCAGTCGACGCCGTTGACGGTCACACAGCGGTCCGTCGTCGGACCCGGTACGTTGACGCCGCAGCGGAGGATGACCAGCGACGGATCACCCCACGCGGCAGTTGCCTGGCTGTTGGTCTTTCGCAGCCGGGAATCGCCGATCGCATCCGGCAGGGCCACCATCATGGGCGCGCAGGCAGGGTTTGCCGCGTCCTTGGCGGCGGTAACGTCGACTGCGGGGGAGCACGCAGTCATGGACAGGGCAACGACTGCCCCAAAAACTGCCATCCTGGTGGCGCGGGCGGTCAGGGGCAGCTGGGGATGGTGCATGGTTCCAGCCTATCGCCGCCGGCGCCCCCGCCAGGACACGATGTCGGCCGGTCGCGGTAGCGTAGTGGCGTGCCTGAAGACCTCCGAAACCGCGTTGACCGCCAGCCCACCGTCGCGGGCCTTTCCGAATCAGACCTGCTGGCCCGGATCTTCCCGCGCCTGCGGATGGCGGGCTCCCACACGGCAAGCACGCTGCTGGGCCCTGGAGACGATGCCGCCATCGTCGCTGCCCCGGACGGCAGGGCCGTGGTCAGCATCGACACCCAAGTCCAGGACCAGGATTTCCGCCTCCTCTGGCCCAACGGCTACCGCACCACAGGATTCGACGTCGGGTGGAAAGCCGCCGCACAGAACCTCAGCGACATCAACGCGATGGGTGCCACCGCCACCTCGATGGTGGTCAGCCTCACCCTGCCGGTGGACACGCCGGTCAGCTGGGTGGAAGACCTGGCGGACGGCCTGAGAGCCGGAATCCAGGCCCTCGGAGCCACCGGGTGTTCCGTTGCCGGCGGGGACCTGGGCCGAGGCCGCGAAATTTCCGTGACGGTCGCCGTCCTGGGATCGCTCGACGGCGGCCGGGCTGTCCTGCGTTCCGGGGCCCGGCCGGGAGACATCCTGGCCTTGGCGGGAACCGTCGGGCACGCCGCTGCCGGCCTGGCCCTGCTGGAATCCGGCATCGCCGCGGACACCCTCGGCCCCGCCGAACGGATCTACCCCGAGCTGCAGTGCCGGCCCCGGCCGCCCCTGTGGGCGGGACCGGCTGCACGGGCGGCGGGGGCGACTGCCATGCTTGATATCTCGGACGGACTCCTGCGGGACGGGCACCGGCTGGCGGCCGCCAGCAACGTCGCCGTTGACCTCGATCCCGCCCGGCTGGCGCACCTTGCCGAACTGCTGCGCCCGGCCGCGACCCTCCTGGACGCGGACCCGGCACCCTGGGTGCTGGCCGGCGGCGAGGACCACGGCCTGCTGGCCACTTTCCCGGCCGGTATTCAGCTGCCACCCGGATTCACTGCGATAGGCTCGGTACATGCACTCGGAACCGACGAAGGCCCGGGCGTCCTGATAGCGGGCCGGGCCGCGGACACCGGGGGATGGGATCACTTTGCACACTAAGGTTGCCGCCAACGCGCTGGCGATGAAGAGGTGGCTGGGCAAGGCGGAAACGGCCCTGGGCAACCACAGCGACCGGCTCAACGCCATCAACATCTTCCCGGTGGCCGACGGCGATACCGGTACCAACCTCTACCTCACCGTTCGCGCCGCAGCCCGCTCGCTGGTGCTCGCCGACGACCAGCCCGCCCCGGTGGACGTCGGTGAAGTCCTCGCCACGGCAGGGCAGGCGGCCATGGAGGAAGCCCGGGGAAACTCCGGCACCCTCTTCTCCGTGTTCCTGTGCGCAGCGGCCGAGCCCCTGGCCGGCCACACCAGGGTGACGTCCACGCTCCTGTCGTCCGCACTGAACCGCGCCCAGATCCGCGCCTGGTCCGCCCTCAGCGATCCCGTCCCCGGAACCATGCTTTCCGTCATGGAAGCAGCCGCCCGCGCCGCGGCCGCCGTGGACGCGGCCCAGGACGGGGACGACAGCAACCACGCGCTGGGCCTTGCCCTGGACGCCGCGGTGGAGGGGGCCCTGGCAGCGGTGATCCACACCGAAGAGCAGCTCGATGCCCTGCAGTCCGCCCACGTCGTCGATGCCGGCGGGGTGGGAATGCTGCTCATCCTGGACTGCCTGCGCTCGGCGGTCCTGGGCGAGGAACTGCAGAACGAACTCCTCGACGGCCTGCACGGCTACGACGTCTCCGATCCCCACATCCACACCGCCATGCCCGACGCCGACGGCGTGGAAGTCATGTGCACCATCAGCCTGTCGCCGCTGGACGCCGCCACCCTCCGGCAGCGCCTGGACGAAATCGGCGAGTCCGTCATCATGAGCCAGGTTGGCGGCGGCGTTGACCCGGACGGGAAGTACCGGTGGCGGGTGCATGTGCACGTGCCGCACCCGGACCAGGCCGTCGCCGTCATCAGGTCCCTGGGCGAGCCGTCCCAGATCAGCGTCAGCGAACTTGCGCTGCCCCGGGACCCGGACATGGACGCAGTGAACACCGGCGGGCATGAACGCTGAGCTCGACCTGGCCCTGGAGCGGCGCATCGGCAAGCGCTCGGCAGCGGTCATTGAGAAACACCTCGGGATCACCACCGTGGACGGACTCCTGAATTACTTCCCGCGCCGTTACATGAGCCGCGGTGAGCTGACCCCCATCAGTGAGCTGCCGCTGGACGAGGACGTCACCCTGATCGCCCGGGTGCTGTCCAGCAGCACGCGCACCATGCAGGCCCGCCGGGGAAACATCACCGACGTCATCGTCTCCGACGACGACGGTCAGCAGGGGCTCCGGCTGGTGGGCGGCCGGGACTTCCGCGGAAAGGTGCCCGGAACCCTCAAAATCAGCTTCTTTAACGGGTACAAAGCCAAAACAGAACTCCTGCAGGGGCGGCGGGCCCTGTTTTCCGGGAAGGTCACCAGTTTCAAGGGACAACTGGGCCTGACAAACCCCGATTTCCAGCTGGTGGACGAAGATCCGTTCACCGACAGTGGCCAGGACCCGGAGAAACTCGCCGCCATGCCCATCCCGGTGTACCCGGCAACCGCCAAGCTTCCCAGCTGGAAGATCCAGAAGACCATCGCCACGCTCCTGGAGACACTCGACCTCGACGCCCTGCCGGACCCGGTGCCAACCGAGGTTTCCGCCCGTGAAGGGTTTCTGCCGGTGTCCCGCGCCTACCGGTTGATCCACGTACCCGAGTCCGCCGACGACTGGCGCAGGGCCCGGGACCGCCTCCGCTACCACGAGGCCTTGGTGCTGCAGTCAGCGCTGGCGCGGCGCCGCGCCCAGCTCGCTGCCGAGGAAGCCACGGCCCGCCGCCCTGTGGGCGACGGCCTCCTGGCCGCCTTCGACGCCAACCTGCCGTTCACGCTCACAGCCGGCCAATCCGCCGTCGGCCAAACCCTCGCCGCGGAACTGGCGCGCGACACCCCCATGAACCGGCTGCTGCAGGGCGAGGTCGGCTCGGGCAAGACCGTCGTGGCGCTGCGTGCCATGCTGCAGGTCATCGACGCCGGCGGGCAGGCCGCGCTCCTGGCCCCTACCGAAGTGCTCGCGGCCCAGCATTACGACTCCATCCGGCGCAGCCTTGGCGCGCTGTCCGGCGACGGCCTGCTGGGCGGTCTGGCCGGCGGAAGCGGCGTTTCCGTGCAGGTCACTCTGCTGACCGGCTCCATGCCCACCGCGGCGCGCAGGCAAGCCATGCTGGATGCCGCCTCCGGGACGGCCGGAATCATCATCGGCACCCACGCGCTCCTGGGTGACAACGTCTCCTTCTACGACCTCGGACTCATCGTAGTGGACGAGCAGCACCGTTTCGGCGTGGAGCAGCGCGACGCCCTGCGGGCCAAGGCGCGCAAGCCCCCGCACCTGCTGGTCATGACAGCCACCCCCATCCCGCGGACCGTTGCCATGACGGTTTTCGGGGACCTGGAGACGTCAACCCTCAGCGAACTGCCCAAAGGCCGGGCCCCGATCACCACCCACCTCGTGGGCCTCGCGGAGAATCCCGCCTGGGCGGCGCGGATCTGGGCGCGCGCCCGCGAGGAGATCGATGCCGGGCGCCAGGTGTACGTGGTCTGTCCCAAGATCGGGACGGACGACGACGGCGACTTCAGCCCCGGCGAAGCCGCACCTCCGGGGGCGGAGGGAGAGGAAGGGCGGGAGCTTGCGTCCGTCACCGCTGTCGTGGAGCATTTGCTGGCCGAGCCGTCCCTTGCAGGGGTGCCGCTTGCCCCGCTGCACGGACGCCAGGAGCCGGAGCTGAAGACGGAGACGATGGCCGGCTTCACCGCCAACCGCATCAAGCTGCTCGTCTCCACCACCGTGATCGAAGTGGGCGTGGATGTGCACAACGCCACCCTGATGGTCATCCTGGACGCCGACAGGTTTGGGATCTCGCAGCTGCACCAGCTCCGCGGGCGCGTCGGCCGTGGCGGACTGCCCGGCACCTGCCTGCTGGTCACCGCCCTGGAGCCGGGGCATCCCAGCCGGCGGCGGCTGGAAGCCGTGGTGGCCACCACGGACGGGTTCGTCCTCTCGCAGGAAGACCTCAAGCTGCGCCGCGAAGGCGATATCCTGGGCGCTTCCCAGTCCGGCGGACGTTCCACCCTTAAACTCCTGCGCGTCCTCGAACACGAAGACGTCATCGCCCGGGCAAGGGAAGACGCCCAGCACATCGTCGGCGGGGACCCGTTGCTGGCGGGCCACCCCGAACTCGCCGACGCCATCGAGAAGTACCTCAACCCCGAGAAGGAGGCGTTCCTTGAACGCGGTTAGCACGGCAGGGCCCCAGGGCGCGGACGGACGGCGGCGGCCGCGATGACACGGATAATCTCCGGCGCCGCGGGCGGTACCCCGCTGAACGCGGTCCCGGGTTCCTTGACCCGGCCCACCACCGACCGCGTCAAGGAAGCGCTGTTCTCCCGGCTCGACGCTTTTGGCGTGATCTCGGGAGCCAGGGTTCTGGACCTGTACGCGGGCTCCGGATCCCTGGGGGTGGAAAGTGCCAGCAGGGGAGCGCAGTCCGTGGATTTGGTGGAGTCCGACGCCAAGGCCAGCGCGGTGTGCCAGCGCAATGCGGACCTCATCGACGGCGTGCTTGGCCGCAAGACCGTCAGCGTGCACCGGGCCAGGGTGGAGCCCTTCCTTGACCGCGCGCCCGGCAACGCTGCCTGGGACCTCGTGTTCCTGGACCCGCCCTATCCCCTGGAGGAAGCGGCGCTGGCCGCGGTGCTCCAAAAGCTCGCCGGCCACCTGGCGGCAGGGGCTGTGGTGGTGGTGGAGCGGTCCTCGCGTTCTCCGGAGCCCGAGTGGCCCGATGGGATGGCACGGTTTGCGGACAAGAAGTACGGCGAGACCCGGTTGTGGTTCGCCGAGCCGTCGGTGCCCGATGCCATCTCCGCCGACGACCTGCCGGACGGGACCGAGGGGTAGGGCCTGGCCTTAGGCCGAGAAGGGGTCCAGGTCCACGCCGGACAGGACCCGGGCAGGGTGGGGGCCACGGGCCGCCAGCTCTGTTGTCCACGACCCCGGCCAGGGGCCCTGCGTTCCTGCCAGGATGACGTTTCCCGGGTACCGTGCCTCGAACATTCCGGCTTCCCCGAACGCGGCAACATCGGCCATGGCCTCGCGCATGGCCGCCACCTGGCTCCTGACCAGCGTGAGGGCGGGCTCGTCGCCCACATTGACGATCAGCACCCCGTCCGGGCTCAGCCGTCCCCGCGCCTCCCGGTAGAAACCACTGGACGCGATGTGGGCAGGCGCCTCCGGCCCGGAAAAGATGTCCAGGATGACGACGTCGAATGCCAGTCCCGGGGCCAGCGTGCCTAGTGCCTCCCGGGCATCGCCGATCATCGTGGTCAGGTCCGTGCCTTCGGGCAGGGGCAGGTGCCGCAGGACAAAGTCCAGCAGTTCGCGTTCCAGCTCCACCGCGTACTGCGGTGAGCCGGGCCGGGTGGCCTGGATGTAGCGTGCAAGGGTCAGCGCACCGGCGCCCAGGTGCAGGGCTTTCACCGGTTCCCCTGACGGTGCGGCGAGATCCACCAGGTGGCCGATCCTGCGCAGGTATTCGTAGAAAATCTCGTCGGGCCGGCTGAGGTTGACATGGGACTGTTCCGCTCCGCCGATGCTGAGCACATAGCCGCCGTCCGTGAACGTGTCCGGTTCGATGGTGGCGTGCTGTCCGGTGGTCCGCAGGAACCGGCTCGCAGGTCCCGCGACGCCGCCGGACATCAGAGCCTGCCGCGGAGCGTTGCCAGCCGCGAGGCGGCCTCCTCCAGGACATCGGTTTTCTTGCAGAAGGCGAAGCGCAGCAGGCTTCTTGTCCGTTCCGCACCCTCGGGGTGGCAGAACACGGGGACCGGGATGGCGGCAACTCCCACCAACGCCGGCAGGCGCCGGGCGAGGTCCAGGGCATCGGTGATGCCGAGCGGTGCGGTGTCCACGTTGACGAAGTAGGTGCCGCGGGGCGTGAAGACATCGAACCCGGCGTCCCTGAGTCCCGCGCTGAGGATGTCCCGTTTTTTCTCCAGGGTGGCCGCAATGCCGTGGAAGAAAGCGTCCGGCTGGCCCAGGCCCGTGGCGATTGCCGCCTGGAACGGGGTCCCGGAACTGTAGGTGAGGAATTGCTTCACGGTACGCACCGCGGCCACCAGGTCCTCCGGCCCGGTGAGCCAGCCCACCTTCCATCCCGTCAGTGAGAACGTCTTCCCCGCGGAGGAGATGGTGATGGTGATCCCGGCGGCTCCGGGCAGCGTTGCCACCGGGATATGGGGGACGCCGAACGTCAGGTGCTCGTACACCTCGTCGGTGACGATGATGCTTCCGTGCTTGGCTGCAAGGTCCACGACGCGCTGCAGCACGGCTTCCGGAAAAACGGCGCCGGTGGGATTGTGCGGGTTGTTCAGCAGGACCACCCGGGTGCGGTCGCTGAATGCCGATTCCAGGGCGGAGAGGTCGGGCATGAAGTCCGGCGCGGCCAGCGGCACGGTCACATGGGTGGCGCCGGTGAGGCCGATGACCGCACCGTAGGAGTCATAGAAGGGCTCGAACGTCAGGACTTCGTCGCCGGGGCCGGCGAACGCCAGCAGCGAGGCAGCGATGCCTTCGGTGGCCCCGGTGGTGATGATGACCTCCGTGGCGGGATCGGGCGTCAACCCGTAGAAGCGTTCCTGGTGCGCGGCCACCGCCTCGCGGAGTTCGGGGATGCCCTTGCCGGGTGCGTACTGGTTGGCTCCGGCGGCGATGGCCGCACGCGCCGCCTCCCTGATCTCCAGCGGCCCGTCCTCGTCCGGGAAGCCCTGGCCCAGGTTGATGGCACCGGTCCGGACGGCAAGGGTGGTCATCTCTTCGAAGATGGTGACCCCCAGTCCGCCGTCGGGCGCCAGCAGGTTGGCGCCGAGCGCGGTCCGCTGCCAGGGAGAAGGTGCCAGGGGCGTGGAATGTTCCCGTGGAGGATGCATCCAGTCATGGTATCCCGGCCTTTCCATGGGGTAGGTTCGGAGCATGAGACGCGCTGTGTGCCCCGGATCCTTCGACCCCATCCACAACGGCCATCTCGAAGTCATTGCCAGGGCTGCCGGCCTTTTTGATGAGGTCATCGTGGCCATCTCCACCAACTACGCCAAGAAGTACATGTTCACCTTGGAAGAGCGGCTGGACATGGCGCGCGAGACGTTGGCGTCGCTCAAGGGGATCGTGGTGGAGCCTGTCGGCGCGGGACTCCTGGCGGAATACTGCCGCCACCGTGGGGTGTCCGCCATCGTCAAAGGGCTGCGCTCGTCGTCGGATTTTGACTACGAGCTGCCCATGGCGACGATGAACCGGCAGCTGAGCGGGGTGGAAACGGTGTTCCTCCCGGCGGAAGCCAGCTACGTCCACTTGTCGTCCACCCTGATCAAGGAGGTGGCGGCACTGGGCGGGAGTGTCTCCGATTACGTGCCCCGCTCGGTGCACCGCCGCCTGGTGACCGGCGAGCCTGGCCCGGATCAGCAGCCAAGACGGTAGGCTGGATGGGTACTTCGGCGCCGCCGCATGCCGGTTTGAGTCACCATGGATCTTCAGGCTAAGATGGTACGTCGGTCATATGTTCAACAGGAGTTCTCATTAAAAGAGATGCTGGTTCGCCCCTGGCGTTCGACGTCAAGGACCTCGGGCGCAGCCCGGGAAGCATGCGGACACTGAAGGAACATGTACCCGCACCGGGTGATCTTGGTGTGGCGCTCATTGGTGTTCAGGAAGGCTCGGATGTCGAGCTCGACCTGAGGCTTGAGGCCGTACACGAAGGAATTCTGGTATCAGGAACCGCAGCCGTCGAAGTAACCGGCGAATGCGGCCGATGCCTGGATCCCCTTGCGTATGACCTTGAGGTCAATGTGCAAGAACTTTTCTTCTATGAAGGCGCTGAGCTTTCGGACGGAGAAGAAGATGAAGAGCAACGTCGAGTCGAGCACGATGTAATCGATCTTGAACCGGTGTTGCGGGACGCGGTTGTCACCAACCTGCCGTTCCAGCCGGTGTGCCGGGAAGACTGCCAGGGCCTTTGCTCCGAATGCGGAGTTCGCCTGGAAGACGAGCCGGGGCACCACCACGAGGTCCTGGATCCTCGCTGGGCTGCCCTAGCTGATATGGCTAAGCCTGACCGGCAAAATTGATTTGTACGTGTTTGTCTAGAGAGAAATGAGTTAGCCGTGGCTGTTCCCAAGCGGAAAATGTCTCGCTCGAATACCCGCGCCCGCCGCTCGCAGTGGAAGGCGACCGCCCCCCACCTGGTGAAGACCGTTGAGAACGGCCAGGTCACCTACAGCCTGCCGCACCAGGCAAAGGTCGTTACCGACTCTGCTGGCACCGCGCTGTTCCTTGAGTACAAGGGCCGCAAGGTCGCTGACGTCTAATCGGCCCAACAGGCTGACTGATGTCGTCAACTGAAGAGCTTCTGAAGCGTCTCGGTGTCTCTATTGACGCCGGGACGCTTCGTCTTGCGCTCACCCACCGTTCGTATGCCTACGAGAATGGCGGCATACCCACCAACGAGCGGCTCGAGTTCCTGGGGGACTCCATCCTGGGCTTCTCCGTGACCGATGCCCTGTACCGGGACAACCCGGACCTGCCCGAAGGCGAGCTCGCCAAGCGCCGGTCCGCCGTCGTCAGCACCCGTGCCCTGGCCGGCATTGGACGCAGCCTGGGCATTGGCGAATACATCTACCTGGGGCAGGGCGAAAAGCTCACCCACGGGAAGAACAAGGCCTCTATCCTCGCGGACACCATGGAGGCCCTGATCGGCGCCACCTACGTCTCCAACGATATCGAGACCGCCCGCCAGCTGGTTATGCGGCTGATCGGCCCGATGCTGAAGGATGCCGCCGTCCTGGGCGCCGGAACCGACTGGAAAACCAGCATCCAGGAACTGGCTGCCAGCCGGCAGCTCGGAAGCATCCACTACGCCGTGGACGGCTCGGGTCCGGACCACGCCCGCACGTTCACTGCCGTCCTGAGCATCGGCGGCAACGCCTACGGCAAGGGCTCCGGGCACTCCAAAAAGGAAGCCGAGCAGGAAGCGGCGGCCGACGCCTGGCGGGTGCTTTCCGGGGCTGAAGCCCACGATGCCGCTGGTACGTCCGCCGGCTCCGCAGCTGCTAAGTCAGCCTCCGTGCCGGAACTGCCCGAGGTTGAGGTGGTGCGCCGCGGCCTGGTTCGCTGGGTCCGCGGCAGGACCATCCAAACCGTCGACGTCCTGGACCCGCGCTCCATCCGCCGGCACGCCCTTGGGGCCGGCGACTTCATCGGCAACCTTGAGGGCGCAACAGTGTCCGACGTCGTCCGACGCGGCAAATTCCTGTGGCTGCCGCTGACGGACAACGGCACGGCCGGGCCGGGACACGCCGAACAGCACCAGGCACCGGCGGTGGCACTGATGGCCCACTTGGGGATGAGCGGCCAGCTGTTGATGCAGGGCGTCGGCGTTCCCGACGAAAAACACCTCAAAGTACGGTTGGGGCTCAGTCCACGTGAGGGCATGCCGGACCAGCTGCGGTTCGTTGACCAACGGATTTTCGGCGGCCTTTTCGTTACTGCCCTGGTGCCTACGGAGGACGGCGGCCCCGGCGGTCTCGCCGAATCGCCGCTTCCGTTGATCGCAGCGGAGGCAGCCCATATTGCCCGGGACCCGCTGGACCCCGCATTCTCCTTCGACCTCTTCTACCAACGCCTCCGGAAACGCAAAACCGGGCTCAAACGGGCACTCCTGGATCAGGGGCTGGTGTCCGGGATCGGCAACATCTACGCCGACGAAGCCCTGTGGCGCGCAAAACTTCATTATGCGCGGGCCACCGACACGCTCCGCCGCGCCGAGGCCCAGCGGGTCCTCGACAGCGCCCGGGAGGTGATGCTGGACGCCCTGGCGGCCGGGGGCACCAGCTTCGACTCCCTGTACGTCAACGTCAACGGAGCCTCCGGCTACTTCGACAGGTCCCTCAACGCGTACGGACGCCAGGGCGAGCCCTGCAAACGCTGTGCCGCAGCGGGAATCCAGTCGATCATCCGGCGCGAGCAGTTCATGAACCGCTCGTCCCACACGTGCCCGGTCTGCCAGCCCCGGCCGCGGAACGGCCGCTGGTAGGTTTCCACAACAGGTCTGCGGATTCTTCGGTACCCGCGGCTGCGGGCCGGCTGCAAGACTGTCTGCACGAACTTCGGGTGGGGCCCGCTGCACGCGCACCGCTTCCCGCCCCGGGAAGGACAGGCAGCCCTTGTACATCTCGATCTCGGACCGCAAAGGCGGCCAACAGGACCAGGCCGGCGCCGGTCCTGCCTCGGTCCACCCGGCTTTCCGGTTGTCGCCGGTGATCATCTGGCTGGGCGTGGTCAGCATGATGACGGACATATCGTCCGAGTCCGTCGCCGCCATCCTCCCGCTCTACGTCACGGGCTACCTGGGGCTGTCCACCATCGCATTCGGTGTCATCGACGGAATAAACCAGGGCGCCAGCGCCATCGTGCGGATCGGCGCGGGCTGGGTGTCCGACCGCACCGGCCATCCCAAGTACGTGGCAGCTGCCGGCTACGGGCTGTCCATGCTGGCGCGGGCGGGGTTCCTCGTGGCCGGGGGCTTCTGGACCCTTGCCGGCATCGTCACCGGCGACAGGATCGGCAAAGGAATCCGCACGGCGCCACGGGATGCCATGATCGCGGCGGAGGCCCAGCCGGAGTACCTGGCGCGCTCCTTCGGCATCCACCGGATGCTGGACAACATCGGGGCGGCCGCCGGCCCGTTCATCGCGTTCCTGGTCCTGATGCTGATCCCCAATGGCTTCAGCACCGTCTTTGGCGTCTCACTCGCCTTCGCCGTGATCGGCGTCGCGGTGCTTCTCCTGGTGGTGCCGGACCGGCTCCAGCGGCGGCGGCAACACCCCGGCCGGTCCAGGCCGGTCGTCAGCTGGAATCTGTTGCGGTGGTCGCGCCTGCGGGAACCGGGCCTGGCCCGCCCCATGGCCGCCGCCGGCTTGTTGGGCGTCCTCACCATCGGCGACGGCTTCATCTACCTCCTCCTCCAGCACCGTGAGTCCTTCGCCATCCAATGGTTCCCGCTGCTGTTCGTGGGCACCAACGCCGCCTTCCTGCTGTTCGCCGTGCCAGTCGGCAGGATCGCGGACCGGTGGGGGAGAGTACCGGTCTTCCTGGCCGGCCACGGTGCCTTGTTGGCCTGCTACCTGCTGGCCGGGCTGCCAACTGCAGGGATCCCCGCCACCATCGGTTGTTTGCTGCTCCTGGGGCTCTTCTACGCGGCAACTGACGGTGTCCTGGCGGCGCTTGTCAGCCAGCTGGCACCGCCCGAAAGGCTGGGCACCGCCCTGGGCACCGCACAGACGGTGGTGGCCGTCAGCCGGATGGCGGCCGCATCCGGATTTGGCGTCCTCTGGTTCGGGGCCGGGCCGGGCATGGCCGTTGCCATCGCGACTGCGTTGCTGGCGGCAGCCATCGCAGGAGCAGCGCTGCTGTTCCGCGGCAGCACCGCAGCGGTGCCCGCCTCGTGAGGAAGCGGCTGCTCTTACTGCTTGCGGTCGTCATAGCCACACTTGGCGCCGCAGGTGCCCAGGCGTTCACCGCCTACCAGCAGTCAAGCGCGAGCCGGCAGGCCGCCCCGGACGTGCAGGTTGCCTCCGCCGGTGCATTGCCGTCCGGCCCCTTCGTGCTGTTCAGGAACACGGCCCCCGGCCAAGGGTTCGGGGAGGCAGCCACTGCGGCCCTGTCTGCACCAAACGGCCGGCGGACCCTCCTGGGCAAGGCCTGCGACAGGGTCTACGCGGCCCGTAACCTGGTCAGCTGCCTGGAGACCAGGAACGGGATGCCCACCTCCTTCGAGGCTTCAACCTATGACGGGTCGCTGGTGCAGCAGGGGACGTGGGCACTCGGCGGGATTCCCAACAGGACACGGGTCAGTGCGGATGGTTCCCTGGTGGCAACCACCGTCTTCGTCTCCGGCCATTCCTATGCGTCGTCGAGTTTTTCAACGCAAACACTGATTGGCCCGGCGGACGGAAGCAGCCATACCAACCTCGAGGACTACGCCCTGATGGACCATGGCGCGCGGATCAAGGCCACCGACAGGAATATTTGGGGTGTGACCTTCAGCCCTGGCAATCCGAATGAGTTCTATGCCACCGCCTCGTCGCAGGGCAATATTTGGCTGGTCCACGGGGATATCGCCGCCCGGACGCTCACCATCGCCGCGTCCGGCGTCGAGTGCCCTTCGGTCTCTCCCGACGGGCAACGGATCGCCTTCAAGAAGAGCACATCGGGAACCCTGGCAGGAGCCCGGCAGCCCGCCGTCCTCGAGCTGGCCACCGGGAACGTCACCGTTCTGGGTGAGCAACGGGACCTGGATGACCAAATCGAGTGGCTTGACAACGGCACCATCCTGTACGGGATGCCCAGGGAAGGGGCGGGCCCGGACAGCGATATCTGGTCGCTGTCCCTGGAACCCGGCGCGGCACCCCGGCTGTTCATCGAGCATGCCTGGTCGCCCGCCGTCGTCCGCTGACAAGGCGGCTCCGCGGCCCTCAGGTGCGCTGC
Organism: Pseudarthrobacter sp. MOO13; assembly: GCF_058267655.1. Lineage (NCBI taxonomy): Bacteria > Bacillati > Actinomycetota > Actinomycetes > Micrococcales > Micrococcaceae > Pseudarthrobacter > Pseudarthrobacter sp. MOO13. The sequence goes on from NZ_CM177848.1 coordinate 1,547,534, forward strand.
GTGCCCGCCGTTGAACCTGGCTGGTAGTAGCCGGCCAGCCGTGCCAGACCCTCGTCCAGCGATACCTCCGGGGTCCAGTCCAGGAGCCTCCGGGTTTCTCGCTGGTCGAACCAGTGGGCCGTGGACAGCTGCTCGGCAAGGAAGGCCGTCATGGGAGGTTCCTCCTGGCGGCCAAACCGGAGCCAGGCCCGTTCCACCACCGAGCCGGCACTCCGCGCAAGCCTGCCGGGCACGGACCACGACGGAGCCGGCACTCCGCCTGCAGCGCAGATGCCTGCCAGCAGCTCCCCGACAGGCCGGGGTTCCCCGTTAGTGACCACCAGGGCCTTGCCGTGGACGTGCCCCATGCGGTCCAGTGCCGCGACGATGGCGGCCGCCGCATTGTCAATGAACGTGGTGTCGATCAGGGCAGCGCCGGCATCGAGCAGTGGCAGCCGGCCCCGCGCGGCCCGCTCCAGCACACGCTCCACCAACTGGGTGTCTCCCGGACCCCATACGACGTGCGGGCGCACCGCGGTGGTGCGGAAGTCCTGGGCGTCCGCTGCGAGGGCCAGCAGTTCGGCGCGGGCCTTGGTGCGCGCGTAGTTCCCATGCGCGTGCCCGGGGTCCGCCGGTTCGGCGCCCTGCCCGGCGATTGCGGCGCCCGTGTTGGCCACGGAGGGGGATGACACGTACACCAGGTCCCGCACCCCGGCTTCGCGGGCGGCGTCAAGCAGGCGCCGGGTTCCTTGGACGTTCACCTCGTCAAAGTCCGCTGCACGGCCGGTGAAGGAAACCTTGGCGGCAAGGTGGACCACCGCGGCCATGTCCCGTACCGCGTCCCGGACCGCTGCATCGTCGGTGAGGGAGCCGCAACGGTCCTCGGCGCCGTCGACCCTGGAGGGACGCCGCTGGAAGGTGGCCACGGCGTGGCCCCGGCGTACCAGCAAAGCGGCCACCTCCCGGCCCAGGAGCCCGCTCGCGCCGGTGACCAGGACCTTCATGGCGTTCCCGGACGGCCGCCGGCGAGCACCTTCGCCGCCCAGAGGGACAGGCGGGTCCGGTCGATTTTGGCGTTGTGGCGGATATCTGTGGGCTGGGCGGGCACCACCAGGACGGCTGCAACGGACACGCCGGCTGCGGCCGCCGCCGCACGCACCCGTGCGGCCAGGTGGGGATCAGCGGGACCGGCCTTGCGGACGGCCGGCACGGTTTCCACGACCGCGACGACGGCCTGGGTCCCCACCGGTCCCACTCCCACGACGGCGGCCATTCGGACACTGTCCAGGGATTCGATGGCCTGTTCGGGGCCCACCGGCGTTACCACCGACCCCGGAGCCGTCACGATGTGTGCCAGGCGCCCTTCCACCCACAGTCGGCCCTCGGCGTCGAAGTGCCCCACGTCCCCGGTGCGGTGCCAGCCGGCCGCGGCCGCGCTCGCCTGCTGGGTGAGCCAGAGCCGGTCGTAGGACTCCTTGACATGCGGGGCGCTGACCAGGATCTCCCCGGTGACACAGGGCGCCGTCACGGGCTCGGCCCCGGGACTGGTGCCGTCGCCGGGAACGGTGCCGTCCGCGGCCAGCGGGAGGATGGCGACCCGGGCGCCATGGACGGGCAGGCCCACGCAAACCCCGTTGCCGGCCCCCGCTACGTTCCCGGTACCGGCGGCGCAGATTTGTTCGAGGCTGATGTCGGTGACGGGAAGGGCTTCGGTCATTCCGTACGGCGTGTGCAGCGAGGCCCGGGGCAGCAGCCGCTGCACCCCGGCGAGCAGGGGTTCCGGAACCGGGGCGCCGGCGGAGAGCAGCAGTTCGACGCGGGACAACACCGCGGCGTCGCCGGTGGTGAGGCCGTCTTGGGTGGCCAGGACGTTGCGCAGTGCCGCAGGGGAGGCGAAGACCACCGTTGCGTCAACAGCCGCGGCCGCTCGGGCGAGGGCACGTGCCGTCAAGGTTCGGGGGGCCGTGACGTCCATGGCGGGCGTCACCGAGACGGCGCCCAGGGCCGGCCCCAGCAGGGCGAACGGCGCGAAGCCCGCCACCAGCCGGTCACCCGGATGGATCCCGAAGGTTTCCGCCACGGTGTCGCGCATCGCTGCCAGCTGCCGGTGCGTGTAGACGACGCCTTTTGCGGGTCCGGTGGAACCGGACGTGAACAGGACGGCTGCGGGCTGGTCCGGGTCCGGCCCGTCGGCGGTGCGGTGTCCACTGCGGGCACCTGCCCGTGCCAAGGCGGTGAGGGACGTTTCCACCCCAAGGATGCGGCGGCGCGCGGCGGGCAGGTCGTGCACGCTGACGAGCCTGGCAGCCCAGCCGAGGGCGCGGGCTGCCGCCAGTGCCCTGTCGATCCCGACCAGGACATCCGGGGTGGCACCCTTTACGGCACGGCTGAGCCCCCTGGTGCCCAGGCCGGCGTCGGCCACCACCACCACGGCTCCCAGGCGCAGGCAGGCATAGAGCGCCACCGTGAGGTCCACGCCGGGAGGGACCATCAGGCTCACGCGGCTTCCGCTGCCGACGCCCATACCGGCGAGCCCGGCCGATACGTCGGCAACGTTTTTTTCCAGTTCTGCCCAGGTGAGCGAGCGGCCGGCGCTGCCGTCGGGCGCCATCTCGGAAATGGCGGTCCCGGTACCGGAAGGACCGGCTGACAGTTCACCGAGGAGTGCCCAGAGGGGGCGGAACGTGTCCTGCGCGGCGGGGACGGGGTGGCACTGTCCGGTGCCCTGCGTCCCGGCACTGCCGGCCGCCCCGGTTCCGTCCGTCCCGGCACCGCTGCCGGCGATGTTGGCGGTGAGCCAGTCGAAGACGGCCGGTGCGATGTCCCGGTCTTCCGCGAGCAGGTGTCCGGCGCCCTCGTAGCGGTGCACCTTGGCTGCGGGTATCCGTTGGATGAGGTCCTTGAGGTACCGGTCGGAGAAGATCGGGTCCCGCGGGCCCCACAACATCAGGACGGGGACGTCCAGGCCGCGCAGGCCCTCGGCCACACGCGCCAGCTCCGGATGGCTGGGATGGGATGCGTCCACGGGGATATCGGCGACGAAGTTTCCCACCCCCTCACGGCGGGAAGCCCCGCGGTAGGGGGCCATGTAGGCATCGCGGATATCCGCGGGCAGCGGCGGGCTGGCGAGCGAGTGCGTCACCCGCAGGAAAGCGTCCGACGTCGTGGTTCCCCACTTGTGCACGGCGGGGTGAAGCGCCAGGCGCAGGGCGGCCGGGATCCGGGAACTGCCGGGTTGGTGGACGGCGGTGTTGGTGAGGACCACGCCGGCGAGCTGGTGCTGGTGGGCCAGGGCCCAGCCGAGGCTGATCACGCCGCCCCAGTCGTGGCCGGCGGTGACCACCGGACCGTGCAGGCCCAGCGCATCGGTGAGGTCGCCGAGGTCCCTGATCCTGTCGGCGAGGCGGCGGAACACACCGGTGCGTTCGGAGAAGCCCATATCCAGTTGGTCCACCGCCACCACGCGCCAGGGATGGACCGGATCGGTTCCGGCGGCCAGGAAACTCCGCCAGAGGTAGGACCAGGTGGGGTTGCCGTGCACGCACAGCAGGGTTCCGGCCGGGGCCAGGCCCAGCCGCTCCAGTTGCGGGCCGTTATCGAGCACATGCCAGCGGCGCACCGTGCTTGCCGGGTCCGCGGCCGCGGTGGACGGAACCTCGATCCGGCGCGACCATTCGGCGTCCACGCCCGGCCAGGCCGCGGTCACCAAACGATTTCCAGCATTGCGGTGTTCAGGCCCGAACCGACGCCCATGCACAGGACCCTGTCACCGCTTCCCAGGGTCTGCGTCTCGGCGGCCAGCGTCATCGGCAACGACGCGGGGCCCACGTTGCCCCAGTGCGGGAAGGTGATGGGTACCTTGTCCGGATCAAGGTCGATCGCGTTGATGATCGCCTGGGTGTAGGCATTGCTCACCTGGTGCGTGACGTAGCGGTCCATCTCCGCCCAGTTCCACTCCGGCTGGGCCTCATGCCAGGCATCGACCACCAGTTGCAGGCCGCCGTCGAGCAAGCCCTTGGTGTCGGTGGCCATGCCGTCGATGCCGCCCACGCAGAGTTCGTGGTGCTCGGTGCCGGCCCGCATCACACCGCCCACGATCCGGTGGGCGCCCGGGTGCTGGTCCGCCGGACCCAGGACGGCGGCGGCCGCCCCGGAACCGAGCGTCAGGGTGGCGAATTCCCGGTTGAAATCGTCACGCGTCGTTTCGGGGCGCTGCAGCCGGGCAAGCGTGGCTTCCTGGGTCAGCTGGGCATCCTCGCCGTTAACGATCACTGCGTACCGGATCTGGCCGGAATCGATCATGTTGGCGGCCAGGGTCAGGGCGTTGACGAACCCCAGGCAGGCATTGGCGAGGTCGAAGTTCATGGCCGACGACGGCAGGCTGAGTCCGTGATGGATCTTCACCGCAACGGATGGTTCCAGGTTCCGCCGCGTCACTGACGTGTTGATCAGCAGGCCCACCTCCGACGCTTCGATGCCCGCCTCGGCCAAAGCTTTGGCGCCGGCTTCGATGGCAGCATCATCGAAGGAGGTCCCCGCGGCCCACCAGCGGCGGTGCGTGATACCGGCCACGCGCTCGAGCAGCCGCGGCGGAAACTTCAGCCTCTGCAGGGTGGAGGCCAGTTTGCGGTCGAAATCCGTGGAGCTGACGATCCGCGGAGCCTCGACGCTGCTTACGGAAAGCAGCGCGGTATTGCTGTGCCGGAAGGTTGCGTTACCTGCCAATTCAAGCCCCTCTTCGTTTTTGTCCTGCAGCCACGCGGTGACTGTACCCACATCAGTGCAGGCCCAAGAGCTTAACTATGCCTTTGCTGCGCCCGATCATGCATATTGGCCGGGGGCGCCGCCGCCGGCCGCGGAGTGCTGGACGGGAAATGTCGCTCCTGCGCAGTAGATTATAGGGAGCCGGTTCCAGCATCGTTCCCTACCCCCGCCAGGAGACCAGGAAAGCCTTGCACCTCAAAAGCCTCACCGTCCGGGGGTTCAAGTCCTTTGCGTCGGCCACCACCTTCGACTTCGAACCCGGCGTCACCGCCGTCGTGGGTCCCAACGGCTCCGGCAAGTCCAACGTGGTTGATGCCCTGGCCTGGGTGATGGGCGAGCAAGGGGCCAAGACGCTTCGCGGCGGCAAGATGGAGGACGTTATCTTCGCCGGGACGTCCGGCCGGCCGCCGCTGGGACGCGCCCACGTCTCGCTGACCATCGACAACACCGACGGCGCCCTGCCCATCGAATACAGCGAAGTGACCATTTCGCGGACCCTGTTCCGGACGGGAGGTTCCGAGTACGCCATCAACGGAGCCGGTTGCCGGTTGCTGGACATCCAGGAATTGCTGTCCGATTCCGGACTGGGCCGGGAAATGCACGTCATAGTGGGCCAAGGGCAGCTGGACCGGGTCCTGCACGCCACCCCGGAGGACCGGCGCGGATTTATCGAAGAGGCGGCCGGCATCCTCAAGCACCGGCGGCGCAAGGAGCGGACGGTCCGCAAACTGGAGGCGATGCAGGCCAACCTCCAGCGGCTGACCGACCTCACCGGGGAGATCCGGCGCCAGCTCACGCCGCTGGGCAAGCAGGCGGAAGTGGCCCGCCGCGCCCAGCGTGTCCAGTTCGATGTCCGGGACGCCCGGGCACGCCTCCTGGCCGATGACCTGGTCCAGCTCCAGCAGGCCCTGGAACAGGACGTGGCCGACGAAGCCGCGCTCAAGGCCCGGCGGACCGCCGTCGAACAGGAACTTGAAGCCGGCCGAAGGCAGCAGGCCGCGCTGGAACAGCTGGCCGCGGAGGCCACCCCCCGGCTCAACGCTGCCCGCGACACCTGGTACCGGCTCTCCACCGCCCGGGAACGGCTCCGTTCATTGGGTACCCTGGCCACCGAACGGAGCCGCCTGCTGGGCTCCGACGACGCCCCGGCACCGTCCGGGCGGGACCCGGAACAACTGGAACGCCAAGCCGCGCGGGTGCGGCAGGAGGTGGCCGAACTCGAAGCGGACATCGTGCGCCGTCGCGGAGTCCTGGACGCCGCAAGCACGGCGAAGGCCGACGCCGAACAGGCTGCGCGCGCCGAGGACCAGCGGCTCACCGCGCAGTTGAGGGCGGCCGCTGACCGCCGGGAAGGCCTGGCGCGCCTCGCCGGGCAGGTCGCAGCGGCACGGTCCCGGGTGGAGTCGGCCCAGGCGGAGCTGGGCCGGCTCCGCGAATCCCTTGCCGCCGGCACCGAACGGCGCGCGAAGGCACAATCCGAATTCACGGCCCTGGAAAACCAGGTGGCGGGAGTGGAGGAGGGAGAGGAGTCCCTCGACGCCGAGTACGAGGCCGCCAGTGACGTGCTCGATGCGGTGCTGGGCGACATCGCCGGCCTCAAGACCGCAGTCAACGAAGGAATTCGCAAACGCGATGCCCTCGTCGCGCGCCTGGACGCCCTGAAACTCGGCCTTGACCGCAAGGACGGCGCCCGGCACGCGCTGGAGTCCGGTCTTCCGGGCATCCGGGGCAGCCTCGCCGCCGCACTCACCGTGCACGCCGGGTTCGAGGCCGCGATCGCTGCTGCACTGGGGCAGGCGTCGGATGCTGTCCTCGTCCACGACGCCGGCACGGCGGCCGCGGTCCTGCAGGCCCTAAAAGACGACGACGGCGGCCGCGCGGCCCTCCTCCTGGCGTCCGCGGACGTGGACCAGCCACAGGACGCCCCGGACCTGGAGCTTCCCGGCGAGGCCCGGTGGGCTGCCGGACTGGTGGACGGCCCGGCGGTGGAGGTCTCCCTGGTACGGCACCTGCTGTCCGGAACCGTCGTCGTCCCCGGCATGGATGCGGCGGCGGCGCTCGTGGCCTCGCAGCCCGGCCTGACGGCCGTCACCCGGGAGGGCGACGTGTTCACCGCCGTCTCGGCCACTGGCGGATCCGCCAAAGCACCATCCCTCCTGGAGGTTCAGGCGGCCGTGGACGACGCCGGGCGTGAGCTGTCGGCCGTGACGGCGGACCTCGAGCGGAACAGGTTCGCCCTGGCCGCCGCCGAGGCCCGGCGCGCCGCGGCGCAGGAGGCCGCGGACGCTGCCCTGGACCGGCTGCATGAATCCGATGCCCGGCTCGCCGCCGTCGCCGAACGCCTGGGGCACCTCAATTCGGTCCTGCGCAGCGCCGTCGGAGAAAGCGACCGACTGGCAGCCTCCCTGGCCCGCGCCGAAGAGAACGTGGCCGCCGAGGAAGAGGCGCTCGCAGCCATCACCGCCCGGCTCGCGGCGGCCCAGGAAGCTCCCGTCGAGCAGGAACCCTCCACCGAACACCGCGATGAGCTGGCGGGAGCCGCGTCGGCCGCCCGCGCCGCCGAGGTTGAAGCACGGTTGTCCCTGCGCAGCGCCGAGGAGCAACTGGCAGCCACCGGCAGCCGGGCAGCCTCCCTGGAACGCGCGGCCGCCACGGAGCGCCGGGCACGGGAGGAAGCGGCCGACCGCGCGCGGCGCCGCCGCATCCAGGCCCGGCGGGCCGCAGCCGTTTCCGCGGGGGTGGAGATGGCCCTTGGCTATGTGGATGTCTCCGTCGAGCTCGCCCGGCACGAACGCGACCTCGCAGAGGAGAACCGGGAGCTGCGGGACCGCGGGCTCCGGGACATCCGGGAATCCAACGACGCCCTGGCCCGCGAACTGGCGGACCTCACAGACAATGTGCACCGCGACGAACTTGCCCGGGCCCAGCAGCGGGCCAGGATCGAGGCGGTGGAAACCCGTTCCGTGGACGAACTGGGCATCACGCCGGAGGCCTTGGTCGCGGAGTTCGGACCGCACGTCCCCGTGCCGGTCCCGGCGGAAGAGTCCGGCGACAAATGGGCTGCCCTTCGTGCTCCTGTCGATGCCGGTGGCGAGGAGATCCGCGAAGGCAAACCCTACGTGCGGCAGGAACAGGAGAAGCGGCTGCGGAGGGCCGAACGGGACCTCGCAAGCCTGGGCAAGGTCAACCCGCTGGCGCTGGAGGAGTTCGCGGCGCTGGAGGAGCGGCACCAGTTCCTCAGCACCCAGCTGGAAGACCTCAAAGCGTCCCGCCGGGACCTGCTCGATATCATCAGAGAGGTGGATGACCGGGTGCAACGGGTGTTCGCGGAAGCCTTCGAGGACACCCAGGCCCAGTTCGTCAGGGTCTTCGAGCGGCTGTTCCCGGGCGGCGAGGGGCGCCTGGTCCTCACCGACCCCGCCGACATGCTGACCACCGGCATTGACGTGGAGGCCCGTCCGGCCGGCAAGAAGATCAAGCGGCTCTCCCTGCTCTCCGGCGGCGAACGCTCACTCACCGCGGTGGCCCTGTTGGTGGCCATTTTCAAGGCCCGGCCGTCCCCGTTCTACGTCATGGACGAGGTGGAGGCGGCGCTGGACGACACCAACCTGGGGCGCCTGATCACCATCTTCGAGGAGCTCCGGGAGTCCAGCCAGCTGATCGTCATCACCCACCAGAAGCGGACCATGGAAGTGGCGGACGCGCTCTACGGCGTCACCATGAGGGGCGACGGCGTCTCCACCGTCATCAGCCAGCGGCTCGGGGCCGAGGTATAGCAGCCGCACCTCCGGCATCGGAGCAGGTCAGGCGCCCTGCCGGGGGCCCGGACCGGGCGGACCCTGTATGAGAAGCTAGGGGAGTGAATGACATCCTTCCCATTGTCCTGTCCATCCTTGCTGCCGTGGTGGTCATCGGCGCGCTGATCCCGGTCCTGATCAAGACGCGGAGGAACATCACCCGCTACCCGGACACCCGGGACGCGAACGATCCCGAGGTCCGCTCCGGGGGCGGCACGGCAGTGGATGACAGCACCGGAACCATCGAACGCGGGACCCCCGGCGGTGCCGGCACCGACGTTGTCGACACCACCACCGTCCCGGACGATGCCGCCGGACTCGAAACCATTCCGGTCGAAACACCGCTGCCGGTCGCAGGTCGCCTTACCCGGCTGCGGGAACGGCTGGTCCGCTCCAACAACATCATGGGCAAGGGCCTGCTGGCACTGCTGTCCAGCGACCGGATCGACGAGAGCGTTTGGGACGAGGTGGAGGAAACACTCCTGCTCGCTGACCTGGGCACCGAACCCACCATGCAGCTGGTGGATGCACTCCGTGAGCGGGTCAAGGTCCTGGGCACCAGGACCCCCGAACACGTCAAAGCCATGCTCCGCGAGGAACTCATCAAACTGGTCGACCCCACCATGGACCGCAGCCTGAACGTGGAGCGGCACGCGGACAAGCCTGCCGTCATGATGGTGGTGGGCGTCAACGGCGTCGGAAAGACCACCACCGTAGGCAAGCTCGCGCGGGTCCTGGTGGCCGAGGACAAGGACGTCCTGCTCGGCGCAGCGGACACCTTCCGGGCCGCCGCCGCCGAGCAGTTGGCAACCTGGGGCCAGCGGGTGGGCGTTCCCACCGTGAAGTCCGACATCGACGGCGCCGATCCTGCGTCGGTCGCCTACGAAGCGGTGAAGGCAGGCATCGAGCAGGAAGTCGACGTCGTCATGATCGATACCGCCGGGCGCCTGCAGAACAAGGTGGGCCTGATGGACGAACTGGGCAAGGTCAAGCGCGTGGTGGAGAAGCTGGCCGAGGTGGACGAGGTCCTGCTGGTGCTGGACGCCACCACCGGCCAGAACGGCCTGAACCAGGCCAGGGTCTTCTCCGAGGTGGTCAACATCACCGGCATCGTGCTGACCAAACTGGATGGAACAGCCAAGGGCGGCATCGTCGTCGCCATCCAGCGGGCGCTCGGCGTGCCCGTCAAACTCGTGGGCCTGGGCGAAGGCGCCGACGACCTCGCCCCGTTCGATACCGAAAGCTTTGTTGACGCCCTGCTGAACTAGCTGTACTGAGTCAGGACGTTGGTTGCATTGTGAATAGGTGAAGACCTCTTAGGTTGGTGGTTACCACACACAGCCAACGACTAAGAGGTCTTCATGTCCCACCGTAATGCCCGCCTGACCCCGAAGGGTAGGCGGATCCTTATCGAGCGCGTCCTCGCCGGCCGCCCCATCGCCCATGTGGCCAAAGAAATGGGTGTCTCGCGGACCTGCGCACACCGCTGGATCAGCAGGTACCGGGCTCACGGCTGGGCCGGCCTCGAGGACCGCAGCTCCCGCCCAAGGTCGTGCCCCCACGCCACTCCGGCGAAAGTCGTTGCCGATGTTCTGACCCAGCGCGTTGAGCACCGCGAAGGGCCAGCGGGCCTTGCAGCCCGGTGCGGTACTAGCGCCCGGACGGTCTCCCGGATCCTGACCCGCGCGGGCATGCCCCGACTGTGGGACCTGGACCCGGTGACCGGGGTACGGATCCGGGCATCCCGTGCCACGGACCGACGCTACGAGCGCGACGCTCCCGGAGATATGATCCACATCGACGTCAAGAAACTCGGCCGGATTCCCGACGGCGGAGGCTGGCGGGCCGGCCCGAAGCAATCCGCCCGCAACCACTCAACAGGCCATACAAGGGTCGGTTTCGACTACGTCCACGTGGCCGTCGATGACCACACCCGTCTGGCCTACGCCGAGGTCCTGCCCGACGAGAAAGGCCCGACCTGCGCCGGGTTCCTCACCCGGGCCGCAGCGGCCATGGCAGCCAACGGCGCACCCGTCCGCAGAGTCATGACCGACAACGCGTTCGCCTACCGGTTATCGAAAGATTTCCAGGACGCACTGGCTGCACTGGGGGCCAAACACATCCTGATCAAACCCCGCCATCCCTGGCAGAACGGCAAAGCAGAACGCTTCAACCGCACCCTCCAAGAAGGCTGGGCCTACCGGCAACCCTTCACCTCCAACCAGGCCCGGACAGCTGCCCTGCAGCCATGGCTAGACTTCTACAACAACCACCGGCCCCACGGCAGCCTCGGAGGCAAACCACCCATCAGCAGGTGCAACCAACCTACTGACTGAGTACAACTAGCTGCCCGCCCCGCTGGCTCGCATTTGTTGTCGTTTTGAGGGCTCACAACGACAACAAATGCGAGTCAGTTGGGTTTAACCCGGAGGGTTTCCCGGGTGGGCAACCAGCCGCCGGCCGCCAGCAGCAGCATGGCGCCGGTGACCGCGAACGCCCAGCCGAAACCCAGGCCGTCCGCCAGCAGGCCCGCCACGACCGGTCCCACGATCGCCCCGACGTCGGACGTCATCTGGTAGGCGGCCAGCACCTTGCCGCCGGAACGCCCGTTGCCGATCACGTCCGCCACGGCGGCCTGCTGCGCAGGACCGAAAAGACCGGATCCGACGCCGGCCAGCGTCGATGCCGCGAGGAACCAGGGCAGATCGTGGGTGATACCGATCGACGCGGTTGACAGGCCGGCCACCAGCAGCCCGGAAATCATCATGGGCTTGCGCCCCAGGGAATCCGCCAGCCGGCCCGAGAACGCCAGGGCGGCAGCGTTCCCGGCGGCGAACACCGCCAGTGCCAGGCCCGCCGCCTGCGGCCCCGCCCCAAAGGCGGACGCGGCGAACAGCGGGACCGTTGCCATCCGGACGCCGAAGGTGGCCCAGCCGTTGGCGAAGCTGGACAGCAGCGCCGACCGGTAGGTTCCGGTTGACAGGGCATCGCCGAAACGCATATCCGGTGCGCGTTCCCGGGCTTCGCCGGTGCCACGGCGCTGATGGCTCAACTGGGTCTGCACCACGAAGGCTGCCACGAGCAGGGCCCCCGCGTACGCCAGGAACGGTACCCGCAGGCCCAACCCCGCCAGCAGCCCGCCCACGATCGGGCCGCAGACGTTTCCGATCAGGAACGCCGACGCATAGGCGCCCGACACCCGGCCCCTGCTTTCCGGGGGCGCCAACCGGATCACCAGGGCCATCGAGGCAACGGTGAACATTACCGAGCCGGCGCCGCCCAGGCCGCGGAACAGCAGGAGTTGCCAGTAGTCCTGGGCGAACGCGCACGCCGCAGTGGACAGCGCCACGATCAACAGGCCCGCAACGTAAACGGGGCGTTCACCGCGTTTACCGATCAGCGCACCCCCGGCAGGGGCGAAAGCAAGGCGCATGAACGCGAAGATCGCCACAATGACGGCGGCCTCGGTGTTCCCTACCCCAAAGGTTGTTGCGAATTGCGGCAATACGGGGGCAACAAGGCCGAATCCCAGGGCGATGAGGAACGCTGCTGCCAGCATCACCTTGATGTCCCGCGGAAGCTTCTCCCGTTGCGGCCTCAGGCGGGCCCAAATCCTTGCGCTGGCGCCGTTTACCGGGGGTGGTGCCGTCATGGTGCTGAAGTCCTTGCTGGAAAGGGAGCCGGGTGGCTGCGCGAGTGCGGAAACATAACCGTAACAAGGCGGATATGCACCATTTACTTCCTAGAGGTTGTTGTAACAGGCCCGCAATCTAAATCCTCCGCGGCCGAAACACGCCACCCACAAACTCATTACAGGACGCAAAAAGGCGTTGGCAGGCGGACAAGTCCGCACCGAAAGCAAGAGAGGACGTAGGCCATGGAACTCACCGCAGGTCTCGTTTGGCTCCTGGTTGCGGCAGCACTCGTGCTGTTCATGACCCCGGGCCTGGCATTCTTTTATGGCGGCATGACGCGCGCCAAGTCGGCACTGAACATGATGATGATGAGCTTCGTCGCCATCGGAACGGTCGGCATCACGTGGGTGCTGTGGGGCGCCTCCATGTCCACGAGCAACGAGGACAACTTCTTCCAGATCTTCGCCAACCCGTTCAGCCACTTCGGCCTGCACAACTTCACGGACCCGGCGGACCTGCTGAAGGTGGGCTACGCCGCAACGTTCGCGATCATCACCGTCGCCCTGATCTCCGGCGCCGTCGCGGACCGCGCAAAGTTCTCGGCCTGGGTGATCTTCACGCCGATCTGGGCCACGCTGGTCTACGCGCCGCTGGCCTTCATGGTGTGGGGCGGCGGCCTGTTCTCCAAGGACGGCTGGTTCGGCCAGACCTTCGCTCCGGTCATCGACTTCGCCGGAGGCACCGTGGTGCACATCAACGCCGGTGTTGCCGGCCTGGTGCTGGTGCTGATCATTGGTAACCGGAAGGGCTTCGGCAAGGACCCGAACCACCGCCCGCACAACATCCCGTTCGTCATGCTCGGCGCAGCCATCCTGTGGTTCGGCTGGTTCGGCTTCAACGCCGGCGCCGCCGCCACCGTGGAACAGGCCGGCCTGATCTGGATCAACACCCTGGCAGCCCCGGCCGCCGCGATGCTTGGCTGGCTCGCTGTGGAACGCATCCGGGACGGACACCCCACCTCGCTCGGCGCTGCTTCAGGCGTGGTGGCCGGCCTCGTCGCCATCACCCCGGCCTGCGCCAACGTCTCCCCGCTCGGCGCGATTGCCTTGGGCGTCGTCGCCGGTATCGCCTCTGCCCTGGCGGTCGGGCTGAAGTTCAAGCTCGGTTATGACGACTCCCTGGATGTTGTGGGCGTCCACCTCGTTGCAGGTGTCATCGGCACCGTTGCCATCGGCTTCCTCGCCACCCCGGACCAGGGGGCTGCCGGCCTGTTCTACGGCGGCGGCGCCACCCAGCTGGTGGCACAGGTCCTGGCAGCGCTGCTCTCCATCGCCTTCACCGCGGTGATGACCCTGATCATCGCCTACCCCATCCACAAGACCATGGGCTTCCGCATCTCCGAGCACCAGGAAATCGCCGGCGCAGACCTCAGCCTGCACGCCGAGACCGCCTACGAGTTCGGCGTCGGCGGCCACGGTGGCAGCTTCCAGCCGCTGCACGACATGGTGACGGGCAAGACCCAGGCGGAAAGCCGGGAATCCGCAGCCGGAGCACAGCAGGCACAGCCGGCAACAGGCAAGGAAAGTGTGGGGGCATGAAACTGATCACTGCAATCGTCAGGCCGGAAAAGCTCGAAACCATCCGGGAAGGACTGGAAGCTTACGGGGTCCAAGGACTGACCGTCAGCGCGGCCAGCGGATATGGACGCCAGCGCGGCTACACCGAGGTGTACCGAGGAGCCGAATACAATGTGGACCTGCTTCCCAAGATCCGCGTTGAAGTCCTGGCCACCGACGAACAGTCAGACGACATCCTGGACGTGATCATCGCCAGCTCCAACACCGGCCGGGCCGGGGACGGCAAGGTCTGGACCATCGACGTCCATGAAGCAGTGCGCGTCCGGACCGGGGAACGCGGAGTAGCCGCCATCTAGGCAGGCCACACCGGTCCTGGGGCCAGGAACAACAGGACGAAACAGCAAAGCGGGCGGGAACCGAAAGGTTCCCGCCCGCTGTGCTGTTTCGTGTGCTGGTGCCCTTCCCTTATCAGTCGCCGCCGCCCGCGCCCGTTTCGCGGTTGGTGGGCCACGATGCCGGGCCGGCCGAACCGGCGTCGTACTCCTCCAAGGGGACCTCACCCTTCGCCCACGCCGTGAGCACCGGCTCCACGATCCGCCAGCAGTCCTCCGCGGTATCGCCGCGGACAGACAGCAACGGGTCTCCGGTCAGGACGCCCTCCAGCACCTCCCCGTACGGCAGCAGGTCTGAGGCACTCAACTCCGCCTCCAAGGTGACCCGGCCCAGGCTGAAAATGTTCCCCGGGCCGTTGACGTCGACGTCGAACTCCAGCGTGTCCGGACCAAACCCGATCCGCAGCTGGTTGGGGGAGTCCACCCCCGTGAATCCCCGCGGCAGGTGGGGTACGGGAAGGAAGGTGACCACCGCCTCCTTGCGCTTGTCGCCCAGCGCCTTTCCGGAACGCAGGATGAACGGCACTCCCCGCCAGCGCCAGTTGTCGATGTCCACCTGGATCTCCGCAAGCGTCTCCGTTCCTCGGCCGGGATCCACCCCCGCCTCCTTTGCGTAGTCGGGGACGGCCTTCCCTGCAATCGATCCCGCCGTATAGCGCGCCCGGCGGGTAGTGCCGGTGAACGGTGTACGGACGCTGCTGGCCCGCAGCACGCTGGATACCGCGTCGCGGAGGTCGCGCTCGCCGATAGTGGCTGGAGGTTCGATGGCCATGAGGGCCATGACCTCCAGCAAGTGGCTCTGGATCATGTCGCGGAGCGCGCCGGCACCGTCGTAGTAGCGGGCCCGGCCCTCAAGGGCAAGGTCCTCATCGAAGAAGATCTCCACTTTCTCCACGTGCTGCCGGTTCCACACCGGCTCCAGGAAGTTGTTGGCAAACCGCAGGCCCAGGATGTTAAGCACTGTCGCCTTGCCCAGGAAGTGGTCCACGCGGTGGATGTGGTCCTCCGGAACCAGTCGGGCGAGCGTACGGTTCAAGGAGCGCGCCGACTCCTCGCTGGAACCGAACGGCTTCTCCATGACCAGCCGGGTGCCCTCGGGAACCTCCTCCGGCTGGAGTGTCTCGCAGGCCTGCTGGCTGATGCGGGGCGGAAGTGCAAAGTAGACGGCCACAGGGCCCTTGAGCCCTGCGAGCAGGGACGCCAGGGCATCCTTGGCCGTGACATCCACCTGGTGGTAGGCCGTTTCCTGCTGCAGTGCTTCGAGGGCTTCCTTCCCCGGGCCGTCCGCCGCGCCGGCTGCGGCGGCGAAGGACGAGCGGACCCGGTCCTGCCACTGTTCCTTGGTCCAGGGATCCGATCCGGCACCTACCAGCCGGAGTCCTTCCGCCCGGCCCGCCGCCGCCAGCCGGGCAAGGCCGGGAAGGAGGAGCCGGCCGGTGAGGTCGCCGGAGGCGCCGAGGATGAGCAATGTCTGCACAGATGTTTGGCTCGTCATTTTGCCAGCATGCCATCTGACGTGGCTGACTTGATACCCTAGGTAGTCGAGTCCCGATCATCTCTTGAAAGAAGTTCACGGCGCGTGTTCAATTCACTCTCTGACCGGTTGACAGCAACCTTCAAAAATCTCCGCGGCAAGGGCCGCCTCACCGAGGCCGATGTTGATGCCACGGTCCGCGAGATCCGCCGTGCCCTGCTGGACGCAGACGTCGCCGTTCCGGTGGTCCGCGAGTTCACCGGGAAGGTCCGCGAACGTGCGCTCGGCGCCGAGGTCTCGGCTGCCCTGAATCCCAGCCAGCAGATCGTCAAGATCGTCAACGAGGAACTCGTGGAGATCCTGGGCGGCGAAACCCGCAGGATCCGGCTGGCCAAGAGCGGACCCACCATCATCATGCTGGCCGGCCTCCAGGGTGCAGGCAAGACCACCCTGGCCGGCAAGCTGTCCAAGTGGCTGAAGGCCCAGGGTCACAGCCCCATGCTGGTGGCCTGCGACCTCCAGCGCCCCAACGCCGTCACCCAGCTCCAGGTGGTGGGCCAGCGCGCCAACGTGCCCGTTTTCGCCCCGCACCCCGGCGCCACGTCCACCGAGCTGGACCACCCTGCCGGTGACCCGGTCGCCGTTGCCCGTGCCGGCGTCGAGGAAGCCAAGCGCACCCTGCACGACGTCGTGATCGTGGACACCGCCGGCCGCCTGGGCGTCGACGCGGATATGATGGAGCAGGCCCGCCAGATCCGCCGCGCCATCGTCCCGAACGAAGTCCTCTTCGTGATCGACTCCATGATCGGCCAGGACGCGGTCAACACGGCCCTCGCCTTCGATGAGGGCGTCAACTTCACCGGCATCGTGTTGTCCAAGCTCGACGGCGATGCGCGCGGCGGTGCCGCACTGTCGGTCGCCTCGGTGACGGGGAAGCCGGTCATGTTCGCCTCCACCGGCGAAGGCCTGGACGACTTCGAACTCTTCCACCCGGACCGGATGGCCTCGCGCATCCTGGACATGGGCGACATCCTCACCCTCATTGAGCAGGCCGAGAAGTCCTGGGACAAGGACGAAGCAGCCCGGATGGCGAAGAAGTTCGCCGACCAGGAAGATTTCACCCTCGAGGACTTCCTCGCCCAAATGCAGCAGATCCGCAACATGGGCTCCATGAAGAAGATGCTCATGATGATGCCGGGCGCGCAGAACATCCGGCAGCAGCTGGAGCAGTTCGACGAGCGCGAAATTGACCGCGTCGAGGCAATCGTCCGGTCCATGACGCCGCACGAGCGCCTCGCCCCGAAGATCATCAACGGATCCCGCCGGGCGCGCATCGCCCGCGGCTCCGGCGTCCACGTTTCCGAGGTCAACGGCCTGCTGGAACGCTTTGCGCAGGCCCAGAAGATGATGAAGAAGATGGCCCAGGGCGGCATGCCGGGAATGCCCGGGTTGCCGGGTATGCCCGGTGCCGGTGGGGGTGCGCGGAAGAACGCCAAGAACGCGCCGAAGAAGAAGGCGAAGTCCGGCAATCCGGCCAAGGCTGCGCAGGAACGCAAGGAGGCCGAGGCCCGGCGCGCCAATGCGGGCAAGGCGCTGCCCACCGGTGCCGCGTTCGGCCAGCAGGGCGGCGACTTCGATCCGTCGCAGTTGAACCTCCCCAAGGGCTTCGACAAGTTCCTGGGCAAGTAGCAGTTCCCCACGGATGTCGGTGCCGTGGAATAGGGTTGGGTCATGTTCAAGCAGCGGGTAGTTTTCGTGCACGGCGCCGGTGCTTTCGGCGCCGCCGCGTGGCCCCGCCAGCACGGCATGGCGCTGTCTTTCGACGCCCTGTTCCTTCGCCGCCAGGGCTATGACGCCGTCGCGGAGCCGGTGGAATCATCATTTGCCGAGGACACTGCCATCGTGCTGCGGTCCCTGGCCGATGATGGCCGCGGCGCCGCCGGCGGACACGTGGTGGCGCACTCCCAGGGAGCCATTCCTGCCATGATGGCGGCCGTCGAACGCCCTGACCTCGTCTACTCCCTGACCCTGGTGGAACCGGCGTGCCTCTCCCTGACCGCGGAGCTGCCGGCCACGGCGGCACACATCAGCCTGATGAAGCCGCTTCTCGAGGTCCGCCACCAGCTCAGTGATGAGGACTTCCAACGGGAGTTCGTCCGGCGGGTCTATGCCACGGACCTGCAGCAGCCTGCCACCGCGGAGGAGAAACGGTCCGCGCGCCGGCTGCGGCTCCAGGTCCCGTCGTGGGAAGCGCCCCTGCATATTGTTCCCGGGGTCCCCACCTTGGTCCTGACCGGGGGCTGGGAGCCGCTGTACGAGGAGATTGCCGGTTACCTGCGGGAGACCGGTGCCCTGCACCGCGTTGCCGCGGGCGGGCACCGGCCCCATGATTCGGTGGAAGGCGACCGGACCATCAGGCAGTTCATCGGCGAGGTCAGCCGCAGCGAGCCGGCCCGGGCCTCCTAGCTGCCGGCGGGCACCTGCAACTCCGGAAGGTAGACCTTGCCGCCGGCGGCCAGGAACTCCTGGCTCTTCGCCCGCATCCCCGACGCCGCCTCAGTGAGCGCCGCCTGCGCCTCAGCCGAGCCGTATTCATTCCGGATGTCCTGGCTGATCCGCATCGAGCAGAACTTGGGTCCGCACATGGAGCAGAAGTGCGCCGTCTTGGCGGGTTCGGCCGGCAACGTCTCATCGTGGAACGATTCCGCCGTCTCCGGGTCCAGCGACAGCGCGAACTGGTCGCGCCAGCGGAATTCGAACCGGGCCTTGGACAAAGCATCGTCCCGCTCGCGCGCCCCCGGGTGTCCCTTGGCCAGGTCCGCTGCATGGGCCGCAATCTTGTACGTGATGACGCCGGTCTTCACGTCGTCTTTGTTGGGCAGGCCCAGGTGTTCCTTGGGCGTGACGTAGCAGAGCATGGCGGTGCCGTACCGTGCGATTTCGGTGGCCCCGATTGCCGAGGTGATGTGGTCGTAGCCGGGCGCGACATCGGTCACCAGCGGACCGAGCGTGTAGAACGGCGCACCCTTGCACAGCTCCTGCTGCCGCTCCACGTTTTCCCGGACCAGGTGGAACGGTACGTGCCCGGGGCCTTCGACCATCACCTGGACGTCGTACTCCCACGCGCGCTGCGTCAGCTCGGCCAGCGTATCCAGTTCAGCGAACTGCGCCGCGTCGTTGGCGTCCGCCGTGGAGCCGGGCCGCAACCCGTCCCCCAGGGAGAACGCGACGTCGTACTTCGCGAAGATTTCGCAAAGTTCGTCAAAATGCGTGTACAGGAAGTTCTCCTGGTGGTGGGCCAGGCACCAGCCGGCCATGATGGAACCACCGCGCGAGACGATGCCCGTCACCCGGTTGGCCGTGAGCGGGACGTACCGCAGCAGGACACCGGCGTGGATGGTCATGTAGTCCACACCTTGCTCGCACTGCTCAATGACGGTGTCCCGGAAGATTTCCCAGGTCAGCGCGTTGGCTTCGCCGTTGACCTTTTCCAGTGCCTGGTAGATCGGAACCGTTCCGATCGGGACAGGGGAGTTGCGGATGATCCATTCCCTGGTGGTGTGGATGTCGTCCCCCGTGGACAGGTCCATCACCGTGTCGGCACCCCATTGGGTGGCCCACTGCAGGTTGTCCACCTCTTCGGCGATGGAGCTCGTCACGGCAGAATTACCGATGTTGGCGTTGATTTTCACCAGGAACGCCTTGCCGATGATCATGGGCTCGGACTCAGGGTGGTTGATGTTGTTCGGGATGATGGCCCGACCGGCGGCTACCTCGCTCCTGACCAGTTCCACGTCGCAGTTTTCCCGCAGCGCCACGAAACGCATTTCCTGCGTGATGGTGCCCTGCCGGGCGTAGTGCATCTGGGTCACCGTATGGCCGTCGACGGCGCGGCGGGGCACCGGCCGGGCACCCTTCCACTCCGCGGAGGCAGCGCCCCGGCGCACGGCCGAGCGGCCGTCGTCGAGCAGGTTGCGTTCCCTGCCGGTGTAGGCCTCGGTGTCCCCGCGCGCCACGATCCATTCGGCACGGAAGGGCTCCAGGCCGCGGACGGGGTCGCTTCCCGGTCCGGCCGTCCGGTAGGTCCGGAAAGGTGCGTTCGGCTGCCCGTTGGGTGATGGCTCCAGCGCGATCTCGGTGACCGGGACCCGGATGCCGGAACCGGCGTCGTCGATGTAAGCCAGTGAATGCGACTTCAGCGACTGCGTCACCTGGACGTGGGATTCGCCACTGGATCCGGTGCCGGGTCCGTTGGCCGCATCGGAACCGGACGGCACCAGGGCAGGGTTCAACTGGGTGTTTTGTGTACTCAAGGGAATACTCACTTCCTTCGCCGGCATTACCCGGACAGGTTCAACGGTCGCAGGCTGCGGCAGCCCGATCTCAGCCCCTGCAGGGGCACCCGTGTGGTCAGCAACGAAGCTACCACAGCCCTCCGGAAGCCCGTTGTAACAATCGATGATGCTAGCCTGACCGGGCAACGAAAGGATGCCCGGATGGCAGGAATCATTCACTTTCGCGGACCCGTCCTGGCTGCACCGGACAGCCTGCGGCAGGGACTCTGGTCCGTGGGCGGCAAGCTCACGTTCCGCCCGCCCGCACAGCCACCCGACCGGGTATTCGACGGCTGGGTACTGCCGGGCTTCGTGGACGCCCATTGCCATATCGGGCTGGGGCCGGCCGGTCCGGTGGAGGCCGCCGTAGCGCAGGAACAGGCGCTTGCGGACCTCAACGCCGGAACCCTCCTGGTCCGTGATGCGGGTTCGCCCGCCGATACGCGCTGGATGCAGGGCGGCAAGGACTTCCCGGTGCTGATCCGCGCAGGCCGGCACATTGCCCGGACGCGGCGCTACCTGCGCGGTTTCGCCCACGAGGTCGAACCCGAGGACCTCGTTGAGGCCGTGCGCAAGCAGGCCCGGGACGGGGACGGCTGGGTCAAACTGGTGGGGGACTGGATCGACCGGGGCGCCGGTGACCTGGCGCCGTCCTTTCCTGCCGCCGTCGTCCGCGACGCGGTCCAGGCTGCACACGACGAAGGTGCCCGGGTAACGGCCCACTGCTTCGCCGAAGACACCCTGGACCAGATGCTCGACGCCGGCATCGACTGCATCGAGCACGCCACCGGGCTGCTGCCACGGCACCTGCCCCGGTTCGCCGGGCAGGGCGTGCCGATCGTGCCCACCCTCATCAACATCGCCACCTTCCCGGACATTGCCGCCCAAGCGGAGCCGAAGTTTCCACGGTACGCAGCCCACATGCGGTCCCTCTGGGAGCGGAGGCTGGAGCGCGTGGCCGAGGCCCACGCAGCGGGGGTGCGCATCTTCGCCGGAACAGACGCCGGCAGCGTCATCGGCCACGGCCGCATCGCGGACGAAATCCTCGCCCTGCACGGTGCGGGCCTGCCGATGACTGCAGCGCTGGATGCAGCGTGCTGGGCAGCCCGCCGCTGGCTCGGAGCGGACGGCCTGGAAGAAGGCGCACGCGCCGATGTGATCGTCTGTCGTGAGGACCCACGGGCGGTCCCGGAGACCATCGGCAGGCTGGAACACGTCGTGCTGGGCGGCCGCATTATCCGTTGACCCAACGTGGCCCCCGGGACTTGGAATAAATTGAAGCTTCAAGTAATTTTAAGAAGTGACAGGCCGCCATCGGGACGGCCGCCAATCCAAGGAGCCTCCAATGACCGCATCAGCCAACAGCCAGGACCTGCTTCCTGCCGACCTCGCCATGGGCACGGTGATGCTCAAGGTGGGGGACATGAAGGTCATGACCGACTACTACCAGCGCGCACTGGGCCTGGAGGTGGTGGCCGAGCAGGACGGCGGACTGTACCTGGGCCGCCTTGGCCGCCCCCTGGTGCACCTGGCTCCGGCCCCCGGGCTGAACCTGCCCGGCAGGGGAGAGGCCGGACTCTTCCACACCGCGCTGCTGTTTGAAGACCAGGCCTCCCTCGCCGCCACCATCGCCACCGCGGCCCAATACGAGCCGATGTCCTTCACCGGCAGCGCCGACCACCTGGTCAGTGAAGCCTTCTACTTCACCGATCCGGAAGGCAACGGCATCGAACTGTATTGGGACCGGCCGCGCAGCAACTGGTCCTGGAACGGGACGGACGTGGTGATGGACAGCCTTGCCCTTCCCCCGCAGCGCTACCTGGAGCAGCACCTCACCGAGGAATCGCTTGAGGGCCAGCGCGTGACGGCCGCAGGCGTGGGGCACGTCCACCTCCAGGTGGGAGATGTCCAGACGGCGCGCGACTTCTACGTGGGCACCCTCGGTTTCGAAAAGACGGCGGGCTGGCACGGGCAGGCCTTGTTCGTTTCCGCCGGGCGGTACCACCACCACATGGCCATGAACGTCTGGAACAGCCGCGGGGCCGGCCCCCGCAAGGACACCCTTGGGCTGGGTGAAGTCCTCATCGAAGTTCCGTCAGGGGACGACGTCGGCGCCTTGGCTGACCGCCTCAAGGTCGCCGGAGTGACCGCGCACCACACCGGTGCCGAACTCCGGTTCGAGGATCCGTGGCGCAACCGGCTGCGGGTGGCCGTCCGCTGAGCTGCGCTGCCGGCGGAGGCCGGCCGGTGCCGCGAACTGCCATCTGCGGCCCCGGCCCGGCGCGTGCGCCTGCCGGTGCCCAGCTACTAGGCTGATTCCGTACGGCCGGGACGCAGGCAGCGCCCGGCGCGCAGTTCCGCCAACGGAAGAAGGGCAAACAGCCATGGGCTTCACCGAGATCTTTGTTGCCACCCATGACGCCGCGCTCAAACGCGCCGGCCTCCTTGACGCAGGGAGCGCGCCCGCGGCAAACGCCGGTCCTGGCAGCCATGCCGTGCGGATCGAGGGAGTCAGCGACTTCGAAATCGAACAGCTCGGCGACCTCGCCGGGACTGCTGTCCACGCCGGTGGTGCCGACTATGAGCTGACCATGGTGGACGTCGCCAGTGACTCCCTCCTGGCAGTTCCGCCTGCCATGGTCCGTGCGCTGGCCGACCTCCTGTCCTACGAGACCGAAGGCGAGGGCAACGTCCTCGAGGACGTCGCCGAGCAGTGGGCCGCGCAGGACGACATGCCCTTCGGCGCGGCCCAGGCCCGGACCTACGTGGAGCAGCTCGCCAGGCTCGCGGCCGGGCTGGACGACGCCGAGCGGACCGGGCTGTACGTCTGGTCCGCCTGACCGGCGCCGCAGGGCCCATCCCGCGGCCGGCGCCGGCGCGAAGCGCCGCGACGCCGAGTCGAAATAAGTTCGCTGATCTGGCACAATAAACAGGTACTCGATCTGCGTGGCCCCTCTCTCCGCGTCCGGATCCTGTCCTTCGAACCCGCAAGTACGGCCCGCCCCACGGGTGCAGAACGCCGGGTTCACCCCTTTTCTGAAACAGGAGTGACCACAAAAGTGGCCGTAAAGATTCGCCTTAAGCGCTTCGGCAAGATGCGCGCCCCGTACTACCGCATCGTCGTCGCGGACTCACGCACCAAGCGTGACGGCCGCGCCATCGAGGAGATCGGCAAGTACCACCCCACCGAAGAGCCCTCGTTCATCGAGGTCAACTCCGAGCGTGCCCAGTACTGGCTGTCCGTCGGCGCCCAGCCGTCCGAGCAGGTTGCCGCCATCCTGAAGATCACCGGTGACTGGCAGAAGTTCAAGGGCCTCCCGGGCCAGGAAGGCACCCTCAAGACCAAGGTCGCGAAGGACGCTTTCGTAGCGCCGGAGAAGGGCTCGGTCATCATCCCGGAAGCCATCACCAAGAAGGCCTCCAAGTCTGACGCTGCCGAGGCCCCGGCCGACGCCGAAGCTGAGACCACCGAGGCTGAGTAGATTGCTGGCAGAAGCGCTGGAGCACCTGGTCCGTGGAATCGTTGATTCCCCGGACGACGTCAAGGTCAGTTCGAAGAACAACCGCCGCGGGGACACCCTCGAAGTGCGGGTTCACCAGGATGACCTCGGACGGGTGATTGGCCGCCAGGGCCGCACCGCACGCGCACTGCGCACCGTGGTGGCAGCACTGGCCGGCGGCGAACCGGTCAGGGTCGACGTCGTCGATACCGACCGCCGCCGCTGAGCGCTCGGCAACACTTAGTTCTGCTCCGGCCCCTCCACCACCTGGTGGAGGGGCCGGACTGCTTTGATCAACACAGTGCTTTCACCCCACACCAACCACAACCCGGAACAGAGGAACAGATGCAGCTTCAGGTGGCGCGGATCGGCAAGCCGCACGGCATTCGCGGGGAAGTCACGGTCCAGGTGCTGACCGATGCCCCCGACGACAGGTTTGTCCCCGGCACGGAGTTCGTCGTTGAACCCGCCGCGTCCGGGCCCTTGACGCTGGACAGTGCGCGCTGGAACAAGGACATCCTGCTCCTGGGCTTCGCGGAAGTGAAGGACCGGAACCAGGCCGAAACCCTCCGCGGCGCCAAGCTCTTCATCGAGACGGAAGAACTCGAGGAAGATGACGACGAAGGCTGGTACGAGCACGAACTCGTCGGCCTCCAGGCGCGGGTCGGCTCACAGGTGGTGGGAAAGGTGACAGCCCTGGCCACCATGCCCGTCCAGGACCTGCTGACCGTGACCACCCCGGCGGGCGAAGAGATCCTGGTCCCCTTCGTGGAGCAGATTGTGCCCGAGGTCAACCTTGAGGAGGGCTTCGTCCTGCTCACCCCGCCGGACGGCCTCTTTGAACTGAACGCCGGCGACGCCGCATCCCCGGAACCCGAAGGCCGGGAATAGATGCGGATCGACGTCGTCAGCATCTTTCCCGAATACCTTGCCCCGCTGGAGCTCTCACTGATCGGCAAGGCCCGCCAGGACGGGATCCTGGACCTGCACGTCCACGACCTCCGCAGCTTCACCACCGACAAGCACCGTTCCGTGGACGACACTCCGTACGGCGGAGGCGCGGGGATGGTCATGAAGCCCGAACCGTGGGCGCAGGCCCTCTCAGCGGTGGCCCAGGGCCGTCCCGATCCGCAGCACAAACCTGTCCTGATCGTTCCCTCTCCCGCCGGCGAGAGGTTCACCCAGGCCCTGGCTTATGAACTGGCCGAGGAAGAGCACCTTGCGTTCGCCTGTGGCCGCTATGAAGGCATCGACGAGCGCGTCATCGAGTGGGCGCAGGAGCACTTCACCGTCCGCCCCGTAAGCCTTGGCGACTACGTGCTCAATGGCGGGGAAGTCGCTGTCCTGGCCATGGTCGAGGCCATCGGCAGGCTCCTGCCGGGTGTGGTGGGCAACCCTGAGTCCTTGGTTGAGGAGTCCCACTCCGACGGCCTGCTGGAATATCCGGTCTACACCAAGCCGTCCGTATGGCGGGACCGCGAGGTCCCCGCGGTCCTGCTCAGCGGAAACCACGGCAAGATCGCGCAGTGGCGCCGGCACGAGCAATACCGCAGGACGGCCGAACGCCGCCCGGACCTCCTGGAGGCGTTCGACGCCGGCAATCTTCCGCGTGCCGACCGCACCGAACTGCACAACCTGGGGTATGACATCGTGGCCGGAAGGTTGGCCCGCCGCCCGGACGCCGGGCCGGGGGTACAGGAATAGCTCCCGCGCCGGACCCGAATTGGCGTAACCCCTGCACTGTGGCAAAATTGGTCTTTGTGTCTGCTGGGTCCGCACCTGCCACAGGGGGTAGCGCGGCCAACAGCCGGACAACCGGCCTCATCAACCATTGAAGCGGCCGGACCCCTTTACTTCGGCGGCAACAATCCGGCCCGCTTTTCGGCGGCCGGACCTGCCTGCCGTGACCCAAAGTGAATGACCTGTGGCGTTCACCAGGAGTGCAACCATGCATATTCTCGATTCCCTCGATGCAGCTTCGCTGCGCAACGATGTTCCCGAATTCCGCGCGGGCGATACCCTCAAGGTCCACGTGAACATCATCGAAGGCAAGAACTCCCGTGTCCAGGTGTTCCAGGGCTTCGTCCTGGGCCGCCAGGGCGATGGCGTCCGCGAAACCTTCACCGTCCGCAAGGTTTCCTTCGGTGTCGGCGTGGAGCGTACCTTCCCGGTGCACTCCCCGATCATCGAAAAGATCGAGGTCGTTACCAAGGGTGACGTCCGTCGCGCCAAGCTTTACTACATGCGCGCACTGCGCGGTAAGGCTGCGAAGATCAAGGAAAAGCGCGACTTCGCCACCGGCAAGTAAGTTCCTTTCGGACTTGCCACTCGGCTGGGACGCGGCCGTGACCGGCCAGCGCCGGAGCAATCCACCAGCGCCAGGATACGGACCATGCACCAGACAAAACGCCAGCCCCGCACCATGGGCTGGCGTTTTGTGTTCCTGGCCCTGGTCCTTGCCGTCACCATCAGCGGCGTGGTGCGCTCCTTGTGGATCGATGTCTACTACATTCCCTCCGAGTCCATGGAGCCGCTACTCCAAGGCGGTGACCGGATCCTGGTCTCGCGCACCGATTTCCAGGCCGACCCCATCAGGCGCGGGGACATCGTCGTCTTTGACGGACGCGGTACGTTCGCGCCCCTGAACAGCGGCAGGGGTCCGCTGATGGACGCAGTGGGCGGCCTCGCCCAGTGGCTGGGCCTCACCGGGAGCGACACCACCTACGTCAAGCGGGTCATAGGCCTCCCGGGCGATACGGTGGTCTGCTGCGACGCGGGCGGCAAGGTCACCGTGAACGGGGTACCGCTGGATGAGCCGTACATCTTTCCCGGAGAGGTCCCGAGCACGCAGAAGTTCAACTCGGTGGTCCCCGAGGGCAGGCTGTGGCTGATGGGGGACCACCGGTCGGTATCCGCCGATTCGCGCAGCCTGCTGGGAGCTCCAGGAGGCGGCATGGTCCCGCTGGAGCGCGTCATCGGCCGGCCGGTCCAGATCCTGTGGCCCCTTGATAGATTTGCTCCAGTAGAGCGGCCGCCAGTGGTGGGGCCGACAACACAGAACGGACGGTAAATGCCCGAGAACCCAGCGCGGAATCCTGAACCGCGCCATGACGGCGCCGCAGGGAACCAGGCCGTTCCAACCCCCGCAGAGCCGGGCGACAGTCCCGAGGCCGGCACGAACTCCCACCGGAAGGGCGGCTCCCGCTCCAAACCGGCCGGCAAGGCCACGGGCAACCCATTGCTCGGGTGGCTCAAGGAGATTGCCACCGTCGTGGTCATCGCCGTTGTGCTGTCCTTCCTCATCAAGACTTTCCTCTTCCGGGCGTTCTTCATCCCGTCCGAGTCCATGGTGAACACCCTTGATGTGGACGACCGGATCTTCGTCAATCTCCTCGTCCCGGAGCCGTTTGCGCTCAGCCGAGGGGACGTGGTGGTGTTCCGCGACACCAAGGGCTGGCTGCCGCCAACAGCAGCAAAAACCCAGGGGCCGTTCACCTGGGTCCAGGACGGCCTGACGTTTGTGGGGTTGCTGCCCGACAACACCGACCAGCACCTGGTCAAGCGGGTCATCGGGCTGCCCGGCGACCACGTGGTGTGCTGCGACGCCGGCGGTAAACTGACCATCAACGGAACAGCCGTGGACGAGACCTACATCAACCCCGCCGAAGTCCCGCAGGTCCGTAACTTTGACGTCACCGTTCCGGAGGGCAAAGTGTGGGTGATGGGCGATAACCGTAACCATTCGGCGGATTCCCGGTCACACATGGAAAACGACGGCGGCTTCATCGACCTCAAGGACCTTGAGGGCAAGGCCGCCGTCATAGCGTGGCCGCTGAACCGGATCAAGACCCTGGACAACTACCCGGACGTGTTCCGCAACGTCCCGGCGGCCCGCTGACCATGCCGTCCGCCACCCGCACCGTCCCCGCAGCAGCGCCGCGCAGAAGCGTCGGAGCCACGCCGGCGCGCGGGGCCAAGGCGCCCACCTTGCGGCACGAGCGTACGTTCAAGGCCCAGGGCGTGCGGCTCCTGGCCGGCGTTGACGAGGTGGGCCGCGGTGCGCTTGCCGGGCCGGTCAGCGTGGGAATTGCTGTCGTGGACCTGGAGCGCCAAAAACCGCTGGCGGGCGTGCGGGACAGCAAGCTCCTCAGCCCGGCCGAGCGCGAGCGGCTGGAACCGTTGGTGCGGCGCTGGAGCGTTGCGTCGGCGGTTGGCCATGCGACCGCCGCCGAGATCGATTCGCTCGGCATCATTGCAGCCCTGCGGCTGGCAGGAACCCGTGCCTGGGGGGCCATCCTGGGAGCCGGAATCATTCCGGAAGCGGTGCTGCTGGATGGAAGCCACAACTGGCTTTCCCCGGCAGAGCAGCTTTCCTTGTTCGACCAGCCGGTGGTGGAAGCCGCCTGTGAAGCGCCCGTCCACACCAAGGTCAAAGCGGACATGCAGTGCCTGAGTGTGGCCGCAGCGAGCGTCATCGCCAAAGTGGAGCGTGACCGGATGATGCGCGAATTGCACCTCGAGTACCCGGATTACGGCTGGGACATCAACAAGGGTTACGCCACCGCAGCCCACCGTGATGTCCTGCGCGCAGCCGGACCGACTCCCTACCACCGGGTCAGTTGGCGGCTGCTTGGCGGCGAGTTGCAGGGCACCGAATCTCCTGACGAAGACGCGCGGGACGAAGCCTGAGTCCTGCTCCCGGCGCCGGCGCCCCCGGACATGGTGCAAGATGGAAGCATGAGTGCCGAGGATCTTGAGAACTATGAAACCGACATGGAGCTTCAGCTCTACCGTGAATACCGCGACGTCGTCGGCCTGTTCACCTACGTTGTCGAGACCGAGCGGCGTTTCTACCTCGCCAACCACGTGGACCTGCAGGCCCGCAGCGCCGACGGCGAGGTCTACTTCGACCTGACCCTCCAGGACGCCTGGGTCTGGGACGTTTACCGCTCAGCGCGTTTCGTCAAGAGCGTCAGGGTCCTGACCTTCAAGGATGTCAACGTCGAAGAACTGCCACGAAACGAGGAGCTGGCCCTGCCCAAGGACGTGGACCTGGGCAACTAGCAGCGCTCCGACTCTTCCTCCACAGAAAGGCCCTGTCCACATACGGCAGGGCCTTTCTGTGCCCTGCAGCGGTTCGCCGTCAAGCTGGTTCCGGAGGTAGACATGAAATCGAAGGACCTGCTGGGCCGGCGCGGCGAAGACCTCGCCACCGGTTATCTGGAAACGCTGGGCATGCTGGTGGTGGAGCGCAACTGGCGATGCACCGAGGGCGAGATCGACATCGTGGCCCTTGACGGTGACGCGCTGGTCATCGCAGAAGTCAAAACACGCCGCTCCCTGGACTTTGGCCATCCCTTTGAAGCCGTGGGGCCGGAGAAGCTGGCACGCCTGCACCGGCTCGGCGCCGCCTGGTGCCGCGACCGGGAATTGCGGATGCCCCTGCGCCGCGTGGACGTTATCGCCGTGGTGGACGACGGCGGCGGCCACCCTGTGGTGGAGCACCTCAAGGGGGTTGGGTGATGGCCCTGGGGCGGACTTACTCCATCGCCCTGGTAGGCCTGAACGGCTACGTGGTCGAAGTGGAGGCCGACATTGGCCAAACACTGCCGGCTTTCGTCATCCTCGGGCTCCCGGACGCGGCCCTCAACGAAGCCAAGGAACGGATCCGTTCTGCCGCGAAGAACTCCGGCATCCCGCTCAGCCGCCGGAAGATCACCGCCAACCTCATCCCGGCGTCGCTGCCTAAACGTGGTTCGGGTTTCGACCTCGCGGTCACCATGGCCGTGCTGAGGGCATCGAACGATGTCAAAGCCACCGGACGTACCGTCTTCATTGCCGAGCTCGGCCTCGACGGACGGCTGCGGCCGGTGCGGGGAATCCTGCCTGCCGTAATGGCCGCGGTACAAGCCGGCTATCCGGACGTCGTGGTGGCGCAGGCAAACCTTGCCGAGGCATCGCTCGTGCCTGGCGCCAGTGTCCGCGGCTACCGCACGCTGGCGCGCCTGGCCCTGGACTTCGGGGCGGATCCGCAGGAGCTCGCTTTGGACTTTGAACCGGACGACGCCGACGATGTTGACGATGGACACCCGGCGGCCGGGCCGTGTCCGGACATGGCCGATGTTGCCGGCCAGTCCGAGGCACGCCAGGCGTTGGAAGTGGCTGCCGCAGGGGCACACCACCTGCTCCTCACGGGGCCGCCCGGGGCAGGTAAAACCATGCTTGCGGAACGGTTGCCGGGCCTTTTGCCGGATCTTGGTGACCATGAGTCCATGGAGGTCACGGCCATCCACTCGCTGTGCGGCCTGCCGGCGTCCGCGGTCCAGCTTCTGCGCCGGCCACCCTTTGAAAACCCGCACCACTCAGCCACTGCGGCGGCCATCATCGGAGGCGGTTCAGGACTTCCGCGGCCGGGGGCGGCATCCCGCGCCCACCGCGGCGTGCTGTTCCTTGACGAGGCCCCGGAATATGAACGCCGGGTTCTCGATGCCTTGCGTCAGCCCCTGGAGAGCGGTGAGCTGGTGATCCACCGGGCGGCCGGGACTGCCGCCTACCCGGCCCGCTTCCAGCTGGTGCTGGCCGCAAACCCCTGCCCGTGCGGGAAGGCCTCCGGCAAAGGCCTGGACTGCACGTGTACCCCCGTGATGCGCCGCCGTTACCTCGCCAGGATGTCCGGCCCACTCCTGGACCGGGTGGACATCCAGTTGCAGGTGGAAAGGGTCTCCCTGGCCGAGTTCGGGCAGGCCGGCCGGGAGGAAGATACCGCAACGGTCGCACTGCGGGTCAGGGCAGCACGTGAGCGGCAGGGAGAGCGGTTGCGGTGCTTTGGCCTGGAAACGAACTCGCAGGTCCCGGGGCGCATCCTGCGCGGTGACTTGCGGCTCGCTCCGGCAGCCACCCGGATCCTGGACCAGGCCTTGGAGCGCGGGGTCCTGACCGCCCGCGGCTATGACCGTGTCCTCCGGCTGGCCTGGACCTTGGCCGACCTGGGCCGGCGGGACCTGCCGGACGCCAACGACATCGGGCAGGCGCTTGGCTTGCGGCAGGCTGCCGCGGCAGTGGCTTGAGGAGGACGGCAAACGTGAACAAACTAAAGGAACTGCGCGTGGCAAACGATCCAGCAAAGGTTGACGAGCGGTTGGCCCGGGCAGCGTTGTCCCGCCTCATGGAGCCCCAGGACGCCGCAGGCCTGGCCCTCGTGCATGTTGCGGGGGCAACGGATGCCCTTCGGATTGCCACCGGTCGGGTCACGGCCGGGGCTGACCTGGAGCGTGAAATCACCTCGTTGCTGGCTGACAGCGGGGCGAGCAGCTGGGCGGGAATGGCTGCAGCCTTGAAGCGCTGGCAGCCGCGGATCCCTGACCTGGCTCCGGAACGTGACCTGGCCACGATGGCACGGCTGGGTGGCCGCCTGATCATTCCCACGGACGAGCTGTGGCCCTCCCAGCTGGCCGACCTCGGCATCCAGGAGCCCCTGTGCCTCTGGTGGCGGGGTCAGGAACACCCGCTGCCGGACGCAGCCATGTCCATCGCCCTGGTAGGTTCCCGCGACAGCACCAGCTACGGGGCTGCGGTAACAGGGGATCTGGCATACTCGCTGGCGCAACGGGGCTTCACGATAGTGTCGGGCGGCGCCTACGGCATCGATGCACACGCGCACCGTGCCGCCCTCGCGGGAGGATCCTCGGCCGTCCCGACCATCGCTGTGATGGCCGGCGGAGTGGACCGGTTCTATCCGTCGGGAAACGAGGACCTGCTCCGGGCCGTGGCCAACCAAGGCGCGGTCCTGGCGGAGGTACCGCCGGGATCGGCTCCCACGCGGTACCGGTTCCTGCAGCGGAACCGGCTGATTGCTGCGCTTTCGTCAGTGACAGTGGTGGTGGAAGCGCGGTGGCGCTCCGGTGCGCTGAACACAGCCCACCACGCCGAAACCCTGGGGCGGGCAGTGGGGGCGGTCCCCGGATCAGTCCACAGTGCCAACTCGGCCGGCTGCCACCGGCTCCTGCGGGACGGCGGCGCGGTCTGCGTCACCGATGCCGCGGAAGTGGCCGAACTCGCCGCGCCCAGCGGAGCGGGGCTACCCGAACAACGGCCAGGTGCAGCCGCCGTGCAGGACGGGCTGACCCTGGAGGACCTGATCCTGCTGGATGCACTTCCGCTGCGCTCCACCACGTCGGTGGAAAAGCTCTCGGCGGTGGCCGGCTTGGGACAGGACTCGGTGCGCGCCGGCCTCGGCCGGCTGGGGCTGCTCGGACTGGCCGTCTCTGAACGCGGCGGCTGGAAACGAGGCAAGGTATGACCGTGTCCGGCTGCGGTGAACGAGGGCAAGCCTGAGACAGTGTAGGAGTGGACCATGACGAACTGCCCAAGGAGCTCGGCTCGGCACTGGACGCATTTGCCGCCTACCTGTCGGGGGAGCGGGCCGTGTCGGAGCATACCCGGCGTGCCTACCTGGGGGACCTGCGGAGCCTCTTGGCGCACGCCGCATCCGAGGGCGCGACCGGGCTGAAGGACCTTGAACTAGGAACCTTCCGCCGTTGGCTCGGCAGCCAGAGCTCGGCGGGTGCCGCACGCTCAACGCTGGCGCGCCGGTCCGCTACGGCCAGGGCATTCACTGCCTGGGCCCTCCGGGAAGAACTTCTGGAGACGGACCCCGCCCTGCGACTGAAAGCCCCCAAGCGCGAAGGATCATTGCCGGGAGTACTCCAGGCCTCCCAGCTGGCGCGAATGCTGGAAGGGCTCGAAAACTCGGCACTGGACGGTGACCCGCTGGCCGTCCGGAATCGCGCCATCGTGGAACTCCTCTACGCCACGGGCATCAGGGTAGGTGAACTTGCCGGGTTGGACGTCGACGACCTGGACCCGGACCGCCGGACGCTGCGGGTCATTGGCAAAGGCAACAAGGAACGTACCGTGCCCTACGGTGTACCGGCAGCCCTCGCTGTTGACGATTGGCTGCGGCGGGGCCGCCCTGCCCTGGCGACGGGCACCAGCGGGCCGGCGCTGTTCCTGGGTGCCCGCGGTGGCCGGGTTGACCAACGCCAGGTCCGCACCCTGGTCAACGTTCTTTTCGGTGCCCTCGGTGACACTTCCGTGTCCGGGCCCCACGCCTTGCGGCACTCCGCTGCAACCCATTTGCTCGACGGCGGAGCGGACCTGCGTGCCGTGCAGGAGATCCTTGGCCACAGCAGCCTCGCCACGACCCAGATCTATACCCACGTCTCGGTTGACCGCCTGCGGAAGAGCTACCAGCAGGCTCACCCCCGGGCCTGACGGTGTGGCTCATCGCACTGGCGTAATTCCACGGCGTACGGCACAATGAGAGTCACGTCCGGCAACTTTCAAGTCCCGCTTGAAGCTCCCTGAGCTTCAAGCGGCTCGGCAAGTCCGGACACAGCTTTATCTGATACACCTGAATATCGGGAACCACCGCCGCAGTGCAGGGCACGGCAGTTCCATCCGGGCAGAGGTCGTTGGGGAAGACGTACCTAGAGCTATGGAGGATGGAATGTCTGTTGCAATGACCCGCGGTGTGCTGTTTGTTCACTCAGCCCCTACAGCCCTGTGCCCCCATGTCGAGTGGGCAATCGGGGCTGTGGTGGATAAGCGGACGGACCTTGAGTGGACCCCGCAGCCTGCCGCGCCCGGAATGTTCCGTGCGGAGCTTTCCTGGACCGGAACCCCCGGCACGGGATCCAAGCTGGCGTCCTGCCTCCGTGGCTGGGCGCATCTGCGCTATGAGGTGACCGAGGAGCCTACCCAGGGCGTGGACGGCGGCCGGTGGTCGCACACGCCAGAGCTAGGGATCTTCCATGCCGTCACCGACGTCCATGGCAACATCATGGTGTCGGAGGACCGCATCCGCTACGCCTACGAATCGGGTGCGGGCGATCCCGCCGCCGTCTACCACGAACTCTCGCTGGCCCTGGGCGAGGCGTGGGACGAGGAACTGGAACCGTTCCGCCACGCTGCCGAAGGCGCCCCCGTCCGCTGGCTGCACCAGGTAGGTTGACCGACGTCGTCCTGCCGGGCGGCCAAACGAGTACTAATCCATAGCGCAAGAGGAGGCCCCGCCAGCCGGCGTGGCCTCCTCTTGCTGTCCAGGCGTTCTGCCGGACGAGGGCTAGATGCTGCGGATGGCCACGACGGCGTTGTGGCCGCCGAACCCGAAGGAATTGCTCAGCGCCACGATGTTCCCGGCAGGCAGGTCGCGGGCCGAGGTGACGACGTCGAGCGGGATCTCGGGATCCTGGTTCTCGAGGTTGATGGTGACCGGTGCTTTGCGCTCGTGGACGGCCAGGACGGTCAGGACCGCCTCCACCGCGCCGGACGCGCCCAGGAGGTGCCCCATCTGCGACTTGGTGGCGGAAACCGCCACGTTGTCCACGTGGCTGCCCAGGGCGGCACGCAGTGCCGTGTATTCCGGCTTGTCGCCTACGGGGGTCGACGTCGCGTGGGCGTTGACGTGCACCACGTCCTCGGCCTGGATACGGCCGTCGAACATCGCTGCCTTGAGCGCGCGGGTGGCGCCGAGGCCTTGGGGATCCGGAGCGGTGATGTGGTACGCGTCTGCAGTGACGGACGTACCGGCGAGCTCGGCGTAAATGCGTGCTCCACGGGCCAGGGCGTGCTCCTCGGCCTCCAGGACCAGCGCTCCGGCCCCTTCGCCCATCACGAAGCCGTCACGGTCGGTGTCGTAGGGACGGGAGGCGCGCTCGGGCTCGTCATTCCTGCGGGACAGTGCCTGCATGGAGGCGAAGGCCGCCAACGGCATGGGGTGGATTGCGGCTTCTGCGCCGCCGCACATCACTACGTCCGCCTTGCCGGAGCGGATGAGTTCGAGGCCGAGGTGCATGGCTTCGGTGCCTGAGGCGCATGCGGAAACCGGGGTGTGGGCGCCGGCTCGGGCGCCGAGGTCCAGGCTGACGGCCGCGGCCACGCCGTTGGGCATCAGCATGGGAACGGTCATGGGCAGGACCCGGCGCGGGCCCTTCTCCTTGAGGGTGTCCCAGGCATCCAGCAGGGTCCAGACCCCGCCAATGCCGGTGGCGAACGCAACAGCCAACCGGTCCTGGTCGAATTCGGTGATGCCGGAGTCGGCCCAGGCCTCACGGGCCGCAATGACGCCGAACTGCGTGGATGGGTCCATCCGCTTTGCTTCAACCCGGCTCAGGACGTCCAGCGCGGGTGTGCTGCAGCGGGCAGCGAAATGGACGGGGAGCTCGTACTTGGCTACCCAGTCGTCCTCCAGGGTGCGGGCACCGGAGACCCCCTTGAGGGCGTTGTTCCACATGGTGGGTACATCGCCGCCGATGGGCGTGGTGGCACCCAGACCGGTAATGACTACTTTGCGCGTCATGGGATCACTCTTTCGTCGGTGGGGAATCCGCCTGCGCCAACCGCAGGGTCCCGCACATTTGATGATCGGCCAGTCCCGGTCGGGGCACTGTGCCGGTTAGATGCGGCGGGCTGCCGATCCGGTCAATCCGGATCGGCAGCCCAGCCAAGCCGTGAGACGGCGGTAGCCTGGATTAGGCCTGTGCTCCGGCAATGAAGCTGACGGCGTCGCCGACGGTCTTGAGGTTCTTGACCTCTTCGTCCGGAATGCGTACGCCGAACTTTTCCTCGGCGTTGACCACGATGGTCATCATGGAGATGGAGTCGATGTCCAGGTCCTCGGTGAAGGACTTGTCCAGCTCGACGGCCTCCGGGGCCAGGCCGGTCTCTTCGTTGACGATTTCAGCCAAGCCGGCCAGGATCTCTTCGTTGCTAGCCATTGGTGGCTCCTTTTCTTGTATTGCCGGCAGGGGCTGCCGGAAACGGTCGGGTCGCGGTCGCGGCCCTTGGGCGTATCTAGGGAAGGACAATTACCTGCGCGCCGAAGACCAGCCCGGCGCCGAAACCGATCTGCAGCGCCAGCCCGCCGCTCAGCCCGGGGTTCTCCTGCAGGAGACGGTGCGTTGCCAACGGGATGGAGGCCGCGGACGTGTTGCCGGCGTCGGCAATGTCCCGTGCCACTGTAACCGTCTCGGGCAGCTTCAGCTTCTTCACCATCTCGTCGATGATGCGCATGTTCGCCTGGTGCGGGATGAAGGCAACCAGGTCTTCCGCCTCGATGCCGGCAGCGTCGAGCGCCTGCTGGGCAACTTTCGCCATCTCCCACACGGCCCAGCGGAACACGGTCTGGCCGTCCTGCCGGAGCGTGGGGTAAAGTTCCTGCGCTTCTTCAAGGAGGGCAAGGTCGCCGGTGGAATCGGACTGCCGGGCCGCCATGCCGAGATCGCGGACGTCCAGCAGGGAACGGGTCATGCCGATCGCATCCCATTTACTGCCGTCCGAACCCCAGACCGACGGGGCGATGCCGGGAGTGTCGGAGGGACCCACGACGACGGCGCCGGCGCCGTCCCCGAGCAGGAAGGAGATGGTGCGTTCCCGGTTGTCGATGACGTCCGAGAGCTTTTCCGCGCCCACCACCAGGACGTACTTGGCGGCGCCGGAACGGACCAGGGCGTCGGCCTGGGCAATGCCGTAGCAGTAACCGGCGCAGGCTGCGGAGATGTCGAAGGCCGGTGCCGGCGTAGCGCCGATGCGGTCCGCCAGGCTGGCAGCGGCTGAGGGTGTCGCGTACGGGTGCGTCACGGTGGACACGATGACGGCGCCGAGCTGCGAAGGCTCGATCCCGGCCTTCTGCATGGCCTCGCGGGCAGCGCCCTCAGCCATGTCGATCACGCTCACGTCCGCGGCCGCACGGTGCCGGGTCACGATGCCGGTGCGCTGGCGGATCCACTCATCGGAGGAGTCGATCCACTGGCACACGTCTTCATTCGTGACGATGACGTCCGGACGGTACGCCCCCAGCCCGAGGATGCGGGTGTGCTCATGGATGGGAGCCTGCTTCAGCGTGGGGACGCTCATGCGTTCCCCTCCAGTTCTGCGAACAGTGCCAGGGCGGCAGAGAGGTCTTCGGGAGTCTTGACCGCTACCGTCTTGACGCCGGGCATGCCTCGCTTGGCGAGTCCGGCCAGGGTGCCTGCGGGGGCGAGTTCGATGAGTCCGGTGACACCGCGCTTGACCATCGCGTCCATGCAGAGGTCCCACCGCACCGGGCGGGAAACCTGGGCGATGAGGCTCTCGACGGCGGCACCGCCGTCGGTGACCTCGCCGCCGTCGTAGTTGGACAGCAGGGGCACCTTGGGGGCTGCCGGGTTCAGCTGCGGCGCCAGCGCCTTAAGCGCGTCAACGGCCGGTGCCATGTGGCTGGTGTGGAACGCACCGGCCACCTTCAACGGAATCACCCGGGCCTTGGCAGGCGGGTTCGCGGCCAGCGCCTTCAGCTGGTCGAAGGTTCCGGCCGCAACGGTCTGGCCGGCGCCGTTGACGTTCGCGGGGGCCGTGCCGGCTGACTCAATGGCAGCCAGCACCTCGGCGGGGTCGCCGCCCACGACGGCGCTCATGCCGGTGGGCGTGACGGCAGCCGCGGCGGCCATGCTGTTGGCCCGTTCGCGGACAAAGGTCATGGCTTCCTGCTCGGTCAGCACGCCGGCGAGGGCGGCAGCAGTGATTTCGCCCACCGAATGGCCGGCGAGGATAACCGGAAGGGAATTGAGCTCCACGTCGAAGAGGGAAGCCGCCGTGACCAGGCCTGCGGCAACGATCAGGGGCTGCGCAACGGCAGTGTCCTTGATGGTTTCCTCGTCGGAGGTGGTCCCGTGGGCGATCAGGTCGATCCCCGCGATGTCGCTCAGGGCGGCCAGCTGGCCTGCCACCGAAGGTAGTTCCAGCCAAGGGGCCAGAAAACCCGGGGTCTGCGAGCCCTGTCCAGGGCAGACTATTGCAAGCACGTAACCAGCTTTCCAAATTACTGTGTGATCCAGCGGTGTTTCACCGCACCAAGCTCACGGGGTCAGGTTGTAGGAAGTCTACAATGACTCACGCTTGGTTCCGGGACGACTGCCGCTCCGTGGCGGCCTTTGGCGGGGCAGAAAGGCGGCCCACCACGAGCGCTGCCTGAAGCACAAAAGCCTCCCTGGGCAGCAGCGGGTCCCAGCCGGTGACGTCGCAAACACGCTTCAACCGGTACCGGACGGTGTTGGCGTGGACGAAGAGTTCCCGTGCCGTTGCCTCCAGCGAATGTCCCAGCTCAAGGTAGGTTCCCAGGGTTTCCACCAGGCCGTTGGACGCTGCCACGAGGGGCCGGTAGATATTCTTGACCAAGGAACGCCGTGCGGCATCATCGCCGGAAATCACCCGTTCCGGCAGCAAATCGTCGGCCGCTACCGGCCGAGGCGCCGACGGCCACGCCCGGGCGGCAGTGAGGCCGGCAAACGCCGATTGCGCCGATCCGCTGGCCTCCAGCAGGGAACCGGCCTCGGGGCCGTAGACCACGGGGCCGGGTGCGAACATTTCGCTCAGCTTCACATAGGCCGATTCGCGGTCCTGCACCCCGCCCAGGATGAGGATCAACCGGTCGCCCTGGATCCCCACCAGTGCGTCCTCTGCGAAACGCCCGGCCATCCGCCGCAGTTCGCTCACGTAGCTGGCGCTGGGTTCGGACGGCGAGTTTCCCACCATGACCGTGAAACGCTCCTGCGCCTTCCAGCCGAGGGCCGCGATGCGGGAGCGGAGCGCATCTGTGTTTTCACCCCGAAGGATCGCATCCACGATCAGGGCTTCCAGCCGGGTGTCCCAGGATCCCCGCGATTCCGCGGCCCGGGCGTAGACATCGGCTGCGGCGAACGCGACTTCACGCGAGTACCGAAGGACTGCTTCGCGCAGGGACGGCTGGTCTGCCTCCGGCGCAATGACGGGAACCTGGTCCTCGACAACCTCCACCACGATCCTGATCAGCTGCAACGCCTTCTGCAGGCTGATGGAGCGGGTCAGTTCCGTGGGCGCCGTCCCAAACACATCCGTCAGGATCCACGACGGAGAGCTTGGACGCTCGTACCAGGTGACGAATGCCGCGATCCCGTTCTGCGCCACCATGCCCAGGGCCGACCTCTCGTCGGAGCTGAGCCGGCTGTACCAGGGCAGCGACTGCTCAAGCTTGCGCATGGTGGTTGTGGAAAGCTGGCCGACGTTGGCCCGCAGCTGCTTTAGGGTTTCGGACTTCTCCGGTGTGACCTTCGGCGGGCTCGGTTTCCGTTTGGCGGACGGGCTGGCTGGTGCTGGCATTCTTTGAGCATACGGCCCCCACCGCGCAAGCTCCATTTGTGCGAAGGCTACAATCCGCTTTGCGCTGCGTCACAGCAGGCAGGCACCCCGGAACGGACAACGGCGGCCCCCTCCGTGATGGAGGGGGCCGCCGTTGGTGCTGCTGCGAAAGGCTGTCAGGCCTCCCCGCCGGCATTGCCGGTGGTGCCGGCATTGACGTTGAGCAGCTTGTACTTCTCGATGGCCTTGACCGGGGCGTCAACATCCACCTCGCCACGGCGCGCCAGCATTTCAAGGGCACGCACCACGATGGAGTGGGTGTCGTTTTTGAAGTAGCGGCGGGCTGCTGCGCGGGTGTCGGAGAAGCCGAAGCCGTCGGCGCCGAGGGTGGCGAATTCGTTGGGGACGAATTGCCGGATTTGGTCGGGGATGGCTTTCATGTAGTCGGTGACGGCGACGATGGGGCCGGTGGCGCCTTCGAGTTGCTGGGTGACGAACGGGGTGCGGGCGGGTTGGCCGGGGTTGAGGAAGGCTTCTTCTTCGGCGGCGAGGCCGTCGCGGCGCAGTTCGTTCCAGGAGGTGACGGACCAGACGTCGGCGGAGACGTTCCAGTCGTCGGCGAGGATGCGTTGGGCGTCGATGGCCCAGGGCACGGAGACGCCGGAGGCGAGGATCTGGGTGCGGGGACCGTCGATCTTTGCCGGGGCGAGCAGGTAGATGCCCTTGATGAGGCCTTCGATGTCGAGGTTTTCGGGTTCGGCGGGTTGGACGATGGG
The DNA here is from genome assembly GCF_058267655.1 of Pseudarthrobacter sp. MOO13. NCBI lineage: Bacteria > Bacillati > Actinomycetota > Actinomycetes > Micrococcales > Micrococcaceae > Pseudarthrobacter > Pseudarthrobacter sp. MOO13. The sequence goes on from NZ_CM177848.1 coordinate 1,586,915, forward strand.
TTCGTTGTACACGGTGAGGTAGTACATGAGGTTTTTGTCCGTGGAGTCCGGCCCGTACATGCGTTCGAGGCCGGAGCGGATGATGTGTCCGATTTCGTAGCCGTAGGCGGGGTCGTAGGTGAGGACGGCGGGGTTGGTGGAGGCCAGCAGGGGAGAGTGGCCGTCGGCGTGCTGGAGTCCTTCGCCGGTGAGGGTGGTCCGCCCTGCGGTGGCGCCGATGATGAAGCCGCGGGTCATTTGGTCCGCGGCGGCCCAGAAGGCGTCGCCGGTGCGCTGGAAGCCGAACATGGAGTAGAACACGTAGACCGGGACCAGCGGCACGCCGTGGGTGGCGTAGGCGGTTCCGGCGGCGGTGAAGGCTGCCACAGCGCCGGCTTCGTTGATGCCGGGGTGGATCAGCTGGCCGGCGGGGGATTCCTTGTAGGCCAGGACGAGGTCGCGGTCCACGGAGAGGTAGTTCTGGCCCTTGGGGTTGTAGATCTTCGCGGTCGGGAAGAACGCGTCCATGCCGAACGTCCGGGCTTCGTCGGGAATGATCGGGGCGATGTGCTTGCCGAAGTTCTTATCCCGCATCAGGTCCTTGAGCAGGCGCACGAATGCCATGGTGGTGGCGGCCTGCTGCTTGCCGGACCCGCGCTTGGCAACCTCGTAGGACTTCGCGTCCGGCAAGGTGATCTCGGAGTGCTTGCTGCGCCGCTCGGGCACGGAGCCGCCCAGTGCTGCACGGCGTTCCATCATGTACTTGATTTCCGGCGCGTCATTACCGGGGTGGTAGTACGGCGGCCGGTACGAATCCTTCTCGAGCTGTTCGTCGGTGATCGGGATCCGGAGGTGGTCGCGGAACTTCTTCAGGTCATCCAGGGTCAGTTTCTTCATCTGGTGGGTCGCGTTGCGGCCCTCGAAGTGTGGTCCGAGTCCGTAGCCTTTGACGGTGTGGGCGAGGATGACGGTTGGTTTGCCCTTGAATTCGGTGGCGGCTTTGTAGGCGGCGTAGACCTTGCGGTAGTCGTGTCCGCCGCGTTTGAGGTTCCAGATCTGGTCGTCGGTGAGGTCCGCGACGAGGTCTTTGGTTTGCGGGGTTTTGCCGAAGAAGTGTTCGCGGACGAAGCCGCCGGATTCGGCTTTGTAGGTCTGGTAGTCGCCGTCGACGGTTTCGTTCATGATTTTCACGAGCGAGCCGTCGGTGTCGCGGGTGAGCAGGTCATCCCATTCCCGGCCCCAGACGACCTTGATGACGTTCCAGCCCGCGCCGCGGAAGAACGCTTCGAGTTCCTGCATGATCTTCCCGTTGCCCCGGACCGGGCCGTCGAGGCGCTGGAGGTTGCAGTTGATCACGAAGTTCAGGTTGTCCAGGTTCTCGTTCGCGGCGAGCTGGAGCAGGCCGCGGGACTCGGGCTCGTCCATTTCCCCGTCGCCCAGGAACGCCCAGACCTGCTGGTCCGAGGTGTCTTTCAGGCCCCGGTTGTGCAGGTAGCGGTTGTTCTGGGCCTGGTAGATCGCGTTCATCGGCCCGATGCCCATGGACACGGTGGGGAATTCCCAGAAGTCCGGCATCAGCCGCGGGTGCGGGTAGGAGGACAGGGCGTGGCCGGCGCGGGACTTTTCCTGCCGGAACCCGTCGAGGTCTTCCTCGGAGAGGCGTCCTTCCATGAACGCCCGGGCGTACATGCCGGGGGAGGCGTGGCCCTGGAAGAAGACCTGGTCCCCGCCGCCGGGGTGGTCCTTGCCGCGGAAGAAGTGGTTGAACCCGACCTCGTACAGGGTCGCGGCCCCGGCGTAGGTGGAGATATGCCCGCCGACGCCGATCTCGGGCCGCTGCGCCCGGTGCACCATGACCGCGGCGTTCCACCGCATGTACGCCCGGTACCGGCGCTCGAATTCCTCATTGCCCGGGAACTCCGCTTCCTGGTCCACCGGGATGGTGTTCACGTAATCGGTGGTGGTCACCATCGGCACCCCGACGCTCTGCGCGCCCGCGCGCTGCAGCAGGCTCCGCATGATGTATTGGGCACGCTCAGTGCCCTGTTCCCTGATCAACGCATCCAGGGACTCAACCCACTCGGCAGTCTCTTCCGGATCACGATCAGGCAGCTGGTTAGTCAACCCGCTGAGGATATGGGAGGTATCTTCTCCTGCAGCCACGTCCAACCTCTCTTTGCGCGCATGAATCGGCGCACTCAGGCCAGGCAGGGTGACTGCCCGGCGTATATACGCCGTGTGCGACGTATCGGTTACAACAGCCCGGTCATGTGTGCCGGGCAGCTTCCTAGCGCTCCTATGCCTGTCCGGAGTCACAGGGGTGTCGTCCCGCGGGCATAGTTGTCACCAGCCACTCTAGCCCTGACGGCAACGCGATGCGTAGCTGCGGTCCAGGTGCTGCTGTTGTATTTCGTTCGTCATACTGGTTGTGTGGCCAATACCCTTGCCGGGCGCAGCCGCAGCTGGATGTGACGCAGAATATGCGCACTCCCGGGGGCGGCAGCTTGAAGCGCAGGCGCAAAGGGTGTTGGCTTGGGAGTAATGGAAATCACTATGCACAACGCATTAATGACGTATTGGAGGAACACGTGAGCGAGGCCGACGCCGCCACTTCGGTAAATGTGGCGGAAAAATTGGGTTTCAAAAATGGGGATCTGATTCAGGAGTTCGGTTACGACGACGACGTCGATTTCGACTTGCGTGACGATATTGAAGACCTCACCGGTTCGGAGTTGCTGGACGAGGACGACCACGAGGTGGCGGACGCTGTCATCCTTTGGTGGCGCGACGGGGACGGAGACCTCGTCGACAGCCTGATGGATTCCCTCACTACCCTGAGCGAAAACGGGGTTGTCTGGGTCCTGACCCCCAAGTCGGGCAGGGACGGTTACGTTTCGCCGGCAGACATCCAGGAAGCCGCACCAACGGCCGGCCTGCATGTCACCACCTCTGCCGGTGTCTCAAAGGATTGGAGCGCGGCGCGCCTGGTCAGCAGGAAGAACAAATGACGGCAGCGGTCGTGGCCGCTTCCGCAGTTGTTCCCGCAGTGGGCACAACCGCGCCCGACTTTGAGCTGGCCAACCAGTACGGTGAGCCGGTGCGCCTCTCGTCCTTCCGCGGACAGAACGTGGCCTTGGTGTTCTACCCGTTTGCCTTCTCGGGGATCTGCACCGGCGAGCTCTGCGAGATACGTGACAACCTTGCCACGTTCGAGGATTCGAATGCCGTCGTTCTGGCAGTGTCCGCTGACAGCAAGTTCAGCCTTCGCGCCTACGCGGCCCAGGAAGGGTACGGCTTCGACCTGCTGGCTGATTTCTGGCCGCACGGGGCCGTGGCAGGCGCCTACGGCGTGTTCGACGCCGGCAGCGGCATGGCCAAACGGGCCACCTTCATCATCGATGCAGAGGGCACGGTCCGGTACAGCGTGGTGAACCCACGGGGCCAAGCCCGCGACTTCGGTGAGTACCGGGCGGCTTTGGCGGATTTGAAGCAGGCCTGAGGCGGATGGCTGAGCAGCGGCGGGGGACAGGCCTGACGGGCTTTGCCAGCATGCCGCCGGTGGCCCCGGCCCCGCCCTCGGGTGCGGATCTTGAGGTGTTGGTCCGGATCCGTGACCTGCTCGCGGGGGTTCGTTTCGCCCTGCTGACCGGGGCCGGGCTCAGCACGGATTCCGGGATCCCCGACTACCGCGGCCCGGACTCGCCGCCCCGTTCACCCATGACCTACCAGGAGTTTGTCCGCGACGCCGCCAACCGGCGCCGATACTGGGCCAGGAACCACATCGGCTGGTCGCATATGCGGCATGCTGATCCAAACCAGGGCCACTATTCCGCAGCCGAACTCGAGCGGCGCGGTTTCCTTACCGGACTCATTACCCAGAACGTCGACCGGCTGCACCAGGACGCGGGCAGTTCAAACGTCGTCGACCTCCACGGCCGGTATGACCAAGTGATCTGCCTGGACTGCGGGCGGACGTATTCCAGGCGCCTCCTTGCCGGTGTTTTCGAGGAACTCAACCCCGGCTTCCTGGAGCGGGCGGCAGCTTCCGGACTCGTGGAAATGGCGCCCGACGCTGACGCCACCGTCGAGGACCAGGCGCTCATCCACAGCTTCGTGGTGGCGCTCTGCCCTGCCTGCGGCGGAACGCTGAAGCCAGACTTTGTCTACTTCGGTGAAAACGTGCCCAAGGACCGGGTGGAGCGGTCCTACGCGATGGTGGACGAGGCAGCCGCCCTGGTCGTGGCCGGTTCTTCCCTGACGGTCATGAGCGGCCTGCGGTTCGTGCGGCACGCCGCCAAGCAGTCAAAACCGGTGGTCATCATCAACCGGGGTGCCACCCGCGGTGATGACAAGGCAACCATCAAACTCGAAGCCGGGGTCAGCCAGGCATTGGGCTACCTGGCAGCTGAACTTCCTCCCCTGTAGTGCGGGAAGGCCCCGGGCGGGCCGATTCGCGTTTGCGGTCCAACGTCGGGTAGAGTTTATGTTCGTTGGTTGCGGCGTTACCGCCGGAAACCGCGCAATTTGGGTCTTTAGCTCAGCTGGTAGAGCGCCACGTTTACACCGTGGATGTCATCGGTTCGATCCCGGTAGGACCCACTCATGTGAAACCCCGTTGTCCCGCCTTCCCGGTGGGGCGGCGGGGTTTTTGCTTTTCGGCTTTTCCAGTCCCGTTGTCAGTGCCCTGCCATACGGTGCAGGGATGGAACACGTCATAGTGCACACAGACAGCGAGGGAATGCCGACGGCGGTGGTGAGCCGCGGCAGGGAATGGGCGGTGGGTGCTGCGCCGGTGAGGTGGTACGAACGCGTCAATTGGTGGGAGACCAAACGCCGGATGCCGAAGGGCAACAGCGGCGTGGATGTGGAAGTCCTGCAGTTGCAGGTGCGGCTGGGTAACAACAGCCGGTCCGCGTTGACCACCATGTATCTCCAGCGTGACGGCCTGGGCGGCAGCTGGCGGCGCAGGGAGTCGGCAGCGGATGCGGCCTGACCGGCCCCGCTTGGTCCGTCGGCTTCGGGGCATTGGAAAACCCTCCACCGCGACTATTGGGGGATGCCGCGGTGGAGGGCCTGGGATGAATATACCGTGAACTCCCGGAAACAAAAAGTCCCGAGGCGCCCGCGTTATCGCCCAGGCGTCGGCGGGCACCGCAGGTCCGCCCAAGCCAGCCACTATGATGGGTTGTGTTCAGCTGAATGGACAGAGCTGATGAGTGCATGCGCCTACCGAAGGAGAATCATGGCCGATTCCCGCACCCCACGTTCCTCCGACGGGCCTGCAAGCGCTTCGCCTGCGCCTGCCGTTACCCGGGCTGCCGCCGTCCTGGAGGCACTGGCTGCGTCCGCAGGGGGACGGCTGACCCTCAGTGACCTTGCCCGCGAGCTGGGAATCCCGAAGTCCTCCACCTCCAACCTGCTGTTGGCGTTGGAGGACGCCCGCCTCATCAGCAGGCAGGGCTCCGAATTCATGCTGGGCCGCAAGCTGGTTGAACTTGGCGCGGCGTATCTCAGCCGCATGGACGAGGTCCAGGAGTTCTACCGGTACTGCGAGCAGGCGCCCACCCTTTCCGGTGAGACGGTGCGGATTGCCATGCTGGACGGGACCTATGTCATCTACCTGGCACGCTACGAGGGGCATCCGGCTGTCCGGCTCACCTCCAACATCGGCGACAAAATGCCGGTCTCCCTCTGTGCTGTGGGCAAGGTCTTGATCGCCAGGCTTCACGACCACGACATCGACGCCTTGTTCCCCGATGACGCCGAGCTGCCCGTCCTCACCCCTAAGTCCCTGCGGACCGGTCGCGAGCTCAAGGATCAGCTGCGGTCCATCCGGGAGCAGGGCTACGCCTTCGAGGACGAGGAATCCACTACGGGCGTGGTCTGCCTGGGCGTGGCCGTCCCCACCCGCGGCTCCCACGGACCCAGCCTGGGGTTGTCGGTGACGGCGCTGAAGGCAACCTATACCCCCGAGCAGGGTGCGCAGATGGTCAAGGAACTTCAGGAACTGGCACGGTCCTTGGGTAATCCCATGAGCTAGGAAGGCGTCCCGCAGGGGACGGTGCATGTACTTTTTGGCTTAACCGCTTGCCTGTTGTCCAACTTGCTGTACTCTGTTCAACATAGTGATCGACATCTCGGGTGTCGTTGCTGACCCGCCAGGCCAACGGGGGCCTGGCGCGTGATGAGGGAGTTCTTGTGACAACTCGTACTAATGCACCGCAGGCCGCGGACGGCACTGCCGTCGACGCCGACCAGCTGCGAAGGGCAACTCTTGCAAGTTCCGTGGGGTCCGCACTGGAGTACTACGACTTCTATATCTACGGCCTGGCGTCCGCGCTGATCTTCGGCCCGCTTTTCTTCGCCCCGCTGGGTGAAAGCGGCGCCGTTATTGCCTCCTTCGCCACCTACGGTGTGGGATTTGCGGCCCGGCCCTTCGGCGGCATCGTCTTTGGCCACATTGGTGACAGGTTTGGGCGCAAGATGGTCCTGATCCTCACCATCGGCCTCATGGGAATGTCCAGCTTCGCCATTGGACTCCTGCCCACTTTCGACCAGGCCGGAATGCTGGGTGCGGTCCTCCTCGTGAGCCTCCGCATCATCCAGGGCCTTGGCGCCGGAGCTGAACAGGCGGGTGCCACCACGCTGATCTCCGAGGTGGCACCGCGCCGCCGTCGTGGTTTCTTTGCCGCGCTGCCCTTCGTTGGCATCCAGCTGGGCACCCTCTTGGGCGCCGGAACATTCGCCTTGATGGCCATGGCCGACAAGTCCGTCCTGCAGGGCTGGCTGTGGCGTGTGCCGTTCCTTGCCAGCATCATCCTGATCGGCATTGCGGTGTTCATCCGCCTTCGCCTGAAGGAGACGCCGGTCTTCCAGGAACTGGAAAAGCACAAGGCTGTGGTGAAGAACCCGGTGTCCCAGATCTGGCGTCATTCCAAGAAGAACGTCCTGGTGGGGATCGGCCTGCGTATGGGTGAAAACGGAAACTCCTCCATTTACTCGGCCCTGCTGGTTTCGTTCATCAGCATGCCTGCCGGTGTCTTCCCGGGCGACAAGTTCATCGGACCAACCGGACTGCTGATCGCGGCCGGCTTTGCCGCCGTCATGGTGGTCGCATTCGGTGCCTTGTCCGACCGCTACGGCCGCGTCCCCGTCTACCGCTACGGTGCCCTGTTCCAGGCGGTCATCGCGCTCCCGGCCTTCTACCTGGTGACCCTCGGCAATGTCACGCTCGTCTGGGTGGTCATGGTGGTGGGCATCGCCCTCGGCGTCCAGGCCATGCTCGGGCCGCAATGTGCCCTTCTGCCCGAGCTGTTCGGTTCCCAGCACCGCTTTACCGGAGTTGCCCTGAGCCGCGAACTCTCGGCCGTCCTCGCCGGCGGCTTCGCCCCGATGATCGGCGTCGCCCTGCTGGCGGCCACCAACCACTCCTGGCTGGTTCCCGCCCTGTACTCCCTCGTCCTCGCTGTGATCTCGTTCATCACCACGTTCTTCACGCCGGAAACCGGCGGCCGGGACCTGGTCCTCGTCGAAGACGCCAGCTGACGCCGGCCTGACGCCCGGTCCGGATCATCCGGGCCGGGCGTTTGGCGTGTGCGGGAGACAAGCCGGCCGGCATCGCGGAGGTCGGGAGGTTCCGAGGGGCGCCGTTGATGCTGCGGCCTGATGGGCAGCAGTCCGGCGCCACAAAAAGAACGGCCGCTGCATCCCCTGGGCAGGGGATGCAGCGGCCTTGCCGGTGCCTTGGCCAAGGGTCAGTAGAAGTGGACCGTGTCCACGAGGTGGGGGAGTTCGCCGCCGTCGAGGAAGGTTCGCAGGTTGCTGCAGAAACGGTCGGTGATCAGCCTGTTCTCCGCGGCGCTCAAAGCTGACGTATGCGGCGACACCAGAACCTTCGGGTGGCCCCAGAGCGGGCTTTCGAGGGGGAGCGGTTCCACTGCGAAGACATCAAGGCAGGCGTAGGAGACCTGGCCATTATCCAGGGCCTCGAGCAGCGCGTCCTCATCCACCACGGTGCCGCGTCCGACGTTGACGAAGACGGTGCCGGGTTTCATGACAGCAAATACGTCCCGGTTGAACAGCTTCTCCGTATACGGGGTGCCCGGAAGGGTGTTCACCACGGCATCGGCGGTGGCAAGGAGGCCGGGAAGGCCGTCGTTTCCGGTCACCTGGTCGATGCCTTCCAGGGGCTCCGGGGTCCTCTTGGTTCCGCTGACGGCCATGCCCAGGGCGCGGGCAAGCCGGGCCGTCTCAAGGCCGATCTCACCGAGCCCCGCAATGACCAGCCGGGAACCGCTCACCAGCCGCGTGGGAGTGCGGAGTTCCGGCCAATTCCTGGCCTGCTGGTCCAGCGCCAGCTCGGCGGTGCGTTTGAACCCGTTCAGGATGCCCATCGCTGCGAACTCGGCCAGGGGAAGCGCGTGCACGCCGGCGGACGTTGTGACCTTGAACTTTTGCAGTGTCTGCTGGTCCAGGCCAGACGCTTTAACCGCGCCGCCTGCGCCGGCTGCCATGGCGTGGACCCACTGCAGGTGTCCGTTGTCCGTGGCAATCCGGGCCAGGCCCGACGGGCTTTCGTTGGGGAATCCGTAGAGGACCTGTGCGCTGTTCAGCATCGCCCAATAGCGTTCTTCCTGTTCCGGGGTCCGCCGGAAATCCGGATCTCCGGCGTGGTCCGCCGGGAAGCGCTCCGGCGGCAGGAGGTCGGGCTCGTACAGGACGGTCACGGACGGATCAACGGCCCTGATCCGGTCCACCAGCTCGGCTTCGAGCGGCACGGCAATGGCCACGGTAGTTATGGAAGTCATGGTGTTCATCATACTGAATCATGGCTAGGATATTGAACAAATCTTTAAAGCACGATGACGTGAGGCTGGGTAAATGGAGGACAAACGCGCAGGCTTTGCAGGCCTGGGATTGATGGGCGGACTGATGGCGGCAAACGCCCTCCGCAGCGGATGGCAGGTCACGGGCTGGAACCGGTCTCCAGGGGCAGCGGCCCGGTTGCGGGACCTCGGCGGAACAATTGTCCCCGCGGTGGAAGACCTGGGCCATCTTCCCGTCATCGTTTTCATGCTTCCAGACCTGCCACACATCGAGGAGGCGGCGGCCGGGCTCCTTGCCCGGTGGAAAAAAGAGCCGCCGGCGCCCCAGACCGTCCTGCTGGTCATGAGCAGTGTCTCGCCCACCGCCGTCCAGGTTTTCGGGCGCCGCGTCACCGAGCTCACCGGCGGGCGCGCCCAGGTTGTCGACGCCCCGGTCAGCGGCGGCACCAAGGGCGCCGCGGACGGCACCCTCGCCATCATGGCCGGCGGCGAGGAGTCCGCGTTCCGCAGGGCAGAGCCGCTCCTGCACGCCATGGGCACCACCGTCCGCCGCCTTGGTCCCCTTGGCGCAGGGTCGCTCGCCAAGGCGTGCAACCAGCTGGTCGTGGGGACGACGACGGCGGCGCTCGCCGAGGCTGCCGAACTGGCAGAGCGTTCCGGGCTCGAACCGGCGGCGCTCTTCGACGTCCTGTCGGGCGGTTTGGCCGGCAGCAGGGTGCTGGATATCGTCGGACCGCGCCTGGTCAGCAAAGACTACGCCCCCACGGGCCCGGCAAAATTCATGCACAAGGATCTTTCCTTCGTGCTCGACGCAGCCCGCGCAGCGGGAACGGCAACCCCGATCGCCACGGCCGCCGCCGAACTCTACGCCGAGCTGAAGCGCCAGGGCCTTGGCGACCAGGACCTCGCAGTAGTGCGCCAAACCATCTCCAACCTCAGCCATAGGGCCGCAGTTGCGGCGGAAGGAACAGCTGCTCCATGAGTTCACTTTTTGATTTGTCGGACCGGGTTGCGTTGGTCACCGGGTCGAGCCGGGGGATTGGCTCGTCGCTGGCCCGGGCGTTGGCGGACGCCGGTGCAACGGTTGTGTTGAATGGCATCAACGGGGAGCGGCTCAAGGAGGCCGAGGCGGCGATGGCCGCCGATTATGCCCCGGGCCGGGTGCATAGTGTCGCGTTTGACGTTACCGATGGCGAGGCGGCAGCCCGGGGTATCGCGTGGATCGAAGAGCATGTGGGTGCGTTGGAGATTCTGGTGAATAATGCCGGGATCCAGCATCGGGTGCCGATGCTGGAGTTGGACGTGGCGGATTGGGAGCGGGTGATTTCCACGGACTTGACCAGTGCGTTCCTGGTGGGGCGGGAAGCAGCCCGGCGCATGATTCCGCGGGGCCGGGGCAAGATCATCAATATCTGTTCGGTGCAGACGGACCTGGCCCGCCCCACGATTGCCCCGTATGTTGCGGCCAAGGGCGGGCTGCGGAACCTGACCCGGGCCATGACGGCCGAGTGGGCCGGGTCCGGCCTGCAGGTCAACGGGATCGCGCCGGGGTATATCCACACCGAGATGACGCAGAACCTGGTGGATGACGAACAGTTCAATGCCTGGATCCTGGGCCGCACCCCGGCCCGCCGCTGGGGCACGCCGAGGGATCTGGCCGGGCCGGTGGTCTGGCTGGCCTCGGACGGGTCGGATTTCGTGAACGGGCAGACCATTTTCATCGACGGCGGAATGACGGTGGTGGTCTGATGCCCGCGAACACACCCGTCCAGCCAGGGGCCCACATGCTGCCCGGCTCCGGGCCGGCCGTGGTGGCCCACGCCGCGGGGGATCTCCGGGTCGATGAGGTCCCGCTGGCCCGGCCGGCGGATGACCAGGCCGTGGTTGAGGTCTTGTACGGCGGGATCTGCGGGTCGGACCTGCATTACTGGCTGCACGGTGCGGCCGGGGAATCCATCCTGAAGGCGCCCCTGGTGCTGGGCCACGAAATCTCCGGCGTGGTGGTCCGCGCCGCCGCCAACGGCCAGGGGCCGCAGCCCGGAACCGCCGTCGCCGTCCACCCCGCCACCCCCGGTCCGGGCGCGGCCAGGTACCCTGTGGACCGGCCCAACCTCTCACCCGGGTGCACCTACCTGGGCAGCGCCGCCCGCTACCCGCACACCGACGGCGCCTTCAGCCGGTACGTGAACCTGCCGGCCCGGATGCTGCGGGCCCTGCCCGAGGGCATCGACCTGCGCACAGCCGCCCTGGTCGAACCCGCGTCCGTGGCCTGGCACGCCGTCTCCCGGGCCGGGGACGTGGCCGGGAAGACCGCGCTGGTGATCGGCTCCGGCCCCATCGGTGCCCTCGCCGTCGCGGTCCTCAAACGCGCCGGAGCCGCGCACATCACCGCTGTGGACCTCCATCCCAAACCGCTGGAGATCGCCAAGGCCGTCGGTGCCGACCAGGTCATCAACGCCGCAGACACCGAAGCGATCGCCGCCGTGGAGGCGGACGTGGTGATCGAATCCTCCGGCAACCACCACGGACTGGCCTCCGCCATCCGCGGCGCGGTCCGCGGCGGGACCGTGGTCATGGTCGGGCTGCTGCCCACCGGCATGCAACCGCTGCCCATCTCGCTGGCCATCACCCGCGAACTGGACCTCAAAGGCTCCTTCCGCTTCAACGACGAAATCGACCAGGTCATCGCGGCGCTTGCCGACCGATCACTGCACATCAGCCCCGTCATCACCCACCAATACCCCGTGGAGGACGCCCTGCACGCCTTCGAGATGGCCAAAGACTCCACCAGCTCCGGCAAAGTCCTCCTCAGCTTCGACGGGAACGGAAGCAGCTGACCGTTACTGCCGGACGGGGATGAACACCCGCGGTTGCTCCGTCCAGGTGTCAGCCATCTGTGACATGGTCCGCCGCATGATCCGGTCCGATGCCTCGCGGGCAGCGGGAGCGTCGCCCTTGGCGATCGCCTCTGCCACATCTTCGTGCCATTGCAGGGCGGCCTGGTGGGGATGGTCCGGCATCAGGCCGTGTACCGTCCGGCCCGTCAGTGTTTCGGCCACCTGCCCCATCAGGTTGGCGAACATCTCGTTGCCGGAGCCGGAGAGCAGCAGCGAATGGAAGCGGATATCCAGTTCCAGGAAGCGGGCAACCTCGCCCTTGTTGCCGGCCTCCCGCATGGCGCGGGCAACATCCACGAGTTCCAGGCGCAGCGGCGCCGGCGCGTTCTCTGCCGCCAGTTCGGCGGCTGCAGGTTCGACGGCGGCACGGAGTTCGGCGAGGGAGCGAAGCTGGGCTCCGCGCGCATCGCTGGCCAGCCGCCACCGGATCACCTGCGGGTCAAAGGGGTTCCAGCGGCTTGAGGGCAACACCCGGATCCCCACCCGCTTGGTGGTTTCCACCAGCCCCAGGGACTGCAGGACGCGCACGGCTTCACGGATTACGGAGCGGGAAACCTTCAGTTCATCCTCCAGCTGCTCGGCGAGCATGACGTGTCCGGCGGGGAGATCCCCTGAGATGATCCGGGTGCCCAGGTTCTCGATGGCACGGTGGTGGAGGCTGCTGGTCATGCTGTAAGCCTAGTTGCTGGCGGATGCGGGATTGCCGGCTGACCCGGACGGCCGGGACAGGGGAGTGCGGCAGTCCTAGACTGGCAGCGACACAATCGGTTTCATGACGCGGACGTTACTTTCGCGTCACCGCCAGAATATATATGCTTTATTCCGACCCCCTGATATGCCCCGGCGTCCCACCCCGCACCGGAACCTGGATCCGGGGCAAACAATGAATTGGAGTTATTGATGTCTGCACACATCGGTGTCACCGGCCTCGCAGTGATGGGCGCCAACCTTGCCCGCAACCTCGCCCGCAACGGGTTCACGGTTGCCCTGCACAACCGGTCGGTGGAAAAGACCGACGCACTGCTGGAGAAGCACGGCTCGGAGGGCGATTTCATCCGGACCGAATCCCTGCAGGAGCTGGTCGATTCCCTGGAGAAGCCGCGCCGGGTGCTGATCATGGTCAAAGCCGGAAAGCCGGTCGATTCGGTGATCGAGCAGCTGGAACCGTTGCTGGAACCGGGCGACATCATCATCGACGCCGGCAACTCACACTACGAGGACACCCGCCGCCGGGAAGCCGCGCTGGCCAAGAAGGATCTGCACTTCGTGGGCGTCGGCGTCTCCGGCGGCGAAGAGGGTGCCTTGAACGGTCCGTCCATCATGCCCGGCGGCTCCAAGGAGTCGTACAAGGCCCTGGGTCCGCTGCTGGAAAAGATTTCGGCAAAGGTGGACGGTGAGCCCTGCTGCGCGTGGATTGGCACCGATGGCGCCGGCCACTTCGTCAAAATGGTCCACAACGGCATCGAATACGCAGACATGCAGGTCATCGGCGAGGCCTTCGACCTCCTGCGCTCCGGTGCCGGCATCGAACCGGCCGAGCAGGCAAAGATCTTCTCCGAGTGGAACCAGGGCGAACTCTCGTCCTTCCTGATCGAGATCTCCGCCGAGGTCCTGGGCCACGTCGATGCCAAGACCGGCAAGCCGTTCGTGGATGTCGTCGTCGACGCCGCGGGCCAGAAGGGCACTGGACGCTGGACCGTGATCTCGGCCCTGGAGCTCGGTTCCCCCGTGTCCGGCATCGCCGAATCGGTCTTCGCCCGTGCGCTCTCCTCCCAGGCTGCCCAGCGCAAGCTTGGCCAGGAGCTGCTGGCGGGCAACGAGGCAACGGTTGAGATCCCCGAGACGTTCGTTGAGGATGTCCGCCAGGCGCTCTACGCCTCCAAGCTGGTCTCCTACGCGCAGGGCCTGGACATGCTGACCTCGGCAGCCAAGGAATACGGCTGGGACCTCAAGCTGGACGAAATCGCTTCCCTGTGGCGCGCCGGCTGCATCATCCGCGCGGAGCTCCTCAAGGACATCACCAAGGCCTACGCTGCGGACGAGAAGCCCGCAAACCTGCTGTTCGCACCGGCGTTCACCAAGGCCATTGGCGACGCCCTCCCGGCGTGGCGGCGGGTAGTAGCCACCGCCGTGCAGCTTGGCATCCCGGTGCCGGTGTTCTCCTCCTCGCTGGCCTACTACGACGGCCTGCGCCGCAAGCGCGTTGCCGCCGCCCTGATCCAGGGCCAGCGCGACCTCTTCGGCGCCCACACCTACGGCCGTGTGGACACCGAAGGCACGTTCCACACCCTCTGGGGCGAGGACAAGTCCGAAATTTCGGCAGTCGACACGCACTAGCCCACGGCGCTTCCGGCGCGGCGGCCGGCGCTTCCCTATACTCTGGGGGCGCCGGCCGTCGGCATTTCCGGCCGCACCGCCCCTGATCCGCGCAGCCCGCCCTCCCTCCGGGGCGGCGTCCCAAGGAGTCCGCCATGAACCAGCCCGTCGCTTTCGTCACCGGTGCGTCCACTGGAATCGGCTTCGAAGCTGCCCGGAAGCTCGCAGCCCGCGGATTCACCGTGTACGGCGGCGCACGCCGGGTGGAGAAGATGGAACCGCTCAAGGCCGACGGCGTCCGGACCCTGGCGCTTGACGTGACGGACGAGGCGACGATGGTCGCCGCCGTCGGGGAAGTCCTGTCGGCCCACGGCCGGATCGACGTGCTGGTCAACAACGCCGGCTACGGATCCTACGGCTCGCTTGAGGACGTCGAATTGGCGGAGGGCCGCCGGCAGTTCGACGTCAACCTGTTTGGCTTGGCACGGATGACGCAGCTCGTGCTGCCGGCCATGCGGGCCGCCGGCCGGGGGCGGATCATCAATATCTCCTCGATCGGCGGAAAGATGTACGAGCCCCTGGGCGCCTGGTACCACGCCACCAAGTTCGCCGTTGAGGGCCTTAGCTATTCGCTCCGGGTGGGGCTCAAGCCACACGGCATCGACGTCTCCATCATCGAACCGGGCGGCACCCAGTCCGAGTGGGGCGCCATCTCCGCGGAGGGCCTGCTGGCGAATTCGGGGACCGGACCGTACGCCGCGCAGGCCAAGGTGGTGGCGGCAGCGCTGGCTTCAACCGACGGTTCGGCGTTGTCCTCGCACCCCGCCGTGATAGCGGACGCAATCGTTCATGCCGCCACCTCGCCGCGGCCCAGGACCCGCTATCCGGTGGGCAAGGGCGCGCGGGCCATCCTGCTGCTGCGCCGGCTGCTTCCGGACCGCGCCTTCGACACCGTGCTGTGGAACATCTACAAGCGCTTCCCCGGCTAACAGGACAGCGGGCCAAGCTAGGGCCCGAACTTCGTCCAGGCAACGCCGGACCCTAGATCCGGTACTCGATATCGTATTCGGCCGGATCCACTGCGGGTTTGGTTTCCCGCTGCGCATCGCGGTGCCGCCACTTGGCAGGAACGCCGGTAACGATCGACTCCGGCGGCGCGTCCTTGACCACGACCGCGTTGGCACCGACCGCGCTGTCCCGGCCAATGGTAATGGGCCCCAGGATTTTGGCTCCCGCACCGATCGTCACGCGGTCCCCGATGGTGGGGTGGCGTTTAATCCGGGCCAGCGATCGGCCGCCCAGCGTGACGCCGTGGTAGATCATCACGTCCTCGCCAATTTCCGCGGTCTCACCGATCACCACCCCCATGCCGTGGTCGATGAAGAACCTGCGGCCGATGGTGGCACCCGGATGAATCTCGATGCCGGTGGCAAACCTGCCCAGCTGCGACAGGAGCCGTGCGGGAAAACGCAGGGCAGGGTTCTGCCACAACCGGTGGGTCAGCCGATGGATCCAGATGGCGTGCAGGCCGGAATAGGCGAAAAAGTTCTCAAAAGAACCTCGAGCCGCCGGGTCGTGGGACCGGGCGGCCTCGAGGTCTTCCTTCAGTCTTGCGAAAAAGCCCACAAAGTTCTTTCTACAGGAAACGGGCGGGCAGCTCAGTCTGCTTAGCCCCGGATGTCGTCATAGAGCACGGTGGAGATGTAACGCTCACCGAAGTCGCAGACCACGGCCACGATCAGCTTGCCCGCGTTTTCGGGGCGCTTGGCCAGTTCCAGCGCACCCCAGACGATGGCGCCCGAGGAGATGCCGCCCAGGATGCCTTCCTTGATGCCCAGCTCGCGGGCAACGCGGACCGAGTCCTCAAGCGAAGCGTCGATGACCTCATCGTAGACGGTGGTGTCCAGCAGTTCCGGAACAAAGTTCGCGCCGAGGCCCTGGATCTTGTGCGGGCCAGGAGCGCCGCCGTTCAGGATGGGGGAGTCCTTGGGTTCCACCGCCACGATCTGCACGCCGGGCTTGCGCTCCTTCAGCACCTGTCCGACGCCGGTGATGGTTCCGCCGGTGCCGACGCCCGCCACGAAGATGTCAACGGCACCGTCGGTGTCGGCCCAGACCTCTTCTGCGGTGGTCTTCCGGTGGATCTCCGGGTTGGCTTCGTTGGCAAACTGCTGTGCCCAGATGGAGTTCTCCGTGTTGGCCACGATCTCCTGGGCCTTTTCCACGGCTCCGCGCATACCCTCGGAGCCCGGGGTCAGCACGATCTCGGCGCCGAAGGCGCGCAGCATGACGCGGCGTTCGGTGGACATGGTTTCCGGCATGGTGAGGATGACCTTGTAGCCGCGCGCGGCACCGACCATGGCCAGGGCGATGCCCGTGTTGCCGGAGGTGCCCTCGACGATGGTGCCGCCGGGCTTCAGTGCACCCGACTTTTCCGCGGCGTCGATGATGGCGACGCCGATACGGTCCTTGACGCTGTTGGCCGGGTTGTAGAACTCCAGCTTGACCGCAACGGTGGCGTCCAGTCCCTCGCTGAGCCGGTTCAACCGAACCAGCGGGGTCCCGCCGACCAGTTGCGTTACATCGTCATAGATCCGTGCCATGTACATACGCCTATCTCTAAGGGGTGAATACTGAGGTCAGCCTAACGAGGCCGCGTAACGCAGGCTAAGCGTTAAGCCATGCAGAGTAATATTTCCTGGCCTTGGCCAGCTTGGGGTTGATGATCACCTGGCAGTACCCCTGTTCCGGGTGCTTGGCGTAGTAGTCCTGGTGGAATTCCTCCGCCACGTGGAACCGCGGCAGGCGGCTGACTTCGGTGACGATGGGGTGCTTCCACAGCGCCTGGTTGCGTTCGATCGCTTCCTCGAACAGGATCTTTTCCTCCGTGGTCTCGTAGAACATGGAGGAACGGTACTGGGTACCCACGTCGTACCCCTGGCGGTTGAGCGTGGTGGGGTCGTGCAGGGCAAAGAACATGTCCAGGATGACTTCGGCCGGAATGACCTCCTCGTCGAAGGTCACGGCCACAACCTCCGCGTGGCCGGTGGTGCCGCTGCACACCGAGTAGTAGTCGGGATGGGGATCGTGGCCGCCGGTATAACCGGACACCACCGAGGTGACGCCCCTGGTCTTCTGGTAGACAGCGTCGAGGCACCAGAAGCAGCCCCCGCCAAGAACAAAAGTTTTCATGACCTCTTCAATGGTTGACGGCCCCGGATGATTCCCGCCGGCCCTTCCCGGCACCGCAACATGCGGCGCCGGGAAGGCGATGGGGTAAAACTAAGACTATGGAACCTGTGGACACCGACGTTACCGGCCAGGCAGATCACGACGGCGAAGCCTCCTCCGACGCGCTGGGCCACGACAGTGCCCCCGAGGCTCCCACCCTGGCCGAATTGTTGCTTGCCGTTGAGGAACTGTGGCCCGAATCGCTGGCGGAGAACTGGGACGAAGTGGGGCTCGTGGCAGGCCACCCGTCCGCGCCCGTCAGCAAGGTGATGTTCGCGGTGGACCCCACCCTGGAGGTCATCGAAGAAGCCGTTGAGTGGGGTGCCGGCCTCCTCATTACCCACCATCCGCTGCTGCTGAAAGGTGTCACGTCGGTGGCGGCAACCACGGCGAAGGGACGGGCTGTCCACCGGCTGATCGAGTCGGGGACGGCACTGCTGACCGTGCACACCAACGGCGACTCCGCCGTCGGCGGCGTTTCCGATGTCCTGGCCGACGCGCTGGGACTGCAGGATGTTGCCCCGCTCACCGCGGCGGCCAACGGGCTGCCGGAGGAAGGCATTGGGCGGGTCGGCGACCTGGCGGACGCCATGAGCCTGGGCGATTTCGCTGCACGGGTGTTCGGCATCCTTCCCTCCGTCGCCGGGGGTGTGCGCGTTTCCGGGGACAAGGACGGCGTGGTGCGGCGGATTGCAGTGTGCGGCGGCGCCGGCGATTCCCTGTTCAACGAGGTCAGGGCCAGCAACGCGGACGTGTACGTCACCGCGGACCTTCGCCACCACCCTGCGTCCGAGGCCCGGGAAGCTGCCCTCAACGGCCGGCCCTACCTGGTGGACGTCTCGCACTTTGCCAGTGAATGGCTCTGGTTGCCGGCCGCCGCCGCAGCCTTGGGCAACGTCCTGGCGGACCAGGGGCACGACCTGGAGATCCGGGTCAGCACCACCAACAGTGATCCTTGGGACTTCATCCTCACTCCGGGCTGAGCCCGGCAGCGAGGCAACGGTTCAGCCCAGGCGATAGAGTCTAGGAAGCGCCCATAGGGTGCCCGGCCCCTGGCCGGAAAGGATCAAGCGGAGGTAACAGTGGCGAAGGCAGCACCGGCGGAACAGTTGAAGTTGCTCGAACTGCAAGGACTGGACGCCAGGCTGACCGGCCTCGCCAACCGCCGTCGGACGCTCGAAAATGATCCCCGGATCAAGGACCTCGAAGCGGCCCTGTCCGTGGCCAACGGAGAACTGGGCGCGGCCAAGGTGGCCGTGCATGACGCCGAAGCCGCGCTCAAGCGGGCGGAAGCCGACGTCGAACAGGTCGCTTCGCGCATCGAACGCGACGAGGCCAGGCTCAACAGCGGAACCGGGCTCTCCAAGGACCTTGTGGCCCTGCAGAAGGACATTGAATCGCTGAACAAGCGGCGCTCAGACCTCGAAGACGTGGAACTGGAAATCCTGGAGCGGCTGGACGCGTTGCGGGAACGGCAGGCCGCCCAGCAGGCGATCGTTGATGACATCCAAGGCTCGTTCGGCACGATCCGGGCAGAGCTGGACGCAGCCCTCGCCGAGGTGGCCGCCGAAGCCGAAGGGCTCGTGGCCCGGCGCGCCGAATTTGCGGCAGGCCTTGACGCAGGCATGCTGGCCGTCTACGAAAAGACCCTCGCCAAGCGGGGCGTGGGCGCCGCGCGGCTCTTCCACGGGACATCGGAGGCCTCGGGGATGAAACTCAGCCCAGGCGACCTTGCCGAGATCAAGGCGGCCGCGGCGGATGACATCGTGTTCTGCCCGGATTCCGGCGCCATCCTGGTCCGCTCGGACGACTGGGCCTGAACCGCCGGCGCCTCAGCCCGGCAGGATGATGTTCAGGGCATGGGGCCTGCGTGCCGTACCCGGCACCAGCTCCGCGTCCCATTTTTCGCGCGCAACCTTCAGCAGGTCCGAGGCCGCAGCCGGAGCCTTCCCGCGGCGGGCCAGGAGGTGCCGGGCCAGTTCGCCGCGGGTGTGCTTGGCGAAATGGCTCACCACTTTCCGGACTCCTGCGGCTTCGGTAAAGACGTTCACCGTGACCGTACGCTCCGGCGGCGCCGCCCAGGCGGCCGCGTAGGTGCTCGAACGGCAGTCAACCACCAGATGGCCCTCCGCGGCGCGGCCCAGCGTGTCATCCAGCTGTGCCTTCCAGAACGAAGCCAGCCGGCCGACGTCGGGCAATGCCGTCCCCATGGAAAGCCGGTAGGCGGGCACGCTGTCGCCAAAGCGGATTGCCCCCCACAGCGCGGAGACCACCAGCACGGACTCGTCGGCCTTGCGCCGCTGCGCGGGCGTCAGGCTCCGGTATCCCAGGGCGTCATACAGAACCCCCGAGTAGATGCTGTGTGCCGGCGCGGCCGGCTCAGCGTGGAGGCGGGTGTTGCGTTCGACGTCGTCCCGCAGCGAGGCGCCCACGCCCAGCAGCGAGAGGGCGTCCGGGTGCCCGCTGACCGCTTCCAGCGCCGCCAGGACCTTGGTGCGGCAGGGATTGAGCTCAGGGAAACTCAGCGAGGGCCAGTCGACGGCGGACCCGCGGCGCGCGGGTGTCTTGCCTTCGGAAGGGGGTAGCAGAATCAGCACCGTCCGATCCTACCGGCGACAAAAGCGGTCGGAGGCGCCCGGTAGACTGGATCCGGATGGGACAGCCAGACGGCCGCGCGCCACGCAAGTGGCTCGAGGAACGTCCGGGCTCCGCAGGGCAGGGTGGTGGGTAACGCCCACTCGGGGTAACCCGCAGGCCAGTGCCACAGAAAACAGACCGCCTGCATGTCCGGCCTTGGCCGGAGAGGGCAGGTAAGGGTGAAACGGTGGTGTAAGAGACCACCAGCTTCCCGGGTGACCGGGAAGGCTAGGTAAACCCCACCCGGAGCAAGGCTAGACAGGACACGTTCGAGGGCTGCCCGCCCGAGTGTCCGGGTAAGCCGCTGGAGGGTGCCGGCAACGGTACTCGTAGATGGATGGCCGTCGCTCCCTTGCCGGCAACGGCAGGGGAGAACAGAACCCGGCGTACCGGCTGTCCCATCCGCAAAACCGGGTTTGACCTTGGGCGCTGTGTTGGGGATGCTGGACCGTGCCCGTTATTACTGATCTCCGGCCGGCCGCCGGAACGGCCGGAACCCTGCCCGGCCTGCGCTCCCAAATTGTCGCCTTTGCGGGCTTCCTTGGACTGTCTGCTGCGGCGTGGGTGCTTGCCTCGATCCCCATCATCCTCAATTCCACGGGCTGGTATGCCGGCTCGCTCAAGGCGCCGTGGATGCCGCCGTCGCTGATGTTCCGGATCACCTGGATGGTGCTGTACGTCGGGGTGGCCGCCGCGGCGTGGCTGGTCTGGCGCAAAGGTGGATTGACCGGCCCGGCCCTGGCAGGGTACTCCGTCCAACTCGTGCTCAACGCCGCGTGGCCGGTGGCGTTTTTCGCGATGTACCCCATGGCAGGCGCCGCGGCTTTGTGGGCGGCATTCCTCGTCATCTGCACCCTGGCCGCGACCCTGGCGTTCCTGATCGTCCGGTTCGGCCCGGTGGACGCCACCGCAGGGCTGCTGGTGTTGCCGTACTTCTCCTGGGTGGTCTTTTCCGCCAGCCTCAACTTGTATGCTGCCATCCACAACTGAGCCCACGGGGTGAGCCGTGTGAGTGATTTCACGCAGCGCAGGCGTGTTCGGGGGGCTGCGCCAAATTAGAATGGATCCCGGACGCAGGAGTTCTACCGCCGAAAGTTGCGTTCGCAGCCGGCGGTTTTTCTTTGCACGCGATCCAGGTGCCTGGGGGCCGACCCCTGCAGGTGCCGGTGCCCCTGGACATCATCAGGTGGCCTACATCTGTGTACGAGGACGTACACGGCTGACCCGAGGAAGGTATTTCAGTGAGCCAGACGTCTGATTCTTGTCTTGATACGTGGATGGGCCGGGAGGCCCTCGCCGAGGCCATGATCCCGGTGATCGGCAGGCTGTACCGGGAAAACAACGTGGTGACCAGCATCCACGGCCGGAGCCTGATCAACAAGTCCACCATGAACATCCTCAAGGCACATCGCTTCGCGCGCCGGATGAGCAAGGACGAACTGCTCCTGGAGGACACGGCACCGCTGCTCAACACGCTGGCCGGGCTGGACCTGGGCGCCGCCGCGATCGACATCGCCCGCCTGAACCAGAAATTCAAGGAAGAGGGCAACGGGGCCACCCTTGAAGAGTTCCTCCGCGCCGAACTCGCCGAGATCGTTGGCAAGCGTGGCGGCGACGAACGCACCAGCACCGATGTGGTGCTCTACGGCTTCGGCCGCATCGGCCGGCTCCTGGCACGCCTGCTGATCGAAAAGGCCGGTGGCGGCCACGGCCTGCGCCTGCGCGCCATCGTGGTCCGCCGCGGGTCCGACAACGACCTTTCCAAGCGGGCCAGCCTGCTCCGCCGGGACTCGGTCCACGGTTCCTTCGAGGGCACCATCCGGATCGATGAAGAGGCCAACACCATTACGGCCAACGGCGTCCGTATCCAGGTGATCTACTCGAACGATCCCGCCACCATCGACTACACCGCCTATGGAATCAAGGATGCCCTGGTGGTGGACAACACGGGCCGCTGGCGCGACGCCGAAGGACTGTCCCAGCACCTCCAGAGCAAGGGTGTTGCACGCGTCCTGTTGACGGCTCCGGGAAAGGGTGAACTGAAGAACATTGTCCACGGCATCAACCACCGGGACATCGACGACTCCGACCGGATCGTTTCCGCAGCCTCCTGCACCACCAACGCCATCACTCCGGTCCTGAAGGCCATCAACGACAAGTTCGGCGTGATCCACGGGCACGTGGAAACCGTGCACTCCTTCACCAACGACCAGAACCTGATCGACAACTTCCACAAGGGCGACCGCCGCGGACGCTCGGCCGCGCTGAACATGGTCATCACCGAAACCGGTGCCGCCAAGGCGGTGGCCAAGGCCCTGCCCGAGCTCCTGGGCAAGCTGACCGGCAGCTCCATCCGCGTTCCCACCCCGGACGTCTCCCTGGCCATCCTGAACCTCAGCCTGGAGAACGGCACCACCAAGGATGAGGTGAACAACTACCTGCGCGAGATGTCGCTGCACTCGGACCTGCGCAAGCAGATCGACTACATCGACTCGCCCGAGGTGGTCTCCACCGACTTCGTGGGTTCCCGCCGCGCCGGCATCGTTGACGGCCTGGCCACGGTGTCCACGGACAAGAACCTGGTCCTCTACGTCTGGTACGACAACGAATTTGGCTACAGCTGCCAGGTGGTCCGGGTCATGGAGGAGATGGCCGGCGTGAACCCGCCGTCGTTCCCTGCCAAGGAAAGCGCGGCCGCCCTGGCCGCCATCGCCGTCTGACCAAAAGCGACACGTCCTGCCAATTCCCGGCTGGTTCACTGGAATCAGCCGGGAAACCGGACCAGACTGGTGGCATGGACAACGAATCGACGCTTCAGCACGAGACCACCCTCGAACACGCACTCGACGTGGCGAAGGCCAACCACAAGGAAGCCCTCAGGCTCCTGGAGGGCGCCCGCGCCGCCCACCAGGCCGGGGACGCCAGCGAGGAGCGCGTCCGCCAACTCGAGGAACTCCTGGCCACCGCGGAGGAGGACCTCCGGAGGGTCACGCGCGAGCAGTAGATGCCGCGGGCGGGTGAGGGATCACCCGTCCTCCACAGTGTGGATATCGGCCGCCGGCCGGGCTCCCCGTCCTAGGCTCGTGGGGTGCCTCCCACTAGTGATCCGGTATCACCGCCGTGACTGTCAGCTGGTCCGACTATCGCCGTGCCCGCCGCCGGTCCCGGCAGGCTTGGGGTCTGCTGGCCGCCTTCGCCGTCTCAGCGGTGGCCGCGCTTTTCTGGTTCTTCACCGCCGGACAGTTCGCGGCAGCCGGACCTGCGGCCGCCGGGCCGACGGAGGCGCCGGTGTTCGATGCCGCCTGGATGAAGCCGGTGGCGGAGCCCCATCCGGTACCGGGAGGGGCCGCCGTTTCTGCCCTGGATGGCCTGGCCGTGAAGGGCAGGGCGCCGAATACGGGCTACAGCAGGGAAGCCTTCGGCCAGGCGTGGCTGGATGCGGACCGGAACGGGTGCGATACCCGCAACGACATCCTGCGGCGCGACCTCGCGGGAGTCATCTTCGCCGACGGTTCCACGTGCCAGGTATCGGGCGGTCATTTCCAGGAGCCGTACACCGGACACGCCATTGAATTCCGCCGCGGCGCCGACACCAGCAGCGCGGTGCAGATCGACCATGTGGTGGCCCTGGGCGACGCCTGGCAAAAGGGAGCACAGGGCCTGACCCCGAAGGAACGCCAGAGCCTCGCCAACGATCCGCTCAACCTGATCGCCGCCGACGGGCAGGCGAACCAGAAAAAGGGTGCCGGTGACGCCGCAACCTGGCTTCCGAAAAACACTGCGATCCGCTGCCACTATGTAGCCCGGCAGATCTCCGTCAAGGCCGCCTACGGCCTGTGGGTGACTGCGGCGGAGAAGGATGCCATGAAGAAAGTGCTGGCATCCTGCCCCGGGCAGCCAACGATCACCGCCGGCTGAGGGGCGGCCCGGGAACCGCTTAGTGGCCGAACGGGTCGGGATCGACGCCGGGCATCCAGGTCAGCCCTGGCACGCCCCACCCGTTCTTCTTGGCCTGTTTCAGGGCCTTCCGGGCGTAGCGGTCCATCAACCGGTTGACGTACAGCTTGCCGTCCAGATGGTCGAATTCATGCTGGATGACCCTGGCAAACCAGCCCGTCGCCTCGAACTTCACCGGCTCGCCGAAACCGTCGAAGCCTTCCACCCGGGCCCACTCGGCCCGCTTCAGCGGGTACTGCTCGCCCGGGAAGGACAGGCAGCCCTCTTCTTCCTCGTCCGGGTCCGGGGCGGCGCCGGAAACCTTGGAGAGGGTGAGGACAGGGTTCACCAGCACACCGCTCAGTGGCGCGCCGTCGTCGTTGGCGTACTTGTAGACGAAGATCCGCTTGCCCACGCCGACTTGCGGCGCCGCGAGACCCACGCCGTTGGCGGCGTCGTTGGTCTCGAACATGTCGGCAATCAGGCTGCGCAGATCGTCGTCGAAAACCTCGACTTCGGCTGCCCGGCGGTGCAGGACGGGCTCGCCCCAGATGGTAATCGGCAGAACGGTCATAGCATTAGTCCTTCGGCTTCGGGGCCGGCAGCGCCGGCGTCCCTGCACGTATCTTGGTGGGACACAACAAAGGAGGCCGCACCGGATATCCGGTGCGGCCTCCTTGTTGACGGCTGCAAGTGCCGCCCCGTGAGGGTGAGCGACGGGGGTTGAACCCGCGACCTCCTGGACCACAACCAGGCGCTCTGCCAACTGAGCTACGCCCACCATGTGTTTCAAGGTCAGGCCGTGTTACCGGCTCCCTGGAAACGCAACTCAAATAGCTTACCTGCTCGGAAGGGGTGCTTTGTCCACTTTCGGCGATTTCCGCGAAATTTCCTCCAAACGTGGCGCAGATTACTCGCCGGCAGGGTTGGCAGCGTCGCCGCTGGTGATGCGCCTGGCGATCTTCTGGGCGGTGGCGCTGTCAGGGCCCGGCGCCGGCACGAACACCGCTTCGCGGTAGTAGCGGAGTTCATCAATGGAGTCCTTGATGTCGCCCAGTGCCCGGTGGCCGCCCTTTTTCGCCGGTGACTGGAAGTACGCCCGCGCGAACCAGCGGCGGGAGAGTTCCTTGATGGTGCTGACGTCAATCACCCGGTAGTGCAGGTGCTCCACGACGGCGGGCATGTCGCGGGAGAGGAACACCCGGTCGGTGCCCACGGAGTTGCCGCCCAGGGGAGCCTTCCGCGGATCCGGAACCCACGCGGAGATGTACTCCATGACGGCGGCCTCAGCCTCCGCCATGGTCTTGCCGTGGGGGAGTTCCGCCAGGAGCCCGGACTTGGTGTGCATGTCCCGGACGAAGTCGGACATCTGGGCGACGGCCGCGTCCTCGGGCTTGACCACCACGTCGACACCGTCCCCGAGGATGTTCAGTTCCGAATCGGTGACCAGGGCTGCCACCTCGATGAGGGCGTCGTTCTTGATGTCCAGGCCGGTCATTTCGCAGTCGATCCAGACGATTCGTTCGTTAGATATAGGCACCGGACCAGCCTACCGTTACCGCCCCGGACGCCCCGCCGATGCTAGGATTTCGGGTACGCGGCGGGTCGCCCCGCCGCCTTCGAAGATGTTCCGGCCGCCCACGCGGTCCGCCGGGTAACAGCGGAAACGCAAGAAGATTGGACATTCCTGAGATGACGGCGCCTGTGCCCGCAACGGGGGAGATGGCGGCGGCTGGTACTGCCCCGGCGGGCGGTGCCGAGGTGGACAATCCCCGCTCTCCACTGCTTGCCGGCTTCCTCGGGTCGATGTTCATGATGTTCGGTTCCGCCGGCGTGGGCTGGCTCGCGCCGGTCTCCGAACTCCGCCGCATGCCGCTGTTCATCTGGATGCGCACCGAAGCGCCGGGCGTGGCCCTGTCCATCGTGCTGGTCGCGGCAGGGGGCATGCTGCTGGTGCGCGCCTGGCTGCGGCTCGGCCAAAAAGTCCGGGTGTGGGGCGGCCAGGCCCGTCGCGCCACGTTGGCGGCGGTGGTGGCGTGGGGGCTCCCCATGATGTTCAGCGTCCCGTTGTTCAGCCGCGACGTCTATGCCTACATCGGCCAGGGGCGGCTGATGGTGGAAGGGTTCAACCCGTACGAAAACGGCATTTCCGCCCTGTCCAACTACTTCCAGCTGGGAGCCGACAAGCAGTGGACCGAAGCTCCGGTTCCCTACGGCCAGCTGTTCCTCTGGATCGAGCAGTTCGTTGTGTGGGTGACCAACGTCCAGCCGGAAGCCTGCATCATGCTGTTCCGGCTGGTTGCCTTGGCCGGCGTGGTGCTCTGCGTGATCTACGTGCCCCGGCTCGCAGAGCTGCACGGCATCAACCCGCACAGGGCCTTGTGGCTCACCGCGGCCAACCCGCTCTTCCTGACCAACTTCATTGCCAGCGTGCACAATGACTCACTCATGATCGGGCTGGCCCTTGCCGGGCTCTACTACTCCGCGACCCGCCGGGAGGTCCGGGGCGTCGCGCTGGTCACGCTGTCCATCGCCGTCAAGCCCATCACCATCGTGTTCCTTCCGTTCATCGGCCTCCTCTGGGCGGGCAGGAACGCGGGGTGGCTGCGAAAGATCGCATTCTGGGCGCTCACGGCCGGCCTGAGCCTGGCGTTGCTGGCCCTGATGAGCCTGGTCAACGGCTTCGGCTTCGGCTGGATCAACGGACTCTCCGCCCCCGGCAGTATCTCCATCTGGTATGCCCCGGTGGGCCTGCTCGGCATGGTGGTGGGGTCCCTTGCCAACGCGTTCGGCCTCGACGGCTCAGTCCCGGCGGGCTGGGTGTTCGACGCCGGCAAGCTGCTTGCCGTGGCCATCCTTGCCTGGCAGATCCTCAAGGGCGACCATGACCGGCTGATGCGCCGTCTCACGCTCGGCCTGGCCGCCGTGGTCCTGCTGGCCCCCATCATCCAGTCCTGGTATGTAGTGTGGCTGATTCCGTTGTTCGCCGTGACGGGCATTCGTAATGACTGGCAGGTCAAGGCCCTGTACTTCGTGGTGTCGTTCTTCATGATCTACGCAATCTCGGACCAGCTGGACGTCTTTCCCTACCTGCAGACCCAGGACCTGGGCTTCGCCCTCCTGCTGGCCCGGATTGCGGCTGCCCTGACCGCCTTGCTCTTTGGGCTTTACCTGATCTTTTGGGATCCCGGCACCCGCCGGCTGTTCCGGAAGTCGCACGAGCCCGTCGTCGAACGTCCCGTCATTTAGCGGGGACGCTGCGGCCGGCCGGCGCTGATCCTCCGCAGGGCCTCCCTGCGGGACAACGGACTCATCTCCTGCCCGTGCAGGGCGACGAATTCCTGCACCCACTCCGGCGCCGTTTTGGCGTACTCGCGCAGCGCCCAGCCGATCGCTTTGCGGATAAAGAATTCCCGGTCCGCCAGGTTCGGTTCAATGACATCGGCAAGCAGCACCGTATCGGTGGCTTCCTTGGCCCGCAGCTGCGATGTGATGGAAGCGCGCCGAATCCAAAAGTCCGGATCACGGCTCCACGTCCTCAGCACCGCGGACATCTCGGCCGGGTGAGCCAGCAGCAGGTTGCAGATCCTGCCGGACACGCCGTCTGCGAAATCCCACCATGCTCCGGTGCGGATGATTTCCTCGTACACCGGCAGCGTGTCCAGGTCTTTGGCAACCAGCCGGTTGCCGGTCAGGTCGATGGCTGCATAGCGTTCTTCCCGGAACGCTGCCGTGCGCCACAGTTGCAGCGCTGTGGCGCGCAGCCCGGCGGCTGATGCCGGAGGAAACTCTGCCGTAGCGTGCGCCGCGATCCGCCGGACATCCGGGACCCGGACACCCAGCGACGGAACGGAAGACTTCATGTACGCCTGCGCGCCGGCGGCACGATCGGGGTCGGACAGCTCCCACAGTGCGCTCCTGACGGCGGCGATAAGGTGCTGGTCGGGTGCCGCTTCCATGGGGCAACTCTAGCCAGCCGGATTCCGTTGCGATGACGTATGCTGTTTTAGCGCTAACAAAGATCATCGCGGAGGAAGCCATGCCCGGAACCGAAGTCCGCATTACCCACGGACCCTACACCGCCGTCGTGACCACCCGCGGTGGCGCCCTCCGGGAGCTGCGCTGCGGGGACCGGAACCTGGTGGTGGGCTTTGGGCCGGAGGGCGGGGTCCCGGACTACCGGGGCGTCATCTGTGCACCGTGGCCCAACCGGCTCGCTGACGGTGCCTATTCGTACGCCGGCCAGTCCTATTCGGCCGCCATCAATGAGCCGGAGCGCGGATCGGCCCTGCACGGGCTGGCCATCCATCAGGCCTGGGACATTGTGGAGGCATCGACGGACCGGGTGGTGTTGGGCTGCCGCGTTCCGGCCGGGCCGGGCTACCCGGGCAGCCTGGAACTCACGGTCGCCTATTCCCTCTCCGATGTCGGCCTCCGCGGTACGGTCACCGCCGTCAACACCGGTACCCGGGCCGCGCCGTATGGAGTGTGCCCCCATCCCTACCTTGTCGCCGGCCCTGCTCCACTGGATGACTGGTCCCTGGAACTTCCGGCAGCTGCCTACCTCGAGGTCACCCCGGACCGGCTGCTCCCGGTGGCCATCCGGCAGGTGGAGCAGGATGCTTTCGACTTCCGCCTCCCGCACAGGTTGGGACCGGTCAGGATCGACCACGCTTTCACCGGTATCTCCCGCGACGCTGCCGGACTGGCGCGCGTGCGCGTCATGGATCCATCGGGCACGGGCGTGGAGCTTGAATGGGGGCCGGAGTGGCCTTGGGTCCAGGTGCACACGGGAGACAAGCCTGTCGGTCCGGACCGGCTGGGCCTCGCGGTTGAGCCCATGACCTGCCCGCCGGACGCGTTCAATTCCGGAACGGACCTGATCCACCTGGAGCCGGGAGAGTCCCACTCGGCGGGCTGGACCATCCGCGCGGTGGACCGGCGGGGCTAAAGGCGGCCGGCTGCTGCGGTGAGGGTTGCTGCGGCCGTGGGCTCCGCCCAGCCGGCACGAACCAGCCAGGACGCGCACAAGGACGTCCACTGTCCGGGGCCGGGGTCACCGGCTGCCAGTCCGAGTCCGTGCCGCCCTTCCGGGAAGACGTGCAGTTCGGCAGGAACGCCGGCGGCGATCAGCGCCTTGGCGTAGTTCAGGCTGTTGGCCACCGGGACAGCGTCGTCGTCCGCGGTGTGCCAGAGGAAAGCCGGCGGGGTCCGGGCTGTCACGTTCCGGTCCGCGGAGAGGTCCGCAAGAAGGTTCGACGGCGGCAGCCCGCCCAGGAGGTTGTCCACCGACCCCTGGTGCGTGTCCTGGATCAGCGACACCACAGGGTAGCAAAGGACCGAGAGGTCCGGGACGGCGGCATCGACGTCGAGGTCCCGGTTGCCGGTGGCTGCTGCGGTGGACAGCGTGGCCGCCAGATGGCCGCCGGCCGAGAATCCCAGGACGCCCACACGCTCGTGGTCAACGGCCAGGCCGTGCGGTCCGCTCCGGATGGAGAGCATGGCCTCCTTGGCGTCTTCAAGGGGCGCCGGGTGGCGGTCCGGCGCCACCCGGTAACGCAGGACGAAAGCGTGGATACCCAGCGCTGCGAGCCATTCCGCAACCGGCTCCGCCTCGTGGTCCGCCTGGCGCGCGTAACCGCCGCCGGGCAGGACAAGGATGGCCGGGCGGGGGCCCGCGGCTTCAGTGCAGGCCGGAACCGCGGTGATCCTTCGCGGCATCATACGGCGGCGGCCTCGGTGCTGCGCCGCAGCGTGACCTCGCCGGTAACGGCTTCGTCGGGCGCTGCTTCCTGGTCCTGGCCGGCCGGGCGGGGGCGGGTGGCCCTGGTTGCCAGCCGTCCAATATCTTCGAGCGGCAGGCGCACGGTGGACAGGGCCGGCCGGAAGTCCCGCAGCGTTTCGATGTCGTCGAAACCTGCGATTGACGCGTCGCGGGGAATCCTCAGCCCCTCGGACCGCAGTGCTGCTGCGGCGCCGATCGCCATCACGTCGTTGACCGCGAAAATGCAAAGCTTCGGCGCGGCAGGGTTGCCGGCGGAGGCTGCCTTGATCCGTGCGGCCAGTTGCAGGCCGGCCTCGTAGCCGCCCGAACGGTTGAAAGCGCTCCTGAGCACCTCTGCCGGGCGGTGTCCGGCGCGTGCCAGGCCTTCCTGGAAACCCCGGACCCGGTCATCGGAGGTGTACAGGCCGTCGGGCCCGCCGATGATGACGAAGTCGCCATCCCAGCCGGCGGCAAGCTCGGTGGCCAGCCGGCCCGCAAGCTCCTGGTTGGGGACTTCGACGACGTGGTAGCCCTCCAGTGCGGTGGCGCCCACCACGGGATGCCCCACCACTGCCACCCTGCCGCCGTTGCGGCAATAGCGGTCCAGTTCGGCGGCCAGCTGTGCGTTGCCCTCCTGGTCCTCGGCGCGGCAGGAGCGCGAACCGGCGATCACGATGGAGTCGGCACGGCGGGCGGCGAAGGCGGCCACGGCCTCCTTTTCTTCAGCGGGGCCGCCCCCCGTCGTGGCAAGGAGCACCATTTTCCGCTGTTCCCGAGCGGCATCCTGCACGCCGCGGGCAATGGCGGCGAAATACGGGTCGGCGATGTCGTGGACAATCAGGCCGATCAGGCCCGAGCTGGATTTGGCAAGGCCCTGGGCTTGCGCATTGGGGATGTACCCCAGTGAGTCCGCCGCCTGGCGGACGCGCTCGGCAATGTCCTTGCCTGGGGTCCGGGCGGAGCCGTTCAGCACGCGGGACGCCGTGGCAGGCGAGACGCCGGCGAGGCGGGCAACCTCGGTAAGGGTACTAGCAGCCACAGCATCTCCTGGTGGTCGGGGCGGCCTGAACGGCTAAGGACATTATGACAGTTCAAACTACTTCCGGAAAGCGCTTGCCAAGCGGAACGGCGCGGTGCATCATGGAAACAGAGGGAATGCGCTTTCCCGATTCTTCTTGAGTACACCTTGCTCACTCACCGTGGAGGACACATGGGCTTCGAAACTAAAACGATCCGTATTGCCATGAACGGCATCACCGGCCGCATGGGCTACCGCCAGCACCTGCTGCGGTCCATCCTGCCCATCCGCGACGCCGGCGGCTTCACGCTGGAAGACGGCACCCGGGTCCAGGTGGAGCCCATCCTGGTGGGCCGCAACGAAGCCAAAATCCGCGAGCTGGCGGAGCAGCACAAGGTGTCCGAGTGGACCACGGACCTGGACGCCGTGATCAACGACCCCACCGTGGACGTCGTCTTCGACGCGTCCATGACCAGCCTGCGCGCCGCCACCCTGAAAAAGGCCATGCTGGCAGGCAAGCACATCTTCACGGAAAAGCCGACGGCAGAAACCCTGGAGGAGGCCATTGAACTGGCCCGCATCGGCAAGGAGGCCGGCGTGACGGCCGGCGTTGTGCACGACAAGCTGTACCTTCCCGGCCTGGTCAAGCTCCGCCGTCTGGTGGACGAAGGCTTCTTCGGCCGGATCCTGTCCATCCGCGGCGAGTTCGGCTACTGGGTCTTCGAAGGCGACATCCAGGCGGCCCAGCGCCCGTCCTGGAACTACCGCAAGCAAGACGGCGGCGGAATGACCACCGACATGTTCTGCCACTGGAACTACGTGCTCGAAGGCATCATCGGCAAGGTCAAGAGCGTCAATGCCAAAACCGCCACCCACATTCCGGCACGCTGGGACGAAGCCGGCAAGGAGTACAAGGCAACCGCCGACGACGCCTCCTACGGCATCTTCGAGCTCGTTACCCCGGCCGGCGACGAAGTCGTCGGCCAGATCAACTCCTCCTGGGCTGTCCGGGTATACCGCGACGAACTGGTGGAATTCCAGGTGGACGGCACCCACGGCTCGGCCGTCGCCGGCCTGAACAAGTGCGTCGCCCAGCAGCGTGCCCACACTCCCAAGCCCGTCTGGAACCCCGACCTTCCGGTGACGGAGTCGTTCCGCGACCAGTGGCAGGAAGTACCGGCCAACGCCGACCTGGACAACGGCTTCAAGCTGCAGTGGGAGGAATTCCTCCGCGACGTCGTCGCCGGCCGTGAACACCGCTTTGGCCTGCTCTCCGCCGCCCGGGGCGTCCAGCTCGCCGAGCTGGGCCTGCAGTCCAACGACGAACGCCGCACCATCGACATCCCGGAGATCACGCTCTAATGACTTCCCTCATCCTTCCCTCCGAAGACGGCGGCACCAGGGAGTACCGGCTGCAGGGCGGCGCCACGTGGGCCCGCCCCACGGCACCCCTGACCGCACGCCGGGCGTACGCCGCCGCCCACGTCATCCCCGAAGTCCTCGCCGACAACACCCCGGGTACCCCCGCGCGGCTGGACTGGGACGCCACGCTGGCCTATCGCCACGAGCTGTGGTCCTACGGCCTGGGCGTGGCCGACGCCATGGACACCGCCCAGCGGGGCATGGGCCTGGACTGGTCCGCCACCCAGCAGCTCATCAAGCGGACCGGGGTGGAAGCTGCCTCCGTGGTTTCGTCCGGCAACGCGGCCACCGCCGGCAAGTCCGTCCGCGACCTCGTCTCCTGCGGCGCCGGCACCGACCAGCTGGACATCGACGCCCTGCCCTCCGGCGAGGCCGGCATCAAAGCCGTCCTTGAGGCCTACCGCGAGCAGATCGCCGTCGTCACCGAGGCCGGGCCCAAGGTCATCCTCATGGCCTCCCGCGCCCTGGCAAAAGTGGCACGCGGCCCCGAAGACTACCTGGAGGTGTACTCCACCCTGCTGCAGGAAGTGGACCAGCCGGTCATCCTGCACTGGCTGGGCACCATGTTCGATCCCGCCCTCGCCGGCTACTGGGGATCGGACGACGTTGCCACGGCCACCGAAACGTTCCTCGGCCTCATTATGGACAACTCCGCCAAGGTGGACGGTGTCAAGGTCTCGCTGCTCGATGCCGGCCACGAGGTGGCCCTGCGGGCGGCCCTGCCCGAGGGCGTCCGGCTCTACACCGGCGACGACTTCAACTACCCGGAACTGATCGACGGCGATGGCAGCCACCACTCCGACGCCCTGCTGGGCATCTTCGCGGCAATCTACCCCGCCGCTTCGGTCGCCCTGCAGAACTACGACGCAGGCAACGCCGCCAAAGCCCGCGAAATCCTCGACTCCACGCGGGAACTGGGCAAGCACATCTTCAGCGCCCCTACGTTCTACTACAAGACGGGCATCGCGTTCATGTCCTGGCTCAACGGCAAGCAGCCCGGTTTCCAGATGGTGGGCGGCCTGCATTCGGGCCGCTCGGTCTGCCACCTGGCCAGGACCTTCGAGCTCGCGGACCAGGCCGGACTGCTGAAAGACCCCGCACTGGCGGCCTTCCGGATGTCCGACTACCTGCGCATCAACGGGGTGGGCGTATGAGCGACTTCGCGCGCCTGTCCATCAACAGCGCCACCACCAAGAAGTGGACGCTCGCCCAGGTGGTGGAGGGGTGCGTCAACGCCGGCATTCCCTCGATCGGCCCCTGGCGGGACCGGGTGGAGGAGGCCGGCCTGGACAAGGCGGCCCGCCTGATCAAGGATGCCGGCCTGCGTGTATCCTCGCTGTGCCGCGGCGGGTTCCTCACCGCGGCGGACGCCGACGGCCAGGCGGCTGCGCTCGCGGACAACCGCGCGGCGATCCTTGAGGCTGTGGCCCTGGACACCCGGGAACTCTTCCTGGTGGTCGGCGGCCTGGCCCTGGGGGAGAAGGACGTCGTGGCGGCGCGGCAGCGCGTTGCCGACCGGCTCGCCGACCTGGTCCCGTTCGCTGCGGAGCACGGCGTACGCCTGGTGCTGGAGCCGCTGCACCCGATGTATGCGGCCGACCGTGCCCTGATTTCCACGTTGGGGCAGGCGCTGGACCTCGCCGCGCCGTTCGATCCCTCAACGGTGGGCGTCGCCGTCGACACCTTCCATGTCTGGTGGGACCCGGAACTGAAGGCGCAGATCGGGCGCGCGGGCCGGGAAAACCGCCTCGCCTCCTACCAGGTGTGCGACTTCAACATGCCCATCGCCGCGGACCCGCTGCTGTCCCGCG
This sequence comes from Pseudarthrobacter sp. MOO13, assembly GCF_058267655.1. NCBI lineage: Bacteria > Bacillati > Actinomycetota > Actinomycetes > Micrococcales > Micrococcaceae > Pseudarthrobacter > Pseudarthrobacter sp. MOO13. The sequence goes on from NZ_CM177848.1 coordinate 1,620,751, forward strand.
GGTACATGGGCGACGGCGTGGTGGACTTCGCCACGATCGGCACCTGGGTGCGGGACGCCGGCTACACCGGAGACATCGAGGTGGAGATCTTCAACCAGGAGATTTGGGACACGGACGGCAATGCCGTCCTGGCCACGGTCAAGGAGCGGTACGCGGAGCTCGTCCTCCCGTTCGCCTGACCGGATACAGACCGTGGGCTCCTGCCGGCGTTTTCCGCAGGCAGGAGCCCGCGCCCCATATGGAAGGACCCGGACCGCCGCAGGCGGTCCGGGTCCTTCGTGGTTTCGCGGACCGACCTAGGCGTGCGCCAAGGCGACGCTGCGGTAGCGGGCCAGCACGCCGGCGTCGTCCGTTCCCACGGGCAGCTCGACGGCGTCCGCGGACCAGGCGGGGAACTGCCCGGTGAGTGCGGCGGCGGCCTGGCGGGCCGCTCCGTCCGCGACATACTCGCCCGGGAGGGGAACCGTGACACGGGTTCCCAGCAGGCGCGCTGCGACGTCCTGCACTGCGTCGGACTGGGCGCCGCCGCCCACGAGGAGGATCCTCCGCGCGGCCACGCCCTGGTCCTGCAACGCTGCCAGGCCGTCAGCCAGGGAGCAGACCACGCCTTCGACGGCGGCGCGCGCCAGGTTGGCGGGGGTGTAGTTGGCCCGCGTGATGCCATGCAGGGTGCCGGTGGCGTCCGGGAGGTTGGGCGTCCGTTCCCCGTCGAAGTACGGGACCAGGGCCAGGCCTCCGGCGCCCGGTTCGGCAGAGAGTGCCAGCCTGTTGAACTCCGCCAGGTCGACGCCCAGCAGGGCGGCGGTGGCATCGAAAACACGCGTGGCGTTCAACGTGCACACCAGCGGAAGGTAGTGGCCGGCTGCATCGGCGAACCCGGCCACCAGTCCCGATGCATCCGCCGGCGCCGTGTCCGAGACGGCAAATACGGTTCCGGAGGTGCCCAGGGACATGACGACGTCGCCCAGGTCCGCTCCGGCGCCGAGCGCGGCGGCCGCGTTGTCCCCGGCACCGGCTCCGAGCAAGGAGCCGGCGGGGGTGCGGCCCGCCTGTTCCAGTGGCCCGAGAACCTTGGGGACGGCGGGGACGTGTCCCAGCGCGGATGCCAGGACGTCCGGCAGGTACCGGCCCTCCGCCGACGAGTAGTACCCGGTGCCCGAGGCATCAGAGCGGTCCGTTGACAGTGCGGCCAGGCCCGATGCGCCGCTGCCGGGCCCGTAACCGGCGAGCCGCCAGGTCAGCCAGTCGTGCGGGAGGCATACGGCCGCGACCTTGGCGGCGTTGTCCGGCTCGTTCTCCGCAAGCCAGCGCAGCTTGGTCACTGTCAGTGAGGCCACGGGGACGGTGCCCGTGGCGTTGGCCCAGTACCGGGCGCCGGCAACGGGGTCTCCGCTGCCGGCGCCGTTGATGAGCTCCACCGCTGCCCCGGCGCTGCGGGTGTCGTTCCACAGCAGTGCCGGACGGACCACGTCACCGTCTGCGTCGAGGCAGACCATTCCGTGCTGCTGGCCGCCGACGGAGATGGCGGCCACGTCATCCAGGCCGCCCGCTTCGGCAACGGCTTTTTGCAGCGCCGTCCACCAGTGGTCCGGATGGATCTCGGTGCCGTCGGGGTGGCCGGCGCGGCCTTGGCGGAGCAGTTCTCCGGTGTCCGCGTCGCGGATTACCACTTTGCAGGACTGGGTTGAACTGTCGATCCCTGCGACGAGTGCCATGGCCTAGCGGGCGCCCAGGAGGTGTTCGATGGCAAGCTGGTTGAGGCGGACGAACGCGAAGGAGCGCTCGGCGGCCTTGTCGGCGTCGAAGTCCTCGAAGGAGGCGGCGTCGGCGAGCAGGTCCGCGGTGCTTTCGCCGGCGTTGAGCGTGGGCTCGCCGAGTTCGAAGACGCCGGAGGCCTTGAGCGCCTCCTGGACTTCGGGGTTGGCGCGGAAGGCGAGGGCCCGCTCCTTGAGCAGCAGGTACATGGACATGTTGGCCTTGGCGGATTCCCAGACGCCGTCGTAGCCGTCGGTGCGGGAAGGCTTGTAGTCGAAGTGGCGCGGGCCGTCGTACTTCGGTCCGCCCCCCGGGAAGCCGTTTTCGAGCAGGTCCACCGTGAAGAAGGCGCTGGTCAGGTCGCCGTGGCCGAAGACAAGGTCCTGGTCGTACTTGATGCCGCGCTGTCCGTTGAGGTCGATGTGGAAGAGTTTGCCGGCCCAGAGGGCCTGGGCGATGCCGTGGGTGAAGTTCAGCCCGGCCATCTGCTCGTGGCCGGTTTCCGGGTTCAGGCCCACGATGTCGCCGTGTTCCAGTTGGGCGATGAAGGCCAGGCCGTGTCCGACAGTGGGCAGGAAGATATCGCCGCGGGGTTCGTTGGGCTTGGGTTCCAGTGCGATCCGCAGGTTGTAGCCCTTGTCCTTGATGTAGCCCGCTGCGGTGTCCACGCCCTCCTTCATCCGGTCAAGCGCGGCGGCCAGGTCTTTGGATCCGTCGTACTCGCTGCCTTCGCGGCCGCCCCACATGACGAAGGTTTCGGCGCCGAGTTCCGCGGCGAGGTCGATGTTGCGCAGGACCTTGGAGAGGGCGAAGCGGCGGATGGAGCGGTCGTTCGAGGTGAAGCCGCCGTCCTTGAACGCCGGGTGGCTGAACAAGTTGGTGGTGACCATCGGAACCTTCAGGCCGGTCTCTGCCAGGGCTGCGCGGAAGTTCTTGTGGATCAGCTCCCGCTCGGAGGCGGTGGCGTCAAAAGGGACCAGGTCGTTGTCGTGGAAGGTGATGCCATAGGCGCCCAGTTCGCTGAGCCGGTGGACTGCTTCCACGGGATCCAGCGCGGCGCGGGTGGCCACGCCGAACGGGTCGGCGCCGGTCCAGCCGACGGTCCAAAGGCCAAAGGTGAACTTGTCAGCGGGGGTGGGGGAGTGAGTCATGATGCGTCCTTGCAATCGAGTGCTCCGCCGGATGCGAAGCTTTAGTTTATTGCCTGAACTATATGGGTGGACGTAGGGTGGGGTCAAGGGTCCGGCGGGCACATGACGGCCGGGCCCACGTGCTGACGGAGGAGCTTTGTGATGGTGATACCGGCACCTGCCGTGGCGGGATCCGGGGGGTCGGCCCCTGGAAGCGTGGGTGACGTCCGGCGAAGCAACCTGGCCTTGGTGCTGGGGCGGATCGCCGAGTTCCCGCGGGGGGCCCATCCCAGCCGTGCCCAGCTGGCAGCCGCTACCGGCCTGACCAAGGCATCCGTGTCCAGCCTGGTGCTGGATCTCCTGCATGCCGGCATCATCCGCGAGATCGGCTTCAACCCGCAGGGGCGCGGGCGGCCGGGTGTCGGGCTGGAACTCAACCCCGGCCGGGCAGTGATGGGGATGGAGATCAATGTGGACTACATCTCCGCTGCAGTGGTTGACCTGGCCGGAAAAGTGCTGGTCCGTGAAGTGCAGGAACGCGACAACCGCAACAGCGTGGAAGGTCCCGTCATGGCGGCGCTCGCCGTTCTGGCCGCCCGGGTACGGAGTGCGGCCGGGGAACACGGCGTCGAGGTCCTGGGCGGCGGGCTCGCCGTGCCCGGGCTGGTGGACCCTGCCGCCGCACGGGTGCTCACGGCACCCAACCTGGGCTGGGCCGGCGTCGACCTTGACCTTGGCGCCCTCCTGCCGGAAGCGCCGTTGGGGGTTGCCCTCTTCAACGAAGCCAACGCTGCGGCCTTGGCCGAGCTGCGGCACCGGCCCGATGGGGCATCCGATTTCCTCTTTGTCTCCGGTGAGGTGGGCGTCGGTGGCGGCCTGGTGATTGGGTCCGAACTCTTCACGGGCCCCGGCGGCCACGCCGGCGAAGTGGGCCACATCGTGGTGGACCCCGACGGCGCGCGATGCTCATGCGGCGGGACGGGCTGCCTGGAAACCGTGGCCGGCCAGGATGCCATCTTCGAGGCGACCGGGATTGGACCCGTGGAACATTCGCGTTCGGCCGCCATGGCCAAGCTCCTCCAGGCGCTGGACGCACGGCAGCCCGGGGCGTTGGCCGCCGTCGAGCGTGCGGGGCGCTGCCTGGGCATAGCGCTCGCGTCAACAGCCCGGGTGGTCAATATTGCCTCCGTCGTCCTCGGCGGCCACTTCGCCGTCCTCGAACCATGGCTCCGCACTCCGCTGCTTGAGAGCCTGCAAAAGTACGCTCCAGGCAGGTACGCGGCCGGCCAGGTCTCGGTTTCGGCCGTGGGGGAGTCGGGGGCGCTCTTGGGTGCCGCCGGCAGTGTCATCCGGTCGCTCGTCGAAGCGCCGCACAGGCTGCTGGCATAGCAAGGGTTAATGCAAAAAACGCCCCGGTCCGAAGACCGGGGCGTATCCGGGTGCCCCAGGAGGGAATCGAACCCCCGACCGGCGGATTAGAAGGCCGCTGCTCTATCCCCTGAGCTACTGAGGCAATGGGTTCCGGCCTGTACGCCGGCGCCTCGAAAAGTTTACCTTGCCGGAGCTGCCGGCGCTGTCATCCGCCACCCACTGTCCCTCCACAAAGGCACCTGCACCATCGTTGTCCACATACACCAACCTCCCCCTCCTTCCGTCCGCCGCCGGGCGCAATGCTGGTCATGCCTGCACAGGGCAGCACCATTGAGACAGGACGAAGAGATGAGCGAAACGATCACCATCCGGGGCTTCGTGGCCACCGAGATCACGAGTTCCACCACGCCGGGGGGAGTGGCCACGGCCTCTTTCCGCGTCGGTTCCACCAGCCGCCGTTTCGACCGGGAATCCAAAACCTGGCATGACGGCCACACCAACTGGTTCACCGTCCAGGGCTACCGCCAGCTCGCGGGAACCCTTGGATGCAGTATCAGGAAAGGGCAGCCCGTCATCGTGGTTGGCAAACTGAAGATCCGCACCTGGGAGAAGGACGGGCGCATCTACCACTCCACCGTCATTGACGCCGACACCGTGGGGCACGACCTTTCGCTGGGATCGGCCAACTTCATCCGGACATCGTCACGGCCGGCGCTCTCGCTCGTGGAACAACCACCAGCCCCCGAGCCCGGCCCCCACCCGGGCTTGGACCAACTCCCGGATGAGCCCGAGGACAGGGACGACGAACACCCGGACGATGAAGGCCATCTGTCAGTGGTCATCGAGGACAGTGATGGTGCCATGGCCTCGCTTGACCTCGAAACGGGGGAACTCGCAGAAGCCTAGGAACCACGCATCAGCCTTCAGCGCGTCCCATCAGGTCCCGGGCGGGCGGAGCGGCGGCACCCCCCGGCCGTCCACCGCCCGTCCGCTTACGGGGCCATGGCAGAATGGCACCATGCGGCACACCCTTTCCCACCGGCAGTACAACCGGGCCGGTGCAGCGCTGGCGTGCGCCGTCCTGGCCACACTCTTGACAGGGTGCGTTGCCGGTCCTGCATCGAACGATCCTGCCATGGCCCAGCCCGGCAACCCGGCTCCGTCAGCTGTCGCCCAGGCCACGCAGGGACAGTCCGCGCGGCCCCAGGCCTCGGCGGCCACTGGTGAAAACAGCGGCGGGGCGCTCGCGGACACCTCCGGAGCTTCGTCGCAGGCCGCCGACGCCGCGGCCACCGAGACGGTGAAGCGGACGGTCACCGACGCCCTGACCAAGTTGGCCGCCGGTGCCCCCAAACCCGCCACGGGGCAGGTAAGCGACGCCCTGACGGGAGCCGGCATTTCACCGGGCGTGCTCCAGGTCTCGCAAAGCCGCACGCCGACCGGGCTGGAAGCGGATGCCATCGAGGCGGCGGTGCTGCAAGGCAAGGACTGCGTGATCGGACAGGTCCGGGAAGGGGCCGTGACCGTCACCGTCCTGCCCGTCCTTGCCAGCGGGAAGTGCTTCGTCGGGTCCTGATCGATCCGAAGGATCCCTGCAAATGTGAGATCTGCCCGCCGACCCACTAGATTTGAGACCATGGCGGAATTTATCTACACAATGACCAAGGCCCGCAAGGCCGTTGGCGAAAAGCTCATCCTTGATGACGTAAGCATGTCCTTCTTCCCGGGTGCCAAGATTGGTGTTGTGGGCCCCAACGGTGCCGGTAAGTCCACCATTCTCAAGATCATGGCCGGGCTGGACACGCCCTCCAACGGTGAGGCCAGGCTCAGCCCCGGATACAGCGTGGGCATCCTGCTTCAGGAACCGCCGCTGAACGAGGAAAAGACCGTCCTGGGCAACGTCCAAGAAGGCGTTGGCGAGATCTACGGCAAGATCCAGCGCTTCAACGAGATCTCCGAGGAAATGGCCAACCCGGACGCCGACTACGACACCCTCCTCGAAGAGATGGGCAAACTGCAGGAAGCCATTGATGCCGCCGACGCCTGGGACCTCGACTCCCAGCTCGAGCAGGCCATGGATGCCCTCCGCTGCCCGCCGGCCGACGCCGACGTTACCAACCTTTCCGGTGGTGAGCGCCGCCGCGTGGCACTGTGCAAGCTCCTGCTGCAGAAGCCGGACCTGCTGCTCCTCGACGAGCCCACCAACCACCTGGACGCCGAAAGCGTGCTGTGGCTCGAGCAGCATCTTTCGAGCTACCCGGGCGCCGTCCTCGCCGTCACCCACGACCGGTACTTCCTCGACCACGTGGCCGAGTGGATCGCCGAGGTGGACCGCGGACACCTCTACCCCTACGAAGGCAACTACTCCACCTACCTGGAGAAGAAGCGCGCCCGCCTTGAGATCCAGGGCAAGAAGGACGCCAAGCAGGCCAAGCGCCTCGCGGAGGAACTGGACTGGGTCCGCTCCAACGCCAAGGGCCGCCAGACCAAGTCGAAGGCGCGTCTGGCCCGGTACGAGGAAATGGCTGCGGAGGCCGACCGCACCCGCAAGCTTGACTTCGAAGAAATCCAGATCCCGCCGGGACCCCGCCTCGGCGGCGTGGTGCTGGAGGCAAAGAACCTCCAGAAGGGCTTCGAGGACCGGACCCTCATCGACGGGCTGTCCTTCAGCCTGCCGCGGAACGGCATCGTGGGCGTCATCGGCCCCAACGGTGTTGGCAAGACCACGCTGTTCAAGACCATCGTGGGCCTGGAACCGCTTGACGGCGGCGACCTGAAGATCGGCGAGTCGGTCAAGATCTCCTACGCGGACCAGAGCCGTGGCGGCATCGACCCCAACAAGACCCTGTGGGAGGTCGTGTCCGACGGGCTGGACTTCATCCAGGTCGGCAACGTGGAGATGCCCTCCCGCGCCTACGTTGCAGCATTCGGCTTCAAGGGCCCGGACCAGCAGAAAAAGGCCGGCGTCCTGTCCGGTGGTGAGCGGAACCGCTTGAACCTTGCCCTGACCCTGAAGCAGGGCGGCAACCTGCTGCTCCTTGACGAGCCCACCAACGACCTCGACGTCGAAACCCTCAGCAGCCTGGAAAACGCTCTGCTGGAGTTCCCCGGCTGCGCCGTCGTCGTTTCCCACGACCGGTGGTTCCTCGACCGGGTGGCCACCCACATCCTCGCCTACGAGGGTGACGAGGAAAACCCCTCGAAGTGGTACTGGTTCGAGGGCAACTTCGAATCCTACGAGGAGAACAAGGTCGAACGCCTCGGACCCGACGCTGCCAAGCCGCACCGTGTGACCCACCGCCGCCTCACCCGCGACTAAACCGCGGCCGACAAAGCGGCCTACCCACGAAGACATAAGGGCGGCACCCGAGAGGGTGCCGCCCTTATGTCGTCCAGGGATTCCCTATGACCCGGATTCGGGCGTTCCCGCCGTGTCGAGCGGGACCCGCACCATGCCCTCCTGGGCCACGGAGGCGACGTGCTGGCCTGCCCTGTTGAAGATCCTGCCGGTGGCCAGGCCGCGGGCGCCCTGGGCGCTGGGCGACTCCTGGACGTACAGCAGCCAGTCGTCCACCCGGGCGGGACGGTGCCACCACATGGCATGGTCCAGGCTGGCAACGTTCATCCCGGGGGTGATCCAGCTCAGTCCGTGCCTCCGGAGGATTGACTCGAGCAGGGTGTAGTCGCTGGCATAGGCCAGGGCCGCCCGGTGCAGGTTGGGGTCGTCCGGCACGGGACCGAGGGTCTTCATCCAAACGGCGTTGCGCGCCTCGCGCGGACCATTGGCCGAAACGTACAGGGCAGGGTCTACATGCCGGATGTCGAAGGGCCGCTCATACGCCCAATGCCGCGCCACCGGATGGTCGAACTTGCCCAGCAGGTCCGCAGTGCTGGGAAGCGACTCCGGATCCGGGATCCCGGCCGGCATGGCGGCCGCGTGTTCAATGCCCTCCGCTTCAACCTGGAAGGAAGCAATCATGGACAGGATCGGCACACCGTCCTGGTAGGCATGGACACGCCTGGCCGAAAACGACCTGCCGTCCCGCAACCGCTCCACACCGAACGTGATGGGCTTGTTGGCGTCGCCGGGCCGCAGGAAGTAGCCGTGCATGGAATGGACCAGCCGGTCCGGATCAACCGTCCTGGTGGAAGCAACAAGCGACTGCGCCAGCACTTGGCCGCCGAAGACCCTGTGATGCGGCTGCCGCTGGGAGGGGCCGAGGAAGATGTCCTCGTCCGTCCGGGCGCCTTCGAGATCACCAAGGTCCAGCAGTTCGATCAGCGATGAGGTGGGATCGCCGCTGGGGGGCGCCAGCAGTCCGGCTTCGGCTTCAGTCATGGTCCGACTCTAGACGGCGGCCGCGGAACCACTCAACCTGCCCGCAGCCGGTAGTGTTCTTGTTGTGTCTGATCTCCTCACTTCGTCCTTCCGTTTCGCCGATCCCAGGGATCTTGCGGACCTGAAGACGTTCGCCACCCGCGCCAAGGCAATTGACGACGGCGCCATCCGGCTCCAGGCCGCCGGCTCCGTCCTGGCGGCCTACGTGTGCGTCCTGCGGCCCCGGCTGCTTGGTGAATCGACCCCCACCATCCTGGGCCTGCGCACCATGGCGCTGGCGGAGCCGTCAGCGACAGACGTCACGGTGCCCCTGGCGGCCGTCCTGGACCGGCTTGCCCGCGCCGGCGCATCCGACGTCGACCTGCCGGTTCCGCCCACCACCGTCACCGAATCCTGGACCGGGGTAGGCGCCCCGCGTGGCGGATGGGAGCCGCTGGGCGCCATCAGCGACGCCCGCCTGCGGGAGGCCGCCGAGTCGGGCATCGGCGAAGTGGCGGGCATCGTGCCGGACAAGCCCGGCGCCCTGATCGTCAACAACGCCCGGGCTGCCGTGTGGGGACGCGAACTGGACCACTCCGGCCTGCCGGCCGGCGCAGCTTTCGCAGCACTTGCCCTGGGGTTCCTTGCCGACGGCGAACAGGCACTCTACCGTGCCGGCCGCTGGTTCAGGCTCAGTGGCCCGCGCGGGCACGTCCTGGCGCGCACCGGCAGCGGCCTCCTGTAAACCCGGGCTCCCGGCGGGCGGGCATCACGCGCCGGACGGACTGTTCACCATGGACAGGGCCGCACGCTCCATGTACTCCCACAGTGTTCCCTCATAGAGCGGCGGCAGGTCCAGGGTGTCCACTGCCGCGCGCATGTGGAACAGCCACCGGTCCTTTGCCTCCGGCGTGACCTTGAAGGGCATGTGCCGCATCCGCAGGCGCGGATGCCCGCGCTCCTCACCGTAGGTTGTGGGTCCGCCCCAGTACTGCTCAAGGAACATCAGGAACCGGCGCTTTGCCGGAGCCAGGTCTTCCTCCGGGTACATCGGCCGAAGCAGCGGATCGGCGGCGACCCCGTCGTAGAAAACATCAATGAGCTTCACGAACGTCTCGTGGCCGCCCACGGCTTCGTAGAAACTGTCGGTGTACGCCGGCTGGCTGAAGGGGTCGTTCTGCATCAGCTGGGGCCGCTGTGGCTGGAGGGGGCCCGGGACCCCGGGGCGTGGTTCGATGGGAAGAGTCATGCTACTCGCCGGCTTTCTGGTCAGTCTTTGGGGTCTCCACGTGGGCAGAGGCCTGGTCGGTGGTACCGTCCTCGGACTCATGCAGCGGAAGGTAACGGCCCTGCGAGCGGTTTCCCACGCGCAGGATCTCGCCATTGCGCAGGTACCAGATGGCGCCGTCGTCGGAGCGGACCCGCGTGATCCGGAGCCCCATGGACTCCACGACGCCCACCACCTCGCTGGTTTCGATGACATCGCCGATGCCGTACTGGTCCTCGATGGTGATGAAGATCCCGGCCAGGAAGTCGCGGATCAGCTGCTGGGCGCCAAAGCCGATGGCCACACCCAGGATTCCCACGCTGGTCAGCAGGGGAGCGATGTTGATGTCCAGGTTCTGCAGGACATACATGCCGGTGATGACTGCCACCAGGACCCCGACGATGCTGTTCAGCAGCGACCCGATGGTTTCCGCCCGCTGGACGCGCCGTTCGTGGTCCAGGGCCCTGAGGGCAGGTGCCACCCACTTGAACGTGGGTTTCTTGAAGAAATTGCTTCCGGACGCCACCCGCTTGGTGATGCGCGAGATGATGAAGGTGGCAACAAGCCAGACGCCGACACCGACACCGACGCTGATCACTATGCCCGGAACGCTGACGCCGCCGGGCTGGCTGGAGACCGGGGGAATGATGGACAACATACTGACCATGGGGGGAAATAGCTCCTTGGGGGTTTGCGCTGTTCTCTTTCAACCCTAGCGCCGTAGCGTGGAGCAATGCGCATCCTCATCCTGGGCGGTACGGCCTTCCTCTCCAAGCACATTGCCGCGCAGGCGTTGGCCGCGGGACACGCCGTCACCTGCCTGGCCCGGGGAACCGCGGGTGGACCGCCGCGGGGCACGGCATGGGTGCAGGCGGACCGGTCCGCCGGCGCTGCGGCATATGCCCAGGTGGAGGGCGAGTGGGATGCCGTGATCGAGGTGGCGCGGGACCCCGGACCTGCCCGCGGCGCACTCAAGGCGCTGGCCGCCCGGACGGGGCACTGGACCTTCGTTTCCAGCTGCTCGGCCTACGCGGACCATTCGGTTCCGGGCGCGGCGGAGGACGCACCCCTCCTGCCTCCGCTCGCTCCGGGGATCCCGTCCGCGCCGGAGAACTATGGAGAGTCCAAAGTGGCCATCGAGGCGGCCACCCTTGAGGCGACTGCCGGGAACGCCCATCTGTGCCGCGCCGGCCTGATCAGCGGCCCCGGCGACCCGTCCGACCGATACGGCTACTGGCCCGCGCGCTTCGCCCGTAACCAGGAGCCGGTACTGGTCCCGGATATTGCCGCCCATCCTACCCAGGCCATTGACGTCCGGGACCTGGCCGCCTGGATCCTGGCCGCGGCCGTACAGGGCACCACCGGTGCTTTGAACGCCTGTGGGGAAGAGGTGCCGTTCGGCGCCCTGGTGGATGCCTGCCGGCAGACAGGAGGCCACCAAGGTGCCCTGGCCCCTGCCGCCGAAGCGTGGCTGGTGGCGCAAGGGATCAACTACTGGTCAGGCCCGGACTCCCTGCCGCTCTGGCTCCCGCCCGGCCACGAGGGTTTCATGGCCCGGAGCAACCAGGCCGCCAGGGCCGCAAGAATGGTGCTGCGGCCCTGGCGGGAAACCCTGGCGGACACATTGGCCGACGAACGCGCCCGGGGGCTGGACCGGCCCCGCAAGGCAGGCCTGTCGCCCGAGGTGGAGCAGCGGCTGATCGCTATGCTCCACCAAGGCGGTGCCTAGCCTGCCACCGTAACGGGCTGGTGCCCCACCGGGAAGTTCACGCTCCGGGCAATGAAGCACACCTGGTTCGCCTCATGGTGCAGCCCGCCGGCCAGCTCAACCTGGCCGGCGTCGGCGACGGTGACCCTGGGGTGCAACGTCACTTGTTCGAACTGGCCGCTGCCGTCGCGGTTGAGCCGCATTACCCCGGAGGCCTCGTCCCGATAGTCAGTGACCACCACGCCATGCTTCACGGCCACGTGCAGGTAGGACAGCATGTGGCACTGTGCCAGGGCCGCCAGGAGGAGCTGTTCGGGGTTGTACCGTTCCCGGTCCCCATGCAATGTCGGGTCCGCCGAGCCCTTCAATACCGGCAGGCCCGGGATGAGCACGTCATGGTCCCGCGAGTAGCTCCGGTACGACGACGTGCCGCCACCCCGGTTGCCGGTCCACTGGACCGTCAGCGTGTAGGTGTGTTCGCCGATGCTCACCCCGCGCTGCCGTCCGGCAGCACGTCGGCTGCGCGGGCGCGCAGGGCCCGGGCCACGCCGTCGCGGTTTTCCAGCATCATCCGCCGCAGCGCGGCGCTTTCCGCGGGCAGCGACGCCAGGAAGGCGTCGGTCTGGTCGATGGTGGCCTGCGTGGTCAGCAGCGCCGGGTAGAGGCCGACGACGATCTGCTGGGCGAGTGCGTGGGTCCGGGTCGCCACGATGGCCGGCACCGCCGCGAAATACTTCTCCGCGTACGGCTCCAGCAGCGACCGGTCCCGGACCCGCATGAAGCCGGCCACGGCCGATCCCTGCAGGGCGTTGGACAGGTCACCCTTGACCACGATCGACTCCCAGGCGGCCGCTTTGGCCTCCGCCGTGGGAAGCGCGGCCTTTGCCAGGGCCGCGGCGTTCTGCCCGCTGGACGTGTTGTCCCGTTCCAGCTCGGCGTCGATGCCCTCCTGGCCCATCCGGCCGCCGGCCACCAAGGATGCCACGAGCTCCCACCGGAGGTCCTGGTCGACGGCCAGCCCGTCCAGGACCGCTGAGCCGTCCAGCAGGGCCGCTACCCGGTCGAGCTGGGACGCGCTGCCGGCAAGGAGGGCAAAGGACTTCACGAACTGCAGCTGCGCGTCGGAGCCGCCGGGGACTTCCGATGCCAGCTCCCACAACCTGTCTGCGGCTGCCACCATGGTGGCTTCGCGGTGTTCTTCCGTCACGTAGAAATTCAGGGTGGTGGCCAGCTGGCGGAGCTGGACCAGGATGACGGACGAATCGGTCTCCGCGGCCACATTGGCCAGGATCAGCTCCACGTACTTCCGTGCCGGTGCCTGGCCGTCCCGGGCCGCATCCCATGCCGAGTTCCAGACGAGGGTGCGGGGCAGGCTGGCCTCGAAGTCCTTGAGGTGTGCGGTGGCGGTGGCCAGGGATTTCGGGTCCAGCCGCACCTTGGCGTAGGCGAGGTCATCGTCGTTGACGAGGATCAGGTCCGGCTGCGCCAGGCCGGCCACGCCCGCCACCTCCGTGCGTTCGCCGTCGACATCCAGCTCCTCGCGGTGCACCCGCTCCAGCTTTCCGGCGTCGTTGAGGTTGTAGAACCCCACGGCAAGGCGGTGCGGCCGGAGGGTGGGCCACTCCGGAACGGCGGACTGCACGATCGCCAGGGACTTCAGCGTCCCGTCCTGGTCCACGTCCAGCTCGGGGGTGAGGGTGTTCACGCCCGCCGTCTCGAGCCACTGCCGGCCCCAGCCGTCAAGGTCGCGTCCGCTGGCCTTCTCCAGCTCCACCAGCAGGTCGCGCAGCTCGGTGTTGCGCCAGGAGTGCTTGGCGAAGTACTCCCGGACGCCGGCCATGAACTGTTCAGGACCCACCCAGGCCACCAGCTGCCGGAGCACCGAGGCGCCCTTGGCGTAGGTGATGCCGTCGAAGTTGACCTCGACATCCTGCAGGTCGTTGATCTCGGCGAAGATGGGGTGGGTGGTGGGCAGCTGGTCCTGGCGGTAGGCCCATGACTTCTCCACGGACGCGAACGTGGTCCAGGCACTGGTGAAGGACGTGGCCTCCACCGCGGCCAGGTGGGACATGTACTCCGCAAAGGACTCGTTGAGCCAGAGGTCGTTCCACCACCGCATGGTCACCAGGTCCCCGAACCACATGTGGGCCAGCTCGTGGAGCACCGTAATGGCGCGCCGCTCGATCTGCGCGCCGGTGACCTTGCTGCGGAAGACGTAGCCCTCCAGGATGGTGACCGCGCCGGCGTTTTCCATGGCGCCGGCATTGAATTCCGGCACGAACAGCTGGTCGTACTTCTCGAACGGGTAGGGGCAGCCGAACTGGGCTTCGAAGAACCCGAAGCCCTGCCGGGTCAGTTCGAAGATATTGTCCGCGTCCAGGTACTGCATGAGCGACTTCCGCGCGAACACGCCCAACGGGATGACGCGTCCGTCCGAGCTGGCCACCTCGCTGCGGACGGACTGGTACGGTCCGGCGATCAGCGCGGTGACGTAGGAGGACAGGCGCGGGGTGGGCGCAAATGCCCATACGGACCTGGCTCCGCCGTCCTCCGCGGGCGGGGCCTGCACCGGCTCCGGGGTGGGGGAATTGGACACCACATCCCAGTGCGAGGGCGCCGTGACCGTAAACGCGAAGGTTGCCTTCAGGTCGGGCTGTTCGAAGACGGTGAACATGCGGCGTGAATCCGGAACCTCGAACTGGGTATAGAGATAGACCTCGTTGTCCACCGGATCCACGAACCGGTGCAGGCCTTCGCCGGTATTCATGTAGGGCATGTCAGCCACGACGGTCAGCTCGTTGTGCTCCTCCAGCCCGGGCAGTTGGATCCGCACGCCGTCGGACACGGTTGCGGGATCGAGGGCGCGGCCGTTCAGCGTCACGCGGTGCACGGTCCGGGTCACAGCATCAATGAAGCTGGACGATCCCGGCACGGCCGTGAACTTCACGGTGGTGGTGCTGCCAAAAACCTCTCCGCCCCGGGTCAGGTCGAGGCTGACATCGTAGGACTCGGCGGTGATCAGTTCGGCGCGCTCACGGGCTTCGGCGCGCGTCAGGTTCATACCTGGCAAAGGAGGGCCTCCAGAGAAGTTTCGGTTGCCGGCCGGTGGTCCCGGTTCCGGCACTGTGCTGCATTCTTTCATCCTTGCAGTCCTTGGCAAGTTGCCCGGGTCACAGCTTGCCCGGGTCACAGCGCGCCGCGGCCCCGGCCGCGTCATTTCCTCCCGGGGTTGCGGGGGTAGCGTTGGATGCATGGGAAAGCTGCTGGATTCGGTGGATGCCAAGGCGCTGCGCTTTGCCCTCGGGTTCCCCGTCGCGCTCGCCGCCGCCTTCGCCTTCTGCGCCTGGCTGCTCCGGCCTGACCTTCCAGACCCGCTCGCGGTGCGCTGGACGGCCGACGGCGGTGCCGCCTTCGCCCCATTCGGCGCCTATGTGGGCGCAGGGGCCGGGGCGATTGTGGTTGCCGGCTGGGTGGTCCTGCTGCAGGCGGTGCCCCTGGGCAGGCCCGTGCTGATGCGCCGGATCATGATGGGCACCGGCTTCTTCCTCAGCCTCTTTATCACCTCGGCCCTGGCGGCAGGCCTCATCGGCCAGGTGGGGCTCGCTGACGCCCGGCAGTCACGCGTGGACATGACCGTCCTGGCGCTCGGGAGCGGCGCTGCTGTTTCCCTGGGCGTCACCATGGCCATGGTCTACAAGGCTGACCGGCAGTGGTCCCCGGACGACGACCGTGCCCTGCAAACCGCCATCGCCAGGGAAACGGACCCGGATCTCGCCTTGGACACCATCCGGTTGTGGGTGCACGCCCGGAGCTCGGTCTTCGTCATGATCGGCATCGCCACGCTGTTCCCGGCAGCGCTGCTCGCCGTCGTGCTGCCGTGGCTCGGGATCCTGCTGGTCCTCCTGGCCGCTGTCAGCACGGCGTTCCTGTTCGCCCGCGTCAAAGCTGACCGCGGCGGCCTGAAGGTCCTGCTTGCCGGAGTGGTACCTGTCATGGATGTCCCCGCCGGCGCCATTTCGGCCGCCAGCGCAGCCGAGGTGAGGGCCGCTGACTACGGCGGGTGGGGCTACCGGCACCATCGCGGCACCGCGGCGATGCTGGTCAGCAGCGGGCCCGCCGTCGTCGTGCGCAAGACGGACGGCCAGCGCCTGGCCGTAAGCGGCGGCACCCTGGACTCTGCGGCACGGCTGGCCGATGTCCTGACCAGGGTCGCGGCCAGGGCACGGCGCGGGGGCGGACCGCCGGCGGTTGGGCAGCCCGGGTCCTGACCCCGGAGCAGTCCTAGTATCCTTATCGGTGTTGTTCCGGCCCCCACCCGGCCGGCCGCCAGCCCACCGAACCGAACGGATCTTGCTCGTGACAACTTCCCCTGCCTTCCCGCGGGTCCACATCGCTACCGACCACGCCGGGATGGAGCTCAGTGCCCACCTGGTGTCCCACCTGACGGGCAAGGGGTACGAGGTGGTGGACCACGGGCCCAAGGTCTACGACGCCCAGGACGACTACCCCTCCTTCTGCATTAACGCCGCCCTCGCCGTGGTCGCCGACCAGCAGGCAGGCGTGCACGCCTTGGGCATCGTGCTGGGCGGTTCCGGAAACGGTGAGCAGATTGCCGCGAACAAGGTCAAGGGCGTACGTGCCGCCCTGGCATGGAACCTTTCCACCGCCACCCTCGCCCGCGAGCACAACGACGCGAACGTTGTTGCGGTGGGCGGCCGCCAGCACTCGGTGGAAGAAGCCACCGAACTGATTGAGGCCTTCCTTGCCGAGCCGTTCAGCAACGATGAGCGCCATGTCCGCCGGATTGGCAAAATCGCAGCCTATGAGGCCACGGGCGAGGTCATCGAGTAGTGCCTGAGGGACATTCGGTCCGCAGGCTCGCCCGGCAGTTCGGAGACGTCTTCCTTGGCGAAACCCTGGCTGTTTCCAGCCCGCAGGGCAGGTTTGCCGGGGGAGCGGCCCTGCTTGACGGGCACGCCCTCGTCGCCGCCGAGGCACACGGCAAGCACCTGTTCCTCCACTTTGACAACGCGTTGGTACTGCACGTCCACCTCGGCCTGTACGGCGCCTGGAGCTTCGGCGGCGACAGCACTTTCGCCGGCGCCTCCAGTATTGGCGCGCCCCGCCGGGTGGGGGAGCGGGAAGCCTTTTCCGGCGGGGACGACGACGGCGGCGAAGCGTACGGGGGTCCGCCGCCACCGGTGGGGGCCGTCAGGGTCCGGCTGGCCGGGAGCCATGGCTGGGCGGATCTGCGCGGGGCAACCACCTGCGAAACCATCACCGCCGCGGAGGCGGACGCCGTCCTGGCCCGGCTCGGACCGGATCCGCTGCGGAACCTGCGGGGCGACGCGGGCCGGTTCGCGGCGAACCTTCGGGCCCGGAAGACGCCGCTGGCTGCGCTGCTGATGGACCAGAAGATCATTGCCGGGGTAGGCAACGTCTACCGCGCCGAAGTTCTGTTCCGGCGCCGGCTGGATCCGTGGCTTCCCGGCGGCGCCGTCGCGGACGGCGATGCCCGGAAGCTGTGGCGTGACGTCGTCGCCGTCATGGCCGACGGCGTCGCCGACGGGCGGATCATCACCACGCCGCCAAAGTACTGGAATCTCAACGGAACCACGACGGCCAAGGCCGCTGCGGCCGGGAATCCCGTGCCGCCCAAGGGCGCGCACTTCCCCGCCCGCGAGGACGTCCACTTCGTCTACAAGCGGCAGGGCCTGCCCTGCAGGGTGTGCCGGACCACCGTGCTCGTCACCGACCTCGTGGGGCGAAACCTCTACTGGTGCCCCTCCTGCCAGCGGCCGGCCGAGTAGGAAAAACGAAGAAGGCCCCTCCATGGAGGGGCCTTCTTGTGTTTATGGAGGGGACGACGGGAATCGAACCCGCGTAATCAGTTTGGAAGACTGAGGCTTTACCATTAAGCTACGTCCCCGAAGGAAGATCCGCTTTTCGCGGAAACTCCGGGCTGGCTGTTGAAGCCGGATACAACTAAACCTAATCCATGGCCTACGTGTCAAATGTGCATTCGCGACGCGTATCACCGTAGACTTGCCTGTGCACTTACGGGGTGTAGCTCAGCTTGGCTAGAGCGCCTGCTTTGGGAGCAGGAAGTCGCAGGTTCAAATCCTGTCACCCCGACTCTGCGGCCAGGACCAGCAGGCCTGGACATCCAACGCGTTTTGCAGAAACCCATCCCACAACCCAGGAGTACTTAGACCGTGAAGAGCGCTGTCGAGAACCTCACCCCCACGCGGGTCAAGCTCAATGTTGAGGTCCCCTTTGAGGAACTGAAGCCCAGCATCGACTCGGCCTACAAGACCGTTGCCTCGCAGATCCAGGTCCCCGGGTTCCGCAAGGGCAAGGTTCCCGCCAAGCTCATCGACCAGCGCGTCGGCCGCGGCTACGTCCTGGAGACCGCCATCAACGATGGCCTCAACGGCTGGTACCAGGCTGCCGTGCAGGAATCCGGCATCCGCCCCCTGAGCCGTCCCGAGGTGGAGATCACCGAGGTGCCCGATCCTTCCGCAACCGACGGCGGCCTGAAGTTCGCCGCAGAGGTTGACGTCCGCCCCGAAATCGAACTCCCGGATTACTCCGGCATCGAGGTCCAGGTCGCCGCCGCGGAATCCTCCGAGGCTGACGTCGACAAGGCCCTCGACGAACTGCGCGGCCGCTTTGGCACGCTCAAGTCCGTTGACCGTCCGGCCGCCGACGGCGACTTCCTGACCATCGACATCACCGCCACGATCGACGGCGAAGAGGTTGACTCCGCTGCCGGCCTGTCCTACCAGGTGGGTGCCGGCACCATGCTCGAGGGCATGGACGAGGCCGTCACCGGGCTCAGCGCGGATGAGGACGCCATTTTCGACACCACCCTCGTGGGTGGCGACCACGCCGGCGAAGCCGCCCAGGTCAAGGTCGTCGTGAAGGCCGTCAAGGAGCGTGAACTGCCGGAGGCGAACGATGATTTCGCCCAGCTGGCCTCCGAATTCGACACCCTTGCCGAGCTCCGCGAGGACCTCGCCAAGCAGGCTGCCGACTCCAAGATCGTCGAGCAGGGCGTCGAAGCCCGCGACAAGGTCCTCGACAAGCTCGTCGAGCTGGTTGAGGTCCCCGTTCCCGACTCGGTGGTCGAAGAGCAGCTTGAAGCCCACTTCCAGGAGGGCAACGGCCACGGAGACGGCGAACACGACACCGAAGAGCACCGCGAAGAGGTCCGCGCCAACACGGCCCGCGCCTTCCAGAACGAAATCATCCTCGACGCCATCGCGGAGAAGGAAGAAGTCAACGTCAGCCAGAACGAGCTGATCGACTACATCGTCACCACCGCCAGCCAGTACGGCATGGACCCCAACCAGTTCGCCCAGATCATCGATCAGAGCGGCCAGGTCCCCATGATGGTCTCCGAGGTCCGCCGCCGCAAGGCACTGGCCGTCGTCCTGGGCCAGGCCACGGTGACCGACACCGAGGGCAACGCAGTCGACCTGAGCGACTTCGTCCGCCCCGGCGGCGAGGAAGTTCCCGCCGAGGAAGCCCCGGCTGAAGCTGACGCCACCGACGCGGCGGAAACCGAAACTGCCGAGGCAGCGGAAACCACTGCCGAGGCCAAGGCATAGTCCTTCCCAGCCGCAGTGAACGGCCCCTGGATCCTTCCGATCCGGGGGCCGTTCGCGTTGGGCGGCAAACCGGAGCGGGGCGCTGTCCGCCGATCGTGCGCCGTCAGCGAACAGCAGTCAGTGCGCGAACAAATCATCCGGGAAACCGGTTAGTGTCCAAGTAGTGATTTTCAGTGATGTCACCGTCACCAGTGAGAGGTAAATAAACATGTCACAGCACTCAGAGGCCCCCCGGATGGCGACCGTCGATCCTGCAGCCCAGGACAACTACATTTACAACCGCCTCCTCAAGGAGCGGATCATCTGGCTGGGCTCGGAGGTGCGTGACGATAACGCCAACGCCATCTGCTCGCAGCTGCTGCTGTTGTCCGCCGAGAATCCTGAAAAGGACATCTACCTCTACATCAACTCGCCCGGCGGTTCCGTGACGGCAGGCATGGCCATCTACGACACCATGCAGTTCATTCCCAACGACGTCGTCACCGTGGCCACCGGCCTGGCAGCCTCCATGGGCCAGTTCCTGCTGTCCTCCGGCACCAAGGGCAAGCGCTACGCCACGCCGAACGCACGCGTGCTGATGCACCAGCCCTCCGGCGGCATCGGCGGCACCGCCTCGGACATCAAGATCCAGGCCGAGCTCATCCTGCACATGAAGAAGGTCATGGCGGAACTGACTGCCGAGCAGACGGGCCAGACCGTGGAGACCATCCTCAAGGACAACGACCGCGACAAGTGGTTCACCGCCACCGAAGCCCTTGAATACGGCTTCTTCGACAAGATCGCCGCGCACGCCGGCTCGGTTTCCGGCGGCGGCGGAACGTCCAACGGATCCTCCGGCGAATCAGCCTCGCAGAACTAACCGGCATCCAGAACCCTTTCGATCAGGAGTAAACACAATGAACTACAACTTTGGGTGGTCCGCCGGGAATCTTCCGTCCAGCCGCTACGTCCTGCCGCAGTTCGAGGAACGCACGCCCTATGGCTTCAAGCGCCAGGACCCGTACACGAAGCTCTTTGAGGACCGCATCATCTTCCTCGGCGTGCAGGTGGACGACGCATCTGCCGACGACATCATGGCGCAGCTGCTGGTGCTGGAGTCCACTGATCCGGACCGTGACATCACCTTGTACATCAACTCTCCGGGTGGCTCGTTCACGGCCATGACTGCCATCTACGACACCATGCAGTACATCCGTCCCGAGATCCAGACGGTCTGCCTGGGCCAGGCCGCCAGTGCGGCGGCCGTTCTGCTGGCCGCCGGTACCCCCGGCAAGCGGCTGGCACTGCCCAACGCCCGCGTCCTGATCCACCAGCCGGCGCTCTCCGGCGGCCAGGGCGGCCAGGCCTCCGACCTTGAGATCCAGGCGGCAGAGGTCATGCGGATGCGCTCCTGGCTGGAGGACACCTTGGCCCACCACTCCGGACGCACGTCGGAGCAGGTCAACAACGACATTGAGCGCGACAAGATCCTGACGGCCGCTGAAGCGCAGGCCTACGGCCTGATCGACCAGGTGCTCGATTCCCGCAAGATCAAACCGCAGGCGATCACGCGGTAGCAGTGCCATTAGCCGGTGCGGCCAAGTTCATTTGGCCGCACCGGCCTTTTCATTCCACCCTTGGCGTCGAATGTGACCTAGAGTGGAAGATGTCACAAACCGGTCCCCGCTGGCCGGAAGAGATTTTTCAGCAACGGCGCAGGGCTGCCTGGCAGCAGGATACTAAGGGGTTCACATATGGCTCGGATTGGCGAGAGCACTGATCTGCTGAAGTGCTCTTTCTGCGGAAAGAGCCAAAAGCAGGTCCGCAAGCTCATTGCCGGGCCCGGTGTCTACATCTGCGATGAATGCATCGAGTTGTGCAACGAAATCATTGAAGAGGAACTCGCCGAAGTCGCGGACCTGGGCAGCTTCGAACTTCCAAAACCGCGGGAGATCTTCGACTTCCTGCAGGAATACGTCATAGGCCAGGAGCCCGCCAAGCGTTCCCTCGCCGTCGCGGTCTACAACCACTACAAGCGCATCCAGGCCGGGCACGCGCCCAAGTCCGGGAGCCTCGGCGACGCCGGGCACCATGACGACGTCGAGATCGCCAAATCCAACATCCTCCTCATCGGTCCCACCGGCTGCGGCAAGACCTACCTTGCCCAAACCCTGGCCAGGCGCCTGAATGTTCCGTTCGCCGTGGCAGATGCCACCGCTTTGACGGAGGCGGGTTACGTCGGCGAGGACGTCGAGAACATCCTGCTCAAGCTCATCCAGGCTGCGGACTACGACGTCAAGAAGGCCGAGCAGGGCATCATCTACATCGATGAGATCGACAAGATCTCGCGGAAGAGCGAAAACCCTTCCATCACCCGGGACGTGTCCGGCGAGGGCGTCCAGCAGGCACTCCTGAAGATCCTGGAAGGCACGGTGGCGTCGGTCCCGCCGCAGGGCGGCCGGAAGCATCCGCACCAGGAATTCATCCAGATCGACACCACGAACGTCCTGTTCATCGTGGCCGGTGCCTTCGCCGGGTTGGAAGAGATCATCGGCTCGCGCTCCGGGCGCAAGGGCATCGGCTTCGGCGCCCCGCTCAACGAAGCCAGCAAGAAGGTCGACTCATACGGCGAAGTCATGCCGGAGGACCTGCTGAAGTTTGGCCTGATCCCCGAATTCATCGGCAGGCTTCCTGTCATCACCACCGTCTCCAACCTGGATCGTGACGCCTTGATCCAGATCCTGTCCACGCCAAAGAATGCCCTGGTGAAGCAGTACCAGAAGATGTTCCAGATTGATGGCGTGGAACTGGTGTTCGACGACACCGCCCTGGACGCCATCGCGGAGCAGGCCCTTGAGCGCGGCACCGGTGCCCGCGGCCTTCGCGCCATCCTGGAGGAAGTCCTGCTTCCGGTGATGTTCGATCTGCCAAGCCGCGAGGACGTTGCCAGCGTGGTCATCACCGAGGATGTGGTGCTGCGGGGCGCCGAACCCACCCTGATTCCGCACGCGGCCAAGCGCCGCAAGTCTGCCTGACCGAGAGGATTTTCGTGACTGCACCCGCCAAGAACAAAGCCGATTTCTGGTTCGACCCCCTGTGCCCGTTCGCGTGGATTACGTCCCGCTGGATTGGCGAGGTGGAGGCCGTCCGTGACATCGAGACCGAATGGCACGTCATGAGCCTGGCCGTCCTGAACGAGGGCCGCGATCTTGAGCCGGCCTACCGGGAATCCATGGACAACGCCTGGGGTATGGTCCGCGTGATCATCGCGGCCCGCGAAGGGCACGGCCCGCAGGTCATCAAGCCGCTGTACGACGCCATGGGAACCCTGATCCACGAGCGTGGGGAGAAGGACCGGTCGGAGGTCATTGCCAAGGCCCTCGCCGAATGCGGCCTCCCAGAGTCCCTCGCCGACGCCGCGGCCACTGACGCTTTTGACGCTGAGCTCCGGGCCAGCCACGAGGAAGGTATCTCCCTGGTGGGCCAGGACGTTGGGACGCCGGTGGTGGCCTTCAACGGAACAGCCTTTTTCGGCCCCGTCCTGACCCGCATTCCGCGCGGCGAGGTTGCCGGGCAGCTGTGGGATGCCACCACCGCGATCGCCGGCTATCCCCACTTCTTCGAGCTGAAGCGCAGCCGCACTGAGAGCCCCGAGTTCGACTAGAACCCGGTTCGATTGCACGCCAAGGGCCCCGGGGGAACTACTGTCATGTAGTTCCCCCGGGGCCCTTGCACGTGGCCCGGCACGGGAGAACAATGGTTCTTACCCACTTCGAAAGAAGCGGGACGCAGGAACCAAAGATTCAGTGATATGCAATTTCGACGCAGCCATCGGCAAAGTCGAAAGCAAGCTGCCAGTGACGGAGCAGTAAGACCTGGAAACTCAGCGGATCCTGCCAGACCATCGGACAAACGTCACCAGATGGCCGAAAAGTCGAAGCCCCACCAACGGCAAAACGCTGATGGGGCTTCCCCTTTGCCCTGGAACCAGGGCGGCCTGACGGGACCGGGTGTCAGGCCTTGGCGGGCTCGTCGCTCGCGGCGAGGGCAACGTCGGTGACCGCAAGATCCCCGTCACCCACCACCAGGGTAATTTCGCGGGCGTTTGATGCCGCCTTCAAATCCGCCAGCCCGGCCCGCAGCTGTGCCGTCAGGGCCTCAGTTGCGGTGATCGTGGCAGACAGCACCTCGGTCCGCTGCTTGACCTTCGCCTCGGATTTGGCCTTGCGGACTCCGCTGAGGGCAATCCCCACCGTGGCCAGCATGGTGGTGTCCCCGCCGGGAATCTCCAGCGCCGACGGCCATGCTGCGCGGTGGACTGAGCCGCTGCGCCACCAACTCCAGACTTCCTCCGTGGCGAACGGGAGGAAGGGGGCAAAGAGCCGCAGCAGGGCGTCCAGGGTGGTTGCCAAAGCGGCCAGCACCGACGCCTGCTCTGATTCGCCGGCGGCACCGTAGGCGCGGTCCTTGATCAGTTCCACGTAATCGTCCGTGAACTGCCAGAAGAACGATTCCGTGAGTTGCAGGGCCCGGGCATAGTCGTAGTTCTCAAACGCCTTGGTGGACTGGGCAACGACGTCGGCAAGTTGCGCCAGCAGTGCGCGGTCCAAGGGGTTGGTCAACACCGAAAGATCGTCAGAGAGGACAGAGTTTTCGGTGGCGCCCAGGTTCAGCACGAACTTGGAGGCGTTGAGCAGTTTGATGGCCAGGCGCCGGCCGATCTTCATCTGCGCAATCTCATAGGCGGTATCGGCCCCGAGGCGCGCAGAGGCGGCCCAGTAACGGACCGCATCCGAGCCGTACTCATTCAGCACATCCGTGGGGACAACGACGTTGCCCTTGGACTTGGACATCTTCTTGCGGTCCGGGTCCAGGATCCAGCCGGAGATGGCCGCGTGCTTCCAGGGCGCACTCTCCTGGAGGGCGTCGGCGCGGACCACAGAGGAAAACAGCCAGGTGCGGATGATGTCATGGCCCTGGGGGCGGAGGTCGAACGGGTACACCTTCGCGAAGAGGTCCTCGTCGCGGCTCCAGCCGCCCACGATCTGCGGGGTCAGGGATGACGTGGCCCAGGTGTCCAGGACGTCGGCATCTCCGGTAAAGCCGTTTGCCTGGTCGCGCTGCGTCTCGTCGAAGCCGGGCGCGGCGTCCGCTGCCGGATCCACGGGAAGCATGTCGTCCGAGGGGAGGATGGGGTGGTCGTAATCCGGGTTGCCCTGCCCGTCCAGCGGGTACCAGACCGGAATGGGCACGCCGAAGAACCGCTGCCGGGAGACCAGCCAGTCGCCGTTCAACCCGGCGATCCAGTTCTCGTAGCGGGACCGCATGAACGAGGGGTGGAAGTCGATCTCCTTGCCGCGGCCGATCAGGCGTTCGCGGCGGTCCTCGTCGCGGCCGCCGTTGCGGATGTACCACTGGCGTGAGGTCACAACCTCGAGCGGCTTGTCGCCCTTCTCGAAGAAGTTCACCGGGTGGGTGATCTTCTTCGGCTCACCGTCCAGCAGGCCGGCTTCCTTGAGCAGTTCCACCACGGCCTCCTTCGCGGAGAACGCCGTCTTGCCGGCAATGGCCGCGTATGCCTCCTTGCCGGACTCACTGGTGATCCACTCGGGGGTTTCGCCGATGATGCGGCCGTCACGGCCCATGATGGCGCGCGTGGGCAACTGCAGTTCGCGCCACCAGGTGACGTCAGTCAGGTCGCCGAAGGTACAGACCATGGCGATACCCGAGCCCTTGTCCGCCTTTGCCAGCGGGTGGGCCTTGACCTCCAGTTCGACGCCGAACAGCGGCGACGTCACGGTCTTGCCGAACAGCGGCTGGTACCGCTCGTCGTCGGGGTTTGCCACCAGCGCGGCGCACGCGGCCAGCAATTCCGGACGTGTGGTCTCGATGAAGATCTTTTCGCCGTCTTCGGTGAAAAAGGGGTAGCGGTAGTAGGCGCCGGGAACTTCGCGGTCCTCCAGCTCTGCCTGCGCCACCGCCGTGCGGAACGTCACGTCCCACAGGGTCGGGGCCTCGGCCATGTAGGCGTCGCCGGCGGCCAGGTTGGCCAGGAAAGCGCGCTGTGACACGGCACGGGAGGTGTCATCGATGGTGCGGTACGTCAGGTCCCAGTCGACGGACAGGCCCAGGGTCTGGAACAGGTTTTCGAAGACCTTCTCGTCCTCGACAGCCAGTTCCTCGCAGAGTTCGATGAAGTTCTGCCGGGACACGACGTCGAAATCGCGCTGGTTCTTGGCCGGCTGGGCCGGTGGCCGGTAGTCGGCGTTGTACGGAACAGCGGGGTCGCACCGCACGCCGTAGTAGTTCTGCACGCGCCGCTCGGTGGGCAGGCCGTTATCGTCCCAGGCCATGGGGTAGAAGACGTTCTTGCCCGTCATGCGCATGTAGCGCGCCTGGACGTCCGTCTGGGTGAAGGAGAACATGTGCCCCACATGCAGGGAACCCGACGCGGTGGGCGGGGGGGTATCGATCGAGTAGACCTGCTCCCGGGTGGTGTCGGGGTTGAACTTGTAGGTTCCTTCGGACAGCCAGCGCTGGGTGAGCGTGGCTTCCAAGCCTTCGAGGGCCGGCTTGTCCGGAACGTTGATGGGGGCGGTGGTGGGCGTGTCTGTACCCTGCGTGTCTTCAGCCATTGGGCAATTCTTTCATGCCCGCTTCAATCCCACCCAACCAACGCCGGGCCGCCCGGTCCCGTTAGGGTGGTGCCATGACTGAGGACTTGCAGAAAAAGGCAGCATTGGTGACCGGAGCGAGCAGCGGAATCGGGGAAGCATCCGTCCGTGCCCTGCGCGCAGAAGGCTGGACAGTCTTCGCCGTCGCGCGCCGGGCAGACCGCCTCGCCACCCTGGCGGGTGAGACAGGCGCCGTGGCGATCCCGGCCGATATCGCAGAGGACGACGACGTGTCCCGGCTTCTTGCCCGGGTCACCGATGCGGGCGGCATCGATACGCTCATTAACATCGCCGGCGGCGCCCGCGGCGCCGACAGGGTAGGAGATGCCAGCACGGAGGACTGGGAGTGGATGTTCCGGGTCAACGTCCTGGGAACCATGAAGCTGACCCGCGCTTTCCTGCCGATGCTCCGCGCCACCGGCCGGGGCACCGTGCTCAACCTGACGTCGACGGCGGGACTGGACGCCTATGAGGGCGGCGGCGGCTACAACGCGGCCAAGTTCGGCCAGCACGCCATGACCAATGCCCTCCGCCTGGAGGAAGCGGAGCACAACCTGCGCGTCATTGAGGTGGCGCCGGGCCTGGTGCAGACCGAGGAATTCGCGCTTAATCGGCTGGGCGATGCGCAGGCCGCCGGGAAGGTCTACCAGGGGGTGGAAAAGCCGCTGACCGCGGCGGACGTCGCGGACGTGGTCCGATACGCCGTCTCCGCCCCGCACCATGTCAACCTGGACCAAATCGTTGTCCGGCCTGTGGCGCAGGCCGCGACACACAAATTGATCAGGAAGGGCTAGGAGCCCCGACGTGCAGGGTGGCAACCACCGCCGCATGGTCGGTGCCCGGAACCGGCTGGACTGAATAGTTCGTGGACCTGATGTCCGGGCTGGTCACCAAATGGTCCAACGTGATCCCGGGCAGCCGGTAGTCGCGCATCGGCCAGGTGGGCACGAGCCTCGTTCCCAGCGAGGCGGCCACGTCCACGAGGCTTCGGGTCCGGCCGGTTCCTGCCAGCAGCGACCGGAATTCGTGATGGTCGCAGGTGGCGTTGAAGTCGCCGGCCAGCAGCAGCGGTCCGGAGCCGGTGTCCACTCTCCCCACGGCCGAGAGGTCGCTGCGCCATTGCCTGACGGCCGCGCCTACGGGCGCCAAGGTGTGAACGGCCACCACCCGCAGGGCCGTCCCGCTGTCATCGGCCAGTTCGAGGCTGGCCACGGGCATGGTGAATTGGGTGCCGGGCAGCACTCCGGACTCTTTGAGCCTGTAGGTGGAATAGATGGCGGCGCCGCCTGCGCCCTCCCTGGCATGGGCAACGCGGTGGGGGAGCAGCTGGTCCAGGCCGGCCGCCGTCAGCCTCCGTGCCAGCGCGGGCGTGTACTCCTCCACGGCCAACAGGTCCACGCGCCGGTCACGGACCATCCCCACGATGCTGGGTGCGTCCGCACCGCCCAGTTCTGCGTTAATGGTCATGGCTACCAGCGTGACCGGCGCTGCGGCCTCGACCGCAGGCTCCCTGATGTCCAGTGGAACAAGCCACAAAACCTGGACCCCCAGCAGGACGGCTGCCACAGCCTGCTGCCAGCGGCGCCGCCCCGCGAAAGCCAAGGCAAGTGCTGCGGCGCCCGGGACTGCGAGCCACGGAGTGAAGGCCACCAGTTGCACCCCAAGCACCGGCCAATCGGCTGGTATTGCACGGAGGGCTGTTCCCGCCGCCACAGGCAGGACCGCGGGAAGAAACAGCCACCTGCACACCGCAGCCGCCCGCGCGCCGGGGGAAGAACCTTTCGATGCTGTCATGGGGCGAGTCTAGGCACCCCATGCCCCGGGTGTGATCGTGTTGGACATGGACGTCTCCTCTTTGAGGCATTGCCTGGCCTCGACTACATCTACTCCGCCAGGATCGACAAGGCCGCAGGTTCAACGTTGAGGCTCCAGCCACGGGGCCAACCCTGTGGCAGATCGGTATCCCCAACACATCGGCTGAAGAATTCCACGTCCACGGTGGGCTGGCCGATCCTGCGATGCCGGCCAAGGCACCCACCAGCGGCAACCGGATGCAGCCGATGGCACCGTGCCGCCACCCCGGCCTTCGGAATGGCACTGGACGCGGCGGAAATAGTAGACTGGCCAGTGGCTATGACCCGGCAATCACCGGTGAGCTTCCGGAAGAACACGCTGCCGCCCGTCAACGGCGGCCGCGCCAGTAGAACCGGACGGGTAAGCCCGTCACAGCAGTCAACGAGAGGCCGGTGCGGCGCCCGTTCCGCGAGGGACACGCAGTGCCGGTAAGTGAGGTGGTACCGCGGTGAGCGTGCAGTCCGAGGACGGCGCGGACGCCGTCCTCGCATCCTGAACGGAACAGCCGGCCCGCGCCGGAGGTTCACCGCGCCCAACCCAGGATGTCGAACATGACGTTTTACCCCAAGGCCTCAGCCTCCAGCACCCCAGCCAGCGGCAATGCCGGCGTTTCCGCCTCCGTGAAGTTTCCGGAGATCGAAGAGCGCATCCTGAAGTACTGGGACGAGGACGGAACGTTCCAGGCCAGCATCGACCAGCGCAGCGCGGATGCCCCCGGCGGCGAGCCGGGCAGCAACGAATTCGTGTTCTACGACGGCCCGCCGTTCGCCAACGGCCTGCCGCACTACGGCCACCTCCTCACCGGTTACGCCAAGGACCTCGTGGGCCGCTACCAGACCCAGCGCGGGCGCCGCGTCGAGCGCCGCTTCGGCTGGGACACGCACGGACTGCCCGCCGAGCTCGAAGCCATGAAGCAGCTGGGCATGACGGACAAGACCCAGATCGAAGCCATGGGCATCGACAAGTTCAACGACGCCTGCCGGGCATCCGTCATGAAGTACGCCGACGAATGGCGCAGCTACGTCACCCGCCAGGCACGCTGGGTGGACTTCGACAACGACTACAAGACCCTGAACGTCGAGTACATGGAGTCGGTGCTCTGGGCCTTCAAGCAGCTGCACGACAAGGGCCTGACCTACAACGGCTACCGCGTCCTGCCGTACTGCTGGAAGGACGAGACCCCGCTGTCCAACCACGAGCTGCGCATGGACGACGACGTCTACAAGAACCGCCAGGACCAGACGGTCACCGTCACGTTCCCCATCCTGGCCGGCGACTCCGCGCTGTCCAAGCAGCTCGACGGCGTCCAGGCCCTCGCCTGGACCACCACGCCCTGGACGCTGCCCACCAACGCCGCGCTCGCCGTCGGCCCCGCCATCACCTACGCGGTGCTCCCCGCCGGACCCAACGGCGTCAAGGCTGCCTCGGCCGACGCCCCCGTGACGGGCAGCTTCCTGCTGGCGGCAGACCTGCTGGGCAACTACGCCAAGGACCTCGGATACGACAGCTTCGAGGACGCCGAGGCGGCGGTCTTTTCCACCCACACCGGTGCCGAACTGGAAGGCCTGGAGTACCGGCGGCTCTGGGACGACTTCGCCGACAACGAAAAGTACGGCATGGAGAACGCCTGGCGCTTCCTGGTGGCCGACTACGTGACCACCACGGACGGTACCGGTATCGTGCACCAGGCTCCGGCCTACGGCGAGGACGACCAGAAGGTCTGCGAGGAAGCCGGCATCCCGGTGGTGCTCTCCGTTGACGAGGGCGCAAAGTTCCTGCCCCTGTTCAAGCACGGCGAACTCCACGACATTGCCGGACTGCAGGTCTTCGAGGCCAACAAGCCCATCACCCAGGTGCTCCGCGCCCAGGGCCGGCTGGTCCGCCAGGCGAGCTATGAGCACAGCTACCCGCACTGCTGGCGCTGCCGCAACCCGCTGATCTACCGGGCCGTGTCCTCCTGGTACGTCGAGGTCACCAAGTTCAAGGACCGGATGTCCGAACTGAACCAGGAGATCAACTGGATCCCCGGCAACGTCAAGGACGGCCAGTTCGGCAAGTGGCTGGACAACGCCCGTGACTGGTCCATCAGCCGCAACCGCTACTGGGGCAGCCCCATCCCGGTGTGGCAGTCCACGGATCCCGACTACCCGCGCACCGACGTCTACGGTTCCCTCGCCGAACTCGAAGCGGACTTCGGCCGCCTGCCGCTGAACAAGGACGGCCAGGTGGACCTCCACCGCCCGTTCATCGACGAGCTCACCCGGCCCAATCCGGACGATCCCCGCACCCCGGAAGAGGGCCAGTCCGTGATGCGCCGGGTCGAGGACGTCCTGGACGTCTGGTTCGACTCCGGCTCCATGCCCTACGGCCAGGTCCACTACCCGTTCGAGAACGAAGCCTGGTTCAACACGCACAACCCGGCAGACTTCATCGTGGAGTACATCGGACAGACCCGCGGCTGGTTCTACATGCTGCACATCCTCTCCACGGCGCTGTTCGACCGCCCGGCGTTCCGGAACGTCATCAGCCACGGCATCGTGCTGGGCTCCGACGGGCAGAAGATGTCCAAGAGCCTGCGCAACTACCCGGACGTCTCCGAGGTCCTGGACCGCGACGGCTCCGACGCCATGCGCTGGTTCCTGATGTCCAGCCCCATCCTCCGCGGCGGCAACCTGATCGTCACCGAGCAAGGCATCCGCGACGGCGTCCGCCAGGTCATCCTGCCGCTCTGGAACGTGTACAGCTTCTTCACGCTCTACACCAACGCCGCAGACGGCGGCCGGGGTTACGACGCCACGCTGCGCTACGACGGCTACGCGGACACCCTGGACCAGTACCTGCTGGCCAACACCGGCGACCTGGTCCGGAACATGACGGCCCAGCTGGACTCTTATGACATCTCCGGTGCCTGCGACTCGCTGCGCAGTTACCTGGACATGCTCACCAACTGGTACGTCCGCCGCAGCCGGCAGCGGTTCTTTGATGAGGACAAGGACGCCTTCGACGCCCTGTACACGGCCCTCGAGACCGTCACCCGTGCCGCGGCGCCCCTGCTGCCGCTGGTGTCCGAGGAAATCTGGCGCGGCCTGACCGGCGGCCGGTCCGTGCACCTGGCAGACTGGCCGGACGCGGGCCTCTTCCCCGCAAACCCCTCCCTCGTCGAAGCCATGGACCGGGTCCAGCAGATCTGCTCGACAGGATCCTCGCTCCGCAAGGCAGCCAACCTGCGCGTCCGGCTGCCCCTGCAGGAGCTCACCGTGGTGGCACCGGGTGCCGGTGCGCTGGACGGTTTCGCCGCCGTCGTCGCCGATGAACTCAACTTGCGCGCAGTCCGCCTGCTCGACGCCGAGAACGCGTCCCCGGAGGAATTCGGCATACAGCAGAAGCTGGTAGTCAACGCCCGCGCCGCCGGCCCGCGGCTGGGCAAGAACGTCCAGGCCGCGATCAAGGGCGCCAAGTCCGGCGATTGGTCAGTGGACGACGACGGTGTGGTCACCGCGGGCGGGTTGCGCCTGGAGCCCCAGGAGTACAACTTGGAGACCGTCGTGGCGGATTCCGATGGCGGTGACGGCGGTTCCAAGGCCGTGGCCGTGCTGCCCGGTGGCGGCTTCGTGGTGCTGAACACCGAAGTGACCCCTGAACTTGAGGCCGAAGGCCTGGCCCGCGACATGGTCCGCGCCATCCAGCAGGCCCGCAAGGATGCCGGACTCAATGTCAGCGACCGGATCCGCACCACGGTAACCGCCGCGCAGAACGTCGTGGCCGCCCTGCTGGCGAACGCCGAACTGGTCAAGGGCGAGACCCTGACCGTTGACCTGGCTGCCGAACCGGCAGACGTGGACGAACCCGCCGTCGTGGTGGAAAAAGTGGAGGCCTAGGACATGACCGACGAATTTTCGGTGGAAAGCGTCTACGCGGAACTGCTGGGCCGGGCGCCGGAAAACAAGATGGAGCCTCGCCTGGCTCCGCTGTTCCGCGCCATGGACGTCCTCGGCGAACCCAACAAGGCGTTCCCGATCATCCACGTGACGGGAACCAACGGCAAGACCTCCACGTCGCGGATGATCGAGTCGGTGCTCCGCGCCCATGGCCTGAGCACGGGGCGGTACACCAGCCCGCACCTGTCCAAGGTCACCGAGCGGATCAGCATCGACGGACACCCCGTGCCGGATGAGACGTTTGTGCGGATCTGGGACGAAATCCGGCCCTACCTGCAGATTGTGGATTCGGAACTGGAAGCCGAGGGCCAGCCGCGGCTGACGTACTTCGAATGCCTCACCATCCTTGGCTTCGCCATCTTCGCTGACCAGCCGGTCAACGTGGCCGTCATCGAGGTGGGCCTGGGCGGCATCACCGATGCCACCAACGTCGGGGACGGCCAGGTCTCGGTGGTTACCCCGATCTCCTTGGACCACACCGACCTGCTCGGTGACACCACGGAGGACATCGCCCACGAAAAGGCAGGCATCATCAAGCCCGGCGGCTACCTCATCAGTGCCGCCCAGCCCATCGACGCGGCCCAGGTCCTGCTGGAGAAGGCCAAGGAAGTTGGCGTGCCCTTCCGCTTCGAGGGGGTGGAGTTCGGCGTCGAGTCACGCACCGTGGCCGTGGGCGGCCAGATGGTCACCATCCAGGGCATCGCCGGGCGCTACCCTGACCTGCTGGTGCCCCTGCATGGATCCCACCAGGCCCAAAACGCCGCCGTGGCGGTCGCCGCACTGGAGGCGTTCTTTGGCGGCGAAAAGGAACTCGACTTCGAGGTCCTGCAGGAAGGATTCGCTGCAGTGACCTCGCCCGGCCGCCTGGAAGTGGTGCGCACGGCGCCCACCATCGTCGTGGATGCCGCACACAACCCGGACGGCATCCGGGCCTCCGCCGCCGCCCTGCAGGAAGCATTCACGTTCACCAAGCTGGTTCCGGTAGTGGGCGTACTCAAGGAGAAGGACGCCGAAGAGATCCTGCGCGAACTCAAGGAATCCCTGGGCGGCCTGGCAGACGAGTACTGCTTCACCCAGTCCAACTCCCCGCGCGCAGTTCCGGCAGCCGAACTCGCCGAGCTCGCCATTGACCTTGGCTTCGGCGAAGACAAAGTGCACATCGCCGAGAAGCTGGACGACGCACTGGAATGGGCCGTTGAGCGGGCCGAAGCCAACGACGACCTCTCCGGCGCCGTCCTGGTCACGGGCTCCATCACCCTGGTGGCTGAGGCACGGATCCTGCTCGGAAAGACTGAGGCGTAATCCATGGCCAGACTGACAAAGGCACAGCGCGAGTGGCGCCCCGGGATGCCAAAGAAGCGCCGCTCCACCAAGGTCATGTTTGCCTCCACGGTGCTGCTCCTGGAAGCGTTCGTCATGTTTTTCGCCACCCTCGCGGTGTTCGGCCTGCGCCGGGAGGAGTTCCCGCCCGCCCTCATTTTGGGCGTGGGCCTTGCCCTGAGCGCCGTCATGGTGATGGCCTGCGCGGTCCTCAATAAGCCCTGGGGGGTGGCGCTGGGGTGGATCCTGCAGGTCATCCTGATCCTGACCGGCATCTTTGAGCCGGCCATGTTCCTGGTGGGCGCCCTGTTCGCCATCGCCTGGTGGTACGGGATCCGCACCGGCATCCGGCTTGACCGTGAAGCGGCGCAGCGCGCCCGCGAGCAAGCTGAATGGGAAGCCTCCCACCCGGACCAGGCCGCCGGCCCGGCCCAGCCATAGTCCCCGTAGACTTGACCTGAAACCCCACCCGAACCCTTGGAGCAGTTGTGACCACAGAGCGCACCCTCGTCCTGATCAAGCCCGACGGCGTCGCCCGTAACCTGACCGGCGCCATCCTGGCCCGGATCGAAGCCAAAGGCTACAGCCTTGTTGAGCTGAAGAAGGTTGACGCCACCCGCGAACTGCTGGAGCAGCACTACGAAGAGCACGTGGGCAAGCCGTTCTATGAGCCGCTGGTGGAGTTCATGCTCAGCGGCCCGGTCGTGGCAGCCATCTTCGAAGGCCACCGCGTCATCGAGGGCTTCCGTTCACTGGCCGGGACCACCGATCCCACCACGGCGGCGCCGGGCACCATCCGGGGCGACTTCGGCCGCGACTGGGGCCTGAAGGTCCAGCAGAACCTGGTGCACGGCTCGGACTCCACCGAATCCGCCGGGCGCGAGATCAAGATCTGGTTCCAGGGCTGACAGGCCCCGGAACAGCAAGAAGCCCTTGGTTCTTCGGAACCAAGGGCTTCTTTCGTCTGCGGCCTAGAAGCCGGAGGTACCTGCGAACACCTGGATGAACGCAAAAAAGATGGTGGCGATGACGGCAACATACAGCAGCGCCGTGATGATCCAGCCGGAGTCACCGAGGATGCGGGTTGCCCGGGCGGGCAGGGGGATCACTCCTGCCGTGATGTTCCTGATGGTGGTCCAGACGAAGAGCGGGATCATGGCCGACCACACGATCATGCAGAACGGGCACAGGATGTGGATGGAGTACAGGGCCTGGGACCACAGCCACACGACGAATGCGAAGCCCAGCGTGACGCCCGCCTGCAGGCCAACCCAGTACCAGCGGGCGAAGGTGGCGCCGGCGAGCAGGGCCATGCCCACGGTAATGATGATGGCGAAGGCCACGATTCCGATGAACATGTTGGGGAACCCGAACAGTGAACTCTGCCAGGTCTGCATGACCTGGCCGCATGAGATCCACGGATTCACATCGCAGACGGTGGTGTGGTTGGGGTCCTTGAGAACCTCGAGCTTCTCCAGGACAAGGGTTCCGGAGGCAAGCCATCCCACGATTCCAGTGATGACCAGAAGCCAGCCGAACGGCCGGTTCCGGGTCATCCGGGGAAGGTTTTCGGCAGCAGCGGTGCGCGGCGCAACGGCTCGATCGCTTTCGTGGGCGCTGACGGGGGAGATGCTGGGCATGGGTGTGGCGTCCTTTTCATCCGGTGCTCCTGTGCCTGATTGTAACGCCGGTGGCTGGTCCCGCCACCCAGGAAGGCAGGAGCAGCGCGGGCCTCCGCGGCGATCCGGCCCGGGTATGAGAGAATGAACGTGGCTGGAAGCCGATCCACATTCGGACTCCGGTCCGGTGGTTTGTTCCCAAGACCGCCAATGATGAGCAGGGCAGGCTTCGGAATTCTCCGGCACTCCCGCGACTCCATTGAGCGGCACCTGGTTGTGGCACGCAGAACAACGGGTTTCAGAACATCCACCGGCTCCTGTGGGCTGCCGCACCCCAATGACGGTGCGAACCCGGGAGCATCCATTTGACTTCTGTCAACGCCTGCGGGTTTTGACAATATGTGCCCCAATGGGTGCCGGATGTGGCGGTACGTCAGGGGCAGGAGTGTAGCCACATATGGATATTGATCGAGAACTGGCCGTTAACGACGAAGCAGTGGCCCCGGAGGCCGCTGCTGCACCGAAGAGGGCTCCAAGGGTCCGGCGCAAGGCGGCGCCCAAGGCTGCCGAAGCCGTAGCGGACGAAGCTGCCGCACCAGAGCCTGCGGCCGACGCGCCGGTGGAAGAACCAGCCGCGGAGAAGAAGGCCCCGGCCCGCCGCACCCGCGCCCGGAAGAAAGCCGACGCCGCCGAACCCCTGCCCGCGTTCGCCGACGACGCTGCGTCCACCACCGCCGCAGCCGTTGCCGCAGTTGAGGTATCCGCACCGGCGCCGGCCGATGAGGCCCCGGCTGCCGGCCCCGCCCCGGATGCCGAGGCGGACGTCGAAACGAAGCCTGTGCGCCGCCGTCGGGTAGCCACCCGCAAGGTCGCTTCCCCGGCTCCGGCCCCGGAAACTGCAGCGGCGGAAGCTGCTGCCGCCGCTCCGGTGCAGGACGCCGTGGAGGAAACCGCAACGGAGGAAACCCCCGAGGCGTCTGTTGCTGCCCCGGAAGCCGCCGCCCCCGCGGTCGAGGAGGTCCCGCAGGCGCCGGTGCAGGCACAGGAGCCCGCCGCCGCACCTGCAGCTCCCGAGGCCGGAAGCGACGCCGCGTCCACGGCGGCAGCAAGCCCCTTTGGTTCGCTGTTCCTGGAACCAGGTTCCCCCACGTCAGTCCTCTTCCAGGCGCCGGACCTGAGCACCGTGGTCCGCCCCGCAACGCCCGCGGCGGAAGAGACCGACGAGGAAGAGACCGACGACGCAGACGATTCCGCCAGCCGCCGCCGGCGCCGCAGCCGTGGCCGCCGTGGCCGCAGCCGCATCGGCGAGCGGACAGATGAAGACGTCGAGGGCGGCACCGATGACGCCGATGCCGAAGACGAAGCCGACGAGGACGCCAACGGGCCACTGGAAGACGGCGTGACCTCCCGCCGTCGCCGCCGCCGCCGCCGCGGTGACCAGGACCTGGAGTTGACCGGTGGGGAAGGCGACGATCCGCCCAACACGGTGACGAGGGTCCGTGCGCCGCGCGCGGTCAGCGAAGCGCCGGTCAACAACCGGGTCACCAGCGTCAAGGGCTCCACCCGCCTTGAGGCCAAGAAGCAGCGCCGCCGCGAATCCCGCGATACCGGCCGCCGCCGCACCGTGATCACCGAAGCCGAGTTCCTGGCCCGCCGCGAATCCGTGGACCGCCAGATGATCGTCCGGCAGCGCGACGACAGAATCCAGATCGGCGTCCTCGAAGACGGCGTCCTGGCTGAGCACTTCGTGTCCAAGACCCAGCAGGACTCGCTGATCGGCAACGTCTACCTGGGCAAGGTCCAGAACGTGCTGCCGTCCATGGAAGCCGCTTTCGTGGACATCGGACGCGGCCGCAACGCCGTGCTCTACGCCGGCGAGGTCAACTGGGAAGCCGTCAACCTCGAAGGCAAGCAGCGCCGGATCGAAAACGCCCTGAAGTCCGGCGACACTGTCCTGGTCCAGGTGACCAAGGACCCTGTGGGCCACAAGGGCGCCCGCCTCACCAGCCAGATCTCCTTGCCCGGACGCTACCTGGTGTACGTGCCCGGCGGCTCCATGACCGGCATTTCCCGCAAACTGCCGGACGTCGAACGCAACCGCCTCAAGCGCATCCTCAAGGACCGCCTCCCCGAACACGCCGGTGTCATCGTCCGCACCGCCGCAGAGGGCGCCTCCGAAGAGGAACTCACGCACGACATCAACCGGCTGCGCGCACAGTGGGAAGGCATCGAAAGCCAGTCCACCTCCACCAAGGTCCTTGCCCCCGAACTGCTGTACGGCGAACCTGACCTGACCATCAAGGTGGTCCGCGACGTCTTCAACGAGGACTTCTCCAAGCTGATCGTCTCCGGCGAGGAAGCCTGGGACACCATCGAGGCCTACGTCACCTACGTCGCCCCGGACCTGGTGGGCCGCCTCGAGAAGTGGACCAAGGACCAGGACATCTTCTCCGCCTGGCGGATCGATGAGCAGATCCACAAGGCACTCGAGCGCAAGGTGTTCCTGCCCTCCGGCGGATCCCTGGTCATCGACCGGACCGAAGCCATGACCGTGGTGGACGTCAACACCGGCAAGTTCACCGGCAGCGGCGGCAACCTCGAGGAAACCGTCACCAAGAACAACCTCGAAGCTGCCGAGGAAGTGGTGCGCCAGCTGAGGCTGCGCGATATTGGCGGCATCATCGTGATCGACTTCATCGACATGGTGCTCGAATCCAACCGGGACCTGGTCCTGCGCCGCCTCGTCGAGTGCCTGGGCCGCGACCGGACCAAGCACCAGGTTGCCGAGGTCACGTCCCTGGGCCTGGTCCAGATGACCCGCAAGCGCATGGGCACGGGCCTGCTGGAAGTCTTCGGCGAGCAATGCGAGGCGTGTGCCGGACGCGGCGTCGTGACCCATGACGATCCTGTGGAGCACCGCCGCGCCAACATCGTGGCGGCCGAACACCACGTCCAGCGCGCCGACAACCGTCCCGAAGCCCGCGGGGAGGCCCACCGCCCCGACGGACAGCGGACCGATGCCGGCCAGCCCGGTGCACGCCCCGAGCGGAAGCGCCGCCGTGGACGCGGCGGCCAGCAGGCCGAGGCAGTACCGGCGCCGGCAGTGCACGTGCACACTGTGCAGCCGGATCCCGGTGACGCCGAGCGGCACGCCAAGGCTGAAGCCACCCGGCTTGCGTTGGCCAACATCGCCGCGGCGGCCCACGCGGCGCACCTCCACGACGACGAGCTGGCAGCTGCCCGGCACGCGCCGGCGGAGCAGGCTACGGCCCCGCAAGCACCGGTCCAGCCTGCACCGGCAGCTGACGGGGAAAGGCACGACGCCGATACGCACGGGCGTCCCGCGGCGGTCCTGACGTTCGGCGGCGAGAAAGTCCCGCTTCCGTTCGTGGAGCACGCGGAGGAGCAGCAGCCCAAGCCCGCCCTGACGCTGGACCGGCTCGCGGAAGCATTCGCGCACCTCGGCCAGCCGGTTTCCGCCGTCGAGGACGCTCCGAAAAATCCTGCAGCGGCTGAACCGGCACCGGAACAGGCCGCACAGGAGCCCCGGCCGCAGGGCGGCGAAGCCCCTTCGCGGGCCGCGGAAGCACCGGCTGAAAAGGACTACTCCGACCACACGCTGGAGCAGACAAGGCAGCGCAGGCCGCGCCGCCACCGGGCCGCCAGCCGAGCCCAGGGCGCCGCGAACGAAACCGCCGTCCAGCACCATGAGAACGTCCAAGCCGCAACTACCGGGCACTCGCACGCAGCCAAGGCCCCCGAGCCCGCGAACCAGCAGCCCGCTGATAGCGGCAAGCGTTCCGAGGAACCCATCATCCTCGGCGTGGGCGTCCCGGCTTCGGAGCTCTAAATTCCGGCAGACCACGGCGTCGCTAGGTGAAGTCCCCGTCTCGTGGACCATTCCCCCCGAAAGTACAGGGGGAACAGTCCACGGGGCGGGGACTTCCTGCATCCGGCCGCTGTCACCTTTAGCCCGGTACCGCGCCACCGGCTAGGCTGGGAAACCGACACGGGGTGCCGCGCAGAAGGCCGGCTGAGATCCACACCCGTTGAACCTGTCCGGCTAGTACCGGCGAAGGGATGTCTGTTGTCTTCGACCCTCTCCATGCCCCTGCCAAGTGCCTCCACTGACTCCTCCGGGACCCCTGCGGGGCGCGATATCCCACGCGTCCTCTCCATTGCGGGCTCTGATCCTTCCGGCGGAGCAGGAGTCCAAGCGGACCTGAAGAGCATTGCAGCGCACGGCGGATATGGCATGGCCGCCATCACGGCACTGACGGCGCAAAATACCCGTGGCGTTGTGGCCGTCCACGTCCCGCCTGCTGCGTTCCTGGCGCAGCAGCTCGATGCCGTCAGCGACGACATCACCATCGACGCCGTCAAGATCGGCATGCTCGGCGACGAAGCGGTGATCCGCACGGTCCAGCAATGGCTCGACAAGGTGCGTCCCGCCGTCGTAGTCCTGGACCCGGTGATGGTGGCCACCAGCGGCGACCGCCTGCTGAAGGAAACCGCCGAAGCCGCCCTCCGCGACCTGCTTCCGCTTGCCCACCTCATCACCCCCAACCTGCCCGAACTGGCCATGCTGGTGGGCGAAGAGCCAGCGGGGGACTGGGAAGGTGCGCTGGACCAGGGCAGGCGCCTGGCGGATGCCACCGGCGCCACCGTCCTGGTAAAAGGCGGACACCTGTCAGGCGAAGGCTGCCCGGACGCCCTGGTGAACACCGCCGGTGTGCTGGCCCGGGACGTGGTGGAAGTGCCCGGCCCCCGCGTCAACACCCGCAACAGCCACGGGACGGGTTGTTCGCTGTCCTCTGCCATGGCCACGGTCCAGGCCCGGTTGGGCGACTGGGAAGGGTCGCTGCGGACGGTCAAGCCCTGGCTGGCCGGAGCGCTTGAGGATTCCGGCAGGCTGGAGGTCGGCCACGGGAACGGGCCCGTGCACCACTTCCACCATGTGCGGCCCCACCTGCCGGAAGGCGGCTTCGCGGCCAGGCTCTGGGCCGAAGCCCGGCAGGACCTGGCGGATATTTACGCCCTGGACTTCATCCAAGGCCTGGTCTCCGGCGAACTGGCGGAAAAGGACTTTGCCTACTATCTGGCCCAGGACGCCCAATACCTGAACGGCTACTCCCGGGTCCTGGCCCGCGCCAGTTCCCTGGCCCCCTCCGAAGAGGAGCAGCTGTTCTGGGCAGGCTCGGCCCGGCAGTGCCTGGAGGTTGAATCGGAACTGCACCGCTCATGGCTCAGCACCCGGCCCGGGCAGACAGGCCTGGGACCCGTCACCAAGTCCTACGTTGACCACCTCACAGCCGTCTCGGCGTCGGGCAGCTATGCCGTCCTTGCCGCCGCCGTCCTGCCCTGCTTCTGGCTCTACGCCGAGGTTGGCAGGACACTGCACGCCCGGTTCCTCGCGGCGGGCGAACCGGACGGGCACGCGTACGCCGCGTGGCTCCGCACCTATGCCGACGAGGGCTTCGCCGAGGCCACCCGGCAGGCCATCGCCATGGTGGATGCGGCCGGACGGAAGGCCTCCGACCATGAACAGGCCGCCATGGTCACGGCGTTCAAGCAGTCCTGCCGGCTCGAAGTGGAATTCTTCGACGCGCCGCGCATTCACTCCTGACGTCCAACGGCGGCGCCCCGGCTACAATGGATACGCACGGTTGCGGCGCTGCATGCCATGCTGTGGTTACTATCACAGCCGGCCCTCCGGAACCAGCCTCATTTGCGGCTGGAGACGGATTTAGCGTATTCTGGATCTTCGGTGCTTACGCCAACACTTGGGTTATGACCCCACGGCGTTGAGGCACAGCGAGAAACCAGGCTTTTATTGAGTCGGTTCCGCACGCAAATTTTGTTATAAACGTCGAGAGAAGTGAGTTCCCAAGTGGTGTACGCGATTGTCCGCGCAGGCGGCCGCCAAGAGAAGGTTTCCGTTGGAGACTTCGTTACCCTGAACCGCGTCGCCGGTGGAGCCGGCAGCACCATTGAGCTGCCCGCACTGCTCCTGGTTGACGGTGACAAGGTCACCTCCGCAGCCAAGGACCTGGCCAAGGTAACTGTTACGGCTGAAATCCTCCAGGACCTGCGTGGTCCTAAGATTGTCATCCAGAAGTTCAAGAACAAGACCGGCTACAAGAAGCGCCAGGGTCACCGCCAGGAACTGACCAAGGTCAAGATCACCGGCATCAAGTAACCACCGGTTACTGTTCAGGCATTTCAACAGATTCCCCAGAATTTAGAGGCAGGCATTCCAGATGGCACATAAAAAGGGCGCGAGCTCCACTCGCAACGGTCGCGATTCCAACGCACAGTACCTCGGCGTCAAGCGCTTCGGCGGCCAGGTCGTTTCCGCAGGCGAGATCATCGTCCGCCAGCGTGGCACCCACTTCCACCCGGGCGCCGGCGTAGGCCGTGGCGGTGACGACACCCTGTTCGCACTGACCCCGGGCGCCGTTGAATTCGGCACCCGCCGCGGACGTCGCGTGGTCAACATCGTTGCTGCTGCAGCCGCAGAGTAACAACCAGTATTGAAGCGGTGGAGCGGGCCTGAGGGCCCGCTCCACTGTTCTTTTAACCGCATTACAATCGTTGTGGCGTCCCCGGGCGCCGCTTGAACAGCATCTGAGGAGATCCACGTGGCCAGCTTTGTAGACCGGGTAGTACTGCATGTATCCGGCGGTACCGGCGGCCATGGATGCGTTTCCGTCCACCGTGAGAAGTTCAAGCCCCTTGGCGGGCCCGACGGCGGTAACGGCGGCAACGGCGGCGACGTGATCCTCCGGGTGGACCACCAGACCACTACCCTCCTCGACTACCACCACGCGCCGCACCGGCACGCCAGCAACGGCGGACCCGGCATGGGCGACTGGCGCGGTGGCAAGAACGGCGAAACCCTGGTCCTTCCCGTTCCGGACGGCACCGTGGTCAAGTCCAAGGACGGCACCGTTCTGGCCGACCTGGTGGGTGAAGGCACCGAATATGTGGCCGCCGCCGGCGGCATCGGCGGACTCGGCAACGCAGCCCTGTCCTCCCAGAAACGCCGTGCTCCCGGTTTTGCCCTGCTGGGAATCGAAGGCGAATCCCGCGATGTGGTCCTGGAACTGAAGTCCATTGCAGACATCGCGCTGGTGGGATTCCCGTCCGCGGGCAAGTCCAGCCTGATCGCCGCGATGTCTGCCGCCCGGCCCAAGATCGCCGATTATCCCTTCACCACCCTCATCCCCAACCTGGGCGTCGTCCAGGCAGGCGACGTCCGCTTCACGATTGCCGATGTCCCCGGCCTGATTGAAGGCGCCAGCGAAGGCAAGGGCCTCGGGCACAACTTCCTGCGCCACGTTGAGCGCTGCGCCGCCCTGGTGCATGTGCTCGACTGCGGCACGCTCGAATCCGACCGCGATCCACTCTCGGACCTCGCCATCATCGAAGGCGAACTCGAAAAGTACGCGGTGGACATGAGCTACGCAGGCTCCGACGGCCAAGTGGTCCCCCTCAACCACCGCCCCCGCCTCGTCGCACTGAACAAAGTGGACCTGCCCGACGGCAAAGACATGGCAGAATTCGTGCGCCCGGAACTGGAATCGCGCGGCTACCGCGTCTTCGAGGTCTCCGCCACCAGCCACGAGGGCCTGCGCCAGCTCGGCTTCGCCATGGCCGAAATTGTCCAAGCCGCCCGCGACGCCGTCGCCGCCGAACCTCCCAAGGTCCAGCCGGTCGTGCTCCGGCCGCGCGCCGTCAATGAAACCGGGTTCAAGATCCGCCGCGAGGAAAAGAACCTGGAGCCGCTGTTCCGTGTCCTCGGCGAGAAGCCCGAGCGCTGGGTCAAGCAGACCGACTTCACCAACGAGGAAGCCATCGGCTACCTTGCCGACCGGCTGGCCAAGCTGGGCGTGGAAACCGAACTGTTCAAGCAGGGCGCCAAGCCGGGGGATACCGTGGTCATTGGCGAGGACGACGGCGTTGTCTTCGACTGGGAGCCCACCATGATGGCAGGCGCGGAACTCCTGGCTTCACCCCGTGGCACGGACGTCCGGTTCGCCGATATCGGCGACCGCCCCACGCGCAGCCAGAAGCGTGAGGAACAGCAGGAACGCCGCGACGCCAAAGCCGCCGCCCGTGCCGAACTCGAGGCCGAGCGCAAAGCCGGTATCTGGACCGAGTCCGTCAGCGGACGCCGTGCTGCCCGCCCCGTCCAGGACAGTGGAATGGAAGCGGACGATGACCTCTAGGGTCGTGGACGCGGCGCCGGTTGCGGGCTCCGCGGACAGAAGCCTGCTGGCAGATGCCCGCCGCATCGTGGTGAAGGTGGGGTCCTCCTCACTGACCAGCATCAAGGGCGGCATTTCCGAGGAGTCGCTCACCGCGCTGGCCGACGCCCTCGCCGCCAAGCGCAACGCGGGTGCCGAAATCATCCTGGTCTCCTCCGGCGCCATCGCCGCCGGGTTGGCCCCGCTGGGGTTGGAAAAGCGTCCCCGGGACCTGGCCACCCAGCAGGCGGCGGCCAGCGTGGGCCAGGGCCTCCTGATGGCCCGTTACACCCAGGCGTTTGGCGCCCACGGCGTCACTGTCAGCCAGGTCCTGCTCACGGCCGAGGACCTGATGCGCCGCAGCCAGCACACCAACGCCCTCCGCGCCATGGACCGGCTGCTCAGCCTCGGAGTGGTCCCCGTCGTGAACGAAAACGACACCGTGGCCACCCACGAGATCCGCTTCGGCGACAACGACCGGCTCGCCGCCCTGGTGGCACACCTGGTGCGCGCCGACGCGCTTGTGCTGCTGTCCGACGTCGACGCCCTCTACGACGGTCCGCCGGCCCACGGTGCCAAGCGCATCCCGCTGGTCACCGGAGCGCAGGACCTCGAGGGCGTGTCCATTGGCAAAGCAGGCAAGGCCGGGGTGGGCACCGGAGGAATGATGACCAAGGTGGAAGCCGCCAGCATGGCGGCAGGCTCCGGCATCCACGCGCTGGTGACATCCACGCCCAACGCCGCCGCCGCCCTGAACGGCGAGGACGTCGGCACCTGGTTCTCCGTGAACGGCTCGCGCAAGCCCGTCCGCCTCCTCTGGCTGGCACATGTCGCGTCCGTGCAGGGCCGCCTGGTCCTG
This sequence comes from Pseudarthrobacter sp. MOO13, assembly GCF_058267655.1. Taxonomy (NCBI): domain Bacteria; kingdom Bacillati; phylum Actinomycetota; class Actinomycetes; order Micrococcales; family Micrococcaceae; genus Pseudarthrobacter; species Pseudarthrobacter sp. MOO13. Next base: position 1,664,405 of record NZ_CM177848.1, read on the forward strand.
GACGACGGCGCGGTGCGGGCCGTGCGCCACCATCACACGTCCTTGCTGCCGGCGGGCATCTCAGCGGTGCATGGCGACTTTGAAGCGGGCGACGCCGTCGAACTGGCCGGTGCCGACGGCACCGTAGTTGCCCGGGGACTGGTGAACTACTCATCCCAGGAGCTGCCGCACATGCTGGGGCGCTCCACGAGGGAGCTGGGCGAGGAACTCGGCAGCGGCTATGACCGCGAAGTTGTTCATGTAGATGACCTGGTGCTGGTCCAGGCCCCCGGCTCGCCTAAACTTGGACTATGACTGACGCCCTGATCCACGCTGCCGTTGATACCGGAACCACTGCTGACCACGCGCAGACGGGCCCGGCGGCAGGACAGGAGACAGGGGTGCCGGCCGCCGCAGCGGACGTCGAAGCGGCAGTCCACGCCATCGCGGACCGATCCCGCCACGCCGCCCGCGGCATGGCCACCGCCAACCGGGCATGGAAGGACCGCGGCCTCCGCGCCGTGGGCGCGGCCCTGCAGGAGAACGTGCAGGCAATCCTCGCAGCCAATGCCATGGATGTCCGGCGCGGCCGGGACAACGGCACCTCCAAAGCGCTCCTGGACCGGCTCACCCTCACCGAAAGCCGTGTTGACGGCCTGGTGGCGGCCCTCGAGAACCTGGCCAACCTCCCGGACCCCGTGGGCAACGTTGTCCGCGGCCAAACCCTCCCCAACGGACTGCGCCTCCGCCAGGTCAACGTGCCCATGGGCGTTGTGGCAGCCATTTACGAAGCACGCCCCAACGTCACTGTGGACATCGCCGGCCTGGCGCTCAAGAGCGGCAACGCCGTCATCCTGCGCGGCGGCAGTGCAGCAGAAGCCACCAACCAGGTCCTGGTGCGGGTACTGCGCGAAGCCCTCGAATCCGTAGGCCTGCCGGCCGACGCCGTCCAGACCGTGGACCAGTTCGGCCGCGCCGGCGCCAATGTCCTGATGAAGGCCCGCGGCCGGGTGGACGTGTTGATTCCCCGCGGCGGCCGCGACCTCATCCAGACGGTGGTGACCAATTCCGCCGTGCCGGTCATCGAGACGGGAGAGGGAAACGTCCACATCTTCCTGGACGAATCCGCTGACGAGACCATGGCGGTGGAGATCCTGCTCAACGCCAAGACCCAGCGGCCCAGCGTCTGCAACACCGTCGAAACCCTGCTGGTCCACTCCGGCGCGACCGTGCTGCCCGCCGTCGCAACAGCCCTTCGAAACGCCGGGGTCCGATTGCATGTGGACCAACGGATCGGTGCAGCCTTGCCCGCCGGGATCGACGCGGAGCCGGCCACGGACGAAGACTGGGCCACGGAATACATGGACCTGGACCTTGCCGTGGCCATGGTGGACAGCCTCGACGAAGCCGTGCAGCACATCCGCACATGGTCCACGGGCCACACCGAAGCGATCCTCACCAACAACCTCGCCAACGCTGAACGGTTCATCGCAGAGGTGGATTCCGCAGCGGTCATCGTCAACGCCTCCACACGCTTTACCGACGGCGGTGAACTCGGCCTGGGCGCCGAGGTGGGGATCTCCACCCAGAAGCTGCACGCCCGCGGCCCGATGGGACTGACCGAGCTGACCACCACGAAGTGGATTGTCCAGGGCGAAGGCCAGGTCCGCGGGTAGCAACGCGGTAACATAGACCAGAACCTTAGAAAGCAGCGGAAGGTTCCGCTGCCTGAAAATCCTTGACCATAGGGGAGAAAATGCTGCTCCAGCAGATCGTCACGTCCATCGCCGCGGCAGGCGACGCAGCCCATGAGGAGCCCGCCCCGCTGCTGGCAGAGCCGTGGGTCTTCGGCGTGTCAATGTTCGCCATCCTGGTGGTCCTGATGTTCATCACGCTGTCCTACAACAACCTGGGCAACCGGCACGCGGCCACCGAAGAGCACGCGGATCCGCACCGCCAGCACCCCAACAAGCACGATCGCGGGCAGGGCCACTAACATTTCGCACAACCTGCACCGCAATGGTGCCCGGGGAAGGCTGCGGCTTGGTGTCATGGGTGGGACGTTCGATCCCATCCACCATGGGCACCTGGTGGCGGCCAGCGAGGTCGCGGCCGAATTCGACCTCGACGAGGTGGTCTTCGTGCCTACCGGGCAGCCATGGCAAAAGTCCCATAAACAGGTCAGCGAGCCTGAGCACCGTTACCTGATGACCGTGATCGCCACGGCCTCCAATCCACGTTTCACCGTCAGCAGGGTCGACGTGGACCGGCCGGGTCCCACGTACACCATCGACACCCTGCGCGACCTCCGGGCCCAGCGGCCGGACGCCGACTTGTTCTTCATCACGGGTGCTGACGCCTTGGCGCAAATCCTGTCCTGGAAAGACATTGACGAGCTCTGGTCGCTGGCCCACTTCGTGGGAGTCACCCGCCCGGGGCACGTCCTGGACGGGATGGGCCGTAAGGACGTCAGTCTCCTGGAAGTGCCTGCCATGGCCATTTCGTCCACGGATTGCCGTGCCCGCGTGGCAGCGAACCATCCGGTGTGGTATCTGGTCCCGGACGGGGTGGTGCAGTACATCGCCAAGTACGACCTCTATGCCGATCCGCCGGCAGGCGCGGATGAACCACTTTCCGAAGCACGCGAACCAGCCAGTACTGAATGAGTTCTCAATGAGTCAGGAACAGCCTCCCATCCGCAGCCGCCGGGAACTCCGGAAGGCCAGGGACGCCCAACAGGGCACCCCGGCCACCACGGAGCAACGCCCGCCTGCCGCGAATCGGCCGGCCGAGGGTGCGCCCGAACCTGCCAGGCGGGCACCTGCCGCGCAGGACCCTGCGGTCCGCCCTGCTTTGACCGCAAGCGCCGAGCCTGCTGCGCGTCCAGAGGCTGTTCCAAGCCAGTCCGCCCCCCAGCGCTCATCCCAGATCCGTGCCCGCGACCGCGCCGCATTGCGCACCATCAAGGAGCTCGAAGAGAAGGAGGGGCAGCTGTCCGCCGGCGGTCCGCCCACCCGGCGCCAGCTGCGGTTGCAGCAGCTCAAGGAGCAGGCACTGACGGCCGCGAATCCAGTGGTTCCACCCGCGGCCGGCCCAACCTCCCCGCCGGCCGCCGGAGCGCCTGCGCCCACGGCCAAGCCCGCCGGCGGAAAGAACAGTGCGCCAGGTGACACCGTCAACCCGGGACCTACGACGGAAGCCGGCAGTTCCGCCCCGGACGGCATGACCGTGGAGCAGGCCTTGGAAGCACGGGCCCTCATCGCCGCACAGGCGCGGAACCAGATCGCCAAAATGGAGCACATCGCCTCCCAGGACCCCGAAGCGGTGGACCCGGAAATCCTCGCCGAACAGATCGCGCTGGCCGAGAGGGCCGCTGTCATGAACCGGCGGGCGATGGCCCGGCAAAAACTCGCCGAACAGGCGGGAGGCCAGGCCCAGGCCGCGGATCCAGCGAAGCAGGCAGCGGCTGCGGGCACCCAGGACCAATCCGGCCCATCCACTGCCAGCAACCTTGCCATGGTCACGCCGCTTGAGTTCGTCCAGGTGCCCGGCGTGGAGCGCCCGGTGATGAAACCGCCGGCAACTTCGCATGTTCCGGTCACCACCCGGCCCGGTACGAAGGTCCAGGCTGGCGGCAAACGCCGGCCGGCAGCCCGTACCAAAGCAGCGCCAGCCGAGTCCGGCACCGGCCGGTCCCAGGTGATTGCCAGGGCCGAAGCGGCCGCAAAGGCGGCCGGCCGGCCCAAACCGGCTGCGCGGCCGGAGGGCCAGTCCGAAGACCTCTTCGAAGACCTGCCCCGGGTACCCGCACGGTCCGCCTACGGCCTTGATCCGCTGGACGCCGCAACAGCAGGGCTCACCAGGGCGCGGCGCAACCGGGTCCTCCAGTTCTGCATCCTCGCGTTCGGGATCCTGGCACTGGTTGCCGGCATCATCCTGATCGTCACCGGCATGTCCCGCTGATCCCACCAGCGGCAACAAACACTTTACCCAAACAAGGAGTCCCGTGACTGCAACACAAACGTCCATCGCCATGGCCCGTACGGCCGCCAAGGCTGCCGCTGACAAGATAGCCCACGACATCGTGGCCCTTGACGTGAGCGAACGGCTGGCCCTGGCCGACGTCTTCCTCATCGCCTCTGCACCCAGCGAACGCCAGGTCAACGCGATAGTGGACGGCATCGAGGAAGAACTTGCCAAGCAGGACCTCCGCCCGGTGCGCCGCGAGGGCCGCTCCGGTGGCCGGTGGGTGCTCCTGGATTACTCGGACATCGTCATCCACGTCCAGCACGAGGAAGACCGCGTGTTCTACGCCCTCGAGCGGCTCTGGAAGGACTGCCCGGTGGTGGACCTGCAGCTCGGCGACGACGTCCCCGCCCAGGCCGGTGCGGTGGCCGACGGCGAGTAGGCGAGACGCCAGATCCCTGAATATTCCCGATTTGGAATTTTCGGAATTGCTGTTCTAAGATATTTGAGTTGCTTCGGGGGAGACCCCGAACAAAGCTTCTCGGAGCGGCAACATTCCGGGGCTGTGGCGCAGCTGGTAGCGCACCTGCATGGCATGCAGGGGGTCAGGGGTTCGAGTCCCCTCAGCTCCACCGGACATCCGCCGGAACCATCACGGTTCCGGCGGATTTTTTTGTACTGCTGTGTTCACGGCAGCCGCCGTCAGCTTCCGGCGGCGGTCAATCGCCGCCGGTGCCGCGGGAAAAGCCCGATTGGCGTCCAGCGGAAAAGTGCATTACTCTGGTCAGGTTGCTCCGGGGAAATCGACCGAAGGGACGCGAAGTACGGGGCTGTGGCGCAGCTGGTAGCGCACCTGCATGGCATGCAGGGGGTCAGGGGTTCGAGTCCCCTCAGCTCCACCGTGCAAAGTAGGAAAAAGGGAACCATCACCTGGTGATGGTTCCCTTTTTCATTGCTCCCTGGAAGCGGGCCGGCCCCGGTGCAAAACCCTTCCCGCGCAGGTCAAACCGGCGTACAACTGATCATGGAGGGCACAGCGTCCCGCCGCTGGTCTTCATTCACCAGAGTCCAGCCCCGGGACGTCGCTGACGAGGAGGTCGCAGATGTCCCAGGCGAATGATTCCGGCTACGGTGCGAATGGCGAAGGGGTTCCCCGCGGAACGCCGCTGTCGCGTGACACAGCCATCCGGGGACCGGCCAGGCCGGCTCCGTATATTGGGGCCGGCCTCCTGCTGGCGGCAGCCATTCTCCTCCCGCTGATGCCGCAGCTGTACTCCTTTGACGCACCCCGGCTGGGCGGCATGCCGTTTTTCTACTGGTACCAGCTGGCATGGGTGCCAATTTCCGCCGTGCTGACCGGCACAGCCTATTGGCTGGTCACCAGGGAAGACCGACGACGGCGGGCTGAGGCACGGGCCGGCGGCCCGCCGAGGGCGGGTGGCGCCTCCGCCCGGCCCGGCCGGGGAGGGGACCGGCCATGAACGGGCGCGAAATCAACTGGACCGCCCTGGTCATCGTTGTGCTGCTGTTCGTCGTCGTGGCCGTGATGGGGTTCCTCGCTGCCAAGTGGCGGCGCGGATCCGAAGTGGAGGGCCTGCACAGCCTTGACGAGTGGGGCCTGGGCGGCCGCGGGTTCGGAACCTGGATCACCTGGTTCCTGCTGGGCGGGGACCTTTACACCGCCTACACCTTTGTGGCGGTCCCGGCGGCCATGTGGGCCACGGGCGCGGTCAGCGGCTTCTTCGCCGTCCCCTACACGATCGTCCTCTACCCGATCATCTTCATCATCATGAGCCGGCTGTGGTCGGTCTCCCACCGCCACGGCTACGTCACCTCGGCCGACTTCGTGGGCGGCCGGTACGGCAGCCGTTGGCTTTCCCTGGCGGTGGCAGTCACCGGAATCGTAGCCACCATGCCGTATATCGCGCTGCAGCTTGTCGGCATCAAGGCGGTGCTCACGGTCCTGGGCCTGGGCAGCTCCGGCAACGTGCTGTTGACCGACCTGCCATTGATCCTGGCTTTTGTGGTCCTGGCCGCCTACACGTACACCTCGGGGCTGCGTGCACCGGCGATGATCGCCGTGGTCAAGGACCTGCTGATCTACCTCGCCGTCATCGTGGCCGTGATCTACCTGCCCATCAAGTTTGGTGGCTGGGACACGATCTTCAATTCCGCGCAGGCCAAACTGGGCACCGTCAACCAGGCCACGGGCAAGCCGGCCGGCGTCTTCATTCCAGGCGCCGCCAACTACTCCGCATACTGGTCACTCGCCCTTGGTTCAGCCATGGCACTGTTCATGTACCCGCACTCCGTGACGGCCGTGCTGGCCTCGAAGGCACGGAACACCATCCGCCGCAACGCCGCGATCCTCCCGCTGTATTCGCTGATGCTCGGCTTCCTGGCCCTGCTGGGATTCGTTGCCATCCAGGCCGGGACCAAGCCCATCGACCTGGATGGATCGGTCAACCCGCAGCTGGTGGTCCCTCAGTTGTTCCTTGACCACTTCCCGGCCTGGTTCGCGGGAATCGCGCTGGCCGCCATCGCCATCGGTGCCCTGGTGCCGGCAGCGATCATGTCGATCGCCGCCGCGAACATGTTCACCCGCAACATCTACCGCGACTTCATCCGGCCCGACGTGGACGCCAGGACCGAAGCGAAAGTATCCAAGATCGTCTCCCTGGTGGTGAAGGTGGGCGCACTGGTCTTCGTCATCGCCATGGACCAGTCCGCCGCCATCAACATGCAGCTGCTGGGCGGCATCTGGATCCTGCAAACGTTCCCGGCGGTAGTGGCCGGCCTGTACACCCGCTGGTTCGACCGGTGGGCCCTCCTGGCCGGCTGGGCAGTGGGCATCGTGTTCGGAACAGTCTCCGCCTATAACGTGGTCAACCCTGTCACCAAGGCGCACTTTGGTGGCTCGGTGGCCGCCTTCCCGGGGACGGACTTCAGCGTGTACATCGCGGTGTCCGCGTTCGCGCTCAACCTGGTGGTCGCCGTCGTCCTGACTGTGGTGCTGCGGGCACTGAAGGTCCGGACGGGGGAGGACCTGACGCGGCCCACGGACTACGCCGCCGATGAGACCGACCCGAAGGTCGTGCAGATCGAGCAGACCCAGCATTACACCCAGCCGGGAGGCCCGTCGCCAGTGGCTTAGCCGCCCATCCGGGCCTGGTGTCACAACCAGTCGTGGCGGCGCAGTGGCGGCTCAGCCCCGCCCGGCCGGCGGGCAAGGACCTGGTTGACGCCGGTCAGCCCGTTTTCGAAGCCCAGGGCGCTGGCCGCCATGTAGAGGCGCCATACCCTGGCGCGCCCCGCCCCGGCGAGGGCTACAGCTTCGTCCCAGTTCTCTTCCAGCCGCCGGACCCAGGCCCGGAGGGTCAGGGCATAGTGGCGGCGAAGGGCCTCGACGTCGAGGACTTCGAACCGGGCTGTTTCCAAGGCGGCCACCATCTCGCCCAGGCTGATCATTTCCCCATCGGGGAAAACGTACCGGGGAATGAACGAGTCGGGATCGGGGCTGGTGGGGCCGGCATTCCAGGAGATGGCGTGGTTCAGCAGCCGGCCGCCGGGCTTGAGCAGCCCGAAGAGCGCTGCGGCGTAGGAGGGGGTCTGGGCCCGGCCCACGTGCTCGGACATGCCAATGGAGCTGATGGCGTCGAACGGTCCGTCGTGCACATCCCGGTAGTCCTGCACCCGGATCTCCACGCTGCCGGTGAGGCCGGCATCTGCAGCCCGCTTGGCGGCCAGGGCGGCCTGTTCCGTCGACAGCGTCACCCCCACCACGCTGACCCCGTACCTGGCGGCCGCGTGGAGGGCGAAGCTGCCCCAGCCGCACCCCACGTCCAGGACCCGCATCCCGGGCTGGAGGCCCAGTTTGCGGCAGACCAGGTCCAGTTTGGCCTCCTGCGCGGCGTCCAGGCCCACGTCCGGCGCCTGCGGATCCGGCGCGCCGGCGGCCGGCCATACCGCGCAGGAATAGACCATGGAGGATCCCAGCACCAGGGCATAGAAATCATTGCCGACGTCGTAGTGATGGGAGATGGCGGCAGAATCCCGGCCCCGGGAATGCATCCGGCCCTTCCGTGCAATGCGGGCCTCCTCCGGCGGCGGAACCGGGTTGGGACCCACCGCGCCCAGCCTGACCGCAGTCCGTGCCAGCAGCAACAGTTCGCGGGCAGTGGGCGGACGGAAGGGGCCGGGCTCGGCAAACTTCCCTGCCGAGCTCAGTGCCCCGAAGGCCGCGAACACGTCTCCCGGAGCGTCGATCTCACCCGCTACATACGCCCGGCTCAGTCCCAGTTGCCCCGGTGACCACAGCATCCGCCGGAGTGCCCGGCGTGACCTGAACTCCAAGACCGGGGCGTCCGCGGGCCCGGCCTCGGAGCCATCCCAGGCCCTCAGGCGCAAGGGGATCCGATCCGTCCCCAGCACCACCCCCAACGCTGTTGCCAGCCGGTCAGCATGTCCCGTGGCCTTGGTGGCTCCCGCAGTGTCCATGGGCCCACCCTAAGGCTGTGCTGCCCTCCGCGACTATCATTGGGGAGTGATTCCTGAGCCGACCGATGTGGTGGTCATCGGGGCGGGCCAAGCCGGCCTGTCCGCCGCCTACCACCTGCAGCGCCGGAGATTCGGTTTTGCGGTGCTCGACGCCGAGGACGGTCCGGGCGGTGCCTGGCGGCATCGGTGGAAGAGCCTGCGCATGGCAACGGTCAACGGAATCAGCGACTTGCCGGGGATCCCCAAACCGGACGTCGATCCAACCGAGCCCAGCTCCCAATTCCTGACCCGCTACTTTGGCGGCTACGAGGCCGCCCTGGGCCTTGCCGTGCACCGGCCCGTCAAAGTGCGTGCTGTCCGGCGGGAAGACGAGGACCCGGCCGGACGGCTGAGGGTGGAGACGTCCGACGGCGTCTGGAGCGCCAGGGCCCTCATCAACGCCACAGGCACCTGGAGCCGCCCGTTCTGGCCCATCTACCCGGGCCGGTCCTCATTCCGCGGCCGCCAGCTGCACGTTGCCGACTACGTCTCCGCCGCTGAATTCACGGGCAAGCACGTGATTGTGGTGGGCGGCGGCATCTCCGCCGTCGGCCTGCTGGACGAGATTTCCCGGGTGACGTCCACCAGCTGGTTCACGCGCCGGGAACCGGTCTGGCGGGACGCCCCTTTCGATGCCCGGGCCGGGCACGACGCAGTGGCCCTGGTGGAGGACCGTGTCCGCCGGGGCCTCCCGCCGCAAAGCGTCGTATCGGCGACCGGACTCATCTGGACTCCGGCGCTCCGCGCAGCACGGGAGCGCGGCGTCCTTGACCGGCAGCCCATGTTCACGTCCATCGAACCGGACGGAGTCCGCCGCGCCGATGGCAGTTTCCTGAAGGCGGACGTCATCCTGTGGGCCACCGGCTTCAGGGCCGAACTGGAACACCTTGCCCCGCTCCACCTCCGCGGACCGGGCGGCGGGATCGCGATGGAAGGAACCCAGGTGGCAGCTGAGCCGCGCGTCCACCTGGTGGGCTACGGTCCGTCGTCGTCCACCATCGGCGCCAACCGGGCCGGCCGGGCTGCAGTGGCAGCCATCGCGGCACTGCCCGGGATGGCTCCGGCGGCGGAAACGGTAACGTGGGGGTGACTCCGGGGAACCCGGGGCCGGCACGGACGACAGAAGGCGGCAGGACAGCGGTGGCAGCACATACCCTGGCGGAGATTTTCGATGTCCTGCGCCGGCGGCCCGATGTTGAAGCGCCCAACCTCCACGCCTGGGACGCCACGGACCGGCTGCTCCTGGACACCGCTGTGCAGCTTGGCCGGTCCGGCAGCACCATTGCCGTCATCGGTGACCGTTACGGCGCCCTGACCTTGGGCGCCTCCGCAGTCCTCGCCCCGGCCTCCCTGCGCGTGCACCAGGATCTGGTGACGGGGGAGCGGGCGCTGCGGTTGAACGCCGCGCAATGCGACGCACAGTTGCCGGGATACGCCGGTGACGGCACGGAGTTCGTCCAGCTGCCCCTCGGGCCTGAGCTCCTGGCAGGCGCGGAAACTGTCCTGCTGCAACTGCCCAAGACCCTGGCGGAGCTGGAGGAGATTGCGGCTGCCGTCGCCCGCCATGCGGCCCCCGGGGTGCTGCTGCTGGCCGGCGGCAGGGTCAAACACATGTCCCTGGGCATGAACGCGGTCCTGGAACGCTTTTTCGCGTCCGTCCAGCCGCAGCTCGCCCGGCAAAAGTCGCGGCTGGTCCTGGCCGCCGGACCAAAGCCGGCCGCACCGCCACGCTTTCCGGTGGTGGAGCACCTCGCTGAGCTGGACCTTGACGTTGCCGCCCACGGCGCTGTCTTCGCCGGCGCCAAACTGGACATCGGCACCCGATTCCTGCTGACGTTCCTGCCCGCCATGAAACCGGCACGGCACGCCGTCGACCTCGGCTGCGGCACCGGCATCCTCGCCGCCATGTACGCCCGCCAGTTCCCTGGCGCCGCCGTGACGGCCACCGACCAGTCCGCGGCCGCCGTGCAGTCGGCCCTCGCCACCGCACGGGCGAACGGCCTGGCGGACCGGATCACTGTCTTGCAGGATGACGCGCTCAGTACCTTCCCCGACGGCGCTGCCGATGCCGTCCTGCTGAACCCGCCCTTCCACGTTGGCGCCGGCGTCCACGCGGGCGCCGGGATCAAGATGATCGAGGCGGCAGGACGCGTCCTGGCCGCCGGCGGGGAGCTGTGGACGGTCTTCAACCGGCACCTTGCCTACCTGCCGGCGCTGGAACGGCACGTCGGACCCACCGTCGTGGAAGGCATGAATCCTAAATTCACCGTCACGCGAAGCGTCCGCCGTCCCCGCTGATCCGGGCCGGCGGCTGCCACCCGTTGACCGGCGCCCACCGCCAACCCGCCGCTGACGTGGACCGTTCCCGCGCCGCGCCGCCGCCCGGCCATGTGGGCGGGCGCCCGCCCGTAACGTACGATTCAAAGCATCACCGTATGCAGGTAGCCGAAGACGTTTAGGGGACACCGTGTCTGAGATCCGCCAATCTTCTCCGAGGCGCGGAACCAACTTGCCCAGGATGGGGGATTTCAACCTCACCGTCATCCTCGACGCGATCCGCAGGACCACCGGCGGTTTGAGCCGCGTGGAACTCGCGCAGATCGTGGGCCTGTCCCCGCAGACCATCTCCAATATTTCCCGGCGCCTGCTGGACCAGAACCTGATCGTGGAAGCCGGCAAAGAGGGCAGCGGACCGGGCAAGCCACGCACCATCCTGCGGCTCAACCCTGGCGGAATGTACGCCTTGGGTGTCCACCTTGACCCGGCAGTGACCACGTTCGTGGTCCTGGACCTCGTGGGGGCGGTGGTCCGGCATTCACGCATCAAGACCCCGGGCGGGAACGATCCCTCCGCCGTCATCACCACCATCGCCGCGGAACTGGCGCAGCTCGTCACCGATTCCGGCGTGGACCGCAGCCGCATCGCAGGCGTGGGCGTGGCCGCTCCCGGCCCCATCGACCTGGACAACGGCACCGTGGTGGACCCGCCGCTGCTGCCGGGCTGGGACCGGGTGGAACTGCGTGAGGCGCTGGCCAGGGCCACCGGCTACTCGGTGCTGGTGGACAAGGACGTCACCAGCGCGGCCGTGGCGGAAACCTGGGCGGGCGGCCCCAGCGGCGCGGGGAGCTTCGTCTTCATGTACATGGGGACCGGCATCGGCTGCGGCATCGTCCTCAACGACGAGGTCATTCGCGGAACCTCCGGCAATGCCGGCGAGATCGGCCACATCGTGGTGGATCCGGACGGCCCTCCCTGCGACTGCGGCCAGCGGGGCTGCGTCAAATCCTCCTGCATCCCGCAGGTGCTGGTGGCAGAGGCGGAAGCGGCCGGCATCCTGGAAGGGCCCCCCGCCAGCAGTGCCGCCGAAATCAAGCAGAGCTTCGCCGATCTCTGCGCACGCGCCTACGGCGGGGACGAACGGGCCTCCGCCATCCTGGACAAGTCAGCCGTCCTGGTGGCACGCGCAGTTTCAGTGGTCACCAACACCCTGGATGTTGAACGGGTTGTCTTCGGGGGACCGTTCTGGACGTGCCTGTCCCAACGCTACCTGGAGCTGATCCCGTCCCTCCTGGATACCAACAGCGCCGCCCGCCTGATCCACCCCATCGAGGTTGTGGGCACCGGCGTAGGCGAGGACGTGGGCGCCATCGGCGCAGCATCGCTGGTCCTGGAACATACCCTCGCGCCCCGCGCCCAGCGGCTGCTGCTGGAAAGCTGACCGGACCATGCTTCGCCGGGTATCCGCCACGGTGTCCCTGCTGGCCGCCGCAGCACTGGCCCTCGCCGGCTGTACTCCCGCCGATCCTGCAGGCGGCAAGACGATCAAGGTGGCCTACCAGAAGACGGATTCCTTCACCGCACTGGACACCATGTTCCAGGACGCCAAGAAGGAGTTCGAAGCAGCGCACCAGGGCATCACAGTTGAACTCCAGCCCATCCAGGCAAACGACGACGACTACGGCACCAAACTGGCCCTCGCGCTCAGGTCGCCTGCCACCGCCCCCGACGTTTTTTACGAAGACACTTTCAAGGTCCGTTCGGACGTGGATGCCGGGTACCTCTTGAACCTGGACAGCCGGCTGGCGGCGTGGGAAGACTGGGACAAGTTCGACGCCGGCGCGAAGGAAGCCGGGAAGGCGGACGACGGCGGCACCTACGCAGTGCCGCTGGGCACCGACACACGGGCCATCTGGTACAACAAGAAAGTCTTTGAAGCCGCGGGCATCGCGCTGCCCTGGCGCCCGGCCACCTGGCAGGACATCCTGGACACCGCCAGGAAGATCAAGGCCTCGAACCCCGCCGTGATCCCGTTCAACATGTACGCCGGCAAAGGCACCGGCGAGGGAACAGTGATGCAGGGGTTCTACGAGCTGCTCTACGGCACCGGTGCCGGCCTCTATGACCAGGATGCGAAAAAGTGGGTCGTCGGCTCAGCAGGCTTCAAGGATTCACTCGCCTTCCTCCAGACGCTTTACCAGGAGGGCCTCGCAGTGCCGCCTGCCGATGCGCTGGACCCGAACGTCTGGAAGAAGGTGTTCGGGGACTGGTTTCCGAAAGCACAGTTGGGCGCCACCGTGGAAGGCTCCTATACGCCGTCGTTCTGGCAAAAAGGTGGAAGCTATGAATGGCCGGCGTACGCGCAGGACATGGGCGTGGCCCCGTTCCCCACGCAGAACGGCGGGGCACCGGGTGCCGTGAGCATGTCCGGCGGCTGGACCTTGGCCGTGGGCGCGGAAACCAAGCAGCCTGACCTCGCCTTCACGTTCCTGACCACGGCGCTGAATGCAAAGAACTCCCTGCAGTTCACGGTCGCCAGTTCACAGATCGCCGTCCGCACCGACGTCGCAGCCGATCCGGGCTACCAGTCCGCCAACCCCTTCGTCAAAGACGTGTCCAGCCTGGTGTCGGTGACCCGATACCGCCCCGCCACCTCGGACTACCCCCGGATCTCCGCTGCCGTCCAGGAGGCCACCGAAGCCGTCATCACGGGCAAGAGGACCCCGGAGCAGGCGGCCGCCGACTACGACACGGCCGTGGCAGGCATCGTGGGCGGCGACAAGACCGTCCGGAAGTAGCGGTGGCACGCCACCACCAACGTCGGCAGCTCGCCCGCTACCTGCCGGTCCTGCCGGCCGTCCTGCTGCTTGCTGTCTTCCTGGCGGGCCCGGTGCTGTGGGCGTTCCAGGCCTCGCTGACCAATGCCGGACTGACCGGCCGGCATGCCAGGAACCCGGAATGGGTGGGTCTGGAGAACTACCAGCGGCTGTTGCAGGACCCGGTGTTCCCGCTCTCGCTGGCCCTGACGGTGCTGTTCGTGGGCGGCTCCGCCGTTCTGGGCCAGAACGTCCTGGGACTGGCCCTGGCGGTCCTTCTGCGCCGGGCACGGCCCGCAGTCTCGGCGGTGGTGGGTACCGCCGTCGTTGCCGCCTGGGTCTTGCCCGAAATCGTGGCGGCTTTCGCTGCCTACGCCTTCTTCAGCCGCGACGGGACGCTCAACCAGTTGCTCGGTGGGATGGGACTGGCGGAGGTCGACTGGCTCTACGCCGTGCCCATGCTGGCCGTGATCATGGCGAACGTGTGGCGTGGCACCGCCTTCTCCATGCTGGTGTACCGCGCGGCGCTGGGCGGGGTACCGGCCGAGCTCACCGAAGCGGCACACATGGACGGTGCCGGCGCCTGGCAGCGGCTGGTGTTCATCACCCTGCCGGTGATCCGGGGCAGCATCGCCACCAACCTGATGCTGGTCACGCTGCAGACCCTGGCCGTGTTCACCCTGATCTGGGTCATGACCGCGGGCGGTCCGGCCAACGGCAGCTCCACATTGCCCGTCATGGCCTACCAGGAGGCCTTCAAATTCGGCGATATCGGCTATGGCACGGCGGTCGCTTCGGTGCTGATCCTGATCGGGGCAGTGTTCGGGGCCGCCTATCTTCGACTCTTGCGGGAGCAGAAGCCGTGACCGCCGCACGGACTGCCCTCCGGCCACGGGCCCGCCGCCGTCCGCGGGGGAGCGCGGTGGCGGATGCCGTCCTGCTGGTGATCGGCGCGTGCTTCGTGCTGCCACTGCTGTGGCTGGTCCTCGGTTCACTGGACCCGGCCGCCGGGCATGGCACCAAAGTTCCGCTGCGGCCTGCCCTGGACAATTTTTCCGCAGTCCTCACCCCGGAGCTGCTGTTCCGGCCGCTGTGGAACAGCCTGTTGCTTTCTGCAGGGACCGGTGCCGTGACGCTGGCAGCGGCCGTATTGGCTGCCTATCCGCTCTCCCGTTTCCGGTCGCGGTTCAACACCCCGTTCCTCTACGGCATCCTGTTCGGCACCTGCCTGCCGGTGACGGCCATCATGGTTCCGGTGTACGGATTGTTCGTTCAGCTTCAGCTGTTGGATTCCTTGCCCGCCACAGTGCTGTTCCTGTCCGCGACCAGCCTGCCCATGGCCATCTGGATGACCAGGAACTTCATGGATGCGGTGCCCTTGGCCGTGGAGGAGGCAGCCTGGGTGGACGGGGCATCCCGGCTGGCTGCCTTGCGTTCAATCGTGCTGCCGCTCATGGGCCCGGGCCTCGGCGTGGTGTTTATCTTCGTGTTCATCCAGGCCTGGGGGAACTTCTTCGTACCGTTCGTGCTCCTGCTCTCTGAAGCCAACCAGCCGGCGGCGGTATCGATCTTCAGCTTTTTCGGCCAGTACGGGGCCGTGGCGTATGGCCAGCTGGCCGCGTTCTCCATCCTGTACTCCCTGCCGGTGCTGGCCCTCTACGGCATCGTGGCGCGCGGCGCCGGCAACCCGTTGGCGCTGTCGGGAGCTGTCAGGGGTTAGTCGATGTCCTCCAGCACCACCCCGAAGGGGAGGGTATCGTCCAGGTGGGCTTGGTGTCCGTGGTGGGTGTCCACCACGCGGACGCCGTGCAGTTTGTCCGCCGCGGACTGCATCAGGACAGGCCTGACGGTGTCGACGAACAACTGGTTCTTGCCGGCGAGGTACTCCTTGTAACTGTCTGGAAGCTCGGTCATGGCAAAAGGATAGACCTGCCCGGCCCGCATGGGGAGGGGTGCCCATTGCCGTTCCGGGCCCCGCGGTCTTGGATAGGATGGCGGGCGGGACACGGCCGGCCCGGCCCGCGACTCCATCACCGTCACCAGGGGGAATACCAGTGCTTTCGACCAGCGTGCCCGCAAGAATCGAACCGGCGGAGCTGGCCAGGGCGCAGCAGGTGGTCGCGAACATTTCCCGCAGTTTCGACGCCAAGGTGGTGGGGCAGTCCCGGCTGCGCGAATCGCTCCTGGTGGGCCTGCTGACCGGCGGCCACATCCTCCTCGAAAGCGTCCCGGGACTGGCGAAAACCACTGCGGCGCAAACGGTGGCCGAGGCCGTCAGCGCCGAGTTCCGCCGGATCCAGTGCACCCCGGACCTGCTGCCCAGCGACATTGTGGGAACCCAGATCTACGACGCCGCCAAAGGAACTTTCGTCACCCAGCTGGGTCCGGTGCACGCAAACATCGTGCTGCTGGACGAGATCAACCGCTCCAGCGCCAAGACCCAGAGCGCCATGCTGGAGGCCATGCAGGAACGCCAGACCTCCATCGGCGGCCAGGACTACCGGCTGCCCTCACCGTTCCTGGTCCTGGCCACCCAGAACCCGATCGAGCAGGAAGGCACATACCAGCTCCCCGAAGCCCAAATGGACCGCTTCATGCTCAAGGATGTGCTGGACTACCCCTCGCCTGCGGAGGAAGCGGAGATTATCCGCAGGATCGATGCCGGCATCTTCACCGCGGACCAGAAGCCTGCTGCCGCCGCCTCCCTCGACGCCATCACCGAAATCCAGGCCCTCGCCAGGCGGATCTACATTGATCCTGCGGTGATCAACTACATCGTGGGGCTGGTGTACGTGACCCGGCATGCTTCGCAGTACATCGACTCCCGGCTTGCCGGATTCATCGAATTCGGCGCCAGCCCCCGCGCCAGCATCGCCTTCAGCCAGGCGTCCCGTGCGGTGGCCCTGTTGAATGGCCGCGACCACGTCATCCCCGAGGACGTCAGGTCGCTGGCCCACCGGGTGCTGCGGCACCGGCTGATCCTGAACTTTGACGCCGTGGCCGAGCAAGTACCGGTCGAATCGGTGATCGACGCCATCGTCGCAGCCGTCCAGACCCCCTGACCCCGCATGCCAAGCCTGCTCCAGCGCGTGAAGTCGAAGATGGCCATCTTCGCGCACCGGAAAGCCCGGGGAATGCTCGACGGCGAATACGGTTCCGTCTTCCGTGGCCGCAGCCTCGACTTCGATGACCTGCGCGCCTACGTTCCCGGTGACGAGGTCCGCGACATCGACTGGAAGGCCTCGGCGCGCCACGGCTCACCCCTGATCCGGCGCTATGTGGCAGTCCGGAGGCAAACAGTCCTCCTCGTTACCGATACCGGGCGCAACATGGCTGCGGAGGCCAAATCCGGGGAGGCAAAGAAGGACATTGCCATCCTCGCACTGGGAGTCCTGGGCTACCTTGCCCTCCGCCATGGTGATGTGGTGGGCCTGGTCTGCGGCGACTCTTCCACCACCCGGTCCCTGCCCGCTAAGGGCGGTGAGGAGCACCTGGAGCGGATGCTGAGGCACGTCGACACCAACACCAGGCTGGACGGCCCCCCGAGCAGGCTCCAGGACCAGTTGCAGCACGTGGCCGGCAACGTCAAGGGCCGCCGCCTGTTGTTCGTCGTCGCGGATGAACTGCCCGCTGATGACGCCACGGGCCGGCTCCTCCGCAGGCTCCGCGCGCAGCACGAGATCCTCTGGCTGACGGTCCGGGACGCGGACCTGGCGCCGTCCAGCCAGGAAATACGGGAATCTTCCACAGCCGATTCCTACAGCGTCGCCGATTCCGCGGTCCTGGCCTGGCAGCCTGCGGCGGCGGCCGGCGTGGCGGCCGCCTATGCCACCGCGGCCGCCCAGCGCGATGCGGAGCGCAAGGCCATGCTGCGTGCTGCGGGGATCGTTGAGGGGGATGTGGCCGCCAGCGACGACGTCATGACCGGCCTGTTTGCCCTGCTGGAAAGGCACCGGCGTGCAGGCTGACCCCGGATTCTACGGACCGCTGCCGTACAACCCCGCATGGGTGTGGTGCGGAGCGGCAATCCTGGCTCTGGTGGCCGGCTGGTACGCCTACGTGTGGTTAAGCTCCCGTGCCGGCCCCGATTCCGGTTCCGCACCGGCGCGTCCCGCCCTGACAGACCTCCCGTCGCTCAAGGCCGCCTACCTGCAGCGCATCCGTGACGTGGAACTCGATGCTGCAGCAGGCACCCTCGACGCCCGGGCCGCGCACCAGCAGATCAGCATGCTCCTGCGCGGATTCGTCCGGGACGCCACCGGGGTGGACGCCACCCGGATGACACAGCAGGACCTGGCGCAGCACCCGCTTCCTGCGGCCGCGGACGCCGTCGAAGCCCTCTACCCGGCCGAATTCGGGCCCGGTCCGCTGCCCTCCGTGGGCGCCTCCGCGGCAAGGACTTCGGCGGTGGTGCGCGCATGGAGTTGATGTTGTGGTGGGTGCTGCTGCCGGCTGCTGCTGCCGTGGCGTGGGCCGTGTGGGCCGGGCTGCGGCGCAACGGACGGGAAGACGTTCGACGCCGTCCGGTGGCCCACGCGGACCGGCTCACCGCGCTGCCGGAATACCAGGCAGCCCTTCGGCGGCACCGGAGACGGCTGCTCGTGGCCGGGACCGCGTGTGCCCTGCTGCTGGCCTCGACGGCGGTGGCTGCTGCCCGCCCCGTGGACGTGGCAACCACCCGGCCGGAGCAGCACAACCGGGACATCATGCTCTGCCTGGACGTATCCGGCTCCATGAGCAACGCCGACGCCGCAGTGGTGGACGTCTTCGCCGGCCTGGCCAGGAAGTTCGACGGCGAGCGGATCGGCCTGACCATTTTCGACAGCAGCGCTATCCAGGTGTTCCCGCTGACGGACGATTACGCTTACGCCCAGGAGCAACTCCAGGCCGCCAAGGACGCTTTCGACGGCAAGCCCGGCAGCTCCGGATTCCTGGACGGCACCTGGAGCGGCCGTGGTTCCTCGCTGATCGGCGATGGCCTGGCGTCCTGCCTGAACAGTTTCCAGGGCGCCACCGGCCCGGGTGCCGCCGGACCGCAGCGCTCGCGGTCGGTAGTGCTGGCCACTGATAACTTCCTTTCCGGCAAACCCATCATGACCCTGGAGCAGGCGGCGCAACTGGCCAAGGAAAGGTCGGTGCACGTCTACGCCCTGAATCCGGGAGACGTTGACTACGGCGCCGGGACGGACCAGCCGGGCGCCCGGCTGCGGGCTGCGGCGGAGTCTACGGGCGGCTCCTACTACGCCCTGGACAGCCCTGACGCCGTGGCCGGGATCGTGTCCAGCGTCGAAAAGACCGAGGCTGCTGCAATCCAGGGAGCGCCGCGGGCCGTGCTGACGGAGGTTCCCGGAGTACCGCTGGCCACCGCAGCTCTGTCAGCACTGGTACTCTGCGCTGCACTTTGGCAGGTGCAGCCACCGCTGAGGCGCGGCCGGCATGGCACGCCGCCACGTCCCGCCGGGCCGGGGCGCCGTGCATGGTTCAGGCGTTCCGCCGTCGTCCTGCTCGTCGGGGCAGCAGCCCTGCGGCCCGGCCTGCCCGGCAGTAACGTGCCGGCCGCCTCGACGGACCTCAACGTGTTCTTCGTGGTGGACACCACCACCAGCATGGTGGCCGAGGACTACGGCGGCGCAACCCCGAGGCTGGAAGGCGTCCGCAAGGACATCAAGGCCATTGCGGAACAGCTGCCGGGCGCGCGTTTTTCAGTCATCACCTTCGACACCACCGCCCATGTCCGGATGCCGTTGAGCACCGATACCCTGGCCCTTGAGACCATCACCGACGTCCTCGAGCCCCAAGTCACCGCGTACGCCAAGGGCAGCAGCATCACCGCCGCCAGGCAGGTCCTCGCAGAGCGGCTGGCCGCCGCCCGGGACAGCCACCCCGGCCGCCCGCGGCTGGTGTACTACCTGGGTGACGGGGAACAGACCAGCGGCACGGAACCGGAGGCAATGGCGTTCGACGCCGGACTGGTGGCTGGGGGAGCGGTCCTCGGCTATGGCACGGCGGAGGGCGGCCGGATGAAGGAAAACTCCGGCCTGGACGCCGGCGACGGCTCTGCCGGCGGCGCTGGGACAGGACCGCACGGCGGATATGTCCAGGACAACGGCGCAGGGGACGCACGCTCCGTCATCGACGAGGGACGGCTCCGGACCATTTCGGCGCAACTGGGCCTACCGTACGTGCATCGGGACGCGGGCGCCCCGGTGGCGGACATGATGCGGCAGGCGCACCCGGGAAAGGCGGAACACTCGGACGGCGACGGTTCCGTCGCGGCCCGGACCGAGGTGTATTGGCTGTTGGCCGCCGGTGCGTTCCTGCTGGCCCTGCCCGAAGCGGCGGCGGTCCTGCGCCGGCTGCGCGGGCTCCCGCGGCCGGCACGGGCGGAGGCCGTACGGTGAGGCCTTCCGGTCCGCCGCCGTCGCCTGCTGCTCTGGTCGCTGCTGCCGGTGCTCCTGGCGCTGTGCGTGGCGGCAAAGCTCCTCAGCCTCGGCGTCCTCGCCGAGCATGCTGCCGTACGGTACGCGGCCGGGGACGCTTCCGGCGTGGACGCCGCCGCCGGTGGCCTCGGCGTGGCCAACGTGGTGGAGCCGCACAAAGCGCCGTTCGCCGCCGGCGGCGCTGCGGTGCTGCGCGGAGACTACGGGGCCGCCCGGACCGACTTCGAAACGGCTCTCCGCACCGTCCCGGCCGGTTCCGGGGATGAATGCCTGATCAGGGTCAACCTGGCCCTGGTGATCGAACGCCTTGGTGACGAACGGCTGGAGGCCGGGGATCCGGCGTCGGCCGCTGCCCTGTACCAGTCCGCACTGGCCGCGGCGAAGGAGGCACCGGGTTGCTTGTCGCCGGACGCGCCAGCCGGGGCCGGTGGACGGTTGGGGCAAGCCGCCGAACGGCTGGAAGGAAAGCTTAGCTCCGCCGCCCAAGGGCCAGGCCCAACAGCGGCACCATCGACGGAGCCCGCGCCTGACCCCTCGGCAGAGGCGCGGCAAAGCCAGCTGGACCAACTTCAGGACAGTGCACGGCAGGCCGAGCGGGAACGGAACAGCGGCCGTGAACGCGAGCAATACCTGGACGACTCCAGCGGAACGGCGCCGGACCGGCCCTGGTAGGGCTGGTCCACCGGCGAAGGAAATTCTGCAGCGGGCGTGGAACACGCCGTAAAACTGCGTCTTATTCGGTTGCCGACTTGAATGCACCCTCCGTGCCCCCATAGAGTCGTAAACAAGTTACCGCGGTAACGTGTCAGCGATCCTCCGTTCCGGAGGGTGTGGGTGCCCCCATGTGGGCCTGACATTTGCTCACGGACTACTTCATTCCAGGCGTAACAGTCGCGGCTGCGTCCTCAATGGAGTCCCTCCGTGTTCCCCAAACTCAATTCATTGCGGGTTTCCCTGTAGATTTACCGGCAGGCAACCCCAGTGGCCCAAAGCCAAGGACGCAAATGTCACCACCAAGCCTCATTGAAGCACACCCAAACCTCTCGGACACCGCCCCGGTGGCACTGTCCTATGAGCTGTTCCCGCCGCGCTCCCCGGCCGCCGCCGAGACGCTCTGGACCACCATCCGTGAACTCGAAACCACGGCGCCCGACTACGTCTCCGTGACGTACGGTGCCAGCGGATCCAACCGTGACACCGCGGTCGAACTCATTAACCGGCTCCTGCTCGAGACCACCCTCCGGCCGCTGGCACACCTGACCTGCGTTGGAAACACGCCGCAGGAGCTGGCCGGAATCATCGGCGAACTGCTGGACATCGGAGTGCGGGGCATCCTCGCGCTGCGGGGCGACCTGCCCAAGGACGGCGTCCGGCCCTCCGACGGTGCACTGCGGTACGCCCAGGACCTGATCGAGCTGATCAGGCGGGTGGAGCAGCGGCGTTCAGCACTGCTCTGCGCCGGAAAGATCGCCGTCGGCGTGGCCGCATATCCCTCCCGGCACCCGGAATCGCCCAGCGAGGAACACGACGTCGAGGTGCTGCTGGCCAAGCAGCGTTCCGGCGCCGACTTCGCCATCACCCAGGTGTTCTTCGAGACCGAGCAGTACGCGAACCTCCTCACCAGGGCACGCCGCGCCGGAGTCACCATCCCGATCATCCCCGGCGTCATGCCGCTCACCAGCCTCCGCCGGCTCACCCGGCTCGGTGAACTGGCCGGCGTCGAACCGGCACCCGCACTGATGGAACGCCTGGCCGCCGCCGACAGCGACCTCGAACGCCTCCACATCGGCGTCGACGCCACGGTGGACCTGGCCAATGCCGCCCTGGATGCCGGAGCCCCCGGTATCCACCTCTACACCTTCAACGAGCACCAAAGCGCGCTCGAAGTGCTGGACAAGCTGGCCCTGCCGCGCCACAGCCGCCTGGGCACCCGCCGGGACTCCGCCGCCCGGCCCCAGCTTGCCAGCTGAGCACTTCCCGGCTGAACCCCACAGACCACCCCCGCACGCTCCACACTTCCTAGGAGAACTCCATGCCTGAACTGACCGCGCCCAAAAACACCCCGTTCCCGTCGGCATCGCTGCTCGGCTACCCGCGCATCGGCCGCCGCCGCGAACTCAAGAAGGCCGTTGAAGCCTACTGGGCAGGCAAAATTGACGCCGCCGCCCTCGACGCCGCCGCCAAGGACATCCAACTGACCATCGCCCGGCGACTGCAGGACCTTGGCCTGACCGAAGCCGCCGCCGTGCCGGGGACGTTCTCCTACTACGACCAGGTCCTGGACACCACCGCCCACCTGGGCGCCGTCCCGGCCCGCTTCGGCAAGCTCCTCGACGCCGAGGGCCGCCTGGACATCGACGCGTACTTCACCCTGGCCCGCGGCAACAAGGACCAGCAGCCGCTGGAAATGACCAAGTGGTTCGACACCAACTACCACTACCTGGTCCCGGAGATCGGCCCGGAGACCGAATTCACCCTCGCCTCCACCGCCAAGGTGGACGAGTTCGCGTTCGCGCTGGAGAACGGCATCGAGACCCGCCCCTACATCGTGGGTCCGGTCACCTACCTGCTGCTGTCCAAGGCGTCAGACGACGCACCGGCCGGCTTTGCGCCGCTGTCGCGGCTGGCGGACATCCTCCCCATCTACGTCCAGCTCCTCGAACAGCTCGCTGCCGCGGGCGCCAGCTGGGTCCAGCTCGACGAGCCCGCCCTGGTGGTCGACCAGGACATCCCTGCCGCCCATATCGAAGCCGCGGTTGCCCGGGCCTACGAGGTACTGACCGCTGCGGCCAACCGCCCGCAGATCCTGGTCTCCACCCCGTACGGTTCCCTCGACGGACAGCTTGGCACCCTTGCTGCCACCAACATCGACGCCCTGCACATCGACGTTTTCAAGGGCGCCGTTCCGTCCGCCGCGGCGCTGGCAGGACTGGGCAACAAGACCCTGGTTGCCGGCGTCGTTGACGGGCACAACATCTGGCGCAACGACCTCGCAGCGTCGGCGGCGAAGCTGGACGAACTGAAGGGCGCCGCCGCCAAGGTCGCCGTCTCCACGTCCACCTCCACCCAGCACGTTCCCCACGACGTCGAGGAAGAAACCCAGCTGTCCGCGCAGCTCCGCAGCTGGCTGGCGTTCTCCGACCAGAAAGCCGCCGAAGTCAAGATCCTGGCGTCCTGGCTGGCCGACCCCGCGGCCGCACAGGCAGCCATCGATGACGCCACCGCCGTGATCGCTTCGCGTGCCACCGCCCACGGTGTCCGCCGCCAGGATGTGCGGGCCCGCACCGAAGCATTGACGGCTGCCGACTTCAGCCGTTCCGAATACGCCGTCCGCGAAGCCGCCCAGGAAGCGGCGCTGCAGCTGCCGCCCCTGCCCACCACCACCATCGGCTCCTTCCCGCAGACCTCGGAGATCCGTTCCGCCCGTGCCCGCAACACCAAGGGCGAGCTGAGCGACGACCAGTACGAGCGGCTCATGAAGGACGAGATCAAGCGCGTCGTGGACCTGCAGGAAGAGCTGGGCTACGACGTCCTGGTGCACGGCGAGCCTGAGCGCAATGACATGGTCCAGTACTTCGCCGAGAACCTCGAAGGCTTCGACGTCACGGTCCACGGCTGGGTCCAGTCCTACGGCTCCCGCTGCACCCGCCCGTCCATCCTGTGGGGCGATGTCACCCGCAGCGCCCCCATCACGGTCAAATGGGCGGAATACGCCCAGTCCCTCACCGCCAAGCCCATGAAGGGAATGCTGACCGGGCCCGTCACCATCCTGGCCTGGTCCTTCGTCCGCGACGACCAGCCGCTGGGCGAGACCGCCAATCAGGTTGGCCTGGCGCTGCGCGACGAAATCGCCGACCTCGAAGCCGCCGGCATCAAGGTCATCCAGGTGGATGAGCCCGCCCTGCGCGAGCTGCTCCCGCTGCGCAAGGCGGACCAGGCCGGTTACCTGAAGTGGTCCGTTGACTGCTTCCGCCTGGCCACCGCCGGTGCCGCAGACGCCACCCAGATCCACACCCACCTCTGCTACTCGGAGTTCGGCGTGATTATCGACGCGATCGACGGCCTGGACGCCGACGTGACCTCCATCGAAGCAGCCCGCTCCCGCATGGAGGTTGTCCACGACCTCGAGTCCCACGGTTTCGGCCGCGGCGTTGGCCCCGGCGTCTACGACATCCACTCGCCGCGCGTTCCGGGCGAAGCGGAAGTCACCGAGCTGCTGTCCACCGCCGTCAAGCACGTCCCGTCCCGCCAGCTTTGGGTCAACCCGGACTGCGGCCTGAAGACCCGCGGCTACGCCGAGACCGAAGAATCCCTGCGCAACCTGGCCAAGGCAACCCAGACGGTCCGCGCCGGCCTGCTGGAAGCGGCCAAGTAGGAAGTTTGAGAAGCGGGCACGCGGCCGGTCACATCACGTGGCCGGCCGTCGCCGGTTTCTTCATCCGCCATGCGCCGACCGTCAGCCACACCGCCGACACCACGATGGCCGCAATGCCCACCAGCGTCGGGACCGCATTGTCGGCGGAGAACCCGGATTCCCCGATAATCCACCCTTGCGCCATATAGGCCAGCCCGGCCAGCGCCATCGCATAACCGGCTGTCCGGGACATTCGGTGCGAAGCGGCCACCACGAAACCCAACAACACCAACGCCGTGCCCAGCAGGATACTTTGATAGCTGCGCATGCCCCATTCCAGCCAGCGGATGCCCTCCGCCGTGGCGAACCGCGAGGCCTTCTCCGGTTCGGGCGAGGCAGCCCAGGCGTCCACCGCCTGTTTCAGGGCCACCCCGTCCACCGCCTGCAGGGCCGCGTACAACGCAATGGCCGCAGCAGCGAAAAGGGCACCAAAGCGTGCGGTCCACGCGAGCGACCGGCGCTGGCCACCGAGCACGGTGCCCAGGCAAACCAGGCCCGCGCCCACCAACGC
Organism: Pseudarthrobacter sp. MOO13; assembly: GCF_058267655.1. Taxonomy (NCBI): domain Bacteria; kingdom Bacillati; phylum Actinomycetota; class Actinomycetes; order Micrococcales; family Micrococcaceae; genus Pseudarthrobacter; species Pseudarthrobacter sp. MOO13. Next base: position 1,689,344 of record NZ_CM177848.1, read on the forward strand.
CATGCCCACGAACTGGCCCAGATGCACCGCGGTCCAGATTCCACTGTTGGCGTAGGCGGTGAAGGATGCCACGTGATCATTCGCGTCGTGGGATTCGGCGTGCAGGATGCCGGCGAGGATCGACACCACGACGCCGGCCAGCAGCAGCGAGGACGCCAGCCGCCGGGTTCCGCGACTGTCATCAAACACATCCATGGCGCCTGCACTCCTTAGTGCCGGGGTGTCACAACAGCGCCGGCAGCCTCACGACTCCCAGACGATCTCGTCGTCGACCACGCCGTCCTGGTCAGCGCAGGCCACCAGGACCTCATCGGTGAAGTGCTCGCCGAGGGTGAAGTCCAGGACAAAGTAGCGTTCGGGCTGGCCGGGGTAGATGCCCACATGGCCGAGCTTCAGTGCTTTGAGGAACACCTCATTGGTGAGCTGGCTGCGGTCCTGGACACCGAACACCTTGTGCAGGTGTTCTTCCTTGAGCGCGTTGCAGTGGAAATGCAGGTATTCCTGCGGGCTGGTGCCCTCCTGCTCAAGTTCCTCGGCGATCATCTCGCGGACCTCGTCCACCAGTTCGGGCAGGAAACGCAGCCGGTATTCGACTTTCCGGAGCGCGGCTTCATCGAAGTGGTCGTGGGCATTGATGTTCAGGTCGAGTTCCAGCGGGTGGCCGCGCAGCTCGTGCCGGGCGGCGAAGAGATGATCCATGCCGTGGTTCAGGTCGATCTCTCCAAAGTGCTGGCTCGCTACCTTGTTCATATTCTCAACATAGACCCGAAGTCCGGCCCATTCCAGCGTTCGGGGCTAATTCACTGCGGTGCGCATGCCGGCAAGGGTTTCGGCCAGCAGGTCGACGAACAGCTGCACCCGTGCCGTTTTCCGGTCATTGATCAGAAGCGCGAACACGTTGCGTGCCAGCCGGATCTCGGGGACGTCCAGCACCACCACCCCAGCCGGTTTGTTCCGCAGCGCGAGCTCCGGGACAAGGGCGGCGCCCAGCCCGGCAGCTGCCATTTCCAGGCTTGCGTGGAAGTCGTCGCTGTGCGCTACCACGCGCGGGTGCAGGTTGCAGCCGGCGAAGAGCCGCTCAATCACCATGGCATCACTGGTGCCGGGGTGGTGCATGATCCATGGCATGTCGGAGAGATGGTCCGCTGCCACCTTCGCGTCGGCGCGGAATCCCCAGCCGGCAGGCAGCACCACCCGGAAGTCGTCGTCGCCAATCCATTGCCGGTTGATCGTGTTGGGCCAGGCGAAGCCGGTCTGGCCCACCTGGAACACCACCGCCAGGTCGAGGTCGCCGCCCGTCCGCAGCCCCTGGATGGTTTGGCCCGGTTCAGCCACGGACACCCGCAGGTCAATGCCCAGCTTCTTCCAGGCCGGATTTTTCAGGATCCGGGGCAGGACATAGGTGGCGAGGCTGGGGAAGATTCCCAGCCGGAGCTCCTGGCTTCCCGTGTCCTGTGCCCTGGACGCTGCCGCCATCAGGGCTTCGATGTCCGTGAGCACTTTCGCGGCGTGGCGGGTCATGACGACGGCGGCTTCCGTAGGGACCACGGCCCGCGCCGAGCGCTGGAAGAGCGTGACGCCGGTGTCCCGCTCCAGGGCGGACATCTGCTGCGAAACAGCGGAGGCAGTATAACCAAGTGTCGCGGCGGCCGCGGCGAATGAGCCAAGCCGCGTGACCTCCAATAAGGTCTTCAAGTGCACGGGGTTTACCACCAGCCCACAGTACTGCACCCATCCGCCGCCGCCACGGTACCGAATTGCCCTCTGTACACCCGGTCCGGCGGCAGATGTCCAACAGAGGAGCACGAATTGTCACCTAATCCAGCAGTAGATGCAGGCGGGCGGCGGCGCATCGCCGTCATCGGCAGCGGCGTGGCCGGACTTACGGCCGCCTACGTGCTGAACCGGCAGGACAACGTCACCTTGTTCGAGGCAGATTCACGCCTGGGCGGCCATGCCCACACCCACGACATGCCCCAGCCGGACGGCAGCGCCATCGGCGTCGATACTGGTTTCATTGTTCACAATGAACGGACCTATCCCACGCTGCTGCGCTTGTTCGCCGAACTGGGCGTGGAAACCCAGGACTCGGAGATGAGCATGTCCATCCGCTGTGACGGCTGCGGACTCGAATATGCCGGCGCCCGGGACGGTGCACGCGGCATCATCGCCAAACCGTCGAGCCTGCTGCGCGGCCGCTACCTGCTGATGCTCCTGGAGGTCACCCGCTTCTACCGGAAGGCGCGCGAACTGCTCAGGACCGCGCCGCCGTCGGCCGTCAGCGGCGGGGTGGACGTTCCCGACCTGACGCTCGGCGCCTTCCTGGAGCGGGAGAAATTCAGCCCCTACTTCATCTCGCACTTCATGACCCCGGTAGTGAGCGCCGTCTGGTCCTGCGACCCCACTACCGCATTGTCCTACCCTGCGCGGTACCTCTTCACGTTCCTCGGCCACCACGGGATGCTGGGCATCAAAGGCTCACCGCAGTGGCGCACCGTCACCGGCGGCTCCGCCCGCTACGTCGAAAAGCTGGCTGCGGCCCTTCCCGATGTCCGGTTGGAAACCCCGGTCACTGCCCTTCGGCGGACCCCTGACGGTGTGGAACTGGCAACTGCCGCTGGGCTGGAAGCCTTCGACGCCGTCGTCATCGCCACCCACCCGGCGCAGGCACTGGGGTTCCTGGCCGACGCCACGCCTGCGGAGAAGGAAGCGCTCGGCGGCATGCCGTACTCGGTCAACCACACCGTCTTCCACCGGGACCCCGCAGTCCTGCCCGCGGCGGAGAATGCCAGGGCTTCATGGAACTACCGGCTTCCCGGCTGCGACGCCCGACCGGACAAAGTCCTGGTCAGCTACGACCTGACGCGCCTGCAGCGGCTTGAACCGGCCGACGGCAGGCCGTACCTGGTCAGTCTTGGCGAGTCCGAACTGATTGCCGACGTCGCCGTCCTGGACAGGATGGTCTACGAGCACCCGCAGTACACCCCCGAGTCCCTGCAGGCCCAGCAGGCCATCAAGGCTCTCAGCAACGACCGGATCGCCTATGCCGGGGCCTATCTTGGCTGGGGCTTCCACGAAGACGGCGCCCTCTCCGGGGTCCGTGCCGCGGAGCAGCTCGGCCGCACCTGGCCGGTGGCCAGGGCCGATGACGGCGGAAACTCCTCCGGCGAGGGGGAGCGGGAACTGCTTGCCGCGGAACCGGCGTGACCATGGGTGCCGCCATCTACCGCACCGCCATCGCGCATGTGCGGCAGACTCCGCTGAAGAACGCGTTCACCTACCGCAGCTACAGCTGGTTCGTGGACGTGGATGACCTGCCACGCCTGCCCCGCCTGCTCCGGCCACTGGCGGAATTCCGCGCGGGAGACCATCTGGGCGATCCCGGGGCCAGCTTCAGGGCCAACGTGGAGCGTTACCTGCGGACGCAGGGAATCGAGCCCGACGGCGGCCCCATCCACATGCTGACCAGTGCCAGGGTTTTTGGCTACGTCTTCAACCCGCTGACGCTTTTCTGGTGCTACGGCACCAACGGAGAGCTCCGGTGCGTGGTGGCCGAGGTCCACAACACCTACGGCGAACGGCACTGCTACCTGCTCCGGACAGACCCCTCGGGACGCGCGTCAGTGCCGAAGGCTTTCTACGTTTCACCCTTTAACGACGTTGACGGCGAATACCGGATGAAGCTACCCGCCCCCGGAGAGCGGCTGGCGGTGTCAATCGTCCTGGAACGCGAAGGGCACCGACCCTTCGTGGCAACCATGGACGGCAGGCGTAAACCGGCCACCATCCGGAACATCCTCGCGGCAGCCGTTGCAGTGCCTGCCGCGCCGATGCTGGTATCCGCACTTATCCGGCTCCAGGGCGTTAAGCTCTGGGCAAGACGCCTGCCCGTCGTCGCCAGACCACATCACCCCCCACAGGAGGCAGTTCAATGACAATGACGGACGATAACGGCACCGCCTCGGCTGAGCGGCCGGCGGACCATCACGGTTCCGCCGCACCGTACACCGTGCCGCGGCCACCCGCGTCCATCGATGCGGGCATCTGGCCGGGAATCGCCGCCGTGCCTTCGGGTTTCAAGGCGAACGGTGCAGCGCGGATTGCGGACGGGATCTTCAAGGCCGCGGTGCGGCGCCTTCCGCTCGAGGTGCGCTACCCCGATGGCCAGGTGCTGGGTTCTGCCCCGGCCGGCTCGGGCGCACCCGTCATGACCATCCACCGGCCCGCGCAGTTTGCCCTGCGGCTGGGCGACGGGGGCTTGATCGGCCTGGGCGAGTCCTACATGGCCGGCGACTGGGATGCGGACAACCTGACAGCAGTGCTGGAGGTCTTCGCGGAGCGGGCGGGCACCCTGATACCGGCTCCGCTGCAGAAACTGCGGTCCATTTTCCTGCCGCGCCAGCCGCGGACGGAACGCAACTCCCTGAAGAACACCCGCTCCAATATCTCCCGTCACTACGACCTCTCCAACGAACTGTTCGCCACGTTCCTCGACGAGACCATGTCCTACTCCAGCGCGCTCTTCCCTGCATCGGGAAGCGCCGTGAAGGACATGCCGTGGGAGGGCTTCGCCGCCGCCCAGCAGGCGAAGATCGACCGACTGCTGGACAAGGCCGGCGTCGGACCCGGAACCCGGGTGCTTGAGATCGGCACCGGGTGGGGCGAACTGGCGCTGCGTGCAGCCGCCCGCGGCGCCACCGTCTACTCGGTCACGTTGTCCAGCGAGCAGCAGGCGCTGGCCCGGAAACGGGTGGCGGAGGCAGGCTACGCGGACCAGGTGACCATTGAGCTGAAGGATTACCGTGCCGTGGAGGGCGAATACGACGCCGTCGTTTCGGTCGAGATGATCGAGGCCGTCGGTTACGAATATTGGGCCACGTACTTCCAAACCATCGAGCGTGTCCTTGCCCCCGGCGGAAAGGTGGCCATCCAGGCCATCACCATCGCGCATGACCGGCTCCTGGCCACCCGGACCGGATACACCTGGGTGCACAAATACATCTTCCCGGGCGGCGTGATTCCGTCGGTGCGGGCCATCGAGGAAGTCACAGAGAAGCGGACCGGACTGCAGGTGCGTGAACGCCTTGCCTTCGGCGAACACTACGCCGAGACGCTGCGCCTCTGGGAGGAACGGTTCATGGCGCGGAAGGACGAGGTTGCTGAACTCGGCTTCGACGCCGTCTTCCAGCGGATGTGGCTCTTCTACCTTTGCTATTCAAGGGCCGGTTTTGCCTCGGGCTACCTGAACGTCCAGCAAATTGTGCTGGACCGGAGGAAGAACGCTGCCGTCAACGGAGGCCGCTGATGACCGCTGCACTTGCCGAAACGATCGCAGAGGTGCTGCGGCCCGTGGTGGGCGGGGACCTGCCTGTCCGCCTGAAGGCCTGGGACGGTTCGGAAGCGGGGCCGGTGGACGCCCCGGTGGTCCTGCTCAACAGCCCGGACGCCATCCGCCGGTTGCTGTGGAACCCCGGCGAACTTGGCGCCGCACAGGCTTACGTCACGGGTGAACTGGACATTGACGGTGACCTCAATTCGGCGCTGCAGCAGCTGTGGGAAGTGGTCCGGCAGCGCCGGTTGTCCGGCATCCGCCTTACGCCCGGAGTCATCGCCGGCATCGGCAGGATCGCCCGCTCGGCCGGGGCCCTGGGGACACCGCCGGCGCCCCCGGCAACACAGGCCAAGGTCCGGGGACGGCTGCACAGCCTGATCCGTGACCGCGCCGCGATCAGCCACCACTACGATCTCAGCAACGACTTCTACGGCCTGATCCTGGACCCGCAGATGGCCTACTCCAGCGGTTACTGGACGGAAGCTCCCGGTCCAGGCTACGGCGTCGAGGATGCCCAGCGCGACAAGCTGGACCTGGTGTGCCGCAAGATCGGGCTGGAACCTGGTATGCGCCTGCTGGACGTTGGCTGTGGATGGGGTTCCCTCAGCCTGCATGCCGCGCGGCAGTATGGAGCCAAGGTAGTTGGTGTCACTCTCTCCGTGGAACAGAAAGCATTCATCGACGCCCGGATCAACGAGTACGGCCTGGCGGACCAGGTGGAGATCCGGGTACAGGATTACCGCGAGATCCCGGACGGGCCATTCGACGCCGTTGCCTCCTTGGAGATGGGCGAACATGTGGGGCAGAAGAACTATCCCGTCTACGCCCAGGCCTTGTTCGACAACCTGGCGCCGGGCGGGAAAGTGCTGGTACAGCAGATGTCCCGGCGCGGCCGCCACCCCGGCGGCGGTCCGTTCATCGAATCATTCATCGCGCCGGACATGCACATGCGCCCGGTGGGGGAGACGTTGAACTTCCTCGAGGGCGCAGGGTTCGAGGTGGAGGGGGTCGAGGGCATGCGCAGGCACTACGTCCGCACCCTTGACGCCTGGTACGCGACGTTCGAGCAAAACCTGGACCGGGCCCGGGAAATGATGGGCCCGGAAGTGGTCCGTGTCTGGCGGCTGTACCTGGTGGGGGCCCTCCGCAGCTTTGCCGAAGGCCGGATGGGCGTAGAGCAGATCCTCTGCAGCAGGCCCGCCCCGCTGTAGCGGCGCCCGCCGCTTCCACCGGCACCAGGCGGCCGGTGCGATTGGTCACCCCAAGGGGTTCCGAAGGTCACTTCGGGACCCCTTTTCCGTGCCCGGAAGCCCTGTGGACAACGCCGCGACACGCCGTCGATTTCGCGACACGCTGGCCGTTAATTGTGGCTAAGTACTCCACAGGGTGTGGACGGACCTTCCAAAAATCCCGGGATCCCGGCCATTTTATGGGCCCCTGCCTGTGGATTAACGGTGCATTAAATGACATACTTGTAATACATCATCTTGGGGTCCAAAAGAGGCGCCTGCACTACATGTAGTATCTACATACGGCTTGGACGGGGACACCGCACCAGCAAGAGATTTCAACTAAGGGGACAGCGACAATGACCGTAACGGTTTACACGAAGCCTGCGTGTGTTCAGTGCAACGCCACCTACCGTGCGCTCGACAAAAAGGGCATCACCTACCAGAGCGTCGACATCTCCCAGGACGCCGAGGCGCTGGAGCGCCTGAAGGCACTGGGCTACATGCAGGCTCCCGTTGTGGTCACCGACCAGGATCACTGGTCAGGCTTCCGCCCGGACAAGATTGAGGAACTGGCACTGTCCGCCGTTTCCTCCGTAGCCTAAGGTTTCCGCTTTTCCCGACAGCAACAAGCTGAGGTGACGTCCATGGTGGCACCCACAGCACAGCGTGACCATGCGGCTCAGCGCATGGAGGCGTCCGCATTGGCCGGTGCACAGGCTGATGCAGGGCCGGTCAGTACCGGCAGCCAGCTCATCTACTTTTCCTCCGCATCCGAGAACACCAGCCGCTTCGTCAGGAAGCTAGGCCGTGAGGTGGCCCGGATCCCGCTCTACGCGAAGGACGCACCCCTCCTCGCCACCCGGCCGTTCGTGCTGGTGGTGCCTACTTACGGTGGCACCGGGGGAGAGGGGTCCGTTCCGAAGCAGGTCATCCGGTTCCTCAACAACCCGCAGAACAGGCAACTGCTCCGCGGCGTGATTGGTGCCGGCAACACGAACTTCGGGGACAACTACTGCATGGCCGGTGACATCATCGCCGCCAAGTGCAAAGTACCCCACCTTTATCGATTCGAACTTATGGGAACGCCGGAAGACGTCACCCGGGTCAACCAAGGATTGGACACGTTTTGGACACGACTGTCGCAGACACAGAAGTAACCAGGGCCGGGAAGCCCGAGATGCCGGCCGCCTACAAGGGCCTGGGCTACCACGAGCTGAACGCCATGCTGAACCTCTACGGTCCCAGCGGCGAAATCCAGTTTGAGGCGGACCGCGAGGCCGCCCACCAGTACTTCCTGCAGCACGTGAACAACAACACCGTGTTCTTCCATGACCTGGAGGAGAAGCTCGACTACCTGGTGAAGAACCAGTACTACGAGCGCGAAACGCTGGACCAGTACACGATGAACTTCATCCGCGAACTGTTCAACCGTGCCTACAAGAAGAAGTTCCGCTTCGAAACCTTCCTCGGTGCCTTCAAGTTCTACACCTCGTACACGCTGAAGACCTTTGACGGCAAGCGTTTCCTGGAGCGCTACGAGGACCGTGTGTGCATGGTTGCCTTGCACCTGGCCCGCGGCAACGAGCAGCTCGCCCTGCAGATGGTGGACGAGATCATCGAGGGCCGCTTCCAGCCGGCCACCCCCACCTTCCTGAACGCCGGCAAGAAGCAGCGCGGCGAGCTGGTCTCCTGCTTCCTGCTCCGCATCGAAGACAACATGGAGTCGATCGGCCGCTCCATCAACTCCGCGCTGCAGCTGTCCAAGCGCGGCGGCGGCGTGGCCTTCGCCCTGACCAACATCCGCGAGGTGGGCGCGCCCATCAAGCAGATCGAGAACCAGTCCTCCGGCGTCATCCCCGTGATGAAGCTCCTCGAAGACAGCTTCTCCTACGCCAACCAGCTCGGAGCCCGCCAGGGCGCCGGTGCCGTATACCTGCACGCCCACCACCCGGATATCTACCGCTTCCTGGACACCAAGCGGGAGAACGCGGACGAGAAGATCCGAATCAAGACCCTCTCCCTGGGCGTCGTCATCCCGGACATCACGTTCGAGCTGGCCAAGAAGGACGAGGACATGTACCTGTTCTCGCCGTACGACGTCGAACGCGTCTACGGCATGCCGTTCTCCGACGTCTCGGTCACCGAAAAGTACTACGAGATGGTGGACGATTCCCGGATCAAGAAGACCAAGATCAAGGCGCGCGAGTTCTTCCAGACCCTCGCCGAAATCCAGTTCGAGTCCGGCTACCCGTACATCATGTTCGAAGACACCGTGAACCGGGCCAACCCGATCGACGGCAAGATCATCATGTCCAACCTGTGCTCGGAGATCCTCCAGGTCTCCCAGCCCACCACGTACAACGATGACCTGTCCTACGCCGACACCGGCAAGGACATCTCCTGCAACCTGGGCTCGCTGAACATCGCCAAGACCATGGACTCGCCGGACTTCGGCCTCACCATCGAGACTGCGATCCGCTCGCTGTCCGCCGTCTCCGACATGTCCAACATCACCTCGGTGCCGTCCATCGCCAAGGGCAACGACCAGAGCCACGCCATCGGCCTGGGCCAAATGAACCTGCACGGCTACCTGGCGCGGGAGCGGGTCCACTACGGCTCCGAAGAGGGCCTGGACTTCACCAACATCTACTTCTACTCGGTGGTGTACCACGCGGTGCGCGCCTCCAACCTGCTGGCCATCGAAACCGGCCAGACGTTTGGCGGCTTCGAGAAGTCCAAATACGCCTCGGGGGAGTTCTTCGATAAGTACACGGAGCAGGAATGGGTTCCGCAGACCGAGAAGGTCCGCGAGCTCTTCAAGAACGTGCACATCCCCACGCAGGCTGACTGGCGCGAGCTGAAGGCTTCGGTCATGGAGCACGGCATCTACAACCAGAACCTGCAGGCCGTGCCGCCCACCGGCTCGATCTCCTACATCAACAACTCCACCTCCTCCATCCACCCGGTGGCGTCCAAGATCGAGATCCGCAAGGAAGGCAAGCTGGGCCGCGTGTACTACCCGGCGCCGTACCTGACGAACGACAACCTGGAGTACTACCAGGACGCGTACGAGATCGGCTACGAAAAGGTCATCGACACCTACGCCGCCGCGACCCAGCACGTGGACCAGGGCCTGTCCCTGACGCTGTTCTTCAAGGACACCGCCACCACGCGCGACATCAACAAGGCCCAGATCTACGCCTGGAAGAAGGGCATCAAGACGATCTACTACATCCGTCTCCGCCAGCTCGCGCTGGAAGGGACCGAGGTGGAAAATTGCGTTTCCTGCATGCTGTAACCAGAATCGGTTGAGTTCTGCTTAGGAGAGAGATGGAAACGACGACGGCGGCGGGCGGCTTGGTCTACGGCATCCGGCTTCGGCGGGAGGTCGAGTACCGCTACGTCGGTATCACCACCAAGACGGCCAGTCGTCGTTTCCATCAACACCTCCGGGCAGCAGCGGAGGGCCGAAAAACGCCGTTCTACGATTGGGTCCGCAAGCACGATCCCGCCGACCTGATCGCGGACGAACTGGATTGGATCGAGGGCTTGCAGGATCTGGGCCGGGCCGAGATGGAGTGGATCAGCTTCCTGCGCCGCGAGGGTGATCGCCTGCTGAATCTTTCCGATGGCGGACTTGGTCCCACGGGCGTCATCTGGACGGACGAGATGCGGGCGGCAGCCAGTGTACGTGGTACCGGGCGTAAGGGGTCGAGCCGGCCGGGTGCAGCGAACCCCTTCTACGGCGGAAAGCACAGCGTGGAGCAGCGCAGCAAGTGGTCACAGGACCGCAAAGGTACGAATTCCGGGACCGCTAACCCGAATTACGGCAGGTTCGGGCCGGACCATCCAGGGTTCGGACGCACTGTCGGCGAAGAAGCCCGAAGGGCACTTTCTGAAGCCAGGAAGGGCGCCGGGAATCCGAACTTCGGGAAGAAGGCCAGCGAGGAAACCCGTGCGAAAATGTCAGCGGTTCGGAAGGGCCGTCCAATGCCTTCCAGCCAGCGCAGCGCACACACTAGACATCACACCAACAAAGGCATCGAGAAAGCCGACTGCAAGTATTGCGTCGAGGACTCAGCCAAACCAAGTCTCTCTTCAGAAAGCGAGTCGGAGTCATGACCGAAAAAGTGAAGCTTCTCAGTCACGTCGAGGCCATCAACTGGAACCGCATCCAGGACGACAAGGACGTGGACGTCTGGAACCGCCTGGTGAACAACTTCTGGCTGCCGGAGAAGGTGCCGCTGTCCAACGACGTCCAGTCCTGGAACACGCTGACGCCGGCCGAGCAGCAGCTCACCATGCGCGTGTTCACCGGCCTGACCCTGCTGGACACCATCCAGGGCACCGTTGGTGCTGTCTCCCTGATCCCGGACGCGCTGACTCCGCACGAGGAAGCCGTGTACACGAACATCGCGTTCATGGAGTCCGTGCACGCCAAGAGCTACTCCTCCATCTTCTCCACCCTGGCCTCCACCAAGGAGATTGACGAGGCGTTCCGGTGGTCCACGGAGAACGAGAACCTTCAGAAGAAGGCCCAGATCGTCATGGACTACTACCAGGGCGACGATCCCCTGAAGCGGAAGGTGGCCTCCACGCTGCTGGAGAGCTTCCTGTTCTACTCGGGCTTCTACCTGCCCATGTACTGGTCTTCGCGGGCCAAGCTGACGAACACGGCTGACCTGATCCGCCTGATCATCCGCGACGAAGCCGTGCATGGCTACTACATCGGCTACAAGTTCCAGAAGGGCCTGGAGAAGGTTTCCGAGGAGAAGCGCCAGGAAATCAAGGACTACACCTTCGAACTGCTCTTCGAGCTGTACGAGAACGAGGTCCAGTACACGCACGACCTGTACGACGGCGTGGGCCTGGCCGAGGACGTCAAGAAGTTCCTGCACTACAACGCCAACAAGGCCCTGATGAACCTGGGCTACGAGGCGATGTTCCCCGCTTCCGTCACCGACGTAAACCCGGCCATCCTGTCGGCGCTGTCCCCGAACGCGGACGAGAACCACGACTTCTTCTCCGGATCCGGTTCGTCCTACGTGATCGGCAAGGCTGTCAATACTGAGGATGAGGACTGGGACTTCTAAATCGGTGTGAGAGGTAGACCTAAGTGGCAGAACTCACCCTTATTTGGAAGACGCGAAGTGACGAGTTGGAAGTCTTCCATTTAGGTGCAATTTTTGCTCCTCCCTGCCTACGCTGCCCACGTTTCGGCGGAGTTGATCGGTCGTTGTAACTCCCAAAACGGCTGGTGTTGCAACGACCGTTGCGACGCAACCTTTCCACCCACGTCGGCCGGCGGGACATTACCTTTTGCCCCCGTAACCTTGAATGGACAGAGATTCGCATCTGACGGCCGATGCCGTAGCAAGGCATGCCAGTAGATGCACGCCCAAGGATTTCAGTGGGCGCCGTGTTTGGTTTCGAGAATCCGGACCGAGTGGCCCAAGGCGTCTTCGGCGCCGCCCTCCGCGTGCAAGACGACATTGTCTCCGTGGGTGGGCACTCAAGCCAAAGGCGACATCACGTACCCGGCGTCCATCGCTTCTTCGGCCGGATCGCCCTAGGAGCGATGATGATGTCCAGGTCAATGTATTCGGCGGCGGCGGCAATAGCGGCGGTGCGCTCGTTCATGGTGTCGATCCGTTCGATGGTTCGTGCGCTCCTCCGGACGGGTGAACTCCGCGGGATCCAGATCGGCGGCCGAGGTATCTGGCGCGTGTCCACGACTGACATCGAGGAATACATCAGCCAGGCATATAAAACCACGGCCGAGAGGATCGCTGGGGGGAAATCCCTGAGGAAGAAACCGAAGGCAACTAATTTGCTATCAGCTTGCCGTGCCGCATCCCTTGCTGCACTCGGCAGTTTTGGTCGTGATCACGAGGTGGGAACAGAAGCTCTCTCGGGGGGTGAAACCGGGATGGTCTGTCGGGCCTCGTTCCTCCAATGAACATTGGTAGTTTTGCTGGGTTGGGGGGCGCACTCGTGCCGCCTTTGAAGAAGGAGATGACGTGGCAGTATCAGTTGTTTTTGATGGCGGAGATAAGACCTACGAGGATGGCGGGTCGAAGGAGTACCACTATCTCGTATCGGGCGGGGTTCTCAGCATTGTGGAGAAAGACGGAGATGACTGGCGAGTAGTACGTGAGTACTCACCCAATGGCTGGAACTACGTTGACGGCACCCGGAGGACCATCCCGTTGGGTGAAATTCCGGGCTCTGATGGGAAGAGCCAGGAGCCGGCGTCTCGTTTCGGCAGGTACCAGAGGGGCTAATCGACGGTCAGTGACGTCCGGTAGCTGAGGCTTCCACTCGTTGCCTGCGCGCCAGGCTTTGAACTCTGACTGCGTGGCGCGCAGCTTCGCTGGGATCTGTGCAGCGTTGTTCCCGTCCTACTCGTCACTGCCTGCAAACCCTAAAGCCCGTACCTTTTATTTCGCTGCCGTCCCTTCCAACTGGTGGGCGGAGGCTCCGGCGTCCGGTTGACGAGCCTTGCCGGATAGCGGCGACTTCCTCTGGCCCGAACTTGGCTTGCTTAGAGGTCGATAAAAGCCGGACTTGTCCAAGCCCGCGGGTTGCAGGTCGGACGCATCCGGCAAGAGGCCCCAGCCCGCCTCATTCTCCCAGGGACTCCTGTCGTCCTGCATCGGTCACGCGCTCTGCCACACATCGTCGTGATGTCGCTGTTTCGGTCGTACCGATCTATCTGCCCTACTTCAACTTGGGCGTCGTCGTTTTTCGTACTAGTCCCGCGTGTTTGTCCAGTGCGGCCGGAGATTAACAATTCCGCTTTTAAATTCTCCAATTCTTAACAGTTGTTAATTTCGAAGCAAACGCGCCTTGGGACCTTCGCTGTAACCTGAGTAGCTTGGTTTTTTCCTTTCCGCCCCCAGCCGTCGACGGGGGGTAGCTCCCGGTAGCCGGAAGACTTCTCGTCGCCCCCCGCTGGTTAGACGGCAACGTGGTTGAGTTTAGGTTTGCGCTCTAACCACTGGTAACGATGGCGGTGAAAGAGCCGTCAAGGTTGGGCTCGGTCTCGCTGTGCTGACTGAAGTTGCCAATTACGTCTGCAGCCCCGCCCTTCACCCGGAAGCGGTAGAAGGCGAGGACATGTGATAGAACGTCCAGCACGGCCTCGCTTGCTCGCGAGGGCGATGGTGCATCCTGAAGGAGGCAGTGTGGCGGGGGAGAAGCTTCCGGACATCATGGGCCCTGATCTTGACGTTGTCTTCGTTGGCACGTCCGCGGGGAAGAGGAGCGCCGAAGCCGGGCATTACTACAGCAACGGCGGCAACCGGTTTTACCGCTGGCTGCACGAGACCGGGTTCACCCCAAATCTGCTGAAGCCGACCGACGACCACCTACTGCCTGTCTTTGGGATCGGTCTGACCGACCTCAGCAAGACCTATGCCGGCATGGATGGGAGCGAGGAGCAAAGTGGCAGCTTTGATTGTCAGAGCCTGCTTGACCGTCTGACACCCCTCCGGCCCAAAGTCGTAGCTTTCACCGGGAAGCTTGCTGTGGGAGCATTCTTCGGTCCATTCATCGGGCATTACGGCGATGTCTACTTCGGCCCCCAGGATTGGGCAGTGGGCGAAAGCCTCGTGTTTGTCCTGCCGTCAACTTCCTCAGCCAGCCCCGCTACGAGGCCCCTCAAGGGAGTGGATGGGGTCGAGCGGCTGCCTGTCGATTACTGGCATGAGCTGGCGGCCTTTCTGGACCGCTAACGCCGCGAACCGATCCCGGAGTGGGTCATGCAATTGACGGATAGCTGGTCAAGATGGAAGTCCGCGATCTCCATGGGAAGGCTTCTTCACCGACGTGATCGAGGACTACCGTGAGGTGGTCGACGGCGCGTGCACCAGGAAGACTAAGACCAATGCCGCGAGTTCTTCCTGACCCTGGCAGCAGCTTATCGGACTCTCCCGTTAAAGCGATCCCGAGCCGGACGGTTCCCGCAGCATCGAGTGTTCGTCTTTGTGCTGATCGGGGGACTGCTGAAGGTTTGATTGGCACTCTGCCTGAGAGGATTTGATCCGTGCGGGTGAAAGGATGTTCGTCATGCCCAAAGCCTTTCCCGAAGAGTTTCGGCGAATGCTAGTGGTTGCAGGAGCGGCAACGACGAGAGCTGCGCGTCGGGGCCGCGTGGGGCTACAGCACTAAGTGTCGTACGCATTTCCTGCGTGGGACTATCGATCCGCACGCATGCAATGCGTACACTAATTCTGTGAACAAAGATCTTGGGCAGATGATCCGTGAACGGCGTGAGTCGCTGGGGCTGGATCAGGCGACGCTTGCAGCCAATCTGAACGTCGGCCAGCAAGCCGTCAGCGGGTGGGAGAAGGGTCGCTCTCGGCCGCGGCGGGCGACACTAGACGATGTCGCCCGCATTCTCGAAATCGATCTCGATAATCTCCTCGATGCTGGTGGATATTTGCCTCCGGCGCCGGCCGTTCGTGTCCCTGTCCGGCCACTGACACGCGCTCTCCCCCTCGATGAACTGACTGAGGAAAGGTTCGAGGACCTGCTCACCGAGGTGGTGGCCACGTTGCACCAGGACGGGCATGCGAGCAGGTACGGCGGTCGTGGACATAAGCAGCACGGCATTGACATCATCGTCACTGCTAACGGAACGAACCTCGCCACCGGCCAGTGCAAGCGCCACCGAGAGTTCGGCCCGGCCGCTGTAGAGAAAGCAATCAATGAGGTCACGATCGCCGCTCCCAAGAACTATCTGTTCCTATCTCGACTGGTCGCTACTCCCTCCGCACGTAAGGCGGCAGGGAAGCACGCGGCTTGGGAACTGTGGGACGGTGAGGACATCTCTCGCCATATCCGGAACCTGCCGCTCGAGCGTGCCGTACGAATCGTCGATAATTACTTCCCGGGTCACCGGGAGTCGTTCCTGGGCATTCCGGCGTCTGGCCCCTGGCTCTTGCCGGAGGAGCACTTCAGCGGCATCCGTGGCACTGTCTTCAACCACGAGTGGAGCCTCGTCGGACGGCAGTTCCAACTGGATCAACTGATGGGCGCGGCCCACCAGAGCGGCGCCGCCGTCGCGTTCCTAACTGGTGCTGGCGGCGTCGGAAAAACGAGACTCCTCAAGGCCTTTGCGGACACCGCGCCAGTAGGCTCCCCGGTCCGGATATTGCCCGGCAACGTGCAAGTGACTGCAGCCGACTTCGAGCTACTGCCCTATGACCCCGAACTCACGATCATCATCGACGACGCCCATGAGATCGGCGAGGTCACCGGCATCGTTTCTGGCATTTGGAGGCGCAATCCAAATGCGAAGGTCATCCTCGCTACCAGGCCTTATGGGTTGCGTACTCTGAAGGAGGAAATGGCACGCCACGGACTGCTTCCCGTGCCACATACGGAGGTTGTGCTTGGAGACCTTGAGTTCGACGAGGCCGTGGCCCTGGCGCATGAAGCGCTTGGCGGGGCAGCGTCTCCAGCCGTCGCACGTCGGCTCGCCGGGCTCACTACGGACTCTCCGCTGGTGACCGTCATCGGGGGTGTCCTGATAAAGGAAGGCCAGCTCGAGCCGACGGCATTGGAGCAGGACGACAACGTTCGACTCCACATCATGCGCGGGTTTCGCGATGCTCTGGTGAACGATCCGTTGTCATATGACCCGCCGATCCGACGCGCAGTATTGGATGCAATCTCTGCCCTACAACCGTTCCGCACTAACGACGAAGCTGCGCGCACATCGCTGAGCGCGATCGTGGGTAAGTCATACGACGAGTTGCACAAGCACTTGCGGAGCCTGGAGAACGCCGGAATCCTGCGGCGGCGAGGCGAGGCTCTGCGAATCGTCCCCGACCTCCTTGGCGACGTGATCCTGACCGAAGCTGCATTTGATGACATCAACCCGCTCGGCACCGGTTACCTCTCACGCATCGAGCCGCTGGTGACGGGGAGTAGCGTCGAGCACCTATTCATCAACGTGAGTCGCGTCGACTGGCAGGTCCGTAACCTCCGTGAGGATGCACCGAGCCTCTCTGACTCCCTTTGGGTTGCTTTCCGGGCCCGTGTCGAGGCTGCCGATGCGTTCGACCGACGCACCTTCGTCGAGACGTTGGCCAAAGTCGCGTACTTCCAACCCACCCGCGCTCTTGAACTGACCCGATGGTTAATCGATAACCCAACAGATCGTCTCGACGGTGACCATGCCGCTTGGCGAAGTCTGCTCCCGGTGGACTACAACGGCGTGCTTGAGGCGGTGCCCGCAGTGATCAAGCTCGCAGCCTTGACCGAAGAGACGCTCCCGGAGGCGCTTGCGCAGTTGTGGGAGTTGGCCCGGGGCGACACGCGCGCTACCAACCCACATCCGAGTCATCCGCTTCGGGTCTTGGGTGAACTAGCTGAGTTCCGTGTCGGGAAGCCTATCTGGTTCAACGAGCTGATCGTCGACTGTGCTTTAACATGGTTCGTGGATGGTCAGCAGTTGTCTCCGTTTGACGTTCTCGAGCCACTGCTCGCGACGGAAGGAGACGAGTCTTCCTTTCGCGGCCACGCCATCACCTTTCAGCCTTTCGCGCTGAACCCGCAAAGCATCATGAGGGTCCGGCAACGAGTCATCGACCTGGCCTTCGAGGAACTGGACTCCCCAGACCTGCGACGTTCGGGAGCCGCAGCGAAGGCCTTGAAGTCCGCAGTGCATCTCCCGACGGGGCGCTTCGGCCGCGAGGTATCGAAAGATGAACGAGCGGGGTGGATCCCGGGCGTGGTCGAGACCATCGACCGCCTTGGCGCCAGAGCTGCGGCCGGCGATCTGGATCCTGCGGTTCTCGTCGCTGTCCGTGATGCTCTGTTCTGGCACGACAGTTACGCGTCCGGCCCGACTCAGGAGGCCGCGCAGCGAGCCGTCGAGTCGATTCCGGATGACGTCGAGGCTCTGCTTGGTCTTATGGTTCATGACGGCTGGGGCCGCTTGGTGCGTGGCCGTGGTGACAACTTCGAGGAGATGGAAGCCAAACGCCTGGAACTTATTGGGCAGGTGGTTGAGGCCCTTAAGTCCCACGCGGACGAGGAGGTAGTCGAGCTGCTGATCGCGCGGCTCCGGGCCGACCGGGAAGTCTTTGGCCCGACCGAAGGCTATCCGGGACCCTTGGTGCAGGGACTGATCGACGCTCGCCCGACTCTCGCACCCGCGATGTTGGCGAAAATGCGGGACGCCGCTGCTGTCACGGATCTCGACCCGGTCCTTCCGGTCATCCTCGGCACGTTCGCCATGCACGATCCTGCAGCTGCACTGCTAAGCGCCCAAGGTCTGCTTAGCGGGCCGTCACTAGATCGCCGACGGTCGGTGAGCCAGGCGATGGGTTGGAACCGAGGCCTTCGGGAGCTACATCCCGGGGAACTCGACCTGCTGCTGGAATTGGCCTCTGACTCCGATGTAGTCATACGACGAAATGTGGTCCGGACGGCTCAACTTCTGATCGGAAGACAGAAGGCAGAAGCGGTCCGTTTGCTTGCACGCCTCCGGTTCGGTGATAGCCAACGTCTGGCTGGTGACTACTTCATGTCGTTCCGCCTTGACGCCGGTATCGCCTGGGATGACTTCTCGGACGCCGAACTTGAGCTAATTCGCCAAGACCTCGTGACGTTGCCAGGTATCGGCGAGTACTCGGTCTCACAGGCGCTTGCGGATCGGTCGGAAACGAACCCGGCGTGGGTCGTCCGACTTCTCCAAGAGCGGGTTGAGTTCGCGGAGACTCTCGGCTCAATCCAGGATTACCAAGCTCTCCCGCACTCCTGGGACAACGACTTGCGGATTCGGGACACGTCGGCCTTCCAAGCGAGCCTGAGTGGCATTCTGGCTTGGATCGCGGAGAAGCTCGACTCATGGCTCCGACGCAAGTTGGGCGCCGAAATCTTTCGCGCGGTGGCGGTCAAGTACGACGACCAAGTGCTGGATCTTCTTAGGAAGGCTCTCGCCGGTGGCACGGAGAGCTCGGTACGGGCCGTAGCAGCTGTCCTCCACGAGGCTCCCCGGACTTTGATTTGGGACCAATCCGTCTTCGTGCGCAATGCGCTGCAAATAGCCGACAAGCTGAGCGACGATGTACGGCACCAGATGATGGAAGCCCTATGGTCGGCCACGATTTCCGGTAGCCGGATCGGTACTCCCGGTGAGCCGTTCCAGGAGACGATCGAACAGCGAGACAGGTCGCGCGCACTCGCAGCGGAGTTGCCGGCTGGCTCCATCGAGAGACGGTTTTACGCCGATATGGCGAAGTCGGCCGAAAGGGACATTCAGCGTGAGATCGAAGATGACCTGCCCACCGACGGGCGCAGCTGGTAATAACGCGAAGGGGGACGATCTGCCATGGAGCCGATGAACGATGAGGTTAACCCGTCATGGTGGGAAGATGTGCTGACGGCGGCGTCGAGGGAGGATCCATATGAGCCTCCAGAGTTGCTGTCGTTGCATTTCGAGCGAGTTGCGGCGGACTCGGCTGTCACCGGGTTCCAGGAGCTGGTGCTTACGGTACTGGCGAAGGCGACGTCGGCGAGGTTGAACGCTGAGGATTGGCTGGAGCCGTTTACACCCGCGATGCAGCTCGGTGACAGGCGGACCTCGGTGCCGGCGGACTTGGATGCGGACCAGATTGCGTTGCTGGCCCGTATCGCTCCGCTTGTCGAGCGTGATGATCTCCGGGCCCGGGTTGCCGATGTCGCGTGGGTCTACGGGGACCGGTCTGATGTGGCGATGTTGGACCGAGCCATCGACGCGTACCGGGCGGCGCCGCTCACGGGCGATATTTGGTTCAGCGTGGGGCAGGATGCGTGGGTACGGGCGTTTGCGCTTGCGGGGCGGCGCGGCGCGGACGGTCATGTCCGTGTACAGGAAATGTCGGACGCGCTCAAGGGTCAGGTCTTGGCGGGCCAAGTGACGGACAACTTCAGAACCGTCAGGTTGGCCGAGACGTTACGTAAGCATGGTCGGGTCGACGCGGCCGGACGCATTGAGGTGCACGAAGGGCTGTTCGCGCTTGCGTCCCGGGCATTGTCGGAAAATCCACGCCTGTCACGTCAACTGGAGCGGGAGGCGCTCGCATGGCTTGGCGGTTCGGACGCCGCGGCGGCGAACGCCGCAACCGAGCGCATTGCAAGGACCTACATCGCGGAGGCAGATGCTCGCATCAAGGCGGATCCGAAAGCGGGTGCCCTGGTCGAGGGCCACTTCTTGGAGAAGGCCATCGCGGTCCTGCGAACCATCCCGCGCTCCTACCGGCTCGAGAACGACCTCGTCGAGCTCATCGACGACCTCCGCGCTCGGCTGCATGAGAGCCGGGAGCTCTCGATAGAGCAAATGATGCGCATTGAGTCGGACCCGGTCGATCTGACCGATGCCGTTTCCTATGCGCGGTCGCAAGTCTCCGGTCACGCGGACAAGTTCGCCGCACTCGCTGCCTTCGCGACGCTCGCACCGCCCATGGACAAATCCAGTACGCGCGAGAACGCCGAGAAGATGCTGGAGGGCAGCATTAGTCGCATCTTCCAGTCATCGACGTTCTCCGCTGACTTCCGTAAGATCGCCATGAGCCCACGGTCCTCGGGGCAGGCGGACGAGAACGCGGTCTGGGTCGAGATGGTCCGTACAGTGTTCTACCACTCGCAGCTGCTCGGAAAGGGCATGATCCAACCTGCGCAGGAGATTCTGACGACCGAGCACCGGTTCAACCGGCAGTACATGGTGTCGCTGTGCGTCGAGTCGCCAACGGTGCCCGAGGGACACGAGATGTTGTGGGGCGACGGGCTGGCGCTCGGCTTAAGCGGCAACTACGGTGCCGCGGTATCTGTGCTGGCGCCCCAGTTGGAACAGGTCGTGCGGGTCATGTTGAGACGGAACGGCGTGTATACGCTGTTCGTCGATGATCACGGCGTAGAGAGTGAGAAGAGTTTGAATGCGCTTCTCGACATGACCGAGACCGAGGAAATCTTCGGTGCGGGCATGGTCATGGAGATGAAGGCGATGCTGATCGTCCAAGGGGGCCCGAACCTGCGGAACGACGTTGCGCACGGCCTTCTCAATGATGCCGCGGCGTGGAGTTACTCGGCGTTGTACATTTGGTGGTTCTGTCTGCGGCTGGTGGTATGGCCGGTTATTAAGATGGTCGACCGCGTCCAGAGACGACCATCTGACTCATGCGAAGGCTCCATGGCGGGGAGCCGTGGAACGGATACCGATCCGGCGGTATGAGTTCACTGTGTCGCCACGTGGCAAGACATGAGTGTTTCCGAGTGACGCGATGTGGTGGAATTTAGGTTCGCACTTTAACGTCTGGCAGCAGCGATTGCATCGTTCCTGCCTCGCTCGCGATCCTTCACCCGGAACGTGGGTAGGCGGGCGGGAGAGTCTGCGAAGCCTCGAACTGTTCCGGATCACGAGGACTCAATGGCCCGCCCGCGGAACGTGACGTGCGGCGCGATGTAGGGGCCGTCCATGCTTTCCCTCTGCACGTCCACGCTGCCGAATGACACCAGCATCACGGGATACAGGGATGCCGTCGGGTCAGGCGACGCTGAGCCAAAAGGACGGACGTACCCCAAGCTCAGATCCCGTGGGCACACCATAGATCTGTTCGAAGTCGTAGCGTCGCTCTCGGCCCCATTCGAAAACGATGCCACCGTCCTTATCAATGGCTGCCGCACGTCCTGGCGCGGAGCCGGAATCCCGAACCCACCATTGTCCTTTTGACCAGTCATGTCCCGAGGGTTTGTCCTTCCCAACGTATAAGTATGTTGGACACCGGAATCCTCTAAGCTCGTCTTGGGACGGGACGAACACCGCGTCCATGACCGAGTCGGTTTCGCCTCGCGTGCGGTGGTCGACTGCTACGACTCGCGCGCGTAAACGTGGAGGCAATGACCCCAGGAACTCCGAATTCAGCCACGCCCGCAACTCCGAATCGCGCCATGTCGTCCCCTCCCAAGACCGCTGCGCGATCAAGTGGCTCGACAGGACGAGAACGCGGTCTTCGCTCGGGTGTACGTAGGTGGTTATCCAGCGAACCCCATCGGGATGGTAATCCGCGTTGAGTATTTCTTCCGCTCTTGTTTTTAAATCCTTCTCGCGGGCTTTCGTTGCGTTTTCTCTTGCCTTTGCCTCGGCTTCGCGCCGCTTTTCTTCCATACGCTCCTTTGCGAAGGCCTCGAGCTTCGACTGCCACATTTCAGCTAGGGGTCGGTCCTGCGCGATGCCTACTAAGCGCAGTAGATGCGTCGTCTCCTCGAAGGAGGCTAACTCGCATGCGCGAGCGGCGTACTTCCCTAAACGGCGGCGAAGCTCTGCGTCTCCGAAACGCATTGCCTTTACGTAATCAGGATGCGTGGCGAGTCGGTCGGTAGGGATCGCTCCGAGCTCTGCCTCATTCACAGCCTGATGATGTGCCATCAGCAAGACTATGTAGGCGTCAGCGTTTTGGGGATCTATGTTGAGCGCCTTATCGACGAGTTCGTGGGCTTTCGCAAAAAGGCCCTCCTCGCACATCATTCGCGCTCGTACGAGGAGAGGCTTAACATCGTCTGTCATGGTCATAAGGTATATGGATGGGTATTCGTTATGTCGAATAAGACTCGCCCATCGTCGGATTTGAGGCGAAACCTATAGGACCATTTGTGGCCACCGGTCAGATTCTATGGCTCACAACGGAGGCGGTCATGGATGCGGTCAGGATCGAGTCGCGCACGATGAAGATGGACCAAGCCGAGGGCATGCAGGACCACTTCGAAGCACGCGTTCTTGTCAACACCCGGGAGGCATGGCCCGCTCCGACCATGGACGTATACGACCGTCAATAACTGAAGGCCCACGGGCGGGTGCTCCTGGCGGAATTCAACTTGCGCCCGCATGGAAGGTTGCCGCCCATTCCCACGGCGCGAATCGCCTAGCGCTAAGGGTGTCGGCACAGGAGCATCTGGACCTCGGCATAGCATACGTCCGCGCTCAGCCCCGGCGCCTCGGAACCACGTACCACCCAAAGGTTATTCGGTTACGGAACGTGGTGGAGTTTCGCTTCTCGGTTTAAGCTCTGGAGGCAAGAAGCAGGCCGGCGAGATCACCGGGTCGGACGAGGAGGCGTCGATGTCGCTCTTCCGGACCTCTCGTCCCACATTGAAGCTTCGCGCAACGGCCGGTTCATCGAGGCCATCCTGACGGGTCATTGCTTCCCGATTGCCGGACCACGCACGATTCCACCGCTTCGGGTGCCGAGTGCCCCGATCAGCAGCTTCAGCATCACTTCATGATGCGCCCGGACGTCCTCATCGTTCCAACTCCCGGTCTCCGCCCGCCGTGCCATCAGCTCGAGCTTCAGGCTCTGCCGGCGTGCGGCATGGTTGTTTGCCTTCTGCGCCGGCAGGTAGTTGCTGAACTTGGAGTTCGTGCTCACCGTGACCAGTGCCAGGTTGCCCAGCCAGTTCAGCAGGCTGCGGTCCTCGACTCGATACGCATCGGAGATGTGCTCGGCGTCCTCGGTACGGGGGGAGAAGTGCTCCACCGAAGTGCGGTAACTGAATGTGAATTCCCACTGGTTCATCTCCTCGACCAGCAGGTAGTCGAGGTAGGTGTAAATGATGCGCGGGATCGCGAAGCCGAGCGGCAGGCCGTCAGGCCCTACCTCCTCCTTCTCCGGATCCGGGGAGAGTGCCGCGTGCACACGCTCGAGAGTGCGCGCCTCGAGCCGGTCCAGGAAATCGCGCGCGGTGACCGGCTGGCCGCGGTCGGTGCATTCGGTGACATAGCGCAGCGTATCGGTGATCCAGTGCATGGTGCGCGGAGACGTGTAGGTGATGCGCAGGGCCGACTGCAGCAGCAGGATGCGACGCTGCAGGCTTCCCGGCCCGGTCCCGGTCTCATCGGCCGCGAAAGTCGGGGGGTACCGCGGGGTGTCCTGCACCCGTCGCCCCTGGCTCGACGTGCCGCGCGCCAAGCGGTACAGCGACCAGTTCCCGGGCTCATCGTCGGTCGTCGACTCGTGCCCTCTGGTCAGGGTCGCGTCGCGCTTGAGTACGAAATGATCGAAAAGATACCGGATCCGCAGCAGGTCCGTGGTGAACGTCCGAACCCAGGCCGGGCGTTCAGTAAGCTTCTGCTCCTCGAGGCGTTTCGCGAAGCGGCTGACCAATAGCTTGTCATCGAGCTGCCGGTCGTCGCGCTTCGGGTCGTTGGTCGGTCCGCGCACGGCGAGGACGTGAAGCAGCAGGGTCGGGAACGTGATCTGGGAGGTGAACCGGTCCCCGCCGTCTGCGTCCACTGATTCCGTGTCGACGTCGTCGCGGGCGTAGGTCGTGACCGCCTCGTCGAGCGTCATCGCGGTGGACCTCGGCGGTAGCTCTTCCTCATCGCGCGCCGCGTTGTCCGTGGACGGGTGGTCGATGAGCTGAGCGCGAAGTTTGGTGAAGTCCGCGGTGGGCACGGAGTCCCACTCCGACCCGAAGACCTCTGCGCGCAACTGGGCGTCACCGGCCGTGACGGTCATGCCCACGTAGTGCTCTATGTCCGCGCAGGTGGTCCAGACGCGGTTCAGCAGCTTTCGGTCCAACGGATCGGTCAGATGGCGCAGCAGCCGGGCTTTGACGATGTCCACGGGGCTGAGCTGGGCGCCGCGGGTGTTCATGATCTCGAAGTACCGGTTCAAATCCGTCGTCCGGTCGATCGGCATGCGGATGAGGAGCACCCGGGTGAGCAGATAGTCGGTCACGCGCGGTGCCAGGAAACGGGCCCCAGCCTTGTCTCCGTCGAGCAGCGGGTCGATGATCCGGGCTGCGCGGAGGATGCCGGAATCCTCGCGGTCGCTCTCTTTCTCCGGTTGGTTGAGAGAAGTGACCGCGACGTCGCGCAGTGCGCGGGTGGCTTTGTCTCGTGCCTCGTACGCCCGGTAGTCGATGCGCTGGGTGTGAAGCCAAACCCCGAGCGTCCGTTCCTCCTGGTCGTCGGTCTTTTGGTGCCTCGGCCAGTCGTTCCCGGCCGTGAGCCAGGAGGAAACCTCGGCCAGCCGCTGGGTCCATCGTGCGGCCTCGGCGGCGCGCTTGTCCGTGTGCTCGCGCCAGCCAGGGACGACGTCCAGGCCGGTGGCGTAGACGGGGGAGAGGGTGCCCTCGGCGGCGTCCGTGCGGCGGCGCGTCAGCCACTCGGCGAGATTTGATTCCTGGCGGGATCGCCCACTGACCGGGAGCCGGCCCTCAGCTTGGTAGAACGCCAGGATCTCCTGCAGGTTCCGCTGCCCGGGCCCGGTGACGCGCTTGGGTACTGGTGTGGCCGCGGCGCGGTGGGCAGCGCGCAGCCCCGGATCGTGCTCCGCGGCCCTGGCGAGGTGAAACCTGATGACCGACTCCGCCACCTGGTGACAGCCGCGATTTGCTTGGCCGGGATGCCGCTGCCGTACATCAACACCCACTCCGGGTACGGCGTGGGGCGCTTGGTCTGGATCATGAGGCCGGCGGGTGATTCTTTGGGGGAGCGGCGTGCTTCAGTTCGGCGATCCGCAGCCGAAGGAAGATGATGGCCAGCACCAGGGCGTAGACCGCGAGGACGGCCACGACGAACGTGAAGACCGCGTACAGGATGCCCATGATGCCGAAGACTGGACTGAAACTCACTGCTACCCCCAAATAGTCCTTGCCCATAGGCTAGTCGACTTGGGCGATCAGCTTGGCTGGGTAGTGTGGACAGATGGACTTCTCCTCTGAGCTTCGCGGCGGGATTCTGCTCCGGCCCGTTCAGAAATTGGATGCCACGGCGCTGGCGGATGCCTTCCAGCGGAACAGGGCGCATTTGGCCCCCTGGGAGCCGATCCGGCCGGACAGTTTCTACACCGTTCAGGGCCAGCAGGAAGTGATCGTGATGGCAGCGGCGGGAACTCACTGCAGGAACAGGCCTGCCCATGGTGCTGGCACGCGAAGGCGAGATCGTCGGCCTGCTTACTATCAGCTCGATCGTGCGCGGCGCCTTCCAGAACGCGCACATCGGCTACTGGCTCGATCGGGACGCGCAGGGGTCCGGGGTCATGACCGCCGGGGTTGGTGCGGCCAGTACGGTCGCCAGGGAGTTGCTAGGGCTCCACCGGCTGGAGGCAGCGACCCTGGTGCATAACGCCGCATCCCAGCGGGTGCTGGAGAAGAACGGCTTCGAGGCCTACGGCACCGCGAGGGCATACCTGAAGATCGCCGGCCAATGGCAGGACCACCGGATGTTCCAGCGGATCCTTTGAAAAGGTAGCGGTCCCGGGCACGGGAAAGGGTGCGCCCCGTTCGCTGAGCGCACCCTTTTCGCGCCCCATGCACCGGATCCCCATCCGAATGCAGACATCATAAGCGTACTGATAGTTAGGCAGTCAAGACATTACATATTCCTAGCGGAATCCACACAAATCTGTAATTGCCTCCCAGGGCCTGAGCTTGAAGACGACGCGGTAGGGCGCTGGCGTCTTGGCATGGAAGTGTGAGTCAATGGTTTCGACCTCGCTCAAGGTGCGCTGGCTCCGGATGACCGCACCCAAATGGAGAGGGTGGCAGCCTGTTCGAGTCTGGCCGAGTCCGGAGGCCCTGCAATGGCAGGACCTCAAGCCTCATTCAGACAATGACCCCGCCGTTGAGGTGCACCTGCCGGGAGCGGCGGGGGAGTCCCCGCGCCCAGAAGGCGATCATGAGCCCGACGGTGGCTGCTCCGCCGGCGAGAGTCCAAGGCGAAGACCAGGATCCTTCAGGGGTGGGGATCGAGAAAGCGATCCAGACGGTGGCGGCGCCCAGGAGGACCTCGACGCCAGCCTGCACTGGTCGGGCCCGGTAGTCCGGGTAGGCCAGGCGGATCAGCGGTATCACCGGCAGCACGAACAGTCCCAGGCTGGGGATCGGGTAGATCACGTTGACCGAGAAGATCACCAGGCCGAGCAGGAGCAGGCCCAGGAACTTCAGCAGCTGCAGCACGCGCAGAGGGTTCTCCGGCGTCCACCGGCTCAGGAGCAGACCCCACGCTGGCAGGCCCAGCAGCCAGCCGCCGGCCCACACTCCCATATCCAGCAACGCCAAAACGACGAGCAGCGCGCCGGGCAGCAGGAACGCCGCGGCCTGCCGCAGCGACGGGAGTCTACCGGCCGGGCCGAAGATGCACGCACCAATCAGCAGGTAGCCGGCCACGTACCAGGGCAGCAGCTTCAGGACCGATCCGCCCGGAAGACCCGCGATCAGCACCGCCATTGTGAGGACCACGACGCACACCGCCGCGAACGTCCACGGCCTCCTAATGTCGACAGGGGGCGTCACGGCAGGGAGGCAAGGACGTCGTGCGGCCACTCTCTGGTGAGCACGTCATTCAGCTCTTCGTCCGGGCTGGAGAGACAGTAGGGCGTGTGGTGAGTGTTCAACACGGCTAGGTTCACCGGCACCTTGTAGACGCCCCAGGGGACTGCCCCCGGTTTTGTTGACTCCTTGACCTAGCGAGCTTGTGCTCGTGGAAGGATGTTGACCATGCCCACGGCTTATGGGGCGGAGTTCCGCCAGGATGTTATTGATGTGGCTCGGAAGGGCGAGGCGCCACTGGCGCAGATTGCGAAGGATTTTGGGCTGTCGGTCACGACGTTGAAGCGCTGGATTGCCATCGCGGAGCGTAAGGAATCCGGGACCGGCCCGGCGGCGGCCGAGTCGGCCGAGATGCGGGAGCTGAAGAAGCGCAACCGCCTGTTGGAGCAGGAGAACGAGATTCTGCGTCGGGCTGCTGCCTATCTGGCCAGGGACATCAACCCAAAATGATTTACCCGCTGGTCACGGATCTTGCCGCCGACGGTGTCCCCGTCGCGGTGACCTGCAGGGTGTTGGGATTCAGCAAGCAAGGCTATTACCGGTGGCGGGCCAGTCCGGTGACGGAACGCGACTGGATCGATGCGCACCTGGTCAACGCCGCACTGGACATCCACACCGACGACCCGGCATTCGGGTACCGGTTCATCGCCGACGAGTTACCCGGGAAGGGCATCACGGCGGGTGAGAACAGGGTCCAGCGCCTGTGTCGGGACCACAGTATCTGGTCGGTGTTCTCTAAGAAGCGTGGCCTGAACCGGAAACCGGGGCCGCCGGTTCACGATGACCTGGTGGAGCGGGATTTCACCGCCATGTCGCCGAACTTGCTGTGGCTGACGGACATCACCGAGCACCCCACCGCCGAGGGCAAGCTCTACCTCTGCGCGGTGAAGGACGTCTACTCCGGAAGGATCGTCGGCTACTCGATGGACTCGCGGATGAAGTCCTCGCTGGCCGTCGCCGCGCTGGAGAACGCGGTGCGGGCACGCCGCCCGGCAGGGACAGTGGTGCACTCGGATCGAGGGTCCCAGTTCCGGTCACGCCGCTTTGTCGAATCCCTCCGGCGCCACGGCCTCACCGGCTCGATGGGCCGGGTTGGTGCGTGCGCGGACAACGCCGCGATGGAATCGTTCTTCTCGCTGCTGCAGAAGAACGTCCTGGACCGTCAACGGTGGCTCACCAGGCAGGACCTCCGGCTGGCCGTCACGACCTGGATCGAACGGACCTACCACCGCCGGCGACGGCAAAGACGGCTGGGAAAACTCACGCCAATCGAATATGAAACAATCAACCGGACCGCGCTCACAGCGGCCTAAGACCCCAAGTCAACAAAAGCCGGGGCAGTCCCAATAGGAGTCCTAAATTCCCTCGTCAGCAGGGTAGCGCTGGACCTTATCGACGCCGGTAACCCGGAGGGCGAGGTGCTCACCCGCGGCATGGCAGAAGCTAAAGCGGCGGAGATCGCTGAGGAGGGTCTCTTCAAAGCAGCTATCCGACATGGAGCTGTCGATGAACTTTGACATGGCAGGCAACTTGCCGCTGGCTATGACGCCGCTTCCTTTTGCCGGGGAAATTGTCGCGAGCTATGCAGCCCGGATCGACGCTGCCACTGGGGCCTACCCGGGCCACCTGTGGCGTGTCGCGGTCTCAGCCTACCGGCGACGCGAAAGCCTGCCGGTTCATAGCCGAATCGACCAGGACATTGCAGAGCGCCAAGCCTTGGCGCTCTGCCAGGAGTTGGCCGGAAGCAGGGCCGATCGGCTGCTTCTACTAGGGCAGACCTCAAGAACTGTATGGCATGCCTGTCTGTCGTGCAGTCATGGCGCTATCGTGGCACTGCATCCAGACTATGCTCGACTCGTTTGTCCCCTCCACCAGACGTGGGCTGGACCTACTCTGATCAAGAGTCGTGAACCATTGCCGCCTTGGTCCATCCCGCCGCCGGCGGAACCGCACTCCCGAGCCGTGGATGGAGATACTGCCAAAGCAGCTGCGCGAATTCATAACAGCAGCGCATCGGTATCGATCATCAAAGAAGTACTGCGACGAGCGGCGTCGGCAGTTCGAAGTGAAGGGGGCGTCGCTCCGCAGCCGACAGACCTTCCCACTGCCGCCGCAATACTGGAGACAGTTATGGATGGAGAGGTTATTAGGGCTGTCAGTGATCAAAACCAGCCGTACATTGACGTCTACAAGGCAGTCGCGCGCAGGATGGAGGAGGCTAAAAATCCTGTCGGAGATGCCGGGACAGACCAAGCGTGGCTCGTGCTTAGATGGACAGCGGCGGCCGCAAGGCACCGTTTCGAAGATGAATGGAACACGGAAGACCCAGGACCCATCATCGACCCCCTGAAACCGGAGTCCAGCTCCAATGGCCATCTTCAACCTTTCCACACCTTCTTGGACTGCCTCCGGACACGCGACAGAAACGACCAGCAATGGTGGGACGATCGTTACCGGCAAACAGCAACCATTACGCGTTACCTCTGCCCGGAAGGACACGTAAGTCGAAAGCACCCTCCCAAAAATGCCCTGCACGGTCCATACGAGTCAGCCTGCTCGGCCTGCTCCGGCCGCAAAGTCTTTCCAGGGTACAACTCGCTCGCAGACAAGATGCCGTGGCTCCTCGACGAATGGGACCAGCAATTACAATCTGGGCCATCGCCGTGGACAGTGTCACCGGGAAGCAACAAGCAGGGACACTGGATCTGCCCACAAAACCACCACTACGACGCAACATTCGTTCATCGCGCCCTGCGGGGAACAGGCTGTCCCCACTGTGGATTCGGCAAAGTGCTCGCGGGCACAAACGATCTCGCCACAACACACGCCCAATTAGCAAGTTTGTGGGATCCCGAGAGCAGCAATGAAAAGACACCCCGAGAAATTACTGCGGGCAATGCGAAAGACCGTATCCACTGGCGATGCCCTCAAGGGCACCCATTCAAGCGGACACCCCTTCGCCTTGTTGCCTCCGGTGGACGTTGTAACGTTTGCAAAGGCCGCACCCTGCTGGTCGGGTTCAACGACTTAGCTACAAAGCGGCCGGATGTCGCGGCACAATGGCACCACACCCGAAATGGCAAACTAACCCCCGATCAGGTCCTGGTAGGGTCAGACACGAAGGTGTGGTGGGTCTGCCCCAATGGCCATGAATTCGAACGGCGCATATCAAACCGCTGCAGGTACCCGAAACTGACCTGCCCTATGGAGACAGGGAAGATCCTGCAGCTCGGGGTGTCCGACCTCGCCACACGCGAGCCGGTGCTAGTATGCGACTGGGATCACGGTCGCAATGGCTTTGCTCCTTCGGAAGTGGTGCCAGGAACAAGAAAATATTGCTGGACTTGCCCAGCTGGCCACACCCAACTTGTCTCAGTCGTCAACAGGCGCAGGGCAGGGGGATGCACGAGCTGTCCACCGGCCAGCCGAGCAATACCAAACAAGGTGCGGCAGCGCCGCTCAGCCGGGTCCAGATCCAGCGCGGGGCAGGTCCACCCCCTCTCGGACGCATAACGCCGCGTGCGGGGTCCGTTTGCTGCCGCCTATTGAATGACCCCGCACGCCAAGGGAAGCAGCGTCATTCTTTTC
Organism: Pseudarthrobacter sp. MOO13; assembly: GCF_058267655.1. Taxonomy (NCBI): domain Bacteria; kingdom Bacillati; phylum Actinomycetota; class Actinomycetes; order Micrococcales; family Micrococcaceae; genus Pseudarthrobacter; species Pseudarthrobacter sp. MOO13. The sequence continues at coordinate 1,719,818 of NZ_CM177848.1, forward strand.
AGAGGAAAGTGGCTTGAATTTCCAGGGAGCTGAACATCCCCGTCAACATTGACTTTGTGTTTTGGGCGGCCTGTTGGCGCAGCTTCGACTCCTCCGCGGCGGAAGCCAGCTTGGTTTCGGCAAGTTTGAAGAACTGTGCCTGTTGGGGCGCCTCCATGGCGTCGGCGATCCGGTCCAGGACTCCGCGGTCTTGGCTGAACACGTAGGATCGGTCGTGGTCTAAGTTGGGCTTGTCCAGCTGTGGCTCGGGCAACCGCACAGTCACCGACTTCCCGTCGGCTGACAGTGTCAGGTCGTTGTCCGCGAAACCGGAGAGATCGACATAGGCGTCGACCGTGCCGGCGGCAACGAACAGGGTTCGTCGTCCGGTAATGAGGGTTGGGATGCCAGCGATGTTGTCCTCGATGTCCAGCACTGTTTCAAAGTTACCAACAGCGGCATGATAGCGGCTGATGTCTTTGACCGACTTCAGCAGGGCAGGCTGGCTCCGGTCGATCCGTTGAGGCTGAAGTGGGTTGTACCCTGCCATAGCCGATATGCCCACGACGGCTAGTCCCAAGACGATCGTGCCTAGCAGCACGATCATGATGCGCTTGGTCACTGGATATGTGTCCCTTGTGGCGTCACGGGCTTTGCTGCCGAAAGTCGTGCACGGTCCAGTCCTCGAAGGATCAGCTCGCCGGCAACTCCGAGGCCGAGCAGCGTCAGGAGGGTGCCGTTGCGGGCGGAACTGGCGGCGATGTAGGTGTTCTGCGTGGCTGTGATAGCAGCAATATCGTTGGCGTACCAACCGTTGACCACCGACTGCTGAGGGGCTCCCTTTGTTTCCCCGTTATTGACATCGTTCTTGACGCTTGCAGCAGCGAGGTCGGACTTCCACTTGGAAGGGCTGCCGGCGTCGACAGCGGCAGGTCCGGTGCCGACCCAGGTCAAGATGCACAACAATCCGAGGACTGCGCCCAAGATGACACGCGTCAGCTGGATTGGCCCTGCGGACGCTGCAAATTTCCTAATCCGGCCTTTACCTTTGCCGACGTTCACTTGGGGAGCGCTCTCCGGGGCCGGAGGAACGGCGGGGTTGTTGTAGCTTGTAGACGGATCGTAAGACGACATAGTTTTCCCATTTTCGTGATTTGTTGCTTGCTGCCCGTTGGCAGAAAGATGTAGGTGCTAGATGCGGGCGTCAGCGAAGCGCGGAGCCATCGACTCCATCTGCTCCATTACCAACTTGATGGCCTCCGGCTGCTTGTCCGGCGGGTACCCAAATCGCACAAGAAGCCGCTTGATGGAGGAGCGAAGCTTCGCGCGGACGTCGTCGCGAACCGTCCAGTCAGTGCGGACGTCGCGACGCATGACAGCGACCAATTCCCGCGCGATGTCAGCCAGAACGCCCTCGCCCTGGACCTCCACGGCTGACTCGTTCTGCGCGACGGCGTCGTAGAATGCAAGTTCGTCGGAGTTCAGCGGGGGCGTGAACTGTTCACCACGCTTGCCCTCCCTGGCGACTTCACGCGCCAGCTCCACCAACTCAGCGATAACCTCAGCGGACGTCAGCTGCTGGTTCGTGTACTTCTTCATCAGCTCGGTGATCCGCTCCGAGAACGCGCGCTGCCGGATTACGTTGTTCCGCGTGGAAGAGGCAGACTCATCGGCAATGAGCTTTCGCAGCGCCTCGATGGCTAGCTGTGGGTTCCGTGCCTTCTGCGTCTTGGCGATGAACTCGGGTGTAAGGTCATCCAGTGACGGCTTGGGCATGCCGGCGGCCTCGTAAATGTCGAGTACTTCACCGGTGGAGGTTGCGGAAGCAATGAGATTCCCCAGCAGCCGCTGGATCTCTTCAGGTAGGGGCTCGCCACTGGCCTGCCGGTCCGCGGCGTCGTACTTCGCCATCCAGACCCGGATTTCCTCATACACCTGGATCTCAGGGCGCAGCTCGGCAAGAGTGTCCGAGCCGGAGCACAGCGCCCATGCCCGCGACAGCTGGCCGGAGAACTTGCGGTACTTAGCGGCAACCGACTCCTCACCGTCGGCAGGCTGATTACCGGGAGTACCAGGATTCCGCAGGTAGCTGACTGCGCCAGTCACGGCGTTGAGAAACGACTTCGGGCCGCCCTTCATCAGCACGGACTTCCAGTCATAGCCGGCCAACAAGGACCGCAGCGCCTCCACCAAGGACACCGTCAGCCCTACAGCCTCGTCGATGTTCTTGCCCACTGGCTTGTTCGCCTGATCAGACTGGGTGTACTCGCTCAACGCCTTGGACAGGTTCTCGGCAAGCGGTGCATATGCCACCAGCAGCCCGTCCTCCTTGCCGCGGAACGTGCGGTTGACCCGCGCAAGCGTCTGCATCAACAGAGCGCCCTTGAGCGGCCGGTCCAGGTACAGGGTGTGCAGCGGGGGAGAGTCGTAGCCGGTGAGCATCATGTCCTTGACGATCACCAGCTCCAGTTCGTCGTTGACGTCCTTGAGTCGCTCTTTTACCTGGGCATTCAGGGAATCGCGGCGGACATGATCTGACACCGGCGGCACATCGGTCGCGTCGCCTGAGTAGACCACCTTGATCTTGCCCTTCGACAGGTCGTCCGAATGCCACTCAGGTCGCAGTGCCACGATGGCCGAGTAGAGGTTCGCGCAGATCTCCCGCGTTCCGCCGACGATCATCGCCTTGCCCGGCGCTTCGATGAACTTGCCCATCCGTTCGCGCCGGTTCTCCCAGTGCGCCACCAGGTCCTCGGCGAGAGCAGCGATGCGCTGCGGCGCACCATAGACGGCGTTCACGACGGCGACGCTCGCCTCAATGCGCGCGCGTTCCGTATCGTCGAGCCCCAGTGTCAGTTCATCCGCCGACTTGTCGAGGTCCTCTTCCGTGACGCCTTCCGTAAGCCCCACTTTGATGAGGCGCGGCTCGAAGTACACAGGCACTGTTGCGCCGTCTTCCACCGCACGGGTCAGGTCGTAGATGTCGATGTAGTCGCCGAAGACCTCCTGTGTGTTCCGGTCATCAAAGGAGATCGGCGTACCAGTGAAAGCGATCAGCGTGGCATGGGGGAGTGCATCTCGTAGGTGCCTGGCGTAGCCGTCCAGGTCGTCGTAGTGCGAGCGGTGAGCCTCATCTACCACAACAATGATGTTGCGGCGATCGGACAGCAGCGGGTGATCGGCGCCGGCGTCCTTCTCTGACTTGCTTCGCCCGAACTTCTGCAGGGTCGTGAAGTAGATGCCGCCGGTGGTCCGGTTGCTCAACTCGTCCCGCAGCTCGGACCGCTTCTTGATCTGCTTGGGCGACTCGGCGAGGAGCAGGCTGCGGTCAAAGCCTTCAAACAGCTGGCCGTCAAGTTCATTCCGGTCCGTGATGACCACGACGGTGGGGTTTTTCAGCTTCGGCTGCCGGGCCACCATGTTGGCATATAGTTCCATCTCCATGGACTTGCCTGAGCCCTGGGTGTGCCAGACGACGCCAGCTTTGCCGTTGCTTTCCACCGCCTGGATGGTGCTGGCCACCGCCTTAGTCACGGCATAGTACTGGTGGGGCTTGGCGATACGTTTGGCCAATCCGCCAGCGCCTTGGCTGAAGGCCGTGAAGTTGCGGATCAACTGCAGGAATCGCTCCTGGTTGTAGAGGCCGTCTAACGCTGTGTCCAGGGCGGTGACGGCGTCGCCGTCGACCATATAGCCCTGGGGGACGGGGACGCCGTCGTCGTCAACGTTCCATGGTGAGAAGTGGTTGAAGGGGGTGAACGGCGTTCCGTACTTTGCCTGGATCCCGTCGCTGGCGAGGGTGAAGACGCAGAAGCGGAACGCCGTGGGGAATTCGCGGAGGTAGGTCTGGAGTTGGGCGTGGGCGCCGGGGAGGGCGGCGTGCGCGCTGCCGGCCTTCTTGAGTTCGATGATGCTGACGGGCATGCCGTTGCAGTAGAGCACGATGTCGAAGCGCCGCTTGTAGTCGCCCTGGACCAGTGTGACTTGGTTGACGGCGAGCCAGTCGTTCTGGTCCGGCGCCTGGCTGAGCAGCCGGATGGTCGGGTTGGCTTCGTTGCCGTCGGAGTCGATGTAGGTCAGGCGGTAGCCGTCCACGAGGCAGTTGTGCACGCGGTGGTTCTCGGCCATCGCGTCGTTGGACTTGGGCGAGGCCAGCTCCGCCAGCGCCTGCTGCAAATACTGTGCCGGGACTGCCGGGTTAAGCCGCTGGAGGGCGGCAAGGAGGCGGGGCCGGATCAGGAGCTCGGACCAGGACTCCCGCTCCCCGGTGCCAGGCGCGATCGCCTGGCCCTCCAGCGGCTTCCAGTCCAACTCTCCGAGCCGCTCCTTTGCGGCGCCCTCCCAGTCCGCTTCTGAAAAGGCTACTGCTGGTGCTGTCACTGTGATTCCCCCACAATCGATTTGTTGTTCAGCTTACTCAGGCTTCGGTCGGTTATTTCAAGCTGCCCACTACACCCGGGCTGCCCGTTTATGACCCGGCGTTTTCTAGGACCTTCTCCGCGTCCTTGACCCGAAGCTTTCCGGATATGAGCTGGGGGAGAAGCGCGTCGCGAATTTCAGCAAGCTTCGAGTTCTCAGCGAGCAATGAGGAAATGGTGCCCTCAAGTGGTGCCAGCTTTGTCTCCAGCACCATTTCGTGCTCTGGCTTTAGCCGAGGCACTTGGAGGGAAGCCAACTGGCCCTTATTAATCGATCCGAATACCGTGCCTTCGGCCTCAAACGGGGCCCAAGCGTCGTCCGAATCCTTAAGGAGATGGAAGAGGGTGAAGGGTTGGTCACTGGATGAACGCACTGACGCCACGCCACGCCCTATGCACGTCTCTTCCGTCGCAAGATTGACACGGCCGACGGGGGCTCGGACACTCAGAAGGGTGTCGCCAGGCATGGCGAGCCGGGCAGGGGCAGTGGTCCAAACCCGGTTGCTTGGAAATCGAACCCCGAAGTCTCTGACGCCCTGGTAAAAGACGGTGCCCTCGCCAGTCTCGTTAAAGCTCGTACCTGAAGGCGAAGACCCCATGACTATGTCGGCGATCTCTGACAACGCAACGGATGCGGTGGTGTCCACGCCAAAACGAGTAAGCGCGGCAGCCAGTTCGTCTGCCAACTCGACGAGCTTGATGTTGGCGCCGATCTTGTCGTCGATGGACCCCAGCACCTCCGCGATCGCTCGTTGATCGGATAACGATGGCCAGCGGACTTTCAACGGATGTAGGTGGTTTCGGTTCAAGGTTGGATTCGCAGAACCTGCGTCCAGCCACGCAGTATCGAACTGGCTCATGAAGTAGTAAACGAAGCGGGGATGGCTGCCCTTGAAGTCTTGGACCCAGAGAGTCGTATCGTGCGGCCAGTAGTCTTCAGACATATAAAAGACCTTGCCCAAAGTACCCTTTCGACCGATCACCACCCCGGGAGCTTTGGCGGCGGCAGTATCGTGGTAGCTACTTATACCGCCTGATGAAACCACGGGGACTATGCCATCTCGCTGCGTTGCCCTCGTGATGTCATGACCACGCTGAAAATTGAGCACCTCACCGAGCGTCGTTTCCTGCCACGCGCTCACAGGACCCTCCCAAACTGCTCGCGCACAACAGCACCCAGTCGTTCGGACTGCTCGAACTGCTCGAACAGTTCCTTGGATAACCTGGCGATCTTCTCCTCAATCGGTTCGCCGTCGTCCTCAACGTCAGCCGCACCGACGTACCGTCCGGGCGTCAGCGCATAGTCGGCAGCCTTAACCTCGGCAAGACTTGCCGTATAGCAGAAGCCGGCCTCGTCGTCGTACGCCAGCCCTGCCTCAACGGCCGAGGCGGTGCCGCGCCAGGCGTGGTAGGTGTTGGCGATCTTGGCGATGTCGTCGTCGGACAGGGCGCGTTCGGCGCGGTCCACCATGTGGCCGAGGTTCCGAGCGTCGATGAAGAGCACCTGTCCGGTCCGGTCAACGGAGCCGCGCGGGCCGACGGTCTTGTCCTTCGCGAAGAACCAGGTGCATACCGGGATGCCGGTGCTGCGGAAGAGCTGGGTGGGCAGGGCCACCATGCAGGAGACGAGGTCGGCCTCGACCAGTTGGGCGCGGATTTCGCCTTCGCCGCCGGAGTTGGAGGACATGGAGCCGTTGGCCATGACCACGCCGGCGCTGCCGCCGGGGGCCAGCTTGGAGATGATGTGCTGGATCCAGGCGTAGTTGGCGTTGCCGGCCGGCGGGACGCCGTACTTCCAGCGCGGGTCGGACTCGGAGCGAGCCCAGTCCTTGATGTTGAACGGCGGGTTGGCCATGATGAAGTCCGCGCCGTTGTTGCCTGTCAGTTCCGGGTGCTGGTCGCGGGCGAACGTGTCGCCCCAGCGCGAGGCGAGGTTGGCGTTCAGCCCGTGGATTGCCAGGTTCATCTTGGCCATTCGCCAAGTGCGCTCGTTGAGCTCCTGGCCGTAGACCGAGATGTCCGAGCCCTCCAGATGGTGGGCGGCCAGGAACTTTTCGGCCTGGACGAACATGCCGCCCGAACCGCAGCAGGGGTCATACACCCGCCCGCGATGGGGTTCCAGCACCTCCACCAGCACGCGGACCACGCCGGCGGGGGTGTAGAACTCGCCGCCGCGCTTGCCCTCGGCCTTGGCGAACTTCTCCAGGAAGTACTCGTACACCTCGCCCAGCAGGTCGCGCGCCTTGCTGGCGCCCTGTCCGGTGAACCGTGCGGAGTTGAAGAGGTCCAGCAGCTCGCCCAGGCGGCGCTGGTCTACGTTGTCGCGGTTGTAGATCTTGGGGAGCGTGGCGGCCAGGGACTTGTTGTCCTGCATGATGAGCTCCATGGCCTCATCGATCAGCAACCCGATGGACTTGGGTGCTGCGCCGTCCACCGCGTCCAGGCCCTTGGCGTTCTCTGCAAGGTAGGTCCAGCGTGCGCGGGGCGCTACCCAGAAGACGCCGCGGCCGGTGTACTCATCCACGTCGTCGATCAGCTGGGCGATCTGCTCTTCGTTGAGCCCTTCAGCTTCCAGCTCGGCCTGGATCTGTTCGCGCCGTTCCTCGAACGCGTCCGACACATATTTCAGGAACACCAGCCCCAGGATCACATCCTTGTACTGTGAGGCGTCCATCGAGCCGCGGAGCTTGTCCGCCGCCTTCCAGAGCGTGTCCTTGAGTTCCTTCATGGTGGACGGGGCGAGGTCCACCTTTACTTTCGGGGGCATTATGCAGTTCCTTCTTCTGGTACGGCGTGGGTAATAGTGTCTGTCAGGGTGAGGCTTCCGCCCGCTACGCCGTCCGTAATCAGGGTAGCGAGTTGTTCCAGTTGTTTGAGTCGTTCGCGCGCCTGGGCCTGCTCGTGTTGCAGCCGGTTCAGGGCGATGTTGAGCGGTTGGCGTTGCGCTTCGCGTGTGCGGCGCAACTGCCAGTTGCGCCAGGACTTGTCTGCCGGGTTGAGGTTGCTGATGTCGTGGGCGACGACGGCGGGCAGCAGGCCGCCCGGGTCACCTCGATCAATCCTCAGGATCCGGGCGGGAAAGACGACGACGGCGCCGCCGGCCGCGTCCACGATCGCCGCGGGCCGCGGGCTGGTACAGAAGACAACGTCGCCGGGTTCGGTGAGCCGTCCGGCCGGATAGTTGGCCGCGAACTCCAGCAGGGTGATGAATCGCGCCGCGGCGCTGTGCGGGTCCAGCAGTTCCTCCCGGCCAAGGATCCTGCTTCCCGCCGTCGTATTGATGTGCTGCTCTTCGACCCGGATGCCTTTCACGTATTTGAGGTGCCCGGAGCCGATAAGTCCTGTCACGGAGGAGGGGGAGGGGGAGGAATGGTTGGCCGAGGGCTGAACACCAGGAAGCTGAGCACCGGAATTCGTCCCCGGTGCGGCCAAGGCCCGGACGAGTTCGTCGACGCGGAGCGCGGCCTCTGCGCCGCGCGGGGACGCGGGTGTCCTTTTGGACGTCCCGCTGACCAGGGCGCCGGCTCCCGCAAGCAGAATCCTGGTTTGTACCAGCCGGGCGAACCGGAAGGAGTGGGCGCGGATTGTGGCGCGGTTGCCCATCGACGCGACGATGTCGCTGATCAGGTCCTGGCTCACGTCGACGGTCAGCGGGATAGTGCTGAGGTCCGCCACCATGGTCCACCGGTCTGCGATGGGTACGTCGGCAAAGGACGGCCCCAGCACCCAAAGAGCCTGCGGCTCGCGTGGCTTTGACCGAAGGAGCCCGGGTGTGAGCCGGATGATGGCCCGCACCCGGCCGGACCGCAGCAGGTCGGCGCGGATGTTGCCAGTTTCACCGACAAGGACATCGGACAGGACCCGCGCAGGTGCGATCACCACTGCCCGCTGGGAGTCATCCATCTGCAGCACGATGTTCTCGATGCCGGACAGGATGCCTTCGGTGTCCAGACCGGGTTCACCGGGCGCTGGATACTGCGCCACATGGACTGCAGGACCGCTGACGGCGAAGGCGCCTTTGCTATCAACCTTGACGGGCCCACTGTCCGCACCATGCACTGCCAGGCGCCGGCGGGCCAAACGGGAGGCGCCGCCGTCGTGATCAGCTGCCAGAATGGTGACGGACTCTGACTCGCTGAACTGCTGGGCGATGCTGAGTATGACGTCGCTCCCGCCCGGTGTGGCGTCCACGAACACGGGCCGGCTGTCCAGCGTGGCCGCGAGCTCTGTGGCCGCAGCGCCGACGAGCTTAAGCCCAGCAGCCGTGAGAGCGGTGTCCGCATGCTCCCTCAGGCCCTCCTTGAAGCGGTGGGTCAGCAGCTTTTCAAACGCCGCTGGAGCGCTGTATGCGCTGTCCGCCAGCCTGTCAGCGAAGCTGGCCAGCCCGGGAAGAGCGGATCCCAGGGCCTCCAACTCCGAATAGAGGAACAGATCATCAGGATCTGCCTCATCGGCCTCGTCTAGGAGACGGGATGCACTCCGGTTGCTCAGCGCCTGTCCGGTGATGACTTTCAGTGCGAGCAGCGCAGTCAGGCCGTCGAAGGTCTTGCGGCCGTCCTTTAGCGAGTCGGCGCGAGCCGCGGGTTTGGCGTGAACGGCGACGTCGTTCCTTGCCTCCGGATTGTTGCCCCGTCCGGTTGCCTGCAGCCATGCGGTGACTTCGTCGGCGTCGAAGATTTCGACGCCGTTTACGGTTTCGGCGGATGCAGGGAATGGCAGCGGCCCTGCGCTGCTGCGTTTCCGCCACATCGAGACAACAGGACGTTGAACCTGTGCGAGAGATGCTACGTCCGACAATGTCATTCGCATTGTGGTCATGGATGTGTCCATTGTTGCCCCCTTTCCGTTGGTACGTCCCAAAGCCTAACGGAGCGGGCCGACATTTCCGGGTTGGATCTGATAACCCCCTTTATCAGTCTTTTAGCTGCGTCGGCGACCAAGCGCCCAATAGCTTTTTCCTGCAGCTACGAGGTGATCCTCCGGAGCTGTGGCGGTGGCGGGAAACCGCACATTGGGGGGAGGTATCCCGCCGCCGACCTGCACGACTCACGAAATGGGGAGAACTAAGTGTTGAACAACGACATCGGCCCAGGGGAGATCCCCGGCGCTGAGCAGACGTACCAATCCGGTCAATCCGGGCAGCGGACTCCTGCCCGGGTGAGCAAGCGGGGCCGGAAGAAGCCCGTCCTTCTGGCGGCGGCCGCCGTCGTGCTGTTAGCCGGCGGAACGGCCCTCGGAACGGCATTGCTGGATCCCAAGGAAAGCACCGCGTACAAGTCCCTTGCCGGTGAGAAGTCCACCGTCGAGACCGAGCGGGACGCGGCGCTTTCCAGCTACGCCTCGCTGAAAGGCAAGTACGACTCGCTTGAAAACGGCATGGCGTCCCGTGAGTCCAAGGTTGCGGCCAGGGAGGCCGAAGTCGGCAAGGCCGATGCTGCCGTGAAGACGGCTGAGGCAGCGATCAAGGCCCGCGAGGACGCCGTGACCGGAGCCGAGAAGGCGAAGGCGGCGCGCACGGTGGGCGACGGCACGTGGACGGTGGGAACCGACATCGAACCCGGCACCTACCGGGCCGCGGCTGCCGTGGGATCCACCTGCTACTGGGGGATCTACCGCAGCGGCAGCAACGGTAGCGACATCATCGAAAACGACATCCCCGGCGGCGGCCGACCGGTTGTCACCCTCTCGGCAGGGCAGGACTTCAACTCAACCCGCTGCGGTAAATGGGAAAAACAGTAGCCACTAAACCCCCGCAGCATCATCCAAACGCATCACTGAAAGGCACCATCATGACCAACCAGAACTTTGCCCCTGTCCCGCCTGCCGCCGGTGCACCTGCCGCCCGGCCGTTCTACAAGAAGAAGCGCTTCGTTGTCCCGGCAGGCGTCCTGCTGGTCGGCATTCTCATGGGCTCCTGCTCCGGGGGAAGCAATCAGGCTTCCGACTCCAGCCCGATCGCCTCCACCACGGCGTCTGCTGAGGCGACTGCGCTGTCTGCCGCTGCGCCTGCAGCCCCGGCAGCGGCAGCACCGCCGTCGCCCGCTCCTGCTGCTCCGGCGGCGCCTACGGTGGGCGTTCCATTCTCCGTGAAGATGCGCAACGGCAACGTCGCCAGGATCACTGTCGTATCTGCCGTCCGCACCGACTCTGTCACGACCGGCGCGTTCGCTACTCCGCCCAAGAACGGCACCTACCTGCTTCTGGACGTCCTCTGGGAAACGGAATCCGGCAAGACGAGCTCCAACCCGCTCTACTTCTCGGCGAAGGATGCCAACGGGCGTAAGGCAGACATGAGCATGTTCGCCGATAACCAGCTGGGCTCAGGCGAGGTTCTGCCCGGCGACAAGGCGCGGGGCAACGTTGCCTTCGATATTGCTCCGGGTGCTGCCACCGTCATGATTTCTGATCCGCTGCTGCAGGAGGCTGCCCGGATTCAAATTCCTTAGTTGACCGGTTCCTGGAACCTCTGGTGCGCAACTGGTCGGCTCCTTGGGGGCAGGACACTCACACGAAGCGTCCGCTTTGGAGTGTTTCTTCATGGCAGGGGCAATGTGGCGGGTGAGCAACCACTCATGAATAAGAACAGGAATTGCGAAGCACGAACAGTGCACCATGACCACGAATCGGACAGGGGAAAAGAGTTGAGACCTAAAGGCGTAATGGAAGTGTTGCGTACGCGACGGCACTGCCAGCAGGGATATGATCTCGAACTAATGATAACGGCTTGCTCAGCTATGGCTGATCGGCGTTGGGGGTTCGTCGAAAGGAAAGGCATGAGTGGGTCCGGAGACCTGCAAGGGCGCCACACGGAGAAAAGGCACTGGGTGCATGGCCTTCGCCGCCCTACGCCCATTGATTCTCGACTGTCTCTTGGGCAGGTCGAACGATAGTGGGTTTTTGGCACACCGGCTACATGGAATTTCATGAGCCTACAGGCGAAGGTTCAAATCCGTTCGTGGAGCCGAAACAGGTGACCTTTCCGTGTACGACATGTGGAGTGGAGTTTTCAACGGCCAGCGATCTGCGCGTACACACTTTTGAGGGTCACCCCGTGCGACGTCCTGTTCTCGTTTTCAATGGGCGGGAATGCGGCAGGAGTCGGCTAATCATCACCAGCGAAACCATGCCGAAGGATTGGGTCATACGGACAGCTGAGGCTGTGAGTGTCAACGGCAAGACAATTCCAATCGGAGGCGCTGCAGAATTTCTGTCGTCTCAGCGGAGCGGTGTTGTGGACGTGACGCTTTCGAATCTGGATGTTGTGCAAACTTTCCAGTTCGAGTTCGCTCTGGCTGATATGGACGATCTTGACGGCGTTGACGCTGCCCTGGCCCGCCTGGTCGACGGGGGCGAGCTGAGCCGCCGATCTATCGACGACTTCATCATGCGCTGCAAGCAACATCGGACTGCTGTCCGGTATCACTCCGGCCTTGCAAATTACCTTTACGGGGTTCTGGCACGCGAGGATGCTGCTGCGGGAGAGGGTTCCGAGCGGGCGGGTGAGGGCAGTGGCTATGAGGGCAAATATGATCAGGCTGTCGGAATTTTGAGAAGTTTCGATCGCCCTCCAGCAGAGGCTATATGCGGCATCGTTGCCTTCCACTACAACCAATTCGAACGCGCCATGACGAAGACCAAAAGCCAACGCGTTGCGGAAGTATCCCTACGCTTTCAGGCGCTCCTCAAAGGGGAAAGCTGGCTGCCCGATGCGCTGTCGCAGTCGCCACACCCGAGCCTGGACGTCGCGCTCAGCGACTCGGTAATCGAACAAGTGCTCCGGTGGACTGCATTGCCACTCGATGGAACAGCAGGCGGTGACATGGCTGAGCTGGCTGCCAATATTGGCTCGCAACGACCATACGACGCGCTTAAGCTCCATCTGGTGGCGGCTGAGCATGCGCTGGCTGTAGGAGACCTCGCTGCGGCGCTGCGACATGCCGAAAGCCTTCGACACAGCCGTCTCAGCGAGAAGTGGTACAGAAGTTTCCGACCTCGAGTTCAACGTCAAGGAGTTCTTAGAAATTGACAACAGACGACGGACCCACTGGAGTTCATCCGACTGACGGCTCGCACTCGCCCCTTTCCAGGGAACCAGCGGCCACCGGCCCACAGCAGCCCAACCCGGGAAACAGCAGCAAGCGGGAGCGGCCCAAAACGATCCTCGCATTGATGGAATATGCCTACAGCGAAGCGGGACGAAAGCTAAATTTGTCGCGGAAGGATATATTCGAGCTGTCCGTACGGCCAGAGGATGAGCAAGCAGAAACCGATACTGTTCGGCAATTAGCGGGTAGAGATCTGTTATTCGCCGTCCCGCCGGCTTTATTGTCATCGCTGGCTGAGCTGGGATCAGAAACGCTTGTGCGTCGCCGCGTTCTCGATCTAGTTGTCGTGGCTTTCGCCAGCCACAAACTCTTCGAGGGGCGGATTGAGCACTTGACGGAGCAGCAGCCCTTGAAGATGCTTACCGCCGAAGAGGTTAACCGTGCTGCCAAGCAGGTTAGATTCAGCGACTTGGGGCTGAAAGAGGAATCTGAATTCAGCGACGCAAGCCGGGTGCGGCTTCGCACAAACGCGGTAACCGCTCTGGAACTCTTCCGCGTTCTCCGCGATCGGTGGACTTCGCGACAGTTCATCGAAGACATGAGTGCCACCGTCTGGGACACCCCGGCACTGCCGAGTGCTTACAAGACGGCTGCTCTTCTGGCGACAGCAAGAAATACGGAAGCCCTGAGCCAAGTCTCACGGCACTTCGAGCATGTTCTCCATAACTCGAAGAGGGAAACAGAAAAGGCCATTTCACAAGCACGGGAGCAGGAGCTTCGTGCCATAACGGCCGAGGGTTTGGGAAAAAGACTGGCAGCAGATCTAGAAAAGGCAAGAGCACATGCCGCGGAGTTGGCAGCTAAAGCCAATGAACTTGAGCTACGGCTTTCCGTAGAGCAAAGCAACCGCGTGGTCGATAAGAGCCACCACGTCGATGACTATGAGGCTCTCAGAACGCAGGTGATTCGACGGCTCTCTACTCAGGCTGAGCTTTTAGGGGACGGGCTTCACGCCCTTCGCCATGGAAGCACAGGTGTAGCGGAGGAGTTCGTGGACAGGGCACTCACCGCAATCGGTGGTGAGGTCACGCGCCTTAAGGAACTGGATGGGGGAGTGCAATGATTGCAGGTTTTGATTTCGGAACGACTAACAGTCTGGTTTCTGTGGTCGTTGGCGACCGTGTTATTGACGTTTTGGACGATGAGGGCCTGCCGCACCCATCTGTCGTCCGATACGAGGGCGAGGAAGTCGTCGTCGGACGCGAGGCCCGCCATGCGCTTGAAGAAGTCGGTCTCGGCGTGTATGGCAACACCGTGCGCTCCCCAAAGTTTCTCCTGGGCGAGGAGTCAGTGACTGTCGGAGGGGTCGACCGCAGTCCCATCGAGATTGTTGCCGATGTCATCCGCCACGTCCGTTCCGAATCACGGCGAAGCGGTCAGCGACAAGTGCTGGGCGAGCTGGACCGGGCAGTGGTCACGATTCCTGTGAACATGAACGGCCCGAGACGCGCGGCGCTTCGAGAAGCGTTCGCCCATGCCGGAATCTCTGTGGCTCAATTTGTTCACGAACCACTTGCAGCCCTCTACGGCTACCTCCGCGGTGCAGCAGATACCGACAGCGAAATCCGGGGCTTGATGCGACGCAACGTACTGGTCGTTGACTGGGGTGGCGGTACCCTCGACCTCACACTTTGCAGAATCGAGCCGGGGCGGATCCTCCAGCTCCGCAACGGGGGAACTGACACAGTCGGGGGCGACAAATTCGATGAAGTGATTCGTGACGAGGTCGTCGCGCGATTCTCTACGAAGCACGGGATCTCCAAATCTGATCACCCCACGAAGGAAGCACGGCTCAGGCTGCTGCAGGATGCGGAACGGAACAAGATTGCACTCTCGGAGCGGCCGAGCGTCACTTTCTATCGTCCAGGCTACTTCCCAGAATCCGAAACCACGCTTGAGTACCCGCTGACGCGGCAAGAGCTGGACGCAATTACACGACCTCTTGTGACATCAGGCATCAGGGAGATTGAATCGCTCCTCGACAGCGTGGGAATGGCACCCGCTCAAGTCTCACTTTGCCTGGTTGCTGGCGGCATGGCCGCGATGCCAAGCATCCGCAGCCGGCTGCACGAACTCTTCGGGCCTGAACGAGTGCTCGTCCCTGAGAACAGTGCAACGCTTGTTTCGCAGGGAGCGGCACGCATAGCTCACGACTCACAGCGGCTGGTGCTGGCAAAGCCCATTGAGCTGGAAATGGCACGTGGTTCACGCCTTCCATTGTTGAGGGCCGGAACGGCCATGCCGAATGATGGCGAGGTATGTCAAGACCGCTTTCACTTGTACTGCACCGATCCGACTGACGGGGCGGCAAAGTTCTCCATAGTGGCGCCAACTGAGCTTGCTGATCAACCCCAGGCCAGCGATCCGAGAACGTCTCTCGGAATGGTAGCCATTGCTGTTGACAAGACGGCGCCACCTCTCGTCGAGCGGCTGGAACTCGACGTAAAGGTCGACGACAACCTCATCTTGTCTGTCAGCGCTATGTCCAAGCAGCGGGGCGACAAGGCACATGGGTCCTACTTTGACCTGGAGTTTGGCATCGGACTCCCGGGCAGCAATGACCTGGGGCCAATTGATATTGCTGACACTGACGCCTATGTACCTAATGACGGCCTGATCGCCCGTGCCAACGTAGCCGATCAACAGGATCCGAGGCTGGTTCCCGGAGACGTGCTTTATCAGCATCGTCCTCATGCGTTTTCGAGGCTCCCTGGTCCGGACCAGGCCACTGATGAGCAACTCATCGAGCACCTCTACTACAAGCCGTGTGCCGTTTGTAAGCGTAAGTGGGGCGATCCCGCTTGTAGGTGCGCCTCGGTAGCCTGAAATGGCTTCTCAGCAAGTCGTTGTACGTATCCAAGATGGTGCGTCCGTAGTTGCGGAACTTGTTCGTCGACCGGTCCGACTAACTCCGGACGGATATGCCGGCATAGTCTACGACGGCGCAGTGTACCCGTTGTTTGCCCACGACGTGGTCGACATTTCCGGGGCATCGTGGGAAGTCGAGGACTGCAGCAGGTTCCTTTTCGCAGGAGCTTCTATCCCCTACGCGCCGCAATCTGACGACGTCGGTGAGCAGCAGAACTTCCTGGGTTTCCACGGTGAGTGGGAGGTCGAGACCAATCGCTTTGGTCATTACCTTGTCTTTAACGCCCCTGAGCGACTTGCAACGGATGTCGTCGCCGCACTCGAGGCCGGCGGTCTTTCGGTCCAGAGGTGGGACGTCAGCCATCGTCCCACACACGAGGGGAAGTTCTACGACTGGTTCGCCCGGCTACGGTTTAAAGGCAGCCACGAAGAGGTCGTGGCTCAGATCTCCGCCGTCTTTTCGCCCGCCCCGGCCGAGCCAACAGCGGCGCCCGCTCCGGAACCTTCAGTTCCGCCGCTAGAGGATCTCGCAGCACAGGTCGAGCAATTGGTCGATCTGACCGCCGAACTCAGGGAGCGTCTCAGCACCTCTGAGTCGGAAGCCTCGCTCCTGAAAAGGCGGCTCATTGCCGCCTCGAGTCGGGAGTCAAAACTTTCCGACGATTTAGACCGGGCCCTAGATCATCAAAAGGCACTACAAGATCAGCTTGAAGAGCTGAGTCGTGATCCGCGGCAAGCTGTTGAAACGAAAATACTCCTGAAACGTCAGGCCGAGACCGAAGAACTTCTCGAACTGGCGTTCGCGGAAAACTCCGAACTTCGCAGCAGTCTGGCGGGCTTCCGTGATCAGGCGGAGCAAGGCGATGTACGGATTTTGACACTCGAGGCAACTGTCGTCGGCCTACAAGAACGGCTCCAAGAATTCGGGGAACAGGAGCGAGCGCGGCGCAGCGGTAACGCGACGGCCCGCGCACCTCGTCGTGGTGTTCCTGGATTTCTGGATGTGGCCTTCTCGCGGCTGACCTTCGTTCTCGACAGCGTTGAAGTATTGGCCAACCTCGATTCATCAGCGTCTATGATGCGATCGCTGGTGCAGATTGATATGGGCGAGGTTGTGGGCAAGGATTTGGAAGGCATGCGCGGCTGGCGCGAGGTTTCGAAACTTGCCACGGGGGTTGCTGGTAGCGAGGACATGGGTCGCATTTATTACAAGCCGGACGGCGACCGCGTCCTCGTCAGCGTGCACGTCAAGCAAGACGACAAGGAACAGCACCGTCACATCGAGAAGCTTCGCTCCATATGAGGACGGTACTAACTATCCGGTGGACTTGCAGTGGAAGTAGGCGTGGCCGGAAGTGGTGCCGCGTGGCGCGCTGAGAGCGGCCGGATCTTGCGCGACACTGATGATGTGCGGCAGAGGAGCGCTAGCCTCCTCTGCCGCGAACAGAATTGCTGCGTTTGTGAAAAGGCTCAGGGTTGAGCCTGTGGTTAAAGGGGAGAGCACAATGGCCGATATTGAAGACGTGACACTGTAGACCCAGCTCGATGACGAGGAGGCCAACTTAGACATCGAGAAGGCGGTCAGTGCCCGTCATTCGATCGCCCGGAAGTACGTCATGCGGATCCGGCGCCGGCGTCCGGAGGCGACGCCAGCGGAAGTCATCAAGTTGTTGGAGCGCCACTACAGCACATCGATCACCGCTGCAGGGGCTGCCATCGCTGCTGGGTCTATCGCCGCTGAGGTGGGAATTTCCCTGATTCCGGGTGGCGGAGTCGCAGCCGCCGGTCTCAAGACTGCCGGCAAGCAGGCCGCGAAGAAGACTGTTCAGGTAACGGCTAAGGAGGCGGCCAAGGTAGCCGCGAAGAATATGGCCATGGGTGCTGCGAAAAACGGGGCCCAGCGGGTGGCCGCGCTCCTCCCTGCCGGTGACCAGCAGCTTCAATTCGAGATTACGGCAATTTTTGGGCTAGCCCTCGCCGACGTACATGGGATGGACCTCGACCAAGACCAGGCTCATGCCCTGGTGTACGGGCTTACCAATGACCGCGTTAGCCAGGAGCAAATTGCGACCATGGCCAAGGACGTCGCGGAAACGTCTCCCAACGGCGTGGTGGGCGTTGGTCACAAATTCGCCGCCGCCAGCGGTGACTGGTCACACTGGGCGACGACGCTTGCAGACACGCTGCCGAGCGGAGCCGCGCAAAGTCTCGTCAGGACCATGCAGACGGGCCAGCTGGATACCGTGCGGGAAACCCTGAGCGGAAAACAGCAGTCTGCGATCGAGTACGGAGTTGGCGCGTTGACCGGCGGGGTCAGCCGCTTCGTATTTGGCCGCGACGTCGTCGTGGCCGCCCGGGCCGCGTTCCCCGAGGCGCCGGACGAGTTCCCGGCACACCTGATATGTAGGTCTCGTTTGTCAAGAGCGTGAGGAAGCGGTCCTCGGGCTGGATTGCCTGGGACCGCTTCCTTTTTGTGCCCTGGGAAGAGGTGTTGGGTGTGGCCAGCGTGTCGTTGGCGACTGCGCGGTCAGACTGATATGCGCGGGTTGGTTACCGCAGGACGAAGTGTTCGGCTGGAGGTTACCGCTGGTCTAGCAATGACGGGCGTGGCCGTTGTTGGTTGCCCATAGGTGTATCGCGGATTTACTCCACGCGCTGCAAGGAACCACTTCCAACTGGGTTTCCCCGGGGGCTTTCTGTCTCTGATCAGTGCACGGACGCGATCGATCTTGGGGAGCGGGCTGCCGGAGGTGTGCTTGTGGCCAGGGACCAGCACCAGCCGGAGAGTTCGCGGGCGATGGCGACGTTGGCGATGACCGGGCGCTTGCGGCGTTCGAGGTAGCTGAGCCAGCGTTCGTGCAGGCGCCGATTGCCGGCATGGCCGCGGGTTCGTGCTTCGGAGGTGGCTTCCTCCCACCTGGACCGCATGAGCCGGGACGGGTTGTTATAGGGCCTGCGGTGGTGCCATGCGGCCTCCACAAGCAGGCGGCGCGCGTGGCTGTTGCCTGTCTTCGTGATGGACCCCTGGGACCGGGACTGCCCGGAGGAATGCTCAGTCGGGACCAGGCCGAGGTAAGCGCCGATCGTGGAACCAGTAAACCGGTCCCAGTCGCCGATCTCCACGGCCAGTCCAAACGCGGTCAGCGTCGAGACGCCGCGCAGGCACTGCAGTGATCTGACCACCGGGGTGTACTCGCTCGCATACGCCATCTCTGTGATCGCTTGATCGAGGCGGTCCCGGCGGTCTGAGATCTCATGCATCGCTTCCAGGGAGGACTCGTAGGTCAGCTGCCGGACCGGGTTCTCGAAGTGCTGGCGTGCCAGCCAGAGTTCATGAGTGCCAGTCCAGGCTTGCCCGCCGGAATAGACGATGCCTTGGCGCAACAGCAGTTTGGAAATCCGGTGCCGGGAACGCATCAGATCGCCACGGACGTCTTCCCGGGAACGGACCAGATCCCGTGCAGCTTCTTGGTCCGCCGATGGAATTCTTACCCCGGTGACCTCACCCAGCTTCAGGAGCCGGGCCAAATGCAGCGCGTCCTTTGCGTCAGTTTTTACCCGGTCCCCGGACGGGCGCTGGAGCTTCGATGGTGCCGCGACGACTGTGTCGATCCCGGAGGCCAGCAGGAACCGTGCCAGGCCAAAGCCCGTTGGTCCTGCCTCGTAAACGACTCTGACCGGCGACGGCAGGGAAAGAATCCAGGCGAGAATCTCACCACGATCCGGAGTCATGCGGTGCAAAATGACTTCGCCGGTCTGCGCGTCCAGGGCGCATGAAACAACAGTGCGGGCATGGACATCCAAGCCGACGCTTGTACGCTCGAACATAGCTGGAACCTCCAAATTTCAAATGTGGCTCTACCTGTTCGCCAAGTGTGGCAGGCAACCCACGACTTGCTTTGAAAAGGAGGTTCCAGCCCCCTGGGCCACATATTCCGGACCCTTCTGACAGAGGGCCATCAGCGCCGGAACTAGATCCGGAGCGTCCACCGATCCGCATCGGCGACGGGAATCGGCACAAAGCAGGACGCTCCGGAAACGGTCCGGCGACAATGGACCTCCAGAAGGGTCCAGAAGGCTCGACAGGTGGTCCTCCCAAGCCGGCCACCTCCTACTTCATATCGTCTAGCTCTGCAGGACAAATCCTCAGACGCCGACGAAGGGGAATCCGAGCCCAACCGCGCACTGGCAGCTCTGGAGGACGCTGCAAAGTCGACAGGAAGCTGGATCACCGGGACGGCCAGCACAGTTGGAGAAGGAGTTACAACCGGTGCCTCGGCCGTGGGGTCGGGTGTAGCAAGCGCCGCCGCTGCAGTGTCCCGCCCGTTCCGTGCTGTGGACGTCGACGGGGACGGCATCCCGGATGAGCCGCAGGCCCTCACTGCGGTAAAGGGCCTAGGCGGTGCCCTTGCAGGAGCCACCGGCGCGGCGAGTGGAAAAGTTGCTGGCCTGTTCAAGTCGCGGAAGCGAGACATGGTTGATGCGCCGGAGAGGGCGCCCGAGGAATGAATCCGGACGCCTACAGCGCAGAATTGGCCGCGGCCATGGAGGCTGGATTTATAAAGAACCCCAACACAGGCGAGCACTGTCACAGCCTTGCTGACGCCTACATGGCTTCTCTGGCCGAGAGTTCCCTACCTGAGGACATGGAAGGGCGCAAAGAGTACGACCACCTCGTTGCATGGTCCCTGGAGAAGAGCAACGCCTCACCGGGAGAAGTCGTAAGACGTTTAACTACATTCGAGTTAAGGCGGTTAGGGTGGCCATGAAAGTCGCCCAGAGACGCGGCGAGGTCGGCCAGCACGAGTTACTTTATTAGGTCGCAGGACCTCAAGCAGGACCTCGTCGGACAATCCAGCACGCAGACAAGCTGCTTTCGCAGTTCACCAAGGGAAGGACTCCTCGGGTCACCGCAAACTTTCAAATGAACGGACGTGATCGCCCTGCCCCGCCAGCTCAAGACCCGGCATGATCGGGCCGTTTCTTGTTGAAGGTTCTTACAACTGGACTCGCAGCTCACGGGCGAATGCCCATGCGATGACTGAAATCCAACTTGAGAATCTAGACAAGCCCCACAGTCACAAGACGGTTGGGGGTTCTCTCTCGTTAGTCGTAACGCAGAAATATCCAAATGAGCGGCTAGCATAGCGGGATGGAGACACCACTAAACGCCTCAGCTACTTCAGCCGGCGCGCTATTGTCAGGGTCGACCTTCGTAGTTCCACCGTTTCAGCGGGAGTACGCCTGGGGTGAGGATGAGGTTCGTGACTTCTGGACAGATCTCCAAAAGGGCCTCAATGATGACTCCTACTTTTTGGGTCTCATTATCCTGACCGATGAAGACGGAAAAAAACACGTCGTTGACGGCCAGCAAAGAATACTCACCTTGACTCTTCTTGCTTCGGTGCTTTACCACGAAGCCATCCGCGCCGGACGAAATGCACTCGCCGATCGGCTAAAAGCTGACTTTCTGAAGTCCATCGACTATGAAACAGACCAGATCAAGACTCGAGTTTCACTTAGTGATGACCGTGACGATGAGACGTTTCAGCAAATGTTGGACATGGCAGAGACGATCACGCTGAACGGAGACCAAGACGACGAAAGTCTGTCCCCGAAGCTGGTTGCCGCCCACGGAGTGTTGCGGGCTGAGCTGCAGAAAGACTTGCTGAACGATCCCTTTAAGAGGCTGGGCCTTTGGGCTGATTTTCTCACGAACAGGGTCTACCTCGCCGTTTTCGTGCATCCTGATCCAGCATCTGCCTATCGCGTCTTTGAGGTCATAAATACTCGCGGGCGCGAGTTGACTACGGCAGATCTACTCAAGAATTACGTGCTGAGCCAAACGCCCCCCCTAGCTCGTAATGATAGATATATGCACTGGAAGCGTATTTCGCGCCAATTAGCGGCGGGTGGAGAGAATGCGCTGGTCCAATTTATTCGACATGTAGTCAGCATCGAAGCGGGATACGTTTTGCCTCGAGACTTGTACGACTTTCTGTCAGGGCGCGCAGTGGTCCTAGGTAAGGACCGGCGGACACCTCCTTCTACCGATGAACTCATGAGTCTCCTGGACAAGTGGGCTCCCTTATACGTGCAGATAATTGATCCGACGCTAGATGGGCCGGCCGATCCGGAATGGCTAAAAGTCTTCGCCTCACTAAATGACCTAGGGGTTATATCCGTTCGTCCGATGGTGATGGCGACGACCAGTGCAAATGACGCCACAGCAGGAATGCAAGCCCTCCTGCGGCTGGTTGTTCGCAGAATCGTCGTCGGAACGCTCGGCACGGGCAACGTGGAACGTAGATTCAGCGAAGCGGCGAAGAAGATTGCCAAAACTGGCGAGTGGCGGGAACCGCTCCAAGAGATTGCTGACCTAAATCCCTCAGAAGATGAGTTTGTTGGTCAGGTGCAGAAACGCTCCCTAAATAAGGGAACTCTTGCCTTTCTGAGACGCTCAATTATCCAAAAAACAATAACGCCCGAACCCATTGGTGTGCTGCATCTGATCCGTCCGCGCTACGCTTCGGATTGGGAAGGGTTTGACGACGAAGACTTCACTTACTGGGGATCCACGATCGGAAACACATTTCTGGCCAGCGTCGAGCGACGTGCTTCCGGATCTAGCACTTGGGAGGGGTTTCGAACTTTGATGCTACCCCATGCAGTTCCTAACGAACCGTTAGTGCGTATGGGGGAAGCCGAGGCCTGGACTGCGCAATCGGTGCAGGGGTTTGGTGACGATCTCGCCTCTGCCGCCGGAGATGTCTGGTATGAAGGGGAATGAACGTGCTGGATGAGGACGTGTCCGCAAGACTGTTCCAGGGTCTGAAATGGGGACAGGATCTCAATATCCTTGATGCTGTGGCCGCCGCCATCCGAGGTAGATCGACCGGACTCAAGTTTAGTGCGGACATGGCGGTGTGTTTTGACTCTAATGTCTTCATCAATATGGGCAAGGGCGCCAAGGGTGCGGAGTTGATAGATTATTTTGCCCAGCAACACAAGGCGCCCATAATACTCCCCAGCCAAGTTCTGATCGAGCTTTGGAACAATCAGCTGACTGGCGTAGAGGCGTATGTTGGTAAGTTGAACCGACAGTTTGAAGAACTAAACAAGACAATCGCGGAAATCGAGCCTCATTATTCCTCCCTGAAGACTGGTGCTAGTGCGTTGATAGCCGAGTTCCAGAGCGAATACGGTCACATCATCGAGCAGAAAAATCTTATCGACTTGATCGGTTTATTGGATATGTTGGGAAAGCGAGCCAAGTACTCACAAGTTTCCCGGGAGTCTCTTCTTGAGTGCGCACAGCAGCGCAAACGTACTAAGACGCCGCCCGGCTTTAGAGATGATGGTGACGGAGACTTCTACGTCTGGGCGGAATTTCTAGGCGGCCTCATGGCCGCCCAAAGCGAAGGCAGTGAATTCGCTAGTGCTTTGCTCGTTACTGATGACGTTAAGAAGGACTGGAGCACGAATGGAACTCCGAATCCGGTGCTGGCTGCTGAAATGGAGGCGCTGGTGGGCGTCCCATTCCACGTTATGAAACCCTCGGACGTGAAGGCTGGCATCAAAGACCTAGTCGGCTGATTCCGTGGGCCAGTCAGCTTCGGGGCAATACGCTGCCCCGCTAATAGGGGCAGTGACGAGATCTTCCACTCCAAGCTAGAGGTGCGGATGTAGCGCGCAACCTGGCCATTGGTTTGCGCGCTTTATGACCAAGTGCGGCCGCAGCATCACAATGGCAGAGTACAGCTTCGCGTGGATCTCGCGGGTGCCGCCCACAATCATCGCCTTGCCCGTCTCGATGACCTAGCCGGACAGTCCAGCCTGCCCAGAGGCCGCTCCGTTGCAGCTCAGCCAGGGACGGACTCCGGGGCCCGCAAACTTCCAAATGATCGTGACGTGATCGCACTGCTCTCAAACAGCAACTTCAGCGTAATCGCGCCGTTTCTTGTTGGAAGTTCTTCCAAAAAGGGCTGCATCTCACAATCGGGTGTGAGAGAAGCTGGTTGGCGGTTTGCGGCTGGTTATGAGTTGACGACTAGTTGGCACCACTGTCAAGCTAGTTGGCGCTGTGACAAACAGGGGCGCGGCGCCAACTAGCTTGGCCAGCTTCAGTCGCTTGGCCACTTTGACCTTGGCTGGTAATCGGCGCCGCGCCCGGTGTACGTCCACCGGCAGTTCACACTGAAACGTTTCCGCAACCGGTACAAATGGCAATCAGATCCGGGGATCGCCGCCAGCCCCGCCGCGCTGCGAAAGATCATAAATCCGTTGAGCCTGCATTCTCGTAGTCTCCGAAGCAAGATCAGCTCAAGCACCTTGCACGGGGGCCAGTCGGGTGGTTCAGTGCAGGCATGTCAGCAGCACCGACCGGGCCTCAGAGTCGTAAGCCGGTTGCCTCTCAGGAGGAAGCCCGGCGCAGGATCAACCGAATCGCGTACCAGTCGCTGCCCTTCATGATCGCCTTCGGGGTCTGGAATCTAATTCCGAACCTTCCTGATGCTTGGCGATTTGCAGTTATGCCCGTCGAGATCGTGTTTGTCGTCGTCTACGGAACGGCCGTTATCCGGTTCTCACTGTGGCAGCGTGACGAATACTGGCGGGAACGGGGCTCGCACCCGCGGCTCCGCTGGTCGGTCGCAGCGAGCGATCCCCCAATCCCTCCTTGCCCGGCCCAGTCCAGCGACGGGCCTGCATGTACGTGGGGGACGGCGCTGCCGGGGCTAGACTCGATTCATAAGCGAGCTTGGGGGAAGCAACGCATATGCGCATGGCAACAGGTTGTTTGGTATCCGCAGTCCTCATCGTCGCGCTGGCCGGATGTGAGTACACCGGCCCGGAGAGCGCGCCGGTCAGTTCCCAGGCCCAGGCCGGCGGCACGCGAATGCTGTCCTTTGAGGAAAACGTTGATGAAGTTGCGCGCGCACTCATGGTTTCTTCGGATGAACCAGGGATGCCGACGGTTGGGGAACCATTAGGGAAACTATCGGTTGACCTCGCGCCAGGGGACTACGTGATCAAGAGTGCATGTGCTGGTGTTCACGGTGTCACAGTCTCCATTGTCCAAGGCGAGAAGCCAACGATAGGGGTGCCCTACACGTGTGACTCTGTCTTGGAGCGATTTGTCCGGCACGCCGGCGGCCCGATCACCATCAGTACCGTCTCGCCCGTGGACAAGCCTGCCGCCGCCGGTGTCATGCTTGAACTCAACACTGATCCGCGCGCGTCAGAGTTTGAGGACATGTCGGAATGGGTGGCTCGGCAGCTTCAACCCAAACTGCCTGGACAGTTGGCGGGTGCCGCCAGCTCAAGCTCGCCCACGAGCCAAGGATTATCGGCAGAACCGGGCAGCTACGAAGTGCAGTTCCTTTGCGACGGAGCGGCCGACGTTGAGTTTTCAGTGGCCAGTTGGACAGGGGCGGAAGTTTTGAGCCCGATGAGCATCCCTTGCAACGGAAACGTCTTCAAGGCCCCTGTTGAGCTCCGGACCCGGGGAGCAGAATTCAGCATGGTCCCGAGCAGCGGGACCAAAACCCGTTATGCCTTCAAGCTTGTTCCAAACCCGTAGTCGCTTCCGGCGGAAGTGGTGCCGTCCGCTCGCGTGGTCGGGGCCAGCTGATGGGCGGAGCTCTACGTCCGGATAATGGTCTGCCTATCGCGTTTCGAGTGGGTGTTGCTTCGCCTCGCCCGCCATCCAGAGCCAAGGAACACCACGAAGGCAGCGCCGGCAGTGAAGAAGACCCAGTCGATGCCGGTCCAGCGAAGCGGTCGGAATTAGACATGGGGAACCCGGAGGGAGGCGTGTGCTGCAGCGGACACACCAGCTTCCGGCCCACCTTGATTGGACTTACGCAATCACTGGTGAGCTCCTTCGCGAGGTCCAGAGCGAGATAACCAGGGCTGTACCCCAAAGCAAGAACAGGGGATCCCACAACCATGCGTGTCCAATCATCGCGTTGAGGTCATAGCCACCTGAAGGATGGATCAACCCTCCTAGGACGGCACTGCTGACGACGGTGTTCACGCCCCCGTAGCTGACCAGGAGCAGGCCTCCGGCCCAGCTCACCGCACGCCAGAATCTTCGCCAGGGCATACGGTCATAAGCGACGACGACGGGGATCGTCGCTGCCAGCAACTTTCCTATCCCAACGAGGCCAAGCACTAGCCCTGCCTCGAGCGGGGCCTCCACGGACAGCTGGACCGCCCATTGGCCCACCGTGGCTACAAGCCATTGCCCACCCAGAGCCCAGTACAAGCTGAATCCGGCATGGACGATACCGGCTATGCATGCCAACCAAGCCAACGATCGGCTGAAGGACATTTTTCTCTCAAGCGTCACCTGGATCACTGTAGCTAATTGCTGACGGTCGGCGTCGGCTTGGAGGGCGCCGAGACGAACTGCGGCGCGTCGACAGCGGCGTCTCGAAGCTGGGCACCGTCCAACGTGGTGGACGATTCTGGCATGCCCATGCGTGCCGCTGGGGGAAAAATGGGGCGCCAAGCCCGGACCATTCTTCGTCGCTCTCGTCCTGCGGGCGCGGCGGGGTGGCTCCGGGACGTGCAGGTCCTGGAAAAAGCCACGGTCGTCCTTGGTCCACGGGCGGCGACCAACCAGCGGAACGACGGCGTGAGCCGCCCTGGATCCCCTAATCCGTCCGGGACGGATGGGTAGCATTTCAGCCTCTATGCTCATGGCAGGACGACGACTCGCTTTGCGAACTTGGGGGATCTGATGAAACCTAAACTTGGGATGCCGTGGCCGTTGATGTTATCTGGCGGGTTACTCTTTCTCTCCGTCGCGGCCATGGTCCTGCTTGGCCAAATGGGGCGGCCCTACTTTGTTTATGCGGGGGGTGTGGCGGCGGGCGCCGCTGTACTGTTGGGAACCTGCCTTCTTGCCGACGTCCGCGGATCGGCGCAATGGCTGGGGCAGGTCGCTCAGAACAATGCCTCGCTGTATGCAAAGGGGTCGGCTCCCGACAGCGGTGTCTACCGGATAGTGGGCGCAGGGATTGCTGTGCTGGGGGTTGCCATCGGCGTGGTCCTCCTGCTGAATCTGCCGTGGTGACTCGATCGGGACCGCCAACCTGCGACGAAGACTAGGACAAGCGCATGAAGGGTGGGCTGGTGTTCCTCTATTAGCCTGTGGCGCCTACATTTCATGTCCGCCGCCGCCCACCGTTTGACGGGCTTTCTGTCGCCGTTCGTCGGCTTGGAGGATGCCGTCACGGACGGCAGCGCGGATGATGCCGTAGAGGATGTAGAAGAACACTGCCACGAAGACGACGGACAGGACCAAGCTGTCGAGTGCCATTACTCTCCGTCACCTTCCGGCCAGTACTGCCGGGCGCCGGCCGCGGCATCGCGGAGTTGGGTTCCGTCAAGGTCAATGGAGGTTTCGGGCATGCCCATGTCGGTCCATTGGGTGACCAGGCGCATGGCTCCCGCCGGCGGCAAGGGCCACAGCCAGAGGGTTCCGCTGGCCGCCATCTCGTCGTCCCCGCCGCTGCCGCCTTGGCCTTGAAAGAGAACCACCGGCGGCTCCGGCTGGGGTGCGTCGGGTGCAGGGTGGGGTCTGTTCAGCATCGCCCCGGTGGAGGCTTTGGAGCCGTCAGCAAACTCCACTCCGCAGAGAAGGGCCGCGAGAGGCATGTTGGCCTTGGCCCACCGGGCGTGCGGCTGGCTGAAGAAGGAAGCGTTGAGCTCAGCCCATTCTTCGTCGTTCTCGTCATGCCGACGCAACTTCCACGACAGATCAAAAAGGCAACCCGTGGAATACACCTTGACGGCTTCAACAGCCATGACGAACGTTGGCGACAGATGAAGGAAACGGCCAACCCCCACCACCGCGGGCAGCTCATGCCGCGGGGCGCCCGCCCATACGGGCGGTACGTAACGGATGGTACGGCCCCGGGGTGGTAATTCGGGTACGGGCAGGTCCTGGAAGAAGGTCAAGGCGGTTCCTTGGGGTGCTGGCGTCGACTGACCAGCGGAACAGCAGTGCGAGCCCGCCGTGGATCCCCCAATCCGTCCTTACGCGGCCCAGTCTACCGGCCTGTCTTGCCGGATCCACCGCGAGGACCTCGCGTCTTGACTGTCGGCTGGCGGCGCTTCGGTACGAAGGGACCGCTACGTCCGTGCTGCAGCCACATCAGATGTTCGCGACTCCAGGTCCGGGGCGCGTGATGTCTTCGCGCAACTCCGGACCGTGAGAACACGAAAAGGGTGCGCCCCGTTCGCTGAGCGCACCCTTTCGATCCTCCACAAACCCGGATCCCCATCCGTTACCCCTATCATAAGCATGCTGATAGTTAGGTGGTCAAGACATGGCAAACTTGTAGCGTTGGCAAAGGCTGCTCGAGGACGTAGCTGACTGGGTCACGGCCCACGGCCCACGGCGCAGAGACCACCGCCGATGATGTAGAGATGGCCCTGGAGGCCGGGAAGCGGGCGTGGCGAGGAGTCCGCCGCCGGAAGGACGCGGATAAGGGGTGCGCCCGTTCACCGAGCGCACCCCCTTTATCCCCTCACAGCCGTCTCCCGTCGGCTGCATCTATCATAAGCATGCTTAGCTTTGTTCGCGCAATACCCATTGTCTCTGAATGGCGACATCGACAAAAGAGCTTGGCCCTTGACGTGAAACGCGGGGGAGGAGGCCGGGTTCGCCAAACGATACGCTGGGATCATGACAATGGGGGAAACGGCGCAGGAGCCGCTGGTACACATTCAAGACTTCAGGATGGACTTCGGGGACACCACGGTCATCCGGGACCTGTCCTTTGATGTCCACGCCGGAGAGACCTTCGGGTTCCTTGGCAGCAACGGTTCCGGGAAGACCACCACCCTGCGGGCGCTCCTGGGTATTTACCGGCCCACGGCAGGGACGTTGCACATCGGCGGGAAGGTCTTCGAGCCCAGGGACGGGGCCAGCCTCGGATACCTGCCCGAGGAGCGCGGCCTGTACAAAAAGGAACACGTCCTGGACGTGATGGTGTACTTCGGCCGGCTCAAAGGATTGTCAAAGGCCTCGGCCCGGTCCTGGTCCGAGGACTACCTGGAACGGGTCGGACTGGCGGGCAAAGCCAAGACCCGGCTCGACAAACTCTCCAGCGGCCAGCAGCAGAAAGTCCAGCTCGGGGTTACCATCATGAACAACCCGGGACTGCTGATCCTGGACGAGCCCACCAAGGGCTTCGATCCGGTCAACCGGCGGCTGCTGATGGACATCATCGAAGAGCACAAGCGGGCCGGGGCGACCGTCATCATGGTCACCCACCAAATGGAGGAAGTCGAGCGGCTCTGCGACCGCGTCATCCTGCTCAAGGACGGCGTCTCCCGCGCCTACGGAACAGTGGAAGAGGTACAGGAAGAATTCGGCGGCACCGTCTACCGGGTCACCCACGACGGTCCGCTGCCTGCGTCGGCCCTGTTCGACGTCGTATCGGAGGAGAACGGCCGGGCTGAACTCTCGCCGCGGCCCGGGGCAACGGAGGAATCCGTTCTCCGCGCGCTCGTGGACGCCGGCGCCGGGATCCGGTCCTTTACCCCGGCAAGGATTTCCCTGGATGAAATCTTCATCCAGGTTTACGGCGAACAGCATGAACTGGCGGAAGGCTGAGATGGCAATGGGACAGCACAACCTCGGC
This sequence comes from Pseudarthrobacter sp. MOO13, assembly GCF_058267655.1. NCBI lineage: Bacteria > Bacillati > Actinomycetota > Actinomycetes > Micrococcales > Micrococcaceae > Pseudarthrobacter > Pseudarthrobacter sp. MOO13. Next base: position 1,748,846 of record NZ_CM177848.1, read on the forward strand.
ACCGTCATCTCCTTCGAGTTCTTCAGGACCATCAAGAAGCGCGGATTCGTGATCGCCACCCTGGCGCTCCCGGTCATCCTCGTGCTCATCTTCGCGCTGGTGTACGCGTCCAACGCCAGCACCAAGGACACCGCGGCCGCACAGAAGAGCGCAAGGTTCGCGTTCACCTACACCGACGCGTCCGGAATCATCGTGCCCGCTGCTGCCAAACTGGCCGGCGGGACGGTAGCCGGCGACCCGGCGGCTGCCATCGCAGCTGTGAAAGACGGCACCTCGGAGGCTTACTTCGCCTACCCGGCCGACCCTGCGAAGGAATCGGTGAAGGTTTACGGGGCTGACAAAGGCATGTTCGAGAATGATAAATACCAAGCAGTGGCCAAAGAGCTTCTGGCGGTCTCAGCCCAGAACCAGGTGGGCTCACCCGAGCTGACCGCTGCCCTGACTGGAGCCGTTAAGTTTGACTCGCAAACGTTCAAGGAAGGCAGCGTCGCGCCAGGCGTCGGCGGAATCATCCCGCCTTTGTTGTTCCTGGTCGTCTTCTACATTTCGATGATCCTTCTTTCGAACCAGATGCTGAACTCCACCCTGGAGGAGAAAGAAAACCGTGTCACCGAGATGATCCTGACCACGCTGAACCCAACCACACTCATTACCGGCAAGATCATCTCGCTGTTCGCCGTCGGGCTGGTCCAGATCCTGGTGTTCCTGGCGCCAGTGGGACTGGCTTACCTGTTCTTCCGGGACCGCCTGGCGTTGCCGGAGGTTGACTTGTCCTCCTTGGTCTTCGAACCCGGCCCCATGATCACCGGTGCGCTGCTCACGCTGGGCGGGTTCACGGTCTTCACCGGGGTCCTCGTAGCCATCGGGGCGATCATGCCAACCGCCAAGGAAGCCGGAACCGTCTTCGGTCCCCTCGTGGCGATGATGTTCATCCCCTTCTACACATTCAGCCTGATCATCTCCAATCCGGGTGCCCTGATCGTCCAGATCTTCACCTACTTCCCGCTGACCGCTCCCGTCACCGCCTTGCTTCGCAACGGGTTCGGAACCCTCAACCCTGTTGAAGCGACCATCGTCGTCGTCGAACTCTTCGTCGTCGGGACCCTGATCCTTCGACTGGCCGTCCATCTGTTCAGGTACGGATCCATTGAATACGGCCGCAAACTCTCCATTGCCGGAACGTTCCGTCGCAACGAGCTGGCCGCCAAATGACCCTGGTCCTGGCTCGGGGAAAGGTGCCATGACACCCGGTGCCGCCGGCGACGTCCTGATCAGGAGCGGCGTGATCCTGACAGGCCGGGCGCTCTTCAAGGGCTGGGCCATCACCACGACATTGTGGCTCGTCGGCCTGTATATCGTGCTGGCTGCCACCTCGCAGGGGTTCCTGCTCGACCTTGCCCTGATGGTCCTGATGTACGGGTATGGCATCGCGCTGGTGACGGGAGTCCCGCTGGCATGGATCCTTGGCCGCCTGCTCCGACCCATCCGCAACCAGTGGATCCATGTTGCCGCGTTCTTCATCGTGCCGACACTGGGCTTCTGGGCCCTGGGATCCGTGCTCGGCTTCGGTTGGTCCGTCGGTGCCCTCGGCCTGTGGGCAACCGTTGGTTTCGCCGCTGCCCTGGGTCGACTGGCCGTCTGGCGGGATGTGGCCGTCAGATGACCGCCGGCCGGCCCGCCGCCCGGGAAGTGAGGCATTGAGGAGCCGCTCAAGCTGGGGTGTCATCCTTTTCATCGGTGCAGCCCTGTCGGTAACGGGTTTCTGCATACTTGACGATGCATATTGGGCCGCCAGGCGCGAGCACCAACTGTTGTTTGTCGGCGCCCCCTTGAACTCCCTGGCCGCTTGGCTTCTCGTCGTGGCGGTTCCCATCGGCGCCGCAGGCCTGCTGCTCCTTCTTCCGGTGCTGATCGGCCGTATTCGCAGGAGAGCGGTGCGACGGCTCGCCGGATGGACCATCGTAGGAGGGGCCGCAGCGGCTGCGACCTGTTTTGGGGTGGTTGCCGTTTTCGCCCTCCTAGAGGCCACGGGGATCGGAGATACGGTCAGGCTGGAAGCCGTGGACGGACGGTCGGTGCTCGTTACCCAGGACGGATTCGACGGAGACGTGGTGGACATTTATACGGAGAACGGCAGCTTCTACTACAAATGGGCCCGCAGCGCCCCGGAGTTGTCCGGGTGGCCGCGGGTAAAGGACCGGGAGTGCAGGCTCGACGCGGGTGAGGCGGTGCTGCTGCTGGTGTGCGGGGAGAAAACGGTGGAAATCGACGTCGAAGAACCGGCCAGGTGAAACCGGGGGCCAGGCGCTGCCTCTAAGACACACGCCAGCCGGTTACCCGCACTCCAGCCACCGCCCCCGTCCAGGGTGTGGCACCGGGTGCAGGCTGGGAAAGGTGCGCCGAAACATAGCCCTGTTGCAGTGTGATGACCTGTGACGTGGATCCCGGGCAGTCAACGGTGATTTCGACAGGCCAGAGTGTGACTTTGGGATTCTCCTGGCGGATGTAGATCGTAGCGTTTGGGGCGCCGATGCAGGCAGCCGTGACGGTGTATTCTCCAGCCGAGATGACCTGTTCAGTGGTGCCAAAACCGCTGGCGGGCCCGTCCAAGGGCCCTTCTTGAAAAAGCAGGGCGGCTCCCGGGACAGTCTTGAGGAGTCCGTCCAAATCCCGATAGTTCCGCACCTCGCGCTCAAGGACCTGGGGGTCGGGGCTTGCGACGGATTGCGCCGTCACGGCTGCGGCCGTGCCGTCAGCTTCGGCGCCGGGGCTGTGCGCCGGATCCGGGTAGTCGTAGGAACACCCGGCCGTTCCGGCCGCCGGCACCAGAAAGCAGAGGCTCATAGCCAGCCGGCGCCGGAAGCCTTTCATTCGCACGCTTCCATGGTGGGCGCGGCCACCGGTGAACGCAACCAACACCGGCGGACAAGGTGGGGCTGGACCGGCGGCGTTTGGGGGGCGGCACCCATGGTCTCGTGGATGCTCCGGCCGCCGGTCCTGTCCCTGGTGCCAAGATCCTGCCCTCGCCGGCAGGATCTTGTTTTCAACGGTAGGACTGGAACCCCAACGGCCGCCCATGATCCCCGCAAATTTGGCTCAAGATTCGGACCGGGGCGCCGGCGATCAGGGCGGCAGCGCGCCGGTGCCCGCCCGGACCAAGCCCTCAGCGCAGCCCGGCGAGTGCCGCAGAAATTGCCGAAAGCCGCCTGGTCGAGGCAAGTCCCAGATGATACACGTGCAGTTCGTCGGCGCCGGCCGCATGAAGTGCGCCCCACTCGCCGGCCAGCCCGCCGCCGTCGGGCGCCTTTGGCGGCAGCGCCAGGACGTACGCGCCGGTGCGCACACCATTGGCTGACATGGCTTGGACCGTCAGCGCACCGTCGTCCGGGTTGCCCCAGCAAGGCACGACGGCGGTCACGTCACCACGCTGCCTCCACAGCCGGCTCCTGCGCAGCGCCTCCACCGGCAGGAACGGTCCCGTGTTCCAGGGATCCGGGGACGCGTGCAGGGAGATTTGGGGATTGGAGCCGGAGGCTGCAACGGCCGTCAGGCACTGATCGAGAAGCGCTGCGGCGGCGTCCCACCTGACCTCCAGCAGCGGGAGGAAGTCCTGCGCCCCGGCCGCTGTGGCTGCGGTGAGCCCGGGATCCTCTGCTTCCATAACTGCTGCACGCACCCGGCCCTGCTCCACGTCAGCCGGCAGGCCGCGAGCCTCATAGGAAGCCTTGCATGCCTCGCAGAAACACAGCGACAGCAGAGCCTGCACCCATGGTGAGTACTCCGCGCCCTCCGTCTTTTCATGCCTGTTCTGGTGGCTGAATCCCAGCGGCCCCACAGCTTCCAGGATGAGGCCGTCGGGCTGCCCGTGGGCCAGGACCTGGGCCACGATGCCGGCGGCGTACCCGCGGACCTCCGGGTGCGAGGGGCACAGGGCATAGCTGTAGACCTCGCCGAAGGCGTTGCGCACGCACATGCCGGGGTTGTTGCCCCCGGCTGCGCTTGAGTGGGTCAGGACCGTCCATGCGTCCACCGGGATGTTGGCGGCCCGGAGTACCGAAGCGGCCTCACCGAACGCGTTGTCCGTGCCCGTCCATTCGCTCGCACTGCCCGGGACGATGGGGTTGGCTGCGAACGCATCCGCGTCGGCGGGAACATAGAGTGCCGCGGATTGGGCGTCCACCACGCGGCGGCCGGGGTGCCTTGGCGTGCCGGCCCGCACCGAATGGTAAGCCGCCGCAAGCGCCACGCGATCCACGCCGCTGGCCTTGATCCAGTGAACGGCTCCGGGGTCACCCAGCACGTCCCAGGGATAGAGGTAGCCGGTGGCCCGCGGCGCCTGCGTGCCTACCACCGGGGGAGGTCCGCCGTGAAGTCGGGAACGAAGCGCTGCATGTAGCCGGTGTCATCGCGGGCCGTCATCCGGGCGTCCAGGTACTGCTGGTGCAGTTCGGCCAGTTTGTCCCGGTCCAGTTCCACGCCCAATCCCGTGCCTGTGGGAACCCGGACGCTGCCGTCCTCGAAGCGCAGGGCGCCGGGCTTGACCACATCGTTGTGCCCGTTCCAGGGATAGTGGGTGTCACAGGCGTAGGTCAGGGCCGGGGTGGCCGCGGCCACGTGCACCATGGCGGCGAGGCTGATGCCCAGGTGGGAGTTGGAGTGCATGGACAATCCTATTCCGAACGTCTCACAGATGGCTCCGAGCTCACGGGTGTGGCGCAGGCCGCCCCAGTAGTGGTGGTCGCCGAGGATGACCTGGACTGAGTCCAGTTCGACGCTCCGCTTGATGTGCTCGAACGCAACGACGCACATGTTGGTGGCCAGGGGCATGGTGGCTACGGCGGCCACCTGCCCCATTGACTCAAGGCCCGGCGTCGGATCCTCCAGGTACTCCAGCAAACCCTCGGTTTCCCGGGCAACCCACCGGGACGTTTCCACTGTCCATGCGGTGTTGGGGTCGAGCCGCAGCGGCATGTCCGGAAACGCTTCGCGAAGGGCCCTGATGGCCTCGATTTCCTCCGCCGGCGGGAAGACTCCGCCCTTGAGTTTGATGGACTTGAACCCGTAATCGGCAATCATCTTTTGTGCCTGCCGGACGATGCCCGCGGGGTCCAGCGCCTCACCCCACTCGTCGCCGATGGCAGGTTTGCCGTCCATGGCCGGATGCTCCTTCCACTTGTAGAAGAGGTAGGCGCTGAAGGGAACTTCGTTGCGGACGGTGCCGCCCAGCAGTTCACTGACAGTCCGGCCCGTGGCGTGTCCCTGGATGTCCAGCGCGGCAACCTCGAAGGCGGAGAAGACGGCTGCCCGTTCGAACGCGGACAGGGCGGGGTCGAGGGCCTGGTTGATCAGCTGTTCCATCCGGGTGGTCTCGAAGACATTCACGCCTTTGATGGCGTTGGCCCCTACAGCAAGGTTGTCCAGCCGGCTGCGGCCGCCGGCGCATTCGCCCAGCCCCAGCAGGCCGTTGGCTGTCCGGACCTCAATGACCACCCGGTGGACCAAGGGTTCGTGCACTCCGACGGCGTTCAGCAGCGGAGGGTCTGAGAACGCAATGGGCGTGATGGTGATATCTGTGATGATGAGGTCCGCCGCTACGGGTGTGGACGCTGGGTGGATGGTGGTGCTGGTTTTCATAAGGTTTCTTTCGTGGAATGGGCGGCGGGGGAGTGAAGGGTATGCCCTACCCCTTGGTGGCGCCCGAAGTGATGCCGCGGATCATGGAGCGTTGCAGGAAGAGGTACACCAGGAGGCTGGGAATCATGGCCATCAGGGCGCCGGCCAGCAGCACGCCGGGGCCCACCGTGGTGTCATTGCGCAGCACCGAGAGCGCGACGGTCAGGGTGTAGTCGCTGGGGTCATTGGCGGCGATGAGGGGCAGCAGGTACTGGTCCCAGACCATCATGAAGCCGAAGATTCCGATGACGCCGAGGGCGGGTTTGCAGAGCGGCAGGATGATGGTGAACAGCATCCGGAATTCGCCCACTCCATCCAGCCGGGCGGCTTCCTCGATCTCGCCCGGGATCTCCTTCATGAATTCGCTCATGATGAAGATGGAGAAACCCCAGATGCCCACCGGGAGGATGACGGCCAGGACGGAACCGCGCAGGCTGATCCCCAGCAGCGGCAAGTCTCCAAGGACCAGGGACAGCGGGATGCCGATGATCTCTTCCGGCAGCATCATGGTCATCAGGACCAGGAGCAGCACCAGCGCCTGTCCCCGGAACTTCCTCCGGCTCAGGCTGTAGGCGGCGAACACCGATACTGTCATCTGCAGCAGGAGTCCGCCGCCGGCCACCACCAGGGAGTTCAGCAGGTAACCCCACAGCCCTTGTTGCGTGGCCGCCTCAAAATTCCGCAGCGTGAAGCTCTTGGGCAGCAGCGATATGTCCGTGGGGCTGGAATTCCGGTCAAAGGCACCGGAAATGATGGCCACGAAGGGCAGCGCAAAGATGCAGAAGACCAGCACGCAGAGCAGGACGCGGAGGACCATGTTCGGCCCCAGCCGGGGAGACCAGCCCAATGCGGTGTCGAATCGCGCGCCGGCGGAAGGCTTGGCTGGGCGCGCCTTGGGGCGGGAAACGGTATGGGTCATCGTACGGCCTTCCTTTTGCCAACAAGCTGTGTCCCCACCGTGAGCAGCAGGGTGACCACCAGCAGTAGGACGGCGGCCGCAGACGCGACCCCGATGTCATTGCGTTGGAATCCGAGAGAGTACATGCGCGTCATCCAGACTTCGGTGGACCCGGCGGGACCGCCGCCGGTGAGTACGTAGACCTCGGTGAAACTTCGAAGGCTCCGGATGGCGGCCAGGGTCAGGACAATCACCAGCGATGGGCGCAGGGCCGGCAGAGTGATATAGCGCAGACGCTGCCAGACGCTGGCTCCGTCCACCCCCGCCGATTCGTAGAGGGAACGGTCCACGCCGGTGAGGCCGGCGAGGATGATCACCATGTTGTAGGGTGCGCCGCTCCAGATGCCGACGACGGCGATGGACCACAGTGCCGTGTCCGTACCGTTGAGGAACTGCAGCGGACCGAGTCCCAGCCAGCCCAGGATATTGTTCAGCGGTCCGTCAGCGGTGGGAAAGTACAGGATCCGCCAGATCTCGCCTACGACGGCCAGGGCCGTCACAACAGGCAGGAAGATGGTGGTGCGCAGGATCCACAGGGACCGGGCCTGGCCTTCAAGGAGGAGGGCCAACGCGAACCCGACCACGAGGGCGCCCAGCGTCTGGGTTACGCCGAGTACCACCGTGTGGCCCAGGGCTTCCATGAACCGGGCGTCCGTCAGGACGCTGATGTAGTTGTCCATGCCGACAAACACGTCCCCCAGGAACGGCTGGACCTTGAAGAAGCTCAGCCGGATGCCCTCGACCATGGGGATGAACTTGAAATAGAGGCCCAGCACGGCCGCCGGCACCAGGAAGAGCCAGATGGCCAGGAGTTGCTTGCCGTTGCTGCGCTTCCTGCGCACCGGCACCTGCCCCGTGTCCGGAGCTCCGGTCAGCGACCGTGCTGGTTTGGTTGGGGCTGTGGTCATGACTTCGCGTTCTGGCTTGTCAGTTCGTTGTTGATGGCGGTGTCAAGGTCCTTGAGGCCGGACGACACGTTGTCTGCAGCGCAGTCGGAGGCGATCTTGTTCAGTGCTTCCGCGGCGGCCTGCTTGATCGGGACGAAGTTGATGGCGGACGGGAAGGCCTTCGAAGAGTTCTTCAACGCATCCTGGACCACGGCCCAGCGCGGATCGTTGTAGACGGCGGCGGCATCGACGCCCGAATTCACGGGAACCCGGACGATCGGCTGCTTGCCGGCGGTCATGCCCGCCTTCTGCCCCTCTGCCGAGACGAGGTAGTCGATGACCTGCTTGGTCTGGTCCTTCTTGCCATTGGTGGCAGTGACGTAGATGTTCTCGCCTTCTGCCAGGACGGTGTTGTCCTTGCTGCCCTTCGGGGTCTCGATGACCTCGTACTTGTCCTTGCCGAGCGAGGCATCGAACGAGGAGAAGTTGTAGGGGCCGGTCAGGATGATGCCTGTTTTGCCGGTCTGGAAGAATGGGGTCGCGGCGCTCGTGGCCGCGGTGAGGGCGCCCGGCTGGGTGTTGCCCGGGGTGCAGAACTGCTGCTTGATCCACGTGACGCCCGCTTGGGCGCCGGAGGCGGAGGCCGAGTACTTGCCGTTGCCGTCGTCCTTGAGGTAGGCCCCGCCGTCCTGCCAGAGGTAGGAGGAGGCCCACCAGCCGAAGTAGCCGCGCTCTGTGGAGCCGGGAACAGTCATGCCATAGGTGTCGGCCTGGCCGTTGCCGTCGGGGTCCTGCGTGGCGAAAGCGGTTGCGAGCTTTGCCAGGTCCTCCTGCGTCTTGGGGATGGGCAGGCCCAGCTTTTCACGCCAGTCTTTGCGGATCATCGTCACCATGGTCTGGCGGGAAAACGGTACGCCGTAGGTGGAGCCGTCCAGGCCTTGTGTTTCCTTCCACAGGGAGTCCGGGATCGTGTCATTTCCTGCGACGGAGGACTTGTCAATCTTCTGCAGGTAGCCCTGGGATGTGTAGTTGCCCAACGCAGCTGAGTCGTTGATGACGATGTCGGGCAGTTTCTTGGACGCCGCCCTGGTCTGAAGCTGCTGGTCCAGGTCCGGTACACCCTGGAAGTTGACCTGCACACCCGTCTTGGCGGTGAACTCCTTGAACAGTGCGGAGTAAGTGGTGGCGGCATCGGTTCCGGCTCGCGCCCACACCTCGATGGGTTGTCCATCATCCTTCGCCGCCGGTGCCGAGGATCCGCTGCCGCAACCGGTCAGCAAGGCAGCCGAAGCTATGGACAGCGCCAGCGCCGCCCGGGAGCGGGACTTGAATTTCGAATCCACTCTGATTCTCCTTTTTACATATATAAATGATTGTTACTATGTGAAACGTACTTCACGAGAGTATGATCATGGTCACAGGCTGTCAACCACTGGAGGAAATCTTGGCCGCACGATCGAAGCCCGTCACTGTTGCCGTCACCGGAGGGGCGGGAATGATGGCCACGCTGCTGCGGCCTTATCTGGCAGAGGCCGGATATGCCGTCCGCCTGCTGGACCTGGCAGAGGCTGCCGACCCCCGTGCGCACGAGTCGGTATACGTGGGATCGGTAACGGACCCCGACTTCATGAACGCCGCCCTGGCCGGAGTCACCGGGGTTGTGCATTGGGGCGGCCTGCACCGCGAGATGACGTGGGAGGAAATTGTGTCCACCAACATCACGGGCACCCAGGTGACGCTTGAAGCGGCCCGTCGCAACGGCGTCGACCGTGTCCTCCTGGCCAGCTCCACGCACGCCGTGGGATTCCATCCCACGCACGCGGCGGCAGAGGATGCTGTCCTGGCGCCGCGCCCGGACACCTACTACGGCGTCAGCAAAGCCGCCGTGGAGGCGCTGGGCAGCCTGTACGCCGACAAGTTCGGCATGAAGGTGGTCAGTGCGCGCATCGGCACCGGCGGTGCGCGGCCGGACAACCTGCGGACCCTTGGTTCGTGGCTCTCCCCGGCGGATTCCTTCCGCCTGGTGGAGGCGGCACTCAGCGATGCGGGCGCGCCCGGCCACCATGTGGTGTGGGCGGTATCCGCCAACAGCCGGGGATGGGCGAACCTGGAAGCCGGCCGTGCCATCGGATTTGAGCCGCGGGACAATGCGGAAGAATTCGCCGGCGACGTTGACACCACGACTCCCGATGAATGGGCTGCACTCCTTGGCGGCGCCTGGGCGGGCAGTGACCATAAGGTGGGAATAGACAACTACCCGCACCTGGCCGTCAAATGAGTTGCGGCGAGCCGGGACTGTGGCGACAGGGGGAGCACTGATGGCATCACTCGAGGTCCAGGAGAGTCCGCGCGGGGAGGCGCCGGGCGGCGACGTGAAACTGGTAAAGTCCGCCGAGCGCACCATCGCGATCCTCGAACTGGTCGCTGCGGCCCCGCAGCCGCTGACAACCGCCGAGATCTTCAAACTGACCGGCTATCCGCGCTCCAGCCTGCACTGGCTGCTGCTGACTTTGCTTGAGCTGAACTGGATCGAGCAGACGCCGGAGGGCGCCTACCGGATCGGGACGCATGCACTCCTGTGCGGCACCGCGTACCTTGACCGTGATCCTGTGATGGAACATGTCTCCGGCATCCTGGAAAAAGTCCGCAACGCGACCACTTTCACCACCCACTACGCCCGCCTGGACCGTTCCGACGTCATCTACCTGGCCACCCGGCAGGCAGTGGACCGCCGCCGGCTTTCCTCCCGGGTGGGCCGCAAGCTGCCGGCCCAGGTGACTGCGCTGGGAAAGGCCATCCTGTCCGAATACACCGACGAGGAAGTAAGGCAACGGCTTGGTCCGGGACCCTACGCCCCGCTGACCCCCAACACGGTGCCTGACTTCGGGGCGCTGCAGGCAGAGCTGGCCGAATTCCGGAAAACCGGGCACGCCGTGGAGTGGGAACAGAACACGGTTGGGCTGTGCTGCGTCAGTGTGGTGGTCCCGTACCGCATCCCCGGCACGGACGCCATGAGCTGCTCCATGCCGATTGAGCTGGCCACCGATGACGTCATCGAAAAGACCGTGGAGACCCTGCACTCAGCGGCCGGCGAACTGGCCCGCACTTTGCGCGCCGCAGGCATCCGCTAGGCCTTCCCTCAGGGCCTGGCTGCCGATCCACCGGCCCCTGGCGGCAGCAGGGCGCTACGCCTCCCCGGCCCCGGCGTACAGGGCCAGCAAATCCCGGCTGAACTCGTGGGGCGAGGTTTCGCAGGGGCTGTGGCCACCCCGGTACACCCCGATCCGCGCCTTGATGGCCTGGGCAAACTGCCGGTGCAGGCTCAGCGGCCACAGGTCGTGGTCACCGACCGCTACGAACTTGGGCAGGGATGCCCCGGCCAGCTCCTGCCGGACATCCGGAACATGCTGCATGAGGGTGTAGATGTCCCGGATTGAGGCCCGCCGGGTGAAACGGAATCGATAGTTCACGAACCGCTGCCTGCCCCGCGGGACCCTCGCCACCCGGCCGCTGCGGATGCCCCAGATGAGGAGGGCGGCCCCTGCCCGGCCGTTCACCCACGTGCTGAACCGGCCGATCCTGCCCACTCCCTGGAAGCCCTGTCCCGGTTCGGGCGGGCAGGCCAGCAGCGTCAAGGACCGGAAAAGCCCGGGCCGCTCCACATAGGCGAGCTGGGCGATGATGGCGGCGAACGAGTACCCAACCACATGGACCGGCGTTGCCGTCGTCTCCAGGACGGCCACAAAGTCATCCACGAACAGCCGGTAGTCGTAATGGTTGCGTGGCGGAACCAGATTCTCCGGGCCGGCCCCGGCTGACTGGTATTGGCCTGCTAGGTCGTAAGCGAGAACAAAGTAACCGGCCGCGGCGAGGTCCGGCATCATCAGGGAAAAATCCTCTTTCGACCCCGTGGCGCCGGGGACCAGCACGACGCAGGGATCATCCGGATCGCCCAACGCGACGGCCGCAAGCTTGCCGCTCGGCACGTCGATGGTGAAGTCCACCGAGCCTGGCGGCGGGACTGCCCAGTCGACGTCGCCGAGCCCCGCATCCAGCTGTGCGGCCGCGTCCGCCCGGGCACGACCGAGGTCCCCCGGGTCTTCCCCGTTCCCGCTCCGGCCAGGCTTTGCCATGGTCCCAACATAGTCCGGTAAACCCTACGTGGGGCTGCCCCCGAGAATCCGGCGTGCATCGGCCTGCGCTTGGAGTTGGGCCGTGCTGACCACGTCACCCGCCACGTTGCCGCCGGCGGAGGCCATGGTGCGCAGTTCCGCAACCGTCCGGGGCGGGTTCTCGCTGTGCGCGACCACGTGGCAGTTCCGGCACAGCGGGACGAGATCGGCTACGGGGTCAAGCTGATAGCTGTTCCCCAGCATCTCTGCCGGAACCAGGTGGTGCACGGCAACCACGGCGGCACCGGCCACTCCGTAGGTGGCTTCAAAGGAAAAGCCGCAGGCCGCGCAGGACGTGCCGTGGAACGCCAAACACAACCTGCGGGTATCCGGGTCCCACTCGTAGCGGTTCACTTGGACGTGGCGGACGGCAGAAGGGTGAAAGGTTCCACCGGGGAGTTCATCGGGATCCGTCATCGCAGGACCTTGGATACGCCACAGCCTGTGAAGGGCCGGCTCGGACTCCGGCGGGACTTCCACCAAGGAGTGCGCGGACTCACCGGCAAGGAAACCGCCCGGAAACGCGGACTCAATGATTTCAGGGCCGGTCTGTTCACCCAAGGGCAGCAGCGAGTCGAAGACCACCGTGATGAACCAGCCAGTGTCTGAGGCATGGTCGGCTGCGGGGACCTGGTAAGGCTCGGACTCCACCAGCCCATGGCCGATCAGGCCATTGCCCTGCCCGCCGCCGCGCAGCAGCAGCCAGGCGTCCGTTCCCGGGATTGCTTCCGGCCGGGAATCGAGTTTCCACCGGTCCACGAACCTGCCGGACTCCATGGCCTGTTCGACGGCGGCACGGTAGTCCCGGCGATGCAGGTCGTCGGCGTCCACGGCCAGTATTACTGCAGCCACCGTTCACCTTGCCTTGGCGCGCGGGGCCGGCCCCCACCGTGCAGCGGGATTTAGATCGGTTCCTTGGCCAGCGCCTTGGTCTTGGCGGGTGTTTCGCGCCCCAGCCTTTCATCGAGCGTGACCCGGAGCCTGGCCGCAGCGACCTGGACCCGGCGCTCGGCGGGGGTTGCCTTCTTTGTGGCCGAGGGGGCAGCGGCTTTCCGTGCGGGGTGGACATAACGCTGCTCAGGCGACGTTGCGCTCATGGTCCAACCTCCTCGGCATTTTCTTCGTCTTTCGTTTCATTCTCGCCCAAGATGGCGCGGCCGTCCACGCCGGCCGCCTCCTCCCATGGGCCCGTGTCCGTCTCAGTGTCCTCTCCGTTTCTCTTCCCCGGAGACGCTCTTCCAGGCAATATCGAACAGCTCGAGCTCCTCGGTGCGCGCGAGCCCGCTCCGTGCCAGCACCTCCAGGGTGGCCAGCCCCAGCGCTTTGGTTCCTTCGTCCGGGTCCAGGGCCCTGTCCAAGGCCCACTGGGTCCGCCGCCACCACTCGGCCCGGCGGGACTTTTGGCCCTTTGTCCGGCTTGGTCCTGGTTCCATCCTGATTCCACGCAGTAAGGAGAGGGACATGGGTACTCTGGCCAGCCGGATTGGTGTGATCGTGCTTGCGCTGGGTGCCCTCCTGGTGGCGGTGCCGGCGGCGAGCGCCGCGGGTGCGCCCGTGGCCATCGTTGTGGAGGACACCGCAGGGGTGCTGGACCAGAACACGCTGGTCCCCGCCGTCGAAAGTATCCAGTTCTACGAACCCACCCGTATCGCAGTCTTCACCTACAACGGAACCGCCGCGGACAACCTTAACGAAAAGGTCCTCGCGTTTGCCCGGTCCCGGCATCCGGAATGGATCAGTGCGGATGGGCAGAAATGGGCGGACGGGTTGTTCATTTTCGCGCTCGATCCTGTGGGCCGCCACGTGGGCACTTACATGGGTGAGGACCGGAAAGTGTCCTTGGAGCAGCGTGGCGACATCCAGGACGCGTCGAAGGAACTCTTCCGTGACGCCCAGTGGACCGGCGGCACCGTGGCCGGCATCCGCCGGGCCGCCGAGCTCATCAACCAGCCATGGTACCGCTCTGCCGGGTTCCTCATCACAGTGTGGGTAACGGGCGGGCTGGCGGCGCTGGGCGCAGCCGCATGGCTTACAGTCCGCGGCGTGACACGAGCCAGGTGCCGCAGGCAGATTGATCGGGGGGACCGCAGCTATTCCAACGTCAGCATGGACCTGGAGGTCACGGAGCTGAACGCGGGCACCATCCCCGAATCGTCGCGCTATGGCAGCCAGGTCCTGGAGAAGCACCGCACTTTCCTGAGCCGGTACGCAGCCACCACGGACTTGTCCAACCAGGTGCATGCGCTCCCGCGGCGAGCGCTGAGCCGGCGGAAAAGCCTCAACCTTGCCCGCGAATTCGCCGACAACGCAGCCCGGCTGGATGCCCTGGATGACGTCATCGCGGACAGCAACGCCCTGCTGAACCGCGCCGCCACCTGGCCCACGGCCTGGGACCGGCAGCTTGCACCGTTCCGCGAGGACTTAGCCGGGCTGGAGCAGCTCCTGAGCAAGAGGCACGGGCAGGGCGAGTCCGCCAGCGCGGCGGCCCTGCGGTCCTTCAGGGACGAAAGCCTGCGGGAGATCGAGCGCTGGACGGCTGACCTGGCCGACGGAACAATCACGCCGGAGCAGGCACTGGACCGGCTCTACGATGCCCGTTCCCGGCTGTCGGAGCTGTTGGAGCAGCATGCCGAAACGGTCATCCAGGGGTTCGCCAGGAATGGGGACGAGGCGCGCTTGATGCGGGAGAAAATGGACGCCGCCCATGAAGGGCCCACCCACCACGGGCAGCGCAGGTACGAACCCAGCATCCTTGGCACGTGCTATCCCACGTACCAGTTCTTCTCCGTTGCCACCTTCAACTCCGGGTTCAGCACCGGCATCGGCAGTGTCAACTCGGCCAGGGGCGGCGGCAGCACCACCGGGTACGGCAGCACCGGCGGGAGCTTTTCCGGGTCGGGCAGTTCGTCAAGCTTCTAGTTCCGGGGGCGGTATTCGGGGGCCTACGCGACGCCGAGCGCACCCAACCGGCCGATTCCGCGCCGGATGCTGTACCGGGTGTGTGCTGCGGGAGCGAGGACGAGTCCCGCTGGTGGCACCACGTCACGGATCAGTCCGGTCCCTGCACATTCCCGGACTTCTTCTATGGCCGCGGCCGCCGACCGCTTGTCCGTGAACGGGCCGGAGACAGCCAGAACGTGGCCGTCCGGCATCACAAGCCGGAATCGGATCCGGGAGTCGTCATCTGCAAACAGTTCGAACGTACCTGCCATAAGCCTTCTGCTCCTCAGGGATTCCTGCCTCGGTCGGGGATGGGTTGGCCGTTGTCCGGCCCTCCGGCGCGGATGTACAACCACAGCGGTGTTCCGGCCCAGACCACCATCCCAGAGGACACGGCCCGCGTTTAGGGCCCAAAGTCCCGGCTGGCCGGTTCCGGCTGCCGGGCAGGGCCCACGGCAGGGCGCCGAATACCAGGGCCACCAGCGGCAGGCTCCCGTCAAAGAGCAACAGGCCCAGGCCTCTTCATGCCTGGGCCTCGCCATACGGGGAGCCGGCGTAGACAGCACCATTCGGCCCGGCTGTTAGGCGGTTCCGTTGGTTCACCCAAAGAGGTACCAAGTGCCCTGTTCTGTGGCGCCGGTCCTTGCACGTTTCCCGGGCCGCCGCTGAACCGGACTCCTCCCGAGGAACAGTGGGCCCCGGGCCTGCAGGCCAGCCTCCGCCAACTGCGCCGGGACATAGCCCGTGACGGGTGGCAACTATCTGCCCGCGGCACACAGCCCTGGGATCTGACCTTCAGCCGTGCCAGGAGTTGATCGACGGCGTCTGCCCTGCCTTAGGCAACGGGCCAAACCACCTTGGTCTGCCACGTGGCCGGATCCGGCTGCTTTTCCGGATCGCTCAAGTAGTATTCCCACACCATCCCGCCCGGGGTGGCGCCGTCTTCCTGCATGCGCTGCCGGATGGCATCGTAGGTGGTGCCCAACGTGTCATACGGGCCGCTGTGGATGGCCTCATACGCATCGGTGTCGGGAAGCGTCCCGCTGGCCACCTCGCCTGTTCCGTGAAAGAGTCCCGCGACGGGGAAACCCGCTTCGACGTCCACTGATTCGCCAGGCATACCGTGGTACAGCGCGAACGGCGGGCCTGCAGGGCTGGCGCCCTGCATCTGGACAGCCGCCATGACGGCACCGAAGGCCCTGCCAAAAAAGCCTGTCAGTGCGTCCATCGGGACGCGTTCGCGGACCACTGCCACAGCCTGCTCCGCAACGTGGGTCTTCCGCGGTTCCTGCCCATTTCCGTTCATGCCACCAGCATTGCCGCGAGGCCGGTTACATGACAGGGCCAAAGGTCACACCGCCACAAGGAGCGACGAGCCCGGTGCCGGGTCCAAATGCCCTACCCCAGGCAGTGCCGGACCGGTACGTTCGGCTCTATGCGTGATCACCATCGGTACACAGCTTTGAAGTGTCCTGAATGAGGAAGCCGGCCGCCCCGCCCACGGCGTCGGGCGGGCGCCTCGATGGAGTTGCCCCCGAAGGGCCCGCAAAGTCCTCCGCGGAGAAGGCGTGGCGTTTCACCAAGCAGTATCCCGTCGTCGCGCTGACGTGCCTGGTGCTGGCGGCCACGCTGGTGCTGATGCAATCCGGCCTGGAACTGCAGGTCCGGATCCTGGCCTCTGCCTATGCCGCTGTGATCGTGGTACTGCGTTCCGCCGGGATGGTCCGCGCCCTGCGGGAAGGGCGCTGGGGGATCGACCTCCTGGCGCTCATGGCGATCGGCAGCACCGTGGCAGTGGGCGAATACCTGGCCGCCCTGGTGGTCATCCTCATGTTGACCGGCGGGGAATCGCTCGAAAACTTCGCCCAGGGACGTGCCGCCCGGGAGCTGCGGTCCCTGCTGGACCGGGCACCCCGCTTCGCGCACCGCGAGCGAGCCGGCACCGTGCTCGAAGATATCCCGATCGGCGAGGTGGTGCCGGGGGACGTGCTGATGGTACGCCCCTCCGAGCTGGTGCCGGTGGACGGCACGCTGCTGTCTGAAACGGCCAGCCTTGACGAATCTTCGCTGACGGGCGAGAGCCTTCCCGTGGAACACGCAAGGGGGCAGGTGCTGCTCAGCGGATCGGTGAACGGTGTGGCAGCAATCCGCATGCGGGCATCGGCCACCGCGGCCGACTCCCAGTACAGCCGCATCATCGCCCTGGTAGAGGAAGCATCAAACAGCCGGGCCCCGGTGGTGAGGCTCGCTGACCGGTACGCCGTTCCCTTCACCCTCCTGGCACTGGCCATGGCCGCCACGGCCTGGATCCTGTCAGGTGAAGCGCTCCGCTTTGCACAGGTCCTGGTGGTGGCTACGCCCTGCCCGCTCCTGATCGCGGCGCCGGTGGCTTTCCTGGCCGGCACCAGCCAGGCCGCGCACAAGGGCATCATCATCAAGAACACCCGGACCCTCGAGCAACTTGCGAAGGCGCAGACAGCGGTTTTCGACAAGACCGGAACCCTCACCTCCGGGCGTCCCGTCCTTGACGAGGTCCGGGTGGCCCCGGGCAAGGGCGGGTCCCTGGGCAGCCACCGGATCCTGCAGCTGGCTGCCTCGGCTGAACAATACTCCTCGCACGTCCTGGCAGGCTCGGTGATCGAGGCGGCACAGTTGGCCAACCTGGAGCTCATGCCGGTACAGCAGGCGGCCGAAACTGCCACGCACGGGGTGGAAGCTGTCTGCGGCGGCCGGCGCGTGGTGGTGGGCAAAGCAGCTTTGGTCAGCAATGTCTCGACCGGGTTCCGTGAAACACCGGTCCACAGCGGCCAGCTGGCCATCCACGTGGCCGTGGACGGCGAGTACGCCGGTGCGCTGGTCATGAAGGATCCGTTACGCCGCAACGCCGTGGATACCCTGGCACAGTTGAACTCCCTGGGAGTGCGGAACACCATGCTGCTGACCGGGGACGCCAAAGCCACCGCGGCGCACATTGCCGAGGAAGCGGGAATCGGCCGCGTGCAGGCGGAATGCCTGCCGGAGGACAAAGTCAACACCGTGGCCGCCATCCGGGAACGCCCGGTCATCATGGTGGGCGACGGCGTCAACGACGCGCCCGTCCTGGCCGCCGCCGAGGTAGGAATAGCCATGGGCGCCAAAGGCGCAACGGCCGCCAGCGAATCGGCCGACGTGGTAATCATGCTCGATGACCTGTCCAAGGTGGCCCAGGCCGTCGCCATCGGCAAACGGACCGTAGCCGTGGCCCTGGTGAGCATCTGGACCGGCATAGGGCTCAGCCTGGTCCTGATGGCCATCGCCATGACTGGGTACATTCCCGCCGTCGCCGGCGCCCTCCTGCAGGAGCTGGTGGACCTGGCCACCATCCTGAACGGCCTGCGCGCCCTCCACGGTGCCGACCCGACGCGGATGGCAGGCTCCAGGCGCCCTTCGCCTGCTGCCGGCGTTGTCCGCCCATCAGCATGACTTTCGGCCCTTCCGCCCAAATGCACCAGCGGCCAACGTGGTGGTATGAACGCAGAAACAGTGGCCAAGCCCGTCATCGTTGGCGTGGACGGTTCCGAATATTCCTCCGCCGCCCTGCGGTATGCCGGCAAGCTGGCCGCCCGCCTGGGGACCCGCCTTGAGGTCATCACATGCGTCGGGATGCCCGACTACCTGGTGACCTCACGCCTCGAGGGGGCAGACCGGCAGTTCACCGCGAGGCTGGAGGACGCCGCCGAACGGCTCGTGGAGGACGCCCTGGGCCGGGCCTTCCCGGGCGAGCGGCCGGCGAACGTCGATGTGGACGTCAAATTCGGGCCACCGGCGAAGGTGCTGGTGGACGAAAGCCGCCGGGCGCAGATGCTGGTGGTGGGCAGGCATGGAGAGGGCGGCCTCCTTAAGCAGTCCATGGGGTCCGTCACCAAGGCGTGCGCAGCGCACTCCGCCTGCCCGGTGCTCCTGGTGGGCCAGGAGGCGGACGCTGTGTGAGGACCGCGGAGGGCCTGACATCTGCAAGGGCCGCGCAACTCCTGGAACAGGCCGGCCCCAACCAGCTGCCCACTGAAAAACCCGTCCCGCAATGGCGGAAGCTCTGGGCCGAGATGACGCACTTCTTCGCCCTCATGCTCTGGTGTGCCGCCGGGTTGGCCTTCATTGCCGACATGCCCCAGCTGGCGGTGGCGATCGTCGTCGTCGTGATCGTCAACGGCGTGTTTGCCCACATCCAGCAGGAACGCGCCCAGCACGCCGCAGCCAAGCTGCGCGCCCTGCTGCCGGCCGACGTCATGGTCCGCCGGGACGGGAAGGTGCAGACCGTCCACGCCAGCGCACTGGTGGTGGGCGACGTGGTCCTGCTCGCTGCCGGAGACCGGCTCCCCGCCGACATGGCCCTCATGCTGGCCTCCGCATGCGCGGTGGATGAATCGATGCTGACCGGCGAAAGCGAATCGGTCTCCAAAGCGGCGGGAGACCGGGTCTGGGGCGGCACCTTCATGGTCAACGGTTACGGGGAAGCGACCGTCACGGCGACCGGCGCCAACACCAGGCTGGCCGGAATCGCCGACCTCACCAGCAAAGCGGTTTCGCCCCCCACACCACTGTCCCTGGAACTGCGCCGGATCGTCCGGGTCACCGCGGCGATGGCGCTGGGAATCGCCGCCGTCTTCTTCATGGCCTCATTGCTGGTGGGTTTCCAATGGCGCGATTCGTTCCTCTTCGCCATTGGCGTTGCCGTGGCGCTGGTACCGGAGGGGCTCCTTCCCACCGTGACTCTCTCCCTTGCCATGGGCGCACAGCGGATGGCTGCACGCAACGGACTGGTGCGCAACCTCGAAGCAGTCGAAACGCTCGGGTCCACAACATTCATCTGCACCGACAAAACCGGCACCCTGACCCAGAACCGGATGAACGCCGTCGAAGTCTTCACCGCGGACGGATCCGTCCACGTGACCGGCGACGGGTATGACCCCGACGCCGACGTGCAGGGACACGGAATGGACAAGGCGGCCGCCGCCGCACTCGCAGCACGGGCGGCGTCGCAAGGCCGGGCCGAGCTGCACGGTGGGCAGTGGCGCGCGCAAGGAGATCCGATGGAAGCAGCCCTGGACGTCCTGGCCCGCAGGCTGACTGGAACCGGACCCGGGGCAGCCCCTGCGCGGCGGTTGCCTTTTGACCCGGTGCGGCGCCGGGAATCTGCCCTTGTGGGAGCGGACCTGTTCTGCAAGGGCGCCCCCGAAACTGTGCTCCCGGTGTGCGGCTCGGTGCCGCCGCACGTCAAGGAACATGTTGAAGTGATGGCATCACGTGGCTTGCGCGTCATCGCCGTGGCGCGGCGGAGACTCGGGGGAGTGCCGGCAACATGGCAGACCGGCACGCCGGCCGACCTCGAAACCGGGCTGGAATTCCTCGGCCTGATTGGCCTCCAGGATCCGCCTCGCCCCGATGTGGGCGACGTGATTGGGATTGCGCGCCGGGCCGGCCTGAAGATCGCCATGATTACCGGTGACCACCCGGGGACCGCGGCAGCGATTGCCCGCCAAATCGGCCTGACGGGATCACCCGAATGTGTCCTTGAAGGTTCGGACCTTCCCGCGGACGACCAGGTTCTGGGGGCCCTTTTGGACCGGGACGGGGTAGTAGTCAGCAGGGTATCGCCCGAGCAGAAGCTCCGCGTCGCCAGGGCCCTGCAGGCCCGTGGGCATGTGGTGGCCATGACCGGCGACGGCGTCAACGACGGCCCTGCCCTCCGCGAAGCCGATATCGGCGTGGCCATGGGGCTCAGCGGGACCGACGTGGCGCGGGAGGCATCGGACCTGGTGCTCCTTGACGACCACTTCGGCACCATCGTCGCAGCCATCGAGCAGGGCCGTGCCACCTACGCCAACATCCACCGCTTCCTCACCTACCACCTCACTGACAATGTGGCGGAACTGACCCCCTTCGTCATTTGGGCACTTTCCGGCGGGCAGTTTCCGCTGGCGTTGGGGGTGCTCCAGATCCTTGCCCTGGACATTGGCACCGACCTGCTGCCGGCCCTGGCGCTCGGGGCGGAGGCGCCGGGCAAACGTGTCCTGTCCCGTCCGCCCGAACGCCGGCACCTCATGGACAGGCGGCTGATCATCAGGGTTTTCTGCATCCTGGGGCCGGTGGAGGCCACGACGGAAATGGCGGTGTTCGCCGCTGTCCTCGCGGCCGGCGGCTGGACCCGGGGGCAACCACCGGCTCCCGGCCTCCTGGCGGCCGCATCCGGCGCCGCCTTCATGGCGGTGGTCTTGGGGCAGCTCGCCAACGCCTTCGCGTGCCGGAGCGCCACCGTGCCGCCGTGGAAGCTGGGATGGGGGACCAACAGGCTGCTGGTGTGGGCCGTGCTGGCTGAACTGGCCATCCTGGCAGCATGCCTCTACGTGCCCTATCTTGCGGCAGTGCTGGGCCAGGCCCCGCCTACCCCCATGGGCATGGCCCTCGCCCTCCTCGCCGCCCCCGCCGTCCTGGCAGCCGACTGGATCCACAAAACTGTCCGGAACCGCCTGCGGCCGGCCCAGGGGTCCGCTGTTGCGTAAGTACTGATGCCGCTGAGGGGGCGGCACCGGGACCAAAGACTCTGCCTGCCCTGCCCGGCGGCCGCCAGAATCGAGCCATGAGTGCCCCCGCAGAAGCCGTCCTGGCCAACGTCAATGTCACCTGGATCGAAGACACCGGGCTCGCGGACATACCTTCGGTTGGCGGCAAGAACGCATCCCTGGGTGAGCTGAGCCGGTCCCTTCAATCCTCGGGAGTGCGGGTTCCCGAAGCATTCGCCACGACTGCCGCCGCCTACCGGACCTTCCTGGCAGCCAACGGCCTGGAACCGGGGATCCGGCAGCACATGGATGACCACCGCGCCGGCCGGGCAACGCTGCGCCAGGCGGGCGCAGCCATCCGGGAACTGTTCCTGCAAGCGAGTTTTCCCGACGCCATCGCCGCAGACATCCAGGAACACTACCGTGACCTGTGCAGCCGGACGGGGCAGGCCCAGGTGCCCGTGGCCGTGCGCAGCAGCGCCACGGCAGAGGACCTGCCCGATGCCAGTTTCGCCGGGCAGCAGGAGACCTTCCTGAACGTGGCGGGCGAGCGCGGCGTCCTTGATGCCTGCAGGCGCTGCTACGCATCGTTGTTCACCGACCGCGCCATCAGCTACCGGGAGATGAAGGGCTATGACCACCTGGACGTCGCCCTTTCCGTGGGGGTCCAAAGAATGGTCCGGTCCGACGTCGGCGCTTCCGGGGTGATGTTCTCGATTGACACCGAATCAGGCTTTCCCGACGTTGTGGTGATCAGCGCCGCCTGGGGGCTGGGGGAGACCGTGGTCCAGGGCACCATCAACCCGGACAAATACCAGGTGTTCAAGCCGCTGCTGGCCGACCCGCGGTTCAGTCCCGTCATCGAACGGGCCGTGGGCGCCAAGGAGCGCAAGATGGTGTACAGCCAGGGCGGTGATGCACGGACCCGGACCGTTGACACCAGCGAACGCGAGCGGCGCTCGCTGGTGCTGAGCGACGCGGAAATTGTCCTCCTGGCCCGGTGGGCCGCCGCCGTCGAACAGCATTACGGGCGGCCGATGGACATGGAGTGGGCAAAGGACGGCCTGACCGGTGACCTTTTCATGGTGCAGGCGCGGCCGGAAACTGTCCAGGCGCGCAGAAGCGCCTCCACCTTCCGGACCTACCACCTCCTGCACCCCGGCCCGGTCCTGGCAACCGGGGCGGCGATTGGCGATGCCATCGCCAAGGGCGCGGCGTGCGTGATCCGCGATGCGAAGGACATCGAGTCTTTCGTTGACGGTTCCGTGCTGGTCACCCGGATGACCGACCCCGACTGGGTGCCGGTCATGAAGCGCGCCGCCGGCATCGTCACCGATCACGGCGGGACCACGAGCCATGCCGCGATCGTCAGCCGTGAGCTTGGCGTGCCGGCCGTCGTCGGAACGCGCAACGCAACGGAGATACTGTCCGACGGCGCCCCGGTCACCTTGTCCTGCGCGGAAGGGGAGGAGGGGCGCGTCTATGAAGGACTGTTGGAGTACTCAGTGGAGGATGTGGACATGGCGGGTCTTCCCGCCACCCGAACGGATGTGATGGTCAACATCGCCAGCCCGGCCGCGGCGTTCAAATGGTGGCGTCTGCCTGCAGCCGGGGTGGGACTGGCCCGGATGGAGTTCATCATCAACAGCCTGATCCGCGTCCACCCCATGGCCTTGGTCCATCCGGAAAAAGTGACTGATCCGCAGGAAGCAGACCTCATCAAGCGGCTCACCAGCGGCTACGACGACCCGCAGGAGTACTTCGTGGACGTGCTGGCGACGGGCATCGCCAAGATCGCGGCTCCCTTCCATCCGAAACCGGTGATCGTCCGGCTCAGCGACTTCAAGAGCAACGAATACAGCCACCTGGTGGGCGGCAGGTTCTTCGAACGTCCGGAGGAGAACCCCATGATTGGCTTCCGCGGCGCCTCCCGCTACTACAGCAACCACTACAGGGAAGGGTTCGCCCTGGAGTGCAGGGCCCTCAAACGGGTCCGGGAGCAGGCAGGATTCCGCAATGTCATCGTCATGGTCCCCTTCTGCCGCACAGTCGGCGAAGCGGACCAGGTCATCGAGGCGATGGCGAAGCACGGCCTGGTCCGTGGCGCTGACGGCCTGCAGCTCTACATGATGTGCGAGATCCCATCCAACGTGGTCCTGGCCGAGGAATTCGCCAAGCGCTTTGACGGCTTCTCCATCGGGTCCAACGACCTTACCCAGCTGGTCCTGGGAGTGGACCGCGACTCCGAGGAGCTTGCCGGCCTCTTCGATGAACGCGACCCCGCCGTGACGGCGCTCATTGCCGAGGCCATCCGCAAAGCCCACGCGGCCGGCATCAAGATCGGAATCTGCGGGCAGGGGCCCAGCAACCATCCGGACCTTGCCGAATTCCTGGTCGGCCAGGGCATCGACTCCGTTTCGTTGAACCCGGACACCTACGTCAAAACAGTTCCGGTCATCGCCGCAGCTGAAGCTGCGGCCGGCAAGGCGTCCTAAGCCAGCTGGACATAAAAAGTGCCTGGTCCCCGCGGGGGCCAGGCACCGGCGTCGTCCGCCCGGCGCTGCTCAGCCCCTGGTGATGGGGATCTTCGACGCGCTGGCTTCGACCGCCTGGTCAGGCATCGGGGCGCGGACCTCCAGGACGCCGTCCTTGTAGGCGGCGGTGACGTCCGCCTGTTGGACGCCACCGGGAAGCGGAATACGCCGGACGAAGGACCCGTACCGGAACTCGGAGCGGTAACTGCCCTTGTCCTTGTGTTCCTTCTTTTCCTCCCGCTGCGCCTTG
Organism: Pseudarthrobacter sp. MOO13; assembly: GCF_058267655.1. Classification (NCBI taxonomy): domain Bacteria; kingdom Bacillati; phylum Actinomycetota; class Actinomycetes; order Micrococcales; family Micrococcaceae; genus Pseudarthrobacter; species Pseudarthrobacter sp. MOO13. The sequence goes on from NZ_CM177848.1 coordinate 1,772,799, forward strand.
ATGGACAGCACGCCGTCGGAAACGGTGACGTCAACATCCTTTTCGGGGTCGATGCCGGGCAGCTCAGCCCGTACTACGAGGGTATTGCCGTCCACCATCTCCTCCACCCGGATGGCGGAAGTTCCCACGTCACCTTCGAAAAGCCGTTCGATGACGTCCAAGGGTGAGCGCCGTGAATCGAACCATTTCATCAGGTCAGTCATTACTGCCTCCTGCTCAAGTGGAAGCCGGACCATCGGATCGCCCGGCATTTCCACCATCCCCTCTTGGCAGGACAGCAGCCAGAGTCCAAGGTCCCAGCGCCGGTTCACCCGGCACGGGCGCGCCTGTGCCGGGTAAACCGGCCCACCCCTTCGATGGCCGCGCAGCCTGCCAGGCCAACCCCGACCGCGAGGGCCAGCAGGCCCGGGGGAGGCCAATCCACCCGGAAGAAATGCCGGGTCAGGGGCACACTGAACAGGAGGACCAGGCCCGCGTACATACCGGCCAGGATCAGGACCTTGGTGCCGTTGAGCGGCCGCGACGCCATCACCAGGATCCACGCAGCCAACAGACCCAAGGTTACGGTGGCTGCGGACTGCGCGTTCTCCCGGGTGTGCCCGCCGAAGCCTGTGGCGAGTGCGCTGACGGCCAAAACGCACACGGCGGTGCAGAATCCCGCCGGCACGGCAAAGGCCAGGGAACGGCGGAGGAACCCGGGGGCGTAGCGCTCGCCGCCCGGCTGCAGGGCCAGGAAGAAGGCCGGCAGGCCGATGGTCAAGCCGTCGAGTGCGGACAACTGCCGTGGCAGGAACGGAAAGGCCAGCAGCAGGATGCCGCACACCACGGAGATGACCGTGGCGTAGACGGTCTTGCTGAGGAATACCAAGGAAACCCGCTCGATATTGCTGATCGCCCGGCGCCCCTCATCCACCACCGCGGGCAGCCTTTCGAAGCGGCCGTCAAGGAGAACCAGCCGGGCCACCGCCTTGGTGGCCGGCGAGGCCGAGTCCATGGCGATGCCCAGGTCCGCCTCTTTCAGTGCCAGGACGTCGTTGACGCCGTCTCCGGTCATGGCCACCGTGTGCCCGCGCCGCTTCAGGGCCCTGACCAGATCCCGCTTTTGGGACGGCGTGACGCTGCCAAAGAGGCTCTGCGCGTCCACTATGTCCTCCAGTTGGGCCGGATCCCCGGGAAGGAGGCGTGCGTCGTACGCGGCCCGCTTGCCGAAGCCAACTCCCCGTGCCAGGGCCGCCACCGTCCGGGGGTCGTCACCGGAGATGATCTTCACGGTGACGCCTTGCCGTCGGAAGTAGTCCAGTGTCGCGGCGGCGTCCGCCCGGATTCTTTCGCGGAAAGTTATCAGCAGCACCGGCTCCAGTGTCGTGGGGAGACCCGTCTCGCCCGCGTCCGGCGGCAGGATGTCCGGAAGGTAGGCCAAGGCCAGCGTCCGAAGGCCGGTGGAGGCCAGGGCGGCGGCCTCCCTGTGTGCCGCCGCGCAACCAGGGGAGCCTCCGAGGACGGCGTCCGGTGCGCCGAGGATCCACGTGCCGGCCGCGCCGGATTCCGGCCCCACAGTGACAGAACTCCATTTCCGGGCGGACGAGAAGGGGATGGCGGACCGTTCCGCCAGCGGCGGGGCCGCGGGAAAAGCCGCACCAATGGCCGCTGCAGTGCTGCCGCCTTCCGATTGGGCCCCGAACCACTCCAGCACCGGCTGCCAGCGTGCTGCCCGGAAGGCCCCCTGAGCGTGGACGGCGTCGAACACCATGGAGCCTGAGGACAGCGTGCCCGTCTTGTCGAGGCACAGGACATCCACCCTCGCCAGCACTTCCACGGCCGCCAGCTCCTGGATCAGGACCTTTTGGCGTGCCAGCCGGAGGCCTCCAACGGCGAATGCCACGCTGGTCATCAGCAGCAGGCCGAGGGGGATCATCGCCATGATCCCGGCCACAGCCCCCACCACGGCCGGGATCCACCGCCCCGAGCCGAAGGCACCCGTCCACCCGCCCCGGTCCTGCATCTGCGCGTTTACCAGCAGCAACGCAGTGGGCAGCAGCAACCATGTGATGACGACGAAGACCTTCCCCAGGCCCCTGCGGATCTCCGACGTGACCAGCGAGAACCGGCGTGCCTCCGCCGCGAGGCGGTACGCGAACGTATCCGGCCCCACCCTGAGCACGGTGGCCCGGCCGCTGCCCGCCAGGATCAGCGACCCGGAGAGCAGCACGGCGCCGCCCATCTTGGGAACCGGCTCGGATTCGCCGGTCAACAAGGATTCGTCCACCTCCAGTGAGGCTCCGCCCAGCAGCAGGAGGTCAGCCGTGACCTGGTCGCCGCCGGCCAGGACGACGGTATCGTCGGGGACCAGCCCCGCCGACGGGATCCGTTCCCGTGCGCCGTTTCTTATCACCGTGTTCGTCGCCGCCTGCGTGATGGCCAACCGGTCGAGCGAACGCTTGGCCCGGTACTCCTGGACTATCCCGATCAACGAGTTGCTGATGGCCGACAACCCAAAGAGGGCGTCACGCCACTGGCCCAGGACGAACAGCAGGATGAAACAGCCGCCCACAACGGCGTTGAAAAGCGTCAACACGTTCGCCTGGACGATCGCCCTGACCGTTCGGCTGGTGGCCGTGGGCACGCTGTTGATCCGGCCGGCAGCGGTCCGCTCCTGGACTTCACCGGTGGTCAGCCCCTCACGGGCACGGCGGCCCTCCACATCGAGGGCGGAGGCCCCGGCTTTCCCGGCGGCCGGCATGGCATGCTCCACCAAGCGGGCGCGCTCAATCGCCGTGCTGCGGTACGTGCATCCGCGTGATGATGGTGGGGCATGGCGGCTGTGCCAGCACCGCGTGCACCGTGGAGCCCAGCAACAGCCGCTCGAAGCCGCCCTTGCCGCGGCTGCCCAGCACCAGCAGGCGCGCCCCGGAGGCGGCCCGGACCAGGGCAGCCGCGGGCTCCACGACGGTTTCCATCACCGTGTGCACGGTGAGGTCAGGGTAGTCCTGCCGCAGGCCTGCCTCCGTTTCGCCCAGGACAATCTGCTCCTCCTCGAGCACATGGGTGGCAAAACTGCTTGAGGGCAGTCCCGCCGCGATCCAACGGTTGGGCCCGGTGAACGCGTAGAGGACCGTCAGCTCCTCGCCCAGCATGTCGGCCTCGGCGGCAGCGTAGGCCACCGCCTGCGTTGACTCCTCGGAACCGTCCACCCCCACGAACACGCCGCGGCCGTCCTCTTGCCCCCCGCCGATGACCGCAACCGGACATTCGGCCGTTGCAGCAGCCTGGAGGGCACGGTCTGTCAGTGCGCCACGTGAGTGGCCGCTGGTACCCAGGACAAGCATTGCGGCCTCTTTCGAGTATGCGCCCAGCGCCGAGCCCACCCCTCCTTCGAGGAGTTTCAGCGAAAGGCTCAGCCCCGGGTAGGCGGCACTGACCTTCTCGCCGGCCTCCTTGAGCAGGCCCAGGCCTGATTCACGCAACACCTCGAAGTAGGGCAGTACTTCGGAGGCCATCCACCGGTCATCGACCACGGTGACGACGGCGAGGGGAGCCTTGAGCCTGTCGGCCCGTGCGGCGGCCCACATCAGGGCGGCGTCGGACGCCGGTGTGTTGGTGATGCCGACGGCGATTGGCTTGGCAGGTGCCATGGGGGCCATCCTTTGGAGTGTTGTGGCGTTGGATGGGGCGAGGTCGAAAGTCGGGTTCCTGGCCGCTGCGATCTTCAGTCCGCTGCCGGCTCCCGGGGCGGCCACCAGTGCGTAGGTGCCGCGATGACGAACCTCCGGCCGCTGATGTCGTGGGGCGTAACCCGGATCAGGGTGTTCTTCTGGCCCGGTTGCCACGGTGAGAGTCCGGCATCCATGGCGTCCTGGGTCTCCTCGGCATCGGAAACCACTGTGGCGTGCCCCTTGAGGATGACACTCCACGCGATGGTTCCGTACTGGTTCATGCCGTCCGCCTCAACAGCCACGGCCTTGCCGTCGAAGGAGGAGAGTTTTGTTGCCCCACCCGTCCGCATCAGCAGGGTTCCGTTGGTGGTGACAAAGTTCATGGGAAAGTTCTCGACCGAGTTGCCGTCCGTGAACGCGATCCTGCAAACGGATGTGGAATGAAGGAGTTTCCAACAATCGTGGACACCGAGTTCCTTGATTTCCGGATCTGCCCCTGCTGTGTTCATGGCCGTAGCCTAGGTCCGCGATCATTCGGCCGGTAGGGGAGAAGGTCCCGCCGGTACAGGGGGCTGGCGGCGGTGAGCCGGACTCAGCGTCAACGGCAGGGACTGCCTGCGGTTGACGCGGCCCCTAGACTACTGCCAGAGGATGTCTTCGAACACTTGATTCGCGCTACGGGCCTGCTGCCTTGCGGGCTTTTGCCGCCGGAGGTGGGACGTGAGCACTGAGCAGCCGTGGCGCTCCCCAATGCGGGACCAGATGGAAGACCTGCTGCTGGATACCCGCGAGCGGATCAACGGCCTCTTGGCGGCCGTCATAGCCGTCGCGGAGGACCTGAGCCTTGAAGCGGTCCTGGACCGGCTGGTGCGGTCTGCCTGCGCCCTGGTGGGTGCCGGCTACGGGGCGCTTGGTGTCATTGGCGAGGACCGCCGGCTCAGCCACTTCATCACGGTGGGAATTGATGAGGCGGGCATCCGTTCCATCGGAGACCTGCCCACCGGGCACGGTGTCCTCGGGCTCCTGATCCGCGAACCCAAGCCGCTGCGCCTTCATGACCTCGGCCAGCACCCCATAGCGTCGGGTTTTCCACCCAACCATCCGCCGATGAGGACATTCCTGGGTGTGCCGGTCCGCGTCCGGGACGAGGTATTCGGAAACCTGTACCTGACCGAAAAGCAGGGCGGCGTTGATTTCACGCAGGAAGACGAAGACCTAGCAGTGGCTTTGGCGGCCGCAGCCGGGGTCGCGATCCAGAACGCCCGCCTCTTTGAAGACAGCAGCCGCCGGCAGAAATGGCTGGAGGCCGGCATGGAGCTGAGCAGCCGACTGATCATGGAGCCCCATGCAGGGGATGCGGAAAGCCTGGATATTGTGGCCGGGACCGCCCTCAAGGCAGCCGACGCCTCGGTGGCCTTCATCGGAGTTCCGGCCGGCGACGGCGTGATCCGGTGCCGGTCGTGCCTTGGCGTGCAGGGCATCAAGGCAGGGCAGGAACTGGTGGTTTCCAGTGCAGTAACCGGAGTCTTCGCAACCGGCGAATCTTTCGTGGCTCCGGAGCCGCGCCAGGTCTTTGAGCACGCGATTGTCGAAACGCTGGGGCCTGTCCTTGTCTGCCAACTGGGGCACGGCAACAGCGGCAACGGGGTGCTTGTCCTGGCCCGTGCCCACGGAGCTGCCGCTTTTACCCAGGCTGACGCCGAATCCAGTTCGATCTTTGGGAGCAGGATCGGCTTGGCCCTGGACCTGGCACGCGTGAGTGCCCTGCGCGAGCAGGACCTGCTCCTGACGGATCGGGAACGGATTGCCCGCGACCTGCACGACCTTGTCATCCAGCGGTTGTTTGCTGCCGGCCTGAGCATCCAAAGCCTGCGACGCTTCACCACAGACCCCGTGGCCCATGATCGAATTGCTGCGGTCACCAAGGAACTTGATGACACCATCCGCAAGCTGCGGGACACCATTTACTCGCTTCGCACGGCAGATGTGGAACGGGAACCCCTCACCGGCCGGATCCTCCGGGTTGTCCGGGAAAGCTCGCGCAGCTACGGGCTGATTCCCAAGGTGTCGCTCGACGGTCCGGTGGATTCGGTCAGGGAAGATTTGGCTGCCCAACTGCTGCCCGTGCTCTCCGAAGCGCTCAGTAACGCGTTGCGGCACTCCGGTGCCGAGGAGATCCAGGTCAGCCTCACCGTTTCCGGCGATGACGTCCAGCTGTGCATTAAGGACAACGGCCATGGATTCAGCGGACCCGCCACGGAAAGCGGGCTTGCCAACATGCGCTATCGCGCCGGGCTCCTTGGCGGCCGCTGCGACATCGACAGCATCCCCGGCGAGGGCACGTCAGTGAAATGGGTTGCCCGCCTGTCCTGAGTGCGCGTCGGCCGGCGGCGCGGCACCCCTGTTGGGGGTACCCGGTCAGGCGCCGTCCGTACTGTTCCGGGTGACGTAGACGGCGGCCTGCGTCCGCCGTTCAAAACCGAGCTTGGCCAGGATGGACGAGACGTAGTTCTTGACCGTCTTTTCCGCCAGGAACAGTTCATCGCCAATCTGCCTGTTGGTCAGGCCCTGGCCGATCAGGGCGAGCACTTTCTTTTCCTGGGTGCTCAGCCCGTCCAGGCGGGGGTCCGTGGGTGCTGTGGAAAGGCCCGCGATGATCCGTTGCTCAACGCCCGGTTCGAACAGGGACTCGCCCGCCGCCGCCCTCCGGATGCCGGCCAGGAGGTCATCGCTCCTGATCTGCTTCAGGATGTACCCGGATGCGCCGGCGAGGACGGCGCCGCGAAGGGCCTGCTCGTCGTCGTAACTTGTGAGGATCAGGCAATGCAGGCGTGGATCAAGGGACCTGACGTCGCGGCACACCTCAATTCCGGTGCCGTCGGGAAGGCGCCCGTCAAGGACGGCAATGTCGGGGTGCAGGGCCGGGATACGGCGGGTGGCCTCGGCCGCCGATCCGCTTTCGCCAACCACCACGAAACCCTCGCCCTCAAGGAGGTCCTTCAGGCCCTGCCGGACAAGTTCATGATCGTCAAGGATGAACACCCGGACCGGCCCGGAGGACCCGGTGGCTTCACTGCCGGCAGTTTCATGCATGTGCACCCACGCTCCCAAACGCTTGCAGGACCAAACCGCACCTGTGCGGGCAGCTCCCCGGAGCGGCCACACCCCATTCTTACCCGCAACCGGCCCCGCCGGAAGGGACCAAAGTCCGCCGCGCCGGTCCTGCCGCTGCCGGGTGCACCGTCCGGACCGTGGAGCTGCTGTATGCCGCATGACTTTTGGCCCTGGTCCGGCGGCCGGCTCCGGTCCACGCTTGGTCCGAAGGGCAACGGGAGGAAATGTGACAACAGCAGGGAACCAAGGGCCGTCCGCGGCACCTGAACGGCGCCCCAGGATCATCGTCGCAGTTGATGGTTCCGACGCGTCCGTCGCGGCGTTGCGCGTGGCGCGGGCGGTGGCTGAACCCCTGGGGGCTCCGGTTGAAGCATGGGCGTGCTGGGATGTCCCGGCCGGTTACGGGATTTACCTGGCCGTAGGCATTGAGGGTTTCAAGTATGCCGCCGAGCAGGTGCTGGGCCAGGCGATCCGGGACGCATTCGGACAGGCGCCGCCCTTTGTGCACCCCCGGGTGGTCCGCGGGAAGCCCGGCCCCGTTCTCCTGGACGCGAGCCGCACCGCATCGCTCCTGATCGTGGGACGGCGGGGCCACGGCAGCTTTGTCCTTGGCTCGGTCAGTTCAACCCTGTCAGCCATGCCCACTGCCCGGTACTCGTGGTCCACGCCGCGGAAACCGGTGCCGCGGAAGAAGTTGCGCTGACGGACGCGACGGCACAGCCCTGAAGCGCCCCTGAAGCCCTGCACCGCCGGCCCGCTTGAACGTCGACCCGCCTGGCCCGATGCCGCCCGGGACGCTTGGCCCCGCACAGCCGGGACGCCGGCGTCGTCCTGCTATTCGCTGGTGGTGCCTTCCATCCGGGTGGCGTGCGGGGCTGCCTTCCGCGGCGACCAGTGCAGATCTTTGATGGCCCAGTACCCGGCACCGTTCATCACCGTGAAGCCGGCAATACCAACGACAGGGGCGTGGGCCACCAGGCCAAGCAGGAGGATGCAGACCCCGGCCGCGAAGAGCACCACTGCGCGCCGGAAGCTTGTCCGGCGGGACAAGGCGAAGGCGTCGTGGTTCAGCAGTACGGCGAGCCTGGGGTCGTCTTGCTCCAGGCCGTGCCCGATCAGTTCGAGTTCCCTTTTCTCGAATTCGGAAAGAGGCATCGTGGGCTCTCCGTGTCCGTTTCCTGCGGACTTTGGCTCAGGTGCCCGGGTGGCCGCGCAGGACGGCCAGCCTGTTCTGGTACTCCGCAACGTCGATCTCCCCGCGGGCGAAACGCTCCGCCAGCAGGTCTTCCGCCATCCGCGGAGACGGAGGCTGTGGATTGTGCGGGGAGGGGGCCCGCAATGATCGGGCCAGCAGCACAATGCCGGTGATGATCGCTCCCCAGACCACCAGCATGCTGATGCTCATCAGGGCATAGCCCCACAGGCCCATGCCGTCGTTCCAGCCGTACACTTCCCCGACCTCCGATTCACAGAAGGCCGCCGCCAACCGGCTGCCTTCCCTTCCAGTATTGGATTGCGGGGTGGGCGCAGGCAGAGCCATTAGTCCCGTTCCGGCCAGCACCGGAGCCCTGCGCCGGCAGATCCGCCGCCGCTCGTGAGCCAGCGGGAAAACGATCTAGAAACCCTGCCGGCGCAGGCGCTTGTCGACGGCGACCGCCAAGGATGCGAGCATGGCCAGGCCGAGGATCCGCAGCCAGGCATCCAGTCCGATGGGGGCGGTATGGAAGAGTTCGTTCATGAGGGGAACGTAGGTGAGGGCCACCTGTCCGGCGGACTGGAGGCCCACCCCGAGGAGGAGCCAGCGGTTGCCGAATGGCCTGATCCGCCAGGCCGGCCGGGTAAGGGACCGGCAGCTGAAGAGGTAGGAGACCTCAACGGCCACGAAGAGATTCACGGCGGACGTCCGGGCCTGGGCAACGGATGCACCGACGGTGAGCTCGTGGCCAAAGAGCCACCAGGTGCCCGCGACCAGGAGCGCTGAGACGAGCATGACGCGCACGGTGAGGGCCCAGGTCAGGAACGGACGGTCCGGTGCCCTCGGCGGCCGGGTCATCAGTCCGGGCTCTTTCGGTTCGAAGGCGAGCATCAGCCCAAGGGCAACGGCTGTGGTCATGTTTATCCAGAGGATCTGGGTAGGGAGGATGGGGAGCGTCCCGCCCGCCAGGATGGCCGCCAGGATCACCAGCCCCTCTGCCATGTTGGTTGGCAGGGTCCAGACCATGAACTTGACCAGGTTGTCGAAAACGTTCCGTCCTTCTTCAACGGCAGCCTCAATGGTGGCAAAGTCGTCATCCGTCAGGACAATGTCCGAGGCTTCCTTGGCCACCTCGGTTCCGCTGCGCCCCATGGATATGCCAACATTGGCCTGCCGGAGGGCGGGCGCATCGTTGACGCCGTCCCCGGTCATGGCCGCCACATGGCCCCGGGACTGGAGGGCCTGAATAAGGCGGAGCTTCTGTTCCGGGGAAACCCGGGCGAACACCGTGGCGCGTTCCACCGCATCCGGCAGCCGGTCGGCTGGAATGGTGTCCAGCTCCGCGCCGGTGAGCGCTGCTCCGGGTTCTGGACCGTTGGTCAGCCCTACCGCCGCGGCGACAGTCAGGGCGGTCCGGACGTGGTCGCCGGTGATCATCTTGACGGCCACCCCGGCGCGTCGGCACGCCAGGACTGACGATGCCGCCGCTTCACGCGGGGGATCGTGCATTGCCTGGAGCCCGGTCAGGGTCATGCGTCCTTCCAACTCCGTGCCGTCAAGGGCTCCGGTAGCCGCGGGGAGGCGCATCATGGCCGTTGCCAGCACACGCAGTCCACCGTCGGCGAGCGCATGTGCAGCATTGACCACGGCCTGCCTGCGGAGCGGCCTGGCGCCGCCTTGTGCGTCCATCTCGCTACCGCAGAGTTCAAGGACACGTTCCACGGCACCTTTGACAAACACGAATCCGGTACCGTCCGGATGGGCGGAGCGATGCATCGTGGCCATGAACTGGCGCTCAGGAGTAAAGGCCAGTTCGGCGTGCCGCGGCGAGCGGGCGAGGAACTCCGCAAGCGAGATGCCTCCCTTCCCGGCGGCCACCAGCATCGCGGCCTCGGTGGGATCTCCGCGCACCTGCCAGGTTGCTCCCTCGCGGCGGACACCGGCGTCATTGCAGGCTGCCCCGGCCAGGAGGCACCACCGCAGTGCCTCGTCCCGGATCCCGTCGCGCCCCAGGCACACCGGCGGCTGCGCTGTGCCGCCGGTGTGGATGGTGCTTGGGGGAATGATGTGTCCCTCCGGGCTGTAGCCGGTGCCTGTCACGCCATACCTGCCGGCAGGGGTCCAGAGGACTCGGACGGTCATCTGGTTTTCGGTGAAGGTTCCTGTTTTGTCCGAACAGATCACGGTGACACTGCCGATCGTCTCCACAACCGGAAGCCGGCGGACCACGGCACGGCGCCTCGCCATCCGGCGGACGCCGATGGCAAGGGCCACCGTGACAGCGGCTGGCAGGCCTTCGGGGATGGCCCCAACGGCAAGGGCGACGGCTGCGGTGAACATTTCTTCGGGCGGTTCACCGCGTGCCACGCCGGCAAGGAAAGCCACGCCCGCCAGGGCAAGGATGGCCGCGGTAAGCGTTGTGCTGAACCGTGCCAGCTTGCGCGTAAGGGGCGTGGCCTCGGGCCGGATGTCGTCGATGAGCCGGTGGATTTCGCCGAGTTCGGTTTCGCCGCCGATAGCGACGACGATCCCTGCCCCGGTTCCGGCAGTCACCAACGTGCCGCTGTACAGCATGTTCCGCCGGTCTGCCACGGGTGTGGACCGGGGGAGCACCACCTGGTCCTTGGCAACCGGTTCGGATTCGCCGCTCAGGGCGGATTCATCCACCCGCATCGCTGAAAGGCGGACCAGACGCAGGTCGGCGGGGACCCTGTCACCCGCTTCCAGCAGCACCAGGTCTCCGGGCACCAGGTCTTCGGAGGGAATGCTCAACCTTTCGCCGCGCCGCACGACTGCCGCATGGGTGCGAACCATGGAGTGGAGGGCATGGAGGGCCGCGTCGGCCCGAACCTCCTGGATGAAACCGATGAGCGTATTGACCAGAACCACGGCGAGGATCACCCCGGCGTCCAGGAACCCGCGAAGGAACGCGGTCACCGCGGCGGACGCCAGCAGGACGTAAACCAGCGGGTTGTTGAACTGGCGCCCGAGTTTGCCGGCAATACCCCCGCGCCGTGACCGGGGAAGCATGTTCGCGCCGAACTGCGCCCGCCGGCGGACCACCTCGGCCGGGTCCAGGCCTGTGGCGGTGTCCGTGCCAAACAGCAGCACCACTTCGTGGACGGGCAGTCCATGGTGGGCCGGGCCCGGGGTGCCTGCCGGGGTGGTCCCTGCCGGCGTCTTGTTGCCCATGATGGTGGTGCGGCCGGAGGCTAGCGCGCCAGCAGGGCATCGAGAGTGACAAAACCGTAGCCAGCGGCCCTGATGCGGTCGATGACCCGGGGGAGGGCGTCCGCGTCGAGCGTGGTGCCGTCGTCGGGGTTTGAACCGATGTGCATCAGGACGATCTCCCCGGGCTGCAGCCCGGCCTGGACACGGTCGGCCACCGACTGGACGCTGGCGCCGCCACTGGTTCCTTTCCACCCCAAAGTGTCCACCGTCCATCGAACAGCCACATATCCCAGGGCGTTGACGGCCGCGATGGTCCGCGCATCACGGTCGCCGTAGGGGAACCGGAACAGGGGCCTGGGGTCGGCGCCCGCGGCCAGGATGGCCTGTTCTGCACTTCGCACCTCGTTGACGATGGCGTCCCCTGCCAGCCCGGTGAACCCTGGATGCGTCATGGAATGGTTTGCCACCCGGTGCCCGGCTGCGGCAATCTGTGCCACTCCCTGCGGGTTGCTGGCAGCCCAGTTTCCGGTCAGGAAGAAAGTGCCGGCAACGCCCTTGGCCGCGAGGGTGGACAGGATTCCAGCCAGCCCTGCCGCGTTGGCTCCGGCATCGAAGGTGAGTGCGACGTTGGGGCCTGCCCCGGGAACGACTGTGAGGTCCTGGCCGCGGAGGGCTTCGGGAAACTCCGGGAGCGGGGGAGCCGGGGGAGCCGGGGGTGCCGGGGGTGCCACCGGTTCATCCGGTACCTCGGAGGGCCCGGCCGGCGGGATCGTGGCTGGAGGTTCCACCGGTGTCCCGCCCGCTTCGGGCGTGTCCGTTTCTGCCGGCGGCGCAGTGCCGGGGGCAGCATCCGCGCTGGCTGATGCGGACCGGATGGGTTGGGTTGCGGTCGGGGCGTCAGACGCCCCCGACGGGGTGGGCAGGGGCGGGCCGGCCGCCGGTGCCGGGCGAAACAGGGCCAGGGCGACGGCGAGGACCACCAGCGCGCCGGCGATCGCCAGGGCGAGCGTCCGTCGTCGTACGTCATCCGCCGGCACTTGCCTCACCCGCCCGGCACGCCGGTGGCTGTTGGCGTCGTCGCCGTCGCCGTCAGGAGGCCTTGGAATCGGCGGTGCTGGCCTCCGGGGTGTGAACCACCAGGACCGGGCAGTGGGCATGGGCGACGACGGCGGAGCTCACCGAGCCCAGGAGCAGGCCGCCGAACCCGCCGTGCCCGCGGCGCCCCACCACGACCATGTCAGCCTCGCGGCTGGCGTCGATCAGCGCCTCCCGCGGATGGCTCCGGACCAGCGTGGCGGTGACGTTCGACGGCGTGTCGGCGCCGAAGGCCTGCGTCACGGCGCCGTCGAGGACTGCTTTAGCGCCTTCCTCGAAGCCTTCCACGCCCATCATCACGTAGCCGGTATACACCTGGGGGTAGTCCCAGCAGGCTACCGCCTGGACTTTGGCGCCCAACGGGACGGCCATCCGCTGGGCCTGGCGGAGGGCTTCAACGGACGCCTCCGATCCGTCGACGCCCACCACGATGTTGGTTATCGGTGCCCCGGCAACGCTCATGTCTGCTCCTTCATCGGACCCGGCTGGTCACGCCCATCATCGTTCGCCCCGGCGGCCGGGAGGTAGGGGCGAAGGTCACTGCGCCGGCCCCACGCTTTGGGGCCCGCCCGCCGGCGGCGGCCCGGCCGCGGCGGGTGGAAGGCCCGCCGGGGGAGCGGCCGGGGCCAAGCCGGGCTCACCGGCACCTTGGTCCAGCCGGAAGGGCGGGTACTCGTCACGCATCAGTGAGGTGTACACCAGGACCCTGTAGATCCAGCGGTCCACGCCGAGGATGAAATCGAACAATGGACGCTGGTAGCGGCCGGTGAACAACAGGATGACCGCCGCAATCAACACCAGCAGGCCCAGGAGGGACAGGCCCGATCCGCGTTCATACGTGCCACCGATGATGTCGTTCCCTGCCTCCCACCGCCACACGGCGCCCGTGGTGCCCGCGAATGCGGCCACGAGGAGAAGATGCGGGATGGCCAGGAGCCACCATTTCACCAGGACCAGGCCGCGGGAGAGCCGCTCAGGGTAGTCCACGTCGAAGTCGGCAGGATAGTTGGTGCGCCTCAGCGTGAAAGGCGGGTAGAGATCGGTGCCGACGGCGGCGTAGGCGTAGAAGGCCACCCGCCAGTTCCAGCGCATCACGCCGACGTTGAAATCGAACAGTGCCCGCGGGTAGTGGCCGGTGAACAGGATGGCGAATCCTGCCACGATCGTGGTGATGACGAAGGCGAACCAGAGGAAGAACAGCAGGATGAAGTGTGGAATGGCCAGGAACCACTTGACCAGCCACAACCAGCGGGAGAGGCCTGGATCAAGTTCGCCGACCAGCCTCGCCGGGTAGCCCGTGGGGGGAACAGGTACCGGAGCGAAGACTTGTGGTTCATGGAATGCCCCGTACGGCGCCGGAGTGCCGGGTACTGCTGGTCCGGCGGCCTGGCCTGGCCCGGCCATGGCCATCGCCGGGCCTGCGGTTGCCGGTGCTCCCACCGGCGGGCCGCCCCTTGGGGGTCCTGCGTGCCGCCCCAGCCCAGCCGCGCCGACAATGATCAGGGGTATCCCGATCAGCAGGGCAATAATCCCGGCCACCAGCAGGGCCGTGGCCGCCGGACGGAAGAGGTCTGAGTGGAAGCCCGCCTGCAGTTGGACGTCCACGCCGGAGGAGGCATCAGCGTTCATCACCACGATTTCCCAGGCCCCCGGTGCCAGGTTCCAGGTGAGTTCCTGCTGGCCGGAGCCGGAAACCGAGGCGCTCCAGATGCCTTGGTCCGCCGGCGGTGTGGCAGGACTGGTCCCGGGAACATCACGGTAATCGGCCCGGAACGGCCGCTGGGAGACGTTGAGCAGTTCGGAGTGGTGCACGCCGGCCAGGTACTTTTCGACGTCGGCCTGCGGTGCGATGCCAATGAAGACCGCCTTGCCCGCCGTCTCGGATTCTGCCCGCAGCCGCAGGGTACCAATGTCAAAGGGAAGCCGGCCGGGCACTTCCTGCCCCATGGTGTCGCCGCGTGGGGAAGTCAGGGCGAAGGAGTTCACCGAGAACCGTGACGTACCGGACGTGAGGAATCCGTCTCCCTGGATCGACCCCACCGCGGAAGCCACGGCGCCTCCCGCCAGTGCTGCAAGGCCCGGGAGTGCCAGCAGGATCCCAAGGATCAGCATGATGATTGCGGCGGGTTTTTTCATGGCGCCGGACCTTCCGGGTGGGGTCATGGACAGGTGGGGAAGAGGACCTGCAGGCTCTGCGGCTAGATGGTGTCCTTCATGGCCTGGGTCCGGGTAATGATGGTGGGGCAAGGAAGGTGCTTCAGCACGCCATGGGCGGTGGAACCAAGGAGCAGGCGCTTGAAGGAGCCCCGTCCGCGGCTGCTCACCACCAGGAGGCGGGCCCCTGCGGCGGCGTCGACCAGGGCGTCCACCGGGCCCTTGTCCGATACAAGGCGCTGGTGCACCGTCAGGTCGGGGTAGTCTTCCTTGAGCCCCGCGACGGTTTCGGAGAGGACAACGCGTTCCTCATCGACGATCAGGTCAGCGAGGGCGCCGGGTGTCAGGCCGGCATCGACGACCGGATTCGGGACGTTAACGGCGTAGACGACCGTGAGTTCGTCGCCATTGCGGTCTGCTTCGGCAGCGGCGAACGCGACAGCCTGGGTCGATTCCGCCGACCCATCCACGCCCACCACGACGCCCGTCCTGCCCTCAAGGTCCTGGGTTCCGATAACGGCGACCGGGACTTTCGCCGCGGTGGCAACCTGGAGCGCCCGGTCGGCCAGGGTGCCGCCGAGGTGTCCGCTCCCGGAGCCGATGACCATCATGGAGGCCTTCTTGGAGTATTTGGCCAACGATCCGCCCACGCTCCCGGTGAGCATTTCCGTGGCGGGCGTGATCGGGACGGATCCTTCAAGGCGCGCGGCGGCGGTCTTCAGGAGTTCCTCGCCAGCGTGCTGCAGGGTCCCGAACCAGGGGTAGGGCTCGGCGATCCACCGGTCATCGACGACGTGGAGGATCACCAGGGGCAGCTTGGCGTCGTGTGCACGACGGGCAGCCCACAAGACTGCGGCCTGGCTTTGTGCTGAATCGTTGGTGCCCACGGCGATGGGTTTCTGGGATGACATGGCCGCACTTCCTGCTTGTCGTGAAAGGGTCTTCCTGCCCTTCAAGACTGGCCCCCGCCCCACCGGCACTCTAGGGCCTAAAGTCACCGAAGCAGGCGTGCAGGAGGGCCGCTAGGCCGAAGGTGCCGGTGGATCGCCGGCCGTTGCTTCGCGTCCGGACAGCGTCCTGTAGATGGTCCATCCGACGGCGGCCAGCGGGACTGCGAGCAGCGCCCCGACCACGCCGGCCAAGGTGGCCCCGGCCGTCAGCGCCAGGATGATGACCAGCCCGTGGATCCGCAGGACCCGGCCCATGAAGACAGGCTGCAGGATGTGGTGTTCGAACTGGTTGGCAGCCACCAGGATGATCAGCACGATGAGCGCCGGTACCGGCCCGTTTTCCACCAGGGCTACCAGTACGGCGAGGCTGCCGGCGGTGGTTGCCCCGATGATCGGAATGAACCCGCCCAGGAAGACCACGGCGGCCAGCGGCACGGCCAGGGGGACCCGAAGGATGAGCAGCCCCACCAGCACCAGGATCGCATCGATAGCGGCAATGATGAGGGTGCCCCGGACGTAGCCGCCGAGCACCAGGAGGCTGCGTTCCGCGGCCAACTGTGCTTTTCCTTGATGGTTGCCGGGAAGGAACCCGATCAGGAACGACCGGATCCTCTCGCCGTCCTTGAGGAAGAAGAAAAGGATGACGGCCGTCAGGACCGTGCCGGCAGCTATCTCCCCGGCGGTCCTGAGTCCGGTCAGCGCATCGGCTCCCAGGGTTCCGCCGGCAAGGAACTTCTGGAATTCGTTGCGGGCCGCGTCGATTTGCGCGCCGGTCAGTGCGACGGGTCCCGTGGTGATGAATTGCTGCAGTTGGCCAATCCCTGCTTCCGCCCGTGCTGCCAGAACCGGGGCCTGCTGGCGGACCAGTGCAACGATGCCGCCCACCACTCCGGCCGCGACGGCGATGATCACCAGGAAGGATGACAGCACGGCCAGCGACCGGGGGAACCCGCGGGCGGCGAGCCACCGCACGGCGGGAGCCATTGCCGACGCCAGGATCAGGGCGACCAGCACGGGTACGGTCACCAGCGGAACCCGGGTGGCGGCCACCACGGCCACCCAGGCGAGCGCCAGCAGCGAGAGCGCCTGGACGGCCCTGATGCTGGCCCTGCCCAAACCATCCGCCCAGAGCGCTGACATCCTTGCCGCGGGGGACTGGGGCCGGGACGGTTCTGCCCCGTGACTGTCCGGGGATACATTGCTGCGTTCCATCGGTTCTCCTTGCTTGCGGTCAACGCCCGGCCCACGACATGATGCACCTTGGTTACCTTGTACCCCGCGTCCCCCTCAAAGTCGAAACAAGCGCACGTGTTGACTGGGGCCGCCTGTTCACAGGCATGACGTTTACTCAGTAACCTTATTGTTCCCCGACCGGGCAACCCGAAAGGCGCCAGATCCATGGATTCCAAAGAATTGCTCCTTGAGTCCTTTGGCCGCCTCCCGGGCCTGGTCCGGCAGGTGCTCGACGGGCTCGACGAGGAACAGCTCCAGCACCGCCCCTCCGGCCGCGGCAACTCCATCGCCTGGCTGGTGTGGCACCTGGGGAGGGTGGAGGATGCGCAGGTCGCCTCCGCCTCGGAGTTGGAACAGGTCTGGACGTCGGAAGGCTTCGTGTCGCGTTTTGGCCTCCCGCTGGCGGAAGGCGACACGGGCTATGGCCACTCCAGCGGCCAGGTGGATGCTGTCCGGGCATCCGGTGAGCTCCTGCTTGAGTACTGTGAAGCAGTCCACCGGCAGACCACGAAGGTCCTCGAAAGCCTGGAAGAACAGGACCTGGACCGCGTGGCGGACTGGCGCTGGGATCCGCCGGTGACCCTTGGGGTGCGGCTTGTCAGCATTCTGGGGGACTGCCTCCAGCATGCCGGCCAGGCGGCCTATGCCAAGGGGCTGGATGATGCAGGGGCCAGCGGCGGCAGGGCCTGAAGCTCTCCGTGCAGGAGGGGCGGGCGGCACCACGGCGATAGGGTTAACCCATGACGGCAGCAGCTGAATCCACGGTCACCTTAGACGGCCGCTTCGCCCGTGAACTGGCGGAAATTGCCGTTCCCTGGCAGGCCGAGGAAGCTCCGGACCCCGAACTCCTGGTCCTGAATGAAAAGCTCGCAGCAGGCCTGGGCCTTGACCCGCGATACCTCCGCAGTCCGGAAGGGGTGCGCCTCCTCGTGGGCAACCACGTTCCGGCCGGTGCCACCCCGGTGGCGCAGGCTTACGCGGGCCACCAGTTCGGCGGCTACTCCCCATTGCTCGGCGACGGACGCGCGCTCCTGCTGGGGGAAGTCACGGACCGCGCCGGCCGCCTGCTGGACATCCACCTCAAAGGCTCGGGGCGCACCCCCTTCGCCCGCGCCGGGGACGGCCGGGCCGTCGTCGGGCCAATGCTGCGCGAGTACGTTGTCAGTGAGGCCATGCACGCCCTGGGTATTCCCACCACGCGCTCCCTCGCCGTCGTGGCGACGGGGCGGCAGGTCCGGCGCGAGGGCATGCTGCCCGGTGCTGTCCTGGCGCGGGTGGCCAGCAGCCACTTGAGGGTTGGGAGTTTCCAGTACGCCCGGGCCACGGAGAACATGGACCTGCTCAAGCGGCTGGCTGACCACGCCATCAGCAGGCACTATCCGGACGCTGCCGTCGCCCCAAACCCCTATCTGGCACTGTTTGCGTCCGTCTGTTCCGCCCAGGCCGGGCTGGTGGCCCGGTGGATGCTGGCGGGATTCGTGCACGGGGTCATGAATACGGACAACATGACCATCTCAGGGGAAACCATTGATTACGGCCCGTGTGCGTTCCTGGATGCCTTCGATCCCGCCGCCGTCTTCAGTTCCATCGATGTCAGTGGCCGTTACGCCTACGCCAACCAGCCAGTCCTTGCCGAATGGAACCTTGCCCGCCTTGCCGAGGCAATGCTGCCGCTCGTTGACGAAGACGAGGACAAAGCTGTTGCTGCAGCGGTGGAGGTGCTCGGTGGATTCCGTGGACAGTACAGCACGGCGTGGACGGGCGGCATGAAAACCAAACTGGGTCTTGCCGCTGGAAACGCCAGCGACGACGCCGCGTCCAGCCTTATTGACGATGTGGTGGCCATCCTCAAGGACGGCCCGGTGGATTACACCCTGTTCTTCCGTAACCTAGGCAGGGCGGCCCGCGGCGACCTGCGCCCGGTGCGCGGGATGGTGATGGATTTGGCCGGCTTCGACGCCTGGTCGGAGCGGTGGTTGGCGCTGCAACCCGACGCAGGGCTGATGGACAGCGTCAACCCGGCGTACATTCCACGGAACCATCTGGTGGAGGAAGCCCTCGCCGCCGGCACGGAGGGAGACACTGCCCCGCTGCACCGCCTGCTTCAGGCCGTGACCGATCCTTTCACCGAGCGGGCCGGGCTGGAACGCTACATGGACGGTGCCCCGGCGGACTTCGGGACGTATACGACCTTTTGCGGGACCTGATCCGACGACAACAGGAGGGTGGCAACCGGAGACCCGGCTGCCACCCTCCTGTTGGGAGCAGGCTTTACTGCGCGAAGACTAGGCGACGCGGACCACTGAGTAGCCGCTGAGCCAGCTGATGGAGTGCACCTGCGTGGTGTAGCCGTTGACGCCGCCACTCACAACCTGGCCGTTGCCGGCGTAAACGCCCACGTGGCCCGAGGTGATGATGAGGTCGCCGGGTGCCGGGCTCCCGACCACGCTGCCGTACTGGAAGAACTGCGTGGGAGCCAGGTCGCCGACGCTCTTGCCGACGGAGCGCAGGGCTTTTTCAACCATGGCGGTGCAGTCCTGGCTCACGCCGACCTGGCCGTAGGCGGAGGCCAGGATGGCAGCACCGGTCCCGCTCCCGGTGGTGGACGCCACCGGCGTTGCTGATGCGTAGGACATGTTCATGCCGGTGTTCGCCGGTGCGGTGGCGGCTGCCGCCTGGACGGGGGCCGCTGCCGGCGCAGGTGCTGCCACGTAGCCGGCGCCGGGGATCTGGATCTGGTCACCGGGGTAGATGATGGACGACAATCCCAGGCCGTTGGCAGCCAGGAGGTCATTGAGGCTGACTCCGTACGCGGCCGAAATCGCGCCGAGGGTGTCCCCGGAAACGACGGTGTGGACGGTTGCTGCCGCGGCTGCCGGAGCAGTTGCAGGAGCTGCGGCGGCCTGGACGCTGGCCTGCTCAGTGGTGTCCGCGCCCGTCACGCCCGCATGGGCCGGGGCGCCGACGCCGAACGCGATGCCGGACGCGGCGGCAACAGCGAGGGCCGGACGGCCAAACGAACGGGCCTGTGATTTGGCCGTCACGGCGAGTCCCTCGAGCGCAATGGAGCGGGCCGGGGTCGCGCGGTGGCGGGCAGTGCTGAGATTCTTTGACACGATTGATCGCCTCTCCCATGCCTGCGGGGTGAGCTGTCGGGTTCGGGTTGGAGATACCCGGCCGAACATATCTCCGCGGTGGGCGGAGGAGCTGTCCGACTTAACCCCAAGACCTGAAAGGTCGTGGAAACTTGGTTCCCCCGTCCCTGCCAGCATGAATGCGGTTGAATCCCGGTATCAGCGGCAGGGCTCGGCAAACTGATGGGAGTGTCCCGTTTGGGGAGGGACACCAGAAGACCATAACCCGCCGACCCTCCCATTGTCACGTTTAGATAACATGCGAGGTTCTTCTCTCGTATTCAACCAACGATTGGATGGGTCCGATCCACCCACGCCGGGCTCCCGCCGGTCCGGCACCGGACCAAACGGGTAACAAAGCAGGCACGGCCGCCTTTCCGCTCCGGCGTGCCGCCGGTATGCTTCGGGACTATGCCCCTGTTCGTGACCATGCCCACGTCCCCGCTGGTGGGGGGACTGCTCGCCATCGCAGTGGCAGCGGCCACGGTCCTGCCGGCCACTGCAGACGAGCCTGCACCTCCCGGTGGGTATCCGTCCTGGGCTGACGTGCAGCAGGCGCAGTCTTCCGAGGCAGCGAAAGCGGCAGAGATCACCACCATCAATGGGTTCCTGGACGGCCTCCAGACCCAGGCTGAAGCCGCCGGTAACACGGCGGTCCGGGCATCGGCCGACTACGCCGCAGCCGACGCCGGGCTGCAAGCGGCATCGGTAAGGCTGGATTCATTGTCCGCCCGGGCTGCCCGCGCCAACGACGAACTGGCCCGGCATCGCAAGGAAATCGGAGCGCTTGCCGTCCAGGCGTACAAGACGGGCGGGACCAATACCGGATTCTTCGTGGCCCTTGATGCCCTGCGGAACAACAGCGTCCAAGGGCTCAACCTCGTCCAGCTGGTGGGCGACAAGACTGCTGCTCTGGTGGAGAAAGCTGCGGCTGCCGGAAAAGTTGCCGCATCACTGGCAGAGCAGGAAAAAGTGGCCCGCACTGAGCGGGAACGACTGTCCGGGGAAGCAAAAGCCAAACTGGATGCAGCCCGCTCCGCCCAGGATGCGCTTGCCCGGCAGGTAAATGACGAACAGCAGCACAGCACCGAACTGACCGCCCAGCTTGCCTCGCTGAAGGGAACGACGGCGGCACTTGAGGGGGAGTATCGCCAGGGCCAGGCGGCGCTGGCTGCCTATGAAGCGGCCCAGGAGGCCAAGCGCGCCGCTGCGGCGCAGCAGGCCCGCCGGCAGGCCGAAGCCGCGGCGCAGGCTGCCGCGGCCGCAGCCAGGCAGCCCAAACCCGCGGCTGCAGCTCCGGCCGGCAACGCGGCGGTACCGGCCCCGCCGGCCGGCCCGGTTCCCGGCAGTCCGCCGCAGCCGGCCGTGCCCGGCCCGCCGCCCGTCGTCGTTCCCTCCGTCCCGGGCGGTGCCGTCAATGATCCTGCCGGCGCCAAGGCCTATGCCTCAGGACGCCTGGGTGCCCTCGGCTGGGGCGCCGACCAGTTCCAGTGCCTGTCCCAGCTGTGGACCAAGGAATCCGGCTGGCTGACCACGGCCACGAATGCCTCATCCGGGGCCTATGGCATAGCCCAGGCCCTGCCGCCGGGAAAGTACGCCAGCGCCGGAAGCGACTGGCTGACGAGTTACCGGACGCAGATTGACTGGGGGCTCGGCTACATCCGCGACCGCTACGGGTCCCCGTGCGGCGCCTGGAGCCATTCCGTCGCCCTGAACTGGTACTGACTGACGCGCTAGGCTTTCCGCATGCCAGATTTCGAACGGTTCAGGGTGCTGCTCGAAGAGGAACGGGCCCGGAGGTTGGCCCTGTTGCCGGCGCTGCGGGCTGATATCGACGCGGCCAACGCGGCCCGGCAGGACTCCAACGTCGATGACGAACACGATCCCGAGGGCGCCACGATCGCCTTCGAACTGTCGCAGGCGTCGGCATTGTTGAAGCAGAGTTCAGCCGGGCTGGACCAAGTGGAGGCAGCCCTGGAGCGGCTGGCCAACGGCACCTATGGAACCTGTGCGGTCTGCGGCGAGCCCATTGCGGCCGGCAGGCTCGAGGCGCGGCCCTGGACCCCATTCTGTATCCTTCATGCCTCTGCGGGGCGGGGGCGGTGACCGAGGTGCCCGACGTCGCGGCTGCTGCTGAATTTATCGACCGGACCCTTCAGAACGAGGGTGCCTGGTACCGGGCCGACGAGGTGGGCTACCGGCTGGGCGGAGCCCTGGCCTCCTACGGGTCTTCGATCGGCGCAGTCCGCGGCACAGTCCGGGACGCCCTTAGGAAGTTCAAGGACATGGGCCATGACACCACGGTCATGCTGGCCTCCGCCCTGTGGGGCCAGCCGAAACCAGGCTCGCAGCCGGTCTTCGAACGCCGGCTGGCCGCCGTTGTCCTGCTGCAAACAAAGGTGCAGGTGCTGCGGCATTCGGACCTCACCCGGCTGGAGGGCTTTCTCCGGTCGGCCCAGGCGGCAGAGCTGGCCGGGCCTTTGGTCTCCGACGTCCTGGTGCCCTTGCTGGCCGGCTTGGACCACCGAGACCGCCAGCGGGCCGCGGCTGTCCTGGCGCGCTGGCGCGCAGACCCTGAATCCCAACTCCAAACGGCAGCACGCCTCCTGGAGAAAGAGTTGACACAATGACCTGCAAGCCACAGAGGAGAGCCCATGAGTGAAGCGTTTGACCTGGAACGATTCGTCGCCGCCCAAGACAGTGGGGGAACCTACCGAAGCGCGCTTGGCGAATTGCAGCTCGGCAACAAGACCGGGCACTGGATGTGGTTCATTTTCCCCCAAGTTGCCGGGTTGGGGCAGAGCGCCACGTCGCGGACTTACGCCATCTCGTCCCTGGCAGAGGCACGGGCCTACCTGGACCACCCCGTCCTGGGCCCGCGCCTTCTTGAGTGTGCCTTGGCTCTCACCACGCATTCCGGCCGTTCGGCGTCGGACATCCTTGGCGGAATCGATACGCAGAAGCTCCGTTCGTCCATGACACTGTTTCTCCGGGCCGCGCCCGGAGAAACAGTGTTCAAGACGGTCCTGGCCCAATTTTTTGATGGCGAGCCGGATCCTGCCACGGATGAGCTCCTGGCCGGCCAGGAGGTCGCCGAATAACCGGAGGGCCCGCCGTGTTGGGCGGCCGGGAGCCTAGGGCGTGGGGCTGCCGCCGTTGACATTCAGTGTCTCGCCGACCACGTAGCTGGACTCGGGTGAGGCCAGGAAGACGTAGGCGGGGGCCAGTTCAGCGGGCTGGCCGGCACGGCCCAGGGGAGTGGATTGGCCGAACTCGGGCAATTCTTCCTTGGGCTGGCCGCTGCTGACCTGCAGCGGAGTCCAGATGGGCCCGGGCGCCACCGCGTTGACCCGGATTCCCTTGGGCGCAAGCTGTTGAGCCAGGCCCTTGGTGAAGTTGTTGATGCTGGCCTTGGTGGTGGCATAGTCCACCAGGGTCGGCGACGGGTTGTAGGCCTGGATGGACGTGGTGTTGATGATGGTGGAGCCGGCGGGCATGTGCGGCACGGCAGCCTTCGTGACCCAGAACATGGCGTAGACGTTGGTCTTGAGCGTGTGGTCGAACTGCTCATCCGAAATGTCCTGCAGATCCTCCTGTGCAACCTGCTTTCCGGCGTTGTTGACCAAGACGTCAACCCCGCCCAGCACTGCCACGGCAGTATCCACCAGTTCGCGGCACGCTGCGGAATCCTTCAGGTCGCCCGGCACCTTGACCGCCTTCCGGCCTGCGGCCTCAATGATCCCGGCGATGCGCGCGGCGTCTTCCTCTTCCTGCGGCAAGTAGGAAAGGACGACGTCGGCGCCTTCCCTGGCGAAGGCGATGGCCGTCGCGGCGCCGATCCCGGAGTCCGCGCCGGTAACGATGGCCCGGCGGCCTTCCAGCCGGCCGGTGCCGCGGTAGGTTTCCTCACCCAGGTCGGCCTTGGGCTCCAGGTCGGCGTCCAGGCCCGGTTCGGGCTGGTGCTGCTTGGGCGGGGAGATCTTTTCGTAGGCGGTCACGGGATTGCGGAAGGTGTACTGGTCAGTCATGGTGGTCCTCCTGTTCGGGTGGGACGCGGGCCCATTGGCGGCCCGGGACATGAAGCAGCCGGCAATTGCGGAAAGGGTAGCCAATAAAAACTAAGCTTGCTTACTGTTCCAGCCTAGGCAATTCCGGCCGCCGTGCCAAGCGCTCACCGCGGGACCTCCACCAGCCGGACCCCGGCAAGGGCGCCATCGTCGAGTACCGCCTCCATATAGGTGCAAACCGGCTGGCGCCGGCGGTCCGTAGGCGACCCGGGGTTCAGCAGCCGAAGCCCGCGCGGTGACACCGTGTCCCAGGGGATGTGGCTGTGGCCGAAGACCAGCACATCGGCGTCCGGGTACAGTGCTTCGCACCGGAGCTCGCGTCCTGTGGCCGGCCCGGTCTCATGGACCATGGCAAAGCGGACCCCATCCAGGGTGGCAGTTGCCGTTTCCGGCAGGCGCCGGCGCAGTTCGGGACCGTCGTTGTTGCCGTAGACGGCCAGCAGCCGCTTGCTCCGGCGTTCGAATTCGTCCAGCAGGGCTGCCTCCACCCAGTCGCCGGCGTGGAAAACCACATCGGCATTTTCGACGGCGGACCACACCTGCTCCGGCAGGTCCCTGGCGCGTTTTGGTACATGGGTGTCGGCGAGCAGGACGAGGTTCAGCGGCATACCGGAAATCCTGCCATGCGGCACTGTTCCGGTGCGCCCGCGGGTCGTACCCTTGGGCCGTGGAGGTGATTGCCATGGAGGCAGCCCAAGGCGACCGGATCGTGGTGCGCGGCAGGAACGTGGGGTCCGCGGACCGGCACGGGGTGATCCTGGAGGTGCGCGGCCAAGGCGGCGGCCCGCCCTACCTGGTCCGGTTCGACGACGGCCACGAAACAGTCATGTACCCGGGCGGTGATTTCGCCGTCGACCACGGGCAGGGCACATGACGTCCCGCCGCTTCACCTGTCAAACTGGGGCAATGGACCATTACCCGCCCTCCAGCCTGTCCTCCACTCCGCCGCCGCGGACCGGCCCCCGCGATCCGGGCGACGCCTGGGTGGAAGGTGACCGCGGCCGGTTCTGGGGCAGGTTCGGAGCGGCCGGGGTCCTGGCCTGGGATCCCGCCAGGGGAGTCCTGCTGCAGCACCGCGCGGTATGGAGTCACAACGGCGGAACCTGGGGCCTGCCCGGCGGGGCCCTGCACCAGGGCGAAGAACCGGTCGACGGCGCCCTCCGGGAGGCCTACGAGGAAGCGTCGGTTCCGCCCGGCAACGTCGACGTTCTCTTTACCTCCGTGCTGGACCATGGCTACTGGTCCTACACCACCGTGGTGGTCCGTGTGCGGGAGTCCTTTGAACCGGTCATCAGCGATCCGGAGAGCATTGCCCTGCTCTGGGTTCCGGTGGCTGAAGTCCACGGCATGGAACTCCACCCCGGCTTCGCAGCAGCCTGGCCGGGCCTGATGGCACAACTGGACGCCGGGGAATCCTGGTAAACGGCGGCGTTGCAGCCGGGCCTAGTAGCCTTCGCCGTACTCGGCTGTCACCAGGATGGGCAGGTGGTCTGAATTGCCGCGCGGAAGGGTTTCCACGCTGGCGATATCCAGCCCCAGGGAGGTGGCGAAGTCGAAATGGCCCTTGAAAACCTTGTACCGGGTGTAGGTGCGCCGGTTGCTCAAGGAGAGGGCATAGCCGGAGTTCTTCATGTGCATATCCAGGTTCTTGGTGAAGAACGGATAATTGAAGTCGCCCACCATCAGCGTCATCAGGCCTTTGCCCATGCTGAGCAGTTCCGCGTGGGCCGCGTGGATCTGCTTTCGCCGCAATGAGTTCGACGCCGTCAGGGGTGCTGCGTGGAACGAGCCGATCACCAGTTCGTGTTCGGTCTGGTTGTCCATGACCCGCGTGCCGATCAGCCGCTCATGGGCCGGAGCAAGGACCCTGTCGTGCATCGATTTCTTCAACGCGAAGGACTGCGTGTCCAGGGCCGTGAACCTGCTGGTCCGGTAGTAGATGGCCAGGCCCAGCCTGTTGCCCTTGGTGGCATCCGCCAGATGGAGGGGGCCCAGGGTCTCCGGGAGGTCGCTGGAATCCACCTCCTGGAGGCACAGCGCATCGACGTCGTGATTCCGTGCCAGGGCGAGAAGTTCGCCGCTTGCGGCATGCTTGCGGAGGTTGTAGCTGATGACGCGCATGAAACACCTCTTTTGAGGGTTGCTGACAGGACCAGTTCCTGAGTGTAGTCCGCTTGGCTGTGGTACCCGCCAACATTTCGTTGCCTGCCGCGTCGCGGCGCACTCACTGGCGATAGGGTTAGTGGCAATTCACTGAACTTTGCTTAAGGGGCCAGCTTTGACTGCAGACCTGCCTGAACTCGCCGAGGGCAACTTCTACTACCAGGAACTGGGCGGGGGCCGGTTCCGGTCAACCATCCATGCCCAGGGTGCCTGGAACACCCACGAGCAGCACATGGCGCCGGCCTCGGGCCTGATGGCTGACCTCCTGGAACGGCACCAGCCGCGCGACGACATGCGGATGGCCCGGATCAGCTACGAGATCCTGGGACTGATCCCCGGTGGCGACTTCCGGATCGAGACCACCACGCTGCGGCCAGGCAGGACCATTGAACTTGTGCAGGCCGAACTGGTGGCCGGCGGCCGTACCGCCATCCGTGCCACGGCGTGGCGCATGCTGACCAGCGATACCAGCCCGGTAGCAGAGGTCGAAGACACGGCCATACCAGGCCCGGACGAATGCAAGCCGTACGATGGTTCGGCGGTCTGGCCGGGAGGCTACATCCGTTCCCTGGAAATGCGGGTGGCTGAGGGGCACCGCCCCGGCGCCGGGAAAGTGTGGCTCCGCACCGGGCACCCGCTGACCGACCGGGCCGACAGTGGCGACCTGGCGCGGCTGATGGGAATGGTGGACACGGCCAACGGAATCGCCGCCAGGGTCCCGCCCGGCAAGGACAGCTATGCCTTCCCCAACCTGGACCTGCAGATCCACATGTACCGCCGGCCGCAAGGGGAGTGGCTGGGGCTGGACAACGCCGTTTCCTTCGGCTCCGACGGGATTGGGCTCACGTCCACGGTGCTGCACGACCGGCAGGGACCTTTCGGCCGGGCGGAGCAAATCCTCACCTTGCGCAGGACCTGACGCCGCCTGGGCCTTTCCGGCCCCGGAAACCGGCCGTCCGGCTATGGTGCCGGAATGTATCGCTGAGTATCGTTGTGTATCGTTCGCGATTGACGAAGGAGTGCATCATGCGTGGTTCAAACCCTGCAGGCGGGTTCGGCGGGAACAACCTGGACGGAATGTGGCAAGCGGTCGAAGAGTTTCGCTCCAGGTTCGAGAAACGGGCTGGAACCCGGGCCGGGAAAGGCGAGGTCCGGGCGGCGATTCTGGCGCTGCTCGCTGAGCAGCCCATGCACGGTTACCAGGTCATCCACGAGATTGAGGAGCGCAGCGGCGGCAGCTGGAAGCCGAGCGCAGGGTCCGTCTACCCCACCTTGCAGCTCCTGGCAGACGAAGGGTCCATCAGGGCCGAGGAATCCAACGGCAGGAAGATCTACTCGCTGACCGATGCCGGCCGCGAAGAGGCGGCTGACTTGCACGGGTCCGCGCCCTGGGATCCCGCGGCCGCCACCTTCGGAACCGGCGGCGCCTCCCTTCCGAAGGCCGGGATTGAGCTGGCCCAGGCCGCGGCGCAGGTGGGCAGGACCGGTTCACCGGACCAGGTGCAGCAGGCAGTGGCGGTGCTCGACGAGGCCCGCCGGCGGCTGTACGCCATCCTCGCGCAGGACTGACCCGGGTGGCGCTGACCGTACGGGACCGGGCCGACCCGGCGTCGCCCATGCGGGAACACCGCGGCCGGTACCGGCGGATCCTCCGGTTTGCCGCCTGGCATCTTGCCACCACGTGGTGGTTCGAACTGCTGCTGCCCAGGGTGGGGCTGGGCAGCATCTCCACGCGGACACGGTCCCGACGGATGCAGAACTTTGCCCGCCGGTTCCACGACCTGGCCATCGACCTCGGCGGCCTGATGATCAAGGTGGGGCAATTCCTGTCCTCCCGGCTCGACGTCCTCCCGCCCGAAATCACCAAAGAACTCGAAGGGCTTCAGGACGAGGTGCCGCCCGTGGCCTTCCCGCTGATCGCCGCCCTGGCAGAGCGTGAACTGGGTGCCCCCGTGGGCCGGGTCTACGCCAGCGTGGACGAATCCGCGATTGCGGCCGCCTCCCTGGGCCAGGCCCACCGCGCCCGCCTGAATCTCCTGGACGCCGAAGATACGGGCCTGGACGCCGTCGTCATGAAGGTACAGCGTCCGGGCATCGGCGCGATCGTCGACGTCGACCTCGCCGCCCTTCGGAAGGTGGCCGGCTGGCTCAGCCATGTCCGCCTCGTCTCCCGCCGCGCGGACATGCCGGCGCTGGTGGAGGAATTCGCCCAGATCAGCCTGCAGGAGATTGACTACCTGCACGAGGCCGTCAACGCCGAACGCTTCGCCGCAGACTTTGCCGGCGACGCCAGGGTAGCAGTGCCGGAAGTCGTCTGGGAGCGCACCACCCGCCGCGTACTCACGCTCGAGGACGTCACGGCCATCAAAATCACCGATGCGGGAGCGCTCCGGACCGCCGGCATCGATCCCGCCGCGGTGGCCCCCGTTTTCGCGTCCATCATGTTCGACCAGCTCTTCACCAACGGGTTCTTCCATGCCGACCCGCATCCGGGCAACATCTTCGTCACGCCTGTCCCTGCAGGGACGGGGGGACCTGGCTGGAAGCTGACGTTCATCGACTTCGGCATGATGGGGGAGGTCACGGCTTCCACGCGCAGCGGCCTGCGGAAGCTCCTGATCGCTGCAGCCGCGCGCGACGGCAAGGGACTCGTGGCGGCGATCAACGACGTCGGCGTGCTGATGCCGTCGGCGGACAGCGCAGGACTGGAACGGGCCATGACCCAGCTTTTCGCCCGCTTCGGCGGCATGGGCTTTGCCGAACTCCGCGAGGTGGACCCCCGCGAGTTCCGCGACTTCGCGGTGGAATTCGGTGACGTGGTCCGCTCGCTGCCATTCCAGCTGCCGGAGAACTTCCTCCTGATCATCCGCGCCATGTCCCTGACGTCAGGGGTATGCAGCGCCCTGGATGAGCGCTTCAACCTCTGGGACTCCGTGGAACCCTACGCCGCGCAGCTGCTGCGGAACGAACGCGGCAACGTGGTCCAGGACGTGGCCCGGCAGGCCCTCGATGCCGCCGCTAACGCCTTCCGCCTGCCCGGCAGGCTGGACGCCCTGGCCGGCCGGCTCGAGGAAGGATCGCTTGAGGTCGCAGTCCCGCGGCTGGAGCGGCAGGCTGCCCGGCTGGAAAGGGCGGCGCGGCGCTCCGGTTCGGCCCTGGTGTTCGGTGCGCTGCTGGTGGCGGGCACCATCGTCCGCTCTGACGACCTGGTATTCGGCAACGTCCTGATGGCCGTTTCTGCGGTTCCCCTGCTGCACGCACTGTGGGCAGGGCGCCGGGGCCGTTAAAGCCCGTGCCGTCGTCGGGCGTAACCTAGGGGAGGCCCGTCCGCCGGCGGCCATCGACCCCAGGGAGTTCAGCAACAATGCACCACACCGGTACCGACGCCCGCCCGCTGACTGTGGTGCGGCAGGACGTGTCCCTCGGCGCGGGACGTGACCTCGAATTCGGGCTGGAGCTGCTGGCCAGGGCCAGGTCAGGCAGCCTCGGTCCCACCCTGCGCCTGTACCGGCCCGCTCCCACCGTCGCCTTCGGGCAACGGGACACCCGGTTGCCCGGATTTGATGCGGCCGCACGGGCCTGCCTGGCCAACGGATTTGAGCCCTTGGTCCGCAGGGCCGGGGGACGGGCCGCCGCCTACCACCAAGGGACCTTGGTGGTGGACCACATCGAACCGGACGCCGACGCAGTAGCCGGATCCAAAGCCCGGTTCGCCTATTTCGGTGAGCTCTTTGCCCAGGCCCTGCGAAGCGTCGGGGTCCAGGCCGCGGTAGGGGAAATTCCCGGCGAATACTGCCCCGGCGAGTTCAGTGTGCACGGAACCGATGCGGCCGACAGCTCCCGCCGCGTGAAGCTGGTCGGCACCGCCCAACGGGTGGTTTCCGGTGGCTGGCTGTTCAGCTCGGTGATTGTGGTGGAGGATTCAGGCCCCATCCGGAAGGTGCTCACGGACAGCTATGCCGCCCTCGGCCTGGACTGGGACCCGTCCACGGCCGGCGCCGCCGACGACCTGGTACCCGGGCTGGATGTGGCGGCCGTGGAACATGCCCTCCTGGAAACGTATGCGGGCCACGCCACCCTGGAAACTGCTTCCTTCAGCAGCCTGGGGGCGTGACCCGCATCAGTTCTTCGGCGCGAAGCCGGCTGTCTCCTGCCGCTTAGGCAGCGAGCCTGCTTTGGACCTCAGCAGCTGACGGGTTGGTGGCAGCGGAGCCGTCCGGGAACAGGACGGTGGGAACGGTGCGGTTGCCGCCATTCAGTTTCTCCACGAGTTCGGCGGTGCCGTCCACCTCTTCGATGTTGATTTCCGTGTAGCCGATGCCCTTTGCGTCCAGCTGCTTCTTCAGCCGGTTGCAGTAGCCGCACCAAGTAGTGGAAAACATGGTGATGGTGCCGGATTCGGGAGTGAAGTCCACGCGGATCTCCTAAACGTCGCTTGAAAGGTTTCCTTACGGTCAACGGTAGCGTGGCCGCCGGTATTCCCGGACTTTCCGGGGCGGCGGGGCGGCTGCATGACAGTATGTGGCGACGGTGGCATGCTGGTCCCATGTGTGGACGCTACGTAATGGCACGCGCCGTGGGGGACCTGCTGGCCGAGTTCGACGCCGAGTTGGAGGAGGAGGTCAGCATCCCGCCGTCGTGGAACGTAGCGCCAACGGACGCCGTCCCCATCGTCCTGGAGCGGCTGGTGGAGGATGCTGCAGGGGCCCGGCAGGTACGGCAGTTGCATGTGGCCCGCTGGGGCCTGGTCCCGTCCTGGGCCAAGGATCCCGGGATCGGGTCGCGCATGATCAACGCCCGCAGCGAATCGGTGCTGGAGAAGCCTGCGTTCAGGAAGGCCGTGAAGTCACGCCGCTGCGCCGTCCCCGCCGACGGGTACTACGAATGGAAGCAAGGGCCCGGGAAGTCCAAGCAGCCCTATTATGTGCACCCCGGTGAGGACCACGGGCTGGTATTCGCCGGCCTTTACGAGTGGTGGAAGGACCCGTCCATTCCGGAAGGGGAACCAGGGCGCTGGCTGCTGTCCACTTCCATCCTCACGGCGGACACCCCACCGCCCGGGACTGAATCCACCATCTTCGGGAAGCTGACGGAACTGCACGACCGCGTGCCCCTGCCCATGGACAAGGCCACCACGCAGGCTTGGCTGGACCCGCAGGCTGACGACGCAGCCGCCCTTGTGGACCTGGTGCGGGCCGGGGTCAAGGAAGCTGCCGCCGACTGGCACGTGGAATCCGTGGGCAAGGACGTGGGGAACGTCCGCAACAACGGACCGGACCTGATCCGCCCTGTGGAGGCACTGTTCTAGCAGTCCCTGCCAGGGTGCGGACGCCGTCACACGGTGACCGTGCCGGCGTCGTCCACGGTCCACGTGGGGTTGTAGGCGACTTCCCAGCGGAAGCCGTCAGGATCCGCGAAGTACCCCGTGTAGCCGCCCCAGGGCTGGGTAACGGGTTCGGCGATGATGGCTGCCCCCGCCGCTGCGGCCTCTTCCATGACCCGGTCCACGTCCCCGGCGCTGGCGAGGTTATGGCTGAGGGTGATGCAGGGAACCCCGTCCGGCGGGCTGACGCCTGCCTCCGCCTGCATCTGCCGGGCGTCCCAGAGGGAGAGCACCAGCCCGTGGTTCACCTGGATGAACAGCACCTCCCCGGCAACCTCGCGGTGGACCGGCCAGCCGAGGCCGTCGATGTAGAAGGCCCGCGACCGGTCAACGCTGCGGACGCCGAGGGAGATAAAGTCGACTCTTGGCTCCATGCTTCGATACTGTCAGATGATGGCGACAATTCAAGGAAACGATCGGGATGCCCAGGCCGACAAGGAACAGCTCGCAGCTGTCCGGGTTGCCGTCGATGAGGTGGATGACCAGATTGTCACCCTCATCGCCCGCCGCGAGCGGCTGATCCGGATCGCCGGCACCCTGAAAGGCGACGACGCCGAGGTGCGGGCCCCCGGCCGGGTGGAGCGGATCATCGAGCACGTCCGGGCCGCGGCAGAGAAAAAAGACATTGACCCGGACATCGTCGAGTCAACCTACCGGGCCATGATCTCCGCGTTCATTGAACTCGAACTGAAGATCCATAAGGAAAACAGCTAAGGAAACCCCTACAGGGCTTCCTCCACCGGAACCCCATGCTGGAACTCCCGACCGTCCGCCTCGCTGAAGGCTGACAGGACGTGTCCTTTCCCGAGCCCGTTCAAGGCCGTGGCGGGAAAGCTCCCGGTAATGGTGTTTTCCGAGTGGGATACGCCGGACAGGTCGTAGTCTTCTTCGATTCCCTGGTCCCGGTTGAACGCGTAGCAGGCAATGAGCCTCCCCGTTCATGAATTCAATGCAAAGCCGCCGCTGCGTTGAATAGTCCGGCGTGGCTCCCATCAAGCCCACCACGTAGGCGCCGGACTCCGGAATGGCGCCATCGATATCGAACGTGGCCACCAGGGTGGAGTCCTGGGTCTTGATGCTTGCCTGCTTCAGGAGTGCGTCATCGGTACTCATGCCATCATCCTGCTCCCTGCCGCACGGTCCGTCCACCCCCGCCTATGTTTTGCCGGCTCCCCGGCGTAGACTTGATTTATTCGAACACATATTCGAATGGAGCATTTGGGAAGAACCGTCCGGGAGGCGCGCATGGGCATGTTCAGCGAGTCCATAGACGTGGCATGTTCCCCCTCCGGGCAGCCTGAATCGTTAACGTGGGCAGGCAGGGACTATCTCGTCTGCGCTGAGCCCGTCCGGTGGTATGAACGCCGCCAGTGGTGGGCTGAAGACGCCAGGGCTCCCCTGGGGAGCGGCCCTGGCGTGGTGGACCACGAAATCTGGCGAATCCAGGTGCTTCCCGCTGCTGGGAACAATGCTTCAGAACCCCTGACCCTCGACCTCACCCGGCATGTTGGCAGCGGCCGGTGGCGGCTGCTGCGGATCCATGACGCCCTTCGCCCCAGAACAGCATGAGCTTCACCCACCTTCACGTTTCCACAGCATTCAGCGCCCATTACGGCGTCTCCTGGCCGGAGGAACTTGCACAGGCCGCCGCAAGCGACGGCGCCACTGCCCTGGCATGCACCGACCGGGACGGCCTGTATGGCACCATCAAGCACCTCAAAGCCTGCATGGCTGCAGGCATCGACCCCATCGTGGGGGTGGACCTTGCGGTCTTCGACGACGACGGGGACCACCGCACGCAGGTAGCCGGGCGGGTGGTGGTGCTCGCCCGTGGGCACAACAATGGCGCGGGTTACCGTGCTCTATGCCGGCTGGTTTCCGATGCCCACGCCCGGACCTCCGGGAAGGCCGGGGGAACAGTGCCGGTAGCGGTCACCCGCGCCGAATTGGCCTCCCGGACCCTCGACCCGGCAACGCTCAAACCGGTGCTGACCGTGCTGATTGGACCGGATTCCGACGTCGGCAAGGCCATGGGAGGCAGGCGGTACCTCCGTCCCCGAACCCTTTTCAAACAATGGCTGGATGCCATGCCCGCGGGAACCGTCGTTGCAGAAATCGTCTCCCAGCTCAGCGCGCCCGGCTTCCCCCTCAGCACTGCCCATGCAGTCCGCATGCTCCGGCTCGCCGAAGAACACCACGTCCCCGCCATCCTCAGCAACGCGGTGCGGTATTGCGCTGCGGACGGGGCGCCAACCGCGGATGTCCTTGACTCTGCCCGGACGTTGAAGTCCCTGCCGGAGCTGGCAGGGGAACCGCTGCTCCAGCCCACAGGCCAGGGGTGGCTGAAAACCGCGGAACAGATGCTCGGCCTGGGCAAGGAAATCATTACCGCAGCAGGGTATGGGGCCGCTGACCTCAAGCAACTGATGGCCCAAACCGAGGCGCTCGCCGACCTCTGCCGGATGGACCCCACCTCGGACATGGGATGGAAGCAGCCCGTGGTGCCGGAGGCATCAGTCATTGGCATTACCCGGGATCCGCATATGGAACTCATCCAGCGGTGCCATGCCGGAATTGGCAGGCGGTTCCCGGGGATCGGCGGACACGACGAAAAAACGATGCTGGCTCGGCTTGAGCATGAGCTGGGGATCATCCGGAACCTGGGGTTCTCGTCCTACTTCCTGACTGTGGCAGAGGTATCCCGGATGATCCAGGACATGGGAGTCAGGGCGGCAGCCCGTGGGTCCGGGGCGTCCAGCCTGGTCAATTATTTGATCGAGGTAAGCCACGTAAATCCGTTGCAGCACGATCTCATCTTTGAACGGTTCCTCTCCAACGACCGTGCCACCCTGCCGGACATCGACATCGACGTTGAAAGCGCTGAACGCCACAACGTCTACCGCCAAATCTTCGAACGCTTCGGCTCAGAGCGCGTCACCCTGATGAGCATGCAAAACGGCTACCGGGCCCGCGGGGCAGTGCGCGACGCCGGGATGGCGTTGGGGATGGACGATGACGAGGTGGGGGAAATTGCCAAGCAGTTGTGGCGGTTCTCGGCCAGGAAATTCCGCGAAGCGCTGCAGGAAAAACCCGAACTCAAGGAGTTCGCCGGCCGGGTGGAGCACAAAGACGCCGACGGAAACCAGCAGCTGGACCTTCTGGTCGACCTGACGGAGCGGCTGGACCGGCTGCCCCGGCATATCTCGATGCACCCCTGCGGCGTCATCCTGGGAGACGCCACGCTCCTGGACCGCACCCCTGTCCAGCCCAGCGGCCTGGGCCTGCCCATGAGCCAGTTCGATAAACACGACATGGACCCCATGGGAATGCTCAAACTCGATGTCCTCGGCGTCAGGATGCAGAGCGCCATGGCCTTCGCGGTCCGGGAAGTGATCCGCCTGCACCCTTCCAAGGCCGAGGTGGTGGCTGCTGGCCGCCACCCGGCAGGTCCGGATGGCAGGGGACCTGACTACATCGCCGCTGACGGCCGGATCGACCTCAACGCCGTCCCCCTCGATGACGAACCGACCTATGAGCTGATCCGCAGCACCCACACCCTCGGGTGTTTCCAGATCGAATCCCCGGGCCAGCGGGAACTGATTGGAAAGCTGGCACCCCGGGAGTTCAACGACCTCATTATCGACATCTCCTTGTTCCGGCCGGGACCCATGAAATCGGACATGGTCCGTCCCTTCCTGGAACACCGCCATGGGTTCGCCCCGGAGGTGTATCCGCACCCGGACCTCAAGCCCGTTCTCCAGGAAACCCATGGAGTGACGGTCTTCCATGAGCAGATCCTCAAGACGTTCAATGTCATGACCGGTTGTGGGCTGGCCCGCGCGGACGAATTCAGGCGCGCCTTGGGCAACGAAGCGCTGGAGACTGCGGTGGAGGAATTCTTCCGCCGCGAAGCCCGTGCCCGCAATTACGCTCCTGACGTGGTGGACAAGGTCTGGGGAACCCTCAAGGCCTTTGGCAGCTTTGGTTTCTGCAAGGCCCACGGTGCCGCTTTTGCCGTGCCCACCTACCAGTCTGCCTGGCTCAAGGCCCACCATCCGGAAGCGTTCCTCGCCGGGCTCTGGGAGCATGACCCGGGAATGTATCCCAAGCGGCTGCTGGTAGCCGAAGCCCGGCGTCTTGGCATCCCCATCCTGCCCCTGGACATCAACCGCAGCCAGGCGGAGTACCGGGTGGAACGGGTGGAGGAAGGCAAGGACCAGGGAAAATTGGGTATCCGATTGAGCCTGAACGGTATTTACGGGCTCTCAGCGACGGAATTGAAGCGGATTGTCGCCGGACAGCCCTACGACTCTTTGGCGGACCTCAGGTCGCGCTCGCGGCTCAGCAAGCCCAGCATCCGGCGCCTGGCGCAGCTGGGCGCCTTCGATTCACTGCACCGTGAAGCGGGAGGCCAAGCAAACCGGGCCGATCTTGTGCAACACCTCCAACAACTCCAAGCAGGCAAAGGGGCACGGAAGGGAGTTGAAGTCCTTGAAGGGCAACTTTCCCTGCCCTTGGGGGATGTTGAACTGCGAAATATCAAACCCGGACTCCCGGCACCCACCCTGGTGGAGAATGTCAGGGCCGAACTCGATCTCATGGCCGTCGATGTCAGCAGCCACCTGATGGACAGCCACCGGCCGTTACTGGACAAGCTTGGCGTCACCACTGCTGACTCACTCCTCAGCCTGCGCAACGGCACCGAGGTCCTGGTGGCCGGTGTGCGGGTGGCCACCCAGACCCCTCCCATGCGCGGCGGAAGGCGGGTTGTGTTCATCAGCATCGACGACGGTACAGGCTGCGTGGACTCAGTCTTCTTCCATGAGGCCCAGGAGAGTGCAGGGCCCCTCCTTTTTGGCACCCGTTTGCTGTTGATCCGGGGCACCACCAGAAGGACCGGACCCCGGGGCATCAGCCTGAGCGCGAGCATGGCCTGGGACCTGGCCAGGACCGCGACTTTGCCGTTCCCGGAATCAACACAGCATCCGGACTCTGACGGTCCACATCCCCTTGACGGCATCAGCAGGGCACTGGCCATCACCGGTTTCAGCGGCTGAACCAAGCCCCGGGCACCACCTGCCGCGTTGGTCGGCCCCAGTCGGAACCGATAGCATTGACGATGGCTGGCTGTGGTCCCCGTATGCCACAAGCTATGAAGCCTGAACTTTGAATAGGAGACACCCGTGTCAGATGCCCAGCAGATCACCCTTCTCGTCGATGGCGAAGAGACCAAGGTGACTACCGGGACAACCGGTGCGGAACTCTTCTTTGAGCGCCGTGACGTTGTTGTAGCCCGCGTCAACGGCGAATTGAAGGACCTGGACCAGGAACTTCCCGAGGGCGCCGAGGTAGAGGGCGTCACCATCGATTCCCCCGACGGCCTGAACGTCCTGCGCCACTCCACTGCACACGTGATGGCGCAGGCAGTGCAGCAGCTGCGTCCCGACGCCAAGCTTGGCATCGGCCCCTACATCACCGACGGTTTCTACTTCGATTTCGACGTGGCCGAGCCTTTCACCCCTGAGGACCTCAAGACCCTCGAAAAGATGATGCTCAAAATCGTCAACCAGAACCAGAAATTCGTCCGCCGCGTGGTCAGCGAGGACGAGGCCCGCGAGGCCATGAAGGACGAGCCCTACAAGCTTGAACTGCTGGGCAAGAAGGACGGCGCTGCCGAGGCCGGCGAGGGCGTTAACGTCGAGGTCGGCGCCGGTGACATCACCATTTACGACAACGTGGAGCGCAAGGAAGGCACCACTGTCTGGTGCGACCTCTGCCGTGGCCCGCACCTGCCCAACACCAAGCTCATCTCCAACGCCTTCGCGCTGACCCGGTCCTCGTCTGCCTACTGGCTGGGCAACCAGAAGAACCAGCAGCTGCAGCGCATCTATGGAACCGCCTGGCCCACCAAGGACGCGCTGAAGGCGTACCAGGAGCGCATTGCCGAGGCCGAACGCCGCGACCACCGCAAGCTCGGCTCCGAACTTGACCTCTTCTCCTTCCCGGACGAGCTTGGCTCCGGCCTGCCGGTGTTCCACCCCAAGGGCGGCATTATCCGCAAGGAGATGGAGGATTACTCCCGCCAGCGCCACGTCGAGGCCGGCTACGAGTTCGTCTACACCCCGCACATCACCAAGGGCCACCTGTACGAAGTCTCCGGGCACCTGGACTGGTACAAGGACGGCATGTTCCCCGCCATGCACGTGGACGCCGAACTCAATGAGGACGGCACCGTGCGCAAGCCCGGCCAGGATTACTACCTGAAGCCGATGAACTGCCCCATGCACAACCTCATCTTCCGCGCCCGCGGCCGGTCCTACCGCGAACTGCCCCTTCGACTGTTCGAATTCGGTTCGGTGTACCGGTACGAGAAGTCCGGCGTGGTGCATGGCCTGACCCGCGTCCGCGGCATGACACAGGACGACGCCCACATCTATTGCACCCGCGAGCAGATGAAGGACGAGCTCACCAAGACCCTGACCTTCGTCCTGGACCTGCTCAAGGACTACGGACTGAACGACTTCTACCTGGAACTGTCCACCAAGGACCCGGAGAAGTACGTGGGCGACGACGCCACCTGGGAGGAAGCCACCAGGACCCTCGCCGAGGTGGCACAGGAGTCCGGGCTGGAACTGGTGCCGGACCCGGGCGGAGCCGCGTTCTACGGACCCAAAATCTCCGTGCAGGCCAAGGACGCGCTCGGCCGGACCTGGCAGATGTCCACCATCCAGTTGGACTTCAACCTGCCCGAACGGTTCGAACTCGAGTTCCAGGCCGCGGACGGAACCCGCCAGCGCCCCGTGATGATCCACCGTGCGCTGTTTGGATCCGTGGAGCGCTTCATGGGCGTCCTGACCGAGCACTACGCCGGCGCGTTCCCCGCCTGGCTGGCCCCGGTCCAAGTGGTGGGCATCCCCGTGGCGGAGGCCTTCAACGAGTACATGTTCGACGTCGTCGAC
Organism: Pseudarthrobacter sp. MOO13; assembly: GCF_058267655.1. Classification (NCBI taxonomy): domain Bacteria; kingdom Bacillati; phylum Actinomycetota; class Actinomycetes; order Micrococcales; family Micrococcaceae; genus Pseudarthrobacter; species Pseudarthrobacter sp. MOO13. Next base: position 1,811,070 of record NZ_CM177848.1, read on the forward strand.
GAGCTTAAAGCGGCGGGAATCCGCGCCGAGGTGGACACCTCCTCGGACCGGTTCCCCAAGAAGATCCGCACTGCCAGCAAGGACAAGATTCCATTCGTGCTCATCGCCGGCGGCGACGACGCGGAGGCAGGAGCCGTGTCCTTCCGCTTCCGCGACGGCAGCCAGGACAACGGCGTGCCCGTGGCCGAAGCGGTCAAGCGGATCACCGAAGCCGTCCGCAACCGGACCAGCTAGCCGAACGGAAGCAGCAGAGTGCAGGAGAACACAGGCGCAGGGTATCCAGGTGATGCCGGCGTTACCGACGATTTCGACCTCGCCGGTGTCCCGGACGCCTTCCAGCGCCTGTGGACTCCGCACCGCATGGCCTACATCAAGGGCGGCCAGCACCAGTTCAAGAACGAAGACGATTGCCCGTTCTGCACAGGGCCCGCCCGCACAGACGAAGAAGCGCTGATCGTCTACCGGGGCAGGACCTGTTACGTGGTGCTGAACCTGTTTCCCTACAACCCCGGCCACCTTCTGGTGTGCCCCTACCGGCATATCCCGGACTACACGGACCTGACCCGTGAGGAAACAGCCGAATTCGCCGAGCTCACCCAGACGGCCATGCGGGTCCTGCGCAAAGTATCCAATCCAGGGGGCTTCAACCTTGGCATGAACCAGGGCGTTGTCGGCGGAGCAGGCATTTCCGCCCACCTGCACCAGCACATCGTTCCGCGCTGGGGCGGGGACGGCAACTTCTTCCCGATCATTGCCCAGACCAAGGCCATCACCCAGACCCTCGACGAGGTCCGTCAACAAGTGGCCCAGGCCTGGCCCGGGGAGTCGGATGCTGAATAGGCACGCCCGCGGATTCTTCACCGCACTGTTCACCCCGCTGGCCCGTTGGCTGCTTCGGATGGGCGTGTCCCCGGACGCGGTCACCATTGCGGGAACCCTCGGTGTGGCCGTGGGGGCTTTGGTGTTCTACCCGCTGGGCCAGCTCTTCTGGGGAACGCTTTTTATCACGGCCTTCATCTTTTCCGACGTCCTGGACGGCATCATGGCCCGGATGCGAGACGTGAAGAGCCGCTGGGGCAACTTCCTTGACTCCACCCTGGACCGCGTCGCCGATGGCGCGCTCTTTGCCGGGGTAGCCGTCTGGTTCTACACCGGCGGCAGCAATGTCATCATCGCCACGGCAGCTTTGGTTTGCCTTGTCCTGGGCATGGTTGTCTCGTACGCCCGGGCCAAGGCCGAGTCGTTGGGGTTCACCGCCAATGTGGGGATCGCGGAGCGGGCTGAACGCTTGGTGTCCGTCTTGGTGGTGACCGGCCTCACGGGGTTGGGCCTGCCCTCGGTGGTGCTCCTGGCGACACTGGTCCTCTTGGCGGCGGCAAGCCTTGTGACGGTGGTCCAGCGCATCACTTCCGTGCGCCGGCAGGCGTTGGCGGAGCCCACGCCCGCGGATTAGACATGATTAAGCCTGCCGTGCGGCGGGGGACTAGTATATAAGTGCCCGGTCAAGCGACCCGGCAATCCGTGCGTGCACCTCCGGCAGCTGCCGCCGCATGCCCGGCGAAGATCATCTGTCTACCCATAGGGGTTTTTGTGTCTACACCTGATGTAAGCAACGAGGCCGGTTCGTCCGCGAACAGCGTCACGGGCAGCAGCCGCGTGAAGCGCGGCATGGCCGAGATGCTCAAGGGCGGCGTCATCATGGACGTCGTCAACGTCGAGCAGGCCCGCATCGCCGAAGACGCCGGTGCCGTGGCAGTCATGGCGCTGGAGCGTGTTCCGGCCGATATCCGCGCCCAGGGCGGCGTGTCCCGCATGTCCGATCCCGACATGATCGACCAGATCATTGACGCCGTGTCCATCCCGGTCATGGCCAAGGCCCGCATCGGCCACTTCGTCGAGGCCCAGGTCCTGCAGTCCCTCGGTGTGGACTACATCGACGAGTCCGAGGTCCTGACCCCGGCCGACTACGTCAACCACATCGACAAGTGGAACTTCAAGGTTCCCTTCGTCTGCGGTGCCACCAACCTCGGTGAGGCCCTGCGCCGCATCAACGAGGGCGCGGCCATGATCCGCTCCAAGGGCGAGGCCGGCACCGGCGACGTCTCCAACGCCACCGGCCACATGCGCAAGATCCGCTCCGAGATCGCCAAGCTCGCCGCCCTCCCCGAAGACGAGCTCTACGTCGCGGCCAAGGAACTGCAGGCACCGTACGAACTGGTCAAGGAAGTTGCCGCTGCCGGCAAGCTGCCCGTCGTGCTGTTCACCGCCGGCGGCATCGCCACCCCGGCTGACGCCGCCATGATGATGCAGCTCGGCGCCGACGGCGTGTTCGTCGGCTCCGGCATCTTCAAGTCCGGCAACCCGGCCCAGCGCGCCGCCGCCGTCGTCAAGGCCACCACCTTCTTCGATGACCCCGACGTCATCGCCAAGGCCTCCCGCGGTCTGGGCGAAGCCATGGTGGGCATCAACGTCGACGAAATCCCCCAGCCGCACCGCCTGGCCGAACGCGGCTGGTAAGTCGCTTCCGCGCCCGGTGGGCGCTGATCCTCGGCGTGCTATTCCCCGCCTTCCGCTGCCGCCATTTTTTGGTGGTGGCTGGGGGCGGGGCCCCTTTTACGCACGCTGCCGGATCAGCACCCACCGTCGTGCTTTTCTTTATAGTACGACGCCGGTTCCTCACCTCTCTTGGTGGGGGACCGGCGTCGTTCTTTTGCATCGATTGCTCCGTACTTGTCGTTTTGGGGGCTCTAAACGACGCTTACTGGGCAATCGATGCGGCGTTACTCCAGGCCGCGGCGCTTGAGCAGCGGATCCAGCCGGGCGTCCCGGCCGCGGAAGGCCCGGAAGGACTCCAGCGGGTCGCGGCTGTTGCCGCGGGAGAGCAGTTCGGTGCGGAAGAAGTCCCCGTTGGCCCGGGACAGGCCGCCGTTCTCCTTAAACCACTCGACGGTCTCGGCGTCGAGCACCTCGCTCCAGATGTAGGAGTAATAACCTGCCGCGTAGCCCGCCCCCGCGAAGATGTGCTGGAAGTACCCGGTCCGGTACCGCGGCGGAATCAGGCGGTGTCCGACTCCGGCCGCTGCAAGGGCCTTCGCCTCAAAGGCAAGTGCGTCATCAGGGATATCTCCCGGCTCCAGCACGTGCCAGGCGAGGTCGAGAAGTGCCGCGCCGAGGTACTCCGTGGTGGCGAAACCTTCTCCCCACAACCGCGATTCGTCCAGCCGCTCCACGACGGCCCGGGGCAACGGCTCCCCGGTGACGTGATGGCGGGCGTAGTTGGACAGCACGTCGGGCCACATGATCCACATTTCGTTGACCTGGGATGGGTACTCAACAAAATCCCGCGGCACGGACGTCCCGGCGAAGCGCGGATAGGTGACCGCTGACAACAGGCCATGGAGTGCGTGGCCGAATTCGTGGAACAAGGTGCGCAGCTCATCCAGGGTCAACAGCGTGGGTTCACCGGCCGCCGGTTTGGAAATATTGAGGGTGTTGATCACCACGGGCCTGGACTCCAGCAGCGCCGACTGTTCAACGAGCGAGTTCATCCATGCCCCGCCGCGCTTGGTTTCGCGGGCGAAGTAGTCACCGAGGAACAGGCCCAGGCCGGCGCCGTCTTCATCGCGGACCTCCCAGATCCGTACGTCCGGGTGGTAGCCCTGGAGGTCGGTCCGCTCGTGGAACGTGATCCCGTACAGTGCTGTGGCGGCGAAGAAGACGCCGTCCGTGATGGCCCGGTCCAGTTCGAAGTACGGGCGTAGGGCCTGTTCGTCGACGTCGTACTTGTCCCGCCGCACCATGGCCGAATAGAAAGCCCAGTCCCAGGGTTCCAGGGGGTGGCCGGCAATTTCCGCCAGGGCTGCCGCCTCGGCGTCGGCATTGCGGACGGCAGCCGGGGCCATCCGGTTCAGCATGGTGTGGACCGCCTGGAAGTCAGGTGCCGTTTGCCGGTCCGCCACGAGCTCGGCGTAATTGGCGAAGCCCAACAGCCGGGCTTTCTCGGCCCGCAGGCCGGCCGTGGACCGGGCCAGGTCCAGGACGTCCAGGCTGCTGCCATCGCTTCCCCGCGCCACCGATGCTTCGAACAGGCGGCGCCGGACATCCCGGTCCTGCAGCGCCGCCAGGGCCGGCTGGTTGCTGGGTTGGATCAGGGTCAGCAGGAACTTCCCCTCGTGCCCAGCGGTGCGGGCGGCCTCGGCGGCGCTGGCGACATCGTCCGCCGGCAGGCCCGCCAGGTCGCTGGCATCATCGAGCAACAGGGCGGCCGATTTCATCCCTTCCTTCACCCGCTGCCCGAATTCGGTGCCCAGCCGGGCCAGCTCGGCGTTGATGGCCCGCAGGTGTTCCTGGCCGGCGTCGTCCAGCTGGATGCCGGACTGGCGGAACTCCTTGAGGTATTCCTCCACCAGCCGGCCTGATTCGGCGTCGAGGCGGTCGGTGTCGATCGCGGAAAACCTGTCGAACAAGGCCCGATTGAGATATATCTCGTCCTGGTGGGCTGAAAGGAGCGGCGACAGTTCCGTTTCCAGTTCCCTGATCCGCGGCGAGGCGTCGGCGGAAACCAGCGTGAAGAAGGCAGCTGCCGCCCGGTTCAGCAGTTGCCCCGAGCGCTCCATGGCAAGTGCAGTATTTTCGAAGGTCGGGGCCTCTTCAGAGTCTGTGATGGCGTTGATCTCGCGCACGTGTTCCGCCAACCCTGCCCTGACGGCCTCCCCGTAGTGCTCAGCGGTGAGGACTGCAAAGGGCGGCAGGCCATACGGCAAGGGACTCGGGGTCAACAGCGGGTTCGTCATGGGGTAAACCTTTCACAGCAGGCCACGCTTCTCAATTATCCGAAAAGGCGGCTGCGGCGCGTGGCCCTCCCTAGAATTGCGAGTGCGTGCCACGAACGGCCCGCACTTTGCGTGTCCTTTGCCTGGATCCGCAGCAGGTTGCCACCACGAAGGGATCCGGCCAATGACCAAGCCTGCCAAGAGGCCACGGGCCGCCATCCTGGGAATGCCCCTCCGCTGGATGGGTCCCGGGGCGGTGCTGGTGTTGGCAGTGGCGTACGCCTTGTTCTGGTACGCGGTGCGTCCGGCGGGGGAACCTGTCCTTGGCTACGTGGGTCAGCTTTTCGGCGGGGAGTCGGTCCTGCTGTACTCGATCGCCCTGGTCCTGGTCAGCACGCTCCCGCACGTCGAACCGATTTTTGGCGGAATTGACCACGCGGCCATCTGGCACCGGAGGGCGGCCATCACGGCAACTGTCCTGTTGCTGCCGCACATTGAATTTGCGGCCAGCCCCGAGGCCACGAGCCTGGGCAAAACGCTGGCCGTGGTGGCCATCTGCGGCCTTATGGCGCTGGTGGTGTGGGCTGTCCTCCCGCGGTGGCGGACCATGCTTCCGGCGGCCGCCCGCCGCGTCGTCATCGCCTCGCTGCAAACCCGGGCCTTCCAACTGGCAGGCCGCGTGCTCGGTGGCTATGAACGCTGGCGCGGCTTCCACCGGCTGACCGGACTGTTCGTGGCTGCCGGATTCCTGCACGGCCTGCTGGATGCCAGCGCCTTCGAGGCGGCCCCCGCGTTGCGGTGGAGCTACGTGGCCATCGGGGCGACGGGTCTGGCGTTCTATGCCTATCGGGAGCTGCTTTCCCGCCACTTCCTGCCGCACCACGATTACCAGGTATCGGGCGTCCGGACGGTCGCTGCGGACCTGGTGGAGGTGGCCCTCCGTCCCCTGGGCCGCCCCCTGGGTTTCAAACCCGGGCAGTTTGCCATGATCTACCTGGAAACGGCAGAAGGCTGGCAGCGGCATCCATTTTCCATTTCCGGGCCCGCGGGCGAGGGCGGCATCAGCATCACGGTGAAGGCTCTGGGGGACCACACCACCAGGCTTCCGGACGTCATCCAGCCGGGGATGCCGGCGGTGGTCGGCGGCCCCTACGGACGTTTCGACCGGCACCGCGGCACATTTGACCAGGTCTGGATCGCCGGCGGCGTGGGCATCACGCCGTTCCTCAGCTGGCTCCGGTCACTCGACGGGGAACTGCATGAAAACGTCCATTTCTTCGTCACGTCGGCGGGACCCTCCCCGTTCGCCGACGAGATCGCCGCCGTCGCCAGGAACCATCCGCGGCTTATGGTCCACATGGTGGACACCGCGGCGGACGGCCGCCTGACCCCTGAGTTGGTCCTGGAAGCCGTGGGCACCGAACCGCGCAGGCTGTCGGTGTTCATGGGCGGCCCGGACACCATGCTGCGCCAGTTCCGGAAGGCCTTCCGGGCAGCCGGAGTCCGCCGGGCCAACATCCACCGCGAGTATTTTCAATGGCGCTAGGCGGCGGCGCCCGCGTGCGGCAGTGACTTTAGCGGGGCCTGCGGGCTGCGTGCTCCCGCGCCAGGACAGCGTAGGCATCGTCCGGTGTTCCGGGGGAGAAGCTGCCGAACTTTCGTTCTGCCGCGGTCCGGATCAGGAAGTCTGCAATGGCCGGGTTCTTCGGCAGCAGGGAACCGTGCAGGTAGCTGGCCACAATATTGCGGTACCGGGCACCTTCGTGGCCGTCAGTGCTGTTGTTTCCTGTGCCCTTGGGAACCGTGCCCAGGGGCCTGACCCCGCTGCCCAGGGTGGTTTGCCCGCTGTGGTTTTCGTAGCCAAGGACTTCGCCGAACTCGCTGGTTGACACCTTGACATTACCGATCAGGCGCTCGTCCGTGCCGTGGGTTTCGACGTCAAGGATGCCGATACCCGGAATCACTGCACCGGTGCGGGTCTTGAAGAAGCGGCCAAAAAGCTGGTAGAGGCCGCAAATGACCAGCATGGGCGCCCCTTCTTCGGCCAGTTCCCGCAATTCGCCGGCCCGGGCCTGCAGATCGTCCTGGATCACCAGCTGCCCGCTGTCCTGGCCGCCACCACCGACGATGATGTCCACATTGTCGGGAAAAGGATCGCCCACGTTGTATTCAAGGACATCGGGCGTGTAGCCGTGCCAGGCGATCCTGCGTTGCAGGACCAGGGCGTTGCCCCAGTCGCCGTAAATGTTCATGTCCCGCGGGTAGAGCTGCACCACGCGGAGCGTGCCCTTGGACGGAGCGGCAGCGGTCGAGGCTTCGGCTGGGTTCACGAGACAACCTCCACGGTGGTGATTTTGGCCAGCTCACGGCGGATGGCCAGCATGGCGGTGTATGTGCAGAAGATCCGCTTGGGCTTCCCGCGTCCTTCCCTGATGAAAGCCGCCAGTGCGGGGGCGATCTCGGGCTGGACAGCGCCGATACGGACGTCGTCGTACTGCAGCCGGAGGGCCATGTCATAGGCCCTGGAACCGGTCAGCTGGTCAACACCTTCGGCCCGGAGCGAATCGAATTCCACATCCCACAGCCAGGACATGTCCCGGCCGTCGGCGTAGTTGTCATTGATCGCGATCATGGTGGCATACCCGCCGGCCGGGAAGGACTTGAGCCCCAGCCGGAATCCGCTCGGGTTCTTCACCAGGACAAGGTCGAGTGGCAGTCCATCGACGGTCAGGCTTTCGCCGCGTCCAAACGCGGGCGCCACCCGGGAGAGCGCCTCCAACAACGTGGCGTGGTTGGCGGTGGCGGCTCCGCCGCCGCAAATGCTGCGGGCCAGCGTCAATGCCGCCGCGGCGTTGAAGATGTTGTATACGCCCCGCAGCTTCATCGCCGTGGTGACCGTTCCGCCGTCGTACGCAAACTCGGCGCTGTCCGCGCCCACCTTCAGCAGTACGACGTCGGCCGGCGGCTTTGCGGGCAGGGCCGCCGGAGCAGGGCTGCCGGGGGCTGCGCGCATGTCGTCGTCGTTGGGAAAGGTTCCCAGCAACGATTCGTCCAGGCCGAAGTACTTGACCTCCTGGCCGGTGAGGGTGTCCGCGATGCGTGCCACCCGCGGGTCCTCACGGTTCAGGACAACGGTTCCGGTGGTCTTGGCGGCGATGTGCTGGAGCAGCTGGGCGGTCTTGTCGATCTCGCCAAAGCGGTCCAGCTGGTCGCGCAGCACATTCAGCAGCAGGCAGTAGCGGGGCGGGACGCTGTTCACGAAGTGCACCGCGTGGGCTTCGTCGAGTTCCAGGACCGCGACGTCGGCGTCCAGCCGGCCACGCCAGTCCACTTCGCCCAGGAGCGCCGCCGCCACGCCGCGGGTGAAGTTGCTGCCGGTGCGGTTGGTGAAAACCTTCAGACCCTGGCTTTCGAGCAGTTCAACCACCATTTTCGTGGTGGTGGTCTTGCCGTTGGTGCCGCTGACGACGGCCACGCCGTGGGGGAGGGTGCTGAGCGTCCGCCGCATGAACCCGGGATCGATTTTCTCGACCACCAGGCCCGGCAGGGCCGAGCCGCCGCCCCGAAGCCGGGATACCCGGCGGACCAGCTTGCCGAGCGGAACACTGAAGAAGACCATGTTTTGAATATATCCCAGCAACGGCATGCAACCGCTGCCGGAAAGGTGCTGCCGGACCGCGGGCCGCGGGCCTGGCCGTATGCTGGAGGGATGACAAATCCCCCTTCAGCGGCTCCTGCGCGCGCGGGAGCAGGCCTGCGGATCGGTGTCCTGGCCCTGCAAGGCGATTTCCGCGAGCATCTCCACGCGGCCGAGGCCACCGGCGCCCGCGGCGTGCCGGTGCGGCGCCCCCGGGAGCTGGACGGCCTGGACGGCCTCATCATCCCCGGCGGAGAATCGACCACCATCGACAAGCTCGCCCGGGCCTTCGAGCTCGCCGATCCGCTCCGGAAGTACATCGCCGAAGGGCTCCCCGTCTACGGCTCGTGCGCCGGGATGATCCTGCTCGCCTCGGACATCGCGGATCCCGCAACCGATCTCTCCGGCGCCCCGCAGCAGACATTCGGAGGACTGGACATCACCGTCCGCCGCAACGCGTTCGGGCGCCAGCGGGAGTCCTTCGAAACCGACCTGGACTTCAAGGGGCTGGACTTCAGCGCCACCGAATCCGGGGTGGCCCCTGTGCACGCCGTCTTCATCCGTGGCCCGTGGGTGGAGCGGGTGGGCCCGGGAGTGGAAGTCCTCGCCCAGGTTGAGCCGGCGGACCCGGAGCACGCCTCCCACGCCGTCCCGCTGCCCGGGGCGGCTAGAATTGTGGCAGTGCGTTCCGGCCAGCTGCTGGCCACCTCCTTCCACCCGGAAGTGACTGGCGAAAAACGCGTACACGAACTTTTTATCCGCATGATCAGAGGAGAAGCGTAAAGCATGTCAGGCCACTCCAAATGGGCGACGACCAAGCACAAAAAGGCGATCATTGACAGCCGCCGCGCAAAGTCGTTCGCCAAGCTGATCAAGAACATCGAAGTAGCCGCCCGGATGGGCGGCCCGGACCTCGCGGGCAACCCGGGCCTGGAACTGGCGGTAACCAAGGCCAAGAAGACCTCGGTCCCCAACGACAACATCGATCGCGCCATCAAGCGCGGCGCCGGCCTCACCGGCGAAGTGGTGGACTACACCGAGATCATGTACGAGGCCCGTGGCCCCCAGGGCTCGGCGCTGCTGATCGAGTGCCTCACGGACAACAAGAACCGCGCGGCCTCCGAGGTCCGCCTGGCCATCTCCCGCAACGGCGGCACCATTGCCGATCCCGGGTCGGTCAGCTACCTCTTCACGCGCAAGGGCGTGGTTAACCTGCCCAAGAACGGCCTGAGCGAGGACGACGTCCTGATGGCCGTGCTGGACGCAGGCGCCGAGGAAGTGAAGGACAACGGCGAGACCTTCGAGATCCACTCGGAACCGGGTGACCTGCAGGCCATCCGCGAGGCGCTGACGGAAGCCGGCATCGAATACGACACCGACGAGGTGGAGTTCGTCCCGTCGATGCAGGTGGAACTCGACGTCGACGGCGCCCGGAAGTTCCTGAAGCTGGCAGACGCCCTCGAAGACCTCGACGACGTCCAGAACGTCTACAGCAACGCCGACCTCAGCGACGAAGTCCAGGCTGCCCTGGAATCAGAGTGACGTCCCGCCTTGCCAACTAAGACCCGGCACCGGCGTTGACGCTCCGCGTCCTGGGCGTCGACCCCGGCCTGACCCGTTGCGGGATCGGCGTGGTGGACGTCGAGCGGAACCGCAGGGCCACCATGGTGGCCGTCGGTGTGGTGGGCACCTCGCCCGAGGAATCGCTGGACCGGCGGCTGCTGGTGATCGCCACCGCCATCGACGAGTGGCTGGACCGGTACGAACCCGAGGTCCTCGCCGTCGAACGCGTCTTTTCGCAGCTGAACGTCAGCACCGTCATGGGCGTGGCGCAGGCGTCCGGCGTCGTCATCGCGGCGGCCGCCCGCCGCGGCATCCCGGTGGCCCTCCATACGCCGTCGGAAGTGAAGGCGGCGGTCACCGGGAGCGGTTCGTCCAACAAGGACGCCGTGACCAAGCTGGTCACCAAGATCCTCCGCCTCGAGGCGCCGCCGCGGCCGGCTGATGCCGCCGACGCGCTGGCTCTGGCCATCACCCACGCGTGGCGGGCCGGGAGCGGTGCGGCCGTGGCGACCACCGGGCCGGGCAGTTCGTCCTTGACGCCGGCCCAGCGGGCGTGGGCCGAAGCTGAGGCCAAGGCGCGCCGCGCACGCTGAATGTCCCTGCCGCTTGCTAGGGTATTCGTAGATATGTTCGGATAGCCGGGTGCTCACTGCGAGGCCGGCGATACAACGGGAGCCCGGCCTTGATCAGTTTCCTCCGCGGAACCGTAGCGCACGTCGGCCTGTCCACGGCCGTCATCGACCTCAATGGCGCAGGCATGAGCGTGAACGCGACGCCGCAGACCCTCAGCCGGCTGCAGGTGGGTGAACAGGGGCAGCTCTTCACGTCACTGATCGTACGGGAGGATTCGCTGACGCTTTTCGGCTTCGCCTCCGACGACGAACGCGAGGTTTTCGACGTCCTGCTCAGTGTCAGCGGGGTCGGACCCAGGCTTGCCCTTGCCGTGCTGGCGGTCCATGAGCCGGAGGCTATCCGCGTCGCCGCGCACACGGGGGACAGCAAGACGTTCACCAAGGTTCCGGGGATCGGTCCCAAGGTGGCGGGCCGGATCGTGCTGGAGCTGGCCGGCAAGCTTGTTCCGCACGGGACCGCTCCCTCGGCCGGTGCCGCAACCCCCGCCGAGGCCGCCTGGAAGCCGCAGGTAATCGCGGCGATGACCAGCCTTGGCTGGTCTGAAAAAGACGCGTCGGGCAGCATCGAGAAGGCCTTGGCCGACGAACCCGAGGTCTCCTTCCGCGGCAATGTTCCGGAGATCCTGCGCACCACGCTCCGCTGGTTGGGCCAGGACGGTGCCCGGGCAGGCAACCGCGTAGGCAGCCGTGGCTGAACCGTCCCTGGTTGCGGCGGGGGAGGAGCCGGAAGAGCGGGCCATCGAGGCGGCGCTGCGGCCTAAGAACCTCGATGATTTTGTTGGGCAGCACCGGGTCCGCAAGCAGCTGTCCCTGGTGTTGCAGGCCTCCCGGATGCGCGGGCGGACGGCGGACCACGTGCTGTTTTCGGGGCCTCCCGGCCTCGGCAAGACCACGCTGGCCATGATCGTTGCCGCGGAGATGAATGCGCCCTTGCGGCTCAGCAGCGGCCCCGCCATCCAGCATGCCGGCGACCTTGCTGCGATCCTGTCCTCCCTGTCGGAGGGCGAGGTGCTGTTCCTGGACGAAATCCACCGCATGTCCCGGCCCGCAGAAGAGATGCTCTACATGGCCATGGAAGACTTCCGCGTGGACATCGTGGTGGGCAAGGGCGCCGGCGCCACCGCCATTCCGTTGGAACTCCCGCCGTTCACCCTGGTGGGTGCCACCACCAGGGCCGGGCTGCTCCCGGGACCGCTCCGGGACCGGTTCGGCTTTACCGGCCACCTCGAGTTCTACTCCGTTCCCGAACTTGAGCTGGTCCTGCGGCGCTCCGCCGGCTTGCTGGACCTGAAAGTGAACTCCGCGGGCTTCGCCGAAATCGCAGGCCGTTCCCGCGGCACCCCCCGCATTGCCAACCGGCTCCTGCGCCGGGTCCGGGACTGGGCGCTGGTGCACGGCATCGAGCAGATCGACTCACGGGCAGCTTCAGCCGCCCTGGACATGTACGAAGTGGACAAGAAGGGCCTTGACCGGCTGGACCGGGCCGTCCTTGAGGCCCTGATCACCAAGTTCGGCGGCGGCCCCGTAGGCCTGTCCACGCTCGCCATCGCCGTCGGTGAAGAAACCGAAACCGTGGAGACGGTGGCGGAACCCTTCCTGGTCCGCGAGGGCCTGCTGGGGCGGACCCCCCGCGGCCGGATCGCCATGGCGCCCGCCTGGACGCACCTGGGCTACGCCATCCCGTCGGGAGTCTTCGCGCAGGAACAGCTGGACCTTTTCGATTCCGGGGAAGAAGCCGCCGGCGCCGGCGAATGGGCCCCGGAAGGCCAATAGCAGGCTGCCTTCAGCTTTTCCCTTTAGACTGGTATGACGCCCGGCACGTTCGGCGCTTTGTTTCGCCGGTGGCCCTGACGCCTCCGTCGCTTGGGGAAGGAACCGTCAGGCTTTGCCTGCATCTACTTCCCGCCCCGGCTGAAGCGAGGCCGACGTCGCTGGAAAACCGGCAACACCCACGCAAAAGAACGGAATTCCCCTTGGATCCAATGTCAATTCTCCTGTTCGTCATGCTCGGCGTCTTCATCTTCATGATGTTCCGCCGCAACAAGAAGACGCAGCAGCAGCAGGCAGAGCTCCAGTCGAAGTTTGCCCCGGGCGTGGAGGTCATGACCAGCTTCGGCCTTTTCGGCCGGATCGTGGACATCGACGAAGCAGAGAACAAGGTCACCCTTGAACTGTCCCCCGGAAACCTTGCCACCGTGCACCGCCAAGCGGTGACCAAGGTGGTCGAGCCTGCAGCTGAGCCGGCCGCCGCCTCGCCTGCCGTCCCCGACGATGCTTCCTCGCTCACCACCCCGGAGACGGGCAGCCCAGTGACGGGCACTGAGACTCCCGAGGAAACCCTGAAGCGCCTCAACGACGAGGGCAAGAAGGACAGCTAGGCCCGCTGGCTCCTTTCCTCCCTCTACCGCTGCGGATTGCCGCCGGCGCAGGCTGCAGCCCGCGCCGGCGGTTCTTCCGCGAATAAGAGAAAGATCGACAATGGCACGAACTGGCCGCAAGAAACCAGGGCTGCGCGTCCTGGTCTGGCTTGGCGTACTCCTGGCAGCACTGACCGCCGTCCTGGCGGGCGGCACCATCGCCGGACAAGCCAGCTGGGCACCCAAACTGGCCCTGGACCTCGAAGGCGGCACCCAGATGATCCTGGCGCCGAAGGTTGAGGGTGGTTCGGACATTAACGAACAGCAACTCAACCAGGCCGTGGCGATCATCCGCCAGCGCGTGGACGGCTCCGGCGTCTCCGAAGCGGAAATCAGCACCCAGTCCGGCCGCAACGTGGTGGTCAGCCTTCCCGGCACGCCGTCGGCTGAAACCCGGAACCTGATCCAGGCATCCGCCGACATGAACTTCCGCCCCGTGATCCTAAACGGTGACGGAGCAGCAGTGCCGCCGGAATCACAGACCCCGGACGACCAGCTGCCCAAGCCGACCGCTGCGCCGGCCAACAGCAGCGACACCAACTGGATCACGCCGGAAATCTACAAGCAGTTCGAAGCGCTGGACTGCAACAGCCCCGCAGCCGAGAAATCACAGCGGTCAGATCCCACCAAGCCATTGGTAACCTGCGAACCCGCCACCGCCAAAACCCCTGCCATCAAGTACATTTTGGGGCCGGTGGAGGTCAAGGGAACGAACATCGTCACCTCGTCCTTCCAGCTGCAGCAGGGCGCGCAGGGCGCGGTCACCAATGACTGGGCCGTGAACATCCAGTTCGACGCCGAAGGCACGGCCAAGTTCAAGGACGTCACCGAGCGCCTGAACCAGTTCTACGTCGCCGCTGGGGGCGAGTCTGGCACCGATCCCAAGTCCCAGTTCGCCATTGTGCTTGACGATCAGGTCATCTCCGCTCCCCGCTCGCTGGCCGTCATCACTGACGGACGCCCGCAGATCACGGGCGGCTTCACCGAGCAAACCGCCAAGGCGTTGTCCGACCAGCTGCGCTTTGGGGCTCTGCCCATCAGCTTCGACATCCAAAGCGAGCAGCAGATTTCGGCCACCCTCGGTGGTGAACAGCTGCGTATGGGCCTTTTGGCCGGCTTGATCGGCCTCCTCCTTGTGGTGGTCTACTCGCTGTTCCAGTACCGGGCGCTCGGATTTGTCACCATCGCATCCCTGGTGGTGGCCGGAGCCCTGACCTACCTGGCCATCGCGATCCTCGGCTGGACCGAGAACTACCGGCTGTCCTTGGCGGGCGTCGCGGGCATTATCGTCGCCATCGGCCAGACGGCGGACTCGTTCATTGTTTACTTTGAACGCATCCGTGACGAACTGCGTGAGGGCCGCGGCCTGGTGTCCGCCGTCGAAAACGGCTGGAAGCGCGCCAAGCGCACCGTCCTGGCCTCCAAGGCGGTCAACCTCCTCGCTGCGCTGGTCCTGTATTTCGTCGCTGTGGGCAACGTGCGGGGGTTCGCTTTCACCCTTGGCCTGACAGCCATCGCCGACCTCATCGTGGTGTTCATGTTCACGCACCCCACGCTGCAGCTCCTGGCGCGCACCAAGTTCTTCGGTGAGGGCCATAAGTTCTCCGGCCTGGATCCGGAGCGGCTCGGAGCGGTGCCCCTGTACCGCGGTGCCGGTCGCATCCGGACCCCGGAGGACCGGCCCATGGCGGTGCGCGGCAAGAATGCCGGTGCCGCAGCTGAGGCCGAACGACGCATGACCATCGCCGAACGGCGCCTGGCAGAGAAGCAGGAACAGCTCGCCGGCTCGTCGAAAACCTCCGCGAAGGAGAACAAGTAATGTCAGGCTTCGCCAGTTTTGGTAACGAGCTCTACACCGGAAAGCGCTCCTACGACTTTGTGGGCGCCAAGAAGATCTGGTTCCTCATCGCTGCCGTGGCAGTGGCCCTGTCCATCCTCATCCCGGTGGCCAAGGGCGGCTTCAACCTCGGCATCGAATTCCGGGGCGGCTCTGAATTCACGGTCTCCAATGTTAAGACGACCGACGCCACCGTGGGTGAGCGCGCCGTCACCGATGTGGTGGCCGGCAGTGTCCCCCGCGTGGCGAACGTCGCGGGCAACACCATGCGGATCCAGACCGACAAGCTGACCGATGACGAAACCCTTAAGATCAAGCAAGGCCTGACCACGGCCTACGGAGTCACCGACAACGAAGTGACATCCACGTTCGTCGGTCCCACCTGGGGTGCTGACGTGACCAAGCAGGCGTTGATCGGCCTGGCGGTCTTCGTGCTCCTCGCGGCGTTGCTGATGGCCCTCTACTTCCGCACCTGGAAGATGTCGCTGTCGGCTCTTGCCGGCATGGCGGTGACGATGTTCATCACCGCCGGGGTCTACGCCCTCAGCGACTTTGAGGTCACGCCGTCGGCCATCATCGGCTTCCTCACGGTTCTCAGCTACTCGCTGTATGACACCGTGGTGGTCTTCGACAAGATCCGGGAAAACACCTCCGGCATTGATGCCTCCACCCGCCGGACCTTCGGCGAGGAGGTCAATCTTGCCGTCAACCAAACCCTGGTCCGTTCCATCAACACCATGATGGTGGCCATCCTCCCCGTCGGAGCCATCCTCTTCATCGGGGCCGGGCTCCTGGGTGCGGGAACCCTGCGCGACCTGTCGCTGGCCTTGTTCGTCGGCATCCTCATCGGCACCGCCGCGACCATCTTCGTGGCCGCTCCGATGTACGCGTGGCTCCGCCAGGGCGAACCGGACCTCGTCAAGCAGGCGCGGCGCGTGGAACAACGGCGGGCGGGTGCGGCGGAACGGCCAGTTCCGGCCTCGCCGGCCCAGGCCTGATCCGCCGCCGACGGCACCCGTTACTCCCGAAAGACCGGGCAACGCATCCTCTGCGTTGCCCGGTCTTCGCATATGCGGGGCCGGTTATAAAAGTCACTGCCTTGGGGAATAGACTGGGGTAATTAAATGGTGGTGAGGGGTGCTTCATTGGAAGAACGATCGGCGTCGGCGCCTACGGCAGAGGATGATAAGAATCCTGCCGGTGTACAGGCCGGTATGGCATCTTCGGCGCGCCCCGGATCGTTGGTTCCCGTGGACAATTCAGGCTCGCGCGCGACGTTTCCCGGCCGCCGTGAGCGCACCAGGTCCCGGCTTGCCCGCCTGACCGGACGGGGGACGGCCACATACTCGCCCATCCTCGAACCCCTGCTGCGGACGGTCCGGGCCAACAATCCCAAAGAGGACTTCGACCTCATCCAGCGCGCGTTCGACGTCGCCGAGCGAAGCCACCGCGGGCAAAAACGCAAGAGTGGCGACCCCTACATCACCCACCCAGTGGCCGTCGCCACCATCCTGGCAGAACTAGGGCTCAGCGGCACCACCTTGGCAGCGGCCCTGCTGCATGACACCGTGGAGGACACCCCCTATACCCTGGCGGACCTGAAGCGGGACTTCGGGCCCGAAGTGGCCGTGCTGGTGGACGGCGTGACCAAACTGGACAAGGTCAGTTTCGGCGAAGCCGCCCAGTCCGAGACGGTCCGCAAGATGGTCGTCGCCATGGCCAAGGACATCCGGGTGCTGATGATCAAGCTGGCGGACCGGCTGCACAATGCGCGCACCTGGCGGTTCGTGTCCGCTGAGTCGTCAGCCCGCAAGGCGCGGGAGACCCTGGAGATTTTCGCTCCGCTCGCGCACCGCCTGGGCATGAACACCATCAAATGGGAGCTGGAGGACCTGTCCTTCGCGGCGCTCTATCCCAAGGTGTACGAAGAGATTGTCCGGATGGTGGGGGACCGGACCCCCGAGCGGGAAAAGAGCCTGGGCGTCATCCGCGACCAGATCACCGAGGACCTGCGTGCCGCCCGCATCAAGGCCACCATCACCGGCCGGCCCAAGCACTATTACTCGATCTACCAAAAGATGATTGTCCGCGACAAGGACTTTGACGACATCAATGACCTCATGGGTGTCCGTGTCCTGGTGGACTCCGTCCGGGACTGTTATGCAGCCCTGGGCACCATGCATTCGCGCTGGAACCCGCTGCCTGGCAGGTTCAAGGATTACATCGCGATGCCCAAATTCAACATGTACCAGTCCCTGCACACCACCGTGATCGGCCCCGGCGGCAAGCCGGTGGAAATCCAGATCCGTACGCACGAAATGCACCGCCGGGCCGAATACGGCGTGGCCGCACACTGGAAATACAAAGACCAGCCGAACCGCACCGCCGTCGGCCCCGGGAGCCCGCGCGACGGCGACATGGGCTGGCTGCGCTCCCTGGTGGACTGGCAGCAGGAGACATCCGATCCGGGAGAGTTCCTGGACTCGCTCCGCTTTGAAATCAACGCCCGCGAAGTGTTCGTCTTCACCCCCAAGGGCGAGGTCATGGCGTTGCCGGCGGGATCGACACCCGTTGACTTCGCCTACGCAGTGCACACCGAGGTGGGGCACCGCACCATCGGCGCCCGGGTCAACGGGAAGCTGGTTCCGCTCAACAGCGAACTGAACCACGGCGACTGGGTGGAGATCTTCACCTCGAAAGCCGAGGGCGCCGGCCCCAGCCAGGACTGGCAGCACTTCGTTAAAAGCGCGCGGGCCCGCAACAAGATCCGGCAGTGGTTCAGCAAGGAACGCCGCGAAGAGGCGATCGACCGCGGCAAGGAACTGCTGACCCGCGCCATGCGGAAGCAGAACCTTCCGCTGCAGCGGCTGATGACACACGAGGCCCTGGCCGCCGTGGCCGAGGAGTTCAAGTACACCGACATCTCCGGCCTCTACGCTGGCGTGGGTGACGGCCACACGTCGGCCCAGTCCGTCATGGAGAAGCTCATCGAGAGCCTGGGCGGCAACGAAAGCGCCGATGATGACGTCGAAGAGGTCAGCATCCCCACCCAGGTCAGCAAGGCCCGCTTCTCCGATTCCGGCGTGGTGGTCCGCGGCGTGGGCGACGTTTGGGTGAAGCTGGCCCGGTGCTGTACCCCGGTGCCGCCGGATCCCATCCTTGGCTTCGTGACCAGGGGTTCGGGCGTTTCCGTGCACCGCACCGACTGCACCAACATCTCCGACCTCAAGGACCAGCCCGACCGGATCGTGGACGTTGACTGGGCGCCCACCCAGTCAAGCGTGTTCCTGGTGGAAATCCAGGTAGAGGCGCTCGACCGCAAATCGCTGCTCTCCGATGTCACCCGCGTTTTGTCGGAGAACCACGTCAACATCCTGGCGGCCAGTGTCCACACGTCCACCGACCGGGTGGCCATCTCAAAGTTCGCTTTTGAAATGGGCGACCCCAAGTACCTCAGCCACGTGTTGAGCGCGGTCCGACGGATCGACGGCGTGTTCGACGTCTACCGCACCACCGGGAACAAGCGCCGGAGCTAGCAGCGCCAGTTTTTCCAGCGCTGCCCGCTTGTGGGGAACCCGGGGTGTGGCTTCGATGGCACGGACAAGCAGCCGGAGTCCCACGTCCTGCTGCGGCCTGGCCAGTAAGGCCGTGAGGGCAGGCAGGGCTCGTTCCGCTTCCACGTGCAGGGCAATATCCAGCGCCGTCCGCAGCGGGGTGGAGACCATCAGGCCGCCCAGGCTGATGACATCGAGCGGACCAAGCTTCACTTCGTGAAGGGTGCAGCCGCGCGTGTTCCGCAGGCTCGATACCCTCCGTTTCGTATCCACCAGCAGTGCAAGCCGGTCAGGTTCCGCGGCGCAACCGAAGATCCAGGCTGCGGTCATCCGGCCGGCCACCACACGTTGCCGTACCGCCGCGGGGACCACGGCGGCGGCCGCCCGCGCCCGGAGCTTCGGCGAGGCGGGCATCCCGGGCAGGGTGTAGCCGTGTTGGTGGAGCCGGGCCAGCAGACCGTCGGCGGCGAGGGACTGCAGTTCGGGCGCAGCAAAGGGAGCCCCTGGGGCGTAGAGCTCCGGAAAACGGGGCGCTGAGGCGGCGTCTGTGCCCTGGAGTTGGCTGCCTGCACCGGGAGTGCCCGCAACGGAAGTGCTGGGTTGCCCGGGAGCCGGAGGAACTGGTGCTGTGGCCATGTCCCCATCCTGCCCGGATGGCCGTTAACGAGCACAGGCCCGGTCCGGGTTATGTGGATAACCGGACCGGGCCCGCGTCAGTCAGGGGAAGCGTCAGGACAGCTCGCTGGCCGAGCGCTGGATCTGGTCCAGCCATGCCTGGCGGGCTTCGAGGGCTTCCTGGGCGGCCTTGATCTTGCGCTGGTCGCCGCTCTTCTCTGCCTTTGCGAGGTCCTCCTGGAGCCCTGCAATGGCGGACTCCAGCTGTGACAGGGCGCTGTTGGTGCGGGCCTTGCGCTCCGGGTTGGACCGCTGCCACTGCTCTTCCTCGGCGTGGCGGACGGCGTCCTCCACCTTCCGCAGGCCTGCTTCAATCCGGCCCATGTCTGCCCGGGGCACCTTGCCTGCTTCTTCCCAACGGTCACGGACGGACTGCAGTGCCTTCTTTGCGGCCGCGAGGTCATTCACCGGGAGGATCGCGTTGGCCTCAGCCAGCAGCTCCTCCTTGACGGCGAGGTTGGCCGTGTACTCCTGGTCAATCTCGTCGTTGGCAGCCTGGCGGGAGGTGAAGAACACGTCCTGGGCGGCGCGGAACCGGGCCCACAGTGCGTCGTCGTCCTTCCGGCTGGCGCGCGGCGATGCCTTCCACTGGTCCATTAGCCGGCGGTACTCTCCGGCGGCGAAGCCCCAGTCCGTCGAGGTGGACAGCGCCTCAGCCTCGGCGATCAGCTTCTCCTTGGCGGCCTTGGCCGCCGAGTTGTTGCTGTCCAGCTGCGAGAAATACGCCCTGCGGTGGCGGTCGAAGACGGTACGTGCAGCCCTGAACCGCTTCCACAGTGCATCCTCGTTGCTGCGGCCCAGCCGGACACCGCTCTTCTGCGCGGCCTTCCAGTTCTCGAACAACTCGTTCATCCGGGCACTGGAAGTCTTCCACTGCGTCTGCGCGGGATCCTGGCCGGAGATCTCCTCCGCTTCAGCCACGATGGCTTCCCTGGCCGCGAGTTCGGCGGCGCGGACGGCGTCGTGCTCGGCCTTTTCGGCTTTCTCGAGTTCCGTGATCTGGCCGGCCAGCTTTTCCAGCCTGGCCTCGGCGGCGCGGAGGTCGCCCACCATGTTTCGCTCGGCGAGCTGCTCGTGCAGGTGGGTCACGGTCTTCTGCATGTCAGTGCTGGGAGCCTTGGAGCTGACCCGCTGTTCCAGGAGCACGATCTGTGCCACGACGTCGTCGTACTTCCGGGCGAAGTAGATCAGGGCTTCCTCGCCGCTGACGCCGGGGTACTGCCCAACCGGGTGCTCACCGCCGTCGATCGTCAGGTAAACGTGGCCGTCCCCTTCCACCCGGCCCCACTTGGAGGCCTCGGCGACGGACGTGCTGGGAGCGGCAGGAACGGGTGCGGCGGCAGGAGCGGCTGCAGCAGGCTTCGGGCGCGACGCAAACGCGGCAGGAGAAGGCGCGGAAGGCCGGGGGCCCGCAGCAGGTGCTGCGGAAGGCGTTTCCTCGGGAGCGGCCTCTTCCGGGGCTGCGGATGCCGGTGGGTTGGTTGCTTCGGTGCCGGCGCCTTCGCTGATGTCCGAGGCCGCCGCCACGGTCAGGTCTGTTGCTGTTTCGTCGGATTTCTGACTGTCTGTCACCGCTAAAAGTCTTTCGCTTGGAGGGAAATACTCACGTACTGCACCGTGTCCGCTTGGGCCCGGCGTCCTACTTCAGAGAAAACGAGTCTATCGTGACTGGTTGGATCGGTGCGCCGTCTGTGTCACTGGCCCCGGGCTTAATACCTGCGGCGGCAATCTTGGTCACTGCGTCCAGCCCGGAGGTCACTTTGCCCACCACCGTGTAGCCGCCGGCAGAGTCAGGATTGATGACAGTGTCCTTGTAGACAATGAAGAACTGCGTGCCGTTTCCGTAGGCGTTGTTGCCGCTCCGCGCCACGGCGATGGTTCCTGCGGGATATTTGTTGTCGGCAGGGGCATTTTCCAAGGGGCCCCAGGTGTAGTTCGGGTCACCCTGGCCGTCACCGTTGGCGGAGCCGCATTGCAGGACACCGAACTGGTCCGCCGTGGTCAAGCGGTGGCAGGTCTTGCCGTTGAAAAAGCCTTGGTCGCTGAGTGACTTGAACACTGCGGCCGCTTGGGGCGCCTTGGTGCCGTCCACTTCCACGCCAAGGGGGCTGCCGTTCAGCGACAGCTCACCGGAGAATGTCTTGCCGGCGGCGGTCTCGGCTGCGGGAATGTTCGCCCCGTTGGATACTTGCGGAGACGGGGTGGCGGAGGCGCTTGCGGACGCCGACGGGTCGGTCAGCCCGGCCTGCGCGGCAGCGTATTCGTCCTCGGTGGGATTTCCGGCGAAGGCGGTGAGTTGAAGCACGACGGCGAGCGCGACGGCGGCGGCTCCCGCGCCGGCGGCCACGAGGTTGTCGCGTTTGCGCCGCTTCTCCTGGCTGCGCCGCAGCTCGCGCTTGGCCTCCATTTGCTGGATGCGCCGTTTTGTTTCGCGGGCACTGCGTGAACTGGCCGCCAAGGGTCCTCCTCGTCGTCGGGCTGCTGATGCCCGGCGGATGGCCGCCGGGCGCAGGTGGGGCCGCCATCAGCGCCGGTCCGCTGCATTAGAGATGCACACGGATGGCGCATAAACTGGCTGCCGCACATAGTTTATGCATGGCTGGCTGTGCTGCCGCCGAACGTCGCCTTGGAGCGGCGCGCGGGCAGCCCCCGGCGCACCTTTCACCGTAAGGAGAACTTTCCCCATGGCACGCACCGCCTCCCTGTCCGGATTCCCCGAGTGGCTTCCCGAGGAGCGGCTGGTGGAGCTGCACGTGCTCGATACCCTGCGCCGGGTCTTTGAACTGCACGGGTTTGCCTCGATCGAAACCCGCGCCGTGGAAACGGTGGGCCAGTTGTTGCGCAAGGGAGAGATCGACAAGGAAGTGTACGGACTCAGCAGGCTGCAGGAGGACGAGAGCGACAACCCCGTCAAGGGCGGCAAGGCCGATCCACACGCCCTTGCCCTGCATTTTGACCTGACGGTTCCGTTTGCCCGGTACGTCGTTGAAAACGCCGGGTACCTGGCGTTCCCGTTCCGCCGGTACCAGATCCAGAAGGTGTGGCGCGGCGAGCGGCCCCAGGAAGGCCGGGCCCGGGAGTTCACCCAAGCGGATATCGATGTTGTGGGCGACGGTGAGTTGCCGTTCCGCTACGACGTGGAGATTGCCCTGGTGATCGCTGAGGCGCTCAGCGCGCTTCCCATCCCGGACTTCCGCCTCCGGATCAACAACCGCAAACTGGCTGAAGGCTTCTACCGGGGGATCGGGCTCGATGACACCGCGGGCGTGTTGCGCAGCATCGACAAGCTCGAAAAAATCGGTCCTGCCAAGGTGGCGGAGCTCCTGAAGACAGAGCTCGGTGCCACCGACGAGCAGGCAGCCAAGGCGCTGCAGCTGGCGGCCATCCGCACGGAAGACACCTCGTTCGTGGCGAAGGTCCGCGCCCTGGGCGTCAGCGACGAGCTCCTGGACGAGGGCCTGGATGAACTGGAGCAGGTAATCGATGCCGCCGTGCAGCGCGCCCCCGGCAAGGTGTTGGCGGACCTGAGCATCGCCCGCGGCCTGGACTACTACACGGGCACTGTCGTGGAGACCGTCCTGGTAGGCCATGAACAGCTGGGATCGATCTGCTCCGGCGGCCGCTACGATGCACTGGCGTCCAAGGGCAACCGGAAGTTCCCCGGGGTGGGCCTGTCCATCGGCGTCACCCGCCTTGTGTCCCGGATCCTCAGCCAGGACCTGGCCAGGGCCTCCCGTTCCGTGCCCACCGCCGTGCTGGTGGCCCTGAGCCACGACGACAGCTGGGGCGCAGCGCAGGACGTTGCTGCTTTGCTTCGCAGCAGGGGCATCCCCACGGAGGTCGCGGCGAAAGCGGAGAAATTCGGCAAGCAGATCAAGTTCGCCGACCGGCGCGGAATCCCGTTCGTATGGTTCACGGACGACGACGGCACGCACCAGGTCAAGGACATCCGGACCGGTGAACAGGTGGTGGCAGCCCCGGAGAGCTGGGCCCCGCCGCTGGAGGACCTCACCGTCCAGGTGAGCACCACGGCCACCGCACCGGCGTCGGCCTAGCGGCCGCGCGGCCGGCCGTGCTGGCGCTGCCTGAAGCGCAGCACCAGCCAACGGCCGGCCATACCCGCGGCCAGGACCGCTGCCATGGTCAGCAGGGGAGCCGGCGGCAGCGTGAAGGCCAGCACCACGCACCCCAGGAAGCCCGCCGCGTTCAGCCAGCGCGGCGCATAGGCCGGATGCGAACCGAGGGTGTAGGCGGAGGCGTTGGCAACGGCGTAATACACCAGCACCCCGAAGCTTGAGAAGCCCACCACGGTCATTACGTCCGTGGTCAGCAGGAGCAGGATCACGACGGCGGCCACGGCCAGTTCCGCGACGAACGGAACGGTGTGCGCCCCGCCCACCCTGGCCAGGGTGCGGGGAAGGTCACCTTCCCGCGCCATGGCCAGCGTCGTGCGTCCGACGCCGGTGATCAGCGCGAGCAGGGCGCCCAGGCATGCGGCGGCGGCGCCCACCTGCACCAGTGGTGCACCCGCCGCCAGCTGCGATGCCAATACCGCGTCCAGGAGGGGAGTCCTGGCAGCAGCGAGCCGGTCTCCCAGGTGGGCCTGCAAAAGTAGGGCCAGCAGCAGGTAGATGGTGAAGGCGGAGGCCAGCGCGGCCAGAATGGCCCGCGGAATGGTGCGGGAGGGATCTTTGACTTCTTCGCCCAGTGTGGCGATCCGCGCGTACCCGGCGAAGGCGAAAAACATCAGCCCGGCTGCCGGCAGGACCCCCGCCGGGCCACCGGAACCCGGACCGGCCGCGTCCGCCGCGGGATGCGGGCCAAGGACTGCGGCAACTCCGACGAACACCAGGGACGCCACGACCACGCACAACAAGATCCGCGTGAGCTGGGCAGTGCGGGTAATCCCCAAGAGGTTGATGCCGGTCAGGGCAACCACGGCAGCGACGGCCACCGGCACGGCATAGCCCGGTGCGACGTAACTGCCGAAAGTCAAGGCCATGGCCGCGCAGGACGCGGTCTTCCCCGTGACGAATCCCCATCCGGCGACAAAGCCGGGCCACTCACCCAGTTGCTTCCGGCCGTAGACATAGGTGCCGCCGCTGGTGGGGTACCGCGCGGCAAGCGCCGCGGAGGCAACAGCGTTGCAGTATGCCACGATACCGGCGAGGACCACGGACCAGGCCAGCAGGTTGCCGGCCAGGGCTGCGGCGGGGGCGAACACCACGAACACGCCGGCGCCCAGCATGGAGCCAAGGCCTATGGCGGTGGCATCGAAGGCGCCGAGCCGGCGTTGGAGCTGCTGGGGTTGGGCCATGAGGCGGCAGTACCTTTCCAGCGGGTAAACTCGGACGGGATCGTTCCCGGAACGATCATATTGAACTTCCCACTGTTTTCCCGCAGAAAGGCGTGCTGTGCTGCGCACACATGACCTCGGATCCCTCCGTTCCGAGCACATTGGACAAACCGTAACCCTGGCCGGCTGGGTGGGCCGCCGTCGTGACCACGGTGGTGTGGCCTTCGTGGACCTGCGCGATGCTTCCGGCGTCTCGCAGGTGGTGGTGCGTGAAGAAGAGGTCTTCCATGGCCTGCGCAACGAGTACGTCCTGCAGGTCAAGGGCACTGTTTCCCGCCGCCCCGAGGGCAACGAGAACCCGGCGCTGGCCACGGGCGAGATTGAGGTCATCGCCGAGGACGTCACCATCCTCAACACGTCGGACCCGCTGCCCTTCCAGATTGACGAGCACGTCGAGGTGGGCGAGGAAGCGCGCCTCAAGCACCGCTACCTCGACCTCCGCCGTCCGGGCCCCAGCCGGAACCTGCGCCTGCGCTCCGAGGCCAACCGCGTGGCCCGTGAATTGCTCCACGACGAGGGCTTCGTGGAGATCGAGACCCCGACGCTGACCCGCTCCACGCCGGAAGGTGCCCGCGACTTCCTGGTTCCGGCCCGCCTGGCACCGGGTTCCTGGTACGCCCTCCCACAGTCCCCGCAGCTGTTCAAGCAGCTGCTGCAGGTGGGCGGCTTTGAGAAGTACTACCAGATCGCCCGCTGCTACCGGGACGAGGACTTCCGCGCGGACCGCCAGCCGGAATTCACGCAACTGGACATCGAGGCCAGCTTCGTGGACCAGGACGACATCATCCGGCTGGGCGAGAACATCGTCAAGGCCGTATGGCAGCTCATCGGTGCCGACATCCCCACCCCCATCGAGCGCATCACCTATGCGGACGCCATGGCGCGCTTCGGTTCCGATAAGCCTGACCTTCGCTTCGGGCAGGAACTGACCGAGCTCACCGAATTCTTCAAGGACACCAACTTCGGCGTCTTCAAGGCCCCCTACGTCGGCGCAGTCGTGATGCCCGGCGGCGCTTCGCAGGCACGCCGCGCCCTGGATGCCTGGCAGGAATGGGCCAAGCAGCGCGGCGCCAAAGGCCTGGCCTACGTCCTCTACAAGGAAGACGGCGAACTCGCGGGCCCCGTGGCCAAGAACCTCACCGACACCGAACGCGCCGGCCTGGCCGACGCCGTCGGCGCCAAGCCCGGCGACTGCATCTTCTTCGCCGCCGGCGAGAAGACGCCATCGCGTGCCCTGCTGGGCGCCGCGCGCGTGGAAATCGGCCACCGCACCGGCCTGATCGACCCCACCGCATGGGCTTTCTGCTGGGTCGTGGACGCACCGATGTTCGAGCCTGCCGCCGCCGCCATCGCCTCCGGTGACGTCGCCGTCGGTGCCGGCAAGTGGACCGCCGTCCACCACGCCTTCACCTCACCGAAGCCCGAGTTCCTGGACACCTTTGACAAGGACCCGGAATCGGCGCTGTCCTACGCTTACGACATCGTGTGCAACGGCAACGAAATCGGCGGTGGCTCCATCCGTATCCACCAGCGTGAGGTCCAGGAACGGGTCTTTGAGCTCATGGGCCTGGACAAGGAAGACGCGCAGACCAAATTCGGCTTCCTGCTGGAGGGCTTCAAGTACGGCGCACCCCCGCACGGCGGCATCGCCTTCGGCTGGGACCGCGTTGTTTCGCTGCTCGCCGGCGTGGAGTCCATCCGCGACGTCATCGCCTTCCCGAAGTCCGGCGGCGGCCATGACCCCCTGACCGAGGCTCCGGCGCCCATTACGCCGCAGCAGCGCAAAGAGGCCGGCGTGGACTTCAAGCCGGAGGCTAAGAAGCCGGAAGAAAAGAAGTAGACGAAGGACGGCAGCCGCAGGGCGCCGTCCGTCACCGAAGGTTCCCCGGGGAAACCGGGGGACCTTCGGCCGTTAAGGAAGGAATGCCGGTGGCGAGCCCGGACGATGTGAAACCCAGTGCCCTGGAACTCGAATCTGCCATGGATGCAGCGTGGCCGGCCCGGGAACGGCAGGAGGCCGGAAACTGGGTGCTCCGGGCGGCGGATGGCGTCACGCAGCGGGCCAACTCCATCTGGCCGCGTGTCCTGGAGGACGGCCACTCCGACGGCGACCTGGCCGCCTTGCTCGCCGAAGCAAGGGCCTGGTACCGCCTCCGCCGGCTGCCCGTGATCTTCCAACTGTTCGACCACCCCGCCACGGCAGCGCTCCAGGACCTGCTCGACGCCGAGGGGTTCACCCGCCAGTCCGAGACCGTGGTCATGACACGCAGCGCGGCCGCGGGCGGTACCCCTGAAGGCGGCCATAACGGCGCGGCGGTTGAACTGGCACCGATGCCGTCCGAGGACTGGCTGCGGGTCTGGTGGGAGGTGGACGGCCGCGGCGGCAAGGATGCCTTGGGCACCGCACGGGCAATCCTCGAAGGTTGCCCGTCGCTGTACGCCCTGGCGCGGGACAGCGACGGCCGCGCCGCCGCCGTCGGACGCCTTGCCATGCCTGCCGGCAGCACCCTCGGTGGGGTGTATGGCATGGCCACACGGACTGGCGCGCGCCGCAAGGGGTTTGCGGCAGCCATTCTCCATGCGCTGCTGCATGCCGGCGTCGACCACGGTATGACGGACTTCTGGCTGCTGGTGACGGCGCAGAACCATGGTGCCCGGGAGCTCTATTCAAGGGCGGGCTTCAGTGAGTACGGGCGCTACCTGTACCGCCAGGAGCGGCCCCGCCGGCCGCTGACGGGCTGCTGACCAGGCGGCGGCCCACGTTAGCCGGACGGGTCGGTTACCGTGACCCGGACGGAGCAGGCGTGCGCCGCCGCCTTCTTCAGCACGGCCGCCCGCGGCTCAGTGACGTTGAGATGTGCGAGCCGGGGCAGCGGGAGATAGGGCCGCAACGGCGGTTGCTGCAGGACAAGGTCAGCCAGGGCCCGGTCACCGCCCGGCACCACGTACTCGAACGGCGCACCACCGAATACCCCAGCCGCTTGTTCCGCCACGGAGGCCACCAAGGCATCCGCCTGGTTGGAACGGCGCCGGGCAAACCGCTGCTGGGACTGGCCGCCCGCCGCGGTACGCGACTGAACGTACCGGGTCCCGGCCTTGGACGCCAGCAGCATGCCTTCGCATGCCACCCCGACGCCGTAGCCGCCCCGACGCACCAGGAGCAGTCCCAGCCGGCGCGGCTGGGACGCAAGGGCGGCCAGCCGATCCACCGGGCCGTTGCCGCGTCCGGGACGGCCGTCAGCCGGCCACGGCGCCTGCAGGAGCGCCTCAGTGCCGTCAGCGGCCAAAAGCCGGAGACCGTCGTCGTCATCCCGCAACCGGAAGCCGCCGTGGGAGGAGCCGAAGCGTTCCACCCAGCCGGCCAGCCGGGCGCCGGCCACGAATGCCGTCCGGACCGATGGCGGGCCGCCGGCGGAAGCGGTGGCGGGCATAAGTGTTCCTTCGCTGTGGTGGGGGCGGGAAAATGCAGGAGGGGACTGGAAGTAGCCTATCTATGTGGATGATCTCTTCGGGCACGGCCCAGAAAACGACGACGACGACGATGCCGTCGCCGAGGCAGGCGCCGGTACCGGAGGACAAGGCGCGCGAGGACAGGGTGCACGCGGACAGGGATCGCCGCGGAGCCCGCTGGCGGTGCGCATGCGGCCGCGCAGCGTGGATGAGGTGGTGGGCCAGCAGCACCTGCTCGGCCAGGGCTCACCCCTGCGGCAGCTGGCGGCGGGAGCCGACGCCGCAGGCCCGGCGGGTCCCAGCTCGCTGGTCCTGTGGGGACCCCCGGGCACCGGCAAGACCACCCTTGCGCATGTCATTGCCCGCGGGCCCGGACGAAAATTCGTTGAACTGTCCGCCATCACGGCAGGGGTCAAGGACGTCCGGCGCGTCATGGACGACGCCCTGACGGCCCGCGACCTCTACAAGACCACCACCGTGCTCTTCCTGGACGAGATCCACCGGTTCAACAAGGCCCAGCAGGATGCGTTGCTGCCAGGGGTCGAAAACCGCTGGGTGGTCCTGGTGGCGGCCACTACCGAGAACCCGTCCTTTTCCGTGGTCTCCCCGCTGCTGTCACGGTCCCTGCTCCTGACGCTCAAGCCACTCACGGACGCCGATATAGAGGGCCTGCTGGTGCGGGCCGTGGAAGACCCCCGCGGTCTCGGCGGCAAGGTCAGGCTTGGCGACGAGGCCCTTGACCACCTGGTCCGGCTCTCCGGCGGCGACGCCCGCCGGGCGTTGACGGCGCTGGAAGCCGCGGCGGGGGTTGCCTTCGGGGACGCGGACGACGTCGAACGTTCCGTCCCGGAGGGCAGCGGCACCACCGAGCCGGTCACGGTGGAGTTGCGCCACACCGAGCGTGCCCTGGACGCAGCCGCGGTACGGTACGACCGGGCCGGCGACCAGCACTATGACGTGGCCAGCGCCTTCATCAAGTCCATCCGGGGCTCCGACGTGGATGCCGCACTGCATTACCTCGCGCGGATGCTCGAAGCGGGGGAGGACCCCCGGTTCGTCGCCCGGCGGATCGTCATTTCCGCGGCAGAGGATGTGGGCATGGCGGATCCCACCGCGCTCCAGACGGCGGTGGCCGCAGCACAGGCAGTGCAGCTGATCGGGATGCCGGAAGGGCGGATCATCCTGGCCGAGGCAGTGGTCCACCTGGCCACCGCGCCGAAGTCCAACGCCGCCTATATGGGCATCAACAAGGCGATCGCCGATGTGCGGGCCGGCCTCGGGGTCGGAATCCCCGCCCACCTGCGCGATGCACACTATCCGGGCTCCAAGCAGCTGGGCCATGGTGTGGGCTACAAGTACGCCCACGATGCTCCGCACGGGGTGGCCAGCCAGCAGTATCCGCCGGATGACCTGGTGGGGCGGGACTACTACCAGCCAACGGGCAATGGAGCCGAACGGGACATCGCCGTGCGGCTGGAGCGGCTGCGGAAGATTGTGAGGGGCACGTAGCTGCCGTGGTAGGCTATATGTTTGTCTGGCAAGGCCCGGCGCACAATCTCCCCAATTTTACCGTTGAGAAGGTTATGCCCTGTGCCCAGTAGCAAAAGGCAGCGGTTGGCCGATGCTCTCCATCGTGGAGGCCAGTAACACTGACACACCGCAGATATTGGAAGGACACAAGTGGCTAACAACACTCGTGCTCGCCGTCAGGCCCGCCTCTCGCGGTCCCTCGGCATCGCTCTGACCCCCAAGGCCGCCAAGTACATGGAGCGCCGCCCGTACGGCCCCGGTGAGCATGGCCGCGCCCGCAAGAAGCAGGACTCCGACTACGCCGTACGTCTGCGCGAAAAGCAGCGCCTGCGCGCCCAGTACGGCATCCGCGAAGCACAGATGACCCGTGCCTTCGAAGAAGCCCGCCGCACCAAGGGCCTGACCGGTGAGAACCTCATCGAACTGCTCGAAATGCGCCTTGACGCCCTGGTCCTGCGTGCCGGCTTCGCCCGCACCATCGCCCAGGCCCGCCAGCTGGTTGTGCACCGCCACATCATGGTTGACGGCGTCCGCGTTGACCGTCCGTCGTTCCGCGTCGGCGAGGGCCAACTGGTCCACGTCCACAGCCGCAGCGAGACCATGGTTCCGCTCCAGGTTGCCGCCGCCGGTGCCCACCGCGACGTCCTGCCTGCCGTTCCGGCCTACCTGGACGTCAAGCTGGAAGCCCTGCAGGCCCGCCTGGTCCGCCGCCCCAAGCGTTCGGAAATCCCGGTGACCTGCGAAGAGCAGCTCGTCGTCGAATTCTACGCACGCTAAATCCCAGCAGCGTATCCAAAGAAGCCCGTGGCAAGCGCCACGGGCTTCTTTGTATGTAAGGTACTTGGGGGACATCTGCGCATCGGGCCTTCCGGGCCCGGCCAGGATGGAACCCGACCACGGAATTTCGAGGAGATGAACGTCTATGTCTGGTGGCGATATTGCCGGCCTGATCGCTGCCGGGGTGTTCGCGCTCCTGGTGCTGCTGCTCGCGGTACCCATCCTGAAGCTGGGAAGTGTGTTCGACGAGGTGCGCACCGCCATCAAGTCCATCAGTGACGGCGCCACGCCCCTGATGGACGAGGTCACCGCCACCGTTTCGACCACCAACCAGCAGTTGAAGAAGGTCGACGGCATCTCGTCCAACGTCTCGGATGCATCCGCCAACATTTCCGCCCTGTCTTCGCTGGTCGCCGCCACGGTGGGTTCGCCGCTGATCAAGGTGGCCGCGTTCAGCTACGGCGTGCGCAGCGCCTTCGCGAACCGCAGGAAGCCCGCAGCCGGCCGCCGCAGCCGCTAGATTCGAAAAGAACGAACATGAAAAGAATTGTTTGGATGGGAATTGGCGTAGCCATCGGCGTCATCGCGTTCCGTAAAGTCACCGAGGCGCAGGCCAACCTCGGACCCGAAGGCCTCAACCGTGCTGTTGGGCGCCTGGCAGACGGCGTCTACGACTTCGCTGATGCCGTCCGGGCCGGAATGCGCGAGCGTGAGACCGACCTCCGCGCCGCACTGGGCGTCGACTCCGCGGAACTGGTGCGCCGCTGAGCCCCGGGGCAAGCAACGGCAGCCAACGAAAACCGGCAGGAACCAATCCCGGATCCCGCCACCTGAATTAACTTTCCGCGCCCGGCAGGAGCCGCGGACCACGAAGGGTAAGAAAACAGCTCATGAAGTCGCAGGAGATCACTAAGCGCTGGGTGGACTTTTTTGTCAGCAAGGGCCACACCGCGGTTCCCTCCGCATCGCTGGTCTCCAGCGACCCCTCGCTGCTGTTCACGGTGGCCGGCATGGTCCCGTTCATCCCCTACCTCACAGCCCGTGAGGAACCGCCCTACTCCCGTGCCACCAGCGTGCAAAAGTGCATCCGCACCGGTGACATCGAAGAAGTGGGCAAGACGGCCCGGCACGGCACCTTCTTCCAGATGTGCGGCAACTTCTCGTTCGGCGACTACTTCAAGGAAGACGCCATCAAGTTCGCCTGGGAGCTGCTCACCACGAGCGTTGACGACGGCGGCTACGGCCTTCCGCCCGAGCGGCTGTGGGTGACCGTCTACGAAGAGGACGACGAAGCCGAGGAACTGTGGCTCAAGAACACCGGCGTCCCCGCTGAACGCATCCAGCGGATGGGCAAGTCGGACAACTACTGGTCCACCGGCCAGCCGGGTCCGGCCGGGCCCTGCTCGGAGATCTACTACGACCGCGGACCGGCCTACGGCATCGAAGGCGGCCCGCTGGCTGACGAGACCCGCTACATCGAGATCTGGAACCTCGTGTTCATGCAGTACCAGATCGAGAACGTGCGCTCCAAGGTGGACTTCGACATCGTGGGCGAGCTGCCCAAGAAGAACATCGACACGGGCCTGGGCATGGAACGCCTCGCCATGATCCTGCAAGGTGTCGAGAACATGTACGAGACCGACCAGGTCCGGCCGGTCATCGACAAGGCCGCGGAACTCTCCGGCAAGGAGTACACCTCCGCTGAGACTCCCGAGGACCCCCACCACACGGACGACGTCCGGATGCGGGTTGTGGCCGACCACATCCGCTCGGCCCTGATGCTGATCTCCGACGGCGTCACCCCGTCCAACGAGGGCCGCGGCTACGTCCTGCGCCGCCTGATCCGGCGTGCCGTGCGCTCCATGCGCCTGCTGGGCGTCGAACAGGCCTGCCTGCCGGAGCTGCTGCCGGCGTCGCGGGATGCCATGAAGGGCGTGTACCCCGTCGTTGACACCGACTTCGCCCGGATCAGCCGCATCGCCTACGCCGAGGAGAAAGCGTTCCTGCGCACCATTGCGTCCGGGACTGCGCGGCTTGAGGACGCCGTGAAGGAATCCAAGGCAGCCAACAAGCCGCTGTCCGGCGAGGACGCCTTTACCCTCCATGACACCTACGGCTTCCCCATCGACCTCACGCTCGAGATGGCCGAAGAGGCGGGCTTGAAGGTTGACGAGGCTGCCTTCCGCAGCCTGATGCAGGAACAGCGCCAGCGCGCCCAGGCAGATGCCAAGGGCAAGAAGGGCGGCCACGCCGACGTCACCGTGTTCCAGGAGCTCCTGGGCCAGGGTGAGACGGTCTTCACCGGCTACACCGAACTCGAAGGCGAGTCCCGTGTCCGCGGCCTCCTGAGCGCCGGACGCAAGGTCCAGCAGGCTGCCACCGGCGACGAAATCGAACTCGTGCTCGCCGAAACCCCGTTCTACGCCGAGGCCGGCGGCCAGGCTGCCGACACCGGCCTCATCACCGGTGACGGGTTCGTCGTCGAGGTTCTGGACGTCCAGCGACCCATCAAGGGCCTGAGCGTACACAAGGCGATTGTCCGCGAAGGCGAGATCGGCGCGGACTCGCTGGTGCGCGCCGCCGTCGACCGTGAACGCCGGCACGCCGCCGAGCAGGCCCACACGGGCACGCACATCGTGCATGCCGCCCTGCACCAGATCCTCGGGCCGGAGGCCACCCAGCGCGGCTCCTTCAACAAGGCCGGCTACCTGCGCTTCGACTTTGCCTGGGGCGAAGGCCTGAGCACGGCGACGCGTTCGGAAATCGAAGAGGTGTCCAACCTTGCCATCCGCAACAACTACGCGGTGGAAACGAAGATCATGGGCCTGGCCGAGGCGAAGGCCATGGGTGCCATGGCCCTCTTCGGCGAGAACTACGGCAGCGAAGTACGCGTGGTGGAAATCGACGGCGCGTGGTCGCGCGAGCTTTGCGGCGGCACCCACGTTGCCAACACCTCGCTGATCGGCAGCCTGTCCCTCCTGGGCGAACAGTCCGTCGGTTCAGGCAACAGGCGCGTGGAAGCCTTCGTGGGCATGGAAGCCTTCCGCCACCTTGCCGCCGAGCGGGCCCTGGTGACCGAACTGACCGACCTGCTGAAAGTCCCGTCCGGCCAGCTCGCCGACAGGATTTCCGCCACGCTGGCCAAGCTGAAGGCCACCGAGAAGGAACTGGACCGGCTCCGCAAGGAACAGTTGGCCGCCTCTGCCGCGCGGCTGGCGGACACGGCCAAGGACGCCGGGGGAGTGAAGGTGCTGGCCCACGACGCCGGCACCGTCAGTGGAGCCGACGACCTCCGCGGCCTGGCCCTGGACCTGCGCAACCGGCTCGGCTCGGCGGCCTCCGCGGTTGCCGTCGCCGGTGTCGCCAACGACCGTCCGCTGATCCTGGTGGCCACCAACGAGGCAGCCAGGGAGGCCGGCGTCAAAGCCGGTGCGCTGGTCCGGATCGCCGCCGGCGTTCTCGGCGGTGGCGGTGGCGGCAAGGACGATGTTGCCCAGGGTGGAGGGACCGACGCCGGAAAGGTTGGCGCCGCGCTGGCCGCCGTCGTTGACGCCATTTCCGCGCGCTAATCCTGTCATGACCAATCCTGCAGCTGCCGGCGGATACCCCCAGGGCGTCAAACTGGGGGTGGACGTGGGCACCGTCCGGGTAGGGGTGGCCCTGTGCGACCGCGACGGGATCCTGGCCACGCCCTACAAGACCCTTGACCGGAACGCCAAGAAGAACTCGGACGTGCGGGTCATCGCCAAACTGGCGGAGGAACAGGGAGCCGTCCAGGTTTTCGTGGGACTGCCGCGCACCATGAAGGGCGAAGAACACGCGTCCGCCAGGATGGCCACGGACTACGCCCTGCTGCTGGTTGAAGAGCTTTCCGCCCGCGGTTTGGCGGTCCCGGTGAACCTCGTGGACGAGCGGCTGAGCAGCGTTACGGCGCACCGGAACCTGCACGAAGCTGGCATGAGCAGCAGGAACCACCGTAAAGTAGTTGATCAGGTCGCGGCGGCGGGTATCCTTCAGCACGCCATCGACATGCAGAAAGCCAGGGGAGCGGATGTCGGCTCACGCGTGACAGCGCCATCCCCGACCGTGGACCTGGGGGCCGGTGGGGTGGACGAACCAGTCCGCGCCATCTCCGCAGACACGGCCCGATTTTCAGATAATGGAAGGCAACAGTGAGCCCTGCCAACATTGACGACACTTCCGGCCCGCAGGACGCCGGGGCCGCGAGGCCGTTGACCCGCAAGGAACTGCGCGCACGCGAAAAGAGCCTCAATACCGGCGGCCACGACGCCGTCCCCGAGCAGGCCTATGAGACGGGCGAGGTCCCGCCGCCTCCCGTCACGCCGCCGGCAACCGCACCCTCGGCCGGAGAACCAACCTTTGCTCCGCTGCCTGGCGCCGAGGACGTGCCGGCTGCCCCCGATGCGCCGCCATCCATCCAGGACGGACCGCACCCCGGTGACTCCCGCCCCGCTGGAGCCTGGAGTAACGGGCCTTCCGCCGGAACCCACCACGACGCCGTTGCGCCGCCGCATGACGACGTGCAGGTTGGCGACGAGGTACACCAGCACGAGGAGCTGGCGCATGTCCCGGATACGGAGCACCCCGGGGACGCGTACGCCTACGCGGACGTTGCACACCACCAGGACGTGCAGCACCACGACGACGTGGCCCACCACCCGGACCACGCCACCTTCGCCGACGGGCACCATTACGGGGAAATCCCCGACGACCATTCATACGACGCCGGATACCACGACGATACG
Organism: Pseudarthrobacter sp. MOO13; assembly: GCF_058267655.1. Taxonomy (NCBI): domain Bacteria; kingdom Bacillati; phylum Actinomycetota; class Actinomycetes; order Micrococcales; family Micrococcaceae; genus Pseudarthrobacter; species Pseudarthrobacter sp. MOO13. The sequence goes on from NZ_CM177848.1 coordinate 1,846,036, forward strand.
CATCCGGATGCTGCCCACCCGGATGCCGCCCATGAGCTGCTTCCCGTGTCCTCGGCAGCCCAGTCAGTGCCCCGGCCCTCGAAGAAGGTCCGGCGCCGGCGCAGGTTGCTGGCGCTGTTCCTGACGCTCGCTGTGTTCGTAACGGCCGTGGCCGTGGGCGCGCAGTTCCTCAAGCCCCTCCTCGGCAGCGGCAAGCCATCGGACTTCCCCGGACCGGGGACCGGCGAGGTCCACGTGACCGTGGCAAGCGGCGAGGGCACCCGGTCCGTAGCTGTGGACCTTGAGAACCAGCGGGTCGTCGCCAATGCCGACACCTTCATGCAGGCGTTCCATGCCTCCGGCGCAACGCTGTCGCCGGGCGACTACGTCTTCAAGACCGAAATGAAGAACGCCGACGCCGTTGATGTCCTGGCCGGCAAAGACAAGTCCAAGGTCATCTACTTCGCCCTGAGCGCAGGTCTGCGGATCGGTGAGTCGCTGCAGGCAGTTTCCGAGGGTTCGGGCGTTTCCATCCAGCAGCTGCAGGCCCTGAGCAACCAGCCTGCCCAGTTTGGATTGCCGGCAAACGCGAAGAACCTTGAAGGTTACCTCGCCCCCGGAGAATACCGCTTCCCGCTCGGAACCCCGGCCAAGGACATCCTGCAGGCCCTCGTGAAAGCCACCACCGATGAGCTGGTGTCGCAGGGAATCACCGACCCCGCCAAGCAGTACGAGGCCGTCATTGTGGCCAGCATTGTCCAGGCCGAGGGTGGCCAGGCCGATTACGGCGACGTGGCCGGTGCGATCTATAACCGGCTCAAGCCGAACGACCAGACAGGCGGTTTCCTCCAGGTGGATTCGGCGGTGACTTACGGCTTGGGCACCAAGAGCCTGAACTTCACGGATGACCAGCGCAAGGACAAGTCCAACCCGTACAACACCTATGCCAACCCCGGACTCCCGCCGGGCCCCATTGGTTCGCCCGGCAAGACTGCCATCGACGCGGCAGCACGGCCCAAGTCCAATGACTACCTGTACTGGGTGACCGTCAACCTGGACACCAACGAAACGAAGTTCGCGAAGACGCTCGCCGAACATAACGTCAACGTTGAGCAATACAACGCGTGGTGCAAGGCCAACGCGGGCCGCTGCACATGAGCCTGCGGGCTGCCGTCCTGGGCCACCCGATCAGCCACTCAAAGTCTCCCGCGCTGCACCTTTCGGCGTATGAGCGGCTGGGCGCGGCCATCAGCTACACGGCCATCGACGTCACCGAGCAGTTGCTGCCGTCGTTCATGCGCCAGATCCGGAACCAGCCCGGCTGGCGCGGGCTCTCCGTGACCATGCCGCTGAAGACCGCCATGCTTGATGAAGTGGACGAAGTCCGCGGAGTGGCCCAGACCCTGGGGGTCGTGAACACAGTCACCTTCGAGGAATCCGGCGGCGCAGTGAAGACGGTAGGTTCCAACACCGACGTCCCGGGGATCGTGAATGCCCTGCGCCACGCCGGGACGGCTGCGGCGCCGTCCGCCGTCATCCTCGGCGGCGGCGGCACGGCGGCGTCGGCTGTTGCTGCCCTCAAGGAACTTGGCACCACCACGGTCCAGGTGTACGTCCGTGATTCGTCGCGTACGTCGGACGTCCGCGCCGCTGCAGACAGCCTGGGGGTCGCGCTGGAGGTCCGCCCCCTCACCGCCGCCGCGCGCCCGACGTCGGAAGCCGACGTCGTCATCTCCACCTTGCCGCCACGCGCGGCCGACGGGCTCGCCGCCGAAATCGCCGCCTTGAAGACGACGACGCGGGGAGTCCTCCTGGACGTCGCCTACGATCCCTGGCCCAGCCTGGTGGCCTCTGTGTGGCAGGCCGGAGGCGGCCGCGTGGTGCCCGGCCTGGAGATGCTGTTGTACCAGGCGGTGGAGCAGGTGCGGCTTTTCACCCGGCGCGGGGAAGACGTTAACGCAGCTGTCATAGATGTGATGTGTGACGCAGTCGGCCTTGCCCGACGGGCGTTCTGACCGCCCTACGTGGCAGGATGGAAATTATGCGTTGGTTGACTGCCGGTGAATCCCATGGCCCGGCTTTGATGGGAATTATTGAGGGCGTCCCGGCTGGTGTGGAAATCACCAGCGGGGACATCGCAGACTCCCTGGCCCGCCGCCGGCTCGGCTACGGCCGCGGCGCACGGATGAAATTCGAGCAGGACGTGGTCACCATCCTTGGCGGTGTACGGCACGGCCGCACCCAGGGCGGTCCCGTCGCCATCCAGGTGGGCAACACCGAATGGCCCAAATGGGAGCAGATCATGTCTGCCGACCCCGTTGACGCTGAACTCCTCGCCGACCAGGCCCGCAACGCACCGCTGACGCGGCCCCGTCCGGGCCACGCCGACTTCACCGGCATGCAGAAATACGGGTTTGATGAAGCGCGTCCTGTCCTGGAACGCGCCAGCGCCCGCGAAACGGCAACCCGGGTTGCCCTCGGCACCGTGGCAGCCCGGTTCCTCCGGCACCTCGGCATCGAACTGGTCAGCCACACTGTCTCCATCGCCAGCGTCACCGTGCCCGAAGGCCGGCCGCTGCCGTTGCCCGGCGATGTCATCGCGTTGGACACGGATCCGCTGCGCTGCTTCGACCGCGAAACCTCCGACGCGATGGTTGCGGAGGTCGACGCCGCGCACAAAGAAGGCGAAACGCTGGGAGGCGTGGTCGAGGTCCTCGCCTACGGGCTTCCGCCGGGACTTGGCAGCTACGTGCACTGGGACCGCCGGCTCGATGCCCGGCTGGCCGCAGCGCTCATGGGCATCCAGGCCATCAAGGGCGTGGAGGTGGGCGACGGTTTCCTGACCGCTGCACGCCGGGGTTCAGCCGCCCACGACGAAATTGTCCGTGACGGCAAGGGCCGGATCGGCCGTGCCAGCAACCGGGCCGGCGGTATCGAAGGCGGCATGAGCATCGGCGACGTCCTCCGGGTCCGCGCCGCCATGAAACCGATCGCCACCGTGCCGCGCGCCCTGCGCACCATCGACGTCAGCACCGGCGAACCGGCCAAGGCCCACCACCAGCGCTCCGACGTCTGTGCCGTCCCGGCTGCGGGCGTCGTGGCCGAGGCCATGGTGGCACTGGTCCTGGCCGAAGCCGTCATGGAGAAGTTCGGTGGTGACTCCGTGCCGGAAACCGCCCGCAACATCAAGGGTTACCTGGACAACATCCCGGCTTCCCTGGACTCGATCGGCCAGTAGTGCTCCATCACAGCAGTACCGGCCCCGCAGGCGGCCGGCCGATCGTGCTCATCGGCCCCATGGCCGTCGGCAAATCGGCCATCGGCCAGCAACTGGCGCAACAGCTGGGCGCCCGCTTCATTGACACCGACGCCGTCATCGTTGCCGGCCACGGTTCCATCGCCGATATCTTCGCGGGCCGCGGGGAGCACGCGTTCCGCGAAATCGAAGCCCGGACCGTCGCCGACGCCGTTGAGGACGCGGCCGGGACCACCACGGTGATTTCCCTGGGCGGCGGGGCCGTACTGGACTCCGGGACCCAGCAGCTCATGGGCCGCTGCACCGTGGTCTACCTCGAATGCGACGCTGATACGGTGGCAGGCAGGATCGCCCGGAACTCGGGCCGGCCACTCCTCGCCGGCGACGCCATGGGCCGCTGGACAGCAATGTTTGCCACCCGCAGGCCGGTCTACGAGAGGCTGGCCGACATCACCCTGGACGTCCGCCACGGCTCCATACCCGAGCTCGGCGCACGGCTGGAAGCAGCACTGCGGCACCACGCAGCTGCCAAACAGGAAGTTGAGAAGTGAACACTCAATCAACAGTCATCAACGTCACCGGCGAAGGTGCTGGAAACAACTACGGCGTCGTCGTGGGGCGCGGCCTGCTTGGAGAACTTCCCGCCCTGTTGGGTGAACGCGTCCGCCGGGTGCTGGTGATCCACCCCCGCGCGCTGCGCCTCACCGGAGACACCGTCCGCGACGAGCTGGCCGAGGCCGGCTTCACCTCGCTTACGGCGGAAATCCCGGACGCCGAGGAAGGCAAGCACATCCAGGTCGCGGCATTCTGCTGGCAGGTCCTGGGCCAGAACGACTTCACCCGCTCGGACGCCATCGTGGCTGTGGGCGGGGGAGCAGTCACCGACCTCGCCGGCTTCGTTGCCGCTACGTGGCTGCGCGGCGTCAAGGTCATCCACATGCCCACCAGCCTGCTGGGCATGGTGGACGCCTCGGTAGGCGGCAAAACCGGCATCAACACCGCGGAAGGAAAGAACCTGGTCGGGGCGTTCCACCCGCCCGCGGCCGTCCTGGCCGACCTGGACACGCTGGAAACGCTGCCGAAGAACGAGATCATTTCCGGGCTTGCCGAGGTCATCAAGTGCGGCTTCATTGCCGACCCCGCCATCCTCGATCTCGTGGAGAAAGACCCGGCCGCAGTGGTGGACCCCCGCTCCGACGCGCTGCGCGAGCTGATTGAACGCGCCATCGCCGTCAAGGCGAAGGTGGTTTCCGAGGACCTCAAAGAATCCGGGCTCCGGGAAATCCTGAATTACGGACACACCCTGGGCCACGCCATCGAGCTGGTGGAACGCTACTCGTGGCGGCACGGCGCAGCCGTGTCCGTCGGCATGATGTTTGCGGCCGAGCTTGCCCGCAGCGTGGGCAGGCTCAGCGATGCCGACGCCGACCGGCACCGAAGCATCCTGGACGGCCTTGGGCTGCCGGTCACCTATCGCCGGGACCGCTGGCAGGGTCTGCTGGATGGGATGCGCCGCGACAAGAAGTCCCGCGGCGACCTGCTGCGTTTCGTGGTGCTGGACGGAATCGCCAAGCCGGGCATCCTTGATGTGCCGGACACCTCGCTGCTGTTCGCCGCGTACCAGGAAATTGCGTCCTGATGCAGGGCGACATGAATGGCACGGCCGACTGGCCCCAGGCCGGATTTCCCGGCATCCGCATAAACCCGGATACCCTGATGCCCCAGATCGTCAACGAGGACGCTGTCCGGGAAGCCCTGTCGGCCTCCACCGACCCCGCGGACCACATTTTCGTCCTGCTGGTCGAGGGCCATGCCTCCGAGGCGGCTGAACTGCTGGCCGAAGCACGGTTCAAGGACCCGGAATCGTTCCGGCTGCGCGTCTTCGAAGCCGAGGTACTGAGCGTCACCCACCGGATGGACCGCGCCATAGAGCTGTTCCGGCAACTCCTGGCCGAGGTGCACGGCACGCCCCGCGAAGCGCTGGCACTGCAGTTCCTGGGCAAGGCCCAGTACGCAGCCGGCCAGACCTCGGCCGCCGTTGAGTCGTTCTCCAAGGCGCTGGACCTGCGGGTGGCGCAGTCCGCGGATGCTGCCCAAATCTATTCCTCCACCGTGGCGCTCCAGCGTGCACGGGACATCCTGGAATTGGCCTGCTGAGGAGGCAGGCGGCGGCAGCGGACAAGCTGCCCGGTATTTACCGGTAGAATGGTTGTGGAATTTTTGCATCCACGCGATTTTTGACAAACACGTGCAGGCGGGCCGCTTTGGTTTGCCCGCCCGGCATACAGCACCTGGCCCACACGGCCGGATAAAGGAACCAGAGGAAACCAGTGGCAACCACTAACGACATTAAGAACGGAACGGTCCTGAAGCTTGAGGGCCAGTTGTGGAACATCATCGAGTTCCAGCACGTCAAGCCCGGCAAGGGCGGCGCCTTTGTCCGCACCAAGATGCGCAACGTGATGTCCGGCAAGGTTGTCGACAAGACCTTCAACGCCGGCCTCAAGATTGAGACGGCCACCGTCGACCGCCGCGACTACCAGTACCTGTACCAGGACGGCGCGGACTTCGTGTTCATGGACACCTCCGACTACGACCAGATCACCGTTTCCGGGGCCACGGTGGGGGACGCCACCAACTTCATGCTTGAGAACCAGATGGTGAACATCGCCATCCACGACGGCAACCCGCTCTACATCGAACTGCCGCCGAGCGTCGTCCTCGAAATCACCTACACCGAGCCGGGCCTGCAGGGCGACCGCTCGTCCGCCGGCACTAAGCCTGCCACCCTGGAAACGGGTTACGAGATCCAGGTGCCGCTGTTCATCGAGAACAACACCAAGGTCAAGGTGGACACCCGCGACGGCAGCTACCTGGGCCGGGTCACCGAGTAGTGAGCGCCCGCGGTAAAGCCCGCAACAGGGCACTGGATGTTCTTTTCGAGGCGGAGCAACGCTCTGTTTCGGCATTTGACGTGCTCCGCGCACGCCGGGAAAAGACCGACCAGGTGGTCAACCCCTACACCTTGGAAATCGTTGAGGGCGTAGTGTCCCAGCAGGCAGCCATTGATGAGTTCCTGGAGACCTACTCGCAGGGCTGGAGCCTGGAACGGATGCCGTCAGTGGACCGCATCATCCTCCGCATCGGTACCTGGGAGCTCCTGTACAACGACGACGTCCCCGACGGAGTGGCGGTCAGCGAAGCCGTTGCACTGGCCAAGACGCTGTCCACGGATGAGTCTCCGCAGTTCATCAACGGCCTGCTCGGGCGCTTGCAACAGCTGAAGCCTTCGCTGCTCGCCTAGCGAAGAGCCCAGGTTTGCGGCGTCAGCCGAACGCCAAGGGGCCCGCCGGACATCCGGCGGGCCCCTTCTGCGTTCTCAACGGGCGATGGCCGCCCGGAGCTCCAGGATCCGTTGGAGCTGGTGCCGCTCCTCGGCCTGGTGAAGAGGCAAATCCCGCCCGCTCAGGATCCGCTGGCGGATATTCGCGAGCTGTGTGGCCGCCTTCAGGAACTGCTTCATCTGCGGTTTCCGGCCCGCGGTGGCGGCCCAGGACAACGCCGTGCGCCTTCCGGCGGGGGTCGCCAGGAGCTGCACCTCGTCCGGCGTGAACCAGCCCGCGGCCGAATACTCCAGCAGCCGCTGCCGGGTCAGGCGCTTCTCGGCAACCCGAAGGAAGATGATGCCTGCCACCGCCAGCAGGAAGATCGGAACCTGGACCATGATGTAGTCCAGCAGGAAGCCCCTGCCCATGCTGTTCCACCTGTTGTGCAGGAACATGGCCGGCAGCAGCCCTGCCAGGAAGGCTCCCACGGACGCTCCGGTATGCCACTTCCGCGCGGCGAACCCCATCACCAGTCCCGTGGTTCCGGTGAAGATCGCGTGCGCGAAGGGCGACATCACGCCGCGGAGGAAGAAGATCTGGGCGAGGTCGCTGGCCGGGGAAGCCGATTCGGCCACGGCCCTGCCGAAGTAGAGGATGTTCTCGGTGAAGGCGAACCCGCCGGCGATGGTGAAGGCAAAAACGACGCCGTCAACGGGCCCGTCGAATTGCCGTCGCGCTGCCAGCAGGATGATCAGCAGGCCCAGGGACTTGGCAAATTCCTCGACCACCGGCGCCTGCACGGTGGCCATATACGTCTGCAGGTCCGCCTGGTCCGTGAACTGGAACGCGATCACAAAGAACGGCTGGATGAGCAGGGTCACCGCAACGGATACCGCAGCACCCCACACGAAGGCGAACAACAGCAGCCGCTTCGGCTCCGGTTCCCACCTGTCGATAATGTGGACCGCCGCCAGGACCACGGACAAAGGAACCAGGGACGCGAGGAACCCGATCAGGAATCCGGCGGCGCCGGTATTGGACAGCAGGAACGGGACCACCAGGAACAGGCTCAGGAACGCGAGCACACCGCCTGCGATGGACAGTCCCGCCAGTCCGGTCCGTGCCCGGGATACCCGCAGCGCAGTCTCCGGGAGGTGCGGACCGACCGTGGCCAGGGGCTGGCCGCCGTGCCCCGGTGCCGGGCGGTAGTGTCCTGGATGGACCTGGCCCATCCAGCTGGGGTTGGCCTGCCGGGGGACCGGCCCGGGTGCTTCGCGGTAGGGGTCCTCGGGGAGCCCTGGTGTTGGTTGCTGCGGATACGTCGGCATAACGGAAAGCCTAGGCGGGGGGCGCCGGGGCGCCAAGGAACCACGAATCCGCGCCAGCCGATGTGACCAGCAACGCGTCTCCCGGGCGCAGGCACGGCGAGGCGATGTGGTAATTTTGAACAGCAAATGTTCCTTTTTTAATTCCGTCCTGTGAGGCGGGGAAAGGGGAGACGAGCGTTGACTTCTGTCACCAGCGCACCGGTTCCAGCCAGGGTTGTCCTCAGCCAGGCGGACATCGACCGGGCACTCACTCGTATCGCCCATGAGATCCTCGAAGCCAACAAGGGATCCCGGGACTTGGTCCTGCTGGGCATTCCCCGCCGCGGATACCCGCTGGCCGTCCGGCTGGCCGAAAAAATCGCGGCTGCCGACGCCACCGTGGACGCCGCCGCCATCGTGGGCCAGCTTGACGTCACCATGTTCCGCGACGATCTTTCCCACCAGGGGACCCGGCCGCCGTACCCCACCAAACTGCCCCGGACGGGGATCGACAACAAGGTAGTGGTGCTGATCGACGACGTCCTGTACTCGGGACGCACCATCCGCGCCGCCCTGGACGCCCTCGTTGACCTCGGCCGCCCGCGCATCGTCCGGCTGGCCGTCCTGATCGACCGTGGCCACCGCGAACTTCCCATCCGTGCTGACCATGTGGGCAAAAACCTGCCCACCTCCTCCGCCGAAAAGGTACGGGTCCGGCTTGAGGAGACCGACACACCCCAAGGCGGATCACCGGTCAACGAAGTCGTGATCGAGGGCGGCGCATGAAACACCTCCTGTCCACCCAGGACCTCAGCCTTGAAAATGCCATCCGCATCCTGGACACCGCCGAGGAAATGTCTGCCGTGGGCGAGCGGGAGGTCAAGAAACTCCCGGCCCTGCGCGGACGCACGGTGGTCAACCTTTTCTTCGAGGACTCCACCCGGACCCGGATCTCCTTTGAAGCCGCAGCCAAGCGGCTCTCTGCCGATGTGATCAACTTCGCCGCGAAGGGGTCCTCGGTATCCAAGGGAGAATCCCTCAAGGACACCGCCCAGACGCTGTCCGCCATGGGGGCCGACGCCGTCGTCATCCGCCACTGGGCTTCCGGCGCGCCGCATCGGCTCGCCGCAACGGACTGGATCGACGCCGGCGTCATCAACGCCGGTGACGGCACCCACGAACACCCCACCCAGGCCCTCCTGGACGCCTTCACCATGCGCCGGCACTGGGCGCGGCTGGCCGGTACGGCGTCGGAGGGAACAGACCTCAAAGGCCTGCGCGTCGCGATCGTCGGCGATGTCCTGCACTCACGCGTGGCACGGTCCAACGTCTGGTTGCTCCGGACCCTGGGCGCGGAGGTCACCTTGGTGGCGCCACCCACCCTGCTGCCGGTCGGCGTCGAACAATGGCCCTGCAGTGTCAGCTATGACCTCGACCAAACCCTGGCAAATGGCGTGGACGCCGTCATGATGCTCCGCGTCCAGGGCGAACGCATGAACGCCTCGTTCTTCCCGAGCACCAGGGAATACTCCCGCCGCTGGGGCTTCGACGACAACCGGCTCCGCGCCCTGGACGACCTCGGCATGACAGACACCATCATCATGCACCCAGGTCCCATGAACCGGGGCCTGGAAATCAGCGCCGCCGCAGCCGACTCACCCCGGTCCACCGTCCTGGCACAGGTCCGCAACGGCGTGTCCGTTCGGATGGCCGCACTGTATCTGCTGCTCTCCGGGGATTCCCGCGAACCAGCCGCAACCCGGGCCCCGGCCTACACCACCGCCGCGCCCATCAAGGAGAGCATCTGATGACGACCACCACTGGAACCTACCTCATCAAGGGCGCCTCCATCCTGGGCGGCGAAGCCTCGGACGTGCTGATCCGTGACGGCATCATCGCCGAGATCGGCCACGGCCTGGATGCCGGCGGAGCCACGGTGATCGACGCCGCCGGCTGCGTGGCGTTGCCCGGCATGGTGGATGTCCACACCCACCTGCGCGAACCCGGCCGCGAGGACGCCGAAACAGTCGAAACCGGAACCCGCGCAGCGGCCCTGGGTGGCTACACGGCTGTCCATGCCATGGCCAACAGCACCCCCGTCGCCGACACCGCCGGCGTCGTCGAGCAGGTCTACACCCTGGGCCGGGCCGCAGGCTGGGTGGACGTGCGCCCGGTCGGGGCCGTCACGGTCGGACTGGCGGGGGAGCAGTTGGCGGAACTTGGCGCCATGGCCGACTCCCGCGCCCGGGTCCGGATGTTCTCCGACGACGGCATCTGCGTCCACGATCCCGTCCTGATGCGCCGGGCGCTGGAATACGTCAAGGCGTTCGACGGCGTCGTGGCCCAGCACGCGCAGGAACCCCGCCTCACCGCCGGGGCACAGATGAACGAGGGCGACGTCTCCGCGGTTCTCGGCCTGACCGGCTGGCCTGCCGTCGCCGAGGAAAGCATCATCGCCCGCGACGTCCTGCTGGCCCAGCATGTTGGCTCGCGGCTGCACGTCTGCCACGTATCCACGGCAGGCTCCGTGGAAATCATCCGGTGGGCCAAGGAACGGGGCATCGACGTCACCGCCGAGGTGACCCCGCACCACCTGCTGCTGACCGATGACCTCGTGCGCAGCTACGACCCCGTCTTCAAGGTCAACCCGCCGCTGCGCACCGATGCCGACGTCCAGGCATTGCGTGCCGGGCTCGCAGACGGCACGATCGACGTTGTGGGTACCGACCATGCACCGCACCCCAGCGAGCACAAGGAATGTGAATGGGCGCAGGCCGCCATGGGCATGACTGGACTTGAAACGGCCCTCTCAGTCGTGCAGCACGCCATGATCGAAACCGGACTGATGACTTGGGCGGACTTCGCCCGCGTCACCTCCACGGCCGCGGCGAAGATCGGGCGGCTGTCCGACCAGGGACGGCCCGTCGAAGCCGGCGAACCCGCCAACCTCATTTTGGTGGACCCGGCAGCCCGCTGGACCGTCGATCCGTCCACGATGGCCACCATGGGCCGCAACTCGCCGTTCAAGGGCCGGGAATTGCCGGGCAAGGTGGTTGCCACCTTCTACAAGGGACACCCCACGGTGCTCGAGGGTGCACTGAACACGCCCCACCCCGACGCCGCAGCCACCACGGCGGGCGTTGCCTGATGGACAAAATCCTCCCCGGACTTGCCATGCTGGCGGTCGTCGCCGTCGTCTTTGTCCTCCTGGGCATCGGGTGGCGCAACCGGCTCAGGCGCCAGGCCGACGTCGAACAGCTGCCCGAGGTGCCTGCGGCACCCGGTGAACCCGCCGCCGTCGCCGAAGGGCAGTACGTTGCCACCACCACCGCCGGTGACTGGCTCGACCGGATCGCCGTCCACGGCCTCGGGATCCGCACCAATGCAACCCTCGCGGTCTACCCGCACGGCGTCCTCTACGAACGGGCCGGAGCGCCGGCGCTCTACATCCCTGCCGCTTCCCTGACCGGTGTCCGGCAGGACAGCGGCATGGCCGGGAAGTTCGTCGAGAAAGACGGCCTGCTCGTGCTGGCCTGGATGCTCGGCGCGCATGAGCTTGACACCGGCTTCCGGACCCGACGCGCCGCCGACAAAGACGTGCTTTACCAGGCCCTTCAGGAATTGATTTCGTCAGCCCCAGCGGCTGGTGCCACCAGTGGAAAGTAAGACAGTGAAAGCGAATACATTGACAGCAACCACCTCCGCTCCTGTGTCAGCCCCCGCTGCGCTGGTTCTCGAAGACGGCCGCATTTTCCGAGGCACCAGCTACGGCGCCACCGGCACCGCCCTGGGCGAGGCCGTCTTCGCCACCGGCATGACCGGCTACCAGGAAACCATTACCGACCCGTCCTATGCCCGCCAGCTCGTGGTACAGACGGCACCCCACATCGGCAACACCGGTGTGAACAGCGAGGACGCCGAGTCCCGGCGGATCTGGGTGGCCGGCTACATTGTCCGGGACGCTGCCCGCCGGCCTTCCAACTGGCGCTCCGAGCGCTCCCTTGACGAGGAGCTGGTGGCCCAGGGCATCGTCGGCATCCAGGGCGTGGACACCCGAGCCATCACCCGCCACCTGCGCGAGCACAAGACCATGCGCGCCGGCATCTTCTCCGGCGGGGCGGCAGAGGCCACGGACAAGGAACTGCTCGACGCCGTCCTGGCCAGTGCGCCCATGGAAGGTTCCCGCCTGGCCGAGGAGGTCAGCGTCGACGAAGCCTACGTCGTAGAACCGAAGGACCACGGCTGGGAAGGTGAACCCCGCTTCACCATCGCGGCGATCGACCTCGGCATCAAAGCCATGACCCCGGTACGGTTCGCCGAGCGGGGCGTCCGCGTCCACGTGCTGCCGGCCACCGCCACCCTTGAGGATGTCAAGGCCGTCAACCCGGACGGTTTCTTCATGTCCAACGGCCCTGGCGACCCAGCGACCGCAGACGCCCAGGTCAAGCTGCTCCGCTCAGTCCTGGACGAAAAGCTGCCGTACTTCGGCATCTGCTTCGGCAACCAGATCCTGGGCCGGGCATTGGGCTTTGGCACGTACAAGCTCCGCTACGGACACCGCGGCATCAACCAGCCCGTGATGGACCGCCGCACCGGGAAGGTCGAAATCACCTCCCAGAACCATGGCTTCGCCGTGGACGCCCCGCTCGACGGCGCCACCCAGGCGCCGGAATCACGGTACGGCCGGGTGGAAGTCAGCCACATCAGCCTGAACGACGATGTTGTGGAAGGCCTCGCCTGCCTGGATATCCCGGCGTTCTCCGTGCAGTACCACCCCGAAGCTGCCGCCGGCCCGCACGACGCCGCGTACCTGTTCGACCGCTTCATCGACCTGATGGCGGACACCAAGGACGCTGAAACCAAGACTGCCAACGACAACAAGACCGAGGACAAGAAGTAATGCCAAAACGTACAGACCTCAAAAGCGTCCTCGTCATTGGTTCCGGCCCGATCGTCATCGGCCAGGCCGCCGAATTCGACTACTCCGGCACGCAGGCACTGCGTGTCCTCAAGGAGGAAGGCCTGCGCGTCATCCTCGTGAACTCCAACCCGGCCACCATCATGACCGACCCCGAGTTCGCCGACGCCACCTACGTTGAGCCCATCACCCCCGAGGTGGTGGAGAAGATCATCGCCAAGGAACGTCCGGACGCCGTCCTGCCCACCCTGGGCGGGCAGACCGCGCTGAACACTGCCATCGCCCTGGACAAGAACGGCGTACTGGAGAAGTACAACGTCGAGCTGATCGGCGCCAACATCGCCGCGATCGAGCTGGGCGAGGACCGTGAAAAGTTCAAGGGCGTGGTGGAACGCTGTGGCGCGGAATCCGCCCGCAGCCACATCATCCACAGCATGGATGAGGCCCTCACGGCGGCCGAAGACCTGGGCTACCCCATGGTGGTGCGCCCGTCCTTCACCATGGGCGGGCTGGGTTCCGGCCTGGCCTACAACGAACAGGACCTGCGCCGCATCGTCGGACAGGGCCTGCAGTACAGCCCCACCAGCGAGGTGCTGCTCGAAGAGAGCATCCTGGGCTGGAAGGAATACGAGCTCGAAATGATGCGGGACAAGAACGACAACGTGGTTGTCGTCTGCTCCATCGAGAACTTCGACCCCGTGGGCGTGCACACCGGCGACTCCATCACCGTGGCACCGGCGCTGACCCTCACCGACCGCGAATACCAGAAGCTGCGCGACGTCGCCATCGCCGTCATCCGCGAGGTGGGCGTGGACACCGGCGGCTGCAACATCCAGTTCGCCATCGATCCCAAGACCGGCCGCGTGGTGGTCATCGAGATGAACCCCCGCGTTTCCCGCTCCTCGGCACTGGCATCCAAGGCCACCGGCTTCGCCATTGCCAAGATCGCCACCAAGCTCTCGCTCGGCTACACCCTGGACGAGATCCCCAACGACATCACGCAGAAGACCCCCGCGTCCTTCGAACCCACCCTGGACTACGTGGTGGTCAAGGTCCCGCGGTTCGCCTTCGAAAAGTTCCCGGCAGCGGACAACACCCTCACCACCACCATGAAGTCGGTGGGCGAGGCCATGGCCATGGGCCGGAACTTCACCGAAGCCCTGCAGAAGGCCCTGCGCTCCCTGGAACAGAAGGGCTCGCAGCTGGACTTCAGCTCCGTCCCGGAATGGGAAGTGCCGGAGCTCATCGAAAAGGCCAAGCGCCCCACCACCGAGCGCCTGCACCAGGTCCAGCGCGCCCTCCTGGGCGGCGCCACCGTGGAACAGCTCTTCGAAGCCACCAAGATCGACCCCTGGTTCCTTGACCAGCTGGAGCTGCTCAACGAAATCTCCCGCGAAATCCGCCAGGCCGGCGCCCTGACCGCCGACATGCTCAAGCGCGCCAAGCGCCACGGTTTCTCCGACGAACAGATCGGCGCCCTGACGCACAACCCCGAGGCCGTGGTCCGCGGCGTACGCCAGGCGCTGGGCATCCGTCCCGTCTACAAGACCGTGGACACCTGCGCCGCAGAATTCGCCGCCTACACGCCGTACCACTACTCGGCATATGACGAGGAGGACGAGGTTGCGCTGCACTCCAAGCCGTCCATCCTGATCCTCGGCTCAGGGCCCAACCGCATCGGCCAGGGCATCGAGTTCGACTACTCCTGCGTCCACGCCTCCATGGCGCTGCGCAAGGCCGGCTACGAGACCGTCATGGTCAACTGCAACCCGGAAACCGTCTCCACCGACTACGACGTCTCCACCCGCCTGTACTTCGAGCCGCTGACGCTCGAGGACGTGCTGGAGGTCATCGCGGCCGAGGAACGCACCGGCGGCGTCATGGGCGTGTTCGTCCAGCTCGGGGGCCAGACCCCGCTGAAGCTGGCCCAGCAGCTGGCCGACGCAGGTGTCCCCATCCTGGGAACGTCCCCGGAGGCCATCGACCTCGCCGAGCACCGCGGCGCCTTCTCCCGGGTGCTGGACAAGGCCGGCCTGGTATCGCCCAAGAACGGCACCGCCGTCTCCTTCGAGGACGCCAAGAAGATCGCGGACGAGATCGGCTACCCCGTCCTGGTCCGTCCGTCCTACGTGCTGGGCGGCCGCGGCATGGAAATCGTCTATGACGAGCCCAACCTCTCCCGCTACATCGCCAACGCCACCGAAATCACCCCGGACCACCCCGTGCTGATTGACCGGTTCCTTGAGGACGCCGTCGAAATCGACGTCGACGCCCTCTACGACGGCACCGACATGTACCTGGGCGGCATCATGGAACACATCGAGGAAGCCGGCATCCACTCCGGCGACTCCGCCTGCGTCCTGCCGCCGATCACCCTGGGGAGCAACGTCGTCGAACGCGTCCGCACCGCCACCCGCGCCATCGCTGAAGGCGTGGGCGTCCGCGGCCTGATCAACATCCAGTTCGCGCTGGCCTCGGACGTCCTGTACGTCCTGGAAGCCAACCCCCGCGCGTCCCGGACCGTGCCGTTCGTGTCCAAGGCCACCGGCGTCCAGATGGCCAAGGCCGCGGCCCTCATCGGCACCGGCGTGACCATCAACCAGCTCCGCAGCGCCTACAAGATGCTGCCCGAAACCGGTGACGGCTCCACCCTGCCACTGGACGCCCCCGTCGCCGTCAAGGAAGCCGTCCTGCCGTTCAGCCGGTTCCGGACCCTTGAAGGCAAGGTGGTGGACTCCCTGCTCGGTCCCGAGATGCGTTCCACCGGCGAGGTCATGGGAATCGACAAGCATTTCGACACCGCCTTCGCCAAGAGCCAGGCGGCCGCCAACAACGCGCTGCCCACCGAGGGCAAGGTGTTTGTCTCCGTAGCCAACCGGGACAAGCGCTCGGTGATCATGGGCGTCAAGCGGCTCTCGGACCTCGGCTTCGAGATCGTCTCTACCGGCGGCACCGCCGACGTGCTGCGCCGCAACGGCATCCAGGCCACCCCGGTCCGCAAGGTCGCCGAGGGCAGCAGCGCCGAGGGTGAAGGCACCATCGCGGACCTCATTGTGGCCGGCGAGATCGACATGGTCTTCAACACCCCCTCCGGCGGCGAAGCCCGCAGCGACGGCTACGAACTGCGCGCCGCGGCGACGTCCATCGGCATTCCGTGCATCACCACGGTGGCCGAGTTCAACGCCGCCGTCCAGGCCATCGAAGCCCTGCGCACCTACGAGTGGTCCGTCACCAGCCTGCAGGAGCACGCCGCCGCGCTTGCGGAATCACAGAAGGCTGCGCTGCAGCATGCCTGAGCAGGTACCAGGCAGCAGGCCGGTATCCGCCGCCGGCCGGGAGTCCTTCGGCTCCCGGCTCGGCGCGGCCATGTCCGCCCGCGGCCCGCTCTGCGTGGGCATCGACCCGCATCCGGCACTGCTGAAGAGCTGGGGACTGGACGACGACGCCGCCGGGCTGAGGCGTTTTTCCCTCACCGTCCTGGAGGCGGTGGCTTCGCTCGCTGCCGCGGTAAAGCCCCAGGTGGCGCTCTACGAACGGCACGGATCGGCCGGTATGGCGGTCCTGGAGGAAGTCCTGGCCACCGCCCGGGACGAGTCCGTCCTGAGCATCGCCGACGCCAAGCGCGGCGACATCGGGTCCACCATGGCCGCCTATGCCGACGCCTGGCTCCGGGACGGGTCCCCGCTGGCGGCGGACTCCGTCACGCTGAGCCCCTACCTCGGCTTCGAGTCGCTGCGCCCCGCGCTGGACCTCGCGGCCGAAACCGGGCGCGGTGTCTTCGTGCTGGCGCTGACGTCCAACCCTGAAGGCGCTTCCGTCCAGCATGTTGGCGGTAAGGACTCGGTGGCCCGCAGGATCACGGCCGCCGCAGCGGCCGAAAATGCCCGGTACGGGGGCAGCCTGGGTTCCGTGGGCCTGGTGGTTGGCGCCACCGTTGGCAGTGCCCTGGAAGACCTTGGACTCGACCTCGCTGCCGTCCGCGGGCCCATCCTCGCCCCCGGCCTGGGGGCGCAGGGGGCAACGCCGGCCGACCTCCGCTCCACCTTCGGCGACGCCTACCCGCTGGTCCTGGGAACCTCCAGCCGCGACATCCTTTCGGCAGGCCCGCACATGGGTGGCCTGCGGGAGGCGGCCCTGCGGACGCTGGACGGGCTGCGGGGACAATAGGCTGCAATTGCCCGGATGCATTGATTCGGGCTGCACCAAAGGGTAGTTTCAGGACAGGTCCAAGGGCGGCCGCCCTTGGATGAAATCCGCCGAATCCGGGGGTGTCCGTGATGGTCCTGCGACCTTTATCCGCATCTGAACGGGCCGACGCCCTGGGCAAGGCAGCGGCAGCCAGGGCCACCCGTGCGGCCGCCAAGGAAAGCCTTCGGAACGGCGACAGGTCCGCGGCGGACATTATCAGCTCCGCCCTGGAAGACGACGCACTGGCCAGGATGAAGGTCTCGGAACTGCTTGAGGCCCTTCCCGGCATCGGGAAGGTGCGGGCCGCCGCCATCATGCAGCAGCTGGGCATCGCGGCGTCCCGCAGGGTCCGGGGCCTGGGCGTCCACCAGCGCCGGGCGCTGGTAGATTTTATTGACGAGCATTGAGGCAGGCGGCGCCTGTCTTTCCCCCAACTGCGGCAAAAGGAATACGTGAGCAAGAAACCTGGACTGACAGTCCTCGCAGGTCCGACGGCTGTTGGCAAAGGCACCGTGTCCACCTACATCCGTGACAACTACCCCGAAGTATGGCTTTCCGTTTCAGCCACCACCCGGGCGCCCCGGCCCGGGGAAGTTGACGGCGTCCACTACTTCTTCAAGACCAAGGATGAGTTCGAGCGGCTTATCGCCGATGGTGAACTCCTGGAATGGGCCGTCGTCCATGGTCAGAACACCTACGGCACCCTGAAGAGCACCGTGAACCAGGCCATCGCGGAGGGCCGCTCCGTGCTGCTGGAGATCGACCTGCAGGGTGCGCGCCAGGTCAAGGCAGCCGTTCCGGACGCCCAGTTCGTCTTCCTGGCCCCGCCCACCTGGGACGAGATGGTCCGCCGGCTGGTGGGCCGGGGCACCGAAACACCGGAAGAACAGCAGCGACGCCTGGAAACCGCTAAACTGGAACTTGCTGCTGAACCGGAGTTCGACCACACCGTCATCAACGACGACGTCCGCCGGGCAGCGGACGAGCTAGTTTCACTCATGGGGCTGACACCGCATCCACACCTGCCGGAACCGTCAGCCCGCTAGGAATTTGGAGAATTCGTGTCCACGAACCTTGAAGGCATCATCAACCCGCCGATCGACTCGCTGCTTGAGGCAGCCGACTCCAAGTACGGCCTGGTGATCTTCGGTGCCAAGCGTGCTCGTCAGATCAACGCCTACTACGCCCAGCTGCACGAGGGCCTCTTCGAGTATGTCGGACCCCTGGTCGACACCAAGCTGAACGAAAAGTCGCTGTCGATCGCACTGCGCGAAATCAACGAAGGCAAGCTGGTTTCCACGCCGATCGAAGCCGCAGAGTAATCCTGCCGCTGAACTGACTTGCTGTTGACGGAGGTCACGTGCGCATAGTCCTCGGAGTCGGGGGAGGGATCGCCGCCTACAAGGTGGCATCGCTCCTCCGGCTTTTTACTGAAGCCGGCCATGACGTCACGGTGATTCCCACGGAGGCGTCCACCCGCTTCATCGGTACCGCCACCTGGGAGGCGCTGTCCGGAAACCCGGTCAGCAACAGTGTCTTTGATGACGTGCACCTGGTGAACCACGTCCGCCTTGGCCATGAGGCGGACCTCGTGGTGGTGGCACCTGCCACAGCGGACCTCCTGGCGAAGGCTGCCACCGGCCAGGCCGGGGACCTGCTCACCAACACCCTGCTGATGGCCCACGGCCCGGTGCTGTTCGCCCCCGCGATGCACACGGAAATGTGGCAGCATCCGGCCACCCGGGCCAACGTTGAGACGCTCCGCGGCCGGGGCGCAGCCGTCCTGGAACCCGCCTCCGGCAGGCTGACAGGGGCAGACTCGGGACCGGGCAGGCTCCCGGAACCCCAGGCCATCTTCGACGCCGCCATGGCGCTGGTGCAGGGCCGGTCCGATTACCAGCTTCCGCTGGCGGGACGCACCGTCACCATCAGCGTCGGCGGAACCCGGGAACCCCTGGACCCGGTCAGGTTCCTCGGCAACCGGTCCTCCGGCAAGCAGGGCGTCGCGCTGGCCGTTGCCGCGCGGAATGCCGGGGCCACCGTGCGCTTGCTGGCAGCCCACATGGAGGTCCCGGCGCCGGCAGGGGTTGAGGTGCAACGTGTGGAGACGGCCCTGGAGCTCCGTGAGGCCGCACTGGCTGCAGCAGCCGATTCCGACGTGATCATCATGTCCGCTGCCGTGGCCGATTTCCGGCCCGGAGAAGTCTCGGACACCAAAATCAAGAAGCGGGACGACACCGCAGACCCCGTCATCACCCTGGTCCGCAACCCGGACATCCTGCAGGAACTCGTGGAGAAGCGCAACGCATCCCGTGCCGGAAGCGGCCAGCTCGTCGTCGGCTTCGCCGCCGAAACGGGAGACAGCCAGGGCGACGTCCTGGCTTACGCCCAAGCCAAACTGCAGCGCAAGGGCTGCGACCTGCTGGTGGTCAACCACGTGGGGATGGACAAGGTCTTTGGCCAGGACTCCAACGCGGTGGTCATCCTCTCCCGGGCCGGCTCCGAACCACAGGAGGCGTCCGGGACCAAAACCGAGGTTTCGGAAGCCATCATCAGGCGCATCAGCTTTGAACTGAACCACGTTTCGCCCCGCGCCTGAAGTGTTTCAGGCCACGTTTGCTTAGCACGGGGACATCTCCCGCCTGGCAAGCAACACCAACCAGTAAGGTAGTTGAGTGACTTTACCGCTGCACCTTCCCCAGGCCCACGGGGCCACGCCCGCCGCACTCCGGCTCTTCACGTCCGAGTCGGTCACCGAGGGCCATCCGGACAAGATCTGCGACCAGATCAGCGACGCCATCCTGGACGCGCTGCTGGCAGCCGACCCCGAGTCGCGCGTGGCCGTGGAAACCATGGCCACCACCGGTCTGGTGCACGTGGCAGGCGAAGTCACCACCGACGCCTACGTCGAGATCCCGCAGATCGTCCGTGAGACCATCCTGGGAATCGGCTACGATTCCTCGGCCAACGGCTTCGACGGCGCCCGGTGCGGCGTCTCCGTCTCCATCGGACAGCAGTCCAACGACATTGCCGGCGGTGTGTTCAACTCACTCGAGGCGCGCGAGGGCCGCCAGGAGGACGATTACGACCTCCAGGGCGCAGGGGACCAGGGCCTGATGTTCGGCTACGCCAGCGACGAGACCCCTTCCTACATGCCGACGCCGATCTGGCTCGCCCACCGGCTGTCCGAACGACTCACCGAGGTCCGCAAGACGGGCCAGCTGGCCTACCTCCGCCCGGACGGCAAGACCCAGGTGACCGTTGGCTACGACAAAGACGTCCCCGTCTCCGTGGAGACAGTAGTGATCTCCAGCCAGCACGCCGATGGCGCAAGCCTCGAGCAGCTCCGCGCGGACCTCGCCGCCATCGTGATCGAACCCGTTCTTGCCGGCGCCAACCTGGACCTCTCGCGCACCGCCAACATCCTCAACCCGGCCGGTGAGTTCGTTATCGGCGGACCGGTTGGGGACGCCGGACTCACCGGCCGCAAAATCATCGTGGACACCTACGGCGGCATGGCCCGCCACGGCGGTGGCGCCTTCTCCGGCAAGGACCCGTCCAAGGTGGACCGCTCTGCTGCCTACGCCATGCGCTGGGTTGCCAAGAACGTGGTGGCCGCAGGACTGGCCAAGCGCGCCGAGATCCAGATCGCGTACGCGATCGGCCAGGCCCGGCCCGTGGGAACGTACGTGGAGACGTTCGGCACCGAGACCGTGGACCCGGCCAGGATCAGCGCCGCCATCGCCGAGATCTTCGACCTCCGCCCGCGCGCCATCATTGACGCCCTTGACCTGAAGCGGCCCATCTACGCAAAGACTGCCGCGCACGGGCACTTTGGCCGCGACGATCCTGACTTCACCTGGGAACGCCTGGACCGGGTGGATGACCTGAAGGCATTCTTCAACGCCTGACAGTCCCCGTGAGGCGTCCGGAAAACCAATGTCAGTGCCCGGTGCTTGGCTGTCCTTGTCCAACCCGGTAGCTGAACGGAGGTAACCGCCATGGTTGCTGACAGTTCCGTCCAGCCATCGTTGCTGCAGGGATTTCCGGTTCGGACTCCGTCCGCCGGAGCCATGGCAGCACAGCTGCCGGTGGCGCGGGTTCTCGTGGAGTCCTCCCTCCCGCACCTGGACCGGCCTTTCGACTACGCCGTCCCGGCCTCCCTTGACCGGGAGGCCCGGCCCGGGGTGCGGGTCAAGGTCAAGTTCAACGGCCAGGACCTCAACGGCTTCCTCCTCGAACGGATGGCGGAGTCCGACGCCGGACATGCCCTGGTGCCCCTGGCCAAGGTCGTTTCACCGGTTCCGGTCCTCACGCCCGCCGTCCGGGACCTGGCCACCGCAGTCGCCGCCCGGTACGCCGGTACCGTCAGCGATGTCCTCCGCCTCGCCGTTCCACCCCGCGTCGCCAGGCTGGAGAAGGAATACCCGGGCGCCTACGCGGAAGCGGAAGTCGGAACCACTCCCGCCGCCGCCGGCCCCTCAGCCTGGGCGGACTACCGCACCGGTGCGGCCTTCCTGCGGCACCTGGCCGCCGGTGGAGCGCCGCGCGCGGTGGTCAACCCGCTCCAAGGCTACGGACCCGCCGGGTGGCCGCACCTCCTCGCCGAAGCCGCTGCCGCCGCCTACACCTCGGGCCGCGGCGCCCTGCTGGTGGTGCCGGACTACCGCGACCTTGACCGCCTCGAGGCAGCACTCAAGGACGTGCTGCCGGATGACGCCGTGGCACGGCTCACCGCAGACGACGGCCCCACGCCCCGGTACCGCAACTACCTTCGCCTGCTGGCCGGCACCGCCAAAGTGGCCATCGGCACCCGGTCTGCCGCCTTCGCACCGGTACCGGACCTCGGCCTGGTCGCCTGCTGGGACGACGGGGACGACCTCCACATCGAGCAACGCGCACCCTACCCGCACGCCCGGGAAGTCCTGCTCCTGCGGGCGGAACAGGAAGGCGCCGCCTGCCTCCTGGCCGGGCACTCGCGCAGCACGGAGGTCCAGCGGCTGGTGGAGTCCGGGTGGGCCATCCCCGTGAGCACCCCGCGTAACACCCTGCGGGCCACCGTTCCGCGGGTCGTCAGCACCGCCGACACCTTCGAGCAGGCCCGCGACCCGCTCGCAACGGTCGCCCGGCTTCCGCACGCGGCCTGGCAGGCCGCCAAGGAAGGCCTGGAGCGCGGACCTGTCCTGGTGCAGGTGGCCAGGTCCGGCTACGCGCCGTCACTGGTCTGCGAAACGTGCCGCGAGCCGGCACGCTGCGGAACCTGCCAGGGGCCGTTGGCGCTGGCAGGCACGTCGGCGCTTCCCCAGTGCCGCTGGTGTTCGACGCCGGCACCGGACTGGAGCTGCACCCACTGCGGCGGCCGGCGGCTCCGGAAAGGGGCCACCGGGGTCCTGCGTACTGCGGAGGAGCTGGGGAGGGCTTTTCCCGGCAAAACCGTCCTTACCTCCTCCGGTGACCAGGTAAAGGCCAGGGTGGGGGAGGCAAAGGCCCTGGTGGTGGCCACGGTGGGGGCGGAGCCGGTCGCGGCCGGCGGCTATGCAGCGGCCCTGCTCCTGGACGGCGACTCCCTGCTGCGGCGGGAAACCCTCCGCGCCGGCGAGGACACGGTCAGGCGGTGGCTGAACGCCGCGGCACTGGTGCGCCCTGCCCCGGACGGCGGACTGGTGGTGGTGACGGCCACGGACACCGCTGCCACAGGCGCCCTGCTCCGTTGGGATCCTGCCGGCTATGCCCAGCGGGAGCTGGCCCTGAGGATGGAACTCCAGTTGCCCCCGGCGGTCCGGATCGCATCTGTCACCGGGCCGCGACCCGCCGTCGAACACTTCACGGCCGCCGTGGAGGCCGGGCTCGGCAGCGCCGGAATAACGGTGCGCACCGCAGGCCCGGCGCCGCTGGTGCTGACCGCTCCGCCGTCCGGGAGGCGCTCGGCCGAGGACGTCCGGACCCTGCTGTTCTTCCCGTATGGCCAGGCGGCCGCCGTCGTCCGTGTCCTGCGGGCCACCCGGGCAGCCGCGGCCGCCAAGCGGACCGTGGAGCCGGTACAGTTGCGCCTGGACGGCGTGGACGTCCTGTAACGGGTTGGCAGCACGGTGCTTGTTGCCTCGCCTGCGTCACCGGACTGGAGACGCGCTCAGCGCCGCCTGTTCGCCACCACTTCGTGTGCCGCATCCACCAGTTGCCTCGCCGATTCGTCCCAGCTGAATTCGGCGGCCCGCGCCACGGAACGCCGGGACATGTCCTGCCAATGCCCGTCATCCTGCAACTGCGCCACCGCGTGCGCGAACTGTTCGGGGGAGCCCGGGTCCACGTACAGGGCTGCGTCCGCGCCCACCTCGCGGAAGATCGGGATGTCGCTGGCGATCACCGGCGTCCCCACGGCCATGGCTTCCACCAGGGGGAGCCCGTAGCCCTCGGCCCTGGACAGGCTTACCAGTGCGGTGGCCCGCCGCAGCAGCCCGTCATACTCCTCGTCGGTGACGCCGTTGTGGAACACCACGGCGGCGCCCGGCGGCACCAGGCCTTCGAGTTCCGCGCGCCGTTGTGGACTGATCCGGCTCAGCAGGTGCAGGGTGTAGCCGGGCAGCCCGGACATGCCGGCCACCATGGTTTCCACATTCTTGTAGGGCATGAACGAGCCCATGTAGATGAGCGTCTTGTCCGCGCCGTCACCCGGGGTGCGGTGGACCTGGGCCGGCTGGGGGGCGTTGGCGATGATGCGCACCGGCCGGCGGGTCAGGCGGTTCTTGGCGATGAGCGCCTCCGTGGTCCGGCTGATGGTGGCCACCGTGTCGGCCCGGTTCAGCAGCAGCCGCTGGGGCCAGAACGCCTTGTGGTAGAGGCGCCAGAGCAGCCTGACCGGGGCCGGCAGGAATCCCGGGGGAGCGGGGTGCGAGTAGTAGATGAGGTCGTGCAGCGTCAGGATCAGGCCGTACTTCCTGCCCCAGGTGCCCATGGTCTGCATGGGGCACACCACCACATCGGCGCCGAGGCCGTTGACCTTGCGGGCCACGAACAGCTCCAGCGGTGAGAGCGGACTGTTGATCAGCGTGTACGGAACATCCGGCAGGAGGGCGAGCTGGCGGACGTCGGAGACCAGCATGGAGACGTCTGCGATTTTCGCCGTGGCGGCGATCAGGCTGGCCCCGTAGCGGCTGATGCCGTCATGGTGGTCGGTGCGGGTAAAGCGGGCGTCGATAACTATCTTCACGCGGGATGGTCCTTCAGGAAGCTGCGGATGTGGCGGGCGGCGGGCTCCGGCGTTTCGTAATGGATCAGGTGTCCGACGCCGGGAATCACCTTCAGCTCCCCGTCCGGCAGCAGTGCCAGGAGGCGCTGCTGGCTGGGAAGCGTGGCTATTTCGTCCCTTTCGCCGGCCACCAGCAGCACGGGGAGGTCCAGCCGGCCGGCCACCTGGGCCACGTGGTTGCTGACCGACGCCGTGAAGGACTCCAGCAGGCTGTCGCGGTCGGCGAAGGAACTGAAGTACGCGTGGTGCTGGCCGTGGATGAATGCCCGCAGTTCCTTGTCGCGTGTCTTGGCCATGGTCTCGCTCATGACGCGCACAATCAGCCGGTTGCGCAACAGGGCCAGCCCCGGTTTGCGGGGGAGCCTTGCCGCCAGCCGGTAGTACAGGACTGCCAGCCGCGTCATCACGCCTTTGGGCCCCTCCAGCGCCGGGGCAGCAATGGGGTTGATGAGGATCAGGGGACGGACTGCGCCGGGGTGGCCGGCCACAAAGTGCGCTGCCACGATCGAACCGAAAGAGTGGCCCAGCAGGACGGTGTCCGGTCCCAGCCCGCGGGCCGCCATGAAGTCGCTGACGAACTGTCCGTAGCGTTCCACCGAATGCTCGTCCTGCCCGAAGGCGTCGGACCTGCCAAAGCCCGGCAGGTCGGGCATGATGATACGCATGTCCGGCAATTGGTCCGCGACGCGCAGGAGCCCGTGATGGTCGCCCCGGAAACCGTGGATCACCAGGATGGTGCGGGTTTCCGGTGTTTCCTTCAGCGGCTCGTAGGTCCAGAACGCCACGCTGCCGCCGTCGAGGTTTACGGTGCCGGCCGAAGTCCGCGCTGCCAGTGCGGCACTCACGTATGCCGGCGCAGGGGAGGTCCCCGGGTTCACGGTATCCATGCCCGCGCCTAGTTGACGTTGTCCGGATGCGAACCGGTGCGCTGCCCGCGGTCCAACGCAGTAATCGCGGCCAGGTCCCGTTCGGAAAGCTCGAACCCGAAGACGTCCAGGTTCTCCCGGATGCGGGCCTCCGAACTCGCCTTGGGGATGGCAATGTTGCCCAGCTGCATGTGCCAGCGCAGGATTACCTGCGCCGGGGTCCTGCCGTGCTCGGCGGCGCAGGCTTCGATGACCGGATCCGCAAGCACCTGGCCGCGGCCCAGCGGGCTCCATGCTTCGGTCCGGATACCCAGGTCAGCGTGCTTGCTGCGCAGTTCTTCCTGCTGCAGCCAGGGGTGCAGTTCGATCTGGTTCACGGCAGGAACCACTTCGGCGCTTTGCAGGAGCCGGTCAAGGTGGGCGGGCTGGAAGTTGCTGACGCCGATGGCGCGGACGCGGCCTTCGCGGTAGAGGGTCTCCAGTGCGCGGTACGTTTCCGGGAACAGCCCGCGCCGCGGGCATGGCCAATGGATCAGGTACATGTCCACGTAGTCCAGGCCCAGGTTGACCATGGAGTCGTCGAAGGCACGCAGCGTGGAGTCGTAGCCGTGATGGTCGTTCCAGACCTTGGTGGTGATGAAGACGTCCTCCCGGGTCAGGGAAGGGGACAGCTCCCCGGACCCGCCGCTTCCGGTTCCGTCGCCAAGCTGGGAACTGATGCCACGCGCGACGCCGGTCTCGTTTCCGTACATGGCCGCGGTGTCGAAGTGGCGGTAGCCTGCCGCGAGCGCCGTGGCCACCAGGCCTTCTGCGTCCGCCGCCGGCACCTTATACAGCCCAAAGCCAAGCTGGTCGATCAGCACGCCGTTGTTCAGGCTGAGCCGGGGTGAGGTTCTCATGGAAACGACTCTACCCACTTCAGCTTGTCAGGCCCTCGTAATCGACCAGCCGGCGGGCGGTGGCTTCGTCCAGGATCAGGTCCGTGGCCAGCCTCGCGGCCAAGGCCCCGCGGAGGCCGTTGATCTTGGAGACACCTGAGACCACGCAGATCCTCCGGCGCACCTGGCGCAACTGGGCAAGTGCCGGCCCGGTGGAGCGTTCGTTCAGGACGATCCCGTTGGAGGAACCGTCGGCCCGGAAGAACACGGTGGCTACGTCGCCCACCACGTCCGAGTTGGCCAGCGCGTTCAGGTCCTCCTCGTCGAGGTATCCGCCCGCGTAGACGTGGCTGGGGTAGTCGGCGTGCACCGAACCGACACCGAAGATGGCAATGCTCATCTTGGCCTGGAGTTCCAGGACGCGCTGCACGCTGCGTTCATTCCACATGGCCGTCTTGGTGGCGGCGTGGTCGAAGAAGGCCGGGACGGGAAACTGCTCCACCCGTGCGCCGTAGGCGCTGCCAAACCTTCGCATGATGTCGCTGGCGTAGGTAATGCCCGTGGTGTGCATGTTTCCTGCGCCGTTGAGCTGGACGATAACGCTGTCGTGGGTGATCTTCCGGGTGAGGTGCCGGCTGACCGCGCTGAGGGTGGATCCCCAGGCAACGCCGATGATGGCATTGGAGTCCACCAGGGGACCGATGGTGCGTGCGGCCTGCATGGCCACGCGGTCCAGGGTTTCGGCTTCGTTGAGCGTCCCCAGGACCGGTACAACGTGCACGTCAAGGTTGTACCTGCGCCGGATCATGCCTTCCAACTCCGGGCCGGTATCGAGCGGATTGCGGATCTGGATCTGCACCAGCCCCGATTCCCTGGCGGCGGACAGGAGGCGTGAAACGGTGGACCGGGAGGTACGCAGTTCGCGTGCGATCGCATCCATGGTGAGGTCCTGCAGATAGTACATTTGTGCAGCTCGGAGGGCATCTGCGTCCCTGGAGAGAGTCATCTCATTTCCCATCTGCACGTTTGTGCATAGTGCTTGACTCCATTTTCCATATCTCCAAACAATAGAGCAGAACGGCGGCGCGCCACGGTGGCAGCCGCATCACTCAAAGCCCCAAGGGAGTTTGTTTTGGGACCCAAGGAACCAACTGTCCAACTGTCTGCCGGCGCGCCCCGGGCCGGAGCCGAACGCTCATCGGTACACAGCCTCCGGCGCAGGCCGCACGCCAAAGTACTCGTGGTGGGCGGCGGCATTAACGGGGTAGGTACGTTCCGCGACCTGGCTTTGCAGGGCGTCGACGTCGCGCTCGTGGAACGCGGAGATTACTGCCAGGGGGCCAGCGGCGCATCCTCGCACATGATCCACGGCGGGATCCGCTACCTCGAAAACGGCGAGTTCCGCCTGGTGCGCGAATCTGTGGTGGAACGCAACCGGCTGCTGAAGATCGCGCCGCATTACGTCAAGCCGCTGCAGACCACCATTCCCATCTTCAGCACGTTCTCGGGCATCCTGTCCGCGCCTATGCGCTTCCTGACCCACAAGCAGCAGGGCAAGCCGAAGGAGCGCGGTGCGTTCCTTATCAAAGTCGGGCTGAGCCTCTACGATTCGTTCTCCCGCGACGGCGGCACCGTGCCTCGGCACCAGTTCCGCACGCACAAGTCCGCCCTCAAGGAGTTGCCTGCCCTCCGTCCGGACGTCAAATACACTGCCACCTACTTTGATGCCTCCGTGCACAACCCGGAGCGGCTCACCCTCGACGTCCTGCAGGACGGCGTGAAGGCCGGCCGCCCCGCGGGGACGGAGCAGGCCCACAACGCACAGGGCAACACGGCGCGTGCCAGCAACTACCTGTCCCTGCAGTCCATGTCTCCGGCACCCAACCCGGGGACCGGGCGGGGCAGCACCGTCCGGCTCCGTGACGAACTCACCGGCGAGGAGTTCGATTTCACGGCGGACGTCATCGTAAACACCACCGGCGCGTGGGTGGACCTCACCAATGGAGCCATGGGTGCCGCGTCATCCTTCATGGGCGGCACCAAGGGCTCGCACATCGTGCTTGACCACCCGGGCCTCCTTGCCGCGTGCCGGGGCCGCGAAATCTTCTTTGAGCACACTGACGGCCGGATCGTCCTGATCTACCCGATGGGTGACCGGGTCCTGGTGGGTACTACCGACGTCGACGCCGACATGTCCGAAGACGCCGTCTGCACCGACGACGAGATTGCGTATTTCTTCGACCTGATCGGGCACGTTTTTCCCTCGGTCGACGTGACACCTGAACACATCGTGTATACGTTCTCCGGGGTCCGTCCCCTGCCACGCCATGACGCCACCCAGCCCGGCTTCGTCTCCCGCGACTACCGCATCGAACGCCGCACCTCCGGACAGGACGCGGGCTCCGCCGTCGTCCTGAGCCTGGTAGGCGGCAAGTGGACAACGTTCCGCGCCCTCGCAGAGCACCTCGCCAACGACGTCCTCGCTGAACTCGGCATGCAGCGCAAGGTTTCAACCGCGCAGCTGCCCATCGGCGGCGGTGCCGGATTCCCCGCTGACGATAACGGCGTCCAGCAGTGGATCAAGGCGCACATGTCGGCCGGCCGGGACGCGGACCGCACGGCGGGCCTGCTGACCCGCTACGGAACGCGGGCCGAAGAAGTGATCGGGTACCTCGACGCCGCCCCTGACCAGGCGCTGCGTTCCACCCGTGAGCTCAGCGTCCGGGAACTGGAATACATGGCGGCACACGAACAGGTGGGCCATCTGGTGGATGTCCTGATCCGGCGCACCTCCCTGGCCTTCCGGGGACTCGTCACCGGCGAGCTGCTCAACGAGCTCGCCGAGGTGCTCTCCGGACCGCTCAATTGGGACGCTGCGACGCGGACCGCAGAGATCAAGCACGCCCAGGACGTGCTGCAGCGTTTCCACCGGGTGGAAACGCACAGCCTGGTCTCCTGAGGCCGGGCGGGGCCGGGGGAGCGAGTCATCCCGTCCCAACGGCCCTCCACCCGCGGAGGGCCGACAACTAAAAACAGAAGGAGTCAAAGATGTCTCTAGGAATAGTTTTCCTCTCCGAAGTCTTTGGTACCGGCATGCTGACCCTCTTGGGTTGCGGCGTCGTTGCCAACGTGGCTTTGCGGGGAACAAAAGGCAACAACGGCGGGTTCCTCATGGTCACATGGGGGTGGGGAATAGCCGTCTTCGCGGGTGTCTTCGTTGCCGCCAAGTCGGGCGCGCACCTGAATCCCGCCGTCACGCTCGGCCTGTTGCTTAACGGCAAAGCCGAGTACGCTCCGGGAGTCACCGTGGATTTCGCCTCCACCCTGACCTACTTTGGCGGCGAAATGCTGGGCGCGTTCCTCGGCGCCGTGGTCTGCTGGCTGGCATACAAGCAGCACTTCGACGACGAACCTGAGCCCGCCGGCAAGCTCGGCGTGTTTTCCACCGGGCCGGCCATCCGGTCCACGCCCTGGAACGTCATTACCGAGGTCATTGGCACCTTCGTGCTGGTGCTGGTGATCCTGACCCTCGGCGGAACCCCCTCCGGGCTCGGCCCGCTCGCCGTTGCCCTGCTCGTGGTAGGCATCGGTGTTTCCCTCGGCGGCCCGACGGGCTACGCCATCAACCCCGCGAGGGACCTTGGACCCCGCATCGCCCACGCATTGCTTCCCATTAAGGGCAAGGGCTCCAGCGACTGGGCCTAC
This sequence comes from Pseudarthrobacter sp. MOO13, assembly GCF_058267655.1. Lineage (NCBI taxonomy): Bacteria > Bacillati > Actinomycetota > Actinomycetes > Micrococcales > Micrococcaceae > Pseudarthrobacter > Pseudarthrobacter sp. MOO13. The sequence goes on from NZ_CM177848.1 coordinate 1,875,705, forward strand.
TCCTGGGTGCCCGTCGTCGGACCCTTGATCGGCGGCGCACTCGGTGGCCTCGTGGCCCGCGTTGTCCCCATCATCGTCACAGCAGCATCCTGAACCCACCCGACAGATCAACAAACCGGACAAGGACGTCATCATGAACCAGTACGTAATCGCTATCGATCAGGGCACCACCAGCACCCGCGCCATCATCTTCGACCACAGCGGCGCCATTGTCTCCTCCGGCCAGATGGAACACGAACAGATCTTCCCGCAAGCCGGCTGGGTGGAGCACGACGCCACGGAAATCTGGAACAACACCCGTGAGGTCATCGGCTCCGCGCTTTCCAAGGCGAACCTGACACGGCACGATATTGCCGCCGTCGGCATCACCAACCAGCGCGAAACCGCCGTGGTGTGGGACAAGACCACCGGCAAGCCGGTCTACAACGCCATCGTGTGGCAGGACACCCGGACCCAGGATATCGTCGATGAACTGTCCAAGGACGGCGGCGGAGACCGGTTCAAGCAAAAAGTGGGGCTCCCGCTGGCAACCTACTTCTCCGGGACCAAGATCAAATGGATCCTGGACAACGTCGACGGCGCCCGCGAAAAGGCAGAGGCCGGGGACCTGGTGTTCGGCAACACCGACGCCTGGGTCCTGTGGAACCTGACAGGCGGCGTGGACGGCGGCGTCCACGTCACCGATGTCACCAACGCGTCCCGCACGCTGTTCATGGACCTTGACACCCTCCAGTGGGATGACGAAATCCTTGGCATCTTCGGCGTGCCGCGCAGCATGATGCCGGAAATCAAGTCCTCCTCCGAGGTCTACGGCGAGGTCCACGGATCCCAGCTGCTCCGCGAGACGCCGGTAGCAGGGATCCTGGGCGACCAGCAGGCGGCAACCTTCGGGCAGGCAGCCTTCGACACCGGCGAAGCCAAGAACACCTACGGCACCGGCTGCTTCCTGATCTTCAACACCGGCGAGGAGATCGTCCACTCCAAGAACGGGCTTCTCACCACCGTTGGCTATAAGCTCGGCGACGCCAAGCCGCACTACGCCCTCGAAGGATCCATCGCCGTCACGGGTTCCCTCATCCAGTGGCTGCGGGACAACCTGGGCATGATCAGCAGCGCGCCGGAGGTGGAGACCCTGGCCGCGGCCGTAAAGGACAACGGCGGCGTGTACATCGTCCCCGCGTTTTCCGGTCTCTTCGCTCCCTACTGGCGCTCGGATGCACGTGGCGCGATCGTCGGCCTGACCCGCTTCGTCAACAAGAACCACATCGCCCGGGCTGCCCTGGAAGCCACCGCGTTCCAGACCCGCGAAGTGCTCGACGCCGTCAACGCGGACTCCGGCGTGCCGCTGAGCGAGCTGAAGGTCGACGGCGGCATGGTCGCCAACGATGCCCTCATGCAGTTCCAGGCCGACATCCTGGGCGTGCCGGTGATCCGGCCCAAGGTCGTGGAAACCACGGCGCTGGGCGCCGCCTACGCGGCCGGCCTCGCCGTCGGCTTCTGGAAGGACCTGGGCGAACTGTCCGCCAACTGGTCCGAGGACAAGCGGTGGGAGCCGCAAATGGACAAGGCGGAGCAGGAGCGCCAGCTGCGCCTCTGGAAGAAGGCCGTGACCAAGTCCATGGACTGGGTCGACGAGGACGTGAAGTAGGCCGACGAGCCGATGCCTTCACTGTTGAGGGGGCCCCGCCCGCTTCGCGGACGCCGAAGCCGCTCCCGGGCCCCCTCAACAGTTCGGCATTTCCGGGCCGGCCGATTCAGCCGCTCGTGGCGACTTACATAACGCTGGCAAGCCGTGCGCTAAAGTGGTGGTATGCGTGCGATCCTCCTTCTTAGCTAGCCGCCCGGCATCCCGGCCAGACTCCCGGATTGTCGAGCGGCAGCCCCTCCGTGTGAGGGGCTTTTGTGTGTCTGGGACGAAGTGCGGGCCCGGAGCAGGGGACCGAAGGATCAGGCGCGACCCGTCCTGATCGGACAAGATCGAAAAGAATAGAAGAGGCCAGCAGTGGGCGTTCAGCCGGAGACAGAGACCGGAACAGCAACAGTATCGGCAGGGCCCGAAGAGGGCACCTACAGTTTCACCGCCATGGAGGCCAAATGGCCCCAGGTGTGGGAGGACCTCAAGGTCTTCACCCCGGTGGACGACGGGTCCCGGGAACGCCGCTACGTGCTTGACATGTTCCCGTACCCCTCGGGCGACCTGCACATGGGTCACGCCGAAGCGTTCGCCATGGGCGATGTGGTGGCCCGCTACCTCCGCCAAAAGGGCTACGACGTCCTGCACCCGATCGGGTGGGACTCGTTCGGCCTGCCCGCGGAGAACGCCGCCATCAAGCGCAACGCCCACCCCAGTGAGTGGACGTACGCCAACATCGACACCCAGGCAGCCTCATTCAAGCGGTACGCGATCTCCGCCGACTGGTCGCGCCGCCTGCATACGTCCGACCCCGAGTATTACCGCTGGACGCAGTGGCTGTTCAAGCGCTTCTACGAGCGCGGCCTGGCCTACCGCAAGGACTCGCCGGTCAACTGGTGCCCCAAGGACCAGACCGTGCTGGCCAACGAACAGGTGGTCAACGGTGCCTGCGAGCGCTGCGGCACCACCGTCACCAAGAAGTCCCTGAACCAGTGGTACTTCAAGATCACCGACTACGCCGACCGGCTGCTGGACGACATGGACGAGCTCCGCGGGCACTGGCCCGAGCGCGTGCTGGCCATGCAGAAGAACTGGATCGGCCGGTCCGAGGGCGCCCACGTCACCTTCGTGATCGAGGCCGACGGCGGCAAGCCCGCCAAGGACGTCACGGTCTTCACCACCCGTCCGGACACGCTGTACGGGGCAACGTTCTTCGTGGTGGCCGCTGACGCGCCGCTCGCCGTCGAACTCGTCACCGACGAACACGCCGCCGCCCTGGAGGACTACCGGGAGAAGGTCAAGGCCCTCTCGGAAATAGAACGGCAGTCAACGGAACGGGAGAAAACCGGTGTCTTCACCGGCCGGTACGCCATCAACCCGCTGAACGGGGAGAAACTCCCGGTCTGGGCCGCAGACTACGTCCTGGCCGACTACGGCACCGGCGCGATCATGGCCGTGCCCGCCCACGACCAGCGCGACCTGGACTTCGCCAAGACCTTTGACCTGCCTGTCCGGGCGGTCCTGGACACCGGCGAGGAGGATCCGGCCGTGTCCGGCACGGCGACTGCCGGCGAGGGCACCCTGATCAATTCCGGGGCTCTGGACGGGCTGCCCAAGGCCGAGGCCATCCCGGCCGCAATCAAGATCCTCGAAGAGCAGGGCACTGGCGAGAAGTTCGTCAACTTCCGGCTCCGCGACTGGCTGCTGAGCCGCCAGCGGTTCTGGGGCACCCCGATCCCCATCATCCACTGCCCGGCCTGCGGGGAAGTGCCCGTTCCGGACGAGCAGCTGCCGGTGACGCTGCCGTCCGACCTCCGTGGCGAGGACCTGTCGCCGAAGGGCACGTCCCCGCTGGCGGCTGCCGAAGCGTGGGTCAATGTCGAGTGCCCCTCCTGCCACGGCCCGGCAAAGCGCGACACGGACACCATGGACACTTTCGTGGACTCGTCCTGGTACTTCCTGCGCTTCGTCTCGCCCCAGTTCACCGAGGGCCCCTTCGACCCGCAGAAGATCAACGACTGGATGCCTGTTGGCCAGTACGTCGGCGGCGTGGAGCACGCCATCCTGCACCTGTTGTATGCCCGGTTCTTCACCAAGGTCATCTACGACCTGGGCATGATCGACGCCGACGAACCGTTCAGTGCCCTCCTCAACCAGGGGCAGGTGCTCAACGGCGGCAAGGCCATGAGCAAGTCCTTGGGCAACGGCGTGGACCTCGGTGAACAGCTGGACAAGTACGGTGTGGACGCCGTCCGCCTGACCATGGTGTTCGCCTCCCCGCCCGAGGACGATGTGGACTGGGCCGACGTGTCGCCGTCGGGTTCGGCCAAGTTCCTGGCCCGCGCCTGGCGCCTCGCACAGGATGTTGCCAGCGACCCCGGGGTGTACGCCGCAGCCGGTGACCGTGCCCTGCGTTCGGTAACGCACCGCACCATTGCCGACGCCGCCGAACTGCTGGATGCCAACAAGTTCAACGTGGTGGTGGCCAAGCTGATGGAACTGGTCAACGCCACCCGCAAGACCATCGATTCCGGGGCCGGCGCCGCGGACCCGGCCGTCCGGGAGGCCGCAGAGGCTGTAGCCGTGATCCTCAGCCTGTTCGCCCCGTACACGGCCGAGGACATGTGGAACCTGCTGGGCCACCCGGCATCGGTGGCCAATGCGGGCTGGCCGGCACACGATCCCGCCCTCCTGGTCCAGGACACGGTCACAGCCGTTGTCCAGGTGCAGGGCAAGGTGCGCGACCGCCTGGAGGTGTCTCCGGACGTTTCCGAGGACCAGTTGCGTGAGCTGGCCCTGGCCTCCGAAAATGTCCAGCGTGCCCTCGACGGCCGCGGCATCCGGACTGTGATTGTCCGTGCGCCTAAGCTGGTCAACATCGTTCCGGCCTGACCGCTGCACCCGCAGTATCCACCGGCCGTCGGATATTTTCCGGCGGCCGGTGCCGCCTGAGCCGGACACCGTATCCAGGAGGCCCCTTGCCTGACAGTAACGCCGCCGCCTGGCCATGGGTACGGTCCCGGCTCTCGGCGCTCAGGCCCTCTGCCCGTCCGGGGACCACGCGGCAGGGCCCCGGCGCCGCGGTCCGCACCGCCGTCGTCACAGACTCTGCAGCCGCCCTGCCGGCCAGCTATCTGGCGGGGCTTCCGCACGACGGAATCCTCACCGTGGTGCCGATGCCCGTCATGGTGGGCGCGGAGATCTATGGCGAAGGCGAAGACGACATCCTGGAAACCATCGCCGTGGCCCTCGCTTCGGGAACCGCCGTCAAAACGTCCCGGCCTTCACCCGGGCAGTTCGAGCAGGCGTACCGCGCGGCCCAACAGCGCGGCTTCGAGGCGGTGGTGTCAGTCCACATCTCCGGTGAACTCTCCGGTACGGCGGACGCCGCAAGGCTCGCTGCGGCACGGGTTGGAATCCCGGTCGAGGTGGTGGACACGGAAACTGTCGGCATGGCCCAGGGAATGGCCGTCCAAGCTGCAGTCGCAGCCGCGGCAGCCGGTGCAGGCTGCGCCGACGTCGCCGCGGCCGCCCACGCCCAGGCAACCCGGACCAGGGTCTACTTCTACGTTCCCAGCCTGGAACAGTTGCGCCGCGGCGGCCGGATCGGCGCCGCAGCGTCGCTGGTGGGCACCATGCTCGCCATCAAACCCATCCTGGCGGTCGACGGCGGCAGGATCGTTCCGCTGGAACGCGTGCGTTCCGCGGCGCGAGCCGTGGCCCGGCTGGAAGAGATCGTTGCGGCAGAAGCGGTGCCCCGCCCGGGAGAAACCGTGCGCCTGGCCGTACACCACTTTGGAAACCAGGCGGAAGCGGACGGCCTGGCTGCCAGGCTGGCAGCGGCTTTGCCCGACTGCCCTCCTGCCCAGATCAGCGCCCTGCCCGCTGTCCTTGCGGCCCACGCCGGGCTCGGAGTGCTTGCCGTCATCGTCGGCAGGGGAACCGGCGGCGCCAGCCTTTCCACATAGGAGCCTCGCTGCCTGTCGACCGGTGGCAGGGCTACCTAGGGTGGAGCTATGTCACGCCGGGATGCTGGAGCAGCAGGTCAGCAGGCGCGGCATGCGAGGGACCGGCTCCAGTCCACGCTGGGCGGGGGACGCCCGGGCCTCCTGCTGGACGGTCCGGGCCCGGGTGGCTTTGAGTACCATGGCCCGGGACAACCGGACGAGGCCGGCATGGGGGCCGCCGCGGATGGCAGGAAAGATGTGGGCCTGCGACTCCGGTGGCGGATGGGACTGCGCGTTGCCGCGCTGCTCACCGCGCTGGCGTTGGCTGCCGGAGCCTGGTTCTGGTGGCAGGCGGGAGCCGGCGCCCCCGAAATCCTGCCACTGGGCGGCACAGGCATTTCCGGTGGCATCCATGCGTCCTCCAAGGACCCGGTTGCCGGTGCAGCAGAGGGCCGCCCGGACTCGCCAGCGGATTCCGGCCAGGCCCAGGGGGAGCCCGTGTCCGGCGGCGGCCAGGTGGTGGTGCATGTGACCGGGGCCGTGGGCAGCCCCGGGGTCATCCGTTTGCGGCAGGGCAGCCGCGTTGACGACGCCATTGTTGCAGCGGGCGGTCCTGCAGCCGATGCTGACGTGGACCGGCTCAATCTCGCACTTGTCCTGGAAGATGGACAGAAGATCCAGGTCCCGAAGGTGGGGGAGCCGCTTCCGTCCGCCCAAGGGACAGGAAGCGCTGGTGGCCCGGACACCGCCGGTCCGGTTGCCGGATCAGGCCAGCCCGGCGGGAAGATCAACCTCAACACCGCAAGTGTGGCGGAACTGGACACCCTTCCCAAGGTCGGCCCCGTGCTCGCGCAGCGGATCGTCGACTGGCGAAAAGACCATGGCCCCTTCAAGAGTGTTGAGGAACTGGACGCGGTGGATGGCGTCGGGCCCAAGATGCTTGAGTCCCTGCTGCCCCTGGTGACGGTCTGAGATGGCGCCGCGTGGTGGTGACACCGGGCCTGGATTGCCTGAGCAGGACCGCCATGCCCGGGGCCCGCAGCAGAACTCATGGAGCAAATTCGTGGAGTCAGCGGTCCGGGGAGAAGCACCCGGGCGGCCAGGGAACGGGCAGGGTCCGGTACCCTCAAGAACCGCGGGACACTCACGAACGGTTCCGCTTGGTTCACGTCAACGCCGGCTCCTCCAGGGCTGCCTGATATGGTGCGCCGGCTTTGTGCGCAAGCACGCGGCGGAAGCGCCGGACGCCCCGGCAGCGGCGGATTCTCCTGTTACTGCGCCCCGGCACCGCACCGATCTCCGTCTCGCCCTTCCGGCAGCACTGGTGTGGGGAGGCGCCGTGGCCGGGATCTGGTTGCCGCCTCCGTCCCTGGGATTGCTGTGCGCCGTCTTGGCGGCCGCCGCGGCAGCGTTCATTTCCGGCGCCGCCAGAGGCAGCCGCCGGGGAACACGTGAACCCGTCCAAGGGCCGCGGGCCACACCAGGCCGGAAGGCCCGGGCCAGGAGTTTCATGGCTGCTGTCGGGGTCTCCCTGATGCTTGCCGCTGCCGCTGCCGCGCAGTCGGCGGCGGGCTCAGCTCAGCGCTTCGACGGACCCCTGGCAGAGGCGATCGCAGCAGGCAGGTCGGTCGTGGCCATCGTGGAGGTAGCCGGAAGTCCACGGGCGGTGACGGGACCAGGGGGAGCGGCGGAACGATGGTCGGTGCCGGTGGTGACCCAGGAAGTCTCGACCGGCGGGGCGCGAGTTCGCACGCATGCCCCGCTGGTTGTCATGGGCGGACAGGACTGGGGCTCGTTGGTCCCGGGACAAACGGTGCGCGCGGCCGGCACGTTGCGGCCGGCCGAACCGGGACGCACGGAAGCGGGAAGCCTCGCGGCCTCCACTGCGCCCGCACGGACAACGGCCGGTCCAGTCCTGCAGGAGGCTGCACGGGAGCTTCGGGACCGGTTCGTATCGGCTGCGTCCTTCCTGGAGCCGGACGCCCGCGGTCTCCTGCCGGGAATGGTCACCGGAGACACCAGCGCCCTGGACCAAGGATTGGGGAACGCCATGAAAGCGGTGGGCATGACACACCTGACCGCGGTGAGCGGGGCAAACTGCAGCCTGGTGCTGGGGGCTTTGCTGGTGTTGTGCCGGCGGTTCCGATTGCCCCGTGCGCCCGCTGCGGGAGTGGCCCTTGCCGGGCTGGCGCTGTTCGTGGTCCTTGTGGGTCCGGATGCCAGCGTCCTGCGTGCGGCCCTGATGGGAGCCATCGGGGTTGCAAGCCTCGCCGGGGGACGCTCGGGACGTGGGCTGAGCTTCCTCTGCCTGGCCGTTATCGGTCTCCTGCTGTCAGATCCAGCACTTGGCACCAGTTTCGGCTTTCTTCTATCAGTGCTGGCTACGCTGGGCATCATCCTCCTGGGCCGGCCGATCATCGACTGGATTCCCGTGGTGGTGCCGAGGTGGCTGGCCGCTTCGGTAGCCGTCCCGCTGTCCGCCCAGCTGCTGTGCGGGCCCGTCATCGTCCTGTTGCAGCCACAGTTCGCCACATATGCCCTGCCGGCCAACGTGGTGGCCGCGCCCCTGGTTGCGCCTGTGACCCTGCTGGGGACCGCCGCAGTGCCCCTGTTGGCCCTCATTCCTTGCGCCGCCACGGTCCTGATTGCCGTGGCGGGAGCCTTCAGTTCAGCGGTTGCCGCCACGGCGAGGTTCGCGGCGCAGCTGCCCGGGTCCGCTTTGCCATGGCCGGAAGGGGTACCCGGCCTGCTCTCCATGCTGCTGCTGTCAGTCCTCACGTTCGCCGTGGTGTGGGCGACTGCCCGGCCAAGGCACCTCCTCCGTCGGATCCAGGAGGCGCACACGGGGACTGAAGCGTTGATCGAACTGCTCGAGATCCGAATGCATCGCCTCCGCCACGTGCAGAGCTTGAAGCGCTGGCGCGACGGCCCCGGCTGCGGCGGCAAATGCAACGGAAGCAATTCATAGGTTGGGCTTCGCAAAAAGTTCAGCAAGTATTCAGGCGATGTCCTGAAAGTGTGCGTGCCAAAGAAATCCACAGAACACAGAGGTTGACCGCGCAACAATATTCAGGCTGTGGCACGATTGAGAAGCACAAGAACAATTGGGGGAATTTGTGACTGAACAGCAGTATCCGCAGGCCGGGTCATCCGGGCAGACCACTGAGACACCTGGCTGGCCGCCTGCCGGCAATGCAGGAAACGCCGGCCATTCCGGGTCGGGCGCGGCCCCGGGCTCCAGTCTCCTGAAGACTTTCGACTATAAAACTTTGATTCCCGGGGCCCTGGTCGGCACCATTTCGTATGTGGTGATTCTCATCACCGCCTTTCTTTTCCTAATTCTGGCACTGATCGGTATTAGCGCCAGCAACGGTGGCAATACCGAATTGCCGTCGAATTCCATGCTTCCCAGTGAAAGCCCGATGCCGTCACCGTGGTCCCTGATAGGACAGCTGGCCGTGCAGCTGGTCGTCATGAGCCAGCTTGGCGCGCTTGGTTCGAGCATCGACGCAACCATTCCCTTCATGGGGAACGTGCACGGATCCGCTTCCGTCTTCGCGGTTCCCTTGCTGCTGACGGCCGTCTCGATCGCAGTGCTGTACTTCGGCGGCCGGTACGCCGCCAAGCGGGCCGCAGCCCAAACAACCGCCGGAACTTGGATCGAGGCAGTAACAACGGGCCTGGTGTTCACTCTGCTGGTCAATATCCTCGGGGCGATCTTCGCCATTTCCATACCGGTGCCGAGCGTGAAGATCAGCCCGATCGGCGCTGTGACCCTCGGGTCCTTCGTATTTGCGCTCGTGATCGGAACGCTCGCCACTTTCGCAGGGCGGGCATCAGTGCGCCCGCGCGCCATTACAGGCGCCGGTATCCGTGCGGCGGTCCGCCGGGCGTTTGAGACTGTCGCGGTGCATTACGTCGTTTTTCTGGCCATCGCCATCCCGGTGGTTGTGATTGTCCTGGGCATCAAGTCCGGGTGGCAGTCCACCCTCTCCTCGCCGCTGTGGGCACCCACGGCAGGCTTCTTCATGTTCGGCCTGGGCCATCTGGGTGCTCTCACCCGCAACTGGAACTTGGGCTCCTCAGTGGCCTCATCGGCGAATTCCTCCGCTTCCGACATCAGCTTCGGCTTCGGGCACGCCTTGGACCAGTACGGCATCCCTGGCTGGGCCGGATGGTTGCTGCTTCTCCTGGCGCTGATCTCAATCGTGGCGACCTCGGTCTTCTGGTACTTGCGCCGGGGGCCCGTGGTGACCAACAAGGTCACTGACTGGGCAGCGCTCCCTGCTGCATTCCTCGTTGCCGGGGCGCTGGTCACGTGGCTGAGCAGCGTGACCGGCACCTTTGACGCCGGGTCACTGGCGTCCGGTGCCGGCAGCATGACGCTGGCATGGTTTACCCCGTTCTTCCTGATGCTCTGGGGCGGCGCTACAGAAGCATCAGCGCGCTATCTCGCGCCCCAGCTGAGCCGGTATGTTCCCCTGGCCCTGGCCTACAAGATTGCTCCTTCCGAATCGGCAGCAGCTGCACCGGCTGGCACGGCCCCTGCACCGGGTGCCGGGGCCCCAGTTGGCCGTGCAGCCCCCGGAGCCCATCCTGCGCTGGCGCCCCGGGAGCCGATGTCCGCCCGCACGAAGCGCAAGCTTGGACTCATGCTGGGCTCCGCCGGTTTGGTGGTCGTACTGGTGGTCGGGGGAGTCATCGCACTCAACGTCATCAAGGGCAACAACGGTCCTGATAAGGCCGTGGGCAGCTACCTACAGGCACTTCAGAACGGCGAGGCTTCCAAGGCGATGGCACTGGCCGATCCCGGCGTGGCCAACGACCAACGGGTCCTGCTGTCCGATCAGGTCTACGCCAAGGCTGCCAAGCGCATCGACGGCTTCGACATTGTGTCCACGAAGGTCGCCGATGACACGGCTACGGTGGTGGCTGAGGTACACCAGGACGGCCGTAAGAAGCAGGAGACGTACAGCCTTCGCAAGTCGAATCCTGAACTCCTGGACGATCACTGGAAGATGGAGTCCACACCTCTTCAGAGCGTCCGCATCACGTCGGACACGCCGCTGAAGAAGGTCCTAATCAACGGTCAAGAGCTCGACGTCGACCTAGCGGGCAGCTCTATGGGCTCATCCGGCCTTAGCTACCCTGCTTTGCCCGGCGAAAACACCGTTGAACTGCCCTCCTCGGAAAAATTTCTGGCCGCTCAGAAGTCCACGGCGCTGGTCACCATCGGGGCCGCCCAGGCGCCCGCGACCGCCAGCCTCAAAGTGGACGCCTCTGACGCCCTGAAGTCCGAAGCCATGTCACAGATCGACGCCTATCTTGCCGAGTGTGTGAAGTCCACCGAGGCCCAGCCGGCCAATTGCCCGCTCGACAACTACAGTTCCTCGCGCTACTCCCGGAACTTTCACTGGACACTCACGTCGAAACCCACGTTCACCATAAGCAAGGACCCATATGGGTCTACCCCGTGGCGTATTCGTACACAGACCCCCGGGAAAGCGACAGTCAGCTACGAGAGGGATACCTCATTCGGTTTCGGAACAGCCGAGTGGAAGCCTGCAACAGACACAACCTCGGTTTCCATGAGTGCCAACGTCTCTGTTGAGGACGGCAAGGTAAAGCTGACCTACAGCAGGTATTAAAGGGAGGAACGCGACCTGCCGAGCCGTTCGCAGCGGTGTAGGCCAGTCACACCATCGGCCCTGTCCGGGGTTCCGGGGAGGGCCGCTGGTCGTCTCCACCCGCCGCCTCAGAACCGGCAGCTTGGAGCCCGGGCGCGGACATGGCAGGCTGGGATACTGCACTAAAACCTCCGGAAGGGACCTTCGATGGCCGCTGCGCAAAAGCGTGAAACCCGCTCTCCGGCGTCCAACGCTGCCTCCTGGCGGGACGTGACCCCGGCGCAGATCGTGCTGGTCACCGGGCCGGAGGAATACCTTGGCATCCGGGCCATGGACAGGGTCCGGGCGCAAGTCCGGGTGGCGGCGCCGGACGTCGAACTCAGCCGCATTAACGCCGCCGGTTATGAGCCGGGGGCCCTGACCATGCAGGTCAGCCCCTCGCTGTTCGGCGAGAGCAAACTCATTGAAGTCGAATCTGTGGAAGCCATGAACGAAGCCTTCCTGGCCGACGCGCTGGCTTACGTGCAGCACCCCGAGCCGGATGCCGTCGTCGTGCTTCGACACGCCGGCGGCGCCCGCGGAAAAAAGCTGCTCGACGCCGTCAAGAAGGGCGGCTGGCCAGTCGTTGACTGCCAGCCCTTGAAGAAGGACGCTGACAAAATCTCTTTCGTCACCGCGGAATTCAAGGCAGCGGGACGCCGAATCAACCAGGACGCCGTCCAGGCCCTGGTGAACGCCGTGGGTGCAGACCTGTCCGAACTCGCTGCCGCCTGCAGCCAGCTGATCGCTGACGCCACCACTACCGTCACGTCCGAGACTGTGGACCGGTACTACGGAGGGCGCATCGAAGCCACGGCCTTCAAGGTGGCGGACGCCGCCATGGCGGGAAACGCGCCGCTGGCGCTGTCCACCCTCCGCCACGCCCTCGCCACGGGCGCGGATCCGGTACCCCTGGTTGCCGCCCTCGCCGCAAAGCTGCGGACGGTGGCGCGGGTGGCCGGCGCATCAGGATCGTCCGCCCAGATTGCGGCGGAACTCGGAATGCAGCCGTGGCTGGTTGAACAAGCCCAGCGGGACGTCCGCCGCTGGACCCCCGAGGGCCTGGTGCGCTCCATCCAGGCCACGGCAGAGGCTGATGCCCAAGTGAAGGGCCTGTCACGGGACCCGGTTTACGCCGTCGAACATGCCGTGACGGTGATCGCCATGTCGGTCCAGGGCAGGTAACGCCGGCAGACGCGACTGCCGGCGAGGCGCCCGGGGCATCCTGCTGCCGGCGTCCAGGGTCGGCTGCGTACCACTGTGCCCGCTGCCTGGCAGGCCGCCGCTTAAACGCGTGTGGCCGGCACCTTCCGGTACCGGCCACACCATCAGTTCGCGGGAACTGGAAACCTTAGAGTGCGTTGACCTTCTTGGAGATCGCCGACTTGCGGTTCGCTGCGTTGTTCTTGTGCAGAACACCCTTGCTGACAGCCTTGTCCAGCTTACGGCTGGCAGAAACGAGCGCAGTAGTAGCAGCTTCCTTGTCAGCGGACTCAACGGCGGTGTTGACGGCGCGGATGGCCGTCTTCAGCTCAGACTTGACTGCGTTGTTGCGCAGGCGTGCCTTCTCGTTGGTCAGGATGCGCTTCTTCTGGGACTTGATATTCGCCACGTGTGAACTCTCTTTGTAATGCGGAAATGGTCTAGAGGGCTTTCCGGCTGGCCTTGACTGAGCGGCGTGGGGATACCTATGGCGGCCAACCATCAGTGACCGTCGACCTGCACGGACACACAGCAATAAAGAATAGCAGGTCAGGGACGGGACTGGCCATTTCCGGTGCCTATGTCCAACCGTGCCGCCGGCGCAGCCCGGAGGCAACTTTCTCAAAACGCGCCTTATCCAGGACGGCGCCCTCCCGCCGGACGCTGTCCGGCCTGATCTGCAGGACCCGGTCCAGCCGGACCTCGCTGGCCCTGCCCTGCTTGTCCCAGGCGCCGGAGCCCAGGTCCACGTAGAGGTCGGAGGCCGTACCCGGCGCCACCCGGTCCCTGCTGGTCATCATCAGTCCGAGGAGATATGTCCCATGATGTCCCACCAGCAGCACGGGGCGGTCCTTGCCCCTGCTGTGGTCCTCCTCGTAAGGGACCCAGGTCCACACCACCTCACCGGGGTCCGGATCGCCGTCGGGCCGGGGTGCATACCGCACGGCAGACCGGCCGGTGAAGTCACCCGGATAGGCGGACTTGGGAGCACCCTCGACGGGGCCTCGCAACTGCAGCATGCGCAGGCCGCGGCGGACGGCGTTAGCCACGGAGCGGAGGTCGATAGCCATGCTGAAACCCTATCGCCCTGCGCGGCCGGCGGAACGCCCCCACTGTGGCGCGGCAGGATGCGGTGCCGCGGCCCGGGACGTGGGACACTGGGAGTTCAAGATCTGCGGCCATACCGCCCGGCACCTTCGGGGTTGCCTGCCGGCTGGCTGCGAACAATGCCAACAGTAAGGACCCTGCGTGTCTCCCATGGCCCGCACCGCACCGGTGCCCGCCGCGACAGATCCGGCCATTATTCGGAACTTTTGCATCATCGCGCATATTGACCACGGCAAGTCCACGCTGGCTGACCGGATGCTGCAGTCCACCGGGGTTGTCCAGGCGCGCGACATGAAGGCCCAGTACCTGGACCGGATGGACATCGAGCGTGAGCGGGGCATCACCATCAAGTCCCAGGCCGTGCGCATGCCATGGGAAGTGGACGGGGTCAGCTACGCACTGAACATGATCGATACGCCCGGCCACGTGGACTTCACCTATGAGGTCTCCAGATCGCTGGCCGCCTGCGAGGGGGCAATCCTCCTGGTGGACGCAGCGCAGGGTATCGAGGCGCAGACACTGGCAAACCTGTACCTGGCCATGGAGAACAACCTCACCATCATCCCGGTGCTGAACAAGATCGACCTTCCGGCAGCGCAGCCGGAGAAATACGCAGCCGAACTCGCCAACCTCATCGGCGGCGATCCGGAGGACGTCCTGCGCGTGTCCGGCAAGACCGGCGTCGGTGTGGAGGCGCTCTTGGACAAGATTGTCCGCGACCTCCCCGCCCCGACGGGCGACCCGGATGCACCGGCCCGTGCCATGATCTTCGATTCCGTCTATGACACCTACCGTGGCGTCGTCACCTACGTCCGCGTCGTGGACGGCATGCTCCACCCCCGTGAGCGCATCCAGATGATGTCCACCAGGGCATCGCACGAGCTGCTGGAAATCGGGGTCAGCTCCCCGGAACCCACGCCGTCAAAGGGCCTCGGCGTCGGTGAAGTGGGTTACCTCATCACCGGCGTTAAGGACGTGCGCCAGTCCAAGGTGGGCGACACCGTCACCAACCTGGCCAAGCCGGCCGCAAAGTCACTGCCCGGCTACGCCGACGCCAAGCCCATGGTGTTCTCCGGCCTGTATCCGCTGGACGGGGCCGACTATCCGGTACTCCGCGACGCCCTTGAGAAACTCATGCTCAACGACGCAGCCCTGGTGTACGAACCGGAAACCTCCGCAGCCCTTGGTTTCGGTTTCCGTGTCGGATTCCTCGGCCTGCTCCACCTTGAGATCACCCGCGAACGCCTGGAACGCGAATACAACCTGGCACTCATCTCCACCGCACCGAACGTTGAGTACGAGGTCACCCTGGAGGACAAGAAGGTGGTCCAGGTGACCAACCCCAGCGAGTACCCCACAGGCAAAGTAGCGGAGGTGCGCGAACCCATGGTGTCCGCCACCATCCTGGCCCCCAACGAGTTCGTCGGCGCCATCATGGAACTCTGCCAGGCCCGCCGCGGCGTGCTGGGCGGGATGGACTACCTGTCCGAGGACCGGGTGGAGATCAGGTACCGCCTCCCGCTGGCCGAGATCGTGTTCGACTTCTTCGACATCCTGAAGTCCAAGACCCGCGGCTACGGGTCCCTGGACTGGAAGGCCGACGGTGACCAGGCAGCCGACCTGGTCAAGGTCGACATCATGCTCCAGGGCGAACAGGTGGACGCGTTCAGTGCCATCACGCACAGGGACAAGGCGTACGCGTACGGCGTGATGATGACCGGCAAGCTGCGCGAACTCATCCCGCGGCAGCAGTTCGAGGTGCCCATCCAGGCGGCCATCGGCTCCAGGATCATCGCCCGTGAAAGCATCCGCGCCATCCGCAAGGACGTCCTGGCCAAGTGCTACGGCGGCGACATCTCCCGTAAGCGCAAGCTGCTGGAAAAGCAAAAAGAAGGCAAGAAGCGCATGAAGATGGTGGGCACGGTGGAAGTTCCGCAGGAAGCGTTCATCGCCGCCCTCACCACTGACGATTCAAAGGACAAGGCCAAGAAGAAGTGACCACCGCGCAGCGGGGGACCCGCTGATGCCCAGCGTTCTTCCCCTTGGCGACCCGGCGCCGTCGGACGGCCTGCTGCCTGCTCAGGCAGCGGACGGTGCGGCGGCCCGGGCTTTCGGCTTGTACGTCCACATCCCGTTCTGTGCCGTGCGCTGCGGGTACTGCGACTTCAACACGTACACGGCCACGGAACTCGGCGGCGGAGCTTCCCAGGATGCCTATGCGGGCACGGCCGTCTCGGAAGTGGGGCTGGCCGCGCGGGTACTGCAGCGTTCAGGCGTCCCGGCACGCAAGCTCAGCACCGTTTTCTTCGGCGGTGGCACGCCTACGCTCCTGCCGGCCGGCGACCTCGCCATGATTCTTCGTGCCGCCATCGACCAGTGGGGAATCGAAGAGGACGCGGAAGTCACCACGGAGGCCAATCCCGACTCCGTCACGCCCGAATCCCTGGCCATCCTCAAGGAAGCCGGTTTCACCCGGGTGTCGTTCGGCATGCAATCCGCTGTCCCGCACGTCTTGAAGGTCCTGGACCGCACCCACACCCCGAGCCGGGTTCCGCAGGTGGTCCGGTGGGCCCGGGAGGCGGGACTTGCCGTCAGCCTGGACCTGATATACGGCACGCCCGGTGAATCCCTTGCCGACTGGCGGTACTCGCTCGAAACAGCCTTGTCCTACGAGCCCGATCACATCAGCGCCTATGCGCTGATCGTCGAGGAGGGCACCAAGCTCGCCGCACAGATGCGGCGCGGCGAGGTCCCGGGAATCGACGACGACGACCACGCCGACAAGTACGAGCTCGCAGACCAGCTGATCACCGAAGCCGGGCTGGGCTGGTACGAGGTCAGCAATTGGGCCCGGACCCCGGACCAGGCCTGCCGGCACAACCTGGCCTACTGGCGGGGCGACGACTGGTGGGGGATAGGGCCTGGCGCACACTCACACGTGGGCGGCGTGCGCTGGTGGAACGTCAAGCACCCTGTGGCCTACGCCAACCGGCTCGCGCAGGGCTATTCGCCGGCTGCGGGCCGCGAAACCCTGGATTCGGACACCAGGCGACTGGAGCGGGTGATGCTTGAGGCGCGGCTTCAGTCAGGGCTCGACGTCTCGACGCTCAGCACCTTGGGCCGCCATGAGGTGGCGGGCCTGATCGCGGACGAACTGGTGGAACCGGCCGCGGCGTTCCACGGACGGCTGGTCCTCACCCTAAAGGGCCGGCTCCTGGCGGACGCCGTGGTCCGCAGGATCCTGCCCGACTAACCGCAGCACGAACCCGGCCGGGCTTGCGGGGGCTTGATTGCGCTGGGAGCCGCTGGGGACTATTTGATCCAGCGCAGGTTGTACGGGTAGCGGTGCGGCTGGCCCCGGTTGACGTGGATCCCTGCGGCCACCGAGAAGCAGGTCAGCGCCACCCAGATCAGCGTGGCGATCACGGCGAAGATGTTGCCCACGTAGGGAATGAACACCAGGATGTTGGCCAGGACCGCGGCGATGGTGGGCGGCAGGCTGAAGTTCAGCGCTTCCTTCGACTCCTGCGCGGTGAACGGTCCGCGGTCCCGGAAGATCAGGTAGATCAGCAGGGACGGAATGCACCCCAGGATCCCGCCGAAGTGGGCCAGCGTGGCCCATTGGCGGTCTTCGCTGGCCGTGAGCGGCAGCGCATTGGCGGGGACGCCATGGTACTCGGAACGGCCTTGGCCATCCCTGTGATCACGTGCGTTTTCTGCCACAGTCTGTTTTCCTTCTGGGGTGCAAGTGGTGCTGACGACTAATAAGGACTCGGTGCCATGCTGTGAAAAGCAAGGCATCGCAGTATCCAGAATACTGGGTCGCGGGGCGGGAGCGGCTTTCAGGGCACGGTGAGGAAGTCGATCACTTCCTCAACCCGCCCCAGCAGCGACGGTTCCAGGTCGGCGTACGTGCGGACGGCGCCGAGGAGCTTTTGCCACCCCAGCCCGATATCTTCCTTGGTGGAGTGCGGCCAGCCAAAGGCCTTCAGGATGCCGGTCTTCCAGTCCTGGCCGCGGGGAATCGCCGGCCATTGCTGGATGCCCAGCACCGCGGGGCGGATGGCCTGCCACACGTCCACGTAGGGGTGGCCGACGATCAGGACATTTCCGGCGGCACCAGGGGAGGCCATCACAGCCTCGGCGATGCGCGATTCCTTTGAATCGGGCACCAGGTGGTCCACGAGGACCCCAAGGCGGCGCCCAGGTCCCGGCCTGAAGTCCGCCACGGCGGCCGTGAGGTCGTCGATGCCGTGCAGGGGTTCGACGACGATGCCTTCCACCCGAAGGTCGTCTCCCCACACCTTCTCCACCAGTTCAGCGTCATGCTTGCCTTCCACCCAGATGCGGCTCGCCTTTGCGACCTGGGCGCGCTGCCCTGCCACCCGAACCGACCCGGACGCGGTCCGCCCTGCGGCGGGACCGGCCCCAGCGCGGGCGGGCGCCGGCGGCATCAGGCGGATCGGCTGTCCTTCCAGGAGGAAGCCGAAGCCCAGCCGGAAGGACCGCGATTTTCCGCGCCGGTCCTCGAGGGCAACCACGTGCATTCCGCCGGACTTCTCCACCCGGGTGACAGCCCCAACCCAGCCGGACTGGACTTCCTCAAGCACCATGCCGCGCTCCACGGGAACCTCCGGCAGTTCGGTCCGGGCAGGGGCGGAAATCCCGCGGGGGCCCCAGTTCTGGTAGTCCATGGATTCGATCCGCCTCGCATTAGGTCCTCACCCCCGGAGTTTCGCCCGGAGCGGTACCAATGCTAACAACGGGCCGAGGCATAATAGACTGTTAGCACTGAGGCATGTCGAGTGCTAACCCCTGGGCGGCACCGGACGGGGCACGCGCCCCGGACCGTGGATGGAGGTGGAGAGTGAGCGAGCCACGCAAACTGGAAGTGCTGCGGGCGATCGTGGAGGACTACGTCCACTCCCGCGAGCCGGTCGGCTCAAAGGCGCTGGTGGAGCGCCATCATCTCGGTGTGTCCAGCGCCACGATCCGCAACGACATGGCGGCGCTGGAGGATGAGGGCCTGATCACCGCGCCGCACACCAGCGCAGGGCGGATACCCACGGACAAGGGCTACCGCCTGTTCGTGGACCAGATCTCGGCGGTCAAGCCACTGTCGGCCGCAGAGCGGCGGGCCATCCAATCACTCCTGGAAGGAGCGGACGACCTCGACGACGTCCTGGACCGCACGGTCCGCCTCCTGTCCCAGCTGACCAACCAGGTGGCAGTGGTCCAGTACCCGCACTTGAGCAGGGCCCTGGTCCGCCACATCGAATTCGTGCTGCTGGCACCGCGCAAAGTACTCGTGGTGCTGATTGCCAACAGCGGCAAAGTCGAGCAGCGCGTGATCGACGTCGGCCAGGACCTCGGTGACGAGGCGCTGGCGGAGTTGCGGACCCGGTTCCTCGGGGCCTTGGGCGGCACGTCGCTGAGCCACCTCGCGCAGGCCTTGCCCGCCGTCGTCGCCGCCGCGCCGCACCCTCAGCGCCAGGCCGCGCACGCACTCGCGCTTGGGCTGGAGGTTTTGGCCCAGAGCAGCCGGGAAGACCGGATGGTCATGGCCGGAACGGCCAACCTGGCCCGGTCCAACGTAGACTTTCCACTCAGCATCGGCCCGGTGCTCGAAGCACTCGAGGAGCAGGTGGTGATGCTGCGGCTGCTGAGCGAAATGGCACAGGACCACCGCGGCGTGGCCGTCAGCATCGGACGGGAGAACCCTTACGACGGCCTCGCGGAGGCATCGGTGGTGGCCACAGGCTACGGCCCTGACAGCGCCGCGAAGGTAGGGATCCTTGGCCCGACACGGATGGACTACCCCACCACCATGGCCGCCGTCAGGGCCGTGGCCCGCTACCTTTCCAGGATTTTGGGGCCCTGATCCTCCGTTGCCGGACCACGTCCGGCAACGGGACCGGACACCGGGCCCAACGGCACGCAGTACAACAAGGAAGAGATACGAACTTTGAGCAGCCACTATGACGTCCTTGGAGTCTCCCCCGAAGCTACGGGCGAAGAAATCAAAAAGGCCTACCGCAAACTGGCCCGCACCCTCCACCCGGACGTAAACCCCGGGGCGGACGCGTCGGAACGCTTCAAGGCAGTCACTCACGCCTACGAGGTCCTCTCCGACCCCCAGAAGCGCCGCATCTACGACACCACCGGCAATGAGAACGGAACGGACAACGGCTTCGGCGGTGCGGGCTACGCGGGCCAAGGGTTCGCGTTCCAGGACATCTTCGACACCTTCTTCGGCGCCGGCGGCACGTCCGGTCCGGCGTCCCGGGTGCGCAGGGGCCAGGACGCGCTCATCAGCGTCCGGATCGACCTCCGCGACGCCGTCTTTGGCGTCAACAAGAAGCTCGAAGTGGACACCGCCGTCGTCTGCCCCACCTGCGACGGATCGTGCTGCCGTCCCGGCACGCACCCCGAGCGCTGCGATATCTGCGGCGGCAGCGGCCAGGTCCAGCGTGCTGTCCGCTCCATTCTTGGCCAGGTCATGACGGCGGCCCCCTGCGGCACCTGCGAAGGCTTCGGCACGGTCATCAAGGATCCCTGCAACGAATGCAGCGGCCAGGGCCGCATCCGCAGCCGCCGCTCACTGACCATCAAGGTCCCTGCCGGTGTTGCCACCGGAACCCGCATCCAGCTCTCCGGGCAAGGCGAAGCCGGCCCCGCCGGTGGCCCCGCAGGCGACCTCTACGTGGAGATCCGGGTCAACAACGACGCCACCTATGTCCGCGAAGGCGATGACCTGCACGCCACTTTGCACATCCCCATGACAGCGGCTGCCCTCGGCACGGACGTCAGCCTGGAAACCTTCGACGGCAGCCAGGAGATCGACGTCAAGCCCGGCACCCAGTCCGGCGAGGTCATTACCCTCCGCGGTCTGGGCGTCACCCACCTGAGGGGCTACGGGCGCGGAGACCTGAAGGTCCACCTCCAAGTGGACACTCCCGCCAAACTCGACGCCGCGCAAGAGGACCTGCTGCGCCAGCTGGCCAAGCTCCGTGGGGAACAGATCACCGAGGGTAAGCTCGCTGCCAGCGGCGGGATGTTCGCCAAGCTCCGGGACCGGCTCGGTAACCTGTAGCGGTGAGCAACCCCGTATTCTTTGCCAGCCCCGGCTCGCTGGACGGCCTGGCGCCCGGCCAGGTCTTTGTCCTGGAAGGCCCTGAAGCCCGGCACGCAGTCACCGTGAAGCGCTTGTCGCCGGGGGAGGCCGTGGACATCGTGGACGGCGCCGGCGCGCGCATGACCGGCAAGGTGGCATCAGCGTCGTCCTCCGCACTGGAAGTGGAGTGCGGGACCGTGGTGGCCGAAGACAGGCCCGAGGTCCGGCTGGTGCTGGCGCAAGCGCTGGCCAAGGGCGACAGGGACGAACTGGCCATTGAGACGGCAACGGAACTGGGCATCGATGCCGTCATACCCTGGCAGTCGGAACGGTCCATCGTCCGCTGGAAGGGGGACCGGGCCGCCAAGGCCCATGCCAAGTGGCGGTCGGCGGTTGCCGCTGCCGCCAAGCAGGCCCGCCGCGCCTGGATTCCCGAGGTCCGGGACGCCGTTGAAACGTCCGGGCTCTGCAACGCCGTGGCCGCCGCGGACCTGGCCGTGATCTTGCACGAAGACGCTGTCAGGCCCCTGCGCACCGTCCTGGAAGGATGGCAGGGGAGCGCGGGCACCGGGCCCCGCGAGATCCTGCTGATTGTTGGCCCCGAAGGCGGCATCAGTCCCCGCGAGGTGACGAAGCTCTGTGACAACGGCGCGGTGACGGCCCTGCTGGGGCACCACGTCCTGCGGTCCTCCACTGCAGGCCCGGCCGCCGTCGTGCTGGCCAGCGATATCCTGGGACGCTGGGCTACCGCACCCTAAAGGACCGGGTGTCCTCGTTCCGGTCCGGTTCTCCACCGGATCCGGCCTGCGCCACGTGGAGTTCATAGTCACCGGCCGGCAGGTTAAGGGCCAGTGTGAAGACCCCCGCCTGGCCCTGCTCCGCGGCCGCCGTCGTTTCGCCGCTCAGGAAAGGCGTCTTGCCGCCACCGTTGTCCGCAACCTGCAGGATTTGCCAGTGGAGCTTGGCTCCCGGCGACGTGCTGCGGCCCGTGATCTTCACGGTTCCTGCCGGGACTTCGGTATTTTCCTGCGGATCAATGATCCAGACCGGCGCCACCAGGCCGGCAGCACGGGTCATCAGGGCGCCCAGCTGGACCTTCCCGAAAGCGACGTAGTCGGTGTGCCCGTCCACGAGGATCCGGACCCGGACCTGCTGGCTGGTGTCGATCAGCCCCGAACTGGCGGCCGCCGCGGTGGCCGTATAAATCAGTTGCTGGATGGCGCGGGCAGCCATGTCGGCGTCGAGGTTGCTGTTGAACGCGTCGGCCGAAACGTCCACCGTGATGACGTCTTTGCCTGAAATCGAGGTGGCCAACTTATCCGGATTCTGCCATGGCGTGAAGAAATCGGGGTCGAGCGGCTTCTCCGACATCATGGCCCGCAACGCACGCGTTACCGGGTTGTCTTGCTCCGGGACGTCGCGGAATTCGCGGTACAGGAAAATGTTGCCGCCGCTGCGGCCGATCCAGTACACGGGCGCCTTGTTGGAGGATTGGGTGGTCTCCAGCGGAGCGCTGGTGGACGGTGCGTCCGGCATGGTCCCGCCGGACGCCGGGACAGAGGCGAGGGTGCCGGTGGGCGATGGGCCGCCCTCAGCGGTGCAGCCGGCCAGTATGGGAACGAGCACCAGGACGCCTGCCAGGACCGCCGGGCGCAAGGGGCCCATCGTTCGGCCTGCCCTTTTGGGCACAGAGGTATCCGGCACTGTCCTGCCCTTGTCCTTTCGTGGCGTGGCGGGCCGATCCCCTGGCGGCCTGGAGTCCCAGCAGTTGCTGGATTTCCAGCATTGCACAGCGGTGCAGCCCAGCAGCGGTTCTGTGGCCCTCACGCCCCAACTGCAACGGGAACGATATGAGGCCGATATGAAGTTGATACCAAACGGCCGTGCCTGTGTGATGGGCAGCAGCCGGCCGTGGCCGCAGACGCCTGCTGCTGGCGTAAGATGATGGGATCGCTGGGCAAGGAGCACCGTGCAACGGGCGCCCCTTTCCGGCACGGAAAATTGGATTGAAGAACTTCGAGGGGACCACAGGCCTGCGGGCCAGCACCATGACTGAATCAGCGAATGGTAAGCGCCGGCTCAACATAGGCGACGGCAGCCCGGGGGAGTTTCCCCACTCACTGCCGGGCACCAGGACCGAAGTTGTCCTGTTTGAGAACTCGGACCAGATGGTTCAATCACTTGGCAGCCACGATGAGGCGTTGCGGTTCATCGAAGTCCAGTTCCCGGACGTCAACTTCCACGTGCGCGGCAACGAGCTCTCCATCAGCGGACCGGCCAGCGACGTCCCCCGGATCATGCGGCTCCTCCAGGAGGTCCGTGGCCTCGTGGCCCGCGGCACGGTGATCACCCCTGCTGTGCTGCAGCAGCTCGTGGCGCTCCTGCGCACCCAGTCACTGCAGAACCCGGTGGACGTCCTCACCCATGACATCCTCTCCAGCCGCGGCAGGACCATCCGGCCCAAAACGCTGAACCAGAAGAACTACGTCGACGCGATCGACGCCAATACGGTGATTTTCGGGATCGGGCCCGCGGGCACCGGCAAGACCTACCTGGCGATGGCCAAAGCCGTCCAGGCCCTGCAGCAAAAAGAGGTCAGCCGCATCATCCTCACCCGCCCTGCGGTTGAGGCAGGGGAGCGCCTTGGCTTCCTGCCCGGAACGCTGAGCGACAAGATCGACCCGTACCTTCGGCCGCTTTACGATGCGTTGCACGACATGATGGATCCCGAGTCCATCCCTCGGCTGATGGCCGCCGGGACCATCGAGGTGGCACCACTGGCTTACATGCGCGGCCGGACACTCAACGACGCCTTCATCATCCTCGACGAGGCGCAGAACACCACGCCGGAACAGATGAAGATGTTCCTCACCCGTCTCGGGTTCGGCTCCAAGATGGTGGTCACCGGAGACGTCACCCAGGTGGACCTGCCGTTTGGAACGCGTTCGGGGCTGCGGATCGTGGAGGAAATTCTGCAGGGCATCGAGGACGTGAACTTCTCCGTCCTTGACGCCGCGGACGTGGTCCGTCACCGCTTGGTCGGCGACATCGTCAACGCCTACAGCGTCTGGGACGAAGCCCAGCGGAACCGCGTCAAGCACTCAGTCAACAGGGAAAAGCGGGGGGAACACGCGTGAGCATCGAGGTGAACAACGAGTCCGGCGTCCACGTCGAAGAAGCCGAACTCGTTGCATTATCGCGGTACATCTTTGAACAGCTCTACATCCATCCCCAGGCCGAGCTGTCCATCCTCCTGGTGGACGAACCGGCCATGGAAAAGCTGCACATTGAACTGATGGACGAACCCGGCGCCACGGATGTGCTCTCGGTCCCCATGGACGAACTCACGCCCGGAACCCCGGGTCGGCCCACGCCCCAGGGCATGCTGGGCGATATCGCAATTTGCCCGCAGGTGGCGAAGGTCCAGGCCAGGAACGCCGGCCACTCGCTGCAGGACGAAATGCTGCTCCTGACCACCCACGGAATCCTCCACCTGCTGGGCTACGACCATGCGGAACCGGAGGAAAAAGCGGAGATGTTCGGCCTGCAGCGCGAACTCCTGACCGGATTCACCGGCAAAGAAGCACCCGCCGAGACGACCCAGTGACGCAACTGCTCCTCGTCGCGGTGGCACTGGTCTTCCTTGCCGTCGCGGCCCTGCTGACAGCGGCCGAAGCCGCCTTCAGTTTCCTTCCCCGGCACGACGCGGAAGCGGCACTGCACAAAAGGCGCGGCACGGCCATGCGCCGCATCCTCGCGGAGCCGGTGGCACATACCCGGGCCCTCCGGTTCTGGCGTGTCTGGTTCGAGATGGCCTCGGCCGTGGCAGTGGCCGTCCTGGCGGCCAGCCTCCTGGACAACGTCTGGCTGGCAGGCCTCGTAGCCACCGGCATCATGGCCGTTCTCGGGTTCGTGATCGTAGGTGTCTCACCCCGACAGCTCGGGAGACTGCACTCCACGACCGTGGTGCGGTTCACCGCCCCGATGGTCCGTTTCCTCACCAGTGTGCTGGGCCCCATTCCCGGCTGGCTCGTGGCCCTCGGCAGTTCCGCTGCCCCGGGAGCCCCGGGCGGGGACGACGCATTCTTCAGTGAGCAGGAATTCCGTGAGCTCTTGGACCGGGCCAGTGAATCGGACATGATCGAGGACACCGAGGCGGAGATGATCCAGTCGGTCTTCGACTTCGGCGACACCCTGGTCAGGGCCGTGATGGTGCCGCGGACCGACATCGTCAGCATCGACGCCGGTTCCAGCCTTCACCAGGCGATGTCACTGTTCCTCCGCTCCGGATATTCACGGATCCCGGTGATCAGCGAAAACACCGACCACATCCTGGGCATCATCTACCTCAAGGACGTTGCCGCGGTCATCCACCAGCTGGAAACCGGTGAGGAGCCACCCGTCGTTGAGGCGTTGGCCCGGGAAGTGCGCTACGTGCCCGAGTCCAAACCCGTCAGTGACCTCCTGCGCGAATTGCAGAAGGAATCCACCCACGTGGCAATCGTGATCGACGAGTACGGCGGTACCGCAGGCCTGGTCACGCTGGAAGACCTGATCGAGGAAATCGTCGGCGAGATCGTGGACGAATACGACACCGAAAGTGCCGAGGCTGTGGCGCTGGGTGACGGCTCCTACCGGGTCAGCGCCAGGATGGGCATCGACGATCTCGGCGAACTTTTCGACCTGGAGCTCGACGACGACGAGGTGGACACCGTCGGTGGCTTGCTGGCCAAGGCACTTGGCCGGGTCCCGATCGTGGGCAGCAGCGTGGAAGTACAGGGAGTGTCCCTTCGCGCTGAGCGGCTGGAAGGCCGGCGCAACAGGGTCAGCCACATCATTGCGGCGCCCGTACCAAGAGTAGAGACTGACTTTGAAGGCCTCCTGGAAGAGGCCGAAACAACCCAGCAGGGAGTTCCACGTGAGCAAGAAAAATAAGGACGCGGCGCCGGACGATTTCGGCGGCTTCCGCGCAGGGTTTTCGATCCTCGTCGGCAGGCCGAACGCGGGCAAGTCCACCCTGACCAACGCGCTGGTGGGCAAGAAGGTGGCCATCACCTCGGCCAAACCGCAGACCACGCGGCACACCATCAGGGGCATCGTCCACCGTGAAGACGCCCAGCTGATCCTTGTGGACACCCCTGGACTGCACCGGCCACGCACGCTGCTGGGCAAGCGCCTCAACGACCTCGTCGCCGACACCCTGTCCGAAGTTGACGCCATCGGATTCTGCCTGCCGGCCAACGAGAAGATCGGCCCCGGTGACAAGTTCATCGCCACACAGCTTGCCGCCGTCGGGCGCAAACCCGTCATCGCCATCGTCACCAAAGCTGACCTGGTGGACAAGCAGGCTCTGACTGAGCAGCTCCTCGCCGTTGCGGCCCTGGGCCGCGAGGTGATGGGGGAGGACGGCTGGAAAGACATCGTGCCCGTCTCAGCCGCTGACGGTTTCCAGGTGGAAACCGTGGCCGACGTGCTGATCAGCCACATGCCGCCGTCGCCTCCGCTGTACCCGGACGGTGAGCTCACGGACGAGCCCGAGGCCGTCATGGTGGCCGAACTGATCCGCGAGGCGGCGCTGGAAGGCGTCCGGGATGAGCTTCCCCACTCCCTGGCTGTCGTCGTCGAGGAGATCGTCCCGCGGGAAGACCGTCCCGATGACAACCCGCTGCTGGACGTCCGGGTCAACCTTTACGTGGAACGGCCCTCGCAGAAGGCCATCATTATCGGCAAGGGCGGCAGCCGATTGCGTGAAGTGGGCACCAACGCCCGAAAGGGTATCGAAGCGCTCTTGGGAACCCGCATCTACCTCGACCTCCATGTCAAGGTAGCCAAGGACTGGCAGCGCGACCCGAAGCAACTGGTCAAACTGGGTTTCTGAGCAGCCCCCAGGGCGCCCAATGGAGCCGTCCTGCCGCATCTCCAGACTGGACCACTAAAATGGACCGGACTTTGTACTAAGAGGAAGGTTCACCACGTGGGTCGAGGCCGCGACGAACGCGACAACGAGGCTGACCTCTCAGCCGGACCGGGACCGGTATCCCGGCACGCGGACGGCGGTGCCGCAGGGGCGGCGCGCCACCTGGGGCCGCTGCGCACCATGCCCCTGTGGCTGAAGATCCTCACCGGCGTGGTGGCCGCAGTCTTGGTGGGCGGGATCGCTTTTGCCGGCTTCTGGTTCTTCCGGCTGCAGGGCAACATTTCCAAGGCCCCATTGAACGCCGGCGGTGGCAGTACCGAATCGCCTGCCAATGATGCCACGGGCCGGATGCAGATCCTGATTCTCGGCTCGGACACCCGGGACGGGAAGAACTCCCAGTACGGGTCCGCTGACGATTCCACCGGCTATGGCAAGTCGGACGTGATGATGCTGATGGACATTTCCGAGGACAACAAGCGCGTCAACGTCATCAGCTTCCCGCGTGACCTCCTGGTCGACATCCCGCAGTGCACCGACCAGAAGACCAAAAAGGTCTACCCTGCCCGCAGTGGCGTGATGATCAATGAGGCCATGGGTGAGGCCGGCATCGGATGTGCCGTGGATACCGTCAACAAACTCACCGGCATGCAGGTGGACCACTTCATGATGGCCGACTTCAACGCCGTCAAGGAGCTCTCCAACGCCGTCGGTGGCGTGGAGGTATGCATCAGCGACGCCGTCTTCGACCCCGACTCGGGGCTTCGCCTCCCCGCCGGGACATCGTCCGTCCAGGGCGAGATGGCCCTGTCCTACCTCCGGACCCGGCACGCGTTCGCCGACGGCGGCGATCTGGGCCGGATCAAGGCCCAGCAGGGGTTCCTGTCGTCGCTGACCCGCAAGATCAAGGACGAGGGGACGCTGTCCGACCCCGCGAGGATGCTCAAGATCGCCGACGTCGTCACCCAGAACCTGACAGTGGACGATGGCCTGGCCTCCGTTCCGGCCCTCCTCACCATCGGCAACCGGTTGAAGAACATCGACATCGGCAAGGTTGCGTTCGTGGCCGTGCCCACCACGCCGGCACCCACCGACCCCAACCGCCTGGTGATCGCCGAACCTGCGGGCGCCCAGCTTTTCTCCGCGCTCCGGAAGAACGTCGACCTGACCGACCCGACGGCACCCACCACCACGGCACCGGCCCCTGGCGAGTCTGCCACGCCAACGCCCTCGCCGACGGAGACAGCGGCGCCGGTACCCCCCTACAACAAGGCGATCCAGCCCGTCACCGTTGCCAATGGCAGTGGCGTCCCCGGCAGGGCGCAGGAACTTGTGCAGGCCCTGGTCAGCGGCGGCTTCGCCGCAACGTCGCAGTTCCAGGCACAGCCGGTGGCCAAGACGGCCGTTTACTACGGCCCCAACTTCGCCGACGTGGCCACCGACGTCGCCGCCCTGCTGGGCATTCCAGCCGAGCAGGTAATTCCGCTGCCGGCCATCCAGGGCGTACAGGTGTACGTGGGCAGTGACTTCACCACCGGCACTGCCTTCGGTTCCGGCGCGCCCGCGCTGCCGTCTGACATCGTCAACCAGACCGCAGGGGACAAGGTCTGCCAGCAGGCCAACCCTGCACTGATCGTCCGGCAGTAGCAGGCAGCGCCTTGCCCGGAGCAGGCGAAGGCTCCCGTAAACGAACAGCAGGCCCCGCCGGTACCGGCGGGGCCTGCTGTTTGCCCGGAATCCCGCGCGGCCGCTACCAGATGCTGACGCGGTCAGCGGCGGGCATCCACATGCCATCAGCCTCCGTCACGTCGAATGCCTCATGGAATGCGTCAAGGTTCTTGGCGATCGCGTTGGTGCGGAATTCGTTCGGGGAATGCGGGTCCGTGGCCAGGCGACGGACGGCTTCCTCCTGGCGGATGACCTGGCGCCAGCCCGCGGCCCAGGAGGCGAAGAAGCGCTGTTGCCCGGTGAAGCCGTCCAGGACGTCGGGTTCCTTACCGTCCAGGCTGATCAGGTAAGCCTTGTAGGCGATGGTGAGCCCTGCCAGGTCGCCGATGTTCTCGCCCAGCGTGAGCCTGCCGTTGACGTGGTGGCCGGGTGCCGCGGTGGGGGACAGGGCGTCATACTGCGCCACGAGCCGGGCCGTCAGGGCCTCGAATGCCTGGCGGTCCTCGTCCGTCCACCAGTTGCGGAGCGCCCCGCCGCCGTCGAACTGGGAACCCTGGTCATCGAAACCGTGGCCGATCTCGTGCCCGATCACCGCACCAATGCCGCCATAGTTGACGGCGTCGTCGGCGTCGGCCGTGAAGAAGGGCGGCTGCAGGATGGCTGCCGGGAACACAATTTCGTTCATCATCGGGTGGTAGTAGGCGTTGACCGTCTGCGGCGTCATCAGCCACTTGTTGCGGTCCACGGGTTTGCCCACCTCATCCAGGTGCCGGTCCACATCGGCGTTGTGGGCGCGCTCCACGTTGCCCAGCAGGTCATCGGGCTTGATTTCGACGGCTGAGTAGTCGATCCACTCGTCCGGGAAGCCGATCTTGGCACGGAAGGCCGAAAGCTTGCGGAGGGCCTCCGCCTTGGTGTCCTCACCCATCCAGGCGACATCGTTGATGCTCCGGCGGTAGGCCTCGGTCAGGTTTGCCACCAGGGTCTGCATCCGGGCCTTGTGGGTTTCGGGGAAATGCCGTGCCACATAAATCTGGCCCACGGCCTCGCCCAGACCGGATTCGACCACCGCGACCCCCCGCTTCCAACGGTCCTTGTTCCGCGGGGTGCCGCTGAGCGTGGTGCCGTAGAACGCGAAGTTGGCGTCCACGAACGGCGAGGACAAGTAGGGTGCGGCGGCGCTGACGACGCGCATCGCCAGCCATTCCTGCCACGTGGAAAGCGGCACTTCGTCCAGGAGCGCGGTGGCCCCCGAAAAGAAGTCAGGCGTGCTCACCACGATTTCGGCCCGTTTGGCCGGCTCAATCCCGGCTGCCTCAAACCAGGTACCCAAAAGCGGGAAGAGCGCAGCGGCTTCATCTGCCGTTTTCAGGTTGTAGGTCTTCTGCGGATCCCGCAGGGTGACGTTGTCCCAGTGGTGGGCGGCGAGTTTCGTTTCCAGCCGGACCACCCGGTCAGCCGCACCATTCGGATCAGCCACGCCGGCCAGTTCGAACATCTTCCCCACGTGTCCGGTGTATGCCGAGACAATGGGAGCGAACTTCTCTTCGCGGTAGTAGGACTCGTCGGGCAGGCCCAGGCCGCCCTGGCCGGTGTAGAGCAGGACCCGGTCCGGATTACCCGCGTCCGGTGCCGGGTAGATGTAGAAGAGGCCGCCGACGTCGGCGCGGAAGAGCCGGCCGGCCAGCGCCATGAGCTCTTCGACTGACGCGGTGGCGAAGACTTCGGCCAGCCGGGCCCGGATGGGTTCCAGGCCTTTGCCCTCAACAGTTGCCTCGTCCATGAAGCTGTTGTAGAGGTCGCCGATCTTCCGTTCGATGCCCGTGGCATCCGCGCCCTTGGCCGCCGCTTCCTCGATAATGTCCCGGACGGCGATCTCGGACCCGTCACGGAGGGCAGTGAACGTACCTTCCAGGGGCCGGTCGTCGGGAATCTCGGTGGCTTTCAACCAGGCGCCGTTCACATGTTGGTACAGGTCATCCTGCGGCCGGACTGTGTGATCAATGGTGGACAGATCGATCCCCGAAATGGGCACTGAAACTCCTTTTTGCTGCGACGCCGCTGCCGGGCGAACACGGAGGCGTCTGCATGCTGGACTTTACGGACGGTAGTGCCCTTTCATCTTACGCACCCGTGTTACGCTCAAAGTGTGCGTGCAGAGCTCCTTCTCCTTAGCTGCCGCGGCGAGGCCACAGACGCTATCTAGCGCACGGCCCACCCTCGCTGCGGAGTTTGTGTTGCCCGGCCACCCTTTCACTGAAGATCGATAGAAAAGGCCACGAACATCATGCGTAACGCACAAAAGCCCTCCGGAATGCCTGCCCACCGGTACACCCCGTTCCAGGACCAGATCAAGGTCGAACTGCCGGACCGCACCTGGCCGGACAAGGTCATCACCAAAGCCCCGCGCTGGTGCGCGGTGGACCTGCGGGACGGCAACCAGGCCCTGATCGATCCCATGAGCCCGGCGCGCAAGATGAAGATGTTCGACCTGCTGGTCCGCATGGGCTACAAGGAAATCGAGGTCGGTTTCCCGTCCGCGTCGCAGACGGACTTCGACTTTGTCCGCCAGCTCATTGAGGGAAACCATATTCCTGACGATGTCACCATCCAGGTCCTGACCCAGGCCCGCGAGCACCTGATCGAGCGGACC
Source organism: Pseudarthrobacter sp. MOO13 (assembly GCF_058267655.1). NCBI lineage: Bacteria > Bacillati > Actinomycetota > Actinomycetes > Micrococcales > Micrococcaceae > Pseudarthrobacter > Pseudarthrobacter sp. MOO13. The sequence continues at coordinate 1,906,610 of NZ_CM177848.1, forward strand.
TACGAGTCCCTGGTGGGCGCCAAGCAGGCCATCGTGCACCTGTACAACTCCACGTCGGTCCTGCAGCGCCGTGTGGTGTTCAACCAGGACCAGGACGGAATCCTGGACATCGCCCTGCAGGGTGCGAGGCTTTGCAAAAAGTATGAGGAAACGCTCGTTGACACGCACGTGACCTACGAGTATTCGCCGGAGTCTTTCACCGGCACGGAACTTGAGTACGCCGTCCGCGTTTGCAACGCCGTCGCCGATGTGTTCGAGGCGTCCGCCGACCGCCAGGTCATCATCAACCTCCCCGCCACGGTTGAAATGGCGACGCCCAACGTCTACGCCGACTCCATTGAGTGGATGAGCCGCCACCTGCACCCGCGCGAGGGAATCATCCTGTCCCTGCACCCGCACAACGACCGCGGCACCGGTGTCGCCGCCGCGGAGCTGGGATACATGGCCGGCGCCGACCGCATCGAAGGCTGCCTCTTCGGCAACGGCGAGCGGACCGGCAACGTGGACCTGGTGACGCTGGGCTTGAACCTGTTCGTCCAGGGGATCGATCCCATGATCGATTTCTCCAATATTGACGACGTCCGCCGGACCGTGGAGTACTGCAACCAGCTGCCCGTCCCGGAGCGGTCCCCCTACGGCGGCGACCTGGTGTTCACCGCATTCTCCGGCTCCCACCAGGACGCCATCAAGAAGGGTTTCGAAGCCCTGGAGCGCGATGCCGCTGCGGCCGGAAAGGCCGTGGACGACTTCACCTGGCAGGTGCCGTACCTGCCGGTGGACCCCAAGGACCTGGGCCGCAGCTACGAAGCCGTGATCCGCGTCAATTCCCAGTCCGGCAAGGGCGGCGTTGCCTACCTGCTCAAGAACGAGCACAGCCTGGACCTGCCGCGCCGTGCCCAGATTGAGTTCTCCGGCGTCATCCAGCGCCGCACCGACACTGTCGGCGGGGAGGTCAGCGGGGCCCAGCTCTGGCAGATCTTCCAGGACGAGTACCTGCCCTCCGGCCAGGCCGACGGACAGTGGGGCCGCTACTCGCTGGGTGCCGTCAAGACGGAAACAGATGACGACGGCGGCATGACGCTTCACGCCTCGCTCACCATTGATGGCGCGCAGGTCCGGCGCACCGGTACCGGCAACGGTCCGATCGCCGCGTTGCTGAGCATCCTGCACGATGACGGCGTGGACGTCCGGGTGCTGGACTACAGCGAACATGCCTTGTCCGAAGGCGGCAACGCCATGGCTGCCGCGTACGTCGAGTGCGCAGTGGGGGAGCGGGTCCTGTGGGGTGTCGGCATCGACGCCAATACCAGCATGTCGTCGCTGAAGGCCGTCATTTCGGCCGTCAACCGCGCCATCCGCGACGCCCAGGCCTGACACCTGGGAGGTTTGTGCCGCCGGTTCCGCCGGCGGCACAACCGCGTCCTGGCGACCTACGGCCGGGCAGGATGGGAAGATAGAGCGTGGTCCAACAGTCTTTTGCCTCCCGGGCGTACCGGGACGACGCCGTGGTGCTCCGCACCCACAAGCTGGGCGAGGCAGACCGGATTATCACGCTCCTCACGAAGCACCACGGCCAGGTCCGGGCAGTCGCCAAAGGCGTACGCCGCACCAGCAGCCGGTTCGGTGCCCGGCTTGAACCGTTCATGGTCGCTGACCTGCAACTGGTTTCCGGGCGAACCCTTGATATCGTCACCCAGGCGGTGGCAAAGGGTGCCTACGGCGGCAGCATCGCAGCGGACTACGGTCGGTACACGGTGGCCGCCGCCATGACCGAGACTGCGGAGAAGCTGACGGACGTCGACGGCGAGGCCGGCACGGCGCAGTACAACCTGCTCGTGGGTGCCCTGGCTGCGTTGAGCCGGGATGAACATGCTGCCGGCCTGATCCTGGACTCCTACCTCCTGCGTGCGTTGTCCACTGGCGGATGGGCGCCGAGCTTCACTGATTGTTCCCGCTGCGGCGCGCCGGGGCCGCATTCGGCATTTTCGGCACCCCTTGGCGGCATGGTGTGTGCCCAGTGCCGGCCCCCCGGGTCCCCGGCCCCGGCGCCCGAGACCGTCAGCCTGCTCGCTGCCCTGCTGACCGGGGACTGGACGACGGCGGACGCATCGTTGGCCCAGCACCGCAAGGAAGCGGCGGGCCTGGTGGCGGCGTACCTGCAATGGCATTTGGAACGAGTCCTGAAATCCCTCAAACACGTGGAGCGTACCTGACAGTGGCCATGGGTAAGAAGAACAATGCAGCCCGCAGGCGGACCCATCCGGTAACGGCACCCTACCCGCATCCTTCAGGCGAGGTGGCGCCCACCGTCCCGGCGGAATTCATTCCCCGGCACGTGGCTATCGTGATGGACGGCAACGGCCGCTGGGCCAACCAGCGGGGCCTTCCCCGGATCGAAGGGCACAAGGCGGGGGAACCGGCCCTCCTTGACGTCATGGCCGGTGCCATCGAACTCGGGATCGAGTACGTCAGTGTTTACGCATTCTCTACGGAAAACTGGCGCAGGTCTCCGGAAGAAGTCCGCTTCCTGATGGGATTTAACAAGGATGTGCTGCGCAGGCAGCGTAACCAGCTGGACGAGTGGGGCGTTCGGATCCGCTGGGCAGGCCGGCGGCCCCGGCTGTGGGGGTCCGTGATCCGCGAACTGGAGGAAGCCGAGGAGTTCACGGCGGCCAACAGCACCTGTAATTTGACCATGTGTGTTAATTACGGCGGCCGTGCTGAGATCACGGACGCGGTGTCGGCGATAGCCGCGGATGTGGCCGCGGGACGGCTCAAACCGGGTTCCATCACTGAACGGACCATCCAGAAGTACCTCGACGAGCCGGACCTGCCGGACGTGGATCTCTTCCTGCGCAGCTCGGGTGAGCAAAGGCTGTCCAACTTCCTGCTCTGGCAGTCCGCCTACGCCGAGTTCGTCTTCATGGACACGCTCTGGCCGGACGTGGACCGGCGCACCCTGTGGGCCGCCGTCGAAGAATATGCGCGCCGGGACCGCCGCTACGGTGGGGCTGTCGACGCCGCCGCACCGGCCGGGTCAGAAGCGGAACGGCCTCAGCCGTAAGCCCGCAGCCAGCGTGCCAGCCGCGCGTAGGCATCGGTTCGAATCGGCTCAGGGGACAGGAAGACGTCGTGCAGGGCGCCGTCAATTCGTTCCACGGTCACTGTGGTGCCCAGGGTCAGGGCACGCGCGCCGATGATCGCCACGTCCAGCACCGCATCGGTCCGCCGCATGTCCTCCGACCAGAAGAGCCCGTTGGCGCTTCCCGCGGACAGCAGCACCAGGATGGGCACCTGGATCCCGAGTCCCTGTGCCACCCGGGCGTGGCCGGCGAGCACGGCCCTCAACCAGCCCGCACGCACCGGGAATGCCATGCGCGGGCGGTACCGCTCGTCAAGCGGCCACTCGCCGTCGGCCGCACTGCTGATGGTGCGCCAGTAGTGGCCCCGCGGTGGAAGCCGGAGCACCGCCTGGGGCCGGAAGCGGGCCACCGGCCCCACCATGCCTGACGCGGCGCGGCGCACCAGTGCGCTCCCGTGCATCTCCAGCCAAGGACTGTTGAGGATCAGTTGCGACACGGCCCCGGGGTGGCGGCTCGTCCACAGCGCCGCCACCAGACCGCCGGTGGAGTGTCCCATCAGTGCCGCAGGCCCTGGCCCGCCGGCAAGGGCGATGAGCCGGAACGCCTGCTGTATTTCCGCGTCATAGGCGGCCAGGTCGCCAACGTAGCCGCCCGGGAAATCCGGCCGCAGGCTGCGCCCGTGGTTGTGCATGTCCAGCGCATAGAAGTCGTACCCGGCCCGCGCCCAAAAATAGGCCAGGTCTGCGTTGAAGAAGTAGTCGCTCCACCCGTGAAGGAACAGCACTGACCGGCGGGGGCCATCCGGAGCGCCCACATCCTTGGCCGGCCGGAGCCGGACCAAGGTTGCCGTCCGCTCCACGCCGTCGGCACCGGTGGCCACGAAGGAACACGACTCGAAGTCCCCACCCAGGATGTCCTGCTGCCAGTGCATGCCCTCATGCTAATCCGGCGTGGCGGGTACGGCCGCCTGCCAGGGCGCTTCTCCGTTTTGGTGTGGGACGCCACCAGACGGGAAACTGGAGGCATGCGCGTTTATCCCACTTTCTTCAAGCTGGCCTTTTCATGGATGGACGCCGAGCGCGCCCACAAAATCGGATTCAAGGGGATCCGGCTCGCGCATGCCACCGGCGCGGGAAGGGTACTGCAGAAGCTGACGGCTCCCGCGCCGTCGCTGCGGACCACCGCTTTTGGCGTAACTTTCCCCTCCCCATTCGGCCTTGCTGCGGGGTTCGATAAAGAAGGGCTTGGCATCGAAGCCCTCAGCGAGCTTGGATTCGGCCACGTGGAGGTGGGGACCATCACCGGCCAGGCGCAGCCCGGCAATGAGAAGCCCCGGCTTTTCCGGCTGGTCCAGGACAGGGCCGTGATCAACCGGATGGGATTCAACAACGACGGCGCCGCAGCTGTCGCGCCCCGGCTCAAGGCCGCGCGCGCAGCACTTCAGCGCCGGTACCCGGACGTTCGTCCCGTCATCGGTGTGAATATCGGCAAGACGAAGGTGGTGGAGCTGGCCGACGCCGTGGACGACTACCTGGTCAGCGCCCGCAGCCTGGCCCCCGCCGCCGACTATCTGGTGGTGAACGTCAGTTCCCCCAATACTCCGGGGTTGCGGCTGCTCCAGGACGTGGAAACGCTCCGCCCGCTCCTGGTTGCCGTGGGGCAGGAAGCCGACCGCGCCGCCGGGCGGCACGTCCCGCTGTTGGTGAAGATCGCCCCGGACCTGAGCGATGAAGACATCGACGACGTTGCCCGGCTGGCACTGGACCTGAAGTTGGACGGCATCATCGCCACCAATACGACGATCGCCAGGACGGGGCTCTCCTCGGCCGCCGGCGACGTGGAAAAGTGCGGAGCCGGCGGACTGTCCGGGGCCCCCCTGAAGCAGCGCTCACTGGAGGTGTTGAAGCGGCTCAAAGACGCCACTGATGATGCGCTGGCCTTGGTGTCGGTCGGTGGCGTGGAGTCCGCCCAGGACGTTCAGGACAGGCTTGACGCAGGAGCCACCCTGGTGCAGGGATACACCGCGTTCCTGTACGAAGGACCGTTCTGGGCCGCACGGATCAACAGGCAGCTGGCGAAGCGCCGCCGCCGCTGACCCTCAACGTTAAACGCAGGAACCCCGGTGGGCTGACCACCGGGGTTCCTGCGTTTAAGTGGTCCCGCGCGTCAGGACGGGTACTGTCCGCGGCCAACCTGCGGTTTGGGCAGGCGCAGCTTGCGGAACTGCAGGGAGCGCATGGAGCCGTACCAGACCGTTCCGCGTTCCACCTCACCAAACTTCTGGGCCAGGGTCTTCCGGAGCTTGCGGGAGAGGATGAAAACGTCAACGAAGACCGCCAGGAACATTACCCAGAACGCGCCGAGCACGTAGACCATCATGTCGCTGGAGGCCGGAACCACCAAGGACACCAGGACAAAGAGCAGCGCGCCGAACATCAGGTATTCGCCGAGATTGAAGCGCGCGTCCACATAGTCGCGGGCAAAGCGCTTTTGCGGCCCCTTGTCACGCAGCGGGAGGAACTTCTCGTCTCCGGTGTCCAGCGCGCGGCGCATCTTCAAGCGCTGGTCCTGGACCGCCTGGCGTTCGGCGGCCTTGGACGCCTTGCGGTCCTCCGGCACCAGCGGACGCTTGCGGGCAGCTTCCTGGGCCTTCCGGGTGGGGGTCGGGGCACCCTTGCCCACCACGCTGTTCTGCCGGGCCGCCGCTTCCGCTGCCTGCTGGTCTACTGTTTCCTGCGCCGAGGGCGCTTCTTTTCTACGTCCGAACACCTGACCAGAATACCTTGCGGGAACCCACCCGCCGCCTGTCCGCCCGGCTGCCGGCGGCCTGCGGCCGAATGTGACGGGGGTAATGTTTTGGCCATGACTTCATCACCTGCGGCCACCCCGCACAGCACTTCAGAAACATCGGGACAGGGCGCTGCCGGCTGGACGGACGATCTCCGTTCGGCGGTAGACCGGTCCTTTGACCAGACCCTGGCCCGGCTCAAGGATCTGGTGGCCATTCCAGGCATTGCCTGGCCCAGTTTTGACCGTACCCCGCTTGAACGCAGCGCGGACGCTGTCGCCGCCCTTGTCCGTGAAGCAGGATTGCCCGAGGTCCAGGTCCTGACCGTCAACAAGGAGGACGGCGCCCCCGGCGGCCCCGCCGTCGTCGCCCGGCGCCCTGCGGCGGAAGGGAAGCCGACCATCCTGCTCTACGCCCACCACGACGTCCAGCCTGTTGGTGACGAAGCCCTGTGGGAGACCGCACCGTTCACCGCCGTCGAAAAGGACGGCCGGCTGTACGGGCGCGGCGCCGCCGACGACAAAGCCGGCATCATGGCGCACATTGCCGCGTATGCCGCCGTCTCCGAGGTCTTTTCCGACTCCCTCGGACTCGGCGTGACCTTCTTCATCGAAGGCGAGGAGGAAGCCGGTTCGCCAACGTTCCGTTCCTTCTTGGAGGCCAACCGCGAACTGCTGCGCGCTGACGTCATCGTGGTTGCGGATTCCAGCAACTGGAAAGTCGGGATACCTGCCCTGACCACCAGCCTCCGCGGACTGGTTGACGGCGTCATCGAAGTCCAGGTCCTCGAACATGCCGTGCATTCGGGCATGTTCGGCGGCCCTGTCCTCGACGCACCGACCCTGCTGTCCCGCCTGATCGCCACCCTCCACGACGACGACGGGAACGTCGCGATCGAGGGGCTGGTCGCCACCGACACGGCGTCCGTCGAGATGCCCGAGGCCGACTACCGCGCCGATGCGTCGGTCCTGGACGGAGTGCGCCTGGCCGGCACCGGAAGCATCGCCTCACGGCTGTGGACCAAACCTGCGTTGTCGATCATCGGGTTCGACGCGCCCGCCGTCGATGTTGCCTCGAACACCCTGATTCCGCGGGCGCGGGCCAAGTTCAGCCTCCGACTGGCGCCGGGCCAGGTGCCGTCGGACGCCATGGAAGCGGTACGCCGCCACGTGGAAGCGAACGCCCCCTTCGGCGCGAAGGTGGTCTTCACGCCGGGGGAGGCCGGGAATCCGTTCCGCACCGACACCTCTTCGGCGGCCGCTTCGCTGGCCATGTGGGCCTTGGGCGAGGCCTGGGGAGTTCCCGCCGTCGAAACCGGAATAGGCGGTTCCATCCCGTTCATCGCCGACCTGACGGAGGTCTACCCCGACGTGCAGATCCTGGTCACGGGTGTGGAGGACCCTGATTCCCGCGCCCACAGCGCCAATGAATCCCTGCACATCGGGGACTTCCGCAACGCCGTCCTGGCTGAAGCTTTGATGCTGGCCCGGCTCAACAGCGAAGGCCTGGCCTAGGCGGCGCTCCCAGGGAACAACCGGCAGGTTTTGACGGTTACGTCAGGAGTTAGAGCTACAGGACTGCCGCGCGTAGCATGTAGCTATAGCCCATACCGTATCCGTAGGGGCAGGCGCCGTTACGCGGCGCCGCCAGACCGTCCTAAGAAGGTAGGCCAATGAGCACCGCAACCAACGAAAACAGCACCGCGACCACCGCTGCGGCCAGTGAAGAACTGCCCGTTCACGAGGTTGACCTGACCGACGTCGCTGCAGGCAAGGTACGCAGCCTCCTCGAGCAGGAAGGCCGCACGGACCTGCGGCTCCGCGTGGCTGTGCAGCCCGGCGGCTGCTCGGGGCTGATCTACCAGCTCTACTTCGACGAGCGGCTCCTCGACGGCGACGCCGTCCGTGACTTCGACGGAGTTGAGGTCGTCGTGGACAAGATGAGCGTTCCGTACCTCAGCGGAGCCAGCATCGACTTCGAGGACACCATCTCGAAGCAGGGCTTCACCATCGACAACCCGAACGCCGGAGGCTCCTGCGCCTGCGGTGATTCGTTCCACTAACCCGGTTATTTCGCCCGATGTCCGCGCCGAGCCTCCCGCCGTCCAAAACGGCACGGAGGCTCGGCGCTGACATGTGGGCGAAACGCCCGGCAGAGCGGTAAGCTCTACACCGAGTAGTAAAACTTTTAGTGTGCCCGGAGCGCCCATGGCAGCCCGGACAACAGCAACAAGTAGGAAGGGCCGTCTGTGAGTTCGCAGAACCGAACCGGCAGCCGACGCAAAACGATCACAACGATCTCAAGCTTGGCTATTGCCGGCGCGTTGGTTTTGACCGGATGTTCGCCAGAGGTAGAGAAAGGGTGGATGCCCACTGAACGTGGCACCACCAGCAACACCGACCGCATCATGGACCTCTGGGTCAACTCATGGATTGCTGCGCTCGTGGTGGGCACCATTACCTGGGGCCTGATCATCTGGTGCCTGGTGGCCTACCGCCGCCGCAAGGGAACCGTGGGCTTCCCGCGGCAGACCAGCTTCAACCTTCCCCTCGAGGTCTTCTACCTCACCATCCCGATCTTCATGGTCCTGGTGTTCTTCTACTTCACCGACCGTGACCAGCAGGCGATCGATGACCGTTCGCAGCCTGCCGACGTCGTCGTCGACGTCCGCGGCAAGCAGTGGGCGTGGGACTTCAACTACAAGTCCGGCGACGTCATCCAGGAAGACCTCCACGAGGCCGGTGTCCAGGCCCACCTGACCGGCAACAACATCGACATGGAACAGCTTCCGACGCTGTACCTGCCGGTCAACAAGTCCGTTGACCTCGAACTAAATTCCCGCGATGTCATCCACTCCTTCTGGGTTCCCGCCTTCCTGCAGAAGCGCGACATGATCCCCGGCAAGACCAACTACATCCGGTTCACCCCCACTAAAGAGGGCACCTACGACGGCAAGTGTGCCGAACTCTGCGGCGAGTACCACTCCGAAATGCTGTTCCGCGTCAAGGTGGTGTCGGAAACCGAATTCCAGGCACACATGGACCAGCTCAAGGCTGAAGGCAACACCGGCCTGCTTGGTGCTGAGTACGACCGCAACCCGAACCTGAACGAAACCAAGTAAGGGGAGCGACGTGGCTACGTACACCCAATCCGCACCCGCGGGAGCCCTGTCGGCGCCCGTGGTACCAAAATCCAAGGGACGCATCGTCGTCAACTGGATCACCTCCACAGACCACAAAACCATCGGGTACATGTACCTGATCGCATCGTTTGTGTTCTTCTGCCTCGGCGGCGTGATGGCGCTGCTGATCCGTGCCGAGCTCTTCGAACCCGGCATGCAGATCCTGCAGACCAAGGAACAGTACAACCAGCTGTTCACCATGCACGGCACCGTCATGCTCCTGATGTTCGCCACCCCGCTCTTCGCCGGGTTCGCCAACGTGATCATGCCGCTGCAGATCGGCGCCCCCGACGTCGCGTTCCCGCGCCTGAACGCCCTCGCGTTCTGGTTCTTCCTCTTCGGCTCCACCATCGCAGTGTCGGGCTTCATCACCCCCCAGGGTGCTGCGTCCTTCGGCTGGTTCGCCTACGCGCCGCTCTCCGACACCACGTTCACCCCTGGCATCGGCGGTGACCTGTGGGTATTCGGCCTGGCACTGTCCGGCTTCGGCACCATCCTCGGCGCGGTCAACTTCATCACCACCATCATCTGCATGCGCGCCCCGGGCATGACCATGTGGCGGATGCCCATCTTCACCTGGAACACCCTGATCACGGCGATCCTGGTGCTCATGGCCTTCCCGCCGCTGGCCGCGGCCCTCTTCGCCCTCGGCGCGGACCGGAAGTTCGGTGCGCACATCTTCGATCCCGCGAACGGCGGTGCAGTCCTCTGGCAGCACCTGTTCTGGTTCTTCGGACACCCCGAGGTATACATCATTGCGCTGCCCTTCTTCGGTATCGTCTCTGAGATCTTCCCCGTGTTCAGCCGCAAGCCGATCTTCGGTTACAAGGGCCTGGTTTACGCAACCATCGCCATTGCTGCCCTATCCGTGACCGTCTGGGCCCACCACATGTACGTCACCGGCGCAGTCCTGCTGCCGTTCTTCTCGTTCATGACCATGCTCATCGCGGTGCCCACCGGCGTGAAGTTCTTCAACTGGATCGGTACCATGTGGCGGGGGTCGCTGACCTTCGAGACCCCCATGCTGTGGAGCATCGGCTTCCTCATCACGTTCCTCTTCGGTGGCCTGACAGGCATCATCCTGGCTTCCCCGCCGCTGGACTTCCACGTATCGGACTCCTACTTCGTGGTTGCGCACTTCCACTACGTGGTGTTCGGCACTGTCGTGTTCGCCATGTTCGCCGGGTTCTACTTCTGGTGGCCCAAGTGGACCGGCAAGATGCTCAACGAACGCCTGGGCAAGATCCACTTCTGGCTGCTGTTCCTGGGCTTCCACGGCACCTTCCTGATCCAGCACTGGCTCGGCGTCATGGGCATGCCCCGTCGCTACGCCGACTACCTGCCTGAGGACAACTTCACCTGGATGAACCAGTTCTCCACGGTGGCATCCTTCGTGCTCGGCGCTTCCCTGATTCCGTTCTTCTGGAACGTCTACATCACGTGGCGGAATGCCGAAAAGGTCCAGGTGGATGATCCTTGGGGCTTCGGAGCGTCGCTGGAGTGGGCCACGTCCTGCCCGCCGCCGCGCCACAACTTCACGTCCCTGCCCCGGATCCGTTCAGAGCGTCCTGCTCTGGACCTGCACCACCCGGAACTCCGGCAGGTACACACCGTCGATTCGCCTGCCCCCGCAGCCGCAGTGCTCGGCAACGCTGACCAGAAGGACACCGCACAGTGAAAATTGAATCCTGGATCTTTGGCTCTGGAGTCTTCTTCTTCGTCCCCGTCGCCCTGGTCTACGGCTTCCTGACCAACTGGAGCGAATGGGTCGGCATCCTGGGCATTCTCCTCGTCGGCGGCCTGGCAGGCATGATCGGCGCCTACCTCGGATTCACCGGTAAGCGGGTTGGGCTGCGGCCTGAAGACCGCAGCGATGCCGAGATCCACGAAGGTGCCGGCGAGCAGGGACACTTCAGCCCCTGGAGCTGGTGGCCCCTGGTTCTCGGGATTGCGTGCGCCACCGGTTTCCTCGGTATGGCAGTCGGTTTCTGGATCGTCTTCATCGCCGGCGGCATTGCCGTCGTGGCCCTCGTCGGCTGGGTCTACGAATACAGCCGCGGTGACCACGCGCACTAGGCCTCTGCAGTAATAACGACGTCGGGCCCCACCTTGCGGTGGGGCCCGACGTTTTTGCATTTCCTAGACGCCCTGGGTGGCCCCCTGGGACTCCAGGAGCCTGCAGAGGTCCCTGAGTGCTTCCAGCGCCCGCCCGTGGTCCTGAGCGCCGTCCAAGGCGTCGTCGCTGACCACCAGTTCCACTTCGCAGCCCTGCCGGAAGTCGGCCGCCATCACCTGGAGCAGGGAACGTGCGTCCACAAGGCCGCCACCTTCCTTTCGAATGGCCAGGGGAAACCCTGTGTCGGTAACGGCACGGACGAACACGGCGGCAGAGCGTGCGTGCAGGCCCTCAGGTGCTGTCACTACGGCCTTCAGTGTTGGCAAAGGGGACTCCTTCGTCACGACGGCCCCATCCGTCGGCGGTCAAATTTTCCTGACTAAATATAGCGGGCGGGCAACCCGCGGCACTAAAAAGGACAGCGGTCACCCACTGGTCTAGACCGTCCTAAAATGAGGGAAGACAACCACGGCAGGAAGAGGGACCATGGCAGCTGGCGCCACCGCTATCACCGGCGAAATTGACCGCACCAGCGGCACCGCGATCTATGTGCAACTCCGCGAGATCCTGAGGGCGTACATAGCCGAATCCTGCCTTCCGGGTTCAGCGCTTCCATCCGAGCGTGACCTTGCCGAACGATTCGGACTTGCCCGGATGACCGTCCGGCAAGCCATCGATGCCTTGGTGGGGGAGGAGGTCATCGAACGTGTAGTCGGGCTGGGAACGTTCGTCCGGCGGCCGAAACTCGACCTTCAGGTTAAGCTGACGTCCTACAGCGAAGAGATGCAGCGCCGCGGCATGGTTCCCGCGGCAAAAGTCCTCAGTTTCGAGCAGATAGGAGCCAGTGCCTTCCTGGCCCGCGAACTCCAGCTCGACGAGGGAACACCGGTGGTACGGTTCCGCCGGCTCCTGCTGGCGGACGGGGAGCCGATGAGTGTCGACGAGAACTTTATTCCTGCCCACCGCGTCCCTGGCCTGCTTGACCACGAACCTCCCACGTCGTTGTACAACGTCCTCAGCGAACAATTCGGCCTGGTGATGGAGTGGGGCGAGGACATGATCGAGGCTACGGCTGCATCGCCCTCCACGGCGCGGTTGCTGAACGTGGAGGTGGGGGCGCCATTGTTGAAGATCCAACGGCATGCGTTTGTGGCGCGCGCCATGGTCGACTATTCCGTTTCGTACTACCGCGCCGACCGGTACAAGCTGTGGGTTCCGTTGCAGCGGCCTGGTGCCCGCAGGACGCGCAACCACTGAAACAGCCCGGGGGAGTACTGCCGGCGGTGTTCAGGGTACAGAGCCCGGACGACAAAACGAAGGGCCCGATCCGGCATGGATCGGGCCCTTCGTTACAGCTGGAGTTTCCTAGTGCGTCAGGCTCTTGGTGCCCTCTGCAGCTTCGACAGCCTCGTGGCCGTGGCCGTGTGCTGCTTCCAGCTCCGCGGGGGTTGCCGGAGCAACGCGGTCCTCGAAGAACCAGCGGGAGAGCAGCGCGCGCCGCTTTTCCTTCCGGGTGACCACGCCGTGCTCGTTCGGCACAGCCGGCTGTACCTGGGGTGATTCGAAACCAACCAGCTTGTACCGCTTGTATTCATCCAGTGGCGCGTGCACCTCGATGAACTCACCGTGCGGAAGCCGAACAATCCGGCCAGTCTCGCGGCCGTGAAGGGCGATTTCGCGGTCCTTGCGCTGCAGGGCCAAAGCCACGCGCTTGGTGACGATAAACGCGATGATCGGGCCGACGAAGAACAGTGCACGCAGCCAGTAGGTGACATCGTTCAGGGAGACACCGAAGTGGGTTGCGATGAGGTCCGAACCTGCGGCCGCCCACATGACGCAGTACCAGACGAAGCCGGCCATGCCGATGGCGGTACGGGTCGGAGCATTCCTCGGACGGTCGAGGACGTGGTGCTCACGGTCGTCCTTGGTCACCCAGCGCTCGATCCACGGGTAGGTGAACATCACGGTGAAGAGGATCCCGGCCGGTACCAGTGCAGGCAGGAGGACGTTGAACGTGAACACGTGACCAAAGAAGATCTGCTCGACGTGCCAGTTGCCAAGCGTCCCGGGCATGAGCCGGAGGGCGCCGTCAACGAACCCGATGTACCAGTCAGGCTGAGTGCCTGCGGAAACCGGGGAGGGGTCATAAGGTCCGTAGTTCCAGATGGGGTTGATGGTGAAGAACGCGGCCATCAAAGCGATCACGCCGAAGACGATGAAGAAGAATCCACCGGCCTTCGCGGCGTACACGGGTCCGAGGGGGTAGCCGACGACGTTGTTGTCGTTGCGGCCGGGGCCGGGGTACTGGGTGTGCTTGTGGACCACGACCATGAAGAGGTGCATAACGATCATCAGCAGGATGAGTGCCGGCACCAGCAGGATGTGCAGCATGTACAGGCGGCTGATGATGGCCGTGCCCGGGAATTCTCCGCCGAAGAGGAAGAACGAGATGTACGTGCCGATGACCGGAATCGACTTGATCACGCCGTCGATGATGCGCAGGCCGTTGCCGGAGAGCAGGTCGTCGGGAAGCGAGTAGCCGGTGAAGCCGGCGGCCATGGCCAGGATCAGCAGGACACAGCCGACAACCCAGTTCATCTCACGCGGGCGGCGGAACGCGCCGGTAAAGAAGACCCGGAGCATGTGCACTGCCACCGACGCCACGAACAGCAGTGCTGCCCAGTGGTGGACCTGGCGCATGAAGAGTCCGCCACGCACGTCGAACGAGATGTTCAGTGACGAGCTGTACGCCACCGACATCTCCACGCCCTTAAGGGGGACGTAGGACCCGTCGTAGTGGGTCTCCGCCATGGACGGATCGAAGAAGAACGTCAGGAAGGTTCCGGACAGCAGCAGGATGACAAAGGAGTACAGCGCCACTTCGCCGAACATGAATGACCAGTGATCGGGGAAGACCTTGCGGCCGAACTCGCGGAGGATCCCCGAACCGCCGACACGCGAGTCGACGAAGTCGGTGATCCGGCCTGTCTTGGTTTTGGCGACGAAAGCCGGCTCAGCTGTTGATGCTGCGCTCATGCGAATCACGCTCCCAGTAACTTGGTCCTACGGGTTCATGGAAGTCGCTGGTAGCGACGAGGTAGCCCTCGTCATCAACTGCGATCGGCAGCTGGGGGAGAGGACGGCTGGCGGGGCCGAAGATCACCTTGCACTCTTGCGTGAGGTCGAAGGTGGACTGGTGGCACGGGCACAGCAGGTGGTGCGTCTGCTGCTCGTAGAGAGCAACGGGGCAGCCAACGTGGGTGCAGATCTTCGAGTAGGCAACGATGCCGTTGTAACCCCACTCTTCACGGCCCTTGGACGGGTTCAGCGAGGCGGGATCCAGGCGCATGAGCAACACAACGGACTTTGCCTTCTCGTTGAGCTTGCCTTCCTCGAGTTCGTTGAGTCCCTCGGGGATGACGTGGAACGCCGAGCCGATGGTGACATCCGAAGCCTTGATAGGGGTTCCGTCAGGGTCGCGGGTCAGGCGCTTGCGCTTGCCGTCCTGCGGAGCCCACATGGTATGTGCAAGCTTGTCGTCAGGGCGGGGTCCGAGGTCGCCGAAGATCGCGATTGCAGGAAGCGGAGCCAGGGCCACCGCACCCAGGAGGGTGTTACGGATCAGCGGGCGGCGCTTGATGCCGGTCTCTTCCACGATGTCGTCGACGATGCGGACCGCAGCCTGGCGGTCTTCCTCGTAACGGATCGCGTGACGCTCTTCGGAGACTTCGTGATCGGGCATCAGGGCTTTGGCCCAGTGCACGATGCCGGTTCCGATACCCAACATGGCAAAGGCAGTGCCAATGCCCAGCAGGGCGTTCTGGAGCCGGATGGTGGCGATGCTGGAGTCGTCACCCAGATCGATGGCGAAGTACGCCACCAGGAAGATCAGGGTGCCAACAACAGAAATGCCAAACAGTAAGGCGACCTGCCGTTCTGCCCGCTTTGCGGCTCTCGGGTCCGTGTCAGCCAGGCGCAAACGATGCGGGGGAATCCCAGGATCCTGGAACTTCTCCACCTCATTCTGACCAGCCGTAGCTACGGTGCCCGAGTGGTTCGGACTGCCGTCACTATGGTTGCCCATAATTCGCCTCATCCTTCTCTCGTCCCGGCAGTTGCCGGGTTAGTTTCTAATTTCAAGCTGCTGACAGGGCAGCAGAAGTTTTGTGTGTCCTGCGGGACGTCAGGAAGTCCTGGAGGTCAGCCAGATGGTGAAGGCGATGATGACGCCGAGACCGGCAACCCACACGAACAGGCCTTCAGCTACCGGGCCAAGGGATCCCAGGTCGGCTCCGCCCGGGGATCCGGTGGACTCGATCTGCTTCAGGAAGGTGATGATGTCCTTCTTGCCCTCGGGGGTGATGTTGGCGTCGTTGAACACCGGCATGTTCTGCGGGCCCGTGACCATGGCCTCGTAGATGTGCTTGCCGGTTACGTCGGCAAGAGCAGGAGCAAACTTGCCGCGGGTCAGCGCACCGCCGGCGGCGGCGGCGTTGTGGCACATGGCGCAGTTGGTGCGGAACAGCTCTCCACCGGCAGCAGCGTCGCCGCCGCCGTTTGTCAGCTCGTCTGCAGGAATTGCCGGGCCGGCTCCCAGGGAAGCGACATAGGCTGCAAGCTGTGAGGTCTGCTGCTCGTTGAACTGGACAGGCTTCTTCATCGCCTGGGGTCCGTTCATCTGCATCGGCATGCGGCCGGTGCCAACCTGGAAGTCAACAGCTGCGGCGCCGACGCCCACCAGCGAGGGACCATCCTTGGAACCGCTGGCACCCATGCCGTGGCAGGTGGCGCAGTTCGCCGCGAAAAGCTTGCCGCCCTCTTCGACGTCGCTTGCGCTTGCCGTGGTGGTGCTCGCCTTGGCCTCGTTCATGCTGGTGGCAACGGCGTAGAGCCCACCAGTGATGAGGAGCCCCATCAGGAGCAGCGCTATTGCTGCAAGTGGGTGACGCCGCTTTTGTGAGAGTGCCTTCACGTGGTGGTTCCTTTATTCGATCCTGCGCCGGCTCCGGGAGCCGCTACCTGAAATTCTGCCTCTTGTAGAAAAAGAATCAAAGCTGGCTACTTGAGTACGTAGATGACCAGGAAGAGGCCGATCCACACGACGTCAACGAAGTGCCAGTAGTAAGAGGTGACGATTGCGGACGTTGCTTCGAAATGTCCGAACTTCTTCGCGGCGAAGGACCGGCCCATGATGAGCAGGAAGGCAATCAGGCCGCCAATGACGTGCAGGCCGTGGAAGCCGGTGGTCATGTAGAAGGCAGAGCCGTAAGCGTTGGAGGAGAGCGAGACGTGCTCGGAAACCAGCATTGCGTACTCGGTGGTCTGGCCGGCAACGAAGAACGCGCCCATCAGGAACGTCAGGGTGAACCATTCGTTCATTCCCCAGCGGGCGAACTGCAGGGCTCCGCCGGCGCGGCGGGGTTGCAGCCGTTCGGCGGCGAACACGCCCATCTGGCAAGTGAAGGAACTGGCCACGAGGACGATCGTGTTGACGAGCGCAAAGGGGAAGTTGAGCTTGGCTGTCTCTTCCGCCCACATCTGACCGCTCGTTGAGCGCAGCGTGAAGTACATGGCAAAGAGACCGGCGAAGAACATCAACTCGCTGGACAGCCACACTACGGTTCCGACAGAAACCATATTGGGGCGGTTCAGCGTGGGGTGCGCCGGGGTACTGGGGGCATGGGTCGCAGATGTCACATAGACATTATGTCTGCAAAAGTCCGTGCTGCCCAACGCAAACCGCCTTTTCGGGGGACTTTTTCTACAAAGACGCGAATTCGTCCCGAAAAGTTCCGGCCGACGTTCATATTGGTCAGCGCGCACCATCGCTCGATAGCATCAGCAGGTGACTTCACAGGCATCTGCAGCGTCCGGCAACACCTGGCCCCGGCTCATCTCGGCGCTGATCAAGGGCGCCGATCTTACGGCCGACAACACGTCGTGGGCCATGGACACCATCATGTCCGGCGAAGCGACGCCAACCCAGATCGCCGGTTTCCTCGTGGCACTCAGCGCCAAGGGGGAGACAGTGGCCGAGCTCTCCGGCCTGGTGGAAGCCATGCTGGCCCACGCCAAGCCGGTGGCAATCTCCGGGGAGAAGCTCGATATCGTCGGCACCGGTGGTGACCAACTTAACACTGTCAACATCTCGACGATGGCCGCCCTGGTAGCGGCGGGTGCCGGCGCCAAGGTCGTCAAGCACGGCAACCGGGCGGCGTCGTCGTCGTCCGGCTCTGCCGATGTGCTCGAGGCGCTCGGTGTCCGCCTTGACCTGCCTATCGACCGGGTGGCACGCAATGCGGAGGAAGCCGGCATCACGTTCTGCTTTGCCCAGGTCTTCCACCCCTCCTTCCGGCACACGGCCGTTCCCCGGCGCGAGCTGGCGATTCCCACCGCGTTCAACTTCCTGGGGCCTCTGACGAACCCCGCCAACGTACAGGCGTCGGCCGTCGGCGTTGCCAACGCAAGGATGGCGCCCCTCGTGGCCGGCGTCCTGGCGCGGCGGGGGAGCAGGGGATTGGTGTTCCGGGGGAACGACGGCCTCGACGAACTGACGACAACCGGTCCGTCGACCGTGTGGGAAATCCGCGACGGTGCCGTCAGCGAGCTCCGTTTCTCACCTGAAGACCTGGGCATCAGCCTGGCCACCGTGGAACAACTGCGCGGGGGAGACGCCATTGCAAATGCCGGTGTGGTCCGGGATGTGCTCTCCGGGAAGCCAGGTCCGGCCCGGGACGCGGTCCTGGTCAACGCGGCCGCCGGCCTGGTCGCCTTCGATCTCGACGCAAGTGGTCCGTTCCTGGAACGTATGCAGGCGGCTTTCGTACGGGCGGCGGACTCAATCGATTCCGGTGCTGCCGCTGCCGTGCTGGACCGCTGGGTTTCGCTGTCCCGCGCCTAGGTCCGCCTACTGTTCGAAGCCAAGCGAGAATGCGGCGTCCAAGTCGTGCTGCGAGTAGGCGCGGAAGGCAATATGCGTGGTGGTGTGGACCACTGCTGGCACCTTGGAGAGCTTGTCAGCGATGACGTCTGCCAGGTCCTCGTGCCTTGGCACCCTCGCCACGGCGATAAGGTCCCATTCCCCGGTGACGGAGTACACCTCGCTGATGCCCTCAATGGCCGATATTTCCTCGGCCGTCTCCGGAATGCGTGCGGCGTCAGTCTTGATCAGAACAAATGCGGTGACCACGTTTGAACCCCTTCAATCAGTTCCGCCGCGGCTAAGCCCGGCAGCTGTTTCCCTGATGCCAGCCTATTACACGGGCGGGCATCTTCCGGATGCCTTCCAGGCTGGGGATTTCCCCGTTGAGCTGAGGCTTCACCTGCGACGCAGGCGTACCACGCCGGCAAGCAGCAGCCGGTAGCCCACCAGGAAGACTGCCAAGGCCAATGTGGCCACGATGATGAAGGGGAGGACCACGGTCTGGGCGGTCAGCGCCCGGAGGACCATTCCACCAACCAGGCTGCCAACCCATACGGGAACTCCTGCACGGAGTGCTGACAGTGGATTCCTCCATGCCCGTGCGGCCATCCAGCCGGCGGCTGCGCCGGCAAGGAATGGCCACGCTGTGAGCAAGACACCCAGGACCGGTTCTTCCCGGTGGTGGGCATCGCGTCCAATTGCCGCAAATGCCAGGATGAGGATGAGGTCAGCCGCGGCGGCCAGGATAACGGTTCGCGCCACAACTGATGGTGCAGGCTTCGTCTTGAGGGAATCCATGGCTTTCACTCTAGCTGTCCGGGGCAGCATGAGCGGCTGCCGGGCTGGTAGGCAGGGCCAGGGGAGTGGGGTGGTCAGGGTGCCTCCGGAAGGGGGTCGCCGGCAGGCGCTCGGCGCACCCTGCGGACAAGCCAGCTCGCCTCCCAGCTGAGCTGGTACCCGGCGTCACCATCCCACTCAACGAGGACGTCTGTGACTGTTTATGCGATGGCGATGGCCCGCAGTGACCGGACCTTAACCGGGGCCGGCCGCAGTAGCAGGATCGGACGTCCCGGAGCCCGCTTCAGGGCTTCCCCCCGCAAATGGCTATGACACGCCTGCCCGTTCGCAGGGCAGGCTGGGCAATGTTGAAGGCAGGCAAATTCTCGCATCGGGCGTCCTGGGAAACGTAGGGGTGTGGGGCGCCGGCGCCAGCTTCATGAAAAGGGCGGCATCCGAGGAACCGCTCCACCGTGTGGCCCGCAGCAGGCCTTTCGGCTTGCCGCCATGTGCAACAGGATAGGACCGCAAAGAGCCGCCGCACACCGGTCGCAGCTACCTATTTGCTGCAATGGGGGGTGTTGTCTCTTCGAAGCAGTTATGGGGGCATGCAGTAATGTCGGCAGGGATCGACGTCACTCCCTGCATCCGGAGAGATAGTGAACAAACCGTTATGGATCTGCACGCTGGTCGGGGCCGCTATGGGATTCAGCCTGGGCCTGGCCCTCTTTCAGAGCCCTTTCTGGGGTTGCGCTGTGGGGCTCGCCCTCGGAGGCGTGGTTGGGGCCTCCATACGCCGGCGCCACTGAGCGTCCGCCAAAATCGGGAGCCGGGAGAGGGCTGCGAAGCGCTCCAGTCCAGGCTCTCCGAAAACGTTACTTTACATAATGTAGATTATCGGCGCTTTGGGAATCTCCGGGAGCGGGGCGGATCCCCAAGGCCCAATCCGGCGAATCGGCTGGTCAATCGGCATGGAGCCCATTGTCTTTGGTGCGGCGCGCGTCAAGAATGAACCAATGACGGCCTACGTGTGTTCCCTGGAAACTGCAGTCCCGACGACCAAGCTGATCCAGTCCGAAGCCCGCGATGTCTTCGCTGCGCAGCCGGGATTGTCGCGTCTGGGATCACGGCTGGTGAACACCTGCTTTGACGGTGCAGCCATCGAGACACGGTTTACCGCCGTAGAGGAAATGACGAACGCATCCCGCTCGGACAACCCGCAGTTCTACGACCAGGAATCCGGACTCCTGCTGAATCCCAGCACCAAGGTCCGCAACGATATCTTTGCCCGGGAAGCCACGAAGCTCTTCATTCAGGCAGCCCGCGCTGCCCTGGCGGCCGTCCCGGATCGTGGTTTACTTGACATAACTCACCTCATCACTGTTTCATGCACTGGATTCTTCAACCCCGGCCCGGACTACAAGGTGGTCCGGGAGCTGGGGCTGAACCCGGCCGTCCAGCGGTACCACTTGGGCTTCATGGGCTGCTACGCGGCATTTCCCGCATTGCGCGCCGCAAAGTTGTTCTGCGAGGCCGATCCCAGGGCCGTCGTCCTGGTTGTCTGCGCGGAACTGTGTTCCCTGCACGTGCGCACGTCCAACGATCCCGATGCCATCATGGGTTCAGCGCTGTTCGCCGACGGAGCCGCTGCCGCCGTCGTCACGGCCCGGCCCGGAGCCCGCGACACCGCTTTGCTCGCCCTGGACCACTTCGAAACGGTCCTCACCCCTGTCGGCGAAGACTCGATGGCCTGGAACATCGGCGACAACGGGTTCGAAATGGTGCTCGGCAACTACGTGCCCCACATCATCGACGAACACATTGTGGGCGCCCTGGAGCCCCTGCTGGCACGGGAACCGGAACTGGCGGCACTCCCCTACACCTCAATCCCCCACTGGGCCATCCATCCGGGCGGCCGCAGCATCCTGGACAAGGTCGAGTCCCGGCTGGACCTCACGGAGGAGCAGCTGGTGCCCGCCCGCGAAATCCTTCGCAACTACGGGAACATGAGCAGCGCCACGGTGCTTTTCGTGCTCAAGCACATCCTGGAACAACCACTCCGGGACGGAACCGACGGGGGTGAACGCATTTGTTCCATGGCCTTCGGCCCGGGACTAACCGTGGAAACAGGCCTGTTTACCAAGCTCCGTCAGGCCGTTGCAAGACACGGAAAGACGTCGGATGCGGCCACCGCCGAGGCAGCGGCAGTCGGCTGACCGGGTCCGGGCGATGGATTTCATGCTGGCCCGCCGCGCTGCTGCTGCCGTCGAGCAGATGGACCGCGCCGACTGTGATGCCCGGCTTTTGGACAACACCTACCGCCAGTTCGGCGTCATCAACAGAGTCTTGTCCGGTTGGCGGGGACTGTACGCGAGGGAGCTTCGGCCCATCGTTCCGCCACAGCCACGCCCGCTGACCATCCTGGATGTCGGATGCGGCGGCGGCGACCTCGCCGTCATGCTCTCCCGCTGGGCCGTCCGGGACGGGAAGAAGATGCACATCACGGGAATCGACCCGGATCCCCGAGCCGCCCGCTTTGCCCGGCAACGTGCTGCTGCCTCCGGTGTGGACTTCCGGCAGGCCCACAGCAGCGACCTCGTCCGCGAGAAGGCCCGGTTCGACGTCGTCATTTCCAACCATGTCCTGCACCACCTGTCTCCCGAAGACCTCCGGCACCTGCTGGCAGATTCGGAAATCCTCGCGGAAAGGACATCGCTGCATAACGACCTCATCCGCAGCCCGGCAGCCTTCGCCCTCTTCAGCGTTGCCGCGCTGCCGTTCCGGCACTCCTTCATCCGCGAGGACGGCCTGACCTCCATCCGGCGCAGCTATAAACCCGCCGAATTGTCCGCCGCCGCTCCCCCGGGCTGGTTCGTGGAACGGTCGTCGGCATTCCATCAAGTCCTGACGTGGCGACATGGCTGAGCTGGCTGCCGATGTTGTCATCGCCGGCGGCGGCCCTGTTGGGCTGTTCCTTGCCGGGCTCCTGCTCCAGGAGGGCGTCACCGTCAAGGTGCTGGAACAGCGTACGTCACGGAACCAGCACACCCGGGCCATCGGTATCCACCCGCCGGCGCTGCAGGCACTTAGCCGGATCGGCGTGGTACCAACCCTGGTTCGGGAGGGTGTCCGGATCCGTGAAGGCGTCGCCCTGAGCAGGGGAAGGACAGTCGGCACCATGGCTTTCGGCACCGTGTCCGCCAACTTTCCCTTCGTCCTTGCGCTGCCCCAGTTCAGGACGGAGCAAATCCTGGCGGACCGCGTGCTGGCCTTGGACCCGAACGCCCTGGTCAGGGGCGCAACCGTTACGGGGTTCACTGACGACGGCGCCGGGGTCACCGTCGCGTTCGAGTCCCCGGATCATCCATCGCTCGCGCCGGCCCGGGCCACGGCCGCGCTGCTGGTGGCCGCGGACGGTGCCCGCTCCCGGCTCCGGGGCGCCCTGGGCGTGGCTGCCGCCCGCAGGACGTATCAGGACCATTACCTCATGGGGGATTTCGACGACGACAGCGGACTGGGTGAAAAGGCTGCCCTCTTCCTCGAGCAGCAGGGCATCGTGGAATCGTTCCCGCTCCCGGGCGGAATCCGCCGCTGGGTGGTGCGGCTCGACTGCCCGGCCGGTTCCGCAACGGCCACCGACCTGGCCGGCCTGGTGGGCCGGCGGACCGGAATCGTTCCCGACCCGGCCACCACTTCCATGCTGAGCGCCTTCAGCGTCAGTTCGGCCATCGCCGGCCGTACTGTGGCCGGACGGGTAATCCTGCTGGGCGACGCGGCCCATGAAATCAGCCCCATCGGCGGCCAGGGCATGAACCTGGGCTGGCTTGATGCCGAAGCACTCGCCCCGCTGGTTCTCGAGGCGCTCCCCGGCGGCCCTGCGGACAGCCACTTCAGTGACTTCGAAAGGGCCCGGCGAAGGGCAGCGGTCCGTGCGCGCCGCCAGGCCGAAATCAACATGGCGCTCGGCCGGCCCCTGCCGGCTCCGTTGCTTCGAATCCGTACGGCGGCACTCGGTACTGCCGCCTCCATTCCGGCAGTCAACCGGTGGGCAGCCATGCGGTTCACCATGCAATGAACCAGTGGTGGGCCGGGGCGTGCCTAGCGGAAATAGCAGTCGTAGCTGTCCTGGCTCACAATAAAGCCGTCTTTCACCTCAAAGACGGAGGACGTCCTGGCCCGGATGGTCTCGCCGCGATCCCAGTACCGCAGATCCATCAGCAGGGTGGCCGACCAATCGGCTTCCACGGCCACGCGGCCGCCCTCGCATGTCGTCCGACGGACCACGAACTCCTGGTCCTCCACTACCTGGCGGCTCTGGTCAGCACCGGAAAGCACGCCCTCCAGCGTCCGGGTGGATCCCTCCGGTGCCAGCAGGTGCGGCGCTTCCGTGAGGACAAATCCGTCCGAGAGGAACGGGCGGATTTCAGCGGCGCCACCCCCCGCTTCAAGGACACGGATAAACTCCAGGACACGCGCCAGCGGCGAGCCGTGCGCCAACTCATCAACCATGCAATCGACCCTAGCCGAGGTTTCCGCAGGCCGTCCCCCAGTAGGCTGTCATCATGATCCAGAGTGCTCCCCCGACGACTGCCGGACCCGACGAAATCCGCGAGGCCGTGGAGCGGATCCTGTCGACCGGTTCCCTGCCGCCGATCGTCCAGGCCGGCCACCCCGCATTGCGCCAGCAGGCCGCAGAGTTCCACGGCCAACTTTCGGCGGAGCAGCTTGGCCGCCTCATCGAGGTCATGCGCCAGGTCATGCACGAAGCCCCCGGTGTCGGCCTGGCCGCGCCCCAGCTTGGCATCCCGTTGCAACTCGCGGTCCTGGAAGACCTGTACGACGTCGACCCCGGCGCCGCAGCGCTGCGGCACCGGAGCCCGCTGGAATTCCTGGCAATCCTCAACCCCCGCTACACCCCGCAAGGGTCCGGGCAGGCAGCGTTCTACGAGGGATGCCTTTCCCTCAACGGGCTGCAGGCCGTGGTGTCGCGGCCGGACACCGTGCTGCTGGACTACCTGACGCCCGACGGCGCGGCGCAGCAGCGCGTTTTTTCCGGCTGGCAGGCCCGCATCGTCCAGCACGAGACGGACCACCTCAACGGCATCCTCTATATCGACCGTGCCCAGCTCCGTTCCCTCAGCAGCAATGCGGAATATGCGGCCCACTGGGCGGAACCCGGCATCGGCAGGGCAAGCACCGGGTTGGGGTTCGACGCCGGCCCCGCGGGAATATCCCTCGGCTGACCTCGGGCGGGCCACCCTCTGTCCAGTAACGGGCAGCAGGACGGGCAGGCCACCATAAACTGGTGTCCATGCCATCCGCGGACCTCCCCCTCCTGTGCCCCGTCTGCTCGAATCCGTTGGTACTCCTCGGACCCGGCGCCGGGACGCAACCCCGGCTGGCTTGCGCTGCCGGTCACCACTTTGATGCCGCCCGGCAAGGCTACTTCAACCTGCTGGTTGGCAAGGGAACGTCGTTTGAGGCGGACAGCCCCGCCATGGTGCAGTCCCGCGTCAATTTCCTGGGGAACGGCCATTACCTGCCGCTGGCACGCGCCGTAGCTTCCGCTGTCGTCCCTTATCTCTCGGAAACAGGTGCCGCGGTGCTGGATTCCGGAACCGGAACCGGCCATTACCTCCGCGAGATCCTCGACGCCGCGGACGCTGGCGGGCGGCACGTGGCGGCCATCGGCCTGGATATATCCAAGTTTGCGCTGCGCCGCGCCGCGCGGCTCAACCCGGAAGCCATCAACATGGTCTGCGACATCTGGCAGCCCCTTCCGGTGGCCACCGGCTCGGTGGACGCTGTCACGGTGGTGTTTGCCCCGCGGAACCCGGCCGAATTCGCCCGGGTACTGCGCCCTGCCGGGGCGCTGGTGGTGGTGACTCCCCGGCCCGGCCACCTCTCGGAACTTGCCGCGGTCACCGGGATGCTCGGCATCGAAGAGGGGAAGGATGACCGCCTGGCGGAGGGCATGGCCGGCTATTTCGACCTGGACAGCTCCTCCGACGTCGACATAGCCCTCACGTTGACCCGCGCGGCCGCCGCGGACCTTGCCTTCATGGGACCGGCGGGACACCACCTGGATCCCGGGCACATCGCGGAACGGCTGGAGAGCCGCCCCGAACCCGTGACGGCCGGCGCACGGTTCAGGCTGATGGTGTTCCGGCCCAGGAAACACGGCGCCGCGTAACGACTTGGCCACTATCCCCGGGCCGGCGCCTGCGTCCGGCGCGCTTGCCCGGTCCCCGGACTAGGATGAAAAGACAGTTGCAGGCGGGTCCGCAGACGCGGCTCCCCCGTGACGAAGGGGGAAACAGGATGTTCGAGTGGCTTGGGGAAAACTGGTGGGCGCTGTGGCTCACGGCGTTCCTGGCGTTTGCCGTGATCGAGATGATCACCCTTGACCTGTTCTTCATCATGCTCGGTGGCGGCGCTCTTGCCGCCCTGGCAGCTGACTTTGCCGGCGCCGAACCCTGGCTCCAGGTGGTGGTCTTTTGCATCGTATCCCTGCTCATGGTCGCGTTCGTGCGGCCGGTGGCACTCTCGCACCTGAAGAAGGGCCCGTCCGAGCAGCGGACCAACGTTGACCGCCTCATCGGCGAACCCGCAATCGTCATGGAGGCCGTGACCTCGGACGGCGGTTTGGTGAAAATCGGCGGCGATATTTGGAGCGCACGCTCCGCGGCGGGAGTTCTTCCCGCAGGCCAGAAAGTGGTCGTTTCGGCCATTGACGGCGCAACAGCAGTGGTTTCGGTGCCGCCGGCGGCGGCCACCGGCCCTGAAACAGCCTGACATTTGGGGGATAAGGAGTTTTATGGAAAACGCAGGCGGAACCGCACTGGCCGTTGTGTTGGTGGTCCTGATCGTGTTCGTCATCATCGTTTTGGTCCGGTCGGTCCGGATCATCCCGCAGGCACGTGCCGGCGTCGTTGAACGCCTGGGCAAATACCAGCGGACGCTCAACCCGGGGCTGACCATCCTGATTCCTTTTGTGGACCGGCTCCTGCCGTTGCTGGACCTGCGCGAACAGGTGGTTTCCTTTCCACCGCAGCCGGTGATCACGGAAGACAACCTGGTGGTGTCCATCGACACGGTGGTCTATTTCCAGGTCACAGATCCACGCGCCGCCACCTATGAGATCGCCAACTACATCCAGGCGGTGGAGCAGCTCACCACGACAACGCTGCGCAATGTGGTGGGCGGGCTTAACCTCGAGGAGGCCCTGACTTCGCGTGACCAGATCAACGGGCAGCTCCGCGGCGTTCTTGATGAGGCGACGGGCCGCTGGGGCATCCGCGTGTCCCGGGTGGAGCTGAAGGCAATCGATCCGCCCCACTCCATCCAGGACTCGATGGAGAAGCAGATGCGTGCCGAACGCGACCGGCGCGCCGCCATTCTTACCGCCGAGGGGACCAAGCAGTCCGCCATCCTTACCGCTGAAGGACAGCGGCAGGCCGCCATCCTCAAGGCCGAGGGCGAGGCCAAAGCCGCCATCCTCCGGGCAGACGGCGAGTCGCAAGCCATCCAGAAGGTCTTCGATGCGATCCACAAGGGAAACCCGGACCAGAAGCTCCTGGCCTACCAGTACCTCCAGACGCTGCCGAAACTGGCCGAAGGCTCGGCAAACAAGCTGTGGATCATCCCCAGTGAAGTCGGTGAGGCCCTGAAGGGAATCGGAAGCGCCTTGGGAGGCAACGCACCTGAACAGGCGGCGAACGGACTGTTCGACGACGTTCCGGCCCAGCGGACCGAGCCCTAACCAGACCCTGAAACAGGGAGGGACCCGCGCCGCGGGCCCCTCCCTGTTTTGGTTCCGGCGGCAAAAAGCCCGTATAATTGTGTATTTGTCCGGCAGGATACCACCAGCTGGAACAACACAGCTTCGCAATGCGTTGAATCCAATGATGCAGCACAGTGCACACAAGAGTCCGGCGGCGCATCGTCACCACCGGCAGTCGCGGAGTTTTCATCCGCGAACCGACCAGAGGGAGAAATCATGAGCGATCGCAGCCTGCGGGGCATGCGCCTTGGTGCGCAGAGCATGGAGACCGAGTCCGGAGTTGAGCCGGCTCCGCGCCAGCGGGTCGAGTACCGTTGCGAGGATGGCGAGCAGGTCTTCGTCACGTTCTCCTCCGAGGCGGAAATTCCTCCGGTATGGGTCTCCAAGACCGGCAAGGAAGCGCTCCTGGTAGACGGCGAAAAGCCGGATACGAGCAACGACAAAGCAGTCCGCACCCACTGGGACATGCTGCTGGAACGCCGGTCCCTTCCTGAGCTGGAACAGATCCTTGAGGACCGCCTCACCATTCTGCGCGAACGCCGTGGAGAGCGCCGCTCCGCTTAGGCCACGCAAAAACGAGGGGGCGTCCCCGCACTTCCAGTGCGGGGACGCCCCCTTTCTTTAACCGTGGTAAGGGCTACGAGTTTGTGTTTTTCACTTTGCCGGCGAGCGTGTTCCAGCGAGCCGCGAGTCCCCACTTGGTGACGTTGATCATGGCTTCCACCACGATGTTGCCGCTCATCTTCGAGGCGCCCAGTTCGCGTTCGACGAAGGTGATGGGGCGTTCTTCGATACGGAGGCCGAGTTTGGCGACGCGCCAAGCGAGGTCCACCTGGAAGCCGTAGCCCACCGAATCCACCTGGTCCAGGTTGAGCTTTTCCAAAGTCCTTCGGCGGAAGGCGCGGTAGCCGCCGGTGACGTCCTTGATCCGGAGGCCGAGCATCAGCCGGGCGTACGTGCTGCCCACACGGGAGATTGCCTGCCGGTACAGCGGCCAGTTGACCACGCTGCCGCCGGGGACCCAGCGCGAGCCCATGGCCAGGTCTGCGCCCTGCTCAATGGCTTCAAGGAGTTGCGGGAGCTGTTCGGGCTGGTGCGAGCCGTCGGCATCCATTTCGACGAGGACGTCGTAGCCGGCTTCCAGTCCCCACTTGAAACCTGCGATGTAGGCCGCCCCAAGGCCTTCCTTGCCTTTGCGGTGCAGGACGTGGACCTGGGGATCCTCCGCGGCGAAGCCGTCGGCCAGGGTGCCGGTACCGTCGGGGCTGTTGTCATCGACCACCAGTACGTCCGACGCCGGAACAGCCGTCCGCAGGCGCTGGAGCGTCTTGGGCAGCGATTCCAGTTCGTTGTAGGTGGGAATGATCGTAAGGACGCGCACGAAGGGCCTTTCCTGGTGGAAGTGGTCGGAGCACCTGGTGCCGGGCTGGCCGGCGGTGGGCGCAACTACCCATTATAGGGCGGTAGAAACCTGGCTCAGGAACGCAAGGCCGGGCTGGCAAACAGTTCGGCTCCGTCTTTCACGGTTTGGAGGCACACGGGATCCGAACCCGTGTCCAGCGCCGGCAGCAGCGGGGTCCTGGCACGCGGATCCGTACTCCATGATTGGACCCGGCCGTCAGCCACCTGGACCATCAGTTCTTCCACCTCCCATACGGCGAAACTTGCCGGGGCTCCGGGGACGAGTTGCCCGGCCATCGGGTTGGTGTGCCGGGCGGCCCTCCAGCCGGCGCGGGTGTGGCCCAGGAACGCGGCACGTGCGGAAATTCTTTCGCCCTCGTTGTGGTGCTCCACGCACGCGCGGACACTGGACCAAGGACGCAGCGGGGTCACCGGGCTGTCGCTGCCAAAGCAGACTGGGACCCCTGCTGAGTAGAACGAGGCGAACGGATTCATGGACCGGCTCCGCTCCCCCAGTCGTTGCTCGTAAAGCCCGCCGGGTCCGCCCCAGGCTGCGTCGAACGCCGGTTGGGCGCTCACAGTCACCGAATAGGAAGCCAGTTTTTCGACGGAGGCGGCATCCACCATTTCAACATGCTCGAAGCGGTGGCCGGCGGCACGCACCCGCTGTGCGCCGACCACTTGGGCGGCACGGTCGAGCGCCTCCAGGGCAACGTCCAGCCCGGCGTCTCCAATCACGTGGAAACCGCCTTGGATACCGGCCAGAGAACAGGCGGCGAGATGGGCTGCGGCCTGCTCGACGTCCAGGTACGCAGCGCCGCGCTCGTGGCCGGCGTCGCTGTAACCGGCCCGCAGGGCGGCAGTCCGGGAGCCAATCGATCCGTCAATATTCAGGTCCCCGGCGAGCCCGCGGATGCCACCGCCGAACTGCGCAACGAGGGCGCGGGCCTGCTCCTCGGAAGATACCGCCTCGCCCCAGTACGGCAGGATTTCGGGAACCGGCCGGGCCGATGCATCCTGTGCGTTCCATGCGACGGCGCTCTTGAGATCGTCCAGGCCGCCGATGTGGGGCGCCCCCATCTCGGCGAGGGCGACGTACCCGTTGGCGGCAGCCTCGGCCAGGGCGCGGGCCTGGTGCTGCTTCAGGGCCCCGGCCGGCAGCTTCCGTGTGGCCAGCCGCGCTGCGGCGTGGGCTGCCCGGATGACCCTGGCTCCGCCGTCGAACCCGTCCTGGCACTGAAGGGCCGCGGACCGGGCAAGCGACGGTGAGACGAGCGCCGAGTGCACGTCAACCCTGGAAAGGTAGACCGGCCGGCCTCCGGCCGCCCGCTCCAATTCGTCCGCCGTGGGCAGCGTGGGGTCCGCCCATGTGGTCTCATCCCAGCCGTGCCCCAACACCGTGCCTTCGCCCTTAGCGCCGGCGACGGCGTCCAGGAGCTCCCGGGCAGACGTTGCTGATCCGAGTTGCAGGGAGTCCAGGGCGATGCCGGTTTCCGTCAGGTGCATGTGCGAGTCCACGAAGCCCGGTGCCACCAGTGCGCCGCGGAGGTCGATGACCTCCATCGAGCTGTCGGCGATGGACGCAGCCGCCTGTTCAGAACCAACCCAGGCGACGGTGTCGCCATCCACCAGCATGGCTGTCGCGAATGGGTCCGCAGCGGTGTAGACGGATCCGTTGCGGTACAGGACCGGAGCGGGGCGGGACGTGGCAGCGGGATTGGGCATGGTGGGCAGGACTCCTGGGGTGTGAACAGGCCGACGCCGGCCGGCGGGGTAGAAAGGTCAGAGAACAGACGAGTAAGCGACGACGCCGCGGCGGATCAGGGTGATGGCTTCAACGCACAGCCGGGACAGGCGTGGATCAAGGCCGGGAATTTTGGCCAGTTGGTCAAGCAGGTCCACAACCTGCTTGACCCAACGGACGAAGTCGCCGGCGGCGAGGTCCGTCCCGCTCAGGACATCCTGCAGATGCCGTCCCCGGGCCCACTTGTACAGCGGCCAGACGAGTCCAAGTTCGGGTTCGCCGGTCAGCGGAAGCTTGTTCTCCTCCTCCACGTCCTCCAGGGCGGACCACTCCCTGACCACAATGTCCACGGAGGTCTCCAGCGAGACGCTGGGCATCCGTGGCCGCAGTCCCCGGTCCTCCCGCTTGGCCTGGTACACCAGGACGCTGGCCAGCGCTGCCACCTCTGTGGCGTCAAGGTCGTCGAAGGCACCCAGCCGCAGGGACTGGGAGATGAGCAGGTCCTTCTCGCCGTAGATCCGGCGCAGCCGCTGCCCGTCGGGACTGATGACAAGCCGGCCGTCTCCCGTGTCTTCCAGGTAGCCGTAAGCGGACAACACGTCGCAGACCCGGTCGAAGGTTTTGGCGATGGTGTTGGTACGGCCCTGGATCTGCCGGACCAGGCCATCCGTTTCCCGCCGCAGCTTCCACCAGCGCTCGGACCACCGCGCGTGGTCTTCCCGTTCGCTGCACCCGTGGCAGGGGTGCGCCCGGAGGGCACGCCGGAGATCGGCAATGCGCTTTTCCTGGTTGGGCAGCGCCGCTCCGCGGCCGAAGTCGTGGTTCCGGTTCTGGCCGGGCGCGGGTGGGCGGTTCTCCCGCAGCGCATTCCGCGCCGAGGAGGCGAGGTCCCGGCGTGACTTGGGCACCTTGGCGTTGAAGGACTTGGGGATCCGGATCCTGGTTACGGGCGCGATGGGACCCTCAAGGTCGTCCGTGCCGATCCGCCGGAGCTGGTTGTCCAGCGTGAGGACGGCCGGTCGCGGTTCGCGGCTGCCGTGGTCGGAACTGAGGACGACGGCGGGTCCTGGCGCGCGTCCACCCGGAACGTTGACCACGTCTCCGGGCAGCAACCGGGCCAGCGAGTCGTCGCTCAGCGACTTCTGCACACGGGACTTGGTCCGGGACGTGGCGTTCTCGGCGTCCGACAATTCCCTCCGCAGCCGGGCGTACTCGGTGAAGTCGCCCAGGTGGCAGGTCATGGATTTGGCGTAACCGGCAAGGGATTCTTCCCTGCTTCGGACCTGCCTGGCGAGACCCACCACGGAGCGGTCGGCCTGGAACTGGGCAAAGGACGATTCGAGGATTTCGCGGGCCCGGGACCGGCCAAACTGTGCAAGCAGGTTGATGCTCATGTTGTAGGTGGGCCGGAAACTCGAGTTCAGCGGGTAGGTGCGCCGGGAGGCGAGGCCGGCGACCGCCGTCGGGTCCGTCCCAGGCTGCCACAGCACCACGGCGTGGCCTTCGACGTCGATGCCGCGCCGGCCGGCGCGGCCGGTGAGCTGGGTGTATTCGCCCGCGGTGATGTCCACGTGGGCCTCACCGTTGAACTTGTCCAGCTTCTCCAGCACCACCGAACGCGCGGGCATGTTCACGCCGAGGGCAAGGGTCTCCGTGGCGAAGACGGCTTTGACCAGTCCGTCGGCAAAGAGTTTCTCCACCACCTCTTTGAAAGTGGGCAGCATTCCGGCGTGATGGGCAGCGAAACCCCTGAGCAGTCCGTCGCGCCAGGTCCAAAAGCCCAGGACATCAAGGTCGTCCGGTGGGATGTCCTGCCCGGCTTCGTCTACCCGCTGCGCGATGATCCGCTGTTCGGTCTCCGTGGTAAGCCACAGGCCGGATGCGACGCATTGGGCGACTGCCCCCTCACACCCTGCACGGGAAAAGATGAAGGTGATGGCCGGCAGGAGGTCCATCCGGTCGAGGCTGGCGATCACCTGGGGGCGGCTGGCCCTGCGCACCCCTGCGGGTTCGCTGGCACGGAACGGGCGGTCATCGCCGCGCCGGCCGCGCTGGCCGCGCTTTCCCGGTCCCTGCCGGCTCCGGAAGCTTTGCTGGATTTCGCGGCGTGCCACATCAAGCAGTTCAGGGTTGACGTCAAAGCCGCGGCCTTTGCCGTCTTCGCGGGGTTTGGCCTGCGCGGGCGCCTCATCGATTCCGTCCCCACCGGGCGGGGCGATCTCGTCGAAGGTGGTTTCGCCGGCGAACAGGTCCATGATCCGGCGGCCCACCATGACGTGCTGCCACAACGGTACCGGCCGGTGCTCAGAGACAATGATGTCTGTGTCGCCGCGCACGGTGTCCAGCCACGCCCCGAATTCTTCGGCATTGGAGACGGTGGCGCTCAAC
The DNA here is from genome assembly GCF_058267655.1 of Pseudarthrobacter sp. MOO13. Classification (NCBI taxonomy): domain Bacteria; kingdom Bacillati; phylum Actinomycetota; class Actinomycetes; order Micrococcales; family Micrococcaceae; genus Pseudarthrobacter; species Pseudarthrobacter sp. MOO13. The sequence continues at coordinate 1,938,793 of NZ_CM177848.1, forward strand.
GAAGCTACCTGGACCTCGCTGGGCAGATGGATGATGACTTCTTCCCAGACCGCCCCGCGGAACCGGTCGGCCAGGTAGTGCACTTCGTCCATGACCACGTAGCCAAGGTCGCCAAGCGTGGCAGAGCCGGCATACAGCATGTTCCGGAGGACCTCGGTGGTCATCACCACCACCTGCGCGTCGCCGTTGATGCTGGTGTCGCCGGTAAGGAGCCCCACGTTGTCCGCGCCGTACTTCGCGGCGAGCTCGCTGAATTTCTGGTTGCTGAGCGCCTTGATGGGCGTGGTGTAGAACGCCTTCAGGCCCCGTTGCAGGGCCAGGTAGATGGCAAACTCGCCAACGATGGTTTTGCCCGCGCCGGTGGGGGCCGCCACCAGGACTCCCCTGCCTTCCTGCAGTGAACGGCAGGCCTGCCGCTGGAAGTCGTCAAGCTCGAACTCGAGGGTTCCGGAAAACTGTCCCAGGTACGTGGCGGCTTCAGCCCTGCGTTCGGCGCTGGCGCGGTACCTTTCAGCGGGAGACAGTTCTTCTGAATCGGTGGGCCCGGTGGAGAACGGCCCGGTGTTGGAAGACATATCCCAAGCCTAGCGGCAGGCTAGAGCTTCTTGAGTTCACTGCTCGGGGTGGCTACGTCCGCGGTGGCCTCGGTTTCGGCAACCTGCTTGGCCTGGCGGCGGTCACGCCGCTTGTCATTCATGATGCAGATTCCAATGGCGGCAAAAAACAGCGCCAGCAGGGGCCCGGCGAGCATGAACATCGAGATGGCATCCGCGCCCGGCGCGGCGATAGCTGCCAGGACGAAAACGAGGAACACCGTGATGCGCCAGGCTTTGAGGATGGTGCGGCCGGACACAAGGCCTGCCATATTGACGCCGACCAGGACCACCGGAACCAGGAACGCCAGGCCCAGCATCAGCACCATGCGCGTGACGAATTCGATGTAGGTGCGTGCATCGATCACACTTGAGGAGCCCGCGGGGGTGAATTGCGTCAGCGCATGCACCACCTGGGGAACCACCAGCCACCCCACCCAAATGCCGGCAAGGAACAGCGGGATGGCGGCGGCCATGTAGCCCAGGGTGTAGCGGCGTTCCTTGGACGTCAGGCCGGGAGTGATAAACGCCCACAGCTGGTAGATCCAGATCGGGCTGGAGATCACTGCCCCAATGAGGAGCGACATCTGGAGCTTGAAGTCAAAGGGTGAGGCGATGGTCCCGAAGTTGATGGCGGCCAGGCCGCCGGTTTCATCGGAGATCCTGTTGACCGGCTCGGCCAGCGCCTTCAACAGCGGATCGTAAAGTATCCAGCCCCCAATGCCGCCGATAACGACGCCGATGGCCGACTTGATCAGCCGGTTCTTCAGCTCCTTGAGGTGCTCCCAGAGGGACATCCGTCCCTCTGGGTTGGCTTTACGGGCCCGCGACAGTGCCACGGGAGGTCAGGCGCGGGTCGACGGCGGAACGTCAGTGCCGTCTGTCGGCTCACCGGGCTTCGCCTTGGGATGGTTCACGATGGTGCCTTCCACCGGCCCGGAGGGCTCGGCGGGCTCGGCTTTTCCGTCGTTCTTCATTTCCTTGACCTCGGATTTGATAATCCGCATTGACTGGCCCAGGCTGCGGGCCATGGCCGGAAGCTTGGGGGCGGCGAAAAGAAGCAAAGCTACGACGATGATAATGACGATTGGCCAGGGGCCATCAAAGAGTCTTCCCACGGGAAATCCTTTCCTCTAAATACATCCTACTTCTATGTGAAGTCGAGATCTCCGAACGCCTGCGGCTGGCCCCGGTCCTTTTTGCGCTGCACTCGACGGCGGCGGCGTTCTTCCTGCCTGGCCGATTTGGATGCCTCGTAATCATGTCTCATGACAGCGGGCGAGGCAAAAACGGCCGAACCCGGCGCGACACCTAATGGAGCGGCGGGCTCCTCCGGCAATCCGGCCGGACCCAGGCTTCCCAGCCTGGCGGCAGCCTCGCTGAGGTCCCTTACCGTAGCCATGAACTGGCGGTAAAGGCGGATGCCCAACAGGACATAGAACAGCAGGGACACCGCAACAAGCGCTATCCAAATCAGGATCCAGGACCACCAAGGCATGCTGGAAGTCTATCCGTCGTAGGTTGCCAGCGACGCCGCGAGCCACTCGCTTGCCGCCGCGGCAAGTTCCGCCGGCGCCAGGATCCTGGCCGTGCCCCCGTGCTGGGCCACGAACATGGGCAGCCACGCAGTGCTGCCAAACCTGATCTCGGCCACCAGGCCGCCGTCGGGCAATTCCGCGGTGCGCTCCGCGTAATAGTCGTCCGCCAGGCCCCTCCCCTGCCGGGTGAGCTGGATGATCACAGTGGTGTCGTCGTCGTTGGGAGTGAAGAGTTTGGCGGGCACGCCGCCGCCGGGCGTGGCGTGGCGGCCTGCAGGTGCGCCGTTGGGGTGCACCTCCTGCACCCGGTCCAGGCGGAAGTTCCGAAGTCCTGACACGCTGTGGCACCAGGCTTCGAAATACCAGGTGTTGTCCAGCGAATAGAGCCGTAGGGGGTCGACATCCCGGATCGTGACCGCGTCCCGCTGGGGCGAGAGGTAGGTCAGCCGCAGCTGGGAGCGGGTTTCAATGGCCTGCCGGATGGTGGCATGGGTGTCGGCGTCTGCCGGTGCCACCTGGGGCCCGGCAATGGTGGCCGCCTGGAGGCCTTCCTCACCGGCTGCGGCGAGCAGCTTGAGGGTGACCGATTCCAGTGCACCGCCGCCGGGCAGGTCGGGCAGGCCGTTGAGCGTTTCGAGGCCCGTCAGCAGTGCGCAGGCTTCCTCCACGGTGAATCGGACGGGACGCTTCAAGTCCAGATCCTGGGAAATGAAGACGTGGCCGTCTTCCCATTGGATATCAAGCAGGTCATCCGGGTAACCCTCGGGCAGCCCGGAGCAGATGAGGATCTGGAGATCAGCCTCCAGTTCCTCGCGGGTGATCCCGAAATGCTTTGCGACATCCTGGATGTGCAGGCCCTGGTTGTGGACCAGGAAAGGGACCAGTTGGAGCATGCGCTTGAGCTGGTCCTCGGAGGTCCGCTTGCGGGCGGCCCGGGCGTGGACGTCGACGAACGTGTAGGCGGGGATGGGTGCGGCGCTGAAGGCGGCGGCGGCCCTAAGCCGGCGGCGCACGGCAGCGGCGAGGTCTTCCGGGTCCACCACCAGCGCGTCCGGCCCGTAGGAGGCGAGTTCCTCGGCAAGCACTTCCGGATCCCGGTATTCCAGGACAAGCCGGTCAAAGCCGTCGGCGGGCGGTCCGCCCGGCACCTGCGTTGCGGCGGCTCCGGCACGGCTCCGCAAGGCGAGGAGGCGCCCCTTCCTGACGTCCACGACGGCGGCGCGCAGCGGCAGTTCAGGCAGCCGGTCCAATGCGGCGCGGATACTGAAGTCCGCGGGCGGGGCGTACTGGTCTTTGCTTAGTACCGTGACGGCGCTGGTGAACCGGGAAAGACGGAAATGCCGGGGCGCGTTGCGGATGCGGTCCTTCCCCATCAGGTACCACTGGCCAAAGCGGCTGCCAAGGCCCCAGGGTTCCACCACCCGTTCTTCCTCCTTGCCGGTGCTGCCGGCCAGGTAGGTGAAGCTGACCGGATGCCGGGCATGCATGGCGGTGACGATGTCATCAAAGGCTTGTCCGGCGGGCTTGATCCGGGGTTGGACACCGGCGGGCAGTTCAACGTCCGCCAGCTGTCCGGAGGCCTGGATTTTGCGAAGTGCGCTCTGGGCCGCCGCGCCCAGGGCCGCCCGCTCCCAGAGCTGCGAGGCGAGCAGCAGGACGGTCCATTCTTCTGGTGCCAGCTGGACGTCGGGGAGCCTGTTGGATTCCTTGCCGATCCGGTAGCGCGTGGTGGCGGGGTCGTCTTCGCTCCAGCCGGTGTCCGTGAGGGTCTCGACGTCGAAGCCCATCGCCCGCAGGTCGTTTTTGTCGCGCTCGAACATCCGTCCAAATGCGACGTCGTTGCCGGAGGCGTCGTGGTAGACCTTCTCCCGCAGTTCACTGCGCCGCAGCCCATAGCGGGTATTCAGGAGCGCGATCAACAGGTTGAGGAGTCGTTCAGTGCGGGATACGGACACCTTGGCTACGTTACTAAACTCCTCCGCCTTAAACCGAAAGCGCGGCAGCACCGGGAAACATCCCCGTGCTGCCGCGCCTGTGGTTGGTGCGGTGTGCTGAAAGTCAGCGGACCCCGACGAGGTCCACAACGAAGATCAGCGCCTCGTTGGGCTTGATCGCTCCACCGGCTCCTCGGGAGCCGTATGCCAGTTCTGAGGGGATCTCGAGGCGGCGGCGGCCGCCGACCTTCATGCCCAGCAGGCCTTGGTCCCAGCCCTGGATGACCTGGCCGACGCCGACACGGAAGTCCAGCGGTGCGCCGCGCCCCCATGAGGCGTCGAACTCTTCGCCCGTGGACCAGGCCACGCCAACATAGTGGGTGGAGACGGTGTCGCCCGCCTGGGCTTCCCGGCCGTCGCCCTCAATGATGTCGGTGATGACCAGTTCCGTGGGGACGTCGCCTTCCGGAAAATCGATTTCGGGCTTCTGGCGGTCGAATTCCCGCTGTCCAAACGACATGCTTGCTCCTCTGCGTGAGTGTACTGGTGGGTGCCGCGAAAGGATGCGGCCTCCTTGTAAGTGTTGCTACTTGACCCCGAGGATGTCCACTACGAAGACAAGGTCACCCTTCGCCTGGCCCTGGCCGGCGTCGCCATAAGCCAGGTCCTTGGGGATGACCAGCAGGACACGGGAGCCTACCGTCTTGCCGGCCAGGCCCTGGGTCCAGCCTTTGATGACACCGGTCAACGGGAAGGTTGCCGGTTGGCCGCGGTCGAAGCTGGAATCAAACTTTGTGCCGTCGGCGAGGTTGACGCCAACGTAGTTCACGGTCAGGGTGTCGGATTCCTTGACGGTGGCGCCCGTGCCCTTGATCAGGTCCTGCGATACGAGGGATGTGGGCGCGGGGGCACCCGCAACGTTGATTTCCGGCTTACCGTCTTTTTCCGTCACGGTGGGCAGGCCGGGAGGCGGCGTCACGGTCTCGCCTTGGGGCTTGTCCAGGACGGGCGTGGAGTCGGCAGCGGAAATGACTTTGATGATCAGCAACTGGGTGGGATCAGCTGCAGCGCTCGGGCTGGGGCTGGCGCCGTCGGACGGGCTGGGGCTGGCTGACGGGGCACTTTGCTGGCCGGGGACGGCCAAGGCCAGGCTGGATCCGACCTTCGCGCCAACGAAGGCGTTGTAGATGACCGGGCTGCTGGTCTTGAGGTCGTCGGTCAGCTCGAGGCTCTCGGGCTCGCTGGGGAACGTGTCCTCCAGCTGGGATCCGTCGGTGCCGTTCAGGGCCAGGATCGAAATCTTGGCTACCTGGTTTGCCCTGACGGCGTCGCCGCTGCCTTGGGAAACGACCTTGATGGTCGGTTCAGTGACGGACAGGGGCTTGTCGAAGTCCACGCCCGGGGCCTTCTTGTCCCCGTTGTCCGTGAGTTTGAGGGAGTCGAACTTTGCAGTCTCCCCGGCGGACTGGCTGGTGGGCTCAGGCTGTGAAGCTGTGCCTCCACAGGCGGTCAGCAGCAGCAGGCCGGGAAGGAGGATTGCTAGTAGTCGGCGCACGTAGGAAACTTTCGTCGGGGCAAGATGGATACGGCATTCCGCATGGCAGCGGACAATGCCGTGGCAGGTCCCTTTAAAAGGACCTTATCCAGAATAGGCCCTGAAGCTGGACGTCAGCCCATAGAGTCGAGCAGGGCATCCACGCGCTCATCCACGCTGCGGAACGGATCCTTGCAGAGAATGGTCTGGTGGGCACGGTCGTTGAGCTTCAGGTGCACCCAGTCCACCGTGTAGTCGCGGCCCAACTCCTGCGCGCGGCGGACAAAGTCGCCCCGCAGCTTGGCACGCGTGGTTTGCGGCGGCGCGTCCACGGCTCCCTTGATGACGGTATCGTCAACGATCCGGCGCACGGCACCGCGGGACTGCAGCAAATAGTAGATGCCCCGGCTGCGGGAGATGTCGTGGTACGTCAGGTCCAACTGGGCGATGCGTGGCGCCTCCAGGCCCAGGCCATGGCGTTCGCGGTAGTTGTCCATCAGCTTCTTCTTGATGGCCCAGTCGATTTCGGTGTCGATGCTCCTGGTATCACCGGTCTCGATCGCGTGGAGGGTCCGTTCCCACAGGTCCAGGATTACTGGAACGTGCGGGTTGTGCGCGCCATGTTCCTGGACGAAAGCGGTGACCTTGGTGAGGTACTCCTGCTGGATCTCCAGGGCAGTAAGCTGGCGGCCGTTGGCGAGCCGCACGAGTGCCCTGCCGCTGAGGTCATGGGAAATTTCGCGGATGCTCCGGATGGGGTTTTCCATCCGCATGTCGCGCATGATCACGCCTGCTTCGATCATCCGCAGGACCAGGTCCACGGTGCCCACCTTCATGAGCGCTGTGGCCTCTGACATGTTCGAGTCCCCGACAATGACGTGGAGCCGACGGTAGAACTCGGCATCCGCGTGTGGCTCGTCCCGGGTGTTGATGATGGGGCGTGACCGGGTGGTTGCGGAGGATACGCCCTCCCAAATGTGGTCGGCACGCTGGGAGAACGCGTAGGTGGCTCCGTGCGGCGTCTTGAGGATTTTTCCGGCCCCTGCGATGAGCTGGCGGGTCACCAGGAAAGGGATCAGGATCTCCGCGAGGCGGGAGAATTCCCCGCGCCGCGGGATGAGGTAGTTCTCGTGGCTGCCGTAGGAGTTCCCGGCGGAGTCGGTGTTGTTCTTGAACAAATAAACGGTGCCGTTGAAGCCCTCCGCCGCGAGCCTGGCTTGGGCTTCGTCCACGAGGTCGTCGAGGATCAGCTCGCCCGCGCGGTCATGGGCGATCAGCTGGGCAAGGTCATCGCACTCGGCGGTGGCGTACTCGGGGTGGGATCCAACATCGAGATAGAGCCGGGAACCGTTGGTGAGGAAAACATTGGATGAGCGTCCCCAGCTGACCACCTTCCTGAAGAGGTACCGCGCCACCTCTTCGGGAGCAAGAGGCCTCGAATCGGGGCTTGAATACGAGATCCCGAATTCGGTTTCGATACCGAAGATTCTCTTGTCCATGTGGTCCTCCTAGGCCAGCAATGCCGTAATGTCCGCGTCGTTCAGCCTGCGGAAGGCGCGCCGTGTCCCGCGGGAGATTTCGGAACGCCTGTCCAGGACCGCCACTTCGAGGGCGCTTGCGGGCAGCGGGGTGGGCGGTTGGTCCGTGTCCGCGGCGGGGGTCAGCCCTTTCAGGGCCAGGCGGACGGCGTCGGCAAACCCCAAGGAGGCCTGCCAGCCGGCGCCGATGGCGGAGGAGACTTTCTCGGCCTGCCCACCCATGACGACGAAGCTGTGTTCGTCTGCGATCGAGCCGTCGAAGGTCAGGCGGTACAGGTGGTCGTCGGCCTGGGTGGGGCCCACCTCGGCGACGGCAAGCTCCACCTCGAAGGGCTTTTGCTCGGCGGTGAAGACTGCTCCGAGGCTTTGCGCGTACACGCTGGCCAGCCCGCGGGCGGTGACGTCCTCGCGGTCATAGGAGTAGCCGCGAACGTCGGCGTAGCGGACACCTGCCTGGCGGAGGCTTTCAAATTCGTTGTATTTCCCTACGGCTGCGAAAGCGATCTTGTCGTAAATCTCGCCGATCTTGTGCAGTGAGGGGGAAGGGTTCTCGGCGACCAGCGCGATGCCGTCCGCGCAGCTGATCACTACCACCGAGCGGCCGCGGGCGATGCCCTTCCGCGCGAAGTCCGCGCGGTCCTTCATCAGCTGTTCAGGCGAGACATAGAACTGCTGCGTCATCTCAGGCCTCCCGTCCGGCGATGGTGCGGGATTCGATGATGTTCCGCGACGCGGCCGATAGTTCGGCGTCCGGAACCCGCCGGGCGCCCGTCCTGTCCACGGTATAGACCACCGGCCACAACTGCCGGACGGTATCCGGACCGCCGGTGGCGGAGTCATCATCCGCCGCGTCGTAGAGTGATTCCACGGCCACGGACAGCGCCTCGGCGGCGGTGAGGTTGGGCCGCCAAAGCTTCTTCAAGGCCCCGCGGGCGAAGACTGAACCCGAGCCCACCGTGTGGTGTTCGTGTTCCTCGTACCTGCCCCCGGTGACGTCATAGGAGAACAACCTGCCCACGTTGGCGCCAGTGTCGAAGCCGGCGAAGAGCGGTACCACTGCCAGGCCCTGCAATGCCATGGGCAGATTGCCCCTGATCATGGCGCCCAGCCGGTTTGCCTTTCCCTCAAGGCTGAGCTGGGTGCCCTCGATCTTTTCGTAGTGCTCAAGTTCAACCTGGAAGAGCCGGGTCAGGTCGATAGCAATTCCTGCGGTTCCGGCGATGCCAAGGACCGAGAAGCGGTCGGCGGGGAAAACCTTCTCAATGTGCCGGCTGGCAATGACGTTTCCCATGGTGGCCCGCCGGTCGCCCGCCATCAGGACACCGTCGGTGTAGCTCATCGCTACGATCGTGGTGGCGTGGGGAACCTGCACGGGGGCAGCCGCTGACGCGCTGCCGGAGAAGGACCGGCTAAAGGGCAATAGCTCCGGCCGGTCCCGCTGCAGATGCTCGGTAAAGGACGAGGTGGCGTTGGCGGCTACCTGGTTGGCGGTTGATTCCTGCACTCATCACTCCTTGAACGTGGTACCTCAACGTCGGTACAGATTCCGGCCGGCCGCGGCTTCCGCCACCCATCGGGTCCGGGTTACTGGCCGCCCTTTTGGACGAAGGCCCGGACGAATTCTTCGGCGTTCGATTCCAGCACGCCGTCGATTTCATCCAGGAGGTCGTCCACGCCTTCGGTCGACGCCGATGCCTGCGCCTCGGGCGGTGCCGGGGGTGCCTCGGGAATGTCGTCTTCGACCTGGCTGTCACGTGACTGCGGCTGCTGTTGCTCCTGGCCTGCCATCGGTTTCCCTCCTCGTTCTTCCGGCGGATCCGGCGGATCCTCCGATATCCCCATCCTGCCACGGGACGGGCATTCCGGCGCGGTTTACGCCGCAGGCGGAGTGCTGTTGTGTCCCAGCAGTTCTCCCAGGAACGGTCCGGCTTCCCGGTAGCGCTCAAACAACGCTCCGGTCAGCTCTTTGGTTCCCCTCAAGGGCTCCCGGGTGGGCACGCGTTGGAGCCGTCCGTAACCCGGTACGTCGAAGATCACCGAATCCCAGCTGGCGCCCACGACGTCCTTGCCGAAGCTGCTGATGCACTTGCCGCGGAAGAACGCCCGCGTGTCCTCCGGAGGCTCCGCCACTGCGGCGGCGATGGCGGCGCCATCCACCACACGCTGCATCCGGCCCCTGGCGAGCATGCGGTAGTACAGGCCTTTTTCAGGCCTGATGTCGGACCACTGCAGATCCACCAAGCCGAGCCGGGCATCACTCCATTCCAGTCCATCGCGTTGCCGGTAGCCGTCCAGCAGGGAGAGTTTCGCCAGCCACTCCACCGACCCCGCAGCCGCGGTGCGGTCGTTGTCCAGCTGCGTCAGGACGGTAGCCCACCGTTCCAGGACGTCGTGGGTGTGGCCGTCGCCATCCACGGCGTCACCCACGCCGGTGTCCTGCGCAAGTTTTGCGGCGGCCTCGTGGTACATCCACTGAAGGTCCAGCGCCGTCACCCGACGGCCGTCCAGGAGGCGCAGCTTGGCGGTCAGCGACGTGTCGTGGCTGACCGTCTTCAGTGCGGTAACAGGCTCGTAGACCTCGATTTTTGGTGCCAGCCCGGCTTCGATCAGGCTGAGGACCAGGGCGGTGGTACCGAATTTGAGGTAGCTGGACACCTGGCTGAGGTTGGCATCCCCAATGATCACGTGCAGGCGCCGATACTTGTCCGCGGTGGCGTGCGGCTCGTCCCGGGTGTTGATGATGGGCCTGCGGATGGTGGTTTCCAGCCCGACTTCCGCCTCAAAAAAGTCGGCCCGCTGGCTGACCTGGAAACCGGGGACTGAACTGTCCTGGCCCAGTCCCAAGCGTCCGGCTCCGCACACCACCTGACGGCTGACGAAGAAGGGTGTCAGTCCACGGACAATGTCGCCAAATGGTACGGATCGGGGCATGAGGTAGTTTTCATGCGACCCATAGGAAACGGACTTGTTGTCGGTGTTGTTCTTGTAGAGATTGACCGGAGGAAGGGCAGGGTCGGCTGCCAGGCGCCGGACAGCGGCCAGGACGACCATGTCGCCCGCTGCGTCCCAGGCCACGGCATCGCGCGGGTTGGTGACCTCGGGGCTTGAGTACTCCGGGTGGGCATGGTCAACGTACAGCCGTGCCCCGTTGCCAAGGACCATGTTCATTAACAGGGACCCGGACTCGTCCTGGCCGTCGAGCTCAAGTTCCTCACGGCCGTAGGCCAACGCTACGGACTCGGCGTCAAGCACCGGTGGCTGGTCGGTCAGCTGGCTGGGATGCGCCGATCCGCGGTCCACCGTCCAGCCCCGGGCATCGTGCAGGGGTTCTTCATCCGTGTAGTCCCACCGGGTTTCCGCTCCCCCGGCGGCCCGCTGCCGGGTGACCTGGGCATAGGCCTGGACAACGCGGGCACTCATCATGGTGGCGTTGGCCGAGGGTGCCGAGGGAGCATGGATGCCGTATTCGGTTTCCGCTCCCATCACCCGCATGGCCCCGCCGGCAGGGAGGGCGTCCCCGACGGCGGGTCCTGATGCACCCGTCACAGATACTGTCCCGTGGTGGGCATGGTTTCGATCGACTTCCCGGGCTCCTGCCCGGCTTTGCCTTGGACGATGGTTCGGATGTAGGTGATCCGTTCGCCCTTCTTCCCGGAGATGCGCGCCCAGTCGTCAGGGTTGGTGGTGTTGGGCATGTCCTCGTGTTCGCGGAACTCATCCACCACGGCGCGCAGGAGATGTTCGATCCGCAGTCCCTTCTGGTGCGAGGTCAGCAAATCCTTGATGGCGTACTTCTTGGCCCGGTCCACCACGTTTTGGACCACGGCGCCCGAGTTGAAGTCCTTGAAGTAGAGCATTTCGGTATCACCGTTGGCGTAGGTGACCTCCAGGAACTCGTTGGACTTGTCCGTGGAGTACATGGCTTCGACGGTGCGCTGGACCATGGCGTCTACCGTCGCCTGGACGTCACCGTTGTGTTCGGCCAGGTCCGATTCGTGGAACGGCAGGTCGGGTGTGATGTATTTGTTGAAGATGTCTGCGGCGGCTTCCGCGTCCGGGCGCTGGATCTTGACCTTCACGTCCAGCCGGCCCGGCCGGAGGATCGCGGGGTCGATCATGTCTTCACGGTTGGACGCACCGATCACGATCACGTTGTCGAGGCGTTCCACGCCGTCGATCTCGCTGAGGAGCTGGGGCACGATGGTGGTCTCGACGTCGGACGAAATCCCGGTGCCGCGGGTACGGAACAGCGAGTCCATCTCGTCGAAGAAGACCACTACGGGGCTGCCGTCGGAAGCCTTTTCACGGGCGCGGGAAAAGATCAGCCGGATGTGCCGTTCCGTTTCGCCCACATATTTGTCAAGGAGTTCGGGCCCCTTGATGTTGAGGAAGTAGCTCTTGAGATCCACGTTCCCGGACCGCTCTGCCGCCCGGGCGGCGAGGGAATTGGCCACCGCCTTGGCGATCAGCGTTTTGCCACAGCCGGGGGGACCGTAGAGGAGGATGCCCTTGGGGGCCTTCAGCCCGTGCTCCCGGTAGAGGTCCGGATGCAGGAACGGCAGTTCGACTGCGTCGCGGATCTGTTCGATCTGGGGCCCGAGGCCGCCAATGTCCTCGTAGGTGATGTCCGGAACTTCCTCAAGGACCAGGTTCTCCACCTCGGAACGCGGAACCTTTTCCAGCGCATATCCGGTGCGTGAATCGATGGAAAGGGCATCGCCGACCCTGAGCTTTTCGGCCAGGAGGGCACCGGACAGGCGGACGACGCGTTCTTCGTCCGCACGGCCCACCACCAGGGCGCGGTCGCGTCCCAGCATCTCCTTCAACGTGGCGAGCTCGCCGGCCCGCTCATAGCCGAGCCCGGCGACGATCAGGAGCGCCTCGTTAAGCAGTACTTCCTGCCCGACCGCCAGCTGGTTGATGTTGACCAAGGGGCTGATGCCCACCCGCATCTTCCGGCCGGCATTAAAAATGTCCACTGATTCCTCGGTGGCGGCCTGTCCGCTGCTGCCCGGGGCGGGTTGCCGTTTGGGATTGATCTGCAGGATGGTGCCGAAGCTGTACGGCGGCTGTCCTTCCTGGTCCAGGGCGTTCTTAAGCCGCAGGATTTCCGCTTTCGCGGTCTCAAGCATGGTGACCAGCTTGGTGTTGTTCTGGGTTGCCGCTGCGAGCTGGCGGTCGATGTGCCTGAGCTTGTCCCGAAGTATGTTGACCTGGCGGTCAGCAACCGAGAGGTCGTTGGCGGCAGACTGCTCTGCCGGTGTACGTCCGGAGTCCTGGTTTGGAGTCTCCATGATGTATCAGCCCCTTCCTGCGCTTCTCTTAAGACATTAGTCCCAAGAAGGCGGGTAGGGATGGAGACTCCCGAAATATGGACTAGTTCGTAACCTCGGGGGTGTCCACGACGTTCGTGCCGGCAATGGCGTCGCGGGCGGCCCGGCGGAGTTTCTTGTCCGACACCGCCCGCTCCCCTACGGCACCGGGGGTCCAGGCATTGACGTCTTCTTCGTTGAATTCGGTCTTCGAAGGACGGCGCTTCACGGAGATTCCGGTGACCCCGTCGGCCAGCCGGCGGCTGACCAGGAGGAACCCGGTGTGGGCCACCATGCGGTGGTCGGGGCGTACCGCCAAACCTTCAAGGTGCCAGCCGCGGACCATTGACTCCCAGGCATCGGGTTCCGTGAAGCGCCCGTCGGCGCGGATGGCCTCAGCCGTCCGGGAGAGCTGCGTGACGGTGGCGACGTAGTTGATCCACACGCCGCCGGGGGCGAGGACCGTGGCCACGGCGTCGAGGCATTCCCACGGTGCCAGCATGTCCAGGACCACCCTGTCGACGGAGCCGGGGGCCTCGGCCTTGACCACTTCCTCCTGGAAGTCGCCGAGCGAAATCTGCCACGCAGGGTGCGGGCCGCCGAAGATGGTTTCCACGTTGCCGCGGGCGATGTCGGCGAATTCCTCGCGGCGCTCGAAGGAGTGGAGGTAGCCGTTGTCGCCGACCGCACGCAGGAGCGAGATGGACAGGGCACCCGAGCCGACGCCGGCTTCCACCACGCGGGCGCCGGGGAAGATGTCCGCCATGGTGACGATTTGGCCCGCGTCCTTGGGGTAGACGACAGCGGCGCCGCGCGGCATGGAGAGGACGAAGTCGGAAAGCAGCGGGCGCAGTGTCTGGTACTGCTGGCCCACATTGTTTACCACGACGGAGCCATCCACCTTGCCGATGATCTCGTCGTGATTAAGGAAGCCGCGGTGGGTGTGGAAAGCGCCGCCACGCTCCAGGGTGATGGTGTTCATCCGGCCGCGTTCGTCGGTCAGCTGGACGCGTTCGCCCTCGCGGAAAGGGCCGCGGCGACGGGCGGCTCCCACCGGTTGCGAGCCGCTGGCGGCAACACTGGATGGTGCTGCACCCTTGGCGTCGTTGACGGCAGTTTCGCTGCTCATGATTTTTCCTCGCTCCTGTAAACCTGGTGGTGCCGCGCTCCCCTGGTCCCTCGGGGCGCCAGTTGGCGTTGGCGGCGGCAATGCATGACCGGCAGGTAACTCTACCGGTTCTGGCCCTGAGGGGAGCTATTGTTCCGCGGACTCTTGCCGGTGATGGTTGCGAGGACGGCTTCCTGAGTCAACAGTCCGGTGACCTGTCCATTGTGGTCCACCACCGCATAGTGGCGGCCCGCAACCTGGGACAGGAACTGGACCAGCTCCTGTCCCTTGGACCACTCGGGAACGTACGCGCCGCCCGCGAGCGGGAAGGAAACGGCATCAACCGGCGTCGAATCCGCCGCGGCAGCGGGGACTGACTGGAGTGCCTCCGGGTCCACCACGGCTTGCGGCCGTCCGTCCGGTCCGCAGACCACCACTGCCCTTGCCCCTCCCTCCGAGAGGCGCAGGGCGTCTCCGGCGGTTGCGGTCGCAGGCAGGCCGGCAGCGGGCATGGACAATGCCGCGGCACTGACCAGTGGGAGCCTGCCGCGCAGTGTCCCTTGTTGGATGGACGCCGACGCGCCCATCCACAGGAAGCCGCCAACAAGGATGGTGATCATCAGGAAACTGAAGTCGGGGCTGTCACCGGCAAGGAAGGGGCGTACCAGGAACCAGTAGGCGATGGCGAGGACGATGATCCGCCCGCCCCAGCCGGCGGCAACGGTGCCCTTGGCCTGGCTGCCGGTGGCTTTCCAGACGATGGACTCGACCATCCGGCCCCCGTCCAGCGGAAGGCCAGGAAGGATGTTGAAGACGCCGATGAGGAAGTTGGCCCACATGAAGATGTTCGTCAGGATTTCGGCGACGCTCCCCAGGCTGTTGTCGCCCAGCACCAGCCACGCGCCCCCGGCCAGGACGAAGTTGGCCGCCGGTCCGGCAAGGGCCACCACTACCGAGCGCCCCGGGGAAGCTGTGAAGCTCTCGAACTGGGTGTGGCCGCCCCAGAGGTTCAGGACGATTTTCTGGGTGGGCCAGCCGTAGATTTTCGCGGTGAGGGCGTGGGCCAGTTCATGCACGAGCACAGAGATCAACAGCAGGACGGCGTAGGCGAAAGCGACGAAGTATGCACTGGCGCCCAGCACGGGGTTGTTCCGTGCCAGTACCGGTCCGTACACGATCACCGTGAAGGCCGCAATGACGAACCATGAGTAGGCCAGGACCACGGGGACGCCGGCGATCCGCCCCAGCGGGATCCCTTCGCGGCGCCCGGGGGCCTCCTGGCCGGTGCCAGGCTTCGTGCTGTGCTCAGCCAAGGGGATCACCCGACGCGGGTGCCGCGAGGCCTTGGGGACCCGCACCCACCAGCAGGGCTTCCAGCTCTCCCAGTGACCGGCCGGCCAGGGAGTCCCAGAGCTCGTAGCTCTCATGGTCGGGCAGGGGAACGATGTGCGGCACTGCCACCGTTGCGACCCCGGAGGCAACCGCTGCAGCCACGCCCGGCACGGAATCTTCCAGCGCGACGCAATGGTGGATGCCGAGCTCGGGATCGGCTTCCTGCAACAACTCCACTGCCGTCAGGTAGGCCTCCGGATGCGGCTTGCCCTGGGTAACGGTGTCACCGGTGACCAGCACGTCGAAGTAGGGCCTGGGAAGGTTGGCCACCACCTCCCGGGCCAGTGGACCTTCGGACATGGTGACCAAGGCGCACCGTACCCCGGCTTGGTGGAGTTCTTCCAACAGCTCACGGGCACCGGGCCGCCACGGCACCTGCTGCTGGACGCTGCTGATGACCTGGGCCGTCAGGGCGTCGATGATGTCGCGGATTTCCAGCTCCACACCCGCCTGCTGCAACAGTCCGGCAGAAAAAGTCAGTGACTGTCCAACCAGCTGCATGGCCTGCTGGTGGCTCCAGGTTCCTCCGTGCGCCTCAACCAGTGCCCGCTCGGCGGCGATCCAGTACGGCTCGGTATCCACGATGGTCCCGTCCATATCCCAGAGGACGGCCTTGAGCGGTGAACTGGCGGCAGGTATTGACATATAGCCAGTCTACGGGGCGTGGCTGGGCGGAGGCTGTGGGCTACGCCCTTGGCGAATATGACGCGGCAGGGGTGCCACAAGGACGGGTTTACGGGGATTTGCGGCGCTTCAATCCATGCACGACCAAGCACCTTGGACGTAGGGTGAAGAAATGAATAGCTTCGAGGGAGCCACGGCGGAAGAGGGTGCCGGACCCGAGCGGGAACGGTTCCTCCAGCCGGTGGCAGACGGACAGCGCGTAACGGTGATGCTTGCCGCCTTTGAAGGGTGGAACGACGCCGGAGAAGCGGCCAGCGATTCGTTGCGCTACCTGAACAAATTGTGGGGCGGCAAGAAAGTCGCCTCCATCGATGCTGACGAGTACTACGACTTTCAGTTCACGCGCCCCACCGTCCGCAGGAACGCGGCAGGCGAACGGAAGATCAAGTGGCCTTCCACCCGGATCTACAAAGCCAGCGCGCCAAATTCCAATGTGGATGTCATCTTTGTGCAGGGCACCGAGCCATCCTATAAATGGCGCGCCTACACCGCTGAGCTGCTGGTTCATGCGGAAGCGCTGCACGTGGATTACGTGGTCCTCGTCGGAGCGCTCCTGGCGGATGTCCCGCACAGCCGCCCGATTCCGGTGAGCACGTCCTCCGACGACGCCCCGCTCCGGGAGCGGATGGACTTGGAAGCGTCCCAATACGAAGGGCCAGTGGGCATTGTCGGCGTGCTGTCCGAGGTGTCCCTGCTGGCAGGCATTCCCACCGTGTCCTTGTGGGCTGCCGTACCGCACTACGTGGCCCAGGCACCCTCGCCCAAGGCCCAGCTCGCCCTCCTGCACCGGATCGAGGAACTCCTCCAGGTGCCCCTGGATACCCATGAGCTGGCCGAGGAGGCCGAGGCGTGGGAGCGCGGGGTGGATGAGTTGGCCACGGAGGACCCGGAGATCGCCGCCTACGTGCGCCAGTTGGAGGAAGCCAAGGACACCGCCGATCTGCCCGAAGCGAGCGGCGAGTCCATTGCCCGGGAATTCGAGCGGTATTTGAAGCGGCGGGGCCAGGACAGGGGCTGAAACCCGCCGGACGCGGAAAGGGCCTGGCCCGGAGGAATCCGGGCCAGGCCCTTTTTGTGCCGCCCGAAGCGGAGTTCGTTACAGCTGGATGCCCAGGAGGGCGTCCACCGCGTCCTTGACCAGGGCGGCGTCGGCGGCGCTGGCAGCAGCGCCGGCATCATTGGCTTTGCGTGCCCACCGGGATACGGCGGCAACCGCTGCGGGCGCGTTGAGGTCCGCTGCCAGCGCTTCGCGCATCTCGGCCAGGAGCGCCGTCCCCGAACCTGCGGGGGCATGCTGCAGGGCGGTCCGCCATGCCGCGAGGTCTGCCTTGGCCGCGGAGAACCCTTCATCCGTCCACGACCAGTCGGAACGGTAATGGTGGGACAGGATCGCCAGCCGGATGGCAGCCGGGTCCTCGCCGGCGGCACGGAGCTTCGAAACCAGCACCAGGTTGCCTTTGGACTTGCTCATCTTCTCGCCGTCCAACCCCACCATGCCGGCGTGTGCGTAGTGCTTCGCCAGGGGGACTCCAGCCAGTGAGTAGGCGTGGCCGGCGCCCATTTCGTGGTGCGGGAAGATCAGGTCGGAGCCGCCGCCCTGCACGGTGAATGGTGACGGGAGGTACTTCTGCGCAATGACGGTGCATTCGATGTGCCAGCCGGGCCGGCCTGGGCCCAGGCTTCCACCGGGCCAGCTTGGTTCGCCGTCCCGCGCCACCCGCCACAGCAACGGATCCAGGGCCTGCCGCTTTCCGGCGCGCCCCGGGTCGCCGCCACGTTCGGCGAAAAGCTCCAGCATGGCGCTTTCACCCAGGTGGGAAATGGCGCCCAGTGCCCACGCGTCAGGTGCGGTTGACTGCTTGCCGGCTGCTTCGACGTCGTAATAGACGTCTCCGTCGGGTTCGCCGTTGCTGCCGCCCACTGTGTAGGCCAGGCCCATGCTCACCAGCCGTTCCACTTCGGGCACGATCAGCCCGATGGACTCAACAGCGCCAACGTAGTGGTCCGGCGCCAGGACGTTGAGGGCTTCCATGTCGGTCTGGAAGAGCTCCACCTGTTGTGCGGCCAAATCGCGCCAGTCAACCCCGGTGGCGGTGGCGCGCTCGAGCAGGGGGTCGTCCACGTCGGTGACGTTCTGGACATAGGACACCTCGCTGCCGGCGTCGCGCCACGAACGGTTCAGCAGGTCGAAGGCGACGTAGCTGGCGGCGTGACCCATGTGGGTTGCGTCGTAGGGGGTGATGCCGCAGACGTACATGGAGGGCCTGGCCTCCGGTTCGAGGGCGACTTCGCGGCCTGCCGCAGTGTCGAACAGCCGGATGGCGGGCATGTTTCCGGGCAGGACGGGAACGGGGCGGGAAGTCCAGGATTTCACAGGTAAAGCCTAGTCCTAGGCGCTGATGACGTTGAAACCGAGGAGGAGGTAGAGGGCGAGGCCAAGGAAGATCCGGTACCAGACAAACAGCCTGTAGCTGCGGGTGGAGACAAACTTCAGGAACCAGCCGATGATCACGTACCCCACCACCAGTGCGATCACGGTGGCCAGGGCGGTCTCCGGCAGACCGAACGGCCCCGTAATGCCTTCCTTGGTGACCACTTTGTAGAGCTGGTAGAGCCCGCTGCCGAAAACGGCGGGGATGGCGAGCAGGAAGGAATACCGGGCGGCGGCCTCACGGGTATAGCCCATCAGGAGTCCGGCGGTAATGGTGCCGCCGGAGCGTGACACGCCCGGGATCAGGGCCATGGCTTGGGCCAGGCCGTAAAAGATGCCGTGCTTGTAGGTCAGGTGGGCCAGGTCCCGCTTCTGGGCGCCGATGGCGTCCGCCACGGCGAGGATGAGGCCAAAGACAATCAGCATGGTGGCAACGATCCACATGCTGCGCAGGACCGATTCGATCTGGTCCTGGAAGAGCAGCCCCAGCACGATGATCGGCAGGCTGCCCAGAATCACCAGCCAGCCCATGCGGGCATCGGGATCCTGCCGCGGCACTTTGCCGGCCAGTGAGCCTGCCCAGGCTTTGACGATGCGGACAATGTCACGCCAGAAGTAGATCAGCACGGCTGTTTCTGTGCCCAGCTGGGTGATGGCCGTAAAAGCTGCACCCGGATCCTGCGCGTTGGGAAGGAATTCCCCCACAATCCGCAGGTGTGCGCTCGATGAAATCGGTAGAAATTCGGTCAGTCCCTGCACTAGGCCCAGCAGGGCCGCTTCAAACCAGTTCACGCTAAGACCCTACGGCATGGCGGTGGCGCTTCTGCCCGTAAGCTTGCTGCTATGCAGCAGCGTTACGTCGGCAACAGTGGATTGCGAGTTTCAGCCCTCTCCCTGGGCACCCGTTCCTGGGGCCGGGAGACCGACGAGCAGGACGCCTCCGAGATGCTGCGGACGTTCCTTGGTGCGGGCGGCCGGCATGTGGACACGTCCGCGTCCTACGCTGGCGGGGGCTCCGAAGCGATCCTGGGCGCGCTGCTGGGCGACGTGGTATCCCGCACGGAAATTTCCATCTCCACCAAAGCGGGAATGACGACGCCGGATGGCCGGCGCGCCGTGGATACCTCACGGAATGCGATGCTCACCGGGCTGGACGCCAGCCTGGCCAGGCTGGGCACGGATTACGTGGACCTCTGGTTCGCCGAAGAGTGGGACGGAAACGTTCCCCTCGAGGAGACGCTGGCAGCACTGGAGTTCGCTGTCCGGTCGGGGCGGGCCCGGTACGCCGGGATCTCCAATTTCAAGGGCTGGCAGGCGGCTAAGGCTGCGGCGATCAGCAGCGTTCCGCTCGTGGCCGCCCAGGCCGAGTATTCGTTCCTTAACAGGTCGGCGGAATCGGAACTCATGCCGGCCCTCGAAGACGCCGGGCTGGGCCTGATGGCCTGGGGTCCCCTGGGCCGGGGTGTCCTCACGGGCAAATACCGGGGCAGCATTCCGGCCGGTTCGCGCGGCGCCTCCGCGGGCGAGGCCGATTACGTGGAGCCCTACCTGGAAGAGAAGCCGTCCCGCATCGTGGACGCCGTGTGCATGGCAGCCAACGGGCTGGGACGTTCACCGCATGATGTCTCATTGTCCTGGCTGCTGTCCCAGCACGGCGTCGCCACAGTTGTTGTCGGGGCCCGCACGAACGTGCAGTTGAAAGAGATCCTCGACGCCCAGCTCTCCCCGCTGCCGCCCCAAATTGCCAGGGCGCTGGAAGACGTGTCCGCCTAGCGACCCACCACCGGGATCCCGCGGGCTCCAGAGTCTTTCCCCGCTGCGCTATTCCTCCACAATCTCCAGGTCTTCGTCGTCGTCCACGTCGGCTTCATCATCGTCGTCTTCATCATCGTCGTCTTCATCGTCGAACACCTGCAACGGGGTAACTTCGTTGTAGGCCTCATAGAGGGCGTCTTCATAAACTTCGAACGCATCTGCAACTGCAAAAAAGGCTGCCTCCACGGAGGGGTCACCGTCCCCGCGCCGGTTCGATGCTGCTATAAGGTGTTCTTCCAAAGCGGTGGTCAGGGACGAAAGCGCGACACGCGGATCGATGCTCATGACTTCACGTTAGCCGGAAAAGGACGAAAATGGAGAGCAAATGAAGGAGCAATTTCTCACCAGCTCAGTCCAGCGGGAGCGGGACTATTTACGGCAGTACGAATACCTCGTACTGACGCTCAGCCCTGAGGATTCCCTGCCGGAGGCGCGGCGCCGCCTGGTGGAACACTCCGAGTACGGCAAGTGGGAATTGGAACGCAGCAAGCTTTACATGGGCGGCGGCCGGCGGTTTTGGCTGCGCCGCCGGGTCATGCAGGTCCAACGCACCGTGTAGGGCGGGCTTTGGGGAACCAGCGGCCCTTGGGGGAACGAACAGGAGCAGGTGCCCCGCGCCGGGGTTACTCCTCCAGGGGACCGAGCCAGGCGTTGGCGACGGTGTTGTGGGCTGACTCATCATCGGAAGGGTGGAACATGCCGGCCAGCACGTCCCTGTACAGCCGCTCCAGTTCGGAGCCCCTGAAGTAGCTGGATCCGCCGCTGACCCGGATGGCCAGGTCCACTACCCGCCTTGCGGTTTCGGTCGCATTCACCTTCAGCCCCACCAGCTTGGGGAACCACTGGGACCCGTGATCAGCCAGCGCGTCGACGTCCGCCGCCACGGCGTCCAGCTGGGGGTAGAGCGCATCCATGGCCATGGCCGCTTCGGCGACTTTCCAGCGGATATCGGGGTCCTGGGCGTAGCTGCGTCCGCCGTTCTTGAACGATGTGCGCCGCTTTGCCGTCTCCACGCCCACTGTCAGGGCACGCTCCCCCAGCCCCGTATAGACGGCGGCGAGGAGCGTCTCGAAGCAGGCGAAGATGGCGAAGATGAGGGGATCGGCGTTGGGCCCCACCGGCAGCTTCCGAAAGATCCGGTCCGCCGGTACTGCCGCGCCTTCCAGCACCGTGGTGGCGGACTGGCTGGCCCGCATGCCCAGCGTGTCCCAATCGTCAAGGATCCGGTAGCCCGGCGATCCGCGGCGGATGAATCCATGGACAAGCTCTCCCGCTCCATCCCTGGCCGCAGGGTCCTTGCCGAAGATCCCGAGGCGGGTCCAGGCAGGCGACAAGCTCGTGAAGATTTTCGTTCCGGTAAACGTGTACCCGCCGTCCGCGGCCGGCGCCGCGATGGTCCGTGAGTCAAAGAGGACGGAGTCGTTGCCCGCCTCGGAGTTGCCGAACGCAAACACTTCGCCCTGCGCGGCTTCTTCCAGGACAAAGGACAAGGAGTCGTCGCCCCGGGCGGCCAGGACATGTGCGACGCCGGTCCAGACCAGGTGCATATTGACTGCCAGTGCGGTGGCGGGGGCAGCCGTTGCCAGCCTGCGCTGGCACTGCGCCGCCGCCCGGAGCCCAAGGCCCGGACCGCCGTCGGACGCCGGCACGAAGAGCTTCAGGTATCCCGCAGCCGCCAACTCCTCCAAATCCTCGTGGAAGAAGGCGTTGTCCCGGTCGTAACCGGCCGCGCGTTGCCGGATCCGCTCCAGGAGAGCGTCCGGCAGCAGCTGTTCCGGAGTCACAGCCGTCCCCTAGTAGTTGGTCAGCAGGGTGTTCAGCACCCGTGCGCCGAATTTGAGGGAATCGGCCGGGACCCGCTCGTCCACCCCATGGAACATACCAGTGAAGTCGAGCTCGTCCGGAAGCATCAACGGTGCGAAGCCGTAGCCGGTGATCCCCAGCCGGCTGAGCGACTTGTTGTCCGTGCCACCGGAGAGGGTGTAGGGCAGCACTTTGGCGCCCGGGTCCTCCTTGTGGAGGGCATCGATCATGGAGTCCACCAAATTCCCGGCGAAGGGAACCTCCAATGAGACGTCGTTGTGGACATAGCTCACATCCACGCCGGTGCCGGCGAGCTCGCGGACGATTTCCAGGACCTGCTGTTCCTGGCCGGGCAGCGTGCGGCAGTCGACAAGGGCTTCGGCTGACTCCGGAATGACGTTGTGCTTGTAACCGCCCTTGAGGAGGGTGGGGTTGGTGGTGTTCTGCAGGGTGGCGCCGACGAAGCGGGCCACGGTGCCAAGCTGGTCCAGCAAGAGGTCCGGGTTGTCGGCGTCGAACTCCACTCCGGTGAGTTCAGTCACTCCGTCAAGGAACTGGCGGGTCGTGGGGGTGAGCTCGATGGGCCATTTGTACTCGCCGATGCGGGTGACAGCCGCGGCCAGTCGGGTGATGGCGTTGTCCGTGTTGATCTGCGAGCCGTGGCCGGCCCTGCCATGGGCCACCAGCCGAAGCCAGGAGATCCCCTTCTCGGCGGTTTGCAGCAGGTAGGTGCGCTGGCCGCCGATGGTGGCGGAGAAACCGCCCACCTCCGAGATTGCCTCGGTGGCGCCCTCGAAGAGTTCGGGACGGTTGTCCACGGCGTACCGGGCGCCGTAGACGCCGCCGGCCTCCTCATCGGCGAAGAACGCAAAGATGATGTCGCGCTTGGGCTTCCTGCCGTCCCGGGCGAAGCTGCGCATGACGGACAGGATCATGGCATCCATGTCCTTCATGTCGACGGCGCCGCGTCCCCAGATAAGCCCGTCCTTCAGTTCCGCGCCGAACGGGTCCACTGACCACTGGTCACACAGGGCGGGCACGACGTCCAGGTGGCCGTGGACCACCAGGGCGCTTGCCGAAGGGTCCTCCCCCGCCAAGCGGCTCACAACACTGGCGCGGCCCGGGGCGGATTCGAAGATCTCCGCGTCCAATCCCACTTCCTCGATCAGCCCTGCGGTGTATTCAGCAGCTGCCCGCTCGCCCGGACCCGATCCGTCACCGTAGTTGGACGTGTCCATCCGGATGAGTTCCTGGCAAATCCGGACAACTTCATCCTCGGGCAGGACTTCAGGCATTGGTATCTCCTTGGTAGGGAATGACTGGGTGGCACGAGCTGAACCGCTGTCCTCAGCCTACCCATTCGGCCCGATTCGTTCTTCCCGAAAAGTCATGTTAGAGTTTTTCTCGCTGCTTCGGAGAGGCGCGAAACGCTGAAAGGCGGGACGGCTTCCCGAAATACCACCTGCGCGGGTGGCGGAATGGCAGACGCGCTAGCTTGAGGTGCTAGTCCTCGAAAGGGGGTGGGGGTTCAAGTCCCCCTCCGCGCACATTGGGAAACCCCGGAAAATCAATGATTTTCCGGGGTTTTTCTGTATCCGGGCAACCCCAGGCGATTCCCGGGGTTCCTTACCGGCGTCGCACCACCAATCCCACCGGGAAGGCAGGCCATGACTACCAGTACCGTCCTTGTCGCCGGAGCCACCGGCGATCTCGGCCAACGCATTGTTCGTGAGCTGCTGCGCCACGACACGCTCGTCCGGGTCCTTACCCGTCCCGGGAGCGGCAGGGCGCAGAAAGTCTTCGGCGGGGCGGATCGCGTGCAGGTCCGCGAGGCCGTCTACACGGACCACGCCGGCCTCGTCTCCGCCCTGTCCGGCGTCGACACGGTCATCTCGGCTGTCAGCGGGGCGCGTCCGGTCATCATCGACGCGCAAAGGTCGCTCCTCGCAGCCGCCATCGAGGCAGGTGTGGCGCGGTTTATCCCGTCGGATTACTCCGCCGACTACCGTCGCGTCACTCCCGGCAGCAACCGGAACTTCGAGCTCCGCCGTGATTTCGCCGCGGAACTCGACGCCGCTCCCCTCCGCGTGACGTCCGTCCTGAACGGTGCGTTTGCGGACATGCTCACCGGGCAGGCGCCCATGATCCTGTTCTCGCGCCGCCGGGTCCTCTACTGGTCCTCAGCCGACCAAATCCTCGACTTCACCACCAAAGATGATGTGGCACGCGTCGTCGCGCTTGTCGCGCTCGACAAGGCCGCACCCCGGGTTGTCGAAGTGGCCGGTGACCGGGTCACTGCCCGTTCCGTTGCCCGGACCATGACCGAACTCACGGGAAAGCCCTTTGCGCTGCAGTGGGCCGGAACCACCGGGACCCTGTCGGCGATGGGCAGGATCGGCCGCCGCTTCTCGAAGGACAGGGAGGGAGCCTTTCCGGCCTGGCAGGGCATGCAGTACTTCTTCAGCATGTTCAGCGGCCAGGCCGAACTCCGCCATGTCGACAACCACCGGTACGGGCCGCACCGGTGGACTTCGGTCCGCGATGTCCTCCAAGGTCACCTGGCACAGACAACGGCCGATCGCTGATCCCAAACGCTGCAGCCGGCACCTGCCGCCACCCGGGAATGCGACGGGCCCAAGACATGAAAGAGGGGAAGACCATGGTGGTCTTCCCCTCTTCCTTACCCCCGCCTTTCCGGCGGGCCGGCAGCTGGGTTATTGAGTGGGCTGGTCGAACCGCTGCCCGGCCGGGTCCGGCCCCATGAGGGTGAAGACCAACAGGATGATCGCTCCCGCGAACGGAATGAGTCCCAGCAGGATCAGCCAGCCGCTCTTGTTGCTGTCATGCAGGCGGCGGACCGTCAGAGCCAGCGACGGGACGATGGTGGCCAGGCCCCAGATCATGCCCAGGATCAGTCCGACAACTGCTCCAGGACCCAGCTGCGGAGCGCTGCCGTAAGTCGACGTTGACGCCACCATGCCGGAGCTGATGATGATGTTCAGGACGATGCCGACGATGACGGCGACGAGCGTCCACCACCAGTATTCGCTCCTGCTGGCCCGGCCGGAGAAGGCTGCATACTTCTTGAAGAACCGCTTGACCGCCACCGGGAACGGGGCGCCATAGTAAGGGGCCCAGAGCGGGGGTTCCCCGCCGGGCCAGGACTGCTGGGACGGATACTGCTGCGGCGGATAGGGCTGCTGCGACGGGTATTGCGGATAGCTCAAGGTTTCCCCCAGGTGTCAGAAGTGACTGGAACGTGCTCATCGTACTGTCGATGCGGTCGAAATAGCCTGCACAGGGGTAACAATTTTCCCAATTTTCCCCGGAACAACAAGGATACGGCCGCTCCCGGAGATACCGCCGCGGGCCGCGTCCATGGGCTAGTTTGGGAACGAAGCGCCCTGCCCCGGGGCCCCGACAAGGAGCGCCGATTGGACAACATCGCCCGCAAGTGGTTTTTGAGCAGGTCCGAGCGCGGAAATCCTGCCAGTGCCGTGCAAGCGTTGAACGACGGATCACCAGCGTGGTCAGAGGGAAACCTGGTGCGGCCCTTGATCCACGGGGCGTCCTACTTTTCCCGCTTGCACGGGGAATTGTCGGCTCTCAAGGCCGGTGACCGGGTGTGGTTCACGGACTGGCGGGGGGATGCCGATGAGCGGCTTTCCGCTGACGGCCCAACGATTGGCACGGTGCTGGCGGAGCTGGCCCGGGTAGGGGTGGAAGTCCGTGGACTCGTTTGGCGGTCCCATGGAGAGCGGATATCGGCCCCCATCAGTGGACGCTCCAACGAACTGCTCAGCAGGCGAATCAACGATGCAGGCGGCGAAGCGCTGCTGGACCAGCGGGTGCGCCTCTTCGGTTCCCATCACCAGAAACTGGTGGTGATCCGCCGTCGCGACGACCCATCGAAGGACGTCGCTTTCGTTGGCGGGCTGGACCTCTCACACAGCCGCCGGGATGACGCCCGCCATGGCGGTGACCCGCAGGCGGTGAAGATGGACCCCAAGTACGGTCAGCGGCCCCCCTGGCACGACGCCGCGCTGGAGCTGCGTGGCCCCGTAGTGGCTGATGTCCTGGCGGTCTTCGCTGAACGCTGGAACGATCCCCACCCGTTGGACCGGCACACGCCATACCGCATGTTGCTGCAGCGCCTGGCCCGGATGCCCCGTCACCCCCGGCCCCTGCCTGACGCTGCCCCACCCCCGCCGCCGGCGGGCCCGCACGCAGTCCAGCTGCTGCGTACGTACGGCCGGAAGCATCCACCCTTCCCGTTCGCTCCCAACGGCGAGCGCAGCATTGCCCGCGCCTACGCGAAAGCCTTCTCGCAGGCCCGTTCCCTCATCTACATCGAGGACCAGTATTTGTGGTCAACAGATGTCGCGGCCGGAATCGCAACCGCGTTGGAGCGCAACCCTTCGCTCCAGGTGATCATCGTCGTCCCTCGCTATCCGGACTCTGACGGTCGGCTGGGCGGCCCGCCCAGGCGGCTGGGCCAACAGCGTGCCGTCTCCATGCTCCGGCGGGCCGCACCGGACCGGGTTGGCGTCTTCGACCTGGAGAACAGCGACAGCACGCCGATCTACGTCCACGCCAAAATCTGCATTATCGACGACACCTGGTTTACCTGCGGATCGGACAATTTCAACCGCCGGTCCTGGACCACTGACAGCGAACTGACGTGCGCCGTCGTCGATACCTCCCAACCGGAAAGAGGCAGCCCCGGCGAGGCCGGCCAACCTGCCCGATCCGGGCCGTTGGCCAGGGAGCTACGGATCCAGCTGTGGACCGAGCACCTGGGGCTGGACCCCGACGACCCGCGGCTCCTTGAGCCGACGGCCGGCCTGGACTTGTGGAACAGCACTGCCGATGCCCTTGCGCAGTGGCACCGAAACGGGCGCCGCGCTCCTCGGCCTCCCGGACAGGTGCAGCGCCACACCATAGAGCCCCTGCCGCCCCTCCACCGGCTCTGGGCCGATCCCCTGTACCGGCTTGTCGTGGACCCGGACGGGCGCCCTCGGTCCCTCCGCGGCACAGACCGGTTCTAGGCGCCGGAAGCGGGAAGGTTTCGGGCCACGCAACGGGGGCCACGCGGCACGAACAACCTGCAGTGGCACTGTGCGGGCGCGGTAAGTTGGAGCGGTACTTACAGCCGAGCGTGGATAGGGAGAAGACATGAAGGCCATCGTGTACGAAGAGACGGGCCCATCGGCGGTCCTGAAGCTCCGCGACAGGCCCTTGGTGGACCCCGGCCAGGACGAGGTCAGGGTCCGGCTGCTGGTGTCCGGAGTGAACCCTACTGACTGGAAGTCACGCTCCGGCGGCGGGAGCAGGAAACTGGACGCGCCCAAGGTTCCCAACCAGGACGGAGCCGGGGTGATCGATGCCGTAGGTGCCGGGGTAGCCAGGTTCGGCGTCGGGGACCGTGTCTGGCTCTGGGATGTCGCGTGGGGCGGCAACGAAGGCACCGCACAGGAGTACGTCACTGTCCCGGCCGGAAAGGTTGTGCCTCTTCCGGACGGAGAGTCCTTTGACGCCGGCGCCTCACTCGGCATCCCTGCTTTGACTGCCCACCGGGCCCTCACCTCAAGCGAAGGCGGACCGTCCCGGCTCTCCCCCGGGGCCCTGGCCGGACGGACCGTCCTTGTCACCGGCGGCGCGGGGGCAGTGGGTCATGCAGCCATCCAGTTGGCACGATGGGCCGGGGCAACCGTCATCACCACCGTCAGCGGCGACCACAAAGCGGAACTGGCCCGGCGGGCGGGAGCAGGCACGGTCATCAATTACCGGACCGACGACGTGGTGCGTGCTGTCCGCGACGCGGCCCCGGACGGTGTGGACACCATTGTGGAGGTTAACGCTCCGGCAAACATCGAGGCAGGCCTGGAGGTGCTCAAGCCGGGCGGGACGATCTCCGTCTACGCCGCAAACCCCGGGGAGTCACTGACCGTGCCCATCCGCGAGGGCATGACGAAAAACGTCCGGCTGCAATTCATCCTCACCTACACGGTGACTGACGAACAGAAACAGGATGCGGTTGCTGCGGTCTCCGGAGCCCTTGAGGCCGGCGCGCTCCGGGTCGGCGAAGACTACGGGCTGCCGCTGACCCGCTTCCCCCTTGAAGAGACCGCCGCTGCGCACGACGCCGTTGAACAGGGCATCGTCGGAAAGGTGCTCATCGACGTCGCGCCGTAACCGGCGGGGACCGGCGGCGGCGACGCCGCCTGGGCACTATTGCGAAAGCCGGTCCCTCGCCGCATGTTCGACAAGCACCGGTATGAAAGCGCGCACCCTCCCGGTATCAAGGATGCTGTGTTCCTGCTGCACCACGTCTTCGATCTGCTCCCTGGACAGCGTAGGAAACCTCGCTGCCAACCGGTCCACCACTTGGCCGAGGGCCCGCAATTCTTCGCTTACTCCCATCGTGAAAGTGTCAGCGGCGTTGAGAACCTCGTCAAGACTTGACTATGCAGCCGGCTTTGCGGTGTGTGGAGGGCTCCCAGGGAGCGTGTTCAACGGCGGGTGCCGAGCCGCACCGGGCAGCCTCGCCGGCCGCCTGGTCGCCGTTTGCCCACCTGCCCCCAAGCCGTCAGTGCGGATGCAACCTGCGGGGACGGGAGTGGCGGTGGATACGCGAACCGGCCACGGCAGGCCGGTACTCGATCCGACGTTTCTCCGTCCGGACATCACGCCGTTCCTGGCGCCGCGCTTTGCGTTCCGGACGGTCAATGGCGGACAGGATGGTCAGCGTCACCGCCATCCACAGGAGTGCGGTCCCCAACACCAAAGCGATCTCCAGCTCCGTGCTCATAGTCCCAATTTTAGGGCCCCACGGCTCCGGCTGACCCTGCGCAGATCCACATCGAAGCCGCCTAAATCCACAGCGTCCGCGGCGCTTCCTATTGGGGAATACGGGCCGGATGCTGTACGTTTCATACCCGACAGCCAATCAAAGAAAAGAGAAGCACCTAAAGTGGCAACCGATTACGATGAACTGCGTTCCGACGTCAAGGAATCGCAGGACAACTCACTTGAGCAGCTCCAGTCAGCAAATGCTCCCGACGCCCGCAGTGTTGTGCAGGAGTTGGACGAAGCTGACGGGCTGGACGGCGCCGGCGTCCCTGGCGGCGAATTCGTCGCTGAGGAACTCGTAGTCCAGGTCATTCCGCAGGCAGAGGACGAATTCACCTGCTACTCCTGTTTCCTGGTCCGGCACCGGTCCCAGATTGCGCGCCAGAAAGACGGCCACAGCTACTGCACTGAGTGCGAAGGCTAGGAAGAAACAGTTCCGGGCAAAACACCTGGACCCTCGTGAAAACCATCCGGAAGGCACGCCGCACAAGGCGTGCCTTCCGGTTTTAAGCGTTCACCCAGACAAAGTGGGTAACGTGCCGTCAAGGAACTTACGACGACGACCCGGCAGCCAGGAGGCAGCGTTGGACAGCCCAGCTGGCGTATGGAACACCTTCGCGGCGGCCTTCTCCCAGGCACCCGTGCCCAACATCACCTGGGTAGAGATGTTGCTGTCCCTGGCAGCAGCCACGGCGCTGTCCATCCCGCGCCGTTCCTGGCGCTACTTTGGACTCCTTGCCACCGCAACTCACGAACTGGGCCACGCGGTTGCCGCCGTAACCTCGGGCCAGCGGCTGTCCGGGATCCGGCTCCGTCTGGACCACTCCGGAACAACGACTGCCTACAGCCGGAGCCGTGTTGCCGCTGCCTGGTCGTGTTTCTGGGGCTATCCGGTCCCGGCACTCGTTGGTGCGGCGTTCGTGTGGTGCGGAGTCACCGGGTGGGGTGCCGCAGCCATGGCGGTAAGCGTGGTGGTCCTGGCCGCGTCAATGCTGTTCCTCCGCAACCTTGCCGGATTCCTCATCACCCTGACCGCCATGGCCGGCGCCGCTGCCCTCACGTTCCTGGCAACGGCCTCGGCTGCCGGACATGCCGCCGTCATCTTCGGCCTTGCCTTGCTCGTGGCCGCAGTCCGGGACCTGGCCAAACTCACCCACGTCCACCTCCGGCGTCGCGACCGCCTGGAAAGTTCCGACGCATACCTGCTGTACCGCGCCACCTCCGTGCCGTCCGCCGTCTGGATCACCATCTTCAGCGCGCTCGTGGCCGGCTCATGGCTTGCGGCCTGGCTGCCCGTCTCCCGGATCCTGCTTGGCGGCGCCTGAATTGTTGAGCCGGACGCATACGCTAGTGCCATGAGCCAGGAAACCGACAGCAGTCCCACAGCGACGGACCACAGCACCGAGCACAGCACCCGAGGCGCATATGTGACCGGCGGTGCGGAGTTCACCCGTGACACCAACTACATCGAAGACCGCATTACCAGGGATGCCGCTCCCGGCAGCAACGGTGAACCCGGCTGGCCGGTGGAAGCGGGACGGTACCGGCTCATTGCCGCCAGGGCTTGCCCGTGGGCCAACCGAACGGTCATAGTCCGCAGGCTGCTGGGCCTTGAAGACGTCATCTCACTAGGCCAGCCCGGACCTACCCATGATGCCCGGTCCTGGACGTTCGACCTCGATCCCGGCGGCGTTGATCCCGTCCTGGGCATTGAGCGCATCCAGGAGGCCTATTTCAAGCGTTTCCCTGACTATCCGCGGGGCATCACCGTCCCCGCCGTCGTGGATATACCAACCGGCGAAGTCGTGACCAACAACTTCCCGCAGATCACACTCGACTTTTCCACCGAATGGGTGGATTTCCACCGGACGGGCGCACCGGAACTCTACCCGGAGCACCTCCGCGGGGAGATTGACCGGATCAACAAGCGCGTCTTCACCGAAGTCAACAACGGCGTCTACCGCTGCGGTTTCGCCGGTTCGCAGGAGGCCTACGACGCCGCGTACGACCGGCTCTGGACGGCCCTGGACTGGCTCGAAGAGCGGCTCTCGCGCCAGCGGTACCTCGTCGGCGATACCATCACCGAAGCGGACGTCAGGCTCTTCACCACGCTGGCCCGCTTCGACGCCGTCTACCACGGCCACTTCAAGTGCAACCGGCAAAAGCTCAGTGAGATGCCCGCGCTCTGGGGCTACGCCCGGGACCTGTTCCAAACTCCGGGCTTCGGTGATACCACCGATTTCGTCCAGATCAAGCAGCATTACTACATCGTCCACGAGGACATCAACCCCACCGGGATCGTGCCGAAGGGGCCGGACCTGGCTGGCTGGCTGACCCCGCATGGCCGCGAAGCGCTTGGCGGCCGGCCCTTCGGGGACGGCACGCCGCCGGGTCCGGTACGGCCGGGCGAAGAAGTGGCTGCCGGACACGGAGCCGTGGGCTAGTTGTACTCAGTCAGTAGGTTGGTTGCACCTGCTGATGGGTGGTTTGCCTCCGAGGCTGCCGTGGGGCCGGTGGTTGTTGTAGAAGTCTAGCCATGGCTGCAGGGCGTCGGTCCGGGCTTGGTTGGAGGTGAAGGGTTGCCGGTAGGCCCAGCCTTCTTGGAGGGTGCGGTTGAAGCGTTCTGCTTTGCCGTTCTGCCAGGGATGGCGGGGTTTGATCAGGATGTGTTTGGCGCCCAGTGCAGCCAGTGCGTCCTGGAAATCTTTCGATATCCGGTAGGCGAACGCGTTGTCGGTCATGACTCTGCGGACGGGTGCGCCGTTGGCTGCCATGGCCGTTGCGGCCCGGGTGAGGAACCCGGCGCAGGTCGGGCCTTTCTCGTCGGGCAGGACCTCGGCGTAGGCCAGACGGGTGTGGTCATCGACGGCGACGTGGACGTAGTCGAAACCGACCCTTGTATGGCCTGTTGAGTGGTTGCGGGCGGACTGGTTCGGGTCGGCCCGCCAGCCTCCGCCGTCGGGAATCCGGCCGAGTTTCTTGACGTCGATGTGGATCATTTCCCCAGGGGCGTCGCGCTCGTAGCGTCGGTCCGTGGCACGGGAGGCGCGGATCCGTACCCCGGTCACCGGGTCCAGGTCCCACAGTCGGGGCATGCCCGCGCGGGTCAGGATCCGGGAGACCGTCCGGGCGCTGGTACCGCACCGGGCTGCAAGGCCCGCTGGCCCTTCGCGGTGCTCAACGCGCTGGGTCAGAACATCGGCAACGACTTCCGTGGAAGTGGCGTGGGGGCACGACCTTGGGCGGGAGCTGCGGTCCTCGAGGCCGGCCCAGCCGTGCGTCCTGTACCTGCTGATCCAGCGGTGTGCGCAGGTCCGCGAGACACCCATTTCTTTGGCCACATGGGCGATGGGGCGGCCGGCGAGGACGCGCTCGATAAGGATCCGCCTACCGTTCGGGGTCAGGCGGGCATTACGGTGGGACATGAAGACCTCTTAGTCGTTGGCTGTGTGTGGTAACCACCAACCTAAGAGGTCTTCACCTATTCACAATGCAACCAACGTCCTGACTCAGTACAGCTAGTCCGCAAAGCCCGGGCAGGAAATCGCTTTCCCCTATGCTGGGAGGCATGCAGACTTCCCTTGGCTTCGTCGCCCCCGGATACGAGAACGTGCTGGCCTTGTTCGAGACCCTGCTCGCTGGGGACCCCCGGTACAGCGCCCAACTGGCGGCCTACCAGGGATCCCGGCAGGTGGTCCGGCTGACTGGAGGCCCGGACATGGCGCCGGACACCCTGACGGGGGCGTACTCCTGTTCAAAGGGCGTCGGTGCGATGGTCATCGCACTGCTGGTCCAGGACGGCCTCCTCGATTTGGACCGTCCGGTGGCCCACTACTGGCCGGAGTTCGCCGCCCACGGCAAAGACAGGCTGCTGGTCCGGGAAGCCCTGTCCCATCAGGCCGGATTATTGGGTATCGACGGCGGGTTCGGGCTCACCGAGTTCACCACGCCCGAGGCTGCGGCGCGGCTCGCCGCGTTACCGCCCCTCTGGGAGCCGGGGCGGCAGTTCGGATATCACGCCCTCACTATTGGAATTCTGATGGAGGAGCTGTGCCGACGCACCGCCGGCGAGCCATTGCAGGCTGTCTACGAAGCAAGGATCCGCGCGCCCCACGGCGTGGACTTCTTCCTCGGCCTGCCGGAAGAACTGGAACCGCGGTACCGGGACGTCCTCTACCAGGACACCCCCGACCAGGGATGGGTGGACCCGCTGAGCCTGGAAGGTATTAACGGCAACGCACCCGTCAGCACCATCATGGAGCTGCCGAACATCCGCGCAGTCCGGGCAGCAGGCATGTCCGCGGCCGGAGGAGTGGGATCCGCCGAAGGGCTGGCCCGCCTCTACGCCGCCGCAACCACCGGCGTCGACGGCGGCCGTCCCTTCCTCGAGGCCACAACCATCGAAGCAATGTCACGGGAACAGGTGTGGGGCCTTGACCGGTCCTCTGGGCTCGATAATGCGTTCGCCGTCGTCTTCATGAAACCGCACCCGTCAAGGAACTTCGGCAGCCACCGCGCATTCGGGCATGAGGGAGCGAACGCTGCCCTTGGCTTTGCGGATCCCTCCTACGCCCTTGGCTTCGGATATGTCCCCCGCCGCCAGGAGGAAGGGCGGACCCCGGGCAGGGCCCACCGGCTGGCCTCCGAAGTGCGGCGTTCCGCGGCCGGCTTGTCCTGACGGGATGCCGGCCTTACTGTGGCCGGATGGGCAATACTCAAGCACGACCGGACGCACGGTGGGCTCGGGGGACCCAACTTCTCAAACAATCGGTGGAAGGAATTTCCGCTGCCTTTGCAGCGCAACGGCTGCAACTGGCGACGAAAGCCGCGCTCGCAGCGGGCCTGGCTTTCACAATCGCTCCGCTGATGCCCGGGGCGGCGTCGCACTA
Organism: Pseudarthrobacter sp. MOO13; assembly: GCF_058267655.1. Classification (NCBI taxonomy): domain Bacteria; kingdom Bacillati; phylum Actinomycetota; class Actinomycetes; order Micrococcales; family Micrococcaceae; genus Pseudarthrobacter; species Pseudarthrobacter sp. MOO13. Next base: position 1,972,216 of record NZ_CM177848.1, read on the forward strand.
CACGTATTATGCGCCGCTGGGCGCCCTGGTGGCCATGTACCGCAACGTCGCGGGCTCGGTCCGGAACGGACTCCAGGCCATCGCGGGACTTGCCGTGGGGATCGGTTTGGCGTTCATCCTGGTCAGCATTTCCGATCCCTCACCGTTGACGGTGGCTCTCTTCATGGGCGTCGGAGTGCTGTTGGGCGGGCTGCCAGGCATCGGCTCCGGCAGTGACTGGATTCCAACGGCCGCGCTCCTGGTCCTGCTGGTCGGCGGCAGGAATGCCGAGGACTTCTCCTACGGCTACCTCCTGCAAATGGCCGCTGGAGTGGCAGTGGGCATCGCCGTGAACTTCCTGATCTTTCCACCCCTGCACCTGAACGCGGCCGCCACCAGCCTGGCCGAACTCAGGCGCGCCCTTGGCAGGCAACTGACCGACATGGGTGCGGCCCTGACGGAAAAATGGCCGCCGGAACACGAGGAATGGTCGCGCAGGTCGGAGGAGCTGTCCGACGCGGCAAGATCGGTACGCCACCTGGTCAAGGAAGCTGATGCCAGCCGGCGCGCCAACCCGCGGCGAAAGCTGCATCCGAGGGACATCGACCAGGACTACCGCGAGTTGCAGAACCTGGAGCAGGTGACATTCCATATCCAGGACATGACCGATGTTCTTTCCGACGTGATCTGGAACAACGACCTGCCGTATGAGATTCCCCTCGAGGACACCGAACCCCTGGCCGCTGCCATCACGTCCACTGGAGAATTGCTGTCTATCGATGTCGAAGGTGAAGACAACAATCACCAGGACCGCTATGCCGCGGCCAAGGCGGCAGTGGAAGCCTGCATGGCCGCCACCACCGCCAGGCAAGCCGAGGAGGGCACCGTCCCGGCCTCCGAATCGGTCCTCCTGAGCCTGCACCGCATCCTGCGCGCCGCCAAGCCGAAGGACTGATCCGGCGCACCGTCATACTGCCTAAAGCGCTGAGACGTTGCCGTGGAAGTGGCGCCGCCCCGAACGTGGGTTCCAGGCCACATAGCGCGAATGTTTCCACGCACCGGACGAGGCCTGGTCCGTGCTGATCTCCAAAGCCACCCGGCACGGCAGGAAAACGGGCGCTTCAAACTCCACGTCCCAGCTGAAGGCGTCGCCCCGGGCGGGACCGACGTCGGCGAGCGCACGCGAGGCGAGGTACATTCCGTGGGCTATCGACCGGCGCATCCCCAGCGCCTTGGCCGAGAGGACGCTCAGGTGGATTGGATTAAAGTCACCTGACACGGCGGCGTACCCCCGTCCTGTGTCCACCCCCAAGTGCCACAGCGCCGTCGGTGCCGGAGCAGTGAATTCCGGTTTCGGCGCCGCGGCGGTTGGTTTGTCGATGCCGGGAAGGAACAACCCCTTGGCCAAGTAGGTGGAAACTCCGCGCCAGTGAATGTCCGCCGAGCCCGCGCGTCGCACCTCAGCCACGACGTCCACCTGCGTCCCTGCCCGGTGGCCTCGAAAATTTTCCACCCTGGCGGTCATGTCAAGCACGTCCGTGAAGACCAACGGCGTCCTCTGCTCAACGCTGTTGCGCAGGTGGATCATCCCCAGCAGCGGCAGCGGGAAGTCGTCGCGGTTCATGACGCTCATGGCGAGGGGAAAGGCCAGGGCATGGATGAAGCCGGCAGGCAGGACGTCACTGGCGGTCTCACCAATGAGGTGCTGGTACGCCGTGAGGTTTCCAACGTCCACGGTGACGCCCCTGACGTCGTGGCTCTCGGCCGGAAGATCGGCGGAATCATGCGTTCCCAGGAGCCTGCGACGTGCTGCCTGGGCGGCGGCGTTGACATACAGCTTGGACAGCGAGGGCATCTCCGCCAGGATCACCGGTTGCTGGAGTGTCATGCCCCCACCAGGTTTTGACCGCACACCCGCAACACCTCCCCGTTGATACCACCTGCGGCGTCGCTGGCCAGGAAGGCAATGGTTTCCGCCACGTCCGCGGGAAGGCCTCCCTGCTGCAGCGAGTTGAGCCGGCGCGCCACCTCACGGACCGCGAAAGGGATCCGCGCAGTCATCTCGGTCTCAATGAACCCGGGCGCGACGGCATTGATGGTGCCGCCACTGGCGGCAAGCAGCGGTGCCGTGGCCCGCACCATTCCCATCACGCCTGCTTTGGAGGCGGCGTAGTTGGTTTGGCCCCTGTTGCCGGCAATGCCACTCGTGGAGGCAACTGACACGATCCGCGGTGACGAGCGGAAGTGGTCCGCGGCGAGGAGGGCTTCGTTGATCCGAAGCTGGGCTGCGATGTTGATGTTGATGACCGAATTCCACCGGGAATGGTCCATGTTGGCCAGCAGTTTGTCCCGGGTAATCCCGGCATTGTGCACCACGATATCCAGGCGGCCATGCCGCTGCGCTGCATGCTCAAGGATCCGCGCCCCGGCGTCTGCGCCGCTGATGTCCAGCTGCAGCGCCGTACCCCTCACCTCGTTGGCCACGGCCGCCAGCTGGTCACCCGCCGCCGGAATGTCAACCAGGACCAGCATGGCACCGTCGCGGTGCAGGGTCCGGGCAATCTGCGCGCCGATACCCCTGGCTGCGCCTGTCACCACAGCGACCTTGCCCTCCAGCGGCCGGTCTGTGTTGGCGGGAAGCGCACCGTCCGGGGAAGAGACCGTCAGGAACTGCCCGTCAATAAATGCCGAGCGGCTGGAAAGGAAGAACCTGATGGCGCCCAGTGCGCTGGGACTCGTGGTGGTGGTGCCGTCCGAGAGGAGGACACCGTTGGCCGTGGCGCCCGCCCGCAGCTCTTTGGCCAGGGAACGCAGGAAACCATCCACGCCCTGGCGGGCAGCCGCTGCTGCAGGGGAAGAAACGCCCGCCGCGGGCCGGGACACCGTAATGACCCGACCTCCGGCCTGCAGGTCCCGCAACGAACCTGCAGCGGAGAGTACCGGCTGTTCCAAATCCGCGGGATGCTCCAGCTCGTCGAGGACCAGGATGATGGCGCCCAGCTTTTCGGCCGGAACGGCGTGCCTCCGGACATCGAGGTCCCACGACAGCAGTTCGGTGGCGAGGCTGTCCGCCGCAGGACTGTTTCCGACAACGACGACCGGGCCAACGACCAGCGGTTGTCCTGGCTGGTAGCGCCGAAGCACTGCGGGCTGCGGGAGTCCGAGCTTTCTGGCCAGGTTGCGGCCCGCGCCGCTGTTGACCAGCTGGGTATATGTATCCGTCATGACTGCCCCCTACACCGATTCCAGGATCGCGACGACGCCCTGGCCACCTGCCGCGCACACAGACACCAGGCCGCGGACGGGCCGGCCCTCCGCGTCCGCCTTGGCGTGCAGCATCTTGGCCAGCGAACCCACGATCCGTCCGCCGGTGGCGGCGAAGGGATGACCCGCCGCGAGCGAAGATCCGTTGACGTTGAGGCGTGAACGGTCGACGCTGCCGAACGCGCCGTCAAGCCCGAGACGGGTCCGGCAGAATTCCTCGTCCTCCCATGCGGCCAGCGTGCTGAGGACCGTGGCGGCGAAGGCTTCATGGATTTCGAAGAAGTCGAAGTCTCCCAGCGTCAGGTTCTGCCTGGCCAGGAGCCGCGGCACGGCGAAGACCGGGGCCATCAACAGGCCATCCTTGCCGTGTACAAAGTCCACTGCTGCGGCTTCGGCGTCCACCACGGCGGCGAGTTTGGGCAGGTCGCGGGCATCGGCCCAGTCGTCGGAGGCAAGAAGGACGGTTGAGGCGCCGTCGGTCAACGGGGTGGAGTTGCCTGCTGTCATGGTGGCGCCGGCGCCCAGGTTCCTGCCGAACACCGGCTTCAGCGATGCCAGTTTTTCCAAGGAAGTATCAGCGCGGAGGTTGGCGTCCCGCGTCAGTCCCCGGTAGGGAGTCAGCAGGTCGTCGAAGAAGCCTGAATCATAGGCGGCTGCGAGGTTACGGTGGCTGTTCAGTGCCAGTTCGTCCTGCGCTTCGCGGGAAATCTGCCACTGCGCCGTGGTCAGCGCCTGGTGCTCCCCCATGGACAGGCCGGTGCGCGGTTCCGCGGTACCGGGTGCCAGCGGGGCCAGGTCCTTTGGCCGGAGGCGGCTTAGGATCTGGAGCCGCTGTGGAAGCGACTTGGCGCGGTTGAGGTCAAGGATGATGTCGCGGAGCCCCTCGCTGACCACCACGGGGGCATCAGAGGCTGAGTCCACGCCGCCGGCGATGGCGGAATCGATCTGTCCAAGCTTGATCTTGTTGGCCAGCCCCACCACGGTTTCGAGACCGGTGGCGCATGCCTGCTGGAGGTCGTACACCGGGGTTTCGGCGGACAGTGCAGACCCCAGGACGGCTTCCCGGGTGAGGTTGAAGTCCCTGGAGTGCTTCAGGACGGCTCCTGCGGCAACCTGTCCGATCCGTTCGTCCTGGAGGCCGAACCGTGCGATCAGGCCGTCAAGGGCTGCGGTCAGCATGTCCTGGTTGGAGGACTTTGCGTAGGCGCCGCCGGCGCGCGCGAAGGGAATCCTGTTGCCGCCAACAATCACCGCCCTGCGCGGCGCAGAAACTGCTGGTCGAACTGATTCGTCAGGTGCTGGCGTGGACTGTCCGTCGATGGACATGGGTGGCTCCTCTGCTCACATGCGGTTACCGATACCCAGCGTACCTGATACGCTGGGTATCGTGAACTTCCACACTTCCAGCTTTCCGCTTACCGTCGAGCTCCCGCCTGCCGCCAGTTCAGACGGCCGCTCGGCACGCTGGCAGAGTCACCGCGAGGAACGCCGCCGGGAGCTGATCAAGCAGGCCCGCAGAGCGGTCCATGCCCTCGGAAGCGATGCGTCCATGGAGGAGATCGCCACCGCGGCAGGAACCTCCAAGTCCGTTTTCTACCGCTACTTCGGGGACAAAGCCGGCCTGCAACAGGCGGTGGGGGAAGTGGTCCTGAGCCAGATGCAGAACCGCATCAAGGAAGCCGCGCAGAGTGCCGTGACGCCGCGGGAAGGCTTGCTCGCGATGGTCTCGGCCTACCTGCAGATGGCGGACACCAGCCCCAGCGTCTATGCATTCGTCACCAGCTACACCCCCGCCGAGCCCACGGAACCCACGTCTCCCGCGACGTCGACCGGCGCCCTGGGCCACTTCTTCGATGCCATTGCGGACATGATCGCTGCGCCCATGCGCTCCCATCTGGGTGATGTGGGGGAAACGGTCATCGGATTCTGGCCCCGGGCCGCGATCGGCCTGGTACGGAACGCTGGAGAGCAATGGCTCAACACTCCGGACTCCCCCGCCAAGCCCAGCCAGGAAGCCATGGCCCGCCACATTACGGCGTGGCTGTGTGTTGGCATAGCACCCGAACTCACCCCCGCCCCACCGACCACCAAGTTATCCGCCAAAGAAGGACTGTGACATGACTGACGTAGTGGACCGCACCGCCCGAAAAGGGCTCCGCTCCCCGGCAACCCCGGCAGCCAACCCCGTAGCCGACTCCCCTGCACCCGCCGTCGACGTCGCGGCCCTGGGCCGGCACCTCCTGGGAAAGTGGGCCGATGTCCGGCTCCAAGCCCGGGACCTGGCTGCACGGCCGGAACTGCACAAGGTCGAAGGCCTGACACATACGGACCATCGCCAACGGGTATTCGGCCAGCTGCAATACCTCGTGGACAACAACGCCGTCCACCGCGCATTCCCGGCGGAACTGGGCGGCTCCGACGACCACGGCGGAAACATCGCCGGGTTCGAGGAACTCGTGGTGGCGGATCCTTCACTGCAGATCAAGGCCGGGGTCCAGTGGGGGCTGTTCGGGTCGGCCGTCATGCACCTGGGCACGGCCGAACACCACGCCAAGTGGCTGCCGGGCATCATGAGCCTGGCCATCCCCGGTTGCTTCGCCATGACGGAAACAGGGCACGGTTCTGATGTTGCCAGCATCGCCACCACGGCCACCTATGACCCGGATACCGAGGAATTCATCATCCACAACCCGTTCCGTGCAGCGTGGAAGGACTACATCGGCAACGCTGCCATGGACGGACTGGGAGCAGTGGTGTTCGCCCAGCTTGTCACCAGGGGAGTCAACCACGGCGTCCACGCACTCTATGTTGACCTCCGGGACCCGGACACCAAGGAGTTCCTGCCCGGCATCGGCGGCGAGGATGATGGCATCAAGGGCGGCCTGAACGGGATCGACAACGGCCGCCTGCACTTCACGAACGTCCGCGTCCCGCGCACCAACCTCCTGAACCGGTACGGCAACGTGGACGCCGATGGCGCCTACACGTCCCCCATTGCGAGTCCCGGCCGCCGCTTCTTCACGATGCTGGGAACGCTGGTCCAAGGGCGCGTGTCCCTGGACGGCGCTGCCGTTGCCGCGTCCAAGCTGGCGTTGAAGGCGGCCATCCAGTACGCCACCGAACGCCGCCAGTTCAACGCTTCGTCCCACACCGACGAGGAAGTCCTGCTGGACTACCAGCGGCACCAGCGGAAGCTTCACCCGCGCTCGCCACCACCTATGCTGCCGGGTTTGCCCATGAACAGCTGCTGCAGAAGTTCGACGACGTCTTCTCCGGCGCGCACGACACCGACGCGGACCGCCAGGACCTCGAAACCCTGGCGGCGGCGCTTAAGCCGCTGAGCACCTGGCACGCGCTGGATACCCTGCAGGAGTGCCGGGAGGCATGCGGCGGTGCCGGATTCCTGATCGAGAACCGGTTCGCCTCGCTCCGGGCCGACCTTGACGTCTATGCCACGTTCGAGGGCGACAACACCGTGTTGCTGCAGCTTGTGGCCAAGCGCCTGCTTGCCGACTACGCCAAGGAGTTCCGGAACGTGGACTTCGGCGTGCTGGCGCGCTACGTGGTAAACCAGGCGGCCGGCGCCGCCGTCCACCGCACCGGCCTGCGCCAGGTGGCGCAGTTCGTGGCGGACACCGGGTCGGTCCAGAAGGCTGCGATCGCCCTCCGCGACGAGGAAGGCCAGCGCGCGCTCCTGACCGACAGGGTGCAGACCATGGTGGCTGAGGCGGGTGCCGCACTCAAGGGCAGCAAGCGCCTCTCGCAGGACAAGGGCGCAGCCTTGTTCAACAGGCACCAGAACGAACTTATCGACGCTGCCCGGGCACACGCCGAGCTGCTGCAGTGGGAGGCCTTTACCGAGGCGCTCCAGCAGGTGGCCGACCCGGGCACCAGGAAGGTCCTGACCTGGCTGCGGGACCTCTTTGGCCTGTCCCTGATCGAGAAGAATCTGTCCTGGTACCTCATGAACGGCCGCCTCTCCATGCAGCGGGCACGGACAGTAGGCGGCTACATCAACCGGCTGCTGGAGAAGATCCGTCCCCACGCCGTGGACCTGGTGGACGCTTTCGGCTACGGGGAGGACCATGTCCGCGCCGCCATCGCCACGGGTGCCGAAAAGGTGCGCCAGGACGAGGCCCGTGCGCACTTCCGGAATGAGCGTGCCAGTGGCCAGGCTCCGGTGGACGAGAAGGTCCTGATCGCTAAGACCGCGGCCGGCCGCAACGGCTGAGACACACGGGGCGCCCCCTCGAGTGGCATAACGACGACGGCGCCGCCCCCCTTCCACGGGGGCGGCGCCGGCGTCGTTTCTGCGTGGAACGCTCAGCTGGTGGCGGGCAGCACCGAACGGTAGACCTCAAGGGTGGTCTCGGTGATGGATTCCCAGGAGAAGTGTTTTTCGGCACGTTCCCGGCCGGCCTGTCCCATGGCGCGGGCACGCTCGGGATCTGACACCACTTCGGTGAGGGCTGCTGCGAACTCCTTGACGAACTTCTCCGGATCCAGCGGCGTTCCGGTACCGTCGGTCACCTGCTCAAGGTCCACCAGGAGCCCGGTCGTGCCGTGCTCCACCACTTCGGGGATGCCGCCGGTGGCGCTGGCCACCACGGCTGCCCCGCAGGCCATCGCCTCAAGGTTGACGATCCCGAGGGGTTCGTAGATGGAGGGGCACGCGAACGCTGTGGCGTGGCTGAGCACCTGGATCAGCTCATGGCGCGGCAGCATCCGCTCGATGAGGACAACGCCCGTGCGCTGCTTCTGCAGGTCCTCGATCAGTGCGGCGGTTTCCGCTGCCAGCTCGGGGGTGTCGGCCGCGCCCAGGCACAGGACCAGCTGAACGTCGGCGGGAAGCTTCGCGGCGGCCCGCAGGAGATAGGGGACGCCCTTTTGCCGCGTGTTTCTTCCCACAAAAACGACGCTTGGTTTGGCTGGATCGATGCCCAGGGCGCGGACGGCGTCGTCATTCTCGTCACGCTGCCACAGCGCAACATCGATGCCGTTGTGGACCACCCGGACCTTCTCCGGGTCCACGTTGGGGTAGCTGCGCAGGATGTCCTGCCGCATGCCCTCCGAAACGGCGATGATGGCGGCCGCAGCTTCGTACGCCGTCTTCTCCACCCAGGACGAAAGGGCGTAGCCACCGCCGAGCTGCTCAGCCTTCCAAGGACGCAGCGGCTCGAGGCTGTGGGCACTGAGAACGTGCGGAATTCCGTGAAGCAGCGACGCCAGATGCCCCGCCATGTTGGCGTACCAGGTGTGCGAATGGACCACGTCGGCGCCTTGGACATCCGGCACGATGCGGAGGTCCACGCCCAGGGTCTGGACCGCGGCATTGGCCCCGCCGAGGTCCTCCGGCACCTGGTAGGACGTCACCGTCGCCCCGTGGTAGTCAGCGTCGCGCGGCGCCCCGAAAGCACGAACCTGCAGGTCAACATGCTTACTAAGCACCCTGCTCAATTCGGCGACGTGCACCCCGGCGCCACCGTAGATCTCCGGCGGAAACTCTTTAGTCACAATGTCTATACGCACAAGACCCAAGGTAGTCCTTCACGCATAACTGTTCTAGTGTGAAGGAGTCCGGGTGCACCGGACTGTCTTGGGAGTTACGAAGGCGTACAGGAGCGACCACCATGCCGTTAAATAAGAAAGTCCTGGCCATTGTCCTCGCAGGCGGCGAGGGAAACAGGCTGATGCCACTGACGGCAGACCGGGCCAAACCCGCCGTGCCCTTTGCCGGCAGCTACCGACTTATCGATTTCGCGTTATCCAACCTTGTGAATTCCCGCTACCTGCAGATTGTCGTCCTGACCCAGTACAAGTCGCACAGCCTTGACCGCCACATCTCTGAGACCTGGCGCATGTCCACCCAGTTGGGCAACTACATCGCTTCCGTTCCCGCCCAGCAGCGCGTGGGCAAGAGCTGGTTCCTTGGCAGCGCCAACGCCATCTACCAATCCCTGAACCTTATCCATGACGCCAACCCCGACATCGTCGTCGTGGTCGGCGCGGACCACGTCTACCGCATGGACTTCGCACAGATGGTGGCCCAGCACGTCCACAGCGGCGCCAAGGCCACGGTCGCGGCCGTACGGCAGCCGCTGCACATGGCCGATCAGTTCGGCGTCATCGAAGTGGACCAGAACGACTCCCAGAAGATCGCCGCGTTCGTCGAAAAGCCGGCCAGCACGCCGGGCCTGGCCGCGGACCCGTCCCAGTTCCTGGCCTCCATGGGCAACTACGTATTCGACGCTGACGCCCTGGTGGCAGCCCTGCATGTGGATGCCGAGCGGCTGGACACCAAACACGACATGGGCGGCGACATCATCCCCTACTTCGTCAACCGTGGTGAAGCCGGTGTCTACGACTTCACGCTCAACGACATTCCCGGCTCCACCGACCGTGACCGCACCTACTGGCGCGACGTGGGCACCATCGACTCCTTCTACGATGCCCACATGGACCTCATCTCCCCGATGCCGGTGTTCAACCTCTACAACTCCGAGTGGCCCATCTACACCCGGCAAAGCATCTCGCCGCCCGCGAAGTTTGTCCGGGGCGACAACAACACGGTGGGAACGGCCCTGGACTCGATCGTGGCCAGCGGCGTGGTCATCTCCGGCGGCATCGTTGAAGGCTCCGTCCTTTCCAACGACGTCTACGTGGCCACGAGCGCCAGGATCACGGACTCGGTCCTGATGGACAAGGTTCAGGTTGGAGCGGGCGCCGTGATCAACCGGGCCATCCTGGACAAGAATGTCAAGGTGCCGGCAGGGGCTGCCATCGGCCTGGACCCGGACCTGGACCGGGCGCGTGGTTTCAAGGTCACCGAATCCGGCATCACCGTCCTGGCCAAAGGCCAGCAGGTACCGGAACCCGGCGACGACGAACGGCAGCTGGCCGCCCAACACCTGGGGCTCATGCCAAACGCCGTCAAGGCTGCGGCTGACCGGTACCCCGAGGTCCGCGAGACCGTGGGCAAGGTGGCCGGAACGCACGCGGCCGCCGCGGCGCAGGCCTCACCGGACGGCGCCAGGGTCTCCTGACCTAGTACTGACGGCAAGAGCATACGGCGCGGGCCGGAGCACCTGGACGGTCCTCCGGCCCGCGCCGTACGCTGTAAAATTTGGCTAATGAGCTCCCCCGATCTGACCCCTGAGGAAATCCAGGCCTGCCTCAAGGTCCTGAATACGATCCACGCGTACGACGAGGAGCACCCCGACTACGTTTCGGTGCGCCGCGCCACCGGCAAGATGTTCAAGGCCGTCAAGCGCCACCGCAGGGTCACCAAGCGCGATTCCATTGCCGAAGCCGACCGGGCAGTCATCGCCCAGACCGCCACCGCTGCCCCGGACCGGATCGACGACGAAACCCGCGGCAACAAACTGGCTCCGTCCGCCACCGGAAACATCGCCGGCCACCTCATCCGGTCACGCCCGTGCTACATCTGCAAGCAGCATTACACCCAGGTGGATGCCTTTTACCATCAGCTCTGCCCCGAATGCGCGGCCTTCAGCCACAGCAAGCGCGACGCACGCGTTGACCTCACCGGCCGGCGTGCGCTGCTCACCGGCGGCCGCGCCAAGATCGGGATGTACATTGCCCTCCGGCTGCTCCGGGACGGTGCCCATACCACCATCACCACCCGCTTCCCCAAGGACGCCGCCCGCCGGTTCGCCGCCATGGAGGACAGCGCCGACTGGCTGCACCGGCTCCGGATCGTCGGCATCGATCTCCGTGATCCGGCCCAGGTGATGGCATTGACCGATTCGCTGGACGAGGCCGGGCCGCTGGACATCATCATTAACAACGCGGCGCAGACCGTCCGCCGGTCAGGCAACGCCTACAAGCCGCTGGTGGATGCCGAGGATGAGCCGTTGCCCCCAGCCCTGGAACACGCCAACGGTGGTCCCGAGTTGCTGACCTTCGGCCACGCCCATGACAAGCACCCCCTGGCCCTGGCCGGCAGCGTGACCGAACACCCGGTCCTGGCCGGCGATGCGATCACGTCGCTCGCCCTGTCCACCGGCTCAGCGTCACTGGAACGGATTGCGTCCGGGACGGCCATCGACGCCGGGGGGCTGGTCCCGGACCTGGCCACCATCAACAGCTGGACCCAGGTGGTGGACGAAGTGGATCCGCTGGAAATGCTCGAAGTCCAGCTCTGCAACGTCACGGCCCCGTTCCTGCTGGTCAGCCGCCTTCGCGGGGCAATGAAACGGTCCACGGCGCGACGAAAGTACATCGTGAACGTCTCCGCCATGGAAGGCCAGTTCTCCCGGGCCTACAAGGGGCCGGGACACCCGCACACCAACATGGCCAAGGCAGCGCTGAACATGATGACCCGCACCAGCGCCCAGGAGATGCTGGACACCGACGGCATCCTGATGACGGCCGTGGACACCGGGTGGATCACCGACGAACGGCCCCACTTCACCAAGGTCCGGCTCATGGAGGAAGGCTTCCACGCTCCCCTGGACCTGGTGGACGGCGCGGCCCGCGTCTATGATCCGATCGTCATGGGCGAAAACGGTGAGGACCAGTACGGTGTCTTCCTCAAGGACTACAAGCCCAGCCCCTGGTGATGGGCGTATGCTCACGGCATGAGCAACGAGTCATCAACCCAAGTGGAGAACCTGGAACACCACGATTGCTGGGCATTGCTGCGGACCGTCTCCGTGGGCAGGCTCGCGGTACTGGTGGACGGGCGGCCGGACATTTTTCCGGTCAACTACACAGTGGACGGGGGCACCCTGGTGTTCCGCACCGGCCAGGGCACCAAGCTCTCCGCCGCAACCGGTGAGGACGCCGCCGTCGCCGTGGAGGCAGACGGCGTGGACCCGGCCACTGGCCTGGCGTGGAGCGTGGTGATCAAGGGGACCGCCGCACTGGTCACCAGCACCGAGGAGGTCCTCGATACCTCCCGCCTCTACCTGTTCCCCTGGCAGGCAGGACGCAAGGATGCGTTCGTGCGCGTCACCCCGGAGTCCATGACCGGGCGCCGCTTCAAAGTCACCGATCCGATGACCTGGTGGACGCAGATCAGCAGTTCGGCCAGGTCAGCACCGGAATAGGACGACGCCGGCACCTCCCCCGGCCGCGAGGGCCGGGGGCGCCGTGGTCAGGCGAGCTGGGTGATCTCGACGCTTACGTTGAGGGCGGACCCGCCACCGCCGGACAGGATGCCCTTCAGCGGAGGCACGTCGCGGTAGTCCCGGCCACGCGCCACCGTGACGTGGAAGTCCCCGGCCGGTTTGTGGTTGGTGGGGTCCCAGCTGCGCCAGTCCCCGTCCCACCATTCCAGCCAGGCGTGCGACTGCCCGGCCACGGTTTCGCCGATCCCGGCACTGGACCGCGGGTGCAGGTAGCCGGAAACATACCGGGCCGGAATGCCGCAGCTCCGCAGTGCACCGATGGCAAGGTGGGCCAAGTCCTGGCAGACACCCTGACGCTGGCCCCAGGCCTCTTCCGCATTGGTGGTGACGGCGGTGGAGCCGGACATATACGTCATCTCGCCCCGCATCCAGGCAAAGACCGCCATGGCCGCCTGGTGCGGGTTCTTGCCGGCCACCACGCCGGGAACGATGCCCAGGACTTCCTCACCGGGGCCGCTCAGCCGGGACTGCGGCAGCCAGTCGCTGAACGTGTTCAGGGTGTCCGGCGACGCCAGGACGTCCCAGCCCACGATGTCCGCCTCGGTGGGGATCTTTTCCGCCCGGTGCACCTCCACAGTGATGTTGGAGACCACTTCGAGGTTGTCGTGCGGCATCTGCATGTCAAAGGCCGTCACCCGGGTGCCCCAGTAGTCACGGTAGGTGCTGACGGCTGCCTGGGACGGGGACACCTTGACCACGGATTCCAGCACTACCTGCTGGGAGTCCGTCAGCGGCGTCATCCGGGCTTCGTTGTAGGACAGCGTCACCCGCTTGTTGTATTTGTAGGCCGTCCTGTGGACGATGCTCAACCGGGTCATGACACTTCTCCCACCCAGGCAAGTTCGTCCGCCTGATTGAAGTACTTACGGGAAATGGCATCCGAGGCCTGGGAAACCGCCTTCTGCACCCGCTCCATGTGCTCTGGCAGTTCGGACATGAGGTCATCCGTCCGGTGGAACTCGAGGAAGGTCCGGGCCTGGCCAACGATGCGGCGGGCGTCGTTGATGAAGCCAACCCGCTGCGCGGACGGATCCAGCTTGGCAAGGCACTCGTCGGCGTCGCGCAGTGCGTAGACAATCGACCGCGGGAACAACCGGTCCAGGAGCAGGAATTCGGCCGCGTGCTGGTCGCCGAACGCTGCCCGCCGGGTCCGCAGGAACGATTCGTAGGCACCGGCGCAGCGGAGCATGTTGACCCAGGACATCCCCGCAGAGAGCACGTCGCGGGTCGAGAGCATCCGGGCCGTCATGTCGGCGCGTTCCAGGGATCGGCCCAGGACCAGGAAGAGCCAGCTTTCGTCGTGGCTGACCGTGGTGTCGGCCAGGCCGCTGACCATGGCCGTCCGCTCCAGGGTCCAGTTGCAGAAGCGGTAGGTGCCCACCACATCCTTGCGGTGCTGGCTGAGCCCGTAGTACGTGGTGTTCAGGCTCTCCCACAAACCGGACGAGACGGTTTCCCTTGCACGGCGGGCGTTTTCCCGGGCTGCCCCGAGGGACCCGGCGATGGACGTGGCGCTCGTCTTGTCGTAGGCCAGGGCGTGCAGCAGTTCGGGCAGGCCAAAGTCTTCGCTTTGCGGCCGGGCTCCCATTACCGCCAGGAGTTCCTGGGCAACGCTTCGGCGTTCCTCCATCGGGAGGTGGTTCAGGCGCTCCAGGTGCACGTCGAGGATGCGGGCGGTGCCGTCCGCCCGCTCCACATAGCGGCCGATCCAAAACAAGGACTCGGCAATACGGCTAAGCATTCGCGGCTACCTCCTGCGCGTCCGGAACGTTGAAAGAAAAATGCCCGACGGCGGCGCGGCTCACTGCTGCTGCTCCGACTGGCGGTCCCGCCAGTTGCTTTCCACGGGCCACACGGAGACCCGCTCGCGGACCGTGACCGACTGGCGGGGAACAGTTTCCACCGGCATCTGGGGTGAATCGGCGAGGACCCAGGTGTCCTTGGATCCGCCGCCCTGGCTGGAATTGACGATCAGGGACCCTTCCTTCAGCGCCACCCGGGTGAGCCCGCCGGGGAGCACCCAGACATTCTCGCCGTCGTTCACGGCAAAGGGCCTCAGGTCCACGTGCCGGGGACCGAATTTGTCCCCGCCGAGGGTGGGAACGGTGGATAGCTGCAGCACGGGCTGGGCGATCCAGCCGCGCGGATCTGCGATGATCCGCTGGCGGAGGGCGTCCAGTTCATCTTTGGAAGCGTCCGGGCCGATGACCAGTCCTTTGCCGCCGGACCCGTCCACCGGCTTGACCACCAGTTCGGCAAGGTTGTCCAGGGTGTACTCCCTGGCCTCCTTCTCCTCGAGGCGGAAGGTGTCCACGTTCGCGATGATGGGTTCCTCGCTGAGGTAGTAGCGGATCAGGTCAGGGACGTAACTGTAAACCAGTTTGTCGTCCGCCACGCCATTGCCCACCGCGTTGGCGATGGTGACACCGCCGGCGCGGGCGGCGTTGACCAGGCCGGGGCAGCCGAGCATGGAATCGGAGCGGAATTGCAGCGGGTCCAGGAAGTCGTCGTCGATCCGCTTGTAGATGACGTCCACGCGCTGTTCGCCCGCGGTGGTGCGCATGTAGACACGGTTGCCGCGGCAGATGAGGTCGCGGCCTTCCACCAGTTCCACGCCCATGAGCCCGGCCAGGAGCGTGTGTTCGAAGTAGGCGCTGTTGAACACGCCGGGGGTGAGGACGACGACGGTGGGGTCGTCGACGCCGGCCGGCGCGGTCTTGCGCAGGGCCGAGAGCAGCCGGCGGGGATACTCCTCGACGGGCCTGATGAGCTGCTGGCCGAAGGCTTCGGGCAGGCCCTTGGCCATCGCGCGCCGGTTCTCCAGCACATAGCTCACGCCGGAGGGAACACGGACGTTGTCCTCCAGGACGCGGAACGTGCCGGCGGCGTCGCGGACGACGTCGATGCCGGAAATGTGGACCCGGACCCCGCCGGCCGGTTCAAAGCCGTGGACCTGGCGGTGGAAGTGTGCACTGGTGGTCACGAGCTGGCGCGGGATGACGCCGTCGGAGACCACCGTCATCTTGTCGTAGACGTCGTTCAGGAAAGCCTCGAGGGCGCGCACACGCTGGGCGACGCCGCGTTCCAGGACGCTCCACTCGGCGGCCGGGATGACGCGGGGAACGATGTCCAGCGGAAAGGGCCGTTCCTCGCCCGCGTAGTCGAACGTGACACCGCGGTCCAGGAAGGTGCGGGCCATCGAGTCCGCGCGCGCACTCACGTCCGCCAGCGAGAGTTTCCGGAGGGCGTCGGCCACCTGCCCGTACGAGTCCCTGGCCTGCTGGCCGGGGGCGAACATCTCGTCGTAGGCCCCGGTGCGGCCCGCGGCCTCGGAGTAATCCTGGAATAGGTCTGACATGTCCAATAGCCAACCATCTTTTTGTTTCGAATTCATTACTGCCATCCATTCTGGCGTGTTGGCACCGATGGCCCGGTTCGTACTTTACGGGCCTCTTCGGGCACAGTAGGTGAGTGCCAGACAGCAGAAGCCTCCCAGCGCCGGGCCACGGCGGTTCCCGTCGCCCGCTGGTCCGGCTCATGGCAGGCTTACTGACCGCGGCAGCCGCCGTTGCCGCCGCGTTTCTCGTGCACGGACTGGTTCCTGCCCTGCCGGCCATGACCGTTGCCGTGGTCCTGGGCGTCCTCGCCGCCAACCTGCCTGGATCGGGAGCGTGGACGGCCGGCCGTGCCAGGCCGGGTCTGGATTTCGCCGGCAAGCACCTGATGCGCGGCGGGATCGTGGTCCTGGGCCTGAAGGTCAGCGTCATGGACGTCCTGGGCCTGGGCTGGCCGGCGCTGGTCCTGATCGTGGGCGTCGTGGCTGCCAGCTTCGGCGGGACCTACGCGATCTGCCGCCTGTTCCGCCTGCCGCCGGTGACATCGCTGCTGGTGGCCACCGGGTTCTCCATCTGCGGCGCCTCGGCAATCGGCGCCATGGCCGCCGTCCGCCGCATCCGGCACGCGGATACGGTCCTGCCGGTGGCCCTGGTGACCCTCTGCGGAACCCTGGCCATTGGTGTCCTTCCCCTGCTTTCCCATCCGCTGGGGCTTTCCGCGGCCGTCTTCGGCGCCTGGACGGGTGCCTCGGTGCACGACGTCGGCCAGGTGGTGGCCACGGCGCAAACCGCCGGCACCGCGGCGCTGGCGATCGCCGTCGTCGTCAAGCTCACCCGGGTCCTGCTGCTGGCCCCGGTTGCCGCGCTGGCGGGGGCGCACCACCGCAGCGGCGCCCGGCCCCCGGCCGGGCCGGACGGTTCCACCGCGAAAAGGCCGCCGCTGGTGCCGTTGTTTGTCCTGGGGTTCGTTGCCATGGTGGCGCTTAGGTCAACGGGCTGGCTGGGTCCCGGCTGGCTCGAGGCCGGTGCCACCCTGCAGGACATCCTCCTGGGCGCAGCCTTGTTCGGGCTGGGCTCCGCGGTGCGGATCCGCACCCTGCTGCACACGGGCGGGCCGGCGCTCCTCGCGGCCCTCGCCTCCTGGCTCCTGATTGCCGTGCTGGGCCTTGCAGCCGCCTTCGTGATCGCGGGCTGAGTCAATCAAACGGCACCATGATTAGATAGCCGGGTGTCACATGAGAATCTGCAGCGCCGCGAAGCCGCTGAACGTTCAGTCCTGATCAGCACCACCAGTTACGACATCTCGCTGGATGTGCGGCAAGCGGCGGATCCGGCCGTCGCAGGGTATACGAGCCGCAGCGTCATCAACTTCACGGCTTCAGAGCCCGGCGCCAGCACGTTCCTGGATTTCATCGGCGGCGAAGTGCACAGCGTGTTCCTCAACGGCAAGGGCCTGCCGGTGGCGGAGGTGGTGGATGGCGCCCGGATCCGGCTGGACAACCTGCGGGCCGAGAACCAGGTGACCGTTACCGGCACGGCGTTGTACAGCCGCTCGGGCGAAGGCATGCACCGCTTCGTGGATCCGGCCGACGGCCAGTGCTACCTCTACACCCAGTACGAGCCGGCCGACGCCCGCCGGGTCTTCGCCAACTTCGAGCAGCCGGACCTCAAAGCCGCCTACACCTTCCATGTGACGGCGCCGGCCCACTGGCAGGTGGCATCCAACGGGGCAGAGGTGAACCGCACCCTGCTCACCAGCGATCCGGCTACCGCCCGGTGGGACTTCGCCACCACGCTGCCCCTGTCCACGTACATCACCACGGTCCTCGCCGGCCCCTACTTCAAGGCAGAAGACCGCTGGGAGGCAACGCTCGACGACGGCACCCGGCTGGACGTGCCGCTCGCCCTCTACTGCCGGGCGTCCATGGCGGCGTCCTTTGACCCGGAGGCGCTGTTCGGGCTCACCAAGGCGGGCCTGGACTTCTTCAACCGCCTCTTCGACTTCCCCTACCCTTGGGGGAAGTACGACCAGGCATTCGTGCCCGAGTACAACCTGGGCGCCATGGAAAATCCCGGCCTGGTCACCTTCACGGAAAGCTACGTCTTCACGTCCCGTGCCACGGATGCGCAGTACCAGGCCCGGGCCAACACCCTGATGCACGAGATGGCGCACATGTGGTTCGGCGACCTGGTGACCATGCAGTGGTGGGACGATCTTTGGCTCAAGGAGTCGTTCGCCGACTACATGGGCACCCTGGGCGTGGACCAGGCCACCGGCTGGGGCACCGCCTGGGTCAACTTCGCCAACAAGCGCAAGGCCTGGGCCTATGTGCAGGACCAGCTCCCCACTACCCACCCGATCGTGGCGGACATCCCCGACCTCGAAGCCGCCAAGCAGAACTTCGACGGCATTACCTACGCCAAGGGCGCCTCGGTGCTGAAGCAGCTGGTGGCCTACGTCGGCTTTGACGCCTTCATCGCCGGATCGCGGGAGTATTTCCGCAACCACGCCTATGGAAACACCACGCTGGCCGATCTCCTTGAGGCCCTGCAGGCCGCTTCCGGCCGGGATTTGACCGATTGGGCCCACCAGTGGCTGCAGACCTCCGGGATCTCCACCTTGTCCGTTCAGGTAGGCGCCGGCGGTTCCGGCGACGGCCTGCCGGCAGGGGTGGCCATCGTCCAGGAAGCAGTGGACCCGGCCACCGGACGCGAAGAGCTGCGGCCGCACCGCCTCCGGGTCGGCTCCTACGATTTCGACGGCGAGGGCGCGCTGGTCCGTACCAAGAGCTTTGAGACCGACGTGGCGGGCGCCAGGACGGAACTCCCCCAGCTTGCCGCACAGCCACGGCCCGCCCTCATCCTGGTCAACGATGACGACCTGACGTACGCCAAGGTACGGCTGGACCCGGACTCCCTGGCGACTGTCCGCGCCGCCCTGGACCGGATCACCGACCCTATGGCCCGCGCCCTCTGCTGGACGGCCTTGTGGAACTCTGCCCGCGACGCGCAAAGCCCTGCCACGCTCTACGTGGACGCCGTAGCCGCGTTTGCCCCCGCCGAGACCGGAATCGGCGTCCTGTTGAACATCCTCGACAACGCGGCCACCGCCGTCGAACACTATGTCCCGCCGGCAGCCAGGGACTCGGTCCGCGCGTCCTTCCTCGCCACCGCGGCAACCGAACTGGACCGGGCCACACCGGGTTCGGACCAGCAACTGGCCTGGGCGCGGACCTTGGCGGGCTTCAGCAGGCACGATCCCGCCCTGCTCCCGCGGCTCCGCGGCCTGCTGGACGGCTCAGCTCCCGTGCCAGGCCTGGCCGTCGACGCTGAACTGCGCTGGCAACTGTGGCACGCGCTGGCCGCCAACGGACAGGCCACCGCCACCGAACTCGATGCCGAACTCGCCCGGGACACCACGGCCTCCGGCCGCGCCGGCCACGCAACGGCGATGGCGGCCCGTCCCGAAGCCCACGTGAAAGCGGCAGCCTGGGACGCCGCCGTGAAGAAAGACGAGCTTTCCAACCAGCTGCTGTCAGCCACCATCAATGGTTTCAGCACGGCACCGGCACAGTTGCTTGACCCGTACGTCGGCCCGTACTTCGATTGCCTGCGGACCGTTTGGGCTGAGCGGAGCATCGAAATCGCCAGCCGGATCGTGCGCGGGCTCTACCCGTCAACGCAGAACTTGGCGCAGGGCGCGGCTCCTGAACAGCATGCAGTGGTCCGGCGGACGGATGACTGGCTGGCGGCCAACGGGGATGCACCGCGAGCCCTGCGCCGGATCATCATCGAACAGCGAAGCCACCTGGTGCGGGCGCTCACGGCGCAGGCCGCCGGCGTTTCGTCATCGGTCGGCGGGTAACCGCCGTGAGGCTACGGAACGCGGTAGAGCCACTCCTCGGTGCCGAATTTCGCAGCCACGCGTTCCTCGGCGGCTGCGAGCTCGTGCCCGGCCAGCTGTGACGGGGCGGCCCCGTAGCGCTCGCTGAACACCTCGATCATGGCTTCGATGATCGCCATCCGGGCAAGGCCCGTCTGCCGGCGGAGCGGATCGACGCGCTTCTTTGCGCTGCGGGTGCCCTTGTCAGAGAGTTTTTCCTTGCCGATCCGCAGCACCTCGACCATCTTGTCGGCGTCGATGTCATAGCTCATGGTCACGTGGTGCAGCATTCCCCCGTTGGCCAGGCGTTTTTGCGCGGCGCCGCCGATCTTTCCCTGATCCGTGGCGATGTCGTTGAGAGGGACGTAGAAGGCGTTGATACCGAGCTTCTCCAGTGCCGCCATGACCCAGGCGTCCAGGAACGGGTAGGAGTCGGCGAAGCTCAGCCCGTCCAACAGCGTCTGTGGCAGGTAGAGCGAGTACGTGATGCAGTTGCCGGCTTCCATGAACATCGCGCCGCCGCCGCTGATCCGCCGCACCACGTTGATGCCGTGCTTGGCCACACCGTCGGGATCCACCTCGTTCTGGACGGACTGGAAGCTGCCGATCACCACGGACGGTTCCTGCCAGTCCCAGAACCGCAGGGTGGGAGTCCGCTCCCCCGCTCCGACGGCCTCGGTGAGAACCTCGTCCAGGGCAACGTTGATTTCCGTGGGGAGCACCGTGGGCGCAATGACGTTCCAGTGGTGGTCCGTCCAGGAGGTCGCCTTGGCAAGCGCGCGGCGGACCGTCACGGCCACGGCGTCGGCCGAAAAGCCGAACAGGACGGCCCCGGCCGGGAGGGCGGCCGTGACGGCAGCAGCAAGGTCCGCGGCCGTCGTCGTCTCCGGCAGTCCGGTCAATGCCCGGTTGATGTCTTCCAAGGCTTCGTCGGGTTCGAGAAAGAAGTCGCCGCTGACGGAGACCTCCGCCAGAGCCCCGTCCTCGACGTAAAGGTCGACCACGACGAGCTTGCCGCCGGGGACCTTGTATTCGCCGTGCAGTCGCGGGGTGCCGGCAGGATCAGTGGCAGGAAAGGGCTGGCTCATGCTTCCCATCCTGCCCCAAAAAACGGGTGCACGGTTAAAGCAGAACGCCCGCACCGTTTCCGGTGCGGGCGTCCAGCAACAAGCTTGGGCGAAGGAATTACTTCTTGCCGCCGAAGCCCTTGAAGCGAGCGTTGAAGCGCTCGACGCGGCCTGCGGAGTCCATGATGCGCTGCTTGCCCGTGTAGAACGGGTGGGACTCGGACGAGATTTCGACGTCGATGACCGGGTAGGTGTTGCCGTCTTCCCACTCGATGGTCTTGGAGGAAGACACGGTGGAGCGGGTCAGGAACTTCGTGCCGGAGGCCAGGTCGTTGAAGACAACAGCTTCGTATTTCGGGTGGGTATCAGACTTCATAATTGGACCTTTGTTCGCGCAACTGGATTTTGCCAGTTGCCAGGTATGAATGGGATGGCTGGGATCTGTCGGATCAGCCGAAGCTGAAAAAGCAGGACAACCAGCTATCCATCATAGACCAAGCCGAGGGGGCTGACGAACCGGCGCCCCTGCGAAGGTGCAGGTCACCCCCGTGCGCGCAACTCCCAGAACGCCACGGCTGAGGCCGCGGCCACATTGAGGGAAGGGTAAAGAACCGCCCGCTCAACTGCAGTCAGCCGAGTAGCGCTACGCCGAATTCAGCGACGACGGCCCGCAGTTCCCCGAGGTAGCGCTGCGCTTGGTCGGTGAGCGGAATCGCGGCGTGGCCAATCCAGCCGATTTCGATGCGTTCGTCAACGTCGAGCGGGATGGCGACGATCTCCGGGTCGAGCTGCCCACTGATGATTCCCGTCGAAATCGTGTAGCCGTGGAGCCCGATCATGAGGTTGAAGATCGTCGCACGGTCAGAGACCCGGATCTCCTGCTTACTGGACAAGGTGGAGAGAATCTCCTCGGCGAAGTAAAAGGAGTTGTTCGCACCTTGATCGAAGGTCAGCCGCGGCAAGGCGGCAAGGTCTTCCAGGGTCGCCCGCTCTTTTGAGGCGAGCGGGTTGTTCCGTGAAGTGAAGATGTGCGGATCGGCGAGGAACAGCGGAGAGAACGCAAGCCCGGATTCGCGGAGCAGCTTGTCGATGATCTTCCGGTTGAAATCGTTCCGGTAGAGGATGCCTATCTCGCTGCGGAGCGTCCGGACGTCCTCGATGATGTCCCAAGTGCGGGACTCACGCAGCGAGAACTCGTATTCGGCCACCTCAGTGGCCTTGACCATCCGGACGAAGGCGTCCACCGCGAACGAGTAGTGCTGCGTTGACACCCCAAGCAGGCGTCGCCGCGGTGGCCTACCAAGGTAGCGCTGCTCGAGGAGAGCGAACTGCTCGACGACCTGCCTCGCGTAGCCGAGGAACTCTACTCCGTCGGCGGTGAGGGTGACCCCGCGGGCGGAGCGAACCAGGAGCGCACGGCCCACCCTGGCCTCAAGGTCCTTCATCGCGGCGGACATCGTCGGCTGCGCGACGTAGAGAAGATCGGCAGCCGCGGAGATCGACCCCTCAGCTGCAACTTCTATGAAGTAGCGCAGTTGCTGCAGGGTCAATCCGCTCGTTATCTGAGGCATAGGCAAATTCTATATGAATGCATAACAGCCACTAGTTACTTGATACCCCTCGGAAGGTTGCAGCATGGATGCATCCCCTTCGGAAAGGCCGTCTCCGGCCCATCAACGGATTGGCAGCACATGGCAGACGACTTCACCTTCAGCATTACCACGACCCGCTTCGACGAGGACTACTCCCCGTCGGAAGGATCCCGGATCACGACGAACTTCGCCAACCTGGCGCGGGGCGAGCACCGTCAGGAGAACCTCCGCAACGCCTTGACCATGATTCGGCGCCGTTTCAACGATCTCGCAGACTGGGACAACCCGGATCGGGACCGCTACGCGCTCGAGCTTGAGATCGTTTCCGTGCAGATACAGTTCACCGCGGACGGCACGGATCAGCAGTTCCCGCTGTTCGAGGTTCTCGATATCCAGATCGTCGACCTGCTGAACGGGGTCCGCCACCAAGGGATCGTCGGCAACAACTTCTCCTCCTACGTCCGAGACTTCGACTTCAGCGTCGTACTGCCAGCGGCAGCCGGGGACTCAGGCAAGCCCACGGTGCCCGAGGACTTCGGCGATCTTCACGGCAAGCTGTTCCAGCACTTCCTCGATTCCCCGGCATACCGGGAGCGCTTCCCGCAGCCGCCAGTGGTGTGCATCAGCGTCTCCACAAGCAAGACGTACCGGCGAACGGAGAACCGCCACCCGGTCCTGGGCGTCGAGTTCCAGCAGGACGAGTTCTCGCTGACGGATGCGTACTTCGCAAAGATGGGGCTGCAGGTGCGCTACTTCATGCCACGCGGCAGCGTTGCGCCGCTCGCCTTCTATTTCCGCGGCGACCTGCTCAACGACTACTCCAACCTGCAGCTCATCGGCACCATCAGCACCATGGAGACGTTCCAGAAGATCTACCGCCCGGAGGTCTACAACGCGAACTCCGCCGCCGCCCACGTTTACCAGCCGAGCCTGTGCGAGCAGGATTACTCGCGGACCCAGATCGCTTACGACCGCGTCGAGCGCGGTCAGCTCGCGATCACGCAGGCGAAGTACACGGAGGAGTACTTCATCAAGCCCCACAAGGATCTGTTGGACCAGTGGACCGCCAACTACCCCGCCCTCGTCAACTGACCCACGGAGAATCGTCAATCATGAACACACTTTTGCCCACCACCGTCGTCGGTAGCCTGCCGAAACCATCGTGGCTCGCACAGCCGGAGACTCTTTGGTCCCCGTGGAAGCTGGAGGGAGAAGCGCTGCTCGAGGGCAAACAGGATGCCCTGCGCATCGCCATCCACGAGCAGAGCCTGCGCGGCATCGACATCGTCAGCGACGGCGAGCAAACCCGCCAGCACTTCGTCACGACCTTCATCGAGAATCTCAGCGGGGTCGACTTTGAACAACGCAAGACCGTGCGCATCCGCGACCGCTACGACGCAAGCGTACCGACCGTCGTCGGACCGGTGCGCCGCGAGCGGCCGGTATTCGTCGACGACGCAAAGTTCCTCCGCGCGACCACTGACCGGCCGATCAAATGGACTCTTCCCGGTCCAATGACGATGGTGGATACGCTCTACGATGACCACTACAAGAGCCGCGAGAAACTGGCCTGGGAGTTCGCCACGATCCTGAACCAGGAGGCGAAAGAACTCGAAGCGGCCGGCGTTGACATCATCCAGTTCGACGAGCCCGCGTTCAATGTCTTCCTCGATGAGGTCAAGGATTGGGGCGTGGCTGCGCTTGAGAGAGCCGCAGAAGGACTGCGCGCTGAGACCGCCGTGCATATCTGCTACGGCTACGGGATCAAGGCGAACAATGACTGGAAGGCGACGCTCGGCTCACAGTGGCGGCAGTACGAGGAAACGTTTCCGCTCCTGCAGAACTCCAGCATCGACATCATCTCGCTGGAATCCCAGAACTCTCACGTGCCCATGGACCTCATCGAGCTCCTCCGCGGCAAGAAAGTCATGCTCGGGGCAATCGACGTCGCAAGCGAGACCATCGAGACCCCGGAGGAGGTCGCCAACACCCTCCGCATGGCCCTCCAGTTCGTCGATGCGGACAAGCTCATCCCCAGCTCCAACTGTGGCATGGCACCGTTCCCCCGGGACGTCGCACTGGCCAAGCTGAGTGCCCTCAGCGCAGGGACGAACATCATTCGCGAGGAACTCGCCCGCTCCGCCCCCAAGGTGTCATAAGGATGTTCCATGCTTACCCCACGGACACATGGCTCGAGGCTCCGACGCAAAGCTTCCCGTCCTCCCTCTCCGCCGACGAATTCAAAGCACTGTTCCGTGGCCATCCGGGAGGTGTCGCCGTCATCACGGCCGATGCCGGCGAAGGACCGGTGGCACTGACGGTATCTTCGGTCGTGTCAGTGAGTGCGGAACCTCCGTTGATGATCTTCTCGGTCTCGGCACTGTCCTCTGCGTCCGAAGTACTTTCCCGCGCCGAAACCGTCGTCGTGCACCTGCTGGACGCGCTCGACGTCGACTTGGCGAAGTTTGGAGCGACCCCCGGCGCCGACCGCTTTGACCAGACGCACCGCTGGTCGCCCCTTGCAACCGGCGAAGCGGTGTATGAGGATGTCCGCGCCTGGGTGCGCTGCGCCGTCATCGATTGCATGGAGGTGGGCACATCCACCATCATCGCCGTTCACGCCCTGGAGTCCCGCGTGCTGCGTGACGTCCAAGCGGGCGAACCCGGCGACGCCCTGGTCTACTACAACCGTTCATGGCACCGTCTGGGCGAGCATTCCAAGCTTGAAGCCTGATTGACGATGACACCGTTGCCCAGTTGGGCGAGACAAACGTTCACGATCCGGAACGGCAAGGGCCGGGACGACCTTGCCGGCCATTCCGTGATTGCACGTCGACGCTACGATGGCGCCCCGGCCACCGGCGCAAATCCCATCTAAAACCACCAACAAGCATGTCCGAGGGGCGGTCATAGAGACCTCCCCTCACGATGAAAGATCCCTTAGACCATGACATCAGCTGTAGCCAGCTCAGGTACCAAAACCGCCTCTACCCCACAAGAAAATGCGTCGTCTCCGGAAAAGTTCCGACTGATGCTCATGATGGCCCTAACGCTCGTTACAGGTGTGGTTGACGCGGTCGGCTACCTTGGACTTGATCACGTCTTCACCGGAAATATGACCGGCAACGTGGTGATTCTTGCGATGGCGTTAGCCGGGGCGGCGAACCTGCCAACTTTGGGCCCACTGGTAGCACTTGGTGCCTTTCTCCTTGGCGCGGCGGTTGCCGGATCTACGCTCCAGTCAAGCCCGAAAGGCTGGAACCGCCGGGTGACGCTCCTTCTCACAGCGGGTTGTATCGCGTTGACGGGAACCGCCGCCATCTCTCTCATCGTGGAAGACGTCGGCCGGCAGTCCATTGGTGTCATTGTGGCCGCCGTTATCGCCATGCACATGGGCTCCCAAGCCCTGATTGCGCGGCATTTGGGCGTACGAGACATGACCACAGTGGTCATTACTTCCACCATGACTTCCCTCGCCGGAGAGTCACTTGTGGGCAAGCAACGGCCCCGGTTGCTCAACCGACGGCTGGGCGCTGTCCTCGCCATGTTCGCCGGGGCCGCCAGCGGAGTACTCCTGCTGCAAATCCATTTCAGCGTCCCGATCGGCCTCGGCATCACCATCACCGCCGCTGTGACGATCCTGGGGAGTCGCCGCTGGCATTGATGCGGTGCATCCCCCGGCGCATCAATGCCGGCTCTTCATGCTCCTGACGCCGCGGTAGGGGCGGGGGCGTCACGCTCAGCCCCTACTTGGTCGCGTAGAAGGCGACCGCCGACGAGGCGGCCACGTTGAGGGAGTCGACGCCGTTCATCATCGGAATGGTCACGCGCGCGTCGAGCACCTGATCAGTCTCAGGCCTCAGCCCCTCTCCCTCCGTGCCGAAGACCAGGGCCAGGTTCGGGTGGTCCTGGGCGACCAGCTCATCGAGTGTGATGGCACCTTGGCCGAGCGACATGCCGGCGACGAAGTAGCCTGCGTCCTTGAGTACCTCAAGGTCACCAGGCCACGACTCGATTCTGGTCCAGGGCACTTGGAACACAGTCCCCATCGACACCCGGATGGAGCGTCGGTAGAGCGGGTCGGCGCACTGCGGAGAGACCAGGACAGCGTCGACGCCAATGGCTGCGGCGCTGCGGAAAATCGCCCCAACGTTTGTATGGTCGGTAAGGTTCTCCAGGACCGCGATCCTTGATCGTCCCGGCGTACGAGCTCGATCAGGCTCTTGGATTTTGCGACCACTCACGTTGGTGTGGGCCGCGGTGTCCTCCAGCACGGCCACGCGGCGTGCACCGGCGAGGAGCTCCGGCAGGGGCACCGGGGCCGGGCGCTGCATCGCCGCCATCGCGCCGCGGTGGAGGTGGAAACCGGTGATTTCCTCCAGCAACGCGGCCGAGCCAATGTAGGCGGGAACGTCAGGGTAGGCCTGGAAGACGTCGTCGAGGTCCGCCATCCACTTCTCTGCCAGGAAGAAAGAGCGCGGCGCATGGCCTGCCGCCAGGGCGCGGCGGAGCACCCGCGACGATTCGGCGATATACATCCCCTCGGCAGGCTCGCGGAGCTTGCGCAGGTGGACATCGGTGAGCGTGGTGTAGTCGCTTACGCGCGGGTCATCGGCGGATTCGAGGTAGTGGAAGGTCACCGGGTGATTATTTCAGCAGGTTGGCGATCATGACGCCCAGGGCCACGATGCCCAGGCTGAAGATGACCGCCCGGAGGACGCGCGGCGAGAGCTTCCGGCCCACCTTCGATCCCATCAGGCCGCCGATGGTGGAACTGACGGCAATCAGCAGAACCACCAGCCAGTTGATCCGGTCAAAGGCGAAGACCAGGTAGGAGATGGCGGCCACCATGTTCACGCCGAGGACCAGGATGTTCTTCATGGCGTTGGCGTTCTGGATGGTCCCGGTGAGGAACACGCCGAGGATTCCCACCAGCAGGATTCCTTGTGCTGCGACGAAGTAGCCGCCGTACACGCCGGCCAGGTACACAAGCACCACCAGGAGGATCCCGTGGCGTTTGTCCCGTACGGCGTGCGCCGGATTGGCCTCGCGGTTGCGGACCCAGTCCTGGAGCCTGGGCTGGAACACCACCATCAGCAGCGCCAGTACCAGGAGCACGGGTGCGACGTAATGGAAGACCTGTTCGGGCAGGTGCAGCAGCAGCCAGGCCCCGGTGATCCCGCCGAGGACCGACGCCGGCAGGAGCCGGAGCACCTGGCGTCCCCGTCCTGCGAGCTCCCGGCGGTAGCCGAACGCACCGGCCGCGGTACCGGCGACGAGTCCCATGGCGTTGCTCATGGAAGCCACGACCGGGGCCACCCCCAGGGCGATGAGGACCGGGAAGGTGACCAGGGTCCCGGAGCCAACTACTGCATTGATGGTCCCGGCCCACAGGCCGGCGATGAACACAATGATGCTGCTGAAAAATTCCACAACGGTTGGGCAGGCGTGGCTTAACGGCGCGCGGTGGCGGTGTAACGGCCCGCGTTTTCGGACACGTCCAAGGGAAGGCCGAAAGTGGTGCTCAGGTGTTCTTCGGTGAGGACCTCGGTGATGGGGCCGGCGGCCACCACGCCTCCGTCGCGGAGCAGCATGGCGTGCGTGAAGCCGGGAGGCACTTCTTCGAGGTGGTGCGTGACCAGGACCATGGCCGGAGCAGCTTCGTCGCGGGCGAGCTCGCCAAGCTTGTGCACCAGTTCTTCACGTCCCCCAAGGTCCAGGCCGGCGCCCGGCTCATCCAGCAGCAGCAGCTCGGGATCGGTCATCAGGGCGCGGGCGATCTGGACACGCTTCCGCTCCCCCTCGGACAAGGTGGCGAAGGTCCGGTTGAGCAGCGGTCCCATGCCCCAGTCGTTCAAGAGCCGGAAGGCGCGCCGTTCGTCGTCGCGCTCGTACCCTTCCCGCCAGCGTCCGGTGACGCCGTACGCCGCGGTGACCACCACGTTGAGGACGTTCTCATGCTCGGGGATCTGGGTGGCCAGGGCTGCCGATGACAGGCCAATGCGTGGCCGGAGCTCGAAGACGTCCACCCGGCCAAGGACTTCGTCAAGGATGCCTGCGGTGCCGCTGCTGGGGTGGAGCCGGGCTGCCGCAATCTGGAGGAGGGTGGTTTTGCCGGCGCCGTTCGGGCCAAGGATGACCCACCGCTCGCCCTCGTTGACCTGCCAGTCGACCTTGTCCAGCAGGGTCTTCTTACCACGGACAACGCTGACGGAGTCCAGTTCCAGAACATCACTCATAGGAATAGACACTAGGACAAAAAAGATGATGACTGATAACCGGCGTGAAGGTCCCCGGGAACCCCCGAAGGCGGTTGCGCAACGAATGCAGGGGACCTTGTTGCCGCTCGATAAGATTGCAGGCATGACTTCGAACGTTACTGCGGTCAGCTATGGCCAAAATTTGACCCCCGACGGGCTGGAGCAGCTGCGTTCCGTCCTTGCTGCACAGGGCGCCGAGGTGCTGTCCGAGACCGGCCTGGGCGATGACCGCTACCAGGTGTCCCTGGCCGAACTCGCCTTTCCCGACAACACGGCGGCCGGGCTCGCGTCCCTGCGGCGGGCCGTGGCAGAGGCCGCGATCGAGGGTTTTGACACCGCCCTGGTGCCGGCCGGGCTGCGCGCCGCCGAACGGAAGCTGCTGATCATGGACGTCGATTCCACCCTGATCCAGCAGGAGGTTATCGAACTCCTGGCCGCGTACGCCGGCAAGCGGGAAGAAGTGGCCGCCGTGACCGAGGCCGCCATGCGCGGCGAACTGGATTTCGCGCAGTCCCTCCACGCCCGGGTGGCTGTCCTCGCGGGGCTGCCGGCCGACGTCGTCAATTCCGTCCGCCACGAAGTCCAACTCAGCGAAGGGGCCGCCGAACTGGTTGCCGCGTTCAAGGCCGCAGGCCACGTGGTGGCTGTGGTCTCCGGTGGCTTCAACCAGATCCTCGCACCGATCGCCGCGGACCTTGGCCTGGACTACTGGCAGGCCAACGAACTGGAAATCGTGGACGGTGCGCTGACCGGCAAGGTGCTCGGCGCGGTGGTGGACCGGGCCGCGAAGGAGAAGTACCTGCGCGAGTGGGCCGCGGCGGAGGGCATTGCCCTGGAACACACCGTGGCCGTAGGCGATGGCGCCAACGACCTGGACATGCTCGGCGCCGCCGGCATCGGGGTGGCGTTCAACGCCAAGCCGGCCGTCAGGGCGGTAGCGGATGCCGCAGTGAACATGCCTTACCTGGACGCCGTCCGCTACATCGCTGGGGTCTGAGTCCCTGCAAACAACTGATGGGCTCCGCTTGGCGGAGCCCATCAGGGATTTAAGGTGTACAACAGCGGGCGGCTACTGGACGCCCTTGCCGAAGTAGTCTGCGCCGCCGGCATACTCGGTGTGGCCGGACTCGACGTCGGCCGTTGCCATACCGGCCACAACCTGGGCGAATTCCTCCACGGAGTACAGCTTCCCGGCTTCGGCGCGGCGTGCCTCGATGGCACCTGGCGTGGAGCGGTCCAGGAGCGTGGCGGTGACGGTGCCTTCGATCATGTCCCCGGAGACCACCACGAGGGAGATGCCCTTCTCCGCGAGGTTGGGGATCAGTTCCCGGAGGGCGTCCTCACCGGCGCGCTTGCTGCGGGCAACGGGCTCGTACGCTTCCATGGTGGGAACGGTGTTGATGAAGTGGGCCTGGTGGCTGGTGACAAACACCACGCGGGAGCCTTCCCGCATGAGAGGCACGGCGGCGTTGAGCATGTTCACCTGCGCGTCGCGGTTCAGTTTGAGCGCGTAGTCCTCCCCCATCCCCGTTTCCATGCCGCCGGAGGCGTTCAGGACCAGGATGTCCAGGGACCCGAAGTTTTCCATGGCCGCGCTGGCCAGCGCCTGCACGCCTTCCTGTGTGGTGAGGTCGGCACCGACGGCTACCGCCCGGCCGCCGTCGGCCTCGATTCCCTGTACCACTTTGTTGGCGCGGGGCGCCTTCTGGCGGTAATTGACGACGACGGCGGCGCCTTCCGAGGCGAGGATCTTGGCTACGTCCGCGCCGATGCCCCGCGATGATCCGGTGACGATGGCCGTCTTGTTGTCCAGCAGTCCCATACGAGCTTCCTTTGTTCGAAACATCCAAATCGTTGTGGCCTGCAGTCCATCATGCCAGCGGCTGTTCCCAATGCCTTTGTCCGACCTCGACAAATAAGGGCCACCGGCCTAGTGCACTGCAGGGCCGTGGGCGGGGCCGGTCAGTGCCCCATGCCCAGGCCGCCGTCCACCGGGATGACGGCCCCGGAGATGTAGGCGGCTTCGTCGCTGGCGATCCAGCGGACCACATTGGCAACCTCTGACGCTTCGGCGAAGCGGCCGGCCGGAATGCTGGCCAGGTAGTCCTTCTGGGTTGCTTCGGGGAGTTCGGCGGTCATGTCGGTATTGATGAAACCGGGGGCCACCACGTTGGCTGTGATGCCGCGTGAACCAAGTTCGCGGGTGAGGGACCGGGCGATGCCCACCAGTCCGGCCTTGGACGCGGAGTAGTTGATCTGGCCCGGAGCGCCATACAGGCCGGACACCGAGGAGATCAGGACGACGCGGCCCTTGCGCAGCCGGATCATCCCTTTGGACGCACACTTGATGACGCGGAACGCGCCGGTGAGGTTGGTGTCGATCACGGAGGTGAAGTCGTCCTCGCTCATGCGCAGCAGCAGCGTGTCCTTGGTGATGCCGGCATTGGCCACCAGGACTTCGACGGGGCCGTGGGCGGCTTCCACTTCCTTGAAGGCTGCGTCCACGAAGGCCTCGTCGGTCACGTCGGCCTTGACCCCGAGGATTCCCTCCGGCAGCTGCGATTCACTGCGGTAGGTCACGGCCACTTTGTCGCCGTTGGCCAGGAATGCCTGTGCGATTGCCAGGCCGATACCGCGGTTTCCGCCGGTGATCAGGACGCTGCGGGCTGCGGAAACTGCTTCAGTCATAGAGGGCTCCGGTTTTCTGCGGCAGGCTGGGCCGCGGTTGCAGTGAGTGGTTTGGGCTGCCTCCGATCTTAGCGGCAGCCCCGGTACGGGTTTGGGCAGCACTGCCGATGGTGCGAGAATTGAGGGAAGCCTTTGGAGCGTGATTATTCACCGTGACCCTTGAAAACCATGCGGGACATTCCGCGCCCGGAGAACCATGCCGGTTCTCCGGCGATACCGAGGTACACAGCATTACCGAAGCTGCTGGAGCGCACTCGGAGGACATGCGACAGCGGATGATCAAGTACGCCCTGGCAATGGGCATCCGCATGGTTTGCCTGGTCATGATTTTCGTGGTGGACGGCTGGTTCAAGATCATTGCGGTGGCCGGCGCGGTGTTCCTTCCCTGGGTGGCGGTGGTCATAGCCAACGGCAACGACAAGGCCGAAGGGCACAGCGACCTGCTGATCGATTCCGCGCCCCTGGCGGAGCTCGAAAGCCCGGCTCCCCCGGCCGAGGACGAAGAAGCAGGGAGCGCGGTGCTCCAGGGCGAACTGGTAGCAGACGACGAGGAACAGGGAGAGGAGCGGCAGGCGCCATGAGCCTTTTCGATTTCGCAGCAGGATCGGACATGGCATCGGAGCCAACGGCTCTCTGCTCGCGGAAGGCCTGCAGGTCCGAAGCGTCCTGGCAACTCCTCTGGAACAATCCCAAGATCCACGCTCCCGAGCGGCGGAAGACCTGGCTGGCCTGCGCGGAGCACCGGGTATGGCTTGAGGACTATCTGCAAACGCGGGGACTCTGGAAGGAAACCCTTCCCCTGCAGGCGGACGCGGTCCCCCTGGAGCAGGACATCTGAATGTACCGCTTCCTCTTCTCCAGCAAGTGGCTGGGCTATCTCCTGCTGGCCGCCATCTTTGCCACGGCCTGCGTCTTCCTGGGCCGCTGGCAGATGGACCGCCGCGCCGAAACCCTTGCCGAAATCAACAGGGTCGTCAACAACTATTCGGCAACCCCCATCCCTTTCTCCCAGGCGAAGGACCAGTTCGCGCAGCTGGACCCGGCCAAGGAATGGACCCAGGTTGAACTCAAGGGAACCTACGATGCTGCCGGCCAGCGCGTGGTGAGGAACCGGCCCCTCAACGGCCAGCCGGGGTACGAGGTTGTTGTCCCGTTCCGGCTGGACAGCGGCGAAACCGTGGTGATCGACCGGGGTTGGCTGCCCATCGGAAACAAGAATCCCGGCAGTCCGGATTCGGTGCCGGCGCCCCCGGCCGGTGAGGTGACCGCCGTCGTGCGCTTGAAGCACAGCGAGCCCGAGCTGCAGCGCGGGGCACCCACGGGACAATTGGCGTCCATCGACCTGCAAACTTATGCGGCGCAACTGGGCTATCCGGTGTTCACGGGGGCGTACGGCCAGCTGGCCTCGGAAACGCCCGCTGTTGCCGACATGCCCGTGGCGTTCCCCAAGCCGTCCACGGACGAGGGGACGCACCTGTCCTACTCCCTGCAGTGGTTCGCGTTCGGCGTGCTCATGTTCGTCGGCTTTGGCTATGCGGCGCGGCAGCAGGCGCGCAACGCCGCGATTGACGCCGAGGATGAGGAGACGCCCGCCGACGGGGCCGTCCACTCCGCCGTCCCGGCTGCCCGCCGTCGGCCGGCACCAGCGCGGAAGCGCACCAAGGCGACGGCCGAGGAAGAAGAAGACGCCCTGCTGGACGCGCAGGGGTTCTAAGAATGAGCGGGTACGACGCCGGCCCGGTCGCCTTGGTGCGCTCGGCACTGCTCGAAGCAGGGTTACCGGATACGGTGCGGACTTTTGCTGCCGGCGTCCCCACCGCCCTGGCAGCGGCGGAAGCCCTGGGGTGCGACGTTGCGGCCATTACCAACAGCCTGGTTTTTGAGCTGGACGGCCGGCCGCTGCTGATCCTCGCCAGCGGCGCGGCGCGGGTGGACACGAAGCTGGTGGCCGGGCAGCTGGGCCACGGCAGGATCCGCCGGGCCTCCCCCGACTTTGTCCTGGAGCACACGGGCCAGCAGGTGGGCGGCGTGGCACCGGTGGGCCACCCCGCGCCCATCAGGACCCTGCTGGATACCAGCCTGCGGGAACACGAAGTGCTCTGGGCCGGAGCAGGCGACCATAACTCCATGTTCAGCATCACCTACCAGCAGCTGCTCCGCATGACCGCGGCCCGGGAACTGACCGTCCGCTAGGCCAGGGTGATCAGGTCCAGGTAGTCCTCGTTCCAGAGGTCCTCCACACCGTCCGGGAGCATGACGACGCGTTCGGGGTTGAGGGCCTCCACCGCGCCCTCGTCGTGGCTGACCAGGACGACGGCGCCGGTGTAGTTCCGCAGGGCGCCCAGGATTTCGGCGCGGCTGGCGGGGTCCAGGTTGTTGGTAGGTTCATCGAGGAGCAGGACGTTGGCGCTGGAAGCCACGATGGTGGCCAGGGCCAGGCGGGTCTTCTCTCCGCCGGAGAGGACGCCGGCGGGCTTGTCGACGTCGTCGCCGGAGAACAGGAACGAGCCCAGGATGCCGCGGACCTCGGCGTCCTTCATGTCCGGCGCGGAGGAGCGCATGTTCTCCAGCACGGTGCGGTCGTGGTCCAGGGTTTCGTGTTCCTGGGCGTAGTAGCCCACCTTGAGCCCGTGGCCCGGGATGACCTCGCCGGTGTCCGGTGCGTCCACGCCGGCGAGCATGCGCAGCAGGGTGGTCTTGCCGGCGCCATTGAGCCCCAGGATGACCACCTTGGAACCGCGGTCGATCGCCAGGTCCACGTCGGTGAAGATTTCCAGCGAACCGTAGGATTTGCTGAGCCCGTCCGCGGTGAGCGGGGTCTTGCCGCAGGGCGACGGATCGGGGAAACGAAGCGCTGCCACGCGGTCCTGCTCGCGGACCGCTTCCAGGCCGCTGAGCAGCCGTTCGGCACGCTTGGCCATGTTCTGCGCGGCGACGGCCTTGGTGGCCTTGGCCCGCATCTTGTTGGCCTGGTCCATGAGGACCTGTGCCTTCTTTTCGGCATTGGCGCGTTCACGCTTGCGGGCGCGCTCATCCGTTTCGCGCTGCTGGAGGTAGCGCTTCCAGTCCATGTTGTAGAAGTCGATCTGGGCACGGTTGGCGTCCAACAGGAACACCTTGTTGACGGTGGCTTCCAGCAGGTCCGTGTCGTGGCTGATGACGATCAGGCCGCCCTGGTGGTTCTTCAGGAAGTCACGCAGCCAGGCGATGGAGTCGGCGTCGAGGTGGTTGGTGGGCTCGTCCAGCAGCATCGTCTCGGCATCGGAGTACAGGATGCGGGCCAGCTCCACGCGGCGCCGCTGCCCGCCGGAGAGTGTCTTCAGCGGCTGGTTCAGCAGGCGGTCGGGGAGGGCGAGGTTGGAACAGATCGACGCCGCTTCAGCCTCGGCCGCGTAGCCGCCCGCGGCCAGGAACTCCGATTCCAGCCGGTCGTAGCGGTTCATGGCCTTCCGCTGGACCTCGGGGTCCTCGCTGGCCATCTCATCGTGCGCCTTGCGGAGTTTGCCGACGACGATATCGAGGCCACGGGCAGAGAGGATCCGGTCCCGGGCCAGCTGTTCCATGTCAGGGGTCCGCGGATCCTGGGGAAGGTAGCCGATTTCGCCGCTGCGGGTGACCTTGCCGGCAGCCGGAAGCCCCTCCCCTGCAAGGACGCGGGTCAGCGTGGTCTTGCCGGCCCCGTTCCGGCCCACCAGTCCGATCTTGTCCCCTTTGTCGATGCGGAAGCTCACCTGGTCCATGAGGAGCCGGGCGCCGGCACGCAGTTCAAGATCCTGGACAGTAATCACAGCAGGTAAGGCCTTTCACAAACAGGGATAAGCCGCGGCCCGGAGCGTCTGTGGTTGGGCGGGGCGGTAAACGGCCGGAGAACGGCACAGTCCAGTCTACCGTCCAGCGGGCCACCGCAATTTCAACGTCCGGGCCAGTGGACTATCGGTGCCGGCATCGGCCGTGGCGTGCGGATGCCGGCTTCCTGCACCCATGGAGAATGGGGTGCATGGAATTTGACCGTCTCCTCCAGGTCCGGCGCATCTATGCCCAGCCTGAAGCTTTGGAGCTGCCCCGTGGCCAGGAGATCGTGGCACGCTGGCCGGATGCGGACGTTGTGCTGGTGGAGAACCATTGGAACATTCCGGACGTGCACGGTGACGAAACGAACGTCCCGCGCTGGTCACGGATCAAGACGGAGGCGCTGGTACTCGGCGTGAAGAAGTCGCTGGCCGTCAAGCCCAATGGGCGTTCGGCGGACTTCATCGCACCCTCGACCGCCAACGGGTGCGCCATGGCGTGCGCCTACTGCTATGTTCCCCGCCACAAGGGCTACAGCAACCCGGTCACCGTGTTCGCCAACATCGGGCAGATCGCCGGAGCCATCGAACGGCATGCCGCCCGCCAGGGGATCAAGCTGGAGCCCAACCAGTGCGACGCTGAGCTCTGGGTCTATGACATCGGAGAAAACAGCGACTGCTCCGTAGACGCCCTGATCAGCGACAACGTGGAAGAGCTGGTCGCGTTGTTCCGCGAAATGCCCAACGCCAAGCTGTCCTTCGCCACGAAGTTCGTCAACCCCGCGATGCTGGAATGGGACCATGGCGGCCACACCAGGATCCGCTTTTCATTGATGCCCGCGGACCTGGCAAAGTCCATCGATGTCCGCACATCGCCGGTTGCCGACAGGATGGCCGCCATCAACGATTTTGTTGCAGCCGGCTACGAAGTGCACGTGAATTTCTCCCCGGTCATCATCACGGATACCTGGCTTGCGGACTGGGAACAACTGCTGCGCCAACTCGACGCAACCCTGACCCCCGAAGCCAAAGCCCAACTGGCGGCGGAGGTCATCTTCCTCACCCATAATGAGCAGCTGCATAAGGTCAACCTTGGCTGGCACCCGCAGGCAGAGGAGGTGCTGTGGCGTCCCGGCCTGCAGGAAGCCAAGGTCTCGTCGAACGGCTTCAGCAACGTCAGGTACCGCGCCCGGGCGAAGGCCGGTTACGTGCGGCAGCTCTCCACACTCGTCGCCGACATAGCGCCGTACTGCCGGATCCGCTACGCGTTCTAGCGGAGGCTGTTGTTCGCCGCGCGGCGTCAGCCCTGGTGATTCTCCGACTGCCGGCGGGCGGCCGCGTCATGGCCGTCCTTGGCTTCTTTGGCCTTGCCAAACGGCAGCACTTTCATCAGCGGGCCCACGACGGCCAGGACCACCAGGCCCCAGGCAAGTCCCAGTACCGCCGAGCACAAAGTGTTGACGAGCCACGCGAGGAGGCCGCCGACGGCTGGAACGGATTCCACCGGGTGCTCCAGGGCGTGGACGAGGTCGTAGGGTGCGTGCCAGCCGAGATCGTGGGCCCCCTGCAGCATGATGTGGCCGCCAACCCACAGCATGGCAATCGTGCCGACGAACGTGATGGCCGCCAGGACGGCCGGCATCCCCCTGACGAGCAGTTCACCGATGCGCTTGGAACGTGACGAGTCCTTGTCCATCAGGTGCAGCCCGATATCGTCCATTTTGACGATGAGGGCCACCGCACCGTAAACCAGCACCGTGATGGCAAACGCCACCAGCACCAGAATGAACGCCCGGACCCAAATGGATTCCGTTGCGACCTCATTCATGGAGATGACCATGATTTCGCAGGACAGGATGAAGTCGGTGGTGATGGCGCCCTTGACCACTTTTGCTTCGGCATCGTGCCCGCGCTCCACGGCCGGAGCCTCCCCGGCGTCATGATGGCCGCCACGGAACTTGTGCCAGACCTTCTCCGCTCCTTCATAGCAGAGGTAGGTACCGCCGAGCATGAGGATGAAGGGGATGATCCCGGGAACGAACGCACTGATGAGCAGCAGGGCCGGGAGGATGATCAAGAGCTTGTTGCGAATCGAGCCCCAGAAGATCTTCTTGATCATTGGCAGTTCCCGGGCCGGGTCCGCACCTGAGACGTACTGCGGGGTGACGGCGGCGTCGTCGATGACCACGCCCGCGGCCTTGGCTCCGGCCTTTGCGGCGCCGGCCGCGACGTCGTCCACCGAGGCGGCCGCGATCCGGGCCAGCGCTGCCACGTCGTCGAGCAGGGCGACGAGACCGCCGCTCACAGCCGGCCTCCGCGCAGTGTGCTATTGCGGCGGTGGGGATTTGGGGCAGGGTGCGTGATGGGCATGTTCGGAGTATATTGCAGGCCGCCGGGCGTCCTCAGCCCTTCTGCAGTTCCTCGGCGAACATCACAATGATTCCGCTGGGGCCGCGCACATAGGAGAGTTTGTAGACGTCGCCATACGTTGCGACGCCGCGCAGCGGGTGGCAGCCGTGCCTGGCAGCAATGCCAAGGGCATCCTCGATGCTGTCAACGGAGAAGGCCACTCGATGCATGCCGATTTCGTTGGGCAGGGTGGGCTCTGTGGGCATTGCATCGGGATGGATGTATTCGAACAGTTCGAGGCGGCCGTTGCCGTCCGGGGTCTGGAGGAGGGCAATTTTGGCGTGGTTGCCGTCCAGGCCCACAGCCGTGTCTGCCCAGTCGCCGCTGACCGTGTCCCGGCCCAGGACGGTGAGGCCGAGGTCGGTGAAGAACGCGATTGTTGCTTCCAGATCGCTGACGGCGATGCCGACGTTTTCAAGTTTGATGGGCATACGGCACAGGGTACCAAGCAGGCGCTTCCCGCAAACCCCTGTTTTGGTGCGCAGTCTGCTGCCTGAGTCCCGCTCATGGCGGCAGACAGATGTGCCGACATGTCGTGTGACAGTGCGAGGTGAGGGCCGTCACGCGACGCCGAGTGCATGGATGCGCGAGGATCTCACCGATCTCAAAGGCGTACGCCGCCGACACCGCATCGGCCCGATCGGCGTGCCGAGATGCGAAAGATTCACCCACCTATTCCAGGAGCTGGCACCGCTGGGACAGTCCTTAAACCGGCGTAACCAGTATTCGGCGGGGTTGGGGTCGTCCAGTGGTCGAGCGATTGTCCGGCTGGAAGTCAGTGGCGAAGCCACAGCGTACCCGGGCGGGACGCCTCGGCAATGCGGCAGCGCCCAGCCCAGTTGCGGACCGCCGCTGGGATCTTGACCTCATACTTGCATCTTGCAACTATGAGCCGCATGAGCCTCTTCATCACCTGCCCGGTTGACAGCGTTGAACGCGCAACCGCTTTCTACACCGCACTGGGCTGGACTCTCCAACCGGAAATGTCCAATCAGAACGTGTCATGTTTCGCGATCGCACCAGAGCAGTTCGTCATGCTCGGCAGCCGCGAGATGTATGCGAGCGTCGGCGGCGCCGAGGAGCTGGTAGGCGGACCCGATACGCCGTCAAAGGTCACTGTCTCGTTTGATGTCGGGAGCCGTGAGGCGGTCGATGAGCTCGTCGAGCGCGCCGGTGCCGCCGGCGGGCGGATCGGTGATACCGACGACTACCCCTTCATGTACCAGCGCCAGTTCGACGATCCTGACGGTTACCACTACTCGCCGTTTTGGATGAAACCGGACGCCGATCCGGCCGAGTGAGTGATCCGCCGCGGCCCGGCGTTGCGCGGGATCTTCCCTGCAGGCGAACTGACACTGATGAGCATCCATCTGATCTCAGCTTCAGCTAATACTGGTCCCGTTCAGACCATCTACGAACCCGTGGGCCCTGGCAGCACGGTCGGGACGTATTTTACCAGCTGGATGCGTCCATCGAAGGTCCGGCTGCCGATCATGTCGAGGGCGACGTCGGGGTACCCGTCGTAGATCCTCTCTCGGCCGGTGCTCCCGGTGATGACGGGGAAGATGACCACGCGGAAGCGGTCCACGAGACCTGCCTTCAGTAGCGACCGGCACAGCGTGAGGCTGCCTATCGTGCGCATTGACGTCGTCCCGGCTGCCTTCATCTCTCGCACGGCCTCAACGGCGTCCCGCGCGACGAGTTGAGCGTTCGCCCACGCGAGGGGTTCGCGCAATGTCTTCGAGAACACGATCGTCGACAGACCGGCCAGAGGTTCGGTACCGGGTTCGCCGGCAGCGGAGAGGCCTGACATGACGCGGTACGTCGTTGCCCCCATCAGCACGGTGTAGTCGACTTCGGGGGTATCTCCGAGCCATGCCAGGTATTCGGGCCCTTCAAGTCCCCACCAGCCCGGCCAGCCGTCCGCAGCCGCGTAGCCGTCGAGCGAGGTGATGAAGTCGATGAGGAGTTCGGGCATCGTCGGGTCCTTGTCCGAGAATTTCAGCTGGTGCGTTCATCCTCTCTCCGATGTAAGGCGGCTACAACGCCTGCTTGCCTGCCCACCAATGCAAAGCCCGAGTGCCGTAAGCGTTCGCCATCCCCGAAACCGACGTTCGGGCAGCAGGTCAGCCCGCCAGGACAATGACCTTGCCGGGCACGCGGCCAACGCTCGCCTCCGCGTGGAGGGCAGGCAGTTCCGCGAGGGTAATGCGTCGGGTGACTTCGACGGTGAGTTGCCCGTCGTCGACCAGGGATACCAACTCTGAGAGGCGTTCGCGGTTGGGACGGACGTAGACGGTGGCAGCACGCACACCACGCGTCTCGTCGCCCGGCGTCTGCATGAATGCCGTGGTGCTGACCACCGCGCCGCCATCGCGCACCAGGGCCACCAGCGCGGCAAATTGCTCCGGCTCGATCGGAGCCAGGTTGAGCAGCACATCGACCTGCCCGTCGACGGCGCCGAGCAGGTCGACGGCCGTATGGTCGATGACCTCATCCGCGCCTGCCGCGCGGACAGCGTCGATACTGCGTGGACTTGCGGTTGCCACCACGTGCACGCCGGCGCGCTTCGCGAGTTGGATGGCGTATTTGCCCACCACACCGCCGGCGCCGACAATGAGCAGCCGCTGCCCCGCCTCCAGCTGCCCCTCGTCAACGAGGGCTTGCCAGGCCGTCAATGCCACAGAAGGCAGTGCCGCTGCATCAGCCAGTGGAATGGTCGCCGGGGCGGCCACGACCGCAT
Organism: Pseudarthrobacter sp. MOO13; assembly: GCF_058267655.1. Taxonomy (NCBI): domain Bacteria; kingdom Bacillati; phylum Actinomycetota; class Actinomycetes; order Micrococcales; family Micrococcaceae; genus Pseudarthrobacter; species Pseudarthrobacter sp. MOO13. Next base: position 2,012,376 of record NZ_CM177848.1, read on the forward strand.
CGGCGGGGGCAATGACGTAGTCCGCGGCGCCGCCGTCCTGTTCCATGGGCAGGAACCCGATGACCGGATCGCCTGCCGAAATACCCTCGACGTCTTTGCCTACCGCATCGACGATGCCGGATACGTCATAGCCGGGAACGTGCGGCAGCACCACCGGGATCGGCAGGAATCCCGCCCGCATTCCGTTATCGGCCGCATTGAAGGCGGACGCGGCTACACGCAGCCGGACCTCTCCAGCGGCCGGCACCGGCTGCTCGATCTCCGTGAGCTGAAGCACCTCGGGGCCGCCTACCTCGTGAAACTGCACTGCCTTCATGATTGTCCCTTTCAGTTGATGCTTCGAATTTGAAGCAATGAAATGAAGGTAGCATTGCTTCGAACTCGAATCAACCCCTAGGATGGAACCATGGACGAAGCACCCTTGAACCTGACCCCCACCCAGCTCGGGGCGTATTTCGCGTTCACGGAGGTCAGCAGCCTGCTCCGCCACGCAGTGGAGAAACAGCTCCGCGATGCCGGTGACCTCAGCTACGTCCAGTTCCAGCTCCTGGCCCGCCTCGGAGACGCCCCGGACGGGCAGCTGCGCATGACGGACCTCGCCGACGGCGTTGTCTACAGCCGCAGCGGGCTGACCTACCAGGCGCAATCGCTCGAACAGCGCGGCCTCGTCTCCCGCTCCCCCTCCCCCGAGGACGAACGCAGCACCGTCCTGACACTCACCGACGCCGGCCGCACCGTACTCGGGGCCGTGTTCCCCGGCCATATCAACGCCGTGCGGAGCTTGCTGTTCGCGGCCCTGTCAGACAGCGACGTTGACGACCTCGCGCGCATCCTCGGCCGGGCATCCGCGCACCTCCGCGCAGCTCCGCCGCGCTCAGCCGCACCCCGCCGTCGGAAGGCAACCTAGGAGCCAATTTGTGCCCAGCCCAACGCAGCCCGCACCCGGCGTAGTAGACCCCCTACAAAATAGGCACCGTTCCACCCCGGTAACGTCGGCGGTACATTAGATTCCGCTTGTACAACCCCGACAGGACCGCCATGAGCAACACCCGCACCACTACACCGAACAGCCAACCGACAGGACGCCGCCGCTGGAACGGCACCGACCTGGGGCTTATTGCCGTCTTCGCCGCCCTCGTCGCCGGCGCAGCACTCGTGCCGGGGTTGGCCCTGAACGGTTTTGGCGTCCCCATTACCTTCCAGACCCTCGCCGTGATGCTCACAGGCCTGGTGCTCGGTCCTGCCCGCGGACTTGCCGCCGTCGGGCTCTACACCCTCCTGGGGCTCGCCGGCCTGCCCATCTTCAGCCAGGGCCGCAGCGGCCTGGGCATCCTTGCCGGCCCCTCAGCCGGCTACATCATCGCTTTCCCCATCGCGGCGGGAGTGGTGGGCTGGCTGGCCACCATCATCATCAAACGCACCAGCAAGGCCCGCGCGCTCTGGTTCTTCCTCGCCGCCACCGCCACCAGCGTTGTGGTGGTCCACACCCTGGGCATTTTGGGCATCGCCCTGAACTCGAAGGCAACCCTGGAACAGGCCTTCGTGGGCGACCTTGTCTTCTACCCCGGCGACGTCATCAAGAACATCCTTGCGGCGGCCATCGCCGTCGCGCTGCACCGCGCCTTCCCCGATGTCCTGGTCCGCCGGGTACGGCGGCAGGCCGCCACTCCTGCAACGGCGTAGGACTGCAAGCCATGCCCACCGTGACATTCGACAAGGTAACGGTTGCGGTCCAACAAGAGGATTCCCCGCAGCCCAAGGTCCTCCTTGATGACGTCAACCTCCGGCTGGACGAACCACGCGTGGGCGTCATCGGCGCCAACGGCTCCGGCAAGTCCACGCTGCTGCGGCTGGTCAACGGGCTGGTCCAGCCCACCACGGGCACGGTGGCGGTCGACGGCGACGACACAGAACGTGCCGTGCGGAAAGTCAGGCGGAACGTCGGTTTCGTCTTCACCGACCCGCTATCCCAGCTGGTAATGCCCACCGGCCGGGAGGACGTGGAGCTGTCACTGCGCCGCTCGGTGAAGAACGGAGCCGAGCGGCGCAGCCGGGCCGAGGCTGCCCTGGCGCGGCTCGGCATCCTGACGCTGGCAGACCAAAGCATCTACGAACTCTCCGGCGGCGAACGGCAGCTGATGGCCCTCGCCGCCGTCCTGGCCATTGACCCCAAGGTCCTGGTCCTGGACGAACCGTCAACACTGCTGGACCTGCGCAACCGCGAGCTGCTCCGGAGGACCCTGGCGGGCCTGGACCAGCAGATCATCATGTCCACCCACGACCTGGACCTTGCCCTGGAAATGGACCGGGTGCTGGTTATCGAACAGGGGCGCGTGGCCTTCGATGGCGCCCCGGCCGACGCCGTGGCGGCCTACCGTTCCTGGTGCATGGACGGGCTCAACAGGATCAACACCGCAACGGACACGCCATGAGGGGCCACGGATTCCTCCTGGCCAATTACGTGCCGGGGACCTCGTTCCTCCACCGGTCACCGCTGGCGCTGAAGTTCCTCCTCGTGGTTGGGTGCGGCCTGGCATCCTTCGTCATCGTGGACTGGGGCGTCTCCGCTGCGGTCCTGGCAGTTCTTGGCGGACTCTTCCTGGGGGCAGGCGCCGGGGGGAAGAGGCTTTGGGGGGCTGTCCGGCCGCTTGTCCCCGTGCTCCTGGTGGTGGGACTCTTCCAGGCGTGGCAGCTGGGCGCACCCACCGGCGCAAGGATTGTGCTGAACATCCTGGTGTGCGTCGTTGCTGCGTCCCTGCTCACCGCCACCACTCCGGTGCAGCAGCTGCTCGACGGCGTCGTCCGGCTGGCACGACCCTTCGAAAGGTTCGGTGCCGACCCTGAGCGTTTCGCCCTGACCATCGGCATCATGCTCCGCAGCATTCCGTACATCGCGGGAACATTCGCTGACGTACGGGACTCCGCGCGGGCAAGGGGCCTGGAACGCAATCCGCGGGCCCTGGTCCTGCCGGTGTTCATCACCTCCGTGGCCTACGCACGGCAAACCGGGGAAGCGCTCGCCGCCCGCGGCCTGGGCGAGGCCGAGGACTGACGGGGCACGCTAGAACCCGGCTCAGCAGCCCAGGCGCCGGTACTCCAGGAGCGCGGCCGTTCCCATGCCGCCCGCCATGCTGATCATCGCCATCGCCAAGGTGCCATCGACTCCCGATTTCCGTGCCTGCGCGAACAGCCGGGTCACCAGGACGGCCCCGGAGGCCCCGTAGGCGTGCCCCAGGGCCAAAGCACCGCCATCCAGGTTCACCCCCGCCGGATCGATCCCCAGCTCATCGAGGCATGCGAGCGTTTGCGAGGCGAACGCTTCGTTGAATTCCACGAGGTCCAGGTCCCCGGCCGCGACACCGGCCCCGGCCAGCACCTGCCGGGCCGCGCTCGCGGCACCGATCCCCAGCACCCCCGGAGCAACCCCGGCGGTGTGGGTACCGCGCACCAGCAGCGCGTCCCGGGCGCCCAGTTCGCGTGCACGTTGCAGCGAGGTCATGACGACGGCGGACGCTGCGTCCGCGTCGAAGCACGAGTTCCCGGCGGTGACCGTGCCCCCGGCGACGAAGGCGGCAGGGAACCGCGCCATGATTGCCGGGGTGAGGCCGGCCCGCGGTCCGTCATCGGTGGCGACGGTGCCTCCCGGGGTGGGCAGGGCCACGATTTCGCCCTCAAAGGTCCCGTCCCGCCCTGCTGCAAGGGCTTTCCGGTGGCTGGCCAGCGCAAACGCATCCTGCCGGTCGCGGCCGACACCATATTCCTGCGCCACCGTCTCGGCGGCCACGCCCATGTCCGGATCGCCGAAGCTGTGCGGCACAAACTGGGCGCGATGGTAGAACTCCGGACCGCCGTCGTCGTTCCGGTGCGCCCGCAACGGCGCCGTGCTGGTGCTTTCCACTCCGCCGGCAAGGTACACCTGGTTGCCGCCGCCGGCCACCAGCCGTGCGGCGAGGACGATGGCGTCCAGGCCGGATCCGCACTGCCGGTCCACGGTGAGCCCCGGAACGGTGACCGGCAGCCCGGCTTCCAGGAGGGCAAGACGGGCCACGTTTCCGCCGCCCCCCACAGCATTGCCGATGACGACGTCGTCAACGGCGGACGGCTCCAGGGCGGCCTGGCCGACCAGCTCCCGCAAGACCGGGGCCAGGAGTTCATGGGAGCGCAGGGCCCGCAAAGGTCCGTTGATCCGGCAGACCGGTGTCCGGAGGGCGGCGATGATGACCGGCTGCCGCTCCGCCGGGAGATCCTCAGCCACCAAGGCTGCGCACCCGCGGGTCCCTGGCGTTGATCCATTCCAGCAGCAGGCTGCGGCTGACCTTGCCGCGGTCCGTGGTGGGGAGTTCGGGCAGGACGTAGTACTGCAGCGGCCGTTTGTCCCTGGCCAGGATCTCCTCCAGCCCGGCCCGCAGCTGGGTGGCGGTGATTCCGCCCTGGGACGGGACCACGCCGGCCACCACACGCTGCCCGCGCAGGTCGTCCGGCATGCCGGCAGCCACCGCTGCGGCCACCCCTGGAACGGCGGCCAACGCCAGTTCAACCTCATGCGGGTAGACATTCCGCCCGGCGGTAAGGATCATGTCCGCACGCCGGCCCAGGATGTGCAGCTCCCCGTCTGCCAGATAGCCCTGGTCCCCCACCGTGAACCAGCTCCCGAACGAGCGCAGGGCCTCGCCGTCGTCCCCCCACAAATAGCCGTTGCTGACCATGCCGCTGCGCACGCAGATATTGCCGTAACTGCCCTCCGGCACCCCGGCGCCGGCGTCATCCCGGATGCTGACCTGGACGCCGGGAAAAGGCCGGCCAATGCCGGTCCCACCCGGAGTTCCGGGCTGCCCGGCCGCCAGTCCGAGTCCGGAGACAAAGCTGAGCTCGGACGCACCGTAGTACTCGTAGATCGTCGCGTTGGGCGCCCAGCGCCGGGCGGCTTCAAGGGTCCTGGCATCGAGTTTGGAACCGGCACAGATGATGGTCCGGATCCCCGATGCGTCAACGCATCCGGTCATGCCGCGTTCACTGAGCATCCGCAGCATGGTGGGCACCAGCACCAGCCGGGTTACCCGGTCGTGCGTAATAGCCGCATGGACGTCGCCAACGTCGAACGACTCCAGCGTTTGGAACTCGGAGCCGGCATAAAGGCATTCGGCCAGGGCATACAGGTTTAGGCTGGCCGCCAGCGGGCCGGGCGCGAGGGTCACATCATCCTGGCGCAGGCCGAAGAACTCGATGGACGCGTCAAAGGACTGCTGCCACGAGTGCCGGGAGCGGGTGAAGGCCTTGGGCACCGACGTGGTTCCCGAGGTAAGGCCAATGAGGAATCCGGTGTCCGGCGGCCCGTCGGCCAGGGCGTCGTCCGGGTCCACCTGGGCAGGAACCGCGCACTCCTCAACCCGGCGGACAATGTCCTCCTGCAGGGCGGCGGGCCAGGAGGGGTCGAGGACCGCGCACTGCCGGGTGCCGGCGACCGCCGCAGCGAACCTGGCCGCGAAATCCACCGAATTGGCCTCGCAGAGGGTGGTCACCGACTTTGTCTCCGCCACCAGCTCTGCGGCAGCGTCCCGCAGCTCCGCCCAGTCCAGCCGGCGCCCGGCGACCACGACGGCGGTCTGGTGCGGCCGCTGCTCCGCCCAGCGCTGGATCTTGTTCAGGAAAGGCACGGACCAACTTTACCGGCAGGCACGGATTGAGCCTCCGGGCCGCGGGTATTGTGACGTTATGAGTTTCAACGACAACGCGCAGCTGGATCCGTCCCAGGTCCAGGACCGGCGGGGCATGGGCACCGGGGTCAAGGTTGGGGGCGGGATTGGCGGCGGATTGGTGCTGCTCATTGCGCTGCTCTTGGGCATCAACCCCAACCTCCTTGGCGGGTTGACCGACGGCGGGACTGCCGGACAATCCCAGGGCACCGCACCGTCCTGCACCACCGGTGCGGACGCGGATGCCCGCCTCGACTGCCGGATCACCGGTACGGTCAACAGCCTCAACGCCTTTTGGCCCGGCTACCTTAAGAAGTACAACGTGCAGTATCCCCGCCCCGAAGCAGTGATCTTCAGCGGCGGCACCAATACCGCCTGCGGGGCCGCCACCTCGGAGGTGGGTCCGTTCTACTGCCCCACCGATACCACCGCGTACTTCGACCCAGGGTTCTTCCAGGAACTCGTGGACCGGTTTGGCTCCTCCGGCGGCCCGCTGGCGCAGGAATATGTGGTGGCCCACGAGTTTGGCCACCACATCCAAAACCTGCTGGGCGACCTGGGGCGGGCCCAGCAGGACCCCCAGGGACCCGAATCCGGTTCCGTGCGGACCGAGCTGCAGGCTGACTGCTACGCAGGATTGTGGGCCAAGTATGCCTCCAGCACTCCGGACCCGGCCACCGGCCAGCCCTACCTGGAACCGCTCACCCAGCAGGATGTCAACGATGCCCTCTCGGCGGCCGCGTCCGTGGGTGACGACCGGATCCAGAAGGCGGCCACGGGGCGCGTCTCCCCGGAGGGCTGGACGCACGGGTCCAGCGAGGAACGCCAGCGCTGGTTTGCCCGCGGCTACCAGTCCGGGGACATCAAGCAGTGCGACACCTTCAGCGCCGCCACCCTTTAACTGGGCCCACGCTACCGAGGGGCGTAAAGGGCCGGTGGGGACGACGACGGCGGGCCACCTTCCCAGGGGATGGTGGCCCGCCGTCGTCGTACTTATTCAGATGTTGAAGCCGAGGGCCCGCATCTGGTCCTTGCCGTCGTCGGTGATCCGCTCGGGACCCCAGGGCGGCATCCATACCCAGTTCAGGCGCCAGTCGTCCACAACGCCGTCCAGGGCCTGTCCCACCTGCTCCTCGAGAACATCGGTGAGCGGGCAGGCAGCAGTGGTGAGCGTCATGTCGATCAGCAGGGCGCCGTCGTCGTCGGAGTACTTGAGGCCGTACAGCAGACCCAGGTCCACCACGTTGACGCCAAGCTCAGGGTCGATGACGTCCTTGAGCGCCTCTTCGACGTCCTCCAGGGCCGTTCGGCCCGGCTTGATTTCGGTCATGACAAGTCCTTACTAGGCCTGTGCTGCGGCAGCAGCCGCGATGGTGGCTGCACCGGCGCCCGTGGCGTAACGGTCGTAGCCCTCTTCCTCGAGGCGGTCGGCCAGTTCGGGGCCGCCTTCCTCGACGACCTGACCGTCCACGAACACGTGGACGAAGTCAGGCTTGATGTAGCGCAGGATGCGCGTGTAGTGAGTGATCAGCAGGGTGCCCATGTTGCCTTCGGCGTGGGCGCGGTTGACGCCCTCCGAGACGATCTTGAGGGCATCGACGTCCAGGCCGGAGTCAGTCTCGTCGAGGACGGCGAACTTGGGCTTGAAGAGCTCGAGCTGCAGGATCTCCACGCGCTTCTTCTCGCCGCCGGAGAAGCCTTCGTTGACGTTGCGCTGGGCGAAGTCGGCGTCGATCCGCAGCTTCTCCATCGCGGCCTTGACGTCCTTGGTCCAGGTGCGCAGGGCCGGCGCCTGGCCGTCAATGGCGGTCTTGGCGGTGCGGAGGAAGTTGGTCATGGTGACACCGGGAACCTCGACCGGGTACTGCATGGCCAGGAAGACACCGGCGCGGGCGCGCTCGTCGACGCTCATGGCCAGGAGGTCTTCGCCATCCAGCGTGATGGTGCCGCTGGTCACGGTGTAGCGGGGGTGGCCGGCGATGGTGGATGCCAGCGTGGACTTGCCGGAGCCGTTGGGGCCCATGATGGCGTGCGTTTCGCCGGTCCTGATGGTCAGGCTGACGCCCTTCAGGATCTCCTTGGTGCCCTGCTCCGTGTCAATGCTGACGTGCAGGTCCTTGATCTCAAGAGTTGACATGCTCTTCTTTCTTCTTCGTTCGTAAGTCCGGTGCTGCGGGCGCTCAGTAGTTGTTTACTGCCGCGCCGTTCAAAACGTTGGTGACGTCCACGTAGACGTCGTCGCCATCGAGTTCGACGGCAAAGACGGGCACGGGATCGTAGGCGGGGAGCTGGAGGGGCTGGCCGCTGCGCAGGTCGAACTGGGAGCCGTGCCCCCAGCACTCGATGGCGCAGCCTTCCACGTCGCCCTCGGACAGTGAGATGTCCGCGTGCGAGCAGGTGTCGCCGATGGCGTGGATGTCGCCCATCGAGTCCCTGACGACTGCCACAGGATAGCCGTCCACCAGGATGCGCAGCGCCTGCTTGACCTTGATGTCATTGGCGCTGCACACCAGCTCGCCCTTGGGAGTCCCGTTCATGCGTTCGTGCCCGTCCGTCCTAGTAGTCGATTGCGGTGAGTTCGCGTTCCACAGCCTCGGTCAGGCGCTCTTCGAGGGCCGGAACCTTGATCTGCTGGATGATCTCGTTCAGGAAGCCGCGCACCACCAGCCGGCGGGCAACATCCTCGGGGATGCCGCGCGCCATCAGGTAGAACAAGTGCTCGTCGTCGAAGCGGCCGGTGGCACTTGCGTGGCCGGCGCCTTCGATCAGGCCGGTTTCGATCTCGAGGTTCGGAACGGAGTCCGCGCGGCAGCCCTCGGTCAGGACCAGGTTCTGGTTCTTTTCGTAGGAGTCGGTGCCTTCGGCCTGCTTCTGGATGAGGACGTCGCCAACCCAGACCGTGTGCGCACCCTTGCCCTGCAGCGCGCCCTTGTACAGGACGTTGGACTTGCAGTTGGCCACGTTGTGGTCCACGAAGGAGCGGTGCTCGAGGTGCTGGCCGGCGTCGGCGAAGTAGAGGCCCAGGAGCTCGGCCTCGGCGCCTTCACCGGCGAAGCGGACGTTGGAGTTCATCCGCACGATCTTGCCGCCGAGGGAGACGGCAATGTGCTTGTAGACCGCATCCTTGGCGACCTCGGCGTCGTGCTGGGCCAGGTGCTTGGCGTCGTCGCCCCACAGCTGCAGTGAAACGACAGTGAGGTGGGCGCCTTCGCGGACCAGGATCTCCACGTTGCCGTTGTGGTCGGCCGAGCCGTCGTGTTCGATGATCACCACCGCACGGCTGTTCACCCCGGCTTCGATCACATGGTGGGAGTTGGTGCGCAGTCCCGCCCCGTTGCCGGTCAGGACGAGCCGGACCGGGGCGTCCAGTTCGGTGTTGGCCGGGATCGAGATGAACTGGGCCTCTTCCGAGTTGGCGGAGCCGACGACGGCGGCCCGGTCGGCCGGGACCAGGGTGGCACCGCGGGGGGCCTCACCGGCCCGCAGGGTTCCCTGGCGGACAGCCTCGGGCGCTTCGACGGAGACGCCCAGGGCGCCGGCTTCCGCGGCCGTGTCGGAAAGCAGGTTCGCCAGTTCGCGCACCGGAGTGAAGCGCCACTCCTCTTCGCGGCCGTTCGGCAGCGCGAAATCGGCCACCTTGTGGCTGGTGAGGCGCTCGGCGCGGGAGGCCATGACCTGTACGCCATGGCTGTGGTGGCGGTCCACCTTGGAGGCAACGAGGTGTTCGCCCTCCTCGGTGAAACCGGCGATCGACGGTGCGCCGATGCGCGCCTTTTCAGTAGTAGCTTCGGCAGTCATTAACCGACGGATCCTTCCATCTGGAGTTCGATGAGGCGGTTCAGCTCAAGGGCGTATTCCATGGGCAGTTCACGGGCGATCGGCTCAATGAAGCCGCGCACGATCATGGCCATGGCCTCGTCCTCGGGCATGCCGCGGGACATGAGGTAGAACAGCTGCTCCTCGCTGACGCGGGAGACTGTGGCCTCGTGTCCCAGCTGGACATCGTCCTCGCGGATGTCGATGTACGGGTAGGTGTCAGACCGGGAGATGGTGTCCACCAGGAGCGCGTCGCAGCGCACGGTGTTGGCCGAGTGCTTGGCGCCTTCCCGGACCTGGACCAGGCCGCGGTAGGCGGCGCGGCCGCCGCCACGGGCAACGGACTTGGAGATGATGGAGCTCTTGGTGTTCGGCGCGATGTGGACCATCTTCGAACCGGTGTCCTGGTGCTGGCCTTCGCCCGCAAACGCGATGGACAGGGTTTCGCCCTTGGCGTGCTCGCCCACCAGGTAGACGGCCGGGTACTTCATGGTGACCTTGGAGCCGATGTTGCCATCGATCCATTCCATGGTGGCGCCGGCTTCGCAGATGGCGCGCTTGGTCACCAGGTTGTAGACGTTGTTCGACCAGTTCTGGATGGTGGTGTAGCGGACGCGGGCGCCCTTCTTGACGATGATTTCCACCACGGCGGAGTGCAGCGAGTCCGAGGTGTAGATCGGCGCGGTGCAGCCTTCGATGTAGTGGACGTAGGAGTCCTCGTCGGCAATGATCAGCGTGCGCTCGAACTGGCCCATGTTTTCCGTGTTGATGCGGAAGTAGGCCTGCAGCGGGATCTCCACGTGGACGCCCTTGGGCACGTACACGAAGGAGCCGCCGGACCAGACGGCGGTGTTCAGCGAGGCGAACTTGTTGTCGCCCACCGGGATAACCGTGCCGAAGTACTCCTGGAAGATCTCCGGGTGCTCTTTCAGGGCAGTATCGGTGTCCAGGAAGATGACACCCTGCCGTTCGAGGTCCTCACGCAGCTGGTGGTAGACAACCTCGGACTCGTACTGGGCGGCGACACCGGAAACAAGGCGCTGCTTTTCGGCCTCGGGGATGCCCAGCTTGTCGTAGGTGTTCTTGATGTCTTCGGGCAGGTCATCCCAGGTGGCAGCCTGCTTCTCGGTGGACCGTACGAAGTACTTGATGTTGTCGAAGTCGATGCCGGACAGGTCCGCGCCCCAGGTGGGCATGGGCTTGCGGTCGAAGTACTTCAGGCCCTTGAGGCGCAGGTCAAGCATCCATTCCGGCTCGCTCTTCTTCGCCGAAATGTCCCGGACAACCTCTTCGTTGAGCCCACGGCGCGCATTGGCGCCGACATCGTTCTTGTCAGCCCAGCCGTACTCGTAGTTGCCGATGCCGTGGAGCTCGGGATTCTTTTCCAGAATCTCCGAGATCACAGTGTTTTCGGCTACTGCTTTCTCTGATAGTTGGTCCGTCATCACGGCCTTTCTTGCTGATGGTTGATTACTTCGTCCAGGCCGGCGGGGGCTGCGGCCGGCACGGTGGCCGGTTTGGCAGGCAGCCTGCCTGTAGGAATGTGGGTGGTGCAGACGTGGCCGCCGCGGGCCAGGGTGGACAGGCGGCGGACGTCCACTCCGACCAGTCGTGAGAACACTTCGGTTTCGACGTCGCAGAAGACGGGGAAACGGGCGGCGAGCTGCTGGATGGGGCAGTGCCCCTGGCAGAGCTGCACGCTGGACAGTGCGGCGGGCAGCGGCGCCTTCGCTTCGATGGCGGCGGCGGAAGCCACGAAGTTGTCCCGGCTCAGAGCGGCCGAAAGTGCCGTGGCGCGGTCCCGGATGTCCGGGCCTGCTTCCTCGATTTCGGGTGCGTAGCGCCGCTCCATGTCCGCGAATCGTTCTTCCGCGAAGGCGCGCACCGCGTCCGGGCCGGCAACCTTCTGCAGCTGCTGGAGGGCCAGGGCGGCAATGTCCAGGTAGTCATTGCCCAGGCTCGATTGGCCCTGTGAACTCAGGACGTAGCGGCGGGCGGGACGGCCTGCACCCGCACCGGGCTTCGCCACCCTTTTGACCTCGATGACGCCTGCACGGGAGAGGTGGTCCAGGTGCCGGCGGACAGCCGCCGGGGTGAATCCCAGCATGTCTCCGAGCTCGGCCGCGCTGACGGGTCCGTGTTCCAGGACGGCAGCGAGCACCCGGTCACGGGTACGCTCGTCGGCATCAGCCACGGGAGCCGGCCCCGCCAAGGGCACAGCAGCAGCATTGGTCATGGAATACACAACACAATCATGTCGTAATTTAGTCCACGACTCCAGTAAGGGCAGGCTGACCTTGGGTCCTGCCGGAATGTGACCGCGCGCTTCCCGTGCCACCCGGGAGTGCCGCCCGGCGCCGGACGCGGGAGCCGCAGCAAGGACGGCACTGAATACTACATCCCGTAGAATACTGTGGTGCGATCCCCCAAGTCCCCTGTCCTGTCCATTAATGGGCTCATCAAGGACGTAGGCCCCCTGTCCAACCTGGACGGAAAGATGCTTCGGGTGGTGAGCGGCGTTTCACTCATCGCCGAGCGGGGGGAAGTGACCGCGTTGCTGGGCGCCAACGGTGCCGGCAAGACAACCACCCTCGAATGCGCCCAAGGCCTGCAGAAACGCGGCGGCGGCAGCATCTCGCTGCTGGGCCAGGACCCGGCCGCGGCCGGGTCCGGCCTCCGCGCCCGCGTTGGCGTCATGCTCCAGGATGGCGGGCTCCCGCCGTCGGCAAGGCCACTGCCGCTGCTGCGGCACATCGCCGGCCTCTACGCCGACCCCTGGCCCCTTGAAGACCTGGTGGGCAGGCTGGGCATCGATACCTTCAGCCGGACCAGCGTCCGCAGGCTGTCCGGCGGCCAAAAGCAGCGCCTTGCCCTGGCCGCCGCCCTGATTGGCCGTCCCGAAGTACTGTTCCTCGACGAGCCAAGCGCCGGCCTGGATCCGCAGTCCCGCCAGCTGGTGTTCGAGCTGATTGCCGAACTTCGCGACGGCGGCATGGGCATCATCCTCACGACACACCTGATGGACGATGCCCAGCGCCTTGCCGATTACGTCTACATCATCGACGGCGGCCGCAACGTGGCAGAGGGAACGGTCCAGGAACTGCTGCAGCGCAGCCCGGTGGCGGACCCGGGCGCCGAACACGTCCGGACCCTGGTCTTCGAGGCACCGGCCGGCCTGGACGTGGCCGCCGTGCTGCCCGCCGGCGTCGACGTCTCCGAAGTACGCGCCGGGAGCTACACGGTGACCGGCACCCTGACACCGCGCCATCTGGCCGCCCTGGCGCAGTGGTGGGAAGCGAAGGGCATCATGCCGGCCTCGATGAGCCTTCAGGCGCGTAGCCTTGAAGACGTCTTTTTGGATATCTCGGGAAAGGACATCCGATGAGTGCCGCAGCACTGCAGGAGCACCAGCAGCCCGCTCCCCTGCTTCGCCGTGTGCTGCTGCAGGGCAAGTACGAGGCACTGACGATGCTCCGGAACGGAGAACAGCTGATCCTTGCAGTGGTGCTTCCGCTCCTTGCCCTGGTTGGCCTGACGGTGACCCCGTTCCTGGACGGCATGGGCTCCAGCCGCGTGAACGTGGCGGTCCCCGGCATCCTGGCCCTCTGCGCGATGTCAACCGCCTTCACCGGCCAGGGCATCGCCACCGGGTTTGACCGCCGGTACGGCGTCCTGCGGTTCCTTTCCACCACGCCGCTCGGCCGTGGCGGCCTGATCGCCGGCAAGGTCCTGTCCGTCCTGGCCGTCCTCTGCCTGCAGGTGGTTGTGGTGGGCCTCGTGGCGCTGGCCCTGGGCTGGCAGCCGACGGCGGCCGGCTGGCTTCCCGGCCTGGGACTGCTGGCGCTTGGCGCCGCAGCCTTCACGTCGCTGGGGCTGCTGGTGGCCGGAACGGTGCGGCCGGAAGCGACCCTGGCCATCACCAACCTGCTGTGGATCCTCCTGGGCGCCATGGGCGGCATCGTCATCCCTGCCGAACGGCTGCCCGCCGCAGCCCAGGCCGTCATCCACTTCCTGCCCTCCGGCGCGCTCGGCGAATCCATGCGCGCCGCTTTCCTGGGCGGGGCCGTCAATGGCGGCGCCGCCCTCATCCTGCTGCTCTGGACCGTCATCGCCGGGGCCGCAGCCATCCGTTGGTTCAAGTGGAATTGAGAAAATCGTGACCACGGCTTCCCGCCTCCCCCAGCTCGCCAGCCGCCTGGCGTCCCGGCTGCCCCGCACCGTGGACGTCCGCGTCCGCCGCCTCGCTGTCGCGTCGCTGATTGGCCAGACACTCCTGGTGGTCACCGGCGGCGCCGTCCGGCTGACGGCGTCCGGACTTGGCTGCCCCACGTGGCCGCGCTGCACTTCCGATTCGCTGGTGAACACCCCGGAAATGGGCATTCACGGTTTCATCGAATTCGGGAACAGGCTCCTGACGTTTGTCCTGGCCGCGATTGCCGTGCTGTTGCTGGTGTACCTGTGGAACCTGCGGAAGGAACGCAAGGACCTCTTCCTGCTGGCCCTGGGCCTGCTGGCCAGCATCCCGGCGCAGGCCGTGATCGGCGGCATCACCGTGCTGACCAACCTCAACCCATGGGTGGTGGGCCTGCACTTCCTGGTGTCCATGGCCCTGGTGGTGTTCTCCACCTTGCTGGTGAACCGCGCTTTCGGCCGGACCGGCCGTTTCCTGGCGGCCCGGCCGGCCGTGCTCCCCGCGGTCCTGCGCCCGGTGACGGCCGCCGTCGCCCTCTTCTCTGCCGTGGCCGTCATGCTTGGCGTGGTGGTGACCGGGGCCGGGCCGCACGCCGGTGACGCCGATGCGCCCCGCAACAACCTCGACTGGGACCTTGTGTCGCACATCCATGCCGTACCCGCCTACCTGGTGACTGCCGGCACGGCGGTGGCCCTCGTCCTGGTGGTGCGCCGGCGGATCACCGGCCCGTTCCGGACCGCCGTGCTGGCCCTCCTCGGAGTCACGGTCCTGCAGGCTGTCATCGGGTTCACGCAGTACTACAACGGCATTCCCGCATTGCTGGTGGCGGCCCATATGCTCGGTGCCGCGTTGCTGATGGCCGCATCGACGAACGCCTGGGATCTCGCCCGCTCGAGCACAGCCACGTAGGTTCAGGCACCGCCACGAAGAAGGCGCCCCGGTCCGTCTATGGACCGGGGCGCCTTTCCTCTATTCGCAGGCCGTGCCGCAGGTGCCCGGACTAACCGGACGCCAAGGCGCCGTCCTGCAGCCTGGACCCGAGCGCCGGGTCGAGGTCCGCTATGCCGTCCGGCGTCACTTCGAGGACCCGCGCGGTGGCAATGTCGTAGAACAGGCCGGTTGCCTGGACCTGCCCGCCGGCCAGGGCCGGCCCCGCGTGCGGATGGTTGTGGAGCTTGCCCAGCTGCACGGCGACGTTGACCATCGCCAACTGGTCCACCGTGCTGTACCCGGCGGCGGCGGCCTGCCTCCCCACCGGGTGGCCCGCCAGCAGTTCGGCATGGCTTTGCCGGGCGTGCCCCAGCCAACGCCCGAACGCCGGGCCCAGGGAAGCGTGGTCCGCGCCGTCCGCCTCGGCGATCAGCGCCTTCATGGCGCCACAGTTTGAATGCCCGCAGATCACCAGCGACTTCACGCCCAGGCCCGTGACGGCGAAGGACAGGGCCGAGTCGATCGAGGAATCCTGGCCGTGGTTGCACACAACGTTGCCGATGTTCCGCAGGGTGAGCAGATCGCCCGGACCACTGCTGGTGATCAGGTTGGGGTTGACGCGCGAGTCAACGCAGGCCACGAACAGGCTGTCCGGGTTCTGCACTTCGGCCAGGTCGTGCACCAGGGGACGCACCTGGTCCGCGAACCGGCGGTGATACTTGTTGATTCCCTGCAGCAGGGATTCCTTCCGGGGTGGCAGCGGCAGCTCGCTGGCTTCTCCGCGGCGGGGCGATTGGTGGGCCGCGTCCCGGAACAGGGTGTTCCCGTGCTCTTCGAGGTTCACGGTGCCGCCTGTGGCCTGGTGCTGGACCTGCCAGGCCAGCAGGGCTTCGCGGAACGAATGGTCTACGTAGTCCGCATTCAGCTCCACCACGACGTCCACGGCGGCGGGGATTGACTGCAGCGTCCCGTTCAGCCGCGGCAGGGCGAAGAAGCTGCAGGATCCGGCAACGGTCACCCGCCAGGGCGACGACGCGGCGGCGGGCGGGTGGGCCTGGATCGGGGCGCGCAGGACCCGCCACAGCACGCACGCGGCGGCCAGGGCGAGCCCGATCATGACGCCCTCCAACAGGTTCAGGAAGACGACGCAGCCAAGGGTCACGGCGTAGATCAGGAGGTCACCGGTCCGCAGGCTGGTGCGGATATCGGCCACCTTGATCAGGCGTGCACCGATGACCACCAGCAGGCCGGCGAGGACGGCCAGGGGGATGAGCTGGATCAGTCCGGCGAAGAGCGCCGAGAAGGCGAGGACCCAGATGCCATGCAGCACGGCGGACGTGCGGGTGGCCGCGCCGGCTTCCACGTTGGTGGCGCTGCGGACGATCACACCCGTGACGGGAAGGCCGCCCAGTGATCCGGAGACGATGTTTGCGGCGCCTTGGCCGACGAGTTCCTTGTTGAGGTTGGTTCGCGGTCCGGTGTGCATTTTGTCCACTGCAACCGCGGAAAGGAGGGATTCGATGCTCGCGATCAGGGCCATGGTCAGGACTGCGAAAGCGAACGCCCGCCAGTTTCCGTCGGGAAGCTGCGGCAGGGCGATCGCATCGAAGATCGAACCGTCGAGGGAGATGCGTTCCACCCCCGGGGCAAAGGCGACCGCCAACGCGGTACCGGCGGCAACTGCTGCCAGCGGGCCGGGCACCCGGCGGACAATGGCGGGAAGGAACCGCCAACACAGCAGGATCACGATGACCGCCAGGCCCAGCAGGGCGGCATGCAGTTCCAGGTTGATAATGGCGGCGGGCAGTCCTGCGAGGTTCTCAAGCGCAGAGCCTGCGGGCCGCGATCCCAGCAGCACGTGCAGCTGCTGCAGGATGATGGTGACGCCGATGCCGGCGAGCATGGCTTTGACCACCACGGGGGAAACGGCCAGGGCTGCCCGGCCGACACGGCTGATGCCCAGCAGCAGCTGCACGACGCCGGCGGCCACGGTGATGGCGCACGTCACCTGCCAGCCGAACTCCTGCACCAGGCCGGCCACGACGACGGTCAGCCCGGCGGCGGGACCACTCACCTGAAGCGGCGAGCCGCCAAGGCTGCCGGCCACGATGCCGCCGATGGCGGCGGCGATCAATCCCGCCATGATCGGGGCACCGGATGCGGCCGCAATGCCAAGCGAGAGCGGGAGCGCGACGAGGAACACCACCAGTGAAGCGGGAATGTCGGCACCGAGATGGGAGGCAAACCCGGGGATGCCGGGTTTTTTCCGGAGCGGATTCCAGTTTCCACCCGGTGGGCTGTGGCTGGGAGCGGGGACGGCTGTGGGACGGGCTTCCATGGGCTCTTTCCTTTGCTTGCGGGAAGGGTCCGGTCCACCGTAAGCAGCTGGTCATGTTCAATGACAGTTAATGTGACAGATATGACAAAGATGTCATATTGTTCGCCAAGGCAACGAATCAGTGGCTTACCCCACGCTTGCCGCCCAACAAGGCTCAAAACAAAAAGCGGCCCCCACCGTGAGGTGGGGGCCGCCGGCAGGTTGGTGCGGCGTTTCAGCTAGCCGCCTGCCACCGCCCGGCCAATGAAGGGATCGACGGCGAGGGCGATAAAGAGCAGGGTCAGGTAGCTGATGGAGCCGTGGAACACCTTCATGGCCCGCTTGTCGGGGATGTCCTCCCGCTGCGCACGCGCATACAGGGCATGGGATTCATAAAGGAACCATGCGCCCGCCAGGACGGCGGTGGCCGTGTAGACCCAACCGGCACCGCCTGCGGGAATCATCAGCAGCGAGCAGGCGACCATGGCCCAGGCATAGAGGACAACCTGGACGGAAACCACCTTGGCGCCGGCGATGGCGCCGAGCATCGGGACATTGGCGTTGCGGTAGTCCTCGCCGTAGCGCATGGACAGCGGCCAGTAGTGCGGCGGTGTCCACAGGAAGATCACCATGAAGAGGATGACCGCCGGCCACTCCACCGAATTGGTCACCGCAGCCCAGGCAATCAGGACCGGGAAGCACCCTGCCGCGCCGCCCCACACAATGTTCTGTGCGGTACGGCGCTTCAGGATCATGGTGTAGACCACCACGTAGAAGAAGATGGCGCCCAGGCCGAGCCAGGCTGACAGCGGGTTGGCACCAAACCAGAGGATCACGATCGCCGCTGCACCCAGCAGCCACGAGAAGACCAGCGCTTCGCGGGGCGTGACTTCGCCCGTCACCAGCGGCCGGTTTTCGGTGCGGTGCATCAGCTTGTCGATATCCCGGTCGATGTAGCAGTTGAATGCCCCGGCACTTCCGGCGGCGAAGGCGCCCCCCACCAGGGTGGCAAGGATCAGGCCGATGGGCGGGAAGCCCCGCTCGGCGTAGATCATGGTGGGCAGGGTGCTCACCAGGAGCAGTTCGATCACGCGGGGCTTGGTGAGGGCGAGATACGCCTTTGCCTTGCGGGCAAACCCGGCGCCGGAGGCCCGGGATGCGTTTAGCGGCGTATCTGTTGTGCTCACGGTGGCAGTCACCCGTTCTGTGTGGCAGTTGAGGCTGGCTGTGCAGCTCCGGTCGTGCGGCCCCGCCCCGGGCATGGCACGACGAAAAGAAATTGCCATGTGCCTGCATCTGCCGGGAGACTCCGGCTGCAGTGGTGCCCACCGGTGTTGGCCTCCGAATATCATACCGTGCCGGCACCCCCGCCCGGGGCCTGCCATATGCGCAGTTGATCGCTCGCAGGCCCATTCGAGCAGATTAACTCAGCCTTCCGCCGGAGCCTTTCACAAAAGGGGAAATTGCGTCCAAAACGTGAGATTCGGGCCGCCCGGACTATGGATAAGAGCTAAGCTGTCACCAGATCAGCACGCAGCAAGTAAGCGGTGGAAAACGCATTCCCACTTGCTGTTCGTGACTGAATGCAAAGATCAACGTTTCGATGGTGAACGGCTGGTACACACCAAAGCGGCGCCACAGAGCGCGCCCTTAGCCGGATCCGGTGTACCACTGCCACCAGCACAGAGAGGGGCCCGGTTTTCGTGCCACATTTGGAAGAGCAAGAACTGTCATGGACCAGCCTGGACCAGCGCGCCGTGGATACCATCCGCGTGCTGGCAGCGGATGCCGTAGAAAAGGTGGGCAACGGCCACCCGGGTACGGCGATGAGCCTGGCCCCGGCCGCGTACCTTCTTTTCCAGAAGCTGATGCGCCACGATCCGCGTGATCCGCACTGGCTGGGCCGCGACCGCTTCATCCTGTCCCCCGGCCACACCTCCCTCACGCTCTACATCCAGCTGTTCCTTTCCGGCTATGGGCTGGAACTGAAGGACCTGGAAGCGCTCCGCACCTGGGGTTCACTCACCCCGGGCCACCCTGAGTACGAGCACACGGCCGGCGTGGAAATCACTACCGGCCCGCTGGGCCAGGGCTTGGCGTCCTCCGTGGGCTTTGCATACTCGCAGCGCCGCCAGCGCGGTCTTTTTGACGCCCACGCTCCCGCGGGCGAATCGCCGTTCGACCACACCATCTGGGTTATCGCCTCCGACGGCGACCTCCAGGAAGGCGTGACCTCCGAGGCATCCTCGCTTGCCGGCCACCAGGAGCTTGGCAACCTCGTGGTGATCTACGACGAGAACCACATTTCCATCGAGGACGACACCGACATCGCGTTCACCGAGGATGTCCTGAAGCGCTACGAGGCCTACGGCTGGCACACCCAGCGCGTGGACTGGACCCGCACGGGCGAATACAAGGAAGACGTCCAGGAGCTCTACTCGGCCCTGCTCGCCGCGAAGGCCGAAACCTCCAAGCCGTCAATCATCTCGCTGCGCACCGTCATCGGCTACCCGGCACCCAAGAAGCAGAACACCGGCAAGATCCACGGCTCGGCCCTGGGCGCCGAGGAAGTCGCCGCGCTGAAGGAAGTCCTGGGCTTCGACCCCGCCAAGTCCTTCGACGTGGACCAGGAAGTGCTCGAACACGCCCGTGCGGTGGTTGAACGCGGCGCTGCCGAACACAAAGAGTGGGAAGAGTCGTTCAACGCCTGGCAGGCAGCCAACCCGGAAGGGGCAGCACTGCTGCAGCGCATCGAAGCCCGCGAACTTCCCGAGGGCATCGACGACGCCCTGCCGGTGTTCCCCGCAGGCAAGGACGTTTCCACCCGCGCGGCGTCCGGCAAGGTTCTCAATGCGCTGGGCCCGGTCATGCCCGAACTCTGGGGCGGCTCCGCCGACCTCGCCGAGTCCAACAACACCACCATCGAGGGCTCGCCGTCCTTCGTGCCGGCCTCCAAGCAGACCGACGCGTGGTCCGGCAACCCGTACGGCCGGGTGCTGCACTTCGGCATCCGCGAGCACGCTGCCGCGTCGATCGTCAACGGCATCAGCCTGGCAGGAAACACCCGGGCGTTCTCGGGCACGTTCCTGATCTTCAGCGACTACCAGCGGCCCGCCATCCGCCTCGGCGCACTGATGGGTGTGCCGTCCCTGTACGTCTGGACGCACGACTCCATCGGCCTGGGCGAGGACGGCCCCACCCACCAGCCGGTGGAACAGCTGGCCTCACTGCGCGCCATCGTGGGACTGGACGTGGTCCGCCCCGGCGACGCCAACGAGGTTGCTGCCGCCTGGAAGACCATGCTGGAAAACCACGCCAACCCCGCAGGCATCGTCCTGACCCGCCAGAACATCCCCACGTGGGAACGCGGTGCGGGCGACGCCGACGGCGACACCTTCGGTTCCACCGCCGGGGTTGCGAAGGGCGGCTACGTCCTGGCCGAGGCTTCGAAAGACGGCGCCACGGTACCTGCCGACGTGATCCTCATTGCCACCGGTTCCGAGGTCCAGCTGGCCGTCCAGGCACGCGAAGCGCTGCAGGCCGACGGTATCGCCGCCCGCGTCGTCTCCATGCCGTGCGTCGAGTGGTTCAAGAAGCAGGATGCCGCCTACCGCGAATCCGTCCTGCCGGCCGCCGTCAAGGCACGCGTCTCGGTTGAAGCCGGACTGGCCTTGGGCTGGCGGGAATTCGTCGGCGACGCCGGCCGTTCCATCAGCCTCGAGCACTACGGCGCTTCCGCCGACTACAAGCGCCTTTTCCAGGAATTCGGCATCACGGCAGAAGCAGTTGCTGCCGCCGCCAAGGATTCCCTCTCCAGCCTCCAGGGCTAAACCTCATCTTTTAGGAGATACAGAAATGACTACTCCCACCCAGCAGCTCTCCGACGCCGGAGTCTCCATCTGGCTCGACGACCTCTCCCGCGGACGCCTGGAAACCGGCACCCTCCGCAAGCTCATTGAAGAGAAGAACGTGGTTGGCGTGACCACCAACCCGTCCATCTTCCACGCAGCCATCACCTCCGGCACGGACTACGACGCCATCATTGCCGGCAAGGCAGCAGAGGGCGCCAGCGTGGAAGACACGATCTTTGAGATCACCACCACCGACGTCGCCGACGCCTGCGACCTCTTCGCCCCGGTGGCGGCAGCCACCAAGGGCGTCGACGGCCGCGTGTCCATCGAAGTCGACCCCCGCCTGGCCTGGGACACCGCAGGCACCATCGCCGAGGCCAAGCACCTCTACCAGCGGGTCAACAAGGACAACGTCCACATCAAGATCCCGGCAACCCTGGAAGGCCTTGAGGCCATCACCGCCACCCTGGCCGAGGGCATCAGCGTCAACGTAACGCTGATCTTCTCGCTGGAGCGTTACCGCGCGGTCATCAACGCCTTCCAGTCCGGCCTGGAGCAGGCCAAGGAGAACGGCCACGACCTCGCGAAGATCCACTCCGTGGCCTCGTTCTTTGTCTCCCGGGTGGACACCGAGATCGACAAGCGCCTGGACAAGATCGGCACCGACGAAGCCAAGGCACTGAAGGGGAAGGCCGGCGTTGCCAACGCCCGCCTTGCCTACCAGGTCTACGAGGAACTCTTCTCGACTGAGCGGTGGGCACTGCTCGCCGGGGCCGGGGCACTCCCCCAGCGTCCGCTGTGGGCCTCCACGGGCGTGAAGGACCCGGCGTACCCCGACACCCTCTACGTCACCGAACTTGTCGCTCCCGGCGTCGTCAACACCATGCCGGAGAAGACCCTGGACGCCACCTTCGACCACGGCGTGGTCACCGGTGATACGGTCACCGGCACGTACGCCGAGGCGAACGCCACCCTCGACGCCCTGGAAAAGCTCGGCATCTCCTACAACGATGTCGTC
This sequence comes from Pseudarthrobacter sp. MOO13, assembly GCF_058267655.1. Lineage (NCBI taxonomy): Bacteria > Bacillati > Actinomycetota > Actinomycetes > Micrococcales > Micrococcaceae > Pseudarthrobacter > Pseudarthrobacter sp. MOO13. The sequence continues at coordinate 2,034,193 of NZ_CM177848.1, forward strand.
GCCCTGCTCGAAACCGAAGGCCTGGACAAGTTCGTGGCCAGCTGGAAAGAACTGCTGGCCGACGTCGAAGGTGCCCTCGCCTCTGCACGGAAGGCCTCCTAACACACAATGAGCACACTCAGCTTCGACGCCACCGGCGCTGCCCAGCAAGCCCTGGACCAGCACCTTCCCGCCCTGGTAAATGACCGGATCGCCACCCGGATCTTCGCGAAGGACCACACCCTGTGGGGTCCTGATGCGGAGTCGGAGTCGGCCATCCGCCTCGGCTGGGTGGAGGCGGCCACCGTTTCACAATCCTTGGTCAAGGACATCCTGGAACTCCGCGACGCCCTGCGCGCCGAAGGCGTCACCCGGATCGTGCTTTGCGGCATGGGCGGATCCTCGCTGGCCCCCGAGGTTATCGCAGGCACGGCCGGCGTCGAGCTGACGGTGCTGGACAGCACGGACCCCGACCAGGTCCGTGCTGCCCTTGAAGACCGGCTGGCCGAGACCGCAATCGTGGTCTCGTCCAAGTCCGGTTCCACCCTGGAAACCGACTCACAGCGCCGCATCTTCGAGCAGGCCTTCACCGAGGCCGGGCTGGACGCCAAGAGCCGGATCATCATCGTGACCGATCCCGGTTCCCCGCTGGACAAGTCGTCCCGCGAAACCGGCTACCGCGCGGTGTTCAACGCCGATCCGAACGTCGGCGGACGCTACTCGGCGCTGACGGCGTTCGGACTGGTGCCCTCAGGCCTGGCCGGGGTTGATATCCAGGCCTTCCTGGATGAGGCCGAGGAAGCCGCCGAGGTCCTCAATGACGACGCCCCCGAAAACATCGGCCTCGCCCTGGGCGCCGCCCTCGGCGGTACCAGCCCGCTGCGGAACAAGATCGTCATTGCCGAGGACGGCTCCGGCATCGTTGGCTTCGCCGACTGGGCCGAGCAGCTCATCGCTGAATCGACGGGCAAGCTGGGGACGGGCATCCTGCCTGTCGTGGCGGGTCCCAACGCGCCCGAGGTGACCTCCGGCGCGCCGGACGTCCTGGTGGTGCGGCTGGTAGCCGCGGATGCCGACGTCGAACTCGGAGACAACCAGGTGGCCATCGCAGGAGGCCTCGCCACCCAGATGATGGTGTGGGAGTTCGCCACCGCCGTTGCGGGCCGGCTGCTGGGCATCAACCCCTTCGACCAGCCTGACGTGGAAGCCGCCAAGGTGGCTGCCCGGGGGCTGCTGGATGCCCAGCCGGAGCCGACCCCTGCCGCTTTCGTGGACGGTGCCATCGAGGTCCGGGGCGGCGACTGGCTCGGCGGCGCCACCACCGCCGCCGAAGCCGTCAAAGCACTCCTTGGCACGCTCGCTGCCGACAGCTACCTGAGCGTCCAGGCGTACTTCGACCGCTTGGCCTTTTCAGGCCTTGAAGGAATCCGTGACGAGCTCGCCGCGGCTTCCGGCCGGCCGGTGACGTTCGGCTGGGGCCCGCGCTTCCTGCACTCCACCGGGCAGTTCCACAAGGGCGGCCCCGCGATCGGCGTCTTCCTGCAGGTCACCGCTGCGGCGGCCGAGGACCTCGCGATCCCGGACCGGCCGTTCAGCTTCGGCGAGCTCATTGCCGCCCAGGCTGCAGGCGACGCCCAGGTCCTGGGCCAGCACGGCCGGCCCGTGCTGCGCCTCCACCTCACCGACCGTGCCGCCGGTGTGGCGCAGCTGCAGGACCTTGTCGCAGCGCTGTCCACCCGCGCATCCGCAACCGAGAGCTAAGGCGCAGAAGCAACCATGCCAGAAACTGAATACGGCAGGAAGGGCGCGGGCCGCGGGCGTAATCCGTTGCGCGACCCGCGTGACCGCCGTTTGAACCGGATTGCCGGTCCTTCGTCGCTTGTCCTCTTCGGGGTGACAGGCGACCTTGCCCGGAAGAAGCTCATGCCGGCGGTGTATGACCTCGCCAACCGCGGGTTGTTGCCTCCCAGCTTTGCGCTGGTGGGATTTGCCCGCCGTGAGTGGGATAAGGAGGACTTCGCCGCCGAGGTGAAGGCCTCCGTGCAGGAGCACGCGCGCACACCGTTCGATGAGGCGGTCTGGAACCAGCTGTCCGAGGGCATCCGGTTTGTCCAGGGCGAGTTCGACGACGACGCCGCGTTCGAGCGCCTCGGCGAGACGATCAAGGAGCTCGACGACGTCCGCGGCACCCGCGGGAACCACGCGTTCTACCTGTCGATCCCGCCCAAGGCGTTCGAGCAGGTGTGCCGGCAGCTCTCCAAACACGGCCTGGCGCAGGCTGACGGGGACAAGTGGCGGCGGGTGGTGATCGAGAAACCGTTCGGCCATGACCTTGAATCGGCGCGGCAGCTTAACGACATTGTCGAGTCCGTCTTCCCGCCGGACGCCGTGTTCCGGATCGATCACTACCTGGGCAAGGAGACGGTCCAGAACATCCTGGCACTGCGTTTCGCGAACCAGCTGTTCGAACCGCTGTGGAACGCCAACTACGTGGACCATGTCCAGATCACCATGGCCGAGGACATCGGCACCGGTGGCCGGGCCGGGTATTACGACGGCGTGGGTGCGGCCCGCGACGTCATCCAGAACCACCTCCTCCAGTTGCTGGCACTGACGGCTATGGAGGAACCGATCTCCTTCAACGCCGATGACCTGCGGGCGGAGAAGGAAAAGGTCCTCGCCGCGGTCAAGCTCCCGGACGATCTCTCCACGCACTCCGCGCGCGGCCAGTTCACCGGTGGATGGCAGGGCGGCGAGCAGGTCCAGGGCTATCTGGAAGAGGAAGGCATCCCCGCCGACTCCACCACGGAGACCTATGCGGCGATCCGGGTGGACATCCACACCCGCCGCTGGTCCGGGGTTCCGTTCTACCTGCGTGCGGGCAAGCGCCTGGGCCGCCGCGTCACCGAGATTGCCGTGGTCTTCAAACGAGCCCCGAATTTGCTCTTCCGCGACCATGGCGAGGACGACTTCGGGCAGAACGCCGTGGTGATCCGGGTCCAGCCCGACGAGGGCGTAACCATCCGGTTCGGTTCCAAGGTCCCCGGCACCCAGATGGAAGTCCGTGACGTGACCATGGACTTCGGCTACGGGCACTCGTTCACCGAATCGAGCCCCGAAGCGTACGAGCGGCTGATCCTGGACGTTCTGCTTGGTGAGCCGCCGTTGTTCCCGCGCCATCAGGAAGTGGAGCTGTCCTGGAAGATCCTGGACCCGTTCGAGGAATACTGGGCCACCCTGGCCGAACAGCCCGAACCCTATGCCCCCGGCTCCTGGGGCCCGGCCAGCGCCGATGAGCTGCTGGCCCGCGACGGACGAACCTGGAGAAGGCCATGATCGTAAACCTGCCCGATACCACCACCTCGAAGGTATCCAAGAAGCTCATGTCCCTGCGCGAGCAGGGCGGGGTGATCGCCCTGGGTCGGGTCCTCACCCTCGTGGTGGTGACCAAGTCCGGGCTTGAGGAAGAAGCCATTGAGGCCGCAAATGACGCCAGCCGGGAACACCCCTGCCGGATCATCGTCCTGGCCGACGCCGGAAAGGACGCCGAGGACCGGCTCGACGCGCAGATCCGCGTGGGCGGGGATGCCGGCGCATCCGAGGTCATCGTGCTCCGCGGCTATGGCCAGCTCGCGCACGAGTCCGAATCCCTGGTGGCCGCCCTGCTGCTCCCGGACGCCCCGATCGTGGCCTGGTGGCCGCACGGGGCACCCGAGAACGCGTGCGAGACTTCCATCGGCGCGATCGCGCACCGCAGGATCACAGACTCTGCCAACGAACCGGACCCGCAGGCGGCACTGGAACGGATCCACCACACCTACAAAGCCGGTGACACCGACCTCGCCTGGACCCGGCTGACCAACTGGCGGATCCAGCTGGCCGCGGCACTGGACGAAGTCGATTCCTCCCCCGTCACCGCGGTCGCGGTCGAAGGCGCCTCGGACTCACCGTCCACCATCCTGCTCGCGGCGTGGCTCACGCTGACCCTGGACGCACCCGTGACCATCGTCGCGGACCCGGCCGGGACAGGGATCCGCCGCGTCCGCCTCAGCCGGCCCGGCGGCGACGTGCAGCTCTTCCGCCCCGGACTCTCGGTCGCCGAACTCACCCAGCCCGGCCAACCCGCCCAACGGATCACCCTCCCCCGACGCAGCCTCCGCGACTGCCTGGCCGAGGAGCTCCGCCGGCTTGACCCGGACGAAGTGTTTGGCGAAGTGATTACTATTGGACTGCCACGTACCAATCTAAGGAGCGTCCGACCCAGTGAGCGTTGACCCCAGAGTAAGCATCCATCCTGATTCGTCCGTCCTCATGGCCGCCATCGCGGCCCGCCTGATCACCAAGCTCGTTGATGTCCAGGACAAGTACGGCGAAGCCACAGTGGTGCTCACCGGGGGGACCGTGGGGATCGGTACGCTGAAGGCAGTGGCCGATTCCCCGGCGGCTCCCGCCGTCGATTGGTCCAAGGTCAACTTTTGGTGGGGTGACGAACGTTTCGTTGGTACCGCGGACCCGGACCGGAACACCAAGCAGGCGTTCGATGCCCTGCTCTCACACATTCCCGTGGACCCGGAACGGGTCCACTCCCCGGGCTCCGCGGACGACTTCGGTACCGCAGAGGAGGCGGCCGAAGACTATGCGCGGCAACTCCGGGAAGCGGCAGCAGCCGAACATGCAGCGGACATGTCCGATGACCGCCCGGATGAGCCGTCAGCGTTGCCGCGCCTTGACGTGGTACTCCTGGGCGTCGGTCCCGACGCCCACATCGCGTCCTTGTTTCCTGAGCAAGCCGGCATCAGGGAAAAGAACCTCACAGTGGTGGGCGTCCGCAACTCGCCCAAGCCCCCGCCGCTGCGCATTTCACTGACCCTGCCAGCCATTAATACGGCGTCAGAGGTCTGGATGGTGGTGGCCGGAGAGGACAAGGCCGGGGCGGTAGGGCTTGCCCTTGCCGGCGCCAACCCGGTTCAGGTACCTGCCGCCGGACCGCGCGGTACGTCCCGTACCCTGTGGCTGATCGACGAGAACGCCGCCTCACGTGTCCCGCAGCAACTCGTCCGAAAAGACGCCGCGGGCGCGTAGCTTTTCCAGCGCTCCGGCCAGGACGTCTTCCGCGTCCCGGTCGGAGCGCCGCTCTTTAACGTATTCCAGGTGGCTTTTGTATCCGTCGTCGAACGGATCAGCCAAGGCGGCCGCCTGGCCGTCACGGGAGGCGGGACCCCCGCAGCGGCGGCAGTCCCAGGTCACGGGAATCTGGTCCTCTGGGAGCTTAAGGAAGACTGGCTGGGTCTCGTGTCCCTTCGCGCACCAGTAGGACACCCGGATGCGAGGGAGGGGCTGGGCGGAAGAATCGGTGGACTGCAGGCTCGATCCGGACCCTGCCGTCACCCCGGCGCGGGTCCCCCGAAAGCCCGATGCTGGATGGACCATGACATCTCCTGCCTCGAAGCGGATGGCCGGTTTCGGCAGCTTAAACGCAACTGTGGCCGCCGGTAAACCGACAGCCACAGTTTAGATGCCCGATCCGGGCAGCGGGAGGGCCTCTGGACCCTAGTCAGCGGGACCCTTAGGAGTCGCCACCGCCGCTGAACCGCATAATCAGGCCGAGGGCAATGATTACCACGCCCCACGTAACGCCCAAGACGATGGTGAAACGGTTGAGGTTTCGTTCGGCTACCCCGGAGGAGCTAAGGCCCGAGCTCATGCCGCCGCCGAACATATCGGAAAGCCCGCCGCCGCGACCCTTGTGCAAGAGGATCAGCAGCGTCAGCAGGAGGCTGGTGATGCCCAGGAGGATCTGCAGGATGACATGAAGAACGTCCACGACGGCCTTTCGGAAGTTGGGATGGCGGGAGTTTGTACTGGCGCCGGACTAGTCCGTGACCAGGTGGCTCTCGAACCTGACAATATTAGCAAACTCGGCAGGATCAAGGCTGGCACCGCCCACCAGGACCCCGTCCACGTCGCGCTCCTGCAGGATGGCGGCGGCGTTGTTGGCCTTGACCGAACCGCCGTACAGCAGGCGGGTCTTGGCGGCAACGTCCGCACCGAAGAGGTTGCCGAGCTCCGCCCGGATCGCAGCGCACATTTCCTGCGCATCCTCGGGGCCCGCGACCTCGCCGGTGCCAATCGCCCAGACGGGCTCGTAGGCGACCACCAGTTCGGCGGCCTGGTCGTTGGTGAGCCCTGCAACTCCGGCGCGGAGCTGCTGGAGCGTGTGTTCCACATGGGTTCCCGCCTGGCGGATTTCCAGGCCCTCCCCGACGCACAGGACCGGAGTGACCCCATGCTTGAAAGCCGCCTTGACCTTGGCGTTCAGGACGTCGTCGGACTCGTTGTGGATGGTACGGCGTTCGCTGTGGCCCACCAGGACGTAGGTGCAGCCAAGCTTGGCGAGGAATTGGCCGGAGATGTCGCCGGTGTAGGCTCCGGAGTCGAACTGGGAAAGGTCCTGGCCGCCGTAGGCCACCTGCAGGTCATCGCCCTGGACCAGAGTCTGGACGCCGCGGAGGTCCGTGAACGGCGGGAAAACGGCAACCTCGACCCGGCTGTAGTCGTGCTTGGCATCGGAGAGGGTCCAGGCCAGCTTCTGCAGGAGGGTGATGCCCTGCACGTGGTCCATGTTCATTTTCCAGTTGCCCGCGATGAAGGGCTTGCGGTCGAAGGCGCCGTTCGTTGACGTAGTCACGTGATCTCCATAAAAGTCTTGATATGTGTGCGGCCGGCAGGCTGCCGCGGGCAACCTGCCGGCCGGAGGACTGTCCAGTCCGATACTGCTGTGGCAGTTGTGCTACCGGTCCAGGACGCTGAGGCCGGGAAGCTCCTTGCCTTCAAGGTATTCCAGGCTTGCACCGCCGCCAGTGGAAATATGGCCGAACTGGTCGTCTGCGAATCCCAGCGTACGCACCGCAGCCGCGGAGTCGCCGCCGCCCACGACGGTGAAACCCCCGGTTTCCGTCAGCGCCTGCGCGATGGCGCGGGTGCCGGCGGAGAACGCCTCGAATTCGAAGACGCCCATGGGACCGTTCCAGAAGACCGTGCGGGCTCCCTTGATGCGCTCCGCGAACGCGGCAGCGGTGTTGGGGCCGATATCCAGGCCGATGCCGTTGGCACCGAAGCTGCTGCCTTCGATGGCCTCCGCCGGCACCGTTTCGTGCGCGGCGTCGGCAGCAAACTTCTCTGCCACCACGACGTCCGTGGGCACGACAAACTCGGTACCCGCATCCGCGGCCCGCTTGAGGTAGTCCTGGACCACGGGGATCTGGTCTTCCTCCAGGAGGCTGGAGCCCACCTTGTGACCGGACGCTGCCAGGAAGGTGAACAGCATGCCGCCGCCCACCAGGATGGTGTCGGCTTTGCCAAGCAGGTTGTCGATGACCGCAAGCTTGTCGGAGACCTTGGAACCGCCGAGCACCACGACGTAGGGACGCTGGGTGTCGGTGGTCAGCTTCCGAAGGACTTCCACCTCCGTACGGACCAGGTCGCCCTGGTATGACGGCAACCGGGTGGCGACGTCATAGACGCTGGCGTGCTTGCGATGGACGGCGCCGAAGGCATCGTCCACGTAAGCGCCGTTGTCGCCGGTGAGTGCCACGAGTTCGTCGGCGAAGGCGCCGCGTTCGGCGTCGTCCTTGCTGGTCTCCCGGGAGTCGAAGCGGACGTTCTCCAGGACCAGCACTTCGCCGTCCTGCAGGGCGGCAGCAGCCTCCTTGGCGGCACCACCCACGGTGTCAGCTGCCAGGGTGACCTTGAAGTCCGCCAGCTCGGCGAGGCGGTCCACGGCGGGGCGAAGGGAATACTTGTCCTCCGGGGCGCCCTTGGGGCGTCCGAGGTGGGCTGTTACCAGCACGCGGGCACCGGCGTCCGTGAGCTTTGACAGCACTGGAAGTGAGGCCTTGATGCGGCCGTCGTCAGTGACTGTAGAGCCGTCGAGCGGCACATTCAGGTCACTTCGAACCAGAATGTACCGCCCGCGGACACCTTCAGCGATCAGTTCGTTGAGGGTGTGAGATGTCATGTGTCTAACCCTAGCCCAGCTTGGATGCCACGAGCTCCGTGAGGTCGACGAGGCGGTTGGAGTAGCCCCATTCGTTGTCGTACCAGGAAACAACCTTGACCTGGTTGCCGATGACCTTGGTCAGGCCGGCGTCGAAGATCGAGGACGCAGGGTCGCCAACGATGTCGGAGGAGACGATGGGCTCGTCCGTGTAGGTCAGGAAGCCCTGCAGTTCCTCGGACTCCGAGGCGCGCTTGAGGGCGGCGTTGACTTCCTCCACGGTGGTCTCGCGGGAGACGGTGACGGTGAGGTCGGTGGCGGAGCCGGTGGGCACGGGGACGCGGATGGCGTAACCGTCCAGCTTGCCCTTGAGCTCGGGGAGGACAAGGCCGATTGCCTTTGCGGCGCCGGTGGAGGTGGGGACCATGTTGATCGCGGCAGCACGCGCACGGCGCAGGTCCTTGTGCGGGCCGTCCTGCAGGTTCTGGTCCGCGGTGTAGGCGTGAACGGTGGTCATGAGCCCACGCTCAATGCCGAATTCGTCGTTGACCACCTTGGCCAGCGGGCCGAGGCAGTTGGTGGTGCAGGAGGCGTTGGAGATGATGTTGTGCGTGGCGTTGTCGTAGAGCTTGTCGTTGACGCCCATCACGATGGTGATGTCCTCGTCCGAGGCCGGAGCTGAGATCAGGACCTTCTTGGCGCCTGCATCGATGTGCTTCTGGGCGTCTGCTGCCTTGGTGAAGAACCCGGTGGATTCGATCACGATGTCCACGCCCAGTTCGCCCCAGGGGAGCTTGGCGGGATCGCGCTCGGCCAGGACCTTGACGACGTTGCCGTTGACGACGATGTTGCCGTCCTTGACCTCGATGGTCTCCTTTAGGCGTCCGCCGACGGAGTCGTACTTGAACAGGTGGGCCAGGGCTTCGGGGCTGGTGAGGTCGTTGACGGCAACGATCTCCAGGTCCGCGCCTTGTGCAAGTGCTGCGCGGAAGTAGTTGCGGCCAATGCGGCCGAAGCCGTTGATACCAATACGGGTCGTCACTTTTACAGTCTCCTTGGTGCTTTGAGAAGCACTACTAGTTGAGCGGGCGTTCAAGCCAACTAACAGATCCCGCACGCCATTGGGCAGAGATGATTAACACGGAGGGCGACCAGCCTCATTGCTGAAGGCTAACCGCCTTCCGTGACCCATCTTACGTTTAACTGGGTCCGCCCCCGCAAGTGCGGGGGCGGACCATCCACATCCCGGCCGGTTTAAGTCAGAATGTGAAGTTTGTTACATCGATGTATAACGCAGCTCACTACGGGAGGGTGATGAGTCCCGTGGCGTTGGCGCGTGCAGCCTCGAAGCGCTGGGCGACGTCGGCCCAGTTGACGATGTTCCAGAATGCCTTGACGTAGTCGGCCTTGACGTTGACGTAGTCCAGGTAGAAGGCGTGCTCCCACATGTCCAGCATCAGCAGCGGCGTGGTGCCCAAGGCAACGTTCCCCTGCTGGTCGTACAGCTGCTCGATGACCAGGTTTCCACCGATGGGTTCGTAGGCCAGGAAGCCCCAGCCCGAGCCCTGCAGGCCCAGTGCCGCGGCGCTGAACTGGGCGCGGAACGCATCGAAGGAACCGAACGCGTCGTCGATGGCAGCTGCCAGCTCGCCTTCGGGCTTGTCGCCGCCGTCCGGGGACAGGTTGTTCCAGAAGACCGAGTGGTTGATGTGGCCGCCGGTGTGGAACGCGAGGTCCTTGGAGAGACGGTTGATGTTGGCGAAGTCGCCCTTTTCCCGTGCTTCGGCAAGCTGGGCCAGTGCGTTGTTGGCGCCGGTGACATAGGCTGCGTGGTGCTTGCTGTGGTGCAGCTCCATGATCCGCGCAGAGATGTGCGGCTCAAGGGCGGCGTAGTCGTACTTGAGTTCGGGCAATACGTACTCAGTCACAAAATCCTCCAATATCGTGGACACGCGGTCCGGTTGGTGACTCTCGGATTGTGCATCCGGGCGTCTGGCGCCCGGAATCTTTTTGATTCTATGGGGCGCTTACTCGTCCAGCATTTCCGGCGTCACATTGGCGTCGGTTCCGGGAATGCCCAGGTCAAGGGCGCGTTTGTCCGCCATGGCCAGGAGCCGGCGGATCCGGCCGGCAATCGCGTCCTTGGTCATCACGGGGTCGGCCAGCCGGCCCAGTTCGTCCAGGCTCGCCTGTTTGTGCGCCACCCGCAGTTCCCCGGCGTATTTCAGGTGGTCCGGAACGTCGTCGCCGAGGATCTCCAGGGCCCGGTCCACCCGGGCGCCTGCGGCCACCGCGGCCTGCGCGGAACGGCGCAGGTTGGCGTCGTCGAAGTTGGCGAGCCGGTTGGCCGTGGCACGGACTTCCTTGCGCATGCGGCGTTCTTCCCAGACCATCAACGCGTCGTGGGCGCCCATCCTGGTCAGCAGCGCCGCGATGGTGTCGCCGTCGCGGATGACCACGCGGTCCACTCCCCTGACCTCACGCGCCTTGGCCTGGATGTCCAGGCGGCGGGCCGCCCCGACCAGGGCGAGGGCCGATTCGGGCCCCGGGCAGGTGACCTCCAGCGAGGACGACCGTCCCGGTTCCGTCAGTGAGCCGTGGGCCAGGAACGCCCCGCGCCATACGGCTTCGGCATCGGCCGCCGAGCCGTTGACGACGGCGGACGGCAGCCCCCGCACCGGGCGGCCCCGGCCGTCCAGCAGGCCGGTCTGCCGGGCCAGTGCTTCGCCGTCGCGGACCACGCGGACCACGTAGCGGCTGGCGCGGCGCAGTCCACCGGCCGAGACCACGATGATTTCGCTCTGGTGTCCGTAGACTTCGGCGATGGCGGCGCGGAGCCGGCGGGCCGTGGACGCCAGGTCCACTTCCGCTTCGATGACGATCCGGCCGGAGATGATGTGCAGTCCCCCGGCGAACCGGAGCATGGCGGAGACTTCCGCCTTGCGCACTGATGACTTCTTGATGTCCAGACGGGACAGTTCTTCTTTGACTGATGCTGTCAGTGCCATGGCACCTTCCTAACTGTTCCCAAAAATGTCCTGGTACGCCGTGGCCAGCCGCAGTGGCTCGTGGACTGGGCGGCGTCCCGACGCCCCTACTTTACCCAAGACCACCTCCGCTCCAATCATGGCGGCGGCCTTCTCGAACTCCTGCCGGTCGGGTACTGAAGCGGGATCGGCGAGGACCACGTCCACGCTGAACTCCGGAGCGTAGCGCCGGAGGACGTGGAGATGGTCGGCGGCGCTCATGCCCGACGTTTCTTTGGTATCGGTGGCAAGGTTCATGGTCAGGCAGCGCTTGGCCGGCGTGCTGCACAGTGCCTGGCGCATCTCGGGCAGCAGCAGGTGCGGCAGGACCGAGGTGTACCAGGACCCCGGGCCCAGGACCACCCAGTCCGCCAGCTCGATCGCCGTCAGGGCCTCCGTGCAGGCCGGCGCCGATTTCGGCAGGAGCCGGACTTCTTCGAGCGACCCGGCGACGGCGCAGCGCGCTTGCCCGTGGATGGTCTCCAGCCCCGTTCCGCCGCCGGGGGTGGTGATGCGGACGTCGCCTTCGATCGTGAGCGGGACGGTGGACATGGGCAGCACCTGGCCACGGGCGCCCAGCAGCGCACCGGCCCACTTGAGTCCGGCGACGGCGTCGCCCAGCAGTTCCCACAGGGTGACGATCAGCAGGTTGCCCATGGCGTGCTCATCGAGGGAACCGCCCGGGCCTTTTCCGGCGCGGAACCGGTGCTGCATGACGTCGCGCCAGGTGCGGCCCCAGTCGGTGTCGTCGCACAGGGCGGACAGGGCCATGCGGAGGTCGCCGGGCGGGAGCACGCCGTACTCCTCGCGCAGGCGCCCGGACGAGCCGCCGTCGTCCGCCACGGTGACAATTGCGGTGAGCTCGGAGGTGAGCAGGCGCAGGGCCGACAAGGAGGCCGCGAGGCCGTGTCCGCCGCCCAGTGCTACAACGTTGGGGCCCTTGTCCTGGCCGGGCGACGTACCGCCGGCCGGTGGCACCAGGGGCAGGGCGCCGGTGAAAAGGGCCATTATTCGCGGCCCAGATCCCGGTGCGCGGTGGTCACGGTGACGCGCGGGTACTGGGCGAGCTTCTTGGAAAGCTCGACGGCGACCGCGACGGAGCGGTGCTTGCCGCCGGTGCAGCCAACGGCAATCGTGGCGTAGTGCTTGTTTTCCCGCCGGTATCCCTCCAACACGGGCTCCAGCGCGAGGACGTAGCGGTCCACGAAGTTCTTGACCCCTTCTGCCTCAAGCACGTAGTCACTGACGTCCTTGTCCAGGCCGGTCAGGGGGCGCAGCTGGGGCACCCAGTGCGGGTTGGGAATGAACCGCACGTCGGCCACGTAGTTGGCGTCCACCGGGAGGCCGTACTTGAAGCCGAAGCTCATGACGTTCAGGCGCAGGGCCACGGGACCGGTTTCGCTGAACAGCTCCGTAATGGCCGTGGCGAGTCCGTGGACGTTGTAATTGGAGGTATCGAGCACGACGTCGGAGCTGTCGCGCAGCTCCTGCAGCAGCTCGCGTTCCGCGGCGATGCCGTCAAGGATACGGCCCCCGCCCTGGAGCGGGTGGGGGCGGCGGCCCTGTTCGAAGCGCCGGACCAGGACGTTGTCGCTGGCGTCCAGGAACAGCACCCGGAAGGTGACCCCGCTGGCGGCGAGTGCGCCCAGTGCGGACCGGATGTCGGCGAAGAGTCCCTTGCTGCGGACATCGATGACCACCGCGAGCCGGGGAATGGACTGGGGAGCGTGCGAGACGAGTTCGGCCAGGGTGCCGAGCATCTGCGGCGGCAGGTTCTCCACGACATACCAGCCGTGGTCCTCCAACGCGTCGGCGGCGGTGCTCCGCCCGGCGCCGGACATTCCGGTGACCACCAGCAGCTCCGCTTCGAGCGGCTTGACTGTCTCCAGCCCGTCCTGCCCGTCCTCGGATCCCGCCGTCGTGTCTGCCATGAAGTCCGCCCCGTTTCGTTGTTGTGCCAGGGGCCGCCGCAGTGGCGCCGCCCCGTCACTTACCCTAGCTAAGTTTCAATGATTTCGCCGGTGGACATGTTAATTGCCGGGACGGACACGGCGTCGTCCGTGCCGGTGGCAAAGTGGTTCACGATGGCGCCGGCCAAGGCGGGTCCGATCCCCTTGGCTTCGGAGAGCTCTTCCACGGTGGCGGCCTTGACGCCCTTGACCGAACCGAAATGCGCCAGCAGGGCCTTCCGTTTGGACGCGCCCAGGCCCGGGACGGCGTCAAGCGCGGAGACGGTCATGGCCTTGCCGCGCTTTTGCCGGTGAAAGGTGATGGCAAAGCGGTGGGCCTCGTCACGGATCCGCTGCAGCAGGTACAGGCCTTGGGAAGTTCGGGGCAGGATCACCGGAAAATCGCTGTCCGGCAGCCATACTTCCTCCAGCCGTTTGGCCAGGCCCACCACGTAGACGTCATCGATGCCAAGCTCGGCCAGGGCGCGCGCTGCCGCGTTTACCTGCGGCTGGCCGCCGTCCACCACCACAAGGTTCGGCGGGTAGGCGAATTTGGCCTTGGGCGCCGGCGTGGTGGTGTCCAGCACTGCGTCCCCGGCCACAGGGTCTTTCCCATCCGCGGCAAGGAGGGATTCATCCACCTGTGCGGACTTGTCCTGCAGGTAATGGCGGAAACGCCGGGTCAGGACGTCATGCATGGCCGCCGTGTCGTCGGAGGCGGCAGGCCCGGTGATGGAGAACTTGCGGTAATCGGACTTCTTGGGCAGGCCGTCCTCCACAACCACCATGGAGGCCACCACGTTGGTCCCCTGGACGTGCGAAACGTCGAAGCATTCGATCCGGAGCAGCGGAACGGGCAGGTCAAGGGCTTCCTGCAGTTCCTGGAGTGCCTGCGACCTGACGGTGATGTCACCGGCACGCCGGGTTTTGTGGAGCTTGAGCGCGTGCTCGGCATTTTCTCGCACAGTGGACATCAGCGCCGCCTTGTCTCCGCGCTGCGGGACGCGGATGTCCACTTTGGCCCCGCGGATGCCGCCAAGCCAGGTGGCGAGGTCCTCCGCGTTGCTGGGTGCGACAGGGACCAGGACCTCGCGCGGCAGCCTGCCGTGGGTCTCGCCGTCCTCGCCGTAGACCTGCTGGAGCAGGTGCTCCACGAGGTCCGGGGTGGTGAAGTCCTCCACCTTTTCCACCACCCAGCCACGTTGCCCGCGGATCCGGCCGCCCCGGACGTGGAACACCTGGACTGCGGCTTCGAGCTCGTCCTCGTGCAGGGCGAAGACGTCGGCGTCGGTGTCTTCGGACAGCACCACGGCGTTGCGTTCGAAGACTTTGCGCAGGGCGGCGATGTCGTCGCGCAGCCGCGCGGCGTGTTCGTAGTCCAGTTTCGCCACGGCGTCGGCCATCTGCTTTTCCAACTTGTTGATGAACCGTTTGGCTTCGCCGCCCATGAAGGCGCAGAAGTCGTCGGCCAGCGCCCTGTGGTCGTCCGGCGAGATCCGGCCCACGCAAGGTGCGGAACATTTGTCGATGTAGCCCAGCAGGCACGGCCGGCCGCTGGCTTCGGCCCGTTTGAAGACGCCGGCACTGCAGCTGCGCACAGGGAAGACGCGCAGCAGGGTGTCCATGGTTTCGCGGATGGCACCGGCGGTGTAGGGGCCGAAGTAGCGGGTACCCTTCCGCTTGTCCCCGCGCATGACCTGGACCCTGGGGTATTTTTCGCCCATGGTGACGGCGAGGTAGGGGTAGGTCTTGTCGTCCCGGAACACGACATTGAACCGGGGCTTGAATTCCTTGATCCAGGTGTACTCAAGCTGCAGCGATTCCAGTTCGCTGCCCACCACGGTCCACTCGACGCTGCTGGCCGCGTGGACCATGGCGTAGGTTTTCGGCAACAGGCCCGCCGGGTTGGCAAAGTATGAGTTCAGGCGGGACCGGAGGCTCTTCGCCTTTCCCACGTAAATCACCCGCCCATGCGGGTCACGGAACCGGTAGACGCCCGGGTTGGTGGGGATTTCACCGGTTTTGGGCCGGTAACTTGCTGGATTTGCCACCTATCAAGTCTACTAAGGCGCGCCGGGCATCTGCGCCAGCACGGCTACTCGGCGGACTTGCTCTGGTTGTAGCTGGTCGAGCGCTCCTGGCCGGTCAGGGCAGCGATCGCGTCCATGATCCGGTCCGTGACCTCACGGCGCGCGGGCAGCGAGTGGTCCGGGCCGGTCTTATCGAAGTACAGCGGCTCCCCCACCTTCATGGTGAAATGCTGTGGCCTGACACCCTTTTCGCCGGCCCGCTGGAGTTTTTCGGTCCCGATCAGGCCCACCGGAATGACCGGTGCCCCGGTGGTCAGCGCGAGCCAGCCGACGCCGGTGCGTCCGCGGTACAGGATGCCGTCGCGGGACCGGGTGCCCTCAGGGTAGATGCCGATGCCGCGGCCGGACTCAAGGATGTCCAGGAGTGTCTTGAGCGCCTGGACGCTGGCTGCCTGTTCGCCGCGCTCCACGGGGATGGAACCCACTGATTCGAAGAAGGCCTTCATGACCTTGCCTTTGAGGCCTTCCGGTGGTGAAGTACTCGGCCTTGGCGAAGAACGCGACCGGGCGGGGCATCAGCGCCTGCACGATCACACTGTCAAAGAAGGACAGGTGGTTGGGGGCCACGATGAAAGGGCCGTCGGAGGGGACATTGTCCAGGCCGACGACGGTGGGGCGGCAGGTGCCGGAGATGAGGTTCCGCGTCGTCCAGCGGACGGCATCAAACATTTCCATTGTTGCTCACCCCGCTCATGGCCGCGGTGTGGACGGCTTGCAGCCGTTCGATGACTGTGACCAGTTCCTCACCAGTGCTGACGACGGCGACCGACCCGGCCTCTTCAAGTTCGCCGTCTGGCGCGAATCCCCAGGCCACGCCAATACAGTCCAGGCCGTTGGCAATCGCTCCCGAAACGTCCTGTGCCCGGTCCCCCACCATGATGGCGTGTTCGGTATCCAGGTCCCGCAGGGCTGCGGCAATGATCTGGGTCTTGCCCAGCGGAACGCCGTCCACGGCAGCCTCGTCGTCGGCGGACCCGTGGATGCCGTGGAAGAAGCCGTCGATGCCGTGGTGTGCCAGTACGGTGTGGGCAAGGCGCTGCGGCTTCTGGGTGGCCACGGCAACGGGCCGTCCGGCCGCTGCGAAGGATTCGAGGATTTCCTGGATTCCGGGGTACAGCCTGCTCTGGGCGATTCCGGTGGAGACGTAGTGTTCCCGGTAGCGGCGGACCACCTCTTCAAGGCGGTCCGCCGGCACCTTCGCTACGTTGAGCAGTGAGTCGCTCAATTTGGGGCCGATCATCGCATCCAGCAGGTCCTGGGCGGGAACCGGCAGCCCCAGCCCGCGGAGGGCCGATGCAATGCCTTCTGTTATTCCACCGGCCGGGTCGACAAGAGTGCCGTCCAGGTCAAAGATCACGGGCACTGTTGTTGAAGTCACCGGGTTAGTTTCTCACGACAGCGCGAGTGCCTGAAACTCGCATTCCCGTACAGGAATATTTCCGGACAGATTCCTCTGCTGGTCAGCCCAGTATTTCTGCCAGGAACTTCCCCGTATGGCTGGTGCTGGACTTGGCGACCTGCTCCGGCGTTCCCGCCGCGACGATCTGGCCGCCACCCGAACCGCCGTCGGGCCCGAGGTCCACGAGCCAGTCCGCACTCTTGATGACGTCCAGGTTGTGCTCGATGGTGATCACCGTGTTGCCCTTGTCCACCAGCCCTTGGAGGACCATGAGGAGCTTGCGGATGTCCTCAAAGTGCAGCCCCGTGGTGGGCTCGTCCAGGACGTAGATGCTGCGCCCGTTGGACCGCTTCTGCAGCTCGGCCGCGAGTTTGACGCGCTGCGCTTCACCGCCGGACAACGTGGTGGCGGGCTGGCCCAGCCGCACATAGCCCAGTCCGACATCCACCAGGGTGTTCAGGTGGCGGGCGATGGGCGAGAATGCCGCGAAGAACTCGGCGCCCTCCTCGATGGGCATGTTGAGGACGTCAGCGATGGTCTTGCCCTTGTAGTGGACTTCCAGCGTTTCCCGGTTGTAACGGGCACCGTGGCAGACCTCGCAGGGGACGTACACGTCAGGCAGGAAGTTCATTTCGATTTTCAGCGTGCCGTCACCGGAGCATGCTTCGCAGCGGCCGCCCTTGACGTTGAAGGAGAACCGGCCCGGCAGGTAGCCGCGAACCTTGGCTTCGGTGGTCTCCGCGAAGAGCTTGCGGATGTTGTCGAACACTCCCGTGTACGTGGCCGGGTTGGATCGGGGGGTGCGGCCGATGGGGCTCTGGTCCACGTGGACCACTTTGTCCAGGTGCTCGAGGCCCTGGACGGTCTTGTGCCGGCCAGCCACCTGCTTGGCGCCGTTGAGCTTGTTGGCGAGCACCTTGTAGAGGATTTCGTTGACGAGCGTGGACTTACCGGAACCGCTCACGCCGGTCACCGCAGTAAAGAGTCCCAGCGGGAAGGCGGCGTCGACGTTGACGAGATTGTTCTCCCGGGCGCCCACCACTTTGATTTCGCGCTTTTTGTCGTACTTCCGGCGCTTTTTGGGCACGGCGATGGCCTTGCGGCCGGACAGGTAGTCGCCGGTCAGCGATTGCTTGTTTTCCAGCAGCTCCTTGTAGGTTCCGGAGTGCACCACCTGGCCGCCGTGTTCTCCTGCGCCCGGTCCGATGTCCACGATCCAGTCAGCCACGTGGATGGTGTCCTCGTCATGCTCAACCACGATGAGGGTGTTGCCCATGTCGCGGAGCCGGGTGAGGGTTTCGATGAGCCGGCGGTTGTCGCGCTGGTGCAGGCCGATGGAGGGCTCGTCCAGGACGTACAGCACGCCCACCAGGCCGGACCCGATCTGGGTGGCGAGCCTGATGCGCTGTGCTTCGCCGCCGGAGAGGGTGGCTGAGGGGCGCTCGAGGTTAAGGTATTCGAGGCCCACATCCAGCAGGAAGGTAAGCCGCGCCTGGATCTCCTTGAGGACCTGGTGCGCGATCTGCGCTTCACGTCCGGTCAGGACCAGGGTGTTCAGGAACTCCGCACAGTCCCGCATGGGCAGTGCCGCTACTTCGGCGATGGACTTGCCGTTGATGAGGACCGAGAGCGAGGCCGGGTTGAGCCGGGCACCGTTGCAGGAAGGGCATGGGACCTGGCGCATGTATTCTTCGTAGCGGTCGCGGGCCCAGTCGGAATCGGTCTCGCCATGCTTGCGGTGGACGTACTGGATGGCACCCTCGAAGCCGGTGCTGTATTTGCGTTCCCGGCCGAACCGGTTCCGGTACTGCACCACCACCTTGTGGTCCTTGCCGTGCAGGATGGTCTGGCGGACGTCCTTGCCGAGCTTCTCCCACGGCGTGGCCATGGAGAAGCCCACTTCCTTGGCGAGGCCTTCCAGGAGACGGTTCCAGTATTCGGTGGTGGCGGTTCCCAGGGACCATGGCGCGATGGCGCCTTCGGAGAGCGAGAGTTCCGGGTTGGGAACGATCAGTTCCTCGTCCACCTCCAGCCGGGTACCGATGCCGCTGCAGGCCGCGCAGGCACCGAAGGGGTTGTTGAAGGAGAACGAGCGGGGCTCGATCTCGTCGATGGCCAGCGGGTGTTCGTTGGGGCAGGCGAGGTTCTCGGAGAAAGCCCGGATCCGTCCGGGATCGTCGGCGTCAAGATCCACGAACTCGGCCAGGACGCGGCCTTCCGCCAGCCCCAGGGCCGTCTCGATGGAGTCGGTGAGCCGCTGGCTGATGCCTTCCTTGACCACGAGGCGGTCCACCACTACCTCGATGGTGTGCTTGAACTGCTTGCCCAGCTTGGGCGGATCGCTCAACTGGACCAGGTTGCCGTCCACCCGCGCACGGGAGTAGCCCTTGGCGCTGAGCTCTTTGAAAAGGTCAACGAACTCGCCCTTGCGGCCGCGCACCACCGGCGCCAGGACCTGGAATCGGGTTCCGTCTGCGAGTTCCAGGAGCTGGTCCACAATCTGCTGCGGCGTCTGCTTGGATACCGGCTCACCGCACACGGGGCAGTGCGGCCTGCCGACACGTGCCCACAACAGGCGCATGTAGTCGTAGATTTCGGTGATGGTGCCCACGGTGGACCGCGGGTTCTTGCTGGTGGACTTCTGGTCGATGGAGACCGCGGGAGACAGCCCTTCGATGAAGTCGACATCGGGTTTGTCCACCTGGCCCAGGAACTGGCGCGCGTAGGCGGAGAGCGATTCGACGTAGCGGCGCTGGCCTTCGGCAAAGATGGTGTCGAACGCCAGGGACGACTTTCCGGATCCGGAGAGGCCTGTGAAGACAATCATGGCGTCACGGGGCAGGTCCAGGTCCACGTTGCGCAGGTTGTGCTCCCGCGCGCCCTTCACGACGAGCCTGGAGAGGTCCGGCCGCTGCGGGACGGCAGCGGGGGCGGCGGTGAAGGAGGAGGCGGGGGCAGAGGTTTCTTCAGCTACGGCTTTAGGCACCCCATAATGCTAATCGAAAACTTCTTCGAACATGCGCGGTTCCGCCCTCAGGGAACATCGTAGGCGGCCGCCAGCAGCTTGACGGCCTCCGCGAAGCTGGCCCCCTGCGCCTTGGCCACGTCCGCGTACGCCGCCGCGGCGGCGGCCAACCCGCCGAGCCTCTCATCCCGCGCCGAAACCACCGTGCCGTTCCGCCCGCGGGTGGCTACAATCCCCGCGGCTTCGAGCTCCTTGTAAGCCCTGGCCACGGTGTGCGGGGCGACGTCGAGCTTTTCCGCCAGGGCACGCACGGCCGGGAGCCTGGTGCCCGGGGCAAGCGCGCCGTTGTCAGCAAGGTGGATGACCTGCAGCCGCAGTTGCTCGAACAGCGCCACGGTGCTGGCGGGATTCGGCCGCCAGGCGCCGGGGAAGTCCGCGGGGGCGCTCACAGGCCACCCTCCAGGACACCGGCGCGGCCGTCACGGGCGGCGAACTGTGCGTTGTAGAGCGCGGCGTAGTAGCTGTTGGCGGCCAGGAGGCTCTCGTGCGTTCCCTGCTCAACGATGCGTCCATGGTCCATGACCAGAATTAGATCAGCGTTCCGTACCGTGGACAAACGGTGGGCGATGATGAAACTGGTCCGGCCGTTCCGGAGCCGTTGCATCGCCTGGCGGATCAGGAGCTCGGTCCTGGAATCCACCGAGCTGGTGGCCTCGTCCAGGACCAGCACCGAGCGTCCGGCCAGCTGCGCCCTGGCTATCGTGATGAGCTGCCGCTGTCCTTGGCTGAGGGGCTCGCCGCCGTTTTCCAGTACGGTGCCGTAGCCGTGGGGCAGGGAACGGATGAAACGGTCGGCATGGGTGGCCTCCGCGGCGGCGACGACGGCGTGGTCCGAAGCCTCCGGAAGGCCATAGGCGATATTTTCCCGGATGGTCCCGGCGAACAGCCAGGCATCCTGCGGAACCACGCCGAACCGGGAGCGCAGCTGGTCGCGCGGAACGGAGGAGATGTCCTGCCCGCCAATGGAGATCCGGCCCGAGGAAGGCTCGAGGAAACGCATCAGCAGGTTCACCACGGTGCTCTTGCCGGCACCGGTGTGTCCCACGATGGCCACCGCCTGCCCCGGATCAACCGTGAAGGTGAGGTCGCGGACCGCGGGGACCGAACCCGGGTAGCGGTACGTGACACCATCGAAAACGATGCGGCCGGCAACCGGCCCGGCCGGTGCCGTGCCGGCCGGTTCCGGGGGGTCCTCCACCGCGTCCAGGAGTGCGAAGACTCTTCCAGCCGACGCCGCACAGGACTGCATGACGCTGAGCAGGCCGCCAATCTGCCCCACGGGCTGGGTGAACAGCCGGCTGAACTGGATGAACGCCTGGACCCCGCCAATGGTCATGGACCCGGACAGGATCTGCAGGGCTCCCACGACCGCCACCGCAATGTAGTTGAGGTTGGACATCAGGACCATCAGCGGCTGGACCACGCCCGCGGAAAACTGGGCCTTGCGGCCGGCCCGGGCCAGCCGTGCGTTGCTCTGGCCGAACACTCCCGCAGCCTGCTCCTGCCAGCCAAAGGCCTTGACCACCTCGTGGCCGCTGATGAATTCCTCCACGTGCGCGTTGAGCTCGCCGGTCTCCTTCCATTGGCTGGCGAAATGCTCCTGCGAGCGGCGCGCCACCAGCACGGTGATCCACGTCGAGACCGGGACGGTGGCAACGGCAATGGCGGCGAGCAGCGGCGAGATCCACAGCATCATGGCCAGCGAGCCGCACAGCATGAGGACGGAGACGATCAGTTGCGTCAAGACCTGGTTCAGGGCCTGGGCAATGTTGTCGATGTCGTTCGTGGCGCGGCTGAGGACGTCGCCCCGGGACCGCTCCCGGAAGTAGGTGGACGGCAGGCGGTGCAGCTTGTCCTCCACCGAGGCGCGGAGCCTGAACATGAGGCCCTGGACGGCACGGGCCGTCAGCGCCCCTTGGATCCAGTTGAACAGTGAGGCGAGCACGTACATGCCGGCTACAACCGCGAGCAGGGTGCCGAGGCGCTGGTCCAGGCTGCCTTGGACGACGCCGTCCACCACCAGGTCCGTGGCGTCACCAAGATACTTGGGAGCGGCAACGTTGAGGCCGGCGAAGGCGCACGTGGCGCCGACGGCGCCCAGGACCCGCAGCCGGAAAGGGCGGAGGAGGCCAAGGAGCCTCGCCGCGGTGGGCCGGAAGGAGTGGGCGGCAGCCACGGCTTCGCCGGCCGCCGTCACAGGGGGCCGTCCAGCGCGAGCTGGGACTCGGCGATTTCCCGGTAGGTGGCCGAGTCCTGCAACAGCTCCGTATGCGTTCCCTGGGCGGCGACCCGGCCGTCGTCGAGCACCAGGATGAGGTCCGCGTCCTCGACGGCGGACAGGCGTTCAGCAACCACGACCACCGTGGCGGCCGCCAAAACCTGGTCCAGCGCCAGCCTCAGCCTGGTGTCGGTACGGTAGTCGAGGGCGGAGAAGCTGTCGTCGAAAAGGTAGAGGGGCGCCTGGCGCAACAGTGCCCGGGCAATGCACAGCCTCTGGCGCTGCCCGCCCGACAGGCTTGCGCCGCCCTGCCCCACCGGCGTGGCAAGACCCAACGGGAGATCGCGCATGAACCGCATGGTCTGCGCCGCCTCCAGGGCCGCCCACAGTTCCTCGTCGGTGGCCTCCGGCGCACCCAGCCGCAGGTTATCCGCAATGGTTCCGGTGAAGAGGTGGGAGTGCTGCGGCACGATCCCCATGGCTCCGCGCAAAAGGTCCAGGGGCATGTCCCGGACGTCGCGGCCGCCCACGGTGATGTGGCCTTCCGTGGGGTCGAGGAACCGCGGAATCAGGTTCAGCAGCGTCGACTTCCCGCTTCCCGTTGAGCCGACGATCGCCAAGGTGGTACCCGGTGCTGCGGTAAAGCTGATGTCCGCGAGCACCGGCGCTTCAGCTCCCGGGTAGCAGAAGCCAACCCCATGGAACTGGAGGAGACCCGGCCCGGGTGCCGGTGCGCCCGCGTCCGTACTCCGGCCGCCCGGCCTGGCTGGTCCATTACCGGCGCCGGGAATCCGGGCCGCCGCGTCGCGGACCGACGGCTCGGTGTCCAGGACAGCCTGGATGCGTTCGGCGCAGGCAGCCGCGCGCGGCGCCGTCATGAGGACGTACATGGCCATCATGATGGCCAGCAGGATCTGCATGATGTAGGCGATGAAGGCGGTGAGGGCGCCGAGGTTCATCAGGCCGTCCTGGATGCGGTGCCCGCCGAACCAGACCACGGCGACCGAACTGATGTTGACCACCAGCATGATCATCGGCAGCATCCCCGCCACCAGCAGCGCAGACTGCAGGTTGTTCGCGGTCAGTCCGGCGTTGGCCCGGGCAAACCGCCGTGCTTCGTAATCCTGGCGGACGAAGGCGCGGATAACATCCACACCGATGATTTGTTCGCGCAGGATTCCGCCCGAGCGGTCCAACAGGTCCTGGCCCTCCCGGTAGAGCGGAATCAGGCGGCGCACGATCAGGTACATGATCAGCAGGAGCAGCGGAACGATGACGATCACCACCACGGACAGCGCCACGTCCTGCTGCACGGCCAGGACGATTCCCCCGACGCCCATGGCGGGTCCGGCAAAGAGCATGGTGAAAACCAGGACGGCGAATGCCTGGATTTGCTGGGTGTCGTTGGTGGCACGCGTGGTCAGGCTTTGGGTTCCGAACAGAGCCACGTCCTGTGACGACAACGACTGGATCCGGGCAAAGACTTCCGCCCGCAGCCGGCGCCCGATCCGCATGGCCACCACGGCTCCCAGGTAGCCTGCCCCGATGGCTGACGCCGCCTGTACCACGGCGATGACGGCCATCGCCGCGCCCAGCCTGGATATGGCGGCCGTATCCCCGGCCACAATGCCATCGTCAATGATCGCCGCGTTCACTGTTGGCAGGAGCAGGTTGGCCGCTGCCTGGACCAACTGGAGCAGCACGATGGCCCACACCTGGGCTTGCTGTCCGGCGAGTTGCCGCCTGATAAGACCGACCAGCAAAATACCCCCCGTAGATGCACCCGGTCGAAGCGGGCCGGCGACTCGACCCTAAACCACAGACCACATTGTAAGCCAGATCACTTTTCGCCGCTGTCACGCCTTGTGACCAATGCATCAAACAAGAGTCGTGGCCCGTTTCAGCCGTCCCTGCGTCCGACGGCGAAGATCCTGCGGAACGGAAAGACGGTGCCGTGGGGTCCCCGCGGATAGGCGTCACGCAGCGCTGCGGCGTATTCGGCTTCGAAGCGCTTGGCGTCATCCTCCGCCAACGCGGCCAGGACGGGACGCAGCCCCGTGCCCCGAACCCACTCAAGGACCGGGTCCGGGCCGGGAAGGACCTGCTGGTAGCTGGTTTCCCACACGTCCGCGGCGTACCCGGCGTCGAGCATGATCCCAAGGTAGTCCCCCGGCTCCCCCACGGACTCCCCGCCCCGCAACACCCCGCCAAGCTTGTCGGCCCACGGGGCTGAGGACGCGAGTTCCCGCATCAGTGCGTGCGAGGGAGCGTCGAAATTTCCGGGAACCTGCAGGGCGAACCACGCACCCGGGCCGAGCGCCGCGAGCCATCCCCGCAGCATGTCCTGATGGCCGGGGACCCACTGCAGGGCGGCGTTGCTGACCACGACGTCCGTGTCCGGCGAGGGCGTCCAGTCGGCGATGTCGGCCTGTTCGAACCGCAACGACGGGTGCTCCTGGGCGAGGCGTGCAGCCTTGGCCAGCATTTCCGCGGAGGAGTCCACGCCCACCACGTCGGCCCCGGGCCAGCGGTCGCTGAGCGTCGCCGTCAGGTTGCCCGGCCCGCAGCCCAGGTCAACCACCTTGGCAGGGTGTCCGGCAAGGATCCGGGCGGTGAGGTCGAAGAAGGGCCGGTTCCGGTAATCGCCGAATTGGACGTACTTGACGGGGTCCCATTTCATGAGGTTCTCCAGGTTCTGCTGCGCACACGGCCAGGCCGAGCCTAACCCGGCCATGGGCGGGAGCACGGACACGACGTGGCACTAAGGTGGAAGTCAATGAAACTCCTTGACCAGCTGACCGATCTGTCCGTCCCCAACCAGGCCTCCGCCGTCGACCCGGACGCCCTCTACACCCGGTTCGCGGAGTGGACGGAGAGCCGGGGGCTCGCGCTCTACCCGGCGCAGGATGAGGCAATCATGGAGCTGGCCACCGGGGCGAACGTCATCCTGGCC
Organism: Pseudarthrobacter sp. MOO13; assembly: GCF_058267655.1. NCBI lineage: Bacteria > Bacillati > Actinomycetota > Actinomycetes > Micrococcales > Micrococcaceae > Pseudarthrobacter > Pseudarthrobacter sp. MOO13. The sequence continues at coordinate 2,058,828 of NZ_CM177848.1, forward strand.
ACGCCCACCGGATCCGGCAAGTCCCTGGTGGCCATCGCAGCGCACTTCCAGGCGATGGCCCAGGGCAGGCGCAGCTATTACACGGCGCCCATCAAGGCCCTCGTATCGGAAAAGTTCTTTGCGCTCTGCGACATCTTCGGCGCGGAGAACGTGGGGATGATTACCGGCGACTCCGGCGTGAACCAGGACGCCCCCATCATTTGCTGCACGGCCGAGATCCTCGCCAACATCGCCCTGCGCGAGGGCTCCGCGGCAGAACTGGGCGCCGTGATCATGGATGAATTCCACTTCTACTCGGACCCGCAGCGCGGCTGGGCCTGGCAGGTGCCGCTGCTGGAGCTTCCGCAGGCACAGTTCCTGCTGATGTCAGCAACGCTGGGGGACGTGACCCGCTTCGAGGAAGGCCTGACGTCCTTGACGGGCCGGCCCACCACCACCGTAAGCTCGGCGGAGCGGCCCATCCCGTTGCACTACTACTACCACCAGAGCCCGGTCCACGAAACGCTGGAAGAGTTGCTGTCCACCAAACAGGCGCCGGTCTATGTGGTGCACTTCAGCCAGCTCGAAGCGATCGACCGCGCCCAGAACCTGATGAGCATCAACGTGTGCACCCGGGAGGAAAAGGACAAGATCGCCGAGCTGATTGCCAACTTCCGGTTCGCCGCCGGGTTCGGGAAGACACTGAACAGGCTGGTGCGCCACGGAATCGGCGTGCACCACGCCGGCATGCTGCCCAAGTACCGCCGGCTGGTGGAGCAGCTGGCTCAAGCGGGGCTGCTGAAGGTTATCTGCGGCACGGACACCCTGGGCGTCGGCATCAACGTCCCCATCAGGACAGTGCTCCTCACCGCCCTCAGCAAGTACGACGGCGTCCGGACACGGCTGCTCAACTCACGCGAGTTCCACCAGATTGCCGGCCGCGCCGGACGGGCAGGCTACGACACCGCCGGGACCGTGGTGGTGCAGGCACCCGAGCACGTCATCGAGAACGTGAAGGCGATGGCGAAGGCCACCGCCAAGTTCGGCGATGACCAGAAGAAGCTGCGCCAGGTGGTGAAGAAGAAGCCGCCTGAAGGTTTCGTCTCGTGGGGCGAGCCGACGTTCAAACGGCTGGTGGAATCCGTGCCGGACCCGCTGACGTCGAGTTTCACCGTCACGCACGCCATGCTGATGAACCTGATGGAGCGGCCCGGGGACCCGTTTGCCGCGGCCAGGCGGCTGCTGACCGAAAACCACGAGCCACGGTCGTCCCAGCTGCGGCTGATGAAGAAGGCGCTGGGGATTTACCGGGAACTCCTGGCCGCCGAGGTGGTGGAACGCATCCCGCCGGAAGAACAGGGACCTGACGGCCGCACCGTGCGGCTGACCGTCCACCTGCAGCCGAACTTCGCCTTGAACCAGCCGCTCTCCCCGTTCGCCCTCGCGGCGCTGGACCTCCTCGACCCGGAGTCGCCGTCGTACGCCCTGGACGCTGTGTCCGTGATTGAGGCGACCTTGGAGAAACCGCGGCAGATCCTCTCCGCGCAGCAGAAGAAGGCCCGCGGCGAAGCGGTGGCCGCCATGAAGGCGGACGGTATCGACTATGACCAGCGGATGGCCATGCTGGACGAGGTCACCTACCCGCAACCTCTTGCGGAGATCCTGGGCGAGGCCTTCGAGGTGTACCGGAAGGCTGCACCGTGGGTGGGCGACTTTGAGCTCGCGCCGAAGTCGGTGGTCCGCGATATGTATGAGCGCGCCATGAATTTCGGCGAATTCGTGCAGTTCTACGGCCTGGCCCGTTCCGAAGGGATCGTGCTGCGCTACCTGGCCGATGCCTTCAAAGCGCTCCGCCAGACCGTGCCCCAGGACATGCTGCGGGAAGACCTTGAGGACCTGACCGCCTGGCTCGGCGAGCTGGTGCGGCAGGTGGATTCCAGCCTCCTGGACGAGTGGGAGGAACTGGCCTCCGGCGCGGCGCCCACGCCGCACGACGCGCCACCGCCTCCCCCGCCGTCGTTGACCTCCAACATCCGCGCGTTCCGGGTGATGGTGCGCAACGAGATGTTCCGCCGCGTGGAACTGTTCGCCGACGAGGACGCCGCCGCGCTGGGTGAACTCGACGCCGGATCCGGGTGGGGTGCCGAGCGCTGGGAAGACGCGCTGGACGACTACTTCGACGAACACGACGACATCGGTACGGGCCCGGACGCCCGCGGGCCGGGCCTGCTCATCATCACCGAGGAGCGCGGCACGTGGAAAGTCCGCCAGATCTTCGACGACCCGGCAGGCAACCACGACTGGGGGATCTCGGCCGAGGTGGACCTGGCCGAGTCGGACGACACCGGGACCGCCGTGGTCAGGGTGACGGACGTGAACCGGCTCTAACGCGGGACCGGCGGTAAGCTCGAGCAATGAGTGTTATCCGCCCCGCCACCCCGCACGACGTTCCCGCCATTCTCCGGATGATCCACGAACTGGCCGATTACGAGAAGGAACCGGACGCCGTCCGGAACACTCCCGAACTGCTGGAGCGGGCCTTGTTCGGCGGCAACCCAAGCGTGTTCGCGGCCATGGCTGAGAACACGGCCGGTGAAGTGCAGGGTTTCGCCCTTTGGTTCCTGAACTATTCCACCTGGGAGGGCGTGCACGGGATCTACCTGGAAGACCTCTACGTCAGCCCCGGAGCGCGGGGCGAAGGACACGGCAAGGCGCTGCTGCAGCACTTGGCCGGGATTGCCGTCGAGAACGGCTACGCGCGGGTGGAATGGAGCGTGCTGGACTGGAACGAGCCGTCCATCAACTTCTACCGCCGCGTCGGCGCCGTCCCCATGGACGGATGGTCAACCTTCCGGCTCACCGGCCAGGCACTGGACCGGTTCGGCCGGGCGCAGTCCGGCACCTCCGTCCCCGCAGCCGCGCGTGGCTGAGCGGCACAGCGCGGCACTTGCCGCCAGGCATCGCGTTGGCGCCAGCCACGCCTTCCGGGGTATGCGGACCGTCGAACACTGGTTCACCGTCCCCCTGGACCACTTCGCTCCAGATGATCCTTCCGCCCCGGCGGCTGAGACCATCACCGTTTTCGCCCGCGAATACGTCTCCGCCGCGCACAGCGAGGAGGCGGCGGCCGCGCTGCCCTGGCTCCTCTTCCTTCAGGGCGGTCCTGGCGGCCGCGGCAACAGGTGGGCTTCCCTGGGCGGCTGGGGAAAGGCTGCGGCGGCAGAGTTCCGCATCCTGATGCTGGACCAGCGGGGCACGGGCCTGTCCACCCCCATCGACAGGCATACGCTGCCGGCGCGGGGGGATGCGGCCGCACAGGCTGCCTACCTGGAGCACTTCCGGGCCGATTCGATCGTGGCGGACGCGGAACTGATCCGTGCCGCCCTCGAATCAGCGCCCTGGACCATCTACGGCCAAAGCTACGGCGGCTTTTGCGCCCTGACCTATCTCTCCTTCGCGCCGGAAGGACTCCGCGAAGCACTCATCACCGGCGGCCTGGCGCCGCTCGCCGGCAGCGCCGACGAGGTCTACCGTGCCACGTTCCAGCGCGTCGCCGCCCGGAACGGGGAATACTTCGGCTGGTACCCCGAGGACCGGGAGACGGTGGAACGGATCGCCCGGCACCTGCGGTCCACGACCGAGATCATGCCCGACGGCGCGCCCCTCACCGTGGAGCGGTTCCAGATGGCCGGTGCATTCCTGGGCGGCAATACGCGGGTGGACAGCCTCCACTATCTCCTGGAAGATGCCTTCGTCGCCGCTCCCGGTGGACCCCGCCTGTCCGATGCCTTCCTGGAACAGCTCCAGGCCGTCGTCTCCCGCCGCTCCAACCCGCTGTATGCGCTCATGCACGAATCCATCTATGGCCAGGGGCAGGCGACCAACTGGTCCGCGTGGCGGATTCTGGGTGAAAACCCTTGGTTCAGGCCCGACGCCGAGCCGCTGCTCCTGACCGGCGAGATGGTGTACCCGTGGTACTTCGAGCAGGATCCCGCCTTGCAGCCGCTCCGGGACGTGGCCGAACTGCTGGCAGCCAAGCGGGACTGGAAGCCGCTGTACGACTCGCGGGCGCTGGCTGCCAATACCGTTCCCGTGGCAGCGGCCGTCTACACCGACGACATCTACGTTGACCGGGACCTCTCCCTTCAGACGGCGGCAGCGGTCCGCGGACTGCAGGTGTGGGAGACCGCCGATTTCCATCACGATGGAATCGCCGACGACGGCGAGCGGATCTTTGCCCGCCTGCTGGGGATGGCGCGTTCAGGCGGCCGCTGACCGGCGGCGTGAGGCGCGGGCGAGAATGGCCGCCGCCAGCACCGCGGCACCGATGGCGGCACCGATGAGGTTCAGGCCGAGGTAGCCGGCGGCGCCCAGGACGAGCCCCGACACCGCACCGCCTGCCGCTCCGGCAGCGCCCATCAGCATGTCCGAGACGCCCTGCACCGCGACCCGGGCGTCGCGTCCCACGCTTTCGGCCAGCAGCGTGGACCCGGAGATGGTCGCAGCCGACCAGCCAACGCCCAACAGGACAAGGCCTGCCGCAACAGCGGGGGTGGAAGACTGTCCAAGGCCTGCGACCACCACCGCCGCGACCAACACTGCGAAACCGATCACGATGGTCTCGATCCGGCCTGCCCTGTCCGTCAGCCAGCCCATGACCGGCGACAGGGCGAACATCCCGGCGATGTGCAGCGAGATGGTGAAGCCAATGATCACCAGCACGTCCCCCTCGGCGACGTGCCCTGGGTGGAACGCAGGCCCTTCCACCAGGTGCTGCAGATGCAGCGGCGTCATGGACATCACGCCCACCATCACTGCGTGGGCGGCGACGACGGCTGTCACCGCCAGGACTGCCTTCCGGGAGTCCCTGATGGCATGGAGCCCGCGGATGAGTGAACCGCCGGAACGCCCGGCCGCCACAGCGTCCGGGCGTGCCGGGTCATGGTCTTGGGCGGTGTTGGCTCCCGCAGCCGCGAGCTGGCGTGCCAGCAACAGCGGGTCGGGGCGAAGCCCGGCGAACATCAGCACGGAGGCAATCAGCAATCCCGCCGCGGCGATGACGAATGGTCCGGCCACCGGCGGCAGGCCCAGTGCCGTGCCCACCACCGTGCCGGGCTGGATGAGGTTTGGCCCCGTCACGGCGCCGACGGTCACGGCCCAGACCACCGTCGACAGCGCCCTCCCCCGGTGTTCGGGGGCTGCAAGGTCCACGGCCGCGAACCGTGCCTGAAGGGTGGCCGCAGTGCCGACGCCGATGCCTGCGGCACCCAGGACCAGGAGGATAAAGAGCCCGGACACGACGGCCAGGACCATAAGAAGCGCACCTGCCAAGGCCGCTGAAAGACCCGCCACCTGGCCCGCCCTGCGCCCTCGGTGGTCGGCCAACGACGCCAGCGGAAGTGCGGCTGCCGCGGCCCCCAGCGTCATGACCGTTGCCACGGCCCCCGCCCACGCGCTGGAACCGGACAATTCCACGGCCAGGATGGAACCGATCGACACGGTTGCCCCGGTGCCGATGCCGCCGAAGACCTGGGCTGTCCCCAGGAGCACAACGGTGCGCCGCTGCACCTGGCGCACGCGCTGGTCCGCTGCTGTGCTGGCCATGATCCGAGCATAGTCCTGCGCTGCCGCCTGATGCAGGGGCTTAAACAGGTAATCCCGGCGGGGCCGGGATTACCTGTTGCAGAGGTGCAGCGGACGCCTAGTCGACGTCGCTGTGGCTCTTCCGGGCGTCTTCCTCGAGCCGCGGATCGATCGCCGCCGCCTTGGCCTTGGAGCTCAGCAGGCTGGCCACCACGGCAACGATGATGGTGCCCACGATGACTGCCAACGACACGAAGGTCGGAATCTCGGGTGCCCACTCGATGTGGCGTCCGCCGTTGATGAAGGGCAGTTCGTTGACGTGCATGGCGTGCAGGACGAGCTTGACGCCGATGAACGCCAGGATGAAGGAGAGTGCGTGCTTGAGGTAGATCAGCCGGTTCATCAGGCCGCCGAGGAGGAAGTACAGCTGACGCAACCCCATCAGGGCGAACAGGTTGGCGGTGAAGACAATGAAGGGGCTTTGGGTGAGGCCGAAGATCGCCGGAATGGAGTCCACGGCGAACAGGAGGTCCGTGAGGCCGATGGTGATGAAGACGATCACCATGGGGGTGAACACCTTCTTGCCGTTCACCGTGGTCCGCAGCTTGCCGCCGTCGAACTTCTCCGACATGGGGATGACTTTGCGGATCCTGGCGATCAGGGGGTTCTCGCGGTCTTCTTCCTCTTCGCCTTCGTCCTGGGCCTGCTTCCAGGCCGTCCACAGCAGGAATGCGCCGAAGATGTAGAACACCCAGCTGAACTGTTCAATGACAATGGCGCCGAGCAGGATGAAGATGCCGCGCAGGATGAGCGCGATGATGATCCCCACCATCAGCACTTCCTGCTGGTATTTCCGCGGTACTGAGAACCTGGCCATGATGATGATGAAGACGAACAGGTTGTCGATGCTCAGGCTGTATTCCGTGACCCAGCCCGCGACGAACTGGCTGCCGAACTCGGGGCCGGTAAAGGCGAACATCGCTCCGGCGAAGGCCATGGCCAGTGCGACATAGAAGGCAACCCAGAGGCCGGCTTCCTTCATGGAGGGTTCATGGGGCCGGCGGACCACCAGGAGGAGGTCGGTCAGGAGGATCAGGCCAAGGATGACAAATGAGCCAACCTCGAACCATACGGGCAAGTCGAGCACAGGGACAGCCTTTCGCAGGGTACACAAAATGGTGTAAGTCTCTCCGGCCTGCCAGTGCACTTGGTGCTGAAGCGGCGGCCCGCTACGCCCGGCGGGGCAACCATGCCCTGCGTGTTGACGATCGTAGCGCTTTGGGATACTCCCCTACGTGCCTTCAACTCTACCCCAGCAACGCCGTTGGATAACGGTTTCCCGGAACCATTGACCCCCGGCAGACGCTGCTGTCATAATCACATCCAGTGAGAAAGCGGTTTCTCGCCCCATCTGTTAGACCCCTCCAGAAAGTCACGGTCAATGAAGACTTCGCTTCGCACCAGCACGATGGTCAAGTCGCTCGCAGCTGCGGCCACCCTCGCCTTGCTTGCCACCGGCTGTTCTCCCTCCTCAGCCGGCGACAGCGGCGGGAACGTCACGGTCCGCTTCACGTGGTGGGGCAACGACCTCCGCAACAAAGAAACCCAACAGGTGATCGACGCGTTCCAGGCCTCCCACCCCAACATCAAGATCCAGGCCGAGCCCGGAGTGTGGAGCAGCTACTGGGACAAACTGGCCACAACCACCGCCGCCAATGATTCCCCCGACGTGATCCAGATGGACCAGGCCTATATCGCTGAGTATGGCGGCCGGGGCGCCCTCCTGGACCTGTCCAAGCAAAGCAATATCGACACCTCCAAGATCGACCAGGACGCCCTTGACTCAGGCCAGGTCAGCGGTAAGCAGTTTGGCCTCAGCACCGGGCAGAACGCCAAGGCCGTCATGATCAACGCCAAGATGTTCCAGGACTACGGTGTGCCCATCCCGGACGACAAGACCTGGACGTGGGCTGACTACACCAAGACCGCCGCCCAGATCGCAAAGGCCGCTGCCAAGGCGGGCCAAACCAACTACGGCAGCTCCTACTCGCTGACGGACTCCGACCTGAACACGTGGGCGATGCAGCACGGCGAATCGCTCTACTCGGCGGACGGCGGCCTCGGCTTCAAGGAAAGCACCGCCACGTCCTTCTTCCAGAACCTCGTGGACCTGCGCAACGCCGGGGCTGCCCCGCCGGCCAACATTGCCACCGAGGACATCAGCGCCCCGGTGGAACAGACCCTCTTCGCCACCGGCAAGACTGCGATGTCGTGGTGGTGGACCAACCAGGTCAATGCGCTTCAGTCGGCGCTGAAGACCGACGTCAAGATCCTGCGCGCGCCCAGTTCCACAGGCAGCGCGAAGGACAACGGAATGTCCTACAAACCATCCATGTTCTGGTCCGTGTCTTCGCGCAGCAAGCATCCCAAGGAAGCTGCTGAGGTGGTCAACTACATGCTCAACAACCTGGACTCAGCCAAGACCATCCTGACCGAGCGCGGCTTCCCCACGAACTCAGAAGTCCAGGCGGCAATCGACCCGCTGCTGACCCCGGCGGACAAGTCCGCGGCGGCATTCCTGAAGGACATCAAGCCTGACCTGCAGAGCGGCCCGCCGGTGCCCCCAACCGGCTCCTCCGGGGTTCAGGCGCTGATCCAGCGGTACTGCACGGACGTCTTGTTCGACCGGAAGTCCCCCGCTGACGCAGCCAAGGGCCTGATGGACGAAGCAAAGGGAATGATCGACTCGGCCAGGAAGTGAAACCCCGGCACCACATGCGTTAACGACGGCTGGCACCTCCCCACGGAGGTGCCCGCCGTTCCATGGGCAGCCCATCCCGTCCTCCGGGCAGGCCTGGAACGAGACCGCCTAGGCGTGGCCGGCGGCCTGCATCTGGCGCAGTTCTTTCTTCAGTTCGCTGACCTCGTCGCGGATCCGCGCCGCCACTTCGAACTGCAGTTCGGCGGCGGCTCCGTGCATCTGTTCGGTAAGCTGCTCGATCAGTCCCACCAGGTCCTCGGCCGGAGCTGCCGCCAAACCATCCGCACGGACCTGGGCCGCACCCTTGGCTCCGGACTTGGCCCGCTTGGCGCCCTTGGCGAGCCGGTTGTTCTTGAGCAGTTCCTCGGTGTCGGCATCTTCCTTGGCCAACTGGTCCGTGATGTCGGCGATCTTCTTGCGCAACGGCTGGGGATCGACGCCATGGTCTTTGTTGTAGGCGACCTGGATGGCGCGGCGGCGGTTGGTTTCGTCGATGGCGAGGGCCATGGAGTCGGTGATCCGGTCCGCGTACATGTGCACCTGGCCCGAGACGTTGCGGGCTGCACGGCCGATGGTCTGGATCAGCGACGTGGACGAACGCAGGAACCCTTCCTTGTCCGCATCCAGGATGCTGACCAGGGACACCTCTGGCAGGTCAAGGCCCTCACGGAGGAGGTTGATGCCCACCAGGACATCGAAGGAGCCCATCCGCAGCTCGCGCAGGAGTTCCACTCGGCGCAGGGTATCGACATCCGAGTGCAGGTACTCCACTTTCACGCCGTGACCCAGCAGGTAGTCTGTGAGGTCCTCCGCCATACGTTTGGTCAGCGTGGTCACCAGGACGCGTTCGTCCTTCTCTACCCGGGTCTTGATCTCACCGAGGAGGTCATCGATCTGTCCCTTGGTGGGCTTGACCACCACTTCGGGATCCACCAGCCCGGTGGGACGGATGATCTGCTGGACGAATCCGTCCGCCTTGCCAAGTTCGTACTTGCCCGGGGTGGCCGAAAGGTAGACGGTCTGGCCCACCCGCTGGAGGAACTCGTCCCATTTCAGCGGCCGGTTGTCCATGGCGGACGGAAGGCGGAAGCCAAAGTCCACGAGGTTCCGCTTACGGGACATGTCGCCCTCGTACATGGCGCCGATCTGCGGAATGGTTACATGGGACTCGTCCACCACCAGCAGGAAGTCGTCCGGGAAGTAGTCCAGGAGGCAGTGCGGGGCGGTCCCCGGTTCCCGGCCGTCGATATGGGCGGAGTAGTTTTCGATGCCGTTGCAGAAGCCCATCTGCTGCATCATTTCGAGGTCGTACGTGGTCCGCATCCGCAGCCGCTGGGCTTCGACGAGCTTGTTTTGGCTTTCCAGCACCTTCAGCCGGTCCGCGAGTTCATCCTCGATCCGCTTGATGGCCCGCGCCATCCGCTCCGGTCCAGCCACATAGTGCGATGCCGGGAAGACGTACATCTCTTCCTCGTCGCGGATGACCTCACCGGTCAGCGGGTGGAGGGTGTGGATGTTCTCGATTTCGTCGCCGAAGAACTCGATCCGGATGGCCAGTTCCTCATACATCGGAATGATTTCCACGGTGTCCCCGCGGACCCGGAAGGTGCCGCGGTGGAAGTCGACGTCGTTGCGCGCGTACTGCATGGAAACAAACTTGCGCAGGAGGTCGTCCCGGTTCATTTCTGCACCCTTGCGCAGGGTGACCATGCCGGAGATGTATTCCTCCGGGGTTCCCAGGCCGTAGATGCAGGACACGGTGGCCACCACGATCACGTCCCGGCGGGTCAGCAGCGCGTTGGTGGCGGAGTGCCGGAGCCGTTCCACTTCCTCGTTAATGGAGGAATCCTTCTCGATGAAGGTGTCCGTCTGCGCCACATAGGCTTCGGGCTGGTAGTAGTCGTAGTAGGAGACGAAGTACTCCACGGCGTTGTTGGGCAGCAGTTCGCGGAATTCGTTGGCGAGCTGGGCGGCAAGGGTCTTGTTCTGGACCATCACCAGGGTTGGCCGCTGGACCTGCTCAATGAGCCACGCGGTGGTGGCGCTTTTGCCGGTACCGGTGGCGCCGAGGAGCACCACGTCCTTCTCCCCGTTGTTGATGCGTTCGGTCAGCTCCGCGATGGCGGCCGGCTGGTCACCCGCGGGCTTGAATTCGCTGATGACTTCAAAGGGCGCTACAACACGGTTGATCTCCTGCGCAAGGCTCATGGATCTAATTTACAGCCGGGCACCGACAGTGAAGCGTCCAATCCGTTACGGGCGAACAAGCGCCGGGACGGGGCGGCCGTTCACGACGCGTACGACGGCGGCGCCCACCCGGCTGTCCGGGCCCATGCGGACATCGCCGGCCAGGCAACGTCGGTGAACCACGGTTCCTTCGCCTCAGCGTAGGATCCGGTTCCGGCGGAGTCGGAAAAGCGGCGGGCGAGGTCCGCCTTGTGCGCCTGGTAGAGCGCAAGCGCGGAAGGATCGTTCCGCAGCCAGTCCCGGAACATCAGCGCATATCGCCATCCGGCCGAGCCGGCCGGCCGCACATGCACGTTCACCGCCCGGCCTGGATCCGCGTTGGCGTGGAATCGCTTGAGCCATGACGCGGGATCCGGCGCACCGGGTTTCGGCGTGTCCGATTCGATCCCCCGCACCGCCGGGTATCCGGCAGCGGCCAGGAGCGGCGCGATCGCAGCTGCGGCCGCCATGTCAGGCACGGCCACCTGGAGGTCGATGACGTCCTTGGCAGCCAGGCCGGGGACGGCGGTGGAGCCTATGTGGTCCACCGCCAGGATGGCGTCAGGGGCGGCCGCCCTCAGCCGCGCCGCGATCAGCGTGGCCTGCCGGGACCAGTCCCGGCTGTGCGGGGCAAGGACCGGCCCGCCGGTACGCGGGGCCCGGGTCCCGGCGGCGAGGTTGCGGGCGTAAGGCTGCAACCGCTGTTCCCAGAGCCGGTCCACCTGGTCCAGGAGCTGCTCCACGGTGCCGGAGTTGTCCAGGACGACGTCGGCGGCTGCCAGGCGTTGCTCGCGGGTGGCCTGGGCGGCCATCCGTGAACGCGCCGCTTCCGGGGTCATCCCCCGCAGCGCCTGCATGCGCTGCAGCCGGACGTCATCGGGAGCGTCCACCACCACGACAAGGTGGAAGCTGCTCCCCTGCCCGGTCTCGACCAGCAGGGGAATGTCCTGGACCACGACGGCGTCATCCGGTGCCGCTGCCGTCAGCTCGGCCGCGCGGGCCCGCACCAGGGGGTGGACGATGGCGTTCAGGGCCGCCAGGCGCTCCGGCTGGCCGAACACCGCTTCGCCGAGGCGCGCGCGGTCAAGCCGTCCGTCGCCGTCGAGCATGTCCGCGCCGAACCCGGCAGCGATCTGTTCCAGGCCTTGGGTCCCGGGCTCCACCACTTCCCGGGCCAGTGCATCCGCATCCACCAGGATCGCGCCGTGCTCCTTCAGCCGGGCCGCCACCACCGATTTTCCTGAGGCGATTCCGCCCGTCAAGCCGATTTTCAACACCCTCCCACCCTACTGAACCGCGTGTGAAGCCGGCGTCCGTGGCGTCACGGAATGTCCACCGAACCCCGAAAGCGCCGGTTCCCGCCGCCGCTAGACTGGGCCGGGTGCAAGCGCAAGACAGCAGGACCACTACTTACACCACGTTGGCGGCCGGCCATGACGTCCGGCACGAGCTGGAGATCAAGCGGTCCAGGTTCATCACCGTCCTCCGCAGGGCCGGAACGGAGGAGGACGCCCGGGAACTGGCTGCCGGGCTTCGCCGCGAGTTCCACGATGCCCGGCACCACTGCTCCGCGTTCGTCATCGGCCCGGACCGCAGCATCCAGCGCTCCAGCGACGACGGCGAGCCCGCGGGCACCGCAGGGATCCCCATGCTCGAAGCGCTGGTGAAAAGGGAAACGGCACCCGGGGTGGCCGACCTCAGCGACGTCAGTGCCGTCGTCGTGCGCTATTTCGGCGGAGTGCTGCTGGGCGCGGGCGGCCTGGTCCGCTCCTACTCGGAATCTGTCTCCGCGGCACTGGAACAGGCACCCCTGATCCGGCGCAGCAGGCTGCGGATCTGCTGGACGGCGGTGCCGCACGCCGGGGCCGGCCGGCTGGAGAACGACCTGCGCGCCGCCGGCCTGGTAATGGCGGAAACGTCCTACCAGGACCGCCTCACGGTCCTGCGCATCGCCGTACCCGACCATGCCGATGCCATTGCGGCAGCAACTGAACGGATCCAGCAGCTCACCGCAGGCTCCGCTGCGCTGACTCCCGAAGGAACGGAGTGGGTTGATGAACGCCTTGCCTGAGGTCACCATCGTGGATGTGGACCGGGCTGTCGCGGACCAGCTGCTCGAACTGGCCAAACGTGATGCCTCCCCTGACGAAGTGGCTCCCCCGCTCGGCGGCCCCGGCTGGAACCTTGAGCGCACCGCCTGGTTCTTCAGCTACCACCACGCGGCAGCCGCCGGCCTTGACGGCCCCGCGGCGGAGAAATCCTGGGCCGTGTTCAGTGGCGGTGACATAGCCGGTTCCGTCCGGCTCAAACGGGAAGCCCACACCGATGTGCTTTCGGCCGAAACCGGCATCTGGCTGGGACGGAGCTTTCGCTCCCGCGGGGTCGCCCGCGCCGCCCTGGGGCTGGTCCTTGAGGAGGCCCGCATGGCGGGCCTGCACCGCGTCACTGCCCGCACTTTGGCCGGTAACCTCAAAGCCCAGCGGCTCCTCGAGGCGGCCGGCGCCGTTCTGACGCCCGACGACGATGGAACGGTCCACGCCGTCGTCCACCTGTGAGGGCGGGAGGCGCTGTCGCCGCAGCAGCGCCCGGGACCCGCAGCAACGAGAACAGGCCCCCTGCCAGAGGCAGGGGGCCTGTTCTCGTTGCTGCCGGGATGAACCCGGCACCGGTGGCAACTAGTTGCCGGTCAGCTTCTCGCGGAGAGCAGCAAGTGCCTCGTCCGAGGCCAGGGTGCCGGCACCGGTGTCGGTGGCAGCAGGCTCGGAGGAGTAGCTGGTAGCGCCGGAATCGCTGTCACCGGACGTTGCAGCTGCAGCGTCGTCGGCAGCGTGCTGGGCAACCTGCTTCTTGTGTGCTTCCCAGCGGGTCTGGGCGTCAGCGTACTGCTGTTCCCAGGCGGCGCGCTGGTTCTCGTAGCCCTCGAGCCATTCGTTGGACTCGGGGTCGAAGCCCTCGGGGTACTTGTAGTTGCCCTCTTCGTCGTACTCTGCGGCCATGCCGTACAGGGCGGGATCGAATTCGGTGCTGTCGGCGTCGACGCCCTCATTGGCCTGCTTGAGGGACAGCGAGATGCGGCGGCGCTCGAGGTCGATGTCGATGACCTTGACGAACAGTTCGTCGCCAACGGAGACAACCTGCTCGGCCAGCTCAACGTGGCGCACGGCGAGCTCGGAGATGTGGACCAGGCCTTCGATGCCGTCTTCGACGCGGACGAACGCACCGAACGGAACCAGCTTGGTGACCTTACCCGGGACAACCTGGCCCAGGGCGTGGGTACGGGCGAAGGTCTGCCACGGATCTTCCTGCGTAGCCTTGAGCGACAGGGAGACACGCTCGCGGTCCAGGTCCACCTCGAGAACCTCGACGGTGACTTCCTGGCCAACCTCGACAACCTCGGACGGGTGGTCGATGTGCTTCCAGGACAGCTCGGAAACGTGAACCAGGCCGTCGACGCCGCCCAGGTCCACGAAGGCACCGAAGTTGACGATGGAGGACACGACGCCGGGACGGACCTGGCCCTTTTCGAGCTTGTTGAGGAAGGTGGAGCGGACCTCGGACTGGGTCTGCTCGAGCCATGCACGGCGGGACAGCACAACGTTGTTGCGGTTCTTGTCCAGCTCGATGATCTTGGCTTCGATCTGCTGACCGATGTACGGAGCCAGGTCGCGCACGCGGCGCATTTCGACCAGGGATGCGGGCAGGAAGCCGCGCAGGCCGATGTCGAGGATAAGACCACCCTTGACGACCTCGATGACGGTACCGGTGACGACGCCGTCTTCTTCCTTGACCTTCTCGATGTCGCCCCAGGCACGCTCGTACTGAGCGCGCTTCTTGGAGAGGATCAGGCGGCCTTCTTTGTCTTCCTTGGTGAGCACCAGGGCTTCGACCTGATCGCCGACGGAGACGACGTCTCCGGGATCAACGTCGTGCTTGATGGACAGCTCGCGGGAGGGGATGACACCTTCGGTCTTGTAACCGATGTCGAGCAGGACTTCATCGCGGTCGACCTTGACGACGGTACCTTCGACGAGGTCTCCGTCGTTGAAGTACTTGATGGTGGCGTCGACTGCTGCGAGGAAGTCCTCAGCGGTACCGATGTCGTTAATTGCGACTACGGGGGTACCGGGCTTCTCGGTGGAGGTGATGGTCATGTAGTAGGGGCTCCGTTGTGGATAGTTAGTCGGTCAGGCAAACCGGCGCGCCCGCGTTATGGAACGCAGGCGCGATTCACGGTGAATCCGACGGATCCTCCGGGTCATCCTGATTTTGTGGATTACTTTCAATGCGGCCTGGGACCGCAAGGACGTGCACGTGGTACACGCCCGTTTATTCTAGTCGGTGCCGGCAACGCGGGTCAAAGCGGCCGGGACCGGGGACGGGGACTCAGAAGTGGGTCAGGCAGTGCGTCGCCCGTTCCACCGCAAACATCTGCCGGGCCTCGAGGGCGGCGCCCGGCCGTGGCTCGCCGATGGCGCCGGCAGCCTTCAGGGTCACCGGGCACACAGCACCGAGGAAGATCGAGGACAGCGCGGAGACGCCCAGTTCGAGGTCGGCGGCGGTGCCTTCGGGCAGGCGTTCAACGCCGGCCTGGCCGCCCTCCACGGTCAGCGCAAAAATCCCCGGCGTGAGGCCGAGCGGATCATCGACTTTGAGGACCAGCCGGCCATCGGCCGGGTAGTGGCGCGCAGCGAGGGCTTGTGGAACGTCGAGGATCCTGAGCCAGAGCATGTCGCGGCTGTCCGAGGCGTCGATGCAGCGCGGGTCAGCCAGGGCCCAGGCAAGGGGATCATCCACCGGCGCCTCGTTCCAGGTGACCCGCTCCACGAGGTCGATGGCGGCCAGGTACTGCCAGAGTTCGAGGTAGGCATGGTCGGTGGCGGCGACAAGGTCCACCACTTCCACCGTGTAGGGGGTGGTGTCCCAGCCAAGGAACTTGTAGGAGACATAGCCGTCGATGGTTGCGTCCGGGCCGTAGTGCAGCGCCACCTTGATGGCGGGATCTTCCTTGCCGTCGCGTCCCAGCGACCCGGAGGCCAGGTGCCGGTACCATTCCTGCCGGCCGAGGGACCCTGGCGTGTGCCGGTGGACGCGTTCGAACACGGCGGGGGCCACGTCCAACAGGGTTTTGGGGTCCGCCACTTCCACGGCGCCCGTGGCCGCGTGCCGCAGGGCAAACCGGGCCGTGGTGTCCACTTTCACGGTGCGCTCAAGGCTTGCCACGCCGTAGCCGAACCTGCCGTAGATACTGCCCTCCGAGGCCGTCAGCGCTGCCATGGCGATGCCGTCGTCCTTGGCGGCTTGGAGGTCTTCGGTCATCATGCGGCGCAGGAGGCCGCGCCGGCGGTGCGATGTACGGACGGTCACGGCCGTAACCATCTGCGTTTCCAGCATGCGGCCGAAGCCAATGTTCAGGGTTTTGCGGAAGGTCCCGAAGGTGGCAACGGGTACCTCGGCAGGCAGCGAGGAGGGGGCCACGGGACCGGTCTGGTAAACCCCGGTGAAGATCCGGCCGTCGACCTCATAGGTGGCAAGGGACCGCTCCCGGTGCTCGGGGGTGCGGGTGGAGTCGTGGAAACCGAACCCGACGGCCTTGGCCCAGGTTTCGGCCTCCGCGTACCCTTCGTTGCCTTTGGACACGGCGGGAAAGCGCCGGATTTCATAGTTTCCGCTCAGATCACCCATTTACCCGAGCCTAGCCAATGAATCCGGCGCTTGACCAGCACAAACACGCCGGCCGTCTGCTGGGCCGGCAGGAAGCCTAGTGGCCGGCGTCGTACCAGCTGGGGCCGACGCCGATCTGCACTTCCAGGGGCACGCTGAGGTCGGCGGCGGCTGCCATCTGCTCGGTGACCAGCTTTTCCACGGCGGCCCGCTCCCCCGCCGCCACCTCGAGGACAAGTTCGTCATGGACTTGGAGCAGCATCCTGGACTTCAGCCCCTGGGCCTTGAGCTCGTCATGAACACCGAGCATGGCGCGCTTGATGATGTCCGCGGCGGAGCCTTGGATGGGGCTGTTCAGGGCAATGCGTTCGGCGTTTTCGCGCAGCTGGCGGTCCGTGCTGGTGAGATCGGGGAGGTAGCGGCGGCGGCCTTCGATGGTGGCCGTGTAACCATCCACCCGGGCCTGGTCCACCACGCCCCGCAGGTAGTCGCGGACGGCGCCGAAGCGGTCGAAGTAGTCCTTCATCAGGGTACGGGCCTCGTCCACGGAGATCTCCAGCTGCTTGGACAGGCCGAAGGAGGTCAGCCCGTAGGCCAGCCCGTAGGACATGGCCTTGACCTTGGAGCGCATGGCGCTGGTGACCTGGTCCGTGGGCACGTGGAAGATGTTCGAGCCGACGAAGCGGTGCAGGTCCTCGCCGTCCTTGTAGGCCTGGATCAGCCCTTCGTCGCCGGACAGGTGCGCCATGATGCGCATTTCGATCTGCGAGTAGTCCGCGGAAAGCAGGCATTCGTAGCCGTCGCTGACCACGAAGATGCCGCGCACGCGGCGGCCTTCCTCGCTGCGGATGGGGATGTTCTGCAGGTTGGGGTTGTTCGAGGAGATGCGGCCGGTTGCCGCGACGTTCTGGGCGTAGGTGGTGTGGATGCGGCCGTCCTCTGCCACCGATTTCTTCAGCGACTCGAGCATTTGGCGCAGCTTGGCGGCCTCGCGGTGGGCCATGAGCTGGACCAGGAACTCGTGCCCGGTTTTTTCCAGGAGGTTCTTCAGCGATGCCGCGTCCGTGGTGTAACCGGACTTGATCTTCTTGGTTTTGGGCAGCTGCAGTTCGTCGAACAGTACCGTCTGGAGTTGCTTGGGCGAGCCCAGGTTGACCTCGTGCCCGATGGCGGCAAACGCCTGTTCCTGGGCCTGGTCGATCACCCGCGCCAAATCGGCGAGCTGTTCGTCCATTTTGTCCATGTCGATCGCGATGCCGGCGAGTTCCATGTCCGCGAGGACGCGGCCCACCGGCAGCTCAAGGGTGGACAGCAGGTCTTCGGCCTTGCGCTCCTTGAGTTCATCCTCGAAGAAGCGGCTGAGGGCGAGGACGACGGCGCCGGCCTGGACCAGGGCATCGGCGGCGGCGGTGTCCTCGCCGTCGAACGACAGCTCCAATTGCCCGGCCTTGGCCGTGGCAGCGGGGATTCCCACGTTGAGGTGGTGCTGGGCCAGTTCGGCGAGCTCGTAGGTGCGCCGGTCCGGCTCGATCAGGTAGCCGGAAATGGAGGTGTCGTCCACCACGCCCTCCAGCTTGAGGCCACGGGCGGAGAGTGCCTTCAGCGCGGCTTTGAAGCCGTGTATCACCTTGGCCGCCTCCCGGTCCCGAAGCCACCCGGCCAGGACATTCTCTGTCTCCGCGTCCTGGCCGGCGAGGTCGATGTAGACGGCGGCGTCACCACGGACGATCGCCAGCGCCGCGGCGTCCTCGCCGATCCGTCCGGGCACGAGGTCGACGGCGAGGGCCGAGCGGTGGCCCACTCCCGCGGCCAGGAAGGCGGCAAGTTCAGAAGGCATCCGCGGGAGTGCTGTACTCCGGGGTGTCAATGCTGTCCCGCTCCGCTGCCGGGGTGTCGGCGTCGCCGTAGAGGGCGAAGAGGCGGCCGCGGATGGCCTTGAATTCGAGCTGGTCGAAAAGGTCCTCAAGGACGGCCTGGTCGGGCCGCGGCTGGTAGAGGTCGTCGAGCGTGACCGGCAGGTCGAGGTCGGTGTGGAGCTGGTTCAGCCTGCGGTTGCGCTTGACGGCGTCCACATTCCCGCGCAGGGCGTCACCTACCTTGCCGCCGATGGAGTCGATGTTTTCCAGCACCCCTTCGAGGCCGCCGTAGAGGTTGATCCACTTGGCTGCCGTCTTGGGCCCGACACCGGGCACGCCGGGCAGGTTATCCGCCGTCTCGCCCACCAGGGCGGCGAGGTCGGAGTAGCGGGACGGGCTCACGAAGTACTTGGCCTCGATGGCCGCGGCGTCCATCCGGGGAATGTCGCTGACGCCCTTCTTGGGATAGAGGACGAAGACGTTGTCCGTGATCAGCTGGAAGGCGTCCCGGTCGCCGGAAACGAGGAGGACCTCGAAGCCGGCCTTTTCGCCCATGGCGGCAAGGGTTGCGAGGATGTCGTCGGCCTCGTAACCGGGCATCTTGATGGTCTTAATCCCCCAGGCTTCCATCACCTGCCCGATGAGGTCGATCTGCCCGCTCATCTCGCGGGGTGTCTCGTTGCGGCCGCCCTTGTACTCGCTGTACTCGGCCTTGCGGTGCGTGGATTCGTCCGAGACGTCGAAAGCAACGGCGATGTGCGTGGGCTGCTGTTCCTTGATCAGGTTGATCAGCATGGACGTAAACCCGTGGATGGCGTTGGTGTGCTGGCCGTTGGCGGTGGAGAACTTGTCCGCCGGAAGGGCGAAGAACGCCCGGAAAGCCATGGAGTGCCCGTCAAGCACCAGGAGGCGCGGCTGGCCGGTGATGGGGACAACGGGGGCAACGGTAGCGGAAACCGACCCGCCGGCAGCAGGGGAAGCGTCACTGGCTCCCGGGTCCTGGGGGGTGGAAGCAGGCTGCGCCGAGGGCTCTTCCTCCAGGACCTGGGACGGGAAAGGGGCCGGTTTGGTTGTTTCACTCACAGGTGCCAGCCTAGTTGCCATGACAGACAATTTCACGCCGGGCCCCTTCGCCGAAGAGCTGGCAGCGGCCGGAATCCCCGACCATATGCACGGCTGGCTGGGCGCGTTTGGCGTCGGCGCACTCGTGGTCAAAATGGGGATCCATTTCCTGGAGATGAGCCCGGAACGGACAGTCGCCACCATGCCGGTGGAGGGCAACACGCAGGTCGCGGGAATCCTCCACGGCGGCGCCCACGTGGTGCTGGCGGAAACCCTCGGTTCGTTCGCCGCCGGAATGCACGCGGGTCCGGGAAGGCACGCCGTCGGCATCGAGGTCAACGCCACCCATCACCGTTCGATTGCGCAGGGGCTGGTTACGGGTACGTGCACCGCGATCCATTTGGGCCGCACGCTCACCACCCATGAGGTGGTCATGACCGACGCCCGGGGGCGGCGGCTGTCATCTGCCCGGATCACCAACATGCTCCGGGACAACGCCGGCTGAATCAGGCAGCGCCGGGCGGTGTTGTTTGCGCGGCCAGCAGGTAGCGCAATTCAACGATCCCCCTGCCGAGGGTGCGGGAGGCGGCCAGTTCGAGCGGGGCCGTCGGCCCCTTCAGCGGCAGCAGCCGCTTTCCCTCCCCCAGCACCACGGGAATCAGGGAGAGGATGATCTCATCCAGCAGCCCGGCGTCGGCAAACTGGGCGGCCAGGTTGCCGCCGCCCACCACCCAGATGTTCCGGCCCTGCGCGGATTTCCGGAAGTCAGTTATGAATTCGGCCACGTCGCCGCGGACGAAGGTGACGTCGGCCCCTTCGGCGACCGCGTACTCATGGTGCGTGAAGACGTACGTCGGAGTGCCCGCGTAGGGCCAGGTGCCGGCGTCGTGCTCCTGCAGCCAGGCGTACGTCTCCCCGCCCATGACGATGCACCCCACCCCGGCCATGAACGCGTCGTAGCTTTCCGCCCCGCCCTCGAATCCGTCGAACTGCAGGAGCCAGCCGAGGTCGTCCGTTGAGGTGGCGATGAATCCGTCCAGGGAGGCGGCTACGAAGTACTGGATGCGCGGCATGGGCCCAGCCTAGCCAACCCCGGCCGTGCTGCCCATGGTCGGGTCCAGCCGGAGGAACCCGCTACTTGGTGAAGTACGGGATGATCAGGTACAGCCCGAAGAGCACGGCCACGCCACACAGGGAGAAGCACAGGTAGGCCACCGAGCGCTTGATCCCCGGGGAGGGTTGCTGGGCGTCGGCGGCGATTGCCGTAAACCTGACGCCGAGCGAGTAGAGCGTAACCACCAGTGCGGCGGAAATGAGCGTGGTGCCTGCGACGGTCAGGAGTTCCAACCACTTCATCGCTGATTCTCCTTAGGGGTGTTGGCAGCAGCGCCATTGTCAGCTTTGGCCTGTTCCTTGGCCTGTTCCTTCGCTTTGGCCCGGGCGCGGGCCATGGCCTTTTTCTTGGCGAAGCGGACCGCTTGGCCGGCCTCCTCGACCTCGACCGCATTTTGGTGGCCCACAGAAGACTTGCGCGAGTAGAAGAACATGAACAGCACAGCGCCGCTGCCGGCCACGGCAGCAATCAGCACGCCCACCGCGCCGGTCTTGACCAGCAGGGCAGTCAGGGCACCGACAATTCCCGCTGCCGGCAAGGTGAAGAGCCAGCCGAGTGCGATCTTGCCCACCATGTTCCAGCGGACGGTGGTACCGCGGCGTCCCATTCCGGAGCCGATGACCGAGCCGGACGCCACCTGGGTGGTGGAGAGGGCGAAGCCAAGATGGGAGGAGGCGAGGATCGCGGAGGCGGTGCTGGTCTCGGCCGCGAAGCCCTGCGCGGGCTTGACCTCCGTCAGGCCGGAGCCCATGGTGCGGATAATGCGCCAGCCGCCGGCGTAGGTACCGATCGCAATGGCCAGGGCGCAAGCTGTGATCACCCAGAGTTGCGGGCCCGAACCGGGAGCCTGGCTGCCCGCGGCGATCAACACCAGGGTGATGATGCCCATGGTTTTCTGGGCATCATTGGTGCCGTGGGCGAGGGCTACCAGGCTGGAGGTGAAAATCTGGCCGGTGCGGAAACCGCCGCGCTTCTGGGTGAGCTTGCTGCCGGTCTCGGGATCGTGGCGGGCGGTGAGCGCATAAGCAAGCCGGGTGCAGACGTAGGCCGCGAGCCCGGCGATAACCGGGGCGAAGACAGCGGGAAGGATGACCTTCTGGAGCAGGCTCTCGAAGTTGACGGAACTGAACCCTGCACCGACAACGGCGGCACCAATCAGGCCGCCGAAGAGTGCGTGCGATGAGCTGGATGGCAGCCCCTTGAGCCAGGTGACCATGTTCCACAGGACGGCCCCCATCAGGCCGGCGAAGATAATCTCCGGGGTAATCTGCACGCCACCGGATCCTTCGCGGATGATTCCACCCGACACCGTCTTGGCCACTTCGGTGGACAGGAAAGCGCCCACAAGGTTCAGGACGGCCGCCAGGGCCACCGCTGTCCGCGGCTTGATGGCGCCCGTTGCGATGGGTGTGGCCATGGCGTTCGCGGTGTCGTGGAACCCGTTCGTGAAGTCGAAAAATAGTGCCAGTGCGATGACCAGCGCCACCATGAAGGTGATATCCACCTGTTGCCCAATCTGCAGAGTCGACGTTCAGCAGTTTCTCCTACCAGGCTGCCTTGCACAGCATAGTTCACCAGCTGTTTGCGTGGAATGACTTGCGGTGGGGGCCGGAACCGGCGGGAAACCTTATCGATCGTACGCGTCCCCGGCATGAGGACAAAACAGTGGCGGGCGCCGCCAACGGGTGTCCGCCGGCGTTGGTCCGCCTCGTTTCCACGCCATCGCGGTGGGGACCGGGGCTGTCTCCTGTCGCGCGGCTTCAGCCCTGGTGGAACTGCGCGGAACGGGGCGGCGCATCCAGTTCCGGCGCGATCTTCTCTTCGATCGCGGCGACGGTTACATCGGGCAGGACAATCAGGCCGTCCAGTTCGCGGCGGGCCCGTTTGTAAGCGGCCTGGCGTTCAGCGGGCGTGGCGGCCTGGTTTTCCGCGATCATCAGAAGTTTCCGTGCCGTGGCAAGCCGTTCGCGCTCGGGACCGCTGAACCTGCTGTCCCTGATCCGCTTTGCTTCCCGTTCCGCGACGTCGAGCGCCACCGCAAAGTTGTTGACTGCCTGCCGGTACGACTCAAGTCCGGTCACGGAAGTCAGGTCCGCGGCAGATGCCGACCGCTTGCCGTCTGCTTCCCGTTTGGCTCGCAGGAAGGCGACCGTGAGCGGCTCACGGACGTCGGTCATCAGCGGAAAGTCGATGAGCTTGCCGACATCGAGTTCGTACTCGAGCCACCGTTTGTTGGTGGTGTCATGGGCATCCATCAGCGCCTGCACCTCTGCCAGGGAGGCGCTCTCGACTTCACGTGCCTGGTTCTTCAGGTTGTACAGTTCAACCCGGCGCCGGTGGCGCCGTTCGGCGGCACGCCGCCAGCCGCCGGCCCAGCGGCCGGCGAAAGCCATCAGCGGGAAAACCAGCCACCATTTGTCGGAAAGAAATTCCATGAGGGGACTCACCCCTCCATCCTCGCAGCACGGCGGGCCCGCCTCAAGGAGTGGGCAGGGTGGATTCGTCCGGGTCGCGCCAGGAACTGCAGTGGCCGGCCGTCCCCGCCACGTAGGCCCGGGCAGGTTGCGGTCAGGGAGCCTGCGTGGCTTGCGCGCCGTTGACGTTGACCAGCCAGGACACTCCGAAACGGTCCACGCACATGCCGAAAACGTCGCCCCACGGCGCTTTTTCCATGGGGACCGTGACCGCACCGCCCTCACCGCTGAGCTTCTCGAAGTAGCCCCGGAGCTCCCCTTCGTCGTCCCCGCTCAGGGACACCGAGATCGATGAACCCGGGTGGTATTCCATACTGTTCGGGGTGTCGGCACCCATGAGCACCAGGCCTTGGGTGGTGGTGAGCATGCCGTGCATGATCTTCTCGGCTTCGGCAGGATCGTCGCTGGCCTGGAAGTCGGCGAACGTGCTCAGTGTCAGTTCGCCGCCAAAGACAGACTGGTAGAAGTTCATTGCCTCACGGGCGTTGTCCCGGAAGCTCAGGTAGGGGTTGAGGATGGTGGGCATAGCGGGGTCTCCTTAACATGGCCGGAACGGGTGCAGAAACCATCCTGCCCGATCCGGCGCCGGCCCGGTAGGGGATGCCTCCCCTGTTCATCCCGTGTTTGAGCGATCGAAAGGGCAGCCTCAACGTGCCCCGGGTGATGGTGCGGTGCGGCCCAGGGAACGTAGGCTCGGGTGATGGCCAGATTCTTTGATGTTCATCCGCACGACCCCCAGCCGCGCGCCATTGCGCAGGCAGTCAAAATCATTCGCGACGGCGGACTGATCGCCTACCCCACGGACTCCTGCTATGCCTTGGGAGCCCAGATGGGCAACAAGGATGCCTTGGACCGGATCCGAAGCATCCGCCACCTGGATGACAAGCACCATTTCACCCTCGTGTGCCGGGATTTCGCCCAGCTGGGCCAGTTCGTGAACATTGGGAACGATGTCTTCCGCAGCATCAAGGCCGTCACTCCGGGCAGCTACACGTTCATCCTTCCTGCCACCAAGGAGGTTCCGAAGCGGCTGCTCCACCCGAAGAAGAAAACGGTGGGGGTGCGCATTCCGGACAACCGGGTGGTTCAGGCATTGCTCGCCGAACTTGGTGAGCCCCTGCTCTCGAGCACGCTCCTGCTGCCGGATGAGGACGAACCGCTGACCGTCGGCTGGGAAATCAAGGAGCGGCTGGACCACCAGGTGGATGCGGTGATCGACGCCGGAGACTGCGGCGCCGAGCCCACCACTGTGGTCGACTTCTCCAGCGGGGTGGCCGAGGTGGTCCGGCGCGGCATGGGCGACCCGTCCCGCTTCGAATAGCCTCGCCGCACCTGCGGTGGCGTGGCCCTCGTGTCGGGCCCGGGTCAGTCGTTGTTGGCGTCGGCCGGCTTTCTTGCCCGGCTGGGCTGCACCCTGGGCGGTTCGCCCGGCATCTTGGGGTAGTCCGGCGGGAAGGGCATCTCCCCGAGTCCGTCCTTGCAGTCCCGGTCCCACCATTCCAGGAGCGTGTCGATGGTGCCGGGCTTGGCGCTGAAGTCAGCCCAGGGATCTCCCACCGTCTTCAAGCGTTCCGGCACCGTCAGGATGGTGAAGTTCTTTGGATCCGCTTTTTCCAGTTCCGCCCAGGTGAGGGGGCAGGACACGGGGGCGTGCGGGAGGGCCCGCGGGCTGTAGGCGCCGGCGATGGTACGGTCCCGGTTGGCCTGGTTGTAGTCGAGGAACACCCGGCGGCCGCGTTCTTCCTTCCACCAGGCCGTGGTCACCTTGTCCGGGATCCGGCGCTCCACCTCCCGGGCGGCGGCGATGACGGCGTGCCGGACATCAAGGAACTCGCGGTTTGGCTCGATGGGAGCGTAGACGTGCAGGCCGCGGTTTCCGGAGGTCTTGACGAAGCCGGTGAGCCCTGCCTCCGCAAGGACGTCCTTGAGCACCAGGGCAGCGGGGACGGCGTCGCCGAAATCTGTCCCGGGCTGCGGGTCGAGGTCGATGCGGAGTTGGTCCGGATTGTCGGTGTTTTCCGCCCGGGACGGCCAGGGGTGGAAGACCACGGTGTTCATCTGGACGGCCCAGACGGCAGCTGCCGGTTCGTCAAGGACCAGTTGGGGATGGGACCTGGCGCTGGGGTACACCACCTTGACGGACCTGACGAAGTCCGGCGTGCCCTTTGGCGGGTTCTTTGAGAAGAACATCTCGCCTTCGATGTTGTCCGAGTACCGCTGGAGGGACACGGGCCGGTCCCCGTTGGCGGCAATGAAGGCCTCCCCCACGTCGCAGATATACCTGGCGAGGTCCAACTTGGTCAGGCCCAGGTCCGGCCAGAGGACGCGGCTGGGGCTGGAGATGCGCATTTCGCGCTCGCCGTTGGGACCTTGGACGGTGATGGTGGTCTGTTCGCTCGCCATGGGGACAACGTACACCCGGCCGCCGGCAGACACCGGCATATGCGGCCGCCCTCGGGCATGATGGATCCATGCCCCACCCCGACCATCAGCTCGTCATCGCTGCAGGTGACGCCACGTTTTCGGCCATCTACGCGCGCCCGCACCAACCCACCGCAACAGTGGTGGTGGCGCACGGCGCAGGAGCCGGGATGGACCACCCGTTCCTGCGCGGATTCACGGACGCCCTTAACGGCCTGGGCCTGGCCACCCTGCGCTTCAATTTTCCGTACCGGGAGGCAGGGCGGAAGTTCCCCGACCGCCCTCCGGCTGCCATCGCCGCCTGGCGGGCCGCTATGGACACAGCCCGCGCCCAGGCGAAGGCCAACGGCGACAGCGGCCCCGTCTGGGCGGCGGGCAAGTCATTCGGCGGCAGGATGGCATCCATGGCCGTTGCCGACGGCATGGCCGCCCAGGGCCTGGTGTACCTGGGCTACCCGCTGCACGCCCCCGGCAAACCGGAGAAACTCCGGGATGGGCACCTGTACGGGATCACGGTGCCGATGCTGTTCCTGCAGGGAACGCGCGACACGTTTGCCACGCCCCACATTTTGACGGACGTCGTGGCCCGGATCGGCTCCAATGCGGTCCTGGAGTGGGTGGAGGGCGGTGACCACTCCTTTGCCGTGGCGGGAAACAAGCGCCCCGCCGATGAGGTGGGTGCGTCGCTGGCGCTTTTAGTGGCCCGGTTCATCGCCGCGCACGCTTAGGGCGCCTGGCAGCGTCGCCCGTTCATCTGATACCTCACGGGCAGGCCGCGGGTGCTGCCCGCCGCCCCCTAACGGCGGCCCTATGTGCGTGGCTTGGCGCGTGCGCTCGCCGGGGCTGACCACGGATCCTCCGGCCAGGGGTGCTTGGGGTAGCGGCCGCGCATTTCGGTACGCACCTGGGCATACGGGCCGGACCAGAAAGAGGTCAGGTCGTCCGTGACGGCCAGGGGGCGGCGTGCCGGGGACAGCAGGTGGAAGAGCACCGGAACCCGTCCGCCGGCAAGCCGGGGTGATTCAGCCAGCCCGAAGCATTCCTGGAGTTTCACCGCCACCACGGGCGCCGCGCCGTCGTCGCCAGGCTCCGGGTACTCGATCCGGACCCGCGAACCGCTGGGCACTTCAAGCCATTCCGGAGCGAGCTCGTCGAGCCTGGCGGCCTCGGGCCACGGGAGCAGCCCGCGCAGCGCCCCGGCCAGGTCGAGGGAATCCAGCGGCGCCCCCGCGGCGAGGGCTTCCAATTCGGTTCCCAGCCACTCTTCCAGCCGGGCCAGCAGGGCCGTATCCGAGACATCGGGCCACGGCTCCCCTGCCTGGCGGTGCAGGAAGGCGAGCCGGCTCCGGAAGGAGGCCGCCGCCGTCGGCCAGGAAAGGGCTGCCAGCCCGCCCGCCTGGAAAGCGGCTGCCACCGCGGCCCTGCCTTGGGCGGCCGTGGGACGCACCGGTGTCGAGGCAAGTACGACCGCCCCCAGCCGCTTGGTCCTGCGGGCCGTCAGCCGCCCTCCGCTGAAGCGCGTGTCCACGGTTTCAGCCAGCAGGTGCCCGGCCGCAGTTTCGGCCATGGTGGCGGACAAGGGTGCCGCGGCGCGGATCACGGCACCGGTTCCGGCCGCGTCCCGGCCACCGGCCCGCGAAACGTCGGCCACGGCCAGCCATTCGTGGCCTGAGAGGGTACTGCCGCCGGGGAGGCCCGCCCGGGTGCCCGACGTGAACAAGTACTGCCCCGACCCCTCGCTGCCGGGGACGCGGCGTGCCACGCGGTCGGGATAGGCGAGGGCGACGACGGCGCCCACAGCTTCGCCCCGGGCCGGGGGCAACACCGCGGGGGCATGGCGGTCCGGCTGCCGGCGGGCCAGGGACGCCAGGCGTTTGGATTCCTCGGCCCAACGCCGGCCGGCAGGCCCGGGATCTGCCCGCAGCTGGGCCAGGAGCCGGGGCAGGTCCGCCCCGGGCGCGCGGTGGTCCCCGGAGAGCGCAGCCACCACCTCGGCGGCCAGCCGGGTCCCGGCGGATGCGGCACCTTCAAGCAACGCCCGGGCGAGCCGGGGGTCGGCGGGTACGGCCGCGAGCAGCCGGCCTTCGGCCGTCACGTGGCCGTCGTCGGTTACGGCGCCGAGCTCCCGCAGGACCTCGACGGCGTCATCCATGGCGGGGCGGGGCGGCGCGTCCGGCAGGGGCAAGCCCTTCCCGCCGGGCGAGCCCCAGCAGGCCAGGGTCAACGCCGCGCTGGTCAGGTCCGCCACGTTGATCTCCGGCGTGACGTGCGCCGGCGCGGCACCATAGGCCTGCTGGCTGTAACAGCGGACTACGGTGCCCGGGCCTTGCCGGGCCGCGCGTCCTGCGCGTTGCTCAGCGGATGCCCGGGAACAGGAAACGGTGACAAGCCCGCTCATTCCGCGGCCCGCATCGCGCCTGGGCTCCCGGGCCAGGCCGGAATCGATGACCAACCGCACGGCGGGCACGGTCAGGGACGACTCGGCAAGGTCCGTGGAGACGACGATCCGTGGGCCGTCCCCGGGGTGCCGGCCGGACACGGCCCTGTCCTGTTCGGCCGCACCAATCCGGCCGTGCAGTTCCAGGACATCCACGCTGCTGCCCAGCCTGCCGCGCAGGGCCGCGGCCACGTGCGAGACCTCCCGGGCTCCCGGAACGAAGACCAGGGCGTCCACGGAGCTGTCTGCCGCAGCGTGGGCCTCCGCAGCCGTGGCGGCCACTTCGTCAAGGAAAGCGCGCGTCACTCCCCCGGCGTCAAGGCGCGGGCTTTGTGCCGGGAGCCACTGCACCTCGAGCGGGTAATGCACCGCCGGGCAGTCCACCACGGGGACCGGGCGGCCGGATGTGCCCAGCAGCGCAGCGAACCTGGGTGCGTCGAGGGTGGCTGACATGGCGACGACGGCAAGGTCACCGCGCAGCTCGCGGACCTCGGCGAGCATCCCGACCAGGAGGTCGGTTTCGAGGCCGCGTTCGTGCACCTCGTCCAGGACGACGGCGGCCGTCCCGTCCAGGCCCGGGTCCGCCAGGAGCCGGCGCAGGAGGATGCCGGGGGTGACGAACTCAATCCGGGTGTCCGGGCCTGCCCGGCGTTCGCCGCGGACCGTGTAGCCCACCCGCCCGGCAGCCGGGCTGCCAACAAGTTCCGAGAGCCGCCGGGCTGCTGCGCGGGCTGCGACGCGCCGCGGCTGGGTGACGACGACGCGGCCCGAGGTGCCCACAAGGTTGGCCAGCAGGGGCGGGACGAGGGTGGTCTTTCCGGTTCCCGGCGGGGCCTGCACCACGGCGGCGGCCCCGGGGCCGGTTTCCAGTGCCTGCCGCAGCCGGGGAACGGAGGCTGCGAAGGCAAGGCCGGCGCCAATGGCGCGGAGGTCAAAGCCGTCGTCGGCTTGGCCTGCACGAGGAATCATCCATCTATTCTCCCCTGACCGGGACGAGTTCTTTGGCGCCCGGTCAGGGCTTGCCTTGGCCTTTTGCCTTGCCCTTGGCTTCCTTCGCCGCATTCGAACGCCCCGCGCCCGGCGGATCGGCGGCGGGCGCCGGTTCAGGCGCCACGGCCGCCACGGCCGGTTCGGCCGGTTCGGCTGGAACGCTTCCAGCCTCACCCGGTGCTGCCGACAGCTCGCCGCCGGCCGGAGCAGCCTGTGGCGCCTCGGGGGGCGCAACTGCCGCGACCTTTGCTGCGATGTCGGCCCGGACGGAGGCCAGTGCGCTGTGGATGCCGTTGTACCGCTCGGGTGAAAGCCGCCCGTCCGCCGCCGCCTCGCCGAGGTCTTTCTCCAGTGCCTCAAGTGCTGACAAAGCGCCGTCCATCCTGTTTTCGGCCGCCGCCTGGCTGATGCCCAGCACCCGGACCTGGAAGCCCCGCAGCACGCCCTGGTCGGTGCGCCCGGGACCGATGGCCGCAGCGCCGGCAACCAGTATGGCCGCGACGGCAACGCACACCAGGATCAGGGCACGCGTTCCGCGGCGCCGCCGGCTGCCGGGCTCTGTCACGCGGTCATTGTCCGTGTCGCGTCCGGCTTCAGGCCGCATGCCGGCCACGGAGCGGGACGACGGAGGGTGCGCGCTGGGGCAGGGCGGTAACGGTGGCGGGGTCCGCGTGCTCCTGGGCTGCCGGCGTCCTCCGCGAGCCGAAAGTCGACCGCGCCAGGAAGTGGCGGACCGCGGTGCGGATCCAGGTGGTGAGGAACAAGCCGATCCCCATCCCGAGGAGCACGTGTCCGGCAACGTAATGTTGCCCGGCTCCCGGGCCCCCTTCGGCTGCCATCGCCACGCCGCCGGCGGTCAACATCACTGACAGGGCCGTTCCTGAGATAACGCCCATGGCTCCTGCTCCATCCCATTTAGTCAGCACGCTTACTGGTATTGCTCAGCAAGCTTACTACTTGGCGGGGCTGATTCAAGAGCCGGGGGTTGACGCCGGGACGGTGGGCCGGCCGACAAGCCGGCCCCGGTCAGCCTGCAGCTTCGAGCAGGCGTTCGACCGGCGAGATCCCTGCATAGCGTCCCTTGAAAAACAACAGCGGCTCAGCGTCCACCCGGGCATCCAGGTGCCGTACCGCGGCCACCACGATGGTGTGGTCACCGCCGTCATATTCCGCGTGCAGTTCGCAGTCGAGCCAAGCCAGGGCGTCATCCAGGACGGGATTGCCCAAGGGCGACGACGTGTGGCTGACTCCGGCGAACTTGTCCGACCCGGAGCGGGCGAACTGACCTGCGAGGTGCTGGTGTTCAGCCGGGAGGATGTTGATGGCGAAGGTGCCCGCACCGCGGAGCACAGGCCAGGTGGTGGACGTACGCGCCGGGCTGAACGTGACGAGCGCCGGGTCAAGGGACAGGGACGCGAACGACTGGCACGTAAAGCCTGCCGGGCCTTGTGGCGTGGAGCTTGTGATTACCGTCAATCCGCTGGCAAAAGTTCCAAAGATATCCCGAAGCCGGCGTGGAGCGAGATCTGATGTGGCGGTCATAATGTGGCCTCTCGTTTGGATCGTTACCTCACCAAACCATCAGCGGATTGCACGTTCAAACCGCCTGAAATGAGCCGACGCCCGCCGCAACGAAACGTCACGGCCGTACACCCGGCGTCATCCAAACCTGGCTCCGGGACGTCCAGCATGTCCCGGTTTTACGCAATAAACAGTCATCCCGGACCCGGCTGGCAGCACCGGCGTCGTCCGTCAGGCTTGCTGGTCCAGTGCGGCGAGCAGCCGGCGGACCGAGCCTCCGAGGTTCCAGTCCCCGGCCGCCTGCTCAAGCCCGGCGCGCCGACTGCCGGTCACGGGCCGGAGCCGGGCCCCCGCCTCGTCCAGGGTGGGCAGCTCCAGGTTGCGGACCAGGCGCACGACGGCGGGGGCGGCTTCCAGGTATTCGGCGGCGGCGTCCAGCCTGGCCCGGACCGGGCCGGATACCCCGCCGCCGGGCTCATCGGCTGCTGCCAGCAATCGTTCCAGGGTGCCGTACTTCAGGAGCAGTGACGACGCCGTCTTCTCACCGATCCCGGCAACGCCCGGCAGTCCGTCCGAGGCGTCCCCGCGCAGAGTGGCGTAATCGGCATACTGCTGCGGCAAGACCTTGTATTTGGCCACCACGGTTTCCTCCGTGACCACCTCGAGGTTCTTCATGCCGCGCGCGGTGTAGATCACCCGGACGCCGCGTTCGTCGTCGCAAACCTGGAACAAGTCCCGATCTCCTGTGACCACGTCCACCGGGAAGGCGGCGTGGCTGGCATAGGTGCCCACTACGTCGTCGGCCTCATGGTCTGCGGCCCCCACGATGGCAATGCCGGCGAGCTCAAGGGTCCGGCGGATCATGGGCAATTGGGCCTCAAGGCCCTCGGGGACCACCTCGATGTCGGTCCCGCCCGGTACCGCCTTCGCCACCCGGTGTGCCTTGTACGTGGGGATCAGGTCAACCCGCCACTGGGGCCGCCAGTCGTTGTCCCAGCACGCCACCAGATGGGTGGCCTGGTAGTCGGTGGTGAGCCGCGCGATCATGTCCAGCAGGCCGCGGACAGCGTTTACGGGCGTACCGTCCGGCCGCCGGATGCTGTCCGGAAGGCCGTAGAAGGCACGAAAGTACAGGGAAGCAGTGTCAAGCAGCATCAGGCGCTGGGGCATACCTGATCCTGACACGGATTTCCCGCCTGCGGCTGCACCGGGCAACCGACGCCGCGCTGCCTAGAAGGACGGCATGGTGAATTCCATGCCCAGCAGGCCGCGGCCCGCCTGCTCCAGGATGGGGTCGAGGCCCAGGGTGGGGTGGCTCAGGAGCACGCCGACGTCGCGCTGGATCCGCTGCAGCGGATGGGACAGGCGGTGGGCACTGGCGCCCGATCCGGCAACGGCTAGCCGGACCGCCTCCTGGGCGGCTTCCGCGCTTAGGGCCAGCGACAGCCGGAACGAGGCCCGCTCCCGCGCGGCAGGCCCACTGGGCGCCGACCCGTCCCCCGGCAGCAGGGACAGTGCCGCCTGCCAGTGCAGTTGGGCGGTGGCCACCAGCCCGGACGCCTTGGCGTAGCGGGTTTGCGCCGGGACATAGTCTGCCTGCCGGGTGATGGGGCCGTTCTTTTCCTTCCGGCGCAGCAGCTGGTCCCGGAACAGCTCCAGGGCATACTCTGCGGAGCCAAGTGCCGCCGCCGGGGCCACCAGGTTGAGCAAGGTTGACATCGGCGCAGAGATCAGTGGTTCGGAGTGAAGCTCTGCGCCGGGATTGTCGGGGCCGCTGAGCAGGGCCCAGTCCATGACCCGGTCCGCCGGAACGAAGAGCGAGTCCGCGCGGAGGTCGTTGCTGCCGGTTCCCCTGAGCCCGTCCGTATGCCACGCGTCCACCAGTTCCAGGTCGGTGAGCGGAACCAGCGCCTGCAACCGGATGCCGTCGTGCTGCACCGCCAACAGGACCCATTGCGAGTGCATGATGCCCGAAGCGAAGCTCCAGTGGCCCGAAACCGCATATCCGCCCGGCACCTTCCGCGCCGAACCAACCGGGGCACTGGTTGCGGCGGCGAGCGGCATCACGCCGCCGGAAAAAACGTCGTCCTGCACCTTCCGGGGCCAGCGTGCCAGCATCCAGGCGTGCTCCGCCAGGTGCCCGGCGGTCCAGGCCGTGGAGGCGCAACCCCGTGCGAGGCCCCTGATGGCTTCCCCGTACGTCTGTGCGCCCAGGCCATACCCGCCGACACCCGCGGGCGCCAGGAGACGGAAGATGCCGGCGGCCCCCAGGTCCCGCATCGTCCCCTCCGGGAGCCGGCGCAGCTGCTCGGCCTCCTCCGCCCTGGCGCGCAGGGCGGGGATCAGGGCTTCCACGCGGCCCAGCATGTCCGCGTGCCCGGGGGCGCGGCCCGGGGCGGCGCGGACGACGGCGGCCTGGCCGAGCTCCAGCGTATGTCCGGTCCGGTCCCGCTTGGCGGCGAGGTAGCGGGAGTTGGCCTCGGAGAGGTGGACACCGGTGGGGATCTTTTCGGCGGTGGTGATGCCGAGTGCGGCCAGCTGCGAAGCTTTGTCGGGATTGTTGCTCAACAGCCTCACCGACGTGGCGCCCAGGGCATTGAGCATCTGGGCTGCCGCCGTATAGTCGCGTTCATCCTCGCCGTGGCCGAGGGCAAGGTTGGCGTCATAGGTGTCAAGGCCCTGGTCCTGCAGGGCGTAGGCATCGAGTTTGGGGTAAAGGCCAATGCCGCGGCCTTCCTGGCGGAGGTAGAGCAGGAAGCCTCCGGAGGCAGCAATGCGTTCCACGGCTTCCCGGAGCTGCGGTCCGCAGTCGCAGCGCTCGCTGCCAAAGACGTCCCCTGTCATGCATTCGCTGTGCAGCCGGACCAGGGGCGCCGTTGAGCCGCCGAGCAGGGCCTGCTCCCAGTTACCCAGGGCCAGCAGCAGGTGTTCCCGGCCGTCCACCAAGCCATGGAACGTCATGACGACGGCGGTGGTGGCGTAGCCGTCGACGAACCGGAGCGGGACGCTGACCTGGCTGCGGACGGTGGCCGCGGGCAGGGCGGACGAATGCGGTGCGGAATGGGCAATTGCTGTCATTGCGGGCCTCGGCGATCATCATAAATGGTTGAAGATTAAAGCAAGAGTATCTTGCATTAGTTCAAGCTTCAAGCATTGTGTCCGGATAAGTCGGGGCTGGCTGAACGTTCGAATCCGACCGGTTTCGGCCACACCCTTGACCACCGCGCCGATACTTGCATATGGTCCAACCACACAGCCCATGACGGCTCCGTGGCCGGCGCCGGACGGCGCGCCCACGGGTGGAACCCACCCCACAACGAGAGCAGGATTCCGATGCCCGGCATGCAGACCACCATCAATGACAACGGCGCATGGTGCTGGTTCCAGGACGAGCGCGCCCTGGTGGACCCGGCCAACAACACGCTGCTGGTGGGCTCCGTGGCAGCCCCCGGGGGCGCCGGGGGCGACAGCCGGGGCGGAAACATCGAGGTTGCCGTCCTTGACCTTGCTACCGGTGACAGCCAGGTCCACGTTGTCCACACAAGGCTGGAGCCGGACGACCACAACGCCCCGGCGCTCCTGATCAGGCCCGATGGCCGCTACCTGGCGATGTACGCCAAACACAAAACGGACAACTACTCCCGCTGGCGGATCTCCACCCGGCCACATGACGCCTCCGAATGGGGCCCGGAGGAACACTTCGACTGGACGGAGCTGGCCGGCGGCCGCGGCGCGACCTACTCGAACCTGCACCGGCTCGCTGCCGAGTCCCGGGTGTACAACTTTGTCCGTGCCATCAACGACGACCCCAGCCTTCTGGTGTCAGGAGATGACGGCACCACATGGCGGTTCGGCGGAAAACTCTTCACCCGCCCCAAGATCGGCTACGTCAACGGCTACACCCGATACTGCGGAAACGGGACGGACCGCATTGACCTCATCACCACCGACCACCACCCGCGGGACTTCAACAACAGCATCTACCACGGCTACATCCGCGACGACGCCCTGCACGACGCCCGGGGCCAGGTGGTCAGCAAGCCGCTGATCGGCTCGCCGGGGATCAACCAGGCTGCACTGACCACAGTGTTCGCGGCGGGAACGGACATTGACGGCGACATCCTTACCCACGGCTGGACCGTGGACCTGCGCCGCCAGGGGCAGGACCTGGCCGCCATCATCAGCTGCCGCGCCAACGACGTCAACGGCCCGCTGCAGCGGGAGCAGCCGCTCGACGTCGATGATCACCGGCTGCTGTACGCCCGGTTCGACGGGAGGCAGTGGAACCTGCACCCGCTGGCGGCCGCCGGCCCGGCCCTGCTGCCGCACGAGCAGGACTATACGGGCCTGGGCGCGGTGGACCCGCATGACCTCAACCAGGTGTACATCTCCACTCCCATCGACCCGCGGACCGGGCAGGCCACCGGCCACTACGAGATCTACCGGGGCAGGACGCGGGACGGCGGCACCACCTTTGGCTGGGAAGCGGTCACAGAAGGCTCCGCAGTGGACAACCTCCGGCCCATGGTGCCGCCCGGGGATCCCTCCACCCACGCTGTCTGCTGGTTCCGCGGCAGCATGACCTCGTCCCAGGACTATGCGACAGACGTGGTGGTCCTGCATTGATGCCGGGCGCCCGGACCACCCGGGCCCGGTGACCGAGTGTGATCGAACCGGCGCCGGCCGTTGACCCCGCCGCACCCCGTGCGCCAGTGTTGAAACGTTATTAGCGACTGCGAGCGGCCAGGACGACGAATGCACCACCCAGCGGAGCTCGAACCAACACTGACGGTGTCAACACTGGGGGCGCCCGGCAAAAGCCTGGACACGGTCCTGTCCTGGTTGGTGGCGCACGGTGCACGGGGAGTGGAGCTGCGGCTTGGCCCCGGCGAAATCGCCGCCCCGGCCATGACCCGGCGCGAACGCTCCGAAGTCCGGTCCCGGATCGAAGATTCAGGCCTGGCCGTCACCGGGGTGGCCAGCTACATCAGGGTCGCGGAACCGGTTGCCGATGAACTGGTGGTGGGGGCGCTCGAAGCGGCGCTGATCCTGGCCCATGATCTCGGCGCGCCGGCCGTCAGGGTATTCCCGGGAGCCCCCGTCCACCCCTGCGGATACGACAGGGTGCCCGAAACCATCCAAGCCAGGCAGGAAGCCAACGCCCTGGCAGCCGGCCGACTGACCGCCGTCGCACGCTTGGCCCGGGATCTGGGAACGTACCCGGCGCTTGAAACGCACGATTCACACCCCCGCGGCAGCGACATCGCCGCCATCCTGGACATGGTGGATGGGCCCGCAGGCGCCGTCTGGGACCTCATGCATCCGTGGCGGGTGGGCGAGACCCTCGGCGCAACGTGGCGGGCCCTGCAGCCCTGGCTCACCGGCGGAGCGGGCAGCGTCCAGGTCAAGGACGCCCGGTTGCCCGCCAGCCGGACCCCGGCCCTCGTCGGCACAGGCACCCTCCCGGTCGATGCCTTTGCCGGGCTGCTCCGGGACGCCGGCTACGCCGGTCCCGTCTGCCTGGAGTGGGAGAAGGCGTGGCACCCCGACGCACCGCCACTGGACGAGGCACTCGGGTCCGCGGTGCGGTGGTTCCGGCGCCACTGGCCTGCGCGGCCAGGAGCCGACACCGCCGCACCTTTTCAGCCCCAGCCCTTCCCTGGAGACATCATGATGGAGCCGTGACCTGAACTCACCCCTGGAACTTCCGGGAACAACAGCACCGCCAACGCCTTCACCGCGCGGCGGCTCCCCAACTCTGGATTCAGCCTGTCGTGGGCTCTTCGCCGTTGGCGACAGCTTCGATCCAATCCACGGCCCCATCAGTAAGTTGGGGACCGCCAGCTGATGTTCCAGCCCACCATTCAGGATCGGTCGAGCCGCCGGTGACGGCCATGATGTCCGTGATGACAAGGGCCGGCAAGGGCTCGCCGTTGTGCTCAATGAGCCACGTGCGTGTTTCGTCGCCTACCAGCGGCCACCAGGCGGATATCTTCATGAACGCAGTATCGCACCGACGATGGTGCGTGCCTACACTCATTCGCCGGCGCGATGTCCGGGCACCCGCGGCAATCCGATGTCGCAACTTTGCGGGGGGGGCAGTCCTCGGACATGTGGTCACCACCCACCGATTGAGTCCGCTTCCACAAGCCGGTGCAGAAATGCTAAGCCCCTGTTAGCATTTTCCCCACGTGCATGTGACCCGCGCCACAGGCATGTCGATTCGACGACCAAAGGGGTGCCCCATGGTGAATCCGCTGCAATGGCCAGTGCTGCGCCAACTGCTCGAGAACGATCCCACGGGCAGGCATCATGCCGTGAAATCACCCGCCACCGAAAACCTCACGCCCCGGACCGCCACCGCAGACCACGTGGTCCCTTCGGTGTGCCCCTACTGCGCTGTGGGATGCGCCCAGCGGGTCTACGTCAAAGACGGGACGGTCATCCAGATCGAGGGCGACCCGGACTCCCCGATCAGCCGGGGACGGTTGTGCCCCAAAGGCTCGGCCTCGCTGCAGCTGACCACCGGTGATTCCCGCGAAAAGTACGTTCTCTACCGCCGGCCCCACGGTACTGACTGGGAGCGGCTCGACCTTGAAACAGCCATGGACATGGTGGCCCAACGCGTGGTGGACACCCGCCGGAAGACCTGGGAATGGGAATCCGGGGGCCTCCGCACCCGCCGCAGCATGGGAATCGCCAGCTTGGGCGGCGCCACCCTGGACAACGAAGAAAACTACCTGATCAAGAAGCTGTTCACCTCCCTGGGGATCGTCCAGGTGGAGAACCAGGCGCGGGTCTGCCACAGCTCCACGGTGGCCGGCCTTGGCACGAGCTTCGGCCGGGGCGGCTCCACGACCTATCTGCAGGACCTCCAACGCGCCGACTGCATCCTGATCCAGGGATCAAACTTCGCCGAAGCACACCCCGTCGGATTCCAATGGGTCATGGAAGCGAAGGAACGCGGGGCAAAAATCATCCACGTGGATCCCCGGTTCTCCCGCACCAGCGCCATGGCCGATACGTTTGTTCCAATCCGCGCCGGGACGGACATCGCCTTCCTGGGCGGCCTGGTCAACTGGGTCATTGGCCACGATGCGTACTTCCACGACTACGTCGTCAACTACACCAACGCCGCTACCATGCTCAGCAAGGATTTTCGCGATACCGAAGACCTCGACGGCCTCTTCTCCGGATTCAACCCGGACGATTCCTCTTATGAAACCGAAAGCTGGCAGTACGAGGGAGGCTTCGCGGCTGCGTCCTCCGGTGAACGGGACGCGGACGAGCAGGACGGCAGCAGGCTGGGTGAATCCTCGCATGCCCAGTCCCATGGTTCCGGCGGGCCCGGTGTGGCCGGGAAGTGGCACCGCGACGAGACCTTGCAGGATCCGCGCTGCGTGTTCCAGGTCCTGCGCCGGCACTACTCGAGGTACACCCCGGAGATGGTGGAAGAGGTGTGCGGGGTACCGCAGGCCTTGTTCGAGGAGGTGGCCGAGGCGCTCACCAGCAACTCGGGCCGGGACCGGACCACGGCCTTCGCCTACGCCGTGGGCTGGACGCAGCACACCACGGGGACGCAGTACATCCGGGCCGCATCGGTTTTGCAGCTCCTGCTGGGCAACATCGGCCGCCCCGGTGGCGGGATAATGGCCCTCCGCGGGCATGCCAGCATCCAGGGCTCCAGCGACATCCCCACCCTCTTCGACCTGCTGCCCGGCTACCTGCCCATGCCGCACGCCAAGCAGCACCTGGACCTGGCCGGCTACGTCGAGGCGGACTCCGCCAAGCAGGGCTTCTGGGCCAACATGTCCGCCTACACCGTGAGCCTGCTCAAGGCCTGGTGGGGGGACGCCGCCACGGCAAGCAACGACTACTGCTTCGACTACCTTCCCCGGATCACCGGCAGCCACAGCACCTATGACACCGTTATGGCGCAGCTGGAAGGAATCTGCAAGGGTTACTTCCTCATGGGCGAGAACCCCGCCGTCGGATCCGCCAACACCCACCTGCAACGTGCCGGGATGGCCAACCTCGACTGGCTCGTGGTCCGCGATTTCTCCCTGATCGAAAGCGCCACCTGGTGGAAGGACGGCCCGGAAATCGCCACCGGCCAGATGCGCACGGAGGACATCGGCACGGAAGTCTTCTTCTTTCCGGCCGCAGCCCACACGGAAAAGGCCGGCAGCTTCACCAACACCAACCGCCTTGTCCAGTGGCGCGAGCAGGCCGTGGAGCCTGGCGCCGAGCGCCGCAGCGACCTCTGGTTCATCTGGCACCTTGGCAACCGCATCCGGAAGCTGCTCGCGGACTCGCGCGACGACGTCGACCGTCCCATCCTGGACCTGACGTGGGACTACCCCACCGTCGGCACCCAGGATGAACCGGACGCAGACGCCGTTTTCGCCGAGATCAACGGCCGCGGTGCCGACGGCATCCCGCTCTCCGCCTACACCCAACTCAAGGACGACGGCTCCACCTCATGCGGCTGCTGGATCTACTGCGGCTGCCGCGCCGACGGCGTCAACCAGGCGGCCCGGCGGAAACCCCACACCGAGCAGGATATTTCCAGCCGCGAGTGGGGCTGGGCATGGCCGGCCAACCGGAGGGAACTGTACAACCGGGCCTCCGCCGATCCGGAGGGACGGCCGTGGAGCGAGCGGAAAAAGCTCATCTGGTGGGACGCGGACGCCGGGACATGGACCGGCGACGACGTCCCCGACTGCGAGCCCACCAAACCACCGACCTACCGTCCCGCCGAGGACGCCACGGGCACCGACGCCCTCTCCGGCATCGACCCGTTCATCATGCAGTCCGACGGAAAAGGCTGGCTCTTCACCCCCGCCGGCCTGACCGACGGGCCGCTCCCCACACACTATGAGCCGCAGGAATCCCCCTTCGACAATGCCCTCTACGGGCAGAACCGGAACCCGGTCCGGAAGCTCCTCAAACATGACGGCAACCGGTACCAACCCAGTGGCCGCGAGCCGGGGGCGGAGGTGTACCCGTTCGTGCTGACCACCTACCGTCTCACGGAGCACTTCACCGCCGGAGCCATGACCCGTTGGCTGCCCTACCTTGCCGAGCTGCAGCCGGAGTCGTTCTGCGAAGTGTCACCGGAACTGGCGGCCGAGCGGGGGCTCACCAACAACGGCTGGGCCACCCTGGTCTCGGCCCGCGGAGCCATCGAGGCCAGGGTCCTGGTGACCGGCCGGATGAAACCGCTCACCGTGCAGGGCCGCACCGTGCACCAGATCGGGATGCCCTACCACTGGGGCCCCAACGGACTCAGCCGCGGCGATGCGATGAACGAGCTCTCCTCCATCGCCATGGACCCGAACGTCCACATCCAGGAGGTCAAGGCATTGACAGTGGACATCCGTCCCGGGCGGAGGCCGCAAGGGCCGGCCTTGCCATCCCTGGTGGCGGAATACCGTCAGCGGGCAGGCATTGATGAGCACACCGGCCAGGAAGGAATCAAGGCATGAGCGTCACGCAGTTGGGAATGCCCGCCATCGGAGTACCCGTTGAAGCACGCAAGGGCTTCTTCACGGACACCAGCCTCTGTATCGGCTGCAAGGCCTGTGAGGTGGCCTGCAAGGAGTGGAACTCGCTGCCGGCGGAGAGGCCGTTACAACTCACCGGTGAGTCCTTTGACAACACTTCCCGGCTCAGCGCGGACACCTGGCGGCACGTGGCCTTCATCGAGAAGAAGGTTCCGGCTCCGGCGGCTGGCGGAACCGAGGGCATCAAGTGGCTGATGTCCTCGGATGTCTGCAAGCATTGCACCAACGCCGCCTGCCTGGATGTGTGCCCCACCGGGGCGTTGTTCCGTACCGAGCATGGCACAGTGGTGGTCCAGCAGGACATTTGCAATGGCTGCGGGTACTGCGTTTCGGCGTGTCCGTACGGCGTGATCGACCAGCGGCCCGACGACGGCCGCGCCTTCAAGTGCACCATGTGCTACGACCGCCTTGGTGTCGGCGAAGAGCCGGCCTGCGCCAAGGCATGCCCCACCCAGTCCATCCAGTACGGTGAGCTTGGTGAGCTCCGGGAACGGGCCGACGCCCGGGTCGCGGAGCTCCACGAGCGGGGTGTGGATGAGGCCAGGCTCTACGGCAGGGATCCCGACGGCGGGGTGGGCGGTGACGGGGCCTTCTTCCTGCTGCTGGATGAACCCGAAACCTACGGGCTGCCGCCGGATCCGGTAGTGACCACCAGGGACCTGCCTGCCATGTGGCGGCGGGCCGCGGGTGCTGCTGCCGGGCTCCTGGCGGGGGCCGCCGTCGTCTTCTGGGGAGCCAGGAAGTGAGCCGCCGCCGGGAGCGTGAGAAATTCACCTCATACTATGGCCGGCCCATCCTCAAGGAACCCACCTGGGAGGCGGCGGACATCGCGGGGTACATTTTTGCCGGCGGCGTGGCTGCGGCCTCCTCCATGCTGGCGGCCGGCGCGCAGTACACGAGGCGGCCCGCACTGGAACGCCGCGCCAAGCTCACGGCGCTGACCGCGATCTCGGTGTCCGCAGCGGCGCTGGTGCATGACCTGGGCCGGCCGGAACGGTTCCTCAACATGCTGCGAGTGGCCAAACCCACCTCGCCCATGAGTATGGGTTCGTGGATCCTTTCCGTGTACGGCCCGCTCGCCGGCGCGAGTGCGGCCGCCAACATCACGGGACTGTTCCCGGCGGCCGGGCGGGCCTGCGGCCTCGGCGCAGCTGTCAGCGGTTCCGCGGTGGCCACGTACACGGCGGTGCTGCTGGCCGACACCGCGGTTCCCACCTGGCATGACGCCCACGAAATCCTGCCGTTCGTGTTTGCCGGTTCGGCCGCCGCTGCCGGCGGCGGCATCGCAGCCGCCCTGGCGCCCGTCCCGGAGGCCGGTCCTGCGCGGCGCATGGCAGTGGCGGGTGCGCTGCTGGAAACGGTGGCGAGCCTGCGGATGGAACGCAGCGGCCACCTGAGCACGGAGACACTGCGGGAGGGCCGGGGCGGTACGTTGATGCGCCTGTCCAAGGCCTTCAGCATCGGCGGCGCCGTGGGGCTGGCCCTCGGCGGTCACCGGTCGCGCACCGTCAGCGTCGTGGGTGGCCTCGCCGTGGCTGCGGGGTCGGCCATGCTGCGGTTCGGTGTCTTCGAGGCCGGAAAAGCGTCGACGCGCGACCCCAAGTATGTGGTGGTCCCCCAGCGGGAGCGCCTCAACGCTGCCGAAGCCGTCAGGAGGGAAGCCGCCGGCATCGACGCGGCAGCCTGAGCGGGCCGCCTGAACGGAAGCCGCAGCCCGGGCCGGGACGCTGCGGAGCGCCCGGCCCGGTCAGAACCAGTCGCCGTCGGCGTAGGCGCTGCGGACGTGCGCCCGGAGGTATTCCCCCACCACGGCTGCGCCCAGGTCGCCGACGTCAGGAGCCACCACGCGGCCGTCCACCCGGCGTGCCAGGCGCTGGATGAAGCGCTCCAGCCCGGGATCGTTCCCAAGCCGGAAAAACGTGGTCTGCGTCCCCGCCCTTCCCAACCGGTCCAGCTCGGCAACGGTGGCCCGGATGGTTTCCGCGTCCGGCGGCCAGTTGAACCAGGAGTCTCCGTCCGGCAACAGGTGGGCGGTCGGTTCCCCGTCCGTCACCACCAGGAGCACCGGCTGCATGGAGGGGTGCCGGCGGAAGAAGCGGCCGGCCAGCAGCAGCCCGTGGTGGAGGTTGGTGCCCTGTTCCCGCAGGGCCGGCAGGGCCGTCAGTTCCGCAATGTCCATGGACTGGGCGTAACGGCCGAAGGTCACCAGCTGCAGCCGGTCACCGCGGAACCGGGTGGACACCAAGTGGTGCAGGGCCAGCGCCGTGCGCTTCATCGGGACCCACCGCCCCTCCGCGGCCATGGAAAAGGAGACGTCCACCAGCAACGCGACGGCGGCCTGGGTCCGGGCCTCGGTTTCGGTTACCTCGATGTCCCCGACGGCGAGGCGCAGTCCGCGCGCCGGATCGCCGCCGTCGGCCATGGTGCGGCGGATGGCGTTGGTCAAGGTGCGCGTCACGTCCCACGGCTCGGCGTCGCCGAACTCCCACTGGCGGCTGGAGCCGGACTGTTCACCGGCGGCCCCTGCCGTCCGGGTATCCCTGTTTCCCTGCCGCCCGGACAGCTGTTTGGCGGTGTCGCGCAGCAGCGACCTGCCGAGCCGGCGCATGGCCTGCGGCGAGAGCCGGAGGTCGCCGTCGGCGCCGCGGCGCAGGTAGCCGCCCTCCTGCATGGCCCGCTCGATTTCGGCAAGAGTGCGGGCGCTGACGGCCGCACCCTCACCAAGTTGACGGGCCAGCGCGTCGAGGTCAAGGTCATCGAGCCGGGATCCGTTGTAGGACTGGGACAGCTGTTCGGAGAGCTCATCAAGTTCCGCGATGTCCTGCAGGACGCCGGTTCCGTCGCCCAGGCCGAGTCCTTCCTGCCCCTCGAACCGTTCCGAGCCGCTCCAGTCCTCCCCTGGGCGCAGTGCCTGCAAGGAGGCATCGAGCTCGCTGAGCTGGGCCATCAGTTCCGGCGAGCCGAATG
Source organism: Pseudarthrobacter sp. MOO13 (assembly GCF_058267655.1). NCBI lineage: Bacteria > Bacillati > Actinomycetota > Actinomycetes > Micrococcales > Micrococcaceae > Pseudarthrobacter > Pseudarthrobacter sp. MOO13. The sequence continues at coordinate 2,101,446 of NZ_CM177848.1, forward strand.
CCTGGGCGGACAACTGCATCAATTCCGCGCGCTGTTCGGCGGACATGGACTGCAGGAGCCGCTGGGCGGCGGCGGCACGTTGCGCCAGGGCATCCACGAGCTCTTCCACTGATTGCGGGTCTTCCGGGAAGAACTGGCCGTGCTTGGCCATGAACTCCTGGAAATCGGCCTCGGTGTCTTCGCCGCGGCGGTGCTTCGCCAGCAGCCCGTTGAGGTCCCGGAGCATGGCATTGACGGCCTCGCGGTCCTCATCGGTGGCGCTCTCCAGCGCCTGTTTCATTCCGGCAAACCGCTGTTCCAGGACCTCCCGACCCAGCAGGTCCTTGATCCGGTCGTACGCTTCCTTGGCGGTTCCGGACTGCCAGTCGTAGGAGGCGAGCTCGTTGACTGCTGCGGCGGTGGAGGCCGGCAGGTTCTGGAGCTGCATCTCGCGGAAGTCGCGTTCGGTGTTGTCCATCATGACGTCCCGGGCCAACTGCTTGCGTTCCTCCAGCACGGCGGTATCCAGGAGCTTCCTGACTTCCTCCAGCGTGCCGTCCAGCCGGTGCCTGCTGAGCAGGTCCCGCCGCCGCTCCTGCACGCGGCGGGCAAGGTCGTCCAGGCCTTCGCGGTTCCGTCCACCACGCCGCAGGAACTCCTGCAGGGCATGCCGCGGCGAATAGCCTGCCATCACGTCGTCGGCGACGGCGTCGAGCACTTCCGCCAGGTCCACCGGCGGAGCCAGGGGGTCCGGGCCGCCGGTGTACCGGCCGTACCTGGCGGACCTTTTGTGGATGGCCATGCTGCCTCCTGCGCCTAGCCGTAGATGGTTTCCTCGTCGTCGGACTCCTTGGAGATCCGCCGGCCCAGGTAGAGCCCTTCCAAGGCCAGTTCGACGGCGGCAGCCCGCTGTCCGTCGTTCGTCGCACCCAGGCGGCGACCGATTTCGTCGTAGAGGCCGGAGCCGTTGAGGGACGGGAGGTTAGCGAGGAACTCCTGTGCCGTGACTTGCTCCCCGGTGGTGACGGTTCGGTGGCCGTCCAAGGCCGATACGAGCGGTCCCATATCGAGGCCTTGGAAGTGGGCCCTGACGGCCTCTGCGGTGGCGGTGCGGAGGAGGTGGTCGAGGATGCCTTGTTCGCGGCCTTCCTCACCCGATTCGAACTCGATCTTGCCGGTCAGGACTTCCACGGCAGGTTCGAGGTCGATGATCCGGGCCACGGCGTGGTCCTCCCCGCGGAGCCGGGCCCGGCGGAGCGCCGCAGCGGCCACGGTTTCGGCACCGGCGATCGCGAACCTGGCCGAAACTCCGGAGGTCTGGTTGATGGCCGGGGACTCGCGCAGCGCCCGGGTGTAGCGGGCAAGGATCTCCAGGATGAAGGGCGGGACGTCAGCCACCAGCCGGCCCTCCTGCCGGATGACGGAGACCTCGTCCTCGAGTTCGATCGGGTAGTGGGTCCTGATCTCGGCACCGAAGCGGTCCTTCAGCGGGGTGATGATCCGGCCGCGGTTGGTGTAGTCCTCCGGGTTGGCGGAGGCCACAACAAGCACGTCGAGGGGTAGCCGCAGTACGTATCCGCGGATCTGGATGTCACGTTCCTCCATCACGTTCAGCATGGACACCTGGATGCGTTCGGCCAGGTCCGGGAGCTCGTTGATGGCGATGATGCCGCGGTTGGAGCGCGGAATAAGCCCGTAGTGGATGGTCTCCGGATCCCCGAGCCTTCGGCCCTCGGCCACGCGCATGGGGTCGACGTCGCCGACGAGGTCCGCCACGGACGTGTCCGGCGTTGCGAGCTTCTCGACGTACCGTTCGGAACGGTGCCGCCAGCCGATCCTCAACCGGTCCCCCTCGGCCCGGACGCGGGCCAGGGACTGTTCGGTGATCGGCTGATAGGGGTGTTCGTTCAGTTCCGAGTCCTCAATCACCGGAGACCATTCGTCCAGCAACCCGGCCAAGGTGCGGAGCAGGCGGGTTTTGCCCTGTCCGCGTTCTCCCAGCAGCACGAGGTCATGGCCGGCGATCAGGGCTCGCTCAAGCTGGGGCAGGACGGTCCGGCTGAACCCATAGAGGCCAGGCCACGGGTCACGACCTGCTGCCAGGGCGGCGAGGAGATTGTCGCGGATTTCGTGCCTCAGGTCCTTGAGGACATGGCCCGCTGCTCGGAGTTCACCAACGGTGTAGATTTCGGGGCGGTCAGTCACTCCTCTACCGTAATCCCCGCCCTGAAGGTAATCGATAGATTCCTCCAGATTCCTGGACCGACATGCCGGCCGCCCGCAGGAGCCGGCGTATCACTGGGGTTCGGGGCGTCCTTGCACGGCCGCCGCGGCAGCCGGCGCCGCCTGCTCAAGGTAGGCGCCGATGTGTTCCAGAAGGTAGTGCTGTCCGGCCACGGTGGGGTGGTCGCCGTCGGGGCCGATCAAGTCATCGAAGTCGCCGCTGATCCAGCCCTCGGCGATGGGGTCCACGAATTCGCCTCCGGCCCGGGCCGTGGCGGCCTTGAGCTGGCTGCTGATCTCCAGGAGCCCGGGGTCCGGGTCCGGGGAGTACGACGGCGGTCCCACCACAATGATTTTCGCTTCCGGGGCGAGCGTCTCGGCCCGGTCCATCGCCGCCAGCGCGGCGTCGCCAATTTCATCGGACGCGTAGCCGAGGTCGTTTTCCGAGCCGAAAAACACCACAATCCCCGTTTTGGCGTTGACGAGCTCCTCAACCTGGGTGCCAAACGTGCCGTCAAAATCGCCGGGGCTGACGTATCCACTGCCGTCTTCTGCTGCGTTGACCACTTCCAGGCCGGCGCCTACGGGGTCGTTGCGCATCAGGGCCGGCCAGGCTTCCTGCGGCGAGGTGCCGTGGCCGGTGCTGAGCGAGTCCCCCACCACTACCACCCGGACCGGGGCCTCCCCCGTGGCCGGCGGCTGGGTTTGCGCCGCGCTGCCTGACGTAACGGCCAGCAGGACGCCGAACGTGCCGGCAGCAACGAGCCTGGCGGGGTGCCCGCGCAGCGGCACGGTGTGTTGCATGGGTGCCGCCTCCTGCCTGGAATCCGGCGGCGGCTAAGTCGCCGGCCGCCACGTTATTGTCGTTTGTCCGTGTCCCATCGTAGGCATTCAGTGAGGATACTGTAGTGCCGGCGGGGCCAATGCGACAGATCGCACAGCAACTCCACAGCCAATTCACACCTTCTGCATCGGTTGCCTGCCGGGCGGCCGGACCCGTCCGGCAGGCCTGGAGTGGCCGCCCGGGACCGGCCCCGGGTGGTCAGCCCTGGTGCGGGACAACCACCGCCCGGGCGCTCAGCTTCCCCTCCGCCAGCCGGCGGTAGGCGTCCAGGCCGTCGTCAAGGGAGAAGGTCTCGATCTCCGGTACGATCTGGCCCGCCCGGTACATGTCCACCACCTCGTGGAGCTCCTCGATGGTGCCCCAGTACGTGTTGGTGATGGTGGATTCGTAGGGCGTGTTGAAGAACGTCCATTCGTGGACTCCGCCGGCGATGCCCACCACGGTCAGCCGTCCGCCCTGGGCCATGGACCCGGTGGCGGTGGCGATGGTGGGGGTGACGCCCACGAAGTCGAAGGCCGCGTCCACGCCCCGGCCGCCGGTAAGCTCACGGATTTTGGCCACCTGGTCCGGACCGCCGGGCACGGTGACGGCCCCTGCCGCTTCAGCCTTGGCCATGGCCTCCGGCTTCATGTCGGTGGCAATGATGGTGGCGCCCGTGAGTGCCGTGAGGATCTGGACTGCGATCTGTCCCAGCCCGCCGAGTCCCACCACCAGCGCGAAGCGGCCTCCGCCGTTCAGGTGCGGAAGGGCAGTCTTGATGGCGTGGTAGGGCGTCAGGGCGGCGTCGGCCAGCGGTGCCGCGGCAATCGGATCCGCCGCACCGAGCGGAATGAGGTTGCGCACCGGGACGGTGACGTATTCGGCCATGCCGCCGTCCCGTCCAAGTCCGATACCCAGGTAGGGGTTGGTCGCCGCACTCTCGCAGTAGGTGTCCTGGCCGCGGGAGCATGCCTTGCAGTGCCCGCAGCCGATGGGCCCGTACACCAGGTAGGCGTCGCCGACGTTGATGCCGTCGACGCCGGGGCCGAGCTCTTCAACCCACCCGGAGTTCTCGTGGCCCAGGATGAAGCCTGTCGACATGTTTCCGGGCACCTCAGCCGTGAAATCCTCGAAGATGCTCACATCCGAGTGGCAGGCACCCGCGCCGGCCACCTTGAGCAGGACTTCGCCGGGCCCGGGAACGGGCCGGGCCACTTCCTGAAGCTCGGGAAACTGCTTCCATTCGTTGAACACTATGGCGCGCATGCTGCTGCCCTCTTCTTTCTGTTGCATTGTTGTGGGTTTCTGCTTCAGCGGGCGGTGTAGCCGCCGTCGAGCACGAGTTCGGACCCGGTCATGAACGCGGCGTCGTCGCTGGCGGCGGGCAGGATGCCGCCGCCACATCCTCAGGGCGGCCCCGCCGAGACATGGGAATGGTGGTGCTTCCTTTCAACCGTGAGCCGAAGGTACAGTGGCCCGATCGAACTATCCAACAAATGTTGGATAGTTAGAACGCTACGCCCGCGGGGGCGGTATATCCACCGCCGGCGGCCAAGATCACCAGGGAGTGTGACCGGCATGACAAAAGGATCGGATCAGGGCACGGAGGTACCGGCTGCCCGCGATCCCCGCGCGGCCAGGAGCCATGCCAGGCTCGCCGCCGCCATCCTGGAACTGGCAGCGGACCACGACGCCGGGACACTGGGGGCCGCGCAGGTCGCCGCTGCCGCGGGGGTCAACAGGTCGACGTTCTACCAGCACGCGGCATCCCCCGCCGCCTTGCTGCGGCAGGTCCTCTCCGCCGAACTGGATGCCCTGCGGGACGAGCACCTCTCCGTGTCCGGCGGCGACATTGGCCACGCCGTCGCAGCCGTAACCGCCGGGGTGGTCCGCCACGTGGATGCCCACCGCCGGATCTACCGCCACGGCCTGGCCGCCGAGCCGGGAACTGCGGGGTTGCACGGCATGCTCGGCGCCCATTTCGAGGGTTCGGTCCGCCTGCTGATCGAACGCCGGGCCATCGCCGTTCCGGCACCGGGTGGCCGCGACGTCCCGCCGCCCATGGTGGCGCGGTTCATTGCCTACGGCGTGGTGGGGGCACTGGAGTCACGCCTCCTGGAGGATCAGCCCCGGCCGGCGGAGGAATTCCTGGCGGACCTGTGGCAACTGCTTCCGGAGTGGTGGCCCATCGGCTGACAAGACCGCTCCCTAGAACTTGCCGTACCGGGCCCGCGCCATGGAGTACACGCCGTAGCAGATGAGGCCGGCGGCGATGGCCCCGAGCAGGAACACGCCGTAGGGCTGTGAACCCAGTGCCTTCAGGCCGCCATCCAGTCCCGAAGACTTGGACGGATCGGCGGTCGCAGCCGCCACGATAATCAGGACACCAACGACGGCGAGGACCACTCCTTTGGCGATGTAGCCCACGGTGCCGAGCCACTCGACAGCGGTGCGGGCGTTTCCGGGATCCTGCAGGTCTTCCATGAACTTTCGGGTGAAGCCCCGGTACGCGTAGTAAACGCCGGCGGCAACGATCGCCAAGCCGACAACGACCAGCAGCACCACTCCAGCGGGCGCAGCCATGAGCTTGGCCGTGAAGTCACTGGCCGACTGGCTGGAACTCTTGGAACCGCCCGTCGCGAACACGGCGAACGTGAAGGCCAGGAAACCGAACACCACGGCCTTTCCCGCAGCGGATCCTGCCTCTTTCAGCTTCTTCTTCGAATCACTTTCGGTACGCGCACCGAACACGGCTTCGCCGACCATCCACAGAGCGAGGGCCGCGCAGGCAACCGCCCCTGCCCACAGGAGGATTCCGCCGCCGGGTTTTGAGGCAAGGGATCCGATCGCCCCTGACTGGTCCGCTTCCCCGCCCTGGCCCCGGTCCAGCTGCAGGGCGATCACGCCGATCAACACGTGGACCAGGCCGATGAACACGAAGCCGGCACGGGCCAGAATGCGTAACGCCGGGCTGCGGCTGGCCGATGCCGCTTCCGAAACTGCCCGGTTAGCTCCCTGCGACGCGTTGCCCATGGTCCGCCCTTCCAGCTATGTAGTTGATCCTCTGTTCCCACGCCAGCTTTCCCCGGCCGCAACGTGTCGCGGGATGCTTCAGTGTAGATCCGCGGGGACCATCCGGACAGGCCCCGGGTGCGGCCTTAGGCGCGGCTGACCGGCGCGTTTGTGCTCAGCGGGCAGGCTGGCAGAGCCTGTCCAGCGCCTCGTTGAGGGTGGACTCGATCTGGCCGTTGAGGAGGTCCCGGCGGCCGGTGCTGGCGGGGTCTTCAACCTCGCCGGGCATGGGCGGCGCCGTGACCGTCATTGCGGCTTGGTAGCGCCCGTCGTCGCTGCTGACGGCAACGGACTGGAAGTCCCGGAACGAGCCCTTGCCTTCCTGCCGCATGGCCGGTGAACACTGATCCGCGAAGCGCCACAATCCCAGCCCGAAGCGGCCAAAGCCGGGGCTGGTCTTCATCTCCCGCAGCGAGGACGGGGAAACGGCCCGGCCCTGGAGGAGTGCGGCCATAAAAAGGTTCAGGTCCGCCACCGTTGACACCACACCGGATGCCGGGGAGCCGGCGACGGACGCGTCGTCGGTGGTGTCGATACGCTCGCCGTGAAGGGTGACGTAGCCATGGAGGATGTTTGGTGCCCGCGCGTCCGGCCGGTCCAGGGTGCTGTCCTTCAGCCCCAACGGGGAGAACACCTGTTCCAGCATGACCTGCGCGAATGGCTTATGGCGCAAGGCTTCCACCACGAGGCCCAGGACCACGTAGTCGGTGGTGGAGTATGTGAACAGTCCGACGTCGGAGGCCCGCCAAGGCAGCGTCCCGGCGGCCTGCACCTGCTGCTCGAGGTCCAGGGCCCGCGACAGTGCCGGGCGGAAGTCCACGTCATGGGGCAGTGCCGTGGCGGCGTCCGGCATCCCGGAAGTGTGACTCAGCAACTGGCGCACAGTGAGCGGTCCGGGCGGCCGCAGCAGGCCCGCGAGTTCAGGGACGGCGTCGATAACAGGGTCATCAAGGCCGATGAGATGGTCATCGACGAGCCGAAGCACCGCGACGGCGGTCATCGCTTGGGTGACGCCTGCTATCTCCACCCTGTCCGTGGGCTGCGCCGGGTCCAGGGAGTCGAGGTCGCGCACGCCAAAGGCCTGTGACCATTCGCCGCCCGGCCACCGGACCTGGACAACGGCCGAGACGGCGCCTTGGTTCAGGAACAGCTGGATCTGCTGCACCATAGGCTCCAAAGCAGGGGGAAAGGTACCGGGCGGAAGGGGGTCGTCCGTGTAGGTGCAGCCGGAGACGGAGAGTGCCACCGCGAGCGCCGCCCGCCTCACGATGCGGTTTTTCGAGCCCACACCTCATGGTAGGGCGGCCCGCGCCGTATTGACATGCCGGGGCCGCTGCCCATAATTGGTGGCAGCACCTCAGTGAGACCGGAGAATGGCATGACGCGTTTGGTGAGCTCACTGCTGAGGCCCCGCAACAATTCAGAGCAGCGCGGACACGACCTTCTGGTCCACACCGACGTCAACCAGCGGCAGGCCGTCCTGGTGGAACTGCAGGTGGGGCACGGGACGCTGGCCACATCCGCGGGGGCCCGGTTCGCCACGCTCTTCAACGACACCTTTTCATCGGTTGCGGATCCGCCTGCCCCGCCGCTGCAGGTCTCAACCCTGTACCTCCAGTGCCGGCTCCGGCCCGACGAGCTCACCGACCTCCTGGCCGCAGATGCGGCACACGGGGTTGCGGAGCGCACCATCTACCGTGTGTGGCCCGACTACATTGTGCGTCCGCACATCGACAGGTCGGCCGCCACCGTGCAGGCCGATGCCGCCCTGCGCACATTCGGGGCCTCGGGCCGCGGATGTGTATGGGCCGTCATCGACTCGGGCATCGACGGCACGCACCCGCATTTCCTTCCTGTCCACGCGGGAAAGGCGGACAACCTGCATGACCCGCGGGTGGCGGATCTCCACCGCGACTTCACGGCTCTGGTCTCCGGCCCGGATGCCGACGGCTCGGCTCCCCAGGACGCAGGAGCCGTCCGCTCAGCCAAGGACCTGGTCCCGCAGGACCCGGCACCTGCCCTGGTGGACGACGTCGGACACGGGACACACGTGGCAGGGATCATCGCCGGCTCCGCTCCCCCGGCGGCAGTCATCATGATGAGCCGCTCCACCCCGGACGGGCTGCCTGAATGGACACCGCGGGAACTGGACCCCGGCCGGTCTCTGGCCGGCCTGGCTTCCGAGGCCCTTCTGGTGAGCCTGAAGGTCCTCAACAACCAGGAGCACACGCTGTCCAGCGCCGTGATCGCCGCACTGAACTACGTCAGGGCGGTCAACTCCTACGGCCGCAACATGGTGATCCACGGCGTCAACCTTTCGCTCGGCTGCGATTGGTACCCCGGTGATTTCGCAGCCGGCCAAAGCCCCCTGTGCCGGGAGATCGACCTGCTGGTGGGCTCCGGCGTCGTGGTGGTGGTCAGCGCAGGCAACGGTGGCGACGCCCGGGACGATAACGGCGACTTCTACGGCCGGCTCTCCACCATCACCGACCCGGGAAACGCAGCCAAGGCCATCACGGTCGGCTCAACGCACCGGGACCAGCCGCACGTCTTCGGGGTGTCCTATACCTCCTCCAAGGGGCCCACCCTTGACGGGCGCCTGAAGCCGGATCTTGTAGCCCCCGGCGAGCGCATCACGTCAGCAGCAGCCGGAAAGACCCGCAGCCAGGTCCCGGGCTTCAAGGACGCGACCGCGCCCATGCCCTGCTACGTCGAGGACAGCGGAACCTCGATGGCTGCCCCGCACGTTTCAGGAGCCATCGCCGCGTTCCTCTCGGCACGGCCGGAATTCATCGGCAAGCCTGAGGTGGTCAAAGACCTGTTCATGCAAAATGCAAGCTCGCTGGGCCGGCACCCGTTCTTCCAAGGCAGCGGCCTGGTGGACCTGATGCGGGTCCTGAACTCGATCTAACCACCCACCAGCCAGGAGCAGCCATGACCGGTCGCATCGGGGACCTCGACTACTACGAGCTGGCCTTCGCCGCCGATGGCAAACCAGACCCTGGAAACCCGGCAGACGGTGCTTCCCTGGCCGCCGCCGTTGCGGACGGCGGCATCCGTGACCTCTTCGTCTTCTCCCACGGCTGGAACAGCGATGTCCAGTCCGCGCGCAGCCTCTACCAGTGGATGTTCGGCAATCTGTCCGACCAGCTGGGACAACAGGCGGAAGGCTGCGCCGCCGTCGGAATCATCTGGCCGTCCCTGCTCTTTCCCGAGGACCAGGCAACCGCCGCGCCGGCAGCCCCGTCCACGGGGGCGGCACTGGCGGCGCACCTGGCCCCGGCGTTCCCCCGGAACGAGCAGGACCTCGGCGCGATCGGAGACCTGCTGGACCGGCAACCGGAAGATCCGCAGGACCTCGAACGCTTCCACCACCTTGCGCTGCGGCTGGTCAGCTCCCCCGTGCCGCCGCCCGAATCCGAGGACTCGAACCTGCAGGCAGCGTTGGCAGCCACCACAGCGCCCCTCCTGACCCACGCCGCCGCGCTCGCCGCCCCGTCGCAGTCGAGTGCGCAGGACATCGGGAACCCCTTCGGCATGCTGTGGAAAGGCGCCCGTGAGGTGCTGCGCGCGTTCAGTTACTACGAAATGAAGAACCGTGCCGGCGTCATCGGCAGCCAGGGACTGGGCCCGTACCTCGGTTCCCTCGCAGGACCCGGCGGCCAACCGCGCATCTACCTGATGGGGCACAGCTTCGGGGCCCGGCTGGTGGCCAACGCGCTCGCCGGGCTGCCGGCCTCCGCTGTTGGCCCTGCTAGCCCCGTCAAGCTGCTCTACCTCATCCAAGGAGCCTTCTCACACTTCAGTTTCGCGTCCCCGCTCCCCACCGATCCCGCACGGTCGGGCCTCCTGGCATCCTGTGCCGGCCGGGTGGACGGGCCGTTCATCGCCACCTTCAGCAAAGCCGACCGCGCGGTGGGGACCTGGTATCCGACGGCAAGCTTCCTCCAGCGCCAGGACAACGAGGACGTCCACGACTTCATGTACCGCTGGGAGGGGATGGGCCATGACGGCTACCAGCAGGCCGGCGCAACGACGGTCCCCATGCGCCGGCCGGGTGAGTCCTACGGATTCAGCGCGGGCGGGTTCTACTGCCTTGACGCCAATGCGGTGATTTCCCAGGACCAGAACCCGTTCGCCGGCGCCCACAGCGATATCCGGCACCCCGAGGTACTGTGGCCCGTCGTGGACGCGTTCGCTGCCGCCGCCGGACGGTGAGGCTCGCCGGCCAAGACCGGACAGCCGCCGACTCCCCCGCGGGCCGCCCGTTTTCTGTTGCCGCAGGCAAATATCAGCCCAGCTCTGGACTCTTGGGCGGGGCCCAACCAGACTGTCTACAACAGCTGGCCGGGCGCGCCGACGGCGAGGTTTATTTCTACGGCGGAATTCCCGACGGCTGCATTTATTGGGGCTTTACCGTGATGCCTGTTCCGCGGCATCGAAAGGACCTGGTCATGCCGGATTTCACCGCATTCTTCCCGCTTATTGCCACCATTCTGGCGGTGCTCGTCGCCATCGGATTCATTTGGACGGCAACAAAACTGATGTGGAAGGTGGCCGAACCCAACGAAGCCCTGATCATTTCCGGGCTGACCCGCGGAACCCTCGAAACCCGGGCCGGAATGGACTTCAAGATCGTCACCGGCAAGGGCGCCCTGGTGCTGCCCGGACTCCAGACGGTGCGGACCCTCTCGCTCACGCTGAATGAGACTGAGCTCAAAGTGTCCTGCGTTACTTCCCAAGGCATCCAAGTGATCGTGGAAGGGGTTGTCATTTACAAAATCGGCGATGCTCCGCCTTTTATTGCCAATGCGGCCCGACGTTTCCTGGGCCAGCAACCAAAAATGGAAAGCCAGGTCTATAACGTTTTTGAAGGGCACCTGCGGTCCATTATTGGCAGCATGACCATGGAGGAAATCATCCGCGAGCGCGACAAGCTGGGTTCGCAGGTCCGCAGCGCCAGCGGCGTGGAAATGGAGAAGCTGGGCCTCGTGGTGGATTCGCTGCAGATCAAGGACCTGCAGGACCCCACCGGGTACATCCAGAACATCGCCAAGCCGCACATCGCGCAGGTGAAGATGGAGGCCCGCATTGCCGAGGCCACCCGCAACCGCGAGGCGGCCGAAAAGGAGGCGGAGGCTGCCGCGCTGATTGCCGACGCGCAGAGCGTCTCGGCGATCAGGCAGTCAGTGGCGCAGGCGAACGCCGAACGCGCCAAAGCCAACGCTGCGCAGGCCGGCCCGCTGGCGGAGGCCACGGCCCGGCAGCAGGTGGTGGTTCAGGAGACCGAAGTTGCCAAGCTGGAGGCGGACCGGGAAGAGCAGAAGCTGCAGACCACCATCCGGAAGCCTGCCGATGCGAAAGCGTACGCCAAGCGCACCGACGCGGAGGGCCAAAAGGCCGCCGACATCTCCGCCGCAGAGGCCCTGGCCCGGCGCACCGAGCTTGAGGCCACGGCCAATGCCCGCCGAACGGAACTTCAGGCGCAGGCCAACGCCAACGCCGCAGCTGCTGCCGCCGGCGCCACCAAAGTCACCGGTGAGGCCGAGGCCGCAGCCACCAAGGCCAAGGGCGACGCGGCAGCCTCGGCAATCAAGGCCAAGGCCCTTGCAGAGGCGGACGGCATCAAGGCCCGGGCCGAGGCTTTGGGAACCAACCAGGACGCCGTGATTTCGCAGCAGCTCGCCGAAAACATGCCCGCGATCATCGCCGCAGCGGCCGAGCCCTTCTCCCACGTGGGGCAGATGACGGTCCTGAACGGCGGCGATGGGGTCAACAAGATGCTGGGCGGGATCCTGGCCCAGGTGGGTGACTATCTGCCGGCCCTCTCGTCAGCGCTTCGGAAGGGCGGCGAGGATAAGCGTGCGCCCAAGGCTCCGGGCGCGTAGGGACAGCCGATGCACAAAGAGGTGGACCGGAGCCTGACGGGAAAGATTGGGCGGGTGACCGGCCGCATCGGGCCGGGAACCATCGGGGAGGTCATGCTGCCGTACCTGGGCGGCATCATGGCGTTCCATGCCTACCCGTATGACAAATCAAGCGGCTTCGCGGTGGGCGAGGAAGTGCTGGTGATCTACTACGACCCGCCGCAGACGGTGTACGTGGACCAACTGCCCGATGTGCTGAAGCACCCGGCGTAAAGGCCCACGCACCGCCGCCGTTCCTAGCGGCCGCCCTCCATTTTGCGGCTGCGCTGCTCCTGCGCCATCGGCCCGTACGGGTAGACCCCCGTCTGCGGCAGGCTGGCCTCGGTGAGCCTGCTGACTTCTTCACTGCTGAGCCGCAGGTCGGCAGCAGCCATGTTGTCGGCCAGCTGTTCGGTGGTGCGGGCTCCCAGGATCACCGAGGTCACGGCCGGCCGGTCCGCGAGCCAGGCCAGGGCCACCTGGGCGGGGCTTACCCCGTGGCCCGCGGCGATGTTTTCGACTGCGTCAATGACCGCCCAGGTCCGGGGGTTGTCATTGCGTGCCTTCCACGCCTCCATGCCGCGTTCGGGGTTTTCACCGAGGCGGGTTGCGCCGGCCGGACGCTGGTCCCGCTTGTACTTGCCGGACAACCAGCCGCCGCCCAACGGGGACCACGGCAGCAGGCCAATCCCCGCGTCGAGGGCCGCGGGGACAATCTCGAATTCGATGTCCCGGACCAGCAGGCTGTACTGGGGCTGCAGGCTCACGGGCTCGCTCCAGCCCTGGTTGCGCGCCGTGTGGACGGCCTTGGTCAGCTGCCAGCCGAGGAAGTTGGAGAAACCGTAGTAGGCGATCTTGCCCCGGCCCACGGCGTCGTCGAGGAAGCGGAGGGTCTCTTCCAGCGGCGTGATGGGGTCCCACGCGTGCAGCTGGTAGAGGTCGATCTGGTCCACGCCCAGCCTGCGGAGGGAATCGTCCAGGGCGCGCGTCAGGCGCCGCCGCGAGGTTCCGACGTCGTTCGGTGCCGTTCCCATGGGGAAGCGTCCCTTGGTGGCGATGACCGCTGTGTCCCGCAGCGCGGGACGCTGGGCCAGCCAGCGGCCAATGATCTCCTCCGACGTGCCCGAACTGTAGACGTCGGCGGTGTCGATGAAGTTTCCGCCCGCGGCGAAGTAGCTGTCCAGGATGGCGTGCGAATCTTCCTCAGTGGCTTCCGCGCCGAACGTCATGGTTCCGAGCGCGTAGTTGGTCACGACAGTGCCGCTGTGGCCCAGGGTTCTGTACTGCATGGATGTCCTCACGTTCAGGGGTGGGTTGATGGAATGTTACGGCTGGCCGCATCGCGGGTTCTGGTGCGGATCCGGTACAGGCTGGTGGTCGCGGTGAGATAGAGGTCCCGGCCGTCCGGGCCGCCGAAGCACAGGTTGGAAACCGTCTCCGGGACGTCGATGGAAGCCAGCAACTCGAAAGATGCGGAGTAGATCCTGACGGCTGGGCCTGCGGAGGTCCAGATCCTGCCCTCGACATCGACCCGGAGTCCGTCGGCTGCCTGCCCGTCGGGGAGTTCCACCACGACGCGGCCGGGCCCGCAGGCGGCATCGCGAACGTCGTAGGCCACGATCCTCAGCGGCACCCCGTGGATCGGCCCCGCGGTGTCCGCCACGTACAGGACAGTCTCGTCCGGGGAGAACGCCAGCCCGTTGGGGTGCACGAGGTCGGTGATCACGGCGTCAAGGTTTCCGGACGCCGGATCGAGACGGAACACGTAGCAGCCTCCGTATTCCTGCTCGCCCTCGTGCCCTTCCGTGGTGCCGGGAAGGATGCCGTAGGGCGGGTCGGTGAACCAGATGGACGCGTCGCCGGCAATGACCACGTCGTTGGGCGAGTTCAGCCTGTGGCCCCGGAAGGAATCAACCAGGCCGGTCACGGTGCCGTTCCTGTCCCGTTCCACCCGGCGGCGGCCGTGGCTGCACTGCACCACGCTGCCGTCGTGGTCGAGCGTGCGCCCATTGGTGAATTCGACGTTCTGCGCGTAGTCGCGGACGGCACCGGTGGCGGGGTCGAATTCCAGGATGCGGTTGTTGGGAATGTCGCTCCAGCGCACGGTCTGCGTCGAGGGTACCCACAGGGGCCCTTCAGCCCAGACGGTTCCCGTGTAGAGGCACTCCAAGGCTCCCGTCGTCAGTCCATCAGCCATCGGCGCACCTTCGCATAGGCACCACCATAGCCCCACGGCCGGGGCGGGGCGCCTGTCCCGCGCCGACGCCGTGGATCAGGCCGGGAGGCCGTGCAGCCCGGGTGGCTGCGGGGTTACCAGACGGAGTCGCCGCGCAGGACAGCGTCGCTGCCGCCGTCGATGTAAACCACCTGGCCGCACAGGTGGGTGTTTTCCTCGCCGCCGAGCCAGGCCAGCAGGCGGGCCACGGCGATCGGTTCGGCGATGCCGTTCAACGGCATCGGGACCATCGCAAGCAGGGCTTCCCGGCCTTCGGCTGTGTCAATCAGGCCCGCCGTCATGGGGGTGGCAATGATGCCGGGGGCGACGGCGTTGAGCGGGATGCCTGCGCCGGCCCATTCCGGGGTGGCTGCCTGCCGCCGGACCCAGCGTGAGAGCGCCAGCTTGGTGGAGGCGTAGATGAGTCCCCCCGTGGTTTCCGGTTCCCGGGCCAGGACCTCGGCGCGGGCAAGCGACGCCGCTTCGTCCCCTGCCGTGAGCAGGGAAACGAGGTCGGGGTCGCTGGGCATCAGGGCGGCCATCGAGGAGACCAGCACGGCCCGCGGGGAAGGGGATCCGGCCAGGAGCGGGCGCAGGCCATCAAGGGTGGCGACGGTGCCGAAGAAATTCACCGCCACGGTAGCCGGCGTGGGGGTGGCCAGGCCGGCCACCGCGTACACGGCGTCCACCTGCCCCGCCAGGTCCCGGACTCCCTGCACCAGGGCTGTCCGCCCTGCGGGGGTTGAAAGGTCGGCGGTCACGTCAGTGCCGTGGATGTCCACGCCAATGACGCGGCCGCCCCGCTGCTCCAGCAGCTCTTTGGTTGCTTTGCCAATGCCGGAGGCGGCGCCGGTGACGACTGATATCCGGGTCATTCGATCCCCTTAAGCGTTGCTGCGGTGACGTGTTCGGTTTCACAGTAGAGGGGGTGTTGGCGGGCAGGACAGGGTCCAACGGCCCCTGCGGCCCGGACCGGGCCGATGGCACCGGCGCTCCCTTGACCCCGCCAGAGGCCAGGCGTATACCGAAAGAATCATCATGCTGGCCCCCGCTGGGCCCTGTATGGAGCCGGCTGCCCCTGGTCTTCGACACAAATATCTGGAGTTGTGATGGGTAGCGAACGTTTCAACGTGCTCCGCGAACAGGTCCGCGGGCAGGTCATCGAAGAGGAGGACGCCGAGTATGAGGCCGCGCGCCTTGTCTACAACGGCATGATCAGCCGCCGTCCGGCAGCAGTCCTGCGGGTCTCGCAGGTGGCGGACGTCCTGGCGGCCGTCCGGTTCGCCAGGGGCCTCGGGATCGAGGTCGCCGTGCGTGGCGGCGGACACAGTGCCCCGGGATTTGGGACGGTCGACGGCGGCCTGGTCCTTGATTTCTCGGCCCGCCGCGGCGTCCGCGTAGACCCCGCGGCACGGCTGGCCCGGGTGGAGCCCGGCGCCACGTGGGCGGACTACAACCACGCTGCGCATGCGTTCGGGCTGGCCAGTACCGGCGGGATTATCGGTTCAACCGGGGTCGCCGGCCTCACGCTCGGCGGGGGCATCGGCTACCTCTCCCGGAAGTATGGGCTGAGCTGCGACAACCTTGCTTCAGCGGACGTGGTCCTTGCCGACGGGACCTTCGTCACGGCCAGCGAAGCGGAAAACGTGGACCTCTTTTGGGCGCTGCGGGGCGGAAGCGGCAACTTCGGCGTGGTGACGTCGATGGAATTCCGGCTGCACCCGGTGGACATGGTGCATGTGGGGATCATGTTCTTCGATGCATCGGCCGGTGCCGCGGTGGGCGCTGCCTACCGGGAGTGGATCGCCGCCGAGCCCGACGAGATGGGGGCCTTCCTTGGATTCCACCAGGGACCGCCGGTCCCGTTCCTTCCCGAAGAATGGCACGGGAAGCCGGTGGCCGTGATTGCCGGCATGTGGACGGGCGATCTTGACGCGGGACCGGCACACTGGCAGAAGATGCTTGACGCGGGGACGGTGCTGGGCAGCTTTTTCGCACCCATGCCGTACCCGGCGCTGAACGTCATGTTCGACGGACTCAGCGGCGTTCCGGGACTGCAGGGTTACTGGAAGGCTGATTTCCTCCGCACCCTCAGCGACGAGGCGTTGCGGACCGCCGTCGAGTACGCACCGGGTATTCCCAGCGTCCACTCGGCCAACCACTTCTATCCGATCGACGGGGCGGTCCAGAGGGTGGCGCCCGAGGCCACCGCGTTCGCGTACCGCGACGTTGACTTTGCGCCGGTCATCGCGGCGCAGTGGCCCGACCCGGCGGAAAACGAGCGAAACATTGCCTGGGTCCGGGAATATTGGTCCGCGCTGCACGAGTTCTCCGAGCCCGGCGGCTACCTTAACTTCCAGGACGCCGACGACCAGTCCCGGATCGAGGACACCCTCGGATCGAACTATGCGCGGCTTGCCCACCTGAAGGCGAAGTACGACCCCGACAACTTCTTCCATGTGAACCAGAACATCAAGCCCGCCGCGGCAGGGGCCACGGCGCCATCGGAGGCGGCGCCGCACGAGGCCGCTGCGCCGCCCGCGGCACATCCGGCCGAGGGCGCCGCAACGTCCTGAGGTGCAGTGGGCCCGTGCGGAAGGTGCCGGACCTACGGCCGGAGCTGAGCCCACACGGCGGCGGGGTCCACGGGAGTGCCGTCGGCAAACACGAACAGGCCGTCCCCGCGGAAGCCGGCGGCGTCCAGTTCGGTGGTGAGTCCGTTCCCGCCGAGTCCGACGACGGCCGCGTAATCTCCGTCAGCCGCCGGACCGGCGGTGCCGGCCCACGGAATGGCCACCTGCTCCCCCACCGGGTGCGGCGCCTCCGACTGCCACGTGCCGGCGTCGTCAAGGTCCTGCCCCCAGCCCACGGGACGGACCACACTGCTGAGCGTGGACCCGGCGGGGACCGGCCACCCGCCGATCCGCAGCCGCGCGGCCGCCCCGGACGCCCCGCGCACACGCACCAGGCGAAGCTCGACGGCGCCGCGCGTCACCGAAACAACCGTCACTTCCGGACCGGGCGTGGCAACCCCGGCAGCTCCGCTGCCGTGGTCCGGACCGCCGTCGGGATCGATCGCGATCCAGTGCGTGGCCGCACGGGAGGCGCCCACCTGCACCCCGCCGGCGCCGAATTGGCCCAGGAAATCAAACCCGGTGCGGTGCGTCAGCCGCCCGCCGGCATCGGCGAACACCACCGCGTTGTCCAGGGACTCGGACGCCAGGTCCGGGAAGGTGGCCGTGGAGTAACCCAGGCGTGCGTACAGCGGTGAATCAGCCACCCGGGTTCCGGGGTTGGCGTGGTCGGTTCCATGGTTACGGACCCGGACCACGCCGTCCGCTGCCGTGCCATCCACCTGCCAGCCCGGGGCCGGGATGAACAGCCGGGTGTCTGCGGTCTCCACCGGCAACGGCTCCTCGACGGCGGTCCACGCCGGATGGTCCGCCGGAAGGGCCAGGCCCAGCATCCCCTTGGCCGCCCAGTAGGGCGAACCTGCGCCGGAGTAGGACTGCTTCATGCCCGGGAACTCGCCGTGGAACCCAATGGTGAGCAGGCCGTCGTCGTTCGTCGCCCCACGGCCCATGAAATAGGCCAGGACACCGGACGCTGCCCGCCGCGAAACACCGGGGCTCAACCGGGTATGGCCCAGCAGCTGGCCGCTCCAGAACGGGGCTGCCGCCGCAAAGCGGTAGATCAGGCTGCGGCCCTGGACCAGGGGCGCGCCGTCCGCCCCCACCAGGTGGATGGCGTCGTCGAGGAAGTCCGCCAGCCGGCCGCCGTCCAGCGCCGCCCGCGCCTGCACCCGGGGATCCCCGGGCGCCATGAGCTGCAGCAACTGCGGATACACCTGGAAGGCCCAGCCCACGTAGTGGTCGTACGCGCGCTCCGGCCCGTCGGCGAACCAGCCGTGGCCGCGGTGGAGGGAGTCATGGACGGCCAGGCCGGCGTCGATATCGGCATCCGAAGACCTGCCGCCAACGCCGGCGAGGAAGATCTCCACCACGATCTGGAACCACACCCAGTTGATTGGTGGGTAGGTTTCACCAATCACCGTCTCTAACCAGGCGATCAGTTGTTCCTGCACCCGGCGGGGCAACGTGTCCCAGAGGACGTCGCGGGTCAGGGCCAGTCCAACGGCCAGCGATGCGGCTTCCACCTTGGCCTGGTCCAGTTCGCCCGGCGTGGGCCAGCGGTCGGGGTTGGCGGGGTCGGTGCCGGCGTCGAGCCCTTTCGCGTACCAGTCCGCGAGCCAGCGGGTGCCCTCCGGGTCTCCGGCGATCCGGAAGGAGGCGAGCAGGAATGTGCGGGCGAAGGCTTCGAGCGAGTCGCTTCGGCGACCGTAGGCGCTGGTGGCGCCCGGCAGGAACAGGTTGGCGTGGTCGTCGGTGGCGAATCTGTGCGCCGAGCGCAGGAGGTGGTCCGCGTAGGCGCACCAGTGCTCACGGGTGAGGCCGGTGTAGGGCGACAAGTCCCGGTCCAGCGGGGGAAGGACAAGGGCGAGGGGACGTGCAGGGACAGGCATGGATTCCTAGGGGTGTGTGTTGCCCGCGGGCCGGGCAGTGGGCGGCCCGCGGAGCGGCATCGTGATTACGGCGAGTCCAGCAGCGCACCCGTGGCAGCGCGCGGCGCCCCCACCGATGAATCACGCAGGATCAGGTCGGGATTCAGTTCCACCCGGTGCACAGGCCGCATCCGGCCCTCGGCGAGCCGGGCGGCCACGAGCTGGACCGCCACCTTGCCCACGTACTGCTTGGGCGGGCGGACGGCTGAAATGGCGGGTTCGCCGAGGTAGGCCACCTCGTCGTCATATCCCACCACAGCGATGTCCCCCGGCACGGCAAGTCCACGGTCCACGCAGTGCTGGACGAATGCGACCGCCTGGGTGTCCGAATGCACCAAGATGGCGGTGGTACCGGTTGCGGAGCAGAGTGCCAGCACCTGGTCGAAGTGCTGTGCCCGGTCACCGTTGACCTGTTTCACGGAGTCTTCGAGGACGGCTCCCTGGACTGGAATCTTGAGCGCGGTGAGGGCCTGCTGCCAACCCCGGACGACGTGCGGGCTGGTGGGACTGGAGGAGTCCGTCAGGCAGCCGATCCGCCGGTGCCCTTCCTGCCACAGGTGCCGTACGGCCATGCCGGCGCCAAAGGCATGGTCCGTGGCCACCCACTCGAGCCGGTGCGCCGGAACCTCGGGCGGCGAGCGGCGTTCGGCCAGGACCACCGGGATGGGCAGCGCGTTAAGCCACCGCAGCAGCTCCTGCCCGTGCTCCCCGCCCATGTCCGGTGCCACGATCAGTCCGTCGATGTTCTGGGTATCCAGGAGGGCCTGGACCTGCCGCCGGTTGTCTGCAGCGTCGTAGGCGGAGCCGCGGACCAGGATCCGGAGGTTCTGGACTTCCGCTTCGGCACGCGCCCCGCTGATCACCTGCGGCCAGTAGTAGTCCAGCGACGGGACCACCATGCCGATCGAATAGCTGTGGTTGGCCGGCCGGCCCGCCGCGGTGCGGTCCAGGGGGCTGGGCAGTGTGGCACCGCCGTGGACCCGGGACACCAGCCCTTCATCCGCCAGGGTGTTCACGTCGCGGCGGATGGTCAGCTCACTGACCCCGAACCGCGCCGCAATGTCCCTGACGGTGATGGCGCCATGGGCGCGCAGCTCCTCCATGAGCCGTTCCCGGCGCTGCAGGGAAAACAACGATTTTCCTTCCGCTCCGGCGGATGGCTCAGGACTCATGGTGTTGCCTCCACAGTGAGGGTGAATGCGCCTGGGGCGCCGGACGGGGTTGGCGCGCGGAAGCGCAGGCGGGTGAGTTTCGGTCCCCAGACGACGGACAGCAGCGGGTCTTCCAGGTGCCATTCATCCACGAGGACGACGGCGGATCCAGGCTCCCAGCGCAAGGCGGCTCCCCGCCCGGTTGCCGCGGCGCCTCCGCAGTCCGTGCCGGGAATACCGGCCGGGTGGACTTCCGCGCTGCCCGCCGGACCGACACGGACGGTGCCGGAGGCCAGGAACGTGATGTCGACGTCGGACGCCGCTCCATCCGGTGCTGGAGCGTGCGGGCCTTCACTGTGCGGGCCGGCAGGGAGGTCCCAGTGGTCGGCAATAGTGACCCGGCCCATGACCCGGTCCAGGGTGGACGTGCGGATCCACTGGTGCGGCTGCAGCCCGTAGGCTGCCCCCAGGGCGAGTCGGAGTCGTGGCTGCTCCGCCGTGGGCAACCCGAGGACTTCGGCGGCGAACCCGCTGCCTGTTCCCTGCTCCATGCCGAACGGGGCAGGGACGTTGTGCCAGTTGCTCTGCATGGCGCGGATATCGTAGCGGTCCGGACCAAACGTCTTTGCGGTGTACGTGGGCTGGCCGGCGTCCACCAGCACGGGGGTGCCGTCCACGGCAACCACCACGGATCCGACGTCGCGGTGGTTGTGGTGCTCGCCGTTGTGGCCGCCCTTGGCGGCGAGGAGGAGGCCGCGGGTGGAACCTGCCGTTTCCCGGGCAACCATGATCTGGACCGACGGCAGGTAGGTGAACGCCACCAGCGGGAAGGCGCCATTGACGCCTTGGGGACGCCCGGGCGCCGACGCACTCCGGAACAGCGAATGCAGGACGCGGCCCAACCCGGCGGCCGCATCCGGCGCTCCGGAGAGCATCGAGGCCGCGTGCCGTGCCGCGTCATCGTCCCCCAGGCGCACTGCCCAGCGGTGGAGCATGTCCCACGGAAGGGCCGTGGCGGCGCGTGCGGGCCCATCCGCCACGTTCAGGAACCAGTGGCCGCCGATGTGCATCCGGTGCGGGAAGGCAACGAGCTCCCGGATCACCGGCAAGCCGGCACCGAGGACGCCCGCGGTGGCCTCCTCCAGCAGCGCCAGGCCCTCCAAGGCGCGGCCCGCCCCATTCCACCAATAGGCAAAACCTTCGTCGATGGCGCCGTCCGCCGGAATGGCGGCCAGGAAACGGTCCATCCCCTCGATGCAGCGGGCCAGGACCCGGGCCTGCAGGCGGGAATCGTCCACCAGGAACAGCGCCGCGACGATGAGGTTCGAATGGATCCACGGATTCCAGTTGTGGACGTCACCGTCCAGGCCCAGCCAGTGCCAGTCGAGCCGTTCCAGGAAGGGCTGGATCACGCGTTGGTGGACTTCCTCGCGCAGGCGCTTCCGCAGGCCGGGCGCCCGGCTGTCCAAGCGGGCACCGAGGACGTGGTCAAGCCAGGCCAGCTGTGCGGCCACCTCGCCGGCGCCCAGGTCGAGGAACGGCCGCCCCCGGTCAGGAACCACGTCCCCGGAGCAGCGGAATACGTCGTCGTGTGCCGCCCAGGACCAGGAGCTTTGCTCGCAGAGGAGGTAGGCGCCGTCCACAACATCGTCAAGCCACCCGTCAGCTTCATCACCGTCGGCAGCGGTCAGGGCCATCACCACGGCTCGGGTGAGTCTCTGCTGCCTGGCAGCCACCAGATCCTCGTAGGCGGTGCGGTTGCCGTCACGGAAGTAGCGCGCGTAGTGGGAAACCAGCGGTTGCGGCCAAGGCGTTCCGTGTTCCAGGACCGCCTGATGCTGCAGCGCCGCCAGGCTGGTTCCGGACACAGCGCGCCAGGCTCGATCGCCTGACGGGCGGACGGTGATGCGGGCCTCCGCGCCCTCGAGGGCGCGCAGCAGCTCATCCGGCCGGGCGTGCGTCCCCCACGCCGATGCAAGGGGGGCGCCGGGCGGCGTTGCCGCGCCGGGGATTAACGGAACAGGCATCAAAAATCGATTCTGTTGTTCGATCATGATCGTTTGAGGGTGATCTAGATCATCTTGGTTGTTCTGTCTTGTTCATGAGTATGTACTGATTGTTAGATGTGATGCAAGACATGAACAGCGGCCCGATCCGCTCTCCAACCAATGAAGAAAGGAGGCCCGAATGTCGCGTAAACCCAAGGCCCTGCTGGTCATGAACCAGGGAACCTTTGCCGACCAGTTCGATTCCCTGCGGCTCGACCGGCTGGCGGGCCTGGTGGACCTGGGCAAAGCGCCGTGGACCGATTCCCTGGACAACCCGGCGATCACCGGCCACCTGGCCGACGTCGAAATCCTGCTGACCAGCTGGGGGGTGCCCCGCCTCGACGCGCCTGCCCTGGCACGGATGCCCAACCTGCGTGCGGTGTTCCATTGTGCCGGTACAGTTCGCAGCTTCGTCACTCCGGAGTTGTGGAAACGCGGCATCGTGGTGACGAACGGCGCCGACGCAAACGCCATCCCGGTAGCCGAGTTCACTTTCGCTTCGATCGTGCTGGCCGGCAAGAAGGCCCACGTGCTCGCGAACGACGCACGCATCCACCGCGAGGACTGGGGCTACGCCACGTCACGCGGGGAGTTGGGCAACATCGGCCGGGTGATCGGCGTGATCGGGTTCTCCCGCATCGGCCGCCGGGTGGTCCGGCTGGTCCAGCAGCTGCAGGACGTGACCTGCCTGGTCAGCGACCCCCATGCGGACTCCGCGGCCGTGGCGGACGCCGGCGGGAAACTGGTGTCCCTGCAGGAGCTGCTGGAGTCCTCGGACATCGTCACGGTCCACGCCCCGGCCCTGCCGGAAACCCGGCACATGATCGGGTCCGCCGAGCTGCAGGCCATGAAGGACCACGCAACACTGATCAACACCGCGCGGGGTTCACTGGTGGACACCAAGGCCCTCGAAGCCGAGTGCGCCACGGGCCGGATCCAGGCCTTGTTGGATGTCACCGAACCCGAACCGCTCCCGGCGGACTCGATTCTCTACGACCTTCCCAACGTGGAGATCACTCCGCACATCGCAGGCTCCCTGGGAACGGAAACCCGGCGGATGTCCGATGCAGCACTGAACGACCTTGAACGCTACCTGACCGGGCAGCAACTCGCGGCGCAAGTGGTCTCAGCAGACCTCTCCCTCAGCGCCTGAACAACCTCACGCCGCACACAACCAAAACCTCAAAGGAGAACGCAATGAAGCGCAGGACTTTCACCGCCATGGCGCTGGCCGTCACCGCAGGCCTCGGCCTGTCCGGATGCGCCGGGGCCGCAGGCACGGCACCGCAGGCCCAGGACGGCAAGACCACGTTGACGGTATCCGTGTGGAACTACGCAGGGACACCGGAATTCAAGGCCCTCTTCGACGGCTACGAAGCCAGCCACCCCAACGTCCACATCGAACCCGTTGACATCCTGGCCGACGACTATCCGCAGAAAGTCACCACCATGCTGGCCGGCGGCGACACCACCGACGTCCTGACCATGAAGAACGTCATCGACTATGCCCGCTACGCGAACAACGGCCAGCTCCAGGAAATCAACAACGTGGTGGACGCCGTGGGCAAGGACAAGCTGGCAACCCTTGACGCATTCAACATCAACGGCAAGTACTACGCGGCCCCGTACCGCCAGGACTTCTGGCTGCTCTACTACAACAAGGACCTCTTCAAGGCGGCCGGCATCGACGACCCCAAGGACCTGACCTGGGACAAGTACGCCGAGATCGCCAAGAAACTCAGCGGCACCGCCCCCGACGGCAAGAAGGTCTACGGTACCTACCAGCACATCTGGCGCTCGGTGGTGGAAGCCATCTCCGCGGCCCAGAACGGCAAGGACCAGAACAGCGGCGACTACAGCTACTTCAAGGACCAATACACCATGGCCCTTGACCTGCAGAAGAGCGGCGCCTCCCTGGACTACGCAACGGCCAAGAGCCAGAAGACCAGTTACAGGACCATGTTCGAAAGCGGCCAGGCCGCCATGATGCCCATGGGCACCTGGTACATCGCCGGCCTGCTGCAGGCCAAGAAGGACGGCAAGACCAACGTCAACTGGGGCCTTGCACCCATGCCGCAGAAGGACTCGAACGGCAAAACCACCACCTTCGGCTCCCCCACCGCCTTCGCCGTGAACAAGAACGCCACCCACTCCGACGAGGCCAGGAAGTTCATCGAGTGGGCCGCCGGCGAAGAAGGAGCCAAGGCCATCTCCAAGGTGGGCGTGGTCCCGGCCCTCCAGGACGACGCCGTGACGGACGCCTACTTCAAGCTCGACGGCATGCCCACCGATACCCTGTCCAAGAAGGCATTCGCGCCGGACAGCACCGCCCTGGAGATGCCGGTCAGCGACAAGTCCGCGGCCACGGACAAGATCCTGAACCAGGAGCACGACCTCATCATGGTCGGTGAGAAGTCGGTTGCCGACGGAATCGCCGAGATGGGCAAGCGTGTCAAGAGCGAAGTCCTGGGCCAGTAACAGGCAGCCATGACAACCAAAACCATCACCCCGGCCGCCGCGCCCGCTGCAGCCCCGGCTCCCGGCCGGGGCAACCGGAAACAGGCGCGGCGCAACACCCTGATCGGCTGGACGTTCATCCTGCCGAACTTCCTGGGATTCCTGGCCTTCACGCTCATCCCGGTGCTGGCCGCATTCGCCCTTTCCTTCATGGAATGGACCTCCTTCAGTGCCCCCAAGTGGGTGGGACTGGCGAACTTCCAGCGGATGCTGGCCAGCGACTCCTTCTGGGTGGCCCTGCGGAACACCGTGGTCTACGCGATCGGGCACGTGCCGCTGACCATGGCCCTGGCCCTGCTGCTGGCCATGCTGCTGAACCGCAAGCTCAAAGGCATCGGCTTCTTCCGGGTGGCCATCTTCTTCCCGTACATCACCTCCCTGGTGGCCGTCGCCGTCGTCTGGAACATGCTCTTCAGCCCGGACAACGGACCCATCAACCAGTTCCTGCACGCGATCGGCATCGCCAACGCGCCGGGCTGGACCTCCAGCTCGGACTGGGCACTTCCCGCCGTCATCATCACCAGCGTCTGGCGGGACATGGGCTATTACATGGTGCTGTACCTGGCGGGCCTGCAGGCCATCCCCTCGGAACTTTACGAGGCCGCGGAGGTTGACGGCGCCAGCGCCTGGCAGCGGTTCTGGAACGTCACCATTCCGTCGCTGCGGCCCACCACGTTCTTCGTGGTGGTCATGCTGACGGTTTCCAGTTTCAAGGTCTTCGACCTCATCGTGGTGATGACCAACGGCGGTCCCGGCCGCTCCACCACGGTCCTGTCCCAGCTCATCTACCAGGAGGGCATCGGCGAGGGGAAGTTCGGCTACTCGTCCGCGATCTCGCTCGTGCTGTTCCTGATCGTGCTGACGGTCACCGTCCTGCAGTTCAAGATCCAACAGCGGAGGGAACGCTGATGACCAACATGGCCGAAGACCTCAAGGCCGAGTCCCGGCTCCTGGGAATCGGGCTTCCCCCGAACACCGCCGAAGAGGACCGCCGCACCGAACGCCGCCGTTCACCGCGGGAGCAGAAAAAACGCACCACAGACCTTGTCATCTACGCCGTGCTGGCCGTGCTCGTGGTGGCGCTCATGGTGCCGTTCATCTGGATGGTCTCCTCCTCGCTGAAGGAAAACAACCAGGTCCTCACGGTGCCCATCCAGTGGATTCCCAGCGAGTTCGTGTGGAGCAACTACACGGACATCTGGACCCGGATCCCCATGATGGGGTACCTGCAGAACTCGCTGTACCTGGCCGTGATCATCACCTGCCTGCAGGTGGTCACCGGATCGCTGGCAGCCTACGGCTTCTCCAAGGTCCGTTTCCCGGGCCGGGACGTCCTGTTCCTCTGCTACATCGGCACCATCGCCGTGCCCTGGCAGGCCTACATGGTGCCGCAGTACATCATGATGCAGAACCTGGGCCTGACCAACAGCTTCAACGCCCTGATCCTGCTCCAGGCGTTCGGCGCATTCGGTGTTTTCCTGATGCGGCAGTACTACATGACCATCCCTGATGAACTGTGCGAAGCCGCCCGGATCGATGGCTTGAGCGAATACGGGATCTGGGCCCGGGTGATCCTGCCGCTGTCCAAGCCGGCGCTGGCCAGCCTGGCACTGCTGACGTTCGTGAACACGTGGAACGACTACATGGGCCCGTTCATCTACCTCACCTCCAACCGGCTCTGGACCGTTCAGCTGGGGCTGCGTTCCTTCGTGGGCCAGTTCGACGCCGAGTACGCCATGATCATGACCGGGTCCGTCATCTCGGTGATCCCCATCCTGGCCATCTTCCTCATCGGGCAGCGGTACTTCATCCAGGGCATCGCCACGAGCGGGATGAAGGGATGACCTCCGTGGCGCAGGACCACACGTCCCGGCCGGGTGGGCCCCCGCGGCGCGGCCTGGCCGGGCGCATCCCCAGCCCCGGGTTCGACGCGTTCGGCAGCATTTTCGGCTTCATCTACACCTTCCTGGCCGGTAATGTGCTCGTGGCGCTCGCCAACGCCCCGCTGGTGCTGTGCCTTGCCCTGGTGGCGGATCCGGCCGCGGCATGGCCTTTCTTCCTGGCGCTGTGCGTCACCGTTGCGCCGTCGCTCGCCGGACTCTTCGCCTCCTTCCAGGCATTGCGCGACGACGGCGCCGCGGCCAAGCCGGTGGCCTCCTTCCTGCGGGGCTACCGGCGCGGTTTCCGTCGGGCGGCCCTGCTCGGAGTCGCGGCCGTGGCGGTACTGCTCTTCCTTGGCGTGGACCTGGCGATCGTGCAGTCCATGCCGGCCGCCGCACTCCTGGTGCCCGTGATCGTGGTGGCCGCCGCGATGACCGTGAGCGTGGCCGTGATGGCGATTGCCGGCGTCGTACTCCTTCCCGGCAGCGGGCTGAAAAGCCTGCTCAAGGCGTCCCTCTACCTGTCCGTCCAGCGCTGGTACCTGAGCCTGGCCATGCTGGTGCTGCTGGGGATCATTGCCTCCGCGGCCGTGCTGCAACCGGTCCTGGGCGTGGCCCTGGCACCGGCACCGCTGCTGTTTGTGGCTTGGAGCAACGCCGCCTATGCCTACTCTTCCGTCCTGCGTACTTCCTAGGATTCCCTCCGTGCACACCTTTGCCATCGGCAGCCGCGACTTCCTGCTGGACGGGGAGCCGTTCCGCATCCTCTCCGGGGCCATCCACTACTTCCGCGTCCACCCGGACCTTTGGGCAGACCGGATCCGCAAGGCGCGGCTGATGGGCCTGAACACCATCGAAACGTACGTGCCGTGGAACGAGCACTCCCCCGCTCCCGGAGTGTTCCGGACCGGCGGCGGCCTGGACCTTGCCCGGTTCCTGGACCTGGCAGACGCGGAAGGAATGCGGGCCATCGTGCGGCCGGGGCCGTATATCTGCGCGGAATGGGACAACGGCGGACTGCCGGCGTGGCTTTTCACCGATCCCTCCATCGGTATCCGCAGCAGCGAACCCCGTTACCTGGCGGCGGTGGATGGTTTCATGGAGAACCTGCTGCCCATCGTCGCGGAGCGGCAGGCCACCCGCGGCGGGCCGGTCATCCTGTTCCAGATCGAGAACGAGTACGGCGCATACGGCTCGGACAAGGCGTACCTGCAACACCTGGTGGACGTCGCAAGGCGGGCAGGCGTGGACGTTCCCCTTTTTACCTGCGACCAGCCGTTCGGGACCATGATCGAGGACGGCTCACTGCCAGGGCTGCACAAGACCGGCACTTTTGGTTCCCGCGCCGCCGAGCGGCTTGCGTTCCTGCGGGAACGGCAGGCGGACGGCCCGCTCATGTGTGCAGAGTTCTGGAACGGCTGGTTCGACACCTGGGGAACGCACCACCACACCACGGACGCCGCCGCGTCCGCCGCCGAGCTGGACACCTTGCTGTCCGCCGGGGCGTCGGTGAATATCTACATGTTCCACGGCGGCACGAACTTCGGATTCACCAACGGCGCGAACGACAAAGGCATCTACGAACCCACCATCACCTCCTACGACTATGACGCCCCGCTGTCCGAGGACGGATACCCCACCGACAAGTACTTTGCGTTCCGCGAGGTCATAGCCAAACATTTCCCCGTTCCTCCGGAGGTCCCTTCGCGGCGCCCGGCCGCTGCCGAGGCGGCGGTGGTTGTGGGGTCGAGCGCCGCGCTGCTGGACGTTGCCGGCGCCCTGCCCGCCGCAGCGGTCCCCGGCCCCGTGCCACCGGGCGAGGCCACCGGCCAGTACCGGGGGTTCGTCCTCTACGAACGGCACATGCCCGACGCCGGAGTCCTCACCTTCAGCGACGTGCGAGACCGCGCCCAGTTCTTCCTGGACGGCATCCCGGCGGGTGTCCTGGCCCGCGAACTCGGCGAGCGCACCATCGTCCTGCCGTCAGGTGGGAAACTGCAGATCCTGGTCGAAGACCAGGGCCGGGTCAACTACGGGCCAAGGATCGGCGAAGCCAAGGGCCTGATCGGGCCGGCGCTGCTGAATGGCGTTGAGCTTGCGGACTGGACCATCCGGCGTGTGGACCTTTCGTCCCTTGCGGCTTTCCGGGCCGCTGCAGTGCCGCTGCCCGGTTCCGGGGGCGGTGCGCCGCACGGCTCCGGCGGCGTGGCCGGACCTTCCGTCTCCTTCGCCACCTTCACGGCCGACGCTCCCGGCGACCGGTATTTGCGGCTGGACGGATGGACCAAGGGCAACGCCTTCATCAACGGCTTCAACCTGGGCCGTTACTGGAGCCGCGGGCCGCAGCGCACTCTCTACGTGCCAGGGCCCCTGATCCGGGCCGGCAGCAACGAACTCGCCATTCTCGAACTGCAAGGCAGCGCCACCCGCGCAGCGCAGTTCGTGTCCGGCCCGGACCTTGGGCCGGACGAAAAGTAGGCTCCCCGCGTCTCAAAGCGGCAGCGGCTGCCGCGGTACGGCGCTCTTAAAGGATGCGCTGGTACATGCGGTGGTCCTGCCACTGGCCGGCGATCCGCAGGTAGGCCCGGGCGGTGCCGTACGCCTCGAAGCCGTTCTTCTCCAGCACCCGTTGCGATGCCGTGTTGTGCAGGAGCGTGGCCGCCTCGAGGCGGTGCAGGCCGAGTTGGGCCTTGGCAATGATCATCGCCGCGGCCAGCGCCGACGTCATGAGCCCTCCCCCTTGGGCGTCCTGTGCGGTCCAGTAACCCACGTGGGCGTTTTGGAAGGCGCCGCGGACGATCGAGCTCAGGGTCAGCAGGCCGACCACTGCCTTGTCCGCCACGAGGACCATCGGGAGTGCGGTGCCGTCGTCGAGGTCCTTCACCCGCCGGGTGAGGACGTCATGCTGGCCCTGGACCGTGTAGAACTCCTCGGGCCTGACCGGTTCCCACGGTGCGAGGTAAGCGCGGTTGGCCTGGAACGCGGCGGCCAGCGGCGCGGCGTCAGACAGGTGGACGGGACGGAGCACGATGCCGTTGGCGAGTTCGCAGGAGAAGTCCACGCGCCCAGACTACCTGCCGTGCGGGTGTGGCGGATTGCCCTGGCAGGTGTCTAACCACGCCCTTAATTCTGTGCTACTCGGCCGTGCCCGTCTTCGCGGCATAGGCAGTGGCCTGGGCGCGCACCTGCCGGATGTAGGCATCTGACTGGTTGTACGAGTAGATGGCATTAGTCCACCCCTGCGCTGTGGTCAGGTCGCGGCCGTGGCCGCACAGGTACGTCGCGGCGGTGAGGGCGGCGTCGTCCAGGTTGAACGGATCCGCCAGGCCGTCGCCGTTTCCGTCCAGGCCCGCCATCTTCCAGGTGGAAGGGATGAACTGCATCGGTCCAACGGCATGGTCCCAGCGGGCGTCACCATCCAGGGCACCGCCGTCCGTGTCAGGGATGGCGGCGAAGCCGGCGCCGTTGAGGCTTGGGCCCACAATGGGGCCCGTTGCGTGACCGTCCTTGTCCAGGCTCCCGCCGCCGTAAGTTCCGTGCGCCGATTCGACGAAGCCCA
The DNA here is from genome assembly GCF_058267655.1 of Pseudarthrobacter sp. MOO13. Classification (NCBI taxonomy): domain Bacteria; kingdom Bacillati; phylum Actinomycetota; class Actinomycetes; order Micrococcales; family Micrococcaceae; genus Pseudarthrobacter; species Pseudarthrobacter sp. MOO13. Next base: position 2,131,380 of record NZ_CM177848.1, read on the forward strand.
CGGCCGCCACCGTGTTCCAGCCGATCCCGCAGCCAGGATTGGAATCGTTGGCAGCAGCAGCTGCGGCAACATACACGCGCAGCACGGTAGCGGGGATCCCGGTCTGCGCGGCCGCCTGCGCGAGCCACCCACCGTCCGGGGTCCTGGTCACCTTCACCGCCGTCGTCATGCCGGCGGACAACGCATCCATCTTTACGGCCGCCCGGGGCGGCGGCGAAAAGGCCCCGTGTGCGTCAGCGCCCGGCTGCCCGATGGCCCAGAACGAGAACGCGGTCATAACGCCCACCAGGAAGAGGCAGAGAACCAGGTAGCGTTTGAAACGGAGCACTGACCAATCAAACCATTTCCGGCCGCAGCCGGTTGACGGCTGGGTACCATCAGGCATGGGCAGAAGGAATTACCTGGTGGAAGGTGGTTCAGGGACCGGAAAGACCGCCGTATGCAACGAGTTGCGGCGGCGCGGCTTCCAAGCCATCAATGGCGACCGGGAGCTGGCCTACCAGGGTGATCCGGAAACCGGCGAACCACAGGCGGGCATCACCGGCGCCGCTGCGCATCATCACCACCTCTGGCGGGTGGGCGACGTGGAAGCCCTCGCCTCGGACCGGAGTGAGGCAGTGACCTTTTTCTGCGGCGGTTCAAGAAACCTCGGAAAGTTCATCCACCTGTTTGACGGCGTCTTCGTCTTGGAGGTGGACCTGGAGACGCTGAAACGGCGGCTTGACGGGCGCCCCGATGAGGAATGGGGTGGGCGGCCGGCGGAGCGGGCACTGATTGAGCAGCTGCACAGGACACGGGAGGACATCCCGCCTGGCGGCATCGCCATCGACGCCACCGCGCCGCTCCATGACGTGGTGGACGAGATCCTGCGGCAGGTCCAGGCGACGGGCGGAGCCTGAACCTCCCCGCGGTGCCAGTCCAGGGCGGCCCCTTGAGGCGGCCGGTCCCGGCATGCGGTGCCCGCCGGGAAGTCACCCTGGTCCGGCGCCGGGGACTTTAAGTGCGGTCTTCCATCGAGCGCGCGGCGGGAGCAAACTGCGAGAACGCGGGTGCCCGCGTACACACCATCCAGCAGAAAGGCGTTCCAATGACCACTTTCGAACCTCTCCTTGGGATCGGCGTCAGCGAGATGCAAAGCGCCGCGGGGAGGGAAGTCAAGAGGATCATGGCCGAGGCAGGCGGCGACCGTCTCAAGGCCGACAAGATCGTCCTCAACAAACTCCTTGAGCTTCAGTTCGTCACCGAATCGGAGCTGCCCGTGCTGACGCGCATCTGCGAACTGGGATACGCCGTCACGGGCGGCAAACACGACGCTGCCGCGGCCCACACCGAGGTCAAGAAGGCGTACGAAGAGCTCCTGGTCCGCGGCAACGCCACCCCCGTGGCGCTGTCCTATGCATCCGGCGCCATGGGCTCCTACGTGCCAACCAGTTCCGGTGGACAGACCACAGTCGTCTACAAAAAATCAGGCGGCAACTGGCAAGGGACCCTGGCCGGGGCGGGAGCCATCATCGGAGGATACTTCGGGGGGCCGGGCGGCGCGGCCGTCGGCGGCGCCATCGGCGGTGTCCTCGGCAAGATTGTCGACGACTGCTGACCGGGAGCACTGAAACACCCGGGCCTTCAACAGGTGCACCATCACGAGATGCGGCGTGAAGATGTACCCCGAGAACGCGATAGGAAACTACCCGAAATGCGGCGGATCGATTCCGGGCAAAGAAAAATGCAGCGCGCCATTGGCGCGCTGCATTTTGTGGCCACTCCTGAGGTGGCCCTAGCCGTCGCTTCCGGCAGCGGACGTGCCGGCGGATGACGTGCCCGGCCTGGGGTGGCCGAGGGCCGAGGAGCCTGCGGCAGGGGAAAGGCCCAAACGGCGGACGATTTCGGCTGCTTCCTCTGCGGGAGTGCGGCCCACGTCGATGACGACGGTATTTTCCTCCGGTCCCGGAGGTTCCAGGGTGGCGATCTGTGAATCCAGCAGGGTGGCCGGCATGTAGTGGTCCATGCGGCTCGTCAGGCGCCGTGCGATCTGTTCCTTGGAGCCAGACAGATGCACAAAGACGACGTTCTTCTCACGGAGCCGGTCACGGTAGATCTTCTTCAACGCTGAGCAGGTAATGATGCCTGGTATCCCGGCCATGGTGTGTTCGATGATCCAGGAGGCGATCGTGTCGAGCCAGGGCCAACGGTCGTCATCGGTCAGCGGGATGCCGGACGCCATCTTTTCGATGTTCTCAGGTGAATGGAGATCGTCGCCCTCCTCAAGGTCCCAACCAAGCTGGCCGGCGAGGATGCCTGCCACCGTGGACTTGCCGGAACCTGAGACACCCATGATGACGAGGACGGGCTGTTGGTCCTGCCCTGGTGCGGGCACTGGATCCTGCGTCATGGAATCACCACGGAAAGAAGCATCACCAGGCCGAAGCCGACGAGCGAGATCAGCGTCTCCATCACTGACCAGGTCTTGAAGGTCTGGCCCACGGTCAGGCCGAAGAGTTCCTTGACCAGCCAGAATCCGGCGTCGTTGACGTGGGAGAGGAACAGCGATCCTGCACCCACCGCGAGTGCCAACAGGCCTGCGTGCGCCGGGGAAAGGGACGTGGCCAATGGGGCGACGATGCCGGCCGCTGTGACGGTTGCCACCGTGGCCGAACCCGTGGCCAGCCGCATGGCCACGGCGATGAGGAACCCGAGGACCAGCACCGAGATGTTCGCGCCGGTGGCCCATTTCGCGACGGCGTCTCCGACGCCGGCGCCGATCAGTGTCTGCTTGAACCCGCCGCCGGCGCCGACGATGAGGATCACCGCGGCGATCGGTCCCACGGAGGCACCGATCTTGCCGCCGATCTTGTTGCCGGAGAAGCCGACGGCGTAGCCGAAGGTCACCAGGGCCAGGAGCACGGCGAGGGTCATGGCGACGAGCGGTTCACCGATGAAGTCGAAGAACACGCGTGCCGCGCTGGGGTTCTTGGCGTCCGGGGAAATGATGTCAACGATGGCCTTGAGGAGCATGAGCACGACAGGGAAGACGATGGTCAGCAGGGTGACGAGGAAGGTCGGCTGGCGTTTGGCGTCCGGGTCCGCCTGCGTGTGTTCGGTGTCGATACCGCCGGCCAGCTTCGGTGCGTCGACGGGGACCCAGCGGGCGGCGTAGATCGCGAAAAGCGGTCCGCAGATAATGACGGTGGGGATGGCGATCAGGAGGCCGAGGGCAAGTGTGATGCCGAGCGGGGCGTTCAGGCTGGAAATGGCAACCAGGGGGCCGGGGTGCGGCGGGACCAGTCCGTGGAGCACGGAGAGGCCGGCAAGGGCTGGAATGGCGACGCGCATCAACTTTCCGCCGGACCGCTGGGCGACCAGCACGATGACCGGCAACAGGAGGACCAGGCCGATCTCGAAGAACATCGGCAGACCGATGATCACCGCCACCAGGGCCATGGCCCACGGCAGGAGCTTCGGGGAGACCTTGCCAAGCAAGGTGTCCACCACGCGGTTTGCTCCGCCGGAATCGGCAAGCAGTTTGCCCAGCATCGCGCCCAGGGCAATCAGCAGGCCCACTTCCTTCAGGGTGTTGCCCACGCCGTCTTCGAAGTTGCTGATGACCTTGTCCAAGCCGACGCCTGACGCCAGCCCGACAAAGGCCGAGCCGAGCACCAGTGACAGGAAGGGATGAAGCTTGAATTTGACGATCAGCAGCACGATGAGGGCGATGCCGATCGCGGCGACCACCACGAGTTGGGTGTCGTGGCCGTTCCAGGGCTGCGCTGCCGCAGGAAGGAGGAGGGGTGTCATGGGTTTCCTTGGGTTGGGGCGGAACCGGGAACTATTTGTTTTTGACCGGACCGCCAAATATGCTGTGGATCACCGTACACACTAAATACGATTTATGGAACCCGGCGGCGCTGCCAGCAAATTGACGTGCCTCCGGCCCAAAGGGGGACGCTGCGATGACTGATCAACCAGGGACCGCCCGGCACGTCAGCAGGCATTCTGCGATCGTCGAGCGGCTCGGGAGTGACATTACGTCCGGCAAGCTGGCCACCGGACTGGTGCTCCGCTCCGAAGACATGGAGCAGCAGTACGACGTCACGCGATCCGTGCTCCGCGAAGGCCTGCGCGTCCTGGAAACGCTGGGAATGGTGACCTCCCGCCGCAGCGTGGGCGTATCCATCCGCCCCCAGTCCGAATGGAACGTTTTCGATCCGCTCGTGGTCAGGTGGCGGCTGAATGGTTCAGGCAGGGCAGCCCAGCTCAGGTCACTGACCGAGCTCCGCTCCGCCGTCGAACCGCTGGCCGCAAAACTCGCTGCCACGCGGATAGCGGCGGAGGACGGCCGCCTGCTGCTTGAACTCGCGGCAGGACTTGAAGTCACGGCCGAAGCCGGCGACCTCGAAGCCTTTCTTCCCCTGGACATCCAATTCCACGCGTTGATCCTCAAAGCGTCCGGCAACGAGATGCTGCTCAACCTGGAATCGGCGATCGGAGAGGTCCTGACCGGCCGGACCCACCACGGGCTGATGCCCGACCGGCCCGAACCAGAGCCGCTGCGCCTGCACCTCGAAGTCGCACGGGCCGTTGTCGCCAGCGAACCCGCGGCGGCACATGCGGCCATGCAACGCATCGTGGACATCGCGGGCCGGGAAATGGACGCAATTTTGGGATAGGGATCCGGAGTGCAGGCATGAACCCAGGATTCCCTCCCCGGAGGCAGGGGCGTTAGGCCCTGTCGGCGCCCACAGGTCAGGTATCTACTGAAAGGACGGGGGGCCCTGCGTGGCCCTTTACGGCCAACGAGTCGAGCGCATGGTTGAGTCACCCAGCCAGGCGGATCAGGAGCACGTATGAGCGGGCAACATCCACCAGCGCTGCAGTTCCTGGGCGCTACGGACACGGTGACAGGTTCCCGATACTTGGTCCGTTCGCAAAATCACCGGATCCTTGTTGAGTGCGGACTTTTCCAAGGCTATAAGGTCCTCCGTGATCGAAACCGCACTCCGTTGCAGGTCAGCCCGGCGAGTGTCGATGCGGTGGTCCTCACCCACGCCCATCTGGATCACAGCGGGTACATCCCCGCCTTGGTACGCGATGGCTTTCGCGGTCCTGTTTACTCGACACCCGGTACCGCGGAACTGTGTTCCCTCCTGCTCCCGGACAGCGGTTATCTCCAGGAGGAGGAAGCCCGGTATGCGGACCGCACCGAATCGTCAACGCACCATCCGCCCATGCCCCTCTATACCGCTGAAGACGCCGTCCGGTCGCTGGACAGTTTTCAAACCCGGGCCTTCGACTCCCCTTTCCTGCTGCCAGGGGGCATCGAGGCAACATTCCTTCCGGCCGGGCATATCCTTGGGGCAGCACAGGTACACCTCGCACTCGCAGGCCACACCGTGCATTTCACCGGCGATCTGGGACGCAGGAACGACCCCCTGATGTACCCGCCACGAGACCTTGGGACCGCTAACGTCCTTGTCACGGAATCCACGTACGGCAACCGGACACACCCAGGAGGAAACCCGGAAGCTGAACTCGGCGAAATCATCAGCCGCGTGGCCAAGCGACATGGAGTCATCATGATCGCCGCGTTCGCCGTCGGCCGGGCCGAGACCGTCCTCCTGTACCTCTCCCGCCTCCTGGCCCGGCATGCGATTCCCGCCATCCCCATATACCTCAACAGCCCGATGGCCATCGACGCCTCCGGTATGTATCAGCGCCACCGCGAGGAACACAGGCTGGCACAGCACGACTTTGAAGCCATGTACAGGGTCGCGAAGCCCATCCGCAGCGCGGACGAATCGAAACTGCTCAACCTCCGCGGCGGACCCATGATCATCATCTCCGCCAGCGGCATGCTCACGGGCGGCCGGATCCTGCACCACCTCGCTGCCTACGGCCCAGACAAGCGCAATGCCATCATCCTTAGCGGATACCAGGCCGGAGGCACGCGCGGCGCAGCACTCGCCGCAGGTGGAAAACACCTCCGCATCTACGGGCAGGATGTCCACATCGAAGCAGAAGTCATCCAGATGGAAGGCCTCTCCGCGCACGCGGACTCCAATGAATTGCTCCAATGGATGCAGGCAGCCCCGCAGGCACCAGACATGACCTACATCACGCACGGGGAGCCGGACGCCGCTGACGCTCTCCGTGTCCGAATCAAGCGTCAACTTGGCTGGAAAGTCCGCGTTCCTGAACACCAGGAGACCGTGTCGATCGAAAACCCCCGCTGACACCCGGCCTTCCACGTCCGCCGTGCTGGTTAGCTCCGTGGCAGACGCGCGCAGCCGGCCATCCACACACTCATTCGCTTGGGGGGCCGGCGGCCGGTTGGCCTCGGCGTTCGATTCTCCGGTGCCTGCTTGACCGTCCCGCACTGTCGCGTACCAGGCAGGGGCCCCTACAGTCCGGCGGCGATGGACCGGAGCGCTTCGAGGTGGTGCTGGTAGGCAGTCCGCCCGGCAGGCGTGAGGGAGAGCCAGGTCCGCGGGCGTTTTCCGACGTAGCCTTTTCGGATTTTGATGTAGCCGACAGCTTCGAGTTGGGCAGCCTGCTTGGAGAGCACCGGGGCCGTCACCTCGATCGTGTCGCGGACGTGGGCGAACTCGGCTTCGTCGACCTGCGCCAAGGCGGCAACGATACTGAACCGGACGGGTGCGTGAATGTGCTCATCCAGCCTGTGCCGGGCATGCTGGCCGGCACTGCTCACCTGGAGATCCAACGGATAGCTGCAGCGGCCACCAAGGCTGGGGCGGCGGCGAGGACGGCGCCCAGAGCGACCATGGGCCACGTGTTGTCGGCGGATTGGGACGCATGGTTGAGCCAGGGCAGAACGGCGATCAAGGACAGGACGAAGGATCCTGCAATGCCTGTCCTTGACCACAACCTCGCCCTTCGAGGGACCGTTTTCGCTGCCCGTTCGATCCACCAGGCAACGAGCAGCCACAAGGCAATGAAGGCAACGGTCTTCACGGCATGGGCCATGCCGCCGGCGAGGATATTCTGACTCGCCATGTAAAAGGCCGTGGTAGCACCGAACACAGCCGTTGCCAGGGCGTGGACCGAACGGTCCCGCTCTGAGGTGATGCTGCGGGCCTGGACGGCAGAGAGCTGCTCACGGGCTTGCTCCGGGGTTGGATGGTTTGTCACGGAAACTCCTCGCTCAGTTGAATGTCTGTCCATCTAAACAAGTAGTTTCCAAATTGGCAACTACTTTCCATTGGGCGTTCGCAGCTCATATGCGGGCTCTAACCAGGAATCAGAGGACGGGCGACGCAGGCACCTCCTCTAATTGCAGTCCTTAAGGGTGCGGGCGATGGAATCATGCTCGGCCGGAGTGACCCAGAGGCTGTACTTGGCCTTGACGGTAGTCTGGCGGGCGACGTAGTCGCAACGGAAGGCTTTGTTCGGCGGCAGCCACGTTGCCGCGTCGCTGTCACCCTTGGCGGCGTTGGTCGGTCCGTCCGCAGCCATGAGGTTAAGCGGGTCGTTGGCGAATTCCTTGCGCCGCTCTTCACTGAGCTGCTGTGCACCTTTCTGCCATGCATCACTGAGTGGAACGATATGGTCGATCTGGACCCTGGAACTCGTGTCCTGGCCGCGGACGAAGCCGATCCTCGAGCCGGTGTACTTGTCGGCCAAGGTGCCGCTGGCAACGACACAGCCATTGGTGCCGGGCTTGAAAGTCTTGTCCAGGAGATCACGCCCAAGAATGTCATTGCGGGTATCACAACCGTTGTGGTCGACGTCCGCCCACGCCGGCCCGAACTCATCGCGGGTATAGCCGGTCTTGGGCGCCCGACCTTTTACTTGGATGGTTTCCAGTTGGGCGAGAGCTCTCGCGGCGTCAACGGAAGCTTCGGCATGCACAGTTGCTCCTGAGGCGATGCCTGGGCCAGGCTGGCCGTCGTCGAAGGCGTGGGCTGTGGCGTCACATCCTGCTAATGACCCACCCAGCAGCAAGACAACGGCGGCCGTTAGGGCTTTGGAAGGCAGAAGGGCGGTTTTCATGGTCCTCTGGATCGCTGGGGGTCATTCCACGCTAGCTTCGAACCACCGCTGCCGCGCGCAACGGCGCCCGTGGTGCCTGCCACACTCGTCGGACCCGCGGTCCCCCGGCAACATCCGCCCAGACACCGTGTTCTCGCTCCCCTGGGCAAGAAACGCCGTGTACGCTGTGGGCCATGACGGCGCCGCAAATCTATGTCATGTTCCCCGGCACGGCGCGTGAAGCACTTGGTTTCTACGCGGACGTTTTCGGCGGCGAACTCTCCTTGTTCACGTACCGGGAGTTCAGCCGGAATGACGGACCACCGGATGCCATAGCCCACGGCGTCCTCTCAGGCCCGGTCGCCGTGGCCGGGGCGGACGCGGCCACCGGCGAGAATGCTGTCCAATCTGAGGGGCTGATGCTCTCGCTGCTGGGAACCGCCGTACCTGCCGTTCTTCACCAGTGGTTCGACAAGCTCGCCTTGGGCGGCAGGGTGGTCGATCCCCTTGGCCCGAAGCCATGGGGCGCGGCGGACGGCCAGGTCGTCGACCGCCACGGGCTCCACTGGCTCATCGGCTATGAGACGGCACCCTGAAGCACGCACACCTGTGACCTCGCCTCGTCGTCAGCAGATCGACGCCGCGGATGTCGGTCCGGGAGTTCCATCCGCAGGCCGGTGGGTCGAGACGCTCTGGACACCCGCGCGCCCTGCGGCCAGGCCCCAGTACACTGATCCACACACGATTAATCGGGACAGTACCTGAAGGATGGCCAAGAGATGACGGACAAGCTGCGCCTCACCCCGGACGACGACTTCCCGGAGGATCTGGAAGTGATGACCGATAACGATGTTCAGGTACTGGACAGCAGGATCCAGCGACAGCTCGATCATGAAATCGTCACTACGGGCGAATCGGATCCCGAAACGGAATTCCGCCACTACGAACTCGATGATGAGTTCACAGAACGCGGCAAATAAACCCGGTAGGTAGACATGCGGGGTTTGCGCTTTAACCAGGCGGTCTCGAAGGCGGCGGTTCTGGTGCCCAGGCATGTCGTCGTCACCGACGACGACCCGTGTCACGGGTGCGGCAAGCCCGTCATTCGTAGTCGATGGCGCGGCCTTTGGCGAGGGTTTCGGCCCACCACTTGAGCCCTTCGGCGAGAGCTTTGAGCCGGGGCTCGATAGGCTCGAAGACGCTGAAGTCAGCAGGGTCTTTGGATTTCAGTGCCGGGCGTATGACGTCAGGCAGGATGTGCACGGCCTGGCGGATGGCTGCCATGTCAAGTTCCACGGCCACCAGTCGGAGTTGTTCGATCACCCGGGCTCCCCCTACGCCGCCCCAGCCGACGAAGCCAACAGGTTTGCGCTGCCACTCGATGAAGGTGTGATCGATGGCGTTCTTCAACACTGCGGGGTAGCCGTGGTTGTATTCACCACTCATGATGACGAACCCGTCCGCTTCATCAATTTTGCGGCCCAGCGCCGCGATTGCCTCGGTTGGGTAGTCACGCCTGGTGACGGACGGCGGTTTTTGGTCGAAGAACGGCAGCGGATAGTCGCGGAGATCCAGCAGTTCCACGTCCAACCCGTGCTCCCGCAGCCGCTGCTGCACCCAAGGGGCGACACGTTCGCTGAAGCGGCACGTCCTGGTTGTTCCCATGATGACCTGGATCCTGGTCATTGGCGCCTCCTGGCCGTACTCCCACTCATTGAAGAAACGCCGGCGCGGATGCCGTTATTTCATCACGGTTACCACCGCGCCGGCCAAGTGGTGAACCCTCCCTCGGATGCCACCGCCGACGGCGCCCTGGAGAGACGGCCGTCTTCGGCGTGCCCGAGAAGCGCCAGGCGGTGTTCATTCCCGATGGGCTGATGCTTCGAGACAGGGCTGTTGTAGGTATCGGCGCCTGTCAGACACCGCCCGCGTGTCAAACCCGGAATTGTACGGAGATCTCCAGTTAACTCCCCCAAAACAGATTAGGGAGGCAGGACAATAGCTATACGCGCCAAATGATCCTTAGAATTGGCGGACCCAAAAGCGGCCTTTCATGGCCCCAATATCCAGGTTTTCCCATCCGCCGCAGGGAGTGCAGGGGCTCCCCACCGAATTCAGCTCGTCATTAATTGCCAGGAGGCAACAATGAATTCGCTCCCCCGCAAAATCGCAAAGTTTCTCTCGATGACCGCATTTCTCGCCCTGGTCATATCCGGCTGCAGTTCGCAGCCCGCCACACCTGCCAACCAAGGGCCACCCGCCGGCCCAGCAACCTCTGCCGCTCCCACGGCGGATTCCGCAACGATCCCAGCGACCACCACGGCCCAACCGCAATTTGAAACTCCCACGCCGGCCGCCACCCCTACAGCGCAAAGGCAAACCGTCACCCCCACGGCTCAACCGCCAACCGCCACAGCAACTGTCAGTTGCTCAAGCACCGACAAGCTTAACCCGGGCCATTGCATCGAGAGCGACCCATTGGGTGATGCACCGCTCGGTGCTGCGCCTCCGCAAAGCCAGGTCATCCCGGGTAGCGACTACTCGTACACCGTGGAGCAGTACCTGAATTTCGTTATGGACGATGTAGGAAACCAATGGGCGAAGTGGTTCCCTTCAGTTGGCCTGCCTCAACCGTCCGTTTACTTCATCCTCATCGAGCCAAATACGACAACCACGAGCAAATGCTTCACCGCGCCTCTCACCAGTGATCATCCGAACTCTTATTACTGCCCCAAGGACAGCGACAGCCAACATGACGGGACAATTATTCTCCCCGTCACGACCTTCCAGAAGATGTGGACAGGGGACGTCTTCGAACGCAACAGCAAGACCAAGGGTGACTTTGCTGCCGCCATCCTTGTGGCCCACGAGTTCGGCCACCACGTTCAGAATGCGATCCAGCTGGGTTACAACAAATTGCATCCGGAAGCGCCAATATCGGCCGCACCGCAAGGAAAAAACATTGAACTCATAGCCGACTGCTTCGCAGGCAATTGGATGGCCACCGCCTATTACGAAGGGCTGCTGGAGCCAGGTGACTACGAAGAAGCCATTGCCGGCCTGGAGTCCATTGGCGACACACTCCCCGGCGGAACGGCCCCGCACGGCTCGGCAGACGAACGGAAGGCGGCCCTCTTGACCGGCTACAACGGCACGGCGGAGACGAAATCGGGCGATCCCCTCGCCTGCATCTCCACCTACTGGAAATAGGGGGCCCCTCGGCTGCTCGCCACCGTGTCGTCGAGGGTGCCTGGCCTGGGAGGATCCGGTCCCCCAGTGGAACCCAGTAGATCGTCAAAGCCTGGGACTGGAGTGACCGCGCATCTTGTAATACAAGTTTTCAGCTTATATTATATGTGAGCGGGGTAACGTTGCCCCCTTTCCCAGGAGTATCAATGAGTACTGTCGATCTGATCCGGCACGTCAAGCTGTCCACCGCGCGCCTGCCGCTCACTGTCCCCATCAGCGACGCCAAAGTCTTTACCGGCCGGCAGAAGCCCATGACCGAGGTGGTCTTCCTGTTCGCCGAGATCACCACCGAACTCGGGCATTCGGGCATCGGCTTCAGCTACTCCAAACGGGCCGGCGGACCGGCACAGTACGCCCACGCCAAAGAGGTCGCCGAGGGCCTGATCGGCGAGGACCCCAACGACATCGCCAGGATCTACACCAAACTCCTGTGGGCCGGGGCCTCCGTGGGCCGCTCCGGCGTCGCCACCCAGTCCCTGGCCGCCGTCGACATCGCCCTGTACGACCTGAAGGCAAAACGCGCGGGCCTGCCCCTGGCCAAGCTCCTGGGCTCGTACCGCGACTCGGTGCGGACCTACAACACCTCCGGCGGCTTCCTCAACGCCACCCTCGAAGAGGTCAAGGACCGGGCCAGCCGGTCCATCGAGGAAGGCATCGGCGGCATCAAAATCAAAGTAGGCCTGCCGGACAGCACGGAAGACCTCCGCCGGGTCGCCGGCATCCGGGACCACATCGGCCCCGACGTTCCACTGATGGTCGACGCCAACCAACAGTGGGACCGCGCCACAGCCCTGCGCATGGGCCGCCGCCTCGAAGACTTCAACCTGGCCTGGATCGAAGAACCGCTGGACGCCTACGACTTCGAAGGCCACGCCCACCTCGCCCACGTCCTGGACACCCCCATCGCCACCGGCGAAATGCTCGCCTCCGTCGCCGAACACAAAGCCCTGATCAACGCCAACGGCTGCGACATCATCCAACCCGATGCCCCACGCGTCGGCGGCATCACCCAATTCCTCCGACTCGCCGCCCTCGCCGACGAACGCGGCCTGGGCCTAGCCCCGCACTTCGCCATGGAAATCCACCTCCACCTCGCCGCCACCTACCCCCGCGAACCCTGGGTAGAGCACTTCGACTGGCTCGACCCGCTGTTCAACGAACGCCTCGAAACCAAAGACGGCCGGATGATCGTCCCGGACCGCCCCGGCCTCGGCATCACCCTCAGCGACCAAGCCCGCGCCTGGACAACCGAAAGCGTGGCCTTCGGCGCGTAACCTCCGCTCCGGGCGCGCACGGTTGCCGGCGCCCACAGAACCCACGCTTGCCGCCGTTCGCGCCCACGGCGACACGGCCGAAGCACACAACGCTCCGGCATCCCCCTGCGCCACACAGCGCAGCACCGACAACTAAACCCACGAGTGTTCGGATGTCCCGACCCGGCCCACAGACGCCGCAGTGAACCCGACCCCCGCGCTTTTCCACGATAAGGAACGTCGATGTCCAATCCCATCATCCAATCCACCACCCAGGAAGCCGGACCAGCACGTCCTGCACGCACCAAGTCCCATACACGGTTCCTTGTGCTGGGGCTGATCTTCTTCGTCACGGTAGTCAATTACGCAGACCGCAGCAGCATGTCCATCGCGGGAACAGACATGACCAAAGAACTCGGGATGACATCAGTCCAGCTCGGGTTTGTTTTCTCAGCCTTCAGCTGGGCCTATGTCGTCGGGCAGCTTCCGGGCGGATACCTGCTGGACCGGTTCGGAGCCAAAAAGACCTACGGGCTCAGCCTCGCGCTCTGGTCCGCGGCCACTCTCGTGGTGGGCTTCGTCGGCCTGATCTCCACACCGGTTCTGGTATCGGTGGGCATCCTGTTCGCCCTACGCCTGTTCCTCGGGCTTGTGGAAGCCCCTGCCTTTCCTGCTAACGCACGTATTACCACCATGTGGTTCCCCACCAGCGAGCGCGGTCAAGCCACGGCAGTGTTCAACTCCGCCCAGTACCTCGCCACAGCAATGTTCGCCCCCATCATCGGTTGGATGACCTTCACCTTCGGCTGGCGCATCGGGTTCTACGTCCTGGGCGCACTTGGCCTGGCCATGGCCGTCGTCTGGTTTCGCTGGATGAACGTCCCCTCAAGGCACAAACGCGTCTCCGCAACAGAAATCGAAACCATCCGGGCAGGAGGAGGCCTGGTCGACCTCGACGAATCGGCAACCCTCTCCCAGCGGAAGGCGACAATCACCCGGTCCCAGTTCAAGCAGCTCTTCACCAGCCGCATGTTTTGGGGTCTCTACGTGGCACAATACGCCGTCAACGCCCTTACCTATTTCTTCATCACCTGGTTCCCGATCTACCTGGTCAGCAGCAGGCACCTGAACATCATGCAGGCCGGTTTCATCGCGGCCATCCCCGCCCTCGCAGGGTTCGCTGGCGGCATACTGGGTGGATTCATCTCCGACCTCCTCCTACGCAGGGGAGTCCCCCTCACGGCGGCACGGAAAATTCCGTCGGTTGCCGGCATGGCACTGGCCATGCTGATCATGCTCTGCCCATTCACCGACAGCACACCCCTCATCGTGACGCTCATGACTCTCGCATTCTTCGGTAAGGGGGTTGCGGCACTGGGCTGGGCATTCGCCACCGACATGGCCCCCAAGGAAGCCAACAGCGTCTCCGCCGCCATCATGAACGCCTTCGGCAACATCGCCGGCATCGCGACCCCCATCGTCATCGGATTCGTCATCGCGGCCACCGGGAACTTCGACGTCGCCCTCTGGTTCGTCGGCGCCCACGGAGCCGTCGCCCTGCTCGGCTACCTCATCATGGGCAAGGTACAGCGGCTCGAATTCACCCACGACAAAGCACAGAACTAAACTCCCCTGGCGCCCAAGCCCGACTCGCCGAAGAGAATGCCGCAAGATGACTCGTGCCACGGGTTCCTCTTCGCCGATGCTTCCTTCAGGGTTCGACTGGACCGCTCACCCAAATCACCTGGCTGCCTTCAGAGAACGCATATGACTATGCCTCCACGACAGGCATGAACACTGAGGTCACGATCTCGGCTTCGGGCGTTTGGCTCGGATCGTTGCGATAAATGTTGAAGTGGTGCGTCGCGAGGTCGTCATCTTCCCTGGCCGGCCGCCAATCGTTCTCGGCCATGAACGCTGCGATCGCTTCATGTGCCCGGGGAATCGCATCCGTGTACGGCCCGGTGACTGTAGCGGCCACCACGCGACGTGCGGGAAAGTGCAGCACGCTCAGTGGCTCCGCGGCCTCGGTATCGGGCGCTACCTCAAGGAAGACCGACTCGTCGACGTCATGCTCGCGGTATTCACCGTCGTGTTCGATGCACCCGCCAGCCCCCGTGACGCGAATCCCTTGGGCTGAGATCTCAGGCGTGAACCGGGCCCATAGTTCGCCCTCGGCAGTGTAGTCGGGCACCCTCCCGCGAAGGGTGATGAGGGTTTGCTCGGGCAACGTGGTGAGTTGGGCCGAGACGGTAGACATGGCGTCCTCCTGACGTTGTTGGTCCAGCATTCGTTCAATGATTACGAGCCGTCGCAGGGCGGCTGACGATTCCTCGGCAAGGGCCGCTCGCTGAGCGGACAGGGCTTGTGCGTAAGCGGGAGTCCCGCGGGCAGCAAGGAGCGCCCCTATGGCAGACACACCAAAGCCCACGTCCCTGAGCCGCCGGATTTCGCTTGCCTCGCGGAGCTGGTCGTGGGCATACCAGCGGTAGCCGGTGGCTCGATCGACAACAGCCGGAGCGAGGACTCCGTTCGCGTCGTAATGCCGCAACATCCTGACACTGATCCTGCTGAGCGAGGAGAAGTGGCCGATGGGCATGAGCTTCGAGATATCGGTCATGCCTCCGATTCTCCGCGCTGACATCGTGTCAGAGTCCATTTTCTCGAAGACTCATGTGACGGCGCGCTGCGACCGACCAGCCGGGGTACCGACCAAAAGTAGCCTAAGTCCACCTCCCTTGGGCTACCCGCGCCGATGCTGCCACTGCCAGGCGTGCCGGAACATGAGGCCCATCGAGGTTCTCAGGGCTACCGGCTATAGCGACGAGCCGCCGGGACGCCCGTCCAGGGCTGTACGCGACCCCGTTCCAGTCAACGACAGGCTGGCACGTATCTCACGAATACGGTGCCGGGATTGGGAAATCTGCCATTCCCGGCAACGCCCACCATGCAGTGGGCGACGGCATACATGTGGAAAAAACCCTTTGACACCAACCAGCTAACGCGGGTAACTTGGATCACGCACCAAGGTAACGCGAGTTACTAATAGTAAGACCAGACCACTAGCGGCCAAGGTCCAGTTAAAGAGAAGACTTCTGGAGCATCCAATGGCGGACACCGCCTCCCAAAGCCGGGCACGGAACTACTCAGACATTGCTTCCCCAGGCAGCTATTGCTGCACACGGGGCGCCAAGGAGCCTCGTAGACGTGGGTCTTTAGGAACAAACACTTAGGAAGTTCATCAACCTATACAGCAGGACAGCCGACCACTGCCATCCGGCAGTAATCGACTGTCCAGTACTAAAACGCCCTTCGGTCTGACCGCGAAATCAACATCGAAGAGCAAAACCCAACCCACCCTTCACCTTGCTGATGAAGAAAGGAAGAGACAGCTCATCATGACACAAACCAGATTCTTTCTTCAGGTCGAGCCAGGCGCTCTCCCCACGCGATGAACCTGAGAGCACCCCGACTCCTGCAATTGCAGCCAGTTCGATTTCGCGGTGCTCCCTTTACGCCAACACACGCCCGCTCCACAGGTCCGCGGACCGCAGTCACGGCCATGAAAAGAGAACAATGAACAGCATTACCACCACCGTTGAGACCTACAGGCCGGCCATGCACTTTGCCGCCAAAGACACGTGGCTCAACGATCCGAACGGGCTTGTCTTCCACGAGGGCACCTACCACCTGTACTACCAGAACAACCCCTTCGGAAACGTCCACGCCAATATGTCCTGGGGCCATGCGACTTCTGCTGACCTGGTCAGCTGGACGGAGCAACCGGTAGCGATTCCCTGTGATGACGACGAGGAAATCTACTCCGGCAGCATTGTGGTTGACGCCGAAAACACCAGCGGATTCGGCGCGGACGGTAAGGCTCCCCTGGTGGCCATCTACACCAGCGCGTACAAGCCGGGCTCCCTCCACGAGGGCACGCAGGCGCAGTCCCTCGCGTGGAGCACGGACGGCGGATACTCCTGGACGAAGTACGCCGGCAACCCGGTCCTGACCCGGAACTCGCCGGAATTCCGGGACCCCAAGGTATTCCGCTACGACGGCCCTTCGGGCAGCTATTGGGTCATGGTGGCGGTGGAGGCCCATGATTTCACCGTCCTGCTCTACCGCTCACAAGACCTCAAGAGCTGGGAATATCTCAGCACCTTCGGCCCCGCCAATGGCACGGGAGGCATCTGGGAATGCCCGGACCTTTTCGAGCTGCCCCTGGACGGTGACTCCTCAGCCATGAAATGGGTCCTGACGGTGAACATGAACCCCGGCGGCCCCAACGGCGGGTCCGCAGGGCAGTACTTCGTGGGAGAGTTCGACGGCGTCACGTTCAGTTCCGAGACAACCCTCACCGCGGGGATGCAGGACCCTGAGCGCGTACCCGACTACCAGTGGCTGGACTGGGGCCGGGACTACTACGCCGCGGTCTCGTTCAGCAACGTCCCGGGCGGCCGGCGGCTGATGATCGGCTGGATGAACAACTGGCAGTATGCCAACCACATCCCCACCTCGCCCTGGCGCAGCCCCATGAGCCTGGTCCGGGACGTGTCCCTCGTTTCCGTGAACGGGCAACCCCGGCTCCTGCAGCGCCCCGTACCGGAGGCGAGGGCAACTTCGACACCCGGTCCCGAGCAGCGGCTGGCCCTGAACGGCCCCGCAACCGTTGAGGGCGGCACTGCGGTACAGCTTATTGACATCACCTTCTCCCCTGGTGACGCCGAGGAGTTCGGGCTTGTGGTCAGAGGGTCAGCGGACGGGACGGTCGGGACACGAATCGGGATCCACGCCGGCAGCGGGGACCTGATCGTGGACCGCACCCACTCCGGCGACACCGACTTCCACGAAGCCTTCGCCTCCACCAGCCGCGCCCCCATTGCCGCAGCCAAGGATGGCAACTACCGCCTGCAGATCTTCGTCGACCATTGCTCAGTGGAGGTCTTCGGCAACGATGGGCTCGTCTCGGTGACCGAACTGATCTTCCCGGATCAAGCCCAAACTTCCCTCACTCTCTACTCCACCGGCGGCACAGCCGACGCAGTTTTCCAACTCACCAACTTCGAAAAGGCTGATGCCTAATGGAATACCGCAAATTGGGAACCTCCGGCCTGTACATCAGCGAAATCGCCTACGGAAACTGGGTGACCCACGGCGAGCAGATCGACCAGGCCGCTGCGACGGAATGCGTCAAACAGGCACTGGAGTTGGGCATCACCACCTTCGACACTGCCGATGCCTATGCCGGAACCCGGGCCGAGGAAGCTTTGGGTGTGGCGCTCAAGGGAACACGCCGTGAAAGCGTGGAGATCTTTACCAAGGCCTACTTCCCTACCGGGGATGGCCGGAACGACCGCGGCCTGTCCCGCAAGCACGTCATGGAGTCCATTAACTCCTCGCTGCGCCGGCTCCAGACTGACTACGTGGATCTCTACCAGGCGCACAGGTATGACTACGAGACTCCGCTGGAAGAGACCATGCAGGCTTTTGCCGATATTGTCCGGGCGGGGAAGGCACACTATATCGGAGTGTCGGAGTGGACGGCGGACGAAATCCGCTCCGGCGTTGCCCTTGCCAGGGACCTTGGGGTCCAGCTCATCTCCAACCAGCCGCAGTATTCCATGCTGTGGCGCGTCATCGAACCGGAAATCGTTCCCCTGAGCGAGGAACTGGGCATTGGCCAGATCTGCTGGTCTCCGCTCGCCCAGGGAGCCCTCACCGGCAAATACACCCCCGGCGCGGCGGCCCCGGAAGGCTCCCGCTTCCGAGGCGACAACGGCAAGCTGAAGAATGACCACCGCTTTCTCAACGAGGACATCCTCATCCGCGTCCAGAAATTGAAGCTCCTGGCCGAAGAGACGGGACTGTCCATGGCGGCTTTCGCGGTTGCATGGGTACTCCAAAACCCCAACGTCTCGGCAGCCATCGTGGGAGCATCCCGGCCCGATCAGCTCGTGGACAACGTCCGTGCCGCAGGAGTGAAACTCGACCAGGAAATGCTCCTGAGGATCGATGACATCCTCGGCCCCGTCATCGAAAGAGATCCCGGGAAGGTCGAGTCCTTCAAGGACCGCCCCTAACAGCAGCAGCTGAAGAAATGTATTGACACCATCTAGTAACGCGGGTAACTTAGATCACAGCCCCAAAGTAACGCGAGTTACTAGGCTTAGATTCACCCCATTGCCTCCGTATTAGCACGGGCAACCCCAGCTCAACGAAGACCTCTGGAGCATTCAATGGCGAAGACCACCTCCCCCGACAAACCCGGCACTGCCCGGCAGCGTGGCGTCACCATGAATGACGTAGCCAAGCATGCCGGAGTATCCCGGACAGCTGTTTCATTCGTGCTGAACAACCGTGAAGACGCCAGCATCTCGGAGGAGACCCGGGTCCGCATCGCTGAGGCGGTTCAAGCTTTGGGCTACCGTCCAAATGCCGGGGCGAGGGCGCTGGCATCCCAGCGCAGCGATTGGTACGGAATCGTCACCGAGATCGTCACGGCCCCATTCGCCGTGGACATCATCAAAGGTGCCCAGGACCAGGCCTGGAGTGACGGCCGGTTCCTCCTGATCGCCCCGTCGGACCAGGGTGATGCGGCCGGCCCCAACCAGGGGATGGAGGATGCTGCTGTGGAAAAGCTGCTGGAGCAGCGGGTGGAAGGCCTGCTGTACGCCGCAACCCACCACCGTGGCGTCCATGTGCCCCCCAGCGCGCACGAAGTGCCCACGGTGCTCGTCAACTGTTTCGACCTGGACGGGAAGCTGCCCTCAATCGTCCCTGACGAACGCGCGGGCGGACGGGTCGCCGTCGAACGCCTCCTCAAGGCCGGCCACACCAAGATCGGTGTGATCAACCTGGACCCCCGCATCCCGGCAGCTGTTGGGCGTTTGCAGGGCGTCCGGGAGGCCTTGGCCGACGCCGGCCTGGAGCTTGATCCGGAACTCGTGGCGGCCGGGTATGCGACGGCAGACGGAGGCTACGACGCTGCCTGTCAGATCCTTGACCGGTACCCGGCCAAGGACCGGCCCACCGCCCTGTTTTGCCTCAATGACCGTATGGCCATGGGGGCTTACGACGCCATCAAGGAACGTGGCCTGGCCATCCCCGGTGACGTCGCCGTGATCGGCTTCGACAACCAGGAACTCATCGCGGCCTACCTCAGGCCCAAGCTGACCACTGTTGCGTTGCCGTTCGAAAAGATGGGCGCTCTGGGAGTCCAGACGCTCGCCGCCCTTACAGCCGGACAGCCGATCACTGCCAGTCAGCAGTTGGTCGACTGTCCGCTGTTAGAACGCTCTTCGGTCTGACCGCGAAATCAACGTCGAAGAGCAAAACCCCAACCCACCCTTCACCTTGCTGATGAAGACAGGAAGAGATAACCCCATCATGACACAAACCAGGTTCCTCAAGTCCGCCCGCATTGCCGCGGCCGGACTGGCGGTAGGCGCGATGCTGCTGACCGGCTGCGCCGCCACCGGCAACAAGTCCGGCGGCACCGACGCCGCAGCCAACGCCAGCGCGTTCCTCACCATTCCCCGTGAAGACATGGGCACGTTCGTGCAGAACTTCAACCCGTTCGCGCCGACCGTCAACCCCATGGTCCAGCAGTCCATCTACGAGTCCCTCCTGGTCTTCAACCCGGCCAAGGGCAATACGGTGCCGTGGCTGGCCACCGACTGGAAGGCCGCGGACGACGGTAAGTCCATCACGTTCACCCTGCGTGATGGTGTGAAGTGGTCCGACGGCCAGCCGCTCGTTGCCGACGACGTCGCGTACACGTTCGAGCTGCAGAAGAAGCTGAAGGGCGGCTACGAGTATCTCGACGGCGTGACGGCGCAAGGCAACCAGGTCACCTTCAACTTCAACAAGCCCTGGTCCCCCGCCCTGTACGACGTCGGCCAGCTCAGCATTCTGCCCAAGCACATCTGGTCCGCGCTGGCCGATCCGGAAAAGGACGCCAACGCCAAACCTGTGGGCACCGGACCGTACACCGAGGTGGACAACTTCCAGGCCCAGTCCTTCGTGCTGAAGAAGAACCCCAATTACTGGCAGCCGGACAAGCAGAAGATTGCCGGCATCAAGATGCTCGCGTTCGCCGGGAACGACGGCGCCAACCTCGCCGCCGCCAACGGCGACGTGGACTGGGCGCCCCAGTACATCCCGAATATCGAAAAGACCTTCGTCTCGAAGGACAAGGACCACCGGCACTACTGGTTCCCTCCGACCGGTGCCATGATCAACTGGCAGCTCAACACCACCAAGGCGCCCTTCAACGATGTAGATGTCCGCAAGGCGCTGAGCATGGCCGTGGACCGGGACCAGGTCACCAAGATCGGCATGAGCGGCTACGCGCAGCCGGCCGACTGCACCGGCCTCTCCGGCAACTACGAGACCTGGAAGAACACCCAGGTCAAGGACAACTGCACGTGGACCAAGCACGACGTCCAGCAAGCAAACGACCTGCTGGACAAGGCGGGCTACCCCAAGGGCCCCGACGGCAAGCGCACGCTCAAGGACGGCAAACCGTTCGAGTTCAAGATTTCCGTGGGTGCTACCTCGTCCGACTGGCTTTCCGTGGCCAACGTGATCTCCCAGAACCTGGCGGAGGTCGGCGTAACCGCGAAGGTGGACTCTCCGGACTGGGCTGCCGTGGTGGCAGGGTACGAAAAGGGTGATTTCGACTCCGGCATCGTCTGGAGTGCCAACGATCCCAGCCCGTACAAGTACTTCAACACCATCATGGGCTCCGCATCGGTGAAGCCCGTGGGCACCAAGGCCTCTGATAACTACCACCGTTTCGGCGACCCCAAAGCTGATGCCCTGCTGAGCGACTTCGCTGCAGCGACTGACCAGTCCAGGCAAAAGGATATTGCCAACAAGCTGCAGGAAGAATACAACGACGCCGCACCAGTGGTGCCGCTGTTTTCCGGCCCGGAATGGGGTGCATACAATGACACCCGCTTCACCGGCTGGCCCACGCAGGACAACCCCTACGCCACCCTCTCGGTTCGCGCACCCACCACGGTTCTGGTGCTGACCAGCCTGGAACCGCGCAAGTAGTCCCCCGCCCCTGAGGCCCATCTGGCCCTCAAGGCACCACACGCCCGACGGCCTGGCACATGCCATCAGCCGGCCGTCGGGCGTACCCACAATCTTGACCACTCCCGAATTGGAGGGAAACCGTGCGCTTCATCCTGCGCCGACTGGGTTTCTACCTGATCGCCTTCTGGGCATCCATTACCCTGAATTTCCTGCTCCCCCGCTTCATGCCCGGGGACCCCGTATCACGCATGTTTGCCCGCACCCAGGACAGAATGCAGCCCGAACAGCTCGAAGCCCTGCGCAAGCTGCTTGGCGTGGACGACCGGCCCATCTGGGAGCAGTACGCCGGCTACCTCCAGAACATCCTCACCGGACAGATGGGGGTATCGATTACGCGCTTCCCCACCCCCGTCACCGAAGTCATCTCATCCCAAATCGGCTGGACCCTCCTGCTTGGCGGAACCGCGCTGGTGATTGCCGCCGTCGTGGGCAACCTGCTGGGCATCCTGGCAGCCTGGCGCCGCGGCAGCGCCCTCGACTCGGCCCTGCCTCCCGTGCTGGTCTTTATCGGATCGTTCCCCTACTTCTGGCTGGCAATGGGCGCTCTGTACCTGTTCGGCGTCGTGCTCGGCTGGTTCCCCATCCGCCACGCGGTCACCGACGGCCTGGAGCCGGCGTTCACCGCCGAGTTCATCGGTGACGTCGGCGCCCACCTCGTGCTACCGGCGCTGACCATCGTGCTGGTCTCCATCGGTGGCTGGATGTTGGGCATGCGGAACACCATGATTGCCACGAACTCCGAGGACTACATCACCATGGCCGAAGCCAAGGGCCTGCGCCCCGGACGGATCATGCTCCGCTACGCAGCCCGGAACGCGATGCTGCCCTCGGTGACCAGCTTCGGCATGGGCCTGGGCTTCGTCGTCGGCGGCGCCCTCCTGACCGAGGTGGTCTTCGCCTACCCCGGCGTCGGATACCAGCTCCTCAACGCCGTCCAAGGCCTCGACTACCCGCTTATGCAGGGCCTGTTCCTGACCATCACCGCCGCCGTGCTGCTGGCGAACTTCCTGGTGGACATCCTCTACGTCCGCCTCGACCCCCGCGTGCGCAGCAACTGAGCAGTGCGTACACAGTAACCAAGGGACCGACCATGACCAGCGTTATCCTCCAGCAGCCAACTGAAGCAAAAGCTGCCCGCAAAACCAACCGTGGTTTCATCCACGGACTCATCACCAACAAGAAGGCCATGACCGGCATGGCCATCATGCTCGTCTTCATCGTCCTCTCCCTGGCCGCGCCGGTACTGTTCCCGGACGACCCCTCCCGGATCACCGGGATGGCCTCACTGGAACCAGACAGCGAACACTGGCTCGGAACCACCGCCAAGGGCCAGGACGTGCTCGCCCTGACCATCCACGGCGCCCGAAGCTCCCTGCTCGTAGGGCTTACCGTCGGGTTCGCATCCACCTTCATCGGAATCCTCGTTGGCCTGGCATCAGCCTATTTCGGCAAATTCATCGACGAAGCACTGTCGCTGCTGACCAACGTCTTCCTCCTCCTTCCCGGCCTGCCGCTGCTCGTCATCCTGGCCGCCTTCCTGCCCCCGGGGCTGGGCACGGTCATCCTGGTCCTCACCGTCACGGGATGGGCCGGATCGGCGCGCGTACTCCGGGCACAGGCCCTATCCATCCGATCCAAGGACTTCGTCGCTGCCGCCGTCGTCTCCGGTGAGCGCGCCGGCCGCATCATGTTCCGCGAAATCCTGCCGAACATGGCATCGATCGTGATGGGAACACTGCTCGCCTGCGTCATCTACGGCATCGGGGCCCAGGCCGGCCTCGAATTCCTTGGACTGGGTGACGTCAGCACTGTCTCCTGGGGCAACAACCTCTTCTGGGCCGGAAACGAAGGCGCCCTGCTCACCGGAAGCTGGTGGGTCTTCATCCCCTCCGGCCTCTGCATCGCCCTGGTCGCATTCGCCCTGGCCCTCATCAACTACGCCGTCGACGAAGTAACCAACCCCCGGCTGAGGAAGATCCGCAAACCCGCCACCACCGAAAGGGGCGCCGCACAGTGACCGTCTCCCAAACCTCCTTCGGCTCCCATGAACCGGTCCTCGACGTCAAGAACCTCACCGTCAAATACGTCGGCGACTCCCGCTCGACCACGGCCGTGAACGACGTCTCCTTCAGCATCGGCGCCGGTGAGGTCTTCGGGCTGGCCGGCGAATCCGGTTGCGGAAAATCAACCATCGCCAACTCCATCATGCGGCTGCTCAAGGACCCGGCGAAGATCGCCGCCGGCAGCATCTCCTTCGGCGGCAAGGACGTCCTCGCCATGAACCAGGACGAGCTGCGCCGTTTCCGCTGGCAGGACGTCGCCATGGTGTTCCAGTCCGCCATGAACTCGCTGAACCCCGTGCTCACCATCGGGGAACAGATGGCTGACATCTTCACCACCCACGCCGGCTACCCGCGCAAAGAATCCCTTCGACGCGCGGCGCAGCTGCTGGAACTGGTCCGCATGGACCCCGCCCGCCTCAAGTCGTACCCGCATCAACTCTCCGGCGGCATGCGGCAACGCGCCGTCATCGCCATGGCTGTCGCCCTGAAGCCGTCACTGCTGATCCTTGACGAGCCCACCACCGCACTGGACGTGGTGGTGCAACAGGAGATCATGGCCCAGATCAAGGATCTGCAGCGCGAACTGGGCTTCTCCGTCCTCTTCATCACGCACGACATGTCCTTGATGGTGGAACTCTCCCACCGGATGGCCGTCATGTACGGCGGCCGGATCGTGGAAACGGCCAAAGCCCACGACATCTACACCGCCCCAGGACACCCCTACACCCAAGCCCTCATGGGCGCGTTCCCGCCGCTCACCGGCCCGCGGATCCCGCTTAAGGGCCTGCCCGACGGCGTGAAGTTCCGGAACATCCCGGACCTCGCCGAAATTGCGCCCGGCCACTTCGTGGCACCGTTTGATGCCGACGCCGAAGCCGCCGTCCTTGAAGGAGCAGCACAATGAGCCACGCCGTCCACTCCCCGGCACGGCCGGATGTTTCGTCCCTGACTCCTGCCCTGGAGGTGCGCGGACTTGGTAAGTCCTTCCACATCGGCGGCCTGTTCTCCAGCCAGGCGGTCCGGGCGCTCCACGGTGTCGACCTGACCATCGGTCGCGGAGAGATCGTGGCACTGGTCGGCGAATCCGGTTCAGGCAAGAGCACCCTGGCCCGCTGTGTCGCCCGGCTCGAGAAACCGAGCGAAGGGGCCATCCTGGTCGACGGGGTCGACGTCCTCAAACGTGACCGTTTCCAGGCCTCACGGGAGTTCCGGTCCCAGCTGCAAATGGTCTTCCAGGATCCCTTTGGCTCACTGAATCCCGCCCACCGAATCGAGCACTTCCTCCGCCGGTCCCTCACCATCCACGGCAAAGGCGGCACCCGCCAACGCGGTTCCGAAGAGCAGACCAGGCGCCGTCTCGAAGAGCTCATGACCACCGTCGGGCTTCAGGCCGACATGCTCGACTCCTACCCCCATGAGCTCTCCGGCGGGCAACGTCAACGGGTCGCGATCGCGCGGGCCCTGGCCGTGGAGCCAAACGTCATCCTCGCCGACGAACCGACTTCCATGCTGGACGTTTCGGTCCGCATCGGCGTGCTGAACCTGATGCGGAAACTGCGCGATGAGCAGGGCATTTCCATGCTCTACATCACCCACGACCTCGCCTCCGCCCGGTACCTGGCGGACCGGACGGCCGTCATGTTCGCCGGCGAAATCGTGGAAGAAGGTGAATCACTGGACCTGCTGGCCAACCCGGCCCACCCCTACACCCAATTGCTCGTCTCAGCCGTCCCCGACCCGGCGCGGGCCGGATCCTACGACCCCATCCACCGCGCCCAGCTCCGGCAAGCCGTCATGGCTTCCGCCGGCTGCGCCTTTGAGAACGACCCGGAGCAGCGCTGCTCATCCAAGGAACCCGTCCGGCACCAGGTGGGCGATCCCCTGAACCGCCACTGGGTCCGCTGCCACCTCTACCGCCCGCGCGCCGGCGCCGGCGGCCATGCATTGGCGACAGAACCGGAGCCTGGAGACTGACGTTCCCGTTTCCACGTCCAAACATCAACATTCACGCCCCGGCAGCACCGTCGCTGCCCGCCGAAAGGTAACTGATGGAAGATTCACCCGCCGTATCCCGGCGTGCCCTCCTGACCGGAAGCGGGGCCGCTGCCTCACCGGATCGCTCGCACTAGCAACACCATTCGCCCAGTCAGCGGCAGCGGCACCCCTGAACGCCCCAAACAACGCACCGGCCAAGCCGCCCTACAAAGGACCAACCCGTATGCGCCCGACCTATCACTTCAGCGTCCCCGACAACTGGAAGAACGACCCCCAGCGGCCCATCTACATCGACGGCGAATACCACTACTACTACCTCTACAACGCCGATTACCTCCAGGGCGGCGGCGGCACATCGTGGCGCCGTGCCACCACCACCGACCACGTCTCCTTCCGCGACCGTGGCGTGGCCATCCCCAAGTTCAGCAACGGCAACGGCGACTGCTGGTCAGGCTGCCTTGTCATCGACGAACGAAACACTGCCGGCTACGGTGAAAACGCCGTCATAGCCCTCGTGACCCAGGCACCCCAGGGCCGCCAGGCGCAATACCTCTGGTACTCAACTGACCGTGGGCGTTCGTTCAAACCTGGTGGGACGGCGCCGGTACTTCCAAACCCAGGCGTGCAGGACTTCCGCGACCCGAAAGTCATCTGGGACGAAGACCGCAGGCAGTGGTTCATGGTCAACGCCGAAGGGCAGAAGCTCGGCTTCTACACATCTGCCAACCTGCGTTCCTGGCGGCGGGTCGGCGAGTTCGTCCGGACGGACCTTGGGTTGCTGGAGTGCCCGGACCTTTTCCGCATGACCGCCGACGACGGTACTTCGCACTGGATCCTGGGCACCAGCGCCAACGGCAAAGGCCGAGGACTGCCGGCAACATACGCCTATTGGACAGGAGCCTTCAACGGAATCACGTTTGCTCCGGACCATGCCGAGCCGGAGTGGCTGGACTACGGCTATGACTTCTACGGAGCAGTGACTTACCCCCACCACGACGCCTCCGGCGCGGAGGATGCCACCCTGCGCAGGGCGCTTGGCTGGGCGAACTTCTGGGACTACCCCCACAACACCCCCACCCTGGCGACCGACGCGTACAACGGTGATGACATGATCGTGCGCGACATCCGGCTCAAGAAGGCAGGCGGAAGCTACAGCCTCCTCTCGACCCCCACCACCGGCCTGGCCAACCACATCGAACGCACCCACCGCCTCGGGGACGTCGAGGTCACGGGAACCCATGACCTCGATATCAGTTCACTAGCCTATGACCTGACCTGTGAACTTGTATGGGACCCGACGGCCCCTCCGTCCAACATCGGCCTTGAGGTCTGCCGTGCAGCCGGTGGGGGCCGGCACGTCGCCGCCGGTGCATTCCTCCGCGGCCCCTTCGCTTACGTCAACCGGCGGCCCACCATCAACCCCACTGGCGGGGAAAGCCAGACACCCATCGATCCCTCGGCAGGGCGCCTTACACTCCGTCTCCTGGTGGACCGGACCAGCGTCGAAATGTTCGTCGGAGACGGACGGGTGGTGCACTCACACCGCGTGTTTCCCCTGGAAGGTGACAACAACATCCGGCTCTACGCCAACGATGGAACGGCCACCTTCAGTGACCTCACGATCAACGAGATCAACGCGACGACTTAGCCGCTCCCCAATCAACACTGCCCGAGAGAAAAATATGGATTACCTCAAAGCAGCCTGCCCAGACGCCCAGCAGCCATTTGACGCCGTCGTTGTCGGCGAAGCGCTGATCGATGTGGTCACCGCCCCGGACAGCCAGGTTGAGCATCCTGGCGGATCGCCCGCCAATGTCGCCTATGGCCTCGCTCTCCTGGGGGTCACCACGGGCTTGCTCACGGCCATTGCACCCGATGAGCGGGGAAGAACTATCGAGAACCACCTCCACCGGGCAGGGGTAACACTTCTGCCTGGATCAAAATCCCTCACCCGCACCGCAACAGCGACCGCAACCCGCGGACCCGACGGATCCGCCGCATACGACTTCGACATCCGCTGGCAGCTGCCACGAGCAACGCCTGCCTGTTTCCCCCAAGTCCTGCACACCGGTTCCATCGCCACCTTCCTCAACCCCGGGGCCGGTGCCGTCAAAAGCCTGCTCGAACAAGCCCACAAGCATTGCACCATCACCTACGACCCGAACATCAGGCCATCGCTGCTTGGCAGCCACGCCGAAGCGAAGGCAAGCTTCGAAGCAATCGGCGCACTGACCGACGTCGTTAAACTCAGCGACGAGGACGCCCAGTGGCTCTACCCCGCGAAAACACTGGAAGAAACCGCTGAGCACATCCTCCGCCTGGGCGCCAAGCTGGCGGTGATAACCAAAGGTGCTGCCGGCTCCCAATTCACCTCGCCGTCCGCGAGCATCACCATTCCCGCCGTCAAAGCGACGGTGGCGGACACCATCGGCGCCGGCGACTCCTACATGGCCGCACTGATCCTGGGCCTGCTCACCCGCGGCGCCGGGGGCTTTGCCCCCGCCGTCATGGAGCAACTGGGACGCACGGCAGCCGCAGCAGCGGCCATCACCGTGCAGCGCGCCGGGGCCAACCCACCCACCCTTGACGAACTGACAGCTGCTGTCGAAGCACACGCCTCCGCACCACGGGCTTTCACATGCGACCAGGCATAAACAAAACGACCCCGCGGGCAACAAACGTAAAGGACGCCGTCTACCCTGTTAGGAGGAGCCAACAATGACGTCTGAGAAGACACCGGAGCACCAAGCCCCTGCGCATTCGCTGCGGTCCAGCAGCAGGTTTGCGCAACTCACCCGGCGTTCCATGCTGGGCCTGGGCGGGCTCGCCGTGGCGGGGGCCACTGTGGGGGCCTGGCCCCGACTTACCGGCGCCGACATTCCGGGCCGCGGCAGCAAGGCCCTGAACATCGCCATTCTGGGAACGGCAGCGGATACGGCGGGACGCCAGGGCCTGATCCAGGCTTTCACCACCGCCCATCCCGACATCCCAGTGCGGCTGCAGGCGATTCAGGGTGCGGACTGGAAGGACTTCTTTTCCAAGATCCTGACCATGGTGGCCGCGGGAACGCCACCGGATGTGGTCTATGTCGCCACCGAAGGCGCCCAGTTGTTCGCCGACAAGCTGGCCGAGCCTCTGGATGGATATGTCCGCCGGGACGCCGCGGCGATGAGCGACTACTTTAATGACGTTCATCCGAGCCTGCTGGAAGCCTTCATGTACCAGGGAAGCCTGTACCAGCTTCCCCTGGACTGGAACGCGGCGAACATGTACCTGAATACCACCACCTTCGCGCAGGCCGGCCTTGACCGGCCGAGGGACGACTGGACCAAGGACGACTTCAGCTCCACCCTACGGGCCCTGCGTAAAGCGCGCCCCTCCGATTTCACCCCGTACTACTGGACCAACCGGCTTTTCGGCGGGGTGGTGCCGTGGCTTTACGCCAATGACACCAGCTTCCTGTCCGAAACGAAGGCGCCCGGCGGGGACTGGCTTTGGGACCGCTTCTACCCCACCGACCCTGCCCGCGGCACCCGTGGTGGCGGATACCAGTGGCTGGCCCCCAACGCCGAGGACGGGCGCGTCATTGAAACCTTCGACTACCTGCGCGAGCTCGTAGCCGAAGGACTGGGCGTACGTCCCGAATCAGGTGGCGGCAACGCCCTGGTGGGCCTGTTCGGCAACAACCGCATCGGCACGACGCCGGCCGGTGGCTATTGGGCGCAGGGCCTGCACGAGGCCGGGATGACCGCTGATCAGTTCGACGTGCAGTTCTTCCCGCGCTGGCGGACCCAGCGGCACCAGTTCGGTGCTGCCGGCTACGCGATCATGCGCACAGCGAAAGACAAGGATGCGGCCTGGGAATGGGTGAAGTTCTGCTCCAGCCGCGAAGCGATGCAGCTGGCCATTCCCAAGCCGAACACCACCCCCACACGCCGTTCAATGGTCAACGAGTCCTTCTACGCCGCCACCGGGCCGCGGCACTGGAAAGTCTTCTACGACACCCTGGACAGGTTCCCCACCTCCGGCCCGATCCCCGCCCCGCCGCACCAGGCGGCCGTCGAAACTGCCCTGATGAAGAACGTCTCCACCGCGGTCAGCGGCAGCTCCGCCGATGTCCGGGCCGCGATGGGCAACCTTCAACGTGACCTCGAACTGGCCCTGAGGAGGAATTCATGACCACCACGTCCACCGTCCCGCGGCCACCAGTGAAGCCACCGGCCGTGCGCCGGTCCTTTGTCGAGCGGTGGCTTGCAAGGATTTTCCTTGCTCCTACGGTGATCGGGATGGCCCTTTTCACCTTCCTGCCGATCATTGCTTCGCTGGTCCTCGCGTTCTTCCGCTGGGACATCATTTCGGCACCGCAGTTCGTCGGGTTCGCCAATTTCGCCTCACTGGCACAGGACCCCACCGTCCGCGTGTCCTTCCTGAACACCATCGGGTTTGTGATTGTGGCGGTAGTCCTTCAACTCGGCATCGCCCTTGGCCTGGCCTCCATGCTTCAGGCCAGGATGCCCTCCTGGCTGAGGGTATTCCTCCGTTCCACCTTCTTCTTTCCCCTGGTCCTGTCCGCCGCGTCGGTGTCCATCTCCATGCGGTACATGTTCAACGAACAATTCGGCGTGGTGAATTGGCTCCTGTCGCTCGTCGGGATCCCCGCTGTGCCGTGGCTGACAAGCCCTGCGGCGTCCGCCGCCGTCGTCGTCCTGGTCTACGTGTGGCAGAACTTCGGGTTCTCATTCCTGCTCTTTCTCGGCGCCCTGACCAATATCCCGAAAGAACTGCATGAAGCAGCGAACCTGGATGGTGCCACGGGCTGGAAACAGTTCAGCAACGTGACCCTTCCGCTGATCAGCCCGACGGTGCTCGTGGCGTCCGTCATGGCCATCATCAGCGCCCTGCAGGTCTTCGACCAGCCCTATGTCCTGACCAACGGCGGCCCCGGCGACTCCACCCGGACCGCCGTCATGGTCATCTTCGAATCCGCCTTCCAGCAACTGGAGTTCGGCAAAGCCTCCGCCATAGGCCTGGTACTCACCGTGCTGATCCTTGCCGTCACCGCCCTGCAGTTCCGCCTTAGCCGCCGCTTCGTCTTCTACCAGTGAGGTCCGCCATGTCCAGCCAGACCCTGCACACCGGGACCGGCTTGCCTTCCGGTTCCACCGCCGAACCGCCCGCCACCCGTACGCCCCGCCGCTTGCCATCAGCCGGCACTGTCGGCAGATACGCAGCCTTGGCCGTGGCAGCGGCGCTGACCTTCGGCCCTGTCCTGTGGACCTTGTCCACCTCGCTGCGCACGCCGTCGGAATCGTTCAACCTGCCGCCCTCCTTCCTGCCCATCAACCCTGACTTCACGGCTTACCAGGAAGTGTTCAAGCAGATCAACGTCGGCCTCCTGGTCCTGAACAGCGCCCTGGTGACCGGCCTGATCGCACTTGGCCAGATGGCGTCGGCCACCCTGGCCGGCTACGCCTTCGCCCGCCTGGACTTCCGCGGTAAGAACGCCATCTTCTCGCTGGTGCTGGCCACCATGATGGTCCCGGTGCAGGTCACCATCGTCCCGGTGTTCATGCTGATCCGTGGAATGGGCCTGTCCGACACCCTGCTGGCCCTGATCCTGCCGGCCATTCCCACAGCATTCGGCACCTTCCTGATGCGCCAGTACTTCCTTGGCCTGCCGAACGACTTCGCCGAAGCAGCAGCCCTGGACGGTGCGGGGCCGTGGCGGATCTTCCGTTCGGTCTATGTCCCCCTGGCCGTCCCCGGCATGGCGATCGTCGGGATCCTCGGCTTCAACTTCCATTGGAACGAGTTCTTCCGGCCACTGATCCTCACCATCAGCGAACAGAATTTCACCCTTCCCCTCGGCCTGGTCACGCTCCAGGGCAACCTCGGCACCGGCAGCATCTCGGTGGTCCTCGCCGGCGTGATCCTGTCCATGCTGCCGGCACTGGTCGTGTTCATCTTCGGCCAACGAACCCTGCGAGAAGGCCTCACCGCCGGCGCCAGCAAATAGCCGTGCGGCAGGAAAGAAACAGGTCCGCGCAGTGGGGCGCATCATCTCGGGAGGGCACGGCGGGCCAGAGCGAAGACACTCAAAGTATCTGAACAGGTTAAAGCCAAATGCCCCTCTGACGAGGGGAATCTGCTGTGCCCGAGGTGGGACTCGAACTACATTCTCGCCCTTGCAAACACTGGGAACCCGCGAAAACATCGGAAATACGGGCGCATTTGGAGGCAGTACGGGATAGTCCGGGACCAGGAGTGTGGACAAAGTCCACACTCCTTTTCCAATTAACTCGTGAAAGACGGGCTGTAGTGGTTAGTCAGGGAATCGCTTGCATCGCCGGGGTGGGTCCGTCGGCGCCAGTGGTGCAGATACTGACCCGGGGGTCGAAGGCGATGGCGCCGGGCTCGACTGCGATCAGTCCCCCATCCACCGGGATCGTGGCGGCGTTGACGTACGAGGCCTGATCGGAAAGCAGCCAGGCAATGACATCGGCGACCTCGGAGGATGCGGCCGGGCGCCGGCTTGGGACGAACGCTGTGGCGAGGCTATAGGCTTCCTCGCGATCGATGCCGCTGTGTTCAGCGAAGTCGCCCATCTCCATGTCGGCCATCTCTGTCCGGGTCCAGCCTGGGCATACTGCGTTGGCGCGCACCCCGCGCGGTCCGTAGTCGACGGCCACGGAATGCATCAACATGGCAAGGCCGGCCTTCGTGGCATCGTAACCGGCGATTCCAGCGGTAGCCCGAAGTGCGGCCGCCGAGGCCACCCCTACGATCGAGCCGTTGGCTTTGATCAGGTGCGGCAAGGCGGCACGGACTAGTAGGAAGGGCCCGGTGAGGTTGGTGCTGACCATGGCGTTCCAGTCTTCATCGGACAGCTCGCCGGCACTGCCGGCACGGACAATTCCGGCATTCAGAACCAGGCCGTTGATGGTGCCGAATTGATCCACGGTGTCCTCGACCAGCCGTTCCATATCGGAAACCGAATTGACGTCTGCGGCAACAGCGTGGGCGCCGGTTGTTTCAGCGACCTTGGCGATAGCTTCCCGCCGGCGTCCACAGATGACAACTTCCCACCCTTGGCCCCGGAGTGCTGCGGCGGTGGCGGCTCCGATTCCGGTTCCTCCGCCCGTAATAACTGCAACTGGTGTGGGGGTCATTTGGATCTCCCGGTTCTGTTTCGGAGTGTGTGCTGTTGCCGTCTCATGAAGGACTAACCCTTCGACTTAAACAAGGGTGCGGCGTACCTTTGCGCGTCATTCTGGTGGCTTCAATGCCGAAATGCTTTCCCCATCGACGATGGCGGATACCTTGCTGCCGCCAGAGGGGCGGCAGGAAGGTATCCGCGTCAGATTACTTCTCTGGCGTAGTCGATGTCGCGCTTGCTCCTGCCGAACACCAGGCCGCCAAGCATCGCGGCGGGAATGAGGACGAGCAGCCATTTCGCGGCGGCGTTGTCAGGCCCAATGAGGGAGTCGTAGTTCTCGATCGTCACGTAGCCGATGTAGGAGAGGATCAGGGTGGAGAGAGTGGGTGCGATCTTGGTCGCCCAGATACTGGTGTTGTCTTTGGTCCGGAAGAAGAACACGACGATGGATACGGACGCCACGATGAGGATGGTGATGAAGGCTGCCGTTGCCAAGGCGCTGAACCAGGCGAACACGACGGTCAGCGGATCTGCGCCGAAGACCAGGAAGGCAACCACGACGATGCCGACGGCCACGCCGTTGGCCAGGGCTGCGGTGGCGGGACTCCCATCCTTGGAAACGGTGGCCAGCCTGGCCGGCAGGACTCCGGCATGGCTGAGGGCGAAAAGGTAGCGGGCGAACATGTTCATCAGGCCCAGCAGCATGGCGAGGTAACTGGTCACGACGAGAACCTGCATGGCCATGCTCAAGACGCTCCCTCCATTTTCGGAGGCGAGGTTGAAGATGAATCCCGCAGGGTCATCCGTTGCCGCCTGTTGGATGTTGTCCACCCCGATGGCCCCTCCGATAACCCAGATGGAGAGCGTGTAAAAAATTCCGACAAAGGCAATCACGGCGTAGAGGGCCCGCGGGATCGTCTTGCGGGGGTTGATTGCTTCTTCAGAGAAAACCACGGTTGCTTCGAAGCTGGTGAAGCACAGGAAGGCGAACAGCAGTGCAATGCCCAGGCCCGGGCTGAAGAGGTTTTCTGGCGTGAAGCCAGAGAATGTGAAGACTCCTGGCCCCTTGCTGGCAACGAGCACGATAACGAGGGCAGCCACTACGAGCGTTTCACCAATGATGAGGACGGCCAAGAGTCGGATGCTCGTGTCGACGCCCCGCATAGTGAGTGCCGTGGAGATCAGAAGCAACGCGACAATCCAGACGAGCGGGGGCACGGAGAGTCCCGTGATGCTCTCCAGCAACTGCCCGGCGAAGACGCCGAACTGCGACCAGAGCCCGACCTGCAAGCTGAGGTACATCAGCAGCGCCAGACCAGCTCCTGCCGTGGCCCAGGGTGTACCTAGGCCTTTGGCGATGTAGGCGACGAAGCCGCCGGCGTTGGTGACATACCTGCTCATGCGCAGGTATCCGACGGCGAAGAGTGCGATGAGCAGGGCAGCGATCGCGTAGATCAAGGGGGCTGCCGGTCCAACCGCAGCAAAGACCACGGGACCGGTGCCCACGACGGCTGCCATGGGGGCCGCCGCTGCGATGACGAAAAAGGCGATGGCGAAGACGCCGAGTTTATTTGAGCGGAGATGGCCTGCTTGCGGTGGGACAGGTGTGCTGGACGGCGTCGTTGCCGGCAACTCGCTGACATTATCAATCATGGGTTTTCTCTTTCGGGCAGATAATGGCCGTAGCCGTGGTCGGGCTTCCTCAGACGAGGAGCCGTGCCTTGAGTTTGTTTGTGAGCGCCGGAGTGATGCCGAGTCCGTCTTCCAAGTAGGAGTGACGTGATCCCCAGGCGTGCTCCACGCTGTGCCATGCGGCTTCGAGGTACCCTTGCCGCGCTTCCAGCAAGGGTGTGATGACTGTTCGCAGGTGCCTGTCGATGGGCGCGACGCTGCCTGCGGAATCTCTGATGAGGTATTGGTTCTCCGGCAATGAACTCTGAACGTAGTCTTCGAGGATTGCGGTTTCAGGTACTCCCAGGATGGTCAAAAGGATGGCTATTGCCCATCCGGTTCTGTCCTTCCCTGCCGAGCAGTGGACGACGACAGGCAGCTCAACTCGAGCCAATGACTGAAGGAAATTGGCAAATACCGATGGGTTGCCGGCTATGTCACGGGCATAGAGCCGGTGCATTACCTCTTCAGCCTCCGCAGCAGTCAGCGTCCTGCCAAGCTCGCTCACGCGACCTTCGCGAACCGCAGACCACAGGCACGCGTCCCTGCTGTCTTGAGCCTGAAGTGGCGTTTGTACAGCCGTTAGCGCAGGCACGCAACGGTCTTCGGCGTCGGATTCCCAAGGACTTCGCAGATCCATGAAGTGCAGGCGTGCCGCCTCCAGCCTCTGACGGTCCAGGGCTGTCGAGTATCCGAAGTGTCCACTCCTGTACACCATGCCTTCAGCCACACGGGATCCTCCGTGCGCTGGCAGTCCCCCGAGGCTTCGGAAGTTCCGGACGCCCTCAAGGGAGTTAGGGCCAGCCAAGCCTGGTGTGACCTGTTTCATACATAAAAGGTAAACACTGAATGTTTCGTACTGCAATAGAACACGTTAAATGTTTTTTGCATGACTAGTTCAGAACTTAGGCATAGTGTTCAATGTTTTCAACCGCATCGGAGCGGCCTCGTACCTCTTCTTCAAAGTTTGCACAGACTGTTCACTTTTAGGATCTGATGTGCAATCATGTGAAGCAGATCACCAGCACCCCACACGAAGGACCAGAAATGAGTGCCTCCAACAAGCCCCTCTCCCTTCGGGAACGCAACCGCATGAGAACCCGCGGCGACATTCTCGACACCGCAGCTGAGCTGCTGAGTTCGGAGGGGTACGCCTCTACCGCGCTCGAGGTCCTCAGCCAGCAGGCGGGTATTTCGAGGGGCACCATTTATGCCCACTTCCCCGGCGGAAGGGACGAAATTGTCCGCGAAGTTTATCTGCGGATCGCCGACGCCGTGTACGTACGAGGGATCAGCTTGCGGGATGCCCTGACGGACCCCGGCGCAAGAATCACGGCGCTGGCCACGGCGTTGGTGGAGGCGACAAAGGAGCCCAAGGGCCGGTTCTACGGGGTGATGGGACCGGACCTGGTGTCAGCACTATCGGACGTCATGGGCTCGACTTCCCGCTCTTTCGAAGAGCTCATTGCGCGGGATCTGAAGGATGCCAAGGACAGCGGCACCTTGCCGGAGGACGCACCGACTGAGGCCTTGGCTGCAACGATAACCGGGGCGATCCGCGCTGCCGGGGCTGCTGCAGCACGTGAGCCGGCGAACGCCGGGCCAGCGGTCGCGGCTATCCGGTTGCTCATGGACGGACTTCTAGTACGAGCCACTGTCTGACCCGCCAAGGGTCCGAAAACCACTAACGGAGGAATTTGTGTCAACACAACACTACGACGTCATCGTCATTGGATTGGGCCCCTGGGGCTCATCGGCGGCGTGGCACTTGGCAGCCCGCGGCAAGTCCGTGCTCGGCCTGGATAAGTTCGCACCGCCACACATGCACGGCTCGCACGGAGGCGCCACACGGCTGGCCCGGCAATCCAGCAGTGCAGGAGCCCAGTACACCACCTTCACAAAGCGGACCTTTGAGTTGTGGGACGAGTTGGCCGCGAAAACCGGGACCCGGCTGTTGGAACGTTCGGGAACTGTGTTCGTCGGCGAACCCGGATCAATGTGGTTCGACAAAACGGTGGCATCCCTGAACGCGTCCGATTTTGAGTACGATGCCCTCAACGCGTCGACGGCACGGAAGCGGTTCCCTTGGGCCACGATTAAAGACGACGAAGTCGCCGTATGGGAGCCAAACGGCACCGTTGCCCTCGTCCACCCCGCCATCAAGGCCCTGCAGTCGGAGGCTCGCCGGCTCGGCGCAACCCTGCGCACGGGAGAAGCGGTTCAAGGCTGGGATGAGAGCGCTTCGGGCATCGTCGTGAGCACCGATCAGGGTAACTATTCAGCCGACAAGGTCGTCGTCACCGTGGGTGCCCGCGCCAACCATTTGATGCAACTGGATCTGCCCTACAAGGTGGACCGTCAGGTGCTGGCCAATTTCCGCCAGGACGGGCCACCGAAGCCAGCCATCTACTTCGCCAAGCCCCCAGGATCGGACGAGGCACCGGCTTACGGTTGCTCCGAGCCTAACGGTGAATGGAAGTTCTCTGTCCCCGGGAAGGGAAACTGGATCGATCCCGAGGACCTCAGTCAGGACCTCAGGCCCGGAGACCTCGAACGGATCCAGGAAGTCCTCAGCGCCAGGCTTCCGGACATCGACACCAACCCGGTATCGACCACCGTATGCATGTGGTCTGAGGTGGAGGACGGCCATTGGGTTATCGGTGGACACCCGGAGTCGTCCAATGTCGTCATCGGCACCGGAGACATGGGCCGAGGGTTCCGCTATGCAGCGGTTGTTGGTGAAATGCTGGCCGATCATGTCGACGGCGTTTCCCGCCCCGAAACAAACCTGTTCCTGCCTTCACGCTTCGCCACAGCAAAGGCGTAAACAGTGACACCGGCAGATGTCCTGACCGCACCGTTACAGAGCTTGTGGGAGCTCGTGAAACAGTGCGAACAGTGCAGCCAGGACAACCTCCGACCCCAACACAGTGCACCTGCATTCGAACATCGAAGGACATCCAATCCTAATGACCATCGTCCCTGATACCGAAATCACCAGCATTGAGGCGGTGCTTTCGACGAACCCCGACTGGGGTGGCTGTCACGTCACCGCACATTCCCTCTCCGGCGGCCAGGCCCATAAGAACTACCTCGTCGAGGACGGTTCCCGTCGCTGCGTCGTCAAGCTCTGGAACAACTACTGGGAAACGGTAGGAGTTCTGCCCGCCGCCCACGTTGTTCTGGAAAACACGAGAATTGCCGCCGAGATCGGCGTAGGCGCGCCCGTCATAACAGTCTCAAACGAACCCTTGGCACTGGCTCTCGACTTTGTTCCGGGAGGCCACCCGAGGCTGCGCGACGACGATGACTCCGTCACCCGACTCGTCCCTGCCCTTCACCGGCTTCATCACTCCGGCCGCCGGTTCCTCAACGACATCAACCCCTTCAACCTGGCCCGACAAAGGATGGAGGCCGCCAGAAGACAGGGTATCGAGCTGCCGCCCGGAACGTCAGCCATCCAGGCCCTGATGGACCGCCTGGAGACCGTCCTGGCCCTGGATCCGTCCCAGTTTGTTCCCTGCCATCTGGACATTTGGGATGCAAACATCATCAAGGACACCTCCTCGATGACCTACAACATTATCGACTGGGACCTCGCCGGCAACTCGGACCCGTGCTACGAGATCGGATTTATTGCAGCGCAAAACGGATTCGGGAAAGAGAGGGCACAGGCACTCTTCGAAGCCTATTTCGGCAACACTGACCCAGTAAAAATGGCCCGCGCCAGGCTCTTCATGGCGGTGGCCCATTGGTCCAACAGTGGACTGTGGATCACCGCAATGGGCAACGCTGCGCCCAACGACGACGCCGACTACGCAGGGGAACTGCGTACATGCTGGGAAGGGCTGATCACCGAAATAACAGCCCCTGACTTCCCCGACTTAATAAAGGCAGCCGCAAAACCAGCAGCTCTCGTCTAACACCCCCCGCCGCGCGTTAGCGCCTACCCAAGGCTGGCTCTACACCAGTCGATACAACTACGCCCATAAACAGGAAAAGATTTCGGAGCAACAGATGAACGACATCACACAGCAAGAAGCACACAAGATAGTTGAAGCGGCACGAGAGGCAGCCCTGGCCTCGGAAACCCTGATGAACATTGCCGTTGTAGACGCCGGCGGAAACCTCAAGGCCTTCACCCGCATGGACGGTGCGTGGCTCGGCAGTATCGACATCGCCATCAAAAAGGCACGCACGGCCCGTTACTTCGACATGCCCACCGGAGACATCGGCTCCATCTCGCAGCCCGGCGGACCGCTGTTCAACATCGAAGTGTCCAATGGCGGCCTGATCACCTTTCCCGGAGGCATCCCACTGACCAAAGACGGGGTGACCGTCGGCGCCATCGGTGTCAGCGGCAGCACCGTGGAAAACGACCACCTGGTCGCTACTGCCGGCGCCCAAGCCCTCTAACCGGTTGCCGGGGCCGGCCATCGACCGTCCGACCCCGGCAACACCCACCGACTCATGTTCCGGACTCAAATCCGCACCAACGGCCAAGGACAGCAATGACACTCGAAACAGCCACAGAACCGGCACCCGACGCACTCCTCCAGGAAGGTCTCATTAACCGCCGCGAACGCACCATCGGGCGCCACTCCCCGCTGTTCTATGCCACTCCCCTGGAAATCGTGGCCGGCGAGGGCGTGTGGGTCCACGACGCCACCGGCAAGACCTACCTGGATGTCTACAACAACGTTCCCCACGTCGGACACTCCAACCCCGTCGTCCGCGAAGCAATCACAACCCAGCTGCAGACCGTCAACCTCCACACGAGGTACCTCAACTCACGCGTCGTTGAGTACGCCGAAAAGCTGCTGGCGCTCTTCGATTCCCCCTTGGAGCGGGTGTTCTTCACCAATAGCGGATCAGAAGCAAACGAGCTCGCGCTGCGAATCGCACGGCAACACACCGGCAACACCGGCATCCTTATTTCGGACCACAGCTACCACGGCAACACCACGACCCTTGCCGAATTGACCACCGGCCTCCAGGTCAAAGAACCCCTCGGCGCCCACGTACGCCCCATTCGTATTCCGGACGCAGCAGGGCTGACACCGGCTAAACGAAAGCGCCTCCTCCAGGAAGCGCTGCGCGACGTCGACGCAGCCATCTCCTCGCTCCAGGCCGAAGGCTACGGCGTCTCAGCCATCCTGTATGACCCGCTGTTCTCAACCGAGGGACTCCTGCAGACCCCCGACGGCTACATCGAGGCGGTCACCGACCGGGTCCATGCCGCCGGCGGACTGATCATCGCGGACGAGGTCCAGTCAGGCTTCGGACGGACCGGCAACCACATGTGGGGCCACCAGGCTTTCGGCACCACCCCTGATCTGGTGACACTTGGCAAGCCGATGGGCAACGGCCACCCCGTAGGTGGCGTCATCACCACGCACGCACTGATGGAGGAATTCGGGGAAAACAACACCTACTTCAACACATTTGCTGGAAACCCCGTTTCGTCAGCAGCAGGCCTTGCTGTCCTGCAGGTCATGGAAGAGAACGGGCTTGTTGAAAATGCACACCAACTCGGCAAGTTCATCGCTGACGAACTCGCAGCCCTTACTAAGGGCAACCCCAGGATCAAGAGCGTCCGCGGCAGGGGCCTCTTCTTTGGCCTTGAAATCGTCAATCCCGACGATGCGACGCCGGACCCCGCCGCCACCAAGGCACTCACAGAAGAGATGCGTTCCCGCGGCGTTCTCATCGGAAAGATCGGTCGCCACGAAAACGTCCTCAAAATGAGGCCACCGCTCGTCTTCGAACTCGAACACGCCCAACACATGATCGAGCAACTCCGTCTGGCACTGGAAACACTCGACGGCCCTACTGATCAAAACCAATGGTGACCATCCCGGATTCACGCGGAACAACAACTAACCACTCAATGAGGAGAATGCCATGAACACCACACCCGTCCTGACCGAGGGCTCCGTTGCTGCCCGGACCATCTTCAATCCCGCCACCGGTGAACCCGTTGGAGAAGCCCCGGTGCATACGGTCGCGGACCTGCAGCACGCCATCGACGTGGCAGTTGCCGCCCAGCCCGGCTGGGCCGAGCTCGGCCACGAGGCACGGTCCGCTGCACTGTTGAAGGCCGCCGACGCCATCGAAGCCCGCGCCGAAGAACTCGCCCAGCTGCTTTCTTGCGAGCAGGGCAAACCGCTGAACGGCCCCAACGCCCGCTTCGAAGTCGGCGCCTGCGCCGCCTGGCTCCGCGCCGCCGCCGGGACACCCCTCGAAGCCGAAACCCTCGTCGATGACGGCGAAACCCGCGCCGAACTGCACTACCGGCCCATCGGCGTCGTCGGGGCCATCGGACCGTGGAACTGGCCCATGATGATCACCGTCTGGCAGGCCGCCCCCGCCCTGAGAATGGGCAACGCCGTAGTGGTCAAACCCTCCGAACACACCCCGCTCAGCGTGCTTGCCCTCGTCGACACCATCAACGAAGCCCTCCCCGAAGGGCTCCTCACCGTAATCTCCGGCGGACGCGATGTAGGCGAAGCCCTCGCCTCCCACCCCGCCATCGGCAAGATCATGTTCACCGGCTCCACCGCCACCGGCAAAGCGATCATCAAATCCTCCGCGGACACCGTCAAGCGGCTCACCCTGGAACTGGGCGGAAACGACGCCGGCATCGTCCTGCCCGACGCCGACCCGAAGGCCATCGCCGAAGGCCTGTTCTGGGGCGCCTTCATCAACACCGGCCAAACCTGCGCCGCCCTGAAACGCCTCTACGTCCACGACGACATCTACGACGCCGTCTGCGACGAACTCACCAACGTGGCCAAGGCCATGCCGATGGGTAACGGCCTGGACGAAAACAACGTCCTCGGACCACTGCAGAACAAAGCACAATACGACATCGTCGCGAACCTCGTCGAGGCCGCCAAAGCCTCCGGAGCCCGCGTCCTCCTCGGCGGAAACCCGGACACCGACCAGCCCGGCTACTTCTACCCCACCACCCTCGTGGCCGACATCGACAACGACAACCCACTCGTCGCCGAAGAACAATTCGGCCCCGCCCTGCCCATCATCCGCTACAGCACCATCGACGAAGCAATCCAGAAAGCAAACGCCCTCGACGTCGGCCTCGGCGCCTCCGTCTGGTCCTCAAACCCCGCAACAGCCCGCAACGTCGCCGCCCGAATCCAAGCAGGTACCGTCTGGATCAACAAACACGGCGCCGTCGACCCACGCATCCCCTTCGGCGGCGCAAAACAATCCGGCTA
Source organism: Pseudarthrobacter sp. MOO13 (assembly GCF_058267655.1). Classification (NCBI taxonomy): domain Bacteria; kingdom Bacillati; phylum Actinomycetota; class Actinomycetes; order Micrococcales; family Micrococcaceae; genus Pseudarthrobacter; species Pseudarthrobacter sp. MOO13. The sequence continues at coordinate 2,173,093 of NZ_CM177848.1, forward strand.
CGGCCTCGAATTCGGTGCTGAAGGACTCAAACACCTCGGCGTCCCCCAAATCATCAACGGCTGAATTTTCCCTTCTGGATAGCCCGTGTCTGGCCACCACCGGTCAGGTGCGGGTTATCCATTCACATCTGCCTCTGCAAAGGATGAACATGTCAAAATCCCATCACCGCGCCCATCAGGAAGTCACCGACTGGTCATCCCTGCAGCCGGGCGACGCAGTCGCTATCTCCGACGACCTCCACTGCCCGGATCCGGCATATGTTGAAATAACAGCTCCCGAGCTCGGCGTTCTATGGATTCACCGGCCAAAGATCGGGGAACGGCGGCTGCTCCACACCGAAACCCACCGAATCTGGCGCCTAGTCCCGAACAGCCCGAGCTGAACAATAGACTTCGGCCGCGAGAAACTGCTCATCGGATCCCTCCGACACCGGTTTCGCTGGAGAGCCAGCCTCTCATCCCTCATGTGTCCCGAAAAACAAAAGCCTTCCAAGACACCCCTATACGGCCAATCAAAGGAATAGGGTTCTGCGTCATACCGTGTTTCCTGACGTCTCGCTATGCCGTCTCAGCGAGGGAGGTTTCAGCAGTGCCTTGAAGAGGCCTTTTCGAGCCGCAGTGGCAACGTGAGACACCTTGGCTATACACGGGTCAGTTCATCCAACCAGGACGCGCAGCTGCAGCTCGACGCGCTTGCCGCGGCCGGGGTCTGTCGCGTCGACAGGCTCGGCCTGAAAACGGCAACCACGCTTAGTTCCGGCAGGCCCTCTAGCTCGGTTCGCAATAATCAAAGGCTCTGAGAACTAAAAGCCATAGCTGTTCATGAGCTGGACGGCATGTGCGGTGATCAGAACTGTCAGGGATTGCGCAAACTCAATAACTTCGTACTCGAAAAAGCAGTAATAGGTGTGGACACTGTACACACTCCCTTTGACAGGACAAAGCACCCGGGCCGCCCTTTCTACCGGTCCTTCAGACCGGCCTGCGGCAGCACAGGAGAGCAGGTGCGTACAGGTCATGTTGTCCCCAGTACCCCGCGGCATGAATAGATGTAGGCCACCACCGGCCAACCCACCAACATAACCGGAATGAGGAACCGCAGACCCGTACGACAGCAGGCGGAAGGCCCACCAGCCAGGGTCTTGAACCCGTCACCCCCACACACCTGAATAGGCTCCGCGGCAGCCAGGCCAAGGCCCGCCAACCAGCCGTCACAGACGCGAACGCAAGCTTTGTCAACACGTCAAAGCAAAATCGCCTCTGACGAGGGAAAACGTCGTGCCCGAGGTGGGACTCGAACTATATTCAAACCCTTGCAAACATTGGGAACCGGCGAAAACATCCAGAATCCGGAGCAGTTCGTGGGCGGTACGAGGCACTCTGCTACGAAAAGTGTGGACATTGTCCACACACTCCTTTGGGGGGCAATTCCCCGAACTCGGTCCGTCGTTTCCTGGGGCGAATTCATGCGGTTGATCACCGCCGCCGGGCCAATCCCTCACCTGCCAGGGCGTGACAGCGTCATCCCTACACGGTGCGGAGCTTTACCGAAGTTGCCAGCCGGCCATCACACTGGGAGGCGTGGTGCCTGCAGGGGTAGTCCACGGCGCCCCTCCGGAGCCATGATGGCACCATGACTGATCCCCAATGGAAGCTGTCCGCCGCCGAGATCGCCGAGGCCGGGCTTACCGGCTGGCGCGTGACCGGTGGGGCCCTCGCCGCCACATTCAGGACCCGGAAGTTCTCCACCGGCCTGGAGCTCGTGAACCGCATCGGCGCCTCCGCCGAGGAGGCCAACCACCACCCCGACCTCACGCTCACCTACCCCGAGGTCGGCGTCACGCTCTCGAGCCACGATGTCGGCGGGATCACCAGCCGCGACATCGACCTGGCCCGCGCCATCAGCAGCCACGCCGCGGACCTTGGGGTCGCGGCCGCGGACTGAGTCTCCCGCCGTCGGGCAGGGGCCGTGGAGGAGTCGGGCCCCATGTTCGTTTTGGGTTCTCAGGTCCTTCTACAGACCGGGGGACTTTAGCGAGCAGCATCGGACCCCTGATGCCACAATATGGTGCCAGGCCAGGAATCCGATTGCAGCAGGAGGATTTTATGTCTGGTCAGCACTTTGCCAGTCTGGTGCTTGAATGAGCTCCACCCGATTTCCGTCTGGGTCGAGGAGGTAGACGAGCCACCCGCCGGCAATGGGGCCTGAGGTCGGGGCAACTGGTTCGGATACGGCCTTGTAACCAAGGGCCGTCATCTTGGCGTAAACCTGCCGTACGTCAATGTCTGTGAAGGCAAGGTGTGCCGTGCCTGGCTGTGCATCTGATGGGTCGACTGCGGGCAGGAGAGGCTCGGCATGGGCAAGTTCGAGCCGGAAGGTTCCGTCATTTGTGGTGAGAAGCATGGCTCTGACCTTTACGTTGGGACGGCCGTAAAGTTCGCCGATGTATGGTCCCGAGGTCCATGCATCCAAGCGGGTTAGTCCGAGGCCGTCCTCGTAGAATCGCGCGCTGCGTTCCATGTCCGTAACGTGCAGGGCGGTGTGATGGTGTCGCATTTAGGTGTCTCCTTGGTGGGTCAGGGCTCCCTACTCGTCTCCGATTGTTGAATACTGTGCGCGCGATGAGGGCAGCCCTGAGGCGTTGATGTTGGTGGGTAAGCCAGGCCCGGGAGCATCGGGCGACGGCACGTATGAAGCCCCGCAGGGTAGTCTTAGGTTCCGATTCCCAGGTGTGCTCCGCCTGCCACATCGAGGGAAACTCCTGTGATGTAGCGGTTGTCGGGATCGGCGAGGAAAAGGATGGCGCGGGCGACTTCGTCGGGTTCGGCGAACCTCCGCATCGGAAGTTGCGCTGCCCGCTTCGCGCGGTTGGCGGCTGCATCCGGTCCGGAATCCTTGGCGAATTGTGCCCACATGGGTGTATTTACTGGGCCTGGTGCGATGGCGTTGACGGAGATGCCGTTGGGCCCGAGCAGTTCAGCGAATGACCACATGATGTGAAGTACAGCGAGCTTGCTCGCGTTGTAGGGCAGATAGTTGAGCCGTGATTCCTTGGCCGCAACTGACGATAGGACCACGATGGCACCGGCAGTGCCGGTCTCGAGCATTGACTTGGCGGTCTCCCGCACCATCGTGAAGGTGGCGGTGGCGTTGATCCTCAGGATGGAGTCAAATTCCTCGGTGGTTGTCTCCATGATGCCGGGGGTGGGGCCGAGCACCCCGGCTGCGTGGATCAGGACATCGATGCGGCCGTATTTGGCTGTGATGTCTTGGATAGCAGCCGCGCATTGCTGGTCGGAGGTGATGTCGAGGGGGTAAAACGCCTTGAGGTTCTGGCCCTCTTTAGGGGAACGGTCAGCGCCTACGACGATGGCGCCTTCTGCTGTGAGGGTGTTGACGGCGGCATCGCCTATCCCGCCGCTGGATCCGGTTACAAGAACCACCTGGTCTTTGAGGCTCATTTGTTCTCCTTGCCATGGGCGTAGGTGCACCGCGGGTCCCCGGCGGTGAAAGCGTGAGTTGCTCGCTTCATGTTCAATTCCTTAGGTGTAGTGCAGTTGGGCCGCTCGCGCGTTGTTCAGGTTTGGTGATGCTATCGGGCGACAACGTCCTCCGCGTCCGAAGCATCTGCAGCCAGGACCGCGTCGGCGATTGCGGTGGCCCGGAGAGCCTGGCTGAACGTAACGGCGGGGCCTTCGCCGGTGCGGAATTTGAGCGCCGCCTCTGCCTGGCGACGGAAGAGGTCGGTGGGGGCGAACGACGTTGTGTCGTGGCTCCCGTCCCGGTTCCAGACGTGGACGGTGTCGTTGGACCACAGCATCCGGCCGTTGCGTGCGAGTACATCGATGGTGAGACTCCAGTCCCCTTGGTTGAGCCCTTGCGGCTCCTGCCAGGGAGACCAGTAGGTCTGCAGCTGGAACACGGCTCCCGCGGGAAATTCGAGGGCGGTGACTACGTACTCCGGTACCGGCGAGCCGTATAGGCTGCTGCTGGAGCTTGTGGCAAGGACTTTTGGGTCACCGTCGAACCAGGATGACACCAACTCGATGGCGTGGATGCCGTTTACAACGGCGACGCCGCCCTCCTTTGGGTCAGCTCGCCAGGAATCGACGTTCTGTTTGTGGGCTACGGAGCGTACGGATACGGCGACCACGTCGTTGTTCCTCACCCATCGAGAGAGGAGGGCTGCTGCCGGGTGCTGGTGGAGGGTGTATCCGACCATCAGGCGCTCGTTGACACCGGACGCGGCGGCAAGGACGGCCGCGCCTTCTGCGTCTGCGGCGACCGGTTTTTCAGTCAGCACATGGAAGCCGCGGTTCAGCAGGTCAGCGCAGATGGCGGGTTGAATGGTTGTCGGGAGGGCAACGACCACGAGGTCTGCGTGCTCGGGGCGGAGCGCTTCGGTGCTGGCTACCAGCACGGCGCCCAGTTCCTGGGCGAGGGGGTAGGCGCGGTCGTCCTTTTCTACAAGAGCCGTGACGTGGGCCCCTGCTGCGGCGAATGCTCGTGCGTGTCGGGAGCCGGCCCAGCCGGCCGCCCCGACGACTGCGACGCGCGGAGCTGGTGTTGCTGAGGTCATGACTTGACACCACCGGAGGTCAGGCCGGCGATGAACCAGCGTTGGAAGGCGGCGAAGATGGCCAGGACAGGTATGAATGCGACGATGACGAAGGCGCCGAAGGCGGCCCAGAAGTTGCCGTAGCCGGTGGAGATGTAGCGGACGATGCCGTTTTGCACGGTCTTCATGTCTTCGGTTGTTGCCAGGACGGTCCCGACGAGGAAGTCGTTCCAGACGAAGACGAAGATGAAGATCGCGACGGCGGCGATGCCTGGGCGGATCAGTGGCAGCACGATGCGCAGAAGGATTTGGCGTCGGCTGCATCCATCGATTGCTGCTGCTTCCTCAATCTCAACTGGGATGTTTTCGATGAAGTTGCGCAGGAACAGGATCGTCTGTCCGCAAATGATGCCGGTGTAGACCACGATCAGCAGAGGGTAGGTATTGATGAGCGCGGTCTTCACGAACATGGAGTAGAGCGCAATGAAGACGACGACGCCGGGGACCATGGACAGCACAAGGATTGCGGTCATGAGGCTTTCCATGCGATGGCCCCGGTATCGGGTCGCGACGTAGGCTGCGGGAACGCAGACGGCCAGGGCGAGGATGATCGAACCGATGGCGTAGATCAGCGAGTTCAGGAAGAAGCGGACGTTGGTGGAGGTGAAGAGTCCGCCGTAGCTGTCGAACGAGAACGGGTTCGGTATCCACACGGGCGGGAAAGCGACCGTGTTCGCATCGGTTTTCAGGGACGTCGATAAGATCCACAGGACGGGAGGCAGCACCAGGGCCGCCGTGACTGCGACGACTGCCCAGATGGGTAGCCGGCGGAGTATATGCCCGGGTCGGCGGCGTGCGGGAATGGTGGCAGTCACAGGGTTTCCTTCCGTCGGAAGCGGATCGCTACCAGTGTCAAGGCGATGTTGATGGCGAAGAGCAAAATTGCTGCCGCGGAGGCACCGGAGAGGTCGAAGTCCTGGAACGTCTTGTTGAACACCCGCATGGAGAGCGTTTCCGTTCCGCCCAGGGGCCCGCCGCGGGTGGTGACCAGGATGATGGTTACCATCTGTACATACAGCATCAGGAGGACGACGACGACGGAAACGATGGTGTTGCGAAGGAAGGGAAGTGTGATGTTCACGAATCCCTGCCACACGTTCCCTCCGTCAACGCGCAGGCTCTCATACAGTTCGGTTGGTACGGTCTGAAGCGCCCCGAGGAAGAGGACCATTGCCTGGGGATAGGACCACCACGCGGTGATGAGTGTTAGTGCCAGCAGCGCAGAACCCGGTGTGGAGAACGCATCGGCGGGCCCGAAACCAAGGGCTTTTGTGATGGCTGTCCCCGGGCCGTAGGTGGGGTTGAGGAACCACAGCCAGAGGGTGCCGACGGTGGCTTGTGACATCAGCCATGGAAGCAGGAACAGACTCCGCACCGTCCGCTTGAAGCGAATGATTTTATTCAGGACCACCGCTGAGGCAAAGCCGAGTGGCAAGGCAATCGCGAGGGCCCCGAGCGAGAAGGCAAGGGTGGTGCCGATCTGTTTGGGAAGGTCCTTATCGGTGAAAAGCTTGGTGAACGACTTTAGTCCCGAGAAGTCCTTGATTTGGTAGTACGTGGTGTCGTGGAAGGCCGTCCAGGCTGTGAAGAGGAGGGGCCCAACGAAGACGAAAAGGAAGACAGCAACGACCGGGATGACGTAGAGCCAGACTGCGCGGTCCTTCCGTGCCGGCCGGAGACGGGGCTTGGTGCTCCGCGCTGCGCGTTGTTCTTGTGTCACTGACATGGGATTCGCTTTCCTGGGGGCAGGTTTACCTGGTTAGTCCTGTCCGGTCGGGGGCTCATTTGTTGGCTGCGTCCTGGGCAGCTTTCATGAAATCGTCGGCGGACGAGTTGTTCAGGTACAGCTGCTGTCCGGCGTTGGCAAGTCCACCGGCAATCGCGATCCAGTTGTCCGGGTAGGTGTGTGGCTCGCTGTGATCTTTGACGAAGTTACTGACGTCCAGCACGGTCTTGGCCTCGGGAGTGGTGAAGTACGGCTCCTGGAACGTCGACGAGCGGGTGGGTACGTCTCCCCCGGTTGCCATGAGCGCCCCGGCTTTCGGGCCGGTCATGTATTGGATGAACTTCCAAGCCGCCTTGGCATGCTTGCTTCCGGCGCCGATGCCAAGGGTCCAGCCAAACGTCGATCCCGTGTCCGAGCCGTTTGAGGTTTTGGGCAGGGTGGCCGACTTGATGTCCGGGTTGGCCTTTTGCAGGGTCAGGAGGCGTTCCGTTCCGAGGGCGGACATGGCAACAGTGCCGTTTTGGAGGCCGTCCGCAACCGTTGAGTACTGGTCCCCCACAACGCTCGGTGGCATGCCGCCGGCTTTTTTGAGCTTCACGAGGAAGTCGGCGAATTCTTTACCCTTTTCAGTGTTAAAGCTGGCCTTGCCGTCCTGGTTGGAGATCTCCTGCCCCACCTCGCTCATGAAGCAATCGAAGAAGGTCGAGATGATCGCTGAGTTGTCGACCCCGGAGAACCCCGTCCCGAACCCGGTAAATCCGGCCTTCGCCGCTTTCCCAGCAACCTCGGCGACCTGGTCCCAGGTGGTGGGTACGGCAGCGCCGACCTGCTTGAGGATCTTGTCGTTGTAATAGAGCGTGCACGTACGGTAGTCGTACGGGACGGCTACTTGCTTTCCATCCTTGTCCGCCAGCTTGTCCACCGGGCGCAACCAGTCAGTGATCTGCTTGGCCTCCTCAGGAAGCGGCTGATAGACCTGCGCGGCAGCAATTTGGGGAACAACCGGGGCGAACATCTTCACGACGTCCGGTGTCTGTCCCGCTGCTGCTGCCTGCGGGAGCCTGCTGATCATGTCACCGAAGGAAACCGTCGAGAGCTGGACTGTGATGTCGGGATTTTCCTTGTGGAAGTTCTCGAGGTTTTGCTTCAGCGCCGCAGCCCGTGGGTTGTTCTGGCTGGGGTCCATGAAGTCCCAGTACGTCAACGTGACGGGACCGTCGTCGTTGTTGTTGCCGGAGTCGCCTGAACTGCCTGAGCAGCCGGTGAGCAGCGCCCCGGCGACGGCAATGGCGGTCAAAGTACTTGCAGCTTTGATCAATTCATCTCTCCTTTGAGATCGGTTGCATTTTCACCAGCGCGACTGAGATCGGTTGCTGAGATCGGTTGCAATAAACATAGGGTCGGGAGCAGGGTCTGTCAAGGATTATTCAGCTCAGGTTTTCGGAGCCTTCTGGTTCCGGTCGTGGACGAGAGGTATCTCGGTATTGAGATGCGGCGTTTGGGGCCCCGAAGTCCTTAGTGCATCTTCAATCACGCGCGGTCTGTTGATCATCAGGGCTCCCGTGGTAAGCACGAGCAGCCAGGCTCCGAGCATGCCGAACGACGGCAGCCAGTGGTCTCCGGGCTGATGCAGGAGGCCAAAAAGGAATGGGCCAAGGCTTGCCAGGGTGTAGCCGATCCCCTGGGCGAACCCGGACAGTACCCCCGACCCGGTCTGTGTTCGTGCTCGCTTATTGATCATGGTAAACGCGAAGGAGTATGCGCCCTGACCAAGCCCGGCGATGGCTACCCACACCCCGGCAGAAGTTACCGGAGCAAAGATGATGCCTCCATAGCCGACCGCGAACGTGACGACGAACAGGATTGCGACAGGAAGCGGGCGAGGCATCCTCACCACAGCAAAAGGCACAATAAGGCCGACGGGCAGGCCGAGGATGGAATAGAGCGCCAACATGAATCCGGCCGTTCCCGGACTCATCCCTCTGTCTACAAGAACAGTCGGAAGCCACGCCAACGCCGCAAACGTGTTGCTCGCGAAGATCAGTGCCGTTCCCCAGCCAAGAGATGATCTCCAGGGCTTGACGACGCTGGTGCGGGGCGGCGGCACTTCGCTGGTGGGCGGCTTCCCGACGCGGGCAGCCGTACGCCTGCCCGAAAGGACCATCAGCCAAGGTACGGCCGCAGCGGCGCTGATGACCGCCCAGATGCCGATGGAGAACCGCCAGCCATACATACCCGCCAAGGGTATAGCCGCTTGGGCGGCCACGGCAGTGCTGACGGCGAGGAGAGTTACGTGGAGGGCAGGGAGGACCCCGATTTTATCGGGGAAATACTTCATCAGCAGCGGCGGAATCACCACATTTACCACGCCGATCCCCAGCATTGCGACACAGGTGAACACCAAAAAGGCGAGGGTAGTCCACCCCAGGGCGCGTCCGACCTGGCCGAGTGTTGTCAGCAGGATTGACACCAGCAGCAGGTGTTCGGGCTGGGTACGTCGGATCAGTGGAACAGCCAGGAAGCCCATCGCTGCGAAGCCGGCGGTCGGCAGCATTCCAAGGATGCCGGTCGTCACGGCGTCGAGGGATAGGTCCCCGCCTATTGGACCAATGAGTGGCGATACCGCCGAAACCGCCTGTCTGGCGCTGAACGCGACCAGCAGGATGCCAATGAGCGGGGTGAGCCGTCCGCGCAGCGGTTGTCGTCCCGCTCCCCCGACTTTCGGGTTGCTCGGGTGGAGGCGGTTTGGAGCTATTTTGTGCCTCCTTATGCTCGGCGGCTTGTGGAGCCGCGGTTTCTTCACCTATGGCTGCAAGACCTAACCCGAGGAATTGGGCGAGCTTAGTTGTTCAGTTTCCGTTCACTGCGTGGCTGGCCCATTCCCGACCGGCTTGTTCCTCTGTCGGCAGCCCGGATGCGGCGAGGATTACGTCGAGCAGGCGCTGGGTGTGGACGGCTTCACGGCCAGAGGTCAGTGGCTGTTGCCTGTCGGCGACCCGGTCCAGGAAGTGGTGGACTGCAGCGGAAAATCCGAGAGTGTCTGTCGCGGTGGCCCAGCCATACGCCTCGGCGCTGAGTTCGCGTGACGTGGTGACTCCCTTGACGGTGGTTGAGACTGTTTCAGGTGCCCTGACTTCAACGGTGTTGCCGCCACCGTAGGCGTCAAGCTTTTCGTTCCACGCTCCCGCTGTGCGGGCTGCCATCAGGACCCCGGTGTTGCCGGTGCTGAACCGAATCATCGCTGCGACGCCGTCTTCTTCCCAGGGGTCGTCACCGGCGGCGTGAGCGGCCACGTGCTCCGGTTCGCCGCCGCAGTACCAGCGGAGCAGATCGACCATGTGGATGGCATTCTCGAATGTCGCACGGTATTCCGATCCAGGCCTGTTTTTCTGGGCGACGCAGAAGGTGGCACCTTTGTCACCAAAAACTTCACGACCGGCCGTGTAGACGGGGGCATAACGGCGGTTGAAGTCGACCATCAGCACTCGTCCCCGCTCGTCGGCCAGATCTGCCAGGCGTTCTGCTTCATCTGTTGCCGGAGCCAACGGTTTTTCGCAGAACACGTCAACGTCACGGCTGAGGCATAGCTGGACGGCATGGGCGTGCTCAGAGCGTGGCGTCAGCACGAAGACTGCATCCAGCTCCTGCGAATCCAACATGTCCTCCACCGTTTTGTAGGCGGCGTTGAAGCCCCAGCGCCGGACCAGGTTGCTGGGGTCCTCACGCCGGGACACCAAGGCGGCCAATTCGACGTCGGCACGTTGCACAAGGGTGGGCAACTGGGCGATGGTGGCGATGTTGCCTGCGCCGACAACTCCGACGCGGAGACGGTTGGTGCTCATTAGGAGTTCCTCACTTCGGCCAGGTCAGAAATCATTGCGCGCAGCACGGCGGCGGATTCCCTGAACCCGTCCTCGGGTGCAGGCAGGTCTTGCGGGTGCCAACGGTATTCAAGCTCGATGCTCAGTACGTCGTCGTAGCCATGCTGCAGCAACGCGGCCAGGATTTGGGGCCACGGAACGACGCCGCTGCCCACGACCCGGGACCGGACGGCCCGCTCGGAGGCGTTGACCCGGGCCGTTTCCGTGGCGCGGAAAGCCGCGTTGGGATTCGTGAAGATGAGGTCCTTCACGTGCACGTGGCCGATCAGGTCCCCTTGAACAGCAAAGGCCTGTTCGAACGATTCATCGTGCGTGAATGTCAGGTTTGCCTGGTCATAGAGAACGCGGACGGCCGGGTGGGCGATTTCGCGGACCAGTGCGGCGGTGTCCGCGGCGGTCTGGGTCATGGTGCCAAAGTGGTTTTCCACGCAAAGGCGAACCCCTGCCTGGTCAGCTTCAGGTGCGAGCGTTTCCAATGCCTGGCGCAGTTTCCCCCAATGTGCCGCGTGGTCGTCGTCCCCGGGGTGCCAGGAACCGGCATAGACGCGGACCCGGTCAGCGCCGAGCAGGTGCGCGGTCTCAATCGCGCCACGGAATTCATTGATTGCTTGACGCCATTCCGCATCGTCCAGTGAGTTGATGGCGGTTGTGTATGGTGTGAGACCGACGATGGGCAGGCCTTCGCCATTGGCTGCCTGCAAAGCCTCCATGGCGGCGCGCCGGTCGCCTAACGGCAATCCGGAGCTGTAGTCATCCTGGTAGATGACTTCGGCGGCGTCGAGCCCGGCGGCTCGAAAGAGTTTAAGTGCTTGGGGAACCGTGTGGTCCGGGGTGCCTAGTGTGTGACCCGCTAGCCGCATTATTCTTTGTCCTTTCAGAAGTGTTGTGGGCTGCTGTCCAGTCCGCAGGGCCGACCAGCCGGGGCGGGGCTGCGACGCGGGATCGATCCACGATTTCCATCAGCAGTCCCCAGGGGGTGATGAAGTAGGTCCAGCGGTTGCCGGCCACGCGGGGGCTGTCGCCCGCGACTTCCTTGCGCTCTCCGAGCACGCGTACGCCAGGTGTTTCCTGCAGCACCGCGATCGCTTCATCAACGTCGTCCACGACGAAGCACAGGTGGTGCCCGCCGGCGTCGCAGTGCCGCGGCGGGGTATCGCGCCGCTCAGCGCTGCTCCATTCGAAAAGCTCGATGTTGAGATTCGGCGGCAGGCGCAGCATGGCGAGCGTGAGCTTCGCATCTGCCGGGACCTCGAAGTTCGTAGGCATGAATTCTTCATCGGGCCCGCGCTCGGAACGGTAGAGCTCCTCGGCTCCGAGAACGTCGACGAAAAACCGGATGCCGTCCTCAAGATTCGGAACCGTCAGACCGACGTGGTCCGTGTGGCGGAGCCCTGGCAGGCGCCGGAGCGTTGAGTCCTGTCCCCGGGTCATTTGCGTGGTCCCGTGGTGGAGCCACGAACCAGGAGCTCAGGTTCGAGGACGATGTGGTCCACGGAGCCGTCAAGGTTCTGCTTCTCAGCCAGTTCAATGGCAAGGTGTCCCATGTCGGCGATCGGCTGTCGGACCGTCGTCAGTGGAGGGTTGAACCGGGCACCGAGAGCGAGGCCGTCGAAGCCGATGACCGACACGTCCTCCGGTACCCGTACGCCACGTTGGCCGAGCGCCGAGATGACCGCGAACGCCACCATGTCATTGGCCGCGATAATTGCCGTTGGCGGACTGACCATCTCAAGGTAATGCTCTGCCCCGCGCGTGCCCGCATCCAGATCCGACCCGCTGTCCAGCACGACAGGTGCGCTCCCGCTCTCGGCGGACAGCTCCAAATAAGCGTCCATCCGGTCCTGGGCGGTGTGCGTCCCGGCGATACCGGAGACATAACCGATCGACCTGTGGCCCAAAGAATGAAGGTGATCCAAGGCCAGCATGATTCCGCGGCGACTGTCGACGGTGACCGTGGGGACGGCATCGTCCCCTTCAACCCGGTCGATCACCACGACCTTGCGTCCGAAGTCGAAGCGTTTCATGGCCTCCGTGTCGACTTTCGTGGACGGGGCCACAATTCCGAAGGGGGCGTACATGGCCTGCATGGCGGTGAAGTAGCCATCGGTTTTAGCCGGGTCCCCGTTGGTGACGCAGAGCAGCAGCTGGTAGCCGCGCTCGTCCGCCGCCTGTGTCATCGTCTTGGCAAGTTCGGCGAAAAACGGGTTGGTGATGTCGGGGACGATCAGCGGGATGAACGTGCTGGTTTTCCGGCGCAGCGCCTGGGCGAGTGGACTCATCGTGTAGCCGAGTCCCTCGGCGACTCGAAGGATGTGCTCGCGTGTCTCACTCTTCACCGCCTCAGGACGTGAGAACGCCCGGGAGACCGTAGACCTATGGACACCAGCAGCTTTTGCCACGACGTCGATACTCAAGTCAGACATGTTCTTTTCCTCCGCGCTGGTTGTCATAGGCCCCCCAAATGGGGCGCATGACGTTTTCGAGCTGGGCCAGGGTCGTCAGGCCCCGGAATCCATCATCCAGCGTCCGGGCGACGCTCCGCACGAACGGATCGTAAAGCGGGTCGCTGTCCACATTGATCTTGCCGACCTCCGTGGTGCCGTCCAGTGCAGTGAACGTCGCCGTGCCGTCCGAATCAACGGAGGCGAATCCCGCCTCACCGACGGAGGTAAAGCTGCAGTAGCGCTTAAGCGGGGAGCCAGGGAAGGCGTAGCCAACCTCCACAACGGCTTCGCGTCCTTCCGGTGTCGTGAGGATGAGACTGGCATGATCCTCAACGCCCTGGTGGTGAAGAGCCGATGAGAGCCGGGAGTCCACACGCGCTATGGTCTCACCCGTGCCCCTAAGGAACAGATCCACAAAATGTGGGCCCAGATTGGCCAGGCAACCCCCGCCAGCCTTAGCCGGATCGAGCATCCAGGGATTGGCATTGTCGCGATACCGGGCTGGCGGGCCGGCAATGAACGATGTTCGCTGGTAAGTCGGCCTGCCTGCCTTGGCAAGCCATTGCTCTGTAGGTCCACCGCGCTGGACCAACGGGACAGTGGCAGGCACGCCAGCTGCCTCGGCGGCTTCACGCACTGCGGAAAGCTCGTCAAGGGACGTGCCCAACGGCTTCTCAACAACGAACGGAATACCACGCTTGATCAGGGCAAGACACTTTTCGGCCATCCCGTCATGCGGGCCGAAGACATATGCGAGTCCAACGCCAGGGAGATCAACGAGCTTCCGCCAGTCGGCCTCAAGCGGCGCCCCCCAACCTTTCGCCAGGTCCTGCACCTGCATGCGGGATACGTCGTCGTCACCGACTCCGATGACCTCGTGTTCCTCGGCAATGGCCGGCGCGCAGAGCGGAACGTGCCAGTGGGAAGCGCCCAGAATAATTGTGCGTACGTGAGTCAACCGCAATACCCCCTTGTATGAGATCGGTTGCTGAGATCGGTTGCAATAACAGTATGGATGGTGGGAAAGTTTGTCAACGACACTTCAACCTGCCCGGGCAATTACATCAACTCGTCCGGGCGCAGAAAAGGCAACCATGTACAAGAAACTTCGGACCCTGCAGACCATCGACGAATCCGGCGCCGTCCTGATCGTCCGCCTCCAGAACGCTGAGGTGGCAGAACGCGTGGCAGAAGCCGCCATCACCGGAGGCTTCCGAGCCCTTGAAATCACCCTCTCGATCCCCGGAGCCGTGGATGTCATCCGCCGGCTCGCCGCCAAGCACGGACCCAATGGAGTAGCGATCGGCGCCGGTACGGTACTGGACGAGCACTCAGCCTACGAATGCATCCGCGCCGGCGCCGAGTTCCTGGTCAGCCCTCAACTGAACCCCGCGATGATCCGTACCGCGAACCGGTACCAGATACCAACCGTCAGCGGGGCTTACACGCCGACCGAACTCGTCAACTCCGCCGAAGCCGGCGCTGACATCCTCAAGCTCTTCCCCACCGAAGCCGGAGGCATCCCCTACGTCAAATCCGTCCTCGCACCGCTCGCGCACCTGCCGATCATGCCGGCAGGCGGCGTGACCCTTGAGAACGTAGGCGAATGGTTTGCCGCTGGCGTCGCAGGTGTCGGCGTCGGCAGCTATGTGACAAAAGCGTGGCAGCCGGACGGCGACTTCACCCGCGTCACCAAAGCCGCCAAGGAATTCCTGTCAGCGGTGGCAGAGGCCCGCCGATGACCGTCCCCAGCGTCTTCATCGTCATTGGCCCGGCCGGCTCAGGAAAAACGACGGTGGCCCAAAAAACGGCAAAGGACAACGATGCCGCTTACCTGGACAAGGACAGGATATGCGGACGGTTTGTCGAGTTCGCCCTGAAAGTGACCGGACACGACCCCACCGACCGGGAGTCCAACGACTACTATCGCGACCACCTGCTCCCCCTCGAATACGACACACTTATGGACGTGGCTGGAGCGAACCTGCGCCTCGGCCGGTCAGTAGTGATCGACGCCCCTTTCGGGGCCTACTTCCAGGTACCCGACTTCCTGACCGGCGCGGCAGAGAAATTTCACTGGCCACCTTCGCAGACCACAGTCGTGCGGGTGAGGGTTCCCCAGAATCTTCTGCGGGAACGGCTTACCCGCCGCGGCCTGGAACGAGACCAATGGAAACTCTCGCACTGGGACGAGTACTGGTCCATCTACGGAAGCCTCGAATGTGCGTGGTCCGGGGTGGAGTACCTGGACTTCAACAACGAAACACCGCTCCCGGCAGATGTGTGACTTCCAGACCTGACCGCACCGCTTGCCTTCACGGACCCTCTGAGCGGCCCTCCTCAGGCCTGCTGCCCTACTTCTTGTCCGACTGAGGCGGTAGGCCTGCCTCCAGAGCGCAGGCAGCGTGGCCGCCTGCCGGACGCCGACGGCGGGCCCAGCTTCCGGACGACCCCTTCCGCAAGACGTTGACAAGCGACTTTCATCACTCGTAAGGTTATTGCAACCGATCTCAGCAACCGATCTCATGATCGAGTCGCAAGCTGGAGAGCCGCAGTAAAGCAAGGGCCGGGCAAGCATCATGCGCCCCTTATCCCATTACCCCTCCGCAGCAAATGTGAAAATATGGAGAGTTCAATGAAGACCTCAAAAGAAGCCGTTGGCAGGCCGGCCCCTTCGGAGTTTCCCGAAGTGTCCAAGCGTCCTCGCCGCAATGTGAATATGGTGGCAGGAACGATTGGCCACTTCGTGGAGTGGTACGACTGGTACATCTACGGGCTGCTTGCGGCGGTGTTTTCGTCCCAGATATTCCCCGGCGATTCCCCGTTCGCCTCGCTGGTCGCAGCATTGCTCACCTATGCCGTGGGGTTTGTTGTGCGACCGCTCAGTGGAGTCATCATTTCTCCGCTGGCGGACCGTTTCGGTCGCCGTCGCATCCTGACTCTGTCCATCTCCGGAATGGCGGCCGGCGCGCTGATCATCGGCCTCACACCTTCATTTGCGACCATCGGCTATGCCGCACCGATTCTTTTCCTGGTGGCACGCGTCCTCCAGGGCATCTCGGCCGGCAGTGAGGCGCAGAGCGCTATTGCCTTCATGGTCGAACACGCCCCGGCGAACCGGAGGGGCCTGTTCGGTTCATTTTCCAACACAGCGAGCGGCCTTGCGACTCTCGCAGCGACCGGCGCCGCGGCAATGGTGACGTCAGCCTTTGCCCCAGCGGACCTGGCCGCCTGGGGTTGGCGCATCCCATTCATTGCGGGCGGTATCCTCGGCGTCGTTGGCCTGATTTTGCGGTCCCGGGCCGAAGAGACTCCCGAGTTTGAAGCAACTGCTCTCGTCGATCAGAAGTCTGCAGCGGCCCGTCTGATGGACCTGCTTCGGGAACATCCAAAGGCGCTGTTGCAGGCGGCAGCACTGTCTGCTCCGGCCGTGGCCTACTACACCTGGGCCACCTTCCTTCCCACCTACGCCAAGCTGACCACCGGCCGGGACCTGGCCTCCACGCTGACCGGGAACGTCATTGGGCTTGCATTGCTCGTTGTTATCGTGCCGATCTGCGGCGCGCTGTCCGATCGGCTCGGCCGACGCAAGATCTTCCCGATCGTCGGTGCCATCGGCATGATCGTTCTCTTCTACCCTCTCCTGCTCCTGCTGAACCAGCCGGGGTTCGGTGTCTACGTTCTGGTATCGGCCTCGGGATGGGTGGTTCTCGGTATCTGGCAGGCTGTCTACCCGACCATTCAGGCCGAGCTGTTTCCGGCTTCAGTGCGTGTATCCGGAATTGGGTTTGCACACCAGATCGTCATCGCCGTCTTTGGCGGAACAGCGCCACTGATCGCCGCTGCGTTCGTTGGCGCCGGACAGCCCATGCTGGTCGCGGTGTACATGATTGTCGTCGTCGCCCTGTGCCTCGTCGTCTACTTCACCCTTCCGGAGACCGGCAGCCGTACCGGCCGTGCCACCGTGGCGCTGGCTGACGCTGAGGTACTTGAAGGCGAGCACCTGCTGGTGGCTCCTTCTCATGCCACGCACGAGGCTAAGCGTTCCAGGTAAGCAGGCCGGTACCACGCCGCAATGGCGGCTCGACGAGGCGACATGGGGCGTTTCCGCCCGAGCCTCGTCGAGCCGCCCGGCTCGCGCTTTAGAGCCCTTTGCAGGGTTCGACATTCACGGCGCGTTGTCCACAGGCGAAAAACAGAGAGGATTCCTTTACGTGAACCACATGATCATCAACACGTTCTCCTACCTATGGTCAGCTACGGCAATTGATGCCATCGCCGAATTGACCGACAACGGCTACAGAACTTTTGAAGTTCCGATCAGCTCCCCCCATTGCTGGCCGGATGAAATTACCGCCCTGGAGCGTTCGGCCACTCGCGCGAGACTTGATGACTACGGCGCAACGGTAAGGTCACTGAACGCCGGTGGATATGACATCAACTTGGCCAGCCCGGGCGCCAACATGCGACGCAAAAGCATCGAGCACATCAAATCGGTGATTGACCTCGCTGCGGCCTGGAATGTCCCCGACGTCGTGATATCCCCCGGCACAAGACGCCCCATGATCTCACCCTCACTCGAAAACACCTACGGGTGGATGTACGAGAGTATGGAGAACCTCATTCCGCTGGCCAGACAGGCTGGCACACGACTGCTCTTCGAAAATACGCCCTATTGCTTCACGCCTACCATCCAGGACCTGGCAGGCGTTGTCAGCAATATCAACGACGATGCAGTGAAGATTGTGTACGACGTCGCCAACGCCGCCTACATCGGAGAAGACCCCGTCGACAGCTTGCTCTCGCACCATTCATCGATCGGACTCGTGCACATTTCCGATACCGGCACCGAGACCTGGGGTCACGATCCAATCGGCACCGGAGTGATCGACTGGAAGGGGTTGGGCAAAGCCGTAAGAGAAACCTGCGGCGTCAATAACGTCGTCCTTGAGATCATTCGCGAAGAAAACCCCGTGCAGGAATTCAATAAGGCCGTGCAGGATCTCAAAAATCAAGGCTGGGATCTGGGGTCCTAGCCCAAGGCCAAAGTTGCGGCCAGCCAGTCAATGTTGTCTATCCATAGTGACATTCCACTGCCACTTCTATGGGAAAGTCAGCCGGCTGTACAGGCCGAGATCCCTCTTTCAGTCAAACGAATTCATGTGAACCCTCAAGTAGAAGGAATGTATGCAATGAGAGCTTTGGTAAGTGGCGGAAGCAGCGGCATAGGTGCGGCTACGTGCGTGAGAATCGCAGAGGCGGCCCTTGCTCGGGGTGTGCAGCCGATGATTGCCGTGGCTGGACACGAATCGAACAGCAGCCAAGAGGAAGTCGTTCGTTCAATCCAGTCCATGGGTGGTACTGCCATCGCACTGGGGGGCGATCTCAGCGACGCTGACGTGCCACGTCAACTCGTAGAGGCTGCTGTAGCTGAATTCGGCGGCCTGGACGCGTTGGTAGCAAACGCCGGAATCGCCAACCCTGCAGCGCTCTGCGACGTATCCCTTGAGGATTGGGACAACATGTTCTCCGTAAACCTCCGCGGCCCGTGGCTCCTGGCCAAAGCAAGCTACCCGCACCTGAAGCAGAGCCAGGGCGCCGCTTGCTTTACCTCTTCCATGTCTGGCCAGCTACCCCATGCCGGATCCGGGGCCTACAGCCCGAGCAAGGCTGCATTGACGATGCTGGCCCAAACATTCGCGTTGGAATGGGCACCGGACGGGATCCGAGTAAATGTGGTATCCCCCGGCATGACTCACACGCGGATGACCGAAAAAATGTACGCTGATCCGCAAATCAAAAAGGCAAGGGAAAATATCATCCCGCTGGGGCGAATTGGCGATCCCATGGACATCGCCAACGTGATCGAATTCCTTGTGAGTCCGCTATCCGGTTATGTCACCAGCCAAGACATCTGTGTCGACGGTGGCTTCTCCAGGTCGATTCTTAGCCATATTCCTGGTCGACCCAGCTCCAAATCCTGACGCCCGATCTGAATCGTCACCTCGAGAAGTGGTCGTAAGCGCCGCCGCACCGGGGAAGACCAATGCTGCGGTCACCTCACCCAATCCGCCCGACGGCCGCGCACTCTCGTGAGCGCCACGGGGGCCGTCCAGCGAGGTGATGATCCTGGAGCGCGTCTGACAATTCGCTGGGTGCGGGTTCCGAGTGAGCCCCCGGGGCGTGTCGCGTCAGCAGTTGCCGGAGTATCTCACCGCCCCTTTGAACACCATCAACTAGGACTCTGACTGCCCGGCAATGTCGTTGGCACACGGCTTACCAAGGCAAGCCTCGCAGATCAACAATTCCGTCGGGCCAAGCCTCGACCGGCTTGGTCCCCCCGCAGATCAAGGTCGGACCGGCACTCTCAATCACGCTCATGGCATCGCGTGGCGAAACATCTCGAATGCGACATTCAATAAGCGTGAAGCGGCACGACTGATAGAAGGGCACGACCTCTTCACGGCATCCGAGCAGACCGAAATCGGCAGGAGCCAACCCACGCATAGCTTCTTGCAGCCCAAAAAGAACCTCGCGCCCGACCCCTTGGCCACGAGCCTCGGCCGCTGTCAGGACACCACCCAGGCCTGCGACGAGAACCTCATCATTGCCTACACCTACAAAGCGGCGTGCTGAGGCAGCGTATCCAACGAGTTTTCCACCGACACGTGCGAAGCAATGCAGCTCACCTCGCGCGTAACCGTAGCCTCGCTTCGGATTCCAGGGCCCCCAGTCGTCCTCATATTCACTATCGAATAGAACGGCCATATCGGCGTAGTCACGCGCGGAGAGTTCGGTAGTCCAACGAAATGAAAGGGTTGTCACCAGGCCACACTAACAATCGCCCCGCCCGCGTTAGGCCAGGGTGGATCCCGCGGGGGAATGCTGGTTGCCGACTGACCACCAGCCTGTCTTCAAATGCAGGAAATGTCGTAGTCGAAGCTGCCCGAGGTGTATTGGGTGAGGGCGACTTTTCCTCCGCCGGTGAGGGGGGCGTCGGAGCACCTGCGTTTGGCCGCGGCCGACGAGCTGGCACCAGGAAGCCAGCTGCGCAGGGTGAACAGGTTGCTCGTGGCAGGCACGGTGCCAACGATCTGCGTCCACTGGGCGCTCGTGGAGTACAGGCCGACTCCGGCGCCGATGCTCGCGAAGTAGGCCGACATGCCCTCCAGATCAGCCCTGTTCGCCACCCTATCCGTCGACCAGCTGTTCCCTGTTTCTACATCCAGCCACCAGGTGTACGAAGCCGGGTTGCTAACCCCACGGATGTTCGCATCGTCATAAGCCTTGGCGTACCCGTACATGTAGGAGCATGCTGCCCCGACCGATCCGCTGGTGCACTGCCCGTACGGGTTCGGCACGGTCGTCCCGCCGTAGGTGTTGCTGCTGGGCCACCAAGATCCGGCCGCCCCCGGGTTGGCGGTGTTTACACACAAGGCGACCAAGGGCTGGCCCGTCCCGCCCTTCGAAGTGCGCGCCCATGACAGCTCGGCGGCCAAGCACGGGTTGGTGTTGTTCGCCAGACCATTGTTGACACCTACGATGGCGAAAGTCTGGGACTTGGGCAGCGTTTGGCCGCACTGCGGCCAAGACACGTCGTTACCGGGACCAGCGGTCGTGGCTGCCTGCGCTTGAGCACCAACGAGCATCAGCACGGCGGCTGCCGATGCGGCCAACAGCAATCGGAGACGCGAGACGTGGGGTGCACAACTAGTCAAGGACATCGTCGGCCTTCCGATCAAGAGCTCACCACGAACAGGCAACCAGCGTGATCCCCCGGGTTGACGCGGTCAAGGAGCAGCAGTTTCCGGCCCAAGACTTTTCGGGCCAATTGCCGGAGGAAGACGCAGGGCCGATCCAATGCCGTTTTATGGCTGCCGGTGAGAGGGGCGGAGAGACCCTCTCTCCGCCCCGGAAGGGCTCTGGCCTGGCCTTTCTTCCTCGGGATCCTGCGGCCGCATCGTCGCCGCCAAATGGGAAAAGAGGCATCGTTGCCCCCGTTTCCCAGATCGCGCCGCCCAAATTTTCATCAATTCAGCGCGCGTTTTTCAAGTTTCTCGATGCTTTCGCGCGCCAGGTGAAGGAGACCTCATCGCGCCGGTCACGCCTCCGAACGCGCCAGCGCAGTACCGGGGCTAGTTCTGTTCGGGAATCGAGGCCGGTGCCTGCACCCCCGCACCTGTGAGGTTGTCGCACCGCACGAGCTGGGTCCCGATCCGTTCGAGCGGGCAGTCGACGTACGTGGTCAGAGAATTATCGTCGGTATCGGAAGAGGCTGTCGCAGCCCCTGCCGTGAGGAAGAGCGCCGGGAAGAGCGCGGCAACCGCTGAGGCGCGGCGTGCAGACATGGCTGCCTCCTGTCGAAACGTCTATATATGTTGGCCAGCCCTAAAAGCGGGCGGCGTAAAAAAATGGCCCACATTCAGCCCCACGCTTTGGGTCCGTCGCGGTAGTCGGACCGCGACAGGACTAAATCTACTCGGCGACCACCAGTGCGCTCAGTGAACGCGATACCCCAATGGCTCACATAGCTACCCAATTTGCGGACCCCGCTACCCAACGATTCTCTGACGACGCCACAGGACAACCCCCACGGGCAGGATCAGTCCGGTTGGTGGCAGCCCACCGGTTCACTGTTTCTTGAGCAAATCCCGCGGTTGGCCTGCGCCTCCATTGAGACACAGGCGCTAACCTCGGGATCGAGGCCACACCGCTGGGGTGGTGAGGCCATCAATACGGGAGAGTTGACCGGCGGCGGGCGGGTCCATCGGAACCGACGGACGTCGGACCGATCCGCCGCCAGGCCAACTCTCCCGGCCCCGCACCGGAACAAACTCTCGATCCACGGCATCGCACATGTTGTACGATGCAATCCAGGTACACCCGATCCCCCAAACCGTCAGGGCACGTGACTCCTTCGTCGACGAAGAGACGCCGAGCCAGTCGCAACTATATGACACGGATCAACACAAAGCGGCGTCCGCTGGTGGACGCCCCGCAAGCCGCGAACACGCCGCCCGGGGTCGACGTATGCGGTATGGCACACGCCCCGTCACCAGTAGCCGGGCCCGGTGGATTACCTACCGGATTACGTGGTGATCGCCCGAGTCTTCACCCGTCCCAAGGGCCGCCATGCCCAACCCGATACTTCACCTCCGGGCCGCAGCCAATGTCCGACTCACCGGCTAACCGTCTGCTGTCTCGTGCTCCACCAGCCATATGTCGTTTCAAGGAACCTTTGCGGTGGTGGTTGCGGGTTTCTGGGGTAGGTTCTTGGTGAAAGGCGTTCGGAGCAGGGACAAGGGGAGACCATGCTTTTTGAGCCGTTAAATGCGTACTACCGGACGTTGGGGCCCAGGGGCCGGGCGGTGCTGTTCCAGCTGCCGCTTTCTGTGACCATGTTGATGGTTGTGCTCCTGACGATGGTCCTGCACCCCCAACTCGACGTGGCCGGCCCATTCATCCGCAGCCTGGGAGCACACGTGCTCTTACTCGCTGCATGCGCCCTGGTGCCGTGGGGTCGATTGCCCGAACGGGCCGTGCTCGTCATCCCTTTCCTGGACTGCATAGTCGTTGGGATCTCCCGCGAGGCCGCCGACCAGTACCTCACCGTTTTGGGTTTCCTCCTGGTCTTTCCCGTCGTATGGCTGGCAGCGGACCGGCGCCGCAGCGGCGTCCTTTACGCCGTCGTCGCCACCATCCTCAGCGCCGTGCTGCCCCCGGTCATCCTGGGCACGGGCTTCGACGGCCCGGACTTCATCCGGATCGTCCTGCTGCCAGTCATCCTCGGAGCGATCGCACTGACGTCCTACGCGATCGCCAACGCCCTCACGCTGCAGCGGCAACGGCTGGAAGCCCAGGGCTGCAAGGTCAGGGACCTCCTGGTCGCCAGCGAGGACCGTGAGCGGCTGCTGAGCAGCGTCATGGACACCGTGAGTGTAGGAGTGTGCGCCGTCGACGCCAACGGGCAGGCGGTACTTGCCAATCACCAATTCAGCAGCCATTTCGGCGGCACCGTCACCGGCAGGCAGCTATCCGATGAACCACCGGGCTTCCTCGTCTATGGTCCCGACCGGAAGCAACCGCTTCCGCCGGAGCGACGCCCCGGGTTCCGGGCGGCACGAGGAGAGTCCTTCACCGACGAACTGATCTGGGCAGACAACGGAACCAGCCAGCGGGCCTACTCCGCAACGTGCCGGCTGATCCGTGACTCCCGTGGCGAACACCGGGGAGCGGTCATGGCGTTCACCGACGTCACAGCGCTGGTCGACGCGCTCTCGGCCAAAGACCAGTTCGTCGCCAGCGTCTCCCACGAACTGAGGACCCCACTGACCTCGATCCTGGGCTACATGGACCTGGCCCTGGACGTAAAGGATCTTGACCCCGACATCGAGATGTACCTGACCGTCGCAAAACGGAACGCCCAGCGGCTCCTGCACCTGGTCGGAGACCTTCTCACCGTTGCTGCCGGAGCCCTGACCATAGAGCCCCGTCACGCGGACCTGGTCGAAGTTGTCCGTCAAAGCGTCGAGGCCGCCGAGCCTAAAGCGAAGTCCGACGACGTCACCCTGGACCTACTCGCCCATGGAACCGCCACGGGCTACTTCGACCCCGAACGGCTCCGCCAGGCCATCGACAACCTGATCTCCAACGCCATCAAATACACGCCCCGCGGTGGCAGGGTCACCGTCACTGTCGATGCCACAGGGCACGAGCTCCGCTGCGAAGTAACCGACACCGGTGTCGGCATGAACGAGGAAGAAATCGACCAGGCCTTCACCCGCTTCTTCCGCGCCGCGAACGCACATTCCTCGACCATTCCCGGCGCCGGCCTGGGACTGGCAATCACCAAATCCATCGTCGAAAACCACCGCGGCCACATCACCCTCTCCAGCAATCCCGGAAAGGGCACGACCGCAACCCTGACAATCCCAGCCGCCGACCACGACACCCCAACAATGGCCACCACCACCTAAGCCCACGCCCCGGCCGGTCCGGGCCAGAAGTTCGCAGGCGTGCGTATAGGCACGTCCCACAGTTGGCGTGCGCTTGCCGATCTTTGTTGTACCTTGCTGTCTGAATGCGTGGCGGAACAGGGCGCCAGCCGATTCACGGTGGGCGGCCGCAGCGTGACTGACGCGGTAGCCAACGCGAAGGACGCCCTTTCCAGGAATTATCTGTACAGGAGCCGCGTGAGGGCACGCTGCTGCCGAGATCCACATCCGGTGACGGTTCGCTCCTAGCTGTGGACACCCGGTTCGATGGCTGGAACTTCCACGCGGTGCCGGAAGAATAGTGCCCTGCAGAGCAGGACCGCTGATTCACCGCAGATGCAAGGAGAAACCATGACGTCCGCCATCTCCGTCATAGTCTTTGACGTGAACGAAACGTTGTCCGACATGTCCCCTATGAGTGATCGCTTCCGCGAGGTCGGGGCACCCGCCGACATGGCGAAGCCCTGGTTCGCGACCTTGCTGCGGGACGGGTTCGCGCTGGCCGCCAGTGGAGACAACGGCTCGTTTTCCACCATCGGCGCCGACGTTCTCCGGCGACTGCTTAGCGATGTGAGACTCGACCGGCCCCTCGACGAAGTTGTCGAGCACGTCATGGGCGGTATGAAAGACCTGGATGTGCATCCGGACGTCCCAGCGGGGATCAGAGCTCTCAAGGGCGCAGGGTTCCGGCTCGTGACGCTCAGCAACGGCTCAGCCCAGATCGCCGAGGAAGTGTTTAGTCATGCCGGGATCAGGGATGAATTTGAGGCGGTCCTGTCGGTCGAAAACGCGTCCGCGTGGAAGCCGGTGCGCAGCTCCTACGACTACGCAGCCGCCAGTACCGGCTCCGATCCAGGCAGTATGCTGCTCGTGGCCGTGCATCCCTGGGACATCCACGGCGCCTCCCGGGCCGGGCTCCGAACCGCGTGGCTGAACAGAACCGGAGACAGCTACCCGGCCTATTTTGCGGCTCCCGAATTCACGGTGTCTTCTCTGACCGGGCTGGCACCGGCCTTGGCCGCAGCCTACTGAGGGAGCGTTCCGGCGGAAGGAAGGCTGGGCCCGGGCACAGAATCTAGTGCCAGGACCAGGTCTTGCCGCAATCGACGGTGGGTCGAAGATCCATAGGCCGTCGGTATCGGTCAGGTGGCTGTTTCGGCATGGAGCCACTGGACGCGCACCCGGATTGCCTCGCAACGATGATTCAATTTGCACCGCTGCCCGGCAGGTGCCGCGAGGCATTTGAGCTTAAACTGTTCGAGTTCATGGTTGAACCGATCCGAAGCCTGCGTCGGCCTCAGCTTTCGAATTGCGTCCGGATCAATGACGGCGGGTTGCCTTCAGCCGCGCTCGGCGCATCGGCCAGGGTGGCCGTTCCGACTGCTCGACTCACGAATACCGATCCCATAGACCCGTTCCTCTCAGCAAGCGCATTGGACTCCGTCTGGCAGCGAGTCCGTCAAGGATTCCCCGGCGGACCCCGGGCTCGGCGTTCAGCAATCTCAGCGACGAAGCACAGAGTCCGCGACCTGTTGCGCAGCCTGGTCCGGCGTGAGGTCGGTGGTGTCGATGACTTCGGCTTGGTTGTGCAACCAGGAGCGGGCTCCGACGGCGTATGGTTCCAAATACGAAAAACGGAACGTCGAGGGGCCGAGAACTGTGTCGTTCTGTATGCGGTCACGCAGCGTGGCTTGATCGGCATGGAGCACGAAATGCCGGATAGGTATGCCGTGCTCTGAAAGACCGTCGCTGATTTCCTGCCAGTAGCTCTCGACTAGAACAGTCATTGGCATTACGAGTGTGCCTCCGGTGAACTCAAGCACGCGCCGCGCGGTTTCAACAACGAGGGTCCGCCAAGGGCCCAGTGCTGGAAGTTGTCGGTTCCAGGAAGTCCCGGCCTAATGTCCATGAGCACCTCGCCGACCTTTTCGGCATCGAGGACGCGGGACCTAGGCAGCATGCCCGCCACTAGCGCACTCGTAGTCGTCTTTCCCGCTCCATGGGCGCCGTTCAGCCAAACGATCATGCAGCGAACTCTAGTTCAAAAAGATGTACTTGCAGGGCCCCGCAGCCCGGTCGCTCGAAAAATCCGCGGCTACCGCGTTAGCCGATCGGTTTACGGGAAAAGATGCCGTGTTTTTAATGGTCGGTGTCGCTGGGTCAGGTGTGGTGGCTAGTAAGAGGAGGGCGGCGGCTGCGGGGCTGCCTGCGTCCGCGGTGTACATCAGGATCCGGTGCCCGGAGTCGTCGGGTTGGGCCAGGACCTCGAAGTTCAGCTCCAGGGTGCCGACCTCAGGGTGATGCATCATTTTCTTTCCGGCCATGCAGTTCTGCACGGGGTGCTTGGCCCAGAGCTTCGCGAATTCCGGGCTTTTCATTGTCAGTTCCCCAACCAGGGCTGTCAGCTCCTGGTCGTTGGACGCGGCTCCTGCAAGCAGCCGGAGTGAGGACACTGCCCGGGCGGCTTCTTCCGCCCAGTTCACGTAAAGGGCCCGGGTGTGCTCATCCATGAACAACATCTTCGTCATGTTGGGCCGCTCCACCGGGTCGGTAGGGCTATCAAAGGCCAGGTGCCCGGCGACCAGCCTGTGCCCAAGACTGTTCCAAGCCAGCACCTCACTTCGCCGGCCCAGGACGACGGCGGGCGTGCTCGCCATGGAGTCGATCAGCCGCACCGTCCCTGTACGGGCACGATCAGGCCGTGAAGCAGCGCGGCGCTTGCGCTTGGTGACCGGCCTGGCCAGGTTGAACAGGTGCAGTCTTTCGTCCCTGTTCAGGTTCAGTGCCCGGGCGATCGCCTCTATCACCGCCTCGGAAGCATTGGTGCCTAGACCCTGCTCGAGGCGGGTGTAGTAGGTGTTGCTGACCCCGGCAAGCATCGCCAGCTCTTCACGGCGCAGCCCGGGGACCCGGCGGACACCATAATTCCGGAGCCCGACGTCCTCGGGCTGCAGCGCTGCACGCCGGACTCGCAGGAATTCCCCCAGCTCACTTCCATTGCTCATCCCCCCAGTCTGCCCGGACGGTCACGTGGTTGTCCTGTCCCTGCCAGTGCTACCCACAACGTGGTGTGGCTGACGTTCCCCGATCCACGCAAGCTGAATCCGACAACTTCTCTTTTCAGACCTCATCACCCTTGAAGGAATACCCGTGACGACATCGAATGACATGGACCGCCCCCAAACAGCGGCCCAGGCCCGGCCCGAACCGGGCATGAGCGGCAGGCAACGGGTCAGCCTGATCGTCCTGCTCACCGCCAGCTTCACCCTGGCCGTGGACTTCTCCATCCTGAACGTCGCCCTGCCCACCATTGGTGCGGACGTCGAATTCAACCTCGAACACCTGCAGTGGATCGCCACGTCCTTCGCCCTCTGCGCGGCCGGGCTGACACTGCTCTTCGGCCGGGTCGCTGACCTGGCCGGCCGACGACGAATGTTCATCATCGGCATGGCCCTGCTCGGCGCCGGCTCCCTCCTCGGCGGCATCGCCACCGAACCGCTCCTGTTGATCATCGCCCGCGTCGCCCAAGGTGTAGCCACCGCCATCGTCGTACCGGCAGCTCTGTCACTGCTGCTCTCATCCTTCCCGGAAGGAAAGGTCCGGGAAAAAGCGCTGGGCCTGAACGGAGCCCTCATGGCCGCAGGGTTCACCACCGGGGCCATCCTTGGCGGGCTGCTCACCGATCTGATCAGCTGGCGGTGGGCGTTCCTGATCAACGTCCCCGTCGCGGCCGCCGTGCTGGTCCTCGCTCCAATCGTTCTAGCCGAAAGCCGCCCCACAGAAAAGACCCGGCTGGATGTTCCCGGAGCCATCACGGTCACCCTGGGCCTGCTCGCCCTCGTCTTCGGACTCACCCACGCGGCCGAAGCCTCCTGGACCGATCCCATCACCGTGGGAGCCTTCGCCGCAGCCGTCATTCTGCTGGTCGCTTTCGTCGCCGTCGAGCGACGCGCAACCGCTCCACTTGTGCCGCTGGCAATCCTGAAACGCTCCACCGTAGCGTGGGGCAACGTGGCCGGGATCCTGGCGTTCGTTACCGAAACCTCGTTGGTCTTCCTGCTCACCCTGTACCTGCAGCGGGTCCTCGGCTACACCCCGCTCGGTGCGGGGCTCACCTTCGCTGTCCTGGGTTTGGGCACCGTCCTCGGCGGAATCCTGGGACCAAAGGTCATCGGCAAGATTGGCAACAAACGCGCCATTGTGTACGGGTTCATCGTCCAGGCCATCGCTACAGCGTCACTCGTTCTACTCAGCAACGACCCCGCAGCGATCATCCTGTTGCTGATCGCGACGTTCGTCGGGGGCGTCGCGAACCTGGTCGTCATCGTAGGGTTCATGGTCACCGCCACCACAGGCCTGCCCGAAGAAGAAGCAGGCCTCGCCACCGGCCTTGCAACCATGAGCCAACAAATCGGCATCACCATGGGCATCCCAATCATGAGCGCCATCTTCACCTCCCAGCTCCTGGCCATCGGATCAGCAGACGCCCCGGCAGTCCTCACCGGAGTAACCCTGGCCGTCTGGGTCAACGCCGCGCTCTGCCTGGCAACAGCACTGGCCGTCGCCCTCTTCCTGCGCCCAACAACAACTGAGCAAGCCCCAGCCCCCTATAATCGAGCACCTGCATAAAGCCCAGGGGCATGCCACTCCAAGATGAGCGGCATGCCCCTCCCCATGACCTGTGCCCCCGCAATTTCTGGGCGTCGAATCTCAAGTCGTACACGACAGCTGCACCGGCGGCCGCGGCATCCTGTGAAGGATCGTTTTGTGGGTACACCAATCGCAGATACGCGCGAAAAGCCGCCATGCACCGCTGAAAATCACACCTCTAATCCCCGCCAGCTGACGTCAGCTGCCCAACACCCCGAACTGACGTCAAGGCCTCCTGAGGAGAGCAAATGTCGATTACGCGCGGGACCCTGGCTTGTTCTCAGGAGAGCACGATTCACAGCACGTCCTTCGGCCACCTCGCCACTCGCGACGCTGAGAAATCTCCGCGTTCAAAACCGAACCTGAAAACCAGCAGCGATATACGCTTGACGCGTTACGCTTCCTGTTTAGGCAAAAGCAGTAAGGGTAACCCTAGAGCCCGTCGCAGCAATTATGGCCTCCGACAAAGACATTTGCGGGGCCAACCCTCCGGCGGGGTACACCCTGGGCCCGTGACGAATCCAAGCTTTTGGCGAGTATTCCGCAGGCTCTCCGAGGATTGCAGCTAGTGGAGAAGGCGCGCTGCTCCGCGCCTGTGCCGGACCACATCAGGGCACTGGTGAAGGTCTCGCCCTCAGTGGCCCTGCACAACTAGCTCCGGCCCAAGCCAAGCACTGCTTTCTGTCAATCCCGTACGGAGGGGCGTCGCCGCGCCCGTGGGGTATGAGTTTGTCCAAGCAGTGGTTTTACTTAGGCTAGCCTTAGCTAATAAAATTTCTCGGATGACCACGCAGCTTGAATTCGCGCGGGTACCTTTCGCTGCCGATCTTTCGAGCTACGGAACCAGGCCTGCCATCATCGCCGACGGGCTCACCTTGACCTATCAGGGCCTGGCCGAGCGCACCGCGGACCTGGCCAAGGCTCTCGGCACGGAGCGTCGCCTCATTGCACTGGCCGCATCGAACGATGTCGAATCTTTGGTCGCCTATCTCGCCGCTCTTGCGTCCGGAAATCCGTTGATCCTTCTTCCCGAAGACAAGCCAGCGGCGCTGGATTCCATGATCGAAGCCTATGATCCTGACGTTGTGCTGCGCTCGGCCAACGGCCGGTTCAGCCTCGACGAACGACGGCCGAAAAGCAGACACGAACTTCATCCAGACCTTGCCCTGCTGCTAAGCACATCTGGTTCCACAGGTTCACCAAAGCTGGTCAGGCTCTCCCACGGCAACCTGCAAGCCAACGCCGAGTCCATCGCCACATATTTAGGCCTCACCTCGGACGACCGCGCCGCCACCACGCTTCCGATGTCGTACTGTTACGGACTTTCGGTCATCAACAGCCATCTGCTCCGCGGCGGCACCCTGGTACTGACCGGCCTGTCGGTGGTGGACCCATGCTTCTGGGACCTGTTCCGGAATGCGCAGGCCGCTTCGTTCGCCGCGGTTCCCTATACGTTCGAACTGCTCGAACGTGTAGGTTTCGCGGAAATGGAGCTGCCCAGCCTCCGCTACATTACCCAAGCCGGCGGCCGGCTTGCGCCCGAAAAAGTCCGTGCCTACGCCGAGATCGGCAAGCAGAGGTGCTGGGATCTCTTCATCATGTATGGCCAGACCGAAGCGACGGCACGGATGGGATACCTTCCTCCGCACCTCGCCGCCGACAACCCCGGAGCGATTGGCATACCTGTTCCCGGCGGCACCTTCCGCATCGACCCCGTCGATGGCTTGGCAGACGGGGAACTGATCTACAGCGGACCGAACGTCATGCTTGGGTACGCGCAGGCACCCCACGATCTGGCCCAGGGCCGTACCGTTACCGAGCTGCGGACCGGTGATCTGGCGCGCAGAAACGACAAGGGACTCTACGAAGTGGTCGGGAGGCGCAGCAGGTTCCTCAAAATCGTCGGCCTCCGGGTAGACCTTGGCCAGGTGGAAAGCCTCCTGACCGGCCTCGGCGTCACAGCGGCAGCCGCAGGCACCGATGATGTCCTGACCGTTCTTGCCGAGGGCACCCACGACATGCAGCTCCTGACCAAAGTTCTGGCCCAAGGCATCGGACTGCCTCGAGCCGCCGTCGACCTCCGCCCAGTCCACGAACTGCCGCGCCTGGGCAACGGGAAAGTCGACTACAGCGCCATCACCGCCCTTGCCGGGCGCAACGGCATCGACACCGATCCCACCACCGCACAACCCGAAGGACAGCGCGCGCCGGGCGCCCCGCCCGGCGCAGAAACCGAGACCATCCGCCGCATCTTCCAAGAGGGGCTTGAGCTCACAGAAATCAAGGGCGGGGACAGCTTCGTATCACTCGGCGGCGACTCCCTGTCATTTGTAGCGGTGTCGGTCCGGTTGGAACGGCTCCTCGGCAACCTTCCCCCCGGCTGGCACCTTAGGACCGTCTCCGACCTGGAAGCCAAAAATCCTGTACCCAATAACCCGGGACAGGGCGCCCGCCCCTCCCGGCAGAAGCGTAGACCCGTTACCTCAGCCATGGATACCAGCATCGTTCTCCGGGCCATAGGCATCATCCTGATCATCAGCACCCATATCGGCCTCTTCGAATGGCAAGGCATGGCGCACGTCCTGATCGCCGCGTCAGGGTTCAACTTCGCCCGATTCCAGCTCAACGGTCACGGACTCCCCAGGCTACGCCGCCAACTCACCGCAGTGGCCCGCATCGCGGTGCCAAGCATGCTCTTCATCGGCGTTGCATACCTCCTCACGGACCGGTACACCGTAGCCAACGTATTGCTGCTCAACGCCCTGATCGGACCCGAGCAGGTCACCACACAATGGCATTTCTGGTTCATCGAGGTCATCGTCTACATCCTCGTAGCGATGTCGGCTCTGCTCACAATCCCCTGGCTCAACCGGGCCGAACGCCGGTTCCCGTTTCTTTACCCGCTGGCACTCTTCGGCACGGGACTTCTCACCCGCTACGAGGTCATCAACCCGGACATCCCCCATACCCTCCCCGCCCTTTGGCTTTTCACACTGGGCTGGGCACTCGCGCGGTCGCACCACCTCCCGCAACGCATCCTCGTCTCAACGCTCGCGGTCCTCACCATCCCAGGGTTCTTCGACGATCAAAACCGGGAACTCACCATGATCGCCGGGATCCTGCTCCTGACCTGGCTGCCTACCCTGCCCGTGCCCCGCATCCTCAGCAAACCAGCCGCCCTCCTGGCCAGCGCCTCCATGCACATCTATCTCGTCCACTGGCTCATCTACCCCCTCGTGAACCCCATCAGTTCAACCCTTGCCGTAGCGGCCTCCCTCGCCGCAGGCATCGCCTACCGGAGCCTATGCAACATCACGGTCCATGCATATCGCCGGCGCATGCTCCGCAAACCGAAAGTAGGCCGGGAGCCCACGGCGTCCGCTCGCCAACTAACTCCCGTCTAAACCACCGTTTGTGGGGTTGCCCGCAAATCGTGGACAGTTGATCAGGCGGCTTGTGCCGGCTGAGGTTGTGCTGTGGAGAGCAGTAGCTCGTGCTCCACAGGAGTGTTGAAGCCCAGAGCTGAGTGCAATCGGACGCGGTTGTAGAACTCCTCGATCCAGCGACCCGTGGCCATGATCGCGTCGTGCCTGGTTGCCCAGCGGCGGCGGTCGTAGAACTCGGTCTTGAGCGTGGACCAGAACGATTCCTGCATCGCGTTATCCCAGCACACGCCGGTCCTGCCAACGGATTGGAGAATGCCCAGCTTGTCGCAGACGTCGTTTAGTTGGGCGGAGGTGTACTGGGTGCCGCGGTCGGCATGGAACACGACACCGGCCGGGCCGCCGCCGCGCAGGACGTAAGCCATGCACAGCGCGCGTTCCACCAGGCTGGCCGTCTGGACCGAGTCCATCGCCCAGCCGATCACCCGCCGGGAGCAGGCGTCCCTGACAGCACACAAATACACCCAGCCCTCGCCGGTGCGAAGGTAAGTGATGTCCGAGATCCAGACCGCGTCCAAGGTCCCGGTATCCCACTTTCTGGCCACCAGATCCGGGATGGAGTGCACCCGGACCTCCCCGACCGGAGTCACCGGACGGAAACGGCGCGGCGAGATACCTTCCAAGCCTTGCCGGCGCATGGACGCCGCAACGGTCTTCCGGTCAACAGCGGTCCCATTCCGGGCCAACTCCGCGCGGATCCGGGGCGCCCCATACGTCCCGCATGACTTCACATGCGCCTTTCGGACCTTCACATCCAGATCCGCCCGCTCCGCGGCGCGAACCGTGGCTTCTGAATGGACTCGTTGGCGCCAGGCATAGAACCCGGACCGGGACACCCGTAAGAGCCTAGCCATCCGCTGGACGGGATAGTTGGCCTTCTCGGCCTCCATCAGTTCGAAGCATTCCGATTCTGCTGCTTGGAGGCGAAGAAGGCTGCGGCTTTTCCCAAGAACTCGTTATCCATCCGCAACTGCGCATTTTCCCGGCGCAAACGCTCCAGCTCCGACTTCTCCGTCTCGGCCGCCGCGAACTCCTCCGGAGCCGCCAAACGCGCCCTCTCCTGAGCCACCCACCGGCCAAGCAACTGCTCACCCAGACCCAGTTCGCGGGCCACCGGCGCGACCGGCCTGCCCGTATCAATCACCAGACGCGCGGCCTCCCGCCGATACTCAGGAGTGAATTTACGTCGTGTCGTGCTCACAAGAACACCTTCCCGCAGAATCCCAGGATCCCGCTACTTCAGGTGTCCACCAACAGAGGCTAACCCCATTTGCTAAGAATGAAATTCGATGGCCCCTCAGTTGCGGGGCGCACGAGGATTCCGAGGGCACCGCGAGGGGTTGATGTCGGCGTTACACGGCCATCAGGAATTTTTCGGCGGTCAGGCCAGCACATCGGGTACGACGATGCTCTGCCTTGGCCTCGCTGAGGTCGGCCGGGCCGTCGCGGCTGTGATCCTTTACGGCGCCACACATCGCCGCGCGGGCAGGCAGAGTTACTTGCCAACTCGATGACCAGGGCGGCCGAAGCCGGTCGTTCTGGTGTGATCAACACCCAAGAAGAGGAGGACCCGTACTCGGGATGGGACGGAACCGACCATTAGGCCAAAACCGGCAGGATCGGCATCAGCCACCGCGCCGCCGCCGATCGGCCGGGTTCGCTCCTGGGAAGAAAAGGAGGAAGATTACGTGATGGAGTTTGAACTACGGATCATCGCGGATTGCCCACATAGTGCGCCGGCCCTTGCGCTGCTTCGTGCCTCGCTGGCGGATGAAGGGATTGATGGAGAAGTCCGGGTAGTCGAACTTTTTCGTGAGGAACAGGCCCAGGCGCTGGGTTTCCACGGCTCGCCATCCTTCATCGCCGATGGCCGTGACCTGTTTCCCTCCAATGCGCCTCCTGCCCTGACCTGCCGGCTCTATAGCCGCGGCAGCGGTGCCGGCGGCCTGCCCATGCAGAAAGACATCCAAGCCGCCCTCCGTCAGCTCAACAGCGATACTTAGGCGCGGCGTGACGTTCGTTTGCCGACTCTGGCCCGCGAGCAGGTCAAAGGTCTCAATCCCGCCGAAGGTGACGGTGTCCAGGAGGATGTCCTTGGGTAATTCGACAACGTTGCGTGCTGAGTAGGAAAGCGTTAGCCAGGACGGGCTCCAGCCTGTCAGGCCTCGACTGTCAGTGCCCGGTCACGACGATGAAGAGGCCGTGGATGGGTGAACAATCCCCCGGTCCTTTCCCGGCCGGCGCCGGTGACCGTCAGGTCGACGGCCCGGTTCCAGGGGTTGCCCGAGCTGCCGGCATCTGTCAGGACAAGCGTCCGGCAGCTGTTCACTGTGCTGATCATCGCAATCTCCGGCGCAGGGATGTCTGATCGATGTGTGGTCAACCAGGAGGGGGCGGCTCGGCGGAATTCGCCCACGCGTCGTGGTTCTTGATATGGCGGCCGGTTTTGCCTCGGCTCAGGGCCTGCCGGATCGATATTTGGGTAAAAGCAGACGAAGGGACTTCCGTCGGGGCGAGCGTGAGGTTTTCCTTGGTAAGAGCTGTTTCGATGGCCTTGACTGTTTCCTCTCCGAGCCCAACGACCTCGGTCAACAGTTCCGCCTTTGACCGGCTGATTAGCTGGCCGACGGAATTGACTCCGACCCGAAGCAGGGCCTTAACGGCCTTCGTTGGAAGTGCCAGTTCCGTAACGGGACGAACGCGGTTCAGTTCGCGTTCTCGTAGCCTCCCGTCAAGCGGCGGGGCTAAATTTTTGGAGCCAGCCAGTGGCGATGGACTCCCCGCGCTGCCGGTTGTGTCATGGAGTGCTTTGCCCATGGCTTCTTCTCCGTGTAGTAAAATGCCGCCGTGACGGCCTGTCCGTGGTGACACCATAGGTGTCCGAAGGAAATCCTGCAACCGAAGCGCAGAGGTACGGTGACAAGGCGGAGCATGGAGTGATCAAACTAATGCCATCAACAGTATCGAGGGCTAACATCACGCTGCAATGCCCTCTGCCCCTCCCCCATCCCTGCGTCGCCTGAAGTTCCCGGGCCCGAGGATGGTCGCTGCACACGCTCCCGCAGAAGCCTTCTTCAATGGGGACAGGAGGACAATGCGGGTGGGCTTGGATGGACGAAAGGATATTCGGGGCGTTCGTGACCAACCTATCAATTGAGATGTCCAGCGCGGAGGCCTGAAGGCTGGCGCTGCACGCATAGCGGCTCTGTCAGCTCGGCGGTGAAGTGAATCGTCAGTTACCCGCGCCAACCGTCAAGCCGTGCCCGGCCGACTCCGTGGGGCCCTTGCTCCGTCGGCCCGGTCCGGGGTGAACCGCACATCTACAGACCGGGCAACCATGCCTTTCAACGTCTCTGTTTCCGGACGTATGGCACCGGCATTGCCTGGGGCCCTGTCGCTGCACACCATCGACACCCTGAGCCGGAGCCTGAAGAGTCTCGGGGCCCACCTCGACGACGCCGTAGCCCCCGCCGTGGCGGCAGGTGGCTTGCGGAATAGGAAGATCGGCAGAGCCCGGGAGCTCAGAAGTGCTGGGAAACACAATGGCCGGTATCGTCGGACGTCAAGGCCGCGCAGCAATCAATCCGGGCAGGGAGGAACTGGAATTCCATCCAGGATGCTAGATCCCGGCCGCGGCAGCAACCGCGATTTCCAGTGCGTTTATGGGTTCCCGTTCAAGGATGTCGTTAATATCCGTGCCTATCCCCGCAAGGAATCCGTGACTTGCGGCGGAATGGATTGAGAGCAGCATAGATGGCTGGAAGGGTAGCAGAGCAGCGGAGTTTAGGCTCTGCCGCAGTTCGGTGAGTTTACCCGGCCGATACTCTGCACCCAGCCTGTAAGCCAAGTCCTTGCCCGTGATGACGGCGTTCCCAACGAGGTTGTACGTCTTGTCTTGGTGCTTTTCGGGGTTCCGGGCGATGATGGCCGCTGCTTCCGCCAGGTCGTCCCGGGCAACGGCGGCGACGCCGCCCTGCCCGAAGGGGGCAGAGATGACGCCTTCATGCGGAGTCAGGAGCTAGCCGATCAGCTCAGCGTAAAGACCGTTCCTCAAGATGGTCCACCGCGCCGTTCCGTTGCAAAGGCGGCGCTCTGTCCAGCGGTGCGCCAGTGCGAATCCCAGGTGATCGCCGGCGTCAGTAAGGCTCGTGTAAACGATGTGCCTGACCCCATCTCGTTCGGCAGCCGTGATGGCGTTGTTGTGCCTGGTGATCACGATGTCGTCTTCTTGGGCTCCCGCGGACACCAAAACCAGTGTCTCCACGCCTTCGAAGGAGATCGTTTCGGGAGCGTCGAAGTCGAGGGCCCGGAGCTGGCTGGTGGAGTTTGGGTTACGGGTTGTTCCGGTCGCCGGCGCACCCGCCTTCTTGAGGCGGCCGAGGATAGCTGTGGCAAGGTGGCCGGAGGCTCCGGTAACGAGAATCATGGGCAGGCTCATTTCACTGGTACTTTTCGGTAACTAGACTCATCATCGGGAACCGAACAAGGGCCCACAAGGAGGCACGTTGGTGTTAGGCAGTCACATGGCAGTAACCCCCGTCCTGGAGCCTTGCGGCGACGCCGCCCACCCGGATTGCGGGATCCGAGACGTCCTGGACCGGATCGGTGACAAGTGGTCGGTGCTGGTCATCGTGGAGCTGGCCTCCGGCGTAAGACGTTTTCGAGAGCTCCAGCGGGCTATCGATGGAATTTCGCAGCGCATGCTGACCCTCACGGTGAGGCGTCTTGAACGCGACGGGCTGGTTTCCCGCACGGTCTACCCCACCGTGCCGGCCCAGGTCACCTACGAACTCACTGAACGCGGAAACAGCCTCACCATGCTTGTCAAACAACTCGCGGATTGGTCTGCGGAGCACAAAGACGCCATCGGCGCATCCCGCGAGCTCTACGATCACCAAAACCCAGACCACCAGATCCGCTAACCCAACCCGACTTCAACAGGGGCCGGTTCACGGCCCTTGGGGGATTCGCGGCCGAGAGGTTTCAAGCCACATCGCGATCGAACTAAGAGCGGCCGGGCCGCCCGTAAGTGATAGGTGAACGGACACGAGCCATCATTCTTGATGGCTCGGCAAGTTCCGTGAAGCCATGCTGGGCATAAAGCCCGTGAGCATCCGCCGTTGAAAGCAAAATCCGCCTCAGGCCCAAGGGTTCCAGATCCGCCATTACACCTGCGGCGAGCATCTTGCCGATGCCCTGACCGCGGGCTTCGGTCGCAACGAACACGTCGCATAGCCAACCAAAAGTAACTCCATCAGTCACGACGCGACCGTACGCTACTTGCTCTCCACTCTCGATGTCGTACACTCCATAGTTCCGGGAGGCATCAATAGCGGCATCTTGCATTTCACGAAACCGACCTCGCGCCCAGTAGGACTGCTCGCTAAGCCACAGGTGCACGCGGGCACGATCAACCCTGTCCGAGTCGGCAGAGAAAAAATATCGCTCAGTCATGACAACACCCTATGGCGAACGGGCAACGTGGTTCACACACTGACCGCCAAAGGTTAAACGCTGGGCTTGGAACAGAGCGGTATACACCCGTATCCCTTCAGGCCGTGGCGTCCTGAACGACGACTGCCGACGACCCTGGTCAGAACCGCAACGAGCACACCACAACATGGGCGTGACCGGATGCCCACATCTGCGGACGATGGATGGCTCGCCCTCGAAGTCCTTGAATTGCCCAATCTTGTCTTCCAGACAAAGACGGGAGACCAGCCCGAAGCGGGGTTTAGCGACGGACGCTCCGTCTAACGGTCAGCGATCCTTGGCAATTACACCGTGGCGTCTTACGCCCCAAATGAAGAGCCTCCGGGAGCCTAGGAGACGTATGACAGGAATCCCAGGTAGATCGGTATTTCCGCGCCCGCGTGGAAGAGCGGTGCGGGGATGATGCTGCCGGAGCTGCGAGTGAGGTAGCCGCCGATGAGACCGAGCGGGAATGCGAACAGCCCAATAAAGATGAGTGCGGAGGCCGTGTAAGTCACGCCGACGTGCCAGGAGGCAAAGATCGCAGCCTGGATACCGGTCGCCCCGTAGGGGCCGAAGGCGATGTTGAGCTTGGACAGCAGCAGCCCCCGGAACATCAGCTCCTCCAGGAATCCATTGGCGGCCGCCGTTGTCAGAAGCGGGGGCGTCAGGCTGAGGTAACGGGCGACGTCGAGGGCGCCTTGAGGGGGCATGAAGCGTGAGTGCGACAAGGCGCCGAAAGTCAGTGCGTAGAACGCAAGGAGCGCGACGATTCCGATCACGTACGCCCTCCCGAATCGACCTCTGCGCAGATAAATTAAGGCCAGCGAACTCCTTGAGATCCAGACCACCACCAGCACGGCGAGGACGGTGAGCAGCAGCTCATCGAGCTCGATGATCACCGTGCCCGAAACCGTCGAAGCCAAGGGGTTCCCGGCGGCCGGAGGGCTGCGCAGGATCCGGCCTGAAAGGAATCCGGGCACGTAGCGATCGGCCACGATGAAAAGGGACATACCGAACAAAGCCAGGGGGATTTCCCAGTAAGCGTGCATGGCGGCACTGCGCCGCGCCAGTAGGGCGACGGCAAGCAACACCGCCGGGACGACCAGGCCGCAGGCGAGGCGAGCGGCATCACCGGGAACGTACCCGGCTGCCACGGGCAGGAATCCGGCCACGATGCAGGCGGCTCCGAAGCGAGCCGCCGGCATCGGCGTGAGCGGCGCTCCCTGCGTGCCAAGAGGGTCTGGAGCTGTTAGAGAGGTTTTCGTTTTCGCCCGTTGCCGGTTAAATGCAAGGTTTGCCGGGCTCTGGTGCTTTGAGTTCATGGCCTACTGCTCCCCGATGGGATGAAAGACGGCGGCCGGTCAACGTGGATCCGTTTGGCGCGCGCCCAAACCACCGCGTTCTGCCCGGCAAATGATATGGCCAGGGCCAAGAGCAGTTCGCCGACTACCAAGCCCTGGGGATGGTGTGAGCTCGGGTCGAAGAGTGCGAACGGCAACCGCATCCCCATCAGAACAGCCCACGCTACAAGCGTCATCGCTGTCCCCTTGACCATCACGTAGCCGGCATCGGCCCAGACCCGGAACGTTGTCCCCCGCCAGAGACCGGCAGCCAAGCCGATCACAATACCGGCCACAAAAACGGCTGCGCCTCCCACGTCCATGGCGAGAGGTTGGCGCGCCAGTTGCTGGAGCCCAATGAGGCCAAGGCCCGCCGGGAACAGCACCAGCCTTCGAACCCTGAGAGGTTGGGCACGCATCTGGCGGTACAGGACGAAAGCGATCAAAGCCACGTAGATTCCAACGTTGACCGCGAGGCTCCCAAACTGATCCGGGGACATCCTTACACCTCCATGGAGCGTATGTCTTACCGTAAGATGTACGCTACATCCATGCAGGAATCTGTCAAGACCCCCCGGAAACGGAGACCGCGCGGTTCTTTGACCCGGGAGCAGGTAGTCGAAGCAGCGTTGGCGCTAGCCGACGAAGAAGGCCCCGAGGCCCTCACCATGCCGATGCTGGCCCAGCGCCTCAAATGCGGGGTGATGACCATCTACGGCTACGTCGTCAGCAAGGATGAGCTGCTCGCAGCCATCGCCCAACGCGGCCTCCGCGACCTCCGGCTCCCTCACCCTCTACCCGCTGACGCCGCGGAAATCCTACTTGCCTGGGGACGGGCACTTCGCCTGAACCTGCTCGAGCACCCGAGCCTCCCGCTAATCTTCCTCTCCCGCCCGGTCATCGGACCCGGCATCCTGCACGGACTCGAAGCCCTCCTCGGGCCCTTGGCCAACGCCGGAATGCAGCCCTCGCGGAGCGTCCACGCCGTCTACGCGGTCCTGACCTACGCCACAGGATTCGTGGCATGGGAAGTACCACGCACCCACCGGCAGCCGCCAGCGACCTACGCCGCGAGCTGGCGGCGGGAAGTTGCCAGCCTGCCTCCAACCGACCTTCCCCTTCTCGCCGGCCTCCTCGACGAACTTCCAGAGGTCGCCGGCCAGGAACAGTTCGAACTCGGGCTGGCAGCCCTGACCACCGGCCTGACCATCAACCCCTTCCAATAAAGTCCCGTCCAACAACATGCCGCACACCTGCGACTTGCAACAACCAAGAACCAGCCATCAGCAGGTAGGAATGCTCCCCCGAGAGCCACCCTTGCGACCGCGGCCCGCGACGACGTCCATTAGATCTCAGACATGTACCTCCCGGAGTCCGGCCTCCTTCCAACGACAGGCCTGAGGTGAATTACTTTCAACGGTTGCCAGCCGGGCCCCTAGGAGGGCCCGTCTGTATCTCTGGCCAGCCACGTCAGAGCGTCATCCCGTGAGGTGAAGAACCGGGTCGGGCAAGGCGGAATGTGGACGTTGAGGAAGAAATTGGCAATCACACGGTCCACGGGGCTCGCGCCAAGGAGTGCAATCCTGTTTGCGGCACATGGAATGGAGAACACGGCGCGCGCTTCTCGGGCAACGTGCTCCGTGGTCGCCATGTCGACGAGCATGGGGTACTCCGCGCCGCAGGCGACAGTATTGACCGCCGTCATAGCCGCCCGTGCGTCTTGAACTTCGATGCGAACCCTCGGGTTCCACATCAAATGAATAATTCCGTCCGGACGCAACGCGACTGCGCCCTTGCCACCACGAACGATGACACCAGTACCTTGTCCACCCCGCATCGGGGAATCGTACCTTGCAGGTGACCATAGGGTCACCAAATAAAATACAGTTCACCAACCGCATCCGGGTCCCTGGTGCGCATTGCCGCCCGCGGTCTGATGTGGTCTTGCAGGAGCAGGTTACCCGGGGCGCCACCGCCTCCGCGCGTCCTGCCGCCCCATAACGGGCCGGGGAGGGCCGGAAGCCTCAACTTCGCACCGTCGGACACCATAGCCCAGCGCTCCGCCCCCCCTCCCGGGCTGCGTTGATCCGCCTTCAAGTGGGCTTTTGATGAGGGTTCTCAGTTGCAATGATTGATGGAGAATAGTGTTCATGAATGAGGCGAGAATGGGGCGTCAGGGAACGCTGTTATTTCTCATCGATAGGGCTCCTCGCAAATTCGACGGGACGACAGAATACCTGAGAGTGACAGTGGAATTAAAAGGCCTGCGAGCCAACAAAAGCGTTTATGATCAGAACAAGTGGGCGGGGCTGCTGTCGTTTTTCGAGGAGCTGGCACTCAACAGGCATGGCTGGGACGGTGAAAAGAAGTTTGACTCCGTGGAAGGCGATTTCCGGCTGTGCGCTTAGCACGACGGACTTCTCCGACTTTCCTTCGAGCTCGAGGACTACGTCCGGTCGGCGCCGTGGGTCGCCAAAGGGGAAGTCACCCTGGATCCCGGCCTAGAACTGACCGTCGCACTGGAGGCGCTCCGCGCTTTGCTCGCCCCCACACGACCGTGAGCTGCCCGAAACAAACAACCCAGCTTTACAATCCCATTGTTTCCCATGCCGGCGGCCGGGCTTTGTAGGCCCACCAATACAAGCACAGCTGGGAATGACGTCCAGCCTCCTGGAAACCAACGAACTCCGCCTGCGACGGCTCAGTACCGAGAGATTTGCACGTTTGTGAAACCGGCGGCGGGGCAACCCTCCTCGACTCGCCAGGCCCGTAGTCGTGTTCCGCATTCCGCCAGCGAATAAGCTGGCCCATCGCACCGAGCAGACGCGGAGGGAGTACGAACCTTGATCCAAGCTGCAGAATTGTCGTGTTTTTCCTAACACGGAAAACTCGACACAAAGCAGTCAATTCGTCACCTTGGCCTGGTGTTTGGTCCAGGTGCAAGCACAATTGGGGCAAGAAACAGATTAGCCACAGGGAGGGACAATGGAAGTACCCGCCATCCTCACCGAACGGAACCTCGACGCGGCAGCGAAACTGGTGCACCGCTACTATGCGGGGACCGACAAGCACGGACGCACGGGCACGGGAAGCTACTTCGACGGGTGGGCCGGCAGGGGCGACATGGAAACACGCGATGTCCTCACGGACAGTGATGCCATCGCTGTTAACATGCTCGGCGCGCCCATCCCTCTGAAAGCATGGATTGCGTTGCAAGAACCCACCAGAGCAGCTCGCGTGACAGATATCTTGCGACGGATCCCCACCCACGTCCCGCTAAGCAGCCTCACCCGCGAACAGGCCATCGATCTACTGACGGGAAGTGGACCGGCGATGATTTTGCGGGACGAACTTCGTCGCGATGCGGAAGCCGGGTTGGATATCGGAGCCGCCGCGGCCAGCAGAATCATGGCACGCAAACGATCCGACCTCATCCCCGTCTGGGACATCACCATCGGAAGAGTCACGGGACAACGCAGCTCAGACACCCAGTGGGTAGACTGGCACGCGCTCTTGACCGACGGAACCGGCCTGCCCGAACGCCTCGCCGAGATCCATAAGCTCTCCGGAATCGAACAGGCGATATCGGAGTTGCGGCTTATGGACGTCATCCTTTGGATGTTTGGCAAAGAGCCGGAATTCAGCTAGGTTCGCGCGTAGGCCACATGAGCACCTGCAACAGCGCAATCCACTCGGAAAAGTGTGTTTATGTGCTTTTATGGTTGGTCGGTGCCGCTGGCTGCCTCCTTCTGACCTGATGGCAGGACGAAGCTCTTAACGATACCCAGGTGCTGGATTTCCGCCGGTGGCAGCCCGGCGGCGGCCACGAGTTCATGGAATGATCGACCGCTGCTGAAGCGGTCAAAGACTTCCTTGTTTGGGCAGGTGTCGAGGACAGCGATGCCGTCTTTCGTTTCCACGCAGAGGTGTAGGTCCAGTT
Source organism: Pseudarthrobacter sp. MOO13 (assembly GCF_058267655.1). Taxonomy (NCBI): domain Bacteria; kingdom Bacillati; phylum Actinomycetota; class Actinomycetes; order Micrococcales; family Micrococcaceae; genus Pseudarthrobacter; species Pseudarthrobacter sp. MOO13. The sequence continues at coordinate 2,215,605 of NZ_CM177848.1, forward strand.
GGCCTTCCGGAAGGAGGGCGAGCATGCGGTCGTGCCCGGCAAGTAGCTCAGCCGGGTTCCCCCTGAATATGTACATTCCTAGATACATTTTTCTGCCTCGCTTGTTTCTCGCTGGGTCGCTGTTTTGTTCGATAGCTGTGGATCGGATTTACAGCATCGTGGTTGTTGGTCGCCGCGCGGCCCAGGGATTGGCCCGTTCCAGCTGCGCGGCAAGCCGGAAAAGGGTTGCCTCGGCACCGAAGGCGGCCAGGAAAGACATTCCGACGGGGAGCCCAGCGGAATCGGTGCCCGACGGTATCGACACGGCCGGGTTACCGGTAATGTTGGCGTACTCGCCATCAAACATCAGGAACCGGCCAGCTTCCCGCTCGCCGCGGAGCGGGTCCTCGACCGTCGCCGTCAGTGCGCCCAGCGGCAACGGCGGCCAGCCGACCGTCGGCGTCAGCCAGAGGTCGAAATTATCGAAGAATCCGGCGATCCGCCGGCTAAAGCGCTGCAGTTCCTCCACGCCCTGGAGGTAGTCCGCGGCACTGACCTTGCGGCCGCGTTCGAACAGGACCTCGGTGTAGGGTTCGATTTCGCCCGGTTCGGGCCCGCGCCCTTGCCGGTTCGTCCAGTACCCTTCGATCCAGCTGGCCGCGGCAGCGTATACGGCGCGGAGAGCTCGGTGTCCGGCACGATCCAGCGGTTCAGGATGCGCTTCTTCGACGTGGTGGCCCAGGCTGACCAATAAGTTCACCGTCGCGTCAAAGGTCCGCTGGTAGTCAGGATGGACTGACTGGCCCCTGTTGGGTGAAGCCGTGGCCGCGATTCTCAGGCGTCCCGGCGCGGTCATTATCTCGGCCGTGTAGGGGCGCTGCTGCGGCGGAGCGCAGTATGGGTCACCGGGAGCCGGTCCGGCTACGGCGTCCAACAATGCAGCCGCGTCGCGGACTGTGCGGGTCAGCGCAAACTCGGCCGCGAGGCCGCCCGCGATGTCGCCATATTCCGGTCCGAGCGGAACCCGGCCGCGGGTTGGTTTGAGGCCGAAGAGTCCGCACCACGCTGCTGGATAGCGCAGTGAACCGCCCAGGTCGTTTCCGTGGGCCATCGGGACGAGGCCGGCCGCAACGGCGGCCGCCGACCCGCCGCTTGATCCGCTGGTGGAAAGAGCGATGTCCCATGGGTTGCGCGTTGGGCCATGGAGGATTGGTTCGCAGTGCGGACTTAGGCCGAACTCACAGGTGTTGGTCTTGCCGACGATGGCCAGTCCGGCCCGCTGGAACCGCCGCGCGAGCTCCTGGTCCGTGCGTGAGACGTTCCCCGCAAGCCAACGCGAACCTTCCGAAAACGGTGTCCCCGCGATTTCCAGGGCGAGATCCTTGACCACGAACGGCACCCCTGGAAACGGATAGTGATCGGATCCTCCGTTGTCAGGAGGTGTGTTTCCGGCCAGGGCGGGCAACCAGTCGTGCGCCGGGTCCAGCTCGAGGATCACGGCGTTCAGGGCAGGGTTCATCACCCGGATGCGTTCCCTCCCTTCCTCAAGCAGTTCACCGGCGCTGACCTGGCCCGAGCGTACTAAATCGGCCTGCTCTGTTGCATCCATCCAACGGAGTTGTTCATCCACTACGGCCCTCCCTGGGCGGCATTACGACAGTCCTTGTCCGGCCAAGGCTCTACGCCCGGAAACTATGGCCGGAGAGTCGACGTGGTGCGGGGCCCAGCCGTACGCAATTCTATTTCCCGGCAGCCACAAGCCATCTTCGGCTGACGCTACATTCCGGGCATCAGGCCCAGTTGCCCCATCATCGACGCGACGTCAGGATGAGCCCGGAAGGAGACGATCTTGCCGTCCCTGATGGAAGCAAAATAGGTTCCTGTCCCGACCACGGACTTGCCCGTCGCGGGAATTTCCTGGTCTCCCATCCGCAACGGACCGGTATTCGTTCCGGTGAACTCCACTTCCGCCGCCACGTCGTCATCGCTGACCACCCTGCTCGTGGTCTTCACGTGCATATCCGGGAAGGCCGAGAACCACGCGTCCATGTAGGACTGGACCTGATCCCGCGTGTGGAAGGGCTCCGCGGCCATCACATCCGAAAAGGTAAAATTATCGGCCAGCAGGCCGGCGAAGCCGGCCGTGTCATGCTGGTCCCAGGCCGCCATCCCGCGGTCGTCAAGCTCCTCAACTTCAGCGCGTGACATCACACATCTCCTCCTTGAAAATGTCCTGACGCGGTTCATGCTAGACCTGCCAAGGCACCAGTCAATGGGTCGTTGGTCCCTTATCTCCCCACCACCGTCGCGGGTGAAGTCAGACAAGTTAGGCACACAGAAAAGGCAAGGATCCGCGTCCGGAAGGCATCGACGCCACAAACACGGTCAGCGTGCGCAGGGCAGCCATGGGCGCACAGCCGTTTCGCATCGGTCAAGATGATTCAAGGCAGGCTTTGAGCGATGTGAGCTGGCTGACCTCGGCGCCCATGGTGCGTTGTATCAAGGGTCCGGCCAGTTTCATGAGGCCCTTGGGCTGCACATCGAGAGTGAATCTCACGAGGGTCCCCGTGGCGTCCTGGGTCAGTCTGTATTCCCCGACGGGACGCGCCGGGCCGGCTACGACATGGAACGCAAGGTATTCCCCAGGCCGGGCTTCCGTAATTTCGTAGTCTCCAGCCACCGGACGGCCTCCGGGACCGGTAAGCGTCTGCTGGTAGATGGCCCCGACGCTGCCGGCAGCGCCGCTTCGCAGGCTGATGGCCTGAACACCCGAGCGCCATTTCGGGTTGTTCAATCCATCCGCGAGGAACGCATACACCGCCTCAGGTGAGCGGTCGATGGTGATCTGATTTTCTGCGTGGGCCATAGTTATCCTTCCAACAACCGAATGCACGTCACCGACCACGCAATTCCACCAATACTGGCGGTTTCGCGGCGTCCTGCCGAGGCAGGCCACGTCGGCCAGCTTCTCAGGAGAACGTTGACTAAGTCCAGGGTCAGGATGGCTTACTTCAGGTGCCGGACTGCTGCCCCAGTTCGCCACCTTGGTGGAAGCGTATCCGTGCGGTCGACCCAGAGGGACCATCGGCCCTGTCTGAACCTGTCTTGGTGCGGAACGCTTTCGTCTATGCCGTTCCTTCTTGAGTACGGAACCGACCACGGAGCTGGCTGGTTCACGGTTGCGGGCACGAACTTCAGGGACGCCATGGCCAAGGCTGTGGAGGCTTTGCGGGGTCTGGAGTGCCGCCATGCGGTGTTGCGGCAGACTACTTACCCGCACACCCTTGTTGGGCGGGGACCGGTTGTCGCCGCCTATACCAAGGGTGGAGGGTGGACGGTACAAGGCGTCTGGCCGGGCCTGTGACGACTTCTGCCACTGGAATCTGGCTGTCAGCGAAAGATTGGACGAGCTGACAGCGTGGAGTCCGCAGCGAGCGACTCCAACCTCGTGAGGTTCGAGGGGGTGCACACCCGTGGACTTTCTGCGTGATATGCCCCTCCCCGCTGTGTCGGGGAACTCGTATGCAGAGGGCTGAAGCACAGGTGGTTCAAGGCCCGACGCGGTGCTGATGCTAAGCCGACGCGGCGCACATTCAATGCCCTGACCGGCCCTGGCGGGGCAACCGAGCCTAGACTCCTGATCATGATCTCAGTCGAAATGCAGGGCCGAGCCGAGCATCGCTGGCCGGCCGTGATTGGCCTCCTCGCTGCGCTGGGCTTGTACGGGACGCTGCCGACGACTTTCTTGCCGGGCGTTCGCTACGTCGTCGTGGTGGTCGGACTTGGTCTGCTGATTCCGCTGGTGGTCCTGAATCCTCGCCGGCTGACCCGCGAAACCCGCTGGTCCAGAATTCTTTCCATTGGCCAGGCACTCCTCCTGGTCGTGGCCAACGAGGCTGCCTTGGTTCAGCTGGTCATTGCCCTGACGACAACCAGCAGCAACGGACCCACCCTTTTGCTCGCCGCACTTCAGGTATGGGTAACGAACGTGATCGCTTTTGCCTTGGTCTATTGGGAACTGGACCGCGGCGGACCCGTATCCCGCCGACACACCCCGCGCCCCCACCTGCCCAGAGCAGACTTCCGCTTCCCGCAAGACGAAGACCACGACGCTGTCAAGGAAGTTGCGGCCAGATCTTCGGTCAAAACCGGCTGGACGGCTGCGTTCATTGACTATCTGTACTTCTCGCTGTCCAACTCCATGGCATTCAGCCCCACGGATACAATGCCGCTTTCAGCCCGGGCCAAAGGACTGATGGGGTTGGAAGCCTTCGGCGGCTTCGTCCTGCTGGCGTTGGTCATCGCCCACGCCGTCTCCCTGCTTGGCCAATAACAGCCCAGGGTGGTGGAGCGGCCCAGGCATGGGCCGCAGGGGCCAGGAAGTGCACTCGCCCGCTGCCGACGAGAACACCGTCCTCTCTGCGCACCCACGGGCATGGTGCCCTCGGAGTTGAGGTCGGAGGGATATATTTTGGGTGTGCGTCTCCGTCCGGGTGTTCGGGCGGCCCGGGTCTTGAGTTCTTGCGGGTGCGAGGCGCCCGATTGGGAGGGCTCAACGTGTCTCAGAACGGTCTCCTCGAACGTCCTCGACCGGTCGACCGAAGCAGAACCAGGCTCGCTTGGCTCGCGGGATGTGCTGTCGTACTGCTGGCTGCGCTGGCATTGTATTTCGATTGGAATAACGGAACCGCGGCCGCCAGGGTGACCGGCGATTTCCTCATCCTCGCGGCCGCTGTGATGGCTGGCATCAGTTGCAGCAGGGCAGGCCGGCGTGGTGAGAATGCACGGGCGTGGTCCCTCCTGGCTGTGGCAGCGTTTACCTGGGCTGCGGGGCAGGCGCTGTGGACTTACTTTGGGCTCGCCAACAACAACACATATCCGTTTCCCTCGGTTGCCGACGTACTCTTCCTTGCGTACTCGATCCCTGCCGCCGCCGCGCTGTTCAGCTTTAAGCGGCCGGCTGACACCGCCAAGGTGGGTTGGGTCAGGTCGGCACTCGATGCCTCGGTGATTGCCGGCTCGGTCTTGGCGATCAGCTGGTACACGGCGCTTGGGCCGGCCCTGAGCTCTGAAGGCGACGTCCTGACCGTGCTGGTCAGCGTCGGGTACCCCGTCGTGGATGTGGTCATCACGTCCTTGGTCTTGGTCTTGGCCATGCGCCGGCAACCGGGCGAACGGCTTCCCTGGTTGTGCTTCGGCGGCGGGTTGCTCGCCCTGACAATCACGGACAGCACCTACGTCAGGCTCACGTTCGACGGCGTCACGGGCGTCACGGGATCGCCCGTTGCCCTGGGGTGGATTGGCGCCTTCCTCCTGATCGCGCTTGCACCATTGCTGCCGTACGCGGAAAACCCGCAGCCTGAGCGCAAGGCGTTCGCCCTGGCCCTGGAATTGCTCCCCTATGCGCCGATCCTGGCGGCGCTGGTTGTCGTGGCCGGCCCGCACGTCCAGGAAATGAATACCTTCCTGCTGGTGGTGGCCAGGATAACGGTCGTCCTCATCCTGGTCCGTCAGGTGCTGATCGTTGTTCAGAACCTCACCCTGACCACCGGCCTCGAAAAGGAAGTGGCCGTCCGGACCGCGGAGCTGGAGGGCCTGGGCGCGATCGTGAATTCCTCCACGGACGCCATCTTCAGCACCACCCCGGAGGGCGTCATTACCAGTTGGAATCCAGGGGCTCAGCTGCAGTACGGGTACGTTGCCGAGGAGGCCCTCGGCCGCGACGGGCGTATCCTCGTGGCGCCCGGCAGCGTGGACCGGACCGAGGACATATTCGAACGGCTGAGGGAGAGCGGCGCCGCGGTGAACTTCGAGACCGAACATGTGAGGAAGGATGGGACGGTCATCCCGGTGTCCCTGACCGTCTCACCGATCAATAAAGACGGGAACCTTCGCGGTATCGCCGTCATCGCCCGGGACATCACGCTCCGCCGGGCCGCCGAGGACGAACTGAAGGCCGCCAGGGCGGCCGCGTTGGAAGCCAGCAGGCTCAAATCCGAATTCCTTGCCACCATGAGCCATGAAATCCGAACGCCGATGAACGGTGTGGTGGGATTGACCGCACTCTTGCTCGAAACCCCGCTGGATGACACACAGAAGCAGTATGCGCAAGGGGTCAAAGGCGCAGGTGACGCCCTGTTGGCCTTGATCAATGACATCCTGGACTTTTCCAAGCTGGAGGCTGACAAAGTGGATCTGGACTTGCGTCCATTCGATCCCCGGGTTCTGGTCGAGGAAGTCGCGGGGCTGCTGGCAGAGCCGGCACAAACCAAAGGGTTGGAGCTCATCGCCTATTGCGAGCCTGACCTGCCCGGCAGACTGATCGGGGATTCAGGTCGGATCCGCCAGGTCCTGCTGAACCTGGCCTCCAATGCTGTGAAGTTCACCGCTGCCGGCGAGGTGGCCATCCTAATAAAGGCCGAAACACGCGATACCCGGCCCGGGTCCGCCGCCATGGTCTACTTCGAAGTCCGGGACACGGGAATCGGCATCGAACCCGCACACCATGCCCGGTTATTCGAATCGTTCTCCCAAGCCGACGCCTCAACAACCCGCCGCTACGGCGGCACCGGACTGGGTCTGGCAATCTGCAGCCGCATCACGGAAGCGATGAACGGTGAGATCGGGATGAGAAGCACCCCCGGTCAAGGGAGCACCTTCTGGTTCCGTATCCCCCTGCCGGTGGCACCGCCGTCGACCGATCGCCTGCCGACCGCCGAAATTCTCACCGGGCTGCGGGTACTGGTGGTCGACGACAACGCCACCAACCGACTGGTACTGGAATCGCAATTACGCGGCTGGCGGCTGCAACCTGACGCCGTGCCCGACGCCCGGACCGCCCTGGCCAGGGCCCGCGAAGCGGCAGAACGGGGAGAACCCTTCGATCTTGCGGTACTGGATCTCTGCATGCCCGAAACCAACGGCCTGGACCTGGCCCGCTCCATCAAGGCCGACCCCGCCCTGGCAACCATGGAACTGATCATGCTCACCTCCACCATGCAGATCAGCGGCGCAACAATTGCCGAAGCCGGGGTCCGGGAATGGCTGATGAAACCTGTCCGCAGCTCCGAGTTCTACAACCGCCTGATCCGCCTGATGTCCACCAGCGAACAACGCACCCCCGCCGAGAGGCTCACGGCCCTGACAAGTGCGGCCTTGCGTGAGCGGCCAGCCACCAGGCCCGCGAGCCCAGGGCATATCCCCGGCCGACTCCTGATCGTCGAGGACAACGAAGTCAACCAGCTCGTAGCCCGCGCAACAGTGACGATGTTGGGCTACGCGGCGGACGTCGTCGCCAACGGCGTTGAAGCCGTGGACCGCACCGAAAGTACGCGGTATGACGCCGTCCTGATGGACTGCCATATGCCGGTCATGGACGGGTTCGAGGCCACCAGGATCATCCGGAGCCGCGAGAACGCGAGCAGCCGGCTGCCCATCATCGCCATGACCGCCGGGGCCCTCGACGGGGACCGGGAACGCTGCCTCGCCGCCGGCATGGACGACTACCTCTCCAAACCCGTTGACGCCACGGACCTCGAAACAGTCCTGGCCCGGTGGGTCCCCGATCAGCCAACACGGTTCGTGCCCGGGGAACCCCCGGCCGTCACCGGCCGCCGGAGCGCCAGTGACCAAGCGTCCCCTCGGGCGGGGCTCGACCAGGGCCGTCTGGCTATCCTTCGAGACCTCGGACCGGTGGGCGGGCTGGGGCTGCTGCCCGCGGCGGCAGAAGCGTTCCGGAAAGATGTCCCGCACCGGCTTGCCGCGCTGGACAGAGCAATCACCGACCACGACGGTCCCGCAGTGACCAGGGCCGCACACGCCCTGCGGGGTGCCGCGGCCAACATCGGAGCCACGGCAGCTGCGGCCCTGTGCGGCGACCTGGAAACTCTGGGATCGGCCGGGCAGTACGACGACGCTGCGGAGATGGTCCGCAGGTTGGAAACGGAGCTTGAGCAGGTGGACATCGAACTCGATCGTGCCCTGGACGTCGCCCCATGATGATCCTGGTGGCTGATGACGACCCGGGCTCTCTGCTGGTGGCCAAGGCCGCCGTCGAACGCTCCGGCCATAGCTGCCTCACCGCAAGTGACGGCGATGAGGCTTGGGCCCTGTTTCTGGAACACCAGCCGGACGTGGTGGTCACGGACTGGATGATGCCCGGCCTTGACGGACTAGCGCTGTGCCGCGCCATCCGGGCACGGACCACCGACCTCTACACCTACATCGTGCTCCTTACCTCGCAAGGATCCCGGGACGACGTCCTCGCCGGCCTCGAGGCCGGCGCCGACGACTACGTCACCAAGCCGCTGGACCCCTTCGTCCTGCATACCCGGCTGCTTGTGGCACGGCGTGTGACCACACTCCACGCCGACCTGGCACACTATCGGACGATGCTCTCCCACCAAGCCCGCACCGATCCCCTGACTGGCCTGAGCAACCGCCTTAAGCTCACCGAAGACCTCCAACAACTGCACGCACGCAGCCTCCGGTACGGCGAAGATTATTGCCTCGCCATGTGCGACGTGGACAACTTCAAACGCTACAACGACATCTACGGGCACCAGGCAGGCGACCTCGCCCTGCAGGCCGTTGGTGCCGCCCTCGCCACAGTCGCGCGCGCCAGTGACGGCGTGTACCGGTACGGTGGCGAGGAATTCCTGCTCGTCCTGCCAAGACAAACGCCTCATGGAGCCAAGGAAATGCTGCAAAGGGCCCTGCAAGCGGTCCAGACACTGAACATCACCCATTCCGGAGACCCAACCGGCCACCTGACACTCAGCGCAGGCATTGCAGCATTCGCCGACTACCACGCCGAGGCCGACAACGTTCTGCGTGAGGCCGACGCGGCCCTCTACGCCGCAAAGGCGGCGGGCAGAAACAGGGTGGCAACCGCACCTTGAAGCTGCTGCTCCACGACGTAACCTGCCGCAGCGACGAGTACTCGTATGTCACGAAGACTCGAGATTGTCGAGTCGATCCATTAACTAGGGCGCCTGATGGTTGCCTGCAATAACAGTTACCGTCTCCTGGAATTAATCCATGGACCGTAGGTTCGCTTGCGTGAAAAGACCCACAGAGTCCACAAGAACAATGCTCCACGTCCGCGACGGCATGGTCTGGATCACGGACCTGCACTCGAGCAATGGGACGGTGCTCACAAATCCGATGGGAGAAATCGTTGTGAGTACGGCCGGGAACCCAATGCCGGCGGGCGATGGCTGGCAAGTGGGCTTCGGCGACTATGTCGTACAACTGAAGGGGAAATAACCGTGTATTGGAGCATCTACGATGTCCTGATGCTGGTATCGGGACTCATCACGCTCGTCATCGTCATCGCACCAGTCAAAGGGATCACTCCCCGTACGCGCATCGCAGCGGGCGCGATCGGCCGGGCGCTCGTGCTCGCCTCTCTGGTGCTGGCAAGCATACCGTCCTTTCGCTACCCGGGCATCGTCGTCGTCGCCCCTGCGATCGCGCTCGTGAGCGCTATCGCCGTTATCGGCAAGGCCGTGCGTGCCCAGAGTTCCCTGCAGACAGGACAACAGGGCCACACCCCTCACCATCAGGAACCTGGCCCGATGTCCGGCCCGGCACAACCCCCAAGTCGTATCAGACGTCCAAATCACTTCTGCGGACCTAACCCCGGCGGAACTGATGGAACTCGCAGCTCGCGAGAGAACCCAGTGGGTCGAGATAGCCGGCACCCCTCGGCCTATCCCGACTTGCTTGAATGGCTAAATCAGTACGGAAGCGCCGATGTGAAGGCTGCCGTGGCCGCACGCCGTCACGTCGATGCACCGGATCCTGCCTAGGACTTATAGGCTCCAGGTCAAGGGGTGCGCTTGTTGCCGTCTACAAGGGATGACGCGCACAAGTGTGTCAAGCAACGCGGCAGCTGAGCGCCAACTCCGGGTACGGCTGGAAGCCCATCACGGTTTTTGCTGGCGTTGCCCACGCCGGTGCCAGGAGACCGGCGTCGCGAACGTGGAAGCCGGAGCGGTCAACGACGTGAAGGGCATACTCAACGTCCAGGTAGGCAGTAACGCATCTCCGCGGAGCGTCAACAATTCAGCGTCGTGTCAGACCCTGAGTGTTTTCGCGGCGACGCGAATGACGCTTCAAGAGCAGGTCGGCTGCCTTACAGCAAACGGGCCGACTTGGACGTATGTTCCTCCCCAGCCAGCCGCTCCGGCCGCCGATAGAGATCTTCGCCTAAACGCAATTTCATAGTCGGCCAGGCCCTGCGTCGCCTGACGGACGCGCGCGAGCCAGCCCTATAAACCGGATATAAATGTGGACAGTGTCAACACCCCTTTTGGCCTGACAAATCGAGCACATCCCCTTGCCCGACGTCTAAGGGTGGCCCCTCAAGAAAAGTTTCGCCCCACGGTGGGCAAAGTCATGTCGTCCCCACACGTCCGCCCCATGAATAGGTGTAGGCCAGCCGGGCCACCCGACAAACCGGAACGAGGAACCGCAGACCGGCAGGTCAGCAGGCGGAAGGCCCACCAACCAGCGTCTTGAACCCGCCACCCACACACCTGAACAGGCCTCCGCGGCAGCCAGGCCCACAGCCCGCAACCCAGCCGTTAGAGGGGCGGCACCACACGCCATGTCCACACGTTAAAGCAAAAAGCCCCTCCGACGAGGGGTCCTGCTGTGCCCGAGGTGGGACTCGAACTGTCTTCCAGCCCCTGCAAACACTGAGAACCCGCTAAAACATGCGGAATCCGAAGCAGTTCGATGACGCTACGGGCCGATAAGGAGCCAGGAGTGTGGACAATGTCCACACCTCTTTTGTTGCCTTTGGCCGAGTGGAGGAACTCTCTAAAGGAACAATCGCAGGCGACACAGGAGGCACCAGCGGTTTTGTTCGGCTCCTCAGGACGTGCAGCAGCCTCGGGGCGAAGATGCCATCGATTGGCCGGATGTTCTCATCGGCTGCGCACCGGTTCCCACGCCACGCGCGTGGTGGACGCCGGGCCTGTGCCTTAGTGGTCGTTTTCGTACAGCAGTGCCGCGACGTCCACGGCTGAGGCTCCGCCGTCTATGGGGATGATCGCTCCGGTCAGGTACGAAGCTCCCTGGGACATGAGGAATGCGATGACCGAGGCAACCTCGGAGGGATCCCCCGCACGTCGGGCCGGCACATGTTGGGTTGCCGTTTCGTAGGCAGCCTCCAGGCTGATGCTGCGCTTTTCCGCGACAGTCATCAGCGCCGTAGCCGACATTTGGGTCTTGATCAGCCCGGGGCACACCAAGTTGGCGCGAACTCCTTGGTGCCCGAATTCCACCGCTACCGACTGAAGCATGAGCCCAAGGCCGGCCTTGGAAGCGGCATATCCGCTCATAAAGGAGCTTGCCCTGAGCGCAGCAAGGGATGCAACGCCAACGATGGATCCGCCTTCACTGCCGAAGTGAGGCAGAACAGCCCTGGTTAGTCGGGCAGCACCAAGCAAGTTCGTCTCCAGCATTTCACGCCAAAGGGTGTCCGTGGTGTCCATGAAACGCCCGGCGTGGGCTACTGCAGCATTGAGTACAAGCCCATCCACGCGACCGAATTTGTCCATCACGGCGTCTACTAGTTCATCAGCTCCGCCCCGGTCAGTCATGTCAAGAGCAATGGGAAAGGCTCCAGTTGCTGATGCGGTCTCTTCCAAAAGTTGTGGGCGGCGTCCGCAAATGGCGACTTCCCAGCCCGTGTCCCGGAGTTGAGCCGCGGTTGCTGACCCGATTCCAGTGCCACCGCCGGTGACAATGGCGACTGGTTTGGCTTGTTTGTTGTCACTCATGTGGTTCGTAATCCTGTCTTATTTGTCCTTGCAGCGGCGCGAATGTGGGCCGTTGGTTATGATCCGGTTCGGTAGACGACTTCTCCTTCGAAGACGGTCATGTCGACGACCGTGGCGCCAATCTCTGAGGTCGGGATTTTGAAGAGATTCCTGTCCAGCACGATGAAGTCCGCCGATTTTCCTGGTTCCAAGGTTCCTTGCACATCTTCTTTGCCCACCGCCCGTGCCCCGGCAAGAGTCACGGCTTCCAACGCAGTGACTAAATCAACCGAGTGTTGACCGTGCTCGAGCATTCCTTGAATGCCTGGAAAAAGGTTCGGGCTCGGCAACACAATCCAATCGGAGCCGACTGTGAGCTTTGCATGGTGGGATGTGACGGATTTGAACCGGAAACCCTCCTGGAGACCGAATTCAGGGATATGCCAGAGCGCGGGAGACATCTCGGCGATGACGTCCAATTGCGAGAGTCGGGGATAGTCCGTCTCGCTAATGAAGCCGGCATGCGCCAGCTCATGCGTCTGACCTCCAGTGCCGTTCTTTTGGCGCACCTGCTCGATGGCATCCAGGGCAGCCCGGATGGCTCCTTCACCGGCGCAATGGATTTTCACTTGGAGCCGGTCCGCGTCGAACTTCGCCAGTGCCTCCACCAGGTCGGTCTGCGGGATCAGGATCTTTGACTGGTCTATTTCGTTCTCCACCAGGTCTGATTGTGTGCAGTGTGGGGGCAGCGGGGCGCCATCCAGCCAGATTTTGATGAACGAGGTGTCCACGTGGGGACTCGCCCAGGACTGTCGATTTGCGATCACGGATTCCAACTCCGCGGCGGTTGCCATGCCGAAGCCTTCCTCGCGCCACACCAAGTGCGCGGCCACCCGGAGTTTCAGCTGGTTTCGGGAGTCGAGGGTTCTGAGTGCTGCCAGGGCTTGAGGCGATGCGGAGGCTTCCTGTACCGAGGTGATGCCGAATTCGTGACACCGGCCCACAGCCCAGCTCACCGCATCGACGTAGACATCCTCGGGGTACTCCGGGATGGCGCTTTGTACCGGCCAGGTCGCTTGTTCCACCAGTTCTCCGGTGAGCTGGCCCGTCGTCGAATCCCGTAGAAAGCTTCCTCTCAGCGCCTCCTGCGGCTGCCCGGATTTCAGACCCGCCAGTTCCAAGGCTTTGGCGTTGGCCAGGCCGTGATGGATTGAGTAGTCGTATAGGAAGACCGGGGTTTCGGGGAAGGCCTCGTTGAGTCGACGGTTGTCGACACCCCCGGTGAAATTTGCAGGCATGAATTCACCGCCGATGATCCATTGGTTCCCCTGCCGGTCCATTGGTCCTGCGCACTGGCAGCTTCGGAGGTCTTCCACTATCTGTTCGGCGTCGGCGCCTGGCGAGAGTCGTGCCTCGTACTTGAATTTGAGGCCACTGAACAGAAGGTGCAGGTGCGCGTCGTGGATGCCCGGCATCACCATGCGACCTTGGAGGTCAACTTCCTCGGCGCCGCCGGACAGCTCACGGAGGTCCCGTTCGTTACCCACCGCCTTGATCCGGCCGTCGGATACCCAAAGGGCCTCCGCCCACGGCTGGTCGGTGTTCCCCGTGTAGATTTCGCCGTTGAGGTAGATGGTGGACATGTTCGCTCCTCTGTGCAGCCGCCCCTCTGAGTCGAGGTTGCGGACAGCCGTCTTGTTGAAGGATGTGGCTACGGGACTAGTTCTTCAAGGAAATGAGTTCCGACTTCCGGGGCCCGGATGGATCCTGCTCTATGAATTTCCTGGCCCGGGCCTGCCAGGCGGAGCGGATGATCCGCTGGATCGATTTGTCCAGCGCTACGGCCACGACCAGTGTGAGGCCAACCAGAACGGTTTGGAGATAGGCGGAAACTCCGAGGATGACCAGTCCATTCCGCAGCACGCCCACGAACAACAGACCGGCCACAACCCCGCTGATACGGCCCGTGCCGCCTTCAAAGGCAATTCCGCCGAGGAGGACGACAGTGAGTGCAGTCAGTTCCATGCCATTGCCGACTGCCGGGCTAACAGCGGCCAGTTTTGCCGAGAGCATCATGCCCGCCAATGCCGAAAGCCCTCCCGTCACGACAAATACCCAGAACTTGGTGGCCTCGACCCTGACGCCCATCAGATGGGCAGCCCGGTTGTTCCCTCCGACGGCCAGGATCTGCTTACCCTTGGCGGTGCGGTTCAGGATGTACCAGGAGGCGGCGACGGCGACAATAAGCATGGCGATTTGCAGTGGTATGAAGCCGATGGAGAAGGTGCCGAGCCGGGTGAAGTCCTTCGGGAGACCCGTCAGCGTCTTGCCGCCGCTCAGGAGGAACGCGAGTCCGCTCCAAACGCTCAAGAAGCCCAGGGTTACGACGAATGTATTCAGTCCAAGGTAGGCGACCAGGAAACCGTTGACTGCCCCGGCGAAGACCCCGAAGGCCAGCCCTGCAAGCAGCCCGACCCAGACGTTGTTGCTGGCCACTAGCGCGTAGCCGGCGATCACGGCGGAGCACGAGGCAATTGCACCTACTGACAGGTCGGCGCAGCCCATCATGACGACAAAAGCCACAGGCAGGGCGATGATCCCCAGCTCGGCGATCTGAAGCAGGATGGTTGAGCAATTGTTGAACGACAGGAACCTGGGGTTCAGTGTGGCGAAGATGAGGGCCATAACAAGCAGCGCGCCAAACACGCCGTTCTGGGCGAGAACTATCTTGATCTTTTCAATGCTCACAGGAGTTGCTTTCTATCAGAATCACGAAGGGGAGTTGCCGTCCCGCCCTGAGCGTTCTCAGCTCCCAGCGAGAGGAGGTTGTCCAGAAGGTTCTCGTCCGTCAGTGCTCCCCCAGTGAGCTCACGGATCCGGCCCTGGTAGATGACGTAGCTTCGATCACACATGCTGGCGATCTCGTCGGATTCCGCCGAGGCCACCAGTACAGTGGTTCCTTCCACGGCGAGGCGGCGCACGGCACGGACTATGTCCACCTTTGCCCCGAAGTCGACGCCCTGCGTGGGCTGGGCCAGAAGCAGCACTTTAGGTCGCTTAAGGAACATCCAACGTGCCAGGAGGTGCTTTTGGCGGTTCCCCCCGCTGAACTCGGCGATCGGCTCCTCGCCCGTCGGTCCGTGAACGTTAAGTTCTTTCCGGGAGTCCGCGTAGAGCGCATTCCCCGTGCCGCCAGTCCACCAGCCTCCCCCAAGGTGCGAGAGCCACGGAAGCAGCACGTTCATGCGAGCGGACACTGTTGGCAGCAGGGCGTCCTTTTCCCGGTCGGCCGGAACATAGTGGATACCCTTCCGAAGGGCATATACTGGTTTCGTTGGCTTGTAGGCGTGACCATCCAAGATCACGGCCTCCATGGATCCGCCCACTCCGTAGAGGCCTTCCAACAGAGCAAATTGCTCGCCCGCCGCCATTCCAAACAGCCCGACTACCTCACCTGCAAAACCGCGGATCGTGCCGTCGCCAAACGGAAATTCGACGGCGACCGCCTCCGTTGCCTCGTTGGTCAGTTCAGGTTTGGAAATCCCGGGAGCCAAGGCCTGCGCCAAGTCACGGGCAGTGATGCCGGCGGCCGGGCGGTCAGCGATCAACCGCCCACCGCTCATGACGACAATCCGGTTACAGACATCGAGGATGTCAGGCAGCCGATGGGAAACGTAGATGACGGCTGTCCCGCCGGCGGCGAATTCCCGGATGAGCTGGTGCAAGGCTGACGTTTCCTGCGCACCCAGGGCGGCAGTGGGCTCATCCAGAAGCAATGCTTTGATTTCGCCTTCCAGCACACCCCGCGCCAGGTCGACCAATTGCCTCTGCCCGAGTGAAAGGGTGGCCACGGGGTGATCGAGGGAAATTTTTGCGCCGACCTTCGACAAGACTTCCCGCGCTGCATCCTTCCTGTCCTGGAGATTTCCCGGCCTGCTGCGTCCAAGTTCGAGATTGTCAAAGACGCTGAGGTTCTTGGCCAGCGCCGGTTCCTGATGCACCACCGTTATGCCGAGCTCCGCGAACTGGCGTGGAGAGCTTCCTTTGGCCACCTGCACCCCGTCAACGGCGAAGTGCCCCTTGCTGGGTGTCACGGCGCCCGTCGCGACGTTTAGGACGGTGGATTTCCCAGCCCCGTTATGTCCCAGGAGTCCAACGATTTCTCCCGGCTTCATATCCAGAGTGAAGCCGTCTACGGCCCTGGTGGCACCAAAATCAACAGTCAGGTCCTGGAATGTCACGCGGCTTGCGATCGCATCGCCGGACGGTGTCATGGAATTCACCTCAATCATGGCCCCGGTCATTTGGACATCATGTCTGCCGCGGTGTCCTTGGTGACGTGCCGTGTGGGGACATTAATGTCGCCGGCCGGATTACCATCGGCTGCGGAAATCAAAAGCTTGGCGTCTGCTTCGGCCAGGTCTTTCGGCGACCATACGTGCGTTTCACGCCAGATGTCGTTTCCCGCCTGGATGAGCTTGAACACCTCGTCGTTCCCATCGGTGGCGGAGACGTAGCGGTCGGGATCGCTCGCACTGGCCCCGCCGTCTAGGACGGCCTGCCGTGCACCGAGCATCATGTCGGCACCGATTCCGAGCCAGATCTTTGTCTGCGGGTGGGCCACCAGCTGGGTCTGCGCAGCTTTGTAGCCATCATCCCTAGAGGATGCTTCAAGATTGAAGACGCTCGCATTTGCGCCACTGGCCTTCAGTCCTGCGGTGATGCCTTCCGCCTGCAGTCGGCCGAGGTCAGCACGCGTGTCGGCAAGCAGTCCAACCTCAACGGACTGGTTGGCGTACTTGGTCTTGATCCACTCACCGGCAGACTGGCCTACTTCAGCGCCTGCGCCCTTGACGTCCAGGATAAGCTGACCCGAGGTACCTTCCCACGAACCCGCGTATCCGATAACCGGGATGTTTGCGGCCTTGGCCTGCGCAGTAACCGCGACCATGGAGTCCGCTTGGACAGGGAAGCCCATGATGGCCTTGACGTCGCCGCGTTGGATCCAGCTTGTCCAATCGTTTACTTGCGTCTGGATATCCCAGTTAGGGTTATCCGCCAGCAGTTCATAGCCGGCCTTTTCCACTATGGGTTGCATCAAATCAACCTGCTGCTTCCAAATGTTCACGTCATGCGTGGGAAAACTCATCGCCACGGCACCTTTGCTCGCGGCAGAACCACCAGAGCTGGCAGCATTCTGGGCGCCGGCACAACCTGTCAGGAGGACCGTGGCAGCCGTGACAATGGCGGCGGCTCGTGCGAATGCAGGAAATTTCATGGGAGTCCTCAGTGCTGGGAGGGAATTGGTGATTGAAAACTTTGGCTGGCAGCCGATGCCAGACAGGAACGACGTCACGTTTCGGGACGCTGCAGCGGATCTGTGTTGCTGGTGCTGGTCGATCGCTTTCCTGTGATGATCGCCACGTTGCAAAAAATATACGTTTGTCTAGTTTCCAGTGTCAATACTTGGGCTAAACAAATGGAGAGTTTTTTAGATCGGCCACTCCTGCAGGCTGTTGCAGGAGCGCAGGTGGCGCGGACTGTGGGTTCGCGAACAGCAGTCGGCGTTACGGACTGTTCGCGCGTCACCATCACCCGAGCATTTTATGGGCGCCTGCGGTCATCGATTTCGGGGAGCTAAATTGGCAGCGGCCACAGGCTGGAGTGCAGCGGCTGAACCGGCTATGGACGCTTAGGCGCAGTTGGAGTTTAGGCATCCCCGAAGTGACGGTTGACAGGCACCGCGGCGTCGACCAGGCGACCTAATTCGACGATGGCTTCCCTGATGGGTAGCGCACTCCCCACGGAGAGGAACTGGAGAATCAACCCGTTCAGTGACGCGAAAACGAGGCGCGCCAAGCTTCTCGGGGAACCTTCGGGATCATGGAGTCCTCGCGCGCGAAGGCCACGCTCAATGGTGGAGATGTAATTGTCATACAAGCGTTCAATGAGCGCTCGTATCTCGGGCCGGCCAGGCGCTTCGAGCACCATCCGCGCCTGAAACATCTCAATCTCGGGATCTGAGGCCAAAGAAGCCAGCAGCTGGTCCGCGAAGCTTTCGTCGAACCTGCCGGCCGCCGAGAGACCCGTTTCGGTGATCGCACGTTCCACAGCCACCTCCGTGGCAGCTGCGACAAGACCGTCCAGTGACCCAAAGTGCAGCGCTACGAGCCCATGATTCACACCTGCACGGGTCGCAACCGACCGGTGGGTTAGCCCCTGGATGCCCTTTTCGGCCACAATCTCGATGGCCGCCCGCACCAGGGCGTCCCGTCCTGATCCATACGCCACGTTCGCTACTCCATGAACAGCACGGCGACGTCTGCGCTACCGCTAACAGGATGAAGCGGAGCGTCAGTATCGCGGCCGTTGGATGCCTCAAGAAGTTCTATTAGCCGCCCAACTTCAACCACGGCCGCCCGGATCCTCACTGGATCACTGATAGTCAGGAACTGCAGCATGAGCCCGTCAAGCGCCGCAAATATGGCCAGCGAGAAACCGTCATCAGCAGTTAAGCCCCGCTCCCGCAGCGCCGTATCCACGGTTCGCACGTAATTGGCATAAAGCCGCTCAACAAGCGCTCGAACCTCTGGGTTTCGGCGCGATTCGAGCATCATTTCAAACTGGAAGAGCTGCAGTTCGGGTTCAGCAGCCACCGTCGCGATGAGCGCATCAGCAAATTCTTCGCCGAAATCGACGAGGTGCTCCAGGCCGGTTTCCTCAATGGATCGCTGAACAGCCCATTCCATCGTTGCGGCCAGAAGGCCCTCGATCGAACCAAAATGATGCGTGACCAACGTGTGGTTAACCCCCGCCTTCGCCGCAACCGCACGATAGGTCACGCCCTTGAGCCCCTTCTCCCCCACGACGGCGACGACGGCCGACAGGAGGGCGTCACGCCCGTCACCGTACGGCAAGCGTGAGGAGGTCTGCGGTCGAGTCATACCCCGAGTCTAGCCCCACGCCGGGTCTGAAAGTGAGGCGTTGACACCCAGAACTAAACAGACGTAGAGTTTTCCCTGTGGCCTTGGTCACCCCACGTTCGCTCGATTGCAATCACCTTCTCCCCACATCTTCTGTGCACTGACGCGCAGAAACAGGGGAACCCCATTTTTCGCATCGGCTTCACGCCCTGCATCCCGAAAAGAGCCATCGCATGAATCAAGAATCAGTCGCATTGCCGACGAGCATTGGGTCGGAAGAGCCCGGGGACTCTCCCAGCCCAGCGGGACTGAGGCCCAATAAACTCGGCGTCCTGGCCATAGCCTTTTTCGCTATTGCCGCGGCCGCCCCTATGGCGGCGGTAGTAGGTGCCAGCCCCGTACTGTTCTCGGCCACCGGCGCCGGAACACCCGTCATCTACGTTATTGCCGCTCTACTTGTGGCCCTCTTTTCCGTCGGTTATCTCCGGATGAGCCAGCACATCACCAACGCAGGCGGCTTTGTCGCCTATATGGCCAAAGGTCTGGGAACGAAATGGGCCACCGGCGGCGCGGGGATCGCCATCCTGACCTACCTCAGCCTCCAAATCGGGCTCTGGTCACAGTTCGGCGTCTTCGCCCAGCTCCTGGTTGAAGGAATCACCGGGCTCAGCATCCCGGTCTACCTTTGGATCGCCGTGCTGCTCGCCCTCGTGACCGGGCTGACCATGCGCGGAGTCGACGCCAGCCTCAGAGTGCTGGGAGTTCTCATTGTCGGCGAAGCCTTCGCGGTAGCCGCACTGGTGGTCTCCCTCATCGCCCAAAAAGGCATCGGCATCTTCACATTCGAGGGCTTCACCGGTGCCAACGTCTTTGGACCCGGTCTAGGAATCTCCCTGCTCTTCGCCTTCGCCTGCTTTACGAGCTTTGAAGCAACCGTCGTCTTCGCCGAAGAAGCTAAAGAACCCCGCCGCACCATTCCGCGCGCCGCCTACTTCGTCATCGCCTTCGTAGGAATCTTCTACACCATTTCCACCTGGGCCATCAGCGGAGCCATCGGCATCGACAACATCCAGACCGTCGCCGCGGACAAGCCGGCCAGCATGATCTTCGACCTGGCCGAGACCAGCGCCGGCTACTGGCTGAGCATGACCATGCAGATCCTCGTGGTCACCAGCTTCCTGGCCATGCTGCTGGGCCTGTCCAACATGTTCTCCCGCTACCTGTTCTCCCTCGGCCGCGCCGGCGCCCTGCCCACGAAGCTTTCCGCCGTCTCCAAGACCGGGGCCCCGCACGTCGCCGGGTTCATCAACGGAATCGTCGTCCTCGCGGTCATCAGCACCTTCCTGCTCGCAGGAGCCGACCCCATCACCACCGTGTTCTCCTGGTTCGTTGCCCTGGGAACTGCCGGCTTCATCACCATCCTGCTCGTCACCTCAGCCGCCATCGTGGTCTTCTTCGCCAGGAACGGCATGCGGGACAACCTCTGGGTCACCGTCATCGCCCCGTCCCTTTCATTCCTCGCCTTCATCGTCATCGGATACCTGACGCTGGACAACTACGACGCCCTGCTCGGCGGCGCCGGCGGCGTTGCACGCTGGCTCCTCCTCGGCGTCCCCCTCTTCTTCGTGGCCGGAATCGCCCGGGGAGCACAAAAACCATCAATCAATTTCGAAACCGTCATCTGCTGACCCAGCCGCACCCACCTGTCCCCACACAATGAAAAGAACAAAGGAACACACCGTGACTTCAACGGACATCCAGGACTACATTCCCGAAGAGGAGTGGCCGCCGGTTTCCGCCATGCTCGAAGGCTTCGGCGACCAGACACTGCCCGCCTCCCCCGCCCTCACGGGAGCGGCCCTGAGCATCCCGGGCGAGGACGGAGCAACCGAGGAGTACGTCTTCAAGACAGAATCCTCCATCATCTGGACCTCTAAGCGCGGCGAGGAGAAGACCAGCGGAACAGCAGGCTACAAAGCCATCGAAGCCCGCCCCGGGATCTTCATCATCGACTTCGTCCGCGGTGAAGGGCTCACAGCAAATAACGTCACCATTATCTGGGACCGGAACACCGGCGCGGTTACTTCCGGACTATCACGCTTCGTCGTCGTAGGCGAAAAAACCCGCAGCACCACCGACTTCAGCCAGACCAACAGCAACGGCTCAGCGGCCCGGCACGAACGCTCATCCGGCCTGGTCGGAAAACGGATCTTCTACCGCTACAGCGACGTCGAATCCTACGAACACATCTACCTGAACCCAGGCACCTTCACCTGGAACTGCGTCCGCGGCGGCGAGGCAGGGCTGGCGGACACCGACCGCTGCATGACCTGGGAAGTAACAGAGGACCTCTTCATCTTCTTCTGGACCGAAAAGGTCATGTGCGTTGAAGCCGTCCTGCTCGTGGACCTGCGGGAACAGCGCTCCATCGGACGGATGTTCGGCTGGGACGACCCCGCCAACGAACCGGTCATCCTGCCCTTCGATTCCCGGCTCAGCGTGCTGAACACCACCGAGTACCCCCAGGACACCAACAAGCATTAGGCCCGGAGAGGATGTCCGGTCCTGCACCGGACATCCTCTCATCAGCGGTGTGAACGGCTTCCCAGCTGGACCATGCGTCGACGGGAGCAGTTGTGAGGCTGACTGCGCACTTCGGCTATATCGCCCTTCCAGCGCAGCCCTCACAGGACTTCGCCGACGAACCCATAACCAAATGGACAATGACCACAGGGCCTGCTGCCGGAGAAGGCCACGCTATGGAGACCTAAGAGTCCCTCGACCCGCGTGGCCACCATAGATCCCGGCATACCGTCCACACCCTCTTTGGGAGGACAAAGTGCAGCGCTCACCCGTCGCAGCGATGAGAAGGCCACCCCTGGGGAAACTCCTAGAGCGCTGTCAGCACGGTCATGTCGTCCCCGCTCCCCCGGCACATGAATAGGTGTACGCCGCCCCCGGGCACACCTAACAGAACAGGAACGAGTAACCACATAAACACATTCTCAGCAGGCGGAGCGCCCACCCAGCCAGAGACTTGAACCCGCCACCCACTCACCTGAACAGGCTCAGCGGCAGCCAGGCCCAAGCCCAAGCCCGCAATTATAGCGTCAGAGGGACGTCACCGCAAGCTTTGTCAACACGTTAAAGCGAAAATCCCTCTGACGAGGGAAAACACTGTGCCCGAGGTGTGACTCGAACCGCATTATCGCCCTTGCAAATACTGGGAACCGGCGAAAGCATACAGAAACCGGAGCAGTTCGACGGGGCTAGGGCGTGTCTCCTAAAGCCTGATGGCCGCATCCGGGATGCTTGATGGGTGTCGCGTACTTCTGTTTTGACTGATGGGCAATGGGCCCGCATCCAGCCGCTACTGCCGTCTTCTGCAGGCCGGCGGGGTCGTCCTTTTCGGGATGACCGCCGAGTGGTCGAGGGCATCATCTACCGGTATCGCTGCGGGATCGCTTGGCGGGATGTGCCTGCCGAGTTCGGTCCGTGGCAGACCATCTGGAAGCGTCACCGCCGCTACAGCGGTGACGGAACGTGGGACAGCATTCTGGCGGCGCTGCTGACGGTCGCGGACTCTCAGGGTGAGGTGGACTGGTCCGTCTCGGTCGACTCGACGGTCAACCGCGCCCACCAGCACGGCACCAACCTTCCCCGCGCCACAGGCGGACCGCTCGAATTACATGAATCTGTTTGCTGAGCCGGACGACCATACCATTGGCCGGTCCCGCGGCGGCTTGAGCACCAAGATCCACGCCCTGGTTGATGGCAAAGGCAGGCCCCTGGTTCTGTTGGTCGCACCGGGCCAGGGCGGCGACGCGCCGATGTTCGCCCACCTCATGAACCAGTTGAAGATCAACCGGGCCGGTCCGGGCAGGCCCCGAACCCGCCCGGACCGGGTCCGCGGTGACAAGGCCTACTCATCTCGGGCGATCCGAACCCACCTCCGCGACCGCGGCATAGTAGCGGTGATCCCGCAGCCTTCCGATCAGGTCGGTCACAGAAAACGACGTGGCTCCTCCGGCGGCCGGCCTCCGGGCTTCGACAAAGAGGATTACAAAGGCCGCAACGTCGTCGAACGCAACTTCAACACCTTCAAACAGTGGCGAGCCCTGGCAACCCGCTACGACAAACTCGCCCTCACCTACCGCGGCGGAGCAGTCCTCCGAGCAATCAGCATCTGGCTGACAGCTTTAGGAGACACGCCCTAAGAGCCGATGCGAAGCCAAGAGCGTGGACAATGTCCATGCTCTTACTTCTGATCAGGGACGCCTGCTGAGGCTGACCCAATCACAACTATCGGCCGCATTGCATCAGTCGGAGCAGGGAACTGGCGCCCGGACTGAACCCGAGAGCAGGGGATCACTTTGGCTGGATGCCGGGAGAAGCCTTGCGCCGGGCGTCGTTCCTGCGGAAGACTCGGGGACGCATGCTGAATTGATGAAGATTTGGAGCGGGATACACACGGAAAGCGTGGGCAACGACGCCTCGCGCCTGATGGCCGCAACGACGCAGCCTCGAGGTCCCGCGAACCGAAAGGATCATAATGGCAGGAATGTTCGAACTATATGTCGACGCAGAATCAGCCTTCAGGTTCCGGCTCACCGCTCCCGATGGCACCATCATGGCGTTATCAAAACCCTTCGACACCAAGACTGAGGCTGTAGCAGGCATCGCCGCCGTTCGCGAGTACGCCGGCATGGGACTGATCACCGACCACTCGACAACGACCACCGATTCCGCACCGCCCCGAAACCACGACGACCCGTTTGGTCCGGCCGATTCCCCCCGGGCCTCGACGGTCGACTTCCACACGCGCGCGCGGGCAGTCCGGAAAGCCGTATCCGGGCCTCGCTGTGCCGGAGCAATACACAACCTCTCCTGAACCTTGGGGTGGGGCCCCCGAGCCCATGGCGGGGTCGCCACCGAAGAGTGAGTCCGCGCAGGCTGCCAGGGCAGACGGATCGTCGAGGCGCTAAGGGAATACGTCAAGTGGGCGCGGACGGTGCCAGCACCAGCGTGGCCTCCCGCCACGCCGACTCCGCAGTACAGCCCAAAAGCCAATTTCGTCCTGCAACCGTACAGGGAGCCAGGGACCTCAACAGATTCACACCCTATAGAACGTGCGTTGCCTGAAGTCCCAGCGCGCTCCTTCCAGCTCTGCTGTCCGGGGCGCCGCGCCATGAACAGCCTGTCGTGCCTCTCCGGGAATCCCACAACAGGCGTGGTGGTGAAGTTTTCGACAAAGAAAGGCTCAAGACCCCCATTCTGGATTTTCCGGGACCGTAGGATGAGCAAGTCGCCACTGCCCTGTAGAAGGTGAGTCTCCTGGGCCACGCGGGGAGGTAGGTCGGCTCTTCAGTCTCCCGCGGGCGGCTGAGCGAACCAATGGGGGTATGGGGTGTTTGTTCCAAACGACGGTGATCAGTTCCGCGAGGACAACCTGCCGGCGCGCATCCGTAAGCTGCGGATGCCCGCCTGGGCGGCCACGACCTGTGCCCTGGGACTCCTGGTACTCGCCGCTGCGGCTATTGCCGGTTCGATCCTGGTCAATGAGTACGACAGCACAATCATTTCGTCCCGGGTTGAGGGACTGATTTTGGGCGCGGCGATCGTCTTAGCGATCTCAGGCGCCGTCCTGCTGTGGTACGCCGGGGAGCGGGTGACACTCACACGGGAAGCGGCCTTCGTAACGACGGCGTTCTTCATCCGGCACAGGGTTGATCGGACTCACCTGGAAGATTTCCATCCGTACCTTCACCGGTACCCTAGCCGGGGTGGTCCGCAGTACCGGATAATGCCGACCTTCACCGTGAGAGACAACCGAGACCGGCTCCGGGACGTTCCGCTGCCGTTCCTGTCCTACTGGAACCCGGTCGGCGGCACGAACGCGGCCCTGCCGCCCCGGGCCGCGTTCGTCGAAGCATGGGCACGTTCGGTCAGCAGCCCCTATTCGAGAGCCGCTATCACCGGGGCTGTGCCGGGCGTACTTGAGATGCACCGGCAATCCGTGCGGACAGGCCTGCTGCGACGCGGCCGCCTCGTCGCCATCCTTGTACCCCTCGTCTCCATCGGGCTCGGGCTCGGCCTTGGCTTCGGTCTTGCCCCAGCTGGCAGCGCCTTGGGGCTAAACCACAGCGCCGACGCCCAAACCAACCGCACAGGGATCCGGGACCTCGACGACCACCTCACACCAGCAGTAACCGGCTACCAGTGGCGTGCCAGCGAGTTCCAGCCAGGAATGAGAAACTTCACCTTCTTCCCGACCCTGCGGTCGCTGCCGACCGCCCCATATACGGTCCACTACTTCATCCGTGACCCATCGCAGCACGGGTCCGAACTAACCGGCCCGGAGCAGAAGTACGGCCGCATCATCTCAGAAGGAACCATTTCCGTTCAGAATCCCACCATCCAGTTCACCCTGGAGCACGACCACACGACCTTCACTTTCGAGGTTTACGTCACCGACGACCATGGCCACACGACATTCGATTCGGACCTTTACAGGAACATCGCGGCACCGCCGACTCCAACGACCTAGGGAAAACGCCACAGTCGCAAGAATGTAATCTGCCCCGGCAGGCCCCCCTTGCCCGGAGCTGTCACGGCTCCATGAGCCGCCTCGATCCAGATTTGGATGCACCGAGTGCCTGTCGCCCTCAGTCTCAGACGGCGTCGCCAAGGGCCATCGCCTACCACTTTTGAAGGGTAGGTGGACTGTCCCAGCCTGAGGCAAAATCATGCCGCTTGAACCATCGGCCCCGATGGACCACTAGAGGTACGAACTGCTTGTCATTCTGATACTCCCATGATCGCTGGGCGGGTCCTCCGCGCAACCAGGGCGCTACCGCGCCGACCCCGGAACCGAAAACTTCCCAGGCCAGAGCCGGTTCGCTCCGGGACGAAGTTTTCGTCCCCGGCGCCGGTCGCCCAAGTTGCACTCCGGCCCCTCAACCCACGGATGGTCCCCTACCAGAACGACGCCCACAACCAACAACCGCAGACAAAACAGAAAGCAACTGGGTGAAGGAAACGGGATCAAGGAAAAGCTCACCATCAAGACACCATCAGACGTCCTCAGCTTCATCGGACACACCCTCGGCTTCTGGCCCCAGGAAAGCCTGGTCTGCATCACCATGAATGACAACAGCATCGGCGCGACCCTCCGTATCGACCTCCCCCGCCAACCAGGCCAGGAACTCAACTATGCACGCACCGTCGCCCACTACCTCACCAGTGACACCACCGCCACGTCCGTCCTCTTCGCCGTCTACACCAGCGAAACCACCCAACCCGGACAGCCCAAACCCCAGGCCGCGGCCATCGCCGCGCTCACCGGGGTCCTCGCCGAGCAGGGCATCACCATCCGGGACGGCCTCTTCGTCGGGGACGAAACCTTTTCAACCTACGACGGCGAACCCCGCACCAGCCTCGCCCTACCCGTCAGTTCCACCGAAACCAGCCTGGTTTTCAGGCCCGGCAGCTTTGTCCATACGGTCGACGCAGCGGCATACACCTCCATGGGGATCGCGGCCCTGCTGACAGCTGCCGCCTTCACTGACAGGCAGGGCCGGTGGCAGCGGTGGTTCGCCATCGCCAACGGCCCGACGGCACTGCTGGTCTTGATCTCCTACATCACCGACCAGGTTTTCTTCGGCGATCTGGTTCCACCGGTCCTCGAGAAGACTTCAATCCGACTGTGACAACTGACCTGGGAGGCCCCATGGGGGGAAGGCGTTGAAAAACCTCCCTCCACGAACACGGGGATGCTGGTGGACCGGCTGAAAGCGGTCCACCTGTGGGGACCTGTGCTTCATCATGCCGGCCCTCCTCATCCTGGCCGTCGATGCCTTCCACGGAGGCAGGATAGGACTCCTGCTGCTGCCGGCCCCGTTCGTCCTCAGCTAACGCCATCATCCTGCCCCTCGCGGCGGCCGAGCTGGCCAAGGCCCTGTTCGGCCTGCCCTTCGACCCGGCGTCGTTCAGGGCCATGGCTCGCACTGTCGATGCTGTTCCTCGGGCCGACCCTCCATCTCCTCCGCTTCCAAACCCCGCAGGCCTTCATCGAGGGGGATCTGCGGTGATCCACGGCCCTGCCTGGTCGAAGTGGCCCTCTGGACTCCTTCGTTTTGGGGTTAGGTGGTGTTTACACGGCGGGCCGAGTGCTCGCCGGGCCGGGACAAGAGCGCGATGGCGAGGAGTGCGGGAGAATCTTGTGCTCGCCATGCCTGTTTTGGTGCCGGTGTCAATGGCGTTGGTGTTCCGTGCACTGAAGCGGAGATTGCCGCCGGCCCAGCATACAACGTCGGTTTCGCCGTCTACTGGGCAGGCTGGTGCACGGCGTTCCCCGTCCTGATCCTCGGGCCGAGGAACGCGTGGCGACTACTGGGCGGCGGGGCCCGGCCCAGACCCCTCGATTGGGGGATGATGGTCCTGCCGATAGTGGGAGCCTTCATGCAGGCGCTGGTCCCAACCGGAAACGGGTGACGCCGGCGGTCGCCTGCGTGATGGCAGGCAGCGCCGGCACCATGCCGCTCGCTGAGTCGTCCGTCCGGAATAACGGACCGAGCTGATCGATCCGGCCCCGATTGAATCACCCGTGACGGCGCCTATGCGATCTTGATGACGCCGCTGCCGGCGCACATGCTGTCGACGAAATTCACCAGCTGGGGTTCGCCATTGACGATGTGAACGATGGTCTTGCCCGTTGACACGATCGTGTTGGGCCCGTCCTGCAGGACGGACACGGCGCCGATCGAGTAGACGAGAGGCGCACCAGGAGGGGTGGTGCCGGTCGAGTGGGAGCTGTAGGCGTAGGCATTTCCCGTCACAAGGTCTGTCGCCGTTCCCTTGACTGTGTACTCCGTGCGGGTGGAGCTGACTTGAACTGTGCCAGAGTAGGAAGTTTCAAATCGGTGGCCGGTACATGGGTCAGTGAAGGTCCCGCCGCCGCTGGAAATGACCATAGGCGCTGCATTCGCGCCTACTCCCATTGTCAGCAGGATGCCGCCGGCCGCAGCCGTTGCCGCCAATGTCCGCTGAAATTTCATCGCGCTCCTCCAAGGGCCTCTCTCTTACACCGGCACATCCGGCTGCTCTGATGGTGCAGCATGGGACACTGCTGCGACAGGGACTTCTGTCCCGGCACGTGTGGCAGTACTTCAATCTGGATCCATCGCCGACGACGGCCTAAGCGGGAATGACCGCTACATGATCAGTCTCAGCAGGACCGACTCGTAAACTGCCAGGCAATAACGGGCAAGTGGGGCTGTGGATAACCGATACGGTAATTTAGGATCGTGTTGGTGATCCACCGCGGCATTCGTGCCGTACTTGATTTCCAGCGGATTGTGCTGGGGAGCAGAACGGGGAAGATTTGGCAGCTGACTTAAACTGCTGAAGCCCGCGCCAGCCGGCTTCAACAGTCCTGAGCCAGGTCATGCCGATGGCGCCCAGAGCACGCCCCGCCTCGAAAGACGCTCATAGAAATCCAAACGGGTCCCTCCCCCAATCCAGGACACAGCATATGCGGTGAACTCTGCGCGCGTGCGGCAACGGAGTCCGGCCTGGCCCGTGTCGCACCAGCGCATATACCGCATGACCCGCCCTGGCCCGGCCATCCCTCGGCGAGGGAACGGGATGAGGCTCTTAAAGAGAACATCTGGGTTGCTACCTGCAGGAGAACTTGCCGGGTATCGGCGCAATTGCCAGAGCGGCTGCTTCTCTCCGTCTTCAAAAAATTCCGAAAAGTCAAGCATTGTCAACACTAAAAAGCCAAAAGACCTTTGACCTGCGAAAACACTGTGCCCGAGGTGGGACTCGAACTGCATTCCCGCCCTTACAAGCATTGGAAACAGGCGAAAACATAAGGAATTCGGAGCAGTTCGAAGACAATAAGAGCTGATCCAGAGCCGAGAGTGTGGACAACGTCCACACTCTTACTTTTGGCCCGTGGCGCCCCGCTAAGGCTGACGGAATCTCCACTATCGGCATTTCAAATTGATCGGGGAGGAACGCGGAAAGAGCTCGTTTCAACTGCCCGCTGAGGGTCCTCCCCTTTGGAAAGGCCACCGGACCGGAAATGCACTGGATCTCGACAGGAATTCATCAGCCACGACAACCACCGACGCAACACCACTCAGGCCAGAGATTCCACAGGGACCGGTGGCGTGATTCTGAACGGCGAGAGGATAGCTGGGTGGGTCCTCCGCGCAACTCGGGCGCTGCCGCGCCGGCGCCGGGTTCGGAAACTTCCCTGCGACGTCACTACTCCCGCGCAGCTTGGCCAAGTATCCGAACCCAATGCCGGTTCCCCCAACTGCACTCCAGCCCCTCAACCCAGCAGTTGGTGCCCTATCAGAACGACGCCCGAGGCTAACCACCAGGCACCGACCGGCAGATGACAAGATCTTCATTCATCGGCGCTTAAAGAATGGGAGTGGAAGTAGAACGGTCGTTCCCGAGCCTAGTGGACGTTTTCGTGCTCAGCGGGGAATGTGACCCAAGAACAAGGGCAATCGACCAACACCCACACGCTTTCAATCGATTCCCCTCCTCCACTGCCCACGCAACGACCCCAGGTGCGCTCCAGGCACAGCGATACTCCGTTGGTCCAGCCCTAGGAACCAAAACTGGGGCCAATCCGAGCATCAGAGGTCCTTAAGCAGAAGGGCAGCGGACATGACCGTTACTCCCTCCCGTCTTTAGTCACTCAGTGCAGCAGCTGATTTGCAGATTTCAATTCTCCCGGCCCCCTCGCTGATACTTCATCAGGCCCAGCTCCGTGAGCAGACACCGGGCATGGGGTGGAATGCAAGCAGAAAGATGGACGTTGCACGAATTTACTCGGGTGAAAGCTGGCTATTTACGTGACTCCGCGGAGTCCTCAAGCAGCCACTCCGTTGCCTTGTCCGGAGATGTGAAATACCGGACTGGAAATCCGACCGGCAATAGGGGCAGGCGGAACATGGCGATCACGCGATCAACGGGCGAGGAACCCAAGAGCGCCATACGCGAGATGCTGGATGGATCGGGAAAGACTTTTCGAGCGGCGGCCGAGTGCGTCACGCCCTGAATTTCGACCAGCATCGGCAACCTGGCGCCTTGGCCCAAGGTGGAGATGGCTTCAAGGGCTGCCTTGGCTACGTCAATGCCGACGTAAGCTCCTTGCTTCCAGCGCAAGTGAAGGATTCCACCGGACAACTCCATCGTGCCTTTGCCCTTGATATCCAGCTTGCTCATACTGTCCCCTGTCGCGAAAGCCCAACTGATTTTAACCGCGTGGCCAGTCGCCTCACCCTGCAGTAAGGCCCGGTGGATCTCCTAGGTGTTCTGGTTGTCTCTTTGCGACACTGTCAGTCAGGCGGAAGTCCGGCGGCGCGGCTTAGTTGAACGGGTAGTTGTGGATTCAGCTCCCGCTGCCAGATGCGCGGGCGCTTCTCAGGGTGCTGTGGCCAGGTTCCCGAGGGTGACGTGCAGGGTCTGCGGTGTTGAACCGCGCTGCACCACGATATCGACCTGCTGTCCGGGGTCCTGTTTCCTGAGTGCCACGAGCAGGTCTGTAACGTTTCGGATTTGGTTTTGGGCGAATTTGGTGATGATGTCACCTGCTTTCATGCCGGCAGTATCAGCTGGGCTGCCTTGGGAAACGTCGACGATCAATGCTCCGGCAGTGGCGGGCAGAGAGAACCGTTGAGCTAGTTGTGGTGTGATGTCGGTGGGGACGACACCGAGTGCTGCGTGTTTGACCTCTCCGCTGGCCAGGAGCTGGTCGGCAACGGTGGTAACCGTAGAAGATGGGGTGACGAACCCGATGGCAACTGCTCCGGAGCTGGGTGGCAGGTACGCCTCGGACAGTCCGATGACCTGTCCCGTGGAGTCTGCTACTGCACCGCCGGAGTTACCGGGAGAAATGGGGGCATCGGTTTGCAGCAGGTCGATGGCGCCGTGAGGTGATTCCTTGGAAGGTGGCATGTTCCGGTGCAGGCTGGATACGATTCCTGCGGTGACTGTTTCCTCCAACCCTAAGGGGCTTCCGATCACGACTGTCATCGAGCCCACTTCCGGATCGGAAGAAGCGAATTTGGCCGCCGGAAGGCCATTGCGGTCGACCTTGATGACGCCAACGTCCGTGACGTCGTCAACACCCAGGACGGTACCTTGAGACTGTGAGCCGTCGGCGAACTGGACCTGAACGTTCTTGAAGGGCTGTTTTCGCTCGTTCTCAACGACGTGGGCGTCGGTGACGATGGATCCGTCGCTCTGATAGATGACTCCGCTGCCGAGGCCGATATCTGTGCGAATCGTCACGACTGACGGTTCGACTTCCTTGACCACGCCCGGCACCGCGGGCAGTCCCCCATTTGCGGGCGGGGCAGCCGCTGGAGCGGAAACCGTCGGTGATGCTGCCGAGGAGCTGGACGTTGGCGCGGAATTCCCGGTGCACCCAGCCAGAGCGAGTGCTGCTGCCGTCACTGCAGCTGCCGGATAAATCCTGAAGTATCTCATGGGGTTACTCCTTCTTGAGAGCCCCCAGGGAAGCGGGCCCCTTGCGCCTCTGAAACTGTTCCGCCCCGCACCGTGCTGGCTGGTCAGAAGCAACTGCCCCGCCCGCTGGGCTTTCCGGGTGGCCGTGAACAACTATCGCACCGTGGTCTTATTCAACCGCACTACTTGCGTAAACGCAACGGTCTCTCGCTGGCAGCTCCCTGAAGGCACTGACCACATGAAGACTCCCCCACTCGCAAGGCGGTCAAAGTTGTGCTTTTCTGGGGGGTTCGCCTCTTGGTGAGTGGTTGCTCGGGGTGCTCCGCGCTCCGCCGCGCCGCGGCGTCGATGGGTCCCATGTGCGCTGACAGGTGCTGGTTTTTGGGGTCAGCTGGATGGGCTTGGAGATGGAATGTATGGCCGGTACTGGTCAAAGGTTCCATTCTGGATGGGCACGTTGATTGCCGCCTGTTGCCCTTTCACTGTTACCTGCAGATCGGTGCGGGCACCGGGCGGCTCCTGCGTGCTGTTGAAGATCAGAGGCGACTGGTCGAACTCGACATGTCCCAGAGCGGGGATCTTGACTGGATGTTGTTCATCGGAGTCGGCAAGGACCATTTGTATGTCTGCAGCGGTGGTGTTGAAGATCGTACCCAGGACGCGCCCGGGTTCGTTTTGGCCGGACGTCACGATCAGGACGCTGCGCAACTGCAGTCCCGAGAAGTTTAGGTCCGCGCCGAGGGCAATGGGGTCGCGGTCCCCTCCAGAGGGGTGGTAGCAGCCGGTCAACGCAGCCGCTGATATCGCCAGGGGCGGGATCAGGCGGAAGAACTTTGTGATGCTATGGGCGGCTTTCATGGGAGCTCCTTATCGTGGCGCTGTGAATTGATTGGCTGATCAAACCTGAAGCCGCAGGCGCAACTGTAGGTGATGACAACGTCGTGGACGGTGCTGGTGCCGCTTTCCCCAAGGGGTCCCTGGCGCGAGGTCGTCATTGGCTCACCGCAGTGGGTGTGTGTTGTGAGCATCCGTAGAAGCTGTGGATCGGTGGACAGGGCTTTGATGCCTTCCGGCCGGCGTTGTTTCATGACTCGTCACAGCCTGTTTTCGTCTCGTCGCCGGTGGTGATTTTTGTATTCATAGTGGCCTCTCCCCGTGAGGTGTAGGTGGTGGGCGCCGCCCGTCATTGACCGGTAGAGCCCTGGCCCGCCAACGAGCGCATCAAGTAATTACGCCGGCGGTGGCAACTACGGATCAGTACAAGGTCCACGGGTCTAGGGTTTGTCGGTGCGTCCCGTTGCACTGCGGTTGACTTGGCGTGGCGGAGGGCGGAGCCTCTTCGGCTTCGCGGTGGGAGGAAACGCGCAGTTTGGCATTGGCGTAGGCGGTGTTCCGCACGGTCCAGCAGAACAGCATCATCGCTGCTCCCGGCGATCGTCGTGCCAATTACGCTTGCGAAGCTTAACAGCGCATTCAACGCGTCCTCCTGTCAGGCGGCTCATCCTCGTGGCGCCGACGCCCGTCATGGCATCCAGATAATGCTTAATGCCTGCTGATGATTCCGTGACCAGCCCGGACAGCCGGCTGAAAAGTCGTCGTCGTGATTGTCGGCGCTCATGGTCCCTAACCAAAAAGTATGGCCGCGGACGCCTACCACCCCCGGGTCCATATCCCAGGTCGCGGACGGGCCACGGGTCATCCCCCTGCCGGCAGGTGGTGATGGTCCCGGACAGGAAGCAGGCAGATTCGGCATCGGTGCCTCATCTCAGGCTGAGCCGATGGCGGGAACCGCCTCGGTGTCTTTTTGCCAGGGCCATCGGCCCGTGATTTCCAGCTCCAGGGAGAAGCTTAGGAATGTTCGGATGACAACGATCACGGCCAGGACTCCCACACTGGTGAAGGTGGGCGTCACGGCCACGGTGCGGATGATGTCTGCGGCGACCAGCAGTTCAAGGCCAAGAAGGATGGACCGCCCGAGCAACTGCCCGTATTCCCGGTAGAGCGACCGGCTTGGACGACGGCTGCCTTCCTGGAGGTTTCGGCGGCGTACGGCCAGCGGCGCGGAGACCACGGCGCCGATGACCATGACGGCCACTCCGGCAAAGTCCAGGTATCGCCCGGCAGTTTCGATGATGAGTCGCAAATCCACGTCTGCCTCCCTGCAAGCTGCGTATCGCCCGCCACACCCACAGCCGCAGACTTCTCGACTGGTCCTGACATGTCCGTTCCCTGACGAACTGGCCTTCACGTCAGTCTGGCGCATCACTTGCGAACATGCAACGAATCGTCACCGCCCTGATCACTCCTTTGCAGGATTGTTGCACTCCTGTGACCCCTCGCGGCGTCGGCGCTAGATGCGAGGCGAAAGGGTTATTTGCTAATTGGTAACTATTCGAAAGGTGGTGCCATCTTCAACCGCGGCGGCATTTCGACCGCCTCCTGGCATGCCCCGGCAGTGCTTAACAGGCTTACCTCTGGCGTGCGGCACGAACGAAGGAAGTCTTGCATGCTGCATCAAATACACTCTGTGGAAGAACTCCGTAGCCTTCATCGCCGCCAGCGTTATTGGCGGCTTCCTGATCGCCGGACTCCTGGCCCCGGCCGCGGCGTTGAGTTCGACGGCGGCAGGGGCATCCATTAGGTTCTTCGATCAACTCCCCTCGAACCTGGACCTGGAGCCGCCGTCCAGGACATCCCAGCTCCTGGCGAAAGACGGGTCGGTGATCGCCACTTTTTACGCCCAGAACCGGGCCCCGGTTGGCCTGGAACGAATGTCATCGTTCATCCGTGACGGGGTAGTGGCGATCGAGGACGCACGTTTCTACGACCACGGCGGGGTTGACCTCACCGGTATCCTGCGCGCGCTCTACGTGAACGCCAGGGGCGGCAGGCAGGGCGCATCGACAATCACCCAGCAGTACATCAAGAACGTCCTCATCTTGTCACCTGCAACCGGCGGCAGCAGCGCAGACGTCGCCACGACCGACGCCTCCCGAAGCATCGGCGACAAGCTTCGGGAAATGAAGCTTGCTATCGGGCTTGAGGAGAAATACTCCAAAGACCATATCCTGCAGGATTACCTGAACCTGGTCTATTTTGGCAACGGGGCCTACGGCGGAATTCGGACCGGAGTGGGCGAACGAGAACATCACCATCAGCGGGACGTACTACACCGGACTGAACGGGGCTAACATGCCGGCACTCAATGGGCCCACCTCATGAACGCCGCAGCTCCGCAATACCCTGGCCGCCGGTTCCCCACACCGCCGCCATCAATGTTGCGCTGGAGGCGGCTGTGGGCAGCACCCAGACGGCCGGGGCGACAGGGCCGGGGAAAATGTCCTAGTCAACGCCTTCGGTGATCTGAGGATAGGGAACGGCGGGATCCACGAGTGCCTGCACCCCTCCCGGGACGAAACGCACGTGAACGCCATGTTCCTGCGTTGCTGCCGATTGTTCCAGCACCGGCAATACTGTCGCGGTGAAGGCAGGATCCTTGGGGGCAAGGTAGGAGACGTACGCTTCCGGCAGCCGGGACGGAAGATCAACGGTGTCCACATTGCCTGAAGACGCCGACCCGCCACCCGGCTCAGCAGGGACACGCTCCGCCCGGGCCCGCCTGCCAAGGGTTTTGCCCAAGACGGCGCCGTAGAGCAGATGGGCGGCCAGCATCGTCAGCGCCCTGCCGGTCTTGTCCCGGTGTGCAGGGGGCAGTATTCCCATCGCCGGCAACCAGCCCTCGTAGCCCACCGCCCACACAAATGCACCGTAAGCGAGGCCCGCGTCCCGGGTGGAGTGCTGCTTGCGTACCACGGCATAAAGACACCCACCGGTTACCCCGTACCCGAAATGGGCGAGGACGGCGGCAGCGTCCCTGAGGGGCAGCGGAAACCGGGGGAAAAACTTATCGATGATCCTCCGGGGCGGCTCGTAGTTCATCACGCCGGTGACGTCGGCGGCAACGAGCAGCGCGCTCATCGCTCCCGTAGCGACCAGCCCCGCAAAATCCCCGCCGGCAACTCTTTCGGACGTTGATTCACTGCTATAGGTATCCATCCCTTCATGGAACCGGGATATTTGTGTCAGCGCAAGCAAGCTCACAATCAGACGGGCTTTCCCATCCGCTTCGGCCTGACAACTTGAGTTCCTAGGAGTGCCGCAAACGATTAGAACTCTCAGTCCCTCGAAGGGTTACGGCCCCCCGCCGCCCAGAGGTCCAATAGCGGAATTTGCCAAGTAAAGCTGCGCGACGGCTAGCCCTTGCGGTTAGGTAACTATTGCGCTAAGCTCTCTATCACTTCCGCTGAAAGCCCGAGGAGAGATCCGGATGGAAACAGCACGCAGAGTTGTCCTCGTGACAGGAACCACCGGGGGGGATCGAAGGGTCTCGGCGTTCGCTTTGTGGCGGCGGGGCGGCCCTGTGGCCCTACTGGCACGACAAAGGCAGGACTTGCCGGGGCAGCGGCAGAGGTTGAAGCCGCAAGCGGGAAGGCATTGGCCATCCAGCTCGACGCAAGCCCGCACGAGCCTGACGCTGCCGCTGTGCTGGTCGAGCAGGAAGAAGGCCCCAAGCTGGTTGCCTCCCAGTATCACGGCTTCATCGCGGCCGGGCTCGGGAGCCCTCTCCGTGAATGCAGGCGTTGCGGCAGCCCTGACTCGAAAGGATGGCCGGTGAGACACTTGGAAGTGGTCAGGGCAGCGCGGAGCTCCTGGCCCCTGGAGCGGCGGAATGCCTCCTGATCGCACGCGCCCCCGATGCCCAATCCTGCACGTTCATCCGAGTCCTGGGGGCACGGCACCTACTGCGGGCCGCCGCCACCACCATCTTCGGTGCCGGGGCTGGCCTGCACTGGATCAGCGCCGGGGCCGATGCCCTTCACGCCTTGACGATGTTAGGCCTGGCAGCAGTGGACCGGCGACGGCGGCACGCCGTGGTCGCCAATGCGGCCATCGCCCTGGCTTTTGCCGCGGGAGAACTTCGATCAGGGACCCCCATCGGCCGGCCGCAGGTACACAGAGCGCACCGTGTCGGCTTACCGGGCGGGCGGTAAGTGACGATCGAGTAGGTGCGCAGGACAGGGGCACGAGTCATACAAGGATGGGGATGGGACCATGACTACCGATAAAAGCAGTGGCGAAGGGACCGGCTTCTTCACCAGATTCACCTCCAGGACGGCAATGGTCCTGGGTCATGCATGGATCTTCGCTGCGGCCGTCGCCGTTCTGGTGCTGTGGGCCTGCACCGGGCCGCTGCTGGGTTTCTCCAATACCTGGCAGCTGGTGATCAACACGGGCACGACGATCGTGACGTTCCTGATGGTGTTCATCATCCAGAACACCCAGAACCGTGACTCCGCCGCGTTGCACCTCAAACTTGATGCCATAATGCACGAGCTTCGGGTCACCAACTCCAAACTCTACGAAGCTGAAGACGAGAGCGAAGACGAACTCGAGCGGCAGCGCAAGCACATCGAAGCACAATCCGAAGAGCCGCCCGGCAAAGAAGAGCGGCACGTCAACCAGGAGAACAAAAACGAGGAGGAATGACTACCCGCCATGGCCAGCGATTACGACGAAGTGCGCCCTGAGCTAAAAGAGTCCCAGGAAAGTTCCTTGGAGGCGCTCCGGACAGAAAACACCCCCGACGCACGCAGCGTCGTGAAGGAGCTCGACGAGGCCGACACCGTCGACGGAGTCGATCTGCCCGGCGACTTCATCGGCGAAGAGCTCATCGTGGAAGTCGTCCCCCAAAAGAAGGATGAATTCGTCTGCTCCTCCTGCTTCCTGGTTCACCACCGGTCCCAGCTGGCCAAGGAGAAAGACGGACACGTCTATTGCATCGAATGCGAGGGATGAAGCAGTGACGTTCCTGACGGCGCCGGACCACAACCATGAGACCTTCAGGGGCCTGATCCAGCCACCCCAGCAGCTTGATCGAGCCGCGCAATGAGCGGTGGTCGTGGGCCTGTCGCGCAGAGCAGGCAAGAACGTTTCCACTTAGGTGCCGGCAAAAAGGTCTCCACAGGCCGGTTCCTGGTTCTTCACGCGGTGTCGCTAAGCCTTCTCCTGGCTGGTATGTCCACGTTTGTACTGACCCTTGCGGACGTGTTGACGGGCAGCGGGCTCGCAAGCGTCGACGGACCTCTGACTGACTGGTCTATCCATCACCGCACGGGTACAGCCACATTTGTGCTGGCCGGATTTGCTTTCGTTTTCGGACCCGCGGCGCTTCCC
Source organism: Pseudarthrobacter sp. MOO13 (assembly GCF_058267655.1). Lineage (NCBI taxonomy): Bacteria > Bacillati > Actinomycetota > Actinomycetes > Micrococcales > Micrococcaceae > Pseudarthrobacter > Pseudarthrobacter sp. MOO13. The sequence goes on from NZ_CM177848.1 coordinate 2,253,004, forward strand.
GTGATCACTTTAGTAGCCGTCGTTGCGTGGGCCCTGGTGACCCGTCGTCTGTGGCGCCCGATACTGCTGGCCGGGGCGATGATCACCGGGGTAGTCCTCACTGAGGTCATAGCCCACGTGGTGAGACGTTCCCGGCCCCCGGCCGAATTTATGATGCTTGGCGCCGATGCCACATCATCCTTTCCCTCGGGACATGTCGTGGGTGCCTCGAACTTCCTGCTCATCGGAGCTTATTTGGTCTTCTCACGTTCCTCCCGCAGAACTGCCCTGATCGCGGCTTTCGGCGCCGCTGCCGCTGGCATAATAGTGGAAGCAGCAAGCCGTATTTACCTCGGCTACCACTGGTTCACCGACACGGTGGCCTCCGTTTCCCTCTCCGTCGTTCTCCTCGCAGTCGTGATCCTGCTGGATGTTAGCCGCGGTGGGCGGCCAGGTCCTGAACATACAGAGTGATCGCTCCTCGAGGCTGATCCACGGCTTCACCGGCCGCCGGACGCCTACGGGAGGTGACCCGGACGGCCCGTGGTCCCCAGGGTTTCGCCTGCCTGGACAAGGAGTCTCGCCGGGTGGCACACGATGTCAGGGACCGGGAGAACGCTACGGCCGGGGAAAGTCAGTTTGTCAGTGGCAAAGGGTGAAGGTGCGTGGGCTGACAACAAGCCTTCCCGGAACTCCCACTGCCCGACTGAAGCCCTTGGGGAGCCAGACCCACTTAGGACCTGTCTGCGGCAAGTCCCTCACGGGAGCTGATTCTTTCCCGGATCTTGCGTCCGCGCCGGATTTCTTCTTCCTCCTGCCGGTGCAGTTTGTCGCTCTTCTTTGTGTCCCTTGGCGGCAACTGGATAGTTACTTCGGCTTTGAAGCCGCCCTGCAATTCCCTGCCCCGCTCGGTCTCGGCATCGAACTCGGCTCCGAAAAGCAGTGAAACATTCAGAATCCACAGCCACAGCAGCATAATGATGACGCCTCCGATGGCGCCATACGTCTTGTTGTAATTGCCGAAGTTGGCGACGTAGGCACTGAAAACCACCGATGCCAGCACGAAGGCCACCAGCGCGAGGAAGGACCCCGGGCTCAACCAGCGGAACCGGGGCTGGTGCACGTTTGGGGTCACGTAGTAAAGAACCGCGACGATGACGATAACCAGCAAGATGATGACTGGCCACTTCGCAATATTCCACACGGTCAGGAACAGGCCGCCAAGTCCCAGCAGACGGCCCATGGCCTCGGCTACTGGTCCGCTGAGCACGAGCAGGGCTGCGAGCATCGCGACGATAACCACGGCAAGAATCGTCACGCCCAGCATCGTGGCCCGGAACCTGATCGAGCTCCTGCCTTCATCGACTTCATAGATCCGGTTCATGGCACGAGCGAAAGCGCTCACGTAGCCCGACGCTGTCCAAAAGGCCCCTACTATGCCTGTCGCGAGGGTGAAGCCGGCGGTCTGTGACGTCGTAGGTTCCTCAATCGGCCCGCGAATAAGGTTCACTGTGGAGCCAGCCGCTTTACTGCACAATGCCCCATCCCGGAAACCAGCTGGCCCCTTCATATCCCATACCGTTGCATAAACGCAACTAGTGCGGGAAGCTTGCCAAGGGGACCGGTTTCTGATTTGAGGAGAAGAAGTTATGCGTGCGTTGACAGTTACTCCCGGGGAAAAAGATTCACTCAAACTGCGCGATGTTCCGGAGCCGGCCACCGGGGAGGGCGAGGTGCTGGTGGAGGCGCTGGCCGTGGGCCTGTGCGGAACCGACAGCGAAATCATCGCCGCGGATTACGGTGAGGCCCCCCGGGCCAGGACTACCTGGTGCTGGGGCACGAGAACCTGGGCCGGGTGCTGGACGCTCCCCCGGACTCCGGACTGGCCAAGGGTGACCTGGTGGTGGGCATCGTCGGCAGGCCGGACCCGGAGCCCTGTAAAGCCTGCGCCGCCGGGGAATGGGACATGTGCCTCAACGGCAACTACACCGAGCACGGCATCAAGGGCCTCGACGGTTTTGCCCGGGAACATTGGCGGGCGGATGCGGAGGCAATGGTGAAACTGGACCCCGACCTGGAGGACGTGGGCGTCCTGCTGGAGCCCACCACCATCGTCGCCAAGGCCTGGGAACAGATCAACCGGATCGGGAAGCGGGCCTTTTTCGATCCCCATACAGCCGTGGTGACCGGCGCGGGGCCCGTTGGGCTGCTCGCCGCCCTGCTGGGAGTCCAGCAGGGCCTGGACGTCCACGTCTTCGACGTCGTCACGGACGGACCCAAACCGCAGCTTGTCCGGGACCTGGGCGCCACCTACCACAGCGAACCGCTGCCGGATTCCGGAATCAAGCCCAACGTCCTGGTGGAATGCACCGGCGTCACTCCAGTCGTGCTGGAGGCCCTGACATGCCGGGCCCAGGACGCCGTCACCTGCCTGACCGGCGTGTCCGGAACGGGCAAGCAAACAGGGGTGGACGTGGGTGCGCTCAACCGTGAGGAAGTGCTGATGAACGGCGTGGTGTTCGGCAGCGTCAACGCCAACCGCCGCCACTACGACGCGGCCGCGCAGGCACTGGCGGCGGCGGACCATGACTGGCTACGCCGCCTCATCAGCCGCAGGATTCCACTGGCCAGCTTCGCGGACGCCTTCAAACACCGGCCCGACGACGTCAAAGTCGTCCTCGATGTCACCCATGGCACGGATGGAAGCCTCAGCCATGAGTGAGAGGACCCCGTGGGGCGGCGGGACCGGCCATTGCCTCCCCTCGGGACGTCAGTATGAACTTTCTTTTGAACGACAAATAGTCGTGGTGACCGAAGTCGGGGGCGCCTTGCGGGATTACCTGCTGGACGGCCGGCCTCTGCTGGACGGGTATGGGCCCGAGGAGATGTGCACGGGCGCCCGGGGCCAATCCCTGATTCCCTGGCCCAACCGCATCCAGGGCGGCAGTTACGAGTGGGAGGGCCAGCGGCTGCAGCTTGACCTGAGCGAGCCGGACAAGGGCGGCGCCATCCACGGGCTCACGCGTTGGCGGAACTGGGAGGCCCCGGCTGTGGAGCACACTGAGGACTCCATCTCCTTCACCTACACGCTCCACTCTTGCCAGGGCTGGCCCTGGGTGCTCGACTGCCGCCTGGACTACCAGCTTGGCCATGACGGGTTGACCGTGCGGACCACGGCCATGAACCGAAGTGCGTCGCGGTGCCCCTACGGGACAGGGGCGCATCCTTACCTCAGCACCGGTGTCAGCGCTCCCGGGGCCATCAATGCCGCGTTGGTCCAGGTGCCCGGGCGCACCTTCCTGCCCGTGGACGAGCGTGGCATACCCACTGGTCGCGAGCGGGTTGAGGGCACCGAGTATGACCTGCGGGAACTCCAACAACTTGGCGGGCGGCACATCGACGTCGCCTACACCGACCTGGTCCGTAACGCTGACGGGCGGGCCCGGGTGAAACTCCGGCGCCCGGATAACTCCGGAGGGGTTGAGCTGTGGGTGGACGGGTCCTATCCGTACCTGGAAATCTTCACCGGGGACACACTCCCCCAGCCGGGCAGGCGTCGGAGCGGGCTGGGGGTTGAACCAATGACGTGCGCCCCGGACGCTTTTAACTCCGGTGAGGGCCTGATAACCCTTGAACCCGGGCAATCCCACACCGGTCAGTGGGGTATCAAGCCGCTCTAACCGGGCCGCCAGGTCCGCGCAGCGTTGGAGAACTGACGCGAGCAGCTCGCCAACTATTGCGTACACGCAATTATTGAGGTTGAATGAAGACATGGCTTGCGGCACCAGGACTTCGTCACTTCACGTGTTGGCTCCCAGGGTAAAGCGGCCGTCAGTGGTGCCTTGGACACCGGCGGCCGCCGCGAAAGCCTCCAGCGCAGCAGCCAGTGCCGGGCGGCGACCCAATGGCATCCTCAAAATCACCTCCGCGATGGCTTGCCGCCGGTGCTCGAGCACGGAGTTCACCAGAGCTTTTCCCTTTGTGGTCAGTTCGAGACGGATGTATCGCCGGTCTGCCGGGTCTTCCCGCCGCTCGAGCAGGTCAGCAGCGACCAGCCGGTCGCAGATGCGCGTGGCGTTGGAGGCATGCACACCCAGTTCCGCGGCCACGCCGCCCAAATTTTGCGGTCCCCGCGTGTGGATGAGGACCAGGACCCGCAATTGCGGAGTGTTGACCACGTCCTCTACCTCGGCAACGGAGCGGGACACGACACGCAAAAGGGTATCCGCGGCCCGCATTACCGCTTCAACTTCCCGGCTAGAAGGTTCCGGGACTAATTCAGATCCACCAGCTGTATCCATGAGTACCAGTTTCCTCCGATAGTTGCTTTCCCGCAAAGTTTGAAGATTCCAGAGCAGCAGTACGAGAAAGTCCCCGGATGAGGAGAAATTGTGGGAACACAACAGGCAAAAGGTACCTTGGCGGAAACCATCGATGGGATCGACCCTCTCATCAGGAACGTTCAGAGCGGCCGGTTTGAGTGGCCCCTATCGGCAGTGACGTCCGTGGGGATCTTCCCCGAGCCACCCGAGACAACAAAGGGGCCCGCCGCTGGCCCGCGGACCCGCTCGGAGCAGCGGCGGTGGCGGAAGCCCTGCCTCCGCACGGCCACCACGATGGCGCTTCCTGTTGAGGTCGAAAATAGGGCCTGCTAAATGCTCACAACAATGGAGAGGACTCAGCCTGTGAAAATCCTGCTGACCGAACCGACACCCCGCCTCATGGCAAGGGTAGTGTAATGCCCGCATGGTTGCTGGCATGGATGTGGGGCACCATCGCCGGCGGTGCCCTGGTCGTAGGGTGCGGCTTGGCGTGGAAGTGGAAAATCCCGTCCAAGGTCGTGTCATCGGTGATGTCTTTTGGTGCCGGCGTACTGATTTCGGCCCTCGCGTTTGGGCTGGTTCAGGAAGCAGTCAACGGCGGTGGGCTGTGGCCGACCATCGGCGGTTTCGCCACCGGCGCCGTGGTATACGTTGCCGCCAACGCCCTGCTGGCCCGCAAGGGGGCCAAGCACCGGAAGCGGTCAGGCGGAAAACAACCATCCGAGCAGCAAAAGCCGGGCAGCGGGACCGCCATCGCGATCGGGGCCCTCCTGGACGGCATCCCGGAATCAGTCGTTCTGGGCGTGGGTTTGGTGACCGCCGGTGCAGTCAGCCCGGCCATGCTGGCGGCCGTGTTCATCTCTAACGTCCCCGAGGGCCTATCCAGCACTGCGGGCATGAAAAAGGCCGGCCGGAGTGCCAGATATGTGTTTGGGGTGTGGGTGGGAATTGCTGTCGTTTCGGGCCTCGCAGCCTTGGTTGGCTTCCTGGTCCTGCAGGACGCACCCCCGGAAGTTGTCGCCTTCATCACGGCCGTGGCCGCCGGCGCGATCCTCGCCATGCTCGCCGACACGATGATCCCCGAAGCCTTCGAGGAACACCACCTGCTCACCGGCCTCATCGCCGCCGTCGGGTTCCTGGCAGCCTTCACCGTTGACCAGGTCGGCGGCTGAACCACCACTGAAAGGAAACCCATGAGCTCCAATCCAAACAACGCCGGCCGCGCCAACCCTGAGCCGCTGAATCCTGACCCCACTGGCCAGGACCCCAGCGCCACAGACCCAGCCGCGGATGCCAAACTGCAGCTCCAGCTGGCCATCTTCGACGCCACCAGGGACGCCCAGGGCAACAGCCTCGACGAGATCCTGAAAAGGCTGCGGTCGGCCTTCGCAGACCACGGCGTTCAGACACCGCCGGGCACCTGGCTCGAGTCCGTGGCTTCCTCCGCGTTCTACGGTGAGCCCTACATTATCGACCTCCCCACGGCTGTTGCGGCCGACAATACCCTGCCCGCCCCAAGCACCGATGTGCGTCGCAGGCTTGCCATCCGACGCCGGCTGCGGCAGGAGAAACTACCGGCGGGGACCTTCCCCTCCCCGGCCTCCTGGGATGTACCGGGCAACGAGACCACCCACCACCGCAGGCCCGGGCACGTCCGCCCGGCTACCATCTCCCGGACAGCAAGCGGGACCCGTATGGTCGTGGCTGCTGTCGGGGCGGTAATGGCGGTGCTTATGGCCATCCGGGCCGTTCGGGAGGCCAAACACACCCCAGTGCTGCCCCTCCAAGCACTCGACGGTGCGGCCTGGAAGGGTAACAATGCCTGAAATCAGTGACTACGCCATTGTCGGTGACCTGCACACGGCCGCGTTGGTCAGTACCAGCGGGTCAATCGACTGGATGTGCCTGCCCAATTTTGACTCCCCCGCCTGCTTTGCAGCTTTACTGGACACCCCGGCCGCGGGCCGGTGGCTCATGGCGCCCGCGGGTGCTCAGAAGTGCACACGCCGCCGGTACCGCCCCGGCAGCCTCATCCTTGAAACCGAATGGGAAACAGCCGACGGAAGCGTCAGGGTCACCGACTTCATGCCGATCCGTGATGACGCCGCCGACCTGGTACGGATCGTCGAAGGGCTCAGCGGCACAATCCAGATGTACGGGGAACTGTGCCTCCGCTTTGACTACGGACACATCGTGCCCTGGGTGCGGCGCAACGACCACGGGCTGAGCGCAGTCGCGGGCCCGGATACCGCTTACCTCACCACGCCGGCCCCCCTCGAAGGCCAGGACATGCGCACCGTCAGCGAATTCACCGTCCGGTCCGGTGAAAAAGTGCCCTTCGTGCTGACCTGGGTTCCCAGCAGCAAACCAGCCCCGCGCCAAACCGACCCGAGCACGGCGTTGCGGGTAACGGAGGACTTCTGGCAGGACTGGATCGGCCGCAGCAGGATAGAAGGAAAGTACAAGGACGCCGTCGAACGCTCATTGATTACCCTCAAAGGGCTCATCTACGCTCCCACGGGCGGCATCGTCGCCGCCCCAACCACGTCCCTGCCAGAGGAACCCGGCGGATCCAGGAACTGGGATTACCGGTTCTGCTGGCTCCGCGACGCGACCCTGACACTTCAGTCACTGCTCGCCGGAGGCTACACCGACGAAGCGGCCGCCTGGCGCGAATGGCTGCTCCGCGCCGTCGCCGGGGACCCCGCCGACCTGCAGATCATGTACGGTATCGACGGCACCCGCCGCCTCCCCGAAACGGAACTACCCTGGCTCGCAGGATTCGAAAATTCAAAACCGGTCAGGACAGGAAACGCCGCCGCACCCCAACTCCAGCTCGATGTATGGGGTGAGGTCCTAGACGGGCTATCCCTCACCCGTGCCGCCTTCCCGGACACTGAAGACGATTCCTGGGACATCCAGGTCGCCCTCATGGAATACCTCGAAGGCGCCTGGGACAAACCCGACAACGGGCTCTGGGAAATGCGCGGCCCCCGCCGCCAAAACACTCACTCAAAAGTCATGGCGTGGGTCGCCGCAGACCGCATGGTCAAAGGAATCCGGCAATCCGGGCTGCCCGGCCCCGAAAAGCGGTGGTCCGCCTTGCGGGACACCATTCACAAAGATGTCATGACCCACGGCTTCGACACTGACCGAAACACCTTCGTCCAGTCCTACGGAAGCAAAGAACTGGACGCAAGCCTCCTGCTGATCCCCCGCGTAGGATTCCTGCCCCACGACCACCCCCGCGTCATCGGCACCGTGGACGCCATCCAACAGCACCTCACCGAAGACGGCTTCGTCCTCCGCTACCACCCACAAGCGAGCAACGACGGCCTACCAGGAACCGAAGGCGTCTTCCTCGCCTGCTCCTTCTGGCTTGTCGACGCCCTGCTCGGGATTGGCCGCCGTGAAGAATCCCAAGAACTCTTCGAACGACTCCTCAGCCTCCGCAACGACGTCGGCCTGCTCAGCGAAGAATGGGACCCCAAGAACCAGCGCCAACTGGGCAACACCCCGCAGGCATTCAGCCACTTCCCCCTCATCCACTGTGCCCTGCAACTTCACCACGGCCGCGCCAGGCACAGCGACACGCCCCTGCCCAGCCCCAAAAACCCCGACCACGGCCCGTCCCGCGGCCACGAGGAATCCGTCCGTGGAAGGGCAACGTGAAGCCTGACGCCGTAGTTGTCGGGGCGGGACCCAACGGGCTCGCTGCTGCCGTAACCTTGGCGCGGGCCGGGCTAAAGGTACGGATGATTGAGGGAGCACAGACGGTCGGGGGTGGAGCCCGGACGGCAGAGCTGACGTTGCCCGGGTTCCACCATGACGTTTGTTCAGCTGTCCACCCCATGGCCCTTGCCAGCCCTTACTTCCAGGCATTTGAACTTGAAAAGCGCATTCGAACTGCGCGTGCCCGAAATCTCCTACGCCCACGCCGTGGATGCAGCCACAGCCGGGATCGCATACCGCAGCCTCGCCCGAACCGTCGAGGACCTGGGCCCCGACGGGGAACGGTACCTCCGGCTGTTCCAACCCCTCGTTCAAAGGGTCGACGGGATCACTGACGTAGCCATGCACCAACTGCTGCGTATCCCCCGCGACCCCCTCGGATCGCTCCTCTACGCCGCCAGAACCGTGGAACAGGGCGGGCCCTGGTGGAACGCACGCTTCACAGGAGACATCGCCCCAGCCATGGTCACCGGCGTCAGCGCCCACTGCATAGGGTCGCTACCAGGACTGGCCACCAGCGGCACCGCGATGTTGTTGGGCGCGCTCGCCCATGCCGGCGGCTGGCCGCTCCCCATAGGCGGATCCCAATCGATCGCTAACGCCATGGCTGAGGACCTGCTGAACCATGGTGGAGAGATAGTCCTCGGCTCCCCCATCACCGACTTGGCTGAAGTCCGGGACGGTTCCCGGCCAAGGGCCATCCTCTTGGACCTCTCCCCAGCGGGGCTTGCCCAAGTGGCCGCAGCCGAACTCCCCACAAGCTACCTTCACAAACTTGCCTCGTTCCGGTACGGGAACGGGGTCAGCAAAGTCGACTTCGCCCTCTCAGAACCCGTACCGTGGGCCAACCCTGCCCTTGGCGCGGCGCCCACAGTGCACTTGGGGGGAACCAGGGGAGAAATGTCCCGTGCGGAGGCCGAGCTAGCGTCCGGAGGGTATCCCCGACAGCCCTTTGTCCTTGCATGCCAACCATCGACCTTGGACAGCGGCCGTGCCCCCTCCGGGAACCACATCCTGTGGACCTACACTCACGTCCATGCGGGCTCGAGCGTGGACTCGACAGAAACGATCATCAGGCGGGTCGAACAATTCGCACCGGGCTTCCGGGACGTCATCCTGGCTACGCACTCCATCACAGCCCACCAATACAGCGAGTACAACCCGAACTACGTTGGGGGCGACTTCTCCGCAGGTGCGCTTTCGCCCCGTCAACTGCTCACAAGGCCGGTTATTTCATCCGACCCCTGGTGGACACCAGCAAAAGGTGTCTATCTGTGTTCATCCTCAACGCCACCGGGGCCCTCGGTCCATGGCCTGTGCGGGTGGTACGCCGCCCAGTCCGCTCTTAAACGAGAATTTGGACTGCCCTCACCGGAACTGACGTACCGGACGTAGCCGCCGGGTAAGAAGGCACTGGATATCGGACAAGTTCGCCGGTGAAAGACCTGGATGGGCACCAGCCGGGGGCAGTTCATCGCCGGGACGCTTGTCCCTCGTTATTGCCATCTGCAGTTCTTGGCCTAACGTGCTCCGTGGGACCTGGAAGAGGAAACAACTGAGCGCTCGGGTGTCGCGATAAGGGGGTACAAAAACATGTCCTTTGCGCTGCCGCAATGGTAGCGTAGTAGCAAGGAACTGCAGGCCTGCAAGGTGCCGGCAAAATGCCGCCTTTCAGGAAAGGGAAAATCATGGACCAAGGTTCAACTGCGTTCATCCAGTGGCTGTGCTGGATAGTTGCCGTTGCCAGCGCCGGCACCGCACTCATTCGGGCCGGTGTGGCTTCCACCGCTGGGCCCCGGGCCGTTCGGCAGAAAAGCGGACAGATAGGCGCGCTCTGGATACTCTGCGCCGCTTCTGTTCTCACCGGCTTTATCCTCGCAGCAGCCGCTGTCCGGAGCGGCCGCTGAACAACGCCACGGTGCGCGCACCGGTGGTCCTCAGTTAGGCCCGAACTGGTCATGATGATCAGTTCGGCCCACACCAAAAGCAGGAGGAAGAACCATGGCAACTGTCAGCGATTTCGTAATCCAACGGGTGAGGGATTGGGGGGTCAGCCGCATCTTCGCTTTTCCCGGCGACGGGATCGGCGCATTCGACGGTGCACTGGAGAAAGCCCAACGCGCTGAAGCGGGCCTGAAGTATGTACGCCCCACACATGAGGAGATCTGTTCGCTGATGGCCACCGCGCACGCGAAGTTCACCGGTGAAGTTGGCGTCTGCGTTGCGACCTCCAGCCCGGGTGCTTTCCACATGCTCAACGGACTCTACGACGCCCAGATGGACAATCAGCCTGTCGTAGCTATCGTGGGCCAGCAGGGGCTCAACGCGCTGGGCACCTTCACGCAGCAGGAGAGCAACCTCGAACGCACCCTTGCCGATGTCGCGGTCTATGTCCAGACGATAGTCTCACCCGAACAGGCCCAGGCGGTCGTTGACACCGCTTTCCGTACCGCCAAAGTTCGGCTGGGGCCCGCCGTGATCATCTTTCCCCACGACGTGCAGGGAATGAAAATGCCCGAGCTTTCGCCCCAGAACTGGGTATCACGCTCCAGCGCCGTCGCCCCGTCCATCTCAATCGTCCCCCCACAAAGTGAGATCGAGAAGGCCGCAGCAATCATTAACGCGGGCAGTAAAGTCACGTTCATCGTCGGCCATGGGGCGAACGGGGCCACGGATGAGGTCCTTAGGGCCGCAGAACTCTGCGGAGCGGGCCTGATTACGGCCTTACGCGCGAAACAGGTGATTCCCTCAGACGTGCCGCACCATTCCCAGCAGCTAGGACTCCTGGGTTCCCTGCCCAGCGTGCACCAAATGAGCAACTGCGACACTCTGGTATTTCTCGGGACCAACTACCCCTACAGCCAGTTCCTGCCCAAAAGCGGGCAGGCGCGGGCGATTCAAATCGATCTTAAACCCGAGCAGATGGGACTGCGCTACCCCACCGAACTCAACCTGTGGGGAGACGTGAGAGCAACCCTCGCCGCTCTTATTCCGCATCTGGACTCGAAAACCGACCTCTCCTGGCAGGATACGGTCGCCGAGGAGATGCTGGAATGGGAAAGAGAGATGGAAGCGCAGGCGATGCTGTCCTACGAAGACGGCGTCAACCCCCGGCGCGTCTATCACGAACTAAACAAGCGCCTGCCCCCACGCGCCATAGTCACCGCGGACGCCGGTTCAACGGCAGACTGGTACGGCCACCACATCAGGCTCCGCCACGGCATGCTCGGTGATCTTTCCGGACGGCTTGCCAGCATGCTCGCCGCCATGCCGTACGCCACGGCGGCCAAGTTCGCCTACCCTGACCGATCAGTTGTCTGCACCATCGGCGACGGCGCCTTCCAGATGCTCGGCATGAACGAACTGATAACCATCAAGAAATACCTGCAGGAATGGGAGAACCCGCAGCTGATCATCATGGTTCTGCACAATAACGACCTCACACAAGTGTCCTGGGAGATGCGCACCGAGGACGCAAACCCCGTGTGGTCCACATCCCAGGACATTCAGTCAGTTGACTACGCCGGGTGGGCGGAGTTGCTCGGCTTCAGCGGAATCCGGGTCAAGACCGACGGTGAGGTCGCCGGCGCCTGGGACACGGCATTCGCGCACCAGGGGGTCACCGTCATCGATGCCTACACGAGCAAAAACGTACCGCCCCTTCCCCCGCACATCACCCTCGAGTTCGCCAAGCACACTGCGGAGGCGCTACTCAAGAGAGACCCGGACGGGGTCGACGTGGTGCGCGACTCGGCCAAGGCGCTCCTTACGGAAGGAATGGAACGCGTTAAAGGAAAACTTCACATTGGCCAGGACCACGACGAGGACGAGCACTAACGAGAGCACCGAACGGAAGCCGGCACTTGAAAATCCGCTTTGATCGGACCACTATGGATGGGTTGCGGAAGGGTTATCGAGGCCGCATCAGTTGATTCCGCCTCCGGGGAAGACGAGGGCAAGTGCTACATCCAAGCGGCTGTAGCGGGTCGAAGCCCGGTGACCAGGGCGCGTAATGACTCGATGGGTGCCTATCGCGGCCTTGACTGCTGCACAGGGCCTCAAGGCCTCGCCTCCGGGGCATTGCGCCCGAGCCTCAGCCCACGGGCGTTCAGTGACTGGCAAGTCAGGGGCCAGGAAGTGCGCACGCAATGCGGGAAGCCGCGTAACCGCTTAGTCGTTTCTTCGTGTCCAAATGCTTGATTGGTCCTGCTGCACCTACACCGCTCAGGGCTTGTGGCCGAGACGCGAGCTGCCACCAATAGGAGGATTGCCGTCAAGACCGAGGCACCGCTGCCGGACCGAAGGACACTGACACAGGCTTCATTTCCCGGCAGCCAACGAATGCCAGGACTTTCAAAAAAGCTGGGACCCGCTTCTTGCGATAAAGCAACAATTGCGCAAAAATAAGAGCAGGGTTCGTGAGTGAAGCCCCCCGCGTCACTCCACCTGAGGGGTGCGTTCCATTGTTTTGGCGGCTCCACGTGTAATACGTCCTGCTCGTTCCGCCCAGTAGTGGAAAGCGGACCGCCGGGTCCGCGGGAGAGCAACAGCGCGCTGGGGCGCGATCTGATAAGCCACATATTGCGAAGGAGCAATTCTGATGGCACGCAGCGTGACGTCCGCCCCTGCGGTGGGCAATGCACGGTGGAAGCGGCTGATTCCCGTCGCAATCATCGTCTACATCATCTCGTTCATGGACAGGACCAATATCGGGTTCGCCCTCAACGGCCTCCACCAGGACCTGGGCATTGATGCGGCCCAGCAGGGACTGGCAGCCGGCATCTTCTTCATCGGCTACCTCGTCCTGCAGATACCAGGCGGTCACCTTGCCGAACATTGGAGTGCGAAGAAGTTCGTCGGCATCATGGTGCTCATCTGGGGCGTGCTGGCTGTCCTTTCCGGATTCATCCAGGACTTCACCCAACTTCTGGTGGTGCGCTTCTTCCTCGGCGTCGCCGAGGCCGGGATCTGGCCCGCCATCCTTGTCCTGATCAGTCACTGGTTCCCGGCCGCTGAACGCGCCCGGGCCTACGCGTTCTGGATGATGAACATCGCCATCGCCTCCATCATCACCGCGCCCCTCTCGGGCTGGATCCTATCCTTTTCGGATTGGCGGTGGCTCTTCATCATCGAAGGTATCTTCCCGTTCGTCATCGCTGCACCACTGTGGTGGGCCCTGATCGCCGACCACCCGCGGGAAGCCAAGTGGTGCTCCGTCCAGGAACGGGAGTACATCGAGAAGGGCCTTGCTGCTGATGCCGCGGCACATCCACAGCAGGAAAAGCTCGGCCTCCGGCACGTCCTGTCCAACGCAGTGGTGTGGCGGCTGACCCTGGTGTACTTCCTCATCCAAATCGGCTTCTACGGCATCAATATCTGGCTCCCCCACGTGATCAAGACGATCACCTCCGGATCTTCCATCGAGGTTGGCTTCGTCACCGCGATCCCGTATGTGCTGGCCATGGTGGGCCTCTGGTACAACGCCAAGGCAGCCGACCGCACGGGCCGATACTCCACGCACGTGCTCCTCTCGATGGCCGTTGGTGCCGTGGCACTGGTGCTCTCGGTGGCAACCGGGGATAACGTTCCATTCCTTGCGGTCACCCTGATCAGCATCGCGGTCGCCGGCGCCCTGGCCTACGACGGCCCCTTCTGGGCCTCGGCCTCCCGTGCCATGCCCGTAGCTGTCGCGGGCACCGCCATGGGCCTGATCAACGCGGTGGGCAACCTCGGCGGATTCGTCGGGCCCTACGTGGGTGGATACCTGCAGGACGTGACACATGGCAGCTTCCTCGCCACGTCCATCTTCCTGGCCGCATGTTTGCTGGCTGCCGGCCTGGTGATGCTGAGCCTGCGGCGCGGCGGCGACAGGCCGGTGCACGGCAGGTTTCCCAAGGATCATTTCCGGGGGCCGGACTCGCAGAAGCCTATGAAGAAGACTCCCTGAGAGTGAGCGCCCTCGCCTCACGGCTCAGTGGAGGTGCCATGTTCTTCGACCTCCTGGGCACTCAGATCACCGGCCGTCAGTTCGGCCGGTGATCTGTGAGCAATGCGCGCCCGCTCGGGAGGAGGAGCAGGCAGTGTGAATGAGGGAGCTCAACTGACTCTTGCAGTTGATTGAAGACCTGCTGGCTGGACAGAGTGAAGTTTGGCCCTCCCAGGCGGCGTTGCCTGGGCCTCCCGGTCAAACAACACTGCGCCGAACAACCCGACGGATGGGAAGACGGGAATTTGTCGGTAGCTCTCTGATGGCGAACCCCTGTTTTTGATCGACCACACCGGGAAGCACGGCGAGGACTGCCTCCGAGGGGAGCCGCCCTATAAGCTGCTGACTCGCTGACTGTTAATACCGACTTACCCGTCGTAAGGGCCGTTACGTTAGTCATGGCAGGGAGTCATCGGTTTCACCGGTCGACGTCGGCGCGGCTGAGTAAGGCACTTAGGGTCGGCATCTGTCTGCCGTGGTTGTCTAACCCACCCGGTAGTTTTCGACGGCCGTGCTGCGAAAGGTCAGCCCGTTGCCTGGGGAGTGTGCATCGGGTGCGATCGTGCCGCCGCTGGGATCCAGGGTCCCGTCAAAGAATGTCCGTTCGATGCGGACGTGGTCGTGGAACCACTCCAGATGGCGAAAGTTTTCTGTTGCGGCGGCGACGGGAGCGCTCAGGTTCGGTGCGCAGTGGCCGGACACCTGAAGTCCATATGCTGCCACCGCGGCGGCTATCCGGAGCCACTGGGTGATGCCGCCACAGCGTGAGACGTCCAGCTGGACGCAGTCCACGGCTTCGGCTTGGCATAACCGTTGGAAGTAGAACAAGTCGGTACCGTATTCCCCCGCGGCAACATCGGCAGTTATTGCCTCCTTGACGGTCCGCAGTCCGAGCAGGTGGTCGGAGGACACTGGCTCTTCAAACCACGCGAGCCGGGATTCCTGAGCCGCTTCGAAAACCCTTATGGCTTGTTTTGCCGTGTAGGCGCCGTTGGCGTCGACGAACAGTTCTGCGCCATCCCCAACGATGGTGCGTGCCTCATTGATGCGCTGCAAGTCCCGTGCGATGTCATTTCCGTTATCCTGACCGATCTTTATTTTCACCCGAGGGATCTGTTGGCCGTGGACCCAGCCGGCGAGCTGGTCCTCCAGTTGTTGACGGGAGTAGGTGGTAAACCCGCCGCTGCCATAAATGTTGACCGTCTCGCGCGCCGCTCCCAGGAGGCGGTACAGGGGAAGGTCAAGCAGGCGTGCCTTCAGATCCCATAAGGCACAGTCCACCGCAGAGATGGCGTAGCCGGCGAGCCCGCTCCGACCGGTGTTGCGAACGGCCCTCAGCATCGATAGGGCGGCGCCTGTGGTGTCCCAGGCGGACCGTCCCGAAATGGCCGGTTCGAGCAGTTCTGTGATGAGCTTTGAGCAGGAGACAGGCGCATACGTCCAGCCGATCCCTTCGGAGCCGGCGGCCCGGGCACGGACCACAACAACCGTGGTGGAATCCCAGGCGAATGTGCCGTCCGCCTCCGGGCTGTCGGTGGGAATTGTGTACGTGCCGACGTCCAGACCGATGAGGACCGGATCCGATGTAGTTCGCGTGACGGCCATGGTCAGCCTTTCTTGTTTGAGAGGGTTTCCTGCGATTCTGCTTTGGCTCCCCCGGCCGCCGTTAGCACCAACTACTGGAGCCGGAGGCTTCCCCGGGAGCTCATTTGTAGCCTCTGCGAACGAGATAGCCGACGTTCGGGTCTCTTGTGCCCTTTATAATCAAAAGCCGGGAAGACTGGACGTGCGGGCTCTGCGGGTCAGGTGGGTTTGCTGGCACCGCTTGCGATCAATCGATTCGCGGCGCGGGCCGCGACGGCCATGATGGTTAGTGCCGGGTTGGCACTCCCCTGGGTCGGCAATACGCTTCCGTCTGTGATGTAGAGGTTGGGTACGGCGAAGCTGCGGCAGTCCGCGTCGACAACGCCATGCCGTTCGTCCGCCGCCATCCGCGCTCCCCCGACAAGGTGGGCAAAGCGTTTAATGGTGATGACTTCCTCGGCACCTGCACCTTGTAGGATCTTCTCCATGGCGCCCTGGGCCGCTTGCATCAGCTGGCGGTCATTGTCGCACTGGGAGTAGTGGAAATGCGCCACTGGCATTGAGTTCCTGTCCTTCTCCGAGGCAAGCGTCACGCGGTTGTCGGGCTGCGGCAAGAACTCGCACAGCGCACCCAGACAGGCCCAGTGCACGTAGTCGCTCATGTATTCACGCAGCTTTCCCCCCCAATGCCCCTGGGCAGCGACGTGCTCTGCCCACGTGATGGGCAGGGGCGATACCGTCTGTATGGAGAAACCGCGCTTGTACGGTTTGGACGGGTCGGTTTCGTAGAAGTCCTCAGAGCTGACTTCCGGCGGCGGGGCCTTCCACATCCGTACCTCTGGCTTGAACCTGCCCGCCGTCTGGGGTGCCCCCTGGACCATCAAGTATCGCCCCACCTGGTCGAAGTCATTGCATAGCCCCTCAGGGAATCGTTTGCAGGCGGAGTTGAGCAGCAGGCGTGGGGTCTCGATGGAATACCCGGCGACGGCGACGATCCGGGCACGCTGGAAGCGGGCCCGTCCGTGCCGCATGTAGTGCACCCCGGTGGCGTTGCCCGTTTTGTCGTCAATTTCGATCCTGGTGACCATCGAGTCTGCCCGAACTTCCGCCCCGTGGTGCAGGGCGTCGGGGATATGGGTGATCAGTGGTGACGCTTTGGCGTTGACTTTGCAGCCCTGAAGGCAGAAGCCCCTGTAAATGCAGTGCGGCCGGTTTCCGAAGCGGCCATTGGCGATCGCGACCGGGCCAACCTTGGCCGTTATGCCGGACGCCAAGGCACCCCGCAGGAACAATTCGCCGTTGCCGGAAACAGGGTGGGGACTGTGGGGATATGAGTGTGGATCGCCCCACGGCCAGTGCTCTCCGGCTACTGGCAGTTCTCCCTCGATGTCCTCGTAGTAGGACTTGAGTTCCTCATACTCCAGGGGCCAGTCGGCGCCGACGCCATCGGCGCTGTGGGTATGAAAGTCACTGGGATGGAACCTGGGCGTGTAGCCGGCGTAGTGCACCATGGAGCCGCCCACGCCTCTGCCGGAGTTATTCGATCCAAGGGGTACCGGATCGTCCCCGGAAATGATCCGGGGTTCGGTCCAGTACAGGTGGTGCGAGCCTGCTTCGTCGCTCACCCAGTCACGTTCGGGGTCCCAAAATGGACCTGCGTCCAGGGCCACAGCCTTCCAGCCTGCGCGGGCCAGACGCTGGAGCAGGGTTGAGCCGCCCGCACCACAGCCGACGATCACTATGTCGACCTCATCCTCGTCGCGAAACTGCTTCATGTCGGTACGCATGGCGTGATTTGTGCCCGGCACGGGAGGCAGCAGCCATGCAGAGGCATTGCGATCTTTTACCGAAGGCATCAGCGTCGCCTTCCTGTTCCGGACTTGGCGTTGTGTTCCGCAGGGTCCTGGGCCGGTCGTGCGTCGGCCACCTCGAAAGGTTCCCGTGCGTTGAGGCCGAGATTCTTGTACCCACGGGGATAGGCGGGCCCGGCGAAACCTATCTCATCCCAGGCCAAGGGGTGGGAGTAGAACGCCGTGCATGCGTAGCGCGTCCACAAGCTCCAGACCCGCGACGCAGGGCGGCCCCGCCACTTTTCCGCGGCCTGGATGTCGGTCAGGAGCAGCGATTGTTCTTCCCAGGAAAGCTCGGCGAATGGCCTTTCGTGGCGTTCACGGGCCTCGGCGTCCAACTCGGCCAGGGTGCTGCGCCACGCAGCAGGGTCCGGTTCCATGTCTTCGTAATGCCAGCCGTCGGTCTGGTCCTCAGCCAGGCGAGCATCGACCATGTTGACTACTGGAACCCGTGGCTCGTGGCGCTGGTCAAGCAACTGATCAAAAAGTGCCCTTGCTGTTGCTTCCTCTGCAACGGTAAAAAACCGGAGGTCTGTTGGCCGTCCGAGGCGGGCCAGGACCACACCCTGGGTCACCCGGTCCCAATGCTGGGACTGTCCTTGCGCGTCGAAGCCGGGAAAGCGGCCGCCGCCGTCCTTGGGGTCAAGCGGGAGTGCTGTCACTTTTCCCTCCTCAGTACTGCGGCAAGCAACCCCATCCCGCCGACCAGCGTTACAAGAAGCGGTGCCAGTAACGGTGGTCCCATCTCCATGTTGTAGGTCAGGTTGGAGAATCCTCCCGGCTTCTGGGCGATGCCCCGCGCGTGCAAATACGTTCCCTGCAAGCCATTGGCTACGATGGCCGCGGAAGCCAGGGGGAGCGCTGTCTTGGCCATCCGCTTGCTGAAGATTCCGGCGATCCCGGCAGCCGCGCCCACAGGACCGAGGGCGACCGGGAGCCACATCAGTTTGTTGCCGAAGCTTGCCTTGTCGTGTTCAAAATATATTTCCGCTGCCGTAACCAAGGCACCGACCGCGGTCAGCCCGGAAAGTGACCGCTCAAAACGTCCGGTTTCCACATTCCGGATCATGCGGTCTATCCCATGAACGGTTGCCTTTGTTGGAACTGATGTCTTCATGCCGCTCCCCGTCCTCATCCTGCTTCTTTCATTGGCAAAATCTTCGCTGCACCACGCCCCCGGTGCTGACCCCCATGTGGGCCCGTCAGCACTGCATCATCCCCGCCAATGTGCCCCCGGAGGCTGGAGCGCCCGCTTTGCGGCGGCCCGCAGCCGCGAATTCCATCCCGGCGAACAGCGCTGCAAGCACGGCGTCCAGGGCGGCTGCCCTGCGCCGACGCCGATCGGCGATGGCCAGCGCCACCATGCTGACCGAATGCAGTGAGTCCACCACACCGGCACCCAGGTGGAGCGCAGCGGAGGTTGGGGCTGCTTCGACGATCAAGGCTTGCATTAGGTGCCTGGCCCCCAGAACGCGCATTACGACGCGGACATGCGCATCCGGTTGCTGGCCAACCGCAAAACGGAAGATCGGTCCGGGAAAGCTCGTCTGGCACAGGCCATAGGCCGCCCGGGTGGTCTCCAAGGCCTTCATCGCCGCCGCTTTCCCAGAAACATGGGGAACAACGTCAACAACCCCGCTGCCGCAGCTCCGCCCGCCGCGAGAATGGTGCCGTGGTGCTGGGAAGCCCACAGTTGAACACTTCGCTCTGCTGATCGGGCGTCGAACGCGCCGTGGGTACCGAAGTCACGCTGTTCGTCGGCCGCTTTCCAAAGGTTGACGGGTTGTTCGGGGTCGCGCGGTTGCGGCCTTTGCTGGGATTTGAATCCTGTCCGGGCAAGGTACCTGTCGAGCAGTCCGGGGGCAACGGCATTGGCCACCAGGGTGCCCATGGTGCTTCCCCCAACCCAGTACTCCCGGCGATGGGGGTGGGCGGCGGCGTAAAGGACGCCACGCGCCGCGACCTCGGGCTGGTAGATGGGAGGCACCGGCTGGGCTTTGTTCGGCAGGCGGGAAAGCACCCAGCTGAACTGTGGGGTATTGACAGCTGGCATCTGCACCATGGTTGTCCTGATTGGGCTTCGATCGTGAAGGAGTTCGCACCGAAGGGATTCGTTGAAGCCCTGGATAGCGTGCTTTGCACCGCAGTAGGCGGACTGGAGCGGAATTCCCCGGTAGGCAAGAGCCGAGCCCACCTGGACAATGGTGCCCTGTCCCTGCTTCTTCATCCGGTCCAGAGCGATCATTGTTCCGTAGACGTAGCCAAGATAGCTGACCTCGGTGACGCGCTGGTACTCTTCGGGTTTGATTTGGTCAAAAGGAGCGAAGACTGAGGTGAAAGCTACGTTGACCCAGATGTCGACGGGACCGAGTTCCCGCTCGACGCGGGTGGCTGCTGCGTCGAGGGCATGATGGTCGGAAGTGTCCACCGCGATCGTCAGTGCCCGTCCCCCCGCCGCTTCCACTTCCCTTGCCGCTCCGGCCAGCCCTGCTTCTCCCCTAGCGAGCAGGGCGACTGAGGCTCCCTGTTGGCCGAAGCCGATAGCCGTGGCCCGGCCGATACCGCCGCTCGCGCCCGTAACAACTACTGTCTTGCCTTTGAAGGTGTTCATGCGTGCTCCTCGTCGTTCCTCGGTTACTTCGCCAAACATCCGGTTGATGGTGCTCGCCGTCAGGAACCCAGGCCCCGCCACGGGGGCGGAGGATCCGCCAGCCGCCGCGAGGTTTCGAGCATCGCCGCGTGCACAAAGGCCTGCGGGAAATTGCCACGAAGCTGGCGTTGCTCGACGTCGTACTCCTCCGTGAAGAGGCCGGGGGAGCCGCAGGCGGCCCGGTTTCTTTCGAACCAGCGGGCTGCTTCGGTGGTCTCTCCGCGTTGATGGAGGGCCATGGCCATATCAAAACCGCACAGCAGGAAGGCTCCCTCAGATTTGGCCAGGGCCCGTCCATCCTGGCGGAAGCGATACAGGTACCTGTCCCGGGCCAGGTTGTCCTGCACAGCTTTGAGGGTCGCTACGGACCGGGGGTCATCGGGCGGAAGAGCACCCCGGATCACCGGGAGAAGCAGGGACGCGTCAACGCGATCATCATCCGGTGCACGTTGCCACCGGCCGCTGGGATGCAAGCAGTCGTTGGCCACGTCCGTAATCAGCGTGTCAGCCTGCGAGGTCCACTGCGCCCCCTGCTGTGGCGGGGCGTTACGCCCTATGGCCCGCAGGCCTGCAGCGCAGATGAGGCGGGAGTGGGCCCACCTGCGGTTGTCGAGTTCCCACATGCCCGCATCGGGTTCCTGCCACCGCGCCATGATGGCATCCGCGCAGATTTCTGCCGCCTTCCAGTGCTCAAGGTCCAGCCGGTCATTCTCTGCTGCTGCGGCGAACAGCAGCAGTGACTCCCCGAATGCGTCCAACTGAAACTGGTTGTTGACCCAGTTCCCTGCCCGGCCGGCCCCGCCAGGATACCCGGGCAACCCAACGTCCCATTCATCCGGTACCTGGCCGCCCTCGGTCGTATAAGCCGGGCGCATTCCCGGTCCGTCGGTGAGCAGTCTGGAGGCAACAAAACCCACCGCGTCATCCAGCAGTGGAAACATCTTGCAGGCCGCGACTGCTTGGCCGACGTAGCATTGGTCCCGGATCCACGCGTACCGGTAGTCGTAATTCCTCTTCTGCTCGGCCCGCTCAGGCAAACCCATGGTGGACGCGGCCACCATCGCTC
Organism: Pseudarthrobacter sp. MOO13; assembly: GCF_058267655.1. Lineage (NCBI taxonomy): Bacteria > Bacillati > Actinomycetota > Actinomycetes > Micrococcales > Micrococcaceae > Pseudarthrobacter > Pseudarthrobacter sp. MOO13. The sequence continues at coordinate 2,274,173 of NZ_CM177848.1, forward strand.
CGCCCACCCCCGTCATTCCGCGCAAAACCGCATATGACTGTCTGCAGTCATCGGCAGATATCGTGTTATCGAACCGGGGGACCACCGAATGCCAGGCGTTTTCCGTGGCACTCCAGGCCGGCCCGGGCTCCACCGGCTCCACGGGCAGTCGGTGATCGGAGATTTCCAGCACCAGATCCTGATAGTCGCCCTCCACGAGCTCAAAAACCGCTTCAAGACCATGTTCTCCAGACTTCGCCACTGAAGCACCGGCCAGACGGACCCTCAAATCCCCGGAGCGGGCAGTCCAGACACCGTCATGGCAGGAAAGGCGGCCCATCTTGTGCCTGCCGAAGTTCGCCCGCGCGTCCAAAATCATCCGCACCGACGCAGGACCCAGAACAGCAGAAATCCGGCGCAGCAGCACCGCCCGGGTTGGGTCCCCGGGATATGCCAGCGCTTCCCGGCATTCGATGATTCCCGCCCCGGTTACCCACCGGCTCACCCAAATCAGTGTTCCGTCCTCATACTGTCCGCCCCATACATAACGCGGATCAGTCGGACTTACTGCGAAGGCCCCGGGACCGCCCAGAAGACCCGAGAAAACGGCATCGTCGTGCCAGCGCGGCGCGCACATCCACACCACGTCGCCCCGGGGACCTATCAAAGCAGCCCGGGCACCGTCAGCAACCATTGCATACTCCCGCAACACATGTGGGGGAAAGCCTGCCGCGGGGTCGAACATACCACCGAGTCTAGGGGTAATAGTTGCCCAAGCGCAATGGAAAACCGTAGATTGGTCGGCCGCACACCGAGGTCCACTGTCTTCCCTTCAGGGCTTAATAGGGCGGTCGATGCGTCGGCTGCCTCCAGGGGCTTTCTCCCGTCCAGAAGACCCAGTGGGCTAGAAATTTCCTTTCAATTGCGCATGCGCAATGATATGTTATTTGCAATTACCCGAGGGAGCTCAGGCCCTGCCGGAACCGGAAGAGCCAGAATGGAAGAATCCCACCGCACGGCAACTCTTACGCGGCGGCTGGCCCGGTACGGTTCACTTTCCATCGATGCGACGCCAAACGAAGACAGGATTAAAGGGAGGGACTGGCGATGGCTGGGTTTTTGGGCGGGATGCGCCGGAGCGGCAACGGCCTGCTGCTGCGTGCCTCCGTTATCGCGGCGGTGGGTGGCTTACTGTTCGGTTACGATACGGGGGTAATTTCAGGGGCGCTGCTCTTCATCAAGAGCGATCTGAACGCGAGTGCAGTCGCCCAGGAATGGATTGTGTCCTCCCTGTTGCTTGGTGCCATGCTTGGTGCCCTGATCTCCGGGTATCTCGCGGACAGGATCAGCCGGAAATGGACCAAGGTGATTTCTGGCTCCATCTATGTCGTCGGCGCTTTGGGATGCGCCCTTTCGATTAGCGTTCCCATGCTGATCGGCTTCAGGTTCCTGCTGGGGGTATCGGTTGGGACGGCATCCTTTGTGGCGCCGTTATATATTTCCGAGGTAAGTCCGCCACGCGTCCGGGGTGGGCTGGTGTCCTTCAACCAGCTCGCGGTCACCGTAGGAATCCTGCTGGCCTACATGGTGAACTTCGTGTTCCAGGGCTTCACTGACAATTGGCGCTGGATGCTCGGCCTGGGTGTCGTCCCCGGCGCCGTGCTGGCCATCGGTATGCTGACCGTCCCACACACCCCTCGCTGGCTTGTGCAGCAGGGACGCGGCGAGGAGGCGCACAAGGTGTTGGAGCGCTTGCGCGAGGGCGTTGAAGGTGCGCAGGTGGAACAGGAAATCCAAGACATAAAAGAGGCCAACGATGCTGAATCCGCAGCGAAGGTTCGGGACCTGCTGAGGCCCGAGATCCGTCCACTGCTGTTGATCGGTTTAGGTTTAGCCGTTTTCCAGCAGTTCGTCGGCATCAACACGGTTATTTACTATGCTCCGACAATCCTCTCCGACACCGGACTGACAAAGAGCACCTCCATCACACAGACCCTGTTCGTCGGGCTGACCAACCTGATATTCACTGTTATCGCAGTGCTTCTGATCGACCGGCTGGGCCGGCGCAAGCTGCTGCTTACCGGGACGGTGGGGCTTACATTGTCTTTGGTGCTGCTGGCAGCCTATTTCAGCTTTGGGGCCCTTCAGCAGCACGCAAGCTACCTTGCCCTGGTGGGTCTGCTGCTTTACATCGCTTCTTTCGCCATCGGCCTGGGCCCGGTCTTCTGGCTAATGATCTCCGAGATATACCCCACGGGCATCCGCAGCAAGGCCATGTCCGTGGCCACCCTGGTTAACTGGGGCGCCAACTTCCTGGTTGCCGCCACGTTCCTGAGCCTCGGCCAGGTGATCACCCGCCAGGGTACGTTCTACCTCTATGCCGGTCTTGGTGTCCTGGCGTTCCTGTTTTTCCTGAAGAAGGTTCCCGAGACAAAGGACCGGTCTCTCGAGAACATCCAGTCCGACCTGATCGCGAAGGACTCCCCCGGGGACTAACCCCTGCTCCCCCAATGACGCCAGCCGGGGCTTTTGGTCCCCTTTGAAGGAAGCCCTTGAGATTTACCCACTACGCGAGGCCGGAATAACCAGCAGAAAGAGGACCGCATGCACCGCTTGTTTGACCCTCGGGCAAGCCAGAGATCCTCGGCGCACGAACGGTTGTATGCCACCATCGAGCTCACCTACACTGTGGTCGATTTCGCCGCTGCCGGCCTTTTCATCATCGGCAGCATGCTGTTCTTTTCTCCGGATGCCGCGGACCCGGCGCTCTGGTGCTTCCTCATCGGGTCCATCTGTTTCGCCCTTAAGCCTACGCTGCGCCTCATCCGGCAGTTCCGCTACCTCAGGCTGGACAAGATCGACTCACTGGCCCGGGACGAACAAAGCCACCGGTGAGGGGACCATCTTATGCGGACGTCACCACTGGGTATTTATTCAGCGTCTCGGTCTGGATGGCTACGGCGCGCCGGACCCCGGCCTCCTCCGATTCCGTGTCTTGCGGAGCAACCGGTTCGCCAGGAAGGCCAAACCACCGCCCGCAGCAATAGCGATGGAAAGGCCCAGATGTTCCAGGCTGCGGGACGAACTGAACCCCATCTCGGTTCGTGCCTTGTGTGCCTGATCCGCCACGGATTCCAACGCTACCGGGGTTGGGAGTTTCCCGAGCCACTGGCGGTCCCGGGTGTGGCGGCTAATTTCACCCGCAGTCGCGCCTGGGCCGCGCCCATCCAGGAGCGCGGCGCGCAGGCGGGCAAGTTCTTGTTGGACTGTGTCGGTGCCGTAACTGGCCATACCCAACAGTGTGCCCCGTGTGCTTCTTTTCGGCCAGTGAACCCCGCGAGGGCGGGCCTTCCACACATTGAATCGCAGCGGCGGGGTGTCCAATCGTCATCGCCAATCATTAAGGAGGACGTATGCCTGAATTTTTTCCCGCATGGGTGGTGATAACCCATTTTCTTAACCTTGCCCTGATGGTAATGCTCTTCCGGTCCGGCATAGAGGTTCTGTCAGCTTTCCCGAAGTTGTACTGGCATGATGACTGCCCGCCAGGACGTCAATGGCTGCGGTTGTCGAAGAAAAATTTCGGTGCCGACTCGCGTAAACCATGGTCGTCTCTGGACGAGGAGGAGTCCTGGTCACCGGTGATTGCCCTGCCGGGCAGAAAAAACCTCGGTCTGGGCCGGCATTGGCACTTCATGACCATCGAATTCTGGATACTCACCGGCGTCGTGTATGTCGCCACCATGTTCGTCACGGGCTATTGGCAGTACATCGTTCCCACCCATTGGTCGATCATCCCCGATTCGCTGAAGGCAGTCGGCACCTATCTGCAATTCGAGTTGCCGGCCAAGATCCCCGGCGAACCCTTCGAACCGGCACAAAAGCTTTCCTACTTCGTGGTGATCTTCATTCTGGCACCACTGCAGATTCTGACCGGTGCAGCAATGTCACCTTCCGTGCTTGCCCGCTTCCCCCGCTACGGCAAGCTGTTCGGAGGCAAGCAAGGAGCACGCAGCCTCCATTTCCTGATCATGTGTGCTTTCGCCGCGTTCACTGTCGTACACGTGTTCATGGTCATCATCCATGGCCTTCCGCAGGAATTCGCAGCCATCGTTCTCGGCAACCCCCACGGCGACCGCCGGCTGGCCACTGGCATCGGACTGGCCGGGCTCCTAGCGATCGTGATTTTCCACGTGGTCATCACTTGGTTCTCGCTGCGTTACCGTCGCCGCACGCAACGGCTTCTGGGCAGGATTGTGAATCCCTTTGAACGGGCCATATCCCGGGCCGGCACTTCGCGTCAGCGTTACTCCCGAAAAGAGATCTCCCCCTACTTCCGTGTTAACGGTTACCCGCCGCCAAGCAAGGACTACGAGCAGATGGCGGCCAACGGTTTCCGTGGCTACCACCTCGCCGTCGGCGGCCTGGTTGCAGAACCCATGTCATTCTCACTGCCGGAATTGCGGGAGCTCGGCGAGCAACGGCAGATCACAAAGCACAACTGCATTCAAGGATGGACCGCCATCGCTGAATGGGCAGGAATTCCCCTTTCCGACATCATGCAAAAAGTCAAACCCCACCCCGAAGCCAAGCACGTGGTGTTCTACGGCATGGACGACAAAGGTTTGACCGAAGGGGAAGGGCGCTACGGCTTCTACTACGCCTCCATCCCGATCTACCTAGCCCGGCACCCGCAAAGCCTCCTAGCCCTGGAGATGAACGGCGCACCGCTGCCAATCGAACACGGAGCACCGCTGCGGCTCAGGCTTGAGACCCAGCTCGGCTTCAAAATGATCAAATGGATCCAGGGCATCGAATTCGTCACGGACGTCAAGGACATCGGAATGGGAATGGGCGGGTGGCGCGAAGACCAGCAGTTTTACGCCAACGCCGCAGGGATTTAGCACTGTAGGAAACCCTGAACATCACGGCACAAACTGAAGCCTTGGAAGGCCGTGACTCCGGGGGCTGCTTGAAATCAACTTCCCCCCTGTCTTAGGCCGCATATCGGAGGCGGTTTCTGCGAAGCACCACAAGAATGCGGCAGAAAACAGCTCTCCAAAAAAAGAGCAATAGGCGGGTAAACTCCCCTCGCTTCGCTTGACAGCGTGCTCGAACAAGGCGGTGCTCGGCTCGGCGCGACGTCTGGGGGCCTAGGAGACCAGAGCTGGGCTGGCTCCCGTCCAGACGCGCGGCACTAGTCTTCGGACCGCCCCAGGCTGTGCTGCTTCGGTTTCGCCCGAAGTTTGGAGCAGTGTAGGTGCGACCGCGGCGTAGCTGTGGGCGGCGTTTTGCGAGTTGGGGGTGCCCGCCTTTGGCGCTCACCCGAGAGTGGGGTCGCAGCGAACAACGCCGCCGGCACCGCCAGGGCGGGCTGACGTCGATCGTTGTGCTGGCCGAATTGCCGGGCCCGGCCAACGGCAACACCACGAGTTCGGCTAGCTGGCACCGCTGCCTCCCATCAAGTCCCCGACGCCATCCTGAACCAGCCTGACCAGAGCATGGCCAGACCTCGGGGCACCCGAGCGTCAAGGGTGGGCTTGCGCAGTATGGTTCGGCGGGTGGAGAAGGAGCAAACCTTCAGAAGCCTATGCGTCATAACGGGAGTCGGGGCACCCGGGGGTTAGACATTCAAGGAGCGCCAGCTTCCATTTCTCAGCTTGTCCCGGATCGGACAAATCGTAGACGCGCTGCCACGTCGGGTACGCCGTCTCACCGCAGACCGGGCACATGGCGGTATAGCTCCGCCTCTCTTCCGTCGAGAATTCCCGATCAACCTCCATCTATCTATGCTAGATCGGCGCAGCGGGAAGAATGCAGCTACATGAGGTCCTTTACTTGCGCTGGACGTGAGGGCCTACATCGGCATGGACGGAAGCCAGAACCACTTGGAATACAAAGAAGGCCGCCCGGTGACGGGGCGGTCTTTACTGTTCCCTGCGTCGGCGTCTCCGGTACCCCTCGGAATTCCGCAACGAGGAATACCCTGAAGCTCGGCATGTTCAACCACACCTTCAGAGAGTCCTATTCCGGGTAAGGGACTGTGAAATCAACCCTGTACCTTGGCTTGACACGCCGGGCGGTTGACCCGGCGGGAAGTAGGCAGATAAGGCCGCGACACTTGAGGCTGTGCCGAGTAAAACATCCGCTGACAATCTGACAGACAAGTTCGAGGCCGAGGTCGCCCGCGAGCTGGTCAAGATGGCAATCTCAGCTCTGACGCTACCTTCATTACTCAACTAATGTTCATTGGAATATTCACTGGGTTTGTTCTGCTTGCCTACGGCGTTGAGCGCGCACCCTATCTGTACCGGCTGCCACGGAAACACAACAATGAAATTGCACAACTTATCAGAACAATCGATCAGAAAAACCAAAAGCGATTTCAAGTAGCCAAACGCAAAAAGAGACAAAGTATCGGCTCACAGAAGACCTCCTGCACCAGGTCAGAAATAAAGTTCTCTGGTTGGAAGAGGGAAACGTCCGCCTTGAACTTGACCACATACCCCCGCCGCTGTCGCCCGAGATTGACCCGCGCAAAACCCACCAGCTTGCGCTGAACAAGAAGCCAAAGGTTTGCTTCCAAGGCCAGACGCCTGGAGTCAGGGAGCGAATAACACACACCGTACGACCCGGATCCCACGCCGCGCAGAGGAAAAGGCTGGCCGATTTCGTAACCTGCTGTAGCCACCCCGCAAGGCCACCCTCATCGTACGGGCAGGCGAGGAAGTGCGCACACAGTACGATGCCGAGCCGACAACGCGGGCCAATGGTGCTCCGCGCAACAACGCCTGCGACACAGAACGCTGCATGGCCGCAGTTCTGTCCATCACGGCCTGATAAGCGGCAGCCAGGTAACTGACCAGAAGCTGCCCGGGAATTCCTCTCCCGGCATGGAGGCGACGTCGGCCCACCGGGTAGCCGAACAAGGCTCACATAAAGCAGACGTAAGTGTGGACGCTGTCCACACCCTCTTTGACAAGACAAACCGCGCACACCCTGCGCCTATGAGGTCACAAAAGCGGCTTCTCAACAACGGGTCCAACCATAATCCGCAACGTCATGTCGTCTTCGCTCCCCCGGCCCATGAATAGGTGTAGGCCCGCCGGGCCGACCCGACAAAGCCGGAAGCGAGGAACCGCATAACCCAGCAAACAGCACGCGGAGGGCCCCCAGCCAGGGCGCTGAACCCGCCACCCACACACCTGAATAGCCCCGCGGCGGCCAGGCCACAGCCCGCGACCCAACCCGTCAGGCGACGCGACCGCAAGCTTTGTCAACACGTCAAAGCAAAATCGCCCCTGACGAGGGAATACGTCGTGCCCGAGGTGGGACTCGAACTACATTCCGGCCCTTGCAAACACTGGGAACCCGCGAAAACGTGCGGAATCCGGGGCGGTTCAAAGACGGTAAGAGCCGATCCGGAGCCAAGGGTGTGGACAATGTCCACACCCTCTTTTGAGCTTCCTTCGACGCGTTAAGTGCCGCTCGTTGCACGTGTCCAAGCTCCGGTCTGAGCAGCTGACAGGAGTCAGCATGACAACAACAGTCCATGGAACATGCCCGCGCTCTTGGTGTCGACATCAGCTGCTGCCGGCGCCAAAAGCGCAAGAGTTCTCTATTCGTGTTGTTGGCGTGTCAGGCCGAAGGGAACGGCAGGGTGGGCCCGCACAATGTACCGGCCAGGCGCTACGCGGGTGACCATGATTCCGGTTTGGTGACGGGTGGCTGCGTCCTTGATCGCCTCTATGGCCTCGCTCAAAGCGTGGTCCAATTCAGAACTGTCGTTTACGTTGACCTCGACCATGCCGGGGGAGGTCTCTCGCCTCACTGCCGTTGTCATGGTTTCAGGACGACGGTCGTCGCGGAGGGCAGGTCTGTTACGGAGAAGCCGGCCCGCATCTGGTAGTTGCCGGGTTCGTAGTTCCAGCCGTTGTTCCAGTAGGCGAGGAGACGGGTGGTGATCTGCAGGTCTACTGAGACATGTTCGCCGGGCTCTACCCAGACGGGTGCCGAACCGACCAGCCAGCGGACAGCCCGCTCCACGGTGGAGTCCTTCTTTTCTGCATAAACCTGGATGACCTGCTTGCCGGCTCGTTCGCCAGTGTTTGTCAGGGAGACCTTCAGAGGGACGCTGTCACCGGGCGTGACGGGGTCCGCCGGTCCTTCGACGTTGTTGAGGGACCAGGTCGTGTATCCGAGGCCGTAGCCGAAGTCGTAGGCGGGGGTGGCGCCGGTCTTGAGCCAGGCGCGGTATCCGATGTGGATGCCCTCGTCGTAGCGGAGCTTGCCGTCGGCGTCGGGAGTGGTGTTCAGGACCGGGACGCTGCCCTGAGTTGCCGGCCACGTAGTGGGCAGGCGGCCTCCGGGCTCGGTGGTGCCGGTGAGGATGTCGGCCAGCGCGTTACCGAATTCCTGGCCTCCGAAGTAGCCGATCAAGGTCGCGGCGACTTCGTGGCGCCAGGGCATGATGACGGGAGAGCCGGCGTTGACGATCACAACGGTGCGGGGGTTCGCTGCGGCGATGGCGTGCACGAGCCGGTCCTGATAACCAGGCAAATCCAGGCTGGTCCGGTCGTAGCCTTCGGATTCGACCCGGGAGTTTGTGCCAACAACGACGACGGCGACCTCCGCTTGCCGCGCAGCTTTCGCTGCTTCGATGATGAGCACCTCGGGGTCGATTTGAGCGGGTTCGGTGCCGAGGGTGACGCTCAGGGCGTTGTCGAGGGGGCCCCTCCGGTTTGATGTGTCCAGTTCGACGAGGACTTCCACGGCAACACCTGCGGTTACCGGGATCTCCACCGTTGATGACGGCGGGGCGAGGAAGGACTCGGCGATGTCTTTGCCGTTCACCTCCACCTCCGCCTCATGGACGAGAATTCCGTCCACGTGGATCCGTACCCCGCCTACGGTGGCGGCCCCCAAATGGACAGAGCCGGTTTCGTCGGGCGTGTAGATCGTGTGCAACCGGACCGTGGAGGATTCGCGGATGGGGGCGTCTCCTCCGAACCAGACGAGGGCGGTGGACCGGCGGTCTTCCGTGAACAGTTCCTTGCCGTCGGCGTCGAGGAACGCAACCCGCAGACCGGGAATGCCGGTGGCAGGGTTAGTTATCTGTGCCAGGGGAAGTTCGGCGACGCCTTCCTGCACGATGGCACCAGTGCTGTAGGTGACGCTGTCTGCCCCGAACGCGGCGCGTATCCCTTCGAGCGGGGTGACGATCTTTTCCGGGAGCACGGTCGCTGACCCGCCGCCCTGGGTCCGGGCGTACTTGGCGTTATGTCCGATGACCGCGATCGTGCCCACTGCGGCTGGGTCCAGCGGCAGCACGCCGTCGTTCTTCACCATGACAGTGCCGGCTGCGGAGGCTTCCCGGGTGAAGGCCACCAGGTCCTCCCGGTCCACGGGTTCGGCGCTGACCGGTTCGAAGCCTTCCAGGGCGCCGACCCGGGCGGCGAGCTGCAGGATCCGAAGGACCTTCCGGTCGATGCTGGCTTCTGTTACCTCTCCGGAGCGGACCGCTGCGACGAGGGCGTCGCCCCAGGGGCCATCGGGGCCTGGCATGACGAGGTCCTGCGATGAGTTGGCGGAGTCGACGCTGCGCACCGCGGTCCAGTCGCTGATCACGACCCCGTCGAAACCCCATTCACTGTTCAATGGTGTTTCGAGCAGGTCATTCTCGGTGGCGGTGGTGCCGTTGATCGAGTTGTAAGCGCTCATGACCAGCCAGGCGCGGGATTCAACGACGGCCTTTTCGAAGGCCAGCAGATACAGTTCCCGCAAAGGGCGCTCGTCCACGATGGCGTCAACGGTGAAGCGGTCGGTTTCGGAGTCGTTGGCAACGTAGTGTTTCGGCGTCGCCCCGACACCATTGCGCTGGACGCCTGCCACGTAGGCTGCTGCCAGTTCCGCGGTGAGAACCGGGTCTTCACTGAAGGCTTCGAAGTGCCGGCCGCCCAAGGGCGAGCGGTGCAGGTTAATGGTCGGTCCGAGAACGACGTCGACGCCCTTGCGCCTCGCCTCGACGGCCGATGCCGCTCCAAGCCGATCGGCGATGGCGGGGTCCCAGCTGGAGCTGATGGCCGTGGCGGAAGGGAAATTCACGGACGGCTGGCGTTCGTCCCAGACTTCGCCGCGGACTCCGGTGGGGCCGTCGGAGACCAGGATGCGGCGCAGCCCAATCTTTTCCATCGGCCAGGTGGTCCAGAAGTCGCGGCCGGTCAGCAGCTGGACCTTTTCTTCAAGCGTCAGTTGGGGCAGGAGGGCTTGGAGGCGGTCGTCGATGGCTTTGTTGGAGGTTTTCTGTGCGCTGAGGGTTTCCATGGGCTGGTGGTGGTTCCTATGCGTGGGTTGGAAGGATGATGTGTGGTGCAGGACGGTCAGCCGTGCTGGAGTGCTTCCTGCCGGCGGTTTTCGAGGATGTCGCGGACCTTGGCGACGTCCCGCGGGTAGCAGCCGTAGAGGGCGGTGAGGACCACTGCATTGACGAGCATCAGGATGACGAGGGTCCAGAGGAACACGGTCTGGATGCCAAGCGATGCCGCGAGTGCGCCGGCGCCAAGGGAGAAGACAGCCCAGCCGATGGTTTCGAAGACGGTCAGGAAGATCGCGAAGGCCTGGTTGCGGAGTTCGGGCAAGACGACGGCGGCGACGATGGGACGGTTGGCGGGCGGGTTGGCGCCCTGGGCGAAGCCCATCAGTGCCCAGAAGATGCCGTAGATGCCGACGTTGTCGTAGTTGAACTGGGTGGCGAAGAAAGCGACGACGGCGAAGAGGACCTGCGCACCTTGCAGGTAGGCGACGCGGCCGCGGTCCGGCAGGATGCGGTCAAGTAGTGCCATGAGCCAGCCGCCGCCTGCGGTGCCGGCGAAGTAGCCCAGCCCGAAGGGCAAGAGCACGATGGCGGCCACGGCGTTGGTGAAGTGGCGTTCGGCGACGAGGAACTGGATACCGAAGATCACGATCAGCAGGTGACCCGACAGCAGCCGGGAGAGCATCATGACGGAGAAGGTGGGGATGCGGAACAGGGAGAGCACGGTGCCGAGGGTGACTTTCGGCGCGAGCGTTTCGCGTCCTGTCAGGTCGGCGAGCTGCTTTTCGGACGCGCCCACTCCGGGGTCCTTGAGGAAGAACATGACGAGCAGGCCCGCCGCGATGCAGATGGCGCCGATGGCCCACATGCCGTACCGCCATCCGTCGGTCAGTCCGGTGAAGAGCGCGATGAGGGGGCCGATGAATGAGCTGATGAGGCTGATGAAGCCGTAGAAGTAGCCTGCGGCCTTGCCGCGCTGGCTGTCGTCAAAGGAGTCGGCGATGATGGCGTTCGCGATCGGGCTGCCGCCGATGATGGCTGCGGACATCAGGGTGTTGAAGATCAGCAGCTGGACGAAGTCGTGGGAGAAGCCGGCGGCAATGCCGAAGGCACCGCCGACAAAGGTTGTGGCGACCAGGGCCTTCCGGCGTCCGATTTTTCCTGCCAGCCAGGCCCAGGCCGGACCGGCGGGTACAGCCACGAGTTTGCCCAGGGCTGCGAGAAGCCCAAGGTGGCTGCTCTGCAGCTTCAGCGCGGCGGCGATGGTGGGGAACAGGGTGGTGCTCAGGCCGGCTTCGGTGTTGTCGACGACGGTGACACCGGTGAGGACGGCAAGGTTTCGCCACCGGTGCGGGACGTGACGGGCCTGGGCTGCGCCTTCCACCTGGGTAGGAGCGGCCGTGTTCTGGGCGGGGGTTGCGGGGACGCGATGAGTGCTCATTAAAGAGTTCCTGTCTTCGTTGCCAGGTGATAGATGGGTGGGTTGTGTTAGGCCGTGGGTACGGCGGTGAGGGCTTCGGCGATGGGGCCGAGGGCGGCTGCCGGGACAGCGGCGACTGCGGCAAGTTGGTGAAGGGTGAGCTGCGCCGGAAGGTTGACGAGCTCGGTGCTGACGAGATCGGGCAGGTGCCTTTCCAGGACCTCGCGTGCGTTGGGGTCCTGGAGGAGTTCGAGGACCGGGACTGTCAGTGCGGCTCCCCTGCCGGGGAGGGAATCCAGGGCGGGCAGCGGTTCCAAGGCCAGGCGGGCGCGATCGGCCTGCTTCCGGACCAGCAAGTGGTCTTCGCCGGGTTCACCGACCCCGGGGAGTCCGAGGCGTTCGAACTGGCTAGCAGGAGCTTCGGAGGCGTGCATGAGCGTCACCAGGAGCCGCAGCATGCGCAGTTCAGTTTCGTCGTCCGTCAACGGGTTCTTCTGCTGCGGGTCGTTCTCGAGGTCAAACAGCAGAGTTCCGTGGGTCCAGGGGTTCATGAAGGAACTCGTCTGCACGGACATGGTCCGCAGGCCCTTGGTGAAACCGAACGGTTCGGCGGGTTGCCAATTGGCCAGTTCGGGCACAGTGAAGCGGCTGCGCATGTGGGTGGGCATGAGGGTGTAGTCCTCCAAGGGCCCGTTGCCGGGATCGGCTGCGGCGCGCATGTAGACGTACCGGCCGTCGGTGACATTGACGTGGCCCCCATGGATCCCGAACAGCGCAGCGTCGCGGACCTCAGCGGAGTCGTCTTCCATGACGAGGGCGAGGTCCTGGCCCTGCATGTCCGGAGTGGGTTCGAGGCCGAAGTACCGGAGCATGGTGGGAGCGATGTCAATGGTCTGTGCCAGGGCTCCCCTGCGCGTGTCGCGACCGGCGGTGCGCGGATCCCACAGGAACATCGGCAGGTGCACCAGCTCGTTAAACCAGGGCTGAACTGATTTGGCCCACCAGCCATGTTCACCCAGCAGGAAACCGTGATCGGTGTTGACCAGCAGGAGGGTGTCCTCCCAGAGGTTGTGCTCATCCATGGCATCGAGGACCCGGCCGAGCGACTTGTCGCACATAGACACCAGGGCGGCGTACTCGTACCGGGCATGCTCCACCTGGTCCTGGGATTCACTGACCTTCTGGTAGCCGGGCCAGTCGAACTCCAGCCCGTCGTAGTCGTGTGGGTACATCGCCTTGTAAGCCTCGTGGGTGAAGAACGGCTCGTGAGGGTCGAATAGTTCAATCTGGAGCATCCACTTGTCCGCGTCCTTGTTCACGTCGAGGAAGTGAAGGCCCGCGTCAACGGTTCTGGTCTGTGAGTGTTCCTCTTCAGTTGCCATGTAGGAGCGGTTGATCAGGTCCTGCCGCTTCATCTGCGACCGCCAGTCTTCGCCCTCTCCTGCGGGCTCGACCACGCCCTTCCAAGGGTCGCCTTCCTGGCCACGGAAGAATTCCCAGGTGGTGTAGCGCGGGTGGTAGGTCGCTCCGCCGTCCTCCCAGTAGTGCGGGTGGTCGGACACCAGGTGCGCGTGGACGCCGGCCTGCTTCAGAAGCTCGGGCATGGAGTCGTCAAAGGGCTCAAGTGGTCCCCAGGAGCGGTGCAGGAAGTTGTAGCGGCCTGTGTGCATTTCCCGCCGTGCGGGCATGCACGGCATGGATCCGGCATAGAAGTTGTCGAAGGTGGTCGCCTTGGCCGCGAGCCGGGCGAAGTTGGGTGCCTGCACGATGGTGTCGGCGGCGTAGGGGGAAAGCATGTGCCGGTTGAGGCTGTCGAACATCAGGATGATGGCCCGCATGGGGAATCCTTTCAAAGACAAAAAGTCAGGTGTGTGGGGGAGGCGCGGACAAATAACCCGTCAGCGGGAGTTCCGGGGAACCGAGGGTCAGGACGGGCCCGCGGTTGTTGTCACCGGGGTTGTGCTGGGGACTCATCCCCGGGCACCGCCGGCAGCGAGCGGGAAGACAGCTTTCCGTCCAGCAAATCGCGGCGGAGCTCGATCATGGCGGCAACGTGGGCGTCGATGGCCGCAGCCCCCATCAGGTGCATCCGCTCTCCGACCGAATCTGCAAGTTCGGCGTCAAACGGGATGGTTGGCGCCCAGACCTGCCTCCGGTCCCGATTGCGGTAACGGGCAATTTCGGACTGCCGGGTTTCAATCTCGGTATCCAGGATGCGAAGCAGTTGCTCTGCGCTCATGAACCCCGAGAAGGTCAGACGCACGCCCAGCTCGGGATCCTGGAAGCGCGACGGCGGCTGGTACGGTCCCGTCAGCCAGTCAAGGAAGACGGTGGCCCCTTCCTGCGTCACCCGGTAGGTTTTTGCGTCCTGGGCGCCAGGGCGGGGATCGAGCTCATGTGTGACCCAGCCTTGTTTTTCCATGCTGGCCAGAGAGCGGTACACCTGACTCATCTGGGTGTTGGAGCGCAGGAACCTGCCGTGGGTGTCCAGGTACTTTTTGAGGTCGTATCCGGTGCTCGGGTGCTCGAGGAGCACTCCAAGGAGGATGCTCTCCATCTTCATCGATGCCTCCGGAAGGTCGTTGGATGTCGTGAGGTGGGTCACCTCGTCTTCATCGAGCATGACACAAGTGGAATCATCGGTCAATAGCACTTGTGGAATGGTTATGCGGCAGAGCATAGTAGATGAAGGATCCAAGCGAGTACCCGTCGAGGTCGCGAGCTCTTTTCCAGGAGGACCATGGACTGCCAAAACCCGGGGGCCAGCCCCAGTTGCTGCACGCCCAACAGCGGAGCAAACACCCCCACGGCCGCAGAGCAACACTCAGGACCAGCAGTACCGTCCTCCCCCACTACCGCCTCGACAGCACCTAGACATCAGGACGTACCTATCCCGGCAGGTGTGTTCCTCATGGGCGACGCATTCGGAGAAGGCTACCCGAGTGACGGGGAAGGCCCCGTCCACGCGGTGGAGCTAGAGGCGTTCAGGATTGATGCGACGGCGGTGACGAACCGGATGTTCGCCGCCTTTGTGGCGGCCACCGGTTACCGTACGGAGGCCGAACAGTACGGCAGTTCGGCTGTGTTCCACCTCCTCGTAGCCGCACAGGATGCTGACATCGTTGGCCGCGCTGCCGGAGCACCCTGGTGGATCAACGTCCGCGGCGCGGACTGGACACATCCAGCTGGCCCCTCCTCTGACTGGAACCAGATGCCTGATCACCCGGTCGTCCACGTCTCCTGGAATGACGCGCAGGCATACTGCCAGTGGGCCGGCCGACGACTGCCGACCGAGGCGGAATGGGAATGTGCCGCGCGCGGCGGACTGACTGGGAAGCGCTACGCATGGGGGGACGAGCTCACTCCGGGCGGGGAGCACCGCTGCAACAAATGGCAGGGGACCTTCCCAACAAACAACAGCGAGGATGACGGCTTTCTCGGCACCGCCCCCGTAAAGTCCTACCCCGCCAACGGCTACGGGCTCTACGAGGTTGCCGGAAATGTCTGGGAGTGGTGCAACGACTGGTTCCTTCCCAACTTTTACCGGACCTCGCCCAGCCAGGATCCGCAGGGGCCCGTCACTGGGGCCGGCCGGGTCATGCGCGGCGGTTCCTACCTGTGCCACGAGTCGTACTGCAACAGGTACCGGGTCGCCGCCCGTACCTCCAACACGCCGGAATCCTCCAGCGGAAACTGCGGCTTCCGAACGGTGACCCTCTAATGGTCAAGCTCAAAGAACCCAAATGGCGCCGCAACGGGGAGATGCCGGACTACCGCTTCTCACTGGCAAACGAACGCACCTTCCTGGCCTGGATCCGCACCGCTATGGCCATCCTCGCCGGCGCCATCGCCGTCGACCAGCTCACCCCGCAGATCGCCCCGCCCCCGGTCCGGATCATCCTGTGCCTCGTGCTCGCCGTCATCGGCGCGCTGCTGGCCCTGGAAGCCTACCGGCGCTGGTCTCTGCAGGAACAAGCCATGCGCCAGAAACGGGAACTCCCCCACGCCTGGCTGCTCGTGGCGATGACGACCGTCATCGCACTGGCCGGCACCGTCGTCGCTGTTCTCATCCTTGTCCGGTGACACCACGGGACCCAGGGCTGCAGCCGGAACGGACCGCACTCGCCTGGCGGCGCACCTTCCTGGCAATGATCGTTTCCGACTTCTTTATCTGGCGCGCTTGGACAACATCCCTCACCCACCACGGCGGCGACATCGCAGGCTCCTCCCTCGGTCTCGGCATCGCAGCGGCCGTCGCGGCGAGTGCCACCGCCGTACTCGGAATCTGCATCCTGCACCGCAACGCAAACCTCCGCGACAAAAAAGCGGCGCATCCAGTCCTCCTCCGCACCGCGACGGGGGCAATCATTGCCGTCGGTACCGCCACCATCTCTTCAATCCTGCTGGGCGGGTGAAACACCGGCCGAGAACAACCGTGTGGGAAACGCACCGATACGCGCCCACACACACGCGCGATAGTCGCCAAACCCGCTTTCCGACCGAGCCAAGTTGCCGGGCGGGTTCAACGACACGGGCTGGGCAGGCTTTGGTGGACGAGCCCAGACGCGAGTGGCGGGTCTTCTTGGTGCCCACAGGTTCGCCCAGAAGAGAACGCCCAGTCCGAAAGGAGCAGAGGACGCTGCCTGATCCAGCGCTCAAAGCCAGAGTGGTGGTGCTTGCCAGAATCGACGACTCTCCGAAACGTCAAGCTTTGTCAACACCAAAAACATAATAAGCTCTTGACCTGCGGAAACACTGTGCCCGAGGTAGGACTCGAACTGGACTCCAGGCCTTGCCAACGCTGGGAACTTCCGAAAACACGCGGAATCGGAAGCAGTCCAACCGCTATAAAGCACGATCCAGCGTGAAAGGTGTGGACATTGTCCACACCTCCCAGCAGCCCTAATTAGCAGTCCTTCCACGGAACATAGCCTTGGTGCGAGGCTTAATCTGGGACTCCGCTTTCTAACTGTCGTGTCTTGGCTCCCCCTCGCTGCGGTTGAACCAAGGCTCTCCGTCGAATTCAGCATCCATGAAGCCGCTGGCCGTCATGTTGATTAGCGTTGGTGCATGTAGCTCTGCGGGTAAAAACTTGTCATCGTCCGGATGCCGGTAGACGTATTCCCTGGCATGCTTTGCCGTGTGCTCGTTAAATAGTCGCTCCATGGCCGTTGATCCGCCTTGAGCGCGGTCTGCCGCTCCTTGCAGAACGGCTGCTCTGATCTCCTGCACCTGAGGGTCATCTGCGGATAGTCCCTTGACGATTGCCATAGGATCGCTCATCAGCAGGCCTAATTTCCTCGTCAGTGGAAACGCCACAGCCCAAGCAGTTCCGAAGCCCACACCTTGCCAGGGTTCGTCTTCAAAGTTACGCACCAGGCTGATTGGCGCGTCCGAGGTTATGAGAGACCGTTGGGCGAAACGGACAAGAGTCCATGGCCGGGTCGCGATGTACGGGGTCAGCTGTTCGGAGGTGTCAACCATGTGCTGTATGTGAATGTGATTTGGAAACGAGATTGGCGGCCCTCCGGGCTGCGTGGCTTCATCCCATATGCGATTTGCCTGTTCGTCGCTGGCATCGAACCCCATGTTGTCTTTGATCCAACGTTTGACGTTCCTCCGCCCTCCAGCACCAACCTCTACCCGGGCAGTCTTGGCATGTAGATGCTCAATCGTCTTGCGCGTATCAGGACCTCGGGAAGCTTGAAGCGCGATATAGAACGAAAAAGTCCATCGGTCTCTTTCCGGAAGAGGAAGCTCACCGCCCTCGAGGCGGCGGATTATATTCAGGGCTTCGCCCTCAATACCGCTGAGAAGTTTCTCAAACTCGTCAGGCTCATAATAGCCATGAAGCGTGTGGAAGTGAGTCTGCGCGGCGACGTTTTTCACCGACGGCGTGTAACTCGCCCTCCCGTCGAGCGGCACAACCGTAATACGCTCTTTCTCATTTGCGAAGCCGCGTAGATAGCCCTGAGGAACGTAATGGTGCAGCTTCGCCACACTGCCCTGCTTTGACATGTATAAATGACCCCCAGAGTTAAGACCAATGCCAACGTACTACCAGCAGGTGGCACTCACAGCACTTCTGTACGGCAGCCCCACTTACAGTCCCAAAACCGCCAATCACACTTATGGTTCACTCTGTCGAACGCGTGACCCTTGCGTTCCCGTAGACGAGGGCAACATCTTGGTCTCTCCAGCGGAGCAAGGATCCTCCGATCTCGCTTCTCGCTTAGAGCACTCGGACCGGCGTCATGCCGCTGAACTGCCAGGCCGCGATGGACAGGCAGAAGTACGAACTGCTTGTCATTCTGATATGTCCCCATGATCGCTGGGCGGGTCCTCCGCGCAACCAGGGCGCTACCGCGCCGACCCCGGAACCGAAAACTTCATCATCAGAACGGTGAAGCATTGCCCGCGGCTGAAGTTTTCGCCCCGGCGCCGGTCCCCCAAGTTGCACTCCGGCCCCTCTACCCAGCGGGTGGTCCCCTACCAGAACGACGCACACAACCAACAACCGCAACAAGACACGGCAACACAAGGGTGAAGGGAAACAAGGGGATCATGGAAAAGCTCACTATCAAAACACCATCAGATGTGCTCAGCTTCATCGGGCATACTCTGGGCTTCTGGCCCAAGGAAAGCTTGGTCTGCATCACCATGAACGAGAACAGCATCGGCGCGACGCTGCGCATCGATCTCCCCCGCCAGCCCGGCCAAGAACTCCCCTACGCACGCACCGTCGCCCACTACCTCACCAGCGACACCAACGCCACATCCGTACTCTTCGCCGTGTACACCACCGAACCAGCGCAGCCCGGTCAGGCCCGGCCGTATGCCGGCACCATAGCCGCTCTCACCGGGGTCCTCGCCGAACAGGGCATCACCATCCGGGACGGACTCTTCGTCGGAGACGAAACCTTCTCCCCCTACGACGGCGAGCCCGGCACCACCCTCGCCCTACCCGTCAGCTCCACTCAGACGAGCGCCATCAACGCCGAATTTATCTACCGGGGCAGTTTCGTCGAACCCACCGACCGGGTTATTCTCCCGCCCACCGGCGAGGAAGCAGCGAAAGCGGCCGCCGTCGAACACCACATGGACACCATCGCCTCCCAACCAACGGACGCCGCGCTCCAGCAGGGCCGGCAACTCTGGGCAGGAATGCTCAACTCCAAGACCTTCCCGAGCGATGACGACTGCCACGCCCTCGTCGCAAACCTGCAGTTCCCGGCTATCCGGGACCGGCTCATCGCAGACATCCCAGGCGTCGACGAACCCATGCAACAGATCCTGTTCGCCCAAACCGACCATGCTCCGAAATGGTCACGCATCGAATGGGCACAACAACTCCTCCTGCACGCCTACACCCGCACCAGCGCCGAACACGCAGCACCAGTGCTCACCACCATCGGCTACATCAACTGGTGGGAAGGCAGAGGCAGCAAAGCCCACCAATTCCTCCAACTCGCCCTCGACACCGACCCCGCCTACCGTCTCGCCCGCCTCAGCGACCAAATGATCGGCTCCGGCATCGTCGCCGGCTGGAACATGAACAAAGACACCGCATACAAATCCCTGCCCTACGACCTTCCGTGAGGCACTTCAGGACTAGCCGAGTTGGCGCAGCTTAACAGAAGGTACACTATCGGCTCTTTAGAATGGGCGGGGGAGCACCTGCAGAACGGACTGTTCCTGCCATCGTTCGTGGCTTGTTTTCCGCCGGACTTCGGCGCGTGGGAACGGCTCAGCCAGCACCTGGTTGACGGCCTGGATGTCCAGAAAGGCCGGTCAAAGGTTACGGCAGATCCGGTCATCTCCACCCCCCCATACGGACCGTTCGGCGTGGTCAGGATACGACGGTTCGACCAGGGCATGCATGATTTCCTCGAATACCCGGGGAAACCTCCGGCGTATTCCAGCGGGCCGCGCCGTGCATGTCGATCAACCAGGCCGGCGGACTGCAGTGACGGCCGTTGGGTGACCGCGGTTCTCGTTAGTGGATCGCGCCGAGTTCGACGAGGAAGACGCCGCCGATGATGAGGACGATGCCAATGCTCATTAGCCACGTAAGGGGGTCGTTGAAGAGGACCTTAGAAAGAACGGCGGTGAGGGCGACGCCTGTTGCGGCCCAGATTCCGTACGCGATGCCGATGGGCATCCCATGAGCGAGGGCGAGGCCGAGCATGCTGAAGGACACCACGTATCCGACCGCAACTGCTGCGTACCAGCGTTTGTTGTCGATTGCCAGGCGGAGGCTGATCGTGCCGGAGACCTCAAACAGGATGGCAGCGGTGAGGAGAAGATAAGACATCAGGCCATCTCTGCTTTCTTGTGGGCCGCCTGGGCCCCGAGCTCCACGCACAGGACGCCGGCGATGATGACGATGATTCCTATGCCCATGAGGGCGGTGATCGGTTCTCCGAAGATCAGGAGGGAGCCAACGGCAGTGAGGGCGACGCCGGTAGCTCCCCAGATACCGTAGGCGACCCCGAGGGCCATACCCGTGCGGAGTATCTTGGCGAGCAGTACGAATCCGCTCAGGTAGCCGATGACAACGACGACGTAGAGGGCGGGGTGCTCGAGTGCGCCCTTGAGGGCGAGTGAGGCCATCACTTCGACCAGGATGGCGGGAATTAGGAGTAGCCAGGCCTTCGTGGTGTGGTCATGGGTTGTTTCCTTGCGTGATGTGCTGCTGGGTGGTCTGCGCGACGAGGTGGCCCTCGTAGCCCCAAACGAGGGAAAGAATATGTCCGCGAATGTCAGGGCGAGGATCGTTCCTTGACGCGGCGGCAGGAAGCCAACGATCACGTAGATCCCTGTTCAAGATGATTTGGGCTTAGAGGGAGGCACTGTAAGTGATGCGGTTCTTTCCGGATGCATCGTTCGAGGTATGCCCGCACGCCTGATTCGGCGGCCCGCCGACGGGCTCACTGCCCACTAAGCGATGGGTGTGTGGCAGGTCCTCACGCAAGATGCATAGTCCGGGCACGTTGAGCGCGCGACGCCCACCCTCGCGGTACTTACTACCGGGTACTGCGGCCTTGGGCGGCGGAGGTGACGAGGTCGCTCTTGGTCAGCGGCGCGCCCGTGTGCAGTGCCGCAGTCCAGGTCTCGGTGTCGGTGACGGCGGCCCAGTTCGAGTGCAGCAGCGCCATGAGGGTCTCATGGACTTGGCGTGCGGGCGCGGTGCCGGCGTCGTTGGCGAGGTCGATTGCTCCGGTCGCGTCTGAGAGGACTTCGACCGTGAATCCGAGGGGCTCCGCGGCAGCGGCGGACGCGAGCACGCAGTTGTTGGTCATGTAGCCGGCGAGGGTGATGGTGTCGATGCCTTGTTCACGCAGCCAGGCTTCGAGGTCCGTGTCCGCGAAGACGCTGGAGAACTGTTTGCTGATGCGCTTGGCCGCCGCGTTCTCGTGGGCGGCTACTTCGGGGTGGTTGTGCCAGGTCGCCGATCCGGATGCGAACACCGGTGCTTCTGCGGGAAGCTCGTGCTGGACGATCACGACCGGCGTTCCGGTCTGCTCTGCGGTCTTGATCGCGGTCTGGATGCTGATGATGGATTGGTCACGGCCCGGGTACTGGATCGGAAGCAGTCCGTCGAAGTATTCCTGCTGGGCGTCGATGACGATCAGGGCGCGGCGCGGTGCGGTCATGGAGTTCTCCTTCAAGGGGTGTGTTGTGAACATGCGGAATGTGGGTATGGCTGCTACTGGGCGGCGGTTGGAAGGGGCGCCTCCACGTGGGGCAGCGTGTAGTGATCGGCGAGCAGGCTAATCCCCTGCTGGTCGAGGCGTGCAGAGTGGCCGCCAACGACGAGCATCACCTCATCGACACCGGTGCGCTCGTGCATGGCTTCGAGACGGTTTGCGACAGTAGCGGCGGAGCCATGAAAATTTCGGCTGGTGTAGGCGTCGAGGATTTGCCGCTCCTGAATAGTGGCCGGATACGCCTCAACCTCGTCCGGCGGCAGGAGCAGGTAGCCTTCGCGCTTGAACATGCGCAGCATCCCCATTGCCGACGTTGCCGCCTGCCGTTCTGCCTCAACCGGGTCATCGCTGATCGCCACGGGCACGCTGACGAGCGTGTACGGCTCGGTAAGCACTTCGGAGGGCTGGAAGCTCTCACGGTAGAGACGCATGGCAGTGTCGATGTCAGCGTCGCCGAACTGCAAGGCGAACGCATACGGCCTGCCGAGCTGCCCCGCCAGTTGTGCTGAGTACGGAGAGGAACCCAGCACCCACACCTCCGGGAAGGTCGAGGGCGCAGGCATCCGGTTCTCCCTCGCTTGCCACGGGCCAGGGACTGCGTGAACATGTCGGTAGGGGTGTCCAGAAGGAAAGTCGTCGCCGAGGAATCCGAGCAATTCGAGCACCTGTTGTGGGAATCCGTCGTTGGCATCCGCGCCTCGACGCAGAGCCGCAGCGGTCGCCCCATCAGTGCCGGGCGCGCGTCCCAGCCCAAGATCGATCCGGCCCGGGGCGAGAGCCTCCAGCATCCCGAACTGTTCGGCGATCAGCAACGGTGCGTGGTTGGGCAGCATCACCCCTCCGGCGCCAAGGCGGATGCTCGTCGTCTCAGCGATGAGACGGGCGACCATCAACGCAGGTGATGACACCGAGGTCGCCCCCATCGCATGATGCTCAGACATCCAGAACCGGTGATAACCGCGCTGGTCCGCCGTTCGCGCCAAGGAAATCGTCGCCGCGAGCCCCTCCCCGGCGGTCATCCCCACCCCGGTACCGCCCGCAGAAAGCACCGACAGCGCGAAGGGGGCCGTGCCGGCCGCTCCATCGAACGTCATCGGACCCGCTCATGGAAAATAGTGTTTTTTAGCATGATCGGAGCCTAGCATTCTTCTCACGCTTAAATGAAACTGCTACCATGAGGATCATGTCGGAAACACCGCTGGCAGCCGCACCAGGCGCTAAAGAGCATCCCAGCCTCGCGCTGGTCAACAGCGCGAACGAATTGCCCGCCGGCAAACGCTATGACGAATTGGACGGTCCTGACGACGCTGCGGCCTGGCTGAGAGCACACGATCTCATCGGGCCGGAGACTGTGTTGCACGACCACTGCCGGGGCAGGCTCGCAGACCTGCGGTCAGACCTGCGCGATCTGTTCACCGCGCACACCACAGGGGACGTCCCCACGACAGCGGCCGTGCAAGCTCTCAATTGTGCGCTGACTTGTGCGCCCGGTGCACTCCTGCTTCAGTTTGACCCGGATTCAGGGTTTACCCGCAGCGCCAACCACCCCGTGACGCAGGTCGTCGAGCACGTCATGGCCCTCATCGCCGACGACGCTGCCTCACTGCTTAGCGGCGACCAAGCATCGGTGCTCGCTTCCTGCGAAGCGGACGGGTGCCAGCGATTCTTCCTCCGCACCCACGCTCGACGGCAATGGTGTTCAACCCGCTGCGGCGACCGCGTCCGCGCCGCACGCTCCTACGCGCGCAAACGGCGCGCAGCTCCAAAGTAGCTATGTGAGCGAGGCCAGACCCTGGCGCAGTGGCCTTGGGGAGCATTCCGTCGCGCTCTGAGCCGCCTCGGAAAAGGGAATTTCTCTCAACCGGCTCTTGTGACTTGCTCTGGTGCACGGCCGCCTTAACGTCAAGCCGGAAGACTCCCGGATGCGGTCGCGAGATCGCAAAGGTAACAACTTCAGCGGCGCCAGCGGGTGACGGTTTACGTGTTCTGCGATGCCCTAGGGATGGCCCCAGAAGGAATCTTCCGATTGGCTGTCAGCTGAGAAAAGCCTCACCTCCGCGATCTTTCCCTCACGGATCGTGAGGAGATCGACGCCGGACATATCCATCGATGCATCCGCGCGCTTGCCTGAGAACTGCACCGGAACGGCAACGAGTTCTCCGTTAGCCATTGCCGGCCCGGTGACGGCGATGGCGAAGGTCCCCTGGCTCGCTTCCATCATCCCGCCGAGCAGCGCACCCACGCCGTCGACCCCCGTGTGATCACCGGAAAACCGGTTGGAGCCCGGCTGATACCAGACGACGTCCGGGCTGAACAATTCCATTGCCGAGGGCATATCACCCCTGCTGAGGGCGTCGAAGTACGCTATTGCTACAGCAACGGGTGTCTGGTCAGTCATCTTGATCTCCTAGATTGGGTTACGATCCCTATGGTTACATTCGGTAACCTGTTACCTCAACGTAACTAAGGAGGCCGACTCTATGAACGTACCTGCCTGGAACGTCATGGTGGCCACCTGCCCCTCGCGGACCTCCCTCGCGAAAATAGCCAACAAGTGGACTGCGATGATCATCATCGCCCTGAGCGGCGGTCCACTGAGGTTCGGTGAACTGCGTGATGCCGTGGACGGTGTCAGCGGCAAAGTCCTGGCCGATACCCTGCGTGATCTGGAGCGTGATGGCATCGTAGAGCGAACGGCCTATGACGAGATGCCCCCGCGGGTTGAATATGAGCTAACCACCCTGGGCCAAACGCTTCGAGAGCCACTATCGGCGCTTGGCCGCTGGGCTGAACAACATATCGAAGCTGTACTGTCAGCCCGGGAATCCTACGACAACCGGGCCGACCCAACGACCCTCAATAGGCGCGCGTAGTTGGGCGGTCACACCCTAGCGGCCCATGTCGAGAAACGTCCCCAGCCGAGGCGCTGGAAGCACCGTTGTCGTTCCCGAGCACACCCCACCTGGCGGCGGTGCTGCAGTAGACCATCTCGCGCTGGGGCAGCCAAGCAAGCCGTCGCTCAGACGCCGTTTCGACGCCCAACCCCGGGTCTGGCTCCGGGCGCTGATTCCGAGTGCTGGCTCTTCCGCCACGTGTCAGTCCTTCAAGTGACGGGAGAGGCCGTTCGTTCGGGATTGAGGGGGACCCGGTCGGCGGGGCGGTTGATCCGGCCCACCACTTCGGTTTTGTACGTCTGGGATGAGTCCATGCTGCCGCGGAACCACACGACGGCGTGGACGGCCGGTTCTCCCGGGACCACCATGGGGCGGAGGTTGTCCGCGTCCGAGTTTTCCGTCACCTCCGACCATTGCCAGGAGGCGCCGTTGTCGGATGTGCGCCCTCTATAGATCTCGTAGTGGCCAGTGGCTTGACTGGTCCCCGGGTGTAGGGGTGTGGAGATGTACACCTGGTCCAGATCGTTCGGATCCACGGCGCCGAGCCCCGTGTAGTCCTGTTCGTGGGGCAGCAGCGCCGAGCCCGCGGCGGCCAGCGGGTGTACCAGCCAGCGCGTCCCGTCGAAGCGCGCGTAAAGCAGCCGATGGTCGTCGACCTCAAGCCGCTGCAGACGCTCGAGAGGTCCGTCGACGTCGTTGGCGCGGCAGCTGATAATTGCCGCGAGTTGGTCGCCCTTCCCTCGCAGGTCCGTGGTCCAGGCATGGGTGAGGACATCACCGTCGATCCTGGTGCCGGATTTGAAGACGGTCGTGAGAGCATTCTGGTTTATGCCCGCCGAGCCCAGGAGAGGTTTTTCCATGACCCTTCCAGCGGCGTCGTGGAGGGCGTTGTCGCGGATAAAGCCGTGGTAGATGCTGTTGTTGTAGTCGCGGGGGTGGTGGTCCGTGGTGATGAGGTCGATCCGGTCCACCCCGTTACCCCAGTACCGGGTGTAGCCATTGACGTAACCCACCTTGGGCCGGGTGAACAGCTTGCCGCCGTAGCGCCACGTCCCGCCGTCGTCGTCGGAGACCATCATGCTCGGGTCGTCGTTGACGGCACGGACAAAATTGTAGACACGCGATTCGGCGTCCAGGCGGTGCAGGTTGGAGTAGGTGGCCCCGCGTCCGCCAGCCAGGTCTGTCCAGTCAAAGGCGTGCTCCGGGCCCCATTCTGATGCGTCGTGCGGACGCAGTGAAACCCGCCAGCGCGAGTAGTTGTCGGTCTTGTGTTTGGCGTACATCGCCACGTACCTGCCGTCGGGCCTTATCAGCAGGGCGGGTGCATTGTGGTCGTCCGATTCCAGTCGCTGGTGGAGCACCTGGACGCGTCTTTGGCCCGTTTTCAGGTCCACCACGGCGATTTCTATGTTGCCTCCCCGGGTCTCACCGCCGGGGCCTTCGGGTGCGGCTACGGAGCCTACCAGCAAGGTGTTGTTGGCGGGATCGATGAGGGCGCGTTCGTCCTGGAACCAGCACCACGCCCCGTTGTCGTTGATGCGAATTTGACAGCCGTTCTGCTTGTTAGGGAAGGTCTTGTTCTTTATTCCAGCAGGGGAAGACAAGGATGGAAAGGGCTTTCCGCGTATGATGTGCCGGCTCTCCTGCGCCGGTCATCTTTCAGAATTCCGTCTTGATCACGGCGACGCCTGAGGGTTCGAGGGTGAGGGTTTGACCCTTGCACACCGTCTGTCCGGCAAGGAGCTCCCAGCCGCTGATTTCCGCCTCAAGAATCCTTGTTTCCTCTGAATGGTTAAGGAAGAAGAGATACTTGTGCTCTCCGGTGCGGCGTTCGGTGACCTCCACGTCGTCGGGCGCCCCGTGAGGGGCTTCCACCCGTGCACGGGCGATGAGTGCAGAGCAGACTTCGTCCAGGGCGCGTTGGGGTAGGTGCGTTCCAATGTAGATCGCGCTGCCCTCCCCCATTCGGTGGTCCAGGATCGCTGGTTTGCCGTCAAGGTGCCCGCCTACGTACCTGGCCGCGACGCTGGCTCCTTCGGGTGCTATATCGTCCTGCCAGCGGCTTGTGTCCGTTGAGAACGATTGGCTAAGCAGCTCTGCTTCCGGCAGCGCCTGGACTAAGGCGGTCTCTTCTGCCGGCAGGGGTGCAAAGTCGCGGACGTGAGCGCCTATTACATCGCGAAGACCGCCCGGGTAGCCGTTACCGATGATCTGGTCGTTTTCGTCGACGATGCCGGAGAAGTACGAGATGAGCGCGTGGCCGCCGGCTTCCACGAAGGATCGCACAGCCGTGTGCTGTTCATCGCTGATGAGGTACTGATTTGGTATGACCAGGACGCTGTACTGGGATAGGTCCGAGGTGAGGGTTACGACGTCGATGGAGGCATTGGTCTTCCAGAGGGCCCGGTAATGGCTGGTGACCACCTCCTTGTAGCTGTAGTTGTTCAGGGGATGGGCAGGGCCTTCGACAGCCCACCAGTTATCCCAGTCCCAGACGATCGCGACCTTCGCGGTGCTGCGGGCGCCGGCAACGGCGTCCAGCAGCGATAGTTCGTTGCCCAATGCCTTTACTTCTTGCCAGCCTCGGGTTTTAACGCCGCCGTGCGGAAGCATGGCGGAGTGGAACTTTTCTTGGCCAAAGCGGGCGGCCCGCCATTGGAAGAACATCACGGCGTCGGCCCCGTGCGCGATCGCCTGGTAGGAGCCCAGCCGCATTGCCCCAGGCTTTTTGGGCACATTTACCGCCCACTGGCTGACCGCACCGGCGGCTTGTTCCATCATCATCCAGGGTGATCCGTTACCGAGATGGCGCATGAGATCGTACTGCATCGCGGCGTCTGAGAGTGCCTCGGGGTTGGCAGGATCCGGATAGATATCGAGGGCGATGACGTCAAGCTCTGGCGCCCATCTGCGGTAGTCCTGAACCGGGAAGAATTGGACGAAGTTGGTTGTCGCCGGGATGTGGGGGGTCACTTCCTTCAGCAGGTCCCGTTCGCGCCGGTAGAGATCGATCTGGATATCGCTGTTGAAGCGGGCGTAGTCGAGTTCTCTGGCAGGGTTCACCCAGCCGCGTACAGGTTTGGGTACGTGCAGCTGCGACCAGTCGCTATAGGACTGGCTCCAGCAGCTGGTGCCCCAGCGTGTGTTGAGTTCATCCAGCGTCCCGTACTTCTGCTGCAGCCAGTGACGGAAATTGTCGTCGCAGAGGTCGCAGAAGCAGTACTGGTGATACTCGTTGCCGACGTGCCACATGGCGAGGGCGGGGTGGTCGCCATACCGTTCGGCCAGGAGCCGTGCGATGCGCTGGCTGCGGTTGCGGTAGACCGGCGAGGAGGGGCAGAAATGGCCTCGGCTGCCAATTGCCATTCGTGTTCCCGATCGCTCGACCATGAGGGTCTCCGGAAAAGAGGAGGCCAGCCAGGGTGGTGGAGCGGCGTTCGGGGTGGCCAGATTAGCGGAAATTCCGTTCGTGGCGAGCAGATCCATAATCTCGTCGAGCCAGTCAAAGGTAAATGCCCCGTCCGAGGGCTCCAACATCGCCCAAGAGAACACGCCCAGGCTCACAAGCCGAACTTTGGCCTCGCGCATCAGCCGGACATCTTCGTGCCACGTTTCCCGCGGCCACTGTTCCGGGTTGTAGTCACCGCCGTAGATGATGCCCGGGAGGCGTTGGCGGAAGGAGGCAAAGTCAGCAGGGTGCATCGTCGAGGTCTCTCGTGTTGGAGGTGGAAGCGTAAAGGTCCAAGCCGCTATGCCGGTTGCCCGCAGGCCCCGTGCCACGGGGCCTGCGGTTACCTACATGGCGGCTTTGACTGTCTTGATCAGTTGGTCGGCTGCCTGTTCCGGGGTCATTCGGTCGAAGACGACTTCTTGGGACAGCCGCTTGACCGTGTCGATGAGGACGCCCCCGGCTTTGGTGTTCGGGACGGCGTAGGGCGGGGTGCCCAGATCATTCACGCGCGTGACGTAGTCGGCGACCTTTTTCTCGACCGGCGTCAGGGACGGGGTGATGGCTTCCAGCACCTTGGAGTTGGAGGGGACACCTCGGTCGAACTTCAGTAATTCGGCAGCATCGGAGGAGTTGGTCATGAAGTCGATCAGCATTGCCGCTTCCTTTGGGTGTTCGCTGTTGGCGGCTATTGAGTAGTAGATGCCGGGTTTGGTCCAGCCCCCTTGCGTGGAGAACTGTTTCTCGCCCGGGAGTCTCATCAGTTTGAATTCCTGGCCCGCGGCCTTTTCCAAGTTGCCTACCTGGTTCACCGAGACCAGTGCCATTGCTTTCTTGCTCATGGCAAGCGGGGACTGTTCCAGGGCGACGCTGGCGGATTCGAGTTCTGCCTCCACTGACTGGGTGCCACCACTGTCACGGACCTTTTTGACGAATTCCCACCAGTCCTTGGCGGTATCGGCAGAGAATCCGATTTCCGTTCCGTTGTTCTTCCAGTAGTCCTCCCCGTGCTGTCGGATCCACATGTTCATGGTCTGCTCGTCCATGGGTATGGACGTGCCGGCCACGCCTGGAAGAGCCTTGGAGAGGGCAACGGCTTTGTCTATGTATTCGTCCCAGCTCCACGTGTTGTCGTCCGGCAGCGGAACCCCGGCCTTTTCGAAGAGGGCGGGATTCAGCGCGATACCGAAACCTGAATCACCGGACGGGATTCCATAGAGCCCATCGTTGATACTTGTTCCGCCAAGCGAGGACTTGGAGAAGTCCGACGTCGGCAGAACGTCGGAGAACTTCTTGAGATCCAATATCTGGCCGTTGTCAATGTACGAGTACATGTAGGGATCGGTCTGCTGCATCACATCGGGCAGATCCCGGGATGCAGCACCGGTCGACAACTTGTTGAAGTAGTCGGAGAAGTTCGAGAACTCCGGCTGGACCTTGATGTTGGGATGTGCCTGCTCAAACCGGTCGATTGCGGCTTGGGTCTGTTTGTGCCGGGCGTCCGAGCCCCACCAGTTGAAGCGAATCGTAACGTCCTGATTGGAAGACTGGGAGTCTGGGGAACCGCACCCGGCCAACATTGCAACACAGGTCAGGGCGGAAAGGATGCCAGCAGCCATCCTCCTGCGGGCCGGACGTGCTTTTCTTGCTCGCATGCGTGAGCTCCTTTGCTTGGTGATGGGGAGGCGGGACGGCTATTGAAGTCCTGCTGCCATGCTCGGCGGCGTGGTCAGGCGTCTCGACGAAAATTGAGCTAGTGACCGGTAACCATTAGATCACTGACGTCTTTCAGAGGTTCTAAGGACCTGATCAAGAACACTAGTGACCGGTAACGTAGCCGTCAAGACCTTGACGAAAGCGTTTTCCCGATGTCATGCTCGACTGCACCCGACCAGCCACAAACCTATGTCCGGAGTACCCATGTCAACGCTGACGCCTCCCAAACGGAGCACTGCACCCTCTCGCATGGTGCCACCGAAAGGGCGCACCCTCATGAAACGGTTGGAAGAACGAGCTGCCTGGTCTTTTCTGCTTCCGTGGTTTCTGGGAATGCTCGTCATCACCATCGGCCCGATGATCGCCTCGCTGTATTTTTCGTTCACTGACTACAACCTGCTCCGCGCCCCACAATGGGTCGGGTTGGACAACTACGAGCAGATGTTCAATGACCCGCGCCTGCACAAATCCCTCGGCGTAACTTTTGTCTATGTTCTGATCGGAGTGCCCTCCCTCCTGGTCGTGGCACTCTCGCTGGCGATGGTCCTGAATAAAGGCATCCGGGGCTTGGCTTTCTACCGGTCGGTGTTCTACCTGCCCTCCCTGCTGGGCGGTTCGGTCGCCGTTGGCGTCCTGTGGCGGCAGGTATTCGGCAGTGGCGGGCTGGTCAACCAGTTCCTCGCCCTTTTCGGCATCCAAGGGCCGGGGTGGATTTCGAACCCGGACACTGCTCTCAGCTCGCTCATCATGCTGCATGTCTGGAGCTTCGGTTCCTCGATGGTGATCTTCCTTGCCGGCCTTCGGCAGATACCGGAAGATCTCTACGAAGCTGCGTCACTCGACGGGGCAGGACGGTGGCGCCAATTCATTAGCGTCACCTTGCCGCTCCTGACGCCCATTCTTTTTTTCAACCTCATCCTGCAAATCATCAATTCATTCCAGACCTTCACCCAGGCGTTTGTGGTGAGTGGCGGAACAGGCGGCCCGGCTGATTCGACCCTCTTCTATTCGCTCTATCTCTACGAGCAGGGATTCGGACGCCTGAACATGGGCTACGCCTCCGCGATGGCCTGGCTGCTGGTGGCGATCATCGGCATCTTCACGGCCATCAATTTCTATTTCAGCAAACGATGGGTGTACTACAGTGACCGCGATTGAGACAGAGACAGTCAAAAGCCTGCGCCGGAGCAACACCCCTGAGCCGGTACTCCGGAGGCAAACCCACCGGTTCAGGGGTGCCCTGAAGCACGCCGCCCTGATCCTGGCGGCGGGACTAATGCTTTACCCGCTGCTGTGGATGGTTGCCAGCTCGTTCCGCCCCGAAGCACTGATATTCAGGGACCCTGGCCTAATTCCCACCGAGGTGGACACAGGCCATTACGCAGACGGTTGGACGGCGCTGGCAAATCCGTTCAATGTCTACCTGCTGAACTCCGCCGTGGTCGTCGCAGGATCCCTCATCGGGAATCTACTCACTTGCTCCATGGCCGCCTACGCCTTCGCCAAGCTGGAATTCCGTGGCCGGAACATTTTCTTCGCAGCCCTATTGCTGACCCTTATGCTGCCGATGCACGTGGTACTGGTCCCTCAATACGTACTGTTCGCCAACCTCCACTGGGTCAACACCTTCCTGCCACTGATAGTGCCCAAATTCCTGGCCACGGATGCCTTCTTCGTATTCCTCATGGTCCAGTTCTTCCGCGGACTGCCAAAGGAACTGGACGAAGCCGCCAGGCTTGACGGGGCAGGTTACTGGCGAACCTATTTTCAAGTCATACTGCCCCTGTCAGTGCCTGCGCTGGCGACGACCGCAATCTTTACCTTCATCTGGACTTGGAATGACTTCTTCGGACAGCTGATCTACCTGACAAAACCCGCGCTGCACACCGCGCCGGTGGCACTGCGCAACTTTGTCGATGCCACGAGCGGCGCCTCCTGGGGCTCCCTGTTCGCGATGTCCATCGTGACGTTGATCCCGGTCTTTGTGGTTTTCCTTCTTGGACAGAAGTATCTCGTCAAAGGCATTGCCACAACCGGGCTGAAGTAACAAGGAACGTAAGCTAGAGAGATAATGAGGCACCAAAATGAGGACCCGCCGGCCAGCCTGACCATGCGGCGCGCTACCATCGTGGACGTGGCAACGGCTGCCGGTGTCTCGAAACAGACAGTGACCCGGGCTATGAACGACATGCCCGGCATCAAAGCCGAGACACGCCAGCGAATAAGGAAAATAGCACAAGAGCTCGATTACGTACCCAGCAGATTCGCCAAGGGCCTTGCCCAAGGAACCGGCACTTCCCTCGGACTTGCTGTCCCAGGGCTCTCGAACCCCTACTTCCCCTCTTTCGTTTCAAGCGTCGTCGAGCAAGCAACTAAGCGTGGCTGGCAGGTCGTCATCAACGACTACGGAGACGGAGCAGTCGACCCCGTCTCCGCAATTGCACAGCTCGCACCGAACGTGGATGTCGTCATCGGCTGGCTCGGCGATGAGCACGGCGCCTCCCAAAAGGCCCTTGGGAGGCGCCCCCTTGTGCTCCTGGACCTGGCCGATGCCGGGGCTGCTGGAGAGGTAACCTTCGACTACACCCACGCCGCCCAACTGGCGCTGGACCACCTCCGCGCTCAGGGCCACGAGAAGATCGTGTACTTGGACTACGTCCGCCACCAGGGCCTGTCCGTCCGCGCGCAGGCCTTCGCCCGATACGCCGGAGAACAAGGTCTTCCCCTAACATTCAAAAATTCCAAAGACTCCGCCTTTGGAGCCCGGCAAGCAGTGATAAACATGCTGGAAAGCGGCACCGAACCCGACGCCATCATCACCTTCAATGACGTGATGGCCATCGGAACAATCAAAGCCCTCACCCAGATGGGCAGGTTGGTTCCCCGGGATTGCGCCGTCATAGGCATGGATGGCATCCCACTCGGAGAACTCTTCATGCCCGAACTAAGCAGCCTATCCATAGACTTCAAAGAAACAGGAGCGGCAGCGGTACAACTGGCAGAAAGGCTACTTTCCGGCCAGACAGTTGCCGGCACGCCCGACGCCAAGACCGTACTCAAACACAAGCTCTGCCTCCGCCAGTCCGGTTAGCGCACACCCAACCTGACGTCAGGGGTGCCCGCTAACGGCAAATGACGCCTGGGCGCGGAGCTCCGGCTTTCTTGGAGGAGCCCACCGGCGTGTCCTATGGCGGGGGTGCCCAGCGGGACAACATGAACGACATAGCTTACTACAGCCAGTCCGGTACCGAGCTTTTTACCGACGACGCCGACAGCATGGGCTCGACCAAAAACCTCCCCAGGTTCCAACACCTACGTCGCCGCAAGCCCCGGATGGTCGCCCATAGCTGGCGAGGTGCTGGCGGACCAGCCTCGGTAGGGACGGACAGGCGATGACGGATCCTACCGTCGGTGAAGCGGCGCGAGAGCTGCGTCCTCGCCCTCTGGTGAGTACGCACCAAGAAACGTGATGGAGGCGACGCCAGCGATGATCCCCGTTGCACCACTTGCCACTGATTGATGGTGGACACCGATACAACGGGACCATGGTTCGAGCTCGTGCTCGTCAGGAGGACTAGCCCCGTCACGATCTGTCCCGTGGGTCTGGACAAATCGGCGGCATGCTTTGGCCACTCCTAGCGCCCGTAACGGAGGTATGCGCTCATGGAACCCGCCACAGGCAACGCGATCCGGGCCAGGTCCGATAGGGTCGTGCCCGCACATCTCCAGCTGTCATGGCGAGCATCGCAACGATCATCGTGATCGCGCCGGCAACGGCGGTAAAGGAGGGGTGTCGGCTGTGTTCTTCATAGGTGATGACGCTGCGAATTCAATTGTTTGAGCGGTACGAAAGGTGCTCGCGCAAGTAGCGCCCAGTGATGCTGGAGGGGTTATTCGCGAGCTCGTCGGGTGAACCTGTTGCGATGATGCGGCCGCCTGCGGTACCACCGCCGGGCCCCATATCTATGATGTGGTCAGCGTTCGCGATCACGTCCAGGTCGTGTTCAATCACGACGACGGTTGCACCTTTGTCTATGAGTCGCTGCAGAACTCCCAGGAGGGTTCGAACATCGAGGGGGTGGAGGCCGACGCTGGGTTCGTCGAAAACGAAGATGGCTTTGTGTTGGTCTCGATGGAGTTCCGTAGCGAGCTTGAGCCGCTGTGATTCTCCTCCGGAGAGTGCAGGAGTACCCTGTCCAAGGGTGAGGTACCCCAGTCCTAGATCAATAAGTGCCTGGAGTTTTTTTCGGACCTTGCGGATATCCCGGAGGTTGGTGAGCGCTTCGGTGAGGGACATGTCCAGCAGTTCCGGCAGCGACACTCCGGACCCTTCAGGCTTCTGCTGCGACGGGCGTCGAATGTCGCCAGTCTCGGGTGCATAACGCGTTCCGTTGCAGTCGGGGCATTCAATGTCAACGTCGGGCAGGAATTGCACGTCAAGGACGATCTGGCTGGTCCCTTCGCAGAGCGGGCACCGCAAGGAGCCGGTGTTGTAGGAAAAATCGGCGGCGCTCAACGCACGGTCCTTAGCGGCTCCCAGGGATGCGAATGCCCGCCGCAGATCATCCATTATCCCGCTGTAGGTGGCGATGGTGGAGCGTACGTTGACCCCGATGGGTGTTGCGTCGACGACGTGGACTTGCTCGATCCCCGCGACGTCGATGCTTTTGACATGTGCGGGGGCTTTCGAGTTCTTCCCGGTCTGGAGGGCGGGGACAAGGCTTTCGAGGATAAGCGTTGTCTTGCCCGAGCCGGACATCCCGGTGACGGTAGTGAGCTGCCCAAGAGGAATGTCGGCAGATAAGGCCTTGACGGTATGCAGAGGGGCTGTTTCGAGGTGAATGGCGCCTCGGTGGAAAACCGTACCGTGCGCCGTACGCTCGCGGACGATAACCGGCTCCTTCCCGGTGAGAAACCCGCCTAGGAGTGATGCGGGATTTGTTCCGATGTCGCCGACAGTTCCAGCAGCCAGGACCGTGCCACCCTGCGGACCAGAGCCCGGACCGATCTCAATAACAAAGTCTGCTTGCCGCAGGACCTGGACATCGTGATCGACAAGGACGACTGAGTTGCCGTCCTTCAGCAGGTCGCGCATGACGCCGGTAAGGCCGTCTACGTTGGCCGGGTGCAACCCGATCGAGGGTTCGTCAAGGACATACAGGACCCCGGTGGTCTCGTTGCGTACAGCCCGGGCCAATTGCACCCGCTGTCGTTCACCAGTGGATAGAGTTGAGCTGGTCCTGTCAAGGCTTAAGTAGCCCAGCCCGAGATCGATGAGGCGCACGGCCATGTTCTGAAGCGTTGCGACGAGGTTTGTGGCCATCTGCCGCATTGCCCCTGGCAAGCTGTCAGGAACGATAGATGCCCAAGAGATCACCTCTTCCAGGGTCATGGCTGTGACCTCAGCGAGATTCAAACCAATAACCTGGCTACCTCGGGCCTTCTCGCTGAGTCGGGTGCCGTGACAGTTTGGGCAGGTGGCCGCGGTGATGAATCGTTCGACCCGGTTCAAGCCTTTCTCAGTTGTCGCGTTATCGAGGGCTTCCTGCACTGCCTGGCGCGCATTGCGGTAGGTGAAGTTGAGTTCGAACAGTTTTCCGTTCTTCGATGGCACGGTGACACGCCTTTGTTCCGCAGGGCCCTGCATGACGATCCAGCGTTCATCGTCTGTAAGGTCGCGGTATGGGATGTCGGTGCGGACGCCGAGGTCAGCGGCAACACGGGGCATCACGGTCAGGCCGAACATGGACCACGGCGCCACCGCGCCTGCATCGATGCTCTTGTCATGGTCAGGAACCAGCGAGGCCTCGTCGATTCCGCAGGCGACGCCGGTGCCGGAACATGCCGGGCATGCCCCGTCCGAGTTGAAGGCCAGTACCTCGGCGCCTGGCGGGTAGAACGCCACTGCGCATTTCGGGCACACAAGGTCCTTATCCTGTGCCACCTCAATTGTTGGTGCCAGCCGGTGGCCGTTCGGGCATAAGTGCGAGCCGAGCCGGGAGAACATGAGGCGCAACACGTTCAGCAGCTCTGTCGACGTTCCGAAGGTAGACCTGACGCCCGGCGTACCAGGACGCTGACGCAGTGCGAGTGCCGCGGGAACATGCCGGACGGAATCGACTGCCGGCCGGGGTGCATGCGACATGCGCCGGCGAGTATACGTGGATAACGCTTCTATGTAGCGGCGGGAGCCTTCAGCGTATAGAACCCCCATCGCCAGCGAGGATTTCCCTGATCCCGACACTCCCCCGATCGCGACCAGTTGGCGGGCCGGTACGGCGATGTCGATGTTCTTCAGGTTGTGAACCCTGGCGCCCCGAACTTCTATAGCCAGCGGTGTCTTCGCGCTGACATCCTTAAATTCCGCCATCGGTCTCCTGTCATAGGTTCTTCGGTGCCCTACCAGTTCCTTCCCAGGGAAACTAACTTCACACTGGGTTTCGGACCGGAGCGCTGGCCCTAAGCAGCTTCAGGTTCAAGGACATCCGCTCCAGTTCCGCGCGCCCGAGTACGGCGCTAAAGCGGCGCTCCAGTTCATCCTCAAATGTTGGTATCGACGCCTGAAGCTTCGCCTCACCGGACTCTGTGAGTTCGAGCAGCGATGATCGTCGATCGTCCGGATTCCGAAGACGGCGGCAGTAGCCGGCCTCTTCGATCCGGTCGATCACTTTGCTGACGCCTCCAGCGGAGATCGCGAATTCTTTCCCGATGTCGTGAACGCGCCGTCGGGGCGTAACCGAGAGGAACTGCATGACCTCGAACCAAGTCAGGTGCAGCCCGCAGTCCCGGCGGAGCCTTACATCCAAAGCCGCCCACAGTTCAGTTTCAAAACGCACCAGGTCGTGGTAAAGGTCTTTCAGTTCGGCCACAAGCCCACCCTTCAGTCGCATCGACAGCTTATTGGACACACCCTAGTATAGTTTTCACGGAAGATTCTTCCAAGGAAATATCTGATGCTTTGAAGGAGCAATACGTGACCACCGCTCATGCTGCCGAGGTACCGATAAGAGTGTTGAACGGCCCCACCGTGCTGATCGAGTACGCGGGGTTGCGATTTCTGACGGATCCAACCTTTGATGATCCGGGCGAGTACCCCACCCCGGTCCCTGGTTTTTCGTTGATTAAGACATCATCCTCCACCGTGCCCCCGGCAAAGGTTGGACATGTTGACGCCGTACTTCTCTCGCACGACGAACACGACGATAACCTCGACCATAGTGGTCGGGAATTTATCGGCCACGTCCCCCTGACGCTGACGACAATCAGCGGGGCAGGACGTCTCGGCGGGTCGTCCAGGGGGCTCGGGTTCTGGGGAGAAGTTCACCTGACCGCACCCGACGGAACAGAAGTTACGATCACTGGGTTACCCGCACTCCATGGCCCCGAGGGCAATGAATCAATATCTGGTGATGTCATTGGCTTCCTGCTCACTGCCGCCGGCCACCCCAGCGTATACATCAGTGGAGACAACGCTTCGATGGAGTGCATCGAGCAGATCGCAGAGCGGCATGGCCCCGTGGACATCGCAGTGCTCTTCATTGGCGGTGTTAGGCACAAACCATTCTTCGATGGTGCGCTCGTGACCATCAACAACGCGATGGCGGCCCAAGCCACGAAGGTCCTCGGGGCCCGTCGGGTTGTGCCGGCCCACTTTGAAGGATGGGCACACTTCAGTGGCGGGCGCCAAGAGCTGGTTGACGCCTTCTCTGCTGCCGGCCTGGGGGATCGTCTCAGCTTCGACTAGGACAATCCGGCCGGCTGCTGGCCGCTCAAGTGACAACTGACGGAATGGCAGCTCCTCAAGGAGGCAAAAGTACCAGTGCGGTGCATGGAGCCCGAAAAGAGGGCCTGATCTGCCAGGGAAGCCGCTAACATGCTTCCTTCGCGCACGTCAGGACCCTGTGCAGCGCTTCCGCGCCGACGAGACCTTGTGCGTGTCAGCGCTGGTCGAAAAGTGAGCCATTTCGCTGGCTGAAAACTGAGCCACTTTGACGTTGGTTATTCTGCCGTATTTTCCGGTCTTGTCGAGGGCAGCGAGTCGACCTGAGTGTGTTTGAGCCGGTAGCTGGAGCCCTTGAGGGTGATGACTTCGGCGTGGTGGACGATGCGGTCGATCATGGCTGACGCGACGACCTGGTCGCCGAAGACGTCGCCCCAGCGGGCGAAGGGCAGATTTGAGGTCAGGATCAGCGAGGCGTGTTCGTAGCGCGATGAGACCAGTTGGAAGAACAGGTTCGCGGCGTCCTGCTCGAACGGGATGTAGCCGACTTCGTCGACGATGATCAGTCCGTAGCGGCGTAGCCTGACCAGTTCTTGGGGCAGCCGGCCGTTCTGGTGGGCTGCCTGGAGCCGGGCGACCCAGTCGATGGCGGTGGCGAACAGGACGCGGTGACCGAGCTGGGTGGCTCGTAAGCCCAGCCCGGTGGCGAGGTGTGTTTTGCCGGTGCCGGGCGGTCCGAGCAGGACGATGTTGGACGCTTCGGTGAGGAACGCGCCGGTGGCCAGGTGCGCGATGGTGTCGCGTTTGAGGCCGGGTTGGTGATCGAAGTTGAAGTCCTCGAGTGATTTCCGGGCCGGGAAACCAGCTGCCCGGGCCCTGAGCTCGGCGCCGGAGGCTTCTCTGGCTGCGACTTCCCGGGACAGGACAGCGGCGAGGTATTCCTCATGGCTCCAGCCTCCTTCACGGGCCTGGTCCGCGAGCCGGGTTGCTGCTTCCCGGATCCGGGGTGCCTTCATCGCCCGGGAGTAGTACTCGATCTGGCCAGTCGTTTCTTTGACGTTGGCCATCAGGCGACCTGCCCGTCATCGAGGACCACACCGAAGGCGCGGTCGTAGTCCGCCAGGTCCCGCAGCCCGGTTGTTTCGCCCGCGGGCGGTGGGGTTTGGAAGGCCTTCCGCAATGCCCTTGCCGCCTCGACGTGGGCCGGGTCGGTGATGGTCAGTCCGGAGCCCCACGACCGAGGGTGGGTGCCGACGGATCTGCCGTCCAGGCTGATCATGACGGTCGTCAGGTCCGCGGTGACGTCGACGAACCGGCCGATGGCCTGCGGGTGAACGGAGTAATCATTTGATCCCATCCTGACGTAGTAGTCCCTCGGCAGGCGGACCCGCGCGACGAATCCCGTCACCGGTGGAACCGGCGGCAGCGCCAGCATGGCTGCTTTGTCCGCTGCGAGCAGCTCCGTGGGCCGGGCGCCGATCCGCCTGACCATCCGGGCGTTAGCCTTCGGCAGCCACTGCCCGAGCTGATTATTGAAGTCTTCCGGCGAGGTGAAGATTCGGCCCGGCAGGAAGGACGTCTCCAGGAACTGGTTGGCCCGTTCGACCACGCCCTTGGTTTCCGGGTCGTAGGGTTTGACCTGCACGACCCGGGTGGCCAGGACACCGGCGAACGCGGAAACGCCGGCAGCGTAACTGTTCCGGCGGCCGATGCCGGTTTCGTTGTCCCAGATCAGCCGCCGCGGAACAGCCCCCAATCCACCGAGCAGTTCCCACATTCCGGCCAGCAGGTCCCCGGTCATCCGGGACGGGATCATCCGGGCCATGATGAACCTCGAATGGGAGGAGACCATCACCAGTACCGGCAGCACCCTGGCTTTGCCGGCGCCAACGGGTATTCGGACCTCAGGGAACCACAGGTCGCACTGCGCCTGGTCCCCGGGCTCGTAGCTAACCCGGTCTGCAGGATCAGCTGGGGCATATTCCGGCCGGATCCTGGCCACGTTCTCCCGGAACCAGGCTGCCGATCCGGACCAGCCCACCCGCTCAGCCAATACTGTCGCCGGCATCCGCGGGTTCTCCAGCAGCAGCGCACGAATTGCCGGTTCCACAGCTTTGATCCCGGAGTTCCGCGGCGCACGGACGTACGCCGGCGGACCATCAGCACTGACAGCTTTCGCGACGGTATTCCTGGAGATCCCCAACCGTGCCGCTATCGACCTCATCGACTCACCCTCGGCAAGATGCAACCGCCGAATAAGCGCCCAATCCTCCACTGTGATCACCCACCCAATCGTTTGGAACGGGTGGCTCAGTTTTCAACCGTCACAATGGCTCAGTTTTCGACCGTCACCGACAGTGCGACAGCGCGACTGACAGACATTGACGTTCAGCCTCATAACCGACCGCCGGCTAGGGACTAGTGGCATGCCTCGTACTTTTTCTCGAGTCCGCGTGCAGTAACAACCCTGCCTTGCAGTAATGAGCATCCCGGGCTGCTTGCATCTCGTCCCGGCGGGCCTCGGCGCAAGCTTAAGAGCAATGGGGATTCCAAAGTTCGCCTCGGATACACCCAGGCACGACGTTGGCGACATCAGTCTTGAGGTGGTAGGGCCCCGGGCTAAGTCGACCCACGCTGAAATCGATTCGAGAAGGCGCGGCCACGGCTGATGAGCAGTGACTTCTGAAACGGGATCCCTGGCGTAAGCCGCTCCCATTCAGGCTCCCGGTTTGTGTCCCTTCGCCCTTTTCTGGCGTAGTTATCGACCGTCTATCGCTCGATCAGTGATCAGAGTGGACGGGTGGACCTAGGGTAGGTAATCGAATACGTGCTCGGACCATCTCCATACCTGCGGGCCAGTGATCAGGCGGCCATGAAAGGTGCCGAGATTCAAACACTCCGGTGCTGTTTCTGTCTTCCAGCATTGGTATGTGCCCGTGTATTGAACGGTGGGGCCGTCGTGCCGAAGGCTGAGGTTGCTTGTTGTGATAAAAGTGCTGATGTTGTCCTGGACGAGTCGGTCGATTGTTTCTTCGGGAGTCAAGAGATAGAGCTCGCCGTCAGCATCCTCCGCCAGTGTCCTTCCACCCTGGAGCACAGTATTTAGCCCTGCCCGATCTCTTCTGCTCAGCGAATCAAAGAACGCGGCGAGAAGGTTCTCGACGTAGTGTCGGGCAACTGGGAGGTTGGATTGGAATATCATCTCCTGGTTGGCTCCAGCGAGAAGGGCAGTGTGCACTCGCCGTTTTTCGAGGCAAGCGACCTTCATGTCAGCTGAGCACAGGCGGGTGATGGGTCAACTGATACCCGCTGCCGGCGGGAAGGGCTCCAAGTAAACAGCCCATGGAGCGCGGGCGCGGTACTGGGCCCGCCTAAATGACTTTGATAAGAGTTGTGATGGTCTATCACTGGTCTTCGTGCCCCTTAGTTCTCATCGTTCCAACTCGTCCTATGGCGAGTGCTGTTCTTAGAGTTTTTGCGTCTTCCTGGACTTTCCCCATTGTTGCGCTTCTACAAAGGGGAAGTTTTGCTTGTAGCCTAAGCTTCCTCTTTGTAGGGCTTTCTAGCTCCAGGTTGTCTTGATGCTCTGGATGAAGTTTCTGAACTGTGCCACCATTGAGAAACTTCCGGGGGCGCACAGCCATTGCTGCTGAATGCCATCCATGACGGCAATGGTGTTGTTCACAAGGAAGGTCACGGGGGCGTCTTGTTTGACGTCGCCCTGGATCTTGCCTTGTTCGAGGGCTTCGCTGAGCCACTGGCGCAGGCTGCTGTAATGATCCAGGAGCCACTGGTGTGCTGGGTGTCCGGGCTCGGTAGCCTCCGCCGATAGCCTGACAAAGAGCCCTACCCAGTCAGGACGTGTGGAGTTGCGGGCCACGAGCGAGACGAGGGCGTCGAAGGCCTCCCACCCAAGAGGGGCCTGTTCCCCACCAAAAAGAAAATCTGTGTCCTCTTTGGAACGGTGCTCAAGGACGGCTGTCAACAAAGCCGTTTTAGAAGGGAAGTGGTGGAGCAGTCCGGATTGAGAAAGTCCCGTTTTGGCGGCGACGTCGGCAATGGATGTTCCGCCGTAACCGCCGACGGCGAAAAGCTCGATCGCGGCATGGATGGCCTTGAGTCGCGCGGCTTCGCCGCTGCTTCGCCGTCGGGGGCGTTCCCGTTCGATCCGGTATCCCGCTGGATACGACATGCTTACTCCTTTAAGTCCCAGCCGTCACGGCTGTGTTCTGAACGAGAGACAGTTCAAGTCTGACATCGCCAAGGCCACGGGCGACCACGATCCGGCCTCCTGTGATTTCCTTCCATTGGCATGACGGAGTATGCCAAACCCGTTGCGCCCGGCTGTCGCAGCTGACCTCGATGGTGGCTTCCTCGCCCGGCTGGAGATGCGCCTGGCGCCAGCCGATGAGCCGAGGCGGAACGGTCGGATCATCCGGGAAACGATAAATTTGGACAGTTTCCGTTCCGGGGTACTCTCCGGTATTCCTGAGGGTCACCTCAACGGCAGTAACATTTTCCTCTTGGGTGGCAGTGATTTCCGCTTTTTTGTATTCCCACTCGGTGTACCCGAGTCCGTGGCCGAACCAGAACAGGGGCTTGTCCTTGGACCGGCTCCAGCCCCGATACCCGACGTCGGTGTCCTCCGTGTAGGACAGCTTGCCGTCGCGTGGCGTGACGGACCATGCCGGTCCTTGGCCATCCTGAGCCGGGAAGGTTGTCACCAGACGGCCGGCGGGCTCAATGTCCCCGGTCAGCGCGGCAGCGATGGCGTTGCCTGCTTCCTGTCCGGGCAGACCAGCAAACAGTACGGCGTCCACATCCGCGATCCACGGCATCAGCACGGGCGTGGCAGCGTTGACAACAACAACTGTGCGTTTTGCCACTGCGGCCACTGCGGCGACCAGGGCATCCTGGTCACCTGGGAGTGCGAGGGTGTTTTTGTCCTGCCCTTCCGTTTCTTGTTCCTGGGTATTGCCGACGACGACGATGGCCGTGTCCGCCCCTGCAGCGGCCGCGACGGCGTCGCGGATGGCTGCTGCACTGTTCTTCAATGCAGGCTCTACCACCAGCCCGATGAGGCGGTTTTCGTCTTCGGCGTCCGTGACGGCGGTTATGCGGGCACCCGGTTCGACTTCCAACGGTACGGCGTGGCTTTTTGGACGGAAAAAGCCGCCGCCGGGACCGTTGTGGAACGGCGTCCGTACCGATTCGCTGTGTCCAGGAGTAGAAATTGTCCAGTTGCCGGCCCCCCGGCTGCCAATCATCATCTTGGCACGCCGATCGATGGCCAAATCCGCGGAGAGCTCAATGGACGCTGCCCCTGCAGCCCAGCTTTCCGCGCTGATTTCCAACTCTGGAACGTCCAGGTGACGGGTCTTGAGCAGATTTCCTTCCTTATCAAACGTGCGTGCGCGTGCTCCCCGTGTTCCGCTTACCGGATCCCTAACAAGATCGGGATTCGCTGCCAACCATTGCGTTCGGGTCTGGACGCCGTCCACGACGGTCACGCGATCCTTGCCAAGGGCCTCGGTGATGCCCTTCGCGGCGCTGATAACGTATGGCGGCCTCACGATAGCCGATCCGCCACCTTGCGCGACTGTGTCAATGGCATGGCGACCGATGACCACAATGCGCTCGTCAGAATCTTTGCTGAGCGGGAGGGTTCTGTCACGATTGACCAGCACCGACATGCCGCCGGCGGCGAGCCGGCGGAGCTGCTCGCGGAGTGTTGGACTGTCGGGGCTAGGCACATTCCGCGCCCAAGTGCGGGTGCCAGTGAAGGCACCCACCCGGTGGGCGAGCCTCAGGAGCCTGCGAAGATGATCGTCTATTGTTTCCTCAGTAACGTCGCCGGCTACCACCGCCGCCACAAGGGACCGACTCCACGGGGTATCCGGGCCTGGCATGACGAGGTCAAGGCCTCCGTTAGCGCTCTCGACCGCCGTTTTGGTCGCGAGCCAATCGGACATCACCAACCCATCGAATCCCCACTCCTCCTTCAGGATCTTGTTCAGGAGCTGATCGTGTTCGGTGGCGGTGGTTCCGTTTATGCGGTTGTAGGA
Organism: Pseudarthrobacter sp. MOO13; assembly: GCF_058267655.1. NCBI lineage: Bacteria > Bacillati > Actinomycetota > Actinomycetes > Micrococcales > Micrococcaceae > Pseudarthrobacter > Pseudarthrobacter sp. MOO13. The sequence goes on from NZ_CM177848.1 coordinate 2,317,437, forward strand.
GGCCATGATCGTCCACGGTTGGGCATCCTCGACAATAATCTGGAAGGGCAGCAGATACAGTTCCCGGAGTGCAGAATCCGAAACCACGGAATCCACGGTTGTTCGTTCGGTTTCGGATTCATTAGCCAGGAAGTGTTTCGGCGTTGCGCCGATGCCACGCTTTTGAAGGGAGCGCACGTAAGCTGCCCCGAGATGGCCCGTGAGAACGGGATCCTCGCTGAAGCACTCAAAGAGGCGACCGCCCAGCGGAGTTCGATGGAGATTCACAGTTGGGCCAAGAACCACATGCGTCTGTTGGTCCTCGGCTTCATCGGCGAGAATCTCCCCCACCTCGTCCATGACGTCCACATTCCAGCTCTGGGCAATGAGGGTCGCGTTCGGCAACAGGCAGCTGACCCGTCCACCGACAACCAGTGGCCCTCGCACCCCTGTTGGCCCATCCGACATAACTATTTCCTCAAGCCCGATTGCGGGCTCACCCCAGAGGCTGAACATCCGGGCACCCGAGAGAAGCTTGACCTTTGAAGTCAGGTCCAGGGTTGCGATTGCATCTTCAATTGCCTTGTTGCTCGTGTTACTACTCATTCGTGGACTCCTGTCCTGTTTGTGCGCTTGTAGTAGACGCAGCCGCTTAGCGGACCTTCTTCACAGGGAGGATGGCCAGTGCGCCAAGTAGCGCGACGGCAGCCGCCACGGTAAGCAGGAGGTCATAACCGCCTCCACCGAGTCCGAGCAGCGCTGCCGAGATCGCCGGCGCAATGGTTTGGGGTCCTGCCATGGCGATGTTGAATACTCCCAGATCTTTGGCGGCGTCATCGGGGCTGGGAAGAACATCGACTACGAGGGCAAGGTCAACTGCGACGTAGACGCCGAAACCTATGCCAATGACAAGTTCGGCCCAGTAGAAACCGGATGCTGAGCCGGCTTGGCTGAGTATCCATGTGCCGAGGCCGAAGATGACGGCTGAGACCCAGATGAAGACCTTGCGGCGTCCAAGTCGGTCCGAAAGCCAGCCTGCGGCCTGGCCGGCGATCATGAGTGCCACGGTGTAGATGAGCACGCCGGTCGCCATAACGCTGACGGCATCGGCTTTCTCCAGCTGCAGGTCCTGCTGCAGGTAGAGGAGACGGAAAGTGACAAACATGAACATCGCCAGCACCACGAGGAAGCGGGAGATCCAGGCGAAGGCGAAGTCAGGGTGCTTGGCAGGGTTGACCCAGAAAGTCTTCAGAACGGTGCGCAACCCCCCTTCCGATGCTGGGCGACGGGACATTGGCTGGTCTGGCAGCACAAAGGCGAAGACAGCCACGAGCAGCAGTCCTACGACTCCCGGCACGAGAAAGAGAAGGAGCATGTTTTGGCCCAGGAAGCTCGCAGAATATGCTGCGCCCAGTCCGGCAGCTTGCTGGGCGATGCCGATCATCCCACTGACCTTGCCGCGCTGCCACTGCGGAATCTGGTCTGCCAGGGACGCGGTGTGCGCGGCAACCGCAGCGTTGCCAAGTGCCTGAGCGAAGAACCATCCAAGGCCCAGGACTACGACGTTCGGCGCGAGAGCGATAACCACCAGGCTCGCCAGCAACCCCAAAGAACCGAAGACGAGCCAAGGGCGCCGGCGCCCGAATCGGCCTACCGTACGGTCACTGAGCCGGCCAAACACCGGATCAAAAAAGAGTGCCGCGAAGGCCCCCATGGAAATGACCGAGCCAAGCGTTAGGGCCACGTCGCCAGGAGCCACCAAGGTCTGCACCTTGAGGGTCATTCCGGCCAGCGCCGGAGTGCTCAGAGCAAGCATGATTCCCAGTCGGGCGGCCACCATGGCGGCGATAACGCTGGCCTTGGCCTTTTCTTTGGGGACAGAGACAACAGGGGACGGCAACGTCGCTCCTGCAGCCGGATCAGACACAACCATGGGTCTCATCGCTTTCTATGTGTGGTGAGGGACCGGAGTACCAAGTCCCGACGTGATGGAAACCACAATATCACGAAACGGACCGTTCACTCGGTCTGTTGGGAAAGATTTTTGCCCATACTCACCCTCACTTAGCTGGAAGTTACTGCGCCGACCCGCCTGGCGGTATTTACAGACCGAGTACTCGGTCTGTATGCTTGGGGCCGTAAGCCGGCCATATGCGTCCCGAAATATGCTTGCCCGTCAAAGGCGGCCGGAGTGGCGTCCTCGAAAATTCAACGAGTGATAGGAGTCAATACGATGCTGATCAGCGTTGGAATACTTGGTTTGGTCATCGGCGGACTAACGGGACTACTGGGCGCAGGAGGCGGAATCCTAGCGGTCCCTGCACTGGTGTACCTGGTCGGGATTCCTCTTGGGACGGCTATCTCAACGTCACTGGTGATGGGCGCCGTCGGACCCGTGGCCGCCCTCCTTCCGCGTCTGCGCGCGGGCGTGCAATGGCAGACCGTGCTGGCGGTTAGTGCCGCCGGAATCCCTACCGCGTTCCTTGGCACACTCGCAGGGGCTTCTCTTCCAGAGAACGTCGTGCTGCTCGCCTTCGCGGTCCTTATGATCGCCGCAGGCACGCAGATGCTCAGGAGCCGTCCACGCGGCAAAGACATTGGCGTTCGCCCGAGGCTTTGGCTAGTACGTGGGCTGGCTGTGGGCGCGCTCGTAGGTTTCCTTACCGGATTGCTCGGAATCGGAGGCGGTTTCATCACCGTTCCGGCGCTCATGCTGATCCTCGGTCTCCCGATTGGACTGGCTATCGGAAGCTCGCTCGTCATCGCTATCATCAACTCTTTTGCCGGAATCCTTGCACACGCGGGAACCACGAGTCCTGACTGGGCAGTAGCAGTAGCATTCGTAGTGCCATCAATGGCGGCAGCGCTAGTATCGGCGCAACTATCCAAGCGGGTCAGCGGGCCTGTCCTGCAGAAATCATTCGCCGGCCTTGTGCTAGTGGTGGCGGCTATCACCATCACTCGGGTAATCCTTACTGCAACGACATCCTGACCGGAAGAGCATCAAGTTCCACCTGACCGGGGGCCGGAGCCGCTGCGGTTTTGCGGCCGCGATCTTCGCCTGCCAGCAGCCCAAGTCCCCACCCACAAGGGCGATTCTGAGCGGGACGTGGCCAACGAATCAGGAAATGCGCATGTCGGGAGGGCACACGCCGCGAACGCACCTGGACAATCGGCCCGACCCTGCTGCGATGTCCGCCGCCTTGGGCACCAATCACGAACTGTCTGAAATCGTTGACGAAGACCTCCTGTCCCTCAGCGAACAGACCGGTGAAACCATCACGCTCGCCCTCTATGACGCCTACCAAGAAAGGGCCTACATCGCCAGATCCCACATGTGCGCCCGGAATGTCCGGTACGTGCTGGATGAAGGATCGGAAACACCGCTTACAGCAGGAGCGGCAGGCAAGGCAATCCTCGCCTACCTACCGCAGACCACGAGCGCACCGATCACCCATGAAGCCAATGCCCGGGCAGAAGAGCTGGAAGACATCCGCACGCGGGGTTGGGCCACCACCGACAGCGAAAGAGTCCCCGACGCGCACGGAATAGCAGCCCCGTTTTTCATTAACGGCGCCGTCGGCGGATCAGTCACAGCCACGATTCCCAACCACCGCATCGCCGGAACGCCAGCTGAAGAGCTTATTACCGCCGTCGTCCAAGCAGCACACCGGTTTACCCGCCTGCTGTCCACGGACCCACACCCGCCAGCCCACGAACCCGAAGCAACAAACTCGTCGGAAACCCGAACTCGAACGGTCATCGCGTAATAACGGTCATCGCGTAATAAAGGGCGGCAACCGTCAGAGCCACCGGGACTCCTCCGGGAGACGCTGATGCCCAAATCCTCACTGTCCATAATTGGGGTCAATTGCGGTCATCCACTCTCTTCAGCACCGAGAGTGTTGACGTCGATACCTTTAGGAAAATACTGGCGAAGAAGGCCGTTGGCATTCTCGCTGGAACCGGCGCTCCCTCTATTGGAATGTTGCGAGAATGATGTCGGCAACTTTTTCGACGATTCCACGCGTGACGGGTTGGCGGACCAGCCATGTCTCAAGGGCCATGGCTGGGTCCACGAGTTGTTTCCAGTGCCAATCGGGCAGGAGGCGGTGTGCGCTTGCTTCGGTCAGCATTACGGCGACGGACGACGTGGAGTCCGCACACGCCCGGGCGTGCTCGTTGAACGTGGCGATTCGCCAGGCTGGGGCCCAACCCATCTCATGGGAGGTTGCCAACAGCCGGTCATGGCCGAGGGGGAATTGCTCCCTGGAATGAATCAGCACTGGTTGGTCATGAACGTCGGCCAGCCGGCAGCTTGTCTCGTCGCCAATCGCCGGAAGGCCCGGACGGCAGGCGAGCCCGAAGAACTCCTTCCGGACATGGCCGCCGACCAGGTCCTGGGAAGGCTCCTGATGAACCAAGCCAATATCAAGGCGCCCTTCCCGGACCATCCTTAACTGGCTTGTCGTGTCTCCGTCCGTCAACTCCAGCTCAGCCAAGGGAACCTGTGCACTTACCGTCGTCAGGAGCCGGTCCACCCACTCGAAAGGCAGGCCCGGCGCCAGCCCAACAGCAACAGGTTGCCTGACTGGCCCAGCTTGGCGCGCTACCTCTCTGGCAGACCCGGCCATCGCAAGCATGGTGAGCGCGTGTTTGTGCAGGGCCACGCCGGCGGGGGTGGGGAATGTGCCCTTCGGCAGCCGCTCGAAGAGGGGCGTTCCGCATTCGTGTTCCAGGAGGCGGATTTGTCTGGTCAGGGCCGGCTGGGATATGAGCAACTGTTCAGCGGCCCGGGAAATCGACTTCTGGTTGAACACGGCCACGAAGTAGCGCAGTTGCCGAAGTTCCATGCCGCTTCCTCTCCACTAAGTATCTGAGGTGGTGGACCCATAACTTCAGGGTATGCCCCCTCGTGGAAAAGAGTATTGGATACCTGCAATTCAGGGCTTCTATATTGTGATGTGCGACATAGAAGCGGCCCCTGGTTATGGGAACGACTCTAGACCGTCACAGCAGGGACCAGCTGCAGCAGCCCTTTCATCCTTCTGTTAATTGCCTCAAAGAAAGAAAGTCAATGACGACTTCGCTACCTGCGATCCGCCAGTCACCATACCGTTGGGTGATCCTGACATTGGCCTGGGCTGCTTTCACCATGACCTCGGTTGACCGCGCTACTTGGGGCCCCGCGGCGGGCTTTGTTGGCGAGGACCTGGGCGTTGCCGTGGCCGGCCTGGGCCTGTTCGCGACCACCTATTACATCGGCTACGTCGTTTCCAACCTCTTCGGTGGTTTCCTTGCCGACTGGCTGGGTGGCCGGCTCATAGTCGGGCTCAGCATATTGCTCTCTGGTTCCTTCATGCTCGCCTTCGGTGAATCGACATCCAAAGACATGGGCCTTGTGTTCCAAGCCTGTATCGGGTTGTTCGCGGGCGCAGAATTCGGCGGAGGCGTCCGGCTCATCGCCAACTGGTTCCGGCCGGAGAAGCGCGGCACGGCAATGGGTATCTTTATGACGGCAACCTCCCTGGGCCTCGTCATCGCCAATGCCGTGGTCCCGTCCCTGATTCAGCAATCAAGCTGGCGGACTTCCTACCACCTGTTCGGGTTCATCTCCCTCGGCCTCGGTATTCTCTGCTTGATCTTCCTGCGCGGCGGAAAACGGCAAGCAGAACCCCAAGAGAAAACCCGGCCCCAGATCATGCCGCTCCTGCGCAACAGGAACCTCCTCATGCTCGGCCTGGCCGGTTTCGGCGCCCTCTGGGGCACCTACGGGTTCGTCACCTGGTCCAACCTCCTGATGACCAAAGGCATCGGCATCAGCCCGGTCCAGGCGGGCGTCGTCGTCGTGATCTTCGGCTCCGCAGCTATCTTTTCAAAGCCCCTCATCGGCTTCGTTTCCGATGCCATCAAGATGTCCCGACGTAACCTCACCATCATCATCCTGCTGGCATTCTCGGCCACCCTGATCGCCTTCAGCATGGCCACCAACAACGTGCAGTTCCTCTGGATCGCACCTTTGCTGGGCATCGCCGCCTACGTCTACAGCCCCATCATGCTCGCCATGATCCCCTCCCTTGCGGGAGAAAAACTCGCCGGATCCGCCGCCGGCGGCATCAACGCCTTCTGGCAACTGGGCAGCACCATCGTCCCGACCGTCATCGGCATGATCTTCGGCGCCACATCCTCCTTCCAGCTAGCCTTCCTCGCCCTGGCGGCAGGACCCCTGCTCGCCGTCATTCCCATGCTGGCAATCCGACCGGCAAACACCAACAGTGGCAAAAACGTCCCGGTAGCGGCCTCCGAGCCGGCCCGATAACACCTCTACACCTGAAGCAACACCTTGAAAGGCAAGACTTTGGACAACCATTACGACGTCATCATCGCCGGCGGCGGCTCGGCAGGAGTGGCTGCAGCCATCGGCGCCAGTCGTACCGGCGCGCGCACGCTGCTCCTTGAGAAGGGGCCCTGCCTGGGCGGGGCCGCAACCCTCCGCAATGTGGTCACCTATGCCGGGATCTTCACCCAGGAAGACCAGCGGCAGGTCGTGTTCGGCGTGATGGAAGAGGTCTACGCCCGACTCCGCGGGCTGGGGGCTGTCAGCGAACCACGGAAATACAACGCGGTCACGGTCGTCTTCGAACCAGAAGATGTGAAATTCGTCCTCGATGAGCTGTGCGCGGAAGCGGGCGTGGACGTTCGGCTTCACACCCTCATCGTGGGTGCCGAGACAGATGACAACGGATCGATCACCGCGGTGAACGTCGCAGACCACGAAGGACTGCACTACTTCACAGCCGCCGCGTTCGTCGACGCTACCGGAGATGCAGACCTCGCTCACCACAGCGGGGCGGAAGTGCGATATGGCCGGGACGGCAAAGTCCAAAACGGCACCCTCGGAGTCCGCTTCGGCGGCATACCCCTGGACGTCGATGCCGGACGCGCCGCACTGAAGAAAGCGGTCACTGCCAGCAAGGCGGCCGGCATGCCGAACCTCCTCGCCGAAACCGGACTCGTCGCCCGACTCCCGCTCTCCGGAGACATCATCACTTACCTGGTGGACGAGGGCTACGACGCCCGTAGCGCCACGGACACCAGCCGCGCAGAAGCCCACGCCCGCCTGCAGGCCCAGGCATACCTCCAAGCGCTCAAAACTGTGCCCGGCTGCGAGAACGCCTACATCGTCTCCACCGGACCCGAGCTCGGCACCCGGGAATCCCGACACGTCGTCGCACCCCTGCGCCTCACGGAAGAAGACATCCTCCTCCCGGAACCCCGCGAAGACGCCGTAGCCATTGGAGCCTGGCCAATGGAATACCACCCCGGCCCCGGAGTCCCCTCGATATGGAAATTCATCGCCGACCCGGGCTACTTCGGCATTCCCCTGGACTGCCTCAAGAGCGTAAACCGGACCAACCTCTTCGCCGCCGGCCGAGTCCTCGACGGAGACCAAGCAGCCGGGTCATCACTAAGGGTCATGGGCACAGCGTTCGCCACCGGCCACGCGGCCGGGATCGCCGCCGCCCACATCGCCTTGGACAGGCTCTGCGACACCTACACGGTGCAGGCAGAGCTCCAACGTCAGGATGCCCGACTCCCGCTCCCCGTCAGCTCGGCAGCTCACCTCGACGTGGCTGCCTACTAGCCCACTCCCAACCCTTTCTCGGTCTGGCCCTACGGCCACACCGCCCTTCACCTATGCCAAAGGAATGAACATTCATGGTTGCCAAGATCGCCCTTGAAGAGCACTTCGGTGCTACCGACCCCAACATCGTTGAGCAGTCCGCGGAGCACTTCACCGCCGACGCATGGCCCGCACGCCGGGACATGCTGCTCGACATCCACGAAGACCGGCTTCGCCTGATGGACAAGTGCGGAATCGAAAAGTCCGTGCTGTCGCTGCTGTCGCCCGGCATCCAGTCGCTGCACAATTCCGAGCAGGCCGTGGACTGGTCGAAGCGACTGAACGATTACGCCGCCAAACAGGTCTCAAACAATCCGGACCGATTCGCTTCCTTCGCAGCACTTCCGATGCAGGACCCCGACGCCGCCGTCGCGGAGCTGCGCCGCGCCGTGACTGACCTGGGCCTTGTCGGGGCCTTGGTGAATGGCTATTCGCAGATCGGTACCGAGGACACGGTGGTGTACCTGGACGACGCGCGGTACGCCGAGTTCTGGGCCACGGTCGAGGAACTCGATGTGCCCCTCTACCTTCACCCCCGTGACCCGCTGGCTTCACGCAGCCCGCAGTACGACGGACACCCGTGGCTGTACGGGTCCGCCTGGGCATTCTCCGTCGAAACCGGTACCCACGCGCTGCGGCTGATGGGCAGTGGACTGTTCGACCGGCACCCCGGAATCCAGATCATCCTCGGCCACCTGGGTGAGCTGCTGCCCTTCAACATCTGGCGCACCGATCATAGGGTGGCCGTCGCTCCCCGCGGCATCTCCATCGAGAAAAGCTTCGGACACTATCTGCGCAACAACTTCTACCTCACGACCAGCGGCAACTTCCGAACCCCTGCACTGCTCAACACCATCCAGGAAATCGGGGCAGACCGGCTGCTGTTCTCCTCCGACTACCCGTTCGAGCGGATGGACGAGGCTGCAACCTGGTTCGACAACCTGGAACTCAACGAAAACGATCTGACCAAGATCGCACGCACCAACGCTGCGAAGCTCCTGAAGCTCTAGCGACCCCAAGACACCCACCTGAAGTATTAGGAACACCAGACATGAGCGCACAAGCAACCGCTGCCGCCTCCGGCGCTAACGCAACACAGCGATTCCGTGAGAACAAGCAGACCAGCGCAGCCGCCAACCAAGAGCGTGTCGCCCTGCTCGCCGGCCGGCTGATTAAGTCCGCGAACGATATCGTGCTCGAGGAACGGGTCACGTACGAGGAGTACAACGCTCTCAAGGCCTGGTTGATCCAGGTCGGTGAGGACGGTGAATGGCCGTTGTTCCTGGACGTCTGGCTGGAGCACTCCGTCGAGGAGGTCGCAACCAGTCACCGCAAGGGCAACAAGGGATCCATCGAAGGGCCCTACTACGTCCCGAACTCGCCGGAACACCAAAGCCCGGCAACTATCGGCATGCGCCCTGAGGAGAAGGGCACCCCGCTGCTCTTCCAAGGACAGGTCCGCAGCACCGACGGCAGCCCCCTCCCGAAGGCGAGGATCGAGCTGTGGCACGCCGACGAGGACGGCTTCTACTCCCAGTTCGCACCGAACATCCCCGAGTGGAACCTGCGCGGCACGTTCATCGCCGATGAGGAGGGCAACTTCCAGATCAATACGATCCAGCCGGCCCCGTACCAGATCCCAACCGACGGGGCATGCGGTCACCTGATCAACGCTGCGGGTTGGCACGCCTGGCGCCCGGCCCACCTGCACCTGAAAGTCTCAGCTCCAGGGCACGAGCTTCTGACCGCGCAGCTCTACTTCCCGGGAGACCCGCACAACGAGGACGACATCGCCACCGCAACCAAGCCAGAGCTCATGCTCGACATCCAGCCTGGCCCCGATGGGCATGGAGTTCAGACCAGCTACAACTTCATCCTGGACCCCTCTTCCTAACCAGAAGCGAAGGTCCGAGCTGCCGTTGCGGGATCTGTCCCTGGATCCCGCAACGGAAGTTCCCGTCCCACGCCAGCATTCAGACCCCCTCTTGCGCTGCCACACCCTAGGCTGAGACCGGAAGGACCGCCCCGTGAAAATCGAGCGGATCGAAGCGATCCCGTATGCGATCCCTTACACGCACCCTTTGAAATTCGCCAGTGGCGAGGTCGCCACCGCCGACCACGTCCTCATCCGCGTCTACACGGACGACGGAGTCGTGGGAATCGCTGACGCTCCTCCCCGCCCCTACACCTACGGGGAGACCCAGGAATCCATCACGGCGATCATCGACAAGGTGTTCGCTCCACAGCTATTGGGCACCGAGGTTCTGGACCGGGAACGGATTCACGCGGTACTGGGGCGGACAGTTAACAACCACGTCGCCAAGGGAGCCATCGACATCGCCATATGGGACGCGATCGGCAAGACTCTCGGAACACCGGTCCACAAGCTCCTCGGCGGCTACACCGACCGCATGCGGGTCAGCCACATGCTCGGCTTCCGCCCGGCGGTAGAACTACTCGACGAGGCACAGCGCTTCGGCGAGACATACGGCATCACCACCTTCAAGCTCAAGGTAGGGCGCCGGCCGCTCGCACTCGACATTGAGGCGTGCCGCGTACTGCGCGAAGGGCTGGGGGAGGACGTCGAGATCTATCTCGACGCCAACCGTGGCTGGACCGCAAACGAGGCCCTGGAAGTTCTCCGCCGAACAGAGGGACTGGGCCTGACACTGCTGGAGGAACCGTGCGATGCCAAAGAACGATTTCGAAGGACTGGCCGTTGGCGTCCATCAACCTCTTTAGGGTTTCAGCCTCGGTGAGACTAGCGACTGTGAGGCCCTGTTGCTCGCGGCTCTTCGGGTCCCGCCACAGCACCATGTAGGACGATGAACCGTCCTTTTTGGTGCGTTTGCGAATGCTGGCCACACAAAAACGGTACGCCGCTGTCAACACTTTGGGCGTTTTTGTCAACACCCAAAGAAGAAACAGGCCCTTGACCTGCGTAAACACTGTGCCCGAGGTGGGACTCGAACCCACACACCTTTCGATACCGCATTTTGAGTGCGGCGCGTCTGCCAATTCCGCCACTCGGGCGCGGAATACATGGAGTGAAACACTACGCCCACAGCTGACTGTGAGCAACGCGATCGCTTCACGTACGCGGAATTACTCTACATGCAGATAGGCTGAATTCCAGAATCGCGCCGCCGTCGCCGCAAACAAACCCTGCAAGCCAAGTACAGCCGCGGTGGCACCTAAGATAGTGATGTCCCGCCGTACCTTTTCAAGGAGATCCCGTGACTGAACAGACGGAGTCCAAGCCCACGTCCCAGCCGGCGCGCCGCGTTATTGTGGCGGAGGATGAAACCCTCATCCGCCTCGACATCATCGAGATCCTGCGCGGCGAAGGCTATGACGTTGTGGGCGAGGCGGACAACGGTGAGAAGGCCGTCCAGCTCGCCGAGGAACTGAAGCCGGACCTGGTCCTCATGGACGTCAAGATGCCCGTCATGGACGGCATTTCAGCGGCCGAGAAGATCGTCAAGGCACGCATCGCCCCCGTGGTGCTGCTGACCGCCTTCAGCCAGAAGGAACTGGTGGAGCGTGCCCGCGACGCCGGCGCCATGGCCTACGTGGTGAAGCCGTTCACGCCCGCCGACCTCATCCCGGCCCTGGAGATCGCGCTTTCCCGCCACGAGGAAATCAAGGCCCTCGAGAGCGAGGTTTCCGACCTCCAGGAGCAGTTCGCCACCCGTAAGCTCGTGGAGCGCGCCAAGAGCCTGCTGACCACCAAGATGGGCCTGACCGAGCCGGAGGCCTTCCGCTGGATCCAGAAGACCTCCATGGACCGCCGCCTCAGCATGCGCGAGGTCGCCGAAACCATCATCAACCAGGTCAACTAGCGCTCCGGCCGGGGCCCAGAGAATTACGACGGCGGCCCGGGCCCCACGCGTAAAGTCCCCTAACGCGCACAGCACAAAGCAAAGGACCCCTGCCAACCGGCAGGGGTCCTTTGCTTTATCCGAAGACCAGGCTAGGCCTTCTTCTTCTTTTCCGGCCAGGGGCCGAGCTTTTCCTTGTTGCTGCTGACTTCACCGGCGCGGGTGGAGTCGGCCAGGTCGCCTACCTTGTGCACCTTCAGCGAGTTGGTGGAACCGGCCTTTCCGGGAGGCGAACCGGCGGCGATGACCACCAGGTCACCATCTTCCACCAGGCCCATTTCCTCGAGGCTGCGGTCCACCTGGGCGGTCATGGCGTCCGTGTGGTCCACCATCTGCACCAGTACCGGCTGGATGCCCCAGGTGAGCGCCATCTGGTTCCAGACCTGTTCCACCGGGGTGAACGCGAAGACCGGCTTGATGGGCCGCAGGCGGGACAGGCGGCGGGCGGAGTCGCCGGACTGGGTGAACGCACAGATGTACTTGGCGTCCAGCTGGTCGGCGATTTCGACGGCGGCACGGGTGATGGCGCCACCACGGGTCTTGGGCTTGGTCCCCAGCGGGGGGACGCGCTCCAGGCCGTGGACCTCGGTGGATTCGATGATCCGGGCCATGACCTTGACCGTTTCGATCGGGTACTTGCCCACACTGGTCTCACCGGAGAGCATGACGGCGTCGGCACCGTCGAGGACGGCGTTGGCGCAGTCGGAGGCCTCTGCACGGGTCGGGCGCGGGTTGTCGATCATGGACTCGAGCACCTGGGTGGCCACGATGACCGGCTTCGCCCAGCGCCGGGCGAGCTCGATGGCGCGCTTCTGCACGATCGGCACTTCCTCCAGGGGAAGCTCCACACCGAGGTCGCCGCGGGCCACCATGATCGCGTCGAACGCGTCGATGATCTCCGGCAGCTGCTCGACAGCCTGCGGCTTCTCGATCTTGGCGATGACCGGCACGCGGCGGCCTTCTTCGTCCATGATCTCGTGCACGCGGGTGATGTCGGACGCATCCCGGACGAAGGACAGGGCCACCAGGTCCACGCCCCGGCGCATTGCCCAGCGGAGGTCGTCCTCATCTTTTTCGCTCAGCGCGGGAACGTTGACTGCCACGCCGGGCAGGTTGATTCCCTTGTTGTTGGACACCATGCCGCCGACGGTCACCTCGGCAACCACCTTGACGTCGTCGACCTCAATGGCGCGAAGGGCCACCTTGCCGTCGTCGATCAGCAGTGCGTCTCCCACCTTGACGTCCTCGGTGAGGCTCTTCAGGGTGGTGGAGCAGATCTCCTGGGTGCCGGGGACGTCCTCGGTGGTGATGGTGAAGATGTCACCAACCGCGAGTGCGTGCGGGCCATCCACGAAACGGCCCAGGCGGATCTTGGGGCCCTGCAGGTCGGCCATGATGGCCACGGCCTTGCCCAGGTCCGCTGCCGCCTTGCGGACGTTTTCGTAGGTGTTGTCGTGCACGGTGTAATCGCCGTGACTCATGTTCATGCGGGCGACGTCAACGCCGGCCTCCAGCACAGCCAGGGTGTTCTCGTAGCTGGCAATTGCCGGGCCAAACGTAGCCACAATTTTTGCGCGTCTCATATACCTACCCTATTGGTCTCTTGCATTGGTTAAGTTGTCGGCGAGGTGAACCCTCGATGCACCCCTAGAGGACGGCGATGGCGCGGTCCGTCGGCGCGACGGGAGCGGGAAGGATAGTGCTTCCCATCAGGTACTTGTCCACGGCTGCTGCGGCGGCGCGGCCCTCGGCGATGGCCCACACGATCAGGGACTGCCCGCGGCCGGCGTCACCGGCAACGAAGACACCGTCGGTGTTGGTCATATAGTAGCCGTCGCGGGCCACGTTGCCGCGTCCGTCGAAGTCCGCGTGCACCTGTTCGGTGAGGCCGGCCGGTTCGGCTCCGGTGAACCCCAGGGACAGGAACACCAGGTCTGCGGGGATGACCCGCTCGGTGCCCGCCTTGGGGAGTCGCTTGCCGTCGACGAATTCGGTTTCGGCCACCTTGACGCCGGTGAGCTTGCCGTTCTCGCCAACGAATTCCACGGTGGACGCGAGGTAGGTGCGTTCGCCGCCTTCCTCGTGGGCGCTGGCCACTTCGAAGAGGTTGGGGAACGTGGGCCACGGCTGGTGGCTGGCACGTTCGGCCGGCGGCTGCTTGCCGATCGCCAGCGTAGTGACGGACGCTGCGCCGTGCCGGTGGGCGGTGCCGAGGCAGTCGGCCCCGGTGTCACCGCCGCCGAGGATCACCACGTGCTTGCCGTTGGCGTGGATCTGGTTTTCGATGGCTTCCCCGGCCACCACGCGGTTGGCGGGTACCAGGTAGTCCATGGCGAAGTGCACGCCTTCCAGGTCCCGGCCCGGGATGGGCAGGTCCCGCGGGACGGTGGCGCCGGTGCACACCACGACGGCGTCGTAGCGCCTGCGCAGCTGCTCCCACGTCACGTCGGTCCCCACGGCCACGCCGGTCCGGAAGCGGGTGCCTTCGGCCTTCATCTGCTCGACGCGGCGGTCCACCTGCTCTTTTTCCATCTTGAAGTCGGGGATGCCGTAGCGCAGCAGGCCGCCGATCTTGTCGTCCCGTTCGTAGACAGCGACGGTGTGGCCCACGCGGGTCAGCTGCTGGGCGACGGCCAGGCCCGCCGGCCCGGAACCCACCACGGCGACGGTCTTGCCGGTCAGGCGCGTCGGCGGCAGCGGGTTGACCCAGCCGTTCTCGAACGCCTCGTCGATGATGGAAACTTCGACCTGCTTGATGGTGACGGCGGGCTGGTTGATCCCCAGCACGCAGGAGGCTTCGCAGGGGGCGGGGCACAGCCGGCCGGTGAACTCGGGGAAGTTGTTGGTGGCGTGCAGCCGCTCAATCGCTTCCTCGCCCTTGTCCCGCCACATGAGGTCGTTCCACTCCGGAATGAGGTTCCCCAGGGGGCAGCCCTGGTGGCAGAACGGAACGCCGCAGTCCATGCAGCGGCCGGCCTGCGCCTTCAGGACGCCTTTCTCCTGCGCTTCGTAGACTTCCTTCCAGTCCATGATGCGCACGGGAACGGGACGGCGCGGCTGGGTTTCACGCTGGCGTACTTTCAGAAATCCGCGTGGATCAGCCACCGGTCACCTCCAGGATTCGAGACCATACTTCTTCGCCGTCGGGGTCAAGGCCCTCTTCGATGGCGTCAAGACGGGTTTGCAGCACGGCCGCGTAGTCGCGCGGCAGCACCTTGGTAATGCGGGCAGCGGTGTCGTCAAAGTTTTCGAGGAGCCGCGCCGCCAGCTGGGATTCGGTTTCTTCGATGTGCTTCACCAGCAGTCCATGGACAATGTCGCGGTCCTCGGCGTCGAGCTCGCGCAGCTGCAGCTCGCCGGACTCGAGGGCCTGCTTGTTGACACGGGTGGTCCGCAGGTCCAGCACGTAGGCGGTGCCGCCGGACATGCCGGCGCCGAAGTTGCGCCCGGTGCGTCCCAGGATCAGCGTCTGGCCGCCGGTCATGTACTCGCAGCCGTGGTCCCCGATGCCTTCGACGACGGCCGTGGCACCTGAGTTGCGGACCAGGAAGCGTTCGCCCACCTGGCCGCGCAGGAACATCTCGCCGCTGGTGGCGCCGTAGCCGATGACGTTGCCGGCGATGACGTTGGTCTCTGCCTTGAAGACGTTGGTACGGTCCGGCCGGACGATGATCCGGCCACCGGACAGCCCCTTGCCCACGTAGTCGTTCGAGTCGCCGAACAGCCGCAGGGTGATGCCCGCCGGCAGGAAGGCGCCGAGCGACTGGCCGGCAGTGCCGTTCAGCGTGATGTCGATCGTGTCCGTGGCCAGCACGTCGGTGCCGTAGGTCTTGGTGACGACGTGGCCCAGCATGGTGCCCACGGAACGGTCGGTATTGATGACGTCCACGTTGATCTTCACGGGGCTGCGGTCCGTCAGCGCCTCGGTGGCCATGGTGATCAGCCGCTGGTCAAAGTGCTTGTCCAGCTCGTGGTTCTGGCCGGTCATGTTCCGCAGCGGCGCGTCGTCGTCGAACTCCAGGCCGTGCAGGATCGGGTCCAGGTCCAGGCCGTCGGCCTTCCAGTGGTTGACCGCGTCGCGGGCATCCAGGACTTCCGCGTGGCCAATGGCCTCTTCGAGGCTTCGGAAGCCAAGCTCGGCAAGGATTTCACGGACTTCCTCAGCCAGGAACTCGAAGAAGTTGACCACGAACTCCGGCTTGCCGCTGAAGCGGGCACGAAGCTCAGGGTTCTGGGTGGCAACGCCCACCGGGCAGGTGTCCAGGTGGCAGACGCGCATCATGATGCAGCCTTCCACCACGAGCGGGGCGGTGGCGAAGCCGAATTCCTCGCCGCCCAGCAGGGCGGCAATGACGACGTCACGGCCGGTCTTGAGCTGGCCGTCGACCTGGACCACCACGCGGTCGCGCAGGCCGTTGAGCATCAGCGTCTGCTGGGTCTCGGCCAGGCCAAGTTCCCAGGGGACACCGGCGTGCTTGAGCGAGTTCAGCGGCGAGGCGCCGGTTCCGCCGTCGTGCCCGGAAACCAGGACGACGTCGGCCTTGGCCTTGGTCACGCCGGAGGCCACGGTGCCGATCCCCACTTCGGACACGAGCTTCACGTGCACCCGTGCGGACGGGTTGGCGCGCTTGGCATCGTAGATCAGCTGCGCCAGGTCCTCGATCGAGTAGATGTCGTGGTGCGGGGGCGGGGAAATGAGTCCGACGCCGGGAGTCGAGTGGCGGGTCCGGGCCACCCACGGGTAGACCTTCTGCGCCATCAACTGGCCGCCTTCGCCGGGCTTGGCGCCCTGGGCCATCTTGATCTGGATGTCGTCGGCGTTGGTCAGGTAGAGGCTGGTGACGCCGAAACGGCCGGAGGCGATCTGCTTGACCGCGGAGCGCCGCTTGGGGTCCAGCAGGCGGTCCACGTCCTCGCCGCCTTCACCAGTGTTGGACTTGCCGCCCAGCTGGTTCATGGCGATGGCCAGCGTCTCGTGGGCTTCCTGGGAGATGGAGCCGTAGCTCATGGCTCCGGTGGAGAACCGCTTGACGATGCTGGAGACCGGTTCCACTTCTTCGAGCGGAACGGAGGGGCGCTCGTTCTTGAACTTGAGCAGCCCGCGCAGGGTCATCAGGTTGGTGGACTGGTCGTCCACGCCCTTGGTGTAGGCCTTGAAGATGTCGTACCGGCGCTCACGCGTGGCGTGCTGCAGCCGGAAGACGGTCTCCGGGTTGAACAGGTGCGGTTCGCCGTCGCGGCGCCACTGGTACTCGCCACCGCCCAGCAGGGGCCGGTGCGGCTGTTCGATGCCGCCTTCCGGGTATGCCATCTGGTGGCGTGCGGAAACTTCGGCAGCGATAACGTCCAGGCCAACGCCGCCGAGCTGGGAGTGCGTGCCGGCGAAGAATTCGTCCACCAGTTCCTGGCCCAGGCCCAGTGCCTCGAACGTCTGGGCGCCGGTGTAGGACGCAACAGTGGAGATGCCCATCTTGGACATGATCTTCAGGACGCCCTTGCCGAGGCCCTTGATCAGGTTGTAAACGCCGTCCTGCGGGGTAACCCCGGTGACGTCGCCTGCGGCAATGAGCTGTTCCACGGATTCCATGGCCAGGTAGGGGTTGACGGCGGACGCGCCGTAGCCGATCAGGACGGCCACGTGGTGCGTCTCGCGGACGTCGCCGGCCTCCACCACCAGGGCGGTCTTGGTGCGGTTGGCGCTGCGCAGCAGGTGGTGGTGCACGGCGCTGACCAGCAGCAGGGACGGGATCGGGGCCCACTGGGCGTTCGAGTCACGGTCGGAGAGCACGATGTACTGGACTCCGCGGTTGATGGCGCCGGAAACCTGCTCGCAGATCTCGGTCAGCCGGGCGCGCAGTGCGTTCTCGCCACCCTCCGGGCGGTACAGGCCGCGGACCTTCATGGCCACGCGGTTGCCGTCGGCGTCCTCGATGTTGGCGATCTTGGCGAGCTGGTCGTTGTTGATCACCGGGAACGGCAGCTGGACCTGCGGCTGGCGCACCTGCTTGGTGTCCAGCAGGTTGCCGTTGGGGCCGATTGCGCACGTCAGGGAGGTGACCAGTTCCTCGCGGATGGCGTCCAGCGGCGGGTTGGTCACCTGCGCGAAGGACTGCACGAAGTAGTCAAAGAGCAGGCGGGGGCGCTTGGACAGGACCGCCACCGGGGTGTCGGAGCCCATGGCGCCGAGGGGCTCGGCGCCGGTGCGGGCCATCGGGCCCAGCAGGATCTTCAGTTCCTCGGTGGTGTACCCGAAGGTGCGCTGGCGGATGTTCACCGACGCGGCGGTGTGGACCACGTGCTCGCGCTCGGGCAGGTCGTTGAGGTCGATCAGGTTGTCCTTGACCCACTCGGCCCACGGGTTGGCCGCGGCGACTTCGGCCTTGACCTCTTCGTCGTCGATGATGCGGCCGGCCTCGGTGTCCACCAGGAACATCTTGCCCGGGGAGACGCGGCCCTTCTTGACCACCTTGGAGGGCTCGACGTCGATCACGCCCACCTCGGAGGCGAAGACGATCAGGCCGTCTTCGGTGATCCAGAACCGGCCGGGGCGCAGGCCGTTGCGGTCAAGGGTGGCACCCACCAGGTTGCCGTCGGTGAAGGAGACGGCGGCAGGGCCGTCCCACGGTTCCATCAGCAGTGAGTGGTACTCGTAGAACGCGCGCCGTGCCGGATCCATGGTGGCGTGGTTTTCCCACGCCTCGGGGATCATCATCATGATCGAGTGCGTGATGGGGCGGCCGGAGAGCCAGAGCAGCTCGGCGACCTCGTCGAAGGACGCCGAGTCGGATGCACCCGGGGTGCAGATGGGGTACAGCTCTTCGGGAGAGTCGCCCAGCAGAGGGTTGGCCAACTGTGACTGGCGGGCACGCATCCAGTTCCGGTTGCCCTTGACGGTGTTGATCTCACCATTGTGGGCGATGGTCCGGAACGGCTGCGCCAGGGGCCAGGACGGAAAGGTGTTGGTGGAGAAGCGTGAGTGGACGATTGCCAGCTTGGTCTTGAACCGCTTGTCCGAGAGGTCCGGGTAGAACGGCTCCAGCTGCGCGGTGGTCAGCATGCCCTTGTAGACGATGGTCCGGGAGGACAGCGAGGGGAAGTAAACGCCGAACTTGTTCTGGGCGCGCTTGCGGATCCGCCAGGCGCGGGAGTCCAGTTCGTTGCGGTCCAGTTCCTCACCATTGGCCGAGGCCAGGAAGGGCTGGGAGAAGTAGGGCATGCAGGCGCGGGCCATGGCGCCCACGAGGTCGGCGACAACAGGTACCTCACGCCAGCCGAGGACCTTCAGGCCTTCGTCGGCGGCGAGGCCCTCGATGCCGGCCTTGGCTGCGTTGGCCTCACGCTGCTCGGCAGGCAGGAATGCCGTGCCCGCCACGTACTGGCCGGGGGCAGGCAACTCGAACTCGGTCACCGCCCGGAAGAACTCGTCGGGGATCTGCATGAGCAGGCCCGCGCCGTCGCCCGTGCCCTCGTCGGCACCCACGGCACCGCGGTGTTCAAGGTTGCGCAGGGCCGTCAGGGCGGCATCGACGATGTCATATCCGGGCTCGCCGCGCAGGGTCGCGATGATGGCGAGGCCGCACGCGTCCTTTTCCTGCTCCGGGTTGTAGAGCCCGGCAGCTTCCGGCATGGCGGCGAAGCGCTTGAACGGCGACAGTGCAGTCTCAGGCTGGTCCGGTTCGGACCAGCTGGGAGTGTTAAGAGTTTGGGTCATGGGAGACGTCCTTCCTCCTGATCGTGCGTATGGAAGGGACACCGTTGGCCCCACTCGTCGGCGCCGTTGCAAGGGCACAACAAAGTGTTGATTACTGGAAATTGTAGGTCAGCGCAGCCTGCTGAACTAACGGTTACGCAGGCACCTGCCCGGGGCTTCATCCGTCAGCATCTCTTTGCTGCCAGGAGTGGCCCCATGCCACGACATTGTGGTTTCGGGCCCTTCGAGCGGTGGCTCTGCTGCCCTGCCTGGCCGGCTTCCTATTTACCGGCGCCGGCCTCTGATGCGGGTCCTGTGGCTGTGCTGCCGGATGTTCCGGAAGCCGTGGCATCCGTGCCAGGCTTGGAGCCTGCCGGAGCCGCCGCGGGTTCTTCCGTGGAATCGGAAGCATGCCGGGAACCGCTTTGGTTATCAGGGAGATTACCACGCGAATCACTATCTGAGACAACAGTGTCCGGATCACGGACCTCCTGTGCGTCCTCGGCGGCTGCCCCGGGCAGGGCTGCTTCGGCCGCGGCTGCTTCGGCCGGTTCACGGCCGGGCAGGTAAACGGTGTCCGGCTCCGGCCGGCCCTTGAGCCCCAGCAGGAGGAAAGCAAGCAGGGCGGCCAGGAACACGAAGATGCTGGTCCACACGTTGAGCCTGGTGGTGATGCCGAGGATGTTGATCTGTTCGGCGTCGTCGATGCGCAGCAGTTCGATCCAGACGCGGCCCAGGGTGTAGTACATGGCGTAGAGCCAGAAGAGCCTGCTCCGGCGGAAGTTGAAGCGCCTGTCCAGGGCGAGCAGGATGAGTACCCCTGCCACATTCCAGAGCGATTCGTAGAGGAAGGTCGGGTGGAACAGGGTATCCGCCGGCAGGCCGGCCGGGAAGTTCGGGTTGTTGGCGTCGATCTGCAGCCCCCACGGCAGCGTGGTGGGGCCGCCGAAGAGTTCCTGGTTGAAGTAGTTGCCCCAGCGTCCCAGGGCCTGGGCCAGGAGCAGGCCGGGTGCGGCGGCGTCGACGAAGGCGCTGAGCTTGACGCCGCTGCGGCGGCAACCGATCCAGGCACCGACGGCGCCCAGGACGACGGCGCCCCAGATTCCGAGCCCTCCACGCTGGATCTGCGGAATCAGCGAGAGGTCGCCGGTGCCATCGAAGCCGGGGCCGAAGTAGGCATCGGGGGACGACACCACGTGGTACAGGCGCCCGCCAATGATGCCGAAGGGAATGGCCCAGATGACGATGTCCCAGACGCTGCCCTCGGGGGCCCTGCGCTTGGCCCAGCGGACCGAGGTCAGCCACAGGCCAACCACGATGCCGGCCAGGATGCACAGCGCGTAGGCGTGGATCCGCAGGCTGCCCCACGGCAGGGGGATGTCGAACCCGGACCAGCTGGGGCTGGGGATGCTGCCCGGCACCAGTGCGGGTGCCAGGGCGGCTGCCTGGATCAGTGCCTGCATGGGTTATGCCCCGTCCGTGGTGTGGCCGGCTTCCGGCGCGAGGCCGGTGCTGAGGTCCTTGGTGAGCGTAGCGACGGCATCCACTCCCCCGTCGCGGAGGGCCGCAACCAGGGCGGTGCCCACAATGACGCCTTCGGCGTAGGCGGCGATCTCGCGGACCTGGTCCGCGGTGGAAACTCCGAGGCCTACGCAGACGCGTTCCGCTCCGGCGTCGTGCGCGGCGGCAACGACGTCTTTGGCGGCGGTGCTGACGGACGTGCGGGCACCGGTGACGCCCATGATGGAAACGGCGTAGACGAACCCGCGGCTTGCATCCACGGTCCGCTGCATGCGCTCGGCGGTGGAGGACGGGGCAACCAGGAACACCCGGTCAAGGCCGTACTTGTCCGACGCTGCCATCCACTCGGCGGCCTCGTCCGGGATCAGGTCCGGCGTGATGAGCCCGGCTCCCCCGGCCTCGGCAAGGCGGCGGGAGAATTCGTCCACGCCCATGCGGACCACGGGGTTCCAGTAGGTCATGACCAGGACGGCGGCGTCGGTCTTGCTGGTGATGCCGGCGACGACGTCGAAGACCTGCTTGACGTGGAAGCCCTTGGCCAGTGCCTCGGTGGTGGCAGCCTGGATGACCTGGCCATCCATGACGGGGTCGGAATAGGGGATCCCGATCTCGATCAGGTCCGCGCCGTTCTCCGCCAGGGCGATGCCGGCGGCGATGGTGTCCTCGACGCTGGGGTAGCCGGCGGGGAGGTACCCGATCAGTGCCGAGCGGCCCTGGGCGCGGGCGCGGTCAATGGCGGCTGCCGACTTGCTGGTCATCTCTGCGCTGTTCACAGCTGCTCCCCCTCTTTGCCGATTTCCGATTCGGCGGAATCCTTGTCAAGCAGGTCAAACCATTCGGCGGCGGTGGCCACGTCCTTGTCGCCGCGGCCGGAGAGGTTCACGATGATGATCTTCTCCGCCGCGGTGGCGGGGTCTTCGGCGGCGAGCCGTTGGCCCACCTTGATGGCACCGGCCAGCGCGTGCGCGGATTCGATGGCGGGAATGATGCCCTCGGTGCGGCACAAAAGGCGGAAGGCTTCCATGGCTTCGGTGTCGGTGATGGGTTCATAGCTGACCCGTCCGATGTCCGAGAGGTAGGAGTGTTCCGGGCCGACCCCGGGGTAGTCCAGGCCGGCGGAGATGGAGTGTGATTCGATGGTCTGCCCGTCGTCGTCCTGCATCAGGTAGGAGCGGGCGCCGTGCAGGACGCCGGGCTTGCCCAGCGAAATGGTGGCGGCGTGCCGGCCGGTCTCCACGCCGTCGCCGCCGGCCTCGAAGCCGTAGATCTTCACGGACGGGTCATCCAGGAAGCCGTGGAAGATGCCGATGGCGTTGGAGCCGCCGCCGATGCAGGCGCAGACGGCGTCGGGGAGCCGGCCCTCCTGCTCCAGGATCTGGGCACGGGCTTCCTCCCCGATGACCTCGTGGAAGTAGCGGACCATGGCGGGGAACGGGTGGGCTCCGGCCGCTGTCCCGAGCAGGTAGTGGGTGTTGGCGACGTTGGCCACCCAGTCCCGGAGGGCGTCGTTGATGGCGTCCTTGAGGGTCTGTGATCCGCTGGTGACCGGGATGACCTTGGCACCCAGGAGCTCCATCCGGGCAACGTTCAGCGCCTGCCGGCGGCAGTCCTCGGCGCCCATGTACACCACGCAGTCCAGCCCAAGCAGGGCAGCGGCGGTGGCGCTGGCCACGCCGTGCTGGCCGGCGCCGGTTTCGGCGATGATCCGGGTTTTGCCCATCCGCTTGGCGAGCAGCGCCTGGCCCAGGACGTTGTTGATCTTGTGCGAACCCGTGTGGTTGAGGTCCTCCCTCTTGAGGAACACCCGCACTCCCCCGGCATGCTGGGAGAACCGCTTGGCTTCGGTCAGCAGCGACGGCCGGCCGGAGTAGTTCTTGTTCAGGTCGGCAATCTGGGCCCGGAAGTCGGGGTCGTCCTTGGCCTTGTTGAAGGTTTCCTCAAGTTCGTCCAGGGCGGCGATCAGGGACTCGGGCATCCACCTGCCACCGTAGCCGCCAAAGTACGGCCCCGGCGCGTGGCGGAGGGATCCGCCCTGCAGGAATGCTTCCGCGGTGTTGTTCTCAGCGTGCCCTGAGGGTGCGTCGGCCATCAGTCCCGTCCTGTTCCAAGTTGATCGGTCAAAAGTGTGCTGTTCCAGCCTGGGCCGGATCGGTGATTGCAGGCACTGCGGTGCCGGCCCGTGCCGGCACCGCAATGCAGGGTGCGCCGGGGTGCCGTCAGCGCGCGGCGATCGCGGCGGCACCCGCGGCAGCGAATTCGGCGATTCGTTCCCGGGGAGTCGCATGGCTCACCAGGGCCTCGCCCACCAGTATGGCGTTGGCGCCGTTTGCGGCGTAATGCGTGACGTCCTCGGCGTCGCGGACGCCCGATTCGGCGACCACCACTGCGTCGCCCGGGATCAGGCCCGCCAAGGAGGCGAAGACTGAACGGTCGACGTCGAGCGTCTTCAGATTGCGCACGTTGACGCCGATGATCCGGGCGTTCGCCGCCACGGCGCGCTCGATTTCCTCTTCGGTGTGGGTCTCCACAAGCACGTTCATGCCCAGTTCGGCGCTGAGGGCGCTGAACTCGGTGAGCTGGGCGTCGGAGAGTGCGGCAACGATCAGCAGGATGAGGTCGGCGCCGTGGGCACGGGCCTCCCAGACCTGGTACTCGTCAAGCGTGAAGTCCTTGCGGAGCAGCGGGACGTCGACGGCGGCGCGCACGGCGTCAAGGTCGGCGAGGGATCCGTTGAAGCGGCGCTGTTCGGTGAGGACACTGATGACGGACGCGCCGCCGTCGGCGTACTGCCTGGCCAGCGACGCCGGATCCCCGATGCTGGCGAGGTCGCCCTTGGAGGGGCTGCGGCGCTTGATTTCCGCGATGACTTTCAGCTGTTCCCGGGTTGCGGAGGTGCCGCCGAGGGCCGCCCAGGCGTCGCGTGCGGGCGCGGCGGCCTGGGCCCGGTCCTTCAGCTCAGCCAGCGAAACGAGACGCTTCCTGGCCTCCATGTCCTCCCGGACACCGGCGTTGATGTCGTCGAGAACAGTTGCCATCAGTGGCCGGAGTTCTTCAGCTTGCTGCCTTCGACGCCGTAGCCTGCCTTGCGCATGACGTAACCGAGGATCAGCCCGATCACCATGACCACGGCTCCGCCGATGAAGATGGGGGTGCTGGCGATGACGAACGCGATGGCTGCGATGAGCGCGCCGACGAGCATGACGATGACGCAGGTCCAGGCGGCCGGGCTGTTGCCGTGGCCAAGTTCCTGGCTGTGGTCAATGACGCCGGGGGCCACCGTGCGGGTGCCGGACGTGGAAGCGGACGCAGGTGCTTTGCTCATGGAAATCTCCTCAGGATGGATACTGCTTACATTCTGCCATTTTTTGGTTGCCGCCCGCGTACCGTCAGGCGTCCCGCCGGTTCCGGCGCCGGCGGCGGCGCCGCTCAGGTGGGGTCGTCGCCGCGCGACAGCCGGTCCCAGCTGTCGATCTCGTCCACGGGTCCGGCCGGCGCCGCCTGCCCGGCTGCGACGGGCGCGTCATATTTGGTGCGCGCCTTCCAGTGCCGGGATGCGGGAATGATCAGCAGGGCGCCCAGGGCCAGCAGGCAGCCGGCGACGACGGCCACTGCCGGGAAAGCGGTGAGTTCAACGTGCGCCTGGCTGCCGGAGACGCCGGTGGCGGTGGCAATCGTTCCCTGCGCCGCTGCCAGCGGGTCCGCAAGGACGGTGGCGGCGGCAGTCAGGATGCCGGCCGAGGCAAGGACGATGATGGCGGTGATGACCCACCGGGCGATCCTGCCGGCAATGGACGCTGCCAGCCCGCCGGCCAAGGCCACCAGGGCCAGGGCCGTGACGGTGGTGGCCGCTTTGCTCCCCTGCACGGGCAGGACGCTTTGCGCGGCGCCTGCCTGGTTGGGGTCCAAGGTGGCGGTCATCCACGTCTGGGTGGTGGTGCCGAACGCGGCCAGGGCCAGGAGGGTGATCAGCAGGACCAGCGTGGACTTGCGCGCCCACGCGGGTGTGGTCCGGCCTGCCTTGGCTTTGCCCGCTTTGCCTGCTTTTCCTGCATTGTCCGCTGTTCCCGCGCTGCCGGCAGCCGCTCCGGAGTCAGCCATCAGGACTCCGTCCGGCCGGGAAGGGATTCCGCAGAGATGTTGTGCAGGGAGCCGGCGGTGTGGACCGCGCGCAGCGGGGCGGCGGCCTTGTTGACGGTTTCGAGGGCCTCCGTGGGATTCGCGGAGTCGGCCACGATGCCGCCGCCGGCCTGGACGTAGGCCCGGCCTTCGCGGATCAGGGCGGACCTGATGGCGATGGCCATGTCCATGTCGCCTGCGAAATCGAGGTAGCCCACCACGCCGCCGTAGATGCCGCGGCGGTGCGGTTCGAGTTCGTCCAGCAGGCGCAGCGCCCGGGGCTTGGGCGCGCCGGAGAGGGTGCCGGCCGGGAACGTCGCTTTCAGGACGTCGTAGGCCTTGGCCTGCGGTGCCAGCCTGCCCACCACGGTGGACACCAGGTGCATGATGTGGCTGAAGCGCTCCACCTCCATGAACTGGGTGACGTCCACGGTGCCGGCCACGCAGACCTTGGAGAGGTCGTTGCGGGAGAGGTCCACCAGCATCAGGTGTTCGGCACGTTCCTTCTGGTCGGCGAGCAGTTCCTCGGCGAGGGCCTTGTCCGCTTCCACTGTCTTCCCGCGGGGACGGGATCCGGCGATCGGGTGGGTGATGACTTCCTCGCCGGTGACCGTGACCAGGGCTTCGGGCGAGGATCCGACGATGGAGTATTCGCGGCCCTCGGCGTCGGCCAGGCTGAAGATGTACATGTAGGGGCTGGGATTGGTGTTGCGCAGGACCCGGTAGACGTCCAGGGCGGACGCGTGGCATTCCATCTCGAACCGTCGCGAAATCACCACTTGGAAGACCTCGCCGTCCACGATGGCTTCCTTGCCGCGGTCCAAGGCGGCCAGGTACTCGGCCTCATCCCAGCGTTCCTGGACGCTGGACGCAAAATCCAGTGCCGCCGGTTCCAGAACGGAGACCGGCTGCGGGACGGGGGCGCTGATCTTGGCCAGGAGTTCCTTTACCCGCGCGACGGCGTCGTGCCAGGCCTCGTCCACGCGCTCGGAGCTGTTGTCGAAGTTGATGGCGTTGGCAATGAGCAGGACCGTGCCGTCAACGTTGTCGTGCACGGCCATGTCGGTGACCAGGTTCAGGGCCATCTCCGGCAGCTGCAGGTCGTCCTCGGGCGGGCTGACCAGCCGCTCCCAGTGCCGGACGGTTTCCCAGCCCAGGAACCCCACCAGGCCGGAAGTGAAGGGCGGGAGCCCCTCGAAGCGGTCGGTGCGCAGCGCGTCGATGGTGTCGCGTACGGCGTCGACGGGGCTGCCGCTGACGGGGACGCCGGCGGGCGGCTCGCCCAGCCAGTGGGCCTGTCCGTCCTTGGTGGTCAGGGTGGCGCGGGACCGGGCACCGATGAAGGAGTAGCGGGACCAGGCGCCGCCAACGGCCGCGGATTCCATCAGGAACGTTCCGGGCTGGCCCTGCGCCAGCTTGCGGTACAGGCCGATGGGTGTTTCGGCGTCGGCCAGTACCTTGAGCCTGACGGGGATGACCCGGCTGTGGCCGGCGAGTTCCCGGAATTCCTCAAGGCTTGGGCTGATGGTTCCAAGGTCCTGCATGGCTATGCTTGTCCGCCTGTTCTTCTGAAGGGCCGGCCGCGCCGGACACCTTGAGTGTGCTTGCTGGGTTGGCCGCGGCCGGCTGGGACGCCGTGGCCCGGCAGCCGGTCCGGCCTAGCGTGCGTGGCCTGTGACGACGGTGAGGTCCCTGCCGTCGAAGCAGGTGCGGGTGCCGGTGTGGCAGGCGGCACCGACCTGGTCGACGCGCACCAGGAGTGCATCGCCGTCGCAGTCCAGTGCAACCGACTTGACCCACTGGACGTGGCCGGAAGTGTCGCCCTTGCGCCAATACTCCTGGCGGGACCGCGAGTAGAACGTGACGCGTCCGGTGGTCATGGTCCGGCGCAGTGCCTCGTCATCCATCCAACCGAGCATCAGGACCTCGTTCGTGTCGAACTGCTGGACCACCGCTGCCACCAGGCCGGCGGCATCGCGCTTGAGCGCGGCTGCCACGTCCTCGGGAAGCGGTCCGGAGCCGGGTGTTGCCGGGTCGGATTCAGCGGACGACGACGGTACCTGGGATCCGTTGGATCCAGCGGTTGGGGCGGGGGTTGGCTGCTCAGACATCGGGTCAAGTCTAGTGCCTTTGGCGGCCGCCCTCCCGATGTGAACAACGGCACGCCACCGGGCGGTGGGATGCTGCCCAACTTCGCGGCTCTCGTGCTAGTTTCACAAGTGATGCATTTCGTCGAACCGTCCCGAGAAGTCCTGGCCGAGACCCTGCTTGCGGCCGGCCCTGATGCGCCCACGCTGTGCAAGGGCTGGCGCACCAGGGACCTTGCCGCGCACCTCTACCTGCGGGAGCGCAAGGCCGCCGTCGGGCTCGGTTTGATCATCAAGCGACTGGCCAAGGCCTCCGACCAGGCCACTGCCAAGCTTGCGGCCAAGCTGACCACCACCGAGGACTACGCCCGGCTGGTCAACACCTTCCGTGCCGGGCCGCCGGCCCTTTCGCCGATGAGCATCAAAGCCCTGGACGAAAGCGCCAACCTGATCGAGTACTTCGTGCACACCGAGGACGTCCGCCGGGCTGTGGACCGGTGGGCGCCGCGGGCCCTGGACGAGGCGTACTCTGATGCGCTCTGGGACGAACTGGTCAAGCGTGCCGCCATCCTGTACCGCGGCGTGGACCTCGGCATCGTGCTGGTCCGTCCGTCCGGTCCCCGCCACGTCGCCAAGCGGGCGCCTGTCTCCGTGGCCATCGTGGGCGAGCCGGGCGAACTGCTGATGCACGCCCACGGCCGCACGCGCCACGCCCTGGTCACCTTCGAAGGCCAGCCGGACGCCGTCGCCCTCCTGCAGTCAGCCGAAGTAGGCCTCTGACCGAAACTGGCTCGCAGTTGTTGCCGTTAAGAGCGTTCATAACGACAACAGCTGCGAGCCAGTCGGGTTAACGGACTTCGAAGCCGGCGTCCCGGATGGCGTCCTTGACCTGGGACATCATGTCGTCCGGGCCCCAGTGGAAAATTGACGCCGCCAGCACGGCATCCGCGCCGGCAGCAACCGCCGGCGGGAAGTGTGCGGGCTCCCCTGCGCCGCCGGAGGCGATGATCGGCACCCTGACGGCGGCCCGGACCAGCTTGATGAGTTCGAGGTCGAAGCCGTCCTTGGTGCCGTCGGCGTCGATGGAGTTGAGGAGGATCTCCCCCACGCCGCGGTCGGCGGCTTCCTTCGCCCACGCGATGGCGTCAATCCCGGTCCCGGTGCGGCCGCCGTGGGTGGTCACTTCGAATCCCGACGGCGTGGGCCGGGACCCCGGGCGGGTGCGGCGGGCGTCGACGGACAGAACGAGCACCTGGGATCCGAAGTGGCGGGTGATTTCGTCGATGACGTCCGGCCGCGCCACGGCAGCGGTGTTGATGGAGGCCTTGTCGGCGCCGTACCGGAGGAGTTTGTCCACCTCGGCGACGCCCCGGACGCCGCCGCCGACGGTGAGCGGGATGAAGACTTCCTCGGCGGTGCGGCGGACCACGTCGAAGGTGGTCTCGCGGTTTCCGGAGGAGGCCGTGACATCGAGGAAGGTCAGTTCGTCGGCGCCGGCATTGTCGTACCGGTGGGCCAGTTCCACGGGGTCACCGGCGTCGCGGAGGCCCTCGAAGTTGACGCCCTTGACGACGCGTCCGGCGTCGACGTCGAGGCAGGGAATGACGCGTACTGCTACTGCCATGGGAACTCCTGGATATTCAGTGCTGCTGGCGGTGCCGGTGATCAGATGCGGCAGGCGTGGATGCTGCTGACCAGGATGGCGCGGGCGCCGAGGTCGTACAGTTCATCCATGATCCGGTTGGTTTCCTTCTTGGGAACCATGGACCGTACGGCGACCCAGTCCGAGTCCCGGAGCGGCGAGACCGTGGGCGATTCCAGGCCGGGGGTCAGGCCTGCGGCCTTTTCCACGAGTTCCTTGCGGATGTCGTAGTCCATCAGCACGTACTGGCGGGCCACCAAGACACCCTGGAGGCGCCGGATGAGCACCTCGATTTCCTTGGCGGTGCCGTTCGCCGCGCCGCCATTGCCGGTGCGCCGGATCAGGACGGCTTCGGACTTCAGGATGGGCTCGCCGAAAATTTCCATGCCGGCGGCCTTGAGGGTGTTCCCGGTCTCCACGACGTCGGCGATGGCATCCGCGACGCCAAGCCGGACGGAAGACTCAACGGCGCCGTCGAGCCTGACCACCTTGGCGTTGATGCCCCGTTCGGCGAGGTAGTTGCGCAGGAGGCCGTCGTAGCTGGTGGCCAGTCGCTTGCCTTCGAGCTCTGCGGCAGAGCTGAAGTCGCCCACCGGACCGGCAAAGCGGAAGGTGGAGGCGGCGAATCCAAGCTGCAGCAACTCCTCGGCTTCCACCTCGGCGTCCAGAAGGAGGTCGCGGCCGGTGATGCCGACGTCGAGCGTTCCCCGGCCGACGTAGACCGCGATGTCGCGGGGGCGGAGGAAGAAGAACTCGATGTCGTTGTCCGGGTCCACCATGACCAGTTCGCGGCTGTCGCGGCGTTGGCGGTATCCGGCTTCGGAGAGCATGGCGGAGGCGGCTTCTGACAGGGAGCCCTTATTGGGGACGGCTACTCGCAGCATGGGGAATTCTTTCTGGGGTGGAAGGTCTGGATTTTCAGGCAAATGAAGGCCACAGCGGGGCCGGCGGCAGGCGCCGGACCAGTGGCTACAGATGCTTGTAGACGTCTTCCAGGGTCAGGCCTTTGGCGAGCATCAGAACCTGCAGGTGGTACAAAAGCTGGGAAATTTCCTCTGCCGCGGCTTCATCGGATTCATATTCGGCAGCCATCCATACTTCGGCTGCTTCCTCAACGACTTTCTTGCCGATGCCGTGAACACCGGACTCCAATTCTGCGACGGTGCGGGAGCCTTCCGGACGGGTGGCTGCCTTCTCGCTGAGCTCAGCGAACAGCGTCTCGAAATTCTTCACGCCCTCCAGCCTACTTGCTGCGGCCGCACGGGCGCTTCCCGGGCCGTTGCATGACGGGCGCGATGTGAGCGAATACACACCGCGCCCGCCACCTGGACATCGGAGTTATGCGTACTGTTTCAGGACCACGGCCGTGGCCAGGGCAGCGGTGACTGCCTCATGCCCCTTGTCTTCCTTGGAGCCGGGAAGTCCTGCGCGGTCCAGGCCCTGCTGTTCGTTGTCGCAGGTGAGCACGCCGAAGCCCACCGGCACCCCGGTGGAAACGCTGACGTCGGTGAGGCCCGACGTCGCGGCCTGGCAGACGTAGTCAAAGTGCGGCGTTCCACCGCGGATCACGACGCCGAGGGCCACCACGGCGTCGAAATGCGGGGCCAGGCGCGCGGCGGCCACCGGCAGCTCGAAACTGCCGGGAACGCGCAGGACGGTGGGTTCGCTGATGCCTGCGTCCTTCGCGGCCCGCAGGGCGCCGTCCAGGAGGCCGTCCATGATCTGCGTGTGCCAGCTGGCTGCCACGATGGCGAGCTTCAGCTGCGAAGTCTCGGCCGGGTTGAGGGTGCTGAGGTCGATGTCGGGGGCGCCGTGTCCGCTCATGGGTGTGTCGATTTCCGTTCAGTCTTGTTCGTGGTCGTAAGGGGATTCGGGGGCCGGTACGGGCACCGGTGCCACGCTGGTGTCCAGCAGGAGCCGGTGCTCCATCCGGTCCTTCTTGGTGCGCAGGTACCGGATGTTCTGTTCGCGGGAGGGGACCTCGGTGGGGACCATTTCCACCACCTTGACGCCGGCCTGGGCCAGCCTGTTCTGCTTGTCCGGGTTGTTGCTCAGCAGCCGGACCTCGTGCAGGCCCATTTCGGCGAGGATCTGGGCCGCGGCTTTGTAGCACCGCGCGTCAACCGGCAGGCCCAGCTGTTCGTTGGCTTCCACGGTGTCGAAGCCCGCTTCCTGCAGCGCGTAGGCCTTGATCTTGTTTGCGAGGCCGATGCCCCGGCCTTCCTGCCCGCGCAGGTAGAGCAGGGTGCCGCCGTTGTCGCGGATCAGTTCCAGCGCGAAGGCAAGCTGTTCCCCGCAGTCGCACCGGTAGGAACCGAAGACGTCGCCGGTGAGGCACTCGGAGTGCAGCCGTACCAGGGGTGCCTTGCCGTCAGTGGGCGCGTTGGGCGAGCTCACGGCCAGGTGCTCCACACCGGTGAGGACGTCGGTCCAGGCCTGGGCAACGAAGTCCCCGAAGGCGGTGGGCAGTTGCACAATGGGACCTCCGCTGACGGGGTAGGTCCCGGCACCGGGTACCGAGTGGTGGTCCCTGTGGCCGTCCTGGTGGCTGTCGTCTCTGGCTGCCGATGCCGTCATGGCTTCTCCTTCTCTTCGCCCGGCGTGACCCGGACCTTCTCGCGCTGGGTTCCCCCGGCCCCGGCTTCAAGATACGCCACCAGGTCCTCGATCGAGATCAGCGGGCACCCATGGTCGGCCGCAAAAGTCCTGAGGCCGTCCAGGCGCATCATTTCACCGTCGTCATACACTACTTCCGCGATCACCCCGACAGGCTCCAGGCCGGCAAGGCGGCACAAGTCCACCGCGGCCTCGGTGTGGCCCTGGCGTTCCCGCACACCTCCCTCAACCGCACGAAGCGGGAAAATATGCCCCGGCCGGGTCACAGAGGCAGGAACCGCGTGCGGGTCCGCCAGGATGCGGGCCGTCAAGGCACGGTCCGTCGCGGAAATTCCCGTGCTCACGCCGGTGGCCGCGTCGCAGGAGACCGTGTAGGCGGTGCCCTTCGCGTCCTGGTTGACGGCCGTCATCGGGGGCAGCTCCAGGGCATCGGCCCGGGCACCCGTCAGCGGCACGCAGATTACGCCCGAGCTGTAGCGGATGGTCCAGCCCATCAGCGCCGGTGTGGCGTGCTGGGCCGCGAAGATGATGTCGCCTTCGTTCTCGCGGTCCTCATTGTCGACCACCAGCACCGGCCGGCCGGCGGCCATGGCGCGCACGGCGTCCTCGATCGGGTCCAGGCCTTTGCCCGGCGCCTGGGCCACCGGCTGGCCGGTGGCCGGGTCTCCGGCGACGGGCGTGTCCAGGTGTACCGCGGCGTTCACCGTGCACCTCCAGCGGTGGCAGCCTCGCCGGCACCGGCCGCGGAGGCCGGTTCGCGGAAGGCCAGCAGCCGTTCGGTGTACTTGGCCAGCACGTCGACTTCCAGGTTCACCCGGCTGCCGGTGTGCTTGGTGCCCAGGCCGGTCTCAGCCAGCGTCGTGGGAATGAGGCCTACCTCAAACCAGGGTTCCTGCTCGGACGCGGGGCTGACGGCAGTAACGGTGAGGGAAACGCCGTCGATGGCGATGGAGCCTTTTTCTGCAATGTAGCGGGCCAGGTTGGCGGGAACGCCGAAGCGCAGCCGCTCCCAGTTGCCTTGGGCTTCCCTTTCCAGCAGGACACCTACGCCGTCCACATGGCCTTGCACCACATGCCCGTCCAATCGGCCGCCGGCGGGGACGCAGCGTTCAAGGTTGACGGAGTCGCCGGCAGCGAGTTCGCCGATGGTGCTCCGGAGCAGTGTTTCGCCCATGACGTCGACGCTGAACTCCTTGCCGTCAATGGCGGTGGCCGTGAGGCAGACCCCGTTGACGGCGATCGAACCGCCAAGTGCCAGGCCCTCCGTGGACCCGGGTGCGTGGAGCCGGACGGTGGCGCTGGTGTCGCCGTCGCGCTCAACGGACAGCACCTGCCCCTGCTCGGCGATAATTCCGGTGAACATCAGCGGCCTCCCTGGGCTTGCTCCGCGGTACCGCGGGTTGGTTGGTGGTCCAGTGCAACTCTGCGTTGCGGTCTTAGGTGAAGTCTCAGGTCCCGGCCGAGCGTCCGCACGGCGCCGCCGTCGGACTGGTCCCATTCCCATTGCTGGGCGTCGGCAAGGGTGGTGATGCCCAGCCCGTCCAGGGCCGGGGTGCCCGAGCCCAGCAAAGTGGGGGCGAGGTACATGATCAGTTCATCCACGAGCCCGGCCGAGAGGAATGAGCTGAGGATCCGTGATCCTCCCTCCACCATGATGTGGCGGGCGCCTGCGTCGTACAGCATGGACAGGGCTTCGGCGGGGTCGCGGGTGGGCAGGTGGACGGCCAGGCCGTCATCGCCGCGGATTGCTGCGTCGTCGGGAATGTCCCGGAGCCCCATGACGGCCCGTACGGGCTGTTTGGCGGCCAGCCCACCGGAGGGGTTTCGGGCGGTCAGGCGCGGGTTGTCCACCAGCACGGTCTGCGTGCCCACCAGGATGGCATCGATGCGTCCGCGGATACCGTGGTTGTCCGCCAGCGATTCCGGGCTGGAGATCCACTGGCTGGTGCCGTCTTCGGCGGCGATCCTGGCGTCCAGGGTTTGTGCGATGTGCAGCGTGACGAAGGGCCGCTTGGCCGCGACGGCCTCAAACCATTGCCGGTTCAGGTCCAGCGCTTCCTCGGCGCCGAGGCCGCTGCGGACACTTATCCCGGCGGCGCGGAGGGTGGCTGCTCCCCCGGCGGCAGGGTCATGGGGGTCGTCGATGGCGTAGACCACGTCGGTGATCCCCGCGGCGATGATCGCTTCCGTGCACGGCCCGGTGCGGCCCACGTGGTTGCAGGGTTCGAGCGTGACCACCATGGTGCAGCCGGAGAGGTCCATGCCGACGGCGGCAGCCTGGGCTATGGCGTCGGCTTCGGCGTGGGCGGTGCCGGCACCGCGGTGGTGGCCGGTGACCAGGTGGCGGCCGTCGGGGCCGATGACGACGGCACCCACCAAGGGATTGGCGCCGCGCGGACCGCGCAGGGCTGCCTCGAGGGCTTCCTCCATGGCCCGGATTTCATCCGTGCTGAAGGCTGTGACTACTCCGGCGGCTGGTTTCAGTTCAACTGCACCGCTCATGCGGCGGCCGTCGGGGAGTTGGTGCCTGCCGTGGAAGCAGCAGGACTTGTGGCGTTGAAGAGCCATCGCTGGGGGTTCATTCGTGTCGTTCCTTCCCTCTCGAACCGCGATGGCTCCGGGGATATACGACAGCAGAACGCTGCGGAGCCCAAAGGCCCGCAGATACAGCTGTACGTGCTTCTCTCATCCAGACTTTAACTGTCGGTACCGGAATTCCACCGGTTCAACCGTCTGCCGGGTCCCTGTGGAAAGGGCACCGGCTCGCGGGTCGCGGACTGTCACCGCCGGTTCGGACTTACACCGACCCCGGAGCACGTATGTGTGTTGTTATTGTGCCACAACCGGCAGGGGCAGCCGGTTATTCCGTCGCCGCACGTAACGTCCGGCTGGCCTTTGCACGGAGCAGCTCGATGGCTGCGGCCGGATCCTCCGCACCGTAGACCGCGGAGCCGGCGACGAAGACGTTGGCGCCGGCTTCGGCGGCGCGGGCGATGGTGTCCTCCGAAATACCGCCGTCCACCTGGATGGCGACTCCCAGTCCCGAACCGTCCACCGCTTCCCGGGCCCTGCGGATCTTGGGCAGCGTGATATCCAGGAAAGCCTGGCCGCCGAAGCCCGGCTCCACGGTCATGATCAGCAGCATGTCCAGTTCCGGCAGCATGTCCAGGTACGGTTCAACCGCCGTGGCCGGCCGCAAGGCCATCCCGGCCTTGGCGCCCCTGCTGCGCAGTTCCCGCGCGAGCTTGATGGGGGCGATGGAGGCCTCGGCGTGGAAGGTGACCGAGGCGAGCCCGGCGTCGGCGAACCCGGGCGCCCAGCGGTCGGCATCGGCAATCATCAGGTGCGCATCCAGCGGAACGGGGCTGACCGCCTGGATCCGCTGCACGACCGGCAGCCCAAGGGTGAGGTTGGGGACGAAGTGGTTGTCCATCACGTCCACGTGCACGGCGTCGGCGTTGCTGATCCGCTGGAGTTCGGCCTCAAGGTTGACGAAGTCGGCGGAGAGGATGCTCGGGTTGATGCAGCATTGCGCCACGGAAGTGCCTTTCGCTGAAGGTGTGGGGGTGTTGCCGGGAGTGTCCCTGCCCTGGCAGGGACACTCCGGGTCAGGATGTCTTTTTGATGAGGGCCAGGAACATGGCGTCGGTGTGGTGGACATGGGGCCAAAGCTGGGCGGTCAACTCATGTCCGGCGCCAAGGTTGCCGGTGAGGCTGACCGCGTCCAGGGCGGCGCCGGCATCAAGGAGCTCAAGGTCGTCGCGTTTCCGGAGTGCGTCAGCCACGACGGCGGTGGTTTCCGCCGGATGCGGCGAACAGGTCACGTAGGCAACGACTCCCCCGGGACGGACCGCTGCCAGCGCGGATGCCAGCAGCTCACGCTGCAGCGGGCCGAGGTCCGCGATGTCCTTGGGTGAGCGCCGCCACCGGGACTCCGGACGGCGGCGCAGCGCTCCCAGGCCCGTGCACGGGACGTCCACGAGGACGCGGTCGAAACCGCCGGGCTGCTCCGTTCCGACACCGCGGCCGTCTCCGGTGCGGACCTGCCAGCTCTCGTGCGGCACCGCGGCCAGGGCCTGGCCCACGAGCTTTGCCCGGTGCGGCGCCGGTTCGTTCGCCAGGAGCGTGGCGCCGCGCTGGTGGGCCAGGGCCCCCAGCAATGCCGCCTTCCCGCCAGGCCCCGCACAAAGATCAAGCCACGCCTCCGGGGAAACGGCCGCAGTTGGCCCGCCAGCGGCATCCGCCGCCGGGCCGAGGTCGACGGCGGCAAGCGCCCTGGCCACCAATTGGGAACCGACGTCCTGCACGCGGGTGGTTCCGGCCCGGACAGAGGCCAGGCGGCCCAGGTCCCCGCCGCTGGACAGCGCGGATCCCTCCACCAGTTCACCGGGCCTGGCACCGGTTTCCAGGGCTTCCTCCAGGCTCCCGAGCCCGGGCAGCGCCACCAGGTTGACCACGGGTGCCGCATTGTCAGCTTCGAGCAGCGCGTTGATCTCGGTGGCGGGGCGGCCGTGCGCCACCAGCGATTGCCGCATGGCCCGGACAATCCATTCCGGGTGGGCGTACCGCAGCGACGCGATCTTCGTGTCGTCGGTTTCGCCCGCCACCAGAAGGTCCAGCCATTCATCAAGGGTGCGGGCCGTGACCTTGCGCAGGACTGCATTGATCAGTGCCGAAGGGCCTGCACCGATGACGGCGCGGGCCAGTCCAACCGTTTGGTCCAATGCCGCATGGGCCGGGACCCTCATGGCCAGCAGCTGGTGGACGCCGATCCGGAGGGCGTCGAGGACGGCCGGATCAAGCTGGTCAAGCGGCCTGTCCACGCACCGGGCCAGGATGGCGTCGTAGGTGCCTTGGCTGCGCAGCGCACCGTAGCTCAACTCGGTGGCGAAGCCGGCGTCCCGCTTGTCCAGGTGGTGGTGCCGGATCCGTGCGGGCAGCACCAGGTTGGCGTAGGCATCCTCCTGTGCGACGGCGCGCAAAACCTCGAAGGCCACCAGCCGTGCGGGGTCGGCGCGCCGGGTCCGCTGCGACGGCGCCTGCTCGGTGAAGCTCCGTTGCGGCCCGCGGTTGCGTTCCCGTCCCTTGGCGTTCCGCCGGCTGGCATCGCCGGAACCACCGCTGCCTCGACCGCGGCCGCCGGAAACGCCGCTGCCGCCTTGGCCGTTCCGCCCGGCGTTCCCCCGCCCTCCGGGCCTGCCCTGGCCGCCCGGGTTTTCTCCGGAACCGCTCATTCGAACACCACGCCCTCCATAGAAGCCATCCCGCGCGCCCAGTCGGCGGCAGCCATCATTTTCTTGCCGGCGGGCTGGATCCGGGTGAGTTCCACCGCGTGCGATCCCGTTCCCACCATGACGCTCTTTCCCTGGACGGACACCGACCCCGGCGCCAGGCCGGCAACATCCGGCCGGAGCCGGACCGGCTCAAGCTTGATCCGCTGGCCATCCAGCATGGTCCAGGCTCCCGGCTCGGGGGTGACGCCGCGCGCCTGCCTGCTGATGGCAAGCGCCGGGTGGGCCCAGGTGAGTCGGCCGTCGTCCAAGGTCAGCTTCGGGGCGAGGGTGACATCGCCCGTTTGCGGCTGCGGCACCGCTTGTCCGGCGTCGATGGCGGACAGTGTCTGGGCCAGCAGGACCGCTCCGCTGCGCGACAGCCGCTCGAGCAGGTCGCCCGCGGTGTCGTTGGCGCCCACCGGCTCGGTCAGCGTCCCGAAGACGGGACCGGTATCGAGCCCCTCTTCAAGCCGGAAGGTGACGGCACCGGTGAGGCCGTCTCCGGCCATCACGGCCCGCTGCACCGGCGCTGCTCCACGCCACGCCGGCAGCAGGGAGAAATGCAGGTTGACCCAGCCGTGGCGGGGCACGGCCAACGCGGCCGGCGGGACCAGGCCGCCGTAGGCAACGATGGCTGCCACGTCAGGCGCGGCAGCCGAGATGCGTGCGGTGGTGCCGGCGTCCACCTTGGCCGCGTGGATGATATCGATGCCCAGCTCAGCCGCGCGCCGGGCAACCGGGGAGGGCGTCAGCACGCGCTTGCGCCCCAGCGGCGCATCGGGGCGGGTCAGGACTGCGACGACCTCAAAGCCGGCGTTGACCAGGGCATCGAGCGAGGGAACGGCGACTGCCGGAGTACCGGCAAAGAGGACCCTCATTCGGCGTTGCCAAAGCTGCCGGGGGCACCAAAACTTGTGCCGCCGAAGCTGGACCCGACGCTCTTGGCGCGCTTGGCCGTGGTGCGTTCGGCGACGGCGTCGTAATTGGCATTGCGGATGGAGCGCAGCGCTGCCTTCCGGTCTTCACCCTCCAGCCGGTCGGTGTAGAGGATGCCGTCCAAGTGGTCGTTTTCATGCTGGAAGCACCGCGCCAGCAGACCCTCGCCGTCGACCGTCACCGGATTGCCGTGCATGTCGACGCCGGTGACCCGGGTGGTGCGGAAACGGCGGACCGGGAAGCCGAGGCCGGGGATGGACAGGCAACCCTCCACCTGGTCCGGTTGGTAGTCCTCGCTGTTCTCCAACACCGGGTTGATCATGTGGCCCTCCACGCCGTCAATGCGGTAGGTGAAGACACGCTTGCTGACGCCGACCTGCGGCGCGGCCAGGCCGGCGCCTTCCACGTCCTCCATGGTCTCGGTCATGTCGGCGACCAGTTTGGCAAGCTCGGGTCCGAATTCCGTCACGGGATCGGCCACGGTGCGAAGCACGGGATCGCCGATGATGCGGATATTCAGGATAGCCATGCGCAGTTATTCCTCACGGTTGGCGGCAAAGGGAACCTGTCCAGTTTAGGTGCAGTCCCCCGCCGCTCGGCTCGGTCCTAGGCGGTACGGGCGGCCTGTGCCAGCGGCGGCGGCGCGATGGGCAGCAGCGCCGTGCCGGCGCTGAGGGTGTCCGCGGACAGTTCCCACACCCGGCGCAAGGCGCAGAACTTCCACCAGTGGTGCTTGAGGACTTCGGGATTGGCACGGACCGGACGCACCTCGGTTTTACCGATGGCGACAGCCAGCAGGACCGGGTTGTCGCCGTATTTCCAGGGCTCCCAGGTTCCGGCCTCCGCATCCACCAGGCTTTCCTCCGCCTTCATGCCGGCAACCAGCTGCATGACCACCTTGTCATCGAGCGGTTTGACCAGTCCGTCGCGGGTGGTGCCCTTGGTTTTGTAGTCGATCAGGCAGACTCGTCCGTTGATCCGGGCCACCAGGTCAAGGGTGCCTGCATAGCCCACCGTATTGTTCCAGACCGTGATCTCGGGGGCGATGGGCTCCACCCGGAAGAGCTCCCACCACTCGTCAAAGCGGACGGCGAAGGCTTCTTCCCCGTTTGCGGCCAGGGCCTCGCGGGCTTCCTTCATGGTGTGCGGGCGACCCAGCGCGCGGAGCGCCACCTGCTCGCAGTAGTTGTGGACCCGGTCCCCCCGCCTGGCGGCGTCGTCCCGGTAGGTCTCGGCTGCCTTCGCCGCGCGGTTGACGGCCTGCTTGATTTTCGCCGGACTCCCCAGGCAGTCCGCGAGCAGGGGGTCGTTCGCCAGGCTGCTGGCACCCATGTATCCGAACCAGCCGTCCAGGCCGTGCGGCTGCTGGCTGATGACGGTGGTGATGGACGGCACGGAAAACTGTTCAGACGTGGACCGTGCGTACATCCGGCCGTATTCAGTAGCGTGGGCAAGAAGCGGATCAGTCATACAAAAGACTCTTTCACAGGGGGCCGACAAAATCTCCGGACGCTGGATCCGAACACAAAAAAGGTCCGTCTCCGCTGCGTATGAGCGGAAACGGACCTTTGCGGTGGGCGATACTGGGTTCGAACCAGTGACCTCTTCGGTGTGAACGAAGCGCGCTACCACTGCGCCAATCGCCCCGATGCATTTGAATGCTAGCCGACCTTCCGGCCATTTCAAAAATCGGCTTCTCGAGGCAGGAAGCATGCCCGTGGGTCGGGGGCTGGGCACTGCTTCCGTCACCCTCGAGAGAGGCCCGGGTCGAGGTGGACGGTGGGCCCGCGGAACCTATGCGCGGCAAACGCACCATGGGGGAGGCACCAGGGTGAGCCCCCGCGGCCGCTTCCGCCGGATCCCGGCCACGATCGAATTACACGCTTGTAAGTCACAAAATCCGCGTCATGACGCCGAAGCGGAGCCGCATGACCGTTGCCGGCCGGAGGCAATTTGGAGAATCCCGGAACCTCCTATATTGTTTTTACTCGTTGGAACGCGAGGAAATGCCGGAAACGGCAGGGAATCAAGCCTCCAAAATGCGGACGTAGCTCAGCTGGTAGAGCACCACCTTGCCAAGGTGGATGTCGCGAGTTCGAATCTCGTCGTCCGCTCGCAGGACACTGTCACAGCAAATATTCTTCGGAATTGACGCTAACACGGTGGGTTGGCCGAGAGGCGAGGCAGCGGCCTGCAAAGCCGTATACACGGGTTCGAATCCCGTACCCACCTCGGTGAAAACCATGGTTTCCGGGTTACCGGAGGCAATGGGCGATTGGCGCAGCGGTAGCGCGCTTCCCTGACACGGAAGAGGTCACTGGTTCGATCCCAGTATCGCCCACTCGGCAAGGAAACTTGCCGGCAGTACCACCGGAATATCCGGGACAAGCTGCAAAATGCGGACGTAGCTCAGCTGGTAGAGCACCACCTTGCCAAGGTGGATGTCGCGAGTTCGAATCTCGTCGTCCGCTCTCTTTTATCCCATACCGGTCTTCCGGTTCCGGGCGATTGGCGCAGCGGTAGCGCGCTTCCCTGACACGGAAGAGGTCACTGGTTCGATCCCAGTATCGCCCACACTTATGCAGCAGCTCTCCGGAGCTGCTTTTTTGTTGCCCGGGGATACGCTGCGGGCGAACGGGATTTCCTTGGCATGCCTTCCCTCCGCGGCTAGGATCGATTGCGCGAGGAGCGACCTGGCTCCGCGATCGAAGGGAGGTGCTCGTGGGTTTACTTGACGATCTAAAGGGCAAGGCTCAGGGTCTGATCCAAGGCAACGAGCAGGCCATCAAGGACGGCATCACCAAGGCCGGCGATTTCGTCGACACCAAGACCGGCGGCAAGTACGCGGGCCACGTCGACAAAATCCAGGATGGCGCTTCGAAGCTCGTTGACAAGAACGGAACTCCCGGCCAGGCACCTGCCGCCGGGCAGGTTCCGCCGGTTGCTCCTGAAACCCCGGTTCCGCCGGTTGACAGGACGCCCTAGAGGATTTGGCCAGGGGCCCTTGCCCCGGCACGTCAAGGAGGTGCAGGTCCCGCCGGGAGGCGGCACCTGCACCTTTGTCGTTTAACGGCAGGCCCTCGCTGCGACCAACCAGCGGAGCACCCAATTGCCGGTTCGCCAAGCCGCGCCGGTAACCTGCCGGTATGCCAAAG
This sequence comes from Pseudarthrobacter sp. MOO13, assembly GCF_058267655.1. Lineage (NCBI taxonomy): Bacteria > Bacillati > Actinomycetota > Actinomycetes > Micrococcales > Micrococcaceae > Pseudarthrobacter > Pseudarthrobacter sp. MOO13. The sequence goes on from NZ_CM177848.1 coordinate 2,358,017, forward strand.
TCCGCAGCATCTCCCACAACAGCCTCCGGTGGGCGGTCCCGGCTGGACTCCCGGCCCGTGGTCGCCGGAATCGTCACCGCGCTGGTGGGCTTTACGTCGTCCTTTGCTGTGGTCCTCGCCGGCCTGAGGGCGGTGGGTGCCGATCCTGCCCAGGCTGCCTCCGGTCTGCTGGCGGTCACGCTCGCCGTCGGGCTTGGTGTGCTGCTGCTTGCCTGGCGCTCCAAAGTTCCGGTGACGCTGGCATGGTCAACGCCGGGCGCCGCTTTGCTGGCAGCTTCGGGAATGCCCGACGGCGGCTGGCCGGCCGCCGTCGGGGCCTTCCTCGTGGCGGGGGTACTGCTGGCGCTGACCGGCCTGGTGCCCGCGCTCGGCAGGCTGCTGACAGCCATCCCGCCCACGCTTGCGCAGGCGATGCTGGCAGGTGTCCTGCTTCAGTTGTGCCTGGCGCCCTTCAAGGCCTTGGGCACGGTTCCATGGTTCGTAGCCCCCGTGATCCTGTGCTGGCTGGTGATGATGAGGTTCGCTCCACGGTGGGCCGTGCCGGCCGCGCTGCTGGTCGCCCTGCTGGTGATCGGGATCCATGTCGCGGCCGGCGGGACTGCCCTCGGCGCCGCGACCCTCATCCCCACCCTGGTGTGGACCACACCCGCCTTCACCCTGCAGGCGTTGATGGGCATCGCGGTCCCGTTGTTCGTGGTGACCATGGCATCCCAGAACGTCCCCGGGGTGGCAGTCCTGCGGTCGTTCGGATATGAAACCCCGTGGCGGCCGGCCATGCTGGTGACGGGTGCGGGGACCGTCCTGGGGGCACCGTTCGGCGGCCATGCCATCAACCTTGCAGCGCTCAGCGCGGCTCTTGCCGCCGGCGAGGAGGCAGGCGCGGACCGGAGCAGGCGGTGGATCGCCGGTTTCGTGTCGGGCCCCGCGTACCTGCTGTTGGCAGCGTTTTCCGCTGCCCTCGTGGCCGTGGTGGGTGCGGCACCGGCGGGGATGCTGGAAGCAGTGGCCGGGCTCGCGCTGCTGGGGACCCTCGCCTCGGCGGTGTCGGCCGCGCTGGCGGACCCGGAAGACAGGATAGCTCCTGCGGTCACGTTCCTGATGGCGGCGTCCGGCCTGGCCTTCGCCGGAATCGGGTCCGCGTTCTGGGCGCTCCTCGCCGGCCTGGCGGTGCGGGCGCTGCTGGTTCCACGACGGCGCGCCGCCCCGGAGAGGGCCGGGACCTAGGAGGGTTCGTGGTTCTGGCCTTCACGGGCCAGCGCGGTGAGGCGGGAAACAGCGCGGAAGTACTTCTTCATGTATCCGCCGGTCATCATTTCCTCGGTGAACAGCTTGTCGAACGGGACACCGCTGGCCAGGATGGGAACGTCCTTGTCGTAGAGCCGGTCGGCCAGGACGACGAACCGCAGCGCCACGGCCTGCTCGCTGATGGTTTCCACGTTCCGCCACACCACGCCGTCGATGCCGTCGATAAGTTGCCGGTAGCGGCTGGGATGCACGCCCGCCAGGTGGTGGATCAGGGTGGCGAACTCGTCCTGCGCCACGGTCTTGCCGTCGAACTCCGCTTTCATGTGCGTGTTCAGTTCGCTGTTCTTCAGCGGTGCCGGGGCAGCGGGAAGGCCGCGGTGCCGGAAGTCCTCACCGTCGATGCGGATGACCTCGAACTGGTCCGCAAGCACCTGGATCTCGCGCTGGAAGTCGACCGCCGCGAAACGGCCGTCGCCCAGGGAACCGGGGAGGGTGTTGGACGTGGCAGCGAGCTTGACGCCGGCGTCGGCCAGTTCCCGCATGAGCCGGGACATCAGGACGGTGTCGCCCGGATCGTCAAGTTCGAATTCGTCGATGCAGACCAGCTTGTAGCTGCTCAGCGCTTCCACGGTCTTGCGGAACGACAGGGCGCCCACCAGGTTGGTGTACTCCACGAAGGTACCGAAGGCCTTGGGACCGGGCGCAGCGTGCCAGAGCGATGCGAGCAGGTGGGTCTTGCCCACGCCGAATCCGCCGTCGAGGTAGATGCCTGCCCTGGATTCGTCCTTCTTGCCGAACAGCTTCTTGAACAGCCCGCCCCCATTGCCCGCTCCCACGCCGCCGGCAAATTCCTCAAGGGCGCGCACTGCTGCGGCCTGGCTTGGCTGCTTGGGGTCCGGGCGGTAGCTCGAAAAGGAAACCTCCCCGAACCGCGGCGATGGGTAGAAGCCCTTGAGGAGCTCGTCCACCGAAACTGCCGGCGTACGGGCGGCAAGCTGTTCGATCTGTACCAAGGTGGTCCGTTCTGCTCGTGGTTGGTCCCCAGAAAGGATACCGGCAACCGGGACCGCACCCGGGGTTGGCGGTATCTCCGGCACGCCCGCGTGACCAAGCAAACATTTCGCCCTGTTAACGGAATACGGACAACGCCGGGGGCGCTGGCTAGGGTGGGAACAGGTTCCAATGCCGGTCCCACGGTTTTCCGTGCCCTTAGTGAAAGGCCAACGCCATGCCCTACCCGGTTGAACAGAATGAGAAGTTCGCAGCCTACGCCCACCCCGAACGGCTTGTATCCACGGAGTGGCTGGCCGCCGCCATCGAAGCCGGCGCGGTAGCCAACGGCGAGCTCATCGTGGTCGAATCCGACGAGGACGTGCTCCTTTACGAAACCGGGCATATCCCCGGTGCCGTGAAGATCGACTGGCACACGGACCTGAACGACGACGTCTCCCGCGACTACGTCAACGGCGCAGCTTTCGCCGAGCTCGCGGCGTCGAAGGGGATTTCCCGGGACAGCACCGTGGTGATCTACGGCGACAAGTCCAACTGGTGGGCCGCGTACGCCCTGTGGGTGTTCACGCTGTTCGGCCACCAGGACGTCCGGCTGCTCGACGGCGGCCGGGACAAGTGGATTGCCGAAGGCCGCGAACTGACCAGGGACAAGCCCTCCCCCGCACCCGGCAGCTACCCGGTGGTTGAGCGCGAGGATGCGCCCATTCGCGCGTTCAAGGACGACGTCCTGGCGCACTTGGGCAAGCCCCTGATCGATGTCCGCTCCCCCGAGGAATACACCGGCCAGCGCACGCACATGCCGGCCTACCCGGAGGAGGGCGCCCTGCGCGGCGGCCACATCCCCACTGCCGCATCCATCCCATGGGCCCGTGCGGCCGCCGAGGACGGGACGTTCCGCAGCCGCGAGGAACTCGAAGCCATCTACCTTGGCGAGGCCGGGCTGACGGAGGGCGACGACGTGGTGGCGTACTGCCGGATCGGCGAGCGGTCCAGCCACACCTGGTTCGCCCTGAAGTACCTCCTGGGCTTCGAGACCGTCCGCAACTACGACGGTTCCTGGACGGAATGGGGCAACGCCGTCCGCGTGCCGATCGTCAAGGGCGCCGAGCGCGGTTCCGTTCCGGTCGGCGTCCGGGGCCTGACGCCCGGCGTGCCCGCGTAGACTTGGAACGATGAGTACTCAAGCGTTGCCCACCGCCCTGGCGGCGATCGTGGACGATTTCCAGGCCCTGTCCGAACCCGAGCGGCTCCAGCTGTTGCTGGAGTTCTCGGAGGGGTTGCCGGAATTGCCCGACCGCCTCAAGGACCACCCTGAACTCCTTGAGCAGGTGGTGGAGTGCCAGTCACCGCTGTTCCTCACCATCGAGACGGAGAAGAACGACGACGGCCCGGCCGGCGTGGTGCACCTCTACTTCAAGGCCCCGGCCGAGGCTCCCACCACGCGGGGTTTCGCCGGTGTGCTGTACGAGGGCCTGGATGGCTTGTCCGCCGGGGAAATCCTGTCCGTCCCCGATGACATGCCGGAACTGCTGGGCCTCACCCGGGCCATTACCCCGCTCCGCATGCGGGGCATGACGGCCATGCTGGGCCGGATCAAGCGCAAGGTGGCCGCCGCTTCACGCGTCCACAGCTGAGAGCGTCCACCCGATGGCGCGCAAGAATGCTTTCCAGGGAACCCCGGCCACGGCGGCATTGACCGCGGCCGGGGTTCCTTTCGTGCTGCACCCGTACATCCATGACCCGGGCGCCGGCAGCTACGGCGCAGAGGCAGCCGCCGCCCTGGGAATCGATCCGTCCAAGGTTTTCAAGACCCTGATGGTGGACGTGGAGGGGAGGCTTGCTGTCGGCATCGTGCCGGTCAGCGGCACCCTTGACCTCAAGGCAATGGCCGCGGCGCTCGGGGCAAAGAAAGCGTCCATGGCTGATCCCGCTGTCGCCCAGCGGCGCACCGGCTATGTCGTGGGCGGCATCTCGCCCCTCGGCCAGCGCCTGCCCTCCCCCACGGTCCTGGATTCCTCCGCGTTGCGGCTGGAGACCCTGCTGGTCTCCGGGGGCAGGCGCGGACTGGACATCGAACTGGCGCCAGCGGACCTGATCCGGCTCACGGACGCTGTTTCGGCGCCCATTGGTTCGCCGGCTGCGGGCAGCTCCCGTCCATAGCAGTGCAGGGGCTGGGAGCCCCCGGCTACTCGATCAGGTACCGCTGCATCATGTCGTTGTCCTCGTGCTCCAGGATGTGGCAGTGCCAGACGTATTCACCCGTGAAGGAGGTGCCCATGGCCAATGGGGCTCCTCCTGCCGCGGCCGCACCGAAGGGCACGCGGATCCGCGTTACTTCGCCAGGCATCGCCACCACGGTGTCCTTCCATCCGCGTTCATTGGCCGGCGCGGCCTTGGGACGGCCGATCAGGAAGGGCTTGACCGGTACAGCGCACCCCCTTCCGGGCGTGACGAGTCCGGTTTTGGGGTCCACGAAGTCCGAGGCCTCAAGGTAGGAGTCGGCATCAAACTTTTGCCGGTTGAGCACCTGGAACTGGGTGAAGTGAAGGTGGATCGGGTGGGCGTCCACGGTGGTGTTGATGAGCTCCCACTGCTCAAGTGTGTCTTGCTTCACTACCGTGATGTCGGGGCTGTCGAACATCCTGTTGTTCAGCAGCGCCATGATGGGAACGTCATCCGCGTTCGCCACTTCCACCAATGCCATGGACCTGGTGGCCACGGTGGGCAGTTCCACGAGCCGGGTGAGAGGCTCGGACCGCAGCTGGGCCGGCAGCGGCACCGTGTAGCCGGACTGCGCCAGCACGGTGAACTGCATGATCTGTGGGAGGGGGATGGCGCCGCGCTGGACAGATTCCGGCCCGTTCGGGAAGGGCACCCGGGCGCTGTTGGCCAGGACCACCTTCGAACCTGGCTTCAGCCCGGCGAAGTCCACCACAATGTCTGCCCGCTCACCGGGTCCCATCACCAGCCTGTTGAGCCTGACCGGGACGCCCAGCAGGCCGCCGTCGGACCCTATCTGGTGGAAAATGGCCGCGTTGCCGTCCGCGATGAATGTGAAGTCGTAGAACCGCGCGTTGGAGCCGTTGAACATCCGGAAGCGGTACTTGCCGCGGGCCACGTCCAGGTTGGGCCGGCATTTTCCGTTGACCGTGGCAACGTCGCCGAAGAACTCAGGGGCCCAGGGCCGGGCCGTGCCGTCTGCGCCCACCAGATCGGGGTTGGGCGGGTAGGCAAACGAGCCGTCCTGGTTGAACATGCGGTCCTGGATGACCAGCGGCAATTCATATGGCGGCGGTGGAAGATGTGTCCCGTCGCCGGTGTCGATGCCCGTGCTGCGGGTGTCCCGGAGCAGGTAGCCACCAGCCAGCCCGGCGTAGACATTCAGGCGGGTGAGGCCCAGCGCGTGGTCGTGGTACCAGAGGCCGGCCGCATCCTGGGTGTTGCCATAGTGGTAGGTGTACGAGGCGCCGGGCCGGAAAGTCTGTCCAGGGCCGCCGTCGGACGTTGGTGCAGTGTTGCCGCCGTGGAGGTGGACAGCCGTCCTGGGAGATCGGGCGTCGTTGCTGCCGGGCGGGACCAGCTCGGGGTCGATGGCGAAGGCTAGGGGATGCCGCCCAATATCGTTGTGGACGGTGAGGCTCAGGGGCGTACCCTTCCGGGCAATGATGACCGGCCCGAGGTAACTCCTGGATGATGCAGCGTCCTGGTACGTCAGCGTGTCGGTAAGGCCCATTTCGGCCTGGAAGCGGTGGCGGGAGTTGCGGGCCCACAACTCAAGGTTGCCGCCGGACCGCATGTCGATAACCCCCAGGTCGGCGAGCGTGGGAAGCTGCTCCGTAAAGGTGCCGGGCGGGGAACCAGGGGCCGCCAGTCCCGGGCTGGCCCCGGATCCATAAGCCTGGGTCAGAACACCTGCACCGGCCACAGCGCCGGCCTGCAGCAGTTGTCGTCGTGTGATGCGCATTTTGGGGCCCCATTTCTTCGCAGCGGTATCCCCCTTGGGCAGCAGGATAAACCTGTGCTTTAGTCCGTCATAGGGTCCCGGGTCCCCTCTGTAAGGGGGTGGGCCACCCCGGTATTCCCTCCAGTCCGCCCCGCGGCCCGGCCGGTGAAATGGTCCATGGTTTGGTTGACCCCCAACACGTCCATGACCCGGTCGAAGACGCCAACCGGAAGGATCCGCAGCACGGGCAGCAGGTTGACGACCGGCGGCAGGAGCAGCTTGCGGCGGCCGGCCTCGACGGCGTCAAGGACGCGGCTCGCCACCTGCTCTTCGTGCAGGATGGGCAGGAGCCGCGGCCACCGGGTCCTGACGCCGTCGAACATCCCGGTGTCAATGTAATAGGGGCAGACCACCAGGGTGTTGACCGGCGTGTGCGCGGCCCGGAGCTCGGCGCGGAGGGACTCGTCGAAGCCGAACGCGGCGAACTTGCTGGCAGAGTAGTCCGTCTGCCGGGCGACTCCCACCAGGGCCGCAGCGCTGGCGATGGTCACCACGGTTCCACGGCGCCGGCTCACCATGCCGCCAAGGAACGCGCGCGTGACCCAGTACAGGGAAAGGACGTTGACCTGCATGGCCGTTCGATGTCCTGCTCCGCGGCCTCCAGGAGCCTCCTGCCGCTGACCACGCCGGCGTTGTTGACCACAATGTCCACGGGCCCTGCCAGTTCTGCGGCAGCCTTGACGGCCTGGTTGTCGGTGACATCCACGGCCTGTGAATCGGCGGCGCCGCCGGCGGCGCGTATTTCGTCGCGGACTGCTGCACCCCGTTCGGCGTCGACGTCCCAGATCACCACCCGGCTCCCGCGTGCGGCGGCACCAAGCGCCAGGCGCCGGCCCAGCCCGCGTCCGCCTCCCGTGACCAGCAGCGTTGCACCGGAAAGCCGGGTTCCTTTGGCCATGTCATTCCTCCTGGGATGTCGGCGCCACGGACACTGTCCTAGCGGCCTCTGGGAAGTCGGCCCATCAGGGTGATGGCCCGTTTCATGATGCGGGCGTATGCCTTGTTCGACATGCCGGCGGCCGGAGCCACCCGCAGCAGCCGCTGCACCGCAATGGTCTGCGGCTCGGTGTACTTCAGCATGCCTTCCCGGCCGTGGCGGCGCCCGGCCCCGGAATCCTTCATGCCGCCGATCGGTGCGTCATGGGAGGCCCAGGTGGCGGCATAGCCTTCGTTGACGTTGACCGTGCCCGTCATCAGCCGGCGGCCAACCTCTTCGCCGTGGCGGGCGGACCAGACGCTGGCGTTCAGGCCGAAGTCGGAGTCGTTGGCCAGGGCGACTGCTTCGTCGTCGTCGGCAGCCCGGTAGATGGCAACCACCGGACCGAAGGTTTCTTCGCGGGCCATAAGCATGTCGTCGGTCACACCTGCCAGGACGGTGGGTTCGTAGAAGAGCGGTCCCAGGTCAGGCCGCCGGCGTCCACCGGCGAGAAGTTCAGCGCCCTTTGCGAGCGCGTCCTGGACGTGGCGGTCCACCCGATCGATCTGTGCCTGGCTGATAAGCGAGCCCATGCCGATGCCCCAGTCGGGGCCCGGCCCCAGGCGGATGGCCTTCACCCGGGCGGTAAAGGCGGCCACGAAGGGGGCGTGGACTGCCGCGTGCACATAGATCCGTTCAATGCTGACGCACAGTTGGCCGGAGTTTGAAAAGCAGGCGTGCACCGCACCCGCGGCCGCCCGGCCAACGTCTGCATCTGAGAGCACGAGCATGGGATTCTTGCCGCCGAGTTCGGCGGAGAAGCCGATGAGCCGGGCGCTGCACTGCCGGGCGACGTTCTTGCCGGTTTCCGACGATCCGGTAAACATCAGGAAATCGACCTGCCCGATCATCGCGGGGCCAATCTCCGTGCCGGGCCCCGTCACCACCTGGAACAGGGCTGCCGGAAGTCCGGCATCCCGGAGCAGCCTGAGCATCAGGAGCGCCGTGAATGGCGTCTGCGAATCCGGTTTCAAGACGACGCTGTTTCCGGCCAGCAGCGCAGGAATGGCGTCCGAGACCGCGAGCGTCAACGGATAGTTCCACGGGCTGATGACGCCCACCACGCCCTTGGGCAACAGATACTCGGTGGTGCGAGTCAGGACCGGCAATGCTCCCTTCCGGCGGCGCGGCCGGAGGTACCTTTCCACGTTGCGTTGGTAGTAGTCCGCCGTCATCACGACGTCCGCAAACTCTTCGAAGGCGCTCAACCGCGATTTTCCGCTTTCGGCCTGGACCAGGTCCAGGACGTCCCGCTCCCGGTCCAGCAGGAGCTCCCGGAACCGCCGGATGACTGCCCGGCGTTCGGCAACCGGCATGGCCGCCCAGCTACGCTGTGCCTCGCGGGCCGTGCCGACGGCGGTTTCGACGTCGGCGGTGCTGCATACCGGGACGTCCCCTACCGGCGAGCCGTCGAACGGTGCATTCGTGGCGTGCCGCGGGCGGCCCGGAGCCGCGGACACCAACCCTTGGAGTCCGGCAGCCAGGTCCCGGCCGCGGGCCGTCAAGGCGGCGACGCCGTCCGGCGCGCCCAACTCAGGCTCCGGCCGGGGTGACCCGGCCAACCGATCCCGGATTGAGCCGGGGTGCGAGTTGTTGCCGGAGCCACGCTTTGACCAGGCGCTCCCAGCGGTCCGGGTCAACATTCCATTCCTTGGTGTGTCGCGCGTGGTTGAACGTCTCGAACGTCACCATTTCGGGGTTGCGCTCGGCCAGCATGGCTGAAGGTCCATAGGGCACGTACTCGTCATCCACGCTGTGGATCACGAGCGTGGGGGTCCGCAGCTCGACTGCACGGGACACCCAGTCCATGATTTTCAGGTCAACGGGAGCCGAGAGGCCGGTGAGCCGGCGTCCCAGCGGATGGCCCAGCATCAGTTGCCCGTACCGGCCCACCAGCGAGGGGATCCGGTTCAGCTGGGCGTGGTGGGCCAGCACCGTCACCCAGTCGATGACCGGCGCATCAAGCACCATGGCCCGGATCAGGTGCCGGTAGCGGGACAGGTCCGCAGTCTGCAGGCAGATGGCCCCGCCCATGGACCAGCCGAACAGGACCACTTCCTCTGCGCCGTTGGCCAGGGCGTACTCGATGGCGGCTTCGATGTCCTGCCATTCCGTTGAGCCCAGGCCATAGCGCCCGTCATCGGCCGATGGCGCCAGGCCGTCGTTCCGGTACGACACCAGCAGGCTGGTCAGGCCCAGTTCCAGGGCCGGGCCCACCGCGCGCAGGGCTTCCTGCCGGGTTGCGCCGCGGCCGTGGACCATGATGGCCCACGTCCGCGCAGCCCCCTTGGCCCGCACCAGCCAGGCGGGCGCCTCCCCGCGCTCCACGGGGATGGGCACATCCTCGAACGGAATCCCGGCCGCGGCCGGGTCGGGATAGGTGGCGCCGCTCCACCATCCCCAGCGGGCCGATGCGAGGTCCCCGCTGTAGACGGCTTCCACCTCGCGCAGGACTGTCCGCTCCGCGGGCGAGTAGGACACGATCCGGCCGATCCGGGCGTGGCCCTTGCCGCCGTCGAAAAAGAAGCCGTACACACCGTCAACGGTGGTGTCGTCGTTGGCTGCCAGGATCACCTGTTGTTTGTGGCCGTCACGGATGACGGCCAGGACTTCCTTGTCCGCCGTGCGCTGCCGCGCCGGAGTAATTACCCTGCGCGCGAAGTAAACGGCCAGGGCGGAGGAACCGGCTCCCAGGAGGCCGGCCAGTGATCCGCCGGCAATCGCGCCGCCCACTGCCCACTTCGCTCCCGGCGACATCCCGCCGGAATCCCGGGTGGGTGCAGTCATTGCAGGGCGCGCTCGCCGGAAAGGTGCCATGGCTCTATTCTTACCGGCGTTGAGTCAGATACCCGCATTCCCTGCCGGCCGCGGCATGCCCTGCGGCAATCCGCCGGTGTCCGCGGGGCGCGGTGCAGGCGTGCACGGGCCCGACTAGGCTATGGCCATGAGTGATCCAATCATCATCCTGACAGAAGAACCCCTGGGCGCGGACGACCGCCTGAACATCGAACAGCTCGTGGACGGGTCCGACAGCAGCCTGGTGGTCCTGGTGCCGGCCAACACCGAGCGGCACCTGCTGGTGGACTTCCTGGAAAACCTCTCCATGCTGGACGTGGCGAAGGCGTTCCGGGAGCTTGCGGGCGGCACTCCGGATGACGCCACCGAGCGGGCTCATGCGGATGAGACGCTCGCAGCCTCCCTCGCAGCACTGGCGGGGCTGGGCTCAGGGGTTACCGGACAGGTGGTGGCCGGCAAGGCGGTGGACAGCCTCGTCGCCAAGGTCAAGGAAACCGGTGCCTCGCAGGCGGTGGTGATCACGCGGCCGCACGCCGTGGCGGATACGTTCCACACCGACTGGGCCAACAAGGCCCAGGACCAGCTCGGCGTTCCCGTCCTGCACCTGTACGCGGGTTCGGGATTTATCGGCGACTCCTGAGCGTTGGTATTGCCATGAGCATCTTTGGAAACAGCATTTTCGGTCATAAGGCAACGGGCATGGTGGATGCCGGCGGGCAAGCGGACACCACGGCAAGCGCGACTGAATCGCCCGTGCAGAAAAGCGATGCCCAATGGCGGGAAGAACTGACGCCGGAGGAGTACCGGGTCCTCCGCCAGGCCGGCACGGAACGTCCCTACACCGGCGAATACTGGGACACGCATACGGCTGGGGTCTACCAGTGCCGCGCCTGCGGGACTGAACTGTTCACCAGCAATGAGAAGTTCGATTCCCATTGCGGCTGGCCTTCCTTCTGGGCACCCCTGGCCGAGGGAACCGTGCGGTATATCCACGACCGGACCTTGGGCATGGACCGCGTGGAGGTCCGCTGCGCCGCGTGCGACTCCCACCTGGGCCACGTGTTTGAGGGGGAAGGCTATGGCACTCCCACCGACCAGCGGTACTGCATCAATTCCGTGTCCCTGCGGCTCGTGGAGAAGGAAAACGCGGACGACGTTCCGTCCGGGAACTGAGGGACTCCCCTGAGGCCCCCGATCAACCAGTTCCATGCAGGCCTCGACGGTCGTGAAAGCACATGGAGACCAACAGTTTCTTACGCTCAGCACTGCCAGGCATAAGTCATTCTGGTTGCTTGTTACGCTCGCCAGAGAAGCAAGCAACCAGAAAGGCAGCCGACGATGACAGAGGCCCTGACCACCGCTGTGGCGGGAATTTCCGCCCGGAACGAAGACTGGCTCCGGCTCAAGGGTGCCGCGACCGCCCTGCAGGCCCTCCAGGCCCAGGACGGCTCGGTTCCCGAGGCCGAGAACCACCCCGAGGCCTCCCGGCAGGTGTCCGCCATCGTCGACGCCATCGAGGCCCTCGCTCCCGCGTTCCCCCACGACGCGGCCTACCTGGACGCCCTTCGCCGGGACTTCTCCGGGTGGGCTGCCGGCGGGTTCGCCGTGCCTGACTTCCTGGCCTCACTGCTGGCGTTCCAGCCCCAGCAGCAGCGCCAGGATGGCCTCCAGCACCTGGTGGTCTTCCCCATGTATACCCAGAACGGCAGCAGCCACCGGCTGGTGGAGGCCGTGCTCATCGAGGTCATCTGGCCCGAATTCATTGCCGGGCTGGAGGCCGGGGATTATTCGAACAAGCTGTTCGTCCCCATCCGTTTCCTGGACTTCACTCCCGGCTACGACACCAACTCCGCCGTGCTCTTTCCCGAGACCGTGGCGGTCAGCCAAACTCCCACCTTCACCTGGGGCGCCATCTTCGCAGACCGCGAAGCAGCGAGGTTCCGCCGCGTCCTCAAGGCCGCCGCGGACATCACCTCGCTGGAACTGCCGCCAGGCGCCGCCGAGCTGCTGGCCGACCAGGACCTGACCGAAGCCACCTTCGTCATGTGGGACCTTATCCACGACCGGACCCACATGCGCGGCGACCTGCCCTTCGATCCGTTCATGATCAAGCAGCGGATGCCCTACTTCCTGTACTCCCTCGAAGAACTTCGCTGCGACCTCACGGCCTTCCGCGAATCTGTCCGGATTGAGAAGGACGACGACGCCGACCCGCAAGCCCGGCGCCACGCGAAGCTGGTGCAGTACGCCATCATCTTCGACCGGATCTTCCGCTTCGCCATCACCGGCAGCCGGGTCAGGAACTATGACGGCCTGGGCGGCCAGCTCCTCTTCGCCTGGCTCCACCAGCAGCATGTGCTGCACTGGACGGACACCCGCCTGACCATCGACTGGGACGAGGTCGCAGACGCCGTGATCGCCCTGGGCGAAAGCATCGACGAACTCTACTGGCGCTCGATCGACCGGCCCAAGACAGCACACTGGCTGGCCGCGTACCAGCTGGTGTCGGCTACCGTCACCGCCAACCCGGCCTCCGTCTGGGCCAAGGGACCTGACGCCCTGCCGTTGGCTGGAACCCCGCGCGGACTGACGGACCAGGTGCTTGACGACGAATTCCCGCTGTCCATGTTCTACGAAGCATTGGAGAAGAAGATGCGCCCGGTCATCGATTCGACCGCGGGAATCACCGGCCGGTCAGCACTGTGAGCCAGTTGCCGGACGGCACGGCATTGACCGTCCTGGTCGCCGGCGGCAGCGGTGCGTCCGGAATTGCCGTTGCCCGGGCCCTGGCCGCCGCCGGGCACCGGGTAGCCACGGTGGGTTCTGATGCAACCCGCATTAAGGCGGCCGCAGGGGAGGCGGGCGACGGCGTCACGCCCTTCACGTGCGACCTCGCCGAGATGGCCGGGGTCCGCCGGCTGCGCGATGACGTCGGGGACGCCTTGGGGACGGTCGACGCGGTGATCCACCTGGTGGGCGGCTGGCGGGGCGCCACGGGCATCGTCGACCAGTCCGACGACGACTGGGAGTTCCTGGAACGGAGCGCCATCACCACCCTGCGCAACGTCTCCCGCGTCTTCTTCGACGACATCGCCGCCTCCACTCACGGCCGCTTCGCGATGGTGTCCTCCACCTCACTCGATAAGCCCACCGCAGCGGTGGCCAGCTACGTGGCCGCGAAGGCAGCCGCCGAAGCCTGGACCATGGCCATGGCGGACGGCTTCCGAAGGGCTTCGAAGGACGGGGGCGGGGGCGGGCAGGCAGCCGCTGTGGTCCTGGCAGTGAAGGCCCTGGTGGACGACGGACTGCGCCGCAAGCATCCGGAGCGGTCCTTCCCGGGGGCGACGGACGTGGCTGACTTCGCTGCCGCCGTCGTCCGGCTGCTCGGCACCCCGGCCGCCGAACTAAACGGTGCCCGGCTCCGGCTGGCGGACTGACTGCCGCGACTGTCCCTACACTGAAAGCGTGAGCAATCCAATGACGACAACAGCAGAAACACGCGCCCCGCAGCGGCTGCACGACCCCGGCGTGCGCGGGTTTGCCTCCGACAACTACTCGGGGGTCCACCCCGAGATCCTGGCAGCCCTGGCCGCCGCCAACGAAGGGCACCAGGTCTCCTACGGCGAAGACGACTACACCGCGCGGCTGCACGAACTGATGGTTGACCACTTTGGCCCGGGCATCGAATGCTTTCCGGTCTTCAACGGCACCGGCGCCAATGTGGTGTCGCTGCAGTCGCTGCTCCCCCGCTGGGGCGCCGTGGTATGCGCCTCCACGGCCCACATCAACATGGACGAGAACGGCGCACCGGAACGCATCGGCGGCCTGAAGCTGCTCCACGTCCCCACCCCCGACGGCAAGCTGACGCCGGAACTCATCGACCGGGAGGCCTGGGGCTGGGGTGACGAGCACCGCGCCCAGCCACTGGCAGTCTCGATCACCCAGACCACGGAACTGGGCACCTGCTACACCCCGGAGGAGGTTCGGGCCATTGCCGACCATGCCCACGCGAAGGGCATGAAACTGCACATGGACGGGGCGCGGCTGGCCAATGCGGCCGCCCACCTGGGCGTCCCGCTGCGGGCCTTCACCAGCGATGCGGGCGTCGACATCCTCTCCTTCGGCGGCACCAAGAACGGGCTGCTCTACGGGGAGGTGGTGGTGGCCCTGAACCCGGAGGCGGCCCACGGCCTGGTGTACCTGCGCAAAATGGACATGCAGCTTGCCTCGAAGATGCGATTCCTGTCCGCCCAGTTCATCGCCTTGCTCGAAGGCGACCTGTGGCTGCGTTCGGCCTCGCACGCCAACGCCATGGCCACCCGGCTCCGCGCCGCCGTCGACACCATCGACGGCGTCCGGCCCACCCAGGAGACGGAGTCGAACGGCGTATTTGCCGTCCTTCCCCCCGGCGTGGCCGACCGGCTCCGCGGCTCCTTCCGTTTCTACGACTGGGACGAGGCAGCCGGCGAAGTCCGGTGGATGTGCTCCTTCGACACCACGGAGGAGGACGTTGATGCCTTTGCCGCCGCGATCCGGCACGAACTCCGGGACTACCGGGACGGCCGGACCGGGTGACCGGGTGACCGGCCCGCGACGGCGAGCCTTCCCGCGGTGCCGCGTCTTGCCCCGTAATCTGCCAAGGTGAACGCACTTGACCAGGTTCCCCCGGCTTTCGTCCATGCCTTGGGAACCCTCAGGAAGGCACAGTGCCGCAGTGAACTGCGCCTCGCCGAGATCCCGGCACCCGCCCGCCTGGCACCCTTCGCCGTGGCTCTGGGCGCCGAAGTCATGGCGCCCGGCGCCGGCGCCCCCGCAACTCCGGTGCACGGCCCGGCAGCCATGGCCTTCGCCTCGGCCCCGGCCTCGGGGGGCGAGGACGAAACGGAACTCGCCACGGGGCGTTTCATCCTGCTCCACGACCCCGACGGCTCGGCCGTCTGGGACGGCGAGTTCCGCATCGTCACCTATATCCGCGCTGAACTCGAACCGGACATGGGCAACGACCAGATGCTGGGGACCGTGGCCTGGACCTGGCTGGTGGAGGCGCTCGAAAACCACAAGGCGGCCTACCGGGCGGCCGGCGGCACCGCCACGCGTGTCCTCTCCGAAAGTTTCGGTACCCTGGCCGGCCGCCCGGGCTCCATCGACATCGAACTCCGGGCCTCCTGGACACCGGATTCCTCCGACGTCCAGGCCCACCTGGAGGCGTGGTCGGACATGGTGTGCACCTTCGCCGGGCTGCCGCCGCTCCCCGACGGCGTCACCGCCCTCCCGCACCGGCGCCGAAGCTGACCGGGCTTTGACGGACCTGCCCGGTAAACTGGGGAAACCATGACCCCAAACATTCCGGAAAACACCACAGCCGGCGTCCCGGCTGCTGCTGCCGCACCCCATATCACCGTGGAGGGCTTCGACAGCCCCATCCCCGAAATCATCGACCTTGACTCGCCCCGCGACGGCGTTCCCCTGGTCATCGAAACGCAGTCCGGGCTGGAACGCTGCGCCGCCGCCATCGCCGCCGGCACCGGACCGGCGGGGGTGGACGCCGAGCGCGCTTCCGGATTCCGCTACGGCCAGCGGGCGTTCCTGGTCCAGATCCGTCGCGAAGGCGCCGGGACCTGGCTGATTGATCCCGAACCCTTCGGGAACCTGGGCATCATCAATGACGCCCTGCGCGGTGTGGAGTGGATCCTGCATGCCGCCAGCCAGGACCTGCCCTGCCTTTCGGAACTTGGCATGTGGCCGGACAAGCTCTTCGACACCGAACTCGCCGCACGCCTGGCCGGGCTGCCCCGGGTGGGCCTTGCCGCCGTCATCGAGCAGCTGCTGGGGTTCGGGCTGGCCAAGGAGCACTCCGCGGCCGACTGGTCCACCCGCCCGCTTCCCGAACCCTGGCTGCGTTATGCCGCCCTCGATGTCGAGGTCCTCACGGAGCTGCGCGAGGAACTCATTGAACTGCTGCAGGCTGACGGGAAGCTGGAGTACGCGGAGCAGGAGTTCGCCGCCATTCTTGCTGCCGGGATCGCTCCCCCGCGGGTGGATCCTTGGCGGAAGACCTCAGGCCTGCACCAGATCCGGGACCGCCGGCAGCTTGCCGCGGTCCGGGAGCTCTGGCTTGAACGCGACTCCCTCGCACAAAAGCGCGACGTCGCGCCTGGCCGTCTCATTCCGGATTCCGCCCTGGTGGCAGCGGCCAAGGCCATGCCCGCCACGGTGCCCCAGTTGCTGGGAACCAAGGGCTTCCACGGCCGGGCGGCGCAGCGCGAGGCACCGCGCTGGCTCCGGTGCATTGCCGCCGCGCGGGACCTCGAGGACCTGCCTCCCCTGCACCTGGCCACCATCGCCCCACCACCGCCGCGGGTCTGGGCAGACCGGGATCCGGAGGCCGCCGCCCGGCTGGCCACCGCGCGGCCGCTGCTCCAGGAGAAGGCCGAGGAGCTGAAGTTGCCCCTGGAGAACCTGCTGACGCCGGACTTCCTGCGGCGCGTGGCCTGGCGGCCGCCTGCCGAGGTCACGGAGGAATCCATTTCCGCCGAACTGCGGACGCTCGGTGCCCGCCGGTGGCAGGTGGAACTGGCGGCACCGCTGATCGCGGCGGCTTTCCTGAACCCGCAGCCGCTGCCGCCCAGGGAGCCCAAATCCGCTGCCGCCGCGGACGACCAGTAGCCAAGGCCTCCGGCCCTTGCGGCCTAAGTTACTCACGAGTAACATCGGTGGAACCGACGCCATGCTGCTGCCGTCCTCCGGCATGCATCCGGCGCTACGTCTCGATGAGGAGTTACACGTGAGCCAGCACGGAAGCGGCGCATCCCCGCGCACTGTCCGCGACGTCGTCTTTGTGGACGGCATCCGCACACCCTTCGGCAGGGCCGGCGAGAAAGGAATCTACGCCGGGACCCGGGCCGATGACCTGATCGTCAAATGCATCCGCGGCCTGCTGCGCCGCAATCCGTCCCTTCCGGCGGAGCGGATCGATGAAGTAGCTGTCGCCGCCACCACCCAGACCGGGGACCAGGGGCTCACCCTCGGCCGGACCGCCGCGCTGCTGGCGGGACTTCCGCGCACGGTCCCGGGCTTTGCCATCGACCGGATGTGCGCCGGCGCCATGACCGCCGTGACCACCACGGCAGGCAGCATCGGTTTTGGCGCCTACGACGTGGTGATCGCCGGCGGAGTGGAGCACATGGGCCACCATCCCATGGGCTCCGGCGCAGACCCCAACCCGCGGTTCATGTCCGAGCGCCTGGTGGACCCGGCGGCCCTGAACATGGGCAACACCGCCGAAAACCTGCACGACCGGTTCCCGGCGATCACCAAGCAGCGTACCGATGCCTACGCGGTGGCCTCTCAGGACAAGCTTGCCGCCGCCTACCAGGAAGGCAGGATCCAGCCGGACCTGGTTCCGGTGGCCGCCCGGAAGCCGGGCCAGGGCTGGACCGTCCACAGCAAGGATGAACCACCCCGCCCCGGCACCACGATGGCGGACCTCGAATCCCTTCGCACGCCCTTCCGCGCGCACGGCAGGGTCACCGCCGGAAACGCCGCCGGGCTGAACGACGGCGCGACAGCCGCTGTCCTGGCGTCCTCCGAGGCCGCCGCCGAACTGGGGCTGCCCGTGAAGATGCGGCTGGTCAGCTACGCGTACGCCGGCGTGGAACCCGAGGTCATGGGCATCGGACCGGTACCGGCCACCGAGAAGGCCCTCAAGAACGCCGGCCTGACCATCGACGACATCGGCCTGTTCGAGATCAATGAAGCTTTCGCCGTGCAGGTCCTAAGCTTCCTGGACCACTACGGCATTGCCGACGACGACCCCCGGGTCAACCGCTACGGCGGGGCGATCGCCGTGGGCCATCCGCTGGCATCATCAGGAGTCCGGCTGATGATCCAGCTGGCCCGACAGTTCGAGGAGGACCCCTCGGTGCGCTACGGCATCACCACCATGTGCGTGGGACTGGGAATGGGTGGCACAGTGATTTGGGAGAACCCGCACCACCCCGACTACAGCGGAGCCCCCTCGGGGCAGACCGCCGCCACCACCGTTTCCGAAGGAGCCACCGCATGAGCGCCGCAGATTACCGCAAGTTGGCGGATCTTTTCCCCAACGAAACTGTCACCCACTCCTACGTGCAGGACATCGTCCTTCCGGGCACGGACGGCAAGCCGGGACCTGGCACATTCGCCCTCATCACCCTCGATAACGATCTCGACCACACCAAACCCACCACCCTGGGCCCCAACACGCTGGTGGAACTCGGTACGGCCCTGGAGGGCCTGCGCGAACGTGCTGTTCGCGGCGAGATCGTGGGCGTCGGCGTCACCGGAAAACCGCACTACCTGGTGGCCGGTGCGGACCTCTCCGCGGTGAAATCGCTGGAAAAGCGTGAGCACGGCCTGTGGATGGCACAGTTGGGCCACGACGTCTACGCCACCCTGGCCAACCTTGGCGTCCCCAGCTTTGCCTTCATCAACGGGGCAGCGCTGGGCGGTGGCCTGGAAATCGCCCTGCAGTCCACGTACCGCACCGTGTCCACCGGTGCCGGGGCCCTGGCCCTGCCGGAGGCATTCCTTGGGCTCGTTCCCGGGTGGGGCGGCGTCTACATCCTCCCCCGCCTGGTGGGCCCGGAGAACGCCGTCAAGGTCATGATCGAAAACCCGCTCAGCAACAACCGGACTCTGTCCGGCCCGCAGGCGTTCGCGCTGGGCATCGCCGACGCCCTCTTCGAACCCGCGGATTTCCTGGAACAGTCGCTGGCATGGGCCGCGGAAGTCATCTCCGGCGGCGTCGTTCCGGAACGCGCCAACGCCGTCGACCCTTCCGCCACCGGGGTGGAAGCCCGCTGGCAGGCCGCAGTTGCGGCCGGCCGCAAGTTCGTGGAGGCCAAGACGTCGGGCGCGTCGCCGGCGCCGGGCAAGGTCCTTGACCTCCTCGAGGCCAACCGCACCATGACGGCGGCGGAATCCGCCGCCGTTGAGTGCGAGACGCTTGCCGAGTTGATGCAGACCGATGAGTTCCGCTGCACCGTGTACGCGTTCCTGGACCTGGTGCAGAAGCGCGCCAAGCGGCCCGCCGGGGCGCCCGACCGCAAACTGGCCCGCCCCGTCACCAAGGTGGGCGTGGTGGGCGCCGGACTCATGGCCGGCCAGCTGGCGCTGCTTTTCGCACGCCAGCTCAAGGTGCCCGTTGTGCTGACGGACATCGACCAGGCCCGCGTTGACAAGGGCGTGGCCTACGTCCATGCAGAAGTGGACAAGCTGCTGGGCAAGAAACGCCTCAGCCAGGACGCTGCCAACCGCACCAAGGCGCTGGTGACCGGCTCGGTATCCAAGGACGCCTTTGCGGATGCGGACTTCGTGATCGAGGCGGTCTTCGAAGAACTCAGCGTCAAGAAGCAGGTGTTCAAGGAGGTTGAGGCGATTGTCTCGCCGGAATGCATCCTGGCCACCAACACGTCCTCGCTGTCCGTGACGGCGATGGCCGAGGACCTGGAGCACCCGGAACGCCTGGTGGGGTTCCACTTCTTCAACCCTGTGGCCGTGATGCCGCTGCTGGAGGTTGTCCGCGCCCCGCGGACAGACGACGCCGTGCTGGCCACTGCATTTGAACTGGCGAAGGCCTTGAAGAAGAGCGCCGTGCTGGTCAAGGATGCGGCCGCGTTCGTGGTCAACCGCATCCTCCTGCGGCTGATGGGAGAGGTCACCGCGGTATTCGATGAGGGAACCCCGGCCGAGGTGGCCGACAACGCCTTGCGGCCCATGGGACTTCCCATGACCCCCTTCACGCTCCTGGCCATGGTGGGCCTCCCCGTGGCACAGCACGTCCAGGAGTCACTGCACGCAGCATTCGGCGACCGCTTCCCGGTCTCCGCCAACCTGGCTGCGCTCATCGACAACAACGTCAAGGCGCTCTGGGAAACTGCACCTGACGGCACCCGGGCTATCCCCGCCTCCACCCTTGAACTGCTGTCCTTCGGCTCCAGCCCCTCCACCGGGGAGCAGGTGCTGCGGCGCGTCCAGGATGCACTGGCCGAGGAGATTGGCCTGATGGTGGACGAGGGCGTCGTGGCAGGACCTGAGGACGTGGACCTGTGCATGATCCTTGGCGCCGGCTGGCCCCTGTTCCTCGGTGGCATCACGCCTTACCTGGACCGGGTGGGAGCGTCGGAGCGTGTGAACGGACGGCGTTTCCTGGCCCCCGGCGTGGCGTCCCGCCCCGCCTAGGCGCTTCGGTCCAACCTGGCCATCCCCACCAGGCGCTGCGGGCGGGGATGGTCAGGCAGGAACCAGGCGGCCGCCGTCGAGCGCCAGAAGGCGGTGGGCCGCCGAACGTGCGTAGCCCAGGTCATGGGTAACCAGCACGACGGCGGCGCCTTCCGCGGCTGCCCGGCGGACGGCTGCATCCAGCAGGGCCAGCCCGTCGCCGTCCAGCGCCACAGTGGGTTCATCCAGTGCCAGGACGGCCGGCTTGCGCGCCAGGACGGTGGCCAGGGCCAGGAGGCGCTGGGCTGACGCCGGCAGTTCGGCGGGGTGTTCGCGCGCAGCGCCTGCCAGCCCGACTGACTCCAGCGCCGCCGCAGCACGGCGGGCTGCCTGGGCCGGACCCACCAGGCGGTCAAGGCCAAAACCGACCTCCCGCAGGGCGGACCGTTCGAACAGTTGGTCGCGGGGCTGCTGGAACAGCAAGCCCACCGAGGCCGCCGTCCGCCCCACGGGTGCGCCGGAGATGTTGGCACCCCGCACCTGCACCGACCCCGCGCTGGGGCGAAGCAGTCCGTTGAAATGCCGCAGGAGGGTGGATTTTCCCGCCCCGTTGGGTCCGGTCACCGCGACGATCTCCCCCGGATGGACGGCAAGCTCGACTCCCCGCAGCACGGGTGCAACGCCACCCGGATGCCCCGCTTGAACAATTCTTCGCCGCCACCTGCCGGCCCCCGGCCCGCCCGGGTACGCGAAGTCGACACCCCGCAGCTCCAACGCGGGGGTACCCGTCTGCGGCACCACGGGACGGGGTCCGGCAACCGCTGCCGCCGCGGTGGCGGGGCGGCGGATGGCCGGCGGCACCACCCCGGAGCAGGCCCCCATGGCGGCGGGCGGACCGCTCGCGGTGACGGTCCCCCCGGACAGCACCACCCACGTCCCGGCCTCCAGGAGCAACGGATCGATGGACTGGCTAAGGATGACGACGGCGGTCCCCCGGGCCAGGAGGTCCCGCACCACAGCGGCGAGCCCGTCGGCGCCAGCCGCGTCAAGGGAGGCGAACGGCTCGTCCATGACCAGCACCGGCGGCCCGGTAATGATGGCGCAGCCGATTGCCAGCCGGCGGAGCTGGCCGCCCGAGAGCCGGGCCGGGTCCTGTTCCAATTGATCGTGCAGGCCCAACAACGCTGCGGTGCGCCCCACCGCGGCTTGCATGGCGGTACGTTCCATCCCGGAGTTCTCCAGGCCGAACGCGAGTTCCTCGGCCACGGTGGACCGGACGGTGGACAGGACCGTGGCTGCATCCTGTGGAACGAAACCCACGTGCCGGCCCCACTGGGCGGGATCGATCCGAGGGTCGTCGGGGCCGCCGTCGAACTCGAGCCGGGAACCGGACAGCTCCAGGAAGCCGGCCAGCGCTCCGTGGCCACCCGGCGGCAGCCACGCAGCGAGCAGGCGGCCCAAGGTTGACTTGCCGCTGCCGGAGGCACCCAGGATCGCCGTGAAGGAACCTGCCGTGAAGGAAACCGTGACGTCGCGCAGGGCCGCTGTTTCGTCGTCGTGGAATGTGAAGGACCGGATGCCGGCCGCCAGGACCGGGAGGTTGCCGTGAACGGCGGTGTCGGCGTCCCTCAGGCGCTCAGGCACTGGCACCTGCCTGTACCAGCCGCAGCACCAGCGCCGCCGCGGCCGCCAGCACCAGGACGGCCCGTGCCGTGCGCTGCAGCCGCGAGTCGGGCACTTCCCGGTAGCTGGTGCGGGGTCCGGTGTTGCTGAGTCCCCGTGCTTCCAGGGCCGCGGACCGGGTGCCGGCATCCTCCACCAGGGACAGGACCAAGGGGACAGCCTGGAGCCGGAACGCGGCAAGCCTGGACAGGAGGTTCCGTGTCACTACCAGCCCCCGCGACTCCTGGGCCTGGCGGATCCGCCGCGCCCGGGCGCTGATGGCCGGCAGCAGGGTCAGGGTGGAGGCCAGGACGAACGCAAACCGGCCCTGCACGCCGCGGGCGGACAAAGCCGCCACGAGGTCCGGGAGGCTGACGTTGAAGGAGAAGACCAGCAATGCCAGGACCACGGCGCCCAGCTGGAGGATCCGCTGGCTGGCGAACCCGAGTCCTTCCGCCGTGACCCGCGCAGGCCCCCATGCGGCCAGGACGGTGGTCCCCTCGGGGAAGAACAGCCCGTGCAGCATCAACAGTGACAGGCCCAGGGGAACCAGGATTGCCGCGGCGGCAGCCAGGACGCGGCGGGCGGTCCCGCCTGCCGCCGAAAGACCCAGGGAGGCGCCAATCACGGTGAGCGACAGCGGCCAACTGCCGGCCGCCGTCGTGATGACCGCTGTACTCCCGGCAGCAGCCAGCAAGGTCAGCGGATTCAGGCGCAGCGGCCTGGCCGGCCCGGCGGCACTGCGTTCAGGGGATGCGGTCACGGCGGTGCGGTCAGTGGTCCCGGGCAGCGCCCTGTGCCGGTGCCTCGGTGGTCCCGGCCGGGGCCTTGCCTGCCAGGACACGGTGGCGGCGCAGGAACGGGAACTGCTGCCGGGCCCTGCGCGGCAAGGCATAGACGAGGATGGCCACGATGGTGAACACGATCGCCTTGTCCATGGGGTCGGAGATCAGTGCCTGCTTGGTGATGGCCGCCAGGAGGGTGTCACCCATGGCACGGAAGGCGCTCACGATCGCGCCGGTGGCCACGCCCGAGGTTCCGCCGAAGACAAACGCGGCCACGGGGGCAGACACCACACCGGCGATGATGCCGGCGACGAAGCCGGCCACCGGGGCGAGGTAGAAACGGCGGAAGAGGCCGTAGCGGGCGGCGAGCCCGGCCAGGCAGCCGATGAGCGCGGCGCCTGCCGCGAAAGGCAGCACGGTGGGGTTGAAGAACGACCAGACGATGCTGCTGAGGGCGCCGGTGGCAGCGCCCGCGGCGGGACCGGCCAGGACGGCGATCAGCACGGTACCGATGGCGTCAAGGTAGAAGGGCACCAGGGTGCTGCCGACGAACTGGCCCAGCACGATGTTCAGGACCAGCGCCACCGGGATCAGCACCAAGGTGGATGCGGGAAGCGTGGGCAGGACGGCCGCGATGAGCAGGACCGCCCCGGCCAGGAAGCCGGAGAGTGCGATCAGGGCCGAGGCACTGCCGGGGCCTCCGGTGATGTCCGCGGGCTGGTTCAGGACCAGGTAGACGTAGGTTGCGGCGATGGCCAGGGCGCCGAGGATCTCCAGCAGCCGGCGGCGGCGGGCCGCCGGGCGTTCCTGGGACGGAAGCGTCAGGGAGGGCGATGACATGGGAAATGTTCCTTCGGGTGCGGGCAGTGGCCCGGCAGAACCGGGCTGGGGTGGGGCTGCCTATGTCACCTCGGCAGCAGCCGGCGGCAACTGCGCCGGGCCGGTCCGTGGCCCATTCTACCGGGCATTTCGGGGGTGGAAGCCGGCCGCGGTCCGGTAATCCTTCGCCGCCTGGTGGGCAGTCAGGCCGGCAGTCAGGCCAGCGGTAGTCCCACCCGCCGGGCCAGGCCGCCGACGGCGGACACCAGCTCGCGGAAGGCCTGCTCCGGGTTGTTGCCGGAAACAATCCTGGCGTTCGGCGGAGCGCCCCATAGTCCGCGGAAATCGGCCACCGTGGTTCCCATCAGCAACGGCGAGCTGGTTTCGACGTCCACCGTGGCCGGGCGGACGTCGTACTCGAGCGTGCCGGCGGCAACTCCGGCGGCGAAGAAATCATGGACGTGTGCCACATAGCCCTGGTCGTACAGCCGGTGGAACTCGAAGTAGAACCGCAGTGCGTCGGACAGATGGCGGATGAGGGCGTTGCCGGACGTGCTGCGCAGGCCCTCAGGCTGGTCCGGCAGGACCAGTTCCGGCACGGCTGCACCGGCGGCCTCGGCGAGTTGCCGGACGTGTTCCGGGCGCAGCTCCATCCGCTCGGTGGTGTCCAGCGAACAGACGATCGGCAACTTGGCCAGCGGCTTGCCGCGGTACGCCGCGAACACCTCCTTGGCCGCATGCGGGTCCACATGCGTGTTCCACTCGGCCGTCGGGGTGGTGTTCCCCTGGTGGTAGAAGCTCCCGCCCATGATCACCACGCCGGCCAGGAGGTCCGGCAGGCCGGGCTCCCGGCGGAGTGCCAAGGCGAAGTTGGTCAGCGGCGCCGTGATCAGGGCGGTGAGCTCCCCCGGCCTGGCGCGGGCGTGTTCGATCCACAGGTCGACGGCGTTCCGCGCCGAGACCTGTCCGGCGGGCTCGGGCAGCACCGCGTATCCGATCCCCTGCGGCCCATGCGTTTCGGGGGTGGTGGTGAGCGGAATGGACAGCGGCCCGCGCGCCCCGATGGCCACCTCGACGCCCGGTCTGCCGCACAGCTCCAGCAGTGCGAGGGTATTCCGGGCCACCTGGTCGGCGTCCACATTTCCCGGTGTCGCAGTGACGGATACGAATTCCGTCTCCGGCAGCGCGGCGAGATAGGCCAGGGCGAGGGCGTCGTCGATGCCGGTATCGACGTCGAGCAGATATGAGGTCACAGTCGCGGTACGGGGCGTGTGGGTCTCCGGTGTCCTAGAAGAGGGCAACCTTGGGAACGGTGGGGAAAATCGCGTCCAGCTCTGCGAGGTCTTCAGCCGTGGGCTGCCAGTCGGCGGCCGAGGCGTTCTGGCGGACCTGCTCCGGTTTGGTGGCACCCGCGATCACGCTGGCCACGGACGGCTGTGCAGCCAGCCAGGAGAAGGCCACCTCCACCTCGGTCAGGCCGCGTTCCTTGGCAAACAGGCTGAACCGGCCCAGCTGGTCCCAGTCGGCGTCCTCCACCATGTTGGTGCGTGTGTGGCTGAGGCGGGAACCGTCGGGCGCGTGGCCGGGCGCGTACTTGCCCGTGAGCAGGCCGTTGGCCAGCGGGAAATAGGGCAGGACGCCCAGGCCAAGGGCTTCGGCGGCGGGGGTGACTTCCTGCTCTGCCCGGCGGTCCAGGAGGTTGTAGTGGTTCTGGGTGGAAACGAAGCGTGCGCCGCCGAGTTCCCGGGCCACGTACTCGGCCTGGGCGATCTGCCAGCCGGCCCGGTTGGAGTGGCCGATGTACCGTACCTTGCCGCTGCGGACGAGGTCGTCGAGAGCGGCGAGGGTCTCGTCGATGGGCGTCAGCGGGTCCGGGGTATGGAACTGGTAGAGGTCGATCCAGTGGGTGCCGAGCCGCCGCAGTGACGCTTCGACGGACTGGATGATGTAGCGGCGCGAGCCCCGGTCACCGAAGTCGGGGCCGTTCGCGCCCTTGGCTTCCATCCCGAACTTGGTGGCCACCACAGCCTGGTCCCGCCGGTTTCCCAGCGCCTTTCCCAGCATGGTCTCGCTCAGTCCCGGTTCCCGGCCGTAGTTGTCCGCGACGTCGAACAGCGTGATCCCGGCCTCCAGGGCTGCGGAGACGACGGCGTCCGTGCCTTCCTGCGACTCAGTGGCGGTGTTGGCGCGGCCCAGGTTGTTGCATCCGAGGCCCACCGTGGAGACGGTGAGGCCTGATTTTCCAACGCGGCGGTAACTGGTCACGGACGACTCCTAGAGGCTGAAGCTGTTGGCGGGCTTGGCTGAGTGCTTGAGTTTGAACTGCCCGGGTTCGGTATAGGGGGCGGCACCAATGCTGAGCTTGGTGAAGTCAAGGTCCTCGCCGCGGGCGCACACCTTGATGGCATTAACGGCCTTGTTCACCTCCGGGCAGAGGCAGAAAATGTTGAGTTTGTAATCCGTGAACTCAGACCGTTCCACCGTTCCAAGGCCCCGCCAGGCAAGGTGGCTGATGAGCGCATCTTTGGCCTTCTGCTCCAGGTAGCGGTCCCGCTCCGTGCCCTCCCTGGTCTTGAGGGCGAACTGGGCCACCACCCAGGACTGCTCCTCGTTGGGGATTTCGGCGTAGCCGTCCTCCTGGCACTGGGCTGCGAAGGCATCCAGCAGGCTCTCGGCACCCTCGGCGTCGCTGACGTCGGTTTCCTCGGTCTTGCTCTGGTGCCCCACGACGCCGAAATTCATGACGAACTGGGAGTACTCCTCATCGAACCAGGCTTCCCGGAAGTGGAGGGTGCCCTCGTCGTCGCGCTTGTAGACCCTGACTATGCCGCTCATATGCGTCCCTTTGTAAACCATTCAACGTCGGTACCGTCGAAAGGCGCCTGCTGCGCCTTCACGGCATGGAAAAGCTCATCCGCGGCCGCCTGGATGTCCTCGACCAGCCGTTGGGGGTAGCGCATGGACACGCTGTGCTCGGCGAATTCGTCCTGGTCGTCGATGAAGACGCCGCGAGATTCGGTGCGGATCACGTCCAGGTCCATGTCGATCACATGGAACTCCGTAACGGCGGGCCGGATGTCCGTCCATTCGTGGCCCACGGCGAGGTCGATGTAGAGCCGCACGCCGGCGGGATGGGCAGAATCGTAGAACGTGGCCACCCAGTCGCCCTGCCGCGGCACCAGGAGCACGGCGTCCGAGCGCGTATAGAACGCGGCGCCTGGGCGCGAACAGAACTCGTTGGTGCCCTGGAAGATCCACCAGCCATGCCGGTCTTCGCCAAGGTACCGGCCGGGGACCACCCAGTGCGCCTTGCCGTTCCATTTCCGGTTGCGGGAGACCACCAGCTGCCCGGGCTGGAGTTTGCCGGGCACGCGGGTGGTGGTGGTATGCAGAACCGGCCCCGACTCCCCCACGGCCCCCGGGTATTTCAGTGCGTCTTCGTCCCTCACAGGATCGGGAGGCTGCCAGTGGTGGGGTGCTGCTGCCCGGGCAGGGGACGCGCGAACGGGACCTTTGTACCCAAAACCTGCGCGACGATGTCGTGCGTTATTTGCTGGGCGGTGAGCCCCACGCGCTCCATGACCTGGGCGCGGGTGCCGTGGTCGAGGAACTCGACGGGCAGGCCAACCTCGTTCAGGGCGGTGTCCACCCCTGCCGCGCGCATTTCCTGCCGGATGCGGGAGCCGACTCCGCCGGCCCGGACGCCGTCCTCGATGCAGACCACCAGGCGGTGGTGCGAGGCCAGCGCGATGATGGAGCGGCGGACCGGGAGCACCCAGCGCGGATCCACCACTGTGCTGCTGATGCCTTGGGCACCGAGCCGGTTGGCGACATCGAGGGCGAGCTCGGACATGGCACCCACGGTGACGATCAGGACGTCGTTCTCGGTGGATCCGGAGGGTCGGCGGGCCAGGATGTCAACGCCGTCGCTGAGCCGTTCGAGGGCGTCCACTTCGGGACCCACGGATCCCTTGGAGAAGCGAACCACACTGGGCGCGTCGCTGATGGCCACCGCTTCCCGCAGTTCTTCCCGGAGGCGGCTGGCGTCGCGTGGTGCGGCGAGGTGGAGGCCAGGAACGATCTGGACCATGGCCATGTCCCACATGCCGTGGTGGCTGGCGCCGTCCGGGCCGGTCACGCCGGCGCGGTCCAGCACGATGGTGACGCCGGCCTTGTGGAGGGCGACGTCCATCAGCAACTGGTCGAAGGCCCGGTTCAGGAAGGTGGCGTAGACGGCGACGACGGGGTGGAGGCCGCCGAACGCCATGCCGGCAGCAGCGGTGAGGGCGTGCTGCTCTGCGATGCCGACGTCGACGACGCGTTTCGGGTGCTTGGCCGCGAACTTGTGCAGGCCCACCGGGATCAGCATGGCGCCGGTGATGCCGACGATGTCTTCGCGTTCGTCGGCGATGGCGGCGATCTCGTCGGCGAAGACGGACGTCCAGGACTGCGCGCCGCCGGTGCCCGTTGGTTCGCCGGTTTCGGGATCGATGATGCCTACCGCATGGAACTGGTCCGCTTCATGGGCGCGGGCCGGCGCGTAGCCATGGCCCTTTTCGGTCATGGCGTGGACGATGACCGGGCCGCCGTAGTTCCTGGCGGTGGAGAGCGCATGCTCCATGGCCTGGAGGTTGTGGCCGTCCACCGGTCCGATGTACTTCATGCCGAGGTCCTCGAACATGCCCTGCGGAGCCCACCAGTCCTTGATGCCTTTTTTCATGGCGTGCAGGCTCTTGTAGGTGAACTGTCCTGCGGGGCCGCCGTTCTGGAGCTTCTTCTTCCACCAGTCCAGGGCGCCTTCATAGGCGGGTGCGGCGCGGAAGGAGTCGATGGTGGGGCGCAGGGACGCGAGGTAGTCGGCAAATCCGCCCACGGTCGGGGCGTAGGAACGGCCGTTGTCGTTGACTACGATGACAACCCGGCGTTTCTTGTCCGCGGCGATGTTGTTGATGGCTTCCCAGGCCATGCCACCGGTCAGGGCGCCGTCGCCCACGATGGCCACCACGTGCCGGTCGCCTTTGCCGGTGAGCTGGCGGGCCCGGGAGATGCCGTCCGCCCAGGACAAGGATGAGGATGCGTGCGAGCTTTCCACGATGTCGTGTTCGGACTCCGCGCGTGAGGGGTAGCCGGAGAGGCCGCCTTCCTGCCGGAGGGTACTGAAGTCCTGGCGTCCGGTCAGGAGTTTGTGGACGTAGGACTGGTGGCCCGTGTCAAAGACGATGCTGTCGCGGGGGGAATCGAAGGTGCGGTGGACGGCCAGCGTCAGTTCCACCACGCCAAGGTTGGGTCCGAGGTGTCCGCCCGTCTGTGAGACGTTCGTGATCAAAAACTCCCTGATCTCCGAAGCCAGCTGCTCCAGCTGTTCCTCGGTCAACTCGTTCAGGTCCTGCGGATTCCGGATGGTGTCCAAGATTCCCAATGACCCCTCCTTCGGGTGGTAGACGTGCCGTTTAACTCTAACGCCTTGGCTTGGTTGCAAAGCCGAAGCCCCGGCTGGTCGGTGACCGGCCGGGGCTTCGGGGAGGATGCTGGCTGCGCAGCTGTTCCGCTAGTTCGCGGAGATCTGCCGCAGCACGTACTGCAGGATGCCGCCGTTGCGGTAGTAGTCGGCTTCACCCGGGGTATCGATGCGCAGGACCGCGTCGAAGCTCGTGGTGGTGCCGTCTTCGGCCGTCGCGGTGACCTTCAGGGTCTTCGGCGTGGTGCCTTCGTTCAGGGCGGTGACGCCCTCAACCGCGAAGGTTTCCGTGCCGGTCAGGCCCAGGCTGGCGGCGTTCTGGCCGGCCGGGTACTGCAGCGGAAGGACGCCCATGCCGATCAGGTTGGAGCGGTGGATGCGCTCGTAGCTTTCGGCGATGACGGCCTTGACGCCCAGCAGCGCCGTGCCCTTGGCGGCCCAGTCGCGGGACGAACCGGAGCCGTACTCCTTGCCTGCCAGGACCACCAGCGGGGTGCCGGCTGCCTGGTAGTTCTGCGCGGCGTCGTAGACGTAGGCCTGGGGGCCGTCTGCCTGGGTGAAGTCGCGGGTGAAGCCGCCTTCGACGCCGTCGAGCAGCTGGTTCTTGATCCGGATGTTGGCGAACGTGCCGCGGATCATGACCTCGTGGTTGCCACGGCGCGAACCGTAGGAGTTGAAGTCCTTGCGCTCCACGCCGTTGGCCAGGAGGTACTGGCCCGCCGGGGTGTCGGACTTGAAGGAACCGGCCGGGGAGATGTGGTCGGTGGTGACGGAGTCGCCAAGCTTCAGCAGCACGCGCGCACCGGTGATGTCCTTGACCGGCTCCGGCTGGGCCTGCATGCCCTCGAAGTACGGGGGCTTCCGGACGTAGGTGGACTTCTCGTCCCAGGCGAAGGTGTCGCCGGCGGGGGTGTCCAGGGCCTTCCAGCGGTCGTCGCCTTCGAAGACGCCCTCGTAGCCGCGGGCGAACATGCCCTTGTCGATCGAGGAGTCGATGACCTGCTGGACCTCGACCGGATTCGGCCAGATGTCCTTGAGGAAGACATCGTTGCCGGCCTCGTCCTGGCCCAGGGCATCGTTTTCGAAGTCGAAGTCCATGGTTCCGGCCAGGGCGTACGCGATGACCAGCGGCGGGGAGGCCAGGTAGTTCATCTTGACGTCCGGGTTGATCCGGCCTTCGAAGTTGCGGTTGCCGGAGAGGACGGCGGTGACGGAGAGGTCGTTGGCCTGGATGGCCTCGGAGATCTCGGGGTCGAGCGGGCCGGAGTTGCCGATGCAGGTGGCGCAGCCGTAGCCCACGATGTAGAAGCCGAGCTTCTCAAGGTACGGAGTCAGGCCCGACTTGTTGTAGTAGTCGGTGACCACCTTGGAGCCGGGAGCCACGGAGGTCTTGACCCAAGGCTTCGCGGCCAGGCCCTTTTCCACGGCGTTGCGGGCCAGCAGCGCGGCGGCCAGCATCACGGAGGGGTTGGACGTGTTGGTGCAGGAGGTGATCGAGGCGATCGACACAGCTCCGTGGTCCAGTTCGAACTCGCGGCCGTCGGCGGTGGTGACAGCCACCTTCTTGGACGGACGTCCGTTGGACTTGGGACCGTGGGCGTGCGGGGCCTGCTCGGTAAGGTGGGTCGCCGAGGCGGTGAAGGACGGCGAGTCGGAAGCCGGGAAGCTCTCGTCGATCGCTTCGTCCAGGCTGCCGTCGGCGAGGTCCACCTTGACGTAGTTGCGGAGGTCCTCGCGGAACTGGGCCTTGGATTCGGTGAGGATGATGCGGTCCTGCGGGCGCTTCGGTCCGGAGATCGACGGAACGACGGTGGACAGGTCCAGCTCGAGGTACTCGGAGAACTTGATCTCACGGGAGGGGTCGTGCCAGAGGCCCTGTTCCTTGGCGTAGGCCTCGACCAGGGCGACGTTCTCGTCTGACCGGCCGGTGAGGCGGAGGTAGTCGAGGGTGACGTCGTCGATCGGGAACATGGCGGCGGTGGAACCGAATTCGGGGCTCATGTTGCCGATGGTGGCGCGGTTGGCCAGCGGCACAGCCGCGACGCCTTCGCCGTAGAACTCAACGAACTTGCCCACCACGCCGTGCTGGCGCAGCTGTTCGGTGATGGTGAGGACGACGTCGGTGGCGGTGGCACCGGCCGGGATGGATCCGGTCAGCTTGAAGCCGACGACGCGCGGGATCAGCATGGAGACGGGCTGGCCCAGCATGGCAGCCTCGGCCTCGATACCGCCGACGCCCCAGCCGAGCACGCCCAGGCCGTTGACCATGGTGGTGTGCGAGTCGGTGCCGACGCAGGTGTCGGGGTAGGCGCGCAGGGCACCGTCAACCTCGCGGGTCATGACGGTGCGGGCCAGGTATTCGATGTTGACCTGGTGCACGATGCCGGTTCCCGGCGGGACGACCTTGAAGTCGTCGAACGCGGTCTGGCCCCACCGGAGGAACTGGTACCGCTCGCCGTTGCGCTGGTACTCGATCTCCATGTTGCGCTCCAGTGCGCCGGAGTTGCCGAAGGCGTCGATCTGCACGGAGTGGTCGATGACCATTTCCGCCGGTGCCAGCGGGTTGACCCGCTTGGGGTCGCCGCCGAGTTCCTTGACGGCTTCACGCATGGTGGCGAGGTCCACAACGCAGGGCACGCCAGTGAAGTCCTGCATGATCACGCGCGCCGGCGTGAACTGGATTTCAGTGTCGGGCTCGGCGTTGGGATCCCAACCGGCCAGTGCGCGGACGTGGTCGGCCGTGATGTTCGCGCCGTCCTCGGTCCTCAACAGGTTTTCAAGCAATACCTTGAGGCTGAACGGAAGGTTTTCTGCACCTTCAACGGAGTTCAACCGGAAAATTTCGTAATCGGTTCCGGCTACATTAAGTTTGCCTTTTGAACCGAAGCTGTCCACAGTGCTCATCGCAGGACTCCTCTCGCAACAGTTTCATCTTTGTCGCGCGGTTGACCGCCTGCTAGTTAGGATGCCCTAAGTAGTTCGAGGGCCCGAAAATTGCACACGGCCGGCCGAGAATTCGGGCGCGACGTGGGACTACTACGGCCATCGTAGTCCAAAACGCCGGTGGCATCACGGACCGGGAGCCAGCAGTGCCACGGTCTCCAGGTGGTGGGTGTGGGGGTACAAGTCGAAGGCACGGAGCCCGGCGAGTTCCCAGCCCGAGCGTCGAAAGTAACCGAGGTCACGGGCAAACGACGCCGGATCGCAGGACACATAGGCAATGGCACGGGGCTGCGAGGCAATGAGTTGCCCGACGACGGCTTTCCCTGCCCCCGCACGGGGCGGATCGAGGACAAGAGCGTCGAAATTCCGCGGTTTCTGGCGGAGCACGCGCTCCACGCGGCCCTGGACCACCTCCACCTGCGGAGCTGAATGGAGGTTCTTGCGTGCATCGCGGCTGGATCCGGGCGCACCTTCGACCGACAGGACGGACCCGGTCTCCCCCACGGCATCGGCCAGCGCGGCAGTGAACAATCCGGCCCCGGCGTACAGATCCGCCACCACCGCCCCGGGGTGCAGGAAGCCGCCGCCGCTCAGGAATTCCGTGACGGCGCCCACAAGTGTCCCGGGCGCGTCGCGGTGGATCTGCCAGAAGCCCGCGCCCGACACGCGGTAATCGTGGCCGGCCGCCGTTTCCTGCACCCACGTCCGTCCCCGGACCTGGGTCGCGTCGCCGCTGACCGGATCGAACGCCGCCACGGATACCTCCGCCGGCAGTCCGGCGGCAATGGCCCGCAGCCGCTTGTCCTTGGTTCCCGGCGCCGGAGCCAGGAGCACCAGTGGGCGGGAGCCGTTCGCCGGAGCCGCCACCTCAACGCGTTCGATGCCCTGCAGGTCCAGCTCCCACAGGCGGAGGGCGTTGACCGCTTCCGTGGCCAGCGGCATATCCCGCACCGGAACGATATGCCCGGAACGGTGCGCGTGCATCCCCAGCTTGCCGCCGGGGGTGACCGAAAAGCTCGCCCGTGTCCGCCACCCGAGGCCGGAGCCGTCGTCGTGCGCCTCCCCCACGGCTTCGACGCTGCCGGCCCACACAGACGGTGCAGGGTCAACGCCGGCGAGCCGGGTGAGCTGCTCGGCCAGGACGTCCGCTTTGAGTTGCCGCTGCCGGGCCAGCGTGATGTGCCCGAATTCGGCGCCGCCCACCGGCGGATGGCCGTGGCCCCAGGCCCGGGCTGAATCGGCGAGGTGCCAGAAGTGCTCCACCCGGTCCGGTGACGCTTCGAGGATCTCCACGGCGTCCGCCCGCCAGAACTTGGCGTGGTCGCCGGCATCGGTCAGCCGGACACGGACCTTTTCGCCGGGGATGGCGTGCCGGACAAAGACCACCCGGCCTTCGTGGCGGGCCACGCAGTGCCCGCCGTGGGCAACCGGCCCGACGTCGAGCACGGCTTCTTCGCCGGCGTGGCCGGCCTGGTCGGATGCCGGCACTGCCGTGGGCGAGGTTCTTGCGGTCACTGGACGTCCTGCAGATTCTTGGCTTCTTCGGATGATTTGAGCTGCCAGGGAACGCTGGCCACCATGACGCCGGGTTCGAAGTGCAGCCGGGTCTTGATCCGCAGCGCGGTCTGGTTGTGCACCAGCTGCTCCCACCATTTGCCCACGACGTATTCCGGAATGTAGACCACGATGAGGTCCCGCGGGGAGTCAAGGCGCATTTGCTTGACGTAGTCCATGATGGGCGTGACCGTCTCGCGGTACGGGCTGGCAAGGACCGTCAGCGGGACCGGGATTTCGAGCTTCTCCCAGTCGGTAATGGTGTGGGCGGTCTCTTCCGGATCGATGTCCACCGTAATGGCGTCCAGCCGTGAGGGCCTGGACGCGCGGGCGTAGGCCAGGGCACGCAGCACGGGCTTGCGGACGTGCGAGACCAGCAGCACGGCGTGGACCCGGGTGGGCAGCGCGCGCGGCGAGGAGTCCTCGTCCACGGCAAGTTCCTTGGCCACATTGTCGTAGTGCGCCCGGATGCTCCACATGATCAGGAAGAGGATGAACATGGCCAGCAGTGCGATCCAGGCGCCTTGCTGGAACTTGGTGATGAGGACGATGACCAGCACCAGGCCGGTCATGCCGAACCCGATGGTGTTGATGGTGCGGGATTTCAGCATCCGGCGCCGGACGGCCTTGTCCTTGACGAGTTTGAGTTCGCGGCCCCAGTGCCTGATCATGCCGAGCTGGCTGAGGGTGAAGGAGATGAAGACGCCCACGATGTAGAGCTGGATCAGCTTGGTGACGTCGGCGTCGAAGGAGATGATCAGCACCAGGGCGCCGGCGGCAAGGGCCAGCACGCCGTTGCTGAAGGCGAGCCTGTCGCCGCGGGTGCGCAGCTGCCGGGGCAGGTAGCCGTCCTGCGCCAGGATGGAGCCCAGCACGGGGAAGCCGTTGAAGGCGGTGTTGGAGGCGAACACCAGGATGACGCCGGTGGCTGCCACCACGATGTAGAACGGGATGGAACCGGGGCCGAAGATGGTCTGTGCGATCTGGCTGATGGCGGGGTTCTGGATGTAGCCCTCGGGCAGCGGCTTGCCGTCGAGCAGGAACTCCTTGGCCGGGTCCAGCACGATGTGGACCTTCGTGGCGTTCGCCAGGTAGATGATGCCTGCGAGCATCGCGGCACCGATGATGCCCAGGAGCAGCAGGGTGGTTGCCGCGTTCTTGCTTTTGGGGTGCCGGAAGTTGGGAACGCCGTTGCTGATCGCTTCGACACCCGTCAGTGCCGCGGCGCCGGAGGAGAAAGCCCGCAGGAGCAGGAAGGCACCGGCGAGGCCCACGAGGCCCTGGTCGAAGCCTTCGGTCGGGACGATGGTGAAGGCTGCAGACGGCGCCTGGCCAAGCTGCCCGGTGGCCGCCTGGAAGATGCCTACCGCGGTCATGCCCAGGATGGAGGCCATGAAGATGTACGTGGGGACCGCGAAGACGCTGCCGGCTTCCTTGATGCCGCGCAGGTTCACCAGGGCAAGGATGACGACGCCGATGGTGGCAATGATTGCCTGCTGGCCGTGCAGCGACGGTACAGCCGTGGTGAGGTACGCCGCGGCCGAGGACATGGACACGGCAACCGTCAGGACGTAGTCCACCAGGAGCGCGGAGGCCACAGTCAGGCCCGCGTACTTTCCCATGTTCACGTTGGCAATCTCGTAGTCGCCGCCGCCGGAGGGGTAGGCGTGGACGTTCTGCCGGTAGGAGGCAACGACGGTCAGCAGGACCACCATCACGGCCAGGCCCACCAGCGGTGAAATCGCCACCGCACTGACGCCGGCCAAGGCAAGGGTCAGCAGGATTTCATCCGGGGCATAGGCTACGGACGACAACGCGTCCGACGCGAAGATCGGCAGTGCGATCTTTTTCGGCAGCAGGGTATGGGCAAGGCGGTCATTCCGGAAAGGCCTGCCCACCAGCACGCGTTTGACGGCGTTCAGTATTGTCAACACCCCACAAAGCTAGTCGGAATCGCGGACGATGTCATGACGGAGCCGGGCCGGGCCGAACCGCGGACGTGCCGGTAGAGTTCTAGCTGCACGATCGTGACGTACATACAGAGGAGATACGGTGGCGCATTTCGTGATCATGGGATGTGGCCGGGTGGGGGCAACGCTGGCGCACACGCTGGAGGATGCCGGCCATTCCGTGGCCATCATCGACCAGGACGACCGAGCGTTCCGCCGGCTCCGCCAGGGGTTCACGGGCCGGAAGGTCACGGGGGTGGGATTCGACCGGGACACCCTGAAGCAGGCCGGCGTCGGTGAAGCCTATGCCTTCGCGGCGGTGTCCAGCGGCGACAATTCGAACATCCTGGCCACCCGCGTGGCCCGCGAGACGTTCCATGTCCCGCACGTGGTTGCCAGGATCTACGACCCGGGACGTGCCGAGATTTACCAGCGCCTGGGCATTCCCACCGTGGCAGCCGTCCGCTGGAGCGCGGACCAGGTATTGCGCCGGATCCTGCCCGAGCAGCACCTCGCCGGCGATTTCCGCGAACCCTCCGGGCGCCTGGTCCTGGCTGAGCTGGACCTGGACGGTGGCTGGATCGGGCACCGGATCAGCAGCATCGAGAAGGCAGCCGGTGTCCGCGTGGCCTATCTCACGCGGTTCGGCGAAGGCCTGCTGCCGGACGCGGGCACCGCGTACCAGGACGGCGATACCGTGCATGCCATGCTGCAGGTGGACCGCAGCGCCCTGATCGCCCAGATCCTCGCCAAAGCCCCTGCCAAGGAGTATCAGTGAAAGTAGTCATCGTCGGCGCCGGCAGCGTCGGATCATCCATTGCCCGGGAGTTGCTGGCGCACAAGCATGAGATCCTCCTGATCGACCTGAAGCCGGAGGTGATCGGGCGCAGCGGCCTGCGCGGTGCCCATTGGCTGGTGGGTGATGCATGTGAGCTCTCGACGCTCCAGGGCGCCAAGGTGGAAGATGCCGACGTCGTGGTTTCCGCTACGGGTGATGACAAGGTCAACCTGGTGGTGTCGCTGCTGGCGAAGACGGAGTTCGGCGTGGGCCGTACCGTTGGCCGGGTCAACAACCCCAAGAACGACTGGATGTTCAACGACTCCTGGGGCGTGGACGTCGCGGTCAACACCCCGCAGCTGATGACTGCCCTGGTGGAGGAAGCCGTTGAGATCGGCGACCTTGTCCGGCTTCTGACGCTCCAGACCGGCGTTGCATCGCTGGTGGAGTTCACCGTGCCGCACGACTCGCACGTTATCGGCATGACCGTTGGGGACATCCACTGGCCGGAAGACGCCACCCTGGTGGCAATCCTCCGCGACCAGGCCCCCATCACCCCGAGCCGGGACGATGTCATTGACGGCGGCGACGAACTCTTCTTCGTCACCACGATCGCCGCCGAGGACAGGTTGCGTGAGCTTCTCTCCTCGGCTCCCGGCAGCATCGACGCCGGCACCCCGCCGCAGCCCGCCGTCGGCGTCCAGCATGCCGCAAGCGAATACGGTCCGGTGCCGGACGACGACGGCTTCGACGGCTAGGTGCCCCGGGCCCTGGGTCCTCAGGCGGCTGGGGGCATCAGGTGTCCTGGCCGGCGCCTGCCCGGTCTTCGGCTTCGGCCGGAGCCGGGCGGGTGACGAGCCACGCCACCCACACTCCAAGAATGTACAGGGGCGCGCCCATGATCAGGCGCGTCGTGGCGAGGGCGGCCAGGCCGTCTGAGCCCATCAGGTACAGGGGAACCTGTACGATGAGCCGGAGCGCCAAGACCGCAACGATGATCCAGGTGCCCAGCCGGTAGGCCTTGACCCGGTCCGGGTCTTTGCGCCATTCCACTCCCTCGTTGCGGATGAAACCGAAGAGGAGCCCGGCGACCGGCCATTTAACGATGATTGAAACCACCATCGCCAGGATGTAGGCGGCGTTGGTGAAGAAGCCGGGCAGGTAGAAATCCTCAGCCTTCCCGGTGGTGTTGGCCAGCCATGCCGAAATGCCGACGCCCACCACGCCCGCCAAGGCCTGGGTCAGGGGGCGCCGTTGTGCCAGCCTGGCGATGGTGAACGCAGCTGCCGATGCCAAGGCAGCAACCAGGGAGAGTGTGAGCTCCCGTGTCACGGTGAACGCCACGAGGAAAACCAAACCGGGAACAATGCTTTCCGCAATGCCCTGGACTCCCCCGGCGCTTCGCAGGACGTCCACCCTGCCGTCGTGGGTGCGGTGGAGCCCCGCCTTGGCCGCGTACTCCGCGGCCAGCCCGGCTACCGGCGACGGCGCGGCTGCCGGTGACGGGTCCGCCCCCTGCCGCCGGCCCGGGGCGGCGTTTTCGGAGGACTGTTCGGGCTGCTGCTCGGTCATTCGTGCTCCTGGCGGGACATGATCTCGTAACGGGGATTAAAGATGGTGGGCATGTCCTTGCCGCGGGCAAGCATTCCTTCGACCCGGATCTCGGCGCCCGCTTCGATGCCCGGCACCCGTCGTCGGCCCAGCCACACGATGCGAAGCCGTGCGGGCTTGTTCCGTCCGGGGCCGGGGCCTGGCCGTCCGGTTCCGGTCTCGGAGACGATGGCAATGAACTCTGCCGTCCGGTCCGCGGGTACGAAAGTCACAGATTCGATGTGCCCCTGGCACAGCACGCGTCCCTTGTCCGGGAGTTGGGCCAATGGGGTCAGCCCACCGGACGCCTGGGCGGGTCCGCCGTGTGCGGCCTCAGCCGATTTGGGTGATTTCGGGACCACGTTCTGGTTCCTCCAATGTGGGACCGGCGGGCGGAGGAGTAGCGGAGGCATCCTTGGGCAGCCGCAGCTGCAGGAGATCCCGCGGCGGCATGGGGCTGTCGCCCCGGACCACCACCACCTTCCGGAACAGGGTCTCCAACGGTTCGGCGGCGGGTCGCTCCAAGGCTGCGGGTCCACCCAGGACGCCGCGCAGGAACCAGCGCGGACCATCGACGCCGATGAAACGGGCCACGCGGTAGCCCTGGCTGCCGTCCGGAAGCCCGGCTGGGAGTTTGGCAACCAGCTCCGTGCCAAACGCGCCCTCCACCTCCTCGACCTGGCCGCCCTGGGCGCCGACCGACTGGCCGATCTGTTCGCGGATTTCGTCCCACAGCGTTTCTGTCTTGGGGGCGGCGAACGCCTGCAGTTGAAGGCTGGATCCGTTCAGGTCAAGGGTTACGGCCACCACCCGCTGCGTCGCCTCTTCAACCTCGAGGCGGAGCTGGAGTCCCTCGCTGGGCGTGATCAGCAGGGCACCGAGGTCCACGAAGCCGTCCCGGCTGCCTACCTCGGATTCGTCGAAGGGGCCATCCTGGCTGCGCGTTGAAGCGGCGGTTGGGCCTTCTTCGGATTCCGCTGCCGTCAGCTCTTCGGCCGGTTGCGCCGGCTCTTCCTTCTTGGCTTTCCTGCCGAGCCCAAAGACCATGGGTGACTCCTTCGTTCCTAGAATGTGCCAGTTCTCAAAATCTGCCGGCCGGGACCAGGTCCCGCCGTCGTTCGCGCTGGCGTGGCAGCGGTTGTGGGTGGAGGTGTCAGGCTCCGGGAACGTTGAACCCGCCGGTGGAGCCGAAGCCTCCCGCGCCGCGCACGGAACCGCTCAATTCGACGACAGGAATGAAGTGCGCGTGTTCCACCCGCTGGATAACCATCTGGGCAATTCTATCGCCGCGGCGCAGCTCGATCGGCTGGGACGAGTCGGTGTTCAGCAGGGTAACCGATATCTCTCCGCGGTAGCCGGCATCCACGGTGCCGGGTGCGTTTACGATTGTCAGCCCGTGCTTGGTGGCCAGTCCGGAGCGCGGGTGGATCAGCGCAACGAACCCGTAGGGCAGGGCAATGGCCACACCTGTGGGGACCAGTTTGCGCTCCCCCGGCATCAGGACCACGTCTTCGCGCGCGCGAAGGTCCGCTCCGGCGTCGCCCGGGTGCGCGTAGGAGGGAGCTTCCAGGTCCGGATCCAGCATCTTCAACTGGACCTGCATGGTGGGCGAGGCTGGGGATGCCGTGTCCGGATCGAGGTCTACTGCGGTGGGATGTTCAGTCACAGTCACTCACTCTAACCCGCGCCCCCGCAACAGTCCCAGATGGCCGGATCCGGAGCCGCAGCACCCAAGATGAAATAGCGGACCAAAGGTGGAAAGCTTGGCATATGCCCGAATCAAGCACGCCAGCGTCCGTTCCCAGCACACCCTCGGCCGGGACACCTGTCACATACCAGGAGAAGCTCTGGCCCAACGCCTGGATCTGGGTCATTGCCGTGGGCGTCTCCGCGGCCGGCATCCTGGTCTTCGCCCCCATCAGCATGGCGGCCGGGTATACCGCGGCGGTGGTGCTCCTGGCCATCATCAGCGTGCTCCTGGTCCTGTCCACTCCAACCATCACCGTTACCCGGGACGCACTGACGGTCGGACGGGCCAGCATCGAACGCAAATTCGTCGGCAGCGTTGAGCCGTTCACCTCCGGGGAGGCCACAGCGGAGCGGGGCACGAGGCTCAACGGGCTCGCCTACCTCTGCATCAGGGGCTGGATCGACCCCGTCGTGAAGATCGAGATCACCGACCCGGCCGACCGCACCCCGTACTGGCTCGCCTCCACCCGGCATCCTGACAAGCTGGCCGCTGCCCTCACCCGGGGCTGAGCGTACAAATATCCGTCGCAGCCTTTCCACCTGCGGTTACTCCTCCTCGGCGCAGGGCGGGCCCGCCCGTTCGGGCCGGAATCAGGCGGAAAATCACGGCGCGCCCTGCCCCTTGAGCCAATTCGGCGCCACCGGGTGGCAGAGTTTCGATTGATAGTAATGCCAGGGTGGAGGATTTGTATGCAGGATCTACGGCTTGTAGGCGTGCACGACGACGGGACGCATCTCCTGTTGGGCGGGGCCGGCGGCGAGATGTTCCAGCTGCCGATCGATGAGGCCCTCAGGACGGCCAGTCGGTCAGCGGCCAAACCGCGGGCGGAGCGGCCGGCCGTTCCGATGTCCCCGAGGGATATCCAGGCCCGGATCCGCGCCGGTGCCACCGCTGCCGACGTGGCCGAGTTGTCCGGCATGCCGCTGGCCAAGGTGGAGCGTTACGAAGGTCCGGTCCTTGCCGAGCGCGAATACGTTGCGCAGCAGGCGCGGAAAGTCGAAGTAGCGGCGCCCTCTCCCGGCCACGACATCTACCGGTCCGCGTTCGGCGATTCCCCGGCCACCCTGGACGACATGGTTTCCCACCGGTTGTCCGCACACGGCATTGATCCCGCGACGGTGGAATGGGATTCGTGGCGGCGCCAGGACGGCACCTGGACGGTATCCGCGAGTTTTGAGGCCAAACCGGGCGGGACCTCCGGCATTGGCGAGGAGCCTCCGGCCCTGTGGACGTTCAGTCCGGCACGCAAGTCGCTGCAGAACACCAACCGGTGGGCACAGCAATTGAGTGAGCTTGAGCCGCTGGACGGACCTGTTCCGGCCCGCCGCCTCACCGCTGTATCGGACCGCCCCTTCGACTTTGAAACCGACGCGGATTCGTCCAAGGCGTCCGGCAGCCAGGGCGCCCCGGCCCAGGAGTCAGGCAAGGAGTCCGACGGCCTCCTGGATATGCTGCGGTCGCGGCGTGGCCAGCGGATAGGCGTCGACGAAGATTCTGATGACGCCTTGGCGCTGCTGCTGACCCATGGGGTACCGGCGGCCCATCCCCGCCCGTCCGAGGTGGTTCCCGAACCAGAGTCAAACGAACCGGAGCCCCAGGACGACCAGCGTGACGGACCGGCAGCCCAAGGTGATTCGTTTATCCGCCGCAGGGATGCCAGGCCGTCCATGCTGTCCAGGCTCAGCCTTATCCCGCCGCACCGCGACATCCAGGACGATGCTTTGCGGCTTCACGACGGCGTCAGCACGGACACGAGGGAAATCACGATTGCCGCGTCCCCGCAGAAACCTTCGGGCGGCAGCCAAGGTGCAGCACCAGGCGCCGGGCTGGATGAGTTGCTTGGCGGGAACGCCCGCCGCACCACGGCGAAGCCGGACGACGCTTCCCCCGCCACCGGCCAACTTCCGGAGGCCGAGGCGCCGGAACGGTCGGCTAAGCCAAAGCGATCCAGCGTCCCCTCCTGGGATGAGATCGTTTTTGGAACCCGAAGCGACTAGGAGCTTTTCTCGCAGCCCCTGATGGACTTGGGCACGTGCTAGGATCCCCAGCACGCGGCCGCGTGTAAAGCGCAATTACCAGGAGGTTCTCGGTGCCGGACACAACCTGCCATATGTCCATTTCGCTGGACGGCTTTGTCGCCGGACCGGACCAGAGCCGCGAAAACCCGCTGGGTAAACGCGGGCTCGAGCTGCATGGCTGGCATATCGGCGACCCCCGGGCCACCGAAACCAACCAGGTCGCCGCCAATTGGCTCATGCGGCCTCGCGGCGCCTATGTGATGGGCCGGAACATGTTCGGTCCCATCCGCGGTGAGTGGAGTGGGGAATGGAACGGCTGGTGGGGCCCGGAACCGCCTTATCACGCACCCGTTTTCGTCCTCACCCACTATGAGCGTGACCCGATCCAGATGGAGGGCGGGACCACGTTCCACTTCGTCACCGAGGGATTCGACGCCGCCTATGCTGCCGCGTCCCAAGCCGCCGGAGACAAGGGCGTGGACATCGCAGGTGGAGCCTCGACCGTCCGCCAAGCACTGGCTGCCGGCGTCGTGGACGAATTGACGCTCGACATCGCCCCGGTGCTTCTCGGTTCGGGCGAACGTATCTTCGACGGCATTGAGTCTTTCGACTTCGACCCCGTCGAGGTGCTTCACTCGCCGTTGGCAACCCACATCCGCTACCGGCGCAGGCAGTAGATCCGCCTGGTGGCGTTGGCTCCGCCTGTCCCAGCGAGGGCGTTCACGCGTGGGTGTGCAGGTATCCCTCCCGGCCATCCCCTGGGCCATGTGGGTGGTCCCCAGTCCTGGTGTTCGCTGGGGTAGTGGCGGCCGGCCGGTGAGGTCCAGCCCGGTGGTTCGGTTTTGCTGGCCGGGGTGGGTTTCCAGCCGGTGGTATGCCGGAGGCGGTGGTGTTTCGGGCAGGGCTGTCCCAGGTTGCTGATTCCGGTGGTCCCGCCGTTGACCCAGGCCAGGATGTGATCGGCCTCCGTGTCCAGTGAGGAGTTGCTGCACCCCGGGAACGGGCACTTACCATCCCGGAGCCGGAGCCAGTTCCGCATCGCCTTGCCCACCCGGTAGCTGGTCCTGCCGATCTCCAGGGGTGCCCCGTCCCGCGGGTCCACGAGCACCCGGTAAAACGCTCCCGCACCCTCCGCGACCAACCGGCGCGCCATCGAAGCCGGGATCGGCCCATACCCATCCAGCACCGCCGCCTCATCCGTCAACCCGAGCAGCGAAAACACCGGCACGGTCACCAACACCTGCGCCCGGATCGGCGAACGCGGCAGGTCGGCTCCGTCAACAGCCCCGCTGGCAGTACAGTCGGCGGCCGCGCTGCCGCCACCCACCACACTCTCCGCGAAGGTGTCGGCCCGGAGCTGGGTGAGGGTCCTGGCCTCGCCGGGTCCTTGGAGTCCCCGGGCCACAGCGGTCAGCCGGTTCCAGCCCGCTGCCGCCTGGTCCGCGGGCAGATACGCACCCAGCCACGCCATCCCGTCCCGGCCGGAACTCCACCCGCCGGTCCACCACCCCCTTGGCGTGACGTTTCTCGATGCTCCCGGCATGGCGGCGCTCCCGCCAAACCCTGGCCTTGGCACGGAACCGGTGCGCCGGCAACTCCCCCACCGCACACCCCCGCACCGCATCCGGTGCACCGGGGTCCAGGAAATGAGCCTCCAACCCCGCCGCCCCCGCAGCATCCAACCCGGCCGTTTCATCGGCCAACACCGTGGCGTGCTGCCAGGAGATCACCCCCGCCTGCAACGCCGACAAGGTCAACGGCAACCCCTTGACCACAGCCTGCGAGGTGGCCAGGAACGCCCCCGCAGCCCGCGGACCCAGCGCCAGCACACACCCAACCTCCGCCGCGACCGCCATCTCCTGCGCCACCACCGGCACCCCCGGCCCCGCCACAACACCCGCAGCATCCGCAAACGCCACCGCAGCCCGCGCCCTCAAACCAGCGACCCGGGCCTCCACCTCACGGACACCGGCCAGAACATCAAGGCAACCATCCGCCAACCCAGCCAACGGATCAGCCACCGAAAACGGCTCCGCACCACACCCGTCCACCTCGGCAACCAACACCGCAAGGGCAGCACGAATATCCGCCAACGCCCCCACCACCGCCGCTTTCCCCATAAACCCATCATCACAAAGGGGTACGACATTTAAGGTCCGAGATTTAGGGGCCGGCCACGACAACCGGTCACCCAAAGACACGGGACAGGTGTCGACAAGCTGAACCACCGGCAGGCTCAACCACCGGGTCTGCGCGGACACTTACGTCCCGCGGGGCTCCCCTGGTCCACCTGAACCGCGCCAGAGGCAGGCGTCCACTTCGAACGGCAGCAATTCGTCCTGCTGGGCCATCAGTTTGGCGCCGTGCGCCGTCACCCTGCGCATGAAATGCCGGCGGCACAGCGTCTCGTAACCCACCACGGGGACGTGTTCGGCAGCCTGCGCGGTGGCGGCGTCGGCCACCATGTCCACGTCGCCGACCACCACCTGCGCACCCTCGGTGACCATGACGCCGTCGACCGTTCTGGCGTTGTGCGTGGCTCGGCGGCCGCACCAGCACAGCGCCTCCACTTGGAGCACCTGCACCCGGTCAGCCAGCTCAATAAGGCGTTGGGACCCGGGGAACAAACGGGTGCGGAAGTCGGCAGTGATGCCGAATGCGAAGACGTCGACGTCGATCTCGTCCACCACCTTGGCCAGTTGCTCCACCTGCACGGGGGTGTAGAACTGGGCTTCATCGCAGATAAGGTAATCCACCCGCCTGCCCTGGGTGCGCCGGACCATGACTTCCTCCCAGAAGTCCGTGCTGTCCAGCACCTCCACGGCGTCCGTCTCCAGGCC
Organism: Pseudarthrobacter sp. MOO13; assembly: GCF_058267655.1. Taxonomy (NCBI): domain Bacteria; kingdom Bacillati; phylum Actinomycetota; class Actinomycetes; order Micrococcales; family Micrococcaceae; genus Pseudarthrobacter; species Pseudarthrobacter sp. MOO13. Next base: position 2,402,394 of record NZ_CM177848.1, read on the forward strand.
CAGCCGGCTGGAGATGCGGGATTCGCCGGCGCGGTCGTTGCGGCTGAACCGCACACCGCCGCGGCCGCGTGCCCGGTGGTTGTAGTCCATCTGCAGGGCCAGCGTGGATTTTCCGCAGTCCATGGTGCCGGAAAAGAAAATGAGTTCAGCCACGCCGGCGGCTCCTTCCGTCGGCTGCAAAACAGAGCAGCGGGACCTCACGCTCGGCTTTGGTCAGGGAGCCGTGCTGGCCTACCACTTCCATGGCGGTGGGTCGCATGCGCCGCCCGTCATAGAGGGCGACGGCGTCCCGCGCCGCGATCATGACGTCACCGATCCTGCCCTCCACGGCAGGCCGGACGTCACCAAAAAGTCCCCCGGCGATTGCTTCTTCCCGGGTGAAGGCCCATACCCGGTCGCCAAACCTTGATTTCCAGGCAGCCACCAGCCGTTCCCGGCCGGCAGAGCCATCCAGGTGCGTCTCTTCGAGGTACAGGTGGACCATCCGGGGTTCGCCGGCAGTATGCCGGACGCCGTCAACCAGCGCAGAGTCGGCGGAGAAGTCGATCCGCTGGGACTCGGGAATGTCGAGCATGCCGTGGTCTGCGGTGAGCAGGATCGTGGTCCCGGCGGGCAGTGAGGAGTTGAGCCGCTTGACCGTGGCGTCGAGCTCCTCCAACTGGTGTTCCCACTGTTCCGACCGGCAGCCGTAGCGGTGGCCGGCTTTATCCAGCTCATTCACGTAGAAGTACATCAGGGATGGACCGGCGCCCGCCATGGCGTCGGCGGCAGCGCCGGTGCGGGCATGGGCGGTGGTTCCGGAGATGAACCTGCCGCCGCGCAGGGCGGCCCGGGTCATGGGCGAACCGTTGAACTGGGCGAGGCTGACGGTGCTGACATCCGCCTGCCCGGCCACCCGCTCAAAGACCGTGGGGAACGGCTGCCAGGTGGCCGGATCGACGCCGGGGTCCCAGTTGCCCAGGAGGTTGACTACCTTGTCCTGCCCTGGGTCCAGGACGTCGTACCCCACCATGCCGTGCTGGCCGGCGGGGAGCCCGGTCCCGAAGCTGGCCAACGCTGCGGCCGTGGTGGAAGGAAACGCCGAGTCCAGCCATACAGGGACGTCGCCCTGGCCTGCCTGGACCACCGAACGCAGGAAGGGGGTGTGGGCGGCTTTCTGCTTCAGCAGGTTCCTGCCCAGGCCGTCGGCGAGGACCACGCAGACACGGCTGGCGGCGGGGAGGCCCAAGGTGTTGTCGAAGCCTTCCATCCCCAGGCTCGCCGCAGCACTGGTCAGGACTTCGGCGACGGAACGGTGCCCGTAGGCAGGAGCGGGCGGAAGATCGGGGGTGTATCCGGAAGCGGGAGTTTGTTCGGCTTGGTGGCTGGCTTCGGGCATCTCAGCGCTGCTGGTGCCCGCGGCTGAGCCGGTTTCCGAACACCCCGGACCGCGGACGGGGAGCCATGGACTGCACGTGGGGCACGGGCGCTGCCGATGCGGTGTTGACGGCGCGCAGGGCCCGGGCAAAAAGCTTGGCGTCCTGCACGGCCTGCAGCCCGTCGGCCTCGGCGCTGATGCGGAGCACGATGTCTTCCTGCGCGATGGTGCCCGTGTAGCCGTGGTCCGCTTCGCACTGCGGGTCCCCGCAGCTGGCGGGACCCATGTCCAGGCGTTGCCCGCCGGACCACGCAATCGACAGGGTCAATTCGCGGACGGGATCCGAGGGCTTGTAGTTCTGCGGCTGGGCGTACATGTAGCTCAGGACCACGGAGCGGATCTGGGCCACGGGAACTGATTCGGTGGAGATCTGCGCGACGATCTGCTCCCCCGCCTCGTCCAGCTGCTGGTCGTCCACGTGGGTGATGACCAGCATGTCCGCGGTGAGCACCAGCACCGTGATGTGGCGCCGCACCTCCGCCCGGTCAAAATGGGTTTCCAGGTGCACCAGGTGCGCTACGCAGTCCCGACCATCCAGGGCGTCGTCAACGACGTCGGAGACCAGTCGCGGGTAGAAGCCGGCCTTCTGCAGCGCGTCTTCGAGGCTCTGGCCCTGGAGTCCGTGGTGGTGTGAGCTGTGCTGGCGGAGTGCCTGGTTTTCATTGCCGGGCGTTTCGGGCGCCGACGCGGGAGGCTGGAAGCTCATGCCCCCATTTTCACAGATCGGCCGGTCACTTGCTAACCGCCTCAGCCCAGCATTGCCCTGCGGGCACTGTCTGTCCGCTGCGCCGCGTTGCCAATCCGCACGTCAGCGGCGAGGATCGTGGCCCCGGACGTGCCGCACAGGACGGGGTTGAATTCCACGAGCGCGATCTCCGGGTGGTTGTCCTTCATCCAGGCCAGCCTGGCGGCCAGGTCCTCAAGGGCCGGCACATCAACGGCCGGCAGCCCTTGGTACCCGAACAGTTTCCTTGATGCCCTGGGGGCACGGATGAAGTCGTGGACGTCGGCGGCGGACAGCGGCGGAACCCGGTGAGCCCAGTCGTCGAGCAGGTTGACGGCGTCACCGGCGAGGCCGAACGAGATCACCGGGCCAAGCAACGGGTCTTCGATGGCCCGGAAAGTGCAGGCCTGGCCCACCGGTGCCATGGACTGGACCTCAAGGGCCGGGTCACCGTAGGCCGCGAGCGCCCGCCGCATCTGCGCCACGTTCTGGCGCAGCGACTCGGCGTCCTCGATGCCGAGGCGTACCCCGCCCAGGTCCAGCCGGTGCCGGAGGGCCGGGTCCGTGGTCTTCAGTACGACGGGCCAGCCGAGGGCTTCCGCGGCCTGCACGGCCTCATCCGGTGTGTTGAAGGCTGTCGACGGCAGGACGGTGATGCCGTAGTGCCCCAGGAGGGACGCCGCTGCTGCCGGTTCCAGTTGCTTGAGCTGTTCACCGGTGACGTCCCGCAGCAGCTCGTCGAGTTCGGCCTCGGCCTTGCGGGGATCGCAGCCGGCCGGTTCCACGAAGTGTCCTTGGTCGCGGGCAGCCCACTCCGCATACCGCACCACGGCAGCAAGGGCAGCAACGGCGGCGCCGGGGTTGGAGAAGCAGGGAACAGTGGACCCGTCGGCGCCCACCAGGCCCTCCACGTTGATGGCGGGGTCCAGGATGCCGGTGAAGGCAGCCACCACCGGTTTCCCCGCCGCGGCCGCACACTCCGCCAGGACCCGGGCCACGGCGTCTACGGTCAAGCCCCTTGCGGGCAGCAGGGCTGCGACGGCGGCGTGCACGGTATCCGAGGCCAGGGCGTCAAGGAGTGCCTTCCGCAGCGCTGGCAGCGCCACCGACTGGCCCGTGTCCAGGTCGAGGCCGGAGACCACCTGGGCAACGCCCAGCCCGTGCGCCACTGCGCTGTCCGCCACCACGTTGCCGAGGGCCTGGGAGTTGCTGAAGATGGCGACGTCGGGCCCGGCCGGAAGCGCCTGGCCCGACACCACCTGGGCAACGTCCACGAGCTCTTCCACGGTTTCCACGCGGATCACGCCCGACTGGCGCAGCATGGCGTCCAGGGCACCGGCCGGTGCCTGCGTGGTCCGGACGGCGTGCCCGGGCGGCAGCCGCAATCCCATGGTGTCCGACTTGGCAACGATCACCGGCTTGGTGCGGGCCAGGCGCCGGGCGATCCTGGAGAACTTGCGCGGGTTGCCAATGGACTCCAGGTACAGGCCCACGGCGGTGGTATCGCCGTCGTCCTCCCAGTACTGCATCATGTCGTTGCCCGAAACGTCTGCCCGGTTGCCGGCCGAGAGCAGGCTGGAGAGCCCCAGGCGGCGCCGGCTGGACGCCGCGTACAGCGAGACGCCGATCGCCGCTGACTGGCTGAACAGGCCCAGCCCGCCACGCAGCGGCATGGTGGGAGCCATCGACGCATTCAGCGACACGTCCGGGTGCGTGTTGGCGATGCCCAGCGACGCCGGGCCGATCACGCGCATCCCGTTGGCCCTGGCCTGGCGCACCATGGCGCGCTGCCGCAGGAGGCCGCGTTCGCCGTCGTCCGCGAAGCCTGCCGTGGCCATCACCACGCCCTTTACCCCGGCGGCTGCGCAGTCTTCCATGACGCCGGCCACCTCCTCGTAAGGAACGGCGACGATGGCCAGCTGGACGGGTTCTGGAACTTCGGAGAGCCTTCCGTAGGACATCATTCCCGCCAGTTCCAGCGCCTCCGGGTTGATCGCGTATACGGACCCGTGGAAGCCGCCCTCGATGATGTGCTCCAGCAGCTGGTACCCCACGGTGCCCCACTTGCGGCTGGCACCGATGACGGCAACGGACGACGGCGCCAGCAGGCCCCGGACGCTCCTCGCCTCGGCGCGGTGTTCGCGGGATTCCATGACGGCACGCGATTTCTCGGTAGGCTCCACGTTGAACTCAAGGCTGACGACGCCGTCATCGAAATGCCGCTTGACGTCGTAACCGGCGTCGGAGAACACCATCAGCATCTTGCGGTTTTCCGGCAGCACCTCGGCGGTGAACTTGCGGATCCCGTTTTCGTGCGCGGCGGCGGCCAGGTGCTCCAGCAGGATGGAGCCGATGCCCCTGCCCTGGTGGGCGTCGGCGATGTTGAAGGCCACCTCTGCCTCGGTGGGGTCGGCGAGGCGGTCGTAGCGGCCGATACCGATGATCTCGCCGTGGATGGTGATGACGAACGCCACCCGGTCCTTGTAGTCGACCTCAGTGAAGCGCTTGAGTTCCTTGGCGGACAGCCTGGCCTTGAACGCAAAGAAGCGCATGTAGATTGAATTCTGCGACTGCCGGGTATGGAAGGCCTGGACAGCGTCGGCATCCGACGGGTGGATGGGCCGCAGGTGCGCCGTTCCGCCGTCACGCAGGACGACATCGGCCTCCCAATGTTCCGGATATTCGCCGTCCCCGGGCTGATCCACCATAGGCTTAGCCTAGCCAAGAACTCCCGCAGCATGCCCGAAAAGCTGCAAGCACCCCCAGAAGGATCCACCAAACCCCATGGCCCGCCGCCAAAGTTCAAAACCCATCGTGGAAGACACCTACACGGAGAACATCGTCGATATCGATGTCACGTCCGAAATGCAGGGCTCCTTCCTGGAGTACGCGTACTCGGTGATCTACTCCAGGGCACTCCCGGACGCCCGCGACGGGCTCAAGCCGGTGCAGCGCCGCATTCTGTACATGATGAGCGACATGGGCCTGCGCCCGGACCGCGGCCACGTCAAAAGTGCCCGCGTGGTGGGCGAGGTGATGGGCAAGCTGCACCCGCACGGGGACGCAGCCATCTATGACGCCATGGTGCGCATGGCCCAGGACTTCTCCTTGCGGCTGCCGCTGATTGACGGGCACGGCAACTTCGGCTCGCTCGACGACGGCCCGGCCGCGCCGCGGTACACCGAGGCACGGATGGCGGCGGCGGCCCTCACACTCACCAACCACCTCGATGAAGACGTGGTGGACTTCGTCCCGAACTACGACAACCAGTTGACGCAGCCGGACGTCCTGCCGGCAGCCTTCCCCAACCTGCTGGTGAACGGGGCCACCGGCATCGCCGTCGGCATGGCCACCAACATGGCCCCGCACAACCTGGTGGAAGTGATCGCGGCCGCCCGCCACCTGATCGCCCACCCGGACGCCACGCTGGAGGACCTCATGCGGTTCGTGCCAGGCCCTGACCTGCCAAGCGGCGGCAGGATCGTGGGCCTGGACGGCATCCGGGACGCGTACGCCACCGGCCGCGGCTCCTTCAAGACCCGGGCCAAGGTGGAGATCGAGCAGCTCACGGCACGCCGCACCGGCCTGGTGGTCACCGAACTGCCGTACATGGTGGGCCCGGAAAAGGTCATCGAAAAGATCAAGGACGCGGTCAACGCCAAGAAGCTGACCGGCATCAGCGACATCGTGGACCTCACGGACCGCAAACATGGGCTGCGGCTGGTCATCGAACTGAAGAACGGCTTCAACCCCAACGCCGTCCTGCAGCAGCTGTACCGCTACACGCCGATGGAGGACTCCTTCGGCATCAACAACGTCACCCTGGTGGACGGCCAGCCGCAAACCCTGGGCCTGGTGGACCTCCTCTCGGTCTACGTCAACCACCGCATCAACGTGGTGCGCCGCCGCACCGTCTTCCGGCTGGGCAAGAAGAAGGACCGCCTGCACTTGGTGGAGGGCCTGCTTATCGCCATTGTGGACATCGATGAAGTCATCCAGATCATCAGGTCCTCGGACGAGGCCGCCGCCGCCCGCGAACGGCTGATGTCCATCTATGACCTCACCGAGGTCCAGGCCAACTACATCCTGGAACTGCGCCTGCGCCAGCTGACCAAGTACTCCCGGATCGAGCTTGAAAAGGAGCAGGACGAGCTCCGCCGCGAGATCGCGGAACTGCAGGCCATCCTGGACTCCGAGGAACTGCTCCGCACGGTGGTTTCCGACGAACTCGGCGCGATCGCCGAGGAACACGGCACCCCGCGCCGGACCGTGCTGCTGGAATCCGAGGCCGTGTCCCCCACCGTCGCCGCCGAGCTCGCAGCGGCCCCCGGGAAGGGCAAGGCAGCCCCGCTGGCGCTGGAAATCGCCGACGACCCCTGCTGGGCGATCCTCACCGCGTCAGGGCAGGTGGCGCGGACCAGCAACCAGGAGCCCCTCGCCGAAGCAGGGCCCCGGAACAAGCACGACGTGTACGCATCGGTGGTCAAGACGTCGGCACGCGGCGAGATCGCGGCCGTCACCTCGCTGGGCCGCATGCTCCGGCTGCAGGTCATGGACATGCCCGTCCTGCCGCCGGTATCCGGGCTGCCCAACCTGGCCGGCGGCGTGCCGGCCAAGGAATTCCTCACCCTGGTCAAGGGTGAGTCCCTGGTGGCATTCGTCCGGTTGGATGAGGTCCTGGCCATCGGCACCGCCCAAGGCGTGGTGAAGCGCGTGCAGCCGGACTACCCGCTGAACCGCGAAGACTGGGAAGTCATCACCCTCAAGGACAAGGATTTCGTGGTGGGTGTGGCTCCCGCCGGCACGGATGACGCCGAGCTGGTCTTCGTGACCAGGCAGGCACAACTGCTGAAGTTCCCCGCCGCCGTCGTCCGCCCCCAGGGGCGCACCGCAGGTGGCATGGCCGGCATCAAACTGGCTGCGGGTGACCAGGTGATCTTCTTCGGCGCGGTCCAGCCGAACGATGCCGCCGCCGTCGTGGTCACCATCGCGGGGACCAACGGCGCCCTTCCCGGCACTGCGCCCGGGACCGCCAAGGTCACCGCCTTCGATGAATATCCTGCCAAGGGACGCGCCACCGCGGGCGTCCGGGCACACCGGTTCCTGAAGGGCGAGGACACGCTCCTGCTGGGCTGGGCAGGACATGGGCCGGCCAAGGCGTCGTCCGCGGCCGGCGTGGCACGGTCACTACCGCAGGAGCATGGCCGGCGCGACGGCTCGGGTGTCCCCCTGTCCCAGGCTGTGGAGGTCGTGGGACCTGCCATGGCGTGGGAGCCGGAACCGGCCGCCGGAGACTAGCAGCCGTTGCCGGGGACCCACCCGGCGTTCAACCCGGGGGTTACCCGGCCACGTCACGGCGGCGGAAACCGGCGACGGCGAGCGCCACGAGCACGGCGATGGTGGCTGCCGACACCAGGACGCTGTCCCAGGCGGTGCCCTGCCGCAGCGGATCGTGGCCGATGTACTGGAAGAACGGTGACACCTGGTGGATCCGGTCGAAGGCATCCACCAGCGGGGCGAGCGCGTTGACGATGTAGGCGAGCACCGCCAGGACGGCGGGTATGCCGCGGCTGAGCCCGGTCCGTCCGGTGCCGGCCGACAGCGCCAGGGCAAGGCTGCCAAAGACAACACCCAGCAAGGCCAGGTGCAGCATGGCGGCGGCCACTTTGTCGGCCGGCAGGACCATATCCACCAGTCTGCCCTCCAGCACCAGCGAAACGCCCATGACGGCGGCCAGCAGGAAGGTGCCCAGGGCCATGGCCGCGAACTTGTCCACTACCACCCTGCCGCGGCCCACCGGGTTGGAGAGCAGCAGGTCCATGGTGTGCCGGTCCTCTTCCCCGCCGATGGCGCCCGCGCCGGCGCTGACGGCGTAGATCAAGACGGCGATGGGTCCCATGAAGGACATCAGCTCCACTTGGATGTATCCCGTGGGGGTGGACATATCCGCGCTGGAGGTGGCGAACAAGGAGCGAAACGCCTCGGGCATCTGGTCGATGAAGCCGCTGATGGACGGTTGGGACTGGACCGCCGGCCACACAGCAGCGTACATGGCGACGATCAGGGCCAGGGAGACGGCCCAGGCCAGCAGCGTCCTGCTTTGGTCGCGGAGCGTTTTCACCAGGACGTTAGCCAGCATGGCGCGGCCCTGTCCCCGCTGTGTCCAGGGCATCGGCGCCGCCCTGGTCCGAGCCGTAGTAGGTCAGGAAGGTTTCCTCCAGCGGAGCCTCGGAGCACTCAAAGTCCTCCACGTCCCGGGCGCTCACCAGCTTCAAGAGTGCATCCAGGGCCGACTGCGGGGCGTTGCAGCTGAGCGAGCGGCCATCCACCGTCAGGTCCCGTACGCCCGGGACACCCGCGAACCCTGCCGCGGACACCGTGGTGGTGAACCGGGCCCGCACCCGGTGCAGGGACCGCGCAGCGAGATCCTGCAGCCGCTCCACCGCCACGAGCTTCCCCGCCCGGACCACTCCGATCCTGTCCGCGACGCGTTCCACCTCCCCCAGGACGTGCGAGGAGAAGAGCGCGGACCCGCCGCCGGCCGTGTGCTCGCGGAGGATCGAGTGGAATACCTGCTGCACCAGGGGGTCGATCCCGCTGGTGGGCTCGTCCAGCACCAGCAGCCGTGGACTGGACATCACCGCGAGGACAACGGCAAGCTTCTGCCGGTTTCCGCGCGAGAGGGTGCGGGCCTGCCGGTTCAGGTCCAGGTCGAGCCGGTCCGCCAGCTCGGCGGCGCGCGGGGCATCGTCCCGGTTCCGCAGGTGGGCGCAGTACGCCACATGCTGGTGGCCGGTCAGGCGGTCGTAGAGCGCCGGCTCTCCCGGTACATAGCCCACCAGCCGGTGGACGTCCCGGGCCTGCCGCCAGGCGTCCAACCCCAGCACCGCCGCTGTGCCGGACGTGGGCCGCAGCATGCCCATCAGGAGCCGGATGGTGGTGGTCTTGCCCGCCCCGTTGAGGCCCAGGTACCCGAAGACCTCTCCCGGCCCGATGGTGAGGGTCACGTCGTCGAGCGCTGTGTTCCGGCCGAACCGCTTGGTCAGGCCGGACAGCTGCACCATGCTGTCCGCATCCACTGGTGCTCCCGCATCCCGGCGGCCATCCGCACTCATGCTGCAAGGCTAGGCAGGCGTCCCCTGGCGTCCCAGAGTCTTTCGGCCCGGACCCCCTAGACTGCTCTCATGCCTATCGTTCCTGATGAAAAGGACTGGACCTGGGTCCTGTCCCGCACCTGCCCGGAATGTTCCTTCGACGCTTCCACCGCGACCCCGGCAACCGTTCCCGGCATCATCGAAAGCATGCTGCCCCGGTGGCGGGCCGTCCTGCGCCGGCCGGATGCGGCCGAGCGCCCGGACGACCGGACGTGGTCCGCACTGGAGTATGCCTGCCATGTACGGGACGTCTTCAGCCTCTTCGACCACCGGCTCAACCTGATGCTCGCCGAGGACGGCGCCCGCTTCGAGAACTGGGACCAGGACCTGACCGCGGAGGAAAAGGACTACGCCAATTCCGATCCAGCCGAGGTGAGCGCCGAACTGGCCGCCGAGGGGCACCAGGCCGCGGATGCCTTCGCCGGTGTCCGCGAAGAAGACTGGGCACGGAAGGGCCTGCGCAGCAATGGATCCGAATTCACGGTCCTGACCCTGGCCCAATACTTCCTGCACGACGTCGTCCACCACCTGCACGACGTCGACGGCTAGCGGCGCGGGCAGCCGAGCTAGCAGCGGCGCGGGCAGCAGGCTCAGCGCGACGCTGGCACGCGGTCCCCGGGCACGCCGGACACGGCCGGAAGTTCCAGCCGGGCGTCCGTCCCGGCGATATCCGCCCCGTTGTGGGTTACCAGGACCACGGTACGGTCCCGCAGCCCCCTGCGAAGGTCCGCCAGCATGGCTGCGGCAGCTTCCGCATCCAGGTGGGCGGTGGGTTCGTCCAGCAGGATCACGTCCGCGCCGGTCAGCAGAGTCCGCGCCACGGCCAGGCGCTGCCGTTCGCCACCGCTGAGGAAGGCGCCGCCGGGGCCGATCCTGGTATCCAGGCCGGCAGGCAGCCTCTCCACCAGCCCGTCAAGTCCCACGGCGGCCAGCACCGCGCCCAGGTCATCATCGGAAACCGGTGGCCCACCAGTCCCGGCGGCACACCCCAGCAGCAGGTTGCCCCGGATGGTGGAATCGAAGAGGTGGGCCTCCTGCGGGCACCAGGCCGCGCGGCCGGACACCTGGGCCCGGCCCGTCGCCGGCGCCAGGAAGCCGAGCAGGACGGAGAGCAGGGTTGATTTCCCCGAACCGGACGGCCCGGTGACTACCAGCCAGCGGCCGGGCTCCGCCACGGCATCCAGCCCCGTGAAGACCGGGGGCCCATCCGGCCATGCTGCGGCCAGCTCCGTCAGCGCTATGCCCGGGGCGCCGCCGTCGCGGGCCGGGAGGGCGTGCAGCCCGGAGGTATCCCCGTCCGGAGAGGCCACGCCCGCGCCGCTGCCGGACGGGCCGCCGTCCAGGGCCCCGGACTCCCCCACCCGCTGCAGGACCTCACGCAGGGCAGGAAACTGGCGCACCGCCGTCGTCATGGCTGCGTAGGGTTCCACGAGCGCGAGCAGAAGCAGCACCACCACGGCTGCCGTGGCCGGGGCAACCCGGGCAGCCAGTACGTCGTGGCCGGCAAGCCAGGCAGCGGCCAGGGCCGCGGCCCCGCATCCGATGGTGGCAATGGCGTGTCCCAGCCCGTCCGCCCAGGCGGAGCGCCGCGAGGCGTCCGTCGCATCCCGGTCCTCGGCCCGGAGCGACTCGAGCACGGGTGCTGCCAGGCCGTTCGCGTGCAGGTCTGCCCGGGCGTCCAGCGCCGCCGCTGTCCGCCGCAGCACACCGGAGCGCAGGGACTGCTCGGCAGTGGCCGACCGCCGGTCCCCCCACAGGGCGGCCGCCGGCGCGAGCAACAGGCCACCGGCAGCTGCGCCGATCACCGCCGGCAGCGCGGCGGGCACCAGGATTCCCGTGGCAGCCAGGGCCAGGGCGGACACTGCGACCGCCGTGACGGGCGGCAGGACCACGCGTGGCAGGAGGTCGCGGACGGTGTCGACGTCGTCAATCACCGTTCCCAGCACGTTGCCGCCCTGCAGGAGCCGGCGCAGCGACAGGGCCCTCCGGCTGAGGGATTCCCAGAGCCTGCCGCGCAGGCGGGTGAGGGCGGCGAAGACGGCATCGTGGAGCAGCAGCCGTTCCCAGTAGCGGAGCACCGCGCGGCCGATGCCAAAGAACCGGACGCCCACAATAGCGGTCAGCAGGTAGAGGATGGGCGGCTGTTCGCTGGCCCGGATGATGAGCCACCCGGAGAGGCCCGACAAGGCGACGGCGAAGATGGCCGCCAAGGTGCCCACCACGGCTGCGGCCGCAAATTTGCCGCGCACCGGTTCCAGGAGCGCCGCGAGGAGTCCAGCCGCGCCCGAGGTGGACCGGGCAGTACGGTTGGTGCCGCTGCGGTCAGTGCCGGGTGCGCTCGACGCGGCATCAAGGGATGAGGGGTCTTCGGACGGCGGATTGCCCGTGCCGGCGTAAGCGGCCATGACCGGGGCATGCGGGGGCTCGTGCGGTTCCACGGCCTGCCCGGGACCTGCCACCGGAACCAGCTGGTCCGCAAGGTGCCGGGTGCGGTGGTTGTGGGCCACCAGGATCACGGTCACCTGGCCGCGGAGTCGGCGGATGGCATCTTCGACGACGGCGGCGGACGCGTCGTCCAGATGCGCGGTGGGTTCATCGAGCAGCAGGATCGACGCCCCGGCATCAATCCTGGCCAGTCCGCGGGCCAGCGCCACCCGGCGCAGTTCCCCGGGGCTCAGCTCCGCCTGGTGTTTGGCCGCCAGGTGGCCGGCGCCTGCCCGCTCGAGGCAGCTCCGGGCGGCATCTTCGGCGGCGAACCGGTCCGGGCCGTGGCCCGGGTCCCGTGTCAGGTACAGCAGCACCTCGTCCAGGACCGTCGGGGCCACCATGACGGGGTGTTGCGGCACCCAGGCAATGGCAGCGCGGTCCAGTCCCCTGATCGAGCCCGAAATACTGGTGCCGTTGCCCGCGCCGACTGTCCCGGCCAGGACGCCGAGGATGGTGCTTTTGCCCGCACCGCTGGGGCCGTCAAGGGCGGTGATCCTGTCAAGCGGCGCGGTGAAGGTGAGGGGCCCGACGGCGGTCCCGGACCGCCCGGCATAGCGCACCGTCAGGCCGGTCACTTCGAGGGGGGCGCCCGGCCGGCCGGCTTTGGCGGCGGGCAGCGGTGCCGCCTCGGGGGCGCCGGTCACCGCTGCCGCTTCCGCCAAAGCCACGCGGCCATCGTCACTGGCGTGGTGGGCGGTGCCCAACTCCCGGAGCGGGAGGTAGCAGTCCGGTGCCAGGAGCAGCGCCAGCAGGCCTGCCTCCAGCGGCATGTCCCCGTGGACCAGGCGGACGCCAATGAAGACCGCCACCACTGCCACCGAGATGGTGGCGATGAGTTCCAGCGCCAGCGCGGAGAGGAATGCGGTGCGAAGGGTGCCCATCGTGCGGGAGCGGTATTCCTCGGAAATCTCTTCCAGGGCTTTGCGCTGCGCGGTGGCACGGCCCAGGCCCACCAGGACCGGCAAGCCCTTGGCGAGTTCGAGCATGTGCGCTGACAACCGTGCCAGCGACGCCTGGGCCTGGCGCACGCTGTCCTCGGTGTAGCGGCCTATCAGCACCATGAAGACCGGGATCAGCGGGACCGTGAGGACGATGACCACGGCGCTCACCCAGTCCGCGAAGAGGATCCGCGCCCCCAGGAGCAGCGGGATGGCCGCGCAGTTGACCAGGGCGGGCAGGAACTGGGTGTAGTAGTTGTCCAGGTCGTCCAGTCCGCGGGTTGCCAGCACCGCCAGGCCTCCGTCGCCGGGCCCGGATCCGCGGACGCCGGTGCGGAGGGCATGCTCCAGCAGCCCGGCGCGCAGCTCCTCCTTGACCCCCAGGGCGGCGCGGCGGGCCGCGACGGCCTGTCCCCAGACGGTCAGGGACCTTAGCACCACGCCGGCAAGTCCGGCGGTGATGTGGGTTCCCCACGCGGGGTTGCCGGCCACCAGTCCGGCCAGGACGGCTGCCACCGCCTGGCCGATCAGGACGAGCGAGAGTGCCTTGAGCGCCGCCAGGACCCCCAGCCAGTAGATCGCTGACCGGGTGGACGGGCCTGCTGGGAACGTTGGCCGCACGTCAGCCCTTGATGGTGAACGCCTTGGCGGCCACGGCCGGCAGGAAGCTGTGGGCTTCCGGGATGTGGGCGGCGCTGACGCGGCGGCGGAACACCCAGTAGGTCCAGGCCTGGTACGCGATCACCAGGGGAAGGCCAACGGCTGCGACGATGCTCATCAGGCCCAGGGTGTAATCCGAGGAGGAGGCGTTGGAGATGGTCAGGTCAAAGGCACTGTCCAGCGTGGAAGGCAGCACCACCGGAAACACCGCCCCGAAGATGGCAGTGGTGCCCAGCACCAGGAAGGCGCCCAATGCGAGGAATGCCCGTCCCTCGGAGCCCTTCCGGGCCAGCAGCCAGGCCGTTGCGGCAGCGCCCACGGCGAGGACGACGGCGGCCCAGGTCCAGGGCTTGCCGTCCATGAACTGGATGGCAAGGGCCCATGCGGCAATCGGCAGGAGCAGGACAGGCAGGAGCCGCACGAACCACCGGCGCGCACGGTGCCGCACGTCGCCGTCGGTCTTCAGGGCCAGGAAGGCCAGGGCGTGCAGCAGGGAGAATCCCACCACGGCCGCACCCCCCAGCAGGGCGTAGCCGCTGAACCATGCCAAGGGGCCACCTTCCCGGTCGCCGTTGGCGTTCAGCGGCAGGCCGGTGGTGGTCAGGGCCAGGGCGGCTCCAACGCCGAAGGCCGCGAAGAAGGAGCCCAAGGCAATGGCCCAGTCCCAGCGGTTCCGCCAGCTGTCGGTATCCACCTTGCCTCGGTATTCGAAGGCCACGGCACGGAAGATCAGGGCCAACAAAACCACCAGGAGCGGCAGGTAGAGCGCGGAGAACAGGGAGGCGTACCAGAGCGGGAAGGCCGCGAACGTTGCGCCGCCGGCGGTCAGCAGCCACACCTCGTTGCCGTCCCATACGGGTCCGACGGTGTTCAGGAGCACCCGGCGCTCGGTGTCGTTGCGGGCGAAGATCTTCATCAGCATCCCGACGCCCAGGTCGAAGCCCTCCAGGAAGAGGTAGCCGGTCCAGAGCACCGCGATGGCGATGAACCAGATGGTGGGAAGCAGTTCCATTGTTCGTTTCCTCTGCTCGTTGGAGCCTGTTGGGTCCGGTGCGGCTAGTAGGCGAAGGCCAGGACGTCGTCGGCGGCCCTGGCTTCCCCGGTGCCGCCGTCGCCCGGGGTCCGGTCCTCATTCTCATCGGCCGGTGCGTGGGCAAGTTCGGGCATCGCGGAGACCACGCCGCCGCGGATGTACTTCACCAGCAGTTTCACTTCCACCACCAGCAGGACGGCGTAGACGGCGGTCAGTGCCACCAGGGAAGCGATCAGCTCGCCCGCGGAGACCCCGGGGGAAACGGCGGCGGCGGTGAACATGAACACCTGGTCGATGCCGCTGGGGTCCGGGTTGGGGGCCACAACGAACGGCTGGCGGCCCATTTCGGTGAAGATCCAGCCGGCGGCGTTGGCGCCGAAGGGTGCCAGGATGCCGAACACTGCCAGGCGCATCAGCCAGCGGGATTCCGGTACCGTCCCCTTGCGGGTGATCCAGAGTGCCACCAGCGCGGCCAGGGCGGCAAGGCCGCCAAAGCCGATCATCATCCGGAAGCCCCAGTACGTGACTTCCATGACGGGTACGTACTGGATCTCCTGGCCGGCGCGGTCACCGTAAATCGGGTTGTCCGGCAGGTTGGTTCCGTATTTCTCCTTGTACTCGGGCAGCAGGCTGTTGACGCCCTTCACCTCGGTGGTGAAGTCACCCTTGGCCAGGAAGGACAGGATGCCGGGGACCTCGATGACTGCCACGACGTCGTCGCAGTTCTTCGATCCCACGTTGCCGACGCTCAGGACGGAGAAGCCCGTGCCGTCGTGGCAGGCAGCTTCGGCGGCGGCCATCTTCATGGGCTGCTGCTGGAACATAAGCTTGCCCTGGAGGTCACCGGTGACCGCTGTGCCTGCGAACGAGATCATGGCCACCACGGCGCCGATGCGCAGGGACCGGATCCACACGCTGTAGTCGGCGCGGTCCCGGCCGGGGATGCGGGCGTCCTCACCGGGGATGGCCCGGCCGTCGGCACCCACGGTGTCGACGCCGTCGTGCCGCCTCCGCCACAGGTGGTACCAGGCGATGCCGAGGAGGAAGCCGCCGGCTACGGCGAGGGCGCCGAACAGGGTGTGCGGGACGGCCACCAGGGCAGTGTTGTTGGTGAAGACTGCCCAGGCGTCGGTCATCACGGGCCGGCCGTTCACCATTTCCACGCCCACCGGGTGCTGCATCCAGCTGTTGGCCACAATGATGAAGTAGGCAGAGAGGGCTGAGCCGATGACGGCCACCCAGAGGCAGGCGAGGTGGATGGCCGGCTTGAGCTGTTTCCAGCCGAAGATCCACAGGCCCAGGAAGGTGGACTCCACGAAGAAGGCCAGGAGGGCTTCCAGCGCCAGCGGGGCGCCAAAGACATCGCCCACGAACCGGCTGTACTCACTCCAGGCCATGCCGAACTGGAACTCCTGCACGATGCCGGTGGCGACGCCCATGATGAAGTTGATGAGGAACAGCTTCCCCCAGAACTTGGTCATCCGCAGGTATTCCGGCTTGCCGGTGCGGTACCAAGCGGTCTGGATCGCCGCTACCACGAGGCCCAGGCCGATGGTCAGCGGCACCATCATGAAGTGGTAGACGGTGGTGATACCGAATTGCCAGCGTGCGATTTCCAAGGCGTCCATGGCAGTCCCTACTGTTAGCAGTGCAGTTTTCTACGCTTCGTAGAACTCTAACTTCTACACAGTGTAGAACATTGTCGGTGGCTGCAAAAAACCATCCGCCACACCCCTAGGATGGCGCGTCCCGGCCCGCCACGCCAGATGTTCTACCATATGTAGAAAGAAGCAGGGTTTCGGGGTAAATTTAGTTCTGTAGTTGAACAGCCGCGTGACGTCATCGGCGCAGCGAAAAGCGCACGGTGCGGGGAAATAAAGGAAAAGTGAAATGGCTAGTCTTGGTGAACTGGAACGGGCGGTCATGGACCTGCTCTGGGCGGGCCAGGAAGCGGCTACGGCCAACACCCTGAGGGACCAGTTGGCGCGCTCGTCGGCTGCACAGGGCGGGGCGGGCCACGAGGGCAAGGAACTGGCTGTCACGACTGTACTTACCGTGCTCTCCCGGCTGGAGAAAAAAGGGCTGGTGGAACGCGAACGCGGCACCCGCCCGCACCGCTACCAGGCTGTTTCCAGCCGCGCCGACCACACTGCCGAACTCATGCATGAGGTCCTCGGGTCAGCACCCGACCGCGAGGCAGTCCTCGCCCGCTTCATAGGATCGGTCTCCGAAGGTGAAGCCGCTACGCTGCGCAAACTGCTTGGCCACCTCTAGCAAACCATGTTCTGGGCCTCGTACCTGCTGGCGGTCCTTGCGATAGTCCTTGCGTGGCCGGTGCCGATCCTCCTTTCGAAGGCACAATGGCCGGCCAGGTCGCCCTTCACCGCGATGCTGCTCTGGCAGGCGATCGCCCTCGCAGGTGGCTTGTCCATGATCGGCGCCATGCTGGTCTATGGCCTGGAGCCGATTGGCGACAACCTGGTGGCCGGCCTTCGGGCCCTCGCCGGCATGGTACTTTTCAGCGCTCCCACCACGGCATTGGGGTTCTGGCACATCTTCGCCCTGTCCGCCGCGGCCCTGCTGACCGCTCACCTGGTCTTCACCCTGCTGCTCACCTACTACAAGATCCAGCGGCAGCGGCGGCGGCACCGTGAACTCCTGGCCCTGCTGGCCTCACCGTCCGGACAGGACACCGGAACCCTGGTCATCAGCCATGATTCCCCGGTGGCCTACTGCCTGCCGGGTGGGGCCCGCTCTGTGACCGTCCTGTCGGACGGCCTGATGGCCGCCCTCGAGCCGGCTGAACTCCGCGCCGTCCTCATCCATGAGAACGCCCACCTGAGCCAACGGCACCACCTGCTGCTCTGGGCGTTTGCCGCCTGGCGGCAGGCGCTGCCCTGGCTGCCCACCACCCGCCTTGCCCAGGAATCGGTCAACTCACTCATCGAGATGCTGGCTGACGACGTCGCCCTGCGGACCGAGAGCAAGGCGACCCTGATCAAGGCCATCGCCATCGTCGCCAGCGGCTCGGCAGCGAACCCCGAAGCTGGTGGCATCCGGCCGTCCTCACCCAGCCTGGCGCTTTCAGGGCTGGAGGCGGCCTCCATGGGACCGGGCTCGGACGCGGTCCGGACTGCAGCGTCCAGGGTCAGCCGCCTGCTGACACCCCAGCCCCAACTGCCGGCCGCGGCCCGCAGTGCCGTCCTGGCCGGCTGCATCCTGCTGCTCGCGCTGCCAACCGCTTTGCTCGTGGTTCCGGGGCTGCTCGGCTGACCTGCCACCGCCGCGGTGGTTGACCTGCCGAAGGCCGGCACCCTCAGGCGTCGATGCGCTCCCGGTCAAGGCTGGACGCCCCGGCGATGATGAAGTCCTTGCGCGGGGAGACATCCGAACCCATCAGGAGGTCGAAGATCTCCTCCGCCTGCTGGGCATTCTCGATGCCCACCTTCCGAAGGGTCCGGTGGCGTGGGTCCATGGTGGTCTCGGCCAGTTGCTCGGCGTCCATCTCCCCCAAGCCCTTGTACCGCTGGATGGGTTCCTTGTACCGCTTCCCCTCCTTGGCCAGGCGCGCCAGCAGCACGTGGAGCTCGGCTTCGGAGTAGGTGTAGATCATCTCGTTGGCCTTCTGGCCGGCGTTGATAACCTCCACCCGGTGCAGCGGGGGAACCGCCGCGAAGACCCGGCCTTCGAGGATCATGGGCCGCATGTAGCGGAAGAACAGGGTCAGCAGCAGGGTCCGGATGTGGGCGCCGTCCACGTCGGCGTCCGTCATGAGGATGACCTTGCCGTACCGGGCGGCGCTGATGTCAAAGCTGCGGCCGGAGCCGGCGCCCACCACCTGGATGAGGGCCGCGCATTCGGCGTTGGAGAGCATGTCCCCCACCGATGCCTTCTGCACGTTCAGGATCTTGCCGCGGATGGGCAGCAGGGCCTGGAAATCGGACGAGCGGGCCAGCTTGGCGGTGCCGAGGGCGGAGTCGCCTTCCACGATGAAGAGTTCGGAGCGTTCGACGTCGTCCGTGCGGCAGTCAGCGAGCTTGGTGGGCATCGAGGACGTTTCCAGGGCATTCTTGCGCCGCTGCGTCTCCTTGTGCACGCGGGCCGAGATGCGGGACTTCATCTCGTTGACGATCTTTTCCAGCAGCAGGGCCGACTGCGCTTTGTCGTTCCGGTTGCTGGAGGTGAGCTTGGCGGTGATCTCCCGTTCCACCACCCGCGCCACGATGGCGCGGACGGCGCTGGTGCCGAGGATCTCCTTGGTTTGCCCCTCGAACTGCGGCTCGGCGAGCCGGACGGTCAGGACTGCGGTCAGGCCGGCGAAGATGTCGTCCTTGTCGATCTTGTCGTTGCCGGCCTTGAGCTTGCGGGCATTGGTTTCCACGGCTTTGCGGAACGTCTTGACCAGGGCTTGCTCGAAGCCGGACTGGTGGGTGCCGCCTTTCGGGGTGGCAATGATGTTCACGAAGCTGCGGACGGTGCTGTCGTAACCAATGCCCCAGCGCAGGGCCACGTCCACTTCGCAGTCCCGTTCGACCTCCGCCAGCTGGCTGTGGCCCCGTTCGTCCAGGACAGGGACGGTTTCCTTGAACTTGCCGGAACCGTGCAGCCGCCACACATCGGTGACGGCCGGATCGGCGGCCAGGAATTCGACGAACTCCGAGATGCCGCCGTCGTGGTGGAAGACCTCTTCGTGCGGGCCTGCCTCACCGGGGGTTCCCGGGAGCTTGCGTTCGTCGCGCACGGTGAGCTTGAGCCCGGGAACCAGGAACGAGGTCTGCCGGGCACGGGCTGCGAGGTCGTCGTAGGAGAACTTCGCGTCCGGCGTGAAGATCTGCCGGTCCGCCCAGTAGCGGATGCGGGTCCCCGTTACTCCGCGCTTGGCCTTGCCCGTGACGTCCAGGACAGAGTCGTTGACGAACGGCGTGAAGGGCGCTGCCGGATCGGGCTTGGACCCGGTGTCCTTGAACCGGCCGGGTTCGCCGCGGCGGAACGACATCCGGTAGGTCTTCCCGCCGCGGTCCACCTCAACGTCGAGGCGTGAGGAGAGGGCGTTGACCACTGAGGCGCCAACGCCGTGGAGGCCGCCGGACGCGGTGTAGGAGCCACCGCCGAACTTGCCGCCTGCGTGCAGCTTGGTGAATACCACCTCGACGCCGGTGAGCCCCGTCTTGGGCTCCTTGTCGATGGGAATGCCGCGGCCGTCGTCGTGGATTTCGACGGAATTGTCCGCGTGAAGGATGATGCGGATGTCGTGGCCGAAGCCTGCCAGGGCCTCGTCCACCGAGTTGTCGATGATTTCCCAGAGGCAGTGCATAAGGCCGCGCGAGTCGGTTGAGCCGATGTACATGCCCGGGCGCTTGCGGACAGCTTCGAGCCCTTCCAGGACGGAAAGGTGCCGGGCGGTGTACTCAGAGCTTGGTGCCACTGGTGATGAACTCCTTCAGGGACGTGGGAGCGGCACTGGAACCGCTCCCTCTAGGGTAGTCGGCGGCAGCGACAGGAGCCTGCTGCCACACCCGCCGGCCGCTGTGCGGCGCGCCACGGGCAGGGTCCCGGCAGTCGGTGGGACATTCTTGACCCAACCTTGCGGATACGCGCACAGCGAACTTGCCCCATCCTTGCGATGGATTGGATACGAATGCTGGTTATATAGATGTACTGATCTACTAAGGAGGCCGACATGACAACAGCAGTGGCAGACCGCACGCTCAACGCACTGGACCGGTGCGACCGTTGCGGAGCTCAGGCATATGTCCGGGTTGTACTCGAGTCCTCCGGCGGTGAGCTGCTGTTCTGTGGCCACCACGCCCGTGCAGTGGAGGCGACGCTTAAGCCGTTGAGCTCCGACTGGCACGACGAGACGGGAAAGCTTCACGAGAAGGCTCCCGTCGAGATCGACTAGATGAGGCATCGGTAACAACGAACCCGGTGGGACCTGTCCGAATGGATGGGTCCCACCGGCGTTTAACCGTCCTTAGGGGGAACCTCACGGGGGTTAAAAAGCCAGGCCGCCCCGGGCCCACCGCAGGGTGGGGTCGGGGCGGCCTGGCTTTTTGCGCTGGAGATCTAGTCCAGGTAGTCGCGCAGCACCTGCGACCGTGACGGGTGGCGGAGCTTGGACATCGTCTTCGATTCGATCTGCCGGATCCGCTCGCGGGTGACGCCGTAGACCTTGCCGATTTCGTCTAAAGTCTTCGGCTGTCCGTCGGTGAGGCCGAACCGCATGGCAACGACGCCTGCTTCGCGCTCGGAGAGGGTATCCAGTACCGAGTGCAGCTGTTCCTGCAGCAGGGTGAAGCTCACTGCGTCGGCAGGGACCACCGCCTCGGAGTCCTCGATCAGGTCACCGAACTCGGAATCGCCATCCTCACCCAGGGGAGTGTGCAGCGAGATTGGTTCGCGGCCGTATTTCTGGACCTCGACAACCTTTTCCGGGGTCATGTCCAGTTCCAGCGCCAGTTCCTCGGGCGTGGGTTCGCGGCCGAGGTCCTGCAGCATCTGGCGCTGGACACGGGCCAGCTTGTTGATGACCTCAACCATGTGCACCGGAATACGGATGGTACGGGCCTGGTCGGCCATGGCGCGGGTGATCGCCTGCCGGATCCACCAGGTGGCGTACGTGGAGAACTTGAAGCCCTTGGTGTAGTCGAACTTCTCCACGGCGCGGATCAGGCCCAGGTTGCCTTCCTGGATGAGGTCCAGGAAGAGCATGCCGCGGCCTGTGTAGCGCTTGGCCAGGGAAACCACGAGGCGGAGGTTGGCCTCCAGGAGGTGGTTCTTGGCGCGCTTGCCGTCGTGGATGATGAATTCGAGTTCGCGCTTGTACTTGGGGTCCATGGTGTCCCCGTCGGCAGCGATCTTTTCTTCGGCGAACAGTCCGGCTTCGATCCGGAGAGCCAGGTCGACTTCCTGCTCGGCGTTGAGCAGTGCCACCTTGCCGATCTGCTTCAGGTAGTCCTTGACGGGGTCGGCGGTGGCGCCGGCGGACATGACCTGCTGGACCGGGGCGTCGTCGTCGTCGGCGTCGGAGTAGACAAAGCCCTTGCCGCTGCCGGCGGCACCCTTGACCGGATCGGCGTCGGCATCCTCGACCGCGTCGGGGCCTTCGAGGACGATGTCGTCGATGTCCTCCTCGACCTCCTCGACGTCGTCCGGGTCAACGTCACCGGTGGACTTGCCGGCAGCCTCTGCTGCAGCCTTGGCGCCCGGTTTGGGCCCGCGCTTCTTCGGCTCGCGCTTGCCGTCCGCTGCAGCCTCACCGGACGAAGCCTTGTTGGCTGCCCGCGTAGCTGCCCGCTTGGCGTTGGTCGCGGCCTGCTTCTCCTCAGGGGACAAGACGTCCTGGGCGGCGGAATCCTTCTTCGTGGAAGACGGGGTCACAGAAAACCTTTCTAGCGGTGGTCTGTGGAATCACCATACGGGCAACACCACTATGACCCTGTCAAGTCCGTGGTGGAAACCAAGCGCCACCACGGCCGGCAGAGTCACTTAAGACAACTCCCGGAGCGGCTGTAATGTTCCCTTGCGGGCACGGTTACAAGCACTCGATACACGGACCCAACCGGGTCTCGGCATCCATTGTCTCATGATTTGGCCGAATCCGGCCTCTCCTGCCGGCATCCATTACCACCCCAGCGCTTCCGGCGCCCCTGAAAGGCGTGGCCCGGGGCCACCACGGCCGGGCGTCAGACCACACCTCCGCGCTCCGGCCCAAAGGGATCCGGCCCGAATTTCTGCCAGGCAGCGTCCTTCCGCGCCGCCCAGCCGCAGAGCGCACCCCGCGCGACAATGTCCAGCAACAATTCCGCCAGCCTGTACCCGGGCTCAAGCCGGAGCGCCTCGCCCAGGTAGGCGGCCGCGTACGATCCGCGGCCGCGGCACCAGGCTATCCATCCCCTGCCGGACAAGGCAGCAGCCCCGGCCCGTCCGCCCGGCGCTGCCAAGTGTTCAAGGACGCGATCCAACATGTCCAGGGCCGCCCAACAGGGCACCTCAGGCGCCACTCCCATCAGGATCTCGCCGTAACCGGCAACCGGAGGGCCGGCGGGGTTCAGCAAACGTGGCCGGCGGTCCCGGCCCAGCCGCGCAGGCGCTGTTGCAGCCCCGAACCCCGGCGTCCGCAACCGCGGCGCCGTGTCCCGGCATGCGGCCGGCGAGGCCGACGGCGCGGACACGGCGGAGTCGCCGGCAACCTCAGTGGCACCCACATCGTCAAGGGCCCCGAAAAGCTCAGCTCCTGCCTCCGCGGCGCTCCTGCCCGCTGCTGCCATGACCAGAACGGCATCGCGCCAGGTCGGCACGAAGATGGTGGCGCGAAGGAACGCATCGCGCTCGGCGTCCGGTTGCCACGGCGTTGCGGCCGGCTGGCCCAGGATCCTCTCCCAGAAATCCAGCACGGAGCTGAACTGGGCCCTGCTCCGGGTCCGCCCGGCCAGTTCTTCCATCCAGCCGTCCTCCCGCGCCAGGACGGAGGCCACATATTTGCCCGGCAGCGCCGGCAGGTGCGCAGTGCCCGATCCCGGCGCTGCCTCGATGCTGCTGCCCCGGTACACCATCTCGGCATTAAGCGTGCTGTCCCTGATCTGCTGGACCGGGCGGCCGGGCGGTGGGCAACACGACGAGTCCCGGCACAGGGCGTCCCGCCAATACGCGTCGCCCACGAACCACGCGTGACGGACAGGCATGCCCGCCTGGTCCAGGACAGCCTGCACGTCGCGGACCAGTTGGTCGTAGGCGGTAGGCGGCGCCGCCCCGGCGTCGGTGGTAAAAATCGCCAGCAGCGAGCCGTCGGCCTCAACGTCAGACTGCAGGTAGCGGCGGACGGCGCGGGCGAACCCCGACGGGTCCACCTGTGTCTCCAGGTCGGGAAGGTCAAGCCGCAGCGTGGCTCCCAGCGTGGTGCCGCGCAAGGTCATGGCCACGAGACTCGATGCCGGCCAGTATCCCAGCGAATGCGGGATGAAGCCGAGGATGTCTTCGGGGCCGTGGACTGTCAATCGTTCCGGAGCTGTCATGGCTCCAGCATTGGCCCCCTGCCGCGCAGCGCGCACCGGGCCGTTCGGCTATGTGGGAAACCCGAGCGGTGGAGGACCAGTGGCCTGCGCCCTTAGTCGTCGGTAGGTGCAGGCTGCCGGCGGCGGGCCAGGCTCTCCCGGCGCTGCCGCGCCAAGGCACTGCGCAGGGGCGGCACGACGATTCCCTGCGCAGCCATCTGCCGGCGCACCTTTCGCCTGGAGGCAACGATCGCTGCCGATCCAATCGCGAGCAGCAGGAACTGGACGCTGAGGGCCAGCCGGAACGGGTCCAGGCCATACAGGACACCCTGCGAGAATCCGGTGGCATAGAGCAGGTCCAACACCAGGCCGATCAGGAAGATGGACACCAGGGCGGCAATGAAACCGCCAACATTGACGATGCCGGTGGCCGTCCCGATCCGGTGCGCGGGGTTGAAAGTCCGCGCGAAGTCAAAACCGATCATCGACCCCGGGCCGCCGATGGCGAGGACGACCACCAGCATGGCCAGCAGCCACAGCGGAGACCTGCCGGGCAACAACAGCACCGCGGCCCAGGCGGCGGCCGTGAAACCGGCAATGAGCAGGACCATCGTGGAGCGGCGCAGCGGGTGGCGGGAAACGAAGCGGCCAATGAAAGGGCCCACGGCCATGGCAGCGGCAACATACAGCGCCATCAGAGCTGCAACGGTACCGGCGTCCAGGCCCTGGCCGGAGATCAGGAACGGGTAGCCCCAGGTCATCGCGAACACGGTGCCGCTGAACTGGATGGTGAAGTGGCTCCACATTCCCAGCCTGGTTCCGGGCTGGCGCCAGGCGCGCGCCAGCGAGACGCCGGTTGCTTTCAGCCCCTGCCGGGCGTCCGGGCGTTCGGTGCCCGGCGGAACGTCCTGCAGCAGCAGGAGGACCAGCACGACGGCGAGGGCTGACATCCCGGCCAGCATCAGGAAGGCGGGAGTCCAGCCCGACAGGTGCAGGACGAGCGCGAAGGGAAGGACGCTGAACAGCTGCCCCAGCTGGCCGGACATGCCGGTCAGCTGGGTCACCAGGGGGACGCGGACCGGAGCAAACCACAGCGGGATGAGCCGGATCACCGAGATGAAGGTCATGGCATCGCCGGCTCCCACCAGCACGCGGCCCAGGACCCCGCCCGGGATGCTCTCGGCAAAGGCAAGCTGCAACTGGCCCAGCCCCATCAGCACGGCACCGCCGGCGATCATTGCCCGGGAGCCGAACCTGTCCACCAGCAATCCGACCGGGATCTGCAACCCGGCGTAGACCAGCAGTTGGAGGACCGTGAAAAAGGATATGGCCGAGGCCGTGGCATGGAAGCGCTCGGTGGCCTCAAGGCCCACTACCCCGAAGGAGGTGCGTTGCGCCACGGCCACCAGGTACCCGAAAATTCCAACGGTCCAAATCAGCCAGGCGCGGGGAGCAGTCACTAGTTCATTATGCCCGGCCCCGGCAGGCTCCCCCGAAGCCGTGACGCGCCGCTACGGCTTCGGATTCTCCCTGGCCAGGTATGCTTCCACGGCGGCGCCGAGGTCGTCGGCGTCGGGAAGCTCGTCATTTTCATTGGCCAGGAGCGAGCGCCGCACCATGCCGTCGGCCTTCTCGTCGTAGCGCGTTTCGAGGCGGGCCACCACCTGCTGGACTTCCTCGGACGCCTCGATCTGCTCGGCGATCTGGCGGCTGACGTCACGGCCCGATTCACGCAGCCGGTCGGTGGGCAGCATGAGCGACGTCGCAGCACCGAGGTATTCGAGGCCGGCGACGGCGGCCGTGGGGTACTCTGCCTCCGCAAGGTAGTGCGGCACGTGGATGACGTAGCCGGCGACATTGCGTCCGGCTTCGACGAGGCGCAATTCCAGGATGTGGCCGACGGCGGCTGGAACTTCCACGGTGGGCTTCCACACCGAAATGCCTTCAATCAGCTCAGGCCGGTTTCCGTGCACGGTGACGCCCACGGGACGGGTGTGCGGGACCGGCATGGGGATCGAGTGGATCCACGTGACCAGGTTGACATCGAGTTTCTCCACGATGTTGACCACGGCGCGGGCGAACCGCTCCCACTGCAGGTCGGGTTCGAATCCAGCCAGGAGGAGGAACGGTTTGCCGAGTCCATCGACGAGGCGGTAAAGGGCCAGCCGCGGCTCCTGGTAGTCCTGGATGTGGTCTTCCACAAAGCTCAGGTGCGGGCGGCGGGACCGGTAGTCGATCAGCTGGTCGGCGTCGAAGACCGCCACCGGCTGGGCATCAAGGGTGTCCAGCAGTTCGGCGTTGATCTGCTTCACCACGTGGCCGGCGTCGGCGAAACCGGTGAAACCCATGACCAGGTTCAACCCCCGCAGATCGGGGCTGTGGAACAGCTCGATGTTGCTGGCGTAGAGCGCGTCGGGGTCCAGCAGGGAGCCGGAAATCCGTTCAAGCACGGCGTGTTCCTTTCAGGGGTTCGGGTGGACATCTTGCATAACGCGGCGGACGGGCCGGGCATTCCGGCACCCCGTGTGGCGCACATCTCAGGAAATTCTCCCGCCGTGGCACGGAAGGGCTACGATCGGAACTGGCCTGCCAGGCGGGCTGGCACGCACCCGGAGCGGTCCACGACGGCCGGAGCCGGGCCACCATGGCAGAGCGCCCAACATGCATTCCTGCCCGAACGTTTCGAGAATTGAGGACTCATCCCTGTGGTCAAGAATACTGAAATCAACCTTAGTACCGTCTCGCGGGACTTGAAGAAGAGCGCCAGCGAGGCAGTGGTCATCGGGGTGGGGCAGGGAACCGACGGGCCCGTTCTCCTGGACAACCCGTTGACGGCAAAGTCCGCGGAAGCCCTCACGGAATCCCTCAAGGCGCTGGGCGTTACCGGCGCAGCAGACCAGCTTGTACGCCTGCCGGGGCTGCCCGAAACCGGAGCCGGGATCCTGGCCCTGGCCGGGGTTGGCAAGGTCGCAGCCGGCGAACCGCTGGCAGGCGAGTCGCTTCGCCGCGCCGCAGGCTCGGCGGTCCGCCAGCTTGCGGGCCTGGCCACAGTCACCCTGGCGTTTCCGACGGCGACCGTGCAGGACGTCGCTGCCGTCGCCGAGGGTGCGGCGCTGGGCGCCTACTCCTTCACTGAGTTCCGGTCCTCGACTGACGGGCTGAAGGACCCGGTCCGGAACGCCGTGATCTTCACCGAACTGGCCGGCACCGCCGGGGTGGACTCCGCGCTGAAGCGCGCAGGCCTGGTGGCCAAGGCCGTGAATGCGACCCGGTCCCTCGTTAACACCCCGCCCAGCCACCTGTACCCGGAATCCTTCGCAGAGGCCGCCAAGGATCTCGCCAAGGGCCTTCCGGTGAAGGTGACCGTTTGGGACGAGAAGCGCCTGGAGAAGGAAGGCTTCGGCGGCATCATGGGCGTTGGCAAGGGCTCCTCGCGGCAGCCGCGCCTGGTGAAGGTCGAATACTCCCCCGCCAAGGCGACGTCGAAGATCGCCCTCGTCGGCAAGGGCATCACGTTCGACACCGGCGGAATTTCCCTTAAGCCGGCCCTGAACATGGGTGACATGAAGAGCGATATGGCGGGCGCCGCCGTCGTCCTTAACACTGTCCTGGCCATCGCCGGGCTGGGCCTGCCCGTCAAGGCCACGGCCTGGCTGTGCATCGCCGAAAACATGCCCGGCGGTGCCGCCTCCCGCCCCGCCGATGTCCTGACCATGTACGGCGGCAAGACCGTGGAAGTACTTAATACGGATGCCGAAGGCCGGCTGGTCATGGCGGACGGCATCGTCGCAGCGAGCGGCGAATACCCGGACGCCATCATTGACGTCGCCACCCTCACCGGCGCGCAGCTCATCGCACTGGGCAACCGCACCGCGGGCATCATGGGCTCGGACAGCGTCACCGGCGCGCTCAAGGTTGCCGCGGACCGCGCCGGCGAGCTGGTCTGGCCGATGCCCCTGCCGGAAGAACTGCGCCCCAGCCTGGACTCCCAGGTGGCGGACCTTGCCAATATCGGAGAGCGGCACGGCGGCATGATGACCGCTGCCGTTTTCCTGCGCGAGTTCGTGGGTAAGGATAAGGCGGGCGCGCAGATCCCGTGGGCGCACATCGACATTGCCGGGCCGTCATTCAACAACGGCAGCCCTTACGGCTACACACACAAGCAGGGCACCGGCTGCACCGTCCGGACCCTGGTCGCGTACGTCGAGGACATCCTCGCCGCGGCCTGATCAAGCCTTGACGGGCCGTGCCGCGCGGCTTTGCGGCGGGGGTGATCCCTCCGCCACAAAGCCGCGTGACACTGGCCACAAGCGCTCCACAAACGCGCCGCCAAGGTGGAGCATGGATAGGTGGTTCGCTAAGGTGAACCACGGTAGTCACAAATGCAAGAGAGTTGCCCTGCTGACATAATCACGGCAGTGCAAGTTCCAAGACCAGATGATGCGCGCTGATCGCGTCATCGTTCACGCGAGGGAGCGTTTTAGTGGCCGATCAGGCAACTGCGCAAGAATTCGACATCCTGGTACTCGGTGGCGGCAGCGGCGGGTACGCCGCGGCGCTGCGGGCGGTACAGCTGGGCCTTACCGTCGGCCTCGTGGAGAAGGGCAAGCTGGGCGGCACCTGCCTCCACAACGGCTGCATCCCCACCAAGGCCCTGCTGCACTCTGCAGAGCTGGCCGACCACGCCCGTGACTCCGCCAAGTACGGCGTGAACGTCACCCTCGACAGCATCGACATCAACGCTGTCAACGCCTACAAGGACGGCATCATCGCCGGCAAGTACAAGGGCCTGCAGGGACTCATCAAGTCCAAGGGCATCACCGTCATCGAGGGTGAAGGCAAGCTGCAGGGCACCGACACCGTCGTCGTGAACGGCACCGCCTACAAGGGCAAGAACATCGTCCTGGCAACCGGCTCCTACTCCCGCACCCTGCCCGGCCTGGAAATCGGCGGCAAGGTCATCACGTCGGACCAGGCCCTCACCATGGACTACATCCCCAAGAGCGCCATCATCCTCGGCGGCGGCGTCATCGGCGTCGAGTTCGCCTCGGTCTGGAAGTCGTTCGGCGTGGACGTCACCATCGTCGAAGGCCTCCCCTCCCTCGTTCCCAACGAGGACGCGACGATCGTCAAGAACTTCGAGCGTGCCTTCAAGAAGCGCGGCATCAAGTTCTCCACCGGCGTGTTCTTCCAGGGTGTCGAGCAGAATGACGACGGCGTCAAGGTCACCCTCGTGGACGGCAAGACCTTCGAAGCCGACCTGCTGCTGGTTGCCGTTGGCCGCGGCCCCGTCACCGCCAACCTGGGCTACGAGGACGCGGGGATCACCATTGACCGCGGCTTCGTCATCACCAACGAGCGCCTGCACACCGGCGTCGGCAACATCTACGCGGTGGGCGACATCGTTCCCGGCGTGCAGCTGGCGCACCGTGGTTACCAGCAGGGCATCTTCGTTGCCGAGGAAATCGCCGGCCTGAAGCCGGTGGTTGTCGAGGACATCAACATCCCCAAGGTCACCTACTCCGAACCCGAAATCGCCACGGTTGGCTTCACCGAGAAGGCTGCCAAGGAAAAGTTCGGCGACGACCAGGTCCAGACCCAGGAGTACAACCTGGCCGGCAACGGCAAGAGCTCCATCCTGGGCACCTCCGGACTGGTCAAGCTGGTCCGCCAGAAGGACGGCCCCGTGGTTGGCGTCCACATGATCGGAGCCCGCATGGGCGAGCAGGTGGGCGAGGCCCAGCTGATCGTGAACTGGGAAGCCTACCCGGAGGACGTCGCCCAGCTGGTGCACGCCCACCCCACCCAGAACGAGGCCCTCGGCGAAGCCCACCTGGCGCTGGCCGGCAAGCCGCTGCACGGCTGATTTTCCACAGTATTACCAGGCCTGGTGCACCCGGCCGCGCAGGCCGGGTGCACTAGGCTTCCACCATGGCAGCAATCATTCGCACTAAAGATCAATAAGGAGAACGGGGACGACATGTCTGAATCCGTTAACTTGCCCGCCCTCGGTGAGAGTGTCACCGAAGGAACCGTCACCCGCTGGCTCAAGCAGGTAGGTGACCGGGTAGAGGTGGACGAGCCACTGCTCGAAGTCTCCACCGACAAAGTAGACACTGAAATCCCCTCTCCCGTAGCTGGCGTGATTGAAGAAATCCTGGTCGCTGAAGATGAGACCGCCGAGGTAGGCGCACCCCTGGTGCGCATCGGCGACGGCTCCGGCGGCGGTTCCGCACCCGCCGAAGAAGCCCCTGCGCAGGAAGCACCGGCCCAGGAAGCACCCGCACCGGCTGAGGCTGCTCCCGCCCAGGAAGCACCGGCCCAGGAAGCTCGTGCCCAGCAGGCACCGGCGGCCGGCGGCGAAAGCCACGACGTCACCCTGCCCGCGCTCGGCGAAAGCGTCACCGAAGGCACCGTCACCCGCTGGCTGAAGGCCGTAGGCGACTCCGTTGAGGTGGACGAGCCGCTGCTCGAGGTTTCCACTGACAAGGTGGACACCGAAATTCCGTCTCCGGTGGCAGGCACCCTGCAGGAAATCCGGGTCAACGAGGACGAAACCGCCGAGGTCGGCTCCGTGCTCGCCGTTATTGGCTCCGGCGCTCCCGCTGCTGCGGCTCCGGCTCCGGCTGCCGCACCTGCTCCCGAGGCCCCCAAGCAGGAGGCACCGAAGCAGGAAGCCCCCAAGCAGGAAGCTCCTGCCCCTGCCGCGGCTCCCGCCCCGGCACCTGCGGCGGCTCCCGTCCCGGCTGCAGCACCCGCTGCACCCGCAGCCCAGGAGGCAGCCCCGGCCGGCGGTTCCGAGTCCGGCTACGTCACTCCCCTGGTCCGCAAGCTCGCCAACCAGCACGGCGTTGACATCTCCTCGCTGTCCGGCACCGGCGTCGGCGGCCGCATCCGCAAGCAGGATGTCATCGCCGCGGCAGAGGCAAAAGCCGCTCCCGCCGCAGCTCCGGCTGCAGCGCCTGCCGCGTCCGCTCCGGCCGCTTCCGGCGCTGCTGCCTCCTCCCTGCGCGGCACCACCCAGAAGGCTCCCCGCATCCGCCAGGTCATCGCCCGCCGCATGCGCGAATCCCTCGAGGTCTCCACGCAGCTGACGCAGGTCCACGAGGTGGACATGACCAAGGTCGCCAAGCTGCGCGCCCGGGCCAAGAACTCCTTCCAGGCCCAGAACGGCACCAAGCTGACCTTCCTGCCCTTCATCGCCAAGGCTGTGGCCGAGGCCCTCAAGCAGCACCCGAAGCTCAACGCTGCCTACGACGAAGACAAGCAGGAAATCACCTACCACAACGCCGAGCACCTGGCGATCGCCGTCGACACCGACAAGGGCCTGCTGGTTCCAGTCATCGCCGACGCCGGCAACCTGAACCTTGCCGGCCTCGCCGGCAAGATCGCCGACGTCGCATCCCGCACCCGCGACGGCAAGATCGGTCCGGACGAACTCTCCGGCGGCACGTTCAGCATCACCAACATCGGTTCCGTTGGTGCCCTGTTCGACACCCCGATCATCAACCAGCCGCAGGTGGGCATTCTGGGCACCGGCGCCATCGTCAAGCGGCCCGTTGTGGTTGCTGACGAAAACAGTGACGACTCGATCGCCATCCGCTCCATGATGTACCTGTCCTTGACGTACGACCACCGCCTGGTGGACGGTGCGGACGCCGGCCGCTTCCTCCAGACCTTGAAGGCACGCCTGGAAGAGGGCGCTTTCGAAGCTGATCTGGGGCTCTAGCCTCCGCAGCAAAGACAACGACGGCGGTGCCGGCGCAGGTGGGAAACCGCCCGCGGCCGGCGCCGCCGTCGCGGTTTAACCAACGCAGCCGCTCCCGGGGCCGCCGTGGCGTGGCTTTGCTACGGGCCGTAGAATTGACTGGCTAAGCTGGTGCCATGACTATTCTCTTCAACATCCTGGTCTTCCTGCACGTCGTGGGAGCCGCCATGATCGTAGGCTACTGGATTGCCACGATGCGGACCCCCACCGTCCACCCGCGCCAGCGCGATGGCGCGTTCCTGCAGCTCCTCACCGGCATTGCCATGATGGGCATCCTGCCGTTCCTCCCGGACAAGGATCCGAACTACGCCAAGCTGGGCATCAAATTCGTCATTGCCGTCGTCGTGGCAGTCCTGGCCGTCATCGGGACACGCAAGGTCAAGAACGGGCAGCCTGTCTCCACCGGCCTGGCCCACGGCGTGGGCGGCCTGGCACTGGTGAACGTGGCCATCGCCACCATCTGGCAGTAGCCCCGCACCAGCCGGCCGTAAACGTCTGTCCGGTCATAATCCTCTGAGAGCGGACAACCCGTGCACCGGACGGACGTGGTCCCTAGGATGGGAAACGGCGGGCCCGGCCGCGGGTGGCCGGCCCGGATTCGAACCGACGTTGAGGAGAGACATGGCGACAACACGCAATGCGCACACTGTATGGACCGGAAGCCTGACGGAGGGTTCGGGCAACACCACCCTGGACAGCTCCGGCCTTGGCACCTTCGATGTCACCTGGAAGGCGCGCACCGAGGCCGCCGGCGGAAAGACCAGCCCGGAAGAGCTGATCGCCGCCGCCCACTCGGCATGCTTCTCCATGGCGTTCAGCCACGAACTGAGCCAGGCCGGCTTCACGCCTGAGGAAGTCAACACCAAGTCCGAGGTCGGCTTCCAGCCGGGGACCGGCATCACGGGCAGCCACCTGACCCTGAATGCCCGCATCCCCGGCATTTCGGAGGAGGACTTCCAGCGGATCGCCGAGGCCGCGAAGAAGGGCTGCCCGGTCTCCCAGGCCCTCGCCGGGATCGAGATCACCCTGGATGCCACGCTTCAGGCCTAAGCCTTGCCGGCATAGAGCACCAAAAAGGCCCTGTCCCGCCGGATGTCCGGCGGAGCAGGGCCTTTTGGTTTACCCGGAAAAACCTAGGCAGGCGTCTCCGCCTGGCCGGCCTGCCGGCGGGCGGGCAGCGGCGCAGGCTTCAGGCGGCGGTATCCGGAGCGGGCCGGCGGACGGTCGGTGGGCAGTTCCTGGATCATTTCCTTGAGCGCGCCGATGCCGTACTCAAGCTGGGGATCGCGGCCAGCGGCGTAGGCGTGCGGTGGGTAGGTCACTTCGATGTCCGGGTCCACGCCGTAGTTTTCAACGCTCCACCCAACACCGCCGCCGAACCAGGTGGCGTACCTGGGCTGGGTGACTCCCGTGCCGTCGGCCAGGGAGAAGCGGTTGTCGATGCCCACCACGCCGCCCCAGGTCCGCGTTCCGATGACCGGCCCGATCCCCCGCAGTTTGGAGACCTGGGTGATGATGTCACCGTCCGAGCCCGCGAATTCGTCGGCGAGAATGATCACCGGCCCGCGCGGAGCGTGGTGCGGATACGTCCGGGGCTTCTCCCCGCGCGGCATGCTCCAGCCGGTGACCTTGCGGCCGATCAGCTCAGCGACCAGCTGGGACGTGTGTCCGCCACGGTTCCGGCGCACATCGACAATGAGTCCGTCCAGCGCGGTTTCGGTGTCCAGGTCCCGGTGCAGCTGGGCCCAGCCGTTGGCCATCATGTCCGGAATGTGGAGGTAGCCGAATGTTCCGTCCGAGGCCTCGCGGACGGTGCGCCGGTTGCCGGCGACCCATTCCTGGTACCGCAGCCGTTCCTCGTCCTTGACAGGCACGACGGCGACCCGCCGCTGGGTCCCTGCAGCGCCGCCGTGTCCCGGGCCGTTGAGCAGGGTCAGCTCCACTGCGCGTCCGGCCGCACCCACCAGCTGCATGGCCGGGGTGACGGCCTGTGACAAGGGGACACCATCGATGGCAAGGAGGATGTCCCCTGCCTTGGCGCTGACACCCGGCCGGGTCAGCGGCGACGTGGCGAGCGGATCGGAGGACTCACCGGCCAGGATGCGGGTGATCTCCCAGCCCTGCGGTGTGTGGGTGAGGTCGGCGCCGAGGCGGCCCTGCCCGCGGCTGCCCCGCTCGGTCACTGCGGCCGGGCGCACGTAGGCGTGGGATGTGCCGAGTTCGCCGTGCAGCTCCCACAGCAGGTCAATCAGGTCATCGTGCGAGCCGAGGCGGTCCACCAGGGGACGGTACCGGGCGCGGATGGATTCCCAGTCCTGGCCGGCCATGTCTTCGGTCCAGAAGAAGTCGCGCTGCAGGCGCCAGGCTTCATCGAACGCCTGTCCCCAGACGCTGAGCGGGTCCAGCAGGACCCTGATCCTGCCCAGGTCCACTTTGACGGCTTTGCCGGATTCCTCATCCGCCTTGGCATCGGATGGAACGGCAGTGACCTGCTTGTCCGAGACCAGGACCACCTTGCTGCGGTCCCCGGACAGGCGGTAGCTGTCCACGGCGTCCACCAGCGTGGCTTGCTTGCGGCGGGCGACGTCGTAGCGGACCAGGCTGGGGCGGGCGTCCTTGTCCTCCTGGCTGGCCTTGCCGTCGCCGGTCACGCCGGCCAGGACGGAGTCGAGCCACAGGAGTCCGCCGTCCACGGCCTTCAGTGAGCTGTAGTTGCCCTGGGGTACGGGAACCCCGATGACGCGGTGCGCCAGGCCTTCCGGGTCGACGTGGACAGCTGCCGCGCTGTCCTGCTGCCCTTCGCTTGCGTCCGCGCCGTCCTTTACGGTTTCGGGTGCGGTCTCCTCGCCGGCGGGATCCACCGACGGGCCAAAGGGCGACGGCGTGTCAGCTGCGAGTGCCACCAGGTAGGGCTTGATGGGGCTGGGGAAGGAAAGGTCGAACGAGTGCCCGTCGTAGACCGGATCGAAGCTGCGGTTGGACAGGAACGCCAGGAACTTGCCGTCAGAGGTGAACGACGGCGAGGCGTCGCGGAAACGGCCGTCAGTGACCTCCACGGGATCGGCGTCGAGGCGGTCCACGGTGGCCAGGCGCAGACGGCTGCGTGAGCCGAAGGACGTGACCGGTTCCGACCACGCCAGCCAGCGCGAGTCGGCGGACCAGGCCAGCTCGGAGATGCTGCCTTCGCCGATGCTGGCAACGCGCGTGAGGTTACCGGTTCGAGTGTCGGCCAGGTGGACGTCGCCGAACGAGGTGCCCAGTGCTATCCACCGGCCGTCCGGGCTGGCTTCGAGCGAACTGGCCCGCGACGGCGTGGGGACGGTGATGCCGGTGGGCGCCGTGTCCTCCCTGTTTTCCGCGGCGGCCGTCGAGTCCTGCGGGGCGACGTCTGCCTGCTGGTCGTCGTCGGCGGGAACATGTTGGTTTCCGCCCGCAAGGACTGCGGCGCCGGAGGCCGGGACCGGTTGCGGCAGGTTGGGCGTTTCGGGGCCCTCCGTGCCCGTTTGTCCGGCGTCGGCGGAGTGGTCCGCCGTAGGTTCCTGGCCCGGTGCCGTCGCCTGCTGGGCACTATGCGGGACAGGTGCGGCGATGTCCTTGATGTGCAGCGCCTCGACGCCGTCGTGGTCGGCGATGTAGGCGATGCGGCCGTCGCCCAGGGGCCGGGGCAGGCGCCCGCGGACACCCGGGGTTGCCTCGATGATGCGGGAGGGCCCGTCCTTGTGGCGCACCCAGTGGATGGTTCCGTGCGATTCGACGGCGCTGGCGGCTCCGGTGGTATCGGGTGCCACGGCGCCGAGGTGTTTTGCCGGGTCGAGGAGGGCCGGACGCCTGGTCTGCGAGGCAGAGCCCAGGGAGATCTCCAGCTTGACCGCCTCCGATTCGAGGTCACTCAAGACCCAAAGTTCACCGGCGGATTCGAAGATGACCCGTTTGCCGTCGGTGGCGGCGTGCCGGACGTAGAAGTCCTGGTGGTCGGTGTGCCGGCGCAGGTCCTGTCCGTTGGGCAGCACCGAGTAGAGGTTGCCGTAGCCCTCATGGTCGGAGAGGAAGGCGATCCGGCCAGCCACCCACAGGGGGTCGGCGAGATTGCCGTCCAGGTCGGGCAGCAGCCGTTCGAATTCGCCGTTGCCGTCGTTGTCGATCCACAGCTTTCCGGCGGTACCGCCGCGGTACCGCTTCCACCATGCCGGTTCGCGGGACAGCACGGTCCCCAGCACCACCGGACGTTCGTCGCCCACCTCGGGGCCGAACGCAACCGATTCAACCGGGCCGTACGGCAGTTCCTGCGCCCACCCGCCGTCCAACGGGACACTGTAGGCGTAGGTGTGCCGGCTTTCGGCCTGCCGGAATGCGCTGGTGACCACCACGGAACCGCCGGCGGTGAACCCCTTGACCCTGGTGCTGCTGTGCCCGAAGTAGGTGAGCTGCCGGTATCCGCCGCCGTCGACCTGTGCCGAGACAACCTCCGGCGCCGTGCCCTGCACCACCGTCCACACCAGCCGCTTGCCGTCCGGGGTGAACCGCGGGTTGCGGGCGGGTAATTGGAGGGACGAGACGCGCCAGGCCCGGCCGCCGTCCAGGGGCGCGATCCAGACGTCGTCCTCGGCCACGAAAGTGACCAGGTCGCCGTGCAGATGCGGGAAACGGAAGTAGCTCGAGGAAGTCATCGTTCGATCATAGTCAACCACCGCCTGCCCCCGCGGGAGGTGCCGGAGCCGCGCTGGCGTGGTGAGATGGACCATGCACATCGTCATGGCCGGCGCCTCCGGGCTCATCGGCACCTCCATGTCCGCAGCCTTCCGAGACGCCGGCCACTCGGTGGTGACACTGGTCCGCCGACAACCTGCGGGAGCATCAGAGATCAGGTGGGATCCGGCGGCCGGCGTCCTGGACCCCGGCGCCCTTGCCGGCGCCGACGCCGTCGTCAACCTGGCCGGCGCCGGCATCGGCGACAAGCCCTGGACGCGGCGCAGGGTCGAGGAACTGTTCAGTTCGCGGCTGGCACCCACCAGGACCCTGGTGCAGGCCATGGCGCAGCTTGAAACCCCGCCTGCCACCTTCATCAGCCAATCAGCGTCAGGATATTACGGCGACGCCGGCAACACGGTCCTGCGCGAGGACGCACCTGCCGGTTCAGGCACGTTGGCACAGATCTGCATCGAGTGGGAACGCGAAGCCAACCTGGCGCCCGAGGGTGTTCGCGTCGTGACGCCCCGCACCGGGGTGGTGTTCAGCCGTTCCGGCGGAGCACTGGGCAAGCTGCTCCCCCTGTTGCGGCTGGGCGTGGGCGGCCCGTTCGGAAACGGCCGCCAGTTCTGGCCGTGGGTGACGCTTCCGGATGTCTCGGCCGCCTTCCTGTTCCTCCTCGAATCCCAGGTGGCGGGGCCGGTAAATGTCGCGGCCCCCGGGCAGGCGGACGTCAATGCGATCGTTGCGGCGCTGGCGCGCGCCCTGCACCGGCCTGCCGTGCTGCGGGTTCCGGCGCCCGTGCTGCGGACCGTGATGCCCGGGCTCGCTGAAGAGCTTCTGTTGTTCAGCCAGCGGATGGAGCCTGCAGTTTTGTCGGCTGCCGGCTTCCAGTGGCAGCACGGGAACCTTGACGCCGCAGCCCGCTGGGTGGTCGGGAAGGACAACGCCGGCTGACCAGGGGCACTGGTGCGGCAGCCCTGCCCGCGGGCGCGTCATCAGCCGCCCGGAAGGATGTTGCTGATCTTCCACCGGCCGTCCACGGACACCAGGGCCAGCCTGAGCCGCTGCGCCGGGCTGGCCGGCCCTGTCGCCAGCACCTCGTTCTCCGGGCCCACGGCCTGGTAACCCGAGGAGGCGGAGGTCAAGCGCACGACGGCGTGGTCCTGCGTCGACCCGGATTCGGGCGTGACCTCCGAGACCATCGTGGCGAAACCGTCGAGGCGCTGGCGGGAAGCACCCAATGGCCCGGCAATGTCCTGGTCAGCGGCCGCGGCGGGCGATCCGGGCGCGTTGACGGCGGACAGCAGATCCACACTCCCGGTATTGAAGGCATGATCCCGCAGCGCGGCCAGCCCCCGAACAGCCACCGCAGGATCGGCAGCCGCAGCTTGCTGCCGGGCCTCGGCCAGCACGTCGACGGGGCTACGCCCGGCGTCATGGCCTGGCGCGGCCGGTCCTTGCGGAACGCCGGCAGCGGACGGCATGCCCGGAGCGGAGTCTCCGAGCCACGGTCCTGCACCGGCGGAAGCGGCCAGCCACCACATCCCAGCCGCCGCCACGCCCACTGCCGGCAAGGCGAGCCGGGCCGGCAGCCGCGGAATATGCAGTGCCCGGACCCCGGCAGGGGCGCCCGCATGCTTCCCATGTGACGTTGCTTCGGCCTGGGGCGAAGGAAAGCGGCGGATCCGGGCCCGCGCTGCCGGGCCCGGCCACCGCAAGGTCGAGAGCCGCCGCCGCAGTCTCCGGAGTCTCGTGCCCAGCGCGGAACCCTTCGCTTCGGCGGGGATACTGCGGCGGGTGAGCAGCTCCGGAAGGACCGTGGGATGGACGGCACCCGAGAGGTCAAGAGGCAGTGCCTCCGCGCTGCGGAAGACGGCAGTACCCAGCGCCATGGCAGTAGGCCGCAGCCGGCGGTCCTCGTTCAACCCTTGTTCGAGGGCTGCGGCAAGCTCCTTCGGGACACCGGGAACCAGCAAGGACAGCGGCGGGCGGTCCAGCGTGCGGCCGGGCGCTTCACCGGTCAGGCAAAACCAGCCAATCGCAGCCAGCGAGAACACATCGCGCCCTGGCTGAAGCCCCGCGCCGGCGCCATCAACAGGCGACGGGTCAACGAATCCGCCGGTTCCAGCCGTCACTGCCCGGCCAGGATCGCCGAGCATCCGGGCCACACCGACGTCGGACAGCATCGGTTTCCCCTGCCCGGTGAACAGGATATTCCCGGGCGCCACATCCGAGTGCGTGAAGCCTTGGGCGTGCAGGTATCCCAGGGCCTGCGCAACGGGAGTCAGGACGGTGACGCTTTCTCCCACGCTGAGCCTGCCCCGGGATGCCACCAACTGCGCCAGCGAACCGCCAGCGGCGAAGTCCATGGTCAGGGCCGTCCCCGGCGCGGGCCCGGCGACGCGCACGGCATCGTGGGCCCTGATGAGGTGCGGGTGGTCCAAGACACTGAGGATGCGGATTTCCCTTCGCACTTCCTCCTCCCGCATGGCCTCGTCCCGGGCTCTGCCGTCCGGGGCACGGAAGCACTTCAGCGCAAAGTCCCTGCCCGTGCGCTGTTCCGTGGCCAGCCAGACATCCGCGCTGCCGCCGCGGCCAAGCAGCCGGCCGACGTCGTAGCCCGGGACTTCGGGAGCTTGTGCACCATCCATGCTCCATGTCTATCGGAATCCGGGGCGGGCTGCAGAAGTTATCCACAGGCCGTGGCCGCTGCAGTCACATTGGGTGCCCGCCGGTGAGCTTGGACACTAAACCGGGCCGGGACGGCTTCGGGGTCTAAGCTGGATTCCATGACTCTTGAGTTTTCACAGCTGGGTCTTGCCCCCGACTTCGTTGACTACATGGAAGGCTGGGAAGCCCAGCGCGAGCTCCATGACAAGGTTGTCGCCGGAGTTGCCCCCAGCACAGTCCTGCTCCTGGAGCACGCAGCCGTTTATACGGCCGGCAAGCTCACCGAGGACCACGAACGGCCGTTTGACGGCACGCCGGTCGTCGCGGTGGACCGCGGCGGCAAACTCACCTGGCACGGCCCCGGGCAACTGGTGGCCTACCCCATCCTGAAGCTGAAGAACCGTGCCGGCATCCGCGACTACGTGGAACGCCTCGAAGACATCATGATCACGGTCATGGCGGACTACGGCATCAAGGCGGAACGCATCAAGGGTCGCGCGGGCGTCTGGATCAAGGCGGACGCCATCGGTCCCGACCGCAAGATCGCCGCCATCGGCATCCGGGTCTTGAACGGCGTCACCATGCACGGCATCGCCATCAACTGCAGCAACGATCTCGCCCCCTACGGCCAGATCATTGCCTGCGGCATCACCGATGCAGGCGTGACCACCATGTCCTTGGAAACAGGACAGGACATCCGTCCGGCCCATATTGTGGACCGGTTCGTGGAGGAATTCCACAAGCACGAAGAAGCATTGGTTTCGAGCCCTGAAGGAGCTCTACTGTGACATTGGCACCTGAAGGCCGGAAGATGCTGCGGATCGAGCAGCGCAATGCTGCCGTTCCGGTGGAGCGGAAGCCGGAATGGATCAAGGCCAAGGTCCAGATGGGCCCGGAGTTCGTCGGGCTGAAGAACCTGGTCAAAAAGGAAGGCCTGCACACCGTCTGTGAAGAGGCCGGCTGCCCGAACATCTTCGAATGCTGGGAAGACAAGGAAGCGACCTTCCTGATCGGCGGTTCCGAATGCACCCGCCGCTGCGACTTCTGCCAGATCGACACCGGCAAACCCTCCCCCGTGGACATGTTCGAACCCACCAAGGTGGCCCGCTCCGTCCAGTCCATGCAACTGCGCTACGCCACCGTCACCGGTGTGGCCCGCGACGACCTCGAAGACGAAGGCGTCTGGCTCTACGCCGAAACCGTCCGCAAGATCCACGAACTGAACCCCGGCACCGGCGTGGAACTGCTCATCCCCGACTTCTCCGGCAACCCCGACCACATCAAAGCGATCTGCGACTCCGCCCCCGAAGTCTTCGCCCACAACGTCGAAACCGTGCCCCGGATCTTCAAACGGATCCGGCCCGCGTTCCGCTACGACCGCTCCCTGGACGTCATCACCCAAGGCCGCAACCTGGGCATGGTCACCAAATCCAACCTCATCCTGGGCATGGGCGAAACCCGCGAGGAAATCTCCGAAGCCCTCCGCGACCTCCACGAAGCCGGCTGCGACCTGATCACCATCACCCAATACCTCCGCCCCTCCGAACGCCACCTCCCCGTGGACCGCTGGGTCAAACCCCAGGAATTCGTCGACCTCCAGCACGAAGCCCAGGACATCGGCTTCCTCGGCGTCATGTCCGGCCCCCTGGTCCGCTCCTCCTACCGCGCCGGCCGCCTCTGGGCCACCGCCATGCGCAAAAAAGGCCGCGACATCCCCGCCGAACTCGCCCACATCGCCGACGGCATCCAAGACTCCGGCACCACCCGCCAGGAAGCCAGCACCCTCCTCGGAGCGCATTCCTGACGCGCACCCGCACTGACTGGCCCCAGGCCGGACACCGGACGATTCCGGCGTCCGGCCTTGGCATTTAAGTCACGTAGAATTGAGGCACTATGGCTAAATCCCCTGACTCCAGCAACTCCACCCCGGCGGGCCCAAGCGCGGTGAAGCGCGGCCTGTTCTCGCGCAAGCCGAAGGAAGCGAAGGCCAAGAAGCCCAGCAGGCTCAAGCAGATCGGCGAGGTCTTCACCATGACCCGCCGCCACGACCCCATGGTTCCGTGGCTGATGCTCCTGGTGTTCCTGGGCGTTGTAGCCGTGAGCTTCCTGGTGGGCTTCTGGCTGGATAACTGGATCACCGGCCTGATCATCGGTATTCCGCTGGGCCTGCTGGCGGCCACCTTCATTCTCTCCCGCCGTGCCGAACGCGCAGCGTTCGCGCAAATCGAAAACCAGCCCGGCGCCTCCGGTGCCGCGCTGGGCACGCTGCGGCGTGGCTGGATCACCGAGGAACAGCCTGTGGCTGTCAACCCCCGCACGCAGGATGCCGTGTTCCGTGCGGTAGGCCGTCCCGGCGTCGTCCTTGTCAGTGAAGGCCCCACCCACCGCGTGAAGCCCCTGTTGGATGCCGAGCGCAAGCGCCTCGCACGGATCCTGCCCAACGTTCCGGTCCACACGATCCAGACCGGGCACGGCGAAGGCCAGGTCCCGCTGAGCCAGGTGGCCAAGAAGATGGGCAAGATGAAGAACGAACTGACCAAGCTGGAGGTCAGCACCGTGTCCAAGCGCATCGCATCCATGGGCACCCGGCTGCCGATCCCCAAGGGCATCGACCCGTACAAGGCCCGTCCCAACCGCGGACGCTAGCTGGCCGAACGCCCCGGAACCGGCACAGCCGGCTGCCGGGGCGTTTTTTCTTGCCGCCCACGCGGCGGCCACCGTATGACGGACCGTGAACCTACCAACGACAGGAACACCACCATGCCGCTGAGGACCACCGTGATCCGGGCTTTCCGGATCCTCGCCATCGCCGAAGCCTGCAGCTGGGCAGCGCTGCTGGCCGGGATGTACTTCAAATGGATCGCCGGAACCACCGAAGTTGGCGTCCAGGTGGCGGGCCCGGTCCATGGCGCGCTGTTTATCGGCTACGGCCTGGCAGCGCTCACGCTATGGCGTGTGCAGCGGTGGCCTTTCCGGGTGGCGGCGCTGGCAGGCTTCTCCGCGATCTTCCCGTTCGCGACCATCCTGTTCGAGCGCTGGGCCGGACGCCGCGGCTACCTTGGCGCCCCCGCGCCGGAGGGCACCCCGGCCCGCCTCACGTCCAGCCGCACCTAGCAAGAGCAGCGGCTACCGGCGGACCAGCAGCGTATTCATGGCCTTGTCATGAAGGCCGCGCTGGTCGGGGTCGAATATGACGGCGGGGATGACCAGGCAGAGCAGCACCGTCCTCACCAGGGCCGCGAGCGGTCCCGGGGTGCCGCCGCCGGGCCTCACCACGGCGATGCCCATCACCCGGTGGCCGATGCTGTAGCCGAGGGTTCCCACCAGCAGGATCTGCTCGATCGCGAAGACCCCGAGCGTCGCCCAGGAGTCGCCACCGAAAGCGAAATTGCTGATCAGCAGCGCAATGCCCCAGTCGATCATGATGGCTGCGATCCTGCGCCCCGCCCGGGCGATGGAGCCGGGACCGGACTCCGGCAGGCCCAGGCGCTCCCCCGGATACTTCGAGATGCCGGAGGTGTCCGGCCCGCTGAGCCAGGAGCCAATGTCTTTGCGATCTACCACCGTCCAAGCTTACCGACCCGCGGGACGCGCGACGCGCCCACAGTGTGGATAGGACTCGACCACACTATGGACGGAGGATAGCGTGGTCATAGCAGGGCATTCTGTAACCTGCCCGAAACAATGCGGACACGGACGGGAAATGCCGCATCCATAGTCTGTTAGCAGTTTCAAGCAATCCCCCGGCAGGTACCGCAGCAGGGAGACCATGGGTTCTCCCTGCTTTTGGATTGCGCTGGATCACATGGCTTGCACGCCAGATATTTACATATGCGTTAGGAGCATAGATGTTCAAGACTGCGGACGAAGTCCTCAAGTTCATCAAGGACGAAGATGTAAAGTTCGTCGATATCCGCTTCACCGATCTTCCGGGCGTCCAGCAGCACTTCAACGTCCCCGCCAAGAGTGTTGACGCAGACTTCTTCGTCAACGGCCAGCTCTTCGACGGTTCCTCCATCCGTGGCTTCCAGGGCATCGCCGAGTCCGACATGCAGCTGATCCCGGACGTCACCACCGCGTTCCTGGACACCTTCCGCATGGAGAAGACGCTCGCGCTGAACTTCTCGATCGTCAACCCCCGTACGGGCGACCCGTACCACCGCGACCCCCGCGGCGTTGCTGAGAAGGCGGAAGCCTACCTGGCCTCCACCGGCATTGCCGACACCGCGTTCTTCGCTCCCGAAGCCGAATTCTTCGTGTTCGACAACGTCCAGTACCAGTCCTCCCCGCAGGGCAGCTTCTACAAGATCGACTCCGAGGAAGCGCACTGGAACACCGGCCGCGAGGAAGAGGGCGGCAACCTGGGCTACAAGACCCCCGTCAAGGGCGGTTACTTCCCGGTCTCCCCCACCGACAAGCAGGCCGACCTGCGGGACGCCATGTGCGTGGCCCTGGACGAAGCCGGCCTTGAGGTCGAGCGCAGCCACCACGAAGTTGGATCCGCCGGCCAGGCCGAGATCAACTACAAGTTCACCACCCTGACCCACGCTGCCGATGACCTGCAGAAGTTCAAGTACGTCATCAAGAACACCGCTGACGCCTGGGGCAAGTCGGTCACCTTCATGCCCAAGCCCGTCTTCGGTGACAACGGCTCGGGCATGCACTGCCACCAGTCGCTGTGGAACGGTGGAGAGCCGCTGTTCTACGACGAGAAGGGCTACGCCGGCCTGTCCGACACCGCCCGCTGGTACATCGGCGGCCTGCTGAAGCACTCCTCCGCTGTCCTCGCCTTCACCAACCCGACGGTGAACTCCTACCGCCGCCTGGTCAAGGGCTTCGAGGCTCCGGTCAACATGGTGTACTCGCAGGGCAACCGCTCCGCCGGCATCCGCATCCCGATCACGGGTTCCAACCCGAAGGCCAAGCGCATCGAGTTCCGCGCTCCGGACCCCTCCTCCAACCCGTACCTGGCCTTCGCTGCCCAGCTGATGGCCGGCATCGACGGCATCCGCAACCGCATCGAGCCTCCCGCCCCGATCGACAAGGACCTCTACGAGCTCCCGGCAGAGGAAGCCAAGGACATCCCGAAGGCTCCGGGCACGCTTGAGGAAGCCCTGGAGGCCCTGCGCGAGGACAACGAGTTCCTGCAGGCCGGCGGCGTCTTCACCCAGGACCTGATCGACACCTGGATCGAGTACAAGTACGAGAACGAGATCCGCCCGCTGTCCCTGCGCCCGAACCCCTACGAGTTCGAGCTCTACTACGGCGTCTAGTCTGCGGCCTGCCTGGCAGGACCACTGAACCAGCAAAGGCGGCCACCGGAATGTTCCGGTGGCCGCCTTTGGCGTTCCCGGGGATGCGAGGGCCCGTGGATCGAAAAGCGCTGGGGTGGGGGCCCGCTTCCTGACGTGCTGAGACCGGGAACCGGACCCCCTGACGGATGCCCCCCGAGACGAAGACTCTATCCAGCCTTCCCCCCAACAAGGTTGGAGAACACCGCCAACCCACATACTCGGGCAATTGGATGCCAAGCGCAATGCCCGTCACGCGAGTTACGTCAGAAGGTATCCGCGAAGCTGTGGAACATGGTGCGCTGGGGGCCGGAGGAGCCGCCCAGGTAGCGTCCGGCGTCGACGAAGCCTGCACGGCGGTAGGCGGCCAGGGCCGCTGGATTTTCCTCGTTGACGGAAAGTACGACGCCGGATTCACCGGTTGAGTGCCGGGCCGTGAGTCTGCGCCCTGCCTCCACGGCCGCGGTGGCCGCCCGCGTGCCCAGTCCTGAGCCCTGGTGCCGGCGGTCGATGAGGAACCCGCGCAGCAGCCACGCTGAGTGGTCGTCAGGCCAGCCGGCAAGGCGTGCCGCGGTCCGTTGCAGGGTCAGCATGCCGACCGGGTCACCGTTGGCTTCCACCACGAACGGATGCCTGGATTCCTCCGCCAGTCCAGCCAGTGCCATCCGCAGCGGGTCGCCGACGAAACGCTCCTGGCCGGGCAGCAGCGACATGGCTGCGAGGGCGCCTAACTGGATCGCGCGGACGTCCCCGTCGAGGTCCCGCAGCGGGATAAGCCACACCCATGCGGCCGGCCTAGTTTCCATAGAAGACACGTTCAAAGACCGCCCGTGCCCGCCGGCTCACCCTCAGGTAATCCTCCTCCAGGGCGGTGGCGTTGCCCGGTTCGTAACCGCACCAGCGTGCCACGGCCTCCAGGTCCCGGCGGGAGGAGGGCAGGAGGTCCGACGCCTTGCCGCTCCAGATGACG
Organism: Pseudarthrobacter sp. MOO13; assembly: GCF_058267655.1. Taxonomy (NCBI): domain Bacteria; kingdom Bacillati; phylum Actinomycetota; class Actinomycetes; order Micrococcales; family Micrococcaceae; genus Pseudarthrobacter; species Pseudarthrobacter sp. MOO13. The sequence goes on from NZ_CM177848.1 coordinate 2,447,188, forward strand.
TTGGCGGACCTGATCCGGCTGGCAAGCTGCCAGGCCTCCGCCAGCAGTCCGGCGTCGGCACTGTCCAGCAGCCCCAGGTCCGCTGCGGCGTTGAGGGCCTCCAGGGTCGACGTTGTGCGAAGTTCCGGGTGGTTGCCCGCGTGCTGCAGCTGCAGCAGCTGTACCAGCCACTCGACGTCGCTGAGGCCGCCCCGGCCCAGCTTGAGATGGCGTGCGGGGTCGGCGCCGCGGGGCAGCCGCTCGGATTCCACCCTGGCTTTGATGCGACGGATCTCGCGTACGTCCTGCTCAGAGACTGACTTCGGGTACCTGATGGGGTCGATGAGCTTCAGGAAGTCGGCGGCCAGCGTGTCATCGCCGGCCATGGGGCGGGCCCGCAGCAGGGCCTGAGCCTCCCAGATCAGGGACCAGCGGCGGTAGTACTCGGCGAAGGAGTCCAGGGAGCGGACCATGGCCCCGTTCTTGCCCTCCGGCCGCAGGTCGGCGTCCATCTGCAGGACCCGTTCGGCCATGATGGCGGGCTTCAACGGCTGGGTCAGCAGGCTTGATACCTTGGAAACAATCCGGGCAGCCTGTTCCTGCGCCTCGGCTTCGGTGAATCCGGGGATGGCCCGGTGGACGTACATGACATCGGCGTCGGATCCGTATCCGATCTCCCGCCCACCCTGCCGGCCCATGGCTACCACCAGCACGGTGGTCTTCAGCGGGCCGCCGGCGGACACGATGCCTTCCGCCACACGGAGGGCTCCCAGGACGGCGGCCCGGTCCGTGTCCGCGAGGGCCGCGCCCACCTGCTCCTGGTCCAGCAGCCCGGCCGAATCGGCGATGGCGATGCGCAGGATTTCACGCCGCCGGATCAGCCGGATCAGGCGCATGGCACTCTCCGGATCAGCGTGCCGCGACATTTTGGCCGTGATTTCCTGCCATTGGGCCTCAAAGCCCACAGGAACCAGGTCCTTGTCCTGTCCCAGCCAGGCGACGGACTCGGGCGAGACTTCCAAGAGGTCGGCGATCAGCCGGGAATTGGACAGCATGTGGCACAAACGCTCCGCTGCTGCGTTGGAATCGCGGAGCAGGCCAAGGTACCAGTGCGTGGTGCCCAGCGCCTCACTGACGCGGCGGAAGGCCAAGAGCCCGGAGTCGGGATCCACGCCTTCGGCAAGCCAGTCCAGCAGGATGGGCAGGAGCTGCCGCTGCAGTGCGGCCCGGCGGCTTACGCCCGCGGTCAGAGCCTCGATGTGCCGCATGGCCCCCTGCGGATCCCGGTATCCCAAGGCCGCCAGCCGCCCCTGGGCCGCCTCGGGGGTCAGCCTGGCGTCCTCGCTGCTGAGCTTGGCAGCGGTGTTCAACAGCGGCCGGTAGAAGATCCGCTCGTGCAGTTCACGCACGGACCGCTTGGTCCGGTGCCAGGCGGACAGCAGGGAATCCGGGCTTGGCCGTTCACCGGAGAAAGGGCCCAGTACTGCCTTCGCCAGTGACCGCAGCGCCGGCTCGGCCACCGGCATCAGGTGGGTGCGGCGCAGCTGGAAGAGCTGGATGCGGTGTTCCAGCAGGCGCAGGTAGCGATAGGCGTTGTCGAACGCCGCAGCGTCGGAACGCCCGATGTAACCACCCGCCGACAGCGCGGCGATCGCCGATGTAGTGTCCCGCCGTCGTAATGACTCATCCGCCTTGCCGTGCACCAGCTGGAGCAGCTGCACGGTGAACTCGACGTCGCGCAGGCCGCCGCGGCCGAGCTTGATCTGCCGCTGCTCCTCTGCGGCCGGAATATGCTCAGTCACCCGCCGGCGCATGGCCTGGACGGACTCCACAAAGCCGTCGCGACCGGCCGAGCTCCAGATCAGCGGCGCCACGGCGTCTTCATAGGCCCGGCCCAGCCCGGCGTCACCGGCGATGGCACGGGCCTTGAGCAGCGCCTGGAACTCCCAGCTCTCGGCCCACCGGGCGTAGTAGGTCTCGTGCGAGGCGAGGGTGCGGACCAGCGGGCCGGACTTGCCCTCGGGCCGCAGGTTGGCGTCCACCTCCCACAGACCCGGTTCCCTGGCCACCGAGGAGATGGCCCGTGAAATGCCGCTGGCCAGGGCGGTGCCGATGGTGTTGGCGTCCGCGTCGGCCAGGCTGCCGGGGTCCACCACGTAGATGACGTCGACGTCTGAGATGTAGTTCAGTTCCCGGGCGCCGCACTTGCCCATTCCAACCACGGCCAGGCCGACATCCGCAACATCGGCGGCGCTGTACTGCCCGGCTGCCGTCAGCCCGGGAGACGGCGAGGGCAGCCTCGATGGCCGCCGCCGCCAGGTCCGCCAGCTCGCCGCCCACCGATGGCAGGAAATCGAGCGGATCGGCCGCGCAGAGGTCCTTGACGGCGAGGTCCACCAGTCCGCGCCGGTAAGCCGTCCGCAGGGCCGCATAGGCCTCCACGCCCGTCGTGGCGGCGACCGGACGGGCGGCACGGGGGTCCGCGCCGACGGATAGGAGGAGGGTGGCCCGCAGGCGGGAGGGGTCGGCAGGCAATGGCTCCGGGCTGGCGCGGACCTGGAAGGCATCAAGGTGCTCGGGGTGCCGGATCAGGAACTCCCCCAGCGCTTCCGAGGCGCCCAGGACCCGGAACATGGGTTCACTTGCCTCCAGGTCGGCGGCAGCAAGCTCGCGCAGCTGGGGGTGTTTTTCGATCAGCCGGACGAGGGACTGGAGTGCCGTGTCCGGGCTGGCCGCGAGCTGAAGTCCGGCGAAGAGCGTGTCCTGGTCCAGGCCCTCGAGTTCGCGGGCGGCAAGGAACCGTTCGCCCTTCTCCAGGTCGCTGAATCCGGCCGCGATGAGGCGGCGTGCCAGGCTCACGCCGGGCACCTAGAGGATGCCGAGGTTGCGCTGCAGCTCGTAGGGCGTCACCTGCAGCCGGTAGTCCTGCCATTCGGCGCGCTTGTTGCGCAGGAAGTGCTCGTAGACCTGTTCCCCCAGGATCTGCGGCATAAGCTCCGAGTCCTCCATGGAGCGGATGGCGTCGTGCAGGCTCGCCGGAAGAGGATCGTGGCCCATGGCCCGGCGTTCCGCCGAACTCAGCGACCAGACGTCGTCCTCGGCTGCGGCGGGAAGCTCGTAGCCTTCCTCAATGCCCTTCAGGCCGGCTCCGAGCAGGACGGCGTAGGCCAGGTAGGGGTTGGCGGCGGAGTCGATGCCACGGTACTCAATGCGGGCCGACTGGCCCTTTCCCGGCTTGTACAGCGGGACGCGCACCAGGGCCGAACGGTTGTTGTGGCCCCAGCTCAGGTAGCTGGGTGCTTCGCCGCCGCCCCAAAGCCGCTTGTAGGAGTTGACGAACTGGTTGGTGACGGCGGTGAACTCGGGCGCGTGCTTGAGGATTCCGGCAATGAACTGGCGTGCAGTCTTGGACAGCTGGAACTCGGCGCCGGCCTCGAAGAAAGCATTGCTGTCACCTTCGAAGAGCGAGAAGTGCGTGTGCATGCCGGAGCCCGGGTGGTCCGTGAACGGCTTGGGCATGAACGTGGCGTACGTGCCCTGCTGCAGCGCCACCTCCTTGATGACGGTGCGGAACGTCATGATGTTGTCGGCCGTCTGCAGCGCGTCGGCGTAGCGGAGGTCGATCTCGTTCTGTCCGGGTCCGGCCTCGTGGTGGCTGAATTCCACCGAGATGCCCACCGATTCCAGCATGGTTACGGCGGTGCGGCGGAAGTCCTGGGCCACGCCACCCGGGACATGGTCGAAGTAGCCGCCCTCGTCAACCGGCACCGGTGCACCGTTCGGGCCCGGTTCCTGGGACTTCAGGAGGTAGAACTCGATTTCGGGGTGGGTGTAGCACGTGAAGCCCATGTCCGCGGCCTTGGCCAGCGTGCGCTTAAGGACGTTGCGGGGGTCCGCTGCCGAGGGTTCGCCGTCGGGAGTGAGGATGTCGCAGAACATGCGCGAGGTCTGTTCCGTCTCGCCACGCCAGGGCAGGATCTGGAAGGTGGACGGATCGGGCTGGGCCAGCATGTCGGATTCGAAGACCCGGGCCAGCCCTTCGATGGCGGAGCCGTCGAAGCCAAGGCCTTCCTCGAAGGCGCCCTCGACCTCGGCCGGCGCCAGGGCTACGGACTTCAGCGATCCCACGACGTCGGTGAACCACAGGCGCACGAAACGTACGTCGCGCTCTTCGATCGTGCGCAGGACAAATTCTTGCTGGCGGTCCATGATGGCCTCTTCTCCGGTCAACGTTCATGCTCCGGGGCCCGCGCAAAGGGGAAAGCCGGCAGCAGTTCATCAACACTGTACTAATCATTCGGCGCCGATGCTTGAGCCTGAGCCGTGCGTAACACAGCATTAACCTCCGGAGCGGTCCGGGAGGTGCCCTTGCGGCTTCCGTGCCGGACGTCAACGGCGTTCCGGCACGGCCGCTATGACGCTAATCACCTTTGCCCGGAACCGGCTGCGGTAGAAAGCACGGCAGGTCCCGCACTACGCTCATCCCATGGCCACCAGCAACAGCTCCGACTCCAGCGCGTCCGCCGAAGTACCCGCCCCGTACGGCAGCGGACCCGGCCAGCACGAGGCTCCTGCCGCCGGACGAAAACCGGCCAAGGTCCGGATCCACCACCTGCAGCAGGCCAAGCGGGACGGCACCAGGTTCGCCATGCTCACCGCCTACGAGCAATATACGGCGGAGATCTTTGACGCTGCCGGCATTGAAGTGCTGCTGGTCGGTGATTCGGCCTCGAACAACGTCTACGGCAACGAAACCAGCCTTCCGGTCACCGTGGACGAACTGCTGCCGCTGTGCCGCGCCGTGGCCAGGACCGCGAAGCGCGCCATGGTGGTCGCGGACCTGCCCTTCGGCAGCTACGAAGTCAGTGCCGAACAGGCCGTCGCCACCGGTGTCCGCTTTTTGAAGGAAGGCCTGGCGCATGCTGTGAAAATCGAGGGCAGCGCGTACTACGCCCCAACGGTGCGAGCAATGGTGCAGGCGGGCATCCCGGTCATGGCCCACATCGGTTTCACCCCGCAAAGCGAACACGCACTGGGCGGATACCGCGTGCAGGGCCGGGGCGACGACGCCCAACGCCTGATCGACGATGCCCGCGCCCTCTCCGACGCAGGCGCATTCTGCGTGCTCATGGAAATGGTCCCGGCCGACACCGCGGCCGCGGTGGACGCTGCCGTGGACGTCCCCACCATCGGCATTGGCGCCGGGAACGCGACCACTGGCCAGGTCCTTGTCTGGCAGGACATGGCCGGCCTGCGGGGCGGCCGGATGGCCAAGTTCGTCAAACAGTACGCGGACCTGCGCACCACCCTGCTCGACGCCGCCACCGCCTACGGCGACGACGTCCGCTCCGGCCAGTTCCCCGGCCCGGAACACTCCTTCTAGCTTTCAACGTCACCCCGCCGACGCGGGCGGAACAGGCGGGCCGGCACCCGGCCGGCCTGCCCACCCAACCGGTCAGTCGTCGTCGCCCTTTTCCCAGGCCTCGTTGCGCGCCTTGACCTTCTCGATGGCGTGTTCGGCTTCTTCCCGGGTCTTGTAGGGCCCAATGAGCTGGCTCCAGTCGGAGAGCCGGTCTTCTTCCACTTCGTGGGTGTTGACGTTGAACCAGTACTCAGTCATCGTTGCTCCTCGTTCCGGCGACAGGAAAGCCGCGGGGTGATCCACGTAACACAAACACTTACGTGTGCCCTCCGCCGCTTGTCGGTTGTTAGGCGTTCTGCGGTGCCTTATATGATCAATCTATGCCTTCCCTTGCCTCTACTGCACCCACCGGAACCCTCACCCCGGGTACCGTAGGCCCGCAGCGTTCCGTCCCGGCGTCCATCCCCCGTCCGGAGTACGTCGGCAAGCCTGCCCCGGCCAAATTCACGGGTTCGGAGGTCAAGTCCGCCGAAACGATCGAGAAGATCCGCGTCGCCGGGCGGATCGCGGCCCAGGCCATCGTGGAGGTCGGCAAGCACATCCAGCCCGGTGTCACCACCGATGAGCTGGACAGGGTGGGCCACGAATTCCTGCTGGACCACCACGCGTACCCCTCCACGCTCGGCTACCGCGGATTCCCCAAGTCCCTGTGCTCGTCGCTGAACGAGGTCATTTGCCACGGCATCCCGGACAGCACCGTGGTCCAGGACGGCGACATCCTGAACATCGACATCACCGCCTTCATCAACGGGGTCCACGGCGACACGAACTACACGTTCCTGGTGGGTGACGTGGACGAGGAATCACGGCTCCTGGTGGAGCGCACCCAGGAGTCGCTCAACCGGGCCATCAAGGCGGTGGCACCGGGCCGGGAAATCAACGTGATCGGCCGCGCCATCCAGTCGTACGCCAAGCGTTTCGGCTACGGCGTGGTGCGGGACTTCACCGGCCACGGTGTCGGCGAGGCTTTCCACACCGGACTGATCATCCCGCACTACGACGCCGCCCCCGCCTACAACACCGTGATCGAAACGGGGATGGTGTTCACGATCGAACCGATGCTCACCCTCGGCACCGTCGAATGGGACATGTGGAGCGATGACTGGACCGTGGTGACCCGCGACCACAAGCGCACCGCCCAATTCGAGCACACCCTGCTGGTTACCGAGACCGGTGCGGAAATCCTCACCCTGCCGTAGTCTGTCCCCTGCCCGCACACGGCATCTGATGCCGGTGCAGGACCCACCCTGTTGTGGGGCTGCCCCCGGCCGCCCCTTCCCTGCCCGCCCCAGCCTAGAACGGAATCCCATTGGCCAAGAAGGACGAGAAGTCGCACAAGAACGCACCACTGATCGGCATCGACATCGGCGGTACGGGCATCAAGGGCGGCATTGTCGACCTGAAGAAGGGCAAGCTTCTGGGTGAGCGTTTCCGGGTGCCCACCCCGCAGCCCGCCACGCCCGAGGCCGTTGCCGAAGCAGTGGCCCTGGTAGTCGCCGAGCTCTCTGCGCGCCCCGAGGCCCCGGAGGCCGGCTCCCCCGTGGGCGTGACCTTCCCCGGCATCATCCAGCACGGCGTGGTCCACTCCGCCGCCAACGTGGACAAGAGCTGGCTGGATACGGACATAGACGCCCTCCTCACCGAGCGGCTGGGCCGCCCCGTGGAGGTCATCAACGACGCCGATGCCGCCGGCCTGGCCGAAGCCCGGTACGGTGCCGGCGAAGGTGTCGCCGGCACCGTCCTGGTCATCACCCTGGGCACGGGCATCGGCTCCGCCTTCATTTTCGATGGGAAGCTGGTGCCGAACGCGGAACTGGGGCACTTGGAGATCGACGGCTTCGATGCCGAATCGAAGGCCTCCGCCGTGGCCCGCGAACGGGACGGGCTCTCATGGGACGAGTACAGCGTGCTGCTGCAGCGGTACTTCTCGCATGTGGAGTTCCTGTTCTCCCCGGAGCTGTTCATCGTCGGCGGCGGAATCTCCAAGCGCGCGGACGAGTACCTTCCCAACCTCAAGTTAAGGACGCCGATTGTTCCGGCCGTCCTGCGGAACGAGGCCGGGATCGTTGGCGCGGCCCTGGAAATCGCATTGCAGCACAAGCTCACCAAGTAAAGGTGGTGCCGGTGGCGGCTGCGGCTTCCCCTCCGCTGCCGCCACCGGAGCTTAGAGCGGGCTCTTCTCGGAGCTCTTCGGGCCGGAGGCGCCCTTGGCGCCTTCCACGGCTTCGTGGCGGAGCAGTGCAATAGCCGATTCGAAGTCCTCCAGGGACTCGAATGCCTGGTACACGCTGGCGAAGCGCAGGTACGCTACCTCATCCAGCTTCTGGAGCGGTCCGAGGATGACCAGGCCTACCTCGTGCGCGTCGATTTCGGCGGCGCCGGAGGAACGGATCTGCTCTTCCACCTCCTGGGCCAGCATGGCGAGGTCGTCTTCGCTGACCGGCCGGCCCTGGCATGCTTTGCGCACGCCGTTGATCACTTTGCTGCGGCTGAACGGCTCGCCCACGCCGGAGCGCTTGATGACGGAGAGGCTGGTGGTTTCGACGGTGGTGAACCGGCGCCCGCATTCGGGGCACTGGCGCCGGCGTCGGATAGCCGAGCCGTCATCGGCCATCCGGCTGTCAACGACGCGGGAATCGGGGTTGCGGCAGAACGGACAATACATGGCGTTTCCCCTTCCCTTCCGGCGTCTAACGGCAACGAAACCGGCAGTGCCGCCGGACCGCAGTGTTACCGTCCCAGTTTACGGCTGCATCCCGGGTAATAACAAGCCTGTAATTACTACATGTAGTGCCCGGCAACCTATATGTAGTGGCTAATCACGTCCAGGAAACCGCGCGCTGACGGCGTCCCCGTGGGCCGGCAGGTCCTCGGCGCGGGACAGGCTCACAATGTGGCCGCTGACCTCCGCCAAGGCCTCCCGGCTGTAATTGACCACCTGGATGGCGCGCAGGAACGTGGTGACGTTGAGCCCGGACGAGAACGCAGCGGTCCCGCTGGTAGGCAGCACGTGGTTCGAGCCTGCGCAGTAGTCCCCCAGGCTGACGGGGCTGTAGTCGCCCACAAAGATCGCGCCGGCATTCCGGATCCGCGCGGCCACGGCGGCGGCGTCCCGCGTCATGATCTCCAGGTGCTCGGCGGCGTAGGCATCGCACGCGGCGATTCCCTGGTCCAGGTTGTCCACCAGGACGACGCCGGATTGGGGGCCGGACAAGGCCTCCCGGACGCGGGCGGAGTGCTTGGTTGCGGCGGCCTGCCGATCGAGCTCGTCCCGTACCGCCATGGCCAACGGCTCCGAATCGGTGACCAGCACCGATGCTGCCTTGGGGTCGTGCTCGGCTTGGCTGAGCAGGTCGGCGGCCACCAGCGCCGGTTGGGCGGAGTCGTCGGCAAGGATGGCGATCTCCGTGGTTCCTGCCTCCGAATCGATGCCCACCACTCCCTTGACCAGGCGCTTGGCGGTGGCGACGAAGATGTTGCCGGGCCCGGTCACCACGTCCACCGGTTCCAGTGCGGGGCCCGCGTCGCCGGCGTCCACCCCATAGGCAAACGCGGCGATGGCCTGTGCGCCGCCGATGCCGTAGACCTCGGTGATACCCAGCAGCGCCGCAGCGGCGAGGATGGTGGGGTGCGGCAGGCCGCCGAATTCTTTCTGGGGCGGCGAAGCAAGGGCAATGGATTCCACCCCTGCCGCCAGCGCCGGCACCACGTTCATGATCACCGATGACGGATACACTGCCAGGCCGCCCGGAACGTACAGCCCAACGCGCGTTACCGGGACCCAGTTCTGGCTGACGACGGCGCCGTCGCCCAGTTCGACGTCAACGTTGCGGGGCCGCTGCCGGTCGGCGAATCTCCGTGCCCGGCTGATGGATTCCTCCAGTGCTGCCCGCACCTTCGGGTCAAGACCCTCCAGGGCTGCGGCGATCGCCTCCCGGGGAACCAGCGGATGGCGCTGATCCACGCCGTCGAACCTTGACGCAAGGTCAGACAACGCCGCGAAGCCGCGCTGCCGGACGGCGGCGATAATGTCCAGGACCTTTTCCTCGGCGTCCGCCACGGTCTGGCCCTTGGCGCGCGGAACGGCGGCGCGCAGGGCCGCCAGGGTCAGGGTGCGGCCGCGAAGGTCGATGGTGCGGAAGTCGACGGCGGTAGTCGCGGGGGCAGGAGGCTGAGGGGAAGTGGTCACCTGACTATTTTACGGCGCTGTTCCCGCCCGCCGTTCCGCCGGGGATGCCGGCGGGTTTCCGGCCTGCCATCCCCACCAACTCCAAAACGAAGACCGAAACCGCCGTGGCAGCCGGCCACAGCAGCAGCACCGGCAACGCCCGGAGCGAGAAGGCGATGCTGGCATTGGCCGAGGTGTCCACCGCCGGCCCCCAGAGCCGGGCCGCGAGGAGACCGGTTCCCCAGGCGGCCAGGCTGCCGGCCACCGCGCCGACCAGGCCCGCCAGCAGAGCCGTCCGGGGGTCCGGACGCTTGCCGTCGGCCAGGAACACGGCCAGCAGGCAACCGGCCAGCACCATAATCCCGGCAAGTGTCAGGTCGCGTGGCAGCCACACCAACGGTGCCGTTCCCGATGCCAGGGCGGGGTTCCGGGTGATCAGGTTCAGGCCGCCCGGGGCAAGCAGCCACCAGAGGAGCCCGGCCGGAACGCCTGCCGCCGCCGGGACCAGCAGCAGGGACCAGGGCAGCCGCCGCGCGGGGCGGCCAAAGTTCGTCATGACAGACACCTTAACAAAGGTTCCTGCGGAGCCCGTCAGCGGTTCAAGGGCTCTGTGTTTTCCCGCCTGGCCCGCGGGCCAATACGCTTGGGGAAAGAGATATGCCACTTAGTGCAGGAGTTCCGGTGACCGACAACAGCGAGCCCTTTGAGCAGACGTTCAGGGAGATGTTCCGGCGGCATGCCGCGGGCGTCGCCATCATCACCGTGAACTACCAGGACGAGCCCTACGGATTCACCGCAACATCGGTGGCCTCCCTGTCGGCCAAACCGCCGCGATTCACGTTCAACATGGCCCGCAGTTCCAGGTCGTGGCCCGCCGTTGCCAACACCCAGTTCCTGGGCGTGCACATGCTGGGCCTCGAAAACCAGGAACTGGCAGCCCGGTTCGCCCGGCCCGGCAACCGGTTCGAGGGGAACCACTGGGAGATCGGACCGCACGGGGTGCCCATCCTGAAGGATGTGGCCGGCTGGCTCATCGGCGAGGTGCAGATGCGGCTGTCGTTCGAAAACAACGCCGTGGTGGTGGTCCAGGTGGTGGACGGCCAGGTGGGCGGCGATGGTGCGCCGCTGCTCTACCACGGGGGCGCCTACGGGCAGCCTGTCCCGCTGGACTACGAAATCTAGCGCACTCCATCGTCCCGGGTCCGGGCTGAAGCGACCAGACGCCAAAGGCGCGGACGACGCCGGAAGCCGGCTTCCGGCGTCGTGCTCCCCTGCGTCAGGCGTCCAGGCAGGCCGGCCCCAGCAGCACCTTCAGGTCGCCGAACAGCGACGGGCTGGGGTTCACCCGCAGGTGGACGGGCAGGCCCATGATTTCCGTGCGGGTGTCGCCCTGGAGGTGCAGCCGCACCTCCGAGTTGCCCCGGTGCGTGCGCAGCACGTCCCCCAGCTCCGTCACCACTGCCTCGGTTGCCTTGTAGGTGGGCATGGTGATGACCAGCGGCCCGTGCAGGCCTTCGCTCAGGTCCGGAACGGACAACTCCATGCAGTTGAGGGTGATTGCGCCGTCGTCGCGCTTTTGCAGGCGGCCCTTGACCACCACGATCAGGTCCTCGGCGAGCACGGAGGCGATAGGCCCGTAGACCTGGCCGAAGAACATCACTTCGATGGAACCGCCGAGGTCCTCGATCTCGGCCCGGGCGTAGGCATTGCCGCTGGCTTTGGCGATGCGGCGGCTCAACGAGGTGATCATGCCGGCGATGGTGATGATGGCGCCGTCCTGCGGCCCGTCTTCGCCGATGATGGTCGTTATGCTCATCTCCGCGTGCTGGCTCAACAGCCCCTCGAGGCCCTGCAGCGGGTGGTCCGAGACGTACAGGCCCAGCATGTCCCGTTCGAAGGACAGTTTGTCCTTCTTCTCCCATTCGGGCAGGTCCGGGATTTCGATGCTGAGCGACGCTTCCGATTCGGCTTCCTCAAAGCCCGCAAAGAGGTCGAACTGGCCGATCGCCTCGTTCCGCTTCAAGGTGATGACGGAGTCGATGGCCTCTTCGTGGATCATGGCCAGCGCACGCCGGTGATGGCCCAGGGAGTCGAAGGCCCCGGACTTGATCAGGGATTCGATGATCCTCTTGTTGCACACCACCGCCGGAACCTTCATCAGGAAGTCTTTGAAGGACGTGTAGGCACCTTCGCTCTCGCGCGCGGTGACCATGGCATCGACGGCGTTCGCACCCACGTTGCGGATAGCGCCCATGCCGAAGCGGATGTCATTGCCCACCGGGGTGAAGTTCAGGGCCGACTCATTGACATCCGGCGGAAGCACCGTGATGCCCATGCGGCGGCATTCGTTCAGGTAGATTGCCGACTTGTCCTTGTCGTCACCGACGGAGGTCAGCAGTGCAGCCATGTACTCCGGCGCATAGTGCGCCTTCAGGTAGGCCGTCCAGTAGGAGATCACCCCGTATGCGGCGGAGTGGGCCTTGTTGAAGGCGTAGTCGGAGAAGGGCAGGAGGATGTCCCACAGGGTCTTGACGGCCTCCATGGAGTAACCGTTGTCCTGCATGCCCTGGGAGAAGCCGGCGAACTGCTTGTCCAGTTCCGACTTCTTCTTCTTGCCCATGGCCCGCCGGAGGATATCTGCCTGGCCCAGCGAGTAGCCGGCCAGCTTTTGCGCCACGGCCATCACCTGCTCCTGGTACACGATCAGGCCGTACGTGCCGCCGAGGATCTCCTTGAGCGGTTCCTCCAGCTCGGGGTGGATGGGAATGACTTCCTGGATCCCGTTCTTGCGCAGCGCGTAGTCAGTGTGGGCATTGGCGCCCATGGGGCCTGGCCGGTACAACGCCAGCACGGCGGAGATGTCTTCGAAGTTGTCAGGCTTCATGAGCTTGAGCAGGGAACGCATGGGGCCGCCGTCGAGCTGGAACACGCCCAGGGTGTCGCCGCGGGCCAGGAGTTCGTAGGACGGGGCGTCGTCGAGCTCCAGGTTTTCCAGGTCGAGGTCGATGCCGCGATTCATTTTGATGTTCTCGAGGGCATCCGAAATGATCGTCAGGTTCCGCAGGCCCAGGAAGTCCATCTTGATCAGGCCAAGGCCCTCGGACGTCGGGTAGTCGAACTGGGTGATCACCTGGCCGTCCTGGAAGCGGCGCATGATGGGGATGACGTCGATGATGGGGTCCGAGGACATGATGACGCCGGCTGCGTGCACGCCCCACTGGCGCTTCAGCCCTTCAATGCCCAGGGCCGTTTCGAAGACCTTGGCGGCTTCCGGGTCGGTGGCGATCAGCTGCCGGAAATCGCCGGCCTCGCTGTAGCGTTTGGCTTCGGGGTTCTGGATATCCGCGAGCGGAATGTCCTTGGCCATCACGGCGGGGGGCAGGGCCTTGGTCAGCTGTTCACCCATGCTGAACGGGTAGCCCAGGACCCGGGAGGAGTCCTTGAGGGCCTGCTTGGTCTTGATGGTGCCGTACGTGACGATCATGGCGACGCGTTCGTCACCGTACTTGCGGGTCACGTAGTCGATCACTTCGGAACGGCGCCGGTCATCGAAGTCGACGTCGAAGTCGGGCATGGAGACGCGGTCCGGGTTCAGGAACCGTTCGAAGATCAGGCCGTGGCGCAGGGGGTCGAGGTCGGTGATGCGCATGGCGTAGGCCACCATGGAACCGGCACCCGAACCACGGCCGGGGCCAACGCGGATGCCGTTGTTCTTGGCCCAGTTGATGAAGTCGGCAACCACCAGGAAGTAGCCCGGAAACCCCATGGACGTGATGACGCCGAGCTCGTAGTCCGCCTGCTTGCGGACCTCGTCCGGGATGCCTCCCGGGTAGCGGTACTGCAGGCCCTTGTCCACTTCCTTGACCAGCCACGAGGTCTCGTCCTCGCCGGGCGGGCAGGGGAACCTGGGCATGAAGTTGGCGTCCGTATTGAAGGACACCTCGCAGCGCTCAGCGATCAGCAGGGTGTTGTCGCAGGCTTCGGGGTGGTCGCGGAAAAGCTCGCGCATCTCCTGTGGGGATTTGAGGTAGTAGCCGCTGCCGGAGAAGGCGAACCGCGAACCGCCGTTGTCGTACGTGGGTTCGAGCAGCGTGGAGCCCGACTGGATGGCCAGCAGGGCCTCATGGGCCTTTGCATCGTGCTCGTGGGTGTAGTGGAGGTCGTTGGTGGCCACCAGCGGCAGGTTGAGGTCCTTGGCGAGCCTCAGGAGGTCGCCGTTGACCCGACGCTCAATGTCCAGCCCGTGGTCCATCAGCTCGCAGAAGTAGTTTTCCGCGCCGAAGATGTCCCGGAACTCGGCGGCCGCCTCCAGCGCTTCGCGGTACTGGCCGAGCCGGAGCCTGGTCTGCACTTCGCCGGAGGGACATCCGGTGGTGGCAATCAGCCCCTCGGAGTAGGTGTTGAGCAGTTCGCGGTCAAGCCGCGGCCACTTGCCGAACACCGAATCGAGGGAGGCGATGGAGGAGGCCCGGAAGAGGTTCCGCATGCCCACGTTGTTGTAGCTCAGGAGCGTCATATGGGTGTACGAGCCACCACCGGAGACGTCGTCCTTGCGCTGGGATTCGTCGCCCCAGCGGACGCGTTCCTTGTCCGTGCGGGCCGTGCCGGGGGTTACGTAGGCTTCGACGCCGATGATCGGTTTGATGCCCTTGTCCGTGGCCTTGCGCCAGAAATCGAACGCCCCAAACAAGTAGCCGTGGTCTGTGGTGGCAAGGGCCGGCATCCCCAGGCGCTCGGTTTCATCGAACAGCTCGCCCAGGCGGGCAGCTCCATCCAGCATGGAATATTCGGTGTGGGTGTGCAGGTGGACAAACGAATCTTTGCTGGAACTCACCGCACCATTCTAAGCGCTGGCAGTTGGCGGCCCGGCCAGGCCGCCCGTGTCAGGCCTGTCCCGACTCCAGCAGTTCCAGGGCGTAGGCCAGGTCCTGCGGATAGTCGCTGGTGACAGAGACGCGTTCCCCTGTCACCGGGTGGTCGAATCCCAGCTGGCGGGCGTGGAGCCACTGCCGGGTGAGCCCCAGGGTGGCCGCGAGGCGCGGGTCGGCGCCATAGGTGAGGTCACCGGCGCAGGGATGGCGGAGGGCTGAGAAGTGGACCCGGATCTGGTGCGTCCGGCCCGTCTCCAGGTGCACTTCCACCAGGCTTGCCTTCCCGAAAGCCTCCAGGACTTCGTAATGGGTTACCGAGGGCCGGCCGTCCTCGATGACGGCAAAGCGCCAGTCGTGGCCGGGATGCCGTCCGATGGGCGCGTCGATGGTGCCTGTCAGCGGGTCCGGGAGGCCCTGGACCACCGCGTGGTACACCTTGTCCACAGTGCGCTCCTTGAAGGCCCGCTTGAGGGCTGTGTAGGCCCGCTCGGACTTCGCCACCACCATCACCCCGGAGGTGCCGACGTCGAGCCGGTGCACGATCCCCGCCCGCTCCGGTGCGCCGGAGGTGGAGATGCGGTAGCCTGCACCGGCCAGTCCGCCCACCACAGTGGGGCCAACCCAGCCGGGCGAGGGATGCGCAGCGACACCCACGGGTTTGTCGACGACGACAAAGTCCTCGTCGTCCAGCAGGATCTTCAGGCCTTCCACAACTTCCTCCACGACTTCCAGCGGGTCCCGCCGCTCCGGGACGGTGACGTCAAGGACATCCCCCGCCACAAGTTTTGCCGATTTCCCGAGCGCCTTCCCCCGGGTGACGACATGGCCCTCGGCCAGCAAGGATGCGGCCACGGACCGGGACACGCCCAGGAGGCCGGCCAGTCCGGCGTCGGCCCGGGTCCCGCCGAATTCCTCGGCCACGACGATTCGCTCACTCATGGCCGGGCTTGTCCTTGTGTGCAGTCCCGAGGCGCGTTCCGTCCAGCGCGATTCCGCGAATGGTCAGGATGCAGATGATGGCGACGGCAGACACGACGGCGGAGTCCGCGATATTGAAGATCGCGAAGTTGGGAAGCTGAATGAAGTCCACCACATGGCCCATCCCGAAGGAGGGCTCGCGGAAGAGCCGGTCGGTGAGGTTGCCCAGGGCGCCGCCCAGCAGCAGCCCGAGAGCCAGGGACCACCAGGCCGAGCCCAGCTTCCGGACCTGGAAGAGAATGGCGATTGCGACGCCGGCCATGATGATCGAGAACACCCAGGTGACGTTCTCCCCGATCGAAAACGCGGCACCTGAGTTCCGGATGAAGTACCAGTGCAGCAGGGGCGGCAGGACCGGGATCCTTTCGCCTTCCACCATGGTGGACGTCACCCAGAGTTTGGTGAGCTGGTCCAGGACGTAGGCAAAGACCGCGAACCCGCCGAAGAGGGACAGCAGCACAGCCCGTCGGGGGCGCGGAGAGGAGGGGGCCGGCCGTGCGGCGTCGGCTGCGAGTTCGTCAGTCATGGTGCTTTCACTTCGAAAAACTTAGGTGTCAATGCCAAAAGCCGGTGGCCGAGGAGTCCTCAGCCACCGGCTTTCAGAATACGTGTTGCCAGGGTTAGTTTGCTTCGCTGACTTCCGGCGTCGCAACGGAACCACGTGCGTCCAGGTCGCGGAGCTGGCCTTCGATGTAGGCCTTCAGGCGTGAACGGTAGTCGCGTTCGAAGCCGCGGAGCTGCTCCACCTTGCGCTCGAGGACCGAACGCTGCTGCTCCAGTGCGCCCAGGATCTTGCGGGACTTTTCCTGTGCGTCGTTGACGAGGCTGCTGGCTTCGATCTGCGCCTCGGCGATGATCTTGTCCTTCTGGGCCTGGCCTTCGGCGACGTGGCGGTCGTGCATCTGCTGCGCCATGGCCAGCAGGCCGGCAGCGGACTCGGCGGAAGGAGTGGAGGCGGCGGGCGCTGCGGGGGCGGCTGCAACCGGAGCGGCCGGCTCGACGTCCTTCTTCTTGCTGGCTTCGGCGGCCTTCGCTTCGGCTTCAGCCTTCTCGCGGGCCTCATCCTTGTCGGACTTGCCCGGGGCGGGGACCTTCTCAACCACAGGTGCGGCGGTGATGCTTGCCGGGACGCTGGAGCCGGCGTCGGCGAGCTTCTTGCGGAGCTCGTCGTTTTCCTGGTTCAGGCGGCGGAGTTCGACGACGATTTCGTCCAGGAAGTCGTCAACCTCGTCCTGGTCATAGCCCTCGCGGAACTTGGTGGGCTGAAAGCGCTTGTTGACAACGTCTTCTGGCGTCAAAGCCATCTGGTCACCTCACTGGTCTGGTTAGTCAGTAGGCCTTCCGGCCGTCAAAACTACGGTACCTAAATTTGGTCTGCTTACTCTAATTCAACACCGCGGTGTCAAACGGGAGGTTTCTTCGCTTTACAGTAGCTGTTCCCGGGAGGATCATCCTGCATTGCCAAGTCTTTGTTGGTGGATCAGGCCAGATTCCTGGTGATGCTCATCGCAATGCTGACGCCGATGAACAGGATCAGGAAGCCCAGGTCCAGGGAGATGCCGCCAAGCCGAAGGGGCGGGATCAACCGCCGCAGCCCCTTGAGCGGCGGATCAGTGATGGAATACACAGCGTGCGCCACCACGAGGGCCGCACCGCGTGGCCGCCATTCCCTCGCGAACATCTGCACCCAGTCGTAGACCAGGCGGATGATGAGGGCCACGAAGAACAGCAGCAACACGAGATAGAGAAGTCCGAAAACAATTCCCATGACTTATTTCATATCTCCATATTTCGTGCGGACCATCCCGTTCGGATGCCGCGGTGTGCTGCAGTTGTCTTGTCTATTTCAGCACAGATGCCAGACAGGTGTCCCTGCCTGGCATCTGTCGTCGGCCTTGGCCGTCAGCTCTGGTTGAAGAAACTGGCCTGGGTGTCGCTGACTTTCTTGTCGTCACCGATCACTTCGACGTAGGACGGTGAGAGCAGGAACACCTTGTTGGTCACCCGTTCGATGCTGCCGCGGAGTCCGAAGACGAGTCCGGCCGAGAAGTCCACCAGGCGCTTTGCGTCTGCCTCGCCCATGTCCGTGACGTTCATGATCACCGGGATACCGTCCCGGAAGCTCTCACCGATGAGCTTGGCATCGTTGTAGGAGCGGGGATGGATGGTGGTGATCTGCCGAAGTCCGGTGTTTTCTTCACGGCTCGAGGCCGCACGCTTAATCGGGGTCACTGGGGCGCGGTATTCCTCTTCAGGGGTGTAGGACGCCTCACGGCTGACTTCGCGGACCGGTGCCGGGGCACGGCGTTCCTCGCGGTCGACTTCCATGGGTTCGTCCTCATCCTTACGTGTGGTCTGTTGCTCGGACTCGTAATGCTCATCGCCGTCGGCGAGCCCAAGATAGATCATTGTCTTGCGCAGAGCGCCGGCCATGGTCGACTCCTAATCGTGTCCCGTAAGCGGGCCGCCCAATGACTTGACAGCACTGGAGTCCCCCGCCCATCACTTCCAACAGGTCCGACGCTACCCCACCGCGGGACGCGAACCGAGAATATCGGAACCGATCCGCAGGTGTGTCGCCCCGAACTTGATGGCCGCCTCCAGGTCCTGGCTCATGCCGGCCGAGATGGCAGCTGCCCCCGGGTGGTCGGCCACCAGGCGGGCCGAAACCGCGGCGAGCTTCTCGAAGGCCGGCTCCGGCGGCGCCCCCAGCGGCGCAACGGCCATGACGCCTGCAAGGTGGAGGCCGGCTGACGCGGCGATCCTCTCCGCCAGGAGTGGCACATCGGCCGGGGCCGCCCCGCCGCGGTGCGTGCCGCCGTCGTCCTCCAGGCTGACCTGGATGAAGCACGCCAAAGGGTCCCGCCCGCCGGAATCCATCTCGTTCCGCACTGCCTTGGCGAGGGCGTCCACGAGCTGGAGGCGGTCCACTGAGTGGACGGCGGCGGCGTACCGGACCACCGATTTTGCCTTCTTGCTCTGCAGTTGGCCCACGAAATGCCAGTTGAGGGCCAGTCCGGCCAGTTCGGCGGCCTTCGCGGCCGCCTCCTGGTCCCTGTTCTCACCCACATCGGTGACCCCGAGGGCCGCGAGCCGGCGGATGTCCGCGGCCGGGTGGAACTTGGTGACCACGATGAGCGACGGCGGCCGGCCGCTGCGGCCGCTCGCCTCGGCGGCGGCCGCGATCCGGTGGCGTACCGTGGCCAGCCTGATGGCGAGTTCCGCGGCGCGGGGATCGGACGCCGGGTCCCGGGGGTCCTGCGGATACTCAGTCATGGCACCACACCAGTCCGGCGAAACGGCCGGTGTTCCGGTTGCGGCGGTAGGAGAACAGCGTGTCGGTCTCGAGGGTGCAGGGACCGGAGTAGGCCACTTCCACGCCGGCGGCCTCGACCTGGCTCCGGGCACCGGCCGGGAGGTCCAGCCCGGGGGTCCCCCAGGAGGTGGTACTCCACGTCGCGGGCACCTTGGCGGCTACCTCCTCGCGCAGCGCGGCGGGTACTTCGTAGCAGGCACCGCAGATGGAGGGCCCCAGCCAGGCACGGACGCGGGACGCCCCCAGGGATTCCATGGCCTCCACGGCCGCCGGGAGCACACCGTTGGCGGTCCCGGGACGGCCGGCGTGGACGGCGGCGAGAACCGGCCCGTTGGCCGACTCCCCCGCGAGCAGGACCGGGATGCAGTCCGCCACCATGACGGCCAGGGGAATGCCGTGGGACACCATGGCGTCGGCTTCGGGAACGGGAGAGTCCGCGTCCATTAAAGCGACGGTGGCGCCGTGGACCTGGTTCATGAAGCGCAGTGACTGCGGAGCGGCACCGATGGATTCCTCCAGGCGGCTCCGGCGCTCCATGACCCGGGCGGGGTCGTCTCCCACGTGGAGGGCCAGGTTTCCAGCACTCGCGTCGGTGAATGCGGCCGACACCCCGGGCAGGATGTCGGCGCGCCAATGGAACAAGCCGGTGCCTACTTCAGGAAGTCGGGGACATCCAGGTCGTCCGGGTGGTTGCCGGTCAGGTCCGGCTCCACGACGGACGGGAGGTCGACGTCGAAGCCGGAGTCGGCCGGGACGGCAGACGGACGCTGCTGGCCCCAGTTGCTCAGGCCCGCCGCACCAACGCCGGCGTGGATGGGCTGCACGTTCTGCTGGTGGCTTCCGTTGCCCTGGTGGTTTCCACCCTGGGAGTGGGCCGAGGCGGGGGCGGCAGCGGGGGCAGCGGGCCGCTGGGGGGCGGTCTGCGGCTGTGACTGGTCCATGGACGGTGAGGTGGCCTTGACGTCGTCGAAGCCGGCGGCGATGACGGTGACGCGTGCTTCGTCGCCCAGGGCGTCGTCAATGACGGCACCGAAAATGATGTTGGCCTCGGGGTGGGCCACCTCCTGGACCAACCGTGCGGCTTCGTTGATCTCGAACAGGCCCAGGTCGGAGCCGCCCTGGATGGAGAGCAGCACGCCGTGGGCGCCGTCGATGGAGGCTTCCAGCAACGGGGAGGCAATGGCCAGTTCGGCAGCCTTGACGGCGCGGTCTTCGCCGCGGGCCGACCCGATGCCCATGAGCGCGGAACCGGCACCCTGCATCACGGACTTGACGTCCGCGAAGTCGAGGTTGATCAGGCCGGGGGTGGTAATGAGGTCGGTGATGCCCTGGACACCGGACAGCAGGACCTGGTCGGCGGAGCGGAAGGCGTCCAGCACCGAAACGTTGCGGTCGCTGATGGAGAGCAGGCGGTCATTGGGGATCACGATCAGGGTGTCCACTTCATCGCGCAAGGCGTCGATGCCGGCCTCGGCAGAGCCGGCGCGGCGCCGGCCCTCGAAGGTGAACGGTCGGGTGACCACGCCAATGGTCAGGGCCCCCAGGGAGCGTGCGATCCGGGCGACGACGGGAGCGCCGCCGGTGCCCGTTCCGCCGCCTTCGCCGGCGGTCACGAAGACCATGTCGGCGCCGCGGAGGACTTCTTCGATCTCGTCAGCGTGGTCCTCGGCAGCCTGCTTGCCCACCTCCGGGTTGGCGCCGGCACCCAGGCCTCGGGTCAGCTCGCGCCCGACGTCGAGCTTGACGTCGGCGTCGCTCATCAGCAGGGCCTGGGCGTCGGTGTTGATGGCGATGAACTCAACACCCCTGAGGCCGACCTCGATCATGCGGTTGACTGCGTTCACGCCACCGCCGCCGATGCCGACGACTTTGATGACGGCCAAGTAATTCTGCGGAGCTGCCACGTTACGTGTCCCTTGTTCGTGTCTGTATTGCGAAAACTGATGGTGAGCTTGAAGCCTGCAACCTTAACCTTCGACTTGAAGGTTATAGTTATGTCAAGTAACTCATGTCTGTGACGGTATTTCCTCTGGTTCCGACATTCAATGACCGGGTCCGCGTGTCGGATTAATACGGGGAAAGAAAGCGCTCAGCGCGTCACGGGGTGCCGGGGCACACTGACATCGTAGACCCTGACGGGGTTCTTCGGATCCGCCGGAACCTTCAGGAGCGCGGCCAGCACCTTGGCCTTGAGTTCCTTCTCCGACGCGTTGCCCCACACGATCGTCTGGCCGTCCACAAGCTTCAGCTCCACGGCATCCACGGACTGGGCTGAGGCGTTGGACAGCTTGGCCAGCACGTCCGCGGGCAATGCACCCAGGACTGCCGCCGTGGCACGGAACAGGTCCTGGCCGATCGCTCCGGCACCGCCGTCAATCACCGGCAGCGAGGCCGATGCCGGGTCGGCCGTGGTACCCAGCTGGACGCCGTCGACGTCCACCAGCTGGTACTGCTCCCCCTGCTTGACCAGGGCTACCGGAACCCGCTCATGCACGGAAATGGCGAGCGTGGAAGGCGGCCGTGCCTCGACCGAGACGGACTTGACCTGGACCAGGGGCCCGAGAAGGCCGCGTACGTCGTCTTCACTGATCTGTGGCAGCGGCTTGCCGCGGAGCGGCTCCAGGGCGGCCTGGACCTGGGCGGGCGTCAGGAGCCGGGTGCCGCTGACCGAGATCGTTTGCAGGGCGAGGACGGGTGAATAGATGGCACCGGCCAGGATGCCTGCCACCAGCACCAACACGGTTCCGAGGGCAATGAGGAATCTCTTCCGGCGTCGTTTGGCTTTGGGCTCCGGGAACGCCAGGACCGTCGCGCCGGCGGGTTTCTGCGCTGTCGCCGATTGTTCCGGGGCCGGGTCCTGGATGCCGCGGGAGGCGGTGATGACGTCCCCACCGGTGGCACGGGGCGCCCCGTTCGCCGGGTCTTTCCGGGAAGCGGTGCCCGCCGTGGTGTCGGCACGATTGCTTCCCTTCGGAGGTGCGTAGGTGGGCCGGCGCGAGCTAGGCATGGAGCGCCTCCACGATCCGGGGACCGTAGGCCGTGACGTCGCCGGCACCGACAGTGAGGACGACGTCGCCGTCCCCAGCAGCTGCCGCCAGGGTGGCGACGGCGTCATCGGCGGCTACCAGCCGGCCTTCCCCGGTGAGGTGGTCGGCGATGAGCTGGCTGGTGATGCCCGGAATGGGGTCCTCCCTGGCAGGGTAGATGTCCAGGACCAGGGCGGTGTCTGCCAGGTTCAGGGCATCGGCGAATTCGGCGGCGAACTCCCGGGTCCGGGAGAACAGGTGCGGCTGGAACAGGACGTGCACCTTGTGGTCTCCGGCGACGGAGCGGGCCGCGGCAAGGGCAGCGCGGACTTCCGTGGGATGGTGGGCGTAGTCGTCGAAGACGCGAACCCCCCTCGCCGTGCCCTTCAGTTCGAAGCGGCGGGACGCTCCCGAGAAGCTGGCAAGGCCGGCTGCGGCGGCCGCCGGCTCCAACCCCAGCTCCAGGGCCACGGCAAACGCCGCCGCGGCGTTGAGTGCGTTGTGCCGGCCGGGAACCTGCAAGGCCAGCGGAAACTGCCCGGCGGGGTTTGCCACGGCGACGCGGCCAGGACCGTCGTCGAGCAACCGAACGTCCGCGGCTTCGTTCGTGCCGTACAGGACCACCCGCGTGGCGCCGCGGGCCTTGGTCCTTTCCGCGAGGGCCAGCGCCCCGGCGTCGTCAGCACAGGCAATGAGGAGCCCGTCAGGGGGCAGCAGGGCGGTGAACCGGTCGAAGGACTCGTAGACGGCTTCGGCTGTGCCGTAGTAGTCGAGGTGGTCGGGCTCGACGTTGGTGACGACGGCGATCCGTGGCCGGTAATTGAGGAAGGAGCCATCGGATTCGTCGGCCTCCGCCACGAAGATGCCCGATGTCCCGTGGGCGGCATTGACGCCAAGCGCCGGAATGTTGGCCCCCACGGCGAAGGAGGGGTCCAGCCCGGCGGCCCGCAGCAATACGGTGATCATGGAGGTCGTGGTGGATTTTCCATGCGTTCCCGCCACCGTCACCACGGCGTCATCCCCCATGGTGGCGGCGAGGGCCTCGGAGCGGTGCAGGACTGGCAGCCCTGCCTGCCTCGCGGCAGCCAGTTCCGGATTATCGTCCCTGATGGCCGATCCGGCCACCACCGTCTCCGCGTCCCCCAGGTTCTCCGCGTCGTACCCGACCGCGATGCGGGCACCTGCCGCCGCGAGGTCCGACATGACGGGCAGGTCCTTGGCATCGGATCCGCTGACCGGGACGCCGCGGGCCACCATGATCCGTGCCACGGCGGACATGCCCACTCCCCCGATGCCGATGAAGTGCACCTTGCCGAGGATGTCCGTGCCTGCGTTGGTGTGGGGGTTCATGCGGATACCGCTTCCAGGACGAGACCAGCCATCCGCTGGTCGGCGTTTCGGATACCGAGCCGGTAGGACTTGGCTTCCATGGCCGCGAGCCGGGCCTTGTCGGTGACCAGGGGGATCAGTTCGCGTTCCACCCAGTCGGGCGTGAAATCACGGTCGGCCACCAGCAGCGCGCCGCCTGCGGCCACCAGGCCGGCGGCGTTGAGGGCCTGTTCACCGTTGCCGATGGGCAGCGGTACCAGGACGGCGGGAACGCCCACGGCGGCTACCTCGCAGACGGTGGCGGCGCCCGAGCGTGCCAGCAGGAGGTCCGCCGCGGCGTAGGCGAGCTCCATGCCGTCAATGTATTCCACCTGCCGGTACCCCGCTGCGGTGAGGGGTTGGCCGGCCCCGTCCAGCACGGTCTTGCCGCGGCCGGTGACGTGCAGCGTCTGGATGCCCGCGTCGGCAAGCCGGCCCACGGCGGCGGCGATGGTCCGGTTGATGCTTTGCGCCCCGGAGGAACCGCCCGTCACAATCAACGTGGGCTGCTGGGGATCAAGCCCCAGGGCTGCCCTGGCCGCAGTCCGGGCAGCTTTGCGGTCCAGCCCGGAGATTTCCTTCCGCATGGGCATTCCCACGTGGACGGCGTTCCGGAACGGGGTGCCTTCGAACGCCACGGCCACCCTGCCGTTGAGGAATGCCCCGACCCGGTTGGCCAGTCCCGGGCGCGCGTTGGCCTCGTGGATCACCACGGGAATGCGGCGCTTTCGGGCGGCCAGGTACATGGGGGTGCAGACATACCCTCCCACTCCCACCAGAACATCAGCGTGCGCCCGGTCCAGGATGGCCCCGGCCTGGCGGACGGCGCCGGCCAGCCTGCCGGGCAGGCGCAACAGGTCCGCTGACGGTTTCCGCGGGAAGGGCACGCGGTCGATCGTGGCCAGTTGGACGCCGGCCGCCGGCACCAGCCGCGTTTCCATCCCCGAGGGTGTTCCGACGGCAAGGATGTCCGCCCCCGGCGCTTCGCTCCGGAGCGCCGCGGCGATGGCGAGCAGCGGGCTGATATGGCCGGCGGTTCCGCCGCCGGCCAGGACGATAGAGGGTGTGGCAGGTGTCATCTGAGGTTAAGCACGCTTTCTGGAATTCTTGGGTTGGCTCTTGTGGCGGTCTTTCCGGGCCTTGAGCTTGAGCATCCGTTTGGGCCGGATGGCTGGGGCCATTTGTTCCCGGGCAAGGGAAAGAACCACGCCGATGGCGCACAGTGACATCAGCAGGGCCGAGCCGCCGTAGGAAATGAACGGCAGCGGCACGCCGATGACGGGCATCAGCCCGGTGACCACGGACATATTGACGGTGGCCTGCCCCAGCAGCCAGACCATGATGGTGCCGGCCAGGACGCGGTGGAACATGTCCTCCTGTGCCACCACGACGCGGTAGATCGCGGCGCCCAGGATGGCGAACAGGACCAGTACGACGACGGTCCCCACCAAGCCGAGTTCCTCGCCGATGATGGCGAAGATGAAGTCGTTGTGGGCCTCGGGGATCCAGCTGTACTTTTGCCGGCTCTGGCCCAGGCCCACGCCGAGCCAGCCTCCGGAGGCGAGGCCGTAGAGGCCGTTGGTTGCCTGGTAGTTGGCGTCGATGCCGTCGGCGCAGGACTGCCCGGTCCACCAGGAGGTAATCCGGCACATCCGGTTGGAACTGGTGACGGCCATGAAGGCGGTACCGGCGGCGGCGATGATGCCCGCGATCCCGAACAGATAGAGCGGTACGCCCGCGAAGAAGAGGGCCGCGGCCACGATCATCATGATGATCATGGCCGTGCCGAGGTCGTTGCCCACCAGGATCAGGACGATGACGACCGCGGCCATGGGGACCGCCGGAACCAACACGTGCTGCCACCGGCTGAGCAGCCTGCCCTTCATGGCCAGGACGGTGGCCATCCAGAGGGCAAGGGCCAGCTTTGCCGCTTCCGAGGGCTGGAAGGTGATGCCGCCGACGTCGATCCAGTTCCTGTTGCCGTTGATCTCCGAGCCGACTACCTGGACCAGCCCCAGCAGCAGCACGGCGGCACCGACGGCGGGCCATGCCAGCCGCTTGAGCCACACGACGTTGATGCGCGAAAGGACGAACATGGTGAAGATACCGATCGCCGCGAAAACGCCCTGCTTCATGGCGTCCCCATAGGGGGATTTGCCGGCTGCGATCGATTCGACGCTGGAAGCGGAGAGGACCATCATGATGCCGATGGCGGTCAGCGCAAGGGTGGCTCCGAGGATCAGGTAGTAGGTAGAGCCGTTCCTGGAGGTTCCGGTACCCTCCAGGGCGGACCAGAACTTGTGGTGCAGTGCCTGCAGTCTCATCCGGGCTGAAGCCGGCGGCCGCGCGTCCTTGGCTGTGGAACCGGGGCGCGACTTGCTGCCCGGCGGCCGGGTGGGCGTGCTGACCATTGTTACTCCTCGCCGGTCTGGGCCTGCCCTTCCACCAGCTCGCGGACAGCGTCGATGAATGTACCACCACGGTGAGCGTAGGAAGAGAACTGATCCATGGAGGCCGCTGCCGGAGCCATCAGCACGGTGTCGCCTGATTCGGCGAGCCGGGCTGCTGACGCGACGGCCCGGGTCATCACCAGTTGTCCGTTGGCTGGGGAACCGGCCGGTGTGGCACCGGGCGCCGAAGCAGTCTCCACCTCTTCAGTGTCGCCCGCGTCCGGCTCGATGACCGGGACATCCGGCGCGTGTCGCTGGAGGGCCTCACGCAGCGGGCCCGTGTCTGTTCCGATCAGGACCACCGCTTTGAGCCGGGCGGCGTGCTGCCTGACAAGGTCGTCGTAGCTGACGCCCTTTGAGAGCCCACCGGCTATCCACACCACCTTGGTGAAGGCGGAGAGGGATGCCGACGCGGCATGCGGGTTGGTGGCTTTCGAGTCGTTGACCCAGAGGACGCCGTTCCTGCGAGCCACCGGCTGGATGCGGTGGTCCCCCGGCACATAGTCGAGGATGCCTTGGCGGACAGCCTTGGCCTCAACCCCGTAGGCACGGACCAGGCCCGCGGCGGCGAGGGCATTGGCCACCATGTGGCGCGGTGCCAGCGGACCGAGATCGGCCATGGAGGCAAGTTCCGCTGCACTGTCGCGGCGTTCTTCAATGAACGCCCGGTCCACGAGCAGCCCTTCCACCACTCCGAGCATGCTGACAGCGGGCGTGACCGTGGTGAAGCCCACAGCACGGCAGCCCTCAACGACGTCGGCGTTTTCCACCATGCGTTCGGTTTCAATCTGCTCGGCGTTATAGATGCAGGCCTTCTGGGTGTGTTCGTAAACCTTGGCCTTGTCCGCCAGGTACGAGTCATAGGAGCCGTGCCAGTCAACGTGGTCCTCGGCCACGTTGAGGCACACGCTGGCCACCGGGGAGAGCGATTCGGCCCAATGCAGCTGGAAGCTGGAGAGCTCGACGGCGAAAACGTCGTAGTCAACCGGATCGCGAAGGGCATCGAGGATGGGTGTCCCGACATTGCCCACGGCGATGGCCTTGAGCCCGGCAGCCCGGAGCATCGATTCCGTCAGGCCGACCGTGGTGGTCTTGCCGTTTGTTCCCGTAATCGCCAGCCAGTCGGCAGTCTTGCGGCCTTCCCTGATCCGGACCCGCCAGGCGAGCTCGACGTCCCCCCACACGGGGATGTGCGCACGGGCCGCAGCGGCGAGGAGGGCCTGGTCCGGGCGCCAGCCTGGTGAGGTGACGATGAGTTCAGGGAGTTCGCCGTCGATCAGCGGAACATGGTTGACGGCTTCCGCACCGAGCAGGACGTCGGCCGCACCCACGATTTTCAGGGTGTCGGCGTGGGCCCGCGCTGTGTCGCTGGTGGCGGCATCCACCACCACGACGCGTGCGCCAAGTTCGATCAGGGTGTCTGCCGCTGCGAACCCGGAGACGCCGATGCCGGTGACGGCAACACGCAGGCCGGCCCAGTCGGAGTCCCAGGAGACGAGGTTGGCCAGGCGGGGGGAAACGGTCACAGCAGTACAACCCATTCAGCGTAGAAGATGCCCAGGCCCACGGCGACGAAGAGGCCGCCCAGGATCCAGAACCGGACCACAACGGTGACCTCGGCCCACCCCTTCAGTTCGAAGTGGTGCTGCAGCGGCGCCATTTTGAACACTCGCTTTCCGCCCGTGGCTTTGAAGTAGCCCACCTGGATGATGACGGACAGGGTGATCAGGACGAAGAGGCCGCCAACGATCCCCAGAAGCAGTTCCGTCCTGGACAGGATGGCGAATCCGGCTACCGCTCCACCGATGGCCAGCGAGCCGGTGTCGCCCATGAAGATCTTGGCCGGCGAGGTGTTCCACCAGAGGAATCCCACCAGTGCTGCACTCAGGATGGCGGCAAGCAGTGCCAGATCCAGAGGATCCCGGACCAGGTAGCAGCCGCTTCCGGCTTCCCGGGGCGAGCCGCAGGCCTGGTTGCTCTGCCATATGCCCATAAGCGTATATGCACCGAACACCATGATGGAGGCGCCGGCGGCCAGGCCATCCAGGCCGTCGGTGAGGTTGACGCCGTTGGTGGCCGCCGTGACGATCAGGTTGGACCAAATGACGAACAGGATCGCCCCCAGGACAGTCCCGCCGAAGGCGAGGTCCAGCCATGGCAGGTCCCGGACCAGGGAAATCTTGGTGGACGCCGGAGTGAGCCCGGCGTCGTTGGGAAAGTTCAGCGCCAGGATGGCGAAGATGATGCCTACGGCCGCCTGGAGGATCAGCTTGGCCTTCGCGTTCAAACCAAGGCTCCGCTGCCGGGAGATCTTGATGAAGTCGTCCAGGAATCCCACCAGGCCCATGCCCACCATCAGGAACAGCAGGATCAGGGCAGAGGCGGAGGGACCGGGCGAGTCGGGGTTCATCATCAGCATGATGAGGTGGGTGAGCCCGTAGCTGAGCAGGACCGCGGCAACGACGACGGTGCCACCCATGGTGGGCGTGCCGCGTTTGGTGTGGTGCGAGGTGGGGCCGTCGTCCCGGATGAATTGGCCATAGCCGCGGCGGACCAGCAGCCGGATGAACAAGGGGGTGCCGACGAGGGCGCACAGCAGGGCGAGGCCCGCACCGATCAGGAGAGCAATCACAGCAGAGTGCTCCTTTCATCGGCAGGTGTCGGGGATGGGGGTAATGCTATCCGATCGCCCAAATGGCGAAGCCCAACGCTGTTGGACGACTTGAACAGCACCAGGTCCCCTGGCTGCAGCTCGGCGTCAAGGATCTGGTAGGCCTCTTCGGCGGTTTCGGCGAACAGGCATTCGTCGCCCCAGGATCCTTCCTGGACGGCGGAAACGTAGAGTGCACGGGCTTCGCGGCCAACCACCAGCAACCTGGAGATGTTGAGCCGTACCACCTGGGTGCCCACAGCGGTGTGCTCGCGAATGGAATCTTCGCCAAGTTCCAGCATGGCGCCCAGGACCGCCCAGGTCCGGCGGCCCCGGCCAAGGTCGGCCAGGGTGCGCAAGGCGGCACGCATTGATTCAGGGTTGGCGTTGTAAGCGTCGTTGATGATCGTGACGCCGTCCGGGCGTTCGGTGCGTTCCATCCGCCAGCGGCTCGCGGCGGCCTGCTGGCTCAGTGATTCAGCGATGCGGTCCCCCGGCACCCCTGCGGCACACGCAGCTGAGGCTGCCGCCAGCAGGTTACCCATGTGGTGGGCGCCGATGAGCCGGCTGCGGACGTGCCGTGGCGCTTCGCCGTCCGGCAACTGGAGATCGAATTCCGGGCAGCCCTCAGCGTTCGTGTCGGCATTCAGCGCCTGCACCACGGCATCCGGGCGGCCTTCCGCGGAGAACCCGAGGACCGTCGCGGAGGTCCGGCTGCGCATCGCAGCCACGCGTTCGTCGTCGAGGTTGATGATCGCGGTGCCCGCACTGGTGAGTCCTTCAACCATCTCGCCCTTGGCCCGGGCGATGTTCTCCACTCCCCCGAATTCGCCTGCGTGGGCCGTTCCTACGGCGAGCACAACTCCGATGTCGGGTTTGACCATCTCCGCCAGGTAGCGGATGTGGCCAATCCCAGTGGCACCCATTTCAATGACCAGGTAGCGGGTGTCGGTTCCGGCCCGGAACACTGTCAGCGGGACGCCAACCTCACCGTTGTAGGAACCCTGTGGCGCTACGGTTGCCCCCTGGGTGGAGAGTATGCCGGCCAGGAGGTCCTTGGTGGTGGTCTTACCCGCTGAACCGGTGATGCCAACGACCGTCAGCTGGTCACCTGCTGCCGAGCGAGCGGCGCGGATCCGTCGGACTGCTTCGGCGGCGAGGGCGCCCATGGCGAGGACGGCGTCAGCAACCAGGACTGTCGGGTAGCCCCGGCCGTCCGGCGCAGCGACCGGGCGTTCAACGAGGGCCAAAATGGCCCCGGCAGCAAAGGCGGCGTCCACGAAATCGTGGCCGTCGGCCTGTTCGCCCGGCTTCGCGACGTAAAGCGAACCCTGCGTGGCTTCGCGTGAATCCGTCACCACCGAAAGGGGCGTAATTCCGGGATCGGCGTCCAGGCGCCCGTTGGTGATTTCGGCGATTTCCGCCGCAGTAAATGCAATCATCTCGGTCTAGGACTCTATCCGGTCGTCATGGAGAACGTTGAATCCCCTGGCTGTCAAGGCGCTGCGCAGTTCCACCCGGTCGTCCAGGGCGAGGTTGACGCCTTTTACCTCCTGCCAGACCTCGTGGCCGCGGCCTGCGACAAGAAGGGTGTCCTGCGGGCGTGCGAGTTCTGCGGCTCGGCGGATGGCCTCCGCCCTCGGGAAGACTTCCAGCAGCTCTGTTCCAAGC
Organism: Pseudarthrobacter sp. MOO13; assembly: GCF_058267655.1. Lineage (NCBI taxonomy): Bacteria > Bacillati > Actinomycetota > Actinomycetes > Micrococcales > Micrococcaceae > Pseudarthrobacter > Pseudarthrobacter sp. MOO13. The sequence goes on from NZ_CM177848.1 coordinate 2,477,087, forward strand.
GCTTCATTCTGCACGGCCTCCCGGGCCCCCGCCAGCACGTCCGCGCGGATGGCCGCGGCATCTTCGTCGTGCGGGTCGTCATCGGTGATGATCACGGTGTCAGCGAGCCGCGCGGCAATGGCGCCCATCGCCGGACGCTTGCCTTGGTCCCGCTGCCCTGTGGCGCCGAACACCACGATCAGCCGTGAGCCGGGCTCGGGTGAGCGGACCGCTTCCAGTGCCCGCGCCAGTGCGTCGGTGTTGTGGGCAAAGTCGACGACGGCGGCGGGCCGGTCGGAGACCAGCTGCATGCGGCCCGGGACTTCAACGGTAAAGGGGTCGGCACTGTCCAGTGCGGCTTGGAGGTCTGCGGCGTCCACGCCGGAGGCAAGGACCATCAGTGCGGCAAGGGCCGCGTTGGCAACGTTGAAGCTGCCCGGCAGCCCGGTGTGGAGGTTCAGGACGGCCCCTGCCGGCCCCGTGAGGGTGACGTCGGTTCCGAGCCCGCGCGGGGACGTCGATGTCACGCGCCAGTCGGCGGGCGTGTTGCCGCTGGTGCTGAGCGTGGTGATCGGCATCTGGGCATCGCCGGCAAGCCGGCGGCCCCACTCGTCGTCGACCGTCACCACGGCCTTCCTGGCGCGCGCGGGGGTGAACAGTTCCGCCTTCGTGGCGAAGTAGCCGTCCATGGTTCCGTGCAGGTCCAGGTGGTCCTGGGTGAGGTTCGTGAATCCGGCGACGTCGAAGAGCAGCCCGTCCACCCGCTGGTAGGAGATGGCGTGGGAGGACACTTCCATGGCTGCGGCGTCGAGCCCGCGCTCATGCATGAGCGCCAGCAATCCGTGGACCTCGGGTGATTCAGGAGTGGTGAGGAGGCTGGGAACAGGTTCTCCCCCGGCCTGGATTTCGATGGTGCCGATCAGGCCCGCCTGCCGTCCAAGGGCCCGCAGGAGCGAGGTGATGAAGTAGGTGGTGGTGGTCTTCCCGTTGGTTCCGGTAACCCCAAAAAGCTGCAGCGGACGGCCAGCCGCGGACTGGCTCCGGTAGATCAACGCGGAGAGAGGCCCCACCTCGTTCCGCGGGCTGTCCACCACCAGCACCGGGACGGGCGTGTCCGCGGCAAGGGCAAGGAGCCGGGCGCCGGCGTCGTCTGTCAGCACTGCGGCCGCACCGGCTTCGATGGCGTCCGTGGCGAAGTCCGCGCCGTGCCGGCTTGCCCCGGGCAGTGCCACATACAGGTCGCCGGGCTCCACGGTGCGGGAGTTGATGGAGATGCCGCTGACCTGCACCTCGGCGGCCGGAGCGGGAACCGTTACTCCCAGGGCATTGCCGACGGCGGCCAGCGGAACGGGCGCTACGGCAGAAGGCCGGAAGCGGGCCGGGTTTTCATCCCGGGCAGCGTCGCCGCCGGGCGTCGTGAACTCTGACAAGGGGATCTCCGATGGTGCTAGTGCGTGCCCGCCATGGTTCGCGCCGGGCACTGTGATGCGCTGGATGCTGCTGGTGTTTCCAGCGTGGCGCAGCGGCTACTTCGCGTACTGGGGCAACCTGGCCGGCGCTCCGGTTGAAGGCTGTACGTTGTAGGTCCGCAGCGTCTGGCTCATGACGGACCGGAAGACCGGCCCGTTGGTGATGCCGTAGATGCTGCCCTTCGGCCGCTGGAGCACCACCTCCACAATAAACCGCGGATCATCCATCGGCGCCATTCCAACGATGGAGGCCGTGTAGCCGCAGTAGCCTGATTTGCCGTCGTCACACGGGGATTCCGACGTGCCGGTCTTGGCGCCCACCCGGTAGCCGTCGATACCGGCGTCCTTGATCTCGCCTTCTGTGACGGCGCTCTCCAGGATGTCCTTGACCTGCTGCGCGGTGCTTCCCGAAACCACCTGGCGCGAGGGTTGGGCCGGGACCTTCTCTTCCGTGCCGTCGGGGGAAATGTAGGAATCGATCAGCCGCGGCTGCAGCATGACACCGTTGTTGGCGATGCTCTGGTAGGCGCGGACGGTCTGGAGCGTGGACTGGGAAACGCCCTGTCCAAACAGGACGGTGTACTGCTGGCGTCCGTCCCACTGGTCAGCCGGCGACAGGATGCCCGCTGCCGTTGCGGGCAGTCCGATGTCGGGCGCTTCGCCGATGCCGAATTTCTTCAGCCAGTCGTAGCGCTGTTCCTTGCTGAGCCGCTGGCCGGCCATGACGGTTCCGGTGTTCATGGAATACCCGATGATGCCGGCCAGGGTCCGTTCCTCTGTCCCGTGGGTGAAGGCGTCACTGAAGGTCTGGCCGTCCACGGTGTACGTCGGCGGAATGGTGAACTTGTCCAGCGGGCTTGCCAGCCCTTCATCGATGACCGCCGCCGCGGTCATCATCTTTTCCACTGATCCGGGCTCGTAGGCCGCGGTCACTGAACGTGTGCCGCGGTCCTTCGCGGCCACCAGCCCCGGGTTATTGGGATCGGGTGCGTTGGTGTCCGCCAGGGCAAGGAGGTTGCCGGTTTTGGCATCCATCACGATGATGACGCCCCATTCGGCACTGAGCTTGTCCGCTTGGCTCTGGATGGCCTGCTGGGCGAAGTACTGGAGGTCGGAGTTGAGGGTGAGCTTGACGTCCTTGCCATTCTGGGGCGGTGTCAGCTGGTCGAGGCCCACGGGGATGCGCAGTCCGTCCGCGCCGATCTCGAACAGCCGCTTGCCGTCCGTGCCCTTCAGCTTGTCGTCCTGTGTCTGCTCGATGCCGGCCTGGCCGGTGGTGCCGTCCTGCAGGAATCCCACCACGCCGCCCGCAACCGCGCCGTTGGGGTAGACGCGCTTGCTGACGCCCTCGGCAACAATGCCCGGGACCTGGAGCTTGGAGATGCGGTCCTCGACGTCGGGTTTCACGTCCTTGGCCACGATGTAATAGGGCTGCTGGCCGGTCACGGCGTCCCGGACAGCGGCGGTGTCCATTCCGAGGGCTGCAGCGAGTTCCGAGATTGCCTGGTCGCGGCTGATGTCCACCAGTTTGTCGTGGCCGTCAGCCTGCGGTTCGTACCGCTTGTAGGAGTCTGTCTTGGTGTTGACGCGCTGGTCCACCACGATGTTGTAGCGGATCACGCTGTTGGCGAGCACGGTGCCGCGGGAGTCCAGGATGCTGCCGCGTTCGGCCGGCAGGATCGCCGAGGTCATCCGGCTGTTCAGGGCTGCTTCCGCCATGCCGCCGACGTCGAGTCCCTGGACCAGGAACAACTTCCCGCCCACCACCAGCAGGAGGGTGAGCATGATTCCCAGCCCCAGGCGCAAGCGCTTCGTGGCGTTGGGTGCCTTGCCTTTTCCTGCTTTGCCGGTCGTTTGCGCCACCGTGATATTCCTTGCTGTTCGACCTGCTGCTTGTCCTGCCTGGCGACTTACTGTCCGGGGACCTTCTGCTGCGGCGCCGGGATGGAGCCGCCGTGCAGTTCAGGCGCCGGAGCTGCTGCAGCGGCCGCTGCTGCGGCCTGCGCGGCGGCTTGTGCCTGTGCCGCGGCCTGGGCCGCCTCCGCTGCCGGGGCCGAGGACGTCCTGCCGGCGTCCGGCGGCGTCGCCTTGCCGGCCGTTGCGTCCTTGGCCGCCGGGGGCACGATGAGCTGGCCCGCCACAGCCGGCGACGGGATGACTGCCCCTGCCGGTGCGCCCTTGACCGCGGGCGTCGCCTTTCCGGTCACGGACAATGTGGACAAGTCGATCTGGCCTTTGACCGTGGAGGCCACCATGCCCAGTTCAGTTGCCTTGGCGGCCAGGTTCTGCGGTGCCTCGAAGTTCTGCACCTGCTGGGTGAGGTCCTGGTTTGCCTTGGTCAAGGAGCTCTGTTTGGCCCGGAGCTCAACGAGCTGGTACTGGGCCGTGGAGACCGAAATGTTAAGGACGAGCACTGCCACCAGCGCGACGGCCAGCATGGCGAAGCACATCACGACGAACGGGGCCCGGCGCTTGCGCGGGGCCGTGCGGACCACGGAGAGCGGGGTCCGTCCCTTGCGAACTTCGTCAGGCCGGCCCGCGGGCCTGCTGGCGGGCGCCGAGCTGCCGGAAACGACGGGAAAGTTCTTGACGGCGGCGGTGCTCATGCAGCTCTCCTGGCTCTGATTCGTTCTGCGGCACGAAGCCTGGCGGAGGCAGCGCGCGGGTTTTCGGCGATTTCGACGGCGGTGGGCACCTCGGTGCCCTTGGTGAGGGTTTTCAGCTCGGGCTTGTGCTCTTCCAGCTCCACCGGGAAGCCGAGGGGAGCCGATGACTTGGACCGCGCCTGGAACACGCCCTTGACGATCTTGTCTTCCAGGGAGTGGTAGGACATCACCACGATGCGCCCGCCCATGGCCAGGGAGTCGACGGCGGCAGGTACGGCCCGTTCCAGGACGTCCAGTTCCTCGTTGACCTCGATCCGCAACGCCTGGAACGTCCGCTTGGCGGGATGTCCGCCCGACTTCGCGGCCGAGGCAGGGACAACCGAGCGGATCTGTTCCACGAGCTCGCCGGTGGTGGTGAACTCCTTGACGGCGCGGGCGGCGACAATCCGGTTTGCTATGCGTCCAGCAAACTTTTCCTCGCCCCATTTGCGGATGATCCTGACCAGGTCCGCTTCGCTGTAGGTGTTAACAACATCCGCCGCCGTTTGGCCCCGGCTGGTGTCCATCCGCATGTCCAGGGGTGCGTCGAAGGAGTACGCGAAGCCGCGCTCACGCTCATCCAGCTGCAGGGAGGAGACCCCCAGGTCCATGAGGATCCCGTGTACTTCGGCTACGCCGAGGTCTGCCAGCACCTCCGGGATTTCGTCATAGACGGCGTGGACGAGGTCGGTGCGCCCTGCAAAAGGCGCCAGCCGCTCCCCCGCGAGGGCCAGCGCTTCTTCGTCGCGGTCGATCCCGATGAGGTGGAGGTCGGGAAACCGCTGGAGCATCGCCTCTGAGTGACCGCCCATGCCCAGGGTCGCGTCGACGGCTATAGGAGTCTGGCCCCGCAGCCTCGCAGCTTCAAATCCCGGTGCCAACAAATTGATGCACCGGTCCCGAAGGACCGGCACATGGCGTTCGGACGTGGGCTTCGGTTCATCTGTCATGCCTGGTCCTTTCCCGCCGTCGTTGTCACCTTCTGCTTCTGGGACCAGATCCCCATCCGCGCCTACCGTCCTGCCCGCCTGGCTCAGGGGAAGTTGAGCCAGGTTGGCAGCCGATGGGCCGGCTGGAGATCTCATCCAAGAAGCCACCTGCTGCCCGTTCCGGATTCAGAGAATGCCAGGAATGGGATCGTCAGTTTCGGAGAAGGCGGTTTCCTTCTCCGCAAGGTATTCATTCCAAGCCTGGGCGTCCCAGATCTCGGCGCGGGTACCGGCGCCGATCACGGCAAGTTCCCTTCCGAGTCCTGCATACTCCCGGAGCGCTGGTGGAATGGTCACGCGCCCCTGCTTGTCAGGTACCTCGTCCGAGGCTCCAGAGAGAAAAACGCGGATGTAGTCACGTGCTTGCTTGGAGGAGATTGGCGCCTCCCGCATCTGCTCGTGGACCCGTGCAAATTCCTTCTCGCTGAAGACGTAGATGCAACGTTCCTGGCCCCTTGTGAGCACCAGCCCGCTGGCAAGCTCCTCCCGGAACTTTGCGGGGAGAATGATCCGTCCCTTTTCATCCAGACGTGGCGAGTGAGTGCCCAGAAACACTGGCCCACCGCCTGTCCGCCGTCAGGAACTGCACATCCCCTGTGTTGCAACCACCCTCTTATGTCCTCCACATTACTCCACTTTCCACCACAGTCAACGCAAAACGGCCTTTCCAGCGCGGCGTTTATGGGATGTCACCCCTGAAAAGATGCGGAAAATGCCCTGGTGGTGGAAAGTGGAGGACTTTTACCCAAAACCGGCCCACTCGGGACCATGAGGCGGCCACCTGCCGGTTAAACAAGGAAAGGCCCGCCGAAGCGGGCCTTTACGTGCGATTCCCCGACGTCAGGGGAGCGAAATGGAGGGGCGGGGCGGCTTAGCCGGGAGGCCGCTCAGGACTCTCCCCTGCGGCGCTCGTCCCATCGTTCCTCGAGGCTGCTCATGAAGGAACTCCGGGGCTTGCCGGCCTTTCCCGTTCCGGCCTTGGAACCAGGGCGGCCCCGGGAACTGCGCATGGTGGCAAAATATACTCCGCCGCCCATGACCACAAAGCCCAGGACGCCGACGAAAATGTTCTGCAGGGTGACGCCAACCAGTAACAGGAAGACGCCGGCAAGCGCGCACAGGACTCCGATGACCACGTGCCTCGTGGACCATGACCGCCCGGGGTCCGAACCCATCGAGTTCGCGAACTTCGGATCGTCCTCGTGAAGCTGCTTCTCAAGCTGCTCAAGCAGCTTCTGTTCGTGCTCCGACAGCGGCATCACGACCTCCTTTTGTAGGCCAACGTCCGGGCTGATCCCAGCCACTACTTCTGACCCCTAGAACGTCTGCTGTAGCTGGAAAGTTCCCGTCCGGCCGGCGGCGGCCAAGACGGGAACCTTACATGCAGTCGCGGGGGCGGGAGCATGTCCAAGAGGGTCCGGCAGTAAGTCCATTCACTCGAAAACTATGTATATCCAAGGATAGATTGTTGAGGCCTGATCTGAAAGACGGCAATGACTTCGGCGGTCAGGCCGGACCTGCCGTTCCGTCCCCTGAAGGGATGTCCGGCTCCATCAGGCGTGCGGGCAGGACAGACTTGCTGCCAAACCTGCGCGTTACCTCGTCCAGCGCCTGCTCGGCGGCCCGCCAGTTCTCATCCCTGCGGTCGATGCTCAGCTGCAGCGAGGTCCGCGCCGCTTCCTCAAGCTGTTCGGCCCGAACCCCCACGAGCCGCACGGTCATTGTCCTGGTTCCAAGGGACTCCAACAGCTGGAGTACCACCGCATAGATCAGCTGGGCGCTGTCGACCGGGGTGTGGACCGTCCTGCTGCGGGTGATGGTGGAGAAGTCTGCAAACCGGAGCTTCAAGGCTACGGTCCGCGCCACCATGCCCGAGCTGCGCAGCCGCGTCGCCGTCCGGTGGGACAGCCGGAGCAGTTCCCGCCTCAGGAGCGCGTCGTCGGCCGTATCCACGGCGAACGTCTCTTCCGCCCCGATGCTCTTTTCCAGCCGCACCGGGGTCACGGGACGGGGGTCAATGCCCCAGGCGAGCTGGTGCACGTGTTCCCCGGCGGCGCCGAGGACTTTCTTTAGCGAGGAGACCGGGGTTGCCGCGACGTCGGCCACGGTCTTGATGCCCATGTTCGCCAGCGCCTCACCCGTCTTGGCGCCGACGCCCCACAGTGCGCCAACCGGGAGGCTGTGGAGGTACGGAACGGTTTCGTCGGGCCCAATCATCAGGAGCCCGTCGGGCTTGCACCGGGTGGAGGCGATCTTGGCCACGAACTTCGTTTCCGCTATCCCCACCGAGGCGGTGATCCCCAGCTCCGCGGCCACCCTGCGCCGGATCAGCTCCCCGATCCCCCGGGGCGGCCCCAGCCGGCGCAGCGCACCGGTGACGTCAAGGAAGGCTTCGTCAACACTCAACGGCTCCACGAGCCCGGTGATGGATTCGAAAATCGCCATCAGCTGCCCGGAGACCTCGTAGTAGAGCTTGTGCCGGGGTTCAATCACCACAGCCTGCGGGCACATCCGCATCGCCACGGCCATGGGCATCGCAGACTTCACTCCAAAAGCCCGGGCTTCATAAGAACCCGACAGGACCACGGACCGTTCCCCCGGGAACCCAACGATCACGGGCTTGCCGCGGAGTTCGGGGCGGGTACGGAGTTCGACAGAGACGAAGAAGGCATCCATGTCCACATGCATGATGCAGGAACGCCGGCGGCCCGGAAGGGGCGCGGCGGCTGGCTGGTTCATACCTGCGGGCACCACGGCTGCAATCCTATCGGTTTGCGCCGCCCCCTCCGGAGGCTGGCTAAACTGGAGGCTGATTCCGCCCACAACACCAGGAGGAAAGTCTCTGTGACGGTTATTGGAAACTTCAAGCCAGCTGGCCTGGCCGCGCTTGCCGCCGTCGGGGTCCTCGCCCTTGCCGCGTGCAGCCAAGCCCCGTCAGGCCAGGCAGAGTCCTCCCAGACCGCTTCCATTGCCGCCACGCAGTCCACCCTCACGGCCTCGCCCAGCCCGTCGGCATCCCCCAACACGTCGGCAACGGTCGGCGCCGTCGTCGAAGGATTTCCCCAGCAGCTTCTTCCCCTGATGACCGGGGCCACGGTGGTGTCCAGCAGCTTTGACAAGGCATCCACCCCGGCAACGGCCGCGCTGGTGGGCACGGTATCGGCTCCCACCAGCGCCGTCATCGACTTCTACACCAAGGCCCTCGAAGGCCAGGGCTTCAAGGCGGTGCCGGGCGATACCGTGGGCGGGGTTGCTTCCAAGGACTTCGTCCGTGGCGACAATGAGACCGTGAACCTCGCGGTGGTGGAGGCTTCCGGCGTTTCCACGTTCACGATCGGCGCGAACGTCGCAGCTGAGTCGGCCAAGTGACGGCCGCGGAGCAGCTGAGGAATGAACAGGCAGACTTCGTGGCGGGAGTGGCCGGCGAACTGACCGGCTTCCTGACCCAGCGACAGTCCATCATGTCCGGCATCTCGCCGGACATCGAGCCCATCATGGGCTCCATCTCGAACCTGGTCACCGGCGGCAAGCGCCTGCGGGCGCTCATGTGCTACTGGGGCTGGCGCGGCGCCGGCGGGGCGGCCGGAGCCAGCCAGGTTGTGACGGCAGGTGCCGCACTGGAACTGTTCCAGGCCGCTGCCCTGATCCACGATGACATCATCGACCGTTCGGACACCCGGCGTGGCGGTCCCAGTGTGCACCGGCGTTTCAGCCAGCTGCATACCGCGCAGGGCTGGGCCCTGGACGGCGAACGCTTCGGCCAGGCAGCAGCCATCCTTGCCGGCGACCTTTGCCTGTCCTTCAGCGAGGAAGCGTTCACCGACATCGGCGAGCGTGCAGCCTCAGGCAGCAGGGCACGGCTGATCTTCAACCTCATGCGCGCCGAGGTAATGGCCGGACAGTACCTGGACATCCTTGAGGAAGTGGCAGGGCCGGTCCGGGACCGCGCCGGAGCGGTCGGCAGGGCCCAGTCCATCATCCGGTTCAAGAGCGCCAAGTACTCCACCGAACATCCGCTGGCACTGGGCGGAGCCTTGGCTGGAGCGTCTAACGAGCTGCTCCGCGGCTACTCGGCGTTCGCCCTGCCGCTCGGCGAAGCATTCCAGCTCCGCGACGACGTCCTGGGGGTATTCGGCGATCCGCTGACCACGGGCAAGCCCGCGGGGGACGATTTAAGGGAGGGCAAGCGCACGGTCCTGGTGGCGCTGGCCCTGGACCAGGCATCACCCGCGGAGTCGGCCTTTATCGACGCCAGCCTCGGCAGCCCCGATCTTTCCGAGGCGGACATCCTCGACATCAGGCGGATCATCGAGGATTCCGGCGCGCTGCAGGCTACGGAGGTCCTGATCGGGGAATTCGGTGCCGCGGCATTTGATGCCCTCGATGAACTCGAACTGGAAGACCTGCCCAAGACCGCCCTGCGGAGGCTGGCTGAAGCAACCGTCAGCCGAGCCTCCTAAGCGGCAAGTTACCAGGCGAGAGTTTGGGCCCTGCGCCTGATTTCCGTCTTGCGGCCTTCCCGCAATGCATCAATAGGGCGGCCGCGCAATGATTCATCGGCGGTAAACAGCCACACAATGAGGTCTTCATCCGAATAACCTGCATCGGAGAGCACCACAATGGTGCCTTTGAGGCTGTCCACTACCTGGCCATCCTGGATGAATTCTGCGGGAACCGAACGGATCTTCCGCTCCCCAACCCGCACCGCGGCCAAAGCATGGTCGTCAATCAGGCCATGGACCTTCGTGACGGAAACATCCAACAAACGTGCGACGTCGGGCAGCGGCAACCACTCGCCCACCAGGTTTTCTACATTACTCACGGACCAAGGTTGCCACGCTGCGTACCTTGTCGCCTAGTCGGGGCAATTCATTTGCCTGGCCGCCCCGGGACACTCCATGAAAGTGGCCATTCCGGGCATTCTCCGGCTTCTTGTGCTAATCGCAAATTCGTGAAAGATTCACTTTGATCACAGTTGTAACACGAATAACTTAAGTCACAGTAGTATCAAGATTGACAGCGGCATCCCCGCCCGCGTCCGCGCCCGCAGTTGAGAAGAGGATTCTTTCCATGTCGATGTCCCGCTCGCCCAAGCAGCCCCCCAAGCCGAGCCTGCCGATGATTGCCGCCACCACCGCGGCACTGCCAGCGGTTGTCCTGTCATCCTTGGCCCTTGCCCAACCCGCAGCGGCAGCGCAGCCGGTACGCACCATTCCCAGCAGCCTTGCAGCGGCCATGAAAGCCCAGGCAGCTGCCCAGGTTTCCGGCGCGGTCATCCCCGCCTCTTCTGTCTCCACCACCATTCCGGCCACCCTGCAGCCCGCACAGCCGGCGCCCCCTGCGGAGTACACCATCGTCCGGGGCGACACCGTGAGCGCGATCGCCGGCCGCTTCGGACTGGACACAGGGGAAATCCTCAAGCTGAACAACCTCCAGCCGAACACCATCATTTACCCCGGCCAGAAGATCAAACTGTCCGGCTCGGCAGCACCGGCAGCCCCCTCGCCGGCTCCGGCAGCGCAGGCTCCGGCAGCACCGTCAGCCCCGGGCGGCGCAACCTATACGGTGAAGCCTGGAGACACCTTGGGTGCCATTGCCGCGCGGCACAATGTGGGCCTCTCCGACGTCTTTGCCTGGAACAACCTGTCGATGCGCTCCATCATCTACCCGGGCCAGAAGATCAAGGTCAGCGCCGGAAACGCCGCTCCCGCCACTGCTGCACCGGCACCGGCGGCTCCCGCCCCGGCTGCTCCTCCTGCACCCGCCTTGGCCGTCACGTCCGCTCCGGCCTCCGGTTCCTACACGATCAAGGCCGGTGACACCCTCTCAGCCATTGCCTCCCGGCACGGGGTCAAGTTGTCGGACCTGCTCTCCGCGAACCAGTTGAGCATGACCACCGTCATCTACCCCGGCAGCAAACTGGTCATCCCCGGCGGCGCCGGACAGGCAGGCCCGCAGCCCGCCCCCGCAGCCCCGCAGCCTGCCCCCGCTCCCCTGGTCCCCAGCACCTTCCTCGGCTTCAGCTACCCGGCAGCGGTCGTGAGTTCGGCCAACGAGAACAAAGCCCTCCTCAACGCGTCCCCCGTCCCTTCGAGGGATGAAATGAAGAACATCGTGGCGGATACCGCCCGTCGAATGGGCGTGGATACCTCGCTGGCCCTCGCCTTTGCCTACCAGGAGTCAGGCTTCAACCAGCGGGCCGTGTCACCGGCGAACGCGATCGGAACCATGCAGGTCATTCCCAGCTCCGGGCAGTGGGCATCCGACTTGGTCGGGCGCAAGCTGAACCTGCTCGACCCTTACGACAACGCGACGGCAGGCATCGCCATCCTTCGCCAGTTGCTGGCAACCAGCAAGGACCAGGACACGGCCATCGCCGGGTACTACCAAGGCCAGTACTCGGTGAGCAAGCACGGAATGTACGACGACACCAAGGCCTACGTAGCCGCTATCAAGGCAAACCAGAAAAACTACAGCTGAGCCCCCGGGCATCACCGGCTCCGGATGAAACACCGCGGGTCCGAACCGTTACCGGTTCGGACCCGCTTCCGTTTCGGATGCCTTTTGCCGCGGGATTAGGATCGTAAGGTGCAGGAACACGTGACAGACCCCCTTGCAGGGACACTGGTGGACAACCGCTACGCAGTGGCCTCCAGACTCGCCCGCGGCGGAATGTCCACCGTCTACCTGGCCGTCGACCAGAGGCTGGACCGCGAAGTGGCGCTCAAGGTGCTCCACCCGCACCTCGCCGCCGACGAAAGCTTCCTTGGCAGGCTTGGCCGCGAAGCGAAGGCCGCCGCGCGCCTCTCGCACCCGCACGTGGTGGGTGTCCTGGACCAGGGCAACGACGGCAACACCGCCTACCTCGTCATGGAGTACATCAAGGGCCACACGCTTCGGGACGTCCTCAGGGAACGGGGCGCCCTCTCGCCGCGGCTGGCGCTGGCCCTGATCGACCCCGTGGTGGAGGGCCTGGGAGCCGCGCACGCAGCAGGCTTCATCCACCGGGACGTCAAGCCGGAGAATGTCCTGATCGCCGATGACGGCAGGATAAAGATTGGCGATTTCGGCCTGGCCCGCGCGGTCACCAGTTCCACCAGCACCGGTGCGCTGATCGGCACCGTCGCCTATATCTCCCCCGAGCTGGTCCTGGGCCAACCGGCGGACGAGCGAAGCGATGTCTATTCCGTGGGCATCATGTTGTACGAAATGCTGACGGGGCGGCAGCCGTTCGAGGGTGACGTCCCCATCCAGGTCGCCTACCAGCATGTCAACGGAACGGTCGGGCCGCCGTCGGCCCTGGTTCCCGGCCTCGCAGCGGAAGTCGATGAGCTGGTTCAGTGGTGCACCGCCAATGATCCGGAAAACCGGCCGGTCGACGGCAATGCGCTGCTCCAGGAGCTGCGCCACATCCGGACCAACCTCACGGATGCCGAACTTGACCTGCAGCCGCCCGCAGCTGCAGCAGCAACGGCCCAGCACCAGACCGAGGTCCTGGCCCGCGCCAGCAATCCCACAACGCTGATGCCCCCCGCACGGCCGGCTGCCCCCGGCTATCCCCCCGGACGGCCACCGTTGCAGCACAACAGCACGGACGGCGGGGCTGCTACGGAAGCCCTGATATTCCACTCCCGGCGGCCGGACCTCGCACTTCCCGACGACGCCGACGACGCCGACGACGCCTGGACTGCGCCGCCGCCCCGGCTCAGCAAGCGGGCGCAGCGCCGGTCGGACAGGGAGGACGAAAAGGTCCGCGCGCGGGCGGCCGCCACTCCGGCGCGGACACTCCGGGAGGGCAACCCCCGCCGCCGCGGCATCGTGTGGATTGTCGTGCTTATTGTTGCCGCCCTGCTGGCCACGGGCGCCGGATGGTTTTTCGGCATGGGACCAGGCGCCGCGGCCGAGGTGCCGCCCGTCGCCAATAAAACGGTGGCGCAGGCCCAGCAGCTGCTCAACGGGGTGGGTTTCCATTCCACCACCAGCGATGTCTTCGATGACCAGGTGCCCAACGGGCTGGTGGTGGGCAGCGATCCGTCCGCCGGAACGGAGATCCGGAAATTCCAACCGGTCTCCCTGCTGGTCTCGAAGGGACCGCAGCTCTTCCCCCTGCCCAAACTCACGGGCGGAACCCTGACGGACGCGAAGAACGCCCTCAACGCAGCCCAAATGGCGCTGGGCCCGGTCAACGAACAGTATGACGACCAAACCGCGGCCGGCACGGTGCTCTCGCAAAATCCGGCGGCCGGCACTCCCGCCCGGCATGGCACGCCCGTGGAGATGGTGGTATCCAAGGGACCGCAGCCGATCCCCGTTCCCTCCGTCGTGGGCAAGGCCAAGGACGACGCCGTCGCCGCGATCAAGGCCGCGGGGCTCACTGCCGATACATCACCCGATGCGGTGTTCGACAAATCCGTTCCCGAGGGCGCCGTGGTCAGCCAGACTCCGGCCACCGGGACACTGACCCGCGGCGGGACGGTCACCCTGACCCTTTCCAAGGGGCCAAAGATGGTGGATGTCCCCAGCTTCATCGGCAAGCAGGCTGCAGACGCGCGGAAGGCCTTGGAAGCGCTGGGCTTCCAGGTAAGGGTCAACAACATCCTCGGCGGCTTCTTCGGCACCGTCCGGGACCAGGAACCGGTGAACCGGAAGGTCCCGGAGGGTTCCGTCATCACCATCACCGTGGTGTAAGAGGGTGGGGCCGGCAGTGCCGGCCCCAACCCGGCCTAGTTCTTGGCGAGGGCCCCGGCGACGAGGAACGCCATTTCCAGCGACTGCATATGGTTCAGGCGGGGATCGCACACGGATTCATAGCGGTCCAGGAAGGCATCCTGGTCGATCGGGTCCGCGCCGCCCAGGCACTCGGCCACATCGTCGCCGGTCATCTCCACGTGCAGGCCGCCCGGTACCGTGCCCAACCCGTGGTGCACTTCGAAGAAGCCGCGCACTTCGTCGATGACGTCGTCGAAATTGCGCGTCTTGTAGCCGTTGGGCGACGTGACGGTGTTGCCGTGCATGGGGTCGGTGACCCACAGCACCTGGGCACCGGACGCTGTGACCTTCTCGACGACGGCAGGCAGCTTCTCTCGGATGTTGCCGGCACCCATGCGGGTGATGAAGGTCAGGCGGCCGGGCTCGCGGTCAGGGTCCAGCTTGTCGATCAGGCGCAGGGCGTCATCACCGGTGGTGGACGGGCCGAGCTTGACCCCGATGGGGTTGCGCACCCGCGAGAGGAAGTCGACGTGTGCGTGGTCCAGTTCCCGGGTGCGCTCCCCGATCCACAGGAAGTGGGCCGAGGTGTCGTAGGGGAAACCGGTGCGGGAGTCGATGCGCGTCAGGGCGCGCTCGTAATCAAGCAGCAATGCCTCGTGGCTGGCGAAGAACTCCACCCGCTTGAGGGCTTCGAAGTCGGCGCCGCAGGAGTCCATGAATTTGATGGCGCGGTCGATGTCCCGGGCCAGTGACTCGTAGCGCGCGTGGGCCGGGTTTTCGGTGAACCCCTTGTTCCACTGGTGCACCGAGCGGAGGTCCGCGAATCCACCCTGGGTGAAGGCCCGGATGAGGTTCAGGGTGGACGCCGAGGTGTGGTAGGCGCGGAGCATCCTGGCGGCGTCATGGCCGCGGGACTCGGGCGTGAAATCGTAGCCGTTGACAATGTCGCCGCGGTAGGCGGGAAGCGTGACGCCGTCGCGGGTTTCGTCGTTTGAGGAACGGGGCTTGGCGAACTGGCCCGCCATCCTGCCCATCTTGATGACCGGCATTGCCGCCCCGTACGTGAGCACCACCGCCATCTGCAGAATGGTCTTGACGCGGGCGCTGATCTTGTCCGCCGTGGCGGCCTCGAACGTTTCGGCGCAGTCGCCGCCCTGCAGCAGGAAAGCCTTGCCCTGGGCCGCGGCGGCGAGCCGCTCGCGCAGCACGTCCACTTCACCGGCGAAAACCAGCGGGGGGAGGACGGAAAGTTCCTTTACCGAGGCCTCGAAGACGCCGCGGTCCTGCCAGCTGGGCTGCTGCGAGATGGGAAGGTCCCGCCAGTTGTCGAGTCCGGGATAGTTGGCCGCCCCGCTCTGGGCGGTACTGGACAGCGAAAAGGCAGGTTTTGCGGATAGCTCAGTCACCATCTAAGACTAGCGTCCGGGCGGGAGCGGCGGGCACAGCGTCGT
This sequence comes from Pseudarthrobacter sp. MOO13, assembly GCF_058267655.1. Lineage (NCBI taxonomy): Bacteria > Bacillati > Actinomycetota > Actinomycetes > Micrococcales > Micrococcaceae > Pseudarthrobacter > Pseudarthrobacter sp. MOO13. Next base: position 2,492,329 of record NZ_CM177848.1, read on the forward strand.
CACTCAGCCCGGCACCGGCGTCATAACAGCACAGGAAAGCCCAGTGCTGTTACCTGGCGGCGGATGTCCCGGCGTCGTCCTCCGGGGCCGGAGTGCCTTCCGCCGGGGCCTTCGGGCCGCTGCCCTGGACAAACTCGCCGTCGGCGGCGACCGGCGCGGCCAGTGGCTCGGCTGCCGCCTGGGGTTTCACGGGCTTGCCGGCAAGCCGCAGCTTGACCACGGCGGCGTACTCGTCCACGTACTCCTGGCCGGACAGCCGCATCAGGTTGGTCATGATCTCGTCGGTGACAAGCCGCTGCACGGTGCGGTCTTCCGCCTGGTCGCGGTATTGGCTGAAATCCAGCGGCTCGCCGAAGATCATGCCGATCCTGCGGATGTTGGGCAGCCGCTTGCCGATGGGCTGGACTTTGTCGGTGCCGATCATGGCCACGGGAATGACGGGAACTCCCGCCTGCAGCGCCAGCCGGGCCACACCCACTTTCCCGCGGTACAACCGGGCGTCCGGGCTGCGCGTGCCCTCGGGGTAGATGCCCAGCAGGCCGCCGGAGGTGAGCACGTCCATCCCGGCGTTCAGGGACGCCGCCGAGGCCGCACCGCCGGACCGGTCCATGGGCAGCTGGTTGGTCAGGCGGAAGAACGCCGCCGTCAACCTGCCCTTGATCCCGGTTCCCGTGAAGTATTCCGACTTTGCCAGGAACACCACCGGGCGGCGGACCATGAGCGGCATGAAGATGGAATCCGAGAATGACAGGTGGTTGGAGGCGATAATGGCGGCCCCCTGCGCAGGGATGTTGTCCAGGCCCTTGACCCACGGCCGGAAAAGCATCTTGATCACCGGACCGAGGAAGATCCTTTTCATGACCCAATAGAACACGTGGCGAACCTCTCCGGAAGGCGGCTTCCAGCCCCGGCGTCGGGCCTGGCCAGCGATTCAATGCAACCCTACTCTAGTGAGATTTGGCAGGAACAGTGACACGATGGAGTCATGACTGAAAGCAGCACCCCGCCCCGTCCGGCCGCTTTCAGCTATCCAGGCCACGGCCCCAATGCGCGGATTGGCATCGCCATCTGCCACGGGTTCACCGGCAGCCCGCTAAGCGTGCTGCCGTGGGCAACCCACCTGGCGGACCAGGGATACGCGGTGTCCGTTCCCCTGCTGCCGGGACATGGGACCCACTGGCGCCAGCTCGCCCGAACAGGGTGGCAGGACTGGTACCTCAGTTACGAGGAAGCCTTCCTGGATCTTTCCGCGCGGACGGAAATGACGTTTACCGCCGGCCTCTCCATGGGCGGTGCGATCGCCCTGCTTGCGGCCTCCCGCCACCACGCTGCGGGAGTCACCATCGTCAACCCGGGCCTGAGCTTCTATGACCGCCGGGTGCGCGTGATCGGTGTCCTCAAGTACTTCCAGCGGACCACGATTCCCATCCAGGAGGACCAGCCTACGGCGGCGGCAACGGACGACGGCGACTATTCGCGGACTCCGCTGGCGGCCGTGCATGAGCTCAAGAAGCTCTTTGGCGCCGCAATCCGCGGGCTGCCGAAAGTGGACGCCCCGGTCCAGGTCTTCAAATCGCGGACGGACGCCGTGGTCCCGCCATCATCCCTGACCCTCCTGGAGAAAGGGCTGCGGGGAAACCTCGCCGAGGTGGTGGAGCTTGCCAGCAGCGGACATGTGGCTACTCTGGACGTGGACGCGCCCGCGATCTTCGAGAAATCGGAAGCATTCGTCGCCGCCCACGCCCGCCGCACCAGTACCTTGGAGACCCCATGACCTCCGTCCCCGACCACAGCCCCTTCTCCAGTGCCTTCAGCGGCGAGGGTCCCCGCACCGGAATCGTCCTGTCCCATGGCTTCACGGGAAGCCCGCATGGTTTGCGCGCCTGGGCCACGGCGTTCGCCGAGGCTGGGTTCGCCGTCCGGATGCCGCTGCTTCCGGGCCACGGCACGACGTGGCAGGACCTCTCCCGGACCCGCTGGCAGCAATGGCACAGCGCCCTCGATGAAGCGTTCCTAGAGCTGGACTCCCAGTGCGACCGGGTTTTCGCTGCCGGGCTGAGCATGGGCGGTGCCCTGGCGCTGAGGATTGCCGCAACCAGGCCGGTGGCGGGAGTGGTCCTGGTGAACCCCGGCCTGGTGGTCGACGACCCCCGCGCGCCGCTGGCGGGCATCCTGAAGCTGGTCCTGAAGAGCACCCCGTCCATCGGCAACGACATCCTCAAAGCCGGCGTGGATGAGGGCGCCTACGCACGCACCCCGGTGGCCGCCGCCCACGAACTCAACAAGATGTTCAAGGACACCCTCCGGCTCCTCCCCCGGATCACCGCCCCGGTCCAGGTGTACCGGTCAACCGTGGACCATGTGGTGTCCGATGCCAGCATGGCCGTCCTTCGGCGCGGGCTGGCGAACGCACCCCTGGACGTGGTCCGGCTGGAAAACAGTTACCACGTCGCCACCCTGGACAACGACGCAGAACTGATTTTCGAGGGCTCGGTGGATTTCATTCGGCGGGTCCTGAACGCCGCGCCCCCGGCCAGTCCCGCCGCTGCTGGGCAGGAGGGCCGCCATGAACAGGCATGACCCGGGCCAGCCGGATCCGGGGGCCAGCCAGGATGACGCCGTCTGGCTGGACCTGGTGGCACGGCTCGAATCGGACACCGTGGCAACGCGCCCTGATACCCCGGCAGGCGGCCAGCTGCCACCGTCCGGGAAGGTGTCCGGAGCGCCGGAAACCCACCAGCCGCCGTCGTTCCAGGACTTCGACCCCCTGGGGCTGGCCGGGATGCCGGCGGCGGAGCGCCAGGCAGCAGCCGCCGGCGGGACGGGCACGGAGCCTGCCGGCCCGTCCGAGGGACCCCGCGACTATGAGGTTGACGACGACGGCGGTGAGTTCGTGCCCGAGGAGCCGCCCAGCCTGGCCGGCACCGATCCGCTGACCATGCTGGCGTGGCTGGGAGCCGTGGGCGGACCGGTGGCGCTGCTGTTGTCGGCAATGTTCTGGCGGTCGGCACCCCTGCTGGCGATCGTCGGCATTGTTGCCGTCTTCGTGCTCGCGACCGTTTACCTGATCATGAAGCTGCCGCAGGAAAAGAACGGCGACGACGACGGCGCGAGGGTCTAGCAGGGCTCCCCGGCCAGGTCAGCTGCGGACGCGGCTGCTGACGCGGGAGAGGTCGGCTGCGCCGATCAGGCCGGCATTGGGACCCAGGGCCGCCAGTTCGATGGCCGCTTCCGGCCGGAAGCCACGGCCGGTGAGGTTCCGGGAGAACGCCTTGCGGGCCGGCTGCACCAGCAGGTCACCCGCAGAGCACAAGCCCCCGCCGATGACGAACATGCCTGGATCGAGGGCTGCGGCCAGGTTGGCCAGTCCCAGGCCAAGCCATTCGCCCACTTCCTCGATCAGTTCGCGCGAGGCACGGTCGCCTGCCAGGGCCAGTTCCGTGACGATTGCACCCGTGATTGCTTCCGGACGTCCGCCCACGGCCGCCAGCAGGTCCTGGGCTACGGGCGAATTTGCCCGGGCGAGGAGCCGGGCCTCCCGGCCCAGGGCGTTGCCCGATGCGTATTGTTCCCAGCATCCGCGGTTGCCGCACTCGCACCGGTGGCCGCCGGGCATGATGATCTGGTGGCCAAACTCGCCGGCAACTCCGAAGCGGCCGCGTTCCACCCTGCCGTCCATCACCATGGCCCCGCCGATTCCAGTCCCAAGGGTGATGCACACCAGGCGGTCCTCCCCTTGGCCGGCACCGAAGCGCCATTCCGCCCACGCCGCAGCATCGGCGTCGTTGGTCAGGAGCACGGGACGGCGAAGGAGCCGTTGCAGGTTCTCGCGGAGAGGCTCGTTGCGCCAGGCCAGATGCGGACTGAAGAGGACGGTTCCGCCGGCCAGGTCCATCCACCCTGCGGCGCCGATTCCCACCGACCAGATGCGGTGGCCCCGGCCCAGTTCCTCGACGAGTTCGACAATGACCTGCTCCACCGCCCGCGGGTCGGTGCCAGGCGTGGACCGGCGCGCTTCGCTGAGAATCCGGCCTTCGGCGTCCACAACGCCCGCGGCGACCTTGGTCCCCCCGATATCGATCCCGATGGCCAATCCCTTGCGGCCAAGGCGGAGGTGCCCGCGGACGCCGCCGCCGTGCAACCGTCCGGCGCGCTGGATGGCGGGACGGCGCCGCCAGGGAGCCGGTCTTCCAAGGGGGCCGGCCTGATCGCCGGGCAACGCTCCGTACATAGTCCACCATTCTAGGCGGGCACCGGAATTGTCTTGACATACGCGGGCGCACACGGCTCTCATTGACGGCTAAGTTACTCGCCAGTAGGTTTATGTACTGCACAGTCCCGCCCGGGGTATTAGTCTTTAGGCAACCCCCTGCGCGGGACTTCAGATATCAAAGGAGCTATAGTGCGCGAATTCAGTGTTCCGCCCCTGGTTGTTGTCCCACCCGAATCCAACATCACCGACCTGGTGTTGCGGCAGGCAGGCAAGGCCAGCAATCCGGCACTGTTTTCGCGCCTGGATGCCGGGGGCGCGTGGCAGAACGTTGCCGCCACGGACTTCCTGGCAGATGTCAGAGCCTTGGCCAAGGGCCTGATCGCCAGCGGCGTTGCTGCAGGCGACCGCGTGGGCATCATGTCCCGCACCCGTTACGAGTGGGCACTGGTCGACTTCTCCATCTGGTTCGCCGGTGCAGTGTCGGTCCCCATCTATGAAACGTCGTCCCCGTCCCAGGTCGCCTGGAACCTCGGGGATTCGGGCGCTGTGGCCGCTTTCGGCGAATCCGCGCACCACGAGAACGTCATCCGCCAGGCCGTTACGGCTGAGGGGCTCACCGCCGTGCAGCACGTCTGGCAGCTTGAGGGCCAGGGACTGGACGCGCTCCGCGATGCCGGCCGGGACGTCAGCGATGAAGAACTCGAAAAGCGACGCAGCGCAGCGAACCTTGGCGACGTCGCCACCATCATCTACACCTCCGGAACCACGGGACGGCCCAAGGGCTGCGAGCTGACGCACGGGAACTTCGTGGAGCTCTCGGACAACGCCCTGGCCATCATCGGCGACATCGTCCACGAGAACGCCAAGACCATCATGTTCCTGCCGATGGCCCACGTGTTCGCCCGCTTCATTTCCGTGCTTGCGATGGCCGCCGGCACCACCGTGGCCCACACCCCCGACATCAAGAACCTCCTGGGCGACCTGCAGAGCTACGAGCCCACCTTCATCCTGGCGGTACCGAGGGTCTTCGAGAAGGTCTACAACTCCGCACTGACCAAAGCGGAGGACGGCGGCAAGGGCGCCATCTTCCACCGGGCAGCCGACACCGCCATTGCGTTCTCCAAGGCACGCCAGGACGGACGGGTGGGGCTGGGCCTGAAGTTGCGCCACGCCCTGTTCGACAAACTGGTGTACGGCAAGTTGCGGGCGGCAATGGGCGGACACGTCGCGCACGCCGTGTCCGGCGGCGGCCCCCTGGGCGAGCGGCTGGGTCATTTCTTCCAAGGAATCGGGCTGCAGGTGCTGGAGGGATACGGCCTCACCGAGACCACCGCTCCCATCACGGTCAACACGCCGTCACGGATCAAGATCGGATCAGTGGGCAAGCCGCTGCCGGGCAACGCGGTCAAGATCGCCGACGACGGCGAGATCCTGGCCAAGGGCGTCTGCGTCATGCGGGGCTACTACCGACGGGAGGACCTCACGGGCGAGGCGTTCACCGACGGCTGGTTCCACACCGGAGACATCGGCCGGCTGGACGAGGAAGGCTTCGTATGGATCACCGGGCGTAAGAAGGAGATCATCGTTACCGCCGGCGGCAAGAACGTGATCCCGGCCCTCCTGGAGGACCAGATCCGCGCCGACGCCCTGGTCTCCCAGGTCCTGGTGGTGGGCGACAACAGGCCCTTCATCGGCGCCTTGGTGACCCTGGACCAGGAAGCACTGCCGGGCTGGCTCCAGCGCCACGGCCTTCCAGCGGACACCACGCTCGAGCAGGCCGCGGGCAATCCGGTAGTGAAGGCGGCGGTGCAGGACCTGATCACCGCGGCAAACACGTCGGTCTCGCAGGCCGAAGCCATCAAGTCCTTCCGGATCGTTCCGGCGGACTTCACCGAGGCTTCCGGGCACCTGACCCCTTCCATGAAGGTCAAGCGGGCCCAGGTGATAAAGGACTTCGAAACGGTCATCGAGGAAATGTACTCCGCGCCGCGTTCGTAGCAAGGCGCCGGTAAACGAAGGGGGCCTCCCGTAGCCGGGAGGCCCCCTTCGTTTACCTGGCTGTGGCCCGTCTACTCCTCGATCACCAGCAGCAGATCCCCGCCCTGGACCTGCTCGACGGCGGAGATGGCGAGCCTGGCCACCTTGCCGGCTACCGGCGTCGTGATGGAAGCTTCCATCTTCATCGCTTCGATCGTTGCCACGGTGTCTCCGGGCTTGACGGTGTCGCCGGGCTTGACGGTGACAGTGACGGCGCCGGCGAAGGGTGCAGCCACCTGGCCCGGCTGGCCGGGATCGGCTTTCTCGGCCGCCTTGACGTTGCTGACCACGGAACGGTCTCGCACCACGACCGGCCGGGACTGGCCGTTGAGGGTGCACATGACGGTGCGCATGCCCTTCTCGTCCGGCTCCGAGACGGCTTCCAGGGAGGCGATGAGGCGGACGCCGCGTTCCAGCTGGATTTCGTGCTCGGTGCCGCGCTGGAGTCCGTAGAGGTAGTCCCGGGTATCCAGCACGGAGATGTTGCCGTACGTGTCCACGCTCTTGAGGTAGTCCTTGGTGGGTCCGTCGAAAAGCAACCGGTTCAGCGTGTGCTGGCGGGTCTTCGAATCGGACTTCAGGGCCGCGCTGTCCTCGGCGCTGAGCTCGACATCGCGGACCTTTACGCTCCTGCCCTGCAGGGCCTTGGTGCGGAAGGGCTCGGGCCAGCCTCCCGGAGGATCACCGAGCTCGCCGGACAGGAAACCGATGACGGAGTCGGGGATGTCGTAATTCTGTGGATTCGCTTCAAAATCCGCGGGATCGGCGTTGAGGCCCACCAAGTGGAGCGCGAGGTCACCCACCACCTTCGAGGACGGCGTCACCTTCACCAAGTGGCCCAGGATCCGGTCCGCGGCCGTGTACATGTCCTCGATCGCTTCGAAGCGCTCCCCCAGGCCCAATGCCGTGGCCTGCTGGCGGAGGTTGGACAACTGGCCGCCGGGGATTTCGTGCTTGTATACGCGGCCGGTGGGGCCCGGCAGGCCGGACTCGAACGGGGCATACACGCGGCGCACCGCTTCCCAGTACGGTTCCAGCGAGCTGACCGCGTCCAGGCTGATGCCGGTGTCGCGCGGCGTGTGGGCCAGGGCCGCTACAAGGGCCGACGCCGAGGGCTGGCTGGTGGTGCCGGCCAGCGATGCCGCTGCGACATCCACGGCGTCCACACCGGCGTCGATGGCGGCGAGCAGGGTGGCCAGCTGGCCGCCCGCCGTGTCGTGCGTGTGCAGGTGGACGGGCAGGTCGAACCGTTCCCGCAAGGCGGCCACGAGCTTTGCCGCGGCCGCAGGGCGGAGCAGGCCCGCCATGTCCTTGATGGCCAGGATATGGGCGCCGGCGTCCACGATCTTCTGCGCCAGCTCCAAGTAGTAGTCAAGGGTGTACAGCTTCTCTTCCGGGTCCAGCATGTCGCCGGTGTAGCAGAGCGCCACTTCGGCGACGGCGGTGCCGGTGGCGCGGACCGCCCGGATGGCCGGGGCCATCTGGCTGACGTCGTTCAAGGCGTCAAAGATACGGAAGATGTCGATGCCGGTGGCGGCGGCCTCGTTCACGAAGGCCTCCGTCACTTCTTCGGGGTACGGCGTGTAGCCAACCGTATTGCGGCCGCGAAGGAGCATCTGGATGCACACGTTCGGCATCGCCTTGCGCAGCGCGGCGAGCCGGTCCCAGGGGTCCTCACCGAGGAAGCGGAGGGCGACATCGTAGGTTGCGCCGCCCCACGCCTCAACGGACAGCAGCTGCGGGAGCAACGCCGTGACGGCGGGCCCGGCGGCAACGAGGTCGCGGGTGCGGACGCGGGTGGCCAGCAGGGACTGGTGTGCGTCGCGGAACGTGGTGTCCGTGACCGCCACGGCGGTCTGCTCGCGCAATGCCTTGGCGAAGCCCTCCGGGCCCAGCTCAAGGAGCCTCTGGCGCGAACCCGCTGCCGCCTCCTTGCCCTTGACGTCCGGCAGCTTGTCGGCGGGGTTGGAGTGCACGGTCAGCTCGCCGTTGGGCTTGTTGACGGTGACCTCGGCCAGCCACGTCAGGAGCTTGGTGCCACGGTCGGCCGACACACGGGCCTTGAGCAGTTCAGGGCGCTGGTCGATGAAGTTGGTGGCGACATCGCCTGCGATGAAATCGGGGTCGTCCAGGACGGCCTGGAGGAAGGGAATGTTCGTGGAGACACCGCGGATGCGGAACTCGGCCAGGGCACGGCGGGCACGGGCCACCGCTGACGGGTAGTCCCGGCCGCGGCAGGTGAGCTTGACCAGCATGGAGTCGAAGTGGGGGCTGATCTCGGCACCGGAGTACACAGTGCCGCCGTCGAGCCGCACGCCGGCGCCGCCGGCCGAGCGGTAGCCGGTGATCTTTCCGACGTCGGGCCGGAAACCATTGGCGGGATCCTCGGTGGTGATGCGGCTCTGCAAGGCGGCGCCGCGGAGTTTAACGGTGTCCTGGGACAGTCCTAGGTCGGCCAGGGTCTCGCCGGAGGCGATCCGCATCTGGGCCTGGACCAGGTCCACGTCCGTGACTTCCTCGGTGACGGTGTGCTCCACCTGGATGCGAGGGTTCATTTCGATGAAGACGTGCTGGCCGGCCCGCTCACCCTCGGTGTCCACCAGGAATTCGACCGTGCCCGCGTTGACGTAGTTCAGGGCCTTGGCGAATTTCACGGCGTCCCGGTAGAGGGCCTGCCGGATTCCCTCATCGAGGTTGGGGGCGGGAGCGATCTCGATGACCTTCTGGTGCCGCCGCTGGATGGAGCAGTCGCGCTCGAAGAGGTGCATGACATTGCCCTCTGCGTCGGCAAGGATCTGCACCTCGATGTGGCGTGGGCGCAGGACGGCCTGCTCCAGGAACATGGTGGGGTCACCGAAGGCCGCGTCCGCCTCGCGCATGGCGGACTTCAGGGCCTCAGGCAGGGCGTCGCGGGTGTCCACCCGGCGCATGCCGCGGCCGCCGCCGCCCGCTACAGCCTTTGCGAAGATGGGAAATCCGATCTCGTCGGCGGCCGCCAGCAGCTCGTCCAGGTCCCTGGAGGGCTCGCTGGACTTCAGTACGGGGACACCGGCCTCGCGGGCAGCCTTGAGGGCCGCCACCTTGTTGCCGGCAAGCTCCAGCACTTCCGCAGGCGGACCAACGAAGGTGATGCCGGCGGCCTTCGCCGCGCGGGCAAGCTCAGGGTTCTCGGAGAGGAAGCCATAACCCGGGTAAATCGCGTCCGCGCCCGACTCCTTGGCAACCCGGACCACCTCAGCCACGTCCAGGTAGGCCCGGACAGGGTGTCCTTCCTCGCCGATCAGGTAGGCCTCGTCCGCTTTCTGGCGATGGATCGAGTTTCGGTCCTCCTGCGGAAAAACGGCAACGGTCTTGGCACCCAGCTCATAGCCGGCGCGGAAGGCCCTGATCGCGATTTCACCGCGGTTGGCCACCAGAACTTTGGAAAACATACTTCTCCTGCATCATTGCGGGGTGGATCGAATGAGTGGTCACAGTGTCTAGGACCTACAAGGACAAACACAAATCTTTGTGGCCACCATCACAGATTTCCCCGTCATGTCCCGAACGCTTTCAGCGTGGCTGGCGGAAACCGCCCCGGCAGCACAGTCGGTGCCATGCCGACGCCCGATAAAACAGGATTCGCCGACGCATCAACATATGATGAGTAGGGCGGCAGGACCGTCCGGCTTCGGCTCTGCCGAGGCAAACATTACCCCCAACACGGCATCCGGCGTTAGGTTTTGGTCTCTCAAGTGCAAGTAGTCAGCATCAGCAGCCTTAAGGGTGGAGTCGGCAAGACTTCCGTCACCACAGGATTGGCGTCTGCGGCGCTGGCCGCCGGAATTCGCACACTGGTGGTGGACCTGGATCCGCACGCCGACGCCACCACGGCACTGGGACTCCAGCCCGGAGACCATCTGGACATCGGCAGGATGCTGAAGAGCCCCCGCCGGGCAAAGATGGCCGAGAACGTGGTGCGAAGCAACTGGGCTGACCGCGTCCCGGCCAACGGTTCCGGGCCCGCCGTCCTGGACGTCGCCGTCGGCTCCGCCTACACGGGCATCTACGATCGGCCGGACCTTGGCCGCCGCGACCTCCGCAGGCTGTCGGCCGTACTTGCCGGCGCCGGGGACTACCAGCTGGTCCTGATCGACTGCCCGCCGTCCCTCAACGGGCTGACCCGCATGGCATGGGCCGCCAGCGACAAGGTGGCCCTGGTCGCCGAGCCCGGCCTCTTCTCGGTGGCAGGCACGGAACGCACCATGCGCGCCATCCAGCTGTTCCGCCAGGAGTTCGCCCCCAATCTTTCGCCTGCCGGCATCGTGGCCAACCGGGTCCGCACGGGTTCCTCCGAGCACACCTACCGGCTGGCGGAGATGGAGTCCATGTTCGGCGAACTCCTGCTGAGCCCGAGGATCCCGGAGCAGGCCAATTGGCAGCAGATCCAGGGTGCGGCCCACCCCGTGCATCACTGGCCCGGCGATTCGGCCAAGTCCGCGGCGGCATTGTTTGACGACCTCCTGGCCAACCTCATGGCCGCAGGCGCCGGCCTGCGGAGCCGTACCCGCTAGGACCCGTTCCAATAATTAAGGGCCACCCTCCGTCCGGAGGGTGGCCCTTAAATATTGGAACGGGTGTCAGCTGATCTTCCGCGCCGCACGGCGCTTGCTCAGTTCGTCGTCGGGAAAGGATTGCTCCGCGGCATGTTCGCTGGGCAGCGACGCGAGGCTGCCTTCCACTTCCCGCCAGACACGGCCAACGGCGATGCCAAAGACTCCCTGGCCACCCTGGACGAGGTCTATGACCTCATCCGCGGACGTGCACTCGTAGACGCTTGCACCGTCGCTCATGAGCGTAATCTGTGCCAGGTCCTCGACGCCGCGCTCCCGGAGGTGTTCGACGGCGGTCCGGATCTGCTGCAGGGAGACCCCGGTATCCAGGAGGCGCTTGACCACTTTGAGGACCAGGATGTCCCGGAAGCCGTACAGCCGTTGTGAGCCGGAGCCGGCGGCACCGCGGACGGCGGGTTCAACCAAACCGGTCCTCGCCCAGTAGTCGAGCTGCCGGTAAGTGATGCCTGCGGCTTTGCAGGCAGTGGGGCCGCGGTAGCCTGCGTCCTCATCCAGTACCGGAAGGTCCTCGGTGAACAGGAGGCCCTGGGCACCGCTCACGGGCACAGCAACACCAGCTGTGGGCTGTTTCAGCCCGCCTGCTTCGCCTTTGGGACTCACCTGGATCCTCCTTGTCGTACGCTCCCAGGAACTCTCTAAGGCAGCTTCGGCATGAAGACCATGCGTGTAATTGTCGCGGGGCGCACTTTCCAGTGTGACTTGCGCGGCTGCCGTAAGCAAGGGAACTTGATACTTCGACGTTAGGCCCGGCAGGTCCCCAGGTCAAAGACGTTGGGGGGTTGAAAGAGGCGTGTCGAAACTTTCAGCCTCAACTTTAACCTTAACGTGACCTTAGCCGTCGAAATCCTCGGGCTCCACGTCGTCAAGGAACTCGCGGAACCGGCGCATTTCGCGTTCTTCGTCCACCGTGGGGCCCGGCTCGGTGTCCTCCCCCTCATCATGTTCCGTGATGCGCACTCCGGCCTCGTCCATGACCGAATCGGCACACCAGATCCGGCACTTGGCCCGCAGCGCGATGGCCAGGGCGTCGGAGGCCCGGGAGCTGACCGTGGTGCCGTTCTCGAACTGCAGCTGGCCATAGAAAATGTTGTCTTCCACGGCCACGATGTTGACGCTGACCACGGAGTGCCCCAGCGACTCCACCACGTCCACCAGGAGATCGTGCGTCATGGGCCGGGGCGGGACAACACCCTGCTGGGCGAGCGCAATGGCACTGGCCTCGGGGGTGCCGATCCAGATGGGCACGTGGCGTTCGCCGTGCATCTCCTTGAGCAGGACCAGCGGCTGGTTGGACGGCAATTCGATGCGAACGCCTACGATCTCTACTTCAATCATCAGATGTCCATGCGTGAGATGTGGTCTTGCACCAGGGCCCGGTGCAGGGTGAGGCAAAGATCGCTGATCTCGCGGGCGGCCTCGGCCGCGCGTGCCTGCGATGCCGAGTCCTTGCGCGAGGCCAGCGGCGCGACGGCACGTTCCACGAGGCCGAATTCCCTCTCGGCCGCCGCCTGGAAGGGGCGAAGGTGGCGCGGCTCGAGCCCATGGCTTTCCAGCTGCACGCACGCGCGGGCAACCTGGAGGGCATGCTCATCGAACTGGCCGTTGCTGTGGCTGATGAGGCCGAAGCTCAGCAGGGACTGCAGCAGGGGGACACTGGCTCCGGATTCGGTCCGAAGCTGCTCCTCGCTCAGTTTCCTGCCCCGGTTCTGCAACTCGGCGGCAAGTTCGTCCGAGACAATACGCGGGGACACCACGACGCCGGGGGGCAGGTTTTCCGGCCGCTCTCCCCTGTCGATTGCGTCAAGGTAGTCCTTGATGACCTTCAGGGGCAGGTACTGGTCGCGCTGCAGGGCCAGCACGAACCGCAGGCGTTCGACGTCGCCGTCGGAGTACTGGCGGTAGCCGGCAGGTGTGCGGCGCGGATTGATCAGGCCCTTTTCCTCAAGGAAACGGATTTTCGACGCCGTCATGCCCGGGAAGTCAGCGCTGAGCTGGGCGAGGACCTCGCCGATATTCAGGACCTGGGGGCCCCGGCGTTCCGGTTGTGCCATTGCCACAGGCAGTGGTCCCCGGGTCAGCTGCGGCCTGCAGCCGTGGCAGGGCTCAGGTAGAAGGTGAGGCGGAACTTGCCGATCTGGACTTCGCTGCCGGACTTGAGCTCCACGCTGTCCACCCGGTCGTGGTTGACGTAGGTGCCATTGAGGCTGTTCTTGTCCACGACTTCGAAGCTGCGAGCGGTGCGGCGGAATTCGACGTGCCGGCGCGAGACCGTGACATCGTCCAGGAAGATATCCGCATCCGGGTGGCGGCCGGCGGTGGTCACGTCCGAATCCAGGAGGAACCGGGCACCGGCGTTCGGGCCGCTGTGCGCTACCAGCAGCGCGGAACCGGCAGGCAGGGCCTCCACGGAATTGCGCTCGTCCGAAGAAAGCTTCGGGGCGATGGTGGGCTCATCGGTGACCGGCGTGAGATGGATCGAGGTGGTCTCCGACGCCTTAGCCGCACCCGTGCCGTAATCCCCATCGGCAGGGTTGTGTCTGTGGCCAGCCATGGATTCCTCCTCTTAGATGTGCAGGGCCTTGGCCCGCAACCGACGATTGCTCACCGGCCCTGCCCGGCAGGTCCGGCGCCGGCGCCCGATCCGGCCACTGACGTGCGAAGACGTCCTGCCTGCGACGCGGGGCCGGACCGGATTAACCGGTTAGCTTTAGCCTACCTGTTGTTCGTACTCCGATGCACTGAGCAGCGACTCGACGGCGTCAGGTTCGGCCAGTTTGACCTCGATCAGCCAGCCATCACCGTAGGGATCGGTGTTGATCAGGGCGGAATCGCTGTCCAGGGAGTCGTTGCGCGCCACGACTTCGCCGGAAACGGGTGCGTAGATGTCGCTCACGCTCTTGGTGGACTCGACCTCGCCCACCACTTCGTTCGCCGTAATCTTCGTGCCGACTTCGGGCATCTGGGCGTAGACGACGTCGCCAAGCGCGTCCTGGGCGAAGTCGGTGATTCCCACGCGGACCACGCCGTCGGCATTGGGGGCCGTAACCCACTCATGTTCGGCGGTGTAGGACAGGTCTTCGGGAATGTTGCTCATGGGGGGCCTTTCATCGGGGTGCGCGCCAAGGTCACGAGGGGCCCGGAAATCGGGCCGCCGCTGAAAGTATAGGCACAACTGCCGGGGCGGGCACCGGGGTTTCTGACAAGATGGGACCCATGAGTGCAAGCACTGGTGCAGCATCCCTGCGGCGGGGCGGGTAAGCCATGCCGGAACTGCCCGAAGTGGCCGGCCTGGCCACGTTCCTGGACGAGCAGCTGCGCGGGTGCACGATCTCAAGGTTGCAGATCGTGTCCTTCGCCGTCCTCAAAACCGCCGACCCGCCCTTCAGCGCCCTTGAGGGACAGCTGGTCTCCGGGGTCCGGCGGTTCGGCAAATTCATCAGCATCGACACTGCGGGCGTGTCGCTGGTATTCCACCTGGCGCGAGCGGGGTGGGTGCGCTTCACCGGCTCCCCCGCCGACAGCCAGCTTCGAATGGGCAAGGGCCTGATCGCCGTCAGGTGCACCTTTGCCGGTCCGGACGGCCCGCGGGGCCTGGACCTGACCGAAGCGGGCACCAAGAAAAGCCTGGCGGTCTATGTGGTGCGCGATCCGCAGGATGTGCCGGGAATTGCGGCGCTGGGTCCCGATCCGTTCACGGAGGCGTTCGACGCCGGCATGCTGGCGGAGATCCTGCAGGGCAGTTCGCAGCAGATCAAGGGGCTGCTGCGCAGCCAAAGCGTCATTGCCGGCATCGGCAATGCCTACAGCGACGAAATCCTGCACGCCGCGCGGATCTCTCCGTTCGCCATCGCCAAGTCCCTGGACCGGGAGACGGTCCAGGTGCTCTACGACGCCATCCACAGCGTGTTGGGCCAGGCGCTGGTGGAAGCCCGCGGCAAGCCGCCCAAAGACCTCAAGGACGTCAAGCGAAGCCACATGCGGGTGCACGCCCGCGCCGGCCAGCCCTGCCCCGTGTGCGGCGACACCGTGCGTGAAGTGTCGTTCGCGGACACGGCGCTGCAGTACTGCCCCACGTGCCAGACCAAGGGCAAGATCCTGGCGGACCGGAGGACGTCGAAGTTCTTGAAATAGGCAGTCCCGGAACCAGGCATCCGGCCGGACCGGGAACGGCCGGGAACGCCAAAAAAGCGGAAAGCGCCGGAGATGATCTCCGGCGCTTTCCGCTTTTTGGTCGGGCTGACAGGATTTGAACCTGCGACCCCTTGACCCCCAGTCAAGTGCGCTACCAAGCTGCGCTACAGCCCGCTGGTTCCGCCGTTCTCCGCTGACCCGGATCCAAGGATTCCTCCAAGGATTTCCATCAGCAGTCCGGCCGAACCACCTAGAAGAGCTTACACGATCCGGAGGGGTGCCAGTGACACTTTCCGGCGATCAGCCCCAAGGTGTGTCGCAATTAACGCTTGCGGCCGCGCTTCTCACGCACGCGCATGCTCACCTCGATGGGAGTACCTTCAAAGCCGAAGGTTTCCCGCAGCCGCCGGGTGATGAACCGGCGGTAACCGGGGTCCAGGAAGCCGGTGGTGAACAAGACGAACTTCGGCGGCCGGCTGGAGGCCTGGGTACCGAAGAGGATGCGCGGCTGCTTGCCGCCACGGACCGGGTGCGGGTGCGCGGCCACGAGTTCGCCGAGGAAGGCATTGAGGCGCCCGGTGGGGATGCGCCGGTCCCAGTTCTCCAGGGCCAGGTCCAGGGCCGGAACCAGGCGGTCTTTGTGCCATCCGGTCTTGGCGGAGATGTTGACCCGCGGAGCCCATTCGACGTGGGCAAGGTCCTGCTCGATTTCCCTCTCGAGGTAGCGGCGGCGTTCGTCGTCGAGCAGGTCCCACTTGTTGAAGGCCAGCACCAACGCGCGTCCGGACTCGATGGCCAGCTGCAGGATACGGACGTCCTGTTCACTGAGGACCTCGTCCACCGCCAGGAGTACGACGGCGACCTCCGCCTTTTCGAGGGCGGCCTGCGTCCGCAGGGAAGCATAGTAGTCCGCACCCTGGGCCATGTGCTGGCGGCGGCGGATACCGGCGGTGTCCACGAAGCGCCACGTGCGGCCGCCGAGTTCGATGAATTCGTCCACGGGGTCACGGGTGGTGCCGGCGGTGTTGTCCACCACCACGCGTTCGGATCCGGCGAGCTTGTTCAGCAGGGAGGACTTGCCCACGTTGGGACGGCCGATCAGGGCGATCCGGCGGGGACCGCCGGATCGTTCCACGCCCTCGACGGTGGAGAACTCGGGGAGGATGTCCATGACGTGGTCCAGGAGGTCTGCCACGCCGCGGCCGTGCAGCGCTGATACCGGGTACGGTTGGCCGAAGCCGAGGCCCCACAGTGCGGCGCTGTCCGCTTCCTGGGCGAAGTCGTCCACCTTGTTGGCCACCATGATGACCGGCTTCTTGCTGCGGCGAAGCATCTTCATGACGCCTTCGTCCGTGGCGGTGGCTCCGACGGCGGAGTCCACCACGAAGAGGACGGCGTCGGCAAGTTCCACGGCCATCTCGGCCTGCTCGGCCACGCGGGCGTGGATGCCGCGGGCGTCATGTTCCCATCCGCCGGTGTCCACCAAAGTAAAGTTGCGGCCGTTCCAGTTCGCCGAGTACATGACGCGGTCCCGGGTGACGCCGGGGGTGTCCTCCACCACGGCCTCACGCCGGCCCAGGATCCGGTTCACCAGCGTGGACTTGCCCACGTTCGGGCGGCCGATAATGGCCAGGACCGGATCCAGCTTAAGGGGACCCTCAAGGTCTTCGTCGCCGTAGTCTCCGCTGAGCAGGGCGGCGTCGTCCTCGTCGAGGTCGTAGTCCTCAAGGCCGGCCCGGAGGGAGGCGGCACGCAGCTCTGCTTCGTCGTCGTCTATTGCCGCCAGCCGTTCGGCGACCTGGTCGCTGCCGGAGGGTACGTATTCGTCATCGCCGGCACCGGAATGCCCGGAAGTCTGGGTGGTGTCGCTCATTGCACTGTCCTTAGTGGTCATCTGCCGGCGTCCCCGGCTACTGCTGTCAGGTCTTGGTGATCAGCGAAAGGCAAGGGCTGCCCGCTGATGGTGATGGTGTCCTGGACATGCCCCGCCAGGGCCGCGCGGATTTCCTGCGCCGCCCTGTCCATTGAAGCACGCCCGCTTTCGCCGGCCCGGCGGGCCAGGGTAAGGGCTGTCCCGAAGCTGACGTGGAAACGCCGCCCGGGCCGCGGAACCGAATCCAGGTGTTCGGCTCCCTGGCGGGTCCCGAGGATGGCCACCGGAACCACCGGCGCGCCGGTGTTCAGGGCCAGCCACGCCACGCCGCCGTTGATGTCTTCTGCTGCCCCGCTCCCCCGCGTTCCCTCGGGGAGAATCCCAACGCAGCGTCCGGCGTCGAGCACGGCCTTGCAGCGCTGCAGCGCACCCCTGTCCCCCCGGCGGTCCACAGGAAGTTGTCCGGAGGCGGTGAGCACCCGGCCCAGGAAGCCTTTGAACATCTCCTGCTTCACCAGGATGTGCATGGGCCGTGGGGCCGCGCCGAACATCACCGGCCCGTCCAGGAAGCTGATGTGGTTGGCCGCAAAGATGACGGGACCGCCGGTGGGGACGTTGCTCCTGCCGGTCACGGAGGTCCGGTAGACCACATGGTCCAGCACCCAGCCCACGGGCCTGCTCCATACCGTGGTCAAACCGGACGGCAGGCCGGCTCCGGCGTCAGTCACGGTTGAGCACCTTGATGACGATCACGAGCGCGGCGTCCACCGTCTGCTCGAAGTCCAAGTCCGAGGAGTCCAGGGTGACCACGCCGTCCGCCGCCTGCGTGAAGTTGACCACGGTTGAGTCCTTGGCATCCCGGTGCGTGACCTGGGCGGCAAGTTGCTCGGCGTTCTGGGTGCCGCCCAGTTGGATGCCGCGCCGGCGCAGCCGGGCTTCCTCGCTGGCGGTGAGGAGCATGCGCACTTCGGCGCCGGGCGCGACGACGGTAGTGATGTCCCGGCCTTCCACCACCATGCGGCGGTGGTGCTTTTCGATCAGGTCCCGCTGCCGGCGGATCAGTTCGGTCCGGGCGCCGAGCGTGGTGGCGACGGCGCTGACGGCCGAGGAGATCGCGGGCTCACGGATGGCGTCAGTAACGTCCACGCCGCCTACCCGCACGTATTCCTCCTGCGGGCTGGTGCTCAATTCCAGCACAAAGTCGCGGGACGCCTGCTCCACGGCAGGGGTGTCCGCCAGGTCGATGCCCTCGCTCACGCAGTACCAGGTCAGGGCACGGTACATGGCACCGGTGTCCAGGTAGGCAAGACGGAGCCGGCGGGCGACCTCCTTGCTCACGCTGGATTTGCCGGAGCCGGACGGCCCGTCGATGGCGACCACCAGGGGCCGGCCGATGCGCAGCGCGCGCATGGTTTCGAGAAGTTCCTGTGTCATTACTGAAGTACCCGCCATCCGCGGTCGTTGAGGGCTTCGATCAGGTGGTCGTGCTTGTTCGGCAACACTGACAATTCCACCATGCCGACGTTTTGTCCGGATGAATGATCCAGCCGAAGATCTTCGACGTTCACGCCGATTTCACCGATCTCGGTGAGCAGCTGCGCGATCTGGCCCGGTTTGTCATCCACCAGCACCGTCAGCCAGGAATACGCCTGTGGTGGCCCGCCGTGCTTGCCGGGAATCCGCGCCTGCCCGGCGTTGCCCTCACTGATGAGCTGGGCAAGGTCCAGGCGGGCACCCGGTGCAGTGGGCTGCTCCAAGGTTCCGATGAGCCGGTTCAGGTCCTCGCGGACGCCATAAAGGATCTCTACGACCTTGGCCGCGTTGCCGCCAAGGATTTGAACCCACAGGGTGGGATCGCTGGCGGCGATCCTGGTGACGTCTCGCAGGCCGTTCCCCGCCAGGGACAGGGCATGCAGCGGCGTGCCCTGCAGCCTGCTCGCCAGCAGCGAAGACATGACCTGGGGCAGGTGCGACACCAGGGCGACGGCTTCATCGTGCTCTTCCGCCGTGAACTGCGAGACGACGGCTCCCAGGTCCGAGGCAAGCGAGCGGGCCACCTGCAAAGCGTGGTCCGAGGTTTCCTCCGACGGGCAGAGCACCCACGGCATGGAAGTGAACAGCTCGCCGCGGGCGGCTACCGGACCGGACTTTTCCCTTCCGGCCATGGGATGGGTGCCCACATACCGTGAAAGGTCGGCGCCCAGGCTCCGGAGCCGGGCAAGGATGTCCGCCTTGACACTGGCAATGTCCACGACCACGGCGTCAGGGTAGTCGGAGAGCGCCTGGCAGACGACGTCGGCCGTAACGTCCGGCGGGGCGGCAACCACGACGAGCTGGGCTTTTCCGCTGCCGAGCTCGGACAGCGGGCGGCCCGCCCCGATATCCACCGCCACCGCCTGGTTGGTGGGTGAGGGGTCGGACAGGAACACCGCTACGCCGCGCCCACGCAGGCCCAGCCCGATGCTGGCACCCAGCAGTCCGGCGCCAATGACCACCACAGGCCCGTCCAGGTGGCCGCGGCCGTGGCTTTTGAACGCGGACATGGATCAGAGCCCTACGGATGCCAGCAGGTGGCCGACTTCCTGCTTGCCCAGGTTACGGATGCTGCCCTGGCGCTGGTCTCCGAGCCCAATGGGGCCCACCTTGACGCGGACAAGCCGCTGGACCGGGAACCCGACAGCGTCGAAGAGGCGGCGCACAATCCGGTTCTTGCCGGAGTGGAGCACAACCTCGATCAGCACGTGGCCGGGCGTGGAGTCCACCAGCCGGAAGGAATCGACGCTGGCAAAGCCGTCCTCAAGCTCGACGCCGGCCTTCAGCTGGGCACCGACACCCTGCGGGAACGGCCCGCGCACCTGGACCAGGTAGGTCTTGGGTACCTCGTAGGAGGGGTGGGTCAGCCGGTTGGCGAGCTCGCCGTCGTTGGTCAGCAGCAGCAGCCCCTCGGTGGCGACGTCCAGCCGGCCCACGTGGAAGAGGCGTTCGCCGGTGTTCTTGTTGTTCTTGAGGAAATCGCTGATGCAGGGGCGGCCCTCCGGGTCCTCCATGGTGGACACCACGCCCTTGGGCTTGTTGAACACCATGTAGACCAAGTTTTCGTCCAGCTGGATCCGCAGGCCGTCGACGTGGATGACGGCGGTCTTGGGATCGACGCGGACACCAAGCTCGGTGACCACCTGGCCGTCCACTTCCACGCGGCCCTCCGCGATCATCTCTTCGCAGACACGCCGCGACGCCACACCAGCCGACGCCATCACCTTCTGGAGGCGGACGCCGTCGGCATCGTGGAGTTCGGACTGGGGAACGTTGCCGCGGGGGCCCTTCCTGCGGGCAGGTTTGCGGACCGGGCCAAGGTTCTGGCCGAAGCGTTCGCTGCCGAAGGCGCGGGACGCAGCAGCGCCGGGTGCACCCGTGCGCGATTTGGTCTTGGGTGCGCCGGGAGTTCCGGGTGCCTTCTTGGATCCCGGTTTGCGGGCAGCGGGCTTGCGCGACAACGGCGCCGCCGGCTTGGAGCCTCCTGCTGGGCGTCCTTGCTGGTCCCCGGCAAGGTCGGGGTCGATGAAGCGCTCCTCGCGCGGCTTCGGCGCCCGCTGCGGGCGGTCGCCGCCGAAGGCGGACGAACGCTTTGCCGCGCCGCCCCGGGAGCCTCCGCCCTGGTTGCCGCGCTGGGGTGAATTCCCGCGCTGTGACGCGTTGCGGTCGCTCCCGCCGCGTCCTGATCCGTTACGTGGTGAACCCTGGCGTCCCGCCTGTGTCATGACCCGTCCTTCGATGTTTTGGCCCGCAGAGATGTCCAAGGACAACCCTAGCCAGCCGTGCAGACTTCGTCTGCCCTGGTAAGTGAATTGATGCGGACAGGGAGTGCCCTGCCTACATCATGTCGGCGTCGTAGAACTCTGCGATCCCATCGAGACCCGGTAGGTGCGGCGACAGGTGGGGCAACTCCTCCACTGAACCGATTCCCATCCGTTCAAGGAAATAGGAGGTGGTCCGGTAAAGGATTGCGCCGGACTCGGGATCGGTTCCCGCGTCCTCGATCAGCCCGCGCTGGGCGAGTGTCCGTACGACAGAATCAACATTGACTCCGCGAATTGCAGACACCCTGGCCCGTGAAACGGGTTGGCGGTACGCGATGACAGCCAGTGTTTCCAATGCCGCCTGGGTGAGCCTGGTGGTCTGCCCGTCGAGCACGTACTTGCCCACGATGTCGGCAAATTCGGCGCGGGAGTAGATCCGCCAGCCACCGGCGATGTTCCGCAATTCAAAACCCCGGGGCCTGGAGCCAAAGCCAGCGTGGCTGGCATTCTCCATATCCGGGGCGTTAACAGTATAGCCGTCATACTCGCGTTGAAGTTCTTCCAGCAGGGAGCGCACCGTGGCGGGCGTGAGGCCAACCCCCGCGGCGAGCTCATCCTCCGTAGCCGGCTCGTCCAGGACCATCAAGACGGCCTCAAGGGCGGCCTTGGCGCCCCCCGGAAGCCCGTCGGGGTCGTGGTCATCCCCAAAGTCCGCCCCCGGCTCCGGTTGTTGCGGTTCCAGGTTCACAGTTGTTCCTCGTATTCTTCGCTGAGATGCTCGGCCGACCAGTCCCGGCCATCGGCTGTCCAGTGGATCGCCAGCTCTGCCAGCGGGGACAGCTGGTCGAACGAGACCGCCTTGTCCCGGAACAGCTCCAACAGCGCCAGGAACCGGGCGACCACCACCAGGGTTGACCCGGCATCGGCGATCAGGGAGCGGAAGGTCAGCGGGGACTGCCGTTGCAGGCGCAGGCCCAGCATCTCGGCCTGCTCCTTGACGCTGACGTTGCCCCCGTGGAGGTGGCCAAGGGCCACCTGCGGCGGCTGCGCCGGGGCCTTGGGCCGCAGTGCGGCCCCGGCCAGGGCGGCGAATTGTTCAGGCGTGTGCTTCCAGACGAGTTCGGGAAGCATCGCCGCGAACTGCTCCTCCAGTGCCACCTGCCGCGGGAAGCGCCGGCCCTCCTGGTGCAGGGTCTCGCCCAGGATTCCGGCCACGTGCTTGAAGGCCTTGTACTGGAGCAACCGGGCGAAGAGCAGGTCCCTCGCTTCGAGGAGGGCGATGTCTTCGTCATCCTCGACCTCGCCGGCGGGGAGGAGCCGTGCCGCCTTCAGGTCAAGAAGCGTCGCGGCAATCACCAGGAATTCGCTTGCCTCATCCAGCGCCCATTCTTCGCCGAGCTCCTGGAGTTTCCGGATGTACTTGATGAACTCATCCGTCACCGTGGCGATGGCCACCTCGGTGATGTCCAGCTGGTGCTTGGCAATGAGGCCCAGGAGGAGATCGAAAGGGCCGGTGAAGTTGGCCAGCCGCACCTCGAAGCCGGGCTTTGATTCGGCCACGGCGTTGGTTACGGTGCGCCGCCGCGGGCGATCAGTTCCTTGGCCAGCCTGCGGTAGGCGTCAGCCCCCACGTGGTTCCCCGCGTAGCTGGTGATGGGTTCGGCGGCGACGGTGGCGTCGGCGAACTTGATGGAGCGCTTGATGACGGTCTCGAAGACTTTGTCGCCGAAGGCCTCCACCAGGCGGGTAATGACCTCCCGGCTGTGCAGGGTGCGGGCGTCGTACATGGTGGCCAGCACGCCGTCCACCTGCAGGCGCGGGTTCAACCGGTCCTGGACTTTGTCGATGGTTTCGACCAGGAGCGCCACCGCGCGGAGCGCAAAGAACTCGCAGATCAGCGGAATGATGACACCGTGCGCTGCCGTGAGGGCGTTGACAGTCAGGAGGCCGAGGGACGGCTGGCAGTCGATGAGGACGACGTCGTAATCGTCTTCGACTTTCTTGAGCGCACGGTCCAGGACCTGCTCGCGTGCCACTTCGTTGACCAACTGGACTTCCGCGGCGGAGAGGTCGATGTTGGCCGGCAGGAGGTCGACGTTCTCAACGCCGGTCTGGTGGATGGCGTCGCGGATGTCCACCTTGCGGTCCATCAGGACGTTGTAGACGGTGAGGTCAAGCTCGTGCGGATTGACGCCCAGGCCAGCCGAGAGCGCGCCCTGGGGGTCAAAGTCCACCAGAAGGACGCGGCGGCCGTATTCCGCGAGCGCTGCGGCGAGGTTGATGGTGGAGGTCGTCTTCCCGACGCCGCCCTTCTGGTTGACCATGGCAATGACGCGGGCCGGGCCGTGGGAGGACAGCGGCGCGGGTTCCGGGAACTCCCGGTATGGGCGCCCGGTGGGGCCCATCACCGCGTTTTCCAGGTCGAATTCCGTGCCCTCCAGAGTTGCTGAACCCTGTTCGCTGCTCACGTATCTGTCCACACTTTCGATGACGGTGATTTCCTGCCGCTGGCTCGCCAGCGCCGTTCGTTCTGATCCTTAGGTTACAGCGCCCGACACGGCATTCGACGGAACTTGACTTTCCGCGAATGTTGAGCCTTGACCCTCTAGTTGAGGTCGAAGGTTGTGGGTTGAATACAACAAAACCGCCCCTGCAGCGGGGGCTGCAGGGGCGGTTTCGGGCGTTGCCGCAGGTGACGGTCAGGCCTTGGCGACCTCGCGGGCGCCTTCTTCCTTTGGTGCCATTTCGCCATGCCCGGCGATCATGGTCTGCTCATCGAACGGGGCCTCGCCGGAGAGGACGCGGGTGACCTGGCCGCCGTCGATCTCCTTGACCCAGGTGCCGATCAGGACGGTGGCGACGGCGTTGCCGGTGAAGTTGGTCAGCGCACGGGCTTCGGACATGAAGCGGTCGATGCCGACGATCATTCCCACGCCGCCGAGCAGCTCGGGACGGTGTGCCTGCAGGCCAGCGGCGAGGGTGGCCAGCCCGGCGCCGGTCACGCCGGCGGCGCCCTTGGACGCAATGATCATGAAGATCAGCAAGGAGATCTGGGCGCCGAGGTCCAGCGGGGTACCCATGGCGTTGGCAACGAAGAGGGACGCCATGGTCAGGTAGATGGCTGTTCCGTCAAGGTTGAAGGAGTATCCGGTGGGAACGGTGACGCCGACGACGGGCTTGGACACGCCCAGGTGTTCCATCTTGGCGATCAGCCGCGGGAGCGCAGCCTCGGAGGAGGACGTGGAGAAGATGAGGAGGTATTCGCGGGCCAGGTACTTCATGAGCTTGAAGATGTTGACGCCGGCCACCACCTGGAGGAGCCCGCCGAGGATCACGACGATGAACAGCGCACAGGTGATGTAGAACGCCACCATCAGGGTGAACATGCTCACGATGGCCTGGACGCCGGTGGCGCCCACGACGGCGGCGATGGCACCGAAGGCGCCGACCGGAGCGAGCCACATGATCATGATGAGGATGCGGAACACCAGGGCCTGGCCGTGGCCGATGGCCTTCAGGATCGGAGCGCCCTGGGGGCCCATCTTTTGCAGTGCGAAGCCCACCAGGATTGCCGCCAGCAGGGTGGGCAGCACGGGGATGTCGCTGGGGATGATGCCAAGCAGGAAGTCGACGGTGCTGTCCGTAGCTGCCTTCTTGTTGGGATCGTAGGGCGTGAGCTTCAGGCCCTCACCGGGGTGGATCAGGTTGCCGACCACCAGGCCGATGGCCAAGGCGAAGGTGGACATGATGACGAAGTAACCCAGCGCCAGGCCGCCCACCTTGCCCACGGTAGCCGCCTTGGCGATGGAACCGATGCCCAGGACGATAGTGCAGAAGATGACCGGCGCGATCATCATCTTGATGAGCTTGATGAACCCGTCGCCCAGCGGCTTGAGGTTCTTGGCGACCTCCGGGAACAGCAGGCCCACCAGTGCGCCCAGGATAACTGCCGCGATGACGGCGATGTACAGGTAGTGGGACTTGTCCAGTCCCTTGCGCCGCGGCGTCGCAGTTCCGAGCGACTCTCCTCGTTGAGAAGCCATGATGTGTCTCCTTGTGGATATTCTGATAGACGCTGCGGCACAGGCTCTGGGCTCGACACGTCCTTGCAATGTGATATCCATCATTGGGCACCCCGTGATCCAGCTCACCGTTGCGTTCATATTGGTCGCGGCACCCGCAGGGTCAGATGGAGGTACGCATGATCCACCGTTGGAGTATCGCCCGCCGGCTCTTCGTGGCAAACCTGCTGATCGTGGTGTGCTTCATCGCCATCGTAGGAACTGCCGCCTACCTCGACGCACGGGACCGGACCTATGATGAAGCCGGCCGCCGGATGGAGGGCGTGGCTGCCTCCATCGCCGCCAATCCTTTGGTGCTCCAAGCAGCAGCCACGCCGGATCCCTCCGTCCTCCTGCAGCCGTACGCCAAGGATGTCACCGCCGCGGCACGGGTGGACTTCATCACCATCATGGCTCCCGACCGGACCCGCTGGACGCATCCCCGGGATGAGGAACTGGGCCGGCCATATATCGGTTCCATCGATGCCGCCCTCCAGGGGCGCACCTTTACGGAAGTCACGGCGGGTACCCTCGGCCCTTCCGTCCGGACCATCGTTCCGGTCAAGGATTCAGCGGGAACAATCAAGGCGCTGGTGGCTGTGGGTGTTACGGTCCGCAACGTCGACGTTGCGTTCGCTGCCCGGCTCCCCGTGCTGCTGGCCCTGGGCATTGCCCTGCTGGTGGGCGGGTCCCTGGCCTCCTGGCTGCTGGGCCGGTACCTTCGCCGCGTGACCCGCGGCTGGGGCCCCGAACAGTTGGCCCAGCTGTTCGCCTACTACGAGTCGGTACTCCACTCGGTCCGGGAAGGGCTGATCCTGATCGATGCCAGGAAGCGGGTGGTGATGTACAACGACCAGGCCGCCGAGCTGCTGGGCCTTGCCGAGACCGGAAGCAATGATCCCACCAAGCCGCCATCGTTGGCCGATCTCCCGCTGGACAGCGAGCTTCGCAGCCTCTTCGAGTCCGGACGTACCACCAAGGACGAGATGGTCCTGACAGGTTCCCGCGTGCTGGTGGTCAACCAAGGCCCCGCCCGGGGCCCGGAGTCCCCCGGTGCGCGCGGCAAGGTGCCGGTGTACGGAACGGTTGCGACACTCCGTGACAGGACGGAGATCGAAGCGCTGGGCAACGAGCTGCAGACCATGCGGACCCTGTCCGATGCGTTGCGGGCGCAGACCCACGAACACGCCAACCGGCTGCACACCATGGTCTCGCTCCTTGAGCTGGGCCGGACCGGGGAGGCCCTGGACTTTGCCACGAAGGACCTGGCGTTGAGCCAGCAGCTGACCGATGACATGGTGAGCTCCATCGACGAACCGGTGGTGGGCGCCTTGGTCATGGGAAAAGTGGCCGAGGCCCACGAACGCGGGGTGCAGCTGGACGTGTCCACCCTGGGTTCGGGCTCGACGCCGGGTGTGGCCGTCCAGGACCTGGTGACGATCATGGGCAACCTGCTGGACAACGCCATTGACGCGGCAGCCGATGCTCCCGCTCCGCGGCGGGTCCAGCTGACCCTGGAAGCGGACGAGGAAGGACTGGACATCGCCGTCAACGATTCCGGGACCCCCATCGACCCGGCCAATGCCGAACTGATCTTCCGGCATGGCTTCAGCACGAAGCCGGCCGGTCCCGGGGGCCGGGGGGTCGGACTGGCGCTGGTCCGGCAGGCTGTCGGGCGTTTGGGCGGTACGCTGGCCATCAATGGACGGAACGGCGCCAAGTTCGAAGTATTCCTGCCCGCGGCGGTGCCCCCGGAAAAGGAGCACAGCCAGTGAGCAACATCCGGGTCCTCGTCGTTGAGGATGAAGCGATCGCCTCCGCAGCCCACGCCGCCTACGTGGGGCGGCTGCCCGGATTCGAGCTCGCCGGCACTGCCCCGGACGGCCAGTCGGCCCTGCGGCTGCTGAACGAGTTCGTGGCGGCCGGAGAGCCCGTGGAACTGGTCCTGCTGGACATGAACCTGCCGGACCTGCACGGCCTGGACATTGCCCGGCGCATGCGTTCGGCCGGAATCCTTGCCGACATCATCGCCATCACCGCCGTCCGCGAATTGGCCATCGTCCGCAGTGCCGTCGCCATCGGCGTGGTCCAGTACCTGATCAAACCGTTCACGTTCGCCACGTTCTCCGACAAGCTCGAAAGCTACCGCCAGTTCAGGCAGCAGCTGGCCGGGGCAGGTGCCGGGGCAGGCAGAGGGGGCGCTTCGCAGAGTGATGTGGACCAGGCCTTCGCCAGCTTGCGGGCTCCCTCGGAGTTGCCGCTGCCCAAGGGGCTTTCCACCTCCACCCTCGGTTCAGTCCAGGAGTTCCTCCGCCAACAGCCCGGGGCAGTCTCTGCCACCGAAGTCATGGAGGCCCTGGGCATGTCCCGGGTAACGGCTCGGAGGTACCTGGAGTACCTTGCCGATGCCGGCACCGTTTCCCGTACGGCCCGCTACGGCACCCCCGGCAGGCCGGAGAACGAATACCGGTGGACCGCCCGCTAAGGTCCAGGGCGGTATACTCCTGCGGCTCAGTCTCCGGCTGCGCGTTCCGGCCGCAGTACGCCGGCCAGTTGGCCGATGACCCGGGGGTCCTCGATGGTTGACGGCACGGTGTACTCCTCTCCGTCGGCGATCTGCCGCATGGTCTTGCGGAGGATCTTTCCGGATCGGGTCTTGGGCAGGGCCTCCACCACCGTGACGTGCTTGAAATCCGCCACCGCGCCGATGTCCCGCCGCACCAGGGCGACCAGGTCTTTCTCCAGGAGTTCCGGGGGTATGTCCACCCCGGATTTGAGCACCACATAGCCGCTGGGGCGCTGGCCCTTCAGGGAGTCCGCGACGCCGATCACCGCGCATTCGGCAACGGCCGGGTGCTGGCCGATCACCTGCTCCATGGCACCGGTGGAAAGCCGGTGCCCGGCGACGTTGATGATGTCGTCGGTGCGGCCCATCACGAAGAGGTAGCCATCCTTGTCCCGGTAGCCGGAGTCTCCGGTGGCGTAGCTCCCCTCGAACGCCTGCAGGTAGGAGGAGATGTACCGTTCGTCATTCCGCCACAGGGTGGCAAGGGTGCCTGGCGGGAGCGGCAGGTCGAGGACTATGTTGCCCTCGGTGCCGGCCTCCACCTCCTGGCCGGCCGCGTCGAGGATCCGCAGCCTGAAGCCGGGCATCGGAACACTGGGCGAGCCCGGCTTGATCGGCAGTGTGTCCAGTCCGCGCGGGTTGGCGCAGATGGCCCAGCCGGTCTCGGTCTGCCACCAGTGGTCCACCACGGGCACGCCGAGGACGCGGGAGGCCCAGTGGAAGGTGTCCGTGTCCAGCCGCTCCCCCGCGGCGAAGAGGGTCCGCAGGCTGGAGATGTCGTAGTTCTTCACCAGCATGGCCTCCGGGTCGGCCTTGCGGATGGCCCGCAGCGCGGTCGGGGCGGTGAAGAGCACGTTGACCCTGTGGTCCTGGATCACCCGCCAGAACGCACCGGCGTCGGGGGTTCCCACCGGTTTGCCCTCGTAGATCACGGTGGTGGCGCCGGCCAGCAGCGGACCGTAGACAATGTAGGAGTGGCCCACCACCCAGCCCACGTCCGAGGCGGTCCACATGACGTCGCCGGGACCGACGTCGTAGATGTTTTCCAGGGTCCAGCGCAAGGCGACGGCGTGGCCGCCGTTGTCCCGCACCACGCCTTTGGGGGTGCCTGTGGTCCCGGAGGTGTACAGGATGTAGAGGGGATCCGTGGCCATGACGTCCACCGGTGCGGCGGGATCCGCGGATGCCATTTCGCTCTCCCAGTCCAGCCAGCCGGCGTGGTCCGCCGCGGAATCCTTGAAGCCGTCCCGGCCCTTGACCAGCACCGGGGTCGCCGGCGTTCCGGCGAGCTCCAGCGCCTCGGCGACGGCCGGCAGGTATTCGATCCGGCGGGAGGGCTCGAGCCCGCCCGAGGCGGTGACGACGACGGCGGGGGCGGCGTCGCGAATCCGGGCGGCAAGTTCCTTGGGGGCGAAGCCGCCGAAGACCACCGAATGGATCGCGCCCAGGCGGGCAGTGGCCAGCATGGCGATGGCGGCCTCAGGAATCATGGGCAGGTAGATCACCACCCTGTCGCCCTTGCCCACACCGTTACGCCGGAGCACTCCGGCGAAACGGGCCACAAGTTCGGTGAGTTCTGCATAGCTGAAGCGCTGCTGGATGCCCAGCATGGCGGAGTCGTAGATCAGTGCCGTCTGGTCTCCGCGGCCTGCGGCCACATGCCGGTCCAGCGCGTTGTAGCAGGTATTCAGCTCACCGTCGGGGAACCAGCGGTAGAGCGGGGCGCGGCTCGAATCCAGGGCGCGGGTGGGCTGGACGCTCCAGTCGACGGCCCGGGCGGCGTCTCGCCAGAAGTCCTCCGGCCGCTGCACGCTGCGCCCATAGCATTCCCGATAGCTGCTGGTGCCCATGAAGTCATCCCGTCCACGACATTGTGATGCAGGTCATGCTAGTTCCTTAGGAGGCTCACCACAAGACCTGTGTATACAGAACTGCGGCTAAAGGCCGGACAATGGTGAATTTGCTTGGTCGATCAGCAGTCTATGTATACACTGATGTTCATCTACCGAGGAAGGAGACTCCCGTGCGTGCCAGCGAGAAGGCCTACGCCGCCCTCCGGGACGACATTGTCGAATGGCGGCTTGCCCCCGGGACGGTCCTGGCCGAGGTGGAGCAGTCCGAACGGCTCGGCGTCTCGCGCACCCCGCTCCGCGAGGCCCTCGGCCGGCTCACCGCGGAAGGCCTGACGACGCCGGGCGGCCGCGGTGTGGTGGTCACGGATATCTCCCTTGAGGACATCGACGAACTGTTCGAACTGCGCGAAACCCTTGAAGGCAAGGCTGCTGCGCTGGCTGCCGGCCGAGGCGATGCCGCCACTTTCGAACAGTTGCGGGGTGAACTGGTCCGCGCACCGGAGATGATCAACGGTAACGATCCCACGCGCCACGAGTACTACGAGCTGGTGGGACGCCTGGATACCGCCATCGATGCCGCCATCTCCAACTCCTACCTGGCCCAGGCCATGCGAAGCCTTCGCGTGCACTTGGTCCGCATCCGCAGGTTGGCCGCCGATGACGCCGCGCGCCTGGCGGCCGCGGCCGCCGAGCACGCCGCGATCGCCGAGGCAATCGCCGCAGGCAACCCCAGGCTCGCCGAAGCAGCCACGATTGTGCACCTGCACCGCAGCCTCTCCCACGTCAAAGCAACCCACGCATCCCACCACAAGGAGCACCATGGTTAAGGAACACCACGTCCGCGTCTACAAGAGCGAAGAGAACCTGGCCCGCGAGGACCAGCTTGCCTTCAAGATCGCCAAGGTGGCCGCGGATCCTGTGGCGGTTACCGATGACGTCACCGACATGGTGATCAACCGGATCATCGACAACGCCTCCGTGGCCATCGCGTCCCTGAACCGGGCCCCCATCGTTGCCGCCCGCGCCCAGGCGCTCACCCACGGCCCTACCACCGGCGGCAAGGGCTCGAAGGTCTTTGGTATCGAGGAGCGCGTGGCCCCGGAATGGGCGGCCTGGGCCAACGGCGTCGCGGTCCGCGAACTCGACTACCACGACACCTTCCTGGCCGCGGACTACTCCCACCCGGGCGACAACATCCCGCCGATCCTCGCCGTTGCCCAGCACGTCGGCTCCAGCGGCCAGGACCTGGTGCGCGGCATCGCCACCGGCTATGAGATCCAGGTCAACCTGGTCAAAGCCATCTGCCTGCACAAACACAAGATCGACCACGTGGCCCACCTCGGCCCCTCCGCCGCGGCCGGCATCGGCACCCTGCTGGGCCTCGACGTCGAAACTATCTTCCAGTCCGTGGGCCAGGCGCTGCACACCACCACCGCCACCCGCCAGTCACGCAAGGGCGAGATCTCCACCTGGAAGGCCCACGCCCCCGCCTTCGCCGGCAAGATGGCCGTGGAGTCCACCGACCGTGCCATGCGCGGCCAGACCTCCCCCGTGCCCATCTACGAAGGCGAAGACGGCGTGATCGCGTGGATGCTCGATGGCCCCGATGCCAACTACTCGGTGCCACTGCCAGAGGACGGCGAGGCCAAGCGTGCCATCCTGGACACGTACACCAAGGAGCACTCCGCCGAATACCAGGCCCAGGCCTGGATCGACCTGGCCCGCAAGCTGCACGGGGAACACCCGGAGGTCACCGACCCGGCCAACGTCGAGTCCGTGCTGATCAAGACCAGCCACCACACGCATTACGTGATCGGCTCCGGCGCCAACGACCCTCAGAAGTACAGCCCCACCGCGTCCCGCGAGACCCTGGACCACTCCATCCCGTACATCTTCACCGTCGCGCTGCAGGACGGCGCCTGGCACCACGTCGACTCCTACGCCCCGGAACGAGCCGGCCGCCCGGACACCGTGGAACTGTGGCACAAGGTCACCACGGTCGAGGACCCCGAATGGACCCGCCGCTACCACTCCCTGGACATCGCCGAGAAGGCCTTCGGCGGTTCGGTGGAAATCACGCTCAAGGACGGCACCGTCATCACCGACCAGATCGCCGTCGCCGACGCCCACCCGCTGGGCGCCCGGCCGTTCGCCCGGGAGCAGTACGTCAACAAGTTCCGTACCCTTGCCGCCGGGCTCGTGGAGGAGGCCGAGATCGAAAGGTTCCTCGCCGCCGTCGAACGCCTCCCCGACCTCGCCGCGGGCGAGCTGGACCAGCTGAACATCACCGCCGCCCCCGGCGTCATCGACCTGGCGGCAGCACCGAAGGGACTCTTCTGATGCTGTATTCGAAGACCACCCCGGAACAGAAGCGGATCCGGTTTCGGCAACTGCTGGCCTCCGGGACCATCCAGCAGTTCCCCGGTGCCTTCAACCCGCTCTCCGCGCGACTGATCGAGGAAAAGGGCTTCGCCGGGGTGTACATCTCCGGCGCGGTCCTCGCCAACGACCTCGGCCTGCCGGACATCGGGCTGACCACCCTTACCGAGGTGGCTACCCGGGCTGGGCAGATCGCCCGGATGACAGACCTGCCCTCGATCGTGGACGCCGACACCGGCTTTGGCGAACCCATGAATGTGGCACGCACCGTGCAGGAACTCGAGAACGCGGGCCTGGCCGGCCTGCATATCGAGGACCAGTTCAACCCCAAGCGCTGCGGCCACCTCGACGGCAAGAACGTGGTGGACCTCGAGACCGCCACCAAGCGGATCCGCGCCGCGGCCGACGCCCGGCGCGATCCGAACTTCCTGATCATGGCGCGCACCGATATCAGGGCCACCGACGGACTCGAGGCGGCACAGCAGCGCGCCAGGGCCCTCGTGGACGCCGGAGCGGACGCAATCTTCCCGGAAGCCATGAAGGACCTCAGCGAATTCCAGGCGATCCGCGATGCCGTGGACGTCCCGATCCTGGCCAACATGACCGAATTCGGCAAAAGCGACCTCTTCACGGTTGACCAACTGGCCGGCGTCGGCGTCAACATGGTGATCTACCCGGTCACGCTGCTCCGTAGTGCCATGGGCGCTGCTGAGCGTACTCTGGAATCGATCAAATCCGACGGCACCCAGGAGGCCCAGGTTTCGAGCATGCTGACCCGCGCGCGTCTCTATGACCTCGTCGACTACGAGGCCTACAACCGCTTTGACACCGGGGTCTTCAACTTCCAGATCCCCGGAATCTGACACCCCCACCGGGCTGCCGGCCCCGGCCGGTCAACAGGCGTTAGGAACAAAGGAGTTTCAGCATGGCTGAAAATGAGATCAAAAAAGGCCTCGCCGGCGTCGTGGTGGATTACACCGCGGTGTCGAAGGTCAACCCGGACACCAACTCGCTGCTCTACCGCGGCTACCCTGTCCAGGAACTGGCTGCCAAGTGCAGCTTCGAGGAAGTCGCCTACCTGCTGTGGAACGGGGAGCTGCCCGCGAAAGAACAGCTCGCCGAGTTTTCCGCGCGGGAACGGGCCGGCCGGGCCCTGGATCCGGTGGTCAAGACAGTCATCGACGCGTTGCCCACCACGGCCCATCCGATGGATGTTTGCCGCACCGCAGCCTCGGTGATGGGCGCACGGCACCCCCTGGCCGAAGATTCGTCCCGGGACGCCAACATGGCCAAGGCCATCGACCTGTTCGCCGCCATGCCCGCGGTGGTGGCCTACGACCAGCGCCGCAGGCACGGCCAGGACGTGGTTGAACCGCGCGATGACCTGGGCTACTCGGCAAACTTCCTCTGGATGGCCTTCGGCGAAGAACAGGTCCCGGAGGTGGTGGAGGCCTTCAACGTTTCGATGATCCTCTACGCTGAGCACTCCTTCAACGCCTCGACTTTCACCGCCCGCGTGATCACCTCGACACTCTCGGACCTGCACTCCGCAGTGACCGGAGCCATCGGGGCCCTCAAGGGTCCGCTGCACGGCGGCGCCAACGAAGCCGTCATGCACACCTTCGACGAGATCGGCATCCGGCAGGAGGAATCCCTCGAAGAAGCCGCCGCCAGGGCCAAAGCATGGATGGAAGATGCCCTGGCCGAGAAGAAGAAGGTCATGGGATTCGGCCACCGGGTCTACAAGCACGGCGACTCCCGGGTTCCCACCATGAAGGCCGCCTTGGACAAGATGATCGCCCACTACGGCCGCCCGGAGCTGCTGGGACTGTACAACGGGCTGGAAACCGCGATGGACGAGGCCAAGGCCATCAAGCCCAACCTCGACTACCCCGCCGGGCCCACCTACCACCTCATGGGCTTCGACACCCCTACCTTCACTCCCCTGTTCGTGGCCAGCCGGATCACCGGCTGGACCGCGCACATCATGGAGCAGTTGGACTCGAACTCGCTGATCCGCCCGCTGAGCGAGTACAACGGTGTGGAGGAACGGCACCTGGCCTAGCGTTTGGCAGGAACGGCCGACGGCGGGCGGGCACCCAGGTGGCCGCCCGCCGTCGGCCGTTTAACAGCCCTGGCCGCCCTCCTGGCCCAGGAGGCTTTCAGACGACGCGACGGACTCGTTATCGGTGTGCATGGTGACCACCACGTTCACCCGGCGGCCTTCGAGCACCACAGGCAGCCAGTGGTCGGCGTCCTGCCACATGCGCTCCACCGGGAGGGCCTCCACGTTGAACCACTCAGGCAGGATCTCATCGCTGGGCACCGGATCGCCGTGCCAGGTGCGCGCGGTGAAGAGCCGGGTGGCCATGTTCCATTCCGGCCGCGCCGGAAAAACAAAGCGGACGGTTCCGGCGTCGGACAGATCTTCGTGGCGGAGCACGACGGCGGTTTCCTCGAGCACCTCACGGATCACGGCCTGCGCGTCGGTCTCCCCCGGTTCCACGTGGCCGCCGATGCCCACGATCTTGCCCTTGCCGAAACCTGTCTGCTTCAGCCCCAGAAGGACCTCAGTCCCGTCGGCCCCGTCGCGGAGCAGGAAGCAAAGAGTCACGGCGGCTGCGGTCATGGCTCCAGCCTAACCGGCACTTCCGCGGATACCGGACTGCATCACGCCTGCTGCCACGGGCCATTCCCCATTGCTACAGTGAGGCCCATGAACCCGGCTGGAGAGGACCACTCCACCCCTGCACCAAGAGTTGGGGCCGTGCTTCGCCGCCCCGTGCCGTTGCCGGGCTGGCTGGCCCGGAATCCGCTGTATGCCGGGTGGGCGTGGACTGGTGCGTGGGCGGTGCTAATCGTTGCCGACGAGTACCTGGACCTGGCCGACTGGACCTGGTACGCCTGCGTGGGGATGGCCGCCCTGCCTACCTTGGCGTGCACTGTGGCCGTGCTTCACGCAACTCCGCGCCGATACCTCCGGCCAACACGGGAATCTGTGCTCTCGCACTTCTTCGTCAGGTTCCTGGCGTTGACTGCCGCTTTCCTGGTGTGGGGCATCTCGGTCGTGGCCAGCGCCTCAATTTCAACCACGGTCCAGGCGCTTGCCGGCGATTCGGAGCGGGAAGTCACCTCGCTGGGACTCAGCCTGCTCGCCGCGGCCGTCCCGCTGGTTGTGTCCGTGCTGTGGATGGCACTGATCGTGCGCTGCGCGTGGTTCCTGCGACGCCTTCGGGGCTGGCGCCAGGTACCGGTGCATTCGCGTGTGCCGTCAGGGTTCCTGCACCGCTCGCCGCAGCTCCGGCAGGTAGTGATTGCCCTCGCCCACCCGGGGCTGCTGCTCGTGGCCGGACTGGGCACTTCGATCCTGGCGCTGTCCCTCGGCGCAGCGGAAGTAACCCTGGACCTGGCCGGGTAAACGATCTTTTCCTGCCGCCGGCAGGCCCCGGGGCCGGCTAGCCCAGAGCCCTCGGATGGGCGGCGGCGTAGATCTCCCGCAGTGTGTCGGCGGTGACCAGCGTGTAGACCTGGGTGGTGGTTACGGAGGCGTGGCCCAGCAGTTCCTGCACCACCCGGACATCGGCGCCCCCTTCGAGGAGGTGGGTGGCGAACGAGTGGCGCAGCGTGTGGGGTGAGACGTCCCTGGTGATGTTGGCTTTCTCCGCAGCAGCCTTCAGGATGGTCCAGGCGCTCTGCCTGCTGATCCGTCCGCCGCGGGCATTGAGGAACAGGGCCGGTGTGCCTTTGCCCTTGGCGGCGAGCAGCGGGCGGCCGCGGATCAGGTAGGCATCGAGGGCGCGTGCCCCGTACGACCCCAGCGGGACCAGCCGTTCCTTCGAGCCCTTGCCGAACAGCCGGACGATGGCGGGACCCGCCCCGGGCTCCGCGAGGGTGATGTCATCGACGTCCAGCCCCACCGCCTCGCTGATCCGCGCTCCGGTGGAATAG
Organism: Pseudarthrobacter sp. MOO13; assembly: GCF_058267655.1. NCBI lineage: Bacteria > Bacillati > Actinomycetota > Actinomycetes > Micrococcales > Micrococcaceae > Pseudarthrobacter > Pseudarthrobacter sp. MOO13. The sequence continues at coordinate 2,527,800 of NZ_CM177848.1, forward strand.
AGGAATTCGAGCAGGGCCCGGTCCCTCAACCCGGTGGCAGTATCAGTGCCCGCGGCCTCGAGGATGCGGGTCACCTCGTCCACACTGATGGCTTTGGGCAGCCGTTTGCCGGCCATCGGCGGATGGACTTCGCTGGCGGGATCGGCCGGCGTGTACCCTTCGAGGGCCCAGAACTTGTGCAGTCCCCTTACCGCCACCACTGTCCTGGCCGCTGACCGCACTCCCAAGGCGGAGCCGCCGTCGGAACCGTCGGAGAGGGCGCGGACGTAGCCGGTGACATGATGACGGGTGATGTCCTCCGGGCGGCTGCAGCCGGCGGCCGCGAGGTACCGGGCGTACCGGGCGAGGTCGCGGCGGTAGGCCGCCAGTGTGTTGGCGGCCAATCCCCGCTCCACGCCCACGTGCTGCAAATAATCGGTGATGGCCCGGTCGATGGCCCCGGAACGTCCTGCTGCCGGTTCCGCGTCTGCAGCGGCCGCAGCGGTTCGCGGCGCCGGTCCGGCGGAAGGCACCGGTTCAGCCGAAGGACCGGGACCCATCAGCGCTGGCTGGGGTGCGCGGGCCAGGGGGCGTCGGCTGGGCGGAGTTCCTGGAAGTTGCCGGCGCGGGCGGCTGCGGCGGCAAGGATCCCGACGACGGCGGAGGGGTTGTGCAGGCGCCCGGCCAGGACGGAGGCCACGGCATCGTCCAGGCTGATCCAGTGGAACTCGATCTCCGCTTCCTCCTCGGTCCGCTCGTGGCGTTCGTGGTGCGGGATCTCGGTGAGGTCGCGGGCCAGGTAGATGCGGATTGCTTCGCTGGACGAGCCGGGCGAATTGAAGACGTCGGCAAGGACGTTCCAGGTTCCGGCGGCAAGGTCGGCTTCCTCGGCAAGTTCGCGGGCGGCGCCCACCACGAAGTCTTCGCCTTCGACGTCGAGCAGGCCGGCCGGCACCTCCCACAAATCCATCCCTACCGGGTGCCGGTACTGCTTTAGGAGCAGGATGCGGCCCTCGGCATCCATGGGCAGGACAGCCACTGCCCCGGGGTGGTCGATATAGTCGCGGGTCAGCGCATCCCCGGACTCGGAAAGCTGGAAAGTGTCGCTGACGACGTCCCAGATCCGGCCCTGGTACACCTTCTCGGTAGACAAAAGACGGCGCGGGCTTGGTGCATCCGAAACCTGCGTTGCAGGGGTGGTTTCAGGTGTACCAGGCATCGCGCCGTCCTTCTTCTGCTCTATTGACTACTTAGCGGTAACCGTACCGGATGCCGCGGCCTTCCCGGCCACGGGCGCAGCCGTGTCGGCAACCGCCTGGGATCCGGCGCTTTGGTGGTCCAGGGCCGCCTTGACCAGGCCGGCGAACAGCGGGTGCGGGCGGGTGGGCCGCGAGCTCAACTCGGGGTGCGCCTGCGTGGCCACGTAGTAAGGGTGAACGTCGGCGGGCAGCTCGACGAACTCCACCAGCTTGCCGTCCGGCGAGGTACCTGAGAAGACCAGGCCCTTGTCGGCAATCTGCTGGCGGTACTTGTTGTTGACCTCGTACCGGTGCCGGTGGCGTTCGCTGACAGTGGTGGCGCCGTACGTTCCGGCGATGACCGAGCCTTCGTCAAGCTTGGCTTCGTAGAGGCCCAGGCGCATGGTTCCGCCGAGGTCTCCGCCCCCTTCGACGAACTCGAGCTGTTCCTCCATCGTGGCGATGACGGGGTATTTGGAGTCCGGTTCGAACTCGCTGGAAGAGGCACCCTCCAGGCCCACCACGTTGCGGGCGTACTCGATGACCATGCACTGCAGGCCCAGGCACAAACCCAGGACGGGGAGCTTGGTTTCGCGGGCGAACTTCAAGGCGCCGAGCTTCCCTTCCAGTCCGCGGATGCCGAAGCCGCCCGGCACGCAGATGGCGTCGACGCCGTCGAGCGCTTTAATGGCGCCTTCGCGCGTCTCGCACTCGTCGGACGGGACCCAGCGGATCTTCACCTTGGCCTCGTTGGCGAAGCCGCCGGCGCGCAGTGCTTCGGTCACCGAAAGGTAGGCGTCGGGCAGGTCGATGTACTTGCCCACCAGGGCGATCTCGACGTGGTGCTTGGGGTTGTGGACGGCGTCGAGCAGTTTGTCCCAGCTGGTCCAGTCGACGTCCTTGAACGGCAGGTCGAGGGCGCGGACGATGTAGGAGTCCAGTCCCTGGGAGTGCAGGGTCTTGGGGATGTCGTAGATGCTCGGGGCGTCGGCGGCGTTGACCACGGCGTCGATGTCGACGTCGCACATCCGGCCGATCTTTTCCCGCATGGCTTCGGGAACTTCGCGGTCCGAACGGATCACGATCGCTTCGGGCTGGATGCCGATGGAGCGCAGCGCGGCCACGGAGTGCTGCGTGGGCTTGGTTTTCAATTCCTGGGACGGCCCGATGTAGGGCACCAGCGAGACGTGCAGGAAGAAGACGTTGCCGCGGCCGATGTCCTGGCGGACCTGGCGGGCGGATTCGAGGAACGGCTGGGACTCGATGTCGCCAACGGTGCCGCCGATTTCGGTGATGATGACGTCGGGGGCGTTCTTTCCCTCGGCGGGCAGGCGCATGCGGCGCTTGATCTCATCCGTGATGTGCGGGATGACCTGGACGGTGTCGCCGAGGTATTCGCCGCGGCGTTCCTTCGCGATCACCGTGGAGTACACCTGGCCGGTGGTAACGTTCGCGGAACCTTCAAGGTTCTCGTCGAGGAAGCGCTCGTAGTGCCCGATGTCGAGGTCCGTCTCGGCGCCGTCGTCGGTCACGAAGACCTCGCCGTGCTGGAAGGGGTTCATTGTGCCCGGATCCACGTTCAGGTAGGGATCGAGCTTCTGCATCGTCACGGACAGGCCGCGGGCCCGGAGCAGGTGACCAAGGCTTGAAGCCGTCAGTCCCTTACCGAGCGAGGACGCCACACCGCCGGTGACGAAAATGTGCTTCGTCGTCTTGGAGGAGCCCGGGAACCGGGAATTTACACGGGAATTTGATCGCTGCACCACGGAATTCGAGCCTATCATCAATTCAGCCATCCCGTCGTTGTCCCGTCAGGCCCGCTGGGGCAGGAGCTTGGCGTCGTCCAGCAGTTCGCGGGCGTGTGCCTGCGCGGATTCGGAGTCCTCCTGGCCTGCCAGCATGCGGGCCAGTTCACGGACCCGTTCGGGACCGTCGAGGAGGCGGACATCACTGGACGTGAAGCCTGTGGCGGTTTTGCCGTCCGCTCCCCTGACCGAGGTTTTGGTCACCGTGATGTGCTGGTCAGCGAAAGCAGCCACCTGGGGAAGGTGGGTGACCACCAGCACCTGCACGTGTCGGGCCAGCATCGCCAGGCGCCGGCCGATCTCAACGGCGGCCCGTCCGCCCACCCCGGCGTCCACCTCGTCGAAGACGAACGTGGGGACCGGATCCACGGCGGCAAGCACTACCTCGATGGCCAGCATGACGCGGGACAATTCACCGCCGGATGCACCCTTGCCCAGCGGCCGGGCCGGAGCGCCGGAATGGGGCTGGAGCAGGAAACTGATGTCGTCCGCGCCGTGCGGGCCCAGTTGTCCGGCTGGTTCCAGGTTGATCACCAGGGTGGCGTCTGCCATGGCCAGCGCCGTCAATTCGGCGCTGACACGGGCCGAGAGGTCCTTGGCGGCCTTGGACCGGATCTTGCTGATGGCCGCCGACTGCTTCTGGAGCTCCGCTTCGGCCCGCACCACCTCGGCGTCCAGCGCCTCGATCCGGGAGGAGTCGTCCTGCAGTTCGTCGTACCGAACCCGCGCAGTTTCAGCCCACACCAGCACCTCGTCAATGGTGGGTGCGTACTTGCGGACCAGCTTGGCCAAGGCGCCCCTGCGGTCCTCGATTTCGGCAAGCCGTTCCGGCCCTTCCGAGTCCAGTCCTGCCTGGTAGCTGGCAAGTTCCGTGGCGATGTCGTTGAGCAGGAAACCAACTTCGGCCAGGCGTGCGGCGGCGGAACCGAGCTCGGCATCGTGCTCTGCCACATGCTCCAGGGTGCGCTTTGCAGCATCCACAAGCGTGGTTGCATCGGCGGCTTCGCCAAAGTCCTCGGCGATGAGGGCCTGGTGGGCGGTGCTGGCGGCGATCCGGAGTTCCTCAACGTTCGCAAGCTTTACGGCTTCGGCCTTCAGCTGCTCGTCCTCGCCGGGCTGGGGGTCCACGCCGTCGATCTCCGCGAGGGCCGCCTCCAGCGACTCCGCTTCCCGGAGCCGGTCGCGGGCGGCGCTGCGCAGGCTGTCCAGCTCTGCCTGGCTGGCCTTCCACCGGCCGTAGAGCTCCTGGTAGGCGGCCAAGGGCCCGGCCAGGACATCGCCGGCGAACTTGTCGAGCGCCTCCCGCTGGGCCGTGGCGCTCTTGAGCCGGATCTGGTCCGACTGGCCATGCACCACCACCAGCGACTCGCCGATCTCGGCCAGTACACCCACCGGAGCGGCCCGGCCGCCCAGGAACGCCCGGCTGCGTCCGTCCGCGCCCAGGCGGCGGGCCAGGATCAGCTCGGCGCCGTCGTCGAACTCTTCTGCTTCCGCGCCGGCATCAAGGGCGCGGGCGATGGCCGGATGCCCGGCTTCAAGCTTCAGGACGGCCTCGGCCGTGGCGCTCTTCGCGCCGCTGCGGACGGCCCCGGCATCCGACCGGGCACCCAGCAGGAGGCCGACGGCGGTGACCACCATGGTCTTGCCGGCACCGGTTTCGCCGGTCACCACGCTCAGGCCCGGGCCGAGCGGCAGCGTTGCGTCGGTGATGACGCCCAGATCGCGGATTCTCAGTTCTTCAATCATGGATTCACTTTGCAGTCGACGGATCGGGGTCGCCGCCGGCGCCGTCCGGCTCCGGGACCTGCAACGGCGGCATGGGCCGTGGCGTGCGGACCAGCGGGATGGGGCCGGTGTGCACTGCGTCGGCTTTGGGCACGGGGCCGCGCCAGCCGTGGATGGGCAGTTCGAACTTGCGGACCAGGCGGGCAGAGAAGGGGGTCTGGTGGGTGCGGGCCAGCCGCACCGGGTTGGCGGACTTGGTGACCTCGACGCGGGCGCCGGGCGGCAGGTCCACGGAGCGCCGGCCGTCACACCACAGCACACCCTGCGCGTCGGTGCGGCCGAGCACCTCGACGGCCAGCCTGGACCGGGGCGAGACAACCAGTGGCTTGGCAAACAGCGCGTGCGCACTGATGGGCACGATCACCAAGGCTTCCACTTCCGGCCAGACCACGGGTCCGCCGGCAGAGAACGCGTAGGCCGTGGAACCGGTTGGGGTGGCCAGTACGATGCCGTCCGAGCCGAAGGACGTGAGCGGGCGCTCATCCACTTCGGTCACAACTTCGAGCATACGTTCGCGGTTGGCCTTCTCGATGGCGGCTTCGTTTAAAGCCCAGGTGTGCCAAATCTTTTGTCCCCTGACCCACACCTGGACGTCAATCGTCATCCGCTCTTCCACCGTGTATTCACGGCTGGCGATCCAGTCGACGGTCTGGGCCAGGTCCGCCCGTTCGCTTTCGGCCAGGAAGCCCACGTGCCCAAGGTTGACGCCCAGCAGGGGCACGTCCTCCTCGCGGACCAGTTCGGCTGCGCGCAGGATGGTTCCGTCGCCGCCAAGGACCATGACGAGTTCAACGTCGGACAGCTGGACATGGTCGTGGAGCACCTCCACCGGCTGGGCCAGGTGGCCAAAAAAACGCTCCATGTCCCCCAGCTCGGACTCCTGCATCACAGGGACGATGCCCGACGCGTGCAGCAGGGCGCAGGCCTCCCAGGCAGCCTTCAGTGATTCCTCGCGGCCGGTGTGGGCAAGGACCAATACACGCCTGCTCATCAGGTTCCGCTCTCTAGTGGTTCGGCCAGATTTGTCCGAGCAACGCAGCGGCTGCTGCCTCTCGCTCTTCGATCTTAGGCAAGTCTTGGGTGTTCCTGCGTTTTATCCACAGGAAGTATTCGACGTTGCCATCCTGTCCCGGAAGCGGGCTGACCGCCAGCCCGCACAGGTCCAGGCCGGCGTCGAGCGCCGCCATGGCGACTTTCTCTACGGCCAGCCTGCGTTCGCGCTCCGACGTGACCACACCCGTCCGGCCCAGGCGGTCCTTGCCGATTTCGAATTGCGGCTTCACCATGAGCACCAGGTCGCCGCCAGGGTCGGTGCAGGCCGCCAGCGGCCGCACCACCAGGGTGAGCGAAATGAAGGAGAGGTCGGCCACCGTCAGGGCGCACGTCCCGCCGATGTCCTCCGGCGCCATGTACCGGACATTCATTCCCTCGTGGACGGCCACGCGCGGGTCGTTGCGGAGGTGCGGCACCAACTGGCCGTGCCCGACGTCGACCGCCACCACGTGCGCGGCCCCGCGGCGGAGCAGGACGTCCGTGAAGCCGCCGGTGGAGGCGCCGGCGTCAAGGCACCTCTTGCCCTGGACGGTGATCGCCGGAAAGGCGTCAAGGGCACCGGCCAGCTTGTGACCGGCACGGCTGGCGTAAACATCCTGGTCATCATGCTCGACGGCGATGTCCCGGCCGTCATCGATCTGGAGGGATGCTTTGGCGAGGACCTGGCCGCCGGAACTGACCTTGCCTTCCGCGATGAGCGACGCCGCGTGGGTGCGTGAGCGTGCCAGGCCGCGGGCCACCAGTGCCTGGTCGAGGCGGACGGGCATCAGGCGCTGCCTCCTGCGGGAGCATTGGCGGCAGGTGCGCTATCCGTGGGGTCGGTGTTGAGCGCGGCCAGCAGGTCGTCGTGAAGCCGGTTGTACACGTCTTCGTGACCGGCGGTTGGAAGCCGGGGTATCTCCTGGAGACGGTCGACCGCCTGTGCCACGCCTGGATCGGGGATGTCCTGTCCGACGGCCTGCGGCCACTCGGGAGCAGGCTGGGCTGGCACGTTGTCCGGTTCGGTCAGCTCAGTCATGGAACCATCCTAGTGATCCATCCACACCAGCTTGGGCGCCTGCGGGGCGGATGCGTCCGGGGTCGCAGCCCACCAGGCGGCACATGCTGCCCGCCAGGAATCAAGGTCTTCCTTGCTGCCAATGATGCCCACCGCGCCGTTGGCCACGCGTGCCGTCGCCTGGCCGCATGCGTACGTGCCGTCGTCGTGCGTCACGTCCGGGTACGGACGGTGCAGCCCGGCAAGGTCTTCGATGATGTAGTCGGGCCGTTCCGCGGACCGCGCCGCGAGGATGCTTTCCCGGGTGTCGACGCCGGTCAGGACGGCGACCGTGGCAAAGCCTGCGTTGTTGCCGCCCAGGATGTCCGTGTCCAGCCGGTCGCCCACGACCAAGGGACGCTCGGCACCGAGGCGCTTGGCGGCGGAGTGGAACAGCGGTGCCTCGGGTTTGCCGGCGACTTTGGGCTTCTGTCCGGTCGCCGCCGCGACGGCGGCCACCAGGGTCCCGTTCCCGGGTGCGATGCCGCGGGCCTGCGGAATGGACATGTCGGTGTTTGTTGCAACCCACAGGGCACCGGCAGACACCACATAGGTGGCTTCCGCCAGGTCCTTCCAGCCGATGGACGGGCTGAAGCCCTGCACCACGGCCACGGGTTCCTCGTCCTGGCTGCCAACCGGTACCAGGCCTGCCAACTCTATTTCCCGGGCCAGCGCGGAACTGCCGGTGATCAGGACCCGTGAGCCGGCCGGGAGAAGCGAGGCCAGCAGGTCCGCCGCCGCTTGGGACGAGCTGACCACCTGGTTGTCCTCTGCCGGGGCACCAAGCTCGCGAAGGTGCCCGGCCACCTCCGCCGGGGAGCGGGAGGCGTTGTTCGTTACGTAGCCCAGCCCGATGCCCAGCCCGGAGAGCTGCTTCAGCGCATCGACGGCTCCCGGGATGGCGTGCGGGCCGGCGTAGACCACGCCGTCCAGGTCTGCGAGGAGTGCGTCGAAGCGGGAAACCAGGGAAGCGTCACTCATCCGGCGTCAGTCCTCCCGGCGTTCGTCGGAGTGCTGGGCGCTGGCTGCCCCGTCTTCGTGGCTTTGTTCCGAGGCATCGGTAACAAGCTCGTCCTCTTCCACCGAGTCCGGGTCGGATTCGGCGTCGTCGGAGACGAAGTAGTCGGCGTCCTGGTCGTCGAGGTTGCTGTCCTGGACCGTCTTGGCCGCGGTGGCGCGACCAGCCTGGGCGCTTTCCGGGGAAGGAGCGGCGGCGTCTTCGGTTTCGGAGCCCCGTGCTTCCGGGGACGCGGACGCACGGTCCAGCAGCTTACGGCGTTCGGCTTCTTCCCGGGCTTCTTCCTCTTCGTCCCAGCCGAGGTCGATGATTTCGGGTTCTTCATCGACGCCCTGGCCGAGGGCGTTTTCGGCAACGACGGCCTGCCTGCTCCACTTCTCCGACTCTGCTTGGCGGCCAACAGCGGCGAGGGCGTCAGCGTAGGCGCGGAACAGCCGCGGGCTGTAGGAGAATGCGCGGTTGATGTCCAGCTGCTGGATCTCGAGCTCGGCTACAGCGGCATCCAGCTGGCCGAGGTCGGTGCGGGCGCCGGCGGCGACGATAGCCAGTTCCACTTTGCCGGGTGCGTCAAGGTCCTGGGCTTCCTCGGAACGGGCAACGTCCAGCGCCCTGTCCGGACGTCCCAGGCCGCGTTCGCAGTCGGCCATGACAGGTAGGTGGACGTTGGAGCCGCTGATCCGGCGGAACGTGCGGAATTCGCGGAGCGCCTCGCCGTAATGCCCGGCGGCGTAGGCGGTCAGGCCCACCGCTTCACGGACGGCCGCAAGCCGTCCACCACGCCGGCTCGCGGCGAGGGCATGCTGGAACGCCAGCTCAGGTTCGTCATCGATCAACCGGCCGGCCATCACCAGGTGGCGGGCCACCCACTCAGCGCTCTTCGGCTCGAGGGTCTTGATCTGGTGGTGGGTGGCGCGGTCCAGTTCCTTGCCCGTGACGTCCTCATCGATTTCGGGCGAACGTTCGCGGTCCGGCCGGTTGGCGCTGCGGAGATCGGCTGCGTTCGGCACGCGGACGGGGCGCTCCTCCTGGCGGTCACGGCCGAAGCCACGGGGACCCGAGCCGCCCCGCCCGGAGTCTGAACGGGAGTCTCCACGATCGAAACTACGGGGCGCGCGGTCCTGGCGGTCCCCGAACGGCTTGCGGTTCTCGCCCCCGCTGAATCCACGTCGGTCACCCTCACCATCGCGACGGGGACGGTCACCAAACGGCTTACGATCGCGGTCACCGAACGGCTTACGGTCACGGTCACCGCCGCCGCTGAATCCACGACGATCCCCCTCGCCATCACGACGCGGACGATCCCCGAACGGCTTACGGTCACGGTCACCGCCGCCGCTGAATCCGCGGCGGTCACCCTCGCCATCGCGACGGGGACGGTCACCGAACGGCTTACGGTCACGGTCACCGAACGGCTTACGGTCACGGTCACCGAACGGCTTACGGTCACGGTCACCGCCGCCGCTGAATCCACGACGATCCCCCTCGCCATCACGACGCGGACGATCACCAAACGGCTTACGATCACGATCACCGAAAGGCTTACGATCACGATCACCACCACCGCTGAATCCGCGACGATCCCCTTCACCGTCACGGCGCGGACGATCACCAAACGGCTTACTATCACGATCCCCGCCACCTGCAGAACCGCCACGGGGGTCACGGTCCGACCTGGAGCGGAACCCGCGAGGGTCCCCGCCGGAATTGTTGTTGCCCCGGAAGGCCCCCCGGTCATTGCCGCGGTTGCCACCGTTGTGCTCGGCCATTTGGATTCCTCCTGTTATGAGCCGACCACTGGCGCAACTGCAGCCGCTCGTTTTGTTTCCTACGCAACCCGAAATCAAGCGCTTCGAAGTCCGTGTATCTTCATCAATTCTAGTGGAGACGCCAAATCCCCCGGGACGGCGAAAGCCTTGACGGCCGAATCGTGGCAATCTTCACAGATGAGGCCTGGCTCGTGCTCCGAACGCCCGCTCACATCCTGCAGCCTCAACCCGAACGCCCGCTCAGATCCTGCAGCTCCAACCCCGACGCCCGCTCACTTCCTGCAGCTTCTCCCCCAACGCCCGCTCAGATGTGGGCGGGGGTTGCGGGGTTAAGTGTCGGGGGTGAGCGGGCGTGGGCGTGTGGTGGGTGGTGGTGTTTTTAAATGTGGGAGGCCCCAACCGTGTGGTTGGGGCCTCGACCAATGTGTGTGTCCGGCGGTGTCCTACTCTCCCACACCCTCCCGGGTGCAGTACCATCGGCGCTGTGGGTCTTAGCTTCCGGGTTCGGAATGGGACCGGGCGTTTCCCCCACGCTATGACCGCCGTAACCTTGTTACCCGTCCCAACCCTGGGGTTGGTGGGAAGACTGTGTGGTTACAACATGTGTGGTGTTGTTATTCAGTTGTTGGTTCCGTGCCGTATCAAACCCCGGGTGTTGTCGGGGTTGTTGGTTGGGAACCACATAGTGGACGCAAGCAGAATTTGTATGTATCTGTGTGGTGTAAGTTGTTGGCCTATTAGTACCGGTCAGCTTCACGAGTCGTTAGTCCTCGCTTCCACATCCGGCCTATCAACCCAGTGGTCTGGCTGGGGGCCTCTCACACATAAAGTGTATGGAAATCTCATCTTGAAGCGAGCTTCCCGCTTAGATGCTTTCAGCGGTTATCCCATCCGAACGTAGCTAATCAGCGGTGCACTTGGCAGTACAACTGACACACCAGAGGTTCGTCCGTCCCGGTCCTCTCGTACTAAGGACAGCCCTTCTCAAATTTCCTGCGCGCGCAGCGGATAGGGACCGAACTGTCTCACGACGTTCTAAACCCAGCTCGCGTACCGCTTTAATGGGCGAACAGCCCAACCCTTGGGACCTACTCCAGCCCCAGGATGCGACGAGCCGACATCGAGGTGCCAAACCATGCCGTCGATATGGACTCTTGGGCAAGATCAGCCTGTTATCCCCGAGGTACCTTTTATCCGTTGAGCGACGGCCATTCCACAATGTACCGCCGGATCACTAGTCCCGACTTTCGTCCCTGCTCGAGATGTCTCTCTCACAGTCAAGCTCCCTTGTGCACTTACACTCGACACCTGATTGCCAACCAGGCTGAGGGAACCTTTGGGCGCCTCCGTTACTTTTTAGGAGGCAACCGCCCCAGTTAAACTACCCATCAGGCACTGTCCCTGACCCGGATTACGGGCCGAAGTTAGATGTCCAAAGTGACCAGAGTGGTATTTCAACGATGACTCCACCCGAACTGGCGTCCGGGCTTCAACGTCTCCCACCTATCCTACACAAGCCACTCCGAACACCAATACCAAACTATAGTAAAGGTCTCGGGGTCTTTCCGTCCTGCTGCGCGTAACGAGCATCTTTACTCGTACTGCAATTTCGCCGAGTTTATGGTTGAGACAGCGGGGAAGTCGTTACTCCATTCGTGCAGGTCGGAACTTACCCGACAAGGAATTTCGCTACCTTAGGATGGTTATAGTTACCACCGCCGTTTACTGGGGCTTAAATTCTCAGCTTCGCCGTGAGGCTAACCGGTCCTCTTAACCTTCCAGCACCGGGCAGGAGTCAGTCCGTATACATCGTCTTGCGACTTCGCACGGACCTGTGTTTTTAGTAAACAGTCGCTTCCCCCTGGTCTCTGCGGCCCCGATCCCCTCCACACCGCGAAGGTGTATCAAGGTTGGGGCCCCCCTTCTCCCGAAGTTACGGGGGCATTTTGCCGAGTTCCTTAACCATAATTCTCTCGATCGCCTTAGTATTCTCTACCTGATCACCTGTGTCGGTTTGGGGTACGGGCGGCTAAAACCTCGCGTCGATGCTTTTCTCGGCAGCATAGGATCACCAAATCCCCCCAAACGGGGGTCCCATCAGATCTCAGGCACCATGAGTGGCGGATTTGCCTACCACTCGCCCTACATCCTTAGACCGGGACAACCATCGCCCGGCTCGGCTACCTTCCTGCGTCACACCTGTTAATACGCTTGCCTCCCAGGATCAGGTCCCGCGCTCCACCAAAACCCACAACACCACAAGGGTGAGCGGGCAGGTCTCGGGCGGTTAGTATCCCCTGTTCAACATGGACGGTTTTTCGCCGGTACGGGAATATCAACCCGTTGTCCATCGACTACGCCTGTCGGCCTCGCCTTAGGTCCCGACTTACCCAGGGCAGATTAGCTTGACCCTGGAACCCTTGATCATTCGGCGGACGGGTTTCTCACCCGTCTTTCGCTACTCATGCCTGCATTCTCACTCGTGTAGGCTCCACCGCTGGTTTACACCGCGACTTCACCGCCCACACGACGCTCCCCTACCCATCCAAACACCTGAACCACGAAGGCTTAGTAAATGTTTGAATGCCACAACTTCGGCGGTGTACTTGAGCCCCGCTACATTGTCGGCGCGGAATCACTTGACCAGTGAGCTATTACGCACTCTTTTAAGGGTGGCTGCTTCTAAGCCAACCTCCTGGTTGTCTGGGCAACTCCACATCCTTTCCCACTTAGCACACGCTTAGGGGCCTTAGTTGGTGGTCTGGGCTGTTTCCCTCTCGACTATGAAGCTTATCCCCCACAGTCTCACTGCTGCGCTCTCACTTACCGGCATTCGGAGTTTGGCTGACGTCAGTAACCTTGTAGGGCCCATTAGCCATCCAGTAGCTCTACCTCCAGCAAGAAACACGCAACGCTGCACCTAAATGCATTTCGGGGAGAACCAGCTATCACGAAGTTTGATTGGCCTTTCACCCCTACCCACAGCTCATCCCCTCCATTTTCAACTGAAGTGGGTTCGGTCCTCCACGACGTCTTACCGTCGCTTCAACCTGGCCATGGGTAGATCACTTCGCTTCGGGTCTAGATCACGCCACTGCAACGCCCTATTCAGACTCGCTTTCGCTACGGCTGCCCCACACGGGTTAACCTCGCGACGTAACACTAACTCGCAGGCTCATTCTTCAAAAGGCACGCCGTCACCAGAATCAGACTGGCTCCGACGGATTGTAAGCACACGGTTTCAGGTACTGTTTCACTCCCCTCCCGGGGTACTTTTCACCTTTCCCTCACGGTACTGGTCCGCTATCGGTCATTAGGGAGTATTTAGGCTTATCAGGTGGTCCTGACAGATTCGCACGGGATTTCTCGGGCCCCGTACTACTTGGGATACTCTCACAGGCGGCACAAACACATTACGGTTACGGGACTAACACCCTCTCTGGCCGGCCTTTCAAAACCGTTCACCTATGCGCGCACATCACACCCCACCAGCCCGGCAGAACTGGTATGGAAAGTCCCACAACCCCGACCATGCAACGCCCGCCGGCTATCACACATGGAACGGTTTAGCCTGATCCGCGTTCGCTCGCCACTACTAACGGAATCACTATTGTTTTCTCTTCCTGCGGGTACTGAGATGTTTCACTTCCCCGCGTTCCCCCCACGCACCCTATGTGTTCAGGTACGGGTCACCAAGTCACTCGCGCGCTTGGCGGGGTTTCCCCATTCGGACACCCTGGGATCACAGTCCGGTTATCGACTCCCCCAGGCTTATCGCAGATTCCTACGTCCTTCTTCGGCTCCTAATGCCAAGGCATCCACCGTGTGCTCTTAAAAACTTGACCACAAAGATCAAAAAAATTTCTCGAGAGAACCACAAAAACCAACCACACCCCAACACCCACAAAGGGCATCAACAGCGCAGCCAGATCCAGGTTCATATTCTTGGAAATTGCTTCTTATACAAGATGCTCGCGTCCACTATGTAGTTCTCAAACAACAACCCCAAACCACACACCCCACACACCACGCCCGCAACAGCAGACGCACCCATGCATGATCGATGCAGCCAGGAAACCAGAAACAAACAAACCCACCAACAACCCCCACCCAAACAGGCAGGAGCCGTCCGTGGCCCTGTTGCCTCAGGACCCAACAGTGTGCCAAACACTAAACCGCGCCATCACCCACCCACCGTTCCAGAACCATCACTGGCTCGTACTAAGACAAGCAGAAAACACCACGACCGCTATTTGTTGATATTCCACCCTTGAGCACCCGCCACGAAACACTCGTCCGCGAAACGGGCCTTTACTCCTGACAACACCACCACCCCGCATACACGGGACAGCAACCGTTGTAGGTGCTCCTTAGAAAGGAGGTGATCCAGCCGCACCTTCCGGTACGGCTACCTTGTTACGACTTAGTCCCAATCGCCAGTCCCACCTTCGACAGCTCCCTCCCACAAGGGGTTAGGCCACCGGCTTCGGGTGTTACCAACTTTCGTGACTTGACGGGCGGTGTGTACAAGGCCCGGGAACGTATTCACCGCAGCGTTGCTGATCTGCGATTACTAGCGACTCCGACTTCATGGGGTCGAGTTGCAGACCCCAATCCGAACTGAGACCGGCTTTTTGGGATTAGCTCCACCTCACAGTATCGCAACCCTTTGTACCGGCCATTGTAGCATGCGTGAAGCCCAAGACATAAGGGGCATGATGATTTGACGTCGTCCCCACCTTCCTCCGAGTTGACCCCGGCAGTCTCCTATGAGTCCCCACCATCACGTGCTGGCAACATAGAACGAGGGTTGCGCTCGTTGCGGGACTTAACCCAACATCTCACGACACGAGCTGACGACAACCATGCACCACCTGTAAACCGACCGCAAGCGGGGCACCTGTTTCCAGGTATTACCGGTTCATGTCAAGCCTTGGTAAGGTTCTTCGCGTTGCATCGAATTAATCCGCATGCTCCGCCGCTTGTGCGGGCCCCCGTCAATTCCTTTGAGTTTTAGCCTTGCGGCCGTACTCCCCAGGCGGGGCACTTAATGCGTTAGCTACGGCGCGGAAAACGTGGAATGTCCCCCACACCTAGTGCCCAACGTTTACGGCATGGACTACCAGGGTATCTAATCCTGTTCGCTCCCCATGCTTTCGCTCCTCAGCGTCAGTTAATGCCCAGAGACCTGCCTTCGCCATCGGTGTTCCTCCTGATATCTGCGCATTTCACCGCTACACCAGGAATTCCAGTCTCCCCTACATCACTCTAGTCTGCCCGTACCCACCGCAGATCCGGAGTTGAGCCCCGGACTTTCACGGCAGACGCGACAAACCGCCTACGAGCTCTTTACGCCCAATAATTCCGGATAACGCTTGCGCCCTACGTATTACCGCGGCTGCTGGCACGTAGTTAGCCGGCGCTTCTTCTGCAGGTACCGTCACTTTCGCTTCTTCCCTACTGAAAGAGGTTTACAACCCGAAGGCCGTCATCCCTCACGCGGCGTCGCTGCATCAGGCTTCCGCCCATTGTGCAATATTCCCCACTGCTGCCTCCCGTAGGAGTCTGGGCCGTGTCTCAGTCCCAGTGTGGCCGGTCACCCTCTCAGGCCGGCTACCCGTCGTCGCCTTGGTAGGCCATTACCCCACCAACAAGCTGATAGGCCGCGAGTCCATCCAAAACCACAAAAGCTTTCCACCAACCACCATGCGATGGAAGGTCATATCCGGTATTAGACCCAGTTTCCCAGGCTTATCCCAGAGTCAAGGGCAGGTTACTCACGTGTTACTCACCCGTTCGCCACTAATCCCCAGTGCAAGCACCAGTTCATCGTTCGACTTGCATGTGTTAAGCACGCCGCCAGCGTTCATCCTGAGCCAGGATCAAACTCTCCGTTGAAGAAAAACAGACACAACCAAGCAGGTGGAAATAACACCACACCCGGCTGCACAAAATTTGAAACCAGCTGTAAAAACCAGACCACACCACGGGGTGGCGGATCCAGTCAATTCAACCAATCCATAAAACAATTGGTATCAACAAACTTGGCACACTATTGAGTTCTCAAACAACAGACACATTCGAATATTCCCGGAAGAAATTCAGTAAACTGAACTATATATTCCGTATTTCTTCGCTGCGATGTTTCCATCTTATTTCATTCATATTCACTTTCGCAAATCCGGTTATTTTTCCGGAATTCACTCGGTGGAATGAATCCGCCCAGCAGAATGGGAAGCAATTTCTCCAGTTCCACGCTGTGCGCGGTAAGAATTGCTTCTCATCAGTTGGGGGTTGTCGCCACTCAGCGGCGGCGACTCAGAAAACAATACACGCCCCCCGGCGGCCGTGCAAATCGGCTGCCGAGAGGCGTGCATCAAGCATCCGAAGGTGCTAGGGAACCAGCACCTCAACCGTGGCCAGGTTCTTCTTGCCCCTGCGCAGGAGCAAATACTGGCCATGCAGGAGTTCAGACTCGGAAATCACGGCCTCAGGATCCGAGACTTTCTCGTTGTTGACGTAGGCGCCGCCCTCCCCCACGGTTCTCCGGGCAGCCGACTTGCTTTCGGAAAGTCCGGACGCAACCAGGAGGTCGACGATTCCCATCCCGTCCACCTGCACCGTGGTGGTGGGAAGTTCGGAGGTTGCCGCCTGCAGGGTTGCCTTGTCCAGCGCGGCCAGGTCGCCGTTGCCAAAGAGCGCCGCCGAGGCGGCAATGACCTTCTCGGTGGCGTCGACGCCATGCACCAGCGAGGTGACCTCGAAAGCCAACTTCCGCTGGCCTTCCCTGGCAAAGGGACGCTCCGCCACCGAAACTGCGATCTCTTCGATCTCGGCCCGCGTCAGGAAGGTGAAGACCTTGAGCCGGTCCACGACGTCGGCATCGGACGTGTTGAGCCAGAACTGGTAGAACGCATACGGGCTGCACATGCCGGCATCGAGCCAAATGGCGTTGCCCTCGCTCTTGCCGAACTTGGTTCCATCGGAGTTGGTGATCAAGGGAGTGCCGAGGGCGTGTACGCTCTTGCCCTCCACCTTGCGGATCAGCTCCGTACCGCTGGTGAGGTTGCCCCACTGGTCGGAGCCGCCGGTCTGCAGTACGCAGCCGTAGTCGCGGTAGAGCTGGAGGTAGTCCATGCCCTGCAGGATCTGGTAGCTGAATTCGGTGTAGCTGATGCCTTCATCGGAGTTCAGCCGGGAGGCCACAGCGTCCTTGCGCAGCATGGTGCCCACCCGGAAGTGCTTGCCCACTTCACGCAGGAAGTCGATGGCGCTCAACGGCGCCGTCCAGTCCAGGTTGTTCACGATCCTTGCAGCGTTGTCCCCTTCAAAGCTGAGGAAGCGGCTGACTTGGGCCTGGAGGTAGCCGACCCACTCCGCAACCGTGTCCTTGGTGTTCAAGGTGCGCTCCGCCGTCGGACGGGGATCGCCGATCATGCCGGTGGAACCGCCAACCAGCCCCAGCGGTTTATGCCCGGCCAGCTGGAGCCGCCGCATGACCAGCAGCTGGACCAGGTTGCCCAGGTGCAGGCTCGGCGCGGTGGGGTCGAAGCCGCAATAGTAGGTGACCGGCCCATTGGCGAGGAGCTTCTCCAGCTCTGCTTCG
Source organism: Pseudarthrobacter sp. MOO13 (assembly GCF_058267655.1). NCBI lineage: Bacteria > Bacillati > Actinomycetota > Actinomycetes > Micrococcales > Micrococcaceae > Pseudarthrobacter > Pseudarthrobacter sp. MOO13. The sequence continues at coordinate 2,545,086 of NZ_CM177848.1, forward strand.
TCCGTGGAGACATGGACCAGCCCACGCCACTTCAGTTCCTGCCAAATGTTGGCGAAAGTGGGGTCGTTGCGCTGCGGTTCGAGGTTGTTCAGTTCAGGCACGCTTCCTAAGTTAGCAGTAACGCCGGGACCCCGGTCAGCCGGCTATTCCGGCCGGTACAGGTTCTGCGGCAATCAACCGGAGCCGCTGCGTGGCGCGGGTCATGGCAACGTAGAGATCCCCCACCTTGCCGTGCTCGTGGTTGAGCATGACGGAAGGTTCCAGCACCACCACACCGTCGAACTCCAGTCCCTTCGCCTCGCGCGGGCTGATTACCACGATGTCCTGTTCGTAGCTTCCCGCGCCGGTACCGATCCGCCGGCCGTAGGCCGCACGCAGGGCGGAAGTTGCCTGGGGCAGGAGGTCACCGTCGGCGATGACGGCGAGCAGGCCGCCGTCGAGCGCTCCCAACTCCTCCGGAAGGACCTCGAGAAGCCGGTCCACCACGCCGCCGGCAGCAACCTCATCGATGATGGGTGACCAGCGTCCTTCACGTACGGCCTTGGGAGCGGACACCACCAGGCCGGCGGCGTTGGCCATTCTGACCGCGGCCTCGGCGATCTGGGACGGCGTACGGTAATTGACCGTCAACTCTTCCAGCTGCCACCGGTCACCGAACATCGGGGCCAGTGCGCCCTGCCAGGAGTTGGCACCGGCCACGGAACTGGTCTGGGCGATGTCCCCCACGATGGTGAAGGACTTCAGCGGGCAGCGCCGGACCAGCAGCCGCCACTGCATGGGCGAGAGTTCCTGCGCCTCGTCCACCACGATGTGCCCGAATGCCCAGGTCCGGTCACTCGTGGCACGCTCGGCAGCGGTCTGCCGGGCGCCCTGCTCCTGGTTCTGTTCAGCAAGCTCCTCAGCGGACATCAGCGGGTCCACGCCGGCAGCCTGCATGTTGACCAGGGTCTGTTTTGCGTTGGCAAGGTCCCGGGCCCGGTCGTGCTCCTGCTGGGCCAGCCCCCGTCCGGCGGCCGGGTCCAGCTCGCCCAGCAGCTCGGCGGCCTCATCCAGCAGCGGCACGTCCGGCTCGGTCCAGGGAGCGTCGGCGGGGCGCAGCAGCAGCGCCCGCTCCTCCGGTGTCATGTTGGGGGTGCAGAATTCCAGGATTTCCGGCTTGCTGAAGAGGTCCGAGATCAGCTTTTCCGGAGTCATCGGCATCCAGCACAAGTTCAGCGCAATCCGCACGTCCCGGGCAGTGCGCACATCCTCGGCCAGGTACGAGCGGTCCGCATTGTTCCCGATGCTCCCGGCCTCAACGAGTTCGGTCATCTCCTCGGTCAGCTCGCGCAGCAGGATCTTGACGAACGTCACCCGGGCCTCGTTGTACGGCTTCCCGGTGGCGCGTGCACGTTCCCGGGCACGACGGACCTGCCGGGGCGTCAAGGTCAGCTTGCGCCCGTCCACCTCGAGGATCCGGTTCCGGGCGGGGACACGCATCCGGTTGGACACGGCGTTGGCCACGATGGCGGCCATGTCCAGGCGCCCCTTGATGGCCGCCACGTCGGCGTTGGTTTCGGGCACGGCGTGGATGCCCGGCATCAAGCGGCCAACGCTGGCCATGACAACCCCCGTCTCGCCGAGCGAGGGCAGCACCCGTTCGATGTATTTCATGAACGACGACGACGGCCCCACCAGCAGGACGCCGGCGCTTTTGAGCCGGTCACGATGGGTGTAGAGCAGGTAGGCGGCGCGGTGCAGCGCCACGGCGGTCTTGCCCGTGCCGGGGCCGCCCTGGACCACCACGGCACCGGAGATCGAGGACCGGATGATGCGGTCCTGCTCGGACTGGATGGTGCTGACGATGTCCGACATCCGGCCGGTCCGCTTGGAGTTCAGGGCGGCAAGCAGGGCCCCTTCGCCCTGGAGCGATTCGGCGTCCGTCAGCATGCCTGCGTCAAGGACGTCGTCCTCGATGGCTTTGACGTCGCGGCCCTGCAGGATCAGGTGCCGGCGGCGCCGCACACCCTGCCGGTCGAAGGCGGTGGCCTGGTAGAAGTGGCCGGCCTCGGGTGCCCGCCAGTCCACCATCAACCGCTGCAGGTCCTCGGTGGTCAGCCCGATACGCCCGATGTACTGGGCCTCGCCGGAATCCAGGTCCAGCCGGCCGAACACCAGCCGGTCATCCACGGCGTCCAGCTGGGCCAGGCGGTCCTCATACAGTGCGGCGAACGCATCACGTTCGGAAACGTTCTGCATGGTGCCCACGGCTCCGGCACGGCGGACCTGCGCCAGTTGGCGGCGCTTTTCCTCACGGAGCTCCTCCAGCCGGGCATACAGGCCGGCAACATAGTCCCGTTCGTGGGCCAATTCGGCGTCGAGCATCAACGTTCCCCTATCGCGAAAGACAGACCGTCCATTCTACAGCCATTTCGATTAACGCAGGCGAAACGTGCCGGCCCCGGGCGGCCCACCGGCCGCGGGCCTCCGGGTCCGCGGTTTGGCTGCCTTGTATTTGGAAACCGTGGGGTCGCCGGTGAGCCAGAACCGCCAGGCGTAGCGGTCCGATCCCCCGGCCCCGGCCACGCCCACCCGCGGACCGGAGCTGACGGGACCGGCCGGACCGGAGGGAAGCTCCAGCCCGAACGGCGGTGCCAGCGCATCCCGGCCGCTGTCCGCCGTCGTCATGCCCAGCGCCTTGGCCAGGCGGGCCGGGCCGCTGGCAAGGTCGGCGGGGGTTTTCGACGTCGGACGCCGGCGTTGCGCCACGTCCAGCCCGCCGACGATTTCCCCGGCCCGCAGCAGCAGGGCGGAAGCCACCCCGTCGGGTCCGCACACGATGTTGGTGCAGTGATGCATGCCGTAGGTGAAGTAGACGTAGAGGTGCCCGGCGGGACCGAACATCGGCGCGTTGCGGGGCGTCGGGCCGCGGTAGGTGTGCGAGCCGGGATCGGGATGCAGGGAGTCCTCCGGCCCAAGGTAGGCCTCCACCTCGGTCAACCGCACGGACACGGTGCCGTCCCGGGACTCGTGGGTCAGCACGGCGCCAAGCAGCAGCGGCGCGAGTTCCCGGGCGTCCCCGGACAGGAAATCCCGGAGCGGCCCGGTGGTTGAAGGGCTCTCATCCATTGCTCGACTGTACCCAGAAATCCGCTGTTCCCGCGGGAACCAACGGGCATCCGGCACCAACCACGGCGATGTCCGATTTCCGCTAGTAGCAGTGGTGCGGGGCTGGCAGGATGGAGGCATGGACTTCTGGCAGCGCTACCGGGCAATCGATGCCCGCGACCCCCGGTTCGATGGCCAGTTCTTCACAGCCGTCCGCACCACCGGGATCTATTGCCGTCCCTCGTGCCCGGCCCGGACGCCAAAGGCATCGAACGTGACGTTCTACGAGACGTCCGCGGCCGCCCACGAGGCAGGGTACCGGGCCTGCAAACGTTGCCTGCCGGAGGCTGTCCCGGGGACACCGGCATGGAACGTGCGCCAAGACGTTGCCGGCCGGGCGATGCGCCTGATCAACGATGGCGTCATCAACCGGGACGGTGTGGCGGGTCTTGCTGCCCGGCTGGGCTACTCCGCCCGGCAGCTCAACCGCATCCTCGGCCAGGAACTGGGTGCCGGTCCGTTGTCGCTGGCCCGGGCGGCGAGGGCACAGACGGCGCGCACCCTGTTGGTGTCCACGTCCATGAAGTTTGCGGATGTGGCCTTCGCAGCCGGTTTCAGCAGCATCCGGCAGTTCAACGACACCATTGCCGAAGTCTTCGACCTGACCCCCACGGCACTGCGGCGGACCACCCGGCATCCGGCAGCCGCCGGGGGCGCCACCGCCCTGACCCTGAGCCTGCCCTACCGGGCGCCCTTCGATACCGGTATTTTCTCCTTCCTGGCCGTGCGTGCCATTCCGGGAATCGAGGAGGGCACGCCCACCTCCTATGCCCGGACCCTCCGCCTCCCGCACGGCGACGCCCGGTTCCGGGTGGAGTACGACGACGCCGCGCGGGGGCGGCCGCTGACCCTCACCGTCGGCGCGGTGGACCTGCGCGACCTTCCGGCGCTGCTGAGCCGCGTGAGGCGGCTGTTCGACCTCGACGCGGACCCGGAAGCGATTGACGGCACGCTTGCTGCGGACCCCCGGCTGGCGGACTCCGTTTCAGCTGCCCCCGGGATGAGGCTGCCCGGGGCGCTGGACCCGCAGGAACTGTTGGTGCGGGCCATGGTGGGGCAGCAGATCACGGTGGCGGCCGCCCGGACCGCACTCACGCAACTGGCCGCCGCCGGCAGCCCCTCCAGCGACCCCGGCGGGGGCCTGGAACGGCTGTTTCCGACGCCGGCGCAGATCGCCGCAGCGGGGCATGTGCTGCGCGGACCCCGGCGAAGGATCGAATCGCTGCTGAACGCGGCGGATGCGATGGCCGGCGGGCGGCTCGAATTCGGGTACGGCGACGATGTGCCAAGCCTCACCGGGGCCCTGCTTCCCCTGCCGGGGGTGGGACCATGGACGGTGGGATACGTGGCAATGCGCGTCCTGGGCGCCCCGGACATCTTCCTCGCCAACGACGCCGCCGTCCGGAACGGCATCCGCGCCCTCGGCACCGGAGGCCACACCCTCACACCGGACTTCCGGGAAACCAGCCCCTGGCGTTCCTACGCCACCATGCACTTGTGGCGCGCCGCGGCACGGCCCGCCACTCCATCCACCCCCGCGAAAGGGATGCCATGAAAGCCCAACTGCTGCAACTGTCCACCCCGGACGGTCCGTTTACCATCCTCGCCAGGGACGGCATGGTCCTGGCCTCGGGCTGGACGGCCGGCCTGCCCGAATTGATCGGGCAGGTCCACCCCGCGCTGCGTCCCGAGGACGTGGAGGAGGTGGCCGGCCTGGCGGGAATCTCGTCCGCCGTCGAGGCCTTCTACGACGGCGACCCGGCGCCCGCCATGGCCGTCCCGGTCCTGCAGCGGTCCGGGCCGTTCCGCGCGCACGCCTGGGATGTGCTGCGGGAGGTCAAACCGGGTTTCCCGGTGACGTACAGCGAGTACGCGGCCCTGGCAGGGAACCCCAAGGCAGTGCGGGCGGCGGCCAGTGCGTGCGCCTTCAACGCGGCGGCCCTTTTTGTCCCATGCCACCGGGTGATCCGGACTGACGGCTCTTTGGGCGGGTTCCGCTGGGGCCTGCCTATCAAGGAGAGCCTGCTGGCCCGCGAGGCCGCGTAGGGCTACTTGGGGTCCGGCATCGCCGAAGGCCAGGGCAGCAGCTCCGGAAGGTCCGTCCCGTCGCCGGCGGCGGTGGCGCGCAGGCTGTCCAGCGATGGCTGCCTGCCGGCGAGCCATGCGGCGATATCAGTGACCATGCCGCTGACGACGACGGTGCTGCCGCCGGCGCCGAGTCCCATCGGCGGCAGGGCAACGGGCTGCAGGACCAGCCGGGTTCCCGTGGGAACCCGGGCGGCCAGGAAGTCGAAAAGGTGCGAGCAGAAGGCGCCGTTCCAGGTTTCGGGGCCCGTGCCGGCATCCAGGTCCGAGGTGTGGATGACAAGTTCGCGCCACAGCGCCAGGCCTGCGTCGTAGATGACTCCGTCGCGGAAGGCGATGGGCGTCTGCCACTCAGGACCGGTCAGAGCATCGAAGGCGGCCAGCGCCCGGTGGAGGGCTGCGGTGATGTCGGCGCGGTGCTGGCCGAGGCTGTGCCCCGCTGCAAGATCGATGGCACGGTTGCGTCCCTCTACGCCGCCGTCGTAGAGCGCCACCTTTTCGCCGCGGCGGCCGTGCTCCACCTGCCGGGCGAGGGCGTCGCAGATGCCGGCGATGTGGGCCAGCAAGTGGCCGCGGCTCCAGCCTGGAAGCGTTGACGGCGCCTTTTCGCCGCCGTCGGGAAGGCGGTCCAGGGCGGCGGCAAGCGCCTCGGCGGCCTTGTGCAGTTCAGCTTGGAGCGCCGCAGGGGAAGGTGAGGTCATGCGGTCAGCCTAGCGGAGGGCCCGGCGCGGCGGCGGCTATTCCAGCGGTGTTCCGTCCGGTCCAACGCGGTGCCGGACGTGCCGGCCGTCGGCGGCTGCCTGCCAGAACTCAATCTCGCGAGGCTGGAGTGCATAGAGCTGCCAGTTCGGGTTTTCGGTGCCGTCTGCGCGGGGCCGTTCGTGCCAGTCGAGGCTGGAGGCTTCGGCGGAGAGACCGGTCACCGTCCCGGTGAGCCGGACCTGCCGGCCCAGGCGTGGCCAGTAAAAGTTCATCGCAGCCCTCGGCTCCGCCGTGAGTTCCCTGCCCTTGCGGGAGGTGCGGGACGTGGCGAAGTGCCAGCCGTCGTCGTCAATGTTCTTCAGGATCAGCATCCGGGAAGAAGGCTGCGGGCCGCCCCCGGACGCGGCATCCACCGTGGCGAGGCTGAACGCGTGCGGCTGTTGCTCCCCCGCGTCCAAGGCCTCGTCCAGCCATTGCTTGAAGAGCAAAGCCGGATCCCGCGGGGCACTGCCGGGATGGAAGGCGGGCAGGTCGGCCGGGAAATCGGGCAGCGTGCGAAGGAACTTCCGGAACGTTTCGCTCATGGACCCAGCCTAGCCACATGCGGGTTTCAGCAAGCCCAACCACCCACACCTACCCCCGACGCCCGCTCAGATATTGCAGTGGAACTACCAACGCCCGCTCACTTCCGTAAAGAAAGTGAGCGGGCGTTGACGCAAAACCGGCAGGAAGCGAGCGGGCGTTTCAGCCGGCGTACGCCCGGACGTCCGCGAGTTCACTCTCCAGGGCGACAAGCTGGCGTTCGACGGCGGCCGGTGCCGTGCCGCCCTGGGAGTTGCGGCTGTTCAGCGAACCTTCCGTGGACAGGACCGTGCGGACCTCCGGCGTGAGGTGCTCCGAAATGGCGGCGTACTCCTCATCCGTCAGATCCCACAGCTCCACGCCGCGGGACTCGGCCTGCTTGACCGCGGCACCGGAGAGCTCGTGCGCCTCGCGGAACGGCACGCCCTGGCGGACCAGCCACTCGGCGATGTCCGTGGCCAGCGCGAAACCCTGCGGGGCCAGGGACTCCATCCGTTCCGTATTGAACTTTAGGGTGGCGATCATGCCGGAGACGGCCGGGAGCAAGAGCTCCAGGGTGTCGGCGGCGTCGAACACCGGTTCCTTGTCCTCCTGCAGGTCGCGGTTGTACGCGAGCGGCAGGCCCTTAAGCGTGGCCAGCAGCCCGGTCAGGTTGCCGATCAGGCGCCCTGCCTTGCCGCGGGCCAGCTCTGCCACGTCCGGGTTCTTCTTCTGCGGCATGATCGAGGAGCCGGTGGAATAGGAATCGTGCAGGGTGACGAAGGAGAACTCCTTCGTGGCCCAGAAGATCACTTCCTCTGAGATCCGGGACAGGTCCACGCCGATCATCGAGCAAACCCAGGCGAACTCGGCGAAGACGTCGCGGGACGCGGTGCCGTCGATCGAGTTGTGCGTGGCCGAGTAGAACCCGAGGTCAGCCGCCACCGCTTCGGGGTCCAGCCCCAACGAGGAGCCGGCCAGCGCACCGGAGCCGTAGGGCGAGACCCCGGCCCGCTTGTCCCAGTCCCGGAGCCGCTGCACGTCGCGCAGCAGTGCCCAGGCGTGGGCCAGCAGGTGGTGGCTGAGCAGGACCGGCTGGGCGTGCTGCAGGTGGGTGCGGCCCGGCATGGCAACACCGTGGTGCGCCTTGGCCTGCTCCACCAGGGCATCCACTGTTGCCAAGACGCCCCGGGCAATGATCCGTGCATGGTCGCGCAGGAACATCCGGCCCAAAGTGGCCACCTGGTCGTTACGCGACCGGCCGGCGCGGAGCTTGCCGCCGAGCTGGGCGCCGGCGCGCTCGATCAGGCCGCGTTCCAGCGAACCGTGCACGTCCTCGTCAGACTCGGCCGGGGTGTATGCGCCGGAGGCGACGTCCGCGTCCAGGCGGTCCAGGGCGTCCAGCATCCCCGCCAGCTCGCCGTCGTCGAGCAGTCCGGCCTTGTGCAGCACGCGCGCGTGCGCCTTGGAGCCGGCTATGTCGTAACGGGCCAGGCGCCAGTCGAAGTGCGTGGACTTGCTCAGCGCCGCGAGGGCGTCCGCGGGGCCGCCGGCGAACCGGCCGCCCCACAGCGCACCCGTGTTGGTGGCTTCGGACTTGAGCTCAGCCATCCGGGTTACTTTCCTGCGACGCGGATGTCGCGGCCGGAGGCAACCTTGGCGGACATGCCCCACAGCTCGATGAAGCCCTTGGCCTGGGACTGGTCGAAGGTGTCGCCGGTGTCGTAGGTGGCCAGCGAGAAGTCGTACAGCGAGGTGTCGGAGCGGCGGCCGTTGACGATGGCCTGGCCACCGTGGAGGGTCATGCGGATGTCGCCGGAGACGTACTTCTGGGTGTCCTCGATGAAGGCGTCCAGGGAGCGCTTGAGCGGGGAGAACCACTGTCCGTCGTAGACAAGTTCGGCCCAGCGCTGGCCAACGGTGGCCTTGAAGCGGGCCTGCTCGCGCTCGATGGTGATGTCCTCCAGGTGCTTGTGCGCGGTGATCAGCGCCATGGCACCGGGGGCCTCGTAGATTTCGCGGGACTTGATGCCCACCAGGCGGTCCTCGACGACGTCGATGCGGCCCACGCCCTGGGCACCGGCGCGGCGGTTGAGTTCCTTGATGGCCTGCAGCGGGGTGACCTTGACGCCGTCGATCGCGACGGGGACGCCTGCCTCGAAGGAGATGGTGACTTCATCCGGTGCCGGCGGGAACTCCGGGGTGGCGGTGTAGTCGTAGATGTCCTTGGTGGGGGCGTTCCAGATGTCCTCGAGGTAGCCGGTTTCCACGGCGCGGCCCCAGACGTTCTGGTCGATCGAGTACGGGTTCTTCTTGGTGGTCTCGATGGGCAGTCCCTTTTCCTCGGCGAAGGCGATGGCCTTGTCGCGGGTCAGGGCGAGGTCGCGGACCGGGGCGATGCACTTCAGGTCCGGGCCGAGGGTCTGGATGCCCACTTCGAAGCGGACCTGGTCGTTGCCCTTGCCGGTGCAGCCGTGGGCCACGGTGGTGGCGCCGAATTCGCGGGCGGCCTTCACCAGGTGCTTGACGATCACCGGGCGGGAGATGGCGGACACCAGCGGGTAGTGGCCCTGGTACAGGGCGTTGGCCTTCAGCGTGGGCACGCAGTATTCGTTGGCGAACTCGTCCGAGGCGTCCGCGACGTAGGCCTCGACGGCGCCGCAACCGAGGGCGCGCTGGCGGATGGTTTCCAGCGATTCGCCGCCCTGTCCGACGTCGACCGCCACGGCGATGACCTCGGCACCGGTGGCTTCACCGATCCAGCCGATGGCTACTGACGTGTCCAGGCCGCCGGAGTAGGCCAGCACAATGCGTTCAGTCACTTTAAATGCTCCTTGTTGGGGTTGGTTGATGTTCTGTCGTCAAGCTTATTGCCCGGCTTCCTCGGCCAGTTGCAGGAAGCGGGCTGCGAGGTCCGGGCCGCCCAGCGGATCGCGTGACACCAGCAGGACGGTGTCGTCCCCTGCGATGGTGCCCAGGATGGATGGCATTACGGAGTGGTCGATGGCCAGGGCCAGGAAGTTCGCGGCACCGGGCGGGGTCCGCAGGACGGCGATGTTGGCGGAGGCTTCCGCCGTGACCAGCAGTTCGCTGCACAGCCGGGCCAGCCGCGCGTCCAGGATTTCCTGCGTGACGCCGCTCTTCGCGGCCCGTTCACCGCCTTCGCCGGGGACGGCGTACACCAGGACGCCTTCCTTGCCACGGACGCGGACCGCACCCAGTTCCACCAGGTCCCGGGACAGGGTTGCCTGGGTGACCTGCACGCCGTCGTCCGCCAGCAGCGCCGCAAGCTCAGCCTGCGAACGAACGGACTGCCCGGTAAGGATGGCGGTGATGCGTGCCTGCCGGGCGGTCTTGGTGGCCGGGCTGCTGCCCGGGGAGGACGGCTGGGCGGTCACTGGAACGTGCTCTCCCCGGCACCTTCAACGGGGGAAAGGCCGTCAACGACGGCCAGGCCGGACCGGTGCATCAGCCAGGCCATCAGGGCCTTCTGGGCGTGCAGGCGGTTTTCCGCCTCGTCCCAGACGATGGACTGGGGTCCGTCGATGACGTCCGCTGAGATTTCGTAACCGCGATAGGCAGGCAGGCAGTGGAGCACGACGGCGTCTTCCGCGGCGAGTGCCAGGGCGTCCGAATCGACGGAGTAGTCCCGGAACAGCTGGAGCCGTGCTTCCTTCTCGGCTTCCTGCCCCATGGAAACCCACGTGTCGGTGGCCACCACGTCCGCTCCCTGCAGGGCTTCCTTCGCATCGGTGGTGACCAGCACGGAACCGCCGGTTTCGGCCGCCCGTTCCTTCGCGGCCGCCACGATGTCCGCGGCCGGCAGGTAGCCTTCCGGACCGGCAATGCGGACGTGCATCCCGGCCGTGACGCCGGCCAGCAGGTAGGAGTTGGCCATGTTGTTGGCGGCGTCGCCGAGGTAGCTCATGGTGAGCCCCTTCAGTTCGCCCTTGTGTTCCTTGACGGCGAGGAGGTCGGCCAGGAGCTGGCAAGGGTGGTAGTCGTCGCACAGGGCGTTGATGACCGGGACTTTGGAGTTGGCAGCCATGGCCACCAGCCCGGAGTGCGCGCCGGTGCGCCAAACGATGGTGGACACCATCCGTTCGAGGACCTTGGCGGTGTCCTCCACGGATTCCTTGTGCCCGATCTGCGCCTCGCCGGGATTGATGATCAGGGCATTGCCACCCATGTCGGCGATGCCCGTGGCGAACGAGACGCGGGTCCGGGTGGAGGTCTTGTCGAAGATGACGGCCACGGTCTTGCGTCCGCTGCGCTCAGCGGCGAACGGCTGGACGCTGTACGGGGCGGCCTTCATCCGGGCTGCGAGTTCCAGGACCTCTGCCTGCTCGGCGGGGCTGAGGTCGGTGTCCTTGAGGAAGTGCCGGGTTGCGGTGGTCACTGGGCGTCCTTAGCTGTCTGGAGGATTGCCGGGAAAGCGGCGAGGAAGGTGTCCGCCTGGGCTGTGGTGAGGATCAGCGGCGGTGCCAGGCGGATGGTGCGCGGGCCGGGACTGTTGACGATGAAGCCTGCGTCGAGGGCGGCCTGCACGACGGCGGGGGCGACGTCGGCGTCGAGGTCGAAGCCGATCAGCAGCCCTTCACCCCGGACCTCGGTGACGCCGGTGACCGCGGCCAGTGCGGAGCGAAGGTGCGCACCCACCGCGGTGGCGTTGGCCAGGACGTCCTGGCTTTCGAGCGCGTGGAGGGTGGCCAGGGCGGCCGCCGTGGCCACCGGGTTGCCGCCGAACGTGGTGCCGTGCTGGCCGGCGGACAGCAACGACGACGTCTGCTCACCCATGGTGATCAGGGCGCCGATGGGGAATCCGCCACCGAGGCCCTTGGCCAGGGTGACGGCGTCGGGGACGATCCCGGCGTCTTCGCTGGCCAGCCACTTGCCGGTCCGCCCGATGCCGGTCTGGACCTCGTCGAGGATCAGGAGTGCTCCCGCCTTGGTGGTGGCCTCACGGGCAGCCTGCAGGTAGCCCGGGGGCAGCGGCCGGACGCCGGCCTCGCCCTGGATGGGCTCCAGGAAGACGGCGGCAACGGTGTCATCCACTGCTGCCTGCAGCGCAGCGATGTCGCCGAACGGAATGTGCACCACGCCACCGGGCAGCGGTTCGAACGGTGCCCGGTAGGCTTCCTTGGCGGTCAGCGCCAGGGCACCCATGGTCCGGCCATGGAAAGCGCCTTCGAGGGCGATGATTTTGCTCCGCTTGGTGTCGCCGGCGCCGGTGTTGCGGCGGGCAAGCTTGAACGCTGCCTCGTTCGCTTCCGTGCCGGAGTTGCTGAAGAACACCTTGGACCCGGCAGGGGCGTGGGTGAGCTCCAAAAGTTTCTCCGCCAAGGCCACCTGCGTGGGGCTGGTGAAGAAGTTCGAGACATGGCCCAGGGTTGCCAGCTGGCTGGCGATGACTGAGGTCACGAAGGGGTGGGCGTGGCCGAGGGCGTTGACGGCGATACCGCCGAGCAGGTCCAGGTATTCCTTGCCGTCGGCGTCCCACACCAGGCAGCCGGCGCCGCGGACCAGGACGCGCTGGGGCGTGCCGAAGACGTTCATCAGCGAGGTGGAGTAGCGGGAGAGCCACTCGGAGCCCGCGTGGCCCTTGGTTTGCACCAGTTCGGCCACCGGGGTTTCGACAAGCTCAACCTCTGCGGTGTGCTTACTCATGCGTTGTTCTCCTCGTCCGGGACCACCTGGGTGCCGATGCCCGCCGTCGTAAATGTTTCAAGAAGCATGGAGTGGGGCAGGCGCCCGTCCACGATGTGCGCGCGCTCCACGCCCTCGTCGATGGCCTTCAGGCACGCGGCCATCTTGGGGATCATGCCCGATTCGAGCCGGGGCAGCATCTTCCGCAGCTCGGAGGCCGTCAGCGATGAAATCAGGGAGGACTTGTCCGGCCAGTTGGCATACAGGCCTTCGACGTCGGTCAGGATGACCAGCTTGGAGGCGCCCAGTGCCGAGGCGACGGCGGCGGCCGCGGTGTCCGCGTTGACGTTCAGGACCTGGCCGGTGGGCTGGAAACGCCCGGCACCTGGCACGTTCTCCCCGCCGTCGACAATCTCCGGGGCCACGGTGGAGATCACCGGGATGCGGCCGGCGGCCAGGATGTCCACGATGCCCGCGGGGTCGACGCCGACCACCTCGCCCACGAGCCCGAGGTCGATGTCTTCGCCGTCCACCACGGTGCCGGTGCGGACGGCGCGCAGCAGCCCGCCGTCTTCGCCGGACATGCCGACGGCGTAGGGCCCGTGGGAGTTGATCAGGCCCACCAGTTCGCGCCCCACCTGGCCGGTGAGGACCATGCGGACCACGTCCATGGCTTCCGGGGTGGTGACGCGCAGGCCGCCTTTGAACTCGGATTCGATGCCCAGCCGGCCCAGCATGGAGTTGATCTGGGGGCCGCCGCCGTGGACCACCACCGGGTGGATACCCACGTGGTGCAGGAAGACGATGTCCTCGGCGAAGGCCCGGCGGAGTTCGTCGTTGACCATGGCGTTGCCGCCGTACTTGATCACCATGGTGGTGCCTGCGAACCGCTGGATCCAGGGCAGCGCCTCGATCAGGGTGGCGGCCTTGTCCTGGGCAGCGGACATGCTGGTGGTTTCACGCGTCTGGGTGTTCATGCTGTCACTTTCCGCAGCGGTTCCTGCCGGGAGCAGGAGCTCCTAGCTGGAGTAGGCGCTGTTCTCGTGGACGTAGTCGTGGGTGAGGTCGTTGGTCCAGATCGTGGCTTCGGCGTCGCCTGCCTGCAGGTCGATCTCCACCAGGACCTCGCGCGGTTCCAGGTCCACCAGGCTCCGGTCGTCGCCGATGCTGCCGTTGCGGCAGATCTGGATCCCGTTCATGGCCACGTTGAGCTTGTCCGGTTCGAACGCAGCGTCCGTTGTGCCCACGGCGGACAGCACGCGGCCCCAGTTCGGGTCCTTGCCAAAGATGGCGGCCTTGAACAGGTTGGAGCGGGCCACGGAACGGCTGACCGTTTCGGCGTCCGCTTCGCTGGCGGCATTGAAGGTGCGGATGGCGATGTCGTGGCTGGCACCCTCGGCGTCGGCGATCAGTTTGCGGGCCAGTTCGGCGCAGACCTGGGTGAGGCCGGCACCGAAGTCCGCTGCGGAAGGTACGGCCCCGGACGCGCCGGAGGCCAGCAGGACCACGGTGTCGTTGGTGGACATGCAGCCGTCGGAGTCGGCGCGGTCGAAGGTGACGCGGGTGGCGTCCCGCAGGACGACGTCGAGCATTTCGGATTCGACGGCGGCGTCGGTGGTGAGGACTACCAGCATGGTGGCCAGGCCGGGGGCCAGCATTCCGGCGCCCTTGGCGATGCCGCCGATGCTGAACTCCTGGCCGTCGGCGTCGGTGCCGATGAACAGCGCCGATTTGGGAATGCTGTCGGTGGTCATGATCGCGGTGCCCGCCGCCGGACCGCCGTCGGCGCTCAATGCTGCCGCCGCCGCTTCGACGCCCGGCAGGATCTTGTCCATGGGCAGCTGTTCACCGATCAGGCCGGTGGAGCAGACAAAGACGTCGGTGGCCGAAATCCCCAGGACCTCTGCCACTTTCTCCGCGGTGCTGTGGGTGTTCTGGAAGCCGGTGGGGCCGGTGCAGGCGTTGGCGCCGCCGGAATTGAGGATCACGGCGTCGACGCGGCCGTCGGAGACCACTTGGCGGGACCAGTGGACCGGAGCCGCTGCCACCCGGTTGCTGGTGAACACGGCGGCCGCGGCCTTGGCCGGGCCGTCGTTGACCACGAGGGCGAGGTCCGGGTTGCCGGAAGCCTTGAGGCCGGCGGTGACGCCGGCTGCCCGGAATCCCTGGGGTGCGGTGATGGTCACGGGGCTACTCCCTGCAGGTTGAGGCCGTCGGTTTCCGGCAGGCCGAGTGCGATGTTCATGGACTGGACGGCGCCGCCGGCGGTGCCCTTGGTGAGGTTGTCAATCACGCAGGTCACGATCACGCGCCCGGTGTGGGGGTCGAGGGCGAGCTGCATGGCGGCGTGGTTGGAGCCCTGGACGGACTTGGTGGCTGGCCACTGGCCTTCCGGCAGGACATGGACGAACGGCTCGTCATCGTACGCGTCCGTCCAGGCCTGGCGCAGCTGCGTCGCGGTGGTGCCGGCCTTGACCTTGGCCGTGGCGGTGGTGAGGATTCCGCGGCTCATCGGAGCCAGCGTGGGGGTGAAGGACACCGTGACCTGCTCCCCCGCCGCGTTGGACAGTCCCTGCTCGATTTCCGGTGTGTGCCGGTGTCCGCCGCCCACTCCGTACGGGCTCATGGATCCCATCACTTCGGAGCCGATGAGGTTGGCCTTGGCCGCCTTGCCCGCGCCGGAGGTGCCGGAGGCGGAAACGATGACGACGTCGTCGGGCTCCAGCAGGTGGGCTGCAAACCCGGGAGTGAGCGCCAGCAGGGCGGAGGTGGGGTAGCAGCCGGGGACGGCGATACGCCTGGCACCCTTCAGGGCCTCGCGCTGGCCGGGCAACTCCGGAAGTCCGTACGGCCAGGTGCCGGCGTGGGCGGAACCGTAGAACTTTTCCCAGGCCTCGGGGTCCTCGAGCCGGTGGTCGGCTCCGGCATCAATGACGACCGTTCCTTCCGGCAGCTGGGCGGCGATTTCGGCGGAAGCACCATGCGGGAGGGCAAGGAAGACGACGTCGTGGCCGGAGAGGTTCTCCACCGTGGTGTCTTCCAGGATCCGGCTTGCCAGTCCGTGCAGGTGCGGCTGCAGTTCGCCCAACCGCGAGCCCGCGTTGCTGTGCGCCGTAATTGCGCCGATGGTCACACCGGGGTGCCCGGCCAGGAGGCGGAGGACCTCTCCCCCGGCGTATCCGCTGGCTCCCGAAACCGCAACAGAAATAGTCATGCCTCCACCATACAACAATAATTATGCAATGGGGCCGATATTTATGCATGCGCAATCCGGGGACGGTTGTTCCGCATCCGTGTCCGTCCGGCACAGGGTGTCCCTAGGATGGACTTCGGCAGCCGGGCCGGAAATACCGGAACCCGGGAAAGGAGCGCCATGACGCACGCAATCGTCGCACGGCAGGCAGGCGGACCGGAAGTCCTCGACTACGCCGCGGTTGAGCCCCCCACTCCCGGCCCGGGGCAGCTGCTGTTCAAGGTGGGCGCGGCCGGCGTGAACTTCATCGATACCTACAAGCGCAGCGGCACCTACAAAGTGCAGTACCCCTTCACCCCCGGCTCCGAGGCCGCCGGCACGGTGGAGGCGGTGGGAGAGGGGGTGACCGGATTTGCCGTCGGCGACCGGATTGCCACGGCTGAAGGCATCAACTGCTACGCGGACTACGCGCTGGTGGACGAAGACGCCGCGCTGCCGGTACCAAGGGGCCTGGACGTCTTTACCGCCGCGGCGCTGCCCCTGCAGGGCATGACTGCCCACTACCTGATGAACTCCACCTTTAAGGTGGAACCTGGCCACAAGGTCCTGCTCCATGCCGGCGCCGGAGGCGTGGGACTGCTGCTGATCCAGCTGCTTAAGGCACGGGGCGCTGAGGTGTTCACCACGGTGTCCACGGACGAAAAGGAAGACTTGGCGCGCGACGCCGGAGCGGACCACGTGCTCCGCTACGAAGGATTCGCGGAGCACGTCAGGGACATCACGGGCAGTACCGGCGTGGACGTGGTGTACGACGGCGTGGGCAAAGACACCTTCGACGGTTCCCTTGCCGCCTTGCGAATCAGGGGGATGCTGGTGTTGTTCGGTGCCGCGTCCGGTCCCGTCCCGCCGGTCGACCCGCAGCGCCTGAATGCCGGCGGCTCCTTGTTCCTGACCCGCCCCACGATGGGCCACTACCTCCGGGATGCCACGGAACGGCGCTGGCGCTCCGGCGAGGTGTTCGCAGCGGCGGCCGAGGGCAGCCTGAAGGTGCGGGTCGGGGCCCGTTACCCCTTGTCGCAGGCAGCCCTCGCGCACCGCGACCTTGAGGGCAGGAAGACCACCGGCAAAGTGCTCCTGGTTCCGTAACCGCAGGCAACGTGAACACCGGGCAAACCCCCGGGCCGCCTCAAACGGCGCGTCCGGGCGCGCCGGACACCTTTTGTTCATCTTCTCCCGGGAAAATGCACGGGTGACCCAGCAGCAGGTCCCCTTCGGGGATGACCATCCCGGTGCAGCGCCGGCCAGCACCGTCCACCAGGATCCTGCGGCCTCGGCAGCCGTGCCCCCGGCAGGTGGGGCCGGCAGGAACGTCGCCCTGTACGGGCCCCAGCTGCCGGGGGCCGCGGCTGCACCGGCGGCCCGGACGCTGATCGATATCCTGCAGGACACCGCGGCCCGCTTTCCCGACGCCTCGGCGCTGGACGACGGCCGTACCTCACTGAGCTACGCGCAGCTGCTGGACGCTGTCCGCGCCACCGGCCGCCGCCTGCACCAGGCCGGGTTCGGCGCCGGGGACAGGATTGGCATCCGGATCCCGTCCGGCACCAGCGAACTCTACGTCTCCATCCTCGCCGTCCTCCTGGTGGGAGCCGCTTATGTTCCCGTGGATGCCGACGATCCCGAGGAACGCGCACGGCTGGTGTTCGGCGAGGCCAACGTGGCAGCCGTCCTGGGGCAGGGCGGTTCGATCAGGCCGGGCGCATCGATCGGGACGGGGCCGGCCGGGCAGGGGCGGAAAGGCCCGTTCAAAGGCGCACGGCCCCCGGAACCTGGCGACGACGCCTGGATCATCTTTACCTCCGGCTCCACCGGAACACCCAAGGGCGTGGCGGTCCGGCACCGGTCTGCCGCTGCCTTCGTGGATGCGGAGGCAAGGATCTTCCTCCAGGACGAACCCCTCGGTCCGCAGGACCGGGTCCTGGCCGGGCTGTCGGTCGCCTTCGACGCTTCCTGTGAGGAAATGTGGCTCGCCTGGCGGCAAGGCGCCTGCCTGGTGCCCGCACCGCGCGCCCTGGTCCGGACCGGCATGGACCTTGGCCCCTGGCTGATCAACCACGGCATCACCGCCGTTTCGACCGTGCCCACCCTCGCTGCGCTCTGGCCGGCGGAATCGCTCGAGAACGTCCGGCTACTCATATTCGGCGGCGAGGCATGCCCGCCCGAGCTGGCCAGCCGCCTGGCCGTTGAAGGCCGCGAAGTCTGGAACACGTACGGTCCAACGGAAGCAACGGTGGTGGCCTGCGCGGCGCCCCTGGGTGCACCCGGTCCCGTGCGGATCGGGTTGCCGCTGGACGGCTGGGACCTGGCCATCGTGGATGGGAACGCGGTACCGGTAGCCGAAGGCGAAGTAGGCGAACTCATCATCGGCGGCGTTGGCCTGGCCCGCTACCTCGATCCTGCCAAGGACGCGGAGAAGTACGCGCCCATGCCCACCCTGGGGTGGGACCGGGCCTACCGGTCGGGTGACCTGGTGCGCTTCGAGCAGGCCGGCCTGGTCTTCCAGGGCCGGGCCGACGAACAGGTTAAGCTCGGCGGCCGCAGGATTGAGCTGGGCGAGATCGATGCCGCGCTCCAGTCCCTTCCCGGGGTGGCCGGCGGCGCCGCGGCAGTCCAAACCACGGCCGCCGGAAACCACGTCCTGGTGGGCTACCTGGCGCCGGCGGCCGGGGTGGTCCTTGACCTTTCGATTGCCCGGGAGCAGCTGACGACAAGCCTGCCTGCGGCCCTGGTTCCCATGCTCACCGTGGTGGACTCCCTGCCGACCAAGACCAGCGGCAAGGTAAACCGGCACGAACTCCCATGGCCGCTGGCCGGGGCTGGCGCCGCGGAGGCTAACGCCGCCCCCCTGAATATTCCGGATGACGCCGCCTGGATCGTGGAGCAGTGGAGCAACGTGCTGGGGAGCCCGGTCAGCTCGCTGGACGCCGATTTCTTCGCGTACGGTGGCGGTTCACTCTCGGCCGCCCAGCTGGTCTCGGCCCTGCGGGTCCGCTACCCCACCATCACCGTGGCCGATATCTACGCGACGCCGCGGATCGGTGCGCTGGTGGAAGTGGCACGCCAGTCCCGTCCCGGCGGCCCGGCGGTCCCGGCACCGGAGCGCTCCGTGCGGCCCACTGCCAGGAAGTCCCAGGTTTTCCAGACCCTGATGGGTGTGCCGCTGCACATCCTGGTGGGCATGCGGTGGCTGACCTACGTCATGGCCCTGAACAACCTGTTGTCCGGGCTTGCCGGGTTCACTGCCGCTCCCACGGTCTCGTGGTGGTGGGTGGCGGTGTCCTGGCTGGTGTTCGTCAGCCCGGCGGGGCGGATGCTGTTGGCCATCGGCGCGGCCCGGTTCCTGCTGCGCGGGGTGGAACCGGGCATCTATCCGCGGTCCGGGCGCGTCCACCTGCGGTTGTGGCTCGCCGAACAGATCCAGGACCTCGCCGGCGCCGTCAGCCTCGCCAGTGCGCCATGGGTCCCGTATTACGCCCGGGCGCTGGGTGCAAAGATCGGCCGGGACGTCCAGCTGCATTCGCTGCCTCCTGTTACCGGGATGCTGACGCTGGGCAGCGGAGCCAACGTGGAACCGGAAGTGGACCTCTCCGGCTGGTGGATCGACGGCGACGATGTCCATATTGGAGCCATCCGGATTGGCCGCGGAGCCAGCGTGGGCGCACGCAGCACGCTGATGCCCGGCGCCTCGATCGGAGCCGGGGCGCAGGTGGAAGCCGGTTCCGCGGTGCTGGGGAAGGTCAAGGCAGGCCAGCTGGCGGCCGGGTCTCCGGCGCGCCGGCAGGGCAAGGCCAAACACAGCGTGCCGGATGCCGCAGCCCAAGGCAGGTTTGCCGCACGCGCCTGGTTCGCCGGCTTCGCGCTGGCGTCGGCTTGCCTTTCCGTCATCCCTTACGTGTCCGCCGCTGCCGCGCTGTGGGTCGCGTTCGCCTTCATCCAGGGCAGTACCTCTCTCACCGAAGCCCTCCCCCGGCTGGTGCCGGCCCTTGCCCCCGCGTCGCTGGTGTGGTTTGCCGTGAACGCCGTCCTGGTGCTGGCTGCCACGCGCCTGCTGTCCATCGGGATCGCGGAGGGCTACTACCGGATCCGCAGCCGGGTGGGATGGCAGATCTGGGCCACCGAGCGGGTGCTGGACCTGGCCAGGGACCTGCTGTTCCCGATCTACGCCAGCCTGTTCACCCCGGTGTGGCTTCGCCTGCTGGGCGCCAAGGTCGGGAAGAACGTCGAGGCCTCCACCGTGCTGCTGATACCGAAAATGACCACCGTGGGAGAGGGTGCCTTCCTGGCCGATGACACCATGGTGGCCTCTTACGAGCTCGACGGCGGCTGGTTGCGGGTGGCACCGGCCAAGATCGGCAAGCGGTCCTTCCTCGGCAATTCCGGCATGACCGCCGCCGGCCGGAACGTGCCCAAGAACTCGCTGGTGGCCGTCCTGTCCGCGACGCCGGCAAAAGCCAAGGCGGGCACCTCCTGGCTGGGAAGCCCGCCGGTCCGGCTGCGGCGGACCGCGATCGCCTCAGACGGTTCCCGCACTTTCCAGCCCCCGGCGCGGCTAAAGGTGGCCCGGACCCTGTGGGAGCTGGGCCGGTTTGTGCCGGTCATGCTCACGGTGGCCATCGCTGCCGGCACCATGCTGGCCTTCGACTGGATCGCTGCAGCCCTGGGCTATGGCGCCGCAGCCGTACTCACGGGCGTGATCATGCTGCTGGCGGGCTTTGTCGCCGCAGCCGCGTCCGTCGTCGCCAAGTGGATCCTGGTGGGCCGGATCCGCCCCGGCGAGCACCCGCTCTGGAGCTCGTTCATCTGGCGCAACGAAGTAGTGGACAGCTTTATCGAGATGGTGTCCGCGCCATGGTTTGCGCGGGCTGCTTCCGGCACGCCGGCCCTGGTCTGGTGGCTGCGTGCGCTCGGCGCGAAGATCGGCAGCGGCACATGGTGTGAAAGCTACTGGCTGCCCGAAGCCGACCTGGTGACGCTTGGCCGCAACTCCACGGTGAATCGGGGCTGCGTGGTGCAGACGCACCTGTTCCATGACCGGGTGATGAGCATTGACGCTGTTACGCTCGAGGACGGGGCCACCATGGGCCCGCACGGGGTCATCCTTCCCCAGGCCAGGGTCGGCGCAGGCGGAACAGTGGGGCCGGCGTCCCTGGTGATGCGCGGCGAAGCAGTTCCCGCCGCGACGTACTGGATGGGCAACCCCGTCAGTCCCTGGAGCGGCCCCGGATCGCCGTCTGCCAACCGAAGGTCCCCATGAGTTCTTCAGCATCATCCGCGCGCGGCAGTGTCAACGAGGCCGGCGGCGCTGCCCCGGATCCTTACCTGCCCGGCGCCGGGACCAACGCCTTCCGGGTGGAGCGGTACGAACTGGACCTGGACTACCGGGTGGCCAGCAACCGGCTCAGCGGCAGGGCGGTGCTGCACGGCGTCACGTGCGTCCCGGCGTCGGCCATTGTGCTGGACCTTGCCGGGCTGCGCGCCACCAAAGTGCTGCTGGACGGCCGCAAGCCCCTTCGGTTCAGCCAGCGGGCAGGGCAACTCGTGGTTTCGGCGCAGAACCCTTTCGAGGCCCGGCAGCCGTTCACGCTGGAGGTGCGCTACGAAGGCAACCCGCGGCCACGTCGGGGCCTCTGGGGTGAGGTGGGCTGGGAGGAGCTCACGGACGGCGTCCTGGTGGCCGGGCAGCCCAACGGGGCGCCCTCCTGGTTCCCGTGCAACGACCACCTCGGGGACAAAGCCAGCTACCGGTTCACCGTGACCACCGATGCGAACTACCGCGTGGTGTGCAACGGCGTCCTGCAATCGCACACCGCCCGTTCCAGCCGCGAAACCTGGGTCTATGAACAGGCCGATCCCATGCCCGCCTACCTGGCCACCGTGCAGATTGGCAGGTATGCGCTGCTGGAACTGGACAGCGGTCGGCACGGCACCCCCGTACCGCAGACCGTGGCCGTCTCCCACGCCTTGGCGGACCGGGCACGGGCCGGCCTGGCGCTCCAGCCGGCCATGATGCGCACCTTCAGCAGCTGCTTTGGCCCCTACCCGTTTCCCGGGTACGTCGTGGTGGTCACCGAGGACGAACTGGAAATCCCGCTTGAGTCGCAGGCAATGTCCATCCTTGGCCCCAACCACCTGGGCCTGGACTGGGAGTCCCAGCGCCTGATCGCCCACGAACTCTCCCATCAATGGTTTGGCAATGCCCTGACGGCGGCCAGCTGGCAGGACATCTGGCTGCACGAGGGCTTTGCCTGCTACGCGGAATGGATCTGGTCCGAAGAAGCCGGCGTCATGGCCGTGGCGGACCGGGCCCGGGCTGCCTGGCGCCGGCTGGCCGCCGAGGAGCAGGACATCCTGGTGGGAGACCCCGGACCTGGGCGGATGTTCGATGACCGCGTCTACAAACGCGGAGCACTGGCTGTCCATGCCGTCCGGATGGCCGTCGGCGACCTTGCCTTCTTCGCCGTCCTGCAGGACTGGACCGCCAGCCACCGGCATGGCTCGGTGACCACACAGGACTTCATCATGGCCGTCAGCCGGGCAACAGCCGTGGATGCAGAATCCCTGCTGCACCCTTGGCTCTACGAGGAGCCGCTGCCGCCATTGCCTGCGTCCTGAGCGGGCACGGAAAGCGCGACGGCGGCGGCCAGGTGGGCGGGAAGCCCGGTTTCCGCGGGGCCAAGGTCGATCAGTCCGGGACGTTCCAGGACGTCAAGGGAGGACGGCATCCTGCTGAGTCCCTCGCCGGTCATCTTCAGCCAGGCCTCTTTGCGGGCCCACAACCTTGCCCTGGCTGCAGGGAGGAGGTCCGCCGTGACGCCCCGGAGCGCAAGCTGTTCGGCAGGTGCCAGCGCCAGTCCGTCGAACCCGTCGAAACCGGTGCGGGCCGGATCCTCGATGTCCGTCCCGAGGCGGGTTCCGGGTGCGGCATCCGGCACGGCCGCGAGCAGGGTCCAGCCGCCGGCCCGGGACAGGCTGAGGGCCAGGGGCACGGGGGCACCCCGATAGGTGTACCCCGGCCTGCCGTGGCCCAGGTCCGGGCCCGTGCCGCAGCGCGGGCAGCCGTAGGCCGTGGCGAGGTCTGCGGCGGACACTGACAGCAGGCTGGCGGCGAAGTCCCGCTGGGCCAAACGCCCGGCCAGGAACGCCGTCCCGGCGGCAGCCGCCATGGCCTTGGCCCGCGCCAGTTCCACGCCGTCCAGGAGGCGTTCGGCGTCCTTGCGCACCGCGGCGGCGTCGCCGGGCAGCAGGAAGGGCGGGACTGCACGCATTTCACAGTGCGTCATGACCCGCCCTTCCGGAGGCTGCGAACAGGAACTAGCGCTGCACGGCTCCGAAGCGTTCCGCGGCCAGGGCCACGGCGCTT
Source organism: Pseudarthrobacter sp. MOO13 (assembly GCF_058267655.1). Lineage (NCBI taxonomy): Bacteria > Bacillati > Actinomycetota > Actinomycetes > Micrococcales > Micrococcaceae > Pseudarthrobacter > Pseudarthrobacter sp. MOO13. The sequence continues at coordinate 2,567,840 of NZ_CM177848.1, forward strand.
TCGCGCGCGGCCGAGGCTTCGTCCGCGGTCAAGGTGCGGTCGGCGGCCCGGAACCGGAGCCCGAAGGCCAGCGACTTCTTGCCGTCCTCAATGCCCTTGCCGGCGTAGACGTCGAACAGGGCGACGTCCTCCAGCAGCTCGCCGGCACCTTCACGCAGGGCGGCCAGGACCTCATCGGCCGGGACATCGGCCGGGACCACGAGCGCCACGTCCTGGGTGGCCACAGGGAAGGTCGAGATGTGGCGGGCCACGATCACGTCCGGTGCGGCGTCGAAGAGGGCGTCGGCATTGAGTTCAAGTGCCACCGAACGGGCCGGCATGTCCGAGGCCGCCAGCAGCTTGGGGTGCAGTTCGCCCGCGTACCCCACGGTCTCTCCCGTCCGCAGTGCGAGCCGGGCGGTGCGGCCGGGATGGAACGCCTGGTGGCTGCCCTGCGTGACCACAAGGTCGACGCCGAGGACGTCGCCCGCAAGGCGGGCAACATCCAGCGCGTCAGCCCAGTCCCACGTCCGCGGAGTGTGGCCGGCAGCAGCCGGGGAATCGTGGCCGGTGAGGATGGCGGCCACATGGAACGGCTGGTCCGGGACGCCGTCGTAAAGTGCGTCGAGCACCTCGTCGGCGGGCTTTTCCCCCAACGGCGGGATGGCGGCGGTACCCATGGCGGCGCCGGGAAGGAAGACCAGGCCGGACTCGAACAGGGCGAGGTCGCGGAAGCCGCGGGAATGGTTCCGCTTGGCCACCTCGATCAGGCCCGGAATGATCGAGGTCCGCAGGTAGCCCTGCTCCTCGCTGATCGGGTTGGCGAGCTTGACGGCGCTCCGGGGGGTGGCTTCGTCGGCCGTGCCGAAGGTGTCGTTGGCCGCCTTGGACACGAACGGGTAGGACAGGACCTCGGTGAGTCCGGCGTCCGCCAGGGCCTGGATCAGGCGCCGGCGCTGCTGCTGGACCCGGGTGAGGCCGCGGCCGGGAGGGGCCACGGGCAACGTGGCAGGGATCTTGTCGTAGCCCACCAGCCGGGCGATTTCCTCTGTGAGGTCTTCCTTGGTTTCCAGGTCGCTGCGCCAGCTGGGCGGCGTCACGGTCCAGCCGGCGTCGTGCTTTACGACGACGGCACCCAGGTCCTCCAGCGAGGTGACAATCTGCGCTTCGGTGAAGTCGATCCCGATGCGGGCCGCGGCGAAGCCGGCCGGCAGCTCGATGGTGACGGTTTCGGGGGCGGTGCCGACGTCGGTCCCCGCCTCATCGGCGGATCCCCCGGCCAGTTCCACCAGGAGGTCCACCACGCGCTGCGCGGCGATGCCCGCAACCTGCCAGTCAACGCCGCGTTCGAAGCGCTTGGACGCCTCGGACGGCAGCTTGTGCCGGCGCCGGGAACGTCCGATGGACACGTCGTCGAAGTGTGCCGCCTCAACCAGGATGTTCGACGTCGAATCGCTCACCTCGGTGGCCGCGCCGCCCATGACGCCCGCGATGCCGATGGCGCCGGAGTCGTCGGTGATCAGGAGGTCCTCCGCATCAAGGGTGCGCTCCTTGCCGTCCAGGGTGGTGATCTTCTCCCCTGCGGACGCGCGCCGCACCACGATGTCGCCGGACAGCTTGTCCAGGTCGTAGCAGTGCGTGGGCTGGCCCAGCTCAAGCATGACGTAGTTTGAAATGTCCACCGGCAGCGAGATGGAGCGGATGCCGGCCAGCCGCAGCCGGGATACCATCCACTGCGGGGTGGGCCGGGTGGCATCCACGCCGCGCACCGTGCGGGCCACGAAGCGGTCGCAGCCGGGCGTGCCGTAAATGGGGGCGTCGTCGTTGAGCTTGACGCCGTAGCCGCCGGACAGCTCGGCCGGGGCGTTGACCTTCGTGGCGGGATCCGTGAAGGCGGTGCCGGTGGCGTGCGCGTACTCGCGGGCCACGCCGCGGATGGAGAAGGCGTAGCCGCGGTCCGGGGTGACGTTGATTTCCGCAGCCTGGTCGTAGAGGCCTAGGAGCTCCATGGCGTCGGTGCCGATTTCCGGGTCCAGCCCGATGCGGGAGAGCACCAGGATGCCGTCGTGGTCATCGCCGATGCCCAGTTCGCGGACGGAGGCGATCATGCCGGCGGAGAGGTGGCCGTAGGTCTTGCGGGCGGAGATGTGGAAGTCGCCGGGCAGCACGGCGCCGGGCAGGGTGACCACCACTTTGTCGCCTTCCACGAAGTTGTGGGCGCCGCAGATGATGCCCTGCACGCCGGAGGGGTCGATGCCGTCTCCTGTCAGGGTCTGCTCCTGCCCTTCGGGCACGACGCGGACCTGGCACCAGTTGATGGTCTTGCCGTTGGTCTGCGGTTCCTTGACCAGGCTCAGGACCTGGCCCACCACCACGGGCCCGCGCAGGGCGTCGGTGGGGCGGTGGACCGCTTCCTCTTCGAAACCGACCTTGACCAGTTCGGCCATGACGTCTTCGGCCGTTGCATCGGCCGGTACGGCCGCGAATTCACGCAGCCAGGAAAGTGGGATACGCACTGTTAGATCTCCATCCCGAAGTGCTCGCTGAACCGTACATCGCCTTCGATCATGTCGCGCATGTCCCCCACCTCGTTGCGGAACATGAGGGTACGCTCGATGCCCATGCCGAAGGCAAAACCTGAATAGACGTCCGGGTCGATGCCGGCGGCGCGCAGGACGTTCGGATTGACCATGCCGCAGCCGCCCCACTCGATCCACGCCGGGCCCCCCTTGGCCCCGGGATGGAAGATGTCCAGTTCGGCGGACGGCTCCGTGAACGGGAAGTAGTTGGGGCGCAGCCGGATCTGGGCTTCATCGCCGAACATCTGCCGGGCGAAGTGCTCAAGGGTGCCGCGCAGGTCCGCCATGCTGAGGTTCCTGTCGATGGCAAGGCCCTCGAACTGGTGGAACACCGGGGTGTGGGTGGCATCGAGTTCGTCGGTGCGGAACACCTTGCCGGGGCACAGCACGTAGATGGGTACTTCGCGCTCGAGCATGGAGCGGACCTGTACCGGGGACGTGTGCGTGCGCATCAGCAGGTGGGCTTCGGGCGGCTCAACGAAGAAGGTGTCCTGCATTTCGCGGGCCGGGTGGTCCGGCTTGAAGTTCAGCGCATCGAAGTTGAACCACTCCGATTCGACCTCGGGGCCTTCGGCGATTTCCCAGCCCATGCCCACGAAGATGTCCGCCACGCGGTCCTGGAGGGTGGAGAGCGGGTGGCGGGCACCGGCACGGCGACGGCGCGGCGCGGCGGTGACGTCCACGGTTTCCTCAACCAGGATGCGGGCATCGTTCTCGGCTTCCAGGACGGCCGTGCGGTCGGCGAGCGCCTTGTTGACCCGGCCGCGGGAGGCGCCCATCAGCTTTCCGGCGAGCGCCTTCTGGTCCTTGGGCAAGCGGCCGATCTCACGGTTGGCAAGGCTCAGCGGGGATTTCTCGCCGCTGTGGGCAAGCCGCACCGCCTTCAGCTCGTCAAGGGTGGCCGCACCGTCGATGGCGGTGATGGCCTGGTCTACAGCGGCGTTGATGGCGGCCTCATCCGTGGGGTTCGGAATGGCGGCGCCCGGCAAAGTTTCAGTCATCTACTGTTCTTAGCTACGAGTCGTGGCTGCCGGCGGGCGGGGCAGCCGTACGCGGTTTCCCGCTTGGCGCGTCCGTCGCTGGCAGGTCATGGATGAATGCGCTGAACGTCAGTTCATTCAATGACCAGGTCAGGGCTCGCCGGCAGGACCGGCGGCCACTGCCCTCCAGTCTAGTTGAACCCTCCGGCTACCATGGCCTCATGACTTTGCGGCAGCGCGCGGGTACCCAGGATGTCCCGACGACGGCCCAGCGGCTCAGGCGGGCAGCGAACCTCCTCAACGGGAGTACTGTCGCTGGCCTCGCCGTCGCCCTCGCCGCGGGGACCCGGCTAAGCCGCGGCCCGCGTGGCATGGTCTTGGCCGCCGGGTACCGTTGGCGGCTTCCGGCCGCCCGCGCCTTCACGGTGGGGAACGTGGTGCTGTACCGCGGTCCGGCCGCCGACCTGTTGTCCCGGCCTGCGTTGCTGGGCCATGAGGAGCGGCACTGCAGCCAGTACGCATGGTGCCTCGGCCTGCCGTTCATTCCCTTATACCTGGCCGCGGCCGGCTGGTCCGTGCTGCGGAGCGGAAATCCGGGAACAGCGAATATTTTCGAACGCAGGGCCGGCCTGGCCGCCGGCGGCTACCCGGTTCCGGCGGGGAGCGCGGTCCTGTGAACGCCGCGGAGCGGGCCTCCACAGATGCCGGCACGGTGACCGTCACCGGGAGCGGGTGGGCGGAGGCGGTCCCTGACCTGGTGACGGTGTCCGTGGCGGTGGAGTGCCGCGCGCCGTCCTTGGCGGACGCGTATGCGGCGGCCGGCCAGGGCCTTGCCGCCGTGGCCGCGGCCCTCCGGGGACACGGCGTTGCCCCTGCCGACCTGCGGACGGGCGGCCTGTCAGTGCGGGCAGACCTCGCGTGGCGGGACGGCGAAGGGCAGAAACTCGTGGGCTACGTTGCGGTCGGCAGCCTTGCTGTCAGGCTGCGGGACGTCGGCAACGCACCGGCGGCCATCTCCGCCGCCGTTGAGTCGGGCGGTGACGACGTCCGGCTGGAGAGCCTGCAGCTGGTCCTCTCCGATGACTCAGCCACCCGTGCACAGGCCAGGGAGGCTGCCTGGCAGGACGCACTCCGCGCAGCCGCCCAGTTCGCGTCGCTCGCCTCGGCCACACTGGGCCGGGTGTTGTCCGTGACCGACCTCCGGGCGGCTCCCGGCCCGGTACCGGCCGCCGGCCTGCAACGGGCCTCCGCCGTTGAGGGGCTGCCCCTTGAGTCCGGCCGGAACCGGGTGGAGGCAGGCGTGACGGTCACGTGGGAGCTGCTGCACTAGCCGGCGTTGGCTGGGAGAAGCCCTGAGGCAGCGCGCCGCCCTTGACTTCCGTTCGAACATGTCTTCGAATGGAGGCCATGAGATGGGAAGCACAGGCTTTGGTTCCGACCCCCGAAACTGCCAGTGGGGCTGCTCCGGCATTGCTGCCGCTGGCCGGCCTGGTACGGTCCGTCACCACTCCCGAGTTCGCCGGCATCACGTTCCATGAGGTCACCGCAAAATCGGTGCTCAACAGGGTCCCGGCTGGGTCCAGGATGCCTTTCGAATGGACGGTGAACCCCTACCGGGGTTGCAGCCACGCCTGCGTGTACTGCTTTGCCAGGAAGTCCCACACGTATTTGGATTTCGACGCCGGCATGGACTTCGACAACCAGGTGGTGGTTAAGGTCAACGCGGCGGAAGTCCTGCGCAAGGAAGTGAACAAGGCGTCCTGGACGCGCCAGCAGGTGGCGCTTGGCACCAACACCGACCCCTATCAGCGGGCCGAGGGACGGTACCGCCTCATGCCGGGCATTATCTCCGCCCTGGCGGACTCCGGCACTCCCCTGTCCATCCTCACCAAGGGCACGTTGCTGGCGCGGGACATCCCCCTGTTGAAGAGTGCCGCCACGCAGGTGCCGGTAGGCCTGGGAATCTCGCTGGCCATGACCGATGAGGCCCTTTCGGAAGCCATCGAGCCCGGCACACCCGGGCCCAGGGCGCGGCTGAGGCTGGTGTCCCGGCTGCGCGAAGCCGGGCTCCCGTGTGGGGTGATGGCCATGCCCATCCTGCCGTGGCTTTCCGACAGTGACGAAGCCCTGGATGCTCTCTTCGGCTCCTTGGCGGCCGCGGGCGCAACGGGAGTCACCGCGGGTGCCCTGTACCTGAAGCCCGGGACCAGGGAGTGGTTCATGAAGTGGATCGCAGCCCACCACCCCGAACTGGCGGGACGCTACCGGCGGCTGTACGGGACGGGGTCCTACGCCTCCAAGGAATACCGCACCTGGCTGGCCGCCAAGGTCCGGTACTTCAAGGCACGCCACGGTTTCTCGCATTCCTCCGGCTTCAGCCACCGGGACCTGGACGATCCCCGCGCCGAGGAAGCGCAGTACCCCGCCGGCAGCATCCCCGCCCCGGCTACAGAGGGCACCGCGGGGGTTCCCGCCCGGCCCCTGCAGCAGGACGCCCTCTTCTAGCGGTCCTGTGGTGGCGGTCCCGTGTCAGAGGCCCAGGTTCAGCGGGCCTGGTTCAGCGGGGATGCCACCGAGTCCAGCAAAGCCCGGACGATCGGAAAATCCGCGGGGATCCACGGCAGGCCCAGGACCGCGTCCCGGTCCCGGAGGTCCATCCACCGCAGTTCGTCATGGTCTTCAAGGGGCCGCGGCTCGCCGTCGCTGACCTCCGCGAACCAGACCCGCATGCTGGCCCGTTCGTTCAGCGGCCAGCCACCGGGATCCTCCGCCGACAGTTCGGGTCCCAGCCGGACACCGATTCCGAGTTCCTCTGACAGTTCCCGCACCAGCGCGGCCTCGGGCTCCTCGCCGGGTTCAACCTTGCCGCCCGGGAACTCCCACAGACCGGCCAGGTGCTCCGGCGCACTTCGCCTGGCGACCAGCAGGGCCGCCGGGTCCGCCAGCTCGTCCACGATGGCTCCGCCCACAACCTGAATCAGTCCAGTCATTCGGCCATTCTATGGTCCACAATGGAATGTCCCGGAACAGCATTCCAGCCTCAGGGAATAGGTCCTGGCCGCCAAGGGTTTGCGACTCTGTCCGGACGTTCCTGCCCCACTGCCGTGGCATCCGGTCTTTTCCACCCATCTTTGAGAAGCAGGCACATGAGCAGCGTTCTTTCCCAGTCCACGGCAACACCCGCCAAGACCCCAAACCTTGGGATGGCCATTTTTGCGCTGGCCATGGGCGGGGTAGGCATCGGTGTGACCGAGTTCACCATGATGGGCCTGTTGAAGGAGGTGGAGCAGGGACTGGCGATCAGCACTCCCCAGGCCGGCTACCTGATCTCCGCCTACGCCCTGGGCGTCGTGGTCGGCGCCCCGCTGCTTGCCGTCGTCGGGGCCAAGCTACCCCGCAAATACCTGGCGCTCGGGCTCCTGCTTTTCTTTACGGTTGCCAACCTCAGTTCGTTCATCGCACCTGACTACGGGTCCATGCTCGTCTCGAGGTTCGCTGCGGGCCTGCCGCACGGGGCGTTCTTTGGCGTGGCCGCCGTGATAGCCGCCTCCCTGGTCCCGCCGACGCGGCGCGGCTGGGCCATCTCCATGGTGATGGCCGGCCTCAGCATCTCCAACGTCGTCGGAGTACCCTTTGCCACCTGGCTGGGCCAGGCCTTCGGCTGGCGGCTGCTGTTCGTCCTGGTGGGGTGCATCGGGCTGCTGGCACTGGTGCTCGTCTGGATCTTCGTGCCGTTCCAGAAGACGCACCCGGACGCGAGCATCCGGCGCGAACTCGGTGCGCTGAAACGGCTGCAGGTGTGGCTGGCGCTCCTGGTGGGGATTGTTGGCTTCGGCGGCTTCTTCGCAACCTATACCTACATCGCCCACACCATGACCAACGTGGCCGGAATCCCGTCCACGCTGATCCCGCTGGTGGTGGCCTTGTACGGACTGGGTATGGTGGCCGGGAACCTCATCGGCGGCAGGCTGGCCGACAAGTCGGTGATGGGCACCCTCTACCGCGTCCTGCCCGCGATTGCAGTTGCCCTGGTGCTCTACGCCGTGGCAGCACACTGGGCATGGAGCGCCCTGGTCATGGTGTTCGTGGTGGGGGCCGCCGGTTCCATGCTGGTCCCCGCCCTGCAAACCCGGCTGCTGGATGCTTCACCGGATGCGCCGTCCCTGGCCTCCTCGCTCAACCACGCCGCGCTCAACGTTGCCAACGCCCTGGGGGCCTTTCTCGGCGGCCTCGTCATTGCCCTCGGGTGGGGCTTCGTAGCCCCGGCGCTCGTGGGCGCCGTACTCGCCGTCCTCGGGTTCGGCGTCGCGCTGCTCAGTGGCGTGCTGGAGCGCAAGCGTCCGCTGGCAGCCTGATCCCGCCCGCGACCCACCATCGCCGCGGTACCGCCATGTACAGCCAGGGAGCTTCCTCGTCGCCGGTTCTTCGCTGCTGGACAGTGCAGGATCCCGCCGTGGCCCCACCCGGTCCATACCGTACCGGGACGCCCCTAACGATGCAGCAACGGCGCAGGTTCGGCTACTGACTTTGCGGGGCCCTTATGTTAGCTTGAGGCTCATCGGGACTATTTTTCCCGGTCACAATAAGGAGGAGACATGGGTTTTCTTGCTTGGATTATTTTGGGCCTGATTGTCGGGGCCATCGTTAAGGCCGTTATGCCCGGACGGGTCGGCGGCGGCTGGGTCACCAGCCTCATCCTCGGTGTTGTTGGTGCCATTGTTGGCGGCTGGATTGGCAGCCTCCTTTTCGCCAAGGGCGACATGGGCTTCTTCGACCTCGGCACGTGGATTCTCGCTATCGTCGGTGGCCTCATTGTCGCCGGCATCTACGGATTCGTCACCGGACGCGGAAAAGCCACCCGCGCGCCCTGACCACTCCGTCACCACATAACCACCGGGCCCCGGATATCCGGGGCCTTTCTTTTTGCCCGGCCGCTTCCTCCCCGGCCACTCCTTCGTCGGCGGCGCCCTCCTGGCTGGCCGCCGGCAACTTATTCCGGAACTGCCCCATCCCGGCGTTGGGACCTGGCGCTGGCGTAGAGGCAGACGGTGGCCGCAGTACCGAGGTTCAGGCTCTCCGCCGCCCCGTAGACGGGGACAGCCACCCGGTGGTCGGCCAGGGCAAGTTCTTCCTCCGACAACCCCTGCGCCTCGTTGCCGAAGAACCAGGCTGTGGGCCCGGCCAGGTCGTACACGGAATCCGGGCCCTTTCCGGTGAGCCTGCGGCGGGCGCTCTCGTCCTGGAGGACATCCAGGTCCAACAGTCCGTAGCCGTCCGCAGCGAGGATGCCGATGCCGCGGGCCTTGCACGCAGCCGCGAGTTCGGCCGGGTCGGCAGCCAGGACAACAGGCAGGTGGAACAGGGAACCGGCCGTAGAGCGGACTGCCTTGGGGTTGTAGATATCGACGCTGGACGCAGTGAACACCACGGCGTCGGCCCCGGCGGAATCGGCGGCGCGGAGCACTGTTCCGGCGTTACCGGGATCCCTGACCTGGCAGAGCACGGCTACCAGGCGTGGTCCGGCGTCGAGCACGTCCGCCAGGGAGACGTCCACGAAGCGGCAGACGGCCACGATTCCCTGCGGATTGACCGTGTCGGCCATGGCCGACAGGACTTCATCGGTGGCCAGCCGTGCCGTGGTCCCCTCGGCAAGCTCCTCGAACTCGGGAAACCGGTCCAGGCAGCTTTCGCTTGCGTAGACGTCCGTGACGATGCCCGGGGCTCCGGCCGCAAGGCGCTGCTGGTGGAGCTTGAGTGCCTCGCGCACTGCCTGCGGCCCCTCAGCAAGGAACTGGCCACGCTTTAAACGGGCCGGGCGCCCTGCAAGCTTTGCCACGTCCCTGACCCGATCGGCTCGGGGGTTGGACAGTGGAAAATCTTGCGGGCGCCCGGTGTCGTTCATACAAGAAACTGTAGTAGCTGCTGCCACCAGTTCTTGAACCGGCCCCTCAGGGAGGAGCACTGCGCGGCCTCTAGGCTGCGGCGACCTTCTTGGCGGAGGTGTCAGCCGGCAGGGAGTCCTTGGCCACCTGGACCAGTGCGGCAAATGCGTTGGCGTCCGAGACGGCGAGCTCGGCCAGCATGCGGCGGTCAACCTCGACCTCAGCGGCCTTCAGGCCCTGGATCAGTCGGTTGTAGGTGAGGCCGTTGGCGCGGGACGCAGCGTTGATGCGCTGGATCCACAGGCGGCGGAAGTCGCCCTTCTTCTTCTTGCGGTCACCGTAGCTGTACACAAACGAGTGCAGCAGCTGCTCTTTGGCCTTGCGGTACAGGCGCGAACGCTGTCCGCGGTAACCCTTTGCCCGCTCAAGGACAACCCGGCGCTTCTTGTGGGCGTTTACCGCCCTCTTCACACGTGCCACGTGCGTACTCCTTCGAAAATCTGATCCCAAGCATCTGTTGCCGGAAATCCGGCGGCCTGAGAAGGCTGTTTGGCAGAAGACGAACCGCCAGGGGGCGGCCCATCAATAAACTTGGAAACTAGATGCCGAGCATCTTCCGGATGACCTTGGCATCGCCCTTGAAGACGATCTTGTCGCCGGCGAGGCGGCGGGTCAGGCGGCTGGACTTGTGCTCCAGGTAGTGGCGGCGGTTGGCCTGCTGGCGGCGCAGCTTGCCGCTGCCGGTCAGCTTGAAGCGCTTCTTAGCACCACTGTGGGTCTTCATCTTCGGCATGGGAACCGATCTCCTTACGTTTCTGCGGGCCCTGGGGCCGGCAGTTCTATCGCGCAGCCGCCCCTGCGGGCAGCATGCTGGTTGCTGACTGCCGGAGGGCGGAACCTCCGGCAGCTGTGAACTAGTTGGTCTTCTTACCCGCCGGCTTGGGCACTGCCTTGGGGGCAGGGCGGGCAGCAGGCTTCGGTGCAGCAGGCCTGGCCACCGGCTTCGGCGGTGCAGGCACGGCGGCGGGCTTCGGCGCCGCTGCCGCCGGCTTGGCGGCCGTCGCGGGCTTCGGTGCTGCAGCGGCTGCCTTCGGAGCCTCCTGCTTCGGAGCCTCCTGCTTGGGTGCAGCAGCCTTGGGCGCGGCGGCCTTAGGTGCTTCCTGCCGGGGTGCCGGGGCAGCCTTGGGAGCTTCCTCCTTGGCGGCTTCCTGCTCGGGAGCCGGTGCAGCAGGCGCCTCGGCAGCGGCAGTTTCCTCCGGAGCCGTCTCCGGTTCGGTGGAAACGGTGAAGCCTTCCGGCAGGAGGTCAGCCAGTGACTGGGTCATGGGCGCCTGGTCCGTGCCGGACGTGTCCACACGGCCGGAGGCCTTGGCTTCGTTCTGTGCCTTCGCCTCGGCGCGCTGGGTGGCGCGACGGGCTTCAGCCTTTGCCTCGGCCTTGTTCTTCAGCGGACCGACAACCATGACCATGTTCCGGCCATCGATGCGGGGGCTGGACTCCACCACGCCAACTTCGGCGACGTCGTCCGCGAAGCGCTGGAGCAGGCGGATGCCCATTTCGGGGCGCTGCTGCTCGCGGCCGCGGAACTGGATCATGGCCTTGACCTTGTCCCCGGCGCCGAGGAAGCGAAGGGCGTGGCCCCGCTTGGTCTCGTAGTCGTGGGTGTCGATCTTGAGGCGGAAGCGGATTTCCTTCAGAACGGTGTTCGTCTGGTTCTTCCGGGCCTCACGTGCCTTGACCGCGGCTTCGTACTTGTACTTGCCGAAATCCATCAGCTTGCACACCGGAGGCTTCGCCTGAGGTGCAACTTCAACGAGATCAAGGTCGGATTCGGCAGCCAGGCGCAGGGCATCCTCAATACGGACGATTCCTACCTGTTCACCTGCAGGTCCGACCAGCCGCACCTCGGGGACGCGGATACGCTCATTGATTCTTGGCTCGCTAATGTTAAAGCTCCTGTGTTTGTTGTTGTGTCCGGCAAATAGAGAAGGCCCCCAATTGCCGGAGCAATCGAAGGCCTCAAACAGGTTGGCGAAGCCGTCCCGAAAACGGGAAGCACGCGCACAGTTCCGGTTGTTACCGGTTCCATGCCCAACCAGGTACCCGGCAACCTTTCGTCCCCTGGCGGTTCGCAAGGAACCTGGGAAACAGCGGCTGACGCGGGTGGGAGAGAACTCCGCTTGCAAACTGGATGCCATTCTACAGAAAAAATTCCCGCCAACGCCGCGAAGCGCTGCTGGGAACCCCATCGTTTGGAACGATCTCTGAAATAACGACATCCAGTCGGTCTGTGTCAAGCTTACCAGTATGAGCACCTCAGACAGTAATTCGTACGTTTTCGAGCCCGCTGACGCAGGCGCGGACGTTTCACAGCAGATCCGCGACATCTCGGAGGTCCCCGCCATCGAGGTCATCACCACGGCCGCCGTGCACCTCATGAGCGCCGCCGCCGTGAAGCTGGGCCTGGCCGCTGAAGACAACGCAGCCGAACTCAAGGACCTGGACGAAGCCCGGAAACTGATCACCGCCCTTGCCGGCCTGGTTACCGCGGCCGCCCCGGAAATCGGCTCCCAGCACGCCGGACCGTTGCGCGATGGCCTCCGCTCCCTCCAGCTCGCCTTCCGTGAGGAGTCCCTGATTCCCGATGCTCCGGGCAAGGGCCCGGGCGAAAAGTACACCGGGGCCGTGAACTAACGCCGGACTCCCCCACGCAGCGCCCGACGGCGGGACGACCATCCGAGGTCGTCCCGCCGTCGTCGTTTCCCCGGGAACATGGCCCGCGGCTCGTCCACGCGGGCGGGGAGCAACCGTTGGAAGCGGGTTCAGGCGGCGGCCCTGCGCCGGCGCAGCTGCAGGGCCAGCCCCACCAGGCACAGCAGCACACCCGCGCCCCCGACCGAGACGAAGCCGCCGGAGGGGCCCATCAGGTCGATGAAGATGCCGGCGAGCGGTGAACCGAGCGCAACCCCGGCGGTGAGGGCCGAGCCGTACCAGCCCATCGCCTCCCCGCGCCGCTCCTCCGGGACCAGGTCCGCCACCTTCTCGGAGGCCGCCGAGAGCACCGGGGCGCACAGCAAACCGGGCAGGACGGAGACGAAAGCGAGCGTCCAGGTGTCGTGGGCGAGTGCCATGGGCAGCGTCAGGGCCGCCATGCCCAACAGCAGGATGACGGGCGGGACGGGCCTGTGCATGGCGCCGTAGATGATGCCGCCCACCACTGAGGCGGCGCACCAGAAGACGAAGACGATGCCGATTTCGCTTTGGTGTCCACCGATCTCCAAGGCGGCAACAATGCCAACGTCGGTGCCGCTCAGGACCATGCCGGCGCCGGCGGCGACCGCGAAGAGGGCCGCCACTGTGGCGGTGAACCAGGAGAAGCCGCCCGCCGGCCTTCCCCTCGAGCCCTCCTGCGGTGCAGCGGCACCCGCGGGCGCCGCCAGTTCCGCAGCGGCTTCCTGGACATGGGCCGGGGCGGTGGAGACGACGGCGGCCTCCGCCGCGTGCTGCTCGTCAGCTTCGCGTCCCATTCCCGGGTCCGCACTGCGGGTGGGCGGGTTGAACCACATGAGGAACAGTCCGGCCAGCGACGTCGCTATGCCCACGACGGTCAAGCCTGCGGTGGTGAACCCGCTGGTGGCCACCACGGCGCCCGCGGCCGGGCCGATCATGAACACCATTTCGGTGGTGATGGCGTCCAGGGCAAAGGCCGTACGGCGCTGGTCGCCTTGGGCCAGGACGCCCAAGGACTGCCGGACGACGCTGAAGATGGGCAGTGTGAGCAGGCCGCCGACGAAGACGAGCGGCAGGAGCCACTGGTAGGACACATGGGGCACCACGGACCAGATGATGGACTCCGAGATCACCGACGGAATAAGCGCCGTCCGCAGGCCCACGGTGTCAACGCGCCGGCCACGCCACGGGGCGCCAAGGGCAATGCCAATGGTCATCACCGCCGCGGCGGCGCCGGCCGCCGCGTAGCCCTGGCCCAGGGTCAGGACGATATGCAGGGTGAGCAGGACTCCGGCAGCCGAGTGCGGGATCCGGGCAACCATGCCCACCAGCAGCAGCCGCCGGATGGGCCGGACGGCGAGCAACTCCCGGTAGAGAGCGAAATTCACGAAGCGATCCTTAGGGTCCGCCCCGGCGCGGGCGGGGTTCACCCATCCGGCCGGCAGCTAGTCGGGAGCGCGCCTGAGCTTGATCTCCAGGGAATCGACGCGCTCCCCAAACAATACATTCCGGGACCACTCGGCCTGCAGGCCGGCCACCAGTTCCTGGACCCCGGCGGCGTCCAACCCGTCCTCAAGGTAGAGCACCACCTGGAGTTCGGGTCCGGCGCCGCCGCCGGGAACCACGGTGCCGTCGGCAGCAGTGGCGGACACTCCCCTGCCAGGGAGGAGTTCGATACCGCGCACCGCGGGAAACCCGGAGGAGGCGCGGCCAAGTTCACCCGCAAGCTCACCGTCCTCGTAGGAAGGGACCCAGTGGTGCTGCTTGGCCAGGGCCCAGACGGCCGGGCGGCGGACCACGAAGGTGAAGCCGGCCCCCGGGTCCAGGACCAGGAGTTCGGCACCCTCAGCGACGGCAGAGAGCGCGGCGCGGGCCGCGTACACGGCAACCGGCCGGGCCTCGGGGTGCCAGGCGGAGAGCGCGGCTGCAGAGGTGAATGCCGGGAGCGCGGTCCGGCCGTCGGCGGCCTTCAGCGTGACCAGGGCCATGTCCGCCTGCTTGTCGGCGTGCAGCCCGTGGTCCGTCTCCGCTTCCTCAGCAAGCTGCGCCACGATGGGGATGAAGACCCGTGCCGTTGCCAGCGCCGCCACCACCCCGGCCTCGCTGCCGCTCCCCTGCCGGAGCGCCGTAACAGCGGTGAGGTAGCCGGCGTCGGCCGTGCCGTCGTCGTCTTCGAAGTTGTGGATCTTGCCGTCTTCACCGGCGAGGCTGCGCCCGGCCCATGGCCGGCCCGCGGAGTCCGCCGGCCCGCCGGCCCCGGCGAGGGCTGCGGCGATATGTCCTGGCAGATGGCGGGCTGGGGGATGTCCCGGTTCCTGGGCGCTGGGCATTGGCTGGACCTTCCGGGCGCCTAGCGCCGGCCGGCGACGTCGAGGGCTTCGGGCAGCGTGAAGGCCCCGGCGTACAGGGCCTTGCCCACGATGGCGCCTTCCACGCCCAGCGGCACCAGCGAGCGGAGGACCTTGAGGTCATCGAGGCTGGAGATGCCGCCGGAGGCGACCACGGGTTTGCCGGTCTTCTCCACCATCTGGCGCAGGAGTTCAACGTTGGGTCCCTGCAGGGTGCCGTCCTTGGTCACGTCGGTCACCACATAGCGGGAGCACCCGGCCTCCTCGAGGCGGCCCAGCACGTCCCAGAGGTCCCCGCCTTCCTTGGTCCAGCCCCGGCCGGCCAGGGTGGTGCCCCGGACGTCAAGGCCGACGGCGATCTTGTCGCCGAAGCGTTCGATGGCCCGCGCGGTCCACTCCGGATTCTCCAGCGCAGCGGTGCCCAGGTTGACCCGGGCCACGCCCAGGTCCAGGGCCGCTTCGAGGGTCTCGTCGTCGCGCAGGCCGCCGGAAAGCTCCACCTTGATGTCCAGGCGGCCCACCACGTCGCGGAGCAGGTCCGCGTTGGAGCCGCGCCCGAACGCCGCATCCAGGTCCACCAGGTGCACCCACTCGGCGCCCTGCTGCTGCCAGTTCAGTGCCGCGTCCAAGGGCGTGCCGTAGCTGGTTTCGCTGCCGGCTTCCCCCTGGACCAGCCGGACGGCCTGCCCGTTGACGACATCGACGGCAGGCAGCAGTTCAAGGACCGGCAGGTCATGTGCGGTGGTCATACTCATCCTCAGTGTTGGTTCTTCGGGACAGGGGCTGGGGCGTCGACGCCGGCATGGTCGCCGGCGGCCGGCGGGGTCAGCTGGCGGGCAGCGTGAGCAAATAGGCGGCCAGCAGCGACATGGCGGCCAGGACGTAGAAGGACACCTGCGTCCAGAGCGGCTTGTGCTGCTGACGGAACGAGATGCCGCCGCCAATCAGGATGCCGGCGAGGCCCATCAGGAGTACGGACCACATCTACGCGCCACTGCCGGCTTCGGCCGGGGAGGTGCCATGGCCGGCGTCGCCGGTGGTGGGCTTGCGGAGGCCTTCCACCCAGTTGCGCAGGAGCCGGGCGCCGGCGTCGCCGGACTTTTCGGGGTGGAACTGCGTCGCGCAGAGCGGCCCGTTCTCCACGGCGGCAATGAAGGGGCCGCCGTGCTCGGACCAGGTGACCAGCGGTGGCGCCATCCGCGGCTGGATCACCTCAAAGTTCCACTCCTGCACGCCGTAGGAATGCACGAAGTAGAACCGTTCGTTTTCGACGCCGGCGAACAGCTTGGATCCCTCGGGCACCTTGACGGTGTTCCAGCCCATGTGCGGGACAACCTCGGCGCGCAATGCCTCCACCTTGCCAGGCCATTCACCGATGCCCTCGGCTTCCGTGCCATGTTCCACGCCGGCCTCGAAGAGGACCTGCAAACCCACGCAGATGCCCAGCACGGGGCGTCCTCCTGCGACGCGCCTGCCGATGAGGCGGATGCCGTCCACGGCCTTGAGTTCGCGCATCACGGTCTCGAATGCGCCGACGCCGGGCACCACCAGGCCGTCGGCGTTGAGCACATCGTCCGGTTTGGCGCTGAGGATCACTTCCGCACCGGCGCGCTCCAGGGCGCGCACGGCGGAGCGGACGTTCCCGGACCCGTAGTCGAGCACCGTCACCGTCGGCTTGCCCTCGGGCGACGGGAGCTTCTGTGAGGCGGTGGGATCGATGATCGCTCCGTCCTTGAGGACCTGCCCGCTCACAGCGCACCCTTGGTGGAGGGGATGCCTTCAACCCGGGGATCGGGTTCGACGGCGGCGCGGAGCGCGCGGGCGAAGGCCTTGAACTGCGCCTCCACGATGTGGTGCGGGTCCCGGCCGGCCAGGACGTTCATGTGCAGGCAGATGCCGGCGTGCAGCGTGATGGCCTCAAAGACGTGGCGGGTCAGGGAGCCGGTGAAGTGGCCGCCTATCAGGTGGTACTCCTGGCCAGCGGGCTCGCCGCCGTGGACCAGGTAGGGACGGCCGGAGACGTCCACCACCGCGTTGGCGAGGGCTTCGTCCAGCGGCACGGTGGCCTCGCCAAACCTGCGGATCCCGGCTTTGTTTCCCAACGCGGTCCGCAGGACCTCGCCGAACGTGATGGCGACATCCTCCACGGTGTGGTGGACGTCGATGTGGGTGTCGCCGGTGGCTTTGACGGTCATGTCGATCAGCGAGTGCTTGCACAGGGCGGTCAGCATGTGGTCGTAGAACGGCACCGAGGTGTCGATGTTGGACACACCCGTTCCGTCGAGGTTGATCTCCACGAGGACGGAGGACTCGCTGGTGGCGCGCTCCATGCGGGCGGTCCGGGCCGCAGCAGTATTCGAACCGGTTGAACTCATGGTGAAGGATCCTTAGTGGGAGAAGGAGTGGTTCAGGGCGCCCAGCGCCGCTGTATCAAGTCTAGGCGGGAAGCGCGGCGTGGCCCGCAAGGATGCGCTCCAGGGACGTGAGGAAGGCTGTGGTTTCCGGCTCGGTACCGGCCGTGACCCGCAGGTGCCCGGGAATTCCCACGTCGCGGATCAGCACGCCCGCGTCCAGCAGTTCCTGCCAGACCTGGTGCGGGTTCTCCAGGCCGCCGAAGAACACGTAGTTGGAGTCGGACGCGGCGGGCTTGAGGCCCATCCTGGTCAGCTCAGCCACAATGCGGTCGCGCTGCTGCTTGATGTCCTGCACATCGGCCATGAGCGCTTCGCGGTGCTGCAGGGCTGCCAGGGCGGTTGCCTGGGTGATCGCGGACAGGTGGTACGGAAGGCGCACCAGCCGCAGGGCATCGGTGACCTCCGGGGCCGCGGCCATGTAGCCGAGGCGTGCGCCGGCGAGTGCGAAGGCCTTGCTCATGGTGCGGGAGACAATCAGCCGCTCCCTGCCGGGCAACAGGGTCAGGGCGCTGGGCGTGCCGTCGTGGGCGAATTCGTGGTACGCCTCGTCCACGATGACGATGGTCTGGCTTGGAGCACCGGCCTCGTAGACAGCCTCGACGACGTCCAGTCCCAGGCCGGTGCCGGTGGGATTGTTCGGCGAGCAGAGGAACACGATGTTCGGCTGCAGCTCCCTGACCTGCCGGGCAGCGGATTCTGCGCTGAGGTCGTAGCCCTCGGCCCGGACACCGGTGATGTATTCGGTGTCGGTGCCGCTCGCCAGCAGCGGGTACATGGAGTACGTGGGCGGGAAGCCCAGGGCGGTGCGGCCCGGGCCGCCGAACGCCTGGAGGATTTGCTGCAGGACCTCGTTGGAGCCGTTGGCGGCCCACAGGTTGGTTTCGTCGAGGCCGTGGCCAAGGTACTCGGCCAGGGCCTTGCGGAGCTCGGTGAACTCCCGGTCCGGGTAGCGGTTCAGGCCGGCGGCGGCCTCCGTCACGGCGGCGCTGATGGCGGCACGCACGTCCGCCGGGACGCCATGGGTGTTCTCGTTGACGTTCAGGAGAATGGGGACGTCCAGTTGGGGCGCCCCGTAGGGAGTCAGCCCGCGAAGGTTGCTGCGGAGGGGTAGCCGGTTCAGGCGTTCTAGCTGGTCGTTCACCTGAACAGTTTAGTTGCCGTGGCAACTACCGGAAAATATGACACTTTTGGCCTGCCTCGGAAACGCCCGGACGAAGAGCTGGCGGCAGCCTCCGGGGGACGCGCACCCGCAGTCACCAGGCCGCGGCGCCAGGCTGCCGCTCCGCGGTACCCGCTCAAGAAGGGGTCAGTGGCTGGGGACGAAGAGCTGCTGCCCGGGCAGGACCGCGCCGGCGGACAGGTTGTTGAGCTGGACGATGTCCGCCACGACGTCCCGTGCATCCCGGTTCGGGGCCACGGCACCGGCGATGGACCACAGGGACTGGCCGGGCTGGACCGTGACTGTCACCGTGGGCGTCACGGCGAGGTCCGCGGCGGAATCGGAGGCCTTGGCCGGGGAGTGGAAAAGTCCCGCCAAGGAGAGCAGCAGGACCGCGAGGAGAATCAGCGGCACTCCCACCAGGACGATCCGCCCCCGCCGGGTCAACCGAAGCGGCGCCGGTGATGGCGCAGTTCCGGCACTGATCCGCCGGCTGCCGGACGAGTGGCGCTCCCCGGCCAGGAACTCCGGACGGGATATGTGGGAAAGAGTTAAAGCTGACATGAACTGAGCCCTCCTGGACCTGCCGTGCTGCCCGGGTGTCCGCCGCTGCCGTCCTGCCTGCCGTGCCGGAATACCGATCTCTTCCGGCCAGGTCTTCGAACAGGCCATGCAATGGTTAGAACACATATTCGAACTTTGCTTACTAAGTTTTAGCACCTATCAACGAACAATGTCGAGACTCGCTAGAACAAATGTTTGAAAAAGCAATGTGGCTGGCCTAGCTTGGAAACCAAGAACAACCACCACTGAAGTTGAACAGCAGGGTCTGACAATGACAGCGGTGACCCTTCACGCAACGCCGGCCTACGGCGTGGGGCGGAAGATCCGGCGGCAAGCGAAAGGCATTGGCGAACATGGCAGCAGCAGCCGCCGGGGGCAGGACGGCCCCGCAACCAAAGAGGACTCCGAAGGGGCTTACCCCGCGGCAGAAGAAGATCCTCGAGACCATCCAGCGGTCCGTCAATGACAACGGCTACCCGCCCTCAATGCGCGAGATCGGCGACACGGTGGGCCTTGCGAGCTTGTCCAGCGTGACCCATCAGCTGTCCCAGCTGGAGAAGCTTGGCTACCTCCGGCGCGACCCGAAGCGGCCGCGGGCCATGGAGGTGCTCATGCCCCTCACGCTTGACGGCGGCGGCGGGAAGCCGATTGCCGCCTCAGCGCCGCAGACACCCGGCGCCACCGTAACGGAGCTGCCTACCGCGCTGGACACCGCCATGGTTCCGCTCGTGGGCCGGATTGCCGCCGGCGGTCCCATCCTCGCCGAGCAGCTCGTTGAGGATGTCATGCCGCTCCCCCGCCAACTTGTGGGCCAGGGTGAACTGTTCATGCTCAAGGTGGCCGGGGACTCCATGGTGGACGCCGCCATCTGCGACGGAGACTGGGTCGTGGTGCGCCGCCAGGCGGACGCCGTCAACGGTGACATCGTCGCTGCCCTGCTCGATGACGAAGCAACCGTCAAGACCTTCCGCCAGCGGGACGGCCACACCTGGCTGCTCCCGCAGAACACGCAGTACGAACCCATCCTGGGCGACCACGCGACCATCATGGGCAAAGTGGTTTCGGTGCTGCGGTCCCTCTGACACCGCCTGTCACCTCCGGCCGCGGCAGGACTCTATTCAGAGGCCTCCGCGCCGAGCCTGGTGAGTGCGGCCAGCGCCTTGCTGCGGTCCGTGGTGGACCAGAAAGGCGGCAGCGCGGCCCGCAGGAAGCCCGCATAACGTTCGGTTGCCAGCCGCGAATCCAGCACCGCCACCACTCCTTTGTCGCCGGTTGACCGGATCAGCCGCCCGGCGCCCTGCGCCAGCCGGATGGCCGCGTGGGTAGCCGACACCGACATGAAACCGTTGCCACCGGCCTGGGCCACGGCCCGCGACCGAGCTGTCATGAGGGGATCGTCCGGCCTGGGGAAGGGAATCCGGTCGATCACCACGAGCCGGCACGACCCGCCCGGAACGTCCACCCCCTGCCACAGGGACATAGTCCCGAAGAGGCAGGTATCCGGTTCGTCCGCGAACTGCTTGACCAGGGCGGTCATGGTTGACTCGCCCTGGCAGAGCACGGTCATATCGAGCTTGGGCCGCAGGGCATCGGCGGCCTCCTCCGCAGCCCGACGCGAGGAAAAGAGGCAAAGGGCCCCGCCACCGGATGCTTTGATGAGCGCCTCGAGCTCCTCCAGGGCTTCCGGCGAAACACCCCGGCCCGGTTTGGGCAGGTGTCCCGCCACGTAGAGGATGCCCTGTTTGGGGTAGTCGAAGGGTGAGCCGACATCCACCCCCGTCCAGCTGGGAGCTCCGTCGCCTATCAGTCCCAGCCCGCCCGCTGCCGGTTCGAACGCGGACCCGATGGCCAGGGTGGCAGAGGTCAGCACAACAGTGTGGCCGGCGAAGAGTCCTTCCCTCAGCCGCCCGGCAACGGACAGCGGCGCGATGTTGACCAGCACCGGCGCATTCTCGTCAGGCTGGGAGTAACCCTGGCCGGGGTCGAAGGTGCTCGCGCGCGAGAACCAGACCACTTCGCGGTTCTCTCGGGCAGCCAGCAGCCGTTCGCATAATTCAAGGATCAGCATGAGGCGGGACCGGGCGAGCTGCCGCCCGCCGTCGGCCGTGGTGTTGCTGTCCCCCTTGGAATCGGACAGCGCCGCGCGGCAGGCCTCACGCAGCTGGTCCACGCAGTCCAGCTGTTCGTCGTTCAGGCCGTTGGGCAGCAGCCCGTTCGGGGCCCCGGCGAGGGCCAGCTCAAGGTTGGCGGCCGCAGCGTTCAGGGCGTCAACGGTGATGGCCGTGTGTTTGCGGGCACCTGATGCGGCGGCGTGCACCATGGCGACGGACAACTGCCCGGAGACGGCCCCGGTGACGCGGTCCTGCAGTTCATGCGCCTCGTCCACTACCACGACGTCATATTCGGGCAGCACGGCGAGCCCCTCGAAGGCGCTGACGGCGAGCATGGCGTGGTTGGTCACCACGACGTCTGCCTCGGCCGCGTCCTGCCGCGCCAGTTCACTGAAGCACTCAGCGGCCATGGGACATTTTTGCGCCCCCAGGCATTCCATGGAGGTCACGGACACCTGCCGCCATGCACGGTCGGTCACGCCGGGAAGAAGCTCGTCACGGTCGCCGGTGGCGGTCTTCTCGGCCCACTCCCGCAGCCGCACCACTTCCTTGCCCAGCTGGGAGGCGGGACCGCCCACAGAGGCGGCGAAGTGCGGCACGCTGGTGTCCTCGCCCAGGGAGAACAGCTGGCCCTCCGAAGGCTCTTCGGAAGGGAACCCGCCCTCCACCTTGTGGCGGCAGACGTAGTTGGACCGCCCCTTGACCAGGGCCACTTTGACGGGCCGTTCCAGGGCCGGGGTGATGTTCTTTAGGAGGCGGGGCAGGTCCCTGCCCACGATCTGGGTTTGCAGGGCCAGCGTGGCCGTGGACACCAGGGCGGGCTTATTGCTTTCCAAGGCATGGGCAATGAGCGGTACCAGGTAGGCCAGGGACTTGCCGGTCCCGGTGCCGGCCTGGACCAGGAGATGGTTGCCCGAACTGATGGCCCGGGCCACCTGACGGGCCATTTCGTGTTGTCCGGTGCGGCTTTGTCCGCCCATGCCGGCGACGGCGCGGTCGAGCAGTTCAAGGACGAACTGCTCGCCGCTCGCCTGCGCAGCTTCCCCGGCCGCGAGGTCAGTCATTGAGGGCGAATGGTTCCAGCTCGGATGCCAGGCCCTCGCGGACCATCACCACGGCCCTGGTACCTTCCTCAACGTGGTCGAGGTGGATGATTTCGGCGTCGGATTCGTGCAGCTTGCTGAGCAGGTCGCCCCGGTCGTACGGAATGAGCAGTTCAAGCTTCACGCTGGGCCTCGGGATGGCGTCGCTGATGGCCTTCAGCAGCTCGGCAATACCCTCACCCGTCCGGGCCGAGACCACCACATGGCGTGGTTCGCGCTGCTTCAGCCGCTCGATCACGAAGGGATCGGCGGCATCGGCCTTGTTCAGCACGATGATCTCAGGCACCTTGCGGGCGTCAACTTCGCTGAAGACCTTCCGGACCGCGGCGATCTGGCCCTCGGGATCGGGGTGCGAGGCGTCCACCACGTGCAGGATCAGGTCCGAATCGGCCACCTCTTCGAGGGTGGAGCGGAAGGCCTCCACCAGCTGGGTGGGCAGCGAGCGGACGAAGCCCACGGTGTCGGCCAGGGTGTAACCCAGGCCGTCAGCGGTTTCGGCCTTGCGGACGGTGGGATCCAGGGTGGCGAACAAGGCGTTCTCCACCAGGACGCCGGCGTCGGTGAGCCTGTTGAGCAGGGAGGATTTCCCTGCGTTGGTGTACCCGGCAATGGCCACCGACGGTACCTCGTTACGACGGCGGTTGGCCCGCTTGGTTTCCCGCGCCGGCTTCATCGCGGCGATCTCGCGCCGAAGCTTGGCCATGCGCGTACGGATCCGGCGCCGGTCCAGTTCGATCTTGGTTTCACCGGGGCCGCGCGAGCCCATGCCGGCGGCAGCGCCACCCACTTGGCCGCCTGCCTGGCGGGACATCGATTCGCCCCAGCCGCGGAGTCGGGGAAGCAGGTATTCCAGCTGTGCCAGCTCCACTTGGGCCTTGCCCTCGCGGCTCTTGGCGTGCTGGGCGAAGATGTCCAGGATCAGGGCCGTACGGTCGATTACCTTGACCTTGACGATGTCTTCGAGGCCACGACGCTGCGAGGGTGCGAGCTCGGCGTCCACCACCACGGTGTCCGCACCGGTGGACATGACGATGTCCTTCAGTTCGAGCGCCTTGCCCGAGCCCAGGAACGTTCCGGGATCCGGCTTGGCCCTCCGCTGTACCAGCCCGTCGAGGACCTCGGAGCCGGCCGTCTCGGCGAGGGCGGCAAGCTCGCGCAGCGAATTTTCGGCGTCGGCCAGTGTTCCGTCGGACCAGAGCCCTGCCAGGACCACGCGTTCCAAGCGGAGCTGGCGGTATTCGACCTCGGTGACGTCTTCGAGTTCGGTGGACAACCCTGCCCTGCGGCGCAGGGCCCGGCGTTCCTCGAGGTCCTGCTGGTCGCCGTCGTACGTTGAATGTTCTTCGTCGAGGCGGGATATGGCCTGGGCCTTGCCGAGCACAGCTTTTCCGGTGCCGCTGCCGTCGCCGCTGGGCGTGCTGACTTTCCGGACCGGTACGTCCTTGGCGAGGATCCGGTCGATGACAGCCTGGATTTCCTCGGGACTCATGTCCTGGGCGGCTGGATCGGACCCGGTGTTTGGCTGGCTGGTCATGGTCTCCTTTGAAGATTCGGCATTTCCAGAATAGTGCCGATTAGTTGGAAGGTGGGAAGAATTCGCGCTGGGCTGACGGCCTGCGGTCATGCAGTCCTCCTGATGGTGGGGCCGCCGGCGGCGGTGCGGGGGCCGGGATGCCGCGTTGCAGGGGCGGCTGGGCGGGCGAGGCCGGAGAATTGCAGGAAGCGCAGCGGAAGGCTGACGTTCGAGTACTGTCCGGCGGCCGGGCCTGGACGGAATGGTCCGGTCCGGTGCACAAGCGGAAGGCATGGGAACCTGCGTCGCTGTGGGACGGGCTGCCTCTGCTGGGCAGCGGCAGGAACGGGCGGGGCCCGTACCGGCTACTCGAAGATCAAGAACATGCCCATTAGCCTAACAGAGGGGCGCAGGCACAGTTTCCCATTACGCTGCAGGGGGAACTACTCTGGCCAGTTATGGAGTCCGCTCACTATTTCAGCACGTCCCCCGCCGGGCCCTTTACCCGCAAGCCCCTCACCGTGGAACTGGCCGGCGGAACGCGCAGGCTCCAGACCTCCTCGGGCATTTTCAGCCCGGACGGCATCGACAAGGGCACTGCAGTACTTCTGGCGGAGGTCCCTGCGCCGAACCCCCACGGCAACCTGTTGGACATTGGTTGCGGCTGGGGGCCGGTGGCCCTCACCATGGCTCTGCTGGCGCCCCAGTCAAGGGTCTACGCGGTGGACGTCAACGAACGGTGCATCACCCTGACCAACGAGAATGCCGAGGCGCTGGGCCTGTCCAATGTCGTTGCCAGCACGCCTGAGGCCGTAGACCCCGAAGTGCGTTTCGACACCATTTGGTCCAATCCGCCCATCAGGATCGGCAAGGAAGAACTGCATGCCCTGCTGAAGCTGTGGCTCCCCCGCCTGGCTGAGGGCGGGACGGCGTGGCTGGTGGTCCAGAAGAACCTGGGCTCGGACTCGCTCCAGCGCTGGCTGGCCGCCGAACTGGACAGCTCCTTCACCGTGACGCGCGAATCGACCGCCAAGTCCTTCCGGATCCTGAAGGTCAGGAAAGCGTCCCGCTCGCCACAATGACCGCCGGACCGCTGAGCTCAA
Source organism: Pseudarthrobacter sp. MOO13 (assembly GCF_058267655.1). Lineage (NCBI taxonomy): Bacteria > Bacillati > Actinomycetota > Actinomycetes > Micrococcales > Micrococcaceae > Pseudarthrobacter > Pseudarthrobacter sp. MOO13. The sequence goes on from NZ_CM177848.1 coordinate 2,592,305, forward strand.
CATGCTCGTGGCCGCCGGGTCCGGCGAAGAACTTGACGCCAACGACCCCTCCGGGAACATGGACGCGCCAGACGTCGGGAGCCTCGGCACCCGCCCAGTGCCGGATGGCGACGGCGGCCGCGCAGGCGCCCGTGCCGCAGGATTGCGTCTCCCCCACACCGCGCTCATGCACGCGCATGGTCACCGATCCGACGCCGTCGTGCACAAGGGGCTCAGCCGGAACGACGAACTCCACGTTGGTTCCGTTTGCCGGGACGGGATCGACTTTCGGCGCGGTGAAAAGCCGGGTGCCGGCCAGCTCGGACAGCTCGGCGAGGGCCACCACGGTGTGCGGGTTGCCCATGCTCACGGACAAGGCCGGCCGGGGAACCTCCAGCCCGTCGGCAGCGACGAGGGAATCCATGGCCTTGGCACTGGCTTCGCCGGGAAAGATGAACTCCCAGGGGCCCATGTCCACCGCGTAGTCGTTCCCGGTACGGACCACGGTCTTTACCCCGCCGCGCGTCCCGATGGCTAGTGAACCGCCGTCGGGCAGGTCGATCAGCCCCTCGGTTCGCAGGAAGTGGACGAACACCCGGACCCCGTTTCCGCACATTTCGGACAGCGAACCGTCCGCGTTCCGGTAATCCATGAACCATTCCGCGCCGGGGGTGTCCAGCAGCAGTTCCCTGCCCTCCGTCAGGAAGCGGGAGGGCACGGCCCTGATCAGCCCGTCGGCGCCGATTCCCTGGTGCCGGTCGCACAGGGCCGCTGCCTGGTGCGCATCGAAGCTGCGGGTGCCCTCAGGATCGGCCACCAGGACGAAGTCGTTGCCCGTGCCGTGCCCCTTGGAAAAGCGGAGGCCGCCCATGGCACGAAGGGCGGATCCGGACGTTTCGACGGGGGTAGCATTCATGGTCCCAAGCGTAGCGGCGGATGCCGCTGCCGCTGAAACCGCGGCTACCTGCAGAGCAGTGCAGCCTTGCCGGCAAGTTCCGGATCCTGCCAGTCCAGCCACGTGATGCGGGGGTCGGCGCGGAACCATGTGAGCTGGCGGCGGGCAAATTGGCGGGTGGCCACAATGGTTTCCTCCGCAGCGTCCGCCACGGTTGAGGCGCCGTCGAGGACCCGCAGGAACTGTGAATAGCCGAGGGCCCGGGAGGCTGTCTTCCCGGTCCGCAGGCCTTGGGCGTCAAGCGTCCCCACTTCTGCCAGCAGCCCGGCGTCCACCATCCGGTGGACCCTGGCTGCCAGGCGCTCCCGCAGGACATCACGGTCCACGGCCAGGCCCACCTGGACAGCCGGCTGGTGGTACTCCCGGCGGGGCATGAAGGAGCTGAAAGGCCGTCCGGTGAGTTCGTGGACTTCCAGGGCGCGGATGATCCGCCGGGCATCAGAGAGCCGCTCGGCCGACACGGGATCCACCGCGCGGAGCCTTGCCAGGAGTTCTGCCGTCCCGCGTTCCGCGTATTCGGCCTCAAGCCGGGCGCGCAATGAGGCGTCCGTACCGGGGAACTCCAGTACGTCCAGGGCGGCCCGTACGTAGAGCCCCGAGCCGCCGGCGAGGATGGCCCTCTTGCCGCGGGCATGGACAGCCGCTATCACGTTGCGGGCCTGCTCCTGGAATGTGGAGACGCTCGCTTCCTGCGTGACGTCCATGATGTCCAGGAGGTGGTGCGGCACGCCCTTGCGCTCGGCCACGGAGATCTTCGCGGTGCCGATGTCCATTCCCTGGTAGAACTGCATGGCGTCGGCGTTGATGACCTCGCCGTCGAGTTCCAGGGCAAGGTTGACGGCAAGATCCGATTTGCCGGAGCCAGTGGGACCGACGACGGCGATGACGGGCGGGGCGACCACCGGTCAGCGGGTGCGCAGCGGCAGCGAAGGCATGCCCAGCGAGACACCCTTTTGTCCAGCCCCGCTCCCCGGCACCGGCGCGCCGCAGGAATCGGCCTGCGACCGGTCCCACGCGTCCCCGGCGCGCGACCTGCGCAGGCTGTAGTCCTCGGGCGTGGGGTCGGCCACCAGGTGGAAGGCAGCGGCTTCGGTGATGGTGACTGTTACGAGGTCGCCCGGCCTCGGGGCCGGCGCGCCTTCAGGAACCGAGAAATGTACCAGCCTCTGGTCCCTGGACCGGCCGGAGAGCCGGTGCGTCTCCTCGGACTTGCGCCCCGACTGGGCGGTGACCATGACCTCCAGCCGCCGGCCGAGCTGCTTCCGGTTCTCCTCCGCGGCGATCCTGTCCTGCAGTGCGGTGAGCCGTTCGAACCTTTCCTGGACCACGGCCTTGGGCAGTTGGTCCGGCAGGTCGGCGGCAGGGGTCCCCGGCCGCTTGGAGTACTGGAAGGTGAAGGCGGTGGCAAAGCGCGACTTCTCGACGACGTCGAGCGTGGCCTGGAAGTCCTCTTCCGTCTCGCCGGGGAAGCCGACGATGATGTCGGTGGAGATAGCGGCGTCCGGGATCCTGTCCCGGACCTTGTCCAGGATGCCGAGGAACTTGGTGGACCGGTAGGACCGCTTCATGGCCTTCAGGATGCTGTCCGAGCCGGACTGCAGCGGCATGTGCAGCTGGGGCATGACATTGGGTGTTTCCGCCATGGCCTCAATGACGTCGTCGGTAAACGCCGCCGGGTGCGGGCTGGTGAAACGGACCCGTTCCAGCCCGTCGATTTCGCCGCAGGCACGGAGGAGCTTGGAGAAGGCCTGGCGGTCGCCGAACTCCACTCCGTAGGAGTTGACGTTCTGGCCAAGCAGCGTGACTTCGATGGCACCGTCGTCCACCAGGGCCTGGATTTCGGCGAGGATCTCACCCGGGCGGCGGTCCTTTTCCTTACCCCGGAGGGCCGGCACGATGCAGAACGTGCAGGTGTTGTTGCAGCCAACGGAGATGGACACCCAGCCGGAGTACACGGAGTCGCGCTTGGTGGGCAGCGTGGACGGGAACACGTCCAAGGACTCCAGGATTTCCAGCTGTGCTTCGTCGTTGTGCCGGGCCCGGTCGAGCAGGGCCGGGAGCGCACCAACATTGTGGGTGCCGAAAACGGCGTCGACCCAGGGCGCCTTCTTGAGGATGGTTTCCCGGTCCTTCTGGGCCAGGCATCCGCCCACGGCGATCTGCATCCCGGGGTTCGCCGCCTTGACGGGCGCCAGGATCCCGAGGTTTCCGTAGAGCTTGTTGTCAGCGTTTTCGCGCACCGCGCAGGTGTTGAACACCACGACGTCGGCTTGCTCGCCTTCCGCGGGAACGTACCCGGCGTCTTCAAGGAGTCCCGCCATCCGCTCCGAGTCGTGGACGTTCATCTGGCACCCGAACGTCCGCACCTGGTAGGTACGCGGCCGGGCTCCGGGCTGCGGACCCGTCCCGGGTTCAACGGAAGGGGTGGTGCCGGAATGGGGGGAAGGAATGGTCAAACTCACCCGTTAAGGGTACCGGCTTTGGAGCGGGTCACCGTCGGGATCCTGGACTGAACCGAGTACCTCATTGACGATCCTGAACGCCTGCCCGGGCTGGTAGCCCTTTCGCGCCAGCATGGACGCCAGACGGCGCACTGCTTTATCCCGTTCGGCCGGGTCTGACAGGTTTGTTCCGGGCCGCAGCTTGCGCTCAACCAGGGTCCTGGCGGCAGTTTCCTCGTCGGCGTCGGTCACTTGTTCCAGGGCCGCGGCAGCGGTTTCGGGGTCGATGCCCTTCTCCGACAGCTCGCGCCGGAGAGCTCCCCTGGCGAGCTTGCGGGACTGGGATCGGCTCCTGACCCACATGTCAGCAAATTCGGCGTCATCGATCAGGCGGACTTCCTGGAATTTATCCAGGACTTCCTCTGCCACGCGTTCCGGAATGTTCCGTTCGGCCAGTTTCCGGGCAAGCTGCAACCTGCTCTTCGGCGAGGCCGTCAGTTGCCGGTACACGATGGCCTTGGCCACCCCGGCAGGATCCGGTTCGGCGTCCTCTGCCAAGGGATCTTCGGGCACAGCAGACCGCTCCGTTGCCCCACGGGCGGGGTTGGCGGAGCGGCGCCGCCGGGAACCGGATTTGGGTGACCTGGCGTCGGGAGGATGCGCCTCGGGAGACCATGTCAAGGGCTAGAACCCGTCGACGGCTTTCAGCTTGGGCGTGTCCTTGGACTCGTCCTCCGCCGGCTTCACGCCCACACCGAGTTTCTCCTTGATGAGGCGCTCCAGTTCGGCGGCAAGCTCGGGGTTGTCGCGGAGGAACCGGCGCGAGTTCTCCATGCCCTGGCCCAACTGGTCGCCATCGTACGTGAACCAGGAGCCGGACTTCTTGATGATGCCGTGCTCGACGCCCATGTCGATAATGCCGCCTTCGCGGGAGATGCCCTGGCCGTAGATGATGTCGAACTCGGCCACCTTGAAGGGCGGGGCCATCTTGTTCTTTACGATCTTGGCCTTGGTCCGGTTGCCGACCGAATCAGCGCCTTCCTTCAGGGTCTGGATGCGCCGGACGTCGATGCGGACCGACGCGTAGAACTTCAGCGCCTTGCCACCGGTGGTGGTTTCGGGGGAACCGAAGAACACGCCGATCTTTTCGCGGAGCTGGTTGATGAAGATGGCGGTGGTCTTGGTCTGGCTCAAGCGGCCGGTAATTTTACGCAGTGCCTGGCTCATGAGCCGTGCCTGGAGGCCAACGTGGCTGTCGCCCATGTCGCCTTCGATTTCAGCACGCGGAACCAGGGCGGCGACGGAGTCGATGACGACGATGTCCAGGGAGCCGGAGCCCACCAGCATGTCCATGATTTCCAAGGCCTGTTCACCGGTGTCCGGCTGCGAGACCAGCAAGGCGTCGGTATCCACGCCGAGCTTCGCGGCATAGTCCGGGTCCAGGGCGTGCTCGGCGTCGATGAAGGCAGCGATGCCGCCCAGCCGCTGGGCGTTGGCAACGGCGTGCAGTGCCACGGTGGTCTTACCTGACGATTCCGGCCCATAGATCTCCACCACACGGCCACGGGGCAGCCCGCCAATGCCCAGGGCGACGTCCAGGGCAATGGACCCGGTAGGGATGACTTCGATGGGGGCACGGACTTCGTCGCCCAGGCGCATCACCGATCCCTTGCCGAACTGCTTGTCAATCTGGGCAAGTGCTGCTTCCAGCGCTTTTGCACGATCCGGGGCTGCCGCCATGGTTGACACCTCTAATGCTTTCTCGATGGTGGCCTGTGCGGCCGTCTTGTTGGTCATCTCTGACGCTAAGGGGACCCACTGACATTCCGGCCTCAGGACATCGGCTATGTGGAAAACCCAATAGAAAAAGCATAGCGTTATCCGAACAGGTATTCGAAGAGGATGGCCGCGCGGCGTGTCCGGCAAGGGTTCCCGGACCGGTCGGCAGGAGGGCCCGGCCGGCCGGCGGATGGAGGGTGCCCCGCGGGAATCAGTCGCGGCGGGGGGCTATGTCCCGGCCGAGCCGGCGGTCCGCCGGCACGTCCTGGAGATCGCAGACGGCAAGCCAGACCTTGCGCGGTTCCACGCCGGCGGCCAGCGCCTGGTCCGCGGTGCGCCCGCCCACCCCGGCCAGGACCAGGGTACTGCTCAGCACTCGGGAGTAGCCCGCGCCGAACTCGTCATCCATGAGCCGCCAGTAGTCGCTGATTCGCATCGGTAAATCCTCTCATGATTGGGGACCCTAGAATTGTTGCCATGAGCAACTCCCCCGATGGCACGCCGGCTGATGTCTCAATCGAGGCTGCCGCCGACACGGCCCTGCAGAACGTCGAACACCAGATCAGTCTTTTTTGGCGGCGGGCCCGGGCCATCTCGAACCAGCTGTCCCGGGAAGTGCACCCGGACATGGAGCCTGCGGCGTACGGGCTGTTGACCGTGATCCGCCGGGAGGGGCCCATCCGGCTGACCGAACTGGCAATGAACATCGGGGTGGGCAAGCCCTCCGTCAGCCGGCAGATCGCATTCCTTGAAGGCCTGGGGCTGGTTTCCAAGGAGGCCGACCCGCTGGACCGCCGGGCGCAGGCCATCCGGCTGACGCCCAAGGGGGAGGAAAAGATGCACCAGGTCCAGGACGCCCGGCGCCAGGTCTTTCAGGAACGGCTGCGGGAATGGCCGGTGGAGGACCTGCAGGAGCTGGCCCGCTACATGGCCAAGTTGAACGCCACCTACGAGCCCGACGGATTCCCGAAGGAAGCACCGGGCGCGTCGCCGGCACAGGAGAGCTAACCGCCTTCACGCAAGGAAGCCCCCGGCCATGCCGGGGGCTTCCTGGTTCCACGGCCCACCCAACGGGTGGGGGCTGCCCCTAACGGGCGCCGGAGAGAAGGCCTGTGGAGAGTTCGTCGTTCAGTTCAGCGTTGAGGTCGCGTTCCAGGTCACGGCCGTAACGCTGGGAGAATTCCTGCGGTACGGTGTCCGGAACTGCAACGCCCTCGGCTACCGCCACCCGGTCGCTGACCTCCCGAAGCATGCTGGACAACGGCACGTCCAGGGCAGAGCAAATCGAGGACAGGAGCTCCGACGAGGCTTCCTTCTGGCCACGCTCCACTTCGCTGAGGTACCCCAGGGAAACGCGGGCGCTGTGCGAAACTTCACGGAGCGTGCGCCCCTGACGCTGGCGGACATCGCGCAGCACATCACCGATTTCGTGACGAAGTACCACCATCTTGCGCTCCTTCTGTTCGCTCTTAGCCTGTTCGGCGAGGCCCACATCCTTCCAGCGGACAACGCCGTTTACGGATACGGGCTGCTTTACCATCTGTATCGCCTTGCTCCCTCATTGGTCAGGTCCGCCGGAAGGCGGACCGTCTGGTCGTTTCATCCTAGGCGCCTCCGCTCTCCGGAAGCGACACAATGTAATAACTAATCGGTACCGGCTTTTGTTCCCGGCAACTTTACGTGCGGTAACTTGAGCGGGCAAGCGTCAGGCGGACATCGCCTCGAGGAGTCTTTCGAGGGCCGCCGCACACGCTTCGGCGCGGATATCAGGCCTGCTGCCGGTGAAGGAGTATTCAAATGCCGCGGTACCGGCGGCGGTGGCAATCCCCACATAGACCCGCCCCACGGGTTTGCCGTCGTGCGGCTCGGGACCGGCCACGCCGGTGGTGGAAACCCCGAGGTGGGCGCCCAGGACGTCGCGGGCTCCTGCCGCCATGGCGCGGGCGACGTCCGGGTCGACGGAGCCGACCCTTGCCAGGAGCCCGGCGGGGACGTGGAGTACGCCTTCCTTGACCGAATTCTGGTACGCCACGACGCCGCCCTGAAGCATGCCGGAGGCGCCGGGGGTGTCGGCGAGGACGGCGGATACCATGCCGGCGGTCAGGGACTCTGCCGTGGCAACGGTCAGTCCCGCGTCAAGTGCCTGCCGCACGGCCTGTCCGGCGAGATGGTGGAGGTTGCTCACGATTCCTGTCCTTTCGCCGTTCCTGCCTGCCGCCCCTTCGCGCGCAGGCGCAGGGCTTCGATGACATACTCGACGCCGGTCCACACGGTGATGGCCAGCGCCGCCATCATGACGGCGAAAGCAACCCACACCAGCCACGGCGCAAAGGCGCCCAAGGGGAGCAAATACAGGAAGATCGCTGCGGTCTGCACGACGGTCTTGAGCTTTCCGCCGCGGGAAGCGGGAATGACCCCATAGCGGATGACGAAGAAGCGCAGGGCCGTGATACCCCATTCCCGGACCAGGATCACCAGCGTTGCCCACCACGGCAGTTCACCCAGCAGGGAAAGCATGACCAGGGCCGATCCGATGAGCAGTTTGTCCGCGATGGGGTCGGCGATTTTGCCGAAGTCCGTGACAAGGTTCCGGCTCCTGGCGATATCGCCGTCGAGCTTGTCCGTGTAGATGGCGACGGCGAACGCCGCCACCGCGGCCCAGCGCCACGGCCCGGCCTCACTGCGCAGGCCGGGGGCATCCGCCACAAGGAACCACACGAAGAACGGGACCAGCGCGATGCGGATCATGGTCAGGACGTTGGGAAGGTTCCAGACCCCGGCACGGCGCGGGCCGGCGGCGGTGGCATCGGTGCTAGTCACGTACCTAGGCTACCTTCCCGGGGCTGCCGCAACGCCGGCGCGGCCCTACCGTCCGGTCAGCGACCAGGCGTCCTCGGAGCCGTCGTCGTCATCGCCGTACCCGCCGGGAGCGGAATCGGAGCCGTCGTAGTACTCGACGTTCTGCTTCCGTTTGTCCAGGTCGGCGGCCACCAGGTCCTCTGCGTAGCCGCCCTGTGCGATGTTGGCGTTGGCATTGTCACTGAGCGCGGCTGTCTGCGAATCCGGGGCGGCCGGCGCGTCCTGGCCCTTCATGGCGGCCAGCACGGCCGCGAGGTCGTCCGGCTTGACCAGCACGTCGCGGGCCTTGGAGCCCTCGGAAGGGCCCACCACTCCCCTGGACTCGAGCAGGTCCATGAGCCGACCGGCCTTGGCGAACCCCACCCGGAGCTTGCGCTGCAGCATGGAGGTGGAGCCGAACTGCGTGGTGACCACGAGTTCCGTGGCCTGCAGCAGCACCTCGAGGTCATCGCCGATGTCGTCGTCGATCTGCTTCTTTTCCGCCTCGGGGGCGACGTCGTCCCGGTAGACGGCCTGGAGCTGTCCCTTGACGTGCTCCACCACCTTGTGGATCTCCGACTCGGTGACCCAGGCGCCCTGGACGCGCATCGCCTTGGAAGCACCCATCGGCAGGAAGAGCGCGTCGCCCTGGCCGATCAGCTTCTCCGCCCCGGGCTGGTCCAGGACCACGCGGGAGTCGGTGACGGACGACGTTGCGAAGGCCATGCGGGAGGGCACGTTGGCCTTGATGAGGCCGGTCACCACGTCCACGGAGGGCCGCTGGGTGGCCAGCACCAGGTGGATGCCGGCGGCACGGGCGAGCTGGGTGATGCGGACGATGGAGTCTTCGACGTCGCGCGGGGCGACCATCATCAGGTCGGCGAGTTCGTCCACGATCACCAGCAGGTACGGGTACGGCCGGATGACGCGCTTGGAGTCCACCGGCGGGTGGACCTTGCCGGCACGGACGGCCTTGTTGAAGTCGTCGATGTGCTTGAAGCCGTAGTTGGCGAGGTCGTCGTAGCGGGCGTCCATTTCGCGGACCACCCACTGCAGTGCCTCGGCGGCCTTCTTGGGGTTGGTGATGATCGGCGTGATCAGGTGCGGGACGCCCTCGTAGGCGGTCAGTTCCACGCGTTTGGGGTCCACCATGACCATGCGCACCTCGTCCGGGGTGGCGCGCATCAGGATGGAGGTGATCATCGAGTTCACGAACGAGGACTTACCGGCACCGGTGGCACCGGCGACCAGGAGGTGCGGCATCTTGGCGAGGTTGGCCACCACGTAGCCGCCCTCGACGTCCTTGCCGACGCCCATCACCATCGGGTGGTCCGTGCGGCGGGCGTTCTGGCTGCGGAGCACGTCGCCCAGGGAGACCGTCTCGCGGTCCGTGTTGGGGATCTCGATGCCGATCGCGGACTTGCCCGGGATGGGGCTGAGGATCCGGACGTCCGAGCTGGCGACCGCGTAAGAGATGTTCTTGGACAGCGCGGTGACTCGTTCCACCTTGGTGCCCGGCGAGAGTTCGATCTCGTACCGGGTGACGGTGGGGCCGCGGCTGAAGCCGGTCACGGTGGCATCGACGTTGAACTGGGTCAGGGTGTCGGTCAGGGCGGCGACGACGGCGTCGTTGGCCTCGGTGCGTTCCTTCGGGATGGACCCGGGGGTCAGGTAGTCCGAGGCAGGGAGGGTGTAGGTGACGTCCCCGGCGAGGGAGAGTTGTTCGGTCCGCTGCGGGATGGGCACAGGTGGCGGAGCGGGCGCTACCGGGTTCGAGGGCACCGTGGGTGCGGCGGCCGGTTTCCCGGGAGCCGCGGCGCCGGGAATGACCAGCGGGATGGCCTCGGTGGCGTTCTCCGCGGGAGGGGCCGAGCCGGCGCCCAGGCCCTGCGCGGCCTTGATTTTTTCGACGGCGATCTCCGCCTGGGTGGGGCGCCGGACGCCCGGTGCGGGCCGCGCGGGCTCCGGCTCGTCGTCGTCGATGACCGCGTGTTCGAAAGCTTCGTCGCCCACGTAGCCTTCCAGGCCGGCATCGGGCTCCTGGTCCTTGCCGAACAACCTGCGCTTCTTCTTTTTGGGCTCAGCGGCTGCGGGGCGTTCGAGGTAGCTGCGGTCGTGGGTGTCCGCGGTCAGGTCCTGGTCCATCAGGTCGATGCCCATGAGGTGCTCGTAGGCTCCGCGAAGGCGGCGCGGGATGGCCGTGAACGGGGTGGCCGTGATGATCAGCAGGGAAACGAAGGCCAGCAGCCCGTAGAGTGCCACCGGCACGGCGGGATGGATGGCGGCCAAGGGACTGGCGGCCAGGAAGCCGAGCATGCCGCCGGCTTTGCGGAGGCCGTCGAAGCCATCGGCAACCGTGGGCTGGCCGCCGAGGATGTGGGCCAGGCCGCACCCGGCGAAGGTCATGATGAGGAAGCCGATGCCCACCCGATTGTTGCCCCGGCCGTCCGAGGGGCGCCTGAACAGGCGGAACGCGCAGACAAAGAGCATGAGCGGGAGCAGCAGGGAGAGCCAGCCGAAGGTTCCGTTGACCACGGCGTAGACGGCGTCCGGGAACCAGCCCGTCAGGCCCCACCAGGCGAACGTGGCAATGAACACACCCAGGGCCAGGTTGAACAGCGCGGCACCGTCGCGGCGTTCGTCCGCGGGGAGGTCGCTGACGTCGTAGCCGATCCGGCGTACTCCCCCGCCCACCAGGTGCCCGATTCCGAGCCATGCCCCGCCCACGACGCGCAGGAGCCAGGGCTGGTGGTGTTCGACGGCGGGAAGCTGTCGGGTGCGTGCGGTGCTGGTTGAGCCGCCGCGCCCTGTCTTGCCGGCTGTGGAGCCGGTTCCGCGGCCTGTGGAGCTTCCGGCTTTGCTGCCGGAGCTGCCCCTGCCGGTACCTTTGGGCGCGGAAGTAGTACGTGTGGCCATAGTAGCCACGGTACCGGAAGCATGCTGTGATTCCGGGGATGTCGGGGCTGCCGGGCCGCCTGCCGGGGCTTGCCGATGCGCTTGCGGATGCGCATGGCCGGACGCACGAAAAGGCCCGGTCCACTGGGAACCGGGCCTTATCGGAGGTGCAGCGACGTTGTCCGCGCAGCTCAGTGTCGCAGCCGGGCCGCGCGGGGCGCTCAGGCCTCGAGCACCACCGGGATGATCATGGGCTTGCGGCGCAGCTTGCGGTTGACCCAGGTGCCCACGACGCGGCGCACCACCTGCTGGAGCTGGTGGCTGGTGTGGTCGGCGTGGTTCTGGACTGCTTCCTCCAGCGCGGCGTTGATCTTGGGGATGATGTCGTCGAAGACGGAATCGTCCTCGGCGACGCCGCGGGCGTGAATTTCCGGACCGGACACCACCTTGCCGGTGGCGCGGTGGATGACCGTGATGATCGAAATGAATCCTTCGTCACCCAGGATGCGGCGGTCTTTGAGGTCGGCGTCGGTGATTTCACCCACGCTGGACCCGTCAACGTAGACAAAGCCCACTTCCACCTGGCCGACGATGTCTGCCTGGTGGTCGCGGAGGTCGATGACTGTGCCGTTGTCGGCAAGGATGACGCTCGCCTCGGGCACGCCGGACTCGATGGCGATCTTGCCGTTGGCGATGAGGTGCCGGGTTTCGCCGTGGACGGGCATGGCGTTCAAGGGCTCAAGGATGTTGTAGCAGTACAGCAGCTCACCCGCGGCGGCGTGGCCGGAGACGTGGACCTTGGCGTTGCCCTTGTGGATGACATCGGCGCCGAGCTTCAGGAGGCCGTTGATGATCCGGAACACGGCGTTCTCGTTGCCCGGGATGAGGCTGGAGGCCAGGATCACGGTGTCGCCGTCGCCCACCACCACGCGGTGGTCGCCGTTGGCCATCCTGGACAGGGCGGCCATGGGCTCGCCCTGGGAACCTGTGGACATCAGCACCACGCGGTTGTCCGGCAGGTTGTCGATGTTCTTGATGTCCACGATCAATCCGGCGGGAACATCCAGGTAGCCAAGCTTTTCCGCGATGGCCATGTTGCGGACCATGGAGCGGCCCACGAAGGCCACCTTGCGGTTGTGCTTGGCGGCGGCGTCGAGGACTTGCTGCACGCGGTGGACGTGGGAGGAGAAGGACGCCACGATAATGCGTTTGGTGGCCTGGCCGAAGAGGCGCTCCAAGGTGGGGCCGATTTCCTTCTCGGCCGTGGTGAATCCGGGCACGTCGGCGTTGGTGGAGTCGGACATGAAAAGGTCCACGCCCTCCTCGCCCAGCTTGGCGAAGTGCCGGAGGTCGGTGATCCGGCCGTCAAGGGGCAGCTGGTCCATCTTGAAGTCGCCGGTGTGCAGGACCGTTCCGCCCGCAGTGCGGATGAAGACGGCCAGGGCGTCCGGGATGGAGTGGTTGACGGCCACGAATTCGCAGTCGAAGGGGCCGAACTTCTCCACCTGGCCCTCCTCCACGGTGAGTGTGTAGGGCCGGATGCGGTGTTCCTGCAGCTTGGCCTCGATGAGGGCGAGGGTCAGTTGCGAACCCACCAGCGGGATGTCGTTGCGCAGGCGCAGCAGGTACGGCACGGCGCCGATGTGGTCCTCGTGGCCGTGCGTGAGGACGACAGCCACGACGTCATCCAGCCGGTCCTCGATGTAGGAGAAGTCGGGCAGGATCAGGTCGACGCCGGGCTGGGTTTCCTCAGGGAAGAGGACGCCGCAGTCCACGATCAGCAGCTTGCCGTCGATTTCGAACACGGCCATGTTCCGGCCGATCTCCCCCAGCCCGCCCAGCGGAACGATCCGCAGCGTGCCCTGGGGCAGGCGCGGAGGGGTGACAAGGCCGGTAAGGGCAGTTTGGGTCATAATGCACTACTTTCCAGGCGGAAGGGTGCCGGTCTTAGCCTCAGGAGAAGACCAGCCCAGCTTCCGCCAAATCCCCGCGGATGGTTTCGATCTCGGTTTCGTCCGGCTCCACGAGGGGCAAACGGACAATCGAGTTGGGCAGGACTCCCTGCCATTTAAGAATCTGCTTGGCCGCCACGGCCCCCTGGACGCGGGTCATGGTTGCCCGGACCACCGGCTGGAGTTCAACGTTGATCTTCCGGGCGGTGCCGAGGTCGTTGGCGTTGACGGCGTCGATGAGTTCGCGGAAGCGGCGGGTGGCCACGTGGGTGGTGACGCCCACCAGTCCGACGGCGCCCAGCGCCATCCACGGCAGGGTCAGTCCGTCGTCGCCGGAGTAGAAGAGGAGGTCGGTTTCGGCCATGACCCGGGTTGCCGCCACGAGGTCCGCCTTGGCGTCCTTGACGGCCACAATGTTGGGGTGCTGGGCCAGCCGGATCATGGTGTCGGGTTCGATCGCGATGGAGGACCGGCCCGGAATGTCGTAGAGCATGACCGGAACGTCCACGGCGGAGGCGACGGTCTCGAAGTGGGCGCGGACACCGGCCTGGCTCGGCTTGTTGTAGTAAGGGGTCACCAGGAGCAGTCCGTCGACGCCGAGGGCAGCGGCCTGCTTGGACAGGTGGACCGAGTGGGCTGTGTCGTTGGTGCCGGTACCGGCAATGATCGCGGCGCGGCCACCGACGGCGTCTTTCACCGCGCGGAACATGCCGAGGTTCTCTTCGTCGGTCAGGGTTGAGGTCTCACCGGTGGTGCCGGTGACCACCAGCCCGTCGCAGCCGTCGTCGACGAGCTTGCTGGCCAGCGCCGCCGCCTGGTCGTAGTCCACTGCGCCGTCCTTGGTAAACGGCGTGACCATGGCGGTCAGGAGGGTACCGAGGGCAGGGATGTGCGCGGAAGAATCAGCCATGGAAAAAACGTTACCCTGTCCCCGGCTGGTTAGGACAATGCCACGGGCGTGACGAGCGTCAAACAGCCTGGCTGCCGGGCCCCGGCGCGTCTGTTCCGGCGTGGCAATAGCGGCCGACGGCGGCCTGCCGGAGGTCCTCCGCCCAGGCAGCGAGCCGCTGCGCGGCCCGCACGTAATGGAACAGCTCGGTGGGCGTCAGGGCATCGATATCCGTCTCGGACAGCCGCCGGGCGAGTTCCGCCCCCTCCGGCTGGGCCGAGAGGGCGATGCCTTCCCGCTCCCACTGGAGGTCCTCTGACGGCCGCCCGGACACCAGCTGCCGGAACAGGTAGTCCACCACGCCCGGGCTCATTGCCCTCAGCGGCAGGTTGGCTGAGTGGGTATGTGCCGGCTGCAGGCTTTCCCGCCGGGCGGGGATTCCGGATGATGGCGTGTCCATTCCGCCATGTTATTCGAACATATATTCGAACACAAGGGTGCGCCGCCACCGCATCGGCACGATAGTCCGCCGGCGGCCACCCGTCACCTCACCGGCAAGCCGCGCCGCGCGGGCATGTGAGACGATCGGGTCATGACGTCCCGCACCCCGGCCACCCGGTCGCGAAAGGCCCCCGGGCCGAACCAGCCGGGCCGTCTTCGCGGCATCGATGCAGCGCGGGGCCTCGCCCTTCTGGGCATGATGGCCACGCACCTGCTGCCAACGTTCGAGTCGAACGCCAACCTCACCCCGACCTGGATCGGCCTCACCTTCTCCGGACGGGCCGCGGCCCTCTTCGCCGTGCTGGCCGGGGTGGGACTTGCCCTGTCCACCGGAAAGCACCAGCCGCTGTCCGGTCCCGATCTCGCGAAGGCCCGCCGCGGTGTGGCGCTGCGGGCCCTGGTGATTGCCGCCGTCGGACTTACCCTCGGCGGCCTGGAAGTGAACGTGGCCGTCATCCTGGTCCATTACGCCGTGTTGTTCCTGTGCGTACTGCCATTCCTGGGCCTGGGCGCCAAAAGCCTGTGCGCCTGGGCCGCGGGCTGGATCCTTGCGTCACCCGCGCTGGCCTACCTGCTGCGCCCCTGGCTCCTTGCCGCTGAGCCGCCACTGAAGCTGGGCCACAACCCGCGGTGGGAGGACCTGGGCACCCCCGGCCAGCTGCTGGGCGACCTCTTCCTGACCGGCTACTACCCGGTGGTGCAGTGGCTTGCCTACTTGCTGGTGGGCCTGGCCATCGGCCGCCTGGTCCTTGCCAAGGCACTGGTCCCTGTCCTCCTGCTGGTGGGCGGAACGGTGGTGGCCGTCACCGCCAAGGCCATCGGGGTGGCCGCGATCGAGGATTGGGGTGGCCTGGCCGCCCTGGAGAAAGTCGTCAACGCCCCCGGCTATCCGCTGGGCAGTGTCTTGCAGGTAAACCTGGCGGGGCTCCCGCAGGACGGCTCCTGGTGGTGGCTGGCATCAGCTGCTCCGCACTCCGGGACCCCCCTTGACCTGCTCCACACCTCGGCGGTGGCGGCGGCCGTCATCGGCGCGTGCCTCCTGCTGGGGCGGCTCGCCGAGTGGATTGACCTGGACCTGCTGCTGCCCCTGCGCGGCGCAGGGGCCATGACCCTGACCCTGTACACGGTCCACGTCTGGGTGTTGTCGAACTTCTACCTGAAGCCGTTGCCGGCCGGCTGGACCGAGGACGGCATGTACTTTGCACACGCCGCCGTTGCCATCACCATTGGCGTGGTGTTTGCCAGGTTGGCGTGGCGCGGCCCGCTGGAATGGCTGGGCCACGCCGCGGGCCGACTGGGCCGCGGCGTGCTGCCGAGGCCTGCTACTGCGGGGTCACGGTGAAACTGGACGCCTGGTCGCCGTAGTCATTGGTGACCACCACCGTGACGGGGCCCTCCTTGACGTCGAAAGCGATAACGCCCTGGCGCGAATCACCGGCGCCCACCTCGTCGGTCTGCAGGCCACCGATTTCCTTGTCCAGGTAGATCAGCTCGCCCTCCTTGCCGTCCGCGTCAAAGACGCTGAAGTTCGACGGCGTGGCAAAGCTGGTACCGCTCACCGTCTCCCAGGACACCTGCACAGCCAGGAATCCGCCGTTCTTTGGTTCCAGGTAGGACATGCCGGGAATCTCGGCGGTGTAGATGGAATCCAGCACTCCTACCCTGACCGTGTTGCCCTCGGACATGGTCACCACCGAGGAGTTCGCTTCCGTGGACGTGCCCGGTGACGGCGCCGGTGCGGCCGGGGAGGCCGGGAGGGGCGCCTGGGCCGGGACGTTGAAGCCCTCAACGGCAGCGGAAACCACGGCGATGGAGGCAATGGCCAGGACCGTTCCCGCAACAGCGCCCACAAGCCAGACGACGGCGGTGATGATCCAGGCCTTCTTCTTGTTCTCCGGATACCCCTCCAGCGGGCGGCCATGGATGTCCCTGGTGTTCCCGGTCAAGGTCATGACCAGGTCCACGATGGCCCAGATACCCAGGCCGCCCGCCGTCAGCAGCTTGGCCACGGCGGAACCGGTCTTGCCGAGGTAGAACCGGTCCGCCCCGAAGGTGCCCAGGAGCAGGGACAGGAGCCAGGTGGCAAGAAAGGACTTGCGCGGCCCGTCACCGTAGGGAACCTGCGGGTAGGCGCCCGGCTGGTATTCCCCCTGGGGGCTCGTTGGGTACGGCCCGCCAAACGGGGAGGGTGCCGGCGGGACCGGGGGCACGGCCGGTCCGCTGTGGGGCGGCTGGGGGTATTGGGGCTGGGGGTAAGGCGGCTGGCTCATTGGTCGTCCTTCGTGCGGGATCGGTGCAGGCAAACGGGGTTTCGAAGGACGACTGTGGCGGAGAACCCGCCCACCCCATCTCCGCCCCCAGGCCGGAAATTGTTGCCAGACGAACATACCGCGGGCGGCATGCGGCTGCGATGGGCAGAAATGCCCATCGCAAGAATCACATGCAGGCGCCGGCCGTTTGGCCGGCCACGGGAAGGGCCGCTGCTAGGAAGCGGCTGTGAACAGCCGGACGGCGTCGCGCATGGAGGCCCGGGCCCGCTTGCGGTCTCCGGCGGCGTCGTAAGCGCAGCTCAACCGGAACCATGAGCGCCAGTCGTCCGGAGCCGATTCGGCTTCGATGCGGTACTTTTCGAACTCGGCGTCTGCCGCCGCCCGGACGATCCGGCCGCCGGGCGTCCGCGGCAGCTCATCCACCGGCAACCCGCCTTCGGCTTCCAGGACCTTGGCCATCTGCTCGGTGCGGGCACCGAACATCAGTTCGCGGATCAGGGCCCACGCGCCCACCACGGGCAGCACCAGGTACGCCGCGCCAATGGCTTTCGCCGTGAGGTTGCTGTCGGCCAGGAGCAGGAGTGAGCGCTGGAAGGACACCACCAGGTAAAAGACCAGCAGCAGCGTCACCGCTCCCACCCAGATCTTGGTGCGGTTCTTCCGGAAGCCGGCAACGAACCCGTTCATTCTCAGAGCCCCAGGTCCAAGTAACCGTCCAGCCCCACGGTCAGGCCGGGGTGCGAGGCTACCTGCCGAACGCCCAGGAGAACGCCGGGCATGAAGGACGCACGGTCGAAAGAGTCGTGGCGGATGGTCAGCTGCTCGCCGGGGCCGCCCAGCAGCACTTCCTGGTGCGCCACAAGCCCGCGGAGCCGCACGCTGTGCACCCGGACGCCATCCACGTCGCAGCCGCGGGCACCGGCACGTTCGCTGGTGGTGGCATCAGGGCTGGGCGGCACCTGCGCTGCGCTGCGCCCGGCGGCGATGAGCTGGGCAGTCCGGACGGCGGTGCCGGACGGGGCGTCCACCTTGTCCGGGTGGTGCAGCTCGATGATTTCCACGGACTCGAAGTATTGGGCGGCCTTGGCTGCGAAAGCCGAGGCCAGGACGGACCCGAGGGCGAAGTTCGGGGCGATGAGCACTCCGGCCTCCGGGTGCCGGGCCAGGACGGACTCCAGCGCGGACAGCTTGTCCGCGTCCCAGCCCGTGGTGCCCACCACGGCGTGCATGCCGTGTTCAACGGCGAACCGGACATTCGCTTCGGTGCTCTCGGGAACCGTGAGGTCCACTACGTACTGCGCACCGGAGGACGTCAGCTGCTCCAGCGAGTCACCCCGCCCCAGGGCTGCGGCAAGCTTCATGTCGGGCGCGGCGTCAATGGCTTTTACGGCCTCGGCGCCCATGCGTCCGTTGGCGCCCAGGACGGCTACCAGTTTGGGGGCGGAGTGTTGTTCGGTCATGCCATCCAGCCTACCGGCGGGACCGGTTGCCGCAGGAACCGGTCCCTGTGCGTTACCTCGCAACGGAGCGGACAACCACGCCGGCTTGGCCGGGCCGGTGCGCGGACGCAGCAGGCATCAGCCGTCCGCGCCGACCCATTCGACGGTGCCGTCGGAAAAGAACTGTTCCTTCCAGATGGGAACCTGCTCCTTGATCCGGTCCACCAGCTCCGAGCAGACCGCGAAAGCCTGGCCGCGGTGCGCCGCGGAGACCGCGCACACCAAGGCTGGATCGCCGATTTCCAGCATCCCGATCCGGTGCGCCGCCCAGATCCGGACGGGTTGCCGGACGGCGTCGCCGCCTGCGCCCGGCGCAGCGTCCTGCTCGGCAACCAGGCGGGCCACGACGTCGGCCATCACCTGGTGTGCCGTGGGGTGCGCACTGTAGCTGAGCCGCTCGACTGCCTTGCCGGCGTCGTGGTTGCGTACTACGCCGCTGAAGCTGACCACGGCTCCCGCGGTGTCGCTTTCCACCGCTGCGATCGCCTGGTCGACGGAGATGGGGTCCGCGCTGAGGACTGCCCGGACCACCTCGAATGCCGCGTCAGTGCCCATGTCCGCCTTCCAGCTGGTCGCAGAGATGCCCGATCACCGGGTCCAGGACGGTGAGCCCGTCCATGACGCCCTTGGGTGAGCCGGGCAGGTTCACAATAAAGGTTGCGCCGGCGGCCCCGGCGTGGCCCCTGCTCAGGGCGGCCAGCGGGGTTTTTGCGGCGCCGGCCCGCCTGATGGCTTCCATGATGCCCGGGATCTCCCGATCCAGCAGGGGCAGCGTAACGTCCGGAGTCCGGTCGTCCGGGCTCAGGCCTGTCCCGCCGCTGGTGATCACGACGGCGGGACGCTGGGTCAGGAGCGCCCTGATGGCGGCGCCCACGGGCTCACCGTCCGGGACCACCATCGGCGGAAAGACATCGAAGCCGTGCTCGGCCAGCCAATCGCTGATCACCGGGCCGGTCTCGTCAACGTAGATTCCGGCTGCGGCGCGGGTGGAGGCGATCACCACGCCGGCTTTCCGTCCCTGGGCGTCGCCGTGCCGGTGCGGCTCGGGGGCGCCGAGGGGCTTGGTGTTGGTCACAGCGCCCAGTCTCCGCTCTTGCCGCCGCTCTTGGCCAGCACCTTGATATCCGTCAGGACGGCGTGCTTGTCCACGGCCTTGATCATGTCGTAAACGCTCAGGGCCGCAACGGACGCAGCAG
Source organism: Pseudarthrobacter sp. MOO13 (assembly GCF_058267655.1). NCBI lineage: Bacteria > Bacillati > Actinomycetota > Actinomycetes > Micrococcales > Micrococcaceae > Pseudarthrobacter > Pseudarthrobacter sp. MOO13. The sequence continues at coordinate 2,611,499 of NZ_CM177848.1, forward strand.
TCAGGGCCTCCATTTCCACGCCGGTGACGCCGCGGGTCTTCACGGTGGAACTGATGGTGACGGTATCGGGGCCGAGGTCAAAATCGACGGTGACTTTGGCCAGGGGCAACGGGTGGCAGAGCGGAATGAGGTCGGGCGTCTTCTTCGCAGCCATGATGCCGGCCACCCGGGCCACGGCCAGCGCGTCGCCCTTGGGCAGGCCCCCGGCCCCCAGGAGTTCCATGACCTCCGAGGTGGTCCGGACGGTAGCTGTGGCCGTGGCTTCCCGGGTGGTCTCGGCTTTGGCTGAGACGTCCACCATCTGGGCACTGCCGTCCTGGCGCAGGTGCGTCAGGGCGGGGGTCTGTTCTGCGTTCACAGCATCCATACTTCCACCTCATCGCCGGCGCCGAGTTCCGTGACGCCGTGGGGGACGTGGACCAGGACGTTCGAGCCCGCGAGCGCATGCATCAGGTGGGAACTCTCACCACCCTCAAGCCGCACGGTGCCGCCGGGTTGCAGGCTGCCCCGCCGGACCTGGTGTTTGTGGCCGGGGGACGTGAGCGGGTGGGCAAGGCGTGCCCGCAGCGGCAGCCTGGCCGCCGGTGCGCCCAGGAGTCCGGACAGCGCGGGGCGGAGGAACATTTCGAAGGACACCAGGCAGCTGACGGGGTTACCGGGGAACCCGAGGAAAGGGAGGCCGTCGAACGTTCCCAGGCCTTGGGGGCCGCCGGGCTGCATGGCCACGTGCAGGAAATCGACGGGCTGATCCACCATCGCCTGCCGCACCACTTCGTAAGCGCCCTTGCTGACCCCGCCGGTGGTGACGATGAGATCGGCGCCTTGGCCCTCGGAACGCAGCAGGCCGCGCAGTTCATCGGGATTGTCGGTGGAGATACCGGCCCGCCGGACGGTGAGGCCGGCCTGCGTCATGGCGGCTTCGAGGAGGGTTCCGTTGGAATCGTAGATCTTCCCGGGCGGGAGGGGCCGGCCGGGTTCCACCACTTCGTCCCCGGTGGTGACCAGCAGGACGGTGGGCGCCCGGTAGACCGGCACCTCGGCCAGGCCCAACGCGGCGAGCAGCCCCAGCTGGGCCGGCCCCAGGCAGGTCCCGGTGGCCAGGGCCAGCTCCCCCGCCGCGATGTCGCTGCCGGCGGACCGCACGTACGCGCCGGGTCCGGTGGCGGGCAGCCTGACGGTGCCGCCCCGGGCGGGTTCCAGGAAGTGGTCCGGCACGGCCCGTTCAATGGGTACGACGGCGTCCGCCCCGGCCGGGATCACGGCACCTGTCATGATGGGCGCCGCCGTCCCCGGTTCGAGCGCGGGCGGCCTTGATCCGGCGGCTACCGGGGGCATGGTCTCCAGGTCCGCGCCGCCGTCGGGAATGTCGCCGGAGTGGACGGCGTAACCGTCCATCTGCGAATTGGCGAATGGCGGCAGGCTGACGGGCGCTGTCACATCGGCCGCCAGCCCACGGCCCAGGGCCCTGCTGAGTGGGAGCGTTTCGGTGCGTCCCGCCGCCCGGAGCGGCTGCAGGAGTGCTGCGACGGCGGCGGCGTGGTCGGCAACCGAGCGGGCATGTTCATGCGGGTGCCGGGCACGGCTCTCCGGCGGGTGGCCGTGCGGGGTGGGGCTGGTCATGGGTACGCCTTCGGTCGCGGACTTCAGGATTTCACGTCCACTCTAACCGTGTGGAATCCGGTGGCACCGTCAGGTTGGGGCGGCCGCTCCGTTTCCTCCTGGGGTTTGCCCGTGAGGTCCGTGGCGCGGACCTGGACCTCGTACTGCCCCGGGGTCAGGTCCACTGCCAGTTTCCACTGGTACCAGGTGTCCGCTGACAGGCCCGCAGCGAGTTCGGCCTCCCGCCACGGCCCACGGTTGATCCTCAGTTCAACCCTCCCGATCCCGGTGTGTTGGGCCCAGGCGACGCCCGCGAAGACCACGGACCCTGCACTGACCGGACGCCCGCTGCGGGGCACGTCGATCCGGGAGGACGTCTTGACCGGGCCGCGCTCGGACCAGCCCCGGGGGGTCCAATATCCGGCGTCCTGCGCGAACGTGGTGACTTTGAGTTCGGTGACCCATTTGGTGGCGGACACGTAGCCGTAGAGTCCCGGGACGATCATCCGGACGGGAAAGCCGTGCTCGAGCGGCAGGGGTTCCCCGTTCATTCCGACGGCAAGCAGGGCGTCCCTGGTGTCGGTGAGGACTTCCAGGGGCGTCCCTGCAGTCCAGCCGTCCGTGCTCCTGGACAGCACCATGTCCGCTCCGGGGTGGGGGCCCGCCTGGGCCAGCAATTCGCGGACCGGCCAGCCCAGCCAGCGGGCATTCCCGATCAGGTCGCCGCCCACGCCGTTGGACACGCAGGCGATAGTGATGTGGCGCTCCGTCAGCGGCTTGGCCAGGAGTTGCCCGTAGGACAACTGGATCTCCCGGTCCACCATGCCTGTGACCCTCAGGGCCCAATTGTCCGGGTTGACTGCCGGGACGGACAGTGCGGTGTCGATCCGGTAGAACTCGCGGTTGGGCGTCACCAACGGCGTCGCTCCGGCCACGTCCAGGTCGGCGCCCGCCGGAACCGGCGGTGCGGGTGACGCCGGGACTGGCAGGGTGATCCGTGCCCTGGCCTCGCTGACGGCATTGGTTGCCCCGCGCCACGCCCCGGCCAGCACACCTGCCACCGCGGACACGGCCGCCGTGCCGGCAAGGGCCTGGAGGAAGCTCCGACGTGAACTTCCCGGTCCGCCCGGTTCAGCGGCGCCCGCTTTCCATTCGCGAAGCTTTCCGATGAGGAATCGCAGCAGCACCACGGCCACCACCGCGGTCACGAGCGGGAGTGCCACGGCGATTGGCGTCATTTGGGCGCGGGTGAGTACAGCGGCGGCTCCCACGGCTCCGAAGATGCCCACCACGGCCGCACCCCGATAGCCGCGGCGGAACTCCAGCACCCCTGCCAGCGCGGCCAGGACGGCAATGACCAGCGCCATGCCCGCCAGGAGGGCAGCCTTGTCCGCCGTCCCGAAGACGGATACCGCCCAGTCCTTGACGTCCGGCGGGACGGCGTCGATGACCGCACCGCCAACGGCCGTCAGCGGCGAGACGGAAGGACTGGCAAATCCTGCGAGCAACTCCCCCACGGCCACGCCGCCGGCGACGGCGGCTGCACCCGCGGCGGCGGCCCACCTGCCCGTGGCGCCCGTGGCAGCCTTGTGCGGGACGGGACGGTCCGGCAGCTCCCCACGGCGCCCGCCGTCGTCGTCCGCCGCCTTCGAAACCCGGGAATCGTTCACCCCTCCAGCATAGGTTTGCCACCGCCCGCCGGCACTGGCCCCCAGGTGTGACCGGAACCCGTGCAGTCACGGTGTGATGCGCGGCTCAAGGTGGCGTAGCCTGAATCCATGACTGTCCAGCTAGGCATGCCGCAGCCGCGGGAGGAAGCAGCATCGGAGCTGCCCGGCGTTCCCGCACGCCGTCCCGAGGATGCACCGGACGGGCTGGTGGACCGCTACGGCCGCCGCGCCACGGATATGCGGCTGTCCCTGACGGACAAGTGCAACCTCCGCTGCACCTACTGCATGCCGGCGGAGGGCCTGGAATGGCTCGCGAAGCAGGCCGTCATGTCGGCTGAGGAGATCGTCCGGATTGTCCGCGTCGGCGTGGAGCAGCTGGGGGTGCGGGAACTGAGGCTGACCGGCGGTGAGCCGCTGGTCCGGCACGACCTCGTGGAGATCATCTCGGCGCTGCGGAACAACCATCCGGACCTGCCCATCTCGATGACCACCAACGGTGTTGGCCTGGCCAGGAAGGCGGCCCCGCTCAAAGCGGCCGGGCTGACACGGATCAATGTCTCACTGGATTCGCTGCACGAGGAAACGTTCGCCAAACTGACCAGGCGGCCGTTCCTGGACCAGGTCCTGGCGGGTGTGGACGCCGCATGGGCGGCAGGCCTGGGCCCGGTGAAACTGAACGCTGTCCTCATGCGCGGCATCAACGATACCGAGTCGCCGCAGCTGCTCGCCTGGGCCTTGGAGCGGGGATACGAACTTCGGTTCATCGAACAAATGCCGCTGGACGCCGACCATGGCTGGACCCGCCGCAACATGATCACGGCCGCCGAGATCCGCGACCTGCTGTCCAAGGACTATGTGCTCAGCCCCGATGCCCGGGCCCGTGACGGTGCCCCCGCCGAGCGCTTTGACGTCCGACGACGGGCGGCAGGTTCATTGGAAGCTGACGGTCCGGTGCTGGGAACAGTGGGGATCATCGCCTCCGTCACCGAGCCGTTCTGCGCGGACTGCCGGCGCACCCGGATCACCGCCGAGGGCAAGATCATGAGCTGCCTGTTCTCCCGCGAGGAATTCGACCTGCTGGGCCTGCTGCGCTCCGGCGCGGCTGATGACGAGCTGGCGCAGCGGTGGCAGGATGCCATGTGGCTCAAGCCAAAAGCCCACGGCATGGACCACGTGGGACTGGACGCTCCGGACTTCGTCCAGCCGGACCGCAGCATGAGCGCCATCGGGGGCTGACCGGAATGCTTGTACGTTACTTCGCTGCCGCACGCGCTGCCGCCGGCCGGGAGGAAGAAAAGTTCGACCTGCCCGACGGTTCCACGGTCGCCCATCTCCTGGAGGCTGTGCTTGCGGTGCCCCGTGCCGAACCGCCGGCAGGCACCCCTCCACTCCCCCGGCTCCTGTCCCGCAGCAGCTTCCTGCTCAACGAGGTGGCTGTCCGGGACCAGTCAACGGTTCTTGGGGCCGACGACGTGGTTGACGTACTTCCCCCGTTCGCCGGCGGGTAGGTATTCCGTAACGCCCAGGCGACTGGCAGCATTCCGGGGGGGTGGCCTCCTGCCTGGTCCTGCCAACGCTGCCGCAGCCTTGAATGTCGGACCCTGGTTGGATGATGTTTCCATGGGAATCGGTGCGGATCTGGCGGTGGTGATGGAGGGTGTTTCTGCCTCTGTTGCTGCGCTCAGCGGGCTGGTTCGGGAGGATGGTTCCTTCGCTTCAGGTACCGGCGCCGGCGCGGATCTGGACGTGCTGCAGCGGCGGTATGAGTCATGTCTGGGGCGGCTGGAGGTGGTGGCCCGGTTGGAGGCCCAGCTGGCGGCGGTGAAGGCGCGGGACGTGGCGGATGCGGTTGAGATCCAGCATGCTCTGCTTCGGCCGGACGCCCCGGTGGAGGAGCGCACGTTCGCGGAGATGTCGGTGGTGGAGGAGATCGCCGTGGTCCTGACCATCAGTTCGGGGGTTTCCGGCGCGCTGGTCGAGCAGTCCCGCCGGGTGTGCTCGCTGCCGCCTGTGGTCGAGGCCCTGTCCACGGGTGCGGTGTCGTGGCAGCACGCCCGGATCGTTGCCGACGAAACCGAAGGCCTCACCCCTGAAGGGGCGGCCGGGTTGGTGGCGCACTTCTTCGACCCCGGCGCACCCAACCCCGCCCGCGGCGCCGCGCCCGGTGACCTTGTCCCGTCCCGGTTCCGGGCGAAGGTCCGGGCCTGGCGGGAACGCCACCACCCTGAGTCCTTGGAGAAACGGCATGTGAAGGGGGTGGCGGACCGGCGGATGGACTACGCCCCGGACCACGACGGGATGGCCTGGCTCTCGTTCTACCTGCCCGGGGACACCGCGTGCGCGATCTGGAACCGCAGCACCGCCACTGCCCGCGGCCTCCAAACCCCCGACGAGCCCCGCACCCTCACCCAGCTCCGCGCCGACGTCGCCGCGTCACTGCTCCTCGGCGCCGGAAACGCGACAGCCCCGGGTGAAGCTGCCGCAGATGCCGGTGCTATCGGCAAGATCCCCACGCCGCGGGCTGATGTCCTGGTCACGGTCCCGGTGTTCTCGCTGCTGGGCCTCACCGATGAGCCGGCCGTGCTGGACGGGTTCGGGCCGGTCCCGGCATCCATGGCGCGGAAGCTCGTCGCCGGCGGGGCGGAATCGTTCTACCGGGTCCTGGTCGACCCCCGCGACGGGGCACCCCTGGAAATTGGCCGCACCCGCTACCGGCTCCCGGAGACCATCAAACAATGGATCCGGCTACGGGACGGCACATGCACCTTCCCCGGCTGCACCAACCACACCCCCGACAACGACACCGACCACCTCAACCCCTGGCACCACGGCGGCACCACCGGAACCCACAACCTCGCCCAACTCTGCCCCCGACACCACCGCCTCAAACACCACAGCACCTGGACCCCCGACCCAGCCACCAAAAACAAACCACCCGGCTGGACCTCACCCACCGGCCGACACTACAAACCCGAACAACACGACCCCCAACCAACCCACTGGCCACCAGGAACCCCGCCGCTTGCCGAACTCCCAGCGTGCCCGGATCCGGAAACTGAGGAGCCGGACGGGAACTTGATTGAGCCGGATCAACTCCCTCCAACAGATCCTGTGTGGGACGACTTCTACGCTATGCCGTTCATCCTGCCGCCAGACCCAGCGAGGCGATGGGACGTCGTCTTATCGTAGGGACTTTCGGTAAACGAATGTGTCTCAGGCGGTGGCTCCGGAAGCCAACAGCCCACCGCTAGGCCCTGGCTCCCGTGCCCAGGGCCATGGCCAGCAGGGACACCCGGCTGTGGACTCCGCATGTCTGGAAGAGTTGCTTGAATTGGTCCTGGATCGTGTACGGCGTCACGCCCTGGGCGTCCGCCATGGCTGCCGTATCGGCCCCTTCCGCAGTGAGCCAGAGCAGTTCCCCCTGCCGGGGTGACAGGCCAAACGCCCGGGCAAACATGTCAAGCCTCGCGGCAGGCGTGCTGGCCTGAATCGTCACGGCCACCGGTGGAGTGGGTCCGGACACCTCCGACTCCATGCGGTTGGCCCGCAGGGAGGCCCAGCGGCCCGCCCCGACGTAGACCCTGCATTCCGCGGGGTGGGTGTCCACCAGCGCTTCCCGTGCCGCCAGCTGGGCCGCAACGTTCAACACCTCAGCCGGCACCTGATGGTGAGGGACCGGACCAGGCTGAAGCAGCTTGAGCCAGTCGTCCACGGACGCCGTTCGGCCAGCTATCGCCAGATCGTCGTCCAGGGTGAGGACAGCCTGCTCCGGCAATCCGGGCTGCCCGGATCCTGTCCCGGATGCCTGGTCCGGGCCAGGTTCCGGATCCGGTCGAATCCAAAATTGCCTGGCTACGGACCTCCGCAGGCCGGCGGTCACTGCCGCTGCCAGCTCGCCCAGGTAGGCAGTTTCTTCGTCCGTGAAGGGGACCGAATCGCCGGCCCGCCACAAATCGAGCCAGGCCCAACACCCATACTTGTCGGCAAACACGGCGGACAGGACATCGCGGACGCCATAGCGTTGCAACACGCCACTCCACACCGGGCTGCGGGAGGGCTCTCCCTGCGTTGCCTTCAGGAGGGATTCCGCCGGCTCCGGCCAACGCATCAGCTCGGTCCAGCGGCCCGCCCGGGAGAGGTACTTGAGGCGGATAAGTGTGGGCAATTCCTGGGGGCAGGGAGTCCTGGCCCTCGGCGCCATCCCCACCGTCGTGACGGGATCACACAACGGCCAAACGAATGCATCGAAAGGCACCATGGTGGCCACTTCTGCCAGAATCGCTGTCCGGAGGGCTTGGTGATCCAGGTCCGAGCCTGCCAGGAGTCGGATGCGCTCCTGGCTCCGGTCTGCAGCCCAGCCCTTGGTCATGTTCCAAGTATGCTCCGGCAATCCTGCGCGACCCGGCGGCGCTGCCACCCAGAATTCTGGGATACCCGCCGCAGCCCGGACCATCTAGCTTTAGCAGCGTGGAGCGTCCTCCAACCTGGCGGGACGAGTAAGGAGACTGGAATGTTCACCCTGCAGATCGAACAAAGAATCACAGATTTCAGCACATGGAAGGCGGCATTCGACCGGGATCCGGTTGGCCGGTCCGCGTCAGGGGTTCTCGCGCACCGGATAGGCCGGCCCGTGGGCGAACCGCAATATGTTGTTGTGGAACTCGACTTCGCGGACCTGGCCCAGGCAGAGCAGTTGCTCTCGAACCTCCAAACACAGGTATGGCGTTCGCCGGCGGACGCCCCTGCGCTCGCCGGCGCGCCAAAATCGCGCATCCTCGAGGCGGCGTCCTAGCCCCCGCCTCCGGCGCGGTGAAATTCCGAGCGCATGAATGGTGAGTAGGACGAAGCCTTGCCGTCCACACCCCCCTCCGGGGCATCGTCGCCGTCGTTACGCCCGTGCGAACGCAATTCGGTGACGTGTGTCAGGACACCGTTCGCCACCTCGATCGAGTGGCGCGTCCAGCCTCCGGCATTGCGGCGTTCAACACGGATGACACCGTCGCGCGAGGTGCAGCGGGCGGCGTTGCCGGGCGGCACGCCGGTGCTGTCAACGTAATACCACAGCACGTCGTTGTGGACCGGATCGATCGTGAATATGCCGTGGCCCTCGAAGTGGCTGCCGTCCGGTTCGACGTGCCGGTAGCTCTGCACCACGCCGAGACCCCCGGCAACCTGCGTGTAGGACACTTGGGCGCTCACGCGGTGTTCCGGCCCCCAAGGGCCGGCAGCAACGTGTGTGTAGCCCTCCCAGTGACCCAGCAGGTTCGTTAACTCCGGATGTCCGTGCTTCGCTCCTGGCCCGTTCACCGTTCCGCCTTCCCCTGCCGAAGATCATTCCTACTCAGGATGTACTCTGCAGAGCCGGGCCGCCAGCGTCTCCGCGACGCAGGGTGCCACAGGCCGAAGGTTTCGGTCTCGTCGAACGGACCCACCAAAATGACGGTGCGCTCGTCGAACGGGCCCACTAAGGTGACGGTGCGCTCGTCGAACGGGCCCACCAAGGTGACGGTGCGCGGCGCGGAAGCTACAACCCGAACGTCTCGTCTTCGTCGAACGGGCCCACCACGGTGACAGTGCGCGGTGCGGCGGCGAGTTCGGCGGCGAGTTCCTGGACCTGCTCCGCGGTGACGGCTTTGATCTGGCGCAGGGTTTCGTCAATGTCCTGGTATTCGCCGGAGACCAGTTCGGCGCGGCCCAGCCGGGACATCCGGGACCCGGTGTCTTCGAGTGCCAGGACGATCCCGCCGCCGAGTTGTCCCACGGCCTTGCGCAATTCATCGCCTGAAATACCGTGCTCCGCGAGCTTGTCCAACTCCACGCCCAGCAGGTCCAGCACCTGGCGGACCTTTGACGGAGTGCAGCCGGCGTACATCCCGAAGTAGCCGGCGTCGGCGTAGGACGAGGCGAAGGAGTAGGTGGAGTACACCAATCCGCGCTTCTCGCGGATTTCCTGGAAAAGCCGGGAGGACATGCCGCCGCCCAGGACGGCGTTCAGGACGCTCATGACGTAGCGGCGCTCATCCGTGGCAACGATGGTGGGGCACCCCATGATGATGTTGGCCTGTTCCACTGCGCGCTTGACCACGTGCAGTCCCGCCGTTCCGGTGATTTGGGCGCGTTCGGTGGGGCGCCGGCTGACCGGGGCCGCATCCGGCTCAAGCGACCATCCGGCGGATTCGAGGGCGTCCACCACGAGTCCGCAGACAACGTCGTGGTCCAGGCCGCCCGCGGCGGTGATGACCAGTTCCTGGGGCTTGTAGTACTTGCGGTAGTGGTCCCACACGGAGTCGCGGGCCACGGCTTTGATCGCTGCGGGGGTCCCGCCGATCGGCCGTCCCAGGGGGTGGCTGCCCAGGACGGCGGCCACAAAGTGTTCGTGCGCAACGTCGGTGGGGTCATCGCTGTCCATGGCGATTTCCTCAAGGATGACGTCACGTTCCTGCTCCATCTCATCCGGGTCCAGGACAGCGCCGGTGATCATGTCCGCAATGACATCGATCGCCATGGGCAGGTCCGAATCCAGGACACGGGCGAAGTAGCACGTGCTTTCCTTTGCGGTGGCGGCATTCGATTCTCCGCCCACCTCATCAAACGCCGAGGCGATCTCCAGGGCGGTGCGCCGGCGGGTGCCTTTGAACAGGAGGTGCTCAAGGAAGTGCGTGGAACCGTGCTGGCCGGGCGCCTCGTCACGGGATCCGACGCCCACCCAAAAGCCGATCGTGGCCGACCGTTGGCCCGGCATCGCTTCCGTCAGTACCCGCACTCCCCCGGGCAGCACGGAACGGCGGACTTCGGACCCGCCGTCGGAGCCATGGACCAGGGTGTCGCCGGCGTGGTTCTGCTCAAGCGGCAGGGGTACAACAGTCATTGAAGCCTTTCAGGACGGGCAGCCGGATCTGGCTGCCATCGTAACAGCGGCGGGACCGGTGGATCATCCACCGGTCCCGCCGATTCATGCTGGTGCCAAGCGAGGGCTGTTAGACGTCAGCGCCTTCAGCCGGCTCCGTGGCGTGGACGCGCTCGGTGTCGGCCGGAGCCTCTTCCTCGGCGACGACCGGGGCGAGCGAGAGCTTGCCGCGGTCATCGATCTTGGTGATCTCAACCTGGACCTTCTGGCCCACGGAGACGACGTCTTCGACGTTGTCCACGCGCTTGCCGTTGGCCAGCTTGCGGAGTTCGGAGATGTGCAGGAGGCCGTCCTTGCCCGGGGTCAGCGACACGAAGGCACCGAAGGTGGTGGTCTTGACGACCGTACCCAGGTAGCGCTCGCCGATTTCCGGGACCTGCGGGTTGGCGATGGCGTTGATGGCGGAGCGTGCTGCATCTGCAGACGGACCGTTGGTGGCGCCAATGTAGACCGTGCCGTCGTCCTCGATGGAGATGTCGGCGCCGGTGTCTTCCTGGATCTGGTTGATCATCTTGCCCTTGGGGCCGATGACCTCGCCGATCTTGTCCACGGGGATCTTGACGGCGATGACGCGCGGTGCGAACTCGGAGAGCTCGTCCGGGGTGTCGATGGCCGAGTTGATGACCTCGAGGATGTGCAGGCGGGCTTCGCGGGCCTGCTTCAGCGCTGCAGCCAGCACCGAGGCGGGGATACCGTCGAGCTTGGTGTCCAGCTGGATGGCGGTGACGAACTCGGCCGTACCGGCAACCTTGAAGTCCATGTCGCCGAAGGCGTCTTCGGCGCCGAGGATGTCGGTCAGTGCCGCGTAGCGGGTCTGGCCGTCAACCTGGTCGGACACCAGGCCCATGGCGATACCGGCGACGGCGGCCTTCAGGGGCACACCGGCGTTCAGCAGGGACAGGGTGGAGGCGCAGACGGAACCCATCGACGTCGAGCCGTTGGAACCGAGGGCCTCGGACACCTGGCGGATGGCGTAGGGGAACTCCTCGCGCGACGGCAGGACGGGCACCAGGGCGCGTTCGGCCAGGGCGCCGTGGCCGATTTCGCGACGCTTGGGCGAGCCCACACGGCCGGTTTCACCGGTGGAGTACGGCGGGAAGTTGTAGTTGTGCATGTAGCGCTTGCGCGTTACCGGCGACAGCGAGTCGATCTGCTGTTCCATCTTGAGCATGTTCAGCGTGGTGACACCCATGATCTGGGTCTCGCCGCGCTCGAAGATGGCCGAACCGTGAACGCGGGGCAGGACCTCGACCTCGGCGGTGAGCTGGCGGATGTCCGTCAGGCCGCGGCCGTCAATGCGGACCTGGTCCTTGAGGATGCGCTGGCGCACAACGTGCTTGGTGACCGAGCGGAAAGCAGCGGACAGCTCCTTTTCGCGGCCTTCGAACTGACCGGCCAGGCCCGCCAGGACTTCGTCCTTGAGCGCGTCGGAGGCGTTGTCGCGTTCCTGCTTGTCGGCGATCTGGAAGACAGCTGCCAGCTTGTCGGCGGCAGCGGATTCGACGGCGGCGTAAGCGTCGTCCTCGTAGTCCAGGAAGACCGGGAACTCGACCGTGGGCTTTGCGGCACGCGCGGCGAGATCGGCCTGGGCGTCGCAGAGAGCCTTGATGAACGGCTTGGCGGCCTCGAGGCCTTCGGCCACGACCTCTTCGGTGGGGGCGGTGGCGCCCTGTTCCTTGATGAGGTTCCAGGAGTTGTCGGTGGCTTCGGCTTCAACCATCATGATGGCGACGTCGTCGCCGGCAACGCGGCCGGCAACCACCATGTTGAAGACCGAGTTCTCCAGCTGGGAGTGCTTGGGGAACGCAACCCACTGCGAACCGTGCTCGTCAGCAACGAGGGCAACGCGGACGCCGCCGATCGGGCCGGAGAACGGCAGGCCGGACAGCTGCGTGGACATCGAGGAGGCATTGATGGCCACAACGTCGTAGAGCTCGTCCGGGTTGATGGCCAGGACGGTGACGACGATCTGGACCTCGTTGCGCAGGCCCTTGATGAAAGCGGGGCGCAGCGGGCGGTCCATCAGGCGGCAGGCCAGGATGGCTTCGGTGGAGGGGCGGCCTTCGCGGCGGAAGAACGAGCCCGGGATGCGGCCGGCAGCGTACATGCGCTCTTCGACGTCGACCGTCAGCGGGAAGAAGTCGAAGCCTTCACGCGGGTGCTTGCCTGCGGTGGTGGCGGACAGCAGCGCGGTGTCGTCGTCGATGTACACCATGGCTGCGCCGGCGGCCTGCTTGGCGAGGCGGCCGGTTTCAAAGCGGATTACACGCTTGCCGAAGCGGCCATTGTCAATGACAGCCTCTGAGAACTGGATTTCGGGACCCTCCAAGAGAGTCACCTCCGTTTCTGTTTCACGGAAGTCCAGCCGCATCAACCCAGCCCAGCATCTGTCTACTGGCCCTTGCACCCGGTCATCGATCGAGACCCACGGGCCGCTGGCTTCAGTCAACGAAGCCGTTCCCGGGGATCACTACCGAGGACCGCGAATGCGTGATGCGGTTGATCCTCCTGTTTAGTTTTTCATTTGAAGAAGGCGGCCCGTTCCGGAGGGAAAGGGCCGCCCCAAAGCCAGACTAGCGGCGCAGGCCGAGACGCTCGATGAGCGTACGGTAGCGGGCGATGTCAGTCTTCTTGAGGTAGCTCAGCATACGCTTGCGACGACCAACCATGGCCAGCAGACCGCGCTGGGTGTGGTAGTCGTGCTTGTGCTCCTTCATGTGCTCAGTCAGATCCTTGATCCGCTGGGTCAGGACGGCAACCTGGACCTCGGGTGAACCGGTGTCGCCTTCGGCGGTTGCGTATTCCTTGATGATGGACTGCTTTACAGCGGCGTCAAGTGCCACAATAACTCCTTGGGAATGTGCCGTGAGGGCCCAGGTCAGAAGTTCACTGCCGGGTCTGCCATGCACGTCCTGTCCCGGAAACCCGGGAAAGCCGCAACGACAGGACCCAGCCGCCACGGACTGCAGCCGGATCCATCGTCCAGTTTACCGGGCCGGGCCTAACCTTGTCGAAACAGTCCGGGCGGACCCGCGGCCCGCTCCGGCGCCGGGCGTCAGCCCTGCAGCCGGTCCCGGATGGCGGCCATGCCGTCGAGGACCTCGGCGAAGCTGGTGCTCAGCGGCGACAACCCCACCCGGATCCCGTGCGGTGAGCGGAAGTCCGGAATGACGTCGCCGTCCCAGAGCGCTTCCACGGTGGCTTTGCTGAAGTCCGGGTGGTCCACGGTGATGTGGCCGCCCCGCTCCCCCGCGTCCCTGGGCGAAGCCAGTTCGGCACCCAGCGGGGCGAGCCAGGCGTCGAAGACATCGATGGCGAAGGCGGTCAGTGCCACTGACTTCGTCCGGATAGCAGCCATCGAGGCTTCCTCGATGAGGTCCAGGGTGCCTTGCATGGCGATCATGCCGAAGATGGCGGGAGTGCCGCTGAGGAAGCCGCGGATACCTGCCGCCGGTTCATAGCCGGCGCCCATCTCAAAAGCGTCCTTGCGGCCCATCCAACCCCAGATGGGCTGGTTGAGCGCCGGCAGGTGGCGGGCGTTGACGTACGCGAAGGAGGGTGAGCCCGGGCCGCCGTTGAGGTACTTGTAGGTGCAGCCGGCGGCGAAGTCCACGTCCGCGCCGTCCAGGCCGATCTCTACCGACCCCGCGGAGTGGCAAAGATCCCACACCACCAAGGCGCCGGCGTCGTGCACTGCCGCGGTGATTCCCGGCAGGTCAGCCAGGTGCCCTGAACGGTAGGCGATCTGGCTGAGGAGCACGACGGCGGTCCGCGGCCCGGTGGCCTGGCGCACCTGGTCAAGGGTCACCCCGGCTGCCGGATCGGGGTCGATCCACCGGAGGGTCAGCCCCTCTTCCAGGGCAATGCCCTCCACCAGGTAGCGGTCCGTGGGAAAGTTCCCGGTATCGAGCACAAGCTCGTTGCGGTCCGGGTCCGGCACGGCGGCCAGCGCGGCGCGGAGCAGCTTGTAGAGCACCACGGTGGTGGAATCGGCAATGATCGTTTGTCCCGGGGCCGCGCCCAGGACGGCGCGGCCCAGCTGGTCTCCGATGGCCTGCGGCATGGCGAGCCACTGTTCGTCCCAGCCGCGGATGAGCCGGCCGCCCCATTCGTTCCGGACGAAGGCGGCGACGTCGTCGGCAGTCCGTTTCAGGGGCCGGCCCAGGGAGTTGCCGTCCAGGTAGGACAGCGGGGTGTCCGTTCCGACGAAATGGTCCCGGTACGCTGCCAGCGGGTCTTGGCGGTCCAGCTCCGCCGCCCGGCGGTGGAGCGCCTCAGTGGTCACGCCGGTGGGGCGGTCCTGGTGGATGCTCATTGTCCGATCTCCGTCCTGACGGCAAATAGTTCCGGAAAAAATGTCAGCTCCAGCGCCTTCTGCAGGAAGGTGACCCCGCTGGAACCACCCGTGCCTGTCTTCATGCCGATGGTCCGCTGAACGGTGCGCAGGTGCCTGAACCTCCAGAGCTGGAAGTTGTCCTCCAGGTCCACCAGTTCCTCGCACGCCTCGTAAGCGGCCCAGTTCTCTGCCGCGTTTTCGTAGATGTGCTTGAAGATCGGGACCAGGTCCGGGGTGAACTCATGGGCGCGCGTCACGTCCCGGTCCAGGACGGAAGCGGGCACGTCGAATCCGTGCCGGGACAGATAGGCGAGGAACTCGTCGTAGATGCTGGGGGCCGCAAGCAGTTCCGCCAGCATGGCGTGGGCCTCGGGATCGGATTCGAAGACCGGCAGCATCTTGCGGTTCTTGTTTCCCAGCACGAATTCGACCGCCCGGTATTGGGCGGACTGGAAGCCCGAGGAATTCCCCAGGAAGCCGCGGAACTGCGAATACTCGGTGGGGGTCAGGGTGGCCAGTACGGACCATTGTTCGGTGAGGGTCTTCTGGATGTGCTTGACCCGGGCAATGCCCTTCAGCGCCGAGCCGAGGTCGTCGGCCCGCAGCCAGGCGGCGGCGCTGCGCAGCTCGTGCAGGACCAGCTTCAGCCACAACTCGGTGGTCTGGTGCTGGATGATGAACAGCAACTCGTCGTGGTGTTCCGGCTCGCTGACCGGCTTTTGGGCACTAAGCAGCGTGGGCAACTGCAGGTAGGAGGCGTAGCTCATCCGCGAGCTGAAGTCGCGGACAATCCCTTCATCGAGCTTGCGGGTGTTCTTTTCGACGGACACGCACTGCCTTTCGTTGTCAGGGCCCCGGCAGTGCTGTCAGCGGGCGGCGAGGAGCTGATGGGCCTGCGCCACATCCAGCCGCATCTGTTCCACCAAGGCCTCAGGGCCACGATAGGCCACCATGCCCCGCAACCGTTCGACGAATTCCACGATCACTGTCTGGCCGTACAGATCGAAGTCCTCCACGGCTTCCTTGGGCCGGTCGATGACGTGTGCCTCGACTTGCCGGCTGACGCCGTCGAACGTGGGATTGGAGCCCACCGAAATCGCCGCCGGCCAGCGCGTTCCGGCCTGGTCCACCAGCCAGCCTGCGTAGATGCCGTCGGCCGGGATCAGTCCCGAGGCATTGGAGGCGAGGTTTGCGGTGGGGAAACCGAGCGCCCTGCCGCGGGCGGCACCGTGGACCACTTCGCCGCGCATCCGGTGGGCCCTGCCCAGCACCGCGGCAGCGGTGGCGACGTCGCCCTCCTGCAGCGCCTCGCGCACCCAGGTGGACGAGCAGCGCCGGTCGGTGGCTTCGTCGCCGTGCAGCGGGTAGCCCTCTGAGCCGAATTCGCTGATCACCTGGACATCGAAGCCGAACTTTTTGCCCAGCGCCTTCATGGTGTCCAGGTCACCGGAGTTGCCGCGGCCGAAGCGGGCGTCGTGGCCGATGACAACGTGGCTCGCGTGCAGGCAGTCCACCAGGTACTGCTCCACGAATTCCTCGGCCGTAAGGCTGGCGAGGTCCAGGGAGTACTTGACCACGAGGACGGCGTCCAGGCCGAGCTCGCCCAGGGCCTCCAGCTTGTCCTCCAGGCCCATGATCAGTTCCGGCGCGGCCTCGGGGCGGTGGATCAGCGCAGGGTGGGGGTCGAAGGTGACGGCCACGGCCTTGGCGTGCGCGAGGCGGGCCGAGCGGATCAACTGGGAGAGCACCTGCTGGTGGCCGCGGTGAACGCCATCGAAATTGCCGAACGTGACTACGGATGGGCCGAAGTCCGCCGGGACATCGGACGGATCGTTCCAGATGTAGACCATCACCCTCGCCTTAAGCTGCCTGCAAAATCTGTGTTCCGGGGCCAGGCCGGCCGCGGAACTCTTCAAGGTTACCCGGATTCACTGCGCGGCCTTGGCCTGGGACGGGCGGCGGCGGTACAGCCACGCCAGCCCGAGGATGGGCAGCAGCAGCGGGATGAAGCCGTAGCCCCGGCCGAACAGCGACCAGACCGTCTCGTGCGGGAACTGCACGGAGTCCAGGACGCTCAGGGTCCCCACCACCAGGACACCCGCCAGTTCCACCAGGACGGCCGCTACGGAGACCTTGAACCAGGTGCTGCCTGCTTTGGCCAAGGAGACGGTGGCCACTACGTAGACCAGGGCGGCGAAGGCCGAGAGCAGGTAGGCCAGCGGGGCCTCGGAGAATTTGGTGAGGATCTGGTACCCGGCGCGGGCCGTGGCGGAGATCGCGAACACCCCATAGACCGCGATCAGCAGCCTGCCGGGCCCGGTATTGCGGGTGTTGCGGGCGGGTGCGTCCTCGGCCGGGCGGGCCTGCTGGTCTTTCATTTGTTTTGCTTCTTCCACTTCAGTACCAGATCTGGTTCATCCGCGCGGCCATCACCAGTGCGGTGACGCCGACGGCGGCCAGAACAAAGTTGCTCCACCGGGTCCGTTCCAGGATGGACCAGTACGCCGCTGCCGGGGGCAGGAGCATGGCGGTGGCCATGTAGCCCCAGAATTCCCAGGCTTCGCCTGCAATGCGTTCGCCGGCAATGACCCGCACGATGGAACCCACCAGGTAGACCACGAGGGCCAGTTCGACCGCGGCGACGGACAGGATGGTGACGTCGTTGGGCGCTTTCTTCAGGATTCCGGCACCGACGCAAAGCACCGTGGACACCAGGCCGACCACCAGGATGATCCAAAAATATGCATCCACGCCTATGCCTCCGCGGCGGCGGTCGCTGCCGGGCCGGTGCCGGGGGCGAAGACCAGCACCGGTTTGGCGTAGCTGCCCGCGTCGGCGAGGAGGGCCACCAAGGTGCCGTCGGGGGCGAAGGCTGCGGCCGGGTGTTCCGCCGTGGCAGCGCCCGCGGTACCTGTGGAGGCTCCGGAAGCGATCCGCCGGCCGAAGGAGATTTCCGTAGTCTCCTCCGCGGTCAGCTCACGGTTGGGCATCAGGGCCCGGGCGGCCTGTGACATTTCCAGGATGGTGAGTTCCTCGGCAAGCTCTTCAAGGGTCCGCGCCTGGTCCAGCGAGTAGGGGCCCACATGGGTCCTGCGGAGGGCGGTGAGGTGCCCGCCGGTGCCGAGGGCGTTGCCGAGGTCCCGGGCGAGGGCCCGGATATATGTACCGGAGGAGCATTCAACCGTGACATCGAGGTCGATGACGTCCGCGTCCGGATCCCGCCTGACGGCATGGACCTCGAAGCGGTGAATGGAGACGGGGCGGGCGGCCAGCTTGACGTCCTCGCCGGAGCGTACCCGCGCATAGGCGCGTTCGCCGTTGACCTTGATCGCGCTGACGCTGCTGGGCACCTGCTCGATCCTGCCGGTGAGGGCTGCGACGCCGTCGTAAATTGCCTGCTCGCCCACCCCGGACGTGCCGGCCGTGGCGGTGACCTCCCCTTCGGCGTCGTCCGTCACGGTGGACTGGCCCAGCCGAATGGTGGCCGTGTAGGTCTTGGAGGTGCCCACAATGTAGGTCAGCAGGCGGGTGGCCTTGTTGATGCCGAGGACCAGCACGCCGGTGGCCATGGGGTCGAGGGTGCCCGCATGCCCCACTTTCCGGGTACCTGCGAGGCGCCGCATCCGGCCAACCACGTCATGGCTGGTCCATCCCTGCGGCTTGTCCACTATCACCAGTCCAGAAAGCACGCCTCCCAGTATATCGGCGCAGGTTGGGGCGCCCGCACGCCAGGCGGAGGGCGGACATGGACGGCTAGGATGGCTGGCATGCCCGAGCTTGCCGCCCACGTCCGCGACGTGCCCGTCAACCAGATCCGCGAGATCACCGAGGCCGCCTGGCGCACGCCGGACGCGCTGGTGCTGAGCATCGGCGAGCCCGGCTTCCCGCTCCCCCGCCACGTCCTGGACGCCGGCATCGCCTGCCTGGACCGCGATGAAACCAACTACACGCCCAACGCGGGGATCCCGGCCCTGCGCGAGGCGTTCGCGGCCAGGTTCCGCCAGGACCAGGGCGTCGATGTCGGGGCCGACCAGGTCTACGTGGTGTCCGGCGCGCAGCAGGGCCTGCACTTGGCCATGAGCCTGCTGCTCTCCCCGGGTGACGAGATCCTGATCCCCAACCCGGGCTATCCCACCTTTGCCATGACCAGCCGGCTGCTCAATGCCGTGCCCGTGCAGTACCCGCTGCACCCGGACCACAACTTCCAACCCCGGGTGGCCGACGTCGAGGCCCTCATCACCGGCCGCACCCGCGTGCTGGTGCTCAACTCACCGTCAAACCCGCTGGGGGCCGTGCTGGGCGAGGACCTGGTCCGCGACCTGATGGACCTGGCCCGCCGGCACGATCTCTGGGTCATCTCCGACGAGTGCTACGAGGCGTTCACCTACGATGTGCCGCACGTGAGCCCGGCACGGTTCGACGCCGGCTCCCCGGAGGGGGCCCGCGTGTTCACCTCCCTGACGCTGTCGAAAACGTACGGCCTCACCGGACTGCGGATTGGCGCGCTCATCTGCCCGCCGGGCCTCAAGCAGAAAATGGACAACGTCATGGAGTCGATCGTGTCGTGTGTGGCGTCCGCCCCGCAGTATGCGGCGCTCGCCGCCCTGACCGGGCCGCAGGACTACGTCCGGCACGCACATCAGCATTACCGGGAGAACCGGGATGCCGCCTCGGCGGTACTGGCTGCCAAGGGGATCCGTTTCCTCCCGGCGCAGGGTGCGTTCTACCTGTGGGCCGATCTGTCCCACGCGACCGGCGGCGATGTGCGGGCCTGGGTGCGGCGCTTCCTGGCGGACGCCGGTGTGGCGTTGGCGCCGGGGACCGCATTCGGCTCCATTGGCGAGGGTTGGGTGCGGATCGCGTTGTGCGGCCGGAAGCAGGAACTCCTCGAGGGCGTGTCGCGGCTTCCTGCCGCGTCCCGGTAGCGGCGCCCGCAAGACCTGGCGGCCGGCGTCAGGTTTGCGCGTCGGCGAGAGCCCGGTCCAGCCAGGAACGCAGGACGTCCGCCGGTGCGGCGCCGGCTTGGCGGGCCACCACCTTGCCGTCCACGATCACCATCAGTGTCGGAATGGCTTGGACATCGAACCGCCGCGACAAACCGGGAGACGTGTCCACGTCCACCTTGACAAGCTTGATCTTTCCCGGCCGCTCCCGCGCCAGCTTGTCCAGGACGGGGCTGACCATCCGGCAGGGCCCGCACCATGCGGCCCAGAAGTCCACCAGCACCGGCACTGCCGACTGCTCGGCGACCGTGGCAAAGTCCGGGTCGCCGGCAGACACAATCCACGGAAGGTCAGCCTTGCAGTTGCCGCAGCGCGGATGACCGGCTGCCCGGACCGGCACCCGGTTGGTCTTTCCGCAGGCAGGGCAGGCGATGAGTGCGGTTTCCATGGCTAGTAGTCCTTCCTGCCGGCGAAGGCGCCCCACGCCTGGAAGGGGAGGTCCGACGTCGGGATGTCACCACGGGTGACCGGCATCAGGTCCGGCCGGGCGCCGTTGAAGTAGTCGTAGAAGAGGGCGTCATCGAAGCCCGCAGCCGCCGCCCCGTGCCGGTCTGCGGCAAAGTAGACATGGCCGATCCTGGCCCACAGGGCCGAGGCCAGGCACATGGGGCACGGCTCGCAGCTTGCGTAGAGCACGGATCCGGTGAGGTCGAAGTTTGCCGTTGCCGCCGCCGCTGCCCTGATGGCCACGACCTCCGCGTGGGCGGTGGGATCGTTGTCCCGGGTGACGCGGTTGACACCGGCGTGGGCTTTCCCGTCGGGGGTCACCACCACGGCAGCGAACGGTCCCCCGCCCAGGCCGACGTTCCGCGTTGCCAGGTCCACTGCCTGCTCGAGGTACGTGGAGGGGATGCCGTGCTCGTCCGAGGTCATAGCACGATCCTAGCCACGTGGGCGCTGTTGGGGGATAGAAAGGGGGCAACGCAGGGGGGATTCCCCCAACGACTACCCGCTGGTAGGAGCCTACGCTTGCGCGCGGGGGAACATTTCGCCTCCTCGGAGGCTTCCTATCCAGCCCGTCAAGGGCCCCGCACCCGGAGATCCCAATGAAAAAAAGACTCGCACTCTTAGCCTGTATCGCGGCCACCGCCGCCGCCATGGCGTCCGCTGGCCCCGCCTCTGCATCCACCCGCACACACGACTACGATGTCCTTGCAGATGAACTCGTCTCTCCCCTGCACGTCGCTGCAGGGACCGGAAAATCGGTCCTGGTGTCCCAGGACTTTGCCGGAAAACTCACCCGCATCAGCAGGGACGGCGCCACGAAGGACCTGGCGACCGAGACGCCCCAGGGCTGGGAGGTGGCCGGCTCGGACACCCACGGCAGCACCACGTATTACCTTGAAAGTGTGGGCGCCGGCCAGGGAGACCCCGCCGCACTGCACGGATACCTCAAGTCGATCGATGCCAAGGGCGATGTGGACACCATCGCCAACTTTGCCGACTACGAACGGCGCCACAACCCGGACGGAGACCAGCGCTACGGGTTTGGCCGTGACGTCAACGATCAGTGCCTGGCCGGTTGGCCCGCGTTCCCGCCGGCAAAGTACAAAGGCACGGTTGACTCCCACCCTTATGCCCTGGCGGTCAAGGATGACACCGCCTATGTGGCCGACGCAGGGATGAACGCCGTGCTCAAGGTGAACCTGAAGAACGGCGACATCGATACAATCGCCGTCCTGCCGCCACGGCCGGCCACCATTCCGGCGGGTTTGAAGATCCCTGTGGACATGGAGGGGAACACCATGACGGTTCCGGACTGCGTGGTAGGGCACAAGTACGCCTTCGAGCCCGTGCCTACCGATGTGGTGATCGGCCCGGACGGGATGCTGTATGTGACAACCCTGCCGGGCGGACCGGAAGGACCGGAGCTTGGTGCCCGCGGTGCGATTTTCAAGATCAACCCGTGGAACGGTGACACCGACCTCTGGGCGGACCACATCCTCAGCCCCACGGGCCTGGCGGTCGCCGGCAATGGTGATGTGTATGTGGCGTCCCTGTTCGGCGGCGAGATCCTGAAGTTCACGTGTGAGGGCAGCCGTTCCCAGTTCCTGGCTGTAAACATGCCCGCGGACGTCGACATCAGCGGCAACACGCTCTACGCCACGGCTGACGCGCTCGGGGATCCCTCGCAGCCGCCGTCCGGGAAGGTCATCAAAGCTGACCTGCACTAGGGATGCAGCACTGATGGGTTAAAAGCAGCAGGGCCCGGGATCAGCTCCCGGGCCCTGCTGGCGTCCTGCATGTTGCTGTCCGCGTCGACGTCGCCGTCGCTGCTGAGGCCGGTGTCTTACTTGTTGCTGTCCTCGTCGACGTCGCCGTCGCTGCTGAGGTCGGTGTCCTCTTCGTCGAAGTCGTCTTCGTCGATGTCGACGTCGTCGGACTTGTAGGGGTCGGCGTCACCGGCGTGCTGCGCATTGGCGGCCAGCGCGGCCACTTCGGCGTCACGTTTGCGGGCTTCCCGCAGGAGTTCCTCGAGGTTCGAAGCGTTGACCGGGATCTGGTCTGCCACGAACTCCAGGGTGGGGGTCAACCGGACGGTGATGTTCCGGCCGACTTCCTGCCGCAGCACACCCTTGGCCTTTTCAAGCCCCTTGGCGGCGTCGGCCTGGACAGCCTCGTCACCGAAGACCGTGTAGTAAACAGTGGCGTGCTGCAGATCATTGGTCACCCGGGCGTCGGTAACAGTAATGCCCTCAAGCCGGGGATCCTTGGCCTTCCGGCCCAGAGCCTCAGCAACAACAACCTTAATCCGCTGCGCCAATTTTGCAGCACGTGCCGGATCAGCCATGAACAACTCCTAAAGAAGAAAAATTTGGGACGTACGACGGCGACGCCGCTACTTGGGCGATTACGTCGCCCCGGGTGGTGCGCGCCTTGGTAAGCCAGGGACGACGCCGTCGGGATCTTCCGGCGGCGCTTTGGAGCCGTGAAGGGGGCCCGGGAGTGGCATCGGGCCTGCCGGAGACGGGTGGCTGACGATCGCAGATCGTCGGCCACCCGTCGTAGGGGCGGGGCCCCCTTTACGGCGGAAAAGCGGGGGCCGCCGGGAGATCCCGACGGCCCCGAAACAGACAGCCTAGACGCGCGGCTTCTCGCGCATCTCGAAGGTCTCGATGATGTCGCCTTCGGTGATGTCGTTGTACGAGCCAAGACCGATACCACATTCGAAGTCCGTGCGGACCTCGGTGGCGTCGTCCTTGAACCGCTTGAGCGACTCGACCGTGAGGTTGTCACCAATGATCTTGCCGTCGCGGGTGACGCGTGCCTTGGCGTTGCGGCGGATGATGCCCGAGCGGACGATCGAGCCGGCGATGTTTCCGAACTTGGAGGAGCGGAACACTTCGCGGACCTCGGCGGTGCCAAGCTGGACTTCTTCGTACTCCGGCTTGAGCATGCCCTTGAGGGCTGCTTCGATGTCATCGATTGCTGCGTAGATGACGGAGTAGAAGCGCATGTCCACGCCTTCGCGGTCTGCCAGTTCGGCAACCCGCTCGGCGGGCTTGACGTTGAAGCCGATGATGACGGCGGAGTCGACCGTTGCCAGGTTGACGTCGTTCTGGGTGATGGCACCCACACCGCGGTGGATGACGCGCAGCTGCACGCCTTCGCCGACGTCGATCTTGAGCAGCGCGTCTTCGAGGGCTTCCACGGCACCGGACACGTCACCCTTGAGGATGAGGTTGAGGGTGTCGATCTTGCCTTCGGCGACGGCCTGGTCGAAGTCTTCCAGGCTGATCCGCTTGCGGCGCTTGGCCAGGGCGGCGTTGCGGTCGGCGGCTTCACGCTTCTCGGCGATCTGGCGGGCGGTGCGCTCGTCAGCGGTCACGAAGAAGGTGTCACCGGCGCGCGGGACGTTGGACAGACCCAGCACCTGCACGGGGCGGGACGGGCCTGCCTCGGTCAGGGCGCTGCCGTCGTCGTCGAACATCGCACGGACGCGGCCGTGGGCCGTGCCTGCCACGATGGTGTCGCCGACGCGCAGGGTGCCGGACTGCACCAGGACGGTGGCAACCGCACCGCGGCCCTTGTCCAGGTTGGCTTCGATCGCGATACCGCGGGCGTCCTTGTTCGGGTTGGCGCGCATGTCCAGGGCAGCGTCCGCGGTGAGCAGGACGGCCTCGAGCAGCTCGTCGATGTGGAGGTTCTGGCGGGCAGAAACTTCCACGAACATGGTGTCGCCACCGTATTCCTCGGGAACCAGTCCGTACTCGGTCAGCTGGCCGCGGACCTTTTCCGGGTTGGCGCCTTCCTTGTCGATCTTGTTCACTGCCACGACGATCGGTACGTTGGCCGCCTGGGCGTGGTTGAGCGCCTCAACGGTCTGGGGCATGACGCCGTCGTCCGCTGCGACCACCAGGATGGCGATGTCGGTGACCTTGGCACCTCGGGCACGCATGGCGGTGAACGCCTCGTGGCCCGGGGTATCGATGAAGGTGATCTTCCGGTCGTCGCCTTCGTGGTTGTGCGTGACCTGGTAGGCACCGATGTGCTGGGTGATGCCACCGTGTTCGCCCGCCATGACGTCGGACTTGCGGATGGCATCGAGCAGTCGGGTCTTACCGTGGTCGACGTGACCCATGACGGTGACTACAGGAGGACGTGCCTCAAGTTCCTCGTCGCCTTCGGCTTCGAGTTCGGCGTCAAAGTCGATGTCGAAGCTGGAGAGCAGCTCGCGTTCTTCGTCTTCCGGGGAGACGACCTGGAGCTTGTAGCCCAGTTCCTCGCCGAGGAGGGCGAAGGTGTCTTCGTCCAGGGACTGGGTGGCGGTAGCCATTTCACCAAGGTGGAACAGCACGGTCACCAGTGCAGCGGGGTTCGCCTCGATCTTGTCGGCGAAGTCCGTGATGGACGAGCCGCGGCGGAGCCGGATCACAGTGTTGCCGTCGCCGCGGGGTACGCTCACGCCACCCAGCGACGGGGCACTCATCTGCTCAAGTTCCTGGCGCTTGGCGCGCTTGGACTTGCGCTGCTTGCCACGGCCTGCGCCGCCCTTGCCGAAGGCACCCTGGGTGCCACCGCGGCCGCGGCCGCCCTTGCCGAACCCGCCACCGGCGGGAGCACCGCCGCCGCCACCGGGGCCACCGGTACCGGGAGCGCCGCCGGGGCGTCCGGGCCCGCGGCCGCCGCCGGGACGGCCGGCACCTGCGGGTGCGGGACGCTCGGTGCGGTTAGGCATCATGCCGGGAGTGGGACGGGGACCGCCGGGGCGCGGGGCGCCGGGACGGGGTCCACCGGCACCTGCCGCGGGACGGGGTCCACCGGCACCGGCTGCGGGGCGCGGACCACCGGGACGGGGTCCGCCTGCACCGGCTGCGGGACGGGGACCGCCGGGACGGTCGCCGTCGCGGCCGCCGCCCGGTCGGGGCATGCCCTGTGAGGTGGCGAACGGGTTGTTGCCCGGACGCGGAGCGCGTTCACCGTCTCCGCCGCGGCCACGGGGCATGCCCTGTGAGGTGGCGAAGGGGTTGTTGCCCGGGCGGGGACCGCCGGGCCGGGGGCTGGAGGCACCCGGCGTGGAACCACCCGGACGGGTGGAGGGAGCCGGGGTCTCTGCCTTCGGGGCAGGGCGGGCGCCGGGCTTGGCTCCCGTGGACGGAGCCGCGGGGGCGGCCGGCGCGGGGGTTTCAGCTGCGGGAGCTGCCGGGGCAGCCTGGGCAGGCGTTGCCGGTGCTTGTGCCGCGGGGGCCGGAGCCTTGGGCGCGGCCGGGCCGGGTGCGGGTGCTGAAGGACGTGATCCTGCTGCGGGTGCGGGCGCCTTGGGGGCGGCTGCGGGCGTCGCGGCAGGGGCTGCCGACTTGGCAGCGGCGTCGGGGAAGGCGTTGCGCAGTTTCCGCACAACGGGGGCCTCAATGGTGGATGAGGCGGAGCGAACGAATTCGCCCAGTTCCTGCAGTTTTGTCACTGCATCTTTGGAAGTTATACCGAGCTCTTTGGCGAGCTCATGTACGCGGACCTTGGCCACATTTCTCCTGTCTCGGTCCGCACCGAGCCAGGCACGAACCGTCTACTTCTTACTGCGGACCCCAGCCGCTGTTGATGCGAAGGGGCCCATTGCAGAGCGCAACAAAGTTGTCATCGTTACGCACTCATCGCTGGGAACTCATCGGGTTTCCATCAGATTTCTGACCCGCTTTCAGGTTGGACGGTTGGTGTTGCAGCCACCGGGGCGGCGTCAACGTTCGGACCTGACATGATCCAGTGTTCGACGGCGGCTGTTCCGGTCGCGCCCGGAAGGGCACGTCCGAATGCTCGCCGCTTGATCGCCAGAGCCAGGCACGATTGGCTGGGGTGCAGCCATGCACCCCGGCCAGACATCCGGCGTCGTTCATCCACCAGGACAGCGGTTGACCCGCTGCCTTCGGCGACGAGCCGGAGCAACTGCGACCGCAGGCCTTTCTTCCGGCATCCGATGCAGGTACGTTCGGGCTGACTCCCGGTGGAAAGCACTTCTGCCACGGTCATCGTCCTGACGTTCATTCTGCTGGCCCTCGAATACCCGCCTCCGGAGTCCCGGAAAACTGGCATGCACAGGGCACACGGCTGCCGGCCGTTAGGCGCGGTCTTATCTATTCTAGCCCCTTTGGGCCCTTCTGCCCGAAACCGGGTGGCTGCCGGAGTCCGGCAGCCACCCTGCCTTGAACGTTATTTGTCGCGGGGGGCCGCGGCGTCGGAGACGATGTCGATCCGCCAGCCCGTCAGCTTTGCCGCCAGTCGGGCGTTCTGGCCTTCCTTGCCGATGGCCAGGGACAACTGGTAGTCGGGGACCACCACCCGGGCGGACCGGGTTGCTTCGTCGGTAATGGTGACGGAATTCACGCGCGACGGCGAGAGGGCGCTGGCGATGAAGGTCGCCGGGTTCTCGCTGAAGTCGACGATGTCGATCTTTTCGTCGTTGAGTTCGGTCATGACAGCCCGGACCCGCGATCCCATTTCCCCGATGCACGCGCCCTTGGCGTTGATCCCGGGAGTGTTCGCCTTCACGGCAATCTTGGTCCGGTGTCCGGCCTCGCGTGCCAGTGCCACGATTTCCACCGAGTGGTCGGCAATCTCGGGCACTTCGAGTTCGAAAAGCTTCCGGACCAGGCCCGGGTGCGAGCGGGACAGCGTGACTGACGGACCCTTGGTGCCGCGGTGGACGTCGATCACCAGGGCGCGCAGGCGGTTGCCGTGGATGTACTTTTCCCCGGGGACCTGCTCCGGGGGCGGCAGCAGCGCCTCCAGCGATCCGAGGTTGACCTGGATCATGTGCGGGTTGTTGCCCTGCTGGATGGTGCCGGACACCAGCTCGCCCTCGCGGCCCTTGAACTCGCCCAGGACGTTGTCATCCTCGACGTCGCGGAGCCGCTGCAGGATGATTTGGCGCGCAGTGCTGGCAGCGATCCGGCCGAACCCTTCGGGGGTGTGCTCGAATTCGCCGATCGGAGCGCCGTCGTCGTCAATTTCGACAGCCCAGATGGTCACGTGGCCGCTCTTGCGGTCCAGCTCGGCACGCGCTTTTTCGAAGGCGCCGGGCGACTTGTGGTAGGCCACCAGGAGCGCCTGCTCGATGGTGGGGATCAGGAGGTCCAGCGGGATTTCACGCTCACGCTCCAAAAGCCTCAGTGCGCTCATGTCAATATCCATCAGGCCTCCTCGGAAGGTCCATTGTGTTCAGGTTCCAGACCATCCCCGGAGAGGTGGCTGAATTCGATCTCGACTTTTCCGTTGCGGATCCTGTCGAAAGGAAGCTTTACGGGTTCGCCCTGCCGGGGCTTCATGCCCTTCTTGACGGCGACCTCGGGAACCAGGGTCACGCCGTCGTCGTCCACCGACTGGATGCGCCCGGTGACGTTCTCACCCTGGACCACGTTGACCTTGACCATCCGGCCACGGGCACGGTGCCAGTGGCGTGGTTCGGTCAGGGGACGCCCGACGCCGGGCGAGGACACCTCGAGGTCGTACGGGCGCGTGTCGGCGCTGGGGTCGTTGTCCAGGACGTCGGAGAGCACCTTCGAGATGTCGGCAATGACGTCCAGGCTGACACCGCCCGTTTCCTCCTGCGGGAGGTCCACCACGACGTTGACCACCCGGTGCGAGCCGGCGATGTTGATGGCCACGTCCTCAAGGTAGAGCCGGTTGGCCTGGACGGCGGGCTCCAAAAGAGCCCGGAGCCGGGCGGCTTCCGGGTTGTGGGCCGGTGCGGATCCGCTTCCCGTACCGGTGTGGTCTGGTGAAGCCGTGGCTTCTGCATTGCTCACGATGCCGGCCGCCCTCCCTATAGATGATGTGTGTTTACTAGCGTAGCTATTTTACCGGCCCAGTGGTGCACCGGGGTTCCCCCGCAGCGTGACACCATGGTCTGTTGTGAATGACCGCCGCCATGACAGCCACCCGAGCCTGCGTCTGTTCCGTGTTGCCGCCCTCGCCTTGGCGGCGCTGGTTGTCCTGAGCCTCGGTTTCGCCATGGTTCCCGCGGAAAAGCCCGCGCCGGCGGTTCCTTCCTTTTCGGAGCAGGCCCGGGCGGCGGCGCTCACGGACGCCCTGGAACTGCGGGCTGCGGGACAGGGCCTGACGGTCGACGGTGCCGTGGATTCGACCACGGTGGACGCCGTTGTGACGTTGCTGACCATCCAGGCCAGGGCCCTCCAGTCCCCTTCCCCGGAAGCTGGCGCGCAGGGGTCGGGGTCCCCGTCGCCAGCCTCTGCCACCCCTGCCAAGGGGGCGGCAGAGGTGGTCCAGGCACTCGCCGCGAGCGGCCGCGTCCGCATCAGGGACGCAGGCGAGGCCGACGGCGGCTTGGCCCGCCTCCTGGCCGGGACCGGCACCGCCCAGCTGCTCGCGGCCGGGAGGCTCGCTGCGGCGGCCGGGCTGCCGGCGCCGCAGGGCACGGCACCATTACCCGACGCGGATGCTTCCGGGGCTGCCGCCAGCGCGTCACCCTGCGTGGCGCCACCTGCCACTGCGGCCGCGCCGGAGTCCACCGGGTCCGGCGCTCCTGCCGGCGCGCGCCAGGCCTTGGCAGCCGTAACTGTCGCCGAGCAGCAGGCCATCTATGCCTACCAGGCGGCCCTCCCCCGCCTCGCACCGGCGGAGGCGGGCCCTGCGTCTGAATTCCTGGGCCAGCACAAAGGCCTTGCCGCGTCCGCGGAAGCACGCTTCCGGCGTGCCTGCGGAGTACCCGTGCCGCAGCAGCCGGGCTTTATCCTCGATGGCGGCTTCCTGGCCGCACCTGTGGCGGGGCTGGGCCGGATCGAAGCGTCAACCTTGGCGGCCTACGGCGATGCCGTGGCACTGACCCAAGGCCAGGACCGGGCCTGGGCGCTGGGGGCGCTGGAGTCCACGGCGGTCCGGGCCGCGCGGTGGGGCGCAGACCCGGGACCGGTCCCAGGCCTCATCCTGGACGTGGGGCAACTGCCTGCGCTTCGTGGCGGCGAATCCGCCACGGCATCCCCCACACCATCCTGACCGCAAACTGTGCCCCGTTGACTCCCAAAGGCGCCGGCTCGCAGGGGACCACGCCGGAGGGGTGGCACCGGGGCGTCCGGGGTGGTTTGCTGAAGGCATGAACGCGGACGAACCGGCCGACGCCCGGGGCACCACCCCGGAAACCCCGGAGCTGAACCGCCACCGTGAGACCGAACCCCACGGCGACGATACAGCCCACCGGCTGAACTGGCTGCGTGCCGGTGTCCTGGGCGCCAACGACGGCATCGTCTCCGTGGCGGCGATCGTGGTGGGCGTGGCAGGTGCCACCGCCGCGTCCGGCCCCATCCTCACGGCGGGTGTCGCCGGCGTGGTGGGCGGCGCGGTGTCCATGGCGTTGGGCGAGTACGTTTCCGTGAGCAGCCAAAGTGACAGCCAGCGGGCCCTCATCGAGAAGGAACGCCGGGAACTGGCGGAAGAACCGGACGCGGAACTGGCCGAGTTGACCGCCATCTACCAGGCCAAGGGCTTGACCCCCGAGACTGCAGCCAAGGTGGCCCGGGAACTTACGGCCCATGATGCCCTGGCAGCACACTTGTCCGCGGAACTGAACATTGACGAAACGGATATCGTCAGTCCCTGGCACGCGGCGTTCGCCTCGGCGCTCGCCTTTACCATCGGCGCCATCCTGCCCATGCTGGCTATTCTCCTTCCGCCGCCGGAGCTCCGGATCCCGTTGACGTTCGTGTCGGTTTTGGTGGCCTTGGCGTTGACGGGAGCCCTGGGGGCATGGATTGGCGGGGGGTCAAGAACCAAGGCGGCCGTCCGGGTGGTGGTGGGCGGGGCCCTGGCGCTGGCGGCGACGTTCCTCATCGGCAACCTGCTCGGCGCCTCGGGCGTTGTCTGATCCGGTGACCAGGGCGCAGGCAGTCTCCATCCCTCCGGACCTCGAGTCCCGGTACGCACGCACCAGCGCCGGCCGGGCCTGGATCGGCGCCTTGACCGGGCTGCTGGAGGACCGCTTGGCGCAGTGGCACCTTGAGGTCGACCTGGCCCCCGCCAGCCTCCCCTGGAGCGGGCACGGCGGCATGGTGGTCCCGGTCCGGCAGGAGGACGGCTGCCCTGCGGCGCTCAAGATCGCTTTTCCCCACGACGAGGCCATGGTGGAGCGCCATGCGCTGGCGCTTTGGAACGGGCTGGGTGCCGTGGCCCTGCTGGCCTCGGACACCGGGTCATGCGCCATGCTCCTGGAACGCCTTGACGCCGGGCGGTCGCTGGCTGCCCTGCCGGTGGACGACGCCGTCCCGGTGTGGGGTGCCTTGGTCCGGCAGTTGGGGCTGCTCCCGGATGAGCGCCCGCAGTGGCTGGAGTTCGGCCACATTGCAGCGCGGGCGGAGCAGTGGAGCGACGACTTTCCCGCGGACTGGGAGCAGCTTGGACGGCCTTTTCCCCGCTGGCTGCTGGAAGCCGCCCTGGAAGTGTGCCAGACCCGCGGCGTGGTCGGGCGGAGGTCTGCCCGGGACCTGCTGGTCCACACAGACCTGCATTTCCTGAATGTCCTGGCCCGTCCCGGGACTGCGGCACCGGATGGGCCACACAGGCGGGACGGTTACGCGGCCATCGACCCGCAGCCAATGATCGGCGAGCCGGAATTCGCCGTCGCGCCCCTGCTGTGGAACCGCCTGGCGGACCTGCCGGCAAAAGATGCCGGCCGCGGCCTGCTCCGGCGGTGCCACGACTTCAGCACGGCCGCCGGCCTCGACCCGGACGCGGCCCGGCAATGGGGCATCGCCAGGGAGGTGGACAACGCGCTGTGGTACGCCGCGCACGGGCACGACGGCGACCTGGCCCGGTCGCTCTGGGTTGCCAGCACGCTGGCCGGGGGCACCCTGGAGGGCTTGCCGCACCCCCATGCCCTGCCGGAGCCGGGCCAGGGCGGATAGGAGCCGGCAGCCGGCCGGAACGTCCCGCACCGGAAATGGTCACGAAGTCCGCACGGCGGCCAGGGCTGAGCGGACAGCTTCCACGGCGGTGGCGACGTCCCCACCGCCGGTATGCCAGTTGCTCACGGAGACGCGGAGGATGTCGCGGTCCTGCCAACGCGAACCGGACATCCATACTTTCCCGTCCTCGATGATGCGGGCCGTCACCGCACGGGTGGTCTCGTCGTCTCCGAACGCGATGCACACCTGGGTGTAGCCGACGTCATTGAGGACCTCCACGCCGTCCAGCGCTGCCAGGCCGTCGGCGATCGCGGCGGCAGCAGCCGCCAGCCCGGCCACCTGGGCTGCGACCCCATCGCGGCCCAGGCTTTTCAGGGCTGCCCAGACCGGCACTCCGCGGGCGCGCCGCGACAACTCCGGGACCTTCTCGAACGGGTCCCCCGGGCCTTCGGCGTCGTGCACGAGGTAACTGGCGTGCAGGCCCATGGCGGCCCGGAGCGCCGCGGCGTCCCGGACAATCGCAATGCCGCAGTCATAGGGCACGTTCAGGGTCTTGTGGGCATCGGTGCCCCACGAGTCTGCTTCCTCGAAGCCTGCGGTGAGGTGCCGCAGTTCCGGCGCGGCAGCCGCCCACAATCCGAACGCACCATCGATGTGCACCCACGCCCCGTGCTTGCGCGCGACGGCGATGGCGTCCGCAAACGGGTCGAAGGCGCCGGAGTGCAGGTTCCCGGCCTGGAGGCACACCAGGGCGGGTCCCGTGCCGGACGCGAGGGCGGCATCCAGCGCGGCAGGGACCAGGCGCCCTTGACCGTCGGCGTCCACCGCCGTCGGCTGTCCCAGCCCAAGGTACCGCAGGCCGAGGTCCACGGTGTCGTGGCGCTCCTTGCCCACGAAGCAGCGGATCCGGGGTGCGCCGGACAGCCCGTCGCGGTCCAGGTCCCAGCCTGCGCCGGTCAGCAGCCGCCACCGGGCGGCAGCCATGCCAGTGAAATTCGCCATGGTGGCGCCGGTGACGAACCCAACGTCCGCGGCGCCGGGCAACCCCAACAAGTCCAGCAGCCAGGTGCCGGCGGCTTCCTCTATGGCAGCCGTGGCCGGAGTGGCATAGCGCAGGCCGGCATTCTGGTCCCAGGCGCTGACCAGCCAGTCCGAGGCAAGGGCAGCGGGAAGGGTGCCGCCGATCACCCAGCCGAAAAACCGGCCCGAGGGCATGGCCATGAGTCCGGGTTCGGCCGCGGCGGCAAGCAGGTCGATGACCTCTGCTGCCGGCATGCCGGCGTCCGGGAGCGGCCCGCCAAAGGCTGCGGCAAGCTCGGACGCGTGCAGGCTGGGCCCCACAGGCCGGATTGGAAGGCTGGCCAGCCAGGCTTGGGTGTGCCTCGCCGCGGCCGCGAGTGCCGGTGCGTACTCGTCATCCCCGGGTGCCATACCTGCATGCTACGCCCGGGCGGGTTCCGCCACGAGGAGCAGTTTTGCGCACCGGTCAGGCGAAGTTGTCCTCCCAGACGTCGTAGCCGAGCTTGACGATCAGCGCGGCGACAACCACCAGGAAGACCACCCGGACAAACTTGCTGCCCTGGTTCACAGCGGTGCGGGCGCCAAGGTAGCCGCCGGCCATGTTGGCCGCCCCGAGCAGCAGGCCGAGGCCCCACAGGATGGACCCGTGCGGCAGGAAGAACAGCAGCGCACCGGCGTTGGTGGCCATGTTCACGATCTTGGCTTTGGCGCTGGCCTCCAGGAACGCGTAGCCCATGGCGGACACCAGGGCGATGACCAGGAAAGACCCCGTCCCGGGACCGATGAGTCCGTCGTAGAAGCCGATCACGGCACCGATGAGGCAGGCGACGACGTAGTGCTTGTGGCCGTCGTGCCGCAGCGCCGTCAGCTCGCCCACAGTGGGCTTCAGCGCGGTGAAGAGCGCGACGGCGACCAGCGCCACCACGATGATCGGCTTGAACACCCCGGCGGGCAGGGAAGCGGCCAGGCTGGCGCCGCCAAAACTGCCCGCCAAGGCAATGGCTGCCATGGGAACGGCGGTCCGAAGGTCTGGTCCCACCCGCCGGTAGTACGTCGCTGCACTCGTGGCGGTTCCGAAGATGGAGCCCATCTTGTTGGTGGCCAATGCCTGCACCGGCGCGATGCCGGGAACCAACAGCAGCGCCGGAAGCTGGATGAGGCCTTCCCCGCCCACTACCGCATCAACCCAGCCGGCCGCGAACCCAGCTACCACGATCAGGATGATGGTGGTGAGCTGGATCGACTCGAAGCCGGAGATCACCGGTTGCGGACGGCGTTGACCACGTAGTCGACGGCCTTGTCCACTGCAACGTTCTCGGCCTCGCCGCTGCGGCGGTCCTTGATCTCCACCACGCCGTCCACCAGTCCGCGGCCTACGGCCAGGATGGTGGGCACGCCCACAAGCTCGGCATCGCCAAACTTCACGCCGGGCGAGACTTTGGGGCGGTCGTCGTAGATCACGGAGAGGCCGGCCTCTTCGAGTTCTGCGGACAACTTTTCCGCTGCCTGGAAGATTTCGTCCCCGCGGCCCACGGCCACGACGTGGACGTCGGCCGGAGCCACCGTGCGGGGCCAGACCAGGCCGCGCTCGTCATGGTTGGCTTCGGCAAGCGCGGCAACGGCACGGGTGACGCCGACGCCGTAGGAGCCCATGGTGACCACCACCTGCTTGCCATTCTGGTCCAGGACCTTGAGGTCAAGGGCTTCGGCATACTTGCGGCCGAGCTGGAAGATGTGGCCCATCTCGATGCCGCGGGCCGTCTCCAGGGGGCCGGAACCGTCAGGTGAGGGGTCCCCTGCGCGGACTTCGGTGCACTCGATGACGCCGTCCCAGGTGAAGTCGCGTCCGGCCACCAGGCCGAAGACGTGCTTGCCTGCCTGGTTGGCACCGGTAATCCACGTTGTTCCGCTGACCACGCGCGGGTCCACCAGGTACAGCAGCTTGGTGGCACTCTCGGTGCCCAGGAGCGGCTGGTCGAGCGACAGGCCGGGGCCCAGGTAGCCCTTGACGATCAGGGGCTGCTTCTTGAGGTCTTCCTCGCCGGCCTGCTCGAGGCCGATCTCGCCCGCGATCGGCAGGAACGCACCAATGTTGGCTTCCACGCGCTTGAGGTCCACGGCGCGGTCGCCGGGAACGCCGATGACCACCAGCTGCCGCTCGCCGGTGGGCAGCGTCACGGCGAGGACCACATTCTTCAGCGTGTCAGAGGCGCTCCAGGCGCCGCCGTCGGCCTCTGCCCGCGGGGCAATCTGGTTCGAAGCCGCCACCAGCGTCTCGATGGTGGGCGTATCCGGGGTGTCCAGGACTTCGGCGGCCGGGGCGTTGCTGAAGTCGATCTCGTCGGGAACCACGGTGGTGACGGCCTCGACGTTGGCTGCATACCCGCCGGCGGAACGGACGAAAGTGTCCTCCCCGATTTCGGTGGGGAACAGGAATTCCTCGCTCTTGGACCCGCCCATGGCACCGGCGGTGGCTGCCACCGGAACCACCTCGAGGCCCAGGCGTTCGAAGATCTTCAGGTAGGCGCCCCGGTGGGCTGCGTAGCTGGCATCCAGGCCGGCGTCGTCGACGTCGAAGGAGTAGGAGTCCTTCATGATGAACTCACGGCCGCGCAGGAGGCCCGCACGCGGGCGTGCTTCATCGCGGTACTTGTTCTGGATCTGGTACAGGCTCAGCGGGAGGTCCTTGTAGGAGGAATACAGGTCCTTGACCAGGAGCGTGAACATTTCCTCGTGCGTGGGAGCCAGCAGGTAGTCGGCGCCTTTGCGGTCCTGGAGCCGGAACAGGCCCTCACCGTATTCGGTCCACCGGTTGGTGGCCTCGTACGGTTCGCGCGGGAGGAGTGCCGGGAAGTGCACTTCCTGGGCGCCGATGGCGGCCATTTCCTGGCGGATGATCTCCTCGACCTTGCGCAGGACGCTCAGCCCCAGCGGAAGCCACGTGTAGATTCCGGGAGCCGCGCGGCGGATGTAGCCGGCGCGGACCAACAGTTTGTGGCTGGCAACCTCGGCATCGACGGGGTCTTCGCGCAGCGTGCGCAGGAAAAGCTGGGACAGTCGTAGGACCACGGGTGGTATCCGTTTCTGGGGAAGTGCTGGGTCAGCAGGGCCGGACAATTCGTCTGGGTACTAATCTACCGGCACACGCCCTGCGGCACTGACTGGAGGGGCAGCCCGCCCGGGCCGGGAAGCCCGCTGCGCCGGGAAACAGTAGGGCCACGCCCGGAAAATACAAAGCCCCTGGCCCCCCAGTGAGGCTGGTCATCGCATCCGGGCGTGGCCCAACGCCGTTATCGCCTAAGTACTGGTGAGGACTGGTGAGACCGCCCACCCCACTTCCAGCGCAGCTAGATTGAACCTATGTGATGGTGAACACGTTTGACAAGTGTTTCTGCGCCGGAGGATTCCCTTGCCCCCTCGGCCACCCCGGCCTACATTTAATTCACCAGGTGATGAATTCCCCGGCGGATCCGTCAGGGGAAGCCCTGCGCGGCGACGGAGGCGTTATGACCCACCCGGAAGCACCCCTGGCGGAGGTCCGCCGGCAGGCCATCCCGGCCGTCGCGGCGTCCTCACTGACCGTGAAACTGGGACGGCGTACCGTGCTGGCCGGGCTGAACTTCAGCATTCCCGCAGGACGCATCACCGGTCTGCTGGGACCCTCCGGAAGCGGCAAGACCACGCTCATGCGCACCATCGTGGGAGCGCAGCGCATAGCCGGCGGCACCGTCGAGGTGCTGGGCCTGCCGGCGGGCAGTGCCACCTTGCGGCGGCAGGTTGGGTACGTCACCCAGTCCCCCAGTGTCTATCCGGACCTGACCGTCGAAGCGAACGTCCGCTATTTCGGTGCCATGCACCGGAAAGGGAAAGCCGACGTGGCCGAGGCGATTGCCGCCGTCGGCCTCGAAGCCCTGGCACGCCGCAAGGCCGCCGACCTCTCCGGCGGCCAGGTCAACCGCGTCTCCCTGGCCTGCGCACTGGTGGCCCACCCCCGCCTTTTGGTGCTGGACGAGCCCACCGTCGGCCTGGACCCCGTCCTCCGGGCCGACCTGTGGGAACGGTTTCGGGCCATGGCGCGGGCCGGGACCACCCTCCTGGTCTCCAGCCACGTCATGGAGGAGGCCAGCCGCTGCGACACGCTGCTGCTGTTGCGGGAGGGCCGGCTCCTCGCGCAGCTCACTCCGGACGAGCTCAGCAGGCGCGGGCACAGCAGCAACCTGGAACAGGCCTTCCTGGCCATCATCCGGAAGGCGGACCACGACGGGACAGGCGATGAACCGGGAGCCGTGGCATCGTCCCGCCCGGAGGGGACGGTGCACTGATGGATATCCTGATGATGCTCGCCACCACCCGCCGGGTGCTCAGCCAGCTCCGCCACGACCACCGCAGCATCGCCCTGATCCTGGTGGTGCCGGCGCTGCTGCTCACGGCGGTCTACTTCCTGTATGAGAATGAGGTGCTGCCGCCGGGTGTTCCCCGGACGTTCGACCGGGTTGGCCTGATGATGCTGGCGATCTTTCCGTTCGTGGTGATGTTCCTGGTCACGTCCATCACCATGCTGCGGGAACGCATGTCCGGGACCTTGGAGCGGCTGCTCACCACGCCGGTGCACAAGGCGGACCTGTTGTTCGGGTACGGCGTGGCTTTCTCCCTGATGGCCGCACTCCAGTCACTGGTGGCCACAGCGGTGGCCTACTGGATTTTTGGCCTGGACATCGCCGGCGCCCCGGGCTACGTGGTGCTGATCGCGGTGATCAACGCGGTCCTGGGCGTCGCGCTGGGCCTGTTCTGTTCGGCCTTTGCCAGGACCGAATTCCAGGCCGTCCAGTTCATGCCGGTGGTGGTGGTGCCGCAGATCCTGTTGTGTGGCCTGTTCGTTGCCCGGGACCGGATGAATGACGTACTGGAAGCCATCTCCAACGTGCTCCCCCTGACGTACTCCGTGGACGCCCTCCAAGAGGTCGCCGCCCATGCTGAGGCCACCAGCCGGTTGTGGCAGGACGCGGCGGCCATGGCCGGCATCTCGCTCGGCGTGCTGGTGCTT
Organism: Pseudarthrobacter sp. MOO13; assembly: GCF_058267655.1. Taxonomy (NCBI): domain Bacteria; kingdom Bacillati; phylum Actinomycetota; class Actinomycetes; order Micrococcales; family Micrococcaceae; genus Pseudarthrobacter; species Pseudarthrobacter sp. MOO13. Next base: position 2,648,426 of record NZ_CM177848.1, read on the forward strand.
GCCGCGTTGACGCTCCGCCGGCGGACAGCGTGACCTTTCCCGGACCAGCGGATCAGGCAGGGAATCCGGCAGCGGATCCGGCTGGCCGTCCGGCGGGCTCCGGCCGCCCGGCGGGTTCCGGGCGCCGCGGACGCCGCGTGGGCGCCACCGCGTCCCGCGACCACATCCTCGACGCCGCCCGGAGGCTTTTCGCCGAACACGGTTTTGACGGGACCAGCCTGCGCCAGGTGGCCCGCGCCGCGGGAGTGGATCCGGCCATGATCCACCATTTCTTCAACGGCAAGGACGAACTCTTTGCCCTCAGCGTGGAACTGCCTGCCGACCCGGAGCAGGTCCTTGCGGGCATGGCGGAATCGGACCCAGACCAGCGGGCCGAGTTGATGGTCCGCACGGTCCTCCGGCTCTGGGAAAGCCCCGCCCAGGCCGGCCTCCTGGCCTTCCTGCGCGGAACCATCGGGTCCACGGCCAGGACGTCGCTGCTTCGGGAGGCGGTGGCTCGCCGGGTGATCACCAGGATCACGGCTTCGGTTCCCGGGCCGCCGCAGGAGGTGGCGCTGCGCGGAAGCCTCGTGGCAACCCAGATCGTGGGTTTGATGATGGTCCGTTACGTGGTGCGGCTGGAACCGCTCGCGTCAGCATCCGCGGAGGATGTGGTGCGGCTGGTGGCACCCACGGTGCAGCGCTACCTCACTGGGCCTATTTGACCAGGGCGGCAGCCGAGTCCAGGAGCGCACCGGCCCGCTGGACGGCGTCGGCCTCGCTCGCGCCCCCGGAAGCGACGGAGGTGAGCACCACGCCCTGCTGCACAGCCTGCGCCGTGACCGTGGACCGCGTGCGGCCGTCCGGCAAGGTGGCGTCCGTACGATATGCGAAGACGCCGGGAACAGAGCCTACGCCCTGCAGGGCCTTCACGGTGACCGAGACCTCCATGCCCGAGGCCGTCATGGTCATGGAGGAGCACTTGGCCAGCTGGTCCGCGGAGCTGGCCACCTTGCCCAGCAGGCTCTGGTCCAGGCCGGCGATCAGCGATAGCGCGGTCGCCGCGCCTGTGCCGGCGTCGGTACTCATGCCGATGGCCATGGTGGCGCCATCCACGTTCGGCACGGCGCTGGCAGCTGCGAGTTCCTTGCACTCCGCGGGCTTGACGTCGATCGACGCGAGCATGGTCTTGGTTTGGTCCAGCGTCTTGGTGATATCAACGGCGGGCAGGACGGTCAGCCTGCGGTCCGCCGAGTCCCTGACCTGCCCCACGATGGCAGCAAGCTGCTCGGACGTATAGGCCTTGGCAGTAGGCGTGGGCGTTGCCGTGGGGGTTGGGGCGGCTTTGGTCTGTGACGCCGCCGGCGTTGCGGTCGAGGAATCTGCGGCCTGCGGGGCTGCCGGTCCCCCGCACCCGGATACCGCCATGGCCAGGAGGGCAGAAGCCCCGAATGTTCCCAGCACGGTCTTCTTCATTTTTCCCCCAATTTTCAGTTCTCCTCCGGCGGACGCCGCTAGAAAAGAACTGTAGCGAACGTACCCACCTGCCGGAAGCCGACACGTTCGTAGGTGGACCGGGCCTTGGTGTTGAAGCCGTTGACGTACAGGCTGGTCACGGGCGCGATCTTCTGCGCTTTTTCCACCACGGCGGACATGTAGCCGGAGCTCAGGCCCTGGCCGCGGTAGCGGGGATTCATCCATACACCCTGGACCTGGGTGACGTCCGCGGTGACGGCCCCCAGTTCGGCCTTGAAAACCACCTCATGTGCCTCGTTCAAGTGGACCAGGGAGTGGCCCTGCCGGATGAGGCCTTCCACCCGGCGGCTGTAGAACTCCCGGCCGCCCAAGTATGGCGAGTACCCTACCTCTTCCTCAAACATGGCGGCGCAGGCCGGAAGGATACGGTCAAAGTCGGCCAGGTTGCCCTGGGCCAAACCCGGGTGGGGCTGGACCCGTGGCCGCTCCGCGATGACCATCAGCGGCTGGTCCGCCCGCACTTCGTGGGCACGGTGGCCCAGTTGGGCGAGTTCCGCATGAAGGGCCAGCACTGCCTCTGCGGGGCCAAAGGCGGACGCATACCGGCGCCCGGAGCTGTTCGCGGCCCCGGCTACCAGCGGCGCAAGGGCGGGGTCCAGCTGGACCGGCACCAGGTTTGCCCCGGCCCAGCAGGCACCGGAAAGGACGCCGTTGTCGAACACGCCCAGAACGCCGGCACCTCCGGCAGTGGGTGCTGCGGTGCCCGTGGCGCGCAAATGCGCCAGGATGAACACGTTGGTAACGGGATCCTGCTGCGCCAGACTGGTCAGCGCCGCGGTGTCCTGGCCGTCAAGCGTTCGGACGGAAATACCCGCAGGGTCGGGATCGTCCCTACGAGACGCTAACCACGGGGCTACCCTTGACAGCATCTTCGCCATCGGCCTCCCCCATCTCTTCCGCGATACGCATGGCCTCTTCGATCAGTGTCTCAACAATCTGGCTCTCAGGGACAGTCTTGATGACCTCGCCCTTCACAAAGATCTGGCCCTTGCCGTTTCCGGACGCAACGCCGAGGTCCGCTTCGCGGGCCTCGCCCGGACCGTTCACGACGCAGCCCATGACAGCGACGCGCAGCGGGATCTCCATCCCTTCCAGCCCGGCGGTGACCTGCTCGGCCAAAGTGTAGACGTCCACCTGGGCCCGTCCGCAGGAGGGGCAGGAGACGATTTCCAGCTTGCGGGGAAGAAGGTTGAGGGACTGGAGGATCTGGTTGCCCACCTTGATTTCCTCCACCGGCGGGGCGGACAGGGACACCCGGATGGTGTCACCGATCCCCCGGGACAGCAGGGCCCCGAACGCGGTGGCGGACTTGATGGTCCCCTGGAACGCGGGGCCGGCCTCGGTGACGCCGAGGTGCAGCGGCCAGTCGCCCTTTTCGGCGAGCATTTCGTAGGCGGCCACCATGATCACGGGGTCGTTGTGCTTGACCGAGATCTTGAAGTCGTGGAAGCCGTGTTCCTCGAAAAGGGACGCTTCCCAGACAGCGGACTCGACGAGCGCTTCGGGGGTGGCCTTGCCGTACTTCTTGAGGATGCCCGGTTCCAAGGAGCCTGCATTGACGCCGATCCGGATCGAGGTGCCGTGGTCCTTCGCGGCGGCCGCGATTTCCTTGACCTGGTCATCGAACTTCCGGATGTTCCCGGGGTTCACGCGCACTGCCGCGCAACCGGCCTCGATGGCGGCGAAGACATACTTGGGCTGGAAGTGGATGTCTGCGATCACCGGGATCTGGGACTTGCGGGCGATGATGGGCAGCGCCTCGGCATCGTCTGCGGACGGGCACGCGACGCGCACGATGTCGCAGCCGGACGCCGTCAGCTCAGCAATCTGCTGGAGGGTGGCGTTGATGTCCGTGGTGGGCGTGGTGGTCATGGACTGCACGCTGATGGGGAAATCAGATCCCACGCCTACCGAGCCGACTTTGATCTGGCGCGTCTTGCGGCGGGGTGCCAGGACGGGCGGCGGTGCTGACGGCATTCCCAGGCTGACCGAGGTCACGTGGACTCCTTGGGTTGAAAGGGTAGGGATGCGGTTACGCGGCGAGCCCGGCAAGCATGCCGGTGACCGGTGACCATTCAGTGATGCGGGTCCCGGCGATGACGCCGGCCGCGGCAAACGGGTCCTGCTTAAGGATCGAGTTCAGGGCAGCTTCGTCTGTTGCCGTGAAGATCAGGAGGGCACCGGCCCCGTCGCCGTAGGGTCCGCTGGCCACGATGACGCCGTCCTGCGCCAGGCCGCCTGTCCATTCGCGGTGCGCGGGCCGGACCTCGTTGCGGGTTTCGGTGGAGTTGGCGGCGTAAACGTACTCAACGGCAAAAACTGTCATACGGCTACCCTATCGCCATGCCTGCCTTCGTACCCATCCGGGCTGTCCCGGTTCGAGGACGCGGTGGACGTTTACTGCAGGAAAAGGACTTTGGCCGCGGCTGCCGTTCCTGCCGCCCAGAGCATGGAGGTGAGGGTTCCGATGATGAAGCGCTCCGCGGCCACAGGGGTCTCCTTGAGTTCAGCGAACCTGCCGAGGCCCTTGATCGCGACGATGTAGGCGATGGCGACCGGCTGGCCGGCCAGGATGGCAAGGCATACGCCGAGCCGTTCCAGCACGCCGATGATGGCGCCGCCGCGCAGGATGCGCTGGCCCGGAGCCGACGCTGCTGCGTCCGTTCCGTTCGACGCCGCCGGCCCGGGTTGCGCCGTCAGCTCGCCGTCCACCGTGACGTCGGCAGACGGGTCCTGGGCAGCGGAGCCGGCGTCCGTTGCCGTCGTGGCGGCATCGGCTTTGTCGTCAATGGTCCTGGCGAGCTTGAACACCAGGGCCGTCACCGGCCATCCCACGAAACCTGCCACCGCCAAGGCCACGGCCACCCACACTGCGGTCACTTGACTCCTCCATCGCCGGCTCCGGTTTCCTGTACGGCCGGGACCACCTGTGCTTGGGCGAGATCAAGCAGCAGCGATGCGGCCGGCCGTGCTGCCCATTCTTCCTGCCATCCGGAGCGAAGCACGGTGCGGCTCACGGACTGCTCCGATATTCCAAGTTCCCTGGCCACCTGCTTTTGGCTGCCGTGCCGGGCCGGACCAGGGCGGCCGGCTCCGGGCGCGCCGGCGTCCAGGTGCCGCAGCGCGTCAACCACCCGCCACTGGGCTTCCGTCCGCTCTTGGACCAGGCGGCCCAGCAGCCGGAGCACCGCTTCGGCTTTGGCGCATGTCCGCTCCCCTTCCCCGGCCGGGGTATTCCCGCCCGCCTCCCCCGCCATGATGCCGGCCACCACTGACACCGGCACTTGGGAAGCGGCGGCCTTGGCGCGCTCAACGGCCTTCCGGGCAGCCACGAACGCGGTTCCAGTGCCTTCCCGCGGGCTGGCACCCGCCGGCAGCGTCACGGTTCCGACGCCGATGCCGACGTACCAGTGCCCTTCGCGGAGCGCGTACAGGGCGATGTCCACGACGGCATCAGCGTCCCGCACCACCCCTTGGACTTCGTCGCCGACCGACCGCTCGAAAGCCGGCCTGCCGGCCCCGGCAGGTTCGAGGCGCGCGATCTGCTCAATGAAACCCGGGACCCGGTCCAGGTCACCCGTGCTGCCACGCTGGTCGATCGTCATTACGAACATAGATCAACCATAGGCGGGTGATTCATAACAATCAATCAAATCTGACTGATTTAGCAAAGTCAGCCTAAATCGGCTGATATCAGAACAGATTGACGGGCTTGACGATGTCCGCGTAGATCAACAGGGCGCTCATGCCCATCAACAAGGCCGCCACGACGTAGGTCACGGGCAGCAGTTTCGCGATGTCGAACGCTCCCGGGTCCGGCCGGCCGCGCAGCCTGGCTACGGCGCGGCGCGCTCCTTCGTACAGGGCTCCGGCCACATGGCCGCCGTCGAGGGGCAGCAGCGGGATGAGGTTGAATACGGCCAGTGCGAAGTTCAGGCCGGCCAGCAGGCCCACGAGGGTGGCGAGCCGGGACTGGAGCGGGACAGCTTCCATGGCGGCAACCTCGCCGGCCACCCGGCCCACGCCCACCACGCTGATGGGGCCGTTGGGGTCCCGGGGTTCCTCGCTGAAAGCGGCCTTGGCTACGCCCACCACACGGGCGGGCAGGTTGAACACCACGCCGGCCACCTGCCGGATGTTCTCTCCGGCCATGGGCAGGACGGACGACGCCGGCTGGGACACGAGCGCCGTTTGCGCGCCGATGCCAAGGAAACCGACGTCCTGGTACTGGAGGTTGCCGGCAGCATCGGTGGCCTGCCGCCCGTCGGCGCCCATCACGGGCCGGGAAGACAGGACCGGCGTCACCGTGGTTGACACGGCAGCGCCGTCCCGCTGAACGGTGATGGCCACTTCCTTGCCGGCAGAGGCGCGGATCCACTCCGTCAGCTGGTCCCAGCTGGTGACGGCCTTGCCGTCGAAGGAGGTGATGGTGTCATTGGGTTTGAGTCCCGCCGCTGCCGCGGGGGTCAGCTGGCAGTCGGCAGAGTCGGGATCGACGGTTTGCCCTGCGGCCACTTGGCATTTGGAGACGTCGGAGATGGTGGTGGTGGCGGTGGCAATGCCAAATCCCATCAGGAGGACGGCCGTCAGCACCACCCCGAGGACCATGTTCATGGCCGGCCCGCCCAGCATCACGATCACTTTTTTCCAGACCGGCAGCCGGTAGAAGACGCGGTCGTGGTCGCCGGGTCCTACCTCTTCGTGGGCTAGTGACCGGGCTTCCGTAGCCAGCGTCTGGAACATCCCGGTACTGGAGGGCCGGACCGAGCCGTCCTCCTTGTTGGGCGGGTACATGCCGATCATCGAGACGTAGCCGCCCAGCGGAACGGCTTTCACGCCGTACTCGGTTTCACCCTTGCGGCGTGACCAGAGGGTGGGCCCGAAGCCGATCATGTACTTGGTGACGCGCACCTTGAAGAGCTTGGCCGGCACCAGGTGCCCCACCTCGTGGAGGGCGATGGACACGGCAATGCCGACGGCCACGAAGACGACGCCGAGGATGAAAAGTAGGACAGGGGTCATGGAGGTGCTGCTGCTTCCTAGAGACTGCTGACTGCTAAACGTTCGTGGGCGCGGGCGCGTGCCCAGCTTTCAGCATCCAGCACCGACTCCACTGTCAGCCCGGAGGAACCTGAGTGTTCGCTGAGCACCCCGTCCACGGTATCGACGATGTCGGTGAACCGGATCCGGCCCGCATGGAACGCCGTAACGGCCTCTTCGTTGGCCGCATTGAAAACAGCAGGGAAGGTGCTGCCTTGCTTGGCGGCGTCCTTGGCAAGGTCAACGGCCGGGAAGGCTGCAGCATCCAGGGGTTCAAAGGTCCAGGTGGCGGCCTGGGTCCAGTCGCAGGCGGGCGCGGCCATGGGTACCCGGGCCGGCCAGCCCAGGCCAAGGGCAATCGGAAGCCGCATGTCCGGCGGGGAGGCCTGGGCAATGGTGGAGCCGTCAACGAACTGGACCATGGAATGGACGACGGACTGCGGGTGCACCACCACATCGATCCGGTCGAGCGGGATATCGAACAGCAGGTGGGCTTCGATGACTTCCAGTCCCTTGTTGACCAGGGTGGCCGAATTGGTGGTGACCATGACCCCCATGTCCCAGGTGGGGTGCGCCAGCGCCTCGCGCGGCGTGACGGAATGCAGCTGCTCCCGGCTCCTGCCGCGGAAAGGCCCCCCCGAGGCGGTCAGGATGAGCCGGTCCACCTCGGCTGCCGTCCCTGCGCGCAGGCACTGGGCGATCGCCGAGTGTTCCGAGTCGACGGGCACAATCTGGCCTTCCTTGGCCGCAGCCTTGACCAGGCTGCCGCCAACGATCAGCGATTCCTTGTTGGCCAGGGCCAGGGTGGCCCCGGAGCGGAGTGCCGCAAGGGTGGGCGCCAGGCCAATGGAACCGGTGATGCCGTTGAGGACCACGTCCGCTTCCACCGCGGCGATCCGGGCCGAGGCGTCAGGTCCGGCCACGATTTCCGGGCGGTACCCGGGACGGCCGGCGGCGGCTGCTTCCCGGATAAGGGATTCCAGCCGGCCGGGGTCACCGGCGGCGATGCCCACCACGGCGGCGCCGGTGTGGACCGCCTGGCGGGCCAGCAGTTCAAGGTTGCCGCCACCGGCACTGAGTGCCACCACCTCGAAGAGGTGCGGGGCGCCGTCGACGACGTCGATCGCCTGGGTGCCGATGGAACCGGTGGATCCGAGGAGGACGATTCTGCGTGGCTGCATCCGTTAAGTATCCCGCACGCGGCCGGGCCTGCTGCGCCTTGACCGCCGGGCGGCCGGGCGTAACGTGGAAACCGTGGACTGGCTCACCTGGTTCGATGCGCCGGAGTATGAATTTGCCCGGCAGGTGCTGCAACGGGGCGTCGCAGCGTTGTACTTCGTTGCGTTCCTGTCCACGCTGAACCAGTTCCCGGCCTTGCTCGGAGAGCGCGGCCTCCTTCCGGTGCCGGACTTCCTGGCCGCGTTTTCCCGGTTGTCCCGGCCCACGCTGTTCCGTTGGCGGTATTCCGACCGGCTGCTGCGCGGTGTCTGCGCCGCAGGCCTGGCGGTCTCGGCGCTGCTCGTCGCCGGGCTCCCCCAGGCCGGACCGCCCTGGGTTCCATTGCTGGCGTTCCTTGCCCTGTGGCTTTTGTACATGTCCATCGTGAACGTGGGGCAGACCTTCTACGGGTTCGGCTGGGAGATGCTGCTGCTGGAGGCCGGTTTCACCGTGGCCTTCCTGGGATCGGACCAGACGGAACCGCCGCGGACCATCCTGATCCTGGTGGTGTGGCTGGTGTTCCGGCTGGAATTCGGGGCAGGCATGATCAAGATCCGCGGCGGCCGCGAATGGCGGGACCTGACGGCCTTGTACTACCACCATGAAACCCAGCCCATGCCGGGCCCCCTCAGCAGGCAGGCACACCTGCTGCCGAAGCCGCTGCACCGGGTCGAAGTGGTGGGCAACCACATCGCCCAACTGGTGGTGCCGTTCCTGCTGTTCGCCCCGCAGCCGGTGGCGGGCGTGGCGGCGGCCGTCGTCGTGGCCACCCAGCTGTGGCTGGTGGCGAGCGGCAACTTTGCATGGCTGAACTGGATGGCGATCATCCTGGCGTTTGCCGCGGTCAGCGATCCCGTGGCCCACGCCGTGATCCCGGCCGTCCCGGCGAACTGGCACGCCGGCGCAGCACCGGCCACTCCCCTGTGGTGGCTGGCCATAACGCTGGCGGCGTCCCTCCTGCTGCTGGTCCTTAGCGGAACCTCTTCTCCCGCCGGCAGCTCATGAATGCCAGCTTCAACCGGTGGCAGCTGGTCAATGCCTACGGCGCCTTCGGCACGGTGACCAGGCAGCGCATCGAGCTCGTGGTGGAAGGAACCTTGGACGGGAACCCCGGGGACGCGTCGGACTGGCGCGAGTACGGCTTCAAGGGCAAACCCGGCGATGTCAGCCGCATTCCCCGGCAGTGGGCTCCGTACCACCTGCGGCTGGACTGGCTGATGTGGTTCCTGCCGCTGCGGAGCGTGCACGAGGAATGGTTCTATGCCTTCCTGGGCAAACTGCTCGTGGCGGACCGGCAGGTGTTGCGGCTGCTCCGGCATGACCCGTTCGACGGCGCCGCGCCGCGCCTGGTGCGCGTGCGCAGTTTCCATTACCGCTTCGCCACCCGGAAGGAGCTCCGGGAGACCGGCAACCGCTGGGTGCGGACGCTGCTGTACGAGCCCATTCCGCCCACGTCCCTGCGCCGGCCGACGGGACGGAAGGGCAGCTAGGCGTCCCTGCCTGCACGGCGCAGGATGCCTTCGGCGTGCTTCAGGATTGGCCCGTCGATCATCTTTCCGTGGTGTTGGAAGACCCCGCTCCCGGCCGCGGCGGCAACGTCCAGCAGTTCACGCGCCGCGGCCACCTCCTCCTCGGAAGGAGCGTAGGCTTTGCGGACCACGGCAGCCTGGCCGGGATGGATACACGCTTTGGAGCCGAACCCGGAGGCCACGGCGTCGGCGGTTTCGTCCGCCAGCCCGTCGAGGTCGGGGATGTTGGTGTACACGGCGTCGATGGCTTCCTTGCCCAAGGCCCTGGCGGCCAGCAGCACCGAGGAGCGGGCGTGCAGGGCCACCGCCCGGTAGCCGCCGTCGTCCTTCCTGCTGGAGGTGCCCCCCAACGTGGCCACGAGGTCCTCTGCTCCCCACATCAGGGCCACCACGTTGGGGGCGGCCGCAATGGCCGGGGCGTTCAGCACGCCCAGGGCCGTTTCGCACAGCGCAATGACCTGGTAGCCCTCCAGCGCCGTGAGCTGTTCAGCCGATTCCGCCTTGGCGAGCATGACCGTGCGGTACGGCGTATGCGCCAGGCAGTGCAGGTCCTTCGCGAAGTCATCCGTGCCAACCGGGTTGACCCGGACGATGGTCCGGCTGGGGTCAAGTTCGGGGTCGTCTCCGGCAGCGCCCGCCTGGGCCAGGATTGCCCCGCGCGCCCGCTGCTTGTCCGGTGGCGCCACGGCGTCCTCGAGGTCCAGGATCACAGCGTCCGCCCGCGCTGCGGCTTTCAGGTAGCGCTCGGGGCGGTCGGCGGGGCAAAAGAGCAGGGCAGGGCCCATCACAAAAGTCATACGGGCATTCTCCCCTGTGCGCCGGGCTGGTCCTGGTGGGCGGCCCGGGTCCACATCAGGCAGCTTCTCGTGGCCCGTGCCACCACGGCTCCGTCCTGGTTGCGCCCGGTGTGCTCCATGGTGACGATGCCCTGGCCGGGCCGGGAGGCCGAAAGCCGCTTGCCGGTGATCACGGTCTCGGTGTAGAGCGTGTCCCCGTGGTAGAGCGGGTGCGGGAAGGAGACATCGGTCAGCCCGAGCTGGGCGATGATGGTCCCCTGGGTCAACTGGGTGACGGACTGCCCCACCATGGTGGCGAGCGTGAACATCGAGTTCATCAGCCGCTGGCCAAAGGGCTGCCCCGCGCTCCAGGCCGCGTCCAGGTGCAGCGCCTGCGTGTTCATGGTGAGGGTGGTGAAGAGGACGTTGTCCGTTTCCGTCACGGTGCGTCCGGGCCGGTGGGCATACAGCACGCCCTCCTCCAGCTCGTCGAAGTAGAGCCCGCGCTGCTCGATGACGCGCCTGCCGCCCCCTCCGGCCGTTGGGCCGGCCGGAACTCCATCAGTGGGGTCGGTGCCGGTCATACGGTGAGTTCCTGGTCTTCTTCGTACAACTCCGCACCGGTGGCGGCCACCACGTCTTCGACGGAAACGTTGGGGGCCAGCTCGCGCAGCACCAGCCGGGAGGGGCCGCCGTCCCGGACGACGTCGATCACGGCGAGGTCGGTGATGATCCGGTCCACGCAGCCTTTGCCGGTCAGCGGGAGCGAGCACTCCCTGACAATCTTGGGATTGCCGTTCCGGTCCACGTGCTCCATCATTACGATCACGCGCTTGGCGCCAAACACCAGGTCCATGGCGCCGCCCATTCCCTTGACCATCTTTCCCGGGACCATCCAATTGGCGAGGTCTCCGTTGGCGGCCACTTCCATCGCGCCCAGGACGGCGAGGTCCACGTGGCCGCCGCGGATCATGCCAAACGACGTTGCCGAGTCGAAGAACGCCGCACCCCGGTTGACCGTCACGGTCTCCTTGCCGGCATTGATCAGGTCCGGATCCACCGCATCCTCTGCCGGGTAGGGGCCGACGCCCAGGATCCCGTTCTCCGAGTGCAGCACCACTTCCACCCCGGCCGGAATGTAGTTGGGAATCAGGGTGGGCATGCCGATGCCCAGGTTGACGTACTGGCCGTTGCGGAGTTCCCGGGCAACCCTGGCGGCCAGTTCGTTCCGCGTCCAGCCTTTGCTGCCTGCTGCGGCGGCGGCTCCGCCGGGCCCGGGTTGGTGCCCGCCGCCGCGCCGGTATTCCGGACGGACCGCTTCCGGGCGGGGCGCCTCGGGGCTGTTGGGATCCATGGTCATGCTCCTGCCTGCTGGTCACTGCCGGCGGGGTTCCCGCCCGCCGCGGCCGAGGCCTCCAAGGCCACCGTCCGCTTTTCGATGCGCTTTTCCCCGCCGGCCGCCAGGACCACCCGCTGGACGAAGATCCCGGGGGTGTGGATGTGTTCGGGGTCCAGTTCGCCGGGTTCGACGAGTTCCTCCACCTCGGCGATGGTGATGCGTCCGGCCATGGCGCAGAGCGGATTGAAGTTCATGGCCGTGGCATGGAAGACCAGGTTGCCGTGCCGGTCACCCTTCCAGGCGTGCACCAGCCCGTAGTCGGGGGTGAGGGATTCTTCCAGGACGTAGTCCACTCCCCCGAAGGAACGCACTTCCTTGGCCGCGGAGGCGATCGCGATGCCGCCGTCGGCGTCGTACTTCTGCGGCAGGCCGCCGTCGGACACCTGGGTCCCCACCCCCGCCTTGGTGTAGAACGCGGGGATGCCGGCGCCGCCGGCGCGCAGCTTTTCGGCCAGGGTGCCCTGCGGTGTCAACACCACCTCGAGCTCACCGGCAAGGTACTGGCGGGCGAACTCCTTGTTCTCCCCCACATAGGAGCTGATGGTGCGGCGGATGCGGCCGTCGCGGAGCAGGATGCCCAAGCCCCAGTCATCCACGCCGCAGTTATTGCTGACCGTTTCCAGGCCAGTAGTGCCGGCGCGGTGCAGGGCGTCGATCAGGGCCACCGGGATGCCGCACAGCCCGAAGCCGCCAACCGCCAGGGAAGCCCCGTCCGGGATATCCGCCACGGCGTCGTCGGTGCTGGCTACAACCTTGTCAATCATCATTGATCCTTTCCGGCCGGCTGCGATCCGTACTGCTGGCGCAGGTGCTTACAGTCCCAGTTCACGGGCGATCAGCATCAGCTGGACTTCCGTGGTGCCCTCCCCCACTTCAAGGATCTTGGAGTCGCGGTAGTGGCGTGCCACGGTGAACTCGTTGATGAAGCCATAGCCGCCGAATACCTGGGTGGCATCCCGCGCGTTGTCCATGGCCGCCTCGCCTGCGACCATCTTAGCGATGGCCGCCTGGGTCTTGAACGGCTTGCCGGCCAGCATCCTGGCGGCCGCATCGTAGTAGGCCAGGCGGGCCGTGTGGGCCCGCGCTTCCATCCGCGCGATCTTGAAGGAGATGGCCTGGTACTTGCCGATTTCCTGGCCGAATGCCCGGCGTTCCCTGGCGTATTTGACCGACAGGTCCACGCAGCCTTGGGCGGCGCCGGTGGCCAGCGCGGCGATGGCGATCCGGCCTTCGTCCAGGATGGACAGGAAATTCGCGTACCCGCGCCCTTCTTCGCCGAGGAGGTTTTCCTCCGGTACGCGGACATCCTTGAGGGTCAACGGGTGGGTGTCGGAGGCATTCCAGCCCACCTTGTTGTACGGCTTCTCGGCTTTGAAGCCCGGCGTATCCGTGGGCACGAGGATGGTGGAGATCTCCTTCCGCAGGCTGCCGTCGGCGGCTTCCTTCCGGCCGGTGACGGCGGTGACCGTGACCAGCCGGGTGATGTCCGTTCCCGAGTTGGTGATGAACTCCTTGTTGCCGTTGATGACCCAGCTGCCGTCCTCGCGGCGGGCGGTGGTCTTGGTGCCGCCCGCATCCGAACCTGCCTCCGGTTCGGTGAGGCCGAAGCCTGCGAGCGCCTGGCCTGATGCCAGGAGCGGAAGCCATTCCTGCTTCTGGGCGTCGGTTCCAAAGCGGTACACCGGCATGGCACCCAGGGAAACGCCGGCCTCCAGCGTGATGGCCACCGACTGGTCCACGCGTCCGAGCTGTTCCAAGGCCAGGGCGAGCGCGAAGTAGTCGCCGCCCATGCCGCCGAATTCCTCCGGGAAGGGCAGCCCGAACAGGCCCATCTCGGCCATCTGTTTCACCACGTCATAGGGGAAGCTGTGTTCCTCATCGTGTTTGGCGGAGACCGGGGCCACCACGTTGTCCGCGAAGTCGCGGACGGTGTCGCTGAGGTCCTGGTATTCCTCGCTGAGTTCGAATCCGGTCATGGTCAGGCTCCTTCGCCTTGGCTGGTGTCTGTGTCTGTGTCGGTATCTGCGGGCGTCGGTTCCGCGTCTGCAGGGTGGGGGTGCACGGTGGCCAGAACCTGGTCGGCCTTCACGAGGTCGCCGGTGCGGGCGCTGAGGTGCACGGTGCCGGCCAGCGGCGCAACGAGGTGGTGCTCCATCTTCATGGCCTCCACGGACACCAGGACGTCCCCGGCCTGGACCGCGTCGCCGTCGGTGACCGGGACGGCCACCACGGTTCCCGTCATTGGCGAGCGCACCTCGGGGTCCGCTGAGCCTTCTTCGCGTTGAATGGCGGCCAGCACCCGGTCCAGCCGTGCCTCCCGGGCCAGGACCTCAAGCCGGCAGGACCAGCCATCACTGCCCAGGAAGAGCCGTGTGGGCCGGCCGGGGATTGCGCCGACGGCGTAGCTTCGGGTGCCGTCGCCCAGCCGGAGGACGGCCCGCCGCGGGTCCTCAAGGGACAGTCCGGCGCGCTCCTGCTTTCGCCCGTCAACGGCTGCCGTGACGGCGGCTTCCCCTGCCGGGCTTCCGGTGACCTCAACCGTGGCCACGCCGTCGTCGGCCGTTCCCAGGCTGATCCGGCGCGGTGCCGGCGTTCCGAGCCGCCAGCCGTTGTGGGCCCGCCACGGTCCGCTCCCCGGGGCAGTGTTGTGGTCCTCCAGGGAGAGCGCGTACAGCGCCGCGGCCACCAGTTCGGCGTCACCGGCCTTCCGGAATTCCATGCCGGGCAGCTTGCGTTCGATCAGGCCGGTGTCCAGGTGGCCGGCCTTGACGTCGGGGTCGTTCAGCAGGAGCCGCAGGTACTCCACATTGGTGTCAATGCCCAAGGCGGTGTAGCGGGCCAGGGCCTCGTCAAGGGTTGCCAGCGCGGCACCGCGGTCTTCGCCCCACGCGATGACCTTGGAAATCATGGGGTCATAGTGGGCCGGGAGTTCCAGGCCCTCCAGCAGGGAGGAGTCCACCCGGACCCGGCCCCCGGCCGGGGATGGCAGTTCGTCCAGCACCAGCACGGTCCCGGTGGAGGGGAGGAAATTCTTCTCCGGCACCTCGGCGTACACGCGCGCTTCCACGGCATGGCCGGAAAGTTCGACGTCGGCCTGCCGGAGCGTCAGTTCGGCACCGGCGGCGATCCTTACCTGCCATTCCACGAGGTCGGTGCCGGTGACCATTTCGGTCACCGGGTGCTCCACCTGCAGCCTGGTGTTCATCTCCATGAAGAAGAACTCGTCCGGTGCGTCGTCGGAAACCAGGAATTCCACGGTTCCGGCGCCCCGGTAGTTCACGCTGCGGGCTGCATTGCAGGCCGCCTCGCCGATCCGTGCCCGAATGGCCGCCCCGTCCGGAAGGCCCTCCAGCAGCGGCGACGGCGCTTCCTCGATGACTTTCTGGTGCCGCCGCTGCAGCGAGCATTCCCGCTCGCCCAGGTGGATGACGTTGCCGTGGCTGTCCGCCAGCACCTGCACTTCGATGTGCCGTGGGGTGGTCACCAGGCGTTCCAGGAACAGGGTGTCGTCGCCGAACGCGGCGGCGGCCACGCGCCGGGCCGTTGCCAGGGCGGCGGCCAGGTCCTCCGGTTTTTCGACGGCGTGCATCCCCTTGCCGCCGCCGCCGGCGGAGGGCTTGATCAGGAGCGGAAAGCCGACCCCGCCGGCTGCCTCCACCAGTTCGCTGTCGGTCATGCCGGGCTCGGCGATGCCGGGAACCACCGGCACGCCGTAGCCGGCCACGTGGTTCTTGGCCCGGATCTTGTCCCCCATGACGTTCAGGGCCTCCACTCCGGGTCCGATGAAAGTGATGCCGGCTTCCTCCAGGGCGCGGGCGAAGTCCACGTTCTCGCTGAGGAAGCCGTACCCAGGGTGGACGGCTTCGGCACCGGATTGCCGGCATGCTCCGATGATGGCGTCCGCGCTCAGGTAGCTGTCGACGGCGGCTGCCGGGCCGATGCGCACGGCCGCGTCAGCTTCGCGGACGTGGCGGGCGCCGGCGTCGGCATCGCTGTAGACGGCCACCGACCGGATGCCCAGGCGGCGCAGGGTCCGGATGACCCGGCAGGCGATTTCACCGCGGTTTGCCACCAGGACCGTGCCGAACAGGCGTGGGGTGGACGTGCCGCCGGGGGCTGGATCTGTTCGTGTTTGCATGGTCATTGCTGGCTCACATCCGGAAGAGGCCGAAGGAGGTCTCCGGCAAGGGGGTGCGGGAGACGACGTCGAGCGCCAGTCCCAGGACGGTGCGGGTGTCTGCGGGGTCGATCACGGCATCGTCCCAGAGCCTGGCCGTGGAGTAGTAGGGGCTGCCTTGGTCCTCGTACTGGCGGCGGATGGGTGCTTTGAACGCCTCTTCGTCGCTTGCCGGCCATTCTTCGCCGGCCGCCTCGTACTGGTCGCGTTTCACGGTGGCCAGGACGCTGGCGGCCTGGTTGCCGCCCATGACGGAGATCCGGGCGGCCGGCCACATCCAGAGGAACCGCGGCGAATAGGCCCGGCCGCACATCGAATAGTTGCCGGCGCCAAAGGAGCCGCCGATCACCACCGTCAGCTTGGGAACGCGGGCAGTGGCCACGGCGGTCACCATCTTGGCGCCGTTCTTGGCGATGCCGCCCTGCTCGGCGTCCTTGCCCACCATGAAGCCGGAGATGTTCTGCAGGAACAGCAGGGGGATGCCGCGCTGGTCGCAGAGTTCGATGAAATGAGCGCCCTTGAGCGACGATTCGCTGAAAAGCACGCCGTTGTTGGCCACGATTCCCACGGGGTGTCCGCAGATCCGGGCGAATCCCGTGACAAGGGTGGTGCCGTATTCCCGTTTGAACTCGTGGAACCTGCTGCCGTCCACCAGCCGGGCGATGACTTCGTGGACGTCGTAGGGGGCGTTGACGTCCGTGGGCACGGCGCCGTAGATTCCGTCCGGGTCCACGGCGGGTTCGACGACGGGCTCCACCTGCCAGGCGGGCGCGGCGGGCGGCGGGAGGGTGGCAACGATGTCCCGGATGATCTGCAGGGCGTGCTCGTCATTTTCGGCCAGGTGGTCGGTCACCCCGGAGATGCGTGCGTGCACGTCTCCACCGCCGAGTTCCTCCGCAGTCACGATCTCCCCGATGGCGGCCTTCACCAGGGGCGGGCCGCCCAGGAAGATCGTGCCTTGGTTCCTGACAATGACTGTCTCGTCGCTCATGGCGGGGACGTAGGCACCGCCGGCGGTGCATGACCCCATGACGGCGGCGATCTGCGGTATCTTCGCGGCGGAGAGCCTGGCCTGGTTGTAGAAGATGCGGCCAAAATGGTCCTTGTCCGGAAAGACCTCATCCTGCTTGGGAAGGAACGCCCCGCCCGAATCCACCAGGTAGATGCAGGGCAGCCCGTTTTCGAGAGCTATCTCCTGGGCACGCAGGTGCTTCTTCACCGTCATCGGGTAGTAGGTTCCGCCTTTGACGGTGGCATCGTTGGAGATCACCAGCACCTGCCGCCCGTGCACCAGTCCGATCCCGGCGATGACCCCGGCTCCCGGTGCGTCGTCGCCGTACATCCCGTTGGCAGCCAGCGGCGCGATTTCAAGGAACGGGCTGCCGTCATCCAGCAACTGGTCGATCCGGTCCCGTGGCAGCAGCTTCCCCCGGGCCACGTGTCTCTCCCGCGATTTCTGTGGTCCGCCGAGGGCCGCGTCCGCCAGCCTCTTCCGGAGGTCGCCGGCGAGAGCCAGTTGCGCTTCCCGGTTGGCGCGGAAGGACTCGCTTGCGGGGTCGAGCCTGCTGGCCAGGGTCTCCATTGACGATCCGTTCCTGTCTGGACCGGGCCGGCTCCAGGCCAACTCGGTTAGTGACTAATAACTGAAATTCAGGTTAGTCTCGATTAACTGTGATGTCCAACACATGGCGGTGTTGGTAGAATCTGCGTCGGTCCGAGGAGGAAAAGTGCCAAGCACGGGAACACAGTCCAGCAACGCCGCGCAGCCAGGCACCACGCCGCACCCGGCTCCCACCACGCAGCGCGGCAAGGCGAAGGAGAACCGGCGGCAGGCCCTGCTCACCGCGGCGGCTTCACTGTTCGCACTGAACGGGTTCAACCGGGTGTCGCTCGAAGACCTTGGTGCGGCCGCGGGCGTGAGCGGCCCCGCGGTCTACCGCCATTTCCCGGGCAAGCAGGCAGTCCTCGCCGACCTCCTGGTGACCGTGAGCCAGGAACTGCTGGACGGCGGACGCCAGGTGGTGGAAGACAGCGCCGACCCGGCAGCCGCCCTGCGCCGGCTGGTGGAGTTCCAGGTGGATTTTGCGCTCGGCAAGCCCGACGTGATCCGCGTCCAGGACCGGGACCTCAGCAACCTCTCCGAGCAGGACCAGTCCGCGGTGCGCTCCCTGCAGCGCAGCTACGTGGAGTTATGGGTGGACGTCCTCGCGGGGGTCCACCCCGGGACGGACGCTGCCGAACTCCGCATGCGGGCGCACGCCACCTTCGGCCTCATCAACTCCACTCCGCACTCCGTCCGCAGCCATGGCCGGCGGATAGCGGCAGGCGTGGCCCGCCCCCTGCTTGAGCGCATGGCACTTGCAGCGCTGCTGGCGGACAGTGCAGGGGACGCCCCGCCCTCCCGCTAGACCATGGTGAGCACCATTCCCGGCTCGGCCAGGATGGTGCCGACGTCGGCCAGGAACCGGGAGCCTTGTTCGCCGTCCACCAGCCGGTGGTCGAAGGACAGGCTCAAGGTGATCACCTGGCGCAGGGCCACCTCGCCCCGGTATTCCCACGGCAGGGTCCGGACGGCGCCCAGCCCCAGGATGGCCGCCTCGCCCGGATTGAGGATGGGAGTACCGGCATCGATGCCGAAAACGCCGATGTTGGTGATGGAAATGGTGCCCCCGGACAGCTCGGCAGGCGAGGTCTTGCCGGCGCGGGCCGTTTCCGCGAGCGCCGTCAACGCCTGGGCGAGCTGCGGAAGTTGCATGGTGTCCGCATCCTTGATGTTGGGAACGGTGAGTCCCCGGGGCGTGGCCGCCGCGATGCCAAGGTTGACGTAGTTGTAGGTGACGATTTCCTGGTGTTCCTCATCCCAGTGCGAATTCAGCGCCGGATTCCTGCGGAGGGCGACGAGGACTGCCTTGGCCGCGAGCGTCAACGGGGTGAGCTTGGAGCCGGCGAACTCCCTGCTGTTCTTGAGCCTGGCCAGCAGTTCAAGGCCTGGCGTCACGTCCACGGTGAGGAATTCGGTGGCATGCGGGGCGGTGAAGGCACTCTGCACCATGGCGGCCGCGGTGTATTTGCGGACGCCCTTGATGGGAGTCCGAGTTTCCCGCTCCCCCAACCGGCTGCCTGAGAGGGCCACCGGCTCCGCCAGGGGCGGCACAGCCTCTTCGTTGTGTCCGGCAAATCCCCGGACGTCTTCCCTGGTGATCAACCCGCCAGGCCCGGTGCCGGGAACCCGTGCCAGGTCCACCCCCAGGTCCCTGGCCAGCTTGCGCACCGGGGGTGTGGACCGTGGCCGCTCGGCGGTTGCAGTGTCAGCAGGCCTGGTTTCGGCAGGCTCGACCACCGAAGGCCCGGTTTGGACCGGCGCGGTTTTGACCGGCTCAGTTTTGAGCGGCTCGATTTTGACCGGCTCGGTTTTGACCGCGCCAACCACCGGGGCGGCGAAGTTCCGGGGCCGGCGGGCCGGCCGGCCGGAGCCTTCGACGACGGCGCCGTAGCCCACCAGGTTCGGTTCCCGTTTCTGCGTTTCCGCGCCGCGCTCCCCCGGCTCCGCCGTCAACGTGCCGGCCGGGTCCGAAGGTGCCGTTCCGGCGTCGTCCGGCACCTCGAACGAGACAATGGGCTTGCCCACCTCAACCACGGACCCGGGCTGCTCGTGGAGCTCCTTGATAACCCCGGCATACGGAGAGGGAAGCTCCACCACGGCTTTGGCTGTCTCCACCTCGGCAATGACCTGGTTCAGGCTGACGGTGTCCCCAACGTCCACTTTCCAGCTGAGGATTTCTGACTCTGTGAGCCCTTCGCCCAGGTCAGGGAGACGGAATTCCTTGATCATGGTGGCGCTCATCCTTCCAGCCCGCCCAGGGAATTCGGGCGGCCCAAGGCGCGGTCCACGCCGTCGAGGATACGGTCCAGCCCCGGCAGGTGGTGCATTTCCAGCTTGGAGTACGGGTACGGAATGTCGAACCCGGTGACCCGGACCGGAGCAGCTTCGAGGTGGTAGAAACACCGCTCGGTGATGCTGGCGGCCACTTCCGCTCCGAGGCCGCCGGACTGTCCGGCTTCGTGCGTGACCACCAGGCGCCCGGTCTTGCGCACGGAGGCGACCACGGCGTCGTAGTCCACCGGGGCCAGCGAGCGCAGGTCGATGACTTCGAGGGAGATTCCTTCGTCGGCTGCGGCCGTGGCGGCGTCCAGTGCGGTCTTGACCAGGGGTCCGTAGGCCACCAGGGTGGCGTCTGTGCCCTCGGTCAGCACGCGGGCCTTGTCCATGGGCAGGGCGGAAGAAAGGGCGGCCGACTCGTCCACCTCGCCTTTGTCGTGGTAGCGGCGCTTGGGTTCGAAATACAGGACGGGATCGTCGCAGGAAATGGCCTGCTGGATCACGGTGTACGCGTCCTGGGGGTTGGAAACGGCCACCACGCGCAGCCCGGAGGTGTGTGTGAAGTACGCTTCCGGGGACTCGGAGTGGTGCTCCGGCGAGCCGATCCCGCCGCCGAAGGGAACCCTGATGGTGATGGGCATCTTCACCGCGCCGCGGGTGCGGTAATGAAGCTTCGCCACCTGGCTGACGATCTGGTCGAACGCCGGATAGATGAATCCGTCGAACTGGATCTCCACCACAGGGCGGTAGCCGCGGTAGGCCAGGCCGACGGCAGTCCCCACGATGGCGGATTCGGCCAGCGGCGTGTCCACCACCCGGTGGGTGCCGAAGTCTTTTTGCAGGCCGTCGGTTACCCGGAACACGCCGCCGAGGGCACCGATGTCCTCGCCGAGGAGGACCACCTTGGAGTCGCTTTCCAGCGACTTCCGCAGGCCGGCGTTTATGGCGCGGGCAAAGGTCAACTGGGTCATCAGCGTGCACCTTCCTCTGAAACTGCTCCTGCGGGGTCGCCGAATGAAGCCAGGTAGCGGGCGTAATGGTCCTGCTGGCGTTCAAGCCAGGAGTTGGGGGCGCTGTAGACGTGCTTGAAGACGTCCATCGGCTGGGGATCCGGCATGGTGGTGCAACCGCGGCGCATTTCCGCTGCCACGGAATCGGCCTTGCGCCGGACCTGCTCCTGCAGCTCCGCGGTCAGGAGGCCCTTCCGGTCCAGGAGCGATACCAGCCGGGAGATGGGGTCCTTTGCCGCCCAGTCCTCCAGTTCGTTGGCGTCCCGGTAGCGGGTGGGATCATCGGCGGTGGTGTGCGGTCCCATCCGGTAGGTGACGGCTTCGATGAAGGTGGGGCCGCCGCCGCGCCGCGCCCGGTCCAGTGCAAGCCGGGTGCCTGCCATGACAGCCAGGACGTCATTGCCGTCCACCCGCAGGCTGGGGATGCCGAAGCCGGTGGCCCGCTCCGCAAGGTGGATGTGCGACTGCAGCCGTACGGGCTCGGAGATGGCCCAGTGGTTGTTGGTGCAGAAGAACACCACGGGGGCCTGGAAGCTGGCGGCGAACACCATGGCCTCGTTGACGTCGCCTTCGCTGGTGGCGCCGTCGCCGAAGTAGGCAACTGCCACGGCATCGGCGCCGTCGTTCTGGATGCCCATGGCATAGCCGGTGGCGTGGAGGGTTTGGGCGCCAATGATGATCTGCGGCGTTGCCATGTTGATGCTGTAGGGGTCCCAGCCGCCGGAGGCGTTGCCGCGCCAGACCCGGAGCAGGTCTGTCAGGTCCACTCCCCGGCAGTAGGCCACGCCGTTCTCGCGGTAGCTGGAGAAGACAAAGTCGTCCGCCCGCATGGCGCGTCCCGAACCGATCTGGGACGCCTCCTGCCCCAGCAACGGCGGCCAGAGCGCCAGCTCTCCCTGCCTTTGCAGGGCGGTGGCTTCAACATCGATCCGCCGGATGACCGTCATGTCCTCGAACAGCGAACACAACTGCTCGTCGGTGATGTCCTTGACCCAAAAATCGAACTCCGGGTGGCTGATCCGCTCGCCTTCCGGGGTGATCAACTGGAGGAGTTCCTGCCCGGACGCGGTGGATTCCCCTGCGTTGTCGGGGGTGATTGCACCGCCATGGCCCGTTTCGTCTGTAGACACGATTGCCGCAACCTTCGTACGTCGTTGACCTGTGGTTTTCGGGCTTTTGGCTCCAGCCGCCACCGGCCTTCCGGGCGCCATTGCCCCAGATACTGTGACCCTACTCACAATGCTCAGGGGGTACAACCACCACGGCTGTTTCTGAGCAGAATGCCCTGTCCGCCGTGCTGCCACCGTGCTAGCGTTGCGCATTATGCAAGCTTTGGATGGCACTGACACCCGCCTGCTGTCGGCGCTGTCGCAGGACCCGCGCCGGACCGTGGTGGCACTGGCGCAAAAGCTCGGCCTGTCCCGGAACACCGTCCAGGCGCGGATGGCACAGCTGGAAAAGAAGCACGTCTTCCTGTCCTTCGAACGGCGCATTAATCCGGTGGCGCTGGGGTACCCGCTGATGGCCTTCATCTCCGTGCACGTCCAGCAGCAGAAACTCGGGCAGCTGGCGGAGGAGATCGCGGCGATCCCCGAGATCCTGGAGGGGTACGGGCTCACGGGGTCGGCAGACCTGCTGCTGCGCGTGGTGGCCAAGGACGCCGAGGACCTGTTCCGGATCAACGGCAAGATCCTGGCCTGCGACGGCGTGGAGCGGGCGGACACGGCCCTGGCCATGGGCGAGCTGATCCCCTTCCGGGTGCAGCCCCTCCTGGAACGGGGCTCGGAGGGAGGGTAGCTGCACCACGGGAGGCACGACGCCGGAGGCCGGGGTTATAGGCTGGTTCCAGTTACGCGCCGGGCCGGGATGGGCCCGGGCAAGCCGCCGGTGCCACCGCACCCGTCCCCGAAAGGCTCCCCCTTGAGCAGTCCCCAGGATTCGTACCGGCACGGACACGCGGACCCGTCGCCGCAGCAACTGCCCCCGATGCCTGCGCAGCCGGCCCCGTTCGGCCTGCCCGGGGAACGTCCGCGGGTGCGCAGCCGGCGGAAACTGTGGATCGTGCTCGGCGGCATCGGCGGGGTGCTGCTGTTGGTGATCCTCGGCGTCGTGATCCTGGTGAACGTGGTGAACAGTGCCACCAACCAGGCCAGGGGCCTCGCCGACGACTTCACCAAGAAGGTGATCGCGGGCGAGGTGACCACCGCATATGACAACTACCTTGACCCCGCGCTCCAGCAGCAGCTTTCCAAGGAGGCGTTCATCGCCGGGGTGAAAAGCCTGGAACTGGATGACTCCTGCAAGCCCGCCTACACCGACCTCAAGGTGGCCACCGAAAACGGCCTGAAATCAGCCGACGTGGCGGGCCAGATCAGCTGTAACGGCAAGAAGGTCGACCTCGCCTACCGCTTCGAGGGCACCAACGACCTCAAGATGACCAACATCAAGCTCCGGCCCGCTGCCTGACCGCTCCGCCGCGCGATTGCGGGCGGGCCGGTGCGGCCCCGGCAGCCGCGCAGTACAAAGGGTACTGATCTTTTCACCCATCCTTCTCCTGCAGTGATGCGAACTGCTTCCGAGGGTCCGTCCGGGCCCGGCGTTCGGGGAACTGTCCCCGCCCTAGGAAGGATTCGTCCCATGCGCAACTCACCCAACCGTCTCGTCGCCACCGTTTTCGGAGCCGTCTACCTGCTGGTGGGCCTCCTAGGCTTTGCCGTCACGTCCGGCGTCGGATTCGTCGCCACCGAAGGCGCGAACCTGATCATCTTCGAGGTCAACCCGCTCCACAACGTCATCCACCTGGCCATTGGCGCGGCCCTGCTGTTCGCCGGACTCCGCGGGACGGACACCGCACGCACCCTCAACGCCACCGTGGGCGCCGTTTACCTCCTGGTGGGCATCGTGGGCTTGTTCCTGCTGGACTCGCCGCTGAACATCATCGCCCTGAACGGTGCCGACAACGTCCTGCACCTCGCCAGCGCCGTCCTGCTCCTGGGCGTGGGCCTGTCCCTGGACAAGTCCCCGGCCGCTGCCCGGGCATAGCCATGGCGGCATCCGGCATGGCCGCCTCCGGCCCGGCGGCTCCGGGGGCTGCTGCTGCCGCCCCTGCCTGGGCGGCGTCCCCTGCCGTCCCGGCCGTCCGGCTTGTTGCCGGGTTCGCCGGCTTCGGCGCGGGATCGGTCAACCTGGCCATCGCGTCCAGCTTCTTCGCCGCGGCAGCCGGGCCCGCGCAACCTCTCGGGCTTGCCGCCGGTGCGGCAGCCGCGCTGTGGGGCACCGCCCTGCTGGCGGGAGCCATCGTGTTCCTGGCCAAGGAGCCTGCGGCGGGCGGCCGCCGGGTGCGGTATGCCTTGGGAGGCGCCGCAGCAGTCCATGTGGCGGCCATCGCCTTCGCCGCTCCGCGGACGTCCGGGCTCAACCTCACGCAGCTCTCCGCCCTGCTGCTGACGCTGATGATCATTGCGTCCCTTGGCTGGCTCGGGCGGACGGAAGCACGCCGGGAAGGCGGGCCGCGGGCAGGCAGCGGTACGGCGGGATCGGTCCGGCCCGGACGGCTGCTTGCGGCAGCCTTCGCCGGCGCCGTGCTGGTGGCGGGAATAGCGACGCCGGGACTCGCTGCGTCGACGGCGGGCCAGTACGCCGTCCCGCACGGAGAACACGGAAACCTGGCCCCGGCCGGCCACCATCAACGATGAAACGCAACGGCGAAAGCCGCCCACGGCTGCACCGCTGCACAACAAAAGAGCCTCCACACCGCACCAGCGGCATGGAGGCTCTTCCGTGTTCCGGGCTGCCCGGCGTCAGTTAGTGGTCCACCGCCTTTTCAGCCCCGATGCCCGTCAGCGAGCGCACTTCCATTTCGGCCTGCTTGGCCGGGTCCTCGCGCCGCTTGTCCAGCGTGGTGCCCAGCCAGCCCAGCAGGAACGCCAGCGGGATGGACACGATGCCGGGGTTGCTGAGCGGGAAGAGGGCGAAGTTGGCGCCCGGGATCATCGAGGTCTTGGCACCGGAAACCACCGGGGAGAAAACGATGAGCAGGATCGCCGACGCCAGGCCGCCGTACATGCTCCACACCGCGCCCTGGGTGGTGAACTTCCGCCAGAACAGCGAGTAGATGATGGTGGGCAGGTTGGCGGACGCGGCGACGGCGAAGGCCAGGGCCACCAGGAAGGCCACGTTCTGGCCGTTGGCGAAGATGCCGCCCAGGATGGCCAGGATGCCGATCACCACCACGGTGCGCCGGGCCACCCGGACTTCCGTGGCGGCGTCGGCCTTGCCCTTGGCGATGACGTTGGCGTAGATGTCGTGCGCGAAGGAAGCGGCGGCGGTGATGGTCAGCCCGGCCACCACGGCCAGGATGGTGGCGAACGCTACCGCGGAGATGAAGCCGAGCAGCAGCGGGCCGCCCAGGTGGAAGGCCAGCAGCGGGGCGGCCGCGTTGACGCCGCCGGGGGCGCTCTTGATGGTGTCCGCGCCCACCAGGGCTGCGGCGCCGTAGCCGAGCACCAGGGTGAACAGGTAGAACAGGCCGATCAGCCAGATGGACCACACCACGGATTTCCGGGCCTCCTTGGCCGTGGGCACGGTGTAGAAGCGCATCAGCACGTGCGGCAGGGCTGCCGTGCCCAGGACCAGGGCCAGGCCCAGGGACATGAAGTCCAGCTTCGAGGTTTCCGTCTTGCCGTACTGCAGGCCGGGGTTCAGGACGGCCGGGTTGTTGGCGGTTTCCACGGCGCCGCCCAGGAGGGCGGAGAGGTTGAAGCCGTAGATGGCCAGGACCCACAGCGTCATGACGGCGGCGCCGGCGATCAGCAGCATGGCTTTGATGATCTGCACCCACGTGGTGCCCTTCATGCCGCCGATCAGGACGTACATGATCATGAGGGCGCCGACGACGATGATTACCAGCGCCTGTCCGCCCCAGTCACTGATGCCCAGCAGGAGGGAGATCAGGCTTCCCGCACCGGCCATCTGCGCCAGCAGGTAGAAGAAGCAGACGGCAAGGGTGGAGATGGCCGCCGCTATCCGGACCGGGCGCTGCTTCAGCCGGAAGGACAGGACGTCCGCCATGGTGAATTTGCCGGTGTTCCGCAGCAGTTCGGCCACCAAGAGCAGCGCCACGAGCCACGCCACGAGGAAGCCGATGGAGTACATGAAGCCGTCATAGCCGTTGATGGCGATGGCGCCGGTGATGCCCAGGAAGGATGCCGCCGACAGGTAGTCCCCGGCGATGGCGGTGCCGTTCTGCGAGCCGGTGAAGGACCGGCCGGCGGCGTAGTAGTCGGCGGCGGTCTTGTTGTTCCGGCTGGCACGGAACACGATCACCATGGTCACGGCCACGAACAGGCCGAAGATTCCCATGTTCAAGAGGGTGGTGTCTTTGAGCGCGGCAACATTTACGGCGGCTGGGATTGCGATCATTTGTTGGCTCCGCCCACTCGGTGTCCGTCCTTGTCGAATTCGTGCCCCTCGATCTCATTCCTGATTTCGGTGGCGATCGGGTCCAGTTTCCGGTTGGAGTAGTGCACGTACCAGCCGGTGATGGCGAAGGTCGAGACGAATTGAAGCAGCCCCAGGATCAGGCCGACGTTGATGTTGCCCCAAACCTTGGTGGACATGAAGTCCACCGCGTAATCGGCCAGGAGGACGTAGGCGAAATACCACAGCAGGAAGGCCACTGCCATGGGGAAGACAAAGCTGCGGTGACGCCTGCGCAGTTCCTGGAACTGCCCGGTCGACTGGACTTGCTCGAAGTCCACGGACGCCGCTGCGTCCGGAGTATGGGCCTCGTTACCCATCGTTCCTCCTCATTGAGTCATGCGGGTACACACCGGGCGGCAGGGCCCGCGGCAGGAAACTGCCCGGGAACTCTGCCAGGGAAACCGCAGATGTGACTGCAATCACTCTGCGGCCTGTCCGGCGCGGTATACCAGAACTACGCGGCGCGGGGTCGCTCAACGGCTGCTATGCTGCGGCAAACGGCACCCGCCGCTACGCTGGGCACCATGCCGGACTCCCCCCTCCTGACCGCCGCGGCAGTGGCGCTGATCGCCATGGCCATTGCCGTCGTCGTCGGCGTGGGCCTGAAGGTGCTCCGTTCCTTCAGGGAGCTGGGCACGGACGCCGAGCGGGCCACCTACCGCACGCTGCACGCCGCCTCCCAGGCAGGCCAGCACCTGCGCCGCGGGCTGAACCCGTCAGGAGCCGCGAAGGCCGCCCGCCAGCTTCGTTCCCTGCTGGGTTGCGACGCATTGGCCATAACCGACACGTCCGGCGTCCTGGCCTGGGATGGCGGCGCTGAGGAAATCCGGGCGCGGCTGATGCAGCTCGCCGCCGGCGCCATGGAATCAGGCCGGGCGGCCGTGCTTCCTGCAGGCGCGGAGGGAACCGGCGGGCCCCTGGCCGCAGTTATCGCCCCGGTGCGGGCCGGCACCCGCGTGGTGGGCGCGGTGGCGGCGTTCGCCCCCACGGCCGGCGCGGGCCTCGTCCGTGCAACGGGGGAAGTGGCCGACTGGGTTGCGGTGCAGGTGGAACTCGCGGAGCTGGACGCATCCCGCACGCTGTTGATGGAGGCGGAAGTGCGGGCGCTTCGAGCGCAGATCAGCCCGCACTTCATCTACAACTCGCTGAACGCCATCGCCTCGTTCATCAACACGGATCCCGAGCGGGCCAGGGAGCTCGTGGTGGAGTTTGCCGACTTCACCCGGTACTCGTTCCGGCGGCACGGCGACTTCACCACCCTTGCAGAGGAACTCCGCTGCATCGACCGCTACCTGTTGCTGGAACGGGCCCGGTTTGGCGAACGCGTCCAGGTCAGCCTGCGCGTAGCCCCCGAGGTCCTCAGCACCGTCATCCCCTTCCTGAGCCTGCAGCCGCTGGTGGAGAATGCCGTCCGGCACGGCCTTGAGGCCAAGGCGGGGCCCGGACACATCACCATCACCGCAGAGGACGCCGGCGCCTTCGCCGAAGTTACCATCGAGGACGACGGCGTGGGGATGGATCCGGAACAGCTCCGGTCCGTGCTGGCAGGCCACACCGACGGGGACCACGTGGGGCTGCGGAACGTGGATGCCCGGCTCCGGCAGGTTTACGGCAACGACCACGGGCTGGTGGTGGAAACGGCGCCGGGCGAGGGAACCCTGATCACCATGCGCGTACCCAAGTCCCAGCCCGGACATGACGCGTGAAGCGGCTCCCGCTGCTGGAAGTACCCTAGGAGCATGATTAACGTCCTCGTCGTTGATGATGAGCTGCCCGCCGTTGAGGAACTGGCTTTCCTGCTGGGCAGGGATGAGCGCATCGGCAAGGTGCTGCGGGCAACGTCCGGCGCGGAAGCCCTCGCAGCCCTGGCGGGCGGCGGCATCGACGCCGTGTTCCTGGACATTCACATGCCCGCCGTGTCCGGCCTGGACATCGCCGGCTTCATCGCCCGGAGCAGCAATCCCCCGGCGGTTGTGTTCGTTACCGCCGACGAGGACCATGCCCTGGCAGCGTTTGAACTGGCCGCCGTCGACTACCTGCTCAAGCCCGTCCGCACCGAACGCCTGGCGCGCTCCGTGGGCCGGATCAGTGAACTGCGCGACGGCGGCAGCGCGCCGGAGATGATCACGGTGGACCAGGGCGGGACCACCAGGATGATCCGGCGGGACGACGTCACGTATGTCCAGGCGCAGGGCGACTATGCCCGCCTGCACACCGCCGACGCCAGCTACCTGATCCGGGTGCCCCTGGCCGATCTGGAACAACAGTGGGCGGATGCGGGATTCATCCGGACGCACCGCTCCTACCTGGTGGCGCTGAAACACGTGTCCTCCATGAAGCTGGCGGCCGACGGGCCCCGCGTGACCGTGGCCGGGGCCGGGCTGCCCATCAGCCGGCGCCACCTGCCCACGGTGCGGGAGAAGCTGGAAGCAACCCGGATCAGGCCGCACGCATGACCAGGGTCCGGGTTACCGCCCCGCACGCCTCCCCCGGCGGCCCCGGCCGCGGCGGACCGCGCCCGCTGGAATCACGCGAAGCCGCCCAGGACACCGAGGTTGGCCAGGTATTCGTGCGTTCCCTGATCCGCTCGCAGCTGCGGCTGGCACTAGTTGTCGCCGGCGGCTTCCTGCTCATCCTGGCCGCGTTCCCCCTGGTCCTGGTTGCGGTTCCCGGCCTTGCCGACACCAGGATCGCCGGTATCCCGTTCGACTGGCTCCTGCTGGGCCTCGGCATCTACCCGGTCATCGGCTTGAGCGCGTGGCTGTATGTCAGGAGCGCGGCCCGCAATGAGGCGCGCTACCGCGACCTGGCCGGCGAACAATGAACCCGGCGGCACGGGGCGCCCCGGTGGTGCCGCAGTGAACGCCGGGGTCGCCATCACAGCGGTCGCGGTGGTGTCCCTCGCCACGGCGATCATCGGGTTCTACGGGCTGCGCATCTCGCGCACCACCGGGGATTTCTACGTCGCTTCCCGGACGGTGCGGCCATGGTGGAACGCGTCCGCGATCGGCGGCGAATACCTGTCCGCCGCCAGCTTCCTTGGCGTGGCCGGGCTGATCCTGTTGTCCGGGACCGACGCCCTGTGGTTCCCCGTCGGGTACACGGCGGGCTACCTGATGCTGCTGCTTTTCGTCGCCGCGCCACTGCGCCGGTCCGGGGCATACACCATCCCGGACTTCACGGAATCCAGGCTGGCGTCGCGGACCGTCCGCAGGGTGACCAGCCTGGTGGTGGTCATGGTCGGCTGGCTGTACATCGTGCCGCAACTCCATGGCGCGGCCCTGGCCATCCGCATCACCACGGGCCTGCCGTCCTGGGTCGGCTCGGTGGCCGTCGTGGTGGTGGTGTGCCTGACCGTGGCCGCCGGCGGCATGCGGTCCATCACGTTCGTGCAGGCATTCCAGTACTGGCTCAAGCTCACGGCGCTGGCCGTGCCCATCCTGTTCATTGTGTTCGTGCTGGCCGGCCAGGGCACGCAACCGCTGGCCCCGGCCGCCGTCAACCCCACCGGGGCGGCCCCCGCAGGCCCGTACCAGAATATTTCCCTGCTGGTGGCGTTGCTCTTCGGAACGCTGGGGCTGCCGCACGTCCTGGTGCGTTTCTACACCAACCCGGACGGACACACCGCGAGGCGCACCACGCTGATCGTCCTGGGGTTGCTGTCCGTGTTCTACCTGTTTCCCACCGCATACGGCCTGGTGGCGCGGATGTTCGCCCCGGACCTGGCACGTTCGGGCCAGCCGGACGCCATGGTCCTGCGGCTGCCCGGTGAATTCCTGGGCGGCACGGCGGGCAGCCTGCTCTCCGCCCTGGTGGTGGCCGGGGCCTTCGCCGCGTTCCTCTCCACCACCTCGGGACTGGTGGTCTCCCTGGCCGGCGTCATCAGCCAGGACGTCCTGGGCGGAAGCGTTCGCGGCTTCCGGCTCGCCGCCGTCGTATCCGCCGTCGTGCCGCTGGGCTTTGCCTTCATGACCGATTCCCTGGCCCTGGCCGGAAGCGTGGGACTGGTGTTCGCGTTTACTGCCTCGACGGTGTGCCCGGTCCTCCTTCTGGGCATCTGGTGGCGTGGCCTGACGGACACAGGGGCGATCGCCGGCATGGTGACCGGCGGCGTGCTTTGCGGCGGGGCGATGATCGCCGGCTCGCTGGCGCTGGCCGGTTCCGGGCAGACTCCGGCGTGGCTTGCCCAGCCTGCCGCCTGGAGTGTACCCACGGCCTTTGCCGTCATGGTCCTGGTCTCCCGGGCCACGGCGCACCGTATTCCCGCAACGATGCCGCGGACCATGACGCGCCTGCACACCCCGGAAAGGCCGCTGGCAACCGGACGGTGATCGGGTGGACAATAACGCCATGTCCATCGAGGACGGCGGGCCGTCCCGCCGGGAAGGCGCAGTCCCTTCCTCCGTTCGGGCGCAGCTGCTCGCCACGGAACACTGGGGCCTGCTGGCATCCCGGAGCACCGCCCAAAGCGAGGTCCTGACGCGGATCAGCATGTTCCTGACGTTCACTTCCGCGAGCGTTGTCAGTGTTGCCTTGGTGGGCCAGGCGACGGGATTCTCGGAAGCCTTCGTGCTCTTGGCCGTGGTGGTGCTGTTCATCGACACCGCGATTGGGCTGCTGACCCAGCTCCGGGTCATGAACGTGGCCCACGAGGACCTGATGTACGTCACGGCCATGAACCGCCTGCGGGCCGCGTATGTCGACCTCGACCCGGGCGTGGCCCCCTATCTGATGGCGTCATACCATGACGACGAGGCAGGCTCCGTCCAGACGTACTATTTCTTCGGCCACCGAGGCACGTTCAGCCACGTGGCCGGGAGCAGCGTGATCTTCATGACGACGGCGAACGCCGCCTTGATTGCCATCTTTGCCGGGCTGCTGGTGTCGCTGGCGGGCGCGGGCATCGCGGCCGCGACGGTGGCGGGAGCTGTGTGCGGTGCCGGGTTCCTGGCAGTGTCCGCCGTGCGCGGCTACCGCAGCTACCGCGAGGTGTGGCGGCGGTTCAGCCCGCTCTCCCCCACCCCTCCGGCCGGGGACTAAGCGGCCTCCCGGGAGCGGTTCGTTAGTCGATGGCCGCCATGAGTTCGACCACCCGGTCCAGGAACGCGTCCACCTGGGATTCTTCGTAGCCGTCGCGGCCCACGGCCGGGCGGAAGACCGCACGCCGGACGCTGTCGACGCTCAGCGGCTTGTCCTGCTCCAGGTAGGCAACGAGTTCGCGGCACAACCGGTCGACGTCGGCCGTGTTGTAGCTTCGGGCTTTCTTCTTGGTGGGCCGGCGGAAGCGCTCGCCGTCCGGCCGGTGCAGCCGTCCGCGGAGGATACCCGAAAGGCTTCCGATTTCACGCAGCCAGGCCTCCTCGCCGCGGGCGGCAATCAGTTCATCGCGCTCGCGGCGGGCGAACGCGTCCTCAAGCCGGTCCAGCGCGGCGTCCACCACAGCGGCGGAGTAGCCTCCCTTGACGGGGTCGAATGACACGGCCCTGACGTCGGAGCTGTTGACGGGCTCGCTTGCGGACTCGGGGGTTTCCAAGGAGACCCGGGCCCGCTGCAGGAACTGGTCCACCTGCTTGGCGTTGTAGCCGTACTCACTGCGCTGCACGCGCTCAAAGGACGCAGGGATCTGCCGATGAATGTCCAATGCCACTTTGATTCCTTCAATGCTCTTCAGCCGTAGTGCTTCCGCACCAGTTTAAGGTGCCGGGGAAGGTGCAACCCTCCGGCCCCGTTGTGTGTCACGGGCGCCCCGCGTGGGGCCAGTTTCTCGTTGGCTGCCCCGCGCCGGGGGCATCCCTCAGGCGCCGGCCACGAGTCCGTACAGGATGAAGGCCACGGGCGAGGCGAAGACGATGGAGTCCAGCCGGTCCATCACGCCGCCGTGGCCGGGCAGGATGCTGCTCATGTCCTTGACGCCAAGTTCACGCTTGACCATGGACTCGGCCAGGTCCCCGGCGGTGGCGGCGGCCACCGTTCCCACCGCGAGGACCACGCCTACCCACCACGGCTTGTCCAGTACGAAGATGGCGGCCAGGACGCCGATCAGCATGGCGCCCGCTGCCGATCCGGCGAAGCCCTCCCAGGACTTCTTGGGGCTGATCTTGGGGGCCATGGGGTGCTTCCCGATGGACGCTCCCACCAGGTAGCCGAAGGTGTCGTTCGAGACCACCAGCAGCAGCATGACTGCAATTTCCCAGGCGCCGATGGGCGCCAGGCCGCCTGGCCACAGCCCCAGCGGGATGGTTCCGGCCGCGTGCAGCGGCAGGGCCGCGAAGCTGATGAAGAACGGAACCCAACCCAGCGTGAAGACGCCGGCGAAGATGCTGTTGGCCGATCCTGCGGCGCTTTCGATCGACCGCCACAGCAGGACGGCCACGGCGCTGAGCAGGAGGGCGAACAGCTGGCTCTCAATGCCGCCGAAGTAGGCGGCGAACGGCAGGGCCACCGTGCCCGTCATGACCGGCACGATGGGCATCCTGGTTCCGTTGGCCTCCAGCGCACGGTAGATTTCCCAGACGCCGAAGACGGCGAAGGCCGTAACGATCGCTACGAACGCCAGCGGGAGGAACAGCAGGCCGCCCAGCACGCCCAGCAGCATGGCCAGGCCCACCACGACGGCGGCGGGCAGGTTCCGCCCGGCTTTCGGCGTCGGGTTGCTCCTGGGCTGCTTCCCCCGTGTGCGGGCCCGTGAAGCGGGGGCCTGATCTGCCTGGCCCATCAGACTTCGAGCAGCTCTGCTTCCTTGCGCTTGAGCAGTTCGTCGATGCCGTCCACGTGGGCCTTGGTGAGGCTGTCCAGTTCCTTCTCGGCCCGGCTGCCTTCGTCCTCGCCGGCTTCGCCGTCCTTGACCAGGCGGTCCAGCGTTTCCTTGGCCTTGCGCCGGATGTTGCGGATGGAGATCTTCGCGTCCTCGCCCTTGGTCTTGACGATCTTGACGTATTCCTTGCGGCGTTCCTTGGTCAGCTCAGGAATGGTGATCCGGATGACGTTGCCGTCGTTGGACGGATTGGCGCCAACCTCGGAGTCGCTCAAGGCGCGTTCGATGTCCCGGAGGGCGGTCTTGTCGAACGGGGTGATCAGGATGGTGCGGGCGTCCGGGATGGCGAACGAGGCGAGCTGCTGCAGCGGCGTGGGCGACCCGTAGTACTCCACCAGGACCTTGTTGTAGAGGCCGGGGTTGGCGCGGCCGGTGCGGACGGAAGCGAAGTCTTCCTTGGCTACCTCTACCGCCTTGTCCATCTTTTCTTCGGCTTCGAGCAAGGTTTCTTCGATCACGGTCTCTCCTGACGGTTCTGGTGCAGTCCGATCGCGCCGGTTGCACTCACGTGGTTCTCTGTTGCTGTCTCCGTCCCCGCCGTCGCAGGCGGGGACGGAACTGTCCTGAAATCATCCTAGCCGGAGCTAGGCGGTGACCAGCGTGCCCAGCTTCTCGCCGAGGATGGCGCGGGTGACGTTGCCTTCACCCTCCATGCCGAAGACGACCATCGAGAGGTCGTTGTCCTTGCACATGGTCATGGCAGTCTGGTCCATGACCCGGATGTCACGGCGCAGCGCATCGTCGTAGCTGAGGGTTTCGAGGCGTTCGGCGCTCGGGTCCTTCTTGGGGTCTGCCGTGTAGACGGCGTCCACTCCGCTCTTGGCCATCAGGACGACGTCGGCGTGGACTTCCAGGGCCCGCTGGGCGGCCACCGTGTCGGTGGAGAAGTAGGGCAGGCCGGCGCCGGCGCCAAAGATGACCACGCGACCCTTTTCCATGTGGCGGATAGCGCGGCGTGGGATGTAGGCCTCGGCCACCTGGCCCATGGTGATGGCGCTCTGGACGCGGGTTTCCACTCCGGCCTGCTCCAGGAAGTCCTGCAGGGCGAGGCAGTTCATGACGGTCCCCAGCATGCCCATGTAGTCGGCTCGTGAGCGGTCCATGCCGCTCTGGGACAACTCTGCGCCGCGGAAGAAGTTGCCGCCACCTACCACGATGGCCACCTCAACCTGCGGGACGGCCGCTGCGATCTGCTTGGCGACGTCGCGGACGGTCTCGGGGTCGACACCCAGTTTCCCGCCGCCGAAGACCTCGCCGGAGAGCTTCAGGAGGACCCGCCGCTTGCTCTTCTCTGAATGCATGTCAGTGTTGACGGCTTCCATGATGCCTTCCCGTTGGTGATTCTGAAAAAAGGGTATCCTGCCGGGTCCCGTGCTCGGAACCGGCCGCGCTTGCCGCTGCGTTTCCAGCGGATTGGGCGCATGCAAAAGGGGCGGCCACCGAAGTGGCCACCCCTTGCAGTTTCGACTAGGAGCCGACGCGGAAACGCGTGAACGCAGTTCCCTTGACACCGGCCTCTTCGAGGATCTGTGCCACGGACTTCTTGGCGTCCTTGGCGAATGCCTGGTCAACCAGGACCTCGCCCTTGTAGAAGCCCGTCACGCGGCCTTCAACGATCTTGGTGAGGGCTGCTTCAGGCTTGCCTTCTGCCTTGGCGGTCTCCTCGGCGATGCGGCGCTCGGACTCAACGAGATCGGCCGGAACGTCCTCACGGGTGAGGTAGTTCGGAGCCATCGCGGCGATGTGGACGGCGACGTCGTGGGCAGCCGTGGCTGCGGCTTCGCCTTCACCGTCAACGGCGAACAGGACGCCGACCTGGGCCGGGAGGTCCTTGGAGGTCTTGTGCAGGTAAGCGTCGACCGTTGCACCCTCGATGCGGGAGATGCGGCGAACCACAACCTTCTCGCCCAGGATGGCACCCTCTTCGACGACGACCTCGGACAGCGGCTTGCCGTCGACATCGGTGGCGAGCAGGGTTTCGAGGTCGGCAGCGCCGGACTCGACGGCGACGGCCAGGACCTTGTCGGCCAGCTGGATGAACTTGTCAGCCTTGGCAACGAAGTCGGTCTCGCAGTTGACCTCGATCATGACGCCGACGCCGTTGCTGACCTTTGCGGCCACCAGGCCTTCGGCGGTGGAGCGGCCTTCACGCTTGGTAGCGCCCTTCAGGCCCTTGATGCGGATGATCTCGATGGCCTTCTCGGCGTCACCGTTGGCTTCGTCAAGAGCCTTCTTGACGTCCATCATGCCGGCGCCGGTGCGCTCGCGCAGGGCCTTGATGTCAGCGGCAGTGTAGTTCGCCATGTGAACCCCTCTGTCTAGAAATGTTTGGTGGTGTACGGACCGACAGGACGGCAGCCCACGGGTGTGGGCTGCCATCCTGTCAGCAGCTCCGGCTGCGGACAGCGCGGAGAATCCGGATTGACGTGTGTTACTTGGCGTCTTCGGCGGGAGCCTCGGCAGCGGGAGCCTCGGCAGCGGGAGCTTCGGCGGCCGGAGCTTCAGCGTTTTCGGCCGGAGCGGCAGCGGCTTCCGCCTTGTTGCCTTCGAGGAGCTCGCGCTCCCACTCGGCGAGGGGCTCTTCCGGAGCGTCGGTGGTACCGGTGCCGCGGTTGTTGCGGGCGATGAGGCCCTCGGCGACGGCGTCGGCGACAACGCGGGTCAGGAGGTTCACGGAGCGGATGGCGTCGTCGTTGCCCGGGATCGGGAAGTCGACTTCGTCGGGATCGCAGTTGGTGTCCAGGATGGCAACAACCGGGATGTTCAGCTTCTTGGCCTCGTCAACGGCGAGGTGTTCCTTCTTGGTGTCGACAACCCAGAGAACGGACGGCGCCTTGGTCAGGTTGCGGATGCCGCCGAGGTTGGACTCGAGCTTGGTCAGTTCACGCTTGAGGAGCAGGAGCTCCTTCTTGGTGTAGGCGGAACCGGCGACGTCGTCGAAGTCGATCTCTTCGAGTTCCTTCATGCGCTGGATACGCTTGGCGACAGTCTGGAAGTTGGTCAGCATACCGCCGAGCCACCGCTGGTTCACGTAGGGCTGGCCCACGCGGGTAGCCTGCTCTGCGATTGCTTCCTGGGCCTGCTTCTTGGTACCGACGAACAGCACGGTGCCGCCGTGGGCAACAGTGGCCTTGACGAACTCGTAGGCGCGGTCGATGTAGGACAGCGACTGCTGCAGGTCGATGATGTAAATGCCGTTGCGCTCGGTGAAGATGAAGCGCTTCATCTTCGGGTTCCAACGGCGGGTCTGGTGTCCAAAGTGGACGCCGCTGTCAAGCAGCTGGCGCATGGTTACGACGGGCATTCCGACGCTCCTTATTTTCCGGCAGGTCATTCATGAGAAACCCCGAAGGCTTCTTACCCTGCCAATAGTTGACGGTTGATCAGCGTGGCCCGGACGGGCCTTGCTCCTGGCATCCTCCGGCCGTCCCATCAGGACCAAAGCCCTGACCGCGGGAAGACCGGTCCTCCAAGGCCAACGCCGTGGCGTTGGGTCCCGGAGGCCCGGATGCGCGTAGTCAGCCGCTGTTCCCCCACACTCCTGAATGAGATGTGCCGACGCAATCCGGACAGGGGAAGGCACCGCGGGGGTGAACCACTGGGACGGGATGCGTTGAGGGCGCAGCAAACTGCTCCATCAAGTGTACTACAGGGACCCCTGCGCGCCGGACCGTCCCGGCAGGGCCCGGGCCGGCTTATCCACATAGCCGGACTGCCCCCTCCCGGCCTGCGGAACGCCCGGGCACGCTGGTGCCATGAAACGGACAATCCTCCTGGCAGCAGTGCTGATGCTGCCGGCATCCATGGCATCGGCAGGGCCGCCGTCGGCAGTCGGTCCGGTTTCGGCAGTCGGTCCGACTGAAGCCGGCGCCTCCGCGACGGCAGGCGGCCCGGTTGAGGCCGGCAGCTCCGCCGGGTCCGGCGCGGCACCACTCCAGCGGGCCGGGGGCACGACGGCGGCTGCCGGGCCTGGTGCCACGGCAGCCTGGCGCTGGCCCCTTGCCCCGAAGCCGCCGGTGCTCCGGTATTTCTCTCCCCCGCCGCTCCCTTGGCTCAGCGGTCACCGCGGCGTCGACCTTGGCGGCGCCGCGCCCGGCGCCGACGTGGTGTCCCCTGCGGCGGGGACGGTGAGTTTCGTCGGAGTCGTGGTGGACCGGCCCGTGATCACCATCGACCACGGTGATGGCCTGCGGAGCAGTTTCGAACCCGTGGACAGCCCGCTGGCCGTTGGGACGCCGGTGGCGGCAGGCGAGGTGGTCGGCACAGTGGTCCCCGGCCACTGCCCCTTGGCGGCGTGCCTGCACTGGGGCGTCAGGGACGGGGAGCAGTATGTCAATCCGCTCCAGTTCGTCCTGGACCTGCGCCCGTCCATCCTGCTCCCACTGGCCGGCGCACCCTGACCGGAACGCGGCCGGGCGGCGGATCAGACGATGGCCGAGATGCCCGTGATGGCCCGGCCCGTGACCAGGGTGTTGATCTCGGCGGTCCCCTCGTAGGAGTAGATGGCCTCTGCGTCGGCGAAGATCTTGGCCATCTCGAAATCGGTCACGATGCCGTTGCCGCCAAGGATGCCTCGACCCAGCGCCACGCTCTCGCGCATGCGCGCGGTGGTGAAGGCCTTGGCCAAGGCGGACTGCTCGTCCTTCGCCACTCCCGCGTCCTCCAATTGCGACAACCGGACCATCATGCCCATGGAGCTGACCGCGTTGCCGAGGATCCGCACCAGCTGGTCCTGGAC
Source organism: Pseudarthrobacter sp. MOO13 (assembly GCF_058267655.1). Lineage (NCBI taxonomy): Bacteria > Bacillati > Actinomycetota > Actinomycetes > Micrococcales > Micrococcaceae > Pseudarthrobacter > Pseudarthrobacter sp. MOO13. The sequence goes on from NZ_CM177848.1 coordinate 2,686,003, forward strand.
GAGCTGGAAGGAGGCCAGCGGCCGGCCGAACTGCTGACGTTCCACTGCGTAGCGCCGGGCAACGTCGAACGCTGCCAACTGGAGTCCCACGGCCTGCCAGGCAACAGCCAGGCGGGTGACCTTCAGGACTTTGTTGACGTCGCGGAAGCTGTTGGCGTTCGCGAGCTTGAAGTCTCCGGGAACGGCAACGTTATCCAGGACAATGTCTGCGTTCTGGACGGTGCGCAGGGATATCTTGTTTTCGATCTTTGTGGCGCTGAAGCCGGCCAACGAAGTGTCCACCATGAAGCCCTTGACCTGGTTGTCCGCCTCATCCCGGGCGTACACCACCACCCAGTCCGAGAAGGTGGCGTTACCGATCCAGCGCTTGGCCCCGTTCAGGATCCACCGGTCACCGTCTTTGCGTGCGGTGGTGCGGGTTCCGCCGGCAACGTCGCTGCCGCCCAGCGGTTCGGTCAGGCCGAAGGCTCCGATCTTCTTCAGTGCATAAACGTCCGGCAGCCACTCGGCCTGCTGTTCCGGGGACGCCAGCAGTTCGATGGACCCGGTGAACAGCCCGTCATGCACCCCCAGGAAGGTGGCGATGGAGGCGTCGGCCCGGGTGGCCTCGGCATGCAGCATTCCTGCGAAGAGGTTGGAGTAACCCTGCCGCCGGACGGGGCTGACCAGGTCCACATCGGCGAGCTTGGACACCAGGTCCATCGGGAACTCGGCGCGGTTCCAGCAGTCCACGGCGATCGGCCGGACCTCGCGCGCCAGAAAGTCCCTGACTTCGGCCAGCCGGTCGCGTTCCTTGTCCGAGAGGAGTTGCTCAAAGGCGAAAAAATCGCCGTCGGCGTAGGGAAGCTCACGGGGATCGGCTGCAGAGGCGGGCATGGGTACCTTCTTTGGTGATCAGCGCTGACCGGGCCGCGGTGGCGGCCAGGATGTTACTGATCAGTAACTTACCCGAGGGTGTCCAGTTAACCAAGAACACCCGGCCTTAACCACGAAGACCGCGGCCGACAGGGATTGTCGGCCGCGGTCTTCGTGTGGCGGTAGGGCTACTCGGACTTGAACCGAGGACCTTAGGATTATGAGTCCCGCGCTCTAACCAGCTGAGCTATAGCCCCCAACCACCCCGGGAGCGGGCCTGAAGGCCGCGCTCCGGCAGGGCAGAAACACTCTAGCAAACCCGGGAAAGGGTTCAGACCACTTTGTCCTCGTAGGTGGCACCGCGGTACAGGTCCTCGAAGGTCTGCAGGGTCCCCTGGATACTGTGGGGCTCCACCATCTCCCGGCTGGCCCTGCCCATGGCGCGCCGTTCCTCCTCGGGCAGTTCCAGGACCTGGGTGATCTTCTTGGCGAGATCGTCACTGTCGTTGGGCGTAAACAGGTAGCCGTTTTCGCCGTCGCGCACCAGATGCGGAAGGGCCATGGCGTCGGCAAGGACCACGGGGGTGGAAGCGGACATCGCCTCAAGGGTCACCAGCGACTGCAATTCAGCAGTTCCGGGCATGCAGAAGAGGTCGGCCGCGATGTAGGCCCTTCGCAGTTCCTCGTCGCTGGCAAGCCCCAGGAATTTCACCCGGCCGCCAAGTCCCAGCCGCAGGACCAGGTCCTCGAGGGCGGGCCGTACTTCGCCGCCGCCCACGATCTCCAGGTGCACATTCAGTTCCGGCGGAGTCTTACCGATGGCTTCGATGAGCACGTCAACGTGCTTTTCTTCGGCCAGGCGGCCGGCGAAGAGCACCGTGGGGTGGGCATGCGGCTCAATACGCTCGCCGGGCTTCAGCTCATAGGCGGCGGAGTCGATGCCGTTGGACAGCGGCAGGACTTTGCGCAGGAAGGCGTGCTCATGCATGGCCCTGGCGGCCAGCGGCGTGGGCGTGGTGACGACGTCGGCCTGGCCCATGACCTTGCCCATGTCCTTCCAGGAAACCCGGCCGACGATGTCCTTGAACCACTGCGGGAACGGCAGGAAGGGGTTGAGGTTTTCCGGCATGAAGTGGTTGGTGGCCACTACCCTGATGCCGCGTTTCACGGCCTCATAGAGGACGTGCTCGCCGATCATGTAGTGGCTCTGGATGTGCACCACGTCCGGCTTGACCCGGTCGAAAAGCAGGCTGATTTCCTTCTTGATTTCCCACGGGAAGCAGATGCGGAAGGTCTCGTGGGTGAACGCCCGGTGCGAGCGGAGCCGGTGCACGGTTGCTTCCGCACGGAATTCGGTGAAGCTCTTTCCCTTGCTGTCGCGGGACGCCAGGACATGGACGTTGTGGCCCCGGGCGGTCATGCCCTTGGCCAGCCGGTATCCGAACTGGGCGGCGCCGTTGACGTCCGGCGGGTAGGTGTCCGCCGCGATCAGGATGGTCAGGGGGCGCTGGTCGGCTGGCGTGGTCATGTGGAGTACTCCTGATGGTCACGGTGCGGGCAGCGTGGAACTGACAGCACGGTTGGCCGCCGGCGCAGGTGGCGCACGGCCTCGTGGTTTGCTTGATGTGTGCGGTGACGGGCTACTGGTTCGGTTTGCCGGCGGCCTTGCGCGCGTCCTTCTTGCGCTTGGTGACCTCCGGGTGGTGCCGGGAAAGGGCGATAACCCCAACGATAGCAAGGCACGCCGCCGTTCCCATTGCGATGGCCATGACGGCGTGGACGTCGGGGCGCAGTTCGCCCAGGATGATGATGCCGATGGCGATGCCCACCATGGGGTCGATCACCGTGAGTCCGGCGATCACCAGGTCCGGAGGGCCGGTGGAGTAAGCGCTCTGGACAAACCAGGAGCCCAGGCCGCCGGCAGCGATGATGGCCACCACCGAGTACCACTGCACGTTCAGCAGGAAAAGCCCGTTGGGGTCCAGCAGGTGCTTGCCGATGATCCGGGTCAGGACCGCAACGAAGCCGAACAGGATACCGGCGCCAAGGATGTAGACGAACGCGTTCATGCGGTGCCTGAACGTCACCGCCAGCGTACCGAACAGGCCCACCGCGAGGGCGAGGAGCAGCACGATGGTCAGCTCGTCTGCAAGGCTGACGTGGTGGCTTTCCTGCGTCACGTTCACGGCAAGGAGGACGAAGAGCGCCGATCCCGTGACGCATGCGGCGATGGAGACCGCCGTGGCGCGGTTGATGGTGAGGTCCTGGTCCCGGGCGTTAACCACCGTGGTGATCACCAGGGCAATGGCACCAATGGGCTGGACCACGGTCAGCGGGGCTGATACGAGGGCCACGGCATTCATGGCCATGCCCAGGCACAGCAGCAGGAGCCCGAACATCCAGCGCGGGTTGCGCAGCAGCCGGAGGAAACCGTTGGAGCTCAGCGCGAGCCCGCCGGTATCGGCTTTGACGGCACTCCCCTGGCGCTGGGCACCGAGGGCCAGGCAGAAGGCACCCAGGACCGCCAGCGCGACGGCGAACCACACCATCAGCCGTGACCGCCGTTGTGTTGTTCCGTTTCCCGGCCTTTGCGCAGCATGGCCCAGAAGTAGTTGTAGGCGGCAATCCAGTGGCCCACCAGGCCCAGGACCAGGACCACCCAGGCGGCAGCGAGGAGCTGGCCCGCGGCGACGGTGTCCACCCGGGACAGGAGCAGCAGCGGCGTTCCCAGCAGGAGCAGGCCGGTCCTGACCTTGCCCACAACACTGACGGGGAGGTCGGGATGGCCATGGAAAAGGGAGAGCGTGAGGACCAGCAGAATGGCGTCGGGAATCACCAGCGCGGCGAGGTAGAGCCAGTGCACGACGCCGGCGATCACCAGGGTGACCGCCACGGCAAGCAGGGCCAGCCGGTCAGCAATGGGGTCCAGGACACGGCCGAGTTTGGAAGCTTGGTCGAAACGGCGGGCAATGTAGCCGTCAATCCAGTCCGTACCCGCCATAACCGCCAGGACGGCCACGCCGGCTCCGTATTCCCGCTGGGCCAGGACGAGCCAAATGAAGAGCGGAACCCCCATGAACCGCACCACGGTAAGCAGGTTGGGGATGGTGAACACGCGGTCGTGGTCCACCTGGGGGCGGCCGGGGCGGGCGCCTGCGCCAATGAACCTCACCCGTCCCCCTCTCCTTGCTGTTGCGCCGCGGCGCGGTCTATCGGTTGTGCGTTACGGACCTGTTCAGGCCTGGTTGGCGCGCAGGAGCCGCCGGAGCAGGACCACCAGCACCGTACCGGCCGCTGCGAGGGCTGCCAGCGGCTTCCAGCGGCGGCCCAGGTCCGCGGAGTCGGCGACGGCGGCGAACCGCTGCGATGCCGCGTCCGCGCCGCGGGCGGCGAGCAGCTGGGCCTCACGGGCTTTGACCTGGGCGGCGGCCAGCAGGTAGCGGGCCTGCGTCTTGAGGTCCAGCTCCGTGCCGAGTTCATCCCGGACCTCGGCGAGGTGGTGCCGGCGCTGGCTGAGCCGGCGAACCAGCTCGGGCTCGGAAGCGTGCGGGAACTCCTGATCGTGCTGGGCGGCCTTGGCTTCCTTCTCGGCCTTGGCCTTGGCGGCGGCTTCGGCCTTTGCAGCCTTCGCTGCCTTTGCTTCCGGGCTGTCCGGATCCAGGACCGCGGGATTGAAGGCGGACCCTTCGCGGGCGACGCCGAGATCGTACTTAATGCCGCGGATGGTTTCTTCAGGCACCAGCGGCATGGCTTTCTTGAACCTCGCAAGGCCTACAAGGCCGCCGACCAAAGCGATGACCAGGAAGGCGGCGGACACCAGGAGTGCTGCCAGCCAGGCAGGCATGATGGTGGCCAGCCCCATGATGGCGGCGACGATCAGGCCAACTACCAGGAACGCCACGAAGACCAGGGCGATGGCGAAGAACGCTGCGGCCACCCCAACCTGGATGCCCTTGCGCTTGAGTTCGATCTTGGCGAAGGCGATCTCGTCGTTGAGCTGGCGTGGGGCCAACCGGAAAAGGAGTCGTGCCGTTCCCGGCAGCGCGGTGATGCGCAATCCGGGACTGGTACGCCCGCTGTGACGTCCGCTCATCGGTTCCGCCTTACTGGTCGTCTGGGTCGATACTGCCTGCGTTGTCCTGCGGAAATGTGCAGCCGCACAGTCCACGCCACCCAAACTATCATTCAGGTTCAGGGCGAACTCCGGGGCTTGCCGGGCGGCGCGGCCTACAACGCTGAAAAAACGTCCCCCGCCGGGCCTAGGATTGGTGATCGTGACCAATGCCCCCAATCCCGGCGACCTGCTGACCCGCCGCCGGAAGCTTCTGTACATCCTCCTCCTGGGCGCCCTGACGGCCTTGGGTCCGTTCACGATCGACCTTTACCTGCCCGCATTTCCTGCGCTGGAGGCAAGCCTGGGCGTGACGGAGGCGCAGGTTCAGTTGACGCTGGCCGGCACCACCGTGGGCTTTGCGTTCGGGCAGCTGGTGGTGGGGCCGTTCAGCGACAAGTTTGGCCGCCGGACACCCTTGATCCTTGCCACCGCCCTCCATATCGCAGCGTCCGTGGGTGCGGCCTTGTCCGCGGACATCACCACCTTGGGGATCTTCCGTGTCCTGATGGGTGTCGGCGCTGCCGGCGGCGGCGTGGTGGCCATGGCCATGGTGCGCGACCTGTTTTCCGGGTATGCCATGGTACGGATGTTTTCGCGGATGGCGCTGGTCAACGGCCTGGCCCCCATCCTGGCACCGGTGATCGGCTCGCAGCTGCTGCTGGTCATGCCCTGGCCCGGAATATTCGTGTTCCTTGCCTCCTACGGAACCCTTGTCATCGTGGCCGCCCTGTTGCTGGTGCGCGAGACGCTTCCGCCGGAGAAGCGCGGCAAGAGCGGCATGACAGCCCGGCAGCGGTACAAGGCGCTCTTCAGCGACCGGATCTTCGTGGGGCTGCTGATGGTGGCCGGATTCAACTTTGGCGGCCTGTTCACCTACCTGTCGGCGTCGCCCTTCCTGTTCCAGGACGTGTTCGGCTTCTCCGCCCAGCAGTACGGGTTGCTCTTTGGCATCAACTCCCTGGGCATCGTTGCCGGCGTCCAAACCAGTGCGCGCCTGATCCGGGTTGTCCCGCCACAGTGGATCCTGGCGTGCGCCACGGCCTGGATGTTCCTGATGGCCGTGCTGATCGTCGTGTTCGACCGCATGGGCCTGGGGCTGTGGGGAGTGATGGTCCCGCTGTGGTTCTACATCCTGGGGACAGGCTTCATGTTCCCCTGCGTCCAGGTGCTGGCACTGGCCGGCCACGCAGCCCAGGCGGGGACGGCGGCGTCGCTCCTTGGTGCGGCCACGTTCCTCATGGCCGGGCTGATTTCCCCCGTGGTGGGCTGGCTGGGCATTACCAGCGCGGCGCCGATGGGTTCGGTGCAGGCCGCATGCATCCTGCTTGCCATCGGGGCCTTGTGGCTGGTTGTCCGCCCGCGCACGGTACCCTCAATCCACTAACCGCCGATCCACCGAACGTCCACCAGGAAGGCCGCCGATGAGCCGGAAACCGCACCGTAACGGACGGGGACTCTTCCTGGGCGCCGTGCTCGGCGCCGTCGTCGGCTATTTTGCCGGCCGGGCCGTGGGCAACCCGGCCTGGGGCATCATCCTGGGCACGCTGGCCGGCGCAGCACTGCTGTACCGGATCAACCCGGGGTCCCGGAAACGCCGCTGACTGCCGGGCCCGGCTGCGGACGCGCCACCTGCCTTCCCGGGCCTTCCCGCGATAAAATATTCCCGTGCCCAGCTGGCAGAACCAACCGCCACTTCCGGCCACATGGCAACGGTGCGACGCCCGGATCCTGCCACTGTGGTGGGAGCGACTGTGTGCCCAGGCCGGGCAGCAGTCAGCGGCGCTGTACGCCGCGGGGCTGTTCACCGAGGACCGCCGCCGGCCCATCGCCCAGTGGTTCAATCCCGCCTTCAATGCAGCCCTGCTGGTGGCTCCGGAAACCTCGCCGGAGTGGCCGGTCCAGCGGTTCGGTATTTTCTACGCCCCGCCGGATGCCGGCTTTGTCCGCATCCACTCGGCCCCGCACGAATGGAACCCGCGCGAACCCCGCAGGTCGCCCACGGAAAACGAGGCCTTCAACGCAGCCATCGCGGAGGCCGAAAGATTCCTGCAGGTGGAAATGGACTTCGTCTGATCTGCCGGGCGCGTCCAAGGCTTTGCCCGCGAAGACAAAAAATCCCTGTTCCGCCGGCTGGAGGAACAGGGATTTTCCGTTGCGCTCCTCCTGCTGGACTTGAACCAGCAACCCTTCGATTAACAGTCGAATGCTCTGCCAATTGAGCTAAGGAGGAATGAAGCAGGTATGACATTAGCAAAGGATTCCGGCCCAAGGGAAATCGGCGGTTTTCCGGGCCCAAACAGCCTGTGGGCAAAGAAAAGTCCCCGTTCCGGAGGCCGGAACGGGGACTGTGCGCTCCTCCTGCTGGACTTGAACCAGCAACCCTTCGATTAACAGTCGAATGCTCTGCCAATTGAGCTAAGGAGGAATGAAGCGGGTATTAGCCTAGCAAACACTTGCGGCGGAAACGAAATCGGGAAGCCGTCCAGCCCGGCCACCCCGGTACGGGCCCCGCTACGCCTCGGCGCGCAGGGCCCGGCGTTCCATTTCCAGCATCATCAGTTCACGGTTGAGCCGCTGGTAGGTTTCCGGATCCGCGGCCGGATCGAGCCGTTGCAGCTGCCCCATCTTGTCCGCCTTGACCCGGGTGATCTGCAGCTCGAACAAGCGGGACAGGATGTCGCGGCAATACTTCAGCACGGCCTCCTCCGTGTGGGCAGGCAGCGGCACCACAGCCAGTTCCGAGACCAGCGGCCGGAGGGGTTCGGGAACTTCGTGCATCACGTGTTCCACCCAGCGCACCGGATCACCGGCCGCCTGCCCCGGACCGGTGGCGCGCATGGCGTCGTGGACCGCCTGGAAGGCGGGCGTGGCGAACCGGGCGTCTGCGAAGCGGTCCCAAACGGCGCCGGCCAGCAGGGACGGCTGCTGGAGTGCCACCTCCAGGGCCTGGCGTTCCATCGAGGCCACGGGATCCCGGGGGTCCGGCCGGTGGTAGGAAGGGACCGCGCCCGACGACGGCCCGGCAGCAACGCCGGGGCCGCCGGGTTGGGCGGCGCCCGGCTGGGCGGCCTTGCCGGCCTGCGGGTGGCCGGAGGCCGCCGGACGTCCGGTGTCCCCCCGCTTCACGGCGGCCGTGACCAGGCGCAGGACTTCGTTGGGGTCCGGCATCCCGAGCCAGCCGGTCAGCGCCTGGCAGTAGCCGGTCCGCGTGGAGGCGTCACGAATGGCGGCCACCACGGGCACTGAGGCTTTCAGGCCCTGTACGCGGCCCTCAACGGTATCCAGGTTGAACTGCTTCAAGGTGGTGCGGATGGCGAATTCAAACAGCGGCCGGCGGGACTGGATGAGGGCGTGCACTGCTTCGTCTCCCCTGCTCAGGCGGAGGTCGCAGGGGTCGGCGCCCGTGGGTTCCACCGCCACGTAGGTCTGGGCCGTGAAGCGCTGGTCTTCCTCGAAGGCGCGGAGGGCCGCTTTCTGTCCCGCGGCGTCCCCGTCGAACGTGAACACCACTTCTCCCCCGGTGCCGTCGTCGGACAAAAGCCGGCGGGCAATCTTGATGTGCTCGGTGCCGAACGCCGTTCCACAGGTGGCCACCGCCGTCGTAATTCCTGCAAGGTGGCAGGCCATCACGTCCGTGTAGCCCTCCACCACCACCAGCTGGCGGTCCTTGGCGATGCTGCGCTTGGCGAGGTCGATTCCGTAGAGGACCTGGGACTTCTTGTAGAGCGTGGTTTCCGGGGTGTTGAGGTACTTGGGGCCCTGGTCATCCTCGTAGAGCTTGCGGGCGCCGAAGCCGATGGTGTCGCCGGCGATGTCCTTGATGGGCCAGATGAGGCGGCCGCGGAAGCGGTCGTAGATGCCGCGGTTGCCCTCCGAGAACATGCCGGTGAGCTTCAGCTCGGCGTCGGTGAAGCCGCGGCCCCGGAGGTGCTTCAGCAACGCATCCCAGCCTTGGGGGGCATACCCGCAGCCGAAGTGCTCGGCGGCTGCCCGGTCAAAGCCCCGTCCGTGCAGGAAGTTCCGGGCCTCGGCGGCACCAGGCGTGAGCAACTGGGCGCGGAAAAACTCGTCGGCAATTTTGTGGGCGTCCAGCAAACGCTGCCGCCGGCCCACTTCCTCCCGGTTGGGCCCGCTTCCGCCATCCTCGTAGCGCAGCTCGTAGCCGATCCGGGCGGCCAGTTTTTCTACCGCCTCGTGGAAGGAGCTGTGGTCCTGCTTTTGGACGAAGGCGATGACGTCACCGTCCTCGCCGCAGCCAAAGCAGTGGTAGCGGCCTACCTGGGGGCGGACGGTGAAGGACGGCGAACGCTCGTCGTGGAAGGGGCACAGGCCCTTCCACGTTCCCAGCCCGGCGCCTTTGAGCGTGACGTAGCCGTCAACCACTTCCTTGATGTCCGTGCGCTGGCGTACTTCGTCGATATCTTCACGTTTAATCAGCCCAGCCACACAGCAATCTTAGTGTCACCGTCCCGGCTTACGGCTTTCACGTGCCGGCTCCATGCGTTCCTGGAGGCTCAAGGCCAGCTTGGGGCAGAGGGACACGGCCTCCTGCGCGGCTTCCCGGTCCGCGTCCCGCAGCGGAATGTCCGTCCGTTCGCGGCCGGACTTCCCGCGTGCCACGGGGTATCCCCAGTCATCACGGTCCAGTACGCCGGGAAGCAGTTCTGTGCACAGGCCGCGGCCGTCGCAGCTGGTCCAGTCGATGTGCAGAATGGCCGTCATGCCGCCACTCCCCCCAGGGGAACACAGTATCCGGCGAGGTGCGCACGGAAGTCCGCGGCGAACACCTCCAGGGCGCTGCTGACCAGCCCAGTGGTCCCCTCAGGATGCCGGCAGGCGCCGCGGCCGGACACCAGCCGTCCCAGTCGGTCCAGTTCGGAGGCGAGGCGGGGGTTGCGTTCCCCGCCAGCGATCCGGTTGAGGACGGACGCCATGGCCGGCAGGCCGAACATGCAGGGTCCGCATTGCCTGGCCGATTCATTGGCGAGGTAGGTGAGGATCCGGGCGGTCGCCCCGATCCCGCAGGCGTGCGGATCCAGCGCATGGATCACGCCTGCTCCGGGACGCACCGTCCCGCCCACCGGCCCCTCCGGCGAGAGCACATGGGCAGCAGGCCGTACCCAGCGGCCGTGGTAGCCGCCCACCAGGACGGCGGACAAGGGAGCCGGGTCCAACCCCGCTTCCTTGAGGACGGCGGAAAGTTCCACCCCGCCCGGCACCTCCAGCACCACGTCCCGGACCGGGGCCGGACCGGATACTGACACGAGCCGGGTTCCCGGATCCGTCGCAGTTCCCGCTTGGCGGAACCACTGCGCCCCGTAGCGGGCGATCAGGGCAACCTGTGCCAGGGTTTCGACATTGACCACCAGCGTGGGGCGGCCATTCAGTCCCGATTCGCTCAGGCGCCGGCGTTGGTCAACCGGCACCGCATTTCCGGTGGCAATCATGTTGACCACCGCGCTCGACTCGCCCGAGATGAACGTTTCCGGCGCCTCCACCACCCGGACCCGCTTGGTGCCGGGACGCCCCGCGAGGGCCTGCCGGACACGGGGCAGGCCTGCTGCCGGCGCGTACACGTAGGTGCCGGCGCCGCCCAACGCAGCCGCCAGGGTGAGCAGGCCGTCGATGACCAGGTGCGGTGCATGGCTAAGGAGGGTCCGGTCTTTGAAGCTGAGTGGTTCGCCCTCGGCGCCGTTGGCGATCACCACCGGCCGGGCCGCAAACAGGCCCTTGCGGCCGGACTCCGCCGTGGCGGTCACCTTGCGCCAGGTTTCGAACGCTGCCCCGCCCCGGCCGGTCAGCCCCGACGCCGCGAGCGCGTCAAGCAGCCCCGGTGCGGCCGCGTCTGCGTCCAGGGGGCCGAAGGTATCCAGGTGCTGGTCCCAGCCGGCATCCGGGCCGGCCGCGAGGAGGCGCGGTTCCTGCCGTGCCGCATCCGGGGGCGCCGGCTGGGAGGTGTCTCTGGCGTGGCTCACGGGAGGTTTCCTTGCCTGGCAGCGGAGGTTTCAAGAAATGTCGGTGACAGCCGCCACAACAGCGCCGCGGCCACGGCGACGGCGGACGCCGCGGCAAGCAGCAGGAACCAGCCGCTCGAGACGTCGGTACCGTTTCCGAGGGCGTGCGCCATCGCCACCGGCCAGACGCCATAGGTCAGCCAGTGGACCGCCTTGAAGGTCCGTTGTCCGATCCGGTGCCGCAGCAACCCGGTGGCAACCACGGCCAGGACCAGGTCAAGGGCCACCGTCCCCAAACCCTGCCAGAACGGTTGGAAGGAGCCCAGGAAGGGCACCACGACGTCCACCGGCTTCAGCTTGGCAAAGGAGTCCAGCAGCAGTGAGCCCACGTGGAGCCCCAGGAAGACGGTGGCGAGCAGGGCGATGTTCCGGTGCAGGAGGCTGATGGAAAACCGCGGCAGCACCATCAGGGGACGGCCAGACCTGTTGAGGATTCCCAGCAGTACGGACGCGGTGAACAGGGCAAGGGAGATGAAGCCGCTCACCCGCCCGAAAGCCCACATTGCCTCATCCATGGCGGCCACCCACCGCAGCGCCGGGGCGGGCTGCTTGGCGGGGTGGGTCTGCAGGATTGGACCCGGCGCCGCGGGGGACTTGGCTATCGGTGGGCCAGCCGCCGGTGGTGACAATCCGGCCGTGGCGGTCCACGAGCCGGGCCACGATATTTTCGGCCCGGAACCAGTCCACGGCGGCGTGGCCACGGACAATGGCGGCCGTGCTGCAGGCGTTGGCATCCAGGCATGTGGGTGCGGCCACTGTCACGGACCGCCAGACGGGCTCGGCCGGGAGCCCGAAGCGCGGGTCAAGGATGTGGTGGACGTCGGTTCCCCGGTGCGTCCAGCGGCGCTTTTGCGTGCTGGACGTGGCGAGGGCATACCCGGACGCGAGGGAGATGTGCTGGGCGGGGTCGGCGGGCAGGTCCTGGACCAGTATTTGCCACTGGCCGGGTTGGCCATCCACGAGGGGTCCGGGCCCTGCGCTGGCCAGGTCTCCGCCGAGCCCTACGAGGACCCCGCAGCCGAGCCGCTGGTGCACTTCGTCGGCGGCGAGGTCCGCCGCGACCGCCTTGGCCGTGGCACCGAGGTCAAGCCGGAGTTCGGCAGGCAGGGTCAGGGTGGTGGAGTCGAGGCCGAGCCTGGTCCATCCGGGTGCCCGCGTCGCGGGCATGTCAGGGGATGCGGCCGACGGCGGCGCAGGAGTTCGCGCCGCTCCGTTCGCCAGTGCCGGCACCGGCACGCTGCGGAGCCCCGTCATACCCTGTTGGTCCGGGCCGTGGCCCAGTGCGGCCAGGTCCGCTCCGAGGGTGGGGTCGACGTCGCCGCCGGTCATGGCCGCCGCGTCCAGGGCCCGTTGCAGGAGCAGCCGGAGCATCGGGCTGACGGTGACGCCCTGCGCCATCCGGGGTTGGAGGATCACAAGTTCCGAGTCGTTGCGGAAACGGCTGCAGGCGGCGTCGACGACGGCCACCACGTCGCGGACGATCCGTTCCGCGCCAGCCAGGGCGCCGGCGTCCGTAACGGTAACGGAGGCCTCAAGCTCCCAGACTGTCCAGGTTGATTGGGCCGCCATACCGCTTTCCGCCGCCCCAGTGCCGGCCGGGCCGGACCGGCCCATGCGGGCACCGTGCGCGTCAGGACCGTTCATCTCAGGATCCCGAAGACCTGCCGTGGACCGTGCCGCCGTTGCCGGGTTGGACCGGCGTGGTGCTTCCGTAGCTCTTGGAACGGCGCGTACCGTCCTGCCGGCTCCCGTAACTGTCGTTGCCCGAACCGGTGGAACCGCTCGGTTTCGGCGTGGTGCCTTGGGTGCTGTTGTCCGTCCCGGGAGTGGTCCTGGCGATGACGGAAGGCGTGGCGGCGTACACGGCGGCCGCGCTGACGCCCGCAACGGCGACGCTGCCCACGCCCACCGCCACGGTAATCCCGGTGGCGAGGCGCTTGCCCCTGCTGCGAGTACTCATGACCTGCTCCCGTGCTTTAAACGGCCTGCCTTTCCCCTATCTTGCCCCTCGTTCCTGTGGAAACTCTTAGAGCAAGCTGTTGATCGGTCGGGTGCTGGCAGGATCCGCCACGGCCTCGCGGGGCTACCAGAGCGAAGGCAGGCTCCCCACCAGGCGCTCGTACATGGCAAGCGCCGAACCATCCGTCAGGGACGCCACCTGGTCGATGACCACCCGGAGCCGTGCCCCGTCGTCGGCAGCGTCCCGCCAGTCGGCGGCAAACATCGGTTCCAGGTGCCTGTCCCCCGTGGCGCTCAGGGCAGTGACCAGGGCGTGCAGCACTTCGCGCTGGCGCTCGTAGATGGGCTGCCGGTGTTCAGTGGTCATCACGAACGTGGTGGCGAGGCCCTTCATGACCGCGATCTCCATCACCGTCTCATCCGGCACCATGAGCTCGGCGCTGTACCGGGTGAGGTTTTCGGGGCCGTAGACAGCACGGGTGGTTTCCAGGGCGCTCTGGCAGAACCTGCCGATCAGCTGGCTGGTCATGTTCTTCAGGGCTGCCATCGACTTGCGGCTGCCGTCCGCCTCGCGCACCCACACGTCCGTGGCCTCGAGCCGGGCCAGCGCGGCGTCGATCGCCGCAGGATCGTTGTGCGGCAGGTACCACTGCTTCGCGTACCCCACCACGCGGGCCCGGTGGTCCGGGTTGTCCAGCCAGCGCAACTGGAAGTGGCCGGCAACAATCGCGTCCTCCACGTCGTGCACCGAGTAGGAAATGTCGTCCGCGAGGTCCATCACCTGGGCTTCCAGGCAGGACCGGCGCTCCGGGGCACCCTCGCGGATCCAGTTGAAGATGGGGAGATCGTCCTCGTAGGCGCCGAACTTGCTGGTCCGCTGGCCGTGGATCACCGGGGCTTCCAGGGCAGACCACGGATATTTAGACGCGGCATCGAGGCTTGCGCGGGTGAGGTTCAGCCCGGCCGGACGGCCGTCAGCCGTGAGCACTTTGGGTTCGAGCCGGGTGAGCAGGCGGAGCGTCTGGGCGTTGCCTTCGAACCCGCCGATGGCGTGCGCCACCTCGTTCAGCGCCGATTCGCCGTTGTGGCCGAACGGCGGGTGGCCGAGATCGTGGCTCAAGCAGGCCGTGTCCACCACGTCGGGGTCGCAGCCCAAAGCCCGGCCGAGTTCCCGGCCCACCTGCGCCACTTCCAGGCTGTGCGTGAGCCGGGTGCGGACGAAGTCGTCCGTGTCAGGGGCCACCACCTGGGTTTTGGCGCCCAGCCGGCGCAGGGCCGAGGAGTGCAGGACCCGGGCGCGGTCCCGCTCGAAATCGGAGCGGTACGTGTTCTTGGGCGGTTCCTCCACCCAGCGGGCGGAATCGTGCAGCTCGTAGCCGGGCAAGGCGAGCGCCGCGGTAGGCGTGCCGGACGCCGGAGTGCCGGCGACCGGGGTGCTCAGGGAAGCCTCAGCCACCGGAGACATCCAGCTCGGCAGCAGCGATGTCCCGGGACTGGTCGGCGTTCAGGGCGCGGGAATCGAGCCAGTCCTTGGGCAGGGCAGGACGTTTCGGGGAGCCGGCACGTCCGCGCGGGCCCTCGGCGTCAACCCCGGGGTAGGGCGAGTCCAGGTCCAACTCCGCGAGGGTATCCCGGAGCACCTCAAGGCTGGTGACCAGGGCCAGCCTGGTGCGCAGCTCACCGCCCACCACGTAGCCCTTGAAGTACCAGGCGATATGCTTCCGGATTTCACGCAGCGCCTTGCCCTCGTCACCGAAAGTCTCCACCATCAGTTCGGCGTGCCGGTAGACACCCTCGGCCACCTGGCGCAGGTTGGGCCGGTGCCGGACATCGCTGCCTTCGAATGCCGCCTGAAGGTCGCCGAACAGCCACGGGCGCCCTTGGCAGCCGCGGCCCACCACCACGCCGTCCACGCCGGTTTCGCGGACCATCCTGACGGCGTCCTCCGCTGACCAGATATCGCCGTTGCCCAGCACCGGGATGTCCGGCAGGGCCTCGCGGAGGCGCGCGATGGCGGACCAGTCCGCCTTGCCGGAGTAGAACTGGGCGGCCGTGCGGCCGTGCAGCGCGACGGCGGCAACCCCGGAGTCGCGGGCGATGCGGCCGGCATCGAGGTACGTCAGGTGGTCATCGTCAATGCCCTTGCGCATCTTGATGGTCAGCGGAACGTTACCCTTGCCGGCTTCCTTGACGGCGGTCTGCACGATCGCGGTGAAGAGGTCGATCTTCCAGGGCAGGGCCGAGCCGCCGCCGCGCCGGGTCACCTTGGGGACCGGGCAGCCGAAGTTGAGGTCGATGTGGTCCGCCCGGTCTTCCTCCACGAGCATCCGCACGGCGGCGCCGACGGTGCCCGGATCCACACCGTACAGCTGGACGGAACGGACTTTCTCGTCGTCGTCATGCGAAATGATGCGGAGTGATTCAGGGGTCCGTTCCACCAGTGCGCGGGAGGTGACCATCTCCGCCACGTACATGCCGCCGCCGTATTCACGGCAGAGCCTGCGGAAGGCGGAGTTGGTGATGCCGGCCATGGGGGCCAGGATCACCGGAGTGTCAACGGTGATGGGTCCCAGCTTCAGGGGCGGGAGTTCCAGCTTGGGGGCGGGAGGGGTTGCTGCAACAGTCACCTGTCCATTGTTGCAAAGCCGGGCAAATCGAAGGTTTCCGCCGTGGCACCAGGACTCTCCGGCGGGGCTTTCCGGCCCGCGCCGCAGGCAAGTCGCCGCGCACCCCGTCAGCCGCGTTCCGCCCTCCGGCCCCGTCGGGTGGCGGTTTCCGCAGCTGGTTCGACGCCGGCCCGCCGGCTGCGCTCCCCCAGCGCGGCTGCGGCGAGCGCCCCGGTATCCGCCACGTCTCCGGCGTGGACGTGGCCGTCGTCGTGCGCCCCGACCCCGGCATGGCCCTCAACTGCCCTGATGCCGGTGGCCTTGACCACGAGCACGGCGATCAGGGTGGTGACCGGGATGGCCAGGACCAGGCCGATGGAGCCCACCAGCGTGCGGATGACTTCCTCGGACAGTTCCGAACTGGTGAGGGTGTCCATCAGGGGCCGGTCGTAGAGCATGACGATGATCAGGATGGGCAGCGCAGCCCCCGCGTAGGCGAAGGCGATGGTGTACACGGTGGAGGCGATGTGGTCTCGGCCGATCCGCATGGCGGAGGTGAAGAGTTTCCGGGCGCTGGTGCCCGGCGCCAGTTCGTAGAGCTCCCACACGGCAGAGGACTGGGTGATGGTGACGTCGTTCAGGACGCCCAGTCCCGAAATGATGAGCCCGCACAGGATCACGCCGGAGATTGAGATGTTCGCCGAGGTGTTCACCAAGGTGGCGGCGTCATGGCTGCCGACGCCGGCGAGGTTGGCGGCGTCCGTGGCCCAGGCGGCCAACAGCGCCGTGATGCCGAGCCCGAAAATGGTGCCCAACAATGCCGTGGACGTCCTCGCCGAGAATCCGTGGGCAAAGTAGAGCACACCGATCATGATCACGGTGGAGCCCACCAGGGTCAGGAGCAGCGGAGGCTTGCCCTCCACCAGGCCCGGGAGCAGGAAGTTGGCCAGGACAAAATAGGCGCCCACGAGTCCGACCAGGGCGCGGAGACCGCGCCACCGGGCGACAGCGATGACCACCGCGGCATAGAGCACGGCGAGCAGGACAATCGGCAGGGTGCGGACGAAGTCCACAAAGACGTAGGCCGGCGAACCCTGCGACCCGGTGGCCCCTTGGACCTTCGAGAGGTTCAGGTACCGGATCTGGTCCCCGGGCTTGACCCCGTGCGAAGAGGCCACATCCGGGTTGATCACCACCTTGACCGGGCTCCCGCCCTTATCCGGCTCCGTGAACGCGAACGTGCAGTCCGAGCCCTGGCGGGGAGGCTGTCCGGTGGAATCCTGGCCCGTCCCCTGCTGGCTGGACTGCTGGCCGGTATCCTGCTGGCCGGATTGCTGGCCGGCCCCCGGCTGGCTGGATTGCTGGCTGGTCCCCTGCATGCAGCTCTCGGCCACCACGCTTTGGATGGTTCCCGTATCGAATGTCACGCCGGGGGCCGTGGAGTACGGGTTGGCGAGGGTGATTCCTTCCTTGCTGCCGGAGGGCCACAGCGCGGCCATCCCGGCCAGGGTCAGCAGCGCCAGCGGGATCAGGACCGCGGCCAGGATGCGGTTCGCCTTGCTGCGGGCAGCCATCGCTTGCGGTGTCGGCTCCGAATGGCTCTCGGAAGTGTGGGAGTGACCGGCGCCCATCAGCAGTACAACCTCATGGCTTGTACTCTACGTGCGGCGCCATAGGGTTTATAAATGGACCATCGGATGGGGAGGAACCAGGCATGGACAACGGTGGGACACGTGGAACCGATACCCGCGGGACGGGAAAAAGTGGCGGGGAACAGGCCGGGCGCGCGCCTTCGGATCCCCAGCACCGTCCCGTACTGAGCGTCCTTGCGGCATCCGGTGCCACCAAGGGAGTGGTCCTGGTCCTGCACGGCGGGAGGGCGCACAGCCGCGCACCCGTGGAGGCCCGGCACCTGAGCCCGGCCAGGATGGTCCCCTTTGCCCGGGACCTGCACCGCATGGGAAGGAAACACGGGCTGGCGGTCTGGTCACTGCGCAACAGCGTCCGCGGCTGGAATGGCCCGGACATGACCCCGCTGCAGGACGCACGGTGGGCGCTCCAGCAGATCGAGGAACAGCACCCCGGCGTACCGATCTTCCTGCTGGGCCACTCGATGGGCGGCCTGACAGCCGTCTGCGCCGCAGACCACCCGCAGGTTGAAGCCGTGGTGGCCCTTGCGCCATGGCTAAGCCCGGAGACCCCTTCCGCCCGGGTCGCCGGACGGAAGGTGCTGATCGTGCACGGAACCACGGACCACATGACCAGCCCCCGGCAGTCGCTGGCATTCGCCCGCCGCGCCACCGCGGAAGCGTCAAGCATGCAATATGTGTCCCTGAAGGGTGTGGGGCACTTCATGCTCCGAAAGATCCGGGTGTGGCAGACGCTGGCCTCCGGGTTTGTCATTAAGTCCTTCGCGGAAAGCACGGGCGCCCCTGTCCGGCCGCCGCGTTCTTTTACGCAGCTGCTGCCGGAATCGTCCGTGCACGTCACCCTCTAGGCGCCGTCCCGATGCCTTGGCGTCCCCCGTCCAACGACACCTTCTACCGGGTCATCGTCCGTACCGGGCAGTTCCTGCGCTGGGCCCTCCGGCTGGACATCCAGGCGACCGGCCTGGAAAACCTTCCCGCGAAGGAACCGGCCACCGGCCCTTCCCGCCGGGCGTCCCCCGGAAAGGGAGCGGTCTTCGCCATCACGCACTTCGGCTACGTGGACTTCGCGGTAGTCGAGCTGCTCCTGTGGCGGCATACGCGTGCCCAGCTGCGGTTCCTCGTCCATCAAGGCGCCGCAGACCACTGGTTGGCCGGCCCCGCCATCAGCGCCAGCGGCCATGTGGTGGTGGGCTATGCGGACCGTTCAGACGCCTACGATGCCGCGGTGGCCAAGCTGCGGGCCGGCGAGTACCTCGCGGTCTTCCCGGAGGCCGGGGTGAGCCGCAGCTTCACGGTTCGCGAATGCAGGACCGGTGCCGTGCGGATGGCTGCGGAAGCCGGGGTCCCGGTCATTCCGGTTTCGGTCTGGGGTGCCCACCGGGTGATGACCCGCGGCCACGGATTTTCCCTTCGGCGCAGCTGGCGGGCACCGGTGCGCCTCGAAGTGGGAGCGCCGATCGTCTTTCCGCATGACGTTGACGTTGAGGAGGCCACGGAGGCGCTGCGCGGCACGCTCCAGGCCGGGATCGACCGGTGCATTGCAGGCTTTCCGCTGCAGCCGGAGCACGGGGCGTGGTGGATGCCGGCGCACTTGGGCGGCGGCGCTCCTTCGGACGCCGAGCGGCAGCGCCTGGACGCCGCAGACGCCGCCGCGGGCCGGCGTCGTGGTTCCCGCCAAACGAAGTAAGCGCCAGGTCTTGCCGTGAAGGTCACGGCAAAACCTGGCGCTGCCTTGGCTGCCGGGTTGGCCGGCCGGCCCCGGTCAGTCGGAGACCACCAGGGTTTCCGCCGCGGCGAGGCGGGCCTTGCCGGACTCCAGTAGGGGTTCGACGGCGGCGCGCAGCGCGGTCATCGAGTCGTCCAGTTCCAGCATCACCGGGTGCTGGTAGGCGATGAGGGCGAGCATGTCGCGCACGGCCTCGGCAGCGTCCGCGGCGGACAATGCCGGCTCATGTCCCACGAAAACGTCCGTCGGTATGTCGGCGCCCGTTGTCTCTGCACCAGGGGTTTGCAGGTGGGCCGGTGCGGCATCAGGCCCGGCGGGGGCCGCGTAGCTGACGGCGAAGGCCCGGATGCGGCCCTTCTTGCTCGGCGCCACGCCGGCCCCGAAAGCCGATTCCGGTTCGGCCCGCAGCACGATGGCGCCGTGCGCGCCGGTGAGCTCGTCCAGGAACAGTTTCTGCACCTGTCCCACGGAGAGGACCCCGGGTGAATCCCAGTCATGGATGGCGGTGTAGTAGCGTCCCACCACGTCGGTGAGCTCCACCGAGCCGGTGGCCAGGTCCATGACGAAGTCGGAGCCTGCGTTCTCGCCGCCGGCCGCACCGTCCCCGTCCTTGGCCGGGAAGACGGGCAGCCGGAGGGCGCCCGGCTCGACGACCACCAGGCGCGAGCGCTGGATGGGTTCCAGCCCGAACGCTTCGGCGAAGGCGGCCCCGGCGGTGCCGGGCTCCACCTTGGCGCGCAGCCTGGTGACACCCGACGGCGCGTTTTCGGCTTCGCGGCGCAGCATGGTCAGCAGGCTGGCGCCGATGCCGGCGCGGCGATGGCCCCGGGCCACCTCGATGTAGGTCCAGAGGCGTTCCGGGTGCAGGGACGCCTCGTAGACGACGCCGGCGGCTACCGGGATGCCGACGCCGTCAATAACGTCCTCGGCCACGATGCAGCGGCGCCACGGCGTGCCGTCCCGGCCGTTGGAGGACAGTGCCAGGGCGCCGCGGAACTGGCGGGCCTCACCGGTGTCCGGGTCACCCCAGATTTCCAGCAGCGCAAGGTCGTCACCATCGCGCCATGGGCGGTATTCGATGGCCATGCTCAGGCGCCGATCAGCCGTGCGGCCAGGTAACCCTCCACCTTGTCCAGGGAAACACGTTCCTGGCTCATGGTGTCCCGCTCGCGGATGGTGACGGCCTGGTCCTCGAGGGTATCGAAGTCCACGGTGATGCAGAACGGGGTGCCGATCTCATCCTGGCGGCGGTACCGGCGGCCGATAGCGCCGGCGTCGTCAAAGTCGATGTTCCAGTTCTTGCGCAGCTGGGCTCCAAGTGCCTTCGCCTTCGGTGACAGGTCCTCGTTGCGGCTCAACGGCAGCACGGCGGCCTTGACGGGGGCCAGGCGCGGGTCAAGCTTCAGCACGGTGCGCACGTCCACGCCGCCCTTGGCGTTGGGGGCCTCGTCCTCGGTGTACGCGTCCACCAGGAACGCCATGAAGGAACGGGTCAGGCCGGCCGCGGGCTCGATCACGTAGGGGGTGTAGCGCTCGTTGGTGGCCTGGTTGAAGTAGCTCAGGTCCGTGCCGGAAGCCTTCGCGTGGGTGGAGAGGTCAAAATCGGTCCGGTTGGCGATGCCTTCCAGTTCGCCCCACTCCGAGCCCTGGAAACCGAAGCGGTACTCGATGTCCGTGGTGCCCTTGGAGTAGTGGCTCAGCTTCTCCTTGGGGTGCTCGAAGAAGCGCAGGTTTTCGTCGCGGATGCCCAGGCCGGTGTACCAGGCCATGCGCTCGTTCATCCAGTACTTGTGCCACTCTTCATCCGTGCCGGGCTCGACGAAGAACTCCATTTCCATCTGCTCGAACTCGCGCGTGCGGAAGATGAAGTTGCCCGGCGTGATCTCGTTGCGGAAGGACTTGCCGATCTGGCCGATGCCGAACGGCGGCTTCTTCCGGGAGGTGGTGAGCACGTTGTTGAAGTTCACGAAGATGCCCTGGGCGGTTTCGGGGCGCAGGTAGTGCAGGCCCTCCTCGCTGGCGACCGGGCCCAGGTAGGTCTTGAGCAGGCCGGAGAACTCCTGCGGCTCGGTCCACTGGCCGCGGGTGCCGCAGTTGGCGCAGGCAATGTCCTTCAGGCCATTTTCCGCCGGGCGGCCCTTCTTCTCCTCGTACTCTTCCTCGAGGTGGTCGGCGCGGTACCGCTTGTGGCAGGAGAGGCATTCCACCAGGGGGTCGGAAAAGACCTCGACGTGGCCGGAGGCCTCCCACACCTGGCGGGGCAGGATCACGGAGGAGTCAAGGCCCACCACGTCCTCGCGGCCGCGGACCATGGACTGCCACCACTGGCGCTTGATGTTTTCCTTCAGCTCAGCGCCCAAAGGGCCGTAGTCCCAGGCAGAACGCGAACCTCCGTAGATCTCACCGGCCTGGAACACGAAGCCCCTCCGCTTGGAGAGGGAAATGACCTGGTCGAGGACGGATTTTGCTGCCATGGGGTAACTCCAATTTCTACAGGGCCGCTGGGTGCGGTCCGCGGTGTGCAAACCCCGGCTGCGGCGTGCAGGGCACACCGGGCACCGGGTGGGCGGATGGGGGAAGATGCGTCAAAAGCTGCGTGTACTAGCCTACCGGCCGGCGCCCCCGGAGCGCGCCCCGCGGCCAGGGCAAGGTTGCCAGGATGATGGCGCCGAGGGTGAGCAGGGTCCCAAGGACCGTGGCAGGGGCGACGACGGTGCCAGGCGCGGGCAGCACCAGGTCCAGTGCCAGGGACCCCAGGAGTTGGCCCGCGATCATGCCGAGCCCGGTGACCAGGACGCCGAGGCTGCGGACCAGCAGGGCACCCAGGCCGATGAACACGCAACCCATGGGACCGCCCAGGTAGTACCACCAGTCGGCGGGCAACGGGTTGCCCGGCCCGGCCACCGCGAGCTTCACGGCGAACGCCGCCCACAGCACGATGGTGCCGGCCACGAAGTTGACCAGGGTGGCGGCGATGGGGGTGCCGTAGTGGACGGTGGCGGTGCCGTTCATGGCCTGCTGGAAGCTCATCAGGAAGCCTGCGGCCACCGGCAGGAGCAGCGGAACGAGCAACGCAGCCGGGTCGGCGCCGGTATCGGCACCTCCCCCGCCGAACCGCGGCGACACTGCCCAGGCGACGGCCGCGATGGTCAGGACGCAACCGATGATGCGGATTCCCGTGACGGACTTCTTCCCGGCCGGGCCGATCCCCAGCCGGTCCACCAGCAGCCCGCTCACGGTCTGTCCCGTGACGGTGGCGACGGTGAAGAGGGCCACCCCGAGGAGGCCCACGGTAAAGGACTGGGCGAAGACGAACAGCGCGCCGATGGCGCCGGCCAGCACGTAGATGCGGGGAAAAGCCCGGGTACGGACGGCCGGGAGGATGGCCGCCAGCCCGGCCCGGCCCCGCGGCAGGACCAGCGAGATCAGGATCATCACCAGCAGGCCGGTGCTGAAACTGACCACGGCTGCGGCGATTCCGTCGTTGAGGCGGGCGCCGAGGGCTCCGTTGATGCGGCCTTGGACGGGGATGGCCAGGCCGGCGCCCACCGCCAGGGGCAGGCCTGCGAGGACGGGCAGGCGTGGAGGGGAGGTCATTGGATCCACCTTAGTTCAGGCATTATTGCTGTATGAGCAACCCCATTGACGACGTCCCTATCCGCGACAGCATGATCCGGCTGGGCCAGCTGTTGAAGCTTGCCAACCTCGTGGAGGACGGCGTGGAGGCAACGGAGCTCATCAAGAACGGGCTGGTGAAAGTCAACGGCGAAATCGACGACCGCCGCGGCCGCCAGCTGCACCACGGCGACACCGTCACCGTGAACGGGCACACCGTGAAGGTGGTCGCGCCGGAGGCGGGCTGACCGCCACGGCCGCGGCGCCGTCGTCGTACGCCTACTTGTTGAGCACCTCGTGGGTGAGGAACTCCCCCACGTGGCCGATCTCCTGCTGGTTGATGCCGTGCCACATGCCCGTGTAGAGCACCTTGGTGAGCTTGACGTGCTTGCGCACCCACCCCATGGTGAACTCGATCTTGTCCTGGGTGATCACCGGGTCCTGCTGGTCCCGGCCCCAGAACATGGGGATGGTTCCGTCCAGTTCTGCATCCTTGAAGGTGGGGTCGCCGGCGGCGTCCACCACGAAGCCCGAGAGCCCGACGACGGCAGCGAAGTCCGTGGGACGCTGCCGCAGGAGGGTGGTGGCCATGGCCATGCCCATGGAGAAGCCCAACAGGGAAACGGAGGGGTGGCCTTCCCTGATGGTGTCGATCCATTCCTGGACGTAGGCCGACGCCGCCTTGACCCGGTCCAGGGAGTAGTCGATGGACGCCGTCAACGGGAACCAGGTGAAGCCCGGGCCCATGGCGATCGGCGCCCGGACGGATGCCACCGCAAAGTCCCCCGGAAGCATCCCGGCAAGGCTGAACAGGTCCTGTTCGTTGGCGCCGTAGCCATGGAGCAGCACCAGCAGCGGTTTGCCGGCACGCTGCTCTTCGGGGTGGGACCACAGGACAACGGGAGCGGGAAATACTTCGGCGTCAGTCATGGTTTCCATTCTTACAGTTACCCGAAAGTAACAACCTACGTTGGCGTAGCCATTGAAGCGGAAGGCAGGATAGGACAGTGACTGACGCAAGTGCCATCCAGACCCCGTCCGTGCACCCCGGTTCCCACCCCTGGAGCCGGTACGTGGCGATGGGCGATTCCTTTACCGAGGGCATCGGCGACCCCGAGCCCTCAAGCCCCGGAGGGCACCGCGGCTGGGCCGACCGGGTGGCCGAAGAACTGGGCCGCACCAAGCCGGACTTCGCCTACGCCAACCTCGCCGTCAGGGGCCGGCTCCTGCAGCAGATCGTGGACCAGCAGCTGGCCCCGGCCCTGGCCCTGAAGCCGGACCTGGTCACCTTGTCAGCAGGCGGCAACGACCTCATCCGCCCGGGCGGCGACCCCGACGCACTGGCCGAAAAGCTCGATTCCGTGGTCCAGATCCTGTCCATGGGCGGCGCCACCGTGGTCCTGTTCAACGGTCCGGACACCGGCTCCTCGGTCCTGGGCAGGATCCGGAGCAAGGTGGCCATTTACAACGAGAACCTGCGGACTGTCGCGGCCCGGCACGACGCCGTCATCGCCGACATGTGGTCCCTCCGGCAACTGAGCGATCCGCAGATGTGGGACCAGGACAGGCTGCACTTCTCCCCGTTGGGGCACCACACCATCGCGGCCATGGTGCTGGACTCGCTTAACGTTGAACATTCGCTGGAACCCCTCCAGCCCAAGGATCTGCCGCCCCGGACCTGGCGCGAGGCAAGGACCGGGGACTTGGTGTGGGCGCGCGAATACTTCGTGCCCTGGGTACTGCGCCGGCTCCGGCACCAGTCCTCCGGTGACGGCGTCACGGCGAAACGGCCGACGCCGGGTCCCGTCTTTGGCCCGGGCGTTCCGTTGGGGTCCGGCGAGGGTCCGCTGGGAACCTCGGAACCCAGCCGCCGGTAGGACCGCACGGGGTTACGCTGGAGGGACAACCTTCGAGAGGCGCGGCACCGTGAGCAGCTTGTTTTTGTGGATCATCATCCTGTCCTTCGTTGTCCCCATAGCCATGCGGATGTACCGGCGGTCCATGGCACGGCGGGACCGGGACCAAGGCTTGCCGGGCCAGTACCCTGGCCAGTTTCCGGGACAGTACGGGCCGGGCGGGTTCCCCGGGTCCGGCCAGTTTCCCGGGTCCGCGGGGCCGCAGAGCAACCAGCCCCGCGACGGCTACACCCAGCAGGACTACTACTCCGGCGGCTTCCGCCAGCCCCGCCCGGCCAATGAATCACAGCCACAGCCCTACCAGTACGGGCAGCCCCCCATGCCGGACCCCCGCTACGGCGCGCCCCAGGAGCCGCCGTTCCAGCAGTTCCCGGGCCAGCAGTTCCCGGGTCAACAGGGTATGGGCCAGCAGTTCCCCGGCCAGCAGCAGGGTACCGGCCACACGCCGGCCGGCCCGCCTCCAGGCCCGGCCGTTCCCCCGCCGGGAGCGCCCCAAGGATTCCGTGCCCGGAAGCTCGCAGAACTGGACCAGCAGTACAGCAACGGCGAAATGTCCATGGAGGACTACATGAAGCGCCGCAGCGACATCATGAACGGCTGAGCCCCAGCCGCCGCCACGCCTCAAGCCCGGAAGAGCCGCCTGACCACTTGCCCGGATGCCAGCGCATCCAGGCCTTCATTGATGTCGGCCAGCGGACGGGTATCGGTGTGCAGCAGTTCCACCGGAAGCCTGCCTTCCCGCCAGTAGCCCAGGTACGCCGGGATGTCTCGGCGGGGAACCGCGTCGCCCATGTAGGAGCCGAGGAGCCGTTTGCCCGCGCCTGCGAACTGCAGTGCCGGAACGGACAGTTCAGCAGACGGATGGGGCAGTCCCACAGAGACAACCGCGCCGCCCCGCGTCACCAGATCAAGGCACGTTGCGATCACGCCGGCCGAGCCGACTGCTTCGACGGCCACATCCACCCCGTCACCGGCAGCCTCGGCCACAAGACGGGCCGCATCCGCAGGCGTTCCCACCGCCGTGGCACCGGCGTCCAGGGCCAATGGGTGCTTGCCCGGATTCGGATCGATGGCTATCACTCCGGCGGCCCCGGCGAGGCGGGCCGCCATGACGGCCGATAAGCCTACTGCGCCGATGCCGAAGACAGCCACGGACTGTCCCGGACTGACGCCTGCCGTATTGAGCACGGCCCCCATTCCGGTGAGCACGGCGCAACCAAACATCGCCGCGACGGTGTCCGGGACGTCGTCGTCAATCACCACCACCGACTCCCGCGCCACCACGGCGTAATCCGCAAACGCCGAGACGCCCAAATGGTGGTTGATGCGCTCCCCCGCCGGCGTGCGCAGCAAGGCCGGCCCATGCAGCAGGTCACCGGAGCCGTTGACCTCCGCAGCGCGGTGGCAAAGCGCGGGCCTCCCGGCCCGGCAGGCCCGGCAATGGCCGCAACTGGGCACGAAAACGAGCACCACGTGGTCTCCCACGGACACATCGGCTACCCCGTCGCCCACGGACACCACCCGTCCCACCGCTTCGTGGCCCAATGCCATCGGAAGCGGCCGGACCCTGGAGCCGTCCACCACGGACAGGTCCGAATGGCACAGGCTCGAATAGGTGATGGCAACCCCAAGCTCACCGGCGCGCGGCTGTGCTTGGTCCAGCTCCTGAACGACCAACGGTTTCGCGTCAGCGTAGGTGGGGTTTCCCGATGCCTGTCCGGCGGCGGGAACGGTCGAATACAGGACGGCGGCTTTCATGACACGATCATGCCGTACTTCCACCCCGGGCCTGCCGCACTGTGGCACCGCGGCGTCCACCGGCAGCGTGCACCGGAAGCACCGCAGGGCAGCCGGCCGCTGCCGGGACGGGCGCAGCTAGGCCAGGAACGTCGTCCGGAGCTGGTTCCCCAGCTGTCCGATCTCGGTCAGGAAGCCGTCATGGCCTATCGGTGCCGAGATCATATGCACGTCAACCTCACCCGGCAGGGCCTGGGCCAATTCGCGGGACTGGGACGGGAAGTAGAGCCGGTCGGAGTCCACGGCGGCAACGAAGAACCGGGCGGTGGCGGAGGCCAGGGTCTCGGCCAGCGGCCCGCGGCCACGGCAGACATCGTGGCTCATCAATGCCTCGGTGAGGGCGATGTAGCTGTTGGCGTCGAACCGGCGGACGAGCTTCCTGCCCTGGTGGTCCAGATAGCTTTCCACCTGGTAGCGTCCGCGGTTTGCCAGCAGTCCGCCGTGCAGGGGCGACTCGGGGGCCTGGGGTTCCCGGCCGAAGCGCCCTTCCAGTTCCGCGGCGGACCGGTACGTGATGTGGGCGATCCGCCGTGCCAGGGCCAGTCCGTCTTCCGGACACGGTCCGCCGTAGTAGTCGCCGCCGTTGAAGTTCGGATCCTGGCGGATGGCCAGGGTCTGGGCCTGGGCGAAAGCGATCTGTTCAGCCGTGCTGGCAGCGCCGACCGAGATGACGGCGCAGCGCTGCACCCGGTCAGGGTAGGTCACCGCCCACTCCAGGGCGCGGGCACCCCCCATGGAACCCCCAAGGACGGCGTACCAGCTCCCGATGCCCAGCTGGTCCGCCAGCCGGGCCTCGGCAACAGTGCTGTCCCGCAGGGTGACCAGGGGGAAGCGTGAGCCCCAGGGTGCTCCGTCGGGGGCGGCCGACGACGGGCCCGTGGACCCGTAGCAGCCGCCCACAATGTTGACGGACACCACGAAGAACCTGTCCGTATCGACGGGCGCCCCAGGACCGGCCAGCTGTTCCCACCAGCCCTCTTCGTCGGTGTCGCCCCGGGTCACGTGGGTGCTGCCCGTCAGGGCGTGCTCGATCAGGATGGCGTTGCTGCCGTCCGCGTTCAGCGTGCCCCAGGTCTCGTACGCCAGGGTGACATCCGGCAGGTAGCCGCCGCCCTCGAGCTCGAGTCCTCCGATGGAGGCGTAGCGGACAACTCCGTGTTCGGGAATGGTGGTACGGGCGACGGTAACCGTCATGGCAAGACCTCTTCTACGCGCTTGCCTGCCGTCATTTGACCGGCAGGCCAGGTCTTCACCCGGGGCACCCCACCGCGGAAGGAGGGTTGCCGGCCAGCAAGCCGGGGCTGTCACTGGCACTCATGACCTGGTTCGAGTGTACGAAACACCCCCCGGTCCAGGCCAAGAGTGTGACTGGTTGTGACTTCCCGGCGCTGCCGGCCGGCAGCGCCCCGGCGTGCCGGCGGTCAGGCGTCGGCGCCGCCCTTGGCCGCGCGGAAACCGGCCTCCAGGTCGGCCAGGATGTCGTCGATGTGCTCCAAGCCAACCGACAAGCGGACCAGCCCCGGATTGACGCCGGCCACCACCTGCTGCTCGGGCGAGAGCTGGCTGTGGGTGGTCGACGCCGGGTGGATGACAAGCGAACGGACGTCGCCGATGTTGGCGACGTGCGAGTGCAGTTCCAGGGCGTCGACGAAGCGCTTGCCCGCCTCCGCGCCCCCGGCCAGGTTGAAAGCGACGACGGCGCCGGTCCCCTTGGGCCCGTACTTGCGGCCCCGTTCGTACCAGGGGCTGGACGGCAGCCCCGCGTAGGCGACCGATTCGACGTCGTCCCTTCCCTCCAGCCAGCGCGCCACCTCCGTGGCGTTGGAAACGTGCCGTTCCACCCGCAGGCTCAGCGTTTCCAGGCCCTGCGAAATCAGGAAGGCGTTGAAGGGCGAAACCGCCGAGCCAAGGTCGCGCAGCAACTGGACACGGGCTTTGAGGATGTAGGAAAGGTTGGCGCCCAGTGCGCCGCCCTCGCCAAGGTCCCGGGCGTAGACCAGCCCGTTGTAGGTGGGATCCGGGGTGTTGAAACCGGGGAACCGGCCGGGGTCCTTGCCGAAATCGAACTTGCCGGAGTCGACGATGACGCCGGCAATCGCCGAGCCATGACCGCCCAGGTACTTGGTGGCGGAGTGGATCACGATGTCCGCACCCCACTCCAGCGGCCGGATCAGGTAGGGCGTGGACAGGGTGTTGTCCACGATCAGGGGAACGCCGGCGTCGTGGGCCACCTGGGAGATGCCTTCGATGTCCAGGACGTCCTGGCGCGGGTTGGATACCACCTCGCCAAAGAACAGTTTGGTGTTGGGCTGAACGGCATTCCGCCACTGATCCAGGTTGTCCGGATCTTCCACGAAGGTGACCGCGATGCCGAACTTCTTCAGGGTGTGGGCGAACAGGTTGTAGGTGCCGCCGTACAGGCTGGGGCTGGCCACGATGTGGTCCCCGGCCTCGGCGATATTCAGGACGGCGAAGGTCTCCGCGGCCTGCCCCGAGCTCAGCAGCAAAGCGGCCAGGCCACCTTCGAGGCTGGCGATCCGCTGCTCCACCGCGTCCTGGGTGGGGTTGCCGATGCGGGTGTAGATCGGCGCCAGTTCGGCCAGCGCAAAACGGTTGGCTGCGCTCTCGGCGCTCGGGAACACGAAGGACGTGGTCTGGTAGATGGGAAGGGCGCGGGCCCCGGTGGCGCTGTCAGGCTCCTGGCCTGCATGGATCTGGCGGGTTTCGAAGGACCATCCGTTGGACATCTCAGTCTCCTATGACATGGGCCCGGCATGCTGGGAGCACCACGGGCCGCGCTTGCTTCCGGCAATTGCCGGACAGCCTGGTCCTCACCCGGGGCACCCCACCGCGGATGGAGGGTTGCCGGCCAGCGAGCCGGGGCTTAACGCTGGCACTCATGACCTGCGCCCAGTGTAGGAACATCACTCCGGCCGGGACAGCATTGTGACGAACATGGTCTTGCCGCTGTGTGCGGGCCGTGGGGGTCTCAGCCGACGGGCGGGGGACGGATCCGGGCGCGATGGCAGTCCGATGTGGAGGTTTTCCAAGGTTCCACAAATAATGCGAAGGATCGCCCGAGGTTTGGCCGCCAGCCGTCCTGGCCCGGATACCGTGGAAGCCGGACGACGTTATCCCGTCGCCCCCCAACCACGCACAAAGGAATTCGATTCCGTTGCCCCAGTCTTTGCGCCTGGCCCTTGCCGCCGCACTGTTGTCCGCCGTCGCCTTCTGCTCAAGCGGTACACCAGTGCAAGCCTCGGCGCCGCCAGCGGCAGCCACCGCGCCCGCCGCCGCTCCCTCGTCCGCTCCCGACAGCCCCAATGGCCGCTACCTGGTCCAGTTCCCGGCGGGAACTGACGTCCCAACGGCGGCGCGCGACCTTCGTTCCCAGGGGGTCGCCGTCGACCACACGTTCAGCAAGGCCCTGCACGGAGCGGCGATCAAAGCCACGGCGGCGCAAGCCGCCGCACTGCTGCGGTCCGGCAAGGCAACAGCCGTGGAACCCGATGCGGTATCGACGATTTCCGCCACGGAAAAACCCGCGCCCTGGGGTCTTGACCGGCTGGACCAGCAGGCGTTGCCACTGTCCGGCGCCTACACGTATGACGCTTCCGGCCTCGGTGTCCGCGCCTATGTGGTTGACACCGGAGTTCTCGCCTCGAACGTGGATTTCGGCGGACGGGTTGCCGCGGGATGGACGGCACTTTCCGACGGCGGCGGGACAAGTGACTGCAACGGACACGGCACCCACGTTTCGGGGATCATCGCCGGAACCGTCTACGGCGTGGCCAAATCCGCCACGATCGTGCCCGTGCGGACCTTGGCCTGCGACGGGTCCGGCTACTACTCGGACATCATCGCCGGACTCGACTGGATTGCCGGGGACCATGCCGCAGGAACTCCGGCCGTGGTGAACATGAGCCTTGGCGGACCGGTCAGCAGCCTCCTTGACACCGCAGTCCAGAATGTCGTCGACGATGGAATTTCCGTCGTCGTCGCGGCCGGGAATTCGGCCACGGATGCCTGCACGTCCTCGCCCGCCCGGGTCCCGTCCGCCTTGACGGTGGCCGCGAGCGACTCCTCGGACCACCAGGCCTCGTTCTCCAACTACGGCCAGTGCGTGGACCTTTACGCCCCGGGGGTGGCCGTTACCTCCACCTGGAACACGTCGTCGACGGCCACGGCATCGCTGAGCGGGACCTCCATGGCCTCACCGCACGTTGCCGGCACGGCAGCCCTCATCCTCTCCCGGCACCCGCTCTTCACGCCTGCGCAGGTCACGGACACCGTCCTGTCGACGGCTGTTCCGGGAACCATCGCCGGTGCCGGCGCCGGAACGCCAAACAAACTGCTGCACGTGCCTGCCAGCCCGCGCCTGCCGGGGGCATTCTCGTCGCAGGCGCCCTTCCGGCAGCTGGACACCCGCTACGGCACCGGCGGCATCAGCGGCCCCGTCGCACCCGGAGCCACCATCCGCGTCCCCGTCACCGGCCACGGCGGCATCCCCACCACCGGAGTCTCCGCCGTCGCCGTCAACGTCACCGTCACCTCACCCACCAGCTTCGGCAACATCACCGTCCACGCCGGCGGCACCCCCACCCCCGGAACCTCCAACCTCAACTTCAACACCGACCAAACCACCCCCAACCTGGTCATCACCCCCGTTGCCGCCGACGGAACCATCGCCCTGACCAACAACTCCGCCGGCACCGTCCAACTCATCGCCGACACCTTCGGCTACTACATCGCAAGCTGAACCCGACCTGCCGGGGGCTTCTTCAACCACTGCCAGGGACGCAAATCCAAGTAAGGGCACCCTTAGCTGAGAGCCCGATCACAAAGTGCCAAGATGTTGCCATGCGCATGGATCACGTCTCTTACGCCTGTGAACACGATGGCCTCGCGGCCACTACCGAACGTATTTCAACTGCCCTCGGCGTTGAGGCAGTGAAGGGCGGGGTCCACCCCCGGTTCGGCACCCGGAATATGATCATCCCCCTCGCCGGGCACAAATACCTCGAAGTTGTGGAGGTCCTGGACCACCCGGCTTCGGACAAAGCACCGTTCGGACAGGCAGTTCGTGCCCGTTCCGCTGCGGGCGGCGGCTGGATGGGCTGGTGCGTTGAAGTGGACGACCTTGCCCCGTTCGAGGAACGGCTGGGCCGAGCTGCCGTAAACGGCAACCGCAAGTTCCCGGATGGCCGCGAACTCGTTTGGAAGCAGATAGGCATCCTGGGCCTTATTGCAGACCCCCAGGTCCCCTACATGCTCAAATGGGAAGGCGACCCGTCCCTGCACCCCTCCAATGCCTACGAGAGCAACCTCAAGATGAGCTGCCTGACCATTGCCGGCTCCGCGTCGCGGGTGACCGAGTGGCTGGGCGAGCCGGTGGAGAAGCCGCTTGAAGACGTTGCGGTCGAGTGGGTAGCGCCGCACGGCACTCCCGGCATCCTGTCCGTCACATTTGAAACCGCCAACGGGGCCGTCACCATCTGACCATCCCGCGCGCTCTCCGGCGTAGTTCCGGAGAGCGCCTTAGGGCCGTGCGCCCAAAAAGCTTCGGCCGCCATCGGGTGGTGACAACGGCGTCACCACCCGATGGCGGCCGAATTCATTTAAGCGTTCCCGGGGAGGATCGCTGAATTATGCGGAAGGGCGCTGAACCACAAGCCTCCTCCATAAATGTCGGACCCTGGTTGGATGATGTGTTTATGGGAATCGGTGCGGATCTGGCGGTGGTGATGGAGGGTGTCTCTGCCTCTGTCGCTGCGCTCAGCGGGCTGGTTCGGGAGGATGCTGCGCTTTGTTCCGGCGCCGATGTTGGTGCTGAAGTGGATGTGTTGCAGCGGCGGTATGAGTCATGTCTGGGGCGGCTGGAGGTGGTGGCCCGGTTGGAGGCCCAGCTGGCGGCGGTGAAGGCGCGGGATGTGGCGGATGCCGTTGAGATCCAGCATGCTCTGCTTCCGCCGGACGCCCCGGTGGAGGAGCGCACGTTCGCGGAGATGTCCGTGGTGGAGGAGATCGCCGGGATCCTGACCATCAGTTCGGGGGTTTCCGGGGCGCTGGTGGAGCAGTCCCGCCGGGTCTGCTCCCTGCCCCCTGTGGTCGAGGCCCTGTCCACGGGTGCGGTGTCGTGGCAGCACGCCCGGATCGTGGCCGACGAAACCGAAGGCCTCACCCCTGCAGGGGCGGCCGGGTTGGTGGCGCACTTCTTCGACCCCGACGCACCCAACCCCGCCCGCGGCGCGGCCCCCGGTGACCTTGTCCCGTCCCGGTTCCGGGCGAAGGTCCGGGCCTGGCGGGAACGCCACCACCCTGGGTCCTTGGAGAAACGGCATGTGAAGGGGGTGGCGGACCGGCGGATGGATTACGCCCCGGACCGCGACGGGATGGCCTGGCTCTCGCTCTACCTGCCCGGGGACACCGCGTGCGCGATCTGGAACCGCAGCACCGCCACTGCCCGCGGCCTCCAAAACCCCGACGAGCCCCGCACCCTCACCCAGCTCCGCGCCGATGTCGCCGCGTCACTGCTCCTCGGCACCGGAAACACGACAGCCCCGGGTGAAGCTGCCGCAGATGCCGGTGCTATCGGCAAGATCCCCACGCCGCGGGCGGATGTCCTGGTCACGGTCCCGGTGTTCTCGCTGCTGGGCCTCACCGATGAGCCGGCCGTGCTGGACGGGTTCGGGCCGGTCCCGGCATCCATGGCGCGCAAGCTCGTCGCCGGCGGGGCGGAATCGTTCTACCGGGTCCTGGTCGACCCCCGCGACGGGGCACCCCTGGAAATAGGCCGTACCCGCTACCGGCTCCCGGCGACCATCAAACAATGGCTCCGGCTGCGGGACGGCACATGCACCTTCCCCGGCTGCACCAACCACACCCCCGACAACGACACCGACCACCTCAACCCCTGGCACCACGGCGGCACCACCGGAACCCACAACCTGGCCCAACTCTGCCCCCGACACCACCGCCTCAAACACCACAGCACCTGGACCCCCGACCCAGCCACCAAAAATGAACCACCCGGCTGGACCTCACCCACCGGCCGACACTACAAACCCGAACAACACGACCCCCAACCAACCCACTGGCCACCAGGAACCCTGCCGCTTGCCGAACTCCCAGCGTGCCCGGCTCTGGAGACGGAGGATCCGGAAACGGAGGAGCCTGACGGAAACAACCTGCTGGATCCCGACGAGCTTTGCGCGACTGATGCCCTCTGGGACGACTTCTACGCGAAACCCTTCGTGTTGCCACCGGACCCGCAAGCACAGTGGCCCTTGCTGTTGTCGCTGATGTGACAGCACATGTACGGGTTGAGCCGCCGAGGCTAATTCCCCACTCCTACCCCAGCCCCACGGCCTTGCCAAAGAGGCTGAAGCCGACGAACGCCACGATATCCAACAACGCGTGGGCGACGACCAGCGGCATGACGCGGCGGGTGCGGGTGTACAGCCAGGCGAAAACCACCCCCATGATCGCGTTGCCGATAAATGGCCCGAAACCCTGGTAGAGGTGATAGCTGCCGCGGAGCAGCGAACTGACGGCGATAGCGAGAGGCGTGCTCCAACCGAATTTGCCGAAGCGGTCCAAGAGGTAGCCCACCACAATGACTTCTTCCAGGACCGCGTGCCTGATCGCGGACAGGATCAGGACCGGCACCGTCCACCAGTAGGCGTCGAGCGCACTGGGAATGATCGACGTCGTGATTCCCAGCGCGCGGCCGGCGGCGTACAGCCCCAGCGACGGGATCCCGATCAGGGCCGCCAGCCCCAGGCCCTGCAGCAGGTCCCTTCCGGGCCGCGCAAAGTTGAACCCAAGCTTCCGGAACGCCGAACCTGATGAACCGGCGTCGTC
The DNA here is from genome assembly GCF_058267655.1 of Pseudarthrobacter sp. MOO13. Taxonomy (NCBI): domain Bacteria; kingdom Bacillati; phylum Actinomycetota; class Actinomycetes; order Micrococcales; family Micrococcaceae; genus Pseudarthrobacter; species Pseudarthrobacter sp. MOO13. The sequence continues at coordinate 2,720,117 of NZ_CM177848.1, forward strand.
CGGGGCGGCCTGGCGCTGGTCCGTGAGGAAGTAGAGGACCAGCAGCACGGGAACCAGCGCAAAGATGATGTCCAGCAACTGGTAGGTCAGGTCAAAGTACTCCCGCGTACTCTGCGACCGGTTCAGGGTGGAGGTTCCCTCCGCCAGTGGCGCACGGGTCATCTTATCCAGCAGCTGCACCACAGAGTACACAGCCGACTGGCCGAGTGAAAGGCCCAGAACGATCCAGACTTCGAGCCGCAGGCGACGGCGGGAGGGAACCAGCATGTTCCCATCTTGCCCTCAGTTTCTGGATCCGGGCTGATGGAGCGGCCGGAGGGAACCACAAGCCGGGGCAACACCAAGGATCCAGGCAGCACACCAGAGGGCGCACAGGCCACGCTTACACCAGCTGCCGGGCATCAGGCAGGCGCGATAATAACTTCCGTACCCCGGGCTTCGAAGGCCGCCTTGTCGTGGGCAGAAATGCCGGAATCAGTGATGAGCCGGGTGAAGTCGTAACCGTCCATGGTGGCGAAGGCCCGGACGCCCACCTTGGAAGAGTCGGCCAGGACGTACGAGACGCGGGCCCGGCTGGCGAGCAGCGCATTGACCGAGGCTTCCCCTTCGCCGGTGTTGGTGGGTCCCACCTCGGGGTCGATGCCGTTGACTCCGATGAATGCGATGTCCAGCACCACCTTTTGCATGATGATGTCCGTATAGGGCCCAACCAGCTCGTAGGAGCGGGGGTTGAGGATGCCCCCGGTGACCATGACTTTGATGTTGGGCCGCACCGCGAGCTGGCCGGCGATGTTGATGGCGTTGGTGACCACGGTGAGAGTTGGCTGGTTGGACGGGGCGTTCAGGTCTTCCCGCGTCGCCAGGATCTGCGCCAGGGCTGTGCTGGTGGTGCCCCCGCACAGCCCAATGACTGCTCCAGGCCGGATCAGGGCCGATGCGCACTGCGCGATTTGTTCCTTGGCCTCTGCGTGATCGTCACGGTTGTAGCGTCCGGGCAGGTCGTAGGCCAAGGCACCGGTAGTGGCGCCGCCGCGGGTCCGGGTCAGCAGCCGCCGCTTGGCAAGGCTGTCCAGGTCGCGGCGGGCAGTGGCCGGCGAAACATTCAGGCTGCTGACGATCTCGTCAACTTCCACTTGGCCGGTCCTGGCCAAGAGGTCAAGAATGGCCGTCAGCCGGTCTGTGCGCGTCATGCAGGGGGGCCTTTCAGTACACCAGCCACCCTATCGGATGACGTTTTCTGATTGTAACCCCGGGTGAACAATCAAGAAAAATCACTTAACCGGCAATCTTTACCGAGCCCGCACTCCGGCACGCCACACAGCGTACGTCAGCGGCATGCCCGGGCGGTAAGCGAGGTGGGTGGCGGAGGGTGCGTTGAGCAGGTGGAGGTCGGCCCGGTGGCCGACGGCGATCGATCCTACGGCCCGCTCGCCGTCCGCGTCACGCCCCACCTCCCGGTGCAGCGCCAAGGCACCGCCATAGGTGGCAGCACGGACGGCCTCGTGCACGCTCAGGTGCATCTGGAGAACGGCAGTGGTCACGCAAAATGCCATGGAACTGGTGTAGGACGTGCCCGGATTGCAGTTGGAGGCCAACGCCACCTGGACGCCAGCATCAAGGAGTGCCCGCGCCGGTGCCAGCGGCTGGCGGGTGGACAGGTCGCAAGCGGGCAGGCAGGTGGCCACCGTGCCCCGCTCCCCCGTGCCGGTGGCCGGGTCCCACGCGGACCACGAGGCCGCCAGGGCCTTGACGTCCCGCCCGGAAAGGTGGTTCACGTGGTCAACACTGGCAGCGCCCACCTCGACGGCTAATTGGACGCCCGGCCCTTCGCCCAACTGGTTGCCGTGCACGCGCAGGCCGAGCCCGGCGTCGCGGCAGGCCAGGAGCACACGGCGCGACTGCTCGGCAGTGAAGGCACCTTCCTCGCAGAACACGTCCGCCCACTGGACATAGGGCCTGACGGCGGCGAGCATCGGCCCGCAGACCAGGTCCGTGTAGGCCTCGGCATCCTGGCGGGCGGGAACCAGATGGGCACCAAGGTAAGTCACCTGGTCTGCCACTGTGGATGCGATCCGGGCGCTCCTGGCCTCATTCTCAATGTCCAGGCCGTACCCGGTCTTCGTCTCCAGGTAGGTGGTCCCCTGCGAGACGGCCTCAGCCACCCGGCCCATGGCCAGGCGCGTGAGATCAAAATCGGATGTGGCCCGGGTGGCCTTCATGGTAACGGCGATGCCGCCGGCAGCGTAGGCCTCACCGGCCATCCTGGCTTCGAACTCGGCGGTGCGGTCCCCGGCAAACAGCAAGTGGCTGTGGGAGTCCACCCATCCCGGCAGCATGGCCCGCCCGCCGGCATCGACGGCGTCGTCCGCGGCAGGTGCATCGGCCGCCGCGCCAATCCACGCGATCCGTTCCCCGTCCACTACCACGGCGGCGTCCCGCAGGACCCGGTGCTCAAGGTCCTGCGTCATCAGCTCGGCGATATTGGTGATCAGGGTGCTCATGGGACCATTCTTCAGCGTCGAATGGACCAGCGTGTGGCAGCTAGTGCCTCCACTGTCCGGGATGCCGGACCCGCCCCGCCTGCGCCGCCGCCGGATTGCCCGGCAAGGATCTGGGTGGCTGCAAACTCCGCCATGGCTGCGGAGGTCTGGAATCCGTAGCCGGCCTGCCCTGCGAGCCAGTAGAACCCCGGCGCTTCGGCGTCGAAGCCCGCCACCGGCACCCCGTCCGCCGCTTCGGTGCGCAGGCCCGTCCAGGCACGCCGGATGTGGGTGATCCCGAGGGCGGTCGTGGAGTTCAACATGGCCACCAAGCGTTCCACGTCGCCTGGCCGCGGACGCGCATCCTCGGGGCCGCTGGGCACCGTTTCGGACGGGGAAATCAGCACATCCGGGCCGTCCGGCCGGAAATAGAAGGAATTGTCCGCGGCGGCCACCATGGGGCTGTGTTCAGGCAGGGAGCGTTCGACGGCGGCAATCGCCGCAGTGCGCCGGTACGGCTGGAGTCCGAGCTTCTCGACGCCGCTGATCACGGCGAGTTCGTCGGCCCAGGCACCGGCCGCGTTGACCAGGACCCCGGCCTCAAAGCCTTCGCTGCCGGCGCCCACCTGCCACCCCGAGCCTTGCCGCTGGGCCGAGTGGACGCGGGCGCCCGTGATGATGTCCGCCCCGGCGGCGGCCGCCCTCTCACGGTGATCCGCCAGCAGGACAGGGGCGTTGCAGCCGAAGGACCCAGTGTCCAGCCCTGCGGCGGCAAACGTTTCCGGCAGGAGCGCCGGACACAGCTCGAGGGCACGGTCCACCGTGATCGGCTGCATGTGTCCGCTCGCTTCGGATACCACATCTTTCTCCGAGCCGATCAGCATGAAACTGCGCGGGGTCAGGACCGGTTCCGGCAGTTCCCTGTCGCGGGCAGCCAGCAGTTCGAGGGTCCGGACGGTGAGTTCCTGCACTACGGGAGGCCCGTAACTGGGGATGAGCTGGCGGGCGGAGCGGGAGGACGTGTGGTACGCCAGTTCCTGCTCCGCCTCCACCAGCGCAACGCTGCAACGCCCCGCCAGCGCGGACGCCAAGGACAGGCCGGCGATGCCGCCGCCTACGATCAGGACATCGTAATGTGCTGCCATTGGTCCATCCTCGCAGAGTTCATGCCGGGCGGGGTTTATGCCAGGCGCGCGTACATGCCCGGCGATGGTTGATGCCAGGCGCGCGTACATGCCCGGCGATGGTTGATGCCAGGCGCGCGTTCAGGCCATGCGGCGCTGCCGTTCAGGCTGCCGCGTCGGCACGGCTGGCGACGAACGCACGCACGCATGCTTCGACGTCGTCCGCTGTATGCGCGGCGGACAACTGCACCCGGATCCGGGCGGCACCGCGCGGGACCACCGGGAAGCTGAAGGCGGTGACGAAGACACCGTGCTGCAGCATCCGGTCCGCCACCTTGGCTGCCATCACTGCGTCCCCAAACATGACGGGCACGATGGCGTGCTCGCCCGGGAGCAGGTCGAAGCCTTCCTCGGTCATCCTGCGGCGGAACTGCGCGGCGTTCTCGAACAACCGGCGCCGGAGCTCAGCGGAGCTCTCCACGAGGTCAAGCGCTTTGAGCGTCGCGGCCACAATGGCGGGCGCCAATGAGTTGGAGAACAGGTACGGCCGCGCCTTTTGCCGCAGCATGGCCACGATCTCGCCGCGGCCGGACACGTAGCCGCCGGACGCCCCGCCAAGTGCCTTGCCGAAGGTTCCGGTGTAGATGTCCACCCGGTCCGAAACCCCTGCATGCTCCGGGGTGCCCGCGCCGGTAACGCCCATGAAGCCCACCGCATGGGAATCGTCCACCATCACCATGGCGCCGTATTTTTCGGCGAGGTCGCAGATGGCCTCGAGCGGGGCGAGGAAACCGTCCATGGAGAACACGCCGTCGGTGACGATCAGCTTCCGCCGCGCGTCCTGGGCCTCCTGGAGGCGGGCCTCGAGCTCGGCCATGTCCTGGTTGGCGTACCGGTAGCGGCGGGCCTTGCACAGGCGGATGCCGTCAATGATGGAGGCGTGGTTGAGGGCGTCCGAAATGACGGCGTCGTCCGGGCCGAGGAGGGACTCGAAGACGCCGCCGTTGGCATCGAAGCAGCTGGAGAAAAGGATGGTGTCCTCGGTCCCCAGGAACGCGGAGACCCTGGCCTCGAGGCTGAGGTGCAGGTCCTGGGTTCCGCAGATGAAACGGACACTGGCCATGCCGAAGCCGCGCTCATCCATGGCGGTTTTTGCGGCATTGATGATGTCCGGATGGTCGGCCAGGCCCAGGTAGTTGTTGGCACAAAAGTTCAGCACGTCGCTGCCTTGACCGCCGATCCGGCCCGCGATGATGTGGCTTGACTGCGGTGAACTGATGCTGCGTTCGGTCTTGTAGAGTCCCGCGGTGCGGATCTCGTCCAGCTCGCCGCGGAGCTGGTCCTTGATGGAGGTGTACATGGGGTTCCTTACAGTCGGGTCCAGTCGAGGACAACTTTTCCGCCCACGCCGCTGCGGGCAATGTCGAAGCCCTTCTCCCAGTCCGTGGCGGGCAGCGTGTCCGTGACCACGGCGGAGATTCCGGCGTGCAGCACCGGGTTGGAGGAGAGCATGGCGCTCATGGCGTACCAGGTTTCGTACATCTCCCGGCCATAGATGCCTTTGAGCGTGAGCATGTGGGTGACCACCTTGCCCCAGTCGATGGTGATGTCCTGGCTGGGCAGGCCCAGCATGGCGATCCGGCCGCCGTGGTTCATGTTGTCGATCATCTCAGGCAGGGCGGTGGGGTGGCCGGACATTTCCATTCCGACGTCGAACCCCTCCCGCATGCCCAGTTCACGTTGGGCATCGCGGACGCGGGTCGTGGAGACATCGATGGCGAGGTCGGCGCCCAGCTGCTTGGCCAGCTCCAGCCGCGGCACCGACACATCCGTGATGGCGATCTTGCGCGCGCCGGCGTGGCGGGCCACAGCGATGGCCATCAGGCCGATGGGACCTGCGCCGGTGATGAGCACGTCTTCGCCCACCAGGGGGAAGCTCAGCGCCGTGTGGACGGCGTTGCCGAACGGGTCGAAGATGGCGCCAAGCTCGGGAGTGACCGAGGGGTCGTGGTGGACCCAAACGTTGGTCTCCGGGATGACCACGTATTCGGCGAAGGCGCCGTCCCGCTGGACTCCCACGCTGACCGTGTGGATGCACATCTGCCGGCGCCCGGCACGGCAGTTGCGGCAGATACCGCAGACCACGTGGCCTTCGCCGGAGACTCGGTCTCCCACCTTGACCTCGCGGACGTCCTCGCCCACCTCCACCACTTCGCCGTAGAATTCGTGGCCGGCGATGAGCGGAGCCTCGATCATGCCCTGCGCCCAGGCGTCCCAGGACTGGATGTGGAGGTCGGTTCCGCAGATCCCGGTGGTCATCACGCGGATCTTGACGTCGGCCGGACCCGCCGTGGGTTCCGGCCGGTTGACGAGTTCGAATCCGGCGTGCGGGCCGGCCTTGTACAGGGCCTTCATTGGCGTCCTTACTTTCTTGGCATTCACATCAGCGGGTTGGTGTCCTCCTCATTGAAGCCCCGGGAAAGCATTAGCACAACAGGAATCTTCTCAATCGACGATTTAGATTTTCCTAATGTATACACTGGCGGAGTGGAAATACATCAGCTGGAAATCCTCCGCGAACTCGGGGCGCTGGGCAGCGTGAAGGCGGTGGCCGACACCCTCATGGTCACCCCGTCGGCGGTCTCCCAACAACTGGCCCACCTGCAACGGACGGTGGACGTGCCGTTGACGCGCAAGGAGGGCCGGAACCTGGTCCTGACCGAAGCCGGCCAAGTCCTCGCCGACGCCGGCGCCGCCGTCCTCAGCGCCATGGCCGATGCCCGTGGCGCGCTGGGCTCGTACCACGGTTCGCCCGCCGGCCGGGTCACCGTCAGTGGGTTCCACAGCGCCGGGCAGGCCCTCTTTGGCCCGCTGGCGCGGATGCTGGACCAGCCGGGACATCCGCGGATCGAACTCTCCGACGAGGACGTCGCCCAGCAGGACTTCCCGGCCCTCACCGCCCGGTACGACCTCGTGCTGGCGCACCGGATGGACCACAGCCCCCGCTGGCCCGCCGAGCGCGTCGCCGTGATCCCGCTGGCCCACGAGCCGCTGGACGTGGCACTCCCCGCCGGGCACCCGCTGGCCCGGCAGGACACCGTCACGGTGCACGACGTCGGCGCCGAAGCCTGGGTGACCAGCCACCCCGGCTACTCCCCCGCCGACGTGCTCTCCGCCGTCGCGGCCGTATCCAGCCGGGAACCGAACATCGTCCACCGCATCAACGACTACTCCACGGTGGCTGCCCTGGTGGCCGCGGGCGGGGTGGTGGGGCTGCTGCCCAGGTACACCGCCGGGCCGGTCCTGAATCCGGACATTGTCCTGCGCCCGCTCGAAGGCATCAGCACCCGCCGCCGGATCGACCTGCTGGCCAGGCCGGAAAACCTCAAGCGGCGTGCAGTAGTGCTGGTCTGTGAGGCCCTGGAAGACATCATGGCAGGGCTGGTGCAACAGGGGTAAGCGGGAGCTGGCTGGTGCAGGGGCGGGCACGGTGTCACGGACCCGTGGCACGCGTGGCCGGACCGGCGCAGCTACGCCCCTTCGCCATCCTGATGGTTGCCCGCACCCATCTTTTTGCCCATGCCGTGCCCACGTCCCAACCCCAGGCCCGGGCCGTCACCGGCGCCGTCGACGATCCGCTTGGCAGTGGCCTGGTCCCCGTCCTTCACGCCGGCCACGCGCACGGTGTCGCCGGCGGCGATGTCCGCCATCGATCCGGCTGCCGGCTTGCGGCCCGCACCATCGTCGGCCGCCGGAAGTTTGGTGATCCTGGTGTCCGCGTTGACAGCATAGGACTGGATGAAGCCGTCCTCGCTCTTGACGGTGATGGCGGAGTCGCTGACGGACTCCACGGTTCCGCGCTGTTCGAAGACAGTCTGGAAGGTTCCGTCGGGCTGCTTGACCACTGCCTCACCGTGGAGCGGTTGGCCATGCCGGGACTTCTGCTGCCCGGGTGCCTTTTGTTGGCCCGGTGCCTTCTGCTGTCCCGGTGCAGTCTGGGAGGGGGACGGCGTTGGCGTCCCGGTGGCCGACCACGCCAGGGCCACCCCGGTTCCGGAAAGGGCCAAGGCCACCGCCCCGGCCAGCATTGCCTTGCGCATCCTCAATGGGTCCCGGACCATGGTTGTTCCTTCCTCAGCACTGCCAAGGCATCATCGCCCTGTACCCTCCTGTGCCCTGTGGGCTCCAGTCTAGGTCCGCCACGCACGTGCGGCCACGGGTACTTTGCGGCCGGCGGCACCTGAGTACTTAAAGCCCAACCGGGCCGCAGTTGTTGTCGTTATGGATGCTCAAAACGACATCTGCTGCGACCCGGTTGGGTATCGGAGTGCTAAGCGGTGACGCCCAGCTTCTCCAGGATCAACTCCTTGACGCGTCCTGCGTCGGCCTGCCCGCGGGTGGCCTTCATGACCCCGCCCACGATCGCTCCCACGGCCTGCACCTTGCCGGCGCGGATCTTGTCCGCGACGCCGGGCTGCGCGGCCAGCGCGGCGTCGATGGCTTCCAGGAGGGGTCCGTCGTCGGACACCACGGCGAGGCCGCGCGCTTCGACGATCTCGTCCGGGGTGCCTTCGCCGGCGAGCACGCCGTCCAGCACCTGGGAGGCCATCTTGTTGTTGATCTTGCCGGCCTCCACCATGCGGCTGAGCTCCACCACGGTGGCAGCCTCGACGCCCAGCTGGCCGGGGTCCACATCGGCAGCCTTGGCGCGGCCGACGATCTCGCCCATCCACCACTTGCGGGCCACGGAGGCGGAAGCCCCGGCCGCGATGGTTTCCTCGATTTCGTCCAGGACGCCGGCGTTCACAACGTCGCGGAATTCCAGGTCGGAGTAGCCCCAGTCGGCCTTGAGCCGCTTCCGGCGCTCGGCGGGCGGCTCGGGCAGCGTGGCACGCAGTTCCTCCACCCATTCGCGCGAAGCGACCACCGGCACCAGGTCAGGTTCCGGGAAATAGCGGTAATCGTCGGCGTCGGACTTGGGCCGGCCCGAGGTGGTAGTGCGGGTGTCCTCGTGCCAGTGGCGGGTTTCCTGCACCACCGGGTTTCCGGAGTCCAGGACGGCGGCGTGGCGCTGGATCTCGTAGCGCACGGCGTGTTCCACGGCGCGCAGCGAGTTGACGTTCTTCGTTTCGGAGCGGATGCCGAAGCGTTCGCGGCCGTGCGGGCGCAGCGAGACGTTGGCGTCGCAACGGACGTTGCCGCGTTCCATCTTTGCGTCGGAAACGCCGAGGTTCTTGACGATTTCGCGGATGGCGGCCACGTACGCCTTGGCGAGCTCCGGTGCGCGCGAGCCCGCGCCCTCGATGGGCTTGGTGACAATTTCCACCAGCGGTACGCCTGCACGGTTGTAGTCCACCAGGGAGAAGTCGGCACCCTGGATGCGGCCGGTGGCGCCGCCCATGTGCGTCAGCTTTCCGGCGTCCTCTTCCATGTGCGCGCGCTCGATTTCCACCCGGAACACGGTGCCGTCGTCGAGTTCAATATCCAGGTAGCCGTCGTACGCGATGGGCTCGTCATACTGCGAGGTCTGGAAGTTCTTGGGGGTATCCGGGTAGAAGTAGTTCTTCCGGGCAAACCGGCAGGATTCGGCGATCTTGCAGTTCAGCGCCAAGCCGATCTTGATGGAGGACTCCACCGCCGTCTTGTTGACCACCGGCAGGACACCGGGCATCCCCAGGTCCACCTCGTTGACGTTGGTGTTCGGCTCGTCGCCGAAGACGTTGGGCGCGGAGGAAAACATCTTGGTCTTGGTGTTCAGTTCGACGTGGACCTCGAAGCCGAGGACGGGGTCGTACTTCTCCATGGCCTCTTCGAAGCTCAGGATTTCGTCGGTGCTCATTATTTTGCCTCCTGGGTTTCGAGGGATTCAGCGCCCAGCGCGGGAGCCTGGGCCAGCAGCGGGCCGCCCCATTTTGCTTCCAGCAAGGACTCCAGGACAGCACCCACCCGGTAGAGGCGGGCATCCTCGCGGGCGGGGGCCAGCAGCTGGATGCCCACGGGCAGGCCGTCCTCGTCCGCCAGTCCGCCGGGCAGGGACAGCCCGGGGACGCCGGCGAGGTTCGCCGGGATGGTGGCGACGTCGTTGAGGTACATGGCCAGGGGGTCGTCCAGTTTTTCGCCGAGCGGGAAGGCCGTGGTGGGGGCGGTGGGCGAGATCAGGACGTCGGCCTGCTCAAAGGCGGCCTCGAAGTCCCGCTGGACCAGCGTGCGCACCTTCTGGGCGGACCCGTAGTAGGCGTCATAGTAGCCGGCCGACAGGGCGTAGGTACCCAGGATGATGCGGCGCTTGACCTCATCGCCGAAGCCGGCGGCGCGGGTGGCGCCCATGACGCGTTCAATGGTCATGGGACCGTCTTCCGGCAGGACCCGCAGGCCGTACCGGACGCCGTCGAACTTGGCCAGGTTGGAGGAGGCCTCGGACGGCATGATCAGGTAGTAGGCGCCCAGGGCGTACTGGAAGTTGGGGCAGGAAACCTCCACGATCTCGGCGCCGGCTTCCTTGAGCAGCTCCAGGGCATCGTTGAAGCGGTTTTCGACGCCGGCCTGGTAGCCCTCGCCATGCAGTTCCTTGATGATGCCGATCCGCAGGCCCTCGACGTTGCCGGTCTTCGCTGCGGCAACAAGGTCAGCAAGCGGTTCCGGCAGGGAGGTGGAGTCGCGTGGGTCATGGCCGCCTATGACCTGGTGCAGCAGGGCGGAGTCCAGGACAGTGCGGGTCACGGGGCCGATCTGGTCCAGGGAGGAGGCCATGGCGATGGCGCCGTAGCGGGAGACACTGCCGTAAGTGGGCTTCACGCCCACGGTGCCGGTGACGGCGCCGGGCTGGCGGATGGATCCCCCGGTGTCCGTGCCGAGCGCCAGCGGGGCCTCGAAGGCAGCCACGGCCGCAGCTGAACCGCCGCCGGAGCCGCCCGGAATCCGGTCCAGGTCCCAGGGGTTGCGGGTGGGTCCGTAGGCGGAGTGCTCGGTGGAGGAGCCCATGGCGAACTCGTCCAGGTTGGTCTTGCCAAGGATCGGCATCTTGGCCGCGCGCAGGCGCTCGACGACCGTGGCGTCGTACGGGCTGTGCCAGCCTTCGAGGATCTTGGAACCGGCAGTAGTGGGCTGGCCGATGGTGACGATGAGGTCCTTGACGGCGATGGGCACGCCGGCGAGGACGTGCAGGGATTCCGCCTCCGCGCCGCCGGCGGCACGGATGGCGTCAACCTCCGCGGCGACGGCAAGGGCTTCCTCGGCGTTGACGTGCAGGAAGGCATTGACCTGCCCGTCGACGGCGGCGATGCGGTCGAGGTACGCCTGGGTGGCCTGGACGGCGGTGACCTCGCCGGCAGCCAGCTTCTCAGCGAGCTGCGCGGCGGAGAGGCGGATCAGGGTTTCGGCGCTGATGCCGGTGGAGTTCTGTTCAGTCATGGTTATGCCTCATCCAGGATGGCCGGGACCTTGAAACGGTTGTCATCGGAATCCGGAGCACCGGAGAGCGCCTGTTCCGCCGTGAAGGTGTGTCCCACGACGTCGTCGCGGAAGACGTTGGTCAGCGGGATGGGGTGGGAGGTCGCCGGGACGTCATCCCCTGCGGCCTCGCTGACGGACTTGACCGAATCGACGATAACGGCCAGTTCGCCGGCCATCCTGTCCAGCTCTTCGGCACTCATCTCGATGTGAGCGAGCCGCGCGAGATGCGCGACGTCGTCACGGTTGATCGCAGCCATGGATCTCCCCTGCAAAGTTCGAATTGTTTTCCGATCCAGTCTAGTGGGGAAACGCCGATGCCCGTCTGACATCCCCCAGCGGGCGTCAGACGGGCACCTTCGTGCCAGGCCCTGCCTCGGGGACAGGAGCACAGGCAGCTACAGACTAACCGATTCCGATGGCTCCGGTCAGCATCCCGACGCCAAGCATGACAAGGGAGATGACGGCGGTACGCCACAGGACTTTCTTGTGGTGGTCACCGAGGTCCACCTTGGCCAGCGAGACCAGCAGCAGGATGGCCGGAACCAGGGGGCTCTGCAGGTGGAACGGCTGGCCGGTGATGGAGGCCCGGGCCATGTCCGCGGCGCCGACACCATAGTGCGCGGCCGTCTCGCTGAGGACGGGAAGGACGCCGAAGTAGAAGGCGTCGTTGCTCATGAAGAACGTCATGGGGATGCTCAGCACACCGGTGATGACGGCCATGAACGGGCCCATGGAGGACGGGATGATCTGGACCAGCCAGGCGGACATGGCTTCGACCATGCCGGTGCCCTTGAGGACGCCGGTGAGGACGGCGGCGGCCATGACCATGCTGACCACGGCGACGATGGAAGGTGCGTGCGCAATGAGCTGGGCGCCCTGGTCCTTGACCTTGGGGAAGTTGACCAGCAGGGCGATGGCCGCGCCCACCATGAACACGAACGGCAGCGGGATGACGTTGGCCACGAGGACCACCATGACGGCGACGGTCAGGGCCAGGTTGAACCAGAACAGCTTGGGACGCAAGGTGCTGCGGTTCGGATCCAGGGCGGTGTCGGTGAGTCCGGCGCTGCTGTCCTCAAGGAGGATGTCCGTGCGCTCCAGCACGGCCACGGAGGATCCTGCCGGGGAGCCGCCGACGGCGGGGGCTGCTCCGCCGGGGTTGCCGCCCTTGCGTCCGGCGCGGGGCGCCGTGCCGCCGGCGGTAGTGCCGCCGTCGAACTCTTCTGCCGTGAAGGGCTCTGCCGAAGACGGGACGCCCCAAATCTCGGGAGCAACGGCACGGAGGCGGTTGCGTTCCTGAAGCCCCAGGAGCCAGGCGAAGGCGAATACCACGACCAGGCCGGCCACCAGGGACGGGATCATGGGGACGAAAACGTCGTTGACATCGATCTTCAGGGCGGTGGCGGCGCGGGCGGTGGGACCACCCCAGGGCAGGATGTTCATGGTGCCGTTGGCCAGGCCGGCCACGCAGGTGAGGACCACGGGGCTCATCTTCAGGCGCAGGTAGACCGGCAGCATGGCGGCGGTGGTGAGGATGAAGGTGGTGGACCCGTCGCCGTCCAGCGACACGGCGGCCGCGAGGATGGCGGTGCCCAGGACCACCTTGGCGGGGTCGTTGCCCAGCTTGCGGAGGATGAACTTCACCAGCGGGTCAAAGAGCCCGACGTCGATCATCAGGCCGAAGTAGATGATGGCGAACATCAGCAGGGCCGCGGTGGAGGTCATGGACTTCATGGAGTCCATGACCATGTCGCCGATGCCCAGGCCGGCGCCGGCAAAGAGGCCAAAAACGGTGGGGACAATGATCAACGCCAGCACTGGCGTCAACTTCTTCGTCATGATCAGCACCATGAAAACCGCGATCATGGCGAATCCAAGTATTACCAGCACAGCCGGCTCCTTCTTGTGAACAGCGGCACACCGGTGTGACGCGTGCTACAGACTGTAGGGTGGCGTCCGTCACGGCGGTGCCTTTGGTTCAATTGATTGGCATACTGCTTATTGGGAGCATTTTGCTCATTGTGCTCACGCTGTGTCGGCGCCTGGCGGCAGCCGATACGGTTGAGCCATACCCGTCGCGCCACACCCGTCAAGGAGGATGAATGCAGCGTCCCGCGCCCCGGCAGCCGCTGCGCTTTTCCACCCAGACACTCTTGCTGCAGGTGGCCGTCGTTCTCCTGGTGGTCCTCCTGAGCGCCACGGTGCATGCCTGGCTGACGTATGACCGGGTGGGCAGCGACGCGGAGAACCAGGCCCTGACGCTGGCCCGGACCGTCGCATCCGATCCGGAGGTCAGGGCAGACGTACTGGCCATCAGCGAACAGCCCGGCACTCCCCCGCCGGCCGCGCTCCTCGCGGGTCCGCTGCAGGCCTCCGCAGAGGCCGCACGGACCAGGACCGGCGCCCTGTTCGTAGTGATCACCGACGAAACCGGGATCCGGCTGGCCCACCCGGATCCGCAGCGGCTCGGCGAGAAGGTGAGCACGGACCCGTCCGAGGCGCTGTCCGGGCAGGAAATCACCACCCGGAACACGGGAACCCTTGGCCCTTCCGCCGGAGCAAAGGTTCCGGTGTATGCCCCCGGCACCGCGACGGTGGTGGGTGAGGTGAGCGTGGGCTACTCCATGGAAACCGTGGCCCAGAGCGTGAGCCGCGACATCGGCCCGGTGGCCCTGACCGCCGCCGGCGCACTGCTGGCCGGAGTCCTGGGATCCTTCCTGCTGCGCCGCCGCCTCCAGCGGCTCACCCTGGGCCTGGAACCGGAAGAGATCAGCACGCTGGTCCACGACCAAGTGGCAGTGCTGCAGGGCGTGGACGACGGCGTCATCGGCGTCCGTGCCGACGGCCGGGTCAGCGTGTTCAACGCCGCGGCGCAGCGCCTGCTCGATTTGCCCGACCTGTCCGGGACACGGTGGGAGGACGCCCCCGTTCCCGCCCAGCTGAAGTCACTCACCAGCCCCGCCCCCGTGGCCGCCGCTCCGCGGTTGGCTGCCGCCGGACCGGAAGGGAATGCCACGGGGCCGGATGCCCTGGAACTGGTGGCGGGCGGCCGGGTCCTGGTGGTCAATGCCCGCAAGGCGCTGCACCGCCGGGAGGACTTGGGCTGGGTGATCATGCTCCGCGACCGCACAGAGCTGCAGGAGCTCACCCGGCAGCTGGACGCCGTGGGCACCATGTCCACGGCCCTGCGCGCCCAGCGGCACGAGTTCGCCAACCAGCTGCACACCCTGGCCGGTTTCCTGGGCATCGGGCAGCACCAGGAGGCCCGTGACTACCTGGCCGGGCTGGCCGCCACCGGTCCGCTGAAGTTCCCCGTGGACCAGGCCGAACTGCTTCAGGACCCCTACCTGCAGGCGTTTGTGGGGGCCAAGGGCGTGGAAGCGGACGAACGCGGCGTCGCCCTCCGCATCGGGCCCGAAACCCTGGTCCGCGGCCAGGTCACGGAGGCCCAGGATGTGACCACGGTGCTGGGGAACCTGATCGACAACGCCGTCAACGCCGCCGTGGTAGGATCCTCGACGGACCGCTGGGTTGAGCTCGAGGTGCTGGATGAGCCGGGCGACGACGGCGGGACGCTGCACATCGTGGTGGCGGACTCGGGCGACGGGCTGGCGGACGGAACCGATCCCGAAGGCGTCTTCGTAGAAGGATTCACCACCGCTGCGGGCCCGGTGCGTGCCGGTGGCGGGCAGGGCTTCGGCCTGGCCCTGGCCCAGCAGCTGGCACGCCGCCGAGGCGGCGACGTCAAAGTACTGGATCGCGGCACCGCCGGCGGGCCGGGCGCCGTCTTCATGGCGGTCCTCCCGCACACGACGGCGGGAAACCCTGCCGCGAAGACCCCCGGGGCAGCCGGAAAGGACAACAATGGCTGATGATTTTCGGGTCCTGATCGTGGACGACGACTTCCATGTGGCCAAGCTGCACGCAGCCTACGTGGACTCCGTGGCCGGGTTCCTGGCCCTGGCCCCCGTTGGCACGGCCTCGCTTGCACTGCAGGCCATCCACAGCCTGCGCCCGGACCTGGTGCTGCTGGATGTCTACCTCCCCGATGCGTCCGGCCTGGACTTGCTGCAGCAGCTGGATGTGGACACGATCATCCTCAGCGCCGCCTCGGATGCCGCCTCCGTCCGGGTGGCGTTCCGCCGGGGCGCCTTGGGGTACCTGCTCAAGCCCTTCACCGCTGAGTCGCTGTCCCAGCAGCTTCGTTCCTATGCCAGGTACCGGCGCCTCCTGGGCCAGGCCGGGGCCCTGGACCAGGAGGCCGTGGAACGCGCAAAACGGTCGCTGATCCCCGGGGACGTCACGTCGTCGTCGAAACCCCGCTCGGCAACCGAAGCCGCGGTGCTGGAATCACTGGCTCCGGGCGAACAGTATTCCGCCGCCGAGGTGGCCGCCCGGGTGGGCGTCTCCCGCGCCACGGCGCAGCGCTACCTGTCGTCGCTGGCCGACGACGGCGCCGTGGACATCCAGCTGCGCTACGGCACCACGGGCAGGCCGGAACACCGCTACGGCCTGCCGGCAAGGTAGGGCAGGGAGAGCGTCAGGCAGCTTTCCGGGCGACCAGTTCGATCTCGACGAGCATGTTCGGGTCAAGGAACGGCAGCACATGGACCAGGGAGAGGGTGGGGCGGATCTCGCCGAATACTTCGCCGTGTGCCCGGCCGGCCTCTTCCCATTTGCTGATGTCCGTCAGGTACAGCTTGGACTGCACCACATCTTCGTACGCGAAGCCGGCGTCGGCCAGGACCTTGCCGAGCTTCTGCAGGATGTACTGGGTCTGCGTGTAGAAGTCGTCTCCCACGATTCCGTCGTCGCCGCTGGCCGCGGTGGCGGAGATGTAGAGGGTGTTGTCCACCTGGACGGCGCGGGAATAGCCGAGCGTCTGCTCCCAGACGGAGCCGGTGCCGAAGGTTTTACGCATGGGTGGGCCTTTCAAAGCTGGAATGGGTCGCCACCACTGTAGGGCCGCTACAGGTCGCGCCGGTAAACCAGCAGTTTTGTGTCGGTTCCGGGAACGAACCAGTCCCGTTCAGGCACCCGGTGGAAGCCGGTCCTGCGGTACAGGCCATGCGCGCTTTCCCAGTCTTTCCCCGTGGTCAGTGCCACCGCACGGATACCCGGCAGGGTTCGGGCATGGCTGATGATGGCTTCCACCATGGCGCGTCCGGCGCCGCTGCGCTGGACGGCAGGGTCCACCACCAGCATCCGGAATTCCAGTTCGTCCGGCAGGGCAATGTCAGCGTACGGTTCACCGGCAAGTGCCAGGGTGACCGAGCCAATGACCGACCCCTCCCGTTCAGCCACCCAGATGGTGGCCTGCTCCGCGCGCGCCGCAACGTCCATGACCTTGACCATGTACGGGTGGGCGGCGTCGTCGAAGTACCCTGCGGCGAGGTAGGAGTCGCCGGTGATGCGGGCGACGTCGCCGAAGTCGGCTTCGACGGCGGGACGGATGGTTAGCTGCGGCTGCACCCGTCAATGGTAGTGGCGGTTCGGGTCCCCGCGGGCCCAAACGGGGCTTTCCGTGATCGAACTATCAGTACCGGGAGGAGTTACCGCCGCACCCAGGCCGGCCGGCGGACAGCGCGCTTGGCTCGGTACACCTAGAGCGGAAACTTTCCTGACAGTTCCAGCCCGGCCGCGCAGGTCCAGGCGTCCAGGCGTTCGTCGTCGGAGGGACCGCCGTCGAGCGGACTGGTCAACCGCGGCCGGCGCACCCAGCAGCCTGCTTCCTCTGCGATCAGGGCACCGGCCGAGAAATCATGCTCGTTCAGGCCGCGTTCGCCGTAGGCGTCGTGTGTCCCGTCCGCCACCATGCACAGGTCCAGGGCAGCGGAGCCGAGCCGCCGCACGTCGGCGAAGCCATCCATCAGCGTGGCGAACGCTGCCGCCTGCTCGGAGCGGACGGCCGGCTCGTAGCTGAACCCGGTGGCCAGGATCTGCCCGGTACGGCCCGAAACCGGCCCTTCCAGCCGGGTGAGCGTTCCCCGCTCCTCCAGCCACGCGCCCTGGCCGCGGGCGGCGTAGTACACCCGCCCCAAGGCTGGGGCGTTGACGACGCCGGCCTGCCAGACGCCGTCGGCATCGGCCACTGCCACGGAGGTGGCGTAGTAGACGATGTTGCGGATGAAGTTGGTGGTTCCGTCCAGGGGATCGATGGACCAGCGGTACCCCGTGGATTCAGCGGGGCGCGTCGTTCCCTGTTCCTCCCCGGTGACAATATCGCCAGGGCGGGCGGCGGCGATCACGGCGCGCACGGCGTCCTCGGCGGCGATGTCGAAGGCAGTGACCCAGTCCCCGGCCGCACCCTTGTTGTTGGGGTCCAGGGCGTTGCCGTCACGGCCGGACAGTACCTGCGCACCGGCCGCGGCGGCCTGGCGGGCCACATCCAACAGTTCAGACGCGGATGTCATGCGCTTTCCTCCACAGTGGTGTCGTCGGGCGTGTTGTGGCGGGCGCTGCCTTGGTCCGGGCTGCCTTGGTCCGCGGCGTGGTGGTCCGCGGCGTCGGCGTCCGGTGTGGTGCCGTCGGGTGCGGCGTCGCCCAGGGCTGCCGGCCCGCCGTCGAGCAGCTGCCTGAAGCCGTCCTCATCCAGCACCCGGATCCCCAGCTGTTCGGCCTTGTCCAGCTTGCTCCCGGCGCTTTCCCCCGCCACCACGTAGCTGGTGTTCTTGGAAACGGAGCCCGCGGCCTTGCCGCCGCGCAGCAGGATGGCTTCCTTGGCTTCGTCGCGGCTGAAGTTGGGCAGCGAGCCCGTCACCACCACGGTGAGGCCCTCCAGGGTCCGCGGCATGGACTCGTCCCGTTCGTCCTCCATGCGGACGCCCGCAGCCGCCCAACGGTCCACGATCTCCACGTGCCAATCTTCGGCGAACCACTCTTTGAGTGCGGCGGCGATGGTAGGTCCTACGCCGTCAACGTGGGCGAGCTCCTCCTCGCTGGCTGCCCGGATGCGGTCCATGGTGCCGAAGGCCTGCGCCAGGGCGCGTGACGCCCGCGGGCCCACGTGCCGGATGGACAGCGCCACCAAGACCCGCCACAAGGGCTGCGTCTTGGCCTTCTCCAGTTCCTTGAACAGTTTCTGGGTGTTGGCGGTTGGCTTGGATGGCGATTTGGCGGTGCCCTTGCTGTAGAAGTACGGCACCAGCTCGAACTCCCCGGTGGGGACGCCCTTGGACTTCTTCTCCCGGCGGATCCGTACCTCGGCCAGGTCCTCGGGGGTGAGGTCGAACAGCCGTGCTTCGGACGTGAGCGGAGGCACTTCAGGTTCGGCCGGCTGGGTCAGGGCGATGGCCGCTTCCCAGCCCAGGGCCTCAATGTCGAACGCGCCCCGGCCGGCCACGTGGAATACCCGCTCGCGGAGCTGGGACGGGCAGGACTTGGAGTTGGGGCAGCGGACGTCCACGTCGCCCTCTTTGGCGGGGGCCAGCGGGGTTCCGCAGGAGGGGCATTCGGCGGGCATCACGAAGTCCCGGACCGGCGGATCCTGCTGGTCCCGGAGGGCCAGGACCGGGCCAACGATCTCGGGGATGACGTCCCCTGCCTTCCGCAGGATGACGATGTCGCCGATCTTCACGCCCTTGGCTTTCACCACGTCCTGGTTGTGCAGCGTGGCCATTTCCACGGTGGATCCGGCCACCTTGACCGGCTCCATGACGCCGAAGGGGGTTACGCGGCCGGTGCGGCCCACATTGACCTGGATGTCCAGCAGCTTGGTGTGGACTTCCTCGGGCGGGTATTTGTAGGCCACCGCCCAGCGGGGAACGCGGGTGGTGTTGCCCAAGGCGCGCTGGGTGGCGAAATCGTCCACCTTGATCACGATGCCGTCGATTTCGTGGAGCAGCTTGTGGCGCTGGTCCCCGTACCGCTGGATGAAACCCAGAACGTCGTCGCGGGCCGCCAGCACCTCGAAGTACGGGCTGACGGGCAGGCCCCATTCTTTGAGCTGATGGTAGGTTTCCGACTGGCTGCGCGCTTCAAGCCCCTCTCGGGCGCCGATGCCGTGCACGAACATTTTCAGGGGCCGCTTTGCGGTTTCGGCGGGGTCCTTCTGCCGCAATGAACCCGCCGCCGCGTTGCGGGGGTTCGCCAGCGGGGCCTTGCCGGCCTCGATCAGGGCGTCGTTGAATTCGGCGAACGCCTTGGAGGGAATGAAGACCTCGCCGCGTATTTCCATCTCGGCGGGAAAGCCGCTGCCGTGCAGTTCCTGCGGGATTTCCTTGATGGTGAGCAGGTTGTGGGTGATGTCCTCGCCGGTGGCACCGTCGCCGCGGGTGGCCGCGCGCACCAGCTTTCCGTCCCGGTACAGGAGGTTGACGGCGAGGCCGTCGATCTTGAGTTCAGTCAGCCATGCTGCTTTGGTGCCGCCGTCACCGATCTTCGCGATGCTTGCCTCCGCCCGGTTGAGCCAGGCTTCGAGTTCCTCAAGCGAGAAGACGTCCTCCAGGCTGTACATCCGCTGCAGATGCTCCACCGGGGCGAATGCGGCGGAAACCTCGCCGCCGACTTCCTGGGTTGGCGAGTCATTGGCCACCAGTTCCGGGTGCAGGGCCTCAATCTCTTCCAGGCGGCGGAAGAGGGTGTCGAACTCGGCGTCCGAGACCAGGGGCGCATCCTCCTGGTAGTAGGCGAACCGGTACTTCCGCACCAGGTCCGCGAGGTTTTCGTATTCCTCGCGGAGGGCTTCGGTGGGGATGGCCTCGGGCTCGTGCGGGGCCGCGGTCCGGGCGGCGGTCTGTTCTGCGGGTCCTGGTCCTGTACTCACAGACCTATCTTGCCCTACCCCTCCGACGATTTCCTTGGCAGGGCGGCGCGGCACGGGACAGGGCGGCGCGGAGCCGGCGTCAGTGCGACCGGAGCCGGTTGCGGTTCCACCAGGCGAACGCGCCGGCCGCTATGGCCAACAGCACCGTTCCCAGTGCGATGGGGAGGAGCGCCGGGCCGCCGGGGCCTTCGCCCCGGGCGGGAGAAACGGCAGCCAGCTGGGTTGGCGCCGCAGACCGGGTGACCGGGCTGTTCCAGTCCACCCCGCTGGAAGGACCGGTGGGCGGGCGGTACCCGGCGTCGGCCGATGGGACTGCGGTTGGCGCGCCGTCGGATGCTGCTTCCGCGTCTGCAGCCGGCACCGAAGCGTCGGCTGGTGGCGCGGTGGCGGCCGGGGGCCCGGCGGGCTGTGGCGGCTGGACCGGAGCTTCGGCGGCGGGAGGCGCGGGCTGGGCGGTCGGCGGTACGGGGTCCTTGGACTTGCGCGGCCGCCCGGTTTGGCCGGTGTCCGGACTGCTGGCAAGGACGGGCAGGCAGAGCAGCCCGCAGTCCGGCGTCGTTTGGGTTCCCGACACCTGGGTGGATGAAGGCTGGGCAGGTGAGGCCAGGGGGGCGGCGGCCGCCGCCCCGGCCGGGAAGATGCCGAGGGCCAATGCCATGACAGCTGCTGTTGCCGTCGTCGAAACAGTGCGGAGAACCGGTGCGGACGGGGCCATTGCTACCTTTCGCTGCGCGCAGTCCCCCCACCGCGGCTTTCTGGTGTCCCCGGTAGTCTTCTACAGCGCCGTGCGGGGCCGCAAATCCGCGGCTGCGGCGGCCCCGCACATCTCCGGGCTGCTCAGTCCCGGTTTTCGGGCGGCAACGCCACCTGGATCTTCCGTGCCTTGCCGCGTCCCACCACGTAGCCCCGGCCGGGAATGAAGTCCGGGCTGACCCGGCCCAGGGAGGTGTTGAGCAGGCCGTCCCCTTCGATATCCCCGGGGTTGAGCAGCAGTCCCCGCCGGCCGGATTTGAAGGGCTGGGCAAGCTGCCAGGCCGAGGACCAGGTGGAGGACTCGGACTCGCCGATCACCCACTGGTCTGCCTTGAGGGACGCCGTGACCAGCTGGGCAATGCCGGATTCGGCGATGGTGTCCGTGAACTCGGTGAGGCCCTCGATGAAGATGGCCACCGAACCGGGGTTTCCGGTTGAGTGCTCCACCAGGTCCTCCACCACCTCGGCGAGATCATCCGGGCCCACCACGGAACGGTTCCAGATGGGCAGGGACGCGACGGCGGAGCGGCGGGAGCCGAGGTAGATCAGCTCGGTGGCGGGGTTGGACCGGCGCAGCGCGTAGGCCAGGGTGACCAGTGCAACGGTACGCCCGGACCCTGGCGGGCCCGCCAGGAGCAGCGGGCCGCGGGCCATGACCTCGGCCGGCTGCAGCGATTCGTCGTCCACGCCGATGACGGGCAGGTCCGGGCTGCCGGCGGGCAGGACGTCCAGGTCCACTTGGTCCGGGAGCCGTTCGATTCCGGGGGCGGTGTCCAGGCCCTGGCGCTGCATGGCTTCGCTGAGTTTGTGGACTTCGCGGGCCTGCAGGGCCAGGTTCGAGTTACCGCCCAGGACTGCCAGCTGGACTTCGAGGCCGTCGAGGAGACCGCGCCCAGGGGGCGAGGTGGCGGTAAGGACGTCCCTGGGCACATCCAGGGAGATGTAGTCGTCCTCGGAGGACAGTCGCAGGACCAGCCTGCGCTGGATCGAGGCCAGCAGGGAGGCCGGCACGGCGTTTGGCCGGTCGCCCGTCACCACCAGGTGGATGCCCAGGGTGCGGCCGTCGGTGGCCAGCTGGAGGAAGATGTCCCACAGTCCGGAGAGCTTGCTGTGCTCGTATGCCTCACGGAACGCCGACATGCCGTCCACCAGCACGAAGATCCGCTTCTCGTCCGGCCGGTTCGCGAGCTTCCGGTATTCGACGATGGTGGACGCACGTACCTCGGCGAACTGCGCTGACCGCAGCTCGGCGATGTCGCGCAGGAGCCGCAGCAGGCGCCCCACGCGTTCGACGTCGTCGCCGTTGATGATTTCACCGACGTGCGGAAGCTCCTCGAGCATCCGCAATCCCGCGGAGCCGCAATCGATGCCGTAAACGTGGACCGGTCCGCCGCGCGGAGTCACCGCGGCGGCAATGGCGATGCCCCGCAGTGCGGCCGACTTGCCGGAGCCGCCCGTGCCGTAAATGGCCATGTTGCCGTCCCTGTCCGGTTCGTAGAACACGGTGGGCTGCTCCTGGTGCACGGGGTCGTCGGCAACGCCCAGCAGCAGCTGTTCGTCCGTGCGGGGATTAGGCAGCTTGGAGAAGTCGTAGGTCTTGGCCAGCTCATCCAGCCACGGCTTGCGGGGCGCCCTGATGTCCAGCGAGTCCGCCGCGTGCACGATCGTGGACGTCATCCGTGCAATGTCATTGGGGCCGGCAGGCTCCTGCGCCAGGGGCTTGTCGGGCGCGGGCGCCTCCCAGCTGGGACCGGAACCGAAGGCCATCTCCACGATGTCAATCTGCGGCCGCTGCGGCTTGTCCGTGGTCCAGCCGCCCGCGTAACCGGTTTGGAACCCTTGGATCCTGCCCGGGCCGGTCTTGGCTGCGCCACGGCCCGGGATGGCGGGATCGAAATAGGCAGCGTCCGGGACGCCCAGGATGTCCGTGGCGTCCTCCTCGTCGGCCATGCGGAGGGCCACGCGAAGGTTGGTGTTGGCGCGGAGGTTGTCCTTGATGACACCGGCCGGCCGCTGGGTGGCCAGGATGAGGTGCAGGCCCAGGGACCGTCCACGGGCCGCCACGTCCACCACGCCGTCAACGAACTCGGGAACCTCGTTGGCCAGGGCGGCGAACTCGTCCACGATGATGATCAGGTAGGGCGGTGCGTCCGGGTCGGCTTCCCGCTGCAGTGCCAGCAGGTCCTTGGCCTTCTTCCGGTTCAGCAGCTGTTCGCGGTAGTGCAACTCGGCGCGCAGGGACGTCAGGGCCCGGCGCACCAGGTGCGGGGAAAGGTCGGTGACCAGTCCCACGGTGTGCGGCAGGTTGATGCAGTCCGCGAACGCGGCGCCGCCCTTGTAGTCGACGAACAGGAAGCTCACCCGGTCCGGGCTGTAGGCGGCGGCCATGCCCATGACCCAGGACTGCAGGAACTCGGACTTTCCTGCACCGGTGGTACCGCCCACCAGGGCGTGCGGGCCTTCATTCTTCAGGTCGAGGTAGAGCGGTTCGACGCCTTTGGAACCCACGAGTGCGCGGAGGGTGCCGTTGTCCTTGCGGTTCGCCACGGCGGTGGCGTGTACGGAGTTGTTTTCGGTCCAGCGCTCGGCCACCGCCTGCGGGTTGTCCAGGAAGTCCTTGCCGATCAGGGTGGCGTAGGAAACGGCCCGCGGCAGGTCGGAGTCGTCGTTGACCGGCTTGCCCACATCCACCACGGGAGCCAGCATCCGCGCGAGCTGGGCCGCCAGCTCCGCGTCCACGCTCTCACAGCTGACCGGGTAGGTGTGCCGGCCCAGGCGCACCTGTCCGGTGGTGGTGCCGTGCTCGCCGTCCACCACCATGAAGTCGCGGCAGGCGGCCGGCAGCGCCTGGATGTCCGTGGCCACCCACAGGACGTGGACGCCGGCGTCGGGTCCCCGCTCGGCCAGCCGGGTCAGCCGGCCGCGGTCGACGGGCGCGTCATCCTCCACGACCACCAGCACGGCGGGCAGGACAGGCTCTTCGAGGTCGTGCTTGTCGGGGTCGATGCCCGGGCGCAGCTCCGGGCCCGACCGCTTGGCCGCGGCTTCGCGGGCGTCCACCAGGTCCTCAAGCCGGGCCAGCAGGGAGGATCCGCCGGCCGAGCCCGCCGCAAGGTGGTCCCCGCCCAGCGGGCTGTGGCCGGAGCCGACGTGCGGCAGCCACTGCAGCCAATCCCAGCGCCCGCGCGACTGGGCGGATGTGATGGCGGTGAGGACAACCTCGGCCGGGGAATGCAGGCCTACCAGTTGCAGCACCATTCCCCGGGCCACATCGTCCACCAGGCCGCGGGCACCGGCGATGCCCAAGGCACCGGAGGTCCGCAGCTGGGAGACAACCGGAACGCCTTCGATCTCGCTGAACTGCTTGATGCAGTCTTGGATTTCGCGGCTGTACTGTACTTCGGTGTCATTGCTGGAGGGTTCCTCCAGCGGGACCCGGGACGGCGCCGTTCCCAGCCCAAACCGGAGGCCCAGGAACGAGGAATGCTCCGGGCGGTGGGTCCACAGCAGCGGGCCCAGCTTATAGATGGCATCCACCGTGTCACTGACCGACGGTGCTTCCTGCAGCCGGACAGCCCGCTCCACCTGCTGCAGTTCCGTCAGGTCCTGCCGGAACGCCGCCATGGACGCCCGGAACTGCTTGAGCTGCTCCTTCTGCTGCTTCCTGGTCCGCATCTTCTGGTCCACGTAATGGCCCACGATGAACAACGGCATCATCAGCATGAACACCATGGACAGCACGTTTTGCGTGACCGCGAAGATCACGGCGCCCATCATCAGCGGCGCCACCAGCATGATGTACGGGAAGGGGTGGTCTTCGGGGCGTTTGGGGCCGGAGGGCAGGACCCGTTTGGGCACCTCGAAGCGGGGCACCACCCGCGGGGAACGGTTGAAGTCCACCAGGGGCGACGTCGGCGCTGCCGCATGGTTGTGGCCCAGCGGAACCACGGTGACCGTGGTGTCCCCCAGCGTCACCGTGTCGGAGGAGTTCAGGGTTGCGCGCGTGACGGGAAGTCCGTCCATCAACAGGCCGTTGGCGGAGTTCGTGTCCACGATCTCGATGCCCTCTGCCACGGTGATACGGGCATGCCGCTTGGAGGTGAGGGGGTCCGTGAGGCGGATATCGACGTCCCGGTCCCGGCCGATGTAGCTGGTGCCGGTGGGCAGCGAAAATTCGCGGCCGACGTCGGGCCCTGACAGGACACGCAAGGTGGCCGCAGCCGGTCCGCGGCCGGCGCCGGGCTCATGGAATTGCTCGCTGACCTGGGCCAGCGATACCACCGAGCCGGGGCGCAGGCCTGATTCGAGCAGGTTGTCCTGGCGGGCCAGGACATTTCCGCTGATGCCGGCACCGACGAACGCTTCATCGATGCGCAGCGAGAGGTTCTCCGGAGGGGGCGTTCCTTTCCGGTCCGGATCAGCAGCCCACAACACGGTGGCGATGTCGGCCACGGTGGCCAGGCCGTCCACCGTGACGGCCAGATCCTTGGCGTCGGCGGGCTCGCGGCGGAGTGTCAGGCGGATCCTCATCCTTCGTCCACGCCCCTCATCTTCTCCAGCAGGTACAGGTCATCGGGTGTTACCAGGTGCGTGGTGACGGCGTGCTCCACCAGCCGGGCACGGCGGTTGGTGGCCAGTTTGCCGCCGCCTCCGCGCAGCCCGACGACGCCCACCCTGTCCAGCTTGTCGCAGACGTTGTCCAGCTTCCGGTTGAAGCGGGTCAGCGCCCAGCCCAGCGTCTTCGCGGCCGCGGCCGAGGACGGAATGGTGCTGAAGCCGGTGCCTTCGCGCCGGAGGACCGGCTCGGCGAGCGCCACGATCAGGGCCTTCTGGGCATCCGTGAAGACCACCGGTCCAATCGTCGTGTCGCCGCCGCTGCTGTCCTCACGGGCTTCCTGCCGGAAGGACGGCGTCTTCAGGTGCACGGCGAACTCATAGGTGGTCGGGCCGGCCGTAAAAATAATGTTCGTGTGGCTGAACACCAGCGGGATCCGGGCGCCGGGGGAAAGCCACGCCTGCATGCCACCGGAAGCGTCGGCCACCGTGGCGGAGAGCATGCTGCCGACGTTGCTGAGCCACCAGATGCCGTCGTAGCGGGCAACCTGCAGGAACTGCCGGTGCAGGTACGGGTTGTCGTCCACTTCAAGGTCGCCTTCGCGGCCGATGTTGAAGATGTCCTCGTCGGATGGCTCGTACCATTCGCCACAGAAATCTATTGCTAGATCCCCCATGATCTGTGCCTCCTCAAGGCAGAAGTGTTGCGGTAACCGTCAGTGCTGGTGGTGCGGAGCGGCCGCCCCGCCGGTTCGTGCAGGCCGCTCATTGGCCGGTGCAGGCGATGGAGCCCTCCTCCATGGGTGAAAATGCGCCGTCGGTGCGCACGATCATCACCTGGATACAGGTCTGTCCGCCGGGATTGGGCCGGATCTTGACGGGCGGGTTCGCGACGGACGTGAATTCCGCGCTGTTGCCGCCAATGGTGTACACCTTCCACTTGTAGGTGTCCCCGTCCTTGGGCTGCGGGTTGGTCCAGGTGAAGGTGGCTTGCCCGTCGGCCCCGATGGAGCCCTTGAGACCTTCGACGTCGGGGACGGTGCCGTTGTCCAGGGCGTCCGCGGGAGGTTTGCTGACCTGTTGGGTTTCCACGGCCTTGGGGGTTCCGGTGGCCGTGTTCGCCACCACGATGCCCACCACCGCCGCAAGTGCCAGCAGGGTTCCCCCGGCGAGGGCGAGCCAGAGGTTGCGTTTGCCGTGGTCGGCCTCGGGCGCCTGCTGTGGCTCCGCGGTTTTTACCGCCCGCTGGACCGTAGCGTCCGCGGCGTACGCCGGATCTTCGCTGCTCCCCGCCAGACCGGTGACGGGCGCACCATAGTGTGGTGCCGCGGCGCTGCCCCGCAGCACGGTTGACTGTGCCCACTCCCCCGCCCGGACGCCGTCGGCTGCCTCCGGTGCGGCCGGCCCGGCTGGAAGGTGGGGTACGGATGGGGCGGGCTGCCATTGGCCGGGCGCGGCGGGAGTGAAGTGCGACGGCGGGGCGGCACCTCCCCCGGGACCGGTTGCGTCAGTGCCGCCGGGCTGGCTGGGGCGGGTGCGCGCGGGAAACGTCGGTGCGCTGCCGGTCCGTTCGGGATCAATGGCGGCGATGCTGCGGACCCGGGTTTCCTCGGTTCCGTCGTCCGGGTGGCTTTCCTCCTGCTGCGGTTCCTCCAGTACTTCGAAGGGCGTGACGGAGAGGTTCAGTTCGGCCTGGATGCGCTGCAGTGCCAGGGCGAATGCGTGCGCGGAACTGTAGCGGGACTGTGCGGACTTGGCCATGGCGGTGGACAGCGCCAGTTCCAGCGACTCCGGCACGTCGGCCCGGCCCAACCGCGGAAGGGCCATGTTGCTGATCCTGTTGATCAGTTCGCGTTGGGAGTTGTCCGCCCCGGGCATGACGAAGGGCGAGCGGCCGGCCAGCAGGGTATAGAGGGTGGCGCCGAGGGCCCATACGTCCACCATGACGCCGTCAACGCTTCCATCCCGGAACTGCTCGGGCGGGGACCACGGGATGGACATCCCCGAGTCGTCGTCCGTGTCGCCTGCCAGGGTTCCGGAAATGCCGAAGTCGGTCAGGGCCGGGCGGTTGTAGTCCGTCACCAGGATGTTGGCCGGCTTGATGTCGCGGTGGGCGATGCCGGCACGGTGCGCGGTTTCGACGGCGGACGCCACCTGGATGCCGACGGCCAGGACCTCGTCAACGCTGAAGCGCTGCCGCCGGTAGCGCACGTCCAGGCTGGGCCGGGAGCAGTACTCCATGGCCAGGTAGGAATGCCCGTCGTCGGTCACTTCCGCTTCGAAAATGGTGACGATGTAAGGGTGCGAGGACAGCTGGGCCATCAGGTTGGCTTCGGACTCGAAGCGCCGGCGGGCGCCCTCGGTCTTCAAATCGGAGAGCAGCACCTTCACGGCGACTTTCCGGCGCGGCCTGTCCTGTTCGTAGAGGTAGACGTCAGAGAACCCGCCCGAGCCGAGCAGGCTGATGTACGTGAACCCCTGGATCCGGGGCGGCGGCGCTACGGGCCGTTTGGAACTCAAGGAATCTCCTCAAAACGCAGTGAGATGTTGTCGCCCAGTTCCGCGATGTCGCCATCGAGCAGGATGGCCATCTCGTTCTGGGCCAGGCGGCGCGGCGGCTGGCCCTCACGCACCAACACGGTGCCGTTGGTGGCCTTCAGGTCGCAGAGCATGACGTGCCAGCCTTCGAGCCGGACTTCGACGTGGGACCTGGAAATGTCACCGCCCGGGCTCGCCACCTGCACCAGGCGCGGCATCACACCGCCCTGGACGCGGGATACCGACGGTTGCCGCCCGATGACCATCGACTGGTCGAGGTCCAGCACGTCGCCGGTGGACAGGCGCACCCGCCCCAGCCTGGGGCGCGCCACCTGGACGGCGTCCGGCAGCAGGCTGCCCCCGCAGGCGCTGCAGAGGGCACGTGTGGGTGGGTTGGCGTGGCCCTGGGCACAGACGCGGGCCAGCACCATTGGTCCATTGGCGGGGTCCTGCTGGACGGCCGGCGCCGCTGGATGCGGAGCCATTCCGGGGAGGCTGCTCTTCATGACAGTCTCGCCGTCATGGTCGGGATCGAAGCCGGCGGCAGGGGCCTGGTCGGGAGTTCCTGCCGCAGGGGCCTGGCTTGCGGGGAAGGCCGGCGCGGGGGCACGGTTCGCAGATGCTTCAGGGCCTGCCGGTGGGGTGACGGCAGGAGGTGTCCCCAAGGATGGGCCGGACGGGGACGACGACGGAGCGGCCGCGTTTCCGCCGGTGCGCCACGGTACGGAATCGATGAGGCCGCCGGCGGGAGGCGGGGCGGGAGCCTGCGCTTCCGGCCCGGGATCCGGGGTGGGGTTGGGGCTCCGCCTGGCGCCCCAGGCTGGGTCGCTGCCCGCGGAACCGTCCGCCCCGGCGCCCGGCCCGGCGTCGGAACCGGACTGCTGTCCGGCCGTGGACGCGTCGTCGGCCGGGCCCAGGGCGGCGGGCTGTTCGGCCGCAGGCAGGGCGGGCTGCGGGCTGACAGCGATGAGGCCGGAGTCGGCGTCCGGGTCCTCACGGACTGCCGCGTCCTCGATGTTCCGCATCACGGTGCGGTCCCACAGGTGGTCGTAGGACGTGGTCATTTCCACCGCGGGACCCGCTTCAGCCGATGCGGTGTCACCGGCCGGCGGCGCATCTTCCTCCGGCCCATCGTCTTCCCCCGCGCCGGGCGCGTCCGCCGGGTCAGGGGGGATGATGGTGCCGGGGGCAATCGTGGCATCAGGGTCGGCGGCTTCCCCCACGGCCTCCGCGGCGTCTGCCGTATCCGCGGGGAGCCCCTCCTGGTCTTCGTCGATCACTGCCAGAACCGTCTCGGCGGATGCCCCGTGCTCAGGAGTGGGGGTGCCGGGGAGCTCGTCCTCCCCGGCAAAGTCGGTCACGCTGGCTTCTGCGCCCGGGTCCCCGGCCGTGCCTGGAGAATCCAGCGCAACCACGCTTTCTACGACCACGGGGTTTGCGACCGCAACCACGCTTTCGACGACAACCGGGTTGTCGGCTTGGTCCATGCCCTGTGCCTCGACAGGACTTTCCGCTGCAGCCGGGTGTTCCGTTGTTGCGGCCCGTTCCTTGGCAGCGGGGGCTGCAACGGCGGCTGGCCCGGACGGGACGCCGAGCGTCAGCGCCTGCAGCAAGACCACCCCCTCGCCGAGCGGCAGCTCGGGCTGGTCTCCGCCGGCGTCAGCGATGTCCAGCCGGCACATCCCGGGGACGACAAACCGGCGTTCGTTCCAGGTGGTGACGTCACGGCCGTCCAGGTCCACGGCTCCGCCGGGCTGCTCCACGCGAAGGTCGAGGTTGCCGCGCAGGAAGACCCTCAGCGAACCGTTGAAGTCCAGGATGCCGAAGGAGGGTATGCGGGCCAGCGACCCGCCCGAGCTGCTGGTCACGGCAGCAAGGACCTCATGCGGTTCCGGCCGGGCTGCCAGGAGTTCCCAGAGGGCACCGGCAAGTTCGGCCGGTGATTCGGGGCCCAGGAGGACGGCCGTGCCGGACCGGACGACACCAAGCCAGCTACCCGGAATGTAGCTAGCGGCGGTCATCGTCACCCTCCTCCTCGGCGTCCGTGCCGGCCTCCGGCTGCTCAGGCAAGGGCTGCGTCACCGCGCCGTTGGCCAGCGGACGCGGCAGCGTCTCCTCGTCCCGGTCCGCCGGGCTGTAGCGTGGCGCGGTGGTGCCGGCGCCGTCGTCGTTCGCCACGTTCCTGGCGTCCACCACGATGGCCGTGACGTTGTCCCTGCCGCCGCTGCGCAGGGCAGCCTGGATCAGGGCATCCACGGCGTCCTGCGGTTGGGCCACGGTGCTGAGGATGCGGAGGATGTCCTCGTCCGCCAGTTCACCGGTCAGCCCGTCCGAGCAGACCAGGACCCGGTCTCCTTCCTCGACTGGGAGGAGCCAGTAGTCAGCCTCCGTCTCATCCCCCGTGCCCAGGGCCCGGGTGACCACGTGCCGGCGGGGATGCACGGTGGCTTCCTGGGCGGTGATCTCGCCGGCATCAACGAGTTCCTGGACCTCTGAGTGGTCCACGCTGATCTGCTCGAACCGGCCCTGGCTGAGCCGGTAGGTCCGGGAGTCGCCGATGTTCAGCACCAGCCAGTACGGCATGCCCATCTGTTCCACCACCACCGCGCCAGTGAGGGTGGTGCCGGCGCGGGCTCCCGCGGCCTCACGGATCGAGTTGTCCGCCCGCACCAGGTACTGCTGCAGGACCGCGGCCGTAATGCTCCGCTCACCGGTGGCGAGCTGCGGAATCCCGGCCAAGGCCCTTACGCACAGGCCGCTGGCGATCTCGCCGGCCTCGTGGCCGCCCATGCCGTCGGCCACCGCGAAGACGGGATCCGCCGCAATGTAGGAATCCTCGTTCAGCTCCCTGCGGAGTCCCCTGTCCGTCCCGTAGCCGTAGGTGAGGCTAAGGCCCGGCCCCGGCTGGATGGTGGAGGAAACACTGGCGGGGTGCTGGTTCATGCCTGTCCTAGGTAAAAGGTGCGGTCTCCAAAATGCACACTGGAGCCGGGGGTAACAAACGTTGGGACGCCCGGCGCCAAGGGGGTGCGCAGGCCGTCAGGGGTGGTCACGGCGCTGCCGTTGGTGGACTGCCGGTCCGTAACCCATATCCCCGCACCATCGGTGAGCAGATGCAGGTGGGTTTTTGAGATGGAGCGTCCGGGATCATCCACGGCAAGCAGTTGGGCATGCTGTTCCCCGGGCTGGCCCACCGGGTTGCGGCCCACCAGGACGCTGCGGTCCAGCTGGAAGTCGCGGCCGTCGTCCAGGCGGATCCGCAGGACCGCCACGGGGGCGGGCCCGCCGGTATCCGAACGCACCTGGGTACGTTCGACGTCGTCGTCAAGGTGCGGCCCGGGCACCCGGTGGCCTG
Source organism: Pseudarthrobacter sp. MOO13 (assembly GCF_058267655.1). Classification (NCBI taxonomy): domain Bacteria; kingdom Bacillati; phylum Actinomycetota; class Actinomycetes; order Micrococcales; family Micrococcaceae; genus Pseudarthrobacter; species Pseudarthrobacter sp. MOO13. The sequence continues at coordinate 2,751,137 of NZ_CM177848.1, forward strand.
CCGTGGACGCCTGGGCGCCCGGGGCGAACCCGTGGCTGCCGGCCGCCGGCTGGGCGGCGTGCGGCGTGACGGGCTGCGGGTTCTGGGTCGCTGCGGGATAGGCGGTGGCGGGATACGGGGCGTCCTGCACGGATGGCGGCGCGAAGGAGGCAGGGCTGGTGTAGGGCATGGTCTGCGATGGAGCCGCAGCGGCCGGTGCAGGAGCCTGGGGTGCAGGAGCCTGGGGTGCCGCCGCCTGGGGTGGAGCGAATTGGGATGCCGGGGCCTGGGCGGCTGGCGGCAGCGGGACTGCCTGGGGAAGGGCTGTCTGCGGCTGGGCCGATTGCGGCAGCGGCGCCTGGGCGGCCGGCGGCTGCGGGGCCTGGGCGGCCAGCCCCGGGGCAGGCTGTGGCGTGGGCTGCCGGGCGGCCGCGGTGGTGGCCGTCCTGGCCCCGGCCACCGGAGACAGGACCTGCTGAACGGGCGGAAGGTCCAGTGGCGCGAAGCTGTACGGGCCCTGGATGCCCCCCGTGGTGATGGGGTCGCGCCCCGCCTTGACGTCGAACACGAGGGTCTTGGCGGCGGTGTCGTTCCAGGCCCGCAGCCCGCCGTTTTTGTCCCACTGGCTCGAAACCACTACCAGCACCGCCCACACAGCACCCATCAGGAGCAGCGGGCCGAGGATGAACATGGCGGCATCAAACCACTTGAACACCACCACCAGGACCGCAGCCACCAGGGACAGCAGGATGCCCGCGCCGGTGATCACGCCCCGAAGGAAGACACCTCCGGCCCCGGGCGCGTAGCCGTCCTGGTCCGCGCTGCGGATGCCCATGAGCAGGTTGCCGGGGGTCTTGCCGGTACGGGCTTCCAGGCCCAGCACCACAAAAAGGTAGGCAAGGGTCAGCCCGAGGCCGATGCCGCCGAACAGCACCAGGGACGAGGTGTCATAGACAATGAAGCCGCCGCTTCGGGAACGGGTGATCCCGGCGAAGCCGATGGCGAACGTCACCACCAGCACTGCCACGCCGGGCAGCCAGTCGATGACGGCAGCGCCCAACCGCTTGCCCGCCGCAGCCGGAACAAGCTCGAGGTTTACTGCCATTCCCGTTCCTCCCCCTGGAGCGGCCCCCACCCTGGTGGAACCGCCGGCACTGCCCGGATCGGTGCCCGCAGGAGCGGTACCCGGATATGCGATGCCCGCCGGCTGTGCTGCCGGAGGCCTTTCTACTACCGGGATAGTACCGGGAATCCCCGGCGCATGCGCGGCATGCCCGTCCCGGGCGCCGGCATGGTCATCGTGCGGGCCAGGGCCCTGGGCGCGGTTGCGGCGCGCCGCCCGGTTGGGCAGCGGCGCACCGCAGGCCGCGCAGAAGGTGGCTCCCGCGCGGACGGTTTGTTGGCAGCGCGGGCAACGGTCGACGTCGGAGGTCACTGCTGGCTTGGTCCTTGCTGGTTCGTTCCTTGCTGGCTGGTTCCCTGCTGGTTGGCCTCCGGCCGGCTGGTTCCCTGCTGGTTGGCCTCAGGCGCGCCAGGGCCCTGCGGTTCGCTTGCGGGCGCCCCGGGTCCTTGTTGGTCACCTGCCGGCGTGCCGGGCGTGTCAGTACCTCCGGTGCCGGGGCGGCGACGGCCGGCGGACAGGGCTGCCAGCGCAGGCAGTCCCGCCCGGAGGCGGCGAAGGGAAAGCCCGCCGCCGGAGTTCATCGCGGTCCGGGCGTCGCTGAGCAGGGAACGGGGCGAGAAACGTGCCTGTTGCCGGCGCCAGAACCCCACGGTGGCGGTCATCTCCTTGAGCGAGCCGTCCACGATGGTCCAGTACTCTTTGACCTCCTCTTCCGTGGGCTGGCCGGCGCCGAAGATGGAGGCATCGGCCCGGCGGGCCAGGAGCGTTGTGGTTCCCTGGCTGGCAGGGAACGCCTCGGCCAGCACGGCGGCGCTTTCCCGGCGTGTCGACCGTGTGTCGACGGCGGCGCCCATGTCCGTTGCCAGGCTCACCACTTCGCTCCAGCCTCCGCCGACGCGCTGGGCCGGATGGCCGTCCCGGAAACGCTGTTTCCGGCGTCGTGTCTTCAGCAAGGCGATCAGCAACAACGGGAGCGCAAGGATCACCACGGGGATGGCGACGACGCCCAGGGCACCCAGCAGGGCGCCCCAGAACAACCACGGATTGTTCTTCTTCTGGTCAGCGTCCAGCGCGTCCGGCGACGAGTCCGGCGGCAGGTCCGCGGGCTCCTGTGGCGGGGGCGGCGGCTGCAGCACCTGCGGTTTGGGCTTTGACTTGCTTTCCGGGTCCGGCGGAATGGGGATGTTGTCCTTGGGCGGGGTGGGATCGAAGCTGACCCAGCCGACGCGCTCGAACGCAACCTCCACCCAGGCGTGGACGTCCTTTCCGGTGATCTTCACTTCGCCGGCACCGTTTTCCGGGCTGGTGGGCTCAGGATAGAAGCCCATCACCACCCGGGACGGGATGCCCAGGTGCCGGAGCATCAGGGACATCGCCACGGCGTACTGCTCGTCGTCGCCGAGCATCTGCTTGGCGGTGAGCAGGTTCCGGATCCGGGCCGAGCCGTGGCCGGAAACGCTGGGCAGCTGTCCTTCGCTGACCAGGCCGTTACTGAACGCACCTGTCTTCTGGAAATGGGCCTCGATCTGGCGGACCCGGTCGATCGCCGTGGGGGCGTCCGCGGAAAGGTCGTTGGCCTGGGAGCCTACGACGGGCGGCACCTCCAGTGGATCCGGGAGGGAAACTTTCGCGAAGTCGTACTGGGTCAGCTGGCCGTGCTCAAGCTTGACGGGATCCGAAACCTGCACGCTGTACGAATCGCCGCGGGTGAGGCCGTTGGTGGTGACGGCGGTGTCCGTCCCGGGGTTGAAGTAGAGGCCTGCAGCCGCGGCGGAACCGGACTGGTCAAAACTGATGCCGGTGGTCTTCCGCCCGCCGGGGACGAAGAAGCCCTGGTAGTCCTCGATGTTGATGCTGATCGAGTAGTCGTTGGTGGGCACTACCCCGGCCGAATCGGCAAGGGTGTTGATGGACTTGGCGTCGCCCACCTTGCTGAAGTTACCGGAGCCGTTGGGATCCATGTTGTAGTTGGTCCCGTTGAAGGCGTCCAAGGCACCCAGCCGTACCCGGCCGTCCCGCGGCAGCCCCTTGACGACGAACAAGGTGTCGTCCTTCTTGTCTTTGACGTAGGTCCGGAAACTCGCCAGCGGCGTGACATAGTCCTTGGGGTCGAACGGCGGGACCACCACGTTGCGGAGGACTTTGCGGTCCTCGCCGGCGTTGACCAGGGGCGCAGCCACGGCGGTGACGCCCACGCTGAGGGCAATCACGCCCGCTGCCATTCCCAGCCGCCGGATTTGGGCACGCCGGGCCGTGCCGCTGTCGGCCTGCGGGGTGTTAACGGCAACCCTTCGGGTGCTGTCCCGCCGCAGGATGTCCCGGCGGAACGTGGCCCAGGCTATGCCGAGGACTGTCAGGCCGATGCCGCGTTCCAGGGTCAGGAACGCCGCGTTGGTGCTGAAGGCAATGCCGGCGACGAACAGGACCAGGACCGGCAGCAGGGGCAGGTAGGGGCTCCGCGCGCGCCACGTCAGGAGCGCGGCCACGAGTGCGGTGATAAGCGAGCTGAGGAAGGGCACGATGAGCACGCCGCCGGCAGTTCCCACCGGCACCCCGACGGTGAGCATGTCCTTCCAGGCGAACACGACGCCCAGGAGCAGGGTCCGCAGGGAATCCAGGGAGGGGACGAAACCGGCGATGGCCGAGTCCGGCACCGCCAGCCAAGTCCCGAAGACCAAGTAAGCTGCCAGCGCCAGGGCCGTGGTGATCAGCAGGCCCAGGCGCAGGTGCGCGTTGGCGGCGCCAATGCCCAGGCCAAGGATGATGCCGCCGAATCCGGACAGCAGGTAGTAGGGATCGCCGCCGAAGCTCAAACCGAAGCCGAGCAGGCCCAGCCCCAGGAGGACAACCAGGGCGCCGGCGTCGAGCAGGAAGTGCCACGGCCGGCCGTGGGCGAAGGCGGACTCCGGGCTGGGGGCTTTGCGGCGTGTACGGGTTTGCGGGATCTGGCCCGGTGCGGTGCTCATGCGGCGGCCTTTCTCAGCACGATGGCAAGGTCGGCCAGGTCGCCGAGGGTCAGGACGGTCAGGTCTGCGATGTTGGCCCGGGTGGGCGCTGCGCCGGCTTCCACCCGGACGGCCAGGCTGCGGACTCCCGGCGGGACGGAAGCGGCTGCGGAGCGGAGCTGGGTGGCGGTCACGTTGCTTCCCACCACGAAGAACACCACGGACGCGTTGGGGACGGTGTCCGCCAGGGTCCGGGCAAGGTCGACGGCGGTGCGGCGCATCGGGGCGCCGACGATCCGGGTCATGTCATCCAACAGGTTGCGGCCGGTTTCGCAGCGCAGCGGGCCTTTCTGGGTGAGGACATCCAGTTCCCGCTGTTCGCGGATGGCCTGCCGGCCGATGGACCCTGCCACCGAGATAGCCAGCTCGAATTCGTTCTCGGAGGCGTATTCCTCCGTGTTGATGGACAGCGATATGGCCAGGTGGGCGCGGCGGGTTTCCTCGAACTGGCGCACCATCAGCTTGTTGGTCCGGGCGGTGGTCTTCCAGTGGATGTGCCTGCGGTCGTCCCCGGGCACGTAGTCGCGTAAGGCGTGGAAGGAGACGTCGGCGCTGGACAGGTCCGTGGTTGGCATGCCCTCCAGGTCGCGGATGAAGCCCGCCGCCGAACCGGCCAGGGCTACGGTCCGGGGATGCACGAACAGGTCTTCCGGCTCGGTCCAGAGGACCTGCCGGCGCAGGAGGTGCAGCGGGTCGGCCCGGACGGAGCGGACCGGTCCCACCACGATGACGGCGCGCCGGGCGGTGGGGATGGTGAAGAGGTCCTCGTGGACCTGGCCTGGCTTCATCCTGGGCAGGTGGAACACGGCGGTGGTGCTGCCCACCGGAAGTTCCAGCGCGGCAGGCAGCAGCGGCCGGGCGGAAGTATTGGAGACGGCGATGCTTCCGACGGCGCTGTCCCCCACAGCCACGCGGGTCCGGGCAAGGTCCAGGACCACGCCATAGGAGGACCGGCCCAGGATGAAGGCGACCGCGATCACGAACATGGCGAAGGCGGCGATGGCGGCTGCCGTGGCTTCCTGCCAGCCGAACGCCTGGCCGGTAATCCACAGCAGGACCGAGGCGGCGAGGACGGACCAGCCCAGGATGCTGACCACGGACAGCACCGGCCAAACGTACGTCAGCCAGGTGGTCCGGATGGTCCGCCAGGCCGGGGTAAGGGCAAGGAGGGCCGTGTTGCTGGCTTCTGACCACACCGCTGCAGGGTGCAGGCGGGTGGGGCGGCCGTTCCGGTGGAAAAGGAGCCGGAACCGCTCCGCGAACCGGGTCAACGGGGTGCCGGTGGACGTGCCGTCGGACATGTGGGTGTGCCTTCGTTGTTGCGTTGGAAAGGAAAAGGGGCCGGCGTGCAGCCATTGGTTGCGCGCCGGACCGGTCAGGCGTTGGTGCGCTGCTGCGGGGCGGCGACGTCGGCCAGGATCCTGGCCAGGACGGCCTCGGCGGTGGCGCCGGAGAATTCCGCCTCAGGGTCCATCACGAAGCGGTGCGTCCACACCACTGGTGCCAGTTCCTTGATGTCATCCGGCAGGACGAAGTTCCGTCCCTGCGAGGCAGCCCAGACCTTGGCGGCCCGGACCATGGCCAGCGCACCGCGCACGGACACGCCCAGCCGGGTCTCGGGGGCGCTGCGGGTTTCCTCGCACAGCCGCGAAATGTACTCCAGCACCGCGGTGTCCACGTGCGCGGTGGCGGCGAGGTCTGCCATATCCGCCACGGCCTGGGTGGTGATGACGGCGGACAGTTCCTTGGAGCGGTCCTTCAGGTTGTTGCCGCCAAGCAGACGGACCGTGGAGGCGTGGTCCGGATACCCGATGGAGGTCTTGATCAGGAACCGGTCCAGCTGGGCTTCGGGGAGCGCGGTAGGTACCCGCCTGCTCGATCGGGTTCTGGGTTGCCATGACCATGAACGGCCGGCCGGCGGAGTAGGTCACGCCGTCCACGGTGACCCGTGACTCTTCCATGACTTCCAGGAGCGCGGACTGGGTCTTGGGCGAGGCGCGGTTGATTTCGTCAGCCAGGACGATGTTGTTGAAGATCGGGCCCTTGTGGAACTCGAACTTCTGCGTCTTCTGGTCGTAGATGGTCACGCCGGTGACGTCGGAAGGAAGCAAGTCAGGGGTGAACTGGATGCGGTTGTTGGACCCCTGCACGGTGGCCGCGAGGGCCCGTGCCAAGGAGGTCTTGCCGGTTCCGGGCGCGTCCTCGAACAAGACGTGGCCCTCGGCCAGCATGGCCGTGAAGGTCAGCCTGATGACGTGTTCCTTGCCCAGCACCGCCTGCCCCACGTTGGCAACCAGCTTTTCGAACGTACCGGCAAACCATTCGGCCTGCTCCATGGTCATGGTCATGAAATGTGCTTCCTTTAGATGGATCGAAAGTTGCCTTGTGGGCCCGGGAAACCCGGGCCCACAAGATGGATGCGGTTGCTAGCGGTTCGGCATGCCGTTCGGCGGGTTGCAGCCCACGTTGGACGTGTCACAGCGGAGCCAGTTGCCCGAGGCCATACCGGAGTTCAGGTGGTACCAGATACCGCTGGGGTTGTTCGAGGTCTTGTACCAGACCTGGTAGCGGTCGGCCGTGGACGGGGCACCGGCGTCGAGCCATTTGCCCGCGCCCGTGCACTGGGAGGGGTTGCCCGCCACGTAGCTGTCCGTCCCTTGGCGAGGCTCCGTGCAGCTGCGCACCGGGCTGGCCGTGACGTTCCACTCCGTGGGCGGCGGCGGGGTTGGGTCTGCACCGGACTTGGAGGTGGCCGACCCGATCGCGCCGTCGGTCACCGTGACCGCCCGAACCCGCAACTGACGGCTTTGGTTCCAGCCACCAGCGTCGCGGTCATAGCGGTTGGCCTTTCCAACGTTGATCCAGCCACCGCCTTCGTAACTGACCTCGTAGTAGCTCAGGGGCCGGCCGTTCGTGCTCGGATCGTTCCAGGTCCAGTGCACCTGGCCGTCGCCCTTCGTTGACGTGGTGCCGTTGACGCTGGGGGCGCTTGCCGGCCCATACGGGTTGGCTGTCCCGATCGCCTTGGCATCGCCGGACATGGTGTTTTTCGTGGACGTCGCGATGATGGTCACCGTGATGTCCCTGCCGTTGGTCATGCCGCCGATGGTTCCACCGCCGGCTGGGATCGGGCCGCTCTTGCCGTCAGCGTTGTACGAATAGGTCATTTCACTCGCGGTGGACCCGTTCCGCTGCGCCTCGCTCAGCGGCGTGAACGTCACTTTCAGCTGTCCGCTGGTTCCCGTTTCCGCGACCGTCCCGCTGCTCACCTGGCCCGGTTTGCCTGCTGCCCGGATGGGGGCGGACTGGGCACTCGTGCCGCCTGTTCCGGCCTTGTTGGTGGCCGAGACCGTGAAGGTGTAGTTCGTTTCCGAATTATCCACGGTGACGTTCTGCGACGTTCCGGATACCTGCTGGCTGGCCACCGCCGCACCGCCGCGGAGAGTGGTCAAGGTGTAGGACGAGACAGGGTCACCATTGTTGTTCGGCGCGGACCAGACAACCCGCAGCTGGCTCTGCGAGCCCACCGGAGTTGCCTGCGACACGCTCGGCGCGGTGGGCGTCGCGGGAACACCCGCGGGCACCTCGGCGGCCGAGTACGGGCTCCATTCGGAGGGTTCCTTGGCATCGTTGCGTGCCAGGACCCGGACCTTGTAGGAAACGCCGTTCTGCAGCCCCTTCCAGACATAGCTGACCGACGTCAGGTTCTGGATCTGTGCGTTCTGGCCTGCCGGTGCCGGCGAGATTTCCAGGTCGTAGGACTTCACCGGCGATCCCTTGCTGGCGGGCTGGGTCCAGTTGACGGTCAGCTGCTTGTCGCCAAATTTCAGCGAGGGCGCCAAAGGGGTATCCGGCTTCACGTCCGGCCGGACGTCGGCCGAGGCCGGCGAGCGGTCGGACTCACCGAACTCATTCGTGGCCGTCACCTGGAAGTGGTAGGTGGTGTTGTTGGTCAGGCCATTAAGGGTGCAGGTGTTGGCCGGGCAATCCTGGCGGAACCCGCCCTCGCCATACACCGTGTACTTGGTGATGGGGGAGCCCCTGTCGGCCGGGGCGGTCCAGTTCAGCAGCGCCGTGCGGTCACCCACGCTCTGTGCCTGCGCCGTGGTGGGGGCCGCGGGCTTGTCCTTGACGGTCAAGCGGATGCGCGCCGTGGCGTGCCGGGACGCGTCACCGGTCTTGTCCTCCACGGTGTAGGCCACCACCATGGTCCCGGTAAAACCGGGCGCCGGAGTGACGGTCACCGAGTCGCCATTGACGCCGACGTTGCCGCTGCCCGTTTCGGTGTTTGCGGCAATGATCTTCAGCGGGGTCTCCGGGAACGGGTTGGCGTCGTTGGCGAGCACGTTGATGGTGACGGGCTTGCCCGCGGCGGCGTTCGCTTCGACGTCGTCGTTGGCCACCGGCTTGGGCCGGTTCGAGGCCGTCACCGAAAGCTGGTACGTGGCCGTTGCCTCGAGCCCGCGCGGATCCCTTGCCTTGACCTGGACGGCGGCCCTGGTCCCGGTGGCGGTGGAGTCCGCCGCCGAAGCCTTGAGGGTCTTGCCGTCGATGCTGACGTTGAAGCCGCCGGGCGCTCCGCCCACCAGTTCATACTTCATCTTCTCAACGTCATCCTGGTCCGGATCGGAGGTCAGCTTGCCCAGGTCGGTGCTGGCCGTGTCGCCCTTGGGAACGTCCACGTCCGAGCCAAGCAGCTCGGGCGGGTTGTTCTTGTTGGGGTCCGGGAGCACCTTGGTGCGGATGCTGAGGGTGGACTTCAGGCCGGCGGGATCGTCCGGTCCGGTTCCGTCCGTCACCTCGAACGTCAGGGACCCGGGGCCCACGTAGTCTGTCCCCGCGGTGTATTTCAGGCCGGTGCCGTCGCCAATGACGGGGTTGCCGCCGTCGGCTCCGATGAGCTTGATCCGGTCCGCCTGGGTCAGCCGGGGCGACCTGCCCTCGCGGACCTTCACCCATTCGTTGAGGTTTACGTCGACGGACTGGCCCGCTACCACCTCGATGACCTCGTCCTTGGCCAGGGTGGGAACCTGCTGGCCGAGGCCCGGGACCCAGATAACCGCGGTGGACTGCAGTCCGTCCACGTCTTCCACGGTGTATGGGATGAGCTGGGGATCCTTGGTCAGGTCTACCAGGACGTTGCCGTTGCCGCCAGGCCTGGCGGTGGTGGCCTCCGTGCTGATCTTGAGGTTCTCGCCCACGCCGTCCGGGTCCTCGTCGTTCTTCAGGACCGGGACATCAACGGCGGTCTTGCCCATTGCCTGGGCTGAGGTCACCCTGTCGTCACGGGCGATCGGCGCCTTCAGGGGCACGTTGTTATCGACGACCAGGCGGATGGTGGCCTGGGCGGTGGCGTCCCGGTCATCGGCGATGGTGTAGCGCACGTTGACGGTTCCTGCCTCGTTCGGGGCCAGGAGGATGATGCGGCCGCTGTTCCTGCTGACTGTCGCCTGGAGTGCAGGATCGGCTTCGATGCCGTCGGTGAGGATGCGGATGCGGTCGCCGTCGGGGTCGGTGTCGTTCGCGGTGGCGTCGACGGCGATCTGGCGGCCGGGACGGACCCGGACTTCGTCGTCCACGGGCGTGGGCTTCTGGTTCACCTCTCCGCGCGGGGCGATGCCAACTGTTACTGTGCCTGTGTTCACGGCACCCTGGCGGTCAACCACCTTGTAGCGGAACGTGTCCGTACCCGCGCCGTCGCCGGCCGCGGTGAAGTCGATGAAGTTGCTGCCCACCGTAGCGGTGCCCATGGCGGGGGTGCTGTCGATGCCCGTGAGCTGGACGGAGTCACCGTCGGGGTCGATGCCGTCCAGGGGAACCGGGATCCGGACCGTCCCGGCAGCCACCACCCGGGCGGTGAGGTTCCGCGGCTGGGGCCGGGAGTTCTCCGCACCTTCCAGCGGAAGGATGTGGATGGTCACCGCGGCGGCACTCTTTTGGCCCTGCGGATCGACGGCGTTGTAGATGGCGCGCACCGTCTTGGGCTGGCTGCCCGCGATAAAGCGAACGGTGTTCTCGGAAACAAAGCTCTTGCCGTCAGCCGGGTCCACGGCCTGCGGCAGGACGGGGTCCACGGTCAGTTCCTGCCCCTGCGGGTGGGTGTCGTTGTCAAGGACGGGGATGGTGACGACGTCGTTGACCCGGACGTTCACCTCGTCCGGTTTGGGCTGGGGTGCTTCGAGCACGGCGGGCGCCGGGACGGGCACGACCGAGACACTGCCCGTGGCGGATTTCTTGCCGTTGGACATGGTGTATTCGAACAGCAGGGGGTCCTTGGTGCCAAGGATGTCGGTGATCCGCAGGACGCTGTGGTTGATCACGCTGACCGAAACCGGGGCGTTGTCCGGGATTTTGACGGACTGCAGCACCAGGACGCCGCCGGAGGGGTCGGAGTCGTTGGCCAGGGGGTCCAGCAGGACACTGCCGCCAGTAGGCATCAGTGCCACGTCGTGGACCGCCACGGGATCGCCGCCGTCGTTGCCGGATTCGACGTCCACGCGGATCAGCCCCTGGCTGCTCTGCGGCCCGTTGCTGGCGATGTACGTCAGGTACACCGGCCCGGGGGTGCTGCTGCGGAACGTGAAGGTGCCGCCGTCCGTGACGGGGCCGAGTTCGGCCGGTCCGTTGGCTTCCACCTGGGCCAGCCGCAGGGCCCCGCCGTTCGGGTCGACGTCGTTCTTCAACGGCGAGATGACCAGGTCCTGGCCCACGACGGCGGTGACATGGTCCGCGTTGACCACCGGTGCCAAGGCGCCGGGTGGCTGGACGTTGACCACCACCTTGCCAGTGACCGTGGCGCGGCCGTCCCAGATGGTGACCTGGACGTTCTTCTTGCCGGCGGTCGCACCGGAATCCTGGAAGGTGAGGAGGCCGTCGCGCCGGACCTTGACCTGGTCCTGGTCGTTGTCGGCCTTCGCGTCGAGCAGGACCAGATCATCGCCGTCGGGGTCGATCCAGTCCGTCAGGATGTTCTGGCTGACCGTCTTGCCCTGTTCCACGAGCATGGTGGTGTCCTCGCCGCGCTTGAACTTGGGCGGCTTGTTTTCGTCGGGCCCCACGACGCTGAGCGTGACCTGCCCGGTGGCGGAGAGCCCGCGGCCGTCGGAGGCGCTGTAGTTAAAGGTCTCCGTGCCTGGTTTGGCATCCGCCGGAACGGTGATCTGGAAGGCAGTGCCGCCGTAGATGCTTTCGAGGGTGCCGGATTTGGGTGCGGCTTCCGGCGCCACGGCAGCGGTCAGGACGTCGCCGTCGGGGTCCGAGTCGTTGTCCAGGACGCTGAGGATCGTGGTGCGGCCAGGCCGGACGCCGATGGCGTCGGGCTTGGTTTCCGGCGGCCGGTTGGGTTTGGTGCGGTCCGGCAGGACGTTGATGGTGTTGTTGTCCGCCGATTCCTGGTCCTGGTCATCGGACTGGTTCTTGGGCGGGACGACGTCGTCCCAGTTGTTGACCAGCTGCATGTTCTGGTTCACCAGCCACACGTTGCCCGAATTCACATCATTCAGGACCACCAGGTCCCGGTTCACCCGGAACACATACGACGGCGACGCACTCGCCTTCGGCACCGCAACATTCTTATCATCCGCATCATTGGTGCAGTCCCGGATGTACTTGTTCGCACCCGACCACGCCGCATGCACACACCCGCCCAACTGCACCGGAGCCGCAGGCACGCCCTCACCATCAAACGAGACCGTCTTCGCCGCCGCCCCGTCCAGAGGCTGCTTCAACAACGCCTTCCGCGTCGCAACGGCAACAAAATCACTGCCCGGCCCCGCCTGCTGCAACTTCGCATCCCGCGCATTCTCCAACACCAGCCGCTTACCACCAGGCAAGAACAGGTTCCCCGCCGCGGCATCCAACACCACCGGCTTGTCCCCCACCACCGTCATCTGCAGATCCCCGGAACCCTTCAACCCCTCCCAGGTACTGGACTCCGAGGACATCACCGCACCATTGGCATCCACCCCCGTCACGGACACCACCCCGGACTTCGGATCCGCCGAATAAATCCGGTCATCAGACCCCACCGCGGAAACAATCCCCTCAGAACCCACCATGACAGGCTCCGACGCTTCCTCATCAAAACCATTCACCGTCGACGGCGACACCGCCCACACCTTGCCCGACGCCGGATCCGTCACCGAAATCGTCTGCGCCCCAAAACTCACCGCAGCAGAACCCGGCAACCGCTTATCCCCACCCAGGCGCATATTCGCCGGCGACACCTGGTTCAACGTCGAACCAGTCGCATCATCAACAAACACCTCACCCGCATGCTGCAACACATCAAACGTCGTCGACGCCGGCGTCACCGCACCATCAAGCACCCGCGAAGGATAATTCAACCGCCCAACAGCATTCTTGGACTTCGACACCACCCACACGCCACCATCATTCAACTCAACCTCAGTGGTCTTAAACCCCGGATACAACACCGCACCCGTCACCACCACAGCCACCACCACACCAAACGCAGTCCCGGCGGCGGCCTTCTTATGTCGCTTCTTCAGCCCAAGCTTCCCCAGCAGAGTTGTCACAGCGTTACTTTTCCCTCAGATTGTGTTGCCAGATACGGTCCTGTTCGCGGGACAGGCAGTAGGCTTTCTTTCCCCGGGCCAAGCCTACCGAAGCCCCGCAAGACCCCGCGATGGGGACCTCTATCCCGTGTACCGCTCATTCCGGGGCACTTGCCCGGCGCCGCGGCGGCTATGGCGTTGCCCCTGTCGGGAAGGTGCACAGCGGTACACCGCTTTGCGCGGGAGAGCCCAGGGTGGTGTGCAGCGACTGGATCCAGCGGGTGGCGTTGGGCGAGCCGCGCATGATGTAGTACCACTGTCCGTCTCCGCTGTATGTGGTGCCGTGCGGCTTCCAGCACATGACATCGAACGTGTCCAGGTGCGACATCCAGGGCCGGTCGTAGCCGCCTTGGCCATCGCAGGTATTCCTCGACGGGTCATATGACGTGGCGCCGGGCAGGTCGGTACAGCTGCGGTCCATGCCGGGACCAAGCCGCGTGGTCCAACGGGTTTTCGCGGCACCCGACTGCGCGGAGGCAGACGCGACCGGGCCACCGGTGCCGCGCGAATTGACCGTTTGTACGTCGATCGAATGCCGCTCGTTGAATCCGGCGGTGTTGATGGTGCGGTTGCCAGAGGCAGCCACCCGTTCCCAGCCCCCGCCGTCGATCCTGATCTGGGTGTAGGCGATGTCGTGGCTGCCCGCCGCCGGGGATGCCCAGCTCAAGGTGAGGTTCTTCTGGTTCTCCGCGCCGTCCTGCCCGGCGGCCGACGGCGTGCCAGCAGAACCGTACGGGTTGGCGGTGGCCGGCGTGCTGGCGTCGGAACTGGGGGCCACCGAAGAGTTGGCGATGACGGTGATGGCCGTGGAACTGCCGTTGGCGAATCCTCCGACGGTTTGCCCTGGCCTGATCGGACCGGCCTGTCCCGTGCTGGCCCGGTAGGTGTAGCTGACTTCGGCGTACGTTGAGCCGTTGCGTTCGGCGGCGGTAAGTTCGCGGAAGTCGATGGTGACGGAGCGCCCGGCTCCGCCGGTGTTGGCTTCCGTGGCGCTCACGCCGGAGACTTGCGCGAGCTTGCCGGTGGCGCGGCGCGGGGCGGACGCCGCACTGACCGCGCCCTTCCCGGCCTTGTTCTCGGCCTGCACGGTGAAGGTGTAGGCCGCTTCGGAGTTGTTGGCGGTGAAGTTGGCTGTCCGGACGGTGCCGGCCACCATCTGGGTTTGGGCTGCCCCGCCGCCGCCGCTCATGGTGACGTAGTAGTTCCTGATGGCGTCACCGTTGGTGTTTGGCTCGTTCCAGTCCACCTTGAGCTGGTTGGAGGTTCCCACGGAAGATGCCACGGACGACGTCGGAGCGGCGGGTGCGGCGGGGACACCGGCAGGATTGTCCTCGGCGGAGTACGGGCTCCAGTCTGAGGGGCCCAGTTCGTTGACTGCCTGGGCGCGCACCTTGTACCGGACGCCGTTGGTCAGCCCGGGCCAGGTGTAGTTCAGCCCGGTCACGCCGTTCTTGACCGCCGCCCCATTCGCGGGCGGCGGTGAGATCTCAAGGTTGTAGTTCTTGACGGCCGAACCCTCGGTTTTGGCTGCCGGCCACGTGATTTCCATGGTCTTGTCGCCGGCCTTGACGGCAGGCGCGTCCGGCGGCGACGGCTTTTCGTCCGGCCGGATCTCATTGGAGGCCGGCGACGGGTCGGATTCCCTGACCTCGTTCGTGGCGGTGACGGTGAAGACGTACTTGACGTCGTTGGTCAGGCCGGTCAGCGTGCAGGTGGTGGTGGCACACTCCTGGCTGAAGCCGCTGGTGGAGTGCACGGTGTATTTGGTGATGGCCGCGCCGTTATCCGACGGCGGTGTCCACTTGAGCACGGCCGTCCGGCTCCGGACATCCGTGGCCGTGGGCGCGGAGGGCGCGTCGGGCCGGTCACGGACGGTGATCCGGACCCGTCCGTCGGTCTGCCGGGATACGTCTCCGGTCTTGTCCATGATGGTGTAGCGAACCACCATCACGCCTTTGAACCCGCTGGCCGGTGTGACGGTGATCGAGTCCCCCGCCACGGCGGGCTGCCCTGCGGCCGATCCGGTCTCCACGGTGGCGGAGGTGATCCTGAGGGGCGTCTCCGGGAAGGGGTTGTAGTCGTTGGCGAGGACGTTGACGGTCTCGGACGTGCCGGCGTTCGCTTTGTCCACCACGTCCTCGTTGGCTGTGGGAAGCGGCCGGTTGGAGGCCACCACGGTGGCGGTGATGGTGGCGCGGACCGGATCTGAGCGGCCGTCGGTGACTTTGAGCGGGATGCTGCCTTTCCAGCCGGCTGCCCGGGCTGAATCGGGGGTGACCTTGACGGTTGCCTTGTCCACTGTTGCGTTGAAGCCCTCGGGGAGCGCGCCGTCGAGAGCGAAGGCGAGCTTGTCCTGGTCGCCGGCGTCAACGTCCTTGGCCAGGTTGCTCAGGTCCAGGGTGGCCGACTCGCCCGCGGGAACGTCGAGGGTGGCTCCGCTGAAGGTGGGCGGATGGTTGGCGTTGGGGTCCGGGATGACTTTGGTGATGATGCTCAGCGTTGACTTGAGGCCGGCGGGGTCGTCCGGCCCTGTGCCGTCCGTCACCTCGAAGGTGATGGAGCCTGGACCCACGTAGTCCTTGAGGGCGGCATAGCGCAGGGCGTTGCCGTTTCCGGCCACCACGTTGTCCGGTTCCCCGCCCAGGATGCGGACCTTGTCCACCTGGGTGATCCGGGGCGTGCGGCCTTCCCGCACCCGGACGTAGTCCGCCAGGTTGAGGGTAATGTCCTTCCCGGACATGACTTCCACGGTCTCGGTCTTGGCCAGCGTGGGGTGTTGCTCCCCCTGCCCGGGCACCCAGATGACCGCCGTCGCGCTTTGGCCGTCAACATCGGTGACAGTGTAGGGAACCAGCTGGTCGGCCGGCCCAAGCGTGACGCGCACGGTGCCGTCGCCGGTGACGCGGGCGTTGGGGTTCCCGTCCGGCAGGCCGATCTTCAGTTCGGAGGCCACGCCGTCGGGGTCTGAGTCGTTCTTGAGGACCGGCACGTCCACGGCGGACTTGCCCAGCGTCTCTGCGGGGGTGACCACATCGTCCTTGGCAACCGGGGCCTTCAGTGCGGCATCAGGGCTGGCCTTAACCCGGATCACTGCACCGGACTGGGCTTTCTTGTCGTCCTGGATCTTGTAGCTGACGCTGTCATTGCCGGCAGCGTTCGGGGCCGTGAGCAGCACCTTGCCGCCTTCGGCTGCCTCCACGGCGAGGTCCGGGCGGCCCTCGAAGCCGTTGGATACCAGGGTGATCGGGTCACCGTCCGGATCTGAATCGTTGGCGAGGGCTTCAACGGCGATCTTGCGTCCGGGCCGGACTTCAATGGCGTCGTCGACTGCGATGGGCTTCTGGTTGGTGGCTTCCGCGGGTGCGATGCCGACGATCACAGTTCCGGTGTTCTCGGCCCCGATCCGGTCGCGGACCCGGTAGGTGAAGGTGTCAGTGCCGGCTGCATTGCCCGCTGCGGTGAATTCGAGGTAGCCGTCCTTGACCACGGCCGTGCCCATGGCGGGAGCCTTGTCCACCCCGGTCAGCTGGACGGAGTCGCCGTCGCTGTCCACGCCATCGAGGGGTACCGGGATGCGGACGGTCATGCCCGCCACCACCCGGGCGGTGAGGTTTCTTGGTTCTGGCCGGGTATTGAGTTGGTCGTCGCGGGCCCGGATCCGGACAGTGACCTGCTGTGAGTCGGACTGGCCTGATTCGTTGGTGACCTTGTAGATCGCGTAGACGGTTTTGGGTACGTCGCCGGCGATGAACCGCACAGTTCCGCCTGCCGTGAAGATGCGCCCGTCCGCCGGGTCCGGCTGCTGGGCCAGCTGCGGGTCAAGGGTGAGGGCGCCGCCGTTGGGATCGGTGTCGTTGGCCAGCACGGGGATGGTGACGACGTCGCCGGCACGAACGGTGGCCTCATCCGGCTTGGCCTGGGGGGCCTGGAGTTTCGCCGGTGCGGGGACCACCAACACGGCGATCTCGCCGGTGGCCGAGGCTTTGCCGTTGGAGATGGTGTATTTGACGGTGAGCTGGCCCTGGGCGCGGATGTCGGTGATCCGGACAACGGAATGGTCCAGCACGGAGACGCTGATGGGCAGGCCGTCCGCGGCCGTCACGGACTGGACCACCAGCACGCCGCCGGAGGGGTCGGAGTCATTGCCGAGCACGTCCACCAGCACGTTGCCGCCACTGGGCAGCAGTGCGGTGTCGCGCACGGCGACGGGGGCGCCGTCGCCGTTCCCGGGCACGACGTCGACACGCACCAGTTGCTGGGCGCTGGCCGGTCCGTTGGTGGCCAGGTAGGTGACGTAGTGCGCGCCCTCGGCGGTGGAATTGAACGTGAAGGTTTGCTGGTCGGCGCCCATGGTGGCGGTGGAATTACCGTCCGGGCTGGCCTGGGCCAGGCGCAGCGCCCCGCCTTGCGGGTCTGAGTCGTTCTTCAGCGGCGCGATCACCGTATCCACCCCGGCGACGGCGACCACGTGGTCCGCGTTGGCGATCGGCGGCAGCGCCCCGGGCGCGCGGACGTCGACGGTGACCTTTCCCTCGGTGGTGGCCCGGCCATCCGAGACGGTGACGGTGACGGTTTTGCGTCCCGGTTCAGCACCGGAATCCTGAAAGCTGAGCAGGCCGTCAGGCCGGACCCGGATCTGGTCGCGGGGGTCGCTGCCGCTGGCACCGACCACGAAGAGGTCGTCGCCGTCGGGGTCGATCCAATCGGTGAGGATGTTTTGGCTGACGACCTTGCCTGCCTGCACCACCAGGGTGGTGTTGCGGTTGGGCTTTTGCCGCGGTGCCGAGTTCTCCCCCGGCGGGACGACGTTCAACGTGACATCGGCGGAACCGGAAAGGCCGCGGCCGTCGTCCACCGTGTATTTGAACGCCTCAGAGCCCGTTTTGTCGGCGCCGACGCTGACCTGGAACCCGGTGGCGCCGTAGATCGGCGCGAGCAGGCCTGACTTCAGGGGGTCGGGCGTGCGAACGGTGAGGACGTCGCCGTCGGGGTCCGAGTCGTTGTCCAGCACGGGAAGGACGGTGGTCTTGCCGGCGCGCACGCCGAAGGTGTCCGGTTTGGCCACGGGGGCGTTGTTGGGTTTGGTGCGGTCCGGCAGGACGGTCTGCTGCACCTCATCGGCCGAGTCCTTGTCGGCGTCGTCCGAGGTCTGTTGCGGCGGGACGACGTCGTCCCAGTTGTTGACCAGCTGCATGTTCTGGTTCACCAGCCACACATTGCCCGAATTCACATCATTCAGGACCACCAGGTCCCGGTTCACCCGGAACACATACGACGGCGACGCACTCGCCTTCGGCACCGCAACATTCTTATCATCCGCATCATTGGTGCAGTCCCGGATGTACTTGTTCGCACCCGACCACGCCGCATGCACACACCCGCCCAACTGCACCGGAGCCGCGGGCACGCCCTCACCATCAAACGAGACCGTCTTCGCCGCCGCCCCGTCCAGAGGCTGCTTCAACAACGCCTTCCGCGTCGCAACGGCAACAAAATCACTGCCCGGCCCCGCCTGCTGCAACTTCGCATCCCGCGCATTCTCCAACACCAGCCGCTTACCGCCGGGCAAGAACAGGTTCCCCGCCGCAGCATCCAACACCACCGGCTTGTCCCCCACCACCGTCATCTGCAGATCCCCGGAACCCTTCAACCCCTCCCAGGTACTGGACTCCGAGGACATCACCGCACCATTGGCATCCACCCCCGTCACGGACACCACCCCGGACTTCGGATCCGCCGAATAAATCCGGTCATCAGACCCCACCGCGGAAACAATCCCCTCAGAACCCACCATGACAGGCTCCGACGCTTCCTCATCAAAACCATTCACCGTCGACGGCGACACCGCCCACACCTTGCCCGACGCCGGATCCGTCACCGAAATCGTCTGCGCCCCAAAACTCACCGCAGCAGAACCCGGCAGCTGATTGTCTCCACCCAGGCGCATATTCGCCGGCGACACCTGGTTCAACGTCGAACCGGTCGCGTCGTCAACAAACACCTCACCCGCATGCTGCAACACATCAAACGTCGTCGACGCCGGCGTCACCGCACCATCAAGCACCCGCGAAGGATAATTCAACCGCCCAACAGCATTCTTGGACTTCGACACCACCCACACGCCACCATCATTCAACTCAACCTCAGTGGTCTTAAACCCCGGATACAACACCGCACCCGTCACCACCACAGCCACCACCACACCAAACGCAGCCCCGGCGGACCACCGCGAGCGCAGCAGCCGGCGTGTCGAGGGCATGGCAAAACCAGGGTTTTCAGCGCGCGATTGGTCGCGACGTTCCATGAAGTGTTATCCCCCGATAGCTCTCTGCCCCTGCCGGCAGCCGGTGGCACAGGACCCCGGGCATCACAACCATACCGCTATCCGCCAACAAGTGGACAAATTGTTTTCGGGCAGCCCCGGGTCACCCGTCGCCGGGTGGCGCCCCTAGTCCAGGACCAGGCCCTTGCCGCGTCCGCGCGTGAGGCGGACGGGTTTGATTTCGCCGAAACCGCGGACATTTTCCGGGTCCTGGGGAATCATGACGAACCGCTCGTCGTGCTCCAGGGCGGAGGCGGTCATCGAGTCCACCAGCACGGTCCCCGGGTCCGCGAGCGTGGTGAGGCGGGCCGCCAGGTTGACGGTGGGGCCGTAGATGTCACCGAGGCGGGACAGGATCCTTCCCCACACCATGGCCACCCGGGCTTCCGGGAGGATTTCGTCTGCGGTGAAGGCTTCGGCGAGCGCCAGGGAGATCTCGGCACCGGCGGCGGGTGTTTCGGCGATGTACAGGACTTCGTCGCCCACGGTCTTGACCAGCCGGCCGCCGCCTACCGAAATGATTTCAGCGCATTTGTTTTCGAACCGCTGGACCAGGCGGGCCAGGGTTTTTTCGTTCATCCGCCGGGACAGGCTGGTGTAGGACACCAGGTCGGCGAAACCAACCGCGCGTGCCAAGGGCAACGGCGCATCGTCTTCGTCGCCTTCCCGGCCTTCTTCGCTGGCCTGGAGGCCGGCCTCGGCGCGGACCGCGAGCCGCTGGACGCCTGCGTTGAGCTGGCGGCGCCAGGAGTACACCAGCACTTCCTCGAGCGCGTCCACGAGGGCGGGAAGTTCGTTGACCAGGCGCTTGCGGGCCACGGCGTCCGTGACGCCCTGCTCGTGGACCATGTCCTCCACCAGGGCCTCGATCTGCCAGACGACCATGCGGTCCGTCATTTGGCCGATTGCCCGGGTGACTGAAATCGCCGCTTCCTCGGTGAGTTTGCCGGCGCGGACCAGGTCCACCACGGTGGACAGAGCCGCCTGGTCGCGTTCGGTGAAGGCAACGTCTTCGTCGCCAAAGTTCGGGAAGCCAAGGGCGCGCCAAAGTTTGCGGGCGGAGAGGAGGGAAAGACCGGCGCCGGCGGCCACTTCACGACGACGGAGCTTGCGTTCCCCGCCAAGGAGCCGTGCTTCCAGGGCCTTCATGGCGAGGCGCTCGGCGGACATGGCACCGGTGGGCGGGTGCCTGTCTGCGCCGGTGTCGGGAGCGGAGGTGCCGGGTGCGGAGGTGCCGGGCGCGGCCGCGTCGACGGCGGCAGCGGTGTCGGCGGCGGTGTCGATGGCGCCGATGCCGGGATCGATGCTGTTGACGCGTTCCTGCTGGTCCTCATCGGTCATCCCGTCCACCTTCTCTCATGTCCTCCGGAAAAGCACCGGCGGGATAAAACGTCGCATCCGGCAGGGCATCGGCCTGGTCCGGCAGTTCCCCGATGGCGTCGAGGATAAAGTCGCGGAACCGGGCAACCTCGGGCACGTCCGGAAAGGTCACCACGCCCTGGTACCCGGTTTCCAAGGATATATTCCCGGAGCGCACCAACCGCTGAAGGAGCGATTCACGGACGGTCAGGTTACGCACGGATACCAGGTTCACTTGTTGGTCACGCCTGTTCAGCATGCCGTACCGGGCCACCATCCGCTGGCTGGTCAGGGTGTACCGGGTTCCCTGCCAGCGGAGGAGCCGCGGCAGGCAGTAGCCCAGCCACACGGCGGCGACAGCCAGGACGCAGCCGGCCACGAGCCATGATGTCGATTGCCGGTTCAGGACCGGCGCCACCCGGGCAGCGCCGCCGCGGATGATCCAGGCGCTGGCAAAGGCTGCCAGCGCGGGGGCGAGCACGAAGGCTGCGGCGGCACCGGCGAGCTTCCTGGGCTGCGGGCGGGTGGTGACGATGACTTGTTCCCCGGGAAGGAGGCTCTTACGCATAACCGCCTTGGCCGGAGTCTTCCGGTGCTGTCCACGGCCTCAGGTGCACCACGTCGCCGGCCGTCACCACATGCTCCCGCCCATCGCGGTCCACCACCAGCAGGGAGCCGTAGTCATCCAGCCGGGAAGCGTGTCCAATGATCTCGTGGTCGCCGGGCAGCTGTGCACGAACCTGTTTGCCCAGCGTGACCATCACCGCCTCTATCCGCTTGTGCAGGGAAGGGCCGCCGGCCATCCCGGCCGTGGGGTCGCCGTCGGCGTTGCAGAAACTGCGGTACAAGGTGGCGAAGTGGGTGAGGTAGCTCTTGAGCAGGACGGTGCGGTCGGTGGTCCGGGCGCCTTCAAGTGCCACCGATGTTGCGGTGGGGACCGGGAGTTCGCGTTCGCGGAGGGTGACGTTCAGGCCGGTGCCCAGGACCACCGCGGGCACCTTGCCGTCAGCCATCGGACCAAGCTGGGCCAGGATGCCGGCGATCTTCCGGCCGCGCACCAGGACGTCGTTGGGCCATTTGAGCTCGGCCGGGATGCCGGCGGTATCCAGCAGCGTCTCGCGCAGTGCGAGGGCGGCGATGAGGGACAACCAGGAGTAGCTCTGGGTGGGGAGCGGCCGGCCCTCCGCGTTGACGGGACGCAGCACCACGGAGACGGACACCGAGCTCAGCGGCGGCGCTTCCCAGCGCCTGTCCAGCCGGCCCCTGGCGGCGGTCTGGTATTCGGCCGTCAGGACTGAAAGGTCCGGCCAGGCCGAAGGGTCCACCGTGACGGCACGAAGAAGGTCAGCGTTGGTGGAGCCCGTCGAGTCCACGACGTCGATCCGGGAAATGCCTGTGGCGGAGAGGAAACGCTGGTCGGCCAGGTCCACCCGGTTCAGGGGGGTGCCCGGTACGTGCGTGTCATCCATACCTGAATCCTACCGAGCGAAGCTGGAGACTACCCATCAGCACGGATTCCTCCCGGGACCGTCCACCACCCGCAACAACAGGGAGGTGGCCGGGCGGTCCGGGCGGGACCCAACCGGCCCTAGAGGAAGATGTCCGGAACCAATTGGTCCTCGGCCGCACCGAGGCTGTAGGGCCGGAAATCAGTGACGCCGGCGCCCGCCAGGACCTGCTCGTCCGTGTAGAAATTGCCCGATTCCGCATCTCCTGCGGCAAGGTGGCCTCCGGTCAGGACGGCGTGGGCGGCATCGGCCATGATCTGCGGGCCCCGCGCGGCCAGCACCATCGTCGAGCCGTGGGGCATGTTGCGGATGGCGGCCGTATCGATCAGGGTGCACGGCCAGAGCGAGTTCACCCGGACACCGTCGGCCTTCAATTCCTCGGCCAGGCCCAGCGTGGTCAGGCTCATCCCGTACTTGGCCATGGTGTAGGCGAGGTGCTTTCCCGCCCATGAGGGGTGGAGGTTCAGCGGCGGGGACAGCGTCAGGATGTGCCCGTGCGCCGAGGCCCGGAGCGCGGGGAGCGCCAGCTTGGAGAGCAGGAAGGTACCGCGGACGTTGATGTCCTGCATGAGGTCGTACTTTTTCATGTCGACGGCGTCCGTGGTGGACAGGTCGATGGCAGAGGCGTTGTTGATGACGACGTCGATGCCGCCGAAGCGCTCCATGGCGGCAGCGACGGCTCCGGCCACGTCCTCGTCCCGGCGGACGTCGCCCACCAGGGGCAGCGCCTGGCCGCCGGCCTCCACCAGTTCCTCGGCGGCGGTAAAGACCGTGCCCGCCAGCTTGGGATGGGGCGTGCCGGTCTTGGCCAGGAGCACGATATTGGCGCCGTCCCGGGCCGCCCTCTTGGCGATGGCCAGGCCGATTCCGCGGCTTCCGCCGGAGATGAGGATGGTGCGTCCTGCCAGGGAACCGGCTGCCCGGTAGGGGCTCCGGGGTGCCTGCAAAGCCTCGTCGCTTGAAGTCATGGAAACACTGTAGCCCAACTAAGTTACTGGCGGGTAACATAACGGAGAGGGTGCTGGAACCGCAGAAAATTGTAGGTTCCCTACAGCTGCGGGCGCACAAACCGTCATTAGACTTGCCACCAGGGTCCTTCTTTTGTGTGGATGCTACTTAAAGCTCCTGCGAATGCGGACCGACTGCCAACAGAACTGACTTGCTACAGAGCCGGAGACACTTGATGAGCCACGATCTGACAACGACAGCGGGAAAGATCGCAGATTTCCGCGACCGCCAGGCGCGTGCCGCACAGCCCTCCGGCCCCGAGGCCATCGAAAAGCAGCATGCCCGCGGCAAGAACACGGCCCGCGAACGCATCGAGCTGCTGCTGGACGAAGACTCGTTTGTTGAATTCGATGCCCTCGCCGTGCACCGCTCCACGGCATTCGGCATGGAAAAGAAGAAACCGCTGGGCGACGGCCTGGTCTCTGGCTACGGCACCGTGGACGGCCGGCTGGTGGCCGTCTACAGCCAGGACTTCAGCGTCTACGGCGGCTCGCTGAGCCAGGTCAACGGCGAAAAGATCGTCAAGGTCCAGGAATTTGCCCTCCGCAACGGCTGCCCCGTGGTGGGGATCCTGGACGGCGGCGGCGCACGCATCCAGGAAGGCGTGGCATCCCTTGCCATGTTCGCGGACATCTTCCGCAACAACGTGCACGCCTCAGGCGTCGTGCCGCAGATCTCGCTCATCATGGGCCCCTCCGCCGGCGGTGCCGCCTACTCCCCCGCCCTCACCGACTATGTGGTGATGGTGGACAAGACGTCCCATATGTTCATCACCGGCCCGGACGTCATCAAGACCGTCACCGGGGAGGACGTGGACATGGAAACGCTGGGCGGTGCCCGGCAGCACAACGCCACCACAGGAACGTCCACCTACCTGGCCTCCGACGAAACCGACGCCATCGAGTTCGTGCGCGAACTGCTGGACTTCCTGCCCTCCAACAACCTGTCCGAGGCACCCGTGCTGGGACACCAGCAGGAGTTGGAGGTCGACGACGACGACCTCGCCCTGGATGCGCTGGTTCCGGATTCCGCCAACCAGCCCTACGACATGCGGGCCGTCGTCGAACAGATCGTGGACGACGGGCACTTCCTGGAGATGCAGGCCCTGTACGCCCCCAACGTGATGATCGGCTACGGCCGCGTCGAGGGCCACACGGTGGGCATCGTGGCCAACCAGCCGCTCCAGTTCGCCGGCACCCTGGACATCGCCGCCTCCGAAAAGGCGGCCCGGTTCGTGCGCCACTGCGACGCCTTCAACATTCCCATCATCACCCTGGTGGACGTTCCCGGCTTCCTTCCGGGCAAGGACCAGGAGTTCCAGGGGATCATCCGCCGCGGCGCCAAGCTCCTCTACGCCTACGCCGAGGCGACCGTCCCCAAGCTCACGGTGATTACGCGCAAGGCCTACGGCGGCGCCTACATCGTGATGGGCTCCAAGAAGCTCGGCGCCGACCTGAACCTTGCATGGCCCACCGCGCAAATCGGCGTCATGGGCGCCCAGGGTGCCGTCAACATCCTCTACCGCCGCGACCTTGCCGCCGTTGCGGAAAACGGCGGGGATGTCGAAGCGCGCCGCGCCGAGGTCATCCGCCAGTACGAGGAAGAACTCCTCAACCCCTACCAGGCGGCAGAGCTGGGCTACGTGGACGCCGTGATCGCCCCCTCCGACACCCGGGTCCAGATCATCAAGGGACTGCGGGCACTGCGCGACAAACGCGCCAGCCTCCCGGCCAAGAAGCATGGGAACATCCCGCTGTGACGCCCGACCAGATGCCGGTGGTTGAGCCTGCCGAAACCCCGACCGCGCCGCTGTTCTCTGTCGTCAAAGGACAACCGAACGCCGAGGAACTCGCCGCGCTGGCCGCCGTCGTCCTGACCCTCGGCGGCCCGGCGCCGGCCAAGCCTGCCGCACCCAGCGTGCGGCACTGGGTGCGCCGGCAGCAGTTGCGGCTCGCGCCGTCGCCCGGCCCCGGCGCCTGGAAGCGCAGCCACGGCTGACGCTCCCCAGCGCCTGCCTCACCTCGCTTCGCTCGGCCAGGGAACCCGCGGCCGCGTGGGCCCGCCCTGTCCGCCCGGCCGGGTAGTCTCGGAATGTGACTACAGACACTGCACCCGCCGCGCGCCCGCATACCCGCATCGACGCCGTCGCCGATGACTACACCGACACCCTCACCAGGCTCAACCCGACCTTCGCCACGACTCTCGGCCTGCCGGGCCACGAGACGGAATACCAGGACTTCTCTCCTGCCGGCATCGCAGGTTTCGCCGAGGCCGCGCGAGACGCGCTGGCCGCACTGGAGGGCCTGCAGCCGGAAGACGACGTCGACGCCGTCACCCTGGACGCGATGCGGGAGCGGCTCGGGCTGCAACTGCTGATCCACGCCTCCGGCTGGGAGTATGCCGAGCTCAACAACATCGCCTCCCCCGCCCAGGACATCCGGGCCATCTTCGACCTCATGCCCACCGCCACCGCGCAGGACTGGGAGCATATCGCGGGCCGCGCCGGCAACGTGCCGGCGGCCATCAGCGGCTACATCGAATCCCTCCGCGTCGCCAGGGACGCCGGCAAAGTGGCCGCCGCGAGGCAGGTCCGGATCGTCATTGAACAGGTCACCAAGTACGCCGCCGACGACGGATTCTTCGCCAAGCTGGCCGCCGGTGCAGCCACCGCCGGCGGCCCCCTGCCCTCGCCGCTCCAGGAAAAGCTCGACGCCGGAACCGGCGCGGCCCGGAGCGCCTACGTGGGGCTGGCAGAGTTCCTGCGCACCGAACTGCTCCCGGCAGCACCCGAAAAGGACGCAGTGGGCAGGGCGCGGTACGCGCTGGCTTCGCGTGCATTCCTCGGCGCCGAAGTGGACCTGGAAGAAACCTACGCCTGGGGCGTCCAGGAACTGGAGCGCCTCATCGCCGAACAGGAACGCGTCGCCGACAGCATCAAGCCCGGTGCCACCATCGCGGAGGCCAAGGAAATCCTCAACAACGATCCCGCCCGGCAGCTCAAGGGGACCGATGCCCTGCAGGCCTGGATGCAGGATCTTTCGGACAAGGCCATGGCCGGGCTCGCCGGCGTCCACTTCGACATCCCCGAGGCCATGAAGACCCTCGAATGCCGGATCGCCCCCACGGACGAGGGCGGCATCTACTACACCGGCCCGTCAGATGACTTCAGCCGCCCCGGCCGCATGTGGTGGTCCGTCCCGGCCGGCGAGGACACCTTCACCACCTGGGCCGAGACCACCACCGTCTACCACGAGGGCGTCCCCGGCCACCACCTCCAGGTAGCCACTGCCACCTACCGCCGCGAACTGCTCAACAAATGGCGGCGCAACGTCTGCTGGACCTCGGGCCACGGGGAAGGCTGGGCCCTCTACGCGGAGAAACTGATGCAGGAGCTGGGGTACCTCACCGATCCCGGCGACCACCTGGGAATGCTGGACATGCAGCGCATGCGGGCTGCCCGCGTCGTCTTCGACATCGGCGTCCACCTCGAACTGGACATGCCCGGGCGCTGGGGATCCGGCACCTGGACAGCAGAGACGGGCTACGGCTTCCTCAAGGAAAACCTCCCCATCAGTGAGGGCCAGCTCAACTTCGAGTTCACCCGCTACCTTGGCTGGCCCGGCCAGGCACCCTCCTACAAGGTGGGCCAGCGGCTCTGGGAACAAATCCGCGCCGAGCTCGAAGCCCGTCCCGGGTTCGACCTCAAGGAGTTCCACACCAAGGCCCTCAACATCGGCTCCGTAGGACTGGACACCCTCCGCCGGGCGCTCTTGTCTTGACCCTGAACTGCGCGGCCCCAAGGGGCCTATCCTCTGCGCGCTGCTCGTTCCTCGCTTTGACACGCGCTGCCGGATGGGCCGCTTGCTGGCTCCGCGGGAGACATTAAGCACACCCATCGTGGGAATAAGTAACAAATACCGCTGCCTGCCTTGTGTTCACGGGTGTTTCCAGCGCATAGCACAATTGTTGCCGCGTAATATTTCTCAATATTCTTTCGACGTGGTATGCGGTGCAGGTCTAGCTTGTTCTGGTGACCACTCAGACAAGCACCCCATCCTCCGCGGGGAAGACCGGATTCCAAGTGCCCAAGTGGGCTTCCTCCTTCGGCTTCCAGATCATCGCCGCCCTCATCGTGGGCTTGGGCCTCGGCCTGCTCGCCAAGTACACCGGCAGCACCAAGACCAACCCGAACGCCCTCGGCGCCACGCTGCAGACCATCGGCTCGAGCTACGTCTCGCTGCTGCAGACCGCCGTTGTTCCGCTGATCTTCACCGCCGTCGTCAGCTCCATCTCCAACCTGCGCCAGGTATCCAACGCGGCAAGGCTGGCATGGAACACGCTCCTGTGGTTCGCCATCACGTCCCTGATCGCCGTGCTGATCGGAATCGGCCTGGGCGTGCTGCTGCAGCCCGGCGCCAACACCGGCATCACCGAGGAAGCCAAATACACCGGCAAATCCGGTGACTGGTGGGCATTCCTCGTGGGCCTCTTCCCGAAGAACTTCCTTGGCCTCGGCGCCAGCTCCACGGTTGCCGACTCCGGCGCAGTCACCACGTCGGTCAGCTTCAATGTCCTCCAAATCCTGGTGATCGCGATCGCCGTGGGCGTTGCGGCCCTCAAGGTGGGCAAGGCCGCTGAACCCTTCCTGAACCTGAACGCTTCGGCCCTTGCCGTCATCCAGAAGGTGCTGTGGTGGATCATCCGCATCGCCCCGCTTGGCACCATCGGCCTGATCGGCAACGCCGTCGCAGTCTACGGCTGGGACACCATCGGTTCCCTGGGCAAATTCGCCGTCGCGATCTACGTGGGCCTGGCCCTGGTCCTGTTCGTGGTCTACCCCATCCTGGTCCGCAGCCACGGCCTGTCCATCAAGCAGTACTTCTCCGGTGTATGGCCGGCCGTGCAGCTGGCCTTCGTGTCCCGCTCCTCGGTGGGTACCCTGCCGCTGACCCAGCGCGTCACCGAACGCAGCCTTGGCGTCCCCCGGGCCTACGCTTCCTTCGCAGTGCCGCTGGGCGCCACCACCAAGATGGACGGCTGCGCCGCCATCTACCCGGCCGTTTCCGCGATCTTCGTGGCACAGTTCTTCGGCATCCACCTGGACTTCAGCCAGTACGTGCTGATCGCCCTGGTCTCCGTGCTGGGTTCCGCAGCGACTGCAGGCACCACCGGCGCCGTAGTGATGCTCACGCTGACGCTCTCCACGCTGGGACTCCCGCTGGCCGGCGTCGGACTCCTCCTCGCCATCGACCCCATCCTGGACATGGGCCGGACCGCGGTGAACGTGGCGGGCCAGGCGCTGGTTCCCACCATCGTGGCCAAGCGCCAGGGCATCCTCGACGAGTCGCTGTACAACGCACCGCGCAACGGCACCCCGTTCGTGGACGACAACGAAACCGCAGCCGGTGAGCCCACCGACGGCACCACTGCCGACACGGCACCGCGCGAACTGCAGGACGCCAAGGCGTAAGGGCAGCCGCACAGCATGAAGTCCCCCGGGAAAACTTCCCGGGGGACTTCATGCCGTTAAGGGCTTCATGCTGTTAAGGGTTTCCTACTGCCCGGGGCGTCCACCGGCCAAGGGAAACGCAGGGCCGCCCGACCGGAGGAATCAGTCAGCGCCCGCCGCCACCGATCACACCATTCTGGACCGCCTTGGTCACGGCATCGGCTTCAGCCTGCGTCAGCTTCCCGTCCGTCACAGCCTTGTCCAGGCGGGTCTTGAGCTCAGCAGCGTGCTCAGACTGCTCATCGCTGCGGATCTCCTGGAGGGCCGCCGTCACCTTCGCTTCGTCGATGCCCAACGCGCCGGCCAGCGACTTGGCCAGCGCCGCTTCCCTGGCGGCCGGGTCCGGCTTCTGCCCCTCGGCCGGGGCAGTGGGCTTGTTGGCATCGCGGAAGGCCTTCAGCGCGTCCTGGACTTTGGTTTGGTCCACGCCGAGCTTCGCGGCCAGCGCAGCAGCCCGGTCCTCGCCGTGTCCGCCACGGCCACCATGCCGGCCCATGCCGTCGGGGGCCCCGCCGTTACTTGAGTCAGCCGGGGCGCTTGAGCTCGCGCTGGGCGCGGGCGCGGGTGTCGTGGTGGTTGCGGAGGCCATGCCGGCCACCCCGATCCCGGCGCCGAGGACCAGCGCAGCCGCTGACAGGCCCAGGGTCATCTTCTTGGTACGTGACATCTTTCGTCTCCTGATTCGCCGCCCTGCGACGGCTGTAGGTTTATGCCTCTCTCACTGAGACACACCAAGCATCCACCGCGAGCTTCAGGAAAGGCTGTTGGGAACCTTTCGATCTCCTGTGAATGCACGTGAAAAATACTTGCATGTAGTGCAAAGTTGCACGTAGTGTAATCCTGTGCCAAACGCCTCCCCCCACGACCAGCAGGCACCCCCATCACGGAGGGAACTGAACAAGGCAGCCACCAGGCAGGCCATCACGGACGCCGCCCTGGAACTGCTGCGCGCAAAAGGTCCGGGAAACTTCACAGTGGAGGATATTGCCGACGCCGCCGGGATCTCGCGCCGCACCTTCTTCAACTACTTCAGCAGCACCGACGCCGCGCTGGCGTCCATCGTGCACGGCTTCCTGGACACTGCCATCCAACAGTTCCGGCTCCGCCCGGCAGAGGAGCCCATGCTCGAATCGGCCCAGGCAGCCCTGTCGGCCCTGGCCGATCCCGAGGCCGTCGCTCCACTGGCGGAACTGTTTACCCTGACCCAGCAAAGCCCCCTGATGGCCCACTCCGAACTGGAGGCATGGGACCACTGCCGGGCGCAGGTCTTCGCCGTCGCCCGCGAGCGCCTCGCCGGCACCCCGGGCGGGCAGGACGAACTCTATGTCCATGCCTTGGCCGGCTCCATCATCTCCTGCGGCAAGGCTGCCATGGAGGTCTGGTTCAGCCGGCGCGGCCCCGACCTCACAACAGGGTCCCTGACCGAGCTGCGCCAACTGTTAATTGATTCGATTGCCCTGCTGGGCACAGGCTTCGCTCCCCCTGCTTCACCTTCCGCTGTCCGCTCCTCCTGATCAGATCGGTTCCCGCATGGCACTCCTCCTCTACCGCCTTGGCAAGTTCTCCTACCGCCGGCGCTGGCTTGTCATCTCCTTGTGGCTCGCCGTGCTGGTGGCCGTTGGCGGCTCGGCCGCAGCGTTCCACGGCACGCTGTCCAACAACTTCCAGATCCCGGGCACAGAGACCCAGCGGATCGCTGACAAGCTCAAGCAGGACCTGCCGTCGGCTTCAGGCGGCAGCGCCACGATCGTGTTCGAAGCCCCGCCCGGCGGGTTCACGGACCAGGGCCGCGCAGCCGTCACGGACGCGCTGAAGAAGCTCCAGGCCCTGCCCGAGGTCCGCGGCACGGTTGACCCGTTCGCCACCCAGGCCCAGGTGGACCAGGCAGCCAAGGCGATCACCGACGGTGAACAGCAATTGGCCGCCGGCCAGGCCCAGCTGGACTCCTCACGGGCACAGCTGGAGGCAGGCAAGGCCCAGCTGGCCGCGGCCGAGCAGCAGCTCACGGCCGCAGGGGCACCGGCTGCGGTGATCGACGCGCAACTGGGCCAGCAGAAGGCGGCACTGGCAGCAGGCCAGGCCAAGCTCGACGCCGGAACCCGGGACCTGGAGGCCAGCAAGGCCAAGCTGGAGCTCGGCAAACGCCAGGCCCAGGCGGCCTCCGCCATCCGCTTTGTCTCGGAGGACAACCAGGCCGCCGTCGCCCAGGTCCAGTTCAACACCTCCATCAACGGGCTCTCCCCGGCGGTCCGGAAACAGGTCCAGGACATCGCCCATGAAACGTCCTCAGCCGGCGTCACGGCACTGGCCAGCAAGGAGATTACGGAGGACATCTCGGCCCTGTTCGGCACGGCGGAGATCGTGGGCATCGCCGTCGCCGCGCTGGTCCTGATCCTCATGCTGGGTACCCTGATCGCCGCCGGCCTCCCGCTGCTGATGGCCATCATCGGCGTCGGAGTTGGCGTCGGCATCACCTTCGCACTCTCCGGCCTGTTCGACATGAGCTCCATCTCCCCCATGCTGGCCCTCATGCTCGGCCTCGCCGTCGGCATCGACTACTCGCTGTTCATCGTCAACCGGCACCGGACCCAGCTCCTCGCCGGGATGGACGCCGAGGAATCGGTGGCCCGGGCCAACGGCACCTCGGGCAACGCGGTGGTCTTCGCCGGCCTCACCGTGATCATCGCCCTCGCCGCCCTGGTGGTCCCCGGGCTGCCGTTCCTCACCGTCATGGGCCTTGCCGCAGCAGGGACCGTAGCCGTGGCCGTGCTCGTGGCCATCACGCTGACCCCCGCCATGCTGTC
Organism: Pseudarthrobacter sp. MOO13; assembly: GCF_058267655.1. Lineage (NCBI taxonomy): Bacteria > Bacillati > Actinomycetota > Actinomycetes > Micrococcales > Micrococcaceae > Pseudarthrobacter > Pseudarthrobacter sp. MOO13. The sequence continues at coordinate 2,782,330 of NZ_CM177848.1, forward strand.
CCTGATCGGCCGCCGCATCATCTCCCGGCGGGCGTGGGCCAAGGCCGAGGCGCACAACGCCGAGCCGGGCCATGAAGCCGCGGACCTCGCCACCGACCGCCAGCGCAGCACCCGCGGCTGGGGCGGACTCGTCACCCGGCACCCGTGGGTGGCACTGGTGGCCGGCGTCCTGGTACTCGGCACCCTGGCGCTGCCGGCAACCCAACTCCAGCTGGCCCTGCCGGACGGCGGCTCCGAGCCCGTCGACTCGGAGGCCTACCAGGCCTACGACCTGACGGCGCGCAGCTTCGGCGAGGGCGTGACAGGTCCGATCGTGGCGGTGGGCGAGTTCCCGGCGAACCTCGACGCGGCCCAGGCACAAAAGCTGCAGTACGACATCGCGGACAAGCTCCGCGCCGTGGACAACGTGGTGGCCGCCGTGCCGGTGGCCCTCAGCGATGACCGCCGGACCGCCGTGTTCCAGGTCATTCCCAAGGAAGGCCCCGCCAGCGCCAGCACCGTCAAGGTGGTCGCCGAACTGCGCGGACTCAACGGCGAAATCCAGTCGGACTACGGCGTGGCCATGGGCCTGACCGGGCAGACGGCCGGCAACGTGGATGTCTCCACGAAGCTCGGTGCCGCCCTGCCGCCCTACCTGGCGATCGTCGTCGGGCTTTCCCTGGTCCTGCTGTTGCTGGTCTTCCGCTCCATCGTTGTCCCGCTGCTGGCCACCGGCGGCTTCCTGCTGTCCCTGTCCGCGGCCTTCGGCGCGGTGGTGGCGGTGTACCAGTGGGGCTGGCTGGGCAGCGTCTTCGACGTCGCCAACCCGGGAGCCGTGCTCAGCTTCCTGCCCATCATCCTGATCGGCGTGTTGTTCGGTCTGGCCATGGACTACCAAGTGTTCATCGCCTCCGGCATGCGCGAGGCGTACATGCACGGCTCCGAAGCCAAGGAAGCTGTCCGGGTGGGCTTCCGGCACGCAGCCGCCGTGGTCACGGCCGCCGCGATCATCATGGTCAGCGTGTTCTCCGGCTTCATCTTCAGCCACCTCACCATGGTCCGCCCACTGGGCTTTGCCATGGCCTTCGGCGTCCTGTTCGACGCCTTCGTGGTCCGCATGACCATTGTCCCGGCCGTGATGTACCTGCTGGGCGCCAAGTCCTGGTGGCTGCCGCGCTGGCTGGACCGGATCCTGCCGGACGTGGACGTCGAAGGGGCCAAGCTCAACCGCGGGCAGGCCGCCCCCACCCCGGGCGAACTGGTCCACTAGGCTGGAACCGTGCACCACCTGATTCTCGCGTCCCAGTCCCCCGCCCGCACCAAGCTCCTGGCCGAGGCCGGCATCCGGCACACGGTCCTGGTGTCCGACGTCGACGAGGAAGCCGTCCAGGAGCGGTACGGCGTCACCGACCCGCATGACACCGCGCTGCTGCTCGCCAGGGCCAAGGCCGAGGCCGTGGCGTCCCTGCCGGAAGCGGAGGGCGCCCTGGTACTGGGCTGCGATTCAGTCTTCGAGTTCGACGGCGAGGCGCACGGCAAGCCCTACACGGCCGACGTCGCCCGGGACCGGATGCTCCGGATGAGCGGCAGCGCGGGGGTGCTTCACACGGGACACTGGCTGGTGGACTGCAGGGACACGGACGACGACGGCCCGGGCGGCCGCGGTTCGGGCGCCACGCTCGGGGCGGTCGCCTCTGCCGAGGTCACCTTCATGGACATGGAGCCGGCGGAAATCGACGCCTACATCGCCACCGGCGAGCCGCTGCACTGCGCCGGTTCGTTCACCATCGACGGCCTGGGTGGGGCCTTCATCCGGAAGGTCGACGGCGACCCGCACGCCGTCGTCGGCCTGTCCGTCTCCACCCTCCGTGGCCTCCTGGCCGCCGCCAATGTGCGCATCACGGATCTCTGGCCCGCGCGGTAAGTCCTCCATTTTCGGGACGCCTTGTAGCTTCCCTACAAAGGAAGCCTGGTTTACACGCGGATTCCGCAAGTAATATCGGCGGAACCCTCAAAACCGCGCTAGGCTCCCTGAAGGAAAGAAGGAGACGCCTTGTCAGCAAATTTGGAGCAGTCCGCAGGTCCCACGCAGTCGACGACCCTCACCAAGGTGCTGATCGCCAACCGCGGGGAAATCGCCGTCCGCATCATCCGTGCGGCCCGGGACGAAGGCATCGCCTCCGTGGCCGTCTACGCCGACCCCGACCGGGACGCCCTGCACGTCAAACTCGCCGACGAGGCCTATGCCCTGGGTGGCACCACGGCCGCCGAGTCGTACCTGGTGATGGACAAGATCATTGACGCCGCCCGCCAGTCCGGCGCCGACGCCATCCACCCCGGCTACGGCTTCCTGGCCGAGAACGCCGACTTCGCCGCCAAGGTCATCGCCGCCGGCATCACCTGGGTCGGACCCTCCCCAGAGGCCATCTCCGCCCTGGGCGACAAGGTCCGGGCCCGCCACATCGCCGAGAAGGTCGGCGCCCCGCAGGTCCCCGGCACCGCCGACCCCGTGGAATCCGCCGAGGAAATCCTGGAATTCGTGGACAAATTCGGCCTGCCCGTGGCCATCAAGGCGGCTTTCGGCGGCGGTGGACGCGGCATCAAGGTGGCCCGCACCCGCGAGGAAATCCCCGAACTCTTCGAGTCCGCCGTCCGCGAAGCCACCGCCGCCTTCGGCCGCGGCGAGTGCTTCATCGAGCGCTTCCTGGACGCTCCCCGGCACGTGGAGACCCAATGCCTCGCCGACGCACACGGCAACGTCGTGGTGGTCTCCACCCGCGACTGCTCCCTGCAGCGCCGCAACCAGAAACTGGTCGAAGAGGCGCCCGCCCCGTTCCTCACCCCGGAACAGAACCAGCGGCTCTACGAATCCTCCAAGGCCATCCTGAAGGAAGCCGGTTACCTGGGCGCGGGGACCTGCGAGTTCCTGGTGGGCCAGGACGGCACCATTTCCTTCCTTGAGGTCAACACCCGCCTCCAGGTGGAGCACTGCGTCTCCGAGGAAGTCACCGGAATCGACCTGGTCCGCGAGCAGTTCCGGCTGGCCCGCGGCGAGGAACTCGGCTACGGCGACCCCGAGGTTCGCGGCCACTCCTTTGAATTCCGCATCACCGGCGAGGACCCGGGCCGCAACTTCCTGCCCTCCCCCGGCACCATCAGTGCCCTCAAGAACCCCACCGGGCCCGGCGTGCGGATCGATTCCGGTGTGGAGCAGGGCGATGTCATCAGCGGCAACTTCGACTCGATGCTCTCCAAGTTGATCGTCACCGGCGCCACCCGCACCCAGGCACTGCAGCGCTCCCGGCGTGCCCTGGAGGAAATGGTGGTCGAGGGCATTCCCACCGTCATCCCGTTTGATCTCGCCGTGGTCAGCAACCCCGACTTCGCCCCCGCGGAGGGCCCGTTCAAGGTCCACACCCGCTGGATCGAGACCGCCTTCGTCAACGACATCCCCGCCTGGACACCCAGCGGCACCGCGGAAGAAGAGTCGGAGGCCGGCGAACGCCAGCGCGTCGTCGTCGAGGTGGGCGGCAAGCGCCTGGAAGTGGTGCTCCCCGCATCCCTCGGCGTCCCCGGCACCGCCGCAGCCGCCGGCAAGCCCGGCAAGTCCAAGAAGCGCTCACGGTCAGCAGGTCCCGCCGCAGCCACGGGCAATGCCCTCACTTCCCCGATGCAGGGAACCATCGTGAAGGTCGCCGTTTCGCACGGTGACGTGGTGTCCGAGGGCGACCTGGTGGTGGTCCTGGAGGCCATGAAGATGGAACAGCCGCTGACGGCGCACCGTTCCGGCACCATCACGGGACTGACGGCAACGGCGGGCGAAACTGTGTCCGCCGGCGCGGTCATCGCCACGATCGAAGACTAGAAAGCGCTGCGCCGGACATGCTCGCACCAAGCTTCCAGGAAGAAGTGGACCGCTACCACCAGGCGGTTCCCGAAATCACCCGGGGCAACCCGGCCCCGATCAAGGACCTGTACTCCCGGCAGGACGATGTCACCCTGGCCAACCCGTTCGGCGGCATCGCCCGCGGCTGGGCCCAGGTGGAGGCCCGCCTTGACCAGGCGGCCCGGCAGTTCCGCGACGGCGAGATGCTGGGCTTCGACACTGTCACCTCCTACACCGCCCGCGACACCGCCTACCTGGTGGAAACCGAGCACTTCCGGGCGCGGCTGGACGCCGCGTCCGCCACGGAGGAATTTGCCCTGCGCGTCACCAGCATCTTCCGCCGCGAGGAAGGCTACTGGAAGCTGGTGCACCGGCACGCGGACCCCGCCGCCCGGCCCCAGTCCCGGCGCTCCCTGACCCAGCCCGCCGCCTGACCTGCCGCCGCACCCGGTTCGCCGTCGGGACGGTCCGGGTGCTGGCAGGGCGCGCCGCCAGCAGGCAGACTTAGCAGATGCTGCCTTTCCTGCTTCTCGCATCCCGGGCCGAGGATGCCGCCGCCGACGACGAATATGCGGCCTACCTGCGGTACGGCGGACTGGAAGAGCGCGAACTTCACCGGGTCCGGCTGGAGGCCGCACCGCTGCCCGCACTGGACCTTTCGCGGTACTCCGGGGTGATCGTCGGCGGCAGCCCGTTCACCTCCAGCGATCCGCCCGGGAACAAGAGCGCGGTGCAGCACCGGGTGGAACGGGAACTTTCGGGCCTCCTGGACCAGCTCGTGTCGCTCGACTTTCCGTTCCTGGGTGCCTGCTACGGGGTGGGAACCCTGGGCACACACCAGGGCGCGGTGATCGACCGGACATACGGCGAGCCGCTGGGCGCCGTAGAAATCGAGCTGACGGAGGCGGGAATGCAGGATCCCCTCCTCCACGGGCTGCCCCGGATCTTCACGGCCCTGACCGGCCACAAGGAAGCGGTCAGTTCCCTGCCACCGCACGCGGTGCTGCTGGCGCGCTCCGCCACCTGCCCGGTCCACATGTTCCGGGTCAAGACCAACCTCTACGCCACCCAGTTCCATCCCGAACTGGACGCGGAGGGGCTGGTGACCCGGATCGACATCTACCGGCACGCCGGGTACTTCCCGCCGGAATCCGCCGGGGAACTGATGGCGGCGGCACGCCGGTCCACCGTGACCGAGCCCATGACCGTCCTGAAGAACTTCGTGGCACGCTACGCCCGCTGAGCATGACAATGCCCGGCGGGCCGGATGGCCGCGCCGGGCATTGTGGCGTTGGAGAAATCAGGCCACGTTGTTCTCGTAGTCAAGGTCGCGGGTTTCGCGCGTGAGGAACAGCGCGATCAGTGTCAGCACGGCCATGGACGTCAGGTACAGGCCCACCAGGACGGGGCTGCCCTTGGCCGCTTCCCAGAGCGCGACGGCGATGAACGGCGCCACTGCTGCACCCAGGATGCTGGAGAAGTTGTAGCTGATGGCAGAGCCGGTGTAGCGGACGTTCGTGGGGAACAGTTCCGGCAGCAGCGCCCCCATGGGCCCGAAGGTCAGGCCCATCAGGGAGAAACCAAGGATCAGCAGGCCCATGGTGCCCACGAACCCGCCGCTGAACAGCGGGACGAACAGCAGGCCGAACACGAAGATGCCGGCGGTGACGGCCATCAGCATCTTGCGGCGGCCGTACTTCTCGGCGAGCGGGCCGGAGACCAGGGTGAAGATGCCGAAGAAGACGACGCCGGCGATCAGCATCCAGAGGAAGTCGTTGCGGGTGTAGCCCAGGCCGGGGACGAACGCGGCAGCGGCCGCCTCCGTCATGGGCTTTCCGGCCTTTTCGGCGGCCGCCTGCGCACCGGCCAGCGTGGGCTTGGTGCCGTAGGTGAGGGTGAACGTGGTCATCAGGTAGAAGAGCACGTAGGTGGCCAGCATGATGAAGGTGCCCAGGATCAGCTGGCGCCAGCTGGTCTTGAAGACGCGGCCCAGCGGAAGTTTCGCCACTTCGTTGGATTGCACCACCTTGGTAAAGGCGGGGGTTTCGATCAGCTTGAGCCGGACGTACAGGCCCAGGATGACCATGACGGCGCTGAGCAGGAACGGTACGCGCCAGCCCCAGGCCGCGAAGGCCTCCGGCGAGAGCGTGTAGCTGGCCACGAGGAAGATGACGTTGGCGATGATGAAGCCAATGGGGGCGCCCAGTTGCGGGAAGGTGCCGTAGATGGCGCGCTTGTTGGCGGGCGCGTTTTCCGTGGCCAGCAGGGCCGCGCCGCTCCATTCGCCGCCCAGGGCCAGGCCTTGGGCAAAGCGCATGATGACGAGCAGGGCCGGTGCCCAGAATTCCCAGCCCGGTACCAGGGCGGTGGGGAGGCAACCGATCAGGAAGGTCGCAATGCCCATGGTGAGCAACGACGCCACAAGGGTTCCCTTGCGGCCAAACTTGTCACCGAAGTGGCCGAACACGATGGAGCCAAGTGGACGTGCGACGAACGCCACGCCAAAGACGGCGAAGGAGCTCAGCAGCTGGGTGGTCTCGTTCTGGCCCGGGAAGAAGAGCTTCGGGAAGACGAGCACGGCGGCAGTGGCGTAGACGTAGAAGTCGTAGAACTCCACGGTGGTGCCGATCAGGCTCGCCACGATGACGCGGCCGCGGGAGTTCACCGGCTGGTGCGAACCGGGCACCGTGGTGGTATCGGGGGATGACATAGGTAAGCGCTTTCGTGAGACCGGCCGGGCACAGGCGGGGCCGCCTCCCGGCTCGAATAATTAGAGTTCGATCTTACTTCGCTGCGTCCAGTCAATGGACGAATCGTCCATCATGCGGACACGTGTTGTGCGTCTCACCATGCGGGCCTCCACACCGGGCCTCACGCCGACGTACAGGCCCGGATAGGCAAAAGTCACAGCGCGTTAACAAACATCGTCCGTCCGCGAAACGAGCCGTCCCTACCTTGGAGGAACAACATCCCCTGAAGGAGGTAACCCGTGACTGTTGACCGCACCGTTGATGCCGGCGCCGGAAATACCCTTGACCTCGAAGAGGCCACTGGACCGGCAGCCGTTGCCGCATCCGCCAGCGCACAGCCCGGCCGTACCCGCACCACAGACGCCCCTGCCCTTGAATTCCGCCCCGGCCGCTGGATCGCCAACTGGGATGCCGAGAACAAGGAGCAGTGGGAAACCGCCGGCCGCGTTATCGCCCGCCGCAACCTGAACTGGTCCATCTTCGCCGAGTTCCTCGGCTTCGTGGTGTGGCAGCTGTGGTCCATCGTGGTGGTCCAGCTTCCCGCCGCCGGCTTCACCTTCTCCACCTCGGAGATCTTCTGGCTCATCTCGATGCCCAGCCTCGTGGGCGCCACCCTCCGCATTCCCTACACGTTCATGGTCCCCCGCTTCGGCGGACGGAACTGGACCATCGTCTCCGCACTGCTGCTCCTGATCCCCTCCACCGGACTGGCGCTGTGTGTCTCCAACCCGGACACGCCGTTCGGCGTCATGCTCCTGGTGGCTGCCCTCGCCGGCTTCGGCGGCGGCAACTTCGCCAGCTCCATGGCCAACATCACGTTCTTCTACCCGGCGAGGGAAAAGGGCTGGGCGCTGGGCCTGAACGCCGCCGGCGGAAACCTGGGCGCCGCCGTCGCACAGCTTGCCGTCCCGATCGTCATCACCCTCCTCGCAGCCGGCACCGTCAACCTGCCTATGGCCGGGTGGATGTGGGTCCCGTTCATCCTGCTGGCAGCATTCGGCGCCTTCAAGTACATGAACAACCTCACCAGCGCCAAGGGCGACGTGGCCGGCTCGGTCGCGGCGCTGAAGGAACCGCACCTGTGGATCATGGCCCTGCTGTACATCGGCACCTTTGGCTCCTTCATCGGCTTCGCCGGCGTGTTCCCCAAGCTCATCAAGGACTACTTCCCCGCGTTCTCCTCCATCGGAGTGGGGACCGTGGCCCTGTCCCTGGCCTTCCTGGGCCCCCTGGTGGGTTCGCTGGCCCGCCCGTACGGCGGACGCATGGCGGACCGGATGGGCGGCGCCCGGATGACCGTTGCCGCCTTCGCCTCCATGGCCGTGATCACGCTGACCATGGTTTGGACCCTCCCGCTGAAGAACTTCCTGCTCTTTCTGGTCCTTTTCCTGATGCTGTTCACCGCCAGCGGCTTCGGCAACGGCGCCACCTACCGGATGATCCCGGTCATCTTCGCCACCTCCAGCCGGGCTGCCCGCAACGGTGCCAACCCGGTGGCCACCCAGCGCCTGGCGTCCTCGGCCCTCGGACTGATCTCCGCGATCGGAGCCTACGGGGGCTTCGTGATCCCCCAGGTGCTGAATGCCTCCAGCACCGCCAGCGGCTCCTACACTCCGGCCTTCTACGGATTCGTCGGCGCGTATGTCCTCATGCTGGTGGTCTGCTGGACCTGCTACATCCGCAACGCCGGCCGGAACGCGATGGGGCACGTCTAACATGACCAAAAGCGCCGACACGCACTGCCCCTACTGCGCCCTGCAGTGCGCCATGACGCTCACGTCCCCCGCGGACCTGGCCCCGGCTGAACAGCCGGGGCCAGGCCCCGTGCCTGCCCTGAACCCCGCGGCAGCCCTGGAAGTTGCCGGCCGGGACTTCCCCACCAACCGCGGCGGACTCTGCCGCAAGGGGTGGACCTCCCCCACGCTCCTGAACCACGCGGGCAGGATCACCGAGCCGCTCCTGAAGGGTCCCGACGGCGTCCACCGGCCGATCGGCTGGGACCAGGCCCTGGACCTGGCCGCCTCGGCAGTCCGGGATGCCCGCGCCCGCCACGGGGCCGACTCCATAGGTGTTTTCGGGGGCGGCGGACTCACCAACGAGAAGGCCTACCAGCTGGGCAAGTTCGCCCGGCTGGCACTGGGGACCTCCCGGATCGACTACAACGGCAGGTTCTGCATGTCCTCGGCAGCGGCCGCCGGCATGCGCGCCTTCGGCGTGGACCGCGGCCTGCCCTTCCCGCTCGAGGCCCTGGATGCCGCCGGCACCATCCTCATGCTGGGTTCGAACGTCGCCGAGACCATGCCGCCTTTCGTCCAGCACCTGCAGGGTGCCCGCAATGCCGGCGGACTGATCGTGGTGGATCCGCGCCGCTCCGCCACGGCAGCCTTCACAGCCGACGGCGGCGGCATCCATCTCCAGCCACTGCCGGGCACTGACCTGGCCCTGCTGCTCGGGCTCTCGCACGTGGTCATCCACGAAGGCCTGGCGGACACCGGCTACCTGCAGGAGCGCACCACGGGCTACGACGCCGTAGCCCGCAGCGTCAACGCCTTCTGGCCCGAGCGCGTGCAATCCCTCACCGGCGTGCCCGCGGACCTGATCCGGGAAACCGCCCGCAGGCTGGCCGCCGGAGCACAGGCAGGCGGCAGCTACATCCTGACCGGCCGCGGCGTGGAACAGCACGTGGACGGCACCGACACCGCCACCGCCGCCATCAACCTCAGCCTCCTGCTCGGCCTGCCGGGCTCGGCCCGCAGCGGCTACGGAACGCTCACCGGGCAGGGCAACGGCCAGGGCGGCCGCGAGCACGGCCAGAAGGCGGACCAGCTCCCCGGCTACCGCAAGATCACCGACCCCGCCGCCCGGGCCCACGTCGCCGCTGTCTGGGGCGTCCCCGAAGCGTTGATCCCCGGGCCCGGCCTGCCCGCCGTCCAGTTGCTGAAGTCGCTGGGACAGCCCGACGGCGTCTGGTGCCTTTTCGTGCACGCCTCCAACATCGCCGTGGCCGCCCCCGACGCCAACGCCGTCATCAAGGGTCTGCGCAGCCTGGACTTCCTGGTGGTGTGCGACTTCTTCATGTCGGAGACCGCCGCGGAGGCCGACCTCATCCTTCCGGTCCTCCAGTGGGCCGAGGAGGAAGGCACCCTGACCAACCTGGAAGGTCGCGTCCTGCGCCGGCGCCGCGCCATCTCCCCGCCTGCCGGTGCCCGCAGCGAACTGTGGATCATGGCCCGGCTGGCTGAGCGGTTGGACGCCCCCTCCACCTACAGCGAGGACCCTGAGACGGTCTTCGAGGAACTGCGGCTTGCCTCCGCGGGCGGGCTGGCCGACTACTCGGGCATCGACTACGCCATGCTGGACCGGGGCGAAGCCGCCTACTGGCCCTACCCTGCCGGCAGCACCGGCACGCCGCGGCTCTTCCGGGACGGCTTCGCGCACCCCGACGGCAAGGCGGTCATGGTCCCGGTGGTTCCACGCCGCCGTCGCCCCTCCACTGCGGACCCCGGCGCAAACGCGGCGGCCGGCGCCAAGGAAATGACCCTCATCACCGGGCGCCTCCTGGAGCACTACCAGTCCGGCGCGCAGACCCGGCGGGTCCACGAACTTCTCGCCACCCAGCCGGAAGCGAAGGCCCAGATCCACCCTGCGGCCGCCGAGGCACTCGGCATCACCGCCGGCTCGCTGGTCTCCGTGGCCAACGCACGCGGCGAGGTGGTGTGCCGGGCGGAACTCACCAGCGCCATCCGGCCCGAAACGGTCTTCCTCCCCTTCCACTTCCCGGGATCCGAAAGCGCCAACCGGCTGACCGAAGCAGCCACCGACCCCATCTCCGGGATGCCTGAATTCAAGTTCAACACCGTGTGGGTCCGGCCCGTGGCCGCCCCCGATTCCGCCCGCATGCTGCAAAAGACGGAGGCCTCATGAGCGAGCAGATTGTGATCGTGGGATTCGGCCCCGTGGCCGCCAGGCTGGTGGACGAGGTCCTGCCCGCCGTCCGCGGCGGGCACGCCCGGCTCACCGTAGTGGGTGAGGAGTCCGAGGCCGCCTACAACCGCGTCCTGGTGGCGGACCTCGGCGTCGGCCGCACCACCGCCGGCGCCCTGGCCCTCGCCGACGCCGCCGACCTGGCAGCCGAGGGAGTGGACGTCCGCCTGGGCGTGCGGGTCAAGCGGGTGGACCGGGCGCGGCAGCAGGTCCTGCTGTCCGACGGAACCGTCGTGCACTACGACAGGCTGGTGTTTGCCACCGGATCACGGCCCGTCATCCCCAACCTCACCGGAATCAACCCCGATCCCGCCTCCCCCGTGCTTCCCGCCGGGGTCACGGCCTTGCGCGATCTCCGCGACGCGGACGTGCTCCGCCAGGCGGTGGACGGCGGCAAGCGGGTGGTGGTCCTGGGCGGCGGCGTCCTCGGGCTGGAGACGGCACTCGCGGCCGCGGAAGAAGGGGCTACGGTCACCGTGGTCCACAACGGGCCGCACCCCCTGGGCCGCAGCATCGATCGCGGCGGCGGGGCCGTCCTGGCCGCCGGGCTGCGCCGGTGCGGCGTGAGGGTGGCAGGCAACGCCCGTTCCACGGGCGTTGAGCACAACGCGCCCGACGGCGGCTTCTCGGCGTTGCTGCTCGACGACGGGTCCGCGATCGACGGCGACCTCCTGGTCATCTCGTGCGGGGTCCGTCCCCGAACCGAACTGGCCGAAGGCTGCGGACTGTCCACCGGCACCGGGATCCTGGTGGACCACCGGCTGCGGGCGCACCACGAACCGCACATTTTTGCCATCGGCGACTGCGCGGAGGTTCGCTGCCCGGATCCGGGCTGCGCCGCATGCAGGAACGCCATGGGCCCGTCCGGGCTGGTAGGGCCCGGCTGGCGCCAGGCCGAATGGTTGGGCGGCTACCTCACCCTGCTGGCCGAAGGGGCAGCGGCGGAGGCGGACCTGCTGCCGGCCCTGCCGCCGGAACAACCGGCCGTCGTGGTGCTGAAGGCCCGTGGCCTGAACATGGCGGTGGCCGGGAACAACGGCGCCGACCCCTGGGACGAAGAAGCGCTCACCGCAGGTGCCGTCAACGGCAGGCCGCGCCTGCAAATCGCCCAGTGGGCCGATCCGGAGCACGGCCGCTACGTCAAGATGACCACCCGCGGCGGCGTCCTGGAGGGCCTGGTGTCAGTGGGAATGCCGCGGACCGCGGCCGAACTGGTGGGCCTTTTTGAACGCGGCGCCGAACTGCCCGCCGACCGTTCCCTGCTCCTGCGCCTGGACGGGCCGGACCTGGTCCCCGGCGCCGCCGACCCCGCAGGCACCGTCTGCCGGTGCGCCGGTGTCAGCGGAGCGGCGATCCAAGGCGCTGTGGAGGGCGGCTGCTCGACGGTGGCGGACGTGTCCAAGGCCACCCGGGCAGGCACCGGCTGCGGCGGCTGCCACGAGGACATCAAGGGGCTTATCGAGAAGCACTTCTCCCCGGCCCTCCCCTAACCCCGCAAGGCCACACGGGGCCCCGGCCTTGCCCTACATGTGGACGTGCAGGCGGCGGGCGGCCTCGGAGATGGAGCCGGTCAGCGACGGGTACACGGTGAAGGTGCTGGCGAGGTCGTCCACGTGCAGCTTCTGCTTGACCGCGATGGCGATCGGGAAGATCAGCTCGGACGCGTTGGGCCCCACCACCACGCCGCCGATGACGGTTCCGGAGCCCTTCCGGGCAAAGATCTTCACGAAGCCGTCCTTGGCGTTGCGCATTTTGGCGCGGGCGTTGCTGCGCAGCGAAAGCTTGATGATGTCCGCCTGGTATTTGCCGGACTCGATCTCCGCCTCGGACACTCCCACGTTGGCGATTTCCGGGGACGTGAAGATGTTCGACGCCACCTGGTGGAGCTTGAGCGGGGTCACGCCGTCGCCCATGAAGTGCGCCACAGCGATGCGGCCCTGCATGGCGGCCACGGAGGCCAGCGGCAGGACGCCGGTGCAGTCGCCGGCGGCGTAGATGTTCGGGGCCGTGGTGCGGGATACCCCGTCAACCTTGATGTGGCCGCTGTCGCTGACGGCCACGCCGGCTTCTTCAAGGCCCAGTCCGGCGGTGTTGGGGATGGAGCCCAGGCAGAGCAGGCAGTGGCTGCCGGTCACGGTGGAGCCATCGGCGAGGGTCACCACGACGCCGTCGTCCGTACGCTCCACGGACTGGGCGCGGGAGCGGGACAGGACCCGGACCCCACGGCGCTCGAAGACTTCTTCCAGTACCACCGCGGCGTCGACGTCGGAGCCCGGCAGCACGCGGTCGCGGCTGGAGACCAGGGTGACCTTTGATCCCAAGCCGTTGTAGGCGGAGGCGAATTCGGCACCCGTCACGCCGGAGCCGACGACGATCAGTTCCTCGGGAAGTTCGTCAAGGTCGTAGATCTGGGTCCAGTTGAGGATCCGCTCACCGTCCGGGCGGGCAGTTTCCAGTTCGCGGGGGTGCGCGCCAACAGCCAGCAGGATGGTGTCGGCTTCCACCGTCTCGGTGCCGTCAGCGGTCAGGACCTCGATGGTGTGGTTATCCACGAGGCGGCCGGACCCGGCAATGATCCGCACACCCACCTTCTCCAGGCCCTCGCGGATGTCATGGGACTGGGTGCGGGCCAGGGTGAGGAGGCGGTCATTGATGTGCTTAAGATCAGCGTGCATCACCGGCACGAAATCGCCGCCGTCGACGTCGAATTTCACGCCGAGCTCGCCCGCCTCGGCCACCCGGGCCATGAGGTCTGCCGTGGCGATGAGGGTCTTGGAGGGAACGACGTCGGTCAGCACCGCGGAGCCGCCGAGCCCGGCACGTTCGATGATGGTGACCGTTGCCCCCAGCGAGGCGGCGACCATGGCCGCCTCGTATCCGCCGGGACCGCCTCCCAGGATCGCGATTCGGGGGGAACTGAAATCTGGATGCGTAGTCACAGTCATCCATTCTCGCCCATCTCCGGCCTGACCACCAAGAAAACAGGGCGTTTTCCGGGCCGGCCGTGATGAGGGCAACAGTGGCGGCAGGATAACTTGTACTGGTGAGTACAACAGACTTCCTGAACACTGACCCGTTTGCCGCCGCCCGGGCCGCCGCTGACTACATCGCCGAGGAGACCGGGGTGGACCGCCACGACGTCGCCTTGGTCCTCGGTTCCGGCTGGGGCGAGGCCGCCGACCTGATCGGCGAGACCACCGCCACCCTCTCCGCGGAGGAGGTCCCCGGCTTCCATGCCCCCGCCGTGGAAGGCCATGTGGGAACCATCCGGTCCGTACTGACCAAGGACGGAAAACGCGCCCTGGTCCTGGGTGCGCGGACCCACTACTACGAAGGCAGGGGCGTCCGGGCAGTGGTGCACGGGATCCGGGCCGCTGCGGCCGCCGGGTGCAAGACCCTGGTCCTCACCAACGGCTGCGGCGGACTCAACGAGGCGTGGACGCCCGGCACCCCCGTGTTGATCAGCGACCACATCAACCTCACCGCTGCGTCCCCGCTGGAGGGCGCAACGTTCGTGGACCTGACGGACCTGTACTCACCGCGCATCCGTGGACTGGCCCGCGAGGTGGATCCCACCCTGGACGAGGGCATCTACGCCCAGTTCCCCGGCCCGCACTACGAAACCCCGGCTGAAGTGCAGTACGCCAAGCGGATCGGGGCGGACCTGATCGGCATGTCGACGGCACTGGAGGCCATTGCCGGCCGCCACGCCGGAATGGAAGTGTTCGGCATCTCCCTGGTCACCAACCTGGCAGCGGGCATCAGCCCCCAGCCGCTCAGCCACCAGGAAGTCATCGAATCCGGCCAGGCCGCGGGCCCGCGCATCTCCCGGTTGCTGGCTGACATCATCGCCCGGCTCTGAACGCCCCTGACCGCCGGGGTGCGGGCAACGGACCTGCAATGACGATAGCGTTAGGCCCATGACGTCTTCCGATGCCGAACTTCGCCTGCTTGCCGAGGCCCGGGAATGGGCCGCCCTGGATCCGGATCCCGCAACACAAGCATCGCTGCTTGGGCTTGTGGGGCTCGTTGAAGAGGGCGACCCCGCGGCACGGCAGGAGCTGGAAGACAGCTTCCGCGGCACGCTGCAGTTTGGCACGGCGGGCCTGCGCGCCGCCCTCGGACCCGGGCCGAACCGGATGAACCGGGTGGTGGTCCGCCGCGCCGCAGCCGGACTGGCGGCCTTCCTGGTGGACGCCGTAGCCGAAGCTGCGTCCGGCACCCGGCCGCGCGCCGTCGTCGGCTATGACGCCCGGCACAACTCGGATGTCTTCGCGGCCGAAACGGCCGCCATCTTCACCGCTGCCGGCATCGAGACCTTCCTGCTCCCGGCAGCCCTCCCCACTCCCCTGCTGGCCTACGCCGTCCGCGCCCTGGAATGCGACGGCGGCGTCATGGTCACCGCCAGCCACAACCCGCCGCAGGACAACGGGTACAAGGTCTACCTGGGCCGGCACGCAGTGTCCGCCGACGGCGACGGCGCCCAGATCGTGGCCCCCTACGACGCCCGCATCGCCGCGCGGATCAGCGCCGTGGGCCCCGTCGGCTCCATCGAACTGGCGGCCGGCGGGTGGACCGTGCTGGACGGCTCGCTGGCCGCCGACTACCAGCGCGCGATTGCTGCACTGGCCATGCCGGACCGCTTCCCCGCCCGCGACCTGCGGATCGTCCTGACCCCGCTGCACGGCGTGGGTGGCGGGACGGCACTGGAGGTCCTGAACGCGGCAGGTTTCACGGATGTCACCATGGTGGCCGAACAGGCCGAACCGGACCCCGAATTCCCCACCGTCAGCTTCCCCAACCCGGAAGAACCCGGGGC
Organism: Pseudarthrobacter sp. MOO13; assembly: GCF_058267655.1. NCBI lineage: Bacteria > Bacillati > Actinomycetota > Actinomycetes > Micrococcales > Micrococcaceae > Pseudarthrobacter > Pseudarthrobacter sp. MOO13. Next base: position 2,797,748 of record NZ_CM177848.1, read on the forward strand.
ACTCGACCTCGCCCTCGAAGCGGCCGAACGGCTCGACGCCGACCTGGTCATCGCAAACGATCCCGACGCCGACAGGGCTGCCGTCGCCGCCAAGGACCCGGACACCGGCGCCTGGCGGATGCTCCGCGGAGACGAAGTCGGCGCCCTCCTGGGGGCCCACATCGCCGCCCGGCTCGCGGACGCCGGCACCGAAGCGGACCACCAGGGTGTCTTTGCCAACTCGATCGTGTCCTCCCGCCTGCTGGCGCGCGTCGCCGCTGCCGCGGGCTTCGCCCATGAAGTAACCCTGACCGGGTTCAAATGGATCTCCCGGGTTCCCGGCCTCACCTACGGCTACGAGGAAGCGCTGGGTTATTGCGTCGCGCCGGACCTGGTGAAGGACAAGGACGGCATTTCCGCGGCCGTGCTGATCGCCGAACTTGCTGCCGCCGCCAAGGCCGCCGGCAAGACCGTCTTCGACACCCTCGATGAGCTGTACCTCCAGCACGGCCTGCACGCCAGCGACCAGCTGAGCATCCGGGTCGCAGACCTGGGCCTCCTGGACGCCATGATGAACCGGTTGAGGGTTTCGCCGCCGGAATCGTTCGGGCAGTCCGCGGTGGAAGTCTTCACCGACCTGGCAGAGGGAAGCGGCCAGCTGCCGCCCACGGAGGGCCTGCTGTACATCACCAGGGACCTGACCCGCGTGATCATCCGGCCCAGCGGCACGGAGCCCAAGCTCAAGTGCTACCTCGAAGTGATCCACCACGTGGGATCCGCCGCCGAACTGCCGGAGGCGCGCCAGGCGGCGCGTGCCTCCCTGGACGAGGTCCTGCACGACGTCAGCGAGGCACTGGGACTTTAACCGCGGAAAGGGGCGCCGCCTGGCGCCCCTTTCCTGTGTGCGGGAAGTCCTAGAGTTCCACCTCGACGAACCCGTCGGTGATCCGGGTGTTGAAGGCGGCCAGGCGCAGGCCCGGAGTGGTGAAGCATTCACCGGTCTCGAGGTCGTAGACCTCTTTATGCAGCGGCGAGGCGATCGTGGGGCGCGTGCCCTTGGAACCCAGGATGCCGCGGGCCATGACGTGGGCTCCGGTGGCCGGATCCTCATGCGCCACGGCGAAGACTTCGCGTGGACCGGTGCGGAACAGCGCCACCTGGCGGCCGGCAAGCAGCGCTGCCTCGCCCCAGGCGGGCTCAAGGTCCTCCACCGCGCAGACGCGGTGCCAACCGGTCCCGGATCCGGCGGTGTCTGATTCGGCGGCGAGCGCCCCAAGTTCCAGTGTTGCCGTCATGTCCGGCTCCTCTCCTGTGCCTGTCATCCCTGCAAGCGGCTGCTTGTGATGCCGTGTCCAACGCTAGGTTCCGGGTGTTTCAAAGGGGTGCGGTGAATGTGTCCGGCGGGTAAAAGAGACCTCACGCGGCCGGAAATGCGCTCGTGATGCAGAAGTTAAGTTGACGAAACAAAAGGGAAACTGAGGCGAAACTGCCCCTCCCTAGGCTGGGAGCACAAGCTGCAGAGCACCGTCTGCGGCCCATGCGAAAGGCCCACAGTGACCGAACAGACTTCAAGCACCGAGACTCCGCGCCGCATCGTCGTCGCCGGCGGCGGCCCTGCGGCCCACCGTTTCGCGGACGCCATGCATGCCCGCGGCCTCGACGGCTGGGATGTCACGGTCCTCACCGAGGAAGCCCACCTCCCCTACGACCGCGTGGCCCTCTCGAAGGCCCTCACGGACACCGGTGTGGACCTGACGCTGGGAGCGACCTCCATGTGGGAGCACGGCTCCTTGACCCTGAAGACCGGCGAGCGCGTCGTGAAGGTCAACGCTGAGGCCAAGACCGTGGAGACGGCCGCCGGCAACACCTACGAATATGACGAACTGGTCGTGGCCACGGGTTCGGACGCCGTCCGCCTGCCCATCCCCGGCGCCGGGCACGCCCACGTCTACCGGACGCTGGAGGACGTGTGGGCCATCAACAAGGCCGTCGCCGACCTCACCGCGAAACTCGGCCGCAAGATCAACGCGGTCACCATTGGCGGCGGGCTCCTGGGACTGGAATCCGCAGCCGGCACGGAACAGCTCGGCGCCACCCCTGTGGTCATCAACGGCGCCCCCTGGCTCATGAACACCCAGCTGGACGAGGGCGCGGGCCAGGCCTTGGGCCGCCTGATCGAAGCCAAGGGCTTCGAGGTCCACGGCGGTGTCTTCCCGTCGGAGATTTTGGCGGACGACGACGGCCAGGTCACCGGAGTGCTGATGGCCGACAACAGGATCATCCCGGCCGACCTGGTCATCGTCGCGGTCGGCGTCAAGCCCCGTGACGAACTCTTCCGCGCCGCCGACGGCGAAGAGCAGCTTTTCAGCCTGGGCCCGCGCGGCGGCGTGGTCATCAACGACTACTGCGCCACCGAAGTCCCCGGCATCTGGGCCATTGGCGAGGTAGCCAACTTCGGGGGCATGTGCCTTGGCCTGGTGGCGCCCGCCAACACCATGGCCGAGATCGTCGCCGACCGGCTGCACGGCGGCGACGCCACGTTCCCCGGCTTCGACACCGCCACCAAGCTGAAACTCTCCGGCGTGGACGTGGCCAGCTTCGGTGACGCTTTTGCCCGCACCGAGCACGCCCTCGAAATCGTCTACGCGGACCCCGCCCGCGGCGTCTACCAGAAGATCGTCACCACGGACGACGCCAAGACCCTCCTGGGCGGCATCTTCGTCGGCGATGCCTCTCCCTACATGAGCCTGCGGCCTCTCCTGGGCCGTGAACTCCCCGCAGAGCCCGGCGCGTTCCTGACCGCGGCCGGCGGCGGCGAAGCTCCCGAAACCGAGCTCCCGGACGACGCCACCCTGTGCTCCTGCAACAACGTCACGGCAGGTACCATCCGCGACGCCATCAACGGCTGCGGCGCCTGCGACGGCAACGCCCCGGTCCAGGAACTGGGCGAACTGAAGGGCTGCACCCGTGCCGGCACCCAGTGCGGCTCCTGCGTGCCCATGCTGAAGAAGCTGCTGGAAACCGAACTCACCAAGTCCGGCGTCGAGGTCTCCAAGGCCCTGTGCGAGCACATCGAACTGTCCCGCCAGGAACTTTTCGACGCCATCCGCGTCCTGGGACTGACCTCCTTCGAGGAGATCATGGCCAAGTACGGCACCGGGGCCGGCTGCGACATCTGCAAGCCCACCATCGCCAACATCCTTGCCAGCCAGAACAGCGCCTACGTGCTGGACGCCGGCCGCGGTACCCTGCAGGACACCAACGACCGCGCCCTGGCCAACATGCAAAAGGATGGCACCTACTCGGTGGTCCCCCGCATCGCCGGCGGGGAGATCACCCCCAGGAAGCTCGGCGTGATCGCCGCCGTCGCCGAAAAGTACGGCCTGTACACCAAGATCACCGGCGGCCAGCGGATCGACATGTTCGGTGCCCGGCTGGAGCAGCTGCCGGAGATCTGGAAGGAACTGGTGGACGCCGGCTTCGAGTCCGGCCAGGCGTACGGCAAGAGCCTGCGCACGGTGAAGTCGTGCGTCGGGTCCACCTGGTGCCGGTTCGGTGTCCAGGACTCGGTGGCCATGGCCATCCAGCTGGAGCTGCGCTACCGCGGCCTGCGCAGCCCGCACAAGCTGAAGATGGGCGTCTCCGGCTGCGCCCGTGAGTGTGCCGAAGCACGCGGCAAGGACGTGGGCGTGATCGCCACCGCCGACGGCTGGAACCTGTACGTCGGCGGCAACGGCGGAGCCACCCCGGCCCACGCCCAGCTGCTGGCCAAGGACCTGGACGACGAAACCCTGATCAAGTACATCGACCGCTACTTCATGTACTACATCCGCACGGCGGACCGCCTGCAGCGCACGGCCCGCTGGCAGGAGGAGCTCGACGGCGGCATCAAGCACGTTGAGGACGTGGTGGTGAAGGACACCCTGGGTATCGCCGAGGACCTTGAGGCCGCCATGGCCAAGCACGTGGACACGTACGTGGATGAATGGGCAGACACCCTCAAGGACCCCGAACGCCTGCGCCGGTTCCGCTCCTTCGTCAATGCCCCCGACCAGAAGGACGACTCCATCACCTTCGTCCCGGACGAGCGCGGCCAGATGCGCCCCGCCACCCCGGAGGAAAAAGGCAAGGTCCTGATCGGGGCTTCCATCCCGGTCCGCGCCGCCACCACGGAAACCCCTGGAAACGAGGCATAGCCATGCAGCTCAGTATCGACCTCACCGGCCGGAACGTCCTGGTGGCCGGCGCCCCGGATGCCGCGCGGCAGGCGGTGCGGCGGTACGAAGCCGCGGGCGCCGTCGTCCACCGCGTTGGCAGCCCCGAAGAGGCGCGGCTCGTCCACGTGCCGGAGCGGCTGTTCCTGGTCGCCGCCGTCGAGGACGGACAGAACGGCTGGGGCGCTTTCCTTGACCGCTGCCGGAACGCCGGCATCCCGGTCGCTGCCGAGCCCGCCGCCGGCCCGGCCGGCCACGTCACCCTGGTGGGCGGCGGCCCCGGCACGGGCGACCTGCTCACCGTGGCTGCCGTCAAGGCGCTCCGGGACGCCGACGTCGTCTTCTACGACCGGCTGGCCCCGTACCAGGAGCTGCCGCGGCTGACCTCCGCGGAGCTGGTGGACGTCGGAAAGAAACCGGGCCACCACAAAGTCAGCCAGTCGGACATTGAAAAACTGATGGTCGAAAGCGCCCTGGCCGGCAACAACGTGGTGCGCCTCAAGGGCGGGGACCCCTACGTCTTCGGTCGGGGCGGGGAGGAAGTTGCCGCGTGCGTGGCCGCCGGTGTCAAAGTGCACGTCATCTCCGGCGTTACCAGCGCCATCTCGGTCCCGGCCGCGGCAGGCATCCCGGTCACCCACCGCGAGGTCAGCCACATGTTCACCGTGGTCTCCGGACACGCGCCGCTGACGGAGAAGGAGCACCACCACCTGGCCGGCCTGGGCGGGACCATTGTGGTGCTCATGGGCATTGGCACCCTGCACCAGCTGGCAGCGGGCTTGCGCCGCGCCGGGATGCGCCCGGACATGCCCATGGCCGTGGTGGAGCGGGGCTACCGGCCCGGCCAGCGCACCACCATCGCAAACCTGGGCACCATCACCTCCGCCGCTGCCGGCTGCAGCAATCCCGCAGTACTGGTGATCGGTGAGGTGGTCCGGGTGGCCGAAGCCAACCGGCAGCACGCCGGAGCCGCCGCCGACCTGGACATGCTGGCGGCCTCGCTGCTGGGATCATGAAAGGATTGACCCCCATGACTGCACTTGCACCGGCCGAACCCACGCAGGCTGAAGAAACAACAGATGCCGCGGAATCGCCGCTTGAGGGGTTCCGCATCGGCGTCACCTCGGACCGGCGGTCACGCGACCTGATCGAGGCCCTGGAGCGACGGGGTGCCGAAGTGCTGCATGCTCCGGCGCTGAAGATCGCCCCCGTCCAGGAGGACATGCGCCTGATCGAAGACACCAGGGCCATCATCGCCGCCAAACCGGACCTGTGCATCGCCACCACCGCCTACGGCATGCGCCGGTGGTGCGAGGCCGCTGACTCCTTCGGAATCGGCGACGAACTGCTGGAAACGCTGGGAAGCTGCCGGATGTTCGTCCGGGGACCCAAGGCCCGCGGGGCCGTGCGTGCGGCCGGCCTCGCCGACGTCGGGATCAGCAGCGACGAAACCACTGCCACGCTGGTGGACATGCTGCTCACCGAAGGCGTCCGGGGCAAGACCGTCGCCATGCAGCTGCACGGCTACACCGACGTCCGCCAGATCGAACGGCTCCGGATGTCCGGCGCCACGGTCCTGACCGTGACGCCCTACCGCTGGGTCAAGCCCGACGGCGAGGACAAGCTGCCGCGGCTGATCGAGGCTGCCTGCAACGGAAACCTGGATGTCCTCACGTTCACCAGCGCCCCCGCGGTGGACGCGATGTGGAGCACGGCCCACGAGATGGGCCTGTACAAGCAGCTGGTGGAGAGCCTGAAACTGAATGTCACTACCGCGGTGGTGGGTCCCGTCACGGCGCAGCCCCTGCTGGACGCCGGGGTGACCCCGCTGATCCCGGAACGGTTCCGGATGGGAGCCCTCATCCGCCTGGTGTGCGAGCACCTGGCATTGAACCACGTCCGGCGGCTCGACACCCGCTCCGGAAACATCGAGCTCCGGGGCCGCAGCCTTCGCATCGATGGCCGGCAGGTGGAACTGGCCCCCGCCCCGCTGCTGCTCCTGCGGGCGCTGCTCGGTGCCGGGGGCGCGGTCCTGTCCCGCGAGTCCCTTTCGGACCTGCTGGAGCTCCGTGGTTCCGTCCACGCGCTGGACATGACCGTGAGCCGGCTGCGGTCGTCGCTGCCGGACGGCAAGCTCATCGAAACCGTGGTGAAGCGGGGCTACCGGATCCGCGTTTGAAGTCCGGGGGCGGCCGAATGTGTCCGCCGGCTCCCGGATGAGAGGTGCGTCACGGGTTCTGTTACCGGCCGGTAAATACTGGCGAACAGCACCCTCCGAAACAGCAATGGACGGGTAACACAACCGAAAAAGCAGGCCCCTACGCTGGGGTGCATCACGAAGTTCCGGCCGGTTAACGGCCACCAGCGAAAGGGCCAGCACATGTCCGCTCCGGCACCCTCCCCGTCCACCTCCGAGGCAACCCGCATCGTCATCGCCGGGGCCGGACCGGCCGCCCAAGCCCTGGTTGCGCAGCTGGACCGCGCCCGTTTCACCGGAAGCATTACCGTACTGAGCAACCGGGACGACACTCCCGCCGAACTGCTGGAACTGGCCATGCTGCCCCAGGTTTCCGTGCGCTTCGGCCAGCCCGCAAGCCACATCGACGCCGCCAACCGCACCGTGGCCACCGCCGACGGCATGGAGTTCGCCTACGACCAGCTGGTCATCGCCACCGGCTCCGCCCCCGCTGCCAGCCCCGTGGACGGCGCCGCCCAGTGCCTGAGCTACTCCACCATCGACGACGCCCCGCGCATCGCCGAAGGCGTCCAGGAAGTCACCCGTGAACTGGGACGCAGGCCCGTCGGCATCCTCGTCGGCACGGGCGCGGCCGCCGGACAAGCCGAAGCCGTCCTCCGGGCCAAAGGCGTGCGGCCCATCCGCACAACGGCCCGGCCCGCCGCCGTCGTTCCTTCCGCTGTTCCGGGCGGATCCGCTTCCGGCCTGGCCTCCTCCGCCGTCGTCTTCGAGGACGGCAGCAGCATGACCGGAGACCTGGTGGTCCTGGCCGAGGAACGGGTCTCCCGTGACAGCCTCGCCGCCACGGCCGGGGTGCGGACGGCCGCCGGCGGCGGCATCGTGATCAGCCGCGACTTCCGCACGTCGGTCCCCGGCATTTGGGCCATCGGTGATGCTGCGGCGTTCGACGGCGTGCGGCTGGGCCTGCTGGTGGCGGCCGCGTCCGCGGCGGGGGCCTGCGCCACCCAGTTGCTGACCGCCGTTGCCACCGCAGTTCCGTCCGCCGCCGCCGTGCCGGCACTGCAGGTGGCCGCCTGACCGGCCCGGCCGGGGTTGTCCCGCGGCGTCCGCCACCGGGCTGCCGGTGCGGCCCCGGCGCGCTGTGACAAGATGGTTTCAGCAACGAGTCACCGACGCGCCGGGCCCACGAAGCCCCTCGAGAGGACCATCCATGAGCAATGAAGCCACCGTTCACGCAGGCACCGCCACACCGGCCGGTGACGGGAACATCGCCTCCTACATCGACCACACGCTGCTCAAGCCCGAAGCCTCGGAAGCCGAGGTGCTGAAAGTCTGCGCCGAGGCCGCCGAGTACGGGTTCAAGTCGGTCTGCGTCAACCCTGTCTGGGTCAAGACCGTCACCACCGCGCTGAAGGGCTCAGGGGTCCTCACCTGCTCCGTGGTCGGCTTCCCGCTGGGGGCGACCCCCACGGACGTGAAGTCCTTCGAGGCCCGCGGCGCGGTACTGGACGGCGCTGACGAGGTGGATATGGTGATCAACATCGCCGCTGCCCGGGCAGGCGACAAGGGCGCCCTGGCCGATGACATCGCCGCCGTGGCCGAGACCGTGCACGCCGGTGGCGCCATCCTGAAGGTCATCATCGAAACCGCGCTCCTGACCGACGAACAAAAGGTCCTGGCCTGCCAGGCGGCAGTGGAGGCCGGCGCGGACTTCGTCAAGACGTCCACAGGCTTCAACGGTGGCGGCGCCACCGTTGAAGACGTGGCGCTGATGCGCAAGGCCGTGGGCCCGAACGTGGGGGTCAAGGCCTCCGGCGGTGTACGGTCCCTGGCCGACGCTCAGGCTATGATTGCTGCAGGTGCAACACGAATCGGCGCCAGCTCCGGGATTGCCATCGTCAAGGGTGAACAGGGTTCAGCCGCTTACTGACCGGGACCGGACGGCCGCCACAGACCAAGCCCCGCGGGGCCGAGGAGGAACACATGTCCAGCAAGATCAACGCGTCCAGCCGGGACACGACGTCTAACCAGGACATGGTCCGCACCCCGCAGAACGAGAACAACACGGCCACCAGCGCTGTCCTTTTCGTGGTCAGCTTCGCCCTGTTCCTGGGCGCCATCTACTCCCTGTCCTTCCTCAGCCTGGACAACCCCTGGCCGATGGCGGTGTGCCTGGTCCTGTTCGCCCTGGCGTTCTGGATCCCGCAGACCATCCTCGGACGGTCTGACTCCGCAGGCGAGCACTGATCCCCACGCAGACAGCAAAGGACCCCGGACACGCCGTCCGGGGTCCTTTGCTGTCTGCTGCCCGAGGCCTTCCTGCTGCTAGAACCACTGCCTGATCCAAGCCCCCGCGGCGGCGGCCACCGGGCCCCAGTGGTCCCTGGCGATGGCCCAGCCGGCCATGGACATGCCCACCATGGCGTAGGCGCTGACCGGGATCAGCACCAGCCACTCCCGCTTGGATCCCGCCCGTCCCAGCAGGGGCACCGAGAGGGCGCCGTTGGGGCGCCAGACGTTCCGCAGCAGGGGCAGCCGGCGCAGCAGCCGGGGTGGCCTGATGACCAGCGGCCACAGCAGCGGCACTCCCCCGGTGGTGACCAGGTCGCCGACAATATGGACCACCACTCCGATCAGCATCGAGGTGGGCAGCCAGGTCCATTGGTCCGGCGCGAAGAACGTGACCAGGCCGGCCATCGCCAGGGCGAAAATCCAGTTCGAGATGAATCCACTCTTGGGAAAGAGTTTCAGCGCCTTGGCCGCGATGTTGATCAGGAACATGCACAGCAGCCCGGCGCCGACGGACAGGCGGCCCCAGGGGGTGTCCATATGGACCTGAGATGCCAGGCCGGCCAGGAACACGAACAGGGCGGCGCCCACGATGGAATGCGTGCCCTGCCGGTGGCCGCCGCTGGCGTTCTCGATGCCACGCGCGATCACATTGGACAGCGGCGGGAGCGAGTGCGCCACCGTGCTGGAGCGGTGGTCCCAGTCGCACACCAGGGCCGTGCCCGCCGTCGCCATCCCGCCGATGAGGATGCCGGTGGGATCCAGCGGATACCAGCCCAGTGTGTACGGTCCCGTGGACGCAACAGCAACCCACGCCGCGGCTCCCGACGCGGCGTGGTGTCCTCCCATCATCCCCTAACCGACGGTCAGGGGAGCATCGGAGAAGATGTTCCGGATCACGCCGTTGGCCCAGTCGAGGATCTCGGCGTCCTGCAGGTCCCGGCCGCCGATCCGTGCGGTTTTCGGTTTGGGGATGAGGACGGCGTCCAGGGCGGGCTTGGATTGGGCGCCCGGGTACATGCGGTTCAGTCGCATCACCTTGGATTCCGGCAGGGTGGCCGGGGAAAACTTGATGAAGTTGCCCTGCAGCGCGACGTCGGTCAGGCCGGCCTCGCGTGCACCCACCCGGAACCTGGCCACGGCCACGAGGTTCTGCGCCGGGAGCGGCAGTTCGCCGTAACGGTCCACGAGTTCCGCCATGACCTCGTCGATGGCCTCGTTGGTGACCGCGGAGGCGAGCTTCCGGTAGGCCTCCAGGCGCAGCCGCTCGCCGGGGACGTAGTCGTGCGGCAGGTGCGCGTTGACCGGCAGTTCGATCTTCATCTCCGCAGCCTTCTCTTCGGCTTCGCCGCGGAAGTCCGCCACGGCCTCGCCCACCAGGCGGATGTACAGGTCGAAGCCCACCCCCTGGATGTGCCCGGACTGTTCACCGCCCAGCAGGTTGCCGGCGCCACGGATCTCCAGGTCCTTCATGGCCAGCTGCATGCCGGCGCCCAGTTCGTTGTGCGCGGCCACAGCTTTGAGCCGCTCCAGGGCCACCTCGCCCAGCGGCTTTTCCGAGGGGTAGAGGAAGTAGGCGTAGGCGCGCTCCCGGCCACGGCCCACCCGGCCGCGGAGCTGATGCAGCTGGGACAGGCCGTACTTGTCCGCGCCATCGACGATCAGGGTGTTGGCGTTGGAGATGTCCAGCCCGGTCTCGATGATGGTGGTGCAGACCAGGACATCGAACCGCTTCTCCCAGAAGTCCACGATGATCTGCTCCAGCCGGCTCTCGGACATCTTGCCGTGCGCCACCTCCACGCGCGCCTCCGGCACCAGTTCGCGGATCTTCGCGGCGGTGCGTTCGATCGTGGACACCCGGTTGTGGACGAAGAACACCTGTCCTTCGCGCATCAGTTCGCGGCGGATCGCGGCGGAGGTCTGCTTGTCCGTGTACGGGCCCACATAGGTCAGCACCGGGTGCCGTTCCTCCGGCGGGGTGGCCAGGGTGGACGTTTCCCGGATGCCGGTCAGGGACATCTCCAGGGTGCGCGGAATCGGGGTGGCGCTCATGGCCAGGACGTCCACGTTGGTGCGCATCTTCTTCAGCGCTTCCTTGTGCTCGACGCCGAACCGCTGCTCCTCGTCCACGATCACCAGGCCAAGGTCCTTGAACTCGAAATCCTTGGAGAGCAGCCGGTGCGTGCCGATCACCACGTCCACCGTGCCGTTCTTCACGCCCTCGGCCGTCTCCTTGGCCTCCTTGGCAGCCTGGAAGCGGGACAGCGGCTTGACCCGCAGCGGGAAGCCGGAGAACCGTTCGGTGAACGTCTCATAGTGCTGCTGCGCGAGCAGGGTGGTGGGCACCAGCACGGCCACCTGCTTGCCGTCCTGGACAGCCTTGAACGCCGCCCGCACCGCAATCTCGGTCTTGCCGTAGCCGACGTCGCCGGAGACCAGGCGGTCCATGGGGATCTCCCGTTCCATGTCCGCCTTGACCTCGTTGATGGTGGTGAGCTGGTCGGGGGTCTCGACGTACGGGAAGGCCTCCTCCAGTTCCCGCTGCCAGGGCGTATCCGGGGCGAACGCGTGCCCGCGGGAGGCCATCCGGGCTGAGTAGAGCCGGATCAGTTCACCGGCGATTTCCTTGACGGCCTTCCGGGCCTTGGACTTGGTGCTGGCCCAGTCGGCGCCGCCCATCTTGCTCAGGACGGGAGCGTCACCGCCCACGTAGCGGGTCACCTGGTCGAGCTGGTCCGTGGGGACGAACAAGCGGTCGCCGGGCGCCCCGCGCTTGGCCGGCGCGTACTCCAGCACCAGGTACTCCCGCACGCCGTCACCGCCGCCGGCCACCTTCCGCTGGATCAGTTCCACGAACCGGCCGATGCCGTGCTGTTCGTGCACCACGTGGTCCCCGGCCACGAGCTGCAGCGGGTCGACGGCATTGCGCCGCTTGGAGGGCATCCGCCGCATGTCCTTGGTTGATCCGGCGGAGGTCCGGCCCAGGAGGTCGGCCTCCGTCAGCAGGCCCAGTTTGAGCCCGTCAAGGACAAACCCGCGGCCGACGGCGGCGGTGGTCACTTCGATGATGCCCGCCTGGGGTTCGTGGTCCAGGCTGTCCACCCGGGCGCACGGAATGTCGGCGTCATGGAAGAGCTCGGCCAGGCGCTGGGCCGGGCCGGGTCCTTCGGTAGCCACCACGATGCGCCACTGGTCGCGGACGTGCGAGCCGATGAACTCCATCATTTCCGCCACATCGCCCTGGTAGCCGCGGGGTTCGCGGGCATGCAGGTTCAGTACGTCGATCTCCGGAAGCAGCTCCGCGTCCTGCGCCAGGGAGGTAATGGACCACCAGGAGACCCCGTGCGCCAGGGCTGAGCCACGGGTTTCAGCCAGCGACCGGAAGCTCGCCGAATGCAGCGCCGCGCTGGCCTGGGAGCTGAGGTCCAGGGGCGCCGTCCCGCCGTCCGATGCCGTGGACCAGGCCGCCTCAAGGAACTCCTCGTTGGTGGCGGCGAGGTCGTGGGCGCGGGTGCGCACCTTCTCGGGTTCGATGACCACCGCGATGGAATCGGCGGGCAACTGGTCCACGAACGGCACCATCGCGTCCACCAGCACCGGGGCCAGGGATTCCATGCCTTCCACGGCGATGCCGCCGGCAATCTTTTCGAGCATGTCCGCCGCGGCCGGCAGCTGGGCCTTCAGCGTGGCGGCGCGGGACATCACGGACGGCGTGATGAGGATTTCCCGGCACGGCGGCGCATGCAGTTCCGCGGGGTGGTGGATGCCCGGGGCAGACAGCGATCGCTGGTCGGCAACGGCGAACCAGCGCATCTGGTCCACTTCGTCCCCGAAGAACTCCACCCGGATGGGGTGGTCCTCGGTGGGCGGAAAGACGTCGATAATGCCACCGCGGACCGCAAATTCGCCCCGGTGCGTCACCATGTCCACGCGGGCGTAGGCAGCGTCCGCGAGGCTCTTCACCACATCGGAAAACGGTACCTCCTGGCCCACTTTCAACGTGACCGGAACCAGGTCCCCCAGGCCGGCCACCACCGGCTGGACCACGGCGCGGACGGGCGCGACGACGACGCGCAGCCGGGCCGTCGTCGAACTTTCCGGATGGGCCAGGCGGCGAAGGACCGAGAGCCGGCGGCCCACGGTATCCGAGCGCGGCGAGAGCCGCTCGTGCGGAAGGGTCTCCCAGCTGGGGAACTCGGCCACGGTGTCCGCCGGCAGGTACGCGCGCAGGGCCGCGGCGAGGTCCTCGGCTTCCCTGCCCGTGGCGGTCACGGCAAGCACAACGCCCGGTTCACCGCTGTCCGCCGCTGCTGCCAGGCCGTCTGCCATCTCCGCCAGCAGCACGGGCCTCAAGCCCGCAGGGGCGCTGATCTGGTAATCCTGTCCACGGACCTCGAAGCCCCGTGCGGCCTCGGCCCGGACCCGGCCGAATGTCCGGTCCGGCTCCAAGGCACGGCGCAGGCCATCCAGCGTGGGGACCGCGCCGGACGTGCCGGCGCGGGTTTTGCCGGTGCTGGACGTGCCGGCGGCGGACTGGCCGGAAAGACTCATGGCAGTAGCTCCTGTGCTGTTCATCAAAATCGCAGGCAACGCGAAAACCCGAAATTCGCTGCGAATCCCGGGGAACTTCCAGCCTACCGCGCGGGACCGACATGGCAGTCCCGCGATTGCGGGCCTAGGCTGGCAGTGCCATCGCATTCGGCGTCGGAGCAGCCGTCCGGACAAGCCGCCGCTCCGAACCACAAGGGACGAACAGGAGCCAGTATGAGCGAAATGACTGCCCGGCCTACATCAAAGACCGTCCTTGTCACCGGTGCCACCGGGTACATCGGCGGCCGGCTCGTGCCACGGCTGCTGGAAGCGGGCCATACGGTCAAGGTCCTGGTCCGCTCCCCCGACAAGATCGCCGGTGTGCCCTGGCGCACCGAGGTGGACGTGGTGGAAAGCAGCCTTGACGACGGCGACGCCCTCCGCGCAGCCCTTGCCGGCGTCGACGTCTTCTACTACCTGGTGCACTCCATGGCGGCAGGGGCCGGTTTCGAGGCGAAGGAAAAAGCGATGGCCCGGACGGCGGCGGATGCTGCCACGGCGGCGGGCGTCCACCGGATTGTCTACCTGGGCGGCCTGCACCCGAAGGGGGTGGAGCTGTCCACCCACATGCGCTCACGCGAGGCCGTGGGCAAGGTCTTCCTGGACAGCCCGGTGGATTCGATCGTGTACCAGGCGGGCGTGGTGATCGGTTCCGGCTCCGCTTCCTTCGAAATGATCCGGCACCTGTCCGAGACCCTGCCCCTCATGCCCGCACCAAGCTGGGTGCGCAACCGGATCGAAGCCATCGCCGTCCGCGATGTGCTCTATTACCTGGTGGCTGCGGCATCGCTGGAGGGTCCCATCAACCGGACCTTCGACATCGGCTGCCGGCAGGTGCTGACCTACGCCAAGATGATGCAGGAGTACTCAGCCGTGGCCGGCCTGCCTTACCGGGTGGTGTTGGCGCTGCCTGTGCCGGCGCCCAAGCTGGCCGGCATGTGGGTGGCCCTGACAACCCCCATCCCATGGTCCATGGCGGTCCCCCTGGTCCAGTCGTTGCAACATGACGCCGTGTCCAACGAGCACGACATCGACCAGTTCATTCCGCAGCCCGACGGCGGCCTCACGCCCTACCGCACCGCGGTGGCCTTGGCGCTGGGCAAGGAACGGGACGGCCAGGTGGAGACCACGTGGGCGAACGCCGGCGCGGATTCAGACCCGCTGCCCAGCGACCCCGAGTGGGCCGGGCACAAGGTCTACATCGACGAACGGACGTTCCACGGAGACGTGGACCCGGCGCACGTCTGGACCATCATCGAGGGGATCGGCGGCCGCAACGGCTGGTACTCGCTGCCCTTGGCCTGGCAGGTGCGGGGCTGGCTGGATAAATTGACCGGCGGCGCCGGGCTGCTGCGGGGCCGCCGGCACCCGCACTCCTTGGCCGCCGGCGAGGTGGTGGACTGGTGGCGGGTGGAGCGGATCGACCGCGGCAGGCTGCTCCGGCTGCGGGCAGAAATGCGCGCGCCCGGCCGTGCCTGGCTGGAGCTCTCCGTGGAGCCGGACGGCGGAGGCAGCCGGTACCGGCAGCGGGCCATTTTCTTCCCGAAGGGTTTGAGCGGACGGCTCTACTGGCTGGCCGTACTTCCCTTCCACAGCCTGATCTTCCCGGCCATGGCCCGGAACATCACCGCGGCAGCCCAAAAACTGGCCGATGCGGAGCGCGCAGAGGTGACCCCGTAGGATGTTGGAGGCGTAAATCCTTTCCCGACGTCCCAGGAGGACCCATGGCGCTGAGCGCAACCACCACCCTTCCGCACTCCGTTGACAGCGTTGCCGCTGTGCTGGTGAACGAGGATTTCCAGCGCCACGTCAGCCGGCTGGTGGGCGGCGAACTGGAGTCCTTCAAGGTCGACGGCGACACCGCCGGGGCGTTCAGCGCCACGTCGGTGCGGACGTTGCCCACCACCCGGCTGCCCGAGATTGCCCGCAAGTTTGTCGGTGAGCACCTCAAAGTGACCCAGGTGGAAAACTGGGACGCCCCCGCCGCTGATGGCTCCCGCCAGAGCAACATCTCGCTGAAGATCGCCGGCGCCCCGGTGGATGTCACGGCCGTGCAGCGGCTGGTGGCCGACGCCGGTGGAACCCGGGTGGAGCTTGAGGGCGCCGTGAAGTCCTCCGTTCCGTTCCTGGGCGGCAAGATCGCCGATGCCGCCGAGCCCATGGTGGCCAAGGCGTTGAACCTGCAGGCCACGCAGGCGCAGGCCTGGCTGGAAAGCCACTAGTCCATGGAGCTGCCCGTTTTCGCTGCGCTGGTCCTGATTGTCGCCGGCGTCTGGTCGCTGGTGGTCTGGCCGCAGTTCCTGCGCCGGGTCATGAACGATCCCCGTGCCCGCGACACTGCCGGCAAGGCCACCAAATTCCTGACCGTGCACGTGGTGCTGGTCAGCATCTCCATGGTGCTGGGACTCGCCACCGCAGTCATCGGCGTCCTGGGACTGCTGGGCTGACCCTTCCGCGCGGCAGCACGGCTCCGGCATGACACAGCCCGGGCCTTCCTCCAGAACGAGGAAGGCCCGGGCTGTTCTGTTCCCTGCGGTTATGCCGCCTGGTTGAGCGCGTCCTCCGCCGCCACCCAGGAGATCATGGCGCACTTGACCCGGGCCGCGTAGCGGGCAACCCCCTCGAAGGCAGCGGCGTCCCCCAGCAGTTCGGGATCGGCCTGGACCTTGCCGCGTGAGCGGAGCACCTCGCGGAAGCTCTCGATCACCTGGTGCAGTTCGGCAACGGTCATGCCGTCGGCGAGTTCGGAGAGAACCGACGCCGAGGCCATGGAAATGGAGCAACCGGCTCCGTCCCACGCCACCTGGACCACCTTGCCGTCCTGCACCGCCAGCCGCAGGGTGACTTCGTCTCCGCATACCGGGTTGAGCTGGTGGGACTGGCCTGTTGCCGCGCCGGCCGGGGCATCGGTGGCGGCCAGCCCGCTGCCGTGGCGGGCCTTGGAATGGTCCAGGATGATCTGCTGGTACAACTGGTCGAGGCTCATGGTGTCACCCTTCGTGTTCTCCGCTAGGCGCGGAAGTAGGCCCTGACGCCGGCCACGGCTTCAAGGAAGCGGTCCACGTCGTCGGTGGTGTTGTACAGGTAGGCGCTGGCGCGGGTGGTGGCGGTCAGTCCCAGCCGCCGGTGCAGCGGCTGGGCGCAGTGGTGCCCGACGCGCACGGCGATCCCGCGGGAGTCCAGGAATTGCCCGACGTCGTGGGCGTGGACGCCTTCGACGTCGAACGCGGCAAGGCCGATCCGCTCCCTGCCTGCGGCCGGGCCAAGGACCCTGACACCGGGAATGGCCTCAAGGCCCACCACCATGCGCTGGCCGAGTTCGGACTCCCAGGCGTGGATCCGGTCCAGCCCGGTCTCGGTGAGGTAGTTGGCCGCGGCGGCCAATGCCACGGCCTGGGAGATGCGCTGGGTACCGGCTTCGAAGCGTTGTGGTGCCGGCAGGTACTCTGCCCGCTCCATGGTGACGGTGGTGATCATGGATCCGCCGGTCAGGAACGGCGGCAGGATGTCCAGCAGTTCCTGCCGTCCGTACAGCACGCCGATGCCCGTGGGGGCGAGCATTTTGTGGCCCGAGAGGACCGCGAAGTCCACGTCCAGTTTCTTGACGTTCAAGGGCAGGTGCGGGGCGGACTGGCAGGCGTCCAGGACCACGAGGGCGCCGGCGGCGCGGCCCAGGGCCGTCAATTCCTGCACCGGGTTGATGATGCCCAGCACGTTGGAGGCATGGGTGAAGGCCAGGACCTTTGTCCGGGGTCCGATGACTGAGGCCGCAGCGTCCATGCGCAGGCTGCCGTCGTCATCGATGGGAATATGCCGGAGCGTCGCCCCGGTACGGAAAGCCAGCTCCTGCCACGGAATAAGGTTGGCGTGGTGCTCCATCTCCGTCACCACGATCTCGTCGCCGGGCCCCAGCGCCAGTTCCCGCAGGCCGCGATCGCCGCGGCCTTGGGCAGCCCAAAGGGCGGCGTTGGACAGGGCGTAGCTGATGAGGTTCAGCCCCTCAGTGGCGTTCGAGGTCCAGATGGTCTCTTCATAGCCGGCCCCGATGAAGTCGGCGATGGTTTGCCGGGCATCCTCAAAGACTTCGGTGGCCTCCACCGCAAGATGGTGTGCGCCGCGGTGCACGGCAGCATTGCGCTGTTCGTAGAACTCCTGTTCGGCTTCGATGACGCTGACCGGGTTCTGCGAGGTGGCGCCGGAGTCAAGGTAGACCAGCGGCTGGCCGTTGACCAGCTGGTTCAGCACGGGGAAGTCGTTGCGGATGCGCAGCACTTCCGCGTTGTCCATGGCCGGCAGGGCACGTTCCAGCGTGGCTGGCGTTGATACTACGGCCAAAACGAACTCCTTGGGCTGCCAATGTTTGACACCCAATTGTCCCACAACACGGCTGTGGCGGCCGCCCGGAGGGGCTGCCGCCACCGCTGCCCCGGGCTTCGGCCGAGGGAGCAGAGGGCCGGCGACGGCTGGGGGGAGAGTCTCGGTCTCAGAAGACTCTGACGTCGCCGGCCCCGTCTGTGCCCGGTCCGTGGGGACCGGAAATATGAGGGGCCTCAATGTCCTGATCGGCTGCTCCGCGGCTTCCAGCCTGCCGCTTTGCTTTGCCTCCTTAAGTAAATCCGGTAGCGCCCTCCCGTACACGAGTAGGGTGTACTCGAATCCTCGGGGGTGCACTACCGGGCCGCGGCCAGGTAGCCATGCACAGGCGCATGCTGCGGCCGGGGTGTGGTTCCGCCGCGAGCGGAACGGCGGTCACAGGGCACCCGCGGCGCGGTGACGTACGGCGCGTGGAAACGGCGCCGCAGGGCACCAACGGCGAGGGGGCGGCCGACGGCGGCCGTCGCGGGCAGGTACCGGGGAAGGGCGGCCGGGACTACTTGGGCAGGGCCGTCTCCAGCTCATCGCGGCTGCGGACGCCAAGCTTGACGTAAGTACGGTACAGGTGCCCTTCCACCGTGCGCACCGACACCATCAGGCGCTGGGCGATCTCCCGGTCGGTCAGTCCCTGGACGGCAAGTTCGACGATGTCCTGCTCCCGGCGGGTGAGGTGGACCGCGGGTGCGGCGGCGATGAAGCGTCCCTCGCGGAAGCGCTCGCCGAGTTCGTGGTCGCACTTTTCCCGTTGGGCCACCGCCTGCCGGGACCGGCGGCGTTCGCCTGCCTGTTCCAGCACCGTGCTGGCACGGGCATAAGCCTCCCGGGCCAGGTTGACAAAGGCTGCTTCCTCCAGCGAGGCAGCCGTTGCCATCAGGGTGTCGCCGTCGGCGTTTTCCCACGCCGTGGCCAGGGTCAGCAGCGCCTCCGCCCAGCGGCCTTCCACGCCGCGGGCAACCGTCTGGACCATGGGGATCACCGAGGGGTCCCCGAGGTCCCAGCACATGGCCAGGACTTCGAGGAGGTTGCCGGCCCTTGCGGCTGCCTCCGGCGTCGTCATGAGCGTCTGCAACGCAGCCAGCCCCTTGCCGTCACGGGCGGTGTACTCTGCCCCCGCTGCCACGTACGCCTCGGCCAGGAGGTCATGTGCGGGGCCGCCGGCGAAGGCGTCCTTGTGATCCTGTTCCAGCCGTCTTGCCTGTTCAGCATCCCCGAGACGGGCCGCCACGTAATAGCCCAGCGCTGTACCGAACCGGTACAGCTGCAACGGATCGTTGAGCCTCAGGGCTTCCACGGCGGGCAGCAGGACCTGGTAGGCCCGCTCCATCCGGCCCTGGCGAAGCAGGGAGTAGCCGCGGAGTACGTTCAGGCTCCCGTCGAAAATGGCCGCACTGGCGCCGTGGCCTGCCGCGTAGCCGTTCAGTTCCCGCTCGGCCGATTCCCATTCGCCCATGGCCAGGTAGTTGGAGACCAGCCGTCCCAGCACGAACTCAGGGAAGAAGAACAGGCTGCCTTCGAGCGGAGGAAGCTCCGACGCCGCCATCATGGCAGCATCCAAGCCCTGGACGGGACGCCCTGCAGCGGCCAGGGCATGGGCCAGGAGCGCCTCAGCCAGGGCACGCAGCGGCTCTCCCCCGGAGCCCGCTGCGCCGCGTTTCCTGATCCTGTCGACTTCCTCGCCAAGTGCCTGGACGTTGACCTCGGCCCCAAGCTGCAGCACTTGCAGAAGCTCCGCCTGCCAGCTGCCATCCTGGCCGAATTGGGCGATGGCCCGCTCCACGTCCTCCGCTACATCTGCCAGCAGCCGGCCATTGGCCTGGTGTGCCGAAACCCGGAGCACCAGGGCTGCCGGCCCTTGCGGGTCCCCGGCCAGCGGGAGCCAGCACTCGTCCAGGAGGGCCGCTGCTTCCTGGTAGGAGCCCTCGTTATACAGGGCCCGGGCCTGGACCGCCTGGGCCAAGGGGATCAAGGCGGGGTTGCGGATCTTGGCCGCGATGGACCGCGCGCTGTGGTTGCGGTACGCGAGCAACGCCACTTTGGCGGCGGCCAGCAACTCGTCGTCGCCGACCCGGAGGCCACACTCCAGCGCCCATTCCACCGAACGGAGCCGGCCTTCCCCCTGCAGCAATCCGGGGTCCTGGTGTGCCTTGACCTTCTCCAAGAGCTGGAGGCTCCGGGAGACCGATACCGTGTTCCTGATGGCGCCGGCGAAGAGCGCGTTCCAGAGGTAAAGTTCCGCGGGAACGCCGGGGGTCTCCACGATCATCTGCTGGTCCAGCAGGGACCGGACCACCGCTGCCCCACTGATGTCTTCGATGACCTTGCGGCCCACCGGGCCGGCCAGGGCAATAAGCTTCAGGGCTTCCTGTTCCTCGGGTCCGCGGCGCAGGTGGTCTTTGGCAACCACCGCTGCCAGCCGGGGCCCGTCGGCAGGAAGGTCCCCGAGCAGGATCCAGATGCCGTTGCGTTTGGCCAGTACCCCGGCTTCCGCGGAGTCATGCAGCAAGGCGTCAAGGATCCGTGGATTTCCGCTCGAAGCGCTCCACATGGCGTCCACCGTGGCAGCCGGAACGGTCCCGTCCAGGACGTGGGCCAGGACTTCCTCTATCTGCTCGCGGTTCAGGGGCCGAAGATCGACGCGCTCGGCAAGGCCGTCGTACCAGAGCTGCTCCAGCGGCTGCGGAAGGCCGGGCCGGGGCCGCGCGGCCGCCAGCACGGTTGCCCAGCCCGCCGAAATCAGCTCAGCCAGTACCCCTGCCGAGGCCTTGTCCAGGTGATGTGCGTCGTCCACCGCGAGCAGGACTGCCGAGCCGTTACCGGCTTTCAGCTTTTCAAAGTAGGACCACATTGACCGCAACACGGCCACCGGCGAGACCGACTCCTCAGCCGTGAGTTCCCCGGTATAGGGGGTCAGGACCCCGAAGGGCACCCCGGAGAGCGCGGAACTGGCATGGATGCGCACCACGTTCAGGTGCCCGGCGAGCCGTTCGGTGACGGCGTCGGTCACCGCCGATTTTCCAATCCCCGGGCCTGCCATGACGAAGACCGCATGGCTGGTGCCATTGCGCACCAGGTTGCAGATCCGGTCCACGGGCTCCCGCCGTCCGGTCAGGAGCCGATGGGCAGATGTGGGTTTGTGGCCATTAGACGAGTCCAGTCAGATCACCCCTTGAAGTTACGCCCAGCTTGGTGAACACCTGGTACAGGTGGCCTTCGACGGTGCGGACTGAGACACCCATTTCCAGGGCGATGTCACGGTTTGAGGCACCCCTGCCGGCCATTCGTGCAATCTGCCGCTCACGGCTGGTCAACAGCGGGCTGCCGCTGCTGGGCACGATGGGGAGGTTGGCTACCGTGGCGGCCAGGATGTCCAGCCGTGCCTGCGCGGTCCGGGCCGACAGGGCATCCCCGTCCTGGCGCGCAAAGTCCACCGCCAGTGCCATGCAGCGGGCTTCGACGGCGTCGAGTTCCAGGGTGGCCGCGAGTTCGCCGCCGGCGAGCAGCGCCTTGGCGTCCTTTGTCCGGCTTCCCACGGCGATCAGCCGGGATACTTCGGCCAGCGGGCCTTGCCGGTGGCCCGCGATCTCCTCCAGGAAGCGGAAGTCGGCATCGCTGCCGTTCACCGTTGCCGCCAGCAGGTAGATCCCGGCCATGGCATACCGGCCCGCTTCTGCGTTCGCGCGGGCCCCCTGCTTGAGGCTGGTGACGGCGTCGGAGTCGCCCAGCCACCGTCCGGCCACGAGTGTGCAGAACTCGATGATGCTCTCCACGGCAAACCCTGACCTGCCGGGCATCCGCTGGACTTTCGTCAGGTACTTGCGTGACAGCGCGGCGTTTCCGGTCTGGGCGTAGGCCAGGGCCGTGGCCGCGTACGCGGTGCGCAGCGCACCCTGGACCGGTTGCAGCTCCAGCTGCGCTGCGGCAGAAATCAGGGGTTCCAGGGCAGCTTCGCCCCGGCCGGAAAACGCGAAAGCTATTCCGGCAGCGATTTCCGTGGCCGCGCTGCGGTAAGGAAGCCGGAAGGGCTGGCCGGCGCTGAACGGGGCCATGAGGTCAATGCAGCGCCGCCACTGGCCGGCCATCAAAAGAACGAAGTAGGCCTCCCGCGTGTACCGTTCCCGCAGGCCCACAATGTGCGAGGCATCGCTGAGTTGGCCACCGATCTGGCGCACGAGGCCCAGGGCATCCATCTCCCGGCCCGTCATGGCCAGGGCGCTCATCAGGATGATGGCGCACTGGAGCCGGTAGCCGGTGTCAGGGTTGGCGGCTGGGTCAACGGCCCGCTCAAGGTCGGGAATCATGGCGGCGTACCTTCCCGCGTGCGCCTGGTACTCGAATTCGCTCAGCGAAATGCGGTTGGCCGCCACCGCGGCAGGAGCAGGCCAGTCCTGGTGGTCTCCCGCAGTGGCCAGGCGTTCGCGGGCCGAGGCGAAGAGCTCCCCGACCGAGCCGGACCGTTCCGGAAGGCAGAGCATGACCCGCGCCTTGGCGGCCACCACCTGGGCGTACTCTTCGAGGTCGAGGGCCTCAAGTTCAGGTTGGGTAATGTCCTCAAGGGCGGCCAGGGCCTGGACCGCCATGTCCAGCTGCAGGTACGCGGCGGCCTTTTGCCGCTGCGCGGATGCCCACAAGGCATCCGTCCGCTGGATCATCTCCGCATAGGTCAACGCGAACCGGGGGTCGAAGAGCTGGACGGCGGCCTGGGCGGCCGCAAGCGCCAGTGCCGGGCTGAGTTCCGCCTCGCATTCATGGGTCCACGCGGCGAACGACATCAGTTCATCGACGGTCATGGCCGCGGGGTCGGGCTCCTCGCCGCCCAGCAGCACGGAGCGGAGCTCCCGCCGCCGGGAAATGCTCAGCCAGGTCCTGACGACGTCGCCAATGTACTTCTCCCGCAGCGACACCCAGCGGTACTCGGAGTCGTCGATCTCGAGCAGCCCGGCGTCCTCCATGTCCGCCACGACGTCGGCGCCATAGATGGCAGTCAGCCGGGACAGTTCTACCCGGCGGGCGCAGGACAACATTTCAATGACTTCGCGGGTCTCCGGTGTTTCCCTTGTCCAGCGCGACCTGACGATGTCATCCAGGCTCGCGGCGCCGTCGAGCACCACCTTGTCCCGGAGCGTCCAGACGGATTCGGACAGCACGAGGTTCCCGGAAAGCTGTTGCTCGGTAACCAGGGCTTTGAGCAGCAGGGGGTTGCCGCCCACCATCTGGTGGTAGGTGGTGACCAGGGACGATGCGACGCGGTGCCCCAGCAGGGACAGCAGGACCTGCCGGGTCTGCAATTCGTTGAGGTTGCTGAGCCTGACTTCGGTGAGCTTGCGGTCCGTCAGGAGCCAGTGGAAATCCGCCGGCAGGTCACTGGCTTTGGGAGCGACGGCGATGATCCTTGCCGTGCCGGTCAGCAACACGTTCAACAGCACGCCGGCACTCATGTCGTCGACAGTGCCGGAGGTGTCCAGCGTGATGATGCAGGGCCTGCCCGCCGCATCGCTGCGGATCAGGGAGGTGATCCCGCGCAGGATGGCAGTGGGTGAACCCATGTAGGCCTGCGGCAACCGGGCCAGGAGGAAGGAGAGGCAGCCATACGGGGTATTGGAGCCCGAGGGTGCGCTCCGGAGCTGCAGCGACCAGATGTCCGGGCCCAAGTCGGCGACTGCCGCCCTGGCCAGGGAGGACTTCCCCACCCCGCGGGCGCCTGTGATGACCGCTCCGAAGGAGTTTTCGCTTGTCAACGCTGTGCGGACGGCGTCAAGGTTGGCACTTCGTGCCGGCACGGACCATTGCCGGCCCTCCGGCGCTGCGGAGGATCCCGTGGCCAGCCCATCACCCTGAGGTGTTGACCCACGTCCCCAGCTGAGTGGCTCGATTGACATGAACTTGTCCCCTACATCCTGCAATAGCGGGATGTAGCCCCATTGCTCCCCCGCATAGGAAGAAGAGTACCCCTTGCCACTGACAAGGAAACAGGGCACAAGGGAACTTTTACGATTCTGCTTGGCGTGATCCGGACTTGGCGGGGTGGAATTTCTGCTGCGTGGCAGTGAGTCCTTCCCGGAGCAAGGACTCAACGGCGTCCGCTGCGTCGTCGAGCAGGAAGGGCAGTTCCTTCCGTTCCGCGGTGCCGAAGTCGCGCAGGACGTAGTCTGCCGTATCCATCCGCCCGGGCGGCCGGCCAACTCCCACCCGGACGCGCAGGTAGTCCTTGGTGTCGAGTGCTTTGGAGATGTCGCGCAGGCCGTTGTGGCCGCCTTCGCCGCCGCCGAGCTTGAGTTTCACCGTGTTGAAGGGGATGTCAATCTCATCGTGGACGGCCACCACGTGGTCGGCGGCGATCCCGTAGAAGTTGGCGAGGGCAAACACGGGCCCGCCGGAGACGTTCATGTACGTCATCGGTTTGGCCAGGACCACCCGCGGACCGCCGATTCCCAGGCGGCCCTCAACGACCTGGGCGCGGGCTTTGTGGGCCTTGAAACCCGCGCCCATCCGGGAGGCGAGTTCATCGAGGACCATCTGGCCAATGTTGTGCCTGTTGCCTTGGTACTGCGCCCCGGGGTTGCCGAGGCCGACGATCAGCCAGGTATCAGTCATGGATCAATCCTATGGGGGCGGTTGGGGCGGGAACGGCGCCGTGCGGACACGACAGTGGCCGGCCCCGTGCGGGGTCCGGCCACTGTCAGGGAGTGCGGAGTGCTTACTCTGCGGCTGCTTCTTCGGCTGCCTCGGAAGCTTCCTCGGCTGCGCCCTCGGACGCACCTTCGGTTTCCTCTTCCTCTGCGATTTCAACGGCCTCGGAGATGTTGACGACCAGCGCCTCGGCGTCGGTCAGCAGGACGGTGCCCTTGGGCAGGACCAGGTCGGAGCCGTGGATGTGCTCGCCGGCGCCACGGCCTTCGATGCTCACGACGACGGACTCGGGCAGGTGGGTGGCCTCGGCTTCGAGGGACACGACCGTCAGTTCCAGGTTGTGGACGGTGCCGGGAGCAGATTCGCCCTCAACGTGCACGGGAACGTCGACGGTCACCTTCTCGCCCTTGCGGACGGTCAGGAGGTCGATGTGCTCGATGATCTGCTTTACGGGATCACGCTGGATGTCCTTGACCAGGGCCAGGTGGCCTTCGCCGTTGATGTCCAGGGACAGCAGGGCGTTGGCGGTGCGGACAGCCAGGGTGGTGGCCTTGGCCGGGAGGGTGACGTGGATGGGCTCTGCGCCGTGGCCGTAGATGACGGCCGGGATCAGGTTGGCCATCCGTGCGCGGCGGGCGTAGCCCTTGCCGAATTCGGTGCGCAGTTCTGCTGCGAGCTTCTGCTCAGACATGGAAATCTCCTTGAAGACGAAACGGTGTTCAGCAAGGGCGGAGGTCTGGTGTGACCTTCAACGCCGGGCGGTCGGTAAGCGGCCCTTCAAGAAGGCAGTCCCTCTCATCAAGGGACAAGCAGACCCAGTCGATAACGGAGACTTTGCTCTCCCTCGCCAAGGTATCGGGGTCAAGCCTACCAGCGCCGGGCCCGAATATTGAAAACGATGAGGCGTCGTTGGTTGCCTGCCGAAACCGCTGTCCCGGGTTCCGGCAGGCTCAACCGGCTGCTAGGCCTTGCCGTCGAAGAGGCTGGTGACGGAACCGTCGTCGAATACTTCGCGGATGGCGCGGGCGATCAGGGGTGCGATGGACAGCACCGTCAGCTGCGGGAACCGCTGCGAGGCGGTCAGCGGCAGGGTGTTGGTGACCACCACTTCGCGGGCACCGGATTCGGAGAGGCGGCGGGCGGCCGGCTCGGAGAAGACGGCGTGCGTGGCCGCGATGATGACGTCCTTGGCCCCGGCGTTCTTCAGCACGGTCACGGCCCCGGAGATGGTTCCGCCGGTGTCGATCATGTCATCGATCAGCACGCAGGTGCGGCCCTCGATCTGGCCCACCACCGTCTTGGAGACAGCCTGGTTGGGGACTGTGAGGTCCCGGCTCTTGTGCACGAAGGCGAGGGGTGCCCCGCCCAGGCGTTCGGCCCACTGTTCGGCCACGCGGACGCGGCCGGTGTCCGGGGAGACAACGGTGATGTTTTCGGCGTCCACCCGGGTGCGGATGTAGTCGGCCAGCAGCGGGATGGCCATCAAGTGGTCCACCGGGCCGTCGAAGAAGCCCTGGATCTGGGAGGTGTGCAGGTCAACGCTCATGATGCGGTCCGCGCCGGCAGTCTTGTAGAGGTCTGCCACGAGTCGGGCGGAGATGGGCTCGCGGCCGCGGCCCTTCTTGTCCTGCCGCGCATAGGGGTAGAACGGTGAAACCACGGTGATGCGCTTGGCGGAAGCCCGCTTCAGCGAATCGATCATGATCAGCTGTTCCATCAGGTGGTTGTTCAGCGGTGCCGGGTGGGCCTGGATCACGAAGGCATCGGTGCCGCGGACGCTTTCACCGGCGCGGACGTAGATTTCGCCGTTGGCGAAGTCGTAGGCATCGACGGGCAGCAGGTCAGTGCCGAGTTCCTTGGCGATTTCCCGGGCCAGCTCCGGATGGGCCCGCCCGGTGGCGAGCACCAGCTTCTTTTCGCCGTGCGCCGTAATTTCGCTCATTCTTACTTGCCCTCTTCTGTAGATGCCGGGGTACTGGAGGAGTTCTGGGTGGCCGCCTGGGCCAGTTCGGCGGAGCGGGTTCCCGGACGGTTCGCGGGGACCCAGCCTTCGGCGTTGCGCTGGGCAGCGACGCTTAGTGCGAGCGCGCCTGCGGGTACGTCCTTGCGGATCACCGCGCCGGCGCCGCTGTAGGCACCGTCCCCCACGGTGACCGGGGCAACAAAGACCGTGTTGGAGCCGGTACGCACGCCCGAGCCGATCACCGTGCGGTGCTTCTTCTCGCCGTCGTAGTTTGCCGTGATGTTTCCACAGCCGATGTTGGTGTCTTCGCCGATTTCGGCGTCGCCTGCGTAGCCCAAGTGGGACAGCTTGGAGCCGCGGCCGATGGTGACGTTCTTGGTTTCGTAGAACGCACCGATCTTGCCCTTTTCACCAAGCACGGTGCCTGGCCGCAGGTAGGTGAAGGGGCCGACGGCGGCGCGCGGCCCGATCACCGAGCCGGAACCGTGGGTGCGGACCACCGTTGCGCCCTCGCCCACCGTGACGTCGGTCAGCGTGGTGTCGGGGCCGACGACGGCGTCCCGGGCCACGGTGGTGGCGCCGTGCAGTTGGGTGTTGGGCAGCAGCCGGACGTCCTCGTCCAGGGTGACCGATGCGTCGATCCACGTAGTGGCCGGGTCCACCACGGTGACGCCTGCGCGCATCCATCCCTCGACGGTGCGGCGGTTCAGTTCGGCGCCGAGGGCGGCCAGTTGGACGCGGTCGTTCGCGCCTTCCACCTGCCAGCGGTCGGCGGTGACGACGGCGGCAACCCGGCCGCCGGCGGCACGCGCCAGGGACAGGACGTCGGTGAGGTATTTCTCGCCCTGGGCGTTGTCGGTGGTGACCTTGCCAAGGGCGTCCCGGAGCACGGCTGCGTCGAAGGCGTAGATACCGGAGTTGACCTCGCGGATCAGCCGCTCGGCCTCGGATGAATCCTTGTGCTCGCGGATGCCCGTGACGGAACCGTCCTCCCCCCGGAGGATGCGGCCGTAACCGGTGGCGTCGTCGAGGACGGCGGTGAGGACGGTGACCGCGTTGCCGTCACGCTCGTGGGTGGCCACGAGTTCGCCCAGGAGTTCCCCGGAGAGCAGCGGAACATCGCCGTAGGTGACCACAACGGTACCGGCCAGGCCTTGTTCCGCGTGGAGTGCCTCGAGGGCGGCTTCCACGGCGCGGCCGGTGCCCGGCACGTCGTCCTGGTCCACGATGACGGCGTCGGGATCCAGTGCCGATACATGCCCGGCAACCAGGTCACGTTCGTGGCGCACCACGATGGCGAGCCGCTGCGGGTTGATGCTGCGGGCCGCCCGGAGGGCGTGGCCCACCAGGGAGAGGCCGCCGATTTCGTGGAGGATCTTGGGTGTACGCGACTTCATCCGGGTACCGGCGCCTGCTGCCAGAACGATGACAGCGGCCGGGCCGGCATTCTCGGGGATCACGTACGGGCTCTCCTTGCTAGGTTGTGCTGGCGCATTGGGGTGTCCGGCGTCCATGTCCGCCCGGCACCGGGTGCCATCCTACTGAACGCTCCTCGCACAGCAGTTCCGCCCATAGGATTCGAACCTATACTCCACGGCTCCAAAGGCCGGGGTGCTGCCGTTACACCAGAGCGGACCGTGCCGGAGGACTCAAGGCCCGGGCACAAGTCCCTATTTTGCCATGGGTTCGGGGCACCGCGCGACACCGGCCGGTTCTCCCCTGCCTGCCGGGCGGAATCGGGCCCGTGGCCGGTGGGGCATGATGGGATTGTGAGCAACAACCTGCCGCGGATGCGGATGACCGGCCTGCAGCGGCGTAGCCAGTTGATCGACGTCGGCCGGGCGCTTTTTGCCGTCCGGGGGCTCGACGGGACCACCATTGAGGAGATCGCCGCCAGCGCGGGCGTGTCCAAGCCGGTCATCTACGAGCACTTCGGATCCAAGGAAGGGTTGTACACGCAGGTGGTGGAGTGCGAGTTCCACATCCTGCTGGACGCCATCAATAGCGCCCTCACCGAGGAAGCCAAACCCCGGGTCCTCGTCGAACGCGCCGCCCTGGCCCTGCTGACCTACATCGAGGAGCGCACCGAGGGCTTCCGGATCCTCATGCGCGACGCTCCCCCGTCCCAGCCCGAGGGCGCCTTCTCCACCCTGCTCTCCCAGGTCACCGCCCGCGTGGAACACATCCTCTCCGACGAATTCTCGCGCCGCGGCTTCAGCGGCGAGGATGGCGCCATGTACGCCCAGATGCTGGTTGGCATGGTGGCCATGACCGGCCAGTGGTGGCAGGACAGCCGCCAGCCCGACAAGCAAACCGTCGCTGCGCACCTGGTCAACCTCGCCTGGAACGGCCTCACCGGCCTGAAGAAGGACCCGGAACTGCAGTCTGAGGCGTAAGCCCAGGCCGCCTTCGCCGTGGTCACTTACGCGGCGCAGGGGCCCTCCGCCGTCGCTTAGACACGCCGCATAGGTGACGTTCCGGTCGCTGGGCGACCTCCACGCCACGATGCGCCGCGATGCGCGACTACACGAAGGCCCCCAGCTCCGCTCTTGCCCGCGTCGCCTTTGTCAGTCCCCCAGGAGTTCTGAGGACTCCAGCCATTCCATTTCCAGGGCGTCCTTTTCGTCCGTGAGGTTCTTGAGCTGTTTGTTCTGGTCCGCGAGCTTGTCGAAATCGCCGGCCTCGGTGGTCTTCAGCATCAGGTCGTGAAGCTTCTTTTCCTCTTGATCGAGCTTCTTGATTTGCCGTTCGATCCGGTTGAGGGCCTTGCGGGCCTCCCGCTTCTCCGCCTCGGAGGGGCCTGTGCCGGTGGCTGGGGCCGCGGGGCCCTGGCCCGCGCTGGTGACGGGGTTGCCGCCGCCGGACACCGTGGAGCCGGCGAGGGCGGCCTCCCGCAGCTCAAGGTACTGGTCCACGCCGCCGGGCAGGCCGCGGAGCTTGCCGTCGCCCAGGAGGGCCATCTGGTGGTCGGTAACGCGCTCGAGCAGGTAGCGGTCGTGGCTCACCACCACCAGCGTGCCGGGCCAGCCGTCCAGGACGTCCTCCACGGCGGCGAGGGTGTCGGTATCAAGGTCGTTTGTGGGCTCGTCGAGCATCAGGACGTTGGGCTCCCCCACCAGCAGCCTCAGCAACTGCAGCCGCCGCCGTTCGCCGCCGGAGAGGTCCTTGACCGGGGTCCACTGCTTCTGGTTGGTGAACCCGAGCTGCTCCACCAGTTGCCCGGCGGTGAACTCCTTGCCCCCCACGTTGAAGGAACGCTTTTCCCGCTCGATCACCTCGATGACGCGCAAGTCCGCGACGTCGTCGAGCTCCTTGACCTCCTGCGTGAGAACCGCGGTGACCACGGTCTTCCCCCGCTTCAGCTTCCCGGCGTCGGGCGTGATCTCACCGTTGAGCAGCTTCAGAAGGGTGGTCTTGCCGGCGCCGTTGACACCCACCAGCCCCAGCCGCTCTCCCGGGGCCAGGCGCAGGGTGATGTTGTCGAACAGCTTGCGGCCGTCGTCGCCGCCGCGGAAGTTCAGGGAGATGTTTTCCAGGTCCAGGACGTCCTTGCCCTGGCGGGCAGTGGCCATTTTGTTCAACGCCATGGAGTCGCGGGGCTCGGGGACATCGGCGATCAGGGCGTTGGCGGCCTCGATCCGGAACTTCGGTTTCGAGGTCCGGGCCGGGGCGCCGCGGCGAAGCCAGGCCAGTTCCTTCTTGACCAGCTGCTGGCGCTTGCCTTCGACCACGGAGGCCATCCGGTCACGCTCGGCACGGGCCAGGACGTACGCCGCGTATCCACCTTCGAAGGGGTCCACGATGCCGTCGTGCACTTCCCAGGTCTTGTTGCAGACTTCATCGAGGAACCAGCGGTCGTGGGTGACCACCAGGAAGGCGCCCTGGTTGGCCCGCCAGCGGGTCTTCAGGTGCCGGGCAAGCCAGGCAACTCCTTCGACATCGAGGTGGTTGGTGGGTTCGTCGAGCATGATGACGTCGTGGTCCTCGATCAGGAGCTTTGCCAGGGCCACCCGCCGCTTCTGGCCGCCGGAGAGGGCGTGCACGTTGGCATGCCAGTCGACGTCGGACACCAGCCCGCCCATGATCTCGCGGATTTGCGGGTTGCGCGCCCATTCGTAATCCGCCTGGTCGCCCACGATCGCGGCGCCGACGGTCAGGTCGCCGTCGAGCACGTCGCTTTGGTCCAGGTACCCCACGTTGACGTCGCCGCGCTTGGTGACGCGGCCGGAGTCGGGCGTGGAACGCAGTGCCAGCAGGCGCATCAGGGTGGACTTGCCGTCGCCGTTCCGGCCCACCATGCCGATCCGGTCGCCTTCCTCAAGGCCCAGGGTGATGCCGTCCAGGACGGTGCGGGTCGCGTAGGAAACTGTGAGGTTCTCGCCGCCAAGAAGGTGTGCCAAAAGGAACTGCTTTCTGCTGCCGAAATATAAGGGGTCTAGAGATGTGTGTCGGAGATGATGCGCGCGCCGTGGACGGGGCCGTGCACGTGAAGGGCCGCCAGTCCCTGGTGCCGCAGGTCCTCGGCCAGTGCTTCGGCCGCCACGGGATCGTCGGCGAGCAAGGCCACGGTGGGGCCGGAACCTGAAACGATCCCAGCGATCGCGCCGTGGGATTCGCCGATACCCAGCGTATCGCGCAATGCAGGGGCCAAGGAGATGGCGGCACGCTGCAGGTCGTTGACCAGGACACGGCTCAGGGATTCGGCGTCGCCGCTGCGCAGGGCCGCCACAATGTGCGGGTCGACGCCGGTGGGCTCGTCCGCGGTGATGCCTTCGGCGTCCCGCAGCCTGTCCAGGGTGCGGTACACCTCCGGGGTGGACAGTCCGTAGTCTGCCGCCACCAGCACCCAGTGGGTTTGCGCCTTGGCCAGGGCCGGGGACAGCTTGTCGCCCAGGCCAAGGCCCACGGCCGTGCCGCCAAGCAGCGAGAAGGGGACGTCCGCGCCCAGTTCCGCGGCAAGGTGGGCCAATTCTTCGCGGGAGAGTCCGCTGTTCCACAGGGCGTCGCAGGCCAGGAGCGTGGCGGCGGCGTCGGCTGACCCGCCGCCCATGCCGCCGGCGACCGGGACGCGTTTGGTGATTTCCAGGTGTACGCCGGTGGCGTGCTCGGAGACGTCAGCCATGATAGCGGCTGCCTTGTAGGCCAGGTTGTTGCTGTCCAGGGGAATGTCGACGGCGTCGAGGTCCAGGGTGCTTTCGGGGCTGAGGCTGAGCGTGATTCCCGGCGTCGCGGTGCTGGTGGCGGCAACTTCCTCGTAGAGGGATACCGCGAGGTAGACGCTGGCAACGGAGTGGTAGCCGTCCCGGCGGAGCGGGCCCACCGCCAGGGATACGTTGACCTTGCCGGGTGCTTTGACCCGGACCGTCCTGGCCGCGAAGCGTCCTGCCGGGGCGTTCACAACCGTGATTCCTTGGCTTCGGCGATCCTGGCGAAGGCTTGGATATCGATGACCTCGCCACGGGCAGTGGGGTCCACGCCGGCAGCCACGAGGCAGCGCTCCGCTTCCGGCGCTCCGCCTGCCCAGCCGGCGAGGGCTGCCCGCAGCGTCTTGCGGCGCTGCGCGAACGCGGCGTCCACCACGGCAAACACTTGCTCACGGGTGGCAGTGGTGGCCGGCGGCTCGCGGCGGGTGAAGGCCACCAGGCCGGAGTGGATTTTGGGGGCGGGCCAAAAGACGTTCATGCCGATGACGCCTGCCTTGCGCATCCGGCTGTACCACGCCGCCTTGACCGACGGCACCCCGTAGGTCTTGGACCCCGGGCCCGCGGCCAGCCGGTCCGCTACTTCGTCCTGCACCATCACCAGCCCGTGCCGCAGGCTTGGGAAATGCTGCAGCAGGTGCAGTACCACCGGAACCGCCACGTTGTAGGGCAGGTTGGCCACCAGTGCGGTGGGTTGGACCGGCAGTTCGGTGACTTTCATGGCGTCGTCGTTGACCAGGTGGAACGCGTTGGCGGCGGCAGGGCGCCATGCCTTGACGGTTTCCGGAAGCTTCGCGGCCAGGACGGGGTCGATTTCGACGGCGACAACGGCCGCCGCCGCATCGAGCAGCCCCAAGGTCAGGGAGCCGAGGCCCGGGCCTACCTCGAGGACGGTTTCATCCGGCCCCACTCCGGCGGCGGAGACGATCCGCCGGATGGTGTTGCCGTCGATAACGAAGTTCTGGCCCAAGGTTTTAGTCGGCCTGATCCCGATTTCCTCTGCCAGCCGGCGGATGTCGGAGGCACCGAACAACGGTGCGGGCACGGCAGGGATGGGTTCAGTCACCTAGGTATCCTATCCCGCGCGGCAGCTCCGCCCTGTCGGCTTAACGACAGTGGCCGGGCCCGGATATCCGGGCCCGGCCACGCTGTGGGCGTCGTGTTCGTCCGCTGAATCAGCTGCTGGCTGCCCAGCCGCAACCCCACGGTGAGAGCCCGCGCTGGGCGTAGACGCGGTTGGCGATGTCGATTTGCTGCGCCTTGGTGGCGAGGCTGGCGTTCGGGGCGTACGCGCCGCCGCCTGCTCCGATCCAGGTGCGGATGTCAAACTGGAGGCCGCCGTAGTAGCCGTTGCCGCTGTTGATGCTCCAGTTTCCGCTGGATTCACACTGGGCGATCTTGTCCCACATGGCTTCGTTCATCATGGCCGGCGCCGCTGCCCCGGTGTTGGCGGCTGCTGCCGCGGGCGCCGCCTGGACGGCGGGCTTGGCCTTGGTGCCCACGGTGACCTTTTCGGTTACGGGCTGCACCGCCACGTTCTCGGACACGAGGGTGCGCGACGCTTCCCGGCCGTCAACGAGGACCAGCTTGAAGGTGCGCTCGATCTTTCCGGCCGCCCCGGCCTGGGTCACCTGCTTGTCACCCTTGAGCATGTCGGCGCTCTCGGCGGTGACCGTGTCGAAGGGCACGTCTTCGCTGGTAACGGCAGTCTTGCTGGTGTCCACCCGGGAGACCTTGATGACCATGTTGTTCACCACGTTGGCGTTGGCCGGCTGGGAGGAGCGGTCGCTGGCGCCGAGGGTGACACCGGAATCCTCAAGGACCTTGCCTACGGTTGCGGCAGTGGTGGTGGCGGTGTTCACCTTGCCATCGGCCACGATGCTGACGGTCTTGGGTGTGGAGATGGAGACGTAGGAGCCGGCCAGTGCGAGCGTGGCATCCTTGGGCGCCGAGACGGCCGATGCGCTGGCAACGCCGAGCTCGCTGACGAGGCCTTCCACGTCCTGGGCGGTGGTGTTGACGGTCTTTTCGGCCCCGTCAAGGCTGACCTTGACCTCTTTGGCCTGGTTGACGTTGATGACGGTGCCGTTTTGCACGGATGAATCCAAGGACGGCGATACGCGGTCGCCGGGCTTGAGGTCCAGGTTGGCACTCTTGACCACCTGCGCCACTGTTCCACCAAAGGACTGCACGGACGAGGCTTTGCCGTCCACGTTGAGCGTGATTGTTTTGTTATTGCCCACGAAAGCCACGAGGCCCGCGACGAGGCCGCAGAGCACCAGAAGTTGGGCGCCAACCTTGATATAGCTGAACTTGCCGTCCGTTGTGAAGAACTTGATCACGATTGCCCGTAACTCTAGGTCCATCCGGGCACGGGGAATCGCGCAAGGGAATGCCCGGAACAACCTCAAATAGACCGTCCGGGCATCGATGCACCGCCACACTCCGCGCAGCGGCATGGCCGGGAACTGACGTGCCCGGAGCGGCTGCGAATGGAGCGAAATTATCCGTTGGCCTTCCCCGACCCCGGCTAATAGTTGTCCACTGTAACCGTAGCGTTATAAAGCGACCAACATTTTTGCATACCAGGTATTGCCCAGGATCACGGGACGGGGTGGGATTTCAGGTCCAGGATCCGTATGCCCGCACGGTATTTTCACTGATGGTGTTGCACAGCCCGGCGAGGTCGGAGCCTGTCAATTCTGCCATGGCCCGGACCGTGTACGGGACCATGTAGCTGGCATTTGGCCGCCCCCGGTGCGGATGCGGGGTCAGGAACGGCGCATCTGTTTCCACCATGATGAGTTGGCGGTCGGCGACGGCGAGCGCGGCCCGAAGATTCGCGGCGTTCTTGAAGGTCAGGGTCCCGGCGAAGGACATCCACCAGCCCTGGTCGTTGCAGGTCCTGGCAAGCTCCTCGTCGCCGGAGAAGCAGTGGAACACCACCCTCCCCGGGGCGCCTTCCTCCCTCAGCACCCGCACCACGTCGCCGTGTGCGTCCCGGTCGTGGATCTGGAGGGTGAGGTCCAGGCGCTTGGCGATGTCGATGTGGCGCCGGAACGAGTGCTCCTGGTGGCGCAGTCCTTCGCCTTCCGTGCGGTAGAAGTCCAGCCCCGTCTCGCCGATCGCGCGGATCCGCGGATGCGCCGCGAGGCGTTCGATCTCTGCCAGGGCCGCCTCAAGTTCGCCCCTGGCGGCATAGTGCGGAGCATCGTTGGGATGGAGGGCCACGGCGCCCAGGAGACGGTGGTCCTGGTCCACGGCTTCCACCGTGAACCGCGACGACGCCAGGTCGCAGCCCACCTGGACCGCTCCCTGGACCCCCACGGCCGCTGCGGCATCAAGCGCGGCCTTGATTCCCACCGGCGCCGTTCCATCAGGAAAGTCCAGGTGGGTGTGGTTGTCCATCACGGGTACAGGCAACGGTTCAGGCGCGGGCGGATACTGCTTGCGGGGCGGAGCTTCCGGGTCCAAGGGGCCTGTGTCAGGTGCCCGATAGGCGGCGGGAGTCAGCGGATTGCACATCCACCCAGCCTATCCGCCGAAAGCGGTGGCATATTTGCCGGAACTCTCTGTCAGGCACGGCAGTTGTGTTAGTAGTCTGGAACGAACACACGCGCACGCCCACCGACGGGCGAAGGCAGGCTTGCTGTCCCGTCCAGGTGAAACCCGGGCTGAAAGGTTGCCGATGGAACCCCACCGACGCACTGCCAACAATGGGAGCGCACCGAATCTTAACCTGGCCGGCGTCGCGGATGCCGTCAGCCGGCTGAACGGGCACCGGGCCGCCGCCATGGACCCGGAGTCGTTCCATGAAGCGGCCCAACGCATCCTTACCACCGTCAACACGGTGATCGACGGCAAATCGGATGCCGCCAAGCTGGCGCTGACTGTCCTGCTCGCACAGGGCCACCTGCTGCTGGAGGACGTGCCCGGCGTCGGAAAAACCCTCCTCGCCAAGACGCTCGCCCGGACCATCGACTGCACCGTCAACCGCATCCAGTTCACCCCCGACCTGCTGCCCTCGGACGTCACCGGGGTGTCCATTTACAACCAGGCCTCCCGGCTCTTTGAATTCCGGCCCGGCGCCGTGTTCGCGAACATCGTGATCGGCGATGAAATCAACCGCGCCTCCGCCAAGACCCAGTCCGCCCTGCTGGAATGCATGGAGGAGCACCAGGTGACGGTGGACGGCAACACGTACAGGCTCGATGAACCCTTCATGGTGGTGGCCACCCAGAATCCCATCGAGATGGAAGGGACGTACCCCCTGCCCGAGGCCCAGCGGGACCGCTTCATGGCCAGGATCTCCATGGGCTATCCGGACAAGGAAGCCGAGATCGAAATGCTTGAGACCCACCAGGCGGTATCGCCGCTGGCCGCCGTCAGCCCGGTGGTGACGGCATCTGACGTGGCGGCGATGACCACCACCGTCCAGCAGGTCTTCGTGTCCGAAGCCGTGAAGGAATACACGGTGTCACTGGGCCGCGCCACCCGGGAAAGTCCGCTGCTCCGCTTGGGGGCGAGCCCCCGTTCCATGCTCCAGCTGCTGCGTGCGGCCAAAGCCACGGCTGCGTTGGACGGAAGGGATTTTGTCCTGCCGGACGATGTCGCAGGCGTCGCCGAGGCCGTGCTGGCGCACCGGATCATCGTCGAGCGCAAGGCTGCCGGCGCTGGCGAAAACCCGCACAGCGTCCTGCAGGGAATCCTCTCGCGCCTGCCCGTTCCGCAGGCGCCCCCGGGCCAGGCGACGCGGCCCGCGGCGGCGGCCGGCGGCAGGAACCGCTAGGGGCGGACCATGGCGTTCCTGGACAAGCTTCCCCGGCACCTGTTCACCAGGCGTGGCTGGGGCATGCTTGCCGCCGGGGCGTTCGCACTGGCCGCCGCGCAGGTCATGGGGCGCCGGGACCTGTTAACGCTGGCGCTGCTGCTGTTGGTGCTGCCGCTGGTGTCCCTGGCAGGAATCCGGCTGGTGAAACCGAAATTCCGGGTGTACCGCGAGTTCAATCCCTCACCCGTGGAAACATCCGCGCCAACCATCGTCCAATTGGCGGTGGGCAGGACGGGCCCGGGAACCGGCCAGGTGATCATGGAGGAGCGCCTGCCCTCGCACTTCGGCCAGGCGCCGGCTTTCCGGTTTCCTTCCCGTTCCGCAACTGGCGGCACCAGCCGCTACGAATACCACTTGACGTCCGGCTACCGCGGCTTGTTCCGGATCGGGCCGGTCACGGCGGAG
The DNA here is from genome assembly GCF_058267655.1 of Pseudarthrobacter sp. MOO13. Lineage (NCBI taxonomy): Bacteria > Bacillati > Actinomycetota > Actinomycetes > Micrococcales > Micrococcaceae > Pseudarthrobacter > Pseudarthrobacter sp. MOO13. Next base: position 2,834,418 of record NZ_CM177848.1, read on the forward strand.
TTCACCGACCCGTTCGGACTGTCGCTGCACCGCCAGGCCATCGACGACGGCGACATCCTCACCGTGACGCCGGCCGCCGTCGTGCTGCCTGCCACGGCGCTGGACGGAGCGCGGGGCAACGACGGCGTCACCGCCACGCGCACCCGCGCAAATCCGAGCGACGACGACGTCATGACTCGCGAATACCGGCACGGGGATCCCATGCGCAGGGTCCACTGGGCCGCCACGGCGAGGCACGGCGAGCTCATGGTCCGCCAGGAGGAATCCGTCACCACGCCGGAAGCCACCATCATCCTGGATCACCGCTCCGCTGCCTTCGGCGGCGCCTCCGGGATGACGATGCCAGGGCTGCCGGGGCGACACGGGCACGGACTGGCCACCAGCGAGACATTTGAATGGTCGGTCGTCGCCGCCATGTCCGTCAGCGCCCACTTGGCTGAACGCAACTACAGCCTCCGGATCCTCGATGCCGGCGGCAACCCGGCTTTCCTGCATTCACCGTCGTCCCCGGAACCTGGGGCCGACGAGTTCAGTGGCACCTCCGGGCTGCAGTCCATAGCCGAGAGCCTCGCCGCGGTCCATCTGTCCGGGCCATCCCACACTCGGCGGGACACTGCGGCCCGGGACGCCCCGGGCCGGAGCAGCCGGCGCCGGGCCGCCGGCGGAGGGCAGCCTCCGGGCGCGGACCAGGAGCCACCGGCCTTTGACGACCACCTGATGGACAAACTGGGCGCACACAGGATGCGCGGACCGTTGATCGCCGTGCTGGGAAGGATCAGTGCCGAGGAGGCGACGGCGTTAGCACCGGCCGCAGCCTACGGAACCAACGCATTCGCCCTCCTGGCCGTGGACAAGCCGGCTGACTTCCACGGCGTGTTGGACGTGCTGCGGCAGAACGGCTGGCGCGCTGCCGCCGTGACGCCGCGTACCGCTCTGGCGGCGGCCTGGGGACAGTTCGACGAAGACCCTGCCGTGCCCGTGGCCCCTGCGTCCGAGGTCCGCCGTGGAGCAGGAGTAGCCACATGACAATGGCACCAGCCCGGCCTTCAGGCATCGGGAATGAAGCCCGCAACCAGCCCGAACCGCCGGCCCGGCGTCCGCAGGCCGGCGCTTATCCGTGGGCCATGGCGTTGGCGATTTCGGTGGCTGTCTGCGGGGCGGCCTTGTCGCTGAACGGCGTCCTTCGGGGCTGGAACTGGTTCTGGCCCGTCCTGACCACCGTGCTGACGGTCAGCGTGGCCCTGGCGGCCCTGCGTTCGGTCCGAGCCCAGCCCCTCCTGGTCACGGCAGGCGGATTCATCTCACTGGCTGCCGTCCTCACGCTGACGTTCTTCCGCGGCTCAAGTTTCCTGTGGGTTATTCCGACCGGCGCCACGCTCCCCGACCTTGACCGGTTGATGCGGCGGGCCAGCGAAACCGTCCTGTCGGAGACAGCGCCGGTGGCTCCCAACGCCGGAATCGTGATGGTGGTCTGTGCGGTGCTGGGCCTCGCCGTCATCCTGGTCGACGCCCTGGCCGTGCCCCTCCGCATGCCCGCCGCCTCAGGGGTGGGCCTGCTGGCGCTGCTGGTGGTTCCCGCCATGATCAAGCCCCAGAGCGTGGGCGTGTGGAGCTTCGCTGCCACGGCGGCCGGGTACCTGCTGATCCTGGCCTGCAGCCAGCGGTTTGCCCCGGACGGACGGCTCCAGTCCGGCGCGCCCCGCAGCCCCGGCCTGGCAAGGCGGGCAGCCTTGACCGGAGCCGCGGCCATGGTGGCCACCCTGCTGCTGCCCCTGGCGATTCCCGGTTTCGACCAAGGCACGTTCCCGCAGGGGTCCAGGCTCAACCCGTGGGGCGGCGCCACCGGCCTGAACCCGATGATCACGCTGGGCAGCAGCCTGCGCGCACCGGACGGGAGCGGTCGGATCACCTATGCCACGAATTCCCCCACGCCGCTCTACCTGCGTTCTGTCACCGTGGACAATTTCGACGGCGACTCGTGGGGTCCGGATGACCGCACCGCGTCCCGGGCCCCGCTGGACGGGCGGATCGATCCCGGTTACGCAGTCCTCGCGGACGAGCAGGTGCGCCTGGTCACCGCCGTCGACACCGGTTCCTTCACCAGCCCCTACCTGCCGGTCCCGTATGCGCCCGAAACCATCCGGGGCCTCGGCGGCGAGTGGACCTGGGACCCCGCCACCCTGAGCGTCAAGGGCACCGACACCACCACCCGGCGCCAGGAGTACGTCGTGACGTCGACCGAGCCAAAGCTCTCGGCCGCGCTCCTCGCCCAAGCGTCCGGCCCCGTCCGGGGAATCCCTGACGATTTCAGCCGGATTCCGGGAAATGTCCCGGACATCGTCAAGTCCACCGCCAAGACGGTGGCCGGCACTGCGGGGACGCCGTACCAGAAAGCGATGGCCCTCCAGAGATACCTGCGCTCGTCCGAGTTCACCTATTCCCTCCAGTCCCCGGTCCAGGGCGGCTATGACGGGAACGGGCTCTCTGTCCTGGCGGATTTCCTGCAGCAAAAGAGCGGATACTGCATCCACTACGCCTCCGCCATGGCCGTGATGGCGCGGCTGGAAGGAATCCCCAGCAGGATTGCCGTGGGATATGCCCCGGGCCGGTTGACCGGGGCGACCATAACCGTGGCCGGGCAGGGTGCGCTCCCGGAATACGAAGCGGACGCCCGTGACGCCCACGCGTGGCCCGAGCTGTACTTCCAGGGCCTGGGCTGGGTGCCGTTCGAACCTACGCCGTCGCGGGGCGTGGTCCCGGACTACGCCACCGACGCGCCGGTGCCCGCCGTCCCGGATACCCTGGGCAACAATGACGGCCTCGTCCCTGACGCTGCCCCGGCGTCCTCCGCTACCCCGAGCGCCACGGCCTGGCCGCTCCCCGGCGGGACGGGCGGTGGCGAGGGCGGTTCGGCCGGCGTGTTGCCGTGGCTCCTCGGGACCGCAGGCGTGCTGGGCGCCTTGCTCCTGGCAGCCGCGCCGCACCTGGTCCGTTCCGGGACCAGGACGCGCCGGTTGAATCCGAGGTCCCCGGGCCAGGCCGTCCCGTTGGCGTGGAACGAGCTGACGGACCTTGGCATCGATTACGGCGTTCGAGCCGCACCCAGCGAGACTCCACGGGCGTATTCCGCCAGGTTCCGGCAAACACTGCTGGGTGAACCCGGCGGGTTGGACCATGAAGCGCACCAGGCCGTGGCGTTCCTGACATCCGCCTTCGAGCACCACCGGTATGGCCGGCCGGACAACAGCTCCCCGGCAACCAGCCTGCGGGGTCACCCTGCCGGCCAGGACATCCAGGCCGGGGTCACCGCGCTCGTGGACGCCCTCCGGCAGAACGCCACCCTGCCGCGCCGCCTGCGGGCGGAGTGGCTTCCGCCGTCCGTCATCCGCCGCTTGGGCCTGCTGCTGGGCTTGCCGTTCCGGGCAGCCGGCAGCGGCATCCGGAAAGCCGCCCGTGCGGCCGCCCATTCCCGAAAGAGCCGTGCCGCCGCAACGTCCGGGGCACCGGTGGCGGGGCGTCGGGAAGCAGCGGCGGACGACGGCGTTCGCGGGCGGGGCAGGGGCTGAACGCAAAAGTGCCGGCCGGGAAGGATCCCGGCCGGCACGTGCGTCATTGGAACCGCCGAAGCTATCCCGCGTAGGGGTCGGCGATGCCGATGTACTGGGTGTAGAGGTACTCCTCGATGCCTTCGAGTCCGCCTTCGCGTCCCAGGCCGGACTGCTTGACGCCGCCGAACGGTGCGGCAGCGTTGGAGATCACGCCGGCGTTCAAGCCGAGCATGCCCGTCTCGAGCCGCTCACCCATCCGGAGGCCGCGGTTCAGGTCCTTGGTGAAGACGTAGGCCACCAGGCCGTACTCGGTGTTGTTGGCCAGCCGCACGGCCTCGTCCTCGGTGGAGAAGGTGATGATCGGGGCGACGGGCCCGAAGATCTCCTCCGAGAGGATACGGGTGCCTTCGGAGACGCCGGACAGGATGGTGGGCTGGTAGAAGTAGCCCGGGCCCTCGACCGGTGCCCCGCCCAGCACCGCCTTGGCGCCGGAGGCGACGGCGTCGGAGACCAGTTCGTGGACCTTGTCCCGGCTCTTGGCATCGATCAGCGGGCCCACCTTGGACTCGGGTTCGGTGCCGCGGGCGGTGGTCATGTCCTTCATCTTCGCCGCGAACTTCTCGGCGAATTCGGCGGCCACGGATTCGTGCACGATGAACCGGTTGGCTGCGGTGCAGGCCTCACCCATGTTGCGCAGCTTTGCCAGCATCGCACCGGTAACGGCCGCGTCCAGGTCCGCGTCCTCGAAAACCAGGAACGGGGCGTTCCCACCCAGTTCCATGGAGGTGCGCAGCACAGTTCCGGAGGCGTCGGAGAGCAGCCGGCGGCCCACCTCGGTGGAACCGGTGAAGGAGAGCTTACGCAGCCGGGAGTCCTTGATCAGGGCCCCGGTGGTCTCTCCGGCCGTGGAGGTGGGGATGAGGTTCAGGACCCCGGCGGGCAGGCCGGCCTCCTGCATGACGGCGGCGAACAGCTGGGACGTCAGCGGCGTCAGGTTGGCGGACTTCAGCACCATGGTGCAGCCTGCGGCCACCGCCGGGGCGATCTTGCGGGTGGCCATGGCCAGCGGGAAGTTCCACGGAGTGATCAGCAGGCAGGGGCCTACCGGCTTCTTGGTCACCAGCAGCCGGGACTTGCCGTCAGGGGAGACCGAGTACCGGCCGAAGGCCCGGACGGCTTCTTCGGAGAACCAGCGCAGGAATTCGGCTCCGTAGGTGACTTCACCGCGGGCTTCTGCCAGCGGCTTGCCCATCTCCAGGGTCATCAGCAGCGCAAAGTCCTCGGCCCGTTCGGTGACCAGCTCGAAAGCGCGGCGGAGGATTTCACCGCGTTCACGCGGGGGCACCTTGGCCCAGGATTCCTGAGCCGCAGCGGCAGCGTCCAAGGCCGCAGCGGCATCGTCCGCGCCGGCGTCGGCAATGCTCAGCAGCACCTTGCCGGTGGCGGGATCCTCTACGTCGAACGTCTTGCCTGAGGCGGCGTCGCGCCACTCACCGTTGATAAGCAGCCCGGTGGGAACAGAGGCCAAAAGCCGGGTTTCGCGCTCGGCGGTAACGGCCGGCTGTGCAGTGACAGTCACGATGACTCCCTCGTCAGTAGGGTTTCTGGCAGCCCCGCGCCGCGGCCGGAGTGACCGGGATCATTGGGCTGATTAACAGCCAGACTACTGCGGGCCCCTCCCCCGGTCTACGCCGTTGCGCACTGCCACATCGGCCCCACGCTGTGCATCTGCACAGATTCGAAGGCATGCCGGGAGAGGCTGCTACCGGGCGGCGAGCACTGCCGAGTAGAGCTCGCGCTTGCTGACCCGGACGTCCTCGGCCACGGCGGCAACCGCTTCCTTCAACCTGATGCCTTGGGCCACCAGCTCGTTGACGGCGGCCACATGGTCCTCCGGCTTGCCCGCCGCCTGTTCCGGAGCCCCGCCGAGGACAACGGCGATCTCGCCGCGGACCTCGTTCTCTTCGGCCCACTGGAGCAGTTCGCCGGTGGTTCCCCGGATCACTTCCTCGTACGTCTTGGTCAGTTCCCGGCACACCGCGATGGGCCGGTCCGGACCGAACCGTTCGCGCAGCGCCCGGAGCATGGATTCGAGGCGGTGCGGAGCTTCGAAGAACACCATGGTGCGGCGTTCCGCGGCGAGGTCGGCCAGGCGCGACGCGCGTTCGCCGGCCTTACGTGGGAGGAAACCTTCAAAGCAGAACCTGTCCGTGGGCAGGCCGGACAGGGCCAGTGCCGTGAGGACCGCGGAGGGACCCGGGACGGCGGTGACTGGAAGCCCGGCCGCGATGGCGCCCTCCACCAGCCGGAAGCCGGGGTCCGAGACGGCCGGCATGCCTGCGTCGGTCACCATGACCAGCGTGCTGCCAGCCCGCACCTGGTCAAGGAGCTCTGCCGTCCTGGTCGCCTCATTGTGTTCGTGGTAGCTGATGACGCGGCCGGACACTTCCACGCCCAGGCTCTGGACCAGGCGGTGCAAGCGCCGGGTGTCCTCTGCCGCCACGATGTCGGCGGTACCCAGCAGTTCCACGAGCCGGGCAGAGGCATCACCGGTATTCCCGATCGGGGTGGCGGCAAGGACGATCCGTCCCGTCGTTGACGGGCCTGGATCAGGAAGGGGGCTGGGGTTCGGGTCCACCCGTCAAGCCTACTGCTGCCGGGTCTTCCAGCCGCAAAAGGTAGCATGGGGCTCGTGACGCAGACCTCGACGCGGCCGGCCGGCGCCGGTGAACCCACCCCGCCGCCCTCCCCGGCCGCAGCCGCGGTAACTGCTACGGAGCGCGGGGAACACGCCCTTCGGTGGGTCAGCCGGCCGGAGGAGGCGTTCACCGTCCAGGCCCTGACGGCACGGCTCCTGGGCGCACACGCATCCTGGCGGGACCACCCGGCGTCCCTGCGACTGTGGTTCATCCTGGTTCCGGTCCTGACGGCGCTCATCGGCGGGGTCCTCCGGTTCGTGCGGCTCGAGGTACCGCACAAGCTGGTCTTCGACGAGACCTACTACGTCAAGGACGCCTACTCCTACCTCATCAGCGGCTATGAGCGCAGCTGGCCGGACAAAGCCAACGACTCGTTCAATACCGGCAATCCGGACGTCCTGCTGAATACGCCCGAATACGTGGTGCACCCGCCGGTGGGCAAGTGGATGATCGCGGCAGGTATGTGGCTCTTCGGGCCGGAGAATCCGTTCGGCTGGCGCTTCGCCGCGGCGCTCACGGGAACCCTCACGGTGTTGCTCGTCTCGCTGATCGCCTTGAAACTGTTCCGTTCGCTTCCGCTGGCGGGCGCGGCCGGACTGCTCCTCGCCGTCGACGGCCACCACCTTGTCATGTCCCGCACATCGTTGCTGGACGTCTTCCTGGCGTTCTGGATCCTTGCAGCATTCGGCGCCCTGCTCATGGACCGGGACGACGGGCGCCGCCGGCTGGCGGCCCGGCTGGCGCGGATTGCTGCCGCGCACGGCGGACAGCCGCCGGGCGGGGCACTGCTGGCCGGGCCATGGCTTGGCGTCCGCTGGTGGCGGATCGCCGCCGGGATCTGCCTTGGCCTGGCAGTGGGCACCAAGTGGTCCGGCCTCTTCTTCCTCGCAGGGTTCGGCATCCTCACGGTGCTGTGGGACCTGAACGCACGCCGGGTCGCGGGCATCCGCGGCTGGATCAGTGGCGGTGTCATCCGGGACGGCATTCCGGCCTTCGGCGCGTTGGTACCCGTTGCCGGCATCGTCTACTCGGCCACGTGGACGGGCTGGTTCCTCTCGGACAACGCCTACTTCCGCCATTGGGCCGAGAGCAACCCTTCCACCGAATGGGGCTGGCTCCCGGACTCCGTCAGGTCCCTCATCCACTACCACCTCGAAGCGTACAAGTTCCATCAGGGCCTGAGCTCCGAGCACCCGTACCAGGCGAGTCCCTGGAGCTGGCTGGTGATGGGACGGCCGACGTCGTTCTTCTATGAATCCCCGCCACAGGGCACCCCGGGCTGCACTGTGGAAAAATGCACCTCGGCCATCCTGTCTGTGGGCAACCCCCTGATCTGGTGGGCGGCGGCCATCTCGCTGGTGGTCCTGCTGTTCTGGTGGGCGGGCCGCCGGGACTGGCGCGCGGGCGCAGTACTGGCGGGCGTGGCAGCCGGATACCTGCCGTGGTTCATGTACCCCGAGCGCACCATGTTCTACTTCTACGCGGTGTCCTTTGAGCCGTTCCTGATCCTTGCCCTGGTGTATTGCCTGGGCTTGGTGCTGGGCCGCGCCACGGACCCGCCCTGGCGGCGGCGCTCGGGCCTGTACCTGGTGGCGCTCTACCTGGCCGCCGCAATCCTGCTGTCGGCGTTCTTCTACCCGATCTGGACCGCCGAGGTCATCCCCTATGTCGACTGGAAAGTCCGAATGTGGATGCCGTCCTGGATCTAGGGCAGGATGGCACTAGAGACCTGTTGGAGCCGCCGCCGCGGCGTGGCAGCGGAAACGGAGACCTGCTGTGAGAGAAGCGAGCACGGAACTGCTGGTTGAGCTTGATGCCAACAGCAACGTGACTGACCTGCTGCTGGAGCAGCATGCCGCAAACCCCGCCCACGCGCTGTACCGGCGCAAGGGCCCAAACGGTTGGGTGGACGTTTCGGCGCAGAAGTTCCTCCAGGACGTCAGCGCGCTGGCCAAGGGGCTCATCGCCGGCGGCCTTGAACCCGGCGACACGGTGGCAGTGATGGCCCGCACCTCCTACGAGTGGACCCTGGTGGATTTCGCCATCTGGTTCGCCGGCGGCGTTACGGTGCCGATCTACGAAACGTCATCCGCCAGCCAGGTGGAGTGGATCATCCAGGACGCAGGGGTCCGCCGCGTGTTCGCCGGCGACCGTGCGACGGTGCAGCTCGTGGCCGGAGTCCTGGCAGGTTCCGACGTCCTCAGGGACCGCCTGGTCAACGTGGTGCGGATGGATTACGACGGCGAGGCCCCGGACCTTGCCAGCCTTGCCGCGGCCGGTACCGGCGTCAGCGACACCGAGCTGGAAAGGCAGCGCAGCCATGCCGGCCTGGCCGATCTCGCGTCCCTGGTGTACACGTCGGGCACCACCGGCAAGCCCAAAGGATGTGAGATCACGCATGGGAACTTCGCGCTGGTGGCCAAGAACATCGTCGCTTTCCTGCCGGAAATCCTGCAGCAAGGCCAGCCTCGCACACTGATGTTCCTTCCGTTGGCCCATGTGCTGGCCCGGGCCGTGCAGGTGGTGTGCCTCACCGCAGGGGCAACCCTGGGGCACACCCCGGGCGCGGCGCAGCTGCTGGAGGACTTGGGTTCGTTCCGGCCGACGTTCCTTTTGGTGGTGCCGCGGATCTTCGAGAAGGTCCGGGCAACGGCGGCCCATAAGGCCGCGGTTGCGGGCAAGGGCCGGCTGTTCGACGCGGCCTCGGCGGCAGCAATCGAATACTCAAAGGAGCAAGACCGGCAGAACCGGGGCGAGGGACCGGGCCCTGGCCTGCTCAACCGCGTGCGGCACGGACTGTTTGACCGGCTGGTCTATCCCCGGCTGCGGCAGGCGCTGGGCGGCGAGGTGGGATACACGGTGTCGGGGGCCAGTCCCCTGGCTTTGGAGGACGCACACTTCTTCCGGGGCGTGGGCATTCCCGTCCTGGAAGGCTACGGGCTGACCGAAACCACGGCACCGTGCACGGCCAACACGCCGACCCGCACCAAGGTGGGAACGGTGGGGATCCCCGTTCCCGGTACCACCATCCGGGTGGCCGAAGACGGAGAGATCCTGGTCAAGGGAATTGGCGTCTTCCGTGGCTATCACGCAAACCCGGCCGCGAACGCGGAGGCGTTCGTGGATGGTTTCTTCCGGACCGGGGACCTTGGTGTGCTGGATAAGGACGGTTTCCTCACCGTCACCGGCCGGAAAAAGGACCTGCTGGTCACCGCGGGCGGCAAGAATGTGGCGCCTGGCCCGCTGGAAGAGAAGATCCGGACCCATCAGCTGGTGGGGCATGCGGTGCTGGTGGGAGACGGGAAGCCGTTCGTGTCCGCTTTGCTTACCCTTGACCCGGAAGGCGTGGCCAACTGGCGGGAGGAGCGTGGCCTCCCGCCGCTCCCCCTCAGCGAGGCAACCAGCGATCCCCAGGTCCTCGCCGCCGTCCAGGAAGCGGTGGACCTGGCCAACCAGCTGGTGTCCAAAGCCGAGTCAGTGCGCACCTTTACGCTTCTCAACACCGAGTTCACGGTGGAGTCAGGACACCTGACGCCATCACTGAAACTCAAGCGGGCCGCCGTGGTCCAGCAGTATGAGGCGGAGATCGCCAGGATTTACGGCTGATCCGCCGGCACCGGCTTTTCGGCGTCCGTGTCCTCCCGGACAATACCGCGCCGGCGACGCGTGGGCCAGGTGAGCACCAGCGTGATGATGGATGCCAGGAGCACCATGCCGCCGATGCCGATGCCGGCGTCGATCCAGAACTGGCTCGGGAACAGCCGGATCAGGGTGTCATCCAGGGTGAAGGTCCAGGACCCGTCGGCAAAGAAGATCCGGTGGAATTCGGTGAAGAACTGCTGCCAGCCCAAGGCTGCCAGCGTGCCCAGGCCCAGGATCAGGACGAGGGTAATGATCGAACCGGCGAAGAGGGCGCGCCGGATTCCGCCGGTGCTGCGCCTGCGCAGGTACACGAGGGCGATCAGGGCGAGGATGAGCAGCGCGGTGCCGGCGCCGAAGGTGGAGAGGATGACCGTCTTGACGTCAGCCATGTGGCTGACCTCGCCGTCCTTGAAGAGCTTTTCGCCGCCGCGCTGCACCAGGTCTCCCAGGTACCGCGGGCCGGCCCAGTTACTTAGGTAGTCAACGGCGTAGGAGCCGTAGGTCATCCTGTCGTCAGTGCTGAAGCCGTATCCGTCGCCGGGGAAACCGGGACGGTTGTATTCCACCCAGAGGAAGAGCGGGCTGGTCACTGCCCGGACGGCCAGGATGAGGAGGATGAAGGGGTAGATGACGGCCAGCAGGACCTGCATGACGCGGGGGGCAACCGGCTTGGCGTTCGCGGCGCTTTCGCGCTGGGCGTTGCGGCGCTCCACTTCTTCCTCGGGCGGCCGGACGTGCAGGGCGGAGGTGGGAAGCGATTCCTTGAAGACCGGGCCGGCTGAGCCGCGCGGCTCCTTAACGGATGTCCCGGCCGCCGCCTGCGAGGACCCGTCGGCCGAAGATCCCGTGCCGGAGGAGCCGACGGCGGATTCCGCCGCCCGGCGGCCCGCCCTGCTGTCCGCCTGCGGTGCTTTGGTTTCCTGTACAGCGTCTTCCCGGCCGGAAGTCTTACCACCGGCAGGTGTCAGCCAGGAAAACGCGGGCTCGTCGGAATCCCCGGAGGTGTCCAGGATCGGTTCCGGCTGCGGCGCTTCGCTTTTGGCGCGGGCCGGTGTTTCGTCGTTCACAGCAGCGTCACTTCCGTCAGGTTCCGCACCGGTCCAAGTCTGCCGGCGCGATTCATTCTGCCCTCGAGCCTACCGTCCGGAACTTCGGCTGGGCGAGGAACCACCCCGTCTGGATTACAACGATTCAGGCAGCGATTTCCGTATAGCCCGCGTCTTCGCTGCGAAGGTCGCCGCGTTCCCCTGCCAGGTAGGCCCGACGGCCCCACATCAGGACATAGAGCCAGTACGCAGCAAGAACCGCCGCGCCGATGCCAATCCTGGCCCAAGCCGGCAGCGGGCTGGGCGTCACGAAACCTTCCACGAGGCCCGAGACGAACAGCACCAGGACCAACCCCAGGGCCACCGTAACCAGCGACCTGCCCTCTTCCGCCACTGCGCGGCTCCTGGTCCGCGGACCCGGTGAGACCATTGCCCAAAAGATGCGCAGGCCGGCAGCGGAGGCCACAAAGACGGCGGTGAGCTCCATCAGGCCGTGCGGCAGGATGTAGCTGAAGAAAACATCGGATTTGCCGGCAGATGCGAAGATCCCGGCCGCAATTCCCACGCCCTGCGCGTTGTTGAACAGGATCATCGGCACCCAGACGCCGGTAATTCCGAGGGCCACCGCCTGGGCGCAGATCCAGGCGTTGTTGGTCCACACGGCGCCGGCGAAGGATGCTGCCGGATTTTCCGAGTAATAGTTGATGAAGTCCTGGTCGACATACTGCGCGGCGGCGGATTCGGATGCCACCGCACGGAGGGCATCCGGGGACGTTCCGATCCACGCCGCGTAGGCGGCAGCGACGAGGACGAAGACTGCCCCGCAGGCCATCGTGAGCCACCTCAGCCGGTACAGCGCAGCCGGCAGGGCCGCCACGAAGAACCTCGCAAGGTCTGCCATCGCGTTGGACCGGGCACCGGTGAAGCGGGTCCTGGCCGAGGCGAGCGTGGCGGAGAGCGAGGCCGACAATGCACTCTCGGGTGCAATGGAACGAACCAGTGACAGGTGCCCGGACACGGATTGGTACAGGGCCAGCAGTTCATCGGCCTCGGCACCCGTGAGCCTGCGTTTGGCAGAGAGCTCCTTCAGCCGCGACCACTTGTCCGCGTTCACGGCGGAGAAGGCGTCCATATCCACGGCTACAGCCTAGCGCCCGGCATTAGACTTTGACCGTCCGCACCCATGCGGTCGTCCGCATCACCAGCTGCGAAGGGCAGGGACGCAGTGAGTCCAATCATCACCGGCGAAGCAGTCGTCCTCGAACTTCGGCCGGCCACCTTCGCCGCCCGCGCTCTGGGCCTGGTCATCGACGTCGTCTTCCACGTGGTCCTGCTGGTGGGATTCATGTTTGGCCTGGCCGCCGCCGGCAGGGACCTGGATGAGGCCGCCGCGCGTGCGCTGGCCCTGACCGCCGCGGTGTTCTGCCTCGTCGTCGTCCCGGTGGGGGTCGAGACCCTGAGCCGGGGCAGGTCGCTGGGCAAGTTAGCCACCGGCCTCCGGGTTGTCCGCGAGGACGGCGGCAGTATCAGGTTCCGGCACGCGCTGATCCGGGGACTGACGGGATTCCTCGAAATCTACCTGACGTTCGGCGGCCTGGCATGCGCGGTGGCGCTCTTCAACGACAAATCCCGCCGCCTGGGCGATATGTTGGCCGGCACCTACGCGGTCCGCAGCCGGGTGCCTGCCGACGAAGCAATCCGCGTGTTCGTGCCGCCGCACCTGCAGCCCTGGGCAGCGGCCGCGGACATCGGCCGGATTCCGGACGCCACGGCCCGCAGGGCGGCGCAGTTCATTCGCCAGGCCGGCCGGATGGCGCCGCAGTCCAGGGCGCAGATGGCCGCGGCGATCGCCTCCGAACTGTCGTCGCACGTATCCCCCGCACCGCCCCCGGGGACCGGCCCTGACCACTTCCTGGCCGCCGTCGTCGCCGAGCGCCGGAACCGGGAGTTCACCAGGCTTTCTGAATCGCGCCGCCGAAATTCCTCGGTGGGTCAACGGCTCCAGCGGCTGCCGTTCAACGGCTGACTCAGTTGGCGTACTCGTTCCACGGGATGTTCCAGTCGCCGTAGCCGTCAGTGTTGGCCGCGTAGTCGCCCTCGGTGTTGATGATCTGGACCACGTCTCCGGTTCCCATGTTGTCGAACACCCAGGCTGCGCCATCGGGCAGGAATCCGATGCAGCCGTGGGAGACGTTGGTGTTCCCGATGTAGGGGTAGGCGGATTCGAGCGCCTGGTGGATGTAGGCGCCGCTCAGGGTGAGGCGGATGGTGTATTCGACGTCGGCTTCACCGTAGTAGGCGGGGTCACCGGGTTTCAGCCCGATGGTCGAGGCCCGGAAATGGTCAAACCTGTTCTTCTCCATCAGCACCGCGTATCCCTTGGCCGAAGGGAACCGTTTGTCCCCCATGCTGACCGGCAGCGTCTTGACCGGCTGGTCGTTGACGCTGAGCGTGAACGTGTGCGCGGTGGCATCCGCGACCGCCACCTTCTTGTCTCCGATCGAGACGTTGACCTTCTTGTTGAAGTTCGCGATCTGGCCGTTGCCCAGGTCGACACCAAAGAGCTGCATGTCCATGGTGATGGTGGAATTGGCTGCCCAGAAGTTTTCCGGCCGGTACCGGACCATGGTGTCGCTGTACCAGTGGAACGCACCACTCTGGCCTGCAGTGGTGGTGACCTTGATGGCCTTTTCGACGGCGTCGCGGTTGACTACCGGCTCGCTGAAGATGATCTGCAAGGGCTGCCCGACGCCCACCTTCATGCCGTTGAGCGGGTAGATGGCGGCATCTGCCTCATGCGAGCTGGACACTGTGTTGAAGGCCTGGGTGGTGCTGGTTTCGCGTCCGGCCGAGTCCTTGACCACGTACGTGTAGCTGTAGTCCGTGTTGAACTCCAGGGGGCCGGAGGCGGACCATGCCGTCCCGTTGGGGTCGATGCTGCCTTCGACGATTTTCCCGGCAGTACTGGTAAGGGTGACGCGCTGGATGGTCCCGTTGGCCACTTTCAGGGAAACCGGCGCCGCGGGGTTGACCTGCTTGGCGCCGTTGGCCGGCGATGCATCCAGGGTCACCGGGGGCACGATGGGGGAAGCGATTCCGGGCGACGTCCGCAGTGCTGAGGAGGCTTCAGATTCGAGCGGACTCCCAGCAAGGCCCGGTGCGACGGCGGCGAAAACCCCGCCCACGGCAGCCAGGACACAGACGGCTGCTACGGCGAGAATCTTCTTTACGCTCCCCCGGCGGCGGGGCTTTTCCTCAGGCTCCATAGTGTCGATCCTACGTGCAGAAAATAACGGCCCGGGCGCGTTGCTGCGCCCGGGCCCTCACGTGTCAGTAACGATAGTGCTCAGGCTTGTAGGGGCCGGCCGCGTCGATGTCCAGGTATTCAGCCTGGTCCTTGGTCAGCTCGGTGAGCTCCACGCCCAGAGCGTCCAGGTGCAGGCGGGCGACCTTTTCGTCCAGGACCTTGGGCAGGACGTACACCTTGTTTCCGTACTCGTCCTGGTCCTTCTTGGTCCACAGCTCGATCTGCGCGATGGTCTGGTTCGCGAACGAGTTGCTCATCACGAAGGACGGGTGGCCCGTGGCGTTGCCCAGGTTGAGGAGCCGGCCCTCGGACAGCACGATGATGGAGCGCTCGGCGTCGCTGCCGGCGTCGAAGACCCACTCATGGACCTGCGGCTTGATCTCAACCTTCTTCACGCCGGGAACGCGGGCAAGGCCGGCAATGTCGATTTCGTTGTCGAAGTGGCCGATGTTGCCCACGATGGCCTTGTTCTTCATGCCCGCCATGTGCTCGGCCATGATGACATCCTTGTTGCCCGTGGTGGTGATGAAGATGTCGCCCTGTGCCAGGACTGATTCCAGCTTGGCCACCTGGTAGCCGTCCATGGCTGCCTGAAGCGCGCAGATGGGATCGATCTCGGTGACGATCACCCGTGAGCCTTGGCCGCGGAGGGCCTCTGCGGCACCCTTGCCGACGTCGCCGTACCCGCAGACGACGGCGACCTTGCCGCCCATGAGCACGTCGGTGGCACGGTTGATGCCGTCGGGCAGGGAGTGTCGGATGCCGTACTTGTTATCGAACTTGCTCTTGGTGACGGAGTCATTGACGTTGATGGCCGGGAACAGCAGCTTGCCCTGGTCCGCGAGCTGGTACAGGCGGTGGACACCGGTGGTGGTCTCTTCGCTGACACCCTTGATGGTGGCCGCCGTGCGGGTCCACTTCTGCGGGTCCGCGGCGAGGGAGCGGCGGAGCACCTCGAGGAAGATACCGTACTCCTCGGAATCTTCGGGGTCGGCGGAGGGGACGTTGCCCGCGGCCTCGAACTCGACACCCTTGTGGACCAGCATGGTGGCGTCGCCGCCGTCATCCAGGATCATGTTGGGACCCAGTTCGGGGTTGGACTCGGCACCGGGCCAGGTGAGGATCTGTTCGGCTGTCCACCAGTATTCTTCGAGGGTCTCGCCCTTCCAGGCGAAAACGGGCACGCCCTGCGGATCCTCGACGGTGCCCTTGCCCACGACAACTGCCGCTGCGGCCTCGTCCTGGGTGGAGAAGATGTTGCAGGAGGCCCAGCGGACCTCGGCGCCCAGCGCGGTGAGGGTTTCGATCAGCACCGCGGTCTGCACCGTCATGTGCAGGGAGCCTGCGATCCGGGCGCCCTTGAGCGGCTGCGTTGGCCCGAATTCTTCGCGCAGGGACATGAGGCCGGGCATTTCGTGCTCCGCCAGGCGGATCTGGTGCCGCCCGGCTTCCGCCAGGGAGATATCGGCAACTTTGTACTCAAAAGTCATGAATGGTCCTTTGCTTGAGGCGGGGTCCTGGTCCCCGTTCTGCTGTTTCTCGGTGCGGGCTGGTGCAGGTGGATCTATTGCCCGGCCGCGTTAGGATCGTGCTGGTCCGAGCCCGCCGTTGCCGCTGCCGCCAGCAGTTCCGGCGGAAGGAGCAACGGAATACCGTCTTCGATGGCGTACCGGTTCTTGACGCCTGCTTCATCTGCCGTGGTGGCCACCAGTTCTTCGCCTTCCTGGACCAAGGGCGAGCCGGTCACGGGGCAGCGCAGGACGGACAACAGCTCGGGACTGATCTTTGGCATGTGTTCTTGCTCCCTGGCGGGCGCGCTCGCGCCGGTAGCGGAAAAGATGTGCAGCAACCAGCCTACCGCCAGATCCAGGTCAGGAAGGTTCCCGAAGGACGCGCAGGTGGCCCCGCCGGGTTCCTTCGGTTCCGGCCGGCGCTTCGAGGGCAGAATGGTGCCCGCGCTGGGTGGGCGGCTGTGGCTCCGACGGGCGCGCCGCGGCATCACGGACGGCGTTGGCGAGGGCCAGGAGGTCGTCCGGGCCGGGCTGCTGTGGGGTGGACGGCATAGCCAGCCGCAAAACTTCCCAACCGCGCGGAACGGTCAACGAGCCCGCATGCTGTTCACAGAGGTCGTAGCAGTGCGGCTCGGCGTAGGTGGCCAGTGGACCGAGGACGGCCGTGGAGTCCGCATACACGTACGTCAGGGTGGCTACCGCCGACTGGCGGCAGGCGGACCTTGAACATTGACGGATAGCTCCCACGACATCACAGACTACCCTTATATCCCTCGAAAGCCGTGCATTGGCTGCGGTCCCCGACGCGGACGGGCCGCCGGGGGAATATATCGCGTAAATCCGCCCCCGGGTTTAGAGTCGGTATATGCAGTCATCGAACCATGAATCAGGTTTTTCGGTCCGGTTGGCTGACCCGGACGCCTCGGCTGCGCCGGGCGTGGAAACCACCGGCAGGAGCTTCCTGCGGCGGCGCCGGAACCGCCACGGACGCGGCCTGCGCGGCGAAGTAATGCTCCCCACCCACCCCGGCTACCGGACCCGCGGCGACCGCTTCGACGATCTGGTCCTGGACTCAGCGCAGCGGCTCCATGACATTTGGGGCAAGACCCTTGACGGCGTCCGGTTCGGCGTCGACGAAATCCCGCCGGACCTCGAACAGTTGGCCGCCAAAGGCAGCACTGCCCCCATGGGGGCCTATACGCCCGCCGCTGGTGCCGAGGGGCCCATGATTACGGTGTACCGCCGCGTTGTTGAGAACGCCTGCTCCAGCGTGGAGGAGCTCCAGGACCTGGTCCACGACGTCGTGGTGGAGCACACCGCGGAGATGCTCGGCGTAGCCCCGGAGACCCTGGACCCGGTCTACCGCCGCCGCTACTGAGCCCGCCACCCGGGGCAGCCGCGCGGCAGGCCCCGGGTCTCCACCGGGCGTGCCGGCTGTCAGGAATCCTAGTAGCCCAGGGTAACCGGGACGGTTTCCTGTCCGGCGGCAGCCGGCAGGAAAGCCAGGGTTGAGACGTCGTTGCGACCGTCCTGGCCCAACAGCACGGAACCGTAGGCGGCATCCCCCGACGCCGACACCACATACCCGACGACGTCGGCACCGTCAGCCTGGTCCGGAACGGTAATGGTGGCGGTGGTTCCGCCGGCGATGTCCGCGGTGGCGGCCGGCCTGACCTTGCCATCAGCGGTGATTGGCGCGTAGGTAATGGTGGCCCGCGTGTCCAGGGCCCCGAACACCAGCTGGCGCAAGCCGCCCTTGGGGACGGGAACAACATGCTGGCTGCCCAGCCGCACGGCGGATCCCGCCCACGCCACATCCGAGGGTTGCCCGGCTTGAAGGCCGCGGCTCATTCGGGCGGCCGCCACGAAGGAAACGTCCGATGAGGCGGCAATGGTGTACTGGCCCGCCGGAACCCCGGCCAGGGACACTTCCGTGACGGAGCCGGCCTTTGCGGTGACCACTCCGCCGGCTGGGAGCGCGGTTTGGCCGTCCCGTCCATACAGCTTGATCTCCACCACGGCGTCCGAAGCGCCCGGAACCGTCAGTTGGAGCGCCGGGGCGGCATCCCCGTAACCGTTGCGGGACGTCAGCGCGGCAAGCCCGGCCGGATCCTGGATATCCACTCCTGGCACGACCTGGCGGACGGCCGGTGCCGCCCCGGGCGCAATGAAGTCCACGCCGCCCGGGGTCAGGCCGCGCAGGACGCTTTGCTGGATCGAGGCGGCCACGGGTCCGCCGGCGCTGCGTACGCGCACGCTGAGCTGGGGAACGTTGGGGGCCAGGCCGGCAAGGACGACGCTGCGGGTGGTGCCGGGAGCCACCAGCAGGCCTCGGCTGCCCGGCGCCTGGATCTGCCCTGCGCCACCGTACAGTTCCAGGCTTACCGTGGCAGGGGTGCTGGAAGCGTTGGTCAATGCCAGGACGGAAGTGCGGCCCACTGTGGTGCTGGCACCTCCCAGCCACTGGTCGTTGGAAGGTTGTCCGCAGGTGGCTGCCGCACTCCCCTGCAAGTCGCCGTCGGTGGCGGTGTATTTCATGGCACCGGCCGCGGACGCGTTCTGGTTGGCCACGGCGTTGGCGCTGAGGACGTTGACCTGGTCTGCGGCCCGGTCCGCCACCACTCCGGCGAGGAGCTCCTGTGGTGCGCCGGCCGCCGGAGGCTTCCCGGCGTCCTTGGCGATCTCAACGACGGCCGTCCCGTCCAGGCGGGTCAGGCGGCTCGCAGGCAGAACGCCGCCGGCGCCCAGCACGGCCGCGGTGACCTTGGTTGCGGCGGTGGCCGACTCCGGCCGGAACTGGGCGTCGGTGCCTGTGCCCGTACCCTCCAGCAGCCTCGCCGGGCCCGGGCACACGCCAACACTGGCTCCTGCCGGAACAGCTGCCCGCACCACCGGAAGGACCCGGCTCGACGCCGGCCCCTGCACCAGCGACCCCGCAGCCACTACGGCTCCACCACCCGCGAGGATGAGCACCCCTGCGGCTGCTCCGGCCACCGCCGCTGCCCGCCCGCTGACGCGAGGCACCCGGGTGGAACCGCGGCCGGTCCGTTTGGCGTTACCACCGTTTTCGCTTTGGACTGGAGCCGGTGCCTGGACCGGCGCGGGAGCCCCGGAATCCGCCGGCGGGGTGTGCTCATGCATTTTGGTGTTCCTTACGCAGGGAGCCCTCGTCGCGTGAGAGGCCGGTCCGCGGCCGTTGCGTCGGCATCGGGACAGCGAGGATGACGGTCAGGGCGATCACCGTGATTTGGCCTGCAGCGGCCCAGAAAGCCCACGGGTTGTCGTAGCGGACCGTGAGCTGGCCGGCCGAGGCCGGAAGAGTGAAGGCCTGGGCCCAGCCGGACGTGGTGGAGGTCAGCTTGCGGCCGTCGAGCCAGGCGCTCCAGCCCGGGTCCGCCCGCTCGGCAAGCACCACCAGACGGCCCTCCGGACCGGTTGGGACGGCAGCGTCAACGCCGTCCTTGTTGGAGGGGACGGAGGTTGTGGTGGCACCGCGCGGATCCACGATACGGACGCGGTGGGCGACGTCCGCGGCCTGCAGGACCGCCTGGTTCGATGGGCTGATGCGCCAGAGCCAGCCGACGTCCGTCTGACCCACTGCCACCAGGCCGGGTACGGCATCCATGCGGCTGGCCGTCAGTTGGGCTGCCGTGTCTGCGGCCCGCAGCACCACGAAGCCGACGCCCAGTTGTTCGAGGTCGGCACGGGGATCCACTCCCTGGCCGGCAACCAGCGTGGCGACGACACGGCGGACGGAGCCTGTGACGTCGTCGTCGTCGCGGACCTCTTCCGCGCCCGGGGCGCCGATGATGGTGCGGGCGGAGGCAATGGCCGAGAGGTTGTCCAGGGTGGTACCGGCCCCCCGCATCAGGGAAGCCTTATAGGTGCCGTCCTCATTGGTGCTGATGATCAGGGTGCGGGTCTGTTCGGGTCCGGTACCGCGGTCGATCGCCGTAGCAGGCAGGGACCGTGCGTTCGCGGCCTCCACCAGCCGGGCGGAGCCCAGTGCTCGGTCGGTCCCGGAGCCGGATGGGCCGGGAGTGCCGGCCAGTGCTGCAGGCGCGGGGGCGGCGGCCGGACGCAGGAGGTTTTGGGCGGACCACGCAGCCATCCCGGCCAAAGGTCCGGCCAGAAGCATCACCAGGCCCACTGCCAGCCCGGCGCGTGCCGCAGTGGTGGCCTTGGACCCGGCAGCGGATCTGCGGTCAACGGCAGACATGACCTGGCCGGCGCCCAGGATTGCCGCGGACAGCAGGGCGAAGGAGGCAGCCGAAACCGCCGGTCCCGGGAAGGGGGTTACCAGGGACTCGGCGTTGATGCCCGTGGCCACGTGGCTGGTCAGCCATCCGCTGGCCAGTGACACCAGTGCCACGATCCAGAACCAGCGAACGGCCCGGACCGGGCGTCCCGCGACGAAGAGGCCAACGATGGCCAGGGCCACGACCGGGACCGAGATCAGGAGTGCCATCAGCAGCGCCCACGGCACCGGTCCGCCGGAGAACAGTCCAAGCCCCTGCAGCCCGCCCGCAGGGTCAAACGCCAGGGGCTGTCCGATAATTTGCTGCCACAGAGGCGCGGCATCGAAGCCAAGCGGGAGTCCGGGGTCGGCCAGGAGTGCGCGCGGCCGGTCGATGGTGGAAAGGCCGAACGGCACGAACAGGGCCGCACTGGGCAGCAGGGCCCACCACACGGTCCTCCCCCGCCGGCCCAACAGGACGCCGCAGAGGACTATGAGCACAACGGCCGGGACAAGCAGGGAAGGGGCGGAGGCCGTCGTGACGGCCAGCGCCAGGCCGGCTGCGGCGGAGGCAGTCCAGGATGGCATGCCGTTGACGCCGGGTTTGGCAGGCGCTTGGTCGGCCGGACGTGCATCAGCGGGGGATTCCAGGCTGAAGCTGCCATGGCCCACGGCTGAACCAGTAGCCCGCAGCAGGCCCAGGACCACCAGCGGAATCATCATGTGCGCTATGAGTGCGCCGGCGCGGCCTTGGTTGAGGGCAACCTGCAGTGCCGGGGCAGCCGCCCAGAAAATGGCGGCTGCGAGCCGGAGCCGGCGCCGGGCCGTCAGGCCGCCTGCCGCAAACCAGGCGGTAAGGCCGGAGAGCGGGGCGCCCAGGAGGAGGAGCCACGCCATGGCCGGGTTAGCATCGCCGCCACCCAGGACACCGATAATCCACAGCACATAGTCAAAGGGGTCGCCATGGCCGGGAAGTCCGGCTCCCAGGCTGATCCACCAGCCGGAGGCGTTGTGCCAGATGTCGCCCAAACCCGCCGATACCGGGATCAGGCCGCCGCCGGTGATGGCATTGGCCCGGAACAATCCGGTGAGGGCGAGGAGCGAGGCGATTGACGCAATGATGACGGCAGCGAGGGCGCCGTTGCCCACCCATCCCCTCTTGGCGGTGGCGAGGGCGGCGAAGTCATCAGCGGCGTCACCGGTGGGCTGGTGGGCGAGCGGATCCTGCACCAGGTGGTCAGCGCCGGATCCGTCCGATCCCAGCGCCTCCATCAGGGACCGGCGGTGGCTCCACACTTCACGGCGTGGTGTTTGCAGCTTGCGGATCACCGAGCGTCGGATCCGCCGGGTCCGTTTGGCCGCCCTTCGGGCTTTTGCCACCGACCGTGGACGGCCCAGGGCCGCACAGGTGGCCAGGAGCTGTGAAATGCCGTGGCCGGGATCCTTGACCACGATGCTCAGGACTAGTTTGAAGAGGCTGCCCAGCAACGCTCCAAGGCCGTGGACCGGCACCATCCAGAGTGGGCTGTGCTTGAGCCGCAGGTGTACCTGTGCCTTGCGGGCTGCTGCGGGGTTGCCCAACGCGTGGGGCCGGTGCGCGACGTGGAACATGCGGGCCGCGGGGACTACCACGACGCGGTGGCCGGCCAGCCGGTTCCGCCAGCAGAAGTCAACGTCGTCGCCGCTGCCAGGCAGGGCGGGATCGAAACCGCCCAGTTGCTCCCAAACGTCCCGGCGGACCAGCATGCCCGCGGAATTGACGGCGAAAGTGTCGGTGCGGCCGTCGTACTGGCCTTGGTCCAGCTCATCGGCGTCGATCAGGGTGAGCCGCTCAGCCCACCGGCTGGTGGAAAGCCCGACGTCGATCAGCCGGCGCGGCGAGTGCCAGTCGAGCTGCTTGCAGCCGGCCACGGTCACGGAAGGCGCACGCTCCACGGCGCCGAGGAGTTCAGCGAGGGCATCCGGGGCCGGGGCCGCGTCGTCGTGCAGCAGCCAGATCCATTCCGTCCTGTCGCCGCCCGACCCGGCTTTAGGAACCAAACCGGCGAGGCCTGCGGAGATGGCCGCACCCATACCGCCCTTGGTCCGGGGGTAGGCCAGGACGCTGGCGTCGCCCAGGGATTCCCGAAGCAGGCTGTGGGAGTCGTCGGCAGAACCGGCATCAACGCCGATGGCACGGTCGACAGGCCGGGTCTGGCCAGCCAGGGCTGACAGGGTTGTGGGCAGATAGGCACTGCCGTTGTGGGCGACCACAACGGCAGTGACATGGACATCCTGAAGAATTAGATCGCTCGCTTCCTAAGCCGCCGGCGCTCACGCTCGGAAAGGCCTCCCCAGATGCCGAACCGTTCGTCGTTGGCCAGCGCGTACTCCAGGCATTGCGACCGTACGTTGCAGGCGCCGCACACCTTCTTGGCGTCGCGGGTGGAACCGCCCTTTTCCGGGAAGAACGCCTCCGGGTCAGTCTGGGCGCACAAAGCGTCAGTCTGCCAGCCCAGTTCGCCTTCGTCATCGAAGTCCTGTTGGAGCGGCAGTCCGATCCACACCGGTTGCACGCTTCCGCCGGCGGCCAACTCCATGGGCGGATCCAGGTCGTCCTCCGGTTCCGCGCCGTCCAGCAGGGCCTCGTGCGCCGCGAGGAACGCCGTGGCCTGATCCTCGAGGACACTGCCGGAGTTCCTTTTGTACCGTTCCGCAGCATCAGGATCGGCGGGGTCAACGTACCAATCGCTTGGCACCCCCCGCGCACGGTACTTTGCCGTTGCCTGGCCGGCTACGACGGCATCTTCCTGGATACGCTCTGCTTGCCCCACGGCGACCCTCCTGACGTTGCAGCCACTGCCTTGATACGTGGACACTCGGTTGTGTGCCGGTATTTACGCAATTGCTTTAGATACCTAATTACACGCGTGTAACTAGGGTGAGTCAAGCCGTAGCCGGGATAATAGACAGTGAAACCTAAGAACTTTGCGCACGCCACGCCCGGGTTTTTTGCCGGCTTCGGCGTGGCGCGGGCCGGAAGCAGCATATTCCGGCCGTGAAAGCCGCAAAAACAGCGCCACGACGGGGAAAATACCCGCTAAGTGCCAAAATAGCAAGCACCCTTAGTAGGCCACGTGATAAACATCACTCCTGCCGGCGGACTGGGGACGCAGCGTCCAGCTGCTGGTGACCAGGGGATGCCAGGATGGCAGGATGAAGCCATGACATCGATCCCCGCCATCACCCTGATGGGCAACCTCCGTTCCGGCAACTCCACGGCACCGCGCCTGACCTGGTACGGGCCGGATTCGGAACGGGCTGAATTGTCGGGCCGGGTCCTGGACAACTGGGTGGCCAAGACCAGCAACCTGCTTCAGGACGAGCTCGACGCGGAGCCGGGCATGCGCCTCGGACTTGCGCTGCCGGCGCACTGGAAGGCCTTGGTCTGGGCGCTGGCCGGCTGGCAGCTTGGCCTGGAAGCAGTGTTCGACGGCGGACCGGTGGACTTTACGGTGACAGCCGCCCCTGGTGAGGCGACAATCGGGCACGGCGCCGTGATCGCCGTCGCGCTGCCCGCCCTCGCCATGCGCTGGCCAGGGGAACTTCCGGGTGGCTGCATCGACTACGCGGCAGAGGTACGGTCCCACGCGGACGTGTTCATGCCGCACACGGATCCTGATCCCTCAGCCCGCGCGCTCGTGACGGGCGACGGGCGCCCGGTGGAGCACAAGGACCTGCTCACGGACTTTGGTGCATCCCATGGGGAGGGCGTCCGCCTCCACATTCCAGCGGGCAACGGCCTCGAGTCAGCGCTGTCCAACGCGCTGGGCGCCTGGCAGCACGGCGGCTCCGTGGTCCTGACCCACCCGGATGTTGAACTCACGGACAAACTGCTGGCCGACGAACGCATCCACGGCAGCTAGCAGGCGCGGGTCCTAGGCCTTCGGGCCACCGTCGACAGGGGCGGAAGCGGGACGTTCGGCGCGCGCGGACTCCCGGTGCGGGTGCGCTTCGATGAGTTCGTGGTCGTGCGAGAACTCCGGCTCCTGGTCCAGCTCCTGGTTGAACACCAGGAAGCGGTACGCGAAGAACCGGACAACAGTGGCGACGAGGATGCCCGCGACCCCTGCCAGGAAGAGCAGGTTCTTGTCGTCGATACCCATCCCGTACTTGGCCAGCGCGGTGAATCCGGTGGAGATCCCGATCCCGATGCCATTGATGATGACGAACATGACGAACTCGCGAAGAACATTGGCCTGGCGCCGGTGCCGGAAAGTCCAAAAACGGTTTGCGATCCACGAGAAGACCGTGGCCACGGTGGCGCCCACGAAGCGCGCCTTCGCTTCGCTGTCCGACATCGGGCCGTGCATCAGGTAGTACGTCAGCCCGTTGTCGATGACGAATGCCACACCGCCCACGGCCCCGAATTTGGCCACTTCCCGCCAGAAGAGCGAGGCAAGCCCCCGGATACGATCTGCAAGTGCGCTAAACATGACCCTCCATGGCCGTCCGAACTGTGGGCCACTCGGCCAAGGACCCATTTTAGCCCCCAAAGCTTTGGACTGGCCCCGGACTGCCCCCGCTGCCGGCCCGCAGCAGAAAATGTCACGCTCCCGCCGGGCCGTAAAAGCGCGATACGGTGCGTCTTCGGTAGGCTGGCATACGTGACTTTTCCAGTAATAGGTGTAGTTGGCGGCGGCCAGCTTGCGCGAATGATGGCCCCTGCCGCTACAGCACTCGGCTTCGAACTCCGTGTCCTCGCCGAAGGCGAGGACGTTTCCGCGGTCTCTGCCGTACCGGCCACGCCGGTGGGCGATTACAAGGACCTGCAGACCCTCCTGGAATTTTCCCGGGGCCTGGACGTGATGACGTTTGACCACGAGCACGTGCCCACGGCGCACCTCAGGACGCTCCAGGAAGCGGGGGTCAATGTGCAGCCCGGACCGGACGCCCTGGTCCATGCACAGGACAAACTGGTCATGCGCGCAGCCATCGACCGGTTGGAACTGCCCAACCCCGCCTGGGCGTCAGTGGCCAATGTCGCAGACCTGGTCAGCTTCGGCGAGGAAACGGGCTGGCCCGTGGTACTGAAGATGCCGCGCGGAGGCTACGACGGCAAGGGCGTCCGGATTATTGCCTCCGCAGAGGAAGCTGCCGGCGCCGCCGAATGGTTCGCCGCCATGAGCCCCTTGCTGGCCGAAGCGAAGGTGGAGTTCACCCGCGAACTGTCCGCCCTGGTGGCGCGGACACCTGATGGCGAAGCCCGGGCCTGGCCGGTGGTCCACACCATCCAGGTGGATGGTGTCTGTGACGAGGTGATCGCACCCGCGCTGGACATCCCGCTGGAGGTGGCCGCAGCCGCCGAGGACGCCGCATTGCGTATCGCAGCGGAGCTCAACGTCACCGGCGTCCTCGCTGTTGAACTTTTCGAGACGCCGGGCTCGGGCGCCGGCTTCCTGGTCAACGAACTGGCCATGAGGCCACACAACACCGGCCACTGGACCCAGGATGGCTCCATCACCAGCCAGTTCGAACAGCATCTGCGCGCCGTCCTCAACCTTCCACTCGGCGCCACCGACGCATTGGCCCCCGTCACCGTGATGAAGAATTTCCTGGGCGGGGAAAACCAGGACCTCTTCTCCGCCTACCCGATGGCCCTGGCCAGCGAGCCGGCCGCCAAGGTCCATTGCTACGGCAAATCCGTGCGGCCCGGACGTAAGATCGGCCATGTCAACCTGGTGGGAAGTTCGACGACGGACGTTGACTCGGTCAGGCGCCGGGCAACGGCGGTGGCGGCCATCATCCGTGATGGACGTGCCGGCGCCGAGGAACCATCCCCTATCTTCGAGGAGAACGCATGAGCGCCGAAGCCACCCCAGCCGCCGGTCCCGGTGCCAGCCCCCTGGTGGGCCTGGTCATGGGCTCCGACTCGGACTGGCCCGTCATGGAGGCGGCGGCCGAGGCCCTCGCCGAATTCGGCATCCCGTTCGAAGCTGACGTCGTCTCCGCCCACCGGATGCCGACCGAGATGATCCGCTACGGCCAGACGGCTCACGAGCGGGGGCTGCGCGTCATCATCGCCGGGGCCGGCGGCGCCGCGCACCTGCCGGGCATGCTGGCCAGCGTTACTCCCCTGCCGGTCATCGGCGTCCCCGTCCCACTCAAGACCCTTGACGGCATGGACTCCCTGCTGTCCATCGTCCAGATGCCCGCGGGTGTGCCGGTGGCAACGGTATCCATCGGCGGTGCACGCAACGCGGGCCTCCTGGCCGTGCGGATGCTTGCCTCCGGTACGGACGAACTCGCTGCGTCACTGCGCGCCGACCTCCTGGATTTCGCTGCCGACCTCAACGCCGTCGCCTCGCGCAAGGGCGCCAACCTGCGGCAGAAAGTCAGCGAAGTCTTCCCTGACGTGTCCGGCTCACTTCGGGGCAGCCGTTAGGGCGGCGGGAATGGCCAGCAGCACGCAGCAGCCGGGCACCGGAGCGATTTTGACTGATCCGGTCCGTTACCCGGCCGGCGCTTCCCCGGCAGTCCGCACCAAACGGGCCTTCGTGTTGGTCCTCCTGACGCTGCTGGTACCGGGAAGCGCCCAGCTCGTGGCCGGCGACCGGAAGCTGGGCAGGATCGCGCTGCGCACCACGCTCTGTGTCTGGGCACTCCTGGCCGTGGCAGTGGTCCTCCTCCTGCTGGACCGGACGCTGGTGATCAACGTGTTCACCAACCCCGTCACGTCACTGGTCCTGGTGATCCTGCTGACGGCCCTGGCTGTTAGCTGGGCCCTGCTGTTCGTCAACACCCTGCGAATCATCCGCCCGGTCCTGCTGGCACCGCCGGCCCGCCCCGCTGTCGGGATCGCCCTGGTGCTGGCCTTGGTCCTTGGCAGCGGGTCCCTGGGCTACGCCGCCTACCTTCTGAACGTGGGCCGTAATGCGATCGGCAGCATTTTCTCGTCCGGGCCCGCCATTGAGCCAGTGGACGGCAGGTACAACTTCCTGATGATGGGCGGCGACGCCGGAGACGACCGCACCGGTCGCCGCCCCGACAGCCTTTCCGTGCTGAGCGTTGACGCCAAGACCGGCCAGACAGCCATCATTTCCATCCCCCGGAACTTCCAAAATGCCCAGTTCAGCGCGAACTCGCCCATGCGCGCCATCTACCCCGACGGCTACGACTGCGGGGACGAATGCCTGATCAACGCCATCAACACCGAGGTCACCAACGAGCACGCCAATCTCTACCCGGGCGTGGCGGACCCTGGGGCGCAGGCCACCCTGGAGGCCGTATCCGGCACGCTTGGCATGGACATCCAGGCCTACGTCCTGGTGGACATGGACGGCTTTTCCAAGTTGATCGATGCCATGGGCGGCATCAGGATCAAGGCGGGCGGCTGGGTGCCCATCAGCGGTGAAACCATCGATGAAGCCAACGGCATCCACGGCATGCCCTTGGGCTGGATACCGGCCGGCGACAACACCCTGGACGGCTACCACGCCCTCTGGTACGGGCGGTCACGCGAGTTCGTGGACGACTACGCCCGCATCGCCCGCCAACAGTGCGTGCAGCAGGCCATGCTCAAGCAGCTGGACCCGGCCACCCTGCTGTCCAAATTCGAGGACATTGCCAACGCCGGCACCAAGGTGGTGGAGTCCAACATTTCCTCCACCCAGCTGGGCAGTTTTGTGGACCTGGCCATCAAGGCCAAGGGCAAGGAAGTCAAGCGGCTCACCATCGGGCCGCCGGACTTCGACCCCGCATTCTCCACCAACCCCGATTTCGACCAGATCCACGACCGTGTGGACCAGCTGCTGGCGTCGGCGTCAGGAGCCCAGGCAACAGGGGCGTCCGACGACACGATCAACGCACCGGCAGCCGGTGCCGGGCACGTCCAGGCGGCAGGACCGGCCGGGCTTTCCCGGGCCATGACCGGAGGACTGCCGCAGGAGTCCACGGCGCCGTCGGACTTCACACCGGTGACCACCACCCCCGACGGTGAGCCGATCACGGAGCAGATGCTGGACGATTTCAAGCGCCAGGGCAACGAGCAGGCCATCCGCAACCTCGTGGCCACCAACGGCCAGTGCGCCGCACTGTAGCCGTCCCATCACACCTAGGGAAACGGAACATCCTTGTACGAGATCGAGAACGTCCTTCGGGATTACGCATGGGGCTCGACGACGGCGATCGCCTCGCTGCTCGGCCGCCCCGAATCCGGGCGGCCCGAGGCCGAACTGTGGATCGGCGCGCACCCTGATTCGCCGTCGGTGGCCCACATTTCCGAGGACGGCGGACGACGCCCGCTCGACGACCTGATCGCCACCGACCCTGAGCATTTCCTGGGTGCGGAATCAGTGGCCGCTTTTGGCCCGCGGCTGCCTTTCCTGGCCAAGATCCTGGCCGCAGCCCAGCCGCTGTCCCTCCAGGTCCATCCCAGCCTGGAGCAGGCAAGGGCCGGGTTCGCGCGGGAAAAGGATGCAGGGCTCGACCCCCATGCCGCCAACCGGAACTACAAGGACGACAACCACAAGCCGGAAATGATCTTCGCCCTCACGCCGTTCGAGGCGTTGTGCGGGTTCCGCCCGGCGGCCGAGACCCGGAAGATCCTGGACCACGTTGCCGGGACCTTCCCGTCACCGGATGAGTGCCCTGTCCTGGTGCAGGACCTCTTGTCCGACCTCTCCGCGGAAGATGAAGGCGCCGGCCTGCACGATGCCTTCGAACGGCTCATCACCGGCGGGCAGGCCGTGGCCGAGGCTACGGCCCTGGTGGTGGCAGCATTGCTTTCAGGAGCTCCCCTGGCGCCGTACGAGGCCGAGCTCGGAACCGTCATCAGCCTCAATGAGAAGTACCCCGGCGATCCCGGAGTCCTGATCTCGCTGCTGTTGAACAGGATCTCCCTGCAGCCCGGCGAGGCCGTCTACCTGCCGGCAGGAAACGTCCACGCGTACCTCCATGGCCTCGGCGTGGAGGTCATGGCGTCCTCGGACAACGTCCTGCGCGGCGGCCTGACCCCCAAGCACATCGATGTGCCGGAGCTCCTGAAGACCATCGACTTCCACCCGGTGGCCGTTCCGATGCTGGACGCCGGGAGGACCATGATGGACCAGGAGGTGTACCGGCCGCCGTTCGGGGAGTTCCAGCTTCAGCGCATCGAGTTGGGCCCGGACTCCGGCCCCGTCCCGTTGGCCCAGTCCGGCGCCGCCGTGGTCATAGTGGTGGCCGGTGCCGTCTACCTGGACTCACCCAAGGGCGACCTGGAACTGTCCCGCGGTTCCAGCGCGTTCGTGGCCGCTGCCGAGGCCCCGGTCAACGTCCACCGGGCAGCAGGCAGCAGCGAGCCTGCCCTGGCCTTCGCCGTGACTACCGGACTCTAGCGCCGCTTCATCAGCCCCTGCGCCCGGCCCGCCGCGCCCTTGACCAGCCGGCGGGCCGCCTGGAGGCCTTTGCGGGCCAGCGGCATGGCTGTGGAGTACGCGGGGTAGAACGGCGACAACGGCTTTTCCCAGGTCCCCAGGAGCATGTCCTCATGCTTGGCGAACTGCTTCTTGAAGTCGGAGATGCCGTCGTTGAGGAGGCCGTTGAAGTCATACCGGCTGCAGCCGTCTTCCCGCATCAACTGCAATGCCGCCCACTTGACCCCGTAGTTCACGCGCTGCTTCTGGCCCTCGGCGGACACGCCGCCATAAAGTTCGAACGCGGTGGTGCCGCTGCGGGAAAGCCACGTGAAAGCAAGCATCTGTTCGCCGTCGAAGGCTGCGACGATGGGCGAGGCGTCCCCCAGGTTCCGGAAGATGTCGCGATAGTACTGGTCCTCGTGGATGCCGAACCCGGCACGTTCCGCCGTGTCGTGGTAGATCGCTAGCACCTGCTCCAGCTCGGAGTCGTTCTTGACCTTGCGGAATTCCACGTCGCTGCGCATCGCCTTGCGGATGTTGGCCCGCGTTGACTTGGACATCTCCGCCATCAGTTCATCGTCTGACCGGGTGAGGTCCAGGATCAGTGTCCTGGGGATCAGGACGGTGTTGGCCGATTCCCGGAAGCCGGCTGCGGCGACGGCACCGGCGAAGGCAGAGCCGCGGTCCCAGTCGGGTTCGATGCTGAGGGCAACGCCGCGGTGCCGAAGAGCTGCGTGCTCGGCCAGCCGGTTGAGCACCTCCTGCGCATTCTCCACGGTGCACATCGGACCGCGCGGGATGTAGACCAGGGCGCGGAAGGGTGCAGGCAGCTTCCGGACCAGGAGCTGGGCACAGCCAATGGTTTCGTCACCGGCCTTGACGAGGACCCGGTCCACGGACCAGCCGTGCATCGCCTTGGTCTCTCCCCAGCCCCACAGCTGCTGCGGGTGGCCCTGGAACCGGTCGACATATTCGTCCCAGAGGACGCGGTCAATACAGGGCACAACGGCAGGAATCATGGCTTAAACCCTATACCAAGGCGTTAACGCCAAAGCCCCGGCAGCGCGCATGGCGCCCCGGGGCCCTGGTATCCGTTTCCGGATGCGGATCAGCTCTTGCGGGCGTAGCCCTCCCACTTGCTGGCCTGGTGCTCGCCATCCACGAAGCGGATGGTTCCCGACTTTGAACGCATCACGATGGACTGGGTCAGGACCTTGTCCTTGGAGTAGCGGACGCCCTTGAGCAGGTCTCCGTCGGTGATGCCCGTCGCGGCGAAGTAGCAGTTGTCGCTGGAGACGAGGTCATTGGTGGAAAGCACGCGCTCCAGGTCGTGGCCGGCGTCGATGGCCTTCTGCTTCTCTTCGTCGCTGGTGGGCCAGAGGCGGCCCTGGATGACGCCGCCGAGGGACTTGATGGCGCAGGCGGCCACGATGCCCTCAGGGGTACCGCCGATGCCCATCAGGGCGTCCACGCCGGTGCCGGAGCGGGCCGCCGCGATGGCCCCGGCGACGTCGCCGTCCATGATGAACTTGGTGCGCGCGCCGGCTTCGCGGATTTCCTCCACCAGCGGGCGGTGCCGGTCCCGGTCCAGGATCATGACGTTGAGCTGGTTCACCTTCACGCCCTTGGCCTTGGCGATCAGGTGCAGGTTCTGCTTGACCGGCAGGCGCAGGTCAACCATGTCCGCCGCTTCGGGACCGGTGACGAGCTTTTCCATGTAGAACACGGCGGAGGGGTCGAACATGGAGCCCCGCTCGGCGACGGCCAGGACGGCCAGCGCATTGTTGATGCCCAGGGCGGTCAGCCGTGTTCCATCAATGGGGTCCACGGCCACGTCCACCTCGGGGCCGGTGCCGTCGCCGACGCGTTCGCCGTTGAATAGCATGGGGGCTTCGTCTTTTTCACCTTCGCCGATGACCACAACGCCGTTGAAGTGGACCGTCTGCAGGAAGGAGCGCATGGCATCGACGGCCGCACCGTCAGCGGTGTTCTTGTCGCCGAAGCCAACCCAGTGGCCGCCGGCAATGGCCGCGGCCTCGGTGACGCGGACGAGTTCAAGGGCAAGGTTGCGGTCCGGCTCGTCGTGGCCCACCGCAAGGGACGGTGAAATCGTGGAGTACTTCTGGGTCATGGACGCTGGTGACACGTGAACCTCTTCTTCGAGTGGCGATCATTGAACCCGCTTGCCGGTGCAGCAGAGCGGTGATTCCTCTGGTACCGATCATAGTCGCGGCGCCGCTCGGCGGGCGGCCCATGACGCTGCGGCGCAATGTGCCCGGACATCCGCCTCCGCGGCCTGCTGACCCCCGAATGGAACTACGGCTCCGGGATGGGCGACTATAGAGAAGTGAATGACATGCAGGAAGCCACCAGCCCCAATTCCGGCCAGGCACAGCCCGAAGGCCGGCCCGAGGCAGCAAAGGCCGGTGCGGAAACCCCCGTAAAGCCCGTCATTCCGGCGGCGGCCGCCAAACGGGCCAACGCCTCGGTGATCGGAATGATCATTGCCCTGGTCCTCAGCATTGCCGCGTTCCTGCCCGTGGTCCTCATGAACCCGCAACCGAAAAGTGACGGCTACCGGCCGGACATCGACGTCGCGTCGGTGGCCCGGAACGCCGCGGATGTGGCCGGATTCACACCCGTCGCACCGGATACCGGCAACGCCTTCCGCGCCAACTACGCGCGGTGGGAGGCCGGGACGGGCAGCGGCGTGCCCACGTGGGAAGTCGGCTACCTGACGCCCAAGACCTCATTCATCGCCCTCGTACAGACCAAGAGTTCCAACCCCACCTGGCTCCTCCAGCAGACCAAGAACGCCCCCGTGACGGGTACCCGGAACGCCGGCGGCCAGGACTGGGAGCTGCGTGACACCGGCAAGGGCGAAAAGTCGATGATCCTGAACTACCGGGGCAGCACCGTCATCCTCTCCGGCGCCGCCCAACTGGACGAATTCTCCACGCTGGCGGCCGCCGTCGTGACCTCCCTGGACAGCAGCCCGGCCGTCACAGTTTCACCCTCGGCGGCCCCCACGCCGTAAGGTGGGGCCCGTGACGACTAACCTGACCCCTGCACTGGCCTGGCGCCGCCTGCGCGAAGGCAACGAACGTTTCGTAAACGGCGAGTCCTCCCATCCGAACCAGAACGCATCCCGCCGCTCATCGCTGGTGGAGACGCAGAATCCGTTCGCGGTGATCTTCGGCTGCTCCGACTCCCGGCTCGCGGCGGAAATCATCTTCGACGTCGGCCTGGGCGACGTCTTCGTGGTCCGCACCGCCGGCCAAGTGATCGACGACGCCGTCCTGGGCTCCCTGGAGTACAGCGTGGGAGTGCTCAACGTGCCCCTGATTGTCATCCTCGGCCACGACAGCTGCGGTGCCGTGACAGCCACCAAGGACGCCGTGGAGACCGGCGAGATGCCGGCAGGCTTCATCCGCGACCTCGTCGAGCGCATCACGCCCTCCGTCCTGACCTCGCTGCGCAACGACCAGCACGAGGTCAACGACATGGTGGTGGAGCACGTCAAGCAGACCTCGCAGCGCCTGGCGGACAGCTCCCGTGTGATTTCCGACGCAATCGAGGGCGGCCGCACCGCCGTCGTCGGCCTTTCCTACCGCTTGGCGGAAGGCCGCGCTGACCTGGTTTACGGAATCGGCGAGCTGTAGCCACACCGCCAAGGGGGCTGCACGGGACCTCCGTGCGGCCCCCTTAACGGTTTTCGATGGGGCCCCTGATCGCCATAAGCTAGCCCCATGACTTCCACTGAAGAGTTCCGCATTGAACATGACACGATGGGCGAAGTCCGCGTCCCCGTGAACGCACTGTACCGCGCGCAGACGCAGCGGGCAGTGGAGAACTTCCCCATTTCCGGCAAGACCCTGGAACGCACCCACATTGAGGCGCTGGCCCGGGTCAAGAAGGCTGCCGCCCAGGCCAACGCAGAACTGGGCGTGCTCGACGGCGAGCTGGCCAAGGCGATTGCAGACGCTGCCGACGAGGTGGCCGCCGGCAAGTACGACGGCGACTTCCCCATCGACGTTTTCCAGACCGGCTCCGGCACCTCCTCGAACATGAACACCAACGAGGTCCTGGCAGAGCTGGCCACCCGCGCCCTGAAGGCTGCCGGCAGTGACAAGGTGGTCCACCCGAACGACCACGTCAACGCTTCACAGTCCTCCAACGACGTGTTTCCCACCTCGGTCCACGTCGCCGCCACCTCCGCGCTGATCAACGACCTGATCCCCGCACTGGGCTACCTGGCCGAGTCGCTGGAGCGCAAGGCCGTTGAGTTCAAGGACGTGGTCAAGTCCGGCCGCACCCACCTCATGGACGCCACCCCGGTCACCCTGGGCCAGGAGTTCGGCGGCTACGCCGCGCAGGTGCGCTACGGCATCGAGCGGATCAACGCCTCGCTCCCCCGCGTCGCCGAGGTTCCGCTGGGCGGTACCGCCGTGGGGACCGGCATCAACACCCCCGCAGGCTTCCCGGAGCGCGTCATCGAACTGCTCGCCACGGACACCGGCCTGCCGCTGACCGAGGCGCGCGACCACTTCGAAGCACAGGCAAACCGCGACGGCCTGATCGAGGCCTCCAGCCAGCTGCGCAACATCGCCATCTCCTTCATGAAGATCAACAACGACCTCCGCTGGATGGGCTCCGGCCCCAATACCGGCCTCGGCGAAATTGCCATCCCGGACCTGCAGCCGGGCTCCTCCATCATGCCGGGCAAGGTCAACCCGGTCATCTGCGAGGCGTCCATCATGGTGGCAGCCCAGGTCATCGGCAACGACACCGCCATCGCCTGGTCCGGTACCAACGGCGCGTTTGAACTCAACGTGGGCATCCCGGTCATGGCCGCCAACCTGCTTGAGTCCATCCGGCTGCTGGCCAACACCAGCCGGGTCATGGCGGACAAGATGATTGACGGCATCACCGCCAACGTGGAGCGCGCCCGCTTCCTCGCAGAGGCTTCCCCGTCCATCGTCACCCCGCTGAACAAGTACATCGGCTACGAGAACGCCGCCAAGATCGCCAAGACCGCCGTCAAGGAGGGCCTGACCATCCGCCAGGCCACCGAGCAGCTTGGCTTCGTCGGCGAGGGCGACGGGAAGGTTTCAGAGGCAGACCTGGACAAGGCCCTGGACGTCACCACCATGACGGCTCCGGCGCACAAGGCATAACCCGCCGCAGCGTCCGACGGCGGCCGGCACCTTTCGCAGGAAAGGTGGCGTCCGACGGCGGCCGGCACCTTTCGCAGGAAAGGTGCCGGCCGCCGTCGTCCGTTTAAGCCCCTGCCGACTCCCAGAAAAACTTGCACTTGTTTTCACTTAGTGCAAAACTTTACTTTGTGAGTAACAGTGCAACTTCGGATCCCGGACTCCGCGAACGCAAACGGGCCGCCACCCGGCGCGCCATCACCGCCGCTGCCCGCAGCATGACCGCCGAGCACGGGCTCAACGGTTACACCGTGGAGGAAGTCTGCGAGGCGGCGGATATCTCACGCCGGACGTTTTTCAACTACTTTCCCACCAAGGAAGACGCCATCATCGGCCACGCGGACGATGACGTCCCGTCGGCGGTCATCGACGAATTCGTGGCCGGCGGTTCGGATTCACCCGCCGGTGCCATCTCACCCACCCTCTTCCGGGACCTTGTCCGGCTCTCCCTGCGCCTGGCCGAGGACATGACGGAGTCCGAGGAAGATACCCGGCAACTGATAGGCGTGGTCCGCAAGGAACCGCAGCTCATCCTCCGCATCATCGGCGTCACCGAGCAGCGGGAAGCCCAGTTCGCCAAGGACGTGGCACGGCGCGAAGGCGTGGCCCCGGACCACCCGGTGGTGCAGATGGCCGTGGTCCTCCTGAGCACCATCGCCCGCAAGAGCAGCATGGCCTATTTCTCCGACGGCAACACACGCCCGTACCGGGACCTGCTCCTGGAGAACATCTCCGCTGCCAGCCTGCTCTTCTCCCAGCCATTCGACATTCCGGACCCCACCGCCGCAGAAGGACAATCATGAGTACCGCCACCACCAAGGCGCCGGCAGGCCCACTCCTGCTGACGCAAAAACGCATCTGGATCATCTTTTCCGCGCTGATCGCCGGAATGCTGTTGTCCAGCCTGGACCAAACCATCGTTTCCACCGCCATGCCCACCATCGTGGGCAAGCTGGGCGGAGTGGAGCACCAGGCCTGGATCACCACGGCCTACCTGCTGGCCACCACCATCGTCATGCCCATCTACGGCAAATTCGGGGACATCCTGGGCCGCCGCAACCTGTTTTTGGTGGCCATCGCACTCTTCACCCTCGCGTCCGTGGGCTGCGCACTGGCCACGGATTTCTGGGGCTTCGTCATCTTCCGCGCCATCCAGGGCCTGGGCGGCGGCGGCCTGATGATCCTGTCCCAGGCCATCATCGCCGACATCGTGCCCGCCAAGGAGCGCGGCAAGTACATGGGCCCGCTGGGCGCCATCTTCGGCCTGTCGGCCGTGGCCGGCCCGCTGCTGGGCGGCTTCTTCGTTGACCACCTCACCTGGGAGTGGGCCTTCTACATCAACATTCCGGTGGGCGTTGCCGCGTTCGCCATCGCCTGGTTCGCCCTGACGCTGCCCAACAAGAAGGCCGAGAAACGGATCGACATCCTGGGCGTGGTCCTGCTCTCCGCGGCCACCACCTGCCTGATCTTCTTCACCGACTTCGGCGGCAAGAAGGACGAAGGCTGGGATTCACCCCTCACCTGGGCATTCGGCGCCGGCCTGCTGGTCTCCGCCGCCGCGTTCGTGCTGGTGGAGCGGCGCGCCGAGGATCCGATCATCCCGCTGAGCCTGTTCCGGAACCGGATCTTCATCAACGCCACAGCCATCGGCTTCACCCTTGGCCTTGGCATGTTCTCCGCCATCGCCTTCGTCCCCACGTTCCTGCAGATGTCCTCGGGCACGTCGGCCGCAGAATCCGGGCTGCTGATGCTGCCCATGATGGCCGGCCTCATGGGCACGTCCATCTACTCAGGCATCCGGATCTCCAAGACCGGCAAATACAAGATGTTCCCCATCCTGGGCGCCGCCTTCACCATGGCCGCCATGCTGTGGATGACCACCCTTGCCGCCAGCACCCCCATCTGGGTCATCTGCCTCCAGCTGTTCGTGTTCGGCGCCGGGCTGGGCCTGATCATGCAGGTAGTGGTCCTGGTGGTCCAGAACTCCGTCCCTGCGGACCAGATCGGCACCGCCACCAGCACCAACAACTATTTCCGCGAGGTTGGCGCCGCCATGGGCGTCGCCGTCTTCGGGTCGATCTTCACCACGCGCCTCTCCGAGGCCTTGACCGCTGCCTTCACGGGGGCGGGAGCCTCCGCCGAGCAGGCCGGGCAGTCCACCCGGACGCTGGACCCGCAGGCGTTGAGCCAGCTTCCCTCACAGTTGCGCGACGCCATCGTGAACGCCTACGCGGATTCGCTGGCGCCCGTGTTCTGGTATCTGCTGCCGTTCATTGCCGTGGCACTGCTGCTGGCCCTGACGCTCAAGCAGATCCCGTTGTCGGATACCGCCGGTATGGTGGCACGCGGCGAGGCAGTCGGCGGGGAGGAAGCAGAACGGCTCGCTGCCGGGCTGCCCGCCAGCTCCGCGGCCCGCGCTGCAGACGAGCATGCCAAGGACGACGACGGCGAGCTGGTCTCCCCGGGCCGCTGACCGTCGTCGGACGCCTGGCGCAGCCGTGGCTGGCCGGGTGCCGGGCCTGGGCACCCAGGGCCGGCTGAGACCAACAGGGACGCCGCAATCTTGGGGGTTGCGGCGTCCCTGTTCCGTACCGCCAACCTGGCACCGGGCCCGGCCGGGAACGGGCAGGTCCCGAGCACCCCTACGGCTCGAAGTAGACGGCTCCTGCCGGCGTCAGCGCCTGACGGATGCTGGTCAGGTGGCCCGGCATGAGCTCGGGAAGCTCGTCCAGTCCGAACCAGCCAACCGCCAGGGACTCGTCATCGTTCACCCTGGCGTCGCCGGACACGTAACGGCACAAGAACACGACGTCGAGGAATTCGCAGACGTCGCCGTTCGGGTAGGTCACCGGACCCACCGCCCCCACGGATACCACGCGTTCGGCTTCCGCCACCACGGCCGTTTCCTCAAAGATCTCCCGGACCAGGCCCCGGGCAGGCTGCTCCCCCGGGTCCAGCATCCCGCTGATCAGGGCCCACTGCCGGTTGTCCGCCCGCTGGGCCAGCAGGATCCTGCCCCCGTCATCGACCACCACGCCCCGGACGCCGGGAACCCAGAGGGGGTCGTTGCCGATCTTCTTGCGCAGTTTCAGAACGTATTCAGGTGCAGGCATAATGCCAGCCTACCCAAGGCCAAAGACGTCCCAAGGCCTTACACCTACGCCGGCAGCAGCATGGCGGCCGCGGCCCCGGCAAGCATGAACGGGCCAAACGGTATGGCGGACTTCAGCGTTCCCCTGCGGGCCGCCAGGATCGCCAGCGACCACAGGCCGCCGAGCAGGAACGCGAGGAAGGTGCCGGCGAAGAGATGTCCCCAACTGAGGTAGCCAAGGTACATGCCCAGCACGCCCGCCAGCTTCACATCGCCGAATCCCATCCCGGGCGGATAGGCAAGGCGAAGGACGAAGTAGAAAAGCCAGAGGATCGCGGCCCCCGCCAGCACCCTGACAACAGGCATGATGGGGTTGCCGTTCGGATCCCCCGCGGCCGTCACCGCCCCGCCCCAGCCCGTCGCCGCTGCGGCCAGGAGAAGGAGTCCTGCCACGGCATAGGAGGGAAACACGATTCGGTTGGGCAGGAGATGGTGCCGGACATCGATAACGGTGAGCCGCACAGCCATCACCACAAAGTAGAGGCAGGCGGCCAGCACCAGCCAGAAGGCCACGGGGGTGTACTGCCACAGGTCGCCCAGTCGTCCGATCACCCCTCGGATGCTACTGGATCCGGCCGTACCGGCCGTAGCGCCGCCGCGTAAACTGTGGATATGTCGACCTGGGAGTCCCGGCGCCGGACGGTTCCGGACCCTCCTGGCACGCCCGCGGATCCGGCTGCCGAGTTCCGGAACCTGTGCCGGTCATCCCCCTGGAAGTGGCAGTCCCTGAGGTTCGAGTACTGGGACCAGCCATTCGATGCGGCTCCCGGACCGGGGGCGCCGTTCGTCCGGGCATGGCTGCGGCGGCCCGGGGCGCTCCGGCTGGAGAGTCCGGATGGCCTGGTGCTGCACAGCACCACCGGAATCAACGATTCCCGTGGTGACTTCTACGTCAGCTCCACCCGCAAGTCCTGGCTCCTGCCGCCCCATCTGGTCACCCCCGTCTATGACGACGCCGGACAGGTCCGCCGCAGGCCTGAGGCAGCGTACGGCGAACCGGGTTTCGGCAACGGACGCTTCTCGGCCGCCCTGGACCCCGTTGAGCTCGCCGGCAACGCTCCGGTTCCCATCGAATTCCCGGGCAGCAACGCACTGGACATCAAGGACATCCACCATGTCGAGCACGAAGGCAGGGCCGCCCTGGAAGCGGTGGTGGTCGCCAACGCCGCCTACCACCCGGGGGATGCCGCTGCTCCGCTGTGCCTTCCCGGGCGCACGCGCCTCCGCGTGGACGTGGGCACCGGGGTCTGCGTCGCCAGCCGGTCACTGGAACCGGGGACCGGTGATTACGGGCATTGGATCCGCATCATTGCCGTGGACGAATACATGCTTGATGACCTGTTCCTGGCCCAGTCCATGAACCTCACGGACGTCCGGCGGCACATCACCTGGGACCTCCCCGCCTGAGCGTGACAGGTACAGGCGGTGACGATCAGCTAGGCTTCGCGGATGACTTCCCTGAGCTCCATCTGGCCCCTGTTCGACCTTCGGCTGGCCACACCCCGGCTTGAGCTCCGGCCCATCACCGATCAGGACGTGCCCGCCGCCGTGGCAGCGGCCCGCAGCGGCATCCACGAGGCCGGCCGCAACCCGTTCAGTATGCCCTGGACGGAACTTTCGGACGACGAACTGGGCCCCAACATGGCCCGCTGGTACTGGCGGTGCAGGGCCGAATGCTCCCCGGAAAACTGGACGTTGCTGCTTGGCATCTGGCACGAGGGACGTTTTGTCGGCTGCCAGGACATTGGTGCCAAGGACTTCGCAAGCCTCAAGACCGTCAGCACCGGCTCCTGGCTTCAGCAGTCCGTCCAAGGGCGCGGACTGGGCACGGAGATGCGTGCCGCCGTCGTGCTCTGGGCCTTTGACTGGCTGGGCGCCGACGTGGCCGAATCCGAGGCCGCATCCTGGAACGACGCCTCCCTGGGCGTCTCGCGCTCCCTTGGCTACGAACTGAACGGGATCACCCGCAAAGCCTGGGGTACCAAGGTCGAAACGCTCCAGCACGTCCGCCTCACCCCCGAAACCTTCAATCGCCCCGAATGGAAGCTGAAGGTGGAGGGCCACGAAGCAGCGGCCAGGTTCCTGAAGGTCGCGTAAGTCCTGGCTGGGTTGGCCGGGCAGTGGCCGGGTTCGTCCGCTTCGAGCCCTTCGCCGTCGCTTAGACACCTCCCGGCGCGCCGCTACGGTCGCTGGGCGACCTGCGCAACGCTCTGGTCGGCGATGCGCTCCTACGCGAAGGACTCGAACCGGACATGTGCGCAGCTCGCCGAACGACCGCAGGTGCCCCTATGCGTCGTGTCTAAGCGACGGCGAAGGACCGTGGCCCGGCGAACCCGGCCACGGCCCCTTGCCAACTCAGGTACTAGCCTTCGAGCAGCTCTGTCACCAGCGCTGCGATGGGCGAGCGCTCTGAGCGGGTGAGGGTGACGTGGCCGAAGAGCGGGTGTCCCTTCAGGGTTTCGACGACGGCGGCGATTCCGTCGTGGCGCCCGACGCGGAGGTTGTCCCGCTGGGCGACGTCGTGGGTAAGGACGATCTTGGAGTTCTGGCCCATTCGGCTCATCACCGTCAGCAGCACGTTCTTCTCCAGTGACTGCGCCTCGTCCACGATCACGAAGGCGTCGTGCAGGGAGCGGCCGCGGATGTGCGTGAGCGGCATGACCTCGAGCATGCCGCGGTCCATGACTTCCTCCACCACTTCCTGGCTGACCAAGGCCCCGAGCGTGTCGAAGACCGCCTGCGCCCAGGGGTTCATCTTTTCGGATTCCGAACCGGGCAGGTAGCCAAGTTCCTGGCCGCCCACGGCGTAGAGCGGCCGGAACACAATCACCTTCCGGTGTTCGCGGCGTTCGAGTACGGCTTCGAGGCCCGCACAAAGGGCGAGCGCCGATTTTCCGGTGCCGGCGCGTCCGCCAATGGACACGATGCCGACGCCCGGATCCATCAGCATGTCGATGGCGAGCCGCTGCTCGGCGGACCGGCCGTGGAGGCCGAAGACATCTCGATCGCCCTTGACCAGGCGCACCTGCTTGTCCGCCCCCACCCGGCCCAGGGCCGAGCCGCGGTTGGAAAGCAGGACCAGGCCGGTGTTGACGGGCAGTTCCGCCGCGGCGGGGATGAACACGGGTTCGTG
Source organism: Pseudarthrobacter sp. MOO13 (assembly GCF_058267655.1). Lineage (NCBI taxonomy): Bacteria > Bacillati > Actinomycetota > Actinomycetes > Micrococcales > Micrococcaceae > Pseudarthrobacter > Pseudarthrobacter sp. MOO13. Next base: position 2,875,282 of record NZ_CM177848.1, read on the forward strand.
CCCGTACAGGGTAGAGATTTCCTGTTCGTCGGCTTCGATTTCGGCGACGCCGGTCCAGCCCGAGTCCTTGACGAGCTCGTTGCGGTATTCGTCGGCGGTGAGGCCCATGGCGGACGCTTTGACCCGCATGGGGAGGTCCTTGGAGACCACGGTGACACTGCGGCCCTCGTTGGCCAGGTTCTTGGCGACGGCAAGGATCCGGCTGTCGTTGTCACCGCTGCGGAAGCCCAGTGGCAGTACCTCCGCCGAAATGTGGTTGAGCTCCACCACCAGGGTGCCGCCGTCGTCACCAATGGGAATGGCCTGGTTCAGTCCGCCGTGCTTGACCCGGAGGTCGTCCAGGAGCCGCAGGGCCTTCCGGGCGAAGTAGCCCAGTTCGGGGTCGTGCCGTTTTGCCTCAAGTTCGGTGATCACAACGATTGGCACCACGACTTCATGCTCGGCGAACCGCAGGAGTGCCCGGGGGTCCGAGAGCAGGACTGACGTGTCGATGACGAAGGTGTGGATGTCGGCTTCCCTTCCGGAGACAGCGAAACCGGCCGCAGCATCAGTTGCTGCGCCGGTTTCAAAAGTGGCGCGCTCGGCGCGAGAGGTAGCTTTTCCGCCCTGTCCAGCCAGGACCTCGGGCAGTCGTTCAGAAGTAGCCACATCGACTCCAGCCCCGGGCACCAGCCCGGAATTGTTATTGGTGAGGCGGCTCGGCCACGAGGCCGGGTCCGGCCTCCCATACAACCGGTGCGATGTTTCGCTCCATGTATTGGCCTCCCCGATCAGCCGGCGGTTTTGCCTGCTGATGGATATAACGTAAATCCACCCGGCCAAGTTTCCGCAACCATTACGCGGCGATTCCCGTTGCGCGTCGATTAACTCGTGCTGAACCGGGGGTGTCAGGCGCCGAAGCGCCGCTGCCGGCCGGCGTAGTCACGCAGGGCACGGAGGAAATCGACTTTTCGGAAGGCAGGCCACAGGGCCTCGCAGAAATAGAACTCGCTGTAGGCGCTCTGCCACATGAGGAAGCCGGAGAGCCGCTGCTCCCCCGATGTCCTGATCACCAGGTCCGGGTCAGGCTGGCCGCGGGTGTAGAGGAAGCGCGAGATGTCATCGACGCACAGGTCGTCGGCGAGCTTGGAAATGTCCATGCCCTTGGCGACGGCGTCGTGCAGGAGTTCGCGGACGGCGTCGACAATTTCCCGCCTTCCCCCGTACCCGACGGCGACGTTGACGTGGATCTTTTCCCGCACCGGAGTCCGCGCAGTCAGCTTGTTGAGCCGCTCAGCCAAGTAGTCCGGAAGCAGTTCAGGGGCACCCATCGCGTGGACGGAAATATTGGCGTCGTCATCGAGCCGGTCCAGCGTGTTGGCGATGATGCCCATCAGGAGGTCCAATTCCTCGCTGGACCGGTTCATGTTGTCAGTGGACAGCATGTACAGCGTGACCACCTTGACGCCGAGTTCCTGGCACCAGCCGAGGAACTCATGGATCTTGTCCGCGCCCGCCTGGTGGCCCTGGCTGGTGGGGGCGTTGAACTGCTTGGCCCAGCGCCGGTTGCCGTCCACCATGACGCCAATGTGGCGGGGAATCCGGTCGCGCGGGAGATCCTTCAGCAGCCGGCGTTCGTAGTAGCCATAGAGGAACCCGGGCAACTCCACGCGTCCACTCACCTGACTTTCCTGCCGTACGTACATCCACATCCTAGGCTACCGCCAGCAGCGCTCCGGGACGCGCCGGGGTCCGGGAGGCGGATCCGACACTAAGTTACCAACGAGTAACTTACCGATGCGTAAGTTATTCTGGACCAATGAACAGCGACGCTCCGCACAGTTCCCGGCCGTCCGGGCCGGAGGGCAGCAACCCCGGCGACGGGCCCGGGCCCAACGCAGTGGATGATGCTGCCGTCCGCCTGGCGGAACTGCTGATGATCAAACCGAAATGGCGGGGTTGGATCCACACCGTCACCGCCCCGCTGGCGCTTGCCGCGGGCATCGTCCTGGTTGTCCTGGCCCCTACCGCGGACCGGCGGATCACCTCTGCCGTCTTTGCGGCCACCGGCGTGCTGCTGTTCGGTGTCAGTGCCGTCTACCATCGCGGAAATTGGTCCCCACGGGTCAAGCTGGTCCTCAAGCGGCTGGACCACACCAACATCATGCTCGTCATCGCCGGCACCTACACGCCGCTGGCATGGACGCTCCTGGAACGCCCGCAGGCGGTGATCCTCCTGTGGGTCATCTGGTCCGGGGCCATCCTTGGCGTGCTGTTCCGGCTGTTGTGGACCGATGCGCCCCGCTGGCTGTACGTGCCCATCTACATCGCGCTGGGCTGTGGCGCCCTGTTCTACCTGCCGCAGTTCTTCCAGGCGAGCCCGGCTTCAGCGGTCCTGATCTGCGTGGGCGGAGTTCTCTACATCACCGGCGCCGTCTTCTACGCCCTGAAGAAGCCAAACTTCAGTTATCACCACTTCGGCTTCCATGAACTGTTCCATGCACTGACGGTGCTGGCTTTCGCAGCGCACTTCGTTGCCATCGCACTGGCGGTCCTGGCCTGACGCCGGTTTACTCCCCCGGCCGCTGGAGCCCGTTTCCGTTGGACTCCGGCGCTGCCGGGCGCGGGCCGTCGTCGAGCCCGTCCTGCGCGTCAGCCGCCTCCACGTCTGCCGCGGTTGCGGCCGCCATGCGTTCTTCCTCCACCTGGGCGCGGTAGCGCACCCGGCGGATCCGGCGCACCATATCGACGATCAGCAAGGCCGTGGCCACCACGAAGAAAGCCGTCATGACGAACCCCAGCAGGCCGGGGGTCACCTGGTCCTCGGAGATCCCGTCCCGAAGCGTTGGAGTGGGCAACGGGGTCGGCGTGGTGGCGAGGCGGAGGAGCAGTGAATGCACGATTGATACCTTTTGGTGGAACGGATGCAGCAGGAGGCGGACAGCACGGGCCTGGGACGCACCCGACTTCTACGCTTGATAGAAAAAGCCTGCTCTGACTATCTTAGCCCGGCGAACAGGTCCTTCTCCGGGAGCTCGGACGGCACCCTCGAATGGATCAGGGAGTAGTCCTCCCAGGGCCAGGTCCGGCGCTGCATGTCGGGTGAGACGGCGAAGAAGAACCCCAGCGGGTCCACCTGCGTCCGGTGGGCGCGCAGGGCGTCGTCACGAACTTCGAAGTAGTCGCCGCAGTCGATCTGTGTGGTGGTGGGGTGCGGCGCCGGCGGCGGGGTGTGGCCCTCGGCGTCGGATTCGAGCCACGCGGCCAAACGCTCGGCATACGGGGACTGGAGGCCCGCCTCTTCCAGCGCAAAGTGCAGGGCCCGGAACCGTTCGGGGCTGAAGGCGCGGTCGTAGTAGAGCTTGCTCGGCTCCCATGCCTCCCCCGCGTCCGGGTAGCGTCCCGGATCGCCGGCGGCTTCGAAAGCTTCCACAGCCACACGGTGGGCCATGATGTGGTCAGGGTGGGGGTAGCCGCCGTTTTCGTCGTAGCTGAGGATGACGTGCGGTTTGAACGAACGGACCAGCCGCACCAGCGGCGCCGCAGCCCGTTCCAGGGGCAAGGTGGCGAACGAACCGGCCGGAAGCGGCGGAAGGGGATCGCCTTCGGGAAGTCCGGAGTCGACGAATCCAAGCCACGCCTGCTTGATGCCAAGGATGGAGGCTGCGTTGGCCATTTCCAGCCTGCGGGCACCGGCCATGTCCCGCTTCGGGTGTGGTTCGCCTTCGACTGCCGGGTTCTGGATGTCGCCGCGCGACCCGTCCGTGCAGGTTGCCACCATGACGTCCACGCCCGTGGCTGCGTACATGGCCATGGTCGCAGCGCCCTTGCTGGATTCGTCGTCCGGGTGGGCATGGACTGCGAGCAGCCGGAGCGGCACCTGGGAGTTGCTGGACGCTGTCATGGAAAGGACGGCTCCTTATTCTTGTTTCGCGGCTTGTGGCAGCCGAAGGATGTTGAAGCGGGCGTCGTGCCCCACCGGCGGCCACGGCCGCCGCAGAGTGCCGGCGGAAAGGGCACTAAACTGGTCTGGTGACTTCCCCGGACCAGCCGGCCCAACCCGCGCCCGCAGACACTAGCCTAGCCAATCGGTATGGTGCTAAAAAGCGCCGGTTCACTCCCAAGGCCAGCCGCACCGCCATCGGCATCGCCCTCGCGGCCGGAATCGGGTTCCTGGCATGGGTTTCGACGTCGAATTCCCTGTCCGGGGTGACGTACAAGGACATCGGCTACAGCACCACCGATTCCACCGTTGCCGAGGTCGACTTCCAGGTCACCCGCGAGCCCGGAAACGCCGTGAAGTGCGCCGTCAAGGCACTGGATTCCAAGTTCGCCGTCGTCGGCTGGAAGGTGGTTGACATCCCGCCGTCGGCGGCGGATGGAACGGCCGACGGCGGCAGGACAGTCGCCCAGCGCGTCACCGTGCTCACTGAGTCGGAGTCCGTGTCGGGCCTGGTGGACAGCTGCTGGATTCCCAGCCAGGCGCAATAAGGGATGTGACCGGCGACTCGTCCAGGTTGGGTTATCTCCAAGTGATTGACTACACTGGATAGATACCTTTACCCCGCTGAGCTGGTTGCTGCTCCACAAGTGGCCACCATGGCGGGGTCTTTTGCATGTAGGACCACCAGAGGAGAAGTCCGTGTCTACCACCAACAGCGCTTCTGCAGCCTGGCTCACCCAGGAAGCTTTTGACCGCCTGAAGGCAGAGCTGGACCACCTTTCCGGCGCAGGCCGGGCGGAGATCGTCCAGAAGATTGAAGCAGCGCGGCAAGAGGGCGACCTCAAGGAAAACGGCGGTTACCACGCAGCCAAGGAGGAGCAGGGCAAGATTGAAGCCCGCATCCGCCAGCTGACCGTGCTGCTTCGGGATGCCCACGTGGGCGAAGCACCTGCCGATGACGGCATCGTGGAACCGGGCATGATCGTGGTGGCCAAAATCGCCGGGGACGAAGAGACGTTCCTGCTGGGCTCCCGTGAAATCGCCGGCGACTCGGATCTGGATGTCTTCAGCGAAAAGTCGCCGCTGGGTGCCGCCATCGTGGGCCATAAGGAGGGGGACACCCTCAGCTACGTCGCTCCGAACGGCAAAGACATCAAGGTGGAGATCCTCTCCGCCAAGCCCTACGCAGCCTAGCCTTCGCCGGCCTGGCCGACGCTGGCACACTGCGGCGGCCGTCCCCTCAGGGGACGGCCGCCGCAGTGTTTAAAGCCGACCGTGCCGGCACACAGGCGCTTTGCTCAGGGCCCCACGGTTGCCGGGACGCGGGGCCGGAGCAGGAGCGCAGCCACGACACCGCCGGCAGCACCGCCCAGGTGCGCTTGCCAGCTAACGTAACCGGCAACGAACGGCAGGGCGCCCAACAGGATGCTCCCGTAGCCCATGAACAGGACCACGGCGAGCAGGATCTGCCGCCAGCTCCGGTTGAAGAAGCCTCGCACCAGGAGGAACGAGAACAACCCGAAGACCAGGCCGGATGCCCCCACGGTAACGCCGTCGCCAATGAGCCACACGGTCAGGCCGCTGCCCAGCCAGCTGAAGGCCAGCGCGGTCAGGAAGACGCGCAGCCCGGACAGGAACACCAGGAACCCGAAGATAACCAGTGGAAAACTGTTGGAGAGCAGGTGGTTCAGGTTGGCGTGCAGCAGCGGGAAGGTGAAGATGTCCAGCAGCCCGTCGGCGCTCCTGGGCCGCAGCCCGAATGTCCTGACCAGCGCGCCCATCATCAGCGAGTTGGCCACCTCCAGGGCGAACAACAGGGCAAGGAAGCCGCCCAGCACCGCCAGGCCGCCCTTCGCGCGCGACGCCAGGGTTTGGCGCCCGGGGAGGCGTCCGTTACCAGCAGGTCCGGCCATGCCCTGTCCTAATGGACCACGATCGGCTGGAAACCTTCAGCGCGGAGTGCGCTGAGGACCTGCTCACCGTGCTGGTGGCCCTTGGTCTCAAGATTCACCGTGATGGATACGTCGCCCATGCTGATGGAACCACCCACGCGGGTGTGGTCCAGGCCGGTGACGTTCGCATCGTTTTCGGCGATGATGCGCGCAATGGTTGCCAGGGAGCCGGGACGGTCGTCCAGCATCATTCGAACGGTCATGTAGCGACCGGCGGCAGAGAGGCCGCGCTGGATGACCTTGAGCATCAGCATGGGATCGATGTTGCCGCCGGAGAGGACGGCCACGGTGGTTCCCGGGTTCTCGATCTTGCCGTCCATCAGGGCCGCGACGCCCACCGCACCTGCGGGCTCCACCACCATTTTGGCCCGTTCCAGCAGGAAGATCAGGGCACGGGCCAGGGAGTCCTCGCTGACGGTGACCACGTCATCGACCAGTTCGCGGATTATGCTGAAGGGCAACTGCCCCGGGCGGCCCACGGCGATGCCGTCAGCCATGGTGGAAACCTTCTTCAGCGGCACCAGGGCATCGGCGGCCAGCGAGGGCGGGTAGGCGGCGGCATTCTCCGCCTGGACGCCGATGATGCGGATCTCGCGGCCGAGTTCCCTGGCCCGGGCCTTGATGGCGACGGCGACCCCAGCAAGGAGCCCTCCGCCACCCACGCCCATGAGTACGGTGTCGACGGTGGGCACCTGCTCCAGGATTTCGAGGCCAACGGTCCCCTGCCCTGCCACGACGTCCACGTTGTCGAACGGGTGGACGAAGACCATTCCGGTCTCATTGCTGTAGCGCTGTGCTTCGGCCAGCGCCTCGTCAACGTTGTGTCCATGGAGGATCACTTCGGCGCCATGGCTGCGGGTCGCGGCGAGCTTGGGCAGAGCCACTCCCAGGGGCATGTAGATGCGGGCCTTGATGCCCAGGCTCTTGGCGGCAACGGCTACACCCTGGGCGTGGTTGCCGGCGGACGCTGCCACCACGCCGCGCTTCTTCTCGTCCGCGGAGAGCCGCGCCATGCGGACGTAGGCACCGCGCACCTTGAATGACCCGGCCCGTTGCAGGTTTTCGCATTTGAAGTAGACGTCACCGCCCACCATGCCGCCCAGCGCGCGGGACGATTCCACGGGGGTGCGCGCAATAATCCCGTCAAGCAGCTTCTGCGCCTCAAGGACATCGTCCAGTGTGACGGGAAGGGTTTCAAGGATCTTCACGGACTACTCTCCTCTGGATTCGGCTCCGGTGCCCTCTCGGGAGGCGGTGCGGGCATCGCGGTTTTCGGCTGTTGCGCCGGCCGCCTCCAGCCCCGCATCGGATGCAGCCTGCGGTTCAACGTCCTCGATGGTGTTGTCCCCGCCCGCTCCTGCTGTGATGGGCTTTCCGGCGATGACCGGCACTTGTTCATGTTCCCACGTTCTTGCGGCAATGTAGCGAACGGCCGAGTTTGCTACGGCCAGGATGGGTACCGAAAAGAGCGCCCCGGGGATTCCGGCGAGGTACGAGCCCGCCGCAACGCTGAGGATTACCGCCACAGGGTGCAGCGAGACGGCCTTGCCCATGACCAGGGGTTGCAGGATGTGGCCCTCGAGTTGCTGGACCAGCAGGACGATGGCCAGCATGACCAGCGCGTTGACCGGGCCGTTGGCCACCAAGGCGAGCAGGATGGCGACGGCGCCCGTCACCAGGGCGCCCACCACCGGGATGAAGGAGCCGAGGAAGACCAACACGCCGAGCGGAAGCGCCAGCGGGACACCGATTATGGCCGCGCCTACGCCGATACCGATCGCGTCGACGGCAGCGACGAACATCTGGATGCGCGCATAGCTGACCATTGACGCCCAGCCCTTGCGGCCTGCACCGAACGTCGCTGCCCGTGCCTTTCGGGGCAGCAGCCTGACCAGGAAAGCCCAGATCCGGTCTCCTTCCAGCAGGAAGAAGATAAGGATGAACAGTGACAGGAGCATCCCGGCCGCAAAGTGTCCGGCGGTGCTGCCGAAGGAGAGCGCACCGCTGAGGATGCTGCTGCTATTGTTCTGCAGCGCGTCACTGGCGTCTTTGACGTACTGGTCCACCTGGGCGTCCGTGAGGTGCAGGGGGCCCGTGGACAGCCAGTCCTGGACCTGCCGTATGCCTTCGAGGGCCTGTGACCAGAGTTCTCCGAACCCGACCGCAAGCTGGCGGCCCACCAGGGCCAGCGCACCGGCGATGACCCCGATGAAGCCCAGGACCGTCACGGCCACGGCGAGGCCGGCGGGCAGGCGCCGGCGTTTCAACCAGTGCGTGACCGGACTCAGGAGTCCTGCAAGGAGCGCGGCCACCATGATCGGAATGATCAGGAGCGTGATCTTGCTCAGCAGCCACACGAGGGTTCCTGCCATCAGCAGGATCAGTCCCAGCCGCCACGACCAGGACGCCGCAATGCGGACGCCGTAGGGAATGTCCTTGTCGAGTTCACGATCCGTCAGCACCCTCAGCGGGGCAGCGGGGGCAGAAGGTTGGTTTGCCTGGGTTACGGCGTCCTCATGTGGCGTCATAACCCAATACTTCCGCAGCCTTGCGCTAATGGGAAACCAACGCCCCGGCCGGGGCCGGGACATAGTCAATCCCCCATTCGATGCTGAAGGATTCGCCCGGCGCCAGCCAGCGAAGGCCGTCTCCGGAGTTGAAAGCGTTCGCTGGTCCGGTCATCGGTTCCACGGCCACGGCGCGGGTCCGGCCGGGGTATTCGGTGCTGACGAAAACGTGGACATAGCGGCAGGCTTCGTCCTGCCAGAGCGACACCGCGGCGCCGTCGGCGGCGGCCAGGGTGTGCCGCGCCCTGCCCCCGTCGTAGCGCAGGTCGGTCAAGGCGACATCCACTGCGAGATTGGCAATCGCGCTGCCGGAGCGGAAGTCGGTATCTCCGTCCACCGGCGCCGTGCTGCGCGGGATCAGGCGGTCATCGGCCACCAGCCGGGTTTCGGCGGCGACTGTCAGCTTCAGGTCCTCGACCGGCGTGTCGCCGACCCGCAGGTAGGGGTGTGCGCCCAGGACGAAGGGAGCCGGAGCCGTGGAATCGTTGATGAGCGTCTGCCTGACGTGCAGTCCCAAGTCGTCGGTGAGCTGGTAGTGCACCCGGTGCCGGGCCAGGAAGGGGTACCCATGCTGCGGAAAGACGGTGGCTTCAAGTTCCACCGAATGTTCCGACCTCCCCACGAGGGAGTAGCCGGTGTTCCGGAGGAGTCCGTGGCTGGCGTTGTTGCGGGACACTTCCGTGATGTCCAACTGTTGCTTCTTCCCGTCCAGGAACCAGGTCCCGTCCTCCACCCGATTGGCCCAGGGCGCCAGCGTAATCCCGGTGGCGCCGGGAGCGATCTGGTCATCGCCGTAGGTTTCCGTGAGCAGGACACCGCCCCGGTGGTACGAGCGCAGGCCTGCCGCCAGCTCGGTGACCACGGCCGCGGCATCGCCACGGTGCAGCTCGTATTGGCGGCCGGTCGCGCAGGACGGGAGGGACGCGGCACCTTGGTTTTCGGGTTCGGAAGAGGCAGTCATGGGCCTACCGTACAACGGGCGGCACCGCACCCGCATGAGCGTCACTGTTACTTTTTGTTGTTAACTATTCTTTCTTGAGCGTTTATGAGAAACTTTTGCCATGACAGGGATGACCACCACCACGCTCTCCGACGGTCGGGAACTGATGTACTTCGACGATGCGGGCAGCACCACGCCCCGGACCGCGGAACTCACCACGGACCATCGCGGGCTGCCGCCCAGGGGCGAACCGGGCGAGATCCGGTTCGACGCCCTCACCGGGGAATGGGTGGCTGTGGCTGCCCACCGGCAGACACGGACACACCTGCCTCCGGCGGACCAATGCCCCATTTGCCCCACCACTGACTCGAACGCGTCAGAGATTCCGGCTTCCGACTACGACGTGGTGGTATTCGAAAACCGCTTCCCGTCCCTCGGCCCTGCGTTGGGGCCCGTTCCGGCGGTTCCGGGATGGGGAACGAAAGGTCCCGCCTACGGGCGCTGCGAGGTTGTCTCCTTCACTCCTGAACACACCGGTTCGTTCAGCGGACTGACCCGGGAACGGTCCCGCACGGTGATCGAGGCGTGGGCACAGCGCACCGCTGCGCTCAGCGCCATGGCCGGCATCAAGCAGGTGTTCCCGTTTGAGAACCGGGGCGCCGATATCGGCGTGACGCTGCATCACCCACACGGACAGATCTACGCCTACCCTTACGTCACACCCCGCGCCGGCGTCCTGGGCGCTGCCGCCCGGAAGTACTACGACGCCAAGGACGGGAGCGAAACCCTGACCGGCTCCCTGCTGCGTGCAGAACGCGAAGATGGCAGCCGGATGGTGGTGGAGGGGACGCATTTCAGCGCCTATGTGCCCTTCGCCGCCCGGTGGCCCCTGGAGATCCACTTGGTGCCGCATCGCCACGTCCCCGACCTTGCCGCCTTGGACGGGGAGGAGAAGGACGAGCTGGCGGAGGTGTACCTCGACCTGCTCAAGCGGGTGGATGCCCTCTACCCCACGCCCACGCCCTACATCTCCGCGTGGCACCAGGCTCCCCTGGATGAAGTCCTCCGCCCGGCCGGCTACCTCCACCTGCAGCTGACCTCCCCGCGCAGGGCAGCGGATAAGCTGAAATACCTCGCCGGCTCGGAGGCAGCGATGGGCGCGTTCATCAACGACACCACGCCGGAAAGCGTGGCGGAGCGCCTGCGCAGTGTCTCTGTCCCGGCGTCCACAGAGCCGTCCGCCGTGGCGGCCGCACCAGAAGGAGCTTCCGCGTGAGCAGCCAGGACCAGGCCGGCACAGCCCAGGTTTCCGCCGTCGATCTCGCCGTCCGCTTCGCCGAGGCTTTCGGTGGCACTGCAGACGGCGTGTGGCAGGCGCCGGGCCGGGTCAACCTCATCGGCGAGCACACCGACTACAACGAAGGGTTCGTGCTTCCGTTCGCCATCGACCGCACCGCCCGGGTGGCCGTCGCGGTCCGCCCGGACCGGACCGTGCGGCTGCTGTCCACGTACGGTGACCAAGGCGTCGTTACCACCTCGCTGGAGTCCCTGCAGCCCGGAACAGCCAAGGGCTGGACCAAGTACCCCCTGGGTGTAATGTGGGCCCTCCGGGAGCGCGGCATCGACGTCCCCGGCCTGGACCTGCTCCTTGACTCCACGGTGCCGCTGGGCGCCGGCCTGTCGTCGTCGCACGCCATCGAATGCGCCGTGATCTCCGCACTCAACGACCTCACCGGCGCCGGGCTTACGGCCCAGGAGATGGTGCTGGCAACGCAGCGTGCGGAGAACGACTTCGTGGGCGCGCCCACGGGGATTATGGATCAGTCCGCGTCGCTGCGCGGCGCCAAGGGCCATGCGGTGTTCCTCGACTGCCGGGACCAGAAAGCCGCCCTGGTTCCGTTCGAGACAGAACCCGCCGGCCTGGTGCTGCTGGTCATCGACACCAAGGTGTCCCATTCCCATGCCGACGGCGGCTACGCCTCCCGGCGCGCGTCCTGCGAGCTCGGGGCGGAGGTCCTCGGGGTCAAGGCGCTGCGGGACGTCCAGGTGGGTGACCTTGAAGAGGCTGCCGGGCTGCTCGATGAGGTGACGTTCAGGCGGGTGCGGCACGTGGTGACTGAAAACGACAGGGTGCTCCAGACCGTCGAACTCCTGGACGGTGCCGGCCCGGTTGCCATCGGACCCCTGCTGGATGCCAGCCACGCCTCCATGCGGGATGATTTTGAAATTTCGTGCCCGGAGCTGGACCTGGCCGTGGACACGTCACGGGCGAACGGGGCCCTCGGTGCCCGCATGACCGGAGGCGGGTTCGGCGGGGCAGCGATCGCCCTGACCCCCGTGGATGCGGAGCAGAGGGTGCGGACCGCCGTCGCGAAGGCCTTCTCCGACGCCGGCTTCACGGCACCGGACATCTTCACTGTGTCCCCTGCCGCCGGCGCCATGCGTATTGCCTAGGCGGGCTACCGCTCAGCCCTGACGGGCTGCGGACGCAAAAGGCCGCGGGCCCCACCAGTTTGGTGGGGCCCACGGCCTTTGCTGACGACGGCGGCAGTTGCCGCCGGTGCCTAGTCGTCGCCGCGCAGGATGGCCAGCAGGCGGATGATTTCCACGTACAGCCAGACCAGCGTGACGGTGAGGCCGAAGGCCGCCGTCCAGGAGAAGCGCTGCGGAGCGCCACTGCGGACTCCGGCCTCGATGCTGGTGAAGTCCATGACCAGCGAGAAGGCGGCAAGCCCAATCGCCAGCAGGCCGATGACGACGCCGATCATGCCGCTGCGCAGGCCGAAGGGCTCCTGCGTCAGGCCGGTCATCATCATGACAAGGTTGACGATGGAGAACAGGGCGTAGCCGCCGAGTGCGATCATGAAGAAGCGCATGGCCTTGGGTGTTGCACGCACCTTGCCACTCTTGAACAGCAGGAGGGTTACGGCGAAGACCGAAAGCGTGCCGACGACTGCCTGCAGGCCCACACCTGGGTACTGCGTATCCAGGATCCGGGTCAGGCCGCCAAGGAAGAGTCCTTCCAGGGCGGCATAGGCGAGGATGAGTGCGGGCGAGGGCTGCTTCTTGAACGTGTTGACCAGGGCCAGCACGAAACCGCCCAGGGCTCCGACGATCATCAGCAGGGAGGCCAGCCCCAGGCCAACGGTCAGCGTGATGGCTGCGCCTACCAGCACGGCGCCGAGGCAGGCCGCGGTCTTCATGATGACGTCGTCGAACGTCATCCTGCCGGTGTCGGCGGGGCCGGCAGACGGCTGGTTGTACATCTGCTGGAGTTGTTCGTCCGTCATGCCCTGGGATTGGGTGCCCCACCCCTGCTGGCCGTAGGACGGCTGGCCGTACGGCTGCTGACTGTACGGCGCCTGGCCGTAAGGAGCACCGTACGGAGCCTGCGGGACAGGCGGTGCCTGGGTGGCGCCACGGAAACTCTTTCCGTTGAAGATCGGGTTGCCGCCAAGTGCCATTGCGGAATTCCTCCATGTGGGTGTGGGTGATGAGCTGATTGTTACGCTACCAAGTCCCACGTGGAGGCCGTGGTGAAAGTTCCCGCGGGGCCCGGTTGCAACCGAACCGTGACCGTTGCCTCCCGGACAACCGGGCCCCGCAGGGCAGCTATCCCACGCCCAGGTAGGCCTCTTTGATGGAGGGATCTTCCAGCAATTGCTTGCCGGTGCCACTGTGCGTGATCTCGCCGGTCTCCAGGACGAAGGCCCGGTGCGCTCCCGCCAGGGCCTGGTTGGCGTTCTGCTCCACCATCAGGACGGTGGTGCCTTGGTTGTTGATCTCCTTGATGATCTTGAAGATCTGCCGGATGAACTGCGGTGCCAGCCCCATGGACGGCTCGTCCAGCAGGAGCAGCTTCGGGTTGGACATCAGGGCCCGTCCGATGGCGAGCATCTGCTGCTCGCCCCCGGACATGGTTCCGCCGAACTGCTTCTCGCGTTCCTTCAGCCGCGGGAACAAGTCGAAGACGCGGTCCAGGTCCTTGGATACGCCGCTTCTGTCCTTGCGCCCGAAGGTGCCCATGTCGAGGTTTTCCATCACCGTCATGCCCGGGAAGATCCCACGGCCCTCGGGCGCCTGCGAAATCCCGTGCACCACCCGGATGTGCGCCTTCATCTTGGTGATGTCCTGGCCCGCGAAGGTGATCTTTCCCTCGGAGCAGTTCAACAGGCCGGAGATGGTGCGCATGGTGGTGGTCTTGCCGGCGCCGTTGGCGCCGATCAGCGCCACCACTTCGCCTTCTTCCACCGTGAAGGAGATGTTCCGCAGCGCCTGGATGCGGCCGTAGTGGACGGAAACGTCCTCAAGTTCAAGCAACGTCATCTTCGGGCTCTCCTAGGTAGGCGGCAATGACCCTCGGGTCTTCGCGGATCTCGCGCGGCAGTCCGTCCGCGATCTTCTTCCCGAACTCCAGCACCACGATCCGGTCGGTGACACCCATCACGAGCTTCATGTCGTGCTCGATCAGCAGTACGGTGTAACCCTCGTCCCTGATGGTGCGGATGAGCGCCATCAGCTCCTCTTTCTCGGCCGGGTTGAAGCCGGCGGCCGGCTCGTCGAGGCAGAGTACCTTCGGATCGGTAGCCAGTGCCCGGGCGATCTCCAGCCGGCGCTGGAAACCGTAAGGCAGCTGGCGGGACAGGACGTGGGCGTGGCTCCTGATGCCCACGAAATCAAGCAGTGCCATGCCGCGCTCGATGGCGGACTTTTCCTCCTTGATGTGGGTGGGCAGTCGCAGCAGGGCCCCGCCAACGCTGGTCCGGTGCCGCGCGTCCAGGCCCACCACCACGTTTTCCAACGCCGTCATTTCGCCGAAGAGCCGGATGTTCTGGAAAGTGCGGGACAAGCCCAGACGGGTGATCTTATGCTGCTTGATGCCGTTCAGGACCTGGCCCTCCAACACCACCTTCCCGCTGGTGGGCTTGTAGACCCCGGTCATGGCGTTGAAGCAGGTCGTCTTGCCGGCGCCGTTGGGACCGATAAGCCCCAGGATCTCGCCGCGCTTGATGTTGAAGCTGACGTTGTCCAATGCCACGAGGCCGCCGAACTTGATCGTGAGGTTCTGGACCTCCACGATGTTGTCGCCCACCGCAACCGCGATATCGCGGTCCGGTGCCACTTTCTCGGCCAGTTCCTGGTCCACCCCGGCTTCGGCCAGGGCTTCGATGTCCATTTCGGGTGCTGCAACTGCCGGGCTGCCCTTGTCCGGCTGCTCCCCGACGCTGCCGGAGCCGGCCTGCCGTTCCTCGGAACTCATGCCTCCGCTCCCCTCTCTCCGGCCGTGCGGGTCCCGGGGCCGGCTGTTGGATTGTCCGTGTCTTTGGTTTGCGTGTCCCGGGCCGCGACCTTATTGAAAGCTGTCCGGCCATAGGCGAGCAGGCGCTGCCGTGCCGGGAGCAGCCCCTGCGAGCGGAAGATCATGATCAGGACCAGGGCGATGCCAAAGATCAGGTATTTGTACTCGGCGATGGCCGTGAACCTCAACGGAATGTAGCTGACCAGGGCCCCACCCAGGATGGCGCCGACCTTGTTGCCGGCCCCGCCGAGCACGACGGCAGCGAGGAACAGGATTGAGGTGGTGACGTCGAACTTCTGGTTATTGACGAACCCCACCTGCCCGGCAAAAAGCGCGCCGGAAAGGCCGCCGATCGCGGCGCCGATGGCAAATGCCCACACCTTGTACTTGAAGGTGGGAACACCCATGATTTCAGCTGCGTCCTCATCCTCGCGGATGGCGATCCAGGCGCGGCCAACCCGGCTGCGCTCCAGGTTGCCCACCAGGAGGGTGACGATGATGATGATGGTCAGGGTCAGCCAGTACCAGGGCACACCGTTCGAGTTGGAGAAGATGGGCGTACCGTCAGCTTCGGTACCGGGCGGATGGCCGACGTTCTGGAAACCGACCTGGCCCTTCATGGCGGGAATGATCGTGGCCAGGATGCGGACGATCTCACCAAATCCAAGCGTCACGATGGCCAGGTAGTCGCCCCGAAGCCGGAGGGTGGGGACACCCAGCACCACGCCGAAGAACATTGTCACGGCCATGGCCACCGGAATGGTCCACAGGTAAGGGATGTGCAGGAAGGGTGAATCGGGGCTGGTCAGCATCGCCGCACAGTATGAGCCAACGGCGAAGAAGGCAACATACCCAAGGTCCAGCAGGCCTGCGTATCCCACCACCACGTTGAGGCCTACCGCGATGAGGGCAAACCGTGCCATATCGAAGCATGCCAAGGCGAAATTGTTGCCCGGCTCGGTGGTGATGATGGGCGGGTTGAGCAGCGGGAGCAGGTAGGCCAGGACAACGACGATGACCAGGAATGCCCACTGCTGCTGGCGCGACAGGGCGTGCCACCGGTCGGAGAAGTACCCGGACTTGCGTTTCCCGCGCTGGCGCAGATCGCTCCTGCCGGCCGCCTTGGACGAGGCTTCCCGGTCCTCAGCAGCCTGTGCGGCGGCCGCCGTCTGCAGCGGCGTGGGTCCATCCGTCATGCTCATGCTTTGCTCCTTCCAAGGGACGTGCCCAGGATGCCTTCGGGCCGCAGCAGCAGCACGAGCACCAGCACCACGAAGGCCACGACGTCGGTCCACTGCGAGTTTCCGAGCAGGATCTGGCCGTAGTTGCCGATCAAGCCGAGCAGCAGTCCACCCAGCAGGGCGCCGCGGACGTTGCCGATGCCCCCGAGCACGGCTGCGGCGAAGGCCTTGATGCCGAGGACGAATCCGCCGCTGTACTGGACACCGGAGGGGATTTTCATGACGTAGAACAATGCTGCGGCTCCTGCGAGCAGGCCCCCGATGATGAAGGTGGTAATAATGATGCGCTCTTTGTTGACACCCATCAACGTCGCGGTGTCCGGGTCCTGGGCGACTGCCCTGATGCCGCGGCCGGTGCGGGACTTGCTGATGAATCGGTCGATGCCGACCATCATGATGACGGCTGCGATGATGATCACCAGCTGCTGGGAATCGACGATGGTGCCGAAGACATCAAAGATGGGGGTGGGCCGGAACATTGTCAGCGCAAGTTCGGGGCTGGGACCGCGCCACAGGTAGATGAGGTACTGGATGGTGAACGAGGCGCCAATGGCGGTGATCAGGAAGACCAGGCGCGGGGCGTTGCGTTGCCGGAGCGGTTTATAGGCAATGCGCTCAAGCAGGAAGGCCGTGACTGCGGAGGCCAGCATGGCAAGGACCAAGGCCAGCAGCAGGTTCAGGATGATGGCCCAGATGTCGAGGCGGGGAACGGACGGGCCGAAGCCCAGGCTGCTCAGGGTGAAGAAGACGGCGTAGCAGCCAACGATGAACACTTCAGAGTGTGCGAAGTTAATCAGGTTCAGGACGCCGTACACGAGGGTGTAGCCAAGGGCGACCAGCGCGTAGATGGCGCCGAACGTCAGGCCATCAAAGGTGGCACTCCAGAAATTCTGGGCCAGGGACGGTATATCGAAAGTGATCCAGTCATTTTCAGTCGGGAGCAGTGGGACGAGAGAGGGAAGCATGGGAACATCCTGATCCAGTTGCACGGGGCTTTGTGGGCCCGGCCGAGGGACTTATGTCTAGTGACGTAGCTTGGTCCTGGGTTTGTTGCCAAGCGAAGAAAAGGCTGTGGGGGCCTGCAGTGCTGGCCCCCACAGCCGATTCCCGCCGGTTTGCTACTCCCCGATGGGGCCGATCGGAACGATCTTCCCGTTTTCCACCTTGTAGCCGTAGACGGTCGGAGCCTGGAGCTCGCCCTTGGCATCCCACTTGTAGTGCTTGCTGAAGCCGTCCTTGTCGTAGGACTTCACCCACGACAGCAGATCTGCGCGGCTCTGCTTGCCCGCGTCGATGCCGGACAGGAGCACCGTTGCGGCATCGTAGCCTTCGATGGAATACGTACCGGGCTCGGCGCCCTTGGAGACGTCCTTGTAAGCGGATGCGAAGTCCGGGATCAGTTCACCCGGGAGGCAGGGGCAGGTGAAGTAGGCGTTGTTCGAGGCGTCGCCTGCCTGCTTGATGAACTGGTCATCCTTGACACCGTCGGGTGCCACGAACGTTCCGGTGAATCCCTTTCCAACCAGCTGCTGGTCGAACGGTGCGCCTTCGGCGTAGTAGCCGGCGTAGAAGACGGCGTCCGCCTTGGCGTTCATGATCTTGGAAATGACTGCGGAGAAGTCCTTCTGCCCCGTGGTTACCTTCTCCGTGCCGGCCAGGGCGCTGCCCAGGCCTGCAGAGGTGGAGGTGCCCAGGCCGATGCCGTAGTCGGAGTCATCCTGGACCAGGTAGACCTTCTTGGCCCCGAGCTTGCCAGTGAGGAACTTCGCGGCGGCCGGGCCTTGGACGGCGTCGTTGCCGAGGCCGCGGAAGAAGGTGGTCCAGCCGTTTTCGGTCAGCGTGGGGTTGGTGGCCGACGGGGTGATGTGGACCAGGCCCTTCTGCTCGAAAATGTTGCCGGTTGCCTTGGACTCGCCGGAGAACGGCAGGCCGATGACACCAAGGATGTCGGGCTCGCTCACCAACTGGGTCACCGGGCCGGTGGCCTTGTTCGGGTCACCTTCGGTGTCGAACTTCTTGAACTGGACCTGGCAGCCCGGGTTGGCCTTGTTGTGCTGGTCGATGGCGAGCTGGATGCCGTTGAAGATGTTGACGCCCAGCTGTGCGTTCGGGCCGGTCTGAGCGCCGGCATAGGCCAGCGTGGTGGTGGCCGGGCAGGTTGCCTTGCCGTCGCCGGCCGGCTTGACCGCGCCGGACGGAACATCCACCTTCGAAATGGCGGGGATGTTCACTTTGCTGGAGGAGCCGGAGCTTTCGGTGGTGCCGGGGCCCGCCTGGTTGGCGCAGGCCGACAGCAGCATGCTGAATGTGGCTGCTGCTGCCAACGAGGTGAGGACTTTCTTTCGGTACATTTGTCTGCCTTCCGAAACAGGGCCATGCGATGCGCGTGCGGATCAATGGGGCGCTGCGGCGCCCGAAAATGGGACCAGGTATTCCTGATTTAGGTTCAAGCTAGTGCATGGAAGGCAGCGAATCTAAGTGACTGAGGTCACAGCCTTATAACAGTCGTTGCCTATGTGGAATTAAATGGCGAAAGCCGCCTGCAATGCAGGCGGCTTTCGCTGGTGGGGGCGTCAGTTCCCCGTGCGTGGCAGTTGTACCCCAGGTGGGACTCGAACCCACAACACGCGGATTTTAAGTCCGCTGCCTCTGCCAATTGGGCTACTGGGGCGCCGGGTCAATGGTACCTGCCGGCGGCGTATTGCCGGGAAACGCCGACGGCGGCCGTCCCCGGGAAAGGGGACAGCCGCCGTCGGCGTGCTGAAGCGCGGAGGCGCTACTTGGCGTTTGCCGCCACCGTTTCCTTCGGAGCGGTCGTGGCGGATGAACCGGAGCCGGATGCAGGAACGGCTGCGGGTGCAGCCGCAGGCTTGGGAGCCGGGGTGGCCGCCGCGACGAAGGCGCCGCGCGGGTTGTCCAGGTCCAGCAGCTGCGTGGTGTCGCGGCCGGCAAAGAAGCTGATGATCCAGTTCAGGATGACGCGGAACTTGCGTTCAACGGTGGGCATGGCCATGCCGTGGTAACCGCGGTGTGCCAGCCAGGCAAGGCCGCCCTTGAGGCCGATCCGGCCCAGGAGGTTGATGTTGGCAACACCCTTCCATTCGCCGAAGCCGGCCACGGCACCGAGGTTCTTGTGCTTGTAGTCCCCCAGCGGCTTTTCCCAGCGCGAGGCCCAGAGGTTCTTCGCGAGGCGCTTGGCCTGGCGGAGGGCGTGCTGGGCGTTCGGGACGCAGGTGCCGTCCGGGAGGCCCTTCCCGGTGAGGTCCGGAACAGCCGCGATGTCACCGGCTGCCCAGGCGTTCTCCACGATGCCTTCGTCGCCGGCGATGCGCAGGTCCGGCAGGACGCGGACGCGGCCGCGCGGCTCGAGCGGGAAGTCGGTGGAACGGACCATGGGGTTGGCCTGCACGCCTGCAGTCCACACCAGGGTGTCGGCCTCGAATTCCTGCGCGGGCGTCTTGTCCGGCAGGTTGATGAGTTTCAGGCTGCCCTCGGCGCTGTCCAGCGACGTGTTCAGCAGGACCTCGATGCCACGGCTGCGGAGGTGCTCCACGACCCAGTCGGCCTGCTTGGCGGTGACCTCGGGCATGATGCGGCCCATGGCTTCAACCAGGACGAAGCGGATTTCCTCCTGCTTGACGCGCGGGTTGTTGCGCACGGCGGCGCGGGCGAGGTCTTCCATTTCGGTAATGCACTCGATGCCGGCGAAGCCGCCGCCGACCACCACGAAGGTGAGGGCCTTGGCGCGAGCAGCGGGGTCCGTCATGGTGGAGGCAACTTCGATGCGCTCCAGCAGCTTGTTGCGCAGGGCAACGGCTTCTTCGATGGTCTTCAGGCCGATGCCCTTGTCCGCCAGGCCCTTGATGGGGAACGTGCGGGTGATGGCGCCGGCTGCGAGGACGACATCGAAATAGGGAACCTCAAAGTTTTCGCCGCCGTCGGCGGGTGCCACCACAGCCGTCCGGTTGACGTGGTCGATCGAGGTGACGCGGCCCTGGATCAGTTCCGTCTGCTTGAGGTGCTGGCGGTGGGACACCACCGCGTGGCGGGCTTCGATGTTGCCGCCGGCCACTTCGGGAAGGAAGGGCTGGTAGGTCATGTAGGGCAGGGGATCAACGACGGTGACGATGCCACCGGCATTCGCGATCTTCTTCTGCAGTTTCAGTGCTACGTACAGGCCGACGTACCCGCCGCCGACGACGAGTACCCTGGGACGGTCCTGGAGCTGTGGGGTGGTTGCCATAGTTTAAGGATAGCGCAGTTTGTGAAAATCTTCACTAACTTGGTCGCTGGTCCGTAACGTGACGTTCCCGGGGCAGATCCACCCGTTCCACCACTCCTGTGTCCGGGTCCTCCCTGGCCAGGGCCGGGTTGCGGGATGCCCGCCTGAGCTGGAAGGCCGCTGCCGCGATGATGGCCACGAACAGGGCGGCGAAACCAATCACGACGGCGGCGCCGATGGCACTGTCGCGCTGCGAGGGGGCCTTGGCGGCGGGGACGGTTGCCTCCGGCAGGGTAGGCGCGGCGCTGGGCACCGGGGTGGCGGAGGGAAGCGGGGTTGCCGGTGCTGCGTTGCCGCGCCGGTGGACCCGGATCCATTCGGCAATGGTGCCCAGCGGGTTCACCGACACTTCCGGGACATCTGCCTTGAGGGCGGCCTCCGCGTTGAGGATACCGTAGCCGTACAGCGGGTCCTTTCCGGGGGCGCCGGCATCCTTCGCCGTTGAGACGATCCTGTTAATGACCTGCTCGGCACTCATGTCCGGCCATTTGGACCGGATCAGGGCGGCCACCCCGGCAACGATCGGCGTGGACCCTGACGTTCCGGCCCACTCCGCGTAGCTCCCGCCGGGGAGCCCGCCCACCAGGTTCTCCGCAGGCGCGGCCACGCCGATGCTGATCCCTTGCGAGGAAGCATCCACGCTGGCGGTGTTCTTGCGGTCCAGGCCGGCGACGGTGAGGACACCGGGAATGGTTGCGGGAGCGCCCACCTGGGTGTTGCCGCCTACCCGGTTGCCGGCCGCGGCCACGATGACCACGTCCTTTTGTTCGGCATACAGGAACGCCGCATCCCAGCTTTGGGGCCATTGAGGTGTGGTGCTGCCGAGCGAAATGTTGATGACCTTGGCACCGTTGTCCACGGCCCAGCGGACGGCCTCTGGAATCTGGTCCTGGTCGCTCTTGCCGGAAGGGTTCGGCGAACCCAGCCAGGTGGAAACGGAAAGGAGCTGCGCTTCCGGCGCCACGCCCATGATCCCGTCCGGCGGCGTGCCGGCGGGCCCGGGGCTGGGGCTGGGGCTGGGCGAGGGACTGGCCGGCTGGTGCCCGCGGCCTGCCAGCATGGTGGCCACCAAGGTGCCGTGTTCGGGCTTGGAACCGACGCTTTTCTGGCCGTCCGGCTGGCCGGATCCGGACGCGTCATAGCCGCCGGTGACCACACCTTTGAGGTCCGGGTGCTGGGCGTCTATGCCGCTGTCGATGACGGCTACCTTGACTCCGGCGCCCTTGGAGACCTCCCAGGCCTTGGTGATGCCGGAATCTGCCAGCCAATATTCCTTGTCGCGCCAATCGTCGGCCTTGGCGGCCGGGGCGGTAAAGAGGCCGGCGCACAGGCAACATGCTGCGAGCAGGACAGCGACAAGGGCCGCGGCGGCCCGGCGCGCAGGCGGGGTCGGAGCTGGGGTGGACTGCATGCGGCTAGCCGATGCTCAGGGCGATGCCGTCAAGGATGTCGTGCTCGCTCGCGGTGGCGGAGGTGATCCTGCCGCCGGTCAGCGTGCCCATCCGTTCCAGGATGCGGCGCCATACCAGTCCCCCGGCGCCAATCACATCCACCCGGCCCGGGTGCATGTACGGCAGGTCCGCGCGCCGGGCGCGGGTCATCTCGAGCAGGTCACCGGCCGCGGCCGTGACGACCTCGATGGGCAGCTCAGCGCCGTGGATGGCCTGCGGCGAATATTCGGGCAGGCGGAGGGCGTGCGCAGTGATGGTGGTGACGGACCCGGCCACACCGACGACGGCGGTGGCGCGTTCGAGCGGAACGTCGCGTCCGGCGCGGGCCAGGGCGGCGTCAACGTCGGATTCGGCGGCCGCCACCTGTTCGGCGGTGGGCGGATCATCGCGCAGGTGCCGCTCCGTGAGGCGGACACAGCCAATGTCCACGGACTTGGCGGCCGTGACCCCGGCCGCGGTGCCGAGGACGAATTCGGTGCTTCCGCCGCCGAGGTCGACCACCAGGACTTCGTGGCCGTCCAGGATGGGCAGCACACTGCTGGCGCCGGCGAAGGACAAGGCCGCTTCCTCATCACCGGAAATGACCTCCGGTTCAACTCCCAGCAGGTCCCGGATGCCGTCTACGAAGACGTCGCGGTTGCGTGCGTCGCGGGTTGCCGAGGTCGCAACGAACCGGGTGCGTTCCGCGCCGTGCTCACGGATGAGGCGGGCATAGTCTGCGGCGGCGGCAAAGGTGCGTTCCAGCGCTTCCGGAGCCAGTTCGCCGGTGGCGTCCACCCCCTGGCCCAGCCGGACCACGCGCATTTCCCGGACGACGTCGGTCAAGGCCGCACTGCCGCTGCTCCGGTCGATGTCCGCGATCAGGAGCCGGATGGAGTTGGTGCCGCAGTCGATGGCGGCCACGCGCGTCATTCCGCCACCCCGGCGTCGCGGGCAGGCTTTCGCACGGGCGCGGGGCGGCCAACGATGTCCGGCAGGCCCTGGGGGCCGTGGCGGCTGAGATCCCGGGACGGCGCTGCCCCGGTGGTGTCCCAGGCGCCGTCGCAGTAGCATTTGTCCGCCGTCCACCACTCGCTGATCATTCCAAGGGCCTGGTCGCCGAGCGGGTTGACGCCGGGACCGGACGCCAGGGAGTGGCCCACGAGGACGTGCAGGCACTTGACGCGTACGGGCATGCCGCCGGCCGAGACGCCGTCGATTTCCGGCACCGGGCCGATGCCGGAACGCTCTCCGATCGCATTCCGGGCGGCCAGGTATTCGTCATGGGCCGACCGGTAAGCCGCAGCGAGGGCGGGGTCCCCGGCGAGCTGGTCATTCATCTCATTCATGACGCCGGCGGCTTCCAGCCTGGACACCGCGGAGGTGATCACCGGATGGGTCAGGTAGAACGTGGTGGGGAACGGGGTCCCGTTGCTGAGACGGGGGGCGGTCGCGGCGACGAGCGGGTTGCCGCAGACGCACCGTGCCGGAATTTCCACGACATCGCGGACAGGACGTCCCAGCTGCCTGCTCAGTACGTCAAGGTCGTGTGCTGTCGGTTGGCGGGATTCGTCCCGGGCGGCTTCCGTGCTGTGTTCCATTGTCGCGGGCCGTCCTTCCTGTGCGGTTCAGTCTGTGGCCGCGCGCCTGATGGACTCCCACAGGGAATCCACCCACGGCAGATCGGCGGGGTCTTGTGCTGTTGCGCCGGCGGGGCTACTGCTCTCTCCGGCCGGTTCATCGCTGCCAAAAACCCAGTAGCCGGTTTCGCCCGGCATAACCATGTTAATGCGGTCGCGGGCCTGCTGCTTGACGTAGTTGGGGTCCTGCCACCGCGAAACCTGCTGCCGGAGGGCATCCCCCTGGGCCTGGCGTGCGGCGATATCGGCATTCAGCGCGTCGATTTCGGCCTTTTTGTCGAAGAAGATCTTCACCGTGGGCGCCAGCATGATGGTGATGGCCACCATCACCACGGCCAGGGCCAGCATGCGGCCGGAGAACGCTTTGGCGGGGACGGGGTGCTGATCGCCATCGCTGTCCCGGCCGTCCTTGCCGTCAATGGAGCTGCTGCCCTTGCGTCCAGCGGACGCCTTGGGCGTGGTTGACTCCCCCGACTTTCCGGCCGGGCGGCCTGCAGTTCCGCGGCTGCCGGCGCCATGTCCCGGTGACGCGCCTGCTGCGCCGGTGTCCTTGGCCGGACGGAAATCCGCCCGGATGACCTCGGCCCCGCCGGAGGTACCGTCGTCGGCCGTATCCTTTGCCGGACGGGCGGGGGCGACCTTGGGAACTTTGGGGCGGCGGGTAGCCATGACACTCCTGAAACGCAGCCTCCCTGGGCCGCCACTATCTGTGCTGGACAAACACTGCTGGGACCATTGCTGCGAAAAGCAACAGCGGTGGCTATGGTCTTCCAACCATAGCCACCGCCGATGGGTTTATCCGGTTACTAGCCCTTGAAACGCGGGAACGCGCTGCGGCCTGCGTAGCGTGCGGCGTCGTCGAGTTCCTCTTCGATGCGCAGCAGCTGGTTGTACTTGGCAACGCGCTCGGAGCGGGCAGGTGCGCCGGTCTTGATCTGGCCTGCGTTGGTGGCCACCGCGATGTCGGCGATGGTGGTGTCCTCGGTTTCACCGGAGCGGTGCGAGGTGATGGTGGTATAGCCGGCGCGCTGGGCCAGGCTGACGGCGTCCAGGGTCTCGGTCAGGGAACCGATCTGGTTGACCTTGACCAGCAGGGAGTTGGCCGTCTTGGTGTCGATGCCGCGCTGCAGGATGGACGGGTTGGTGACGAAAAGGTCATCGCCCACCAGCTGGACCTTGTCGCCGATGGCGTCGGTGAGGGTCTTCCAGCCTTCCCAGTCGTTCTCGTCCAGCGGGTCCTCGATGGACACCAGCGGGTAGTCGGCAACGAGTTCGGCGTAGTAGGCGCTCATCTCGCTGGCGGACAGGGCCTTGCCTTCGAACTGGTAGGCACCGTCCTTGAAGAACTCGGAGGAGGCGACGTCCAGGGCCAGGGCGATGTCCTTGCCCGGGGTGTAGCCGGCGTTCTTGATGGCTTGCTGGATCAGGTCCAGTGCCGCGCGGTTGGACGGCAGGTTCGGGGCGAAGCCGCCCTCGTCGCCCAGGCCGGTGGACAGGCCCTGTTCCTTCAGGACGGACTTGAGGTTGTGGTACACCTCAACGCCCCAGCGCAGGCCCTCGGAGAAGGTTTCGGCGCCGATGGGGGCGATCATGAATTCCTGGATGTCGACGTCGGAGTCGGCGTGGGACCCACCGTTGAGGATGTTCATCAGCGGCACGGGCAGGACGTGGGCGTTCGGGCCGCCCAGGTACTTGTAGAGGGGCAGGTCGGCGGATGCTGCGGCAGCGTTGGCGACGGCCAGGGAGACGCCCAGGATGGCGTTGGCGCCGAGTTTGCCCTTGTTGGGGGTGCCGTCCAGGTCCAGCATGGCCTGGTCGATGCTGCGCTGGTCGGTGGCGTCGAAGCCGGTCAGGGCGGGGGCGATCTGGTCGATCACGGCGTCGACGGCCTTCTGCACGCCCTTGCCGAGGTAGCGGCCCTTGTCGCCGTCGCGCAGTTCAACGGCTTCGTGCTCACCGGTGGAAGCACCGGAGGGAACTGCGGCGCGGCCGATCTGGCCGTCGGACAGCAGGACTTCAACTTCAACAGTGGGGTTGCCGCGGGAATCAAGGATCTCGCGGGCGTGGATGGCATCGATAAGCGCCATGAATTTGCTCCTTATGGGCGATTAACGGGGGGAATCAGGCAGAAAACTCGACGTACTCGTCAGGGACTAGCGTAGTCGAGAGTGCTCCGGGTTACTCAAACCGGTCAAGGCCCGGACGTCATGATGCCGCTTGGTCGCCGTGGTAGCGGCGTACGGCGGTACGGAGGGCGCGCTCGGCGTCCATGCCGCGGTCCCGGGCGGAACGCACGACGGCGAGCAGCAGGGTTCCCAGTTCTTCCTCGCTTTCGGGGACGGGAACCCCGTCGGGCAGCCCGAGCCCTGCCCGGGCCGCCCGGTCGAGCGATTTTTGCGCCTTGGCCAGCGCCGGGAGGGCAGCGGGGACTCCTTCGAAGGCATGGCGCCGCTCCGGGCGCTCCGCCCGTTTGACCGCATCCCACGTCTGCTCGATTTCCGCCACCGTGGCGGGGAAGGTGTCCTGCAGGGAACCGTCGGGCCGGAAGACGTGGGGGTTCCGGCGGACCATTTTGGCAGCCAGGCCGCGCGCGACGTCGTCGAACGTGAACGCGCCTCGTTCCTCGGCAAGGCGGGCGTGCAGCACCACCTGGAGCAGGACGTCACCGAGCTCGCCCTGGAGTTCGGCGTCGGGGTGGCCCTCCTCAATGGTCTCAGCCACCTCGTAAGCCTCCTCGAGGAGGTATTCCACCAGCGAGGCGTGCGTCAGGGCACCCATCCAGGGGCAGTGCTCGCGCAGTTGGGCCATCTTTTCCAGCAGCTCCGCAGTGGCGGAGCTGCCGGGAGGAGGATCCTGGTCAGCCAAGGTTGGCGTAGGCGTCGTTGATGTATTCCACCAGTGCTTCCTTCTCCTCCAAGGGCAGGAAGGACGCCTCGGCCGCGTTCAGGGTCAGCTCCAGCAGGTCGTCAAGGTCGTAGTCGAACGTCTCCACCAGCAGGTTGAACTCGTCCGTCAGCGTGACGCCGCTCATCAGGCGGTTGTCGGTGTTGATGGTGACGTTGAAGCCCAGCTGGTACAGCATGTCCAGCGGGTGGCTTTCGATACCCTCGCCAAATTCGGCGATGGCTCCGGTCTGGAGGTTGGAGGACGGGCAGATTTCCAGGGCGATGCCGCGGTCACGAACCCAGCTGGAGAGGTCGCCGAGGGTGACCAGGCCGACGGTGTCGCCGGCCTCGTCGTCATCGTCGAATTCCACCATGATGTCCTCGGCGATCCGGACGCCGTGTCCCAGGCGGAGGGCGCGGCCGTCCACCAGTGCAGACTGGATGCTCTCCAGCCCCGCAGCCTCGCCGGCGTGCACCGTGGCGGGGAAGTTGTGCTGGGCCAGGTAGGTGAACGCGTCCTTGAAACGGCTGGGCAGGAAGCCGTCCTCCGCCCCTGCGATGTCAAAGCCCACTGCGCCCTGGTTGCGGTGGCGTACGGCGAGTTCGGCGATTTCCTGGCCGCGGTCCGCGTGGCGCATGGCGGTGATCAGCTGGCCCACCTGGATCTCCCGGCCGCTCTCCGACACGGCCTCGACGCCGGCTTCCAGGCCGTCCTGGACCGCTTCCACGGCTTCATCCAGGCTGAGCCCCTTCTGCAGGTGCTGCTCCGGCGCCCACCGGACCTCGCCGTAGACCACGCCGTCATCCGCCAGGTCTTCGACGAACTCCTTGGCCACGCGGAACAGGCCGTCGTAGGTCTGCATTACGGCCACGGTGTGGTCGAAGGTTTCCAGGTAGCGGACCAGGGACCCGGAGTCGGCGGATTCGCGGAACCACTCCCCCAGGGCAACCGGGTCCGTCGAGGGGAGGGTGTGCCCCACGGCTTCCGCCAGCTCGATAATCGTGGCCGGACGGAGTCCCCCGTCCAAGTGGTCGTGAAGGGAAACCTTGGGCAGGCTCTTCAGGTCGAAATCAATGGCAGGGGCAGCGTCAAGAATGGGCTCAGTCACGTTCCCACCTTAGGGTGGGGCGGGGTTCAAAGCCAGCCGCTACTTGGCTGCGGGACCCGCATCGGCCGATGGCACCGTTAGGGGCCGGGTGCCGGGCCGTCCTTCCTGGCCCGGGGTGTTTTCGGCCCATCCGTCCACGTCGGCGTCAGCCTCGGGCGCATCGTGGCGTCCGAGCCGTTTGTGCCACCAGCGCAGGGCGTGGTCGATCACGACGCCCAGGACTATCGCGAAGACGACGGCGATGCCGGCGCTCAGGAGCGGGTTGTGGTGCAGCCATGGGAAGGAGCTGGCCAGCACCCCGATGCCCAGGGAGTAGCCCACCCATGTGACGCAGGCAAAGGCGTCGAAGACGAAGAACCTGCGGTGTGAGAACCCGGTGCTGCCGGCCACGTAGTTGACGGCCACCCGGCCCCAAGGGATGTACCGGGCGGTGAAGATGAGGACCGCCCCGCGCTTCTCGAGCTCGTAGCGGGCCCAGGCGAAGACTTTCCGGACCTTGGGCCGGCGCATCCACGCCCACCGGTCCAGTCCGATCTTTCGGCCGAGCATATAGGCCATGTTGTCGCCGCAGATCGCGCCGATCAGGGCGGTCAGACCAAGGATCCAAAGATTGGGCTCGCCGCTGTGCCGCGAGAAAGCCGCCAAAGCCACAATGAGGGTCTCACTGGGCACCACCATGGCGAAGCCGTCCACGAAGAAGAACACCAGCAGTACGGGGTAGATCCACCACTGGCCCGCTGCATGGAGCACGGCCTCATTAATAAACTCCACGCGGTGTTGCTCCTGTAAAAAAATGGCACGGCCGAAGCGCCGCAGCCAAAGCGGAAATCGTTCCTAAGTGTCCCATGGCGGGGACGCAGTACGCTACGCCCCGGCGCCCGGAATTATCCGGTTAAACGCGGGGCTCAGGTCCCGGGTTCCCGGATCCGTTCCACCACGTTGGGTTTACCCCGGAATTTGTTGATCACCAGGTCCACCAGGATGCCCAGGGCTACGGCACAGACAATGGCGATCGCGGCGCCCAGGACGTGGTTGTCCTCGAACCATTGGCCGAAGAACAGCCCGATCGTCACGGAGTATCCGGCCCACAGGCTTGCGGAAAGGACCGTCAGCCCCACGAACCGCAGGTGGGGATAGTGGGTGACTCCGGCGGTCAGGTTGACCGCCACGCGGCCGATCGGAACGAACCGGGCCACCAGGATCAGCGACGCCGGCCGCTTGCGCAGTTCCCGGCCCGCCCAGCGGAAGGCGGCCTGCATCCGCGGTCCGCGCATCCAGGCCCAGCGGGTGGTGCCCACCCGCCGGCCCAGGAGGTAGGCAATGTTGTCGCCCGCGAAGGCTCCGGCGGCAGCCACCCCTGCCAGAAGCAGGGGGTTGGGGACATCCGCGGTGGCGGCGACGGCGGCGAGGCCCACCACCACGGATTCACTGGGCACGGGCGGGAAGAAGCCGTCAATGACGCAGCACGCCAGCACCAGGACCAGCACCCAGGGCTGTCCGGCTGCGGCGAGGATGAAGTCGTTGATGGCCTGCATTGGTACCTATGCTATGCGGTCAATGATGAGCTGCTGGGCAGGCCGTGAACCATCCGGCGCGATGACCACCGCGTGTTCGAGGGCTTCCCGGGCGCGGGCAAACCGGTCCGGTGTGTCCGTAAGCAGGGTCATCAAGGGTTCCCCGGCCCTGACGGTGGCGCCCGGTTTGGCGTGCATCCGCACCCCGGCTCCGGCCTGGACGGCATCCTCCTTGCGGGCACGGCCGGCCCCCAGCCGCCAGGCGGCAACCCCGACGGCCAGGGCGTCGAGTTCCACCAGCACTCCGTCTGCGGGGGCGTAGACGACATCGGATTCCCTGGCTGCCGGGAGGGGGGCATGCGGATCGCCACCCTGGGCGGAGATCATCCGGTTCCAGACGTCCATGGCGCGGCCGTCCTTGAGCGCGGCGGCGGGGTCGGCGTCGTGCACTCCCGCAGCGGCGAGCATCTCTTCGGCGAGCCTGACGGTCAACTCCACCACGTCTTCCGGTCCGCCACCGGCGAGGACCTCCACGGACTCCTCGACTTCGATGGCGTTGCCGGCTGTGAGGCCCAGTGGCGTGTTCATGTTGGTCAGCAGCGCAACCGTGTTGACGCCGGCGTCCTTGCCCAGGGCCACCATGGTCTCGGCCAGTTCCCGGGCCCGGGACTCATCCTTCATGAACGCTCCGCTGCCCACTTTGACGTCCAGGACCAGCGAGCCCGTGCCCTCGGCGATCTTCTTGCTCATGATGGACGAGGCGATGAGCGGGATGGCTTCCACGGTGCCGGTCACGTCACGCAGCGCGTAAAGCTTCTTGTCCGCCGGGGCCAGGCCTGCGCCGGCGGCGCAGATCACTGCCCCGACGTCCTGGAGTTGGGCCAGGATCTCACCGTTGGTCAGGTTTGCGCGCCACCCGGGAATCGACTCAAGCTTGTCCAGGGTGCCGCCCGTGTGGCCCAGGCCGCGGCCGGAGAGCTGCGGGACGGCGACGCCGAACACCGCCACGAGCGGGGCCAGCGGCAGGGTGATCTTGTCCCCTACCCCGCCGGTGGAGTGCTTGTCCGTGGTGTACTTCAGGCCGCCGTCGGGGCGCCGAAGGCTGGAGAAGTCCATTCGCTCCCCTGACGCGATCATGGCGGCGGTCCAGCGGGCAATTTCCGCCCGGTCCATGCCGTTGAGCAGGATGGCCATGTTCAAGGCCGCCATCTGTTCATCGGCAATGGCTCCACGCGTGTAGGCGTCGATGGTCCAGTCGATCTGTTCGGGGCTCAGAGTGCCTTTGTCCCGCTTGATGCGGATGATGTCCACGGCATCGAATGCCTCGGCGTTGCTGGTGGTTTGGGTCACCGGGTCTCCTCCAGATGTTGGGGGCCAAATGCGTCGGGCAGCACCTGGTCCATCGTCCTGATGCCTTGGGTGGTCATGACTTCCATGTCCGGGGCGCGGAATTCGTACAGCAGCTGGCGGCAGCGGCCGCACGGCATCAGGACCGTGCCGCCGGCGTCGACGCAGTAGAAGGCGCGCAATTGGCCGCCGCCGGTCATGTGCAGATTGCCTACCAAGGCGCATTCGGCGCAGAGGGTGAGGCCGTAGCTGGCGTTCTCGACGTTGCAGCCGCTGACGATCCGGCCATCCGTGGTGAGGGCGGCCGCCCCCACCGCGAAATTCGAATACGGCGCGTAGGCATTTGCCATGGCGGCAACGGCGGCAGCCTCGAGGGCGGCCCAATCGACGCCGGTACCTCCGCCGGGCTTGCATTGGTTGCCGGGGGCTCCGGTTTCTGTCACCGTGGTCACCCCTTGACGTACGGGATGCCGTCGGCCGCGGGCGGCCGGGACCGCCCCACGAGGCCGGCCACGGCGATGACGGTCAGGGCGTAGGGGAGCATCGCCATGAACTGGCTGGGCACGGGCGAGCCAATGATGGTGATGATGCTCTGCAGGTTGTCGGCGAACCCGAAGAGCAGGGCGGCCAGGAAGGCCCCGATGGGATTCCAGCGCCCGAAGATCATGGCGGCAAGGGCGATGTAGCCGCGACCGCCGGACATGTCCTTGCTGAAGGCGTCCACCGACACCAGGGTGAAGAAGGAACCACCGATGCCGGCGATCGCGCCGCCCATCAGGACGTTGATGAAGCGGGTGCGGT
Source organism: Pseudarthrobacter sp. MOO13 (assembly GCF_058267655.1). Classification (NCBI taxonomy): domain Bacteria; kingdom Bacillati; phylum Actinomycetota; class Actinomycetes; order Micrococcales; family Micrococcaceae; genus Pseudarthrobacter; species Pseudarthrobacter sp. MOO13. The sequence goes on from NZ_CM177848.1 coordinate 2,906,211, forward strand.
TGACGTTGATGCCCACGGTGTCCGCCGCCTGGGGGTGTTCGCCGACGGCGCGCACCCGCAGGCCCCATTTGGTGTGGAACAGCCCGACGTAGACCACGATCACGGCCACGTACATGAGGTAGCCCACCAGGGACTGGCGGAACAGGATGGGTCCGATGATCGGGATGTCTGCAAGGAACGGGATATCCACTGCCTGGAGCCGGCCGGGCTTGTTGAGGTGTTCCGGGTCCGCCGTGAGCAGGGTGGAGAACAGGAAGCTGGTGAGGCCGCTGATCAGGACGTTGAGGACCACGCCGACGATGATCTGGTTGACGAGGTACTTGATGCTCACCACGGCCAGGACCAGGGACACGAGTGCGCCGGCGACGGCCGCCGAAATGAGTCCCACGTAGACATTGCCTGTCACGGTGGCTACGACGGCGGCGGAGAACGCACCGAGCAGGAGCTGTCCTTCGATGGCGATGTTGACCACGCCGGCCCGTTCGCACAGCACTCCGGACAGCGACCCGAACACCAGTGGTACGGCCAGTGTCACCGCTCCTGCCATCAGGCCGCCCAGGGAAATGGACGGTTCGGGGTCACGGCCGCCGGCGACGATCCAGATCATGAACCCGACCAGGAAGACGACGGCGAAGAGACCGCCCAGCCATCCGGGGGTGCGCCGCCGTTGCAGGGTCAGCAGGATGGCGTACCCGGCCAGGCCGAGCAGCAAGAGGGCGCAAATCCAGCCGAAGACCATCGAGGGCACGGTGATCTTCTCCACCTGGGCAACGCCGAGGGCGGCGAGGCCCAGGACGACGACGGCAGCGATGGTGGTGGCGGGAATCCAGCGGTCCACTCCCCCGCCCTCGCGGCGCTGGCTGATCCAGCGGTAGCCGAGGTAACCGGCGGCAGCCAGCGCCACGACAAGGGTGATCCAGGCTGCGGTGGACGAGGCGTTTGGGTCGCGGGCTTCGGCGATCCGGAACCCGGCGGATTTTGTGTTGGCGAGGAATCCAAACAGCACGGTGCCCAGGATGGCGAGCAGGCCCAGGCCGACGCCGGCCTTCCAGCTCACCAGTTCCGTTGTCCCTGCCCGGCCTGCGGCACGGTTGGCTCCGGTGGTTTTCCCGGTTCCAGGTTGTTTGCTCGCGGGAGATTGTGTGGTGGCGCTCATGCTGCCGCTCCGCTCTTGACGCCGCCGGTATGCGAACCTGCGGTCCCACTTGTGGTGGTCTTCTTCTTACGGGGGTTGAGTCCGAATATCGCACGGACCAGCGGCGGTGCTGCGATGAACAACACGATCAGGGACTGGATGACGAGCACAATGTCGATGGGGGTTTGCGTCTGTGCCTGCATTGCCACGCCGCCGGCGCGGAAAGCGCCGAACAGCAGGCCCGCAAAGAAGGTTCCCCACGGCGTGGAGCGTCCCAGCAGAGCGACGGTGATGGCGTCAAAGCCGATGGAAGCGGCCACACCGCCGGAAAGGTACTTTTCCGTGCCGGACACCTGCGCCACCCCGGCCAGGCCGGCCAGCGCACCCGCGATCGCCATCACCAGGATGGTGCTGCGGGCAACGTTGATGCCGGCGGTACGGGCCGCGCTCGGGTTTGCCCCAACGGCGCGGAACTCAAAACCGATCGTGGAGCGGTTCAGCAGCCACCAGACGAAGGCGGTGGCCGCTATCGCAACCAGGAACCCGGCGTGCAGGCGGAACTGGGGTCCGAGCAGTTCGGGGAACAACGCGGTGGAGTCAAGGAACGGGGAGATCGGGTTGGTGGAACCCTTGCGCTGGAAAGCGGGGGTGGTGAGCAGGAAGAGCAGCAGGAAGTTGGCGATGTAGTTGAGCATGATGGTCACGATCACCTCGTGGGCGCCGGTCCGCGCCTTCAGCAGGCCCACGACGCCACCCCAGACCGCGCCGCCAACCAGGCCGGCGAGGATGACGACCAGCAGGTGCAGGCCGATGGGCAGGTGCCAGGCGAAGCCAACGTAGGCGCCGAAGAGCGCACCGAAGATGATCTGCCCCTGGGCGCCAATGTTGAACAGGCCGGCGCGGAACGCCAACGCGACGCCGAGCCCGGCACAAATAAGCGGAGTTGCGACCGTGAGGGTCTCGGTGATCGGGTACAGCTGGGCGGCCAGGTCGGCGCCGGCCCAGTTGAAGATGGACCCCTGCACCAGTGCGGTATAGGGACGGATGACCTCGGTCAGGAGGTCTCCGGGCTGGGCAAAAAAGTAACCGGCCGTGACGGCGACCTTGGGGTTGGTCACCGCCATCAGGATGCCGCCGAGCACGATGGCCAGCAGCACGGAGAGGAAGGAGACCATGGCGTTGCCGGTGAAGATCTGGTGCAGGACGGATCCGTCACCGTCCCGGTGGTCCCGGCCGCGCAGCTGGGTGGCCGCCGGAACGGCGGACGGCGGCATCTGGCCGCCGGCGGTGTCCAGCGCGACGTCGGAGGCGACGGCCTCGGAGGTGGTGCCGCCTGGCACCAGGGTCGGGGCGGGCTCCGGGGCGCTGTCATTGCCTGTGGCCAGCGGGTCCGGGGTTGTCTTCTCAGACATGGGTTTCTCCTTCGTGGCCGGCAGGCTCAGATACCGTCGGTGCGGCCGTTACGCCGGAAGCATGGGCGGAGGCGTTGGCTTCGGCTTCCGCGGCCGGGACACCGGCCATCATCAGGCCCAGGACGTCGCGGGACGTGGTGGCGGGGACGATTCCCACCAGCCGGCCGCGGTAGAGCACCGCGATCCGGTCTGCCAGCTGCAGTACTTCGTCAAGTTCCGTGGACACGATCATGACGGGCGTTCCGTGGTCGCGTTCGGCGATGACGCGCTTGTGGACGAATTCGATCGAGCCGACGTCAAGCCCACGCGTGGGCTGCGAGGCAATAAACAGGCGGAGCGGGCGGGAGAGCTCACGGGCCAGGACGACCTTCTGCTGGTTGCCGCCGGAGAGGGTGCCCACCGCGGCGGATACGGAGGGCGTGCGGACATCGAATTCCTCGACCTTCTTGGCAGCGTTCTCCGCGATGACGCCCGGTTTCATCCCCACGCCTCGGGCGAAGGGTGCCTTGTCGTAGAGGTCCAGGATCATGTTCTCGGCGATGGTGAACGTGCCTACCAGGCCGTCAAGGGTGCGGTCCTCGGGGACGAAGCCCACACCCGCACCGAGCACATGCTTTACGCTCTTGCCCAACAATTCCTCGCCGTCGAGCGTGATGGACCCGGCCACGTGCGGCTGCACGCCAAGGATCGCCTCGGTCAGCTCCGTCTGGCCGTTGCCTTGCACTCCGGCGATGGCGAGCACCTCGCCCTTGGCGATGTCGAATGACAGGTCATCGACCACATGCTGGCCATTGTGGTCGGTGACGGTCAGGTTGCGGACCTTGAAGGTCACCTCACCCGTCTTGGCCGGCGCCTTGTCAAGCGTCAGGCTCACGGTGCGGCCCACCATGGCGGACGCCAGTTCGGTGGGGGAAGCTGTGGGGTCCGCCTGCCCCACCACCTTGCCGCGCCGGATGACTGTGATGGTGTCCGAGATGGCTTTGACTTCGCGCAGTTTGTGGGAGATGAAGACGATCGATTTCCCGTCGCGCTTCAGCTGCCGGATGATGTCCAGGAGTTCGTCGGTCTCCTGCGGCGTCAACACGGCGGTGGGTTCGTCGAGGATGAGCACCTCGGCATCTCGGACCAGTGCCTTGATGATCTCGACCCGCTGCTGGACGCCAACGGGCAGGTCCTCCACCATGGCGTCGGGGTCGACGTCGAATCCGTACTGGTCCGAGATGCGGCGGATCTTCTCGCGCGTAGCTTCCAGGTTGAGCAGGCCGGCGGCCTTGGTGGTCTCATTGCCCAGCGCGACATTCTCGGCCACGCTGAAGACCGGGATGAGCATGAAGTGCTGGTGGACCATTCCGATGCCGGCCGCCATGGCCTCGCCGGGGTCTTTGAAGACGACAGGCTTGCCATCGACCAGGATTTCGCCTTCGGTCGGATCGTACAGGCCGTAGAGCACGTTCATCAGGGTGGATTTCCCTGCGCCGTTCTCGCCCAGGAGGCAGTGCACCTGCCCCGGTTCGACGACCAAATCGATGTGGTCATTGGCTACCAGGGACCCGAATCGCTTCGTGATCCCCTTCAGTTCGAGTTTCAAAACCCCAACCAATCTGTGTGTGTATGGATCTGCTCCGCCGCGCTGTCGGCGGCAAGGCAGCGGGTAGTCCCAGCCTAGTGTTACGGGTGGTTTCTGGGCAGGGCGGGCAGGCAGGAAAAGTAACGCCTGCGTGGCGCTGGCAAGCGTGCGTTGCCAGCAAAACAGAACGCGCTGCCCTCCGGCCGGGGTAACGGCGGAAGGGCAGCGCGCCCCGCTGTTCAGTGCTTACTTGGTGGGGCTGGACTTCGACTCGACCTTGACGGTGCCGGAGATGATGTCCTTCTTCAGCTGGTCCAGTTCGCCCTTGAGGTCCGCCGGCACGGCGGAATCGAGGTCGTGGAAGGGAGCCAGGGCAACACCGCCGTTTGCAAGGGTTCCGATGTACGGCGAGGCGTCGAATTTGCCGTCCTTGTCGTCCTTGATGACCGTCTCCACAGCGGTGGCCATGGTCTTCTGGACAGAAGAAAGGATCACGGACTTGTAGTCGGGGGCCGTCAGGTAGCCATCGGAGTCAACCCAGATGAGCTTGGCATCCTTGCCCTTGGACTTGGCGTCGAGGATCGCGCTGCCCGCGCCGCTGCCGACGGGTCCGGCCACGGGAAGGACGATATCTGCGCCCTGGTCGAGGAAGCCCTGGGTGAGGACCTTGCCCTTGTCCACCTGCTTGAAGTCGCCGACGAAGGTGCCGTCCTGCTTGTCCTTGTCCCAGCCGATGAGCTGGACGCTCTTGCCCTTCTTTTCGTTGTAGTACTTCACGCCGTCGGCAAAACCGTCCATGAAGATGGTGACGGTGGGGATGTTGATGCCGCCGAAGGTTGCCACCTTGCCGGTCTTGGACGTGCCTGCTGCCAGGTAGCCGGCCAGGAACGCGGCCTGGGCCGTGTCATAGACGATCGGCTTGACGTTCTTGGGGAAGGTGGGGTCGTTGTAGTCGATGATCGCGAAGTGGCTGTTCGGGTTGGCCGTCGCGATGGACTTGGTGGCATCGCCGAGCAGGAACCCGACGGTCACGGTGAGCTTGCAGCCCTGCTGGACCATGGAGCGGAGGTTGGGGTCGTAGTCGGTGTCAGCCTTGGACTGGACGTGCTTCTCCTTGATGCCAAGGTCCTTGACGGCGGCCTGCAGTCCCTCGTAGCCGGACTGGTTGAACGACTTGTCGTCGAATCCACCGGAGTCGGACACCATGCAGGCGGTGTAGTCCGAGGCGGTGGCTGAACCCGAGGGGCCGGACGCGGACGGGGCGGCCCCGCAGCCGGTCAGCAGCAAGGCGGACGCACCGAGGGTGGCCACACCGGCCATTGAACCGCGCTTGAAGCCGGCACGCAGTGATTTCTTCAATTTTCCTCCAGGGATGATGCGAGTGGCACTACGGGCTGAGATTCAATGAGTGTCCGTTTCGGCGCTGAAATTCTGTTTTCACTGAAGGCACGCAGCACTGCGCCGGAGCGCACTGATGGCACTTACTTTAGTGGCCTGCGCCACGTCCCCATAGCACGTCGGAAGCTGACCCCGAAGATTGTTTACAAGTTGTTACCAAGCAGTAGGGGCGCCTCCAAAGGAGGCGCCCCTACTGCTGATTGTTCTTTAGTTGTAAGCGCCGGGCTACAGCCGGACAAGCATCTTTCCGGTGTTCGCACCGTCCAGGAGATCCATGAACGCCTGCGGCGCGTTCTCCAGTCCGTCCACGATCGTCTCGTCGTAGCGCACGGTGCCGTCGGCCAGCCAGCCGGACATCTTCTCGGCAAACTCCGCCGCGTGCTGCCGCTGACCGCCTACCAGGAAGCCGCGGAGCGTCAGTTGCTTGCCGATGGCCTGCATCAGGTTGTGGGGCGCCGGAGTCGGTTCGGTGGAGTTGTACTGCGCGATGGCACCGCACATTGCCACCCGGCCGCCGACGTTGAGGACTGCCAGGGCCGCCTCGAGGTGTTCGCCGCCGACATTGTCGAAGTAGACGTCGATGCCGGCTGGGCCTGCGGCCTTCTGCAGCTGTTCCAGCACGGGGCCATCGTGGTAGTCGAAGGCCGCGTCGAAACCGAGCTCCAGCAGCCGGGCCACCTTGGCCGGCGAACCGGCGGAGCCGATCACGCGGGCGGCGCCCATGGCCTTGGCGATCTGGCCAACCAGGGAGCCCACCGCACCGGCGGCACCGGAGACGAACACGGCGTCCCCCGGCTTGAATTCGGCGACCTTCAAGAGGCCGGAGTAGGCGGTCAGCCCGGTCATGCCCAGGGCGCCGAGGAAGGCGGATGCCGGGGCCAGGTCAGTTCGGGCCGGGGTGGCTGCAGCGCCGTCAACCACGGCGTACTCCCGCCAGCCGAGGGAATGCACGACGACGTCGCCCTCCTTGTGTGCCGACGAACGGGACGCGACCACCTCGCCTACCGCGCCGCCGTCGAGCGCCTTGCCCACGGCAAACGGCGCGGAGTAGGACTTCACGTCATTCATCCGGCCCCGCATGTAGGGGTCGACCGACATGAAGAGGTTCCGGACCAGGATCTGGCCGTCCTCGAGGGCGGGCAGCGGGGACTCGGCGAGCTCGAAGTTATCGCTGGCAGGACGGCCCACAGGGCGCGAGGCCAGGCGGATTTCACGGGTGCTGGTGGCAAGTGCGGTGCTCATGCTGCGTACTCCAAAATCTTGATGTCGACGGTGATGTTGCCCCGGGTGGCGTTCGAGTAGGGGCACACTTCATGCGCCTTGGCCACCAGTTCCTCGGCGGTGGAAAGGTCCAGCGCCGGGAGGGCGATTTCCAGTTCGGCGGCAAGCCCGAAGCCCGTTCCGCCGTCCAGCTGTCCCAGGTGGACTTTCGCCGCAACGGCCGAATCGGTGAGGTCGGCGCCTGCCTTGCGGCCCACCAGGCGCAGTGCGGAGTGGAAGCAGGCGGCGTACCCGGCGGCGAAAAGCTGTTCAGGGTTGGTCCCGCGGCCGCTGCCGCCCAACTCCACGGGGCTGGCCAGGTCCACGGCCAGCTTGCCGTCATTGCTGCGTGCAGTGCCGTCACGGCCTTCGCCGGAGGCAAGCGCCTCGGCGGTGTAGAGAGTCTTCACGAAAAATGTCCGTCCTGTAGGTGGGATGGTGCAGGGTGGCGCGCCGCTTAGAGCGACTGGTGCAGTGCGGCCGTGAGCTTGCCCAGGGTGGCGCGCAGTTGTTCGAGCTCTCCGTGCGAGAGCCCTGCGGCGTCAGCCAGCCGCTGCGGGATGGCCCGGGCCGGGACGCTGAGTTCCCGGCCTGCCGTCGTGAGGTGAATGGCAACGCGCCGTTCGTCCTCGCCTGACCGGCGGCGTTCCACGAGCCCCAGTGCTTCCAGCCGCTTGAGAAGGGGCGACAGGGTCCCCGAGTCCAGCCCGAGCTCCCCGCCAAGTTCCTTGACCCCGCGGGGCTCGTCCTCCCACAGCACCAGCATCACCAAGTACTGCGGGTAAGTGAGCCCCAGTTCATCCAGCACTGGCCGGTACACGGCGGTGGCGGCCCGGGAAGCCGAATACAAGGCAAAACACACTTGGCGGTCCAGGCGGGGAGCTTCGGTCATGAGAAAACAATAGCCCACAATTAGATTGTGCACAACTCAACTGGACTCACGAGACCATCCCGTTGACCGTCGTCGTGATCCACCAGCGTTACCGGCGCCGGCGCAAACAAGCCGCCAAGGCACGGACGCGGCGTGGACGGTGTGCGGGGCGGCTACAGCGCGGGCGGCTGCTCGATGTCCCTGATGGTCCTCAACGCTGCCGCGGTGAGCACGCGGATCCCCAGGCCCAGCGATCGCTCGTCCAGGATGTAATCGCCGCGGTGGAGGTCGTAGTCCTCCCCGCCCGGCGTCTTGGTGCCCAGGCGCATCATGGCTCCCGGAAGTTCCGCAAGGAACCAGGCAAAGTCCTCGCCACCCATGGATTGCGGGGTCAGCACCACGGCGCTTTCGCCGATCTCTGCGCGCGCAGCCGCCTCGATAATTGCCGTTTCGTGTTCCGAGTTCACCACGGGCGGCACTCCCCTGGTGTGCTCCAGGTGGACGTCCACCCCATACGGCGCGGCCACCTGGTGGACCACCTCGTCGAGGAGTTCGCCGGCGGCGTGCCAGGCGTCACGGTCCAGGCAGCGCATGGTTCCGGCCATGTAGCCCGAGCCGGGAATGGCATTGGGCGCCGATCCGGCGGTGATCTGGCCCCACACCACGGACACGCCACTGCGGACGTCCACCCGGCGGGACAGGACGGCCGGAACGTTGACGGCGATCTGGGCAAGCGCGAAGACGAGGTCCTCGGTGAGGTGCGGTCGGGACGTGTGGCCGCCGCGGCCGGACAGTTCAATCCGGATGGTGTCCGAGGCCGAGGTGATGGCGCCAATCCGGGTTCCGACCTTGCCCACTTCGATGCGGGGGTCGCAGTGCAGCGCGAGGATCCTGGGAACTCCCTCCAGCACGCCCTGCTCAATGCACGCGTGCGCCCCGCCGGGCATGGTTTCCTCAGCGGGCTGGAAGATGATCCGCACCGTCGCGCCCAGGGGCGATTCCTGGTGCATGCGCTGCAACACCAGGGCAATACCCAGCATGGTGGTGGTGTGCACGTCGTGGCCGCAGGCGTGGGTGACGCCGTGGTTCTTGGACGCGAAAGCCAGGCCGGTTTCCTCGATGATGGGGAGGGCGTCGATGTCACCCCGCAGCGCGGTGGCGATGGGGCCTTCGCCGACGTCCACGGTCAGGCCGGTGCCTTCGAGCCGGCGGGGGCTCAGCCCAGCGGCCTCCAGCCGCTCCGCAAGCTTGTCGGTGGTGCGGAACTCCTTGAAGGAAAGCTCCGGGTGCGCATGGAGGTCCCGCCGGAATTCGATCAGTTCCGGCAGGAGCGGTTCAAGCCACGGCGCCACCAAGGCGGTGGGCTCGGCTTCAGTAGTGTAATTGCGCACTGTTTTACTCTAGCGATCACGGCCCCGATAAGGGCCATTCACTGACGCCCCGTTACAACGTGAACCTGCCGGCGCCGTGACGCGCCGGCAGGTAGGGCGATCAAAGGACGTCCGTGTCCCCGCTGGCCTTGAGGGCGTCGACCGCTGCCTTGACCCGCTGGGAGTTGGCCATGGTGGTGACCAGCAGCGCGTCCGGCGTGTCCACGATGACCACATCCTGGATACCGATCAGGGCGATGACGCGCTTGGTGTCCGTGACCACCACACCGCTTGAGTTCTCCGTGAATACCCGCGCTCCTTCGCCCAGGACGGTGACGTCGTCCACTTCCTTGGCGCTGTTGAGCCGCCCGACGGAGGCAAAGTCGCCAACGTCGTCCCAGCGGAAGGTCCCGGGCACGACGGCGACGTCCCCGGCTTCGGCGGCGGGCTCGGCCACTGCGTAGTCGATGGCGATCTTGGGCAGGGTGGGCCAGATCCGGGCAGTGACCTCGTCGCGTTCGGGGGTGTCCCAGGCCTGCGCGATTTCCTGCAGGCCCTTGAACAGCTCCGGCTGGTTGGCCTCGAGGTGCTTGAGCATCAGTGCCACGGGGGCTACGAACATGCCGGCGTTCCACACGTAGTCACCGCTGTCGACGTACTGCTGGGCCACCACTTCGTCGGGCTTTTCGACGAATTCCACCACATCGTGGGCGCTCGGAGCTCCGTCGATGTGCAATTCCTTGCCGGAGCGGATGTACCCGAACCCGGTGGACGGGTGCGTGGGCTTGATGCCGATGGTCACGATCTTGCCGGCCGCGGCGGTATGGATTGCCTCCCGGACGGCGTCCTGGAAGAGGTGGTCCGGGCTGATCACCTGGTCGGCGGCGAAGGACCCCATGATGGTGTCCGGGTCCCGCGCGTGCAGGATGGCTGCGGCGAGGCCGATCGCCGCTGCGGAGTCCTTGGGCTCCGATTCCAGGACAAGGTCCGCGTCCTGGACCTCGGGAAGCTGGCGGCACACGGCGTCGCGGTGCGCTTTTCCGGTGACCACCAGCACCCGGCTGCCCGCGAGCGGGTGGAGCCGGTCGTAGGTGGCACGCAGCAGGGTGCTGCCCGATCCTGTGAGATCGTGAAGGAACTTGGGAGCTGCTGCTCGTGACAGGGGCCAGAGGCGGGTCCCCACTCCGCCTGCCGGAATCACCGCAATGAAGCGGTCAAGGGGTGAGGCCGGGCTTGTCACTTTGTCTGTACTCATCACCGCTACTTTAGCTGACGGCCCACGGCCGGCGGCGGCGGCCCGCCACGGGCTGTCCACCGGCGCGCTCCGTCATCGCATGGCCCAAATCACCGCATCCGTGTGGCGTTCGTCTCATTCTCGCCGAAAAACCGCTCCAGCACTGGTCTCCAAGAATCTCCTAAATTGAATAAGCTGTAAGCGAAGCCTAGATTTAGGCCTGAGCTACGAGTGCTCTCGCAGCAGGCGTTCCCCCCGCATGGATCTCATGCCAGCGCCGCTGTGTTGCAGGGAGGTTTATCAGTGCCGACAAAACCAGCTGGCACCTTGTACCGCGGCCGTGAAGGCATGTGGTCCTGGGTAGGACACCGCATAACCGGTGTAGTGATCTTTTTCTTCTTGTTGGTCCACGTCCTGGACACCTCCTTGGTGCGTGTGTCGCCGGAGGCCTACACCGCTGTGATCGGCGCCTACAAGAACCCGCTGATGGCGCTGGGCGAGACCGGGCTTGTGGCCGCGATCGTGTTCCACGCCTTCAATGGCTTGCGGATCATCGCGGTCGACTTCTGGAAGAAGGGCGCCAAGTACCAGCGGCAGATGCTGTGGGCAGTCCTGGCCCTCTGGATCGTGACCATGCTTGCGTTCTCCATCCGCCACCTGTCCCTCGCCCTCGGAGGTCACTAAGCCATGACTGCAACCATCGAGAGCCCCCGCAGCGGCCGGGTAGCTCCCCAGTACCGCCGCAGCGGCGGTTCGCGCGGCAACTTCGAGATGATCGCCTGGCTGTTCATGCGCCTCTCCGGCGTGGTGCTGGTGGTCCTCATCTTCGGGCACCTGTTCGTGAACCTCATGGTCGGCGAAGGCATCCATGCCATTGACTTCGGTTTCGTCGCCGGCAAGTGGGCGGACCCGTTCTGGCAGTTCTGGGACCTGGCCATGCTGTGGCTGGCAATGCTGCACGGCACCAATGGCGTGCGGACCATCATTAACGACTACGCCGAAAAGACGGGGACGCGGCGCTGGTTGAAGACCGTCCTCTACGCAGCCGCCGTGGTCATCATCCTGCTGGGCACCCTGGTGATCTTCACCTTCAACCCCTGCCCCGTTGTGGACGGCGTGGCCCTTCCGGGCGGATTTTGCCCTGCCTAGTCCAGGCACAACCCCGGGCCCGCGGGCTTACCCGCGGGCCCTGTTTTGCGGAGCAGGCGAAGCCGCCCCGTTGTTTGATAGCGAATTTTGAGAGAAAGAGCGTCTGGTATGCAGGTCCATAAGTACGACGTCGTCATCGTCGGTGCCGGTGGCGCTGGCATGCGCGCCGCGATCGAGTCCGGTCAGCGCGCGCGCACAGCAGTACTGACCAAGCTCTACCCCACCCGCTCGCACACGGGTGCGGCGCAGGGTGGCATGTGTGCAGCCCTTGCCAATGTCGAGGAAGACAACTGGGAATGGCACACGTTCGACACCGTCAAGGGCGGCGACTACCTGGTTGACCAGGACGCTGCAGAGGTCATGGCGAAGGAAGCCATCGACGCCGTGCTGGACCTCGAGAAGATGGGCCTGCCGTTTAACCGCACGCCCGAGGGACGCATTGACCAGCGGCGCTTCGGCGGCCACACCCGCGACCACGGCAAGGCTCCCGTGCGCCGCGCCTGCTACGCCGCAGACCGCACCGGCCACATGATCCTGCAGACCCTGTACCAAAACTGTGTCAAGCACAACGTTGAGTTCTACAACGAGTACTACGTCCTGGACCTGCTGACGGTCGAAGAGGATGCTGTCCGCGAGGACGGCACGCCCTACAAGCAGAAGCGTGTGGCCGGCGTCGTGTCCTACGACCTCGCCTCCGGTGAACTGCACGTCTTCCAGGCCAAGTCCGTGGTCTTCGCCTCCGGCGGCGCCGGCAAGGTCTTCAAGACCACCTCGAACGCACACACCCTCACGGGTGACGGCATGGGCATCGCCTTCCGCCGCGGCATCCCGCTGGAGGACATGGAATTCTTCCAGTTCCACCCCACCGGCCTTGCCGGCCTCGGAATCCTGCTCTCCGAAGCAGCCCGTGGTGAAGGTGCCATCCTGCGCAACTCCGAGGGTGAGCGCTTCATGGAGCGCTACGCTCCCACCATCAAGGACCTGGCGCCCCGCGACATCGTGGCCCGCTCCATGGCCAACGAAGTCCGTGAAGGCCGTGGCTGCGGTCCGAACAAGGATTACGTGCTCCTGGACCTGACCCACCTGGAACCGGCGCACATTGACGCCAAGCTCCCGGACATCACCGAGTTCGCCCGGACCTACCTGGGCGTGGAACCGTACACCGAGCCCGTACCGGTGTTCCCCACGGCCCACTACGCCATGGGCGGTATTCCGACGAACATTCAAACCGAGGTACTGCAGGACAACGACACCGTGGTGCCGGGCCTCTACGCCGCCGGTGAAGTGGCATGCGTGTCCGTCCACGGTTCCAACCGCCTGGGCACCAACTCCCTGCTGGACATCAACGTTTTCGGCAAGCGGGCCGGCGTGGCCGCCGCCGAGTACGCGAAGACTGCCGACTTCGTGGAACTGCCGGAGAACCCGTTGGCTTACACCACCGAGCTTCTGGACATTGCCCGCAACGGCACCGGTGACGAAAAGGTTGCCCAGATCCGCAAGGAACTGCAGGACACCATGGACGCCAACATGCAGGTGTTCCGTACCGCCGATACCCTGAACCAGGTGCTGCGCGACATCGCCTCCTTCGAGGAGCGGTACAAGCGCATCAACGTCCAGGACAAGGGCAAGCGGTTCAACCTGGACCTGCTCGAGGCCGTTGAGCTCGGCTTCCTGCTGGAACTGGCCAAGGTGATGACCGTGGCTGCCCTGCACCGTGAGGAATCCCGCGGCGGCCACTTCCGCGAGGACTTCCCCGAGCGTGACGACGAGAAATTCATGAAGCACTCCATGGCGTACAAGGATGACCATGCGCCGGCCGACGGATCGGCGGAATCAATCGCCGGCATCCGCCTCGCCACCAAGCCGGTTGTCTTTACCCGCTACGAGCCGATGGTGAGGAAGTACTAAGATGACCGCTGAAATCGCTGAGCCAGCCTCAAAGGTTGAACTGCCTGCCGGCGTTGGCGGGGGCGGGGAAATCCCCACGTTCGATGTCCACCTGCGGGTCCGCCGGTACAACCCGGAGGTTTCCGAGGAAGCCACCTGGGACGACTTTCACCTCACCATGTACGGCACGGACCGTGTCCTGGACGCCCTGCACAAGGTGAAGTGGGAGACGGACGGTACCCTCTCCTTCCGGCGCTCCTGTGCCCACGGCGTGTGCGGTTCCGATGCCATGCGCATTAATGGCCGCAACCGCCTCGCGTGCAAGACCCTCCTGAAGGACCTGGATACGTCCAAGCCCATCACGGTGGAGCCCATCAAGGGCCTGCCGGTGGAGAAGGACTTGATCGTGGACATGGAGCCGTTCTTCCAGTCATACCGCGAAGTCATGCCCTTCCTGATCAACAAGGGCCACGAGCCCACCCGGGAGCGCCTGCAGTCCGCCGAGGACCGTGAACGCTTCGACGACACCACCAAGTGCATCCTGTGTGCTGCGTGCACGTCCTCCTGCCCGGTGTTCTGGACGGACGGGCAGTACTTCGGGCCCGCCGCGATCGTCAACGCCCACCGTTTCATCTTCGATTCCCGTGATGACGCCGGCGACATGCGCCTGGAGATCCTGAACGACAAGGAAGGCGTGTGGCGCTGCCGCACCACCTTCAACTGCTCAGAGGCTTGCCCCCGCGGCATCCAGGTGACCCAGGCCATCGCAGAGGTCAAGCAGGCCATCCTCGCCCGCAAGATCTAGCAGGTCCAACAACAGCAAGAACGGCCGACGGCGTCACTCACCACATGTGGTGGGGGCGCCGTCGTTGTTTCTCCCCACCCGTCCCCTGACCGTGCACGCCTGGCCCGGGAACCCGGCGGGCGTGGGCGCACAGCCATTCCTACCAAGCGAAAGGGAACAGCATGTCCCGCTCCGAAAAAGTATCCTTCGCAGGCTCAACCGGTGAGACGCTGTCCGGAATAATCGACGTCCCGGAAGGCGCGGTCAAGGGCTGGGGAGTCTTTTCGCATGGGTTCACGCTCGGCAAGGACAGCCCGTCCGCGTCCCGGATGTGCAAGGCACTGGCGGACAGCGGCATTGGCATGCTGCGGTTCGACAACCTTGGCCTGGGCGGCTCGGCCGGCGAATGGTCCGCCGGCTCGTTCAGCCACAAGGTGGCCGACACGGTGAAGGCCGCGGAGTTCATGCGTGCGGAGGGGAAGGAAATCTCCTTGTTGGTGGGCCATTCCTTTGGTGGTGCCGCCGTGCTGGCGGCCGCACGGGAGATCCCCGAGCTCGACGCCGTGGCGACGGTGGGCGCGCCCTTCTCCCCCAAGCATGTGGCACATGTCTTTGACGCCGCCCTGGACCGGATCCTCAGCGAGGGGAGCGCCGAGGTGGACCTGGGCGGGAAGCGGGTGGAGATCCGCCGGCACTTCGTGGAAGACCTGGAGAACGCCGACTTGACTGACTGCATCCGGCAGCTGCACAAACCGCTGATGGTGCTGCACTCCCCCACCGACAACACCGTGGGGATCGAGAACGCCAGCACGATTTTCCAGACCGCCCGGCACCCGCGCAATTTCGTCTCCCTCGAGGGTAGCGATCATCTGCTGACGGGCAAGGGCCAGGCCGCCCGCGCGGCCCGGATCATCGCGGCGTGGGCCGACCAGTACCTCGACGCATGAATCACGCCCCGTTCCAGGGAGCGCCCGGGCACCGGGACTATTTGCCGATGGCAGCCTTGCTCTCGCTGATCCACTGCTCGGCGGCCTTGTCCGGCGCCAGCCTCTTGAACAGGACATCGGTGTTGATCCGGGCCGTGATTTCGGAGACGGCCGTCGAGCCGGTGGGTCCGATGTACGTCGGGGCAAAGTCCATCTTGCCGATCTGGTTGATGTAGTCGGCCTCCACCTTCCCCTGCGGCGTGAGCATGTCCTTGATGGCGTTGCGCATGTCGGCGTTACTGGGAACGCCCCGGTCGCTCTGGATGATTTTGGCCGCCGACTGGTCGTTGACCAGGAAGCTCACGAGCTTTGCCGCCGCGTCAGCGTGCTTGCTGCGGGCCGAGATGGTGTAGAACTGCGAGGACTGGAGCCAGATGCCGGGCGTGGGTTTTTCACCCGGGAGCTTGAGCAGCTTGAGGTCGGCGCCGGATGCCTTGCTGAGGGCGGACAACGAGTTGCTCCAGGTCAGCATCATGGCCGCTTTGCCCATGCCCAGAAGGGTTTGCTCGGTGCTGACGTTGAGCTTCTCGACGGTCTCGGAGGCGCTTGGGGCCGCCCCGGTTTCGCTCAACTTCAGTGAGTAGTCGAAGTAGTCCTGGACCGTTTCCTTGCCGAGCCCCAACTGGCCGTCCTGGGTGTAGAGCGATTCACCCCGCTGGCGGGCGAAGGCGTCCAGGGAGTCGTGGGTGAGCACGGTGGCGGTTCCGTAGGTCCCCTTGGGGCTGTGGGCCGTGACATCCGCCGCGATCTTCGCGAAGTCGTCCCAGCTCCAGGAAGTATCGTCCGGCAGCGGGACTCCCGCCGCCGAGAACACCGCCGGATTGGCGACGATCGCCAGGGCATTGGCACCGGTGGACACCCCGTATTGCTTGCCCTTGACCTGACCGTTTTCCAGTGCGCCCTGGTCCATCTTTGACAGATCCAGCGGGCCCTTGACTGTGGCCAAATCCAGCAGGGCACCCCGGTTGGCATACTCCGCCGGATAGGCGCCACCCATGGTGATGACGTCGGGAGCATCATTGGCGGCCACCTGGGTGGCAAGCTTGTCGAAGTATCCGCCGATGTCGCCGTACTCCGGCTTGACCTTGATGTTCGGGTTGGCCTTCTCGAATTCGGCGATGGCCTTGTTGGTCAGGTCGGCGCGGCCTGCGTTGCCCCACCAGGAGAAACGGATTTCGACAGGGCCGTCCTCAGGCTTGTTGGATGGGGTACTGGAGCATGCCGCGGTGAGGCCAAGGAGTGCCGCGGCCGTGAGGATGGCAGTTGATTTACGAAGGGTTCGGATAACTTTTCGCGTCATTGGGCAAGCTTCTTCCGAGATGAGAAAGCGATTTCGTGAAACGTATCAAAGGCCTGCTTCCGACGTCAAGGGCTCATTCCCACCCGAATGTGCACCATGGCTTCGCCTGCCAATGCCGTGAGTTTCTGACGCGCATAACGCGTACCAAGGGTTGACAGTGGCCCCGGCGCGCCGCAAGGATAAAGGCGGGAAAACGTTTTCTAACTCTTCGCCTTTCCCGCACCACGCCTTTCCCGCAGGGTAAGTTACCCGGTCAGGCGGCTTGTCGTAACGGTGCTTTACCCCCGCATTCCCGCATTCCCCAGGAGGCCGTTCAGCGTGCACAGCCAAGGCACCACCGACCGCGCGGTGACGCCCAAAGCCTCGCCGGGCAGCGCCGCGCCCATCGACAGGAGGGCCTTGGTCACGAGGCACAACGTCAGCCAGCGAACAGTGGACCCGCGAAGTCCGGTGTCGGTGGGCAACGGCGAGTTTGCCTTCACAATGGACCTGACCGGCGTCCAGACCTTCCCGGCCGACTATCCGGTGGGTGCCCGCGACGACGCCCTCCCGCCCGGGACACTCCTCGGTACGCAGTCCCAGTGGGGCTGGCATTCCCGTCCCGCCGAGGAACCCTACGGACTGGCCGGCTCCACCGTTTCCTACGAGTCCCCCCGCGGGCCTGTGCCCTACGTGGACATGGTGGGCGACATCGTCAACGACCGCGAGACCGGCACCTCGGCCGCCGAAACATGGCTGCGGGCCAATCCGCACCGGCTGGACCTGGCACGCATCGGCTTCATGCTGGCGCCAGGCTCAACCGAACAGGCCATCAGCCGAACAGACCTGGCAGGCACCGTGCAGACCCTCGACCTGTGGACTGGCACCGTCCACAGCCGCTTCACCCTTGGTGGCCGGCCGGTCGACGTCCTCACCGCATGCCATCCGCGTCGCGATGAACTGGGCCTCCACGTGGAATCACCCGCCCTCCACGAGGGGCTGGTGCTCTGCATTGATTTCCCTTACGGATCCGAGGCCTGGCACAACGCCGCCGACTGGAGCCGGCCCGAGGCCCATACCACCACCCTCGGGAAGCCTGTCGCGTCAGAGGTCCATCCCGGCTCGACAACGTGGACCGTTCACCGTGAACTGGACAACGCCCGGTACCGGATGGTGGTCAGCGGCAGCGGACTCGTCGTGGAGCAAACGGGCAGGCACCGGATCCGGATCAGCACATTGCCCGGCGGCCCCGGCGTACTCGACGTCGCGCTGGCCTTTGCACCGGCCGGCGACGGCGACTGTATCCCGCGACCCGGGGATGACGCCCTCCTGCCGGCGGACCTGCCGCGCGGAGACGCAAGGGCCAGTGCCGCCGTCGGGCCCCTCCCCGGCAGCAACAGCCCCGGCAACGGCATTGCCGCTGCCTCCGCGGCCCATTGGGAGGGGTTTTGGACCACGGGCGCGGCCGTGGAACTGGGTGCGACCGGAGACGCCCGCGCCAAGGAACTTGAGCGCCGCATTGTCCTCTCCCAGTACCTGACGGCGGTCAACTGCGCCGGGTCCCTCCCGCCCCAGGAAACCGGGCTCGTCTGCAATTCGTGGCGCGGACGGTTCCATCTGGAGATGCATTGGTGGCACGCTGCGCACTTCGCCCTCTGGGGCCGTTCGGAACTCCTGCTGCCGTCCCTGCGGTGGTACGCCACGGTCCTCGAAACATCGCGGCAGACGGCGAGGGCCCAAGGGTTCGACGGCGTCCGCTGGCCCAAGCAAGTGGGCCCGGACGGGCGGGAGAGCCCCAGTCCGATCGGCACCTTCCTTCTCTGGCAGCAGCCGCACCCCATCTACCTGGCAGAACTTGTCTATCGCGCCAATCCCTGCAAGGAGATCCTGGATGAGTTCGCGGAGATCGTGTTCGAGTCGGCCTCGTTCATGGCCAGCTTCGCGCACCCCACGGCGCGCGGATTCGAATTGGGGCCGCCCATCGTACCGGCCCAGGAAAGCTACGGCCCGATCCGGGCCTCCGTCACGAATCCCACCTTTGAACTGGCGTACTGGCAGTGGGGCCTCCGGACCGCCGCCTCATGGCGGGAACGGATGGGCCTGGAACCTGTGGCGGCGTGGCAGGACGTTGCGGGAGGACTCGTTCCGCCGCGGGTCATCGACGGCGCCTACGCAGCGATAGACGTGGAGCCGTTCACCATCAGGACCGACCACCCGTCAATGCTGTGCGCTTTGGGGGTCCTGCCGCGGACGGACCTCATTGACGAAGACATCATGCGGGCCACGCTGGCCGATGTCCTGGCCGGCTGGGATTGGGAAAGTACCTGGGGTTGGGATTACCCGGTCATGGCCATGACCGCTGCCCGCCTGGGCGATCCGGAGACCGCTGTGGACGTCCTTTTGCAGGATGCGGGCAAGAATACGGTCCTGCCCAACGGGCACAACCGCCAAACCGATTCCTTGCCGTTGTACCTGCCCGGCAACGGCGGCCTCCTGGCCGCCACAGCATTGATGGCTGCCGGATGGGACAACGGCCCTGACCATCGCTCCCCCGGTTTCCCGCCGGGCTGGACGGTGCGGTGGGAAGGGCTGCTGCCCTTTCCCTAGGTGCCCGTTCGCCCGGGTCAGGTTTGGGGTGTCGCCCGGCGGGCACCAAGGATCGTCTTGCGGGGCTTGCCGCCGGACGCGAGGTCGGCCTCGCGCACCGCTGACCACCCTGCGGAGACGAGGTAGGCCTGGCTGACCAGGTTGAACCAGATGAGCAGGCCGATGATGATGGCAAACGGCGCCAGGATGGGGTTCCGGCTGGCTCCGCCCAGCAGTTCCGTGCTGAAGATCTGCAGCACGGTGGTGCCCACGGCAGCAAGGATGGTCCCCTCGAGCAGGGCCTGGCGGGAAAGCTTCAACCCGGCAGCCAGCCGGAACATGATCAGCGCGGTGACCCAGTTCAGGACCAGTGGCACCACAATCTTGACGGACGTGGTCAGCGGGCCGGCCAAGGCGTCACTGAGATGCAGGAAATCGGCAACCCAACCTGCGGCGGTGCCGAACACCAGCGATGCGCCAGCGCTGATCACCAGCGCCACGCCCAGCAGGAGCAGGGTCCCGGCGTCGCGCAGCTTGAGCAGGATGGGATTGACCACCAGCGGAGGCAACTCAACAATCCCGCGGAGTCCGTCCCGGAGGCCGTTGATCCAGCCGAGCGAAGTAACCACGGTGACCACGGCGCTGATCACGGCCGTCCAGCCCAGTCCGCTGGGATCCAGCAAGTCCTTGGGGTCCACCAGGCCATCGCCGCCATTGACCTTCAACAGACCCGGGGCGCTCCTGGCCACGCTGCTGATGATGGTGTCCAGCAAGGCCGGCTGGCCGCGGAGTACCAGGCCGGCCACGGAAAAGCCGGTGGCCAGCAGGCCCGTGATGGAGAAGAACATGTTGAAGCCGATGCCCGCGCTCATCAGCGGTCCGTAATGGAGTCCGTAATGCCTGAATGCCCGCATGGGCCGCACGACGTTCAGCCGGGCAGTGAACAACTGTATCCACGCCATCAGGGCAGGAACCTTGCCGCCGGAGCGGCGCGCCTTATGCCAGTCGCTGCGCTTCTGGATGACGTCCAGCTTCAGCCGGGCGATTTCAGTAGGCAGGGGCTGCTGGTCAGCCGGCGTCCGTTGCGGTGTTCGCGGCAGCGTCCGTGAAGGGGGTGCCGGCGTCGTTGTTAGTTTCGGTCCCAAAATCCAGCTCTTCCCTTAGCTGCCAGATGCCGTCGGCATCATGCTCATAGAGTCCCATGCTAACCACGGGGAAGGTTGCCTTATAGTTCTTTAGTGCCGTTTCGGCCTCGTCCAGGCTTTCCGGGGCGACGTCGTGGGCAATCGTGACGTGCGGATGGTAGGCGAACGGCAGCTCGCGGTGCAGGGGACCCTGCTGCAGCCTGCGGTGCAGATCCACGCAGTGTTCGAACCCGTCCTCCACTTTGATGAAGACAACAGGCGAGACGGGACGGAACGTTCCCGTCCCGGCGATGGTGACCGTGAAAGGCCTTTGGCAGCGGGCAACCTCGCGGACGTGCTGTCGGGTTGCCCTCCCAATCCTGCGTGGGCGTGGTGGTGATCAGGGTGATGTGCGCCGGTATCACTCCGGCCATCGGGTCACCAAATGACGCGCGCCAGCGCTGCAGCTCCGCGGCAATCTCGTCCGGGAAACCCAGGATGACGCCCACGCTGACGTCTTCGGTCCCGGCCGCGCCGCCTTCCGCCACGGCATCCTGGCCGGGCTGGTCCTCGTAACGGTTACGCCGGGTCCGCTCCGCCTCGCCGGCAGAGCACGCGCTTCCCCTGGCGGTAGCGTTTTTCGAAGACATGGCGCTAGCGGACTCCAGCGAGGGTGAGGGACGGCAGGAAGCCCATGCGCTCGTACACCCGTGCGAGGGTGACCGAAGCGATCTCCCGGGCCCGGTCGGCGCCCAGGGCCAGCAGCCGGTCGAGCTCGGCGGGATCAGCCATGAGCTCGTTCGTGCGGTTGCGGATCGGTGTGATGAAATCCACCACCACCTCGGCGAGGTCCACCTTGAGGTGGCCGTACATCTTCCCCTGGTACTCGGCTTCCAGCTCGGTGACCGTTTTGCCGGTGAGGGCGGAGTAGATGGTCAACAGATTGGACACACCGGGCTTTTCCTCGGCGTCAAAGCGGATCTCCGTTCCGGCGTCGGTGACAGCGGACTTGATGCGCTTGGCTGCGATCTTGGGATCTTCCAGCAGCTGGATGGCACCGTTGGGCGACTCACCCGTCTTGGACATCTTGGCGCTGGGGTTTTGGAGATCGTAGATCTTGGCGCTTTCCTTGACGATCGTTGCCTCGGGCACGGTGAAGGTCTGGCCGAACCGGGTGTTGAAACGCTGGGCCAGGTTGCGGGTCAGCTCAAGGTGCTGGCGCTGGTCCTCGCCAACGGGCACGAGGTCGCTCTGGTACAGCAGGATGTCGGCCGCCATCAGCGTGGGGTAGGCGAACAGGCCCAGCGTGGCGGAATCCGCTCCGGACTTCTGGGTCTTGTCCTTGAACTGGGTCATCCGCGACGCCTCGCCGAAGCCCGTGATGCAGTTCAGGGCCCAGGCAAGCTGCGCGTGCTCGGGCACATGTGACTGGACGAAGAAGATGCTCTTGTCCGGGTCGATACCGGCGGCGATGTACTGGGCCGCGACGATGCGGGTCCGTTTGGCAAGTTCCCCGGGCTCAAAGTCCACCGTAATGGCGTGCAGGTCCGGGACGAAGAATACGGCGTCGTACTCCGCCTGCATATCCACCCAGTTGCGCACGGCTCCGATGTAGTTGCCCAGGTGGAGGGAATCGGCGGTCGGCTTGGCGCCGGAGAGTATGCGCTTCTTGGCTGGCTGGGAAGTCTGGCTGGTCATGGAAGAACTTTCGGGCTCAGAGCTGGTAGTCCACTACCAGCGGGGCGTGGTCGGAGAAGCGGGTGTCCCACGAGGCGGCACGGTCGACGACGGCGGACAGGGCACCGGACGCCAGCCCTGCGGTGGCCAGGTGGTAGTCGATGCGCCAGCCGGTGTCATTGTCGAAGGCCTTTCCGCGCTGCGACCACCAGGTGTAGGGGCCGTCCATCTCGCCGGACAGGTTCCGGTGGACGTCGTGCCAGCCGATTTCCTCGCCCAGGAAGCGGTCGAAGTATGCGCGTTCCGCCGGCAGGAAACCGGCCTTCTTCACGTTGCCCTTGGCGTTCCGGATATCGAACGGTGTGTGGGCGACGTTCAGGTCTCCCACCACCAGCGCATGGTCGCTGTGCTTGGCCAGCTCCGGCAGCCGGGTGATCATGGCGTCCAGGAAACGGAATTTGTCGTCCTGCTTTGGCGTCCCCACCTCGCCCGAGTGCACGTAGGCGCTGGCTACGGTGAGCTGGACGGGGTTGCCGGCGGCATCCGGGTACCGGAAGTCGGCCTCCACCCAGCGCCCGGCCGTGGCAAAGTAGTCGTCGCCGATGCCGTTCCTGGTGGCGAGGGGTTCCTGCCGGGACGCGATGGCGACGCCGGCACGGCCTTTCGCTTCCGCTTCGGCGTGCAGGATATGCCAGTCATCCCCGAGCAGCTGCCGGACGATCGCGTCAGGGGCGCGTACCTCCTGCAGGCAGAGAATGTCCACGTCCCGCGGCTCAAGCCACGCCGCCATCCCGTTCTTGTAGGCAGCCCGAAGGCCGTTTACGTTGACGGATGCGATGCGAAGGTGGTCCTTGTTCAATGCCGAGCTCACCCGCTCCACTCTAGTCGATGATGGTTCCGGCGACCGGCTCTCCGCTGCCGCCGGAGGACTTGATCATGTCCCGGGCGTTGGTGGCTGTGATCTCGATGGTCTCCAGGGCACGGTTGATGGTGTCCTGGTTGGCGGACGCACCCTTGGCGCGCTCCTCTTCCACCACGCGGACCTGCACCTGGACGATCTTGAAGGAGTGGTCAAGCTTGAGGTCACGAACTTCCTCAGCTTCGGAGCGTTCGTAGATCACGCGGGTTCCGCCATGGTCGGCGGAAGCGGGCGCGGGAGCGCGGCCGGCGGCGGCGTTGAAGGCGCTCTGCGCCTCGGTGAGCTTTGCCCCCGCCTTCCTGGCGGCCCGTTGGATGCTGAAGACCACGAACGCAGCCAGGGCCAGCCAGAAGCCGGCAATGATGGCAACAACCCAACCCACGACGTCGTTCTGGTTTGCCGCAAAGAGGACGGCAACGATGAACGCCGTTACCAGGACCATCAGGCCCGGCCCGCTGATGCGGAACATCGAAAAGCCGCCCCTGGCGGGTTTGGAGGATGACGGTGAGCTGCCCAAAGTTCGCATGCAGCCATTGTCTCAAATGGCGGGCAGTGCTCCGGCCGTCTTCCACCCCGGGCGAACAGGGGCTGCTACCTGAGGAAGAGGCTCCGCAGGCGGAGGGTGGTCAGGAGCATTCCGACGGCGGTCATGGCCAGGTAGTAGCCCACGTGCAACGGTGTGGCGGCCGTGAAGCTTCCCACGCTGATCTGCCGCAGCAGTTCCACCCCGTGCCACAGCGGCATGGCCTGGATGAACCACTGGATGGGCTCGGGGTAGACGCTCAGCGGGTAGAACGTGGCGCTGAACAGGAACATGGGCAGCAGGATGAAGTTGATCCAGTCCATTTGTTGGAATGTCTTGAGGAAGCTGGTGATCCCCATGCCGAGGCTGGCGAAGCCGAAGGCAATCAGCACCGAAGCCGGAATCATGAGCAGCGCCCAGGCCGTGGTAATCAGCCCCATGGCTCCCATGACGGCGGTGAAGCCGGTGGCGTAGAGCATGCCCCGCAGCAGGGCCAGGAAGATCTCCCCCACCGCAACGTCCAGGGGCCCCAACGACGTGTAGAGCATGCCCTGGTAGAGCTTGGCGAAGTTCATTTTGAAGAAGACGTTCCAGGTGGAGTCGTACACGGCGCCGTTCATCGCCGACACGGCAAGCAGGGCAGGGGCGATGTACGCCGCGTAGCTGATGGAAGTCCCGTCGGGTCCGCGGACGTCTCCCACGATGGCACCCAGGCCCACCCCCATGGACACGAGGAACAGCACTGGTTCGAAGAATCCGGACACCATCACCAGCCAGTTGGTGCTGCGCGTCGCCATCAGTCCCCGGGAGATGACGGCCTTTGCATTGCGCGAGTACAGCGGCCCGAACGTCCGGTTGCGCGCCGCCTCGGTCACGCTGGCGGCGCGGCCTGAGACGGCGCTCATTGGCCCATCCTCAGGGCAAAGCGGCGCCGGGTCAGGAGCCAACCCAACGCGGCCAGTCCGCCGAGGACGGCGATGTGCAGGATGGTCAGCAGTGGCGCTTCGTGGTAGCCGAAGCTGAGTACCCGGCCAAGTTCGGTACCGTGCCAGATGGGCGAGATCCATCCGACCCAGCGCACTGCCGGCGGGAGGTTCTCGAGCGGGAAAAATGTCCCGGAGAAAAGGAACAGCGGCATTACGATGAACCGCATCACCAGCGCAAACTGGCCCTTGTCTTCCGTGATCGACGGGGAGTAGGCCATCAGCGGAAGCCCAAAGGCAAGGCCCGTCAGGGTGGCCACCAGGATCCCGGCCCAGCCCCAGCCGGACGGTGAGGCGCCGAACAGCGCCACGGCGGCGAAGTAGATGGCAGACTGCAGCAGCAGGCGCAGTGTTACGGCCATGATCTGTCCTGCCGCGATCTGCTGTGGAGTCAGCGGTGACGCGTGCGGCCCGAAGTAGATTCGGCGCCACTTGAAACCGTCCATGACGGGGAACGTGAACTCGTTCGCGGCCGTCATCACGGCAGCGGAGACCAGCAGCGCCGGGGCGATGAAGGCCAGGTAGGACACGCCGCCGAACGCCGCATTGCCGGAGTCCACCAGGGTGGCCAGGCCCACGCCCATGGCAAACAGGTACGCCACGGGCTGGCCCACGCTGTACATCACAATGGACCAGGAGTACCCCTTCATGACCCGGAGCACCTGCTCCGCATAGTAGAAGGCGCCCCAGCGCCGGGCCTTGGCAGCCGAGATGTCGGGCCGGTGCGCCCTAAGGGCGGACTGCGGAGCGGCCAGTGGTTCAGTCAACGAGGCTCCGCCCGGTGAGCCGGAGGAAGACGTCCTCCAGCGAGGACCTGCGCACCAGCGACGTCAGCGGCCTCAGGCCGCGGGCCGAGACCTGCTCAAGGGCAGACTCGCCGTCGTGCGCGTACATCAGCACCCGGTCCGGCAGGACTTCGAGGCGGTCACCGATGCCTTCAAGCCGGGACGCGATGGCTGCGTTGCGTTCCGAGCCAAAACGCAACTCCACCACTTCCTTGGTGGAGTGCTCACGGATCAACTGCGCCGGTGACCCTTCAGCCATGATCCGGCCTTTGTCCACGACGATCAGCCGGTCGCAGAGCTGTTCGGCCTCATCCATGTAGTGGGTGGTCAGGATCAGGGTGACGCCTTGTTCCTTGAGCCGGAAGAGCCGGTCCCAGAGGATGTGCCGCGCCTGCGGGTCCAGGCCTGTGGTGGGTTCGTCCAGCAGCAGGATCCTGGGCTCGTTGATGAGGGACCGGGCAATCGTCAGGCGCCGCTTCATGCCGCCGGAGAGCGCGTCCACCTTGGACTTGGCTTTGTCCGTCAGCTGCGCGAACTCCAGCAGTTCGTCGGCTTTTGGCTTCAGGTAGCTCATGGGCAGGCCAAAGTAGCGGCCGTAGACCAGGAGGTTGTCGCGGACGCGCAGTTCTTCGTCGAGGTTGTCCTGCTGCGGCACCACGCCCAGGTGCGCGCGCACTTCCGGCCCGTGCGTGTCCGGGTCCAGTCCCATGATGCTGAGGTTGCCCGAGGTGCGCCGGGTGACCCCGCCGATCATCTTCATGGTGGTGGACTTGCCTGCCCCGTTCGGACCCAGCAGCCCGAAGGACTCCCCCGCCGGAACGCTGAAGGTGATGCCGTCCACGGCCGCCACATCGCCGTACGTCTTGGTCAGGTTCTCTGCGGAGATGACCACTCCGGATGGCCGATGCGCGGTCATGGTGCCGGAGGGCAGGATGGCTTCGTTGTGCACCTGTGCAGACTAGTTGAGGTGCGGCGCATGTGGAAGTGCGCTTGCAGTTTCGTTATAACGGCCGACGGCGGCACGGCGCCTTTCCTGCGAAAGGTGCCGTGCCGCCGTCGTGCGCCCGGTGGCGGGACTACTGCGCGATGCCGGCTGCGCGTTCTGCCGCTTCCACCACGTTGGTCATCAGCAGCGCCACGGTCATGGGTCCGACGCCGCCAGGGTTCGGCGAGATCCAGCCGGCCACCTCCGCAGCGGCGGGATCGATGTCGCCGTAGACGCGGCTCTTGCCCGTCTCAGGATCGGTCTCGCGGGTAACTCCGACATCCAGCAACGCGGCGCCGGGCTTGACGTCCGCCGCCTTGACGATGTACTTGACGCCGGCAGCACCCACGATCACGTCCGCCTGCCGGAGCAGTTCGGAGAGGTTCGTGGTGCCGGTGTGGGTCAGGGTCACCGTGGCGTTGACGTCCCGGCGGGTCAGCAGCAGGCCGATGGACCGGCCGATCGTGACGCCGCGGCCCACCACCACAACATGCTTGCCTGCCAGGCTGTATCCGTTGCGCTCAAGGAGCTCGATGACGCCGCGGGGGGTGCAGGGCAGCGGTGTGGTGATCTTGTGGTTGACGTTCAGCACCAGCCGGCCAAGGTTGGTCGGGTGCAGCCCGTCGGCGTCCTTGGCGGGATCGATGCGTTCCAGGATCGCGTCGGTATCCAGGTGCTTGGGCAGCGGCAGCTGCACAATGTACCCGTGGCAGGCAGGGTCCGCATTGAGTTCGTCAATGAGGGCCTCCACCTGCTCCTGGGTGGCGTCCGCGGGAAGTTCGCGCTGGATGGAGTTCATCCCGATCTGCGCAGATTGCTTGTGCTTCATGGACACATACAACTGCGAGGCCGGATCCGCACCGACCAGTACGGTGGCGATCCCCGGAATGACGCCCTTGGCCTTGAGTGCGGCCACGCGGTCAGTCAGCTCGGCCTTGATGGCAGCGGCGGTGGCCTTGCCGTCAAGGATCTGCGCGGTGGTGGTTTCAGTCATTGGTCACCACTGCTCGTGCTGCGGATACAGCGGGAAATCGGCGGCCAGCTTGTCAACGCGGGACTGCAGGGCCTCGACGTCGGCGCCGTTGCCGGCCTTGAGCGCGGTGGCGATGATCTCGGCGACCTCGGTGAACTCGGCAGCGCCGAACCCGCGGGTGGCCAGGGCCGGGGTACCGATGCGCAGGCCGGAGGTGACCATCGGCGGGCGGGGGTCGAAGGGCACGGCGTTGCGGTTGACGGTGATGCCCACGGAGTGCAGGAGGTCCTCGGCCTGCTGGCCGTCCAGCTGGGAGTTGCGCAGGTCAACCAGTACCAGGTGGACGTCGGTGCCGCCGGTGAGGACGGAGACGCCTGCCTCGGCGACATCGGCCTGGTTCAGCCGGTCGGCGATGATCCTGGCGCCCTCGAGGACACGCTCCTGGCGCTCCTTGAATTCCTGGGTGCCGGCGATCTTGAAGGCAACGGCCTTGGCGGCGATGACATGCATGAGCGGGCCGCCCTGCTGGCCCGGGAAGACGTTGGAGTTCAGCTTCTTGGCCCACTGTTCCTTCGCCAGGATCACACCCGAGCGGGGACCGGCGAGGGTCTTGTGCACGGTGGAGGTGACGACGTCGGAGTGCGGCACCGGGCTGGGGTGCAGTCCGGCGGCAACCAGGCCCGCGAAGTGTGCCATGTCGGTCCAGAGCAGCGCGCCCACCTCATCGGCGATGGAGCGGAACGCGGCGAAGTCCAGGTGGCGGGGGTAGGCGGACCAGCCGGCGATGATGACCTGCGGCTTTTCGGCGATGGCCTGCTCACGCAGCTTGTCCATGTCGATGCGGAAGTTGTCTTCCTCGACCTGGTACGCGGCAACCTGGTACAGCTTGCCGGAGAAGTTCAGCTTCATGCCGTGGGTCAGGTGGCCGCCGTGCGCCAGGGACAGGCCGAGGATCTTGTCGCCCGGGGTGATCATGGCGGAGAGCGCAGCGGCGTTGGCCTGGGCACCGGAGTGCGGCTGGACGTTGGCGTACTCCGCACCGAACAAGGCCTTGACCCTGTCGATGGCCAGTTGCTCGGCGACGTCGACATACTCGCAGCCGCCGTAGTAGCGGCGGCCCGGGTAGCCTTCGGCGTACTTGTTGGTGAGGACGGAGCCCTGGGCTTCCATCACGGCGCGGGGCGCGAAGTTCTCGGAGGCAATCATTTCCAGGGTGCCGCGCTGGCGGCCAAGCTCCTGGTCCAGGACTGCGGCGATTTCGGGGTCGAGCTCTGCCAGCGGCTGGTTGCTGACGGCTGTGGTTGAGGTGGCTGTAGTAGTCACGAAGAACTCCTGGCTAGGGATACGGGCACTGCTTAGGTCAGGCTACCGGCTGGCGCGCCCCCGTACCGCGTTGATGACACCGCGTGGAAGCACGGGGCATGGTGCTGCTGCACTGACGCAGGAGCAGCCCCACAACCGGCAAAACATGACCCTCGGCCCAGGCGTACGATCCGTGGTCTTCGTGATTGCCGCTCCCTGGTGGTTAGCCACCCAACGCCAGTTGCGACCACTCCAGCCTATCAAAAGCACCGTCCGCAGCGCGGGTAGGCTATTACGCGTGAATGAACAGCTGCTGAACCAAGCGTATGTGGTAACCCTGTCCTGCCCGGACCGTCCCGGAATCGTCCACGCGGTGGCCGGCGCCCTTCTGGTGGCAGGATGCAACATTACGGATTCACAGCAGTACGGCAGCCCTTCGACCGGAAACTTCTTCATGCGCGTTGAGGTGACCACTGCAGCGCCCAAGTTCGAGCTGCGTGCCGCGCTGGAACCGGTGGCGGAGGCCTTTTCCATGCAGTGGAACCTCAATACTGTCGGCGACAAGGTGCGCACCCTGGTGATGGCCAGCACCTCGGCGCACTGCCTCAACGACCTGTTGTTCCAGCAGCGCTCGGGCACGCTGCCCATCGAGATTCCGGCCATCGTGTCCAACCACCAGGACCTGGCAGGGCTGGCCGAGTTCTACGGCATCCCGTTCCACTACATCCCGGTGACCAAGGACACCAAGGTGCAGGCGGAGGACAAGCTGCGCGCCATCATCGCGGAGCACGACATCGAACTGACGGTCCTGGCCCGCTATATGCAGATCCTCTCCGATGAACTCTGCACCGAACTGACCGGCAAGGCCATCAACATCCACCACTCGTTCCTGCCGTCCTTCAAGGGCGCCAAGCCATACCACCAGGCACATGCCCGCGGCGTGAAGCTGATCGGTGCCACGGCGCATTACGTGACGGCCGCCCTGGATGAGGGGCCCATCATCGAGCAGGAAGTTATCCGAGTGGACCACGCCCGCACCCCTGAGCAGTTCGTGCAAATGGGCCGCGACGTGGAGGGGCGCACGCTGGTCCAGGCCGTGCAGTGGCACGCCGAGCACCGGGTGCTCCTGGACGGCAACCGGACAGTGGTCTTCAACTGACGCGGTCTTCAACTGGCTTCAACCAGCTGGCAGAGGATGCCGTTTTGGGGCCGCAAAACGGCATCTGCCGCGAGTCAGTTGGGCGCAGGCGTGGCTTAGGGTGAAGCCATGGCTCCTCTGTACCCTTTCGCCGGCAACTCCCCGGCTGTCCATGAAACAGCGTTCGTAGCGCCCTCAGCCTCCATCATTGGCCGGGCGACCCTGGACCAGGATTCCAGTGCCTTCTACGGCGTCTCCGTGCGCGCAGACACCGCGGCCATCAGCGTGGGTGCCGGCAGCAACCTGCAGGACAACGTGGTGCTGCACGCCGACCCCGGCTTCCCCTGCACGGTGGGCCGGGGTGTCAGTGTGGGGCACGCCGCCGTCGTGCATGGCTGCACGGTGGAGGACGACTGCCTGATCGGCATGGGCGCCACCGTCCTCAACGGCGCCGTGATCGGTGCCGGCTCGCTGGTGGCGGCCGGCGCCGTCGTCCTGGAAGGAACCGTGGTTCCGCCGCGGTCCCTGGTTGCCGGGGTGCCCGCCAAGGTGCGCCGCGAACTCACGGAGGAAGAGTTCGACGGCGTCCGCGCCAATGCGGCGCACTACGTGGAGCTCGCAGCGAAACACCGCGAGCTCCACCAGTAGGTTTCGACGCCGAGCCGGCGCTAGTCCAGGCTGATTGGCCCCATTGCGTCCAGCAGGTCACCCGGGCCGGGGTTGCCGGGCGCGGATGTCCCGCCCAGGTGGTTCACCACGCCCCATACGGCGTTCAGCCCGGTGGTGACGGCGCCTTCGGCCCAGCCGGCTGTGAAAGAGACGTCGTCGCCGGCCAGGAAGATGCCGCGCTGGGATTCGGGCAGCGCGTCCTGCTTGAAGTGCGTGAACAGCCGCTGCTGGTATCGGTAGTGCCCCGGCAGGTTGGCTTTGAAGGCGCCCATGAAGTTGGGGTCGGCTTCCCAGGACACGGTAATGGGCTGCCCCACGATGTGCCCGGCGATATCCACGCCGGGGTAGATCTGTTCCAGTGAGTGCAGCATCAGCTCCACGCGTTCGTCCGCGTCCAGGGCAAGCCATTTCAGGGCGTCGTCGTTCCAGGTGTAGGACAGCAGGATGACGGCGGGCTGGTCCGGGCCGTTGTCCAGCAGGTACGTGGCGCGGTTCAGCCGGTCCGTCAAGGTCATGGACAGGACCTCGTGCCCGGTGTCCGGGTCGGTGTCCTTCCAGAACGGCCGGTCCACCATGACAAACGTCTTGGACGACTGCATGTAATGCGAGCGCTCCATGGCGGTCCACAGCTCAGCCGGGAACAATGCTTCCTCGGTGTGGATGCGGGTGGACAGCAACCACGACTGGCACGTGCTCACCACCGCCGGGTAGCTGGCCTCACGGCCCCAGCGTTCACGGATCCGCAGGTTTCCGTCCGGATCGCGGCTGATCTTCCCCACAGCGCCGCGGGGCGAGCCGGAGTGGAGCGAAGCAAGGGAGGTGCCGGCGGGCCAGTGGACCAGGTCCGACGGCGCGTGCTGCCAGAGTGCCTCGGGGAGCCGCTGCGCTCCTCCGCGGATGAACCGGTGCTGGTCGTCCGCGTCGGTGTAGACCACGCGGAGGATCTCCAGGATGGAGTTGGGGAAGTCGGTGTCCCAGCCGCCCGTGCCGAATCCCACTTGGCCGAAAGCCTCGCGGTGGGCGAACCCTGCCTCCTTGAACGAATCGCTCGCGGCGATGAACCCGTAGAAGGTCTGCTCATCCATGAGCGGGAGCAGTTCGTTCCACAGTTCCTTGATCCGGGCCGTGTCGCGGGAGCGGATGGCGTCCTGCATTTCGGTGAACTTGGCGCCGTCGTTGACGGCCGCTTTCCAGGCGTCCGCAACCTCACGGAAAAAGGGCGGGAGGTCTCCCGGCTTTTCCGCGTAGTGCTTCTTGCCTGCCAGCTCGATCACGGTGCTGGAGGTGGCCTCGGCCAGGGGGTTGGGAAACTCACTGGTTTCCAGGCCCAGCAGGTCAACGTAGTGGTAGAAAGCCTTGCCCGAGACCGGGAACCGCATACCGCCGAGGTCCGCCACCACGCCGGGAGCTGCCGGGAAGGCTGCCGTGCGGAGGCGGCCGCCGATCTGGTCTGCCTCGTAGACCACCGGGCGCAGGCCGAGTTTCATCAGCTCGTAGGCGGTCACCAGGCCGGAGAGCCCGGCTCCGATGACGGCCACTTCAGTGCCGTAGAGCTCCGGCGGGACGGAGCCCATGCCGTCCGGGTGGGCCAGGTAGTGGTCGTAGCTGAAGGGGAAATCGGGGTTCAGCATGGTGATGGGCGCCCGGCCGTCGGGGCCCTGCCCGGTTGCTGTGTCCGGCCCGGTGGAGGTGCTGGAGGGATCAGGGGCCGGCAGTTCGGTGGCGGTGGTCATGAGTGTTCTGCTTTCACAGGTTCCTGGCGCGGGGCCTTGGCGGTCAGTTCACGGTAGTCGAGCTCGCTCAGGGCCGCTACCTTCGAGTTTCGGCGTCCGTAGCCGAAGTAAATGGCAATCCCTACGAGCATCCAGGCGCCGAAGACCAGCCAGGTATCGGCACCAAGGTTCGCCATGAGGTAGGCGCACATGAGCGTTCCCAGCACGGGCGTGACCGGATACAGGGGCACCCGGAAACTGCGCTCCAGGTCCGGGCGGTTGCGCCGCAGGTAGATGACGGCGACGTTGACCAGGGCGAAGGCGAACAGCGTTCCGATGCTGGTGGCGTCCGCCAGCGCGCCGAGCGGCACGAGCCCTGCGGTCAGGGCGACGGCGGTTCCCACGATGAGCGTTCCGGCGGCAGGAGTGCCGGTCCGGGCGGAGACGCGACCGAAGACCCTGGGCACCAGGCCGTCCCGGGACATCGAGAGCAGGATGCGCGTCTGGCCGTACAGCACGGTGAGGACGATGCTGGCGATGGCCAGGACGGCGCCGATGGAGAAGACCAGCGCAATCCACGGCTGGTGGGTGGTCTCCTCCAGGATCTGGACGAGGGCGGCCTCGGTACCGTCGAACCAGCCCCAGGGCCGGGCCCCGATGGCGGCAACCGCCACGAGGACATAGACGCTGGTGACGATCACCATCGAGAGCAGGATGGCCCGGGGAAGGTCGCGCTTGGGGTTCCGGGCCTCTTCGCCGGCGGTGGAAGCCGCGTCAAAGCCGATGTAGGAGAAGAACACCCGCGAGGCAGCTGCGGAAACACCGGCGGCGCCCATGGGCAGGAGCGGTTCGAAATTGCCCGCATTGAACGCGGTAAAGGCAACGGCGCAGAAGAAGAGCAGGATGCCGATCTTGATGATCACCACTGCCGTATTGATCCAGGCGCTTTCCCGGGCGCCGCGGACCAGCAGGACCAGGGCCAGGACCACGATGGCCATCGCCGGGATGTTCACCAGTCCGCCGTCGCCGGGAGGCTGGGACATCGCATCCGGCAGCACCTGCCCAAACGCCGCCAGCGCTTCATTGACGTACTGGCCGGCACCTACGGCTACGGCGGCCACGGAAACGGCGTACTCAAGGACAAGGCACCACCCGCAGATCCACGCCATGCCCTCGCCCATGGTGGCGTAGGAGTAGGAATAGCTGGAGCCCGCTACCGGAACCAGGCCGGCCATTTCGGCATACGACACCGCCGAGAGGAGCGCGGCCAGGCCGGCAATGACGAACGAGATCCAGATGGCCGGCCCGGCCAGCGGCACCGACTCGCCAAGGATCACCAGGATCCCGGTCCCGAGCGTGGCGCCAACACTGATCATGGTGAGGTGGAGGACGCCGAAGCTGCGGACCAGTGCAGTGCCGCCCTCGCCGCTCCCGGCTTCGCTGACCATCTGGCCGATTGGTTTGCGGCGCAGGAGCTGGTCTGCCAGCCGCGGCCGGGAGGCACCCGGCGCAATGGGTTTTTCGGTGGTCACAGGCACAGTCACCGTTGACGTCCCTTCAGAGTAGTTTTCGGTTTCCCCTCCCCAAGGTTGGCATGTGAGCCAACTCTCAAGGCGGTGCAATATGACCTATAGTTGCCAACCATGAGACTATCTGCACACCGCCACCACGGGTCAACCGCGGCCCGGGCGGGCCGCTCCGCCGGGTCGGTCCGCCATGCCCACTGAGCCCGCACCAGCCGGCCGGCTGAGCTTCGTCACGCTCCAGCAGTTCCTCGACCAACTGCCGCCGGTGTTGAAGACGCTCCACGACGGCGGCAGCGGCGACCGGCTGCTGCGCTGGGTGGAACCCAGTGAGCTGGAGGATCCGACGCCCTACCTGCCCGAGGGTGAGTTCCTGCTGACCGCCGGCCTTCCCTTCCTGGGCAACGGCGGGGCGCCCGCCAGCGCGGACGCGTATGTCCGGCGGTTGGTAGACGCCAAGGTAGCGGCCTTGGGATTCGGAATCAGGCCCTACTTCGACGCCGTCCCGGACGTGGTCATCGATGCGTGCCGGCACCACAACCTCACCTTGTTCGAAGTACCGGAATCGCTCCCGTTCGCGGCCATCGGCCTCCAATTCTCCCAGCTGCTGGAGTCCGATACTGCGCGGGTCTTCCGGCAACTGGCGGAAACCAACCGGCAGTTGATGCGCGCAGTCCTCTCCCCCAGGCCGGAACACGAACTGCTGGCGGCGCTGGTGCAGCGCGTGCCCGTCTGGGCAGTGATGGTGGGAGCGGACGGCCGGGTCCGGGCCCGCGGCACCAGCGGCGGCGGCAGCCCCGCCGTCGAGCTTTCCCTGCTGGAACCCATGCTCAAACGCTTGTTCTCCGGCAGCGGCCCCCGGGTGGAGATGGACGGGTTTGACCTGCCGGGCTCGGCCTTGGTGGTTGGCCATCCGCTGCGCAGCACCAAGGACGCGAACCTGGGGGCACTGGTCCTGGGTTCAGACGCACCGTTGACGCCGGCACAGAACAACGTGGTCCAGTCCGCCGTCGGACTCCTCGAACTGTTGGTCCGGCAGCGAACCAGCGGTTCGCTGGCACCCAGCCAGCTGGCTACGGCTGTGCTTCTGCACCCCGAAAGCCTCACCAGCGGGAGCGCCAGGCACCTGAACGCACTCAGGGACCTGATGGCGCAGAGCCTGTCCTCCACCCGGTCCGCGGCCATGCGCGTGGTGCAGGGCATCAAGATGGACGCACCGGAGTGGCCCGCCGGGGACAGCCCGGTCCGGGAGCTCCTCCAGTGGCGGCGCCTGTTCGATACCAAGCTGGTGGAAATCACCGATTACGGATTCGCTGCAGTGACCCGGTTGAAGGTGGACGACTCCCTGCTCGCCGAGGTCGAAAAGCTCGGGTGGCGCCTGGTGGTCGGCGAACCCACCGAACTCACCGGCCTTGCCGCCGCATATCAGGATGCGGGTTCCCTGCGGAGCCGCGTGCAGAGGAGCGGGCAAAGCGTCCGCGCCGACGAGGTTCAATGGTCGGTGGCCGGGCTGCTGGGCCGCGAAGCAGGGACCATGCTGGCGGAACGGCTCCTTCATCCGGTGCTGTCCCTGGAACCGGACCGGCGCGATCCGCTGCTGGCGGTGCTTCGCGGCTGGCTTACCGAGAACGGCAGCTGGGACGGCTCCGCCAAGCTGCTGGGACTTCACCGCAATAGCGTGCGGCGCCAGGTCGGGGTCCTTGCAGACCTCCTCGGGATGGACTTGAACCAGGCGCAGGTGCGGGCAGAGCTGTGGATTGCACTGCAGTACGCGGACGCATTGACCGGCCCGACGGCGGGCAGCTAGGCCCGGTGATCCGCGGACTGGGCCGGGCCGGACGCAAGCCCGGCCTCCCACGCGCGGTACAGCTCCGGCCGGCGCTCCCTCAGGTAGGGCACGTCGTTCCTGGCGGCGCGGACAGCCTCCGTGCCCACGGTGGCGAACAGCAGTTCCGGAGCAGTGCCCGCCGCAGCCAGCACGCCGCCATCCGGCCCCGCCACCACGCTTCCCCCGCCGAACGTATAGGAATCCTCGGCGCCACAGTGGTTGGCATAGGCCACGTTGAGCTGGCTTTCCAGCGCACGTGCGCGGACAAGGACCTGGGGCACCGCCTCATAGCCCGCGGACAAGGCGGTGGGCACCAGCAGCAGTTCCGCGCCGCGCGCGGCTGCGGCCCTCGCGGCTTCCGGGAATTCGATGTCGTAACAGATCAGCAATGAGGTGCGGATGCCGAGGAAGTCGACGACGGCGGGCGGCTCGCTGGCCGCGACGAATGCCTTGCGTTCCTCGTCGCCGAAGAGGTGCACCTTGGCGTACCGAAGAAGTTCCGCGCCGGTGGCGTCCACCAGGGACGCGGAAATGTGCCAGCCGGGACCGCCCGCGCGGTCCATGTACCGGGAGCCGTTGCCCTTTTGGGCGGCGGCAGCGCCGTCACCTGCGCCACCGGCGGCTTCGGCCGGGAGGCTGTAAACGAGGCCAATCCCGTTGCGGCGGGCAATCCCCGCGAGGCTTTCGCGGAGTGCGGGAAGGGTTGCCGGGTCCAGTTCGCTGCGCAGCCGCAGTGGGGCGTAGCCCACCGGAAACAGCTCCGGCGTCAGGAGCAGGCCGGCGCCGGCGCGGGCGGCCCGGTTGGCAGCCTCGTCAATGGTCCGGAGATTCGCCTCAACGTCCAGGACCGCGGCGTTTGCCTGCAGGACGGACAGCAGCATCATTACCACCTTCTGTATGCCTGTCCGTGGTGACTGGACAGGCCGGACTGTTGACTGCCTCCAGCCTAGCCAGCGCTGCAGGGAAGGAGACGGGTCGTTTGGACCCGTCCGCCCCCTGCCGCGGGACGGAATGCCCACGGCCGGCTCGCAAAAGAGGTCAGACGCGTTTACCGGACACCCGTCCGACGTTATGCGTTAACTTCTTGACTACAAGAGGAACGATAGGGCAATCTTCTTAGCATGTCCGCAACCACGCGCTCAACGAGGAGCAAGCCCAAGAATCCCGGCTCGCAGTCAGCCCTGCGGCAGCTGAACCAGCAGCGGATCATTGAGGCCCTTATGGGGGGTCCGTCCACGCAGGCGGAGCTCGCCCGGCAGACGGGGCTTTCTACTGCCACCGTCTCGAACATCGTCAAAATCATGCTGGACTCCGGCTTGGCCTCCACCGAACCGATTACCAGTTCCGGCCGCCGGGCATTGAACGTGCGGCTCAACAGCAATGGCGCCGTTGCGGTCGGCATCGACTTCGGCCGCCGGCACCTGCGGGTGGTCTTGGCCTCCCTCAGCTACCACGTCATTGCAGAAGAGTCGGTGATGCTTCCGCTGGGCCACCAGGCGGACGACGGCATCCAGGCGGCGGTGGTGCTGCTGGAGAAACTGCTCCGGGAAAGCGGGGTGGAACGGAGCTACATGGTGGGCGCCGGCGTCGGAATTCCAGGCCCGATCGACCGGCGGACCGGCACCGTCGCGCAGGGGGCAATCCTTCCCGAATGGGTGGGCATCAACATCCTCCAGCATCTTGAGGAAACCTTGAGAATCCCCGTGTTTGTGGACAATGACGCGAATCTGGGCGCATGGTCAGAAGTGACCTGGGGGCAGCATTCGGGGGTCAGCAACCTGCTGTTCCTGAAGATCGGTTCCGGTATCGGCGCCGGCCTGATCCTCAACGGAGCGCCGTACTACGGCAACGTGGGAATCACCGGCGAAATCGGCCATGCCACCATCCACGAGCAAGGGCTGGTGTGCCGGTGCGGGAACCGCGGATGCCTGGAAACCATCGCGTCCACCACCACCATGATCGAGCTCCTGAGCCGCGGCGAGGACCGGCCGTTGACGCCCGCCGACATCGTCAGGAAAGCCTTAAACCGGGACTCGGCAACCCTCCGCGTGGTGGACGACGCAGGCCTGGCGGTGGGGCGTGCCCTGGGCAACGTGGCCAATCTGATCAACCCCGAAGTCATCGTGGTGGGCGGGCCGCTGGCAGGCCTGGGCGACATCCTGCTGGACCCTATCCGCAGGGGGCTGATCCGGCACGCCGTGCCGGTGATCGGCGAAACAACCACCTTGGCCATGTCCTCGCTGGGCGACCGCGCCGAGGCCCTGGGGGCGGCGGCTTTGGTGTTCCAGCATGCAGGTATCCGACGCTCGTAGACCATTTCGTTATCCGGCAATTGCGTTAAAGACTTGACGACAACAGCTGTGATCCAGTTTACTTTTGGTTCAGACGGCCCTGCGCTTTGCCGGCCGGACAAAGAAGTCATTGCATTGGAGGGTTAGGGCTCATGACGTCCCAGACCACGCATACGGATCCGATCATCCTTGAGATGCGGTCCATCACCAAGGAATTCCCCGGCGTTAAAGCCTTGTCGAACGTGAGCCTCCGGGTCAGGGCCGGCGAAATCCACGCCATCTGCGGCGAAAACGGCGCCGGCAAGTCCACCCTCATGAAGGTCCTCTCGGGCGTCTACCCCTACGGCAGCTACGACGGTGACATCGTGTACCAGGGCCAGGTCCAGCAGTTCAAGGACATCAGGGCCAGCGAGCATGCCGGAATCGTCATCATCCACCAGGAACTGGCGCTGATCCCCGAGCTGTCCATCATGGAGAACATCTTCCTGGGCAACGAACCCACCAAGCGGGGCGTCATCGACTGGGCCGAGGCCCGGCTGCGGTCGCTGGACCTGCTGGCGCGGGTAGGCCTCCGGGATGACCCGGACACCCCCATCAAGGAAATCGGCGTCGGCAAGCAGCAACTGGTGGAAATCGCCAAGGCGCTGAACAAGTCCGTGAAGATCCTGATCCTGGACGAGCCCACTGCAGCCCTTAATGAATCCGACTCCCAGCATCTGCTGGATTTGATGCTGGGCCTGAAGGCGAAGGGCATCACGTCGATCATCATTTCGCACAAGCTCAACGAGATTGAGCAGGTGGCCGATTCGATCACCATCATCCGCGACGGCAAGTCAATCGAGACGCTGGACGTCAAGAAGGACGGCGTGGACGAGGACCGGATCATCAAGGGCATGGTGGGCCGGACACTGGAATCCCGGTTCCCGGACCACACACCCAAGATCGGCGAGGTGTTCTTCGAGGTCAAGGACTGGACTGTTGGCCACCCGGCCATCCAGGACCGCCTGGTCTGCAAGGGCTCGAACTTCTTTGTCCGCCGTGGCGAAATCGTCGGCTTCGCCGGGCTCATGGGTGCCGGGCGCACCGAACTGGCCCGCTCGGTCTTCGGCCGGTCCTACGGCCGCTTCATCGACGGCCACATCTACAAGGATGGCAAGGAAGTCGTCCTCAAGAACGTCCGGCAGGCCATCGACGCCGGACTGGGCTACGTCACCGAGGACCGCAAGTCGCTGGGCCTGAACCTCCTGGATGACATCAAGACGACCACCGTGGCGGCTAACCTGCGCAAGATCAGCCACAACTTCGTGGTGGACGCCAACCAGGAATTCACGGTTGCGGAGCAGTACCGCAAGTCGCTGCGGACCAAGACGCCCTCCGTCGAGGAAGGTGTCGCCAAGCTCTCCGGCGGCAACCAGCAGAAGGTGGTCCTCGCCAAGTGGATGTTCACGGACCCCGACCTGCTGATCCTCGACGAGCCGACGCGCGGCATCGACGTCGGCGCCAAGTATGAGATCTACGGCATCATCCAGCAGCTCGCCAACCAGGGCAAGGGCGTCATTGTTATTTCCTCGGAGCTGCCCGAGCTCCTGGGCCTGTCCGACCGCATCTACACCATCTTCGAAGGCGCCATCACCGGTGTCCTGACCAAAGACGAGGCCAGCCAGGAAAGCCTGATGAAACTGATGACCTCCGCTACCCGAAAAGCCGCCTGACCTTCTGGCAATCCCCAGAACCTTCCGGACACAAGGACTGACACCATGAACGCCCTCAAAAAGCTGTTTGGCGGCAACACCCGCCAATTCGGCATGATCTTCGCCCTGGTTGCGCTGATCATTTTCTTCCAGATCTTCACCGACGGCCGCACCCTCACTCCCGGCAACGTCATCAACCTCTTCAACGGCAACTCCTACATCCTGATCCTGGCGATCGGCATGGTCCTGGTGATTATCGCCGGCCACATCGATCTTTCCGTCGGTTCGGTCGCGGCGTTTGTCGGGGTCAGCGTCGCCCTGGCCATCCGCGACTGGGGAATCCCCTGGTATGCGGGCGTGCTCCTGGGCTTGCTGCTCGGAGCCCTGATCGGAGCCTGGCAAGGCCTGTGGACAGCGTATGTGGGCATTCCGGCCTTCATCGTCACCCTGGCAGGCATGCTCCTGTTCCGCGGCTTCAACCAGTTCGTAGGCAAGTCCAACACCATTCCCGTCCCGGAAGACTTCCAGTACCTCGGCTCCGGCTACCTCCCCGAGGTAGGACCGGACACCGGGTTCAACAACCTGACACTCCTGATGGGCATCGCCGTTGCGGTCTTCGTCGTCGTAGGTGAACTCCGGGCCCGGGCACGGGCCAAGGCGCTGGGCGCCGGCGTCCCCGAAATGTGGGTGACCGTGGTGAAGCTGGTGCTGATCTGCGCCGCCATCCTCTACGCCACGTACCTGTTCGCCACGGGCCGGCCCGGCACGTCCTTCCCCATCCCCGGCCTGATCCTGGCCGTCCTGGTCCTGATCTACGGCTTCATCTCCTCGCGCACCGTCGTTGGCCGCCACGTCTACGCTGTCGGTGGCAACCGCCACGCAGCCGAACTGTCCGGCGTCCAGTCCAAGAAGGTCAACTTCCTGGTCATGATGAACATGTCCATCCTGGCCGGGCTGGCCGGCATGATCTTCGTGGGCCGCTCCACCGCGTCCGGCCCCTTTGACGGCGTCGGCTGGGAACTGGACGCCATCGCCGCTGTCTTCATCGGCGGCGCGGCAGTGACAGGCGGCGTGGGCACCGTGGTCGGCTCCATCATCGGTGGCCTGGTCATGGCCGTGCTCAACAACGGCCTGCAGCTCCTGGGCGTCGGCGCCGACCTCACCCAGATCATCAAGGGCCTGGTCCTCCTGATCGCCGTCGCCTTCGACGTCTACAACAAGTCCCAGGGCAAGCGGTCCATCATCGGCATGCTGACCCGGAACATGAACCGCAACACCGCCGGCCCCAGCGGCCCCATCCAGCCTGACGAAACAACCTCCACCAAGGAAGCGATCGCCAGGGAAGCCTGAAGTTTGCAGCCTGAATACTGTTCCATCACACAAAGAAAGAGAACCAACAATGCGAATGTTTGGTAAAGCAGGGAAGGCCGCAGCGGTTGCTGCCATCGCAGCACTGGCGCTGACGGGCTGTGGACGCTCGGAACCCTCCGGTGGTTCCAGCAGCGGTGCCGCGGGATTCGACCAGAACTCCTCCATCGGCGTCGCGCTTCCGCAGAAGACCAGTGAGAACTGGGTCCTGGCCGAGAAGCTGTTTAACGACGGCCTGAACGGCGCAGGGTTCAAGGCTGACGTCCAGTTCGCCAACGGCGGCGTTTCCGAGCAGCAGAACCAGATCAGCGCCATGGTCACCAAGGGTGCCAAGGTCATCATCGTGGGCGCCATCGACGGCTCCCAGCTGGGTACCCAGCTCAAGCAGGCAAAGGACGCAGGCGCCACCATCATCGCCTACGACCGCCTCCTGCTGAACACCGCCAACGTGGACTACTACGTGGCGTATGACAACTTCAAGGTCGGCGTTCTCCAGGGCCAGGCCCTGCTGGACGGCCTCAAGGCCAAGAAGCCGTCCGGTCCCTACAACATCGAACTGTTCGCGGGTTCACCGGACGATGCCAACGCCAAGGTGTTCTTCGACGGCGCCATGAGCGTCCTGAAGCCCAAGATCGACGACGGCACCCTCAAGGTTGTCTCCGGACAGGCCAGCTTCGAGCAGGCCGTAACCCAGGGCTGGAAGGCTGAGAACGCCCAGCGCCGCATGGACACCCTGCTCAGCGGCAGCTACAGCAGCGCCAACGTTGACGGCGTCCTGTCCCCCAACGACACCCTGGCCCGCGCGATCCTGACCTCCGTCAAGGCCGCAGGCAAGCCGATCCCGGTGGTCACCGGCCAGGACTCCGAGGTTGAGTCGGTCAAGTCCATCCTCGCCGGCGAGCAGTACTCCACCATCAACAAGGACACCCGCAAGCTCGTTGAGCACGCAATCACCATGGTCAAGGACCTGCAGGCCGGCAAGAAGCCTGAGGTCAACGACGACAAGTCCTACAACAACGGCAACAAGGTTGTACCCGCCTACCTGCTGGAGCCGGTCATCGTGACCTCCGCCAACGTGAAGACGGCCTACACGGACGACCCCGTACTCGGCCCGATCACCAAGTAGCACCCGTGCAACAGCCGGCGTAAAACCGGCTACAGGAAAGCCCGGTCCCTTCGTGGGGCCGGGCTTTCCTGCGTCTGCCTAGCGCTGGACCCGGAGCACTCCCGGACCGGTGAACTGCAGCGCGTGGTTCTTCACGGCCGCAGGGGTGGTAAACGCCTTGTAGGCGTAGGCGTCGGCGGGGTTCCAGCCCACATCCGTGGTGAAGTCCCAACCGGTCCAGTCCGGGGCAATAGTTCCGGTCTCTTCTGCTTCGGCAAGGGCTTGCGCACGATGTTGGTCGAAGGAGGCACGGGCTATGGCATTCAGGTCTGCTTCGGCCCCGTTGAACCAGGACCCGGTATCGCTGAAGCGGTTGCCGTTGTAGCTGCTGACCATGACGCTCTGGTCAGCCCCGGGACCGGTGTATTCGAACGCATTTCGCTCTGAAAAGATTCGTGATTCATATCCGGCGCCGAGGAAGTAGCTGTGGCCGCCCTGCCCTTCGCTGATCATGGGGTACTCGGGATCATCCGTGCTGCCAACGAAGTAGTTGTTCACCACATGGACCTCGCCGAAGCGTACGCGCGGTCCGCGCTGCTGGATGTTCTCGAAGAGGTTTCCGATATATGTGACACGAAGCTTCCCGCCGTCCTTGTCCACGTGCTCATCACCCGATCCCAGGAGCATGGTCTTGTCGTGGTCGGACAGGCTGCTGTTCGAAACGGTGACGAAATCGGTGCCGTCCTTAAGGTCCAGCAGTCCATCGTGCCGGTTGGCAGGCTTGTTCCGGAAGCCCATCGGCGCCTCGCTGTCGGGGAACCTGCCGTCGGACAGGTGGACGTGATCTATCCACACGTGGTTGGACGTCACTGAAGAGACAGCATCAAAGCGCGCGTTCCAGGCTCCGTCGCCGTCGTCGGGAGACCATGTGGTGAAGAAATCCACGGGCGCTTCAATGCTGAGGTTTCGAATGACCACGTTCGAGGCGCTAAGGATCACGATGTTGGCACCCACGAAGCCAGCGCCGCCATCCACCCCAACGAGGGTGGTGTTGCTGGGGATGCTGACCTCGATCTGCCGCTTCATGTTGTTGCTGCCCGTCTGGCGCAGTTGGCGCTGCTTTTTGCAGTAATCGAAGGCCTGGTCGCTCCACTCCTTGCCCTCCGGCCCGAAGCAGGACATGTACTTGGTGATGTCGTATCCGGGCGCGTAATCCTGTTCCCCGAGGATGCGGCCGTCCGGTGCCTGGTTGCCGTCGATGGTGCCGCTGACATAAACCACCTTCGGCGCCGTGGGCTCACCATGGTTGGCCAGCGCAGCCTTCAGCCCGGCAAGTGTGCTCACCTCATAGGTGTTTGCGGCAGGTGCGCCGGCGCCGCCATTGGTACCGCTTCCGACGGCGGCCCAGCCAGTGGGTGCCGCATCATCAGCACGGATGATGCCGCCGCCAGCTGGCGCCGGGGTGGCCGGGGCGGGAGCTGCCACAGCAATTCCGACGGCCAGCGCGCAGAGGACGGAAGTGGAGAACGCAGCGACACGCGGCAGACACCGCTGCGCTAAGGGGAAGGGTCGAAGCATTTTCAGGGACGTCATTGGCCTGGTTTCCGGCATGCCAAATAGA
Source organism: Pseudarthrobacter sp. MOO13 (assembly GCF_058267655.1). NCBI lineage: Bacteria > Bacillati > Actinomycetota > Actinomycetes > Micrococcales > Micrococcaceae > Pseudarthrobacter > Pseudarthrobacter sp. MOO13. The sequence continues at coordinate 2,949,346 of NZ_CM177848.1, forward strand.
ACCACATGCCTTGGTACGTCGTGCATCGGATGGGTTACGACTCGAGTCAGAAAACGCTTTCTGAGGAGATTCTTAATATTTAGTACTTCTGTGACAAAGCTGTCAATAGCACTTCACAGCACAAACACAGCTTTGGCCGGATTCCTGCACAGCATGCCCGGGGAAGGTTGATTCGAAGCCGGCTCTCCGCGCCGGCACCTGAGTCCTAGGAGTAACGTGAGCGTCCTTGCCCGAAGCGTAGGCAATGCCTTCAGAAACAAGGTCCGCACCGCAGCTGTTGTCGCGGTGCTGGCCGTCGCCATTGGACTGGCTCTGGCCATGCTGGTGGCCAACCAAGCGGTCGGAGCGAAAGTGCAGGAGCTCAACGCCTCCGTGGGCACGGTGCTGACCGTAAACCCCGCCGGTGGGCAAGGCTTCGAAGGCGGCGGAGAGCCGCTCACCGCCGACCAGGCAGCTGCCGCCGCTGCCGTGCCCAACGTCAGTGCCGTCGTCGGGACCTCATCGCTCCGCCTCCGCAATGCCGCTGAAGCCGCAGCGCAGGCAGCCGCTGGCCAGACAGGCCAGGCGGGTCCCGGGGGCGGGCAGGGCGGCCCCGGCGGCCAGTCGGCAACCACCTTGACCACCAGCCTGACCGCTGCGGTGGACGCCGGAACGCTGGGCAACCGTAACCAGCAGGCCAACGGAACCACCGGTTCCACCGGGGGCACCCAGGCCGTCAGGTCCCTGCCCATCACTGCCACGGGGATCGGCGCAGAGGTGGACACCACGGGCAAAGCCTTGAACATCACGCAGGGCTCCGGACTCGGAAACTACTCAGCCGCTTCGACCAGCGCGCTGCTCGGCACCACACTGGCTGAGAAGAACAACCTCACGATCGGTTCCACCTTCACCATCAATGACCAGGCCTACACAGTGGCGGGACTGTTCGATGCAGGCACCGCGTTCGGCAACAACGCCGTATACGTGACACTGCCTACTGCCCAGACCTTGGCCGGGACGCAAAATGAGCTGTCCAGCATGATTGTCACGGTCAACTCGATGGACAATGTGGCCTCCACCAAGACAGCGCTGCAATCGGCTCTCGGCACCGACAAGGCTGACGTCACCCAAGGCCAGAACCTGCAGACGGCGGTCAGCTCCCTGGACAGCGTCAAGAACATTTCCTTGATCGCGTTCATCGCCGCCCTTGGCACGGCAGGCCTGATCATCCTGCTCATTATGGTCATGCTGGTCCGCGAGCGCCGCCGCGAGATCGGCGTACTGAAGGCTATCGGGGCACCCAACCGCACCATCGGACTGCAGTTCGTGCTGGAAGCACTGGTCCTCGCCGCACTGAGCAGCGCGGTGGGAGCCGGTATCGCATCATTCGCCAGCGGCGGCATTGCCTCTGCCCTGATCAGCAGCAACACCACCACGACGGCGGCCACAACCACCGGCCGCGGATTCCCGGGCGGGGCCGGTGGCTTCCCCGGTGGCCAGGGCGGTCCCCTGGGTGGCGCCTCCCAGCTGTTGAACTCCGTGACCGCGAGCGCATCGCCGGGAGTCATCGCCGGTGGCATTGCGGCCGTCTTCGGCGTCGCCATCGTCGGCGCCCTGGTTCCCGCGCTGCTCACGGCGCGTATCCGTCCCGTCGAAGTCCTGCGAGGAGAATAGCCATGATTGAAGTCAAGAACCTGATCCGTACTTTCAACTCCGGTGACCGCACCATCAAGCCGGTCAACGATGTCAGCTTCGCCTTGGAGCAAGGAACCCTTGCCTCGATTGTTGGCAAGAGCGGCAGTGGCAAGAGCACCCTCTTGTCCCTCCTGGGCGCGCTTGACAAGCCCACCAGCGGTGACGTGCTGGTCAACGGGGTCAGCCTCGCCAGGATGCCCGACGCAAAGCTGACCGAGTACCGTCGGCGCGATATCGGTTTCGTTTTCCAGCAGTTCAACCTGATCCCCAACTTATCGGCAGTGGACAACGTCATGCTGCCCATGGAGTTCGCCGGCATGCGCAAGGCAGCCCGGCTGCAGCGGGCAAAGGAGTTGCTGGAGCAGGTCCAGCTGGACCCTTCCAAGCATGAGCGGCGCATCAACCGGCTCTCCGGTGGCGAGCAGCAGCGCGTGGCCATTGCCCGGGCACTGGCCAACGAACCCAAGCTCATCCTGGCCGACGAGCCCACCGGGAACCTGGACGAGCAAACCGGCGACCACATCATCGAGCTCCTCAGTTCGCTGAGCCGGGACCACAACACCACCATCCTGGTGGTCACGCACGACCGCGCCTTGGCCAACAAGACCGACCGCCGTTTCCGGCTCCAGCAGGGCAAGTTGACGGAGGAACCCGTCCGCGGCCGGGCCGCCGTCGCCGCTTCTGCCTGAGGCGTCCGGGGCTCGAGGCGGGGCACCGCGCCCCGCCTTGGGCCCGTTGTGCTGGTGCCGTCCTCCCCCGTGGCGGCGCACTCCCCCACCCCGCAGCGCGCTGTGACAGGATGGCAGTTATGACTGCTCCCATCGCCACGCCATGGCTGACCGGCCAGCCTGACCAGGACCCCCGCTCCGCCACCGGAACGCCCCTGCGCTGGGGAATCATCGCAACAGGCAGCATTGCCCGCGCCGTCTCACAAGATCTTGCGTTGCTTCAGGACGCCAGGCTGTACGCGGTCAGTTCCCGGGCCCAGGACTCTGCGGACGCGTTTGCTGTCGCCTACGACTTTGAGAAAGCCTACGGGGACGACGACGGCGTGCCCGGCTACCAACGGCTCCTCGCCGATGACGCCGTGGACATCGTCTACGTCGCAACGCCGCATGCGCAGCACCACGAGATTGTCCTCGCCGCCCTCAACGCCGGCAAGCACGTGCTGTGCGAAAAAGCCTTCACCATCAACGCCCGGGAAGCGGCCGAACTCATCGACGTCGCCCGCAAACACAAGCTCTTCCTGATGGAGGCGGTCTGGAGCCGGTTCCTGCCGTCAATGCAGCGGGCTTTCGAAATTGCCGCATCGGGTGAACTGGGCGACATCCACTGGATCAGCGCCGACCTCGGCTTTCCTGCACCGTACTCCCCCACCGCCCGGCTCTGGGCGCGCGAAGACGGCGGGGGTGCGCTGCTGGATCTGTCGGTTTATCCGCTTCTCTGGGCCTTGGGGACCCTCGGTTTTCCGCAGACCGTGAGCGCCACCGGATTCGTGAACGACGACGGCGTGGACGCCCAGAACGCGATGACCCTCGGCTACAGCCACGCGGCCCAGGTCCAGCTCACCTCATCGCTGCTGGCGCATGGGCCCCGTACCGCCACCGTTGCCGGAAGCCTGGGGTTCCTGCAGAGCGTTGGGTCGATCAACAGTCCGCGCGAACTCATCATCGCCAACGGGTGGGAGAACCGCCGGACGGAAACGTTCGACGTCGTCGGGAAGGGCTACACCTACGAGCTGCGCGAAGTGATGAGGTGCGTTCAACAGGGGCTCACGGAGAGCCCGGTGATGCCGCTGGAGGATTCACTGAACACCATGCGGCTGTTCGACGGCGTTCGCGCGCAGCTGGGCGTCACCTACCCGAACGACAACCGCTAGGGCTTGGGGCGGAGTTCCCAGATTGTTTGCGCCAACCCCTAGACTTCCCGGAATGCCCGGTCCTACCCTGTAGGCAGCATCGATTGCGCCGGTCACTGGGGGGTGGTACGCATGGCTCGAAGGAGTTCGCCATGGTGTGCCCTGCGCCCTGCGCTCCTCGCCGGAGCGGCCGCAGTCTTGTGGCTGACGCTGTCGTCAGCCACAGCGTCGGCGGATTCCGGTCCTGGCTCCCCGCCCCTGCTCGGCAACGTGACCGGCTCCGTTTCAGCAATGACCCACGATCTTGCGAATCCGGCGTCCCCAGTGGCCCCTCCGGCCGGACCTGCTGCAGCACCCGGACTGGTGCAGACGGTGGCACCGCCGGTATCCGAGGCTGGGTACACCACCATTTCCACGGTTCCCGTGGTGGACCAGCTTGGTCCGGCGGGAAGCGTTTCCGCTGGCTCCGCTGCAGTTGGTGGCATGGCCGACCAGATAGCGGCCGGGGTGGCGGAGGTTGTTGCGGCCCCTGCAGCCGAGGCCGTCCCGGCACTTGAACCCGCACTCCAACCGGTTGCTGATCTTCTGACCCGTGCCACCGCAACACCGCTTCCGCTTCCCGTTCCGACCGTCGACGCCGTGCTGGCAGATCTGCCTTCCGTGGTTGCTCCTGTTCCCGCAGCTGGGCCCGAGGCCTTGGAAGCGCTTCCGGATGTACCGGGAATGCTCCCGGAAGCGGATCAGGGAGCAGGGGCGTTGCCCACGGCGCCGGCCGGCAGCAGCAGCGCTGGCTTTGTGACGGTACGCAGCGCAGCCTTGGCGAACACGTCTGCCCCGCAGGCTGGCATGTCTGTCCCTGCTGGGCCCGCTTCAGGACAGCCCCTTCCCGTCGATCCGGCACCGCTGCCTGCCCAGGTTCCTGCCGCACCGGCATCCGGCACGGGCAGCGGTGCATCATCCGGCGGTGCAGCCGGTGCCGCAGCATGGCTGAGCCCTGCCTACTTTGGCTTTGAACGTCCCGGCGCTGTTCCCGCCGGTGAGACCTTCGAGCACGCCCCTGCGCCGGTGTCATTCGACCCCGGTTCTTCCCCTGACTAGTTGAGGCCGCCTGCCCTCTAACGGGCAGCACGTGGCTTTACGGGCAGCTGATCAGCGCCCGAACAACATCAACCATTCAGGAGTCACCATCATGAACTGCACCCTTCGCAGGGGGCTGCTTTGCACCCTCTTTGCCGGCGGCCTTCTGGCCTTTGGCTGCGCTGCCGCCAACGCGGCGGACACAACCAGCGGGACGGATCTTTCCGCGTCCGCCCTGATCTCGGCGGCGCCCGCTGACTCGACGTCGTTGGGCCTGCCGGGTGGCCCAACGCCGTCCAGCTCAACGGGCGTCGCCGCTGCAGTGGATGTCAACCTCGGTCTCGGCACCAACGGCACCGGGACCACAGACGGCACAACCGCCGACCTCGGCGCAACCGTAAACCTCGGCACCGCCACCACCCCCGCAACCGGCACCACCGACCTCGCAGCCGCAGCCGACGTCAACCTCGGCCTCGGCACCAACGGCACCGGGACCACGGACGGCACAACCGCCGACCTCGGCGCAACCGTAAACCTCGGCACCGCCACCACCCCCGAAACCGGCACCACCGACCTCGCAGCCGCAGCCGACGTCAACGTCGGCCTCGGCACCAACGGCACCGGGACTACAGACGGCACCGCCGGAGACGCCGGAACAGCTGATCCGGGAACAAGCACCCCCGGCGCAAGCAATGCTGCCTCCGGCGACGTCCCGGCGTCCGCAGGCTCCAGGGCCGTCAGCGGAGCCATCGCACCTGTCACTGTCCCGCTCAGCAACCCCGCGCAGGGACGTTCCGCCCCCGCCACCACGGGAACCGCGAACACCGGCCTCGCCAAGACCGGCTGGGATGGATCCTTGGCGCCTCTGGCACTGCTGCTCCTGGTGGCAGGACTTCTGGTGCTCCGGAAACGCAAGGTCTCCTAGGGGTTCGTTTTTCAATAGGCAGCGCCCGCGCGGAGGCGCCTGAAAGGGCTGCCTCGCGCGGGCCGGCGAGAGGAGGACATCCACCCGGAACAAACCTGAGCACAACACAAAACATGTCATCAGCACACATGTCCTTGTAGCCAATGGTCCGGCGGAAATGCTTCAACACACCGCCGGACCGTTGGCATGCACACCGCCAAATCTGTGGTTTAACCGCGCCCCTCGTATAATTTGGGGTACGACAGTGCCGCAGCGCACCGGGAGGAACGGTCATGGTGGCGGAATCGCCTAGCTCCATCAAGAATGAAGTGGTCGGCGGACGTTACCGTTTGAGCGAAGTAATCGGCCGCGGCGGAATGTCATCGGTGTACTGCGCCCGCGACGAAAACCTCGGCCGCGACGTCGCCTTGAAACTCTTCGCTCCGCAGGCCCCGGACGCGGACGAGCTCAAGCGCCAGGAAGCCGAGATCCAGCTCCTTGCCACGCTCAACCATCCCGGCCTGGTCACACTCTTCGACGCCGGGATTGATGACCGGATCCCGGACGAACCCCGGCCCTTCCTGACCATGGAGCTCGTCGACGGACAAGACCTCCGCAGCCGCATCCGGCACAGCCGGGTGCCCCTGGAAGAATTGTCCGTCATCGGTGCCGGCATCGCCGATGCCCTGGCCTACGTCCACGGCCTGGGCATCATCCACCGCGACATTAAACCCGGCAACATCCTGCTGGTCCAGATCCGTCCCGGCGAGCCGCTGCGCCCGAAACTCACGGACTTCGGCATCGCCAGGATCGTGGATTCCACCAGGCTCACTGCCACCGGGACCATGGTGGGCACCGCCGCCTACCTCAGCCCCGAGCAGGCACTCGGCAAGCCCCTGTCCCCCGCGACCGACATTTACTCGCTGGGGCTGGTGTTGCTCGAGTGCATTAAGGGCACCGTGGAGTATCCCGGCAGTGCGGTGGAATCGGCTGTGGCGCGGCTGCACCGCGCCCCTGAAATTCCCGACGACGTGCCCTCCGAATGGGCTGAGCTCATCCGCTCCATGACGTCCATCGAGCCGCTTGAACGGCCAACGGCTGCCGACATCGAGACCTCGTTGCGCCAGGCCCTCGTCTCGCCCGCCTCCACCCCCGGGGAACTGGCTGCGGAGACCACCCGGGTGCTGCCCGCCATGCCCTTCCACCCGCCGTCCATCACTGCCGAAGAATCGATGGATGAGCTGCGGGAAGCGGCTGCCCCTGGGAGCGCGCGGCGCCCTGTAAAGAAGAGCGCCTCTTCGCTGCGCCGGTTCCTGTGGAGCAAGCGAATCTGGCTGGCCGTGGTCCTCGGCGTACTGGTGGTTGCCGCTGCTGCGGCAGCGGTGATGATCAGCGTCTCCGCCCGGCCCGCCGACGTCGTCCCTTATCCCACGGTCACAGGCACCTTGGGTGACCATCTGAAGGAACTCCAAAAGAGCGTGGCCCCGTGACGTTGCACCCGACCACAATGGCGAGGTTTGCCCTGGCCGGCACCGCGGCGCTGCTTGTGTCCGGTTTCCTGGGCGCGTGTGCCTCGCCCGGTTCCGGCCTGCAGCGGGAGGCCGCCACACAGTTCCAGGCGCGGGTACTTGAGGTTACCCAGGCGGCCTCGCAGGACGATCCTGTCTCGGCCCTGAAGGCGCTGGACGGGCTTGAATCCGACCTCTCGGCGGCAACGGCGAAGGGCCAGGTCTCCGAGGAGCGGAGCCGCAGCATCACCACGGTCGCCAGCGCCGTCAGGGCAGACCTCAACGAGGCCGTTGCCGCCCAGCAGGCTGCCGCCAAGGCCGCCGAGGACGCGCGGACAGCAGCACAGCAAGCGGCGCAGAGCGCGTCCGCCACGGCGGATGCGCCCGTGCCCCAGCCTGCCCCCGCCCAAGGTAGTTCCGGCAGCGGCGGCGCAAAGAACAGCGGCGGCGACAAGGGCAAGGGCAAGAACTGACCTGCACCCATCCGCCGACATGCAAAGGGGCGGTGCCCCGGAATCATCCGGAGCACCGCCCCTTTCATTGCTGCCGAAGCCGCGGCGGCTAGGCCAGGCTGGCGATGACCTTGTTGAGGGTGGCGGAAGGACGCATCACGGCGGAGGCCTTGGCGTCATCCGGGCGGTAGTATCCTCCGATGTCTACTGGCGAGCCCTGGACTTCAGCCAGCTCGCCAACGATCGTTTCCTCGTTGGAAGAAAGCTCGTTGGCGACCGAGCTGAACGCGGCGGCAAGGTCGGCGTCGGACGTCTGCTTGGCCAGCTCCTCAGCCCAGTAACGGGCCAGGAAGTAGTGGCTGCCGCGGTTGTCCAACTCGCCGGCGCGGCGGCTGGGCGACTTGTTCTCGAGCAGGAACGTGCCGGTGGCGCGGTCCAGGGTGTCTGCGAGGACCTGGGCGCGGGCGTTGCCGGTGGTGGTGGCCAGGTGCTCGAAGCTGACGGCAAGGGCCAGGAACTCACCCAGGCTGTCCCAGCGAAGGTGGTTTTCCTTGAGCAGCTGCTGGACGTGCTTGGGGGCGGAACCGCCGGCGCCGGTCTCGAAGAGGCCGCCACCGTTCATCAGCGGCACAACCGAGAGCATCTTGGCGCTGGTGCCCAGTTCCAGGATGGGGAACAGGTCCGTGAGGTAGTCGCGGAGCACGTTGCCGGTGACGGAGATGGTGTCCTCGCCCTTGCGGATCCGCTCCAAGGTGAAGGCGATGGCCTTGACCGGGGACATGATCTGGATGTCCAGGCCCTCGGTGTCGTGGTCCTTCAGGTATTCGTTGACCTTGGCGATGAGGTTGGCGTCGTGGGCACGCTCCTCATCCAGCCAGAACACGGCGGGGGTCTGCGAGGCGCGGGCGCGGGTGACAGCCAGCTTGACCCAGTCGCGGATGGGGGCGTCCTTGGTCTGGCAGGCGCGCCAGATGTCACCGGGGACGACGTCGTGTTCGATCAGGACGTTGCCGTTGCCGTCAACGATCTGCACCGTACCGGCTTCCTGGATTTCGAACGTCTTGTCATGGCTGCCGTACTCTTCGGCGGCCTGGGCCATCAGGCCAACGTTCGGGACGGTGCCCATGGTGGTGGGGTCGTAGGCGCCGTTGGCGCGGCAGTCCTCGATGACCACCTGGTAGATGCCGGCGTAGGAGCTGTCCGGCAGGACGGCCAGGGTGTCGGCTTCCTTGCCGTCCGGGCCCCACATGTGGCCGGAGGTGCGGATCATGGCCGGCATGGAGGCGTCGACAATGATGTCGGAGGGCACGTTGAGGCTGGTGATGCCCTTGTCGGAGTCCACCATGGCCAGCGCGGGGCCATCTTCCAGGCCCTTCTTGATCAGGTTCTGGACGCCGTCGCGGACATCCGCCGGCAGGTCCTCGAGGCTGCTCAGGATGGCGGCGAGGCCGTTGTTGGGGCTGATGCCGGCGGCGGAAAGCTGCTTGCCGTAGGTCTCGAAAAGTTCGGAGAAGTAGGCCTTCACCACGTGGCCGAAGATGATGGGGTCCGAGACCTTCATCATGGTGGCCTTCAGGTGCGCGGAGAACAGCACGCCCTCTTCCTTGGCACGGGCCACCTGGGCCTTGAGGAACTCGTCAAGGGCGGCGGCGCGCATCACGGTGCCGTCGATGACCTCGCCGGCCAGGACGGGGAAGGCCTTCTTCAGGACCTTGACCGAGCCGTCCTCACGGACCAGCTGGATGGCGATGGTGCCGTCGGCCTCGATGACCACGGACTTCTCGTTGGAGCGGAAGTCGTCCTGGCCCATGGTGGCCACGTTGGTCTTGGAGTCTGCGGTCCAGGCGCCCATGGAGTGCGGGTTCTGCCGGGCGTAGTTCTTGACGGACAGCGGTGCACGGCGGTCCGAGTTGCCTTCGCGCAGGACGGGGTTCACGGCGGAGCCCTTGATCTTGTCATAGCGGGAGCGGATGGCGGTCTCTTCGTCCGAGGTGGGGTTGTCCGGGTAATCCGGCAGTGCATAGCCCTGGCCCTGCAGCTCGGCGATGGCCGCCTTCAGCTGCGGGATGGAGGCGCTGATGTTGGGCAGCTTGATGATGTTGGCTTCCGGCGTCTTCGCCAGCTCACCAAGTTCAGCAAGGGCGTCACCGATCTGCTGTTCCGGGGTGAGGTAGTCACCGAACACGGCAATGATGCGGCCGGCGAGCGAGATGTCGCGGGTCTCCACCTCCACACCTGCAGTCGAAGCGAAGGCCTCGATGATGGGCAGGAACGAATAGGTAGCCAGCATCGGCGCTTCGTCGGTGTGGGTGTAGATAATCTTGGACATGCGCGGGCGTCTCCCTGAAGGTCGGCTTGGTTGTGAAATCTTTGTCTATTTCACCAAGTACAACTTACCCGAGGACGCCGGTTTGAACCTTAACGGGCCTCCCGGATTACCCCGGTGAGAGCAGCATTACAGCGATGGAGAACGCCCGACGACGGCACGCTTCCGGGTGCACCGCCGCCGTTGCCAGAGGTGGGGCGGTACCGGGCGGCCGCCCGGCTCGTGCCGCCTGATGATTGGTCACGAGTGTGTACAAACGCCGCGCGCGGCGATAAGTTCGCTAAGTCACTCCCGATCCCGGGCCCAACCCCGTTCAGACAGGACAACAATGACACGTACCAGGTCCCTGGCATCCGGCTTCCTGACCTTCTCCGCAGCCGCGGTGCTGGCACTTACGTCCGCCGGCGGGGCTTCCGCCACCCCCGCACCGTCCGACGGTACGTCGAATCCCTCGGTTGCCAGCATCTCAGTCGACGCCGGCGGAGCAGCTGACTACTGGACCCCCGAACGGATGCAAAGCGCCCTTCCAGGTGACACCCTTGCAGGGAAGGCGCTCGAGCGCGGCAACCGCTCCAGCCTCGCCGTGGTGGAGAAGGGCAAGCCCTCCACCACCAAGGGAACCAAGGGAAAGCCCACCATCGCCAAGAGTGAAAACCCCGTCGCCCACATCGGCAAGGTCTTCTTCACCATGGGCACAACCAACTACGTGTGCTCGGGCAACGCCGTCTCCTCCGCGAACGGCAGCACTGTGGCAACGGCCGGACACTGCGTTAACGAAAGTGGCGCCTACGCCACCAACTTCGTCTTCGTGCCCGCCTACGACAACGGCGCAGCCCCCTACGGCAAGTGGACCGCCAAGGCCCTCTACGCCCCCACCCAGTGGGTTTCAACCGGGGACATGACCTATGACACCGGCTTCGCGGTCATGAACCCCTTGAACGGCCAGAAGCTGACAGACGTCGTTGGCGGCTCGGGCACTGCCTTTAACCAGGCCCGCGGCCTGACCTACACGGCCTACGGCTACCCGCAGGCCTCACCGTTCGACGGCACGTCCCTGTGGAGCTGCACCGGCACGGCCAGCAACGATCCCAACAACCCGCAGTTCGGCACCCAGGGCATTCCGTGCGACATGACCGGCGGTTCCTCGGGCGGTCCGTGGTTCATCGGCATCGGGTCCGACGGGCTGCAGAACTCGATCAACAGTTACGGCTACAACGGCTCCGCCGTCATGTACGGCCCTTACTGGGGCTCGGTTATCGAGGCCACGTACACCAATGCAGCGAAATCCTAAAGAACCCGCACCGGACCAGGACCCCGTCAGCCATGTCGACCTTGAACAGTCCAGCGAGGAAGTCCTCGAATACTGGACCGAGGAGCGGATGGCTGAAGCCCGGCCCCGGGAGGTAAAACTTCCGGAACCCGGCCCCGGCCCGGCGGCCCGGCACTAACCGCACAACAGACGACGGCGCCCGTCCCCTTCTCAGGGGACGGGCGCCGTCGTCGGTTCAATCCGCCATCGATTGCTCCGTACCCGTGGGGAGCAATCGATGCAGCCGATCAGTGGAAGAAGTGCCGGGCTCCGGTGAAGTACATGGTGATGCCGGCCGCGTTGGCTGCCGCGATGACTTCCTCGTCGCGGACCGAGCCACCGGGCTGGACTACGGCGCGGACACCGGCGTCGATCAGGATCTGCAGGCCATCGGCGAACGGGAAGAACGCGTCCGAAGCCGCCACGGCACCGCGGGCGCGCTCAGGTGCGCCGCTCGCGTCCGCATTCGAGGCGCCGCCGGCGCCGTCGACGTCGGAGGCAACCTCCACGCCCAGCGTGTTGGCCCGCTCAACGGCCAGGCGACAGGAATCGAGCCGGTTCACCTGGCCCATGCCGATGCCCACGGCTGCGCCGTTGTCGGCAATCAGGATGGCGTTCGACTTCGCGGCCCGGCACGCGGTCCAGGCGAAGGCGAGGTCTGCGAGGGTCTTCTCATCCGCGGCCTCACCGGCGGCGAGGGTCCAGTTGGCGGGGTTGTCGCCGTCGGCGTCCACCTTGTCGCTGACCTGGACCAGCATGCCACCGGATACCTGGCGGAACTCCGTCGGATACCGGCCGTAGCCTTCGGGGAGGGCAAGCAGGCGGATGTTCTTCTTTTTGGACAGGATCTCCACGGCCTCGGGTTCAAAGCCGGGGGCGATGACGACCTCGGTGAAGATGTCCTTGACGGTGTTGGCCATGCCGGCGGTGACGGTGCGGTTGGCCGCGATGACGCCGCCGAATGCGGAGACGGGGTCGCAGGCGTGGGCCTTGGCGTGTGCGTCGGCGATGGGGTCGGCGGCGTCCGCGGAGCCGACGGCAACACCGCAGGGGTTGGCGTGCTTAATGATGGCGACGGCGGGTTCGCTGAAGTCGTAGGCGGCGCGCAGGGCGGCGTCGGCATCCACGAAGTTGTTGTAACTCATGGCTTTGCCGTGCAGCTGGTCCGCCTGGGCGATGCCCACCGGCGCAGCCTTGTCCACGTAGAGTGCCGCCTGCTGGTGCGGGTTCTCGCCGTAGCGCAGGACCTCCGAGCGTTCCAGGGAGAGGCCCGCGTAGGCAGGCCAGTCGATGACGCCGTCGCCGTCTTCATCCAGGAACTGGCTGGCGGTCCAGGTGGCCACTGCGTTGTCGTACGCGGCGGTGTGGGCGAACGCCTTGGCAGCGAGGCGGCGGCGGGTCTTCAGGTCGAAGCCGCCGGCGGCAGCGGCCTCAACCACCTGACCGTAGAAGGTCGGGTCCACCACAATGGCGACGGCGGCATGGTTCTTCGCGGCAGAGCGGACCATGGCGGGGCCCCCGATGTCGATCTGCTCAACGACATCGTCCTGCGCGGCACCGGACTTCACCGTCTCCACGAACGGGTAGAGGTTCACCACCACCAGGTCGAAAGCCTCAATGTCCATGCTTTCGAGCGTCTCCATGTGGGCGGGGACGCGGCGGTCGGCCAGGATGCCGCCGTGGACGCGGGGGTGCAGCGTCTTGACGCGTCCATCCAGCATTTCCGGGGAACCGGTGACTTCCTCAACCTCTTGCACGGGGATGCCGGCGGCGGCGATCTTCTTGGCCGTGGAACCGGTGGAGACGAGCTTCACGCCGGCCGCGTGCAGGCCCGTAGCGAGTTCCTCCAGACCGGTTTTGTCGTACACCGAGATGAGGGCCCGGCGGATGGGTACACGGTCAATGGATACGCGCTCATGCTGCGTGAAGCTCACAAATGTCTCCGTCTTATCTCGCGGAACAGGGCCGCGGTTGGTGGGGATACGGCCAGTTTATCGCGAAGGCAGCGGTTACCCCCTGTGTGCTCCGGAGTGTGAACGTCCGCGGGCCCGGATAGAGTCTTCACCAGGAGGCGGCGATGAATACTTACACCACTGTGCCCAGCGGCGAACAGGTGGTCCAGGAACTGCCCTGGCGATGGAAAGTCCAGGGCAGGATATTCCTGATCGGGGGCCTCGGCTTCATGTTCGACGCCTGGGATGTGACCCTTAACGGCATCCTCATCCCGCTGCTGTCCACGCACTGGGCCCTGACACCGGGCGAGGCCGCATGGGTGGGTACGGCCAACCTGATCGGGATGGCCCTCGGGGCGTTCGCCTGGGGAACCATTGCGGACACCGTGGGCCGCAAAAAGGCGTTCACGGCCACGCTGCTCCTGTTTTCCATCTTCACCGTACTTGGCGCTTTCTCACCCGACTTCATGTGGTTCTGCATCTTCAGGTTCCTGGCTGGTTTCGGACTGGGCGGCTGCATTCCGGTGGACTACGCCCTGGTGGGTGAGTTCACGCCGCGGAAGCAGCGCGGCAAGGTCCTGACGGCCATGGACGGCTGGTGGCCCATTGGCGCGGCCCTGGCCGGGTTCGTCTCGGCCGGCCTGGTGGCCCTGAACGGTGACTGGCGACTGACCATGCTGGTGATGGTGCTCCCGGCCCTGCTGGTGTTCTGGGTCCGGCGGAGCGTCCCCGAGTCCCCCTTGTTCCTGATCCGAAAGGGCCGGCGGGAAGAAGCGGCCAGGATTATTGACGGGCTGGTGGTGGCCACAGGCGCCGAAGCCCGGGCCTACAGCCTGCCCGATGCCAAGGATGCCCCGAGGCTTTCGGCCGGCAGCGCCTGGACCCAGCTGCGCTCTGTCTGGCAGTTCAACTGGAAAATCACCACCGCCGCCTGGGCCCTGTTCTTCAGCATCCTGCTGGTCTATTACCTGTCCCTGACCTGGATGCCCAGGATCCTGATCGGCGCCGGATTCGCCGAGTACAAGGCGTTCGTCACCACGGCGTCCATGGCCGCCGTCGGCTTCCTCGGCGTGGTGGCGGCAGCGCTGCTCGTGGAACGTGTGGGGCGCAAGTGGATCCTGGCCATCACCGGACCGCTGTCCGCCCTGACCCTGGTGATCGTGGCGTTCGTGGTGGACATTCCCACGGCCGCGGTGTTCTGGCTGCTGGTCTTCGGGTTCGTGGTGCAGGTGGCCATCCCGGTGCTCTATGCGTACGTCTCCGAGCTCTACCCCACGGAACTGCGGGGCAGCGGCTTTGGCTGGGCATCAACGTTTTCCCGCCTGGGCGCCGGCTTTGGGCCGCTGATCTTCGCCAACTACTTTTGGCCGGAACTGGGCCTCGCCACGTCCTTTGCGCTGGCGGGTGCCCTGGTGCTGCTGTCGGTGCTGTGGATGGCTTTCTTCTCCCCGGAAACCCGGAAGCGCCGCCTCCAATAGGGTGGACCGCTACGCGTACGAGGGGTCTGCGGCGAGGGCGGCCAGGGTGGACACCAGCAGCCGGCGCTCCACGACCTTGATGCGCTCGTGCAGCGTCTCCTCAGTGTCCGAGTCCTCGATGGTCACAGCCTCCTGGGCAATGATGGGCCCGGTGTCAACGCCGGCGTCAGCCCAGTGCACGGTGCAGCCGGTCACCTTCACGCCGTAGGCCATGGCATCCCGTACGCCGTGGGCCCCGGGAAAGGCCGGCAGCAGGGCGGGGTGGGTGTTCAGGTACCTGCCCTTGAATGCGTCAATGAACTCGGGGCTGACGATCCGCATGAAGCCGGAGGACACCACCACGTCCGGCTTGAAGGCGGCCACGGCCTCGGTCAGCGCGGCGTTCCAGTCCGCGCGGTCCCGGTACGACCTGAAGTCCACCACAAACGTGGGGATGCCTGCCGCGGCGGAACGTTCGACGCCGAAGGTCCCCTCCCTGTCGGCCCCCACCGCGGCGATTTCCACGCCGAGTTCCCCCGCCTTGACGGCGTCGATGACTGCTTGGAGATTGGACCCGGTGCCAGAGACGAGGACGACGATACGCATTGGTCCAGCTTAGGTGCACGCTCGCGTACGCTGGAAAACATGAACAGCCAACCGGGCCGGGGCGTCCAGCAAGAGGCCAAACCCCCGCTCAGCGAGGCAGCAAAGGCCTCCCGCACCAAGACCTTTGCCCTGTTCCGGATGTTCCTGGTTTCGGTCCTCGGCGCTCTGTTCGTCTACCAGTTGGACGTCAACTACCTGTGGTTGGCAACTGTCCTCACGGCAGCCGGCCTGGCCCTGGGGATCTCCCTGCTGGTCAGGGCCATCCGGTTGAAGGAATCCAAACTGGTCCTGGTTGGCACCATCTCGGGCCTGGTGATGGCCGTGGTCATGGTGCCGCTGCTCGTGACCGCCATGGTCTTCTTCAACCAGGTGCGCGACTACCAAGGATGCATGGGACGGGCGCTGACGGACCGGGCGACTAATGCGTGCGTGACGCAGTTCCAAAATGTCTTACCCACCAAAGTGGGTTAGCGCGCCGGCGAAGCGCCTAGCTGACGAGTTCGGCGTCCCGTTCCGCGGCCCCGCTTTCCTCACGTTCCAGCCACGGCCCGGCCGCGTAGCCAATGACGACGCCGATGCCGACCTCGGCCGCCACCCACAGGCCGGTCCAGAGCGGGTCGGGTCCGATATCCGTTAGTCGGCCGATTCCCGCGGACCCCCTCGCCACCCAGGAAAGGCACATCGTCAACACCCCGGCGGCCAGCCCGGTGAGTGCCCCGAGCACCAGGGTGGAAACGGTGGCGGTGAACCAGCGTGCATGGATCTTGATGGCGAGCCATTCGTCGAAGTGGTTCTCCCCTTCCCGGAGGAACCACCACCCGGCCACGACGCCGGCCAGCACCGGTACGAGCAACGCCACGAAAGCGTAGTCCATGGGGCCGGACGGGATGGCCGCCAGGACCGGAACGGATGGCATGGGCCCCACCGCGGTGCCCAGCGGCCCCGCCTGGGACCCCACGCCCATGGCGAAACCGGCGCCTGAGGTCCAGGCGAGGGCGAAAACCACCAGGTTCGGCAGGAATCCGAGCTGCGCGATGGTGAGGGCGGCGCCTCCTACCGGACCGGCGTCGAGCGCCTCATAGACAGAAACCACGAGGTTCCAGTGGATGAACAGGTCCACGGCCAGCAGCACTGCGGCCAAGGTAAGGGCCGACACCACGGCCACGAAGCCGGCCTTCGCGGCAGAGCCAAAGTATGAGCCCGCCCAGCGGGAGTGCTGGCTGGTGCGCGAAATCCAGTCCACCGCGTCGACGCCGATGAGCCGGCTCCAGGAGCCTGCTTCCCTGCGGGCGCCGATCACCATGCCGAGTCCGTAGGGAATGAGCGGCACCAGCATGGCATACCAGAGATTGATGACGACGTCGGTGCTGCGGCACACGAAACCGGTGGCTGCACCGAAGGCGGCGTAAACCAGCCATGAGCCCAGCAGGGCCTGCCATAGCTGGTCGGTGTAGGAGGCCCGGGCCAGGCGGCGGCCGGCGCGCCAGGCCAGCAGGAAGGGGATCAGGGTCAGGCCGAGGGGAATCAGGTTCAGGATGTCCGAGCCGGCATGAGCTGCCGGGGCCGGCCCCGCTCCCGTGAGTTCCAGTGGCACGCCATGGACCAGGAGCCAGGACTGGCCGGCCAAGCGGGCCAATACCTCGAAGTGCCCGTTCTGGAAACCCGCAGTGGCCCAGACGGCGACAATGGGGGCTATCACCACCAGCGCGGAAATGACGGCCGCCTGTGCTGTTTCAAGGGCGCCCTGCAGCCACAACGGCATGGGGAGGCCACGGTTTCCGGTCTGATCAGCACGCAGTTTCATCGTCTTCCATGGTGTCACGCCGGGTGCCTCCTGCCCGCGAACGACAGGCTCCGCGGCGGCACTGGGTGAACAATCAAGTGGGGATGCGACCGGCGCTTTTCCAAGGGCCTCGCCGTAAAATTGGTATCTAAACCAACACCCGCCCACCCGGGCGCAGTGCGATGTGTTTCGGCGCCGGACATTTGCCGCGCCGGCCAATGACCCGGATCCGTAAACCGGGAAACAGGAGCCGCGAATGAGAGATGAACCGTAAGTTCTGACGATATTCGTCCTACTGGCTGGTGCACCCATGGCATACAGCGTGGTTGCACCAGCGCTTAACGGTGCGGCGCCGGGAACCCCCAAGGTTCCCGGCGCCGTTCACTGCCAAAGGGGCCAGGTCAGTGGCCGTACTTCCGAAGCCGGGGTGCGGTGTCCCGTTCGGAGCTGATTCCGGCGGTGGGGGTGCCGGCGTTCAGGTCGGCGTCGCCCTGCAGGTCCACGTCTCCGGCGTCGGAGTCCATGCCGGTCCGGGCTTCCGAATACGTCCGTGCGCCGCGGTCGTAGTACGTGTACAGCCGGTCCTCTTCTTCAGGGGTGAGGTGGCCGTCAGCGTCCACCCGGGGAGCGTCCTTCACGTGCTCCTTGGTGAACGGGACCACCAGGTCCTCTCCCTCGCTGCGGGCCCCTTCGACCGGGACGAAGGTCTCGGACGTGCCAAAGAGGCCGGTCTTGACGGTGACCCAAGTGGGCTCGCCCGTGTCGTCGTCAGCGTACAGCTGGCCGATCGAGCCGATCTTCGCCCCATCGGTACCCACGACGTTGCCGCCCTTGGCAAGCAGGCTTTCGAGGTTTTCCCTGTTGAGCATGACGTCTCCTTGGTTGTGTCTTTGTACCGGGTTTGCCAGCCCGGAGCCCGGGCACCGGGTCACCCCGGTGTCCGGCCCCTGCCCCGGCTGCTTGAGGCTAGTGCTGGCTACCCGTTTAACGTAAGCATGCTTAGCATCAAATGCCAAGCTTACTTAGTAGTTTTCCTGGTTGAGGGGGCAGCTGTTCACCCAACCTTTCCCTGCGGGTCATGCCCCCTCCCCCGCCATTTCAAGGCGGCCACCCACGGTTGAAGGGTGAGGATCGCAATCGTTGCCGAATCATTTTTGCCGCTGATGAATGGCGTCACCCATTCAATCCTGCGGGTCCTGGACCACCTCCAGGACCGGGGCGACGACGTCCTGGTCATCGCCCCGTCCGCCCATGACGGACAGGCGCCGGGACGGGTCAAGGGCGCTGCGGTCCACCGGCTTCCCGCGGTTCCGCTGGCGGGATACACGAACGTGCGGGTGGCACTGGGAGGTGTGTACCGGGTCAAGCGAATCCTTGCCGAGTACGCCCCTGACGTGGTGCACCTTGCCTCGCCGTTCGTGCTGGGCTGGCGGGCCGCCCAGGCTGCCCATCAGCTCGGCATTCCGTCGGTGGCCATCTACCAGACCGAGGTTCCCAGTTACGCCGCCCGGTACGGAGTGCCGTTCCTGGAGAACTGGGCCTGGAACCGGGTCGAGAACATCCACCTGCTGGCCACCCGCACCCTGGTGCCGTCAACGTTCGCGCTGAACCAGTTGCGCGGGCGGGGGATCCCCCGGGTGCGGATGTGGCGCCGCGGGGTGGACACCGCGCGGTTCTCGCCGGGAAAGCGCGACGACGGGTGGCGGGCTTCGGTTGCCCCCGGCGGCGAGCGGATCATCGGCTACGTCGGCCGGCTCGCGGTGGAAAAGCAGGTGGAAGACCTTGCCGCGCTGGCCGGGCTCTCCAACTCGAAGCTGGTGGTGGTGGGCGACGGGCCGCAGCGGGCCGCATTGGAAGCCGCGCTTCCCGGTGCAGCCTTCACGGGATTCCTGGGCGGTGATGAGTTGGCACGCGCCGTGGCGTCGTTCGACTTGTTCGTCCATCCGGGCGAGTTCGAAACCTTCTGCCAAACCATCCAGGAGGCCATGGCATCGGGCGTGCCGGTGGTGGCCACGGGCCGGGGCGGCCCCCTGGATCTGGTCGAGAATTCACGGACGGGTTGGCTGTACGAGCCGGGCGACTTGTCCGCCATGCGTGCCCGTGTGCAGGACCTGATGGGCGACGATGCCAAGCGCCGCGCGTTCGCCGCCGCCGCACACGCCTCCGTACAGGACCGAACCTGGCCCGCCCTCTGCACCGAACTGGTGCAGCACTACGCCGACGTCATCGCGGACGTCCAGATGGCAACGGCGGTCAACAGCAAGGGAGCAACCCTGTGAAAATCTCCGTGATCGGCTGCGGTTACCTCGGAGCAGTCCACGCTGCAACGCTGGCTTCCATGGGCCATACCGTGGTGGGCATCGACGTCGATCCCCGCAAGGTGGCGCAACTGTCCAGCGGCGCGGCACCGTTCCACGAGCCCGGACTCGATGAGCTCCTCCGGGACGGCCTCGCCACCGGCCGGCTGCGCTTCTCCACCGACCCCGCCGGGGCCAAGGCAGCGCAGGTGCACTTCCTGTGCGTGGGGACGCCGCAGGAGAAGACGTCCGACGCCGCCGACCTCACCTTCCTCGTCTCCGCTTCGGAAGCCTTGCTGCCGCACCTGGCCGCGGGCGCCGTCGTCGTTGGCAAATCAACCGTGCCCGTGGGCACCGTGGACATGCTCCGCGGTGTGCTGGCGCCGCGGCCTGACGTACTGGTGGGTTGGAATCCCGAGTTCCTGCGGCAGGGAACCGCCGTCAAGGATTCCCTGGTGCCGGACCGGCTGGTGTACGGCGTGGAAGGGGGCCGGGCCGCCGCCTTCAACCGCGACACCGGCGCGCCGCTGGGCGTGACGGCGGCACTGGACGCCGTCTACGAACCGCTGCTTCGCGCCGGAATTCCCCGGCTGGTCTGCAACTTTGCCACGGCGGAACTCATCAAGTCGGCCGCGAACGCATACCTTGCCACCAAGGTCAGCTTCATCAATGCTGTCGCCGAGTTGTGCGACGCCGCGGGAGCCGATGTCAGCGAACTCGGCGAAGCGATGGGGCTGGATCCGAGGATTGGCAGCCGCTACCTGCACGCGGGCCTGGGCTTCGGCGGAGGCTGCCTTCCCAAGGACATCCGCAGTTTCCGGACCCAGGCCGCGGCGCTCGGCGTCCCTGCCGTGGAGGACTGGATGGGCGTGGTCGACTCGGTGAACCTGGACCAACGGGCGCGCACGGTGGGCCTGGCAGCGGCTATGTGCGGAGGCTCGCTGGCAGGGCGTTCCATCACTGTGCTCGGAGCCTCCTTCAAGCCGGACACGGATGACATCCGCGACTCCCCCGCCCTGGACGTGGCGGACCGGCTGGCCGCCGCCGGCGCGCACGTTACCGTGACGGACCCCAAGGCGGTGAACCACGCGTGGCGCCGCTACCCCGGGCTCCGGTTCGAGGTGTCCACCAGGCGGGCACTCCAGGACGCAGAGCTGGTGCTGCTCCTCACTGAATGGGACGAGTACCGGCAGCTTTGCCCTGCCGCCACCGGCAGGCTGGTCCGACGCCGGGCGGTCCTGGACGCGCGGAACGTGCTGGACGCCGCGGCATGGCAGGCAGACGGCTGGACCGTGCGGGGGCTTGGAACGTCCGCCGCGGTCATGGCCGCAGCTGCGGCCGGCTGAGGTTCAGCCCAGGAGCCCCAGATCGGCGAACGCCAACGCGACACCTGCCCCTGCCGGTCCGGCGGTGGTCCTGTCGGCCACGGCGAGGACTGCCGGGTGGCCGCCTTCGACGGCAATGCCCACCCCGGCGTATTCGAGCATTTCAATATCGTTGGCACTGTCACCGATGGCAACAATGTCCGCCCGGTGGAGGCCAAGCCGGGCCTCCACCACCTGGATGCCCACCGCTTTGTGCGTGCCCGCCATGAAGATCTCCCCCGCACGGTCTCCCAGCGCCGAGAGCGAACTGGGGATCAGCCCGACGCCGGGACCGAGCTTATCCATCAGCCGCCTCAGCGGGACCGTCGAATCGAAGACCGAGATCTTGGCATAGGAGGTGCTGCGGAGGTCATCGCTGTACTGCATCGGCCCCAGGATGTCCTCCAACGGGTCAACGTCGGTGCTGAGGACTCCATCGTGCCGGGGGCGGCCGGCGAAGACGGGCCCCAGGACCTCCCTCAGCCGCCGGTCCACGCCGGTGCGGCCGTGCAGAGCCTCGGGTGCTTCCAGGATGTAGGCGGACCCGTGGGCATCGAGGGTTTCCACGATGAGCGCCGCCAGGTCCGGCTCAAAGCGCTGGTCCCGAAGGACCTCACCGTTGACTTCTACCCTGGCACCGGCCCCGGTGATGGTCCCGTCGAAGCCGGCGTCCAGGATGTGGCCCGGCACCATGGACAGCGGGCGCCCGGTGCAGACGAACACCAGATGGCCCAGCCCGCGGGCGGTCCGGACCGCGTCCACATGGGCATCCGGGGCCAGGCCGTGGTCCGCATACGTACCGTCGATGTCGAGGAACACGGCACGCGGCCTGGCGGTCTGGCTTGGCATGCCTGGGCTCCTTCGTCAGTTGCGGGACATCCAAATCCTATCCCCGGCCCCTGGTTCACCAGGGTGGACTACGTTGGCCAGTTCCGCCTTAAGTGACAGCCATCCTGTGATATTCAAAGCCTTGCCTAACAAATAAGCCTGCTGATTGAATAAGGGAACCGGAAATGGGGGCCCGGCACAACTTACTGACAAGGAGTGACAACATGGGCATTCTCGGATTTCTCATTTTGGGCCTGATCGCCGGCGCTATTGCCAAGGCCATCCTTCCGGGCCGCCAAGGCGGCGGCTGGGTGGTAACCCTGGTTCTCGGAGTTGTGGGGGCCATCCTGGGCGGCTGGATCGGATCGCTGATTTTCGGCGGCGGACTGGCCGAATTCTTCGACCTGCGGACATGGCTGCTGGCGATCCTCGGCTCGATCATCGTGCTGCTGGTCTACGGAGCAATCACCAACCGCAGCGGCCGCAGGGCATAGCCACACCACAGTCTTTACCATCAGTAAAAGGCGCCGGACTCCGCGCAGGAGACCGGCGCCTTTTCACGTTCCCGAAGAACGCATCCGCAAAAAGGAAACCCGCCCAACAGCTTTGCCGGTGAGCCGCCCAATTTGGGGATCTGCCCTTTATGATGGCCAAGGGGTGGTGTTATGACCGGTATTTCGGGCCGTGGCAATGATGTGGCATTACAAATTTTTGGCGCGGCCATGAATGCCAGTCCGGACGCCCTCCTGGCACTGGACGCCGACGGCATGGTTCTCTGCGCCAACGCCGCTGCGGCCAGGCTCTTTGGGTTGCCCCAGGACGCGTTTGCCGGCCTGGACCACCGGCCCCTGATCGCCGAAGGATTCCGCGGTGAGGTGGCGAACCTGTTCCGGCAGCTCCTGGCCCACCCTGACCAACCGCAGCCGCCGCGTGAGATCGCGGGCCTCCGCAGCGATGGATCCGAGTTCCCCCTGGAGGTTGCCGCTGCGGTCCTCCCCGCCGGGCCGCGGTCCGATCCCGCCCTCATTCCTGCCGGGGACACCGGCCCTGCCGGAGCACGCCTCCTGCTCTCCGCCCGGGGCACAGCACACCGCCAAGCCACCAACGAAAGCCTTCGCGAAGCCATGTCACTGCTCACGGCCACCCTGGAATCCACGGCGGACGGAATCCTGGTGATGGGCGTTGATGGCAGTGTGGCCGGATTCAACGAGCAGTTCCTCACCATGTGGGGCATCCCGCCCGCCTTGTTGGAAGCGGACAGCGAGGAGCCTGCGGTCCGGGTGGTGATGGCCCAGGTGGCCGACCCTGTTTCCTTCACGGCCCGGCTGAACGAGGTCCAGAAGGACCCGTCTGCCGAAAGCCACGACGTCGTCGAGTTGCTCGACGGGCGGACCTTTGAACGGTACTCACGCCCGCAACGGGTGGGTGAGAAGATCGTAGGCCGGGTGTGGAGTTTCCGGGATGCGACGCCCCGGCGGAAGGCACAGGAGCAGGTGCACCAGGCGTTGAAGGACCTCGCGGAACAGGCCGAGAAGCTACGGGCCATGGCTTTCCAGGACCCGCTGACCGGGCTCGCCAACCGGGCGGTGTTCAACGAGGCCTTGGCCAACTCGCTGGCGGAGCCACGGCTGAAGACGGTCGACGTCCTGCTCCTTGACCTGGACGACTTCAAGGAGGTCAATGACATCCTTGGCCACCAGGCCGGCGACGACATGCTGGTGGAGGTGGCGCGCCGGCTCCGCGGCTGTACACCTACGGCGGACGTGGTGGCACGCCTTGGCGGCGACGAATTCGTGGTGCTCCTGACGGCCTGCCCCGACCCCGACGAGATCGCGGCGTGCATTGTGCGCTGCCTGCATGTGCCGGTGACCATCGGTGGCACCGTCCTGCGTCCGAGCCTGAGCCTGGGGCTTGCCTCCCTGGGGCAGGACAGCGTGGGTCCCTCCGAACTGCTCAGGCACGCGGACATCGCCATGTACGCGGCCAAGGCTGCGGGCAAGAACCGTTTCCTGCGCTTCCACCCGGACATGATGCAGGCGCTGGTGCAGCGGACGCACATGGAAAGCGGCCTGCAATTGGCGGTTCCGCGCGGCGAGATCACAGTCGATTTCCAACCGATCGTTTCGCACCGCATGGGGCAGGTAGTCCAGCTGGAGGCGCTGGCCCGGTGGGACCGCGGCGGTGAACGGGTGCCGCCGTCGATCTTCATTCCGCTCGCCGAACGCACCGGCCTGATCAACGAGATCGGAGCAGAGGTGATGGCCAGCGGCATGGTGCAGCTGGCGCGCTGGCTGAGCGAGGATCCGTCCCGGTCACTCGCCGTGAACGTCTCCGGCGTCCAACTGCAGGAGCGGGACTTTGCCGAGACGGTCCTCAAGCTCGCGGAAGCCAGCGGGGTGGCCCCCTACCAGCTTGTCCTGGAAGTCACCGAAAGTGTCTTCTTCGACGCGGACGGCGACCTGATCGACCAGCTGGGAACCCTGCGCGCCGCGGGCGCCCGGGTGGCGCTGGACGACTTCGGCACCGGGTATTCCTCGCTTGGCCGGTTGCAGGACCTGCCCGTGGACACGGTCAAGATCGACAAAACCTTCGTCTCAATGGTGCGGACCGGAAACGAGCGGCTGCCGATCCTCAGCTCCATGATCAACATGGCCCACAGCCTGGGCCTGACCGTCACCGCGGAAGGGATCGAGACGGCGGCGCAAGCAGACTATCTGACCGCCCTGGACTGCGACTCCCTTCAGGGCTACCTGTTCTCATTGCCGGAGCCGGGCGACCGGCTGATACCGGCCCTGCATCACGCCGAAGAGGCGCTCAATGCTTTGAAAGGACGTTAGGGCGGGAAGGCCTAGGCCGCTTCCCGGCCGGATTGCCGCGGCTTCTTCGCGGGCAGAGGAGGGCGTGAGGCTTGCGCCGCAGCGGGAGAAGGCGTCACGCCATCTGCCTCCGCTGGGCCCGCAGGCACGGCGGAGGGCGCAGTAGTGGATTCCGACGGTGCCTCACCGCTGAAGATCTCCGCCTCGAATTCCGTGCGGGCTTCAGGAGCGGCGGCGCGGTTGCGGCGCCAGCGGCGGACCAGGTCGATGCCGGCCACCAGTCCGGCGACGGGGCTGAGGACGGCAGCGGAGTAGACGAACAGCAGCCAGGTCAGGGTGGTCAGCGGCGGCTGGTTGTTGTTCAGCAGCGACAGCCCGCCGAGCAATCCCACCACCCAGAAGAGCAGCACGGCCGCCAGCACGGATCCGGCAGGAAAATACTGGTTGGTCACGATTTTCTTCAGGGTTTCCATGCACTTCCTCCTGCCTGGCCCGGGGACGGCAAAGGCCGTTCAAGACAAGTATGGGGCCCGGCCCGTGCGAAACTGCGCAAGACGCCACGGCGAGTGACCAAACTAACCCGGCCGCCCGGCGTCGTACGGATTTCCGGGCCGAAGAAGCCCTGCAGAACCCTTCCGCCCGGCGCCTCCGGACACATAGCGTAGGGCTGACCACTCGATCAATGGAGGACCCATGCGCAAAGTCACTGCCGGCCTGTTCCACTCAGTTGACGGGGTGGTGTCAGAACCATTCAAGTTCCAGTTCGACAGCTTCGATGAGGAACTCGGCCACGGGCTGACCCGGATGATGAACTCCGTGGACACGGTGGTGCTGGGCCGTGTCAGCTACCAGGAGTGGGCGGGCTACTGGCCCAACGCCTCCGCCGACCAGGACTTTGCCGCCTTCATCAACCCCGTGGAGAAGTACGTGGCGTCGCGGACACTGGCGGGGCCGCTGGAGTGGGAGAACTCCCGGCTGATGGATGCACCGCTCAAGGACTTCGTGGCGGCCCTGAAGGAGCGCGAAGGCGGTGAGATCGCCGTGTGCGGCAGCATCTCCGTGGTGCGGCAGCTGCTGTTTGCCGGGCTGCTGGATTCGCTTCAACTGATGACCCACCCGGTCATTGCGGGCACCGGCCGCCGCCTGTTTGAGGACGGCGACCCGTTGACCCGCCTGGAGCTGCAGGAGCAGTCCCGGACCAGCAAGGGGAACGTGCTCAGCACGTACGGAGTCCGCGCCGGCTAGGTCATGCCGCCAGCCGTGCCCCGAACAGCTCCTCCGCGAGCCGGGGCAGGTGTTCCGGCACGTCCGCTTCGGTTCCGTGTTCGCCGCGGCCGAGGAAGACGGCGGTGCCGCGGATCCCGTCCAGGTCCAGGCCGCATTCGTGCATGAGCTGGCCTGCACGGAAATTCACCGGCAGCAGCATGGCCACGCTTTCGGCGTTCAGGTACACGTGCCAGTCGCCGCGGATCACGGATTCAAGAGGCCCGTCCACCAGGGATTCCAGGGCCTGCGGCTCCGCTCCCACCTGCTCCATGCGGATGGGCTCGGCGTTGTTGGCCGGTACAACGAGTGCTTGGTACGTTCTGCTGTCCATGATTGGTCTCTCCACAGGGTTTAACATGCGGGGAGGGTGTGGTGTTCCCGGCCGGGCGCGGGCGAGTGGACCGTGCCCGGCCGACTACAAAGCGGCGACGGCGGCGATGTCACCCGGAGTGGTCCGGCAACAACCCCCGATGATCCGGGCACCCCCTTCGCGCCAGGCAGGGACTCCGCCGGCGAGGTCCTGTGGTGCCCCGTCCGGCGTCCCGCCGATTCCGGGCGCACCCCACGTCTTGGTGTCCGCGTGGTACGTTTCGCCGGAATTCGGGTAAGCCAGCAGGGGCTTGTCCGTGTACTGCCGCAAGGCTGCGAGTGCCGGAGCCACCAGGTGCAGGGGCACGCAATTGACCCCGACTGCGGCAACGTGAGGGTGCATATCGAGAAGCCTGGCCACGTCCGCCAGGGGTGTGCCGTCGCTGATACTGGCGCCGTCGCGCAGCGTAAAGGAAAACCAGGACTCGACGCCGGCTTCCGCAGTGAGCGCCAGCAAGGCCTCCGCCTCGGCGAAGGAGGGCAGCGTTTCACAGGCCAGGACGTCGACGCCGGACTGAACCAGGGCGTTGATGCGGGGTCCGTGGAACGCACGGAATTCCGCAGGGCTGAGGACGTAATCTCCGCGGTACTCAGACCCATCTGCGAGGTAGGCGCCGTACGGACCCACCGATCCAGCGATGAGCAGCGGACGGGCGTCAGGGTGGTCCGCCAGGTGCTCCCGCCGGGCCTCCTCCGCGAGCCGGACCGACAAACCAACAAGGTCCAGGGCCTCCTGCCGGCCGATCCCCCGGGCAGCAAATCCTTGCGGCGTGGCCTGGTAGCTGGCGGTGGTTGCGATGTTCGCCCCGGCGGCGAAGTAGTCCCGGTGCACGTCCCTGATGAGTTCGGGTTGCTCCAGGAGGACCTTGGCGGACCACAGCGGATCGTTCAGGTCGCAGCCGCGCGCTTCAAGTTCGGTGGCGAGGGCGCCATCGGAGACTAGGGTCCTGCCTTCAAGCGAGGTGGCAAGGGAAAGACGGTGGGGCATCGCAACTCCGGTCGATTTGTGCGGTTTTACTCATTATAGACAAGTTTACATGCTTGTAATGAATATCACTCTGTGTCACCATGACTGCATTGATGACCACCCCAGAGGAGAATTTCGTGAGTGTGCACCTGAACAGCGTCCGTAAGCTGCGGGTCCATTGGCCCATCAGCGCCGAAACCTTCAGCCGCATCGCAGCCGGAAACGCTGACGCGGTCCAGCAGGATCCAGGGCTGGCAAAACTCCTGAAGGCCGTTGAACAGTTTCCCGACCTTGGTGATTTCGGAAACTACAAGCACGTCTTCGAATCCGGAATCGGGTTCGAGGGATTCTCCTGCGGCGAGGGGGCGACGCCCACCCTCGGCCGGGTAGGCGAGCAAACGCTTTCGCCCACGTTCGTCTTCACCACCTATTTTGATTCCGCCTTGGACGATTCCGTCCTGGAGCGTGCCATGCAGGAACTTGTGGCCATCCACCCGTGGGAACTGCCCGTCATCGAGGTGACCGGCCCACTCAGCGTTGCCGGAGGACTGCACCGCAAAACTCCTTCAAAGGCGGCATCATGACCCTCACCACCACCGCCGCTTGGCCGGCACTGCAGTCCGCGCTGGCAGGCAGGACGTTTACGGACCTCACCCACGCCTTCCACCCGGGCCAGCCCCGTTTCGCCGCTTTTCCGGACGAAAGCCGGGAAGCGCTTTTCGATCTTGAAAAAGGCGACGGATTCACGGCCCACCGGTATTCGATCGTGGGGCAATGGGGAACGCATGTGGACCCCCCGTCCCACTTCATCCGCGGGGGCCGCACCCTCGACCGGATTCCGGTCCAGGACATGATCCTGCCCCTTGTGGTGCTGGACATCACCCGGCGCGTTGAGGAAGATCCTGACGCCACCCCTGCCTTGGAGGATGTGCGGGCGTGGGAGGACCGGAACGGAACCATACCCGCAGAATCCTTCGTCGCCCTGAGGACCGGCTGGAGCCGGCGGTGGCCGGACGGGGAGGCCATGGCCAACAGGGATGCAGACGGCGTGAGCCATACACCGGGCTGGTCCCGGGAGGTGCTTTCCTTCCTGATCGAGGAACGTTCGGTCTCGGCTGTCGGGCACGAGCAGACGGATACGGACCCGGGGTTGGCAACGTCCCGGGGAGACTTCGCCCTGGAAACCTATATCCTCGCCCAGGACCGCTGGCAGATAGAGCTGTTGGCGGACCTGGCCGGGCTCCCGGAGTCCGGGGCCGTGGTGGTGGCCAGCTGGGCAAAGCCACGCGAAGGCAGCGGCTTTCCCGCCCGCGTCTTCGCCATCTCCTGACCGCCACAAAGGGTCATCTAGACTCGGACCATGGTGAGGACAACAAGCATGGGGCGGGGAATCATGGCAGTCCTGGCCGCCGGGGAGCGCCACGCGCGCGGCCTCCCCGGCGGCACGGTGGCCGAGATCGCCGCAGACCTCGGCAAGGACCGCAGCCAGGTCTCCAGGAGCCTGCGGACAGCGGAGCAGGAGGGGATCCTGCAGCGGACGCCACAGCGCACTTTTGCCTTGGACTGGAGTGTCTTGACGGACGCCCATCTGCTGACCCGCCGTCGGCTGCATTCGGACGGGGCGGCCGCGCTGGACCACCTTGCGGGCCAGACCGACGAGGGGTGTTTCCTGGGGGTTCTCAGCGGCAACAGCACTGTGACTGTGGGGGAAAGCATCCCCGCCAGCAGCAGAATGGTGGGGTCCTGGCTGGGCCGGCCCTACCCTGCCTACTGCAGTGACGCCGGGCAGGCGCTCTTTTGGGAAACCTCCGATGACGCAGTCCGTACGATCTTCGCGGGCGTAACTTTCCAACAGCACGGCCCCAACACTCCGGCCAACGTTGAGGAATTCCTGGAGCGCCTAAGGATGGCACGCCTGCGCGGTTATTCAGTCGTCGACGAGGAAGCCGAACCGGGTCTCTACTCCCTGGCCGTGCCCGTGAGGGATTTCAGGGGTGGAGTCGTGGCCGCGCTCCAGGTGGTTGGGCTGAAAAGCCGCATCGAACCCAGGCAAGCCGAACATGCAAAGGCGCTCCGAAGCGAAGGTGAATGGCTTGAAGCCATGCTCGGAGGGCATTCGCCGAACGACCATCCGTAGGCCCTGCGGACGGCATTACCGGGGCACGGGGAGACGGCCGGATCCGAGCCTGTCTGCGGCCCCGGCGAGGATATCCGCCACTTCCCCGGCCCGGCCGGCAACATCGGCACGGCCACCCAGCACACTGAGCGACGCCAGGATGCCGCCCTCCGGATCGCGGATGGGTACGGCCACTTCAGTGATGCCGTGCTCGAACTCTTCGGCCGCTACGACGTAACCCTTGGGCTTGTCCCTGGCCATCAGCTCCCAGGCCTCCGCGCTGGAATGCGGGGCTCCGGGGCCTCCGACCCCTACGAAGTTCACGTCGGCAAGCAACGCCTCAAAACCTCGCCGCCTATGGTCCCACAGCAGGGCCCGCCCCGCTCCCGTGCACCAGACGGGGGTGACCATGCCGGGCTGGACGAAGCTGCCGGCCTGCGAATCGTTGCTGGACGCCAGCAGCAGGATGGCCCGGTAACCGTCACGGACGGATACCCGGGCACGCAGCCCCGTGGAGGCCACCAGGGTCTCGAGTTCCGCTCCCGCGTCCCGTACCCAACCGGTGTTAAGTGTGGCGGCAAGGCTGAAGAAGCCGCTTCCCACCCGGAACGGGCCCCGCTCGCGCCGCTCCAGCAGGCCAAGGTCGCAGAGCTCCTGAGTCAGGCGGGAGACGCGGCTCTGGTCCATATCCAGTTCGGCGGCCAGTTGCGAGACGCCTAAGAGCTGCTTGCCGGCCTTTTCCCGGTCAACCACCAGGCGCACGATCCGCAGCCCCTGCGCCAGGGATGACGCCTCAGGGGAGTTATCCACGCTTACTGCTCCTTCCGACCGGCAACCACCCTATCCTCACACGGGCTGGCTTTCACGGCCCCAAAGCGCACCGGGCCCCGCCCAACAGGCGGGGCCCGGTGCTGGTGGTTCAGCTGTCCTCATCAGGCCCCAATACGACCTTTTGCGCTAGTCTGCCCTGTCAGCCCGGGACTTCCGTCCGTACCTGAAGTGGAAATAGCCGTAACAGACGGCCACGAAAGGAACACCAAAGTACAGGGCCGCGACTTGGGCCGGGTCCAAAGCGATGCCGACGAGGGAAAGTACGCAGAGGGAAAACGCCAGGACCGGTACCACCGGGAAGAGCGGGGCACGGTATGGCAACGTGGAAACGTCGCCGCCGTTCCGGACGAAAGACCGTCGATGGAAGAAATGCGAGGCTGTGATGGACATCCACACCCCCACCACGGCGAAGCCCGCAACCGAGACGAGCGCCAGGTAAACCGACTCCGGGGCGACCACGCTGCTGATGAGTGAGGCCAGGCCGCCGAGCATGCTCACCGAGAGTGCGATCATGGGAATGCCGCGCCCCGTCAACCGCTTCAGTGCCTGCGGTGCGTGGCCTTCGTCGGCGAGGGAATAGAGCATCCTGGCGCATGAGAACAAGCCGCTGTTGCCGGCAGACAACAGCGCCGTAATGATGACGAAGTTCATCAGGTCTGCGGCGAACGGGACACCGGTCGCCGTGAACACGGTAACGAAGGGGCTCTCGTCGAGCCCAACTTCCTGGTACGGAATGGTGGCCGCAATGACAGCGATGGCACCCACGAAGAACACCAGGAGGCGGATAACCGTACTCCGCATCGCCTTGGGGATGCTGGTGGCGGGGTCCTTCGTCTCGCCCGCCGCCACACCAATCAGCTCGGAGCCGGAGAAGGCGTAAAAGACTGCGAGCGCGGTCACGAGGACGCCGGTAAACCCGTTCGGAAACAGCCCGCCGTCGGTGTTGAAATTCTCGAACAGGAAAGGATGGGCGCCGGATGCGCTCAGCGGATGGAAGCCCAGAAGGGCCGCCCCGCCAAGGACGATGAGCGCAATGATGGCGCCTACCTTGATGATGGCAAACCAGAATTCCGACTCACCGAAGAACTTGGACGACACCGCGTTGAGTCCGAACAGCGTAGCGGCGAACACGAGGCACCAAACCCACACGTCAACGCCGGGGAACCACCGCTGCATCAGCAAGCCCGAGGCGGTGAACTCGGATCCGATGGCAACGGCCCAGCACAACCAGTAGAGCCAGGCTGTGGCGAATCCGGTGGCGGGACCGATGGACCGCGCAGCATAGATATGGAAAGCGCCGGACACCGGGTACGCAATGGCGAGCTCACCCAGGCAGGCCATCACCAAATAGACCACGAAGGCGCCCACGAGGTAGGCAAGCACGGCGCCCAGGGGGCCGGCCTGGGAAATGGTGTATCCCGAGCTGAGGAACAGGCCGGAACCGATCACGCCGCCCATGGCGATCATGACCAGGTGCCGGGGTCCCATGGAGCGGCGCAGGCCCGACTCTGTGGCCGGCGGTGCACCCGGCTCCGGCTTGAGGGTTAGGGGGGTCGAAGATTCCAAGAGATGCCTCCAGTGGGGAACGGTAGGAAGGAAGGAAGGACGGCCGCGGTCGGATGGCCCGTCCGAGAGGAGCTGTTAGCGCGTCGACAGTGACGAAAGTAACACGAAAAGGAAGTTTTAGTCATCAAAATCATATGAAATTGCGAATGTTGCACGCATCCGCAGTTACGCCGGATGTCGATGTGGTTCTCCAATGGTCGATATGGCCGCCCGATAGTGCGTTTGGACATGTCCCGACGGACAGCGGCCCGGGCCACGATGGGAACACCAAACCACCACATCAAAGGAGCACCATGACCACCTACGACATCGCATTGATCGGGTTCGGCGGCGTCAACCGAACGCTGGCCGAACTGATCGCAAACCGGGGCGATGACCTCAACCGTGAATTGGGCTTCGGCCTGCGGGTTGTCGCCATCACGGACCTTCGGCTCGGTTCCCTGGTCCGGGACGGCGGAATCGACATGGACATGGCCCTGCGGATAAACCCGGCGGAGGAGACCTTCGCAGCGCACGGAGGATCCGCGGACCCGGACAACGAGCGCGTCATCAGGACGTGTTCCGCCGACATCATTTGCGAGGCGACCTTCACCAACCCCGCAACCGGGGAGCCGGCCGCTTCGCATGTGCGGTGGGCCCTCGAATCGGGGAAGAGTGTCTGCACCACCAACAAGGGCCCTGTCGCCCTGCACGGTGCCGAACTCACCGGACTTGCACAGCGGAACGGGTTGCATTTCGAATTCGAAGGCGCGGTCATGAGCGGGACCCCCGTCATCCGCTTCGCCAAACAACTGTTTCCCGGTCTGGCCCTTAACGGGTTCGAGGGCATCCTCAACGGCACCAGCAACTATGTCCTGGGCCGGATGGAAGAAGGCCTCGGGTTCGAGGAGTCGGTCCGGGAAGCCCAGGAGCGCGGGTATGCCGAGGCGGATCCCACGGCCGACATCGACGGCTATGACGTCCAGCTCAAGGTCCTGATCCTGGCCAACGAACTGCTCGGCGCGGACCTTCGGCTGGCGGATGTTGAGCGCCAAGGTATCTCGTCCCTGACCCCGGAGGACCTCAGCAGCGCAAGGAACGAGGGCCGCCGCTGGAAGCTCGTGGGCTCAGCACGGAGGAACCCGGACGGAACCGTCAGCGCCTCGGTATCCCCCGCGGCCCTCCCCCTGGACCACGGCCTCGCGGGAGTGTCCGGCGCAAATAACGCGGTCTCGTTCAATACCAACCTCCTCGGTCCAGTGACCGTTTCAGGGCCAGGAGCCGGACGGGTGGAGACTGCGTTCGCCCTCCTGTCGGACATCATCGCCATGCACGGTGCACGGAACCAGGTGGCTGCAGATGCGTGAATCGGTGATTGCACCCCTTGGCGCTGAATCAGCCGTCTTCCGCGACGTTGTGAGCCCCTACGATGGCCGGGTGGTGGGGACAGTCGCCATGGCCCAACCGGAATCCGTGGACGCGATCGTCGCGTCGGCCCGGGCCGGAGCGAGGCAGGCGCGGGCGATGTCCCGCCATGCCCGGGGAAGAATCCTGGACAGCGCCGCCTCGAAGATCGAGGAACGGCGCACGCAATTTGCCCGCACCATCACAGCCGAGAGCGGAAAAACCATCCGCCAGGCACGCAAGGAGGTGTTGCGCGCAGTCAACACCCTGCGCCTCTCCGCGGCTGAGGCCCGCCGCAACGCCGGCGAGACCATACCTTTCGATTCCTACGAGGGCTCGGAGGACCGCACGGGTTGGTTCTCCCGCGAACCCCTGGGGATCATCGCGGCCATAACGCCCTACAACGATCCCTTGAACCTGGTAGTGCACAAAGTAGGGCCCGCCATCGCGGGAGGAAACGCCGTCATCCTCAAGCCATCCGCCCTGACGCCTTTGTGCGCGGAACTGCTGGCGGAGGTCCTTTCCGAAGCCGGCCTGCCGCCCGGGGTGCTTACGGTGGTCCACGGGGACAGGGGCGTTGCGGAGGCGATCGTGGCAAACCGCGGGATCCGCATGGTGTCCTTCACCGGCGGTTTTTCCACCGGCGAAGCCATCGCCAGGACCGCAGGCTTGAAGAAGCTCTCCATGGATCTTGGTGGGAATGCCCCGGTGATCATCATGGATGACGCGGACATCGACGCTGCCGTGGAGGCCTGCGTCTCGGGCGCTTTTTGGGCGGCAGGCCAGAACTGCGTGGGTGTGCAGCGCATCCTTGTCGCCGAATCCCGCTACCAGGATTTCCGCCGCGACTTCCTGCATGCGACGGCGCACCTTGTATCCGGTGACCCGGACGACGAAGCAACCGACATGGGGCCGATGATCACTGGCGCAGCCGTGGACCAGCTCACGGCAAAGATAGGAACGGCCGTCGCCGCCGGGGCTGCCGTCCTCGCGGGAAACACCAGGATTGGCAACGTCTTCCAGCCCACGGTCCTGGAGAAAGTCAGCCCGTCCAGCCGGCTGTGGATGGAGGAGGTTTTCGGGCCGGTGGCCATGCTCCAGCCGTTTTCAACCCTTGACGAGGCGCTGGAGATGGCCAACGCCGTGGACTTCAGCCTCCACGCCGGAATCTTCACGCGGTCGCTGGAAACAGCGCTGCAGGCGGCGTCCCGCCTCGAGGCGGGCGGCGTCATGGTCAACGACTCGTCCGACTACCGCTTCGACGGCATGCCGTTCGGGGGATCCAAGTACGGCAGCATGGGCCGCGAAGGCGTGCGTTTCGCCTACGAGGAGATGACCCAGCCCAAGGTTGTCTGCATCAAGCGCCCATGACGGAGCGGACCTGCCGTTCCCAACAACCACAAGATTCTTCCCGGCGAAAGAAACCATGGAATATCGCATCGAGACGGACACACTAGGGCCCATCGCCGTTCCGGCGTCCGCCTATTGGGGAGCCCACACCGCGCGGGCCCTGCAAAACTTCGCCATCAGCGGCATCCCCGTATCCGCCCATCCGCACCTTGTTCGGGCACTGGCGATGGTCAAGAGCGCTGCTGCCCGCGCCAACGGAGAACTCGGCGTGCTCTCGCAGGACAAGGTCCGTGCAATCCGGCAGGCGTGCCAGGAGATCCTGGCCGGAAAGCATCACGGGCAGTTCTGCGTGGACGTCATCCAAGGTGGGGCCGGCACCAGCACCAATATGAATGCGAACGAGGTCATCGCCAACCTGGCGCTGGAGAAGTTGGGCCACGGCCGCGGTGACTACGGGCACCTGCATCCGATTGACCACGTCAACAAGTGCCAGTCAACCAATGACACCTATCCCACGGCCCTCCGGCTGGCGCTGGCCGCCGGTGCGCTGGAACTGGCCGAGGAACTGGAACAGCTTGCGTCCGCGGCCATGGCCAAGGGAACCCAGTTCAGCGGCGTGGTGAAGATTGGGCGCACCCAACTGCAGGACGCCGTCCCCATGACGCTGGGGCAGGAGTTCCGAGCCTTCGGCACCACTGTCCGGGAAGACTGCGCCCGCATCCTGGAAGCCGTTGACCTGATGCTCGAATGCAACCTCGGCGGGACGGCTGTGGGGACCGGCATCACGGCCGAAGACGGATTCCAGCGGCGGGCTTTGGCCGCCCTCGCGGAGATCTCCGGCCTTCCGGTCCGTGCCGCCGACGATCTGTTCCAGGCCACATGGGACGTGGGCGCCTTCATGCACTTATCCGGAATGCTGAAACGCGCCGCGATACGACTCTCAAAGATCTGCAGCGATCTGCGGTTGCTGGCGAGCGGGCCGCAAAACGGGCTCGGCGAAATATCCCTGCCGGCGCGCCAGGCCGGTTCTTCCATCATGCCCGGCAAGGTGAATCCGGTCATTCCGGAGGCCGTCAACCAGATCGCCTTTGCCGTGGCCGGAGCGGACACCACGGTGACAATGGCCGCGGACAACGGGCAGTTGCAACTCAACGCCTTCGAGCCCGTGATGGCCCATGTCCTGCTGCAGTCCATTGGCTGGCTGGGAGCGGGTGCTGCGAGCCTCCGCACCCTCTGCATCGATGGAATCGAAGCCAACAGCCAGTTGCTTCGGACTCGCACCGAGGCATCTGCCGGCGTCGCGACAGCCTTGGTACCGAGCATCGGATACGCGGCCGCTGCGGCGGTGGCAAAGGAGGCCCTCCGGAGCGGGGAAGCCGTGGTGGACATCGTGGCCGGGAAGCAACTGATGGACCTTGTGTCGGCCAGGTCCGTGGTGGATGCGGCCATGGCGGGAGGTGGCACCCGGATGCCCGGTTCCGTTGGCTAGGCCGGCAGCACTCCTGCGCCGCGCCGGACATAATTGGACAGGGTCATTGCCGTTACCGTGTCCGTTACGCCGGGTGTGGCCGCAATCTGCTCCCAGATCTCCTGGATCCGTTCAAGCGAACGCGCTTCAACGCGCACCAGGAGGTCAAAGTCGCCACTGACCACGTCGCACAGCACCACCTCCGGGATCGACTGCAGCACCGCAATAACGTCGGCCCCGCGAACCCTGTCCTTCCGGTAGACCATCAGGAAGGCCGAAACTGTGCCCTGTCCCGGAGCGCCGGCCACCACGGTATAGCCCTGGATGTAGCCCTGCCGTTCCATTCGGTCGATCCGTTGCCGGACGGCATTGCGGGAGAGCATGACTTTCGCTGCAAGTTCCGCATGACTGATGCGGGCGTTGCGCGTCAGTTCCGCCAGGATGCTCTGATCGATCCGGTCAAGACTAGCCCGATCCATGTCCACCCTTCACCGTATGTACTCCCAACATGCAGACACGAGTCGGCCGGCTCCAGAATGAAAGCACAAAGAGATGATACTTCGGCACCAGAGCCTCCAACGCACGGCAGCTTTTGGTTGCGTGCTGTTCGACATGGACGGGACGCTGCTCGATTCGGCACCGGGTGTCACGGCCAGTGCCGCCCTCGCCTTGGCTGCCGTGGGGGCGCCGGTTCCAGCGCCTGCAGGGCTGCTCCGCCTGGTGGGGCCGCCCATGCTCGAATCCCTTAGGGAGATACTGGGCCACGATGAAGTCCTCGCCCGCCGGGCCCTCACCCATTACCGGCAGGCCTATGCGGACGTCGGCGCGCACCAGTCGGTTCCGTACCCGGGCGTCCGGGAAATGCTGGAACAACTGCGCCTTGCCGGCATACCGATGGCGGTGGCGACGTCCAAAGCCGAAGACCAGGCCGTCCGGATGGCACGCCGTTTTGGGCTGGACCACTACTTCACCACCATTTGTGGTGCGTCGGACCTGGACGCGAGGTGGAGCAAGGCGGATGTTATTGCCGAAGCGCTGGTCAGGCTGGAGGCTGCAAAGGTGGACCTCCGCGCCCCGCTCATGGTGGGCGACCGCAGCTACGACGTTGCCGGAGCCACAGTCCATGGCATTCCCGCAGTGTTCGCCAGCTGGGGTTACGGCTGCTCGGGAGAAGAAGAAGGAGCCAGCCTCGTGGCTGCCTCCCCGGCCGCAGTGCTCGCTGCGGTCATAGGCCCCGACGGAAGCACCGGACAGATGGCACGGCGCACACCGCGTCACCACCCTTAAAGGTACGACGGCGGCGCTGAGCCAAGTGCCGTCGTCGTCCGTGCACTTCGAGGCTGCGAAAGGCAGCGGGTAAACTTGTCCGGTCATGGACTGCTCCTATTTCGATGCCGGCGCCTGCCGTTCCTGCACCCACATGGGCATGCCTTACGGCGAGCAGCTGGCCGGCAAGCAACGCCACTGCCAGGGCCTCCTGTCGGGCCACACCGGACTGGAATGGCTGCCGCCGGTGGCCAGCCGGGAGTCCGGCTTCCGCAACAAGGCCAAGATGGTGATCGGCGGGACGGCCCAGAACCCCACCATCGGAATCCTCGACGCCGACGGCCACGGCGTGGACCTGCGCCGGTGCGGCGTCTGCTCCCCGGGCCTGTTGGCCTGCTTCCCGGTCCTGGCGAACTTCATCCGCCGGATCCGCCTGACGCCCTACGATGTGCCGCGCCGGACCGGCGAACTCAAGCACGTCATTATCACCGAATCCCCCGATGGCGAGATCATGCTCCGCCTGGTCCTGCGCTCCGAACAGGTGCTGCCGCGTATCCGCGAACACCTGCCGGAACTGCTGGCGGCGCTTCCCCAGGTGAAAGTGGTGTCGGTCAACCTGCATCCGGAGCACAAGGCCGTCCTGGAAGGTGACCGGGAGATCCTGTTGACCAGCCAGGAAACCTTGGCCATGCGCGTCAACGACGTCACCCTGCACTTGCGCCCGCAGAGCTTCTTCCAGACCAACAGCGAGATGGCGGCGGCGTTGTACCGGCAGGGCCGCGAGTGGGTCACCGAGCTCGCGCCCGCATCCGTCTGGGACCTGTACTGCGGGGTGGGCGGTTTCGCCCTGCACTGCGCCGCCCCGGCCCGCACCGTCACCGGCATTGAAACCAGCGGCGAGGCAATCGTGTCCGCCCGGCTCAGCAGCGGGGAGGCGGGCCTGGAGGGAATGGAGTTCCAGGCCGGCGACGCCACCGCCTTCGCCTTGGCTTCTGATGAGTCGCCGGACCTGGTGATTGTGAACCCGCCCCGCCGCGGCATCGGCACGGAACTGTGCGGCTGGCTGGAAGCCTCGGACGTGCAGCACGTGGTGTACTCCAGCTGCAATGCACAGTCACTGGCCCGCGACCTGGCGAACCTTCCGTCCTTCACGGCGCGCCGGGCCCGCGTCCTGGACATGTTCCCGCAGACCACGCACTACGAGGTGATGGTGCTCCTGGAACGGGCAGCATAGGGCCCTCAGGCGTCAGTTTCGGCGGGCGCGTTCGACGGCGGCCGCCCCGGCTTCGCGCCCCTCGGCCCGAAGACCCGCTGCCACTCCTTCAGCGTCGGCGTCGGACCGGTTTTGGCTCATCTTTTCCTTCGCCTCGATCCGGCTGACCAGCAATTCCACGCCGACCACCGCCCGCAGCTGGCCGGCGACGAACTTCTCCGGGGCGTCGTCCACGGCCCAGGGATGCTCCCGGCCGTCCTCGTGCAGGCCGGTCAGGTGCCGGACGTGCCGTGCCAGCCAGCCGGCGTCGTCATGGATCACTAATTCGCCGTAGACATGCAGCGTGGCGTAGTTCCAGGTGGGCACCACCCGGCCGCGCTCGGCCTTGGCGGCGTACCACGACGGCGAGATGTAGTCGTCGGGGCCCTGGATGATGGCCAGCGCTTCGCCGGTGGGCAGGGCGGTCCACTGCGGGTTGTTCCGCGCCATGTGCGCCTGCAGGGAACCGTGCGCCCCCACGCCGGGGTTGAAGGCGAAGGGCAGCAGCGTGGCCAGTAGGCCCTGGTCCGTCATGGTGATGAGGTTGGCTGCGCCGGGCTCTGCCAGCAGGCTGTGGACGGTTTCGGAGGCGGCAGCGAAGTGCGCGGGAATGTACATGGTGCTCCTTTTCGGGCTAGCGGGCGGGACGGTTGAGGCGGACGCGGACGGCCGCGGCGGCGCAGAGGATGACGGCAAGGGCGCCCAGGAGGGTGGTCCAGGTGAGCGCCTCCCCCAGCAGCAGCGCCGCCCAGCCAATGCTGAGGACCGGCTGCAGCAGCTGGATCTGGCTGACCTGCGCCATGGGCCCGATGGCCAGCCCGCGGTACCAGGCGACGAATCCCAGGAACATGCTGACCACTGCCAGGTAGCCGAAGGCCGCCCACTGGACGGGCGTGGCCGACGGCGGCTGGCTGAGGACGGAGGCAACCGCCAGGACCAGCATGGCCGGGGCGGCGAGGACCAGTGCCCAGGCGATGGTTTGCCACGATCCGAGTTCGCGGGCCAGCAGGCCCCCTTCGGCGTATCCGACGGCGGCGCAGGCCACCGCACCCAGCAGCAGCAGGTCTGCCCACTGCAGGTGCCCCACTCCCCCGGACTGCAGGAAGGCGAAGGCGATCGCCGCCAGCGAGCCAAGCGCCATGACCACCCAGAAGGCGGCGGCCGGCCGCTCGCCGGTGCGAAGCACGGCTGCCGTCGCCGTCGCCGCCGGCAGGAGGGCGATGACCACGGCACCGTGCCCTGCGGGAACCGCGGTGAGGGCGTAGGACGTCAGTAGCGGGAAGCCGGCGACGACGCCCCCGGCCACGAGGGCAAGGCGCAGCCAGGTGCCGCGCCGGGGCAGCCGCTGCCGGGTCACGGCAAGCGCTGCGGCGGCGAGGAGTGCGGCGACGACGGCACGGCCTGAGCCGATGAACAGTGGCGGGATCCCGGCAACGGCCACACGGGTGAAGGGCACGGTGAAGGAAAACGCTGCCACGCCGAGGAGTCCCCACCACACTCCGGCCGACAGTCCCAGCGGTATCGCTGGGCGCTCAAGGACAGTAGCGCTACTATGTTCTTTCATGAATAACGATAGCAGTTCGCGCATCACGGCGGCACTCCGTCAGTGGATCAGCAATGCGGCTCCCGGTGCGCGGCTGCCGTCCACCCGCCAGTTGGTGGCCGAACACCAGGCAAGCCCCGTGACGGTGCAGAAAGCCCTGCAGGCCCTGGCCGCCCAGGAACTGATTGAAAGCCGGCCCGGCGTGGGAACCTTCGTCCGCGCGGTCAGGACGGCCCGGCCGTCCGACTATGCCTGGCAGACCGCAGCGCTGCGGTCCCCGTCCTCGCCGCTGCCGTCGTCGTCGAGCACAATGCGCAACGTTCCCGGCGATGCCATCTGGCTGCATTCGGGGTACCCGGACCGGGAGCTGCTGCCCGAACGGCTGGTGCGGGCAGCCCTGGCCCGTGCTGCCCGCGGGGATGCCGCGTTGTCGCGCCCGCCCGCCGCGGGCATGCCGGAGCTGCAGCAATGGTTCGCCCGCGAGCTGGGGCAGGCAACACCGGTAGGGGTCACCCCGCCTACGCCCAATGACGTCATCGTGCTGCCGGGCAGCCAGAGCGGCCTCAGCTCCATCTTCCGCGCCCTCGTGGGCGCCGGTCAGCCGCTGCTTATCGAATCGCCGTCCTACTGGGGCGCCATCCTGGCCGCCGCGCAGACCGGGGTGCGCCTGGTGCCGGTTCCCACCGGGCCGGACGGACCCGACCCCGCGGACGTGGACCGCGCCTTCGCCGAGACCGGGGCACGGGCCTTCTATGTGCAGCCCAACTACGCCAACCCCACCGGCACGCAGTGGGCGGCGGGACGCGGCGGCGAAATCCTGGACGCGGCCCGCCGGCACGGCGCGTTCCTGGTGGAGGACGACTGGGCGCACGACTTCGGCATCACCTCCGATCCCGTGCCACTGGCCACCCGGGATGATTCCGGGCATGTGGTGTACATCCGGTCGCTGACCAAAAGCGTCTCCACTGCCATCCGCATCGCGGCAGTTATTGCCCGGGGTCCGGTGCGGGAACGCATCCTCGGCCAGCGTGCGGCGGAATCCATGTACGTCAGCGGGTTCCTCCAGGCCGCAGCCCTGGATGTGGTCACGCAGCCCGGCTGGCACACACACCTGCGCAGCCTCCGCCAGCAGCTCCAGTCGCGCCGGGACCTGCTGGCCACCAGCATCGGCGAACACGTCCCGCAAGCACACATCGACAACCTGCCCCGCGGCGGATTGAACCTGTGGGTGCGCCTGCCCGATGGCACGGACCTCCCGCGGCTGGCGCGCGACTGCGAAGATGCCGGCGTCATCATCGCCGCCGGCACCGAGTGGTTCCCCGCGGAGCCCGCCGGGGCCTTCATCAGGCTGAACTTTTCCGGCCCCAACCCAGGCGCGTATCCGGACGGTGCACGAGTCATCGGCGAGGCGCTGGCCCGGCAGGACCGCTAAGGCATTCCGTGGCCTCCTGACGGCAACGCGCCAACCGGACAGTCCGGCGCCAACGGCAGTTCACCGGGGCGCCATGCCCGGTTCATTACCCATTAGTAACTTGAGAGCTCCTGTTGAGACCCCAACCTTAAAAGGCCCCATGAGCTCCACTCCCACGCGGCGCGCCCTCACCGTTGCCGCGTCCCTGATCGTTGCAGCCTGTGCGGCCGCCGGTACAGCGGCCGCACAAGCGGACACCCCGGACAACGGCAGCCCCGCTTCCGGGACCCGCCACGAAACAAACACCGATCTGGCGGACGCCTTCGACTCCGTCAGCCGGACCACAGCCTGGCAGCAAACGTCCAAGCTGAAACTGAACTTCCCCACGTACCACACCGAGGGAATTGCCTACAGCCAGGACCACATCTTCCTCTCCGCCGTCCAGATCCTCGAACCCACGGTCAAGTACCCCGCCCCGCAGGACGGCTACGACCGCACACCGGGCAAGGGCATCGGCCACCTGTTTGTCATGGACAAGGCGGGCAACCTGCAGAAGGACATCATCCTGGGCGAAGGCGACACGTACCACCCGGGCGGCATCGATTTCGATGGCACCAACGTCTGGGTGCCGGTAGCTCAATACCGGCCGGACAGCAGCGCCATCATCTACAGGGTTGATGCGGAAACCCTGGACGTCCACAAGCAGTTCGAGGTCAAGGACCACTTCGGCGGCATCGTGCTGGACAAACAGACCGGCCACCTGGTCGGGAACACCTGGGGCTCCCGGCGGTTCGCGGAGTGGGACCTGCAGGGCAAGGAAGTGTCCACCTGGGAAAACCCGAACTACTTCATCGATTACCAGGACTGCCAGTACGTCCCCAACGCCAAGATGCTCTGCGCAGGAGTCACCAACCTCCCGCAAACCCCGCCGGCCGGCGGGACCGCAGCCACCTACGAACTGGGCGGCATGGCGATGATCGACCTGAAGTCCCATGAGGTGACCCGCGAGGTCCCGTTCCAGCAGTGGTCCACCGCCGGGCACGTGGCCACCCGCAACCCGTTCAAGATGACCGCCAACGGCGGGCACCTGACCATGACGGTGGCCCCGGACAACGGCGATGAGGGCAACGGCACCGAAATCCTCACCTACGAAGCCGACGCCGCCCCCGCAAAGTAGCACTCTCCCGCACCCGCCGCAGGCCGCGGCGGTGCACCCACCAGGAATGATTGGATACCCCATGCCTTATCCGGCACCCAGATTCACCAGGAAGAGCGTCACCGCCGCCACCGGTGCGGCCGCCCTGGCGGCCACCGCCCTGACGGCCGGACTGGTCGGCTTCGGCGCCGCCCCGGCGAGCGCCGGCACCCACGACGACACGGCGACGCCGATCAAGCACGTCGTGGTGCTCTTCCAGGAGAACGTTTCGTTCGACCACTACTTCGCCACCTACCCCAACGCGGCCAACACCCCCGGCGAAACCCAGCAGGGCTCCGGTGCCCCGGCGGCCAAATTCACCGCGTCCACGGACACGCCCAAGGACATCAACACCCTGGCCAATGCAGGACTGCTGGCACCGAAGAACCCCAATTCGGTCCAGCCCTCGCGGCTGTCCCCGATGCAGGCCGTCACGTGCGACCAGGACCACGGCTACAAAGCCGAACAGAACGCCTACAACGGCGGCGCGATGGACAAGTTCGTCCAGTTCACCAGCCGTGACGTGTGCGGGACCAACCAGTACGGACGCCCCGGCCTGACCATGGACTACTACGACGGGAACACCGTCACCGGGATATGGAACTACGCCCAGAACTACGCGATGAGCGACAACCACTTCAGCACCGTCTTCGGCCCCTCGACTCCGGGCGCACTCAACCTGATCTCGGGCCAAACCCACGGCGTCAAGGAATACAACGCCGCCAGGGCACCCGTGGCCACGCCGGCCGCCGGCAGCAGCGCCGTCCGCCAGCCGGACGCCAACGGCGTGGGCACCGTGATCAACGACCCCGACCCTGTCTACGACGACTGCTCCAACAGCAGCCACGCCAAGGCCAACAACCTGGCCGGCATGACCGGCCGGAACATCGGCGACCTGCTCAACGCCCAGGGAACATCCTGGGGCTGGTTCCAGGGCGGCTTCGCCCCCACCACCGCGGCCACCGGCAGCGCTCCCGCATCCTGTCTCGCCGCGCACACCAACGCCGCCGGCGCCTCCGTGGTGGACTACTCCCCGCACCACCAGCCGTTCCAGTACTACGCCTCCACCGCCAACCCGCACCACCTTCCGCCCGCTTCGGACGCGGAGATCGGGCACAACGGCCAGGCCAACCACCAGTACGACCTCGCCGACTTCAGCAAGGTGGTGGACAGCGACAACATGCCTGCCGTGTCCTTCCTGAAGGCCTCCGAGTTCCAGGACGGCCACGCCGCGTACTCGGATCCGGTGGACGAACAGAACTTCATCACCAAGACCGTCAACCAGATCCAGCAGTCCAAGAACTGGGACAACACCGCCGTCGTGCTCGCGTATGACGACTCCGACGGCTGGTACGACCACGTCGCGGCCCAGCCGAAGAACGCGTCCACCGGGTCCGACGACGCCGCATGGTGCTTGAATGCCGCAGCGAACGGTGTGCCGGTGGCAGGGGGCTACGCCGACCGGTGCGGCCCCGGCCCCCGCCAGCCGCTGGTGGTCATCTCCCCGTACGCGAAGAAGAACTTCGTGGACCACACCGAGACGGACCAGGCCTCCATCCTGCGGTTCATCGAGGACAACTGGCACACCGGCCAGATCGGTGACTCCTCGGCCGACGCGACGGCAGGATCCGTGGACGCGATGTTCAACTTCCACCACGAGCGCAACGACAAGGTGCTGCTGGACGAACAGTCCGGCGCCGTCGCCTCCATCAGCCACAACGGCAACGTCCAAGGCGGCGGAGCGGACAACTCCGGCCACTGACCGTCCCGCGAGGCCTAAAGGTCCGCGCCGCCGGCGATGCGTCACTTATCAGCCAAGGTCAGGACATGGCACCCGTCTTCGTGGGGCCATGACCTGCCAGGGCGCTGATAAGTGGCGCATTTCTGCGTCAGCCGACATCTCCGGTTCCGCAGTGGGCCGGTCACAGAATCCGCCACTGCAACCCCCAGGGCAACACCCAGGGCAACACCCATTGCCGGTACGGCGTACATTTCTGTCCCCGGGCTCGAAGCCACCCAGTCCAAGCGCTTAACCGAGAAGCCTGCCGCCGCGGCGGCGGCAACGGACCTGCGTACGTCCGGGGCCCGGTGCAGGTTATCGGCCGCGACATCTATGGACTGGACGCGGACCACGACGGCGTGGGATGCGAGTAGGCCCCACGGCCCGAGCCGCGGGTCAGGCGGCGGCTTTGACCAGCTCTTCGCTCTTCTCCCACAGCCCCCGTGCCAGGTCGGCGTCATACGCCTGGCGGTTGGCTTTGGCCAGGGCCCGCTTGGCGTAGTAGGCCCCGGAGATCCAGTCGGTGCCGGCCGTCCCGTTGATGAGCCACAGCATGGTGTCGGCACCCTGGTCCGGGCTGAGCATGAAGCGGTTGGCCACGCTCTTGTACAAGTGCCGGAACGGGCTGCTGGAACCCGCCGCGAAGTTGGTGCGGACCACGCCCGGGTGGAAGGCCGCCGTCGTGATTCCCTGGTCGTGGAAGCGGCGGTGCAGCTCGGACGTGAAGAGGATGTTGGCCAGCTTG
Organism: Pseudarthrobacter sp. MOO13; assembly: GCF_058267655.1. NCBI lineage: Bacteria > Bacillati > Actinomycetota > Actinomycetes > Micrococcales > Micrococcaceae > Pseudarthrobacter > Pseudarthrobacter sp. MOO13. The sequence continues at coordinate 2,994,065 of NZ_CM177848.1, forward strand.
CCGGTGCCGTAGGCACGGAAGGTGCGGTACCCGTGCTCGGCGTTGAGGTCGAACAAATCCACCTTGCCGGAGAAGTTCGCGGCGCTGGCGGTGTTGATGATCTTCGCGTGGCTGGCGGTCAGCGTGTCCATGAGGGAGGTGGTGAGCAGGAACGGCGCCAGGTGGTTGACCTGGAACGTCAGCTCGTGGCCGTCCACGGTGAGCGTGCGCTTGCCCATCATGCCGCCGGCGTTGTTCGCCAGGACGTCGATGTGCGGATAGGTGGAGCGCAGGGTGTCGGCCAGCGCGCGGACCTGGGCCAGGTCGGCGAAGTCGGCGAGGTGGTGGTCCGCGCCGATCTCAGCAGCCAGGGCGCGGGTCTTCTCCGCAGACCGGCCGACGACGACCACCCGCTCCCCTGCCTTGGCCAGCGTCCTGGCGGCTGCCGCGCCGATGCCGTCGCTGGCGCCGGTGATCACGATGGTGCGAGGAGTCAAGGGGTGTCCTTCGGTCGGCGGGCGGCGCACCGGGAGGGCACACCAAGGGAAACAACGACGGCGGGACGCCAGGTGTTCCCCGGACTGCAGGTGGCGGGACTTCCCACACGGCCTGAAACGCGGCTGGCCCGGCCGAAGCCTCCGCTTCGGCCGGGCCAGCGCATCCGTCAGTTGATGTCGTTCAATGGTGTCAGTCGACCACCCGCACCTGGCCCACCATGCCCATGAAGTCATGGAGTGCGCAGATGTACTTGAACGTGCCTGCCGTCTTGAAGGTCACCGAGAACTCCCCGCCCGGCGGAATGATGCCGGAGTTGAGGTCGCCACCGGTGAAGTTGGACGGCGTACCCGACGGCGCAAAGACATTCGCCGGTTCGGTGCCGAAGGTGACCGTGTGGGGTGCTCCCATGCCGGTGTTGGCGAACACCACTGTTTCGCCGACATGCACCGTCACGCTGGGCCGGACGAAGCGCATGACCATTGCAACGCCGTCGTCACCGCCTGCCAGGACCCTGTGGTTGCTGGCTTGCTGGGCCAGCGAGGCGTCAAGCTGGTGCCCGTCCCGGAGGATGGCCCTCGCCTGGGCCCATGATGCCTTGTTGTAGTCCGCCTGGCTGTAAGGATAATCCGTGCCCTGCTCCCGGACGTGGACCGTCCCCTTCATCATCTCGCCGTGGACCAGGCAGTAGTAGGTGAAGTCGCCCTCCCGCGGGAAGGTCAGGCTGTAGCTCGTCGTGACAGGGAACCCCGGCACCTCCACGTTCGAAAGGAGGCCCGAGTTGTAGTACGAGTGCCCGTCGTAGCTGTCCCCTCCACGCTTGAGCAGTTCATCCTCGTTGAACGGATTGAACGGCTGCAGCGACTGGCCGGCAGCCAGGAATGTCACCGTGTGGATCTCGGCGGCGTTCGCCGCCCAGTTGATGGTGTCATGCTCATTGATGAAGATCTCCGAAGGGAGGAAGGACATTCCCTGGATTTCCTGGTCGCGGGACTCGGAGCCCACCTGGACCTGCCAGGTCCGATGACCCCAGCCGTCGGCCGATGCCGGACCGGCAGCGGCCAGTGAGGCCAGCAGCGCAACGGCGAAGGCGACAATAAATGCGAGTTTGTTGAATCTTGTGGTGTTTCCCCGGTTTTGCTTCATGGCAACGCTCTCTTGAACGGTATTCGGCCGAAAGGCCGATGCAGCGGTGGCCGGTTCAACTCAACCCACGGGCCAAACAGGCCACTGATTTCGGAGTAAAGGGTGCCGGACGCCCGGGCTGGGGAGCCCGGGCCCCGGTTCCGGCGTAAAAACACGCCGGACATGCACCACCCCAACTGGTGTCGCAGAGGTTGAATATTGGTTGTCCACGCGCCGCCGCCATGGCTTGCCACGCGGCAGCGGCTCGCACCTTTTAGATTGCTCCTTCAGCCGAACTTTGTCGAGAAGGGAAACCTGCGGCGGATGGGGGTTCCAGCAGGGACTCCCACCGCTGCCGCGTGAGCTGGTTGTGTTGTAGGCGTGGCAGTCCCCAAGGAAGACAACGAGTTGCAGACCGAAACATCCGCAGGCCAGGCAGCGGAAGCTGACGCCGGGCCGGAGGCTGCACGCGTCCCGGGGCGCCCCGCCAGGATCCCCCGCGCGGGGCTTCTTGTCCTGTCCGCGGCAGGCTTCACCGCGGTCACCACCGAGCTGCTGCCCTCGGGCCTCTTGCCGGAAATCAGCCGTGACCTTGGCGTCCAGGAATCAGCCGTGGGCGCACTGACGGCGGTTTACGCTGCCGTCATCGTGTTCACGGCGCTCCCCCTCTCGCGGCTGCTCGCCGGTCGCATCCCCCGGAAGACGCTGCTGATCGCCACGATCCTGGCGTTTGGCCTGAGCAACGTGCTGCTCGCGGCCAGCCCCACTCTGCCGCTGGCCATTGCTGCCAGGCTGCTTGGCGGAGTGGCCCACGGGCTCCTCTGGTCCAGCATGGCGCCCTACGTGGCAAGAATCGTGCCGGCGCATTCCGTAGGCAAGGCCATGGCCATAGTGTTCAGCGGCAACAGCATCGCCCTGGCGATCGGTGCGCCGCTGGGCACCATGATGGGCGCCGTGCTGTCCTGGCGCAGCTCATTCCTGGCCCTGGCCGGAGTCGCGACCCTCCTCGCATTGCTCGCCACGTACCTGTTGCCGGTGGCCACGGATTCCGGTCGGGAAGCACGGCCGTCGCTGCGTGCGGCCCTTGCCGTGCGCGGGGTGGTGGCCGTTGCCGTCGCGTGGCCGCTCCTGGTCCTGGCGCACTTCACGCTGTTCACCTACATCGCGCCGTTCCTGCTGGCCTCCGGGCTGCCGGCCGGCGCGGTCAGCATTTCACTGTCCGTCATCGGAGTGGCCAGCCTGGTGGGAATCTGGATCGCGGGCATCACTGCCGATTCCGTGCCACGGCGGTCCCTTCTCATCACGGTGGCCGGACTGCTGGCGGTCTTCGGCCTGCTTCCGCTGCTGGGCGCCACCTGGCCCGGGGCTATGGTCCTGCTGTCACTGTGGGGAATAGCGTTTGGCGCCATCGGCATCTACAACCAGGCAGCAATCCTCCGCGCGGGAGGCGAGCACCGGGACGCCGCCAACGGCGTCACGGTGGTCACCATCCAACTGGGCATCGCCGTCGGCGCCTCCTACGGCGGCCTGGCCTTCACGACGCTCGGTGCCGGCCTGGTGCCGTACGCCGCCGCCATCCCGGTGGCTGCGGCCCTGGCCATCATTGCAGCGAGCCGCAAGGGCGGCTACCCGGCAGGTACACGGGAATCGTCGCGTCGCAGGCCGGCACCGTAAGCCGCGTGGCCGGGCGCCGGCCTCGGCGGCAACCAATTCTTGAAAGCCTGGATATTGATGGCCGAGGCGGGGTGGTCCATGCTGAACTTGTCCCCGCAGCATTCCCTGCCCGCAAGCCTGACAGGAGCCAGCCGTGAAGTTCACAACCATCCTCCATCTCGACGGCGCCACCGCCACCGGAATCCGCGTCCCCGACGACGTGGTGGCCGCCCTCGGCGGAGGCAAGCGTTTCCCCGTCCAGGTCACGATCAACGGTGTTGAATACCCGAGTACGGTGGCCACCATGAAGGGCGAACCCAAGGTCCCGGTGAGCTCGGAGATCCGCAAGCTGGCCGGTATCAAGGCCGGCGATGAGGTCACCGTGGAGCTCGTCCCGGACGACAAGCCGCGATCGGTGGATGTTCCTGAGGACCTGGCTGCCGCCCTCGCTGCGGATACAGCCGCGGCCGAACGCTTCCAGTCCCTCTCCTACAGCAACCAGCGGCGCCATGTGCTCGCGGTGACCGGCGCGCGCACCGAGGAAACGCGTTCCCGCAGGATTGCCGCGGTCCTCGCCGAACTCGGATAACCTACCGCTGCCCCGGACTGGACTGCCGGCCTGGGGACCAGAAGGCACAGGGAGTTCGCACAGCCGGGTTAACAAAAAGCAGGGCTTGCCGGTGACGGCAAGCCCTGCTTGGAAACCTAACGGTCCCGGAACCCTAAGAAATTAGAGAGCCTGGATGTTGGTGGCCTGGGGACCCTTGGGGCCCTGCTCGGTGTCGAAGGAAACCTTCTGGTTCTCTTCGAGGGAGCGGAAGCCGTTGGAGTTGATCGCGGAGTAGTGCGCGAAAACATCCTGCGAGGAGTCGTCCGGGGAGATGAAGCCGAAGCCCTTTTCAGCGTTAAACCATTTGACGGTACCAGTAGCCATTATTTTTGTCCTTCGTGAAGGTGGAGGGAAAATCCCGACTTTCGGGCCCTCCGGTGTGGGGTGTTCAAAAACCGCTACTTCAGAAGAACACGGACTTTCGACCGCGCGTACTGCCTGAACTACCAACTGCATAAACACAACAACAGGTTCAACACTACAGGAGATTCGGCCCACGCCTAATTAAGTAGGGGCCACCGCCGTGCGCCGTCATCCGGCACCGGACTGTCCCGGAGCGTTGGGCCGGCCGGAACGGAGGGCAGCCGCCCCTCGCCCACTGTTCCAAACAGGCATATCCTGCATCCATATCAGCTGACAACCACGCTGCCACCGGGAGGTCACGCCATGGAAATGCCCAAAGCGACGGAGGAAGAAAAGGAACGCTTCCGGCGCCTTGTGCCGGACCATCCGGGCGTGGTGGTGAAGCCGATGTTCGGCAACCTCGGAGCGTTCGTCAACGGCAACATGTTCGCGGGCTTGTTCGGTTCCACCATCGGGCTGAAACTGTCCCGGGAGGACAAAGAACTGTTGGAGTCCTCAGAGCGGACAGTGCCGTTCGGGCCCGCGGAGCGGCCCATGGGCGGCTACACCGGGCTGCCTGACGTCTGGAACGAAGAGGGCGACAGTGACGACACCCGGGCGCGTGCCTGGGCCGGGAAAGCCCTGGACTACGTGGCCACCCTGCCGCCCAAGGAACCCAAAACCCGGGCGCCCCGGACCAGCGGCCGCGGGACAGCGGCGCGGTAGCCGTGTCCGCCTCCGCGGTTCCCCGGCAGGACACCAACACCCTGGTGGTGGGTGCGGGCCAGGCGGGCCTGGCCACCAGCTGCTGGCTGGCGCAGCGCGGCGTGGAACACCGCATCCTGGAGCAGCGGCCCGCCCTCGGCGGCGCCTGGCAGGACCGGTGGGATTCCTTCTACCTGAACACGCCGAACTTCTCCGTCGCCCTGCCGGGGTCCCCCTATGCAGGGCCGGACCCGGACGGGTTCCTGACCAAGGACGCCACCATCGGGTTCTTCCGCGGCTACGCCAGGGACATCCAAGCCCCGGTGGAACTGGACACCGGGGTTACCCGGATCACCCCGACGGAAGGCGGCTTCGACGTCCTGACAGGCCAGGGCACCTGGACGGCCCGGAATGTGGTGCTCGCCAGCGGCGCGTTCCAGCGCCCGCGGATCCCTGCCGCCGCCGTCGGCATCGCCCCGGAGGTCCTGCAACTGCACAGCCATGACTACCGCAACCCGGACCAACTGCCGCCCGGGGCCGTCCTGGTGGTGGGGACGGGGCAGTCCGGCGGCCAGATCACGGAGGACCTGCTCGACGCCGGCCGGACCGTGCACCTGTCCGTGTCGTCCTGCCCGGAGGCACCGCGCCGTTACCGCGGCCAGGACATCTTCCACTGGATCCGGGAGGTGAACGTCCATGGCCCCGACTTCGGCATCAACGCGCTGCTGGTGGACCAGTTGCCCTCCCCCGCCGGGCGGTTCCTGTGCAACCCGCTGCTGTCCGGCACCGGGGGCGGGCACAGCGTCCGGCTGCGCGGACTGGGCCGGCGCGGGGTCCGGCTGCACGGCCGGTTTGAGGGGGTCGACGACGGTGTCCCCGTCTTCACTGACGACCTCGCCCAGCGCCTGGCTGCCGCGGAGGCGGGGTTCGGCCAGCGGTTCAAGAAGCTCTTTGACGCTTACATCGACGCCGCGGGGATCGACGCCCCCGAGGCCGAGCCGGCGGAACCGGACAGCTGGCAGCCGGACGGGCCGGGTTCCCGGCTGGACCTGCGGGAGGAAGGAATTACCTCCATCGTCTGGTCCACCGGGTATGGGCTGGACTTCAGCATGCTGGACCTTCCGCTCCTGGACGAGTGGAACTACCCGCGCCACAGCAAAGGCGTGACGGAGCACCCGGGCCTGTACGCCGTCGGGCTTCCCTGGCTTACCCGGCATATTTCCGCCACCTTGGTTGGCGTGGGCCCGGACGCCGAGTACGTGACTGAACACCTGGCAGCGCGGGGCTGACCGGCACCCCAAGGAGGTCAAGTTGTGAAACCGTTCCGCGTGATCCTGCTTCCCGGAAGCGTCCTCCCCACCGGCCCTGCCTATGACGGCCTGCTGGAGGCCCTCGGCCCGGACGCTGACGCGATCGCCAAGGACCTCGAACTCTATGCCGCCGACGCCCCGCCGCCGGGTTGGACCCTGGACACCGAAGCGGACGGCGTGCTGCGCGAGGCCGACTCCCGCGGTTGGGACACCTTCCACCTGGTGGGCTATTCCGGCGGCGGCGCGGCGGCCCTGGCGCTCACTGCTTCCCATCCCGGCCGGGTCCGCAGCCTGGCCCTGCTGGAGCCGGCTTGGGCTGGCAACTGGGATTGGAGCCCGGCGCACACCGAGTTGTGGAAACGCTATGGCGAACTAAGCGACCTGCCCCCGGACGAGTTCCTGCCCGCCTTTATGAAGCTCCAGGTAAAGCCCGATGCCGTCCTGCCGCCTCCGCCGCCGGGCCCGCCACCGCCGTGGATGGCCAAGCGGCCGGCCGGAATCAGCGCCTTCCTGCACGAGTTCGGCACCTACGACCTTGACCGCGGCAGCCTGGCCGCCTTCGCGAAACCGGTGTTGTTCGTGCTGGGCGGCATGAGCAGCCCGGACGAGCAGGGCGACAATGCGGAGAGGCTGTCCCGGGTCTTCCGCGATTACCGGCTGGAAGTGTTTCCGAGGCGCCATCACTTCGACCCGCCGCACCGCGCGGAGCCTGGGCGGGTCGCCGGGCTGCTCCGCGCCCACTGGGGCCGGGCCGAAAATGCCGGTTGAGCCTTACCCTGCCGTTCGGCCGGGACCGTGCGCCTTCTGCCCTCCGTCGCGGTGGGCGAGGTAGGCGTAAACCATCAAGGCGAGGCCCGCCAGGATCATGACCGCCGGGAACGCGAAGTCCAACGGGATGAGCACCGCCGCGGACTGGAGGATGAAGATTGCGCCCATGGCGGCGAGGATGCCGGCCGGGACCAGCGGCCACTTCATCCGCTCCGCCTGATTGCCGGCAGGGCCGCCTTCATAGACCGGAACCAGGGACAGCATCCCAAACGTGGCCGCCAGGCCGAGGAACAGCACGGCGGCGGTGGGGGTGCCCTGCATCGCCTGCGGCAGGGCCACGATGGCCGCCAGGGTGAACATGACTCCGGATGGAATGAGGGCCCACCAGTTGGCGCGCTCCCGCAGGTACACGGCCGCGAATCCACCGCCCATAAACAGGAACAGGAACGCCGCGCCCCACGCACCGTCCGTCAGTTGGGTCGCGACGATGACGGCCGCCAGCCCAAGGAAAACCGAGCCGGGGATGGCGGCCCACCAGTTTTCCCGGCGCCGGACGAACAGGGAGGCGAACAGGACCCCCACCGCCGCGAAAATCAGCGGTGCCACAAAGGCCCCGCTGTCCGTGACGCCAAGCCGGTCCAGCAACAACAACCCACCCAACGCGATGAGGACGATGCCTGCGATAATGCTTGCATTAGTCGATTTCACCGTGCGCCTCCCGGATCAGGCAGGCGGCGCGGCACCGCCCTGCTCATCTCAGGCTAGGGCGGCCGCATTGGCCGAAACAGGGCACAAAGCCCCCCGCTTGCCGCCCAGCTGATCGGTGAAGAAACCGGCTATGGACTTTGGACCCTGCCAGCCGGGGACCGTGCTGCGGGATGATAATTGAGGTTCCTTCCACCAGGGGCGGCTGAGTCAAACCGGCGGCCGGGAAGGGCCACGAGCCGACGAGAGCATACAGATGGAAACACCCGCAGCACCCCGGGATGTGTTCCGGTCCCCCGGGTCCGCCCGGATCTTCATCCTCAACGACCACGAACCGGTTCGACGGGGCCTTCGGGACCTGCTCGAAAACGATGGCTTTGCCGTGGCAGGAGAAAGTGGTTCGGCCGCGGAGGCATGCCGTCTTATCCCCAGCCTGAACCCGGACCTTGCTGTCTTGGACGACCGGCTGCCGGACGGTACCGGGATAGAGGTCTGCCGGGACCTCCGCGCCACAGCCCCGGCGGTGAAATCCCTGATCCTGACCGGCTGGGACGAACAGCATGCGGCGCGCGCCACGGTTCTGGCGGGCGCCTCCGGTTACCTCCTCAAACAGGTAAGGGACCACACGGAACTGCTGGACCGCATCCGCCGCGCTGCCGCCGGGGACACCTTGTTCACCTCCGAGATCAGGGACCGGGTGGCCGAAAGCCTGTATGCCGCGTCGTCTGCCTCGTGGTTGAAGAGCCTCACTGATATGGAACGGAAGATCCTCGCCTTCATGGCGCGGGGGTTGACGAACCGGCAGATCGGGCAGGAGATGCGGCTGCCTGAGGACGCCGTCATTGTCAGCGTTTCCTCTGTCCTGAAGAAACTGGGTTTCCGGCGCCGGGACCCGCTGATCCCGTTTCCCATCCCCCGGGCCTGGGACGTGGTGTCCTGACGGCCCGGACACGGACACCCTCACCCCGGCGCCCCTCACACCACTGTGGGGACCGTCCAGGTCACCCTCGTCCCCTCGCCGGGAGTGCTGTCGATGACGCAACTGCCGCCCAGGCGGGCTGCACGGATTTTCATGTTCTCCAGCCCGCTGACCCGTCCGGGATTCTCGAAGCCCCGCCCATGGTCGCGCACGGTCAGGACAACCTCGCTGTCCAGGGCGGCCAGCACCACATGGATATCCTCCGATCCCGAATGCCGCACCGCGTTGCTGACGCTTTCGGTCAGCACCGGAAGCAGCTGCTCGGCGATGTCGTCGCCCACCAGGTCAACGGGTCCGGAAAGTTGGACCCTCGGCAGGAACCCTGCTGCATTGGCAGCCTCCAGGACGGCGCGGAGGACGCGGCCGCTCAGGAGCTCCCGGTCGGGCTGCCGGGCCTGGAGCGAATAGATGGTGTCACGGAGCTGGTGGATGCAGTCGTCCAGCTCGGCGGTGATGCCCGCAATGCGGCGTTCGTGGGCATCCGGGTCAGAGGTGTAGCGGCGCAGGCTTTGGATGCTGAGTCCGGCAGCGAACAGCCGCTGGATGACGAGGTCATGCAGGTCCGCCGCAATCCGTTCCCGGTCGATGAACAGTGCGTGTTCTTCCCGCAGCTGGTTCGCTTTGAGGAGTTCAAGCGTCAGCCCTATCCGTGAGGCGAACACCGCGCTCTGTTCAACGTCCAGGTCCGTATAACCTGCTCCGCCGGCTGAACGTGCCAGGATCAGCACGCTGTCGCGCTCGCCATCCGTGTCGCTGCCCAGGGCGGCCACCAGGACCGGACCAAGTTTTTCCCCCGACGCCGGCTCAAACACCTGGCGGGGATCGGTCAGGGTCTTGGACTGCCGCGACGCAAGCACCTCGGCAACCACGGGTGATGCGGGCAGTTCCTGCCCGGCTGGTACCGACTGGACGCCCATGGAGGTCCGGCACCGCAGGGTCCCGTCATCGGCAACAGACGCAACCAGGGACAAGGCCGAGGCCGAGGCGTGCATTGCCGCCTCGGCAATCATTTCCAAATTCTCCGTATCGGACCGCGGGTTGGCCTTCAGCCGGTCGCTGACTTCCATCCCTGCCTCCAGCCAGCGCTGGCGGCTGCTGCTGTCCTCGTACAGGCGCGCGTTCTGGATCGCCACGCCCGCGGCTGAGGCGAGGGCAACGGCCAGGTCCTCGTCCTCTGCGGTGAAGTCCTGGCCGTCGATTTTCTCGGTCAGGTAGAGGTTTCCGAAGACGGTGTCCCGGACGCGCACCGGAACGCCAAGGAAGGTCTTCATGGGCGGGTGGTTGGCCGGGAAGCCGACAGCCATCGGGTGCTCGCCCAGGTCATGGAGCCGCAAGGGCTTGGGTTCGCGGATCAGCTGCCCAAGAACGCCGTGGCCGGTGGGGAGGTCACCAATGACGCGGATGCCGTCGTCGTCGATGCCGACGGTGATGAAGTGGCTGAGCTGCTGGTCGTCGCCGATGACGCCCAAGGCGCCGTAGCGCGCGCCGACGAGTTCGCAGGCGGATTGCACCACCCGGTCAAGGACCGCTTCGAGGCTGAGGTCTTCCGCGAGGGACACCACCGCACCGAGGAGGCCCTCCACATGCTCCTGTGTCCGCACCAGCTCGTCTGCCCGGTCCACGAACTCGCGGAGGAGTTCGCGGGTCCGCCGCCTGATAGGTTCACGCCACACGATAAGACACCTCGGTCGGTTGACCAGCATGATCCACGGCGGGCTTCATCGCCCTGAATCCGGGTAAGACAGTCCAAGACCCTCTCCCTGTCATGCTAACCCCCGGACCGCCGCACCGGACCCTGGCCAGGGGAAATTGGTTGGACCCGGTGCCGGCGCCCGCCGGGAGGCCGGATTCCTGCCGGGCCGGCCGTGATCCGGGGGACCTTGACGGGGATGCTGAAGCGGAAGGCGCGGCGGGCGATGTGGTGGGTGTCCGCCCGGCGCCGGACCGGGACAGTTGGCACCTGCTGGGCGGCGCGGGCGAAGAACCATGCCTTGGCGATCTCCACCAGCACCAGGTACAGGACGATCATGCCCAGCAGCGCAAGGAAGAACGGGACGGGCAGGGGGTCGAACCCGAGCACGCCCTGCAGCGGAGACAGTGGCAGGAGGATGCCCAGCGCCACCACGCCCAGGGACGCCGTGATCAGCCCGGCGGATGGCCGGCTCCGCACGAACGGCACGCGCCGGGTGCGGATGGCGAAGATGATCAGGGTCTGGGTGGCGATGGACTCGATGAACCAGCCGGCCCGGAACTCCCCCGGTACGGCATCGAACACGAACAGCATCAGGGCAAACGTGGCGAAGTCGAACAGCGAACTGATGGGCCCGAAGAGGAACATGAACCGGCGGATGAAGGCGATGTTCCAGTGCGAGGGGGCGCGGAGCTGTTCCTTGTCCACGCGGTCGCCCGGGATGGCCAGCTGGCCGCTGTCATACAGCAGGTTGTTGAGCAGGATCTGGCCGGGGAGCATGGGCAGGAAGCTCAGCACCACGGACGCGACGGCGGCGCTGAACATGTTGCCGAAGTTGCTGGAGGTGCCCATCAGGACATATTTGATGGTGTTCGCGAAGATCCGCCGGCCCTCCATCACCCCTTCGGCCAGGACGCCGAGGTCCTTGTCCAGGAGGACGACGTCGGCCGCGTCCTTGGCGACGTCCGTGGCACTGTCCACGGAGATGCCGATGTCCGCCTTGTGCAAAGCGAGGGCGTCGTTGACGCCGTCGCCCATGAATCCGACGGACCCGCCGCTTTGGCGCAGCAAGGCGATGATGCGGGCTTTTTGCTCGGGCGATACCCGGGCGAAGATGGTGGCCGTGCGGGCGGAGGCGGCGAGTTCGGCGTCGGACAGGGCGTCGATGTCCGCCCCGGTGAGGGTGCCGCCCGAGAGGACGTCCAGGTCGGCGCAGACCTTCTCGGCCACTTTGGCGTTGTCACCCGTGGCGATCTTGACCGAGATGCCCAGTTCCTCCAGCCGGTCCAGCGATTGCCGGGCGTTGGCCTTGGGCCGGTCCAGGAACACGAGGAAGCCTGCCAGGGTGAGGCCGCGTTCATCGGCCGCGGTCAGCGTGTCCTGCCCGTCGGCCTGGCGGGTGGCGACGGCGACGACCCTGGAGCCGGCGTCGAACTGTTCATCCAGCAGGGCCTGCACGGCCGGGGCGACCGGACCGCAAAGGGCGAGGACGTCCTCGGGGGCGCCCTTGGTGACCAGTTGCGGCGGCCCGCCGGCGTCCCGCACCAGCACGGTGGTGCGGCGGCGCTGGTGGTCGAAGCCGATCATGTCCAGCCGCTCGTAACGGGCGGGCTCGAATCCGGAGGCGCCCGGGCTGTCCCAGAGGGCGGCGTCCAGCGGGTTTTGCCCGGCGGAGGTGAGCTTCGCCTCGGTGTAGTCCGCCTCGGTGGCCAGCAGGCCCAGGGTGAGCAGGGCGTCGCCGGGCAGCTCCGCCGTGGCCGGGAGGACGGCCGTGAAGCTGATTCTCCCTTCGGTGAGGGTGCCGGTCTTGTCCGTGACCAGGATGTCCATGTCCCCCAGGTCCTCGATGCACACCAGCCGTTTGACCAGGACCTTCCGCTTCGCGAGCTGGCGGGTGCCGGTGGCCAGGGAAGTGCTGACGACGGCGGGGAGCAGCTGCGGCGTGATGCCCACCGCGATGGCCAGGGAGAACAGCAGCGATTCGATCAGCGGCCGCTGCAGCAGCAGGTTGGCGATGAAGATGAGCGTGGTGAGTCCGATGGCCACCTGGAGCAGCAGGAAGGAGAACCGTTTGAGGCCCAGCTGGAATTCAGTTTGCGGCTGCCGTTCGCCCAGGCCCAGGGCGATCCGGCCGAATTCGGCCCGGCCGCCGGTGGCCACCACCACGCCGGTGCAGTTGCCGGACTGGATGACGGTGCCCATGAACGCGCAGGAAGAGAGGTCCGCCAGCGCCGCGCCGGCCTGCACGGCGGCGGGGTCCTTGGCGGCGGGCAGGGACTCCCCCGTCAGGATGCTTTCGTCACAGAGGAGGTTGCCGGTGGCCAGGAGGCGGATGTCCGCCGGGATGATGGCACCCAGGGAGAGATGGACGACGTCGCCGGGCACCAGCGCGGTGACGTCCACTTCCGTGGTGGCTCCGTCGCGGAGCACCACGGCACGGTGGGTGACGCGGTCGTGCAGGGCCTCGGACGCGCGCTCGGCCCGGAACTCGTTGGTGAATCCGAGGCCAACGCTGACCAGGAGGATCACGCCGATGACGATCGAGTTGGTGGCGTCCCCCAGGAAGAGGGACAGCCCGGCGGTGATGAGCAGCAGGATCAGGATGGGGCTGGCGAACTGGCGGCCCAGCACGGCCCACCCGTTGGCCCGGTGGGTGCGGACGGCGTTGGGCCCGATCTCCGCCAGGCGCCGTTCCGCTTCCTCGCCGGTGAGCCCACCCGGACCGGATCCCAGCCGTGCGAGTGCCTGGTCCGTCGTCAGGCCCGCTGCCTCGGTAATGGGCAGCAGGAGGGATGTCCGCTCCTGCACGTTCAGCTCTGGCATCTGGGTCCGTTCGCACACTTAAGTAGTGGATGGATCCAAGAGTACGACGCCGGGCCGACAGTGGCGCTGCACGTGCTCCTATGCCTTCAAGCGGTCGGGGCTGACGGCGCTACTTAAGGCTGAGGACCTCATCAATGGGGCGGCCGTTGACGAACACCTGCGCGCTGGTGGCACCGGAGGCGGCCATGGCGGTGTACTCCAGTTGGGCCTTCGCCCGCGGGATGTCGCACACGCCGCCCAGCATGAACTGCCCGGTCAGCCAGATGGTGATGGTGCTGCCGTCCAGCTCACCGGCCACGTACGTCAGGTTCGACTGGTACAGCGCGTTGATCAGTCCGGACATGCCCACGTCCCGGCTCTTGTTCGCGAGCAGGGTCCCGACGCTGGGGCCCACCTGGTCCGTGAAGCGGACGGGCCCGGTGGTGGTGGCCACCAGGCTGTCGCCGCAGCCGATCTTGGGACCGGACACACCGTTGTCATCGACGGCCACGTAGTAGATGGTCAGCGGGCCCACCTGCTCCGGGAGGCCGGTTGGGCTGGGTTCCTGCGTAGCCGTCGGGCTGGCAGGGGCGGACGACGGCGGCGCGGCGGCGGTGGTGCCCGGCGCGGCTGCCGTCGTGGCGGGCGTTGTGGTGGCGGCTGTGGAGGTTGGCGCGGCGGAAGGGCTTGCCGTGGCACTCGGGGTTGGGGCCGTCGTCGTACTTGGTGCCGCGGAACTGGTGCTGGGGGACGGGGCCGGCGGGCCAAAGCACCCTGTCAGCATGATCGTGGCGGTAAGCCCCAAAACACTGAGAACCGAAAGCCCGGCCTTGGCCATGATGCCCCCTACTAACGCGGTTCCCGCAGGCGCAGGATCCACTGTTGACGGTACTCCCGGGGGTTACTCCAGAACAGGGACTTAAGTCCGGCGGCTCCTTCCGAGATCCGCCCGAACTAGCTGTCATTTCTTGTCATGCCGTTAACCAGCCATTCATACGCTCCTAAAATCCTGTACAAGGGCTGGAAATACGGTGGGAGCCATGGACAACATTTCCCGCAGATCCCTTATCTCCGCCGGCCTCGGGGCCGGCCTGGTCGCCGCATTGCCGGGTGCCGCCGTCGCCGTTTCCACCGCGGACGACGCCGGACTCCGCACCGATCCCTTCATGCTCGGCATCGCGTCGGGCGAGCCCTGGCCGGACGGCTTCGTCCTGTGGACCCGGCTGGCCGTCAACCCGGTAGCGGAGGACGGGCTGGGCGGCATGCCGTCCCGGCCGGTGGCCGTGCAATGGGAAGTTGCCGAGGACGCAGGCATGCGCAGCGTGGTGGCCCGCGGCGTGGAGCAGGCCAGGATCGAGACCGCACACTCGGTGCACGTGGAGTTGCGGGGCCTGAAGCCGGGCCGCGAATACTTCTACCGGTTCCGCACCGGCAAGCACGTCAGCCCGGTGGGACGGACCCTCACCAGCCCCGCCCTGCACGAGACCCCCGCGGCGCTGGCCATGGCGTTCGCCAGCTGCGCGCAGTACGAGCACGGCTACTTCACCGCGTACCGGCGCCTGGCGGAGGACCACCCGGACCTGGTGCTGCACCTGGGCGACTACCTGTACGAGTACAAAAAGGACAGCTACGTGATCGGCGGCGGCAACCCGCGCGACCACGAGGGCCCGGAGACGGTCTCGCTGGCAAGCTACCGCCAGCGGCACGCGCAGTACAAGGCCGACGGCGACCTCCAGGCTGCGCATGCCGCCGCGCCGTGGCTGGTGGTCTGGGATGACCACGAGGTGGACAACAACTGGGCGGACGACGTTCCGGAGAACAAGGACGCCGGCCAGCTCAATGACAGCGTGGAGCATTTCCGCCAGCGCCGCGCCGCCGCGTTCCAGGCGTACTACGAGAACATGCCGCTGCGCCCGTCCTCGCTGCCGGCCGGACCGGATATGAAGATCTACCGCAGGGTCCAGTGGGGCCAGCTCGCCAACTTCCACATGATGGACACCAGGCAGTACCGGGACGACCAGCTGGCAGGCGACGGCTGGCAGAAGAATGTGGCTGAACGGCTTACCGAGGACCGGACCATCACCGGTGCCGAGCAGGAGAAGTGGCTGCTGGACGGGTTCCGCAGCTCCACCCAGCGCTGGGACATCCTGGGCCAGCAGGTCTTCTTCGCGGAGCGCGACCGGAACAAGGCGCCGGACATCGACGACGTTTCCATGGACGGCTGGGACGGGTACGCCGCCTCCCGCCGCCGCATCACCCAGGGGTGGGTGGACGCGAACGTCCGCAACGCCGTGGTGCTGACGGGCGATGTGCACCGCAACTGGGCCAACGACGTCAAAGTTGACTACAAGGACCCCGCCTCCCCCGTGGTGGGTTCGGAACTGGTGTGCACCTCGATCACCTCCACCGGTGACGGCACCGGCTCCACCACGGATGCCACCATGGCCTGGAACCCGCACCTGAAGTTCTACAACGACAACCGCGGCTACGTGGCCACCCGCATCACCAGGGACGCGATCACCGCGGACTTCCGGGTGCTGGACCACGTGACCACGCCCGGCGCACCGGTGTCCACGAAAGCCTCCTTCGAAATCCGCGACGGCGTTCCCGGGTTGCAGGCGCGGGCCTGACGGGTCCCAAACTACGCCGTCGCCGCCCAGAGCCCGTTGCGGTGCGCATTGTGTGCGCCGGGGCGCGGGACTAGGATGCTCGCGGGGAGAGGTCCTTAGTCTCGCGAGACTGGAAAGGGCCATGCTCATGACCGACTTCTTCACCATGCAGCCCGGTGAGACCGCAGCTCCGCTGCCGCCCGGACCGGTGCTGTGCACCGGAACCGCTGCCATGCGCCGCATCCACCGCTTCTTCCTCTGGGCCTACGGCGAGGCACCGGGACTGGTGCGCTCCGCCGCCCCCGGCGACACTGCGCGGGCAGCCTACGTAGGCGAAGTGCTGGGCAACTTCGACAAGGTACTGCATATCCACCACGAAGGCGAAGACCTCCTGATGTACCCGCAACTGAAGGAGCGGGCACCGGCATGCGCACTTCATGTGGGGCAGATGCTCGAGCAGCACAGGCAGGTCACGCAGAGGCTGCAGGCCATAGAGCCGGTCCGGCTGCGCTGGATGCAGACGGCGGATGAGGAGTTCGGCGCGGAACTCGCGGCCCGCTATGAAGACCTGTCCGGAGTCCTCAATGTCCATCTGCGCCGCGAGGTCACGGAGATGATGCCTGTTGCGGACAGGGTGATGACAGAGAAGGAAGCTGCCGCGGTCGGCCAGCACGGGATCCAGGAACTCGACAAGAAATTCCTGGTGGGGTACCTCGGCATGGTGCTTGCGACGAATCCGCGGGAAGACCAGGTTGAACTGTTCAAGGAAATCCCCGCACCCGTCCGGCTTGCCTACAAGCTGGTTGGGCGGCGGATGTACCGGAAACAGTATGCCGCGCTGTTTCCGGGACGGCCCATTCCCCCAACGCTCTAGGCCTCTTGGCCGGGTACGACGGCGGGCGGCCGGCGTGGGTGCCGGCCGCCCGCCGTCGTTATTGCTGTCAGGGGTTAGGCGTTGCTTCAGGGGCTAGAGGCAGACGGGCTGGAACGCCGGGTCCGCCGGGCCGGACGGCTGGCCCAGGGCGTTGCCCACGAGCTGGTGGACCACGGGATCATTGGGCGTTTGATCGTGTTCGAAGACGTCCGCCGGGCACTTGTCCTGGATGGTGATGTTGGTGACCTGCCGCGCACTCCCATTCAGGAATTGGCTGTTGTACGGGATGACCACCTCGTCGTGGGTGGTGGAGATGACCGTGTAGGCGGGACCGGCCACGGTGTCGCCGATGGAGTTGAGTTCCTGCATGAACGGCGAGCCTGCCTGCTGGTCGGCGCAGGCGGCGCAGCCGGCGGCCGTGTAGTCGGGAGTGGGAACCAGGTCCGGCGGCGGCAGGATCACACCTTTGGTGCCGTGGTTGGACGGGGCGATGCCGACGAGCTGGTGGACGTACTTGGCGCCGCCGAGGAAGCCCATGTAGTACCGGGGCATCATGCCGCCCTGGCTGTGGCCCACCAAGTCCACCTGCTTGGCGCCGGTGGCCGAGCGGACAGAGTCCACGAACGGGGCGAGCTCCTTCGCGGATTCGGTGACGGGAGCCGTGGCGTACACACCGTTGGTGGCGCCGTAGTTGAGGGCGAAGACACAGTAGCCCTGGCTCTTGAGGTACGGCGCCATGGTGGACCAGTTTTTCTCCATGCTCTCGAACGTGCCGGGAACAAGGACGACCGGATATGGGTGTTGCGCAGATGGCTTGCAGGTCCAGTCGTTGGCGCCCGGGGGAGAGACATCAACGGCCTGGGCAGGGACTGCCATCAGGGAGGAGGCAAGGACGGCGGCTGCCGCAACGGACAGGGCCCGGGTTAGGAGTGACATGGAAACCTCTTTGTTTGTCAGTCTGCGGGGCGCCGGGCCTCATGGTTTGGGGGATCCATGAGGCCCGGCCGAGGTTTTCCATGCTTGCAGCGATGCCTTCCCTGCGTAGCGGATCTGCACGGACGTGCGGCCAAAATCCCTTCCCTGCAGCGCGGCCATGTACACCTGATGTGACCCACGGCACAGGTATTGTTACTGGTGAGTAGCTATTTTTGGCCTTATCGCGGCGTGGACGGGCTCCCAGCGGCGTTTGCACAAATGTGCAGTTTTGCGGCTCGCGCCGAGATCGCCGGAGCGGTGTCCGGGTCGCCGGAACGGTGCGAACTCGCCGGAACGTTCCGGCGGGCTCGCACCGCTCCGGCGATCTCGAGGGCTGGCGGATTCAGGGCTGGCGGGATCAGGCCGGGCGTAAACAGAGTCAGGCCAGCAGCCAGCGCTTCCAGCGTGGCTGCTCGGGTGGCGGCGTCGGTTCCGGTTCCGGCTCCTCGCCCAACGCCATCGCGGCTTGGACGAGGTCGTCAGCGGTGAGCGTCATGACGGCCTCCCGGTCGAGCGCGTCGAGGCTTTGGTCCTCGTCGAGGGAGAGCCGCAGCGCCTGCCTGTTGAGCGCTTGCTCGAACAGCGTGCGGGCGAACCGTGCGTTGCCGGAGTCTTCGCCGGCGTGGAGCCCGGTGAAGATGCGGCGCAACATCTGGTCCGCGTCCGGTTCCAGGATGTACTCGTGCTGGGCCAGCATCTGGCTGAAGATGGCCAGGAGTGCGTCCACGGAGTAGTCCGGGAACGTGATCTCGCGGGCGAACCGGGAGCGGAGTCCGGGGTTGGAGAGCAGGAAAGCCTCCATCAGCCGCGGGTACCCGGCCACGATCACCACCAGGCGGTGGCGGTGGTCCTCCATGCGTTTGAGCAGGACCTCGATGGCTTCCGGGCCGAAGTCCATCCGGCCGTCCTCCGGGGCCAGCGCATAGGCCTCGTCGATGAACAGGACGCCGTCCAGTGCGCGCCGGATCACCCGGTCCGTCTTGATCGCGGTCTGGCCGACGTATTGCCCCACCAGGCCCGAACGGTCCACCTCGACCAGGTGGCCCTTCTGCAGCAGGCCCACCGCCCGGTACATCTCGGCCAGGAGCCGCGCCACGGTGGTTTTGCCCGTACCCGGGTTTCCGAGGAACACCAGGTGCTGAGAGGTGGCCACTTCCGGCAGGCCGTGCGCCTTGCGGCGTGCCTGGACCTGGAGCAGCGCGACCAGGGCACGCACCTGTTCCTTGACGGTCTCCAGTCCCACCAACGCATCGAGCTCGGCTTGCAGCTCGGACAGCGGCCGCGCCGGCCCGGGCCTGGCACCCATAAGATCGCCGACGAGGTCGTCGACGCGTTCCGAACCGGGCAGCTTGAGTTGATCGGCGAGGTGGCCGATGGTTTCACGCAGGTCATCGAGCGGATTGCGGCTGAGAGCCATGCCTCCACTGTAGACCTCGATTCGCCACCGGGGCGGATGGGTCAGAGGTGCGCTGGAGGATGGGGAGCACGCGCGGGGTTCTGCCTGGCGGACAGATCAGGGTGCCGACCGCGAACCTGTGTCCGTGCTCTGCCCTGTGGTCGGGACGAAATTCCAGTCGAACGAACCGTCACCATGCAGCGTCAGCCGGAGAAACCCGTGGGTGTCGCTGAACCGCTTGGCGATGTAATTTGGGCTGCTGGTGAACGGGCGGAGGGTGCGGCCTCCCGTTGAAACCTGGAAGGCTGTCATGCCGTCATCGACGCACGTATCCGCATTATCCACGGGGCAGGACCGCTCGTAGTTGTGTTGTGAGGCGGACAGGGTCAGCCGGACCCGGTGCTTCCACATCACGTTGATCCAGGGCTTATGGTTTGCGGCCCGCTCATGTTCGTCCGTGTCCGACGTGAAGTAGGGCTCGTGGTAGACCACCGCAAGGTGTTTGCCTGCTGCCCTGGCGGCACCGAGGTCAGTGTCCAGCCATGTTGTCGCGGCGGAAGCCGCTGCCTTGTCGTACCGCCACAGCCCGGAAGGCAGGAATGCGAAGTGCCAGTTCCCAAAGTCCTTTGAATACGGTTTTTCGTTGGGAATGAAGCCCCTTTCCTCGTTGATGGCCGCTTTCGCGTCCGAGCCCGGGCACTGGCCGTTCATGAAATCATCAAGGTCTTCGTTGCGGCCCGGTTGCCAGTCGTGGTTGGGGGCGGACACCCAGTACAGCTTGGGCATCGTGCCGCCCCACAGCTGCGTCCAGTAGTCCACGTAGTCCCGGCAGTAGGCGGTGTCGTACTGGAAGTCGCCGAGCCCGAGGAACGCATCGATCTCATTGTCCTTAACCAGCCGGGAGATGGCCGCACCGTTCCGGCCAGACCTGCTGTCCGGGTCCGCGTTCCCCTCGGGGTTCATGTCCCCGACGGCGGCGATCCGGACGTCCGCCGCGGGGCTCGCGGTGCCGCCGGGCGGCCCAGGAGGTTCCGGGGCACCGGTGCAGCCCGCGGCGGCGGCCACCAGGAGGGCCGCGGCGATTGCGGCCACCCCTCGAACGCGCTTGAGGCGACGGAGCGCTGACTGCATCCGGTAACCCCCTGGAGAAGTCGAACCGATGGCCGGGCCGCGACGGACAAGCCGAACCCCACCGGAACTCTGATGGTCCTAAGGGCGGCCCCGGGTGTCAAGGCCTGGCGCTTCCAAGCGGCGGCGTGGGCCGCCAAGGTGCGCCGGATCTTCGGGCCACGCAAGTGCCGGCTTGACGCGATCAGCATCTCCGGCGCCGCGTTCGTGGAACGCGCCCAAACCCCTTTACCGGCAGCTGGGCTTCCGTCGAGCGCCGCAACAGGACCGGCACTTTCGGAGAGCGCTCTTCGGATTAGGGGCACATACGCGGGTAACCCCTAACTTCCATATGCGCGTATCAATCGCTCGTGATGGCGTTTGGCCGCCCTCTTAGACTCCAAGTCCTTGCAGTCAGGGACTTGTCCCGTTCCCGGGGAATCATTCAACCGCTACAACGGAGTACTTCAATGAGGAACTGGCTCACCCGCATCGCCATTCCGATCACAATCGCAGCAACCGCAACGCTCGCCGGAGTCGCCGGCCCTGCCGCCGCCGCACCATCCACACCAAACCCCACGGACCCCTTCTCGCTCCAGGACGTCTTCGGAAACGACTGTCCCGGCTTCAACGTGACCGCCCAGCTGACAGGCAAATCGAAGGAGATATCCCACGGAAACGAGGGAGTCATTTCGATCTCGCCGGGCATGACAATTACGTTGACCGCGAATGGAAAGACCGTGAAGTACCTGATCACGGGTACGACCCATGCGCAGACCTTGCCCGACGGGAGCAAAGAGGTCGTCTCGGTCGGGGAGAATCTCCTCATCGTTCCCGCAGTCGACGGACAGCATGCAGAAGGGCTCTTCTATACGACAGGAAATGTCAATTATGCCCTCACCCCAACCGGAGGAGAAGGAAGGCTGTTCTCGGGCCCGGGCCAGGTGGTAGATGTCTGCGCATTGCTCGCACCCTAGGATTGCTCTCCCGGCAGGCTGCTCCCAGAGAACCGGGAGCGGCCTGCCGCCTGAAAGCAGGAACCCAAAACGGAGCGGTCAGAGCTCTCCTTGGTGCGCCGTTCCGGCGGGCATCGGGGTCAGCCTGGTGACGTCCACCGGCTCCTGCAGGAGGCCCTCGAGAGAGGCGTTCAGCCGCGCGACGGCTTCTCCCGCGCCGTGTGCGTCCAGCAGTTCGGCCGAGTCCCATTTTTCGATCATGACGATCTGGCCGTTGGGGGCCTCATGGATGGCGTAGAGCTCGCAGCCCGGCTCCTTATGCACCTCGGCGATGGCAGGGGCAAGGGCTGAGGCAACGGCGTCGAAGGCTCCGTCCTTGGGCGTGAAGACGGCGGTGACGATGACGGTCATGGTGGGTATTCCTTATCTGGTTGGGGTGAGCCCGACTGGTGAGCAGCTGTTGCGCGGAACAAAGTCCGCTTTGACCTCGATGGTCCGCTGACCGTCGGGCAACTTGCCCTGCATCCGCCCCAGCACCAATTCCAGGGAGTGAAGCGCGAGCATGCCGATGGGTTGCCGGATGATGCTGAGCGGCGGGCTGGTCAGTTCGGTCCAGGGACTGTCGTCAAAGACGATGACCGAAAGGTCGTTGGGGATGCGGGTGCCTGTCTGGACCAGGCGCCGGACGGCGCTCTGGACCTGGGCGGTGTTGGCCACGATGATCCCGGTGGGACGGTCCGGCAGCGCCAGCAGGGACCCCACGGCGTCGCCCCCTCCGTCACCGCGGAACGGCACGTCCCGGATCAGCTGCGGGTCCACCGTGACGGAGCAGCTGTCGTGGGCGGCTTGGTACCCCTGGATCCTGGACCGTCCCGTGGACGTGCTGACAGGCCCGGTAATCAGACCGATCCGGGTGTGCCCCAGTCCGAGCATGTATTCGGTGGCATGGCGGGCCGAGTCCACGTTTTCGATGCTCACAACGTCAACGTCCGCCAGCTCCGGAATGGTGCGGTCGACGAAGACGACGTTGACGCCCAGGGACTGCAGGCGCGCCCACTTTTCCACGTTCGCTCCGGTGGGCGTGGCAATTACGCCGCCGACGGACCGGTCAAGGAGCGTGTCCAGGGAGTCCGCTTCAAGGTGCGGATCTTCCTGCGTGGTCATGACCACCACCTGGACTCCATGGCTGCGCGCCTCCCAGACAATCCTGTCCGCCAGCTGGGCGAAGAAAGGGTTGGCCAGGTCGGCCACCACCAGCCCCACGGTGGGGGCATGGCCCACGCTCAGTTCACGGGCGGCGGCACGCGGCCGGTAACCGAGATCCTCGATGACCCTGAGCACCATGTCCCGCTTGGCCGGTGCAACCGGGCCGGACTCAGGGTTAAGGACCCGGGACACCACGGAAACCGACACTCCCGCGGCGGACGCGACGTCGCGGATTGTTGGAGCCTTCTTCACTTCTCCTCCTCATTGAAGGTTCTACCCGATCGCCGGCATCGATAGTTGCGCCGTCATGAAAGGCGCCCAAAAAAGCGTTTTCGTTGTGACCGTTGACACAGCCTAGCACCCGCTGGTACAAAAGTGGAACCGGTTCCACTCCGGCCCTCGAATTCACATCCCGCGACAAAGAAGTTGCCCCACCCGTGCGGTGGAGGTGCTTCCCGGACGCGGAAACGCCAATCAGAGAGATCCCCCATGAACCTTCACAAGCTCCTCAGCGACCGCGAGCAGCAGGGCCGTCCCATTCGAGTGGGACTCATCGGCGCCGGCAGGTACGGCACCATGTACCTCGCTCAGGCGAACAACATCCCCGGGATCCATGTGGTGGCCATCGCCGACATCAACGTCAAGCGCGCCGAAGGAGCCTTCGAACTGGTCGGCTGGCCCAGGAACCAGATCGCACCGGACATCGCCACCGCCCTCCGCGACCGAAGCACAGCGATCATTGCGAACGCGGACGAGCTGTTCGACGTCGACATCGACGTCATCGTCGAAGCCACCGGCAACCCGATCGTGGGGGTGAAGCACGCGCTGCGGGCCATCGAGACGAAGAAGCACATCATCATGGTGACCGTTGAAGCCGATGCTCTGGCGGGGCCGGCACTGGCCCGCCGTGCGGAGGCCGCCGGCGTGGTGTACTCCATGGCCTACGGTGACCAGCCGGCCCTGATCATGGAACTCGTGGACTGGGCGAGGACCAGCGGCTTCGACGTTGTCTGCGCCGGCAAGGGCGCCAAGTACCTTGAGCACTATCACGAGATGAACCCGGACAACGTCTGGGAAAACTGGGAATTCTCGAAGGAACTCACCGACTCCGGCCAGCTGAACCCGTACATGCACACCTCGTTCCGGGACGGCACCAAGGCATCCATCGAGATGGCCGCCGTCGCCAACGGCGCCGGGCTGGTCCCCTCCGATAACGGGCTGAGCTTCACCCCGGGCGACGTCGAGCAGATCGCCACGGTCTGCCGGCCAAGCGATGTGGGCGGGGCCCTCGCCCACGAAGGCAGCGTCGACGTCATGTCCAGCGTCAACCGCGACGGCACCTGGATCCCCCACAACACGCAGGAAGGCGTCTTCGTGGTGGTGAAGGCGACGAACGGATATGTTTCCGGCTGCTTCACCGAGTACCCCTGGCACCCGGACCCCACCGGGCAGTACGCGGCACTGTACCGTCCGTACCACTATGTCGGCCTGGAACTCAACGTCTCCATCGCCAACGCCGCCCTCCGCGGCATTGCCACCGGCTCGCCTGTGGGATTCTTCGGCGACGTGGTGGCAACGGCCAAGAAGGACCTCAAGGCCGGCGAGTTCCTCGACGGCGAAGGCGGCTACACCGTCTGGGGCAAGCTCGTTTCGGCCCGGCACTCCGTGGAAACCGGGGCGCTGCCGGTGGCCCTGGCCCACCACGTGGAACTGCGCAATGACATCGCCAAGGGCGCAACCGTGGGCTGGGACGACGTCATCATGGACGACTCCCTGGCCCAGGCCCTGGAACTGCGCCGGGAAACCGAAGCGCTCGTCACCGCATCTGCCCTCACCGCCTGACCGGCACCCCCCTGAACTGACTCCTTCCAACGAAGAAAGGCTTCACATGAATTCGAAATTCCGCGCCCTCACCGGAGCGCTGGCCTGCACCCTCGCCGCGTCCCTCCTGGCCGGTTGCGCCTCCGGCGCTGCCGGCGGGACCGGCGGCGCAGCCCCGGCGAAGATCCAGCTCTCCATCCCGGACCCCATCGACTCGTCCGTTGGCGTTTCGGCCCAGCACTTTGCGGACCAGGTCAAGAAGACGTCCAACGGGTCCGTCCAGGTCACCGTGGTTCCCAACGGAACAAGCTTCAGCGGCGACCAGAACGCGGCCGTGACCCGCCTGCAGGGTGGTTCCCTGGACGCCCTGATCCTGTCAACATCGGTCTATGCCTCCGTGGTGCCGGAGATGAACGGCATCAGCATCCCGTACCTCTTCAAGGACACCACCCAGGAGGCGGCCTTCCTTAACGGCAAGCCGGGCCAGGTCCTGAAGGACAAGCTGGCCCAGAAGGACACCGTGGCGCTCAGCTTCATGACCAGGACGGGCCGCGTGATCACCAACTCGGTGCGCCCCATCCAGCAGCCGGCTGACCTGAAGGGCATGAAGATCCGCGTTCCGGGCAACCCGCTCTGGACGGACTACTTCGGCTCCCTCGGTGCGAGTCCCACCACCATGGCCTTCTCCGAGGTGTTCACCGGCCTGCAGACCGGGACCATCAACGGGCAGGAAAACCCGATCGAGGTGCCGTGGACCAACAAGTTCTCCGAGGTGCAGAAGTACGTGTCCCTGACCAACCACATCAATGACGCGTGGGTCCTGGCCCTGTCATCGAAGAAGTGGGGCACGCTCTCGGACGACCAAAAGAAGGCCCTCACCGACGCTTCCACCGAAACGGCCACGTTCAAGACCGGCTACGACCAGGAGCAGTCCAAGAAGCAGCTGGACGACCTCAAGGCCAAAGGCATGCAGGCCAACGAGCTCAGCGCCTCCGCCATCGAGGAATTCAAGACCGCGTCCAAGGGCCTGTACCCGAAGTTCTCCGAGCTGATCGGCAAGGACTTCTTCGACCAGGCGATTGCCTTCACCGCCTCCAACTAACCGTAAGCGGGTGCCGGGGCATACTGCCCCGGCACCCATGCGCCACATCCGCTCTCAACGTCGACAGTCTGGAAGAACATGAAACGCACCCTCCCTCCCGAGGAACTTGAGGAGGTCCTCCCCTCTGACGCGGAGGAGATCCTGCACCACGGCCACGTCCCGCCGCGCTGGAGCGGTGCCGTGTGGTTCGACAAGGTCCTCGAAGGCACCGTCGGCGCGGCGATTATCGCCGAGCTCCTGGTCATCCTGCTGAACATCATGGTCCGGCTGGTCACCGGCGATTCCGTGCTCTGGACCCAGGAAGTGTCGGAGATCGCGCTCCTGACCATCGCCTTCATCGGCGGCGCGATCGCCTATCCCAAGGGTGCACACATGTCAGTCCAGGCGCTCATCATGCGGCTGCCGGCCACCTGGAAGCCATACCTTGCGGCCCTGGTCGACTGCCTGGTCTTCGTCATGAGCGCGGGATCGTTTGCCCTCTACGTCCCCACCCTGGTCCAGCAGATCGAAGAGAAGACCCCCATTCTCCAGCTGCCCGTGTTTTGGGTGTCCCTTCCCTTCTCGGCGGGGATGGTCCTCATCGCCTGGTTCGCCCTGGTCAAGATGAAGCGGCAGGAGCGACGCCCTGTGTTCGTGGCGGCCGGCATAACCGCGGCACTCAGTGCCTTGGTGGTCCTCAGCCAGCCGCTCTTCTACTACGCGTCTCCCAACCTTCTCCTCGGCGTCGTCCTTGCGGTGCTGTTCATCCTGCTCTTCCTGGGCCTTCCCATCGCCTTCGTCCTGGCCCTGGCCTCCGGCATCTACCTTTACCTCGGCGGCATCTCGGACGTCAGCGCCATCCCTATCGGCATGGCTTCCGGCGCCAAGGGCTTCGTGCTCCTCGCCATCCCGTTCTTCATTCTCGCCGGGACGGTGATGAACTCCGCCGGGCTGACGCTCCCCTTGGCCAAACTCGTCGACGCCCTCATCGGGCACCTGCGCGGCGGCCTGCTTCAGGTGGTGGTCGTGACGATGTACATTTTCTCCGGCATCTCGGGTTCCAAGGTGGCTGACGTTGCCGCCGTCGGCACCACCATGCGGAACATGCTCGAAGAGCGCAAGTACCCACGCGGCGAGGTGGTGGCGGTCCTGTCGGCCTCCGCCATCATGGGCGAAACGATCCCGCCGAGCATCGTCCTGCTCGTCCTTGGATCCATCACCACCATCTCCACCACCACCCTGTTCCTGGCCGGATTCCTGCCGGCGGCCTTCCTGGCCCTGGTGGTGATGGCGCTCGTGTTCGTCCGCGCCCGTAAACAGGGCGGCGTCGCCAGCACGAAGGCAACGTGGCGGACCCGCGGCTCTGCCACCTTCTTCGCGATTCCCACGCTGCTGCTTCCGGTGGGCATGGTGGCCGGGATCCTGAGCGGCTTCGCGACCCCCACCGAGGTGTCCTCCGTCGCCGTCGCGTACGCCTTCATCCTGGCCGCCGCCTACCGCCGCGGCAGCAAGCGGCTGCTGGGGGACACGTTGCGGGAAACCACCACGACGGCGGGCATGGTGCTGTTCATCATCGCCGCCGCCTCGCCCCTGGCGCAGACGCTCGCCCTTGCCGGCGTCTCCCAGCAGATCCACGACCTGATGTCCAGCCTCGGTGACTCGCCGGTCCTCTTCATGCTCTTCACGGTGGTGCTGCTGATCATCATGGGCCAGCTGCTCGAGGGTCTGCCGGCCGTCCTGATCTTCGCGCCCCTGCTGCTGCCGATCGCCACCAGCTTCGGCGTCAACCCGGTGCAGTACGCCATGGTCCTGATCATCTCGATGGGCATCGGGTCCTTCGCGCCACCGGCCGGCGTCGGATTCTATGTAGCCTGCGCCACCGGACACGAAACCGTCGAGAAGAGCCTCAAGCACTTCTGGCCCTACCTCATCGCGGTGTTCATCGGCCTGCTCGTCCTCGCGGCCGTGCCCTGGTTCAGCACCCTCCTCCCCGCCCTCGCCGGCCTCATCCCCTTCTAGAGAACATAACCACATTGACAGTTGAGCAACAGCAGCCGCCCGCCATCCACGGGTCCGTGGCCCTCCTGGGCACCGGACCGATGGGGGCACCTATCGCACGGAACATCCTGGCCGGCGGGGTCCCGCTGGCACTGTGGAACAGGACATCGGACAAGGCCCGAGCCATTGCCGGTGCCAGCCTCGCGGCCTCCCCCGCCGGCGCCGCCCGGGACATTGTCCTGACGGTCCTGCCGGACCTGCCGCAGGTCGAGGCCCTGCTGGCGGGCGACGACGGGCTGCTGGCGGGGTGGAAGCGCGCCGGCACCGAGCAGCCCATCCTCGTGATCCATGGGACGGTCTCGCCCGTGGCCGTCGCTGCCTTCGGTGAGAAGTGCCGGACCAACTGGGGCGTCACGGTGGTTGACGCGCCCCTAAGCGGCGGAACCATCGGTGCGGCGGAGGGCCGGCTCAGCATCATGGCCGGCGGGCCGCGAGAGGCCTTCGAACGCTGCGTACCGCTGTTTGGGTTGTACGGCACCAAAGTGGCGTGGTTCGGGGAAACCGGAGCCGGATCAACCGTCAAGGCGTGCAACCAGATTGTGGTTGCCGCCACCGTGACAGCGTTGGCCGAGGCCATGGCCCTGGCTGCGGCGTCAGGCCTGGACCTGGCGGGCGTGCAGTCTGTCTTGGCCGGCGGCCTGGCCAACTCGGAGGTACTGGCCCAAAAGGGACAGCGCTTCATCGACCAGAATTTCGACGGCGGCGGCTCGGCAAAGAACCAGCTGAAAGACCTTAACTTCATCGCAGAGACTGCCGGGGCTTCGGGCGTGAAACTCCCGTTGGCAGGCTGCTTGCGGGGCGTCTTCGAAAAGATGATCGCGGCAGGCGACGGCGACCTGGACCACACGGGGATCTACCGGACCATCCAGGGTTAGGTCCTTCGATTCAGCGGAGCCGCCTCGAGGACCTGCTGCAGCCCGGTGACCGGGATGTCGGGAAACTCGGCCCGCGCTGGCGCGTACTCAAAAGAAGCCGCCCCCGATTCCTCCCAGGCCGCAGCGCCCGCCACCCGGGCGAGGAACGGTGAAAAGGGCTTTGCAGCCACGGAGAGGGCCCGCGCGGCGGCCGCCGGGATCCGTTGGACCGACCCACGGCCGGCCCGGGCGAACAGGGCCTCCGCCATCTCGTTGGCAGTGAGCGTCTGCGAGCCCCAGTCGATGACGCGGTTCCGCAGCGCAGGATCCCGGAGGGCACGGACCACGACGGCGGCCGCGTCCCGGACCGAGGTATAGGTCACCGGGACGACTCCCGAGCCGAACACGGGCACCTTGCCCTTCGATTCAAGCGGGGCCGCCATGATCTCCAACCGCTGTTCCAGGAGCGCCCCCATCCTGATGACCGTCCAGTCCATGCCGGATGAACGGAGCGCATCCTCGGCGGCCGCTTTGCATCGCAGGTAGTCAATCGGTCCGTCCGGGGCGGCGCCGTGCATGGACATCATCACCAGGTGCCGGACTCCGGCTGCGCCGGCCGCACGGATCAGCCTGATGGCGCCGTCGCGGTCAACCGCGCGCGGGTTTGTGTCTTTGGCCCCAAATCCGGAGGCCGCGAACACCACCCCGGTGCAGCCGGCCACCGCTTGCCGGCAGTCCGTGTCCGAGGCGAGGTCCCCACGGAGGAGTTCGACGTCGTCGCCCATCTTTTGGGGGAAAGGCTGGGACGTGCCGCGGGCCATGACACGGACCTGCTGTCCCGCCTGCAGCAGGAGGGGAACCACGGCGCGGCCAAGGCGGCCCGTGCCGCCGACCACCAGGATCATGGCCGGCCACCTCCCGCAGCGCCCTGGATTGCTTCCCGGACGGCTTGGTTCACGTCGCCGGAGTCCTGGTCCACGGGCTCAAGGTAGAACTGGGCTGCGGCGATCTTGTCGTGACGGAGGGTGAAAATGGCCACCCCCGCGGCGCGCTGCACGGATCCGTCCGGACGGGTGCCGCGGTTGCTCCATTCCAGCCAGAGTTTGCCGTCCGGGCCGGTGGCGGCGTCGTGGACGGTGAGGGTGAGGTCCGGCAGGCCGGCAAAGAGTGCCGTCCAGTTTTTCCGGACCTGGGCGGAGCCGGTGAAGCTGCGGGCGGGGTGGACGGGGGTGGTGTTGCGGTAGTCATCCGCGAACTGGGACACCATGTCCTCGAGGTCGTGGCGGGCGGCCGCGGCCAGCATGCGCCGGACCGGGCCTTCGGGGACGCGGTCTATTCCTGAAGCGTCCATGATCTGCTCCTTAGGTTCCGTCGCGGGAGGCGGAGAGGCTGGTACGCTGAATTTGATACAGTCAGCTGTATCTAACTGATACAAGGAGCTTAAGCCCGATGGGACCCGCGGTCAATGGTGCGCCACCTCGTTCCCGCGGCTACGACGCCCGCCGCCGGCAGGAGGCGGCCGAGGAGTCCAGGAAGCGGGTGCTCGCCGAGTCGCGCGCGCTGTTCCTCGCGAAGGGATACGGCCGGACCACCATCGCCGCCATCTCCCATGCCGCCGGCGTGTCCAAGGAGTCGGTGTACAAGGGGTTCGGCGGGAAGCCCGGGCTGGTCCGGGCGATCTACGAGCAAAGCCTCCTGGGATCCGGCGGCCCTCCCGCTGAAGAGCGGTCGGACCGTGCGCAGGCCACCGCCGTCGACGCCCGCGAGCTTCTGGAGCAGTTCGGCCGGTTCATTTCCGAGGTGAGCCCGCTGGGCTCGCCTGTCTACCTGCTTATCCGGGACGCCGCGTCGAGCGGGGACCGGGACATGGCCGCGCTCCTGCGCCATGTGGATGACGAGCGGTACCGGCGGATGCTGCACAACGCGCACCAGGTGCTCGGACGGGGATTCCTGCGCCCGGGCCTGACGGCGGAGGAGGTGGCTGACGTCTTCTTCATGAGCACCTCGGCCGAGCTGTACGAGACCCTGGTCCTCAAGCGCGGCTGGAGCGCCGAGCGCTTTGGGACGTTCATGGCCAGGACCCTGGCGGCCAACCTCTTGCCGTCCGCCGGCGGTTGAGCCTGTCGAAAACCAGCCTTTCGAAACCGCGCGTAGGCTACTGCTACACCTGATATGTAGGTCTCGTTTGTCAAGAGCGTGAGGAAGCGGTCCTCGGGCTGGATTGCCTGGGACCGCTTCCTTTTTGTGCCCTGGGAAGAGGTGTTGGGTGTGGCCAGCGTGTCGTTGGCGACTGCGCGGTCAGACTGATATGCGCGGGTTGGTTACCGCAGGACGAAGTGTTCGGCTGGAGGTTACCGCTGGTCTAGCAATGACGGGCGTGGCCGTTGTTGGTTGCCCATAGGTGTATCGCGGATTTACTCCACGCGCTGCAAGGAACCACTTCCAACTGGGTTTCCCCGGGGGCTTTCTGTCTCTGATCAGTGCACGGACGCGATCGATCTTGGGGAGCGGGCTGCCGGAGGTGTGCTTGTGGCCAGGGACCAGCACCAGCCGGAGAGTTCGCGGGCGATGGCGACGTTGGCGATGACCGGGCGCTTGCGGCGTTCGAGGTAGCTGAGCCAGCGTTCGTGCAGGCGCCGATTGCCGGCATGGCCGCGGGTTCGTGCTTCGGAGGTGGCTTCCTCCCACCTGGACCGCATGAGCCGGGACGGGTTGTTATAGGGCCTGCGGTGGTGCCATGCGGCCTCCACAAGCAGGCGGCGCGCGTGGCTGTTGCCTGTCTTCGTGATGGACCCCTGGGACCGGGACTGCCCGGAGGAATGCTCAGTCGGGACCAGGCCGAGGTAAGCGCCGATCGTGGAACCAGTAAACCGGTCCCAGTCGCCGATCTCCACGGCCAGTCCAAACGCGGTCAGCGTCGAGACGCCGCGCAGGCACTGCAGTGATCTGACCACCGGGGTGTACTCGCTCGCATACGCCATCTCTGTGATCGCTTGATCGAGGCGGTCCCGGCGGTCTGAGATCTCATGCATCGCTTCCAGGGAGGACTCGTAGGTCAGCTGCCGGACCGGGTTCTCGAAGTGCTGGCGTGCCAGCCAGAGTTCATGAGTGCCAGTCCAGGCTTGCCCGCCGGAATAGACGATGCCTTGGCGCAACAGCAGTTTGGAAATCCGGTGCCGGGAACGCATCAGATCGCCACGGACGTCTTCCCGGGAACGGACCAGATCCCGTGCAGCTTCTTGGTCCGCCGATGGAATTCTTACCCCGGTGACCTCACCCAGCTTCAGGAGCCGGGCCAAATGCAGTGCGTCCTTTGCGTCAGTTTTTACCCGGTCCCCGGACGGGCGCTGGAGCTTCGATGGTGCCGCGACGACTGTGTCGATCCCGGAGGCCAGCAGGAACCGTGCCAGGCCAAAGCCCGTTGGTCCTGCCTCGTAAACGACTCTGACCGGCGACGGCAGGGAAAGAATCCAGGCGAGAATCTCACCACGATCCGGAGTCATGCGGTGCAAAATGACTTCGCCGGTCTGCGCGTCCAGGGCGCATGAAACAACAGTGCGGGCATGGACATCCAAGCCGACGCTTGTACGCTCGAACATAGCTGGAACCTCCAAATTTCAAATG
Source organism: Pseudarthrobacter sp. MOO13 (assembly GCF_058267655.1). Classification (NCBI taxonomy): domain Bacteria; kingdom Bacillati; phylum Actinomycetota; class Actinomycetes; order Micrococcales; family Micrococcaceae; genus Pseudarthrobacter; species Pseudarthrobacter sp. MOO13. The sequence continues at coordinate 3,025,789 of NZ_CM177848.1, forward strand.
TGGCTCTACCTGTTCGCCAAGTGTGGCAGGCAACCCACGACTTGCTTTGAAAAGGAGGTTCCAGCCCCCTGGGCCACATATTCCGGACCCTTCTGACAGAGGGCCATCAGCGCCGGAACTAGATCCGGAGCGTCCACCGATCCGCATCGGCGACGGGAATCGCACAAAGCAGGACGCTCCGGAAACGGTCCGGCGACAATGGACCTCCAGAAGGGTCCAGAGGCTCGACAGGTGGTCCTCCCAAGCCGGCCACCTCCTACTACATATCGTCTAGCCATACCCCTGACCGGAACGGAGACCCGCATGCACGCCGTGCTCGAATACACCTACGCTGACGACTATCTTGAGAGCCGTGAACAGTACCGCGCCGACCATCTCAGGGCGGGGTGGGAAGCCGTGGAACGCGGCGAGCTTCTGCTGGGCGGAGCAGCCGGCGAAGGCCCCTTCAAGGGATTGCTGATTTTCACCGGCGAGAACCCACTGGAGGCCGCCAAAGCGTTTACGGAAGCGGACCCCTACGTCATCAACGGCGTCGTGACATCGTGGGCCGCCAGCCCGTGGAACACCGTGTTGGGCAACGAAGCCGCCTCACCGGTCCACCCGTAAACGTGACTGTTTGGCCGCACTGACCTGAACCTACTCGGCGATGTCCTCGGCCCACAGGTCCGGCTTGTCGGCTTGGAACGAGCGCATCATGTCCACGCAACGCTGATCATCCAAGACCACCACCTCAACCCCACGTGCGCGCAGGAGGTCCAGTTCGCCGTCGAACGTGCGCGCCTCCCCCACCACCACGCGGGGGATCTTGAACTGGATGATGGTTCCCGCGCACATGGCACACGGGGCCAGCGTGGTGTAAAGCGTGGTGTCCCGGTAGCTCTTCTGCCGGCCGGCGGCGCGGAGCGCTGACATCTCGCCGTGCGCGATCGGATCGGCGTTCTGGACCCGTTCGTTGTGTCCGCTGGCAAAGACGCTGCCTTCCCGGGCGATCGCGGCCCCGATGGGGATCCCGCCATCGGCCAGGCTCTTCCGGGCGGCCTGGTAGGCGGCCTCGAATGCCTGAAAATCGTTGCTCTCCAGTGCCGGGGCGGCGGTTTGGTGCTGTTCGTGGGTCATAGCGGGGACCTTACGTCGTCGTGTGCGGCGATGGACTCGGCGATTCTCTTGATTGCCTCGAGTGTTTTCGGGATGCCCTCCAGCGCTTGCTGGGTGCGGTCGGCGATCTGGGCGTCGGCGCCGGCGCCGTACTTTTCTCCGAACATGGCGATACCCTCGGGCAGGAATTCCCAGGACTCGGTCAGGACCGTTCCGGTGCCCGCCGGGGTGAGGGTGAAGCCCCAGCGGACGTATTTGCCGCCCACCACCCAGGCGAACTCGCGGCCCGGCTCGGCGGCCACCACCTGCGAGCGGGTCTCCCAGGTCCGGTCCGGGAGCTCGTTCCGGCCGGTGAACCAGGCGCCAACGTGGTCGGCGCTGGTCTCGTCGTCCCACCAGCACGCTTTGCAGACCGGGCTCCACTCACCGGTGCGGGTGACGTCGGAGACCAGGCTGTAGAGCGTCTCGGCTGATGCATTGACCGTGACGGAATCCTGGTGCTGGCGGGGGCTGCTCTGGTCCATGGCTCCATCCTTGCAGACGGGCACTTCTCCGGCCGATAGCGGCCGCCGTGCCACAACTACTCCTGGGCGGGGATAGGACATGGCGAGGAAGATGGAACGACGACGTCGCGACTACCTTCCGGCGTCGGCCTCAGTTAGCGTGGGCGAGCGTCAGCCGCTGCCCTGAACGTAAGGCCGGAGCGGGAGCTATGGTCAGTCAGCTTCGGCTGAGGCGTTTGGCCCGGTTTGCGTACCGCCCTCCCCAGCCTTGCTGAGCGTGAAGATCCCGTAGTGCATGGCACCGGTGCGGTAGGCGAGGATCAGGCGCGGGATGCTAAGGACGAAGACGCGGTTGCGGGCGCGAAGGGCCAGCCGGCGCATCTCGGGATCCACGAGCAGGGCCTTCACCAGCCGGCGAGCGCAGATCGGCCAGGTGCGGGCGACGCGGCGGCTGACATCCTCATAGCCGGTGATCTCAAAACCGGCCGCCATAGCCATCGCCTCATACTCTTCGCGCGTGCCCATCGAGGGCAGGCGACCCTCGCGGCAGATCGGCTCCAGCAGGTGGCGGATTTTCCAACGGCCCGCATCGGTCTCGGCGAGCCACGCGCAGATGACGAACCGGCCGCCGGGTGCCAGCACGCGGTGCGCCTCGGCGAAAAACCGGGACTTGCCCACCATGTGCTCGCTCGATTCGATGGCCCACGCGGCGTCGGCCGAGGAGTTGGCCAGCCCGTTGGCGAGCCAGTCGCGGACCTGGATGTCCACACCGGCCACGGGATGCGCGGCGGCATACTGGGCCTGCTCAGCGGACAGGGTGAAGCCGGTGACGCTAACCCCGCGCGTCACAGCGAGCCGCCGTGCCGTGGAGCCGTAGCCGCAGCCGATGTCAACGCATTCCTGGCCCGGCATGAGGCCCAGCCGGTCGCCAACAGTATCCACCAGCGCCTCGACGGCCTCGGCGGGCGTCTCGCGGCCCGTCGTCCACAGTCCGTGGTGGACATGATTGCCCCACACCCGGCGGTAGACGGGATCGAGCTCGTCGTAGTGGTCCGCCACCGCTAAGGCGTCCTGGGAGATATCGGGGACGATCACGCCCCGACCCTACAACGGCGCCTCAGCACGAAGGAAGGGACGGACGACGACGTCACGTGCGTCCCACCGTCGTCCTTCCACCGGCCCCCACCAGTGCGTCGTTGACACCCACGGTGAAGGTTTGTCGGGGGTGTCGCCTAGAGTAAAAGCCGACGACGTGATGCACCAAACATCGGACCCTAATGGACTTCTACGCCATCAATTCCCTACGGGAAAACCATGCAGGCTGGTCGCTGCTCCGCGCCCAGAACGCGCCCCTTGCACTGACGTTCTTCATGGCCGCATTCACGGGTCCAAACGAGCGCAACCTGGGCCGGCAGGAGCTGATCGACGTCCTGGATGACGTGCTGTTCGGCCTCCGCGACAGCGAAGGCGAGGACAGGTTCCCCCGTCCCGCAGGTGAATACCTTGATGACTGGGCGGCCGACGACCGCCAATGGCTGAGGAAGTACTACGTCCCCGGCGAGGACGAACCCCATTACGATCTCACGGCGGCCGCGGAGGACGTGGTCCGCTGGGTGGAGAACCTGCGCGGGCGGGACTTCGTCGCAACCCAATCCAGGCTCACCAGCATCTTCGCGGTCCTAAAACAGCTGGTGCAGCAGTCCGAGACGGACCCGGAGGTGCGGCTCGCAGAGCTGCAGCGCCAGCGGGACGGGATCGACGCCGAGATGCAGCGGATCCGCGAAGGCAACATCCGCGTCATGACCGGCCCGGAAACGCTGGACCACTTCCAGCAGCTGACAGCCCTGGCCAAGGACCTGCTCTCCGATTTCCGCGAGGTGGAGCAGAACTTCCGCAAGCTGGACCGACAGGTCCGCGAGCAGATCGCCACCTGGGACGGCACGCAGGGTGAACTGTTGGAGTCGATTTTCGACAACCAGCAGGACATCAGCAGTTCCCTCCAAGGCCGCACGTTCCAGGGGTTCTGGGACTACCTGATGTCGCCCCAGCTCCGGACCGAGCTGCAGGACCTGCTTCAGCGTGCCACCCGGATCGAAGCCCTGGCCAACGCGGACAGCCTGAACGCGCTGGCCAACCTCCACCAGGACTGGCTTCCCGCCGTCGAACAGACCCAGGCCACCGTCCGGCAGCTTTCCCAACAGATGCGCCGGCTCCTGGACGACAAGGTGTTCCTGGAGAACAAACGCATCATGCAGCTGATCCGCCGTATCGAGTCCGGCGCGCTGGGCACCCGGGAGGCGCCGCCGTCGGGCGCTTTCATGGAGATTGACGCCCCATCCGTGGACGTGGTGCTTCCCTTTGAACGGCCCCTCTATGAGCCCAGCCGCAAAGTCCTGGTGGACGACGCCGTCGAAACAGCCGCCGACGCCGACGTGGACGCCTCGGCCCTGTTCGGCCAGTTCTTCGTGGACAAGGAACGCCTGCAGGCCAACATCGACTCCATTCTCGCCGGGACCGAGCAGGCCACCCTCGCCGAAGTCACGGCAGCTTACCCCCTCTCCCAAGGCTTGGCGGAGGTGGTGGCGTACTACCAGCTGGCCACCGAATCGGACTGGGCCACCATCAACCCGGAACAGTCCCAGCGGCTGTCCTGGCAGCTGCCGGACGGCTCCATCCGCGAAGCCACCATCGAACAGATCATCTTCGGAAGGCCGGCATGAACGTCCCAGCCCCAGCTGACACTGAAACCCGCACGCCGGAGGAGCTTCCCGCCGTCGTCACCCGGCTCTTCAAGGGCGTGCTGTACGCGGAGAACGACGAAAAGCTCTGGCAGTCCCTGCTCGGGCTGACCTCGCACGTGCGCGACTATGTGGCGGTGCTGGGCCTGGACCTGGTGCTGGACGAGTCTGAGGGTTACGCGTTCCTGCGGTCCAAGGATGATCCGGACGGCACACTCCCCCGGCTCATCGCCCGCCGCTCCCTGACCTTCAACGTCAGCCTGCTGCTGGCCCTGCTCCGCCGCCGCATGATGGAGTTCGACATCAACAGCATCGAGGTCCGGCTCATCATGAGCGAACAGGAGATCGCGGACATGGTCTCGGTGTTCCTGCCCGAATCCAGCAACGAGGCCCGGGTCCTGGACCGGCTGGGGGCTGACATCAAGAAAGTGGTGGAGCTCGGCTTCCTGCGCAAGCTCAGGGGGCAGACGGACACGTACGAGGTGGCCCGGATCCTGAAGGCGTACGTGGATGCGCAGTGGCTGGAAGAGTTCGACGCACGACTGGATGACTACCGCCGGACGCTCACCGGCGAGCCGCCCGCCTCTGCGGAACCAGCCAAGGCAATCGAAGCCGCACGCACGATTGGGGAGGACCAGTGACCGCGGATTTGGGCACGGACCTGCAGGAGAGCCTGTTCAGTCTGGATGAAACAGCTGCCGACGGCGGTACTCCCCCGGGCTTCCGGCTGCACCGCCTGGAGCTGCTCAACTGGGGCACGTTCCATCAGGGGATGCGCACGTTCCGGCTGGACGGGGCCAACAGCCTGCTCACCGGCGACATCGGTTCGGGGAAGTCCACGGTGGTGGATGCGATCACGACGCTGCTGCTTCCGGCACACAAAATCGAGTACAACAAGGCCGCGGGGGCGCAGAAGAAGGAGCGCTCCCTAATGTCGTACGTCCGGGGCTTCCACAAGAGTGCCCGGAGCGCCGCCGGGGAGTACTCCAAGCCGGTGGCGCTGCGCAGTGCGGGCCAGCTGACCGTGGTGCTGGGCGTTTTCCACAACGCCGTACTCGGCAAGTGGGTCACGCTGGGCATCACGTTGTGGGCTACCCAGGAGGCGGGGCAGCCCAACCGGTTCTACTCGCTCGCGGAAGCGGACCAGACGATTGCGGCGGACTTCAGCAATTTCGGCCAGGACCCGCTGAAGCTGAAGAAAAAGCTGCGTGCGGCCGGGGCGTCGGTCCATGATTCGTTCGAGCCGTACTCGGCCGCCTTCAAGCGCCAGTTCGGGATCAGCGGCAACCAGGCCATGGAGCTGTTCCACCGCACGGTGTCCATGAAGCAGGTGGAGAACATCACCTCGTTCGTCCGCGGCAACATGCTGGAGGAGGACGACGTCGCCGCCCGGATCACTAACCTGATCCACCACTTCGACGACCTGAAGAAAGCCCACGACGCCGTCCTCCGGGCCAAGGACCAGATCGCCCTGCTGACACCCATCAAGGAAGGCGCTGCACTCCATGCCGGGCTGACCGCCGACGACGAGCTGGCCCGGAAACAGCGTGACCAGCTGCATCCATGGTTCACGGAGCGGAAACTGCAGCTGAGCCTGGAGCACCAGGCCGAGCTGGAGCGCACCGGCGTGCGGCTGCAGGAAGACTGGACTCGGCTGAACGGCGAAGTCAAGCAGCTGCGCCGGGACCTGACCGGGGTGGAGGAGGACATCCGCACCAACGGCGGCGGACGGCTCGCCGCGATCGACGCCGAGCTTGCTGCTTTGGCCGCCAAGTCCGCCGAGCAGAAACAGCGGTTCGGTGCCTACTCGGCCGCGGCAGCGGACCTTGGCCTGCAGGCGCCCGAGGACCGTGTCCTGTTCGACGCGAACCGGGCTGGGCTCGCCGGCGTGGAACAGGACCTGACTGTCCAATCCGAGGCGCTGCACGAAGAGCGCACCACGCTATCCATCCGGCAGGCAGGGCTCGATACCAGGTCCGGGGAGATCAAAGCCGAGCTCACCAGCCTGCAGGCCCGGCGCAACCTGATTCCGCTTCCCCAGCTGGATATCCGCCGCCGGCTCTGCGAAGGCACCGCAATCGCCGAAACCGACCTGCCCTATGCGGGCGAGCTGCTCAAGGTCCGGGACGGCGAGGCCAGCTGGGAGGGCGCCGCCGAGCGGACCCTCCACGGGTTCGCCCTCTCGCTCCTGGTCCCCGCGGAGCACTACGCCGCGGTCAGCAGCTGGGTGGACGCAAACAACCTGCGCGGCCGGCTGGTGTACCTTCGAATTGGGGAGTCCTACGCGCCCAGGGCCGCCGAGCCGGGCACGCTGGCGGCGAAGATCGCCATCAAACAGGGCACCCCATTCAGGGACTTCCTGCAGGACGAGCTCAGCAGCCGGTTCGATTACTTCTGCTGCGAGAACCTGGCCGACTTCCGCCGCTACCCGAAGGCGCTGACACCCAACGGCCAGCTCAAAGGCGGGCGGGGCCGGCATGAGAAGGACGACCGCAAGGACCTGGCCGACCGGCGCAACTACGTGCTGGGATGGGACAACCACGACAAGATTGCCGGGTTCCGCGCCGACCTGGACGAGGTACAGGGCACGCTGAAGGTCGTGGCCGGGCAGCTTCACCGGGTCAATGGGGAGCTAGGGGCTCTGGACCGGCAGAACCGGCAGCTCGGTGTGGTGGGTTCCGTCACGGAATTCGCGGAGATCAGCTGGCAGGCCACGGCGCGCAGCATCGAGGACCTGAAGGCGGAAAAGCGGGCCCTGGAGACCATCAGCGACACTCTTCGTCAGCTAACGTCAACAAAAAACAACCTATGCGAGAAGCTTGGCCGCGTCGAAAAGAAGTCGGACAAAAAGAAGGAATTGCTTGGCGCTAACAAAAACGAGACTGAGGCGATCGCCGAGGGTATCACCGACTGCGAAGGCATCTTGGCTGCCACGCCTCTGACAGACGATGCCGCAATCCTGGCCGCGGTCCAAGGCTTGACCAATGAGACGCTCGGCGAACAGTCGTTGACGTATAAGAACACAGTCAATGTGGAAAGCAGTGTGCGAGCCAAGTTGCAGTCAAGAATTGACGGCCTCAAGGACCGCATCGCCGCAGCCTCAAACCGAACCGTCACCAAGATGGCGGACTTCCGCAACAAGTATCCGAACGAAACCACCGACGTCGACGCCTCGCTGGAAGCCGCGGCGGACTACAACCGGCTGCTGGAGCAGCTGGTGGGCAACGACCTTCCCCGGTTCGAGAACCAGTTCAAGGACCTCCTGAACCAGAACACCATCCGCGAGGTGGTGGCGTTCAATGCGTTCCTGGACAGCCGGCGGCAGAACATCGTTGACCGGATCGGCGAGATCAACCAGTCCCTGGCCGGTATTCCGTACAACACGGGCCGGCACATCCAGCTGGAGCACCAGGCCACATCGGACCAGGACGTGCGGGAGTTCGGCAGCGACCTGCGGGCGTGCTCGGAGGGAACCATCGGCGGGACGGATCAGTACTCCGAGCAGAAGTACCTGCAGGTGGAGCGGCTGATCGACCGGTTCCGTGGCCGTGAAGGCCTGACGGACCTGGACCGGAAATGGACGGCGAAGGTGACCGACGTGCGGAACTGGTTCACATTCTCGGCGTCGGAGAAGTGGACGGAGACCGGCGAGGAATACGAGCACTTCACGGATTCGGGCGGCAAGTCCGGCGGCCAGAAGGAGAAGCTGGCGTACACCATCCTGGCGGCGGCCCTGGCGTTCCAGTTCGGGCTGGGGTCCGGCAAAGGAACGGGCAGGAATGCCGGCAACGGCAGGAGCTTCCGGTTCGTGGTCATTGACGAGGCGTTCGGCCGCGGCTCGGACGAGTCCGCCCGCTATGGGTTGGAGCTGTTCCAGCGGATGCAGCTGCAGCTGCTGATCGTCACTCCCCTGCAGAAGATCCACGTCATCGAGCCCTTTGTCGCGCACGTGGGCTTCGTGGCGAACATCAACGGTCACGATTCCCAGCTGCGCAACATGACCATCCAGGAGTACCGCGAGGAGAAGGACCGGCGTGGCCACTAAGGCGTGGACCACGCTGGCGGACCTGAGGGCGCTGTCGCTGAAAGCGTGGAGCAGCGGTTCACTCCTCCGGGAGCTGCTGGAGCCCAGCGGACTGTACCCACGCCGTCGTCCGTTGAAGCGTCCGACGGCGGCCGAGCTGCTCAGCGATTACGCGGCGGTCCGCGCGTGGGCAGGTGAGCTTTTTTCCGGGGTAGGTGCCTACTCTTTGGAGACGGTGGAGACCGGGCGGCGGACGGTGGGGGCCAATTCCCTTCCTGGCACGGCTGTATTTGCCACTGTTGAGGACGAGATCGGCTTTGTAGGGAAGGCACGGGAGGTCGGCGTCTTCCGGTCCCTGACTGAGGGCCTGGCCGGACTGGATCCCCAGCTGGTGGACTGGGCAGCGAGGCGGCCGATGAAGCTCCTCGAACTGGGCCCGGCGGCCATGACTGCGGCGCGCATAGCGTTGTGGCTGCGGGACAACCCTGCGCCCGGTATCTACGTCCGCCAGTTGGTCCTGCCCGGGGTGCACACGAAGTTCATCGAGCGGCACCGGCAGGTTATTGACCAAATGCTGGTCACCCTCGAGCCTTCTTCGCGCGACCAGGAAATGTCCGCGGGTGACGACGAGCTGGAGTCCTCGGGCCGTGATGCGGGGCTCGAGGACAGCGCGGGAAGGACACCTGCGGCGAGATTTGCCCGCCGGCACGGGTTCCTGCACCCTCCGGAGTTAGTGAGGTTTCGTCTGTTGGATCCTGTAATTGACCAGTTCGGTGGGGCGCGGGACATCACATTGACAGCCGAAGCGTTCGGCGGGTTGCGGCTGCCGGTGGATACCGTCATCGCAACGGAGAACCAGGTCAATTTCCTGGCGCTTCCCGACCGCCCTGGGACGCTGGCACTTTTTGGGGGCGGGTACGGATTCTCTTCCCTGCGGGACGCCGCCTGGCTCCGTGACTGCCGTGTCCTCTACTGGGGCGACATTGACACCCACGGCTTCCGGATCCTCGACCAGCTCCGGGCCGCCCATCCGCATGTGGAGAGTGTCCTGATGGATGAGCGAACCCTGCTTGCACACAGGGGTGCCTGGGGTAGAGAAGAATCGCCCTCACGGGCGGCGCTTGCGAGGCTGACGGCGGCAGAAGCGGCGCTCTACGAATCGCTGGGGAACAGCACCTATGGCTCGAATATTCGTCTGGAGCAGGAGCTGATCAACTGGTGCTGGGCGCTTAAAGAGCTGGGGGCCTGAGTCCTTATCCCAGTTACCGGGCCAGGCCGGGAAAGACTTCGCACGCGCCGAACAACCCGTGGGCATCAGCCGCGTCGCATCCACTCCCGCTTGTCCAACAAACAGATCAGACGCCGACGTAGGCTGCCATACCCGGACCAACCCAACCAAAAGAGAGACAAGAGTGCATCAGGACGCCGCCCGGTTCCTGTCCCAGCCATTCGGGGCGTCAGATTCAGGTCCTTCTGGGCCGCTCGGCGGTGGAGCCAGATTCGAACTCCTGGCGGGGACCCCGGAAGGTCGTGTCTTAGGCAAGTTGCCCTCGGTTGTCATGGGCAGGCCTTAGAGTTAAGGGCAACATTTAGCGCTCGAAGGACAAGAACTTTGCAGACACAGGCCACTACCTGCCACCTAGTCCTAGGGGACGCAGCAGACCACATGACTTCGCTGGAGTCCGCAACGGTCGATCTCGTGCTAACCGATCCACCGTACAACCTTGGTACCTTCATGCAAGGTAGGCAAACTAATCTCGCTGCAATGCGTGCCAACAACTTCGTCGAAGCTGGCTGGGACAACCATGACTACAGCTCATGGTTGTCTCTAATGGATAAGTTTTTAGGTCAGACCGCGCGAGTGCTTAGACGCGGCGGTTCTTGCGTCATTTTTATGGCCGTCATCAAAGTCGAAACTCTAATACAGATTGCAGAAAGTCACGGACTGTACTACAAAACGACCGGTGTTTGGCATAAGACGAACCCAATGCCCAGAAACATGAATCTACATTTTGTCAACTCGACCGAGTCATGGATCTACTTCACTAACGGTACGAAGACTGGGACATTTAACAATCGCGGCAAAGTACTCCACGACCACGTCTCAACGGGTCTCACTCCATCGAGTGAGAAATTACACGGAAAACACCCCACACAGAAGCCGGTCAAATTAATGGAACATTTCGTCGAAGTGCTGACGAACAAACATGACCTCGTTTTAGACCCGTTCATGGGTAGCGGCTCCTCGGGCGTAGCCGCAAAGAGACTGGAACGTAATTACATTGGTATCGAATTGGACTCCAACTACTTCCAGATATCCGAAAAGAGAGTTCGCGCGATTGTCTAGCCTTAAAATTGTTGATCTTTTTGCCGGCGTTGGGGGAATGTCACTTGGCTTTGAAATGGCCGGCTATGAAACGCTCGTAGCAAATGAAATTGACCCCTCCATCGCCAGTTCATTTGCCCGCAATCTACCTCAAGCAAAAATGATAAACAAGGACATCACGCTCCTTAATCTCCATGAAACCTTCTCCCCTCTCCGTGGAAAGGTTGATGGCGTGGTAGGCGGACCTCCCTGCCAAGGATTCTCGCAGAAGGGAAAGCGAAGGTCAGTACTAGACGACAGGAACTTCCTGTTTAAATCATTTTACTCTGTTGTTCGAATTCTCGAACCACGTTTTTTTGTTATGGAGAACGTGCCTTCACTTCTGACCACGGAAAGCGGATTTTTTGCGCAGGAAATCAGAGGCTTGTTCGAGGGCATTGGCTACTCAGTGACTATGCAGGTGGTGGCTGCAGATGAGCTGGGGGTGCCGCAGAATCGGCGCCGCGCAGTAGTAACCGGCGTCAGGGGCCAAGCGCGGGGCTCCCGGCTCCAGCTGCCAGTCCACGAAAGGCAGACTATTTGGGCGGCTATAAGCGATCTTGCCTACCTTGAGAGCGGGGAGGGGGAGTTTGAGCAGGACTACCGCCTGGCTCCAATGAGCGTTTATCAAAAAGAAGCCCGTCGTGTGTCTACCAAGCTCTACAACCACGTCTCCACGCGTCACAGTCATGTTGCGCTCGAAAGAATGAAATTAGTACCACCCGGCGGAGGGCGCGCGTCATTGCCCGACCATCACCTCACGAAATCTATATTTAGCGGCACGTGGGGACGTATGGTTGGCGACGAACAATCTGTCACGATCACAACCCGCTTTGACACACCCTCTTCGGGGAAGTTTACGCATCCCCACTTGCATCGGGCTATCACCGTCCGCGAGGCTGCTCGGCTGCAATCCTTTCCTGATTCGTTCGTTTTCCATGGAACAAAAACGTCACAGATGAAGCAGGTGGGAAATGCGGTTCCACCACTCATGGCCCGTGAGATTGCCCTAGCTATAAGGAAAGAACTTTCTTGACAACTACCTATCCTGTACCCTATTTGCCCCAAAAGCCCTACCCGATCAGACTACGAACTAAGACTTCATTCACTGCTCCCAAGTCGAAGATTGCGCTTGTCATTCTGTTTTGGCTTGGCTCTAAACCCTCTGGCGTGGTTCCCTTTATCATTTCCAAGGAACCGACCGGAGAGCAAGGGGACCCTGGAGCGCAATTTGATTCTTCCTTGGTAAACGAGTTGGTCGATCGAGTCAACAACCTCCTACCCCAAGTTCAAGTTAACCAATTACGTGTCGCCATTCAAGATCATCCACTTCTCAAAGATCAACTCGAACCGATGCAAATGGGAATAAGCTATTTGTGGAAGCTTGCCGAAATAACTTTTTCCGAGCCGCGCCCCAACTCCGCCGAGCGGACGGGGGGCCGGCGTTTCCCGAAGAATATCTCTTATTCAAGTGCGATTGATCTCATATCTGCACTTGCCGACCTTGATGAGTCAGCTGTCCTGCGAACATTGATCACCTGGGCGCTACCTGGGCTGAACGTCGAGCCATCGATAGTCGCAGACGGATCTGCCGAGAAGGCGCTGACGCGGGTTTTGACGCACTCATCGGAGAGGTCCCTATTCAAGCTCAAACTCAACGGGGACGACTTCATCTTCACTCAGCCCGGAATTCTGGACAGGCTGGGTGACGGCGTTCCTTCCGTAGATATCAAAACTGATGACGAGCTCATGGGTTCTACTAGAATTCTGCGACCTCTTTTGGCAGACGGACTCAATTTCTATGCTGAACTAAGCAACGGGCGTGCGGCGCTGTCAAGCCACGCGGGTACCGCTAACGCTGCCAAGGCTTATGTTGGTCGTGCCCGGTTGTATGAGTCCCTCTTCAACAGCGAAGACGTCACCGCAAAGAATGAGATCCAAGAAGAGAATATTCAAACCGGAGTTGAAGCGCCGTTTCCGCGGAATCGGGTCGTTGTCGGCGCCCCCGGCACTGGGAAGAGCTTTCGTCTCGACGAGGATGCATTGTCGGTCGGTGCTGAAGTGACGCGAACCGTCTTTCATTCAGCGATGTCCTTCACGCAATTCTTTGGCTCGTTGCGACCAATGTCTTCGAAGGACGACGAGCGTGAGGTAGCCTTCAAGTTTATACCTGGACCTTTCATTCGAACCCTAGTAGCGGCCCTCCGGCGGCCCAGCAGAGCTCAAGTGCTACTCATAGAGGAACTGAACAGGGCCGACGCAGCGGCTGTTTTTGGGGATGTCTTTCAGCTCCTGGATCGCGACATGACCGGCAGCAGTTCATACTCCATCTCAGTGTCAACCGAATGTAGGACGTACCTCGAGCGCGAATTACCTGGGTACGATTTCAATTCGATAAGCATCCCTGCAAATTTTTGGATATGGTGTACCCTCAACCCAGCGGACCAAGGCGTAGGACACCTGGACGCTGCCTTCTTGCGCAGATGGACGCGCGAGTATGTGTCAATCGACGCGGGATCTGAAGCAGTAAGCCACCACATCCTGCGGTTACCGCAACATTCCCTTACGATTCCATGGAATGGCTTCCGAATTAGACTCAACGAGCTGTTGTCCACCAAGCTCGAACGTAGAATACCTGAAGATCGACTGCTAGGCCCCTTTTTCTTCACGCCGGCAGAATTAGGCTCTTCCAACCACGACTTCTTGTTTTGCGACAAGCTTCTGAACTATGTCGCCGACGACATTCTTCGACATTCAAAGAGCGATTTCTTTGGCAGCCCAAAGCTTGCGACCTTTTCGAGCATCAGAAGCGACTATTTTTCGAGTGATCATAGCTTGATACGATCTTGGCTGGCAGCTAACTTTGATTCGCTAATTGCGCCGGTGCAGTCGATCGACAATTTCCCACCCGATACCCAGGAACCGACCGTCGAAAAAGATGCATGAGTTCGCCTAAATATTCTGGCCTGGTCTACATACGAGAGGGTAGGTATTACAACCAGCATTCTCTGGCTCAGTCTCTATGCCTGTCGATCGAAGCCGCTGGCGAGCTGCTTAGAAAACTGGTAAAGGATGGCACAGCTGATTCTCGCGTAAGAGGTGGCGAAGAATTCATCGCTTTGCAATTCGTGGGGCTCATTGTGTTCGAACATATACCCTTTTTAGTCCTTCCAAAGACTGTCAAAGGCCCCGTAGCATTGGACGAGCGAGTGCGCTACCTGCGTCTGGTGACGAAATCCGTTGCACGCTATGCCCTCGACTTTCCTAAAGCAAATCTTGCGGACCTGAGAGACTTCGTAACAAAGGACGATTCTAGCCGGATAAGTCGATTTGGACTTGCGATAAAACTCTTGGAACATTGGATGGATCACGGTCTCCATTATCGCCCAACCTTTGAGTACGAGATCGACGGCCAAGGTGAAGCAGACTGGAGTCGAACGATAGATCGCGAAGTTCCCTTCAAAAGTAGCAAAGGGAAAACCGCGTTCCTAACTCTCCATACTCGGCGAACACTCGAGGATGAGTCACATCTCGTTCGCCGGTTGCATAGAGCCATCCTTGCCGACTGTGAGGACTATTTACTCGGGCTAGGACTACTGGACTTTTTTGTCCCCGCGGTACCGATGAAAGCTTCCGACCTACTATGCGACCTTGTGGTCTCACACGATTTGGACTCTGCCCTTCACCACGAGCTGGCCACTGTATACAGTGAGTCAGCGGAAGAACGCGTCAGGCTGATGATGGCCTATCTCCAATTTTACAGCGGTTTCGAGGAGACGGAAAGAATCACATATCTAGGCACGAAGAGTTTCCATCGAATCTGGGAGACTGCGACCGCATGGTCTCTTGGCAATCAATTATCATTCGAACGCGGAGCAAAGGCGACGGTTTCGGAAATTACTTTTCACGCGTCTGAAATTTTCGAATACAGTTTAGAACAGCTTCCCCATTGGACGTTTCTGGATGGTAATACTTTATTGGGGAGCCCCGGCGAGCCAGACATACTTCTCAGCGGTCAGAATCTAAGTTCTAACGACGACACAAAGTACTTCTGGATTGTTGATGCAAAGTACTATGACGTAAATGGTAGCTTCAGGGTCGAGAAGTTCCCGGGCGTCAATGATGTTCTTAAACAGCATATGTATCAGTTGGCGTTCGAAAGGCGAGTTACCTCGAGTGACTTGTTCTCAAGGAAGAACATATTTCTATTTCCCGGCGCAGATTTCGGTGTGCGTGTCATGGGAACGGTGAGTATCCCATTCCTTTTGACATCCTCACTTACGGAGATCGATCTCGTATCTGTGTGCCTTCCTAAAGTTCTCGAATGTTATGTTTATGGCGCCTCCGGTTCTCTAAGGCAGGAACTGTTAGACGCCTTCTGAGAATTTCTATGACGAGTGACAACAGGACCTAGGAGGTGTCATCGCCCCCCGGCTCCTCCAATACCTGCAGGTGCCGCTGCGCGCGGCGAAAAAGTCCTTGTCTTCTCCCGCAGGCTCAAGCATGTACGACCCTCCTAAGGTGTTCTGTGTGCATCACCGAAAGGTCAATCAGTTGTTGCACCGTAAGGCTCTGAACCTTTTTGGACCTGTAGATGAAGTTGGGATCAAAGTGGCCAAAAGGGCCCTCCGGCTTTGAAGTGGCGGACACCGCCACATTTGCAGTACCGAGGACGTGGTCCACGTGTTCAAACGAGAAGAATGCAGGGTAACGGCGCGCGAACTCTGCACGTTTCATTTTTGCCGCTGATCCTACGCCCGCCAGATGGTCGAGTATCAGGGCAAGGCTAAGCACACCGCCCTGATACTGCCACCCGGCCCGAACAGCCACACCATCGACGGCAACGTACATAAACCATGACACCCTTGGGAGCGAATGGCTCAGACCCGCTTCCACACCATCCGCGGGGACATCCCGCCGTTCCAGCTCATGCCGCAGCACAGCCCCGGTATGAGCCGCTCGCGCCTTCCCTAAACCGGTCACAGCCTGCTTTGGCAACCCCGGCGGGATCGAGTCGGGGGGCAGGAAGGCCTCTTCATCCGGTCCCGCCACCGCTGCCTGCGCCATCATGGCAGCCACGCCGCGAAGAACTGTGCAGTATCGAAGGACGGTCTCCACCTCGTAGCTGGGGTCCACCCCGTCAAAGGCGAGCTCAAGTGACTCTGCCAAGCGTTCAAAGCTCAGATGCTGCCATACAATGACATGCCCGTTTTTGGTCTGCTCTGCAGTGACGTACCCCTGCTCCAGAAAACTGTGTCGCGTCGGGCTGAGTAGCACTGTGCCGCCAACTGGTACCTTGCATTTGGCGAGCTTGGCAGCGTAGCGGTCCAGCTGTCCCGGCGACGGCACAGCAAAGACCTTGTTTTCGATGACCAGAGCACGACGGTCAGGCCAGTGCATGACAAGGTCAAGGTTTTCACGCTCACGCTCTACGAACCTCATACCCGAACCTCCGGCACCCCCGTTGCTAAGCGGCCCGAAAACATCGTCTGCCTGCCCGGGAAACGCGTCGAAGATCCAGGCAATCATGTTGCTGTGGAACAGCTCGCTGTTGCCGAACATGATCCTTCCGAGCGCCTCTTCCTGGAGAGAAACCGAAACGTCCAGAACTGACTGTTCCTCTGCCGGGGGGACCCCATCCAGATACAGCCGGACGGGATTCGCAGCTCCCTTGGGCGGAGCCAGGTGCCGGACGGAAAGCCCCAGCCATGACCTGGTTTCCTCGGTCTCATGCCCTTGGAAATACCAGCGGTTCTTTCCGTCTTTCTCCGTCCGGGGCGCCTCCGGTTCCTCCGATTCACCCCAACGGTCAATCTCGAATGCCGAACGAACCACGCCGTCCGCGATTCCCAGCGCTATTTCAGACTTCGCTCGGCTGACAGCGCCGATCTTCCAGTTACCCCGCGTCGCGTCGTGCAGCCGCTGACTCGACACTCCCTCGGCAAAGGTTTTGCTGATCACAAACATCACCACCGGGCGGCCTATCGCCGGCAATGGATTCTGCTCCAAATCATGCTCACTGGCCTGTTTCATAACTTCCCCATATCAGTTACTGCGTTCGCGCAGGTGTACTTCTTTAGACCATACGTTTCAATGTGATGAGCCCAGAGATCATGAGGCCCCGGATCCCCCATCGTGGTCAACCCCGCACCCACAACCGCGACGGTCTCCCCCGCGTCCCGTCTGACATCTGCCCCGTCGCGGCCAGCTTCGGCTCCATAAACCGGCGGAAAGTGTCTCGCATCAAAGGTGCGCCAGCCACCACCTCGTGCAGCTCCCGCAGATCCTTCAAAGTGAACGGCTCATCCAGAAGCGCCCCAGGATCCGGCGTCTCCGCGTAGGCAGCCTGCAACCACTCCACAGCCTTGGCCACGATGTCTGCATGTCCATAAGGAAGCCCGGCGATCACCTCCGGTTCCGCCGTCATCGAAGCCAGCCGGACGCCGTCGGACGTCAACGCCTCCTCCAAGTTCGCCAGCGGCACCACGTCCATGTGCGCCACCGACAGCACCCAGCCGCGGTCATCACGGCCAGGTTCGTCAAGCACCTGCAGCTGCCGCGGCACCCGCCCGGAGATCCCGGCCTTCTCCCGCAGGCACCGGAGCACAGCGTCCGCCAAGGTCTCCCGTTCCCGCAGGAAAGTTCCCGGGAGGGCCCACTTTCCGTGCTGGTGATCCTCCTCGCGGCGCACCAACAGTACGCAGACACTTCCCTCGGAAACGGTCAGCACCGCGGTATCCACTGCCACCGAAGGCCGCGGGAAGTCGAGCAGGGACGGAGCAGTGCCGTTCTGGGAATCCTTCACACCTCCATTTATCGCAGTCTTGCGCTAAAGAAGCAACCCGTGCATACTGACGTCAATTAGCGCAGAAATGCGATAAATAATCAGGAGGTCTTCATGAAAGTTCCCCAGCTCCACGTCGGCGCCGGCAGCAGCCTCGGCCCGCTCAGCATCTTCCCCGTCTGGACCTCCGCCCCCGGAAGCCTCGGCATCAGCACCGGCACCCACGCCGACGTCGCCGTCACCGAACTCGCCCGCGGCGCCCAGGTGTCCCGCCTCACCGTCACCAACAACGGCCCGCACCCGGCACTGCTGCTGGAAGGCGAGCTGCTCGAAGGCGGCCAGCAGCACCGGACCTGCGCCCGCGACGTCGTCCTCGGCCCGGGCGAAACCCGCGACATCGATACGTTCTGCGTCGAGGCCGGCCGCTGGGAGGACGGGCAAACCAGCCACCGCCGGCAGGCACGGCGCGCTCCGCTGAACGTCTGGTCCGAGCTGGCCAACGGTATGAACGGGCAGCGGGGAGGGAACCGACAGGACCGGATCTGGGAACGGGTCCGCCGCTTCGACGCCGCCCGGGGCGTCTCCGCCACCAGCTCCCTCCTCCAGCACCTGGACTGGTTCAAGGACGACAAAGAGGAACGCAACCGGTTCAGCGCCGCGGACGCTCCCGCCCCGCTGGAAGGCCAGCGCGGCGTGGTGATCGGCCTGGCCCGGCAGCCGCTGCTCCTGGAGGTCTTCGGCACCCACTCGCTCTTCCGCCGCCACTACCGGCAGCTGATCGAGTCTGCGCTGCTGGACCTTGAGCTTCTGCCACCCGAGGAACTCGCCTCCGGGCCGATGCCCGGCCAGCGCGCCCGCGACTTCGCCGCCCAGGTGCAGGCGATGGACTTCGGATCGTTCGACGGTGACGCTGCGGCTGTGGAGGTACGGAACCATGGCTCGTTCCGGAGCCGCAACGTCATCCGTGCCGCCGGGGCGGTCACCGCTGCCGGCATCGCCGTCGCACTCCCCCAGCGCTCACCCCAGCTCGCCCATCTGGCCGGCTGGAACACCCACCACCCCCTGATGGAGATGGCATGAAACTGAACCCCCTGCAGAATGACCGCGCGGCCGGCGTCCTCGTCGCCATGGCCGCCGGCGACGCCCTCGGAGCCGGCTACGAATTCGGTGCCCCGCTGCCGGACGGCACCGAAGTCAGTATGAAGGGCGGCGGCCCGTTCGGGTTCGCTCCCGCCGAATGGACCGATGACACGTCGATGGCCATCCCGATCGCCGAAGCGCTGCTGGAGTCCGCGGCCGACGGCGGCTCCTCCCCTGCGTGGCTCACAGGCGTGGTGCGGGCGTGGACTGCCTGGGCGGCCGAGGCGAAGGACGTGGGGGCGCAGACAAGTTCGGTGGTAGCTGCTGCCCGGCGGCTGGCTGCTGCTTCTGGCCGCGAGATCCAGGCCGCTGACTTCATTGCCGCAGCCGCCGACTTTCATGCCCGGACCGGCCGCAGCGCCGGCAACGGGTCCCTGATGCGCACTGCTCCCCTTGCCCCCGCGTACCTAGACCGGGAGCCCGCCGAACTGATGGCTGCCGCCGGCGAGCTCAGTGCCCTGACCCACGCCGATCCTGACGCGCAGGAGGCCTGCGGTCTGTGGTGCGTTGCCATCCGTCATGCTGTCCTCACCGGTGTGCTCGATGTCCGGGCCGGACTGCCGCTGCTGCCCGCCGAACGGGCTTCCGCGTGGCTGGAGCGGATCGAGACGGCGGAGCGGTCCCGGTCCCGCGACTTCACCCGCAACGGTTGGGTGGTTGAGGCATTCCAGGGTGCGTGGAGCGCCATCCAGTACGCGGGTTTGTCCGCGGTTGGCCCGACCCATCTTCGGGCTGCCTTGAAGGAGGCGGTGCGTGGCGGTCGGGACACCGACACGGTGGCCGCCATCGCCGGCGGCCTGGTGGGAGCGGCTTACGGCTACACCGCGGTGCCATTCGAGTGGCGCCGGCGGCTTCACGGCTGGCCCGGGATGCGGGCGCGTGACCTGATGGTCCTGGGCATGGAGCTGGGACGCGACGAGGGCCGCCGGCAGCTGTCCTGGCCGCGGGCGGAACGGCACGACTACAGCATGTGGAGTCGTACGGACTCCCTGGTCCAGCACCCACACGACGACGGGGTGTGGCTGGGTGGGGTCGGTGCACTTGAGTGCGTGGCTGAGTTGGGCATCGACGCGGTGGTGTCGCTCTGCCGGCTGGGCACGCTGGATGCGCCAGGCGTGGCACCGGAGGACCATGCAACTTTCTGGGTAGTCGATTCGGCTGATAAAAACGACAACGCACATGCCGCCTTTGTCCTTGGGGAGGCGGCGGCCGCCGTCGAACGCTTCCGGGCGGAGGGCAAAACCGTCCTGCTGCACTGCGTCCGGGCGGAGTCCCGCACCCCTACAGTTGCCGCCCTGTATGGCGCTCGTGTTGCCGGCATTTCCGCCATGGACGCGTTGGCAGACCTACAGCGCGTTCTGCCCGGCGCGCGGCCGAACCCGCTGTTCGTGCGGTTGCTGAAAGAAGCCGGGCCTGCCGTCAGGTCATAAGGACGACGGCGCGGAGCAGTTGCCAAACAATGTCGGCGGGAGCTGATAAGAATGATTTGGCATCAGAGGCGATGCCGCTTTGGCGCTCAGAATGGGGAGAGTTGCACTTGGGGGAACATGAGCCGACGTCTCACGGACGTCAGCTAGATCGGCACCGGATTGCTAGCCGGGCAGTGAAGGCCTACCAGGCCGGTGACCCGCTGCAGCGCATTGCCGCCGACGCCGCAATGAGAACGTACGACATGCTTCGCCTCCTCAGCAGGCGAGTAGCGGATCAAAGTGAGCAACTGCGGTCCCAAGCCCTTCGCAGGCGATGCTCTGCAACTGCTGACGTTCTGCGTAAGGATGCCTACCGAGTTGTCCAACTTTTAGACGCTGGAATTGAAAGCTCTGATATTCCGAGAATTCTCGCCGCTCTCGGCGCCACGATCGACATCGACATTGCTGCAGAGCTATTGAAGAGTCCTGACCTTCTCGTAGACCCCGCCCTTCGTCGAAGACCATTTATGGTCACCGACATGATGTGGTTGCGCTACGTCACGGGGTATCACCGAGGCATCGAACCGAATTACGAGCTGGCACTGGATAAGGTTCCGTTGCCCGAAATTCATGGTTTTCGAATAATCCTGTCCGAGGCACTCTCGCGGCAACAGGTCGGTCAGGTCATCGCTCTCATCGAAACAACGACTGCGGCGATGGACGCCGGCGACGACGAAGGCATTTCCTTCTCTCAGTATCAAGAGACGAGGGAAGCCATCATTCGTATATCGAGCGGCGAGGGGAACCCCCTGTCCCCGCCCCCGGCCGAACGGATCCGCGAGGGAACGACGGGGAGATCATGGCACTTGGCTCTTGAATGTGTCGGCATGAAGTTTCCGGCTTTGGAGGGTGGATTCGGCGCCGCCGACTACGTCGACGCTTCTCAGGCGTACCGCGCCACAGAGGGTCTCTTCGGGTCCCCGAAAGATGTCGCCAGTTACGACAGTTGGATGATCGCCGAAGTGGCCGCGGGTCGGGATCGTCCCTCTGCGGTGGCCATAGGACGGCACTTTGGCGCTTGGGAATCTGTGATCGGCGCCTGCGTTCCACTGGAAGAAGATGAGTTCCGCGGGATCGTCAGCCACTTGAGAACCGAGGCTGCGGCCGACAAGGCTTGGGCCCGAGCAGGAGAACTCATCAACGAAGTGCTCCGAACCATACCGTGGAACTCCTTCCTCAGCATTCAATATGGGGACGGCGCTGATGGACGCCCTCAGCCGTATGCCCAGATCACACCGGGGCCCGATGGGGCCTGGTGCGAGGTCGTTTCCGAGCAATTCCTTCAACCGGACGACTGGCCGATTTATCCCGAGCATCTGCTGGAACACGGTTGGTCGAAACCCGATGTAGAGGTCCCCAACTGGTACAAAGAAGCCGTCCCGCTGGAGGACGCCGGCCATGTCACCCTTGAGGGGCTCAGAAACGGCAGGTCTTGCTATGACGCTGACGAGCTTCGATGGCACACCGGGAGTTTCCCCTCGGGAACCAACCCGGACGGTGACGTCACAGTGGCAGACGTCCTGAAAGGATCCGTGCAAACCCTCCGCAATGCCAGCTGAATTCCCATTTTGAGTAGAAGGACCAGCATGACACTCCCCACGATCCTCACCGAAGGCAATGAAGAAGAAGCGGCCCGTCTCGTGGCCGCTTACTATCGGCGCCTACCAGACGGCCTTCCTGCCTACACAGGTAGCTACTTCAACTCATGGGCGGGAGGTGGGGACTCAGGCGAGAATCGGGATTCGATTACGGCCGACGATCTTGTAGCCGTCTCATTTCTGGCGGTGGATATACCGGGCGAAGCTGCCATCGGCATCCTGGACACGCATAGAGTACAAATTTCGGGTCTCCTAGCCAAAATTCCTGCCGACCGAGACCTTGCCGAGATACCCTCCGTCGAATTCGCGGATACCTTTGGCCCGGACAGCCCCGCGACTCAACTGTGGCATCTACTTCGCGGCCGCGATACCGGCAGATGGGGCGTGGGAGAGACAAAGACCAGCAAAATTATGGCTCGTAAACGTCCTCGGCTGGTTCCGATCTACGACTCAGTGGTTGGCCCGCTCATGGGCCTCAATGGAAATTCGATAGGCCAGTGGTCCACCTGGCACAACGCTTTCATGGAGGATCCTGGCCTATCGCCACGTTTGCGGCAGATACGCGATAAATCCGGAATCGAAGAACCGATCTCTGACCTCCGAGTTATGGACATCGTCCTATGGATGGATGGGAAACAGCGTCCATCGTCTGCAGCAACTAGCGAGACCTAGAGCACCGGAAGAGTCATGCCCCTATACCTCGAAGAACTTGCGTTGAGCGTTGCTCGGTGTAGTGAACTTGTGCGTGCTGCTACGGACACGGAAGAGGGCCGAGCCCACCCCTGCCGAAAGATCGTGGACTCGCAGGATGGATTTGCTGGCCCATTTCAAGTGCCAGAAGCTTGGGCCGGCAATTTGGCGTCGGCCCGTATCGTGTACCTGTCCTCGAACCCGGCCATTAGTGCGGGCAATCCAGCTGCCAGATGGCGCGCGAAGCGCGTAGCCGAAAAGTACCCCACTGTGGACTGGAGTGACGCCGACATCGCGGACTTCATGATTAGCCGTTTCGACCTGGAACATGGATGGGTCCTGAACCGCCGGCATCGAAAGGTGGAAACAGCGGACGGCCCCGCATGGGGTACTCCGGAGCCGTACTGGGGATGGGTGGAGAAGCAGACTAACGCGCTCATCGGGGCAGGAGCCCCGTGGTACGAGCATGCTGTAATGACGGAAGTTGTCCACTGCAAATCCAACGGCGAGGAGGGTGTCGCCCAGGCCGCGCCGCTGTGCTCCAGGAAGCATATGGACCGCATTCTTGCATCGTCACCGGCAGGGCTCGTTGTGGTCGTTGGCAGCAAAGCCGCGCAGGCTCTCAAGCTCGCCTATCCGAACAACTTTGGTCAGCGACCATTGTTCGGGAAGTACACCGACCACGGCGCGCCCTACCCGGATCAGAACCTCATTCATATAGAGCTCGGCGGACGGGACCGACTTGTCTGCTTCCTAAAGCATCCAAGTTCACACGGCGCAAAACCCTCATTCTCGTCTAGTTACCCTGAATCCCTCGATCGGCTACGGCTGGCAGCGAAGGGAATTCTATGAGGTGCATTCCGGAGGAACCGGACTTCGGCGAAGGACATCACGCGGAAAAGGCCGTGTGGACGGCACTTAAGAACAGCCTCCCCGATGACTGCGTCCTTGCCCACTCGGTCCAGGTCCGCGACGGCCGGAACGAATACGAAATTGACCTGCTGGTCCTCTGGCCCAACGTTGGCATGGCTGCGATCGAGGTCAAGGGCGGCCAGGTCAGCATCACGGACGGGCAGTGGTACCAGTCGGACCGCACCCAGAGACGCAAGATCCAAAGCCCCGTGGCGCAGTCCCAGAGCTCACTCCACGCCCTCAAGAACTGGCTGGAGAACCAGCTCGGTGCGCGCCTGAGCAGCCGCTGCGTCTACATGGTCAGCCTGCCCTACACCGACATTCCGCGGGACTGGACCATGGCAGGCTGCCCCCGGTCGCTCATCCTCGACCAGACCGGCAGCAAGTCCCCCGCCGACCTCGTCCGCCAAGCCATCGAAAACGAAGGCGGCGGCGCCTCCCCGCTGGCCCCGGCCTTCCTGGAACGCATCGTCCGCAAGCTGGGCGGAAACCTGGACACCGCCGTCGTACCTTCCACCACCTCGCAGGAGGACGAGGCAGAGCAGGATCACCTCACGGAACGCCAGTCCGTGCTGCTCCAGGCAACCCGCTCACTCAACAGGGTCCGTTTCACCGGCGGCGCGGGCAGCGGAAAGACGTGGCTCGCCGTCGAGAAGGCCAAGCTGCTCAGCAAGCAGGGCAAACGCGTAGGCCTCTTCTGCTACAACAAAGGCCTCGGGCAATACCTCCAGGACCGCGTCGGGACATGGAAGCGGCAAGCCAAGCCGGTGTTCACGGGCGAGTTCCACGAATACGTGCGCGGGCTGGGAGTCCCGGACGGCTCGGGGCAGGACTATTTCGACGTCGAGATGCCCCGCCTCCTGAAGGAGCTGGCAGCCGGACTGGAGCCGCACGAGCGGCTGGACGCCGTCGTCGTCGATGAAGCGCAGGACTTCGCGCCCCTGTGGTGGGACGCCCTTCTCGCGTGCACCAGCGACCCGGACGCGGGTGAGGTATACGCGTTCATGGACGACCGGCAGGACGTCTACCGGCGCTGGGGAGGCGCGACGGCGGACCTCACCAGCGGGCCGATGGCCACCTTCGTGCCCATCCACATCGACGATAACCTCCGGAATACCGTCAAGATCGCTGAGACGTTCAAGCCATTCGCCGGCGAATACTTCAAGCCCCGCGGAAGCACGGGCCTGCCCGTCCGGTTCGTGGACTGCCCAACCGAGGATGCGCTCGAGATCGCCGGGGACTGCCTGGATTCGCTGATCGACGAGGGCTGGGCGAACAACCAGATCGCGCTTCTCACCACCAAGGACCGCCACCCCATCCATTTGGACTACTTTAAGCGCGGCGCCACGGAAGAGTACTGGCGGGACTTCCACGCCAACGACGGTGAGTTCTACGGCCATGTGCTGGGTTTCAAGGGCCTGGAACGGTCTGTTGTTGTTCTTTGCGTGAACGGTTTCAAGGACATGGACCGGGCCCGGGAACAGCTCTACGTCGGGCTGTCCCGGGCACGCAGCCTACTGGTGGTTGTGGGTGATTCCGGGCTGCTGGAGGAGGCCGGCGGACGCGAACTCAAGCTCGCGCTGTCCCGGAGCCAGGCGTGGAATCCTGTGCTGAAAAACGGTTAGTGGCGCTGCTCACCTAAATTGTCGGTGCCCCGCAATACTCTTCAGGCACCAGATCAGAACCGTCCAATGGGGGATGAAATGCCAGAACTAGCCGACGCCGGGTCCCACCCGGTCGCGACGCTTCCGCGGGTGCCCGTCCAAGCTCCGCCCGCGGCGGTGCCTGCCTCCTACGACTACGGCTTCCTGTATCCGTGGCAGCAGGAGGCACTGAAGGCCTGGCACTCGAATGCGCGCCGCGGCGTGGTGGAGGCCGTGACCGGTTCCGGCAAGACGCGCGTCGGGATCGCCGCCGCTTTCGAGGCAGTCCGGCAGGGCATCAAAGTCCTGATCCTGGTGCCAACAGCCGAGCTGCAGCGCCAATGGCTGGTCTCCCTGCGCCGGGACCTGCCCGCCGCACGGCGCGGTGCCCTTGGCGACGGCCGGTCCGATTCCCTCGATGACGTGGACATCCTCGTCGCCATCGTTCACTCGGCGTCCAACCGGGAGACCCTCCGCTCGCACAAGGCCGGACTGATCATCGCTGATGAGTGCCACCGTTATGCCGCGCCCATGTTTACCGGTGCCCTGCAGGAAGGGTACGCATGGCGGCTTGGGCTCACAGCTACCTTCGAAAGGGCGGACGGTGAGCACGCGAACCTCCTGACGCCCTACTTCGGCGGCGTCATCTACAACCTCTGGTATGACCGTGCGCTGAAGGACCAGGTCATCGCCCCGTTCGACATCGCTTTGGCCGGTGTTGATCTGACGCCGTCGGAACAGAATGACTATGACGAGTTCTCGACGGTGATGGTGGAGGCGGCGCGGAACCTGGAGACGTACGCCGGCATCTCGCGGCGGCCCTTCCCCCAGTTCATCACTGCCGTGGCCGCGCTGGCCGCTTCGGATTCGCCCAGCCGGGAAGCAACCATCGCGCGCAGGTACATGCGGGCAATGTCCTCGCGGCTCACCCTGCTGGCCGAAGCCAAGACGAAGTATCTGGCGCTGGCAGCACTCAAGGAAACGGTTGATGGCTCCAATGGGACCTTGGTTTTCACCCAGACCCAAGATTCCGCGCGGCGGGCCCAGGAGCTGTATACGTCCCTCGGCTCAACAGCCTCTGCGGTGTTCAGCGGCATGAGCAAGGACGACCGCCGGCATGGCCTGGAGGATTTCCGTACCGGCGCATCGCAGGTTCTGACCGCGCCACGGCTCCTCGACGAAGGCATCGACGTCCCGGAGGCCGACCTCGGGATCATCGTTGCCGCCAACCGCAGCCAACGGCAGATGGTGCAGCGGCTCGGCCGTGTCATCCGCAAGAAGGCCGACGGACGGCCTGGACGCTTGGTTGTCCTGTACTCCAAGGGCACGGTGGAGGACCCAGACGTCCAGGGCGAGGAATTTCTAGGGAAGGTTTTGCCGTTCGCCCGCAACGTAGGTTTTTTCGACATCAAGACAGACCTGAACGGGTTGCAGGAGTTCCTTCGCCAGGCCGAACCTGAAGAGGCATCACTGCCCCGGACTGGCGGGACCACAACGGGCACGCCCGGGAACGGCGCTGGACCGGAGTGCGGCACTGCGCCTGAGCCGGTGGTGGGGCCCGCTGCGGAGGAGGACGAGAGCGCACCGACGTCGTTTGATCTTGGCGACTCCGATTGGCTCGAGGAGCTCCAAGGGCTCGAGGGCTTCAGCGACGACGGGGTTTCGGATTACCTGCAGCGGGCAGGCCGCGCGGATTTGCTGACAGCCGAGCAGGAAGTGGAGCTCGCGAAAGACATCGAGGCTGGCCTCTATGCTGCGCACCTGCTGGCGGACGGCACCGCACGTGGCCGCAAAGAATCCCGGGAACTCCGCACGATTGCCTTGCTCGGCGAACGCGCCGCGGAGGCCCTGCTCGAGGCGAACCTCCGGCTGGTCATTTCCATCGCCAAGAAGTACGTGAATCAGGGCATGGACCTGCTGGACCTGATCCAGGAGGGGAACATCGGCCTACACCGGGCAGTCTGCAAGTTCGACTACACCCTGGGTTTCAAGTTCTCCACATACGCGACCTGGTGGATCCGGCAAGCTGTCACCCGGGCGCTGGCCGACCAAGCGCGGGTTATCCGACTTCCGGTCCACATGGTCGAGCAGATCCACAAGGTGCAGGCAAGTCAGCGTGACGCTACCCGGAAGGGCCTCGAATACAGCCTTGAGGAACTCGGCAAGCTGACGGACCAGTCGGCTGAGAAAGTGGAGCATCTACTTGCGCTGAACCAGCCCGTGCGTTCGCTGGACTACCTTGTATCGGACGGCAGGGGCGGCCTGGAGCCGCTGGCCGACCAGCTCCTCGATCCCTGGCACGTTGATGTTCTTGAGCAGATTGCCAAGGAACAGCTCAAGGCCCAAGTGCACGCGGTCCTCGACACGCTGACTGAACGGGAGGCTGGCGTCATTGCGATGCGCTTCGGCATCGATGACGGCGAGGAAAAGACCCTCGACACCATCGGCAAGGTCTACGGCGTCACGCGGGAGCGCATCCGCCAGATCGAGTCAAAGACCATGGCTTTGCTCAGAGAACCAGAACGCTCCCAGTCCCTTCGTGAATACAACTATGGTGGTGTTGCATGACCAGCACGAATTTCCCCTCCGTGGGCCTCGCTCTAGCGGAGCTCGAAGCAATTGTTAGCCGTGCACAAGCCGCGGATCCGCTGGCGCCTGTAACCATTCTGGTCCCGTCACATGCTTCCGGCCTGGACGTCACCCGGTATCTGGGCAGGACCCTCAACGGGGGTGCTGGAAGCGTGGGCGTCAAAGCGCTCACGCTAAAGGACCTTGCAACCGAACTCATTGCCGAGGACCCTGCGCTGAACGGGCGGCGGCCGCTTCCTCCAGTCCTCCGGCTTGGTGCGGTCAGCAAGGCACTGCTCGCGGAACCGGGGCTCTTCAAGGATGTGGCTGACCAACCGGCCACGGCCCGGGCAATCGCCCGGACAGCTGAGCTTCTCGATGCTGTACCGGACCCCTCTGACGCGCAACTCCCGAACGTGACGCACGAAGTGCTGCGGCTTCACGGGACCGCGCAGGAGGTGTTTAGCCCGCGGTGGTACACGGACCATGAGGCTTTCATTCTCGCCAGCGGCAAACTTGGTAACAGCGCCGTGACGCGCAGGCTGGGCACCATCATTGGATTCATGCTGGGCAGCGAAAAGCGTCCGGCCGAAACGACCTTCCGCGAAACCCTTGAGCGGGCGGGAATGCAGCATCTCGGCGCGGCCGGATCGGTGGAGAGCGTCTCCAAACTGCTGACAGCATCGGACGCCGACGACGAGGTCCGCTCCATTGTCCGTCTTATCGTCGAAAGGCTCGCAGCAGGCGTTCCAGGCCACCGCATCGGAATCTTCTACTCTGCCGCACAACCCTATGCCGCACTGCTCACGCAGCGGCTCGGCCAGGCCGGAGTCACTTTCGTCGGACCATCAGCCAACCGGCTCATGGACTCGCCACTCGCCCGCGGCCTCCTTCAGTTGCTGAAACTGGACCCGCAGGATCTGGACACCCGCGCCATCCTGAACATCCATGCGGAACGGACCTTCTCCTGGCATGGGCAGAAACTGCCCAGTAGCGCAGAATGTGAAAGGTTCTACGCCAATCCACCCGCCGAAGAGGACTATGCAGGAGCAGACACCTCCGCCCAGGCGGACTACCTTAAAAAGTTCAGAATCTTCCAATCTTTCACGGAGGCCCTTGCAGCACGTATAAGCCAGGTCCATGCTGCTGCCACATGGAGTGACGCCTCCAGCTCGTTGGTCTCGCTGCTTGAGGATTTTATGGGTCCCAGGAGCGGTGGCGAACGTCCCGAGAAGAGCTCTGTCCGCAACGCCTTGGTTGAAGCAGCCTCGGAACTTCGTTACCTGGACCAGATCGGCCCGTTGCCGCTTCCCGCACTTATTCAAAGCACCATGGAGGACGCTATCGCCTCGCTAGGTGGCTGGACAGGGAAAAGCGGCACGGGCGTCGTCATCGGCAATTTCGCTGACGCCGTCGCAAGAGACCTGGATGTCATTTTTCTCATTGGGGCTGCCGAAGGGCTTGCACCAGCAAGGATCCGCGAGAACCCCCTGCTTCCGGACAGCGTCCGGGCTATGCTTGGTGGCGCCCTCCCTAGTGTCGAGCAACGTGCGGAAGCCAACAAGGAGCAGTTCTTTGCTGCTCTCGCTGCCGGGTCAGAATGCTTTATCACCAGCCCCCGGGGAGACCTCCGCGGCGCCGGAAGTTACCAAATGTCGCGCTGGATCAACCGCAAGCCCGCTCCACAGGACCAGTTGCAGTCTTTCGCACACGGCATCGAGAACGGCGCGCCGACTACGGGCTCGCTTCCCCCCACGCCACAGGAATGGCGGTTGCGCCGGATTCTCACTGCAGAGGGACGCACGGCATCGCTCCCGGAGGACATTGCGCTCCAGAAAGCGGTGGCTTGCACCCGCGACAGGCGGGATGGCATCTTCTCGAGATTCAACGGCAATCTCGGTGAATATGCCGGGACCGTCGTCAATCCCGAAAAGCCGCTCTCGCCCACACGTCTTGAGGAATGGGTCATCAGCCCGTTCAGCTACTTCGTGAAACACGTCCTGAAGGTCAACGTTTTGGAGGACGTGGCCCTCGAAGTGCAGATTTCGCCTCAGCAGCGCGGCATCCTGGTACACCAAGTCCTTGAAGACTACGTCCGCGGCATCACGAAGGGAGGACTACCGCCTTCATCAGATCGCCTTATGAAGTTGGCAGATGCCGCCTTTGAGGACGCGGCAAATCCCGCGTGGCTCAGGCACGTCTGGGAGCGCAACCAGGCCATGCTCCGTCAGGACCTGAAGCGTGTGCTCGCAGACGATGAGGACAGATTTGTTGAAGGCTGGCAGTACCTTGCAGCAGAAGCAAGTTTCGGGTCGGAAGACGCGGACAGCCACCCGCCGGTCGAGCTGACTCTTGGCGACGGCACTATCGTCCGGTTCCGTGGAAAGGTAGACCGGATCGACCGGAATGCCGATGGAAGCATCCGCGTGATCGATTACAAGACTGGCAAATCAAAAAATTACGAGGCTTTGGAGAAACACCCGACTGCCGCTGGCACCAGATATCAGCTACCGGTCTACGGTCTGTTCGCCCGGACGCTCGCGGACTCTTCGGCCAACGTCGCAGCGGAGTACTGGTTCATATCGAAAGCAGGCGGCTTCGCGAAGATCGGTTACTCCGTGTCTAACGAGGTTTTGGAGCAGCTGCGCGCGGACGCCGGTCTCATCATTTCAGCGCTGCGGAACGGAATCTTCCCGCCCCGGCCTGAGTCTGACCGCTACGTCAACTTCACAACCATGATGGGCGCCCAGGAGCTTGGGCAGCAATGGCTCAAGCTCCAGAACGCTCCCGAACTTGAGCCCTATGCCCAGCTCCTGAAGGCGGAAAAATGAACTCTGACGTAATGGAACTCAAAGACCAGTCGGACCGAGCACTGATCGAGCAAGAGCTCGAAGCGAACATCTTTGTCGAGGCAGGTGCTGGGAGCGGCAAGACGCATGAACTTGTCGAGCGCATCTGCTCGATTGTGGACGCGGGCCTCGAACTGAAAAACGTGGCCGCCATTACGTTCACTGAGAAGGCGGCGGGTGAGCTCCGGGAGCGGGTCCGCCAGCGGCTAACGGACGCCAGCCCCGCGGACCTGCGGCGGCGGGCGCTCGACCAGCTGGATACGGCCCCCATCGGCACCATCCACTCCTTTGCGGCGCGGATCATTAGCGAGCACCCCATCGAGGCGGGTGTTCCACCCCTGATCACTGTTGTAGACGAGCTGCGCTCCCAGATTGCTTTTACTCGACGCTGGGAGGCAGCCCGGCAGAAACTATTCTCTGACGAGTCTTTGAACGACGCCCTTCGCATCCTGCTCGCCGTCGGTGTCTCGCTGGACCACCTGCAAAACGTTGCTGCTGACTTGGACGCTAACTGGGACCGGCTGGAAAGTAATCCTCCCCGCAGGCGCCATATACCGGCCGTAGACCTTGGCCCGCTTCTCCGCCAAACTTCGGACGTCCTCGCACATGCAGACCATTGCTCTGACCCTGCGGACAAGCTGCTAGCTGCCTTCGAACACATAAAGAGCTGGCACGGCCGCCTCTCTAAGGCAGGATCCGGCGAACTGGGCCTGGTCCTCGAGTTGCTCAACGCTGTTCCAAAGAAGGGTTTCAGCTGTGGAAGGAACGCCAACTGGTCAGGCAACATTTCCACTGTTCAGCAGTCCTGCAAGGACTTAGCTGATCAAGCCGTGGCGTTGCGCAACAGCTTCGTCCAACCGGCCGTCGAAACCGTCACGGCCGCTATGGCCGAGGTCCTACTTCAAGCTGCCCGTGATCGCCAGCGCAGCGGCGAGCTCGAATATCACGACCTGCTGATCCACGCCCGCGACCTTCTTGTCGGCCAGGACAAAGAGGCCGTCCATGCTGCCCTGCACAATCGCTACCGCTGCATCATGCTGGATGAGTTCCAGGACACAGACCCCATCCAGGCCGAGCTTGCCACGCGGATCGCAGCAAATGAGGTCTGCGGCCCCGACGGCTGGGAACAGCTCAGCGTACCGCCGGGCCGTCTGTTTACTGTCGGGGATCCGAAGCAGTCCATCTACCGCTTCCGCAGGGCCGACATCGCCACCTACTTGGCTGCTCAGCAACGCTTTGCAAAGGATTCGGACTCCAGAATCGCCTCACTTCAGACCAACTTCCGGTCCACTGGAAGGCTTCTCGAGTGGATCAACGGCACCTTTGGCCAGCTCATCGCACCGAACGGCATGATTCAGCCGGAGTACCGCGCCCTCACTCCTGATCCGCAGCGCCCGGAGTGGCACGATGATTATGGTCCTGCCGTCTCTGTGATCGGACGCGGCGGTGCCCAGGCGGACGAATCGGGTAGAGTCTCCGCGGATGGCATGCGCCGGCAGGAAGCCGCGGACGTTGCCGCAGCCATCAGAATCGCCACCGGATCGGCAGGGGCGCCGCCGTGGCAGAAGCAAAGCAAACGGCCCGGCTTTGATTGTTCGCCCGTTGAGTTGAAGGACATTTGCATCCTGATTCCGACCCGCACCGCCCTCGCGGCCCTGGAAGATGCCTTGGACGACGCTGGCATCGAGTATCGTGCCGAGGCATCCTCTCTGGTCTACTCCACGCAGGAGGTCACCGACCTGCTGCTCGTCATGCGGGCAATCTCCAACACAACGGATGAAGCCGCGTTAGTGCTGTCTCTCCGGTCGGCAATGTTCGGATGCGGTGATGATCAGTTGTTCGAATGGAAGCAGGCCGGAGGACGCTGGAACCTCTTTGCCCCGGCGCCGGAAACAGTAAGAGACACGACTGTGGCGCAATCCATCAGTTATCTTGCGGCACTGTGCCGAGAGATGGAAGTGCTAGCGCCGGCCGAGCTTATGGAGCGTCTGGTTACCGACCGGCGGATGCTGGAAGCAGCCGTAGATGCTCCGCGTTACCGGGATGTCTGGCGCCGACTGCGCTTCGTCATAGACCAGGCCCGGGCATGGACGGAAGCCACGCACGGCGGGCTGCGTGACTATTTGGTGTGGGCGGCAGCCCAACAAGAGGAGAACTCCCGGGTCAAGGAAGCCGTTGTGCCGGAAACGGACGTTCAGGCCGTGAGGATCATGACCATCCATGCTTCCAAGGGACTCGAGTTCCCGGTGGTGATTCTGGCAGGTACGGGATCCGGCCCTAACAATCAGAAGGCTGCTGCCCTGTGGGACCAGGACTCGCAAGTTCAGGTACATTTCATTGGCGACATTCGGTCGGCAGGTTACAAATCTGCTGAGGATGCCGAAAAGGCGTTCGATAATGCCGAGAGGCTCCGCCTCCTTTACGTTGCATGCACTCGCGCGGAAAGCCACCTTCTCGTTTCCCACTACGTAAACGCCAAGGACAGTCTCGGCCAATCCTTGAAGGAGGCAGCTGACGCGGTTCCAGCACCAGATCTCAACATCCCAGAGGACATGCCACTGCATGCAAGAGCAGCCCACAAGGTCCAGCCAGTCGAGCCATTCGAAGTTTGGCAGAAGCGGTGCGATGTCTGGCAGAAGAACGCAGCCCTCGTATCGTCCACCTCCGTCACGGCAATTGCCAAAGGAGCGGACGGCTTTGCCGCGTCTGAGGTCGACGGGACCCCGCATTTTGTGAGCATTGATGAGGACGGCTCGCTGCCGACTCCGGTAGCGACAGCCGGGGAACACGGCAAGGAGTTCGGGACGGCGCTGCACCGGCTGCTTGAGCTAAGTGACCTAAGAGAAAATGAGAACCTCGACGTTCTCGCTGAAAGGATCGCCAGCACCGCCGGACTGTCAGATCCCGTTGGTTTGGCTGAACGTGCCCGTTCTGCACTTCGGAGCGCACCTGTACAGCGTGCGGCTGACCGGAAACACTGGCTTGAGCTTCCCGTGGTCACGACCAGCAACGGAATGACTCTCGAGGGCATCATCGACCTGATGTACCGCGAGGACGACGGAACCCTGGTCATCGCCGACTTCAAGACTGACATCAGTGTCACGCAAGAGACCTTGGCCGCTTACTGGCGTCAGCTGTCGACATATGCGGGCATGATGGAGCGCATCACTGGGCAAAGAGTGAATGAACTGGTGCTGATTTTCTGTAGGGCTGGCGACGCCGAAATCCGTCGTCAGTCTCGAGATGTGGGCGCTGAGGGGAGGGCGTAGGCGTAGGGTGCCGTCACCACCAACGGTGGCGGCACCCGGGGCTCTGACAGGCCCACTTCGGCACGCCCCACTCAACGTGGCCGGTCGTCGGGTAGAGACGCTGTTCCTCCATCACCACGCAACCGGCAAAGTCCGCCTTCGGATATTGCTCCATAACGTCGGGCAGTACCATTCCGTAGATAATGCGCCAAGACTCGTGCCCGCACACGGGGCATCTCCGCGTCGCAGAGGCCCTCTTTGTCTTTTTCTCCCCGGTCATGCAAGCAACATAGCCGCGGCGCCCGACATTCCTCGAGTTACAAAAAGTTCTAAGCTGCCATTTTGGCACCACCTCTCAAGTGCCGCAGTTCCTACGGCCGCCGCTGCCGCACCACTGAGAACCACTCCCGCACCCGGTCCGCGGCCGCCAGCACACCTCGCACGCCAAACTTCAGCCCAAAGTGAGTCAGCAACACCTATCGGGCCCAGTAACGTTCCTCGCCACACGGACGCCGGCGGCGCGTTTGAGGATGCTGATCCTAGCTCCAGTAAGCTCCTCCTATGGAATTAAACAGAGCTCTAGAACAACACATCGCAGTGTTTGGCGAGAGCGGCAGCGGCAAAACCGTCATGCTCTCCTCGTTTTACGGGGCGACACAGGAGCCGCGATACCTTCAGAAGAGCCTGTTTCATGTCCTGCCTGATGATGTAGGCCA
Source organism: Pseudarthrobacter sp. MOO13 (assembly GCF_058267655.1). Classification (NCBI taxonomy): domain Bacteria; kingdom Bacillati; phylum Actinomycetota; class Actinomycetes; order Micrococcales; family Micrococcaceae; genus Pseudarthrobacter; species Pseudarthrobacter sp. MOO13. The sequence goes on from NZ_CM177848.1 coordinate 3,060,131, forward strand.
AGGCAACCGGCTGCACAGGAACTACCTCGGGATGAGGAATTCGGCGCGGCTCCCCGAGCCCACCCGTTTCGCCGCCACTTCTTACGCATTCTCGGTGAAGCTCAAGGATGAGGCTGACGCCGAGTTGATGAAAGCCAAGCCTTTTGACGCCTTGCGCCTGGTCTGGCACGACTACCCCGGTGAATGGTTTGAGGAGGACGTAAGCGGTCCTGAGGAGGCCCAACGCAGGATTGACACCTTCAAAGCGCTGCTGGGCTCCGATGTCGCACTTTTGCTCATCGACGGTCAACGATTGTTGGACAACTCCGGCGAAGAAGAGCGCTATCTTAAGTCGTTATTCACCAACTTTCGCAACGGGCTGCTCTCTTTGAAGAGTGAGCTTTTGGAAGACGGCAAACCTCTCGTTGAGTTCCCCCGCATTTGGATCTTGGCGCTTTCGAAGTCAGATCTATTGCCGAAACTTGATGTGTTCAAGTTCCGTGATCTCCTAATCGAAAAGGCCTCGGAGGACATCGATGAACTGCGTAAAGTCATCGCTGGGCTCGTCGAGGCCAACGGCGCCTTGTCGGTGGGCGAGGACTTTGTGCTTCTTTCATCCGCGAAGTTTGAGTCGGGCAAGATTGAGGTGACCAAGCGCGTTGGCGTGGACCTCATCCTTCCCTTGGCCGCCGTGCTCCCATTCGAGCGACACACCCGATGGGCTGAGGCGCTGCACATACCGGGCAAGGTGCTTGAGAACTTACTGCGCGGCGCCGGACCTTTTGCCGCAGTCCTGATGGGAAGTAAGGGCATCTTGCCAGGACCCCTCGGTTTTCTGCAGAAGCTTGTCGGCCCCGACTTCATAAAGGACGCGGTAAACCTCGCCGCGGACAAACTGAGTGCTATCAACGCGGAAGCCGTCGCCAAGCGCGACTACCTCACGGCCACGTTAACGCGCTTCAAGATGGACCTAACCCAAGGTGAAGCGGACCGGACCCTGTTGAGGAGCCGTAGGTGAAGCTCATCTGGGCAACCCGCGGGCGGACGTGGGGTTTCCGTTTCCTTCGTGATGGGGGATTCCCAGATCCACTCGTGGAGTACGACAAGGCCTTCTCGAATGTGGAAGGCGAGTCGGAAGTCTGTCGCCGCGTTGGCGACACAGTGGCTCTTCGTTTCCCCGATCCTTCAGGATGGCAGGACGCGGCCGGCAGAGTCATCCCCCATGAATTCGTCGTTTTCCCGCCCCTTACTGAAGGGATCGACTCCCTCGAGGACGGTATTCGCGTAGTCTGGCCCATTGTTGCATCCGAATTCGCCCGGGTGTGGGAATTACCCAAGCCGCCCTCGGCCTAATGCGCATTGCTTGAAATGAAGATTTTCCCGGTCAGGACCTGCGCGACCGTACGATCAACCAGGGCGGCAGTCGAAGGGCGCGCCCGATAAAAACGGGACGCGCCCTTCCTGTACCCCGGGCCCCGGAGCGGCTCAGAGTTCTGATTCAGTCGACGAGCACCCGGGGCTTGGCTTGATCAGTTGCTTCAGCAGCGACGGAAACCTTCCGGTTCCGGTGGTTCAACCAGCATCCCACTGTAAGAACCGCCACGAGCCCGAAGGTACTCAGGAGCTGGGGCCGGGAGTCCTCCCCGATGAAGCCCACGGTGAAAATCGCCGCGAGGATAACCAGACCAACCACAGTCAGCCACGGGAACCCTGGCATCCGCAGGGGCAGCTCCGTCCCGTCGCGGTCGGCGCGGAGGCGCAGCCCGAGCTGGGCCAGGAGCGCGGACGTCCACACCAGCAGGCAGGTTGAGCCCACGATGTTGAGCAGGACGCCAAGGACCATCTCGGGGAAGGCCAGCTCCAGGACCACGGTGACAACGCCAAAGGCAACGCTGGCCAGGACTGCAACAACCGGAACCCGAGCCTTGGACACGGCAGCGAGCAGGCGCGGCGCTTCGCCGCGTTCGGCCAGCGAGAACGCCATCCGGGACGCGCCGTAGAGGTTGGCGTTGAGCGCGGAGAGCAGTGCCGCGACGGCTACCAAGGTGATGGCGGTGGCGGCCCCCGGCATACCGGCGGCATCAAGCACCGCGGCGAACGGGCTCTTCAGCCCCTCCGAGCCCACGGGAACCACCGCGGCGATTACGAAGATGGCACCGATGTAGAAGACCAGGATGCGCCACAGCACCGTGCGGACTGCCTTCTTCACGCTGCGGGCCGGCTCGGCGGTCTCGGCTGCCGCCACGGACACGATCTCGGTGCCGCCGAACGCGAACGCCACCACGAACAGGGCCGTCGCAATCCCGCCGAAGCCGCTCGGCGCGAAGCCCTCCCCCATGAAGTTGGCCAGGCCCGGCGACTGGACGCCGGGAATCAGGCCGAAGAGCAGCGCAAAGCCCACCAGGAGGAACCCGACGATCGCCGCCACCTTGAGCAGGGCGAACCAGAACTCGAACTCACCGAAGTTCTTCACGCTGGTCAGGTTCACGGCGGTGAGCACCACGATGAACACCAGGGCCATCAGCCAGACCGGCAGCGCCGGGAAGATCGTGGCCAACAGACCGGCAGCGCCCAGCGCCTCGGCGGCAATGACCACCACCAGCTGGATCCACCACAGCCAGCCGACCGTGGCGCCGGCCACCGGCCCGTAGGCCTTGGCGGTGTAGACGGAGAAGGCACCGCTGTCCGGGTTGGCGGCGGCCATTTCGCCGAGCGCCCACATCACCAGGATGATGAGCGTGCCGGCCACGAGATAGGAGATCAGCACCGCCGGGCCAGCCGCCTGGATGCCCGCGCCGGAGCCGATGAACAGGCCGGCGCCGATGGCGCTGCCGAGGCCCATCATGGTGAGCTGGCGGGGTTTCAGGACCGCGCCGAGGGCGCGGGCAGACGTCGTTGTCTGTTGTTCCATGGGGATTCCTCTGGGTTGTGGGTGGAACGGGTTGGGGAAAGGTCAGAAAGATGTCAGGCCGCGTGGGCTGCGAGGAGCCGGAGCACGCGGTTGTTTGAGGCGGGGTCGGCCACGGTGATCCGCATGCCGTCCCCCGGGTACGCACGGACCAGGATCGCCGCGGCGTCGAACGCGTCCACCAGCCTCGCCAGCAGCGCAGCATCCGCGCGAATCCACAGGAAGTTGCCTTGGCTCGGCTGCAGCTTCCAGCCCTGGGCCGCCAGCTCCGCGGCCATCCGGGCGCGCTCCTGCTTCACGGCGGAAACCCGGGCTGCCATTTCCTCCCCCGCGTGCAGCGACGCGATCGCCGCCTTCTGCGCCAGCGCGCTCACGGCGAACGGCAGGGCGGTGCGGCGCAAACCTTCGGCGATTGCCGCCGTCGTAATTGCGTACCCGACTCGCAGGCCGGCGAGCCCGTAGGCCTTGGAGAAGGTGCGCAGGATGCAGACGTTCGGGTACCGGCGGTAGAGCGCCAGGGAATCGGGGCCGCTGCCGGCGTCGGCGTACTCCACATAGGCCTCGTCGATCACCACCAGGACATCGGAGCGGACGGACTGGAGGAAGGCCTCGAGGCGGTCGTGGCTGATCGGCACGCCGGTGGGGTTGTTGGGTGTGCAGAGCAGGATCACCTTGGTGCGGCCGGTGACGGCGGCGGCCATGGCGTCGAGGTCGTGACCCTCGGCCTCGTCCAGCGGGACGCGGACCGGCCGGGCGTCTGACAGCTCCACCAGGATGGGGTAGGCCTCGAAGGAGCGCCACGCGAACACCACCTCGTCCCCGGCGTCGCACAGTCCGGTGATGATCTGCTGCAGGACGCCCACACTTCCGGGTCCCACCGCCACTTCCTCCGCGGTGACGCCCAGGTGCCGGGCGAGCCGTTCGCGGAGTTCGACGGCGGCCATGTCCGGGTAGCGGTTCATCCTGCCGGCCGCTTCGGTCACCGCAGCCATGGCGGCGGGCAGGGGATCGTAATGGCTTTCATTGCTGGCAAGGGCGGCGATGTCCGCGCCGGTGCCGCGCCGACCCGGGACGTAGGCGGGAAGTCCGGTGACGGCGCTGCGAAGGGTGGGCAACGCGGTTACGGGCGGGGCCAGGAGTTGTTCAGGGCTCATGAAGACCGATCATGGAAGTGACCGGGGCCACGTTGCAAGGTACGCTCTGGTGCGTGGGACTTCTGCTCAATTTCTAGTACTTGTGGTGAAAATATGACCATCGCGAACTCTCGCACCCTCGATTCCCTCGACGGCAGGATCATCCTTGCCCTGGACAAGGACCCCGAAGCCAGCGCCCTGGCACTGTCCCGGACCCTCGGCGTCGCCCGCAACACCGTCCACGCCCGGCTGGCGCGGCTGGAGCGCAGCGGCGCGCTCCGCTCCTTCAGCCGCAGGCTGGACCCTGCCGCGCTGGGCTACGAGCTGATGGCCTTCCTCTCGCTGTCCATCAGCCAGACGCGGACCGGCTCGGTGGAGAACGGGCTCGCGGCGATCCCGGAGGTCATCGAGGTGCACGCCACCACCGGCGACGCGGACCTCATGGCCAAGGTCGTGGCCCGCGGCACCGCCGACCTCTACCGCATCACCAACGAGATCCTGGAGATCGAGGGGATCGAGCGGACCAGCACCGCCATCTCCATCCTGGAACTCATGCCGCCGCGGTATGACGGGCTGATCAGCCGGCTGTCGAAGGAGGAGTCCCGCCCCGCGGAATAGGCGGGTGACACGCACCACAAATGGGCAAATTATCACTTCATGGCTCGTCTGCTGCCAAAAATCCCAGCTGCATCGCAGGGTATTGCAAATGTGAGATGCAGGCCACACGATGCCTGCATGACTTCACTTACCGTCTCCGGCCGCGTGGCACAGGTTCTCAGCAGCCATGTCAGCGACGTCTTTGGCGTCATGGGCAACGGCAACGTCTACTTCCTGGACGCCGCCGAGCAGCAGGGCCTCCGCTTCTCCCCCGTCCGGCACGAGGGCGCCGCCATCGCCGCGGCCGACGCCTACTACCGCACCTCGGGACGGCTCGCCGCGGGCACCACCACCTACGGCCCCGGCTACACCAACGCGCTCACCGCCCTGGCCGAGGCCGTCCAGGCGCAGATCCCGGTGGTGCTGGTCACCGGCGACGCCCCCACCACCGGCGCCCGGCCCTGGGACGTTGATCAGACAGCCATCGCCGCCGGCCTCGGCGCGGCCACCTTCACCGTCACCCGCGACGCCGCGGGCGCCATCACCCGGCAGGCGGTGGAGTACGCACTCACCAAGCGCACCGCCGTCGTGCTTGCCATCCCCTACGACCTCGCCGCGCTCGAGGCTGCGGACGAGGACCTTCCGGAACCGGCGGCACCAAAGATGACGGACGACGTCGACGGCGGCCTTGGGCAGGTTGCCCACCTGCTGGCCGGTGCCAGGCGGCCGCTGCTCCTGGCCGGCCGGGGTGCGCACCTTGCCGGCGCCGGCCCGGAGCTCCGCGAACTCGCCGACCGGCTCGGCGCGCTGACCGCCGGAACCGCCCTGGCGCTCAACCTCCTCAATGGCGAGGGGTACCTGGGCGTGGCCGGCGGATTCGGCACCGACACCGCGGCCGGGCTCATGGGCGAGGCCGACGTGGTCCTGGTGGCCGGGGCCAGCCTGAGCCCGTTCACCATGCGGTTCGGGCACCTGCTGGGCGCGGACAGCACCGTCATCCAGATCGACACCGCCCTGCAGCCGACCAACCCGCGGGTGGACTTGTTCGTCAGCGCGGATGCGAAGGCTGCTGCCATGCGTCTGCTGTCCTTGCTGGACGGCGAGGCATCTCTGGCTGGTTGGCGGGCGGAAGCTTCCCGGCGCCTGGCTGCGGGGCCGGGGCATGATTTGGGTTCGGCCGAGACTGAGGACGGCCGGCTTGACCCTCGCGCCCTCGCTACCGCGTTGGATGCCGTGCTGCCGGAGCGCCGCACGGTGGTCCAGGACGGAGGCCACTTCATCGGCTGGGCACCCATGTACTGGAACATCCCGCGGCCGCAGGACCTGGTAATGGTGGGGACCGCGTACCAGACCATCGGGCTGGGCCTGGCCAGCGCCGTCGGTGCCGCCCGTGCCGTGGAGGACGACCGGACCCTGGTGCTGGCCTCGGGTGATGGCGGTTTCCTGATGGGCCTGTCCGACCTTGAGTCGCTGATCGGTGCCGCCCGGAGCGCGATCGTGGTGATCTACAACGACGCCGCCTACGGTGCCGAGATCCACCAATACGGCTCGCAGGGCCTGACCGAGAAGCCCATGCTGATCCCCGAGGTGGACTTCAGCGGGGTTGCGCGGGCGTTGGGGGCTGAGTCGGCGGTTATCCGCTCGCTTGGTGACCTGTCCGCGCTGCAGGAGTGGATCGACGCCGGTGCTCGTGGAACGTTTGTTGCGGACTGCCGGATCACCTCCAACGTTCGGGCGCCCTGGCTGACTGAGTGGATGAACGCGACGCGGGCCGCGAAGGCTGCGGTGTCTGGTTAGGCCAGCTCAGCCCTCCAGCGACTGGACCGAATGCTGGCAATATGCGTTTAGAGGTAGAACGGAAGGATGTTTATCCCCTTCGAACCTCAATGTCGGGGTGGTTTTTCTCAACCCAATCAGCCATCCGGTTGCCCCTGAGTGTTATGAAGTTCAGCGAGGCTTCCCGGACCCTGATGTATTCGTCCTTCGTAGTCGGGACGCCGGAGCCCTCGAAGTTCTGGTCTTCCTCCCCGAGGAAGAAGTCGATCTTTCCCTCTGGCGTCACGAGGTCCTGGAGGTGGAAGAAGTCCACGAACTTGTCGAACGTGCGGAAGAGCTTGAAGAAATCCGCGTAGTTGGTGGTGACATCGGCGAGGGGACTGCCCGGCTCCTCGGCGTAGTGGCGCCGGATGCATTCCAGAGTTAAGTCCATCCGGTCCGCGATCCTCAGTCTCATTCCCCTCGCTGTGTTCATGGTGGGCCGGTGAATTTTCCTGACAGGCCAGATCATGGCACTGCCGATCGTATACGGCGGGTTGAAATAGCGGCGCTTCTGCTCGTCACTCAAATCGGCCTTAGCCTGGACCAAGTTCCTCGGCCTCCCCCACCTGGTGTAGGAGTTTGTGATCGCATCGCTCCCGAACGTGAATTCTTTATTAGGAGTCTGCTGGAACGTCAGGTAATTCTTACGACGCTCCGTAGGCTCCGCCGGCACCCCGACGTGGAGCAGTTCGCTATCGCGTAGCTCCTTCCTCCATAGCAGCTGATGGTCTGCTTTGAGCCGTGGACTGCGGGAGTCCGGATCCTTTCCCGGGCAGTCGTCTTGGTAGTTGAAGGTGATGTCGAAGACGCGCATGGTAGGGAGTCTATGTGCCCGCGAACTGCAAACTACGGAGCCTACAGCCGTGCGGGTCCTGTGACACGGGAAGATAGACGGGCGCAACGGCTCGTTCAGATGCAGTGCGTCGTGCTGGCCGGTGGGTCTACCGAACTGTGGTGGAGACTGGAGTCAGAAAGAACAAGCAACCTTGGTTGGCCTTGTAGTCGCCGATTTCAGCGACAAAGCGGAATTTATCGCCTTCGCTCACGTAGGACGGGACACTGCCAGTGAACTTTAGGTCAATTGTGTTCACGTTTCCGTACTTAAAGGCGGGACCTGCTGTTGTTTTTGGCCCCGCATCTCCGGGCCCGAGAAGGATGTCGTATCGGGTCTTGTACTTCTCATATTGCTGCAAGTTCGTTATAGAGCCGTCGAATTCAATTTTTCGGCCATGATACTTGGTCGCGAAATCCGCCACAGAGGAATCGCAGTAGTCGGCAGCAGCCAGGAGTGCAGCGAATTCTTTGTTGTTCCCGGTGGTGATGACTTGGGCGGCATCTTCGGCCATCGCGGGAGCAGGCGACTGGCTTGACGTTTCACTTGCCGCCTCGGAAACGGTTTGTTTGGTAGCAGTATTCTCGGGAGTTTCCACTCGACCAGTTTGTTCAGCCGCCGTGGGAGCAGGCGATGGGGCTGCCGTATCATTCAGGGCCACCGACTCGGACGACTTAGCGCGTCCTTTTTCCTGTGCTGCGGAGGCGCCAATGCCGACTGCCGCTAGTAGCAGGAGTATGGCCATTCCTACTACGAGAGCGCGTTGCTTGGCGGGCGCAAGTCCCCGGAAGACGACCCATGCCTTTGACAAAGCTGTCTCTGGTTTCACCCGCCGGAATTTCAAAGTGGTCCGAAGGGTCCCTTGGGCCTGGTCGACAAGTTCCCAGCCGCCTTCTCGCTGCTCCTTGGCGATGGAGCGACTCTCCAAGCCGCGCACGGCCTGAACAGATTTGTATTCGTACTTGATGTCGTCCGACACCCGGCCCCCAACCTCTTGCGTGAAGTGCCTCGGGCCCAATGGAGACTTCGCACCATTAGGTTCCCACCGCGCACTTGGCGCTTGGCTGGACCAGCATATGACGCGACGTCGTCCTCTACGAATCGGACGCAGACAGGATGGGAACGCTGGGGACTTCGATTCCCACACCTTCTGCAAGCCCGGGCCAATGAAAGGGTACGCTTTGCACACGGTACCCAAAAGCCTCGCCAGCGAACGGACTCATCAAATAGCAGATCAGATCCGTAAACATCAGGACTGGGTGCGCAGCAAGAGCGAGCAAACCGTGGTTACCAACATTGCGGATGCAGTTGACTACCTGAGTGCCTTCAACGCTTTGGAGAAAACTCCTAACGAGATGTGAATCTGTTGAACGAAACTGTCAGACTAAAGGCTCTCGTCGTGCGGTTTGCTACATAATGAAATGGCCTAAAAAATTCCACAGACGTGTCCGTTCCGGACTGATTGAAACGAGCTAGACGACCAGTGCCTAAGCGACCGCAGACCATACAAATCTTCCTGCCTCAAGGCGACCCTGCGGGCATAAGAATGGCAGAGATTACGACTCGGACAGTACGTGTTTTTGATGTGCCCCGGACTCTCCTGACGGACTTCCTTAAGATGCCCGAGGCAGGACAGGTCGGACTGTATTTCCTCTTCGGAGCCTCTGACGAGGCATCGGATGTCTGCTACATAGGCCAAACCGGAAACGTGGGCGTTCGCCTCAAGCAGCACACTGCGAGTAAGGACTACTGGGAGCGAGCGTTGGTTGCGGTCTCGTTGACTAACACTTGGACTGACACACACGTGGGGTACATGGAATGGCAGGCGATCGACAAAGCTCTCCGCTCGGATCGGTTCAAGCTGATGAACGGCAACGGAGCATCAAACCGTCACACGCCTGCTCCGTTGGAAGCCGACTGTAACGAGTACCTAGACACTATTTCCGTGCTCCTAACTACGCTTGGTTTCCCGGCAATGGAGCCAATCCAGAGAAGGGAGCCTGACCTCACTTCGGAATCGGTGAACGGCAATAAGCCGCACCACCTAACATTTTCCCGTCCAGGGTGTGAGGCGAAAGGACTCTTGACTGTTGAGGGTCTGATTGTCGAGGCAGGATCCTACGGCCGCCCAGTTGAGTCGCCAAGCTGCCCTACGTGGATCGTGAACCTTCGGCGCAAGCTCTTGGAAAGTGGCGCCGTCGAGTGCAGGGATGAGCGGCTGATCCTTGGGAAGGACTACCTTTTCAACAGTCCAAGTGCTGCAGCTGCAGCACTCGTAGGGCGAGCAATAAATGGCAGGACTTCCTGGAAAAATGCAACGGGGCGAACTCTCGATGAGATAGAGCGGATGCGCCTCGATTCAGTCGAAGCACCTGACTCCGGCGCACCTCTACAGGGTTAAGCGTCGGGGAAGAGGGCCGACAGCAGCGCGATGCTGTGGCGGCGGGCAATGGTGGAGGTGTCCCGGAAGCACTTGGGCATCCTGCACCGGACCATGTTCATGGGATTGGCGCAAGAATGAACGGCCGTCATCGGCGCGGTCATGTCGGAGAACCGGATTAGGATCACTTCCATGAGAATCGCCGTTGCAGGGGGAACCGGGACAGTGGGCCGCCACGTGGTGGCCGTCGCCAGGGAGCGCGGGCACAACGTGGTCAGCCTGAGCCGCGCGGATGGGGTGGACCTCATCACCGGGCGTGGCCTCGACCAGGCACTCCAAGGCGTCGACACCGTCATCGACGTCTCCGGCATCCAGGTCCTGTCCACCAAGAAGGCCGTGGACTTCTTCACCAACGCCACCCAGAACCTGCTGGCGGCCGGGAAGAAGGCCGGCGTAAAGCACCATGTGCTGCTGTCCATTGTGGGCATCGATAAGGCCAACTCGGGACTGTACGCCGGGAAGCTGGTGCAGGAGGACGAAGTCAGGCACGGCGGCATTCCGTGGACCCTCCTCCGGTCCACCCAGTTCCACGAGTTCGTGCCTATGTCCATCAAGGCCGCCTCAGTGGGCCCGCTGGTCTTCGTGCCCACGATGGTCACCCAGCCGGTGGCGGCAAGGGAGGTGGCCGCAGCCTTGGTGGATGCGGCCGAGTCCGGGCCGAAGGGACGCATTCCGGACCTCGGCGGCCCGCGGACCGAACACCTGAAGGGCCTGGTGGCGGCCTATCTGGCCAAGACGCGGCAGAAAAAACTGATCGTTCCCCTCCGGGTGCCCGGCCCCATGGGCAAGGCCATGCGCACAGGCGGGCTGATCCCGGCGCCGGGTTCCGCCGTCGGACGCCAGACGTTCCAGGAGTGGCTCGACGCCATCGACGCCGCGTAAAAGCCGATGCTAAATGGGGCACTTGCCCCATGCCCCTGCCGCGGCCCGCTCCTAATCTCAAGGCATGGAGAAAAGGAGGCGGCCATGACCATCCACCAGCCGCAGTCATCAGCACAGGCAACACCCAAACTTGCCGACCTTCCCGAGGACCCTGCCGAGCACTTCGCCGGCAGCGCCGTCTTCGGGCTGCCCTTCGCCAATGGCCACTACCTGGCGTTCCGGGATTTCCCGGTGAGCTCCGTCGGCCCGGGCTACCGCTCCGTCTGGCACCGCACGCCCGGCGGCGAATGGACCCTCTACGCGAACGTCCCGCCGCAGTTCAGCTGCGCCCGCTACTTCGGGCTGGCGTTCCACCGCACGGTGGAGACCGACGTCGACATCACCTGGAGCGGCCCGTCCAGCGCCGTGATCACGGTCCCGGGAGTCCTCGACTGGGACCTGCAGCTGGGCACCTCCGCGGCCACGAAAATGCTGACCGCCATGGCCGTGCGGATGCCCGAAAGGTTGTGGCGCAGCGAGCCCGTCCTCAGGGCCATGGGGGCGTTCGCCGGGCCGCTGCTCGGCGCCGGCCGGATGAAAATGTCCGGCCGGGTACCCAACGGCCAGACGTTCCAGGCCCAGCCCCGGCAGCTGTGGCTGGTCACCGATTCCAGGGCAACGGTCCTGGGTGAGGGCGCCGGACGGCCCGGCCCGCTCACGGTCCAGGACCACCTGGCGGACTTCTGGCTTCCGCAGCGTGGACTGTTCGGCGCGCAGGTGGGCGTCAGGTTCCCGTCCACCGCCCATCCCGCAGGGGAAGCCGCTGCCCAGGGACGGACCGGGAGAAGCCAGGCGGCATAACGGCCGACGGCGCGCGGTCCCTACTGCGGCGGCCGGCGGCTTCCTAGAATGGCAGGTGTGATGCAGTCTCCGGCTGCGCCCCGCCGCAGCGAAGTCCTGGCCGCGCTGTCGCTCGCCATCGACCTGGGGCTGGGGCAGCCGATGGAGCACATGCTGCGTGCGTCCCTGCTGGCGCTGCGGATCGCCGGGGCGGCGGGCGTGGACGCCGCAGGCCAGGGCAGGATCTACTACGCCAACCAGCTGGCCTGGATCGGCTGCCACGCAGATTCCTTTGAACTGGCCGCGCTGTTCACGGACGATATCGGCTTCCGCGCCGACTACTACCGCCGCGACCAGCACGGCCTGCCCATGTACGCCGGCATGTTCAGCCACGCCGGCGCCGGCCTCCCGCCACTCCCCCGCCTCGTCCGGTGGACGCGTTTCGCCGCGACAGGCAGCAGCGCGGTACGCACCATGATTGCCTCGCACTGCGTCTCCGCCGGAGTGCTGGCCAGCAGTGTAGGGCTCGACGACGGCGTGGCAGGGCTGCTCACCCACACCTTTGAGCGGTGGGACGGCAAGGGGCTGCCGGAGGGAGTCGCGGGGCCGGACATCCCGCTGGAGATGCGGATCATGCACCTGGCGGATACCGCCGAGGTCTTCCTGCGGACGGAAGGCGTGGCCGGCGCGGTGGCCATGGTGCGGGCACGCCGCGGCAGCCAGTTCGATCCGGCACTGGCCGAACTGTTCATCGATCAGCCCCAGGCACTCACCGAAGGACTCCTCGACATCGACTGCTGGCAGGCGGCCCTGGACCTCGCCCCCACCGACGCTCCCTTGTCCGGCAGCCAGCTCGATACGGTACTGCGCGCCATCGGCGACTTCGCAGACCTCAAGTCCCCCTACACGGCCGGACACTCCCGCGCGGTGGCGGCGCTGGCGGCCGCCGCCGGCGAGGAACACGGGCTCCCGGCGGACGACGTCAGGGAGCTCCGCCGCGCGGGATGGGTGCACGACCTGGGCCGGTTGGGGGTATCCAACCAGGTGTGGGACAAGAAAGAGCCCCTCTCCGCCCTGGAGCAGGAACGCATCCGCATGCACCCGTACCTGGGCGAACGGATCCTCAGCCGCGTACCCGGGCTGAAGGGCGAGGCGGCTTTAACCGGTCTGCACCACGAGCGGCTCGACGGGTCCGGTTATCCGCGCGGGATTGGCGGAAGCGAGCTGGGGATCAAGCAGCGGATCCTGGCGGCTGCGGACTCCTACCATGCCTCCGTGGAGCCGCGCCCGCACCGGCCCGCGCTCACACCGGCCGACGCGGCCGCCCGGCTGCGGCAGGAAGTTTCTACCGGGAGGCTCGCCCCCGAAGCGGTGGAGGCCGTGCTCGTGGCGGCCGGCCAGCAGCCCCGCCGCCCGCATTCGGCCGCAGGCGGACTCACCCCGCGCGAAGTCGAAATCCTCGGCATGCTGTGCCGCGGCCTGACGCCGGCCCAGATCGCAGACGGCCTCTTCCTTTCCCGTAAGACAGTTCGCAACCACGTGGAGCACATCTACACCAAGATCGGTGCCACCAACCGGGTGGGGGCTACGTTGTTCGCGATCAGGAATGGGCTGACCGAGTAGGAGAGCCCAATTGGACCAGTCCGCGCTGGCCCGGGACACATCCCTTGTGACTATTGGCTGACCAGCCGCCACAGTGACGTGACCTCGGCCGAGCGCGCCTCGAACAATGGATCTTCGCGGTCCGAGGCCTTCGGATGCGTTGGCTTGGTGTCCAGCCGCTCCGTCACCTTCAGCCCGGCCGCTTCGATGGCGGCCAGCAGGTCCGCACGCGAGCGCAGGCCCAGGTGCTCGGCGAGGTCGGACAGAACCAACCATCCCTCACCGCCCGGCTCCAGATGGCCGGGGAGCTCTGCCAGGAAGCGGAACAGCATCCTGCTGCCGGGGTCGTAGACGGCGCTGTCCAGGCTGGAATGCGGCGTGGCCGGGATCCAGGGCGGGTTGCATACGATCAGCGGTGCCCGTCCGGGCGGGAACATGTCGGTCAGCACTGCCTCGGCGCGGTCGTCGACTCCGAGGTTACGGAAGTTCTCCGCGGCGCAGGCAATGGCACGCGGTTCATTGTCCGTCGCCACCACGCGGCGGACGCCGCGGCGGGCGAGGACGGCGGCGAGCACTCCGGTGCCCGTTCCGACGTCGAACGCGAGCGTGTCCGCGGGCAGCGCGGCCGCTGCCACGAGATCCACATACTCGCTGCGGGTAGGGAAGAATGTGCCGTAATGCGGGTGGATGCGGTCCTGCAGGGCATCGACGTAGACCCCGGTCCGCCGCCACTCGTGGGCGCCGATGGCCCCCACGAGCTCATGCAGGGACACCACGGAAGACTCTGCAATGTCTCCGTACGCTTCCGCGGCGGCTTCGCCGATGTCCGGTGCGCGGCGCAGCGGCACCACCGGACCCGGATCAAGGGGAATCAGCAGCAGGCCCAGGATGCGTGCCCGGTGCGAGGCGGCCTGCCGGTGCCGGTAGAACCTTTCAGCCGGGGTTCCTGCGGCCTTCTTTCCGGCGCCTATCCGGCGGTCCAGGGCGTTGAGGATCTGCCGCGCGTTGTGGAAGTCTCCGTGCCAGAGCAGCGCGATCCCCTGGGATGCCATGCGGTACGCCTCATCGGCCGTGAGGGCGTCGTCCACCACCTCCACCCGCCCGGGCGCCGGCCTGCCGTTGGCCGACCGCCACCGCGCGGACATCCCGGTGCCGGCGTCCTTCCAGGTCACGTGCCCGGCCGCCGCGGCTGTGTTCAAAGGGGTGGGGTCAAAGGGCGGGACTTCCGCCGGAGCTGGGGTGCCAGTAGGGATGAAGTTCCATTCCAAGATGTTGAGTGCGATCGGATTCGGGCCGATTACAGCGGGGGTTCGACGACGTCGAAGGGGACGCTGCCAAGAGTCCAGACCGTCCGCCGGCAGCAAACGCGGGATGAGTGAATGGAGGGCGCTGAAGCCCAGAACCTACCGTGTCAGGGTACAGGTAAAACATGCGGTTTCCCTCTGGACAGGAAATAGTCTGTGCACAGATAATCTTTGTATAGACCATCTTCCGGGGAGGACACCATGTGGGAATACGAGCACGGCATCGACACCAACGCCACGCCAGAGGCCATCTGGCGGCTCTGGTCCGACGTCGAGAACTGGGGCGCCTGGAACGGGGAGATCGAGAAGATCGAGATCAACGGCCCCTTCGCTGAAGGAACGCAGATCCTGATGGCGCCTCCGGGGGACGATCCGATCCCCCTGGTCATCGCCGAGGCGGTCGAAAACGAACGCTTCGTGGACGAGGCCCGCTTCGGCGGCCTGCTCCTGCGCACCACCCACCGCATCGATCCGGCCGGCGGGGACCGGATCCGGGTGGTGTACCGGATGGAGATCACGGGCGACGGCGCCGACGAAGCTGGCCCGCAGCTTGGGCCCGGCATCACCGCGGACTGGCCGGAAACCATGGCCGCGCTGGTCAAGATGGCAGGCGGCTGATGCCGCTCAACCCCGGCGAGAGCCCCGGATTCCTGCTCTGGCACGCCACGCTGCGCTGGCAGCGGGAGATCGCCGCAGCTCTCGCCCCGCTCGACCTCACCCATGTGCAGTTTGTGCTGCTCGCCTGCGCCTGGTGGCTCAACAACCAGGGCGAGCACCCCAACCAGCTGGCCCTCGCCCGGCAGGCGGGCACCGACGTCAAGATGGCCTCCCAGGTCCTGCGCGCCCTGGAAGCGAAGGGACTCATCGAACGGGAAGTCGACCCGGCGGACACCCGGGCCAAACGGCTGCGCGTCACCAGCGCCGGAGCCGAGCTGGCTCCCCGGGCCATCGCCGCCGTGGAACTCGCCGACGCAAGGTTCTTCGAACCGGTGCCCGTGGACGATGCCGTGTCCCTGCTCCAACGCCTGGCCCGCCCCGGGCCGGGCACACCGCCAACAGCCGGCGGTGACCACACGGAGTCCAAGGTTCGGGCTACGCAAGGACGGGCCGCGGGTACAGCGCGATCTCAAGATTCGCGCAATTAATCCCCGTCATGGATAAATCCCCTTCCCCGCCGCAGCACAGGTCCCTATGGTGTTCAGACAAGCTCGCCCAAGGGGGTCCCTCTTGAAATTCACAGATGAATCTTCAGGCACAAGCTGCAACGCATCGGATGCGGCAGAGCACGCAGGCACAGCCAAACCAGCGGTGTCCAACGAGCAGCGAACGGCGGCACCCGCAGCCCACCGGCGGCCTGTCCCTGCTCCCCCACGCACCAAGCTCACACCCATCCAGGGTCAGCCTTCCAGGGCACGGAACCGGGAGCATGAGGTGCGGCGCCTGATCCACGATCTCGCCGCCCTCGCGTCAAGGCAGTGCCCGCAGTAGTTACCAGCCCGGCACCCCGGACTGGGAGCCGGGCCTAGTCCAGCGCCCAGGCCGCGGCGGCATCGGCACCGCCCGTCTTCCTGCGCCGCCTGAGCACCACCACAAGGAGCGCAGCACTGGCGAGGAGCCCAACACCCGCCACAGCGGCAACTGCCGCAACGGGCACGTTGAAGGACGCCTTGGCAACAACCGCACCGTCTGACGCGCCGCCGTCGGCCGCTGCTTCCGCTGGCTCGTCCCCACCCGTGGCGGGGGCCGCAACAGCGCCGGCCTGTCCGGCGTCGAGCACTGTCAGCGATCTGCTCCGCCTGTTGACCACCACCACGGACCCGTCAGCCCGCTGGGCCATGCGGCCCGGATCATCGCCGGCGGCAACCGTCTGCGCGGCGGCAGCACCGGCCGCGATGACGGACACAGTATCGTCCATGCTGTTGGTCACGTACACGGTCCCGTCCGCGGCGGCCAGGACCTCCTGCGGCGCCTGGCCTACGGGGATCCGCCGCGCCACCGTGGTCCCGCCCGGTTCGATCACCGCCACATCGGCGGTCATGATGTTGGCAACGTAGACGGTCCCGTCCGGCGCGACGGCAATCCCGTGCGGGTGGGCCCCGGCTTGCACGTCGATGGTGTGCGACGGCCACGGCGCACCGGCCGGAATCACGGTCACGGTGCCTGCGGCTTCGTTAACGGCGTAGGCTGTCCCGTCCTTGGCCACCGCCAGCCTCACCGGATGCGGGCCGGCCTGGATGGTCCGCTGGACCCACGCGTCGCCCGGCTTGACGACTGACACCGAGTGCTCGTCCGGATTCACCACGTACAGCGATCCCTCCGGGCCCACGGTCAGCCAGTGGGTCCCGGAAGACACCTTCATCACCAGGGAAACCTCGCCGGCGCCCGGGGCAACGACGCCGATCTGGGACTGGGCGCCCTCGCTTTGGGACACGTACAGGGTCCCGTCGGCGGTCACCGCCAGCGAGGTAGGGCCGCGCCCGGTCTTGATGGTCCGGGACGGTGCGGTCTCCCCGGGCGCGTAGGCGTTGACAACCCCGGCATAGGCGTCGTCGCTGACGTACAGGGTGCCGTCCGGTCCGGTGGCAATGCCCAGGGGCTGGCCGACGGCGTCAAGCGACTTGGCGGCGGCGGCGGCGGCAGGCGGAGGCACGACGGCGGAGGCCAGGACCAGCGTGGCGCCGGCCAGCAGTGCCATCCCGGCAGAGGAGACCGCGCCGGCGGCACGGCGAAGCGGCTGATGGATCACGATATTCCCCCATATTCCTGCCGACCCCCGCGGCAGTCCTCCGATCCTACCTACACGGCGCAGCAGACTCAGTGGCGGGCCGCACCGCCATCAGGAAGCCTTGCCGCCCGGACCGGCCGGGGCACGGCATCAGGCGGCACCAGGCCGCTCCTGGCACCCGGGTGGGGCCCGTCGTCGTACCCTCCGCCGCCGGCCCTAAACTGAAGTCCGAACCCTGCCGCCGACTTTCCCATGACAGGACCGCGCCCATGACCCTCGTCCTCCACAACGTCCGCCCCTGGGGCGGGGACGCCGCCGACGTGACGCTCGACGGCGGGGTGATCACCGCCGTCGGCCCCGTTGCCGTGGAAGGGGCTGCTCCAGGAGACCCGGACTCCAAGGCCGCCGCCACCGTGGACGGGCGCGGCCGGATCCTGCTGCCGTCTTTCTCCGACGTCCACGTCCACCTCGACTCCACCCGGCTGGGGCTGCCGTTCCGCCCGCACACCGGAGCGCCCGGGGTGTGGAACATGATGCTCAACGACCGGAACAACTGGCGCGACGCCGAGGCGTCCATCACCGAGCGGGCCACGCACACCCTGGGCGCGATGATCGGGCGCGGCACCACCCGGGTGCGCAGCTACGCGCAGGTGGACGCCGACGCCGGGCTGGAACGCTTTGAGGCGGTCCTCGCCGCCCGGGAAACGCACCGCAGCCGGGCGGACGTCGCGGTGATCGCGTTCCCGCAGGCCGGGCTGCTTCGAGAGCCCGGAAGCGCCGAGGTACTGGAGGAGGCGCTGAAGCTCGGCGCGGACGTGGTGGGCGGGATCGACCCCTGCGCACTGGACCGCGACCCGGTCCGGCACCTGGACATCGTCTTTGGCCTGGCCGAAAAGTACGGCAAGCCCGTGGACATCCACCTGCACGAGCCGGGCCAGCTGGGCCTGTTCAGTACCCAGCTGATCCTGGAACGCATTAAGGCGCTGGGCATGCAGGGGCTGGTGACCATCTCGCATGCCTTCTGCCTCGGGGAACTGCCGGACGCCCAACTCGACGAGCTCCTGGCGGACATGGCCGAGCTGGACGTCTCCGTGGCAACGGTTGCGCCCGCGTCCCCGCTGCCGCTGGAACGGCTCACCGCCGCCGGCATCCGGGTGGGCCTGGGCGAGGATGGCCAGCGCGACTACTGGTCCCCCTACGGCAACGCGGACATGCTGGACCGGACATGGCAGCTGGCGTTCACCAACAAGTTCCGGGCGGACGGGCTGATCGAGCATTGTGCGGCCGTGGCCACCATCGGCGGGGCAAGCATCATCGACCCCGCGGCACAGCGGCTTGGTTCCGTGGCGGACCGGCCCGGCCTGGCAGTGGGCGACCCCGCGGAACTGGTGCTGCTGGAGGGCGACACCGTCACCGCCGCCGTGATGGACAAGCTCCCCGGCCGCACGGTGATCCACCGCGGCACCGTGGTGGCCGACGGACTGCAGCTGGCCTGAGCTACTCCCCCATGCCAGGATGCACCGGAACGTAGTCCACGGTGTTGCCGGAGTTGGTCCGGCCGGCAGGGGCACGGTTGAACCCCCGCGCGTCGAGCCCGTTCTTGGCCCGGAATTCCGCGAGCGCAGCATCGTAGGCGTTGTTGAGGGTCCGGCCGGAAAATTCACCGGTGCTGCCATCGGCGAAAGCGATCCGGATGCGGATACCGGCCGGGTAGTGCCGGCTCATCCGGATAAAGCCTTCGGCGTCCTGGTGCAAGGTAATCAAGGGGGCTGCTTTCGGTCGTGGGATCAGCCTCAAGTCTGCCACCCCTCCGCGACGCCCGACGGCGGCACCCCGGGTTCCGCGGGCGGCGACCTGCACCGCTCATACTGGAATCATCCCGTCACGGCACCTGACCATGGAAGGTACCCATGCCTGCCCGTTTCCTCCCCGCCCATCCGCCCAAGCTGCACCTGGTGCTCATGCTGGCGCTGACCTTCTCCACAGGCGTGCTGGACGCCGTCGGTTACCTGGGCCTGGACCGGGTGTTCGCGGCGAACATGACCGGCAACGTGGTCATCCTGGGCATGGCACTCCTTGGCGGCGGGAACCTGCCCATCCTCGGCCCCATCGCAGCCCTGGCAGGGTTCATGACCGGTGCCACGATCTCCGGGCGGACGCTGCGGCTCAGCACCTCCGGCTGGAACCGGCGCACCACGGTGCTGCTGATCGGTGTCAGCGCCATCATGGCCGTAGTGGCATTACTGCTGCTCAGCGGCCTGAACCCGCGGGACAGCGAAGCCCTTACGGTAACCATCACCGGCACGCTGGCCGTCGCCATGGGGGCGCAGGCCGCCACCGCCCGGCACCTCAACGTCAAGGACGTCCCCACCGTGGTGGTCACCTCCACCATCACAGGCCTGGCGGCCGATTCTCGCTTTGGTGCAAATACCCACCCGGTTTGGGGCCGGCGGCTGGCTGCGATCGGGCTCATCATGGCCGGCGCGGCAGTGGGTGCAGGGTCCGTGCAGCTGCACCTCGGGCTCGGGGTACTGCTGACCGCCCTGCTCACCCTTGGGGTCGCCCTGCTGGGCCGGAGCGCCACAAACCGGCAGCTGGGTGGGCATGGCATGGAAACGGCCACGGCCGCACCCGCCCCGGATGCCGCCGTCGTGAATCCTGACGCCGAGGCCGGTCAGTAGTCCCCGGCTCCAGTCGTGGGCCGGCCATGGGGCAGAATGGCCGATGTGAGCAAACCCCAGCCCCCGAGGAAGCGACCCATGAAAAGCCACCGAAGGCGCCTAGGCGCCTTCGCCTTTATCCTGATCGTGCTGCTCGCAGGCCCCGGGCTGATGGTGCTGGGGACTGTCATGATCGATGCTGATGCTGAGCTGTCCCGGACAGGGGTGCAGAGCACGGGCACCATCACGGACTTCAACGACACACAGCGCGCCTCCAGCCGGGACATCAAAGTCCAGTACACCTCCACAGACGGAGCCGAGCATGTCGTCTCGGCTAGCGTTGACCACGACCAGCACCCCGAGGTCGGCACCCCCGTAACGGTTGTCTATGACGGCCAGGAGCCCTCCCGCGCCGTGGTCCTGGGTTTCGAGAGCGGGGGCGTGTCCATCCGCGGGGTTGGAACCATCCTGACCCTCGTGGCCGCCTTGGTAACGCTCATCGCGTTCATCATGAGGGTAGCCGGGAAACGCCGTGCGGGGCGCAGCTGATGTCGCAGCCGGGGAGGGACTTGATACCGGCCTACGGAATGCCACCCAAAGAGCGGAAGGTGTGGCCATGGGTGGCAGGTGGAGCGGCCATCGTGGCGCTCTGCATTGGAATCATGGTGGTGTCGCTGATGCCATTGATCAACGGGGCTCCGGCCCGTGAAACAGCCCGGATCAACGAGATGGTGTCCATCGCGGACGCAATTCCCGCCGGGGACGGCTGGGAAGTGACCGCAGCCAGCGATCCGAAAAATGATCCCGGCTGCATCCCCTTGGAGACGTCCTGCCACAATCTGGACAGGACCTGGTCCACCCCCTCGCAGGTCACCCTGGACGACCTGCGAGATTCGACCGGCTACGGCCTCAAGACGTTCACCAATCCCAACTGTGCCTCGGGCACCGTACAGGAGAACTACCACATCGAACTCTGCGTCCACCCGTACGAGGTAGAGCTCCGGATGTACGACAAATAGGGGCAGCCCTCCTGGCATCACTTGTCCTGCACGGGCAGCTACCGAAGGCTCAGCGCCACCACAAGGCCGATGACCACGGCGGCCACAACCCCCAGCGAGATGTAGAGTCCGGCCTTCATCGAACTCTTCTGCACCGTGGCTCCGGCGTTGGGGAGCGCTTCCTGCCATGCCTTGATGGCGTCCAGGCCCTGGTAGTAGGCGAACATCATGGCGGCTCCGCCGGCCGCGCCCGCCACAGCACCCATGCCGCCCGCGCCGCTCATGGCGGCTCCGGCGGAACCGGCGCGGCTCAAGCCGGTAGCGTCCGTGCGGCCATCCGCACCGGCGGCCATCTCCGCGAGTTGCCAGGAGGACGGGCTGGGCGACAAGGACGCGCCCACGCCCACAATGTCGTACTTCCGGCCGTTCGCCGTGACCACCATCGTCCCCATGCTCGTGAACCGGACCGCCGCCTGGGCTGCCGGCACGGAAAATACCGGCACCCCGTCAGCGTCATGCATGCTGAACGTTCCCGCGCTGTCCATGGCCACGATGGCAGGTACTGTCCTGGCTCCGTTGATCATGCTCTTGCGCCAGTAGAGCAAGGACTTCATCGGGGCCGCGGAAGCTGAGGGTGTTATCTCCATGACCACAGCTTAGGCGGCACCATCCCCTGCCCGCCCGCAGCCGGCATGGGGAGATCTTCCCTTGCCGGGCCGCCGGCCCGTACATCGGCACCCGGGGCGCGCGCCGTCGTCGTACGTCCTTCCGGGGCGCTATTTGAGTTTTGGCACCAGCACCGGCGTGTTTTTCTTGTACGCCTCGTAGTCCGGCTGGCCGCCCCACTTCTTGTCCGCCTTCTTCTCCAGGGGCGGGACGCCACTGCCCTTGGTGAGCAGCAGGGCCACGAACGCCGGGGAGATCAGCGCGGCCCACTGCCAGCCCTGCAGTACGGGCAGCGCGATGATGGCCACCCCCACCCACAGGGTGATTTCGCCGAAGTAGTTCGGGTGGCGGGACTTTGACCACAGCCCGGTATTGATGAAGCGTCCCTTGTTGGCGGGATCTGCCTTGAACCGGTTCTTCTCAATGTCCGCCAGGGTTTCCACCGTGATGCCCGCGGCCCACACCAGCAGGCCCACCCAGAAGAACCCGTCCAGGCCAACCTTTTTGTCCGACGTGATGGCCACCCATGCCAGCGCCGCCGTGAGCACCACCCACAGGCCCTGGATGGTCCAGGTGTTCAGGAATCGGAGGAAGTCCGGCTTGAGCTCATCGAACCGGTCATCCTTGCCGTGCTTGCTGATCCGCAGGAACAGGAAGCTGCCCAGGCGCGCGGCCCACAGCACCACCATTGCCGCCAGCAGCAGGCCGCGCGCATCGACGCCGGGGGAAGCCAGCACCAGGAACACGGTGATGGAGATGTAGGTAAGGGCCCCGGTGAGGTCATAGAACTTCTCGGTCTGCGCCTTGAAGCTGGGAATGAACACCAGCCACTGGATCACGAACGCCGCGGCAACCCCCAGCGCAAACACCGGGAACCCGCCAATCCGGGAACCTCCCTGGCTTCCGGCGAGGGCAATGAGCACCGCCACCACCACGGCGATGACAGTACTGACGAGCGCCTTGCGGCTGCTTCCATTCACGGACAGGCTCCTTTCCCGGGGCCTCAGCGCGATCCTGCGCTGACGATACCCTCTTATCCTGCTAGTCTCTCATGTATTCAAATCTATTTGATCACTAGAGGACAATAACTACAATATGGGAAGGCCTAGGAGGAGGACCCGTGGACGCACAGCACCATCCGGCCGCCGCCGCGCTCCAGAACTTGTTCAACCTCGCCAATGAGACAGAGCGCGAGGTGGCCCGCCATCTTGAACTGAACCTCACGGACTACCGGGCACTTAGCGCCCTGGTCCAGTCCGGACCGCTCACCGCCGGCGCTCTCGGGGAAACTTTGGGCGCCACCGCGGCCACCACCACCGCCATTGTCGGCCGGCTCGAAGCCCGCGGCTACGCTGAACGCCTGCGCTCCGCCGAGGACAGGCGGCATGTCCATGTCAGCGCCACCCCCGCCGCCGCCGAGAGGATCCTGCACCTGATGCTCCCCCTCATGGATGCCACCAACCAACACATCCACACGCTCCCCGCGGACGAACAGGCAGCCATCGCCGGATTCCTGGACGTCGCCTTGACCCTCATGCAGGACCATCTGCATTCCCTTTCCGAGAAGGACACCCCTTGAGAGAGTTCACCTCGCCGCCCCTGGCCGACCTGTCCACCCACCGGAACGCCACCGATCTTCTAATGCACCGGTACCGCACCTCCCCGGAGCACGTCGCTTTCGAGGTGCGGGCCAACGGTGCCGACATCACCGCCCCCTGGCGCCAGGTGACCACCCGCCAGTTCGTTTCTGAGGTCCGGGCCCTTGCCAAGGGCCTGATCGCGGCCGGCCTGCAACCCGGCGAAACCATGGCCATCATGTCCCCCACCCGGTACGAATGGGCGGTGGCGGACATGGCGGCGTGGTTCGCGGCCGCCGTCGTGGTCCCCATCTACGAAACCTCCGCCCAGCCCCAGGTGACCGCTGTGCTGTCCGATGCCGACGTCCGCCTGGCAATTGCCGGCACCACAGCGCACGCCGCGCTGCTGGAGCAGGGGTACGCCCGGACGGGAACTCCAGACTTGGGCATTTGGACCATGGACGCCCGCCCCGGAGCTGACCTTCAGGCGCTGGTGGAACTGGGCACCGACGTTCCGGACCGCGACGTGGAGGAACGGCGCCTGCTGCCGGACCAGGAGTCCGTGGCCACGATCGTCTACACCTCGGGCACCACCGCAGACCCGAAGGGCGCGTTGATCACCCATGGCAACTTTGTGGGCCAGATCCTCAACGTCGGCGCCGCCTACACCAGCGTGGTCCGCGAGGGCGGCAACACCATCATCTTCCTGCCCATGGCGCACGTCCTGGCCCGCGGCCTGCAGCTCATCTGCCTGGCCAACGGCATGCGCATCGCACACCTCGCCGATCCCCGTGAAGTAGTGCCGGCCCTGGGCGCCCTCAAGCCCACGTTCCTGGTGGTGGTGCCCCGCGTCCTGCAGAAGATCCAGGCGTCCGCAGCGGCCGCCGCGGCGCAAAAGCACCTGGGCCGGGTCTGGGTGCTGGCGCAGCGCACCGCGGTGGAATGGGGCAGGTTCGCGGAAGCGCACGACGCCGACCCCGGTGTGCGTGCCCCGCTGGGCCTGCGGGCCCGCCGGGCCGTGTTCGACCGTGTTTTTTACGCGCGTCTCCGCGCGCTGGTGGGCGGACGCCTTGACTACCTGCTGTCCGGCGCCGGCGCACTGGACACAGAATTGTCCCTGTTCTTCCGGGGCCTCGGGCTGCCCGTCATCGAAGGCTACGGACTCACGGAAACCACAGCCCCGCTCACCGGCAATCTTCCCGGCGCCATCCATTCCGGGTCCGTGGGCGTCCCCATGCCCGGCACCACCGTACGGATCTCCGATCAAGGCGAAGTGCTGGCCAGCGGGGTGGGCGTGTTTGCCGGGTACCGCCGCCTTTCCGACAACGACGAAGCGTTCGTGGACGGGTTTTTCCGTACCGGGGACCTCGGCGACCTGGACTCCCACGGCCGGCTCACCCTCAAAGGCCGCATCAAGGACGTGATTGTGACCGCCGGCGGCAAGACCGTCACACCCGCCATCTGGGAAGGTTATGTGGAGGGCGATCCCCTGGTGGCCCACGCCATCATGGTGGGCGAAGGCAAGCCCTACCTTGGCGGCCTGGTGCTGCTGGACCCGGAGTCCGTGACGGCGTGGGCCGAGCGCGAAGGCATTGCAGACCTTAGCGGGCTCAAGATTCCGGATGACGGCGGCGCCGTCCGAATCGAGGACGCCCGGCTGCTCAGCGTGGTGGGCAAGGCGGTCAGTGCCGCAAACGCCCGGCTGGCCCGGTCCGAACAGGTGCGCAAATTTGTCCTGCTGCTGGCGGACCTCAACGAGGCGCACGGCAATGTCACGCCCACGATGAAACTCAAACGCACCGTGTTTGCAGAACGCGCCCGGCATTTCGTGGACCACCTGTACACCGATCCAAGGAGCCAAGCATGAACCCCCGCACCAAGAACTGGCTGACCGCCTACGTTGTCAGTGCCGTGATTTTCGCCGTCCTGGACGTGGCGTGGATCCTGCTGGTGGCCAACCCGCTGTACCAGAACCAGATCGGCGGCCTGCTCGCTCCCAAGGCAAACCTGGCCGGGGCCGTGCTGTTCTATGTCATCTTCGTCGCCGGAATGGTGCACTACGGCGTCCGCCCCAACACCCCCGATGCCTCGGTACGCCAGCGCGTCACGGGAGCAGCCTTGTTCGGGTTCTTCACCTACGCCACGTGGGCGCTGACCGGGTTCGCCGTGCTGAAGGATTTCCCTGCCCTGGTGGCCGTCACGGACATCCTTTGGGGAGCCGCGGCCTGCAGCATCGTCACCTGGGCCACCGCCGCCTTGCTGCGGCGCCGGCTCGCCCGCCCCGCCGCAGCCTGAGTCTTCGTGGCGCCCGCGTCACGGGCAGCACGCTTTAGACCCGGGAACGGCGGCGGAACCCCGGAAAGCCGGGACCCGCCGTCGTCCGCCCCTGCTAAAGCCTGCCCTGCGTGACGCGGGACGGCGCGCAGGGCTCACCCGAACAGCGCCGCCACCTGGGTCAGCGTCTGGAACACCCCGTACGCCAGCGGGATCCCCACCAAGATCCAGCCCAGGACCAGCCTGCCGGTGGACCTTCGGACCGGTTCCTGCCCGCTGCGGGTATGTGCTGTGGTCATCTCAGGCCTCCATGGCTGGTTCGTGCCGCGCGGGGCGGGGTTCGTGGAATCGGGCGTCGACGGGGGTGACCAGCAGGTTGGCCACGAAGCCCACCACCAGCAGGGCCACCATGGTCAGCAAGGCCGGCTGGTAGGACGCGCCGGTCAACTGGCCCGGTTTCCCCTGCGCGTCCAGGATGCCATTGACGATCAGCGGACCGGCCACCCCGGCCGCTGACCAGGCCGTCAGCAGCCGGCCGTGGATGGCGCCCACCTGGAACGTCCCGAACAGGTCCCGCAGGTACGCCGGGGCGGTGGCGAAACCGCCGCCGTAGAACGAAATGATCAGGAACGCCAGCACCACATAAAGGAACGTGGCCGTGGCACCGGCCAGCGCCAGCACGGTGTACAGGACCGCGCCGACGCCCAGATACACCATGTAGATCCGCTTGCGGCCGGTGATGTCCGAAATGGCGGACCAGGCGAACCGCCCTGCCATGTTGCCGATGGACAGCAGCCCCACGAAGCCCGCGGCGACGCCGGCGCTGACCAGGGAGCCGCCGTCGGCCTTCCGGAAGAAGTCCTGGATCATGGGCGCCGCCTGCTCCAAGATGCCGATGCCGGCGGTGACGTTGCAGAACAACGCCACCCATACCAGCCAGAACTGCCGGGTCTTGATGGCGTTCTTGGCGGAGACGTTCTCCGTGGTGACCAGCTTGGCGGCCTTGACCTTGGCGGGGTCGAACCCGGCCGGGCGCCAGCCGTCTGCGGGGACCTTGATGGTGAAGGCGCCGAACAGCATGTAGGCGAGATAGACGACGGCGAGCGTCAGGAAGAGCTTCCCCACGGCATCGCCGCTGGCCACCCAGCCCTGCGCACCGGAGTTGGGATCGTAGGCCTTGAGCAGGGCCTGGGACACGGGGCTGGCGATCAGCGCGCCGCCGCCGAAGCCCATGATCGCCATGCCGGTGGCCAGGCCGGGGCGGTCCGGGAACCATTTAATGAGCGTGGACACCGGCGAAATGTAGCCAATGCCAAGCCCGATGCCGCCCACCACGCCGTAACCCAGGTAGACCAGCCAAAGCTGGTGCGTGAAGATGCCCAGGGAGCCGACCAGGAAGCCGCCCACCCAGAACATGGCCGAGGTGAACATCGCCTTCCGCGGACCGTTCCGGTCCACCCACGTGCCCATGACCGCGGCGGAGAGGCCCAGCATCACGATGGCGATGGAGAAGATCACCCGATCTCGGTTAAGCTGGCGCCGAAATGCTTGACCAGCGCGGTTTTGTACACGCTGGTGGCATAGGCCTGGCCAATACAGAGGTGGACAGCGAGCGCTGCCGGCGGGACAAGCCAGCGGTTGAAGCCCGGCGGGGCGATGGTTCGGTCACGGTCCAGGAAGCCCATGATGATGATTCCCTTGCTCGGTTGAATACGACGGTGTCCGGAGGCGAAGGGCACGGCCCGTTGCCTCCGGCAATCATCATGCAAATCATCAGCAAACGTACTGTTGGCGCGCCGACCGGTACTGAATATACGGCGAGCGGCACCACGGGACACGCCTCAAGCCGCCCTTGGATGGACGGCGCCCAGCTGCAGCGCACGGTTTGCCGGGTCCATTGCTGTTCCGCGGCCGATGCGTTATGGCGACGTTAGGAAAGGGTGGCGGCGAGGCGCATAGTTAGGAGATGACAAGCCCTTACACCCGCGGCGACTCCTTCAGCAGCGAGGCTTCCCGGAAGCACATCAGGCAGGCGCTCACGGACTACGGGGCAACGGACATCCTGTTCACCCAGCGAGGGGACCGGAGCGCTGTGGCTTTTAGGGGGACCGGACGGCAATTCCGGATTGTCATGCCATTGCTGCAGTCCGACGGCGCCCTGGCCATTCGTGGCGACATCGCGGACAGCCGGGTCCACGAAGCCAACGCGAAAATCCTCGAACGCGCCAACCGCAAATCATGGCATGCCCTGGCCCTGGCCATTGACGCCAAACTCGGAGCCGTGGCCGCGGGAATCGCCTCCCTCGAATCGGAATTCCTGGCCCACGTGGTGCTCCCCGGAAACCACACCGTGCTGGACGAACTCGCATCCGTGATTGATTCCGCCTACCGTTCCGGCCGGCGTCCGACCTTCGGCGGGCCGGTTCCGCATCCCGGCCCGGAAGAGTCGCTGATGAGCGTAGACTCAAAGTATCTCGGGACATCGTGACAGGACATCCGTTGCCCCGAAAATGAGCCCGATTCCCGGTTGCCTTCCACGGCCGCCGGCGCGCGCCGTACCGAGTAGCCTCGACGCCGGCACACCAGGGAATCGGTACGACGAGGGGCCGCACCACAACACCGGCCGGAACGGGTTAACACCGTTCACCTCCACTGCAGCCGATCCGGCCCCGGATCCCCTGCCCCAGCCACTCCGCCCCGCGTCCCGGGATCCGGCAGTGCACCCTTCAGAACGCTGGTAGACACCATGACCACCATCCAAGACTCTGTTATACGCGCCGACTCGGCGCTATCGGTCAGCGGAGTCCTCGCATCCGCGTTGCCACCGAACCTGGGCACCGCCCAAGGCCCCACGCGGTACACCGTTCCGGCCGTATTCTCCCGCCGGCCGCAGCCCCGCGAAATCGAGCTGCTGCACGGCGAAGCGACGAAACAGCGCCTGGCCGACGCCGGGTACAGCGATGTGGAACTCCGCGTCTCAGACCGCCGCCTCCTGATCACCAACACCAACCTGGTGGACCTCAAAGCAGGCCTGGCCCATCTTGTAGGCGTGATCCTGCGCGACATTTCAGCCCAAGCCGCCCAGGAACGGACCCACCGAACCGACGAACTCGAAGCGTTGGGCCTGGTGGAAGAAGAGCGCCTTGAGTCGCTGCGCAAGGCGGCCGCAGACATCCACTTCGATTAAGCCTTTCCTCCTCGTGTGCCGGCTGCGTAAACCGCGGCCGGCACCGGCGCATCCCGGGCCTGGGGGCGTCCTTGACACCATTACGAAAGGCACACCCCATGACTGACATCAGTATTCGCGACCAGTGGAACCTGCTTCCCGCTCCGGTCACCCAATGGCTGCTGGCGAACCCAGGCTGCATGATTCTGCCACGGACAATTTCCGCCCAGATCAGTGCAGCCGCCGGCGAGGGAGCCAACGGAGATCCCCACGGTGAGACCACGCTGTCCCGGGAGGACGTGGACTTTATCAGGATGAAATCCCATGAGGCCGGGCCGAATCCGGATTACACGTTCTTCGACTCCGTGCAGCCGTAGCTGGTCCCGGGGTACTGCCGCCCGGCGGCGGTACCCCGGCCCGCGCGTCACTCCGACCTAAGACGTCAGAGGGTGGCCAGGGCTCCCTTGGCGCTTTCCACCAGGACATGGGTTCCCGCCTCGACGTAGACCACCTCACCATCAATCTGGCAGGGCACCGTATCGCTGGTGGAGAAGGCATAGCGGCTGACGCTCGGTTGATGCCCCAGCCCCAGGGTGACCGCGCGGAGCGTCATCAGGGCCATCTTCATCAACCCGGCGTGGGGCAGCGTCACCACCTCGAACCGCCCATCGTCCGGGTAATGCGACTCGCTGACGGTGCCGTACTTGGCCATGCGTGAGACGTTGGCCAGGATCAGGCTGTCGAACCGGGCGGTGGCCCCGTCGTCCCGGACAAGTTCGAAGGGCTTCAACCTCGAGAGGGTGCGGGCCACGGAGACGAGCTCCAGGACCTTACCCTTCCCGCCCTGTTCAATGCCGATGGCCATCAACGAGGTCAGCCCGAACCCCACGTAGGAATGCGCGTACAGGACCCGTTCTCCCATTGCGGTCCGGAGCGTGATCCGCAGCAGGTCGACGCGCCGGCCCACACCGGCCGACGCCGCTTCCGCGAAGGTTCGCACCGGCAGGCTCCGGTAGTGGTCGTTGGCATTTCCGGCGGGAATGACGGCGCAGACGGCCTTGCTCCCGGGCACGTCCATCACGCCGTTGACCACCTCGTTGTACCCGCCGTCCCCGCTGACGGACAGGATGAGCGGCACACCCCGGCGCGCCTCGCCCCGGGCAAGTTCACGGGCATGTCCGGCAAATTCCGTAGGCAACAGCTCAACGGGCAGCCCCGGCAGGTCGGTGGCCAGTTCCCGCTGCAACGCCTCGATCCGCTGGCCCATTCCAGGCCGGCCGGGATTGAAGATCAGGACGGCACGGTCGAAAGGTGCGGCAGGTGCTCCGTCATCAGCCATGGCGTACGTGTTCTCCGGGTTCCTGGTGCGGGTGCCTCCAGCCTAACCCGCGGCGACCGCCCGCCCCTCACCCCTGCAGGCGCTGCCGGTAGTTCCGCGGCGTCTCACCCGCGTCGTTGAGGAAGTGCCGGTTGAAGTTCGACAGGTTGGAGAAGCCCACCTCGTAGCAGATCTCAGACACAGGCTTGTCGCTGCGCTCCAGCAGGCGCCGGGCGTGCGCCAGGCGCAACTTGCGGACCAGGTCGCTGAAGTTCTGCCCCGTGGCCCGCTTGAAGTACTTCGAAAAGGTGGGCTCCGGCATGCCCACCAGCGCGGCGGCCTCGGACATCCGCACACTGCCGGCATGGTTGCTGAACACGTACTCCAGGACCAGATCGACGACGGCGGCAGCCTGGCCGTCCAACTGCGGCCTGAACCAGGCTTCGGCCAGATAGCGGCGGTCGCCTTCCGGCGCGCCGGCAAGGACCGCGAAAAGTTCAAACAGGTGTTGCAGCCGCTCCAGGCCGGTGGTTTGGCCCATGGTTTCGATGGCCGCCGCTGCTGACACTGCGGTGTGGCCCAGGAATTCGATACCCCGCGCCGACTGTTCCAGGAGCGGACGGACCTCCGCGAGTTCGGGGACGAGGTTGGATGCCTGCTCCACCCACTTTCCGTCGAACTGGATGACGGCGTCCCGGTTCTCCAGTGCCTCGCCAGGTTCCAAGTCGCTGACCCAGTCGTGCGGCAGGCCCGAACCCACGATCGACACATGGCCGGCCTCGAAGGTGCCGATGTGGTCCCCGACGATGAACTTTCCGGTGCCTTTCCGAATGAGGTGGATCTCGTATTCCGGATGGTAGTTCCACCGTGCCACCGGGCTGGGGTAGCTGTGCTGGTGCCAGCGGACCGAATGGTTGGGATCCGGCGGGATCACCTCCCGGTTGGCCCGCATGCCCAGCAGCCGCTCGGCCAGCCGGGCTGTGGCTTCCTCGGCATTGTCCACTGTGGCCATGGTGGTCTCCGCGCATCGGGTGGTTATGAATTCTGGACAGCCCCCTGGCTGCCTTGTCCCAGAGTAGCGGGTGAAGGGCCCTTGCGGTTCGGAAAATAAGTATCAGAAATTCGCAACCAGGGCGCTAGTTGTGACCTGTGCCGCACCCCTAACCTTGAGGAACACTAGCACGGCGCACCGGGATTCCGGTGGCTGGCCGCGCTCCAACCGGGCACCCCGACGCAGCAGTCGGCGGGCACCGGTCCTGCATCTTCCTGAAGAACAAAGGAGTCCTTAATGCGCCCGAAAACGCGCGCTGCCGTCCTCTCCGCCGGGGCACTCTGCATCGCTTTGAGCGCCACGGCATGTGCGGGTGCCGGCGGATGGCAATTCCGCCGGCAACCCGAACAGCATCAACGTACTGATGGTGAACAACCCCCAGATGGAGGACCTGCAGAAGCTCACCGCAGACAACTTCACCAAGGAAACCGGCATCAACGTGAACTTTACGATCCTGCCGGAAAATGATGTCCGGGCGAAGATCAGCCAGGAGTTCTCCAGCCAGGCCGGCCAGTACGACGTCGCCTCGCTGTCCAACTACGAGATCCCGTTCTATTCCGCCAACGGCTGGCTGGCACCCCTGGACAGCGTGGCCAAGGACCCGGGTTTCGACCAGGCGGACATCCTGCCCGCGTACACGGCATCCTTGACCGGTACCGACGGCAAGCTCTACGGCGAACCGTTCTACGGCGAGTCCTCTTTCCTGATGTACCGCAAGGACATCCTGGCGGCCAAGGGCCTTACCCTGCCGGACAAACCCACCTGGGACCAGGTGGCGGACATCGCGGCGAAGGTGGACGGCGCCAGCCCCGGCATGAAGGGCATCTGCCTGCGCGGCCAGCCCGGCTGGGGCCAGGTTTTCGCGCCGTTGACCACCGTGGTGAACACATTCGGCGGCACCTGGTTCGACAAGGACTGGAACGCCCAGGTCAACAGCCCCGAATTTACGGCCGCAACCGAGTTCTACACCAACCTGGTCCGCCAGCACGGTGAAGCAGGTGCCGCGCAGGCCGGCTTCACCGAGTGCCTGAACAACATGAGCCAAAGCAAGGTGGCCATGTGGTACGACGCAACCTCCGCCGCCGGCGCCCTCGAAGCCGATGCTTCCCCCGTCAAGGGCAAGATCGGCTACGCCCAGGCCCCGGTGAAGGAGACCAAGTCCTCCGGCTGGCTTTGGACTTGGTCCTGGGCAATGCAGGCGGCATCCAAGAAGCAGGATGCGGCCGGGAAGTTCATCGCCTGGGCCAGCTCCAAGGAGTACGAGCAGCTGGTGGCATCCAAGCTCGGCTGGGCCAAGGTCCCCTCCGGCAAACGCGTCTCCACATACGAAAATGCCGAGTTCCAGAAGGCTGCCCCGTTCTTCACCGCGGAACGGTTCGCCATCGAGAACGCCGACCCGAAGAACCCCGGCACCCAGCCGCGTCCCGCCGTCGGCATCCAATTCGTGGGCATACCCGAGTTTGCTGCGCTGGGCACCAACGTCTCGCAAGGCGTCAGCTCGGCCATCGCCGGCCAAGGCACCGTGGCCGATGCCCTGGCGAAGGGCCAGGAAGCCGCCCGGAAAATCGGCAACAAGTACAAGCAGCCCTAACCGAACCGCAGGAGAATCCCATGACTACCGCAACGGCGCGTATCTCCCGACCGGGACACACCGCAGCCAAACCCGCACGCAGCCCCTCGTCTCGTGAACGCGCCCTGGCCTGGGCACGCCGCGCACCGCTGCTGCCCGCCCTGGTCTTCCTTATCGTCGTCACCCAACTCCCGTTCGTGGTGACCCTGTTCATCTCGTTCCTGAACTGGAACAGCCTGAGCCCCACCAAGACGGCCTTCGCCGGCCTGGAAAACTACGTCACGGTACTCACCGACCCAGACCTCCGCCAAGCCATCGTCACCACCATCGTCCTCACCGTCTCCGTGGTCCTGGCCAGCCTGCTCATCGGACTGGGCCTGGCGCTGCTGCTGGACAAGAAGTTCCTCGGCCGCGGACTGGCCCGCACCTTGCTGATCGCGCCGTTCCTGGTGGTCCCCGTGGCCGCGGCCCTGATCTGGAAGCATGCCCTCCTGAACCCCGCCTACGGGCTGGTCAACGGGATCCTCACCTGGATCTGGTCCCTCTTTGGCAGCAGCACCCCGCCCCAACTGGACCTGTTGTCGCAGGCGCCCCTGGCCGCCGTCGTCGTCTCATTGGTGTGGCAGTGGACGCCGTTCATGATGCTCATCCTGCTCGCCGGCCTGCAGTCCCGGCCCATGGACACCGTGGAAGCCGCCCAGATGGACGGCGCCACCCCCTGGGCGATCTTCCGGCACCTGACCCTCCCCCACCTGCGCCAGTACCTGGAACTCGGCGGTCTTTTGGGTGCCATCTACATCGTGCAGAACTTCGACTCCGTCTTCACCCTCACCGCCGGCGGCCTGGGCACCGCCAACCTCCCCTACGCCATTTACCAGACCTTCTATTACGCCAACGAATACGGCCTGGCCTCCGCGGCCGGCGTCGTGGTGGTCATCGGCACCATCATCGTGGCCACGTTCGCACTCCGCACCGTCTTTTCGCTCTTCAAGAAGGAGGCAGCACGATGAGCACCCTCACTCCCGCCGCGCCCCAAAGCACCACCCACGCCGCCCCAGGCAGCATGAGGGCCCGCCGCGGCAAGTCCCGGATGGACCCCACCCGCAACAACACTGCGGCCGGGCTCGCGGCCTGGCTGCTGGCACTGCTGTTCGCGTCCCCGGTGGTGTGGATGATCCTGACTTCCTTCCACTCGGAGACTGACGCAGCCACCAACCCGCCGTCGGTGGCCGCGAACCTGACCCTGGACGCGTACCGGGAATTCTTCGGCGAAACCTCCGGCGTCAGCCCCTGGCCGTCCCTGATCAACTCCGCCACCGCCTCCATCCTGTCCACGGCCCTGGTACTGGTCCTGGCCATCCCGGCGGCATACGCACTCTCCATCCGGCCCGTGAAGAAGTGGACAGACGTGATGTTCTTCTTCCTGTCCACCAAGATGATGCCCGTGGTGGCGGCGATCCTGCCGCTCTACCTGTTCGCCCGCACCGTTGGTGGCCTGGACAACATCTGGTTCCTGATCCTGATGTACACCTCCATGAACCTGCCCATCGCGCTGTGGATGATGCGGTCCTTCCTCGCCGAAGTTCCGGAGGAGATGCTGGAGGCGGCCCAGATCGACGGCGCCAACCTCCTGCTCATCCTCCGCAAGGTCATCGCCCCGGTGGCCATACCCGGGATCGCCGCCACCGCGCTGATCTGCTTCATCTTCAGCTGGAATGAACTGCTCCTGGCACGCGTCCTCACCGGCGTGGTGGCAGGCACGGCGCCCGTCTTCCTCACCGGCTTCGTCTCCGGCCAGGGCCTCTTCCTCGCCAAAGTCTGCGCGGCCGCCGTCGTCATCTCCCTGCCGGTGCTGTTCGCCGGCTTCGCAGCGCAGGACAAACTCGTCCAGGGCCTCTCCCTTGGCGCAGTGAAGTAAACGGCCCACCCGCCAATTACCCTCGATTTCAGCAAAGGACCCCGCTATGACCACCACCGCCCACGCCGCCGGCCTGCCGGCCACCATGCGCGCCGCCGTCCTGAAGAGCCAGGGCGACATGGCCATGGAATCACTCCCCCTCCCCCAGCTCGACCCGGACCAGGTCCTGGTGCAGGTCGCCGCCGTCGGCGTCTGCGGCAGCGACGTCCACTACTACGAGCACGGCCGGATCGGCCCCTACGTCGTGGACCACCCGCTGATCCTGGGCCACGAGCTCTCCGGCCGGATCACCGCCGTCGGAAGCGCCGTCGACCCGGCCCGCGTTGGCAGCCGAGTCGCCGTCGAACCCCAGCGGCCCTGCCGCACCTGCAAGCAGTGCAAGGCCGGCCGCTACAACCTGTGCCCGGACATCAAGTTCTACGCCACCCCGCCCGTGGACGGCGCGTTCGCCGAATACGTCACCATCCAGTCCGACTTCGCCTACGACATTCCGGACAGCGTCAGCGACGAGGCGGCCGCCTTGATTGAACCGCTGTCCGTGGGCCTGTGGGCCTGCGAGCGCGCGGAAATCCGGCCCGGCAGCCGGGTGCTGATCGCCGGCGCCGGCCCCATCGGCATCATCGCCGCCCAGGCGGCCCGGGCGTTCGGCGCCACCGAGATTTACATCTCCGACATCGCCGAGGACCGGCTCGCCTTTGCCCTGGAACACGGGGCCACCCACGCCGTGAACGCAAAGACGGACAGCGTGGAGGGGCTCGACGTCGACGCCTTCATCGATGCCTCCGGCGCTCCGCAGGCGGTCCGTTCCGGAATCAAGGCCGTGGCGCCGGCCGGCCGGGTGATCCTGGTGGGGCTCGGCGCAGACGATGTGGAGCTGCCTGTCTCCTACATCCAGAACCGCGAAATCTGGCTCTCCGGGGTCTTCCGCTACACCAAGACTTGGCCACTGGCGATCCAGCTGATCGCTGACGGAAAGGTGGATCTGGACATCCTGGTCACCGGAAAGTTCCCCCTCGCCGAGTCCGAAGCGGCGCTGAAGGCGGGAAAGCAGCCCGGCCAACTCAAGGCCGTGGTCTATCCGGGCCGCTGAGCACAGCACCACATCCCGCCCCATCACCTGCAAGGAAGCAGCCATGCCAACAGCCCACAACGTGCCGGATGCCGCAAACGGCGGTCCCGTGGTCACCGTGATCGGGGAATCCCTCGTGGACATCATCAATGACCCGCGCCGGGGAACCGCCGGCCGGAAAGCCCACCCCGGAGGCAGCCCGCTGAACGTCGCGGTGGGAACTGCGCGGCTGGGCCTTTCCACAAGCCTGGTGACCCATTATGGCGACGACGAGTACGGGCGGATCATCGATCAGCACCTGCAGTCCAACGGCGTCAGGCCGGTGCTGGGCGGGGCTGCACCCACCTCCACGGCAACGGCAACGCTGGGGCCGGACGGTGCAGCAACTTACGCCTTCAACATCACGTGGGACATCAATGGCGCATCGCTTCCCGCCCTGGCCGCCGTGGAAACCTCCGCGCACGTCCACACCGGTTCCATTGCCACCACGCTTTCACCGGGCAACCACGCCACGTATGCGCTGGTGGGGGCGGCCCGGCACGGTGCCACCGTCAGTTACGACCCCAACTGCAGGCCCGGCATCAGTCCCGATGTTGCCGCGGCTCGCAGGCAGGCTGAGGAATTCGTCGCCGCGAGCGACGTCGTCAAGGCAAGCGACGAGGACCTGCGCTGGCTTTATCCGGGCCGGACTCCCGAGGAGTCGCTGGCCGCCTGGCTGGAGCTCGGCCCGGCGCTGGTGGCCCTGACCCGCGGTGTTGAGGGACCGGTGCTCCTGAACAGGCAGGGCCGCGTGGAGTTGCCGGGTGAAAGAATCGAGGTGGCGGACACCGTCGGGGCGGGTGACTCGTTCATGGCCGCCCTGATCGCCGGCCTGTCGCAGATGGACCTCCTGGGCGCCGGGGCCCGGCCGCGGCTGGCCGCCCTCAAAGCTGCTGACCTGCGCCTCCTGGCCGGCTACGCGAACAGGGCCGCGGCCGTCACCTGTTCCCGCCCCGGCGCCAACCCGCCCGGGCTGGCAGAACTGGGGACGGCGTCGCCTGACGCGGACGCCTGCTTCCGGACGCCCCCGCCTCGCATCAGGCACGCAGAGTAGCCCAGTTTTCGCCGCGACACGCCGGGAATCCGCGCTCCCGCGGCCGTTTCCCCGTGAAAACCGGGCCAGTGTGACACGAAGGCGGCAGGCGGCTGCTGCGCGCCGGGCACGAAAAACCCGGGCATGGGCCGCTTCGTGCGATAGCTTGGCAAGCAGTCACAACAACTTTCGAAACCAGGCAGGCACGCATGGATGCGGACGTCATCATCATCGGGGCCGGGTTGGCCGGGCTGGTGGCCTGCAACGAGCTGGTCCGTGCGGGAAAGCGCGTGGCCATCCTGGACCAGGAGAACCAGGCCAACCTGGGCGGCCAGGCGTTCTGGTCGCTAGGCGG
Organism: Pseudarthrobacter sp. MOO13; assembly: GCF_058267655.1. Taxonomy (NCBI): domain Bacteria; kingdom Bacillati; phylum Actinomycetota; class Actinomycetes; order Micrococcales; family Micrococcaceae; genus Pseudarthrobacter; species Pseudarthrobacter sp. MOO13. The sequence continues at coordinate 3,096,864 of NZ_CM177848.1, forward strand.
TCTTTTTCTGGTGGACACCCCCATGCAGCGCCGGCTGGGCGTGAAGGATTCCTTCGATCTGGCGTGGCAAGACTGGCAGGGCTCGGCGCAATGGGACCGGCTTTCCGGACCGCACCCGGAGGACGAGTGGGCCACTCAGTGGGGCCGCGCCTACGTGGAGTTCGCCGCCGGCGACAAGCGCTCCTGGTTGCAGGAAAAGGGAATCCGGTTCACGCCGCTGGTGGGCTGGGCCGAGCGCGGCGACGGCAGGGCCGGCGGCCACGGCAACTCGGTTCCCCGCTTCCACGTTCCGTGGGGCACCGGCACCGGGGTGTCCGAACCATTCGCGGACAAGGCGCGCGAGGCGGCCGCGGCAGGCAGCGTCACGTTCTTCTTCCGGCACCGGGTGGACGGTTTAACGTACGACGACGGTACGGTCACCGGGGTGCGTGGCGCAGTACTGGCACCGGATGCGTCGCCGCGTGGGGTGTCCTCCAACCGGGAAATTATTGGGGACTTTGAGTTGCGGGCGCAGGCTGTGGTGATCGCCTCCGGCGGGATCGGCGGCAACCACGAGCAGGTGCGGCGCTGGTGGCCGGACCGGCTGGGAACACCGCCGCGCAGGATGGTCACCGGGGTCCCGCAGCATGTGGACGGGCGGATGCTGGACATCGCCGACGGGTCCGGAGTCCGGCTGGTGAACCGGGACCGGATGTGGCATTACACCGAGGGAATCCAGAACTGGAACCCCATCTGGCCGGACCACGCCATCCGGATCCTGCCCGGCCCCTCCTCATTGTGGTTCGATGCTCTGGGCCGGCGACTCCCCTCCCCCGGCCTGCCCGGTTACGACACGCTGGGCACCCTCCGCCTGCTGCGGACCACCCCGGACATCCAGCAGTACGACCATTCCTGGTTCATCCTCAACCAGCGGATCATCGAAAAGGAGTTCGCCCTTTCCGGCTCCGAACAGAACCCGGACATCACCAACCGGGACCTCAAGCTGCTGCTGAAGACGCGGCTGGGCCGCGGTGCCTCCGGCCCGATCGAAGCGTTCAAGGAGCACGGCGCGGACTTTGTGGTGGCGGACAACCTTCCGGACCTGGTCCGCGGCATGAATGGGCTCACCGCGGAGCCGCTGCTGGATGGTGCGCTGCTGCGGCGGCAGATCGGGGAGCGTGACGCCGAGATCCGTAATGCCTATTCCAAGGACGCCCAGGTGGCGGGCATCCGCAACAGCCGCCGCTACCTGGGTGACCGGCTCTTCCGGACAGTGAAGCCGCACCGGATCCTGGATCCGAAGGCGGGCCCGCTGATCGCGGTGCGGCTCCACGTCGTCACCAGAAAAACGCTCGGCGGCATCCAGACGAATTTATCCGGACAGGCGCTCGGGCGGGACGGCATCCCCATTCCCGGCCTCTACGCCGCCGGGGAGGCCGCCGGGTTCGGGGGCGGTGGCGCCCAAGGATACAACGCCCTCGAGGGCACCTTCCTGGGTGGCTGCATCTTCACCGGCAGGACGGTGGGGCGTTCCCTGGCCCGGGCGTTGTAGCCGCACCTTCTTGCCGGCTTGCTAGGGTCGGCATATGGCCATCCTCCCCCGTTCCATGGACGACGTGATTTCCGAGCCGCTGCGTGCCCAGTTCGAATTCTTCCTTGACGAGCACCGGGCTGCGCTCGACGACTGCCTGGACGGCTTGACCGAAGAGCAGGCCCGGCGCCGGCTGGTTCCGTCCCGCACCACGCTGCTGGGCCTGGTGAAGCACGCCACCTTCGTGGAGAAGGTCTGGTTCGACGAAGCCGTCACGGGCCGCCCGCGCAGTGAGATCGGTATCCCGGCCACCCCGGACGAATCGTTCATGCTTGACGACGCCGACACGGTCGCCTCGGTCCGGTCAGCCCACCGGGAGGCGTGCGCCGCCTCCCGGGCGGCCGCGGCCGGCCTCGGCCTGGACGATGTGGTCACCGGCAACCGGCGGGGCCCGCTTCCGCTGCGCTGGGTGTACCTGCACATGCTGCGGGAACTGGCCCAGCACTGTGGCCACGCGGACATCCTGCGGGAGCAGGTGCTGGCGGTCCCGTCACGGCGATGACACCGCGGCGGAACCGCCCTTGGACCTTTCGGCGGTCTGGTCAGGCTACGCCGGCGGCGGCAGTCACTGCGCCGGCGGACGAGTCTTCTGCCGCGCCCGCGAGCCGCAGCCAGGTGTCCACCACCGTGTCCGGGTTCAGGGAGACGGAATTGACGCCTTCCTTCACCAGCCATTCAGCGAAGTCCGGGTGGTCGCTGGGGCCTTGGCCGCAGATGCCCACGTACTTGCCGTGCGCCCGGCAGGCCTTGATGGCCATGCTGAGCAGCTTTTTCACGGCCGCGTCCCGCTCGTCGAAACTGTTGGCCACGATGGCCGAGTCACGGTCCAGGCCCAGGGTCAGCTGGGTCATGTCGTTCGAGCCGATGGAGAAGCCGTCGAAGTACTCCAGGAAGTCGTCGGCGAGCAGCGCGTTGGAGGGCAGTTCACACATCATGATGACCTCGAGGCCGTTCTCACCGCGGCGCAGGCCGTTCTCGGCGAGCAGGTCGATGACGCCCCGCGCCTCGTCCAGGGTGCGCACGAACGGGATCATCAGCTTGACGTTGGTCAGGCCCATCTCGTTGCGTACGAAGGACAGGGCCTCACACTCGAGGTCGAAGCAGTCCCGGAAGGACGGTTCCAGGTAGCGGGACGCGCCGCGGAACCCGATCATCGGATTCTCCTCGTGCGGTTCGTACGCCGGGCCGCCAATGAGGTTGGCGTACTCGTTGGACTTGAAGTCGGACATGCGGACGATCACCGGTTCAGGGGCAAAGGCGGCGGCGATGGTGGCCACGCCCTCGGCCAGGCGCTTGATGTAGTAGTCGCGGGGGCTGTCGTATGCGGCAATCCGCCCGCGGATCTCGGCGGCCACTTCCGCCGGCTGGCTGTCCAGGTTCAGGAGCGCCTTGGGGTGGATGCCGATCTGCCGGTTGATGATGAACTCCAGCCGGGCCAGGCCCACGCCGTGGTTGGGCAGCTGCGCAAAAGTGAACGCCTGTTCCGGCGTGCCCACGTTCATCATGACCTTTACCGGCGCCTCGGGCAGCTGGGTGACCCCGGTCTCCTCGACGCTGAAGTCCAGCAGGCCTTGGTAAATGGTGCCGGTCTCGCCGTCGGCGCAGGACACGGTCACCTCCTGGCCGTCGGCCAGCGCGTCAGTGGCGTTGCCGGTGCCCACGACGGCGGGAATCCCCAGCTCGCGGGCGATGATGGCCGCGTGGCAGGTGCGCCCGCCGCGGTTGGTGACGATCGCTGAGGCACGCTTCATGATCGGCTCCCAGTCGGGGTCGGTCATGTCTGCCACCAAGACGTCGCCGGTCTGGAACGAGGCCATCTGGTCGATCGCGGTGAGGATCCGGACCTTTCCGGCGCCGATCCGCTGGCCGATGGCGCGGCCTTCCACCAGCACCGGGCCGGTCGCGTTCAGGCGGAACCGGCTCATGCTGCCCGGGGCCCGGCGGGACTGCACGGTTTCCGGGCGGGCCTGCAGGATGTACAGTCCACCGTCAATGCCGTCCTTGCCCCACTCAATGTCCATCGGGCGGCCGTAATGCTTCTCGATGGCGACGGCGTGGCGCGCAAGCTGCTCCACGTCGTCGTCCGTGAGGCTGAAGCGCGAGCGCTGGGACTCCTCCACCGGCACGAAGTCGATGGTGCGGCCGATCTCGCTGTTGGTGGTGTAGGTCATCTGGAGGGCCTTCTCGCCCAGGCCCCGCTTGAGGATGGCCGGCCGGCCGGCTTCCAGGGCGGGCTTGTACACGTAGAACTCATCGGGGTTCACGGCGCCCTGGACCACTGCTTCGCCCAGCCCGTAGGAGGAGGTGACGAACACGGCGTCCTGGAAGCCGGACTCGGTGTCCATGGTGAACATGACCCCGGAAGCGCCGACGTCGGAACGCACCATGCGCTGGATGCCCGCCGAGAGTGCCACCTCGGCGTGCTCGAACTTATGGTGCACGCGGTAGGCGATGGCGCGGTCGTTGTAGAGCGAGGCAAAGACGTCCTTGATGGCCTGCAGGATGTTCTCGATGCCGCGGACGTTAAGGAAGGTCTCCTGCTGCCCGGCGAACGAGGCGTCGGGAAGGTCTTCTGCCGTGGCGCTGGAGCGCACCGCCCAAGAAAGATCCTGCGAGCCGGCGTGCTTGTCCACCAGCTGCTGGTACGCCTCGCGGACCTGCGCCTCGAAATCCGCCAGGAACGGCGTGTCGCGGACCAGGGACCGGATCTCCTGGCCGGCAGCCGCCAGCGCCGTCACGTCATCGGTGTCCAGGCCAACGAGCCGGTCGGCGATCTTCTGGTCCAGGCCGGAGTCGGACAGGAACCGGCGGTACGCGTCCGCCGTGGTGGCGAATCCGTCCGGGACCTGTACGCCGGCGGACGTCAGGTTCTGCACCATCTCGCCCAGGGAGGCGTTCTTGCCGCCCACCTTGTCCAAGTCCTCAAGCCCGAGTTCGGAGAACCAAAGAACGTCTGTGGTCATGTTTACTGCTCCTTTGCAGAGGTGGCTTAGGCATTGCTGGCCGCCACGGTAGTGCCGGCCGGAAGAAAAACCTTGTCAACAGTGGCAGGTCTGCCGCGCACTTTCCACATGATGTGCGCCACGCCACGTTTGTGAATTGTTGCTAATGCTTGAGATTCATCCGCTGCAGGATGGTGGCCGCCATCTCCTCCACGGACACGGTGGCGGAGTTCAGGTACGGGATCCGGTGGGATACGTACAGCTGCTCGGCGCTGCGCAACTCAAAGCCGCACTGACGCAAGGATGCGTAGGGCGAGCTGGGCCGCCGTTCGGTGCGGATCTGGCTCAGGCGCAGCGGGTTGGACGACAGGCCGAAACACTTGGACACGAAGGGCTGCAGCGGCTTCGGCAGGCCGTCCCGCTGGAAGTCCTCGTCGACGAGCGGAAAGTTGGCGGCGAAGATCCCGTGCTGGAGTGCCAAATACATGGTGGTGGGCGTCTTGCCGCACCGGGACGGGGCCACCAGGATCACCTGCGCCTTCTCCAGGGCACGCAGGCTCTGGCCGTCGTCGTGCTCCATCGCGTACTCCACAGCCGCCATCCGGGACTGGTAGCGCGCGGCGTTGCCCAGGCCGTGCGCCCTGCCGGGTTCGCCACTGGCAGGCGCGCCGAGCGCCTGTTCCAGCACGCCCACGTGCGTGCCGATCAGGTCCACGATCACGCCTTTGCAGCCGGCCAGGATCTGCCGGATTTCGCTGCTGACGGCGGTGGAGAAGACCAGCGGCCGGGGCCCGGTGGCGGCAAGGCCGTCGATGGTGCGCACCACCGCCCGTGCCTGCTCGGCCGTGGTGATGAAGGGGATGGTGACACGGTCAAAGTCGGCCACCGGGAACTGGGTCAGCAGCGTATTGCCCAACGTTTCCGCGGTGATGCCCGTACTGTCCGAGAGGAAGTAGACAGGGCGTAGAGCAGCAGTGGTCATGGCACGACTTTAGCGGCCGCTGTGGTGCGGACCCGAAGTCTGGACCGGCGCGGGCCCGGCCGACGCGTTGGTTGTACGCGGGCCGGTTCGCCGGTCAGGCCGCTTTCACAGGGGACGGCCCGGCGGCGGACGCTGCCTGGTTCTCGCGGGCCAGGAAGGCGGAGAGTTCACCGATGGTGCTCATCAGCGGGGCGGGGAACACCACCGTGGAGTTCTTGTCGACGGCGATTTCCACCAGGGACTGCAGGTTGCGGAGCTGCAACGCGAGTGGGTGCGCCATCATGGTGTCGGACGCATCGCCGAGCGCTGAAGCGGCGATGGCCTCGCCTTCGGCGGCAATGATCTTCGCTCGCTTCTCGCGTTCGGCTTCTGCCTGGCGGGCCATGGCACGCTTCATGCTTTCGGGCAGCTGGATGTCCTTGAGCTCCACCAGGGTGACTTCCACGCCCCATTCGACGGTGAGCACGTCGAGGATTTCGCGGATGTCGCCGTTGATCCGTTCGGTCTCGGACAAGGTCTGGTCCAAGGTATGGCGGCCAACCACCTTCCGCAACGTGGTCTGGGCGATCTGGTCGATGGCCGCGGCCACGTTCTCGATGGCGATGACGGATTTCACGACGTCCACCACCCGGTAGTAGGCCACCGCTGACACGTCCACGCTGACGTTGTCCTGGGTAATGATGCCCTGTGACTGGATGGGCATGGTCACGATCCTGAGGCTTACCAGCGGCAGCCGGTCGATAACAGGAATGATCAACCGCAGGCCGGGGTCTCTTACGCCGACCACCCTGCCAAGCCGGAACAGTACGCCCTTCTCGTATTGGCGGACGATCCGGATGGACATCCGCGCAGCAACGAGAAGCAGGATAACGAGGACGATGATAGTCACGGTGGTGGGGTCCATCGGGATCCCCTCCTGGTCTTTGCGCGGGCCGTGCCGGCACCTGGCTGGCGCCGTGACAGGGGCCCTGCACTTATTGTCCCACCAAAGGCGTCAGGGAGCTTGGAACCGGAGCATACTGGACGTGTGAATGCGACAGGCGCCGCCTTGTGGTTGCCTTGGGGCGTGGTGGGCGGAGTTGTGTGGCTCGTGGCCGGTCGTCCGCGGCCGCCCGGGCTTCGGCGTCGAACCTAAACCGCAGAAACGATGCTTCCGTACCCCTGCAAGAACATCCTGCGGCCCTGGCCTTCATCGGTCCACACCCAGATGATCGAATAATCGGAGGTCACAGCGTCCACGACCCCGGTGCCGGCCAAGGTTCCTTCGGCAAAACTGACCCGGTCCCCCACCGCAAGCCGGGGGTGCCTGGTCCGCTTCCGCCGGGGCTTGAGGGTGGCGGTGTCCCCTGCCACGGCAGGGTCTGGCAGGCATGTACTGACGTGCTGGCGCATCGGTTTCCTCCGGGCTCATGGGCGGACAGTCAGCTCATTACAACCCTGCCCGCTGCTCCCAGGTCACGCACGCCGGCGTGGTGCAGCAAGACTAACGCGCCATGGCACAGCATGCAGGGTCCGGAGGCTTTGGACGGAGTGTGACTGCGGGAGTTTCGTCAACCGTATTGTTCGAAAACCGAATCTCCATCGAGTTGATGTTTTCCGCGATTTTTCGCCATAAACTGGGCAGGCTGTGCTGAACAGCTTTGGGGGCGCGGCTGAGGCCGCCTGATTGAAAGGCGGCAGCGTGCTTCGCACTGCTTCGCTACGTGTGGTGGCTGGGATTACTTTTGCACTTGTATCGCTCCTGGCCAGTGGGAGCGTGAAGGCCACGGCCGATGACTGGAACCCGGTGAAATACGTCGAGGGCATCATTACGGGGCCGCCGGGTACGCGGTTTGATGAATTAAGGGTGCAACTTACCGATGCCCAGAGCGACATGCTCAGGCCCGCCGAACCAGTCTCGCCAGACGGCCGCTACCGCGTGCCCTACAGCGGGATGGACTACGCCAATCTTCGGGTCTCGGGAGGCGACAGCGGACTGGCGACGACATGGTACGGCGATGTGGCCCGGCAAGAAGAAGCAACCACACTCCCCCTAAGCAACCGCGGCGCGCAAGGCATCGACGTGACAATGGCTCCGGGTTCCACCATTTCCGGCACTGTTTCCGCGCCACCCGGGACTGATTACAGCCAGTTGGCGGTGGTTGCAAGCAGCACTTTCGTCTCCCGGTACGGGGGCGTCCCCCGCACCGCCGTTGAGCGGACAGCCCACGTGGCGCCCGACGGAAGCTACACCGTCACAGGGCTCGGGGCGGACAGCTTTACCCTCCGAGTGACCCCAGGCTCGAGCGGCCTTTTGGAAACGTGGTACGGCGGTGGAGCAGACAAGAAGGCGGCAAAATCGCTGGGTCTACAGGCAGGGAGCCACACAACGGACGTGAACATCAGCCTGCTCACACCCTCAAGCGTTAGTGGCAGGGCTGTCTTTCCCCCGGGATCTACTCCGGAAGCAGGCTTCGTGCGCATCTATTCCGACGCCGGCAACGTTGTCAGCTCTACGACCTTTGGCGAGGACGGCGCATACAGCCTGCCACAGGTTCCTGCGGGACCTGCCAGGATTTCCTTCGGGGGTACCACCAAGAACGGCGCTTTCGCGACCATGTGGTATCCGAATGCAGGACAATTCGCGGCAGCTGGGGCACTAAACTTCGGACAGGGGGAAAAGCGCTCCGGCCTGGATCTGCTCATGGCACCCGCGGGGGCACTATCAGGAACTGTCACCGGTTCAACCTCGCCTGTGTCCGTTAATTTGTACGATTCCCTGGGTCGCTTTGTCAGGGGCACCACCACGGACGCTTCCGGCAACTACCTCATTGGCAACACAGGCCCGGGCGCCTATAAGGTCCGTTTCAATGAACCGTGGCAGTACGGCCCCTCGTTGCTGACACAGTACTATCCCGGAGTTCCAGAAAATGAAGGATATGCAAAGGGTGCCGATGTCACCGTCGCGCTGGGAAAGACGACTTCCGGCATCAATGCCGCGATGACCGGTGGCGGTTCCATTACCGGCCTCATCCAGAGCCGAGCCGGGAGCCCGCTCGGGTATCACAGTGTCAAAGCCATGGCCACAAACGGTTCCGCTGATGAACGAATAGCCACCACGGACCCATCGGGAAGGTTTGTTGTCGGCGGGCTTGCTGACGGCGACTACATTCTGGAGACCAACGTGGACGTCTACACGAGTTACCTTATTCCCCTCGGGAAGGTCTACTCCGGCAATGTGCGCGACCGCCAGCAGGCACAGGTCATGTCAATCCGCAACGGACAGACCATTGATGCGGGGACATTGTCGTACGACACGGCAGGGCTCAAAGCCTCTCCGGCGGCCGGAAAGTTTGTTCCCGTTCAGCCGGCAAGGCTGCTGGATACCCGGGAGTTGTCCACGCCCCTGCCGATCCAAACAAGTCGGGTGGTCCAAGTCAGCGGACGGGCCGGGGTACCGGCCGATGCAAGCGCCGTGGCGCTGAACGTGACCGTCACGGACCCGACCTCGTATGGATTCGTGGCTGCCTTCCCGTTCGGCCAGCAAAGTACCAACACGTCCACAGTCAACTTCCGGGAGCGCCAAACGGTCGCCAATTCCATAGTGGTGCCTGTCCATGACGGCCGGATTAATCTGGAGAACGCCGGCTACGACGGAAATCTTCATCTGATCGTCGATATAGCCGGGTACTTCACAGGCGGAATTCCCACGGACAGCGGGGCATACCAGGCAGTAACGCCTTTCCGCGCCGCAGACAGCCGTGGAACGCTTGGGACCCGCAGCGGCGAGGTGTTTGACATTCAAATGATTGGCCTGGCGCCTCTACCCGCAGAGGTCGGCGCCGTTGTTGTGAACATTACGGCGGCCAACATCTACCGCGACAACATCCACACCAGCCACGGACATTTGACCGCTTACGCGAGCGGCACCAGCCGCCCGGCAACGTCCACCGTCAACTATGACTGGACCACCGGCGACACCCCGAATCTTGCAATCGTTCCGGTGGGCGCTGACGGCAAGATCAGTATCGCGAATACATCGCCAGGGCCGGTGGGCATCGTTGTCGACGTGGTGGGATATTTCCTGAAGGGCGCGGGTTCAACTCCGGGCGCTTTCGAGTCCTTGGCGCCCAAGCGGCTCCTGGACACCCGGACGACTGCTTCCCCCTTGGACGCCAACGCAGACGCCGCTGTGACCATAAGCGGCGCTAACGGCATTCCGGCTGGAGCCAAGGCGGCGCTGATCAACCTGACTGTTACGGACCCAACATCCGTTGGGCACTTGAGGGCTTATCCAAGCGGAGGCCCCCTCCCGGGAACATCGAACGTCAACTTCGAGGCGACTCAGACCCGGGCCAGCTTCTCCGTGGTTCCCATCGGGCCGGACGGCAAGATCGCCATCAGGAATACCTCCGCCGGTCGATCGCACGTCATTGTCGACATTGTTGGCTACATTCGCGGCTAGGCCGCTCTGGGACCCGGCCAGTGGAGCCGGGCAGCAGGCCAGTGGAGCCGGGCAGCAGGCCAGTGGAGCCGGGCAGCTGTCCGGCCCCGGCCAGCGAAGAATCAGTCCAGCGCCGCCACGGATCCCAGCGCGTCCCAGGCGAAGCTCGCCAGCCAGTGCGTGGACATGAAGTCGCCGCTCTCCAGCCCGGCGAGCCCGGCCTTCAACAGCGGATCGAGTGCCTCGCTGAGGACGGCCGCCGCGGCGGATGCCTCGGGCTTGGAGGATTCGCGCAGGGCGGCGATGATGCGCGCCACCTGGCCGGCCCGGGTCAGGTTCAGTCCGTGCAGGTGCACCAGGTAGCCGTCGGTCTCATCCGTCACGCTCACCGGCTGCAAGATCCGCGACGCCGTGGAGAGCTCCGGCAGGAACCCCGCGAACCAGCCTGCGAACTCGTCCGCGGAAAGCACGCGGCGCATCAGGTCCGCCTCGCTGAGGCCGGCGGAGAGGAAGTCCTGGCCGCTGAGCTCCCAGTCCCCCGGCCAGCCGCGGTCATCCGCGAACCAGCCGCGCGCCGCTTCCTCGCACGCCGTCGCGGCGTGCTCGCGGCCCAAGGATCGGAAAGCGTCGAGCATGTAGCCCACACCGAACGCGGCGTTGGTGTGCAGCCCGTGCCGGACGGGGTATTGCGCCTTGGCCATCCACGCCACGCTGAGTTCCGCCACTGCATCCACCAGCGGCTCCAGGGCGGAGCCCCATTCGCGGATCTGCGCATCGGAGGACGCGGAACAGGTGGCCGCAAGCCGCATGAGCCACGCCCAGCCATACGGACGTTCCCAGGACGGGTTGGCCAGCAGGTAGTCCCGTTCCACCGCCAGCTTGGCCGGGGTCAGGTTGGCGCCCAGGGCTTCCCGCAGCGACGCGGCAGTCGGGCCGTCCACCCAAGCCGCCGTCCCGCCGTCGGACGCCCCCTGCGGAGCAGCCCCGGACGAAGGCGATCCTGAGGCGGCCCCCAGCAGGCTGGCCCCCAGCCAATGCATGTGGACGCAGGAGTGCCAGTCGAAGGAGGTGTAGAACGCGGGGTGGATCTGCTCCGGCGTGGGACGGTCGTCGGCGGACATCTGGGTGTGGTGTGCCGAGTGCGGGTAGGGCTCCGAAAGGTTGCCCAGCACCACGGCGGCGTAGTCCGGGGCCGCCTGTACGCGAAGATCGTTGTCCATCATGCTCCTTTGAAAGCCGGGATGAGCGGAAGGTTTAGTGGAAGGCCAGGAAGTACATCAGCACGATGTTGACTGCCAGCAGCGGGATGGCCGTGCCCACCTGGGCCGTGATGACGCCGTACTTGTTCTTCATCTCCAGCAGCGCGGACGGCACCAGGTTGAAGTTGGCTGCCATGGGCGTGCAGAGGGTGCCGCAGAAGCCGGCGAGCATGCCGATCGCGAAGATGATGGCGGGGTCACCGTGGAAGGTCTGCACCAGTACGGGCCAGCCGATGGCGGCGGTCATGATCGGGAAGGCCGCGAAGCCGTTGCCCATCAGCACGGTGAAGAGGAACATGCCGATGCAGTACACCAGCACGCCCGCGATCAGCGAGCCCTTGGGCAGCAGCCCTGACGCCAGGGTGCCCACCGCGGTACCGACGCCGGCCTTGGTGAAGAGGATGCCCAGCGTGGTGAGCATCTGCGGCAGCAATGCGGCCCAGCCGATGGATTCGAGGATCCGGCGGCTTTCGAAGAGGGGCGTGGCCGGGTTCTTGGGCTTGAGGATGACAAGGGCGACGACGACGGCGGCTACGGCGCCGATGGCCAGCGCCACGAGCGTGGTGTTCTTGGGATCCAGCAGCGGAGTGCCGCCGATCACCAGCACAGGAGCAGCGAGCACCAGGATCACAGTGACCAGGGGCAGGGTCAGGGCGGGGATAAAGAGCTTGTTGCCGAAGCGTTTGGCGTAGGCCTCGCGCTCGGGCCCGGTGGAGGTGCGGTGCTTGCCGTGGCCCAGCAGGCCGGTGGATGCCAGTACCACCAGGACCAGGACGGCGACGCCCAGGATCCAGGCGGGTGCGGTTCCTGCCTGGACCCAGGTGCTGTAGAAGAAGCACAGGCCCAGCAGGCCCCAGAAGGCCGAGCTGCCCCAGCGGCGGGGGTGGTTGGTGTCGGCGGCGATCAGCGACGCCCATGCGACGAACAGAATGCCGACCAGCCAGTAAACGGCTTCAACGTTGATCATTTGGCTTCTCCTGCAGTTTCCTTCTGGGCGGTGAGCTCAAACTCGCGGTATTCCTTGTCCAGTTGCTTGTCCAGGCGCAGCAGCCTGAAGCCGTGGATGAGGAAAGCGGCGATGGCGGTGGGGATGGCCCAGAGCGCCAGCTGGAGCGGTTCCAGGTGCAGGTGGTAGGTGGTGTCCACGAACGTGGTGATCAGCAGGATGGAGCCGACCGCCACGAACACGTCCTCGCCGAAGAACACACCAACGTTGTCGGCGCCGGCGGCGTGGCCCTTGATCTTCTCGCTGATCTTTTCCGGCACGTGGCCGTAGCGGCGCAGCGCTGCGCCCTCCGCCATGGGGAACACCAGCGGGCGGACGGTCTGTGCGTGGCCGCCGATGCTGGTCAGGCCCACGGCGGCGGTGATCTGGCGGACGGCCAGGTAGCCGATCAGGACGCGTCCGGCGGTCAGTTTGGCGAGCCGGCCGATGAGGGTTTTGGCCTGCTCCTGCAGCCCGAAGAACTCGATAATGCCCACCACGGGCAGCACCGCCACAAAGATGGTGACGGAGCGGCTGCTGGCGAAGCCGGTGCCGAACGACTCGAGGATCTGCGCGGGGTTCATGCCGCCCAGGAGCGCGGTGACGATGCCCGCGACGGTGACGACAATCAGGGGGTTCAGGCGGATGGCGAAGCCAACGATCACCAGCAGCACCCCGATGAGTACAAGCATGATTATCCCTTCCCAGGGGACCCGTGACGGGTCTGCGAAAGTGGGGGCCGGCGCGTCCGTGCCCAGGTTTAGTCGGTGGGGCGGCGCCGAGGGGCGGGCGCCCCGGTCACGTTAGGGCTGCAGGATTGTGTGGGCTGCAGGACAACGGTGTGATCCACAGCATAGCGTTTTGTTCAACAATCCCGCAACCCCTCCTGCGGAAGGGATCGGGTCAACGGCCGACGGCGGCGAGCAGTTGCGCTTCGGCGCGCTCCAGGTAGTCGGCCAGGAAGTCCGCTGCCGCGGCCAGTTCCCCGGCCTCCAGGAGCTCCACGATCTTCGCGTTGTCCTCCACATAGGGTTCGTGGAAGGCGGGATTGGCGGCCATGGAGTGGAATACCAGCCGCATCTCGGCCAGCACCTGGTCCATGAGGCTGTTCAGGCGTTCGCTGCCGGCGCGGTCCACGATGGCACGGTGGAAGTCCTGGTTGGCGCCGGCCATGCCCGGGATGTCGCCGTCAACGGCGGCGGCCCTGGCAGCCTTGACGATCGCCGCCAGGGGCTCCGTGGAGACTGTGCCGGACCACAGCACCGCCGAAGGCTCCAGGAAGCGCCGGACACGGTAGATCTCGCGGATGTCCTCCGCCGTGGGGTGCGCGACGAACACGCCGCGGTTGGGAATGCGGGTGACGATGTGTTCCGAGTGCAGGGCTGCGAATGCTTCCCGGAGGGTGTTCCTGGACACGCCGAGGGCCTCGCGGAGGGCTTCCTCTGCGAGCTTGGATCCGGGCTTGAGCTGGCCGGCCTCAATGCGGCTGCGGAGCTGCGCGGCCACCCACAGCCCGGTTTCGGCGTGCTTGGTGGTCCTGGCCTGGGCTTGGAGATCGGCCAGCACCTCGTCAAACGTCATGGCACCACGATATCGGCAGGGCGCGGATACCCTGTCCGCGCCTGACGTATTCCGCCATCATGGTTACCATGACGTGGCTTGATGGCCTGCGCTTCGACCCGATCAGTCCGCTGCTTTCGAGCGGGCACCCGGCCGTACGCTTCTGGGCGGTCAAGGAACTGCCCCCGCCGGCAGGCCTTGCCGGCGGCCCTGCGGGAACGCCTGAAGTGGCACTCTGGGACCTTCCGATCCCGCGCCGGATCCTGCGGCGCCAGGCGGCCGACGGGTCGTGGACCTACCCGGGAAGGAGGCCCCGGGCGCGGACGGATTACGACCTGCTGGAAACTTATCGGCAACTGGGGTTCCTGGTGGAGATGTTCGGGCTCACGCACCGGCACCCCGCCCTCGCGGCAGCGGCCGACTATGTGCTCTCACGCCAGTCCGCCGAAGGTGATCTTCGGGGGATTTACGGGAACCAGGTGTCTCCCAACTACACGGCGGCCCTCATCGGGCTCCTCAGCAAGGCGGGCTATAGCGGTGACTCCCGGGTGGAACGTGCCTTCAGTTGACTTGAGGCTTCGCGGCAGGACGACGGCGGCTGGGCTCTTCCGTTCCGCACCCGGGGAAGAAACCTCGACGCGCTTGACGACCAGCAGACCATCACCGGCGACCCGGCCCAGCCTTTCTCGCATCTGATCACCGGGATTGTCCTCAGGGCGTACGCGGCCCATCCTGGGCACCGCGCCAGTGCCTCCGCGCAACACGCTGCGGAACTGCTTGCGGGCCGCTTCTTCAAGCCGGATGCCTACCCGGACAAGGGCCGCGTCTCCGACTGGACCGAGTTCAGCTTTCCCTTTTGGATGACGGACCTCGAGTCCGCCCTCGACGCGATCAGCATCATCCGCCCCGACGTCGAGTCGGAAAGGACCGGCCGGGCGCGCGACTGGCTGTCCGCTCACCAGGAACCCTCGGGGCTCTTCACCGGCCATCTGCTCCGGGACAGGTTCCACGACCTCCAGCTCTGGTTCAGCCTCGCGGTGTGCCGGGTGTTCGCGCGCATGCCGTCGCCAGGTGCCCCGCCGGCCTCCTAACCGATGGTGGTGAGCGCCTGTCCGGGCCCGACGGCGTCTCCGGGCGCCGCGTACAGCTCCCCGACCGTACCGGCACGGTGGGCGGCCACGGCCGTTTCCATCTTCATGGCTTCGAGCACCAGCACCGCCTCGCCTTCCTCGACGAGCGTTCCGGGCTCAGCCAGCCACTTGACCACGGTGCCGGCCATGGTGGCTAGCAGGTCGCCGTCGTTCTTCTCGGCCGGAGCAGGCGCGCTCCCCTCCGCCGCGTCGGGACGGCCGCGGCCACCGCCGTTGAGCAGCGAATCCAGGAGCACGGCAGGTAGTCCGAGCTCCATCCGCTTGCCGTCCACTTCGATGCCGATGGTCCGGCGCGGTTCCTCGGGTGCGGCGGGGCTGAACGCGGGGTCCGCTTCCAGCTCAGCGGCGAATTCACTCTCGATCCAGGTGGTGTAAACGCCCAGGGAATCGGTGCCGGTGAAGTCTGGAGCCTCCACCACAGCGCGGTGGAACGGCAGGACAGTGGCCAGCCCGCCGATGCGGAATTCGCGCAGCGCGCGGCGGGCGCGGCGGAGGGCCTGCTGCCGGTCCGCGCCGGTGACCACCAGCTTGGCGAGCAGCGAATCGAACTGTCCCGGCACTGTTGACCCGGCCCGCACACCCGTATCCAACCGGATACCCGGCCCGGTGGGCACCTCGAACGAATCCACGGTACCCGGGGACGGCAGGAATCCACGGCCCGGGTCCTCGGCGTTGATCCGGAACTCGAAGGCGTGGCCTCGCGGCTCGGGGTCCGCCAGTACGGGAAGCGCCTCCCCCGCCGCGATGGACAGCTGAGCAGCCACCAGGTCCACGCCGGAAGTTTCCTCCGTGATGGGATGCTCCACCTGGAGCCGGGTGTTGACCTCCAGGAAGCTCAGGAAGCCGGAGCCGTCCAGCAGGTACTCCACGGTGCCGGCGCCCACATATCCGGCCTCCCGGCAAATGGCCTTGGCCGAGGCATGGATGGCGGCCCGCTGGTCCGGCGTAAGGAACGGCGCCGGCGCCTCCTCCACGAGCTTCTGGTGCCGGCGCTGCAGCGAGCAATCGCGGGTGCCGACCACCACAACGTTGCCGTGCGTGTCCGCGATGACCTGGGCCTCCACGTGCCGGGGGCGGTCCAGGAACTTCTCCACGTAGCACTCGCTGCGGCCGAAGGCTGCGAGGGATTCGCGTACCGCGGAGTCGAAGCTTTCCTCGATGTCGGCAAGGTTCCGGACCACTTTCAGGCCGCGTCCGCCGCCGCCGAAAGCCGCCTTGATGGCCACCGGAAGGCCCACCTGTTCTGCGAACGCACGGACTTCGGCGGCGCTGGCCACCGGGCCGTCGCTCCCGGGTGCCAGCGGGGCGCCGGCACGGACCGCAACCTCGCGGGCGCTGACCTTGTCGCCGAGCAGCCGGATGGTGTCCGGCGAGGGCCCGATCCAGGTCAGGCCGGCGTCGATCACGGCCTGGGCGAACCCGGCGTTTTCGGACAGGAAGCCGTATCCGGGGTGGACGGCGTCGGCACCGCTTTTGGCGGCGACCGCCAGGATCTTTTCAATGTCCAGGTAGGTTTCCTGTGGCCGGGAACCGGCCAGCGAGTATGCCTCGGTAGCGGCGGAAACGTGCAGCGCGTCGGCATCCGGATCGGCGTAGACGGCAACGCTTTCCAGGCCCGCATCGTCGCAGGCCCGGGCGATCCGGACGGCAATTTCGCCGCGGTTGGCAATGAGGACTTTACGCATGGAAGCTTTCCTTCGGTGTTTCGGGCTGTTCTGCCGGGGATGCTGCGGTGAACCGCACGGTGGCACCCGGCGGAAGTTGGGCGGCTTTGTCCAGGTCAGCGTGGACGACGACGGCGATCACCGGGTACCCGCCGGTCACCGGATGATCGGAGAGGAAGAGGACCGGCTGGCCTTCCGGGGGCACCTGCACGGCGCCGCGGACAGTGCCTTCACTTGCCAGTTCACCCTCCTTGCTCCGTGTCAGTGCTTGTCCGTCCAGGCGCAGGCCGATCCGGTTGGACCTGGGTGTCACGGTCCACTCCTGGGACAGGAAGCTTTGCAGGGTTTCGTCGTTGAACCAGTCCTGCCGCGGTCCGGGAACCACGCGGAGCACTGTGGCGTGGCCATGGTCAGGGAGGGGTGAGATTTCGGGGTTGCCCACAACGCTGCCCGGTTTGGCGGCATGCACGGGAAGGATGGTTCCTGCTGTGAGCGGTTCGGGGCCGATCCCGGACATGGTGTCGGTGGATCGGCTGCCCAGTGCGGTCGGGCCGGCGACCCCGCCACGGACGGCCAGGTAGGAGCGGAGACCTGCCGTGGGCGCGCCCACGGTGAGCCGCTCCCCTGCCAGCAGCGCGAACGGGGCGTCGCACGCCGGGTGCCGCACCGCCGTCGTCGTTTGTGCATCGTCCGGCGACGTCACCGCCAATGGCGCGCTGGCGCCGGTGACGGCGATGACCTGGTCGGTCAGGGCTTCGAGTTCCAGGCCGCCAAAGAGGGTTTCGATGCCCGCTGCGTCCTCCGGGTTGCCCACCAAGCGGTTGGCGCGGCGCAGGGCACCCCGGTCCATGGCACCGGAGCTGCTGACACCCAGGGCTGCGTAGCCCGGCCGGCCGAGGTCCTGGATGGTGGCTTGGAGGCCCGGCTTGCGCACGGCCAGGCCCGCGGTGGCATGTTCCCCATGGGGCGCCTGGCTGGCAGCAGTTTCGGTGGCTTCCTGCCGCCGGGTCGTGGCTTGCGCCCGGACGGCGGCGAAACGGACGGTATCGCCCGGGCGGATGAGCGCCGGGTTCTCCCGCTCGAGGTCCCAGAGTGCGGCGTCGGTCCGTCCGATCAGCTGCCAGCCGCCCGGTGACTGCCGGGGATAGATTGCCGAGTATTGTCCACCCAGGGCCACCGCCCCGGCGGGTACCGCGGTTCGCGGGGAGCGCCGGCGCGGCACGTCAAGGGTGGAATTCTCGCCGGTGAGGTAGGCGAAGCCCGGGGCGAATCCGGCGAAGGCAGCCGTCCACAGCTGGCCTGTGTGGGCTGCTACGACGCCTTCGCGGCCGAGACCGGTGAGCGCCGCTGCTTCGTCCAGGTCGTCGCCGTCGTACACCACCTCAATGGTGACCAGCGTGCTGTCAGCCTCCGCGGGCGCTTCAAGGTCCAGGCCGCGAACGTGCGCGGCCAGTTCCTGCAGGGCATGCGGCGAATCGGCGGTGATCAGCACGGTCCCGGCGGCGGCAATGACATCGATCTGGCCCGGCCGGGGGTGCGCCATAAGTTGTGCCTGGAGGCTGAGCACCGCGTCCAGGGAGGAGAGCTCGACCAGGATTGCCTGGTCTCCGGCGGGCTTGATCGCGGTGAGGACCGGCGCCGTGGCCGGGCGCTGTTGTGTGGCAGCCATGGCTAGGCGAAGCTTTGGATGGTGATGCCGGCGTCCCCCAGGGCGGTACGGACGGCGGCGGCCATTGCCACGGCGCCGGCCGTGTCGCCGTGCAGGCAGATGCTTTCCGCTTTGACCGGGACCAGTGATCCGTCCACGGCGCGGACCACGCCATCGGTGGCCAGGCGCAGGACGTGCTCGACGACGTCCTTCACCTCGTGCAGCACGGCTCCGGGTTCGCGCCGGGAGACCAGGGTGCCGTCAGGGTTGTAGGCACGGTCGGCGAAGGCTTCCGTGACCGTGCGCAGCCCGGCGGCGTCGGCCTGGCGCTGGATCTCGGAGTTCGGCAGGACCATGAGGGGAAGGGTGGGGTCCACGGCAAGGATGGCGGCCACCACGGCGCCGGCCTGCCGGGGGTGGTTGACGATGGTGTTGTACAGTGCACCATGCGGTTTGACGTAGCGGACTGCGGTTCCGGCGGCGAGGGCTACGGCCTGGACGGCGCCGATCTGGTAGACCACGTCAGCGGTCAATTCCGCCGGGGTCATGTCCACGAACCGGCGGCCGAAGCCGGCCAGGTCCCGGTAGCCGGGGTGAGCGCCCACCGTGACGCCGGCCTTGGCGGCGGCCAGGCAGGTGGCCATGATGCCCACGGGATCTCCTGCGTGGAAGCCGCAGGCCACGTTGGCGCTGGAAACACTTTCGAAAATGGCGGCGTCATCGCCGAAGGACCAGTTTCCAAACGATTCGCCGACGTCGCTGTTCAAGTCGATGCTGGGCATGTGATCTCCGTCTCGGATTGGTGGTACTCCAAGAATGCCCTAAAAATCCGGATTGTTCAACAATCCGGTCGACCTTTACTAACGCCCGCTCAGATCCTGCAGCTCCAACTCAGACGCCCGCTCAAATCCTGCAGCCTCAACCAAAACGCCAGCTCAGTTGTTGCGGGCTACCCGTCACGGGTGAGCGGGCGTTACCGGAGGACCCGACGCCCGCTCACTTCCTGCAGCTTCTCCCCCAACGCCCGCTCAGATGTGGGCGGGGGTTGCGGGGTTAAGTGTCGGGGGTGAGCGGGCGTGGGCGTGTGGTGGGTGGTGGTGTTTTTAAATGTGGGAGGCCCCAACCGTGTGGTTGGGGCCTCGACCAATGTGTGTGTCCGGCGGTGTCCTACTCTCCCACACCCTCCCGGGTGCAGTACCATCGGCGCTGTGGGTCTTAGCTTCCGGGTTCGGAATGGGACCGGGCGTTTCCCCCACGCTATGACCGCCGTAACCTTGTTACCCGTCCCAACCCTGGGGTTGGTGGGAAGACTGTGTGGTTACAACATGTGTGGTGTTGTTATTCAGTTGTTGGTTCCGTGCCGTATCAAACCCCGGGTGTTGTCGGGGTTGTTGGTTGGGAACCACATAGTGGACGCAAGCAGATTTTTGTATGTATCTGTGTGGTGTAAGTTGTTGGCCTATTAGTACCGGTCAGCTTCACGAGTCGTTAGTCCTCGCTTCCACATCCGGCCTATCAACCCAGTGGTCTGGCTGGGGGCCTCTCACACATAAAGTGTATGGAAATCTCATCTTGAAGCGAGCTTCCCGCTTAGATGCTTTCAGCGGTTATCCCATCCGAACGTAGCTAATCAGCGGTGCACTTGGCAGTACAACTGACACACCAGAGGTTCGTCCGTCCCGGTCCTCTCGTACTAAGGACAGCCCTTCTCAAATTTCCTGCGCGCGCAGCGGATAGGGACCGAACTGTCTCACGACGTTCTAAACCCAGCTCGCGTACCGCTTTAATGGGCGAACAGCCCAACCCTTGGGACCTACTCCAGCCCCAGGATGCGACGAGCCGACATCGAGGTGCCAAACCATGCCGTCGATATGGACTCTTGGGCAAGATCAGCCTGTTATCCCCGAGGTACCTTTTATCCGTTGAGCGACGGCCATTCCACAATGTACCGCCGGATCACTAGTCCCGACTTTCGTCCCTGCTCGAGATGTCTCTCTCACAGTCAAGCTCCCTTGTGCACTTACACTCGACACCTGATTGCCAACCAGGCTGAGGGAACCTTTGGGCGCCTCCGTTACTTTTTAGGAGGCAACCGCCCCAGTTAAACTACCCATCAGGCACTGTCCCTGACCCGGATTACGGGCCGAAGTTAGATGTCCAAAGTGACCAGAGTGGTATTTCAACGATGACTCCACCCGAACTGGCGTCCGGGCTTCAACGTCTCCCACCTATCCTACACAAGCCACTCCGAACACCAATACCAAACTATAGTAAAGGTCTCGGGGTCTTTCCGTCCTGCTGCGCGTAACGAGCATCTTTACTCGTACTGCAATTTCGCCGAGTTTATGGTTGAGACAGCGGGGAAGTCGTTACTCCATTCGTGCAGGTCGGAACTTACCCGACAAGGAATTTCGCTACCTTAGGATGGTTATAGTTACCACCGCCGTTTACTGGGGCTTAAATTCTCAGCTTCGCCGTGAGGCTAACCGGTCCTCTTAACCTTCCAGCACCGGGCAGGAGTCAGTCCGTATACATCGTCTTGCGACTTCGCACGGACCTGTGTTTTTAGTAAACAGTCGCTTCCCCCTGGTCTCTGCGGCCCCGATCCCCTCCACACCGCGAAGGTGTATCAAGGTTGGGGCCCCCCTTCTCCCGAAGTTACGGGGGCATTTTGCCGAGTTCCTTAACCATAATTCTCTCGATCGCCTTAGTATTCTCTACCTGATCACCTGTGTCGGTTTGGGGTACGGGCGGCTAAAACCTCGCGTCGATGCTTTTCTCGGCAGCATAGGATCACCAAATCCCCCCAAACGGGGGTCCCATCAGATCTCAGGCACCATGAGTGGCGGATTTGCCTACCACTCGCCCTACATCCTTAGACCGGGACAACCATCGCCCGGCTCGGCTACCTTCCTGCGTCACACCTGTTAATACGCTTGCCTCCCAGGATCAGGTCCCGCGCTCCACCAAAACCCACAACACCACAAGGGTGAGCGGGCAGGTCTCGGGCGGTTAGTATCCCCTGTTCAACATGGACGGTTTTTCGCCGGTACGGGAATATCAACCCGTTGTCCATCGACTACGCCTGTCGGCCTCGCCTTAGGTCCCGACTTACCCAGGGCAGATTAGCTTGACCCTGGAACCCTTGATCATTCGGCGGACGGGTTTCTCACCCGTCTTTCGCTACTCATGCCTGCATTCTCACTCGTGTAGGCTCCACCGCTGGTTTACACCGCGACTTCACCGCCCACACGACGCTCCCCTACCCATCCAAACACCTGAACCACGAAGGCTTAGTAAATGTTTGAATGCCACAACTTCGGCGGTGTACTTGAGCCCCGCTACATTGTCGGCGCGGAATCACTTGACCAGTGAGCTATTACGCACTCTTTTAAGGGTGGCTGCTTCTAAGCCAACCTCCTGGTTGTCTGGGCAACTCCACATCCTTTCCCACTTAGCACACGCTTAGGGGCCTTAGTTGGTGGTCTGGGCTGTTTCCCTCTCGACTATGAAGCTTATCCCCCACAGTCTCACTGCTGCGCTCTCACTTACCGGCATTCGGAGTTTGGCTGACGTCAGTAACCTTGTAGGGCCCATTAGCCATCCAGTAGCTCTACCTCCAGCAAGAAACACGCAACGCTGCACCTAAATGCATTTCGGGGAGAACCAGCTATCACGAAGTTTGATTGGCCTTTCACCCCTACCCACAGCTCATCCCCTCCATTTTCAACTGAAGTGGGTTCGGTCCTCCACGACGTCTTACCGTCGCTTCAACCTGGCCATGGGTAGATCACTTCGCTTCGGGTCTAGATCACGCCACTGCAACGCCCTATTCAGACTCGCTTTCGCTACGGCTGCCCCACACGGGTTAACCTCGCGACGTAACACTAACTCGCAGGCTCATTCTTCAAAAGGCACGCCGTCACCAGAATCAGACTGGCTCCGACGGATTGTAAGCACACGGTTTCAGGTACTGTTTCACTCCCCTCCCGGGGTACTTTTCACCTTTCCCTCACGGTACTGGTCCGCTATCGGTCATTAGGGAGTATTTAGGCTTATCAGGTGGTCCTGACAGATTCGCACGGGATTTCTCGGGCCCCGTACTACTTGGGATACTCTCACAGGCGGCACAAACACATTACGGTTACGGGACTAACACCCTCTCTGGCCGGCCTTTCAAAACCGTTCACCTATGCGCGCACATCACACCCCACCAGCCCGGCAGAACTGGTATGGAAAGTCCCACAACCCCGACCATGCAACGCCCGCCGGCTATCACACATGGAACGGTTTAGCCTGATCCGCGTTCGCTCGCCACTACTAACGGAATCACTATTGTTTTCTCTTCCTGCGGGTACTGAGATGTTTCACTTCCCCGCGTTCCCCCCACGCACCCTATGTGTTCAGGTACGGGTCACCAAGTCACTCGCGCGCTCAGCGGGGTTTCCCCATTCGGACACCCTGGGATCACAGTCCGGTTATCGACTCCCCCAGGCTTATCGCAGATTCCTACGTCCTTCTTCGGCTCCTAATGCCAAGGCATCCACCGTGTGCTCTTAAAAACTTGACCACAAAGATCAAAAAAATTTCTCGAGAGAACCACAAAAACCAACCACACCCCAACACCCACAAAGGGCATCAACAGCGCAGCCAGATCCAGGTTCATATTCTTGGAAATTGCTTCTTATACAAGATGCTCGCGTCCACTATGTAGTTCTCAAACAACAACCCCAAACCACACACCCCACACACCACGCCCGCAACAGCAGACGCACCCATGCATGATCGATGCAGCCAGGAAACCAGAAACAAACAAACCCACCAACAACCCCCACCCAAACAGGCAGGAGCCGTCCGTGGCCCTGTTGCCTCAGGACCCAACAGTGTGCCAAACACTAAACCGCGCCATCACCCACCCACCGTTCCAGAACCATCACTGGCTCGTACTAAGACAAGCAGAAAACACCACGACCGCTATTTGTTGATATTCCACCCTTGAGCACCCGCCACGAAACACTCGTCCGCGAAACGGGCCTTTACTCCTGACAACACCACCACCCCGCATACACGGGACAGCAACCGTTGTAGGTGCTCCTTAGAAAGGAGGTGATCCAGCCGCACCTTCCGGTACGGCTACCTTGTTACGACTTAGTCCCAATCGCCAGTCCCACCTTCGACAGCTCCCTCCCACAAGGGGTTAGGCCACCGGCTTCGGGTGTTACCAACTTTCGTGACTTGACGGGCGGTGTGTACAAGGCCCGGGAACGTATTCACCGCAGCGTTGCTGATCTGCGATTACTAGCGACTCCGACTTCATGGGGTCGAGTTGCAGACCCCAATCCGAACTGAGACCGGCTTTTTGGGATTAGCTCCACCTCACAGTATCGCAACCCTTTGTACCGGCCATTGTAGCATGCGTGAAGCCCAAGACATAAGGGGCATGATGATTTGACGTCGTCCCCACCTTCCTCCGAGTTGACCCCGGCAGTCTCCTATGAGTCCCCACCATCACGTGCTGGCAACATAGAACGAGGGTTGCGCTCGTTGCGGGACTTAACCCAACATCTCACGACACGAGCTGACGACAACCATGCACCACCTGTAAACCGACCGCAAGCGGGGCACCTGTTTCCAGGTATTACCGGTTCATGTCAAGCCTTGGTAAGGTTCTTCGCGTTGCATCGAATTAATCCGCATGCTCCGCCGCTTGTGCGGGCCCCCGTCAATTCCTTTGAGTTTTAGCCTTGCGGCCGTACTCCCCAGGCGGGGCACTTAATGCGTTAGCTACGGCGCGGAAAACGTGGAATGTCCCCCACACCTAGTGCCCAACGTTTACGGCATGGACTACCAGGGTATCTAATCCTGTTCGCTCCCCATGCTTTCGCTCCTCAGCGTCAGTTAATGCCCAGAGACCTGCCTTCGCCATCGGTGTTCCTCCTGATATCTGCGCATTTCACCGCTACACCAGGAATTCCAGTCTCCCCTACATCACTCTAGTCTGCCCGTACCCACCGCAGATCCGGAGTTGAGCCCCGGACTT
The DNA here is from genome assembly GCF_058267655.1 of Pseudarthrobacter sp. MOO13. Lineage (NCBI taxonomy): Bacteria > Bacillati > Actinomycetota > Actinomycetes > Micrococcales > Micrococcaceae > Pseudarthrobacter > Pseudarthrobacter sp. MOO13. Next base: position 3,121,088 of record NZ_CM177848.1, read on the forward strand.
TCACGGCAGACGCGACAAACCGCCTACGAGCTCTTTACGCCCAATAATTCCGGATAACGCTTGCGCCCTACGTATTACCGCGGCTGCTGGCACGTAGTTAGCCGGCGCTTCTTCTGCAGGTACCGTCACTTTCGCTTCTTCCCTACTGAAAGAGGTTTACAACCCGAAGGCCGTCATCCCTCACGCGGCGTCGCTGCATCAGGCTTCCGCCCATTGTGCAATATTCCCCACTGCTGCCTCCCGTAGGAGTCTGGGCCGTGTCTCAGTCCCAGTGTGGCCGGTCACCCTCTCAGGCCGGCTACCCGTCGTCGCCTTGGTAGGCCATTACCCCACCAACAAGCTGATAGGCCGCGAGTCCATCCAAAACCACAAAAGCTTTCCACCAACCACCATGCGATGGAAGGTCATATCCGGTATTAGACCCAGTTTCCCAGGCTTATCCCAGAGTCAAGGGCAGGTTACTCACGTGTTACTCACCCGTTCGCCACTAATCCCCAGTGCAAGCACCAGTTCATCGTTCGACTTGCATGTGTTAAGCACGCCGCCAGCGTTCATCCTGAGCCAGGATCAAACTCTCCGTTGAAGAAAAACAGACACAACCAAGCAGGTGGAAATAACACCACACCCGGCTGCACAAAATTTGAAACCAGCTGTAAAAACCAGACCACACCACGGGGTGGCGGATCCAGTCAATTCAACCAATCCATAAAACAATTGGTATCAACAAACTTGGCACACTATTGAGTTCTCAAACAACAGACACACCCGGCACCACCACAACCAAAAACCAGTCGCAGATCGCTCCGGAGCAACTTTCCAAACTTACCCGATCCCCCACCCCAACGCAAATCCATCACTCAGGACCCACACCAGGAAGAAGACCACCCCAACCCACCAGGCTCGCCACAAAGCGAACCATTTTCCAGGCCGTTCAGAAGGGGGTTTTCGCCGCTATCTTTCCGCATCAGCGGCGGCGACTCAGAAAACAATACACGCCCACCAACCCCACCGCAAATCCAGGAACAGGGGGCTCCGTACACTGCCGGAAACCGCGGATTTCCGCGGTTTCCGGCAGTTGAGGGCCGTCTTAGCGGCCGGATCTCCGTCTTATGCGTTGAGTCACAGTGATGACTTGGGTGCGCCAGCCGTGTGGCGTGGGTCTTCGTCGGGCTGCCCATCCGCCTCCCGGTCATCCGCGGATGCCGCAGCCGGTCCGCCGTCCACAGAATGGCGGCCGCTCCCGCCGTTGTCGCCACGGGTCTTCAGGAGGCTGGCAACCGTGGCAACGGCGATGGTGGCAGCGATGAACAGCAGCGAGAACCAGATGGGGATCTCGGGGACCCACAGGAGCGGCTGGCCGCCGTTGATGAAGGCCAGTTCGTTCACGTGCAGTGCGTGGAAGACAAGCTTCACGCCGATGAAGGCGAGAATGACGGCGAGGCCCTGGGCCAGGTAGACGAGGCGTTCCAGCAGTCCCCCGATCAGGAAGAACAGCTGGCGCAGGCCCATGAGGGCGAAGGCGTTGGCGGTGAAAACGATGTACGCCTCGTTGGTAAGCCCATAGATGGCCGGAATGGAGTCAACGGCAAAGATCAGGTCCACAAAGCCAATCGCAATGATGGTCAGCATCATGGGGGTATAGAAGCGTTTGCCGCCTTGCTTCACTGTGAGCTTGTCGCCGTGGTATTCGTCGGCAACCGGCAGGACGCGGCGCACCAGTTGCATGAACTTGCCGTCAGCAGGGTTGGAATCGTGGCTGCCGAAAGCCTGCTTGTAGGCGAGGAAGAGCAGCAGCGCACCGAAGATGTAGAAAATCCAGGAGAAGTTCTCGATCAGGCCGGCGCCGATGGCGATGAAACCGCCGCGAAGAATCAGCGCGATGACGATGCCGATCATCAGCACTTTCTGCTGGTACTTCTTCGGGACAGCGAACCCGCTCATCACGATCAGGAAGACGAACAAGTTGTCGATCGAGAGTGCCTTCTCGGTGAGGTACCCGGCGAAATACTCGCCGCCGTAGGACCAGCCGGACACCAGGCCGATGCCAACTCCGAACAGGAGGGCCAGCCCAATGTAGAAGGCCGACCAACGCGCTGATTCACCGATGGAAGGCTCATGGGGTTTGCGCACGTGCGCGAAAAACTCGTAAACGAAGAAGAGGACTGTCACAGCAAGGGTGATGATCCAGATCAGTGGTGTTACCTGCATTTGGGTACTCCAAGGGTTCGGCGTTGACTATTACGCCAAGGTCTCCTCCGCCCGGACTGATCCGGAGCTGACGGCCCGGGATGCTTCGCTGCATCCGTATTGACGGGCCAACCACAGACGGGAGTACTCCCCTTGATTCGTCAATTCTAACGTACGCCGGCGGTACGCATCAAAAGCTTTTCCCCGCACTTCGCCGCCGGCAGTTGGGGGTCGGGTGCAGGGCTGTCAGCGCAAACAATGCTGTCCGTCGAGGGACATTGGCCCCTGGCCCGCCACAGGCTCGGCAATAGAAAATAGACCCGGGCATTCCACGACGCCGTGGTTGCCGGGACCGAGGATGGGGCATTGTGGAATCCAAAACCATTGTCGTGGGCTATGACGGTTCGGAGCCGGCTGCACTGGCTGTCCGGTGGGCTGCGAGGGAGGCGTCCCGGCGCAAGGTTCCCCTCCATCTGGTGCATTGCACCTTGTGGCCACTGCTGACGAAGAACCTGGGGCCAGTCCCCGGCATCAAGGACAGCGGGCTCCAGCACGCGGCGGAAAAAACACTGCAGGAGGGCGCCGCCCACGCGCGCCAGTCCGCCCCGGATGTGGAAGTCCGGACCAGTCTGTTGTCCGGGAGCCCCAACGTCAATCTGCCCAGGCTCTCCGCTGGCCAGGACATGCTGGTCCTCGGGAGTCGCGGACTCGGCGGATTCATGGGCCTGCTCATCGGCTCCGTCAGCCTTGAGATGGCAGCCACCGCATCGTGTCCCGTGGCTGTGATCAAGCCCGGCGAAGACCCTTACGGCCCCGTGGTGGTCGCCGTTGAGGACCCGGAGTCCTCCGCGGCACTTGAGGATGCTTGCACCGCGGCCCCCTCGTCGGGAGCCCGGCTGGTCATCATCCACGTCCGGACGGTTCCGGCCGGCTACCGGCTTGTCCGGGACCCTGTTGACCCCGGTGCCGCGGCCGAGGCTCTGCTGGACTCGGCTGTTGCCAAGGCGCAGGAGTTGGCGCCCGGGCTTATGGTTGAACAGCAGCTCCTGACCGACACCTCTGTACCCCGCGCCATCCTGCACGCAGCCCAAGGCGCACGCCTCACCGTCGTCGGGACGAAAGGCCACGGACTGATCAAGGGAAGCATCGGTTCGACGGCCCATGCCGTCCTCCACCATGCCAAGGGTCCAGTGCTCGTTTCCCGGCGCCCGCCCGCCGCCAAGGCAGCGCACGGGTCCTAATCCGGATGGACGTGGGTGCCCGGTCGCGCAACCTAAACGCAGGGACTCAAAGGCATCCGAGGCTTGGGGTATCCGGCGTGGCCGGTGATCCGACTCTGACCGAATACAGGAATGCCGTGGAAACCTTCGCGAGAAGGAAGGCTTCCACGGCTCGCGGTTCTAACGCTCGCAGGCAACTCCGTCACCGTCGCGGTCCAGAGCCGACCGGTAACCTGGCTGCCCCCTGTACAGCGGGGCCGCCCCGGCCGCTTTAGCGGCTGTGCAGTTTGCGAAGTATGCCGCCGGCGCCGGCGCAGCAGGAACGGCCGCGGGAGCAGGCGCCTGCGCCGCCTGCTGAGCCGCGGCGGCGGCAGCTTGGTCTGCTGCCGCTTTGGCAGCAGCAGCTTGATCAGCCGCAGCCTTGTCCGATGCCGCTTTGTCCGCCGCGACTTTGTCGGCAGCGGCCTTCGCGGCGGCGGCCTTCGCGGCCGCGTCTGCAGCTGCCTTGTCAGCTGCAGCCTTCTCGGCCGCAGCCTTTTCAGCGGCGATCTTTTCCAGGGACTTAACGCCAAGGTGCACCGTGGAGCCCTTTGCTGCCTGGGCTCCGTTGGAAGGGTCCTGGGTCAGCACCTGCCAGTTCTTCTTCACGATGATCGATTTGCCGTCAACAGAGTCAACCGCGTCAACCTTGAAGCCAAGCTTCTCCAGTTGGTCCGTCGCCGTGTCCAGGGTCAGCCCTACAACTCCCGGGACGGTGACGGAGGCTTCCACCGTGGCAGTCGCCGATGCCGCGGAGGCCGGCTCCACCGCAGCCTGCTTGCCGCCGCCGCAGCCGGTCAACATAAGTCCGGTCAACACAGCCAAGGCCAGCGTCTTCTTCAACCTGCCGGCGGCAGGCCCGATGTTTTCTTTCATGATTCCCCCTAGGAATGCGTGATGGTGATGGTGGAAAGAGAGCCCGGCGAATCCCGGGCAAGAGCCCTACTCGCAGGCGACGCCGTCGGAGTCGCGGTCCAGCGCCGGCCGGTATCCGGCCTGGCCCGCGTAGATCGGCGCCGCTCCTGCGGCCCTCGCCGCAGTGCAGTTGGCGTAGTACACAGCCGCCGCGGGGGCGGGCGCAGCAGGAGCAGGAGCAGGGGCAACCGGAGCAGGAGCGGGGGCAACCGGAGCCGGCGCCGGCGCAACCGGAGCCGGCACGGGAGCTGCAGGAGCAGGCGCAACGGCGGAAGGTGCCGGCTCGGCAGCGACGGGCGGCGGCGCCTGCTGGTTGGTCGGTGCCAGCTGCCCGGTGCAGTCGCCCAGGATCCGTGCCATCGCGTCGTGCTCCGCCTGGGTCACCCACAACCCGTACGTGGCCTTCACGGAAATTTGCCGGGCGACGTACTCGCACCGGTACCCCTTGTTGGGCGGCAGCCAGGTGGCGGCGTCACCGTCGCCCTTTTGCTGGTTGGCAGGCCCGTCAGTCGCCTGCAGGTTCAGCGGGTCATTCGCGAATGCCGTCCGCTGCCCGGCGGTCAACTGCTGGGCCCCCTTCTGCCAGGCGTCGCTCAACGCCACCACGTGGTCGATCTGCACGGCGGTGCTCGTCGCGGATCCGCGTACGAAACCGATGGTGGTGCCGGTATACGGATCGGCGAGGGTGCCGGACTGCACCTTGCAGGGCACATTGTTCGTGAACGTGATGCCGGTGAGGTCCCGCTGGAGGATGTCATTGCGCGTATCGCAACCGTTCCGGTCCACGTCCGCCCATGCCTGCCCGAATTGCGCCCGGTCATAGCCCGTCTTCGGCGCGCGGCCCTTGATGGCAAGCGTTGCAAGCAGGTCGATCGCCTTGGTGGCGTAGGCGGGCTGCGGGTTGGGCGCTGCCGCGGAGACGCCCGCCGCTACGGCGTTGGGGGTGTCCGGGTCCAGCGGCTCGCCGGTGTCCCCAGTCGTGGGCGTAGGAGTGGGCATGGACGACGGCGCCGCCACGGCCGGCGCAGTGACGCTCGCTGTCGCTGCCCTCGCCGTAGCCCTGCTTTCCGCGGAGGCGGCCTCAAGGTCCGCGCCTGCGACACGGGGCAGCGCCCCGGCACCACCGATGAGAAGGGCGAAGGACGCGGCTATGGCGACGGCGCCGGCCTTGCGTTTCGCCGGCAGCCAGGCCCAGGACCGCCTTCCAGTGAGCACGACGTAAAGACCAGTCAGCGCACCGGAGATGCCGAGGAAAATCAGGGCGCCTCCAACACCGCCGCTGAGTGCGCCCAACAGCATGAAGATGGCGGTAATTGCTCCGATGGCAAACGTCGAAGCGCGTGGATTCCGCGGCGGCTTCGGCGTCGGCGCGGATTGAGCAGCCCCCAAGAGGGTCTGGTAGTCGGACATTCTTCCCCAATGATGAGGACGCCGAGCAAGTCGGCACCCCTTTTCTGCCGGGCCTTCTGCTAAGCCCTGCAAAGCTCGATGCCGCTGAGCCTACGGCCCCATGACGCGCGGATTTGCCGCCGCCGTGAATACTCGGCCAACATTCAGCCAGTCTTGAGGGAACCTTGAGGAAGCGGGCTTCCCGCGCGTCACAATACGGCCGGAGGGCGAATGGACCTGCGCCGGACGACCGTTCCCCCGCTGGCATGGGCAAAGGTAGAGTTGCCCGCATGCAGATGCGCCTCGAAGTGGTCCAGGTCCCGGTTTCCGATGTCGAGAAATCAAAAGCTTTTTACACCGAACAGCTGGGCTTTGTGCTGGACCATGACGTGGAGCACATCCCCGGCATGCGCGTTGTCCAGCTGACGCCGCCAGGTTCTGCCGCCTCGGTAGTGATCGGAACCGGCATGACCGCCATGGCTCCGGGCAGCCTGGAAGGTCTTCAACTGGTGGTTCCGGACCTCCCGGCCGTCCGCGATGAACTAGTGCAGCGCGGGGCCGAGATCAGCGAAATCCAGGACCTGGGCGGCGTCCTGTTCGCCTACTTCAGCGACCCAGACGGCAACCGCTGGGTCATGCAGGGACAAACCCCGCCCGCCGTCCGCGACGCCCACAAAGCCGGCTAGCCCGCGGGCCGGTCCCGGACCATCCGCAGTTCCGGCACGCTTTCCCACTCCGGCGGCAGGTTGCCGCGACCGCCGTCGAACCTAAAGCCTTGGCGGCGGTAGAAGGACTGCGCCTTGACGTTCTCCTCAAGAACCCACAAGTAGGCGGGCGAACCGCCCAGGGCGGCCTCCAGCAGGGCCTTCCCCAGCCCGCTCCCCTGTGCGCGCTTCAGTACGAAAATCGAGTACAGCTCCAGCGCGAACGGGCTGTCTTCCTGGCGCGGCGGGCCGGCGTCGGCAAGGCCTACAATCTCGCCGTTGGCGTCCTCGGCGACGATCCGCGGGTGGGGAGCCTCAAGATACGGCCGACGCCGGGCCACGCGTTCCGGGATTGAGCGCCGCCGCTCAGCAAAGAATCCGGGCGAAAGCAGGTGTCCGTAGCTTTCTTCGTGCGCGGCCGTATGCATCAACACGATGGCCTCGGCATCCTCCGGAGTGGCCCGTCGAAGTACATAATCCATCGCTCCAGCCTAATAAGGGCGGCACCGGATCAATGTGTTGGCGGGGCCGCCGTGGATCCGCGGACCACCAGTTCGGTGCCCAGCTCGATCCGTTGCGGCAGTTCCTCGTCGCCGTCCAGGTGCCGCAGCAGGGCACGCATGGCGGTTTCCGCCATCTGCACCACCGGCTGCCGGATGGTGGTGAGGCCCGGCTCAACCCATTCGGCGGCGGGGATGTCGTCGAAACCAATGATGGACAGGTCTTCCGGGATGCGCAGCCCGGCAGAGCGCGCCGCACGGTAGGCGCCCAGTGCCTGGTCGTCGTTGCCGGTGAAGATCGCCGTCGGCCTGTCCGGCAGTTCCAGTAGCTTGCGCGTGGCCGCCTCGCCGGCCTCGATGGAAAAGTTGCCCGGCACCATCAGGGCCGGGTCCAGCGCAATGCCGGCCCGGCGCAGCGCGGAGATGTAGCCGTCCTCGCGGGCGCTGCTGCATTGCAGGTCTTCGCGTCCGCCAATCATGGCGATCCGTTTGTGCCCCAGCTTGAGCAGGTGTTCCGTGGCCGAGTAGCCGCCCTCCCAGTTGGCCGCGCCCACCGTCATCAGGTCCGGTCCGGGCTGGCCCACGGGGTCGATCAGGACCACCGGGATCCCCAGCGATTTCACCCGCTGGATCTGTTTGGCGTCCAGCTGGTACACGGCCATCAGCAGGCCGTCGGATTTACGCTCCGCGAGGTTTGCCAACCAGGGCCGGATTCGGGACCCGTCCAGGCTCAGGCTGCTCACCACGGTTCCGTATCCGGCGTCCTGCGCCACCCGCTCCACGCCCTCGATGATCTCCAAGGCCCATTCCGAGCCCAGGCCGGGAAACACGAGGTCCACAAGGCCGGCCTTCTGCCGGCGCTTGGCCGGGCGGCGCGCGTAATCGCGGCGGGCGATGATTTCCTCCACCCGCGCCCGGGTCTCCGCGGCGACGTGCGCATGCCCGTTCAGCACCTTGGACACGGTGGGAACGGATACGCCGGCCTCGCGGGCAATCTCGCTGATTGTCGCGCGCCCGGTGTCCTGTTTGCTCACCACGGAAACCACCCTTTCACCCGGGTCACGCGCCCGGGGCTAGTTATCGGAAAGTTCCCACGCCTGAATCCGGCCGCACATGCCGTAAATCCTGCGGTTTTCCCGTTTTCCCATCGTAGTTCGCGCGTTCGCCAGATAGATACTTTCCGCCGTGTCCAGAGAAGCCAGTTGCCGCCGGGTGACCTCGGCCTGCCGGGCTGCGCCGGCTGCCAGAAGCCCGGCCCAGGCTCCGGCCCTGGCGGACGCCAGCCGGGCGGCCGCGGCGTGGAATCCCGCCAACGCCGCCGGCCCGGATTCGAGGACAGCGTCCTTGAGCGCCAGGTAGCCTTCCAGCGCCAGGTCACGACGACGGCGCGCGGCTTCCTCGGCTGCGACCAGTCCCGTGTCGGCATCAGTCTGCTCCAGGACCGCGGCGCGGCGGTACGCTGCCGGGTCGGTGAGGTGCTCCGGCGGGAAGGTCATCACGGCGTCCCCGTGTTCGGGCAGCCCTGCGTTTTGCATGACCACCAGGATCTTCAGGTCCCCCGAATCGTTGATGGCGCGGTGGACTGTACCGGGGGTGAACCAGAGAACCACGCCGGGCTCCAGCGCAGTGGTGGTGAACCCTCGTGAATCAAGGGTCTCCAGCCGGCCCGCTCCCGCCAGCACCACATACGCCTCGGTGGAGGCGGTGTGCACGTGCGGCGATCCGCCGGCGGCGCCATCCGCCCCCGGCCAGTCGTAAATGCTGATCTCGGACAGGCCGGTAGCACCCGGGAACGTTGAGCCCATACTCAGGCCCAATTGCCAAGGGCGGTTTGCGCGGCTGCCGCCAGCGCCGCGGCACGGCCCTGGTCCACGCCGCCGTCGGCGATCACCACCGCATAGCGGTACGTCAGCGGCTCACCTGCCCGGAGCGGGACCTCGGCGCTGAAGAAGGGTGCTGAACCCAGGCAGGCGAACATGGAGGACCGCGCGAACCACTGGTTCGGTGCGCCGGGGTTCGAACCGTCTTCCACGAAGGCAACGGTGGAGGACCGGCAACTGACGTCGTGCTTGCCGGTAAAGGCGATCCACGGCGATCGGGTGCCCATGAATTCGTCGGTACCGGCGCCTTCCTGGTTGCGGAATTCGCCGCCGGTAAAGGACCGTGGGCCGCGCCAGAAGAGACCGCCGTAGCCTGCGTTGTGGCGGCCTTCCGTGGTGGGGCTGCCGATCCGGATCTCTGCCCCGGAGATGTTGTCCATCCGGGTTTCGAAGAGGATGGCGTAGGCACCTCCGGTTTCGTCGCCGGCACCGCCGTCCGCCAGCAACTGGACGTTGAACCGGCGGTCCTCCGCAATGACCGGGTCACCGTCCTGCGAGGTCCAGGTGAGGGATTCCGATGCGGTGATCCCTGCGCCGGAGTGCTCGATCCCGGTGAAGGCGGCGTGGGTCATGGCGCCGTTGTTGTCCAGGTTGGCGTACTCGGTGGCGCGCGTGTAGGTGGCGCCGCCCCAGAAGTTGTGGCTGCCCACGTTCGGGAGCGCCCAGGAGAGCCCCTTGTGCCAGACGTGGTCCCAGGGCCGGGAAATGGTCACGTCGTCTCCGCCCAAGGTGGTCAGCGGATGGAAGAACGGGCGGGGGCTCTCGTATTGGGGGTCGGTGGGCCGGTAGGTATAGGTGGCGATGGGCTTGCCGTCGGCGGTAAACGTGAGGGCTGCGCCGTCGTCGGTGACATCCAGCCGGGCTGTGTGGACGGCTGCAGGGGCGGTGGTCATGGCGGGAGGCTCCTTGGGGTGTGGGGTGTGGGGTGTCAGGCGCGGGCGGCGTCGAAAGCTGTTTCGTTGAGGGCCGTGGCATCCAGGGCGGCGGTGCCCAGCCCGTCTCCGTCCATCCCGCCGTAGAAGGGGTGGCCGGGGACGATCTCGCCGCGGCGGACGGCCCTGCCGGTAAAGGCGGAGGCGTAGATCGCGGCAGCGAGCTCAAGGGTCTGCCGGGCGGAGTCTGCGCCGGCGGGCAGCGGAAGCCCGGCGTCGAGCGCTTGGTACATGGCCAGGAACTGGGCGGAGTGTCCGCTGCCGCCTTCCAGCGGCCGGCTGCGCCATTCGGTGCGGACCCGGTCTTCGTGGCCTGGTGCGCCGGTAACGGTCCAGTTGTCCGTGGCGTAGCCGTAAAGGTGGCTCAGTTCCACGGTGGCGAACTCGCAGTCGATCCGGATGTCCGAGGTCTCCCGGGGCGAGAGCAACGAGTTGACGATGGTGGCCACGGCGCCGTTGCGGAACCGGACCAGCGCGGCGGACAGGTCTTCGGTGGACGTGGCACGTGCCTGCCGGCCTGCTATCGCGGTGACTTCCTCCCACGGTCCCAGCAGGTGCAGGAGGAGATCGAATTGGTGGATGCCGTGGCCCATGGTGGGGCCGCCACCCTCGGCGTTCCACGTGCCGCGCCAGGGCAGGTCCCAGTAGCTGTCCGGCCGGTACCAGAGGGTATCGCAGCGGGCCACCAGCGGGCGGCCGAACCCGGCGCCCCCGATCAGTTCCCGGGCGGCCGCGGCGGCATCCCCAAACCGGTGCTGGAACACGCAGGAGAACTGGGCGCCGCCTTTAGCCTGGGCTTTCTCCAGCCGGTCGAAGTCCGCCAGGCTCAGTGCCGGGGGCTTCTCCGAGAGGACATGCACCCCGGCTTCAAGGCATTCGATGGCTTGGTCGATGTGCAGCATGGGCGGGGTGCACAGGTGCACGATGTCCGGCTGGGCCCCCGCGAGCAGTTCGGCCACCGTGAGGTATGTGCCGGGAATGCCGTGCTTCTCCGCAAAGGAGTCCAGCCGGCCCTGGTCCACGTCGCAGGCTGCGACGAGCTCGGCGCGCCCGCCTGTCCGTGCCAGGTTGTCCGCGTGGACCGCGGCGATCCCGCCGGTGCCCACAATGGCCACTTTGTACGTGCGCATGTTCTCTCCGTCGTTGCAGTGAAGTCGTTGCCCAGAAGCGTGCCCCGAAGCGGTTGCCGTGATGATGCCGGACCACCCGGCATTGCACCGGCCGGGTGACCCTGCATCGCCGATGCTCCTCAAGAAACTTTCTATGCTCTCTTCGAAGTTTCGGATGCTCGCTGCAGCTACGTGTCCAAGGCTTTGTTTTCAACCGTAGGAAGATTTTGATTCCAGAGTCAAGGGGTTTCGATCTAGAAACTAAACATAAGTTTCTGATACTTTCTTAGAAACATCGTCCGATCCTAGGAGACGTCCGTGACCAGCGGTGCCGCCGAAAAGCAAGCCCTCCCCTCACCCGCGGCGGGCGTCGAGCCGCCTTCCGCCGTCGGACACCTGTCCCTCGAGGAGCTGGTGCGGCAGATGACCCTTGAGGAAAAACTGGCCCAGCTGGTGGGCGTGTGGGTAAATGCTTCCACTGAAGGCGACTCTGTTGCCCCGTTGCAGAACGAAATGGCAGGCGACGCCCGTTCCTGGGACGACGTGATTTCTGCGGGCCTCGGCCAGATCACCCGGATGTACGGCACGGTTCCGCTGGAACCACTTGAGGGGGCGCGCCGGCTGGCCGCTGCGCAGGAGCAGATCATGGCCGCCTCACGGTTCCGGATCCCCGCGCAGGTGCACGAGGAATGCCTGGCCGGGCTGGCCGCCTGGAAAGCGACCGCCTTCCCTGTACCGCTGGCCTGGGGCGCCACCTTCAACCCGGCGCTGGTGCGCCGGATGGCCGGCTTGATCGGCGGCCAGATGCGGCAACTGGGCGTCCACCAGGGCCTCGCGCCGGTACTGGATGTGGTGCGGGACCTCCGCTGGGGCAGGGTGGAAGAAACCATTGGCGAGGACCCCTACCTCGTGGGCACCGTGGCAAGCTCCTACGTCAAAGGGCTGGAAGCCGAAGGGATCATTGCCACCCTCAAGCACTTCGTGGGCTACTCCGCCTCACGCGCCGGACGGAACCACGCGCCCGTCTCCATGGGCCCCCGGGAACTCGCGGACGTCATGCTGCCGCCGTTCGAACTGGCCATCAAGGACGGCGGCGCCCGTTCCGTGATGCACGCCTACACGGACACCGACGGTATTCCCGCCGCGGCAAACCGTGCCCTGCTGACCTCCCTGCTCCGGGACGAGTGGGGCTTCGCCGGGACCGTGGTGGCGGACTACTTCGGCATCGCCTTCCTCAACGCCACGCATGGCATCGCCGCCGATTCCGGAGAGGCTGCAGCCCTGGCGTTGGCAGCGGGCGTGGACGTGGAACTGCCAACGGTGAACTGCTACGGCCTGCCCCTGCTTGAGCGCGTGCGCTCCGGCGAGGTCCCCGAATCCCTGGTGGACACCGCACTCCTGCGGGTGCTCCGGCAAAAGCAGGAAGCCGGGCTGCTCTCGCCGGACTTCGACCCAGCTCCCCCGGCCCTGGCTGCCGGCGCCATCGACCTTGACCCTGCGGCCCACCGGGCGCTGGCCCGGGAGATCGCCACGCAGTCCCTGGTGCTGCTGACCAACAGGGCGCACGACGACGGGCCAAGCCTGCCGCTGCCGGCGGCGGCTTTGGCGTCGGTGGGCGTCGTGGGGCCGCTGGCGCAGGACCCGTTCGCCATGCTGGGCTGCTATTCCTTTGACGCCCACGTCGGCGCATCGCATCCCGAGGTGCCCATGGGCATCCGGGTTCCGACTGTGGCCGGTGCAGCCGCCGAGCGGTTTGGCCGGATCCGGACCGCCGCCACGGGAACGTGCGAGGCCATCAGCGACACGCAGGTCCTGGAAGCCTGCCGGATTGCCTCAGCGGTGGACACCTGCGTGATCGTAGTGGGTGACAATGCGGGCCTCTTTGGCCGGGGCACCTCCGGCGAAGGCAACGACGCTGCCGACCTGCGGCTCCCCGGTGACCAGCACCGCATGCTGGACCAGGTCCTCACGGCTGCCGAGGCCGCCGGCACCCGCACCATCGTGGTGGTCCTCAGCGGCCGGCCTTACGCGCTGGGCGACTTCGCGGCCAGGGCCGGAGCAATCGTGCAGGGGTTCTTCCCGGGCGAGGAGGGCGCCGAGGCGCTGTGGGACGTCCTGACCGGAGCCGTGACTCCGTCCGGCAAGCTGCCGGTTTCCGTGCCGCGGACCTCCGGCGGACAACCGGGCACCTACCTGCACAGCCGCCTGGCCGGGCCGTCCGGCGTCAGCGCACTGGACCCCTCACCGCTGTTCGGTTTCGGGCACGGCCTGTCCTACACGACCTTCGACTTTTCCTGCCACACGGCCAGCGGGCCCACGATGACGACGGCGGGCTCCGTCACCGTGGGATGCTCGGTGGCCAATACCGGCCCGGTTGACGGGGCGGAAGTGGTGCAGCTGTACCTCGAGGACCCGGTGGGCGAAGTGGTGCGGCCTGTCCGTGAACTGATTGGCTACGCCCGGGTTGACCTTGCGGCCGGCGCCGCGGCCCGGGTGGAGTTCACGGTGCACGCGGACCGGACCTCCTTTACCGGGGTGGACCTGAAGCGGGTGGTGACCCCGGGCTTGGTGAAGCTCCATGTATCGACCTCCAGCAGCCGGGACCTCCACACCCACGAACTCATCCTGCACGGCGACCGCCGCGAGGTGGGCTTTGACCGGGAGATGCTGACACCGGTAACGGTAACCCCGCTTTAGCCGTGCCGACCGGACCTGTCATCCCCGGCCGTGCACCGGCCTGGCGTTAGCCGGGGGTTCCCCAACCTCATGGATGCCATGGCCGCTGCAGGCCGTCTTGGTGACGACGGCCCGCTCGATGCGCGAGACGGTGAACCACCGCATTGCGTCGCGCAGCCGGCACCACCCAACCAGGTACCACTGGCCGCTGGTGGCGGCGAACAGCACCGGCTCGACGTCGCGGGTGGTGGCGGTCCCGTCCCCCGCCGTGTAGCGGAGGCGGATCACGCGCTGCTCGGCCATCGCCTCCTCCAGTGCGGATTTGATGGCGCGGGACGAGGCGGGAAGCGCGTTGACCCAGACGCGGTGGGCCAGCTCGTCCGCTTGTGCCCGGGTTTTGGGATCGAGGACATCCATGATCTTTCGGACACCTGCTGCTGCCAGATCGGCGTAGGGGACATCAGGCGCGGCGGACACCGCTGCCATGAGCGCCACGGCCTGGGCCGGTGACAGGCTGACGGGAGGCAGGGACGCACCTCCAGCCAAACCGTAGCCACCGCCCGGACCCGGCCGGGACCATACCGGCGCCCCGCTGTTCTCCAACGCATCGAGGTCCCGCTTGATGGTGCGAACGGATACCTCAAACGCCGCAGCCAGCCGTTCGGCGGAAATCCCCCGCCTGCCGCTGCGGCGCAACATCTCGGAGAGGGCATGGAGCCGTTCGACCCGCTTCACCGTTCAGGCCCTGGCAAATTCATGACATAAATAGTGACATACCCTTGTCCGGTACGCCTGCGAGGGTATTGGCATGACAACTACTTCAAGCCGTCCCATTGTTCTCATCGCCGGCCACTGGCTGGGCGCCTGGGCGTGGGACGAAGTGCTGGAACACCTGGCAACCGACCACTCCCGCGCAGTCGCGATGACGCTGCCCGGCCTCGACGTGGACGATCCCGGGCGTGCGGCAAAAACCCTCGACGACCAGGCCGCAGCGGTCCTGGACGTCGTCAGCCGGCTCGGGGCCTCTGCGGACCAGCCCGCCATCCTCGTCGCCCACAGCGGAGCAAACGCCCCAGTCAGCCTCGTCCTTGACCGACACCCCGAACTTGTCCATCGAGTGGTGTGGGTCGACTCGGGCCCTGTGGCACCGGGAAGCGGCTTCGGCGCGGGCATCCCGGGAGAGTTGGCGGAGCTTCCGCTGCCGCCCTTCGATGTCCTCGGACAGCAGGCGAGCCTCGAGGGCCTGAGCCCGGAAGTCCTCGAGCGTTTTCGGGCCCGGGCCGTCCCTGAACCCGGGCCTGTGCTTCGTCAGGCCGTCGAGCTCAGGAACGATGCCCGCCACAAGGTCCGGATCACCCTGGTGTGCTGTTCGATTCCGAGCGCGCAGGTGCTGGAGCTCGCCCGCGGCGGGCATGCCATGTTTGCAGAAGTCGCGCACGTCGAACACCTCGACGTCATCGACCTCCCAACGGGGCACTGGCCCATGTGGAGCCGTCCCCGCGACCTCGCCAAAGCCATTGGGTCAGCCGCGTCCCGCACAAACTGACGAGGTCAGGCGAGAGTGAATTTCTCCTCAACCAGCGCCAGCAGCGGGCGCGAGTTCAGGCACACCAGGAACACCACGGTCCCGGCGAGCAGCGGCAGCAGGTAGGTGGTGGTCATCAGCAGGAGGGTGGCGGTGACGAACAGGATGCCGGCGTTGCCCAAGGAGACCCGCTTCCGGGCGCTGAAGCTGTACAGGGAGAGCCGGTACACGTCCCGGGTCCGGAACGAGAACCGGGACAACAGCAGCAGCGCGTTAAAGCCCGCTGTGGCCACGAGCAGCGCGAGGACCAGCAACGCCGGCCGGAGCGCCGGTGCGGCGGGTCCGAGCGACGGCAGTCCGGCGAGGTTCACCGCGATGACGGCCAGGACCAGCAGGTACGGCAGCCACACCTGCAGGGCCTGGCCGGCATTCATCCGGTAGCCGCGGATGAAGTCCTGGTACACCTGTCCCTCATGCCCCGTGAGCATCCGGTTGAACGCATAGATGCACGCCACCAGCGCCGGACCGGCCGGAATGAGCGCCGGCAGGACCAGCCAGGCCCCTGCGAACGGGGCCGCCACCAGTGCCGCCGGCAGCAGTACGTTGGCCAGCACCAGCAGGGCCGAGCCCGTCATCACGCCCGCCACGGTGCCGGCCGCCCTGAAGAGGGGGCCGGCACCGTACTCCGCTTTCTTCTGAACCACCAACTGCCTTTCGGTTGCCGCGGCAGGCAGGCTGCCGCCGTCGTCCGCCTACTTCTTGTCCGCGTAGGCCTTGTACGCCTTGTTGGCCAAATCTACATACTTGCCCATGCCCTTGCTGTCCAGCTCCTTGACGTAGGCGTCGAACTCGGAGAGGGGCCGCTGGCCGGTAATGAACTTCAAGGTGTTCTGCTTGACGTGGTCCTTGAGCGGCGTGAGCACCAGCGTGGCCTGTTCGCGGTCCGTGTCGCTGAACGGCACGGGCGGCGCCACTGGCTTGGGCGTCTTGCTCTTCATGGCCTTTTGGAACGCCAGCTCCTCGTCGTTGAAGGTGGACTGCAGCAAGTCCGTGGTGCCGCCATAGGAGAAATTGCCACCGGAGAAGCCGTAGTCCACGCGCAGGTCCTTGGTACCTGCCGGGTTCAGGCCCTGGAAGTTGATGTCCTTGGCCAGGACGCGCTTGCTGCCTTCCTTGGTGTAGGTGGTACCCTGGACGCCCCACTTGGAGAATTCCTGGCCGGCGTCGCTGTAGAACAGCCAGTCGATGTACTGCATCAGCGCCACGAAGCTGTCTTTGTCCTTCACCGAAGAGTTAAGCATGATGCCGTTCTCCAGCCGCGAACCACCGATCAGGTCACCGGCCGGGCCGCCGGGGACGGTGATCTTGCGGACCGCGAAGTTGCCCTTGCCCAGTGACTGCTCCATGGACGTGCGGTAGGTGATGATGTTCTGCGAGTTGGCGCTGATCACGAACGACTTGCCGGACGTGAACTTCTGGATGGCGGAATCGTCGGTCTGGGTGAAGCTTTCCGGGTCCATCAGGCCCTCGGACACCAGCGAGTTGAAGTAGGTGACCAGGTCCTTGAACTGGCTGCTGGCCGAGCCGAAGGCGAATTGCTTCTTGCCGTCGTCGAACGTCAAGCCGTCCACCAGGCCCCAGCCTGCCACCGTGCCGAACGCGGTGCCGGCAATGTTCAGCACGCTGTTGCCATTGAACCGGTCGGAGAAGGGCACGACGTCGGGATGGGACTTCTTGAGCTTGCGGAGCACCTCGCGGAACTCGTCCCAGCTCTTGGGCTCGGCAATGCCTTCCTTTTCCAGCACGTCGGTGCGGAACGCCAGCGTGTAGTCCGGCCAGAGCTCCTCGTGCAGGCCAGGCAGGACGTAGTACTTCCCGTCCTCCTGGGTGAGTCCAGCGATTTCAGGTTCCAGCTTCCATTTCTTGATTTTGTCCTGGTAGTGGGGCATGAGATCCACGTAGTCGCTGACCGGGAGAACCGCACCGGAGGACACATACGCGCTCTCCTGGCCCGGGTAGGTCTTGGCGATGATCTCGGGTGCGCTGCCGGAGCTGATCAGGAGGCTCCGCTTTTGCTCGTAGTCGCTGCTGGGGACGATGGTGGGCTGCAGCGTGACGTTGTTGTCGCTGGCCATCTTGGTGAAGAGCAGCCAGTCCTTCTTGTACGGGTAGGTGGGTTGGTCGCTGAAGAGGAACGTGAAGCTCAGCGGCGTCGTCGCCTTGAACGTGTCCCCCACCCCGAAGCTGTCCATCGCACCGTTGCGGGCCTTGGAGGTGTCCACCTTGCTGCCGGAATCCGAGTCGCACCCGGCCATCACCAGGCCGAAGGCTGCGAGCGCGGACAGGCCGAGGAAATCTCGTCTGCGGATCATGGGTTTTCCTTTCATAACGGGTTATTCCTTGACGGAGCCGAGCATGACGCCCGAAAAGAAGTACTTCTGGACGAACGGGTAGACGCACAGGATGGGGATGATGGTGAGCACGATGGTCACCGACTGGATGTTGGCGGCGATCTGGCCCACGTTCTCTGCCGTGCCGCCGGCCGAACCCGCGGTGGTGACGCCGGCAATCATGTTGCGGAGGTAGATGGTTACCGGGAACAGGTCCGGGTTGTCCAGGTAAAGGAACGCCTGGAACCAGGAGTTCCAGTTGGCCACGGCGTAGAAGAGCACCATGGTGGCCACGATGGCCTTACTCAGCGGCAGCACCACCTTGAACAGGACGCCGTACTGGGTGAGGCCGTCGATGGCGGCCGCCTCCTCCAGTTCCCGGGGCATGTTTTCGAAGAACGACTTCATGATCAGCAGGTTGAAGACACTGATGGCGTTGGGCAGCACCACGGCCCACAGGGTGTCCCGCATGCCCAGCGACGTGATGAGCACGTAGTTGGGGATCAGGCCGCCGTTGAAGAACATGGTGAACACGGCGATGCCGATGAACACGCTGCGTCCCTTGAGGTCCTTCTTGGCGATCGCGTACGCGAAGCTGGTGGTCAGGACCATCGAGATCGCGGTGGCCACCACCGTGTACAGGACGGTGTTGCCGTAATTCCGCCAGAACACCGAGTCCGCCAGGATAAGCTGGTAGGTCTGGGTGTTGAACCCCAGCGGGAAAAGGTTGACCTGCCCGGCGTTGATGAACCCTTCGCTGGAGAAGCTCTGCGCCAGGATGTTCAGGAACGGGTACATGGTCAGGAAGACCACCACCAGCAGGAACACCAGGTTGGCCACGCGGAACACCCGCATGCTGCGGGAGACCTTCATGTCCTTGACCAGCACACCGGTGTCCGCCGTGGGCTTTTGCACTGCGGTTTCCTTCACGGTTGTCCCTTTCACGATGGCCCCTTTCACCACAGGCTCGTTCCGGCGAGCCGTTTGGAGATGGCGTTCGCGGATAGGATCAGCGTGAGGCCGATGACGGATTCGAACATGCCGATCGCGGCCGCGTAGCTGAAGTTGGACGATTCCAGGCCCACCCGGTACAGGTAGGTGGAGATGACGTCCGAGGTCTGGTAGTTGAGCGGGTTGTAAATCAGCAGGATCTTCTCGAAGCCCACGGCCATGAACGTGCCGATGTTCAGGATCAGCAGCGTGATGATGGTGGGCCGGATGGCCGGGAGGGTCACATGCCAGGTCTGTTGCCACCGGTTGGCGCCGTCGATCCGGGCGGCCTCATACAGCGACTCGTCGACCCTGGTGAGGGCGGCCAGGTACAGGATGGCGCCCCAGCCCATGGTCTGCCACACCTCGGAGCTGATGTACATGGGCCGGAACCAGGCGGCGTCCTGGGTGAAGTTCACCGTGCTTCCGAAGACCGCACTGGCGATCTGGTTCACCGTACCGGTCATGGAGAAGTTCTGCAGGATCATGCCGGCGATGATCACCACTGACATGAAGTGCGGCAGGTACGCCACCGTCTGGACGAATTTCTTGAACTTCTGCGAGCGCAGCTCGTTCAGCATCAGCGCGAAGATGATGGGCATGGGGAAGCAGAACAGGAGGGTCAGCACGCCCAGGATGATGGTGTTCTGGAAGGCCTGCCAGAAACTGGGATCGTTGATGAACAGGGTGACGTACTTCAGTCCCACCCATTTCTCGCCGAAGATGCTGCCGCCGGGCTGGAATTGCCGGAACGCGATGACGTTGCCGGCCATGGGCAGGTAGCGGAAGATGGCGAAGTAGGCCAGCGGCAGCAGCACCAGCGTGTAGAGCCGCCAGTCGCGCTTGATGGCAAGCTTCCAGCCGCCGGGCTTGTTCCGTGGTTTGTCCTTGCGGCCGGGCGGCTGTGTGGTGACCGCTCCGGGAGGTACTTCCAATTGCGTGGCCATGTTGCCTCCTACCGGCCGGCTTCTGCGTATGTGCGGGCGTGTTCGCCAGTTGCCTCTTCCAGGACCAGGACCCCGTTGGCGGCCAGTTCCACTGCACCCGTGATTCGGGTGCCGGTGAGCACGTCCGTGCCGCCCGCCCCAACATCCACCCGGGCCGGTGCGTCGTTGTGGTTGAGGACCAGCAGGTAGCTGCGTCCGTTGCCGGCACGACGGCGGACCTGCACTCCCAGCGGTGCGTCCAGTTCGGGGCGGATCCCCGCAGCGGTCCGTTCGGCGTCGAGCAGTTCCTCCAGGTAGGTGCCGTCCACCCTCGCCGAGAGGTAGACGGCGGTGCCGCGGCCGAAACTGTTGCGGGTGACGGCCGGCGACCCGGCCAGCCTGCCCGAGGCGTAGCTGGCCAGCACCTCCGCCGAGGTGGCGTGCAGGTGTTCGGTCCAGTAATCCGCTGAGGCCGTGCCGCCGTCGGCCGTTGAAAGCTTGACGGCCTCGCCCTCCCCGGCCAGCGGGTGCATCTCCTCGCTCCACGCGCCCAGGACGTTGCGGAGGGCGCCAGGGTAGCCGCCGAGCCGGATCGTGTTGTCCTGGTCCACAATGCCGGAGAGGTAGCTGGCCACCAGCCGGCCGCCGCCGGCGACGTAGTCCTCGTAGCGCTGTGCGGCGTCGTCGGTAAGCAGGTAGGTGGCGGGAAGGACCACCAAGCTGTACTGGTGAAGGTCGCTGGTGGTGTCCACGAAGTCCACGGTGATGTTGGCGTCAAAGAAGGGCCGGTAAAGGCGGAGGACTTCCTGCGCGTAGCTCAGGTCCGAGCGGGGCGAGTTGCCCAGTTCCAGGGCCCACCAGCAGTCCCAGTCAAAGACCAGCGCCACCTTGGCGGTGGAGCGGGTGCCGGTGATTCCGGAGAGGTTCTTGAGCTCCCGGCCCAGTTCGCAGACCTCCCGGAACACCCGCGTGTTGGGGCCGGCATGGTTGACCATGCCGGAGTGGAAGCGTTCGGTGCCTCCCCTGGCCTGGCGCCACTGGAAAAAGAGGATGGAATCGGCTCCCTGGGCAATCGCCTGGTAGGAGCCTAAACGCATCTTGCCGGGCAGTTTGGAGACGTTGACGGACCATTGGCTGACGGCTGCGGTGGCTTGTTCCATGACCAGCCAGGGCTGGCCCTTCCGCAGTGAGCGCATGAGGTCGAAGTTGAGGGCGGCGGCAACGTGCGCGTCGGATTCGCGAGGGTCCGGATAGATGTCCAGTGCGGCGGCATCTTCCTCGGCGGCCCAGGCCCAGTAGTCGTTGTTCTTGTAGAAGCGCATGAAGTTGGTGACAACGGGCAGTTCCGGCGTGTGGCGGCGCAGGATGTCCCGTTCGGCCTTGTAGTGCGCCAGCATGCTGTCCGAGGTGAACCGGTGGTAATCGAGCCGGCGGGACGGGTTGGACCAGGTGCGGGGCTGGGCAGGTGCATTGACCTGGGCCCAGTCGGAGTAGACCTGGCCCCACACGTCGGTGCTCCAGGCCCGGTTCAGTTCCTCCAGGCTGCCGTACTTGTCCTGGAGCCATTCCCGGAAGGCGCGGTCGGCGTGCGGGCCGTAGGAGACGGGGCCGTACTCGTTGTTGACGTGCCACATGCACAGGGCGGGGTGGGCGGCGTACCGCTCCCCCATCTTTTCCGCCATCGCCAGGGACTTTTCCCGGTAGGCGGGGTGGGAGACGTCGAAGTGCTGGCGGGAGCCGAAGCCGAAGGTGCTGCCGTCAGCCAGGACCGGAAGGATGTCCGGGTGCCGGGCGATCAGCCAGGCCGGCGGGACAGCGTCCGGAGTGGCCAGGTCCACGCCGATGCCGTTGGCGTGCAGCAGGTCCATGATCTCGTCCAGCCAGCTGAAGTCGTAGATGCCGTCCGCCGTTTCGAGTCTGCTCCAGGAGAAAACGGCCAGGGTAACCAGGTTGACCCCTGCTTCCTTCATGAGGCGGACGTCCTCGTCCCACACCTCGCGCGGCCACTGCTCGGGGTTGTAATCCCCTCCGTAGGCGATGCCGCCAAGCCGGTCATGCAGGCGCTTAAGCCGGTGTTCGGGTGTATGGGTGCGTTGCTCGCTGGTCATCATTGTCCTTTGGTTGGCATGTTGGCCGCGGGTTCCCCACCAGTGCGACCTGCATCACACAGAGAAACTATCGTAAACTTTCAGCAATAACAACAGGTACGTGAAAGTAGGAGCGCACTCCATTCTCCGCATTGCCGCGGATGCGAACGCTAACATGGATGCATACAGAAGGCCCCCGTCCGGAAAAAGTCGGTCCAGGCGCAGGCCAAGTTCCGTATTTTCCAGGGTTGGAAGAAACTATCGGAGCTGCTTGTACGACCGGCGTGGCAGGTTTCGCAGCGCCAACGCCAGTATCAACAGCCAGCCTGGGACCGCACGATCCAGGCCGGCCACCCCCCGGTGGGCGCGAACGCCCTCCTCCGCCAGCGGCAGGCAGTGGTCCGGCGCCCGCTATCCTGGCTCTTTGATGTCCTGCAGCACTTCATTGCGTCGCAGGAACCAGGGCTTGAAGGGCGGGTCGAAGCGCGCGTATCGCGGAGCGCCGACCGGCGTCAGCCCGGCAACTTTCAGTGCCGCTTGGAGCCCCGCGGTATGCCGCTCGAAGGAAGAAGCGGAGCCGCCGCCCGTGAAGCTGAGGGCAGCGGAAAGGGAGGCCGGAACGGCGCGCACCGTCACCCTGGGGTCGGCGGGAGCCGGGGCCGTGTCGGCCGTGACGCCGGCCGGGAGCACGAATCCCACCACGAACTCCGCCGGCCCACGGGCTCCCGGCAACGGCCCCTGCTGCAGCACGGGAGCCGTCATGGCCAGCTTCTGCGGGGAACCAGGCTCCTGGATGACGGGCGCAGTCATGGCCAGCTTGCGGCGGGCGGAGTTGTTGCCGCTGATGTAATTGAACAGGTAGCGGAACGCCGCGTTTCCGGCCCGGTCAAAGTCCGCCCTGACCTTGACCTCAGCCACGACGTAAGCCGGATACCAACGGAGCTCGAAATGTGGATACCGGCGGATCAGTTCATAGGGCTGATGTTCAGTCATGGTGCGTCAGAGCCTACGCCCGTGGCGCCTGGGCGGCCAGACCTGCGCCCCGGCTCACACCACGCGCCGTGTGGCGCGCCTCCGAAGGAAGCCGCGCAGGGCCCCCACTCCCATCAGGACGACGGCCAGGGTTCCAATTCCACCGAAGAGCGCTGTCAGGACCACGCCGGCACCACGGAACCACTCTCCGCCACTTTCATAGCCCGGAACGATCGCCCGGCCAGGATCATCTTCGGCATAGATCACAGGAACATCGGTTCCCACCACAGGGTGCTGGTCGTGGTCCACGGCCGCGAACGTCCGGTGGGCCGATCCGTCCGGCGTCGTGAAGTCAACCCGGATCCTGCGCTGGGATGCCTTGGTGACATCGTCAAAGTGGAGGACGTTCCGGTTGCCCGCGCTCCAGTGCGCGCGAGTTCTTCGTCCGCGTTGATCATGAAGCTGCCCGCACCGATCATGATGGGCCCCAGGCAAAGGACCAGGACGGTGACCGCCAGGTTCAGCCTTATCTTCCACGGCCGCGCGGGTTTGCGGTTCTTGTCGGTTCTGCGCCCAGTCACGGCTCCCATTCTGCCCGAGCCTGTCAGCAAAACCACACACTGGACCGTTGCCATGGGCAACCATGAGCGGCATACTAGTTAGCAGAACTAATTAGCAGTGCTAAATAACCGCAGCAGGAGGCGCACCCGCTTACATGTCACCCGCCCACACCAAACCCCAGGCCACAGCAGACCCCACCGCCCCGGACACCCTCGCCATCGACCTGCGCACCGCCGTGATGCGCACGTCCCGCCGGCTCCGCGTCGAAGCAACCGGCGACATCATCACCCCTGGCCAGTACACCGTCCTGGCCCTGCTCAACGGCAGCGGTCCCAGCACGCTGCGCGCACTGGCAGAGAGCGAACACGTCCAGGCCCCGTCCATGACCAGGATCGTCAACGCCCTCGCCGACCAAGGATTCGTCACCAGGTCCGCCCATCCCGACGACGGCCGCCAGGTTCGCGTGGACATCACCGACGCCGGCAGGACGGTCCTCGAGGAAGCACGCCGGCAGCGGACCGCTTGGCTGGCCCGGCGCGTGGCAGGACTCAGCGAGGATGACCGGCTCACACTGAGCCGCGCGGCCCGCATCATGCAGGAAATGAGCGCCAAATGAGTGCCATGTTCCGGGCCCTCGAAAACCCCAACTACCGCATCTGGGCCGGCGGCGCGATCGTGTCCAACATCGGCACCTGGATGCAGCGGGTGGCACAGGACTGGCTGGTCCTGACCGTCCTTACGGACCACTCCGGTGCCGCGGTGGGCCTCACCACCGGCCTGCAGTTCCTGCCCATGCTGCTGTTCGGCCCGTACGGCGGAGTGCTGGCGGACCGGTACCGCAAGCGCATCATCCTGATGTGGACGCAGCTGGCCATGGGCTTCACCGGCTTGGCCATCGGCCTGCTCGTGGTCACCGGCACCGCCCAGTTGTGGCACGCCTACGTGGCTGCGTTCTGCCTGGGAGTTGCCAGCGCCGTGGATGCCCCCGCCCGCCAGGCCTTCGTGTCCGAACTGGTTGGCCAGGACAACATCTCCAATGCAGTGGCCTTGAACTCGGCGTCCTTCAATACCGCCCGGCTTACCGGCCCCGCAATCGCCGGCGTCCTCATCGCGTGGGTGGGCACCGGCCCGGTGTTCCTGCTCAACGCTGCCAGCTTCGCCGCCGTCCTGGTCTCGCTGTTCCGGATCCGCATCACCCAGCCGGCCCCCGTGGCAGGCCAACGCAACAAGCACCAGGTGGTGGAGGGCATCCGGTATGTGCGCCGCCGTCCGGATCTGATGTTGATCATGGTCCTGGTGGGTATCCTGGGCGCGTTCGGCATGAACTTCCCGGTCATCAACTCGCTGATGGCCACCACCGAGTTCAGCATGGGGCCCAGTGAATTCGGGCTCCTCGGCTCGATCATGGCGGTAGGTACGCTCGCCGGCGCCCTCCTGGCCGCGCGCCGGTCCGGCCCCCGGCTGCGCTTCCTCCTGGGCGGCGCGTTGGGGCTGGGCTTCTTCACGATCCTCGGCAGCCTGGCGCCATCGTTCTGGACGTACGCAGCCATCCTGGTTCCGGTGGGCCTGGCGTCCATCACTTTCCTGAACAGCTGCAACACCAGCATCCAGCTCTCCGTGGAAGCCCCGTTCCGTGGCCGCGTCCTGGCGCTGTACCTGGCAGTGCTGCAAGGCGGCACCGCGCTGGGTTCGCCCCTGGTGGGGTGGATAGGCAGCCAGTACGGTGCACGCTGGTCGGTCGCCTCCGGCGGCATCGTGGTGCTCCTGGCCGGAATCGCGGCGGTGGTGGCGGTGAGCAGGCGGAACCGGATTACTTTCCGCGGCGCGCTCCGGATGGCGCTGGGCAGGCGGGAACCGGCCGTCTGAGAGTCGGGTGGGCGGGTACGGCCGATCCCGGCACCTGCGGCAAAGCCCGGACAAGCTTTACGGCATGGGCGCGCCGATGATATCCACCGAGATTTCGACCGCCGGCACCACTCCCCGGTTCTCCAGCCAGTGCAGGGTGTTCCGGTCCTCCGGCCAGCCCACGCCCGGCCCGTACTCCGTGGCAACCCCGTCCCGGTGGTCGGTGATGATCCCCGAGAGGACATAGACAGTGCCAGGCCGGCCTGCATGGTCATGGAGGGGGCCGAACACTCCACCGGGCTCGATGGTCACCATCCGCATCCGCAACTGGCGCCCTTCCATCCCGTCGATCTCGCCGGCAAGGTCGACCGCAGCCAGCAACTCCACCGAGACGCCAGCGGTCTTCGGTGCCACCTCCTCGACGCTCATCGCGCCCCTTCCCACAACCTCAATCTGCGGCGGCGCCGGCCCTGCCCCTGCCGGGGCACCCGGGTGCAGGTGCTTCCGGCGGCGGGTGCCGGCGTCGTCCTTAATGTGCCGGGCCTGCGACAGCGGGCCGCGGCGTTCAACGGGGCAGCGATGAAATGTTCAGGATGTTGCCCTCACTGTCCAGGAACCAGGCGGCGTCGCCCATTCCCTCCATCGAGGCGATGCCGTTCTCTGTCTTCAGTCCGGGCATGTCGTACTCCTCGAAAACGACGCCCCGGCCGCGCAACTCCTCGACGTCGCGCCGTACGTCATCGGTTCCCCACCCTATCTGCGTGTTCTTGGCCGAGCCGGCGTTGTCCGTTTGGTAAATCAGGAACGCGGTACCCTTCCCGCACCGGTACACGAGCCCGCCGTCACTCATGGTCCGCTCGGGCTCCAAACCCAGCTTGTCCCGGTAGAACTCCCGTGCCCGGTCAATGTCCTTTGCCGGCAATACAGCCATGACTTCCAGATCTTTGAGCATGACAACAACTCTCCTTGCCACTTTTCCTGATGGCGATGCTCTCCCCCGAATCGGTCCGGCCGTCCCCCGCCGGGCCTCGTGGCCGTCCTTCCCGCCGAATGCCGGGGCGGCCACCTGGAGCTCCCTGATCCGCGGCGGCAGAAGCCATCGGTACGGGGTTCCCGAAGTCTACGAGGCCATTATGGAACTGTTCGTCCCCGCATGGAATAGGGGTTTTTATTGCGGGTGGGGCAGCGGCAGTGCAGCTATTTCCGGGCCGCCGAGATGGCCCTGCGGGCCGCCCTGCCTGCCACGGCCACCAGGGGAACCAGGCATGCCAGGACGGCGATGGTGTTGGGGCGGAACGCCGCCCTGCCATTGACTGTCCGGTACACCCCCAAGGGCAGGACGAACCCGCCGCCGCCTCCACCTGACGCACCTTTCTCCGATTCCATGCCGCCACCGAAGCCGAAGGAGACCAGCGCCACGGGCACGATCTCCTCCCCGCCGAGAGTGACCGTCGTGCCGTAGGCGCGGGCCACGCCCATGTTCTTGAAGGTGTCCACCAGGGATGCGAAGGTGTCAGGCATGGGTTCAGGATAGGCGCCGCCGTGGACGGGCCGGCAGGTCCTTTGGTCCTGCCACAGCGTTCCTCACCGCTTCGCAGGCGTTCCTGCCCGCCGAAGCTTGGAGAAGGCTCCGAGGCTGTAGGCAAGCAGGACCAGCGCCATGGCCACTCCGGCGGTCGCCGCCGCCGACGCCGCGCCCGGTTCCGTCCCGCTCAGCAGCCCAATACCGCCAATCGCTGCGAGCAGTCCGCCCAGAAGGTAGAACATGGGCTCCTTGAAGGCCCACGCGAACGGCACGAAATGGAGGCCGACCACCAGTGCGATCAGCGCCGGACGCAGCACCAGCGCACCTCGGGCGTCAAGCAATGAACTACCGGCCGCTATCAGCGCGAATTCAGCCACCACGCACAGGACATAGACCGCAATGTGTCTGCCGCGGGGTGGCACGAAGGGTCCCAGGAAACGTGGCCTGGCGAAGAGGAACCACAGGCTGGCGCCCACCGCCCCGAGGACCAGGACGCGCGCGGCGCCGGACAATAGGTCCGCAAACCCTGACGTGTAGGAGAACACGAAGAGGCATGCACCCCCAAGGCCAAGCAGGGCTCCCGTACGGCGGGGGTCAGCAAACCGCGGAGGTCCATCAGCCGGCAAAGAGGTTGTCCGCTTAAGTAAAGTCACTGGATAATTTTCGCAGAGACCCTCCCGTTGCGGAACCAACCGACGTCCTCAACTGCAGGGTTTCACTTCCGGATTTCCGCCAGCCGCAGCCTGACGATGTCCGCTACGACGTCGTCCGGCACCGGCCTGGCTGCGCTGAAGCGGATGGTTCCCTTGGACAGCGAGTAGCCCTCCAGGCGTCCGGCCACCGCCTCCACCACGGCCGAGGAGAATGGAAAGATCGAAAGGTGCTCGGCCGCGGCCACGGCAGCCACCAGCGGCTTGCCGTCGACCTTGAGGGCCGGCATCCCGTAGCTCATGCCCTCGGTGGCGTCCGGGGCCACGGACCGGGCAATCTCCACCACATGCCGGAGGCAGCAGCGGCCCGGTTCATCCGTCGCGGCCAGGGCATCATCCACGACGCCCATGGAGCGATCAGCTCTTCCGGGCGGCGACCGTGGCTGCGAGCGCCGCGAGGCCGCGCTCAAAGTCGCCGCCCACCAGCTTGTCCATGTTCATGAACAGGGCAAAGACCTTACCGAGCCCTTTGTTCTCCCCGGTCATCAGCCACGTCACCTCGGTGCCGCCAGGAGCCGGGCTGAACGTGAACGTCGTGGGGTTCAGGGCCTTGAACGGCTTGGTGAATTGCAGCCGGATCCCTAGGCGGCTCGGAGGCACCGACTCCACGATCTCCATGGTTCCGCTGCCGGCCTTGCGGTTCCCGTTCCACTCATAGCCTGCGCCGGCCCCTGATTCGCTGCCGAAGTAGCGGCGGCTCATGCCCGGATCGACCGCCTCCCAGGGGGACCAGGCGGTCCATTCGTGGAAGTTGTTCACCAGCGGAAAGATCTCCTCGGCGGAGGCAGGGATGACCGCGCTGCGGCGGACTTCGAAAGTAGACATGGGCCAAGCATAGGGCCGCAGGCCGCCGGCGTTAAGGGAGGACCACGTTGACGGGTTCGCGGCCCTCGAGCAGCAGTCCGATCTGCTTCCTGACCAGGCGAACCATGCGGGGGAACATGGCCGAGCTGGCGCCGCCCACGTGCGGAGTGATGAGCACTCCGGGGGTGGTCCACAGCGGGTGGCCGGCGGGCAGCGGTTCCGGATCCGTGACGTCCAGGGCGGCGCGGAGCCTGCCGGTTGCAGTCTCGGCCAGCAGCGCGTCGGTGTTGGCCACGGGGCCGCGGGCCACGTTCACCAGCAGGGCGCCGTCCGGCATGGCGGCGAGGAACTTGGCGTCCACAAGGTGCTCTGTTTGCCCGTTGAGGGGAACACTGACCACTACGATCTCGTGCAGCGGCAGCTGTTCGTAGAGAGAGTCGATCCCGTGGATGGTTCCGCCACCGTCCTCGCGTGAACGGCTGGCCATCCGGGTGACCTCGGCTTCGAACGGGAGGAGCCGGGCCTCGATGGCCTTGCCGACTCCCCCGTAACCCACCAGCAGGACGCGCCGGTCCGCCAGGCTGGGGCGCTGGCTGTTGTCCCATGTGCCGTTGTCCTGGTTCCGGACAAAGTCCGGGATGCCTCGCTGGGACGCGATCATCATGCCCACGGCGAGCTCCGCCGTCGAGGTCTCATGGACTCCGGCCGCGTTGGCAAAGGTGACACCGCCGGGCAGGATGCCCGCTACGCCGTCGTACCCGATGGACTGGCTCTGCACCAGGCCTACGTCCACGCCTTCCAGCGCGGCGAGCGCGGACGGCTTGCCCATGTAGGGCGGCACCAGGAGGTCCAGCCGGCCCTCGGGGGCCGGGCCCGCGAGGTCCCAGAGCACAAACTCGACGCCGTCCACCGGGGCGAGTGCGTCCAGCAGGTCTTGGGCGGGCAGGCAGACGCGCAGGCGGGCGCTCATGCGGCGACCATCAGCTTGACGTTGGCGGCGCCCAGGGCATCCTCGATTTCCTGCGGCGGTGGGGCATCCGTCACCAGGATGTCCACCGCATCAAATGCTGCCAGCCGCGCCAGCGCATACCTGAGCATCTTCTGGTGCGTTGCCACCACCACTACCTGTTCCGCCGAATTCATAAGGGCGATCTTAGTGGCGCGCTCCACGTCGCGTTCGATGTAGAAGGCCTCATCGTGGATGCCGGTCACCCCGATGAACGCCGTTTTGGCGCGCAAACCGGCAGCCGCGCTCACGGTCATGGGACCGTTGAACGCCTGGCTGTCCAGCAGCAGCTCCCCGCCGAGGCAGATGGTGCGCGCCTCGGTCAACTGCAGGCAGCGCTGGATGGCCGGGGCCGAGTGCGTGATGATGGTCCCCCTGAAGGACGTGGGCAGTTCCTGGGCGATCTGGTACGTGGTGGTACCGGCGTCAAGGATGATGGCGTCCCGTTCGCTGATCATCGACACACAGGCCCGTGCGACCCGGAGCTTGGCGTCTGCGTCCTCCCGGACCCGGGCGGCGAAGTCGGCGTTCTGGCCGTGCCCGTCCACGGCACTGACCCCGCCGTGGACCACCCGGGCCAGGCCCCGCTTGGCCAGCACCCGGGTGTCCCGCCGTACGGTCATGTCGGAGACTGCGAACGTCCCCGCGAGGTCGTTCGTGGAAATGAAGCCTTTCCGTCCCAACTCATCGAGGATGGTGCGCTGGCGCGGCGTCAGCGGCGCCTCTCCATGTGCTGTGCTCATAAGCTGCTTATCCCTCCCCAATGCGCCGGGCAGAGCCTGGCGGCGTGTTGGACTTCCAACACAAATCTTCTTATGAACGTACCCCGGAAGCCGCATTCGCGAGCTCCACGGGGCGTCCTTCCGTAATAGAACGTTCCGCTGCCAGGCCCATCCGCACGGACTGCAGGCCGTCGGCAACAGTCACCTCTACGGGGCCTTCGCCCAGGATTGCCTTCCGGTATCCAAGGTGCTCGTAGTACGTGGAGCCGTGGTGGGCGCCGGCGGCGAGGACCGCCTCATCCACCGGCACGTCATGCTTCAGGGGGCCCAGCGGGGACCGGGGGCTGAATTCCACGGTCGCCTCGGCTTCGTCGCCGGGGATCCAGTGGTTGGCCGCCACCGGGATGAGGGTTTCGATCTTGGCGGCGTCGCCCACGATGGAGATCCGCTCCTGGAACTTGGACCCTTCGGCGAACATGGACAGCTCCAGCATGGCCCGCCGGCCTCCCTTGAAATCGACGATGACGTAGGCGTTGTCCACCATGTCCGGGACCTTGCCGTCGTACACCTCGTCCATATGGTTGACGTCGTGGCCGCCGCTGGCGTAAATCCGGACGGGCTCGTCCTGGAGGATCAGGCGCATCAGGTCGAAGAAGTGGCAGCACTTCTCCACCAGGGTGCCGCCCGTCCGCTCGGCGAAGCGGTTCCAGGAATCCACCTTGTGCAGGAACGGGAAGCGGTGTTCCACGATGGAAAGCATGTAGATGTTCCCAAGCTTTCCGGTGTGTGCCGCCTGGATAACCTCCTGGACCGGCGGCATGTACCGGTACTCCATGGCAACCCACACCGGTGCCGGGTAGCCCGCGGCGAGGACTTCGAGCTCGTCCGCCTGTTCTGCGCTGGTGCATACGGGCTTTTCGACCAGGACCGGGAGGTTGGTGCCGCTGGCGAAGATGTCCTTCAGGATGCCCAAGTGGGTGTCGTTGGGGCTGGCAATCACCAGCGCGTCAACCGTTCCCGAGGCCAGCAGTTCCTGGTGCGAGGTGAAGAGTTGCACGTCGTAGCCGATTTCCTTGGCAGTCTCGTCGAGGGATGACGGCGTGGGGTCTGACACTGCGGTGATCCGGCTCCCGGGGATCAAGGCGAGGTTCCTGACATGTTCGCGGGCCATGTGGCCTGCCCCGATGAGTCCGTACCGGATGGTCCGGACAGATTCCGCAGTAGGCAATGACATGAGCTGCTCCGTTTCTCTACGTTGAGTGGGGGGTGCGGCGTTGCATCCCAAACACAACTATACAGAAAGTGTTGTTTTTCCAACATAGCATGTGTATATTTCTTCAATACCAGCCGGAACTACAACGAGGTGGAACGTGCCCCAACCGTCAACTGGACCCCTGCTCTTCGTAGGCTGCGCCACTCTTGACTCCATTGCCCTGGTGCAGGATTACCCCGCTGCGGACAGCCGGACCGTGGCCACGGATTTCGCGACGGCGGGCGGCGGCCCTGCAGCCACGGCAGCCGTCGCAGCAGCACGGGCGGGGGCGGATACCGCCTTCGCCGGCGTCCTCGGCACCGACGAAGAAGGCGACCGCATCATTTCCGGGCTGCAAGCCGAAGGCGTGGACACCTCCGCCGTGATCCGCGATCGCGGCGTCAAGACCGGCGCCAGCGTGATCATCGTCAGCAAGGCAACCGAGAGCCGGGCCATCGTCACCAGGCCCGTGCCGCCGGTCAGGTTCCCTGCGGGCAGCCGCTTCTTCGACCTGCTGGCATCCGCCGCCTGGGTCCATGCCGACCACTTGGGATGGAATGCCGTCGCAGGTGCCCGCTCCGGATCGCTGAACATCAGCGTGGACGCCGGCAATCCCATCGCCTCCTTCAGCCCCGGCGGCATCGCACTCTACGTACCTACCGTGGAAAGGCTCCAGGCAGAGTACGGCGCCGGGCACTCCCCCGGAGCCCTCCTGCGCAAAGCGCTCGACGACGGCGCCGCGGCCGTCGTGGCCACCGCCGGCTCAGACGGCGCCTGGGTCCTGGAACGCGGCGGCGATCCCGTCCACGTACCGGCCACGCCGGCGGACATCGTTTCCACCCTCGGCGCCGGCGATGTCTACCACGGCGCGCTCCTCGCAGCCGTTGCCGCAGGCCTGCCGCTGGTGGACGCCGCCGCATTCGCCGGCCGCACCGCCGCAGCATCCTGTGCCGGGCTGGACGGCCGCTCTGCCATCCCCCGCCAGGCCATCACCACCGAATTCGCCTCCAACCACCATTCCTGACCCAACCCGCCCAGCTGAAAGTAGCCAGCCCATGAACCATGCAGACCTCTCCCCGCTCCAACGGCCCTCAGGCGCCTTTGCGATGCTCGCCGTTGACCAGCGCGAAGCCATGCGCAACATGTTCGCAGAGCACACCGACCAGCCCGTCACGGACCAGGACCTCCGGGACTTCAAGCTCGAGGCGGCCCGGATCCTGACCCCTTATGCCTCCGGCGTCCTCATCGACCGCCAGTTCGCCCTGGACCACGCAATCGAGGAAGGCGTGGTGGACCCCGGCTGCGGGCTGATCGCCTCCGCCGATCACTTTGAACCCGCCCACGGCGAACTGGTGGGCGAAGTGACCATCGACCGCCTGGTGGATCCGCACAAATACGCCGCCCTCGGCGTCAAGGCCCTGAAGCTGCTGGTGCTCTACCGCCCGGACGAACCCGCCGAGGGCCGCGTGGCCATGGTCCGCGAGTTCGTGGACAGCTGCCGGTCCGCGGGGCTGATAAGCATCATCGAACCCGTCTCCCGCAAGCCCCTGGCCGGCGGCGACTTTGACTGGAACGCGGGCATCCTGGCCGCCGCCAAGGAACTGGGCAGCCTGGGTGCCGACCTGTACAAGGCCGAGGTCCCGTTCCACGGCCAGGCTTCGGAAGCTGACGTCCGCGACGCCTGCGCCGAGCTCACCAAAGCCATCGACGGCCCGTGGGTGGTCCTCTCCTCCGGTGTTCCCGAAGACGTCTTCCCGGACGCCGTCCGGTGGGCCTGCCTCGAAGGTGCCAGCGGCTTCCTCTCCGGACGCGCAGTCTGGGCTTCCTGCATCGGCGCTCCCGACGTCGTCGAATCCCTCTCCACCGACGCCGTCCGCAGGCTGCAGCGCCTTTGCGCCGTGGTGGACGACGTCGTGTCCGCCCAGAGGACCAACGCCTAGGCAGTTCTCCCGCACCACAAGCACCGTCACGGGGCCCGGCCCCTCTCAGCAGCAAGCAAACAAGGCACAGCAAACACTCAACGAGGAGATTATTGTGAGTCAGATTTCACGCCGGCAGGCAGTCGCCCTTCTCGGGGCCCTGGGCTTCGGCGCCGCTGCGGCAGCGTGCGCCGGGCCCGGCGGTTCCACCAAGCCGGGAGGGGCAACCGGTCCGTCGGCACCCGCCACCGGAGCCGTCACCGGCAAGGTGTCCTTCGCCCACTGGCGCGGCGAGGACAAGGCCGTATTCGACGAACTCATCAAGCGCTTCGTGGCACAACACGACGGCGTGGAAATTGCCCAGGACATCTCGACCTCCAACGACTACAACGCCCAGGCACTGCAGAAGCTTCGCGGCGGCTCCATCGGCGACGCGTTCGCCACCTTCCGCGGCTCCCAGTTTAAGAACTTCACCGAGGCCGGGGTGTACACCGACCTCAAGGGCAGCAAAGCCGTAGGCAACTACCAAAAGGGACTCCTGTCCGCCGGGCAGAGCGGCGACAACCAGCTCGGCCTGCCCTACCAGGTGGTCTTCCCCATGCCCATGGCCAACCTGGACCTCTTCGACAAGGCCGGTGCAGAAACCTCGCCCAAGAACTGGGACGCCTTCCTGGGCATGTGCGAAAAACTCGCCGCCTCCGGGGTCATTCCCATTTCCTGGCCGGGCGGCGACGTCGGAAACGGCGGCCAGCTGTTCAACTGCATGATCGCCAACAACGCCCCCGTGGACGACATGTGCGCCCAGATCGAGCAGGGCAAGCTCAAGTGCACGGACGACTGGTTCCTCAAGATGCTGGGCCAGTACAAGGACCTGAAGCCCTTCGTGCAGCCCAACGCCACCGGCACCGCCGTTGAACCGGCCCAGAACCTGTTCTCCCAGGGCAAGGCCGCCATGCTCGCCACCGGCTCCTACCACCTCGCCGCGGTCCGCGGACTCGGTGCCAAGTTCCCGATCGACCTGGTGTTCCCCAACACCACCTCCGACGGCAACGGCAAATACGAGGGCGCCTACAACGCCACCTTCATCCTGGGCGTCAACTCCGCCAGCAAGAACCAGGCGGCCGCGGCGGCATGGATCGATTTCCTCTCCGAGCCCGAGAACGCCGGCTACTACGCCAACCAGACTGCCCAGCACGTCTCCGTGGACAAGGTGGAGTACACCAACCCGGACCTGAAGCGCCTCAGTCCCTGGCTGCAGAAGAAGACGGCACTCGCCGCCCGCTTCCAGTTCAATAACCTCGATGTCCGCAACGCGGTGGAGGCCAGCGCCACGGCCGTCATTTCCGGCACCAGCCCGGAGCAGGCAGCCGCTGCCGCCCAGAAGATTGTTGACGAACGGCTATGAGCATCCATCCGGGAACGGCTGCCCGGCGGAAGGCCCCGGACAGCCACACCCCCGACAACCCTGCCAAGGTGCGCCGCCGCTCTCCCACACGGGTGAATCCGGCCCTGTACCTTTTCCCGCTGCCCGCAGTCGCCGTCGTCGCCTTCTTCCTGGTGATGCCGACGCTGCAGGCGTTCCAGTACGCCATCACGGACTGGAACGGATTCTCCGCGGCGTTCAATTATGTGGGCGTGGACAACTTCGTCCGGGCGTTCACCAAGGACTCGCTGTTTACGAACGCGCTGACGAACAACCTGAAGTTCGTGCTGCTGGTGGTGATCGCCCAGACAGCGTTCTCGCTGGTCCTGGCCCTGCTGCTGACCAAGAACTCGCGGGGCAGCATCCTGCTGCGGGCACTGTTCTTCTTCCCCACCATCCTGTCCTCCGTCTCGGTGGCCTTCATCTGGAAGTTCATCTACGACCCCAACTTCGGCCTGGCCAACTCCGTCCTCCGAACCGTCGGGGTGGACGGTGGAGCCTACCTCGGCAACGACGCCCAAGCTTTGTACTGGGTGGCCGTCACCCAGGTCTGGTTCCATTCGGGCCAGATGATGGTGGTCTACATCGCCGGGCTGCAGGCCATCCCCAAGGAACTCTACGAAGCGGCGGAGATGGACGGCGCCAGCAAATGGCAGCAGTTCAAATCCATCACCTGGCCGTTCGTGGCCCCGGCCACCTCCATCGTGGTGGCTTACACCACCGTGCAGTCCTTCAAGGCCTTCGACCTGATCCTTGGCATCGCCGGCAACCCGCCCAAGGCAGCCCTGGATATCCTTTCCACCCGCATATACAGCACCTTTGCCAACTCGGAGTTCGGCTACGCCGCCGCCCAGTCGATTATCTTCATGGCGATGATCGCCCTGGTCACCTGGCTGCAGCGCCGGTTGCTCCGGCTCACCCCGAAGGGGGACTAGCAGCATGCTCGCAACACTAAGCCGCCGCGCCATCCTGGCCATCTACGCGGTCATCATCATCATTCCGCTGACAGTGGTGGCGTTCGGCAGTTTCAAGTCCACCCAGGAACTGTTCGCCGGCCCGTTCAGCCTTCCGCATTCACTCGCCCCGGATAACTTCGTCGAGGTGGTGGGCGGCCAGAACCTGGGTTCGTCCTTCATGAACAGCGTGATCGTTACCGGCGTTTCGGTGCCGTTGACCTTGTTCGTGGCCAGCCTGGCCGGCTACGCAGTGTCCCGGTTGAAGGGGTTCATGTCCTGGGCAATCTTCGGATTCCTGGTCCTGGGCATGGCCATCCCGGCACAGGCCAACATGGTGCCGCTCTACGTCCTCTTTGGCAGGCTGGGCTTGCTGGACAACCTGGCCGGCCTGATCCTGGCCAACGTCGTGTCCACGTTGCCCATTGCCGTCTTCATCCTGGGCGGGTTTATGCGGACCTTGCCCAAGGAACTCTATGAAGCTTCCTCCATCGACGGCAGCGGGCCGTGGAAGACCTACGCATCCATCGCCCTGCCGCTCTCCGCACCGTCGATCGCCGCGGCCGCCATCTTCCTGTTCGTCATCCACTGGAACGAGCTCCTCTACCCGCTGTTGTTCATCCAGTCCCCCGGCAACCGGACACTGCCGCTGGCATTGCTCAGCTTCCAAGGTGAGTTCCAGACCAATTACCCGCTGCTGTTCGCCGGCGTGATCCTGGCTTCCCTGCCGGTGGTGGTGGCCTACGTCTTCCTGCAGCGCTACTTCGTTGCCGGCATCACGGCAGGGGCAAGCAAGGGATGAGTACAACGACGACGCGCGGCTCCGGCGGTGCCCTCACGGCCCAACGAAAGGCTCCTTCCATGAACCTCACATCAGCCCGGCACCTTGTCAACGGCACCTGGCACACTGCCGGAACCGCAAGGGACGTTACTGATCCGGGCAACGGCAGCACCGTGGGCGAGGTCGCCTGGGGCTCGGCCGGGGACGCCACCAAGGCCGCCGACGCCGCCGCCGAAGCCTTCGGCAGCTGGTCCCGCACCACCGCCCGCCACCGGGCAGACCTGCTCCGCAACGCGGCGGAGCTGTTGGCGGAACGCCGCGACGAAATCGCGCACACGCTGGCACTCGAGGCAGGCAAGAGGCTTCCCGAAGCGCAGGGCGAGGTGGACTTCTCGGTGGAGTACTTCCGCTGGTTCGCCGAGGAGGTCCGCCGCGCCACCGGCACCATCAGCCCACCTGAACTCCGGGGGCGCCGCCACCTCAGCAACCGCAAGCCCGTCGGTGTGGCCCTCAGCCTCACCCCGTGGAACTTCCCCGTCTCCATCCAGGCCCGCAAGCTCGCCGCGATGCTCGCCGCCGGGTGCACCGTGGTGGGCAGGGTTTCCGAGAAGGCCCCGTTGGCTGCGACCGGCCTGTTCGAAGTCCTGAATGACGCCGGTTTTCCCGCCGGCGTGGTGAATCTGGTCCATGGCCCTTCCCGCGAAATCACCGCGGCGCTGATGGCCCACCCGGCGGTCCGTGCCGTAAGTTTCACCGGTTCCACGGGCGTGGGCCGGCAGGTCATGGCGTCGGCCTCCGAGCGCGTGGTCCGGCCCCTGCTGGAACTCGGCGGCAACGCACCGTTCATCGTCTTCGAGGACGCGGACCTTGACGCGGCCGTTGACGGCGCCGTCCTGGGCAGGCTCCGCAACACCGGCCAGTCCTGCGTGGCCGCCAACAGGTTCCTGGTCCAGGACAGCGTCGCCGACGAGTTCGCAAGGAAGCTGGGCGCCCGCTTTGACGCGATGACCATCGGTCATGGCGTTCCCGACGGCGGCGCGCGGGTCCCGGACCTGGGCCCGGTCATCGATGCCGACAGGGTGTCCGCCGTACAGGCGCTGGTGGACGACGCCCTGGGCCGGGGCGCCCGCCGCGTCACCCAGCGCACGGCGGTCCCTGGCGGGGGTGCGTTCATGGCGCCCACCCTGCTTGCCGATGTTCCGGACGACGCACTGTTGGTGACCGAAGAGGTGTTCGGCCCGGCCGCCGGCGTCGTCACCTTCTCCTCGGAGGAGGACGCCATCCGGAAGGCGAACGCCACCGAGATGGGCCTGGCCGCTTACGTGTGGAGCGGCAGCCCGAAGCGCAGCTGGGAGATCCCGGAGCAGCTTGAGGCCGGCATCGTCGGCGTGAACGACCCCCTGCCGTCCGTTGCCTTCGCCCCGATGGGCGGCGCCAAACAGTCAGGGCTGGGACGGGAAGGATCGAGCTTGGGCCTCGAAGAGTTCGAAGAGGTCCAGTACGTGGCCTGGAGACCGTAAATGCTGACCACCGGGCTGGTCCTCGGGGCCGTCGTCATGGGTGCCGGGATGCAGCGGATCACCGGGATGGGCTTCGCGCTGGTGGCGGCCCCGTTCCTGGTCCTGCTCCTGGGCCCGGTGGAAGGCGTGGTGCTGGTGAATGTGTGCGGTGCGGTGACGGCAGGAGCCATTATCTTCCGGGTGCTGCGCGACATCGACTGGAAGCGCTACGTGTTTCTTGCTGCCTCTGCCCTGCTCGGCATCATTCCGGCGGCCTTCCTGATCCGCCTGATTCCAGCGCCGGTGCTGGAGATCTCCATCGGGGTGCTCCTCGCGGCCGGGCTGACTGTCCTGCTGGCACTGAAGTCCGCCACGCTGCCGTCGCGCCGGCGCTACCTGCTGGCCGCCGGCGGCCTCAGCGGATTCATGAACACTGCCGCCGGAGTGGGCGGGCCCGCCGTCAGCATGTACTCGATCGCCACCAATTGGCAGCATAAGTCGTTCGCTGCCACCATGCAGCCGTACTTCTTCACGATCGGTACGTTCTCACTCATCTCCAAGGCCATCACTGCCCCCGCGACCTTCCCCGTGATGCCATTGGGCATGTGGGGTGCCGTTGCCGTCTCCTGCCTGGCCGGGCTGGTGCTCGGCGACGTCGCCTCGAAATTTGTTCCGGCCCGGGCAGCACAGAAACTCCTGGTGGTCCTGGCCTATCTGGGAGCGGCTGCCACGATTGTCCGCGGCGTTCTTGAAGCCGCCGGCTGACGCAATATTTTCTACCTACCACGCAACTGAGAGAACTGAGAGGACATGACATGACGTGGCTGAACAGCGCCGCCCACGCACGATGGCTTGAGGCGGAAACCGACCGGTTGGTCCGTTTCGCCGAGGCCTCCAAGGTCGCCACCGGATTCGGCTGGCTCGACAACTACGGCAAGGTATTCGCCGACAAGCCAACCCACCTGTGGATCACCGCGCGGATGACGCACAGTTTCGCCGTCGCCGCCCTGATGGGACGGCCGGGAGCGGCCACGCTCGTGGACCACGGAATTGCCGCCCTCAACGGCGTCCTCCACGACGACGAGTTTGGCGGTTGGTACGCGGAGGTGGACCAGGACGGTCCGGTGGACGACACCAAGTCCGGCTACCAGCACTCCTTCGTACTCCTGGCCGCGGCAAGCGCCGTCGCGGCCGGTCGACCCGGAGCGCGGGAGCTGCTGGATGAAGCGCTGCAGGTCGCCGACACGAAGTTCTGGGACCACGAGGCCAACATGTGCTTCGACTCGTGGAACCGGGACTTCACGGAAACCGAGGCATACCGCGGCGGCAACGCCAGCATGCACTCGGTGGAGGCCTACCTCATCGTGGCTGATGTGACCGGGGAGAACAGGTGGCTCGAACGGGCCCTGCACATCGCCGAGGTGCTCATCCACCGGTTTGCGCGCAACAACAATTACCGGGTGTTCGAGCACTTCGACCCGGACTGGAACCCCATGCCCGAGTACAACACCGATGACCGCGCCAGCCAGTTCCGCGCCTACGGTGGAACCCCTGGCCACTGGGTGGAGTGGGCGCGGCTGCTCCTCCACCTCCGTGCCGGGCTTGAGGCCCGCGGCCTGGACGTCCCGGAGTGGCTCCTCGAGGATGCACGGGGCTTGTTCGATGCCGCCATCCGTGACGCCTGGCAACCGGACGGCCATCCGGGCTTTGTCTACACAGTCGACTGGGAAGGCAAACCCGTTGTCACCACCCGCATCCGGTGGGTACCAGCGGAAGCGATCGGCGGTGCGGCCGCCCTGTACATTGCCACGGGCGAGCAACAGTACGCGGACTGGTATGAGCGGATCTGGGACCACGCCCGCGACTGGTTCATCGACTACGAGCACGGTTCCTGGAAGCAGGAACTCGACGAGAACGGCAATGTCACCTCGACGGTGTGGTCCGGCAAGGCGGATATCTACCACCTGTGGCACTGCCTCGTAGTCCCGCGCCTCCCGCTGGCGCCCGGACTGGCTCCAGCGGTCGCGGCCGGCTTGCTGGACGCACGCCTGAACACGCCGTAACCGGCGCGGAGCAGGGGGTTCGATCCTGTAAATTTAAGGGAGGAATTTGTCCGGCCAGCGAGCCGCTTTCCAACCCCACCCCTTGAATGGACGCACCCCCATGCCTTCCGCGATTTCCGCGCCGTCCCCTGCCCGTTTTCCCTATGCCGCCATGGCGGTGCTGGCCACCATAGCCTTCACTGCCATCACCACGGAGCTGCTGCCGTCAGGGCTTCTTCCGCAGATCAGCTCCGGCCTCGGCGTGTCCGAGCCCGTGGCCGGCTACCTCGCCGCCGCGTACGCCGCCGTCATTGTTGTCACCGTGGTTCCGGCGGCGCGGCTCCTGGGGAAAATTCCACGGCATGCGCTGCTCGTCGCGTTGGTCCTGACGTTCGCGCTGAGCAACGCCATGGTGGGGATGGCGCCGGACTTCACCTCGGCGATGATCGCCAGGTTGGTGGGTGGACTGGCGCACGGGCTGCTCTGGACCACCATGGCGCCGTTCGTGGCCCGGGTGGTCCCGGCGGACAAGGTGGGCAAGGCCTTGGCCATCGTGTTCAGCGGCAACAGCCTGGGGTTGGCCATCGGGGCTCCGGTGGGCACCGCCCTGGGCGGGTTCCTGGGATGGCGGGCAGCGTTCCTGGTGCTGGCCGGCTTTGGGCTGGTCCTCACCGTCCTCGCGTTCTGGCTGCTCCCCCGGGTCCGCCGCATTACCGACGCAGCCCGGCCCTCGCTTCGGAAGGCTATTGGCCAGCCCGGAGTAAAGTCCGTGGCCGTCGCCTGGCCGCTGCTCGTGTTGGCCCACTTCGCTCTCTTTACCTACATCGCACCCTTCATCCGCGAGGCGCACCTGCCGGACTACGCCACCAGCCTCTCCCTGACCCTGCTGGGCGGCTCTGGCCTGCTGGGCATCTGGATTGCCGGGCTGACCGTGGATTCGCGCCCGCGCCGGTCCCTGATCGTGACGACGGCGGCCATCGCCGCGTCGATGTTTTTACTCCCCCTGGCGGTAGGAAACCTCCCCGTCACCCTGGTGCTGATGACGGTCTGGGGGGCCGGCCTCGGGGCAATCGGCATCTACAACCAGTCGGCGATCCTCCGGGCCGGCGGTGAATACAGCGAGGCCGCCAACGGGCTGACCGTGCTGACCATCCAGCTGGGCATCACCGTTGGTGCCCTGTACGGTTCGGCCGCCCTGGTGGTGGGCGGCGCGCTGCTGGTCCCCGCCGCGGCGGCGATCCCGGTGGTTGCCGCGTTGCTGATCACCTTTGCCGGGAAGAGGTACGCCTATCCGCCGGGCCCGCGGGAGCGGATCTGGCCGGAGCCACGGCCGGTGAAGGAAAGCGTCACCGACCGTTCCTGACAAACCTGCTTCGAGTGCTCCGTACCAGTCGTTTTCAGCGCCCGGAACGACAACTGCGGAGCAGTCGATGGGTCAGTCGCGGTGCTTGGCCACGGTGAAGAGGAAGGTGGAGTCCTCTTCGGCCGTCAGGCTGTGCAGGCCGGGCGGGACGATCAGCAGGTCCCCCGCCTTGCCCTGCCAGGAGTCTCCACCCGCGGTCAGCCGGATGCAGCCGCGGATCACGAACACCGTGGCGTCGCCGGGGTTCTTGTGTTCGCTCAACCGGGTTCCGGCCGCCATCGCCATCACGGATTGCCGGAGGATTTTCTCGTGGCCGCCGTAAACGGTATCGGCGGCACGACCGTTGGGGGATGCGAGCGCTGCCTCGAGCTGCTGGCGCGCCAAGGCGTCGACCGATATCTTCTGCATGCGCCCAAGGCTACCCAGTTGCCGTCAGCCTGGCGACCAGTTCCCCGCGGCTGCCCACCCCCACTTTGTCGAAGATGGATTTGAGGTGGTCGTGGACGGTGTGCGGCGAGATGAACAGATGCCGGGAGATATCAGCGTCCGGGCTGCCTGCGATGAGTTCCAGGCAGACTTCCTGTTCCCTCGGGGTGAAGCCGTAGGCAGCCAGGAGGAGGGTCAGCAACTGGCCGGTGGTGGCCGGCTCCACCGTGACCACCATCTGTCCGGGATCGTCCCCGGTGAGGAGCCGGCTGGCCTGAAGGACCACCCAACCGGCGTCGAGGTCCCGCATCCGGGTCCGCGCCGTCCCGGTGCGTGACGCCTTTGCCTGTTCCACCACGGCGTACAGCACCATGCTGAACCGGCCCGGAGCCGCGTCTTCGAGTGCCTGGAGCCACGTGGTGGCGGCCGGGGTGGCGGCCCGCAACT
This sequence comes from Pseudarthrobacter sp. MOO13, assembly GCF_058267655.1. Taxonomy (NCBI): domain Bacteria; kingdom Bacillati; phylum Actinomycetota; class Actinomycetes; order Micrococcales; family Micrococcaceae; genus Pseudarthrobacter; species Pseudarthrobacter sp. MOO13. Next base: position 3,162,807 of record NZ_CM177848.1, read on the forward strand.
CACCACGATCGCCGGCGAGGACGATGATCGGGCCCCCATGCTGGTGCCAGACCGCGTGGTGGGCGCGGGTGGCGATGCGGGTTGCGGCGGCGAGCGTGCCAGTGACCGCTGCCAGGAATTCCACCTCCCGGTCGCTGAAGTCGACCGCCCCATTACGGAACAGGCTGCCCACTCCCCAGCACGACTGGTCCACGCGGAACGCGCCGCGCAGTTCATGCACCAGTCCCAGCGGGCGCAAGAGGTCATTGATCCGGATGCTGCCGGCCACCGCGGGGCCAGGCGCATCCGAAATCCGAGCCACCGGGCGCGGACGCCCCATCAACTGGGCAAAGGTATTCGGCTCGTTCCCTTGATACTCGGATTGGGCGAACCGGACGGCGTACTCGTCGGTGACGGGCCAGGGCCGCCAGTTGGTGACCGAATTCATCACCCTCGTGTCGGGGTCCACGCCGGCCCAGCAGGCTTGGTCGAACGGCACCGACTGCCGCACCAGTGCCAGGGCGGCGGCATAGAGGGCGGACAAGTCCAGTCCGTCTGTGGCCAGCGCGGCGATTTCCCGCCGGGCGCGCTCAGCGCGTTCCTCCCACATAGGTTCAGTATCCGGCTCCCCGGGTTCCCGTGGAATCCCCCAATCCGGGGATGGTGCTCTACAGTGCCGCGGCCCTACCCTTCCGGCATGAACATCATGTCCCAGGTCTTTGCGGTGATGGCCGTGGCCATCTACGTGGGCGTCTTCCCGGTGGAGAGTTTCCTGCTCTTGCGCAGCAGGTGGGCGCAGAAGTTCCTCAGCACGCCGCCGGAGAACGTGCCCGCGGTGATGATGTGGGCCATCCCCACCGGGTACAAGAACCTGGTGGTCGCGCTGGGCCTGGCGGCCGGGCTGGTGGCGGTCAACATCGGCGAAACCGTGGTGGGGTACACGTTGGTTGTGTATTGCTGCCTGAACATGGTCCTCACCGCCCCCACCATGCTGCTGGCCGACCTGCAGGGCCACTACCCGAAGCGGTGGGAGAGCGTCCCGGGGACCCTTGCCGCCACCCTTCCCGCCCTGCTCACCTTGCTCTTCCTCCCCCTGGGGCCCTAGTCCACCCGGCCGCCGGGGTTCCGCACGCGCGGCTGACGGCGAGGAACCGCCCACGCGGCTCCCGGCTCGAGCCAACTGCGTACAATCCTTGATAGGTGACCATTTAGTCACCTATCATTGGCGGTATGGACGACGTGTTCAAAGCACTCTCCGACCCCACCCGCCGGGACCTGCTTGATGAGCTGTTCCGCGAGGACGGCCAGACCCTGAGTGCGCTTGAGGCGCGGTTCAGCATGACCCGCTTCGGCATCGCCAAGCACCTGCGCATCCTGGAGGATGCAGGCCTGGTGGCCACCCGCCGTCGGGGCCGGGAAAAGCTGCACTTCCTCAACCCGGTGCCCATCCGCCTGGTCCACGACCGCTGGGTCAGCAAATACGCAGAACCATGGGCCGCTGCCCTCAGCGACCTCAAATCCAGATTGGAAACTCCCATGGAAAAGATCTTCGAGATTTACATCAAGACCACGCCGGAACGGCTCTGGGAAGCCATCACCGACAGTGACATCCGCAGCAAGTACCAATTCGGAAACACCATGGAGTCCGACTGGACACCCGGTGGCAAGTTCGTGATGGGCAACCCCAAGGCCGGGGAGGCCCTGGGCGAGGGCGAGAACCTGGAGGTGGATCCGCCGCGCCGCCTGGTCCAGACCATGCGGGCGCTCTGGGGCGAGGACGTCAAGGCCGAGGGCACCTCTAAAATCACCTGGGAGATCGAACCGGTAGGCGACGACTCCTGCCACCTCACCGTTACGCACAGCGACCTGCGCGAAGGGGCCAACGAACAGCTCTACGGCGGCTGGCCGATGATCCTCTCCGGCCTGAAGACCTGGCTGGAAACCGGTGAGAAGCTCACCACCCCCGGTTCGCTGATGTACACCTGATATGTAGGTCTCGTTTGTCAAGAGCGTGAGGAAGCGGTCCTCGGGCTGGATTGCCTGGGACCGCTTCCTTTTTGTGCCCTGGGAAGAGGTGTTGGGTGTGGCCAGCGTGTCGTTGGCGACTGGCGCGGTCAGACTGATATGCGCGGGTTGGTTACCGCAGGACGAAGTGTTCGGCTGGAGGTTACCGCTGGTCTAGCAATGACGGGCGTGGCCGTTGTTGGTTGCCCATAGGTGTATCGCGGATTTACTCCACGCGCTGCAAGGAACCACTTCCAACTGGGTTTCCCCGGGGGGCTTTCTGTCTCTGATCAGTGCACGGACGCGATCGATCTTGGGGAGCGGGCTGCCGGAGGTGTGCTTGTGGCCAGGGACCAGCACCAGCCGGAGAGTTCGCGGGCGATGGCGACGTTGGCGATGACCGGGCGCTTGCGGCGTTCGAGGTAGCTGAGCCAGCGTTCGTGCAGGCGCCGATTGCCGGCATGGCCGCGGGTTCGTGCTTCGGAGGTGGCTTCCTCCCACCTGGACCGCATGAGCCGGGACGGGTTGTTATAGGGCCTGCGGTGGTGCCATGCGGCCTCCACAAGCAGGCGGCGCGCGTGGCTGTTGCCTGTCTTCGTGATGGACCCCTGGGACCGGGACTGCCCGGAGGAATGCTCAGTCGGGACCAGGCCGAGGTAAGCGCCGATCGTGGAACCAGTAAACCGGTCCCAGTCGCCGATCTCCACGGCCAGTCCAAACGCGGTCAGCGTCGAGACGCCGCGCAGGCACTGCAGTGATCTGACCACCGGGGTGTACTCGCTCGCATACGCCATCTCTGTGATCGCTTGATCGAGGCGGTCCCGGCGGTCTGAGATCTCATGCATCGCTTCCAGGGAGGACTCGTAGGTCAGCTGCCGGACCGGGTTCTCGAAGTGCTGGCGTGCCAGCCAGAGTTCATGAGTGCCAGTCCAGGCTTGCCCGCCGGAATAGACGATGCCTTGGCGCAACAGCAGTTTGGAAATCCGGTGCCGGGAACGCATCAGATCGCCACGGACGTCTTCCCGGGAACGGACCAGATCCCGTGCAGCTTCTTGGTCCGCCGATGGAATTCTTACCCCGGTGACCTCACCCAGCTTCAGGAGCCGGGCCAAATGCAGCGCGTCCTTTGCGTCAGTTTTTACCCGGTCCCCGGACGGGCGCTGGAGCTTCGATGGTGCCGCGACGACTGTGTCGATCCCGGAGGCCAGCAGGAACCGTGCCAGGCCAAAGCCCGTTGGTCCTGCCTCGTAAACGACTCTGACCGGCGACGGCAGGGAAAGAATCCAGGCGAGAATCTCACCACGATCCGGAGTCATGCGGTGCAAAATGACTTCGCCGGTCTGCGCGTCCAGGGCGCATGAAACAACAGTGCGGGCATGGACATCCAAGCCGACGCTTGTACGCTCGAACATAGCTGGAACCTCCAAATTTCAAATGTGGCTCTACCTGTTCGCCAAGTGTGGCAGGCAACCCACGACTTGCTTTGAAAAGGAGGTTCCAGCCCCCTGGGCCACATATTCCGGACCCTTCTGACAGAGGGCCATCAGCGCCGGAACTAGATCCGGAGCGTCCACCGATCCGCATCGGCGACGGGAATCGGCACAAAGCAGGACGCTCCGGAAACGGTCCGGCGACAATGGACCTCCAGAAGGGTCCAGAGGCTCGACAGGTGGTCCTCCCAAGCCGGCCACCTCCTACTACATATCGTCTAGCGACGACAGCCGCCCGGCAGCCCGCACTGGAGCTCCGCGTCCACGCGGCCACCCGCGGGTCTAAGGTCAACTCATGGACAGCGGCACCCTGGTCAACATCGCTCTGGTTCTCAGTTTCGTTTTGCTGGGCGGAGTCTTTGCCGCAGCGGAAATGGCCCTGGTGTCCCTGCACGAGGGCCAGATCCGCCGCATCGAAAAGTCCGGCGAGTCCGGGGTCCGGACCGCCGCCCTGGCGCGGAATCCCAACCGGTTCCTCTCCACTGTCCAAATCGGGGTGACCCTGGCCGGGTTCTTCTCGGCAGCGTACGGCGCCTCGGCGATCGCGCCCGTCGTCGTGCCCCTCCTGGAAGCCCTTGGGCTCGGGGCCGCCGCCGGGCCGGCGTCGTTCGTTGGCATGACGCTGCTGGTGGCCTACCTGTCCTTGGTCCTGGGCGAGCTGGCACCCAAGAGGCTGGCCCTGCAAAACCCCGTCGCCCTGACCAGGATCCTGGCTCCGCCGCTGATCACCCTTTCCAGGGTTATGCGGCCGGTCATCTGGCTGCTGTCCGTCTCCACCGATGCGGTGGTACGGCTGTTCGGCGGCGACCCGCATGCCAAACGGGCAAGCATCACGTCGGAGGAGCTGTGGGACATGGTGGCGGAAAGCGAGGCCCTTGAGGAAAGCAACCGCCACATCCTGGCCGATGTGTTCGGCGCCGGCGACCGGACCCTGCAGGAGGTCATGCGTCCCCGCACGGAAGTGACCTTCATCAACGGGACCACAACGGTCGCTGCCGCCCGCGAAATGGTCAGGGACGGCCCCTACTCCCGGTTTCCGGTGATTGGCAGGACCCCCGACGACGTCCTGGGCTTCGTCCATATCCGCGACCTGATGCCCCGGGGCGAGGCGCAGGACCAAGCGCCGGTGAAGGATATTGCCCGGACCATGCTGGCCATGCCGGGAACCAACAGGGTCCTTCCGTCGCTGTCCCGGATGCGCAAGACAAACCAGCACATTGTCTTGGTGGTGGACGAATACGGCGGCACCGACGGTGTGGTCACGCTCGAAGACCTCGTGGAAGAACTCGTGGGCGAGATCTATGACGAGTACGACACCGGCGCTGAACACGAGGACCGTGTCACCGTTGCCAACGGGTCCATCGAGGTGGACGGCGGCCTGATCCTGCAGGAGTTCACGTCAGCCTCCGGAATCGAATTGCCCGAGGGACGCTATGAGACGGTGGCAGGCTTCATGATGTCCCGCTTGGGGCGGCTGGCGCAGGCCGGTGACCGGGTGCAGGTCCCGGGGTACGTGCTGACGGTCCTCAGCATGGACAAGCTGCGGATTGCACGGGTCCGGGTCACCCCGGTGACGCCGCCGTCGGGTGCCGGCGGGTAAGGCGGCTACGCCTTCTGCTGCCGCCAGAAAACAGAGATCCCGAGCGTCACGGCGCAGAGCACCAGCATGGCCAGGACCATCCGCATCCAGCTGTCCTGGTGCACGCCACCGGACGCGAACACACCGATCATCACGGTAGCGGTGATCGCGCCAACGTAGCGGCACGTCTGGTAGATCCCTGCCGCGACGCCGCGGTCCTGCGGCCGGGTGGAGACGAACATGCCTTGGTTGGTGGCGATACTGACGGTTCCGTAGGGAATCCCCATCAGCGCGGTCAGGACCGCCACGAAGGGGATGGCCAGTGTGCCGGTCAGCAGCCACATCAGTGCCGCCACAAGCGTCAGGAGCACGACGCCGGCGAGCAGCACCCGGCGCACACCGAACCTTCCCATCGCGGAGACGGCCCACGGGGTGGCCACCACCGACATCCCGGCAAGGGGCAGCATCAACAGGCCCACGACGCCGGGATCATAGCCGCCCGCCTCCTGCAAGAGCTGGGGCAGGCCGAAAAAGACGAAGTAGTAGACGCTGCTGAACACCGCGAACGCCAGGTAAACGAGCATGAGGGGCCTGTTCCGGCCCAGCAGCCGCAGGTCCAGGAACGGCTTGGCGAACCGCAGCTCCCGCCAGGCGAAGAGGGCTGCCACAACCGTGCCGGCGGCCAGCATCCACCAGCGGTAGTCAGGCGCCACATTGAGCGCCGCCATCATGACCAGCAGCAGGGCACCGATAAAGCCTGCGATGCCCGGAACATCCGAGTCCCGCACCAGCTGGGCCACGCTGCCGCGCTCGCGGACCTGGTCCGCAGGTGCGGCCTGCCGCACGATCAGCAGCGCCGCCACCGCCAGCGGAACGTTAATCAGGAACAGCGACTGCCAGCCCACGAAGCCCACGAGCAAACCGCCGACGACGGGCCCGACGGCAGCTGCCGACGTGTTCGCCATTTGGAGCCGGCCCAGCGGCCGGGCCGAGTCCACCTTGGCCCGGTGCGCAATCGCCCCCACCATCACCACGGCGCTGGGGTACGCGGTGGCCGTGCCCAGTGCCATGACCGCCCGGGCCACGCAGAGCAAGGCAAAGTTCGGGGCCAGCGGTGCCAGGGCGCAGGTAACGGCCACCAGCCCCATGCCCAGCATGAACATCCGTCGTGGCCCAAACCGGTCCGCCAACCTGCCCATCACCGGCTGGCCGGCCGCAGAAGCAAGGTAGAAGGATGTGACCACCCAGGTGACGGCCGCAACGTCGAGCCCGAAATCGGCGCGCAGCACCACCAGGGCCACGGCGATCATGGAGGAGTTGAGCGGGTTCAGTGCCGTGCCCAGGCTGAGGCCTGCGACGGCCAAGGCAGTCCGTGGGTTGTTGCTCACGGTAACAGTCTGGCCCAAAGCGCTCACTGAGGGCGAGTCGGCGGACCACGGCGCGGGCGTGGCGTTGGCTACCTGCCCGCCACCCCAACCGGGAACAATGCATCCTCAACGGCCCGGGTCAGGTCCCGGATCACCTCGGCCTGCCCGTCATCGGCCACGCCGTCCCGGTTTTCCGTGTAGATCACCAGGGCGAAGGTCGAGCCGCGGTAGCTCAGCAGTGCGGCGTCATGCAGTTCGCCGGAGAGCTCACCGTATTTGTGGTGGACGTCGATGCCTGCCCTGGAGCCGGCGGGAATGAGGTCTTCGTTGTTTGTGTCCTGCATGTAGCTGAGCAGTTGGGCGGTGTTGTCGGCGTTGAGCAGCTCCCCCGCGTACAGCTTTTTCAGGATCAGGGCCATGTCCGCCGCGGTCAACAGGTTCTTTTCGGGGTCGTAGGTAACACCGATGGAGGCCGCGTAGGCAATCAACTGGGGGTACCCGACGGCGTCCATCAGCAGCTGCCAGGAGTCGTTGTTGCTGTCGTTGACCATGGCTTTGAGCTGGAAAGCGGCGTCGTAGTCGCCCATGGGCTCATCCAGGGCCGCCTCCCCCTTTTCCACCAAGTGATAGTAGGCAGCAGCTGTCAGGATCTTCGCCGTGCTGGCCGCGGTGAAGGCGTCCGCATCGCCGAACGTGCGTTCCGCGCCGCCGGACACGTCCGCGAGCGCCAGCCCGATCCGGTACTGGTCCGCCTCGCTGAGGATGGTGTCCACGCTGTCCTGCAGGGACTCCGGGGCTGCCGCAACGGGTGCCGGCGCCGCCACAGGCTGGGTGGGGGCCACGGAACCGGTCGGCGGCTCGGACCGGGCTACGGCAAGGGCGATGGTTCCCGCGATGACCAGTATGACGGCAAGGGCCAGGATGACCAGCGTACGGATGCCCCGGCCCCTCCCGGGGGCCGGCTGGGCGGGCGGTGGCGGCGGAGCGGCGCGGCCTGGTGTGGGCACCTGGGGGTGCTCGGACATACAAGGGCTCCTGTCCCGCCTCGGCAATGACAAACAACGTCAGCGCGGCGTTGAGCCGCGCTGACAGATGCGATTAAATCACCGGAGTTTGGGAGCTTCCTGAAGACTTGCGGTGTGTTCCACCGGACCGCCCGGCCGGCCCACAATCAACGTTTGCGGCGCCCGGGGCTACGCCCGGGCCCTGGCCGAAAGGGCGGTTTCGAGGAATTCCAGGTGCGCCGGAGCCACGGCCACCACACTGTCCGAGTACTCCGGGTGCTTGGCCACGAACTTCTTGATGAACGGGCAGACCGGGACAATGCCCGTCCCGGCCTCCACCGTCGCGTCCAAGGCAGCCGCGGCGAGCTTCCCGGCCAGGCCCTGCCCGCCGTATTCCTCGTTGATCACCGTGTGGTAGAAAATCCGCTGTGGTGACGCGCCGCCGTCGTAATCCTGGTAGGCGGCCTTGCCGATCACGTTCCCGCGGTCGAGGATCTCGAAACGGCTGCGCTCGGCGTTGTGGCGGACGGTGATATCACTCAAGGGAAACTCCTTCGTTGCGGTCGTGCTGCCCGTGCAAAGCCTAACCCGGCCCGGGCAGCACTTATTTCCGCCTGAGAGGAGTCCCTCGTGGCATCACCGTCCGCCCACGGCTCAGCTGAGGTAGCCGTTCGGATTCAGGACGTACTTGGTGGCCGCGCCGGCGTCGAACTCGGCATAGCCCTTGGGCGCGTCTTCCAACGGAATCGCCTTGGCGTTGACGTTCTTGGCAATGTGCACCCGGTCGTTCAGGATGGCCATCATCAACTGCCGGTTGTACTTCATGACCGGGCACTGGCCCGTGGTGAAGCTCAAGGATTTGGCCCAGCCGGTGCCCAGGCTCAGCGACAAGGCACCCTTCTTGGCGGCCTCGTCGATGCCGCCCGGGTCGCCGGTGACGTACAGGCCGGGGATGCCAAGGGCCCCGCCGGCCGCCGTGAGCTCCATCAGGGAGTTCAGGACCGTCGCCGGTGCCTCCTTGGCGTCGTGGCCGTGCCCCTTCGCCTCGAAGCCGACGGCGTCCACACCGCAGTCCACCTCGGGGATGCCGAGGATCTGCTCGATCTGGTCCTTCGGATCACCCTTGGACAGGTCCACCGTCTCGCAACCGAAGCTGCGCGCCTGGGACAGCCTGCCCTCGTTCATATCGCCCACAATGACGACGGCGGCACCCAGCAGGTGCGCGCTGGTGGCGGCTGCGAGGCCCACCGGGCCGGCACCCGCAACATACACCGTGGATCCAACACCCACCCCCGCCGTGACCGCGCCGTGGAACCCGGTGGGGAAGATATCCGAAAGCATGGCCAGGTCCAGGATCTTCTCCATGGCCTTGTCCTTGTCCGGGAACTTCAACAGGTTCCAGTCGGCGTACGGCACCAGCACGTAGTTCGCCTGGCCCCCTACCCAGCCGCCCATGTCCACGTAACCGTAGGCGCTGCCGGGACGGTCCGGGTTCACGTTCAGGCAGATGCCGGTCTTGCGCTCCTTGCAGTTCCGGCAGCGGCCGCAGGCGATGTTGAACGGCACCGAGCAGAGATCGCCCACCTTGATGAATTCGACGTCGCGGCCTACCTCCACCACTTCGCCGGTAATCTCGTGGCCCAGGACCAGGTTCGGCGGAGCCGTGGTGCGGCCGCGGACCATGTGCTGGTCCGAACCACAAATATTGGTGGCGACTGTCTTGAGGATGACCCCGTGGTGGACGGGGCGCCCCACGTTGGCGGGGTTGACCCCCGGCCCGTCCTTGAGTTCGAACGTAGGGTAGTCAATATCAATTACTTCGACCTTGCCGGCTTCCTTGTAGGCAATGGCTTTGTTCCCTGTCATCTATCGCTCCTGTAGTCAGGTCCGTCCGGTGGGACGGCAGTGATCTGGGTAGGTTGAAAAACCCCGGACATGGGACCCGCCCTGCTCCACTGGCGATTCCTGATGAATATCAGGGGCAGGTTCCCGGCGTGGGGTCCGCCCAGTCTAGGCAGGCCCCCGGGAGCGGTCTAGGGGTAGGTGCCCCCTGTTTGCCGGGGCAACTGTCTATCGACGCGTCCCCAAGGGGAAGCGCCTATAGTGGCGTACGCGGCACCCACCGGCTTCCGCGCAAACAGGCGGGCCGGCTGCCCCTAAGGCAAGTTCTACCGTTGAGGAGAACGGCATGAAAACACGCACTATTGGACAATTGACTGTTTCCGCCCTGGGCCTTGGCTGCATGGGCATGAGCGAGTTCTACGGCGACGGCGACGAGCAGGAATCGATTGCCACGATCCACGAGTTCCTGGACGCCGGCGGGTCGCTGCTGGACACGGCGGACATGTACGGGCCCTTCACCAACGAACAGTTGGTGGGCCGCGCAATAGCGGGCCGGCGCGATGACGTGGTGCTCGCCACCAAGTTCGGCAACGAACGCCGCGAGGATGGTTCCTGGGTGGGCATCAACGGCCGCCCCGAGTACGTCAAGTCGGCCTGCGACGCCAGCCTCCGGCGGCTGGGCGTGGACCACATCGACCTCTACTACCAGCACAGGGTGGACAAGACGGTTCCTATCGAGGACACGGTGGGCGCCATGGCGGAACTGGTCCAGGCCGGAAAGGTCCGGCACCTCGGTTTGTCCGAGGCGTCGGCGGACACCATCCGCCGGGCGCACGCGGTGCACCCGATCACGGCGCTGCAGACCGAATATTCGCTGTGGGAGCGGGAGCCGGAAACCAAGGTGTTTCCCGTGCTCGACGAGCTGGGAATCGGGTTCGTGCCGTACAGTCCGCTGGGCCGCGGGTTCCTGACGGGTCAGATCCGCAGCGTGGACGACTTCGCCGACGACGACTTCCGCCGGCATTCGCCACGGTTCCAGGGCGAGAACTTCACCCGGAACCTTGAGCTCGTGGACCGGGTGAAGGAACTGGCCGACCACAAGCAGTGCACTCCCGGCCAGCTGGCACTCGCCTGGCTGCTGGCACAGGGTGAACATATTGTCCCGATCCCAGGCACCAAGAAGCGCGAGCGGCTGCGCGAGAACCTGGGCGCGGTGGAAGTGGAGCTCAGCGCCGATGAGCTGCGGCTGCTGGACGAATTGGCCCCCGCAGGGTCGACAGCGGGCGCCCGCTACCCGAACATGTCCACTATCGACACCTGAGACATCCGGTGTCAGCAAAGGAGAAACCATGACAGTCAACGACGACGAAGCCCAGGTGCTGGACCAGTGGACCCACCGGCTGGCGCAGGCACTGCAGATCCTGGACCTCGACGTGGACCAGGAGCTGTTGCTGGACCTCGCCCGCAAATCCGCCGACAACGTGATCCATGCGGCCGCGCCCATCACCACGTTCCTGGTGGGGTACGCAGCGGCGCTGGACGCGGGGACGGGCAGCGCCGGGAGCCGTGAGGCGGCGTCGGCTGCCGTGGCCAAGGCGGCCCGGGTCGCCCTGGGCCTGGTCGACGACGGCGCGCACGGCGGGCCCGCCGGCCGCGGCTGGGCGGACACGGGACAGTAGCCGGCAACGGCCCGCAGACTCCCCGCCATGTGGACACGTCCCCTTCGCGTGACGCAGGGAAAAGTCCAAACGGCGGGGAGTCGCTCGTTCGCGTGCCGCCGGGGCACGGTCAGCTGGGTTTCGACAGGCCCACAACCTGTCAGCCTGCGGCGGCGGGCTCCTCTTCAAGGACTTTCACAGGCTCAAGGCGGACGATGACGGCTTTGGACGCCGGGGTCTGGCTCCCCTCCGCGACGCTCTCCAACGGGACCAGAACGTTGGCCTCGGGGTAATACGCTGCGGCGCAGCCCTTGGCAGACGGGTAGGACACCACCCGGTAGTTGCGCAGGACCCGTGCCACGTTGTCCTTGTAGACGCCGTGGATGTCCACGTGTTGCCCGTCGGCGAGGCCCAGTTCGGCAAGGTCCACGGGGTTGACGAACACTACCTCGCGGCCTTTCTTGATGCCCCGGTAGCGGTCGTTGTTGCCGTAGATGGTGGTGTTGAACTGGTCGTGCGAGCGCATGGTCTGCAGGATGAGGGTTCCGGCCGGCCGGTCAACGTGTTCGAGTTCGTTGACGGTAAGCATGGCCTTCCCGGTTGGGGTGTTGAAGGTACGGGAATCCCGCGGACCGTTGGGCAGCACGAACCCGCCCTTTTGCCTGACTTTGGTGTTGTAGTCCTCACAGCCAACCACCACGCGGGCGATGTGGTCCCGGATGAGGTCGTAGTTCTTTTCGAACCCGGCCCAGTCCGCGGACGTCCGGTCCCCCACCGTGGCGGCGGCAAGCCGGCACACGATGGCAACTTCGGAGAGCAGCCCGGGGGCCACCGGCTCCACGACGCCATGGCTGGCATGGACGGCGCAGACAGTGTCCTCCACCGAGACGAATTGTGGGCCGGAGTCCTGCCGGTCGATCTCGGTCCGGCCCAGGGTGGGCAGGATCAGGGCTTCGGCCCCGGTCACGGCGTGGGAGTGGTTGAGCTTGGTGGAGATTTGGACGGAAAGTTCAGTGTTCTCCATGGCCGCTTCGGCGGCCTCGGTGTCTGAAATGGCGCCCACGAAGTTGCCGCCAAGCCCTACGAAGACCTTGACGCCGCCGTCGCGCATTCCACGGACGGTCTGGACCGCGTCCAGGCCGTGGTCGCGCGGCGGCTCAAACTGGAACTCCCGGCCAAGGGCGTCCAGGAAGGCCGGCGGCATCTGTTCCCAGATTCCCATGGTCCGGTCGCCCTGGACGTTGCTGTGGCCGCGGATGGGCGAGGCGCCGGCACCGGGCTTGCCGATGTTGCCGCGCAGCAGGAGCAGGTTGATGATCTCCTTGATGGTGGCAACGCCCTTTTTCTGCTGGGTAATGCCCATGGCCCAGGTGATGATCACCTTGTCCGCCGCCAGGTAGCGGGCCGCCAGTTCGTCGATTTCCTCAGACCGCAGGCCGGTGGCTTCCAGCACCGCGGCTTCGTCCAGGTGGGCCAGGTGCGCCCGCAGTTCCTCGAGACCGTCGCAGTGTTCGGCAAGGAATGCGTGGTCCAGGACTTTACCGGGGTTGGCGGCCTCGGCGTCGAGCACGCGCTTGGACACCGCCTGGAGCAGCGCCATGTCACCGCCGATGCGCACCTGCAGGAACTGGTCGGCGATTTGGGTGCCGTGGCCGATGATGCCCTTGACCTTCTGCGGGTTTTTGTAGCGCAGAAGTCCAGCCTCGGGCAGCGGGTTGACAGCGACGATATGGCCGCCGGCTTCCTTGGCTTCTTCCAACGCCGTCAGCATCCGCGGGTGGTTGGTGCCCGGGTTCTGGCCCATGACGATGATCAAATCCGCCTTGCCGAAGTCATCGTAGGACACGGTGGCCTTGCCCACGCCAATGGTCTGCCCCATGCCCCACCCCGAGGATTCGTGGCACATGTTGGAGCAGTCGGGGAGGTTGTTGGTGCCGTAGGCGCGGATGAACAGCTGGTACAGGAAGGCTGCTTCGTTCGAGGTGCGGCCGCTGGTGTAGAACGTGGCCTGGTTGGGGTCCGGGAGGGACTTGAGCTTGTCAGCCAGGATCTGGAAGGCGCGCTCCCACGTCACCGGGCGGTAGTGGTCCTCCCCCGCAGCCTTGTAGACGGGCTCGGTGAGCCGGCCCTGCATGCCCAACCAGTATTCGGACCGCTTCCGCAGTTCGCTGACCGGATGCTCTGCCCAGAATTCGCTGCCGACCACCACCGGGGTCGCCTCCCAAGTGACGGCTTTGGCACCGTTTTCGCAGAACTCGAACGTCTTGCGGTGGCCGGGATCAGGCCACGCGCAGCTCATGCAGTCGAAGCCGTCCTTCTGGTTGAGGGCCAACAGGGTTTTCCGCGACCGTTCCACACCCATGTGCTGGACCGCCGGCTGCATCGAGTGGTAGACGCCCGGAACTCCCGCGGCCCAGGTCTTGGGGTGGCCGGTCACCTCGAGATCGGACTCTTCCGGTTCTTCGACCTTCGGGTTCTCGCGCGCCACAACATGCTCCTTGTTCGCCGGCTCCCGGAAGGACCGGCTGGATTGGCGGATATGTCACTCCACAGTTGTTGAGCATTCCCGTGAAGTCAAGCACCAGGGCCCTGGCGTAGGCTGGTTCCCACGGCTGAAGCAGGCGGCCATTGTTTCCTTCCGTGCGGAGCCCTTTTTTCATGTCCGACGAACCTGCCCTTCGCGCCCTTGCGGCCTCGTCCTTCTCCCTGGACAACCTTCGGGAAGGCCAACTGGCCGGCATGGCCGCCCTCACCGGGGGCCGCGACGTCCTGGCCGTCATGCCCACGGGGTACGGAAAGTCCGCCATCTACCAGGTCGCAGCCCTGCACCTTCACAACCTCACCGGGCGTCCCGCCGTCGTGGTTTCGCCGCTGATCGCCTTGCAGGAGGACCAGCGTGAATCGCTGGTTGCGGATCTGGGGCCGGATGCCGCCGTCGCCATCAATTCCGCACACAGCGACGCCGACGTCCACGCCGCCTGGCAGTCGGTTGCGGACGGCAGGGCCGTGTTCGTGTTCCTGGCCCCGGAGCAGCTGGCGCGGCCGTCAACGGTGGACCGGCTCAAGGCTTTGGATGTGTCCCTGTTCGTGGTGGACGAGGCCCACTGCGTCTCCTCCTGGGGCCATGACTTCCGCCCGGACTACCTGGGCCTGGGCACGGTCCGGGAGCAACTGGGCAACCCGCCCGTGGCCGCGCTGACCGCCACGGCTTCCCCGCCGGTGCGCGATGAGATCGTGGAGCGGCTGGCCATGAAGGACCCGCTGGTCCTGGTCCACGGCTTCGACCGGCCCAATATCAGCCTGGCTGTGGTCCGGCACCACAAGGACAAGGACAAACGCAAGGCGGTGATGGGGCAGGTGGCGGACCTGGCCCGGACGGGAAAGGGCCTCCTGTACGCCGCCACCCGGAAAGACACCGAAGAGTACGCGGCGCGGCTGGCGGCAAAGGGGCTGCGCGCCGAGGCTTACCACGCCGGCCGGCGCGCCGCGGACCGGGAACACATCCACGAGCTGTTCCTGCATGACCAATTGGATGTGGTGGTGGCCACGACTGCCTTTGGCATGGGCATCGACACGCCGAATGTCCGCTTCGTGGTCCATGCCGACATTCCGGAATCACTCGACGCCTACTACCAGGAGATAGGCCGCGCCGGCCGCGACGGAAACTCCGCCGCCGCCGTGCTGCATTACCGATCGGAAGACCTGGGGCTGCGCAAATTCTTCAGCAGCCGCTCGCCCAATCCCGGTTCGCTGCTGGCGGTCCTGAAGGTCCTCAAAGCCGCCAAGGCTCCCGCGCCGAAGTCATCCCTGGCGGAACTGACGGGCCTCCCGGCCCGTCGCATCACGGCGCTGGTCAACCTGCTGGAAGAGATCGGTGCCGCAAGCAGCGGGAAACGGGGAGTCCGCCTGACCTCCAAGGCCAAACCGGCAGCGCTGGTGCAGGACGCCGTGGAGCTCGCCGAAGCCCGGCAACGCGTAGACCAGTCCCGGCTGGGCATGATGCGCGCCTACGCCGAGGCGGACGGCTGCCGGCGGCAGTTCCTGCTGGGCTACTTCGGCGAGGACATGCCTGAACCGTGCGAAAACTGCGACGCGTGCACGGCGGAAGTCCACCGAGCAGCTGCGCCTCCGGCCGGCAAGGACACGGACGACGACGGCGGTCCGGCGTACAGCGCCGGTGCACCGTTCCCGCCACAGTCCACAGTGGTGCACAAGGAGTGGGGGCCGGGCCTGGTGATGCGGCAGGAGGGGGACGTCATCACAGTGCTGTTCGAACAGGAGGGGTACAAGACGCTGTCGCGGTCCGCCGTCGTGGAGCACCATCTCCTGAAGCCCGCTTAGGTAGGCTGGGGTAACCTCCGACGAAAGGCCCGCCGCGTGGAAACCCCTGCCTACGCCTGGATCCTGACCATTGTGGTTATCGCAGGGCTGCTGGCCTTCGATTTCTTCTTCCATGTCCGGAAGGCCCACACCCCGTCCCTGAAGGAATCGGCCGTCTGGTCCGCCATCTACGTGAGCATCGCGGTGCTGTTCGGGCTGGCTGTCCTCATCTTCGGCGGGCCGGACATGGGCACCGAATACTTCGCGGGCTATGTCACGGAAAAGGCCTTGTCCGTTGACAACCTCTTCGTATTCCTCATCATCATGGCCAGCTTCAAGGTGCCGCGCGCGGACCAGCAGAAGGTGCTCCTGTTCGGCATCATTTTCTCCCTGATCGCCCGCACCGCGTTCATCTTCCTGGGCGCCGCGCTGATCAACAGTTTCGCCTGGGTCTTCTACATTTTCGGGCTGATCCTGCTGGTCACCGCGGGCCACCTGCTCAAACCGGATGACCACGACGACGACTCCGACGGCGTTGTGGTGCGGCTCGCCAAGAAATTCCTGCCGGCCTCCGAACACTACGACGGTGACAAGCTGTTCACCGTGGAGAACGGCAAGCGGGTGCTGACCCCCATGCTGCTGGTGATGGTGGCGATCGGCGGCACGGACATCCTGTTCGCCCTGGATTCCATTCCGGCGATCTTCGGCCTGACCCAGAACGTGTTCATCGTCTTCACGGCCACGGCGTTCTCGCTGATGGGCCTGCGCCAGCTGTTCTTCCTCATCGACGGCCTGTTGGACCGGCTGATCTTCCTCTCGTACGGGCTGGCCGTCATCCTCGGTTTCATCGGCGTGAAGCTGGTCCTGCACGCCCTGCACGAGAACACCCTGCCGTTCATCAACGACGGCGAGCACGTCAACGTGGTGGAAGTCAGCACCGGGGTTTCCCTGGGCGTGATCCTCGGCGTGCTGCTGCTGACGATCCTGGCGTCGGTCTTCAGCCCCAAGGGCAAAGCCAAGAACGCTGTCTCCGGGGCCAGGCGGCACGCCGTCGAGTACCTTGACCTCAACTACGAGACCGACATGGCGGAACGGGACAAGATCTTCGCCAAGATGTGCCGCGAAGAAGACCAGATCCGCAAGCTTCCGGAAAAGTACAAGCGGCTTGTCCGGCACGAAACGGAGTTCCTGGAACTGCTGCGCAGCGCCCATGAGGAGCACGACAAGGCCCAGGTCAGGGCGGCCGCGGCCGAAAGCTGAACCAGGGCCGCCGCTGCGGGGCGGATTACCGGCCCAGCGCAGCCGCGCCGCCTGCCAGGCTGGTGATCCGGCCCCAGTCCTTGGCCGCGACGGCGTCTGCCGGGGTGAGCCAGCTGCCGCCGACGCAGGCCACGTTGGGCAGCTTGAGGTAGTCCGGCGCGGTGCCCGGGCTGATGCCGCCGGTGGGGCAGAACCGGACGTGCGGGATGGGCGCCCCGATGGCGGCCAGGTAGGACGGCCCGCCTGCAGGCCCGGCGGGGAAGAACTTCATCGCATCCAAACCGGCCTCCAGGACGGCCATTACCTCCCCGACAGTGGCGACGCCGGGCAGCACCGGGACGTCCAGGGACAGCATGTGGGTGAGCAGCGCGGGGGTGACACCCGGGCTTACCAGGAACGTGGCCCCCGCCTGGACTGCGGCGTCCGCCTGCCCCGGCGTGAGGATGGTGCCAGCGCCCACCAGGATGTCCGGCACCTCCTGGGCGATCAGCTTCAGCGAGGTCAGTGCGGAGTCCGTGCGCAGGGTCAGCTCAATGATCTTCACGCCGCCGTCCACCAGGGCACGGGCCAGGGGCACCGCATCCTGGGGGTCGTCGATGGTGACCACCGGGATGACAGGTGACACGCGGAGGACGCCTGATGCGTCAGCCATGGTGGATCTCATTTCCCAGGCCGTCCGGCCCGTTGGTGTCGATGGTGCGGCAGTCCTCAGGGAAGGTGGCTGCGGCGTGGGCAGAGGTCTGCTCGAACGTGGGGATGAGGCCTGTGCCGCCCTTGCCTCCGACCACCAGCGAGGAAGCCGCCGCACCATACCGGACCGCCGTCGGGAAGTCGTCGCCCAGCACCAGGCGTGCGGTGAGCGTGCCCACAAACGCGTCCCCGGCGCCGGTCTGGTCCACTACCGCGGGCGCCGGAATGGCGGTACCCACGCGGACTGCACGCCGGTTTCGCCGGACCATTCGAGCTGGACGCCCTTGGCGCCGCAGGTGACAGCTACGTTGGCGGCCCCCATCGAGCGCAGCTTCGCAGCCGATGCTTCGGGCGAGGAAACTCCCAGCAGGGCTGCCGTCTCGCCCGGGAAGGAGGGCGTCACCAGGAAGGCCTGTGTGGCAAGTTCGGTCAGTGCCGCCGCCGCGTCCACAGCGGTGGTGAGCCGGGGCCGGTAGTTGGGGTCGTAGACAAAGCGTTTGGCTGCGGACGCGGCCTTGACGACGGCGGCGCGCGCCGTCGTCGAAATGGCGCAGGTGATGCCGCCCGCCACCACCGCGCCGGCCGCGCCGAAGACGTCCGGGTCGACATCGTCCGGCCCAAGGGTGGACCCGACGCTGCCGCTGCGGGCGTAGGTGAATTCGCGTTCGCCGTCGGGGTCGCTGTGCACCAGGTAGACGCCCTGCTGCCCGCGACGGAACGTCAACTGGTCGGTGACGATCCCCAGCTCGGCGATCCGGGCCGCGATGGCCTGACCCAGGTCGTCGTCCGTGAGCACGGACAGCAGGCCCACGCGGGCACCCGCTGCTGCGGCGGCTGCAGCGACATTGAGGGCGTCTCCGGAGATGCCCAGCCGTGCTGGTACGCCATGGCCGAAGGGCTGGTCGGTGGCGACTTCGATGAGGATCTCCCCCATCACCACCACGTCAAAGGATTCAAAGGCTGCAGTGTTCACCAGTCGTACACCGATCCGTCCAGGCGCCGGTTGACTGGCGCGTTCTTGGGGTCGAAGGGAAACCGCGCGGCGGCGCCCCCGTTGCACTCTACGCCCAGCCCGGCGGGCCGCGCCCGGGTCCATGCACCTGTCTGTCAAGGTGCTGGAAAGCGCGCAGCCCTTTTGTCGGCCCTCCTTGCTAGGTTTGATTCCAGGCCAGGGAAACCGTCTCCGGGCCCGCAAACAGTTGGGGAGGCCCCGTGTTTCTGCTGGACGCTGCCGGTCATCATGCCGGATCCGCTGCGCCGCCGGACCTGGTCTTCTCCGCCAGCGACCTTGTGGCAGCTTCCGAGTGTGAGTACCGCACGCTGCGAATCCTGGACGAAAAGCTGGGGCGTACTCCCAAGGCAGAGTTCCCGGTCGATGAGATGCAGAAGCGCGCCGGCGAACTGGGCGACCGGCATGAACAGACCGTGCTGGCCAGCCTGGTGGCCAAGTACGGCCAATGGGACGCGGGCCGCGGGTCCGGCGTCTACTCACTGGACCGCGGCCAAAACCTCCGCGGCGAGCTTCAGGCGAAACACGCAGAGACCGAACTTGCCCTGCGGTCCGGGGCGGACGTCGTGTTCCAGGCCACCTTCTTCGACGGCGAGTTCCTTGGTTACGCGGATTTCCTGGTCAATGAGGCGGCAGGCACCGGGAACCCCGGCCGGTACGAGGTCTGGGACACCAAACTTGCCCGGCACGCCAAGGTGGGGGCCCTGCTGCAGCTGGCTGCCTACGGCGACCAGCTCCTCGGGATGGGGCTGGATCCCTCCCCCGCCGTCACGCTGGTCCTCGGCACCCGCGTCGGCGACGATTGGCTGCGGAGCAGCCATTCCCTGCCGGACCTGCTGCCCGTTTTCCGTGAACGACGGCGGCGCTTCCGCCAACTCACAGCCACCCACCGGGCGGCCGATGGTCCCGTCCAGTGGCAGCAGCCCGGCGTCGTGCATTGCGGGCGCTGCGACTACTGCGCCGAGCAGGTGAAGTTGCACAGGGATCTGCTGATGGTGGCGGGCATGTCCGTGGTCCAGCGACGGAAACTTCATGCTGCGAAGATCACCAGCATCGATGAACTGGCAGCCATGCCGGCCGGCGAAGCCAGGAACTCCGTGGCCCGGCTCCGCGCCCAGGCGAGGATGCAGCTGGGCCTGGACCAGCCCGCAGGCTCGAGGACATTTACCAAGGATGGCCAGCCGCACACGGTCTCCTACACGGTCCTTCCGGACAACACCATCGGATCGCTGCCCGCCCCCAGTGCCGGGGACATCTTCTTCGACTTCGAGGGCGATCCGCTGTGGCAGGACCCGGCCACCGGCGCGTGGGGCATTGAATACCTCTTTGGCGTCATCGAGGCCCCGGTGCCTGGTGCGGAAGGCGATCCCGTCTTCCGCCCGTTCTGGGCGCACTCCCGTTCCGGGGAGCGCCGCGCCTTCCTGGACTTCCTGGACTACGTGGAGAAGCGGCGCGCCCGGTACCCGGACATGCACGTTTACCACTACGCCCCGTACGAAAAGACCGCGCTGCGGAACCTTTCGCTTGCGCACCAGGCGGGCGAGGACACGGTGGATGACTGGCTCCGGCAGGGGCTGCTGGTGGACCTGTACGCCACGGTGCGGCATTCCCTTCGGATCTCGGAGGCGTCGTACTCCATCAAGAAGCTTGAACCGCTGTACATGGGAGACAACCTCCGGTCCGGGGACGTCAAGGACGCCGGCGCCTCCGTGGTGGCATATGCCGCTTACTGTGCCGCCCGTGATGCCGGCCGCCGGGACGAAGCCGTTGCCGTCCTGGCGTCCATTTCGGACTACAACCGATACGACTGCCTTTCCACCCTGCGGCTCCGGGACTGGCTGCTGGAGATCGCCCCGACGGCGGTCCCAGACACCCGGTCCGCCCGGCTGCCGGTGAACACCGCGGAACCGGCACGGGCCGGTGGGCCGCCGGCCGCCACCACGCCTATCGGAAATCCCCCGCCCGACGACCTCCCGGACGCGCCGGACGAAACCCCCGAGGAACTGCAGCTGCGCGGGTACCTCTCGGCCCTTCCCGATGACCGGCCCTGGACCGATGATGAGCGGGCCGTCGCCATGGTGGCAGCGGCCACCGGCTACCACCGGCGCGAGCGGAAACAGTTTTGGTGGCAGCATTTCGACCGCGTCGAAGCGCCTGTGGAGAACTGGGCGGACCAGCGGAACGTGTTCACAGTGTCATCGGCGGAGGTCATTTCGGACTGGGCCCTCGCCAAACCACGGGAACGGATGCGGACCAGGGTCTTGCAGCTCCGCGGCACCATGACGGAAGGTTCAGATTTCCGGGTCGATTCCAACTGGTGCCGGCTCTATGAAGCCCCCGGGCCCGAGGGCATGGCTGCCCCGAATGCAACACCACAGGCCAAGGCCTATGCCTTCAAGACCCGCATCCACGACCTCGCGGCGGCGCCGGACAACCCGGAGCACACCATCATCACCATCTCGGAGCGGGAATCCGGAAGGGTGGCCGCGTACCCGCACCTTCCCATAGCGCTGACCGAGGACACCCCCATCCCAACAGACAACATTGAGGCCGCCATCGCGGAACTTGCCAGGACTGTCGGCTCCACCGTGCCCGGACTGCCCGCACAGCCGGGCCTGGACATCCTGCGCAAGGTGCCTCCGCGGTTCCGCAGCATGGGCGCCCCGGCCGGGGTCCGGCACCTACCGGACGGCACCGTCGACTACGCCGGAGCCATTGCCGCATCCCTGCGGGACCTCGATACCTCATACCTGGCCGTTCAAGGACCCCCGGGAACGGGCAAGACCCACATCGGCGCGCATGTGATCGGCGAGCTGGTGCGGGCGGGCTGGAAGGTGGGGGTGGTTGCGCAGTCGCACAATGTGGTGGAAAACCTCCTCTGCCGTGCCGTCGAGGCGGGCCGCGTGGACCCTTCGCTTGTGGCCAAAAAGCTCGCCGCGCCCCACTCTGTCCCGTGGACGGCAACGGATGAGCGTGATGTGGGACGCATGCTGGCCGCACCCGGCGGCTGCCTGGTGGGCGGCACCGCATGGACCATGACCGGCAAGGAAGTCCCCGCCGGGTCCCTGGACCTGCTGGTGATCGACGAAGCCGGCCAGTTCTCGCTGGCCAACACCCTGGCGGTCTCCCGCGCGGCGAAACGCCTCCTCTTGTTGGGCGATCCGCAGCAGCTCCCCCAGGTCACCCAAGGGGCACATCCGGAACCTGTGGACGAATCAGCCCTGGGCTGGCTCGCCGCGGGGCATGCGACCCTCCCCGCAAGCCTGGGCTACTTCCTCGCCGATACCTGGCGGATGCACCCGGAGCTGTGCAGGGCAGTTTCGAACCTCAGCTACGACGGCAAGCTGCAGTCCGCACCAGCCGCGGGCCAGCGCGAACTCGATGGGCTGCCGCCCGGGGTGGAGACGGTGTTCGTCAACCACAGTGGCAATGCCACAGCGTCCAAGGAAGAGGCGGAGGAAGTGGTGCGGCAGGCGCGCCGCCACCTCGGCCTGAAGTGGACCTCCGGCCCGGACGCGGGGTCACGCCCGCTGGAGCAGCAGGACCTGATGGTGGTGGCCGCCTACAACGCCCAGGTGCATTTGGTCCGGAGGGCGTTGGCCGAAGCCGGGCTGCCGGAGGTGAAGGTGGGCACGGTGGACAAGTTCCAGGGCCAGGAAGCCCCGGTAGTGTTCGTCTCCATGGCGTGTTCGGCGGTAGCGGAGGCTCCGCGCGGCGCGGAATTCCTGCTCAACCGGAACCGCATCAATGTGGCAGTCTCGCGCGGGCAGTGGCGGGCCGTCATCATCCGCTCCCCCGAACTCACCAGCTATATGCCGCACAAACCGGCGGCACTGGAGGAACTCGGCGCCTTCATCGGCCTCAGCCCGCGGGAGTAGTCGCGGCGGGCGCCGGGGCGCAAGCTTGGGACGGGGCGGTCAGTGCGCCCGGAAACCGCGGAAGTGGCCCCCGGCCCGGGACGTTGACCCGTCCACCCGTTCCACCCGGCCCGGGGTGCTGCCGGAGTTGAGCCACTCCAGGAACTGCCGGACCTTGGGCTCGGGTCCTTCGGCCACGACTGACACCGATCCGTCGTCGCGGTTGGCCACCTCACCGGACAATCCCAGTTCCTCCGCTTTGGCCATGGTCCAGTACCGGAAGCCCACACCTTGGACCATGCCGAGCACCCGGGCATCCAGCCGCACGGCATCCCCAGCCGAACCGTCCTTCGGTGTCCCTGCGTGCCTGCCCATGGTGTTCCTCCTCGGGACCGGCCAACTTCCTCCCGGCCGCGGCACCTAACGCACTGAAGGCGCGGCTTCCTGCCAGGGCCGGGAGGAGATACCGGCTAGTTGATGGTGATGTCGCGGGTGGCGTGGTTGTAGCGGATGGTCACCGTGCCGCCGGCGTGGTGCAATTCGTGGTTGGGGCCGTCAAACGCACCGAAAGCACCATAGTTTTCGTCCCACGAGCGGTTCAGGGCGATCTTGAAGGTGTAGTAACCGGCAGGAAGCTCGGCGCTCTTCTTCCAGAGCTGGTCCAGGAAGTCGAACTCCATCTGCGCTTCGTCGTACTGCGGCGCCCAGTTCTCCGGTGCGCCCAGGATGGTGTTGAAGTCGCCGGCCAGTGCCACGGCCTCCGGCTGCGGGTGGGTTTCGACATCCGGACCCTCGAACGGTTCGGTTGCGGGCACCGCGGTTTCGGCCTTGGCCTTCGCCGGCGCCTTCTTCCGGACAGCCTTCACCACAGGTTCCACGGCGTCTTCGATGGCCTTGGCGGCCTTGCCCACAGCGGCGGCCGCCTTCTTGGCCGGCGCTTTCCTGGCGGGAGCCTTCTTCGCCGCTTTGGCGTCATCCTTGGCGGGAACTTCCAGGACGGAAGCAGCTGCGGAGACCGGGCGGACAAAGCCTTCGGGAGCGGTGGGGACCGGCGTGTCGGCAGGGACGGGCGTGCCGGCGTCGAGCGCTGACGCGAAGGAAACCGCGTCAGGGAAGGCAACCGTGGCGCGCATCCCGTCCTCGGTGATGGTCCAGCCGGTACGGCCCTTGACCAGCCAGCCGGCCTTGACCAGTTTGGCGGTCGCCGAGGTGAGGGTCTTGTGGCCGCGGGGAATTCCGCCGCTGAGGAGTTCGGCTTCGTGCTCGTTGAAAGGCACGCGGGCCGTTGCTTCCGCCAGGACCTGGCCAGCATTCAGTGCATCGCCGGACCACACGCCTTCGGTCAGGACATCCAGGACGGTCTTGAGACGAAGATAGGTGTTTTCTGCGGTGGACTTGGCCATGATTCCCCTTATATAAAAGCGATCGGTCTTAGGCATCTTGCCAACTGCCTATTAAATCGCGCGACTTTAATTGGTTAACTCTGCGTGTCGTGACCGACTATGAAGCGGATAGTCCCGCAAGTGAGGCGGAGGTCTCGGGTAAGGGCCGGCTGCATAACCCTCAAGCGCTGACATGGGTGCTGCCTTGCACTCCCCAGACACGCCTGCGGCTCCCAGTTTACCGGCCCGGGAGCCGCACTGTTGCCCGCGGCACAGCGGGTGCTCAGGCGGTGGCTTCCCGGCTGTTCAATTCCTCCAGCAGCTCCGCTTTCCGCTCCTCCGAGGCGAAGGAAGAGTGGATGGAATTCGCCGCCAGGCGGGCCCTGTCAAAGTCGGACAGCTCAAACACCGCGGTCAGTTGGGCGAAGTTGTCATCCACGTAACCGCCGAAGTACGCAGGATCGTCCGAATTGACCGAGACGTTCAGGCCCGCGGCCAGCATGGCGGGCAAGGGATGGTCAGCGAGCGTGTCCACTGCCCTCAACCGCACGTTGGACAGTGGGCAGACGGTGAGGGGAACCCGGGCATCAACCAGGCGCTCCACCAGGTCGGCGTCATCCATGCAGCGGATACCGTGGTCGATGCGTTCCACGCCCAGGAGGTCCAGGGCCTCAATGATGTACGACGCCGGGCCTTCCTCCCCTGCGTGCGCCGTCAGCCGGAGGCCGGCCGCGCGGGCCTTTGCATAAAGCCGCTCGAACTTGGAAGGCGGGTTTCCGACCTCGGCCGAGTCCAGGCCGATGGCTCCGATGGGAGCGTCCATGGCCAGCAGGCGCTCCAGGACTTCCAACGCCGAGTCTTCCGGAAGGTCCCGGAGGAAAGCGGCAATGAGCATGGTGGAGATGCCGTAGTCCTCCCGGGACGTGGCCAGGACCGAGGCCACGCCGTTGACGCATGCTTCCAGCGGGACGCCGCGGGACAGGTGTGCCTGGGGGTCCATCATGATTTCGGCGTGCCGGACACCGGCGGCGGCCGCCCGCTCAAGGTAGGCACGGGTCATGTCCGCGAAGTCCTGCTCGGTACGCAGCACGGCCATGTTGGCGTAGTAGAGGTCCAGGAATGACTGCAGGTCCGTGAACTCGTACTTTTCGCGGAGTTCTTCCAACCCGGAGTAAGGCAGGACAATGCCGTTGCGCCCGGCCAGGGCAAAGATGAGCTCGGGCTGAAGCGTACCTTCGATATGCAGGTGCAGTTCGGCCACCGGGAGGGGCTTGGTGGGGACCGCGGGTTCCGCGGGGACCGCTTCGGATTCGGGCATGGTGCTGCCGCCGGCGTAGGTTTCCATCCGGACAGGATAATGCCCGGCGGCCGAATCACCACTAGAGTCAAACCAATGCAGAACGCCAAGCACACTGATGACCTGCAGGACCCGGCTCCCAGCCCCGCCGCGGACGGGTTTGTCCGGGTCCGGGGAGCTCGCGAGAACAACCTCCGGAACGTCGACGTGGATGTCCCCCGTGACGCGATCGTGGCGTTCACCGGCGTCTCGGGCTCGGGCAAGTCGTCCCTGGCGTTTGGCACCATCTACGCCGAGGCGCAGCGGCGCTACTTCGAATCCGTCGCCCCGTATGCCCGCCGCCTCATCCAGCAGGGCCACAACCCCAAGGTGGAGCTGATCAGCGGGTTGCCGCCCGCCGTCGCACTCCAGCAACGCCGCGGCGTCCCCAGCAGCAGGTCCACGGTGGGGACCGTCACTACGCTCTCCAACTCGGTGCGGATGCTCTTCTCGCGCGCCGGCACCTACCCGGAGGGCAGCCCACAGCTGGACTCGGATGCCTTCTCCCCCAATACGGCCGCGGGTGCCTGCAGGGAGTGCCACGGCCTGGGTGTGGCGCACACCGTCACCGAAGCCTCGCTGGTCCCGGACCCGTCGCTGAGCATCCGCGAGGGTGCCATCGCCGCGTGGCCCGGCGCCTGGCAGGGAAAGAACCTGCGGGATATCCTCACCCACCTGGGCTACGACGTCGACATTCCCTGGCGGAAGCTGCCCAAGAAGCACCGGGACTGGATCCTCTTTACGGAGGAGCAGCCGGTGGTGGAAGTCACTCCGCAGCGCGACCGCGTGGCCAAACCGTACAAGGGCCGGTTCTGGAGCGCCAGGAGCTACGTCCTCCACACCCTGGCCGATTCGCAGAGCGCGTCCATGCGCGAACGCGTGCTTGCATACATGGAATCCGGTCCGTGCCCCCTGTGCGGTGGCAGCGGCCTGCGGCCTGAGGCCTTGGCAGTGACGTTCGCGGGGCGGACGATCGCCGAGCTCAACGCGGTACCACTGACAGAGCTGGCGGGCATCATCCGCCCCACCACCGAGCTGGCCTCAGCCGGGACGGCGTCCAGGAAGCAGTCTTCCGGCGAAACCAACGACGTGGCCGTCGCCATCACCCGCGACCTGCTCCAGCGCGTCACCGTTTTGCTGGACCTGGGGCTGGGCTACCTGGCCCTGGGCCGCTCCACGCCCACGCTCTCCCCCGGCGAGATGCAGCGGCTGCGGATCGCCACCCAGCTGCGCTCCGGGCTGTTCGGCGTGGTCTATGTGCTCGATGAGCCCTCTGCAGGGCTCCATCCTGCCGATGCAGAGCCCCTTTTGGAGGTGCTGGAGCAACTGAAATCTTCCGGCAATTCGGTGTTCGTGGTGGAGCACAACATGGACGTTGTCCGCCACGCCGATTGGCTGGTGGACGTGGGTCCGCGCGCCGGCGAGGGCGGCGGCGAGGTGCTCTACAGCGGTCCGGTGGACGGGCTGGCCGGAGTGGAGGATTCGGTCACCAGGCCGTACCTGTTCCCGGATCTCTCCGGTCAGGAAGCAGACGACGACGCCCCGGGCCGTGACCGCGAACCGGCAGGCTGGCTGGAGCTGCGGGACATCAGCCGCCACAACCTGCAAGGCCTCGACGCTGAGTTCCCCCTGGGTGTCCTGACCGCTGTCACAGGCGTCTCCGGGTCCGGCAAATCCACGCTTGTCAGCCAGGTCCTGGCCGAGGTGGCAGGCGGCTGGCTGCGTCCCGACGGGCCGGGCGCCGTTTCCACGGGCGCAGCCGACGGCGGAGTGGACGAAGGGGAGCTCAGCGCCCCGCTCAGCGTCGGCCCGGTGTCCGGACTGGAACACATCGACCGGCTGGTAAAAGTTGACCAGAAACCGATCGGACGGACCCCGCGTTCCAACCTGGCCACCTACACCGGACTCTTCGACGCGGTCCGGAAAGTCTTCGCCGCCACGGACGAAGCCAAGGCCCGCGGCTACGGCGCCGGGCGGTTCTCCTTCAACGTGGCCGGCGGACGCTGCGAGACCTGCCAGGGCGAGGGGTTCGTGGCGGTGGAACTGCTGTTCCTGCCCGGCAGCTACGGCCCATGCCCGGAGTGCGGCGGGTCCCGCTACAACCCCGAAACCCTTGAGGTGGAATATCACGGCCAGAACGTGGCCCAGGTCCTGGCCATGACCGTGGACGCCGCCTCCGAGTTCCTGGCGGACGTTCCTGCCGCGGCGAGGAGCCTTACCAGCCTGCGCGACGTCGGCTTGGGCTACCTGCGGCTGGGACAGCCCGCCACGGAGCTTTCCGGCGGCGAGGCGCAGCGGATCAAGCTCGCCACAGAACTGCAGCGGGCGCAGCGCGGACACACCCTCTACCTGCTCGATGAGCCCACCACCGGGCTGCACCCTGCGGACGTGCAGCTGCTGATGGCACAGCTCCACGGCCTGGTGGACGCCGGAAACTCCGTGGTGGTGGTTGAACACGATATGGCCGTTGTGGCCGGTGCTGACTGGGTCATTGATCTTGGGCCGTCCGGAGGGGACAAAGGCGGCAGCATCATGGCCGCGGGCACACCTGCGGCTGTCGCGCAGTCCGTGGAAAGCCGGACCGCTCCCTACCTGGCAACCGCACTCGGCCAGGAAACTGCCAGCCAACACCCGGCTTAGTCCCGATTTGATAACGCCAAGGCTATGTCTTAGCGTGAAATGCATGCCCGTTTGGCGGGCTTTTTGATTGCCCGGTGCTGCCTCCACCAGAACTGCCCAGCGGCAGCCACCGACGTTGACCTCTATTTGTCAGGGGTGGGCAGTAGCGCGACGATCTCCGGGGACGGAACCAGCGCTGGTGGCCCTCGGGAGCATCACATCATGAACAACACCAAATTCCGTACTGCCGCACGCCGTGGAATCACCCTTGCCGCCGTCTCAGCGGCAGGCCTGGCCCTCTCCGCCACCGCCGCCAACGCGGCAACCCCCACCTCCACCTGGGACTCGCTGGCCCAGTGCGAGAGCGGTGGCAACTGGTCCACCAACACCGGCAACGGCTTCTCCGGCGGTTTGCAGTTCACCTCAAGCACGTGGGCTGCCTACGGCGGCACCGGCTCGCCGGCGGACGCCAGCCGCGAACAGCAGATCGCGGTGGCCGAACGGGTCCAGGCTTCCCAGGGCTGGGGCGCATGGCCCTCCTGCGCGTCGCAGCTCGGCCTGAGCGGCGGGGGCGGTGCACCGGTGCAGAGCGCGCCCGTCCAGAGCGCCCCGGTCAAGCAGGCCACGCAGGTGCAGAGCGCACCTGTGCAGCAGGCACCGCGGCACGCAACGTCCGTTCCGCTCAGCGGTGAAACCTACACCCTGCAGGCCGGCGACACCCTGAGCATCGTTGCCCAGAAGCTGGGGATCCAGGGCGGCTGGCAGCACCTTGCCGACGCCAACCTGGATACCATTTCCGATCCGAACCTGGTGTTCGAAGGACAGGTCATCCAGCTCCCCGCGTAACGGCAGCGGCCTTGGCCGCACCGCCTCCCAAGGCGCCACAGACAGGTCGGCGATAGACAAATTCCGTTGACCAAAGACGACGCCGGCACGCCCCCACAAGGGGTGTGCCGGCGTCGTTCTTTTTAAGCCGGTGTCCGCTGCCGCGGCGGGGACGCGCCGGTCAGTCAGGCGGCGGGCAGTTCGCGGACGATCCGCACCTTCCAGGCGGACTCGTCGCTGGTATCCAACAGCGCTACCGTTCCGTGCGCCAGGTTCAATGCCACCCGCTTGACGGCCAGCAGTTCCAGGTAGAGGTGCTCGTTCATGCGGCTGGGGGTGTCGATCATGTACTTCACGGCGTCGCGAACCTTGCGGTAGTTGGCGCTGCGTTCGCGATGCATGTGCAGTTCCAGCGCGGAGCGCTGCTTGAGCCGGGGCTCGTGCCGGTTCAGCAGTGTCACGGCGCTGTGTACCGCGACGACGAGGGTGAGCGAGACGGCGTAGATCCACCATCCGCTCGAGAGCAGGAACAGGGGCAGGTTTCCGATGGCGACCAGCGCGATCACCACGCGCAGGGCGGCTATCCGGCGGACGGTCCGGGCGACGGCGGCCATGCCGTCGCGGAAACGGTGTTGGTCCTTCCGGGCGGCTGCGGGATCGATGGTGAACTCGTCGAGGACCAGGATGCCCTGGGCTTCGGGGCCGAGCATCTGTCCGTAGCGGGGCAGCGCCGGGCGGGCGGCGGCTGTGGACTTTTCAGGTGTAGATGTCATGAGTGAGCTTCCAAAACGCTGGGGTGGTTGCCGAGATCTTAGTGGTTTAACCTGGGAGCCGTATGTATGCGTCCATTATCTGGACAAGCTTGGTGGCGGAGACCGCGCCACGGGCCGGCCAGGGGGTGTGGCCGCCGGCACAGCAATTGGCACTTCCGCCGGCTGCCGTCAGACTGAATGGATGCAAACTTTCCTCCCGTACCCTGACTTCCGCCAAAGCGCCGCAGCCCTGGACACCGCGCGGCTGGGCAAGCAGCGGGTTGAAGCGCTGCAAACCCTCCGTGCCCTGGTGATCCCCGAATACGGCTGGCAGACCCACCCGGCGATCCGGATGTGGATGGGCCACGTTCCTGCCCTCGCCATGTATGGGCTCGCGATGGTAGACGAGTGGATGGAACGGGGCCACCCGGATAACACACGGGCCAACATCGCCGAGTTCGCGCCGCAGGCAGCCCACCCGGACTACGCCGCCAGGATCATCATGCCGCCGTGGCTCGGGGAGCCCGACTTCCACCTGAGCCACCGGTCCAAGCTGGTGCACAAGGAACCCAAGTTCTACGCCTCCATTTTCCCGGACGCCATTCCGGCAATGGACTACGTCTGGCCGGAGCCGCGGCACGAGTTCCTGCCGCAGGAGCCGGACGGAGACCTGTTGTGGATCCTCCGCGACCCTCACGACGACGTCGACCCGCAGTCGCTCACCACGGTGGCACTTCCGCCGGTGAACCGGAACGCCTCCGCAGCGGCGTCAGCCGGGGACGATGGTTACGCCCCGGTCTATGTTGACGACGGTTCCCGGCGTCCGTCCCGCGCCCCGAAGAAGGCGCCGCCCAGGCCCCAGGTGAAGAAGCCCACCCGTAAACGGCAGGCGCAGGAGGAGGCATTCCGCACCCTCCCAGGGAAGACGCCCGTCGCTGTCCCGCTGGAACACGGGGCAAAGTTCGCGCTCGGCCAGGTAGTGGGCCGTCCGATCACCCTCGATGACGGTCGCTTTGGCAGGACTTTCGAGGTTTTGGAGATCATCGACCGTTCGGCATTCGCCTACCCCGCCCTGCTGCAGGACCCCCGGGTGTTCTTTCCGGTCGAGGCCCCGTAGCCATGACTGTTTTGCTGGCAGGGTGCGGCGACCTGGGCACCGAGGCGGGCCTGCGGTTCGCCGCCCTTGGCCACAGGGTCATAGGGTGGCGGCGGTCCCCCGAAAAACTGCCGGCAGCCATCGAGGGAGCCGCGGCAGACTTGGGATCCGCAGACCTGCCGCCGATCCCGGCGGACACCACCGCCGTCGTCATCGCCGTTGCGGCTGATGCCCCCTCAGAGGAGGCATACCGTGCTGCGTATGTACGCGGCGTGGCACATGTGCTGGATGCGCTGGAGCGGGACGGCGTGACACCGGAACGCGTCCTCTTTGTGTCTTCCACGGCGGTTTACGGGGACGCAGCGGGCGGCTGGGTGGATGAGGCCACGGAGCCGAACCCGGGTGGTTTCTCCGGGAAGGTGCTGCTTGAGGCCGAGGAGCTCCTGCACGGCCGGCTTTCCGGCAGGAGCGCCACCACGGCCCTCAGGCTGGGTGGCATCTACGGACCCGGCCGGACCAGGCTGATCGACCAGGTGCGGAGCGGCTCCGCCGTCATTCCGGACGATGTGCGCTACACCAACAGGATCCACCGGGATGACGCCGCGGCGGCGATCGTGCACCTGGCCACCATGGCGGATGTCCCTGCTCCGGTTTACGTCGGCGTGGACGACGAACCGGCCGATCTGGGTG
Source organism: Pseudarthrobacter sp. MOO13 (assembly GCF_058267655.1). NCBI lineage: Bacteria > Bacillati > Actinomycetota > Actinomycetes > Micrococcales > Micrococcaceae > Pseudarthrobacter > Pseudarthrobacter sp. MOO13. The sequence goes on from NZ_CM177848.1 coordinate 3,193,566, forward strand.
CCGTACTGCGTTTCCTGGCGTCCGAACTCGGGCTGCCCGAACCCCAGACGGGCGATGCTGGTCCCGCCCGCGGCGGCAACAAGCGCTGCCGGAACGACTTGCTCCGAAGCACCGGGTTCAACTTCACGTTTCCCACCTTCCGGGAAGGGTACAGGGACGTCATCGCAGGGAACGGCAGCCGCCATCCGTAGCCCGGCCCCGTGCCCCAGTCGGTTCCACGTCGGGCGGCACATGCCAGGCTCTAAGTAAGGCAGGGAATGGAATTCAGGCAGATCATTGAAGCCACCGGCCAGCTGGTCGATTTTGCAGGGGTTGCGGTCATGGTGGTTGGGGCGTTGGTGTCCCTCCCGCTGGCGATCCGCGGTTACCAGCCGCGGCAGGTCCCGGCCGGGGCGAAGAGACTGAGCTTCTACCGCTCCTACCGCCAGTCGCTGGGCCGTTCGATCCTCCTGGGCCTTGAATTACTGGTCGCTGCGGACATCATCCGCACTGTCGCGGTCACTCCGACGTTCGAAAGCGTCGGGGTGTTGGCCGTCATTGTGCTGATCAGGACCTTCCTCAGCTTTTCCCTGGAGCTTGAGATCACGGGTCGCTGGCCTTGGCAAAAGGACCCGGCGGCAGCCCACCCCGGAGCCTCCGCCCCTGCCGGATAAAGGCGCCTGGGACCGCGCCGTCGGGCCCATCCCTGGCAGGGGCTAATCCGCGCCTGGGAATAGAGGTTTGCGCTATGCCCCGCCGTTACCCTTGCAACGTCCGTTAGGCTTCAGCCATGGCTGAAACTCTTCGCACCAAAGCGTCCGAACTGCTCCGACTCCATCAGGCCCCTGAGATCCTTCAAGTGGTCAACGTGTGGGATGCCATCACCGCCAAAGTCATCACGGACGTCCCGGGCACCACCGCCCTCGCCACGGCAAGCCACTCCATCGCGGCCTCGCTGGGCTACGAAGACGGCGAGAACATTCCCGTCGACGAGATGATCGCCGCCGTTGGCCGCATCGCCGCCGCCTCGCATCTTCCCGTCAGTGCCGATCTGGAGTCCGGCTACGGCAACCCCGGGGAGACCACCCGCAAGGCCATCGGCGTTGGCATCGTCGGGGCAAACATCGAGGACCAGATGAGGCCGCTGGCGGATGCGGTCAACCAAATGTCAGCAGTGGTGCACGCCGCGTCAACGGAAGGGATCGATTTCGTCCTTAACGCCAGGACCGACGCCTTCCTCAAGGGCAAGGACCGGGACGCCGGCGAGGTGCTGGCGGACGCCATCGCCCGCGGCAGGGCCTTCCTGGACGTGGGTGCCACTACAGTCTTCGTGCCCGGGCTGCTGGATGAGCCTACCGTCACCGCGTTGGTCGAGGGTATTGGCTGGAACAAGGTCTCCGTCATCAACGTCCCCGGGTCCCTTCCCCCGGCCCGGCTGCAGGAACTGGGCGTTGCCCGCATCTCCTACGGTCCGTGGACACAGCGCGTGGCACTGACCGCACTGGCCGACACCGCGGCCGCGTTGCTCGCCGGCGGACAGCTTCCCGAGAACACGCGTCCCTTGAACTAGGAGCGTCGGCGGCCGTGCCCAGCGAAGGAGTCGATTGACTGTGACCGGAAGTGCAAGTGCGGCAGGAGTGTGGCCGCGGCCTCCGGAACTTCCTGCGCCGGTGTTCTCCGACCAACGCTGGCTTGAGGCCGTTTTCCTTCACTGGCGTACCCCGGAGGCGGAGGCAGCGGCGTTCATGCCTGAGGGAATCCGGCCGGACGTGTTCGACGGCAGTTCCTGGGTGGGTTTGATCGGCTTTCGCATGGAGCAGGCGGGGCTTGGGCGCGGCCCAGGCGTTCCGTACTTGGGCAGCTTCAACGAGGTGAACGTCCGGCTGTACTCCCGTGAGCCGGACGGGACCCGCGGAGTGGTGTTCCTGAGCCTGGATGCGAACCGGCTGCCGGTGGTCCTGGCCACACGGGCGGCTGCCATCCCCTACGTCTGGTCGCGTATCCGGCAACGTCCGCCCTTTCCGGACGCCAGGAGCCGAACACAGCATCCCGGCGGAGACGCTGCCGGGTCCACTGATGAATTTCCAGTCGGCTACACCGTGCGCCGGTTTGGCAGCACGGGAGCACGGAGCGACTTCGTGGTCGTCCCCAAGCTCCGGGAGCCGGCCACTGATTCCCTGTCTGTCTTCCTGACCGCGAGGTTCGGGATGCACGGCCGCTTTTTGGGCCGGACCGCCTACGTGCCGAACACCCACCAGGCGTGGCCGCTCTTCCACGCGGAGGTGCGGCAGCTAACCGATGGACTGATTGGAGCTGCCGGGATCACTGTTGACGGGCCGCCGGATTCAGTGCTCTATTCGCCGGGAGTCCGGACCAGGTTCGGACGGCCCCGCATGATCGGTGGGCCCGGATAACAGCGTGTCCGGGCTCACCGCAAGGCTGCTAAGCCAGGCCGGCTTTCCGGAGCGCCTCGGCCATGGCCGTATTGCTGCCGGGCTGGGGTTTGGGAGCCGACCGGACAGAGCCGGGCGCTCCGGCCGCTTGCTTTGGCTGTTGGCGGTCGGGGCGGCCACCACGCTCGCCGCGGTCAGGTTTTCCGCCGCGCTCAGGCTTTCCGGTCCGCTCCGTCTTACCGGCGCCCGGGCCGCGCCGCCCCGAAGCTGCCCCGCCGCCGGCCGGTTCGTCGTCGAGCCTTAGGGTCAGCGAAATCCGCTTCCGTTCCGGATCAGCCTCCAAGACTTTGACGCGCACCACTTGCCCGGACTTGACCACCTCGCGGGGGTCGGAGACGAACCGGTTGGCCAAGGCCGAAACGTGAACCAGTCCGTCCTGGTGCACTCCCACGTCCACGAACGCCCCGAACGCCGCAACGTTGGTCACCGTCCCCTCCAGGACCATGCCGGGCTTGAGGTCCGAGATCTTCTCGATCCCCTCCGAGAAGGTGGCTGCGGCGAAGGCGGGGCGTGGGTCCCGGCCGGGTTTATCCAGCTCGGCCAGGATGTCCTTGACCGTGGGGAGCCCGAAGGTATCGTCGACGAAGTTCCGGGGGTCCAGGGATGTCGCGGGCGCCGACCCGGCGGCCACCAGAATCTTCCTCGCCACGGCATACGATTCCGGGTGCACGCTCGAGGCGTCAAGCGGTTCCGCTCCCGCGGTGATCCGGAGGAAGCCGGCGCATTGCTCGAACGCCTTGGCGCCCAGCCGTGGGACCTTCTTCAGGTCGGTCCGCTTGGAGAAGGGCCCGTGTTCGTTGCGGTACGCCACGATGTTTTCACTCAGCAACGGTCCGACGCCGGCCACCCGGCTCAGCAGCGCGGGTGAAGCTGTGTTGACGTCCACGCCCACGGCGTTCACGCAGTCCTCCACCACTGCGTCAAGGCTCCGGTCCAGCTTGGACGCTGTCACGTCATGCTGGTACTGGCCCACGCCGATGGACTTGGGATCGATCTTGACGAGTTCGGCGAGTGGATCCTGCAGGCGCCGGGCAATGGACACGGCGCCGCGGAGCGAAACGTCCATCCCCGGGAGTTCGGCGGCGGCGAGCGCCGACGCTGAGTAGACCGAGGCGCCGGCTTCCGACACGACGAGCTTTTGTGGCTTTCGGTCCACGTCCGGCAGCAGCTTGATCAGTTCCGCGGCGAGCTTGTCCGTCTCGCGCGACGCGGTCCCGTTGCCGACCGCCACGAGTTCGACCGAGTGCCGGCGGGCCAAGTGCACCAGGGTGGTTAGGGCTTCGTCCCATTTTCGCGCCGGCGCGTGCGGGTACACCGTGTCCGTGGCGACGACTTTGCCGGTACCGTCCACGACGGCGACTTTCACTCCGGTCCGCAGCCCGGGGTCCAGTCCCAGGGTGGCACGGTTCCCTGCGGGGGCGGCCAGCAGGACGTCGCGCAGGTTGGCAGCGAACACCCGCACCGCTTCGTCCTCCGCAGCGGCGAACATCCGGCCCCGGAGGTCGGCGGTGAGCCGGGCAAGGACGCGGGAACGCCATGCCACCTGGGCGGTCTGCAGCAACCAGGCGTCGGCGGGACGGCCACGGTCAGCGACGCCGAGGAACCTGCCCACCGCGGACTCGTAGCGTGCCCGGGCGGCGGTCAGCGCGGCGTCGTCGGAGGGATCGGCTTCGGCGAGATCCAGGTCCAGGATGCCGTCTTTCTCGCCGCGAAGCAGCGCCAGCACCCGGTGGGACGGCATCCGGTCCGGGGCCTGCGCAAATTCGAAGTAGTCAGAGAACTTCTGGCCCTCGGATTCTTTGCCCTTCTTGACGCGGGACACCATCCGGCCCTGGCTCCACAGCCGGTCCCGCAGGGTGGCGGCAAGATCCGGATCCTGGGCCACCCGCTCCACCAGGATGGCCCTGGCGCCGGCGAGCGCGGCGGCGGCATCGCCAATGGAGTGCTCACTGTTGAGGTACTTTGCGGCCTCCCGTTCAGGGTGGAGGTCCGGGCGCTTCAGCAGCGCGTCCGCGAGCGGTTCCAGTCCGGCTTCCCGGGCAATCTGGGCCTTGGTGCGTCGCTTGGACTTGAACGGCAGGTAGATGTCCTCCAGCCTGGACTTGGTGTCCGCCGCCAGGATCGCCCTGCGGAGTTCCGGCGTCAGCTGGCCTCGCGCCTCAACCGCTTCAAGCACTGTTCGACGCCGGTCCTCGAGTTCGCGGAGGTAGCGGAGGCGTTCGTCGAGGTCGCGGAGTTGGGTGTCGTCGAGCGTCCCCGTGGCTTCCTTGCGGTACCTGGCGATGAAGGGGACTGTTGACCCGGCGTCGAGCAGTCCTACCGCCGCCTTCACCTGCCAGGCCTTGACCCCCAGTTCATCGGCGATCTGGCCGTAGATGGGGTCCTCGGCGGTCACGGCTGAGGAGGTGGAAGCGGGGGAAGGCACAGGCTGTTGGGTCACCAGAACATCTTGCCCTACCGGCCCGCATGGCTCCACCGCGGCCGGCACTGACCGGCAAGCGCCAGCAAAAGCGAGTATTCCACTCGGGCCCGCAAAGTGCTGTAGTGGTCTTGCAGTCACTGGCACCCATGCTCGAGGAAGAGGCCACCATGCGGGAACTGCTTGTCGTGTTTCAGGAGGGGTTTGAAGAAGCCAACATCACCGTGACGGTCAACGGCAAAGTTGTGCGCAGGGACATGGATGTTTCCACCAATCCGTTGCTGGGCATCGCCTCTGAAGTTTCGGTGGAGCTTCCGGCCAAGGGCGCCCAGGTGGGAGTTGAAGTCACCAACCGCGGGCTCAAGGCCATCACCAAGGTCAGCGGCAGGCCCAAAAGCGTGCTGGTCTCCATTGAGGACGGCAGGCTGCTGATGCGGGAGGGCACTGGCCGTGAGGCCGTGATGTGAGCCGGATGCCGACTCACAAAGTGGCTCTGGCAGGAGTCCATTCGTTGGAGTATCATCTGATCACCGCCGGCTTCCGAGGGAGTCCGGCGGGCCACATAAATTCTCAGCCGGAGGCCGTCGGATGGCCTCGCGGCACTGCTGCCCGGGACCAGCACCCCTGACAGCCAACGACGGCGGCACCCACGCTGGGTGCCGCCGTCGTCGTTTGATTCGGGTTGGCCGAAGAAATGCCTAGCCCTGGTACACCGGGTAATCCGTGTAGCCGGTGGCGCCTTCTGCGTAGAAGGTGGACGGGTCCGGCTCGTTCAGCGGAAGGCTTTCCTTCCAGCGGCGGGCCAGGTCCGGGTTGGCGATGGCCGGGCGTCCCACCACCACGGCGTCCGCGTGGCCGTCGGCCACCAGGGTCACGGCTTCTTCCTTCGTGGTGATCACGCCGAAGCCGGTGTTGACCAGGAAGGGGCCGCCGAAGCGTTCGCGGAGGTCCTGGACCAGTTCGCCGGTGGGCTCGTGGTGCAGGATGCTCAGGTACGCCAGGTTGAGCGGCGCGATGCTGTCCACCAGGACCTCATAGGTGTCACGGACATCCGCTGCATCCGTTTCGGAAATGCCCTGGACGTTGTGCTCGGGGGAAATGCGCAGGCCCACCCGGTTGGCGCCGAGGGCTGCCACCACGGCGTTGACGGTTTCGATGACGAAGCGGGCACGGTTCTCCGGTGATCCGCCATAGCTGTCAGTGCGGACATTGGAGTTGGGGGCCAGGAATTCGTGCAGGAGGTAGCCGTTGGCCGAGTGCAGTTCCACGCCGTCGAAGCCTGCCTCGATGGCGTTCAGTGAGGCGTTGACGAATTCCTGGATGACCATGGGGAGTTCGTCGGTGGTCAGCGCGTGCGGCACAGGGTACGGCTTCTTGCCTTCGGGAGTGCGGACGACGCCGTCAATGGCCACCGCGCTGGGGGCGACAATTTCCAGGCCCCCGGTGATGTCCGAATGGGAAACCCGTCCGCCGTGCATGATCTGGGCGAACATGTGGCCGCCCTCGGCGTGGACGGCATCCGTTACCTTCTTCCAGCCGGCGACCTGTTCCTCGGTGACGATTCCGGGCTGGCCGGGGTATGCCTGGCCGGCGGGAGTGGGGTAGGTGCCCTCGCTGACGATGAGGCCCAGGGAAGCGCGCTGGCGGTAGTGTTCCGCCAGGAGCGGGCCCGGGACGCCCTTTTCGCCTGCACGGAGGCGGGTCAGGGGCGCCATCACCAGGCGGTTGGGAAGTTCGAGCTCGCCGAGGGTGAGGGGGGAAAACAGCATGCGCAGTTCCTTTCGAAGGCTGGAGACGTACTGTCCATGCCAACTGTAGGGCGCGTGCAACTATTCCTTCTGGGACCGGGATCACATTCTTGGACTTTGGGCGTTCGGATCCGGGAGCGGGCTCAGCGCGGTGTCACGGCACCTGGGCAACCTTGGCCTTGGGGGTTGGCGTTGCAGTCGTCCGCGTAGTTGCGGGTCAGCGAACGCCAGACGCTGATGCCTTCCGGCGGGGCGCTGAACTGGCCTTGGCCCGGGATGGGCAATGGTGGACCGGAATTCACCGAGTACGTGCCTTGGAAGGACGTCGTCAGCACCACCTGGAAATCCCCGGTTGCGGCGTAGGCGTGGCTGGTCCGCGTCTTTTCTCCCCACCGGTCCTGCGGGAGGGGACCGCCCATAGACGGCTGGGGGCCGAACACAGTCCCGTCACCGTAGTTCCAGGTGTACTGGACGGGTGTTGCCACGACATGGACCTGCTGGCCGAACATGGTGATGTCGAACTGCTGCTCGACGGCCTCCGCGTAGAAATTGGTTTCGGCGCCACGCAGAGTATTGGGGCTGGGCTGGGCCACGACGCTGCCCGCATTCACAGGCAGGTTCTGGAATTGCCGTTGAATGTCCGCAGCGATCCGTGGCAGGAGATCCTCCGGTTTGGCATCGTAAAGGCAGGTGGGGCCTGAGTGGTGTGCCCAGACCGCACCGGGAACACCGCGTGGCCGCGAGAGCCACATGACCGGAATACCCTTGGCGCCGTCTTCCCTGTCCTTGCAGTCGAGCTGTCGGCCAAGGCAGGGAGTGTCGAAGTCTCCGCCGCCAAGGTGGCACTGCAGCTCGTATTTGTACTCGTTGGGGTCAGCATTGGGCACGCTCGGGTCGACTTGAACAAACTCGTTCCGCTCCGGGTCCCACGTATGACCAACCACCGTGAGACCGGGGTCCCAAGCGCCTCCGAAGTCTGGGTCGCCGCTACCGTCCGCCAGGGCAGGCAAAGTTGAATTCCCCAACGACATCAATGCTGCGAGTACGACGGAGAGAAGTCGAAGAGCCGTCACAACTAACCAACGATGCTTCCGAGCTCTACCACCGACCACGCCCCCGCATCGTATGAGAGGACAAGCAGGTTTCCTTGATCGGGTGCCTGGGGGTCCGTACGAGCTACAGTCCCATCAGCCCTCATGTATGAAAGCGGCTCCTGATGTACCTGAAGAGATACCTGGTACGTGCCGTTCTGAGTCTTGGTGAATGTAGTGTTTACTACCGGGGTCGACACCTTCCCGCCTACTAGCCAGCGTCCTTCGGAATGCCAGTCTTTGATCACTTTGCTTACTTTCTGACAGGCTTCGCAAGGATCAGGCGAAATGCTGTCGAACAGCGCAGCGTCGCCAGTCTCATAGGAATAACTGAGAACGCTGAACCAATAACTGGAAAAGGCTTCCGCCCCTTCCTTCGTCTCCGTCTTCGCAACGTCAGGAAGCACGGGGACCGGGACGTTCTGGGCGGGGCCGGATGCGTCGGCCGGCTTGTAGACGGCGCTGGGCGTCGAGGTTGGGGTGGCCGCGGCGCTTGGCGTGGCGCTCTCCGATGCAGCCGGCGAGGTTGTGCCTGGATCTGCGGGGGATGAGCCCGCGCAGCCGGCCAGCAGGAGCGAGCCCGCAATCACAAGGGCCCCCGCGGTGTACCGCTGCGGACGGGACCAAAAAATGCGCGACGTAAAAGGCTTCTGTAGTGTCATGGGCCGCTATTCCCCCAGTAGTTTCAAGACGGCTTGCTCCGAACAGTGACTTAAGGGTAGCCCAGGTCACAATGTGGCGCTAAGACTTATCCACAGGCCAACGTCCTCGGTTCTACCACCAGCCCGCAGCACAGAAAAGTCATAAAGGAAGCCGGCGCCATACGGCACCGGCTTCCTTCCCAAGAAAAGAATGAACCCTGCTATTTCGCGGCCGGCAGCACCAGTTCGCCTGTCTTGTCGGTGGACAAGGCGAGCGACGAAACGTACTGCGGTCCGCCGTCGGGGGCGTCCTGCGCCGAGCGCACCATGTCCGGCCGTTCGAATTCCATCCCGGTCACGTGGCACAGGAGCTTGGCGTCGCTGGGGTTGCCGTCGGCGTCGAACATGGGGAGCTCAATGCCGTCATCCGTGCGCCGCAGGTAGTACCTCCCCCGGGTGAGCACCGCGAGGACCGGAGGAAGGACCAGCGCCAGGCCCACGGCGAAGATCGGCGAGTACGGCTGGATGGCGGCCCCGAACGCCCCGAAGAAGACAGCGATCGAAACACCGGCTGACACCAGCATGGACACGAATCCAACCGGGTTCACGGCGTACAGCATGCCGCGGCGGAACTCCGGCACCTTGGGCGAGATCTTGAGCAGGTATTTGTTGATAGCGATATCGGACGCCACCGTGACCACCCAGGCCATGGCGCAGTTGGCGTAGAACCCGAGGATGGTGTTGAGGAAATCGAACATGTTCGCTTCCATCAGGACAAGGGCGATCAGCAGGTTCACCACCACGAACACCATCCGGCCGGGGTAGGTCTTGGTGATCCGGGTGAAAGAGTTGGTCCACGCCAGCGAGCCTGAATAGGCGTTCGTCACGTTGATCTTGATCTGGGAGATGACCACCAGCACCACCGCAAGGGTCATGGCCAGCCAGGCCGGCATCATTTCCTGGTAGACGCCCAGGAACTGGTGAACCGGCTCGTTGGCCGTTGCCGAAGCGGCGGGGTCGAGCGTGGCGATCAGGTAGATGGCAATGAACAGCCCCACGATTTGCTTGATGGCACCGAAGATCACCCAGCCCGGACCGGCCAGGATGACAGCCCGCCACCAGGCTCCCCTGTTGGCATCCGTACGCGGCGGCATGAACCGGAGGTAGTCGATCTGTTCAGCGATCTGCGCCATCAGCGACAGGCACACCCCGGCGGCAAGCATGACGGATGCCAGGTTGGGGCCGCCGTCCGCGGACGCACCGGTGTACGCAAAGAAGCTGTCGATGCTCTCGGGGTGGGAGAAGAGCAAGTACCCCACCGGCACCACCATCAGGAGCAGCCAGAGCGGAGTGGTCCACACCTGCAGCTTGGCAAGGGTGTTCATCCCGTAAATGACCAGCGGAATGATGATGATGGTGGACGCGGCGTAGCCCATCCACTGCGGAATTCCGAGCCCCAACTCCAGGCCTTGGGCCATGATGGAGCCTTCCAGGGCGAAGAAAATGAAGGTGAAGGTCGCGAAGATGACGTTGGTGACCACGGACCCGTAGTAGCCGAAACCGGAGCCACGGGTGATCAGGTCCAGGTCGATGTTGTAGCGGGCAGCGTAGTAGGCCAGCGGGAATCCGGTGGCGAAGATGACGACGGCGGCCACCACAATCCCCAGGATCGCGTTGACCGTTCCGTAGGAAATGCCGATGTTGGCGCCGATCGAGAAGTCTGCAAGATACGCGATGCCGCCCAGCGCGCTGGTGGCCACCACCCCGGCGCTCCACTTGCGATAGGAACGCGGCGCGAACCGGAGCGTGTAGTCTTCCAGGCTTTCCTTGGTGGCGGTGAGGGCGGCGGTGTTGCCCGCCGTCGTGGTCGCCGGAGGATGTCCGACGACGGCGGCCCCGGCGGGTGCCGCGGGTTCCAGCAACTGCTGGGTATCCAGGTCCTGGCTCATTTGCCTGTCTCTTTCGATGGGAGGGGAACGTCTCGAAGCGACGCTATCCAGCCGAAACGACAGGGCGGTCACGGAACTGTTTCGGCAGCGTTAAGTATTGACTGCAGGTGTCAACAAAGTCCGCGATCCCGCCTTGTATGCGGTCCACAAAAACAGCAGGCGCGCACCGAACTAGCGTCGGAAAGGAAAGGACATGAAGGCGAGCCAAAGGACAGCAATGACGAATTCCCCTCCCTTGCAGGACCACTCCATCCTGGAAACGGCCAGGCGGCAGGTCCTTGAACAGGGCGCCGGCCTGGCCCGGGAACAGCTGCTGGACGTCCTCCGCCTTCCTGACGAGGCACTCCCGGCGCTCCTGGAACTGGCCCACCACGTCCGGTTAAGGCATTGCGGCGAAGACGTGGAAGTGGAAGGCATCATCTCCATCAAGACCGGAGGCTGCCCCGAGGACTGCCATTTCTGCAGCCAATCCGGGCTGTTCGATTCCCCGGTCCGCGGCGTATGGCTGGACATACCGGAACTGGTCAAGGCCGCCAAGGAAACCGCAGCCACCGGCGCTACGGAATTCTGCATCGTGGCTGCTGTCCGCGGCCCCGACATCAAACTCATGAACCAAGTCAAGTTCGCCATCGACCGCATTAGGCAGGAAGTGGACATCAATATCGCCTGCTCCCTGGGCATGCTGACCCGCCGGCAGGTGGAGCAGCTGGCCGGCTGGGGCGTCCACCGCTACAACCACAACCTGGAAACCGCCCGCAGCTTTTTCCCGCAGGTGGTCACCACCCACACCTACGAGGAACGGCTGGAAACCTGCGCCATGGTCAAGGATGCCGGCATGGAGCTGTGCTGCGGGGCATTGATCGGGATGGGTGAAACCCTGGAGCAAAGGGCCGAACTCGCCGCGCAACTGGCGGCCCTTGGACCACACGAGGTTCCGCTCAACTTCCTCAACCCCAGGCCGGGCACGCCGCTCCAGGACCAGCCGCTCATGGACGGCAAAGACGCCCTGCGGGCAATCGCGGCTTTCCGGCTGGCCATGCCCGGTACCGTGCTGCGCTACGCCGGCGGCCGCGAACTGACCCTCGGCGACCTCGGTACCCGGCAAGGCCTCCTTGGCGGCATTAACGCCGTGATTGTCGGCAACTACCTGACCACCCTGGGCCGCCCGGCCACCGCCGACCTGAACCTCCTGGTGGACCTGAACATGCCCATCAAGGAATTGCAGAAAACCCTGTGAGCACCCCGGACCTGATCCCCTCGACTGGGACGCCCTACTGCGAACTCTGCGGACTTCCTCTGCAGCCCCGTTCCCTGCACGGGAACGCGCCCGCGGAGGAGAACGCGCCCAAGCAGGAGGAGGACGACGGCGGCGACGCACCGCCGTCGTACCACCACACCAGGTGCGCGGACCTTCTCCAGCTGGAGCCGCCGCGCTTCTGCGCGTCGTGCGGCCGCCGGCTCCGGGTCCAGGTTTCCCCGCTGGGCTGGTGGGCCAGTTGCTCCCGGCACGGATTGCATGCTTCGTAAAGGGGACTCCGGACTCTGGTGCGTTTCCAGCCGGACGAGAACAATGGCGGCATGATGTTTGAACATGCGGACGGCAATCCCGTCCTGGAACTCGACGATGAGCAGTCCTGGCGGCTTCTGGCGGCCACGCAACATGGCCGGCTGGTGGTTTCCGTTGCGGGCGAACCCGATATTTTTCCGGTGAATTACGTGACGTCGAACCGGAAGGTCTATCTCCGGACGGCACCAGGGAACAAACTGGCGCAGCTGACCATCAACGCCCGGGTCCTTTTTGAGACCGATGGCATCCTGTCCGCTGAGGCGTGGTCCGTTGTGCTGCGGGGCACGGCGCGCGTGCTGAGCAACTCGGACGAGCTGGCCGCCATTGAAGAGCTCGGCCTGAAAACCTGGGTTCCCACGCTCAAGGACTTCTACGTGGAGATCACCCCCTCCTCCGTGAGCGGCAGGCACTTCGTTTTTGGCGAACAGCCGGAGCGCGAGATCTAGCACTCCTAGACTGGAAAGATGCCAGGCACCTCCAGCGCGGCCGAACCCACCGCGGACAAGCTCTCCCCGGAGAGGCGCAGCTGGAACATGTCCAGGATCCGCGGCAAGGACACCAAACCGGAGTTGCTGGTGCGCCGGCTCCTGCACGCCAAGGGCTACAGGTACCGCCTGCACGGCACCTCCGCCGGCACCAAGCTCCCGGGCAATCCGGACCTGGTTTTCGCCGGGCGCCACAAAGTGATCTTTGTCCATGGCTGCTTCTGGCATTTCCATACCTGCCGGGTGGGTCAACACGCACCCAAGGCCAATGCGGACTTCTGGAAGGCAAAACGCACCCGCACCCGTGAACGCGACGCCGATCAACTGCGCCAACTGGAAAGCGCCGGCTGGAAGGTGCTGACCGTCTGGGAGTGCGAAATGAAGGACCGTTCAGCCCTCGAAACCCACCTGCTCGAGTTCCTCGATGCCCGCCCCTGACACCGCAATCTGGAGGCAATCTTTGGTTGTTTCCGCCGCCGTCCTTGATCCGGGCAGGACAAGATCATTGGGTTGCCGGGATACGGCAGCCCGCCACCCGTCGTTCCGGAGCAGTGCCCCTATCCCCTAGCTCCTCCGGGCCAACAAGGCTGACTTGAACGCGGTAGCTGACGACGCGCTGCTGTTGATGCGCCAGTCGGTTTCCTTTTGCATGTGGAACCAGACGAAGCCCATGACGTCTGGCTGCGCGGCCAGGTAGGACACCAGGTCCGTGTTCCACGTCGGCTTGGAACCGCCCAGCTCGCTGGAGGCGGTCTCGGCAATCAGGACCGGTTTCCCCGGGGCAAGGGAACGGAGCTGGGTGATGCCCGGGGCAAAGAGGTCCACGGGTGAAACCCAGCTGCTCCAGGTTTGCGACGTGCCCCAGTTGTAGCCGTCCAGGGCCACGACGTCGACGTATCCCCCGCCCGGGTACAAACCTGCCAGGTCCGTGGACCCCCAGTAGGGCACGTTGGGCGACCACACCCACTGGACGTTGGCGGCACCCGTGGCGGCGACGACGTCGTGCACATGCCGCCAGGCGGCCACGTAGTCGCCTGGCTGGTTGCCGTTGACGCCTTCCGCCCACGGGTACCAGTTGCCGTTCATTTCATGGGCGAAACGCAACATCACCGGCTTGCCCCAGGCAGCGATTGACTGGCCCCACTGGGTGATGGTCGCGTCGAAATCGCCGGCGGCCACCCGGTCCAAAGCGTAGGCAGGCTGGTTCACCCCACCACCCCACGCCCACGGTTCCCAGGTGACCAACGGGGTGGCACCCCGGGAGCGGGCGGCGTCCATCTCAGCCACCGGAGGCGCTTGGAGGAAATCCTTGTAGATCATCAGGATGGACGGACTTTCCCCGGCAAGGGTGGCTACCTCGTCCAACTCACTGCCGGCCAACGGCCCCCCGGCGTTGGCCACCCCGAAGCGAAGGGCCGCGCTGCTGACGGTGGGAGGGGCCGGCGCCGGTTGCACTACGAACGTGGCGGATGCCTTGATGGACGAGGTCTTGGCGGCAATGGTGATGCTTCCGGTGGACGCGGCAGGAATGGTGATGCCGGTACTGAACGCCCCGGTGGAGCTGGTCTGGAACGCGAAAGTCGCCGAACCCACAATCACCGTCCCGGTAGTGGAGGCCTTGAACCCGGTTCCGGCGACGGTCACGGCGGAGCCGGCCGGACCGGACGCCGGGTTGAGGGTGATTTGAGGCGAGGTGGCCGCGCTGGCTGGTTGGACCGCGGCCACCACCAATCCGGAGGCCACCAACAAAGCCAGGACAAAAATCTTCAGCGAACGAAACACGGCAATCTATCCCCAGATTTGAAGGCGGCCAGGCCGCTTGTGTGGTAGCGCGAAAAGCACTGGCTTGATGATAGGGCCAAAAACCGCAATCTCATCAAGAAACCCGCAATTAATTTCCCAACCCCGGATGCCGCCCGGGAACAGTCCTAACCTGAACAAACACCGGTTCCCACGCCTAACCGCGTGGTTCCAGAGTCCGCAATTTCACGTGGTTCCAGAGTCCGCAGTGTCAGCCGAAAGGAGTGTCATGAGCACCTCAGATGATGCACCCAGACCGCTGGTGGACCCATCGGTCCTGGACCGTTTGCGGGAAGAGCTTGAGGAGGAAGAGGGCTACGGCCGGGTCTTCGTGGCCAACTTCATCGACTACCTCCCGGAGCGGCTGGAAAAGCTGAGGCTCGCCCTCACCACGGGTGACCTGGAAGGTTCAATGGACGCGGTCCTCAGCCTGAAGACGGCAAGCCAAATGGTCGGTGCTGAACGGCTGGCGGGCATGGCCCAGGACCTGGAAGCCGAAATCAGGGCCGAGGCCCGCCACGCTGACATGTCGGTGGCGTTGCCGAGGCTGGCGGCGACGTTCCTGCGGCCCATCACCCAGTGCAGCCGGCAGACCATCCACCGGTTACAGGCTCAGTGTTGTCCCGGCGCCAACCGGTAACCGACCCCGCGGACTGTCTGCAGCCACCGCGGCTGCTGCGGCGAGTCGCCCAGCTTCTTGCGAAGGTTTCCCATGTGGACTTCGACGGAACGTTCGTCAGCCTCGCTGATGTAGCTGCCGACGTCGTAATCCTCGTCCCGGAGCCGGCGCACCAGGTCCGACTTGGTCCGGACCGTGCGGCCCGCCTCGAGGAGCGCGTACAGCAGCTCGAATTCGGTGCGGGTCAGGTTCATTTCCGTGCCGTCGACGGTTACGGTACGGGACGCGTAGCTCAACTCAAGGCCGTTGTGGCTGAAGTTTCCACGCTCCGGGTGGGCGGCGCCGTCCGACGACGGGTCCACCGCGACGTCGCCGGGGTCCGGAACGGACCGTGGGCGCCGCATCATGGCCGCGACCCGGGCACGGAGCTCCCGGGGCCGGAACGGTTTGGTGAGGTAGTCGTCCGCACCCGATTCGAGCCCGATCAACGTGTCCAGCTCTTCGGTACGCGCCGTCAACATCACAATATAGGCGTCCGAAAACTCCCGGATCTGCCGGGAAACTTCAAAGCCGTCAATGTCCGGCAGTCCCAAATCCAGCGTAATAACGTCAGGATTCAGGCTCTTGGCCATCAAGACGCCCTCAGCGCCGCCACTGGCGACGGTAACGTCAAATCCAGCCTGGGTCAGCACAGTGCGAACCAGTTCCCGAATGTCGTGGTCATCTTCGATGACCAGACCCACACGTGCCTCACTCATAGAGCCCCCTCAGTGCCAACGTCAGAAGTATAGCTGGCTGCGGATATCCTGCTGGTATGGTCTCGAACACTCCGACTTCCGCGTCTACCGAACGATGAGCGCCCCGACGGCCTGGTCATCCGGTCGGCTGCGGTTTTTCAAGCGGCCCTTCCATGAATACCGGCTGACGGACCGGGTGGCATTGAGCCAGATGCCGTTGTTCGTCACCACTCTCCTCACGGCATTCCTGGTGTGGGCGTTCTTCCCGGACACCATGGGCAATCCCCTGTTCGTCACCTTTCTCATCTCCCAGCTGGTGCTCATGGCGCTTTGCTACGCCGTCCCGTGGGACCGGCTGCCGTACACCAGTTTCCTGGCCATCCCGGTGCTGGACTTCATCTCTATTGGTGCAGGCCGCGAGGGCGGCCAGGAAAGCCTTACCGGAATCAGCCTGCTGGCCGTGTTCCCCGTCATCTGGCTCTGCGCCTCCGGGTACTACCCCAAGGCGGCACTGTGGTTCTCCTTCCTGGGTCCACTGGCCATCATCTGGGTGCCGCTGCTCCTGAAAGGCAACTACACCCCGCAGGACTTCGCCCGGTCCCTCCTGCTGCCCGTCATGATGCTGGGGATTGGAGTGTCCGTGAGCGTCCTGACGCTGAGCATGATGCGCCAGCAGAACCAGCTGGAGGACAAGGACGAGCAACTGCGCGCCAGCCTGCGCACCAGCAACCGGCAGGAGTCGCTGCTGAACACCGTCCTGGATACCGTGCACCTTGGTGTCCTGGCGGTGGACGCCGACGGCCACGACGTGCTGATGAACCGGAAGCAACGGGCCAACCACGAGCTGGCACGGCCAAAGGATATTGCGGACCCCAACGAGTCCCAGCTCCTGGTCTTCGGCCCGGACCGGAAGACCCTGGTCCCCGTGGCGGAACGTCCGGTCCGCCGCGCCGTCCTGGGGGAAACCTTCACCGACTACCTGGTGTGGCTGGGTGAAGGAAGCCAACAACGGGCCCTGGTGACCACAGCCCGGCCCATGAAGGATTCGGACGGCCGCTTCGCCGGTTCCGTGATCGTCTTCAGCGACGTCACGGACCTGGTGAACGCCCTCGCCGCCAAGGACGACTTCGTCTCCAGCGTCTCGCACGAGTTCCGCACCCCGCTGACGTCCATCCTGGGCTACGTCGAGATCCTGCTCGCGGACGAACCGGACCCGTCGCAGCGGGAGATGCTGGAGATCATCCACCGCAATTCCGAGCGGCTCCTGACCCTGGTCTCGGACCTGCTGTCCAGCCGTAACGGCCAGTTGATCGTCACACCCCACACCGTTGACGTGGCCGAACTGGTGCAAAGCAGTGTGTCCTCGGCGATGCCGCGGGCTGCCGCGGCCGGGGTGGAGCTGCGTGCCGAAACTCCGCCGCAGCTCGAGGCCCACGTGGACAGCGCCCGGATCTCGCAGGTGCTGGACAACCTGGTGTCCAACGCCATCAAGTATTCCCCCGACGGCGGCCAGGTGGTGGTCTCGCTGGCGCAGGAGGACGGACACCTGGCCTGCAGGGTATCGGACACGGGCATGGGCATGAGCCCGGAAGACGCGTCGGAGGTTTTTGCCAAGTTCTTCCGCACCAGCAACGTCCGGCGCACCGCGATCCCCGGGGTGGGGCTGGGCCTGCCCATCAGCAAGGCGATCGTCGAGGCCCACGGCGGGACCATCGACGTCGACAGCACGCTCGGCAAGGGGACGACGTTTACGTTCCGGGTGCCGGTCTGACTTCGACCGGCTCAACCACCGGTGGTTGAGCTTGCCGAAACGCGGGCGACTTCGCCCCAGGACTGCCGGGCAAGGTCCCGGATGGAGTCCAGGATGTCCGACGGCGGCTGGCTGAGGTCCAGCGGGAACTCCACAATGTCGATGTCCGTGTTCAGGATCCGGCGGAGTTTCATTTCGCCCTTCCCGGCGTAGACGAGCCAGGCGGTAGGCACCGCAAGGGCGGTGCAGTGCGCCAGCACCTGGTAGTGGTCAGCTGTCAGGGAAGCACCGGCGTCGGAGGCTGCCCGGTATTTGGCGTTGTAGGCCACCACCGGGCGCCCACCCAGCAGGTGCACGGCGTCCGGACGGACGGACAAACGGTCGGAATCGCGCACGGCCTCGCTGAGCAGGGCGTTGTAGCGAAGCCGCAGCTCCCCCGGGTAGGCGGCCATCGCGCTGCGCAACGCGGTGCCCACAAAATCCTCGAACACCTGCGCCATGTCCACCACGAATGAGGCCGTCTGCTGCTTGCCCTCGCCTGATTCCGCGGAGGCGTTGCGCAGGATCAGCTCGGCCAGGCGCAGGACGGCGTGGTAGCGCAGGTTCATCCTGGTTGGCTTCCACGGCGGAACCGGCGCCCCGGAGGGAAGGCGGGTGACGGCGTCGAGCTTTCCCTTCAGCTGCCGCAGCCGGCCCAGCACCTCCGGCCGCACGCCGGGCACCTGCCCCATTCGTTCCAGGGCCGCCCGCAGGATCCGGTTTTCCGCGATGTCCTCGGTGAACTCGTCGTAGGAGACCTCCAAGGGAACCAGCATTCCCGGCCGGCGTGAGATCTGGTCCGAAATCCGGATCCGCCCCTTGACGGTCCGCAAGGATTCGTCCACCGTGAGGTAGCCCTGCAGGACGCCGCGGCCCAAGGCGCGTTCGGCCAATTGCGCCAGGGATTCCGCCAGCGCACTCCACAGGTCGCGTTCTTCGTCGGCGGCCACGGCGTCCGGGCGAAAGCCCTGTTCCCCCGCGTAGCTGAGCAGGAACAGGAGCCTGCCCAGACCCAGCCGGTCCTTGGGCCGGACGTCGAGCTGCACCGTTGGGGTCCGCACGGAGCCCACCTTGCCCACCGGCTCGATCCGGTACAACCCCATGCCCATAGGCGAGGCCCTGGCCAGGCCGCTGGCGTTCAGGAAGGACGCGCTTGGTGCGTCCAGCCGTTCCACCATGCCGCCGGACAGCTCGTCCAGGACCAGGTGCCGGACGGACGCCCGGGGGTCAGCGCGCTGCAAGGCGTCCCAGCAGCTGGTCCAGCCCGAAACGTTCCTCCAGCTGGGCCCTGGTCAGCTGGCCATGGTAGTGCTCCTCCAGCAGCGGCATGAGCTCGTATTTCCAGATCCGGCGCAGCCCGGCCGGGGTCTGGGCTGCCGGTTTCATGAAGTAGGACGGCCCGATCATCAGGTCCCGGTCCCATTCGTCGATGGCACCGTTGAGCGCATCCAGCAACAGAGCCGGGGTGGTGTCCAGCTGCCGGGTCGCCAGGAACCGGAGCAGGGACCCCTTCACCGGCTCCGTCTGCGGGTGCAGCTCAATGAAGGAGAAACGGCGCCGGATGGCGGCGTCCATCATGGCGATGGACCGGTCCGCGGTGTTCATGGTGCCGATGATGTAGAGGTTGTCCGGCAGCGTGAAGGGTTCGTTGGGGCTGTACTGCAGGTAGATCCGGTCATCGCGGTATTCCAGCAGGAAGTACAGCTCGCCGAACACCTTGGCCAGGTTGGCGCGGTTCATCTCGTCAATGATGAGGAAGTACGGCTTCTTCTCGTTCCCGGGTTTCGCGGCTTCTTCCGCCAGCCGGCGCAGGGGGCCGGCCACCAGTTTGAAGGAGACCTGTCCGTCGTCGGTCTTGTCCGGCCGGTATCCCTCGAAGAAATCCTCGTAGGCGTAGGACGGGTGGAACTGGACCAGTTTGACGCGTTCGTCCGTGGTGTCATCCGCCAGCTCCGCCGCGAGGTGCTTGGCCAGGTAGGTCTTGCCGGTGCCGGGCGGACCGTAGAGGACCACCTGGCGGTTTTCCTCGAGCAGCTCGGCGATCTCCTGGAGCGGTTCCAGCTCCATGTGCAGGGACGCGGCGAACTCGGGCGTCAGTGCGCGGAAGCCCTCCTGGACGGGGGGTACGACGGCGGCGCCTTCGGTTTCGGCGTCTGGCTCGGTCTCCGCTTCTGCGGGCAGGAGCGCCTGCAGCGCCTGCACCACCCTGGTGGCGTCCACGACGATGCCGGGCGTGCTGAGCTGGCGCTGGACGTGGCGGGGCAGGCTGGTGGTGGCGTGGCCGACGTCGAACCAGCGCACCTTGCGCCGCAGCCGGCGGTTGTCGTCGTTGTACTCCGGCTCCCCCAGCACGCCACCCAGCCGCACCGTACCGGCGTGCTGGTAGAGCACCAGGTCCCCGGGCTTCATGACGGTAAGGAACGCCAGGGCAGCGGTTTTGGTGTCCTCACGCTCCACGTAGCCAAGGTGCTTGTAGTCCTCGTCCACGGCGTGTTGGACCACGCCTGCACTGACCCCCGGCTCCAGGGGGCGGAGATGTTCGACGTCCAGGGTCACTTTCTCCTCCGCGTGCCAGGCTGTGAGGAGCTCGGGGTGGTCGCCGTGGGTCCGGAGCAGCCAGGCCCGCCGTCCGGGGTCCCCGACTTTGCGCCACTGGCTGACCAGTTGCCGGGAGTACCAGTCGATGCGCTGGCCCGCCTGCTCGTCCAGGTGCAGGCGGATGCGGTGGATGTCCGCGGTGATGTCCTCTTCGCTGTCGCCGTTGGCCCCGCCCACGAGCGAGGCGAACGCGTCACGGATTTCCTGCCGCTCCACATCCGCCACCACGGGCTCGAAGTAGCTGGGCCACGCCAGGAATTCGATGCTGCGGCGGATGGCAGGCTGGTCATCCGGCGTGGAGGCCGCAAGGCGGTGGAACTGCAGGGGATCCTTGATGGCGGCCTGCACCACGGCGGCGGGCCGCTGTGCGACGTTCCGGACGAACCGGCAAAGCCACTTGAGGTGGTCCCAGATGGTCCAGTTGAATTCAGCCGTCCGGTCGCGGATCACGCCGTGGTCCGTCATGCCCGCGTAAAGCTCTTCGGGAAGCTCAAGCGGCGGCTCCAGCCAGCCGGCGGCCTCGGCGACGCGGGCGCGCTTGACCTTGAGGGATTTCACTTCGTGGGCCAGCGGCAGGGACTGCAGGAAGAGCAGCTCCACCGCCAGTTGCTTGGCTCCACGGGTGGCGCCGCCCAGGTTCTCGCGGAGGTTGGTCATCATCGGCGCCTTGGCGTCCGGAATACCCCGCTCCAGGCGGTCCAGAAGCTCTGAAGCCGCCGCGACCGACCACGTCCGGGTTCGCCCGTCCAGCGGCGACGCCTTTCCCTGCAGGCCGGGGCCCAGGACAAACCACGCTGCGTCTTCGATCTCCCTGGAGATGCCGAGGGCGCGGGTCATGGCAGCAATGGCGGTGGGGGTCATGCCCTCAAATTTACAGGGTCAAGCTGGGCGGCGGCTCCACGCCGGTTCGCTGCCGCCGCGGCCTGGCGTCCCCGCCTGCCGGTTTAGGCGCCGCCGGCAGACCGCTTCCGGCCAAAGACGAAGTACCCCATGGGTCCGATGAAGTTGACGAAGGAAGCCGCCCGCCAGGCAGCCTTCGGCCCGTTGATGAGCTCCGCAGGCCGGCGGGAGATGTCCCGCTGGGCGGCAATGAGCAGGGACACCTGCACAATCGCCGTCAGGATGGTGCCCGCCTTGCCGGAAGGGGACATCTCCTTCCATGTCTTCTTCTTCCGCGCGGCACGGTTCTTAGTCCTGGCCATCAGGGTTTCCTTTCGCTGTCCGTCGTAGGTCCAGTCCAATGGGTCGGGCCGGACTTGTACAGGGGCTTAGTGCCTGTACGGGGCCATCCGGTCCTTTTGTTCCTGGGTGAGCCTCAGTACCCTGCCGGTGGCTTCGTCCACGAACGCCAGGTGGCTGCTGGCCTTCACGCAGTCCTCCCTGCTGACGGGGTCCTGGAGGACGTAGTGGATGTCGAAACTGGCCCCCTTGACGGCGCCGATCCATACCTGGACCACGGCCGGGACGTTGCGGTACTCGAGTGTCCGTACGTACCGGATCTTATGGTCAACCACCAGGGCCAAGGTTCCGGGCGGAAGGTCATTGAAGAGGGACACGTGCGGCTCGATGCCCGGCAGGCCGGCGCCCCGGGGCGGTCCGAAGGCTGCGATCCTCGCCTCCTCCAGCATGCGTACGATCTGGACGTTGTTGATGTGGCCATAGGCGTCCATGTCGCCCCACCGCATGGGCACCAGGACTTCGATCCGGCCGCCCCCGTGCGCGCTCAGCTGTGCACCGCCGTCGAATCATCCACCGGCATCTCGCCCGCATCCGCACCGGCAAACTGGGACATGTACAGGCGGTGGTAGGCGCCCCCGGCCGCGAGCAGCACCTGGTGGTTGCCTTGTTCGACGATTCGTCCGTTCTCCATGACCAGGATGGTGTCCGCGTCACGGATGGTGGAGAGGCGGTGCGCGATCACGAAACTGGTTCGATCGCTGCGCAGTGCCGCCATGGCCTTCTGCACCATCAGTTCCGTGCGGGTGTCCACGGAGCTGGTGGCTTCATCCAGGATCAGCAGCGAGGGGTTGGCCACGAAGGCGCGGGCGATGGTGATCAGCTGCTTCTCGCCGGCGCTGACGTTGTTTCCTTCCTCATCAATCACGGTGTCGTAGCCCTCGGGGAGCGCGCGGACGAAGCGGTCCACGAAGGTCGCCTTCGCCGCTGCCATGACCTGTTCCTCGGAGGCTTCGAGGTTGCCGTACCGGATGTTGTCGTAAATCGACCCGCCGAACAACCAGGCGTCCTGGAGCACCATGCCCACCTTGGAGCGCAGCTCCGCCCGGCTGAGGTGGGTCACGTCCACGCCGTCGAGCATGATGGAGCCGGAGTTGAGCTCGTAGAACCGCATGACCAGGTTCACCAAGGTGGTTTTGCCTGCCCCGGTGGGACCGACGATCGCGACGGTATTTCCAGGCTCGGCCGTGAAAGACAGGTCCTCGATGAGCGGCTTGTCAGGGGTGTAGCTGAAGGTGACGTTCTTGAAATCCACATGGCCGTCGGTCTTGGCGGGCAGGTGCTCGGTGGCGGTTTCCGCTTCCTCTTCGTCGGCGTCCAGGAATTCGAAGACGCGCTCGGAGGACGCCACGCCCGACTGCAGCATGTTGGCCATGCCGGCCATCTGCCCCAGCGGCTGGGTGAACTCGCGGGAGTACTGGATGAACGCCGTCGCATCGCCCAGGGACATGGCGCCGGAGGCCACCCGCAGGCCGCCCACCACGGCGATGCCCACGTAGCTGAGGTAGGACACGAACTGCATGACGGGGAAGATGATCCCGGAAACGAACTGCGCTCCGAAACTTGCCTTGTAGAGTGCTTCGTTGCGTTCCTCGAACCGCTCCAGCATGTCCGCATCCCGGCCGAACACGCGGACGAGGTCGTGCCCGGAGAACGACTCCTCGATTTGGCCGTTAAGGGTTCCGGTGTTCTTCCACTGGGCCGCAAAGAGCTTCTGGCTTCGAACCCCGATCATGCCCGCGGCCACGCCGGAGAGCGGGAGGGCGATCAGGGCGATCAGGGCGAGCTGCCAGGACACGATGAACATCATGATCACGATGCCCACCACGGTCAGCACGGAGTTGACCAACTGGGCAAAGGCCTGTTGGAGTGCCTGCTGGATGTTGTCGACGTCGTTGGTCACCCGGGACAGCACGTCGCCGCGCTGCCGGGTGTCGAAGTAGTTCAGCGGAAGGCGGTTGAGCTTGCTCTCGGTGTCGTCGCGCAGCCGCCGGATGACCTTCATGACAATGCGGTTAAGCACGTACCCCTGCAGCCACATAAAGATGTTTGCAACGAAGTACATCAGCAGGACCACGGCGATCAGCGTGGTGAGCTTGTCGAAGTTGATGCCGGTCCCGGGTACCAGTTCCATCCGCGACACCATGTCCGCGAAGTTGTCCTGGCCCTGCTGGCGAAGGCCGGCGACGAACTGCTCCTTGCTCGCCCCGGCGGGCAGCTGCTTGCCGACGACCCCGGCGAAGATGACGTCCATGGCCTGGCCGAGGATCTTGGGGGCAATGACATTGAGGACCACGGAAACCACCACCAGGCCCACCACGGCGTAGATGCCAACGGCTTCGGGCCTCAGCAGGCCCATGAGGCGTTTGGCCGATGGCCAGAAGTGTTCGGCCTTCTTGGCGGGCATGGCACCGAACATGCCGCCGTCCGCTTCGGTGGGCGTGAACTCCTCCTCGACGAAGTCCTCGTCGCCGGGCTGCCCGGGCGGGACCTCTCCGGCGCCTGCCGCCGGCTGGGCGGGCAGCGGGGTTTCTTCCATGGGGCTGGAGTCCTTCTTGCGGGCGCTCATGCCATTTCCTCCACGCTCAGCTGGGATTCGACGATTTCCTGGTATGTAGGCGACGTTTCCAGCAGTTCCTCATGGGTGCCGCGGTCCACGATCCTGCCGTTGTCCAGCACCAGGATCTGGTCGGCGTCGGTAATGGTGGAGATCCGCTGGGCCACGATGATGACGGTGGCGTCCGAGGTTGTGCCTTTGAGGGCGGCCCGGAGCCGGGCGTCCGTGGCCACGTCCAGGGCCGAGAAGGAGTCGTCGAAGAGGTAGACCCGGGGCTTCGTCACCAGCGCACGGGCAATGCAGAGGCGCTGCCGCTGGCCGCCGGATACGTTGGTTCCACCTTGTGCGATCCGTGATTCCAACCCGTTCTTCTTCTCCCGGACGAAGGACTCGCCCTGGGCTACCCGGAGCGCCTCCCACAGTTCCTGGTCCGTGGCTTCGGTCTTGCCGAAGCGGAGGTTGTGCTCGATGGTCCCTGAAAACAGGTAGGGACGCTGCGGCACCAGGGCCACCCGTTTGGTGATCTCGGCACGGTCCATGCGGTCCACCGGAACGCCGTCCAGCAGTACCTGGCCCTCCACGGGGTCGTACAGCCTGGGGAGGAGGGACAGGAGTGACGTCTTGCCCGCACCCGTGGACCCGATGATGGCAATGGTCTGTCCGGGCCGGGCCGTGAAGCTGATGTTGCTGAGCACCGGAGACTCAGCTCCCGGGTAGGCGAAGGTGACGTTGCGGTACTCCACCACGCCGGCCAGCGAGGCCGGGGCCTGCGGGTCCTGGGGATCGTGGATGGAGGGTTCCACGCCGAGCACCTCGCCGATGCGGTCGGCGCAGACGGAGGCGCGCGGGATCATCATTGCCATGAAGGTGCCCATCATGACGGCCATCAGGATCTGAAGCAGGTACTGCAGGAACGCCGTCAGCGATCCCACCTGCATGGCCCCGGCGTCCACCCGCTGGCCGCCGAACCAGAGCACCGCGGCGGTGGACAGGTGCAGGATCATGCTGATGGCCGGGAACATCAGGACAAACAGTGCCCCAATCCGGAGCGAGACGTCCGTAAGTTCCTTGTTGGCGCCGCCGAAACGTTCGGTTTCGAACGGTTCACGCACGAAGGCCCGGACCACCCGGATGCCAATGATCTGCTCCCGCAGCACGGCGTTGATCCGGTCGATCTTGCGCTGCATGGTGCGGAACAGCGGCATGAGCCGGACCACCAGGTACCCCACCACGACTGCCAGCAGCGGAACCGATACCCAGACGAGCCACGACAGGTTGAGGTCCTCGCGCAGCGCCATGATGATGCCGCCGACGCACATGATGGGGGTGGCAACCATGAAGTTCAACCCCATCAGCAGGAGCATCTGCACCTGCTGGACATCGTTGGTGCCTCGGGTGATCAAGGTGGGGGCTCCGAACCCGTTGACGTCCTTGGCAGAGAAGCTCGTGACCTTACGGAACACCGCGCGCCGCAGGTCCCGGCCCACCGCCATGGCCGTGCGGGAGCCGAAATACACGCCGGCAATGGCCGCACCCACCTGGGCGAAGGCCACCAGGAGCATCATGGCACCGGTACGCCAAATGAAATCGGTGTCTCCGCGCGCCACCCCTTCATCGATGATCTGCGCGTTCAGGCTGGGAAGATAGAGCGCGGCGATGGTGGATGCAAGCTGGAAAACGACGACAGCAAGGATGTACGGCGCGTACGGTTTGGAGTAGCGCCGAATGAGGGTCAGGAGCATGGTTTCACTCTAGCGATCCCCACTGACATTGACGCCGGGCATGAATGCTTTTTCTGCCCCAAAGTGGTCCATGACCAGATGGAAATGCCGCAGCCCGCGCCCGGAGGGTGCTCCGGGCGCGGGCTGCGGCATTGGGTCCGCGGCAATAGGTCGGCGGGAAGGGGGCCGTGGCTGGTCCGCCAGCGGCGGGCTAGCTTCCCTGCACGGACTCCGGCCGGTCGGCGCGAGACTGCGAGGGGGCGGCGGCACTGTGCTTGCCGTGGCCTGCCAGGTACAGCGCGGCCGCAGCCTGAAGCTTGCGCTCCTTCAGGAGCTTGCGCTGGACCCTGCTGAGCTCAGCGGCCGTGGCCGCCTGCTTGGCTGCAACCTCCCGCTGCGAACGCAGCTGCTCCTGGACATCCAGGACCAGGCCGCCCAGTTCCACCTGCTGGCGGGCCAGGAGCTGTTGGGTGTCCTGCAGTTTCCGGAGCGTGTCAGCGGCGCTGGCCACGGCGTCCGCGGCCTTGTCGACGCTGTCGGCGGACCGCAGGTCCAGCCCGTCGGAGCGGAAACTCCTGGCGAAGACTTCCTCGAAGTCCTCCGTGGCAACCCTTCCGGACGCTGTCGCCGCGGCGGCAGCACCGCCGTCGTACGTCTTGGCAGGGGCAACTGCGGCACCGGCATGCGTCGAAGTCCGTGCCGCGGTTCCCAGTCCGCCGGGGACGGGCCCGTTCCCGGCGGCAGCAACCACCGGCAGCTGGCCGGTCATGGCGGTCATTCCCGCTTCACCGGCGGCATTGGCCTGCAAGGTCGCCTCCGGGGTCATGTCCACGGTCCTTCGCAGCGGCCTTTCCTTGATGAAGATGACGGCGATGAGGGCCACCACGCTGACAATGGCAGTGATCATGAAGATGCCTGCCGTGGCGTCGCCGTAGGCCGCGCGCATGATGTCCGCAATCGGCGCGGGCAGGTCCTTGAGGTCCAGCGTGGCACCGCTGCTGCCGCCGGCTTGGACGCCGATTTTTGCGAGCCCGTCGGTGGCCAGGTCCTTGACGTGGTTGGCCATGACGGCGCCCAGGACGGACACGCCGATGGCGCCGCCCACCGAGCGGAAGAACGCGACGGAGGCACTGGCGGAACCGATGTCCTTGGCCTGGACGGTGTTCTGCACGGCGAGGACGAGGTTCTGCATCAGCATGCCCAGTCCGAGGCCGAAGATGCCGGTGTAGAGGCCGGTCAGCCAGAGTTCGGTGGTGTGGTCCATGGTCCCGGCCAGGGCCAGGCCGCCGATCAACATGATGGTGCCGCCGATCAGGAAGCGCTTCCACTTGCCGTAGCGGCTGATCAGCTGGCCGGACACGACGGAACCGACCAGGTTGCCGGCGATCATGGGCAGGGTCAGCAGGCCGGCCTCGGTGGGCGTGGCGCCGCGGGCCACCTGGTAGTACTGGCCCAGGAAGGTGGAGGAACCGAACATGGCCACGCCAACGGCCACGGACGCAACGATGGCCAGGGCGGTGGTGCGCTCGGAGATGATCTTGAGCGGGATGATCGGCTGGGACACCTTGGATTCCACCAGGACCAGCAGTGCCAGCAGGAGGACACCGCCGCCCACCATTACCGCGGTCTGCCAGGACCACCAGTCGTAGTAGTCGGGGTTGCCGGCGAAGGAAACCCAGACCAGGAGCAGGCTGACGCCGGACGTGAGCAGGATGGCGCCGAGCCAGTCGATCTTGGCGGGGCGCTTAATGTGCGGAACCTTGAGCGTGATCTGGAGCAAAATCAGGGCGACGACGGCGAGCGGCACGCAGACAAAGAAGGTCCAGCGCCAGCCCAGCGGGCTGTCCACGATGAAGCCGCCGAGCAGCGGGCCACCGGCCGTGCCGACAGCCATGACGGCGCCCATGTAGCCGGAGTACTTGCCGCGCTCGCGCGGCGGGATGATGGAGCCGATGATGGCCTGCGCCAGGGCGGTCAGCCCGCCCATGGCGATGCCTTGGATCACGCGGGCGGTGAGCAGGAACGGAATGTTTTCGGAGAAACCTGCCATGACCGAGCCGGCAACGAAGATCACGATGCTCAGCTGGACCAGGACCTTTTTGTCGAAGAGGTCGGCGAGCTTGCCCCAGATGGGGGTGGTGGCAGCGTTGGCCAGCAGGGCGGCCGTGATGACCCAGGCGAAGTCGGTCTGGGTGCCCTTGAGCTCGGACATGATGGTGGGCAGCGCGTTCGCCACGATGGTGCTGCTGAGGATGGCGGTGAAGAAGGCGGCAAGGAGGCCGGTCAGGGCTTCCATGATCTGCCGGTGGTTCATGGGTGCGCCGGGTTCGTGGCGCTTGGATTGCCGCGATTCCTGTTTAGCGGAGCGCTGGCGCTGGCGCTCCTGCTCCTGGTCCGCGGCGGCGGTGACGTTGGCCATTAGTTGACTCCTGCGTGTTCGTTGGTGGTTCCGGCCGCCCTTGCCCGGATGGAATTCTTCAGGGATGCGGTGAGCTTGTTCAGCATCGCGGCGGTTGCAACGGCGTCGTCCTCGTTCCAGTCGGCGAGGTAGCCCTGCAGGGTTTCTGCCCGGTGGCGCACCAGCTCTGCGAGCTTTTCCTTTCCCTTGGGTGAGAGGGCCAGCAGCTGGGCCCTCCCGTCGTCGGGGTCCGGAGTGCGAAGCACCAGGCCGGCGTCCGCCAGTTCCGCGACGTGCCGGCTGAGGACCGGAGCGCTGACCCCCAGCCGTTCGGCGAGGTGCGCGGCACGGGTTTCCCCTTCGCCAATGAACTTGAGCACGCCTTGGAGTGCGATGCCCGTATCTTGACCTTTGACGTTGACCATGGTGACGCAGCGCAGCGCGCGCTGGAGGTCATAGATATGGCTGACGAGGTCGGCTGCGGTGGCCGGTGCGACAGACATGATCCTCCCTAAAGAATTAGTTGCTGCAAGCAACTGTACCAGTAAAAGGTTGCTTAGGGAAACGAAGTTATTGTCGTGGACGTCTCTTAAATGGCAACGCTCCCCCACGCAGCCGTTGCCGGCGCGTAAGGGAGCGTATGCGCAGAAGCCTTGGGTTCAGCGGCCCAGATGGGTGGGCGCGAACATCTTCAGGAGCGTTTCAACCACGACGACGTTGGGGCCGTCTGCGGCGAACGCTGCCTTGAGCGCGTTCCCCACATCCTCCGGGGCCACCCGGGTTGCCGGCACGCCGAAGGACTCCGCCAGCTTCACGAAGTCGGGGCGGGCCAGTTCGGTGGCCGTGGCCTTGCCGAAGGCACCCACCATGTACTCGCGCAGGATGCCGTAGCCGCCGTCGTCCACGATCAGCCAGGTGACCGGCACGTTGTGCTGCTTGGCAGTGGCCAGCTCGGCAATGGAATACATCGCCGAACCGTCCCCGGACACTGCCAGCACCCGGGCGGCGTTGGCGCCCTTGCCGGTGGTTTCCAGTCCCACCGCACCGCCGATCGCCGCCGGGAAGCCGAAACCGAGCCCGCCGGCGCCCTGGGCCGAGTGGAACTGGCCCTGGCGGGCGTCCCAACAGGACCAGGCCCAATAGGCGCTGATGGTCATGTCCCAGAACGTCTGCATGTCCGCCGGCACTGCCTCACGGATGTCCGCCATGAACTTCAGTTCCTTGCCGAGGTCCTGGGACTCGAGCCGGGCCTTGACCTTGGCGAGCGTGTCCCTGACCAGGTCCTCGGGCGTGGTGCCGTGCCAGTCCGCCTGTTCCCCGCGCGGCTCCGTCAGGGCGCCGTCGAGCGCCGCCAGCGCCTGGCCGGCGTCGGCACGGATGCCCAGGCCCGGCCGGTTCGACTCGAGCACGCGGGGTTCGGCGTCGATCTGGATGATCCGGCCGCGCGGCTCGAACGTGAAGTAGTTGGAGGTCACTTCGCCAAGCGAAGAGCCGATGACCACCAGCACGTCGGCGTCCTCGAGCAGCTCCGTCATGTACTGGTCCTCGATCCAGGACTGGAGTGAGAGTTCATGGTTCCAGGGGAACGCGCCGTTGCCGCCGGGCGTGCAGATCACCGGGGCGCGGAGCTTCTCGGCTAGGGACAGCAGGGACTTTTCCGCGCGGCCGCGCCGGGTGCCGCCGCCGGCAATGATCGCCGGGCGCTTCGCCTCCGAAAGCCAGGACACGGCCTCGCGGACCAGTTCAACGCGCGGCGGGTTGTCCGCGGCCTCGGCGAGCGCATCCTCCACCGGCGGCACCATGATGGGATCCAGCAGGACGTTCTGCGGGATTTCGAGCCACACCGGGCCCTGCGGCGAGGAGATCGCCTCGGTCCAGGCGTCCTGGATGGCCGAGGGGATGCCGGACGCGTGCTGGATCAGCCGCTGGCTCTTGGTGACGTTGGCGGCCGAGGCCTTCTGGTCATCGAGCTGGTGCAGCATGCCCTTGCGGCGGGCACCGAGGCCTTCGAGCGGAATTTGGCTTGCCACCACCACCATCGGGACGCCGGTGGCATAGGCCTCCTGCAGCCCGGCCAGGGACGTCAGCGCGCCGGGGCCGGTGGAGAGGAAGAGAACGCCGACCTCTCCCGTGGCTCGGGAGTAGCCGTCGGCGGCGAAGGCAGAGTTGTTCTCCACCCGCGAGGAGACGAACTGCAGGTTGCCGCGGCCCATCGCATCAAAGAGTCCCAAGGCGTGCTGGCCCGGAATGCCGAACACCGTCTTGGCGCCCAGGGCTTCAAGCGTTTCGACGACGAGATCCCCGCCATTGCGCGCGCCTCCCCCGGGGGCGCCGGCAGGAGTGGGGTGTACAGGTTCGGTCATGGATCTACTCCTTGGCGGCGGCAGCGAAACCGGCGGGCCGGTGGGCCTCCCGGCCCAGCGCCTGGGCCTCGTAGCCGTTTGCCGCACCGAAGCGGTCCCCGGGAACGGCGTTGTCCGCCATCAGGGTCACCAGCTCGTACGCGACGTGGCTGGCCGCGACGCCGGTGATCTCGGCGTGGTCGTAGGCCGGGGATACTTCGACGACGTCGGCGCCCACCAGGTTCATGCCGCGGAAGCCGCGGATGATTTCCAGGAGTTCGCGGCTGGTGATGCCGCCGGCTTCCGGCGTGCCGGTTCCAGGCGCATGCGCGGGGTCCAGGACGTCAATGTCCACGGAGATGTAGAGCGGGCGGCTGCCGATCCGGTCGCGGACCTTGGCCACCGTCTCCAGGACGCCCTGGTAGTAGACGTCGGCGGAGGTGACGATGCCGAACCCGAAGCGGTGGTCGTCGTCGAGGTCCTTCTTGCCGTAAAGCGGGCCGCGGGTGCCGATGTGGCTGATCGCCTCGGTATCCAGGATGCCCTCCTCAACGGCGCGGCGGAACGGGGTGCCGTGGGTGTATTCGGCGCCGAAGTAGGTGTCCCAGGTGTCCAGGTGGGCGTCGAAGTGCAGCATGGCGATGGGGCCGCCGGCACGCTCGGCAGCCGCCCGAAGCAATGGCAACGCGATGGTGTGGTCCCCGCCCAGGGTCAGC
This sequence comes from Pseudarthrobacter sp. MOO13, assembly GCF_058267655.1. NCBI lineage: Bacteria > Bacillati > Actinomycetota > Actinomycetes > Micrococcales > Micrococcaceae > Pseudarthrobacter > Pseudarthrobacter sp. MOO13. The sequence goes on from NZ_CM177848.1 coordinate 3,224,411, forward strand.
AGCTTGCTGCCGGCCGCGGTCAGGTCCAGTGCGTTCTGCTGGATGGTCTCGATGGCCTCGTTGATGTTGAACGGGTTGACCGCCATATCCCCGGCGTCGGCCACCTGGATGTTCTCGAACGGGCTGACGTCCCAGGCCGGGTTGTAGGGGCGCAGCAACCTGCTGGCCTCGCGGACGTGGTTGGCGCCGAAGCGGGCGCCGGGCCGGTAGGAAACTCCGGAATCGAAGGGGACACCCACCACCGTGACGTCAGCCTTGGCCACCTGGTCCAGGCGGGGCAGCCGGGCATAGGTGGCGGCACCTGCGTAGCGCGGAATCCGGGATGAATCGATGGGGCCAAGGTTGCCGTTGGCTTCGATGCGCAGTTCTTCCAATGGAGGCCTCTCCTTCGAGGAGTTGAGGGGATTGTGTGACTGCCATCATACACTTCTGTTTCCTTTGGAGCATCAGGTGTTTACCAAACCGACCCCGGGACCCTGAGGAGCAGTCAGCGGCTGGCGGCGGGCACCAGGACCCAGAGCACCTCGACCGGCTTATCCGAGGGATTGATCCACGTGTGCGGCTCCCGCCCCGGGAACGTCACCGTATCGCCGGTACTGAGGTCGTATTCCTCGTTGGTGAGGATCAGCTTGATGGACCCCTTGATCACATGCAGCACGTCCACGTCGCAGTCCACGGCGTAGAGTTCGGACTCGCCGCGGCCGTGCGGCTCAATGACGGCCTGGATGATCTGGACCCGGCGTTCCGAACGGGCGGTCAGCAGCCGCTCTACGATGCCCTGGCCGCCGAGCGAGATGCGCGGGCCGTCATTGCGCTTGGTGAGGTGGGTTTCCGGCGCAGCGAAGAGGTCGCCAATCGAAATCGAAAGCACCTGGCAAAGTGTCACCAGTGAAGCCACGGACGGTGAGGTCAGGTCGCGCTCCACCCGGCTGAGGAACCCCTTGGTCAGCCCGGTGGCGTCCGCAACTTGCTCGATGGTGAGCCGCTGGGACTGCCGGGCGGCCCGGATCCTGGAACCGATGGCGACCGGGACGTTGCTGGGCTCAACTGGCAGTGCCTTCATCTACGAACCTTTCATGGCCGGCAGCCCGGCTCCACTCTCGAGCCATCCTAATCCGCGGCGCTTTTGTGACGCGCGCATGCCACACCCGGGCCGCGCGGCGCGATTGTTCTTGACTGTTGCGGCCGTCACATCCTAGGCTTTGAAAACTCCTGTTGCCTATAAGGCAATACTGGAATCCCCAATACTGGAATCCCCTCCGTTCGTCCGCGGCGGTTCCGCGGGTCCTCGCCCCCGGTCCCATACCCGGCGCCCAACAGCTCCAAGGAGCCCTTCACATGGATGCAAGTGCCATCAACATCGCCATCGTGGTGGTGTATCTGCTCGCAATGCTGGCCTTCGGCTGGTGGGGCAAGTCCCGCACCAAGAACAACAGTGACTTCCTGGTTGCCGGCCGCCGGCTGGGCCCCTTCCTGTACACCGGCACCATGGCCGCGGTGGTCCTGGGCGGTGCGTCAACCGTGGGCGGCGTGGGACTTGGCTACAAGTTCGGCATCTCCGGGATGTGGCTCGTGGTGGCCATTGGCGCCGGGGTCCTGCTGCTGAGCCTGCTCTTCGCCGGCACCATCCAAAAGCTGAAAATCTACACCGTGTCCCAGATGCTCACCCTCCGGTACGGGAGCCGGGCAACGGAAGGCCTCGGGCATCGTCATGCTCGCCTACACCCTGATGCTCTGCGCCACCTCCACCGGTGCGTACGCCACCATCTTCGTGGTCCTGTTCGGGCTTGACCGGGCCCTCGCCATCGCGATCGGCGGAGCCATTGTGCTGGTGTACTCCACCATTGGCGGCATGTGGTCCATCACCCTGGCGGACCAGGTCCAGTTCGTGATCAAGACCGTGGGCATCTTCTTCCTGATGCTCCCCTTCACCCTTAACGCCGCCGGCGGCCTTGACGGCATCCGCAGCCGCGTTGATGCCAGCTTCTTCCAGATTGACGGGATCGGCGTCCAGACGATCATCACCTACTTCGTCGTCTACACGCTGGGCCTGCTGATCGGCCAGGACATCTGGCAGCGGGTCTTCACCGCCAAGACGCCCAAGGTGGCCCGCTGGGGCGGAGCCACGGCCGGCGTCTACTGCATCCTGTACGGTGTGGCCGGTGCGCTGATCGGCATGGCCGCCAACGTGGCGTTGTCCAACGTCAAGATCGCGGCCAAGGACGACGCCTACGCCGAAGTGGCGCAAAACCTCCTGCCCGTCGGCATCGGCGGCCTGGTCCTGGCCGCCGCCGTAGCTGCCATGATGTCCACCGCGTCCGGCGCACTGATCGCCGCCGCCACCGTGGCAAGGGCGGATGTCCTGCCGTTCGTCGCCGGCTGGTTCGGCAAGGAGGTTTCCACCGGCGATTCCGAGAACCCGGAGCACGACGTCAAGGCCAACCGGGTGTGGGTCCTCGCGCTGGGCATTGTGGCCATTGTCATCGCCATCATCACCAAGGACGTAGTTGCGGCCCTGACCATTGCCTACGACATCCTGGTGGGCGGCCTCCTGGTAGCCATCCTGGGCGGCCTCGTCTGGAAGCGCGGCACCGGACTGGCAGCAGCGGCATCCATGGCAGTCGGCTCCGTGGTGACCCTGGGCACCATGATCATCCTGGAGGTCAATGCCAAGGCGCCACTGGACGGCATCTACGCGAACGAGCCCATCTACTACGGCCTGATCGCCTCGGCCATTGTCTACGTCGCCGCCTCGCTGCTCACCCGCCCCACCGACCCCCTGGTCATGCAGGCCTGGCAGCGCCGCGTGGCCGGGCAGGAGCCGGAGGAAGCTTCCGAGGAAATCCTCGCCGGCCACTGACCGGACACAGGCTTCAACGCACGACGACGGCGCCTCCTTTCGCTTCAAAGCGGAAGGAGGCGCCGTCGTCGTTGGTCCTACTCCCCTTCGCCGCGGAGCTCGTCATCATCCAGCGGGACCTCGCGGTCCTCGGCGTCGATGACGACCGGAGGGGCCTTGACCACGGGCTCTTCCTGGTCCAGGAATTCATCCTCCGCGTCCCAGCCGGCATCGTCCACCGGGGCATCCTCGGCGTAATCGTAGGCGGGGTCCGCTTCTACGGCGTCCAGGTGCGGCATGTCGGGGTGCTGTCCGGTGGTGCCCATGATCCAACCTCCGTGTTTCGCCTGGCGTGCTCTTTCGGGACGGGCGAAGGCCGCGCCACCCCTTCATCACAGCACCGGCCGGGCTGGGGGTCAAGGGCCGCGGCGGCACCATCAAAGGCCGTGGAATCGAGGAAATACGGGGTGTTTTTTACGGTAAACCGAAACTCCCCAGCGAGGTTTGCCAGCCAAAAAACCGCGGAAAATCGCAGTACGCTGGCAGGGCAAAGGCGCCGCAACCATGCCCTTTCCAAACCCAGGAGTACCAGTGTCGCAGCACGCCCAGTCCGAATCCCATGCCGTCCCGGAGGCCGCCACGACCCCCCGGAGCCAGCCCTCGCCGTCGAACATCAAACGGTGGCGCCAGTACCTCGCCGACGAGCGCGCCGAAGCCGCCGTCTACCGCGACCTGGCGCAGAACCGCGAAGGGGAAGAGCGGTCCATCCTGCTGGCCCTGGCTGAAGCCGAAGGCCGGCACGAGGCGCACTGGCTGGCCCTGCTGGGCGAGCACGCGGGCAAGCCGAAACGGGCATCCGCCCGAAGCCGGTTCCTGGGGTTCCTGGCCCGGCACTTCGGCTCCGTCTTCGTGCTGGCCCTGGCCCAGCGGGCGGAGGGCCGCTCCCCCTACGCCAAGGACCCTAATGCCACCGAGGCCATGGCGGCCGACGAACAGATCCATGAGGAGGTGGTCCGGGGACTGGCAACCCGCGGCCGCAACCGGTTGGCCGGTACGTTCCGCGCCGCCGTCTTCGGTGCCAACGACGGCCTGGTCAGCAACCTCTCCCTGGTGATGGGCATGGCGGCGTCCGGAGTGGCCAGCAGCGTGGTGCTGCTCAGCGGCATCGCCGGGCTCCTGGCCGGCGCCATGTCCATGGGGGCCGGCGAGTTCATTTCCGTCCGTTCCCAGCGGGAACTGCTGGCAGCCACGCGCCCCACCCAGGTCACCCTGGCGGCTGCGCCCAAGCTTGACCTCGAACACAACGAACTCCTGCTGGTGTACCTGGCCCGTGGGATGTCCCGGGAGGCAGCCGAACACCGGGTGGCCGAGCGCACGGGCCTGCTGTCCTGCGACTGCGACCCGAGCCTTTCGCTGCAGCCGGAGCTGCCGGAGGAAGAGGACCAGCATGAGGCAGTAGGCACCGCATGGGGTGCCGCGCTCTCCAGCTTCTGCTTCTTCGCATCCGGCGCCATCATCCCCATCCTGCCGTTCCTGTTCGGCCTCACCGGCGTTGCCGCCCTCGTGGTGGCGGGGTCCCTGGTGGGCATCTCCCTCCTGGCCACAGGCGCCGCTGTTGGCCTGCTGTCCGGCACGTCCCCGCTGACCCGCGGCCTGCGCCAGCTGGCCATCGGCTTGGGCGCCGCCGTCATCACCTACCTGCTGGGACTGCTGTTCGGCACGGCGGTGGGCTAGCCGCCACCTGCCCACACTCCGTGGAGGTCTTCGGGCGCCCCTCATCGGCGCCGGATGACCTCCACTGCTTCGTCCACTGTGTCCACCAGGAAGATGTAGTCGGCCATGGTGCGCCCGGCGGCCAGGCTGGCCAGCATGGGCCAGGCCGGGTATTCCTGTTCCCAGTGCCGGCGCCCCACCAGCACCATGGGAGCCACCTTTTCCCGGGCACCGTAGTAGTTTTCGCAGGCGTCCTGGAAGATCTCCTGGACCGTGCCCGCGGCTCCGGGGAGGAACACGATGCCGCCGTGGCACAGTTGCAGGAGGATGGCTTCGCGGATGGCGTTGGCGAAGTATTTTGCGATGTGCGTGGCGAAGTAGTTGGGCGGCTCATGCCCGTAGAACCAAGTGGGGATCCCCAGGGACGGAGTCCCGCCCGGGTGGCGGTCGACGACGGCGGCGGCCGCGCGTGCCCAGGCCGAGACCGAGGGCCGGAACCCGGGGACGGCGGCGAGCGCCGTGAGCTCCCGCTGCAGGTCGTCGTCGGACGCCCCGCTCAGGTACGCACCCAGGTTCGCCGCCTCCATGGCGCCGGGTCCGCCGCCGGTGGCCACCACATGTCCGTCGCGGGCAAGCAGCCTGCCCAGCCGCGCCGCCTGGGCGAACCCCGAACTGCCGCGGGGGGCCGCATGGCCGCCCATCACGCCGACGATGGACCGGCGGTTCCAGGGCGCGGAGCGGGTGAGTTCGTCGAGCGCATCGCCGATGGCGTGGTCGTGCAAGGCAGAGGCCAGGGTCGCGTCCACGCGATGGCGCTGGCCGGACTGGATGCTCCAGTGGTAGATGCGGGCATCGGGAAGTTCCTCGTAGGGAGAGGAAGCCAGCCCGTCGTAGAGCTCGGCCGGGGAATACAGGGTCGCGCGGTAGGGGTCGAACGGGACGCCTTCGAGCCGGGGAAAGATCAGCGCGCCACGGCTGCGGAGGTTGGCCTCCATGCCGTCGTCGAAGAGGCAGCCAAGGAACATGGCCCCCTCAACATCCACCCTCTTTAGGTCCGCGGCCCGCCCCCGGAGGTCCAGCGACTGGGCGTGCCAGCCATGCAGGTTGACGGCGCCGCCGGCAACCAACCGGTCGAAGCTGGCCAGGTCCTGGACTTCGAGGTTGCGGGGACGGGGGCCAAGGCTGCCGGCGAAGTTCACGGTTGCTGCCCTCCGGTCCTGGTCATGGAGCCAGCCTAGGGCACCGCAGATGCACGGCGGGGCTCTGCCGCATGCCGCGATGGGCGCCGGGCCTGTCCCGTCCGGCCACCAGCCGCGACTTCCCTTGACGCCCGGAACCCGCCTGCTACGATCGAGCAGGATAGTATGTCCTATCAAGAGAACATATAGGCGCTCGGTACGTCGGCACGCCGCCCGGACCGACTGCCGCGCAGACACCAAAGACGAGGGACCGCACCGTGGCGAACAACCTGGGACTGAACATCGACCGTTCCTCCCCCGTACCCCTGTACCACCAAGTGGTCCAAGGGATCGAAGCCGCAATCTACAGCGGGGTGCTCGAACCCGGCAGCCGGCTGGACAACGAAATCGACCTGGCCGCCCAGCTCAACCTCTCCCGGCCAACCATGCGTAAGGCGATGGACGAACTGGTGCGTTCAGGCCTCCTGGTGCGCAAGCGCGGTGTGGGAACCCAGGTGGTGTCCAGTCAGGTGCGCCGCCCGCTGGAGCTCTCGAGCCTCTACGACGACCTCACCAACAACGGCAAAAAGCCCACCACCGAGGTCCTGAGTTTTTCCCATGTGGAGGCGGACGACGCCACCCTCACCACGCTCCAGCTTCCGGCCGGCTCCAAGGTCTACCATTTCACCCGGCTTCGGAAGGTGGCCGGCAAGCCGCTGGCCCTGATGGAGAACTGGGTGCGCGACGATATCGCCGACATGGACGAGGCCATGCTGGGGGCCGAGGGCCTGTACTCGATCCTGCGCCGTGGCGGCGTGAACTTCCGGCTGGCCAACCAGCGCATCGGCGCCGTGAATGCCAACGACTACCAGGCATCCATGCTGGACACAGCCGCCGGTTCCGCCCTGGTCACCATGGAACGCACGGCCGTGGATGACACCGGCCGCCGCGTCGAGACCGGGCACCACGTCTACCGGGCCGATTCATACAGCTTTGAAATGACCCTCGTACAGCGCTAGCGCAAAGGAACACCGCCATGACCAACTGGGTCTATCCCCTGGGCACAGCCGCGGACGGAAAATGGGACGTTTCGATCGGCACGTCCGACTCCTCCCTCTCCGTGGAGGGCTGGGCACACACGGGACTCAAGGTGGCCACCTTGCCGGCGGGCGCCGCCGTCGACCTTCCCGCCGCAGGCGAGGAACGGATCGTGGTGCCCCTCAGCGGGTCGTTCACGGTGACAGTGGACGGCACGGAATACCCGTTGGCCGGCCGCCCGGCCGTTTTCGCCGGCCCCACCGACGTACTCTATTCCGGCACCGGACGCACCGTCCGCATCACGTCAGCCGACGGCGGGCGGGTGGCCGTTGCCACCGCCCCGGCCCGGGCCTCGTACCCCACCCGGATGGTGCCCGCCGCCGACATCCCGGTGGAACTGCGTGGTGCGGGCAACTGCTCCCGCCAGGTCCACAACTTCGGCACACCGGCAGCACTCGAGGCGGACCGCTTCATCGTTTGCGAAGTCCTCACCCCGGCCGGCAACTGGTCCTCCTACCCTCCGCACAAACATGACGAGGAGACGGACGGCGAGACCTCCCTGGAGGAGATCTACTACTTCGAAACCCAGGTAGCGGCCGGCGGCGCGGCACCTGCCGATGCGGATGCCATTGGATACCAGCGCGTCTACGCTTCGGACGAGCGGCCCATCGATGTCTCGGCAGAAGTCCGCACGGGCGACGTTGTGCTGGTGCCCTACGGCTGGCACGGCCCCGCCATGGCTGCCCCGGGATACGACCTCTACTACCTGAACGTCATGGCGGGCCCGGGGCCGGTGCGCGAATGGCTGATCAGCGACGACCCGCACCATGGCTGGGTACGGCAGGCCTGGGAGGGCCAGGACATCGATCCCCGGCTGCCCTTCGGGGCCTAACCAAAGACCGGGCGCTTCTTTTCCCGGCCCGGCGGCCTAGCGGACCGCCAACGGTTCCGCCGCCTGCACCTCGCCGGCCGGCCGCTGTTCGCCGCGCTTGGCGGCCGCCGCTGCGAACGCCATGACCACCACTCCCGCAAGGGTGATGACAGCCCCGGCCCAGATGGGCGACGTATAGCCGAATCCCGCAGTAATGGTGACCCCACCCAGCCAGGCGCCCAGGGCATTGCCCACGTTGAACGCACCGATATTCGCCCCGGAGGCAAGCGTGGGAGCGCCGGGGGCATACTTCATGACCCGCATCTGCAACCCGGGAACTGTGGCGAAGCCGAAGCCGCCCATCAGGACCAGTGAGATGACGGTGAGCACCGGATTGGCGGCGGTGACGGCAAAGGCCACCAGGACCACGGAGAGGATGGCGAGCACCGCCAACAGCGTCCGGTCGACGTTGCGGTCTGCCGCTTTTCCGCCCAGCGTGTTGCCGGCGAAGAGTCCCACGCCGAAGACAATCAGCAGCCATGGCACGGTGGAGGCGGCGAAGCCGGACACCTCGGTCAGCGTGTAGGCGATGTAGGTGAACGCGCCGAACATTCCGCCGAAGCCGAGGATGGTCACCACGATGGACAGCCAAACCTGCCCGGAGCGGAAGGCCCGCAGCTCGGAGCGGAGGCTGCCCGCCTTGTCGGCTTCACCGGCCTGCCGGGGCACCAGGGCAAGGATTCCGGCGAGGGCGGCCACCCCGATAACCGTGATGGCCCAGAACGTAGCCCGCCATCCGGCGGCCTGGCCCAACAGCGTGCCGAACGGAACGCCCAGGACATTGGCGGCGGTGAGTCCGGTGAACATCAGCGCAATGGCACCGGCCTTCTTGCTGGGCGGAACCATGCCCGCGGCCACCACGGCGCCAATTCCGAAAAAGGCACCGTGCGACAGGGCGGCGATGATCCGGCCCAGCATCATGGGCCAATATCCGCCAGCGGTGGCGGAGAGCAGGTTTCCTGCGATGAACAGGACCAGCAGGGCAGCCAGCACCGGCTTGCGTTCAAACCTCGTCACGGCTGCGGTGAGGCCCAGCGCGCCCACCACGACGGCGAGCGCGTAGCCGGAGATGAACCATCCGGCGGAGGCCTCGCTGACGCCGAAATCCGCGGCCACCTGCGGAAGCAGTCCGGCGATGACAAATTCGGTGAGTCCAATTCCGAAGCCGCCGAGGGCGAGGGCTATCAGGCCAACAGGCATGGAAATGCTCCTTTGAGTTGCAGGGGTTGGTTGTCCCGTGGAAGGGAAGGCGCCTAAGATAGTTGCAGGCGCGGTATTTATTGTTGCACATGCAAATATACCGCGCAAGCAACTATCTGCGTTCAATGATCGATGGCCGCCCGTTTGGCGCCATTGTGGTGAAGGAGCAACCATGGGCATCAAGGACGACGCCGTTGAGGTACGCGCCCAGGGGTGGCGCACCTTGGCGGCCCTGCATGGCTTGATTGAAGGTGAGCTGGAACGTTCCCTGCAGGCCGAGTCGGGGCTTTCTGTGGTGGAGTACACCGTGCTGGATGCCCTCAGCCGGCAGGACGGGTGGCATATGCGGATGCAGCAACTTGCCCGCGCCACGGCACTCAGCCCCAGCGCCACCACCCGGCTGGTGAACCGGCTGGAGGACCGCGGCCTCCTGACCCGGATCCTGTGCGACGACGACCGCCGCGGCATCTACACCGAGCTGACCGGCAGCGGCATCAACCTGCTTTCTGAGGCCCGGCCGGTCCACGATGCCACCCTGGAGCGTGCGCTGGACCAGGCCCAGGCGGTCCCGGAGCTGGCGCCGTTGGTGGACGCCCTGCCCCGGTTGCACGCGCCGGCATAGAGCAGCCCCCGGAAGGATCAGCACGCGGGACGCTGCTTCCTGCGTGGTAACGGACGGGGAGGGTCAGGGAACCTTGGCCGCGGCGTCCGTGGGGTGGCCGGCGACGACGTTCTTGAAGTAGTGCTCCAAGTCCTCCAGGCTCTTGTCCTTGGTCTCCGGCACGTACTTGGCGGCGAAGCCGATGGCACCGATGCCCAAGCCGGCAAACACGAAGAAGGTGTTGGAGATCCCGATGACGGCCAGCAGCTGCGGGAATCCGAAACCGACCAGGAAGTTGATGGTCCACAGCAGGAACGCCGAAGCACCCATCCCCAGCCCCCGGATCTTCAACGGAAAGATTTCCGAGAGCATCAGCCACGTCACCGGTGAAATCGCGCCTTGCTGGAAGGCCAGGAACGTCACGGTCAGGGCTAGGATGGCGAAGCCCCTGTCCGGGCCTTCGGGGAGGATCAGCGAGAAGAGGCCGATCAGCAGCAGCGTCGTCGTGGTGCCAATTTGTCCCGTGATCAGCATCCTGCGCCGGCCCACCTTGCCCAGCAGCCAGATGCCCACGAACGTGGCAAGCACCGAGATGGCGCCGTTGGCGATATTGGCCGTCAAGGCGGCCTCGCGGCCAAAGCCTGACGTGGAGAGGATCTGGGTTCCGTAGTACATGATCGAGTTCACGCCGGTAATCTGCTGGATCACGGCAAGGCCCAGTCCCACGAAGAAGATGCGCCGGAGCCATGGGATGCCGAGGTCCTTCCACGAGCCCATCGTGGACTTGCCGTCTTCCAGGGCCATGGCTTTGACTTCTTCGAACTCCCTGGCTGCTTCCTCCTGCGATCGGATCCGCTGCAGCACCCTGAGCGTCTCGCCGAAGCTGCCAGTGGACGCCAGCCACCGGGGGCTCTCCGGCATGAAGTTCATCCCGATCCACAAAGCGATGGCCGGCAGCGTGGCGATCACCAGCATCCAGCGCCAAATGCCGTGCGACCCGCCGAAGGAGTTGCCCAGGCAGGCGTTGAAGGTGAACGCCAGCAGCTGCCCGGTGACGATCATGAGTTCGTTTCGCGTGACAATGCGGCCGCGCCGGTTTCCCGGCGCCACCTCGGCCAGATACACAGGGACCGTAACGGACGCCCCGCCCACGGCGAGCCCCAGGACGAACCGGGCGGCGACCATCACCCCGGTGTTCGGCGAGAAGGTACAGGCAAGGGTGCCCGCCAGGAAGATCACGGCCAGCCCCATGAGCACCAGCCGCCGGCCGTGGCGATCCGCCAAGCGTCCGCCGAACAATGCACCGAAGGCCGCACCGAACAGCAGGGACGACGTGACCAGGCCCTCGGTCAGTGGTGTCAGGCCCAGGTCCTCCTGCATGTACGGCAGTGCCCCGTTGATTACACCGGTGTCATAGCCGAAGAGCAGGCCGCCCAAGGTGGCGATGATGGTGGCAGTCCGCAGTGCCCGCCTGTGGTTGCCCGGCGGGATGGTGGCGTGCTGCAGCCCGTGCGACGCATGCTGGTCAGGAGTGGATTTCACATAAACACTCCATTGTGGACCAGCAGGGATGCGGACACAAAAGAGGGACGGACGGCCGGCCCGTCCCCCTCCTGTCCTACTTGTACAGGTCCGGCTTTGCGGCCAACTTCACGGCCACCTTTTCACCGTTCTTCTGCGCCTCGACGCCCGCTTCGCAGCACGCGGCGGTGGCGTACCCGTCCCAGGCGGAGGGGCCGCCGATCCCGCCCTTAAGTGCCGCGTCCACCCACGACTGGATTTCGACGTCGTACGCGGCTCCGAAACGCTCCTCGAACCCTGGCGTGACGTTGCCGCCCCAACGGCCGGCGCTGCGCGTGTAAGGGCCGGTGTCCCCGCCGATGCTGACGATGCCGTCCTCGAAGGTGGCCTGGGTAGCCACTTCGTAGCCGAACTTGGCATTGACGTAGATTTCGACGTCGGCCAGGACCCCTGACTCGGTTTCAATGAGGACGTGCTGGGGATCGTGCTGGCCGTTGGGCGCGGTCCTGGTTGCCTTGCCCAGGCGGACCTGGACGCTGGTGATTTCCTCACCGGTGAAGTAGCGGATGGCGTCGAATTCGTGGACGACGGAGTCGTTGATGAGCATCTCGTTGGTGAAGCCTTCGGGGGTGGTGGGGTTGCGGTGCTGATGGTGCAGCATCAGCAGCTCACCCAATTCCTGGTTCCGGATGATCGAGCCAAGGGCTGCGTATTCGGCGTCGAAGCGGCGCATGAAGCCCACCTGGATGCGCTGGTGGCCCAGGGCAACCTCGGCTTCGACGATTTTCCAGGATGATTCGGCGTCCGGGGTGAGCGGCTTTTCGCAGAGGATCGGGATGTCCTTGGCGAGCGCTTTGAGCAGGATGTCCTGGTGGAGGAACCCCGGGGTGGCGATCAGCACCGCGTTGACGCCACCGTGAGTGAGGGCTTCCTCGGCGTCGGTGAGGGCAACGGCACCGGGGATGCCTTCGATGGCGGCCTGCGCGCGGGCAAGGTCGACGTCGACGACGGCGGCAACTTCTGCTCCGTGGATGCGCTTGCTGAGGCGCTGGATGTGGTCTGCGCCCATGCGGCCTGCCCCGATAACGGCGACGCGGAGGGATTCAGTCATTGTTCAGTCCTTCTGGTTCTGGAGGGAAGGGAGGTGCAGTCCGCCTGTGCTGGTCCGTCAATTGACAGTGGTGCGGGAGCCGCAGGACAGCAGGTAGTTTCGGGTGCGCTTGGCGATCGGCATCGGAACGTCGAAGGCCACGGGGTACATGTCCTGCTCCACGATGCCGAAGATGGGCCGGTTCAAGGCTTCCACTGCGTCGATGACCGCACGCAGGTCGGGCAGCCCGTTCGGCGGTTCGGTCATGACTCCTGCGAGGTTCGCCGCGGCCCAGGTCATGTTCTCGTCGTTGACCTTCTTCAGGATCTCCGGGTTGACCTGCTTCAAGTGCAGGTAGCCGATCCGGTCCGGGTAGTTCTTGATCAGTTCCAGGCTTGAGGCGCCGCAGTATTCGGCATGGCCGGTGTCCAGGCACAAGTTCAGGTATTTCGGGTCCGTGGCGTTCAGAAGGGTTTTAATGTCCTCCTGGGCTCCCACGTGCGAGTCTGCGTGGGAGTGGAACTGCTGCTGCAGGCCAAAGTCCTCCAGGAGGGTCTTGCCCAGGCGGTCGTGGCCGGCGAACAGGTCTCGCCAACCCTTCTCGCTCAGTGTCCCGCTCTCCACGGCTTCGCCGGTGACGTCGTCGCGCCACATGGCCGGGATGACCACCATATGCTCTCCGCCCATGGCGGCGGTCAGTTCAGCGACTTTCCGGGCAGGTTCCCAGGCGGTTTCCCACTGGTCCAGGCCGCGGTGGAACGCGGTGAATACGGTGCCGGCGGTGACCTTGAGGTCACGCTGCTTCAGTTCTTCGGCAAGCCGGATGGGATCGTTGGGCAAGTAGCCATAGGGGCCCAGCTCGATCCATTTGTAGCCTGATTCGGCCACCTCGTCGAGGAAGCGTTCCCACGGGGTCTGCTGGGGATCGTCCGCGAACCAGACGCCCCAGGAGTCCGGTGCCGTGCCGATGATCAGCTTGTTCTCAGTCATGTGCCTGTTCCTTTGGAGGGTTTCGGCAGGTTCAACCACCGGTGGTTGAACGTGCCGAAACCGGATGGGGACTAGTTGGAGGGGAAGTTGTAGGAGGCGCCGGAGGCGTGGTGGGTTTCGGGCCAGCGGGAGGTGACCACTTTGCCGCGGGTGTAGAAGGAGACGCCTTCGGGACCGTACATGTGCTTGTCGCCGAAGAGGGAGGCTTTCCAGCCGCCGAAGGAGTGGTAGGCCACCGGTACCGGAAGGGGCACGTTAATGCCGATCATGCCGACGGTTACCGAGCGCTGGAACGTGCGGGCGGCCGCGCCGGAGGAGGTGAAGATGGCGGTGCCGTTGCCGTAGGGATTGGCGTTGATCAGCTTGATGCCGTCCTCGAGGGTATCGACGCGGACCACCACCAGGACGGGACCGAAGATTTCCTCCGTGTAGGCGGTCATTTCGGTCTTGACATGGTCGAGGACGGTGGGGCCTACCCAGAAGCCGTTTTCGTGGCCGGGGACCACCAGGTCGCGGCCGTCCACCACCATGGCGGCGCCGGCGGTTTCGGCGTCGGTGACGATCCGGACAATGCGTTCCTTGGAGGCCGGGGTGATGACAGGGCCCATTTCGGCGCCGGGCGCGGTGCCGTTGTTGACCCTCACGGCTTCGGCGCGTTCCTGGACCTTTGCCACCAATGCATCGGCGGCGTCTCCGACGGCGACCGCGACGGAGATGGCCATGCAGCGTTCGCCGGCGGAGCCGAACGCGGCGGCCGCGAGGTGGTCCGCCGCATTGTCCAGGTCGGCGTCGGGCAGGACGATGGCGTGGTTCTTCGCCCCGCCCAGCGCCTGGACGCGCTTGCCGTGCCGGGTGGCGGTCTCGTGGACGTACTGGGCGATCGGGGTGGAGCCGACAAAGGAGATGCCGTCCACGTCCGGGTGGGTGAGGAGCCCGTCCACGGTTTCCTTGTCGCCGTGCAGGACCTGGAACACGCCGTCCGGCAGCCCGGCTTCCTTCCAAAGCTTGGCCAGCAGCAGGGAGGCGGAAGGGTCGCGTTCGGAGGGCTTCAGGATGAAGGCGTTGCCCGTGGCAATCGCCATCGGGGCCATCCACAGCGGCACCATGACGGGGAAGTTGAACGGGGTGATGCCCGCAACCACGCCGAGCGGTTCACGGAAGGAGAAGACGTCGATGCCGGTGGAGACCTGGTCCGAGTAGTCGCCCTTGAGCAGGGTGGGGATCCCGCAGGCGTACTCCACCACTTCCAGGCCACGGCCGATCTCGCCCTTGGCGTCGGAAAGGACCTTGCCGTGCTCGGCGGTGACCAGGGCCGCGAGTTCATCCACATGGGCGGCGACGAGCTCGCGGAACGTGAACAGCACTGCGGTACGCCTGGCCAGGGAGGTCTCGCCCCAGGAATCGGCGGCCTTGCGGGCAGCGGCGACGGCAGTGTCCAAGTCGGCCCGGTTGGCCAGGCGCAGCTCGCCGGTGACCTGGCCGGTGGCCGGGTTGTAGACGTTCGTGGTGCGGTCGCCCTCGCCCGGGGTTTCGGCGCCGTTGATGAAGTGGTTGATCACGGTAGCTTCAGTGGTGGTGGCAGTCATGGAACTCTTCCTTGAGTAGGGGAAAGTGGGTCAGCCGAGCAGTTTGCGCTGGCGTGACTTGTGGTCGGCGTAGGCCCCGTAGGCCTGCGTGGTGGAGTCCAGTTCGGAAACCTGCGCGACCGGAACGTCCCACCAGGACTCGGAGGATGGTGCGTCCAGGAGAGGATCGGACTCGACATGGATCAGGATGGGCCCGCTGCCCTCAGGGGCGGCTTTGGCATCGCGGATGGCCTGCTCCAGTTCGGCGATCACCTTCTCCCCGGGTTCGATCCTGATGACCTTCACGCCCAGGGATTCGGCGTTCAGTGCAAGGTCCACCGGCAGGGTCTCGCCGGTGTCGAAGCTGTGCTGCTCCTCGTCCAGGGCCCGGTAGCGGGTGCCGAAGCGCTGCGAGCCCAGGGATTCGGACAGGGAGCCGATGGAGGCGTATCCATGGTTCTGGATCAGGACCACGATCAGTTTGATGCGTTCGGCGACCGCGGTGACCAGTTCGGTGTGCATCATCAGGTAGGAGCCATCGCCCACCATGACGACGACGTCCCGTACGTCCGCGCGGTCCCCGCCTGCCGCCGTCGCACGCGCCGCTTCGGCGAGCACTGCCCGCTTGACCCCGAGGCCGCCGGGAATTTCGTAGCCCATGCAGGAGTAGGCGTATTCGACGTGGTAGCCGAACGGGTCGCGGACGCGCCACATCTTGTGCAGATCGCCGGGCAGCGACCCTGCAGCGCAGATCACCACATCCGCCGCCTCCATGGCCCGGTTGGTGGCGCCGATGATTTCGTTCTGCGCCGGCAGCGGGGTGTACCGGGTGTCGAACGCCTGATCCACGGTGGCGTCCCAACGCTTCTTCTCCGCCGCGACCTTTTCCGCCAGGTCTGCGCCGGTACGGTAGCCACCCAGGGCCGCGTTCAGCTTCACCAGCGCCTTGCGGGCGTCCGCGACGATCGGAAGGCTGGTGCCGTGCTTGTAGGCATCGAGCGGGGCGACGTTGATGTTGATGAACGTCACGTCGGGGTTCTGGAACGCTGTGCGTGACGCGGTGGTGAAGTCCTCGTAGCGCGTGCCGATGCCAATGATCAGGTCTGCCTCTGCGGCAATGGCGTTCGCCGCGGTGGTGCCGGTGGAGCCGATCGCTCCGAGGGAGTGCTTGTGGTCCCACGGCAGGACGCCGACGCCGGCCTGCGTGTTGCCCACCGGGATGCCCGTCAGCTCGGCGAACTTTGCCAGTTCGTCGTTGGCGTAGGCGTAGAGGACGCCGCCGCCGGCGATGACCAGCGGGCGCTTGGCGGCGCGGATCGCCGCCGCGGCGCGGGCGATGTCGTCGTCCTCGGCCTCGGGGCGGCGGATCCGCCATTCCCGCTCGGCCAGGAATTCCTCCGGGACGTCGAGCGCCTCGGCCTGGACATCCTGCGGCAGCGAAATAGTCACCGCCCCGGTTTCGGCCGGGTCGGTCAGGACCCGCAGCCCGTGGTGGAACGCGGAGAACAGCTGCTCCGGCCGGGAGACCCGGTCGAAGAACTTGGACAGCGGCCGGAACGCGTCGTTGACCGAGAGGTCATAGGCGTACGGCTGTTCGAGCTGCTGCAGCACCGGATCCGCGACCCTGGTGGCGAACGTGTCAGACGGCAGCAGCAGGACCGGCAAACGGTTGGTGGTGGCCAAGGCGGCGCCGGTCAGCAGGTTCGAGGACCCCGGGCCGATCGAGGTGCTGATGGCGAACGTCTGGCGGCGGCGGGTGTGCCGGGCGTAGCCGACAGCCTGGTGGACCTGGGCCTGCTCGTTCCGGCCCTGGTAGTAGGGCATCAGGGACGGGTCCTGCTGCTGGTATTGCTTCAGCGCCTGGCCAACGCCGGCAACGTTGCCGTGGCCGAAGATACCGAAGGTGCCCGGAATGAGCCGCTCCCGGTAGTCCACGCCGCCAACGTTGTCAACGGTGTACTGCTTGGACAGGTATTCGACGACGGCCTGGGCCACCGTCATCCTGCGTGTTCCTGTGGTGCCCATGGGGACTACTCCGATGCTTCCGTGGTGTGGCGCAGCAGCGAGGCGGCGGTGGCGACGGCGCCGGCGACATCCCCGTCTGCGGGATAGAGAAGGGTGCGGCCCACCGTGAGGCCTTGGACGCCGGGAAGCGCCAGCGCTGCTTCCCAGGTGGCGAAGACCTCATCCTGGGTGCCGTCCGGGTCACCGCCCAGGAGTACCGTGGGCATGGTGGTGGCCGCCATGACGCGTTCCATCTCCGCCACCACCGGCAGCTTCATCCAGGTGTAGGCGCTGGTGGAACCCAGGCCTTCGGCGATCGCAATGGACTTGATCACCGCATTGGTGGACAGGTCGTTGCGGACGCGGCCGTTTTCGCGGACCGAGAGGAAGGGCTCCACCATGGCGATCAGTTTCCGTTCGGCCAGCGAATCGATCGCGTGGGCGGTCGCCTCCAGGGTGGCGACCGTATCCGGGTCGCCCAGGCAGATCCGGGTCAGCATCTTCCCGCCGTCGGCACCAAGGGCCGCCAGCGCCGCCGCCGTGTGGCCGGTGAACCGGTCATCGATCTCGTTGACCAGCCCGGCCAGGCCGCCACGGTTCATCGAACCGAACACGAGCTTCCCGTCCAGGGCACCCAGCAGCAGGAGGTCGTCCATGATGTCCGGGGAGGCCAGGACACCGTCAACTGCAGGGTTGGCCAACGCGATCTGGAGCCGGTCCAGGAGTTGGCGGCGGTCTGCCATGGCCACCGGATCCGCACCGACGGCAAGGGCGCCGCGGGCCGGGTGGTCGGCCGCGACGATGAAGTTCTGTCGTCCGGACTTCAGGCCCGGGTGGCGGCGGCGGGACTTCGCGGCGCGGGCCACAGCCTCCGGGTCCTCAAGGCGGATGGTGCTCAGGTGCTCATAGCGGCGCGGATCATCATCCAGGGTGCGGTTGGAAGCCATCGGGGTGAGGGTCACAGTGCTGCTCCTTCGGTGGCAAGCTGCGCGGCGGCACCGTCGCCGGGGACCGGCCGGCCGCGTTCGGCCAGCAGCGAGGTGACCTCCTCCGACGTCGGCATGGCATCTGCGCAGGAGAGCCGGGAGGCGACGATCGCACCTGCGGCGTTGGCGTAGTCCAGGACCTGGGCCAACGGCCAGCCGGAGAGGAGCCCATGGCAGAACGCGCCGCCAAACGAGTCGCCGGCACCCAGGCCGTTCAGCGTCTCCACCGGAACGGGAGCGGACACCACCCGCTCGGTGCGGGTCTTCGCCATCACGCCTTCGGCGCCGAGCTTGACGACGGCGATCTCCACGCCCGCAGCCAGCAGGCGGTCCGCCTGCTCATCAGGAGTCCCCTCCCCCACGGCGACGGCGCACTCCTTGTCGTTGCCGATAGCGACCGTGACATACGGCAGGACTTTGGCGACCTCGGCCCGTGCCTCTTCCTCGGATGGCCAGAACATGGGCCGGTAATCCAGGTCAAGGATGGTGAACTGACCTTCAGCCAAGCGGGTGCGCGGGCGCGCTTCGTGGGCTGCGATGTGCGCCGACCGGGAGGGCTCCTGGCACAGGCCCGTCACGGTGGACCAGAAGATCCCTGCCTGGCGGATGGCGTCCAGGTTCAGCTCTTCAGCCTTGATCTGCAGGTCCGGCGCGGTGGGGAACCGGCCGTAGAAATACAGCGGGAACTCATCGGTTGCCGGCTTGATCGCGCAGAAGGTTACCGCCGTGGGCAAGTCCTTCACCGGGGTCACGAAGGTGTCATCGACGTTGAACTTGCGCAGCTCGCGGTGCAGGTAAACACCGAACGGGTCATCCCCGGTACGGGTAATGACGGCAGTGCGGCGGCCATGGCGGGCGGCGGCAACAGCAACGTTGGACGGTGAACCACCCAAGTACTTGCCGAAGGAATTAACGTCCTCCAAGCCAACCCCGATGTCGTTCGGGTAGATATCAACGCTGATGCGCCCGATCGTAAGAAGCTCGTGGGTCACGGTGATCGCGGACCTTTCTGGTGTGGAACCCGGGCCCTTTGAGGGGCAGGAGTTCCGGGACTGGCAGGCCGTGGCGTGGGCCACAGGCACTACTTTGCCGTAGATCGAATGTCCTGTCAAAAGTTTGTTCTGACATACTTACAACCAACAGCAGACCCGGCCCCTACGACCGGTAGGGGCCGGCAGTCAGTGTTTGGGGACCGCCAGCTCGCCGGTAACGTACTGCGCGCGGCCGAAACCGAACGACCAGTCACCGGCGCCATTTTCCACATAGCCGATGAAGACATCCTCGCCGGCGACCCCCAGTCCGGCGAGCTTTTCCGCCACGGCCGCGAAAAGCCCCTGCTTGGCCTCCTGCGACCGGCCCGCCTGGGTGAAAATCTGGATCATCACCACGCCCCCGCTGCGCTCGAATCCGAGGCCCGCATCCTGGGCAATGATCCGGCCTTGGGGGTGTTCCGTCAGGATGTGGAAGTAGTCCCGCTCCGGAATGCCATACTCGGCCAGGATTGCTTCATGGATCCCTCGGCTCAGCGCCTGCAATTCTTCGGCGGTGCGGCCTTCGTTGACGTCAATGCGGACCAGCGGCATGCTCATTCTCCTTTGCTTGCTTTGTCCTGACATACTAACAAGTGATGCAACAAGGGAACAAACCCTTGCAGGGAACCCGCGATGGTGCCTACAATTAATCAACCGCAAGGTTGATAAACAAAAAAGTTGATTAAAGGAAATGATGTTGATCTCCGATGACGCGGCCCTGGACGTGGCCTTCATGGCCCTGGCAGATCCCGTGCGGAGGCGCCTCATCGCCCGGCTCAGCAGGGGCCCGGCAACAGTGAACGAATTGGCGGAACCGTTCGAGATCTCCAAGCAGGCGGTCTCGAAACACATCCAGGTACTCGAGCAGGCGGAACTGGTGACCCGGACCAGGGACGCACAGCGCCGGCCCGTGCACCTGAACCCGGCCCGGCTTGAGGCGCTGACCGCATGGATTGACCAATACCGGTTGATCCGCGAAGGCCAGTTCCGCAGCCTCGACGCCGTTCTTCGATCAAGCACTGCCCACAGCGGCGGCCACCACAGTGGCGACCAATCCACCCAGGAGTCAAGATGAGCAATTCCCTGAAACTCAGCGTTCCCGAGGGCGTCCCCTTCATCGATTACGAGCGCGAGTTCGATTTCCCGGTCGCGGACGTGTTCCGCGCCCACAAAGAACCGGACCTCATTGTCCAGTGGCTGGGCCCGCGGGGCATGAAGATGGACATTGACCACTACGACTTCCGCACCGGCGGCAGCTACAGCTACCTGCACACCGGACGCGACGGTGTCGCCTACGAGTTCAAGGGCATTTTCCACACGGTCCGCGAGAACGAATTCGCCATCCAGACCTTCGAGTTCGGCGGATATCCGGATGTGGTCAGCCTGGAGTTCATGACGTTCGAGGACCTCGGCAACGGAAGGACCCGACTGCGGGGACATTCCGTCTACCCCAGCCAGGAAGCGCGCGACGGCATGGCCCAGTCCGGCATGGAGGGCGGCCTGTCCGAGGGTTACGAGCGGCTGGAAGAATTGCTGGCCGGGGCAACGGCTCCCGCCTGACGCAAAAGCACCGCCTCATCCAGGACGCGGCCCAGGTTCGCGGGGTCGTGGGCGAACCGGCCCAGGAAGAGTCCGTCCGCGGCTCCCAGCTGCGGCAACAGTCCAGGGCCGGCACTGCCGCCGTACATCACGGGGCAGCCCGGGCCCAGGGCCTCCCGGATCAGCCCGAGGACGGCGTTGACGTGGTGCGGGGCGGCGGGCTCGTCGGCGCCGATGGCCCAAACAGGTTCGTAGGCCAGGACCAGGCGGGGCAGCAGGTCCGTGTCGCCGCCCGTCGCGGCCCGGACCTGCCGCACGCAGAAGTCCGCGGCAGCACCGGCGTCGAGCCTGTCCGGTTCCCCGATGCACAGCAGCGGGGTGAGGGAATGGCCGACGACGGCACGCACCTTGCGGGCCACCACGGCGTCGTCCTCGGCGAACAGCCGGCGGCGCTCGGCATGTCCAACTTCCACCAGGCGGACGCCAAGTTCGGCCAGCATGCCGGGGCTCACTTCCCCGGTGAGCGGCCCGTCCCCCCATGCGCAGTTTTGGGCCCCGAGCAACACCGGCGAGCCGGCCAGGATCCGCGCGGCCTGTTCCAGTACCGGAAAGGAAGGGATGACGAAGACCCGCACCGGGGAGTTCTGGGCGGCGAGCCCGGGCCTGTCATCCACGATGGAACGCACCTCCGACAGCCAGCGGAGGCTTTCCTGGTAGCCCAGGTACATCTTGGTGCTGACACCGATGTAGAGGGGGCCGTTGCCTGTGCTGCTGCCGGAGGTGCTCATGGTTTCCTTGCGTGGATGGTGTGGTGCGCTCAGTCGAGCAGGTCGTCGGCCTTGTTCTTGAACCGCCTCGTGGCGAACATCATTGCGGCCGCCACAAACGGCAGGACGCCCAGGGCATAGACGCCCATGGAGCCCGTTGGCGACTGGGTGGCCTCATTGACTGCGGTCCGCAGGATGGGTGCTACGAAGCCGCCCAGGTTGCCGAGGGAGTTGATCAACCCGATGCCTGCCGCGGCAGCAGACCCGGCGAGGAACGCGGTGGGGTACGACCACACCACGGGGCCAACGGCAAGGAAGCTGCAGACTGCCAGGGTGATGAAGACCATGCCCAGCACCGGCTGGTGGTTGGTCCCCGCCCAGGCTGAGCCGAAGATGCACAGTCCGGTGGAGATGAACAGGATGGTGCCGAACTTCCGCCGCTTCGCCACCGTGTCCGCGGCCTTGCCGATGAAGTAGCAGGAGAAGATGCCGAAGAACCATGGAACGGCGATCAGCAGGCCGACGGCGAGTCCCACCTTCTGCCCGGTGAGGGAGGACACCTGCTGGGGAAGGAAAAAGGTCACACCATAGACCGCGACCTGCAGGCAGAAGTAGATGACGGTGAAGTACCAGACGCGGCCGTTGCGCATGGCGGCGAGGATGCCGCGGGGCCCGGTCTCGTCCTTGATGGTGTCTTCAAGTGCCATGACCTCCTTCAGCGCATACTTTTCCTCGCGGCTGAGGAATTTGGCCTTTTCCGGGCCGTTGATCAGGAAGAAGAAGGCCGCAATGCCGGCCAGGACGGCCAGCAGGCCTTCCACGAAGAACATGACCTGCCAGCCTCGCAGGCCCGGCACCTGGTCGCCAATGTTGATCAGCCAGCCCGAAAGCGGGTTGCCGATCATCTGGGAGAAGGGCTGGGCCAGGTAGAAGATGGCGAACATCTGGACCCGTACCTTGTTGGGGAACCACTCGGCGAGGTACATGATGACGCCGGGGAACAGCCCGGCCTCGGTGACGCCCAGGAGGAAACGCAGGATAACGAACGAGGTCTCGCCCTGGACGAACGCGAAACACGCGGAGACGATGCCCCAGGTGATGGCGATGCGTGCCAGCCAGATCTTGGCGCCAACCTTCTTGAGCAGCAGGTTGCTGGGGATTTCGAAGATGGCGTAGCCAATGAAGAAGATGCCGGCACCGAGGGCGAAGGCCGCGGCGGACACCCCTTTGTCTGCTCCCAGGGCCGCCTCAGCAAAGCCGACGTTGGTGCGGTCAAGGAAAGAAACGACGTACAGGATGACCAGCATCGGCATGAGCCGGCGGGCCGCCTTGGAAATCGCGGACTTCAGGACCGGACGGCCCAGAAGTTCCTTGGATGTTGCGGTGGTTTCTGACACAACACTCTCCTTCGAGTGGTGACGTTGGGGATTCCCTGGCAGGCCGGCGGCCTGCGGGGCTTATGGTGGCGCCCGGTCGGTGATGCCGGGGGCGCGGTCAGTGCATGTACAGGCCGCCGTCGACGTTCAGCGTCTGGCCGGAGATGTAGCCGGCGTCCTCGCCGATGAGGAAGGAGATGGCAGCCGCGATGTCGCGGGTGGTGCCCACCCGGTTCACCACGAGGTCCCTGACCAGTTCATCCTTGCGCTCCTCGCTGAGGGTGCCGCCCATGATGTCGGTGTCGATCGGACCGGGCGAGATCGCGTTGACCGTGATGTCGTACTCACCCAGTTCGCGGGCGGTGGCGCGGGTCAGTCCGATCACACCGGCCTTCGCTACGGAGTACGGGGTCTTGCTGAACGTGCCGCCGCCGCGCTGGGCGGAGACCGAAGAGATGTTCACGATCCGGCCCAGCCGGTTCTTCACCATCGATTCGGCGGCCCGGCGGGTCGCGTAGTGCACGCCGTTCATGTTGATGTTGAGCACCCGGTCCCATTCGCCGGCGTCGAGCTCGAGGTAGGGAACCGGGGAGCTGACGCCCGCGATGTTCGCCAGCGCCACCAACTGCGGAAGCTCGGCTTCGATCTCGTCGATGGCGGCGCGGACCGAGGCTTCGTCGCCGATGTTGGCGCCGGCACCGTGGGCCCTGACACCGTGCTTTTCGGCCAGTTCCTTGGCCAGGCTCTTGCTGGCGGCGTCGTCAAGGTCGATCACGCCGATGTTCCAGCCGCGTTCGGCGAGGTAGACGGCCGTGGCGCGGCCGATGCCGCGTTCAGAGACGGCGCCGGTGACAATCACTGTGCGGTCTGCGGGGAAAACTGTCATGGAATGTTCCTTCTGGTTCGGGGAGGGGCTAGGACAGCGGGGCCGGGCCCAGGTCCTCGATGAGCTTCTGCATGGCGACGTAGGCCTTGTTCCGGTAGGCAACCAAAGCTGCGGTGCGCTCAGCCGGGACGTCGAGGAAGCCGGAGCCGGTCTTGGTGCCCAGCTGGCCGGCGTCGACCTTTTCCTGCAGGATCTGCGGGGTGGCGAACCGCTCCGGGAAGCCGGTCTGCAGCGACTTGTAGCAGAACGCGTAGACGTCCAGGCCGGCCATGTCCGCGATGGCGAAGGGACCGAAGAACGGCAGCCGGAAGCCGAAGGTGGTACGGACCAGCGTGTCCACGTCCTCGGCCGTGGCGATGCCTTCCTCCACCACCTGGGCGGCTTCGTGGAAGAGGGCGTACTGGAGCCGGTTCAGCACGAAGCCGGTGACATCCTTGACGGTAGCCGTTTCCTTGCCGGTCTCCCCCACGATGGTGCGGGCGGCCTGCACGGTCGCCTCGGAGGTCCCCTCGTGCGGAATGACTTCCACGCCGGGGATGAACGGTGCCGGGTTGGAGAAGTGGACGCCCAGGAAGCGCTCCGGGTTCTCCACCACTTCGGCCAGCTTGGCAATGGAAATAGTGGAGGTGTTGGAGCCAATGATGGCGTCCGGGCGCGCGGCGGCGCTGATCCGGCCCAGGGTGGCGTGCTTGATCTCGAGGACTTCCGGCACGGCCTCCTCGATGTATTCGGCGTCCGCCACCGCCTCCTCGACGTCCTTGGCGGCCCAGAGGTTTTCCTTCAGCAGGTCCGTGGCGTTGGCCGGGAAGAGGCCGGCAGCCACGAATTCGTCGGATTCCTTCAGCAGGCGCTCGTAGTTGCCCTGGGCGATCTCGGCGGAGACGTCAGCGAGCGCCACGCGGGCCCCGGCAAGAGCCAGGACCTGGGCGATCCCGCCGCCCATGTAGCCGGAACCGACGACGGCGATATTACGGATGCTCATGTGGTTTCAAGTCCTTCCGACGCGCCCTCATAGGAGCAGATGGCGTCTACTTTGGCCGCGGATGCGGAGTTTTCATCGAAGCGGTAGTTGAGCCACTCGCCCACCAGCTTCTTGGCCAGTTCCAGGCCGATGACGCGCTGGCCCAGGGTCAGCACCTGCGCGTTGTTGGAGAGCACAGACCGCTCCACGGAGTAGCTGTCGTGGGCCGTCACGGCCCGGATGCCCGGTACCTTGTTGGCTGAGATGGCGACGCCCAGGCCGGTTCCGCAGATCAGGAGGGCACGGTCCGCTTCGCCGGCCGCCACCTTGCGGGCGGCGGCGACGGCCAGGTGGGGGTAGGCGGTGGTGTCGTCGGCGCCGACTCCCACATCCTCCACGGAAGCAACCCGGGGGTCAGCCTCCAGCAGTTCCCGCAGGGCGTTCTTGTATTCCACGCCTGCTTCGTCATTGCCGACGACGATGCGCCAGCCGGTTGGGGATTGCTCAGTCATAACGGTTCTCCTTCAGTGGCTTTCGATGGTGGCGGCGTAATCGGCCACCCTGCGGGCGATGAGGCCAAAGGACACAGCACCGGGGTCCGGGTGGCCCAGGCTCTTTTCGGCCAGCGGACGGGCCCTGCCCTTCTTCGGGCTGAGGCCGGCTGTCTCATCAGCGGCTTTTGCTGCCGCCTCCGCTGCCGCACTGAGGCTTGCAGCCAGGCTGCCGCCGTCGTCTATTGCCTTGGCGAAGGTTTCGGCGAACGGAAGCAGCGCATCCACCATGGTCTTGTCCCCGGCTTCCGCCTTGCCCAGGGTGACAATGGCGTCGCGGAGGGCGTTGACGGCCGCGGTCGCGTCGGCGGCCGTGTAGGCGTCCTTGCTGCCCAGCGTCCTGCCGACGGCGGTGACGGCCGCGCCCCAGAGGGCCCCGGAGGTACCCCCGGCCCGCTCGGCCCACTGCTCCCCTGCCGCCGCAAGGACTTCCTCCAGGCCGGCGCCGCCGGCGTGGGATTGCTCCGCGGCGGCTACGGCAGCGTCCACGCCGCGCCGCATGCCGATGCCGTGGTCGCCGTCCCCGGCGATGGCGTCCAGCTTTCCCAGGGCGTCTTCGTGTTCGACGACGACGGCGCGGGCCTCCTTCAGCGCGTCAACCGCGGTGGCTGCCAGGGCGGTTGAGGCCGGGGTGGCGGCCAGCGAAGTGATGGCTGCCGCCTCGGCCAGGGATTCGACGGCCCGGGCCCGGCGGCGTGCCAGGTTGCCCTTCCGGAAGGCCGGCGTGTCAGCGGGGGCGGCCCAGAACTTCTCCAGCTCGGCGTCAAGCCAGAACAGCGTGAGGGACAGGCCGGACATGTCCAGGCTGGTGACCAGCTCACCGCACTCGGGCTCGACGATCTCCAGTCCGGCCTCGGTGAGCAGGGCTTCGATCCTGCCGAACAGCAGGAAGAGTTCGTCGTACTTGACGGTCCCCAGGCCGTTAAGGATGGGTACTACCCGCTGGCTTGCGGTTTCGGGCTTGTCCTTCAGCAGGCCGTCCACCAGCAGCTTGGCCAGTTCACTGGCGGTGGGAAGCGGCTGCTCGGAGATGCCCGGTTCGCCGTGGATACCCAGCCCCACCGACATCATGCCTTCGGGCACGGTGAAGAGGGGCTCTGCTGCTCCGGGAAGGGTGCACCCCGCGAACGCCACGCCCAAGGAGCGGGTGTGGTGGTTCGCCTTGGTGGCAAGCCGCTCCACCTCGTCCAGGTCCAGTCCGGCTTCTGCCGCCGCGCCGGCAACTTTGAAGACCGTGAGGTCGCCGGCGATACCGCGGCGCTTTCCGACTTCTTCGACCGGTGCGCTGGCGATGTCGTCGGTGACCAGCACGGTCCGGGTCTGGATGCCTTCGGCGTTCAGCTTGTCCTGGGCCTGGCCGAAGTGGAGGACGTCGCCGGCATAGTTTCCGTAGCTGAGGAGGACGCCGCCGCCGGTCTGGGCTGCCTTGGCAACGCGGTAGACCTGCCCCGCGGAGGGGGAGGCAAACATGTTGCCGCAGGCGCTTCCGGCGGCGAGCCCGGCCCCCACCAGGCCGGCGAAGGCGGGGTAGTGGCCGGAGCCGCCACCGATGACCACTGCCACCTGGTTCTCGGGAGTTTCGGTGGAACGGACAACACCGCCGTCGACACGCGCCACATACTGGCGGTTGGCGGCCACGAAACCGTCGAGGGCGTCGTCTGCGAACTGCGCTGGATCGTCAAATATCTTTGTCATGATTCCTCGTTGAACCCGTTGGATCGGTTGGGAGCCGGCCGGCTAGCGTGCAGGGACTGCCGCGGGGGTTTGCCGGCCCTGCGCCACCAGGCTGGTGCCCAGGGCGTAGCCGTCGCGCTTGGGCAGGACCTGGCGCCGGAGGTACTCCTGGTTGGCGGCGGTGACGCTCAGGCCGTCGCCGCCGTAGTGCTCCGTGCAGATGATGCCTTGGAAGCCGACGGAGATGGCGAACTGGAACGCCTCGCGGTAGCTGATGAGGCCTGATTCCATGGGAGCCGGCATGGCGACGTACTGGTTGCGGGCCTGGTTTTCATCGCGGATGTAGTTCTTGACGTGCCAGTAGTTGGAGTACGGCAGGGTCTTGTGCACCAGCTCCCGCCAGTCTTCGATGGGGCGGTGCAGGCGGATCAGGTTACCCAGGTCCGGGTTCAGCCCTACGTTGGGCAGGTCGATGTCCTGGACCAGCTGCACGGAGGAATCGCCGGTGCCCAGGTACGTGTCCTCGTACATCTCCAGCGACACCAGGAGGCCAAGTTCGGCGGCGTGCTTGCCCACTTCGCGGATACGGGTGACGGCGTTGTTCCAGCTTTCCTTGTCCCCCACCGGGTCTTTGTGGCCCTCGACGGTCCAGAACCACAGCTGCTTCCGCTGCTCGGGGGTAATGGCCTGGTGCAGCCCGATCGAGACAACCTCGCAGCCAAGCTGTGCTGCGGCGTCGAGCGTGCGGTGGGTGTAGGCAAGGTTTTCTTCCCAGTTGCCTTCCTCGATCACGCTGCGGCGGATGGCCGAGATGGAGGGAAGTCCGAGGCCGGCGGCCGTGGCAGCGGCTTTCAGCTCGTCCAGCCGGGCGCTGGAAAGGTCGCCGGGGCGGACCCAGCTGTCGGTGAGGTCGGCATTGGTGAAACCGGCGTCGGCGACTTCTTCGAAGACCTGCTGCCAGTCTCCGGCAGGGGCGTCCTGGACGGCGGTTCCGTCCGGCCGGGTTCCGGGGAACTGCAGCAGGGCAGCGGCGATGGGCCAGTTTTCAGCGGTGTACGGCATTGTCACTCCAGATCATGAATCGCATTTCCTATAGGATCTATGCTGTTCGACGACATTGTCAAGGGGTCTTGTGGAGGCCAATGGGCCATGAGGTGGCGACCGGGGGCCGCGGGGCCGCCAGGACAGCGCCGGGCGGTGCTGCTAGTTCCGCACTTCGCTGTCGTGTTGCGAGCGCTGCTTGACGCCTTCGATGTGGTCGATCATCTTCTGCCGGGCAAGCTCGGCGTCGCCGGCTTCAAAGGCTTTCAGGATCTCCGTGTGCTCGGCAATGGCGTAGTCGGCGTCCGTGACGCCCAGGCCCCCGAAGAAACGGAAACGCTGCACCTGGCCACCAAGGGCGTTGTACGCGGACAGCAGGAACTGGTTGTTCGCCGATTCGGCGATCATGCGGTGGAAGCGTTCGTCCGCTTCCCAATAAGCGCGGAACTCGGCGAACGATGGGCCGCGGGGCGCCGCTTTGAGGTCCTCGATGGCCTGCTGGAGCCGCCCGGTGAGTTCCTGGTTCGCGTGTTTGCAGGCCATGAAGGCATTGGCCGGTTCGATCACCAGCCGCGCGTCCATCAGGTCTGCAAGCTCTTCCGGAGAGAACAGGGGCGCCACCCGGTATCCGCGCAGGGCCATCCGCCGGACCATACCGGTGGCTTCCAGCCGCGCGAGCGCCTCACGGACCGGGGTCGGGGAAACGTCCAGTTCCCGGGCCATGCCATCAATGCTGACGGGGGTGCCGGCTTCCAGCCGGCCGTCCATCAAGGCACCCAGGAGCGCCTCGTAAACGTGGTCGGCGAGGACCTGCCTGCTGACGCCGCCCGAGGCCTGGTTTTTGGTTGCCATGTAGAAATCCTATAGCCGGTGAACTGGCGGGAACGCTGCGGAGCCGGGTGTCCCCGGGCACACCCACGCCGGTGCCGTGCGGCCGCCACGCCGCACGGCACCAGTCCCGGCTGCGCGGTCAGGAGACCTGCAGGCCGCCGTTGATGTCGTAGGTGGCCGCAGTGATGTAACCGGCGTCCTCGCCCAGGAGGAAGGCGATCAGGGCACCCACTTCTTCCTTGGTTCCCACCCGGCCCATCATGATGCCCTCCGACATTTGGGCTTTCCGCTCGTCGGTCAGCGTGCCGCCCATGATGTCCGTGTCGATCGGGCCCGGCGCGATCGCGTTCACGGTGATGTTGTGCTCGCCCACTTCCCGGGCCAGGGCACGGGTGAAGCCCAGGATTCCTGCTTTGGAGGCACTGTATGCCACTTTGGAGTAGGTGCCGCCGCCGCGCTGGGCGGAGATGGAGGAGATGCTGACGATCCTGCCCAGTCCGCGTTCGATCATGCCTTTGAGGACGCGCTGGGACACGATGAACGTGCCGCGCATGTTGATGGCGAAGACCTTGTCCCATTCCGCCACCGTGGTCTCCATGAAGGGGGTGGGCGAACTGATTCCGGCCAGGTTGACCAGTGCCACGATGGGCGGAAGGGCCTGCTCGATCTCCGTGATGGCCCGGTCCACGGATGCTTCGTCCGACACGTCGGCCCCCACGCCGATCGCTTTGACCGCCCGGCTGGAACCGATTTCGGCGGCTGCCGCCTGGGCGTCCTCGGCATTGATATCCAGGATCGCGATGGACCAGCCCTCGCTGGCCAGCCGGTCAGCCGTGGCTCGGCCGATGCCGCGCGCCGACGCCGCACCGGTCAGGACGGCCGTGCGTTCCGCGGGGAAGATGTGCTGTGTGGTCATGGGGGTCTCCTAGTGGGTTTCGGGGGCAGGCACGGTGGCTCCGGGGGCGGAGGCACCTTCGGGCCGCTTGCGTGCGTAGAGGTAGGTGGCGGCGGCGGTCACGGCCAGGCAGGCGGCCAGGAACACCAGGCCGGTCTGGCTGTTCCCCGTGGCGTCCTTGAGGATGCCCACGATGTAGGGGGCCACGAAGCCGCCCAGGTTGCCAAGGGAGTTGACCATGGCAAGGCCCGCTGCGGCCGCAGCGCCGGTGAGGGCGGCCGACGGCATGGCCAGGAAGGGTGCGATCGCCGAGTAGATCCCCATGGCGGCGAGCGTCAGGAAGACCATGGCCAGCACGGCATTGACCGGGAGCAGGTACCCGGCGCCCAGGAGGCCGACGGCGGCGAGCACCATGCTCATGCTGGCGTGCCACACACGGTTGCCGGTGCGGTCCGAGCGCTTGCTCCAGAAGTAGACGAACACGGCTGCGATGGCGTAGGGGATGAAGACGATGAATCCCACCTGGGTGGAGTCGAACGTACCAAGCGCCTTGACGATGGTGGGCAGCCAGAGCCCCAGGCCATAGATGCCGCAGACCAGGCCAAAGTACAGCGCCGAGTAGGCGATGGTGCGCGGGTCCTTCAGGCCGGCCAGGAAGTTGTGGTTGCCGGACTTCTGCTTGTCCGCCAGTTCCGCGGCCATGGTCGTAGAGAGCCATTCGCGCTCCTCCGGCTTGAGCCACTTGGCGTGTTCCGGGCGGTCCGTCATGACGAAGGGCGTGATGATGCCCAGGATGATGGCGGGGATGCCTTCAAGGATGTAGAGCCACTGCCAGCCGTGCAGGCCCGCGACGCCTTCCAGGTTCAGGAGCATGCCGGAGACGGGAGCACCGAGGGCGTTGGAGATGGGCTGGGCCAGGATGAAGATGCCAAGCACAGTCACGCGCTGCGCCGCGGGGAACCACAGGGTCAGGTAGAAGAGGATGGCCGGGAAGAAGCCGGCCTCTGCCGCGCCGAGCAGGAAGCGGATGATGTAGAAGGTGGCTTCGCCGTTGACCAAGAACATGGCCGCGGCGAAGATGCCCCAGCTGATCAGGATGCGGGCAATCCACTTGCGGGCGCCGTAGCGGTACATGCCGCCGTTGCTGGGGATTTCCAGCAGGGCGTAGCCCAGGAAGAAGATGCCGGCACCCAGGCCATAGGCAGCCTCGGTGAGGCCGATGTCGCCCTGCATGCCAAGCTTGGCGAAGCCGACGTTGTTCCGGTCGAGGTAGGCGATGAAGTACAGAAGGACGATCAGGGGCATCAGCCGCCGACGGACCTTGCGGAGGGTGGTCTCGCCCAGTTCGCTGAGTGCGGGGGCGGCGGTGCGGGAGCTCATCGCTGGCCTCCCGCGGTGGCGTGGGGACCTTTATGAGGGGAATGCGCGCACATAACGACTCCTTTGGCTGGCGGCATTTCGGGGGATTTTGATATCAGATGTCTGATGTCTGACTGCGATTCTAGCCACAGGGAGATGTGGGCGTCAACACATGCGGGAGGCTGCCCGCGGGCGGCAGGGAGAACGGCGTGCAACCCGGGTTTCACCCGGCAGTGCCTAGCGGGCAGTCGCGCCGTTTCGGCTCGAGACGGCGAGGTAGTTCTCGTAGTCCTCGAAGGTCTGGGTGATGTGGGCGTCCATTGTGGAGCGCGCCGTGGCAGGATCGCCCTCGGCGATGGCGGCAAGGACCATTTTGTGGTGGTGGATGGCGTGGCGCTGCACGTCGGGGAAGGCTGAGGTCTCGCGGCGCATGGCATACAACAGGGTGGAAAGCTGGCCCAGCAGGGCGGGGACAAACGGGTTGCCGGACGCGCGCAGCACGGTGTCATGGAACGCGATGTCGGCCACGGTCAGGGCATCGACGTCTCCGGCATTGTGCGCCGCTTCCATCTGCTCCACGCTCTCCCGCAAGGCTGCAAGGTCAGCCGGGCGATGGCGGGAGGCGGCGAGTTCCGCCGCACCGGTCTCCACCATCCGGCGGACCTCGAGCAGGCGAAGGGCCACCTGGTCGGAGGCTACTCCCCTGGAGGCCGCCTGCATGATGGCGTCCATGCCGGTCCAGCGTTCGGGCGGGTTGACGAATGTTCCGAGGCCGCGTTTGACGTACACCACGTTCTGGGCCTTCAGCACTTTCATGGCCTCCCGGGCCGTCAGCCTGCTGACCCCGGATTCCTTGGCGATGTCCGCCTCCGGCGGCAGGGCGTCGTCGGCCTTGATCTCCCCGCTGAGAATGTGCTCAAGGACCTTGTCCACGACGACGTCAACCAGCGTGCGCCGCGCCTCTGCCATCCTGCTCCCCTGCCTGGGCACCGTGGCCCCTCTTGCCCTTCAACCCTACTCGACGCAGGGAGTGCGGCGACGTCGGTTACGAGACCCGCTTAAACGCCGAACGCGGGGCCACTGCCCCGCCCGCCCCATCAGATGGGGCGGGCGGGAGTGGCCCCGCGCTGAGTGCAAGTCCCTAGAGGGCTGCGAAAACCTCGCGCAGCAGCTTGGCGGTCTCGGACGGCGTCTTGCCGACCTTGACGCCGGCGGCCTCGAGGGCTTCCTTCTTGGCCTGGGCGGTACCGGCGGAACCGGAGACGATGGCGCCTGCGTGGCCCATGGTCTTGCCTTCGGGAGCCGTGAATCCGGCCACGTAGCCAACAACCGGCTTGGTGACGTTGGCCTTGATGAAGTCGGCAGCACGCTCTTCGGCGTCGCCGCCGATTTCACCGATCATCACGATGGCCTTGGTCTCGGGGTCAGCCTCGAACGCGGCCAGGGCGTCAATGTGGGTGGTGCCGATGATGGGGTCGCCGCCGATGCCGATGGCGGTGGAGAAGCCCAAGTCGCGCAGTTCGTACATCATCTGGTAGGTCAGGGTGCCGGACTTGGAGACCAGGCCGATCGGGCCCTTGCCGGTGATGTTGGCGGGGGTGATGCCCACCAATGCTTCGCCGGGGGTGATGATGCCGGGGCAGTTCGGGCCGATGATGCGGGTGACCTGGTTGCCGTCGGCGTCCACCCTGGACTGGGCCAGCGCCCAGAATTCGGCGGAGTCCTGGACGGGAACGCCTTCGGTGATGACCACGACCAGGCCGATGCCTGCCTCGATGGCTTCGACGACCGCGTTCTTGGTGAAGGCCGGCGGCACGAAGACGATGGAGACGTCGGCGCCGGTTTCAGCCATGGCTTCCTTGACGGTGCCGTAGACGTTGATTTCCCTGTCACCGTGCAGGACCGTGGTGCCGGCCTTGCGGGCGTTGACGCCGCCAACAATGTTGGTGCCGGCCTTGAGCATCAGGGCGGTGTGCTTGGTGCCTTCGCCGCCGGTGATGCCCTGGACGATGACCTTGGAATCCTTGTTGAGGTAGATAGACATGGTGCGTCCCTTACTTAGCTGCGTTGGCGAGCTCGGCGGCCTTGTCGGCGCCCTCGTCCATGGTGGCGGCCAGGGTTACCAGCGGGTGGTTGGCCTCGGTGAGGATGCGGCGGCCTTCCTCGACGTTGTTGCCGTCAAGGCGGACTACCAGCGGCTTGTTCGCGGAGTGGCCCAGCTCGGCCAGCGCGCCAACGATGCCCTTGGCGACGGCGTCGCAGGCGGTGATGCCGCCGAAGACGTTGACGAACACGGACTTGACCTGCTCGTCGCCCAGGATGACGTCCAGGCCGGCGGCCATGACCTCGGCGGAGGCTCCGCCGCCGATGTCCAGGAAGTTGGCGGGCTTGACGTTGCCGTGGTTTTCACCGGCATAGGCCACGACGTCGAGGGTGGACATGACCAGGCCTGCACCGTTGCCGATGATGCCTACTTCGCCGTCGAGCTTGACGTAGTTGAGGTCCTGCGCCTTTGCCTTGGCCTCAAGGGGGTCTGCAGCATCCTTGTCCTCGAGCTGCGCGTGCTTGGCGTGCCGGAAGCCGGCGTTCTCGTCGAGGGAGACCTTGCCGTCCAGGGCGACGATGTCGCCGGCGCCGGTCTTGACGAGGGGGTTGACCTCCACCAGGGTGGCGTCTTCCTTCTTGAAGACATCCCAGAGCTTGAGGATCACGGCGGCGACCTTGCCGCGCAGTTCCTCGGCGAAGCCTGCGGCTGCGACGATTTCGTCGGCCTTGGCCTGGTCGATGCCCACGGCGGGGTCGATGGCGATCTTGGCCAGCGCTTCGGGGCGTTCGACGGCGAGCTGCTCGATTTCCATGCCGCCCTCAACCGAGCACATGGCCAGGTAGTTGCGGTTGGCCCGGTCCAGCAGGACGGAGAAGTAGTATTCCTCGGCGATGTCTGCACCCTGGGCGATCATCACCTTGTTAACGGTGTGGCCCTTGATGTCCATGCCCAGGATGTTGGTGGCGTGCTCAAGCGCTTCGTCGGCAGACTTTGCGACCTTGACGCCGCCGGCCTTGCCGCGACCGCCAACCTTGACCTGTGCCTTGACAACAGTCACGCCGCCGATCTTTTCGGCAGCTGCCTTTGCTTCTTCTGGGGTGTACGCCACGATGCCGGCAAGCACGGGTACACCGTGCGCCTCGAACATATCGCGCGCCTGGTATTCAAACAGGTCCACGGTTTAGTGTCCTTCTACGTCGAAGTAGTTTCTGTACAGTCGGACACCATCGGAAGGACGATGACCGGGCTGCGGATTGCACGCACCGGCGGCCTGTCTGGAAACGAGCCACGCGGCGTAATGCTCCATGGGGAACTCTAGTCCTTTGGAGCGGCCGGGCCGTCCCAGAGTACCTCTTATGTGAGTAAGCACACTATTCTATGGGGCGTAGAAAAACCGCGGATTTACGGGGTTTTTGAGGCCCCTGCCTGCGGCGGGGCGGTGCTTTTGTCCGGTCCGGGAATCAGCTCGTAACGTTCAGTTGAAACGAAGAATCCGACGCCGGCGGAGACGTTTCCGCACGCCACACCGCCGTTGTAGGCCGAACAGCGCAGTCCGTTGCGCTCCAGGTTCTGCCC
Organism: Pseudarthrobacter sp. MOO13; assembly: GCF_058267655.1. NCBI lineage: Bacteria > Bacillati > Actinomycetota > Actinomycetes > Micrococcales > Micrococcaceae > Pseudarthrobacter > Pseudarthrobacter sp. MOO13. The sequence goes on from NZ_CM177848.1 coordinate 3,258,600, forward strand.
GTCGGCAAGCACGGGCAGCTGCGTCAGCGGTCCTGCCTTGTTTCCCTTGGGTCCGTAGGTTGCCTCCATGGTCGTCACGCCGGAACGGCACTCGCCGTAGCGTGCACTGTCCGGCGCCAGCAGGGCTGTGCCGCCGAGGTAGCCCAGGTGGGTTCCTGCGCAATCGTCCTTGATATCGGCGGCTTTTGGCGCCGGATAGGCGGCCAATTCACAGTGGGCCACGGGGACGATGGGCAGCTTGTTGTTGGCCGCGTTGCTGTAGCTGTTCTGCTCGTACGGCAGGTTCAGGTGCTCTCCACGGGCGGAGGTCAGCGAGCAGGCGACGGTCCGGTCGGCGGAAATGAAGGAGAGGACATCGCCGCCGCTGGAGAACTGCTTCGCGTCGGCCAGCGGCGCGTTCGCCAGCTGCTCCATCGGCGGCCGCGGAGGCGGCGGGACATAGGAAGGGTCGCTGGTTGTCACCGAGCATCCGGTGCCGGCCATCAGGAATAGGGCAGCGAGCATCCCCCACGCAGTCCGTCGCATGGCCTCCATTATGCCCCGCCGCCGGCAGACGGGGCGCGCTCAGCTGCCTGCTGTTGCAGGCACCGCGGAGAGCAGGTCCCGGTATCGCCGGGAATGCGCCGCCAGTTGTTCCGGCGTCGCCCCATGCGCCCCGTGCAGGACCACGGGCTCGGCCATGTCCAGCCCGCAGAGGTGTGCGGTGGCCTCCAGGGGCCGCAGCAGCTCGGCCATGGTGAAACGGTTGTGGCCTGCTGGGGAGTACGAGGATTCCGGTCCCCCGGTTGAGGTGACAAGCTGCAGGCGCTTCCCGTGCAGCGCGTCCCCACCGGCGCCGTAGGCAAAACCGCGGGTGAGCACCTGGTCCATCCATTCCTTCAGCAGTCCGGGAACGGAATACCAGTGCCAGGGAAACTGCAGCACGATGGTGTCGTTTTCCCGCAGGTACCGCTGTTCCAGCTCGGCGTCCACGCGACGGTCAGGGTAGAGGGACGCCAGGTCCCGGACTGTGACACCATCAAGGTCCCCGATGGAGGCGGCGAGATGGGCGGTGACCCGGGATCCTGCCAAATCGGGGTGGGCAACGATGACAAGGGTGCGTTGGTTGGTCATGGAGAGTCCGTATGTCCTTCCGGTGCAGCTTCGGGTTCCGGCGCCAGGGGCCTAGTCATTGGTCAGGACGACGCGGAAGCGCGCCCGGCCGGACATCATCCGGTTGAAGCCCTCGGCTGCCTGCACGAGCGGGTAGGTTTCGATCATGGGGCGCACCCCGGTCATCGCCGCGAAGCGAAGCGCGTCCTCGGAGTCTTTCGCCGTCCCGGAGGCATGCCCGGCGATCGAGCGGCTGCCGCCCACGAGGAGGCCGGCGTCAACCGGGACTGGTTCGTGCGGGACGCCAAGGACCACGAGCCGGCCACGGGCCGCGAGCCCCGGAACGGCGGCAGACATCGCATGGGCGTCGGTGACGGTGGCGAGGACGACGGCGGCACCGCCGAGGCCCCTCAGTTCCGCGGCGACGTCGGAACTGAGGCTGTCAACGTAGTGGTGGGCGCCGAGGTCACGGGCAAAGGGTTCCTTTTCGGCGCCGCGCGCAATGGCGACGGTTTCGAATCCCATCCTGGCCGCGAACTGGACACCGAGGTGTCCCAGGCCACCCAATCCAAGGACGGCAACGAGGTCTCCCGGTCGGGCACCGCTGTGGCGCAATCCATTGAAGGTGGTGACGCCTGCGCACATCAACGGAGCAGCTTCAGCAAGCGTGAGTGCGTCGGGGACGGCAGCGAGGGCATCAGCCGGGGCAAGGACGTACTCCGCATAGCCACCATCGGCAGTCAGCCCGGTGATTTTTCCGGCCTCGCAGGAGATGAAATCCCCACGCCGGCATGGGTCGCACTGGAAGCACGCCCCGCCGAACCATCCGACGCCCACGCGCTGGCCGGGCGCCCACCGGGTCACACCGTCGCCCACCAGCTCGACGGTTCCGGCGACCTCGTGGCCGGGGATGCGCGGGTAGGAAGACGCCATACCTGCTCCGGGCATGGCATCACTGTGGCAGATGCCGCTGGCTGCGACCTTGATGAGTACATGTCCGTGGGGAACTTCCGGGCGATCGGTTTCAGCGAGCTGCAGGCTCGCGCCCGGAGCGGTGATGTGGACGGCTTTCATGGTGGTTGTCCTGTCAGCGGACGATCTTGAAGTTGAAGGCAGGCGTTCCGAGTGCGCCCCACAGGCGGAGCCAGACGGGCAGCAGCATTTCGGTTCCGCGCGCCGTGGTGATGTCGCCGAGGTCGATGACGTCCTGGTGGCCGAAGTCCTTCAGGAGTCCGGTGACCACGGCCTTGGCTTCGGCGTCGTTGCCGGAGACGAAGACTGATCCGGGGTCGGACAGCTGTCCGGGATAGGCCATCAAGTCCGCGTTCATGGTGTTGAGGGCCTTGACGACGCGGGCCGCGGGGAAGGCCCGCTGGATTTGCTCGGCCAGGGAATCGGTGTCCTTGACGAAGAGGGTGGGAGGCATGCCGTTGCTGAAGTCGAGCGGGTTGGCGATGTCCAGGACCACCGCGCCGTCGAGGTTTTCCGGGCCGACCTGCTCCAGCACCTCGAGCGATGCACCGCCGTTGGTTGCGTTGACGATCAGCCCTGCGCCTTCCGCCGCATCCGAGAACCGTGCCACCTTGATGGCCGGGTTCTCAGCGGCCCAGGTCCCAAAGGCCGGGTTGCCCATGGCGTCAGCTGCGGTCCGGGACATGGCGGCCGCGGGGTCGCGGGTGCCGATGGTGACGGAATGGCCGAGCTCCGCGAGGCGTGCGGCAATGGTCCGGCCAACCATTCCGGTTCCAAGTACTGCTGTCTTCATGGTGTTCTCCTGGTGATGGCGGGGCCGCCATTCAATGTGACGGATCGTTCCCAAGTTTGTGACGGATCGTTCCGTCTGTCAAACTGGGTCAGTCGGTATCGGAGCACACTGGAGGAGAATTGTGGCGCGCAGGACGGCTGAGGAAAACCGGCGCAATGTACTTGGGGTGGCCACGCGGCTGTTCTACGCCCACGGCATACGGGCCGTGGGCATGGACACCGTGGTCAAGGAGTGCGGGGTGGGCAACGCGACCGTCTACCGCCAGTTCCCCACCAAGGACGCCTTGGCCACGGCTTATGTCCAGGGCCGGGCAGACGCCTGGTTCGAGCGCATGCGTGAGGCCGCCGGCGGGCAAGGATCTCCGCAGGACAAACTGATTGCCGTGTTCGACATACTGGCCTCCGACTGCGCCGGAAGCAGCTACCGGGGGTGTCCCATGCTGAACACCAACACGGAGTTCCCCGACGGCGTGCACCCGGCCCACCTCGCCGCGGTCGCCCACAAGCAGCAGGTCCGCGACTGGTTCCACACCCTGGCGGCCGAGGCAGGGGCCGAGGAACCTGACCGGCTCGCCGAAGAACTCCTCATTGTCCTCAATGGCGCCTACGCCACGGCCGCGGTCCTGGACGGCGCGGTGTATGGGTCGCGTGCGGTGGAGATGGCCCGCCGCCTGGTGGCCGCGTCCTGCCCGGCCCGCAGTTAACGCCGCAACGGTGGATGCTCTTGGCGGCAGCCCGGGCGTCCGCCCGCTCGTCCGCCCCTAGGCGTCGAGCTTGGTCAACGGCGCGTAGCGCAGCAGCAGGCGCTTCTCGCCGACGTCGAACTTGACCTTGGCGACCGTCTTGTCCCCCGCCCCTTCGAGCGCCAGCACCGTACCGTTTCCGAAGCTGGTGTGGTTGACCTTGTCCCCCACGCTGACGGCAATGATTTCCTTCTGCGGTTGCACCCGGGTCTTGGCAAGGAACGCCGGAACGTCGGCATTGAACCCGGCGGAAGAATCCGCCGCCGCTCCGCGGGAGGTGCCGGCGCCCCAGAAGGACCCGCTGTAACGGCCGGACCCGATGGAACCGCCGCCGGCCCACGACTGCCGGCTGGTGCCCTCACGTTTCCACTCAAGGAGCTCTGCGGGAATCTCCTCGAGGAACTGGCTGGCTGGGTTGTACTGGCTCTGGCCCCACATGCTGCGGACCTCTGAGCGGGTCACGTACAGCCGCTTGCGGGCACGGGTGAGTCCCACGTAGGCAAGCCGGCGTTCCTCTGCCAGTTCCTTGGGATCGGTGGCGGATCGCTGGTGCGGGAACAATCCATGTTCCATGCCAGTGAGGAACACCACCGGGAATTCCAGGCCCTTGGCGGTGTGCAGGGTCATCAGCGTGACCACGCCGAGACGCTTTGCCTCGGCCACGGCGGCATCGATGTCCGCGCCGGGGGCGTCCGGGATTTGATCGGCGTCGGCCACCAGCGAGACTTGCTCCAGGAACGCGGCCAGGCTGCCTTCCGGGTTCTCCTGTTCATATTCGCGGACCACGGCAACCAGTTCCGCCAGGTTTTCCACCCGGGATTCGTCCTGGGGATCGGTGCTGGAGCGCAGCGCGGCCAGGTATCCGGTCTGTTCCAGGACAGCTTCGAGTGCGGCGGCGGCGCCGGACCCCACCGCCACTTCGGCGAGGTCGTCCAGCATCTTCACGAAGCCCAGGACGGCATTGACGGACCGGGTGGCCATCCCGGGTGCCTGGTCGGCGCGCCGGGCGGCTGCCATGAAGGAGGTCCGCTCACGCTCGGCCAGCGCTGCCACCGCACCTTCGGCGCGGTCGCCGATGCCGCGTTTGGGTTCGTTCAGCACCCGGCGGAGATTGACGTCGTCGTCCGGGTTCACCAGGACCCGAAGGTACGCCAGGGCGTCCTTGATTTCCTTGCGTTCGTAGAAGCGCGTGCCGCCCACCACTTTGTAGGGCAAGCCCACGCGCACCAGCACATCCTCAATGGAGCGGGACTGGGCATTGGTCCGGTAGAAGATGGCAACATCACCGGGCCGCAGGTTGTCTTCGTCCTGGAGCCGGTCGATTTCCTTGGCGATGAACTGCGCTTCGTCGTGCTCGTTCTCGCCCACGTATCCGATGATTTTGTGGCCTTCGCCCTCGGCCGTCCAGAGCCGCTTTTCGGGCCGGTTGGGGTTGCGCGAGATCACCGAGTTGGCGGCGCTCAGGATGTTTTGCGTGGAGCGGTAGTTTTGCTCCAGCTTGATGGTCCGGGCTTCCGGGTAGTCCTTTTCGAATTCCACGATGTTGCGGATGTCGGCGCCGCGGAAGGCGTAGATGGACTGGTCGGAATCGCCCACCACGGTCAGTTCCGAGGCGCCCGGCCCTTCGCCCACAATTTCGCGTACCAGCGCGTACTGGGCGTGGTTGGTGTCCTGGTATTCGTCCACCAGGACGTGGCGGAACCGGCGGCGGTAGGACTCTGCCAAGGCCGGGAAGGCACGGAACATGTAGACGGTTTCGGCGATGAGGTCATCAAAGTCCATCGCGTTGGCCTGCCGGAGGCGCTGGGTGTAACCCTTGTAGACGTCCGCAACGGCGTGCTCGAACGGATCGTTGTAGTTGGCCTCGGAGGCAAAGGAGTCGGCGTCGATGAGCTCGTTCTTCAGCGCGGAGATCTTGTGCTGGATGGCTTTGGGCGCGAACTTCTTCGGGTCAAGATCCAGGGCCTTGGAGACCTGGGTGACCAGCCGCAGGGAGTCGGCGGAGTCGTAAATGGAGAAGTTCGATTTCAGCCCGACGTTGGCCGCCTCCTGCCGCAGGATGCGCACGCAGGACGAGTGGAACGTGGAGATCCACATGATCTTGGCGCGTCCGCCCACCAGCGCTTCGATGCGCTCCCGCATTTCGGCGGCCGCTTTGTTGGTGAAGGTAATGGCCAGGATTTCGCCGTGGTGGGCTCGGCCGGTGGCGATCAGGTAGGCGATCCGGTTACTGAGCACGCGGGTCTTGCCTGATCCTGCACCGGCGACGATCAGCAGCGCCGGGCCTGCGTGCTTGACCGCCTCTTCCTGCTGCGGGTTCAACCCTTCCAGCAAAGCTGCGGCATCCGGGCGGTGGCCCCGGGAATGCCCTTCCGGTGCCTGTCCTGCGCGCACGCCTCCCCCGCCCCCGGGGACCGCAACGGCGCCTTCGGAGGGCGACTTGGTGCGGGCGGTGGTGGCGGGAGCGGCCTTGAACGGCCCGTCAGAGTATGGGTCAAACAACATATCCATGGTGCCTACAAGTCTAGGCGGTGGGACTGACACCGCCTTCCAGGCTGTGGATTACGGGCTGTGTTGCCGCGGTGGCGCTACGCCACCGAGCCGGACTCGAGGGCCGCACGAAGCTCGCGGACCGCCGTCGTTCCTCCGGCCAGGAACCACTCCAGGCCATTGACCCGGACGGTGTCCACGGCGCCACCGGCTGCCCGGACAATTGCCTTGCCCGGCAACCAGTCCCACTCCGGGCAGCTGTGCTGGAACCAGCATCCCAACTGGCCGTCCGCCACCCGGCCAAGGTCGCAGGAACCCGAGCCCAGCATGCGGAGGGACGCTGCGGACGTTGCCGCGGCGTGCCACGGCATGGCGCACAGGGGATCCATCAGCCACGTGGGGTGGATGTAGGTGGCGGCGCCGAGTTCGGCCACGGGAGTGGTGTTCCGCTTGCCGCTGTCGTCGGCGAAGACGGTGAGCGCTTCGCCGTTGCGGGTGGCAGGCCGGTCCCGGCCGCCGACCCAGAGTTTGTCCTCCTCCGGCTGGAAGACGGCGCCGAGCAACACGTCGGCGGAATCCTTGAGCGCTATGGCTGAACACCAGTAAGTGGAGCCATGCAGGAAGTTGTAGGTGCCGTCCACGGGGTCGATCACCCAGGTCCGGCCGCTCGTTCCCTGGACGGACGCGCCCTCCTCGCCCAGGATGCCGTCGTCCGGCCGGCAGCGCCGCAATTGCTCCAGCACGTAGGCCTCCGCGGCGTGGTCGGCCGCAGTCACCACGTCCGAGACGGAGGTCTTCTGTTCCGATTCCAGGCCGGCCATGCGCATGAGGAGCGCCAGCTGTCCTGCTTCACGGACCAGCGCCGCCGCCAGCTCGTAGTCGTCCAATGCGGGGTCAAGAACAGCTGCGCTGTGTCGGCCAGTGGTCATGGGTTCAGTTTATGGGGCGGGATAATGGTGCCATGGCCAAAACCCCTGCCCAGCGGATCAAGAAGCACGGCGCCAACGCGGTTGTGCCGCAGCATCACCTGCCACCGGTGGTCAACCCCTCCACCGCGCGCACGCCGGAGAAGGCGCAAGGCAACAGCAACCTCATTGTCATTGCCGGCGTGGTGGCCAGCCTGTTCCTGTTCTGGTACCTGCACCTGCTGACCCTGACCCAGATGACGCAGCTCTCCCAGGAGATGGCCATGCCGGATTCTCTGGTGGGCGGCTTCGATGCCGGCTACATCAGCCGTCTGCAGGAGGTCATGGACAGCGACGCCCTGGGCCAGCTGAGCTACGTCCACAAGACCGCGGGGACGCTCTTCCCGCTGATTTTTGGCTTTACCTGGCTTCTCCTCATCGGCACCAACGTGGCGCGGAAGGCGCTCCGCTGGGCATTGTGGGCTTTGCCCATGCTGTTCGTGGTGGTCCGGTTGGGCGGCAACGTGGCCATTGACGCCATGATGGCTTCCAGCGGACCCGACGCCGGCCAGGTTGGCCTGGCGTCCGGCCTCACCGTTGCCGGCTGGGTACTTTTGGTGCTGAGCCTCCTGGCCGGGGCCGCGGCCGTGTTCCTCAACAGGCGGGAACGGAAAGAGCGTTAGGCAGCTGCTGCCCTGGCGCGCGCCGCCCGCCGTTCCTTCCGGTGCCGCCGCACCCGCTGCGCAATGACCAACCCGGCGGCGGCCATGCCCACCGTCACCGGATAGCCCATCAGCCGTTCCAGCGTGCCGGGCTCGGGCACGTCCATGCGGGTCAGGCCGCCGGTCGCCACGGCCGCCAGCGACACGCCTCCGCAGACCATCAGGAACCACGCCATGCCGGTCTGCCGCCGCCACAGGATGCCCAGGACCAGCAGGGCACACCCGCCGGCCAGGAAGTAGGTTATGGCCCCCACGTAATGCAAGGGTGAGCCGGCGTCTTCCGGGACCAGGCCCACCACCACGGTCCCTGCCCCCGCGGCCCCGGTCAGCACCCGCACCCACACGGCGGCCAGCAGCGGCCTCCGGTGTGCATGGTCAACCCGGGCACCATGCCGTGCCGCGACGCACAGCAACCCCGAGCTCAGCAGCACCGCACCCAGCAGCAGTCCAAGGCCCTGGAGGACGAACGAGCCGTTCATCAGCCAGTTCAGCGGCGAGCACACCTGCCGCCCGGCATGGACGCCGCAGTGCAGCGCACCAAGGTCGCTGATGTAGCCGGTCCGGAGGTCATACGGACGCGGGCCGGCCCAGGCGATGGCCACCACCGCCTCGGCGAGGAAGTACTGCAGCACGCTCAGCACGGACCAGGCACCGATGTAGTGCCGGGTGGACGCGGTGTCCGGCAGGTAGGCGGCAGCGGGAGCGGCAGTCGGGGCTGGACTCATGCTTTGAGCGTAGTACGGCCCGGCACCTTGTATGCTTGTAACCGTGTTCGGACCAGCCGGCCCCGCCGGTTGCCGAATGCCCGCCCTCGTAGCTCAGTGGATAGAGCACGGCTCTCCTAAAGCCGGTGTCGTTGGTTCGATTCCAATCGAGGGCACTTGAACCTCAGTTCCCGGCAGTCCCGCCTTCGCGCCTACCTCCTGGGCGCCCCGGCGGACAATCCCGCCGCCCCGGAGCGGCCGGGCCGCTGGCGGGTGGAGCGTGACCTGCTGGACAGGTCGGACGGCACCCGCGGAACCTTTACCGGCGTCGTGCTCTACACCCCAACGGACGACGACGGCCTGGCCCTTCGAGAGGAAGGCACCATGCGCTGGCCTGCTTTCACCGGTCCCGCCTCGCGGGAGTACGTGCTGAAGGCGTCCCCGCGGCCGGACGCCCTGGACGTGTTCTTTCCGGATGGCCGCCCGTTCCACCGGATGAGCTTTACCCCTGACGCCAGCCAGGACGCGCACTGGTGCGACCCCGATACCTACCGCGTGACCTACACCTGCCTTGGCCCTGGTTCCTTCACCTACAGCTGGGACGTGACGGGCCCCCGCAAGGACCTGCTGCTGGTCTCACGCCTGGTCCGGGAGGAGCCGTGAAGGATCGCATTGTGGTCTCCGCCGTCTGTGTGTTCGATGACGCCGGGCGGCTCCCGACCGTCCGGAAACGCGGCACGGCCATGTTCATGCACCCCGGCGGCAAACCGGAGCCGGGTGAAACCGCCGTTCAAGCCGCAGCCCGCGAGCTGGCCGAGGAGGTGGGGATCGTGGTCCCGCCGCAGGAGCTGGAACTAATGGGGGTCTGGGTGGCCGATGCCGCCAACGAGGCCGCCACCGACATCGAGGCAACCGTTTTCCTCGCCCCGGGTACCTGGCAGGCCAACCCGGCCGCCGAGATCGCCGAGATCCGTTGGCTGGACTACGCCGGGAGGGACGGCGCATCCCTCCCGGCGGACCTCGCACCGCTGCTCACGGACCACATCCTCCCCGTGCTGGCCGCGCGGCCGCTCCGCCGCTAGAACTCAGGGACGGCTTCCTCCGCGACGGCGGTGGCTTCGGCGAACTGGGTCCGGTAGAGCTCCGAGTAGCGGCCGCCCGCGGCCAGGAGCTCGGTATGGGTTCCGCGTTCGACAATCCGGCCGTCTTCCACCACCAGGATGGCGTCGGCGGCACGCACGGTGGAGAGCCGGTGGGCAATCACGACGGCGGTCCGGCCCTCGAGCGCGGCGCCCAGGGCCGCCTGGACGGCGGCTTCATTCGTCGAGTCCAGTGCTGCGGTGGCCTCGTCCAGGATGACCACCCGCGGCTGGGCGATCAGCAGGCGCGCGATGGTCAACCGCTGGCGTTCACCACCTGAGAGCCGGTAGCCCCGCTCCCCCACCACGGTGTCCAGTCCGTCCGGCAGGGACCGGATCATGCCTTCAAGCCGCGCCTGCCGGAGCACGTCCCACATGTCCTTCTCGGTGGCGTCCGGCCGGGCCAGGCGCAGGTTGGAGGCGATGGACTCGTGGAACAGGTGCCCGTCCTGGGTCACCATGCCCAAGGTGTCGCGCAGGGAATCGAAGGTGGTGTCCCGCACGTCCAGGCCAGACCCCGGCCTGGTACCGCCCAGCCGCACCGCGCCCGAATCGACGTCGTACAGCCGTGACAGCAGCTGGGCGATCGTGGACTTGCCCGCCCCGGAGGAGCCCACCAGTGCCACCGTCTGGCCAGGCTCCACCCGGAAACTGATGCCGTGCAGCACTTCCTCGCCGCCGCGGGTGTCCAGCGTTGAGACTTCTTCGAGCGATGCAAGGGAGACCTTGTCCGCCGACGGGTATGCGAAGCGGACGTTGTCGAATTCGACCGACACAGGACCGGCAGGCACGGGCACGGCGTCCGGTTTCTGCTGGATGAGCGGCATCAGGTCAAGGATTTCAAACACGCGTTCAAAGCTCACCAGCGCACTCATGACCTCCACCCGGGCGTTGGACAGCGCCGTAAGCGGGGCGTAGAGCCTGGTCAGGAGCAGCGCCAGGACCACCACGTCACCGGGCGCCAGTTGTCCGCCAAGGGCAAGCCAGCCGCCCAGGCCGTACACCAGGGCCAGCGCCAGTGCGGACACCAGGGTCAGGGCCGTGACGAACGTGAACTGCAGCATGGCCATCCGGACGCCGATGTCGCGTACGCGGCCGGCCCGGGCGGCAAACTCCCGGGACTCTTCGTCCGGGCGGCCGAACAGCTTGACCAAGGTGGCACCCGGTGCGGAGAACCGCTCCGTCATCTGGGTGCCCATGGCGGCGTTGTGAGCTGCGGCTTCGCGGCGCAGGTCTGCCAGTTTGGAGCCCATGCGCCGGGCCGGGATCAGGAAGATCGGCAGCAGCACCATGGCGAGGACGGTCACCAGCCAGGACCGGTTGAGCATTACGGCCAGCGTCAGGATCAGCGCCACCGAGTTGCTCACGACGCCGGAGAGGGTTCCGGCGAAAGCGGACTGTGCCCCGATGACGTCATTGTTGAGGCGGCTGACCAGGGCTCCCGTCCGGGTGCGGGTGAAGAAGGCAATGGGCATCCGCTGCACGTGGTCGAAGACCCGGGTGCGCAGGTCAACGATGACGCCTTCGCCGATGGTCGAGGACAGCCAGCGGGTCAACAGGCCCACCCCGGCCTCCGCGACGGCGACGATGGCGATCAGGACCGCCAGCCAGATCACCGTGCCGGCGGCGGCCTTGGCGATGATGGCGTCAACCACCTGGCCGGCGAGTACCGGGGTTGCGACGGCAAGGATCGCCGCGACGATGGAGGACAGCACAAAGGCGATGAGCTTGCCCTTGTGCGGGGCGGCGAAGGCCAGCACCCGTTTCAGGGTTTCCTTGGAGAACGGCTTCGAGCCGCTCTTGGCGGTGCTGATGTTATAGAGCGAGCTCCAGGCCACGCGGTCCATGCTCATGGTTATTTCTCCTGGCTTGCAGTGTGGTGGAGCTCCTGGACCTTGCCGTCTTCCAGGTGCCACCGTGAGTCGAGCCGAACATTTTCGAGCAGCCTGCGGTCGTGGGTGACCAGCAACAGGGCGCCGTCGTAGCTTTCCAGGGCCTCTTCCAGTTGCTCAATGGCGGGCAGGTCCAGGTGGTTGGTGGGTTCGTCCAGGACCAGCAGGTTCACCCCGCGGGCCTGGAGCAGCGCCAAAGCTGCCCGGGTCCGTTCTCCGGGCGACAGGGAATCCACGCTCCGGGACGTGTGGTCCGCCTTGAGGCCGAACTTGGCCAGGAGGGTGCGGACGTCGGCGCTGTTCCAATCGGCCAGGACGGCCTCCACGGCGTCGCCCAGGGGCCGGGCACCGTCAAGCAGCCCGCGGGCCTGGTCGATTTCGCCGACGGCGACGGAGGCACCCATGGAGGCTTCGCCGTCGTCCGGTTCCTGGGTGCCCAGCAGCAGCCGCAACAGGGTCGACTTCCCGGCGCCGTTGGGCCCGGTAATCCCGATGCGTTCCCCGCCGTTGAGCTGGAGGTTCACCGGGCCCAGCGTGAAGTCCCCCTGGCGGGCCACCACCCCGCGCAACGTGGCGACGACGGCGCTGGAGCGGGGTGCCTGGCCGATGCTGAACTGGAGCTGCCACTCCTTGCGGGGCTCCTCCACCACGTCCAGCCGGGCGATGCGGGACTCCATTTGCCGGACCTTTTGGGCCTGCTTCTCCGAGGACTCCGTGCTGGCGGCGCGGCGGATCTTGTCGTTGTCCGGGCTCTTCTTCATGGCGTTCCGGACGCCTTGGGAGCTCCACTCGCGCTGGGTCCGTGCACGGGACACCAGGTCTGCCTTGGTGGCGGCAAAGTCCTCGTACTTCTCGCGGGCGTGCCGGCGGGCCACCGCGCGTTCCTCGAGGAAGGCGTCGTAGCCGCCGTCATAAACGGCCACGCTGTTCTGGGCAAGGTCCAGCTCGACCACGCGCGTCACACAGCGGGCCAGGAACTCACGGTCGTGGCTGACCAGCACCACGCCGCCGCGAAGCCCCTGGACGAAGTTTTCCAGGGTGGCCAAACCGGCGAGGTCCAGATCGTTCGTGGGCTCATCGAGCAGCACCACGTCGAACCGGCTCAGCAGCAGCGCGGCAAGGGCGACCCGGGCGGCCTGGCCGCCGGACAGTCCGGTCATCAGCGCATCCGGGCCGGCGTCCAGTCCGAGGTCGGCGAGCGCAGCCGGAATGCGGTCATCGAGGTCCGCAGCGCCGGAGGCCATCCAGCGGTCGAACGCCCGTGAGTAGGCATCGTCGGCCCCGGGTTCGCCGGAACCCAGGCCCTCCGCGGTGGTTTCCATCTGCCGAGTCGCTTCCGCGCAGCCGGTCCGGCGGGCAATGTAGCCGGCCACGGTCTCCCCGGAGAGGCGTTCGTGCTCCTGCGGCAGCCAGCCAACGAAGGCGTCGGCCGGGGCCAGGCTGATCGAACCGTCCTGCGGCTGGTCCACGCCGGCGAGGAGGCGCAACAGGGTGGACTTCCCGGCGCCGTTTGCTCCCACCACCCCGACGACGTCGCCCGGGGCGACCGTCAGCGAAAGCCCGGAGAAGAGCACACGGTGGCCGTGGCCGCCGGAAACATCCTTGGCAACGAGGGTTGCAGTCATTGATTCGTCCTTTCGCCACTGCCCGGGCAGCCAATATGCGGCCGGCGCAGCAGCGGTTACGGGGCCGCGGTGCCGCTGGGGCTGCAGGACATAGAAGAACCCGCTGGTCCGGACTTGGGGGGTGTACGGACCAACGGGCTCGACCATCAACTATAGACGAATGTGGGGCGCGGGCAAAATCCGCGGCACGGGTCCGGGCCGGCCGGCACGGTAAAGTTATCCACACCACCAACGTTCTGCAGAGGGCTTTCCATGACCATTCCCGCCAAGGCGTTTCAACGCTGGCTGCAAAGCATCGCACCCGATGCCAGCACTGCGGACGTCTGCCGGGTTTCCGGGATCAAGCGCACCACCCTCGCCCAGCAGCTGGTCCGGGGAAAGGTGGCCGTCCACACCGTGGTCAGCATCAGCCGCGCCTATCACGCGAATCCGGTCGCTTCGCTGGCCGTCTTCGACGATTACCGCGTCCTGGCCGGCCCACCCCACCCGCCGACGAAGTGTGAGCTGGTAAGCCAGATTTCCACGCCCGATCTCCTGCGGGCCCTCCTGTCCCGGTCCGCCATGGACCCTGCCCCGGGAGCTGCCGCACCCGCCCTGGGCCCGGCCCCGCACGCCACTTCGGTGAAGAACTGGGTTGATGCGATCGACGACGGCGAGGTCCGGCAGCGAGTGTCGGCCAGCACCGGGGTGGCTCCGCAAAACTATTCAGCCCAGCTGACGGCCAACCGGCTCTCCCCCGAACTCGCCATGGCCACCGCCGTGGCGGCGGGGGTGGGCCCCGTGGGCGGCCTGGTGGCGACGGGACTTGTCACCGAGGAGGAAGCCGGCTGGCCCGCGGGGGCCCGGCAGGCCGCACTGGACAGCCTCTCCGACGGTGAACTCACCGTGCTCGCGGGAGACCGGCTGCAGGCCCTGGGCAAAGTGCTGCGCCGGCATGAACATGACCAGGCGCAAACGGAAAAAATATGGGAGAACCTGGGATGATCGAGACTCTCCAGTGGAGCACGCTGGCCATTTGCGGCCTCGTCGCCGCAGCACGCATTCCCAGTGCCCTCCGCGGCGAAAACCGTTCCCTGTTCGGCATCTTCGCTCTGATGACGCTTGCCATCCTCTTGAGCATCCAAGGCCCTTACCTCGTCATCGACCAGGCGATGGGCGGAATCAACCTGGCCAACCTGCTGCTGCGCTTCGTCGTCTTCGGCGCCATCTTCTTCCTGGGCATCCGCGTCTCCAGGGGCTTCGGGGCGGACGGCGCCTACCGGCTGATCACGGGAAAGACCGGGCTCATGGTCCTGCTCACCATCTCCGCCGTAATGGTTGCCCTGTTCCTGCTGATGGACACGTCGGGCTCCTCCGCCGGCTTGATGGCCATTTCCGCCAAGGGCGGACGCAACTCCGCCCTCGTCGAGTATTACGGCGCCGCCGGCCGGGCGTACCCCGCGTTCGTTGCACTCGCCCTGGTTCCGCCGATGGTGCGCGCAGTGCGGGAACGCCTGCCCCTCCTGGTGCGGATTGCCGCCGGATTGCTGGCACTGGGCGGGGCAGCCGTTGCGCTGACCCTGCTCTTTCCCTTGATCCCGCCGTCGATGAGCGCGGCGGAATTCATCATCAATTACTCGGCAGTCCTCTGCTACGTCGTCGGCCTGGCCCTGATCTGGACAGCCCGGATCGTCAACCGGCATTCGGGGTCCCGAAAGACATCTACCGAAATGTGACCTTTTCCGCTTTCACAAAATCATTAGCGTGTGACACAATCATGAATGTGTGAAGGCGGGCGGACCAGGCGCTTTTGAACGGGGATAAATTCTGAATCGCCGGGACGTCCAAGATGCCTTCGCACACATTGGGGGGATGAGTGGTGGCGGATCGTTGGGGACCGCCCCCACTCAGCCTGTTTAAGGGCTCTGTACCGGGCCGTGCAGGTGCTATTGCCGGGTGAAGCGCAGGGTGACCAGCTGGAACGGCCGCAGGCTGAGTACGGCCCCGCTTCCGTCCGGATCAACTCCCGGCGCGTCACCTGCCCGCTCCAGCAGGTCGGTGGCCACCACTCCACTAACCGGGAAATTGGCGGTGATACGCCCGGCTGAGCGCTGGCCCAGGGACTCATAGAGCCGCACCACCACATCGCCCGAACCGTCCTGCGCACACTTGACCGCTTCGACCACCAACGCAGGATTGCTGACCGTGAACAAAGGCTCCACCGGCGCCGCACCGCGAACCAGCCGGGGCGCCAGGTTGGTCCGGTACCCCTCCTCGATGGCGTCCGCAATGCCGGCGCCCGGGCGGATGGACACGGTCAATTCGTGGCGGCCGCGGTCGGCGTCGGGGTCGGGGAACTTGGGTGCCCGCAACAGGGACAAACGCACCGTCGTGGTGGTTCCCCCGTCGGTGTCCCTGACGCTCCTGCCCACATCATGGCCGTACGTGGAAGAGTTCGAAACTGCCACCCCATAGCCGGGCTCGCCCACGTGGATCCACCGGTGGGCGCAGATTTCGAACTTGGCGGCCTCCCAGGAAGTGTTGGTGTGGGTGGGCCGGAAGACATGGCCGAACTGGGTTTCCGCTGCGGACCGATCGGCCCTCACATCCAAGGCGAAGCCCAGCTTGAGCAGCTTCTCCCGCTCCTGCCAGTCGACGGTGGTGGTGATTTCCAGTGAGGGGCTGCCGGGCGCCAGGGTGATGCGCTGCGTGAGCGGCGAGGTGCCTGCCAGCCGGTCCACGACGACGACGGCGGCCGCCCCGTCGGTGGACAGCCGGACCGATTCCGCGTGCCGCAACGGTGTGACGTTCCGGCGGTAGAACTCGTCGATGTCCCAGGCATCCCATTCGTTGGGCGTGTCCCGGTGCAGCTCCAGCAGGTTGCCGCGCTGGCCGGGGGCGATGGCCTCCCGGCCGGTGGCATGGTCGCGGAGGGAGACCAGCAGCCCGTCGGCGTCCACCACTGCGCGGATGATGCCGTTGTCCAGGATGCAGCAGTCGCCGTCCCGGGTGGCCTGTACGGCGTCCGTCGCGGCCACGGGCGTGGCCGCGGCGAACGCCGGAACACCCTGCCGCGCGTGCGGAGCCGCGTTGAGCAGGAACTCCTGTTCGCCCGCACCCAGCATGGCTGATCCCGCCTGGCCAATGATTGCTTCGAGGGCGGTGTCGATGGCCCGGTAGTTCCGCTCGGCATCCTGGTGCACCCAGGCAATGGAGCTGCCCGGCAGGATGTCGTGGAACTGCTGCAGGAGCACCAAGTGCCAGAGGCGCCGGAGTTCAGCGGCGGGGTAGTCGTAGTCGCCGCCGGTACGGACCGAAGCCGTGGCGCACCACAGCTCCGCCTCGCGCAGCAGGTGCTCACTGCGCCGGTTGCCTTTCTTGGTGCGCGCCTGGCTGGTGTAGGTGCCGCGGTGCAGTTCCAGGTACATCTCGCCCACCCAGACGGGCAGCCCCTGGTAGTCGTCCTCGGCCTGCCGGAAGAAGCTCTCCGCCGACCCGATCCGCACCTTGGGCGAACCTTCAAGGTCCCGGGTGCGGGCCGCGGCAGCCAGCATTTCCCGCGTGGGACCGCCGCCGCCGTCGCCGTAGCCAAACGGCACCAGGGACACGGTGCCGCGTCCGTGGTCCCGGTAGTTGCGTTCTGCGTGGGCCAGGTCGCGGCCGCTGAGGTCCGAGTTATAGGTGTCCACCGGCGGGAAGTGGGTGAACAGCCGGGTGCCGTCGATCCCCTCCCAGTTGAAGGTGTGGTGGGGCATCCTGTTGGTCTGGTTCCAGGAGATCTTCTGCGTGAGGAACCAGCGGCTGCCTGCCGCTTTGACGATCTGGGGAAGCGCCGCGCTGTACCCGAACGAGTCCGGCAGCCAGGCTTCCCTGCACTCGATGCCGAACTCGGAAAGGAGGAAGCCCTTGCCCTCCACGAACTGCCGGGCCATCGCTTCGCCGCCGGGCATATTGGTATCCGATTCCACCCACATGCCGCCGACCGGAACGAACTGGCCGGCGCGCACCTTCTCGCGGATCCGCCCGAACAATTCCGGGTAGTACTCCTTGATCCAGGCCAGTTGCTGCGCGGAGGAACAGGAGAAGACAAAGTCCGGGTTCTCGTCCATCAGGGCCACGACGTTGGAGAACGTCCTGGCGCACTTGCGGATGGTTTCGCGGACGGGCCAGAGCCACGCCGAGTCAATGTGCGCGTGCCCGGTGGCCACCAGCTGGTGGGCGGAGGCGTACGCTGGCCGGCGCATGACCTCGGCGAGGGCCTCACGCCCTGCCGCCGCAGTCCCGGCGACGTTGTCCGGGTCCATGACGTCCATCATGCGTTCCAGCGCCCTGAGGATCTCGTGGCGGCGCGGCAGTTCCAAGGGCAGCTGTTCCATCAGGCCCGACAGGGTCCAGATGTCCTGCTGGAGTTCCCACACGCACTGGTTCAGTTCGGCGATGGCGATGGTCCCGAGCCGGTACTGCGGCGCTCCGCCGGCTGTTGCCTTGTCGCCGAGCGGAGTGGCCGCGAAGGTCCAGCCCTGCGCCATGTCGGGGTTCGCAGCGGCCTCCACGTAGAAGTCCACGGCCATGCCGCTGCCCAGGAGCTTCAGCGGGATGTGCTGGTTGCGGGGTGAGATTGCCTTGATGATGGACCCGTCTGAACGCCAGGCGATTCCCTCGCACTGGAATCCGGGCGCCTCCGTGGTGAACCCGAGGTCAACCACCACCTCCACGGTGGTGTCCGGGCCGCCGCCCCACGATTCCGGCACCTCGCCCTGAAGCCGCAGCCAGGTGGTCCCCCACGGCTTGCCCCAGGGCGCACCGTGTTCCTGCGGCTGGAACTGCTGCCGCATCGCTTCCAGCGCGGGGACCGGCTCGCCGGGAACTTCCCAGCTGCTCAGGGCAAGCGGAACCGTCCTGCTGTAGACGGCCGGGGTGATGCGCTCGCGCACAAACCTTGCCAGGCGGACTTCCGTGATCCTGCGGTCGTCATGCAATATTGGTCCTCTTTAAGCTTGGAACTGGATCATTGTGTCCATTCGATGGACAAATCTACCCGTTGGCTTCGCGGCATCCAACCCCTCGAGCCGGACGTTCACCCCTGAGCCTGCGGGACGGCGGCTTCCGGTCGCAGGATCCGGGTTTCACCGGAGTAGACGTTGAAGCTCGAGCCCCGGCTGAAGCCCGCCACGGTCAGCCCGTTGGCCTCGGCCAGCTCCACGGCAAGGCTCGACGGTGCGCTGACGGCGGCCAGGACGGGTATCCCGGCGAGGGATGCCTTCTGCACCAGTTCGAAGGACGCCCGTCCGGACACCTGCAGGATTGTGCCGGTCAGCGGCAGGAGGCCTTCGCGCAACGCCCACCCCACCACCTTGTCCACGGCGTTGTGCCGCCCCACGTCCTCGCGCAGGCACAGGAGGCGCGGCTCGCCGTCGTCCCCAATCCTGAAGAGGCCCGCGGCATGCACTCCGCCGGTATCGTCAAAGAGGCGCTGGGATTTCCGCAGCAGCCCGGGCAGCGACGCCAGGACCTCCGCATCGACTCTCAGCGGATCCGACTGCGGGCTGAAGTGCGAGGACTTTTGGACCGCATCGATGGAGTCGGTTCCGCAGATGCCGCAGGAGCTTGAGGTGTAGACCTTACGCCCGGTATCCGGAACCTCGACGTCGGGCCGCAGCTGGGCCTCCACCACGTTGAACGTCTGGACGCCGTCCTCGTCCTCGCCGGCACAGAATCGCAGCGATACCAGTTGCTCCGGAGCCCAGATGACGCCCTCGGACACCAGGAATCCGGCCACGAGGTCAAAGTCGTCCCCGGGAGTCCGCATGGTCACCGAGTAGGAAAGCCTGCCGAGCCGGATTTCCAGCGGCTCCTCCACCGCGAGGACGTCTTCGCGGTGGCGGACCGGGTACTCCAGGGCGCCCGGCGATCCATCCAGTACGAATTTGTGCACCTTTCGGCGCTGGGTTACGCGTCCCATGTTCCAGCCTGCCTCGTCATGACTCCATCATGGCACTTTCGGCGCCCGGCTCAGTCCAGCAGCGCGCTCCAGTCGACGGGGCCGCTGGGTGCGGGCTTGCCCTTGGGCTGCCCGGTCCGTCCGGCGGTTCGGGGCTTGGGCTTGGCCGCCGCGTCCGCGGGCGGCGGGAGGGGCGGCCCCCAGGGCAGTGCGAAGGCCGGCACCGGCTCCCCCAGTTGCACGCCGTGCGGCGGTACCACCAGGACGCCGTCGGCGGCAGCCAGTCCCCGCATCATTCCCGGTCCTGTGTGCTGGGCCGGCGACGCCATGCCGTACAGCAGCCGGAACGGCATCAGCCGGGTGCGCCCCGGGTCCGGTTCGATCATGGTGCCGCACGGCACCTCCTGGACGGCGGGCATGGCGGCGTGGCCCAGCGCTGCGAGGAGTGGTGCGCCCACAGTGGACAATGCCATCATGGCCGCGAGCGGGTTGCCCGGGAGGCCCAGGACAAAGCGGCCGTCCGGAAGTTCGGCAAGGACGGCGGGGTGCCCCGGACGCATGGCCACGCCGTCGATGACCAGCCGGCCGCCAAGTTCAGCCACGGCCCGGCGGAAGTGGTCGGTCCCGGAGCGCCCGGTTCCTCCGGTGGTAATGACGACGTCGGCCGGCAGGTCCGGCGCGTCCGGCACCTCCGGCACAACGTCCTCGAGCGCCGCAAGCCATTCCTCGTAGGAGTCGCCGATTCGCTGCTGGCCGCCCGGTATGCCACCCAGCATCGCCACGACGTCCTGCAGCTGGGGCCCAAAGGTATCCCGCACCTTGCCCGGATCGGGGGTTCCTGAGTCCACCACCTCGGAGCCTGTCAGGACGAGGCGCACCACGGGCTTTCCCTGAACCTGGAGTTCATCGTGTCCGGCCAGTGCGGCCAGTGCCAGGTGTGCGGGGTTGAGGTCCACGCCGGCTTTGACCAGGACGTCCCCTTCCAGGGCCTCTTCGCCCGCTTTCCTGATGTGCTCACCGGCGCGAGGTTCCCCCGGGCGCGCCTTTCCTCCGGCCATCAGCAGCGGGAGTCCCTCGTCGTCCGTGGCCAGGACCGCATTCTCGGTCCTCAGGACCGCTTTGCCTCCGGCCGGGATCAGGCCTCCCGTAACGATGATGCTTGCTTGGTGCGGGGCAAGGCGGTTCCCGGGGTCCACCGGAATCCAGGGGCCGCTGCCGTTGACCGCCCAGCCGTCCATGGCTGAGGACGCATAGTGCGGCATGTCCTGGAGTGCCAGGATGTCCTGGTCGAGCCTGCGGCCGAGGGCCATGCGCAGCGGCACGGGCCCTCCCGGGATCGGGGTGGCCGCATCGAACGCAGCCTGCCGGGCTTCTTCCCAGGTGTGCGCCAGGTGGTGCCCGCTGGTTTCAGCCTCCGGTTCCGTGGTTTCCGGTCCAGGTGTTTCGTGCCCGGCGGTCCCCTGTGGTGCTTCGGGCTCGTCGGCAGGTGGGACCTCCGGCCAGTCGCGGGGTTCTGCCGTCATTCGCCGGGGGTCCCGGCGGCAGCTTCATTCTCGTAGTCGGCAGCCAGGGACCGTGCCACGGCCATCGCCGCTTCCATGGACACCGTGTCCATTTCCCTGCCCGGTGCGGCAGCCAGCCCCGCGGCGAATCCTGCGATGAACGTGGTGAGTGGAGCAGCCGGCCGGACCACGGCGTGGGCTGCGACGCCGGCAAGGGACAGCACTGCGTTCACGTCCACCTGGACGTCCTCCAGCTTGTATGCCTGGAGCAGGGCCCTGCACCATTCCTCCAGCGTCTCGTCCTGGCTTTTCACGACTTGCCTCCCACGTTGGCTCCGCACGTTTTGGTCAAAGTCTTCACGCTGGCTCCCGGCGGCGATCCCCAGCGTGGCAGCATCACCCCACGTATCCACGTCGGCAGTGGACCCGGCTGGGACTGTGACAAGCTGCACGTCCAGATTAGCAAGGAGGGACCTCACGGAGCCGTTGACCAGGGCGTCCCGGCGGGACAACTCACCGCACGATCTTTTTAACTCATCAGTGTTATATATGGCTGCCAGCGGCTGTTCCCTGCCGTCGGCCGAGCGGGCCACGGCGCCCCGGCCATCGCCCGCAGCTGCCACCGCGTCCCGGAGCATCGCCACCGCCCGGGCTGCCAGCGGCATGTCGCAGGCGAGAACCAGAGTGAAGGGCGCCCCTCCCCCAAAGGTGGCAAGGGCATCTAGGCCGGCTGAGATCCCGGCGGCAGGACCGGCAAACCTCGGCTCCTCCCGGCAGGACAGGACGCCTGGCGGCAGGGCCTGGGCGGGCCCGGCCTCATCGGCAGCCCCGCGGGACGGAGGGCCGCCGGCGGAAACGTCGCCCACAACAACCGTACGGCGGGCACCGGCAGCGGCGTCAAGGGTCCATGCCAGGAGGGTTCTTCCCCGGAGGACCAACGATTGCTTGGGTACTCCACCCAGCCGTGATGACCGGCCGCCCGCCAGGATCAGGGCGTCAAAGATCAACGGGTCCGTTTGCACCCACCCAGCCTAGCGAACAGCAACCGGCCTGGAAGCCGCTTGTCAGGCGGCGCGCTCGGGAAGCAGGAATGGATCCCAGGCGGGGGTTGGCTTCTCCAGTTCCTTGATCTGCCAGATGGTTCCGTGCGGCGGCTCCGGCACGAAGCGCAGGGTCCATCCCATCTCGCCGGGGGTATGGTCACCCTTGACGTTGTTGCACCGCAGGCAGGCAGCCACGAGATTCTCCCAGGAATCGGCTCCGCCCCGCGATTTTGGGTGGACATGGTCGATTGTGTGCGCTGCCTTTCCGCAATATGCACACTTGTGCCCGTCACGTCGAAGCACACCACGGCGGCTGACGGCCGTTGAGTGGTTGTACCGCGGGCGGATGTAGCGGTTGAGGAGGATCACGGACGGGCGGCCCAGGACGTCAGTGGGGCCCACCACGGGATCATCCCCCTCGGCCACCACGCTCGCCTTGCCTGTGAGCACAAGCACCAGCGCCCGGCGGAAGGTGATAACCGCCAGCGGTTCATATCCAGCATTCAGAACGAGAGTGCGCATGCACGTACCTCTTCACGGCCGCACCCGTCAGGGGCACGAGGGCCGGCTGCCCTCGGCATGTCCGGGCTATGGATCGACATCACAAGAGTAAACAGAGAATTGCAATATCAGGTAATCGGTATACGCGGAGGCCGGATCCCCACCCCGGTGGCGGGAGCCGGGATGCACGCAGAATGGCGGGAGTTAAACGGGAAAAGACCCCCGCCTCAAGGGCAGGGGTCCTTCCGGGCACATCTTATGCGGCGCCGCGTGCGGCGGGCGGCAGTGGTTACCGAACGTGGATGAAGACCGGTCCGGAGCCAACGTTGGCGCTGAACACAACGGTGTCGTTGCCGTTGAAGCCGCCGTGGACGGCCATCCCGTTTCCGGCGTAGACGGCGATGTGGGCCATTCCTCCGCCACCGTCGGCGTAGTAGATGAGGTCGCCGGGCTGGGCCTGGGATGCGGACACCCTGTCACCCAATGACAGGTAACCGGCGGGCCAGTCGTGGAAGTGGATGCCGACGGCAGCCAGTGCGTTGGTCACCAGCATGGTGCAGTCCTGGTGTACGCCAAGCTGGGCGTAGGCAGCGGACAGGATGGCAGCACCCTTTCCGCTGGCGGAAACCTGGGCGGCGGGGGCAGCCGTGGCATCGGCAGTTGCAACCTTGGCAGTCACCTTGGGAGCGGCAACGGCCTGGGCAACGGGAGCGGGAGCGGCTTCCTGCACCGCAACCTCGGGCTCGGGAGCCGGTGCCGGAGTGGTGGTAACTGCCGGCTTTTCGAAGCTGATGGCAATGGTGGAAGCCGCTGAGATCGGAGCGTCGACGGCGGATTCAACTTCCATGGCGGATGCCGGAGCCGAGTCGCGCTTGACGTTGGTGTCGGCTGCGTTGGCTGCGATGCCGCTGGTCAGGACCAGGCCGGAAGCTGCAGCGATTACTGCAGCCTGGCGGCCCATGCCGCCGGCGTTGTCGCTGACAGCCTTGGCAATGATCGCGATCGAGTTGGTTTTGGTGACCTCGGCGCGGTGCCGTGCGGTAGCACGAGTCGTCATCAGTTCTCTCTTTCGTTTTCCTCTGGACCGCGGTGGCCTGTCCGAGGGGGTTGGATGCGCCGGCATCTTGGGGGTACGCCGGCGCGTCCCGAACGGGGATGTTGGTTTCTAGCGAAAAAGCTTTGGGCAAAGAAATAGCCCTTGGAGCGTGGAGCCCAAGAACTACTTGTTCAGGTGGTAGTACGTGGAAGTACCGGTGGCTGCGGGAGAGTGGAGCATGGTTCCCTGCGACGGGTTGAGCGCGCTGATCATCATGCCGTTGCCGACGTAGATGCCGACGTGTGCGCCGCCGTTCTGGACCACGAGGTCGCCCGGCTGGGGGGTGGAGGTGGGGGTCATGATGCTCCACGCGTTCGTGCGGGGAATGCTGATTCCAGCCTGCGCGTAGACCCACTGAACGAAGCCAGAGCAGTCCCAGCCGTTGGGGGTGGTGCCGCCCCAGACGTAGGGGTGGCCGATGCCGGTGTAGGCGATCGCGGCGATACCCGAGGTGGCTGCGGACGAAACGGCTTCCACTGCCTGTCCGGCCTTGGACGCCTCCTGGCCGGCAGTGGTGGCGGTGCGGTCCGCGGACGCGGTGGACTGGGTGCGCACGGTTTCCACCTTCGGGGCGGCGGTGGTCTTGACCGCCGGACGCTCGAAGGAAACGGTGGCCGTGGGGGCCGCGGTGACAGCAAGGGCGGTCTGCGCGGAACCGGACTCCGTGGAGGCCGAGATGCCGGCAGTGGTGTCCGCGGCGTTGGCCGGCAGGCCCATGCTCAGGATGAGGCCTGAAGCCGCTGCCACAACGGCAGCCTGGCGGCCCACGGTCCCGACATTGGCGCTTACGGCCTTGGACATGGCGTCCAAGGGGTTGGCGCGAACCGTTTGCGCACGGTGGCGCGCAGAATTATGGCGTGAAGACACGAAGGTAGCCTCTCCCAATGCCTGCGAGGTGAGCTGTCGGATTCGGATGGGAGTCACCCGGCCACTTCGCTTCCTGGGAAGCTCATGACTTAACCCCAAGGCCTTCCAGAACGCAGAAGGCCAAAATTGGTTCCCCCGCCCCTGCCAGACGATGAAATGCGAACGGACCTTGAGCGGTGGCAGAGTTAGGCAATCCACTCAAGAGCGTCAACTTCGGAAAAGTTGACGCGAGTTAGACGGTACAGCAGTTTTGCTTCAATGTCACATTCAGGTCACGGCGGGTCACGGCGATCTGGGAGTGCGCAATCAAACGGTTACAGCCAGCCCATCGGATCGACCACTTCGCCGTTGACCTGAACTTCGAAGTGCAGGTGGCAGCCGGTGGACGCCCCGGTGGTCCCGCTCAACGCCACGACTTCGCCGCGGGAGACCGTTTGGCCCACCTTGACGTTGAAGGACGAGAGGTGGTTGTACGTGGTCTCCAGGCCGTTGCCATGGTCGATCACCACCCGGTTTCCACCGCCGAACTGGTGCCAGCCGGCGAAGGTCACGGTTCCTGTTGCGGCTGCCAGGACGGACGTCCCGCACTGTGCCACAAAGTCCTGTCCGCGGTGGAAATCTCCGGTGCCGCCGGTGATTGGGCTGACCCGGTAGCCGAAGGGCGACGCGGTCACGAGGGATGCCAGCGGCGCGGCCAGGGTCCCGGCGGAAGCCGCACGCGTTACTGATCCGGCCGACTGGGCGCTCAGCAGTTGCTTCAGCTTCCCGTCGGGGTCCGCCTGCGTTACGACGGCTGAGCGGCTGAAGTCGATCTGGGCGCCTACATCCGCGGAAATCTGGGGCTGGGGGCTGACTGCGGAGGCGGCCTGGGGCGCGATTCCGGCCGCATCCGTCGCCATAACGGGGCTGGTGGCGGGCATGGTCACCGTGAGCACCAGGCCGGTGGCGGCGAGGGCGATGCCGGCCTTTTGGCCGATGCCGCTGGCCGCGGCAAAGTCGGTGATTTGCCGGAACGGACCCCGGCGGCGGCGTGCATCCCGTTGCGGGTCGCGGGGGCGCTCCGCGGCGGCTACTTCGACAACCCGGGCTGCCTCAGGGGGGCCCGCCGCGCGACGGCGGCCCCGGGAGGTCTGCATGGTCAAGAAGGGTTCCTCTCTGGAATAGCCTGCGGAGTTAGCTGTCGGATTCGGGTCAGAGAGATCAAAGACCCGGTCCGTCATGGGCAAACTTCTACACAGGGGTATTCCCGGAAGAATCCTTCACTGGAGAGGCTTGCTGCTGACGGACTTCACCCCAAGGCAGTCCCCCGCTGCCGGTTGTGGTTCCCCCGCCTCTGCCAGTAACGACTCGTACACCTGGCCCGCTGGCAGAGCTCGGCTCCGGATCAGGTAACGCTTAAGTATCAACGCTGGGTTCCACTATAGGGGCTTAAGACCCTAGGTAACAATTCCGTTATCTTTGCGTGGAATCCCCCGGGTGGGGTATGGAAACGCGGCGTCAGGCCTGGTTCACGGCGACGAAAACGTGTGCCGCCACCTCGGGAGGCAGCTCCAGCGCGCCCTCGATTCCCGCCACCCGTACCGAAATGTAGTCACCGACGCGTTCCAGGGAGACAGACGCGCCGGGCCGGATACCGCCCTCGTCGAGCTGGGTCAGCAGTTCCGGCTCCACCTGGATCGGTTCCGCCAGCCGGCTGATGGTCACTGCCGATTCAGGCCCGTAGGCCTTCATTGCCTCCACCAGGCTGATGGCGCCGTCGCCGAACCCGGGTCCGGGCTGTCCGCCCAGGGCGGCAAGGCCGGGGATGGGATTTCCGTAGGGCGACTCCGTGGGGTGGTCCAGCATCTCGTAGATGCGCCGCTCCACCCGTTCGCTCATAACGTGTTCCCAGCGGCAGGCTTCGTCATGGACATAGGCCCAGTCCAATCCGATCACGTCGGCCAGCAGGCGCTCGGCCAGCCGGTGCTTCCGCATGACCTCAGTGGCACGCTTGCGGCCGGTGTCGGTCAGTTCCAGGTGCCTGTCACCGGAGACGACGACCAGGCCATCGCGCTCCATCCGGCCGATGGTCTGGGAAACGGTAGGCCCCGAGTGGCGCAGGCGTTCGGCGATACGGGCCCGGAGGGCAACGATGTTCTCTTCCTCAAGCTCCAGGATGGTCCTGAGGTACATCTCCGTAGTGTCGATCAGATCCGTCATCCAGCTCAGCTCCTCGAGCGCAGTACCTTGCGTTGTCCCACCGTATCGCCTCTTCCCGCGACGTAGTCCGGGGAAGAGTTTAGCCTATTTTGATTTAGTCCGAATAGGGCCTGCCGCCTGCGGCGTCTCATTGGCTGGACATTGGCGCCGCCCGCTCCCGCCACCCTGCGCGCTTCAGGCAGAATTGGGGAAGGTTTGCACTGCAGCCATGGCCGGCTCCCGGCCACCCACCACCCGGACCACAGCTTTCGTCCCCGCCGAATGGAGCACCTGTGAGCGACACCAGCATCACGATTCCCGCCAACCTCCTGCCCCAGGACGGGCGCTTCGGGGCCGGCCCCTCAAAGGTCCGGCCGGAACAGATCGATGCCCTGTCCGCTGCGTCGAAGACTATCCTCGGCACATCCCACCGGCAGGCTCCGGTCAAGAACCTGGTGGGCTCCGTACGCGAAGGACTCAGCCAGTTCTTCCGTGCTCCCGAGGGCTACGAGGTGGTCCTCGGCGTGGGCGGCTCCACC
Organism: Pseudarthrobacter sp. MOO13; assembly: GCF_058267655.1. Lineage (NCBI taxonomy): Bacteria > Bacillati > Actinomycetota > Actinomycetes > Micrococcales > Micrococcaceae > Pseudarthrobacter > Pseudarthrobacter sp. MOO13. The sequence goes on from NZ_CM177848.1 coordinate 3,285,322, forward strand.
GCGTTCTGGGACATCGCGAGCTTCGGCCTCGTGTCCAAGAAGGCGCAGCACCTGTCCTTCGGGGAGTTTGGCTCCAAGTTTGCCTCCGCCACCAACAAGGCGCCGTTCCTGGAAGCGTCCTCGATCATTAAGTCTGAGCCGGGCACCCGTCCTGCAGCGCAGGCGGAGGCGGGCGTGGACGTCTACGCGTGGCCACAGAATGAGACCTCCACGGGCGTCGCCGCCCCGGTCAAGCGGGTGCCGGGCGCCGACAAGGACGCCCTGGTCCTGGTGGACGCAACCTCCGCTGCCGGCGGCCTGGACGTCGACATTGCCGAAAGCGACGTTTACTACTTCGCCCCGCAAAAGAATTTCGCTTCCGACGGTGGCCTTTGGCTCGGCCTCTTCTCCCCCGCCGCCCTGGAGCGCGCTGCCGCCATCAAGGCAAGCGGCCGCTGGATCCCGGACTTCCTGGACCTCCAGACCGCCATCGACAATTCACGGCTGAACCAGACGTACAACACCCCGTCGCTGTCCACCCTGGTAACCCTTGACGCCCAGGTCCAGTGGCTGAACGCCAACGGCGGCCTGGACTTCGCCTCTGCCCGCACCGCCGATTCCGCCGGCCGCATCTACAGTTGGGCTGACGCCTCGGAGTTCGCCACCCCGTTTGTGGCCAACCCGGAGGAGCGCTCCAACGTCATCGCCACCATCGACTTTGACGAGTCGGTGGACGCGGCAACGGTGGCGAAGGTCCTGCGCGCCAACGGCATCGTGGACACCGAGCCCTACCGGAAGCTGGGCCGCAACCAGCTGCGCATCGCCACCTTCGTCGCCATCGAGCCCAACGACGTCTCGGCACTGCTGTCCAGCATCGACTATGTAGTGGGCGAGCTCCGCAAGTAGTCCAGGCACACGCGAAAGGCGCCGCCCGGGATAACCCCCGGACGGCGCCTTTCGCGTGTGGCGGAAAATTCTCGCCTAGTCTTTTGGCTCCGCGGCGCCGGCGGCAGGCTCCGCGTCGTCGTCGGCAGCCTCTTCATCCCCGGGCGCCTGCTCCGTTGCGGACGGCTCTTCCTGGCGGGCTTGTTCGGGATCCTGCTGCTGCTCGTCCTCGGGGCGCACGCGTTCGGCCCACGGCACCCACTCCGGGGCGAGGATCGATTCTTCGGACGGCAACAGGCCCAGCTCATCGACGGTAACCACCTTGGAGCGGGAGTTGCGGGTCAGCACCGCGTACCACTTCCAGCCGCCGTAGCCGGCCAGCCGGGACTCGAACAAGTGCGTGACCAGCCGGTCGCCCTCGCTTTTGGCACCAAGGTGCGGCCCGATGGTGGCAGCGGGCGTGATGCCCTCAACCGCGGCCCGTGCAACATCGACGGCTGCTGCCAGGAACGCGTCAGGCTTGCCCGTCCGCCATACCGGAACCCCGGCCTTGCGCTTTGGCGCAGCCTTGGCAGCTTGCTCCTGTGGAGCCACGCCCGGTTGTTCAGCTTGGGGGTTCATCGGCGCCTAGACGTCCAGCTCGTCGGCAACCTTGCGCAGGGCGGCCGCGATTGCCTTGCCCTTGTTGCCGTCCGGGTACTTGCCCTTGGACAGCGTCCCGGACAGGTTGTCCAGGACGGTCACCAGGTCCTGGACCAGCGGCGCGAGGTCCTTGGCGCTGGGACGCTTTGCTTTGGCAATGGACGGGGTCTTGTCCAGCACCCGCAGGCCCAGTGCCTGGGCGCCCTTGCGGCCGTCCGCGACGCCAAACTCCACGCGGGTGCCGGCTTTGAGCTCCGTTACACCCTCGGGCAACGACGACTTGGGCAGGAAGACCTCCTGGCCGTCCTCGCCCGCGAGGAATCCAAAGCCCTTGTCCTTGTCATACCACTTGACCTTGCCGGTAGGCACGTAATCAACCTTCTTCGTTCTGCTGTCATGAGACACGGCCAGGTGCCACCGCGTCCGCATTGTTGTGCGGGTTCAAGGTATGGCCCTGCAAACCGTGTTGGTCTGTATGCTTCAAGGTTATCCTGCCGCATGCCCTAATCATGCTTCCGGCCGTACTGTTCCGCCCCGGGCGCAAGCCCGGGGCTTTAGCGGCACGCCGGACGCCGCTGTAGCGTTACCTCCATGACACCCTTGCGTTTCCGCCGGCCCCTGATGGTGCTTGCAGCTGTTATTGCCCTGCTTTCCCTGGTAGCGGTGGGAACGGTCATGGCGCTTGCCTTCGCGGGGTCCGTCGCTCCCACCTGGGTCACGTACTCAGCGCTGTACGGCCTCCCGGTGGCCTTCATCCTGATGCTCCTGCTGGTCCTCGATGGCGTGGCCGCCCGGCGGCGGGCGGGAAGGCGGGAGCCGCGGTAACGTTGGACTGATGTCCCTCATTCGTGCGCTCGGCAAGGACCTGGAGGCACGCAGCGACGATTCGTTGCGGGCACTGTTCGCCGCGCGGCCGGACCTGATCTCCCCCTCGGTGCCGGATTTCGCGGCACTCGCAGCGCGGGCGAGCTCCCGGGTCAGCGTCCAACGGGCCCTTGAACGGCTCAACCGGCCCCAGATGCAGGTGCTCGAAACCCTGCATCTGTGCACCAACACCGACACCGGCCACAGCGCGTCCGCGGAAAGCCTGCAAAAACTGGTCCGGGGTTCGTCCCTGGCCACCATTCAACAGATCCTTGGCACCTTGCAGGAACTTGCCTTGGTGCACCCGGCCGCACCACCGCACGGCTCCCCGCCTGCAGCGTCCGGACATGTCTTCTACCTCCCGGCGGGCGCCCTCAAGGACGTGGTGGGAATCTACCCGGCCGGACTGGGCCGCAGCTACACGGAACTGGTGCGCCTGCAGCCGGCGTTCGCCCAACGGGCAGTACCGCTGGTTGCCGAACTGCACCGCAGCGGCTTCGCCGTCCACGAGGCCACGACCCCCATGGACGCGGCACTGGCCCTCCAGCACTGGACATCATCTCCGGAGCGGCTGCGGGACATCCTCGCCGGAGCCCCGGAACGGACGACGGCGCTGCTCGCCAGGTTCCGGAACTGGGCCATGGGTGCCGTCCCCCAGGCGCAACGGAAAGCCTCGGTCCTGACGGAACCGGCCGACGTCGGCCCGGTGGACTGGCTCCTTGCCCGCGGCCTGCTGGTCCCGCTCGACGCCGCGCACGTCGAATTGCCGCACAGCGTGGGGCTGGCGCTCCGCGGCGGTGCCATCATCGACGACTTCACCCTTGCGCCGCCCGTCCCCGAGCTCGGCCGGACCACCGCAGCGCTGCGAAGGAACGCGGCCCTGAGCGCGATTTCGGAGACCCTGAGGCTCGTCTCCGAACTGCTGCATGCCGTCCGGGACCAGCCGCTGGCCACCTTGCGCAGCGGCGGGGTGGGGGTACGCGAAATGCGCCGGCTCTCCGAACAGCTGCGGATCGACCAGGGCGCGGTGGGGCGGCTTCTTGAACTGTGTGGCCTGGCAGGCCTGATCCGCCTCGACGTCGACTCGTCGTGCTGGGTGCAGCCGCCCCAGCTCGAGTGGCTCCTCCTGCCGAGGCAGGAACAATGGCTGTGGTTGGTCAACGCCTGGCTGGCCAGCGAGCGCGTCCCCTCGATGGCGGGCCAACCGGTCAGTACATCGCCCGGCACACCTGCTGCCCGGCCCGCGTCCGGCACCACCATCGCCGCGCTGTCCGCCGGAGCGCAGCGGCCCGATGCCCCGGTGGTCCGTAAACGCATCCTGGAAATCCTGCATGAACTCACGTGCGAGGCATCCGCCCCGGACGGGGCCGCCCCGGTACTCGATGCCGCCGCGGTCCTCCAGCGGGCGGAATGGTCACAGCCGCGGATGGCAAGGCGGTTCAGTTCCCTGATCCGCGGCGTCCTGGCAGAGGCCGAACTGCTGGGCCTCGTGGGATCCGGCGCGCTGAGCCAGCTCGGAAGCGCTTTCGCCGAAGACAATCCCGACGCCGCCCTTGCCATCCTTGGCGAGCACCTCCCGGCAGCGCTGAACCACGTGCTGCTGCAGGCGGACCTTACCGCCGTCGCGCCGGGCTACCTGGCCCCCGCGCTCACGGAAAAACTGCTGGTCATGGCCGATGCCGAAGGGCAGGGCCCGGCTACCATCTACCGGTTCTCCGCCGAGTCCATCAAACGGGCGCTCGACGACGGCTACGACGCCCCCGCCCTGCTGAGCTTCCTGCGTGAGCACTCGGCCACCGCAGTGCCGCAACCGTTGGAGTACCTGGTGGAGGACACCGCCTCCCGGCACGGCAGGCTGCGTGTGGGCCAGGCAGCGAGCTTCATCCAGAGCGACGATGAGGCGATGCTCGCCGGACTGCTGGCCGGCCCGAAAGCGGCGCAGCTTGGACTGGTCCGGCTTGCCCCCACCGTCGTGTCGTCCTCCGCCCCGCAACGCGACGTTGCCGCCGCGCTCCGCAGCCTGGGCCTGTCCCCCTCGGTGGACGGCACCGAGCCAGCCGGCCACCTCCGCCGCGCTGCCTCCGCGCAGGAAAGCCTCCGCCCTGTCTATACCGCTCCGCGGCTGGCGCCTGCGGCGGAGGACGTGGATGCCCAGCTGCACCTGCTGCGGCAGTCGCGTGACGCCGTCGGACACTCCCCGGGACCTGCCGCGGGCATTGAAGCCGCCACGCAGCTGGGGCTGGAGGCGCTGCAGCGGGCCATCCGGCTGAAGCAGCGGATCCACATGAACGTGGTGGACAGCCTGGGGAATGCCAGCATGGAAGTGGTTGTTCCGCTGTCTGTCAGCGGAGGACGGGTCCGTGTGTTCGATCCCGCCAAGGAAACTGAACGGGTCCTGTCCGTCCACCGCATCATCGATATCGAAGCCGCCGAGGAACTGCGGCAGTAAAGGACTTCCCCGCGTGACCGACGGACCCTTGATCGTCCAAAGCGACAAAACCATCCTCCTCGAAGTGGACCACGAGCTGGCCACCGAAGCGCGGCACGCCATCGCGCCCTTCGCCGAACTGGAACGGGCTCCCGAACACATGCACAGCTACCGGCTGACCCCGTTGGGACTGTGGAACGCACGCGCCGCCGGGCTGGATGCGGAAAAGGTACTGGATGCCCTGCTGAAATACTCGCGTTTTCCGGTTCCCCATTCGCTGCTGGTCGACGTCGCGGAAACCATGTCCCGGTACGGCCGGCTGCGCCTGGAGAAAGACCCGCGCCACGGTCTGGTAATGCGGACCGACGACTACCCCGTGCTCGAGGAAGTCATCAGGGCCAAGAAGATCGCGCCCCTGCTGGGGCCTCGGATCGACGGCGAAACCGTGGTGGTGCACGCATCCCAGCGCGGCCAGCTCAAGCAGCTGCTGCTGAAGATCGGCTGGCCGGCCGAGGACCTGGCCGGCTACGTAGACGGAACCCCGCACCTGATTTCGCTCCACGAGGACGGCTGGAAGCTGCGCCCCTACCAACGACTGGCCAGCGAAAACTTTTGGGCGGGCGGCAGCGGGGTGGTGGTATTGCCCTGCGGTGCCGGGAAGACGCTCGTGGGGGCCGCGGCCATGGCCACAGGTTCCACCACCACGCTCATCCTGGTCACCAACACCGTTGCCGCGCGGCAATGGAAGGACGAACTGATCAGGCGCACCTCGCTCACGGAAGAGGAAGTGGGCGAATACTCGGGCGCCATGAAAGAGGTCCGTCCGGTCACCATTGCCACCTACCAGGTGCTCACCACCAAGCGCGGAGGCATCTATCCGCACCTGGAACTGGTGGACGGCCACGACTGGGGGCTGATCATCTACGACGAGGTCCACCTCCTGCCGGCACCGATCTTCAGGATGACGGCCGACCTCCAGGCCCGCCGCCGCCTTGGGCTGACGGCCACCCTGGTCCGGGAGGACGGGCGCGAAGGCGAGGTCTTCAGCCTGATCGGACCCAAGCGCTACGACGCGCCCTGGAAGGACATCGAGGCGCAGGGCTACATCGCGCCGGCGGACTGCGTCGAGGTTCGCGTCGACCTGCCGCAGGACGAGCGGGTTGCCTACGCCATGGCCGATGACGCCGACAAGTACCGGCTGTGCGCCACCTCCGAATCCAAGACGCAGGTGGTGGAGCAATTGGTGGCACGCCACAGCGGCGAGCAGCTGCTCGTGATCGGGCAGTACATCGACCAGCTGGACGAACTCGGCGAGCGCCTGCAGGCACCGGTGATCAAGGGCGACACCTCCGTGAAGGTGCGCCAGAAGCTCTTTGACGCCTTCCGCGCCGGTGAGCTGCAGACCCTGGTGGTGTCCAAGGTGGCCAACTTCTCGATCGACCTGCCCGAAGCCTCGGTGGCCATCCAGGTATCGGGCTCCTTTGGGTCCCGGCAAGAGGAGGCTCAGCGGCTCGGGCGCCTGCTGCGGCCCAAAAAGGACGGCCGGGCTGCCAGGTTCTACTCGCTGGTGGCCCGCGACACCCTGGACCAGGAGTTCGCCGCGAAGCGCCAGCGGTTCCTGGCCGAACAGGGGTACGCCTACCGGATCATGGACGCCAAGGACGTGGAGGCTGCCGGATAGGGTCCGGCAGCTTCCACACCGTCAGCTCACGCCGTAGGAGCTGTCGCGTTCCATGGTTCCAGTGCGCGGATCGAACTGCGGACGCTCGTAGGCCAGTTCGCCGCCGCTGCGGCCGCCGTAAGGGCGGCCGTGGTCTGCGAATTCTTCCCGGAAGAACGCAAGGCACCATTGGCCCATCTGCATCCGGGCGCCGGTCCTGAGCAGGGAAGGACCGGAGGTGGCAACGCTTCCGCTGACGGGGCCATGCGGCACCAGGACATACTCATCCTGCTCGTCGTGCCTGATCTCTGCGTGCAGCCCCTCCAAGCCCTCAAGCCTGATATCGGACTCCGGGCTGCTGCCGATCGTGGTGACCTCGCCCGCCAACGCCACTTCACGCGGGATCTGGCCGGTCCAGGTGGTTGCGTCCTGGACAAAGATGAGCCGTGGCCGGCCGCTCCCCCGCGTGTAGTGGGTGGTGGTGATGCGGCGGGGAATACGCCGCCGCACCGTGGGGAGCAGTGGCAACGGCGTCGCCGGCGGAAGAAGGGGAATGCCGTTTGGCCGGCGCCGTCCCTGCCGGAGGAGCGGCAGGAGGGTTCCGAGTTTCCCGAGCTTGATATGCGGGGACCTGGTGACGAGCCGCTGCGATGCAGGACTCTCCACGGCTCCCAGGCTGATGAGGTTGCCCTGCGGACCGGAGATGTGGACACTGATGCCTTTCCTGGCCAGTACCTCGGCCAGGGGCTTCACTTCGTCCAGGGACGGGAGCCCGCCTCCCGACAACGGGGCCAGGTCCGCGAGTGATACCGTCAGCTCCGTGCCGGCGGCCTTGGCGCTTCCCCGGGTGACCGCCCCGGACTCGTCCGAGAAGGAGAAGTCAAGGTCCACATCCAACCGGTACTCAGCCATGTCTGTCAGCCGCGGTTCAGATCGGATCCGGCGGCATCCTTGTCGCTGGTGGTGACCCGCAGGCTGCCGTTGAGCTTCCAGGTGGCCCGCGGCGCGTCAGGACCAATGTCGCGGGGCACCTCGATGGTCATGTCCACGAACTGGTAGTTGATGGCAGCACCCTTGCCGGTGAGATACGACCACATTTCCTCCGCCAGGTCAGCCCAGTCGCGGATGCTGCGGTCCGTGGATGTGGTGTTTTCAGATGCGCTCAGATCAGTCATGATGGTCAATCCCTTCACATGGGTCAGGAGCGATGGAACCCTGGAATCAACACTGTATTCCCGAGGCCCTGACGGCGGAAGAGATCGGGCGCTGAACGTTCTCACCCTGATTTCGGTTCCCGCCGGAGTGTGCCGCACGCCACGGATCCGGGGGACACTGGATGTATGAGCATACGCATCATTCCCGCCGTCCCCGGGCCAGGCCAGGAATCGGTCTGGGACTACCCCCGCCCGCCCCGGATCGAACGCAATACCGAACACATCAGGATCTTCCTGGGCGGTGAACTGATCGCCGACACCACCGAGTCGCTGCGCGTCCTCGAGACCAGCCATCCGCCGGCCTACTACCTGCCGCGGTCGGCGTTCGTGCCTGGCTCGCTGGAACCGGCGGCAGGCAGCAGTTTTTGTGAGTTCAAGGGGTCCGCCGAGTACCTGACCGTGCGCGGCGGCGGGGAGGAAGCCGAGGGGGCCGCCTGGTCCTATCCGGAACCGTCGTCCGGATTCGAGGCCCTGGCAGGCCGGGTGGCCGTCTACGCGGGCAGGATGGATTACTGCGAGGTGGACGGTGAACGCGTGCTTCCGCAGCCAGGCCGCTTTTACGGCGGCTGGATCACCCAGCGGATCGTAGGCCCCTTCAAAGGGGAGCCGGGAACGATGGGCTGGTGAACACAAGCGCACCACCATCATGCTCACAACGAATATCCAGACAACTCCCAGAGACTGGGAGCATGATGGGAGCATGAACAAGAACGGTCCCGAAGCCAGGCTGCTCGTCGTCGATGACGAACCCAACATCCGTGAGCTTCTCTCCACGTCCCTCCGGTTCGCAGGCTTTGAAGTTGTCTCCGCAGCCAACGGGCGCGACGCGCTCGCCGCCGCGGACACCCAGGCGCCTGACCTGGCCGTATTGGACGTCATGCTCCCGGATATGGACGGGTTCACCGTTACCCGCCGCCTGCGCGCCGCCGGAAAGCACTTCCCTGTCCTTTTCCTGACAGCGAAGGACGACACGGAAGACAAGGTGACCGGCCTGACCGTTGGCGGCGACGACTACGTCACCAAGCCGTTCAGCCTCGATGAGGTGGTGGCCAGGATCCGCGCGGTGCTGCGCCGGACCCAGCCCCTGCTGGATGACGACGCGATCATCCGGGTTGACGACCTTGAGCTCGACGACGACGCCCACGAGGTCCGCCGCGGCGGCACGGTCATTGAACTTTCCCCCACCGAGTTCAAGCTGCTGCGCTACCTCATGCTCAACCCCAACCGGGTCCTGTCCAAGTCCCAAATCCTGGACCACGTGTGGGAGTACAACTTCAACGGCGATGCCTCCATCGTGGAGTCCTACATTTCCTACCTCCGGCGGAAGGTGGACATCGATCCCGAAGCCCCGGCCCTGATCCAGACCAAGCGCGGCGTGGGCTATGTGCTGCGGACGGCTGAAAAGCGCTGACCTTGTTGAAGCGGTGGAAGTCGGCCTCGCTCAGATCGCAGCTGGTGGCCATGATCATGGCCCTGCTCATCGTGGCCCTGACGGTCACCGGCGCCGTCACCCTCACGTTGCTGCACAGCTACCTCCAGGGCCAGGTGGACGACAAACTTAACGCCGCCGTCGACTCTGCCCGGCAACAGCGCTCGTTCACGCAGTTGCAGGCGCCCAGCCCCATTCCCACCGACTATTCGCTGATGCTCTTCGCCCCCGGCGAGCAGCCGTACACGTTCGGCGGCGACCCCGACGACCATCCGGACATCTCGTCCATCACTGTCGAGCAGGCCCAGGCCCGGCAACTTGCCCCGTTCCAGGTCCGCGGGACGGACGGGCAAAGCTGGCGCGTGGTGGCGGTGACCGTCCAAAACGGCCAAACAACTGCCGTGGTGGTCATCGGGCTGCCCCTGGCGAGCGTGGACGACGTCCTCAAGCACGCCACCCTGGTGGTCACCGGGGTGGGCCTGCTAACGCTGCTGCTGGCCTCCCTCATCGCGAGCTGGACAGTATCGCGCGCGTTCCGGCCGCTGGCACGGGTGGAGAAGACCGCCGCAGCCATCGCCGCCGGTGACCTCTCCCGCCGCGTTGAGGTGGAGAATCCTGCCACCGAGCTGGGCCGGCTGAGCAGCTCACTGAACGCCATGCTGGCCCACATTGAGACCGCATTTGCGGCCCGGACCGCGTCCGAGGCCAGGATGCGCCGCTTCGCCGCGGACGCCTCCCATGAACTCCGCACACCGCTGGTGACCATCCGCGGTTTCTCCGAGCTTTACCGCCATGGCGCCCTGTCCACGGACGAGGACGTGGCCACCGCGATGGGCCGGATCGAAAGCGAAGCCAAGCGCATGGGTTCCATGGTCGAGGACCTGCTCCTGCTGGCCCGCCTGGACGAGCAGCGGCCGTTGCAGCAAAAGCCCGTGGACCTGCAGCTGATCGCCCACGACGCCGTGGTGGACACCCAGGCCAGCGACCGCTCCAGGACCATCTCGCTGGCCGGCCTCAACGGCGGCCCGGCCACGCCTGCCCCGGTGCTTGGGGACGAGGCCAAGCTGCGCCAAGTGGTGGGCAACCTCGTGGGCAACGCGCTGCGCTACACCCCGGACGGCAGCCCCATCGAACTGGCCGTGGGAGTCCGCAGCACTAACGGTGAGGCCCGTTCCATCATCGAGGTACGGGACCACGGGCCCGGCATTTCGGAAGAGGACGCGGCCAAGGTTTTTGAACGGTTCTACCGTGCCGATACGTCCCGCACCCGGGAGACGGGCGGCAGCGGCCTGGGCCTGGCCATCGTGGCCGCCATCGTGGGTTCGCACGGCGGTTCAGTGCGGGTGGAGAAGACCGACGGCGGCGGGGCCACGCTGGTGGTCAGCCTGCCGCACCGTGACGAAGCACCCGCGGATGACGCAGCGGGTGCGGAGGAAGCGGCGGAGGGCGGCGCCGCCCAGCGTGGCGCGGGCAGCGGCAGCTCGGTTATCCACATATAGAGCTCAGGCCATGACTCCGCCCCGCGCGGCTTCCTAGGCTCGTCTCATCAGCCCGGAACCGCCGGGCCGGAGGCGCCTCCCGCCGTACCGAAAGGCATAGCCATGAGCATCATTTCCGTCGACACCGAGCTACTGCAGCTGAAGTCCGCGAACGTACAGTCAACCGTGGACAGGATCAGCGCTGACGTCCAGGCCATGAAGCGTGGCCTGGACGAGCTGCAAGGCTCGTGGCGCGGTGCGGCGGCCAGCAACTTCCAGGCGCTGGTCACCGAGTGGACCATCACCCAGGGCCGGGTGGAAGCGTCGCTGGCCTCCATCAACGCGGCCCTGGCCTCCGCCGCGGCCACGTATGCCCAGGCCGAGCAGGGCAACGCGCAGCGGTTCAGCTGACAGGTCAGGCTTCCGGGGTTCCTTGATGGAACCGCAGCCGCCACCGTTCGCCGTCGAGGACCCACAACGAGCTTCGCAGTGTGGTGCCGGCGCGGGCAAAGCTCCGATACGTCAGCAGGACAGCACCGGGGCCAATGCGCTCAGCGCCCAGAACCTCGATGTCGGTCCTTTCTCCGGGGTCCTCTTCGAGGGCCATCATCATGGCGTCCCGGGTCCACACCCTTCCCGAGCTGCCGATTTCCATGAAGTCCGGGTGGAGGAGGACTGCTGTCCGGCCAATGTCGCCGCGCACCAGCGGGCCCAGCAGTTCACGTTCGAGTTGCTCCACCAGGGCCTCGGGCGCGACCGCACCGGCCTGCTGCGCTGCCTCCGCATCCTCCTGGGCTTCCGTGTCCAATTCGCTGAACAGGTCAAGCTCGTCATAAGCCGATACCGGCTGGGGCATGGCCCGCTGTTTGCCGTTTCCCGCTGCAGGACCTTTTTGGCCGGCCGCTGCCGGGCGGCTGTCCGCACGGGTTGGGCCTGCCTCCGGGCGGCCGGCGGCGGCCGGGCGGGCGGGCGCAGGGGCGGGGATGTCGAGGGTGGCCGGCTGGAGGCCACTGCCGGCCTGAGGCTGCGCCTCAAAGCTGTGCCCGGAGGCGCCCGGATGGTGCGCCCCCGGAAATCCCGGACCAGACCGGGCGGCCACGCCCTGCTGGTAGGCGGTTGCCGCGGCCCGGGCGCGTTCATCGGCGGCCTCGTTCAGGCTGTGGCCGGCATGGCCCTTGACCCATTCGAAGGTATACGTCCGGCCTGCCAGTTCGCGGTCCAGTTCCTTCAGCAGTTCAACGTTCAGGACCGGCTTCCCGTCAGCTTTGCGCCATCCCTTGCGCTTCCACCCGGGCATCCATTTGGTAATGGAGTTGATGACGTACTGGCTGTCACAGAGGATGCGAAGGTCCTCCCCCGGAAGATGCGCGGTGGCCCGCAGCAGATCCAGGACAGCCATCAGCTCCCCTTGGTTATTGGTGCCGTGGGGCCAGCCGCCGGCCCGCCAACAGTTGTCATCCACGTACCAGGCCCAGCCGGCCGGCCCCGGGTTTCCCAAGGCCGAACCGTCAGCCGCTGCAGTAATCGTCACCGGTCCATCCTGCCAGAAGCCAACGACAATGGGCCGCCGCCGTAGCGGCTCAAAGGCCGCCCGGCGGTACCCCGGACGAAGTGCTGGTCCCGCAAGCGCCGGGGCAGCCGGCCCGAAAAACAGCTCAGAAAACGTTTACTGAAACTCTTGACGCAACCCTTCCGCTCACGAAACAATCGCAGAATCACAGTGAGAAAGCGCTTTCCCGCAGAGTCGGGCACCCGCAACGACGTGGGATCGACCCAGCGGCGACAAAATCCGGAAGGAACATCAATGACGAGTCCAGTCTTCAGCCGGCGCAGTTTCCAGCTCGGCGCCGCCACCTTGGCCTTTTCCCTGCTGGCGACAGGCTGCGGAGCTCCCGGCAGTTCCGGGGACAACGCGCAGGTGACCCTGCGGTTCGCATGGTGGGGCAACGAGTACCTGAACGCACAGACCCAGAAGGTCATCGCCGCGTTTGAAGCATCGCACCCGAATATCAAGATCAAGGCGGAGCCGGGCGAATGGGCCAGCTACTGGGACAAACTGGCCACGAAGACAGCTGCCAATGATGCACCGGACGTCATCCAGATGGACCAGAAGTACATTGCCGAATACGGCGGGCGCGGGGCGCTTATGGACCTGTCGAAGCAAAGCGGCATCGACACCTCGAAGCTGGACAAGGAGGCCTTGGCCTCCGGCCAGTATGGTGGCGCCCAGTATGGTCTCAGCACCGGCCAGAATGCCTACGTCATCATGGCCAACACCAAGGTGTTCGACGCTGCAGGCATTCCGCTGCCGGACGACAAGACGTGGACGTGGAAAGACTTCACGGACACCGCAGCCAAGATCAGCGCCGCTGGTGGCGGGAAGAGCTACGGCGCCGCCTATGGCAGCAACGAAGCAGACCTGATCATCTGGCTGCGCCAGCACGGACAGGACCTGTACACGGGTGACGGCGGGCTCGGTTTCGAGACGGCCACCGCCGCGTCCTTCTGGGCACGGCTCAAGGACCAGCGGGACTCCAAGGCCAGTCCCCCTGCCACCATCGCCACCGAGGACGCCGGCGCGGGGCTGGAGGAGAGCCTGTTCGGCACCAACCGGGTGGCCATGGCCTGGTGGTGGACCAACCAGCTGGGCTCCCTGGAGTCCACCACGGGCAGCAGCATCAAGATGCTGCGGGCCCCGAGCATCAGCGGCGCATCGGCCGGCAACGGGATGTACTACAAGCCCACCATGTTCTGGTCGGCTTCGTCCCGGTCCAAGCACCCGCAGCAGGCGGCCGAATTCATCGACTACCTCACGAACAGTCCGGAGGCCGGCGGCATCCTGATGACGGACCGCGGTGTGCCCACCAACAGTGCGATCGTCGCGGGCATTACTCCCTCGCTCAAGCCGGCCGACACCACGGTGGTGGGCTTCCTCAAGGACATAGCACCGGACGTCAAGGGCGCCCCGCCGGTCCCGCCCGTGGGTGCGGGAAGCGTCCAGAACGTCATCAAGCGCTACACGGATGAAGTACTGTACGACCGCCTGACACCGCAGGCAGCCGCGGACGCCTTCAAGAAGGAAGTCGAAGGGATGCTGGCTTCCGCCAGGAAGTAGCCTTTGGAACATAAAAATGCGGCCCCCTCCCAAGGAGGGGGCCGCATTTTGTGTCAGCGGGACAGGTCCCGGCAGTGGGCTTAGAAGCCGCCCATGCCGCCCATGCCGCCCATGTCGTCTCCACCGGCGGGAGCAGAAGCCTTCTCGGGCTTGTCTGCCACTACGGCTTCGGTGGTGAGGAACAGGCCGGCGATGGACGCCGCGTTCTGCAGCGCAGAGCGGGTGACCTTGACCGGATCATTCACGCCGGCTGCCAGCAGGTCGACGTACTCGCCGGTGGCTGCGTTCAGGCCGTGGCCTGCGGGCAGGCCGCGGACCTTGTCGACAACCACGCCGGGCTCGAGGCCGGCGTTGAAGGCGATCTGCTTCAGCGGGGCGTCAATGGCAACGCGGACGATGTTGGCGCCCGTTGCTTCGTCGCCGGAGAGCTGCAGGTTGGCAAATGCCTTGGCACCGGCCTGGATGAGGGCAACACCGCCACCGGCGACGATGCCTTCTTCAACCGCAGCCTTGGCGTTGCGGACGGCGTCCTCGATGCGGTGCTTGCGTTCCTTGAGCTCAACCTCGGTGGCGGCACCGGCCTTGATGACTGCAACGCCGCCGGCCAGCTTGGCCAGGCGTTCCTGCAGCTTCTCGCGGTCGTAGTCGGAGTCCGAGTTCTCGATCTCGGCGCGGATCTGGGATACGCGGCCGGCGATCTGGTCGGCGTCGCCTGCACCCTCGACGATGGTGGTCTCGTCCTTGGTGACAACAACCTTGCGGGCCTGGCCCAGCAGTTCGAGGCCTGCGGTCTCGAGCTTAAGGCCGACTTCCTCGGAGATGACCTGGCCGCCGGTGAGGACGGCGATGTCTGCCAGCTGTGCCTTGCGGCGGTCGCCGAAGCCCGGGGCCTTGACGGCAACGGACTTGAAGGTGCCACGGATCTTGTTGACGATCAGGGTGGCCAGGGCCTCGCCCTCGATGTCTTCGGCGATGATCAGCAGCGGCTTGTTGGACTGCATGACCTTTTCGAGGACAGCAACCAGTTCCTTGACGTTGGAGATCTTGGAGTTGACGATCAGGATGTACGGATCCTCGAGGACCGTTTCCTGGCGCTCGGCGTCGGTGACGAAGTAGGCGGAGATGTAGCCCTTGTCGAAGCGCATGCCTTCGGTGAGTTCAAGCTCCAGGCCGAAGGTGTTGGACTCCTCGACCGTGATGACGCCTTCCTTGCCGACCTTGTCCAGGGCTTCGGCGATGAGGGCACCAATTTCGTCGTCACCGGCGGAGATGGAGGCGGTGGCCGCGATCTCTTCCTTGGTTTCGATTTCCTTGGCGGAGGCCAGGAGTTCGCGGGTGACGGCTTCAACGGCCTTCTCGATGCCGCGCTTGAGGGACAGCGGGTCGGCTCCGGCGGCAACGTTGCGCAGGCCTTCCTTGACCAGCGCCTGGGCCAGCACCGTCGCAGTCGTGGTACCGTCGCCGGCGACGTCGTCCGTCTTCTTGGCAACTTCCTTGACCAGCTCTGCGCCGATCTTCTCGTAGGGGTCGTCCAGCTCGATCTCCTTGGCGATGGAAACACCATCGTTGGTGATCGTGGGGGCGCCCCACTTCTTTTCGAGGACGACGTTGCGTCCACGCGGGCCGAGGGTGACCTTAACGGCGTCGGCGAGGGTGTTCAGGCCACGCTCAAGGCCGCGGCGTGCCTCTTCATCAAATGCAATGATCTTGGCCATAACGGCAGTAGTCCTTTCGGGACAGTCGTTAAGAATGAACCTTCGCTGCAGTGCCCGCGACGGACGATCCTTCGACAGCGGCCTCTGTATGCCTCCGCCTGGGGATCTCACTGAAGTGAGGTGTTTCTTTCGCTCTTCGACCGGTGCCTTGCGCGGCCGGCCGGAACCGGGCGTTGCTTAGCAGTCGGTACGTCAGAGTGCTAACTCCATAATTAGCACTCCCCCGGTGAGAGTGCAAGCGAAAAGACACCGGAGGGGCTGCTGGCGGCGGTCGCTTCGCCGAGGGCGATCAGCCCTGATGTCCGGCTGTCTCCCGGCCGCTCGGAGTGGGCAGGTTGTCCGGCCCGTATGTAAAGACGGAGAAGGACGCCACGGTGATATCCCCGTTCGCGTCGAAGGCAATGGGGCCCGACTCGCCGTCGTAATTGATGTCCGGGCCGGCAGCCAAACCGCCCAGGCACGCCTTGTAGGTCACGCACGGCGCAGCGGCCGTTCCGGCGCCTGGTGCCGCTGTTCCGCCCGATACCGGGATCAGGTTGGCGGCGATCGAGCGGCCGGCGTCGTCCTGCGCGCGGGCCGCTGCCAGCGCGGCCAGGGTCACGGCGTCGTAGGTCTCGGCAGCGTAGGAGACGTCCTTCAGCGACGGGTCCACCGCCAGGAGTTTTTGCTGGAAGGCGGCGGAAGGCAGCTGTCCCGGTACCACCGCGCGGGCGCCATCCAAGACCTTGGAACCGAGGCCTGAGCCGTAGCGGGCGAAAGCGCCGTCGCTCATGACGATGCGTGAACCGCCAACGCCGGTACCGTTCAGCGCGGCCAGTGCGCCTTGGGCGCCCTCACGGGCTATCAGGACGACGGCGTCCGGCTTGGCTTTGGCGATGGAGCTTGCCGCCGCGGCGTCCCCGGTCGTGAAGCCGGCACCGGGAAGGACGCTAAGCCCGGACTGCTTTGCCGCTTCCGTGACGGCGGCCTGCAGGTCCTTGCCGTAGGTGCCTTCCTGGTACAGCACGCTGACGGTGGCAGCCCCGGCGTCCTTGGCGAGTTTGGCCAACACAGGCCCTTGCGCGACGTCGGCCGCCGCGGTGCGGAAGTAGTAGCCGCCGCTGGCCATTCCGGTCAGGCCGGCAGCGGTGTTGGCCGGGGAGATGAGCGGTATGTGCGCGCGGGACAGGACGCCTACGGCTGCCTCCGCATGGCTGGAGTCGGTGGGTCCGATGACCACGTCCGCCTTGGCGGCGAGCAGGGCTTTTGCCTGCCCGGCGGTGTCCTGTTCCAGGTGTGCGGGCAGCAGTTCGACGGGACGGCCCTTGTGTCCCCCGGCTGCGTTGATGTCCTGGACGGCCAGCTTGGCGGCGGCGAGCTGTGGCTGGTTCAGGAAAGCGTTGCCGCCGGTGTTGTCCAGGACCAGGCCCACCCGGAGGACGCCGTCGCCGGATGCCTCGGCGGATTCCACCCGGGCGTTTCCGCGTGTCCCGGAGCAGGCTGTGGCGCCGAGAACGGCTGCCAGGGAAACGGCCAGGGCAGTGCGGACGGCGGGACGGTGCTTCGGCTTCACTCGGCGGGCCGGACGTTTTCCGCCTGCGGGCCCTTGTCGCCCTCGCCGACCTCCAGCTGCACCCGTTGTCCTTCCTCAAGGGCCCGGTAGCCTTCGCCCCGGATCGCAGACCAATGGACAAAGATGTCATCACTGGAGCCGTCAACGGTGATGAAGCCGTAGCCTTTTTCAGCGTTGAACCATTTGACGGTTCCCAGTGCCATGGTGACCAACTCTTTTCCGTTGCGGCCGGGTGGGCCGGTGCTGTTGCGTGCAGCCCCGCGGGCCGTGGCCTGGAATCACTCTAGCCAAAGGCCGCCACGGGCCGCAGGCTGCGGCAGGCCCCGGGCCGGGAACGTTATGCAGGCGTAACTGAGGCCGGCCGGTTACCGGTACCCGGGGCCCAGGACCACCACGAGCGGCACCTGGAACTCGGTGCTGCTGACGACCGTGGGGATGTTCAACAGTGCGGCGAGCTCCTGGGCACTGGCCAGTTGCTGGGGACCGGCGTAGTAGATCACGGAGGATTTCTGCGGTGCGCCGGACCAGTTGCCTACCTGTCCGAGCTTCCAGCCGTCAGCCTGGACTGTTCCGCCAATGCGGCTGGCCAGCCCGGCGGTACCGGCCGCGTTGTAGACGGCCACTGCCTGCGTCCGGTCGACGACGGCCTGCTGGGTGGCCGACTGCGTCGGCTCCGGGCTGCCGCTTGGGGACGGCCCGGCGGTGGCCGAAGGTTCTGAAGCGGCCGGGGGCGTGGTTGCCTGCGTGGTGGACGGGGTGGATCCGGTACCCGCCAACGCGGTGGATTCCACACTGGCAAAGGCCTCGGTTGCCGTGGCGTTGAACCCCAGCTTGGGGAGGATCAGGAAAGACACCAGCCCGATCGCCAGCGCTGCGACGCCCACGGCGAGGATGGGCCACAGCCGCACCCGGGACGGGGCCGAGGCCGTCCGGTGGACACCTTGTCGCGACGCGGCCTCGGGGACCTTGTCGAATTCATCGCGGGCGTATTTGGTCATGGTGGAAGGACATCCTTGTTGATTGCTGCCAGGGTCCCGGCCTGGGGCGTGCTAAGCGTCGGATCCCAGGCGGCGGGCGGTGCGTGCACGGTGGCGCGACGTACGTAGTCTACGCAATCTCTTGACCAGCATGGGATCGTGGGCCAGGGCATCCTCGCGGTCGATCAGGGCATTGAGGAGCTGGTAGTAATGGGTTGCGGAGAGGTCGAACAGCTCCCGGATGGCCTGTTCCTTGGCCCCCGCGTACTTCCACCACTGCCGCTCCAGCGCCAGCATCTGCTGTTCGCGCTCGGTGAGGGAGGAGTCACGGAGCAGAAAATCCGCCAGCAGGGAATTCCGTGGATCCTGCTCCGGCAGGTGTTCCCGGGCCGGTTCCGCCACGGCACACTCCTTCGCTGGTTACGGTAAATGTCTTACCCCCATGCTAGCGGGCGAATCACAGGAGTGTCATTCGGCCCGGCCGTCGACGCACTTTCCCGACCGGCGGGCTCCTGCTGCAAGAATGGACCGATGTTTGAATCGGATGCGTTGTTCGACCTGCAGCAGGACCCGGCGGACGCCACCCGCTTCAGCGACCTGGCCAAGTTGCCCCTGGCGGAGCTCATGGCGCCTGACTGGGCGGCGGCGCTGCAGGGCGTCGAAGCGAAGCTGCGGTCGGTGCTGGACTTCCTTGCCGGCGAAGAGGCGGCCGGGCACCAGGTCCTCCCGCCGCCGTCGAACGTCCTGCGCGCGTTCCGCCAGCCGCTCGCCGGCGTGAAAGTCCTCATTGTGGGGCAGGACCCCTACCCCACGCCGGGGCACGCCGTCGGCCTTTCCTTTTCCGTGGACGCGCGCACGCGCCCGCTCCCCCGCAGCCTGGCGAACATCTACCGTGAACTCGAATCCGACCTGGGCATTTCCCCGCGCGTCCACGGCGACCTGTCCGCCTGGGCGGATCAGGGAGTCCTGCTCCTGAACCGGGTGCTCACCGTCCGGGCGGGGTCCGCCGGCTCCCACCGCGGCAAGGGCTGGGAGGACATTACGACGGCGGCAGTCACGGCAGTGGCCGGACGTCGGGCCGCGGACGGGTCCAGGACGCCCCTGGTAGCCGTCTTGTGGGGCAAGGAGGCGGAGGGGGTAAGGCCCCTCCTTGCCGGTGCGCCCGTCGTCGCCAGCGCGCACCCCAGTCCGTTATCCGCCTCGCGCGGCTTCTTTGGTTCCCGGCCATTCAGCCGTGTGAACGAGCTGCTGCGGGAACAGGGTGCGCCGGACGTAACCTGGGAGCTCCCGCCGGCGCCCCTGGCTTAGGCTTGCCTGATGAGCACTGTCCCCGCCGCCACCAGCGCTACGAAAAACAACCGCCCCCAGGTCAACCTGACGGTACTGCGCAAAGAGCAGTTGTCCCCGCACATGGTCCGGGTCATCGCAGGTGGGGACGGATTCAGGGACTTCGTCAACAACGCATTCGTGGACCGTTATGTAAAGATCGTGTTCCCACAGCCCGGCGTGGACTATCCCTCCCCCCTGGATCTGTGGACGGTCCGGGAAACCATGCCGCGCGAGCAGTGGCCGTATACCCGCACCTACACGCTCCGCTGGGTGGATCCCGGGGCCAAGGAGCTCGCCATCGACTTCGTGGTCCATGGCGACGAAGGCCTGGCCGGTCCGTGGGCGGCCAACGCCCGGCCCGGCGAGACGCTCACCTTTACCGGCCCGGGCGGTGCGTACAACCCCAATCCCGAGGCTGACTGGTATCTGTTCGCCGGTGATGAGGCCGCCCTGCCGGCCATTGCCGCGTCCATCGAGGCACTTCCTCCCACCGCAGTGGGGCTGGCCTTCCTGGAAGTCGGGGCCGAGGCCGACATCCAGCCCCTGAACGCTCCGGCCGGACTCGAGGTCCGGTGGCTGGTCCGCGGCGAAGTCCCGGCGGGCTCGAGCACGTTGCTGGTGGATGCCGTGGCGGGCGCGGAGTGGCCTGCCGGCACCGTGGATGTCTTTGCCCACGGCGAGCGGGGCTACATGAAGTCCCTGCGCGAGGTCTTCTTCAAGCAGCGCGGCCTGGAGCGGCGCCAGGTGTCATTGTCCGGGTACTGGGCGCAGGGCCGCGTGGAAGACGTGTTCCAGGCAGAGAAGAAGTTGCCGGTAGGGCAAATCTAGCGCCGCCGGGCGCGGCGGCGCTCGTTGCTCGCCAGGCTGCGGGTCAGGGGCCTGGCCAGCACGTCGCCCAGGACGATCCCGCCGGCTGTTCCCAGCACGATGGCGCCGGCGCTGAGCATGCCGCCCGCGCCGTTCAGGATTTCCGATTCCTCGACCGTGAGCACATACATGGACCGGAAGATGGTGAGCCCTGGCAGCAGGATCAGCGCCGCGGGCACAGCCACCACCAGCTGCGGCGCGCCCATCCGCAGTGCCACCACACGTGCCAGGAGGCCGATGACAACGGCCGCCAGCGCCGGGGCGAAGCGGTCCCCGATCCCCAGCAGGCCGCCGCCCAGCAGCACCAGGTAGCCTGCCACGCCCACTCCCGCCGTTGGCAGCAGGAGCTGCCAGGTGGTCTGCTCGGTGATGCCGATGGCCATCACCGCAGCGGCCACGAACAGGATAAGGACCCACAGATCGTAGGCGGGTGGGAAGGTCTGCGTGACGTCGATCCGCTGCAGCCCTGTCAGCTCCCCCACCACGAAGGCCACGGCAATGCCGGCCACGATCGCACCGAAGGTCAGCAGGGTTGACAGGAACCGGCCCGCGGCGGTGACCGGGAAGCCGTTGATGGCGTCCTGTACGGACGAGACCAGCCGTCCGGTGGGCAGCAGCAGCAGGATGCCGCCCACCACCACGATCGACGGTGACGCGGTGAGGCCGAACTGCCAGAGCAGCAAGGCAAGGATGGTGACGACGAACGAGCAGCTGGCCGTGGTGAAGAAGTCCGGGACCCGCCAGCGGCCCAGTTGCCGGGCCAGCAGGCTGATCCCGATGTTGGCTACGAACGCGATGGCCGAGGACACCACGCCGCCGCCCAGCACACCGACGAACACGGCGGCGAAGACACCGAATGCGGCGGTGACCATCCAGCGCGGATACGGTTTGGGACTGGTGATGGCCTCGTTGAGCCTGCGGATGGCTTCCTCGCGGCCCACGCCGCCAGCCACGATGTCCGTGACCAGCTGGTGGACTTTGGCCAGGCCGGCGTAGTTGTTGGTCCAGGACCGCACCACGCGCAGCAGGGCGATGGGCGTCTGGTCCTTGGGGGCGTAATTGATGCCCACGGACTGGTTGGTGATGTCCACCTCGATGTTCTTCAGGCCCAGGGCGGCCGTAACGGCGATGATGCTGGTCTCCACCTCCAGGGCGCCCGCCCCATAGCGGAACATGGTCTCTGCCAGGTGGAGCGCGAAGTCCAGGGTCTTGCGGGCCGATGTGTCCACACCGCCCACCTGGATGGTGGGGTTGGCGTAGGGGCTGCCCGCCAGGCGGTCCACGATGCTCAAGGGGGCGGTGGGCGGGTTCTCGCCCTGCACCAGGCGCCGCAGCATCCTCCGGGCGGCTGCGTCCTGCCGCATCTGGGCAGGGGTCAGCGGCTCAGTCTTGGGCAGGCCGTCAGTCTTCGGCCTGGACCCTGGCCGTTCGTGCCGGTCGGTCATGCCCGGTTCCTCCCTCTGCGCGGTGTGTGGACGGTCAGGCTGCGCGCTTCAGTGGCAGCTTGCCAAGCAGGGTACGGGCAGCGGCGGCGGCTGATCTGGCCAGCCGGTTGGCATGGAAGACCGCGGGCCGTACGGGCATGGTGAAGTCGCCCACCAGCTGGACCACTTCGCCGCCGAATCCCTTCTTGAATTCGTAGCCGCCGTGCCCCTCCTCGTCCTGTCCGGAGATGCCGAACGTGCCGTAGAAGTTGTACCGCGGGTATTCCTTCTCCAGGGCGTGCAGCATCATGCCCCAGTACAGTGAGGTGGCGCCGTTGAAGTAGATGTAGTCCTGGACGGTGCCGCCGATCACGCACACCACCTCATCGCCGTAGCAGACGAAGTGGATGGCTGCCACGGTGGCGGTCCCGACCGAATCCGGGAACCTCTCGATGTCCTTGAGGCTCCGCTCGTAGCTGTCCACGAGGTCCTGGACCACTTTGAGCCGGTTGGCTTTCTTCTTGCTGCCCGTTTCTTCCACTTCACGCCGGAGCTCCGCGGCGGTGGCAGACTCAGCTGCCAGGCGCTCGGTGATGGATTTCCGGTACGCGGGGATGTCGATCTTGGCCATCATGAGCTTGGTGAATTCCGCCGAGGTGGTCCTGAGCAGGTGCTCGTAGTAGGCGCGCTCGCGGTAGGTGAATCCCTTTTCGTCCCCGGCCCGGCTCAACGCCCCGTAGAAGTCGTCCAGGGTTTCCAGCGTGGCCTGTTCCAGGAAGACGCCGTTCTTTTCGGCCTTGCGGATGGCCTTCCGGGTCCGGTAACTGGTGCCCATGATGAGTTCTTCGGCGTCCTGGATTCCGACGAGGCTCTTGATGAACATCCAGTTCACGTTGACGAAGTTCATATCCAGGCCCTGGTGCCGGAACCCGAGCCGCTCCAGGTCCGCCACGAGCGGACGGTTGTCCTCGACGTCCGGGTGCTCGGCGCCGTCGGCGTCCCGTGCGATGTACCTGATGTTCGGGGAGATCCGCAGTTCAGCGGCTTTGCGGCCGGCGGCGTGCTTGCGGAGGAGTTCGACGACGCCACTCACCAGGTTGCGGTCCTCGTAGTCCATGAGGGGGCCCTTGGCGCATTCGCAGATGGTGTAGCCAAGCCTGGTGGTCGAGTAGTTGAGCTTGCCGGCGGCGACGAGTTCGCCGCCGCGCCGGACGCCGAAGAGTTCCACCTGCTGGCCCCGGGCGCGCTGGAAACGGGCAAAGTCGATGGACTGCAGGAAGCTGTTTTGCGGGTGCTTTACGGCGAAGGCCTCAAACTCGGCGTCGCTGAGCGTGGCATATTCAAGTCCGGTAGCGGCGGAAACAGGATTCAAGGGGTGACCTTCTTCGGGACTCTTCGCGGCCTGGTGGGCACGCGCTGGGCGGACGGTGTTCGGGGCGGGCTGCACGGGACGTACGGTCCGGCCGTGGGCTGCGGTGGATGCATCCCACGGGATGCCGGTCAGTAGAACTGCTGGCCGGTCCGGGCGGTTTCAATCCGGCGGAGCACCTTTTCGCCGCCACTGGTCCAGAGCTTGTGGCGCAGCGGGGAAAGGACGTAGTCGTAGCAGCCCACAAAGTCGGTGACGGTCTTGGTGAAGCTGGTCTTGAACATTCCCATCCCGTACAGGTTGTGGGTTTTGTCCTTGATCCGGGCCGCAGGCGGGGTGCCGCAAAAGTCGTATTCGGTGCAGCCGAGTTCCTGCATGCGGCGGATGGCTTCCCACTGCACCAAATGCGAGTCGCCGTACTGCTTGCGGTTTTGGGTGGACCCGCCGTCCTTGTAGGTTGCCTTGGCACCGTAGTTGATCACGAAGGCTCCGACGCTGGGCCTTCCATCCTCATAGACGAAGAAGAAGTTGCCTTGGCCACGGTTGCAGAATTCGTCCCAGAACTTGGCGTAGTAGTCGTAGCTGCGCAGGGGCATGGAGCCCTTGGCGTTGACGGTGTCTGCCATCAGGTCGTAGAGGGCGCGGTAGGTTTCCGGGCCTTGTTCCTGCCGTACCACCTGGCAGCCTTCGCGTTCGGCGCGCCGGATGGCGTTCCGGGCGCGCGAGGAGATCGCTTTGAACACGTCCTCGCTGCTGCCGGAAATGTCCAGCAGCGCGGTGGAGTCGTTGGACTGGATATTGGGGGCTTTGACAAGGCCCGCGGCCTGGATGTCCCGGTGCGCCTCGGCGGTGTCGATGATGTCCGGTTCCACCTTGATGGTAAAGACGTTCAGTTTCCGGCTGCGGGCAAAGGCCGCGCAGGCTTCGAGGGCGGCTTTCAGGTCCGCGGCGGCGGCAACGTCAGGGCCTTTGATGAGATACCAGAGCCGACCCAGGACCGGAAATGACTTTTCCAGGACCAGGTTGTAACTGGAGTTTCCCGGGGCTTCCAGGACAAGGAAGCGGACTTTCCAGCCGGACCCGTTCTTGACCGATGCGTAGGCGGCGGACTGCAGCATGTTGCCGCCGTTGGGGTTGGCCGTGACGTGCTTGTCCCAGTTCTCAATTTCCTCGGCTGTGGCAAAACGTGCGGTGAATTCTCGCAAGGGGGCCGTGTCCAATCGGGTTTGTGCGCGGTTTCGGTGGGTCTGGATGCGTGCGGACATGCAGCATCAAGTCTAAAGCCTCAGCCGCTGGAGCCTTTCTCCCGGCGATGCCTGGCATGGCGCCGACCGTCCACGGGGCGGCGCCTTGACGGGGCTGCCCCGGGTCCGCAAGGGTTGGAGGATGAGGCCGGACCGGGACCAGAGCAGCACTTCCGCGGAGCGCGGACGGCCCTATGGCGCCGGGATCCAAATCGCCGGGCTCGCCGCCTTCCTGGTGGCGTCCTTGCTGGTGGCGGCGCTGGGCGGATTGGCGTCGGCCAGCAACGTCAACGGCTGGTATGCAACGGCGGACAAGGCGCCATGGTCTCCGCCCAACGGCGTGTTTGGCCCGGTGTGGGGAATCCTCTACACGGCGATGGCTGTTGCCGGCTGGCTGGTGTGGCGCAAACGGACGGAGCGGACCCGGAGCGCCCTCACCGCCTACGGGATCCAGTTGCTCCTTAACCTTGCCTGGACCCCTGCGTTCTTTGCCCTCTACCCCGTTTTTGGAACCGTTGCACTGTGGTTTGGGCTTGGCATCATCCTGGCGCTCATTGCCGCCGTCGGAGTCACCGTTCTCTATTTTGGTCCCATCAGCCGGACCGCCGGGTTACTCCTGCTGCCGTACATTTCCTGGCTGGTGTTTGCCGCCTCCTTGAACTGGTGGGCCGCCGCCTACAACTAGGGAGTGGGCGCCGGGTTCCGGGAAGAGGCGCCTGCGGTCAGCATTCGACGACGTTGACGGCGAGGCCGCCCATGGCGGTTTCCTTGTATTTGTGGGACATGTCCTTGCCGGTTTCGCGCATGGTGATGATGACTTCGTCCAGGGAGACCCGGTGGGTCCCGTCGCCCCAGAGCGCCATTTTCGCGGCGTTGATCGCTTTCGCGGCAGCGATCGCGTTCCGTTCGATGCAGGGCACCTGCACCAGCCCGCCGATCGGGTCGCAGGTCAGGCCCAGGTTGTGTTCCATTGCGATCTCAGCGGCGTTCTCCACCTGCGCCGGGGTGCCCCCCATGACCTCGGCCAGGCCAGCGGCGGCCATCGAGGACGCGGACCCCACCTCGCCCTGGCAGCCGACCTCGGCCCCGGAAATCGAGGCTTGTTCCTTGTAAAGGACTCCCACGGCGGCGGCGGCGAGCAGGAATTTGACCACGACGTCATCGCGGTCAGCGCCGGTGGCTTTGTCCATGCCGGGAGCGAAGTGCAGGGCGTAGAACAACACCGCAGGGATGATCCCGGCTGCCCCGTTCGTCGGGGCGGTGACCACCCGGCCGCCGGACGCGTTTTCCTCGTTCACGGCCAACGCCACCAAGTTAACCCACTCCTGCCAATACCGGGGATCGAACGGGCCCGCGTCCCACGCGGCGTCCTGGTCCGTGTCCTGCCCGTCGGCGCATTCCTTCTTCAACCGCTCAAACCAGTCAGGGGCGCGGCGGCGGACCTTCAAGCCGCCCGGCAACACCCCCTCACGCTTCAACGAGGCCGCCACGCAGGCTTCCATCACGGACCAGATGTGCAGCAACCCGGCCCGGATCTCCTCCTCCCCGCGGGAGGCTTTTTCGTTCACCAGCATCACATCAGCGATTCCCAGCCCGGTCGCTGCGCAGTGCTCCAGCAGTTCCGCGGCGGTCCGGAACGGCAGCGGAAGCTCCTTCTTGGACTCCTCCAGTTCCTGCCGGGCCGCGTCTTCCTCACCCTCCCGGACGATGAACCCGCCACCGACCGAGAAGAAGGTCGCGGTATGCACCACGGCACCGTCAGCGTCCGTGACGGTGAACGTCATCCCGTTCGTGTGCCGCGGCAGGACGGTTAACGGCCGCAACACCATGTCCTTCACCCCATAGGGCAGCGGGACGGCGCCGGCGAGGTTCAAGGTCCCGGTCCCGGCAATGCCGGCCAGCCGCTCCTCCACCTCCGCCGGGAGGATCAACTCCGGATGAAACCCCTCCAAGCCCAGCAGGATCGCGGTCATCGTCCCGTGCCCATGACCGGTGGCCGCCAACGAGCCATACAAATCCACCCGCAACGACGCCACGTGAGCCAGCACCCCCGAGGCCTTGAGTTCCTCCGCAAAAACGGCAGCAGCCCGCATCGGCCCCACAGTATGAGACGACGAAGGCCCGATCCCGATCGAAAACAGATCAAAAACGCCAACAGCCATGCGATTGGTTCCTAACTAAAACGGGTGGTGGGGCGGGGTTTCGACAAGCGAAACTCCCGGCTGTCCGGCGCTATTTTTGGCGCTTGTAGAACGGGAGGCCGACGACTTCGAAGGGTTCGGCCTTACCGCGAAGGTCGACTTCGAGGGAAGTTCCCGGCGCCGAATGCTCCACGTCGACGTAGGCCATGGCGATGGGGTAGCCCAGAGTGGGCGAAGGCTGGCCGGAGGTGACCTCACCGACGGTGGCGCCGTCTTTCAGGACCGGGTAGTGCGCGCGGCCGGCCCGGCGTCCCCGGCCCTTAAGCCCCACGAGGCGGCGGCCGGAGGTGCTGCCTGCACCGGCTTCCTTCTTGGCTGCCAGCGCGGCCTTCCCGACAAAGTCGCCTTCCTTGGACAGCGCGACGACGGCGCCCAGGCCGGCGGCGAACGGGTCGCCGTCCAGCGAGAGTTCGTTGCCGTAGAGCGGCATTCCCGCTTCGAGGCGGAGGGAGTCGCGGGACGCGAGCCCTGCGGGGGTGAGCTGGCCCTCGTCGGCAATGGCGATCAGCGCCTGCCAGAGGCCCGGGGCGTCCCCGTTGTCCACGAAGATCTCGAAGCCGTCCTCGCCGGTGTACCCGGTCCGGGCCAGCAGCAGGTCCAGGCCCGCACCGCCCACCAGGAAGGGGACCTCGACGGCGGCGTAGTACTTCAGCCCTGTCACCAGGGAATGCCGGGCTGCCGGGACCAGCCGCAGCAGGATCGATTCTGCTGCCGGGCCTTGGACGGCGATCAGTGACGTGCGGGCTGAGGCGTCCTCCACCTTCACGTCGAACCGGGCGGCACGTTCCTGCAATGCTGCCGCGACGGTGTCTGCGTTTCCTGCGTTGGGGACCACCAGGAAGACGTCGGTGCCGTCCGGCGCTGCCGGCCGGCGGTAGGTGATGAGGTCGTCGATGATGCCGCCATCGGCGTTGCAGATCAGCGAGTACTTTGCCTTGCCCACGGCCATGGCGGAGATCTTGCCCGCCAGGGCGTAGTCCAGGAACGCGGCGGCCTCGGGGCCGGTCACCCAGACTTCTCCCATGTGGGAGAGGTCGAACAGCCCGGCGGCCTTGCGGACCGCGTGGTGTTCGGCCAGTTCGGAGCTGTACTTCAGCGGCATCTGCCAGCCGCCAAAGTCCGTGAAGGAGGCGCCGAGCTTTTTATGCTCGTCGTAGAGCGCGGTGTACTTCTCAGTCATTGAAAGTCCTTTGGGAGCGGTGGTTGAGCTGGTCGAAACCGGGTGCCGGCCGGCTCAACCACCGGAGCGGTCTAGTTCTCGAACCCGGCTGTGCTGTCCTCGAACGCTTCGAGGGGCGGGCAGGAGCAGATGAGGTTGCGGTCGCCGGCGGCGCCGTCGATCCGGCCGACGGGCGGGAAGTACTTGTCCTGCTTGTGGTGGGCCGGGAACGCTGCTTGCTCCCGCGGGTAGGCGCGGTCCCAGTCAGAGGAGACGACGGCGGCGGCCGTGTGGGGTGCGTGCCGCAGCGGTGAGTCGGTGACGGCGAAGTCGCCGTTGGCCACCTGGTCGATTTCCTTGCGGATGGTGATCATGGCCTCGATGAAGCGGTCGATCTCGGCCAGGTCCTCGGACTCGGTGGGCTCCACCATCAGCGTGCCCGCGACGGGGAAGGACAGGGTGGGGGCGTGGAAACCGAAGTCGATCAGCCGCTTGGCCACGTCCTCGGCCGTGACTCCGGTCTTCGCGGTGAGTTCGCGCAGGTCCAGGATGCATTCGTGCGCCACCAGCCCGCCTTCGCCGGTGTAGAGGACCGGGAAGTACTCGTTCAGGCGGGACGCGACGTAGTTGGCCGCCAGCAGCGCGGACTTGGTGGCCTCGGTCAGGCCCTGCCCGCCCATCAGCTTCACATACGCCCATGAAATCGGCAGCACCCCGGCCGAACCGAACCGGGACGCCGAAATCGCCACCCCGTGCCCGGGCTCGTGCGCCGCCTTGTTCGCATCGCCCGGCATGAACGGTGCCAGGTGCGCCTTCGCGGCAACGGGCCCGACGCCGGGTCCCCCGCCGCCGTGCGGGATGCAGAAGGTCTTGTGCAGGTTCAGGTGGGACACGTCCCCGCCGAACCGGCCCGGCTGGGCCAGCCCCACCAGGGCGTTCAGGTTGGCCCCGTCGATGTAGACCTGGCCGCCGGCAGCATGCACAGCGTCACAGACTTCGCGGACATCGGAGTCGTACACGCCGTGGGTGGAGGGGTAGGTGATCATGATGGCCGAGAGGACGTCCTTGTTGGCCTCGATCTTGGCCGTCAGGTCGTCGTGGTCGATCGTCCCGTCAGCGGCGGTGGCAACCACGACCACCTTCATGCCCGCGAGGACGGCGGAGGCGGCGTTGGTGCCGTGCGCCGAGGCTGGGATCAGGCACACGGTGCGCTGCTGCTCGCCGCGGGATTGGTGGTAGCCGCGGATCGCGAGCAACCCGGCGAGCTCGCCCTGGGAGCCCGCGTTGGGCTGGATGGACACCTGGTCATACCCGGTGATCTCGGCCAGGTCCGCTACCAGGCCGGCGATGAGTTCGCGCCAGCCCTCGGTCTGGGAGTCCGGGGCGAACGGGTGGATCGAGGCGAACTCCGGCCAGGAAATGGCCTCCATCTCAGCCGTCGCGTTCAACTTCATCGTGCACGAACCCAACGGAATCATCGTCCGGTCCAGCGCCAGGTCACGGTCCGAGAGCTTCCGGATGTAACGCAGCAGCTGGGTTTCAGACCGGTGCGTGTTGAACACCGGATGCTGCAGGTAGGCCGAGGAACGCTCGACGCCGGCCTCCAGCCCAAAGCCCTGGCCCTCGCTGTGTCCCTCGGCAACCGGGGCGCCGAAGACGTCGGCGACCTGCGCGACGATGGCCGGCGTCGTGGTTTCGTCGAGGGAGATGCCTACGGTGTCGGCGTCGATGGGCCGCAGGTTGATGCCGCGGGCCTCGGCGTCGGAAATCACTGCTGACGCACGGCCGGCAACACGGACCGTCAGGGTGTCGAAGAAGGAAGTGTGCAGGACATCCAGGCCGGCGGCCTTGAGCGCCGCGGCGAGGGTACGGGCGTGGCCATGCGTCGTTTCCGCGATCGCCTTCAGCCCGTCCGGGCCGTGGTATACCGCGTACATGGACGCAACGATGGCCAGCAGCGCCTGGGCGGTGCAGATGTTGGACGTGGCCTTCTCGCGGCGGATGTGCTGCTCGCGGGTCTGCAAAGCCAGGCGGTAAGCGGGAACGCCGGCGTCGTCCTTGGACACCCCAACCAGGCGGCCGGGCAGGGAACGTTCCAGGCCCTTGCGGACAGCCATGTAGGCGGCGTGCGGCCCCCCAAAGAACAACGGCACACCAAAGCGCTGGGCCGAGCCAACGGCAATGTCCGCGCCCTGCTCGCCCGGAGGTGTGATCAGTGTCAGGGCCAGCAGGTCCGCAGCCACCGTAACCAGCGCGCCGCGGTCCTTGGCAGCGGTAATGACGGCGGACTGGTCCCACACCCGGCCGGAGGCGCCGGGCTGCTGCAGCACGACGCCATTGATGGCACCCTCCGGCAGGCCCTTGGACAGGTCCGCGACCTCCACCTCGAAGCCCAGCGCCTCGGCGCGACCCTGCACGATGGCGATGGTCTGCGGAAGAACGTCGATGTCCAGGACCGTCTTGCCGTCCTTCGCTCCCGCGGACTTGTTGGCGCGGCGCATCAGGAGCACGGCCTCGGCCACGGCGGTGGCTTCATCCAGCAGCGAGGCGTTGGCGATGGGCAGTCCCACCAGGTCCTGCACCATGGTCTGGAAGTTCAGCAGTGCCTCGAGCCGGCCCTGCGAGATTTCCGGCTGGTACGGGGTGTAGGCGGTGTACCAGGCCGGGGATTCCAGGATGTTGCGGCGGATCACCGGCGGCGTCACGGTGTCGTAGTAGCCCTGGCCGATCATCTGGACTGCCGTCTTGTTCTTGGCGGCAAGCTTCCGCAGTTCCGTGAGGACTTCAACCTCGCTGAGGGCGTCCTGCAGACGAAGGGCAGATTCCTGACGGATGACCTTGGGGACGGCGGTGTCAACCAGTGAGTCGACAGTGTCGTAGCCAACGGCTTTGAGCATGGTATCGACGTCGGCCTGGCGGCGCGCACCGATATGGCGGTCGACGAAAGTGGTGGAGGCTGGGCTAACCGGCACGAAGGAACTCCATTTACTCAGGCGGCGCAGGGTACGCCACAGCGATTCGGGTTCCTCCCCGCTCTGTATTGGACCTGAGAGTTTCCGCGGTGCCTGCCTGGCAGGACCCGCTTGCACCGTCGGTGAGCACACCGGCTCCGAATCCCCGATTGGGGGTCATGGGAACCGCCTGCTGCTTTCCAGAGGCGCCTCGCCGCGGCGGTACGGGGGCCTGCGAGATTCCTGGGGAGGATTTGCTCCTACGGCGCCTGCCTGTACACCGGCAGAACTCTCCCGCCGCAGATCAAAGGCTATTCACTTGTAAACCAGCCATGTGCTGGATCATGCGGGCCGGTGACAGCCCTCACAACATTCCATTGTCCTATGCCGCAACCCTTCCCGGCAAATGGCGGAGGCTACCTGCGAAGCCGCTCAAGGGCCGCCAGGAGTTCCTCCACGTCAGCCGCCGCTCCCCCTTGCGGCGCCGGACCCACGGACAACATGGCGTTGAAATACAGCCCGTCCCCCATATACAAGACCGCTTTGGCCAGCCCCGGCCCCACGTCGGCCGCGATCTCGTCCAGCCACCGCTGCTGGATGGCCGCGAAACGGCGCCGCGTTTCCTGGTGCGCCACTTCCGCCAGCCTGGTGGCGGCAACGATGGCCCGGTCCAGCGGAGTGTCCGCCCAGACGGAGGAGCGGATGAAGTAGGCCGCCGCCCCCTCGGCGGCCGCGGCCATGGCGTCGGCGTCCTCTTTGGCCAGCCCGTCCAGGCGGTCCAGCAGCACTTCGATGAGCGCTTCCTTGTTGGGGAAGTGGTACAGCAGTCCCCCCTTGGACACGCCTGCCTTTTTGGCCACCGCGTCGAGCGTGGCCGCCCGCTCCCCCACGTCGATCAAGAGGGTTTCGAAGGCGTCAAGGACCGCATCACGGGCTACAGGCTTTCGGGGCATGCTTCCCATCATGCCTTCCGCCGGCGTCGAAAAGGGAAACGGCAAGGTTTTAAACTGTACCGTCTGGACGGTATAGTTATTTTATGACGACTTCCCCTTCGACCTCGGCGCCTGCACGCAGCGGCGGAGCGGCCGGGCGGTCCCCGCGGCGCGACTGGCTCGCACTGGGGCTGCTGATGTTCCCGGTACTGCTCGTCGCCGTGGACAATACCGCCCTGACATTCGCCCTGCCCGCCATCACCCGCGCCCTGGAACCCTCCGGCGTGCACGTGTTGTGGATTATTGACGCTTATCCACTGGTATTGGCCGGTCTCCTGGTATCGATGGGAAGCCTTGGCGACAGGATTGGGCGGCGCCGGTTGCTCATTATCGGCAGCACGGGCTTTGCCGGATTGTCCGCCGCAACGGCTTTTGCGCCCTCCGCGGAGTGGCTGATCGCCGGACGGGCCGCACTGGGGTTCTTCGGGGCGATGCTGATGCCCTCCACCTTGTCGCTGATCCGCAACATCTTCCCGGAGCCCAACCGCCGGCGGATGGCCGTCGCCATCTGGGCTGCCGGATTCTCCGGCGGCGCAGCCTTGGGGCCGATCTTCGGCGGCTGGCTGGTGGAGCATTTCTGGTGGGGCGCCGTGTTCCTGGTGGCGGTGCCCCTGATGGTTCCCCTGCTGGCACTGGGCCGGACTTTGATCCCGGAATCCAAGGACCCGTCGCCGGGAAGAGTGGACGTCCCGAGCATCCTGTTGTCCATGCTGGTGATGGTCCCCATGGTCTACGGCATCAAGGATGTTGCCACCGAAGGTCCGGGCCTGGCGGGCCTTAGCAGCATGGCGTTCGGCCTGGCGATGGGCGTGGTGTTCGTGCGGCGCCAGCACCGCCTGGAACACCCCCTGCTGGATATGTCGCTGTTCCGGAACCGGGTGTTCAGCATGGCCATCAGCGCCAACATCCTGGCCCTGTTTTCCTTCAACGGCTTCATCCTGTTCCTTGCCCAGCACCTCCAGCTCCTTGAGGGCCTGAGCCCGTCAGCGGCGGGCGTGGCGATGATTCCGGCGCTGGCAGCCACGGTGGCGGCCGGCTTGGTGGTGGTGCCGCTGGTTCGCAAGGTCCGCCCTGGGTACGTGGTAGCGGCGGGGCTGGCGTTCAGCGCCACGGGATACACCCTGGTGGCGTTTGGAAACCACGACGGCGGACCCGCGCTGCTGCTGGCAGCGCTCCTGGTCCTGGCGATGGGCGTGGGGACGGCGGAGACCATTTCGAATGACCTCATCCTCGGCTCCGCGCCGCCGGAAAAGTCAGGGGCCGCCGCGGCGATCTCCGAAACCGGCTACGAGGTGGGCTCACTGCTGGGGACGGCCGTCCTTGGCTCCATCCTGACGGCCTCCTACCAGCACAACCTGCGCCTCCCGGCCGGATTGGATGGCATGCTCCCGGGCGCCTCGTTGCACAACGCGGGGGAAACGCTGGCCGGCGCCATGGAAGCGGCCGCCGTCCTGCCCGGTCCGCTGGCGGACGCGGTCCGGGACGCTGCGGCGGCGGCGTTCGATTCCGGCGTGCACATCACGGCGGCAATTGGGCTGGTACTGATGGCGACGGCGGCAGTCCTCGCCGCCGTCGTGCTGCGGAAGGTACCCAAGGCCACCTGACCGCACGGGGACCGCAAAGGGCGCCCGGCGCCGGATGAGTTCCGGTACCGGGCGCCCTCGTGCGGGACGCTCGGCCTACTTGGAGTCGGCAGTGGTCACCTTGGCGGTTGGCTTCATGTTTTCAGCCTGCACCATCCAGGCAAACTGCTCGAGCCGGGCGATGAACTCGTGCAAAAGGTCCGCGGAGGTGGGATCTTCCTCATCCACCTCGTCGTGGACCTTGCGCATGGTGCCCACAGCGGCTTCCATGGCGGCAACGATCCGCTCAATGGCGTCCGCAGTGCTGATCAGCCCGTCAGGGAACTGGGCCAGGCTGGTGGTTTCGGCAACGGTGGAGCTGCGGCCGTCCGGGAGGGCGTGCAGGGCGCGCATCCGCTCGGCAGTATCGTCGGCGAACTGGCGGGCAGCGTCAACAATCTCATCGAGCTGGAGGTGCAGGTCGCGGAAGTTGGTGCCCACGATGTTCCAGTGCGCCTGCTTGCCCTGGATGTGGAGTTCGATCAGGTCGGCCAGGACTGCCTGCAGGTTGTTGGTCAGTGTCGGTGAAGCTTTCATGCATCCTCCTCAAGTGGTCCAATATGGCTGACGCTACCAGCCGTGGGCTGCCCCGCGGCCGGCAATCCGGAAATTTCTCAGTGAGCTTACTAATTGAGGAAATCAGTCATATACGAATGTGGTTCATATTGCGTCTTGCATCACAGGGCCGGCACCCTCATACTAAATGAACGCCATTCATATAGTGACCTCCGTCTCACAGCCTTTCAGAAAGTGGTGCCATGACAGAGACAATCCGCACCAGTACCTCCAAATCCGGCCCCCACGCCCACGCACCGTCCACGGGCGGCGTCAGCGCCAAGGGACTCAAGGGCGGGCAGCTCGGCCTGCTGGCCGTCGTCGTCCTGGGCATCTCAACCATTGCCCCCGCCTACACGCTTACCAGCGCACTTGGACCCACCGTCAACGAAGCCGGGCTCCAACTGCCAGTCATCTTCCTGATCGGTTTCATCCCCATGATCCTGGTCTCGCTCGCCTACCGGGAACTCAACGCCGATTCCCCGGACAGCGGCACCACCTTTACCTGGGTCACCAAAGCGTTCGGCCCCTGGATCGGCTGGATGGGTGGCTGGGGCCTGCTCGCCGCCAACATCATCGTGCTGTCCAACCTGGCCGGCGTCGCCGTCGACTTCTTCTATCTCTTCCTGTCCCAGGTCACAGGCTCCGCCGAGCTGGCAGACCTGGCGGACAACAAGGCGCTCAACGTCGTCACGTGCTTCGTGTTCGTGGCACTGGCCGTCTGGGTCAGCTACCGCGGCATGCACACCACCAAAATGGTGCAGTACAGCCTGGTGGGATTCCAGCTGCTGGTGCTGGGCCTCTTCGTCGCCATGGCATTCGCCAACTGGTCCACCTCGGAGACCGCCATCCCGTTCAGCTGGGACTGGTTCGACGTCACCAAAATCGAGACCTTCGGCCAGGTTGCCGCCGGCATCTCCCTGTCGATCTTCGTGTACTGGGGCTGGGACGTCTGCCTGACGGTCAATGAGGAAACCGCCAACGGCAAAAAGACCGCCGGCGTGGCAGGCACCCTCACCGCGGTCATCGTCCTGGCCATCTACCTCCTGGTCAGCATCGCCACCATGATGTTCGCCGGCGTGGGAGATACCGGCAACGGCTTGAACAACGCCGAGAACCACGAGAACATCTTCACGGCGCTGGCCTCTCCCATCATGGGCCCGTTCGCCATCCTGATGTCCCTGGCGGTGCTCTCCAGCTCGGCTGCTTCCCTGCAGTCCACGTTCATGTCACCGTCCCGCAGCCTGCTGGCGATGGCCCACTACGGCGCCCTGCCGGAACCCTTCAGCCGGATCAGCCGGAAGTTCGCAACGCCGGGCTTCGCCACCATTGCGGCCGGCGTCGTCTCCGCCGGGTTCTACGCGGTGATGCATGTGGTCAGCGACAACGTCCTGAACGACACCATCCTGGCGCTGGGCCTGATGATCTGCTTCTACTACGGCCTCACCGCACTGGCCTGCACCTGGTATTTCCGGCACAGCCTGTTCAACAGTGTGCGCCACTTCGTGTTCAGGCTGGTCTGCCCGGTGGTGGGCGGCGTGGGGTTGTTCGTGGTCTTCGTCCAGACCGCCGTGGACAGCCTGGCGCCCGAGTTCGGCAGCGGTTCCGAGGTCTTCGGCGTGGGCCTGGTGTTCATCCTGGGCGTAGGCATCCTGGCCCTGGGCGCCGTCGTCATGCTGGTCATGTCCCGCACGCACCCGGGCTTCTTCCGCGGCGAAACGCTCAAGAAGGATACGCCCGCCCTGGTAGTCCCGGAATAGGGCGAAGCGTTCACGAAAAGGTGCCGTGCCCCCAACCGGGCACGGCACCTTTTCCGTTGTCACGGAGGGGTATTTTGGTAACGACGGCGGCCGGAGACACAGCAGCGCCGGCCGCCCCGGAGGGGCAACCGGCGCCGGGAAGAACGGGTGGGGCTCAGCCTTCGCAGTCGCGGCAGTACTTCAGGCCGTCCTTTTCGCGGGCCACCTGTGACCGGTGGCGGACCAGGAAGCAGGACGAGCAGGTGAACTCGTCGGACTGCTCGGGAACCACAATGACGGTGAGTTCCTCGTTGGACAGATCGGCGCCGGGGAGGTCGATGCCTTCAGCGGTGTCATTCTCGTCGACATCGATGACTGCGGTCTGCGCGTTGCCGCTCCGGGACGCCTGGAGGGCCTCCAGGGAGTCAGCGGGAGACTCCTCTTCCTGCTTGCGTGGAGCATCGTAATCGGTAGCCATTAGCATGTTCACTTTCGTTGCTGCACAGCGCCATTTCAGGCACCTCAGTGAAGCAGTTTAGGGCATCATCCGGGCCCCGGCGCAATAGTGTGGCCAAGCAGACATTCAGTTGCCGCCGGACACCCTTCCCAGGTGTTCGGAGCGGGCATGGTCGGCGCCGACGGAGACTCCACTCAAGGCGGGAAGCCACCCCCACCGGGTGGCATCGGCCATGGCGCCGGCGGCCTCGGACTCTGATTCGCAGGTAAAGGTAGCAATGGCCCAGTCGCGGAGCCGGGTGAGCAAGGTAGCCATCATGCCTGAAACCTACGCAGCAATTGTTGTGGCCACGTTTCGCGGCGGTCTCCCCCGGATTAATTCCAGCCTTCCTGCTGCTTCAGCAGGGCGGGGCCGTGCTGCTGCGCAGGATGAGCTCAGGTTCCACCACCAGCGTCCTGGGCCCTTCCGCACCGCCGAGTACCCCGAGCATCATGTCCATGCAGCGCCGGCCCAGTTCTTCGAAGTCCTGCCGGACCACGGTCAGCGGAGGGCTGAAGTATGCCGATTCGGGCTGGTCGTCGAAGCCCACCAGGGAAACGTCCGTCGGCACATCCAAGCCTGCTTCGTTCAGGGCGCGCAGGATCCCCAATGCCATCTGGTCGTTGCCCACGAAGAGGGCCGTGGCGCGCCGGTCAGCAGCCAGCCGACGGCCAACGGCGTAGCCGCTGCCCGCACTCCAGTCTCCCTCGACCAGGAGATCCGCCTCGAGCCCGGCGGCTTCCAGGGCGGAACGCCAGCCGTCGGACCGCGCCACGGCGTCAATCCAGTCCTGCGGCCCGGCGACATGCCCGATCCGGCGGTGGCCCTGCGCTATGAGGTGCCGGACGGCCAGTTCGGCTCCCTTGCGCTGGTCCACCCGGACACCGCCAACGGCGTCATTCCCGTCGGACCCCACGGCCACTACCGGCACTCCGATAGCGAGTTCCGCCAAGGCCGCCAACGTGGCCAGGTGCGGAACAATCACGACTATCCCGTCCACCGCTTGGTCCAGGAAGTGCCTGACCGCGTCCAGGATGGTGTCCCTGGCGACTTCCCGCAGCGCAGCGACGCTGACAAAATATCCCGCGTCCCGCGCGGCCCGTTCAACTCCCAGCAAGGTGTTGGCCGGGCCGTACTGCGACAACTCGCTGCCCAGGACGCCGATGGTCTGCGAGCGCCGGGTGACCAGGCTGCGTGCTGCTGTATTGCGGCGGTAGCCGAGTTCGGCAATCGCCGCTTCCACCTTGTGCCGGGTCTCCTTGCTGACGTTGGGGTGCTTGTTGACCACCCGCGAGACGGTTTGGTGCGAGACCCCGGCCAGCCCCGCCACGTCCTCAAGCCTTGGCAGCCGCCGCCGGGGCCGGTAGCCGGGCTGCGCCACGGAATCAGATCCCGCCGGCGAGTTTGTAGTAGGCGGCGTTCCAGTTCAGGTCCTTCTTGAACTGGCGGATGGTGGTGCCCTCGTCGATGGTCAGGAGTTCGGTCTTGGCGATCTCGGCGAAGTCCTCGAACACCTCCATGCCCACCTGGGTGGAGAGCACGGTGTGGTGGGCGGCGCCGGCCGTGAGCCAGGCGGCGGCGGACGTGGCGAAGTCCGGCTTCGGCTGCCAGAGCGCGCGGGCCACGGGGAGGTTGGGCAGCGGCTGGTCCAGGGGAACCACGTCGACGGCGTTGGCCACCAGGCGGAAGCGGTCCCGCATGTCGGACAGGGCGAGGACGACGCCCGGGGAGGCATCGGCGTCGAACACCAGCCGGACCGGGTCCTCTTTGCCGCCGATGCCCAGCGGGTGGATTTCCAGGCGCGGCTTCGACGCCGTGAGCGAGGGGCAGACCTCCAGCATGTGGGCGCCCAGGATCTTCTCCGCGCCCGGTTCCAGGTGGTACGTGTAGTCCTCCATCAGGGAGGCGCCGCCGGGCAGGCCGGCACCCATCACCTTCGCGGCGCGCACCAGGATGGCGGTCTTCCAGTCGCCTTCGGCGCCAAAGCCGTACCCGGCGGCCATGAGCCGCTGCACGGCGAGGCCGGGAAGCTGGCGGAGGGCCCCCAGGTCTTCGAAGGAGGTGGTAAACGCGGCGGAGCCATTGGCTTCGAGGAAGCTGCGCAGGCCCAGCTCGATCCGGGCGCCGTACCGCAGCGATTCATGCCTGGCCGCGCCTGCGCGGAGCTCCGGCACCACGTCGTACAGGTCCTCGTA
The DNA here is from genome assembly GCF_058267655.1 of Pseudarthrobacter sp. MOO13. Taxonomy (NCBI): domain Bacteria; kingdom Bacillati; phylum Actinomycetota; class Actinomycetes; order Micrococcales; family Micrococcaceae; genus Pseudarthrobacter; species Pseudarthrobacter sp. MOO13. The sequence continues at coordinate 3,323,403 of NZ_CM177848.1, forward strand.
CTCGGCCACCAGGGCGTCGACGTCGGCCTCCGCCGCGCCGTGCACGGCGTCCGCGAGCTCATTGACGGACCACGTGTTCACCGCGACGCCGAAGCGCAGCTCGGCCTCGGTCTTGTCACCTTCGGTGACGGCGACGTTGCGCATGTTGTCGCCGAAGCGGGTCAGCTTCAGGGTGCGGACGGCGGCCCAGCCGGCGGCCGCGCGCTGCCAGGAACCCACCTGGCGTGCCACCTCGGGGTTGGAGACGTGCCCGACGACGGTCTTCCGGGCGATGCCGAGGCGGGACTGGATGTACCCGAACTCCCGGTCGCCGTGCGCGGCTTGGTTCAGGTTCATGAAGTCGAAGTCGATGTCCGCCCAGGGCAGGTCGCGGTTGGCCTGGGTGTGCAGGTGCAGCAGTGGCTTGCGCAGCAGGTCCAGGCCGGAGATCCACATCTTGGCAGGGCTGAAGGTGTGCATCCAGGCCGTCACGCCGATGACTGAGTCATCGGCGTTCGCTTCCAGCGCGGTCCGGCGGATGGCATCCGAATCGGTCAGGACCGGCTTCCAGACGATCTTTACCGGGACGGCGGAATTGGCGTTCAGCTGGTTCGCAATCTCCTGGGACTGGGCGGCCACCTGTTTGAGGACTTCCTCCCCGTAGAGGTGCTGGCTGCCGGTGAGGAACCAGACCTCGTAGCCGTCCAGGGTGGTGTTTGCTGCGGTGTTCATGCGTACTCCTGATAAAGGTTTGGGGATTACTGCCCGTAGACGTTTTGGTAGCGGGCGTAGAGCGAGTCGATATGGCCTGCGTCGATCGGGAGGGGTTCACCCAGCTGCCGCGAGATATGGACAGTGCGGGCCACTTCCTCGCACATCACGGCGGCCTTCACGGCGGAACGGGCATCCTTGCCGATGGTGAAAGGGCCGTGGTTCTGCATCAGGACCGCCGGTGAGTTCGAGTTTTTCAGGGTCTCCACAATGCCGTGGCCGATCGAATCGTCGCCGATCAGCGCGAACGGGCCCACCGGGATGGAACCGCCGAACTCATCCCCCATCATGGTGAGCACACAGGGGATGGCCTCACCCCGTGCGGCCCACGCGGTGGCATAGGTGGAGTGCGTGTGCACCACCCCGCCCACCTCGGGCATGTGCCGGTACACATAGGCGTGCGCGGCGGTGTCGGACGACGGCGAGAGCGGCGGGTTGCCCCAATCGACCGTGCCGCCGCCACCAACATTGGTGCCCCTCACCGGCGTGCCGTGCAGGTCGGTCACGACCATTTGCTCCGGGGTCAGTTCCTGGTAGCTGACGCCGGACGGCTTGATGACCATCAGGTCGGTGCCGGGCACCCGGGCCGAGACGTTGCCCGCAGTCCACACCACCAGTTCGTACCGCGTCAACTCAGCGTGCAGGGCGCATACGTCTTCCCGGATCCGGGCGATGGTTTCCAGGATTGCGGCTTCGGTTCCCTGCCGGACGCTCATGCGGACACCTCCACGACAGCGTGGACGGCGGACTCGGTACCGGGCAGCACCGTACTGGCAGCCCGTCGCTGGATGGCCTTAAGCCGGTGCATCACGTCGTTGCTGCCCCGGCCAAAGTAATCATGGAGGGTTTTGTACTCCTGGAAGAGTTCCTCGTATGCGGCCACGTTTTCCGGGATTGGAGTGTAGACCTCCCCGGGTTCGGCGCCCATGGCCGCTGCGGCCTGGCGGATATCCGCATAGTGGCCGGCCGCGACGGCGGCGTGGATCGCCGACCCCAGGGCCGGGCCCTGTTCCGAGCCGATAGTGGAAAGCTGCAGGCCGGTGGCATCTGCGTAGATCTGCATCAGGAGCCTGTTCTTGAGCAGGCCGCCGGCCACGATGAATTCCTTGACCGGAACCCCGGCGTCGCGGAAGGCGTCCACGATGGTGCGGGTTCCAAAGGCTGTGGCTTCCAGAAGCGCCCGGTAGGTGTCCTCGGGCCTGGTGGCGAGCGTCTGGCCCACCACGATGCCGGAGAGCTCGTGGTCCACCAGGACCGACCGGTTGCCGGAATGCCAGTCCAGGGCTATCAGCCCGTGCTCCCCGATGGCCTGCCGCGAGGCCAGTTCGGTGAGGTATTCGTGGATCCCCAGACCGGCAGCTTCGGCCGCCTGGTGGTATTCGGGCGGGACTCCGTATTTCGTGAACCAGCCGAAGATGTCTCCCACGCCCGACTGGCCCGCCTCGTAGCCCCACAGGCCGGGAACGATGCCGCCGTCAACGGCCCCGCACATTCCCGGCACTTCACGCAGTTCCGTGCCGTTCATGACGTGGCAGGTGGAGGTGCCCATGATGGCCACCAGCTGGCCCGGTTCCACCGCCTTCGCTGCCGGGGCCGTCACATGCGCGTCAACGTTTCCCACCGCCACGGCGATGCCCTCCGGCAAACCGGTCCAGGCTGCGGCCTCCGCGGTCAGTGTGCCGGCGGCGTCACCCAGCCGACCGATGGTGTGCTCGAGTTTGGAGCTGACGAAGTCCTTGAACTCCGGGTTCAGGGCAGCGAGGAAGTCCCCCGAGGGGTAGCGCCCGTCCTGGTAGATGCCCTTGTAGCCGGCCGTGCAGGCATTGCGGACATACCTGCCGCACAGCTGCCACACGATCCAGTCCGCCGCCTCCACCCAGCGGTCCATTGCGGCGTAGGCTTCGGGGTCCTCTTCCAACAGCTGCAGCCCCTTGGCGAATTCCCACTCCGAGGAAATCAGCCCCCCATACCTGGGAAGCCAGTCCTCGCCGCGTTCGGCGGCGAGCCGGTTGATCCGGTCGGCCTGCCCCTGCGCCGCGTGGTGGCGCCACAACTTCACGTACGCGTGCGGCCGGTTGGCATAGCCCGGCAGTTCGTTCAGTGGGGTGCCGTCGGCCATGACAGGCACCATGGTGCAGGCGGTGAAGTCCGTGGCAATACCGACGACGGCCGCCGGGTCGATCCCGGCGTCGGCCACCGCTGCCGGGACGGCAGTGCGAAGCACCTCCCGGTAGTCGTTGGGCACCTGGAGCGCCCATTCCCCGGGAAGCCGGGCCCCGTCGTCGCCCGCTGTGTCACGTGGCAGGACGTCGGTGACCACGGCGTGCGGATACGCATGGACCGCGCTGCCGAGCTCCTTCCCGTCGCGGACACGCACCACCACGGCACGGCCGGAAAGTGTTCCGTAATCCACGCCGACGACGCAGAGGTCAGGGTTGGAACTGAAGGATGTATCTGGCATTCGGTTGCCTCCGCCCGGGAGGCAGGGGCCTCATTGCCGGGGTTGTCTAGGGGTCACGGTCGAGCTAAGCGCTGCAGCAAGTGTGAACGCTAACAAAGCAGAAGTCAATGAAATTGAAGCAGGTTCATGCACTTGATAGCGGCCTCTTGTTAGCGTTCACAAATCAGTCTATATTGAACCGACACATCAACAATGTGGCCAGGACCAGGGAGCATCGCTGCTGCCTCGTCCAATAACACTTCGCGGCAGTGCTGCCGCGGAAGGAGAAAATGGTGAGAATCAAAAAAATCGTGGGCGCGGTGGCCCTTGTCCTCGCGCTGACGGTGGGCGCCACCGGTTGCGGCTCACGTGGCGCGGCAACCGAATCCAGCGGCGCGGCGAAGCCCGCCGACTCGCTGGTTGGGATCTCGATGCCCACGCAGACATCCGAGCGTTGGATTGCCGATGGCGCCAACGTCGAGAAGTCGCTCAAGGACCTTGGCTACAAGACAGACCTCCAGTTCGCCAATGACGACATCCCAACCCAGGTCTCGCAGATCGAAAACATGCTGACCAAGGGCGCCAAGGCGCTGATCATCGCCGCCATTGACGGCACCACCCTGACCGATGTCCTGGCCAAGGCCAAGGAGCAGAACGTCAAAGTGATCGCGTACGACCGCCTCATCAACGGCACCCCGAACGTGGACTACTACACCACGTTCGACAACTACACGGTCGGCGTCCAGCAGGCCACCTCGCTGCTGACCGGCTTGGGACTTCTTGACGCCAGTGGCAAGAAAGTGGACGACAAGGGTCCGTTCAACGTCGAACTCTTCGCCGGAAGCCCTGACGACAACAACGCCAACTTCTTCTGGACCGGCGCCATGGACACCCTCAAGCCGTACATGGATGCCGGCACCTTGAAGGTCCCCAGCGGCCAGACCAAGTTTGAACAGGCCGCGATCCTCCGCTGGCAAGCACCCGTGGCGCAGAAGCGCATGGAGGATATCCTCACGTCCGCCTACAGCTCAGGTACCAAGCTGAACGGCGTCCTGTCCCCCTATGACGGACTGTCCATCGGCATCATCTCCGCCCTCACCAGCACCGGCGGCTACGCCAAGGGAAGCCTGCCGGTCGTCACGGGCCAGGATGCCGAGAAGGGCTCCGTGAAGTCCATCGTTGCCGGCGAGCAGTACTCCACCATCTTCAAGGACACCCGGCAGCTCGGCGCCCAGGCGGTCAAGATGGTGGACGCCGTCCTCAAGGGCCAGGAACCGGAAACCAATGACACCAAGACCTACAACAACAAGGTCAAGGTTGTCCCGGCTTACCTGCTGAAGTCCGTGATCATCACCAAGGACAACTACAAGAAGGAACTGATCGACTCGGGTTACTACACCGACGCCGACGTCAAGTAGACAGCCGGGGGCTGCGGCCGGCCGTCCGGCCGCAGCCCCTCCCGCAACCTCCTGCAGCAGCAGGAAGGCCAAGATTCGACCAGTCAGTGGGAATTGACGATGAACACACCCATTCTTCAAATGCGAGGAATCACCAAGACGTTCCCGGGCGTGAAGGCGCTGCAGGATGTCACCCTTGATGTGAACCGTGGAGAAGTCCATGCCATCTGCGGTGAGAACGGCGCCGGCAAATCAACGCTCATGAAGGTGTTGTCCGGCGTATACGCGCACAACACGTTCGACGGGGAAATCCTGTTCGAAAACGAACCCTGCAATTTCGCCAGCATCTCGGACAGCGAGAAGCGGGGCATCGTGATCATCCACCAGGAACTCGCGCTGAGCCCGTACCTTTCCATCGCCGAGAACATCTACCTCGGCAACGAACAGGCCACCAAGGGATGGGTGGACTGGCGGAAGACCAACCTGGAGGCAGCAAAACTGCTGGCCCGCGTGGGACTCGATGAAAACCCCGTCACCCCGGTACAGCACATCAGCGTGGGCAAGCAGCAACTCGTGGAAATCGCCAAAGCGCTGTCCAAGGAAGTGAAGCTGCTCATCCTGGACGAGCCCACGGCCGCCCTCAACGATGAGGACTCCGGCCACCTGCTGGACCTGATCCTCCACTTGAAGGGCCAAGGCGTCACCAGCATCATCATCAGCCATAAGCTCAACGAGATCCGCAAGGTGGCAGACGCTGTCACCATCATCCGAGATGGCAAGACCATTGAGACCCTTCGGCTCGATGAAGGCCAGATCACCCAGGAGCGGATCATCCGTGGCATGGTGGGCCGCGACCTTGAGAGCCTCTACCCGGAACGCGAGCCGAACATCGGCGCGGAAGTCCTCCGGATCGAAGACTGGTCCGTCCGCCACCCGCAGGACCACGCCCGCATGGTAGTCAGCAACGCCAACCTGCACGTCAGGAAGGGCGAAGTCGTGGGCCTTGCCGGGCTCATGGGCGCCGGCCGGACGGAACTGGCCATGAGCGTGTTTGGCCGCACTTACGGCACGGCCACCTCAGGCAAGGTTTACAAGTACGGCGAGGAGATCAATACGTCCACCGTCTCGGACGCGATCAGGCACGGCATTGCCTACGCCACGGAGGACCGCAAGCACTACGGCCTGAACCTGATCGAGGACATCAAGCGCAATATCTCGCTGGCATCGCTGCGCAAGCTCGCGAAGCGCGGATTCGTCGACAAAAACCAGGAGACCGTGGTAGCTAACGGCTACCGCACCAGCATGAACATCAAGGCACCCTCCGTCGCCGCCATCACCGGGAAGCTCTCCGGCGGCAACCAGCAGAAGGTGGTCCTGAGCAAGTGGATGTTCTCCGACCCGGACGTCCTCATCCTTGATGAACCCACCCGAGGGATCGACGTCGGCGCCAAGTATGAGATCTACACGATCATTGCCAGGCTCGCGGCCGAAGGAAAGGCCGTCATCGTCATTTCATCGGAACTTCCCGAGCTTCTGGGTATCTGCGACCGCATCTACACCCTCGCCGCCGGCCATGTCACCGGTGTAGTGCCCATCGCCGAGGCCACCCAGGAATCACTGATGCATTACATGACCAAAGAGAAGGAATAGCGAAATGTCAGCCCTAAGAGAGTCGCTCGGATTCCTCACAAGCCGCCTCCGCCAAGTTGGCATCTTCGTCGCCCTGATCCTGATCGTCCTCCTGTTCCAAGGACTGACGGGCGGGATCCTGCTCGAGCCGCAGAATGTCACCAACCTGGTGGTCCAAAACAGTTACATCCTCATCCTGGCCATCGGCATGGTGATGGTGATCATCGCAGGCCACATCGACCTGTCCGTCGGCTCCGTGGCGGGATTCATCGGTGCCGTCGCCGGCGTCATGATCGTGCACTGGGGCTGGCCATGGTGGGCCGCAATCCCTGCGTGCCTGCTGGTCGGCGCGCTCGTCGGGGCCTGGCAAGGGTACTGGATCGCATACGTGGGAATCCCGGCCTTCATCGTCACGCTCGCAGGCATGCTGATCTTCCGCGGCCTGACGCTCATCACCCTGAAGAACCAGCAGATCACGCCGTTCCCTGCGGAGCTGCGTGCCCTGGGCGGAGGCTTTCTCCCGGACATCTCCGGCGGCACGTCAGTACTGGAATGGCTCACGGTCATCCTTGGCGTGGGCGCCACCGTGGCACTCCTGATCCAGGCCCTAAAGGAACGCCGCATCCGCAAGAAGTTCGATCTCGAAAGCGAGCCTCTGGTCTGGTTCGTCATCAAAACCGCTTTCACCGCGTTGCTGATGCTCATCATCACCTTCCTGCTGGCGTCCTACCGGGGCACGCCGATCGTCCTGGTGGTCCTGGCTGTCCTGGTGATCGCGTACACGGCACTGATGAACAACAGCGTGTTTGGCCGGCACACCTATGCAATCGGCGGCAACCTGCATGCAGCTGAGCTGTCCGGGATCAAGACCAAGGCCGTGACGTTCCGCCTCTTCGTGAACATGGGCGTCCTCGCAGCTTTGGCGGGCCTGGTCTTCACGGCCCGGCTCAACTCGGCCCAACCGGCAGGCGGAACCGGATTCGAACTCGATTCGATCGCGGCGGCGTTCATTGGCGGTGCGGCCGTCACCGGCGGCATCGGCACCGTTGCCGGGGCCATGATCGGCGGACTCATCATGGGTGTGCTCAATAACGGCATGTCCATCCTGGGCCTGGGCACGGACTACCAGCAGCTGATCAAGGGCCTGGTGCTCTTGATCGCCGTCGGGTTCGACATCTTCAACAAGAACCGCAGCGGCGGCGGCAGCGACCTTGGAAGACGGTTCAGGCTGAAGACCACTCCTCCGCCCACCGCGGAGAAACTGACGCCGGTGGCCAGCGAACCGGTGGAGGCCGGCGTCAAGTAATACCGGCTTCTGCCACCGGCAGGCAGTTCTTCGAAGGCCCCTGGCCCCGGACGCATACCGTCCGTGGCCAGGGGCCTTCGCTGCATGTCGTCCGGTGTGTGCCTCCCAACCTGGTCAGGGCGCGGCCGGCAGGCCCGCCCCGGCATCGGCCGGCGAGCGCCGCCGCCGGCTCAGCAGGATGAATGGTGCCGCCAGCAACTGCACGACCCCGCTCATGGCCAAGGAGGCAGGGTAGCCGTAAAGGTCCGCCGCCCTGCCAAGCAGCGGTTGCACCACCACCCCGCCACTTGAGCCCATGAGCGATGCGAAGCTGAGGACGGTGGCCCGCTGCTGGGAGGCGATCATGTCATTGAGGTAGGCCTGGCGGACCGGGGTGCCGGCGGAAGCCACCACTGCCCAGAGGGCCAGAAGCACCAGCGCCAGCCAAAAGACGTTGGTTGCCAGCAGCACCACCAAAACCACCGAGCTGATGATGTTGGAGCCGATCAGCACGGTGGTGCGCCGGTGCACCAGCTTCCGGACCTGCGGCGCCAGCCAGCCGCCCACAATGTCGGCCCCGGCCACAATGGCTGCGGCCAGGCCCGCAATGGCGTAGGCCCTCGGATCGCCGAACAGTTGCAGCAGGTAGGGCTGGAGGGCATAGAAGACGTAAAAGCCCACGCCTTCGGTAAAGGGCGCGGCCAGCATCATGTACCTCACGGGCGGATTCCTCAGCCCGCCGTCGAGCGAAGCCCGGAGGACTGCCCGGGTGGCTTGCAACGGGTGGGCCGAGCGCTCGGGCGTGAAGCCGACGTCGTGCATGAGAAGGAACGCAACGGCAAACATGGCCACCAGGACCGCGACGCGCAGCAGGAACGGCACCCCCAGGTTGGTGGCCTGCGCGATCACCCCGCCTGCCACCGAACCGCCCAGCATGGCGATGCCGGAAACCATCTGGCCGCGGCCCAGGACCGCTTCGAGGGTGCCCTCGTAGCCGGTGAAGTGCAGAGCATCCACCAGCCAGGCCTCCACCGCGCCGGAGAAGAAGGTAAAACCGAGCCCCAGCAGCGCCGAAACGGCCGCCCACCACCAGAACGGCGCGTGCAACTGCCAGAGCAGGTAGTAAAGGAAGGTGGACCCGGCCAGGGTGACAGTGCCCAGCAGGAACGACACCCGCCGCCCCCAGCTGTCCGCGACCACCCCGGTGGGTACTTCGAAGAGCACCATGCCTGCCGTGAAGAAGGCGTTCGCGGCGAAGGCCTCAAAGTTGTTCAAGCCCGCATCGAGCAGGAACAGTGTATTGATGCCCCAGATAAAGGACGCCGCGAGGGTGTTGCCCAGCGTCAACGTTAGGTAGATGTTTTGGATTTTTCGTGTAGCGGCGTTCACGGGCGGCCGGCGTTCCTTGGCGAAGTTCCTGCCCGGGCGGGATCAGGAGGGGCTGAAATTCGATGGCACCGGTTCATGGCGCAGGTAGTGCCGGCGGAACCTGCCGGTGCCGGCGGTCAAGGCGCGCAGTTCCACCGCGTACCTCAGGAGTTCCTGGTCCGGAACTTCGGCACTGATCTCGGTGAGGCCCTGGCCGGAGGAATTGGTGCCGGTCAGGCGCCCGCGCCGGCCGGACAAGTCGCTCATGACCGTCCCCACGTGCTCGTCCGACACAGTGATGGCCACCGCGGACACGGGTTCGAGGAGCTGGATCTTTCCCGCGGCCGCAGCCTCGCGGAGCGCCAGGGCCCCCGCCGACTGGAATGCGGCGTCGGATGAATCCACGCTGTGGGCCTTGCCGCCCACGACGGTCACGCGCAGGTCCACCACAGGGAAGCCTGCGGAGACGCCCCGCTCCATCTGTGCCCGGACGCCCTTCTCGATCGACGGGATGAACGTTCCCGGAATGACGCCACCCACGGTTTTATCCACGAATTCGAACCCCGCACCGCGTTCCAGGGGTTCCACTTCGATGTCGCATACGGCGTACTGGCCGTGACCGCCGGATTGTTTGACATGGCGGCCATGGCCTGCGGCGGGCGCGGCGAAGGTCTCCCGCAGCGGCGTCACCACGTCAACGGTGTGGAGTTTCACGCCTTGTTCGCGCAACCTGTCGAGCACTACCTCCGCATGCGCCTCACCCATGCACCACAGCACCAACTGGTGCGTTTCGGCATTCCGGTCCACCCGCAGGGTGGGATCGCCCGCCGCAATCCTGCCCAGGCTGCGGGCCAGCGCATCCTCGTCACTGCGGGAGTCCGCTTCCACGGCGACCGGCAGCAGCGGCTCCGGCATTTCCCAGGTGGCGAGCAGCAGCGGCATGTCCCGTGCGGAAATGGTGTCTCCTGTTTCGGCGCTCCCCAGCTTGGCCAGGGCGCAGAGGTCCCCCGCCACGCAGTAAGGCACGGGACGCAGGCTGGCCCCCAGTGGCGAGTAGATATGGGTCACGCGTTCGTCGGTGTCGTGGTCCTGGTGGCCCCGGTCGGCCAGGCCGTGGCCGCCCACGTGCACGGGCGAATCCTCACGCAGGGTTCCGGAGAAGACCCGCACCAGGCAGATGCGGCCCAGGAAGGGATCATTGGATGTCCGCACCACCTCCGCGGCAAGCGGACCGGACGGATCGCAGGACAGGGTTCCGGCAGGCTCTCCCGCGAGGTCGGTCAGGTCCGGCAGGCTCCGCTCCCCCGGCGGCGGGAAAGCACTGACCAGCAGTTCCAGGAGCTCGGCGGTACCGAGGCCGGTGACGGCGGATGTGGGCAGCACCGGGAAGAACGAGCCGCGGGCGACGGCGGTTTCCAGGTCGCTTGCGAGCGCTGCGGGGTCGACGTCCTCACCGTCCAGGTAGCGGTCCATGAGCGTCTCATCTTCGCTTTCGGCGATGATTCCCTCGATCAGGGTTCCGCGGGCCGGCCCTGCTGCGTCGAGCTCGGCAGCGTCAGCCGGGCGGGTTGCTGGCGATGGGTCACCCGACGAGTAATCGGTGACCTCGCGGGACAGCAGGCCCAGCAAAGAGGCGTCCGCCCCCTCCCCCTGCACTGGCACGCACAGTGGCAAAACGGCGTCGCCGAAGGCTTGTTGGCAGGCTGCCAGGGTCCGCCCGTAGTCTGCGCGCGGATGGTCCATCCGGGTGATCACGACGGCGCGCGGGAGCCTCACGTGTTCGCACTCGCCCCACAGCGCGGTGGTGGTGGCGTCGATACCATCCACCGCGGAGACCACGAACAGGGCAGCATCGGAGGCACGCAGCCCGGCCCGCAGTTCCCCGATGAAATCCGGGTAGCCCGGGGTGTCCATCAGGTTCACTTTGACGTCCTCCACCATCAGCGGCACCAAGGACAGCGTGACCGAGCGCTGCTGGTGCACAGCCGCCGGGTCGGAGTCGCTGACGGTTGTTCCGTCCACGATGGAGCCCTTGCGGGTGATCATGCCGTTTGCGGCGAGCAAGGCCTCGATCAGCATCGTCTTTCCGGCGCCGGAGTGCCCCACCAGGGCCACGTTGCGGATCCGGCCGGGGTCCGAGGCGGCAATGCCGGCGTTTTGATCTGCCCGGCGTGCATCGGGGCCGCTTCTGCCGCCGGCCGCCCGCACTGACTCCTTGGTGCTCTTCACCGACATGGGAACCTCCTGGCATCATTGCCGGCCGGACTGGACGTATCCTCTGATTCGACACCTTGGGCGGCGGGACGGCAAGAGCAGAGGCTATTTGCTGCGGGCTTTGCGGGTTGCCTTGGTGTTCGCCTTTTGGAGTGCCTCCACCAGTTGGGCCTTGTCCATCGTCGAGCGGCCCTTGACGTTCAGTTCCCTTGCCAGTTTGTAGAGGTGTTCCTTGGACGCGTTGGCATCAACGCCTCCGGCTGTGGGTTCGGTTGAGCGCAGGCCCTCCTCGGCGTGCTTGTCCGACGGACCGCGTTTTTCCTTGGGCTCCCAGTGGTCGCCCACCTTTTCGTAACTGTGTTTCACTGCCGCGTACGCCGTGCGGGCCGCCCGTTCCTCGTCATGGTCGTAGGACTCGAGGGCCGAATCGTAGGTCTTGGCGAACGTGTCCTGGGCTTTTCGCCCGGACCGCTGCAGGGTCGAAGGGAGTTCTTCCTTGCGGGCGTGGTCATTCTTTCCGGTCTTGGGCATGGCACCCATCCTCCTTTAGTCAGCAGGCTGATTATTGGGATGGGTCCAGCATAATCCCCGGGAAAGACAAGGCCCCGGCCGAAGTTCCTGGAACCTCGAACCGGGGCCGTCGCACCGGAGCCCCCTGTCGGATTCGAACCGACGACCCCCGCTTTACAAGAGCGGTGCTCTGGCCAACTGAGCTAAGGAGGCGTGACCCCTGGGGGCCTGCGCCGTCACGGCGCTAGATAAGGTTAGCCCAACTCCCGCCGGGGGTAAAAACGCCGCCACACCGGCAGCGGACAGCGAAAGGGCCCGCCCCGGATACGTTCCGAAACGGGCCCTTGCGAGGATTCCCGGCGTTTAGCCCTTGGCGGCGATGGCTGCCTGCAGGAAGTCCGGGAACGGCGTCTGGGCGCTGTCTCCCTTGCCCCACTGCTTGCCGTCAACGAAGACGGTCGGCGTCCCCGTGACACCGATGGCCGAGGCCTCCTTCGTCGCGTACTTCACGTACGGGCGGTAGGTCTTGTCATCTACGCAGGAACCGATGTCCACGCCCATGTCTGAGGCCATCTTCTTGAGGTCGTTGTCCGAGAGGCCGGCACTGCCTTCAGCCGGTTGCTGGGCGTACAAGGCACTGAAGTAGTCGGCGTACTTCTGCGGAGCCGTGTTGGCAACGCAGGCCGCCGCATTCGCCGCACGTGATGAGTAGTTGGTGGTGGACCGGCTGTCCAGGAAGCCGAGCGGCCGGTACTCCACGGTGATCTTGCCGTCGTTGCGCAAGGACGTGAGCTGGTCGTTGTACTGCGTTTCGAAGTTCTTGCAGATGGGGCAGATGAAGTCGACGTAGAGGACCACCTTGACCGGCTTGCCGGCCACCGCTTCCGCGCCGGGTGCAACGACTTCCGCCGGCGGAGTCTTCGGTGCATCCCCCACGGAATTGGCGTCCACCGTTGCCGGGTCGCTCTTGGCCACATCCGAGTTGGCAAGCAGGGTAACGCCGCCATGGATGTTGGCGTTGGCCGGTGTGGGCCCCTGATCCGCAATCGGGGCATTCTGCTTCAAACTGCTGGTGACCACCAGGGCCACCACTACCAGGATGGCCACCACAGCCGCGACAATGCCCCAGCCGATCAGCAGCTTGTTGCGCTTGTCCTTTTTTGCCTGTGCTTCACGGATCAGGCGCGCCTTTTCCCGCGCCTCCGCGGTTCGCTCAGCCTTGGACTTACGTACTTCGTTTGCGGGGCTCATGAATTCCTTGGGTCGGTCGACGAAGGGGGACCACTAGGTGGCACCCCCACATTTTAGGGGAGAAATCTGGGAGCTTGCGGTTTCAACCATTCCTCCGGGTTGACCAACGGACGAATAGCCCCGATGATTCCGTCCGGCTAGTGTGGCTTAGAGGCACAAGCAACCCCAGGGGGCCGCAATGCAAACACCCGTCCAGGAAAAACCCGCCGGCACGGCACAGGCCGCAGGTACGGATTCCAGCCATGCCGCGCACACGAAGTACGACTTCATGGTGGTCTCGAACCGGCTGCCGGTTGACCGCGTGGCGCCCGCCGACGGAGGTGACGACGGATCCGGCTGGCGGCGGTCCCCCGGCGGACTGGTGACTGCCCTCGCACCGATGATGACCAAGACGGACGGCGCTTGGGTTGGCTGGCACGGAGCACCTGACGAAACCGTCAAGCCGTTCAGCCATGGCGGGATGGACCTCGTCCCGGTACAGCTCAGCACGGACGACGTGGAGCTGTACTACGAAGGCTTCTCCAACGCCACCCTCTGGCCGCTCTACCACGACGTCATCGCCCCGCCGGAATTCCACCGGGCCTGGTGGGATGCCTACCGCAAGGTCAACCGGCGGTTCGCCGACGCCGTGGTGCGGTACGCGGACCACGGCGCCACCGTCTGGGTCCAGGACTACCAGTTGCAGCTGGTTCCGCGGATGCTCCGCGAAGCGCGGCCCGATCTCCGGATCGGGTTCTTCAACCACATCCCGTTCCCGCCGCCGGAAATCTTTGCCCAGCTCCCGTGGCGGCAGGCCATCATCGACGGGTTGCTCGGTGCCGACCTGGTGGGCTTCCAGCGCGTCAGCGACGCCGGAAACTTCATGCGGTCCGCCCGCCGGTTCCTCGGTGCCAGCGTCAAGCAGCAGCAGGTGCACGTCAAGGGCCAGGATGGCCTGATCACGCACATTGCGCGGGCGCAGGCCTTCCCGATCTCCATCGACGTCAAGCAGATCACCGAGCTAGCCGCCAGGCCAGAAATCATCGAACGGGCCCGGCAGATCCGGCAGGACCTGGGCAACCCGAAAACGATCCTGCTGGGTGTGGACCGGCTGGACTACACCAAGGGCATCCGCCACCGGCTGAAGGCCTTCGAAGAGCTTCTGGCGGACGGCCGGCTCACCGTTGGCGAGGCCACGCTGATCCAGGTGGCATCGCCCAGCCGGGAGCGGGTGGAACAGTACCGGCTGCTCCGCGAGGAGGTGGAAGGGACCGTGGGCCACATCAACGGCACCTACGACACCCTTGAGAACACCGCGGTCCGCTACCTGCACCACAGCTACCCGGTGGAGGAAATGGTGGCCCTCTACCTGGCCGCGGACGTCATGCTCGTCACCGCCCTCCGGGACGGGATGAACCTGGTGGCCAAGGAGTACGTCACCGCCCGGAACAATAACGACGGCGCCCTGGTCCTGAGCGAATTCGCGGGTGCAGCGGACCAGCTCAAGCAGGCGCTCCTGGTCAACCCGCACGATATCGCAGGACTCAAGAACACGATCATGAACGCGGTGGAACTGACGCCCCGGGAAGCCTCGCGCCGCATGCGGTCCATGCGCCGCCAGATCCTGGACCACGACGTCGACCACTGGTCCGCGGACTTCCTGCGCGCGCTGAACGAAAAGGTGGTTCGCGATGACTCCTGAAGGCCGCCCCACCAAGCGGCAGCTGGCATTGACCCCCGAGTTGAGGGAAGCGTTGCGCCGGATCGCCGGAACCGCACACCTGCTGGTGGCCATGGATTTCGACGGCACCATGGCTCCCATCGTGGACAGCGCTCAGGACGCGCGGCCGCTGCCACGCTCGGCAGCAGCCTTCGCCGGCCTTGCGGTGCTTCCACGGACGACGACGGCACTCATCTCGGGCCGTGCCCTCGCCAGCCTGCGGCAGGTTGCGTCGCCGCCGGTGGACACCCTTCTCATTGGAAGCCACGGCGCCGAAGCGTGGCTGGGACCCGGCTCCACTGAGCTGGCGCTGGAGGAGGACCAGAAAGCGCTTCTCGCCGACGTCCGGTCGGTGCTGGCCGAGATCGTGGCAGAGGCTCCCGGAACGTCCCTGGAGGACAAGCCCGCCGGCGTCGTCCTGCACACCCGCCAGGCTGACGACGACGTCGCCGAGGACGCCGTTGCGGCCGCCCGGGCGTCGCTGCAGGACCGCAAGGGGGTGTTCCTGAAGGAGGGCAAGCGTGTCCTGGAAACCTCGGTGGTGAACGCATCCAAGGGCGAAGGCGTCGCCTTCCTTCGGCAGGCCACCGGGGCCACAGCCGTCCTGTTCGCCGGCGACGACGTGACGGACGAGGACGCGTTCGGCCGGTTGGAGCCGGGCGACGTGGGGGTCAAGGTGGGCCTTGATTTCACCCAGGCCCAGTACCGGGTGGAAGCACCTGTGCACATCGCCGAACTGCTGGAGGTGCTGCTGCAGGAGCGAAGCATCGCCGTGGCTGAAGAAGACCCCGAAGCCGCCTCCGGCTAGGGCAGTGACCAACGCCGCATGTGACGTTCGTAACATTTACGCAAAAGACGGCCCACTCTGGCATACTCTTTGATGTGATGTGGCGCACAAACACCGTGCGGCGTCATTGGGTGCTCCGGGCAATGACCCGGAGCACTTTGCTGGAACACAACTGAATAAACATGAACCATTCACAACGGATCGTCCGGCACGTACCTGCCGGTGAAGGGATTGATAACTGTGGCTACAGTTACTTTTGATAACGCTACGCGTCTGTACCCGGGCACAGATAAGCCCGCCGTCGACAAGCTCAACATCGACATCGCCGATGGCGAATTCCTGGTCCTCGTTGGACCCTCCGGTTGCGGTAAGTCCACCTCGCTGCGCATGCTCGCAGGCCTTGAGGACGTCAACGCAGGCCGCATTCTCATTGGTGACCGCGACGTCACCGATGTGCCGCCGAAGGACCGCGACATCGCCATGGTCTTCCAGAATTACGCCCTGTACCCGCACATGACTGTTGCGGACAACATGGGCTTCGCCCTCAAGATCGCCGGCGTCTCCAAAGAAGAGCGCGCTGAGCGAGTCCGTGAAGCCGCCAAGCTCCTCGACCTTGAGCAGTACCTGGACCGCAAGCCGAAGGCCCTCTCCGGTGGCCAGCGCCAGCGCGTTGCCATGGGCCGCGCAATCGTCCGTAACCCGCAGGTCTTCCTCATGGATGAGCCGCTGTCCAACCTGGATGCGAAGCTCCGCGTCCAGACCCGTACCCAGATCGCATCGCTGACCCGCCGCCTGGGCGTCACCACCGTATACGTGACCCACGACCAGGTCGAGGCCATGACCATGGGCGACCGCGTGGCAGTGCTGAAGGACGGCCTGCTGCAGCAGGTTGACACCCCGCGCAACCTCTACGACCGTCCCAAGAACGTCTTCGTTGCCGGCTTCATCGGCTCCCCCGCCATGAACCTGCTGGAACTCCCGGTCGTCGACGGCGGCGTGCAGTTCGGCGGCACCGTGTACCCCGTGCCGCGCGACGTCCTCGAAGAGGCGCACGGCTCCACGGTCACCTTGGGCTCCCGTCCCGAAGACCTTGAAACCGCTCCGCAGGGTGAGGGCCTGAAGGTTGAGGTCGACGTCGTCGAAGAACTCGGCGCCGACGCCTACGTCTACGGACACACCACGCTCGACGGCAAGGACCACGACATCGTGGCCCGCGTCGACGGCCGCCGTCCTCCGATGAAGGGCGAGGTCATCTACGTCCGTCCGCAGTCCGGCCACGTGCACCTGTTCGACACCAAGACCGGCCTGCGCCTGGGCGACTAGTCCCCACCGGCACCCTAGCCTCGCTTCGCTTCGGCCAGGGAACCCTGCCGGCGTGGGCCCACCCACCGGCCTTAGCTTCGCTTCGGCCAGGGAACCCTGCCGGCGTGGGCCCATCCACCGGCACCCAGCGGCCTGAGCCACGGAACCGACGGCGGCCCGCACCCTTTCATCAAGGTGCGGGCCGCCGTCGGCCTTTAACGAAGATTTATCGTCCTTGCCCTGCGTACGGAAGAATTGACCCATGACCGAGGAAAACAGCGCCCAGTGGCACGACGAACCCACCGACTACGCGCAGATCGGTAAACTGCCGCGGTTCGTGGCGGCCAGCGCCGACGACAACAAGGCGGCCTCGGTAGCGTCGTCGCTGAACATCACGGCCGCAGCGGCCGATCCGGAACTGCTGGACCTGCCGTGGCACATTGCCTTGGAGGAGTGGCCCGCGCAGTACCTGGCTGCACTCCCCCGCGGTATCTCCAGGCATATCGTGCGCTTCGCCCACCTGGGCGGCTCGGTCATCGCCATTAAGGAAACATCCGAGCATGTGGCCCGCCACGAGTACCACATGCTCCGCAAGCTGGCCCGGCTGGATGTCCCCTGCGTGGAGCCCGTGGCCGTGATCACCGGACGCACCACCCCGGACGGGCGCCCGCTCAATCCGGTGCTGGTGACCCGCCATTTGAAGTTCTCCATGCCCTACCGGGCACTGTTTTCCCAGATGCTGCGCAAGGACACGCTGACCCGCCTCATCGACGCCCAGGCCCTCCTGCTGGTCCGGCT
The DNA here is from genome assembly GCF_058267655.1 of Pseudarthrobacter sp. MOO13. Lineage (NCBI taxonomy): Bacteria > Bacillati > Actinomycetota > Actinomycetes > Micrococcales > Micrococcaceae > Pseudarthrobacter > Pseudarthrobacter sp. MOO13. Next base: position 3,340,833 of record NZ_CM177848.1, read on the forward strand.
GCACCTCATCGGCTTCTATTGGGGCGATGTCTCCCTTTCCAATACCCTGTTCCGCCGTGACGCCGGTGCTTTCGCCGCCTACCTGGTGGACGCTGAAACGGGCGAGCTCTACCCGGACCTGTCCACGGGCCAGCGCGAATACGACCTTGAGATTGCCCGGGTGAACATCGCTGGTGAGCTCATGGACCTGCTCGATGGCGGGTTGATCGAGGAGAAAGTGGACCCGGTCGCCACCAGTGAGCTGATCATGGACAGCTACCGGCGGCTGTGGGCGGAACTGACGGAGAAGGAATCCTTCGAACTCGGCGAACGCTGGCGGGTGGGAGCCCGGATCCGGCGCCTGAACGAACTCGGCTTCGACGTCGAGGAATACGCCATCAAGACCACGCAGAACGGCTCGACCATCCAACTGCAGCCCAAAGTGGTTGATGCCGGGCATCACCAGCGCCGGCTGTTGCGGCTCACCGGCCTGGACGCACAGGAAAACCAGGCCCGCCGGCTCCTCAACGACATGGACTCCTTCCGGGCGGACAACAATCCGGAGATGGACGAGGAATACAGCGCCCACCTGTGGGTGAGCCAGATCTTCGAGCCCATTGTCCGCTCCATCCCGCGCGATCTTTCCGGCAAGCTGGAGCACGCCGAGGTGGTCCACGAAGTACTGGAACACCGCTGGTACATGTCGGAAAAGCAGGAACGCCACATCCCGCTGGCCGAGGCCGTACAGTCCTACATCGACTCGATCCTCCGGCACCGGCGGGACGAGGCCGCCATCATGCTGAACCCCGACACCGAGATGTTGAAAATCCTTGAGGTGGAAAGCGAGGAATCCCGGTACGGTGCCGATGAGTCCGACGAGGAATACCCGGACTCGGACGACTGACCCTAGATCGCCTTCCCCGGATTGAGGATTCCCGCAGGATCGAACAAGTCCTTGATCCGGCGCTGCAGTTCCCGGACCGGCTCGGGCTGCTCCTGGCCCAGCCAGCGCAGCTTGTACTGGCCTATGCCATGCTCCCCGGTGATGGTGCCGCCCATGGCCAACGCCGCCGTGATCGACTCATCCAAGGCAGCCTGGAGGCGTTTCATCGCATCGGCGTCAACAGTGTCCCCCTGCCGGTCGATCCAGAAGGTGGGGTGCAGGTTGCCGTCACCGGCATGCGCCACCACTTTGAGGTGCACCCGCTGGGTGGCTGCGAGGGCCTCGAGCGCCGCCACGTAGTCCACCAGCCGGGACCGCGGCACGGCAACGTCTTCACCCACCCGGAATTCATCGTCCACCTCGGTGCCCCGGCTGTGACGCCGGAGCTCCACCAGCCGTTCCGCTTCGGCGCTGGCCTCGGTGGTGACCGTGGCACCGCCTGCCTTGAGGACCTGGCGCACAACGTCTGCTTCGGCGGCAGCTCCAAACCCGTCTGTCTGAACCAGGAGCAGGGACTTTCCGCGTGCCGTGAGGTCCGATCCGTGGATGTCATCGAGCTGGGCCAGGGTGCCGCCGTCGAGCAATTCCATGATGGCGGGCTGGACGCGCGCCTTGCCCACGGCCAGGACCCCTGCGGCGGCAAGCCGGAAGTCCGGGTAGAACGCAGCAACGGTGTGGACTTCCCGGGGCAGGTACTTCAATCGCACCGTGACTCCGACGACGATGCCAAGTGTTCCTTCGGACCCCACGAAGAGGCCCGTGAGGTCGTAGCCCGCCACGCCCTTGAAGGTTTGGTGGCCGGTGTGGATCAGGGAGCCGTCAGCCAGCACGACGTCCAAGGCCAGGACCGAGTCCCTGGTGACCCCGTACTTGGCGCAGCGAAGGCCGCCGGCATTGGTGGCTACGTTGCCGCCAATGGTGGAGCTGCGGAAACTTGCGGGGTCCGGGGCGTACATGAGGCCGTGCACCGCGGCGGCCTCGTTGAGGACGGCATTGACGACGCCGGGCTCCACCACGGCCGTTTCGTCGTCCGGGCTCAGGGCAAGGATCCGGTTCATCCGCTCCAGCGAGAGGACAATGCAGTTCCTGGTGGCGTGCGCCCCGCCGGACACTCCTGTACCGGCACCGCGCGGTATGATCGCCACTCCCCCGGCCGCGCACGCCCGCACTACCGCCTGGACATCGGCCACTGACTCGGGGAACACGACGGCCAGGGGTAGCTGGAAGTCCACGACCGGTGCCTGGTCAATGGCGTAGCGGTGGAGCGCAGCCTCGCCGCGATCCAGCTGCCCGGGCGCCAAGACGGCTTCCAGATCCTCAACAATGCTTCCCACAAACCCTCCACCCGTCGTCGGACACATCCACCAAGTCTAGGCGCCGTCCGCCGGACCGGTCCGGTATTCCGGGCTTTGAAATCGCTTCCAGACTATGGCGTGTTACGCGCTCTTCAGCCCCTAAACTGCGCGCCTGGACGTTATGGAAGCGTTTTCATTTAAATCGCTTCCAGCCGTTATGCTGACTGTCATGTCTGTCGAAACTGTGACCCAGGACACTGCAAGCGTTGCCGGTCCATTGACGCTTATCCACGCCGCTGACGCCATTCCCGGCTGGTGGCGGTCCGCCGTGATCTACCAGGTCTATCCCCGTTCGTTCCGTGACTTGAACGGCGACGGCGTGGGCGACCTGGCCGGGATCACCGAGGAACTGCCGCATCTGGCAAGCCTGGGCGTGGACGCCGTCTGGCTCTCGCCCTTCTACCGGTCACCGCAGCGCGATGCTGGCTACGACGTCAGCGACTACTGCGACGTGGACCCGATCTTCGGCACCCTGGGCGACTTCGACGTCATGATGGCAGAATCGCACCGGCTCGGGCTGCGGGTCATCGTTGACCTGGTACCCAACCACTGCTCGGACCAGCACCCGGCTTTCCAGGCAGCCCTTGCAGCGCCAGCCGGAAGCCCCGAGCGGGACATGTTCATCTTCCGGGACGGGACCGGCCCGGAAGGCCAGGAGCCTCCGAACAACTGGCAGTCCCACTTCGGCGGTCCGGCCTGGACGCGCGTGGTGGAACCTGACGGCGAGCCCGGCCAGTGGTACCTGCACCTCTTCGACTCCTCCCAGCCGGACTTCAACTGGGACAACCCGGCGGTCCATGCAGAATTCGAACGGGTGCTCCGGTTCTGGCTGGACCGCGGCGTCTCCGGCTTCCGGGTGGACGTGGCCCACGCGCTGGTCAAAGCACCGGGCCTGCCGGCATGGGGCGGACGTGCCGACGGCGGCAGCAGCGACGGCTACCCGGGCCATGAGGCACCCATGTTCGGTCAACCCGCCGTCCACGACATCTACCGGAGATGGCGGCAGATCCTGGACCAATACGGCCCGGACCGGATTCTGTGCGCCGAGGCGAGTGTTGACCTCCACCGGCTGGCCCACTGGGTCCGGCCGGACGAGATGCACCAGGCGTTCAACTTTCCCTACCTCCACGCCGGACTGGATGTCTACCGGCTGCGGTCGGTTATCACGGACTCACTGACCGTCCTGGACGGCGTCGGCGCCCCGAGCACGTGGGTCCTCTCAAACCACGACGTAGTCCGGCATGCCAGCCGGTTTGGCTACAACGGCCACGGCCCGCGCGACGGCGACGGCATCGGTACCGGCGATCCCCAGCCGGACGAGGACCTCGGACGGCGTCGAGCAGCGGCCGCTTCACTCTTCATGCTGGGGCTTCCCGGGGCCGCCTACCTCTACCAGGGAGAAGAGTTGGGGCTGCCTGACGGCATCGACATCCCCGGCCATCTGCGGCAGGATCCGACCTTCGCCCGGACCAACGGCCAGCGCCTTGGCCGCGACGGCTGCCGCGTTCCGCTGCCCTGGCGGGCCGACGACCGGCACCTGGGATTCGGCTCCGGGAGCGATCCCTGGCTGCCGATTCCGTCGTCCTTCGCGGAACTTGCCCGTGACGTGCAGGCGGAGTCACCGTCGTCGCACCTGGCCCTGTACCGTGAAGCCCTGGCGCGGCGCCGGGAGCTCGATCTGGGCCGGGGATCCCTGTCCTGGGCGGAAGACTGGTGCACCGGATCCTCCCTCGGCTATGTGAACGGCACTACGCTGGTGCTTATGAACCTGAACCATGAGCCGCTGGAGATGCCGTCCGGCCACGTCCTCCTTCGCAGCCTGCCGGGGTCCACGGGCCATGCCCTCGCATCCGGCGAGACTGCCTGGTTGCAGCTTGGACCTGCCACCACGGCAGACTGACGTTGGCAGGCATCAAAGAAGTTGCCAGCCGTGCCGGCCTGTCCGTGGCCACCGTTTCGAGGGCGCTGAGTGGCAAGTCCAATGTGTCCTCAAGGAGCCGCCGGCTGGCGCAGGAGGCGGCCAAGGAGCTGGGGTTCGTTCCGTCTTACCACGCATCAAGCCTGGCGTCGGGCCGCAACCGCAATATTGGCCTGGTGGTGCCCAACGTACAGCGCTGGTATTTCTCTTCCGTGCTGGAAGGGGTTTCGGAGACCCTGCTGGACGCCGGGTACGACCTCACCCTGTACAACGTGGGGGAGCAACCTGAGCGACGCAGCAGCATCCTGAACGACTTCCTGCTCCGCAAGCGCCTGGACGCCGTCATCGCAGTGGCGTTGGTCCTTCGCGAGGATGAAATAGGCCAGCTGCTGGCGGTGCATCGTCCCATTGTGGGCATCGGCGGCGTCTTGCGGGGCGCCTCCACCATCCGCATCGACGACGAAGGCCTTGCCAGGGACGCGGCCGGCCACCTGATCCGGCTTGGCCATACCCGGATTGCGCACATCACCGGGGACGCGGGGCTGAACCGGGACTTCAAGCTTCCCAAACTCCGGCAGAAAGGCTTTGCCGCAGCCATGGCCGGGGCAGGCCTGCCTGTCCGGGACGAGTGGGTGGTCAATGCGGACTTCACCATCCAGGGCGCGTACGCCGTGGGACGCCGGCTCCTGGGGACAGCGGCAGAACGACCCACCGCTGTGTTCGCCGCGTCTGACGAGATGGCCATCGGGATTATGCTTGCGGCGCGCGACTTCGGCCTGCAGATCCCGCAAGATCTCTCGGTCGTGGGTATGGACGGTCACGATCTCAGCGAGACGTTTGGACTCACCACCATCAAGCAGGATCCGCGCGGGCAAGGCAACCTGGCGGCCACAACCGCCCTGGCGTTGCTGAACGCGGGCAAGGATTCCGACGGCGGCCAGCCGGCTGCACAGGTCCAGGACCAGGAGTACCCGACCGAGTTCCTGATCCGAACCAGCACGGCGGTACCGCCGGCCCTGAACTAGTTCGCCTGGTCTGCGGCGCCCATGAACCGGGCATACTTGTCGAGGATCACGGGCCAGGCCTGCAGGTAATGTCCCCTGACGGCAGCAGGGTCCTCAGCGCCCTCCCAGCCGTCATGGACGACCCGGACCTCCGTGCCCCCGTCAACCGCGCGGAAGGCCACCAGAAGCTCGGTGGACCACATTGCAGTGGTGCCGGGGTGCCATGTGGCGTGGAAGGAGAGCGGCGGCTGCCAGTCATCAAGGGTTCCCCAGATGCTGGTCCGTCCGTCGTCTGACGTCTCGAGAATCAGGTTCTCTTCGAATTCGACATAGGACCCTGCCCCGTAGACTCCGTACGGCTCCAGCGGCCACCAGAGATGGGTGTGATCTGTGAAACCGGCGAATGCCCGGGCGACGGGTCCGGGCACCACCACCGCGTTGACCACCGGGTCCAGGGAATCGGCACCGGGCTTTCCATCCGCCTCGAAGGGGTCCTGGGCATGGCTGAAGATGCTGCTCATGGGCAACAACTCTACCCGGGGGCTGTCAAAGGTGAGCGGGCGTTCCGGTTCTACTCGTCAGGTGTGAGGGGGCGTTACCGGAATACGCGCAAGAAGTGAGCGGGCGTTGCGGGGTTTCGTGTCGGGTGTGAGCGGGGGTTGGTGGGTTACGTGTGGGGTGTGAGCTGGCGTGGTCGTGTGGTGGGTGGGTGGTGTTTTTAAATGTGGGAGGCCCCAACCGTGTTGGTTGGGGCCTCGACCAATGTGTGTCCGGCGGTGTCCTACTCTCCCACACCCTCCCGGGTGCAGTACCATCGGCGCTGTGGGTCTTAGCTTCCGGGTTCGGAATGGGACCGGGCGTTTCCCCCACGCTATGACCGCCGTAACCTTGTTACCCGTCCCAACCCCTTTGTGGGGTTGGTGGGAAGACTGTGGTTACAACATGTGTGGTGTTGTTATTCAGTTGTTGGTTCCGTGCCGTATCAAACCCCGGGTGTTGGGGGTTGTTGGTTGGGAACCACATAGTGGACGCAAGCAGATTTTTGTATGTATCTGTGTGGTGTAAGTTGTTGGCCTATTAGTACCGGTCAGCTTCACGAGTCGTTAGTCCTCGCTTCCACATCCGGCCTATCAACCCAGTGGTCTGGCTGGGGGCCTCTCACACATAAAGTGTATGGAAATCTCATCTTGAAGCGAGCTTCCCGCTTAGATGCTTTCAGCGGTTATCCCATCCGAACGTAGCTAATCAGCGGTGCACTTGGCAGTACAACTGACACACCAGAGGTTCGTCCGTCCCGGTCCTCTCGTACTAAGGACAGCCCTTCTCAAATTTCCTGCGCGCGCAGCGGATAGGGACCGAACTGTCTCACGACGTTCTAAACCCAGCTCGCGTACCGCTTTAATGGGCGAACAGCCCAACCCTTGGGACCTACTCCAGCCCCAGGATGCGACGAGCCGACATCGAGGTGCCAAACCATGCCGTCGATATGGACTCTTGGGCAAGATCAGCCTGTTATCCCCGAGGTACCTTTTATCCGTTGAGCGACGGCCATTCCACAATGTACCGCCGGATCACTAGTCCCGACTTTCGTCCCTGCTCGAGATGTCTCTCTCACAGTCAAGCTCCCTTGTGCACTTACACTCGACACCTGATTGCCAACCAGGCTGAGGGAACCTTTGGGCGCCTCCGTTACTTTTTAGGAGGCAACCGCCCCAGTTAAACTACCCATCAGGCACTGTCCCTGACCCGGATTACGGGCCGAAGTTAGATGTCCAAAGTGACCAGAGTGGTATTTCAACGATGACTCCACCCGAACTGGCGTCCGGGCTTCAACGTCTCCCACCTATCCTACACAAGCCACTCCGAACACCAATACCAAACTATAGTAAAGGTCTCGGGGTCTTTCCGTCCTGCTGCGCGTAACGAGCATCTTTACTCGTACTGCAATTTCGCCGAGTTTATGGTTGAGACAGCGGGGAAGTCGTTACTCCATTCGTGCAGGTCGGAACTTACCCGACAAGGAATTTCGCTACCTTAGGATGGTTATAGTTACCACCGCCGTTTACTGGGGCTTAAATTCTCAGCTTCGCCGTGAGGCTAACCGGTCCTCTTAACCTTCCAGCACCGGGCAGGAGTCAGTCCGTATACATCGTCTTGCGACTTCGCACGGACCTGTGTTTTTAGTAAACAGTCGCTTCCCCCTGGTCTCTGCGGCCCCGATCCCCTCCACACCGCGAAGGTGTATCAAGGTTGGGGCCCCCCTTCTCCCGAAGTTACGGGGGCATTTTGCCGAGTTCCTTAACCATAATTCTCTCGATCGCCTTAGTATTCTCTACCTGATCACCTGTGTCGGTTTGGGGTACGGGCGGCTAAAACCTCGCGTCGATGCTTTTCTCGGCAGCATAGGATCACCAAATCCCCCCAAACGGGGGTCCCATCAGATCTCAGGCACCATGAGTGGCGGATTTGCCTACCACTCGCCCTACATCCTTAGACCGGGACAACCATCGCCCGGCTCGGCTACCTTCCTGCGTCACACCTGTTAATACGCTTGCCTCCCAGGATCAGGTCCCGCGCTCCACCAAAACCCACAACACCACAAGGGTGAGCGGGCAGGTCTCGGGCGGTTAGTATCCCCTGTTCAACATGGACGGTTTTTCGCCGGTACGGGAATATCAACCCGTTGTCCATCGACTACGCCTGTCGGCCTCGCCTTAGGTCCCGACTTACCCAGGGCAGATTAGCTTGACCCTGGAACCCTTGATCATTCGGCGGACGGGTTTCTCACCCGTCTTTCGCTACTCATGCCTGCATTCTCACTCGTGTAGGCTCCACCGCTGGTTTACACCGCGACTTCACCGCCCACACGACGCTCCCCTACCCATCCAAACACCTGAACCACGAAGGCTTAGCCATGTTTGAATGCCACAACTTCGGCGGTGTACTTGAGCCCCGCTACATTGTCGGCGCGGAATCACTTGACCAGTGAGCTATTACGCACTCTTTTAAGGGTGGCTGCTTCTAAGCCAACCTCCTGGTTGTCTGGGCAACTCCACATCCTTTCCCACTTAGCACACGCTTAGGGGCCTTAGTTGGTGGTCTGGGCTGTTTCCCTCTCGACTATGAAGCTTATCCCCCACAGTCTCACTGCTGCGCTCTCACTTACCGGCATTCGGAGTTTGGCTGACGTCAGTAACCTTGTAGGGCCCATTAGCCATCCAGTAGCTCTACCTCCAGCAAGAAACACGCAACGCTGCACCTAAATGCATTTCGGGGAGAACCAGCTATCACGAAGTTTGATTGGCCTTTCACCCCTACCCACAGCTCATCCCCTCCATTTTCAACTGAAGTGGGTTCGGTCCTCCACGACGTCTTACCGTCGCTTCAACCTGGCCATGGGTAGATCACTTCGCTTCGGGTCTAGATCACGCCACTGCAACGCCCTATTCAGACTCGCTTTCGCTACGGCTGCCCCACACGGGTTAACCTCGCGACGTAACACTAACTCGCAGGCTCATTCTTCAAAAGGCACGCCGTCACCAGAATCAGACTGGCTCCGACGGATTGTAAGCACACGGTTTCAGGTACTGTTTCACTCCCCTCCCGGGGTACTTTTCACCTTTCCCTCACGGTACTGGTCCGCTATCGGTCATTAGGGAGTATTTAGGCTTATCAGGTGGTCCTGACAGATTCGCACGGGATTTCTCGGGCCCCGTACTACTTGGGATACTCTCACAGGCGGCACAAACACATTACGGTTACGGGACTAACACCCTCTCTGGCCGGCCTTTCAAAACCGTTCACCTATGCGCGCACATCACACCCCACCAGCCCGGCAGAACTGGTATGGAAAGTCCCACAACCCCGACCATGCAACGCCCGCCGGCTATCACACATGGAACGGTTTAGCCTGATCCGCGTTCGCTCGCCACTACTAACGGAATCACTATTGTTTTCTCTTCCTGCGGGTACTGAGATGTTTCACTTCCCCGCGTTCCCCCCACGCACCCTATGTGTTCAGGTACGGGTCACCAAGTCACTCGCGCGCTTGGCGGGGTTTCCCCATTCGGACACCCTGGGATCACAGTCCGGTTATCGACTCCCCCAGGCTTATCGCAGATTCCTACGTCCTTCTTCGGCTCCTAATGCCAAGGCATCCACCGTGTGCTCTTAAAAACTTGACCACAAAGATCAAAAAAAATTTCTCGAGAGAACCACAGAAACCAACCACACCCCAACACCCACAAAGGGCATCAACAGCGCAGCCAGATCCAGGTTCATATTCTTGGAAATTGCTTCTTATACAAGATGCTCGCGTCCACTATGTAGTTCTCAAACAACAACCCCAAACCACACACCCCACACACCACGCCCGCAACAGCAGACGCACCCATGCATGATCGATGCAGCCAGGAAACCAGAAACAAACAAACCCACCAACAACCCCAAAGGAGCCATCCGTGGCCCTGTTGCCTCAGGACCCAACAGTGTGCCAAACACTAAACCGCGCCATCACCCACCCACCGTTCCAGAACCATCACTGGCTCGTACTAAGACAAGCAGAAAACACCACGACCGCTATTTGTTGATATTCCACCCTTGAGCACCCGCCACGAAACACTCGTCCGCGAAACGGGCCTTTACTCCTGACAACACCACCACCCCGCATACACGGGACAGCAACCGTTGTAGGTGCTCCTTAGAAAGGAGGTGATCCAGCCGCACCTTCCGGTACGGCTACCTTGTTACGACTTAGTCCCAATCGCCAGTCCCACCTTCGACAGCTCCCTCCCACAAGGGGTTAGGCCACCGGCTTCGGGTGTTACCAACTTTCGTGACTTGACGGGCGGTGTGTACAAGGCCCGGGAACGTATTCACCGCAGCGTTGCTGATCTGCGATTACTAGCGACTCCGACTTCATGGGGTCGAGTTGCAGACCCCAATCCGAACTGAGACCGGCTTTTTGGGATTAGCTCCACCTCACAGTATCGCAACCCTTTGTACCGGCCATTGTAGCATGCGTGAAGCCCAAGACATAAGGGGCATGATGATTTGACGTCGTCCCCACCTTCCTCCGAGTTGACCCCGGCAGTCTCCTATGAGTCCCCACCATCACATGCTGGCAACATAGAACGAGGGTTGCGCTCGTTGCGGGACTTAACCCAACATCTCACGACACGAGCTGACGACAACCATGCACCACCTGTAAACCGACCGCAAGCGGGGCACCTGTTTCCAGGTATTACCGGTTCATGTCAAGCCTTGGTAAGGTTCTTCGCGTTGCATCGAATTAATCCGCATGCTCCGCCGCTTGTGCGGGCCCCCGTCAATTCCTTTGAGTTTTAGCCTTGCGGCCGTACTCCCCAGGCGGGGCACTTAATGCGTTAGCTACGGCGCGGAAAACGTGGAATGTCCCCCACACCTAGTGCCCAACGTTTACGGCATGGACTACCAGGGTATCTAATCCTGTTCGCTCCCCATGCTTTCGCTCCTCAGCGTCAGTTAATGCCCAGAGACCTGCCTTCGCCATCGGTGTTCCTCCTGATATCTGCGCATTTCACCGCTACACCAGGAATTCCAGTCTCCCCTACATCACTCTAGTCTGCCCGTACCCACCGCAGATCCGGAGTTGAGCCCCGGACTTTCACGGCAGACGCGACAAACCGCCTACGAGCTCTTTACGCCCAATAATTCCGGATAACGCTTGCGCCCTACGTATTACCGCGGCTGCTGGCACGTAGTTAGCCGGCGCTTCTTCTGCAGGTACCGTCACTTTCGCTTCTTCCCTACTGAAAGAGGTTTACAACCCGAAGGCCGTCATCCCTCACGCGGCGTCGCTGCATCAGGCTTCCGCCCATTGTGCAATATTCCCCACTGCTGCCTCCCGTAGGAGTCTGGGCCGTGTCTCAGTCCCAGTGTGGCCGGTCACCCTCTCAGGCCGGCTACCCGTCGTCGCCTTGGTAGGCCATTACCCCACCAACAAGCTGATAGGCCGCGAGTCCATCCAAAACCACAAAAGCTTTCCACCAACCACCATGCGATGGAAGGTCATATCCGGTATTAGACCCAGTTTCCCAGGCTTATCCCAGAGTCAAGGGCAGGTTACTCACGTGTTACTCACCCGTTCGCCACTAATCCCCAGTGCAAGCACCAGTTCATCGTTCGACTTGCATGTGTTAAGCACGCCGCCAGCGTTCATCCTGAGCCAGGATCAAACTCTCCGTTGAAGAAAAACAGACACAACCAAGCAGGTGGAAATAACACCACACCCGGCTGCACAAAATTTGAAACCAGCTGTAAAAACCAGACCACACCACGGGGTGGCGGATCCAGTCAATTCAACCAATCCATAAAACAATTGGTATCAACAAACTTGGCACACTATTGAGTTCTCAAACAACAGACACACCCGGCACCACCACAACCAAAAACCAGTCGCAGATCGCTCCGGAGCAACTTTCCAAACTTACCGGCTGACTTCCAGCGTGTCAAATCGGCGTCCGCGATCTTCCTCAGCATAAGCTTGGGGGATCGGTTGTCCGCCTGACTCCGTGGAGCAGCGCGGAAATAAACTCTACCACCACTTATTCGGGATCGCCAGTCGGCGTGGAGCGGCTGCCTGGGCCGTCCTCGGCCGGCCGGGTTCGCCAACGCGAAGGGCCCGGAATCCTGCCGGATTCCGGGCCCTTCCGACTCACTGCGGAGTGTCCTTGGGTGATCAGGCCGACGTGGGTGCTCCCGGCTTGAAGTAGGATGCGCCCAGCGGAGGCAGCGTCACCGTCAGGGTGGCCGGTTGCCCGTCCTGTCCTTCGGCGGTGGCTGTCAGCCCACCACCGTTGAGGACGCCGGAGCCGCCGTAGGTGGTGTGGTCGGTGTTGAGGACCTCAGTCCAGGCGCCGGCCGATGGCACGCCCAAGGTGTAGCCGACATGCGGGCCGCCGGAGAAATTGATGGCGCAGACGATCGGTTCGCCGTCGGTGCCCCACCTGATGAACGAGAGGACATTACGGTCGGCGTCTCCCCCGTTGATCCACTGGAACCCGGCCGCGACGTTGTCCTGGGTGTAGAGCGCCGGCGTTGACTTGTACAACTCGTTGAGGTCCTTGGTCAGCAGCTGCAGTCCCTTGTGCGCCGGAATGTCTGCCAGCCACCAGTCCAGTCCGTGTTGTTCGGACCATTCTGCTTCCTGCCCGAATTCCGTACCCATGAAGATGAGCTGCTTGCCGGGGTGCGCCCACTGGTAGGCAAAGAACGCGCGAAGGTTTGCCAGCTGCTGCCAGCGGTCGCCGGGCATCTTGCGGAGCATGGAACCTTTGCCGTGGACCACTTCGTCGTGGCTGATGGGCAGCAGGAAGTTCTCTGTGAACGCATATACCAGGGAGAACGTCACCGTGCCGTGGTGCCACCTGCGGTTGTAGGGGTCCTCCGAGATGTACTTGAGCGAGTCGTGCATCCACCCCATGTTCCACTTCAGGCCGAAGCCGAGGCCGCCGTGGCTCGTGGGTGCAGTCACCCCCGGAAATGCCGTCGACTCTTCGGCGATCATGACGGCGCCAGGGTGTGTTTTGTAGACGGTGGCGTTGACTTCCTGCAGGAAGGAGATCGCTTCCAGGTTTTCCCGGCCGCCGAAGCGGTTGGGCCGCCACTCGCCTTCCTTCCTGGAGTAGTCGAGGTACAGCATTGACGCCACCGCATCCACGCGCAGGCCATCGATGTGGAACTCGTCCAGCCAGTAGAGCGCGTTCGCCACCAGGAAGTTCCGGACCTCGGTGCGGCCGAAGTCAAAGATCAGGGTCCCCCAGTCCGGGTGCTCGCCGAGGGCCGGATCAGAGTGCTCGTAGAGGGGCTCGCCGTCGAATCGTGCCAGCGCCCAGGCGTCCTTGGGGAAGTGGGCCGGGACCCAGTCCAGCAGTACGCCGATGCCGGCCTGGTGAAGCGTGTCCACCAGGTAGCGGAACTCGTCGGGGTGGCCGAACCGGGACGTCGGCGCGAAGTAGGACGTGACCTGGTAGCCCCAGGAGCCGCCAAACGGGTGTTCCGCCACCGGCATGAACTCCACGTGGGTGAACCCCAGCCATTTGACGTACTCCACCAGTTCCTTGGCCAGTTCCCGGTAGCCAAGTCCCAGCCGCCAGGAGCCCAGGTGCACTTCGTACACGCTCATGGCCGAGTTGTGCGGATCGCGCTGGGCGCGTGCTTCCATCCACTCGTCGTCCTTGAAAGCGTAGGACGGCTCCACCACCCGGGAGGCCGTGAGCGGGGGAACTTCGGTGCCGAACGCCAGGGGGTCGGCCTTTTCGACCCAGTATCCGCCGCGGGTCAGGATTTCGAATTTGTAGCAGGCGCCCGCTGCCACACCCGGGATGAAGACTTCCCACACCCCGGATGATCCCAGCGAGCGGAGCGAGTTTTCGCGTCCGTCCCAGGCGTTGAAGTCACCCTTGACGCGGACGGCCTGTGCGTTGGGAGCCCACACGGCAAAGGAAACACCGTTGACGTCCCCCAGCGAAGACTTGTAGTGCCGGACGTGGGCGCCGAGGACTTCCCAAAGTTTCTCGTGCCGGCCCTCGCCGATGAGGTGGAGGTCCACTTCTCCTACGGTGGGCAGGTAGCGGTACGGCTCATCAACCGTCAGCGGCTCTTTGCCCGGGTACGTGACCGAGAGCCGGTAGTCGGGGACATGACCCTGCTGCACGGGTTCCAGCACGGCAACCCACACGCCGTGGGCCTCGTGTTCCATGGGAACTTCGCCGGCCTGGGTGACGACGGTGACTGCTTCGGCCAGGTGCTTGACGGTCCGGACGGTGACGTGGCCGTAGTCGTCCAGGTGCGCGCCAAGGACGGAATGGGGCGCGTGGTGTTCACCGTTCGCGATCTTGCCCAAGGTGCCTTCGTCCACGTGCAGCGGCACCCCCGGGCGGTCAGTTTGTGCTGAGCCTGTCATTTCGTTACCTTCCGATGCTGCGCCGGCCTGATCGCCGGTGCCATTACCGCTCAGGAGCCGCCTGGAGGCATTCACGGGGATCGCCAGCCAGTCGGGCCTGTTACGCATTTCATAAACAACTTCGTACAGCGCCTTGTCCAGCCACAATGCCACAAACAAGGGCGAGGTCCGGTCCACCGTGCCGGGAATGACGGCCCCGTACCCTTCCAGGAAGGCGTCAGCGCAGTCATCCACCCAGGTGTCCGGGACCTGGGCGCCTTCCTGCTCGCGTTGGGCGGCGCCGGCCGCGTAGTCGAACGACCGCAACATTCCCACGACGTCGCGCAGGGGCACGTCGGGGACGTTCCGTTCGGCGATGGGCCGCAGCGGTTCGCCCTCGAAATCGAGGATGGCCCACCGGGAATGGCCACCGGGTTGCCCTGCGACCTGCAGGATTTGGCCCAGGTGGAGGTCGCCGTGGATGCGCTGCAGTGGGCCCGTGGGTGCCCCGTCAAGGCCGGCCAGGAGGGCACCCAATGCGGCGTCATAGGGGCCGACGGCGGCACGGGCTTCCGCCCAGGCACTGCGGACGCGGTGGGCTACGGCGGGTCCGATGCCCTTGCCGGCGCCGGGCTCCACTGATTGCCCCAGAGCCTCCGCCAGCCGCCGGTGCACGTTGGCCGTGGCGGCACCGAGGGCCCGTGCCTCCGCCGTGAAGTCGGCACCCTGGCGTGCTGCGTCCACTGCCAGCCGCCAGGCATCACGGCCGCCGGCCAGGAATTCGTGGGCTACCGCAAGCTCGCCCTGGACGGGCTTGCCCTGCCCAAGCCACTCTCCGCGGACCCAGCCAAGGGTTGCAGGCACTTCGGGCGTACCGGCGGTGGTCAGCGCCGCCCCGACTTCGATCTCCGGGTTTGTCCCGTCAGACAGCACCCGGAAAAATTTCACCATCGCCGCCGATTCGCCATCGTCCACAATGACTGAACTGTTGGACTGCTCTCCGGACAGCACTTTCACCACCCCTTTGGCGGTGGGAAGCCGGTATGGGCCGGCCACGCGGTGTCCGGTGGCGGTCCCGCTTGCAGCCTTGTCCTCCTGCCGGATGAGTTCCAGCCAGGCGCCGACGAAATCGGGATCGTGCACGGCGTCGTAGACCCAAGGGCGGGAGGGGTCGGTTCCTGCCGCTTCGCCCACGAGCGCCCGTTCCATGCCACCGGCCGGTGCCGGGCGGAAGCTCAACGGCACCTGGACCACGGTGGTGCGGCGGCCGCCGTCGGGCCCGTCCGTGATGGCACTGAGGAGGAACACGGCCCAAGCTGCGTGGCCGGTGGGGTCCGCCAGGCCCAGGCTGCCCACTTGGGACATGGCGAAGTCGGGAGTCTTGATGGGGAACCAACGCTGCTGCGGCAGCCATTCCTTGAGCAGCGCGGTCAGGGCGGGAGTGAGGATTGGCTGGTTCATCTCAGTTCTCTATCGACAGGATGGGCATGGCCTGGGTGTAGGGCGAAGACGGGTTCGACCCCGCCGTCCGCATCCGCAGCCAGAAGAAGTCATGGCTTCCGATGGTCAACGTGAGGCTTCCGTCATCACCGATGCCCGGGAAGGGTTGGCCGCCGAAAACATCGCGCAGCCCCCTCCCCGCGTACTCGGGAACGGCCAGTGTGGCGGCCACAGGATGCTGGGAAAGGTTGAAGGCGCACAAAATTGTTTCGGCCGGGGCCCCGGCCGGGTTGTTGGCCGGCAGCTCGCGCAGGTACGCCAGGACGGCGTCGTGGTCTGCTTGCACGTGTTTGAACCCGCCAAGGCCGAACGCGGGGTGGTTCTTGCGGACGCTGAGGATTTGCCGTGTCCAGCGCAACAGCGACCCGGAGTGGGCGGCCTCGGCTTCGACGTTGGCCATGCCGTAGTTGTACACCAGCGACTGGATGGGCGGCAGGTACAGCTTGCCGGGATCGGCGTGCGAGAACCCCGCGTTCCGGTCCGGGTTCCATTGCATGGGGGTCCGGACGGCGTCCCTGTCCTCGAGCCAGATGTTGTCCCCCATCCCTATCTCGTCGCCGTAGTAGAGGAACGGGCTCCCCGGAAGTGAGAGCAGGAGCGCGTTGATCAGCTCGATCTCGGCCCGCGAATTGTCGAGCAGTGGCGCCAACCGGCGCCGGATGCCGATGTTGGCACGCATCCGGGGGTCCGGCGCGTACCAGCCCAGCATGGCCGCGCGCTCGTCAGCGGTGACCATCTCCAGGGTCAGCTCATCGTGGTTGCGCAGGAAGGTCCCCCACTGGGCACCGTCGGGGATGTCCGGTGTGTCTCGCATGGTTTCGATGATGGGCGCGGCCTTCTGGTCCCTGAGGGCGTAGTACAGGCGGGGCATGATCGGGAAGTGGAACGCCATGTGGCATTCGGGTTCCTCCTCTGTCCCGAAGTACTCCACCACCTCATTGGGCGGCTGGTTTGCCTCGGCGATGATCACCCGGCCGGGGTAGCTTTCGTCCACCATGGCCCGCAGGCTGCGGAGGAACTCGTGGGTGGCGGGCAGGTTCTCGCAGTTGGTGCCCTCTTCCTCGAAGAGGTAGGGGATGGCGTCCGCACGGAACCCGTCGATTCCCTGGTCCAGCCAGAACCTGACGACGTCGAAGACGGCCTCGATCACCTTGGGGTTTTCGAAGTTCAGGTCCGGCTGGTGGCTGAAAAACCTGTGCCAGAAGAACTGCCGCCGGATGGGATCGAACGTCCAGTTCGATTCCTCCGTGTCGACGAAGATGATGCGTGCGTCCTGGTACTTCTCGTCCGTGTCGCTCCAGACATAGAAGTCGCCGAAGGGGCCGTCGGGGTCTTTCCGGGATTCCTGGAACCAGGGATGCTGGTCGGAGGTGTGGTTCAGCGGCAGGTCGATGATGACCCGGACGCCACGGGCATGGGCTTCCGCCACGAGCCGCTTGAAGTCGCTGATGGTGCCGAATTCGTCCAGCACGGAGTTGTAGTCCGAGATGTCGTAGCCGCCGTCGCGCAGCGGTGACTGGAAGAACGGGGGCAGCCAAAGGCAGTCGACGCCCAGCCACTGCAGGTAGTCCAGCCGGTCGATGAGTCCGGAGAAATCCCCGGACCCATCGCCGTTGGCATCCGCAAAGGCCCGGACCAGTACCTCGTAGAACACGGCCTTGCGGTACCACAGGGGGTCATGCTGAAGGCCGGGCGCATTTAGCTCGAACGTGCTTTTTGGGGTGAAGTGGCCGGAACTTTGCGGATTGAAACTCACGAATGCATTCTCCTCACGCTCAGGATGTGGGCCGGTTCCACGTGCGGGTCGAGCCGCACGTAGTTGTACTCGCCCCACTCCCAGCTTTGGCCGGAGATCAGGTCGTCCACGTAGAAGCCACCGCCTGCGGTGCGGTCCTGCGGGTCCAGTTCCAGGGCTGCCAGGTCCAGGAAGACGCTGCATTCCTTGGTGACGTGGGGGTCCACGTTCACCACGACAATGATGGTGTCCTTGGTCCCGTCGGGGAGGGTCTTGTG
Organism: Pseudarthrobacter sp. MOO13; assembly: GCF_058267655.1. Taxonomy (NCBI): domain Bacteria; kingdom Bacillati; phylum Actinomycetota; class Actinomycetes; order Micrococcales; family Micrococcaceae; genus Pseudarthrobacter; species Pseudarthrobacter sp. MOO13. The sequence goes on from NZ_CM177848.1 coordinate 3,358,468, forward strand.
CTTGGAGTAGACCACCGTGGATTCGTCGGTGCTCTGGTGGACCGTCAGGTTCTGCAGGTCCAAGAGGGCCGGGTGGTCCCGCCGGATGTGGTTAAGCCGCGTGATGTACGGTGCCAGCGAGCGCCCGGACTCCGCGGCGGCTTCCCAGTCGCGCGCCTTGTACTCGAACTTTTCGTTGTCGATGTATTCCTCGGCGCCGGGCCGGGCAACGTGCTCGTAGAGTTCGTAGCCGGCGTAGACGCCCCACAGCGGGCTTCCGGTGGAGGCAAGCACCGCCCGGATCCGGAATGCCGCGGGCCCGCCGTACTGGAGGTATTCGGTGAGGATGTCAGGGGTGTTGACGAAGAAATTGGGGCGGAAGAACGCCGGGGATTCGTGGCTGACTTCGTCGAAGTACGCCTCGATCTCCTTCTTGGTGTTGCGCCAGGTGAAGTAGGTGTAGGACTGCTGGAAGCCTGCCCGGCCCAGGGCGTGCATCATGGCGGGCCGCGTGAATGCCTCGGCGAGGAATACGACGCCGGGGACGGCCTTATTCACCTCGGCGATAAGCCATTCCCAGAACCACACCGGTTTGGTGTGCGGGTTATCCACCCGGAAAATCTTTACCCCGTGGCTGACCCACAGCAGCACAATGCGGAGAATTTCGCGGGAAAGACCTTCCGGGTCATTGTCGAAATTCAGCGGATAAATGTCCTGGTACTTCTTCGGCGGATTTTCTGCGTAGGCGATGGTGCCGTCCACCCTGGTGGTGAACCATTCGGGGTGCGTCTGCACCCACGGGTGGTCGGGGGCCGCCTGCAGGGCCAGGTCCAGCGCAACTTCCAGGCCCAGTTCGTTGGCGCGGGCCACGAAAGCGTCAAAGTCCTCGAAGGAACCGAGATCGGGGTGGATGGCGTCGTGGCCGCCCTCCTTGGCGCCGATGGCCCAGGGCGAACCCGGATCATGCGGGCCGGCCACGAGGGTGTTGTTGGGCCCCTTGCGGTGCTGGACGCCGATGGGGTGGATCGGGGGCATGTAGAGGACGTCGAAGCCCATGGCCGCGACGGCGTCGAGGCGGCGGGCTGCCGTCCGGAAGTTTCCTGAGGTCCAGACGCCGGTGTTGTGGTCCTTGACAGCGCCTTCGGACCGCGGGAAGAACTCGTACCAAGCGCCCCGGCCTGCCCGGTCCCGCTCCACCAGAAGGGGGAACTTCTCCGAGACGGTCACCAGTTCGCGGATGGGCTGGCGGGCAACGATGTCCGCGATTTCCTGGCCGAACCCGGCCGCGAGGCGTTCCTCGGTGCTGCGGGACTGGTCAGCCAGGACCTCCGAGGCATGCCGGAGGGCCGCCTGGTCCACCTCGTCCCGGAAGTCTTCCGCGGAGGCTTCACCGAGCAGCTTGGCACCTTCGGCAAGCATGAGCTCGACGTCGATGCCGGCGTCGATCTTCACCTCGGCGTTGTGGTGCCAGGTGCCGTAGCGGTCGTGCCAGGCTTCGATGACGAAGGACCAGTCGCCGGTTTCCGACGGCGTGAGGACGCCCTCCCAACGGTCGGTCCCCATTCCGCGTTCCCCGCGGGGCGGGGAAAGCCGGACCCGCTGCCGCTCTGCACCCGTGGGGTCCAGGAGGACGGCGCTGACACCAAGTTGGTCATGGCCTTCCCGGAAGGCGGTGGCGCCCACAACGATGGCCTCGCCGGGGAGGGCTTTGGCGGGGACCTTTCCGCCGTCGACGACGGGCTGCACATTGGTGATGGGAAAACGCCCGAACCGCAGACCCTCGGTTATGCGGCGCTGGGGCATTTTGGTGGATGCGGCACTGGTTCCTGAGTTAGTCGTCACAGGCTCGACGTTAGCGAGAAATGCCCAGGATTGCTAAGGCTGCTCCCTAAAATCCATCGCGCCGCCGCCCAATTTCTTCACGCCCCTGTCATTTACCCAAAAGAAACCCAAAGCTTGTTCCGGCCCGGCAGGTTGTCGGTTAGTGTGGCGCAGGTGAAGGCAATCCGCAGGTTTACGGTCCGTACAGTCCTCCCCGAGCCCATCCGGCCGCTGGCCCGGTTGGCCAGCAACCTGCGGTGGTCCTGGCACCGCCCCACGCGCGAGCTCTTCGCCGGGCTGAACCCGCGCCTGTGGGAGGAAAGCGGGCAGGACCCCATCGGCTTCCTGGGCATGGTCAGCCGGGAGGAGTTCCAGCGGCTCGCCGCGGACCAGTCCGTCGTGGACCGGGTCCGCGCGGCCGAAGTGGACCTTGACCGGTATCTCGAGGAGCCGCGCTGGTACCAGGGCCTGGGGCCGGAGGCACCCGCCGCCATTGCCTACTTCTCGCCCGAATTCGGCATCACCGAGGTCCTCCCCCAGTACTCGGGCGGCCTGGGCATCCTGGCCGGCGACCACCTCAAGGCGGCCTCGGACCTGGGCGTTCCCCTGGTGGGTGTGGGCCTGCTCTACCAGGCCGGCTACTTCAAGCAGTCACTGTCCCGGGACGCCTGGCAGCAGGAGACCTACCCTGTCCTGGACCCCGACGGCCTGCCCCTCACACTGCTCCGCGAGCCATCCCCGGACGGCAACGGAAAGGCCTTGGAGGTAGCGCTCCCGCTGCCCAACGGACGCCGGCTCCTGGCACATATCTGGCGTGCCGACGTCGGCCGCGTCCCGCTGCTCCTGCTGGACTCCAACGTGCCCGGCAACGACGACGCCGCGCGGAGCATCACCGACCGGCTGTACGGCGGTGGTGGTGACCACCGGCTGCAGCAGGAGCTGCTGCTGGGCATGGGCGGTGTCAAGGCCCTGCGCGCATTCCAGAAACTGACAGGGTCCCCCGCCCCGGAGGTGTTCCACACCAACGAGGGACACGCAGGATTCCTGGGCATTGAACGCATCCAGGAACTGATGTCAGGGGAACAGGCCCTGACATTCGACGAGGCGTTGGCCGCCGGCCGCGCCTCCACGGTGTTCACCACCCACACCCCGGTCCCGGCGGGCATTGACAGGTTCGAGATCGCCCAAATCAGCCACTTCTTCCAGGCCGGCCTGGCACCCGCCGTCCCGCTGGACAGGATCCTGGAACTGGGCCGCGAAAACTACGCCGACGGAAACCCCGCCGTCTTCAATATGGCCGTCATGGGCCTCCGCCTGGCCCAGCGCGCCAATGGCGTGGCCAAACTGCACGGCGAAGTGTCCCGCGGGATGTTCTCCGCCCTGTGGCCGGGATTCGACCACTCGGAGGTCCCCATCACCTCCGTCACCAACGGCGTCCACGTCCCCACGTGGGTGGACAGCCGGATCTCCAAGCTGGCACGGGACCAGTTCGGCAGCGAAGCGGAAGCACTGGGCAAATGGGACCTGGCCTACAACGTCAGCGACGCCGACGTATGGGCACTTCGCCGCGAAATGCGGGCGGCACTGGTGGAGGATGTGCGCCGTCGGCTCCGTGCTGCATGGAAGAAGCGCGGCGCGGCCGACGCCGAACTGGGCTGGACGGACAACGTCCTGGACCCGGACATACTCACCATCGGGTTTGCCCGCCGCGTGCCCACGTACAAACGCCTGACCCTGATGCTGCGGGAACCTGCGCGGCTCAAGGCACTCCTGCTGCACAAGGACCACCCCATCCAGTTGGTCATCGCCGGAAAGTCCCACCCGGCCGATGACGCCGGCAAGAAGATGATCCAGGACCTGGTGCGGTTCACTGACGACCCCGAGGTCCGGCACCGCATCGCGTTCCTGCCCAACTACGACATCGCGATGGCCAGGACGCTGTTCCCTGGCTGCGACGTGTGGCTGAACAACCCGCTGCGGCCGTTGGAGGCCTGCGGTACATCGGGCATGAAGGCCGCCCTGAACGGGTCGCTGAACCTGTCCGTCCTGGACGGCTGGTGGGACGAGATGTACGACGGCGAGAATGGCTGGGCAATTCCGACGGCCAACAACGACGCATCCCCGGAAGAGCGGGACGACATCGAGGCCGCTGCCCTGTACGAACTGCTGGAAACCCAGGTGGCGCCGCGCTTCTACGGGAGCACGGTGTCCGATGGTGCGGGGGCGGCCGGCCCCTCCACGACCCGGAGCGAGACAGTTCCCACGCACTGGGTATCCATGATCAAGCACACGCTCTCGCATCTGGGACCCGCGGTCTCCGCCGAGCGGATGCTCCGGGACTACGTCAACATCCTTTACCGCCCGGCGGCTGACGCCGGGCGCAGCGCCACCGCGAATTCATATGCGCAGGCCCGGGCGCTGGCAGCCTGGTCTGCCAAGGTTCGCGGCACCTGGCCGCAGGTCCACGTGGAGCATGTTGATTCGGTGGGCGTTTCGGAGGATCCGCAGATCGGCGACACCCTCCAGGTCAATGCGTACGTGGCGTTGAACGCACTGACTCCGGAAGATGTCTGCGTCGAGGTGGCCTACGGAAGGGCCGAGGAGAATGACACCCTGGCTGACATCACCATGATGGAACTGCAGGTGAAGGAAGACCTGGGCAGCGGCCGCCACCTGTTCAGCGGCTCACTGCTGATCGACCGCTCCGGACCGTTCGGCTACACGGTCCGGGTGCTGCCCCGGCACGAGGCGTTGGCCTCGAAAGCGGAGCTCGGCCTGATCGTCAACGCCTGACCTGGTGTCCGGCCGCCCCCGGCCGGACACCAGGTGCCTGCGGAGCCCTCAGCTTGGAGCCAGGAGCCTCAGAGCAGGACAGCCGTGACGGCAAGGTCCTTGCCCGCGTACCGTTCTGCGTCCTGCAGGATCTCGCAGATGATCCCGAACGACCGGTCAGCGCGGAACGGGGCCGCAACCTGCCACAGGACTGTCACCGGCGGATTGCCGTTGTCCGTGATGTTGTCCGCGAAGTCGTGCAGCGAATCGTTCAGCGCATCCAGGTTCACACCGTAGTGCTCAGGAAAGTCCAGGACCTCGCCGAAGGTTTCCAGGACGGCGCGTTTGCTGTCGGCCGGCGGGACCACAAGGCTGCGGCGCCCGGTGTCCGCTACCTGCGCCTCCAGCTCTTCGAGGGTCCAGGTGTCGCCGGAAAGAATTTTCATGGGTGCGCTAGCTGCCTTCCGCTATGTACTTGAATGTCGCGTAGTGGTCTCCGGTGTAATACTTCTCCCCGCCGTTGCCTGCCACGATCCGGCGCGCGCCCCGGTCCGGTTCGCCGGGGGTTCGAACCGTGTACTCGCGGTAGTAACCCCGGTCCCGTGCAGGCAGGACGCGCTCAAAGTTGCCGAACACCTGGTCGTCCTGGCTGAACTGGTATGGGCCGCCGGCCCGGATCAGCGCCAGGACGCGGCGTCCTTCCACCGGGAGCGCGGACTCCTGGATTTCCGGCAGGCTGGACGGGTTGGCTCCCCGGTGTGGCGCCGCGCTCTTTCCCGGCGCCGGCGTACCCGGGCCGCCGGGAGCCGTACTCGCTCCGGAGGCCGCGCCCGGCGTCGTGCCTTCCCCTTGGCCGCCCAACAGCCCGGCCCCGCCGAATGCCACCAGCGCCAGCACCACCAGGGCGGTAAGGAGCAAGGGAAGCATGGAGCGGTTGCGCATTGGGGTGTACCTGCCGGCCGGTTGTACTGGGTCTAGGTTCGGTAGATGCTGATGGAGTTGGCCTCGGCAACATCGGTCTCGCCCGAGGCAACCCGGATGCCCTGCCGCTGCTCATGGAGCGGCGATGTGGTCAGGCGCAGCTCGAAAAGGCTCGGCGCCGCCCGCCCGAGGTCCGGCAACGTGATTTGTACATCCGTGGCACCGCCGTTCACCACCACCAGCCCGGCGAGGGCGCCGCCGTCATCGCCCAGCAGGAGTTGCAGGACCCGGTGGTGCGGATCGTTCCAGCGTTCAGCGGACATCGGCTGCCCGAATTGGTCGAACCAGTAAAGGTAGGACTGCTCGTCCCGGACGGGGAAATCATGGGGCTGGGCGGCCAGGAATTCCTTGCGCAGCCGGATGTAGCGCTTGGTGCTGCGCAGCATTTCGTGCGCCTCCGGGGTCAAGGTCCAGTCAAGCCAGGTCATGGCGTTGTCCTGGCAGTAGGCGTTGTTGTTGCCCAGTTGCGTCCGGGCCAGCTCGTCACCGGCAGTGATCATGGGGACTCCGAGCGATACCATCAGTGACGCCATCAGGTTGCGCCGGGACTGCGCGCGCCTGGCCAGGATCAGGCCGTTCTCGGTGGGCCCCTCCACGCCGTGGTTGTAGCTGCGGTTGTCGCCGTGCCCGTCCCTGTTCTCTTCACCGTTGTCCTCGTTGTGCTTCCTGTCGAAGGAGACGAGGTCGTTCATGGTGAAGCCGTCGTGGGCGGTAACGAAATTCACGGATGCCAGCCGTGAGCGGCCGGATGCCTGGAAGAGGCCGGCCGAACCGGAGAGCGAATCGGCGAGTTTGGCCATGGTTCCGCCGTGGCCGCCCGCATCCATGGCTGCCCGGTCCGCCAGCCAGAACGTCCGGACGGCGTCCCGGAAGTGGTCGTTCCAGTCCACCCAGCCTGGCGGGAACCGCCCGGTTTGCCAGCCGCCGTAGCCAATGTCCCACGGCTCGGCAATCAGTTTGACGCCGGAGAGGACGGGATCCGCGGCGATGGCGGTGAGGAACGGGTGGTTGGGGTCGAACTCGTTCCCGGCGTTCCGGCAGAGGGTGACGGCAAGGTCGAACCGGAAACCGTCAACGTGGAACTCGTCCACCCAGTACCGCAGTGAATCGACCGCCAGTTGGACCACATGCGGTTCGCCGAAATTCAAGGTGTTGCCGCACCCGGTGGTGTCCACGTACTTTCCGTGGCTGTCCATCCGGTAGTACGCCTGCTCCCCCAGTCCGCGGAAGCTGATGACCGGACCGTCCTGGGTTCCCTCCGCTGTGTGGTTGTAGACGACGTCGAGGATGACTTCGAGTCCGGCGGCGTGCAGGGCCTTGACCATGCCCTTGAACTCGTCCTGGACAGCCTGCGGGCCCGCTTCCCGGGCGGCACGGGTGGCGTAGCCGGGGTGCAGGGCGAAAAACGCGGCGGTGTTGTAGCCCCAGTAATTGGTGAGCCCCAGGTCCTGCAGGTGCAGCTCGTCGAGGTGGAAGTGCACAGGCAGGAGCTGCACGGCAGTGATGCCCAGGCCGGTGAGGTGCTCCACCACGGCTGGGTGGCCCATGCCGGCGTAGGTGCCCCGTAGGTCCTCAGGCACGTCGGGGTGGAGCTTGCTCTGGCCCTTGACATGGGCTTCATAGAGAATTGTGTTGCGCCACGGCAGGGCCGGACGCTCGTCCGATCCCCAATCGAAATCGGGTGCGGTCCGGACGCTGGCCAGCAGTCCGTCCTGCTCGTCCACCCCCCGGCCGTACGGGTCCAGCAGCAACGGCGGGTTGCCGGCGTCGTCCCCGTTTCCCGAGGCGGAGGCGTGCGGCGGCAGGGGCCGGCGGTCTGAGGACGGGCGGAACCCGTACCGCGAACCAAAGGGCAGGTCCTCGACGATGCCGTGATGGACGCCGCGCGCCACGTTCGGCAGGGTCCGGGACCGCCACTGGCCGCCCGGGGGGCAGTACACGATGTCCAGGCTGGGCACGGCTGGCGCGAAACAGGCAACATTGGCGCGGCCGCCGGCGTGGTGGCGTGTACCGCCTGAATCAACGCGCGGGACACTGACACCGAGGGGAACAGCCGAGGAGGCGTCCATGGTGGATGCGGTGTCGAAAAGCGGCATGACCATCACCTAAATGATAGCCGCCCGGGGCGGTTGACCTGCCCCGTCACCCCGGCACTGCAAGGCAATCGTGCCCCCGCACCGGGGGCGGTGGGCCACTACCCCGCCGCGCGCTGGCGGGAGACCTCGTACAGCGAGATGCCCACGGCCATGGAGGCGTTCAAGGACTCCATGGCGGAGTCGATCGGGATGGAGACAATCTGGTCGCAGTTCTCCCGGACCAGGCGGCTCAGGCCCTTGCCTTCCGAGCCCACCACGATGCACACCGGCTCGGTGGCCAAAGTGAGGTCGGGCAGCGAGACGTCGCCGTCGCCGTCGAGCCCCAGCACGAAGATGCCCATGCCCTTGAACTGCTTCAGGGCGTTGTTCAGGTTGGAGGCGCGGGCAACGGGGACGCGGACCGCCGCGCCGGCGCTGGTCTTCCAGGCCGAGGCCGTGACACCGACGGAGCGGCGCTCCGGAACAATGACGCCGTGGCCGCTGAACGCGGAGACGGAACGGATGATCGCTCCGAGGTTCCGGGGGTCGGTGATGCCGTCAAGGGCGACGAAGAGCGGCGCGTTGCTGACGTGCCCCTTCTTCCACTTCTCCACCGTCTCCTCGGCCAGTTCGTACGCGTCCTGGTACTCATACGGCGGAATCTGGAGCACCAGGCCCTGGTGGACGGCGTCGTCGGTCATCCGGTCCAGTTCGGGCTTGCCGGTTTCGAGCAGCGGGATGCCGCGTTCGGCGGCGAGCTTCAGGGACTCCTTGACGCGGTCGTCCATCTCGATGCGGATGGCCACGTGCAGGGCCTTTGCCGGGATGCCCGCGCGGAGCGCTTCGACCACGGAGTTGCGGCCGGTGACCACTTCTTCGGTGGCGCGTCCCTTGGGGCCTGACTTGGCGGCACCGGCGCTGCGTGCACCCGGACTGCGCTTGGCTGCGGACCGTTCGGCCAGTTGCTTGGCCTTGTGCGCCTTGTGGTACGGACGGTCCTCGGCCTTGGGCGTCGGGCCCTTGCCTTCGAGGGCCTTGCGGCCATGGCCACCGGTTCCGATGGTTGGGCCCTTCTTCGCTTTAACCGATCGGCGACCATTGTTGGCCATGATGTTCCACCCTTGATTGTGCTGACTGAGTCTGCCTACCAGTCTACTGACCGAAGAAAAATCGACGCGCGGGGGCTGCGGGCGTGCTCAGGGGCAGTGGCTGATCAGTCCCGCTTGAGGCTCCAGGTGGCACCGTCCGGGCCGTCTTCCACCACGACGCCGGCCTGGTTGAGGGTGTCCCGGATGGCGTCGGAAGCAGCCCAGTCCTTGGCGGCACGGGCAGCGGCACGGGCCGCCAGCTGCGCCTCCACCAGGACGCCCAAGGCGTCGGCCTCCCGGCTGCCCGCCTGCCCGGAACCGGCGACGGCGTTGAGTCCCAGGACGTCGGTCATGGTGACGACGGCGTACATCGCTTTCCGGGCAGCGTCGTCGTCCCCGTCCGCCAGGGCCGTGTTCCCGGCCCGCACGGTCTCGTGCAGCGCCGCCAGGGCACGCGGAACATTCAGGTCGTCGTCCATCGCAGTTGAAAACGCGTCAAGTGCCTCAGCCGGGTCAGCGGAGCCGCCGGCCACCAACCCGAAATCGGCGCCGAAGCGCGCCACGGCCTTCGCCAGGAACCCGTCGATGCGTTCGACGGCGGCAGCGGCTTCCTGAAGGGACGTGGGCCGGTAGTCCAGGACGGAGCGGTAGTGGGCCTGGCCAAGGTAGTAGCGGACAACCCGAGGGGAAGCGAGTTCCAGCATTTCGGTGGGGCTGATGGTGTTCCCAACGGATTTGGACATCTTTTCGCCCTGGTAGGTCACCATGCCGTTGTGCATCCAGAAGTTGGCGAAGCCATGTCCCGCAGCCTGCGACTGGGCCATCTCGTTTTCGTGGTGCGGGAAACGCAGGTCCAGTCCGCCGCCGTGGATGTCGAAGGCAGTCCCCAGGTACTTGGTGACCATGGCGGAGCATTCCAGGTGCCAGCCCGGACGCCCCGCACCCCACGGCGAGGCCCAGCTGGCGGTGGCCGGCTCGCCTTCTTTGGAACCCTTCCACAACGCAAAGTCGCGGGGATCCTTCTTCCCGCGGGGATCGGCGTCGGGCGCTGCCTGCATGTCGTCGATGTTTTGCCGGGTGAGTGCCCCGTAGTTGCCCCAGGAACGGACGTCAAAGTACACGTCGCCTGATTCGTCCAGCGCGGGGTAGGCGTGGCCGCGGTCGATGAGCTGTTGGATCAGGGCGTGCATCTCGGGGATGTGCCCGGTGGCCCGGGGCTCGTACGTGGGGCGGGAGACGCCGAGGGTGTCGTAGGCCGCCAGGAATTCCCGCTCGTAACGGTATGCCAGCGCCCACCACTCCTCCCGCGGCACTTCTCCCGGCTCGGGGATGAAGTCCGGCGCGAATGATGCCTCGGATTTGGCGAGGATCTTGTCGTCAATGTCCGTGACGTTGCGGACCACAGTGACGCGAAGGCCCCGGTATTGCAGCCAGCGGGTCAGCTGGTCGAAGGCGATGGCGGAACGGATGTGCCCCACGTGGGGCATTCCCTGCACCGTGGCCCCGCAGTAATAGAGGCTGACCTTGCCCTCAACGATCGGGGTGAAGTTCCGGACTTCGGCGGAGGCGGTGTCATAGAAGCGCAGGGTCACCGCTCCAGACTAGCCGATGGTGCCGCTGGTCCGTGGGTAGACCAAGGCGGTAGCCACCGCGGAGATGCCCTCGCCACGGCCGGTGAATCCCAGGCCGTCGCTGGTGGTGGCAGTGACGCTCACCGGTGCACCGGCGGCCTCTGAGAGGACGTGCTGAGCTTCTTCCCGGCGGGGACCGAACTTCGGCCGGTTGGCCACGAACTGGACGGCGATATTGCCGATCTCGAAACCCGCAGCCCGGACGATCCGCGCCGCTTCGGCGAGCAGCGTCACACCCGACGCACCGGCGAATTCCGGGCGGTCGGTGCCGAAGTGGGTGCCAAGGTCGCCGATGCCGGCGGCGGAGAACAGCGCATCCGCTGCGGCGTGGGCCACCGGGTCGCCGTCAGAATGGCCGGCCAGGCCGCGTTCGCCGGGCCAGAAGAGTCCGCCGAGCCACAACGGGCGGTCCTTGCCGTGGGCGGCGTATGCATGGACGTCGATACCCACACCGGTCCGCGGCAGGATCATGTCCGCGCTCACCCTTCCACCCACCGGGCGCCAAGGGGACCCTCAAGGAGCCCTTCGGCGAAGATCAGGTCAAGCGGCGTGGTGATCTTCAGCGACTGGGTTGAGCCGCGGACAGCGTAGACCGGCGTCCCCAGCATCTCCACGAGCATTGCGTCATCGGTGACGGCCGCCGACTCCCGCCGGTCCAGGCCCTCGGCGGACCGGTGCGCCTGCACCAGCGTGTCGAGGGTGAATCCTTGGGGTGTCTGAACGGCCCGCAGTTCCTCGCGGCGGGCCGTTCCCGTGACCACCTCCGGCGCGAAAACGCTGTCCCCTCCGGACGTGGCTGCAACGGTCTTGATGGTGTCCACGACGGGGAGAACGGGAATGACGGCGGCAGCGCCGGCGGCAAGGGCTTCCGTTACGCGGTGGAAGACGGACTCGGGCGTCAGCGCCCTGGCGGCATCATGGACCAGGACCGCTTCCGTGCCGTCCATCAGGGCAGCCATACCGGCGCGGACGGAGTCAGCCCGGGTGGCGCCGCCGTCCACAAGGGTGAGGAGGGGGCCGCCGTCGGCCAGTTCGTCCCGGAAACTGCCGCAGAGACGGCGCAGGCCTTCGTCCCCTGCGGGCAGCACCACGCAGACCTGGCTCGCAACACCGGAGGCGACGATGCCCCGCAAGGCATGCATCAGGATCGGTTCGCCTCCGAGGGGGACAGCCGCCTTGGGCATCCCGTAGCCGAGCCGCTGCCCGGAACCGGCGGCCACCACGATGACTCCCGTGACCAGGGGCGTTGATTCACTCATGCGGACTAGCCTACGACGCCGTGGCGGCTGCGCCGTGCCCGGGACGCAGCCCGGTTTCGGGCAAAAAGAAGCCCCGGCGGCACGTTAGTGCTGCCGGGGCTAAATTCTTAGGAAGCCAGGACCTCGTCGAGAACGCTTGCGGCCTTCTCCTCGTCGGTCTTTTCAGCCAGTGCCAACTCTGAAATCAGAATTTGGCGGGCCTTGGCCAGCATTCGCTTTTCGCCTGCGGAAAGGCCCCGGTCGTGATCCCGGCGCCACAGGTCGCGAACGACCTCTGCCACCTTGATGACGTCACCGGAAGCAAGCTTCTCCAGATTTGCCTTGTACCTGCGTGACCAGTTGGTGGGTTCTTCGGTGAACTCGGCACGAAGCACATCAAACACGTGCTCCAGGCCTTCCTTGCCCACTACGTCCCGAACCCCAACAAGGTCCACGTTTTCTGCTGGAACTTCAATGGTCAGATCACCCTGAGCCACCTTGAGCTTGAGATACATCTTCTCTTCGCCCTTGATGGTGCGCATCTTGATTTCTTCAATCTTCGCAGCACCGTGGTGAGGGTAAACTACTGTCTCGCCGACCTCAAATACCATGTGGACATTTCCCCTTTCCCGCAGACCAGTTTATCACGATTCAGGCATATGACCGGCCGGAGAAAGGGCTCCCAACCGCGAAAATACGCGGAAAAACGGCCCAATCGACCTCCTCGACCCCCTTGACGGATGAGGATATTAGTGCATCAGGTGAGCGTTCCCACAGTCGATGTGACGGCCTCGAATCCTCGTTTGACCCCGTTTGCGGATAGGCTATGGCTGCAAAAGACTTCAAATTTCTCGAGGAGTACGTGACGTGCGTTCCACTGCGATGAACCGGGCCCAGCGCGGCAAACTGGCACTGACGGCTGCTGCCCTTGGCGTCAGCCTGCTGACTGCGGGCTGCGGTTACATCACGCCCCAGCAGACCAGCCACCAGTACTCCGCCTCGGACGGCATCCGCGCAGACCTCGGCCCGTTGCAGCTGCGGAACATCCTCATCGTTTCCAGCGGCGAAGACGGACCCGGCCGCCTGATCGGCGCGGTCTACAACTCCTCTTCCAAGGACGTGAAGCTCACGGTCAACGGCGCCAAGGGCTCACAGACCGAAGTTCCGGTGAAGGCGAACTCCTACACGTTGCTGAACGAAAACACCGACCCTGCCATCCTGAGCACCACCGGCGGAAAGCCGGGTTCGCTGGTGGACGTCAAGATCAGCGAGAACGGCACAAACGTCACCAGCACGGTCAAGGTGCCGGTCCTGGATGCCACATTGAAGGAATACAAGGACTACCTGCCCACTGCGAGCCCGTCGGCTTCGCCGTCGTCGTCCGCCGGCGCCAGCGCAACGGCCACCGCCACGCCAAGCGCAACGGCAACCGCCACCAGCCGCTAGCGGGGAGCCCGCCAAGGCGGGCGCCCGAGACGTACAGCAAAGGGAGGGCCGGTTGGCCCTCCCTTTGCTGTTGCGCTGGCCTGGACAGCCTTGGCTGCCCGGGGCCTAGGGTTCGAACTTGTAACCGAGGCCCCGCACGGTGACCAGGAACCGGGGTGCGGAGGGATCTGGCTCGATCTTGCCGCGGAGGCGTTTGACGTGGACGTCAAGGGTCTTGGTGTCGCCGACGTAGTCCGACCCCCAGACCCGGTCAATCAGCTGCCCCCGGGTGAGGACCCGGCCGGAGTTGCGCAGGAGCATCTCCAGGAGCTCAAACTCCTTCAATGGCAGCAGGACCTGCTCGCCGTCCACACTCACGACGTGGCGTTCGATGTCCATCCGGACCGGGCCGGCCTGGACCGTTGAGGAAATCAGTTCCTCCGGCTCGCCCTGGCGCCGCAGGACCGCCCTGACCCGGGCCACCAGTTCGCGGGAGGAATAGGGCTTGGTGACGTAGTCGTCCGCGCCGAGCTCCAGGCCCACGACTTTGTCGATCTCCGAGTCCTTGGCCGTCAGCATGATCACTGGAACGCTGGAACGCTGCCTGAGCTGGCGGCATACCTCGGTGCCGGACAGGCCGGGCAGCTGCAGGTCCAGCAGGACAAGGTCGGCGCCGTTGCGGTCGAATTCCGTGATCGCGTCGAGGCCGTTGTCCACCACCTCAACCTCGAATCCTTCCTTGCCCAGCAAATAGGACAAGGGATCGCTGAACGACTCCTCGTCCTCCACTATCAAAATCCTGCTCAAGCGCTAGCTCCTCGTTCTGTTGCGCCGGCGGCGCGGGGTACTTGGGTGGGTGCAGGCCGGCCGGCCGGCTGCCGCGCCGGCGACGGTGCCGGAGCGTCGGGGACCGGACGGTCGCTGTCCTGTCCTTCCATCTCGGGAAGCCGCAGCGTGAAGGTCGATCCTTGGCCCGGCTGGGACCAGAGCGTCACCTCGCCGCCATGGTTTGAGGCCACATGTTTGACGATGCTCAGGCCCAGGCCGGTGCCGCCGGTCTGTCGCGAACGGGCGGCATCGACGCGGTAGAAGCGTTCGAAGACGCGTTCCTGATCCTCGGGCGTGAGCCCGTCCCCTTGGTCGGTCACGGAGATGGACACCAGGCCCTCCCTGGAACGTACGCCGATTCCCACTCTGGTGTTGGCCGGTGAATAGCGGATGGCGTTGTCGATGAGGTTGCGCAGCGCGGTGACCAAAAGGTCCTGGTCGCCGAAGACCTTGCCCTCGGTGCGGCCGCCCACCACGATGCTGATGTTCTTGCTCTCGGCGGGCAGCTGCGACCGGTCCACGGCCTCGGCGATGACCGCGTTGATGTCCACGGGGCCGCCTTGCTGCGTCACGCTGGCGCCCTGCAGCCGGGACAGCTCGATGATGTCCTGGACCAGTGCGGCGAGGCGGGCTGACTCCTTGTGCATCCGCTTGGCGAACCGGCGGACCGCTTCTTCGTCGTCCGCGGACGACTCGAGGGCCTCGGCCAGCAGGGAAATGGCGCCGACGGGCGTCTTCAGTTCATGCGAGACGTTGGCGACGAAGTCGTTACGGATCTCTTCCGTGCGGGTGATCTCGGTCCGGTCATCGGCCAGGAGCAGGATGTATTCCTCACCCAGCATGGCTGCCCGGACCTGGACGATGATGGTCCCCTGCCCCAGCGGTCCGCGCGGGAGCTCCAGCTGCTTCTCCAGGATGACGCCATCGCGCCGCACACCCGCGGTCATGTCCAGGAGTTCCTTGTGGACCACGGTATGGCCGCGGACCAGGCCGTAGGCGTAGGCTGCCGGGCTGGCACGGACAACGCCGTCGACGTCATCCAGGACCACGAAGGCACGTCCGACGACGGCCAGCACCTCCGCCGCCCCGTCCGGCAGCGCAGGTTCCCCGGCGTCGACCTCCAGCAGCTCGCGCTGCTTCTCGCTGACCCGGAACGCCAGCACGCCGAACGTGCCAAGCGCCAGGCCGACGAGGCCTGCAACCAGACCAATGAGCATAGGATCCACAGCTCCACTTTATGCTCTTGCCCGGAGGCCACCGGCGCTTCGAAGCCCTCACCGCGAACGGTTCAACTAACGTTCACCTCCATGGGCATAATCGTTTACCGGGCGATGACAGAGTTAATGGTTAGAGCGCCCCATGGCGACACGATTCCTGCTGCCCTGGAGCGGCCGGCAGGAGTTCCAAGGAAAGGACGCCTACGTGCGTAAGGTTTTTCAGGAAGAGCTCACCCAGGTCGGTGACCAGCTGGTGGAGATCTCCCGGCTGGTCAGCGAAGCCATAGACAAGGCCACCACTTCATTCCAGGTCGCGGACGTGGACCTCGCCCAGGACGTCATCGCGGCGGATGCGCGCATCGACTTCCTGCAGAACAGCCTCGATGAGCGGGCCATCGACATCCTGGCTTTGCAGGGTCCCGTGGCGAGCGACCTGCGCATGATCGTGGGCTCGCTGCGGATGAGTGCCTCACTGGAGCGGATGGGCGACCTCGCGCGCCACATCGCCCAGCTGGCCCGCCTCCGGTACCCGTCCACGGTCATTCCGGAGTCCATGACCGGGACCTTCAACCGCATGGCCGAACTGGACCAGGAGATCGCCGACAAATTGACGGTGCTGCTGGAGAGCCGCGACCTCGAGGTGGCCAGGGACATCCTGAAGGCGAACACCGCCATCAATGACCTGCACCTGAGCGTCTTCAAGGCCATCGCCTCACCCGAGTGGACCGAGTCGCCGGCGACCACCGTGGACGTGGCCCTCGCCAGCCGCTACTTCGAGCGGTTCGCGGACCACGGCGTCTCCGTCGCCCAGAAAGTGACCTACCTGGTCACCGGCGCGTGGCAGCCCAACGCGACTGAACACAGCTAACCAGGCGGATAACGACGGCGGGCTGGTCACCCCAGGTGACCAGCCCGCCGTCGTCGTTTCACATTTGACGCAGCGCGTTCTTCGGCCGGAGTGCGTCTAAGGGAGGAACGACCGAGCACCCGGCGAAGAACCGCGAAGTCTTACTTCTTGCCCTGGTTGGCTACGGCCAGGATGGCCTGCTCAGCGGCCTCTGGGTCCAGGTAGGTTCCACCGGGCTTGATCGGCTTGAAGTCATCGTCGAGGTCGTACACCAGCGGAATGCCGGTGGGGATGTTCAGCCCGGCGATGGCCTCGTCACTGATGCCGTCCAGGTGCTTGACCAGCGCACGAAGCGAGTTGCCGTGGGCTGTGACCAGGACGGTCTTGCCTGCCTTGAGGTCTTCCTTGATGTCCGATTCCCAGTAGGGCAGCAGGCGTACCAGGACGTCCTTGAGGCACTCGGTGCGCGGGAGGGCGTCGCCGAGGCCGGCATAGCGGGGGTCGTGGGCCTGGGAGAACTCGGAGTCGTCATCCAGGGGCGGCGGCGGAGTGTCGTAGGACCGGCGCCATTCCATGAACTGCGCTTCACCGTATTCGGCCAGGGTCTGGGCCTTGTCCTTGCCCTGCAGCGCGCCGTAATGGCGTTCGTTCAGGCGCCAGTCACGCTTGACCGGGATCCAGCCGCGGTCGGCTTTGTCCAGCGCGATGTTGGCGGTGTTGATGGCCCGCTTCAGCAGGGAGGTGTACAGCACATCCGGGAGGATGTGGTTCTCCACCAGCAGCTCACCGCCCCGCGCTGCTTCCGCGCGGCCCTGGTCGTTCAGGTCAACGTCCACCCAGCCGGTGAACAGGTTCTTGGCGTTCCATTCGCTGTGGCCGTGGCGCAGCAGAATCAGCTTGTAAGTCATGATTTTCATCCTAGCCGAGCAGTGTTGCCGGCCGCCCAGCGTTACATGGCCGGGCAGGCTTTTGGACCCGCCTCCACCCCCGCGGGGATAGTGTTGGGGCCGTGGTTCAAAAGGCTGAACGGGTGAATACCCCACAACTTTCCGGCAGGACATCTGCCGGCCGGCAGGGCCGGCCGGTAGGCAACGTCACCCGGGGAACCACCAACCCCAACCGGATGCGGCGGGTGGACCGCTGGCTGACGGGACCGCAGGCGTGGCGGCTGCGGTCCGCGGCCGACCCCCTCGTGGTTGACCTGGGCTACGGCGCCACCCCGGCCACCGCCGTCGAACTCTTTGAGCGCCTTGCCACAGTGCGGGCGGACGTCCGCGTGTCCGGCATCGAAATCGAGCCCGGGCGCGTGCAGGCGGCGATCCCGCTCCAGCGTCCGGGACTGACCTTCCATGTGGGCGGCTTCGAGCTTCCCGTCCCCGGCCGTCCGGTCCTGGTCCGGGCCTTCAACGTGCTGCGCCAGTACGAGGAAGCGGATGTGCCGGGCATCTGGCGCCTGGTTCAGGACCGGTTGGCACCGGGCGGCCTGTTTATCGACGGCACGTGCGACGAAGTGGGGCGCCGGGTGACGTGGGTTGCGCTTGACCGTGAGCGGCCGCTGTCCTTGAGCATTTCGGTCCGCTTCGGCAGCTTCGACCTGCCCTCGGAGGTGGCCGAGCGCCTGCCGAAGGCCCTCATTCACCGCAATATTCCCGGTGAACGGGTCCACGACTTCCTGCTGGCGCTGGACCGGGCCTGGCTGGAATGCGCCCCCCTTGCCTCGTTCGGGAACAGGCAGCGCTGGGTGGGCATGTGCCGGAGCCTGCGCGACGCCGGGTGGCCGGTCCAGGACGGCCCGGCCAGATGGCGGCTGGGCGAACTAACCGTGGGCTGGGACGCCGTGGAACCTGGCTACCAGGGGCCGTAGGGCCCCGTGTTGCGGCTGCCGCCGCGGCCGGCGTCCTTCACGGCGGGGCGGACATCGGCGAGGTAAACGGAGGCGGCCACGACCGCGGCGAGCCCAAACAGGCCAAGGGTGCTGACAATCCCGCCGCCGGCGCCGAACAGCGAAATCACGCCCACCAGTGTGGCGCCGCCGGTCAGCGCGAGCCAGAAGGCCTTGGTCCGCTTGCCAGTCGCCTCGAACGCGTTGGCGCGGTGCCGGGCACAGTCCACCAGCGCCCACAATTCCAGTCCCAGGGCCACCAGGCCAAGGATAAAGAACACTGCCTGTTCTACAGGCCGAATAATCAGTTCACCGTCCACGAACCCAGCCTAGCCGCCCAGCGTGTCCAGCGCCTGCTTCAGGTCCGCCCAGAGATCCTCCACGTTCTCGACCCCCACGCTGAGGCGAACCAGGTTGTCCGGCACGCTGGCAGGTTCTGCTGCGTGCCTGCGACGGCGTTCGATCAGGGACTCGACGCCGCCCAGTGACGTGGCGGGGAGCCATAATGCGAGGGCCTCCACCACCTTGTCCGCAGCGTCGGCACCGCCCAGGCCGGCGGCCGGCGCCACCTGCACGCAGATGATGGAGCCGAAGCCCTTCATCTGGGCCTGGGCCCGCTCATGGCCGGGGTCCGACGGGAGGCCCGGGAAGCGGACGGATTCAATGGCGGGGTGGGCCGCGAGGCGCTCCGCCAGCAGCATCGCGGAGCTTTGGGACCGCTCCACCCGCAGTGCAAGGGTCCGCAGTCCGCGCAGCGCCAGCCATGCTTCGAAAGGTCCGGCGATGGCGCCGTGGATGATGCGGTGGTGCAGCAAGGCGGACCGGATGTCCGGGTTGGAGGTGACCAGCGCCCCAAGGACGACGTCGGAGTGCCCGGCGAGGTATTTGGTCACCGAGTGGAGCACGACGTCGGACCCGAGCCGGAGGGGCTGCTGCACCAAAGGGGTGGAAAAGGTGTTGTCCGTGACGACGATGGCTCCTGCGGCGTGGGCGGCCTCGGCGACGGCCGCCATGTCAGCGATTCCCAACATCGGGTTGGTGGGACTTTCCAGCCAGAGCATGGCCGCGGCCCGGGCCCCGGGACCGGTGGGCGCCAGGGCAGCTTTGACACCATCGGTATCAGCGATGTCCACGGTGCGGAGCTCTATGAAGCCCTTCTGGGCAAGTTCGGAGGCCATGACCAGCGAGCCCGAATAGCTGTGGTCCGGCATCACCAGCACTCCCCCGGCCGGGATCAGGGACAACGCCGAGCTGACGGCCGCCAGGCCTGAGGCGTACAGCAGGCCCGGCAGCGCGGAGCCCTCCAGCTGGCCCAGCGCCTCTTCGAAGGGATCCCACGTCGGGTTCGAATAACGGCCGTAACCCCGGTCCCCGTCGCCCAGCGGACCGGTGCCGAAGTAGGTGGAGGACAAGGTGATGGGCGGGTTGACCGGCTGGTCCCTTTCCCGGGGCGGACGTCCGGCCGCGACCACGACGGTCTCGGGGGAAAGGGACGCGGCCTGGTGCTCGGAAAGACTCATGTTCAACAGCGTACTGTCCGGCCGGGATCCGCCTGAAAGGGGTGCCGCCGTATGGACGCCTTGCGTTCACCGGCTATCCACACAGGGTGCGGCGACGGGTCAAAAAATGTCGGTCCGGCTCGGTAGGCTTGGGAGGTGAGCAAACAAAAGGCGGGCGTGTTCATCGCATTCGAAGGTGGCGATGGCGCCGGCAAGTCGACGCAGGCGGCCCGGCTTGCGGCTGAGCTGGAATCGCGGGGGTACACCGTGCGCCGCACCCGTGAACCCGGCGGCACCCCGGTAGGCGAAAAGCTGCGTTCGCTGGTTCTGGACCATGGCAACGGCGAGATCGATGCCCATACCGAGGCCCTTATTTTCGCGGCGTCCCGGGCCGCCCACGCCGCGCAGGTCATCCGGCCGGCACTCGGCCGCGGCGAAATCGTGCTGACCGACCGCTACATTGACTCGTCAGTGGCCTACCAGGGGGCGGGCCGCGACCTCGGCCAGGACGCCGTCAAGTCCCTCAACGACTGGGCCACCTCGGGCCTGCAGCCCCACCTCACAGTCCTCTTGGACGTCGACCCGCGGCTTGGCCGCAGCCGCCGCACGGCCGGCCAGGCGGCCGAGGACCGTCTGGAGTCCGAGGCTGATGACTTCCACACCAGGATTCGGAAGGCTTTCCTCGACCTCGCTGCCGGCCGCCCCGGGTCCTACCTGGTCCTGCCCGCGGAACTGCCGGCGGACGAACTCGCGGCGCAAATCCGCGACCGGGTCGACGCACTGCTGGCCGGCCCGGTTCCTTCCAATGGGTTGCCCTCCCGGCAGGGGACGGACGGTGGCGGCTCGTGACGGTGTGGGATGACCTCCAGGGCCAAACCGCCGTCGTCGAACAACTGCGCCAGGCGGCAAGCGGCGAAGGCCTGACCCACGCCTGGCTGTTTACCGGGCCGCCGGGCTCCGGTCGCTCCAACGCAGCCAAGGCCTTCGCTGCCGCGCTGAACTGCGACCAGGAAGACGTGGGCATGCGGGGCTGCGGCCAGTGCCAAGCGTGCCGCACCATCCTCGGGGAAACCCACTCGGACGTCACCTTCGTCCGCACGGAGAAGGTCACCATCACCATTGATGAGGCCCGCGAACTGGTGGCAACAGCGGGGAACCGGCCGTCCGCGGGGCGTTGGCGGATCATCGTGGTGGAGGATGCCGACCGGATGGCTGAGCGGACCACCAACGTGCTGCTGAAGGCCATCGAGGAACCCACCCCGCGCACTGTGTGGATGCTCTGCGCACCGTCCCCGGCCGACGTCCTGGTGACCATTCGGTCCCGCTGCCGCAGTGTTGCCTTGCGGCTGCCGCCTGCCGCGGAAGTTGCAGCCCTGCTGGTCAGGCGGGACGGCGTTGATCCTGAGCTCGCCGAACGCGCGGCGCGGGCAGCGCAAAGCCACGTGGGGATCGCCCGCCGGCTGGCCCGGGACCCCGCCGCCCGGGAACGCCGCCTGGAGACGGTGCGGTTCCCGCTCGGGCTCCGTGGCGTCACAGCCGCGGTGATGATGGCGGACAAGCTGGTGAAGATCGCAACCGCAGAGGCCACCAGCTCCAACGAGGAGCGCGACGCCGCGGAAAAAGCAGCCCTCCTGGCAACACTTGGCGCGCCCGAGTCCGGCACGCTCCCCCCGGCGATGCGCAGCCAGGTGAAACAGCTTGAGGACGACCAGAAGCGGCGGGCCAAGCGCTCCATCACGGACTCCTTGGACCGGACCCTCACGGACCTCCTGTCCTTCTACCGGGACGTGTTGATCATCCAGCTGGGGAACGCCGTGGAGCTGGTCAACGTTGAACTCAGGAGTGAGCTGGAGGAGTTCGCCGCCCGCAGTACTCCGGAAGGCACGCTTGCCCGGATGGATGCCATCAACAAAGCCCGCGAACGCATCACCACCACAAACGTCGCCCCGCTGCTGACCCTCGAGTCCATGGCGGCCAGCCTGATCCAGCCCTCCAAGGAGACCCGATGACTGCCCGCCCCCTGCCCGCACGCCACAGGTCCTTGCTGCCCGCCGTCCGCGCCGCGGGCGCCATGGCCCTGGTCATGGTCCTTGCCTCGTGCAGCCTCCTCAACGGCGGGGACAAGAACCCGCCGGAGGCGGCCACCGCCAAGGCCGACCCCTCGATCGTGGCGTCCGCGCCCGCCGGGCTGGAGAAGTTTTACTCGCAGGAAGTCGTCTGGCAGCCCTGCGAAGGCGAATTCCAGTGCGCCAAGGTGACCGTCCCGATGGACTACGCCAACCCGGCCGGCGACACCATCCAAATCGCGGCCCTGCGGGCCCCCAGCAGCGGCAAGAAAACGGGCAGCCTGCTGGTCAATCCGGGAGGCCCGGGCGCGTCCGGCTATGACTTCGTGAAGGACGCCGCTGCGACACACTTCTCGGCGGCCGTCCGCAATGCGTACGACCTCGTGGGCTTCGATCCCCGCGGCGTCAAGCGTTCCGCTCCCGTGACCTGCATGACCGACGCGGAGCGTGACGCGGCACGCGCCAAGACCTACGCCCTCGAAACCGACACCGGGCTGGCGGCGGCACTGGCGGACAACAAGGCAATCGCTGCCCAGTGCGCGGCGCAAACCGGCCCGGTCCTGGCGCATATCGACACCGTTAGCGCCGCCAAGGACCTGGACGTGCTGCGTGCGGTGGTCAATGACACCAAACTGAATTATCTCGGATACTCGTACGGGACCTTCTTGGGCTCCACCTACGCTTCATTGTTTCCGGACAACGTGGGCCGGATGGTCCTTGACGGCGCCCTCGACCCGTCCATCAGCAATGAGGACCTGACCAGCGGCCAGGCCCGCGCGTTCGAGAAGGCCATCCACACCTACGTCGCCAGCTGCCAGCGGCAGGGCAAGTGCCCGCTGACCGGCGACGTCGACTCCGGCGTGCAACAGATCCGGGACCTCATCGACGCCGTCCAACAGACCCCCCGCACCGCCAAGGACGGCCGCCTGGTCAACGCGACGACGTTCGTCAGCGGCCTGATCACCCCGCTCTACAACGACCAGAGCTGGCCTGCCCTCACCCAGGCGCTGGAGGCCGCCATGAACGGGGATGTGAGCCTGGTGCTGCGCCTCGCCGACATCAGCGCCGACCGTGCGACCGACGGCTCGTACACCTCCAATTCCACGTTCGCGTTCAACGCGATCAACTGCCTTGACTACCCCATGGTTTCGGACACCGCCGGCATGCGGGCGGAGGAGAAGCGCCTGGAACAGGACTCCCCCACCTTTGGCTACTTCTTCGCCTACGGCGGGACCAGCTGCGCTGACTGGCCGTACAAGAACGTCCGGACGCCGCAGGCGGTCGAATACTCGGGGAACTCCCCGATCGTGGTCATCGGAACCACGGGCGACCCCGCCACCCCGGTTGATTGGGCTGCCTCCCTGCGCAAACAGCTGGGGAACGCCTCGCTGCTGACTTGGAAGGGCGAGGGGCACACAGCCTACGGCCGGGCCAACAGTTGCCTCGAAGATTCGGTGGACAATTACCTGGTCGGGGGCAAAGTTCCGGCCGACAACACCGTGTGCTGAACGCCTCAGCGGCCTGCACCTGTCCCATTTTGACCGCGGCGCAGAGACTCTATTACAGTTGACTCTTGCATGAAGGGCCCGGTTCAGTCCGGGATTTTGTGCGGTGCTTCCTTAGCTCAGTCGGTAGAGCGTTTCACTCGTAATGAAAAGGTCATCAGTTCGATTCTGATAGGAAGCTCGGGATAAACCCCGGACAGCCCCTTGTTTTAGGGGTTTCCGGGGTTTTTCGCTGGTTAACGGGTGGCTGCCCACTCGCGGGCAGGGCGCCAAGGGAACGAATCATTTGGGGGAATGATGAAATTGATCCACGCTGCCCTGCTCGTTGCACTTCTGGCTCCGGTGCTCACCGCGTGTACTTACGAAGATGCGGACCATGACGACGCGGACCTTCACGTTGAGTCCCTCTCGACTCCAAGCAGCCACCTGCCCGAACGCAGGACCCTGACAGGCCAATTCCAGTCCGAGGGTGCGACCACAACCGGGACCGTGACGATCGACGTGAGCGAGACGGGCGCGAGCCTGCACCTGGAAGATCTGGTGACCGCACCGGGTGATGATCTGCGGATCATGTTGAGCCCGGGGACGATATCCCCCGGGACCGGCGGCCAATCCTCGGTGTGGGCAACCAGGATGGTCGAACTCGGACCACTGGGATCGGGCGCCAGCCAAAGATTCGACATGGACGCAGGCATGTGGAATTCCCTGCCGGATCCTGTCCGCAGCGTTGTCATTTACAACTACGCGTACAAGATCTCCTACGGCACTGCCAACCTGTCTGAGGCACTTAACTGACACACAAAAGTTGGTCAAGGCCGGTCACGATGGATCGGACAGCGAGGAGCCACACCGTGCCGGCTGACCCGCGGCCGCTTATGAGCCGTGGTTATCGATGGCTTTCCGGTCCATGGACTTGAGCGCCGCGAGCCGTGCCTCCACTTCGGTCTGCTCTCCAAGGTCCTCAAGAGAGGCGAACTGTGCATCCAGGGATGAGGCAGCGATTTCCTGCTGGCCGCGGACCGTCGCTTCCTGCCGGCGGATCCTCTCCTCGTAGCGTCCGATCGCCGAAGTTGGGTCCCCCCTGTCCAAGGCTTTGAGGGCGTCGTGGACCTGCGACTGCGCGGCGGCCACCGTTGCCCGGTTGACGAGCTGGTTGCGCTTGGCGGTCAGCTCACCGAGCTTGCCACGCATCTGGTCCAGCCCTTGTTTGAGCTTGTTGACGACCTCGTTTTGCGCTGCCAGGGCAGGAGCCTGCGCCTTGGCTGTCGCTTCGGCGGACATCTGCCGCTGCAGGGCGAGCTTGGCGAGGGCGTCGAACTTGTCAGCGTCCACGCTGTTTCCCGCGGCCCGGAATTCGTCCGCCTTGCGGGACGCGGCAACCGCCTTGCGGCCCCAAGTGCCGGCGTCCTCGACGGCGCGGGCGTAATCGTCCTCGGCCATCCGGAGATTGCCGATGGTCTGGGCAACAGCCGCCTCGGCCTCACGGATGTTCTCCGAGTAGTCCCGAACCATCTGGTCCAGCATCTTTTTCGGGTCCTCGGCGGAGTCCAGGAGGGCGTTCAGATTGGCCTTCGCGAGCTGCGCGACGCGGGCGAAAATACTCTGCTTCACAGTGCCTTTCTATCGGTACTGGTCGCCGGATTCAATGTGGACGGCACCAGCGAACGCAGAAGCTCCCTGCACGCCACCATGATTCGCCGGCAAGGACGGGCCCGGAGGTCGTGGTCCTCCCCGGGCTTTGCCGGTTACCGGCCACATTGGCGCGCAGGCGCACCGCCGCAGTTCCGTTTTCACGGTAGGCCAAGGCTGGCGCGGTATCATCCCGTCATGACCCCCTTCGTTCCGGCTGCAGTTCCGTGCGCCGTCGCACAACCGGCGCTGCCTTGCCCCGCCACGTCCAGCGCTCCCCGGTTCAGGGTCAACGGGGATCAGTCATGGGACGGCTTGAAGTCCCTGCGGGGTAACTGACCGTGGAACCACAAGGAGCACGCCACATGAGCCAGGACGGCAAAGGTCCCGGCCGCAGGACCGTACTGCTGGCCGCGGTGCTCACGCTGTCAGCTGCCGTACCGGATCTCCAGCCCGACCGGCGGCGGGCGGCTGACGCTGCAGAAACGGTCACGGAACCGTCAAGCGTTCCCTCACACGCGCCCGCCCGGATTGTCGACGTAAACCCGGACGATTCCTCGCCCCTCCCCGCCTCAATGCCGTCCGTGCCGTCCCGGGCCGACATTGTCGCCGCGTACGGAAAGCACCAGGCCCACTACTGGGGACTGGAAGCGCCCGGCGTCCTGACAAGGCTTCCACCCGCTTCACAGGGCATCTCGCTGACCTTTGACTTTTGCGGCGGACCCGGCGGCAGCGGCTATGACCAGGCGCTGCTGGACACCCTGCGCCAGCGGCACATCCCTGCCACGCTCTTCCTGAACTCGCGGTGGATCACCGCCAACCCCTCAACAGCACGGCAATTGGCAGCCGACCCGCTGTTCGAACTGGCCAACCACGGAACATCGCACAAGCCGCTGTCCACCACTGGAAACAACGCCTACGGGATCCCCGGGACAAAGAACGCCGGAGAAGTCTATGACGAGGTCATGCCCAACGACCTCGCGCTGGCCGGGATCACCGGCGCCCGTCCCCGCTACTTCCGCCCCGGCACCGCCTACATGGACGACGTCGCCGCCGACATCCTCCATGCCCTGGGTGTCAGGCCTGCAGGCTTCAGCATCAACGGCGACGGCGGTGCCACCTACACTGCCGCCGTCGTCGCCAAGGAAATCGGCAAGGCCAGGCCCGGGGATGTGGTGATCTGCCATGGCAACCACCCGAACGGCGGGACGGCTGAGGGCGTGGCCCACGCCCTCGACAAACTGCTGGCGGCCGGAATGTCCTTCACCCATCTCCCCTGACCACCGGCGCCACAGGCGCTGGCGGCCCCACCGCTGATCCGTTACGTTGGCAGGGACGCCCGCATCCACCGGCCCGGCAGGGCCGCGCGGGCAACGGTTGCACGCTGACGTTAGGACCCCCGAATGCCGGAACAGCACGAAGGCCCATCACTCGGCTGGGTCCCGGCCTGGGCCGACTTGCAGGGCCGCTCCGCCGAACCGGCCGGCGCCGGTTTCATCCTGGACGCTGCCCCCGGTACCCCCGACGAACCGGCGGAGTACGTGGCAAGCTGGCCCGGCCCGGACTGGGAAGAGCTTGCCGGCACGGCGGCGGCCAGGCCCGGGGCGCGGCTGACCCTGATCGTCGCCACAGCCGCAGCGCAGGCGCCCGCCCCGCCTGGATTCTCCCCGGCCGCCGAGAGGATTCTGCTGAACGCCCCGACATCCCAGCTGGACACCGGCGTCGACCTGCCCGAGAATTCCCAGGTGGCCCTGGCACCCATGGACAGCTACGACGCCGTCGAAATCACTGTCTTTGACCACCCGGTGGCCAGGGGCCGCGTCCAGGTGCGGGACGAAGCTGCGGCCGTCACCATCCTCGAAGTCCCGGAGGGCCCGGACAAAGAAGTCTTCACGCGGGCCCTGTTCGCGGCCATGGCTGAAGAAGCGTTCCTGCATGGCGCCGCGCACCTGCATATGGTGGTTGAACCGAATGCAGCCGCCGGCTTCCAGGAGTCCGGCTGGACCACCGCGGGCCGCGTCCTGGGTTACGCCACGGCATAACGACGGCGGCGAGCGCCTAGTCCGGCCGTCCCACCACCACCTGCGCCGGGCTGTGCGTGAGGTAACCATTCGCCCACGAGAACAGGGCCCGGATTTTCTGCTGGAATCCGGGCAGCAGGGCGAGGTGCACCGCGAGCCAGGACACGAATGCCAGCGGCCCCTGCAGTTGCAGCCGCCGGCGCCCCAGCTCCGCCACCGCGGCGCCCCGGCCCACCATGGCCATGTATCCCTTATCCCAGTAGCGGAACGGCTCGCGCGTGCCGCCGGTCAGGTCGGCATGGATGTTGCGCGCAGCCCATTTGCCCGATTGCTGGGCGACCGAGCCGAGCTGTGGCAATCTATCGCCGGCGGCATCGGTGATGTTGGCGGAGTCACCCAACACGTAGACGCCTTCGAAGCCGGAAACCGTCAGGTCCGGTTGGACATCCACGCGCCCGCCCCGGCCCTGCGGCAGCCCGGACTCCGCGATGATCCGGCCCGCCTGGAGTCCACCGGCCCACACCACGATCCTGGCAGGAATAACCGTCCCGTCCTTGAGCGTCACACCGTCAGGCCTCACCTCGCCCACGGCCTGGCCCATGTGCAACTGAACGCCGAGCTTGGTCAGTCGGTCCCGCGCGTAAGCCTGGGATTTCTCCGAGAAGGCAGCCAGGACGTTGGGAACCATATCCACCAAATGCACATGGCAGCGTGCGGCCAGCCCCGGAGAAAAATACTTTGGCACGACGTATTTGACGTTCTCGGCCAGTGCCCCCGCGGTCTCCACACCCGTGGGGCCGCCGCCCACCACGATCACGTCGGCCCCGACGGCCGGCTCCCGGTCGGCCTCGTCCAGCACTGCCGTGATGGCCACGCTGAGGCGGGTGGCGTCTGCCACGGAGTACAGCGGGTAGGCGTGTTCGTCAGCGCCCGGCGTGTTGAAGTAATTAGGTACCGCGCCGGTGGCGATCACCAGGGCACGGGCCCGGTAGCTGGATCCATCACGGGTTGTCACCGTGCGGTTGGCAGCATCGATGGCTGTCACCTCCGCAGTGAGGACCCGCACGCCGTTGATGCGCCGGAATTCGGAGCGGAGTGGCCGGGTGACCGCTGAGACGCCGATCTGGGACGCGGCGACCTGGTAGAGCAGCGGCTGGAACTGCTGGTAGTTGTTCGTATCCAGCAGCAGCACCCGGATACCCTTGCGGCCCAACTCCTCGGCTGCCGACTTTCCGGCGAAACCGCCGCCAACCACAATCACCTGGTATGAATCGTCCATTCGAGCAACATACCCCTCCCCGCCTACGAGTAACAGGGACTCCGGGCACGGGCCTCCGGAAGGACGCGGCCGGCCGACCAGCCCGGGAGCGCCCAGGACCTTCAGGAGCCGGCACCTAAGATGGCGGCATGGAAGACGAACCCCTGGCGGACATTGCGGACAGGCTCTACGCCGGGGACCTCGACGGTTTCATTGCGGCCCGCGCTGCCGCGGCCAAGGAGGCGGCGGGGCAGGACAAGGAGCTGGCGGCGGCGGTCCGGGCGCTGGCAAAACCGTCCGTGGCCGCGTGGGCGGTTAATATGCTGGCCCGGCAACGGCCTAACGTCCTGGCTGACCTGGCCGCCCTGGGGGAAAGGATGCGCTCAGCGCAGGAATCGCTGGATGCCGCTGCCCTCCGTGCGCTGGCACGCGAGCGCCGCACCCTGCTGGCTGCCGCCGTCGACACCGCACGGACCGTCGCTGCGGAGCAGGGGCGCCCCATCAGCAGCCCCATGGCCGCGGACGTGGAGGAGACCCTGCGGGCACTGACCGCAGACGAAGGAGCAGCCGCGGCCGTTGCGAGCGGCCGCCTGCTGAAGGTCCTGACCGCCGATGGCGTCAACCAGGTGGACCTGGCCGGAGCGGTGGCGCTGCCCGGAATGCTGCCCGCAGTGCCGTCTTCCCCCAGGCCATCGCCGTCCCCGGCTGCACCGGACACAACGGCAGCAAAGACGCGGACGACGCCGCAACGCACCTCCCAGCCCAAGCCCGCCAAACCCCGCCTTGAGGCCGTGCGCCAAACTCCCCGGCCGGCGTCGCCCCCGGCGCTGGAACGGGCCAAGGCTGCCCATGCCCAGGCCAGGGCCGCCGAGGAAGAAGCCGCCTGGCGTTCGGCGGACCTGCAGGCGGAGGCCGAGGAGGCACGAACCGAGATCGCGGAACTGCGCCAGGAGACCGCCCTGCTCCGGGAGAGGCTCAAGGCCGCCGAGGAACGGCTGGAGATGGTCCGCAGGAAACTGTCCGGCACGGACGCCGAAGCCAAGCAGGCGGCCCGAGCCGCCGACAAGGCGCGCCGTGCCGCCATGCTGGCGCATGAACGCGTGCTGCGCCTGGGCAGCAACTGACCAGGAGGCACCCAGAGCAGTTGCCGGTCATCAAGGGTGGATCACGGCCCCGCCTGCGGAATGGTCTGGTTCGCACCGCTTGGGCGACATGCGCCCGCGGGGACAGCCGCGGCGGGCGTTCCTTTGTAACGTGGACACCAGCCGCACAGCCCGGCGTTCACGAGCTTGAAGGAACCCTGCAATGACAAGGTCACACCGGACACCGAAGCATGAGCCCGAAACAAGCGTTGAGCTGAACCCATTGTTCAGTCGGGCGGGTGAATCCACCCTCTTCCCCCGTTTCACGATGCCCGAGGGCGAATCCCTGCCCTCCACCGCCTACCAGGTGGTCCACGACGAGGCGATGCTGGACGGCAACTCGCGGCTGAACCTGGCAACGTTCGTGGGGACGTGGATGGAACGCGAGGCCTCACAGCTCTACGCGGAAACCTTCGACAAGAACATGATCGACAAGGACGAGTACCCGCAGACGGCGCTCATCGAGACCCGGTGCTGGCGGATGCTTGCGGACCTGTGGAACGCGCCGGATCCGGCGAAGACCGTGGGTACCTCCACCATCGGTTCCTCCGAGGCGTGCATGCTCGGCGGCCTGGCCCTGAAGCGCCGGTGGCAGCATCGTCGGCGCGCAGCCGGACAGCCGACGGACAAACCCAACATCGTGCTCAGTTCAGCCGTCCAGGTGTGCTGGGAAAAGTTCTGCAACTACTGGGAAGTGGAAGCGCGCTTCGTTCCCGTGTCAGCGGAACACCCCAAGCTGGACGGCCATGACCTGGAGCGGTACGTGGACGAGAACACCATTGGGGTGGTGGCCATCATGGGCGTCACGTACACCGGGGCCTACGAGTCCGTGGCGGGAATCTCCGCGGCCCTGGACGCCATCCAGGCAAACCGCGGCCTGGACATCCCCATCCATGTCGACGGTGCATCCGGGGCCATGATCGCGCCCTTCCTGCAGCCGGAGCTTGACTGGGATTTCCGGCTCCCCCGCGTAGCCTCCATCAACACCTCCGGCCACAAATACGGGCTGGTGTATCCGGGCCTCGGCTGGATCGTGTGGCGGGACGAGGAAGCGCTGCCCGAGGACCTCATCTTCCATGTCAGCTACTTGGGCGGGGACATGCCCACCTTCGCCTTGAACTTTTCCCGGCCCGGCGCCCAGGTGCTTCTGCAGTACTACCTGTTCCTTCGGCTTGGCTTCGCCGGCTACAAGTCCGTGCAGGCGACCTCCCGCGACGTCGCGCTCTACCTCTCCCGGGAGATCGGCGCCATGGAAGCTTTCACCCTGTGGAGTGACGGCTCCGACATCCCGGTCTTCGCCTGGCAACTCGCCGAAGGCCACACCAAGAACTGGAACCTCCACCACCTGTCCGAGCGGCTCAGGATGAACGGATGGCTTGTCCCGGCCTACCCGCTGCCCGAGGGACTCAGCGACACCACCGTGCAACGGATCGTGGTCCGCAACGGCTTCACCCGCGACCTCGCCGCCAGCTTCCTGGACGACCTCAAGAAAGAAGTCGCCTACCTGGACGCACTGACTTCGCCCATGCCCTCGGAGGGGCAGACGCCCGCCTTCCACCACTAGCAACCGGGAGCACGAGCCATGTGCCGATTGTTCGGGCTGCATGCCGGTCCGCGGACCGTCCGGGCGACATTTTGGCTGCTGGACGCCCCGGACAGCCTCACTGAACAAAGCCGGCGAGAGCCCGATGGTGCGGGCATCGGGACCTTCGACGCGGATGGCCGGGCCAGGCTGAGCAAACGGCCACTGGCAGCCTGGGAAGACCATGCGTTTGCCCGCGAAGCCCGGGAGCTGCGGAGCACCACGTTCCTGGCCCATGTCAGGTACGCGAGCACCGGTGCACGCACCGTGGCCAACACGCACCCGTTCGTGCAGGATGGGCGGCTCTTCGCCCACAACGGCGCCTTCACCGGCCTCGACCGCCTTGACCGCCACCTCGCCAGACTCGGCGTTGCGGACCTGGTGCGGGGCCAAACGGACAGTGAGCGGCTGTTCGCCCTCATCACGGCGCATGCCCGCACGTCAGGCGGCGACATCGGGCAAAGCATCCTCCGGGCCGTCGAGTGGATCTCGGCGGAGTTGCCCGTCTACAGCCTGAACCTCATCCTCACCACTGCCACCGACCTCTGGGCGCTCCGGTACCCGGCCAGCCACGAGTTGTACGTCCTGGAGCGGAACCCGGCCGCCGAACCGGCCCCGGCTGCACCGCTGGATGCCCGAAGCCGGCGGATCCATTCCCGGAGCACCGATCTGTCAGTGTCTCCGCACGTCGTCTTGGCCACCGAACCGATGGACCACAATCCGCGCTGGCGGGCCATGGGGCCCGGAGAGCTGCTCCATGTGGGCCCGTCGCTGGCGGTAACCTCCACTTTCCCGCTCCCGGTGGATCCTGCACACCTGCTGACCCTGGCCGACCTTGAACCAGCAGCTGCAGCGTCCCAAAAGCCGTGATGGCCGCCGGCGCCCAGGCCTGGACGCTCCCCCGGTTCCGGGCCGGATGGCAACACGCGGGCCGGATTCCAAAGAATGTCAGACCCCGGTTGCACACTGGATTCATGGAGAACCAAGCCGTACAGGAATTTCACGTCACCTACTACGACGCTGATTGCGGCCGTGCCCGCGCCGAGGTCTTCGACACCCTGGTGGAAGCCGAGCGTTTTGCCAGCAGGCAGTGCACGGGCGAGGACAGCTGGGCCGTGGTGGATGCCGTCACCGTGGAGCACGTCAGAATCGCTGCCTGACCGCCTGGCAGCGGGAACACGCAATGCAGTGATCCCGGGACCGGACCGCCGGCCGCGTTAAAGGCGTCAGCCCATGCGGCCTGGCGGTTGCCGGCAGCATGGGCTGACGTTGGAGTGGCGGGAGTCCACCGGCCGGGTGTGGCCGTGGGCCGCCGTCGCGGGTCTGTGGAACCCGCGGGCTTACTGGAAGTCGGAAACGGCGGGATCCGGTCCGATGCGGCCCTCGCCGCGGTCAGTCCGGTCCAGTGCGTTGATTGCCTCGACGTCGTCGGCGTCCAGGGAGACCTCAAGGGCTGCGAAGTTCTCCTTGATGCGGGACTCGGTCACCGACTTGGGGATGACCACATTGCCGATCGCGAGGTGCCAGGCGATGACAACCTGCGCCGGGGTGGCCTGGTGCTTGGCCGCGATGGACGCCACGGCAGGGTCCTCCAGCAGCTCGCCGCCCTGGCCCAGCGGGGACCACGCCTGGGTCAGGATGCCCTTGTCGGCACCAAACGCCCTCAGCTCACGCTGGCTGAAGTACGGGTGAAGCTCGATCTGGTGAATGGCCGGAACCACTCCGGTTTCGTCGATAAGGCGCTGCAGGCCTTCGGCCGTGAAGTTGGAGACACCGATGGACTTGACCCGGCCGCGCTTCTGCAGCTCGATCAGCGCTTTCCAGGTATCGACGTACTTGTCCTGCTTGGGCTGCATCCAGTGGATGAGGTACAGGTCCAGGGTGTCCAGGCCAAGGCGGTCCATGGACTCCTCGAAGGCGGCGAGGGTCGACTCGTATCCCTGGTCCGCGTTCCACAGCTTGGTGGTAATGAAGATCTGCTCGGGCGAGAGGCCTGAGCTGGCGATGGCGCGGCCCACGCCTGCCTCGTTGCCGTAAATTTTTGCCGTATCGATGTGGCGGAAGCCGGCTTCGAAGGCCTGGCGGACAACCTTTTCAGCCACATCGTCCTCAACCTGCCACACACCGTAGCCGAGCTGGGGGATCGTGTTTCCGTCGTTGAAAGTCAAGGTAGGTGAAAGAGTCATAGGTTCATCCTGCCAAAGCCGCAGGCCCACACGGCCCTTTTTCCCGCCCTGTCAGCCAGACGCGTAACGGCAATATTCGTTCGTCTGACCGGGAATAATTTCGTGCCCAGGGCGGGACTATTCCCCGCGGAGCCGGCGTTCGGCGTCGTCAACCTGCTCGTGGACCGCCTCAGCCCGGCGACGGACGGACGCCGCCCCAACCGGCACCGGCCCCACGGCGAGCCGAAGCATGGCTGCCGCCTCCGCGGTGGTGGCCAGCGAGTTGCCCGCCTTGGACAAGGCGCGGTGCACATCCGCCAGTTCAGCCGGGATGTCCAGGCCATCACTGGGCGAACGGCGCTGGGCCTCCATGCACACTGCCCTGACCCGCTGCAGCAGGGCCGCGAGCTCGTTGGCAATCTCTACCAGTTCGCCGTACAGCTGGTCATCCTCCACCCCTTCGAGCACCTGGTGGAAGCGGTCCAAACCCCGGTGGAAGCGGTCGTGCGCGCGGCGCCACAACCCCTTGCCAAGTTCGGCATCATCTTTGCGCCCCTGCCTGGCGGCGCTGAAAAAGCCCAAGCGCAGCCTACAAGTACTGCCCGGGACCGTGGTCCGGGTCTTCACGCTGGTTGGGCGTGCCCTGCGCCGGCGGCCGTGCCCCGGCCGGTGCCCGCTGGGGCTCCCCGTTTTCACCGATGACGACGCCGGGCGCAATCATGGTGCCCGGCGGCAGCTGGCGAAGCTGCAGCTGTGCCGCAGCGTGTTCCCGGGCAGCGTTCTGTGCCGCGATGGCCGTCTGGATGCCATGGAACAGGCCCTCCAGCCAGCCCACCAGCTGGGCCTGGGCGATCCGGAGTTCAGCATCCGACGGGGTGGCATTGTCGGAGAACGGCAGGTTGATCCTGTCCAGTTCAGCCACCAGTTCGGGGGCGAGGCCGTCCTCGAGTTCCTTGATGGAACGCTTGTGGATGGCTGCCAGCCGGCCCCTCGCGGCGTCGTCCAGAGGTGCGGACTTTACCTCTTCCAGCAGCTGCCTGATCATGGTGCCGATCCGCATCACCTTGGCCGGCTCGTCAACGAGGTCGTGCAGGCTGCTGCGCTGCGGCCTTCCGTCCGTTGCCCGCGGAGCCTGGAGCGGCGACGGGTCGTCCTCGACGGGGGTGCCTTCTACCGGGAGGTCCTCAGCTGCCTGAGTGTCATTGGGATCGCTCATGCGTTCATACTCTCATGCGCCATCGGGCCCCGGGACACTCCCTGAACGCCTCCGGGGCCTTGTCCGCTGCGGGCTCAATCAGCAGCACCGGCCCTGCGGGTTGCGGTCCTGGCGGTCCGTGCGGTCCCGCCAGAATTCCCGCTCACCCAGGGGTGGTTCCTGGTGCCCGGAGGCCTTGTGGTGCTCCAGGTACTTGGCGTAGGCATCCGCACCCATGACACCACCCAGGTACCGCGCAAACCCGCGGAAGCCATTCGTAACCGCCGTGATTCCGGCGCTCATCAGTGTCCGCCCCGCCCAAGGCGGGCGTCGGCGGGCACCTTGTCCCACTCCGCGCCCAGCGCGCGCTCGGCGGCTGTTGGTACCAATCCGGCGGGGGCGAACACCCTGGAGGGCACGGCGGGGTCTTCGTTGTCCGTGGTGGCAGTCCCGGACGCCCGGTCCCGGAACGCCTTGGCTGTAGCCAGTACCGCCGTCGCGATCACGATGATGCTCAGCAGGACGAAAATGACTGACAGCCACCCTTGGATGGCGGTGTTGCGGACCACAGCTTCCATGGCGGCCACCGTCCTGGCGGTGCCGAACTCGGTCTTGCCATCTGCCAGTGCCTTGCTGAAGGCGGCGTTGTTCGCGAAGTACCCCACGGCCGGAACGGGCGAGAAGATCTTCTGGTAGCTGGCCGTAATGGTGACCACCGCGGCGAAGGCCAGCGGCAGGGCAACAATCCAGAGGTACTTGAAGGTGCCGCGTTTGGCGACGATGGCCAGGCAGACAGCCAGCGCAATGGCCGCCAGGAGCTGGTTTGCGATGCCGAACAGCGGGAACAGCGTGTTGATGCCGCCGAGCGGATCGGTAACGCCCATCAGCAGCACGGCACCCCACGCTGCGACCATGACGGCGGTGCAGAGCCAGGCACCCGGGCGCCACGAAGCCTCCTTGAACTTTGGGACGAAGTTTCCGACTGAGTCCTGCAGCATGAACCGGGCCACGCGGGTGCCGGCATCCACGGCGGTGAGGATGAAGAGCGCCTCGAACATGATGGCGAAGTGGTACCAGAAGGCCATCATGGCCGTCCCGCCCACGAACTGGTGCATGATGTGCGCCAGCCCCACAGCCAGGGTGGGTGCACCGCCGGTGCGGGAGACGATGCTTTGTTCGCCCACGTTGGCGGCGGTTTCGCTCAGCAGCCCGGGGGTGATGTTCACCCCGCTCAGGCCCAGGCTGTTGACCCAGGCCGCTGCGGTTTCCACGGTGCCGCCGGTCAGTGCCGCGGGTGCATTCATGGCGAAGTAGAGGCCGCGGTCGATCGAGATGGCCGCAACGAGCGCCATGATGGCCACGAAGGATTCCATCAGCATTCCGCCGTAACCGATGTACCGGGTTTGCCGTTCCTTTTCCACCAGTTTGGGGGTGGTACCGGAGGAGATCAGGGCATGGAAACCGGACAACGCACCACAGGCGATGGTGACGAACAGGAAGGGGAACAGCGCGCCGGAGAAGACCGGCCCGTTCTCGCGGCCGGCGAACTCGCTGAAGGCAGGGACAGTGATTTCCGGGCGGACCACCACGATGGCCAGCGCGAGCATCACGATCACGCCGATCTTCATGAACGTGGAGAGGTAGTCGCGTGGAGCCAGCAGCAGCCAGACCGGCAGGATCGCGGCGATGAAGCCGTAAATGATGAGGCCCCAGGCGATGGTCACCTTGTCCAGGTGGAACACGGCGGCGCCCCATTCGGTGTGGGCGACCAGGCCGCCGCCGATGATGGCGGCCATCAGCAGGACGAAGCCGATGATGGAGACCTCCATCACCTTGCCGGGCCGGAGGTAGCGCAGGTACACGCCCATGAACAGGGCGATGGGGATGGTCATGCCCACGGAGAAGACGCCCCACGGGCTTTCGCCCAGGGCATTGACGACGACGAGCGCCAGGATGGCCACGATGATCACCATGATGAGCAGGGTGGCAATGAGGGCGGCGGTGCCGCCGATGACGCCAAGTTCCTCGCGGGCCATCTGGCCAAGGGACCGGCCGCCGCGGCGCATGGAGAAGAACATCACCAGATAGTCCTGGACCGCGCCGGCGAAGACGACGCCGACGATGATCCAGATGGTGCCGGGCAGGTAGCCCATCTGGGCCGCGATGACGGGGCCCACCAGCGGTCCGGCGCCGGCGATGGCGGCGAAGTGGTGGCCGAAGAGGACATTGCGGTCGGTGCGGACGTAGTCCTTGCCGTCGGCCTTGTACTCGGCCGGGGTGGCGCGGCGGTCGTCAGGCTTGGTGATGTAGCGTTCGATCACCTTGGAGTAGAAACGGTAGCCGATCAGGTAGGTGCAGACGGAGGCGAACACGAACCAGATGGCGTTGACGGTTTCCCCGCGGACCACCGCCAGCATGAACCAGGCAACACCGCCCAGCAGGGCGATCGCCGCCCAGAGCGCGATCTTGCCGGGCGTCCATTTCCGGTCTTCGGCTTCGAGCGTTGCCTGGTCCACGGCGGGCGGGGGAAGGTCCGGGTCCGTCGCCAGCCCGCCCTCCGCCCGGGATCCGTTGTTCCGCTGGTCCGGTATTCCGGCCATGTCTCCTCCTTGAGAGTGTTCCCGCTTCTGCTAACCGGCACCCTACCAAGGCTCCGTCGGGCAGGAACGGCGGTGCGCGGCGCGCCTTGGGGCTGTGCGGTGAGCGGCGGCGAACCGGCGACGAACGAGCGGGAAACATGTGCGGGAACGGGGTGGGCGGCTGCCGGCTCCGGTTCCTAACCCACGCTGCGCCGGGACATGGGCAGCCTGGCACGGGTGAGGGCCCACGCGAGCGCCGCCCCCGTCAACGGCACCGCCGCCATGAGGACGGACAGGTGCAGCCACGGGACTTCGACGGCGGTCCGCAGGTCCGTGGAGAGCGCCAGGAGGACGGCGGGCACGGTTCCAGCCAGTGTTCCCAGCACCGCCCCGACGCCGCTGGTGAACAGTGCTTGGGACCCGGCCAGCGCCTTCCGCAACCGGGGCGCGGCGCCCACCCCGGCCAGCGTGGCATGGTCTGCGCGGGCGTCCGCCATTGAGAGGCCGGTGGTGATCCCCGCAGCGCTGAAGGTGATGAGCGCACTGACGGCGACAATGACCCAGGTGGTCCACTGGCTGCCCTGGGAGATGCCCGGTTCAGCCCGGAAGGTCATGCCCGGCAGCCCGTAGACCGATGCCGCCGCGGCGGACGCCGCATCCGTTTCCGCCTCCGACGGGGCGCCGGCCAACTGGACCAGCAGGGCCGCTGGTTCCGGGTGCAACTCGAGCCGCTGCGCCGTGGCGGGTGACACGATGCCGTAATAGGGGACGGGAACCACCGGCTCGAGCACTGCTGCGGCGAGCGGCGTGCTGCTGACCGTGGACGGGACCGTGCCGGGCCCTTGCACCGCCGCCTCATGGGTCCGCACGTCCTGTGCCTGGAGCAGGACGTGTCCGCCGCTGACGAAAACCGGGTTGGTCACCACCATCCCGCCGGCGTTCAGCACGGCCAGGGCCTCTGGGGTGGCGTCCCGGCCGAGCACGGCGCGAATATCCTTTTCGCCGCCCACCAGCACCGTCCCGTCGTAGGACGACCGAAGGGCCATCGAGCCGCGGCACCGCCAATCACCGGGATCCGCCAGCCTCCCCTTCGGGGTTCGCCGACACGCGTTGGCCTCTGGCAGGGCCAGCGAATACTGCAGGCAGTTGGACGAGGACGTCCGGGCCGGCAGCCCGGGGCGGGCCTGGCCGTCCATGCAGGTTCGGGTGCTTTCCGGGGCGGTGATGGGGTGGCTCCATTCCACCGTGCCCAAAGCTCCGGCCACGGCAGCGGAAAGTGCGGACGCGTCCACGTGCACAGGCGGTTGCCTGCTGCCGCCGGCACCTGTCGGCGGGTCCACCACCAGGGGCAGCAACGCTTGGTTCTCCAGGCCTCCCCACCAGTGCGATTGCCGCATCCCCGCTTGTTGGCTGGCCGAGAGCACCATGGCGGCGCTGGCCAGCGCCGCTGCTGCAAGTACTGCGGCGACGGCGGGAACGCTCCGTCCCCGGTTCCTGGCCGAGTCCCGTGCCGCCATCCGGAGGGACAGGGTCATCCACTGCGTGCGGGAGGTGAGGCTGAGGACCAGCCAGCCGGTGACCATGACCAGGCCGGCAACGCCAAGCACGGCACCGAGGATCAGGATAGTGACCACCAGGGGCAGCTCCGCGGCCCGCTGGTCGGGATCGGAGGTGGACGTGCCCAGGACCCAGCCGGCCAGCAGGAGGACCGCCGCAGCCACCAGGGCCACGGCACCTGCAAGAGTGGACCGCCGCGCCGTCGGAGCCGGTGCCCGCCCCGATTTCAACGCGCCAAATACCGCCTGGCGTGACACCTGCCGGGCCGGCACCAGGGCTGCAATAACGCAGGCCACCAGGCCCATGGCCGCGGCGGCCAGGGTCATGGGGACGTCCGGGTGCACGCCCGCCAGCCGGACGGATCCGGCCAGTCGGACCAGATGGACGACGACGGCAGCGGCTCCCAGCCCCACCGCGGCCCCCGCGGCAACAGCGATGCCGCCAAGCCACAGTCCGCCTGCGGTGACTACCGCGCGGATGGTGGGGCTTTCCGCCCCGGATGATGCCAGGAGTGCCAACTCCCGCACCTGCTGCTTGGCTCCCACGGCGAACGCGGCGCCGGCCAGCAGGCCAACTTCCAGGAGTGCGAGCGCGCCGACCAGGCCGAAGGTGGCGTAGACGGCCAGCAGTGCCGAGGAGTCGTTGTGGGGCTGCGAACCCGGGACGACGCGCTGTTCGAGGGGCGGCGGGTCCAGGACCACGCTGCGGGACAGCACGGCCACGCCTTTGCTGTTGGCGTCCTTGATGTAGTCCCAGTTCACGGGCTCGGGCCCCACCAGGTAGTACGACACCGACAGGTGGGTCTGCGGTCCGGCGCCGAGATTCGCCGGCACCTGGCGGGACTGCAGGTACAGGAAGCTGTTGCCGTCCGAGGCCCCGGCATCGCGAATGGTGCCGACCGGCACGAAGGTTCCTGCCGACGTCGTGATTTCCTGGCCGAATGCGAGGTTGAAGCGGGCCATCAGCCCGGGCGAGGCAAGGACTTCCGCCCCTCCACGCGGCGCCCGCCCGTCCAGGAGCGTGAATTTCCCGGCGAAGGCCGGATCAAGTGCGTCCACTTCGCGCCCCTGCAGTGCTACCAGGGCTTCCCCAACCCCTGTGGTCAGCTGCAGCTGGCGCTGTGGCAGGACCTGGTAGCCGGCCGGCAGGACATCGCGGGGGTCGGCCGGCTTGAAGTCCGGGTCGTAGCGGCCGGTACTGGAGGCCACCATGGCATCGTTCAGCGGGTCCTGGAGCGAGTCGGCGCCGGGAACCGGGAGGGCGCTGAACCGGGCCTGCGTTCGGCCGAGTTCGTAGTCCACGATTTCCGCGGGCGTCCGCTGGGAGCTCTGGTAAAGGGTGGCTGCACCTGTCATCCCGGCCACCGGCACCATGATCAGCAGGATGATCAGCAGGGACCGCCCCTTGTGGCGGGCGATGTCGCGGCGCGCGAGCCGCACGGCAACGCGAAGGCTGCTCCGGCGGCCATGGGGCGCCGGAGCCACGTCCAACGGCATCAGAGTCCGGCCTGGGTCAGGAGCATGGTGGGGTCGTGCATGGCGGTGGCTTGGTCGATGATCCGGCCATCCCTGAGGAAGACCACCCTGTCAGCCCAGGCGGCATGCCGCGCTTCATGGGTGACAAGCATGACGGCGGCGCCGGCGTCGGCTCGGGACCGCAGGACCTCCATGACCCCCTGGCCGGTGGTGGAGTCCAGGGCCCCGGTGGGTTCGTCGGCCAGGATCAGCCGCCGTTGGCCCACGATGGCCCGGGCAATGGCTACGCGCTGCTGCTGGCCGCCGGACATCTGGTCCATGTACCGGGAGGCGAGCTCTGGTATCCCCACCTGCCGGAGCGCGTCGGCTGCCTGCCGGTGAGCCTTCCTGGCCGATGTCCCGTCCAGTTCCAGGGGCAGTGCCACGTTCTCCTCGGCCGTCAGCGTGGGAACCAGGTTGAAATCCTGGAACACGTACCCCACTGCGCGGCGGCGCAGCCGGGCCAGCTCGTTCAGGCCCAGCCCCGCCAGGGGCGTGGACTCCACGAAGACAGCGCCCGACGTCGGGCGGTCCAGGCCGCCGGCCAGGGCCAGCAGGGAGGACTTGCCGGAGCCCGAGGGGCCCATGACGGCCACGAACTCCCCCGCGCCGATGGTGAGGTCCACATCGCGAAGCGCGGCGACCGCCGTCGCGCCCGCACCGAAGGTCCTGCCGACTTTGGCGAGCTCGAGGACCTGCTGCGGCCCCTGGACGCTCACCGGCGGGCGTCCGCGTTCAGCGGGGAATCTTCCGTGACCCCGTTGGATGCCTTCCGGGCAATGGCC
This sequence comes from Pseudarthrobacter sp. MOO13, assembly GCF_058267655.1. Classification (NCBI taxonomy): domain Bacteria; kingdom Bacillati; phylum Actinomycetota; class Actinomycetes; order Micrococcales; family Micrococcaceae; genus Pseudarthrobacter; species Pseudarthrobacter sp. MOO13. The sequence continues at coordinate 3,398,749 of NZ_CM177848.1, forward strand.
GCCGCGGCGGACTGTGCCTGCTGGACCATCCTGGCTTCGCAGAGGTCCAGCCAGCGGACCTCCGCTTCGGTTTGGAAGATCAGCGAGTCAAGCACCAGCAGCCAGGCGGTGTCCGCCGCGCGCTGGTTCGCCGCGGTGTCGCGGCGGGCCTTGGTGTAATCCTGCAAGGCCCTGATGGATGCCACGCGCTGGGCCTGGATGATGGCCTGGACGTCCACGCCGGGCAGCGTCACGGCGAGCGCGAGCTTGATGGCGAGCTCGTTGCGGGGCGGGTTGTTGCGTTCGACGGGCGCGGCGAACCAGCTGCGGACCTCGGCCTGGCCGGCCGGGGTGATGCTGTAGACGACGTGGCCCTCGCCGTCGTCGCCGTCCTTGGCCACCAGCGCATCGCGTTCCAGCCGGTCCAGCGTGGTGTACACCTGCCCGATGTTCAAGGGCCAGGTGGCCCCGGTGCGGTTCTCGAACTCGACCCGCAGCTGGTAGCCGTACCGCGGCTGGTCCTGCAGCAGGGCGAGGAGGCTGTGGCGTATGGACATTGTGCTCCCCCGGGCTGGCATCTACCGGTATGCACGAGCCCCCAAGACTCGTGCATACCGCGTATGGACCACACTAACGGGCAGGGCATGTTCATGGCAATACTGAGTATCTAGGTCCCTACATGACCAGGAGGACCTTGCCCACATGGTCCCCGCTGTCGAAATAGCTGTGGGCCGCGCTGACCTGGTCCAGCGGAAAGGTCTTGGCAACGAGCGGGCGGATCCTGCCATCCACGATCAGCGGCCACACGGCGTCCCGGACGGCACTCATGATGGCCCCCTTCTCCGCCACGGGCCGGGGCCGCAACGCCGTGGCCACCACGGCCGCACGCTTCTTCAACAGCAGCCCCAGGTCCAGCTCCCCCTTGGTGCCGCCCTGCAGGCCGATCACCACCAGCCGGCCGTAGTCGGCCAGGGCATCCACATTCCGGGAAAGGTACTTGGCCCCCACGACGTCCAGGATGACATCGGCACCCTTGCCCTCATTTTGGCGGCGCAGGCTCTCGGGGAAGTCCTCTTCCTTGTAGTTGATGGCGATGTCCGCACCGAGGAACGCCTTGGCGGTGCCCACCTTCTCGTCCGTGCCTGCCGTAGCGGCAACCTTGGCGCCAAACGCCTTGGCCAACTGGATGGCCATGGTGCCGATTCCGCCCGTGGCACCGTGGATCAGGACCGTCTCACCCGGCTGCAACTGCGCTGTCATGATCAGGTTGGAATATACCGTCGCCGCCACCTCGGGCAGCGAGGCCGCAGTGACCAGGTCAACCCCGTCGGGCACGCGCAGCACCTGTTCGGCCGGGACCGCCACCTGCTGGGCGTAACCGCCGCCGGCCAGCAGGGCCACCACCTTGTCCCCCACCGAGAACGGCTTGCTGACGCCGGGGCCGAAACCTGAGATCCGGCCCGATACTTCCAGCCCGGGGATTTCGGAGGCCCCGGGAGGCGGCGGGTAGAAGCCGCGGCGCTGCTGCACGTCCGCCCGGTTCAAGCCGGCAGCCACCACATCGATCAGCACTTCGCCCTGGCCGGGTACCGGCGCATCCACGTCGCGGACTTCCAGCACTTCCGGGCCGCCCGGTTCTGAGATGTAGACGGCTTTCATGGACCTCTCCCGTTCCTGATTCAAATCCTGGCTGCAACCAGTGTGCACCGGACTCCTGCCCGCGGCCTGTTTTGTTGCAGGCAAGTGCCTATGAAACACTACTAGCTGAGGAAGGTTGTCCGAGCGGCCGAAGGAGCTGGTCTTGAAAACCAGTGTGCGGTAACCCCGTACCAAGAGTTCGAATCTCTTACCTTCCGCAAGGGAACCCCTGGCAGTCGGCACCGGCCGCCAGGGGCTTTTTGCTTTAAGTCCCCGTGCCCGGCCGTGTTGCCGATACGTAAATTCTTTGGATAAAGCCGCCGCAAACACCTGGACGCAATGCTACTGGCGGGTATCGTTTGTGACTGCCGGCACACCCCCGGGTTGTCGGCGAGCATCACTCCCGCCACCAGCATCTCCGGAACGGGCTTGGGGAAAAGCCCGGGCCGGACGGTGGGGCGCTCCGCTGGGGAACGCCCCACCGAATGCACGCGCCAGCAACCTTGCGTTCATTCAGTGCTGTTGTCATGTGCCTGGACAACCAACAGGCCAGGCACATTCCTGCCCAGTCCGATCCATGAAGCATGGACGCACCCACCGGACCACCCACCCGGTACTCCTCAATGAAAGTAAGAGCGGATGCATCAAACACCCTGGAAGTTAGCGCTTGGTGCAGCATTGTCAGCGGGGCTCATCGCAGCCCCGCTGACTGCTGTTCCGGCGGCCGCGGAGGTCTCAGCCGCGGCCGGCACATCCCCCGTTGTCATCAACGAGGCCTACCTGAGCGGCGGCAGCAGCGGCGCCGCGTACAAGAACAAATTCGTGGAACTGTACAACAGCTCCAACGCGCCCGTCTCCCTGGACGGCTGGTCGGTACAGTACCGCTCCGCCACCGGAACGGCCGCTCCCAGCGCAGTCGCCGCATTGTCGGGGTCCATTCCCGCCAAGGGCTACTACCTGGTTCAGGGCGGGAGCAACGGCGCCAATGGTGCAGACCTGCCCGCACCGGACCTCGTGGCCGGGGCGCTCAACTTCGGCGGCAGCGGAGGCACCATTGTGCTCGCCAAGCAGCCCACCGCCGTCGGACTTCCCACCGGGTCCGCGGTGGAGCCCGCAGGCGTGGCCGACCTCCTGGGCTACGGCAGCTCCAACACGTTTGAGACCAAGGCCGCCGCGGCACCCGCTTCCAACACCGACGTGAAGAGCCTGAACCGGACCGGAGGCGCGGACAGCAACAGCAATGCCGCTGACTTCACGCTCAGCGCCGCCATCACCCCCACGTCCTCCGGCGGTACCGCACCGGACCCCACACCGGTCCCGGACCCGGTCGACAAGACCATCGCCGAAATCCAGGGCACCGGCGTCGAAAGCCCGCTGGCCGGAGCCGCCGTCACCACCAAGGGCAAGGTCACCGCGGCCTTTCCCACGGGCGGACTGAACGGCTACTACATCCAGACCCCCGGTACAGGCGGCGATCTGAGCGCCACTAACCACTCCGCCTCCGACGGCATCTTCGTCTACTCGCCCGCCACGGCGGGATCGGTCCAGGCCGGAGACTACGTCCAGGTCACGGGCACGGTTGCCGAGTACTACGGAATGACCCAGCTGAATGTCACGGCGGCTACCGGCCTCACCAAACTGTCCGAGGCCGCACCCGAGGTCAAGCCCACCGTCTTCACGCTTCCGGCCGGCGAGGCCTTCCGCGAGTCGCTGGAAGGCATGCTGCTGGCACCCCAGGGCCCCATGACCGTCAGTGACAACTACAGCCTGAACCAGTACGGCGAGATCGGCCTGGCCGGCGGCACCACCGCGCTGGAACAGCCCACCGCCGTGGCACCCTACGGCTCGGCAGAGTACGCCGCCGTCGTGGCTGACAACGCCGCCCGCGGCATCAAGCTCGACGACGGGTCCAGCACCAACTTCCTCAAGGACGCCACCACCAAGGCCGAAGTGCTGCCCTACCTCACCACAGCCGATCCGGTCCGGGTGGGCTCACCCGTCAGCTTCACCACCAACGTGGTGCTGGGCTACGCCAACAACTCCTGGAAGTTCCAGCCGCTGACCCACCTGACTGAGGCCAACAAGGCCACCGTCCAGCCGGCCCGCTTCGGCGCCACCCGCACCGAGGCCCCCGCGGCCGTGGGCGGCAACCTGAAGCTCGCCTCCTTCAACGTGCTGAATTACTTCCCCACCACCGGTGACCAAATCGCCGGCTGCAAGTTCTACACCGACCGCGCAGGCAACCCCATCACCGTCAGCGGCGGCTGCAACGTCCGCGGCGCCGCCAACGCCGAGAACTTCAAACGCCAGCAGGACAAGATCGTGGCCGCCATCTCCAAGTCCGGCGCCGACGTCGTCACCCTGATGGAGGTGGAGAACTCCGCACAGTTCGGCAAGAACCGGGACGACGCCCTGGCCAAGCTGGTGGAGGCCCTTAACATCCCCACCCCAGGCATCTGGGACTACGTCCGCACCCCCGCGAACGCACCCCCGCTGGCCGACGAGGACATGATCCGCACAGCGTTCATCTTCAAGAAGGCCGCCGCCGAGCCGGTGGGCGAATCCATCATCCACAACGACACGGTCGCCTTCGCCAGCGCCCGCAAGCCGCTGGCCCAGGTTTTCAAGCCCGTAGGCGCGCCTGATGACAAGAAGTTCATCGCGATCGCGAACCACTTCAAATCCAAGGGCTCGGCAGCCACACCGGACGACACCGACAAGGGCCAGGGCAATTCAAACCTCGCCCGTACCGCCCAGGCGCAGTCCCTACTGGCCTTCGCCGACGAGCTGCAGAAGTCCAAGGCCACCGACAAGGTGTTCCTGATCGGCGACTTCAACTCGTACGGCAAGGAAGACCCGATCAACGTCCTCACCGACGCAGGGTATGTCAACCAGGACGACAAGGCCAGGAATGCCGACGGCACGGCCAAGCACTCGTACCTCTTCGGCGGCCTGGTGGGCTCCCTGGACCACATCCTCGCCTCCCCGGCGGCCAACGCGGTGGTCACCGGTGCGGACATCTGGAACATCAACTCGGTGGAATCCGTGGCGCTGGAGTACAGCCGCTACAACAACAACGTCACCGACTACTACGCACCAAACCAGTTCCGCGCCAGCGACCACGACCCCGTGGTGGTCGGCCTGGACCTCCCGGCAGTCCCTGCCAGCGTTGACCTGAACCTCCTGAACATCAACGACTTCCACGGCAGGATCGATTCCAACACCGTGCAGGTCGCCGGGACCATCGAGAAGCTCCGCGCCACAGCCGCTCCGGGTGCCACGGCCTTCCTGTCGGCCGGGGACAACATCGGCGCCTCGCTGTTCGCGTCCGCGGTCGCCAAGGACCAGCCCACCATCGACGTCTTGAACGCCTTGGAGCTGAAAGCGTCCGCAGTGGGCAACCACGAGTTCGACGGCGGCTGGGAGGACCTGCGCGACCGCGTCATCGCGGGCGGCGCCAACGCGAAGTTCCCCTACCTGGGCGCGAACGTCTACAAGAAGGGCACCACCGAGCCGGTCCTGCCGGAGTACACGGTGCTGGACCTGAACGGCATCAAGGTTGCCGTGATCGGCACCGTCACCCAGGAAGTCCCCTCCCTGGTGACTCCCGCCGGCATCGCCGACCTCGACTTCGGCGACCCGGTGGACGCCATCAACCGGGTGGCCGCCAGGATCACGGCGGAGAAGCTGGCGGACGTGATCATCGTTGAGGACCACGACGGCGCCGGTTCCGGGGTGGTGGAGGGCGCCACCCTGGAGCAGGAAGTGGCAGCCGGGGGTCCCTTCGCCAAGCTGGTCACAGAAACCTCCCCCGAAGTGGATGCGATCTTTACGGGCCACACCCACAAGGAGTACGCCTGGGACGCCCCGGTGCCGGGCGCCGCGGGCAAGACCCGGCCCATCGTGCAGACCGGCAACTACGGTGAGAACGTGGGCCAGATCCAGCTGACCGTGGACACGGCCACCAAGCAGGTGACCGGGTACAAGGCCGGTAACGTCAAGCGCACCACCGACGCCGCAGCAGGGCTGGTGGCCGCCTACCCGCGCGTGGCCGCCGTGGACGCGATCGTGAAGAAGGCCCTCGCGGACGCCTCCGTGGTGGGCAACCAGCCCATCGGCTCGGTCACCAAGGACATCACCACGGCGTTCACCACCGACGCCACCGGTGCTGCCAAGCGCGATGACCGCGGCAGCGAATCCACCCTGGGCAACCTGGTGGCCGATTCCCTGCTCTCTTCCCTGCAGCCGGCCGAGCTTGGCGGCGCGGAGATCGGCGTCGTCAATTCCGGCGGCCTGCGCAACGAGCTGTACTACGCACCGGACGGCACCATCACCTACGCCGAGGCCAACGCGGTCCTGCCGTTCGTGAACAACCTGTGGACCACGTCCTTGACCGGTGCGCAGTTCAAAACGCTGCTCGAACAGCAGTGGCAGACCAACCCGGATGGCACGGTTCCCAGCCGGGCCTACCTGCAGCTGGGCCTGTCAAAGAACGTCAACTACACCTACGATGCCGCCCGCCCGGCCGGTGACCGGATCACGTCCGTGCGGGTGAACGGCGACCTGCTGGACCAGGCCAAGTCCTACCGGGTGGGAACCTTCAGCTTCCTGGCCACCGGTGGCGACAACTTCCGGATCTTCACCGCGGGCACCAACACCCGCGATTCCGGGCTGGTGGACCGGGATGCCTGGATCGGGTACCTCCAGAAGAGCAGCCCGGTGTCCCCGGACTTCGCCCGGCGTTCAGTGGCTGTCACCAACACCACTGCCGCTGAGGTCAAGCCCGGCGGACCGCTCACGCTGACGGTGTCCAGGCTTGACCTGACGTCGCTGGGCAGCCCGGTGAACACGGCACTGGCGGCCTCGTTCACGGACTCCGCCGGCACGGTGACCCAGCTGGGTAAGGTCCCGGTCGCCGCCGGCGCCGCCGCCGTGAACCTTGCCGTGCCGGCCGGCGCTGCAGCGGGGACGGGCACCCTGGTGCTCACCGCCGTCGAATCCGGCACGGTGGTCAGGACTGCGGTCCTGGTTGCGGCGGACGCTCCGTCGCAACCGGTCTGCGTCCCGCCGGTCAAGCCCACCCGGCCCGCGGACCTCAAGGGCCAGGCAAACTACGGACAGGCCATGGCCGCGTACCGGGCCTGCCTGCGCGGCTGACACCAGGATGCGCCATCACTTCCGGTTCCCTTCCTACGGTTTGGGGGCCGGAAGTGATGGCGCATCGGTGTTCAAGCCCTGGCCGGGTTATCCCCTGTTGAGGATGGCCGCCGCGATTTCGTCCGCATCGCGGAGGGTGCGCTGGCCGCTGCGGTAGGCGGGGCCGCCCTCCTGGAAAGCTTCGGCGGCGATGGCGGTGCCCCATTGTGCCGACGACAGCTGCAATCCCAGGACGAACAAGCCCTCCGTCACCGACCCGTTGGCCCCCACCGGCCGGTACGGGTGGGGCTCCACGTCCAGTCCGGTGGACTCCACCGGGGCGCCTTCGGCGGTCATCATCAATTTGGAGCGGACCAGCCCGTCCGCCAGCAGCTGTTCCAGGACCGGGGACTCGTTGGCTGACACCCGGTTGCCGGGGGCCAGCGCTTCCACCATGGTCCGCGCCGTCGCGGGCGGTCCGGAAACCCACGGTGAGGAAGCGGCAAACCGCGCCGCCTTCCGGTCCACGCCGAATTTGGGGTCCGGCCCAACGAAGCTCACCACCCCGGCCCGGGCGAGCGCGGCGAGTTGTTCGGAACGCAGCGCAGGCGGACCGCTGGCCAGGCCTTCCACGAAGGACTCGAACCAGCCGCGCAGTCCGGCCACCCAGGATTCGTCGGTGATGCCGCCGTCGGCCACTGCCGTTTTGAGGACGGCGCGTCCATGGTGCAAGGCGCCGATGGCCATCTTGACCGGATCGTCCTCGCCGAGCGCGGAACGGCGTGCGTCGTCCAGCAGGAATTCCACCACGGCGGCGTCGTGCTCGGCCCGGGAACCAAACGAACGGCCCGCCAGCGGAGCGGCCAGTCCCAGCAGGTCCAGGCGGTGCCTCGGGCCGACATGGACGGCAAGGACACTGTCCACCCCGTCCTCCCATTTCACGGCGCTGTGCGCATGCGGCTGCAGGGCTTCCTCGAGCGCGGCAAGGAATGCCGGCGCGTCCGGGACCGCTCCCGGCTGCGAGCGCACCAGCGTGGAGTAGTAGGCCCACAGGGTGTCACGGTGCAGCAAGGGCCACAGGTCGTGGTCGAAGGAGGGCCGGATTCCTGCCTTGGCCAACCGCCCGATCGCGGCCTCGGTGAGGTAGCGCAGCCTGACGGAGGGGGCGTAGTAGCCGTCCAGGGCGGCCTTGGCGCGGTACGGGGTGCCGCGCCGGGAGGCCGCGATGATCAAAGGCTCCTGGCCGGAGGGTTCGTACTCGAGCCGGTTGCCGGTGGAGACGAATTTTCCGCCGCGGCCTTCGGTGAGCTGTCCCATGGTGTCAAAGAAGTTCAGTCCCATGCCGCGGACCAGGACAGGTTCGCCGGCCGGGATCCGGGACCAGTCCACATCCGCGGGCGCGGCGGGCGGAAAGTATTGCAAACCCAGCCGCGCGGCCGAATCCTGGAGGTCGCGCTGTTCCGGGTTCAGGCGGGACGGGATGTGCCCCAGGGCGAGCACCACGGAGTTGGCCCTGATGCTCTCCCCGGTGGCCAGTCCGACGTCGAACATTCCGTCCCCGGCGGGGCGCGCCCACAGCGCGGACGTTTCGTGGAATTCGATGGTGACGCCGTCGGGGGCCTTGGCGAGCACGTCCGCCAGGGTGCTGCGAAGATACCGGCCGTACAGGGCACGGCTGGGGAAGTCCCGCGAACCCAGCACCGCGATTTCGGCCCGCTCGTCATCGGTGAGCGACGGCAGCGGATCCCTCTGCTGCCTCAGCCGCCATTCATCGAACGTGGTACCGGCAACCGGCGCCGGCAGCGACGGGTCCTGGGGAATCAGCGTGGGATAGAACGACTGGGTATTCATCAGGAACAGCCGGGACTGGTCCGGCTGCCAGACATGGCCTGGGCCTGCCGGATACGGGTCCACGACGTCGATTCGCAGCCGCACGGGGCGCCCCGCCGCGGCCGTGTGGGCGAGCAGCCGCTCCAGCACACTGGTGCCCCGGGGGCCGGCGCCGATGATGACGGCCCGGATGCTCTGCGATAATTCCACGCCATCCAGCGTACGGGCTCAAGGCAACCGGCGCCCCGCACGCTTGACTTGCCAGCCTCGGGGGATGTTGTTTGGATGGGGCGCATGACCACCACAGCAGCTGATCAAGCGTCCGTTCCCGGTCCTGGCCGGGACACCACCGCTACCCCGTCCCCGGGCTCCGCTCCCGAACCAGTCGACGAGAATGTCTGGCTGGAGGACATCTACGGCGAGGAGCAGCTGGCCTGGGTCAAAGAGCAGAACTCCCGCACCGAGGACCTGCTCGAGGGCGCTGACTACACGGACCTGGAAGCGGGCATCCTCGAAGTCCTGGATTCCACCGACCGGATCGCCATGGTGGGCAAGCGCGGCGACTGGTATTACAACTTCTGGAAGGACCGGCAGAACCCCAAGGGCCTCTGGCGCCGCACCACGTGGGAGAGCTACTGCACCGATTCCCCGGAGTGGGACGTCCTCCTGGACATCGATGCACTGGCCAAGGCTGAGGGCGAAGAGTGGGTGTTCCACGGCGCCACGTTCCTGCGTCCGGCCGCGGGCGAGCCCTACCGGCTGGCCCTGCTGGCCCTCTCCCCCGACGGCGGCGACGCGAACCGGTACCGCGAGTTCGACGTCGAAGCACGCGGCTTCGTGGATCCGGCGGAGGGCGGATTCGACCTCCCGACCGCCAAAGGCAACGTGTCCTGGCTGGACGCGGACACCCTGCTGGTTGCCTCCACCGCGGACGGCCTGCCCAGGACGGCGTCCTCGTACGCCCGGACCGCGGTGACCCTCAGGCGCGGCGGTTCCCTGGCCGGCGCCCCACGCCTGTTCGAGGTGCCCGAGGACCACATGATGGCCATCGTGGCGCACGATTCCACCCCTGGCTTTGAGCGCACCTTCGCGGTGGACTACATCGACTTCTTCAACCGCACCAACCTGGTGCTGCGGGGCGACGAGTGGGTGCCGATCGACGTGCCCACGGACGTCAACGTGAGCGCCCACCGCGAATGGCTGCTCTTCCGTCCGCAGCAGGACTGGACCGTGGACGGCACCACGTACCCGTCCGGGGCCCTGCTCGCGGCCGGGTTCGAGGACTACCTCGCGGGCAACCGGCAACTCACGGTCCTGTTCACGCCCGATGCCCACACCTCGCTGCAGTCCTGGAGCTGGACCCGGAACTTCCTGCTGCTCAACCTGCTCAGGGACGTTTCCTCCGAGATCCGGGTGCTGGATCCCTCCCGGCCGGCCGACGGCGGCTGGGCGGCCACGCCCCTGGACGCGTGCCCGCCGCTGCACGACGTGAACGCCTACGCCGTGGACGACGAGGACGACGAACCGGCCAACGGCGGCGCAGGCGATGACTTTTGGCTCATCGCCACGGGCTTCACCACCCCCACCACCCTTATGCGTGGCACCCTGGAGCGGAGTGCCCCGGACAGGGCGGGCGACGGAGCGACCGGCGTGGTGAGCCGGCACGCCGCCATCAAGGCCTCGCCGTCGTTCTTCGCTGACGGCGACTATGAGGTGGAGCAGCACTTCGCCGTGTCCGACGACGGCACCCGGGTCCCGTATTTCCAGGTAGCCCCGCGCGGGCTGGCCTTGGACGGGCAGAACCCCACCCAGCTCTCCGGCTACGGCGGGTTTGAGGTCTCCCGGACGCCCGCGTACAGCGGCACGGTCGGCAGGGCCTGGCTGGAGCGGCGGACGGCTTTGTCGGACGGCAGTGACGGGAAGGCGCCGCACTCGCGCGGCGGGGTGTACGTGGTGGCGAACATCCGCGGCGGCGGCGAGTACGGGCCGGCCTGGCACCGTGCCGCACTGAAGGAAAACCGGCACAAGGCCTACCAGGACTTCGCAGCGGTGGCCCGGGACCTGATCTCACGCGGAGTGACCTCTCCGCGGCGGCTCGGTTGCGTGGGCGGCTCCAACGGCGGCCTGCTGGTGGGGAACATGCTCACCCGGTATCCGGAACTTTTCAGGGCGGTCTCCTGCGGTGTGCCGCTGCTGGACATGCGCCGCTACACCAAGCTGTCCGCCGGGCACTCCTGGATCGCCGAATACGGCGACCCGGATGTTCCCGAGCAGTGGGAGTACATCAGGACCTTTTCGCCGTACCACCTGCTCAAGGATGCGGTGGAGTACCCGGAAACCTTCATCTGGACGGCCACCTCGGACGACCGGGTGGGCCCGGTCCAGGCCCGGAAGATGGCCGCCCGGATGCTGGCAATGGGGATCCCGAATGTGTGGTTCCACGAAGCGCTGGAAGGCGGCCACGCCGGCGCCTCCGACAACCGGCAGGCTGCCGCGCTCCAGGCCCGCAGCCAGCATTTCCTCTGGAAGGCGCTGGCGGGCTGAATGGCGGCCGGGGTGGCGGTCCGGAGGGCTGTGGCCGGGGACATCGAGCAGCTGGCCCAGGTACACATCCGCTGCTGGCGGGAAACGTACCGGGGCATGTTGACTGATGCCTTCCTTGCCTCGGTGGATCCCGCAGGCCGGCTTGCCCTGTGGCGGCACCTGCTGGACCGCCCGGACCCCGCCGAGGCGTGGGTGGCCTGCGACGGCGCAACGGTGGTCGGTTTCGCCGGACGGCGGCGGCTGCCCGCCCCGGGTTCCCTCGAGGGGCACCCGCCGCCGGCTTCCGGCGACCTGGAGCTGTGGGGGTTGTATGTGCTGGCCTCGCACCAGCGCCTCGGCCTTGGCGGCCGACTGCTGACCGCTGCGCTGGGCACCCAGGCGGCGAGCCTCTGGGTGGCGGCAGCGAACAGCAACGCCATCGGTTTCTACCGCCGCTTCGGCTTTGAACCTGACGGCGCACGGGATGTCCTGGCGGACTGGGAGGACCTGCCGGAAATCCGGATGGTCCGCGCCGAGCAACGCCTCCCCTAGGACCTCCCTGCACCGGCATCCCGGGCCCGACTGCGAGGGGTGGCGCCGTTGCGGCCGTCGGGTTTGCCCGGCCGGGCACCGTTTTGCACTGCATGGCCGGATCTGCGTATCCTTGGTGGGCTAGGAATAGCAATTGGAGACGTGCCAGAGCGGCCGAATGGACTTCACTGCTAATGAAGGGTCGGGGTTATACTCGACCGGGGGTTCAAATCCCCCCGTCTCCGCGTTTGGCCCCGGTCCCTGGACCGGGGCCTTTTGCGTTTCCGGGCCCGGCCTCGGGGGCGCCCCTGGCCAGTCCTAAGCCCGTTCGCGCATCCGCACCTTGAGGGGTTGAAGTCGCGAACACTCTTCTGATACGGCGGACGTTACGCCCCGCCCGTCTGGAAAACGCTGTCCGGCAGCCGGACGTGGCGAGCGGTGCCTGCGGCAGCGGTGGCAGGATTGGCCCATGGCGGCACGCAGCAACTTACCCCGGCCCGAGGGCACCCGGACGGCATGGAATCCTCGCCTTGCACTCCTGGTGGCGGCGACCTTCTTCATGGAGTTCCTGGACGGAACGGTCCTCACCACCGCCATCCCCAGCATTTCCGCGGACTTCGCCATCGCCGCCGCGGACGTGAACATCACCATGACCGCGTACCTGCTGACCGTCGCCATCGGCATCCCCCTCAGCGGCTGGCTGGCAGAACGGTTTGGTGCCCGCCGGATCTTCTGCCTGGCAATCGCCGTCTTCACCCTGGCGTCGCTCGCCTGCGCCCTCAGCCAGGACCTCACCACCCTGACCTTGAGCCGCATTGCCCAGGGGGCTGGCGGAGCCATGATGGTTCCGGTGGGCACCCTGGTGGTCCTGCGCGGCACACCGAAGTCCGAGTTGCTGCGCGCCACCGCGTTCCTGGTGTGGCCCGGGCTCCTGGCACCGGTCCTCGCGCCGCTGGTGGGCGGAGCGCTCACCACCTACCTGTCCTGGCACTGGATCTTCCTGGTCAACCTTCCGCTCGGTGCCGCCGCGTTCCTGGCTTCGCTCCGGCTGGTCCCGGTAGCGCCGGGCGATCCCGGCCGGCGCTTGGACTGGCCCGGCATGGCACTGACCACCGTCGGGGTCGGAGCGCTCGTGGCCGGCCTGGAACTTGCCAGCAGCCACCCCGAACTGCCCTGGGCCGGGATCAGCGCCGCCGCCGGGGCCGCAGCGCTCACGGGGGCCGTTTTGTGGATGCGGCGCACTCCGCATCCACTGTTCAACCTGCAAGTCTTCCGCGTCCGCACTTTCCGGGCCATGGCTACCGGCGGTTTCGTGTACCGGGTGACCATCAGCTCGGTCCCCTTCCTGTTGCCGCTGATGTTCCAGACCGGATTCGGATGGACTCCACTGCACGCCGGAGCACTCGTGGCCGCAGTGTTCATCGGCAACATCGGCATCAAGCCGGCCACCACGCCGTTGATCCGGAAGTTTGGCTTCAAGGCGATGCTGGTGTTTGCCTCGCTGGCGTCCGCCGTCACCTTCGCCGCTTGCGCCCTGCTGACGCCTGAGACCCCGGAAGTGCTGATGTTCGCACTGCTGGTCTGCAGCGGGGCGTTCCGCTCCATCGGCTTTTCGTCATATGCGTCCGTGCAGTACGCGGACATCCCGCCGGCGCAGCTCACCTCCGCCAACACGGTGTCGGCGACCTTGGTGCAGCTTGCCACGGGATCGGGAATCGCCGTCGCAGCCCTGCTGATCCGGACCTTTGATGGGATTTCCCTCGGACACCAGGACGCCGCCGGGCCATTCCGGGCCGCGTTCCTGGCCATGGCCGTCCTGATGCTGGCCAGCACCGCGGACAGCATCCTGCTGCCGCGGCACGCCGGCGCTGCGGTCAGCCGGCCTGGGCCAAAACCAGGGGAAGCACCGCTCCCGCCCCGGCCTGCCGAAGGGCGCGCCCGGCGACCGTAATGGTCCACCGGCTGTCCACGAGGTCGTCAATCAGCATGACCGGCTGGCCCTGGGCGGACTGCAGCGCGGCCTCAAGTTCCGGGCCCACCACCAGCCGGTCCCACACTCCGGCCAACCGGTAGGCGCTGTTCCCGCCACGGCCGCCGGTGGGACCGCCGTGCGCCAACTGCAGCTCGCCAAGGTAGGGGATGCGCCCGATGTCCGAGATCCCGCGGGCCAGCGAACCCACCAATTGCGGTTTGCTCCGGGAGGGGATGCTGACGATGGCGGCCGGCCTGCCGGCTCCGCTCCACCCCGGGTTCCGGGAGTCCCCGGTGCCCCATTCGCGCAGCACCTGCACGCAGGCCTGGAGCATCCCGGGATCCACAGGCCGGTCCTGCGCGCCGGAGGCGAACAGCTCCCGCAAGGCCCCGCCCCAGCCGAGGTCCGTCAGCCGGGCGAGGACCCGCCCGTCCGCAAGGCCTTCCCCGGGCTTGAGCTTGCCCTTCACCGGAACCCCCAGACGGTCCATGCCGCTGGGCCACTGCAGGCGCGGCTCCAGGACTCCGCCTGCCCTGCTCAGGGTCTGGCCGGCGGCGGCCGTGGCCTCGGCCGCGACGTCGGCTGGGAACCATTGGCCTGCGCAGTTGTCGCACCGGCCGCAGGGCCGGGCCGTCTCATCGTCCAGGACCGAGGTGATGTACTCCATCCGGCAGCCCGCCGTGTCCTGGTAGATCACCATGGAGTCCTGCTCGTCCACGCGCGCCTCGGCGATCCGGCTGTAGCGTTCGGCGTCGTAGGTCCAGGGCTGTCCGGTGGCGCGCCAGCCGCCACCCACCCGCTCCACGGCGCCGTCCACGGACAGCACCTTCAGCAGCAGCTCAAGCGGGGTGCGCCGCAGGTCAACCCTGGCTTCGAGTGCCACCGTTGACAGGGCCGTTCCGGCCTCGGCCAGGGCGGTCAGGACGGCCCCGGCCTTCTCCTCGGACGGCATGGACGCGGTGGCGAAGTATTGCCAGATTTCGCGGTCTTCGGAGCCGGGCAGCAGCAGGACGTCGGCGTTGGCGGCGCCACGGCCGGCACGGCCCACCTGCTGGTAGTAGGCCACGGGCGACGACGGCGCGCCCAGGTGGACAACGAAGCCGAGGTCCGGTTTGTCGAAGCCCATCCCCAGTGCCGACGTGGCCACCAGCGCCTTGACCTCGTTGTCCTTCAGCAGTTGCTCCGCCCGTTCCCGGTCGGCCGGATCGGTCCGGCCGGTGTAGGCGAGCACGTGGTGCCCGGCTTCGGCCAGCAGCCTGGCGGTGTCCTCCGCTGCGGACACGGTCAGGGTGTAGATAATGCCGCTGCCGGGGAGATCTGGGAGGTGCGTCAGCAGCCAGCCCAGGCGCGCTTTGGAATCGGGAAGGGACAGGACGCCGAGCCGGAGCGAATCGCGGCCCAGGGCGCCGCGGATGGTCAGGACCCCTGCCCCAAGTTGTTCCTCGATATCGTGCACCACCCGCGAATTGGCCGTGGCCGTAGTGGCCAGGACCGGCACCGAATCGGGCAGCCGCGTGATGAGGTCGGCGATGCGGCGGTAGTCGGGGCGGAAATCGTGGCCCCAGTCGGAAATGCAGTGGGCTTCGTCGATCACGAGCAGGCCGGTCCGGCGGAGGAGTTCAGGCAACTGGTTTTCACGGAACGCCGGGTTGGTCAGCCGTTCCGGGGAGACCAGGAGGACGTCCACATCGTCGGCAGCCAGCTGCTCTCGGACCGTGTCCCACTCCAGCTGGTTGGCAGAGTTGATGGCCACGGCGCGGACCCCGGCCCTCGCAGCAGCGGCCACCTGGTCGCGCATGAGGGCGAGCAAGGGCGAGACGATCAGCGTGGGCCCGGCGCCCCGGCGCCGCAGCAGCAGGGAGGCCACGAAGTACACCGCTGACTTGCCCCAGCCGGTGCGCTGGACCACCAAAGCCCGCCGCCCGGCGTCGACCAATGCTTCAATGGCTTCAAACTGCCCGTCGTGGAACACTGCACCGGGATGCCCCACCAGGCCGCGAAGGACTTCAAGGGCCTCAGCGTGGGTGGCGGTTCCCGGGGCATCCGGACCTGCGGCAAGGGTGGTGGCGGAGATTGTGGACGTGTATTGGTTGTCGGCCATTGATTCAGTATCCCAGCACCCCCTGACAGCGGGCACAGCCCGGTGCTGCTATGTGGAAAGCCCCTGCCGGTGCACCCGAATGCGCCCAGCTGTTACGAAAGTGCACCCGGGACCAGCTTGGCTGCGCCCGCCGCCCACGTAAGATAAAGCCCGTGACTAGCGAACAGACAACGACATTTGATCTCTCGGCATCCTTCAAGGCCTACGACGTCCGTGGGATTGTGGGCGAATCGATCACCGCCGAAATCGTCGAAGCCGTGGGGGCCGCGTTCGTGGATGTCCTCAAGCTCGAAGGCCAGACCATCGTGGTGGGCGGTGACATGCGCCCCTCCTCCCCCGAGTTCACCAAGGCCTTCGCCAACGGAGCCGCAACCAGGGGCGCCAACGTAGAGCTGCTGGACCTGATTTCCACCGATGAGCTGTACTTCGCCTGCGGTTTCCTCAACCGCGCCGGCGCAACCTTCACCGCCAGCCACAATCCCGCCGCCTACAACGGCATCAAGATGTCCAAGGCCGGTGCCGTCCCGATTTCCTCCGAAACCGGCCTCAAGGAGATCCAGGCCCTCGCGGAGCAGTACCTCAACACCGGGTCCATCCCCGCCGCCGGCACCCGCGGAAGCATCAGCGTCCGCGACGTCCTCAAGGACTACTCCGAGTACCTGCGCAAGCTGGTTGACCTCTCAGCCTCCCGCCCGCTGAAGGTGGTGGTGGACGCCGGCAACGGCATGGCAGGCCTGACCACTCCCGCCGTGATGGGCGACGCGTTGCTGCACAAACTCCCGTTCGACATTGTTCCGCTCTACTTTGAACTGGATGGATCCTTCCCCAACCACCCCGCCAACCCGCTGGAGCCGGAGAACCTCCGCGACCTCCAGGCGGCGGTCATCAAGCACGGTGCGGACATCGGCCTGGCCTTCGACGGGGACGCAGACCGCTGCTTCGTCATTGACGAGAAGGGCGAGCCCGTGTCCCCGTCCGCCATCACCGGGATGGTGGCGCGCCGCGAGATCGCCCGCGCCAAGGCGCAGGGCGAGGAAAAGCCCACGATCATCCACAACCTCCTGACCTCCCGTGCCGTCGCCGAGCTGGTGGAACACGACGGCGGACGTGCTGTCCGGACCCGCGTGGGCCACTCGTTCATCAAGGCGGTCATGGCCGAGGAAGGCGCCGTGTTCGGCGGCGAACACTCCGCGCACTTCTACTTCCGCGATTTCTGGAACGCGGACACCGGCATGCTGGCAGCCATGCATGTCCTGGCAGCACTGGGCGAGCAGGACGGCCCGCTGTCCGACCTGGCACGCGAATACGAGCCCTACGTCAGCTCCGGCGAGATCAACTCCGAGGTGGAGGACAAGCCGGCGGCGGTGGAGCGGGTACGCCAGGCTTTCGCGGACGAGGACCTCACCATCGACACCCTGGACGGCAGCACGTTCACGGCCAACGACGGCAGCTACTGGTTCAACCTCCGCCCCTCCAACACCGAACCGTTCCTGCGGCTCAATGCCGAGGCGACGGACCGGGCCACCATGGAGCGCGTCCGCGACCGCGTCCTCTCGCTGGTTCGGGCCTAGCAGCGGATGGCAGACCACACCGGGCAGGCAACGGAGGGCCCCGGCGGCCAGGAGAGCTGGCGCGATTCCGTTCCGGAAGCCACGGCAACCGACCTGGAGAACCTCCTGGGCACGGGTGTGAGCGCGGCCCAGGAGCAGCTCCAGCGCAACGGCGGCTTCCTGCCCTTCGCGCTCACGGTGCAAAACGACGGCGAGGTGCGGCTGGTTGCCGTCTCCCCGGCGGAAGCCGGGGAGGACACGGACGGGGATTTCGACGCCGAGGCCATGATCCAGGACCTCCAGGCGCTCCTGCGGCAGAACCGGGACGACTTCCGCGCCGCCGCCGTCGTGTGCGACATCCTGCTGGTGGAGGAGGATTCCGACGCTATCCACGTGGCCGCGGAGCACCGGGACGGTTCCCTGTTCGCCGCTGTGCTGCCCTATGCCGCCAACCCCAGCACCCAGTCCTGGGATTTTGGCGAGCTTGGCGCGGACGCCAGCGAGCCCGCCATCTGGGTGGACTAGACCAGCGGCAGCCGTGAAGATCAACGCCTTCGCCGACGTCAGCCTGCGGGCACTCATGGTGCTCGCAGCGGTCCCGGACGGCACCCTGCTGACCACCCAGAGCATCGCGGACTCGGTAGGGACGCCCTACAACCACGTCAGCAAGGCGATGGCCAAGCTGCGGAGCCTGGGGTTGATCGAGGTTGTCAGGGGCCGCTCCGGCGGGTCCCAGCTCAGCCATGCCGGACGCATCGCCAGCGTGGGGCAGATCCTGCGGCAGCTCGATTCCCGGCTGGATCCGGCCGATTGCGTATCGCCGGCCGGAAATTGTCCACTGATCACCGAATGCCGGCTCCGCAGCGCCCTGGCCCGCGCACGCGAAGCCTTCTACGCTGAGCTCGACTCCGTGGTGATCGCGGATCTTCCCCAGGCCCGCCAGATGGCGCCCGTATTCCAGGTGATCGGCCTCCGCCCGGGCTTGTAGCCCAACGTATCCGGGCATTACCTGCCAGTTTGATTTCCAACTTCTACACAGTGTAGAACTGAGGCGGAAATACTTGTATTTGAAATACAAGTTTTCATCCGGCCGGACGAAGGCCCCGGCCATAACTTCAGGAGTTCAGATGCTCTCGGACAAGTCCCGCCCCGTCATTGAGGCCACCCTGCCGCTGGTCGGCTCCAGGATCGGATCCATCACCCCGAACTTTTACGCCCGGCTGTTCGCGGCGCACCCCGAACTGATGGATGGCCTGTTCAGCCGCTCCAACCAGCGCTCCGGGAACCAGCAGCAGGCCCTCGCCGGGAGCATCGCAGCCTTCGCCACCCACTTGGTCAACAATCCGGGCACCCTGCCGGAGACGGTCCTTTCCCGCATCGCGCACCGGCACGCCTCCCTGGGCATCACGGAGCCGCAGTACCAGGTGGTCTACGAGCACCTGTTCGCCGCCATCGCCGAAGACCTGGCCGAGGAGATCACTCCTGAAATCGCGGAGGCCTGGACCGAGGTGTACTGGCTGATGGCGGACGCCCTGATCAAGCTCGAAAAGGGCCTCTACGCCGCGCAGGCCAACGACAAAATGTGGACGCCCTGGCGGGTGGCAGCCAAGGCACCGGCAGGAACCGGGTCCATGACCTTCACCCTGGAGCCGGCCGACGACACCCCCGTCACCCCCGCCTTGCCCGGCCAGTACATCAGCGTCAAGGTGGCGCTCCCCGACGGACTGCGGCAGGTGCGGCAGTACTCGCTTTCCGGCGATGCCGGCACCAGCCGCATCTTCACCACCAAACTCGACGACGGCGGCGAGGTCTCCCCCGTGCTGCACCACACCGTCCAGGTGGGCGACGTCGTCGAGATTTCCAACCCTTACGGTGAGATCACGCTCAAGGACGGCGAAGGCCCGGTGGTCCTGGCCTCCGCAGGCATCGGCTGCACCCCCACCGCGTCCATCCTGCGGTCGCTGGCCGAATCCGGCTCTGACCGGCAGGTGCTGGTGCTGCACGCGGAAAGCACCCTGGACAGCTGGGCCCTGCGCAGCCAGATGACCAGCGACGTCGAGCGCCTGGACGGCGCAGAACTGCAACTCTGGCTGGAGCAGCCGGTGGACGGCACCAGGCAGGGCTTCATGTCCCTGCGCGAAGTGGACCTCCCGGCCGGCGCGTCCCTCTACCTCTGCGGCCCGCTGCCGTTCATGAAGAACATCCGCAACGAAGCCATCAACGCGGGCATTCCCGCCACCAGGATCCACTATGAGGTCTTCGGCCCGGACATCTGGCTCGCGAGCTGAATCCACCCCACGGCCCGCTCCCGGGCCCACCGTACGACGACGGCCCCGCACCTTTGGGGAAAAGGTGCGGGGCCGTCGTCGTACTGATAAGGGGGCAGCTCAGCCCAGGCGGGCCTTGAGGCCTGCCAGTTCGGACTGCAGGGCTTCGGGCAGCGAGCCCCCGAAGTTGGCGAACCAGTCTTCAATGGAGGCCAGCTCGGTAGCCCACTCGGCGGGATCGACCTTGACGGCCTCCTCAACCTGCGCAGCTGTCATGTCCAGGCCTTCGAGGTCGATGGCCTCGCCGGTGGGTACGTAGCCGATGGGGGTTTCGACGGCGTCCGCCGTGCCTTCGAGGCGCTCGATGGCCCACTTGAGGACGCGGGCGTTGTCACCGAAGCCGGGCCAGGCGAAGCCGCCTTCGGAGTTCCGGCGGAACCAGTTGACCAGGAAGATCTTGGGCAGGCGCTCCGGGTTTGCCTTGGCGGACAGGTTTACCCAGTGGTTCAGGTAGTCGCCTGCGTCGTAGCCGATGAAGGGCAGCATGGCCATGGGGTCGCGCCGGACCACACCGACCGCGCCGGCGGCGGCAGCGGTGGTTTCGGAGGACAGGGTGGAGCCCATGAAGATGCCGTTGGACCAGCTGCGGGCCTCGGTGACCAAGGGAATGGTGGTCTTCCGGCGGCCGCCGAACAGGATGGCGGAGAGCTCCACGCCGTCCGGGCTGAAGTACTCCTCGGCCAACATGTCGATCTGGTCGATCGGGGTGCAGAAGCGTGAGTTCGGGTGGGCCGCGGGCTTGTCCGAATCCGGCGTCCAGGAGTTGCCCTGCCAGTCGGTAAGGTGCGCGGGCACCTCGTCCGTCATGCCCTCCCACCACACGCCGCCGTCGTCGGTCAGCGCCACGTTCGTGAAGATGCTGCTGCCCTTGGCGATGGCCCGCATGGCGTTGGGGTTGGTGCCCCAGCCGGTACCGGGTGCCACGCCGAAGAGGCCGGCCTCGGGGTTGACGGCCCGCAGCTCGCCTTCCTTGCCGAACCGCATCCAAGTGATGTCGTCACCGAGGGTTTCAACCTTCCAGCCCTTGATGGTGGGATCCAGCAGGGCGAGGTTGGTCTTGCCGCAGGCGGAGGGGAAGGCCGCGGAAATGTAGTACGTCTTCTGCTCGGGGGAGGTCAGCTTGAGGATGAGCATGTGCTCTGCCAGCCAGCCTTCGTCGCGGGCCATGACGGAGGCGATCCGCAGGGCGTAGCACTTCTTGCCCAGCAGCGCGTTTCCACCGTAGCCGGAGCCAAAGGACCAAATGGAGCGCTCTTCGGGGAAGTGGACGATCCACTTGTCCGGGTTGCACGGCCACGGGACGTCATCCTGGCCCGGTGCCAGCGGCGCGCCCAGGGAATGCAGGGCCGGGACGAAAAAGGCGTTGGTCTCGGTGATCCGGTTCAGGACATCCGTGCCAATGCGGGCCATGATGCGCATGGAGGCAACAACGTAGGCGCTGTCAGTGATTTCCACGCCAAACTTGGGGTCCTCGGCATCCAGGTGGCCCATGACGAACGGGATGACGTACATGGTGCGGCCGCGCATGGAACCGGCGAAGAGCCCGCGCAGCTTGTCCTTCATCTCGCGCGGGTCCATCCAGTTGTTGGTGAAGCCGGCGTCACGCCTGTTTTCCGAGCAGATGAAGGTCTGCTCCTCGACGCGGGCAACGTCGGCGGGATCCGAGAACGCGGCGAAGGAATTGGGGAACAGGTCCTGGTTGAGGCGCGTGAGCGTTCCGGCAGCGACGAGTTCGTCGGTCAGGCGGGTGTTTTCCTCTTCGGACCCGTCAACCCAGTAGATGCGGTCCGGCTGCGTAAGCTCAGCAACCTCTTCGACCCATGCCAGCAAGCCGGCATGTGTGGTGGGTGCTTTCTCAAGCAGCGGCTTCTGCGCCAGATCGCCCATTGCAGTTCCCTTCCTCGGGTTCATCGGTGTGAGCTAAATGCTATGGTCCGGACCACTGGAGTTTTTTGGGAGCTTGACTGACATCTCCGGTCACGAAAAGTGAATTCCGCGGAAATCCAAGGAATTTTTGCCGCAGAATCGCGGATTAAGTGACAAAGGTCACCTATACCGGTCTAGTTGCCGAGATTACAAGGGTTTCGATTTGGCACTACGGCCCCGCCTCGCGTAAAGTAATTCGAGGTTCGGGGAGAGCGGTTCTTCTCCCGGGACACGGAATGCGCCCATAGCTCAGCTGGATAGAGCGTCTGTCTACGGAACAGAAGGTCAGGGGTTCGAATCCCTTTGGGCGCACCAACAAGGTCCGCACCGGCTCGCCGGTGCGGACCTTTTTTGTACCCTCCAGGCGCCGCGTCCCGGCTAGGCTGTGCACATGATGCCCGAGGCCGCTGAGCGCGAATTTGATGTTGTTGTTATCGGCGCAGGCGCCGTAGGGGAAAACGTGGCGGGCCGCGTGGTACAGGCGGGCCTGAGCGCCGTCATGGTGGAAGCAGAACTTGTTGGCGGTGAATGCTCCTACTGGGCATGCATGCCATCCAAGGCACTGCTCCGGCCCGGCACCGCCCTGCATGGGGCGCAGACCACCCCCGGCGCCAAGGAAGCCGTCACCCGAACCCTGGACGCCGCAGCCGTCCTGGCCCGCCGCAATTACTTCACGTCCAACTGGCAGGACGACAGCCAAGTCAGCTGGGCGGAGGACACCGGCATCGAGCTGGTGCGCGGCCACGGCTGGCTGACCGGGCCCAAGGCGGTTGAAGTGGCGGGCCTGGATGGGGCGCAACACCTGCTGCGGGCCAGGCACGCGGTGGTCCTGGCCACCGGTTCCACCCCCAACAACCCTCCCTTCGAGGGGCTGGAGGACGTGCAGGTCTGGGGCACCCGGGAAGCGACCTCCGCGGCTGAGATCCCCGAACGCCTCACGGTCCTGGGCGGCGGAGTGGCCGGCACGGAGCTCGCTCAGGCCTTCGCCCGCCTGGGCTCGAGCGTTACCCTGGTGGCGCGCAGCGGCCTGCTGGGCACCTTTCCGGAGGAAGCGGCGGCGCTGGTTGCGGCGGGATTGCGGGCAGACGGCGTGACCCTCCGGCTGCATACGGCCACCGAACGGATCAGCGCAAACGAGGACGGTACGCTCACCGTCAGCCTGGGCGACGGAACCACCGTCACGGCAGAAAAGGTCCTGGTCTCCACCGGCCGGCACCCGGCGCTGGAAGGCCTCGGCCTGGAAAGTGTCGGCTTCGAGCCCGGAGAATCGGGCCACCTGAGCCTGTCCACGGACACCACCGGCCTCGTGGAAGGGACCCCCGGCGACGACGACTGGCTGTACGCCGTGGGGGACGCCGCCGGGAAGAACCTTTTCACCCACCAGGGCAAGTACGAGGCCCGCGCCACCGGTGACGCCATCGCCGCCCGGGCCAAGGGTGGGCTCAAGGGAGCCCCGGGCGACTGGACCAGCTGCGCCCAGACGGCCAACCAGCACGCCGTACCCAGCGTCGTCTTCACGGATCCGGAACTGGCGAGCGTGGGGCGCACGCTGGAAACTGCCAGGAAAGACGGCTACAACGCCTCGTCCGTGGAGCTGCCCATCCAGGTGGCTGGCTCCTCCCTGCACTCCGAGAACTACGAGGGGTGGGCGCAGCTGGTGGTTGACGAAGACCGCAAAGTCCTCCTGGGCGCCACCTTCGCCGGGCCCGATGTGGCCGAGCTACTCCACGCGGCCACCATCGCGGTAGTGGGCGAAGTTCCGCTGGACCGGCTATGGCACGCGGTCCCTTCCTACCCGACCATCGGTGAGGTCTGGCTGCGGCTGCTGGAGAAGTATGGCCTGTGAGTCGTATTTGAACTGACCGGTCAGTTTGGTTAGTCTTGATGCAGACTTCTTCTGCGAAAGGCAAGCCTTGCTCTCAGCACACCAGCTCCAGGCCAAAGGTCGCCGGGACCCGCTGCTTCCTCCCACGTCCCTGACGGTTGCGCGTGGCGAGCTGCTGCTCGTTGCCGGCGACCGGCAGGACCAGCGCACCGCGCTGGCACTCCTGCTCAGCGGCAGGATGAAGGCCACCGGCGGCGGGCAGCTCAGCTGGGACGGCAACTCCCGGACCAAGCAGCTCCGCCTCGCCGCGGCCCTGGTGGACTCCCCCGGCGTCAATGAGCCGGAGGAACACCTCAGCGTCCGCGACCTGGTCACCGAGGACCTGGCCCTGATCCCCCGCCGCTACCGTGGCGCCCTGCTCAGCCGGCCCTGGCTCAAGGTCAACCGGTTCGAGGACATCGCGGACCTGTGGACCGAACAGCTCGAGCCGCGGCGGCGGCTTGAGCTGCTCACGGCGCTGGCCCTCGCCAACCCGGGCACCGACCTGCTGGTGGTCGACTCCCCTGACCGGCACAGCGCGGATGACCTCACCTGGCTGCCGCGCCTCCAGGCGTTGGCATACGACGCCGGGCGCCCCCTCGCCGTCGTAGCGGCCGTCAGTGCCGTCCCCGCCTCGTGGGACGGACCGGTTGCCCACATCGGCAACGAGGCACCCGAACCCGCGCCGGAACGGATGCCCGAAACCGAACCCGATGCCCCGGGCGGCAAGCACTCAGCGGAGTCCACGCCTGACCGGGAAAACCAGGAAACCGAACTCGAAACCGAGGTTGCCAAGTGACTGTCCTGCGGCTGGCCCGCTCCGAACTCAAGCGCATGACCGGCGGTCTGCTGCCCAAGCTGACCATCCTGGCGCTGACCATGGTCCCGCTGCTCTACGGTGCGGTGTACCTGTACGCGAACTGGGATCCTTACGGGCACCTCAACAGCCTCGACGCCGCACTGGTGGTCGAGGACTCCGGCGCCACCGCTGCCGACGGCACCCGGCTGGAGGCCGGAACCAAAGTGGCGGACAGCCTGGTGGAGGGCAACGTGTTCCACTGGGTTCCGGTGTCCAGCTCAACGGAGGCCGACGCCGGAGTCAGCAGCGGCCAGTACGCCTTCGCCCTGAAGATCCCCAAGGATTTCTCGGCAAACCTGGTCTCGCCGGGCAGCTTTGATTCCGCGAGCCAGGCCATGCTGAACGTCACCACGAACGATGCCAACAACTACCTGTTGAGCACCATCGTGGACAAACTGACCACGGCCGTCCACACCACGGTGGCCAAGGAGGTTGGGGAGGAGACCGCCAACCAGCTGCTCACCGGCTTCGGCACCATCCACAGCAAGATGGTCCAGGCCGCGGACGGCGCCGCCCAGTTGGCCGACGGAGTGGCCACCCTCAGGGACGGAACGGTCACCCTCCACGAGGGCACCACCGCCTTGAGCAGCGGCGCCGACCAGTTGTACGCCGGCCAGCTGAAGCTGCGGGACGGCGCCAACCAGCTGACCGACGGCGCGGGGCAGCTCAGCAACGGATTGTCCACGCTGAAGGACAAGACCGCCACGCTGCCCTCCGATACCCAAACGCTTGCCTCCGGCGCGGCCCAGGTGGCTGCCGGGAACGCCCAGCTGAACACCAAGGTCCAGGATGTGGCGTCCCAGCTCGAAGCAGCCGACCAGGGGCTGCGCGGCCGGGTGGTGGAGTCCAACGGCAGGCTGGTCGCCTCGGGTGTCCTGACCCAGGAACAGGCTGACAAGGTGCTGGCTGATTTCGATGCCGCCGCAGCGTCCAGCCCTGTGGCAGCAGCCAAGGCCAAGATCCAGACGGACGCCGAACAGGTCCAGCAGCTGGCCGACGGCTCCCAGGCGGTCAGCGTCGGCGCAGCCCAGCTGGCTGCCGGGATGCCGGCCCTGAAGGACGCCATCGGGCAGGCTTCGGCCGGGGCGAACCAGCTGCACACAGGGGCCGCAGCGCTGGCAACCGGTGAGCAGTCCGCCGTCGACGGCGCCTCCGGCCTTGCGGACGGGGCGCGGAAAGTGGACGCCGGCGCGGCCCAGCTCGCCGATGGTGCGGGCCAGGCCGCCACCGGCTCCCGTACCCTGGCCGACGAGATCGGAAAGGGTGCCGGCCAGGTTCCCAACCCGGACGACACACAAAAGAGCAACCTCTCCCAGGTGATGGCCGATCCTGTGGCGGTCAGCAATGTCTCGCAGGCCAAGGCCGGTTCCTACGGCGCAGGGCTGGCACCGTTCTTCCTCACGCTCGCCCTGTGGATCGGGATCTTCATGCTGATCCAGGCGATGCGGCCCATCACCCAGCGGGCCCTGGCCTCGAACGCGCCCTCGTGGAAGATCGCGCTGGGCGGCTGGCTGCCGTTCCTGCTGGTCTCGGTGGTGCAGGCGTCCCTGCTGACCCTGGTGGTGGATGTGGCGCTGGGGTTGAACCCGGCGCACCCGGTCCTGATGTGGCTGTTCCTGCTGGCCGCGGCGATGGCGTTCAGCGCCCTCATCCAGGGGATCGTGGCCTTGTTGGGCTCCCCGGGCAAGCTCGTGGTGCTGATCCTGCTGGTCCTGCAGCTGGTGTCCTCCGGCGGCACGTTCCCGTGGCAGACCACCCCGGAGCCGCTGCATGCTGTGCACCAGGTCCTTCCCATGGGCTACGTGGTGACCGGGATGCGGCACCTGATCTACGGCGCGGACCTGTCCATGATTGTTCCCACCCTGGTTGGCCTGCTCGGGTACACGGTACTGGGCGCCGGCCTGTCCACCCTGGCGGTGCGCAAGAACAAGTACTGGACACTCAAGACGCTGAAACCGGAGATTGCCGTATGACCACCGAACCCCAGGCCGGGGCAAAAGCGCTCCGGCCTGCCCGGACCAACGCCACCCGCCAGAAACTCTTCGACGCCTCCATGGAGCTCATCGGCGAACGCGGGGCGGCCAACGTCACGGTGGACGAGATCGCCGCGGCGGCAGGAGTGTCCAAGGGCACGGTCTATTACAACTTCGGCAGCAAATCCGAGCTGATCGCCCAGTTGCTGCGGCACGGGGTGGACATCCTCAAAGCACGCCTGCTTGAGGCCGCTGACGGCGGCAGCGGCCGGGACCCGCTGCTGGCCATGGAAGCGATGATTGGCCAGGCCATGGACTTCATGGCCGAATACCCTTCCTTCGCCCGCCTGTGGGTCAGCGAGAACTGGCGGATCCCCAGCGAATGGCAGGGCACCTTTGCGGTCCTGCGCGGGGAGCTCCTCGAGGTCATCGGCCAGGCCGTGGAAAGCGTGGCCGCGGCCTATCCGGTGGATGGCTCGGTGTCCCGGGGCAGCCTGGAGACAGCCATCTTCGGCGCCTGCTTCGTAGTGGGCCTGGACCGGCAGACCTACAATCCTGAGCGCACCCGTGACCAAAGTGTTGCAGCAATCATGGCCATCATGCGCGGCTACGTCCTGGGGGAGGCCGCTCCTCGGGGATGATGGAGCACATGCGCCATACCGGAAAGAGCGGAAAATTTGCGGTGATCTGCGGCGTCGTCGCCGCCGGGCTCCTGGTGCTCACGGGGATGACCCTTGCGGAGCCGGTGTTCGTCGCGTTCCTTGGCGTGCTGGCGCTGGCGTACCTGGCTGCGGTGGCCGAAATCGTGGTCCGCCGCCGGCGCTTCGCCCTGCTCGCCGCGGGGACCGGAACTGCCCTGGCCCTCGGCTTTTCCTTGGCGTTCCTCAGCACCTGGACGCTGGCGTACGACGACCAGTCCTCCTTCCTGGGCACCCCGCTGCCCACCCGCGACCCGGACAACTACTTCCTGGGCGCCGGGGTTGCGGCCGTCGCGACTTTCGGAATCCTCTTCCTGGGCGCGCTCTGGCCGGGCCGGCGGCGTACAGCACCGGTCCGCAGGCCGGCCGGAACCACCAGGCGCCCGGCGGCCGCACCACGGGCGGGCACCCGGGCCACATTGCAGGGCACCGCACCGCAGCGCAACCCATCGCAGCGGTCCGGGCCGCCGCGCAGCCCGCGCGGTGCCGCACCACGGGCCGGCCAGGCCTCCGGGCCCCACGCATCCGGCGTCCAGGCGTCCCCCGGTCAGCGGACGTCGGCCTCCCGCGCTCCCGCCCGCGGGACATCGGCGGCAGCCAAGCGCCCGTCGTCGTCCGCGTCTCCGGCCCCCAAACCGGCACCACGGCCCGGCAGCGGCTCAGCCCCGCGCCGCTGACGGCGCCCGCCCGTTCCGGTGATCACCGCGGTCGCGACGCCACCCAGGAGAAGCAGTCCGCCCGCCAGTTCCGTTGCCGACGGCACCTCTGCGAGGACCAGCCACGCCGCGCTCATGCCCACCACCGGGACCAGGAGCGTGAAGGGCACCACGGCCGACGACGGGTGGCTGGCAAGGAGCCGGTTCCAAATGCCGTAACCCACCAGCGAGGCAAAGATTGCCGTGTACAACGCGCTGAGCACGGTGGGCATCTGCAGGGTGGCCAGCGACTGCCACACCGTATCCGGGCCGTCCACCAGCACGGACAATGCGCCCAGCGGAAGCGGGACCACAGCCCCGGACCAGACCACCAGCCCCAGGCCGGAGGCGGCTTTGGCCTTCCGGGCCAAGACATTCCCGGCGGCCCATGACAACGCCGCGGCCAGGACAATGACCAGCGGGAGCAGCGGCGCCACAGCGCTGCGTCCTGCCGCCACGACGGTGAGTCCGGCGACGCCCAGCACGACGCCCGCCAGCTGCCGCCGGCTGGGGCGTTCGCCCAGGAAGCCCGCGGCAAGGAGGACGGTCAGCAGGACCTGCGCCTGCAGGACCAGGGACGCGAGCCCCGCGGGCATGCCCAAGGCCATGGCCAGGTACAGGAGGCCGAACTGGCCGGCGCTCATGAAGAGTCCGACGCCGAGGATGGCCTTCCAGCCGACGTCCGGTTTCCTGATGAAGAAGATCCACGGAAACACCACCAGGACGAAGCGCATGGCGACGAACAGCAGCGGCGGGAAGTCGTGGCCGCCGGCGTGCAGCCCGAGGTCGATGGCCACAAAATTCAGGCCCCACAGCAGGGCGACAAGGACGGCTAGCAGGGAATCGCGCAGGTTCACAATCCATACTCTGACAGGGCCGCGGATGAAGCACCAGCGCTGGTTTATACCGTGAATCATGTACCTTTGCTTCATGATTGATATTGGCTCCCTGCGGGCCCTCGCAGCGGTGGAGCAGCACGGTTCCGTCATTGCGGCTTCGGAGGCCATGGGGTTCAGCCCATCGGCCGTGTCCCAACAGGTGAAGAAGCTGGAGAAGGAAGCCGGCTTCGCGGTGCTGGAGCGCCGGGGCCGCGGCGTCCTGCTCACGGAGCGCGGACTGGCCCTGGCGGCGTACGGCCGGCGCATCCTGGCCGAACTGGAGGAACTGCAGTCCACGCTCCTGGCAGATCCGGCCACACCCAGCGGCAGCCTCCGGGTGGTGTCATTTTCCACGGCCTGCCGCGGACTGGTGGGCCCGCTGCTGGCACAGCTCGAAAAGTCAGGGGTGCCGTTGGGTATCTCCGTACTGGCCGAGGATCCGCGGGAAGCCGTGGCCCGGGTGGCCAACGGGGAGGCGGACCTCGGCCTGGTGCACAACTGGAATTCGGTGCCCTTGGTGATCCCGGAGCATCTGACGCTGGAGTGGCTGTGCGAGGATGTGGCGGACGTCCTGGTGCACCGCAGCCATCACCTGGCGGGGCGCCCTGCGGTTGCACCGGCGGAGCTTGTTGACGAACGCTGGATCAGCACGCCGGCGGGGGCAATCTGCAACGAAGCCCTGCTGCGGATTTTCGCGGATTTGGGCCGGGTGCCGGACATCCGGGTGTACGATCCCGATTTCGCGACGCATATTGCGATGGTGGAGCAGGCGGTGGCGGTGGCGCTTGTTCCCCGGCTGGGGCGGCCGGCACTCCCCCGGGATGTGGTGGCCGTTCCGGTGGTCAACCCGGTCCAGGCCCGCCAGGTTGGGCTCATCCATCGCAAGACCATGACGGCCAGCCCCGGCATCAGGCACGTCGCGGGCCTGCTGCGGGAGATTGCCGCAGGCAGGGTTGCCGCTAGTGGGCCCGGGGAACTTTGAACCGGGTAATCCTGGCGTCCTGCCCATCCAGTTCCGCCCAGGGTTTCTCTGTCTCCAGCACGGTCAGCGCATTGGTGGGGAAGCGGGTGGCGGCATCCATGTAGGCGTCGTGGTCGGAGTCCCGGGAGGCGAGGTGCATTGCCAGGTCCTGCACGCCGGGCAGGTGCGCGATCAGCATCAGCGTGGTCACGGTGTCCGGCACGTGGTTGACCACGGTGAGCATCCGCTGCGCTGAGGCCGCATACAAGCCGTCTTCAAGCTTGGGCGTGGGCGCCTTGTCCCCCAGTTCGGAGCAGACCCAGGTGCACGTCTGCCGGGTGCGCAGGGCGCTGGAGCACAGGATGAAGTCGGGGACGATGTTGTGCTTGAGCAGCCACCGCCCGGCGAGCGGTGCTTCCCGGTGTCCGCGTTCCTCGAGCGGCCGCTCATGATCGGCCACCCCGCCCGGCCAGTCAGCCTTGGCATGGCGCATGATCACGAGGCGTCGAACATGGTGCGAACTCATGGCCCAAGCCTAGCCAATCCCGTGGGCCCCTAAGTTGGTCCCGCAAAATGCTCCCCGCCCGGTGGGGCAGGACGGGTGGAACCCGACGCTAGATGGAGTACTCGGGAGCGGCCCAGACAACAACCTCGGGGTGCTCGTAGAACCGGTAGCCCTGGCCGCGGACCGTGCGGACGGTATTGGCAAGGCGGCCCAGCTTGGAACGGAGGCGCCGGATGTGGACGTCGATGGTGCGCTCATTGGGCACCTCTTCGGCGTTGCGCCACAACCCTTCGAGCAGTTCGTCGCGGCCCACGGTGCGGGTGCCGTTCTCAACGAGGTAGTTGAGGAGTTCAAATTCCTTGAAGGTGAGGTTCAGGGATTCACCATCGAGGTGGACTTCGCGGCGCGCGAGGTCGATCAGGACACCGGAGGGGCGCGGTTCCTGCGGCTGCGCAGGACGGGCGGCCTCGGTGCGCTGGCGGGAGTTGACCGTGGGGTCGCCGAACGTGGAACGGACGACGTCGAGTGCGGACCCGGGGGTGCCTGCGGGAGCTACCGCAACGGCGGCGTAGCTCTCGGCACCGGAAACCAGCGACTGGGCGTAGGCACGGATTTCCTGGGCGAGCTTGGCGATGGAGGTGCCGGCTGCTGCCGCGGTTTCCTCATCGATCCCCATGTACAGGACGAACCCGCGGGCCACATTGTCATTGGCCACCGGGCGGACAGCATTCGGACCGGCCACCACGGGCGTGGGGGCCGTGACGGGAGCGGCCTCGGCAGGCTGGACGGCGCGGAGCTGGCCGTAGGAGTTCGGGTTGTATCCCTGCGGGGCGTAGCCCTGCGCGGGGAAGGCGCTTCCGGAGGTGGGAGCGAGCGACGGGCGGGGCCCGAAACCGGGGCGCAGGCCGGAGGGCTGGCCTGCCTTGGCGGCGTTACGGACGGAGATGTGGACGTATCCGGATGCAACTGACATGGAATGCTTACCTCAATGTGAATGGCCGCGCTCGCGGCTCGAATGCTGGATTCCCCGTCAACGCGGACCGGGGAGGGACGCCCGACGCTGGGCTGGGGGGCGAATGCCTAAGAACTTCAGGGGTGCGAAGGTCAGGCGTGCATTCGACAACAGCGCATGTCGGCAGCAGCGGATGTGCTGGGCCAATATTCTGCGGCTGCAGGTGCTGTTGAGTTCTTGTTCACATTGGAAGTGTGCAGCGTAACAATGCCAACTTGCAAGTAACAATGGACCAATTCGTCCACATGGTGAGACAAAACCGTCGATTGTGTTTTAGATCACTATTTCGAGATGGGGAAATAATAACGTTCGTTATCCGGAGGAAAGCCCCGGATAGCCGCCCACTCGGAAGATAATTCGATGGAACGCTAATTCTCCGAATCTCCCTGAAATTCAATCGCTTGACATAGAATCGGCCGGACGACTGGAGCCCATGTCCAGTCCCGGTCCTGCCGGCGGCAGATTTTTTTGCCCGGACGGCGGGCGTGGGCCGGCGGCAGGACCTGCCTGGGAGTGGTACGGCATGCCGGGATCAGTTGCTGCTGGTTCCGGCACCTGCCGAGGTACCGGAACCGGCGGTGGCAAGCTGGATGGCTTGGACGGTGTAAGTGTCGCCGTCCTTGAGCGCGGTCACCCGAACGCTGGATCCCGCGGTCACGTTGGACAAGCTAAGCGTGCCACCAGTGGAAGTGCCCCCGCGCTGCCTCATCCCCTGGGTGACCTGCACATCGGAGCCCACGGCATAGGTCCGGGAGAAGCCGTCCTCGCTCTTGACCGTCAGCGACGTGGCCGACACATCCGTCACCGTGCCCGCCTGGCCCGCCATGGTCACGTAGTTCGAACCTTCCAGGACCACATACTCGGAGTGGATGGCAGCGTTCAGGCCTGCCGCCCCCATGCCCAAGCCACCGGGCCCCCGTCCATTCCCATGCCGCCGGCCGTGCCGCCGTTGGTACCGGCCTGGCTGCCCGGCCCGGCCATGCCGTTCTGCCCGCCGGGACCGAGCTGGCTGACCGCGCCGGCGCCTTGGGCGTTGGCTGCTGAGCCCGAGCCGTTTCCGGCAGCGTAGGCGCCGGCGCCGGCCGCTGCGCCCAGGACCACGGCCGCGCCCCCAACCAGGAGTCCCTTCTTAGCCGTCCACGCACCTTTCTGCCCGCGGGACGCCGAGGTGGAAGCGTACTGCTGCGGTGCGCCCCAACCAGTGCCGCCGCTGTGCACCTGGCCGTTTGCCGGCGGAGTACCCCACCCTGCCGATCGCGGACCTTCCACGGGCGTTCCCCAACCCTGCGAAGGCTGCTCCTGCCCGACCGTTTCGTATGCTCCCCCGCCCTGGTTGGCCGGGAACTCCCGGTCGTGGGCCGCCGCGCCGTGGCCGCTGCCCTCTGGTGAGCCTCCCCAGACGGGGGCCGCCGCGCCGTGGCCGCTGCCCTCTGGTGAGCCTCCCCAGACGGGGGCCGGCTGCCGGTTCTGCCCTGATGTGCCCGGGGCTGGCTTGGTGTTGTGCTCGTCCATTGTCATTCTCCAAGAAGGTCGAAACTGCTGGTGGTGATGCTGTCTGTTCCAACAGGCTCTGCCGAATTGCTGTGCAGAGGCTGTGCAGCAGGCCACCACGGCCTGTGACCTGCACGCTTCCGCCTGCACGGGCAGGCTCCTGGCCTCGGGTCCAGGTGGCTAGGCTGGAGCTCACAGCTGGAACACAGCAACGGCAAAGCACCGGCACACCGGTAGATCGGAGAGTTGTCCCATGGCATCCCCGCACTCCATGACCAACAACCTGCCCCAGCTCTCCCATCCCGACGGCTCTCCGATCCGGGCCCTGGTGGTCGATGACGAACCCAGCCTGTCGGAGCTGATGAGCATGGGCCTGCGCATGGCGGGCTGGTCCGTGGCCGTAGCCGGGGACGGGCCCACGGCCGTCAAGCTTGCCAAGGACTTCCATCCGGACGTCCTGGTGCTCGACGTCATGCTGCCGGGGTTCGACGGCGTGGAGCTGCTGGGCAGGATCCGCGCCTTCGCGCCGGAGGTGCCCGCGCTGTTCCTGACCGCAAAAGACGATGTCCAGGACCGGATCGTGGGGCTGGCAGCCGGCGGCGACGACTATGTGACCAAGCCCTTCAGCATGGAGGAAGTCCTGCTGCGCCTGCACCGCCTGGTCCAGCGCTCCGGCGTGGCCGCCATGGATACGGCCGAACTGGTGGTTGGCGACCTGGTCCTCAATGTGGACACCCGGGAGGTCACCCGGGCCGGGGAGGAAATCCAACTGACGGCCACGCAGTTTGAACTCCTCCGCTACCTCATGGAAAACCCCAAGCGCGTGGTGAGCAAGGCCCAGATCCTGGACCACGTGTGGGACTACGACTTTGGCGGCCAGGCGAACATCGTGGAGCTGTACATCTCCTACCTGCGCAAGAAGCTCGAAGCCAACCATCCGCCCATGATCCATACGGTGCGCGGAGCCGGCTACGTCATCAAACCCGCAGACTAGCCAAAGGAAACGCGTGTCTCTTTCCGGGGTTCCCCGGCCCACCGGCCGCTCGTGGTTCAACCCTGCCACCTGGCATCTTCGGACCCGCCTGATCCTGCTCTCCATGGCCCTCCTGGTGGCCATCTCGAGTGCGATCGGCGTGGTCAGCTACGCCTCGATGGACGTCGTCCTCTCCAAGCAGTTGGACGAGCAGCTGACCATGGCTTCACGCGGCCGCCCGCCCGAGGGCAATCCCTCGGGCCGACCGGATCCGCTCGACGCGCGGGGTCAAAGCGTGGGAACACTCAACGCCAGGGTGGTGGGTGGCCAGATCACTCGGGAAGCGGGTTTCCTGTCCGCGGATTTCACCCGCACGCCGCTGACTTCCCGGGACACGGCCACCCTGCAGGCCCTCCCCCGTGACGGCAGCCCGGTTGACCGGGAACTGTCCAACGGCGACTACCGGCTCATGGCGACACAGACCCCTTATGGCGACGTGGTGATCACCGGGCTGCCGCTGGCAACCAAGGAAAGCACCGAGGCCTCGCTGGTGTTGACGATGGTGCTGGTGTCACTGGGCGGCCTCGTCCTGATCGGGCTGGCCGGCACGGCGTTGATCCGCCGGACCATGCGGCCGCTGGAGCAGCTCTCCGACGTCGCCACCAAGGTTTCCAAGCTGCCGCTCGACGCCGGCGAGGTAGCCCTGGCGGTGCGTGTCCCGCCGTCGGCAGCGCATCCCACCACGGAAGTGGGCAGCGTGGGGCACGCGCTGAACCTCATGCTGGACAACGTCTCCAGCGCTCTCGAAGCCCGGCAACGGAGTGAGATGAAAGTGCGCCAGTTCGTGGCGGACGCCTCCCATGAGCTCCGGACCCCATTGACCGCCATCCGCGGATACACCGAGCTGATGCGCATGACCGAAACCCTCACCGAGGACGGCCAAAAGTCGCTGGGCAGGGTGCAAAGCCAGTCTGAGCGCATGACCGCCCTGGTGGAGGACCTGCTGCTGCTGGCCCGGCTGGATGAGGGCAAGGCGACCGAAACCACCGATGTGGACCTCACCCAGCTGGTGATCGAAACCGTCAGCGACGAAAAGGTCATGGCACCGGACCACACCTGGCAGCTGACGTTGCCCGATGAACCGGTAACCGTCCGCGGCGACACCACCCAGCTCCACCAGGTCCTGGCCAACCTGCTCTCGAACGCCAGGAAGCACACGCCGGCCGGCACCACCGTCACCACCGGGGTCATGCGCTCCGCCGACGGCAGCGTGGTGGTCACGGTCACCGACGACGGACCCGGGATTCCCGCCGAGTTCCAGGGCAACATCTTCTCCCGGTTCACCCGGGCCGATGCCTCCCGTTCAGGCTCCGAAGGATCGTCCGGGCTGGGGCTTTCGATCGTCGAATCCATCGTCGCGGCCCATGGCGGCACCGTGGAACTCGCCTCCCGGCCGGGCAGGACCGAGTTCGCCGTCCGCCTGCCGGCAGCGGCAACCGCCACCTCCTGACTGCGAGCGCCGGCCGCACTTACACAGGCACGTCACAGGTTGCGCCTAAAGCCCTCAAATACGGCGGCGCCACTCTTGATTCATGACGCTCACCGACTCCACTTCAGGAACCCTGCCGGACGCCGCGGTGGCGCCGGTGGGCATTCCATCACGGGGGCGCGCCGGACGGCGCGCCCCCGTGGACACCCGCACCACCGCGCCGGTCCTGGATGTGACCATCCCGGTCTTCAACGAGGAACGCGACCTGGAGGAATGCCTCCGCAGGCTCCACACCCACCTGCTCGATTCCTTTCCGCACTCCTTCCGGATCACCGTGGCCGACAACGCCAGCACGGACGGCACCTTGAAGCTCGCCGAACGCCTGGCCCGGGAGTTCCCCGAACTCGCGGTGGTCCACCTCGACGAAAAGGGCCGCGGAAATGCACTGCGCAAGGTGTGGCTGGCGTCGCCGTCGCCGGTCCTGGCCTACATGGACGTGGACCTCTCCACCGACCTTGCGGCCCTGGCACCACTGTTGGCGCCGCTGATCTCCGGCCATTCGGACCTTGCCATCGGCACCCGGCTGACCCGCAACTCCCGCGTAGTCCGCGGACCCAAGCGGGAATTCATCTCGCGCGGCTACAACCTGATGCTGCACTCCTTCATGGGTGCCCGGTTCAGTGACGCACAGTGCGGGTTCAAGGCGATCCGCGCAGACGTGGCCCAACAGATCCTTCCGTACACCGTGGACAACTCCTGGTTCTTCGACACCGAGCTCCTGGTCCTGGCGGAGCGGTGCGGCCTGCGCGTCCATGAGGTTCCCGTGGACTGGATCGACGACCCTGATTCAAGCGTTGACGTGCTGCGGACGGCGCTGGCGGACGTCCGGGGCATGGCACGGCTCACCCGCGACCTGCTCTACGGCCGCATCCCGGTTCCGGAGCTGCGGGCAGCCCTGGCGCGGGGGCCGCTGCCCGCCTCGTCCCGGGCGGCCGAGCAAACGCGCGGCGGCAGCCTGTTTGGCCAGTTGGTGCGCTTCGCCGCCATCGGTGCGGCGTCGACCCTGGCCTACCTGGCGATCTTCGTATTCTGCCGCGGCTTCATGGATCCCCAACTTGCCAACTTCCTGGCCCTGCTGATCACGGCGGTCGCCAACACGGGAGCCAACCGGCGCTTCACGTTCGGCATCCAGGGTGGCAACCCGGTCCGGCACCACTTTGAGGGGCTGATCGTGTTCGGCATCGGCCTGCTGCTCACCTCGGGTGCGCTGGCACTGGTGCACAGGACGACGACGCCGGACCGGTGGGCGGAAATCCTCACCGTCGTGGCGGCGAACCTCGCCGCCACCGCCGTGCGGTTCCTGCTGTTCCGGCTCTGGGTCTTCCGGGAGCGGGCGCCGCGTACAGCACCCTCCACGCGCCCCGTTCCATGGACAGGCCCGGGACCGGCAACACCATCCGCCGGAACCCCCGCAGCTTCGTCCGCCGACGACACGACCGCCACCGCCTCCACAGAAACGGCAGCATCATGACCTCCACCTTTTCACCGGCAGGCGCCGGATCGACCACCGAATCAACCGACGGTCCACAGCACCCGTCAGGTGCCGCGGCTTCCTCTGCCGGCCCCGCACGCACCGGACCGCGCTGGACCCGCTACGCCTTCGGCGGCCAGCCCCGCTGGGTGCGGCCCTCGGCCGCCGGCCTCCTGGTGGCCACGGCAATCCTGTACCTCTGGAACCTGGCCGCCACCGGCTACGGAAACTCCTTCTATGCCGCCGCCATCCAGGCGGGCACCAAGGACTGGACGGCGTTCCTCTTCGGATCGCTCGACGCCGGAAACGCCATCACCGTGGACAAGCCGCCCGCGGCGCTCTGGATCCCGGCCCTCGCGGGCCGCATCTTCGGCTTCTCGTCACTGAGCATGCTGGTGCCCGAGGCGCTCATGGGAGTGGCCGCCGTCGGCTTCCTGTACCTCGCTGTGAAGCGGGTTTCCGGTCCGGTGGCAGGCCTCCTGGCCGGCGGCGCCCTCGCACTGACGCCCGTGGCGGCGCTGATGTTCAAATTCAACAACCCGGACGCCATGCTCACCCTCTGCCTGGTGCTGGCGGCGTACTTCACCACCCGGGCCATCGAACGGGCCGGATGGAAGTGGCTGGTGGCGGCGGGGGCCGTGATAGGCCTGGCGTTCCTCAGCAAGATGCTGCAAGGCTTCCTGGTGGTTCCCGCGCTTGGACTTGCCTACCTGTGGGCTGCCCCCACACCGCTGGGACGCCGGCTGGTCCACTTGCTCGGCGCGCTGGGCGGGATCATCGTGGTGGCCGGCAGCTACGTTGCCCTTTTCCAGCTGACGCCGGCCTCCGAACGGCCGTACATGGCCGGGTCCACCACCAACAGCTTCCTGGAACTGACCTTCGGCTACAACGGCCTGGCCCGCATCACCGGTTCGGGTGAAGGAATGCCCGGAGGTGGAGCCGGCGGCCCGGGCGGCGGTGCGGCGGGCGGCTTCGGCGGCGGAAATGCGGGATTCGGCGGCGCGGCCGGCCTGCTGCGGATGTTCGGGACCAGCTTCGGCGGCGAGGTGTCCTGGCTGCTGCCTGCCGCCCTGGTGCTGGTGGTGGCAGGCTTGTGGTTCACCCGCCGCGAAACGCGCACATCCCGGAGCCGCGCGGCCTTGATCCTGTGGGGCGGCTGGCTGCTGGTCACGGCGGGCGTCTTCAGCTTCATGAGCGGCATCGTCCACCCCTACTACTCGGTGGCACTGGCACCGGCCATCGCCGCGCTGGTGGGCATCGGCGCGGCGGAACTCTGGCGCGGCCGCGCGTACTGGCCGGCACGGACCACTCTTGCCGTCGTGGTCTTAGGCACCTCCATCTGGTCCTCGGTGCTGCTGGGCCGCGACGCGTCGTGGCTGCCGTGGTTGCGCATCGCCACCATCGTCCTTGGTGTCCTTGCCGCGGCCGCCATCCTCCTCCGCCTTGACGGCAAGGGCGCTGCGGGACGGTTCCGGCGCTCCGGGACGGCTGCCGTCGTCGTCCTCTCCTTGCTGGCCGGGGGCCTTGGAACGGCTGCCTGGACCTTGGCCACCGCCGCGTCCGCCCATTCGGGATCCATCCCGACGTCGGGGCCCGCAGGTTCGTCGGCGGGCGGTTTCGGCAACAGGGCTGCCGGCTTCCGGGACGACGCCGCGCTCCGTGGCGACCGGACCGACGGAACGGATGCGGCAGCCGGTGCCGGCGGTTTTGATCCCGCGAACGGAGCCGGCGGCTTCACCGGGGCCCCCGGAGCTGGCGGGGCGGGTGGTCCCGGCGAAGGCACCGCCGATGCAGCCGTGACCGCACTGCTCACCGGCACCACCACGAAGTGGTCGGCGATTGTCTCCGGGGCCAGCCAGGCCGCCAGCCTGGAACTGGCCACGAACACCAGCGTCATTGCCCTGGGCGGCTGGAACGGCGGCGACCCCTATCCCACGCTCGCCGAGTTCCAGGCCATGGTGGCCAGGGGTGAGATCAGCTACTTCATCGAAGGCGGCATGGGCGGCGGCATGGGCGGCCGGGGCGGCAACTCCGAGGTGGCCGCCTGGGTGCAAGCCAACTTCCAGGCCCAAACCGTGGGTAACTCCACGGTGTACCAACTCACCAAGTAGGACCCCATGGCCAGATCTAACTCCACTCCGGTGCAGGCTCCCTCCGCTCCCGCTGCCCCCGGCCCTGCTGCCTCCAGCCCTGCTGCCGCGGCCGGCGTGCGGCGGGAGCCCCCGGCCCTCCGGCACCGCCTGGAACTGGCAGCCGTGCTGGCAGCTACCGCCGTGCTGTACCTGTGGAACCTCGGGGCATCGGGCTGGGCCAACGCTTTCTACTCCGCCGCCGCCCAGGCCGGATCGCAGGACTGGGCGGCCTGGTTCTTCGGTTCCTCGGACGCCGCCAACTCCATCACGGTGGACAAGCCACCGGCGTCCCTGTGGATCATGGGGTTGTCGGTCCGGATTTTCGGCCTGAGCTCCTGGAGCATCCTGGTTCCTGAAGCCCTGATGGGCGTCGGCACCGCCTGGCTGCTGTACCTGGCTGTCCGGCGGGCCGCGGCACCGGCCACCGGTGACCCGCGCCTCGCCCACCGGGCAGGGCTGCTGGCCGCCGTTGCGCTGGCACTGACGCCCGTGGCCACGCTGATGTTCCGGTTCAACAACCCGGACGCCCTGCTGGTGCTGCTCATGACCGCCGCGGCCTATGCGGTGCTCCGCTCCGTGCAGGAGGACAGGCTGCGCTGGCTCCTGCTGGCAGGGGTTTTCCTGGGCTTCGGGTTCCTTGCCAAGCAGCTGCAGGTCCTGCTGGTGGTTCCCGGGTTTGCCCTCGCCTACCTGGTCGCGGCACCCGCCAGGCTGGGTCGGCGGCTGCTGCACCTGCTCGCCACCGGTGCCGCGATGCTTGCCGCGGCCGGCTGGTGGCTGGCCGTCGTGGAGCTCATCCCGGCTGCGGACCGTCCGTTCATTGGTGGTTCGCAGGACAATTCCATCCTGGAACTGACCCTCGGCTACAACGGCCTGGGCCGGCTGACAGGCGACGAGACAGGGAGCGTGGGCGGCGCCAACGGCTGGGGCGTTCCGGGGCTGCTGCGGATGTTCAACAGCGAATTTGGCGGCCAGATCGCGTGGCTGCTGCCCTCCGCACTGATCCTTGCTGCCGGCCTGCTGTGGGTGGGACGCCGGGCGCCGCGGACTGACGCCGTCCGGGCGTCGGTGCTCATCTGGGGTTCCTGGGTCCTGGTGACCGGCCTGGTCTTCAGTTTCATGGCGGGCATCATCCACCCCTACTACGCGGTGGCATTGGCACCGGGGATCGCAGCCCTGGCCGGCCTGGGCCCGGTACTTCTCTGGCAGCACCGGCGGCAGGCCGCCGCGGCGGTCTTCCTGGCCGCCGCAGTGGCCGCGGCAGCCCCTGATGGCATTCACCCTGCTGGGAACCACATCCGCCTACGGCCCGTGGCTGCGCTGGGTGGTGCTGGCGGCAGGCCTTGCGGCCGCAGCAGGAACAGGGTTGAACAGGTTCATCCGCCTGCGCTCCGTGCAACGGACGACGACGGCGCTCGCCATTGCGGCATCGCTCGCCGGCCCGCTGGCCTTCTCCATGTCGACGGCGGCGACGGCGCACAGCGGGGCCATTGTCAGCGCCGGACCGGCGCCGTCGTTCGGCGGCCCGGGCGGGTTCGGCGGAAACCGGACCGGCGGGTTTGGCGCGGGCGGCACGTCCCGGCAGTTCAACGGCCAGGCCGGACAAGGCCAGGGTGCCGGCCAGGGCGGACAAGGCCAGGGGGCCGGCCAGGGCGGGGCAGCGCAGGGCGGTCAGGGTGCCACCGGTGGCCGCGCCGGCGGGATGGCCGGCCTTCTGGGTGCGCCCACGCCGTCGGCCGGGCTCGTGGCCGCGTTGAAGGACGGTGCCTCAAACTACACCTGGGCAGCGGCAGTAGTCGGTTCGAACAATGCCGCAGGTTACCAACTGGCCACGGAACTGCCGGTGATGGCCGTGGGCGGCTTCAACGGCACCGACCCCTCCCCCACGCTGGAACAGTTCCAAGCGCTGGTCTCCCAAGGCCGGATCCACTACTTCATTGCCGGCGGGACCATGATGTCCAGCAGCGGCTCTGACGCCTCCACCCGGATTGCACAGTGGGTGGAGTCCACGTTCCCGGCGCAAAACATTGGCGGGACCACGGTCTATATCCTGGCGGGATAACCCGGCGCCGGGGATCCGCCTGCAGCAAATCGACGCGCCATGATTCGTGACTTCCGTTACCCAAATGTGACTAATGCGCAATCTTCCTGTACCGTCGATTGGGTGCGGTCCCCGTTCGGGCCGCATATCCCGGGTTGACGCCAAGCTCTGCCGCTTCCCGGATTCCGCTTGAGCAACGGCAGAGGCGGGGGACCCACCGTCCCGGGCAATGATTGCCCTTGGGGTTAAGCCAGCACGTGTTTTTTCCGTGCGGCCGGATGCCCTCATCCGAACCCGACAGCTAACTCCGCAGGTGTGAGAGGCGATCAATCATGTCTAAATCCATGGCAAAACCATGCCTGCAAACCAAGGCAAAACATCGGGCCAAACCCCAGCCCGCCAAAAAGACCACCGTGGGCCGGCGTGTTGCGGTCCTCGCTGCATCATGCGCGGTGCTGGTTGGCGTTGGCGCGGCAGGCCAGGCGACCAACAGCATGACCCAGGCGTCGTCCACCGGGTCAAGCGCTTCCACGTCGGCGGCGGATGCCCAGATGAGCATCGAGAAGAGCGAAATCCGGTCCAACCCGGCCGCGAATCCTGCTCCTTCCGCCATCAGCGTGGCACCGCAGGCCGCGGAGCCGGCCCCCGCGCCCGCTCCCGCCGCCCCGCCGGCTGAAGCACCCGCACCTGCGCCGGCCCCCGCGCCTGAGCCTGCTCCCGCCGTCGCGGTCAACGATCCCGCGGGCGCCCAGGCCTACGCCGCCAGCCAGCTGTCCTCCTTTGGCTGGGGACCGGACCAGATGCAGTGCCTGCAGACGCTGTGGACCAAGGAATCCGATTGGACCACCACCGCCACCAACGCCAGCAGCGGCGCGTACGGCATCGTCCAGTCGCTGCCGGCGGAGAAGATGGCCAGCGCAGGCGCCGACTACCTAACCAACTACCGCACGCAGATCAACTGGGGCCTGGACTACATCAAGAAGAGCTACGCCTCGCCCTGCGGCGCGTTGAACTTCCACCTGGCACACAACTGGTACTAGGCACCACCAGCACCGGGCGCAACGCAAACCGCGGGCCGCATCATGTCGATGCGGCCCGCGGTTTGCGTTAACCGGCGCCCTGGACGTCGCCCGGCCCGGCGTTCCGCCAGGGGATGTACTGGACAGACCACTTGTTGCCGTCCGGATCGGCGAAGTACAGGAAGTGGCCCCACTGCTGCACATCCACGTCGCTGACGTCCACGCCGTTGCCCTTGAGCTGGCGGTGGGCAGCCTCGATGTCGCTGACCACCAGCTGGAGGTTGGATCCTGTGCCGGGCGGAGCGTCGGTGAGCCCTTCGCCGATGCAGATGGAGCAGGCGGAGCCGGGTGGCGTCAACTGCACGAAGCGGATCGACTCCGACGGGCGTTCGTCGTAGTCGGCGTTGAAGCCAACCTTGTTAACATAGAAATCCTTGGCGCGGTCCACATCGGATACAGGGACAAAGACGAGTTCTAGTTTCCAGTCCATCCGCACAGGCTAGCGGCGGGAACGGTTTTGAAAAAGGGTGGAACCTACCCGGCGATCCCGTACAGGCGGTCGCCGGCGTCGCCGAGGCCGGGAACAATGTAGGACTTCTCGTTGAGCTTCTCGTCGATGGAGGCCAGGACGATGTGCACGTTCGCGTCGCCCAGTTCCTCCTCCAGCTTGGCCAGGCCCTCCGGGGCTGCCAGCAGGCAGATGCAGGTGACGTCGGAGGCGCCGCGCTTGAAGAGGAACTTGATGGCCTCACGCAGGGTTCCGCCGGTGGCCAGCATCGGGTCCAGGACGAAGACCTGGCGGCCGGTGAGGTCCTCGGGGAGGCGCTCGGCATACGTGATGATGTCCAGGGTTTCCTCGTCCCGGGCCATGCCCAGGAAGCCCACCTCGGCGGTGGGCACCAGCTTGGTCATGCCTTCCAGCATGCCCAGGCCGGCGCGCAGGATGGGAACTACCAGCGGCGTGGGCTTGGTGAACGCGGTGCCGACCGTGGTGCTGACGGGCGTTTGGATGGTGACGGGCTCGGTGCGGACCTCCCGCGTGGCCTCATAGGCCAGGAGGGTCACCAGCTCCTCCGTCAGCTGGCGGAAGACCGGCGACGGCGTGTTTTTGTCCCGCAGGACGGTGAGCTTGTGGGCGACCAGGGGGTGGTCAACAACGAGAGTGCGCATCCCCTAAAACTATCATCCGGCGCTGCCTTTGCCGGGTCCGTAGTGTTCGCCGTCGTGCAGCTCCTCGGCCACCACGTCCCGGACGATGGGACGGTCGAACGACGGCGCCGCACCCACGTGTTCCCGCCTGCGGACAATGTGGAACAGCCGGTGGGCCATAATCACCACACCCACCCAGGTGAGCCCCAGCAGCCAGCCCGCCATGACATCCGTGAGCCAGTGGTGGCCCAGGAAAACCCTGCTCAAACCCATGGCGATGATGAACACCGCGCCCGCCGTGATGGCCAGGACCCGGACGCGCATGGCGTGGAACTGGAGGCAGATCAGGTACACCACCAGGCTGATCACCACGGTGGTGTTCAGGGTGTGCCCGCTCGGGAACGACGGTGAATCCTCGTATGGGGGCACCGCGTCCGCGTGGTCCGGGCGGGTGCGGCCCACCAGTTTCTTGCCGAACGTCGTGGCCATGATGGAGACGGCCGCTGCGCCGCCAACCAGGATGAGGGGCCGCCAGTTCCGGCTGAGGAAGGTCAGCCAGGCGGTGAGGATGCTGGCGAGGATGGGCATTCCGATTCCGCCGCCGATATTGGTGAAGCCGGTAACGAACGCATCGAGGCCGGGGCTGCG
Source organism: Pseudarthrobacter sp. MOO13 (assembly GCF_058267655.1). Lineage (NCBI taxonomy): Bacteria > Bacillati > Actinomycetota > Actinomycetes > Micrococcales > Micrococcaceae > Pseudarthrobacter > Pseudarthrobacter sp. MOO13. Next base: position 3,442,180 of record NZ_CM177848.1, read on the forward strand.
CAAGCTCTCCGACAGGGCCAGGGCCGGCTTGTCCAGGTTGGCCAGGCCCGCGGAATCCACCACATTGTCGTACACCTCGGCGCCAAGCAAGGCCAGGGATACGATGATCGCACCGCCCACGAGGATGGTGAGGACCAGCGCCGCATAGGGCTTGAACCAAAGACCTAGGCGATCCCGAAGAGTGTCCATGGTGCCTCCCGGCGTCGGTAAGTAACCTGAGTATCCCCGAAACTATCATTGAGCCATGCCGTTGCCCGAAAAGAAACATCATGCCTGGATGGGCCTTGCGTTGGCGGAAGCGCGCCGGGCACTCGCAACGGAGGATGTTCCCATCGGCGCCGTGGTGCTGGGGCCCGACGGCGGGGTCCTGGGTTCCGGCCGGAACCAGCGGGAGGAACTGGGCGACCCCACGGCCCACGCCGAGGTGGTGGCCATCCGGGAAGCGGCGGCCCGGCTGCAGGAACGGGCACGGCTCGGCGGCGGCAGCGGCGACGGCTGGCGGTTGTCTGATTGCACGCTGGTGGTCACGCTGGAACCCTGCGCCATGTGCGCCGGCGCGATCGTCCTGGCCCGGATCCCGCGGGTGGTGTTCGGTGCCTGGGACGAAAAGGCCGGCGCTGCCGGTTCGGTGTTCGACATCCTCCGCGAACGGCGGCTCAACCACTGGGTTGAAGTGTACCCGGGCGTCCGCGAGGAAGAGTGCGCCCTACTGTTGCGGGAGTTTTTCGCGGGACACCGGAGTATCAGCCCGCAGCCCTAGTCCACAGCCCTGGTCCGCAGTCGGCCCGGGCTCAGTCCCGCTGTCAGTCCCGGGCCCCCAGCAGGGCCAGCACTTCCCGGGCGGTACTGCTCCAGCCCGGTAGCCTCGTCCGCGCCTCCAGCGCTGCTGCGCGCCAACTTTCGCGGAGAGCGGCGTCCCCAAGCCACCGCCGCAGGACCCCTGCCAGCAGTCTGGGACTTTCCTGTCCCCCGGCCGGCAGCCGCAGCACTGCCCCGGGAAGGCGGGGGCCGCCGTCGGCCGCTGTTAATCCTGCCAGGCCCAGGGCCTCCACTGCCCCTGTCTCTTCCCGGACAACGACGGGGATGCCGTGGGCCAGGGACTCGGTGACCACCATTCCGAATGCCTCCGCCCGGGACAGCAACAGGCTGAGGTCGGTCTTCGCCCATTCATTTTCCAGTGTTTCACCGGTCAGCTCGCCGGTGAGCCGGACCCGTTCCTGCAATCCGTGGGCGAGGACGGCGCCCCGGATTTCCTGCGCGTAGGCTTGGTCGGCGCGGTCGGATCCCACCAGGGACGCAGTCCATGGCACGTCCTGGATTTGGGCGAGTGCTTCCACGGCCAGCAGCTGGTCCTTGTTGGGCAGCAAGGCGGCCACCAGGGCCAGGTGCGGGGGCGTTGAACCGCAGGCCTGGGCTGCTGGGACAACTCCGGGCAGGACGACCCGCGCTTGCGGGAGCCCCCGTTTGCGGAGCTCGTTTGCCGCAGACGTGCTGGTGCAGATGACGCCGGCTGCGGCGCGCAAAGCCCTGCCCTCACGTAGAAGGGCCCGGCCGCCTGCATCTTCCGGCACAGGCATATGCACCAGGACCCACGTTTGCCGGCCGGCCTTCGCAGCGAATTCCAGTTCGTCCGGAGCGCCGACGGCCACCAGTCCATCCACGATCGCCACAGGCTGCCCGGGATGAGTTTCCGGGTTCCACGCCCCGAGGAGGGCACCCAACCGGCGTCGATCGTGTGCGCCGGCATCCGGCCAGGTGCCCTCCACGGCAATGACCTCAACCCCTTCACCCAAGGCCTGGAGGCCGGCAACCAGGCACGCGTTGTAGACGTTGCCGCCCGAGCTGTGGCGGATGTTTCCGGGGACCAGCAGCCGGATGTGCCGCACGGTCAGGCGGTGAAGTCCAGGGAATAGGCGGCCCACGCGTCCGGATTCTCGCGCAGCGTGACGTCGAGGCCTGCGAGTTCGCGGCCGTCGTCGCTGTCCTTGATCCGGGTGGCGACTTTATTGGCAATGTACTCGGCCAGCGCCTCCGTGGTGCTGAGCTTGCCGTCGAAATCCGGGTGCTCGTCCAGGTTTTTGTAGTTCAGGTCGGCGAGTACTTCCTCGATGATGGTTCCGGCGGCACCGATATCCAGGACGATCGCATCATCGTTCAGGACGCGGCGGCGGAAGGCCACCTCGGCCACGAAAGTGGCCCCATGGAGTCCCTGTGCAGGTCCGAAGGCTTTACGCGGAAGGCTGTGGGCGATCATGAAGTGGCGGCGGACGGTCAGGCTGAACATGGGTTACCTCAAGTTTTCGGAGTCGTGGGCAGCTGGGCTGGTGGCGGGGTATTCGACGACGTGGCACAGGGCTTCCAAGGTGCCGTCCGCCAGGCTTTGGACGACGCCGGGCAGGTCTTCGAACCGGGACGAACCTGTCAGGAATGCGTCGAAGACGGGGTCCTTGAGCAGCGACACTGCCAGGTCCAGGCGGTCGGCATTGGTGCGGCGGTGGCGCCGGGCGCGTGCCACGGTACCAACCTGGCTGGCCCTGATGGACAGGCGCCGGGCGTGGAAGTCCTCCCCCAGCGGCACAGTGACTTCCCGGTTGGCGTACCACGACATTTCGATCACGTCACCCTCATCGCCGACCAGCTGCAGGCTGCGTTCCAGTCCCTCCTGCGAAGCCGAGCAGTGGAACACGATGTCGCAGTCGGCCAGGGCTTCGTCGGGGTGTGCGAAGTCCACCCCGAGGGCGTCCGCGAGCTGCTTCCTCCCCGCGTCCAGGTCCACAAGCTGCAGGCGTTGCAGCGGGAAAGTGCGCAGGAGCGTGGCCACCATTCCGCCCACCAACCCGGCACCGACGACGGCGATCCTGTCCCCCAGCCTTGGCCCGGCTTCCCACAGGGCGTTGACCGCCGTTTCCACCGTTCCCGTGAGGACCGCCCGCCGGGAGGGAACGTCGTCGGGAATCCTGGTCAGGGACTCCACCGGGACTACGTAGAGGTCCTGGTGGGGGTTCAGGCAAAACACGCGCTGGCCCTTCCACCCTTCAGGCCCGTCCTCCACGACTCCGACCGACAGGTAGCCGAATTTCACGGGCCCGGGAAACTGGCCTTCCTGATGCGGGGCCCGCATTTCCTCCGCGACCCGCGGCGGCACTGCCCCGGCATGGACCACCATTTCGGTGCCCTTGCTGATGCCGGAGTAGAGGGCACGGACCAGCGCTTCACCGGGTCCCGGGGCGGGCACGTCCTCGGCCCTGAGCTCGCCATGCTCCTTTGCAGTGGTCCAGTATGCGGTGGCGTGGATCGGAGTCTGTGAATTTGTCATCTTGCTGACGAATCTATCCGGACGCGCGTCGGCGGGGAAAGTCCGACGACGCGTGGCGGGTTGATCGCGTCAAGAGACAAGGTGCTTGAGGAGCGCTTCTTCGAGGACGCTTCGCTCTCTGGCGACGCGCAGTTCTTTAGGCACCATTTCTTCGTCTGTCATGTTTTGCCCACGTGACAGGTACCTTTCACCTTTAAAAAATCCAGAGGACCATCCCGGAGGCCATCGTGGTGGTTCCCAGTCTTGGTGTTCGCTTTGGTAGTGGCGGCCTGTGGGTGAGGTCCAGCCGGGTGGGTCGTTCTTGGTGGCGGGGGTGGGTTTCCAGCCCGTGGCGTGTCGGAGTTTGTGGTGTTTCGGGCAGGGCTGTCCCAGGTTGCTGATTCCGGTGGTGCCGCCCTTGGCCCAGGCGAGGATGTGATCGGCATCGTTGTCCAGGGAGTTGTTGCTGCACCCCGGGAACGGACACTTCCCGTCCCGCATCCGCAACCACGCCCGCATCGGACCTGTCACCCGGTAACTCGTCCGGCCGATCTCCAACGGGGCCCCGTCCCGCGGGTCCACCAACACCCGGTAAAACGACCCCGCCCCGGAGGCCACCAGCTCCCGTGCCATGGACGGCGGAACCGGCCCGTACCCGTCCAGCACCGCCGGCTCGTCCGTCAGGCCCAGCAGCGAGAACACCGGAACCGTCACCAGCACCTGCGCCCGGACCGGCGACAGCACACGGTCCCGGACAGCACCCGCACCGCCGGTGGAGCTGCCACTCGCGCCCTCGGTCAAACTGCCGCTGCCGCTTGCACGGGTGTCGCTGGCGCCGGTGCCGTTGGTGAGGATCGCGTCGGCGAAGGTGTCGGCCCGGAGCTGGGTCAGGGTCCTGCCCTCGCCGGGGCCCTGCAGGCTACGGGCGGTCGCGGTGAGCCGGTTCCACCCGGCCAGGGCCTGGTCCGCGGGAAGGCACGCGGAGAGCCAGGCCATCCCGTCCTGGTCCGCCCGGAACTCCACCCGCCGCTCAGACACCCCCTTGGCGTGGCGTGTCTCGATGCTCTCGGCGTGGTGGCGTTCCCGCCAGGTCCGGGCCTTGGCCTTGAACCGGTGCGCCGGCAACGCACCCACCGGGCAGCCCCGCGCCGGGTCCGCGGCGTCCGGGTCCAGGAAATGGGCTTCCAACGCCGCCACCCCCGCAGCATCAAGGCACGCCGTCTCATCCGCCATCACCACCGCGTGGCCCCAGGAAATCACCCCGGCCTGCAACGCCGACAAGGTCAGCGGCAACGAGGCAACAACGGCATGCGAGGCCATCAGGAACGCTGACGCGGCCCGCGGCCCCAGGGCCAGCACGCACCCGATCTCCGCCGCGACCGCCATCTCCCGCGCCTGCACCGGCACATCCGGCCCCGCAACCACGTCGGCGCTCTCCGCATACGTCACCGCAGCCCTGGCCTTCAGGCCAGCAAACCCGGCCTCGACCTCCCGGGCACCGGCCAGAATGTCCAGGCACCCAGCCGCCACACCAGCCAACGGATCAGCCGCAGAAAAAGGCTCCAAACCAGCCCCGTCGACCTCGGCATTCAGCACAGCAAGGGCAGCCCGGATCTCCCCAAACGCCCTCACCACCGCCGATTTCCCCATAAACCCATCATGACAAGGGGGTACGACAATCAAGACGGGGGCCGGAGCACTGGCCGGGTGTGCGCACGTTTTGGGGATGCAGGCCTTGCTCCGGTACCCTATTGAGGTTGGTGACGTGTCCGAGCGGCCGAAGGTGCAACACTCGAAATGTTGTTTGGTGTAAAAGCCAACGTGGGTTCAAATCCCACCGTCACCGCCACGTAGAAGGCCCTGCTTCCCTGTAAAAGAGAAGCAGGGCCTTTCTTCATTCCAGGGAAAAGGGGCACCGGGTGACGCTGCGACATGGACCACCGCCCGGTCCGCGCCGAACGCGTCAGCGCGTCGGATCGATCATCGTCATGCCCGCGAGCTTCGCGGTGTCCAGCCGGGGCAGCATTTCGGCAGCTTCGTCCATCCCAATGACGCGTTCGATCAACTTCTGGGGTTCAAGTGCCCCCGACTCAATCAAGGCGAGCATTCCGGGATAGTCCGCGGCGGCCATCCCGTGGCTTCCAAAGACGTCCAGTTCCCAGGCGATCACCCGCGCCATGGGCACCCGGGGGTGGCCTTCCACCGGCGGCAGGAGCCCGATCTGGACATGCCGGCCCCGGCGGCGCAGGCTCAGGAGTGCGTCGGCGCACGTCTGCTCGCTGCCGACGGCGTCGACTGAGACATGGCTCCCTCCGGTGAGTGCGTGCACCTGCGCTGGAATGTCTGAACCGTCTGCAGTTAGGACATGGTCCGCGCCGAGGCGCGCAGCCACCTCAAGGGCGGCCGGGTTCCGGTCAACAGCGATCACATTGCCGCCGAGGGCCTTGGCGATCATGACGGTGCTGAGCCCCACGCCGCCTGCCCCGATGACGGTAACCCATTCATCGGCGTTGAGGCCGGCCCGTCCGGTCAGAGCCCGGTAAGCGGTGGCAAACCGGCAGCCCAGGCTGGCGGCAGCCTCGAAGCTGACCCCGTCGGGAACTGCCACAAGGTTGGTGTCGGCAGCGTGGATTACTACCTGCTCGGCGAAGGAACCCCAGTGAGTAAAGCCTGGCTGTTGCTGCTGCGGACAAACCTGCGCGTTGCCGCCGAGGCACCACTCGCAGGCGCCACATCCTTCCACGAATGGCGCGGTGACGCGGTCGCCGGCCGTCCACTTCGTCACTCCCGGGCCGACACTGGCAACGACTCCGGCGAACTCGTGTCCCGGGACGTGCGGCAGCGCTATGTCGTCGTGACCGGCCCAAGCATGCCAGTCGCTGCGGCAAAGCCCCGTGGCAACGACGCTGATGACGACGCCGCCCACCGGCACCTCAGGTTCTCCAACCTCCCGGACGGCCAGCGGCCCAGCTATCTCATCCAAGACAATCGCGCGCACATGACCTCCACATATCGACGTTGTGCCGCCCACGTGCTTGAGCGGCTCAGGCCGACATCTTCCCATGTGGGCCCGATGCGTTGAAAACCTCCCCAAGACGATGTATTGGCCGCAGCGTGCTGCCAGGGGACCGTCGTCGGGCCTGTCCCAACTGCGCGTCGGCCCCCTGCCTTGGAAGGCCACTGCCGCCCAATAGCCGACGTGGGCGTTCTGGAAGGAACCCCGGACGATCGGCTCAGGGTCAGGACGCCTGGAGGCCTTCACTACACATCAGCGAAGCGGACGGTGCAGCTCACGCCTCAGGTATAACCGCTGGTCAACCGATTGTCGCAGCCATCAGGCAGAATAGGCCCAAGGAGTCAGGTGTCCGGAAGACAAGCGCTGAATGAGAATCCAGGACGGGAATGAACGAATACTTTGCTGCCTCTTGCGATAGGGGCGTGCTGCAGTTGGAGTGGAACCCCGGCGTCCACATAACGTACGACCTTGCGGTACGTGCTGCCCGGGTCCTGGAAGGCCTCAGCGTTGGCCTGATGCTGCCCGTTCTGGTGGATCTCGCGGGAGTTGCCGGGCTGACGCCGGAGGCCAGGGCCGGCATGAACGCCTACCGCGGGTTTTCCGCCGTCGCCCTGGTCGGGGACGGACCCACGGGCAAAGTGGTGGCCGCGTTTTCCCAGCGGTCGCTGACTCCCACGGCCTACTTCACCGACCGGAGCGAGGCATTGCATTGGCTATCGGAGCAGGCCGCCCCAACCGGGATGCCAGGTAGAGCCACGCAGGCTGAGCCTTGAGGGCCCGCTGAAGTCAGAGCAGTGTCGACGGCGACGGATTCCTTAGTGCCCCGCCCTCGGCGCGCTTTTTGATGCCAAGCAGCATGGCACGGTCCATGACAAGGTAGCCGGGCCGGAGCAGGAAGTCCGTCACGCGAAGACCGAGTGGCCGACCGGGGCCCGTCAGCGTCCGGAGCAGCAGCCTGGTCCCCGCGTCGCTGGCATCGCGGAGGACGAACTGCCACGTCCCGGTTACAGTCCCGGGTGGCGCGCCGGGGCTTGAGTCCAGAACCAAGTGGCTCCCGCTTTGCATGTCCACTACACGCGGCCCGCGCCGCCCGCCCGGGTAACCACCAGGTGTGAAGGCGATGATGTCTCCCACCTTCAGGTCCTGCCACTCTGGATGCACCCGCTCCGCATTGACCATGCGTGGACAGACCGGTTGCGACGGCGGCCGCAAGGAAACCGCGAAGCCGGCGTCGCTGGGGGCCAGGCCCGGATTGTGGACCGGAACGGACACCGAGACCCGCCGCTGTGCCGCCCATGGCACTCCTCCTCTTGGTTCCAGGGATGCCTCGAGGCTACAAACCGACACCCCGAGGCCCCCAGAGTCCAAAGCCCCTACAGCCGGGTGTCGAAGGACCCGCAGAACACGTTCTCGTTGAACGTCCCGTGGAACTCGGACTTCCCCTGGATCTTCTCCACGGCAGCCCGGATCGCTTCCCGTGTCCCGGCGTGCGCGTGGATGGCTGTCTTGACCATGGGTACGTCGATCAGGTGGTTCGGCTGATTGAGGGAGACGAACACGGTGGGCACCTCCGTGACGTACCAGGGAATTTCCGCCGCCATTGGCGATGACCACTTGATCCGGATGGCTGCCTCCTGCGCGAAGCCCTTGACGTTGGCAAAGACAAAAGCAGCATCGTACTTCTCCGCGTAATCCCCCGTAGCCTCTTCGGAGATGATGGACATGAAGTTCACCCCGGTCTCCCCCGCCGCTTCGCGCTGTTCAGCCGTCCGGAACAAGGACACCTCGAATCCGGCAACCTCGAGTTCCTCCTTGACCACCTCCAGGTAGGCCAGCGGGTCGGCGCGGGTGAAATCGGACCCGCCTGAGATTCCGTACAGGCGGATCCTGGGATGGGTCTGCGGAGTGATGGGCAGGTTTCCCGCGGTGTCTTTGACCAGGGTCACGGTCTTGTCGGCGATCTCCGCAGCCACCGAACGGTGCGCAGCGGATCCAATGACGGCAAGCGCCTCCGACGGCGGCACGAGCTGGTCAACAGGCTTGAGGTGCAGGCCCAGCGACGCCTTCAGGCCGAGTATGCGCCGCAGGGCGTCGTGCAGCCGCTGCTCGGTGATGACGCCCGACTTGTAGCCGTCCAGCATGTACTGGAAGTCCTCGGCCGGGTTCCGGAAGAACAGGAACATGTCGCAGCCGGCGGCGATCGTGGCAGGCACCAGGTCCCTGCGTTTCTTCGCCTGCGTGAGACCCACCATCTGCGAGGCATCCGTGAGGACCAGCCCGTTGAAGCCTAGTTCCCCGCGCAGCAGGTCCTGCAGCAGTTCGGGTGAGAGCGTGGCCGGCAGGATCTCCGTATCGGACAGTTCCGGCCGGAAACGCCGGGAAACCTCCGGCGCCCCGATGTGGCCCACCATGATGGACTGCACTCCGTGCGCGATCATTTCCCGGTACACGTGCCCGTAGGTCCGGTCCCATTCCTCATAGGGGAGGGTGTTGTAGGAGGTGACCACGTGCTGGTCGCGCTCGTCGATTCCGTCGCCCGGGAAGTGCTTCATGGCGCAGGCCGTGGGTGATTCGCTGATGCCGTCGAAGTATTCTTTGGCGCGTTCCACCACGATTTCCGGGGTATTGCCGAAAGAACGCGTGGAAATGACGGTGTTCCGCCAGTTGTAGTGGATGTCCACGATCGGCGCGAAAGCCCAGTTACAGCCCAACGCCGCGGTCTCCACCCCGGCCACCTGCCCCATTTGCCGGGCAATATTCTTGTCCGGGTGCGAGCCGGCCTGGAGGTGCGTCGAGACGAAAGTGCCGTCGTCGCAGCTGCCGGCTCCGCCCATCTCCGGGTTGGACGCGATCAGCAGCGGAATCCGGGTCCTGGTCTGGGCGTAGCGGATGTGTTCCTGCACGGCCGCGGAAGGTCCCGGACGGTACCGCATGCCGCCCACGTGGTACGTGTCCAGCACGCCGTCGAGGTACTCGGGTGAGTAATCGTTGTTGTGGTTGATGAACAGCTGCCCGATCTTTTCCTCGAGCGTCATGGCACCCAGGGTGGCCTCCACCCAGGCGATGGCGTCGGCGTCGAGATTGAACGGCGCGGCGGCAAGGTCGACGTCGAACCGCCGGGAAGCAGTGCCATGGGTTCCCTTGGGTGAAGGTACGACGGCGGAGATCCCCTTGAGTGCCTGGGCCACCACGTCCGGAACCGGCGCGGCGATGTCCACAACGACCCCGCGTTCATCCTCCTGCAGCGGTTCCAGGGTGGCCAGCTGTGAGTCCAGCAGCGCGGGAGGCATGAAGTGTCCGGTGCGGCCTTCCGTCCGGGCCTTCAAGACCTCTTTGCTGCCATTCAGGTGCAGGAAAATGGTGTCCGGAGCCTGTTCCCTGATGGCGTCGCGGTAGCTGCGGCGAAGGGCCGAACAGGCGAGGACCAGTCCGCCGTCGCCTGCCTTGGCAAGCTCGGCACCCACGGTTGCGAGCCAGGGCCACCGGTCCTCGTCCGTCAGGGGCGTGCCAGCAGCCATCTTGGCGACATTTTCCACAGGATGCAGGGAATCGCCGTCCAGGAACGGGATGCCCAGTTCGCGGGCCACGAGATCGCCGATGGTGGTCTTGCCGCTGCCGGAGACGCCCATGACGATGATTCGGATCTTGCTCATCGGGTGCTTTCCTTACCAGTCGCGGCCAGCCTCACCAGTCATGCACCGTGCCGTCGACCAGGCGGTTGTAGGGCAGGTACGCCTGCTGGTAGGGATAGGCGGCGGCGGCTTCCTCGTTGAATTCGACGCCGATGCCGGGCTTGTCGCCGGGGTGCAGGTAGCCGTCAGTGAAGGTCATGGACTGCTCGAAGACTTCGTTGGTCTTGTCCGAGTGCTGCATGTATTCCTGGATGCCGTAGTTGTGGATCGCCAGGCCCACGTGCAGCTGCGCCGCGAACCCCACCGGGGAGATGTCGGTGGGTCCGTGGAAGCCGGACTTGATCTGGTACTGCGCGGCGAAGTCCATGACCTTTTTCAGGGGGCTGATCCCGCCGAAGTGCGTGGACGCGGCCCGGACGTAGTCGATCAGCTGTTCCTTGATCAGCGTCTGGTAGTCCCAGACGGTGTTGAAGATTTCACCGATCGCCAGCGGTGTGGTGGTGTGCTGGCGGACCAGGCGCAGGCCTTCCTGGTTCTCCGCCGGGGTGCAGTCCTCAAGCCAGAACAGGTCGTAGGGCTCCAGTGCCTTGCCCAGTTTCGCGGCCTGGATGGGCGTCATCCGGTGGTGTCCGTCATGCAGCAGCGGGATCTCGGGGCCGAACTCGTTACGGACAGCCTCGAAGACCGTGGGCAGGTGCCGCAGGTAGGCGCGGGTGTCCCAGTCCTCTTCCTGCGGCAATGCTCCCCGGCCGGCGGGCTCGTAGTCATACCGTTCCCCCGACGCCTGCGCTTGGGCAGCCACGCCGTAGACGGCTTTGATCCCCGGGATGGCGGTCTGGATCCGGATGGATTTGTAGCCGAGTTCCAGGTGTTCCCGTACGGAATCGAACAGCGACTCGATGTCCGAACCGGACGCGTGGCCATAGGCGCGCAGCCCGTTCCGGGACGCCCCGCCCAGCAGCTGGTACACGGGAAGCCCGGCAACCTTGCCCTTGATATCCCAAAGCGCCATGTCCACGGCGGCGACGGCCGCCATGGTGACCGGGCCACGACGCCAGTAGGCGCTCCGGTACAGGAACTGCCAGGTGTCCTCGATCCGGTGCGGGTCCTTACCGATGAGCAGCTGCGCGACGTGCTCCTTCAGGTAGGCGGCGACGGCGAGCTCGCGGCCGTTCAGGGTGGCGTCGCCGATGCCCGTCACGCCGTCGTCCGTGGTGATCCGGAGGGTCACGAAGTTTCGGGTGGGGCTGGTAACGAACACATCGGCGGCAATGATTTTCATGGGACTAACTGTTCCTTCCGGAAGTAAAAGCGGGTTTCAGGTACTTGCAGGGGTGGCGGCCGGGGTCGTTGCGAAGGATCCGAGCAGCCGGGAAACAAGGGCGACGACGTCAGGGTCCTCTGCGAGGGCAGCGCTGACGAGGCGAAGCAAACCCTGCACCCGATTGGTTCCGTCAAGTGCCACAGCAGCCTGGATTTCGGCGGCGAGCGGATCCTGGAAGTCGTTTCCCGCGGTGACGTAGTCAATCCAGGCGGCAATCATCAAAGCGCTGCCTGCGCCACTGCGGCCGTCGGCCCGTTCCGCCGCCATCACGGGTACCGCGCGCATGCGCAGCTTGGTGGTGGCATCGGCCGCGATCTGTGCGAGCCGGTGGGCGATACGCGCGTTTCCGAAGCGGTCCAGCAGGGCCCGGCGGTACGTCGGAATGTCCAGCCCTTCCCCCTGCAGGTGACGGGCTGCCTCGTCCCAGAAGTCCTCCACCGCTTTCCGGCAGAGGGGGTCTGCCAGGGCGTCCGCCACGGTGGCATGCCCGCGGAGCTGTCCCGCGTAGGCCAGGATGGAATGCGAGCCGTTGAGGAGCCACAGCTTCCGGTTCTCATAGGGCTCGATGTCACCGACCACGACGGCGCCGGCCTCCTCCCAGCGGGGACGCCCGGCCGGGAAGTCCCCGCTGAGCACCCAGTTCCGGAAAGGTTCAGCCACCACCGGCGAATTGTCGCTGTAACCGCATTGCTCTTCCACCTCTGCGATGTCCGCCTCGGTGGTCCGCGGCGTAATCCTGTCCACGGACGTGCTGACAAAGCTGACGTTCGCCTCGATCCATCCGGCCAGCCCGGAACCCCATCCGGAGGCCAGTCCCAGGACGGCCCGGCGGGCAACTTCACCGTTTGCGGACAAGTTGTCGCAGCTGACGACGGCGATGGGTCCCGCGCCGCTGGCCCGGCGCCTGGCAAGGGCCAACACCAGGCGGCCCAGCGGAGTGCCGGGCACTCCGGCCTCCCCGGACGCTGCTGCCGACAGCGCCCGGAGATCATCCGCCGTGTCTGGAGCGCCGGCGTCGAACGTTCCATCCGCGGCCAGCCCGTAGGCTGCCTCGGTGATGGTCAGCGTGACCACCGCTGTCTCCTTCGCCGCGACAAGCTCGCAGAGCCGTGCGGTGTTGGCGCCATCCACCGCTTCCACAATGCTGCCGATGACTTCGAAGCTGTCCCCGCGGGCCGACCGCTCCACCAGCGTATAGAGGCAGTCCTGGCGGGACAGCGCTGCCGCGGCGTCGGGCCGGCGGCCCGTGAACGCCGCGATCCCCCACTCCGCCGCGTCCGGGGCGTGCTGGGTATACCAGGCCTGGTGGGAGCGGTGGAACGCCCCCAGCCCAAGGTGCACGATGCGCACCGGAGGCTTGGGCAGCGGCTTCAGGCTGCGGTTGAGTGCAGGCAGCGCGGCGTTCACAGCTTGAACACCCTCCGTGGCGACCCGTCCACGATGTCCACGATAAGTTCGTGTGCCCGGTCCTCGGTGACCCGGTGTTCGGCCACGAGGCGGGCCAGGAAGGACGCCTCGATCCGCCGGGCCGTGTCGTGGCGGGCCGGAATGGAGCAGAAGGCGCGGGTGTCATCGATGAACCCGGAGGACCGCGAGAAACCCGCGGTCTCCGTCACCGCGGACCGGAAGCGCAGCATGGCGTCCGGGGCGTCCAGGAACCACCAGGGCGCACCGAGGTAGACCGACGGGTAGAACCCGGCCAGCGGCGCCAGTTCGCGGGAGAAGACGGTCTCATCCAGGGTGAACAGGACCAAGTGGAAGTCCTTTGCCGTGCCAAAGTCCTGCAGCAGCGGCCGGATGGCTTCGGTGTAGTTCACCGCCACCGGGATGTCGTGCCCGGTATCGGCGCCAAAGGCCTCGAACGTGGGTGCGTGGTGGTTCCGGAAGGAGCCCGGGTGGATGGTCATGACCAGCCCGTCCTCCACCGACATCCTGGCCATCTGGTACAGCATGTGGGCTTCGAAGGCGTCCTTGTCCCGGGCGCTCGCCTTGCCCGTCCTGCCGCGCTCAAAAAGCCGCTCCGCCTCGCCGTCGTCCAGTTTCAGGGTGGCAGGCGTGAACACGCCGTGGTCGGCGGAGACGGCGCCGCGCTCCACGAAGTGCCGGCGCCGCGACTCAAGTGCCTTGATGTACCCGGCGTAGCCGGTGGCACCCTCCCCCGCAGAGCCGAGGAGGCGTTCCACGTTCTCCTGCCAGGCCGGATGTGCCATGTTCAAGTACTGGTCCGGCCGGAAGGTGGGCAGCACCCGGCCGGCGAACGCGGGGTCCGCGTGCAGCGCAGCGTGGCTGTCCAGCGAATCCAGCGGGTCATCCGTGGTGGCGAGCACCTCGATGTTGAATTCCTTGAACAGTTCCCGTGGCCGGAAACCGGGCTCGGACAGTTTGGCCTGCAGGGCATCATAGAGCTGGTCGGCGTTCTGGCCGGACGGTTCCTCGGCCAGGCCGAAGACATGGGCGAACTCCTGCCGGATCCAATACCCGGAGGCGGTTCCCTCGAAAGTCGGCCATGCTTCACAGAAGTGCCGCCAGACCTGCCGCGACTCTGCGGGCTGGTTGCCCAGGCCCAGCTGGTCCATGGTCACCCCGCCGGCGTGGATCAGGCGGGTGACGTAATGGTCCGGAGTGACCAGGAGCGCGGCCGGGTCAGGGAACGGCGTGTTCTGTTCGATGACCGCGGCGTCGACGTGCCCGTGCGGGGAGATGATGGGGAGCCCTTCCACCCGGGAGAAGAGCGAGCGGGCAATGTCCCGGACCGCGGGATCGGCGGGCAGGAGCCGGTCCGGGTGGTCCGCTATGGTCTGCGCCATGGCTCAACGCCTCCCGGCTGCGACACTGAGCCCAGCCAAGGCGGCCGTGGCGCGGAGGTATTCGAGGTTCCCGGCGGTCCGTTCGGCCAGCGGGAGCTCAGTGGAAAAGTCCTCCACGGTCACCCAGCCGTCGTATCCGAAGGCGGCGAGCGCCTTGAAGTACTGCAGGACGCTGCCCTGGCCCGCGCGCAGGGGCGCCCACTCGTTCTTGAAAATGGCTGCCCCTGACTCGTCGGTCTCGCCGCTGTCCACCCACACCGCGTTCTTCACGTGCACGTGCGCCAGGTAGTCGCCGAGGAGCTCGAAGGCGGGCAGGTAGTCCTCCTGCCCTTCGATCAGCAGGTTGCCCAGGTCGTGGATGACGCCGACGTGCCGGGGGTCCAGGCCGTCCAGGAGCCGCAGCGCCGATGATGCCGACGCGGTGATGGTGCGGTGGTGCAGCTCCACGAGCGCCTTCACTCCGTGGTGCGCCGCCCGCTCGGCGATCCATTCGAAATCGCGGCGGGCAGCGGCGAAGAGTTCCGGGTACGGGGTGCCGCTGGCCGGTTCGTTGCCCCAGGCTGCGGTTCCGAGCGGCGGCGTGGTCACCCGCACCTGGGCGGCTCCGAGCTTGGCGGTGGCGGCGAGCATGCGGTCCACATCGTCATGGTTGTCGCACCGCGCGTACCCACCGATGCCGGAGAACTCCAGGCCGGCGTCGCTGGTAATGGCGGCGATCCGGTCCAGGTGGTTTTCCATTCCGGCCAGCGGCACGGTTGCTTTGTTCCCGGCCCAGAAGCCGGGCTCGGGGGCGTCGCCCTGGTCCGTGATGCGCCATTCGACGCCGTCCCAGCCCTGTCCGGCAAGCTGCTGGACGGCCTCCTCGGGGGTCCACTCGGGGGTTGATGCGGTAAATACTGAAAACTTCATGGTGTCAGGCGCTTTCTGCCGTGCTGCCGGTGTGGACTTCGAGGTCGTTGTACTTGCCTGCCAAAACATCCTCGAAGAGGACTGGCTGGCCGAGGGTGGCCGAGACGTATACCGAACGCACCGCGGCAAGGGCATTGACGGCGTCGCTGACCGTGACTCCTGGCTGCTTCCCACCGGCGATCGCGGCCAGGATGTCCCGGTACTGACGGACGTGGCCGGCCGGGTACACGGTGGGATCGGCTGCTTTGTAGTCTTCCTCGGGGTACTTGGCCAGTTCTTCCTCCGACTGGTTGCCGCCGCCCTGGAGTCCCATGTCCGCCGAGGCGCCGCCTGCGGCCCTGCTGTGGAAGTACTCCAGCCGGTCGTTGTCCACCACGGCCGAGCCCTCGGAGCCCATGAGCTGCACGCGCACGGTCAACCCCGGGTAGGCGGCAGTGGTGGCGTGAAGGACAGCCAGGCCGCCGTTCTCGAAGGTCACGGTGGCTACCGCCGTGTCCTCCACTTCGATGCGTTCGTGGGCGAGGCGGGCGGTGTGCGCAAAGATTTCCACCGGCCGTCCCATGAACCACAAAAGCAGGTCCACGGTGTGCACGCCCTGGTTCATGAGGGCGCCGCCGCCGTCCATCGCCCACGTGCCGCGCCAGTCGCCGGAATCGTAGTAGCCCTGGCTGCGCCACCATGCCACCGAGGCGATGGCGGAGGTCAGCTTGCCGAACCGGCCATCGGCGATGGCGCGGGACACGGCGACGCTGGACTGGTCGAACCGGTGCTGGCTGATGACCGAGGCAACGATGCCCTTGCCGGCTGCTTCCTTCGCGGCTGCCTCGATTTCCTGGGCCCGGCTGAGGTCCACGTCGAGGGGCTTTTCGATGACCACGTGCTTGCCTGCCGCCAGCACCTCCAGGCTCTGCTGGATGTGCAGGCCGCTGGGAGTCGCGAGTGCCACGAGGTGGATGTCTTCGGCGGCGAAGGCCTCGGCCTGGGTGGTGTACTGGGCCGGCCGCGTACCGCCCTGCTGTTCGATGAAGTCCGCGAGTGCTTCGGCGGCCGCCGGAATGGCATCGATGAGGGCGACGATGCGGACTTCCGGGAATTCGCGGAGGGCTACGGCGTGGGTGCGGCCAATGACGCCGCACCCGGTGATGGCTGCATTCAAGGTGGTCATGCGGTCTGGACTCCTGCTTCTGCGGTGACTTTGGCGAAGGCGCGGGCTGCGATTCCGAAGGCCGTGGGGCCGGAGAATCCGCCCAGGCCGTGGGCACCGGCGAGGTGCGGCTCGAGGGAAGCGAAGCCTTCGTAGCCGTCCGCCTTGAGCGCCTCCACGGTCTTCAGGACGTCCCCGTCGCCTTCGCCGGCAGGCACCACGTGGCCGTTGGCGAAGAGGGCATCCTTGACCTGGAGGTATTCCAGGTGCGGGCGCAGCTTGGCGTATCCCTCGTCGAAGGGCTTGACGCCCACCTGGACGAAGTTTGCAGCGTCCCAGGCCACTTTCAGGGCGGGCGAGTCCACGGTCTCGATGATGTCCAGGACACGGTCCGGGACGTCTCCGAAGATGTCCTTCTCGTTTTCGTGCAGGAGGACCACCCCGGCTTCCTCGGCCACGCCGGCCAGGGCGCGCATGCGCTCGATGACGTCATCGCGAATGCTGTCCACCTGGACTGACTCGCCGTAGTAGAAGGAGAAGATGCGCATGTACTTCGCGTCCAGGACCTTGGCGGCATTGACCGCCCGGCGCAACCGCTCCACCTCATGCTCCACCGGGAGGCTGACGTCCACTTTTCCAATGGGCGAGGCAATGGCCGAGACCTTCATGCCCTTATCTGCCAGCAGGGCGGCGAGTGCCTGGAGCTGTTCGTCGCTGAGGTCCACAATGTTGGTTCCCCATGCGCTGCGGACCTCGATGTGGTTGGCGCCGAGGGCCTGCAGCACGGCGATCTGGACTGCGGGGTCGTCGTCGATTTCGTCGCCGAAACCTGACAGCTGCCACGTGACCTGGGTGGTCGAGACCATGGTTATTTAACTCCTCCGGCGGTCAGCCCGCCTACTAGGTAACGCTGGAAAATCAGGTAGAGAATGACCACTGGCGCTGCACACACCAGGGCTGCGGCCATCATCTGACCGTAGTAGGGAATGGCGCCGCCTTCCTGCGAGGCACCAAAGATTTGCAGGGCGACGGCGGCGGTCTGGCTTTCGGGGCGCGTCATCACCGAGGCGAAGAGTACGTCGTTCCAGCCGAGCAGGAAGGCGAAGATGCCGGAGACGACGATGCCGGGCCAGCTCAGGGGCAGCACGATGCGGAAGAGGACGCCGAGGTTTGACGCGCCGTCGATCTTGGCTGCTTCCTCCAGTTCCTTGGGGAGCCCGCGCAGGTAGGTGACCATCACCCAGGTGGAGAACGGCATGGCGAAGGTCAGGTAGGTCACGAACAGGCCCCACTGGGTCCCGATCACCTGGATGCCGAGGTAGGTTGCCGCCGAGGAAAAGAGCACGAACACCGGCAGCACCATCAGGGTTCCGGGGACGGACTGCAGTGCCAGCAGGCCGCGCAGGATGCTGAGCCTGCCACGGAAGCTGTACCGGACCAGGACGAACGCGGTGGAAACGGACAAGGCCGCGGATACGACGGCGGTTGATCCGGCCACCAGGACACTGTTGGTCAGGCCGGTGGCCAGGCCCACGCTGGTCCAGATCTTCGAGTAGTTCTCGAAGGTCACCGACGACGGCCAGAACTCGCCGTTGGCAACGCCGATGTCAGAATTCACCGAGGCCAGGAAGATATAGAGCACCGGAATCAGGACGAGTGCACCCAGGAAGACAAGGATGATGACCAGCAGGGGGCCGGGCAGGAGCCGCAGCACCTCGTGCTGGCGGTGTGAGCCCGGACGGTCGACGTCCGCGGTCGGCGCGCTGCGGCGACCGGCGATGGTGGCGCTCATTTCTTCGCTCCTGGGGTGTCGGCGTCGTCAAGCTTCACGGCGCGGAGGTAGACGAACAGCGGGATGGCGATGAGCACCAGGGAAATGAAGGCCATCGCAGCACTCAGGCCAAAGCGGAAGCTCTGGAAGCTGGTGACGTAGGTCAGGATGGGGAGGACTTCCACGTCCGACGGCGCCGGGACCCCGAACAGCACGAACGGAAGCGTGAAGTTGTTGATGTGGTGCAGCATTCCGATCAGGAAGGCCAGGGCCAGCGGGCCCTTCAGGTACGGGAAGATCACGTAGCGGAGCTTGTTCCACCACAGCGCCCCGTCCAGGGCTGAGGCCTCGTGCACCTCATGGTCCACTGACTGCAGGCCGGACAACGCCAGCAGGTAGATGAACGGCCAGGAAGCCCAGATCTGGACCAGGACCAGCGTCCAGAACGTTTGTGGTCCGTTGAGCCAGAGTCCCACGTGGATTCCCACGGTGGCCAAGGCCTCGTCCACGATGCCGCCGGGCTGGAGCATGGTCCGCCAGACGGTGGCCACCACGAAGGACGGCAGGACATACGGGATGAGGAACACCGAGCGGATCAGCGCGCGGCCCTTGAATGCATTCTGGGTTGCCACTGCCGCGGCAATGCCCAGCGGCAGGGTCACCACCATCGCAAGCAGCGAGTAGCTGACGCTGAGCCACACGGCGTGCAGCAGCGGCGAGTTGGTGACGGCTTCAACGAAGTTTTCGACTCCGATGATTGGTGCACTGACCCACTTCCGCAGCGTGTACTGGTCCAGGTTGAGGATGGACATGTAAATGCCCAGCAGCAGCGGCACCACGATGATGATGATCATCAGGACCCCGCCGGGGATCAGCATCCAGAGCGGACGGTTCCGCTCGCTCAGGCCCTTGCGCCGCGGGCCGTCCTTGGGGCCGGGCTGCTGCCCGGCGTCATTGGCGGTCTGGGGAGCCCGGCCTGCGGCGGATTCCACCGCAGGCCGTACTTCATGAGAGGCGTCGGTTGACATCAGAACTTATCCTTTGGAGGCCCGGTCCAGGGAAGCCTGGCCCTTGTTTTGGGCGTCTTTGATCCGCGTATCGAGGGCGGATCCGTCCACCTTGCCGGCGGCCAGGTCCGGGATCGACTGGACAGTGACGTTGAGCAGGCCCAGCTGGATATCGCCCCAGGCGCCCGTGAACGGGGTGGCCTTGGACTTGGCGGCGGCATCGGCCAGTGGCTTGAGCTTGGCATCGGTCAGGGTGGCGAGGGCCTCGGCGTTGGCCGGGAGGTCACCGAAGACCTTCTGGTAGTTCAGCTGTTCGTCCTTGGAGGTGATCAGCTTGATGTAGGCGAAGGCCAGGTCCTTTTGCTTGGAGTAGTCGGCCACCACCAGGTTGTCGCCGGAGAGGATGCTGGCGGCGTCGCCGTCGGACTTGGACTGGGTCTGGCCCGGAGCGATCGTGGGCATCAGGGCGTATTCGTACTTGCCGGCGACGGCTGACTTGTCCAGGGTGGGAATCGAGCTGGACGTGGTCATCATCAGGTATCCGGCCTTGCCGCTGGCGAAGGCGGCCACGGCGTTGCTGTTGCTCCAGCCAATCGATGCGGGGTCGACCACTTTGTCGTTGGTGAGCCAGCCGAAGTACGTTTCGTAGGCCTTCTTGACCGTGGGGTCATCCATCTTCAGCTTGTTGCCGTCCACCAGCGGGTTTCCGGCCTGGACGGACATGGCCCAGATGAACTTCCAGGGATCGAAGCTGTCCTTGTATCCCGTGGCGATGCCGTAAGTGCCGTCCTTGGTCATCTTCTTCGCCTGCGCGGCCAGGTCATCCCAGTTGGTGGCAGGCTTGTCGATGCCTGCCGCAGCCAACAGGTCCTTGTTGTACGCCATGACGAACGGCCGGCTGACGAACGGGATGCCGGCAAGGTGGTCCTTGTCCGGTCCGGAGATTCCCAGGGTTGCCGGGTTGAAGCGGTCCTTGCCGCCCACCTTCTTCCAGTCGTCGTCGGAGAGGGTCACGAAGGCCTTGGTGGCATATGCCGTGGGGGTGAACGTGGTTCCCAGGCTGTAGACGTCCGGGCCCTGGCCGGAGACCACGGATGTTTGGATGCGCGTGAGTTCATCGTTGGCCGAAGCGAAAGTTTCGAACTTCACGTCGGCGCCGGTCTCGGCCTTGAACTTCGCGGCAATATCGGACTGCCACTGCTTCTGCTGTTCCGGGTACTGACTGGAAACGTTCACCAGGACGCTCAGCGTCTTGCCGGTGCCGTCCACTTTGCCGTCCGAGCTGGTTGAGCCGCCCCCGTTGCCGGAGCTCGATCCACACCCGGTCAAGGCGAGCGCTGAAGCCGTGACGATCGCCGCAAGCCCAGTAGTCGATTTAAACCTCATTGTTTTTTCTCCTCTAGGACACCCGCATGGCCACATCCGTCTTGTGGCGGAAATCACTGCAGGCGACTCGAGAGTCAGTCTAGGAAATTGGAAAGCTTGCGGCAAGCGGTTGCCAAAAGTTGCCAAGAATGGTGTCATTGGATCATCCAAAGTCGGGGAAACGCCGGTCGGAATGCTGCCGGCGGATTCCCCAAGCCAGCGATGAAAGGTCGGCAACTATGGCTAATCCATCGGTGGGAGCCGCTCCGCAGGGTGCCGGGGACGCGAACGCCCGGCGGGACCGTCCGCCCACCATCCGGGATGTCGCCGAGCTCGCCGGCGTCGCCACGTCCACGGTCTCCAGGGCCCTCTCTCGGCCCGAGCGGGTGAATCCCCGGACGCGGGTCCGGATCGAAGAGGCAGCCGCTGAACTCAACTACATTCCCAGCTCCCAGGCGCGCGGCCTCAGCTCGGGGCGGACGAACGCCGTGGCCGTACTGGTGCCCGACATCACCAACCCGTTCTACTTCGACATCATCCGGGGTACCCAGCACCAGCTCAAGGCAGCCGGCGTGACACAGCTCCTGGTGGACACGGAGGAGTCCAGCGAGATGGAACTGGATGCGCTGCACAAAATGCGCAAGTCGGCCGATGGCTTCATCCTGGCAGCGTCCCGCCTGACCGACGCCCAGCTGACGGAGGTCTCCCAAACACAGCCCCTGGTCACGTTCAACCGCGCGTCCACCAGCGCTCCCACCGTGATGATCGATACGCCGTCGGCCATCATCCAGGCGCTGGAGCACCTGGCATCGCTGGGCCATCACAAGGTCTGCTACGTTGCCGGGCCTCCCACCTCCTGGTCAAACCAGATGCGATGGAAGGTGTTCGAAGAGGACGCCACGAAGCGGGGGATGGAAGTCCACCGGATTGGCCCCTACGCGCCAAAGACAACGTCCGGGGCGGCCGCGGCGGATGCCGCTGTCCGCACCGGGGCCACTGCCTGCATCGTGTTCAACGACCTGCTCGCCATCGGCATGCTCCAGCGCCTGAAGGCCCGCGGGATCCGGGTGCCTGCGGACATGAGCATCATCGGCTCGGACGATATCTTCGGCGCCGATTTCTGCAATCCGCCGCTGACCACCATCTCCAGCCCCATCGAGCAGGCGGGCAGGGTGGCGGTGTCCATGCTCCTGGCCCAGCTCAATCCCCTGCCGGGAAGCGCCACCCGGAAACTCGCCGTCATGCCCACCCACCTGACGGTCCGGGAATCGACGGGACCGGCCCCCGCCTGATCAACCCACGGTAAACGGCAGCACCAGCCGGTGTCCCGGGGTGAAGGCATTAAGTAATTGCTAAAGGCGCACCACATACGACTCGACGAAGGCTAGTCAAGCTGGAAGCGGTCCAGGGCCTCCCGAAGCATGCGGTGGCCTTGGCGTTCAAAGTTCCCATCCCCCACCTGGTACGCCCAGACCGCCGTGCCGATCGCTTCCCGAAGCAAGTCGATGCGCCACACCTCCATGGACCTGGGGTCAGTTCCGTATCCCTCCAGGAAGGCCTTCTCCAGCTCTGGCCTTCCCCGCCATTGCTGCACCGCCAACCGGCACAGATCAGTGGCGGCCGGCCTGAAATCGAACCTGCCGAAGTCGATAATCCGCAGCTCGCCATTGCGGATGAGCCAGTTCCGCGGCTGCCAGTCACCATGGGTGGGAACCACGGTGATGGGGGCAGGCCGGTACTCCGCAAGGCGACTCCGTGCCTCCAGCTCGATTGATGGATCGACGCGATGGTCACGGTCCAACCACGCAAACGCCTTCGCCGTGGCCCGCGCTTCGCAGGTGTCATCGCAGCGGCGCTCCTGACTGTGAACCACCTTCAACAATTCGCCGGCCTGGGCGTAGGTCTCCGGGACCTGCTCGGCCGGGGTTCCCTCCACCAGAACGCCCTCAAGGTTCTCAACCACCAGGATGTTGGCGTCCGGGTCTGAATGAAGCAGGCGGGCTGCCCGGCCGAGCCCGGCAAGCGGCCGTGTGTAGGCGTTGTGGGCCGCGACCTCGCGGCCCAAGTGGTGGTTCGAAGGTCCGGCAGCCTTGATGATTACCTGCCCGGTGGCCGTCCGGACCTTGAGGACCTTGGTGTCCACGATCCCCCAGGACAGGTCGGCGACAAGTTTCGGCGAGCCAAGCCACCCCTCAGCCAGCCTGGACTGTTCGGCGCTCAGCAGCCCGCCATCCCACTGCCCTGCCCCCGAACGTTGCCCCATGATCTGAAGCCTAGCAACGGGCGGTCCACGGAAGATCCGGCTGACCCGGCAAAAAGGCGGGCGTACAACGCCGGGAGCCACCCGTCGTCGTACGCACGCCTTCATATCGCGCTGCTTAGGCTTCCACGAGCTTGGCCCCGGCCGGCACCTCCGCCGGAACGCCGGGCTCGCCGCGGCCGTACAGCCAGTCGTTGTACTGGAAGTTGTTGTCGCCGCGGCTCTTGAACAGCATGTTCCGGAGCACCCGGGCCACGCCGCCCACGTGCCAGGACTCGCCCCAGGTCCTGGCGGTGCGCTGCACGCGGGCGGTGCGGGCTGCGCGGGTTTCATTGAACTCGCGGAAGGCGTCCTCCCACGCACCGGCGTCGATTCCTTCGGGGGTGAAAACCTGGTTCCGGGACACATCCTGGAGCACTGCCGCGTCCTCCAGCGCCTGGCACGCACCCTGGGCCAGGTATTGCAGCATCGGGTGGGCGGCATCGCCGATCAGCGCCATGCGGCCGGACACCCAGTTGTCGATCGGGTTGCGGTCGTACATGGGCCAGCGGATGCCGGTGGCCAGGTTCTTCAGGGCCTCCTGCACCGCGGGGACGCAGCCGGCGTAGGCCGCCTCGAGCTCGTCCACGCCGCCGTATTGCTCTTCGCCGCGCTCGAATGATGCCGACTTGAACACGGCAACCGTATTGAGCAGTTGGCCCTTCCGCAGCGGGTACTGAACCAGGTGGCAGTCCGGCCCGAGGTAGACGATGACGTCCTCCAGGTCCGCTGCCGGGGTCTCCTCCGTGATGGGCACGGTTCCCCGGTATGCCACGTAGGCCGAGTTCACCGGGCCGTCGTTGGCAACGGTCCCGCGCAGTGTGGACTTGAGCCCGTCCGCGGCCAGGATGGCGTCGGCTTCGAAGACCTCGCCCTTGGCGGTGTAGGCACGGGCCCGGTCGCCGTCGGTTTCCACCTTCTGCACCAGGACATCGTTCACCAGGGTGACGCCCGCCGCCTGGCAGGCCTCGAGCAGGATCCGGTGCAGGTCGCTGCGGTGGATCACCACGTAGGGCGCCCCGTAGCGCTCCTCGAACTCGCCGCCCAGTGTCTGGCGGGTCAGTTCCTCTCCCGTAACCGCATCGCGGAACACCAGGTGCTTGGGCTGGACGCCGATTTCCAGGACTTTCTCCAGCAGTCCCCAGCGTTTGAGGACCCGGGAGGCGTTGGGGGCCATCTGCAGCCCGGCTCCCACTTCGCCGAAGGCCGGTGCCACTTCAACCAGCGTGACGTCGGCGCCGTTCTCGCGCAGGGCGAGCGCTCCGGCCAGTCCGGCCATGCCGCCGCCCACCACGAGGACATCGGTGGACTCTTTGACGTTAGACATTGGTAGCTCCTACTGCTGTTGATTTCTTGATTTTGGTGCCGACGGCTGCGATCAGGACCGCAGCCGCGGCTGCTGCTCCGGCGAAGGCCAGGAAGTTGGAATTGACGCCCAGCCCCGCCGCGAGCAGGAGCCCGCCGGCCTGCGGCGCGGCCACGGCGCCAATCCGGCCGACGCCCAGCGCCCAGCCGAGGGCGGTGCCGCGCAGGTGCGCCGGGTAGTGGCTGGCCACGGCGGCGATGATCAGGCACTGGGTGCCGTGCGTTCCCACGCCGGCCAGCACCAGCATGAAATAGACGACGGCGACCGGCGGTCCGGTCACCAGCACCACCAGGGCGACGGCGGCCACGCCCGCTGCCGCGATGGCCGTGGGAATGGGACCGAACCGGGTGCCTGCCCAGGCCGTGAGCACTGACCCGGCCACGGCGCCCAGGTTGAGCGCCAGGGCGAAGGTCAGCGCAGAGCCCAGGTTGTAGCCGGCCAACTGCATCAGGTTGGGCAGCCACGTTCCCAGGCCGTACCAGGCAAACAGGGTCACCAGGGTGGCCACCGCAAACAGCAGGCTGGTGCCGAGGTGGGGCGCCCTCAGCAGGCTCCCAAATCCCGCGGACTCCTTCGCGGTGCTGCCGGCGGCTGCCTTGGGTGCCAGGGTTTCCGGCAGGTAGCGGAGCGCCAGCGGGATCACCACCACCAGGGCCACGACGGCCACCAGGAACATCGCCGGCCAGCCGAAGGCCGGGATCAGCGGAATACCCACGAGCGCGGCGATCGAGCCGCCAATGGGGACACCGGACATCATGAGGGTGGCGATGGTGGACCGCCACTTTTCCGGAACGAGCTCGGCCACCAAGGCGTTGGCCGATGGCACCAGGCCGCCCAGGCCAATGCCTGCCAGCAGCCGGAGGCCGCCGAACACCGGCGCGCTCGGCGCAAAGGCACAGAGGATGGTGAAGAGGGAGAACACCACGGCGCAGCCGATGATGGTGCGGCGGCGGCCCCAGGTGTCGGCCATCCGTCCGGCAAAAACGGCTCCGATCATCATGCCCACGAAGGCCATGGATCCGATGGTTCCAGCCGTCGCCTTGGTCAGGCCCCAGCCGGTGTCGCTGATGAGCGAGCCTTGGACGGTGCCGTAGACGATCAGGTCGTAGCCGTCGAAAACGACCAGCAGCCAGCACACCAGGACGGCGAGCATGGAACGCCGGGGAAACCCGGAAAGGCCTGCGCCCCGGGCGGGGGCGGCCGTGCGCTGCGGCACTGCAGCGGAAGTTGTGTGATTCATCCCACCACTGTGCTGGCAGTCATACCAGCGCGCCCATAAGATTCTGTCATGCAGAATCTTCCTGCCCGGCGGAAACCCACCTACTCAATCGAGGCGGTGGACAACGCCCTGCAACTCCTCCAGTTGCTGCGGGACGTGGGGAGCCTGCGGCTCAAGGACGCAGCGGCGGAGCTCGGCGTGGCACCCTCCACGGCACACCGGCTGCTGGCCATGCTGGTGTACCGGGGCTTCGCGGTGCAGGACGAAACGCGGCGCTACGTTCCCGGTCCCGCCATGGGGGCGGGGCCCGCAGGGTTCAGCTGGACAAGGCAGCTGCGCGACATCTCCCGGCCGCATATGGAACTGCTGTGCGCCCGCACCAACGAAACCGTCAACCTCATGATCCGGGTGGGCACCAAGGTCCGCTTCCTGGACACGGTGGAAAGCAGCAACATCCTGCGCGTTGGCGACCGCCAGGGCACGCTGCTCCCGGCACACAAGGCCTCCGGCGGCAAGGCCATCCTGGCCGAAATGGATCCCACCATGCTCGAGCAGCTGTTCCACAGCCCGAATGCTGAGCTCGCCGGCGACTACATCCCCAATTCCGAGTACCCGGCGTTCCTGCGCGAGCTTGAATCCGTGCGCGCCAACGGCTTCGCGGCCAACTTCGAGGGCACGGAGGAGGGCATCAGCGCCTTTGGCATGGCACTGCACAACGGGAAGGGAATGGTGGTGGGTGCGCTGAGCGTAGCCACTCCGGTAGCCAGGTTCCGGCCACTGTTCGATGCCGGGCTGGTGGGCGTCATGATGGAAACCCGGCGCCAGCTGGAGCTGGACATCGCTGCCAACCCGGCGGATGGCGCAGCGGGGAGCTGACCCGGGCGCACGCCACTCCGAGGAATATTCTGCCTGCCAGAATATGCTGGGGATCACAGCCCGCTTTCCCTAAGGTCGAATCCACGCCGCAGTCAGTCCGCACGCAAGGAGAAGGCCAGTGTCGATCAGCGCTGAAAACCAAACACATGAATCCGTGGCCCGGGAGCACCATGTCCTCGAGCCCACTCCGGAAGAGGCTGCCCAGTTGGAGCAGCTGTACAAGGATTTCGATAAAGAGAACCTGATTCCGTTGTGGACGGAGATCGCGGACCTGATGCCCATGGTCCCGTCCCCGAAGGCGGTTCCGCATGTGTGGCGGTGGGATGACCTGTACCCGCTGGCCGCCCGCGCCGGGGACCTGGTGCCCGTGGGCCGCGGTGGGGAACGCCGCGCCATCGCGCTGGCCAACCCCGGCCTGGCCGGCACCCCGTACGCCACCCCCACGCTGTGGGCCGCCATCCAGTACCTGGGCGGCCGCGAGACCGCCCCGGAGCACCGCCACTCCCAAAACGCGTTCCGGTTCGTCGTCGAAGGCGAGGGCGTGTGGACCGTGGTGAACGGGGACCCGGTCCGGATGTCCCGCGGCGACTTCCTGCTCACCCCGGGCTGGAACTTCCACGGCCACCACAACGACACCGACCAGCCCATGGCGTGGATTGACGGCCTGGACATCCCGTTCGTGCACTACGCCGATGCCGGATTCTTTGAGTTTGGTACCGAACGCGTCACCGACGAGGCCACCCCGGACATCTCCCGCTCCGAACGGCTCTGGGCCCACCCAGGGCTGCGCCCGCTCTCCGGGCTCAATGACACCACCAACTCCCCCATCGCCGCATACCGGTGGAAGTACACCGACGCCGCGCTGCGCGAACAGCTGCTCCTCGAGGACGAGGGCCACCCCGCCACGGTGTCCCAGGGCCACGCCGCCATCCGGTACACCAACCCCACCACCGGCGGGGATGTCATGCCCACCATCCGGGCCGAGTTCCACCGCCTCCGCGCCGGCGCCACCACCGAGCCCGTCCGCGAGGTGGGCTCCAGCGTCTGGCAGGTCTTCGAAGGCACGGGCACCGTGACCCTGAACGGCGAAACCAAGGTCCTGGCCAAGGGCGACCTCTTCGTGGTCCCGTCCTGGGCCGCCTGGTCGCTGC
This sequence comes from Pseudarthrobacter sp. MOO13, assembly GCF_058267655.1. Taxonomy (NCBI): domain Bacteria; kingdom Bacillati; phylum Actinomycetota; class Actinomycetes; order Micrococcales; family Micrococcaceae; genus Pseudarthrobacter; species Pseudarthrobacter sp. MOO13. The sequence continues at coordinate 3,469,361 of NZ_CM177848.1, forward strand.
AGGCCGACGCTGGTTCACAAACGGAGTTTGATTTGTTCCGGTTCAGCGACGCGCCCATCTTTGAGCGCCTGAACTTCAACCGCACCTACATCGAAGGACGCACCAAGTAATGAAACTCCTCACCCTCCGCCTGAACAACGGCACAGGCAACGGCAAGAGCACGACAGCGGTCCGCCAGGACGGTGACACCCTCACCGAAATCCCGGGGTTCGCCGACGTCGGGGCCCTCCTGAAGGACCCCGCCTGGGAAACCACCGCCAAGGAAGCCAACGGCGCAACCCACGCGCTGGCCGGCGCCGACCTCGCCGCCGTCGTACCCTCCCCCGGCAAGATCATCTGCGTGGGCCACAACTACCGCAACCACATCAAGGAGATGGGCCGCGAGGTTCCCGAGTACCCCACCCTGTTCGCCAAGTACGCCGAATCCCTGATCGGACCGAACGACGACCTGGCCCTGCCGCAGGAATCGGACACCGTGGACTGGGAAGCCGAACTCGCCGTCGTCATCGGCAAGGCCGGCCGCCGCATCCCCGAAGCCGAAGCCGCGGACCACATCGCCGGGTACGCCGTCCTGAACGACATCTCCATGCGCGACTACCAGTTCCGCACCATCCAGTGGCTGCAGGGCAAGACCTGGGAAAAGTCCACCCCGTTCGGCCCGGCCCTGGTGACCAAGGACGAGTTCACGCCCGGCCCGCTCATGACCTCCGCCGTGGACGGCGATGTCCAGCAGTCCACCCCCACCTCGGACCTGGTGTTCACCCCCGAATTCCTGGTCTCCTACATCTCCACGATCGTCACCCTCAACCCGGGCGACGTGATCGCCACCGGCACCCCCGGCGGCGTGGGCCACGCCCAGGACCCCAAGCGCTACCTGCAGGAGGGCCAGGTCCTGGTCACCACCATCGAGGGCCTGGGCCGGCTGGCCAACCGCGTGGTCAAGGAAGCCTGATGGTCGCCCGGCACGACCAGGCCACCGACCCCGTCCTACTGGACGGGCTGCTGCAGGCCCGGCGCGGCACCGCGTTCTTCGCCCGCAAGCTCAACGAGCTCATGGACGCGGAACTGGACGCTGACTCGCTGCTGCCGGGCTGGACCCGCCGCCACGTTGTAGCCCACGTGGGCTACAACGCCCGGGCCATCGCCCGCCTGGTCGAGTGGGCCGCCACCGGGGTGGAAACACCCATGTACCCGTCCGTTGAGGCCCGCAACCATGAGATCGACTTCGGGGCGACGCTGTCCCCGATCGCACTGCGGAACCTCTTCGACCACTCCGCCGTGCACCTGAACGTCGAATGGCGCGACCTGCCCGCCGCCAACTGGCACCACAAGGTCAAAACCGTCCAGGGCAGGACCGTCCCGGCCGAAGAGACCGTGTGGATGCGCACCCGCGAAGTCTGGGTCCACGCCGTGGACCTGGACAACGGGGCCACCTTCAAGGACATCCCTGCACCCGTCCTGGAACGCCTGCTCAAGGACATCACCGGCGCCTGGCATGTGCGCGGCACCGATGCCGGGCTCCTCATCACAGTGGACGGCACCGGCTTGTCGTTTGGGGACACCGCCGGCCCGTCGCCCACCGTGGTGTCCGGTTCACTGGCCGCCATCGCCCAGTGGGCCACCGGCCGCGGCACGGACGGAACCACGGCAACGCACGACGCCGGACCCGTCACCCCGGTGCCCGCGGCACCGGCCTGGATCTAGACGTCCCGGCCACACCATCACACCGCACCAATGGCGGGCCGGCCCTGCCGGCCCGCCATTCGCCGTTGCCGCGCGGGCACGCTGTTTCGGCGACAGCGCGTCCGCCTCAGACCGGAAACCAAAAATGGGCCAGTGGACTTGGAACAGATTCCATAATCCTGCCTCCTGCCGCTGGATAGCATGAGGTGACCGGACAGAGCCGTCCGGCGGGATCAACGCAAAAGGACAACCATGGCCGCGGTTACGGTGGATGACATCCTCTCGGATCTTCCCCTTGGCTTCGCCAGCCTCATCCTCCGGCCCGGCCCTTCGGCGCCGGCCATCGAACGGTTCCTGATCGTCGACGCCGACGATGAAGCAGTGGAGGCCGCCAAAGCCTTCGTCCTGCTCATCGGGGTCCGCGGCCGGTCTGCCCTGCCGGCACTCCGGCGCCTCCTGGCGGATCCGCCCCCGGTGGTCGCACTGAAGGGCCGGCGGGACGACCTCGCCGAAGCAGAGGAGCTCCTGCGCGCAGCGGGGTCGGGGCTGCTGCTGGTGGATCCGGCCGCAGACTGGGACCGCCTGCTGTCGATTGCCAAGGACCGGATCCAGCCGCGCAGCTACCAGAGCGAAGTCCTGACATTGCTCGAGGAAGACCTGTTTGCGATCGCCCAGACCACGGCACGGCTTACGTCCAGCCACGTGCTCATTGAGGATGCGGCCAACAAAGTCCTTGCCTATTCCACGGTCACCAATGACATCGATGAGCTCCGGAAGGCGTCCATCCTGGCCCGCCGCGGCCCACGGAAGTACGAACTGCTGCTCAAGGACCTGGGCGCCTACCGGGAACTCCACCGCACCCGGCAACCTGTCCGCGTCCCGGCGAGGCCGCAGGACGGGCTGCGGGAGCGGGTTGCCATCGCGCTCTTTGCCGGCGAGCGGATCATGGGATACATCTGGCTCCAGGAGACCGGTGCAGGCTTCGGGCCCGACGTCGAATATGTCCTGACCGGGTCCGCTGCCCGCGTCTCGGCCGAACTGATCCGCTACCGCAACCAGCAGTCGGTCCACATGCGGGAAGACCGGATTGCGCGGATCCTGTCGGGTCCGGCAGAAGCCGCCGCCGGTGCGCACAGCGGAAAAATCCCGTCCGAAGCTCCTGCCGCGCTCATCCTGATGGGCATGTCCGACGCCGATTCGCGTGCCGACGACGCCGCCCTCAAGCACGGCGAACTGGCCAACCTCGCCTCCATCCACGCCGCCGCGTACAAGGCCTCCGCCGTCGTGGGCCAGTTCAACGGTGACACGGCCATCATCGTGCCGGACCTGCAGTCCAGCACCGCCGAGCCGGGGCTTCGGTCCCTGGCCGAGGCAATCGTCAGGGACGCCCGAAAACACCTCGGCATCACCCCCTTCGCCGCCGTCGGCCCCCTGGTGCCGGACCTGCTGTCCCTCCACACGGTCACCCGGGTGACGGAGGCGCTGCTGGCCTGCGTGGGCACCGCAGAACCGGGCACGGTGGCGGGGGTGGCCGATTTCGAAGCGGAAATCCTGTACCGCGAGGCGGTCCGCAACTTCCAGGCCTCGCCCTTCCGGCACCGCAGCCTGGCCGCGCTCCTGCAGGAGGACGCCGAGCTCGCCGCCACCCTCCGCGCCTACTTCGACGCCGCCTTCGACGTCGCCGAGTGCGCCAGGGGCATGAACCTCCACAAGAACACCGTCTACTACCGGGTGGCCAAGGCCGCCCGGGTGACCGGCCTCAACTTCGGCAGTCCCCGGGACTCACTGGTGGCACTGCTCCACCTCCAGGAGTGGGCCGCCGCCAACAACACTTCAGGCAGGAAATGACCACGACACTCAGCGCACCGCCCCTGGACATCCTCCTTGAGGAAATCGTCCGGGAACACCGGCCCCGGAAGGAAGCCGGTGCCGTGCCCGACAACATCCCGGTCCTGGCCGCCGTCCCCTTCAACCGTTTTGGCATCGCCGTTGCCACCACCTCCGGCAAGGTCTTCAGCTCCGGCGACGCGGACGTCCCGTTCTCCATTCAGAGCATCTCCAAGGTGTTCACCCTGGCCATGGCGCTGCAGGGCGGCCGGTCCGGCCTGCTGTGGTCACGGGTGCTGCGCGAACCATCCGGAACGGCTTTCAACTCACTGGTCCAGCTCGAAGCCGAGCACGGCATCCCGCGCAATCCCTTCATCAACGCCGGCGCCCTGGTGGTCACGGACCACCTGATGGAAGAGACGCCCGACGCCGCCGGGCACCTCCTGCAGTTCCTCACCCGGCAGGCGGGTACGGGAGGACAACCAGGCGGGGAGGGAGATCCGGCACCGTACATTGACGAGGCCGCTGCTGCCGGTGAACTGGCCGGCAGCAGCCGCAACCTGGCCCTTGCCCACTTCCTGAAGGACTTCGGCAACCTCACCCAGCCGGCCGCGGCAGTGGTGGAGAACTACGTCCGCCAGTGCTCCGTCATGATGACCTGCGTCCAGCTGGCCAGGGCGGGCCTGTTCCTTGCCAACGACGGCCAGGGAGCCCCGGGGGCCGTGTTGTCCCCGAGCGAGGCCAAGCGGATCGGCTCCATCATGCTGACCTGCGGCATGTATGACGCCGCGGGCGAGTTCGCGTACCGCGTGGGCCTGCCCGGCAAGAGCGGAGTGGGCGGCGGCATCCTGGTCATCGTCCCGGGCCAGTGCGCCATCTGCGTCTGGAGCCCCCGCCTGGACGCCAAAGGCAATTCCCTCGCCGGCACGGCGGCCCTTGCCGACCTCTCCGACCGCACCGGCTGGTCGGTCTTCTAAGTTCCCCAACCAACAAGATCTTTTCCGGATCGAAAGGAAACCCCATGCCCAACAACCCCAATGACGAGGTTGAGCCAGACCATGTAATTGATGGTGGTCACGCGCATGCGTCCGAGACTTCCCTGCACGCGGAGGACAAGGGTTACCACAAGAACCTCAAGCCCCGGCAGATCCAGATGATCGCGATCGGCGGTGCGATCGGTACCGGCCTGTTCCTGGGCGCCGGCGGCCGGCTGAACGCCGCGGGCCCGTCCCTGGTCATCGCCTACGCGGTCTGCGGGTTCTTCGCGTTCCTGATCCTGCGCGCCCTGGGCGAACTGGTCCTGCACCGGCCCTCCTCAGGCTCCTTCGTCTCCTACGCCCGTGAATTCTTCGGCGAGAAAGCCGCGTTCGTCTCCGGCTGGTTCTACTGGATCAACTGGGCCACCACCACCATCGTGGACATCACCGCCGCCGCCCTCTACATGCACTTCTTCGGCAACTACATCCCCTGGATGGCCGATGTCCCGCAGTGGGCCTGGGCCCTGACCGCCCTCCTCGTCGTCCTCGCCCTGAACCTCGTCTCGGTCAAAGTCTTCGGCGAAATGGAATTCTGGTTCGCCCTGATCAAAGTCGCCGCCCTCGTCGCATTCCTGATCATCGGCACCTACTTCGTCATCTTCGGCACCCCCGTGGACGGCCAACAAGTCGGCATCAGCCTCCTGTCCGACCACGGCGGGATCTTCCCCACCGGCCTGCTGCCCATGATCATCCTCATGCAAGGGGTCCTGTTCGCCTACGCCTCCATCGAACTCGTCGGCACCGCCGCCGGCGAAACCGAAAACCCCGAAAAAATCATGCCCAAAGCCATCAACTCCGTAGTCTTCCGCATCGCCGTGTTCTACGTCGGCTCCGTCATCCTCCTCGCCCTCCTGCTCCCCTACACCACCTACCAAAAAGGCGTCAGCCCCTTCGTGACGTTCTTCGGCTCCATCGGCGTCCAAGGCGTAGACGTCATCATGAACCTCGTCGTCCTCACCGCCGCCCTGTCCTCCCTGAACGCCGGACTCTACTCCACCGGCCGGATCCTGCGCTCCATGTCCGTCAACGGCTCCGCCCCCCGCTTCGCCTACCGCATGAACAAAGCAGGCGTCCCCTACGGCGGCATCGCCATCACCGCCACCGTCTCCCTCCTCGGCGTCCCCCTGAACTACCTCGTCCCCGCCGACGCCTTCGAAATCGTCCTCAACATCGCCTCCGTCGGCATCATCATGACCTGGGCCACCATCGTCCTATGCCAAATCCAACTCAAACGCTGGGCCGACAAAGGCTGGGTCCAACGCCCCACCTTCCGCATGTTCGGCGCCCCCTACACCGGCTACCTCTCCCTCCTCTTCCTCATCGGCGTCCTCATCATGGTCTTCATCGACTCACCCCTGACCATGCTCGTCACCGCCATCGCCTCCATCCTCATGATCGCCGGCTGGTACGCCTGCCGCACCCGCATCCGCCACATCGCCGAAACCCGCGACGGCTACACCGGCACCTCCCCCGTCATCGCCAACCGGACACCCATCACCTGACCCGGACCTTCCGCCACCCTTCGAACCAAAGAAAGAACATGACTCCAGAGCCGCAGCCCTCCCTGACCGCATCCCGTTCCCAGCCCGCCGCCGTCGTCGATGACCGGCAGGACCTCCGCCCACACGTGCCGGAGAACGCGCAGCCAACCCTGAAGTCCGCCGGGCACGTCATTGTCGATTCCCTGGTGGCGCATGGCGTGGAGCGCACCTACGTTGTTCCCGGCGAGAGCTTCCTTGACGTGCTCGATGGCCTGCACGGGTCCGCCATCGAAACCATCGTCTGCCGCCATGAGGGCGGCGCCGCCTACATGGCCGAGGCCGACGGCAAGATGAACCAGCGTCCGGGGGTGGCGATGGTGACCCGCGGGCCGGGCGCGGCCAACGCCCATGTGGGACTGCACACCGCCTGGCAGGATTCCACCCCCATGCTGCTCTTCGTGGGGCTCATCCCGTTCGCCCACCGGGACCGCGAGGCGTTCCAGGAGTTCGACATTAAGTCCTGGTTCGATACCGGAGCGAAACGGGTCATGGTCCTTGACCACCCGGAGCGGGCCTCCGAAATCGTGGCCGAAGCGATGTTCGCGGCCATGAGCGGACGGCCCGGCCCCGTGGTGGTCGGCCTGCCGGAGGACGTGATCCGGCGGCAGGTCAGCCCGGCCCTGCATCCGGCGATCCCCGTGGCAGCCGGCGGCATGGGCAGCACGGATTCCGCAGCCCTTGAAGCCGCCCTGGCCAGGTCCAGCAAGCCGCTGTTCGTCACTGGCGGCAACGACTGGACCCAGGAAGCCGCCCTCCAGCTCACCGGGTGGCTGGAACGGCACCACATCCCGGCCGCTGCCGAGTGGCGGACCCAGGGAACAGTTTCCTTCGATTCGCCGTCCTACGTGGGCCCTATCGGGTACGGCCGCCCCCGGCCCACCTACGACCTGTTGGAGGAAACCGACCTGCTGGTCTTTGTGGGCACGGTCCCAGGCGATGTCATTACGGATGGCTTCGTCTGCCGGCAGGACTGGACCAAGGAGAACTTCCTGGTCACGGTGGACCCGTCGCTGCGCGGACGGTCCGGCCCGGTTTCCCGGCAAATCCTGGCCAAACCGGAGGCGTTCGTGCGCGACCTCCAGGGCGTCGCGCTGCCGGTCAAGGACGAGTGGCGTGACTGGACGGCCCGGATGCGGGCGGAACAGGAACGCTTCGCCGCGCTGCCGCCCGCTGCCCCGGGGTCCGGACAGGCCAGGATGGACACCCTTATGGCCAACCTGGTGCCCCGGCTTGCCGAGGACGCCGTGGTGACCTTCGGGGCCGGCGAACACACCAACTGGGCACACCGGTACTTCCCCACCCGCCGCTATGCATCCATGCTCAGTGCCCGCAACGGCTCCATGGGGTACTCCATCCCGTCCGCCATTGCCGCATCGCTGGCCGAGCCGCACCGGCGCGTCGTGACCATCGCGGGGGACGGCGAATTCCTCATGAACGGCCAGGAATTGGCGACCGCCGCCCAATATGGCGCCACACCCTTGGTGGTGGTCATGGACAACCAGGAGTACGGCACCATCCGCACGCACCAGGAACGGCATTACCCGCAGCGGGTCTCCGGCACCCAACTCAAGAACCCGGACTTCGGGTTGATGGCCACGGCGTTCGGTGGCTTTGGCATCACGGTCAGGGATGACCGCGACGTGCCGGCGGCCCTGGACGCCGCCTTGGCGGCCATCGACCGGGACCGCACGTTCGCGCTGGTCCACCTCGTGGTGGACCAGCGCGTCAAGGCGTACTAGGCCGCACTGCGGGGTGCTGCCCGGGTGGGCGGACGACGACGGGCCGCACCCGGCGTCGTCCGCTTGGCTTTAAGGTGCCTGCCGGCAGCGGTGCTGCCCGCTACAGTGCCGACCAGCCGCCGTCGGAAGCGAGCACGGCGCCGTTGACGTTCGTGCCGTCGTCGCTGAGCAGGAAGGTGATGGACGCGGCGAGCTGCGCGGCGGTGGCGGGTGTCGGGATGTTCGCCTGCATCAGCGGACCCAGCCGACCTGCCGCCAGCTCCGAGCCCCAGTTCGCCTCGATATTGGTGATGGTGGCGCCCGGCGCCACGGTGTTGAAGCGCAGCCCCAACGGGCCGTACATGACGGCAGAGTTCCTGGTAAGGCCCACCACTGCATGCTTGGAGGCCGTGTAGGCCGCACCCGCGGCGGAACCCCGCAGCCCGGCCTCCGAGGAGACATTGACCACGGAGCCGGTGCCCGCCTGCAGCATCAGCGGCACCACCGCACGGGTGAGTCGCATCAGCGCGGTGACGTTGATCCGGAAGACCCGCTCCCAGACTTGGTCGTCCACCTCGTGGATGGGGGCGAAGTTGTCCATGATGCCGGCAACGTTGGCCAGCGCATCCACCCTGCCGCCGGCGGCCGCCACCACTGCCGCCACGGCCTCTTCGGTGGAGATGTCACCGGCGACGGCAACCAGGTCCAGGCCGGGGTTCCCGGCCACAAGGTCATCCAGCCGTTCCTTGCTGATGTCCGCCGCGATCACGCGGCCGCCTTCCTTGGCGACGCGCAGCGCGGTTGCCAGCCCGATGCCCGAGCCTGCACCGGTGACAATGACGGTCCTGCCGGCGAACCGGCCCGCGGTTGTGGTTTCCTGCCATGCAGCTTCGTTGCCCATGATGTTCCTTCCAACAGAGATGTGGTGCACTGGCGTCCCAAGCACTGATGGCCGGCATCGAAAACGATGCCGGCCATCAGCCAGGTTTCCGGGGCTACAGCCGGTCGGTCCGGTCTTCGCCGCCCTTGTGGCCGGTCCCGCGGAGGTTCTCCTGGACCTTGCCGAACAAATCCTTGATGGTGGATTCGGCGTTGGTGATGACGTCCACGGGAACGAAGACCTCGTGGGCGGCCGGCAGGTCGTACTCATCCTTCAGGTGCGTGCCGTTCCCCACCCCTGTCAGGGAGATGTAAACCATGGCTTCCGTCCGCGCGATTCCTGCGAGCTTGCCGAAGACCACCGTGAATTCATTCGGCTGGAAGCTGATTGTCTGCCCGATGTGGCTGCGGCCCAGTTCACCGGCTGTGACTGCCTTTTCCGACTGGCTTCCGGTGTAGTCCATGAACTTCTCCTTCGATCGCCGACGCTTACGCAGGCAGTCTAACCCCGCCCTTCCCCATGGCACACGGGCCTTCCGGACCCCTGCACCAGCCTGCTGGAGGCCTGCACAAAGAAGAAGCGTGGAGCGTGGTCACTCCTCCATTGAGTTGGGCGGCAGCGTCCCTGTTTGATGGCTTCATTGGGCGGCAGCTGCCGCCGCAACCACGCCGTGCAAAGGAATGCCCGTGACTTCAATGACGAGCCGCGTAAAAAGCCCTGTCCGCTGGGACCCGGTCGAGACCGGCGACCTGGTGGAACTCCGCAGGAACGGCCGGGTGGCCTTCAGCGGCGTGGTGGATGACAGGACGGACGACGGCGGCATCGTGTGGGTGACCGCGCCCGCGGGGGGCCGCCGGCTGTTCCACGTCGCAGACGGCCTGGACCTGGCGGTGGTGCCGGCATGACGGAGTGCCCCGAGGACTGCCCGTACTGCACGGGACCTGAGACGGACTGAGGATGGCCGCTCCCGGCCGGGGTGCGCCGCCGCATGCCATCCCGCGGGAGCCTTCCAGTGACCGGATCATCACGATCCGGGCATCAAATTGCCGCCAAGGCAGGTGGCATCGTTGACGCGGGCAACCGGTACGGCGAAGGTGGTGCCATGAGGTCTCAGATAATTTCCCAGGCGATTGCCCTGACGACGGCGGCCGCAACGGCAACGCTGTTGCTCACCGCGTGCGCTCCAAGCCAGCCGCAGTCCCAAACGACGACGACGCCCGCCACCGGGCAGGCCAGCCAGTCGCCCACGTCGTCGGCATCCTCGGCCCCGCCGTCGTCCTCCGCACCTGCCACGACGCCGGACTCCCCCGCCCCCGGCACCACCGCCGCCGGAGCGCCTGCCCTGTGCAAGGCGGCCGGACTCACGGCCGCCACCGATGCCTCCGGCGGCGGCGCGGCGGGCAGCGTCTACATGAAGCTCAACCTCACCAACAAGGGAACCGAACCCTGCATCCTCAAGGGATTCGCCGGCGTCTCCCTGGTTGCGGACGCCGCAGGCGCCCCGATCGGAGCCCCGGCCGCGCGCGACGACTCCACGGGAGTGGTTGACGTCCTGCTGGCCCCCGGCCAGACCGGCACCGCGGTACTGCGCTACACGCAGGCCGGCAACTACATGGACTGCTCGCCGGTGGATGCCGCCGGCTACCGGGTCTACCCGCCCGAGGACACCGACTCCCTGTTCCTCCCGCAGCCCACCAAGGCCTGCGGCAACGCGCAAATCACCTTGCTCTCCATCGGGGCGTTCCAACCGGCCTGACCGCGCACGGCCCGGCGGACCTGGCCGCGACCCGGCACCCACGCCGGGTCGCGGCGGCCGTCGAAACCCAGTGTCGGTGCCTTGGGGCATGATGGAGGCATGAACCAGGAACAGCGTCCTGCGGGCAGCGCTCCCGGCTCCGCTGCGCCCATGGCCCAATTCAGCCGCGCCACCAGGGACTGGTTCCTGGGCGCCTTTTCCGAACCAACACCGGCCCAGGCCGGGGCCTGGACTGCCATCTCGTCAGGTTCGCACGCACTGGTGGTGGCGCCCACCGGGTCCGGCAAGACCCTCGCCGCCTTCCTGTGGGCCCTGGACCGCCTCCTCGGCACGGCCCCGCCGCCCACCGATCCCGCAGCGGAAACCCCGGCCAAAGGCAAGCGGTCCCGGGCACCCAAACGCAAAACCCGCGTCCTCTACATTTCGCCCCTCAAGGCGTTGGGCGTCGACGTCGAACGCAACCTCCGCTCGCCGCTGATCGGCATCACGCAAACAGCCAAGCGGCTGGGGCTCCCGGCACCGCTGATCACCGTGGGCGTCCGGTCCGGGGACACCCCCACAGCGGACCGCCGGGCCCTGCTCAGCAACCCGCCGGACATCCTCATCACCACCCCCGAATCGCTGTTCCTCATGCTCACCTCCAGGGCCCGCGAAACCCTCACCGAGGTGGACACCATCATCATCGACGAGGTCCATGCCGTGGCCGGAACCAAGCGCGGCGCCCACCTTGCGGTGTCCCTGGAGCGGCTCGATGCGCTGCTGCCCAAACCTGCGCAACGCATCGGGCTTTCCGCAACCGTGGAGCCGCGGGAACTCGTGGCGCAGTTCCTGGCCGGTTCCGCGCCCGTGGAAATCGTCGCGCCGCCGGCCAGCAAGAACTGGGACCTTACGGTGTCGGTGCCGGTGGAGGATATGTCGGACCTGCAGGGCGCTGCGGGCGCGTTCGACTCCGGGCCCGCTTCCGGCCTCCAGCCGCAGGCATCCATCTGGCCCCATGTGGAGGAAAAGATCGTTGACCTGGTGCTGGCCAACCAGTCCACCATCGTCTTCGCGAACTCCCGGCGCCTCGCCGAACGCCTCACCGCCCGGCTCAACGAAATCTACGCCGAACGCCAGCTGGTGGCCGTGGGCGGCGGCTGGGACGACGCCGCCCCGGAAGGGCTCGACGCCGGGCCGGGCACCCCGGGGGGACCGTCGTCGGGCCTTCCCGCGTCAACGGCCACACCCGCGCACATGATGGCGCAAGCGGGCAGTTCCGCCGGCGCAGATCCGGTACTGGCGCGGGCGCACCACGGTTCCGTTTCCAAGGACCAGCGGGCATTGATCGAGGACGACCTCAAATCCGGGCGGCTGCGGTGCGTGGTGGCCACGTCATCGCTGGAACTTGGCATCGATATGGGTGCCGTGGACCTGGTGGTCCAGGTCGAATCGCCCCCGTCGGTGGCCAGCGGCCTGCAGCGGGTGGGCCGTGCAGGCCACCAGGTGGGCGAGGTCTCCCAAGGCGTCCTGTTCCCCAAGCACCGGGCGGACCTGGTCCACACGGCCATCACCGTGGAACGGATGCTGGATGGCAAGATCGAGCGGCTGGCCATCCCGGCCAACCCGCTGGACATCCTGGCCCAGCAGACGGTGGCGGCAACGGCCCTTGGGAGCATCGACGTGGAGGAATGGTTCAGCACCGTGCGCCGTTCCGCTCCCTTCGCGTCCCTCCCCCGCTCCGCGTTCGAGGCCACCCTCGACCTGCTGGCGGGACGGTACCCGTCCGACGAATTCGCCGAACTCCGCCCCAGGATCATCTGGGACCGGAATGCCGGCACCATCGAGGGCCGTCCCGGCGCCCAACGGCTGGCCGTCACGTCCGGCGGCACCATCCCGGACCGCGGACTGTTCGGCGTCTACATCATCGGCACGGAGGCGGAAGGCTCGGCGTCCCCGGCCGAGGACGGAAAACCGGCGCGTGCGCCCAAGGGTGGCCGGCGTGTGGGCGAACTCGACGAGGAAATGGTCTACGAGTCGCGGGTGGGCGATGTCTTTGCCCTCGGCGCCACCAGCTGGAAGATCGAGGACATCACCCACGACCGCGTCCTGGTCTCCCCCGCGTTCGGCCAGCCCGGCAAGCTGCCGTTCTGGAAGGGCGACTCCCTGGGCCGCCCGGTGGACCTTGGCCGCGCCCTGGGCGCGTTCGTCCGCGAACTGTCCGCGTCCGATCCCGGCCCGGCCACCGAACGGTGCAAAGCAAGCGGCCTGGACGACTTCGCTGCCAACAACCTCATCCAGTACCTCAGCGAGCAGAAGCAGGCCACCGAGGTGGTCCCCAGCGACACCACGCTCGTGGTGGAGCGGTTCCACGACGAACTGGGCGACTGGCGCGTGATCCTGCACAGCCCGTTCGGCATGCCCGTCCACGCGCCGTGGGCCCTCGCGGTGGGCCAGCGGCTTCACCAGCGGTACGGGCTGGACGGCTCGGCCATGGCGGCCGACGACGGCATCGTCCTGCGGGTGCCCATGATGGAAGACGAGCCGCCGGGCGCCGAACTGTTCCTCTTCGACCCGGAGGAATTGGAGCAGATCGTCACCGCCGAGGTGGGCGGCAGCGCCCTCTTCGCCTCGCGTTTCCGCGAGTGTGCGGCCCGCGCGCTGCTGCTGCCCCGGCAGACCCCCGGCAAGCGCCAGCCGCTCTGGCAGCAGCGCCAGCGGTCGGCCCAGCTGCTGGACGTGGCCAGGAAGTACCCCACGTTCCCCATCGTGCTCGAAACGGTCCGGGAATGCCTGCAGGACGTCTACGATCTGCCGGCGTTGAAGGACATCGCCGCCTCCGTGGAAAGGCGCGAGCTGCGGATTGTGGAGACCACCACCCAGCAGCCCTCGCCATTTGCCAAGTCCCTGCTCTTCGGTTACGTCGCCCAGTTCCTCTACGAAGGCGACTCCCCGCTCGCGGAACGCCGAGCCGCGGCCCTGGCCCTGGACTCCACGCTGCTCAACGAACTGCTGGGCCGGGTGGAACTGCGCGAACTCCTGGACGCCAAGGTCATTGAGGCCACCGAACGCGAACTGCAGCGGCTGACCCCGGACCGGCGTGCGCGGGGCATGGAGGGAGTGGCCGACCTCCTGCGGCTGCTGGGCCCGCTCGCGCCGGAAGAGGCAGCCGCGCGGTTGCAGGGCACGGCGCCGCCGGTTGAGGCTGCCGAGACCTCTCCGGCCGTGGAACCTGCCGAAACCTCTCCTGCGGTTGAGGCCGCCGAAACCGGGCAGTCCGACACCCCCGCCGCTGTCGCCGACGCGGCCGCCCACCTTGCCGCGCTCCAGCGGGCCAATCGCGCCATCAAGGTCAACATCGGCGGGTTTGAGCGGTTCGCCGCCGTCGAGGATGCCGCCCGCCTCCGCGATGCCATCGGCGTGCCGCTGCCCATGGGTGTGCCGTTGGCCTTCATCGAACCCGTTGCCGATCCGCTGGGCGACCTCGTGTCCCGGTATGCCCGGACACACGGTCCCTTCACGGCAGCCGAGGCCGCCACCCGGCTGGGCCTGGGCGTTGCCGTGGTGGGCACGGCACTGAAACGGCTGGCAGCGGACGGACGCGTCGTGGAAGGAGAGTTCCGGCCCCACGCCACCCCGCCCGAGGCCCCACCGCTGGAGCCGGGCGGGCAGGAATCGGGGTCGGGGGATCAAAGCCGTCCGGCTGATCAGCCGGCACCATCGGGCAGCTCCTCACCTGTCGGCCAGCAGGCGGTCGCCAGCGAATGGTGCGACGCCGAGGTGCTGCGCAAGCTCCGCCGCCGCTCCCTGGCCGCGCTGCGCGCCGAAGTGGAACCGGTGGACGCCGCAGCCTATGGGCGCTTCCTGCCGGCCTGGCAGCATGTCAGGACCCCCGGCGGCGGGCGCGGCCAACCCTCCCTGCGCGGCCTGGACGGCATCATCACCGCCATCGACCAGCTCTCGGGGGTGCCCGTTCCCGCCTCGGCCTGGGAGCCGCTGGTCCTGGCAAGCCGGGTATCCAACTACCAGCCCGCCATGCTGGATGAACTCATGGCGGCAGGTGAGGTCTTGTGGTCGGGCGCCGGATCCTTGCCGGGAAACGACGGCTGGATCAGCCTCCACCTCGCTGACTCCGCGGAGTTGACGCTCAATCCTGCCCCTGACTTCGAGCCCGGAGATGCCGGCCGGCGCCTCCTGGACCACCTGCGGAACAACGGTGGCGGGTACTTCTTCCGGCAGCTCACCGAAGTGGCCGGCGGCATGGACGCCGTCCTCAGCGACCAGGAGGTGGTCACCGCGCTGTGGGAACTCGCATGGGCCGGCAGGATTACCGGCGACACATTCGCCCCGGTCCGGTCCCTGATCGCCGGCGGGCATACAGCGCACCGGCAAGTGGCCCGTGCCCCGCGCGCCCGGGCACCGCGGTTGAGCCGGCTGGGCCGCTCCCACGGCACCGGCCTGATGGGCTCCCCCGGGCTGGCCGGCGGCCGGTACGGAGCTCAGGGAGCTTCAACGCCGGCTACGGCAGCCGGCCGCTGGTCCGCCCTTCCCGAGCCCGAACTCGATGCCACCATCCACGCCCGCGCCACTGCTGAACTCCTGCTGGACCGGTATGGCGTGGTCACCAGGGGCTCGGTCATGGCCGAACAAATCCTCGGCGGCTTCGGGCTCATGTACAAGGTACTGGCGCGGCTGGAGGAAGCGGGCCGGTGCCGGCGCGGCTACTTCATCGAACACCTCGGCGCCGCCCAGTTCGCCGTTCCCGCCACCGTGGACCGGCTCCGTTCCTACTCGGAGGACACGCAACTGGCCAAGGCGGACCCGGTGGCCCTGGCCCTTGCCGCCACCGATCCCGCCAACCCGTTCGGCGCGGCCCTCCCCTGGCCCGCACTGAGGGACGACGCCGGTACCGGCCACCGCCCCGGCCGGAAGGCGGGTGCCCTGGTAGTGCTGGTGGATGGCGCGCTGGTGCTGTACGTGGAACGCGGTGGCAAGACCCTTTTGGCGTTCAGCGATGACGCCGCCGTCCTGGCGGCTGCCGGCGCTGCCCTGGTCGGGGTGGTCACCAGGGGAGCCGTGGACAAACTGATCATGGAGAAGGTGAACGGGCAGGGAATCCTGGACACCCCCGTTGCCGCAGCCCTCAGCGCCGCCGGCGCCTACTCCACGCCAAAGGGATTGAGGATCCGTGCCTGAGGGGGATTCCGTCTGGCGGGCCGCCCGTCAACTGCACCAGGCCCTGGCGGGGCAGGCGCTGCTTGCCTCGGATTTCCGTGTGCCGCGGTTTGCCACGCTGAACCTTGCAGGGTGGACCGTCGAGGAAGTGGTCCCGCGCGGCAAGCACCTGCTGATGCGGGTGGTGGGCCCGGAGGACAAACGGCTGACCATCCACTCGCACCTGAAAATGGAAGGGGCCTGGCAGGTCTACCCGCCGGGCGGACGGTGGCGGAAGCCCGGATTCACCGCCCGGTGCGTACTGCGGACGGCCGCTGCGGACGCCGTCGGCTTCTCCCTGGGAATCCTGGAAGTGGTGGCCACGGCCAATGAGGACTCCGTCGTGGGATTCCTGGGTCCGGACCTCCTGGGCCCGGACTGGGACCTGGATGAAGCCGAACGCCGTGTCCGGTCCCGCCCGGAGGTACCGATCGGCGTGGCATTGCTGGACCAACGGAATCTCGCGGGCATCGGCAACATCTACCGCTGCGAGGCGTGCTTCCTGTCGGGAGTGCATCCCGCCACGCCCGTGGCCGACGTCGTGGACGTGCGGACCATGATGACCGACGCCAAACAATTGCTGGAGGCCAACCTCGGCCCCGGCCGCCGCGTTACTGTCCTCAATGCCCGCGGCCTCCCTGTAGGCAGGATGGCCGGCAGGCCCGGCTATTGGGTGTACGGCGGGGAACGACGACCGTGCCTCAAGTGTGGGACTCCCATCCAGCGAGGCCTCCTGGGCAAGCCCAACGGCGAGGAGGAACGGGACATTTACTTCTGCCCCACGTGCCAGCCAGTGCCGGACTGACAGCAGCAGGCCTGGCGGGGACTCAGCAGCTGGCGGGAGCCGGCTTGCTTGCCGCTTTCGGCGTCGCCGCAGGGACCATGAAGCGCGGCAGCAGGACATGGACCAAGGGGCCGATGGCCAAGGCATAAACCACGGTGCCCACGCCCACGGAGCCGCCGAGCAGCCACCCGATGGCCAGCACGGCCACTTCAATGAGGGTGCGGGACAGCCGGACCGACCAGCCGGTCCGGCGGGCCAGGCCGGTCATCAGCCCATCCCGTGCGCCCGGCCCGAAGCGTGCCCCGATGTAGCAGGCGGAAGCGATGCCGTTCAGCCCGATGGCCCCGCCGAGGAGGCCGATCTGGCCGGCCAGGAGGGAAACCGGCGGGATCACTGCCAGTCCGATGTCCGCGAACACTCCCACCAGTACCGCATTGCACAGGGTGCCGAACCCTGGCCACTGCCGCAACGGAATCCACAGGAGCAGCACCAGGAAACTCACCGCGATAACCACCACCCCGATGCTCAAACCGGTCCGGTTGGCAACGCCCTGGTGGAACACATCCCAGGGGTCCAGGCCCAGGCCGGCACGGATGAACATGGCCAGCGAAATGCCGTACATGGCCAGGCCGGTGAAGAGTTGGAGAAGTCTGCGGGTCATCATGACAACAACCATTCCACGCAACTGGCATTGGAATACATAGCCAGTTTGAGATACTGGCTCTATGGCTGTCCTCACTCCCCAGGCTTTGTCCCGCCTCCTCGGCCCGTGGAACAGCGGCACCGGGCCGGCCTACCGCGAGCTGGCGGACGTGGTACGGCTCCTGATCCTGGACGGCCGGATTGCCCTGGATACCGCCCTGCCCAGCGAGCGCTCGCTCAGCTCCGTCCTCGGGGTCAGCCGGACAACCGTTACGGCGGCGTATGCCACCCTCCGGGACCAGGGCTTCCTGAGCACCGGCCAAGGCAGCCGGGGCAAGACCCGCATCCCGGAACTGACCCCGTTCGGGCCGGCGCTTTTCGGCCCGCAACCCCAATCCGCTTCCCCGCTGGCGGCGCCGGGCCTGACCGCCCCTGAAGGGCTGATCGATCTGGCCTATTCGGCATTGCCCGCCAGCGGCGAAGTGGTGCACCGGGCCTTCGCCGCGGCGCTGACGGAGCTGCCTGCCCTGCTGCCGGGTTTTGGCTATGACGCCTTGGGACTGCTGCCGTTGCGCCAGGCAGTTGCGGACCGGTACACGGCTGCCGGTGTACCCACCCAGCCGGGGCAGGTCATGGTCACGTCCGGAGCGCAGCACGCCTTGACCATCATCATCCGGACCCTGGCCGACCGGCAGGACAGGATCCTGGTGGAGCACCCCAGCTATCCCCATGCACTGGATGCCATCCGTTCCGCCCGCTGCCGCCCCGTCCCGGTGGCTTTCGCCGAGTCCGGCTGGGACCTGCCGGCCCTCGAATCGGCCCTGGTCCAGCAGCGGCCCAAGCTCGCCTACCTGGTGCCGGACTTCCACAACCCCACTGGGATGATCCTGCCCGACGAACAACGGCGCCTGCTGGCCCGCGCGGCGGCCGCATCCGGAACAGTGCTGGTGGCGGATGAAACGCTGCGCGACCTCAACCTCGACGGCATCGCCACCACTCCGCTGGCAAGCTTCGGCAGCGGAATCGTATCGATCGGCTCGTTGAGCAAGTCGCATTGGGGCGGCCTGCGCACCGGGTGGATCCGCGCCTCCGAACCGATGATCCAGCGCTTCGCCGCCGCGCGCACCACGCTGGACCTGGGCGGCCCCGTCATGGAGCAGCTGGCCGCAGCCCACCTGGTGCGGGCACTTGAGGAGCCGCTGCCCGCACTGTTGCACACGCTGCGGGGCAACCGCTCAACCCTGCTCGGCCTGCTCGCGGAACACCTGCCCACCTGGCAGACGACTCCTCCCGCCGGGGGCCTCTCCGTCTGGTGCAGGCTTCCCGCCCCCATCAGCACGGCCCTCACGGTCTTGGCGCCGGAATTCGGCATCAGGCTCGCGGCCGGCCCCAGGTTCGGGATCGGCGGCGCCTTTGAACGCAACCTGCGCCTGCCCTTCACGCTCGCACCGGACAAACTGGAGGCGGCGGTGCTGGGACTCCGCGCCGCCCAGGACCGGCTGGACGCCGCTCCCCAGCTGCGCCGGTCACTGATCCATGCCCCCGCCGTCGCCATCGCCTGATCCGGCCACCGGCTGACCCGGGCCACCGAAATCGCCGGAGGGGTGCGTAACCGCCGGAGCGGAACGGCGATCCCGCACCGCTCCGGCGATTTCGCGCGCCAAACGGGAGGCGTGGCTACGCGTACACGTGCTCCAGGAACCCGGCCCATGCCTTGGCCGTGGTCTCGGAGTCGCCGGCGCCGCCGAAATCGTGAACCGTCATGCCCACCGGGGCGCCGAAGGCGTTGCGGCCGAAGAACCGGTACAAGGCGTTTTGGGTACGCAGGCCCAGGAAGTGCTCGTTCGAGAAGTCCACGTCGCCCGCCAGCCGCCCCACGCCGTCGAGCTCCACGTCAAAGCTGTCCCCCTGCCCGGCGGTTCCCAGGCCCAGCGCTTCCAGCAGCTTGGCGAACCCGTCCGGTGCCTGCGAAGCCGGGGGAGCCTGAATGTCGGTGAACACCACGGGACGGCCGTCGAAGTACTGCAGGTATTGGCCCAGCGTGTGCAGGTAGAACTCGGTGTGGCGGCTGGCGCCGTCGTACTGCTCATCCCAGTTGTCGGCGAAAATGCCGCTATGGACGTAGTGCAGGCGTGCGCGGCCGCCGTCCAGCGGCTCCAGGACGTGTTCCAGTTGGTTGAACCAGCCGTCCGGGCCTTCCATCCTGGATACCAGGTGGCTGGGGTACTCTTCCACGGTCCTGACCGCTGGCCACTGGTCCGTGGGGAACATCCAGGCCGGGGTTCCGGCGGTGACGGCTTCCCACACCCGCTCGGGCGTGCCGGGAAGCTCAGAGTCGTGGACGATTTCAAAGGAGCGCTTGTTGTTCATTTGTCCTGTTCCTTGCCTGGAGTGGATTCGTTGGTCGCCTTGGGGGCATTGGTTTCTTTGAGGACCGGGTGCAGGGCCACGACCAGCCGGTGCCGCCGCCCGTGTGGGGACCCGTCGTCGTGGTACTTGTCAACCAGCCGGGTGACCTCCACGCCGAGCTCCTCGGCGAAGGCTGCCCGGTCGGCGGCGGTGCGGAAAGTAATCTCGCCGTCGATGGCGAATGTGGCCAGTTTCTGCCGGGCAGCGGCGGCACCGGCTATCAGTTTTCCCACTTCCCGGACCATCCGGCCGGCGAGCGCCAGCAGCCAGAATGCGGAGAAACGGTCTGAGAAACGGTGCGGATCCGGCGAGATCGAGGCCAGCGCGGACGGCGAGATCAGATAGGAAGCTGCGGTGGCTTGGAGCACGCGCTCGGTGACGTTCCCTTTGCGGCGCTCCTCCACCAGCTCCACCAGTCCATGCCGCTCCAGCGCCTTGAGGTGGTAGTTGACCTTTTGCCTGGGCAGGCCCACCCGAACCGCCAGCTGCGTTGCGGAACCGGGCCGGGCCAGCTCCCGCAGGATGCTGGTGCGGATGGGGTCCAGCGACGCTTCGGCCGCAGCCGGGTCCTCGATGACTGCAATTTCCTGCATGCCACCATTCTCATTACCGACAACTTTTATTGTCAAGAACTTTTTTGTCGTCGGTGGTCCGCGTGATCCTGGCCCCGCTGGCCGCCCAAGGGCACCGGTAGAATAGGGCGGTGATGCAATCCCCCCTCCCCGTGCGCGACGGCGTCAACGCCACCCGCCTCCGCCTCCCGGACGAGGGCCCCTGGGACACCGCGATGGACTACATGATGCACCGCTGGGGGCACATCGATCCGCAGGGCATCGAGGACCGGTTCGACGCCGGCGAGATCGTGGGCGAGGGCGGCATCCCCCTGGACCGCAGCACCCCGCTCCAGGACCACACCTTCATCTGGTACTACCGCACGCTGCCGCCGGAGACCCGGCTGCCCGTCGAGCTGTCCATCCTGCACCAGGACGAGCACCTGCTGGTGGTGGACAAGCCGCACTTCCTCCCCACCACCCCGGGCGGGACCTACATCCAGGAGTCCGCCCTGGTCCGGCTGCGGAACCAACTGGACCTGCCGGACCTGATTCCCATGCACCGGCTGGACCGCATGACGGCCGGGGTCCTGCTCTTCTCCACCAACCCGCAGACCCGCGGCAAGTACCAGGTGCTGTTCGAGAAGCGGCAGGTGCAAAAGGAGTACGAGTGCGTCTCCGCCGCGGAGCCCGCTCCGGGACATCCCGCCGTCGAATTTCCCGTGGTGGTCCGCAACCGGATGACCAAGTCCCGAAGCTACCTGCTGGCGGAAGTCATTGACGGCGAGCCGAACGCGGAAACCAGGATCGAGCAGCTGGAAACGTTCGACGACGGTGGCCCGGAGGGTGCCGCGGGTACCGGTGGCAGCGGCACCAGCAGGCGCCGCCTTGCCAGGTACCGGCTGGAACCACACACCGGCAAGACCCACCAGCTGCGGGTGCACATGGCCTCGCTGGGACTTGGGATCGTCAACGACGCCTTCTACCCTGACCTGCTGGACAAAGCCCCGGACGACTACGCGAAACCGCTGCAGCTGCTGGCCCGCGGCATCCGCTTCGTCGACCCGATCTCAGGCCGGCCAGTAGAGTACCGCAGCGACCTGGACCTCAGCGAAGCTGTCCGAACACGTCCCTGAACACCTCTTCAACCCCGGACGTGTGGAGCACGAACTCCACCACCTCCAGGTCGCTGGCCGGGTGCAGCGCCTGGAATCCGGCCAGGGCGTCCAGGGCCGCCTGTGCGACGGCATCCGCCGCCCAGCCGTAAGCGCCCGCACCCACCGCCGGGAACGCCAGTCCGCGGGCGCCCAGGGAGTCCGCCAGCCGCAGGCTTTCGCTGAAGCAGGACACCAGGAGGGCCCTGTTGGTCTGCCCGGCATGCCGGTTCGGGCCGACGGTGTGGATAACCCAGCGGGCCGGCAGCCGGAATCCGGCCGTTGCCACGGCGGCGCCGGTCTGCAGTCCGTGCGGGAGGTCCGTTGCCCGCAACTGACGGCACGCAGCCAACAGTTCCGGACCGGCTGCCCGGTGCAGCGCCCCGTCCACTCCCCCGCCGCCGAGCAGCGACGAATTCGCGGCATTGACAACCGCATCCACCCGCCGCTGCGTTATGTCGCCCTGCAAAACCGTGATCCGCATGCCGCCAGTTTCCCACTCCACCGTGCGTTCCGGGCACGCACGGCCTCGGCGGTATCCCTCCCCGGGTGGGTGCCCGTCACGGGCACCGCCGGGCCGGCAAAAGTGCGGTACCTTGTGGCAATGGACTTCGGCAGCGCTGACAGCTGGGGAGCGGCCCTCTATTTCTGGGTCATCCCGCTGGTGGTTGGCGACGCCATTTTCCCGCCCATCCCCTCGGAGATGGTGGTGATTACCGGCGGCGCATTGTCCGCGGACGGCCGGGCCAACGTCTTCCTCGTCCTGGTGCTCGCCGCCCTGGCGTCCTGGATTGGCGACATGGTGGTGTTCCACCTGTTCCGCCGCCGGCTCAGCCACGTACTGGATCGCTGGAAATGGGGGCGCCGGGTGCACGCCGGCATCCATGCAGCCCTGGCCAAGGCCGGGCGGTCGTCCACCTATGGCACCATCATCGGCGCACGGTTCATCCCCGGCGGCCGGCTGGCCACCTCGGCAGCGTCAGGGGTCGCAAATGTCTCGGTGCGCGGCTTCGGACTCTGCGCCGGGCTGGGGGCGGTCCTCTGGGCCTGCTGGCTCGTCGGGCTGGGGTACTTTACGGGGTCAACCACCAGGCTGCCGTTCTGGGCCAGTTCCCTGATCGGGGTGGCCGTGGGCCTGGTGATCGGCGCCGTCGTGGGGCTGATCGTCACCCGCCGGCGCGGCGACAGGTCCCCCGTGGAGGACGAGCCCATTCCGGACGCAGGCTAGACGGGCAGCCACTTGCCGCGGCTGCGCCGCAGCACGCTGAGCGCACCTGTCAGCGCAACGCGTTCGACGGCGTCGCGCATCATGCTTGCCGACTCCAGCGCCTGCTGGTTCTCACCGGAGTACTCGGTGGCTTCCACAAGGAATCGAAGGTTGAGTTGCGGCACTCCGCCGGCAATCTGCAGCTGGTGCGCCTCCACGTGGTGGCGGGTGCCCAGCGCCTCCACGGCGGCGTCCATGACGGACTCCGGCGGATTCCCCGGCCGCAGCCCGGTGATCTTGAGGCGGGTCTGGAAGGAAGGCATGCCCTCCACCCTATCCAAACCCCCGCTCACATCCTGCCGCCAAAAACCCAACCCCCGCTCACATCCTGTCCCCCAAAACCCAACCCCCGCTCACATCCTGTCCCCCAAAACCCAACCCCCGCTCACATCCTGTCCCCAAAACCCAAACCCCCGCTCACATCCTGTCCCCAAAAACCCAACCCCCGCTCACTCTCTTCAAGAGAGTGAGCGGGGGTTGGGGTTGGAATGGTAAAACGTGAGCGGGGGTTTGGGTTGGAACCGCAAAACGTGAGCGCGCGTTGGGATGCCAACGGCAATAGGTGAGCCCGCGTCGGAAGAAAAGCCGCCGGAAGTGAGCGGGGGTTCCTAGCCGGTGTTGCGCAGGCCTGCGGCAACACCGTTCACGGTGATGAGCATGGCCCGCTGGAGGCGCTCGTCGATCTCGGCCCCGCTGATTTCCGCCTCGGTCCGGATACGGCGCATCAGCTCAACCTGAAGGTAGCTGATGGGATCCAGGTATTGGTCGCGGATCTCCAGGGAACGCTTCAGCGTGGGCTGGGCGTCCAGGAGGATGTCCTCGCCCGTCAGCTTCCGGACCTCAGCCACCGTGAGTTCGTATTCCTCCCGGATGGTGCGGAACAGGTGGTGCAGTTCCTCCGGGACCAGGGTGGACACGTAGTAGCCGGCGATGTCCATGTCCGTCTTGGCCAAGGTCATCTCCACGTTGGACAGCACGGACCGGAAGAAGTTCCAGTGGTCCATCATCTCCACCAGCTGGGCGGAGTGACCGGCTTCCCGGGCAGCCTTCAACCCCGAGCCCACGCCGAACCAGCCCGGCACGATCTGCCGCGACTGCGTCCAGCCGAACACCCATGGAATGGCGCGCAGGGCGCCGAGGCCCGCGCCCGAATCCGGACGCTTGGACGGCCGGGAGCCGATGTTGAGCGACCCGAGCTGTTCCACCGGCGTGGACGCCATGAAGTAGGCAGGCAGGTCCGGGTGGTCGATCAGCTTGCGGTAGCGGTCGAACGCGGCATCCGAGATGGACTCCATGACGTGTCCGTATCGCTCCCGCTGGTCCTCGGAAGTCCGGGGGGTGCGGTGCAGGGCCGAACCCTGCAGCACCGCAGCGAGTGAGAGTTCCAGGTTCTCCCGGGCCAGTTCGGGCAGGGAGTACTTGTCCGAGATGACCTCACCCTGTTCCGTGAACTTGATTTCGCCTTCCAGGACGCCGTTGGGCTGGGCCAGGATGGCGTCATAGGTGGGTCCGCCGCCACGGCCCACGGAACCGCCGCGGCCGTGGAACAGGCGGACGCGGACACCGTGCTTGGCCGCGATATCGCGCAGCTTGCGCTGGGTCTTGTGGATCTCCCACTGGCTGGTCATGACGCCGGATTCCTTGTTCGAGTCCGAGTAGCCCAGCATCACTTCCTGGACGTCCCCGCGCAACCGCACCAGCTCCCGGTAGGAGGGATCGGACAGCAGCTGGTCGACAATCTCGGCCGAGGCCCGCAGCTCCTCCACCGTTTCCAGCAGCGGGGCGAAGCCAAGCTTGGCGTAAGGCTTGTCGCCGAACAGGTTCACCAGGCCGGCTTCGCGGGCCAGGACGGCAGCGGCGAGGACGTCGTCTGCGCCGCGGGTCATGGAGATGATGTAGGTTTCGATGACGTCCGGCCCGTACATGCGCAGGGCCCGCCGGATCTCCCGGAAGACGTCGTAGGTGCCGTCGGCGGCGCCGTCGAGCTTGATCGGGTGGCCGGAGAGCGGGCGGCGGGACGCCAGTTCGGAGCCCAGAACCTCGAAGCGTTCCTCGCGGCTCAGCTCCGCGTAGCGCAGCCCGGGGCCACCAATCCGGTCCATCAACTGCCCGACGGCGTCGTGGTGGTGGTCGGCGTGTTCGCGGATGTCCAGCGTGGCCAGGTGCAGCCCGAACGAGGCGATGGCGCGGCGCACCCGTGCCAGCGAACCGTCTGCGGCCAGGGCTGCCGAGTGGTTGCGGAGCGAGAGTTCGAGCAGCTGCAGGTCGGCCATGAGTTCATCGGTGGCGTTGTAGTCGCGCCCGTGCTCGTGGTTCGAATTGACTGCCACCCGCTTGCCCGTGTTGATGAGCTTGGCCTTGATGCAGGTGAGCTTCAGCCGGTAGGGCTCCTGCGCATTCAGTTCCAGGACCCGCTTGTCCAGGCCCGGCAGGTTCTTCAGGTCCGTTTCGATTGATTCGAGCAGCGCGCGGTCGGCACCGGCCAGGGCGGTGGAGTTGGAGAGCACGGAGATCAGTTCATCGATCATGCCGATGCTGATGCGGATGGCGCTCTGGTTTTGGATCTGGAGGATTTCCCGGGTCACGGCCGCGGTGACGTTCGGGTTGCCGTCGCGGTCACCGCCGATCCAGGAACCGAACCGGATGGGTGCGTCCTTGGCGGCCAGGCTGACACCGTGCTCACCCAGGAGGTCGGCGAGTTCGGACAACATCTGCGGCATGGCGTCGGTGAGGATGCCGCCCAGGTAGTAGATGGCGTTCCGGGCCTCATCCACGGGCGTGGGCCGGACCTGGCGCAGTTCGTCGGTCTGCCACATCTGGTCGATGATCTCGGCCAGCTGCCGGTCCTGCCTCCGCCGCGCCGTTGACCCCTCGGCCGTGGAGTGGGACAGGACGTCGGAGATCTTGCGGATCTTGTCCAGGACCGAGCGGCGGGACGCTTCGGTGGGGTGTGCGGTGAAGATTGGGCGGACGTCCAGGCCGTTGACCACTTCCTGGAGGACGTCCGGGCCCGCCTGCTCGGCGATGTCCGCCACGGTCTTGGCCAGCCAGCCGTCCTTTTCCGCCCGGTTTCGCAGGCCGCGGACCCGATGGACCTGCTCGGCGGCGTTGGCCAGGTGGAAGTAGAACGCGAAGGCGCGCACCAGGTCGGTTGCCTGCTCGATCGGCAGGGAGCCGAGCAGTTCGCGGACCTGGGCGACGACGTCGTGCGCGCTCCAGGGGCCGGTGGCGTCCGCGCCGCCGCGCGCCGCTTCCTTGGATTCCTTGGTCAGCAGCCGGACCTGTTCCACGAGGTCCAGGAGTTCGGGGCCATGCTGGCGGACCAGGGATTCGCCGAGGAGGGTGGAAACACGGCGGACGTCTGCCCTCAGTTCGGAGGCCAGGTCTGTTTCGGGATGTGCTGCAGTGTGAGCCATGGAAGCTATCTTTCGAGGGTTTCGGACTTGGCTCGTACACTGCGCTGGATACTGTGAGCCACGTTACTAGCTAAAGATGCTACCCCCGGTCCGGCGCCACAGTGGAATCTGTCTCAAAAGATGTCGCCACCGGCGGAATGAACAGGAAATACCCGTGGTTGTAGCGTGGGCACACGCAACCGGAAGGAACCATGTCCACCACCGCCGCAGCCAAGTTCGAGCGTTGGCAGCGCTTCCGCACCAACCGGGACAAGGCGCTGGCAGCCCCGCACGGCTGGCTCACCCTGACCTCTTTCCAGTGGCTCGAGGACTCACCTGCCGGCGTCGACCTCGCCCCGGGCCTCTGGTCCGTGGACGGCACGACGGCGGTACTCACCGCGGTCCCGGCGGACGGGCTCACGCTGGTGGAGACGGGCGGAAAGGTGGACGGCACCGTGTCCGCTGTCCTCGCGGACGAGGAGTCGCTGATGTGGGTCCGGTTCGGCGGCCCGGACGGGAACCAGGTGGTGGTGGAACTGGCGATGCGCGGCGGGAAATACGCGATCCGCACCCGGGATTCGGCCTCGCCGGTGTTCACCGAGTTCGACGGCGTCCCCACCTACCCGTACAACCCGGAGTGGGAAGTCACCGGCCGGTTCGTGCCCTACCCTGAGCCGGTGGACGTACCGATCGGAACCGCCAACCCGCTGGTGGACGGCGTGCACCGCAGCGTGGGTGAGGTGGTCTTTGGCCTCCCCGGCAGCAGCCACGAGTTCCGGCTGCAGGCCGAGGAGGAGAGACTGGGCGCGCTGACCGTCACCTTCCACGACGAAACGAACGGCGACACCACGGACGACTGGCGGAAGCTTTCGCTGCCCCGGCCCCGCCCGGACGGCTCCGTGGTCCTGGACTTCAACCGTGCCATCAACTACCCCAGCGCCTTCACCCCCTACGGCACCTGCCCCATGCCCGTGAAGAACAACAGCCTGGACATCCGCGTGGAGGCAGGAGAGAAGCAGCCGTACCCGGGCGCGTGACCGGTTTCGACAGGTTCAACCCCCGAACGCTGACACCCCTGTGATGGCCCGGCCCACGATCAGGGTGTTGACCTCGAACGAGCCCTCGTAGGTGTAGATGGCCTCGGCGTCGGCGAAGATCTTGGCCATCCGGTAGTCGGTGACAATGCCGTTGCCGCCAAGGATGGACCGGCCCAGCGCCACGGTTTCGCGCATCCGGGCGCTGAGGTACGACTTGGCCAGGGCCACCTGCGGCATGCCCGCTGAGCCCTCGTCCTGGAGCCTGGCGATCCCAGCCATCATTCCCATGCTGGCCACGGTGTTGCCCAGCATGGTCACCAGCTGTTGCTGGATCAGCTGGAAGTGCGCCAGCGGCCGGCCGAACTGCTGACGCTCCACGGCGTACTGCCGGGCGACGTCGAACGCCGCCAGCTGCTGGCCCACCGTCTGCCAGGCCACCATGATCCGCGAACTGCGCAGCAGCTCCTTGGTATCCTCGAAGCTGCTGATGCCGCTGAAGCGGTCCGCCTCCGGCACCCGCACGTCGCTGAAGACGATGTCCGCGTTTTGGACGGTCCGCAGCGCGATCTTGTTCTCGATCCTGCTCCGGCTGACGCCAGGCAGGCCGGCGTCCACGATGAAGCCCCGGACTGAACCGTCGGCTTCGTCGCGCGCCCAGACCAGCATGTAGTCGCAGAACGTCCCGTTGCCGATCCAACGTTTGGCGCCGTTGAGCACCCACGTGTCGCCGGCGTCGTCCGCTTCTCCGGTGCCGGAGGAAATCCGCCGGGCACGTGTCTCCATGCCGCCGGCGACGTCGGAGCCGTGCAGGGGTTCGGTGAGGGCGAAGGCGCCGGTGATCCGCAGGTTCGAGGCGTCGGCCAGCAGCCGCCGTTTCTGGTCCGGCGAGCCGAAGGCGTGCAGGGATTCGACGAAGAGGTCGTGGTGGACCAGGAAGAACGTGGCCAGGGAGGTGTCCACGCGGGTCATCTCCGCGATGACCAGCCCGGCGAACAGGTTGCTGTAGCCCCGGTGCGCCGGCGTGCTCAGTTCCAGGGCGGCCAGCTTGGGCAGGATGTGGGCAGGGAACTCGGCTTTGTTCCACCAGTCGCCGGCGTAGGGTGCCACGTCGGCGGCAAGGAAGTCCCGCAGCTCCGCCAGCTTGTTGCGCTCGGCCTGTCCCAGCATGGATTCGACGGCGAAGAAGTCCGCCGCCGGCAGGTCCGGGATGTCCGGGGAACTCATCGCGGCCCCATCCGGATGGCGCCGTCCAAGCGGATGGTCTCCCCGTTCAGCATGGCGTTATCGACGATGTGCGCCACCAGGTTGGCGTACTCCGCCGGCTTCCCCAGCCGGGACGGGTGCGGTACCTGGGCGCCCAGCGAGTCCTGGGCCTCCTGCGGCAGGCCTGCCATCATGGGCGTTTCGAAGATGCCCGGGGCGATGGTGACCACCCGGATCAGCGAGCGTGCCAGTTCCCGGGCGATGGGCAGCGTCATGGCGGCCACGGCCCCCTTGGAGGCTGAGTAGGCGGGCTGGCCGATCTGCCCGTCGAAAGCGGCCACGGATGCCGTGTTGATGATGACGCCGCGCTCCGGGCCGCCCAACCGGGTGGCGACGGGTTCGGTGGCCGCCATGGCCTCGGCCGCCAGCCGCAGCACGTTGAAGGTGCCGACCAGGTTGACCTGGACAACGCGGCTGAACGCTTCCAGCGGCAGGACGCCAGCACGGCCCAGCACCTTGCCGGGAGTGGCAATTCCTGCGCAGTTCACTACGATCCGCAGCGGGCCCAGCCCGGCGGCTGTTGCGACGGCGGCCCGCACCTCGGCTTCGCTGGTCACGTCCGCCGCGGCGAAGACGGCGGACTGCCCGGCTTGGGCGCGGCCGTTGAGGTCGTCCGCCACCGCCTGGCCGCCCGAGGAGGCGAGGTCCAGGAGCACCACCGAGGCGCCGTCGTCGAACAACCTGCGTGCGGTGGCCGCTCCCAGCCCGGAGGCCCCGCCTGTGACCAGGGCGACGCTGCCTTTGATGTCCATACATCCTCCTTGATGCGCGTGCCTCCGGCCGCGGCGCGGCCTCGGGCAACAGTTAATGAATGTTAACTGAAATACGGCGCCGCCGCACTCACCCCCGCGGAGCCGAGGACCCGGCACCGCCGCTAGGGTGGACGGCATGACCTCCAGCAGCACCTCCTTGGCCACCTGGCAGGACCGTGCGGACCACGCGGCCCGCTCCGTGACCAAGCTGTTCGGCCGGAACCTCTTGCTCCTTCCCGGAACGCACCTCGCTGCCGTGGTGTGGCAGGGCAGGCACCCGGCCGGGAAGGACGCCCCCGAGGCGGGGCAAGAACCCGTTGCGGGGCAAGAACCCGGCCGGCCGCGGGAGCGGTGGCTCGCCGCACTCCGCGGCGCAAGGCCTGCCGCGGGTCTGCTGTCCCCATGGCACTACTGGTGGCAGGCGCATTACGTGGACTGCCTGGTGGACACCGGCCTGCGAGAGCTGGCCGGCGGAGCCACGCCGGCTGCTCGGTTCAACGGGCCGGACCGTCCCAGCGCAGGGCATCTCGCCTCACGGCTGGTCACCGGTATGAGGCTCCGCAATGCCCTGACGCTCGTGAACAGCTACTACGACGACATGGCATGGCTGGCCCTGGCGACCCTGCGGCTGGACAAGCTCGCAGAAGAAGCGCAGCGGCCCGGGCGCCGGCGCAACGCCCGGGTGCGTTCCGCACTGGCCCTGCAGTTCGACTCCGCCTGCACCGACGATTTGGGCGGGGGGACGTTCTGGAGCAAGAAGCGCGATTTCAAGAACACCCCGGCCACGGCACCTGTGGCGTTGTTCTATGCCCGCACCGGCCGGCGCGGCATGGCACAGACGCTGCTGGACTGGCTGGACGCCACCCTCTTCGACCAGGACCAGGGTCTCTACCTCGACGGTGCACGGCTGGGTCCTGCCGGGGATGTGCTGGTGGAACGGTCGCTGTACACCTACAACCAAGGCCCGGTCCTGGGCGCCCTCCTGGAACTGGGCGGCGACTCCAACCTGGCCCGGGCCGCCGCACTGGTGGACTCCGTCCAGCGGCTGCTGACCGTTCCGGCAGCCGGCGGCAACGCCAACGCCGGCACGGTGCTGCGCTGCGAAGGAACGGGCGACGGCGGTCTCTTCACCGGGATCCTCTGCAGGTACCTCGCGCTTGCCGCGGCGGACCGGCGGCTACCCGGGCCTGCCCGCGCTGCGGCCGCTGCGTTGGTGCTGGACACCGCCGAGGCGTTCTGGGCCGGACGGCGGCCGGTGGGCGCCGGTGAAGCAAAGGCGCCCCTGGCCGGCAGGAGCATCTTCTCCGTTCACGCCTGCCAACCCGCGGACCGGACCTATCCGCCGGGAGTGCCGGTGGAGCTCGCCACCCAGCTGCAGGCCTGGATGACGCTGGAGGCAGCGGCCACGGTCATGTCCGCCGGCCGGGCCACTGAACAGCCCGGTCCGGCCGTATGACAGGAAAGCCCGGCCAAACCGGCAGGGCCTGCGCTCAGCGGATACCGGACAGCGGCGTGACTGTTCCGGCTTTCAGCGTCAGGGGCACGTCAGCGGCCAACCGGACCTCTTTCGGGCCTGCCGGCGGGAACATGAGGGACGTCAGGGACTGTCCGTCCACGAAAACCTCCACGGAGGACCGGTCCACGTAGGCGGTCAGCTGCACGGTCCCGCCGGCGGTGCGCGCCTCCACCGAACGGGCCTGGCGGTACTCGCCGCTGCCCTCGGAGGGTCCCTTCCCCTGGCCGCCGGCCGCGGCGTCCCCGTCCCGGGTGATGAAGGCCCGGCCGGCCGCGAAGTCGTAGCCGATGGTGGCGTAGGTGGTGCCACCGCTTTGCAGGAGCAGGGTGGCTTTCCCGGTGCCGTCGGCGGGTTTTTCCAGCTCGACGTCGGCCTTGAACGCTCCGGTGTCCGGGATGGGCAGGGTACGGGCATCCCGGATCGGGCCGGCAGGCACCTGGACAGGCGTCCCTTCCAAGGACTGGAGCGCAGGGGTGGGCGCCTGCACCAGGGCGGGGCGGCCGGCGCCGGACGCGAGCCGGATGTCGCGGACCACCGAAGCCGCCCCGAACCAACCGTCAGTGGGCAACTCCCGGGCATAGGCCCAGTTGTTCATCCAGCCGATGGCGTGCCGGGATGCCTTCCGCTGGCCATCGCTTTGGCGCGGATCATCCCAGGTGACGGCCGCGTAGAAGTCCGCCCCGCCGTCGAGCCACTGGTGGCCGCCGTCCGCCGTGAAGGCCTTGCCGTCGAAAGTGCCGGTCCAGTAGGCCAGGCCGGTGGTGCGGCCTTCCTTGGAACCGTTGGCGCTCGCGGCCAGGACCCAGGTGCGTTTGGCGGGGTCGCCGTCGATGTCCATTTGGAAGAAGTCCGGGCATTCCAGGATACCCAGCCCGTCCTGCTCGAATCCGGACACATAGGTCCACCGCTTGAGGTCGGGGGAGGTATAGAACCCGATCTTGTGGCCCTCTGCGAGGAGCATGAGCCACTGGTTGTTGGCGTCGTCGCGGACAATGCGCGGGTCCCGCCAGTGCTCCGCGCCGGGGTTCTCCATCACCGGGTTCTGTCCATAGCTTTGGAAGCTGTAGCCCTGGTCCGTGGAGTAGAAGAGGGACTGGCGCTGCACGCCGTCGAGCTGCTGGGTGAGCACGGCGATGACCGCCCCCTTGCCAAAGCCCGCGGTACCTTCCGTGTCCACCACGGCGGAGCCGGTCTCGATGTCTCCCAGTCCGTTGCGGAACTTCGGGATGGCAACGCCCCGGTTCTCCCAGTGCACCAGATCGGTGCTGGTGGCGTGGAACCACTCGGTGCCGTTCCCCTCCGGATAGTCGGCGTTGTAGAGGTAGTAGTAGTGCCAGAGGCCATCCAGGTAGAAGGGCCGCTGGGGATCGTTCATCCAGCGCTGGTCCGGGGTGAGGTGGTAGGCAGGCCGGTAGCCGGTTTGGTCAGCCGGCGGCGCCTGCGGCCCTCGGGGTGCCGTGGGTGCTGGGGGTGCCGTGGGTGCCGTGGGTGCCGCACCACCGCGCTGTCCGTCGACCGTCCGCGTGTTTCCGGTAATCACCAGGGCCGCCGCCACCAGGAGCACGGCCACGGCCGCGGCCGTCCACAGAAGGGGGCGGCGCCGAAGGGCGGCATACGCCGGTCCGAAAATTTTGGGGAGCATGGGGTCATCGATCCGTCGCTGAACGCACAAGTGCCGTCCCCCGGGTCGGGGAACGGCACCAGCGCAAGTGAACCGTCAATTTTACCCGGCAGAACGCCGGGAGCCGAATCCGGTTCGTCATGCGGCCGCAGCTAGTCACGGCCTGCGGGGCGCTTCTTCTGCGGATACGGCGTCTCGCCCCGTGCCAGCATCTCCACGAAAGCGGCGATCCGGCGTTCCCGGGTGGCTGCCTGCTTGGCCGTGTTGGTTCGGAACACCAGGGCGAACAGGTTGGTCTTGGTCAGGACATCGAACATCTCCTGCGCGGCCGGGTTCGCGGCGATCGCTGCCGCAAGGTCCGGGGGGACCTCCACGTCGGCCTGGCCGCCGTAGGCTGCTTCCCAGCGGCCGTCCGCCTTGGCCGCGGCAACTGCCGCCCTGCCGGCGTCGGTCATTTTTCCCTCCGCTTCCAGCCGGGCGACATGTCCCACGTTCCGGGCGGACCAGATACTCCTGGGCCGCCGGGGTGTCATCCGCTGAAACGAGCTTTCATCATCGCGGCGCCGGAGCTGCCCGTCGATCCAGCCAAAGCACAGGGCCTCATCCAAGGCCGCCGGATAGTCGAGGCCGGTCACCGTGCCGCCCTTCTTATGCAGCACCAGCCAGACGCCGGGGCTGGTGCTGTGGTTCGCTTCCAGCCAGGCGCGCCAGGCAGCGGCGTCGGGCACCAGCAGTTCCTCGAGGTCATCGGCCATGGCCCCATTCTGCCGGGAAAATGACCTGCCACAAGCCCCTGCGCACCGGCCGGCCACGTGGCATCATGGCCATACAGCCGCACGCCACCCAGCACCAAGGACAACGCCATGCTCCGAGTCCGCCCCGTCCACTTCACCTCGCGCACCGACACCTGGAAGCAGTTCCTCACCGCACTGGGGATGGCACAAACAGAGGACGACGGCGGCTGGCAGGTTTTCGATTCCGCGTCGGGCCGCCTGGCGCTGCATGGGGCGGAGGCCGGGTCCGGGCAGGACGGCCGCACCGCCTTCGCGGTGGAGGTGGGCGACGTGGCAGAGTTTGCCCGCCGCACCAACGACTCGGCCCAGGAGGAGGCAACCGTGCCCGCCGAACTGGTCACCGCCGACCACGGCGAAGCCTGCCGCATCAGCGCGCCGGACGGCTTCAGCTTCCTGGCCGACAAGGCCGTCCACGAGGCCCAGTGCGCCGACGCCGACCCCGCCCTTGCCGTCGCCGCCGTCTGGTACACCGCAGATCCGGAAGCTGCCGTCCGCACCATGCTGCATATCGGGGCGCGGCCGCGGCCCGTGCCCGACGACGACGAAACCGCCGACTTCACGGCCAAGAACGGCGGCGTCCTGCTGGTCCGGGCGGCGTCCGGGCCGTCCCGCTCCGGCCTGGGCTTCGAGTACGGCGGCCCGCTGGAACCGTTGCGGGAGCGGCTCGCTGGAGCCGGTTTCCCGGCCAGCCTCACCGAGGAGGCCTTCGGGAGCACCCTCCACGTGGCCAATCCGGACGCTGGCAGCCCCAACGCGCCCGCCACCGTCTGGATCTCGGAGCGCCGCCCCATGGGGTAGAACTTAACCATGAACGTGCGCACACCTGACCCGAATCCCGGCTGGCTCTCCGAAGAAGACCTCTTTGAGGCGCGCGGGCGGCTGCCCATGGTGTACGTGGAGGCAGTTCCAGTCAGGCTGGACCCGCTGGGCTACGTCAACGAGGTGGGAACGCTGCTGCAGGCCGATGCCGACGGGACCATGGTGCGCTCCCTGGTGTCCGGCCGGGTCATCTACCGCGAGACCATCCGCGCCGCCCTGCTGCGGCACATGGAAAAGGACCTGGGCCCCCTGGCGTTCCCCCAGCTTCCGCTCAGCCCCGTGCCGTTCACGGTGGCCGAATACTTCCCGGCACCGTCCCAGACAGGGTTCACCGACGAGCGGCAACACGCCGTGTCCCTGGCCTACATCATCCCGGTCACCGGCGAGTGCGAACCCCGCCAGGACGCCCTGGAACTGACGTGGATGACCCCGGAAGAAGTGCTCAGCCCGGGCGTCCAGATGGAGTTTTCCGGCGGCCGCGGCGGCCTCATCCGGCAGGCCCTGGCCTTCGCAGGCGTGGGCTTCTGACCACCCCGCCGGGACGTGGGGGTCCCCGGTTTTAGGTGCCCGGCTTTGTAGACTGTAGGGCGGACCGCAAGAGAACTTAAGGACTCCCATGACCGAAACACCAGCCGCCAGGCACCACCGTGAACAGCAGGCTGGATCTCTGACCACCGGCACCCACATCCTCCTTCCGGACGGCCAACGCACCGCCGAAATCGACCAGGTGGAGCTTGAGCGGGACGACTACGGCTCCCCGGCCCTGGTACTGGCGAGCCTTTCCGGCGGCGGAACGCTGAGGGTTGCCGTGGGCGCCACGGTCACCGTTGTGGATGGAGCGCACGACGACGTCACGCAGCTTCCGCTGCCAGCGGACCTTCCAGAGGTCGCACCCTCACCCGAGGCGGGAGCCGCGCCGGCCCAGCCGGCGGCCGGGACGGGCCCCATTGCGGTGGCGCCCGCCGTCGTCCTTCCCCCGCTGCCGCCCGCGCCGCCCGCCGTGAACGGGCCCAGCGAGGAGGAGCTCGCGCTCATCCCGGAACCGGACGGCACGCCCGAATCCGTGGTGGAAGCCGCTGCGGAAGCGCACCCTGATGCGGAGGGTGTCCTGCTCCTGGCCGACCGGCTGTCCAAAGGGGTCAACTTCAAGTCCGGCAGCTGCCTGAAGGACCTCAGCGACCTCGCGCACGAACTGTTCGTCACGCTCAAGGACGCAGACGCCGCGCTGTCCGTCGCGGACCTCCTCACTGTGCTGCCCTACGACGGCAACCCGGGCCGGTGGACCTCCGTGGAAGCATCCCTGGCACTGGCCAGCTACATTTGCCGGCAGGACGGCCAGGATAAACGCGCCGAGGTCTACGAGAAACTGATCCGTACCCCGGAAAACCAGGAAACGGATCCGTTTAAGGCGCGCATGGCGGCCAAGGTTCGGCAGCGTTCACTCAACGAGCCCAACCTGTACGACAAGGAAATCTTCCGCTCGATCGACAACTCCAACCACGACGCAGAACGCGAATGGCGGCTCCTGCGGCTGGAGTCCCTGCTGTTCCTGCGAGCCCACGGCGGTTCGGAAACCATCGGCATGACCGAACTTGAACGGCGCATCAGCAACGAGCTGGAGGCAGTCCGCGCCTGAGCCCGGCGGTGCCCCTCCGGCGGTAAAAATTCCCCCTACCCGGGGCGTAGCCGGAGTTGTACATTCGGGGCTATGACGAACAATCTCAGCGTAGTGATCAACGCCGACGCGCCGCAGGTCTGGACCATGCTGCGTGAACCGTCCAAGGTGGCCCAGTGGCACGGCTGGCAAGCCGAGGACCTGGAGTCCGAGATCAAGCAGATCTATTTCTCCGGCGACGAACAGGAATCCGCGGACCATACCAGCCTGACGGTGCACGGCGGGGACACGTTCGAACTCCACCCGGTGCCGGAAGGGACAAGGGTCAGCGTCACACGCGGGGCGCTGGACCACAATTCGGAGTGGGCAGCCTGGGACGAGGACATCACCCAAGGGTGGCTGACGTTCCTGCAGCAGCTCCGCTTCGCGCTGGAACGCCACCCGCACGGCAAGCGGCACACCCTGTTCCTGCACCTGACGGACGGGAAGGGCTCGGCCATCGAAAAACTCGGGCTGAAGGACCTCCCGGCCCCGGGCGAGCCGTACCAGGTCACCTTGGATACCGGGGAGGAAATCAGCGGCAAGGTCTGGTACCGGACCAGCCACCAAGTGGGCCTAACCGTGCACAGTTACGCCGAGCACGGCGAAGGGCTGCTGGTGGTTGCGGACCACCCTGCCATCAAGGACGTCCGTGCGGAGGGCGACGGTTCGCTGGTGGTGGTTTCCACCTATGACCTTGGCGCCGGAGCCTTCGACGCCGTGCGTTCCGCCTGGGATTCTTGGCGGGAGGCCAACTACCCCGGGACGGACCCAGCCAGCTGACGCTCCGCCGCCGGCCTGCCCGAGGCCGGTTGCCGGCGTCGTAAGGTTTGCTGGCAGACTGGTGTGGTGCCTGCCAACCCTGCCTTCGCCCTGCCTGAAACCCAATCGCAGTTCTCTTTCACCGTAGGCACGCGGCTGGCGGACTCCTGCCCGCCGTCAGCGGCCCAAGAAAGGGAAAACGGCGGCGAGTTCCTGGGCCGCACCGGCACCATCACCACCCCGCACGGTGAGATCCAGACGCCGGCGTTCATCGCCGTCGGCACCAAGGCAACGGTCAAGGCGGTACTGCCGGAATCGATGGCGGACCTGGGCGCGCAGGCCCTGCTGGCCAATGCCTACCACCTGTACCTTCAGCCCGGCCCGGACATCCTGGACGAGGCCGGCGGCCTGGGCGCCTTCATGAACTGGTCCGGTCCCACGTTCACGGACTCCGGCGGTTTCCAGGTGATGAGCCTGGGGTCCGGGTTCAAGAAGGTCATCGACATGAAGACTGTTGCTGCCGCGGGCGCACCCGGCCCGGATGACGCCGTGGCCCCCGGCAAAGAGCGCCTGGCGCACATCGACGACGACGGTGTCTGGTTCAAATCCCACCTCAATGGCGACCGCCACCGCTTCTCCCCGGAAATTTCCATGCAGGTCCAGCACCAGATCGGCGCGGACATCATGTTCGCGTTCGACGAGCTCACCACCTTGCAGAACTCCCGCCGCTACCAGGAAGAGTCCCTGGAGCGCACCCGGCTGTGGGCGGTGCGGTGCATTGAGGAGCACTTCCGCCTGACGGAGGACCGCGCGGGCAAGCCGTACCAAGCCCTGTTCGGCGTGATCCAGGGGGCACAGTACGAGGACCTCCGCCGGAAGGCGTGCCGGGACCTTGGTGCCATGCCGTTCGACGGTTTCGGTATTGGCGGGGCCTTGGAGAAGGAGAACCTGGGCACGATCGTCCGCTGGTGCAACGAGGAACTGCCGGAGGACAAGCCGCGCCACCTGCTGGGGATTTCCGAGCCTGACGACATCTTTACGGCCATCGAAAACGGCGCCGATACGTTCGACTGCGTCTCCCCCACCCGCGTGGCCCGGAACTCGGCCTTCTACACGCCTTACGGCCGGTTCAACCTTTCCGGCGCCAAATACAAGCGCGATTTCGGGCCCCTGCAGGACGGCTGCGACTGCTACGCGTGTGCCAACTACTCCCGGGCATACATCCACCACCTGTTCAAGGCCAAGGAAATGGTGTCCGCCACCCTCATCTCCATCCACAACGAGCGGTTCGTGGTGAAGATGGTGGACGACGCCCGGCTGGCCATCGAGTCCGGCACGTTCTTCGACTTCAAGGCGGAAACCCTGGGCCGTTACTACTCCTGAGCGTTGCTCCCGGCAGCCTCCGCTATCCTGACCAGATGCTCATTGAGATCCAGGCCGCAGCAGGTCCTGCCGAAGCCCTTGTCGCCCGTCCGTCCAGCGGAACCGGCCCGTTCCCCGGCGTGATCCTTTACATGGACGCCTTTGGCCTGCGCCCCCGCATCGAGGAGATGGCGCAGCGCATCGCGGACTGGGGCTACGTGGTGCTGGCCCCCAACGTCTTCTACCGGGACGGAACCGTGGAGCAGCTGGCCCCGGCCGTTGACATGTCCACCGACGAAGGCCGGGAAGCGGCCGGCAAGGCGGCGTTCCCGCGGGTCGGGCACCTGACGTCGGACAAGGCGCTGCCGGACATCGATGCGTGGGTTGCCGCGCTGGCCGGGCTCGACGGCGTTGCCCCCGGCCACATCGGAACCACCGGCTACTGCATGGGCGCCCGACTTGCCGTCCGGACCGCCACTGCGCACCCCGAGGTAGTGGCAGCCTGCGGTGGCTTCCACGGCGGCGGCCTGGCCACGGACGAGCCGGACAGCCCGCACCGTGGGCTGGGGAACGCACGGGCCCGCTTCGTGTTCGGCCACGCCGACAACGACAGGAGCATGGCCCCGGACGCCGTGGCCCGCTTGGGCGACGCGCTGCGGGACGCGGGCTTGGAGGCGTCCAACGTCATCTACACCGGGGCTCCCCACGGGTACACGATGGCGGACACGTCGGCCTTCCACCCTGAAGCCACGGAACGACATTTCCGTGAGCTGCGGGCCCTCCTGGACGGGACGCTGAAGGCCTGACCCGGCCGGCCGCCGTCGAACTCGCCGGAACGCTGCCGGATCGCCGGAACGTTGCGGCGAGCTGGACGGCTTGCGGCGAGCTGGACGGCTTGCGGCGAGCCCGGGGGCAGGGCGGCCCTGGCAGGTTTTCCACATGACGACGGCGGCGCCTTCCTGAGTTGCCGCAGCGGCAGGATCCTGTCCGGATGACACTCCAGCCGCCTTTCCGTCTCCCCTCCCTTCCGAGCACCGGCAACCTATGGCGGACGGCGCAGTTGCACGAGAGCGGCCTCAATTCCCGGGCCATCAAGGCATTGGTCCTCCACGGGAAGCTGGTACGGCTTCGCCACGGCTGCTACATCCGCGCCGAGCTGTGGGAGAAGCAGACAAATCCCGT
This sequence comes from Pseudarthrobacter sp. MOO13, assembly GCF_058267655.1. Taxonomy (NCBI): domain Bacteria; kingdom Bacillati; phylum Actinomycetota; class Actinomycetes; order Micrococcales; family Micrococcaceae; genus Pseudarthrobacter; species Pseudarthrobacter sp. MOO13. The sequence goes on from NZ_CM177848.1 coordinate 3,507,957, forward strand.
CCGCAGCAAGCAGTTGATTCGCGCCCACGCGTACGGGACCCTGACCACCTCATCGGGCGGCTATGTGTACAGCCATACCTCTGCGGCCCGGATGCACGCTCTGCACCTGTGGGCAGTCGATGACACGATCCACCTTCTGCTGCCGCGGAATCCTTCCAGCGAGCGGCTCGGCAAGGATGTCCAAGGCCATACCCGGCCGTGGACAGCGTCGGAGGTGGTCACCCTCGGCGGCCTCAGGGTGACCTCGCTGGAGCGGACGGTAGTTGATTGCGCCATGATGCTGGGTTACCGGCAGGCACTGGTACTGACCGATCATGCCCTCCGGCTTGGGGCCGACAAAACCCTCCTCGAAAGCATGGCCGAGGGGCTGGAGGGGCGCCGCGGGATCCGGACCCTCCGGCGCGCCCTTAACCATGCAGATCCACGTTCGGAGTCAGCCGGCGAAACACTGACCCGGGAACTCCTGATGCGGCTGAAACTTCCCCTGCCGGAGCCCCAGGTGTTGGTAGCAACTCGTGCCGGCCGGTACCGGCTGGATTTCGCCTGGAAGGACAAGAAGGTGGCACTCGAATTCGACGGGAAAGCGAAGTACTTCGACTACCGGCCAACGGCTGAGGTGCTGTTTCAGGAGCGGCAGCGCGAGAAGGACCTCACCGAGAATGGCTGGACCTTCCTTCGCCTGACCTGGGCCGACCTCTTCCGTGAACATGAGTTCAAAGCCCGTGTCCTGGCCGCACTTGGGCGGTAGCCAAACCGCCGCGTGGAGCGCCAGATCGCCGGAACGGGACCAGGTCGCCGGTTCTTTCCGGCGACCTGGCATCTTTCCGGCGACCTGACATCCATGCGGCGTGGAGCGCCACACCCGGGGCGTTGCCGGACCACAGCGGATATCGGATCCCAACCAGTCTTTGAACACGTTCAGTTTTGTGTCACACTCATTTTTGAACACGTTCAAGAGTGGGGAGACGCGGTGGTAGCCAAGAGCGAACAGACGCGGCAGCGGGTGGCGGACACTGCGCTGCGCATGTTCCGTGAGATCGGCTTCGAGAAGACCACCATGCGCGCCATCGCTGCCGAGGCAGGCGTTTCCGTAGGCAACGCCTACTACTACTTCGCGTCCAAGGACGATCTTGTCCACGAGTTGTACATCCAGGTGCAGGCCGAGCACGCTGCTCTGGCCTCCGAAGCGCTGGAGCGGACCGCCGGATTCGCTGAGCGGCTGAAGGCCACATTGCATGCCGGCCTTGACGTCATGGCCCCGTACCACCGCTTCGGAGCGGACTTCGTGGCCACCGCCATCCGGCCAACATCGCCGGTGAACCCGTTCTCCGGGGGCTCAACCCTCGCTCGGGAAGCATCCCTGGATATCTTCAGGAACACGGTGGACGGGACCCGCCCTGCCGTACCGAAGAAGGTGCGGGACGACCTGCCGGAACTGCTCTGGCTCTGCTACATGGGCATCACCCTGTTCTGGGTCTACGACACCTCCGAGGGCCAGCGGCGGACCAGGAAACTGGTGGACGGAGCGGCTCCACTGGTGGCCCGCGGACTGGCACTTGCCCGCATCCCGGGAGTCGGCAAGGTGCTGGACGACGTCCTCGACCTGAGCCGCAGCATCCGCGGTTAAGAAAGACAACAACCATTGGGGGGAAAAGGTGGACAGCACACGGACAGTTGTACTGGCAGGCGCTTCGGGCTTCATTGGCACCTACCTGCGCCGGCGTTTCCAGGAGGACGGCTGGATGGTGCGGACCATAGGACGAAAGGGAACCGGCAGTGCCGGGGCAGCATGGGCCGACGACGCCGGCATGGCCCGGGTGCTCAACGGCGCCGAACTGGTGGTGAACCTCGCCGGACGCTCCGTCTCGTGCCGTTACAGCGAGCGGAACAAGGGGGTGATCATGGACTCGAGGGTGTCCACCACCAAGGCACTCGGCCGGGCCATCGCGCGGTGCCAGGAGCCGCCGTCGACCTGGCTGAATGCCAGCACCGGAACCATCTACCGCGACGCCCGCGATCGTCCCCAGTCCGAGGCCGACGGCGAGCTGGGCACCGGCTTCTCGGTGGACGTGGCCAAAGCTTGGGAAGCCGCCCTTGAGTCGGCGGTCACACCGGGAACCCGGAAGATCCCCCTGCGGATCGCTATCGTGCTGGGCCGCGGCGGCGGTGCACTGGCTCCGTTCGCCAACCTCGCACGGCTGGGGCTGGGCGGCCACATGGGTGATGGCTGGCAGAAGTTCAGCTGGGTCCATGTGGAGGACCTGTACCGCAGCATCCGCTTCCTGCACGCGCGGACCGGCATCGCAGGGCCGGTAAATGTGGCTTCACCGGAAGTGGTGAGCAACCGGGAGATGATGCATTTGGTGCGCCGGGCCTACGGCGCGCGCTTCGGCATACCTACCCCGGGATGGCTCCTTCGGGCAGGCGCCATCCTGATCCGCACGGAGACCGAACTCGTTCTGAAGAGCAGGTGGGTACAGCCGCAGAAACTGCTCGACGCGGGCTTCGTTTACAGCCAGCCGGAGCTGGGGCAGGCCTTGCTTCAGATCGCCCGGTCGCGGCCGTGAACCGCCCGCTCCACGTCCCCTTTGGACCAGGGGCATTCCTGCCCGGCGCCGCACTGGCAGGCTCTGAACCGCTGGATTCCTGACCATATGACGTCCCGATGCCCTGTACGTCACCACATGGAAAGCGCCCGACGCCGGGTGGCAGGATGGGGGCATGACTTCCGCTACCCCTGATGCAACGCTGTCCGTCAACGGTCCCGCCGTCGTCCTCACCATCGCAGGTTCCGAGGCAACCGGCGGTGCCGGCGCCCAGGCCGACCTGAAGACATTCCAGGAGCTGGGCGTCTTCGGCATCGCGAACCTGACCTGCATCGTCTCCTTCGACCCGAAGGACAGCTGGAACCACCGCTTCGTGCCGGTGGACCAGCAGGTGATCGCTGACCAGCTGGAGGCGACGACGGCGGCGTATGGTCCGGCGTCCGGCGCACCGTCCGCGCTGGACACGGTGAAGATCGGCATGCTGGGCAGCCCGGCAACGATCAGCACGGTGGCCTCCGCGCTGCAGGAAAACAGCTTCGCCAACGTGGTCCTGGATCCGGTGCTGATCTGCAAAGGCCAGGAACCGGGCCACGCGCTGGACACGGATCAGGCCCTGAAAGCCCAGATCCTGCCGCTGGCAACCTTCGTGACGCCGAACCACTTCGAGGCGGAGTCCCTGTCCGGGCTGGAGATCACCGACGTCGAGTCCCTGAAGGCCGCCGCCGTCCGCATCCACGAACTCAGCGGTGCAGCAGTCCTGGCCAAGGGCGGGGTGCGGCTGGAAGGCCCGGACGCCGTCGACGTCTTCTACGACGGTGAGACCCTGGAAGTCCTCACAGCCCCGAAGGTGGGCGAAGTTGCCGTCTCCGGTGCCGGCTGCTCGCTCGCCGCAGCCGTGACCGCGGAGCTGGCCAAGGGCGCCACACCATTGGATGCAGCCCGGACCGCCAAGGACTTCGTCACCGCCGGTATCCGCAACCGCGTAGCCTCGGGCGCCCCGTTCGATGCGCTCTGGCAGGGCGGCCCCCGGTAGAACCTCTTCTCCCCGCGCCGGGTTCGCCGGAAACCCTCGAGATCGCCGGGAGTTTCCGGCGATCCCGGGAGTTTCCGGCGAACTCGACGTGTTCCTAGCGCCGCGGGATGTTGCGCAGGTTGCTGCGGGCCATACTCACGGCCTCGCCCGCTCCCCGGTTCAGGACCACCTTGGACATGGCTGTGGCGAACCCCAGCACCTGTGACCCGGAGATCTTGGGCGGGATGGACAGTGCTTTGGGATCGGTGATCAGCTCCACCAGGGAGGGACCGGGGTGTGCAAAGGCCTCCCGGTACGCCGTCTCGATCTGTGCCGGATCCGTCACGCGCACGGCGTGGAACCCCAGGGCCTTGGCCACGGCGGCGTAGTTGGCGTCCGGCACGTCCACGCCGAAGTCGGGCAGGCCATCCACCAGCATCTCCAGCTTCACCATGCCCAGAGTGGAGTTGTTGAAGACCACCACGTTGACCGGCAACCGGTGCGCCGCCACCGTAATCAGCTCCCCCAGCAGCATGGACAGGCCGCCGTCGCCCGAGACCGAGACCACCTGCCGGCCGGGACAGGCCAGCTGTGCGCCGATGGCATGCGGCAGGGCGTTGGCCATGGACCCGTGCAGGAAGGACCCGATCAGCCGCCGGGTGCCCAGCGGGTTGATGTAGCGGGCGGTCCAGACATTGCACATGCCCGTGTCCGCGGTGAAAATGGCGTTCTCTGCCGCCACCTGGTCCAGGAGCGAGGCCGCGTACTCCGGGTGGATGGGCTGCTTCTTCTCCACCTTGCGGGTGTAGGCGCCCACGGCCTTGTTCATCAGCCGGTCGTGCTTCTTGAGCATCTGGTCCAGGAACCGGCGGCTCTTCTTGGCCTTCACCAGCGGCAGCAGGGCCCGCAGGGTGGGGAGGACGTCGCCGTGGACGGCAATGTCGACGTCGGTCCGCCGGCCCAGCCGCTGCGCCGCCCGGTCCACCTGCGCGGTCCTGGTGTCGGGCAGGAACTGGTCGTACGGGAAGTCCGTGCCGAGGAGGATCAGAAGGTCGGCGTCTTCGATGCCCTCGGCGGCGGCGCCGTAGCCGAGCAGGCCGGTCATGCCGATGTCGAAGGGGTTGTCGTACTGGACGAAGTCCTTGCCGCGGAGCGAGTGCCCCACCGGCGCCTTGGCCAGCTCAGCGAGCGCCATCAGCTCTGCATGTGCCCCCTCCACGCCGGCGCCGGCGAAAATTGCCACCTTGCCGGCGTCGTTGATGGCGTCCGCGAGCGCTTGGACGCTGGCCGGATCCGGGACCAGGCTGGCGGGACGGAAGGCGGCCGGCAGCGGGGTGGGTGCCGTTGCCTCGAGTCCGGCAATGTCGCCGGGAAGGGTCACGACGGCGACTCCCCCGAGGCCCACGGCGTGCTGGATGGCGCTGTGCATGACCCGCGGCGCCTGCTCGGCGGTGCTGACCAGTTCGGAGTACACCGAACATTCGTTGAAGAGCCGGTCCGGGTGGGTTTCCTGGAAGAAGCTGCTGCCGATCTGCTTGCTGGGGATGTGGGAGGCAATGGCCAGCACGGGCGCCCCGGACCGGTTGGCGTCGTACAGGCCGTTGATCAGGTGCAGGTTGCCGGGGCCGCAGGATCCTGCGCAGACCGCGAGCTTGCCGGTGAGCTGGGCTTCGGCGGCTGCGGCAAAGGCGGCGGCTTCCTCATGGCGGACGTGGATCCAGTCGATCCCACCCTTCGCCGCCCCACCTGTTTGCCGGACGGCGTCCACGATCGGGTTGAGGCTGTCACCCACAATCCCGTAGATCCGCTGCACGCCGGCAGCCTGGAGTTGTTCGATGAGCTGGGTGGCAAGTTCCTTGGCCATGAGTGCAGACTCCCGCGTTTGTGGTGCTGTGCTGACATGGCCCAATATAGTCCGCCCGCGCCCGGCGGACCGCCCGCCGCCAGCGGACGCGGTGGTGCAGCTAGCCGGGCGCGTTTGCCAACGCTGCCTGCGCCTCCGCGAGGAGCGCGCAGGCGAGCAGGGTGGCGGTCCGCACAATGAACGCACGACGCCGGGCGGTGCGGTCAGGGCCGCTGCCCGCCAGGAGGGTGTCGATCTGGGGCAGGACGGGCCAGCCGTCGCAGAGGGTGATGACGGTGATCAACAGGTCCGCGGCGTCCGTGCGGTCGATCCCGGGCAGGACGTCAAGCACCTGGCCCACCTTGATGGCGCAGTGGTCGGACCGGGTGGCACGGCTGACGGTTTCCTTGCCGCGTTCAAGGCCTTCCCAGAACAGGAGCCGGGGCAGGACGCCGTCGGTGGTGTGCCGGTCAAAGAGGCGGCCGGCGTATTCTCCAAACGCTTCCGGCCCGCTGCCGCTAATGGGTACCTCGGTCATGACCCGGACCATTTCGGCGGCCAGGACGGCGTCGAAGAGCTCATCCTTCTTGCCGAAGTACTGGTAGATGCGTTCCTTGTTCACGCCCGCGGCAGTTGCGATCCGGTCCACCCGGGCTCCCGCCAGGCCCTTGGCACTGAACTCCTCCGTGGCAGCAGCGAGCAACAGTTCCTTGGTCCGCTCCGTGTTCCACGCCATGACACAAGTCTACGCAATTCCAACCAGGTAGTTGCAATTGTTGCGGGCCGAGGTTTATTGTCGTTGCAAACAAAAAGCAACTAACTAGTTGGAGTTCCCATGGACACGGTGACACAGCCCGCCTCCCCCGCCATTGCCAATTCGACAACCCCCACGCCACCGGAGCCCGCGGCGCTGCCCATTCCGCCGTCCATCCACGTCCGCGCCGCCATCACCTGGCTGGCCATCTTCCCGCTGGTGGCTGTTGGAATGATGGCTTCCGCCCCGTTGATGGAAAGCTGGCATCCCATCTTCCGGGCGATGGTCCTGACCATGGTGGTGGTGCCGACTGCGGTGTACGTGGTACTGCCCCGCCTGTTCGCCGCCCACGGCTTCCTGGCGCGGCGGCGGACTGCCCGGCGCTAAGGATCCCCAGCGCATAAAGGAGGCGTACGACGACGGCCTGGCAGCCGTCGTCGTACGCCTCCTTGGGAACCAGGCACCCTGGGGCCTCCCGGACTAGACGCCGAGCGGATCCTTGTCCTTGCCGCCACCCACCGGCGTTTGTTCCCAAGCGTGGCCCTGCTCGTCATCGAGGTGGGTGGCCTTCTTGTTCTTCAGGGCGAAGATGTAGACCAGCAGCGAGATGCCGATAGCCACGGTGACGTAGGTGAAGAGGAGCTCAACCTGTCCGGCCTTCTGCAGCGCGGCACCGATCAGCGGCACCGTCCCGCCGAAGAGGGAGTTCGCGATCGCGTAGCCCAGGCCGACACCGAGGGCGCGGATGGAAGCCGGGAACAGTTCGGCCTTCACCAGTGCGTTGATGGAGGTGTAGCCGCCCACGATCAGCAGGCCGCCCATCATCAGCATGAAGGCCACGAAGGGATCCTTCGTCCCGGCGAGCGCGGACATCAGCGGCCAGGTGAACAGCACGCCGGTGATGCCGAACCAGAGCAGCAGGGGCTTGCGGCCCACCTTGTCCGAAATGATGCCGTAGACGGGCTGGAGCAGCATGAAGATGAACAGCGCCCAGAAGTTGATGACCGAGGTCGTTTCCTTGGCGATGCCGCTGGTGGTGTTCATGAAGCTGAGGATGAAGTTGGTGTAGGTGTAGAACGCCACCGTGCCGCCCAGGGTGACGCCGATGCAGATCAGCAGCGCCTTCCAGTGCTTGGTGAAGAGCAGCCTGAGCGTTCCGGGCTGGGCTTCCCCGGATGCCTTGGCGTTTGCTGCGGCCTCGACCTGGCTGGCGGAGACGGTTTCCTCCATGGAACGCCGCAGCCACAGCACGATTAGTGCGGCCACGCCGCCGATGGCGAACGGGATGCGCCAGCCCCACCCGGCCAGGGCCTCCTTGTCCAGGACGTTCTGCAGGACCACCAGCACCAGCAGTGCCAGCATCTGGCCGCCGATCAGCGTGACGTACTGGAAGCTGGAGAAGAACCCGCGGCGTTTGGCGGTGGCCGCCTCCGACATGTAGGTGGCGCTGGTGCCGTATTCGCCACCCACCGAGAAGCCCTGGACCAGGCGCGCCAGCACCAGCAGGACCAGCGCCCAGACGCCGATCACGTCCTTGGTGGGCAGGATGGCGATGAAGAATGAGCCCGCGGACATCATGGTCACGCTCAGCGTCAGGGCCGCCTTCCTGCCCTTGCGGTCGGCGAACCTGCCGAAGAACCAGCTGCCGATGGGCCGCATCAGGAACGTGACGGCAAAGACAGCCATGCCTTCCAGTGCGCCCTGCAGCGGATCCTTGGAGTTGAAGAAGTGTGGCTGGAAGTACGCCAGGAACGCCGTGTAAATGTAGACGTCGTACCATTCCACGAGGTTGCCCGCGGAGCCCTTCAGGATGTTGCCCACCGCCCGGCGGGTCTGGGCTGCCTCCGACTGGGGCGCGGCTTGTTGGGTGCTCATCGGTGAGTTCCTCCTGTAGTAACCTCGGCCTCCTGCGGCGGAGGGCCTCATCCACGGTATGGGTGATTTACCGCACAACCAACGAGGAACGCACTTTCCTAACACTTCCTTAGGTTTCGCGGCGCCCCGCTTTCCCCCTGCCCGATCTCCCGCCGTCGGGCAAATTTTCCCGCCACGCGGTAGTCTCACGGGGGCGGGAATGAACCGGCAACTGGACCTGGAAACAGTGGAAACGCGGCAAGGAAGATGGCCATGGACGTGCTGATCGTCGAGGACGACGACGCCATGGCCGGCGCGCTCACGGCCGCCGTCGAAAGCGCCGGGCACCACCCGCGGCGGTTGTCCCGGGGCGCTGACGCGCTGCTCTCCCACCGGAATTTCCAGGTGATACTGCTGGACCTCGGGCTTCCGGACATGGACGGCCTGGAGGTGCTGCGCAAGCTCCGGCAGGTCACCGATGTGCCCATCCTGATTTTGACGGCGCGCGACGACGAACGCAGCGTGGTGCTCGGGCTCCGCTCCGGCGCGGACGACTACCTGGTCAAACCGGTGAAGCTGGTGGAACTGCTGGCCCGGATAGAAGCTGTAACGCGCCGGGCCGGGCGCAGCAGGGGGACGCCGCAGGAGGTGATCGTGCTTGGCGATGTGGAGATCGACCTGGCCAAGCGCACCGCGTCCAGGGCAGGCGAACCGGTGCCGCTGACCGCCACGGAATTCGAACTCCTCGCCTTGCTGGCCAGCCATGCAGGCTCGGTGGTCACCAGGGAACAGATCCTGGACGCCCTCTGGGGTGACGCCTTCCTGGCCTCGTCCCGGTCCCTGGACGTGCACCTCACCGGGCTGCGGGCAAAACTCGGCAAGCCGGGATTCATCATCAATGTCCGCGGCGTGGGCTACCGCGTCGAGGCGGCTGCCGGATGAGGCTGCGGGTGCTCGGGGTCCTCAGCGTGCTGTGCCTGGTGGTGGTCTTCCTGATCTCGGGCACCATCCTGACCTCCGCCTCCCGGGAGCTGACCCAGGAACTGCAGATCAATCGGGCGGCCTCCTTGAACCGGCTGGCACAAGTGGCCTTTGACGCCGCGAACGACGGCGACACCGTGCGCCTGCAGCGGGAAATGGACACCTATTCCGGGCTGTATGGCGAAGGGATGGTGGTCCGCGTCCAGCAGGCCACGCTGCGTTCGGGGGACCTGGACGCGGGCCGGCCCGATGTGCAGGACGCGCTGTCGATGGCCCGGCTGAACGTGAGCAACACGTCCCTGGAACCGCTGGAGCCCTTCGGCGCGGGGTCGCACGTCATTTTCCGGCCCTTTGGCAGCGCCAGCCAGGTGCTCGGTGCCGTGGTCCTGGACGTCCACGCGGAGACGGCCCGGCAGAAGCTCCAGCAGCGCTGGCTCGGTGTGGGCGTTGCCGCCCTGGCGCTGGCAGCAGTGCTCCTGCTGGGGGCGGCCAGGGTCACCGGCTGGGTGCTGCGGCCCGTCCTCCGGCTTGATTCGGCGGTGCACGAGCTGGAACGGACCGGGCGCACCGAGCGGCTTCCGGAGGAAGGTCCCCCGGAGCTGCGGGAACTGAGCCGGTCGTTCACGGCGATGGCCAGGACCGTGAGCGCCAGCATGGAAGCGCAACGGCAGCTGATCGCGGACACGTCCCACCAGCTGCGCAACCCCGTGGGCGCACTCCGGCTGCGGCTGGACCTGCTCCAGCTTGAGCTGAAATCCGCCCGCGAACACGACGGAGCGGACCGGGCCGTGGCGGAGCTTGAGCGGGTGGAGGACATCCTTGACGGGGTTTTGAAACTTGCCGCCGCGGAGCACCGGGCCTCGGAAGGGTACCTGCGGGCATCTGGCTCTCCCGCGGACCATGCGGCCGCCCCGCCCGTCGACCCGTTCCCCGTCCTTCAGGGGGAAATCGAAAGGGCGGCACCCCTGGCGGACCAGGCCGGGTGCCGCCTGGTGCTCGTGCCGGCACCCCATCCTGCGGCCCTGATTGCGTGCCGGGCCGCCGAGCTGGCCCAGATGCTGGACGAACTCCTCGGCAACGCCTTCAAGTACGCGCCCGGGGCCACCGTCACCGCTGCCGTGCGGACGGAGATGGACGCGGTTGTGGTGGAAATTTCCGACGACGGCCCGGGGCTTTCGGCGTCCGAACGCGCCTCGGCTGCCACCAGGTTCTGGCGGTCCCCCCGGCACTCCTCGGTTCCCGGGACCGGGCTGGGTATGACCATCGTGGGTGAGCTTGCCGCCGCGAACGGGGCCCGGCTGGTGCTGGCCGAAGCAGTCCCCCACGGATTGACGGCCCGGATCGAGTTCCACGCCTACTCGAATGCCGCCCCGGATGCGATGCCCGGCGGTGGTACCCGTGCCTAGCGTTTCCATCCCGGCACCGCACCCGTCCCGCCGGTCCGTCCTGGCGTGGGCCACCGCCGTCGGACTTGCAACCACGCTGCCGCCCGCCCTCAGTGCCTGCACCGGCGGGGACCGGCCGGAGAGCCTCATTGTGGCGGGCGGCGAACCGGGCGGCTTCTACCTCGAGTTCTCGACGCTCCTGGCGGCGGCCCTGGAGCGTCACGGCGTGGCCAACCATGCGCGCGCCGTAGCCACCGGCGGGAGCCTGGACAACATTGCCGAACTCCGAGCCGGGCGCGCCGCGTTTGCCGTGGCCCTCGCGGACGCTGCCGGGGACAAATCCAGCGGGAATGCGCCAGAGATCGCAGCGATCGGGAAGGTCTACGAAAACTACGTCCACTGCGTGGTGCGCAAGGACAGTGGGATCCGGGATGTCTCCGGGCTTGCCGGGCGCCGGGTTGCCGTGGGACAGCCGGGGTCCGGTACTTCCCTCACCACCCCCAGGCTCCTTGAAGCGGCCGGCCTGGGTGCCTCGGCAACTGCCGCAGCGCCCACAGCCGGGACCGCTGCCGTCGAAAATCTTGGCCTGAACGACGGCATTGCCGCTCTGAAGGCGGGTGCCGTGGATGCGTTGTTCTGGTCCGGTGGCGTGCCGACGGCCGCCATCGCCGCAGCCCAGCAGGAGGTGGCGCTGGGGCTGCTGGACCTCTCCGGCCTGCTGCCCGAACTGCGACGGCGGTACGGCGGCATCTATGACCGCGTCCTCATCCCCGAAGGCAGCTACCCCGGCATCCCGGCCGTGTGGACGGTGGGCGCGCCCAACCTGCTGCTGTGCCGCCGGGACCTGGACAACGCCACGGTGGAGCGGACGGTGCAACTGCTGGTGCATAACGCCGGCGAACTCATTCCACAGTCCAGCCTGGGGGTGCAGTTCCTTAGCGCCGAAAGCCTCATCAATACCGCCGGCGTCCCCCTGCACCCCGCCGCGGCCGACGCCTACCGGACCCTGCACGGCTGACCCAACGCCCGCTCACCTCCGACCGGAAAAACCCAAACGCCCACTCACCTCCGACAGGAAAACCCCAAACGCCCGCTCACTTCCGACCGGAAAACCCCCAACGCCCGCTCACTTTCGACCGGAAAACCCCCGACGCCCGCTCACTTCTTTGGCAAGATGTGAGCGGGCGTGCGGGGGATAGCCGCAAGACGTGAGCGGGCGTGCGTCTCAACTCCCGGAGTGGGCCTGCAGGAAGCTGTACACCTCGGTTTCGTCCACGCCCGGGAAGGCGCCGGGCGGCATGGCGGCCAAGAGGTGTGAGTGGGCCCGCGCCGACGGCCAGGCATTGCCGGCCCACTGGTTAGTCAGTTCGGCAGGCGGACGCTTGCAGCAGGTCGGATCCGGGCAGTTGGAGGTGGCGCGGGCCGTGGTCTCGCGCCCGCGGAACCACTTCACGTGCTGGTAGGGCACCCCAATGCTCAGGGAGAACTCCCCGGCGGCGGAGCGCTCCGTGCGGGCCGTGCACCAATACGTGCCCGACGGCGTGTCGGTGTACTGGCTGTACGCGCTGAACTTGTCCGGCACGTCGAACACCGCCCGCGATGTCCACGCCTTGCACGACGGTTGCCCCTCGATGGCGCCGGTGTGGTCCTGGGGGAAGTTCACGCCGTCGTTCTCGTAGGCCTTGTAGATGATCCCGCTTTGGTGCGTTTTCTGGAAATGCGTGGTGATGCCCAGGTGCTTGGTGGCCAAGTTGGTGAACCGGTGCGCTGCGGTCTCGTAGGACACAGCGAACGCGTCCCGGATGTCCTCCACCGCGATTTCCTTGGCAGCTTTGGCTTTTTGCAGAAATTCCACCGTGGCCTGTTCGGGCAGGAGCAGGGCGGCCGCGAAGTAGTTGGTGGCCACCCGCTGGGCCAGGAAGTCGCCGTAGTTCTTGGGCGTTTCATGGCCCAGGACGTAGTGGCCCAGCGCCTGCAGCAGCACCGAGCGGGGGTCGTGGTCCTGCCGCTGGCTCTGGGTCAGGTAAATTCTGCGGTTCTTCAAATCCGTCACGGACCGGGTGGAATGCGGCAGATCACCCACATGGTGCAGGGTGAAACCGAGGTGCGCGGCGATGTCTGCGATGACGTGCTGGCTCAGCGGACCGGTGGTGTAGCCCACCTCCTTGAGGACCTTTTGGGCCTCGGCCTCATACTCCGGAAAGTAGTTCCCGCGTTCCCGCATCATGGCCCGCAGTTCCCCGTTGGCGCGGCGGGCTTCCTCAGGGGTGGCCACCTGCTCGTTCATCTTCCGTTCGAGCTCGTGCAGCAGCCCCACTTGGGCCTCCAGCACATCCAGCGGCAGCCGCGAACTGATACGGATTTTGGGCAGATCCAGCGACTCGTACAGCGGTCCGCGCTGGTACCGTTCCAGCTCGATTTCCAGGGCGGCCCGACGGCTGGGCGGCTCGGCGCCGAGCAGTTGGTCAATGCTGACATTGAGCGCCCCTGCGAGGTGTTGAAGCAGCGTCAGCTTGGGCTCCCGCTTGCCGTTTTCAATCAGGCTGAGCTGGCTGGGAGCGGTGCCGACGGCGGCGCTCAGGTCATCGAGCGTCAGGCCGGCTTGTTTGCGCAGGTGGCGGACGCGGCGTCCCAAGGCGATGACGTCCAGTTCCGGGGCGGCGGTGGAGGGCGTCTGGGAAACGTCCCTGTTCCAGCTTGATGGCGACATTTCTGAAGAATACGGGAAGAAGTGCATTTCTTTCCACAGTTTTCATCTAGAAAGGGGGTTGAAAGTGCTGAAAAGTAGTTGTCACGGAAAGAAACACCGCACCGGATAAGCCGGTGGGAGCCTCAACGGCGAGGTTCCCACCTACTCCATCCGGAGCTCAATCAAGGAGATCAACGATGACTGCAGCATTTGAGCCCACCCAGCAGCCGTCCGGCCAGGACACAACTCAGCAGGCCGCCGCCCTGGAGCTCGAGTGGGCCGCCAACCCCCGCTGGGAAGGTGTGACCCGGGACTACTCAGCCTCCGACGTCGTCCGTCTCCGGGGACGTGTCTCCGAGGAGCACACCCTGGCCCGCCGCGGCTCCGAAAAGCTGTGGAAGCAGCTCACCGAGGAGCACAAGACCGGCGGCTACACGAACGCCTTGGGCGCCCTGACGGGCAACCAGGCCGTGCAGCAGGTCAAGGCAGGCCTGCGCGCCATCTACCTCTCCGGCTGGCAGGTGGCCGCGGACGCCAACAACTCCGGCCACACCTACCCGGACCAGTCCCTCTACCCGGCCAACTCCGTTCCCACGGTGGTCCGCCGCATCAATAACGCCCTGCTCCGCGCCGACCAGATCGAATTCTCCGAGGGCATCCAAACCGTCGAGGACTGGCTGGTCCCGATCGTCGCGGACGCCGAAGCCGGCTTCGGCGGCCCGCTGAACGCCTACGAACTCATGAAATCCATGATCCAGGCCGGCGCGGCCGGCGTTCACTGGGAGGACCAGCTCGCCTCGGAGAAGAAGTGCGGCCACCTCGGCGGCAAGGTGCTGATCCCCACCCAGCAGCACGTCCGCACCCTGAACGCGGCCCGCCTGGCAGCCGACGTCGCCGGCACCCCCACGGTCGTCATTGCCCGCACCGACGCCGAGGCAGCCACCCTGATCACCTCCGACGTGGACGAGCGGGACCAGGAGTTCATCACCGGCGAGCGCACCGCCGAGGGCTTCTACAAGGTCCGCAACGGCATCGAACCCTGCATCGCCCGCGCCAAGGCCTACGCCCCGTACTCCGACCTCATCTGGATGGAAACGGGCACCCCGGACTTGGAGTTGGCACGCAAGTTCGCCGAATCCGTCAAGGCCGAGTTCCCGGACCAGATGCTCTCCTACAACTGCTCGCCGTCGTTCAACTGGCGCAAGCACCTGGACGACGCCACCATCGCCAAGTTCCAGCGCGAACTCGGCGCCATGGGCTTCACGTTCCAGTTCATCACCCTGGCCGGCTTCCACGCCCTGAACTACTCGATGTTCGACCTCGCCCACGGCTACGCCCGTGAAGGCATGAGCGCCTACGTCGAACTCCAGGAAAAGGAATTCGCCTCCGAGTCCCGCGGCTACACCGCAACCAAGCACCAGCGCGAAGTCGGCACCGGCTACTTCGACACCATCTCCACGGCGCTCAACCCCAACGCCTCCACCCTCGCCCTGGTCGGATCGACCGAAGAGGGCCAGTTCCACTAACGCTTACGACGGCGGCGCTTCCGTCCGGCCTTCGGACCGGCATCGTCTCTGCCTGCTATTCCCCACGTCCGGCCTTGGGCTCGTAGAACTCGCCGAGGCCGGACGCAGGGCCCCTTTTACGCAGGCTGCCGCGACACCGGCTCCTCGGCCTCGTGCCTCAGTCGCCACCCTGCTGCTACCCGCCGTCGAACTTCCCTTTTGTCTTTAAGGAGACTGAAATGAACAGCTTCACTGACAGCTTCACGATCAATGGCATTACCTTGACCGCCCAGCCCATTTGCCGCCAGGACGAGGTGCTCACCCCGGATGCCCTCTCCTTCATTGCCAAGCTGCACCGGGCCACCGCTGAGCGGCGCCAGGAGCTGCTGCAGGCACGGCGCGCGCGCCGGGCCGACATTGCCGCCGGAACGGACCCGCGTTTCCTGCGGGAGACCGAGGAGATCCGTAATGATTCGTCCTGGCGGGTGGCTCCCCCCGCACCCGGCCTGGAGGACCGCCGCGTCGAAATCACGGGCCCGGTGGACAAGAAAATGACCATCAACGCCCTGAACGCCGGCGCGAAGGTTTGGTTGGCGGACATGGAGGACTCCTCCACCCCCACCTGGCGGAACGTGATCAAAGGCCAGCTGAACCTCACCGACGCGCTGGAGCGCCGGATCGACTTCACCACCGAAGAAGGCAAGGACTACAAGCTGAAGGCGGACGGCGACCTGCCCACCATCGTGGTCCGCCCCCGCGGATGGCACCTGCCGGAAAAGCACATGCTGATCGACGGCCAGCCCATCGCCGGCGGCATCGTGGACTTCGGCCTGTTCTTCTTCCACAACGCCCGCCGCCTGCTCGCCCAGGGCAAGGGCCCCTACTTCTACCTGCCCAAGATCGAGAACCACCTGGAAGCCCGGCTGTGGAACGACATCTTCATCCTGGCCCAGGACCTGCTCGGCATCCCGCAGGGCACCATCCGAGCCACCGTGCTGATCGAAACCATCACCGCAGCGTTCGAGATGGAGGAGATCCTGTACGAACTCCGCGACCACGCCTCGGGCCTGAACGCCGGCCGCTGGGACTACATCTTCTCCCTGATCAAGAACTTCCGTACCCGCGGCCCGCGCTTCGTCCTCCCGGACCGCGGCCAGGTGACCATGACCCAGCCGTTCATGCGCGCCTACACCGAACAGCTGGTCCGGGCCTGCCACAAGCGCGGTGCCATGGCCATCGGCGGCATGGCCGCAGCCGTTCCCAACCGCAAGGACCCGGAAGCCAACGCCAACGCCCTCGAGAAGGTACGTGCGGACAAGACCCGCGAGGCCAACGACGGGTTCGACGGTTCCTGGGTGGCCCACCCCGACCTGGTGCCCGTCTGCCGCGAAGTGTTTGACGGCGTCCTCGGCAGCAAGCCCAACCAGCTGGACCGGCTCCGCGAGGACGTCACCCCCGATGACCGCGCCCTGATTAACGTCGCTGCCACCACCGGCACCATCACCGAGCAGGGCATCCGGAACAACATCGAGGTGGGCATCCGCTACATCGAGTCCTGGCTCCGCGGCAACGGCGCCGTAGCCATCCACAACCTGATGGAGGACGCCGCCACCGCCGAGATCTCCCGGTCCCAGCTGTGGCAGTGGATCTACGCCCGCGCCATCACGGACCACGGCGAGATCATCAGCCACGAATGGGTGGAAGAACTCCTGGACGAGGAATTCGCCCGGCTGGAGCGCTTCGACGGCGACCGTTTTGAGGACGCCCGAGACATCTTCGAGGAAGTCACGCTCAGCCGTGAGTTCCCGTCCTTCCTGACGCTCCCCGCCTATGCCCGCTACCTCACGGAAGCCCGCGAGAAGGCCACGGTCGAGGAGCTGGCAGCGGCCTGACCCACCACAACTTCCGTTTGCCGGGCCGGCACGCCCTTCGCAACAGGCCCCCCGAAATCCGGGGCGCCGGCCCGGCCACGGAGCACCCCTCACACCCCCGCTCACTTGTTGCAGGAAAACCCGGAACGCCCGCTCACTTTCCCCAAGAAAGTGAGCGGGCGTTCCGCCGTTTGATGCAAGAGGTGAGCGGGCGTTCCGCCGTTTGATGCAAGAAGTGAGCGGGCGTTCCGCCGTCTGGTGCATCAAGTGAGCGGGCGTTCCGCCGTTTGATGCAAGAAGTGAGCGGGCGTTCCGCCGTTTGATGCAAGAAGTGAGCGGGCGTTCCGCCGTCTGGTGCATCAAGTGAGCGGGCGTTCCGCCGTTTGATGCAAGAAGTGAGCGGGCGTTCCGCCGTTTGATGCAAGAAGTGAGCGGGCGTCGGGGTGGCGGAACGCCCGACGGCGGACGCGGCCTTAGCGCCCCTTCGGCACCTTCCGCACGGACAGGGTGGTGCTGGCGAAGAAGGTCAGTACGGAGGCCAGGATGACCAGCAGGGCCGGCGTCCACGAGCCGGACGTGTCGTGGACGAAGCCCACCAGCGGAGGGGCAACGGCAGCGAGGCAATAGCCAAGGCCCTGGACCGTTGCGGACATCCGGCCGGCGGAGGCCTGGTCGCGCGCCAGCTTGATCACGGCGATGAAGATCAGGGTGATGCCGCCGCCCTGGGCGATGCCGCCGGACGTGGACCACAGCCACCACAGCTGCGGCAGGACCAGGAGCCCTACGGGAACGGCAAGCCACAACGTCCCCAAGGTGACCGCCACCGCCGTCGTACTCATGTATTTGGCCGCAAAGGGAACGCCAAGGCCGCCCACGATCGCCAGGATCTGGAAGATCGAGGACGCGGCACCGGCCTGCGCGGCATTCATCCCCAGTTCGTCGTGCAGGTAGCTGGGCAGCCAGGCGGTGACGCCGTAGTAGGAGAACGCCTGGCCGCCGAAGCCCGCGGTCAGCCCGAACGTTGTCCATCCGGAACTGCGCGCCGTCGCCCGCTGCCCGTCCCCACCCGAGGCCTCATCCGGATCCGACACCAGGAATGCCGTGCGCGGCCCCACCGCCAGGACCCACACCACAATGGCGGCGACCGCAAGGACAGCGACGGCGGCGAGCGCAAGCCGCCACCCGGTGACCGCTGCCAGCGGGGCCATGGCCACCGAGGTCAGGAAGGACCCGATGTTCAATGCCGCCGTGTAGATCCCCATGGCGGTCCCCTGCCGGCGCGGTGCGAAATCGCGGCGGATGATCAGGGGCACCGCAATGTTTCCCACCGTGATGGCCACCCCGATGAGCACGGTACCGGCCACCACCAGCACCGGGCCGCCCGCGGAACGGACCACCACGCCGGCAAGGACACCCAGGATGGTCAGCGTGACGGCGAACTCTGCCCCGAACCTCCGCGCCGCCAGAGAGGCCAATGGAGCAGCAAGCGAGAAGCAGAGCACCGGGATACTCGTCAGCAGCCCCAGCATGACCGGCGAGAAGTGCAATTCGGCCTGCATGAGGTCCACCAGGGGCGCGACCGCCACGAAGGGGCCCCGCAGGTTCAGGGCCAGCAGGCCGATGCAGGCCAGCAGGATCCAGCTCTTGGGCACGCGGGAAAGGACGCCGGCGCTCACAGGGACAACATGGGGAATGGGCTTTGATTCATCACCCTCATTGCTATCACGCCGCGCGAGCCCGGAACTCCAGGCGACCACCTGCGCGGCCCTGCCATACGATGAACGTGACTGTGGACGACTGGACACCGCAAAGGACACCCATGACGCACCGGCTTGCCATCCTTGATGACTACCAGGACGTGGCCCACGGCTTCGCCGACTTCGCGGCCCTGGAGGCTGCGGGCGTCACCATCACCTCGTACCGGGAACCCTTCGCCTCCCGCGACGCCCTGGTCTCGGCGTTGGCAGGCACCACCATGGTGATCGCCATGCGCGAGCGGACCGCGTTCCCGCGTGAGGTGTTTGAGCAACTTCCCGCCCTGCAGCTGCTGGTGACCACCGGCATGGCCAACGCCTCGATCGACGTCGCGGCGGCGGCCGAGCACGGAGTTACCGTGTGCGGCACGCCCGGCTCACCCACTGCCGCCCCGGAGCTGACCTGGGCCTTGCTGCTGGCCATCGCACGGCATCTGCCGGCCGAGGACCACTCGCTGCGCGCCGGCGGCTGGCAGTCCACGGTGGGCTTCGAGCTGGCAGGGAAGACCCTTGGCATCGTGGGGCTGGGCAAGATCGGCCGCCGGGTAGCGGCGTACGGCCGGGCCTTCGGGATGGACGTGGTGGCGTGGAGCCCGAACCTGACGGCGGAGGCCGCGGCCGACGCCGGCGCGCGCCTGGTCTCGAAGGCTGAACTGTTCACCCTCGCCGATGTCGCAACCCTCCACCTGCGGCTCTCCCCGCGCTCCGAAAACATCGTGGGCGAGGAAGAACTGCGGCTGCTCGGCCCCGAAGGCATCCTCGTGAACACGGCGCGGGGGCCCTTGGTTGACCAGGACGCACTCCTCAGGGCCCTGGCCGAGGGCTGGATCCGCGGCGCGGCCCTGGACGTCTTCGACCAGGAACCGCTGCCGGCCGGGCACCCGCTCCTGGCCGCCCCCAACACGGTACTCTCGCCCCACCTGGGCTACGTCACGCAGGAAAGCTACCGGCAGTTCTACGGCGGAGCCGTGGAGGACATCACCGCCTGGCTGGCCGGCTCCCCCATCCGCACCATCACCGACTGAGCCGGAAGGCGCCCATGACCCACAGCATCCGCAGGGCAACGGCGGACGACGCCGGCCCGCTGGCCGAGCTGGCAGCCGTCACCTTTCCGCTTGCCTGCCCGCCGTCGTCGTCACCATCCGACATCGCCGCGCACCTGGCCAACACGCTCAGCGAAGCACACTTCACGCGCTACCTCGCTGACCCGGACATCACCATCCTGGTCATCGATGCCGACGGCCCGCTCACCGGCTACAGCCTGCTGGTGGACCGGCCCGCCACGGACCCGGACGTTTCCTCCGCGCTGACGCTGGTCCCGTCCGTGGAGATCAGCAAGTGCTACGTCCACCCTGACTACCACGGGTTGGGCGCCGCCGCCGAGCTCATGCACGCCAGCCTTGAGGCAGCCGCCGCAACCGGTGCGGCGGGCGCCTGGCTGGGCGTCAACAGCCAGAACGCCCGGGCCATCCGCTTCTATGGGAAGTCGGGTTTCCGCAAGGTGGGAACCAAGTCCTTCCGGCTGGGCAGCACGGTGGAACACGACTTCGTGCTGGAACGCCCCCTCCCTTAGGGGAGCCTGCGGGCGCCAAGGCCCGCCGCCGCCGCTTCCAACGGGTAGGCCAGCGGCGGCCGGGGCTCGGCCAGCAGCTTCAGTCCCGGCGGAAGGCCTTCAATGGTGCCGGTGGTTCCGGTGGCTTTGATGGTCACCCGGCTTCCGTCCAGCAGGACATTTTCGGCCCGGAAGGTGCCCACCGTCTCCGGCAGGATCGGTGCCAGGTGCACCACCCCGCGGGTGAAGACGGGGTCGAACCGCAACAGGATCCGTGCCAGTTGCACGGGCGCCGCCGCGGCCCAGGCCTGCGGCGAGCACGCGGTGGGATACGGAACCGGACCAGGGTATTCGCCACGGTCGAACCCGCAGAACAGCTCCGGCAGCCGCCCGTCGAAATGCCGGGCGGCGTCGAGGATCCCGGAGGCCACCCGCTTGGCCTCGTCCACGAACCCGTAGCGCATCAGCCCGGTGGCCACCAGTGCCGTGTCGTGGGGCCACACCGAGCCGTTGTGGTAGCTGACCGGGTTGTAGGCGCCCATGTCGGACGCCAGCGTGCGGATGCCCCAGCCGGTGAACATCTGCGGGGACATCAGGTTCTCCATGACGGACACGGCTTTGTCTTCGTCCACGACGCCCGTCCAGAGGCAGTGGCCGATGTTCGAGGTCAGCGCATCGACGGGCCGTTTGTCCTTGTCCAGCGCCACCGCGTAGTAGCCCTTGTCCGGCAGCCAGAACTTCTTGTTGAACTCCTCTTTGAAGGCGGCTGCCTTGTCTGCCCAGTGCTTTTCGAGGGCGGAATCGCCGCTCCAGTGGGCCAGCAGGGACCTGCCAAGGTACGCGGAGTAGACATACGCCTGGACTTCACAGAGGGCGATCGGGGCTTCGGCGATGGTTCCGTCGGCGAAATTGATCCCGTCCCAGGAGTCCTTCCAGCCTTGGTTCACCAGGCCGTGGTCGTTGGGCCGGAGGTATTCCACGAAACCGTCGCCGTCCCGGTCGCCGTATTTTTCGATCCATTCCAGCGCCCGGTCGGCGTGTGGCAGCAGGGGCTGGATCGCGTCCCGGGAAAGGCCCCACCGGCTTAGCTCCCCCAGGGTGGAGACGAAAAGGGGGGTGGCGTCGGCGGTGCCGTAGTACGCCGTCCCTCCCAGGGACAGGCCGGCAGTGACGCCGAGCCGGACCTCATGCGGGATGCGGCCAGGTTCCTCCTCGGAATCCACGTCCACTTTCTTACCCTGGATCCCGGCCAAGGTTTGGAGCGTGCCCAAGGCGAGGTTGGGGTTGACCATCAGGCTCATGTAGGAGGTCAGCAGCGAATCCCGGCCGAACAGGGCCATGAACCAGGGCGCCCCGGCCGCCACCGCAGCCCGGTTGGGATGGTGGGCATCAAAGATGCGCAGGGCACCAAGGTCGCTCTGGCTCCGGTTGAGCACGTTCTGGAAGCTGGAGTCCTCGATGCTGATCCGCGGGACGCCTTCCTCCCAGTCCAAGTGCCGGCGAACCCCTTCCCGGTGGCGCGGAAGCCGCCCCTCCTTGAAGGGTTCCTCCGGCGCCTCACCGTTGACCAAGGGCACCACTATGACGCTGGTGCTCCATTTGCCCCGTGCCGGAACAGTGACATGGAACCGCAGCCCGTCCGTGCTGACCTCTGCCCCCCGTGCGCCGACGGCGGTCCCTCGTTGCTGGCCGTGCCGTGATGCTTCGATGACCAGCCTCCCGTCCGTGATGGCCCGGGTGGTATCGTCCAGGCCGCTGGTACGGCCGCCCTTTACTTCGAAGAGGTCTGCCTGGTCGGCGTCGACGAGCAGCTCGATCTCGCACTCCACCGGTTCGGCCGCATAGTTTTCAAGGGAAATATCGTCCTGCAGCCCCGGGCCGATGTGGCGGACCTGGCGGACCACCAGGGGGCTGTCAAACCTGCCGCCGGGCCATTTGGCGCGGCCCACGAACGTGGCCTCGAACGGTTGCGGGCGTTGGGCTGACAATGGTTCGCGCAATGCGCTGTTGATCCTGAGCATCCAGCGCGAGATGATCCGCGTGTCCTGGAAGAAGACTCCGTTGGTTCCGGCGTCAGGACTGATGTCGCCCGTGCCGGAGGAGATGCAGAACGACGATCCCTCCAAGACCGTGACCGATCCCGAATCGGATACTGCTGCCTCGTTGTCTTCGTTCCAGGCGGTCATGGAAAGGCTCCCTTCTCCGGCAGATGCCCCCTGGATCGGGAAGCATTCAGGCCCCCAATAAATTCTGGTGCACCCGGGGAACCTGCGGAACCCCTGAGGGCATCCTCCCTTCTATGAGTTCGGCGTAAAGCTCCAGGTGGTCGGCAACCATACGGGCGGCGCTGAAGCGTTCTTCCACGGCTTGCCGGCACACAGCCCTGTCCAGCCCGGCCGCGGCCGCCACAAAGCCGGCCAGTTCCTCGGTTTTTCCCAGGAATCCCGTCCGGCCGTGCTCGACAATTTCCGGAGCCGCTCCGATGAGCGTCCCAATCACCGGGGTGCCGGTAGCGAGCGCCTCGATCATCACCAGGCCGAACGGTTCGGACCACTGGATAGGGTTCAGGAACGCCGTTGCACCGCCAACCAACCGGTATTTGGCGGCATCGTCCACTTCCCCGACGAAGTCCTCGTTGGGGCCCAGGATTGGTTCAATGACTTCCCGGAAAAAGCGGACCTCCTCCGGTTCGCGCATCTTGACCGCAATTTTGAGGTGCATTCCAACCTGCCTGGCGATGGTGATGGCCTCAAGGAGTCCCTTGTCCGGACACGAGCGGCCAACGAAACACAGGTAGCCGCCGCTGCCGGTCCCCACGGGCACGGCGGAGAGGTCCATCCCGTGGTGGATGATCCGGGTGACGGGAACAGCGGGGGCGTGCGACGCCTGGTCCTTGGAGATGGCGATCACGGCACCACGCCGGGCAACGGCGCGGTAGATATCCGCCGCTTGGGCGTGGATGGGCCCGTGGATGGTGGTGGCCACCGGGACCCCGGCCGGCCGGTGCAGGTAGAGGGGCCCCGCCATGGTGTGGTCGTGGATGATGTCGACGTCCTGCAGTCCCTCGTAAGCCCTGACAACATGGCTGAGTTCGCTGATGCTGGTGCCGAGTCCTTCGTACTCGGCGGTCCGCATCCCCGGAACGAGCCTAACCGGGCACGTACTCTCGAGCGGTGCCGCGAGCAGGACCTCGTGCCCGGCGGCGGCGAAGCCCCGGGCAAGGGCGTCCACCACCCTTTCCGTGCCTCCGTAGGTTGCCGGCGGGACCGGGATCCACGGCCCTGAGACAAGTCCAATCCGCATTCCTGGCCTCCCAGGTTACAGGCCGGGCTCCCCAGCAGGCCGGGCTAAATTACACCGGATGCGCTCTTGCACCCGATGAGTCTTCGATTCCGAGGGCCGCTGCATGACCACCTGATCCGACTATTGCCCACGACGGCCGCTGCCACAAGACCCAATGTGGCGGATCTCATGGCAGGTGCCGGAATGGCGCCCCCTGCCGGCCGGTTATGCAGGCCATGAAGATTGAGATCTGGTCCGACGTCGCCTGCCCGTGGTGCTTCATCGGCAAACGCCGCTTTGAGGCCGCCCTGGCATCCTTCCCGCACCGTGATGCTGTTGATGTGGTGTGGCGGAGCTACCAGCTGGATCCCGGGCTGCCGGAGCACTTCGATGGCACCGAACTGGAATACCTGAGCAGCCGCAAGGGGATGCCGGCCCAGCAGGTCTCGCAGATGTTCGAGCACGTGGCACAGCAGGCCAAGGACGAGGGCCTCAACTACCGCTTCGACAAGGTGGTGGTGGCCAACAGTTTCACGGCCCACCGGCTGATCCACCTCGCTGCCGTCCACGGCAAGCAGGACGCCGCCAAGGAGCGCCTCCTCAGCGACCATTTCGAGCACGGCAAAGACATTGGCAGCCGGGAATACCTGGCAGGACTGGGCCGGGAGCTTGGCTTGCCGGAGGACGAGGTGGACGAACTGTTCACCACGGACAAGTACTCGGACGCGGTGCGGTCCGATTTCCAGGAAGGCCAGTCCCTGGGCATCAGTGGTGTCCCTTTCTTTGTCATTGACCGCAAGTTCGGCCTGTCCGGCGCCCAGCCGGCGGAAACGTTCACGCGCGCGCTCAACCAGGCGTGGCAGGAAGCCAACCCGTTGGTGTTGGTCGATTCCGCGGAGGCCGGGGCCTGCGGTCCGGATGGCTGCGCACTCTAGCGCCGTTTACTGACACATCGCGGTAAAGTGTCTGTATGCCCAGGATTTCAGCGGCCAGCAACGCCGAACAACGCGCTGATACGCAGCGCCGTATCCTCACAGCCTTCGGCGAACTCCTTTTCACCCACGGCCTTCCCGGGTTGACCATGACGGACGTGGCCCGGCACGCAGGCGTGGGCCGGACCGCCGTCTACAACTACTACGCGGACATCGAGGAACTGTTGATTTCCTACGCGCTGGAGGAGACGGAAAAGTTCCTCTCGGACCTGCGCGATTCACTGGGCCGCCTGGAGAACCCGGTGGAGCGGCTGGCCCTCTACGTCCGCGCCCAGGTGGTTGACCTCAGCCGCCGCCACCTCCCGCCCGGACCGGCCATGGGGGCTGTGCTGTCGCCGTCGTCCTTCGCGAAACTCTCCGACCACGTCAGCGAGCTCAGCACCCTGCTGCAGGGCATCCTGCGTGACGGCATGGAGCAGGGCTACCTGCCGGTGGCGGACGTGGGGCAACAGTCCCAGCTGATCCTGGGCACGCTGTCCTCCAGCGCCGCCAGGGGCAGCGACGAGCCTGCCGAACTGGAGGCGCGCGTGGCCCGGACGGTGCGGTTCATCCAGCTGGGGGCGGGAGCAAGGTTCGACGACGAAGGGCGGCCCCTGCGCGTGGCCGGCCTTCCGGCGGCGGCCGGCTAAGCGGCGGCCGGCTGAGCCGTGGTCAGCGCGCCGGCACGGCGGCCGGGGTTACCGGAAGCTTGTTGGCATCGGCAATGCGGCGGCTTTCCCTGGGGCAGCCCAGGGTCCCAGGGGTTTGGTCCACCACATCCGCCGGGACGAGCGCTGCGAAATCATGGGCCAGGATGACGTCCACGCTGGCGTCGGTCCTGCTGTCCTGGAAGTAGTCGGACCCCGGTACATTGCGCTGCACCGTGAAGGCGGCAGCCTGCCCGGCCGCGCCTGAGACCACTGCAGCAACGCCCCGGTAGCCGGCATTGACGTTCGACACATTGCCCACCGCGAACTTCCGCGCCAGGAATTCATCCGCCACGGAGCGGGCCAGGCCGGCCCGGGTGGTGGAGTTATAGACGTTCAGGCTGACCTTGTCGTTGGGCGTGTAGTCGAACACCGCAGTGGGGCATGAAGACACCGGCTTCTGGCTGGGCTCGGCCGTGGGAACCTTCAGCCGCCCGTTAATGATGGCGAGGGCAACGATGATGGCCGCGGCGATCATCCCAACCAGCAGGACCAGGACCACGCCGTGGAGCGCGCGGCGGCGGACCCGGGCCGTTTCGTCGGCGTCCTTGGCCGCTTCCATCGCTGCCCGCAGCTCAGCGCCGGACACCACACGGTGGCCGTGCAGGACGCTGGGGTCTTTCGGCCGGCGGCTAGCCATCGAGCACCAGGACCCGGGCGTGGATCGCCGTGCGCTGGTGCAGTGCCGTACGGACCGCGCGGTGCAGGCCGTCCTCCAGGTAAAGGGTTCCCTGGTATTGCACCACGTGCGGGAACAAGTCACCGAAGAATGTGGAATCTTCGGCCAGCAAGGCCTCCAGGTCCAGCGTGCGCTTGGTGGTCACCAGTTCGTCCAGCCGGACCGGCCGCGGCGGCAGCGACGCCCACTGCTTCGGGGTGCTGTAACCATGGTCGGGGTAAGGGCGGCCCTCGCCCACAGCTTTGAATATCACCATGCAACAGTAGGCACCGCGCCGCCCCAGCGAAAGCATCAGGGCGGACCGGCGCCAGGTTGTAGCCAAACAGTGACCATCCGTCACATCGCCCCGTTCCACGGCAACGGGCCGGTTCCTGCTGACAGAATGGAGCCATGACCGCATCCGACTCCCCCGCCATGCCCGAGCCAGGAACCCGCCTGCCATCCACGCCCCCGCTGGCGCTGCTGCTGGATGTGGACGGACCGGTGGCAAGCCCAGTGACCCGCGACGTGAAGCCGGACATCATCCTTGACCTGGTGGCACTCGCGGCAGCCGGAATCCCCGTCATCTTCAACACCGGCCGCTCGGACGCGTTCATCCGCGAACAGGTCATGGAACCCATGATCGCCGCCGGGATCCCGGCGGGAACGGTCATCCACGCCGTGTGCGAGAAGGGCGCCGTCTGGTTCAGCTACACCTCCGCCGGGCCGGGCCCCATCCACGTGGACCGGGAACTCGCCGTGCCCGCAGCGTACGGCGACGACATCCGGCGCCTGGCGGCGGAGGATTACGCCGCCCACATGTTCTTTGACGAAACCAAACGCGCCATGGTCTCGGTGGAGCAGCACATCGACGTGCCCAGCGCCGAGTATCTGGCCGAGCAAAAGCTGTTCGACGCTGACGCCATGGAGCTCATGGGCAGGCACGGCCTGGGCGTTGTGCGGCTGGACCACCATGCGCCCAATTCCGACGACGCAGTGGATTACCGGGTGGATCCCACCATCATCTCCACCGATATCGAGTCCGTGCGGCTGGGCAAGGACCTCGGCGCCAGCCGCGCGGTGGAACTGCTGGCTGCCCAGGGCATCACGCCCCAGGCTTGGCGGACGGTGGGCGATTCCCGGACCGACTACGCGATGGCCGACTGGCTGCACCACAACGACCACCCGGTCAAGCACGTCGACGTCCGGCCCGCGGACGGCGTGCCCGGCAAACCGTATCCGATCCTCACGGCAGCGGACCTGGGACTGGACAGCACGGTGATCCACGACGACGCCGGCGGCGCTTTCCTGCGCGCCTGGCGGGAGGCGCTGGGCGCCTGAGCCCCTGCCGCCGCGGCCCGAAACCTGCTGTTACCACGGCAGGACTATCATGCAGGTAAGAAAGCTTACTTCGACCACCACGGAGACAACCATTACAGAAGCACCGGTCCAGGACGAGGTCTACTACGGCGGCCAGGCGTCCGTGGAGGAACAATTTCACGCGGAGATCACGTCGGCGGCGGCGGAACAACGGCTCAGGCACCGCCCCGATGTCATCCGGCACAAGGGCCGCTACGCCCTGATCAACGACACCAGGACCCCCTACCAGGCCATGGTGGAAGATTTGCTGTTCCTGCGGAACGTCCTGGCAAACGCGGGCCTGGCCTACCTCCTGGTCCGCGGCAACAACGACCGCCCCGTGGTGGCGCTGGACTGGAAGAGCCGGAAGAAACTCCGCGCCGCCCTGGTGGAGGCGTGCAGGGACGAGCCCTTCTACTCCATGACCGTGGACGCCAAGAAGAAGACCTCCGTCCTGGTGGCGGACGGCGAACTGTCCTCCAACCGGCAGGCACGGATCTTCCGCCTGTACCGGCCGCGGGTGGAGCCGGTGGGCGGATTCGAATTCGGCGCCTCCGCCGGCGTCCAGATCGAGCTGTGGTCCTTCGAAGGCGAAGAACTGATCCTCCCCATCGAGAACTCCCTGACCCGCAGGACCATGCTGCGGCAGGACGCCGTCCGCGGCACGGTGGAACGCTACGGCCACACCTGGCCCACCATCGAGAACATGTTCGCCGACCACGCCAGCGACATCAGCTTCGACATCGACCTGGTCTTTTCCTGGGTGGACGGAAGCTCTCCGGAATACATCGCGGCCCGCCGCGCGCAGCAGCAGGGCGTGGTCCTGGGCGAGGGCGACGACCATGAGGCCCGGTTCCGGCAGATCAACGAGCTCAAGTACGCGCTGCGCTCCGTGTACATGTTCGCCCCATGGATCCGCCGCATCTTCATCGCCACGGACTCCCCCGCTCCGGCCTGGCTGGCAGAGCACCCGTCCGTCACGATCGTCCGCAGCGAAGAGTTCTTTGCAGATCCCTCGGTGCTGCCCACGCACAATTCCCAGGCGGTCGAGTGCCAACTGCACCACATCGAAGGGTTGTCCGAACACTTCCTCTACTCCAATGACGACATGTTCTTTGGCCGGCCCGTAGGCCCGGACATGTTCTTCACACCCGGCGGCATCACCAAGTTCATTGAGGCAGAAACCAGGATCGGCCTGGGCGAGAACGCTGCCGAGCGCAGCGGGTTTGAGAACGCCGCCCGGGTCAACCGCAAGCTTCTCTGGAACCGGTTCGGGCGGATCACCACCCGGCACCTGGAACACACTGCAGCTCCGCTGCGGCGCAGCCTCGTGGCCCAGATGGAGGAAGAATTCCCGGAAGAATTCCGGAAGACGGCGGCCAGCAGGTTCCGGGCAGCGGACAACATCTCCGTCACGAACTCGTTCTACCACTACTACGCCCTGCTGACAGGCCGAGCGGTCACGCAGACGGCCGCGAAGGTGCGCTACGTGGACACCACCATGCGGGCCGGGATCAACTACCTGCCCAAGCTGCTCGCCAAGCGGAACATGGACTTCTTCTGCCTGAACGACGGCAGTTTCCCCGAAGTCAGTGCCGACGAACGCGCAGAAGCCGTGACCGACTTCCTGGAAAAGTACTTCCCCATCAAGGCTCCCTGGGAAAAGTGAAGTCCGGGCACGGGTGCCCGGACTTACCGGCGGCCGGCTCCGGAACCCGGCGCGCCTACTTGCTGCTGGCCACGCCCTGTTTGGTGCTGCGGCGCTGCTTGGCGGTTTCCGGAATCCGGACTCCGGCAGCTGCCAGGCGCCGGGCGGTTTCCTCGGGCGAGACGTATTCACCCACGGTGGCCGCGCGGCCCATTGGCACCACCGAGTGCACGATTGTGTGCTCGTATACGTGCACCAGGTTGAAGGCCTGTCCGCCGTCCTGCCCGCGGGTGCCTCCCACCGGAACGTTGAGGTCCTGCGTATAGCAGGATGCTGACGCGACCGAGACCGGAACACCGGCGAAGCTGGCCGTGGTGGAGTAGTGCAGGTGGCCGGCCAGGATGGTGCGGACGTCAGAGTTGCGGACCACCGCCGCCAGGGAGGCTTGGTCGCGCAGCTCCACCAGCACCGAAAGATCGAGTACCGACGGGACCGGCGGGTGGTGGAGTGCAAGGATGGTGCCGTCCGGGGCCGGCGTTTCGAGTTGCTGCGCCAGCCACTCCAGCTGTGCTGTGCTCAGCTCCCCGTGGTGGAATCCAGGGACGGTGGTGTCCAAGGTAATGACTCTCAACCCATTGATGAAGTAGCTGTGGTCCACCGGCTCATCGGTGCCTGGCTGGTCCAGCAGGCCCCGGCGGAAGTTCGCACGGTCGTCATGGTTACCCATGGCCCAGATCACCTTGGCGCCAAGTTCCTCGCATGCAGGGTCAACGATGGCCCGCAGTTTCACATAGGCTTCGGGATCACCCTTGTCTGCGAGGTCGCCCGTGAAAATCACAGCCTCCGGCCGTGCACCGGACGCCTTGACTTCCTCGAAAAGCTGGATGAGGCGTGCTTCGCTGTCGACGGTTCCGTAGAGGGGTTCTGGACCTCCCAACAGGTGGGGATCGCTCAAGTGGAGTAGGAAGTGGCGTGGCCGGGGATGTTCGGCCTCGATGTGCTCCATTGCTACCTCTATGGTCGGTGGGAAGCCGTTCTTCCCTTGTACCCTTCAGTAATATTTATCCAATCAGACATTTGGCAAACTTGGGGTGAATCGCCGTAGCTGATGTGGAAAAAATCAAAAGAACTGCGCTTCTGCAGACTTAATTCGGCCTGCCCGGCGGATCAGCCCAGCGCCTCCTCGATCGCTTCGATGACCTTAGGCGCGTCCGGCTCCACGGTGGGGCCGAACCTGGCCGCCACTGTCCCGTCACGGCCCACCAGGAATTTTTCGAAATTCCACTTCACCGCTCCCGGCAGCAAACCGGTGCGGAACTTGGTCAGCTCGGAATACAGCAGGTGCTGGTTCCGGCCCCGGACGTCCGCCTTGGCTGTCAGCGGGAACGTCACGCCGAAGTTGCGCTCGCAGAATTCCGCGATTTCGCTGTCGGTGCCGGGCTCCTGGCCGGCGAACTGGTTGCACGGGACACCGAGGACCTCAAAGCCGCGGTCACGGAATTTTCCGTAGAGTGCCTCGAGGCCGGCGTACTGGGGCGTGAAGCCGCAGTTGGAGGCGACATTGACCACCAGCACCACTTTTCCCTTGAACTGGCCGAAGTTCGTCCTGGTGCCATCGTTGAGGAGCAACGGGATCGGGTACAGGGGCGCCGGGCGCTGTGTTTGCGAAAGGAAGCTCATAAGGGCAATTCGTTGCCGTCGACTCCGTGTACGGGTCCGGCGTTGAAGAATTTTCCCGTCTAGGACGTCGTCGGGACCGGCGTGGGCTCCAGCGTTGTCGGGGCGGGTGCCGGCGCCACCGTCGTCTCAGGCGCCGTCGGGGCAGGTGGGGGCGCCACCGTCGTCGCAGGCGCCGTCGGGGCAGGAGCCGGCTCCACCGGTGCGGGTGCGGGTGCAGGCGTCGGCTCCGTGGCCGTCGGCGTCGGGGTCGGCTCACTCGGCATCGGCGTCGGCGTCGCGGCAGGTTCGGGACTCGGCGTCAGTTCACTCGGCGTCGGGCTCGGGTCCGGAGGCGCGGGTGTCGGCGTCGGGCTCGGATCCGTGGGCGTGGGCGTCAGCGTCGGGCTCGGATCCGTGGGCGTGGGCGTCGGCGTCGGCGTTGGTGTCGGCTCACTGGGAGACGGGGACGGCGACGCCGTCGGGTTGCCGGCTGTCGGATCGGACGACGGCGGCGGGGCACTGGGCGAAGGCTGGGCAGACGCCGTTGGGGCCGGCGTCGTCAACTGCCCGTTGGACATTGGAAAGAAGGTACCGGACGGCGCCGGGCCAGGCAGCAGCGGCGCCGGACCAGGCGATGCCTCCAGCCCGGCGGACGGGGACGATCCCCGGTCCACGTGGAGCGGGATGGTCCAGCTGACCCTCCCGTCGGACAAGCCAGGCCCGGGGCCGTAGGAAACCATGCCGGCCGGGAGTGATTGGCCGACGGCGCGCAGCTGGAGGAAGCTCCAATTCAAGGGATTGGTGTAGCGGCCGTTCTGGATGGTCTCAAAGTGCAGATGGCAGCCCGTTGACCAGCCCGTGGTTCCCACCCGGGCGATAACCTGGCCCACCTGGACCCGGTCGCCGGTATGGACGCCAATCGACTCAAGGTGGTTGTACGTGGTGATAAGGCCGTCACCGTGGTCGATCTCCACCCGGTTGCCTCCGCCCCAAGGATGCCATCCGGCCGCCCGGACCACCCCGGTGTCGGCCGCATAGACGGGGGTGCCGCAAGCGGCCGCGTAGTCCTGGCCAAGGTGGAAGTCTCCTGATGTCCCGCTGAGGGGACTCACCCGGAAACCGAAGGGCGAGCTCGGGTCGAGCGACTGGAGCGGCGCCATGAGGAAGCCTGCCGGTGGTCGGCCCGCACCGGCCGGGCCGACCACCAGTCCCGCCGACGGGTCCTGGAAACCGCCCAGCGCTGCATGCGGGAAAGCCAAAGTGACATTAGGATCCGAGGCGACGGCCGGCGGAAGGGAACCGGCACCAACCTGGTCCGAGGCCGGCGGCCCGGTATTGCCGTCCACCCCCCGGGTGTCCGTACCCGCGACCGCCCCGGCCGACGCCACGTCACCGGCAGTCCGGGCCCGGTCGAGCGCCCCTGCCAACCGGACGGGTCCTGCGGGGCCGCCGGAAAGATTGACTGCACAAGCGGCAGCCGCGACCATACCGGCGGCGGCCACGGCACGGACCAGGTGGGGAAATGTCCGCTGGGCCGGTTTGCCGTTACCGGGCACCCAATAATTGCCCATTGATTGACTCCAGGACGGGGGTTGCCGCGCGTTGTCTCGACGGTACGTCCCATGGGACCACAGGTCCGCCCGCCGGGGAACCCTGGAGCAGCACAATGCGGGTTTTTTGTGGGCGTTGGGTGCAGGGACGCGCCAGCCGGCCAAGCCGCCGACTGACGCACAGGCCGAAATGGGCAAGAATGGCTCATGCGCAATTTCGTTCGTACCTGGCGGGACGAAATCAAGAAGACTTTCTCCGGGAACGCCGATGCACCACCGGAGTGGTCGCTGCGGCTCGCGGAGGGCGACGATGCCGGCTACCACCTGCCAGGGTCGGCGGTGTGGGCGGTCCACGGCTCCATGTCCCCGATCGTGGGCGGAATCCGGACACTGCTGATGCAGTCGCTGCATCCCGGTGCCCTGGCGGGCGTGCATGAACACTCCAACTTCCGCGAGGATCCCCTCCGACGGCTGGCCAATACCATCCGTTGGATTTTCACGGTGACCTACGGTTCCACTGCCGCCGCGGAGGAGGCCTCACGGCGCGTGCGCCGGCTCCATGAACCGGTGCAAGGCAGCTACCAGGACAATGCCGGCACCGAACGCGCCTACAGCGCCAACGATCCCGGGCTGGCGGCCTGGATCCACATCGCCTTCACGGACGGATTCCTGGCCGCCCACCGGATCTGGGGCGGACCGATCCCCGGCGGAGAAGATGCCTATGTCCGCGAGTGGGCCCAGGCCGGGCGGCTCATGGGCGTGGAGGACCCGCCAGTCACCCGGGCACAGATGCGGAGCCAGCTGGACGCCTGGTACGAGCAGGGCGAACTGCGGGCTGACGGCAGGGTCAGGGAAACGGTGGAGTTCATCCGCAACGCACCCCTGCATCCACTGCTGAGGCCGGGTTACCGCATATTGTTCGCGGCCGCCGTTTACAGCCTGGAACCCCGGTACCGCCGGATGCTGGGCCTCTCCGTCCCACGGCTGGGCCCCTTCCCGATTCCGGTGCGGCTGGCCACAAAGCTGGTGCTCGGCGTCGTACATCTCGCCCTGGGCGGCATCCGCAGGCGCAAGGGTCCCAGCGAAGCAGCAGCCCGGGAACGGCTGCGGCGCCTGGGCGAACCCGCCGCTGACCTGGCCTGAGAAACTGCCCCGCTGTCCCGTTGGGAAGGCCTGGATGGTTATACGAAAGAACCCGGCCCCGGCAGCTGCCGGGACCGGGTTCCAACCGGCGGAGAATGGGGGATTTGAACCCCCGAGGGCGTTAACCCAACACGCGTTCCAGGCGTGCGCCATAGGCCGCTAGGCGAATTCTCCAACTGCTTCTGAATCAAAAGCAGGTACCAGATTACCTGAACTTTTCCGCATCGCCCAATTGGCCCGCGCAGGGCCCGTTTTCGAACGCGCCCGGCAAGACCTTCAGGTCCCGCCAGGCTGCGTCCCTGACCCGGCAATGGACGCCCCCAATGCGCCCATTCCCTGTTGCTGCACCGTTGAGCTGCCGGGTCCGGTTCGTTCAACCAGGCCACGCAGCTCACAATCTTGAGATTGCCCCAATCGGTGTATATACAAATGATCGTGGCTGCCCCGGGGATAAGCAATGGAAATCCGCGACGTGACCGGCGTTTCCTGCCTCGCGCCACCTCCGTCACCGCGGCAGCCGGCCGATTCGAGTCGCGCCCCATGTTCAGGTAAAGTGTTTGACGGCCCCTCATGTGGCGTCATCCTGTTGAACTCCCCCAGGACCGGAAGGTAGCAAGGGTAAATGGGCTCTGGCGGGTGCATGGGGGGTCTTTACTATTCCCCCACAGGGCGGCAGGATGTCAGCCCGGATTGGTAGGGTTTTCTCTGTGACAGTTACCACCGCCCTGTACCGCAGATACCGTCCCGACTCGTTCGCTGACGTTATCGGGCAGGAGCATGTCACCGAACCGTTGATGACGGCTTTGCGCAAGAACCGTGTCAACCACGCCTACCTTTTCTCCGGCCCCAGGGGCTGCGGCAAAACCACCTCCGCCCGCATCCTGGCGCGCTGCCTCAACTGTGCCCAAGGCCCCACTGACACCCCGTGCGGAACCTGCCCCAGCTGTGTGGAACTGGCCCGTGGCGGCTCGGGTTCCCTCGACGTCATCGAGATCGACGCCGCGAGCCATGGCGGCGTGGACGATGCCCGGGACCTCCGTGAGCGCGCCACCTACGCCCCGGTCCGGGACCGCTACAAGATCTTCATCATCGACGAAGCCCACATGGTCACCTCGGCCGGGTTCAACGCCCTCCTGAAGATCGTCGAAGAGCCGCCGGAACACATCAAGTTCATCTTTGCCACCACGGAGCCGGACAAGGTCATCGGCACCATCCGCTCCCGGACCCACCACTACCCGTTCCGGCTGGTACCGCCCGAGCCGCTGATGGCTTACCTTGAGCTGCTGTGCCGCCAGGAGAATGTTCCGGTGGCTCCCGGCGTGCTGTCCCTGGTCATCCGGGCCGGCGGCGGATCCGTCCGCGACTCCCTGTCCGTCCTGGACCAGCTCATGGCAGGCGCCGGACCCAACGGGCTGGACTACGAGCTCGCCGTCGCACTCCTCGGCTACACCCACGCCTCACTGCTGGACGACGTCGTGGAGGCCGTGGCCGCATCTGACGCCGCAACGGTCTTCCGGGCCGTAGACCGGGTCATCCAAACGGGCCATGATCCCCGGCGGTTCGTGGAAGACCTGCTGGAACGCTTCCGCGACCTCATCATCGTCCAGGCCATGCCGGAAAGCGCGCACGCCATCCTGCGGGGCATGCCGGCGGACCAGATCGCACGGCTTCAGAACCAGGCGCACAACCTTGGCGCCGCAGAGCTGTCGCGGGCTGCGGACGTTACCAACACGGCCCTGACCGAGATGACAGGAGCCACGTCGCCGCGGCTGCACCTTGAACTCCTGTGCGCCCGGATCCTCCTGCCCAGCTCCGAGCAGAACGAACGCGGCATGGCCGCACGGATCGACCGGGTGGAGCGGCGGCTCAACTACGCCGGGAACGACGTCGGCGCTGCCGCAACGGCCCCGCCAACAGCCGCGCCGGCGCCTTCAGCGCCCGCACCGGCTGCCTCCGTCCCGGCACCAGCGGCACCCGTTCCGGCACCAGCCACCCCAGCCCAGCCGCAGGTGCCCGCCGGCCCGGCGTCACCCAGCCAACACCCTGCCGAAGAAGCCGCCCGGCCCGTTCCCCACCCCGGCCGGGATGCGGCGGACCAGCCATCGAATGCTTCGCCGGCGCCCGCCGTCCGCCCACAGGAAACCGAACAGGCCGCTCCCGCCCAGGCCGCATTGGCCACCCCTGCGGCGCCTGCTCCTTCCGCGGGACCGGCATCCCCTGCAGGTCCCGCTTCCGGGACCAGCCATGGCGCGCCCGCTCAGGATGCCCGCAACCCCCTCACTCCCCCACGCGTAAGCACCAGCGACTGGCCTGTGGAGGAGCCGGCCCGCGGCCGCCAACCCCAGGCGCCCGCTGCGGCAGCAGCCCCCGAGGCAACGCCTCCGGCGCCACAGGAGCAACCTGCACGGTCCGCCCCGGCAGCTCCCCCGGCAATGGGTGACGTTGAAGTCCTCCGCAGGGCCTGGCCTGATGTCCTGCAGACCCTTTCGAAGATCAAGCGCAGCACCTGGGCCTTGGTGGAACCGAATGCACAGGTCAGCGCCTTCGACGGCAGCGTCCTGACCCTCTCCTTCACCACGCCCGGACTCGCCGGAGCCTTCGGCCGGGCGGACCACTCCGACAATTTGCGCCAGGCCATCCACAAGACGGTTGGCATGGACCTGCAAATCCACGCGCTTGCCGGCGGCGCCAGCCAGGCGAGCTCTGAGCCAAACCCAAAAGTTCCGGCCAGTCCGGTGGTTCCGGCCACGTCAGCTGACGTTGCCTGGGGACTTGCCCCGGCCCCCGCCACATCATCGGCTGCCACGGCGGACAATGCTGCCGCAGCCACGCCGGCTGCAGCACCAGTACCTGCACCTGCCGCATCGCCGGCACCGGCCGTAACCCCAGTGACTGCACCTGCCTCCGCGCCAGCCCAGGCTGCGTCGTCGCCGGCATCCGCCGCAGCCGCTCCGTCCGCTGGGGACAACCAGCGCCGGGAGCCTGCCCAGCCGGCATCTGAAGGCACCGGAGGCCCGGGCAAGGCATCCGGCCCCGCAGTGTCGCAGTCCCCCTACCCCTCCGCCGCCGGAGACTACTCCTATTCGGACGACGACTGGGGCCCGCCCCGGGACGAGGACGCTCCGCCGCTGGATGAAGAGCCCCCCATGGACTGGGAACCTTCGGCCCCTGCTTCCGGCACCACCGCAACGCCTGCCTCCACCGCCGGCACGGACCGGCCCGCTGGCAGCAACCGCACAGAAGCCGCGCCTAAGGCGGGACCCGCTACCGCCCCTTCCGCCAATACCGGTAACGGAGAGGCCCCGCCTGCGGTAGCCGCCCACGACCCATGGGCCCGGGCCGTCGAACAGGCCCCCGGTGTCTGGGTGGTTGGGGACAAGAGCAACGTGGGTGTGCCGCCTGTCAGTGCTTCCGTGGACGAACCGGCGCCCCCGGCCCCTGCCCCGACCCCGCATTACGAACCGGCCACCGCACAGGTGCCGCCCGCTATCCCGGCCTCCGCGACCAGGGCCACGGCCGAGGCCGACCGGGGTGTGGGAGCGGTGAACGACAACAGTCGTGCGGACTCCGTCCGGGAAACGTACAAGCCGGCCCAGGCCATGCCTGCTCCGGAACCTGAACTTGCCATGGCATCAGCCGGGCCCGCCACGTCTGCCCCGTCGCGGCCACAGGCTCCGGCGGCAACGCCCTCCGCGGGACGGCCTGAAACGCGGCAAAGCCTCTACCAGCGGCTGTCCAACAGCCCGGAAGCCGAGGCCGGCCGTGCCAAAGCGCCCACCAGGGCCGCAACGGCCCCCAGCGCGTACGTCCAGGACATCCC
Source organism: Pseudarthrobacter sp. MOO13 (assembly GCF_058267655.1). Taxonomy (NCBI): domain Bacteria; kingdom Bacillati; phylum Actinomycetota; class Actinomycetes; order Micrococcales; family Micrococcaceae; genus Pseudarthrobacter; species Pseudarthrobacter sp. MOO13. Next base: position 3,544,500 of record NZ_CM177848.1, read on the forward strand.
GAGCGCCGACGACGAAACCATCGAGGAGTCCGGTGTCTTCGGACGCGCGGCGGTGGAGCGTATTCTGGGCGGAAAGCTGATCGAGGAACGGTCCAACGACGGCAGTCCCCTAGCGCCCCGGTACTGACCGGCCACAGCGCCACAAACCGTTGGTCCGCACCTGGTGACCTGCCCGCCATCCACATCGAACTAAAGAGGGAATTGTGTACGAAGGTGCTGTCCAGGAGCTGATTGACGAGCTCGGACGCCTTCCAGGGGTGGGACCCAAGTCGGCGCAACGGCTGGCGTTCCACATCCTCGAAGCCGATCCCCAGGACATGAAACGGCTGGTCGAGGCCATCACCACGGTCAAGGACAAGGTCAAGTTCTGCACTGTCTGCGGCAACGTCACCGAACAGGAACTCTGCAATATTTGCAGGGATCCGCGCAGGGACCCGGCCGTGATCTGCGTGGTGGAGGAGTCCAAGGACGTCCTTGCCGTGGAACGTACCCGGTCCTTCCGTGGCAGGTACCACGTACTTGGCGGTGCGATCAATCCCATTGCCGGCGTCGGGCCGGAGCAACTTCGCATCCGCGAACTGCTCACGCGGCTGAACGACGGCGCCATCCAGGAAGTCATCATCGCCACAGACCCCAACCTGGAGGGCGAGGCGACGGCGACCTACCTTGCCCGCATGCTTAAGACGATCGGTATCACGGTCACCCGGCTGGCGTCCGGCCTGCCGGTGGGGGGCGATCTCGAATACGCGGACGAAGTCACTTTGGGCCGCGCCTTCGAAGGCCGTCGAAACGCCCTGGCCTGAGGGGCTGCCCGCCGGCCGCAATACCGGGCCCGGCCGGATTTTCCTGCAGTCGGACGACAGCCAGCCTGTCCAGGCGTTGTCCGGCCGGGCTGCCGCCTGCACGCCAGTCCCGTCGTGGGCCGGTATGTGGTCATAATTCAACGTCCCTCCGGGCACGGCGATAAACTGTCGGAGGAAGTCGCGCCGCCAGGCTTCATGGCCTCCAAAACTCCAACTGATCCGATGAAGGTACGCGCATGAGTACGCCCACTACCGAACTGCACAACGCAACCCAGCCGCAGGTGGCGCCCGCCGCCGGCGCGGTGACCAAACAGCTCATCGTGCAGAAATTCGGCGGCTCCTCCGTGGCGGACGCCGAGGGAATCAAGCGCGTGGCCAAGCGCGTGGTCGATGCCCAGGATGCCGGCAACGAGGTGGTGGTTGTCGTCTCGGCAATGGGCGACACGACGGACGAACTCCTGGACCTCGCCGCGCAGGTGACAGATTCCGCTCCCGCCCGCGAAATGGACATGCTCCTGTCCGCCGGCGAGCGCATTTCCATGGCGCTGCTGGCCATGGCCATCAACAAGCTCGGCGCGTCCGCACAGTCCTTCACCGGGTCCCAGGCCGGCATGATTACCGATGGCATTCACGGCAAAGCCCGGATTATCGACGTCGACCCGCACCGCATCCGGACTGCGCTGGACAAGGGCAACATCGCCATCGTTGCCGGTTTCCAGGGCATGAGCCGGGCCACCAACGAAATCACCACCTTGGGCCGTGGCGGCTCGGACACAACGGCTGTGGCACTTGCCGCGGCGCTCGAAGCGGATGTGTGCGAAATCTACACCGACGTCGACGGCATCTACACGGCCGATCCGCGCGTTGTCCCCTCAGCCCAGAAGATCGACACCATATCCAGCGAGGAGATGCTGGAACTCGCCGCCTCGGGCGCGAAAATCCTGCACCTTCGCTGCGTGGAATATGCCCGCCGGTTCGGTGTGCCGCTACACGTCCGTTCCTCATTCAGCCAGCATGAAGGCACCTGGGTCATTCCCGGCGCCGACGACAAGATCACCACTCAAGAGGGAGTTGCCTTGGAGCAGCCAATCATCTCCGGCGTTGCGCACGACCGTTCCGAAGCGAAGGTCACCGTGGTCGGCGTTCCCGACATTCCGGGCAAGGCCGCTGCGATCTTCCAGGTCATCGCCGACGCCCACTCGAACATCGACATGATCGTCCAGAACGTTTCCACCCACGGCACGGGCAAGACGGACATCTCCTTCACCCTGCCGATCGTCGAGGGCGCCGATGCCCTGGCCGCCCTCCACGCAGCGCAGGACCAGATCGGCTTCGAGGCCATTGAATACAACGAGCAGATCGGCAAGCTCTCCCTGATCGGCGCCGGCATGCGGTCACAGCCCGGCGTTTCGGCCACGTTCTTTAAGGCCCTGTCCGATGCCGGCATCAACATCAACATGATCTCCACCTCTGAAATCCGCATCTCGGTGGTAACCCACGCTGACCTGCTGGACGAGGCCGTGCGCGTGATCCACCAGGCGTTCGGCCTGGACAGCGAAAGCGAAGCGACAGTTTACGGCGGCACCGGCCGCTGAGCAGGCACAGAAAGGCCGGGCTGCCGTTACTTTGGTAACGGCAGCCCGGCTTTTTCGTATCAGGACTCCCGGTCCAAGTCTTCCCGGCGCACTGCGTAGTGGTGGCCCGTTGAATCGGCTTCCACCACGAAATGTGAAAGATCCTCTTCGGAGGCCTGCTCAAATTCGTCGTGTCGGTGCACCACGGGCGTGTCGGCATCCAGCCGGGTGGCAGGGCCGAAGAAGAAGCGGAGCCTCTCGGTCAGGCCCATGAAACCGCTGAGGACATGTGCCACTGTTTCCCACCCCCTTCCCGAACCTCGGGCGAAAGTGCTGCTGCCTCCTAGCGGAAACAGTGCCCTTATTCTAGTCCCGGCGCCGGAAAAAGGCGCCGGTGACGGCGGCGCGAAAGGGCTACCGCAAGGAACGGTCCTCAGGGTTCCTGGGCACAACATAGGTGCTGCCATCCGGCCTGGTAATGGTCTCCCACTGCTGGGTTTCCGCCTGGCGCTGGACCAGCAGCCGGCGGTTTTCCTCGGTCATATCGTGGGCCAGCGCAGAGCGGTTGGCCGGGCCGAAGACAGCCCTGAGTTTTCCCGTGGCGCGCATAAAGCGCTGGGAGGCGTTGCCTTTGTCCCCGGACCTGTCCCTGGCCATGAACGCGTTCCTTCCACTCACTGCTTACTTACCGTCAATGTACACTAATAATTAGTGCACTAACAATGTAAGGAAGCCATGACCCCCACATCTCCCGTCGATGCCGCGGATGAAGACCTCTTGCTGGAACACCAGCTGTGCTTTGCGCTGACGGTGGCTGCCCGAAGCGTCGTGGGCGCCTACAAGCCGGTGTTGGAAAAACTCAACCTCACACACCCGCAGTACCTGGTGATGCTGTGCCTGTGGGAGACCAGCCCGCGTACTGTAAGGAACATCAGTGCGGCTTTGGCCCAGGAACCGGCAACCATCTCTCCACTCCTGCGCAGGCTCGAGGCGGCAGGGTTGATTACCCGGGCACGCGCTGAGGGCAACGAACGCGCCCTGGCGGTGGCCCTGACGCCCGAAGGAAGAGCGCTCCGGGAACAGGCACTTCAGGTTCCGGGAACCATGATGGAACGGCTGGGCCTCACCCGGGAACAGGTGACCGAACTGCACGCCTCCATGATGGGACTCATCGCCGCCACGTCGGAGGGCACGCGCTGACCGGCCATCCATCAAGCGGCCCGGCCGCCGGCCCGGGGTTTTCCGGCAAAACCGACGACTAGAATGGCATGACGAAGGGGAGGTGGCCTGATGCGTAACCTACGATTGGCCGCAGCGGTCCTGGCCATGGGTTCCGGGCTGCTCTCCGGTTGCGGCGGTTCGTCCAACGGCGGGCCCTCCGCGTCCGGCAGTTCACCCGCAGGGCCCTCTCCCGATACTGAAACTTCGGCCGCGGCCCCCGCGCCCGCAACGTCACGTCCCGGCAACGGGCCGGGGCAGGGCAACGCCAAGCTTGCCATTACCGTGATGCCGTCCGAGGGCGCACCCGCGCTCGACTACATTTTGGTCTGCTCCTCCGGAACCCCCGCCGCGGAAAGCCGCCACCCGGATCCTGCTGCTGCCTGCGCGGCCCTCAAGGCGAACCCCGCCATCGTGGCCCAGGCCGCACCGGGAAGCGACCGGACCTGCACCCAGCAGTATGGCGGCCCGCAGAAAGCGACTGTGACCGGGGCCGTGGATGGCGTCGCCGTCGAATCCTCCTTCGCCCGGACCAACGGATGTGAAATCAGTGCGTGGGACGCTGCCAAGGATGTGCTCGGTGCCGCCGGTGGAGCCTCATAGCGTGCTGGCGGAGGACAGCGCCCAGGCACGGGAGGAAGCCCACCTGCAGCGCGTCAGCCGCTACGCCGATCCTTATCTTGCCCGCCGGTCGGCCGGGCAGAAGCATCCGGTGGAAGATTTCCTTTTCACCTATTACACCCAGAAGCCGGGCCAGCTGAAGCGCTGGCACCCGGGGTCCGGGACCGTCCTCACCGGCAGGCAGGCAGCCGCCCGGCAAGGCTGGAAGCACTACCGGGCGCTCGACGACGGCGAGCTTGCCTCGCTGGGGCTGGCTGCGGGGAGCATGGCAGTCACCTTTGACCGGGCCGCCTTCCTTGCCGACCGCAAGGAGGCAGTGGCGTTCGCGGGGGTGATCCTTCGCGGCACGGCGGCACGGCCTGCACAGTTCGGCTGCTTCGGCCTGCATGAATGGGCCATGGTCTACCGGCAGGACAAGTTCGATCTGCGCCACGAATACCTGCACCTGCGGCTGGGATCAGCAGGTACGGACAAGGTGGTGGAGGACAACAAGATCCGGTGCACCCACTTTGACGCGTTCCGGTTCTACACCCCGGATGCCATTCCGCTCAACGAGTTTTCACCCAGCCGTGAATCGCAGCGCCACCTGGAGCAGCCGGGCTGCCTGCACGCCAACATGGACCTCTACAAGTGGGCGTACAAGCTGCTGCCGGCCCTTTCGAGCGAACTGGTCATGGACTGCTTCGAACTCTCCTGGCGCATCCGGGCCATGGACATGCAGGCTTCCCCGTACGACCTCGCCGAGTGGGGCTATCCCGCCATTCCCATCGAAACTCCGCAGGGTAAGGCTTCCTACGTTGAGCACCAGCGCAATTTTGCCGCTGAGGCTGCCGCCTTGCGGGAGCGGCTTGCCCTGGACCTGGACGCCCTCGCAGCGGGAGCGCCGAGGTGATCGACCTGTCCATCAGCGTCCGCGATGCCCCGGATGCCCCCGAGTACGTTTTCCGGCTGGTGGCGGAGGACGGAACTTTGGCGGCCGAAACCACCCTGCCGGCACCCGAGGCCGCCCTGGCGGCCGTGGAGGAATTCGGGGAAGACATCTTCTTTCCCCGGCCCGGGCCACCGAGGCTGTGCACCCAACAGTACGGGGGACCCCAGGTTGCCGTCGTTTCCGGCACGTTCCATGGGCGCCCGGTCCATTCGGTCTTCACCCGGACGGACGGCTGCGAGATCGCCCGGTGGAAGGCCATGGCTCCCCTGCTGGGCGGTAACGCCACCTGACCGCCGGACGCCGGGCACGAAAAAGGGTCCCGGACGAAAATCGTCCGGGACCCTCCCCCCATGCTCAGGCGATGGTCATGCTCCGGGTACTGCCTGCGCAATGCCCATCTGGGGCGCACCGGCCGGGGCCTGGGCAGAGCCGGAACCCACCTGCACGTTTACCCAGGTCTTGATGCCGTTGCTGCCCAGGCTCAGCCGCGAAAGGTATCGCCCATCACCCAGGCCGGCCCAGTTCAGGGTGGCCGAGGTGGCCGTCCCGTTGGGTGCCACGATCGGGTTGGGGTTGACGGTGAGGTTGCCGGCGTCGCCCGCAAAGCTCACCGCCTCGACCGAGGCAGTGGCAGGCCCATTGTCCGGGGTGGCGTACAGGTTGGCCACCACGTAATAGGTGCCCGGCCGGGGCGATTCCAGGTCAAGGAATTCGCTCGCCGAGGCCGTTGCCACCTGGGTTGCCGTCAAACCGCCCGAACCGTTGGGTGCGTACACCACCATGTCCCAGTCGACGTCGTTCGACTGCGCCTGGATGCCCAGCCGCGCGAAGGTGGAGCCGGCGGGAACCTGCACCTGGACCAGGGCGTTGTGGGCATCATTCGTGGGTGCGTACGCGCCCGGGGTCTTGGTGATCGCGGTCTGGTTCAGTGGCGCCAGGCCTTCCACGCCGACGGCGATCGGGCTGTCCGAGCCCGACACCAGCTCCATGGAGCCGCTGCCCGTGCCCGTGGCCGAGCTGAACGAGAACGACGGAGCGATCTGGGCATCGACCGGGCGGATGGCAATCGGCGATGTGACGGTCCGCGGGCCCTTCCATGTGAGGCTTCCGGTGCTGAATTTGCCGACCGGTGCGCTGACGTTCCGGATGGTCAGTGTTACTTCACGCGTTTGTCCGGCCTTGGCGAAGTTCAGCGCCTTGGGTTCGACATTGACGTTGAAGCCCGGCATGTTCACCTCGGGCCGGTACATGCCCGGCACCAGGGCCGTCAGCTTGCGCTTGACCTGGACCTCACCCACCAGGCTGCCCAAGGCGACCGACGGGAGGTTGAGGTCGCGGGCGGCGATGGAGCCCGCCTGCGGGGCCCCGGTATCAACGCCTTGTCCGTTCAGGAAACCAAGCCAATCCTGGACGCCGGAGTCGTAAACGAGGCCGGGATCGAGCACCCGGGTGGAGTCGATGTGGCCGGCGCCGCCCTGGAACGGATCCGTGTTGGGCGACCCGTCCGCGTTGACCAGCGGGTAGGCGGTGGTCATCATGGCCGACTTCACCATGGCGGGTGACCACTTCGGTTGCTTGCCAAGCACGAGGGCGCCGAAGCCGGCAATGTGCGGTGCGGCCATGGACGTACCGGACATGAAGCCGAACTGGTCGCCATGGTTGCCGATCGTGGAGACGCCGGCAAGGACGTTCACGCCAGGGGCGGAAATATCAGGCTTGAGCAGGTCGCCGCCTGAAGCGAGGGTGGGCCCGCGGGACGAGAAGCCCGCGATCTGGGGCGCCGGCGCCGGGGGAAGTCCGGTCAGGTCACCCTTGACCAGGCTCACCGTCAGTGCCGTGTTTGCCTGCAGCTTGGACTTCAATTCCAGGCTCTTGGGCGCGTTGACGTGGACGGTGGGAATGACGTGGTTGTCGGCGTCCTCGGAGCTGCTGGTGAGATTCACCAGGATCATGCCGACACCGCCCTTGTCCTGGACTTCCTGGCTCTTGGCAGTCCGGTCCACTACTCCACGGTCACAGACCACCACTTTGCCGGCCACCTTGGCGGGGTCCAGGGTTCCGGGCCCGCACAGGTTGGCGTTGGCCGCCCCGGGAGCAGCGGCAGCAGCGGCCACCACAACAGGCTTGTCCGCAACCTCTGATTTCATGATGGAAGCGCCGCGGTACAGCGAACCATCGGAAACCTTGACCGTTCCCACCAGGTCGCTGGGAAAGGTGGAGGCGGCCACGGTGGTCAGCCACGGTGAGGCATGGTTCACGGTGGAGGCCGTCGGGCCGGAGTTTCCGGCAGAGGCCGACACGAAGACGCCTGCGGCGGCTGCGTTCAGGAAGGCGAGCGCCACGGGATCGGTGGTGCTGTTGTTGTTGCCCGAAATTGAGTAGTTCAGGACGTCCACGCCGTCCTTGATGGCCGCGTCGACGGCCTCAACCGACGATGACGAGTAGCAACCGCCGGTGTCCGGGTTGGTGTCCTCCCAGCACACCTTGTAGACCGATACCTTGGCCGCCGGAGCCACGCCGGAGCTCTTTCCGAAGCTGGCCCCATCAATGACCTGCTCGACGTTGGCATTGCCCGCTGCCGTTGTTGCCGTATGGGTGCCGTGGCTGCCCACGTCCACCGGGGAAATCTGCTCCTCGGGGGCCCGATCGCCCGGGGTCACGTACTGGAGGAAGGAGTCGGCGAAGTAGCGGGCGCCGATCACCTTGGAGTTGCAGAGCGAGCCGTCGAAGCCGGCACCGGTTCCCTGGCCTTTTTGGCATTCGCCTTCAAAGGTGGTTCCGTCCGCCTTGAGCATCGCAATCTTGCCGTCGCCGGTGCGGTAGGGGACGCCCACCTGCGGCGTACCCTGCAGGGGCTGCAGCGGTTCGCCCTGGAGGAAGGGGTTGTCCGGGGCGTAGCCGGAATCGATGACGCCCACCACCACGCCCTTGCCGGCGTTGGCTTCGCCCCCGAACTGCTTGGCCCAGGTCCCGTCCGGACCGGTGAGCTTGAGGAAGTCGGTGGTGGTGTAGTCGGGTTTGTTCTCGACGTCCGGCGCCACCACGAGCACGCGCTTGTCCTTGGACAGTTCGGCCGCCTGGTGGGCGGTCAGCTCCGCGGTGAATCCGTTGAGGGCGGCGGTGTACTGCTTGGCCGGGGATACTCCATGGGTTCCCGCAACGTCACGCTGCTGCTGGCGCAGGTGCGCGTCGTAGGCTTTGTAGTTTGGGCTGCCGGCGTCCAGTTTGCGGCCTTGCTGCGGCTTGGTTGCGCCAAGCCCGGCGGCTCCGCCCTCGTAGGCTGCTGCAGCCGGGCCGGCCAAGACCACGATGTACCGGCCGTCCTTGAACTGGCTGTCTTTCGTGGTGGCGGCGGCATTCTCGAGGCTTTGGCTCCCCGGCGCCGCCGTGGCCGGCGTTACTGCCAGCGAGCTTATGAGGAGGGGCAACCCGACAGCCAGGGCGGCTGCCTTCCGAAGTCCCCCAGCCCGCAAGGGGCTCTTTCCAGTTGATTTCACGCGCAACCCTTTCACGATGTACCGCCCAGACTTGGTGGGCGCCCCAGACGACTGGAACCGCAGAAGTAATTACAGATCTTGTAATTAGCTGAGACCAGACTGTTCACAGGGTACAGACTGAGAGCGAGATATGACATAGAGCACATTTTGGAAATTTTCGCTTGTCATATCCGTCCCGCCGGAACATTCGGGCATACAAAAAGGGCGCCCCGAAGGGCGCCCCGGAGTTGCTGGGGAATGAATTCCGCGCGGCTAGTGGCGTGGGGTCCGCACCACGTCGCTGATCCACTGCCGGGTCTTCTCGTCCAACGGGCCGGCGAGCCGGGTTTCGCGGGCCATGCGGTCCGCCTTCACCTTCTGCAGCACCATCCTGCCCAGGCCGGCAAAAACGGCAGCGGCAACCATCGGCAACAGCACGGACTTGGAATTTTGCGCCATCAGCCAATCCTAGTGAACGCCCTCCGGCAACTCCAGAAGCACATCCTTCGGGCCTCCACCCCGGTCCTCCCGGATCGGGGTCTACTCCATGAACATGCGGAATGCGGCGGCATGGGCCCGGGCCGGTAGAATGATAGGGCAAGCTCGCGGAGCGCCCGTCCACCATGTCCCCGACACCCCGGTACGGCGTGAGACGGCACCACTCCGCTGCGCCCTTAACCAAGCTCACGCACAGGAGTTGCCGGATGCCCCGGATCGTTGTTGACGTCATGCCCAAGCCCGAGATTCTGGACCCGCAGGGGAAGGCGATCGTTGGCGCTCTCCCCCGGCTGGGCTTCACCAGCTTCAGCTCTGTCCGCCAGGGCAAGCGCTTCGAACTGACGGTCGACGGCGAGGTGACGGAAGAAATCCTGGCCCAGGCCCGCGATGCCGCCGAGACCCTCCTGTCCAACCCCGTGATCGAGGACGTCGTCAACGTCGAGGTCGTCGAGGCCTGAAATGACTGAACTTCCCCTGATCGGCGAGGCCGTGGCCGTCGCCGCAGAGCCGCGCCTCGCCGGCGCCCGGATCGGCGTTGTGACTTTCCCCGGGACCCTTGACGACCGCGACGCCGCCCGCGCCGTCCGCCTGGCCGGTGCCACCGCCGTCGAACTCTGGCACGGCGACACGGAACTTGGCGACGTGGACGCCGTGGTCATCCCCGGCGGATTCTCCTACGGCGATTACCTGCGCGCCGGCGCGATCGCCCGTTTCGCCCCGCTGATGTCAAAGATCATCGACGCCGCGAACAGCGATGCCAAGCTCCCCGTGTTGGGCATCTGCAACGGCTTCCAAATTCTCACCGAGTCGCACCTGCTGCCCGGTTCCATGATCAAGAACGACCACCTGAAGTTCCTGTGCCGCGACCAGGTGCTGCGGGTCGAGAACGCCAACACCGCGTGGACGCTGGACTACCAGGCGGGCCAGGAGATCACCATCCCGCTGAAGAACCAGGACGGCCAGTACATCGCGGACGAGAAGACCCTGGACGCCCTTGAGGCCGAGGGCCGCGTGGTGTTCCGCTACGTCGGCTTCAACCCGAACGGCTCCCGCCGCGACATCGCGGGCATCTCCAACGCCGCAGGCAACGTGGTGGGCCTCATGCCGCACCCGGAGCACGCCGTTGAGCCGGGCTTCGGCCCCGAGGCGGCGTTCTCCCGTGAGACGGGTGCCGGCGGTTCCGACACCGACGGCCTCGGCTTCTTCACCTCCGTACTGAACAAGATTGTGGGAGGCGACAAGTGACCACCGAAACCACCAAGAAGTTCAACATCGACACCGTCGAGAACGCAGCCAAGACCCCGGATACCGAGCTGCCCTGGGCTGAACTTGGCCTGAAGCGGAACGAATTCGACGAGATCGTCAAGGTCCTGGGCCGCCGCCCCACCGGCGCCGAACTGGCCATGTACTCCGTCATGTGGAGCGAGCACTGCTCCTACAAGTCCTCCAAGAACCACCTGCGCCAGTTCGGCCAGAAGGTCACCGAGGAAATGAAGAAGGACATGCTGGTGGGCATCGGCGAAAACGCCGGCGTGACCAACCTGGGGGACGGCTGGGCCGTGACCTTCAAGATCGAATCGCACAACTCGCCGTCGTTCGTTGAGCCCTACCAAGGCGCCGCGACCGGCATCGGCGGCATTGTCCGCGACATCATTTCCATGGGCGCCCGCCCGGTTGCCGTAATGGACCCGCTGCGCTTCGGCGCCATCGACCACCCGGACACGGCCCGCGTCATGCACGGCGCAGTCGCGGGCATCGGCGGGTACGGCAACTCCCTGGGCCTGCCGAACATCGGCGGCGAGATGGTGTTCGACTCCGTCTACCAGGGCAACCCGCTGGTCAACGCCCTGGCAGTGGGCGTCATGCGGCACGAGGACATACGGCTGGCCAACGCCTCCGGCAAAGGCAACAAGGTGGTCCTTTTCGGTGCCCGCACCGGCGGCGACGGCATCGGCGGCGCCTCCGTGCTGGCCTCCGAGTCCTTTGATGACACCAAGCCCTCCAAGCGCCCCGCCGTGCAGGTGGGCGACCCCTTCGCGGAGAAGGTGCTCATCGAGTGCTGCCTGGAGCTCTTCAAGGGTTCCCTGGTGGAAGGCATCCAGGACCTCGGCGCCGCAGGCATCTCCTGCGCCACGTCGGAGCTCGCCTCCAACGGTGACGGCGGCATGCAGGTTGAGCTGACCTCCGTCCTGCTCCGCGACCCCACGCTGACCCCTGGCGAGATCCTGATGTCCGAATCGCAGGAACGCATGATGGCCGTGGTCACCCCCGAAAACGTGGAAGCGTTCGAGGCCGTGATGGACAAGTGGGCTGTTGAGTATTCCTGGCTGGGCGAGGTGACCGACACCGGCCGCCTCATCATCACGTGGGAAGGCGACGTGATCGTCGACGTCGACCCCCGCACCGTGGCCCACGACGGCCCGGTCTACGACCGCCCGTTCGCCCGCCCCGAGTGGCAGGATGCCGTCCAGGCCGACACCTTCACGGGCTCGGTGCAGGACGCCGGCCGGCCGGCAGCCCCTGCTGAGCTGGCCAAGGCCGTCACCGAACTCGTGGCATCGCCGAACATGTGCTCCAAGTCCTGGATCACCAACCAGTACGACCGCTACGTCGGCGGCAACACCGCCATGGCATTCCCCGATGACGCCGGCGTGGTCCGGGTGGATGAGGAAACCGGACTGGGCGTTGCCCTGGCCACCGACGCCAACGGCCGCTACACCTACCTCGATCCGTACCACGGCGCGCAGCTGGCCCTGGCGGAGGCCTACCGCAACGTGGCCACTGCCGGCGCCATCCCCATGGCCGTCAGCGACTGCCTGAACTTCGGCTCCCCCGAGGACCCGGACGTCATGTGGCAGCTCGCCGAGGCCATCCGCGGCCTGTCCGACGCCTGCATGGTGCTGGGAATCCCGGTCACCGGCGGCAACGTCTCGCTCTACAACCAGACGGGCACCACGCCCATCCACCCCTCCCCCGTGGTGGCGGTCCTGGGCAAGCTCGACGACGTCGCCCGCCGCACGCCGTCGGGCTGGCGCGAGGACGGCCAGGCCATCTACCTGCTGGGCACCACGGGCGCCGAGCTGGATGGTTCCGAGTGGGCGAACATGCGCGGCCACCTGGGCGGCCAGCCGCCGAAGGTGGACCTCGAGGCCGAACGCGCACTGGGTGAAATCCTGATCAACGCGTCCCGCGACGGCATGATCGACTCCGCGCACGACCTCTCCGAAGGAGGCCTCGCGGCTGCACTGGTGGAGTCCTCGCTGCGTTACGGCGTTGGCGCCCGGATCGCGCTTCAGGACGTCATGGACCGCGACGGCGTGGACCTGTTCACGGCGCTCTTCTCCGAGTCGCAGGGCCGTGCCGTGGTAGGCGTTCCCCGTTCCGAGGAGGTCCGCTTCACGGACATGTGCACCGCCCGCGGCTTTGCCCACACCCGCATCGGCGTGGTGGATGCGGCCAGCGGCAAGCTGGAGATCAACGGCGTGGAGGGGCTGTCCCTCGACGCCCTCCGCGAAGCCCACGAAGGGACACTGCCGAAGTACTTCGGCTAGGCCCCACAGAACGCGGACGGACACTCAAGCCCATAGAGAGGGCTTTGGGTGTCCGTCCGCATTTAAGGACCGGTTCAGTCCTCGCTGTGGAGCTCCCGCTGGCGGGCGCTGAGCAGCTCAATCTCCGGCAGGCCTGCCACGAAGCGCTCGACGGCGGCAAGCACCTCCACGAGGTGCGCCCGGTCAGCAGAAACCAAGCCGACGCCCAGCTGTGTGCGCCGGTACTGGCTGTGGTCCCCCACCTCAGCCACCGAGACATCGAACCGGCGCCTCAATTCCGCCAGCAGCGGCCTGACAACCGAGCGCTTCTCCTTGAGGCTGTGGACCGGCCCCAGCAGTATGTCGAACTCGATCCAACCGATCCACATGGGTTCATGCTATCGAGGGTCAGACGGTGAGTTCACCCATCAGGTCCCAGCCTTCGCCGTCGAACTGGCGGCTCACGATTTTCGGTGTTTCCACAAGGGCTTGCGGCATGTCCGCCATGGCCTTCTTGAAGTGGTCACTGTTGACGTGGTCGCCGGCAGAGTCGTCCTTGAAGGCTTCCACCAGGACGTATTCGTTGGGGTCCTCCAAGCTGCGGGACCAGTCGAACCACAGGTTGCCCGGTTCCTGCCGGGTGGCCTGGGTGAAGTCCGCAACGAGGTCCGGCCAGCGTTCAGACCATTCGGGCTTGACCTTGAACTTGACGACGATAAAGATCACTGGGATGTTCCTTCCGCGGCGAGAGAGCGTGCCCCTTCAATGTACCGGGAAGTAACGTGCCGCTGTGCGGCGCGGGTGACTGGTCCGCCGGCGGCGTAGAACCAGTTGGCGGGCTTGCTGAAGGCGCGGATCCGAAGCCACACCTTCCCCTCTCCATCAAGCTCCACTTCGAAGGACTCTTCGCCACGGGCGGGATGGCCGGGAAGCGTACCGTAGCCAAAGCCGGCCGATTGCGGCCCGTCCAGGTCCGAAGGTTCGTGGACCCACACCACCTGGCACGGCGCATTCAGGCGGAAGGGCCCGACGCCGAATCCGCTCACCACGCGAACGCCGGGCGCCGCCCTCGGTGACCCCGCACGGACCCGCAGCCCGGCCCGCCGCTGCAGCTCCCAGCCCAGGATGCCGTCCGCGACGTGCCGGTACACTGTGGTCCCGGAGCCAAGGTAAGCCTCCTTGAGGACGCGGCCATACCCGGCCGGAGCCGTGCCGGCTTCAGTGCTTCCTGCGCCGGGGTAGTTCAGGCCACCCCCGGGGTGTCCCTCTTCAATCATCGCTTCCGGCCCTTTCGAGGCGCGCCCACCCCAGTTGCTCCTGCTGCTTCCGGCTCAGGCCGGCCACCACCAGGTCATAGGAATCCTCCACCATGTCCCGGATCATCGCTGCCGGCAGGTTGCCATCAAGGCGCACCCCGTTCCAATGGGTCTTGTTCATATGCCATGCACCGGTAATCTCCGGGTGCACTGCGCGCAACTGTACCGCCAGCGCCGGTTCACACTTCAGGCTCACCGAAAAGTCGCGCTCGTCCATGGTGGACACGGCGAACAACTTGGCCTCGTGCCGGGCGCCCCCGGCGATATGGGCACGGACCTTGAAGACTGAGGTGTCCGGTCCGAACGGAAAATCCTCATATGCTCCCGGGAACGAAAGGCAGATCGTCCTCAGCTCAGTTGGGTCCATGAAGGAAGCCTATAAAGCCGGACTGCGCGGTGCTAGTCTGCGAGCATGTCACTCGACCAGGGCCCCATACCTGTTCTGGACCTGCATTCCGCACGGCAGGCGGACGGCTCTTTCAGCCCGGAATTCATCGAACAACTGCGGCACGCCACCCACAATGTCGGGTTCTTCCAAATCACGGGATACGGGGGCAGGCCAGGGCAGGCCGAACAGCTTCTGGACATCATCCGGCGTTTCTTCAACCTGCCGCTGGACGAACGGATGAAGCTGGACAACCGTTTGTCACCGCACTTCCGCGGCTACACGCGGATGGGTACCGAAGTCACCCAGGGGCGCGCGGACGCCCGGGAACAGATCGATTATTCGCCGGACCGCGAGCCGGTTCCGGAGGTTCCGGCAGACCAGCCGTACTGGCTTTTACAGGGCCCCAATCTTTGGCCCGGAGAGGCGTTCCCCGAACTCCGGCCGGCCGCCATGGAGTGGGCCGCGCTGATGTCCGGCGTGGGCATGGAACTGCTCAGGGCCATTGCCGTTTCGCTGCAACTTCCCGAAGACTACTTCGACGAACCATTCCGCGATGCCCCCGCCTGGATGGGCAAGCTGGTGCACTACGTGGGCGGTGTGGTGGAAGCCGCCGGCGACCAAGGCGTGGGCTCGCATGCCGACTACGGCTTCGTAACCCTGTTACTGCAGGACAATGTGGGCGGCCTTGAAGTGCTGCCCCCTGGTACCAGCCGCTGGCTGCCGGTGGAACCGCTGCCGGGGGCCCTGGTGGTGAACCTGGGCGAGATGCTGGAGGTAGCCACCGAGGGGTACCTTGCGGCCACCATCCACCGGGTCCAGGCGCCGCCTCCTGGCGTCGACCGCTACTCGGTACCGTTCTTCTGGTCGCCCCGGCTGGACGCGGTGATCCAGCCGGTCCCCCTGGCTCCGGAGCTGAAGGCCGCGGCACGGGGCATCACTGATGATCCCGCCAACCCCCTGTTGGCGTCCTTTGGCATGAACATGCTCAAAGGACGCATGCGCGCCCATCCGGACGTCACCGAGCGGCACTATCCGGAGCTGATGAAGCGCTAGAGGTTGTACTTCCAGGCCAATTGGGCCGGGCAGGCGTTCATCACCACGTCCAGGCCCGCCGCCTTGGCGCGTTCCGCGGCGGTTTCGTCGATCACCCCCAGCTGCAGCCATACGGCTTTGGCGCCGGTGGCGATGGCTTGGTCCACCACGTCACCCACCCGCTGCGAGTTCACGAAGCAGTCCACGACGTCGATAGGCCGCTTTTCCGCCGGAATGTCAGCGAGGGTGCGGTACCCGGTCTCGCCATGGACAGGTTCGCCGGGCAGGTTGACGGGGATGATTTCCATGCCGAGCTTGTCCCGGATGAACAGCGACGTATCGTAGGCGGCGCGCCACTCATTGGTGGTCAGGCCCACGATGGCCCACCGCCCTTTGGTGCGCATGAGGCGTTCAATGACTGCGGGATCGTTGGTGTGGCCCATGCGATCAGCCTACGCCGCACTCTCCGGAGCCGTTGATGCCAGGCACCGGCTGCGCCCGCTGACTACTTCGCCGGGGATTCAGCCTTCCTGCCGCTGCCCTGGCCCGGCGACTGGCCCACTGGTCCCGGCGCATCAGCCGACTTGGGCGTGGCTGCACCGGGGCCGTCCTGGCCCACTGCCGGAGCCTTCGCCGCGGGCGCGTCCGGCTTGCCTGCTGCCGGCGTCCCCGGAGGCGTGGCGCCTGCCGCCGGTGGTGCGCCGCCGTCGTCCCGGCCGCGGCCGTTCCCGTCCGTCCCGCCTCCCGGCGCGGCGGGAAAAGCAGCCCCCAGCCGGGCCGGCACGCAGGCTACCGGCCTGCCGCCGTCGTCGTGCGTGGAAGCTCCGCCGCAGCTTCGCACGGCCCCACGGCCCGTCGCTCCGGCAGCGTCCTCCAAAAGGCGGGTCGCGTGGCTTCTGCCGGGTGCGGCCGCGGCGGGTGAAGGTGACGAAACCGTGCCCGGGACTTCCCCATCGGCGGCGGGGACCGGGGACCGGTAGCCGCCTCCTGCGGCCGAAGCATTGGTGGTGGACGGCGCGCCCCACGGTGGAGTCCAGTCAGCCAGCACGTGCTGCAATGTTTCACTTCCGGGTGCGGAGGAGCTGGCGGCAACCCCGCCAACCCCCAATCCCATTGCGGCCACCAGGACCAGGCCCAGGGCGGTCGGGCGGCGGCGCCGCCGACGGCGCGCGAGGTCATCGGCGGGCTGCTCCCCGGCAGGAGGGTCTTCCAAGGCGCCTCCCACCACCGGCGTGCCGGCGGCTGGTGCCAGCAAGGCGGCAAGCTCCGCACTGGGTGCCGGAGCGGGCAGCGAAGCCAGCGAACCGAGCGAAAGCAGGACGTCGCGAAGTTCCGGGTCATCGCCGCAGCCGGCGTCCCGGAGCATGTCGTCGACAAGGGACACGAGGTTGCCTGATGGTTGTGTCATGGCGCGAGGTACTCCTTCACTGACGCCAGCTCCCGGAGTTTCAGCAGCGCACGGCGCTGGAGCTGCTTCACGGACCCGGGGCTCTTGTCCATGGCCTCCGCCGCCTGTTCCACGGTCAGGCCGGCCACGAGGCGAAGCGAGAGCGCTTCGCGCTGGTCTTGCGGCAGCCCGGACAAAAGTTCCAGGACTTCGCCGGGCGAGATGTTGCGCAGGGCTTCCTTTTCGGCGGAGGTGTCTTCGCGCTGGTCGAGCTGGGGCTCGAACGGCAGCTTTACCGGGTGACGGCTTTGGCGCCGGCGATCGTCCACCATCCGGGCATGGGCAACGCTGAAGATGAAGGTCCGCAGCCCCGCTTCGCCTCCCCGCACGGTGTCGAGGCGGGGCAGGACGGAAAGGAACACTTCCTGCATGGCCGCCTCCGGATCGTCGACTCCCCGGGCGGCAAGATAGCCCAGGACTTGTGATGCGTACGTTTTGTAGACGAGGCTGAAGGCAGCAGGCCCGGGGACGGCGTGGTCCGGGGCCGCATCTGTCTGTGCATCGGTCACTGACGTGGAGCTTTCAATCAAAAGGGCGTCGGCAAGGGAAGCGTCTCACGGGAATCCGGAACGCTGGTCCTACTTTACCCTTCAGTAACCTTCCCGACCGGTGAGCGCCACGGAACTCCGTCCGCGTGCGGCCTTGCCAAGAGATCAAAAGAGCCGGCCTGGAACGTGATGGGGGACAGGTTCCAGACCGGCACTTCACAGGGGTAATCGCTGCGGACCCCCGAAGGGTTACGCCCTTGTGAAAGTTTTTTTGATTTTATTCATCCCGTCCTCAACGGGTAGCTGCGCTGGCCCAACGCGGCGCGGCCTGCCTGCGCGTTGTTTTCGCCAATGCATAGGCGTGCAGCCTCACCGGCAGCCGCCGGTCATCACACGCCGGTACGACGACGGGCAGGTCGCCAGGAGCTGCGACGCCGGCGGCAGCGGGTACAGCGGCGGGACGGGAGACTGCCCCGGCGGGGCTGAGATCGGTGACCAGGCCCGTCCCCGCACATTCACGAACGGCCGCGATACCGGCAGCTACCGCCGCCTTGTCCTCGAATCCTTGCGAGACGGCCATGACCGACCCATCGGGCCCCAGCAGCCGGAACCTGTAGAGCAGCTCCGGATCAAGAAAGACTTCAATGTTTCCTGCCACGGCATGTCCTTCCGGTCTGGTGTTTTCGACCGGCGACGGCTCTTCGCTGGGTGCATCCCTGCACCGCCAAACGCATAGTGGGACCGTCCGCTGATCAGTTCAAATGGTGTTAACGAGTCTGGCCGCCGCGGCTGCAGGGGTACAAGACCAACTGCGTTAAGCCTGTGTAAATTACTGCCCACGCCCCCAAACGCCGGCGGCGGCCCACCCGCAATGGGTGGCCCGCCGCCGTCGTCTACCGTGTTCCGGAGGGACGTGTCAGTCGTTGATGAGGTCGTTCACCACGATGGTCTGGTCCCGGTCCGGGCCAACGCCAATAGCGGAGAACCGGGTGCCGGACAGCTTCTCCAGCGCCAGCACGTAGTTCCTGGCGTTTTCCGGGAGGTCCGCGAGGGTGCGGGCGCCGGTGATGTCCTCGGTCCAGCCCTCGAAGTATTCGAAGATGGGCTTGGCGTGGTGGAACTCGGTCTGCGTCATGGGCATCTCATCGTGGCGGACGCCGTCCACGTCGTAGGCCACGCACACAGGGATCTGCTCGATGCCGGTGAGCACGTCCAGCTTGGTGACGAAGTAGTCCGTGAAGCCGTTCACGCGGGAGGCGTGGCGGGCCAGGACGGCGTCGTACCAGCCGCAGCGGCGCGGGCGGCCGGTATTGACGCCGAACTCACCGCCGGTCTTCTGCAGGTACATCCCCATCTCGTCAAAGAGCTCGGTGGGGAACGGTCCGGCCCCAACGCGGGTGGTGTAGGCCTTGATGATGCCGATCGAGCGGGAGATCCGGGTAGGGCCGATGCCCGAGCCCACGGACGCGCCGCCGGCGGTGGGGTTTGAGGAGGTCACGAATGGGTAGGTGCCGTGGTCGACGTCGAGGAACGTGGCCTGGCCGCCCTCCATCAGGACCACCTTGCCCTCGTCCAGGGCGGTGTTAAGGACCAGGGTGCTGTCGATGACCAGCGGGCGGAGGCGGTCGGCAAAGGACAGGAAGTAATCAACGATCTCGTCCACCACAACGCTGCGGCGGTTGTAGACCTTGACCAGGAGCTCGTTCTTCTGGCGCAGCGAGCCTTCCACCTTCTGGCGGAGGATGGATTCGTCGAAGACGTCCTGGACACGGATGCCCAGCCTGGCCACCTTGTCCATGTAGGCGGGGCCAATGCCGCGGCCGGTGGTTCCGATGGCGCGGCTGCCGAGGAAACGTTCGGTCACCTTGTCCAGCACCTGGTGGTAGGGGGCCACCAGGTGGGCGTTGGCGGACACGCGGAGCCGCGAGGTATCGGCGCCGCGGGCCTGGAGTCCGTCGATCTCCTGGAAAAGGGCTTCGAGGTTCACCACGCAGCCATTGCCGATGATGGGCACCGCGTTGGGGCTGAGAATGCCTGCGGGCAGCAGTTTGAGTTCGTACTTTTCACCGCCTACGACGACGGTGTGCCCGGCGTTGTTCCCGCCGTTGGGCTTGACGACGTAGTCAACACGGCCGCCCAGAAGGTCGGTGGCCTTGCCTTTTCCTTCGTCGCCCCACTGGGCTCCTACGATCACAATTGCTGGCATGGGATCCTCCCCCATTCGTTCGGGCTGCCCGGGTCCGGCCGCGGGGAGCGGACCTGCGCAGCGCCGTTCATGAGAATGCCCCGAACAGACCGGCCGTCGCCGGACCGCGGGGCGGCTCAGCGATGCAAGAGTTCCGGGGCTCTTACCACCCAAGTTTAGCGGATCAGGCACTTTGTCCACTCGATGGGCCCGCCGCGGCCCCGCAAGGGACTGCGGCGGGCCTGGTCCCTTACTCGTCCTCGGCTTCCCCGGCCGGCCGGGACGTCTGTTCGGCGAGAGTGTCCCAGAAGGAGGTGTCGGCGTCGGCAATGGAACCGTCCGCGATCGCCGCGGCGGTGGAGGTCAGGGTGGTGACCGTCTGCTTGATCAGGTAGCCGTTGCTCCGCTGCCCCAGCGCGTAGCCGTCCAGGTAATGGTCGGACATGCCGCGCATCTCGAAAAGCAGGGTGGCAATTCCGTATTCCACGGAGATGCCGTTGCGGCTGATGGTCTCCGCACTGCCGCCCTGGTACTTGCCCAGGTGGCCCCAGCCGGTGGAGTCCACGTTGTTGAAGACCACGGCGCCGAGCCGCTTGGATTTCTCGACGACGGCGGGATCGGCGTTCGGGGTGGTGGGGTACAGGATTGACCCGGACACCAGCTTGCCGTCGCGTTCAGCGCGGGTGCCCTGGTGGTGCAGGTCGATCATGTAATCGACGCGGTACTTGCGCATCACGTTGCTGTGCAGGGCCTGGGTCTCCGGCTGGACCTTGGCCACGTGGTCCCGGTTCAGGTCCACGCCCTCCGCGTTGTAACGCGTCAGGTGGCGGTCGCCTTTGGCGAGGTAGTCGTCCAAGGAAAAATTCACGTCCCCCATGGCGCCATCGGCATTGAGCATGGGCACGATCAGGATATTGACGCCGTCCAGGATGCCGGACGACTTGCCGGTGCCCAAGTGCTTGATGAACTCCATGGCGCCCTCGGTGGTGAGCTGTTCGTTGCCATGCTGCTGGGTCAGGTAGAGGATGGTGGGTTTGGCCGGGTCAGAGATGTATTTGACCAGGTGGATATCGCGGCCCTTGACCGTCTGGCCGATCACTTCCAGCTCCATGGCCGGTTGCTTGGCGTCCTGGTCCTTAAGGAAGGAGACCATCTGACTGTACGTAGCCAGCTTGCTTGTGGTGATCTGGCCGTTGCCGCCGTAGTTGGGGCCTTCGCCAACTGCGTGGGCCATCGGGGCGGACCCGGCGAAGACGGCCAGCGCCAGCGCGCCGGATACGGCAAGGGTCCTCAAAGATTTCGTCACAGTGCGTTACCTCTTTCGAGTGCATCGGGTGCGTTCAGCCGCCATGTTCCCCATCACGGCCCGTGACAGACAGCCAACCAAGCTTGACGAAAGCTGTCAATAGACTGGACAAAACCTGGGAACGGGTTGGGCTCTTGCCGGGGAGCGCCACCGCCCAACACTGATCCGCCGTATTCTGAACCGCATTTGCCCACGGGCGGTTCATGGATTTAGGTAATAGTGGACCATCCGGAGCGGCTGAGAGACCTGGCTCAATGACGCCGCAGCAACCACGGTCCGGCAGGAAAGCTGCCGGCCGAAGGTGCTACTGCCAGGACCGATGGAAGGAAGATTCCAGCATGCCCCTCAACACCGACCATATTCGCGCCACCCACGCCGGGTCCCTGCCTCGCACCGATGAACTCATCGCAGCCAACACCGCAAAGGAATCCGACGGGATCACCCCGGCGTTCCTGGAGCTCCTGGAAGACTCCGTTGTGGGCGTGGTCCAGCGCCAGAAGGACCTGGGCATCGATATCCCCAACGACGGCGAGTACGGGCATACGATGTCCAACTCCGTGGACTACGGGGCCTGGTGGAACTACTCCTTCGCCCGGCTCGGCGGCCTGGAGCCGACCACCGTGGACCGGTGGGCTGAAGCCGAAGTCCGGCGGTCGTCCCCCGGAAACGTTGTCCTGACGTCCTTCCCCGACCGGCGGGACCGGCAGGCGTTCAATGAGGCGTACAGCGATCCCTCCTCCGGGATCTTGGCGCACCGGAAGAGCGTGTCCCAACCCAAGATCGCCGGGCCCCTGACATATACCGGCCATGACCTGGTGGCCTCGGACATCAAGAACCTGAAGACCGGGCTCGCCGCGGCAGGCCTCAGCGAAGGATTCGTGGCGTCCCTCTCCCCCGGTTCCTGCGCCCGCGTCGCCAATGAGTACTACAAGAACGATGAGGAGCTCGTCTACGCCTGCGCCGATGCGATGCGCGAGGAATACAAAGCCATCATCGACGCCGGCCTGACGGTCCAGCTCGACGATCCGTCCCTGGCCGAGAGCTGGGACCAGATCAACCCGGAGCCGTCCCTGGAGGACTACCTGAAGTTCATCCAGCTGCGCGTCGAGGCCACCAACTGGGCCTTGCGGGACCTTCCGCAGGAACAGGTCCGGCTGCACGTTTGCTGGGGCTCCTGGCATGGTCCGCACACTACGGACATCCCATTCGCCGACATCATCGGCTCAGTGCTGCAGGTCAACGCGGGCGCGTACTCCTTCGAGGCGGCCAATGTCCGCCACGAGCACGAATGGCGTGTCTGGGAGGACACCACCCTTCCTGAGGGCAAAGTCATCATCCCCGGCGTCGTCTCCCACGCCACCAATGTGGTGGAGCACCCGGACCTGGTGGCGGACCGGATTGTCCGCTTCGCCAAGCTGGTGGGACGCGAGAACGTCATCGCGTCCACCGACTGCGGCCTGGGCGGCCGGGTGCATCCGCAGATCGCATTCGCCAAGCTGGAGGCTCTTGGCGAGGGCGCCCGCCGCGCCACCGGGCGCCTCTGGTAGTTATCCGCCCCTTCCGGGAATGACCGCCGGTCCACTGCGCCATGAATGAGGTGCGCTGGACCGGCGTTTCGTTTCTCCGGGCTTGGTAAACTGGCAAAGGCCGACCCGGAATCGGCCCACCCCAACTAACCACCGTTGATGAGCTGCGCCACCGTGCGCCCATTTTCGGCGGTGGACGCAACATCAATCCCCGCAGGAGAACCAGCCCTTCATGACCGCACTGGCCCCCGAAACATTCCACGAACAGCTCATGAGCCGCCGTTACGAGCCCAGCGTTGCCGCTGTCAACGAGCTGTGCGATTCCCTGCAGGAAGCGAAGCCCGGAACCGTGGTGCCCTACGTGGACCCCATGCACGATGTTGAGGAATGCCGCATCATCAGCCTGTACTCCAATATTGGCGAGATGGACCAGTCCGGTTTCATCACTGCCGGTGACCAGGACGCCGCGACCCGCATGCTGGGCATCCAGTGGAAGCTGGGCCTGCGCCCGGAATTCGTGATGCCCTGGAACGTCCACCCGTGGCACGTCCCGGGCGAGGCCAACGGAAAATTCACCCCGGACCAGGTGCAGGCAGGTTTGAAACCGCTGCTGAAGTTCCTCGCCCTGGTCCCCCGCGCTTCCGTGATCGTGGCGCACGGCACGGAGGCAAACCGCCTGGCCAACCTGCTGCTGAAGACCGAAGTCCCGCTGCTGTGGCGCCGCGGCCTCAAGACCTACAAGGTCCGCTCCCTGAGTGGCCGCGCCTTCGCCGGTTCACCGGCCCGCCAGGAGGAGTTTCTCGCGGACATGCACACGGCGTACGCCGATGCCATGGCACGCACCGGCATCGCCCACCAGGCCTAGGGTTTCGACGCGGCTCAACCACCGACGACGGCAGGTCACCTTCGCTGGGAAGGTGACCTGCCGTCGTCGTAATTAGTCGTATCTAGCCCTCGATGGCTGCCTTCGCCGCGGGATCGGAGTCGTTCAGGAACTTCTCGATCCGCTCCGGCTCGTCCGCTTCCCCAATAGCCGACGAAGCCCTGCCCAGCGAGTAAAGCGCACGGAGGAACCCGCGGTTCGGCTCGTGCTCCCACGGGATGGGCCCGACGCCGCGCCAGCCGTTGCGGCGCAGCGCGTCCAGTCCGCGGTGGTAGCCCACTCGGGCGTACGCGTAGGAGTCGATGGTCCGGCCCTCGGTCCACGCTTCCTCAGCCAGGATCGCCCACAACAGTGAGGACGTGGGGTGCTTTTCCACCAGGTCCAGGGCCTCGTGCCCGGCTTCCAGCTGCGCATTGACCTCGGTCTCGGCAGGCAGGAGCGTGGGCTCAGGTCCCATCAGGTTCTTGCGGAACTCATCCGACATCTAGAACGTCTTTCCGGCCGAACCGAGCTGCTTGGTGGCTTCCACCACGCGGGCCGCCAGGCCGGCTTCGGCGGAAGCGCCCCAGACGCGGGGGTCGTAGGTCTTCTTGTTGCCCACTTCGCCATCAACCTTCAGGACGCCGTCGTAGTTCTTGAACATGTGGTCGGCCACCGGGCGGGTGTAGGCGTACTGGGTGTCGGTGTCGATGTTCATCTTGATCACGCCGTAGGAGACGGCGTCGGCGATTTCCTGGTCCGAGGATCCGGAGCCGCCGTGGAACACGAGGTCGAACGGGCTGTCCTTGCCGATCTTCGCGCCCACCTGGGCCTGGATGTCCTTGAGGATCTCCGGGCGCAGCTTTACGCCGCCGGGCTTGTACACGCCGTGGACGTTGCCGAAGGTCAGTGCGGTGATGTAGCGGCCGTTTTCGCCGGCGCCCAGGGCGTCGATGGTGGCCAGGGCGTCCTCGACCGTGGTGTAAAGCTTGTCATTGATGGCGTTTTCGACGCCGTCTTCCTCGCCGCCGACCGTGCCGATCTCCACCTCGAGGATCATCTTGGCGGCAGCCGTGCGCTGGAGCAGGTCGCGGGCAATGCGCAGGTTTTCCTGCAGGGTTTCGGCGGAGCCGTCCCACATGTGGGAGTTGAAGAGCGGATTGCGGCCGGCCTTGACCTCGGCCTCGGAAGCCTCAAGCAGCGGCAGGACAAAGCCGTCCAGCTTGTCCTTGGGGCAGTGGTCCGTGTGCAGGGCGATGTTGACGTTGTAGTTCTTGGCAACTTCGCGGGCGAAAGCTGCGAAACCCAGGGAGCCGGCAACCATGTCCTTGGTGGACGCGCCGGACCAGTAGGCGGCGCCGCCGGTGGAGACCTGCACGATGCCGTCGGACTCCGCCTCCGCGAAGCCTCGCAGTGCCGCGTTCAGCGTCTGCGAGGACGTGACGTTGACGGCGGGGAAGGCGAATCCGCCCGCCTTCGCGCGGTCGATCATCTCGGCGTAGATCTCTGGGGTTGCAATGGGCATGCTGGCTCCTCTGCTGAGTTTCGTCTGTGGGTGGATGACCCTCAAGTAGACCGCTTACGGCTAGGCACCATCCTAGCCATTCCCGGGCAGGCCGGGTGTTTCGGGTCACGGGTTGGTAATACTCAGACCTGCTGGCCGAAGACGTGCCTGCGGACCCAGGCGTGCATGGCGATGGCGGCTGCGGAGGCGGCGTTAATGGACCGGGTGGAGCCAAACTGCTCAATGGACAGGGTGGCGACGGCTGCCTCGTGGACCTCCGGCGTCAGGCCCGGGCCTTCCTGTCCGAACACCAGCACGCAGTCCCGGGGCAGCTCGTAGGTCTCCAGCGGGACGGAGTCCGGGAAGATGTCGATCCCGATGATGGCGAGCCCCTCCCCGTTCGCCCACTGGACGAAATCCGCCACGGTGGGGTGGTGGCGTACGTGCTGGTAGCGGTCGGTGACCATGGCACCGCGCCGGTTCCACCGCCGTCGGCCGATGATGTGGACCTCTTTGGCCAGGAAGGCGTTGGCGGTGCGCACCACCGTGCCGATATTGAGGTCGTGCTGCCAGTTTTCGATGGCCACGTGGAAGTTGTGCCGCCGCGAGTCCAGCTCCGCAACAATCGCCTCGTGTTTCCAGTAGCGGTACTTGTCCAGCACGTTGCGCCGGTCCCCGTCCGCCAGGAGGTCAGGGTCCCAGTGGTCGCCTTCCGGCCATTCGCCTTCCCAGGGCCCGACGCCGACCTCGGCCTTGGCGGGTTCGGCGTCCCCGGGCTCGTGGTTGGGTTCGTCGGTCATCCCGGGCGTTTGATTCACCCTTCAACACTAGACTGGACCACTGGAGCATTCATCACCGGTGGAGGTAGACGTGGCAGAAGAAGTCCAGGCAGCAGGAAACCCCGCGGTTTACCGCAGCGGCCAGGAAATTGAATGCTGGCTGACGGACATGGACGGCGTCCTGGTCCACGAGAACCAGCCTATTCCGGGCGCTGCCGAGTTGATCCAGCGCTGGGTGGATACATCCAAGCGGTTCCTGGTGCTGACCAACAATTCGATCTTCACCCCGCGCGACCTCGCTGCCCGCCTGCGCTCCTCCGGTTTGGAGATCCCGGAGGAAAATATCTGGACCTCGGCGCTGGCCACGGCCCAGTTCCTGAAGGACCAGGTGCGCGGCTCGGAATCCGGAAATCGCGCCTACACCATCGGCGAGGCGGGTCTGACGACGGCGCTGCACGAGGCGGGCTTCATCCTCACCGACCAGGATCCGGACTTCGTAGTGCTCGGCGAGACGCGGACGTACTCCTTCGAGGCCATCACCATGGCCATCCGGCTGATCCTGGGCGGGGCGCGGTTCATCGCCACCAACCCGGATGCCACCGGCCCGTCCAAGGACGGCCCCATGCCCGCTACCGGCGCCATTGCCGCCCTGATCACCAAGGCCACCGGCCGCGAGCCGTACATTGTGGGCAAGCCGAACCCCATGATGTTCCGTTCTGCCATGAACCAGATCGACGCGCACTCCGAAACCACCGCCATGATCGGTGACCGGATGGACACGGACATCATCGCCGGCATGGAGGCGGGCCTGCACACGGTGCTGGTGCTCAGCGGCATCACGCACAAGGACGATATTGCGGCCTACCCGTTCCGGCCCAACCAGGTGCTGAACTCCGTGGCGGACCTGAAGAACCAGATCTAGAAGATACTCACCCGGGAGCCGCCCCGGGGCAAGGGGAAGTATTCATCCAGCAGCTCCGTCAGGAGGGGCCGGTAGATTTGCGGGTTCCAGCCGGGGCTGGCGTGGGCCGGCGCGGCCCCGATGGTTTGCAGGCCGCTGGAGACCATGTTGTCCTTGAACGCCACGGCCCAGGTCTCCGAGGCCGTTTCGTAGTCGACGGTCTGGTCCTTCGGGTTGCCGACATAGGCCATCTTGGCCGTTCCAAGCTGGCCCGCGAACTGGCTGCCCTCGAAGTGGTAGATGTACGCCGACTCGGTCTGGATGAGCACGCTGGAGGGGGCGATCGGCGAAAGTTGTTCGAGCGTCTGGTCCAGGATCTGGCGCCAGCTCCGTTCGTCCTTGTGGATGATCCGCTCTCCCAGTTCGTAGCCGCCGCGGAGGGTGGACGGGAACCTGAAGCCGCGCTCGTACAGGAACACCACGCCGTCGAACCAGCTCTGGTCCAGGACGTCATGCGCACTGTAGGGGCTCGAGTCCAGCAGGATGAACTGCACCTGTATGCCTGCCACGGCAAGGAGCCGGGCGGCCACCTGGGTGGCCAGCATGCCGCCGAAGCTGTGCCCGTAGAAGAACAGTTTGGTGATTTTCTCCACCGCGACGTACTCGGAGATCGCGCGGACCACGTCAGTGACATCCAGGCCCAGGTTGGAATACCCGACGGCGGCGAGCCGGGCGCGCTTGTTCAGCGAGCCGCGGAGGGTGTTGAGGATCCACTGGGCCTCTTCCCAGCTGGTTTTGTACCCGGGGAAGAGGAACCAGCAGGCGTCCGGGTAGTAGGCATCGGCGAAATCATCCGCAACGGGCAGGATCTTTGTGGTTTGGCGCTGCGATTGCACTTCACGGGTCAGCAGCATGTCCGCAGCGAGCAACCCGGAGGCCCCGGCACCGGCGAGGAACGTCCGGCGGGAAAAGCGCTTAAGGGCAGCCGCCTCCGCCAGCAGCCGGGCCTGGGGGACCCCGCGCCGGTGTTGCGGACCTGTCTCCCCCTCATACGGCACACCCCTACCGTAAGCACACCTGAAGTAAACGCCGCAAGGACCGGTATGTAACCATTCCGCGACGCGGCGGTCAGCTGGCCGCCTGGCCCTCCGTGGCGGGGAACGGAGCCTGGGGTTTTTGCTGCCGGCGCGCGATTTCCAGGCCGATGTCGTTGTAGCGGCCCAGCAGGTCCGCGCCGTCGAACGCCTGCGGGTTATCCAGCAGGGCGAAGACGGAATCGCTGGCGTGGAGCAGTTCTTCGTCCGAGTACTCCGTCAGCGGGCGGCCGTAGAGTACTTCGAAGAAAATCACCGGCAACTGAGGGAGTCCCTCGGCAAAATCACCGCCGCCGGTGAACAACTCCGTGACATCGTCGTCCATGAGGAGCGGTTGGGTGGTCGACGGGCCGTCGGCATTGCGGTCGTAACTGGCGGTGACAAGCTGGAGGGTCACCCCGGCGGAGGGAAGGCCCGGCAGGGAGTTGGTGTCCATGGCGTTCAGGTCGGCGCGCAACCCGGCGAGCGCCGATGATTCGATGAGGGCAGCCTGCGAAAGATCAACACAAATGCGGCAACGCAGGCCCATCCGCCGGACGCGTCGAATGATGTGGACGAGTTCCGCACGGGTGTCGTGGCGAAGGGTTCCCCGGACTTCAATCCGGACGATGTCAGCTGAGACATCGAGGTCAACTAGTGCGTCAAGCGCGCGGTCCATAGGTACTCCAAAAGAGGTTCTATGGCCGACGGCTCAACCTCCGCAAGCGTAACCTCCAGCGGGAGCCCCGCACAAGCCGTCCCTCAGGCGCTCTGGCCCGGCCTGACGCTTCCCGGCTCCTGGTAGTGGGTGTGCGCGCCTGCCCCGCCGACGGAATCCACCAGCGACCTGGCGATGTCGCGCAGCTTGGTGTTGCTGTTGCTGGACGCCTCCGTGAGGATTTCGACGGCGGCCGCCTGGCTGCAGCGGTTTTGCGCCATGACAATGCCAATGGCGATGTCGATGATGGTCCGCGATTCCAGGGTCGCGCGGAGATTTGAGGCGCTGTCCGCATGCAGTGAGAACCTGACCGCGAGGCGCAGTGCCTGCGAAATCTCCCTGGTGAAGTCCCGCGCACGGGCAGCCGCCCCGCCATCGAACTTGTGCGGGACGTCGGAATAGAGGTTCAAGGCAGCCTTGGCCTCGCCCTGCAGGTTGAAGGGCAGGGAAAGCACCGAACGCAGCCCGTGGGACGCAACAGCGTTGGCGTAGTCCGGCCCCCACCTGTCCTCCTCGAAAAGGTCCGGAACATAGACCTCACGTTCGTCCTTTGCCGCGGTAAGGCACGGCCCTTGGGACAGGGAGTACTGGATTTCATCTACTTCCCGGGCCGAGTCACTGCTCCAGCCGATCGTGGCTGCCTTCCGGTCACGGAGCAGTGTGATTCCGCACAGGGCGTCGTCGCCGTCGCCTGCCATCTGGTGCGCGGAAAACCGCGCAAGCTCGTTGAGGAAGTCCTCAAAGTCAGCGCTGTCCAGAATCAGGTTCTGGACCTTGTCGGTAGCGCTCAAAGGTTGTTCTTGGGTGGGCAAGTGTAGGGTCTCCAAGCAACTGAAGGGTGATAAGGCAAATATTAGGTCACCCGCTGGCCCTGACCAAGTGCGGACCCCAGTCCGAACCGACGCAATTCTTCGGAGCCGAAGGCGGTCAGTCGGACGGAGCGCGGGTGCGAGCCACGGATCAACCAGCCCCGGTCCAGCGCGCCTGCTGCGAACAGTTCGGCAAAAAGTCCGGCCGCGTGGTCTACCCGTTCGGTCCAGTCCAGGCATGGCCGTGCCAGCGCACGGGTGGGGTTCTCCGGTAACGGCATCCCAACGTCCCGGGCCCAGGCCCGGCCGTTGCCAGTAACCGTCCAGTCGGATGAAAGGAGCCCTTTGTCCAGCCAGGTCCGGGTCACTGCAACTCCGAGGGCCCCGGCCAGGTGGCGGTAACAGGTCCGGCCCTGTTGCAGTTCATGGTTATGTTTCTGAGCCCGGAAGGACCGGGGCACCACGGGTTCTGCATGCGGGCTCAGCCGGACCAGCGCCTCCACCGCGTCGGCCACGTTACGGTTCTTCAGCCTCACATACCTGTGCCGCCCCTGGCGGACGTCCTCGACCAACCCCGCGTCAGTGAGTTTGTTAAGGTGCACCGTGGCGGTCCCGCGGGTGATGCCGGCGCTCTCCGCCAGTTCCGCCGCGGTCCATGCCCGCGCGTCCATGAGGGAGATCAGCATCCTGGCCCTCGACTCCTCAGCCATGGCCCGCGCCGTCATAGCCAAGTCATCTGCCCAGAGCGGTGCCATGCTCCAATACTTCCACGGAGATGGTTTGACCGGCACCAAACTGTTGAGGGGCGACTATTGGGGCATGTTCACCGCCATCACCCCGGGCGCCCACTACTTTGGCTCCCTCGTTGTCCTTTTGACCACCGCGAACCCCGATGGCAGCACGAACATCACACCCATATCCTCTGCATGGTCCCTGGGGGACCACTACGTCCTGGGGCTCGGCACCGCCAACCAGGGCCACGCGAATTTAATGCGGAGCCGCGAAGTTGTACTCAACCTTCCCGAGGCGCGCCTGGCCGGGCAAATAGAGCAGATTGCCATGACTACTGGAATGGACCCGGTACCGCCCCAGAAGAAGCGGCTGTACCGGTACGTACCCGACAAATGGGCCCTTACCGGCTGGACCAGCCTTCCGAGCATGGAAGTTTCGCCGCTCCGGATCGCCGAATGCCCCGTCCACATTGAGGCGACGCTGGAAAACAGTCTGGCCCTGGACACGGATATGGAGGCCATGCACGTCCGGGTGCGCAAAGTCCACGTCAGGGAGGACCTTGCCCTCGACGCACGACATGTGGACGTCGGCGCATGGCAACCGCTGTTCTATACGTTCCGCCACTATTTCGGGCAGGGCCACCACTGTGGATCCAACACCAGGGCGGAGCAGCGGCTGCCGGAGCCGGCCGGACGTCCAGGGCAGCGCCCTGCCGCCGCCCTTACCGGGTACTAGGCAAGGCCAAGCTCGTCCTTGCCAAACGCGAACAGGTAGGGAACACCCGTTTCGGCCTCGATCTTTTCCTTGGCGCCGGTGTCGCGGTCAACGATGACGGCAACGGCCACTACGTTCCCCCCAGCCTTCCGCACGCCTTCCACTGCCGTCAGCGCCGACCCTCCGGTGGTGGACGTATCCTCCAGGACCAGCACCTTCCGACCTTCGACGGACGGGCCCTCCACCTGGCGGCCCATGCCGTAAGACTTCTGGGCTTTGCGGACCACGAAAGCGTCAACGGACCGGCCTGCGTCAACCGCGGCGTGCATCACCGCGGTACCGACCGGGTCTGCGCCCATGGTGAGCCCGCCTGCGCACTCAAAGTCGATCCCGGCGTCGTCAGCCAGGGCCAACATCACCTGGCCCACCAGCTTGGAGGCTTCGTGGTGCAGGGTGATCCTGCGCAGGTCGATGTAGTAGTCGGCCTCGGCCCCGCTGGAAAGGATCACCTTGCCGCGGACAACGGCGAGTTCCTTGATCAGTTCGAGCAGTCGGGCGCGGGCAGCGGCAGCGTCAGGCGCAGCGTGAGTGGGCGAAGTCATGGGCTCCAGTTTAGTGGGTGAGCGGGCGGGCAAAGCCTGGCGCGTGCTCCGGAAGCGGACCGAAAGCGATGACCCGGGGCAGGATCCGCCTCAAGACGGGGTTGTGCCTGATAGCGAACAGCAGCGTCTGGCGGAGCCTGGACGTGTTTCCGGCTGCAGCGGCTGCCGGAAATTTCCCGGCGAACAACGGAACGAACACGGCCCGGTGCATGATCCGCTGCACGGTTTGCACCACCACGGTGGGCATCCAGCGGCGGCGCTGGACCGCAGCAAGGGTGGCGGTGCGCACCTGTCCGCGACGCAGGTCCGGCGCCAGCCGCTTCGCCGCTGCCACCGCGTCCTGGATGGCCAGGTTGATTCCTACGCCCCCGGCGGGTGACATGGCATGCGCGGCATCCCCGATGCAGAGGAAACCGCCGGCATACCACCGGCGCAGGCGGTTCAGCCTGACATCGAGCCAGTGCAGGTCTTCCACACTGCTGACCGAACCGACGGTGTCCGCCAGGTCGGGTCGGAGTGCGGCCACCCGTCGGCGGAACCGCTCCACGCCTTCGGCCCGGATCCTGGCGTCCGCGCCCTTCGGGGCGAGGTAGCCCATCTGGTAATAGTCAGTGCGGTTCAGTGCAATCATCGCTTCCCGGTCACCTATGGCCGGGACCACCCCGGCCGCCCCAGTCCTTCCTGGCGTCCGGCGCGGAAGTTTGAACCACCACACATCAAACGGCACCGGATACTCCTTCGGGGACAACCCCGCGGCCCGGCGCAGCACCGACTGCCGGCCATCAGCCGCCACCACCACGTCGGCGTGAAGCACCTGCTCCCCGCCGGCCGCGGTATCGCCGGCGGACCGGTAGCGCACCGCGGTGACGCGTCCGCCGTCGTCGAACTCCAATCCCGTGGCTTCGCATTCCATCAGGAGGGTGAATGTCGGTTCAGCCTTGGCGGCGGATGCAAGGAAATCCAGGAAGTCCCACTGCGGCATCATGGCCACATAGTTGTACGGGGGTTTCAAGGAGTCGAAGTCAGCCAGGGTAACCAGGCCGGCGCCCGGGACCGGGAATGCCACATTTTGCAGGCGGCTCTGCGGCAGGGCACGGAATCCGGGGCCAAGGCCCAGCTCGTCCATCAGCCGGATCGTGGAAGCATGCACCGTGTCGCCGCGGAAATCTCGCAGGAAATCGCCGTGTTTTTCCAGGACAACCACGTCCACCCCGGCCCTGGCCAGCAACAGTCCGAGCATCATTCCCGCCGGGCCGCCGCCCACCACTGCACACCCCGTCCGTTCCATGCAGTTACGCTACGCCGGGCGCCGCGCGTCCGGAACAGTTGAGGGTTGTTGACAGCGCTGGCTAGGCTGGACCACATGCGCGAACTCCAGGCCAAGATCATTGAAGAAATGGGCGTTCTGCCCCGGATCGACCCCGCAGGGGAGGTGCGCAAGCGCGTCACATTCCTGAAGGAATACCTGAAGGCAACGCATACCAAGGGCTTCGTCCTGGGCATTTCCGGCGGGCTGGATTCCTCCTTGGCCGGGCGCCTTGCGCAGCTGGCGGTGGAGGAACTCCAGGCCGAGGGCGTGGAAGCGAACTTCGTGGCTGTACGGCTGCCGTACGGCGTGCAGCATGATGAGGATGACGCGCAGGCAGCCCTGGACTTCATCAAGGCCAAGACCGAGTGGACCTTCAACATCTCCGCAGCGGTTGACGGTTTCGAGGACGAGTTCGAAAAAACGGTGGGCTCGGAGATTTCCGATTTCCACAAGGGCAACACGAAGGCCCGCACCCGCATGATCGCACAGTACGCACTGGCTGGGGAATTCAACTACCTGGTGATCGGCACAGACCACGGCGCCGAATCCGTGACCGGCTTCTTCACCAAGTACGGCGACGGCGGCGCGGACATCCTGCCCCTGTTCGGCCTCAACAAGCGGCAGAACAGGGCCCTGCTGGCCGAACTGGGAGCGCCGGCCCGCATCTGGGAGAAGGTGCCCACCGCCGACCTCCTCGATGACCGTCCTGGCCGTAGTGACGAAGACGAACTCGGCATCAGCTACGACCAGATCGACGACTACCTCGAAGGCCGCGACGTTCCGGAAACAGTGGCCGAATCGATCGAACAGAAGTTCCTCCGCACCCGGCACAAGCGCACGGTTCCGGTGACCATCTTTGACACCTGGTGGAAGGACCAGGGCCCGGAGGAGCCCCGCGCCGGACTCTAGCGGGTACGCCGCCTGTCCGCGCCGCCCAGCTGCTGCGTAATCCGGTGCGCCTCCGCCATCAGCAGGCCACCAAGTTCCTCCTGCCGTTCGGGTTTGAAGCGCGGCTCGATGCCGGTCAACGACAAAGCCCAGGCCGGCTTGCCGGATCGGTCGAACACCGCCGCACCCATCCCCCAGCTTCCCTCCAGGACCAGCCCGGGGTTTACCGAGTAGCCGGCCAGCCGTGTGCGGGCAAGGTTTTTCCGGATCAAGGCGGCGGTGTGGTTTGCCGCGAATGCCCCCGCGTGGTCAGTCCACCGGTCCAGCAGTTCCTCCTGCTCGCTTTCCGGCAGGAAGGCCAGGATGGCCGTGCCGGCCGACGCAACACCCAGCGGGAACCGCACGCCCTCGTGCAGGACGAAGGAACGCACGGGGAAACTTCCTTCCTCGCGCAGCAGGCAGACCGTCTCAGCGCCGCGCCGGATCGAAAAGAAGGCGCTCTCCCCCGTGGCCTCGGCAAGTCGTCGAAGGCTGGGGCGGGCAATGTCCTCCATCGGAAAGCGTGCCGCGGCCACGGACCCCATGAGCAGCACCTCCGGGCCGAGCACCCAGTTGCCGGTGGTGGGATCGTGGTCCAGCAAGCCTTCAGCGGCAAGGGACGAAAGGAGTCGGTGGACCGTGGGGCGGGTGAGTCCTGATTCGCGCACCAGCCCGGCCAGCGGCATGCCCTCCGCGCTTCGACCTACCAGCCGCAGCAGCCCGGCAATCCGCGTCACCACCTGGGCGCCCTGCACCGGCGTCATGGTCACAAATCCTCCTAATGTCCACAATATGGATATGTTTGAGCATATCGTCCACACTGTAATTCCTTGGCATTGTCGCCTTGACAGGTTCAATGAGCCGCCCGTAGTCTCCGGAAGCAGATCCTGCGTCCACTAAGTGGACGTTCACTGCTCTCAACGAGGAGACGTCATGAAAAAACTCCAGCCTTCTGCCATCGCAGCCCTGGCGGGCGCGCTGCGGAACGGGATGACCCTCGCCGTGGGCGGCTTTGGCCTCAGCGGCATCCCCGCTGACCTGATCGAAGCCGTGCGCGACTCCGGCGTCAAGGACCTCACCGTCGTCTCGAACAACATGGGCGTGGACGGCAAGGGCCTGGGCATCCTGATCGAAGCCGGCCAGGTCCGCAAGGTCATCGCCTCCTACGTTGGCGAGAACAAGCTCTTCGCGGAGCAGTACCTCGCAGGGAAACTCGAGGTTGAGTTCACCCCGCAGGGAACACTGGCGGAACGCCTCCGCGCCGCCGGCGCCGGCATTCCGGCGTTCTACACCAAAACAGGCGTGGGCACCCTGGTGGCCGAGGGCAAGCCGCACGAGGTGTTCGACGGCGAGACTTTCGTCCAGGAGCGCGCCATCAAGGCCGACGTCGCACTGGTCCACGCGCACACCGCGGACACGGACGGCAACCTCACCTACCGTTTCACTGCCCGGAACTTCAACCCGGTGGTGGCCACCGCAGCGGTCCTCACCATCGCCGAAGCGGAGGTCATCGTCTCCCCCGGCGAACTGGACCCGAACCACATCGTCACCCCCGGGGTCTTTGTCCAGCGGTTGGTCCAGGCCACGGCCCGGGTAAAGGACATCGAGCAGCGGACGGTACGCCAGCGCACTGTGGCTGCCGGCGCCGAAGCGCTGGCCGTCTGAGCCGTGGCCGGGAACTCAAAGGAGAGCACCACCTTATGACTACCACGCAACCCGATGACCTCGATATCCGCCAGAAAGGCCTGGCCCGGATGGCGGAGAGGCTGGCCGGATGGACACAGAAATGGTTCCCTGACGCGTACATCTTCGCCTTGGCCGGGGTGCTGCTCGTCGCCGTCGCAGCGTTGGCGGCAGGCGCTTCGCCCAAAGCCGTGGTGGATTCCTTCGGCAACGGATTCTGGGACCTGACCGCTTTCACCCTCCAGATGTCAATGGTTGTCCTGACCGGTTACGTCGTGGCAACCTCGCCCCCTGTGGCCCGGCTGATTGAACGCCTGGCCCAGGTTCCCGGCTCCGCGCGGACCGCCGTCAGCTTTGTTGCCGTGATGTCCATGTCGGTGTCGTTCGTGAACTGGGGTTTGAGCCTGATCTTCGGCGGCCTCCTGGCGCGTGCCGTGGCCCGCCGGGGGGACCTCCACGTCGACTACCGGGCCCTCGGCGCGGCGGCGTTCATGGGGCTGGGCGCAGTCTGGGCGCTGGGGATGTCCTCCTCCGCGGCCCAGCTCCAGGCAACCAAGGCTTCCATTCCGCCGGCGCTCCTGAAGATCACCGGCGTCCTGGACTTCGGCACCACCATCTTCACCTGGCAGTCCCTGCTGACCCTGGTCATCCTGATGCTGCTGACCACCGTCATTGCCCACTTCTCCGCCCCCACGGGCGGCGCCGTCAAAACCGCGGCCGACCTCGGCGTCGACCTTGATGACCAGCCCGAACCGCCGGCCGAGAAGTCGCGCCCCGGCGAGTGGCTCGAATACAGCAGGGTCCTGCCTATCCTGGCGGGGGTGCTCACCCTCGGCTGGCTGGTGTCCCAGCTCCTGACCCTGCCCATCCTGAGCGTGGTCAGTTCACTGAACGGCTACCTGCTGGTCTTCCTGATGCTGGGGCTTGTGCTGCACGGAACCCCGCGCAAATTCCTCCAGTCCGTGACCAAGGCCGTGCCCGCAACCGCAGGCATTTTGGTCCAGTTCCCGCTCTATGCGGCGATGGCGGCCATCCTCACCAAGGCGACGGGCGCGGGCGGCCTCTCGGTGTCCGAGCATCTGGCCCATTTCTTCACCAGCATCGGCGGCAACGGTGCGTTCGCGGTCATCATCGCCCTTTACACGGCCTTCCTGGGGATGTTCGTCCCTTCCGGCGGAGGCAAGTGGCTGGTCGAGGCACCCTACGTCATGCAATCCGCGACCGACGTAAACATGAACCTTGGCTGGACCGTGCAGATCTACAACATGGCCGAGGCCCTGCCCAACCTCATCAACCCGTTCTTCATGCTGCCGCTGCTGGCCGTGTTAGGCCTGCGCGCCCGGGACCTGGTGGGCTTCACGTTCCAGCAGTTCCTGTTCCACCTGCCGGTTGTGCTGCTGTTGGCCTGGCTGCTGGGAATGACATTCGAATTCGTGCCGCCGGTAATACCCAACTGACTACAGACACCCGCATACTGCGAGAAGGAAAAAGGAGTTTCGCCATGGCCTGGACCAGGGATGAGATGGCTGCGATTGCGGCCGGGGAACTGAATGACGGCGACTACGTCAACCTGGGGATCGGCATCCCCACACTGGTGGCCAACAACCTGCCCGAGGGCGTGCGGGTGGTGCTGCAGAGCGAGAACGGGCTGCTGGGCATGGGGCCGTTCCCGTTCGAGGGCGAAGAGGACGCGGACCTGATCAACGCCGGCAAGCAGACCGTCACGGTGTTGCCCGGCGGCAGCATCTTCGATTCCGCCACTTCGTTCGGCATGATCCGCGGGGGCCATGTCAAGGTGGCGATCCTGGGCGCCATGCAGGTCTCCGGCGATGGTGACCTGGCCAACTGGACCATCCCGGGCAAGATGGTCAAAGGCATGGGCGGCGCCATGGACCTGGTGGCCGGAACACCGCGCGTGGTGGTCCTGACCGAACACAACGCCAAGGACGGCAGCGCCAAGATCGTCAGCCAATGCACCCTCCCGCTGACGGGGCTCAGCTGCGTGGACCGGATCATCAGCGACCTCGCCGTGTTTGACCTTTACAAAACGGGCGACGGCGGACGGCAGCTCACGCTGACCCGGCTGGCGCCAGGCGTCACCGAAGAGGAGATCCGGGAAAAGACCGACGCCGGCTTCGATGTCCGGCTTGAGAACGAGGAAATGGCAGCGTGAGCCTGAAAGACCAGTTCGGCAAGGATGTCCTGATCACCGGCTGGGGGCACAGCAGGTTTGGCAAGCTGGCGGACGAGACCCTCGAATCGCTGATTGTCCAGGTGGCCACGGACGCCATCAGCACCGCGGGCGTTGAACCGTCGCAGATCGACGAGGTCTACGTGGGCCAGTTCAACGCCGGCATGATGCCGCTGGCCTTCCCCTCGTCACTGGCCCTGCAGGTTTCCCCGGACCTGGCCAACGTCCCGGCCACCCGTGTGGAGAACGCGTGCGCTTCCGGCTCGGCCGCCTTCCAGCAGGGCACCAAGTCGCTGCTGGCCGGTACCGCAAAAACGGTCCTGGTGATCGGCGCGGAAAAGATGACCCACGCCGGGGCAGACGTGGTGGGCGCCGCGCTTCTCGGGGCGGACTACGACATGGCCGGGAAACAGTCCACCACAGGTTTCACCGGGCTCTTCGCCGAGGTGGCAAAACACTACGCCAAGCGCTACGACGCCGCCGGCAGCCTTGGAGACATACTGGGCAGCATCGCAGCGAAGAACCACCGCAACGGCGTGGACAACCCCTACGCCCAGCTCCGCAAGGACCTTGGCGAGGAGTTCTGCCGGACCGTCTCAGACAAGAACCCGATGGTGGCCGACCCGCTGCGCCGCACCGACTGCTCCCCCGTCTCGGACGGTGCAGCCGCCGTCGTGCTGTCCGTCTCCCCCACCGGCGGTGCCACGGCTCCGGTACGGCTTGCCGGCTTCGGCCAAGCCAACGACTTCTTCCCCACCGACCGCCGCGACCCCACGGCGTTCGAGGCCACCCGGGCCTCCTGGCAGCGCGCCCTGGCGATGGCCGGCGTCGGGCTCGAAGACCTGGACCTGGCCGAAGTCCATGACTGCTTCACCATCGCGGAACTGCTCATGTACGAAGCCATGGGCCTGACCGCCCACGGCGAAGGCGCCCGGGCTCTTGAGGAAGGCTGGGTGTACAAGGACGGCAAGCTGCCGGTCAACGTCTCCGGCGGGCTCAAGGCCAAGGGCCATCCGGTGGGCGCCACGGGAGTCTCGCAGCATGTGCTTGCTGCGATGCAGCTCACCGGGACCGCCGGCGATATGCAGCTGGCGGCCCCGCGCAGGGCTGCGGTGCAGAACATGGGCGGCGTCGGCATCGCCAACTACGTCAGCATCCTTGAGGCTGCCTGACATAGCGCACGGGGGCAGCCCCGTCCTGCTTACTTCGCGGCACCCGCAACAGCATCGGCGCCGGCGGTGGCACAAGCTTCATCCAGGGCGCCATCAGGTGCCCCGCCCACGCCGATGCCGGCAACAGAAACGCCATTGACCTTCAACGGGACACCGCCTGCCAGGAACAGCGTGCCCGGCAGGTCGGCGATCGAGGGACCATTGCCATTGACGCGCTTGGCGAGTTCGCTGGTGGGTGCACCGAAGGCTGCGGCCGTGTAGGCCTTCTGCTTGGCGGCCTCAATGGTGTGGGCGGCGGCGTTGTCTCCCCGGAGCACAGCCTGGACCGTGCCGAAGCGGTCAACGACGGCCACCGTGACGAAGGGCAGCTTGTCTGCCTGGCATTTGGCGAGCGCCGCAGTCACGGCCTGGGCCGACGCTCCGGCAGTGATCCGGTTCTGCTGCACCACTGTTTCCGGAGCCGGCCGGACATCAACGGCC
This sequence comes from Pseudarthrobacter sp. MOO13, assembly GCF_058267655.1. Lineage (NCBI taxonomy): Bacteria > Bacillati > Actinomycetota > Actinomycetes > Micrococcales > Micrococcaceae > Pseudarthrobacter > Pseudarthrobacter sp. MOO13. Next base: position 3,583,295 of record NZ_CM177848.1, read on the forward strand.
GGTACGACGGCGGGAGCTTCCGCGCCGTTCGCCCCGCCGGTACCGGCGTTCGCGGCCACCGTCGCTCCGGCCGTGGCCAGGATCGCTGCGGCTGCTGCGGCGGTGAGTGCTTTGTGCGACGTCTTCATAATGCTTCCTTCGGTTGGGGGTGCTGCTTCCGGGTTCCATCCTTCCGGCCGCGTCCTGCGGCGGCATCGGTTGATGGGCTGTTCCTGGCTACCCCGAAAGGCCGGCCATATCAGCCAAAAGGCTGAGGGCAGCCAGGGCAGGGACGCCTAGCATGGAGTGCAGAGCCACCCATCAGAACCGGATCCCGCATGCCCACCAGAGATGCCCTACCAGCCACAGGTCCGGCGGCCGGCGCCGCCCAGGGCCCCGACGCCCGCCGGTCGCTTCGTGCGCCGGCGGCGAACGGCCGCCTGGGCGGCATCGAGGCCGCGGTCCATCTTGGCTTCGCGGTGCTCCTGGTGGCCTCCGTGGTGCGGTACGTTCTGCGGCACTCACCGGCCGACAACATGCTGGTGCTGGGACTCGCTGCCGCCGCCAGCCTGCTGTACGCCGTCGTAGCCCTGCTAACGGCTCGGGACCGGCACAGCGTCGCCTGGGTGGTGGCGCTGGTTGGCGTGTGGGCGGTCCTTGTGGTGGCGGCGCCAAGCTTCGCGTGGTGTTCCTTTGCCCTGTTCTTCCTGTGCAGGAGTGCTTTGCGGGGCGCTGCCGCCTACATCCTGGCGGCCGTCATCACCCTGGCAACAGCCGCCGGCCTGTTCCGGCTCGGTAACGGCACCGACATCGCCATGCTGCTGGGTCCACTGGCTGTCGGGACCATGCTGACGCTCATCTATGACAGGATCCAGAACGACGCCGCAGAGCAGCGCCGCCTGAACGCGCAGGTTTCCCTGGCCCAAGGGCAGCTCGCGGCCAGTGAGCGCCGGGCCGGCACCATCGCCGAACGGGACCGGGTATCCCGGGAAATCCACGACACCGTCACCCAAGGGCTCGCCAGCAGCCTGCTCCTGCTCGAAGCAGCGGGCCGCGGGTGGCCGGATGGGACAGCCCGGGACGGTCTGCGCCAGGCCACCGACCTGCTCCGCGCGAACCTGGCGGACACCCGGAGCCTGGTCCACGAGCTCGCCTCCCCCGGGTTGGAATCGACGCCGTTGCCGGACTCGCTGCTGCTTGCCGCCCGGCGGTACATGCCGGCGGCCACCCTGGCGGTGACGGGCGAACCGGGCCCCGTTCCCCCGGAGGTGCGGCACGCCCTGCTGCGGGTTGTGCAGAGTGCCTCCTCCAACATCGCGCTGCATGCTTCGGCTTCGATGGCCGCGCTGACGTTGGGTTTCCTGCAGGACACCGTCACCTTGGACATTTACGACGACGGTGCGGGCTTTGACCCGGCGGCGGCAGCCCCGCCGTCGGCCTCGGGTGGGTACGGCCTGCGGGCAATGCGGCAACGGGTGGAGCAGCTGGGCGGGAGCTTCTCGGTGCAGAGCACCCCGGGCGAGGGCACCATCGTGGCCGCGCAACTTCCTTTGGAGGGGCCATAGATGGGCGGCATTACGGTCCTTCTGGTGGACGACCACCTGGTGGTTCGCAGCGGCCTGCGTGCGTTGCTTGCGACCCAGCCTGATATGGATGTCGTCGCGGAGGCGTCGTCGGGTGAAGAGGCGTTGCAGCTGGTCCGTTCGCACGCCCCGGCGGTGGTGGTCATGGACCTTGCCATGGGCCCGGGCATGGACGGGATCGAAGCCATCTGGCAGATCCGGGACCTCAACCCCGGGCAGGCCATCCTGGTGTTCACCACCTACGATTCGGATGCGGACATTGTCCGTGCCGTGGATTCCGGGGCAATGGGATACCTGCTGAAGGACGCCGCGCCGGAGGAAATTTTTGCCGCCATCCGGGGCGCGGTGCAGGGCCGAAGCGTGATGAGCCCGCCAGTGGCGTCACGGTTGTTCCAGCAGCTGCGCAACCCGGACGAGGTGCTCACGCCGCGGGAGGCCGAACTGCTCAGCCTGCTCACCGAGGGCCTGAGTAACCGCGAACTCGGACGGCGGCTCTTTATCTCAGAGGCCACCGTCAAAACCCACCTGGCACACATCTACGCCAAGCTCGGAGTGGACACCCGGGCGGCCGCGATTGCCACTGCAATCCGGCGCGAGGGGATGCGGTAACAGCGCTTTATGGCCAATACCCTTGCACCATGGCCCCGCGCCCCGTACGTTGGGGACTGCGGGGGACGTTCTCCGCACACTCCGGGATGATCCCCGGAGAGAGAATCAGAGTCACATGAAGGAATGCAGCCATGGCAACAGGCACAGTTAAATGGTTCAACGCCGAAAAGGGTTTTGGCTTCATTGCCCCCGATGACGGGTCCGCTGACGTATTCGCCCACTACTCGGCAATCGCCACCAGCGGCTACCGCTCACTGGACGAAAACCAGAAGGTCGAATTCGATGTGACCCAGGGCCCCAAGGGTCCGCAGGCAGAGAACATCCGCCCGCTCTAAGTCTTCGGCGGCTCCGGCAACTGCCGGGCCCCCCGTCCAGCGGCCCCTCCAACGAACGTTGGAGGGGCCGCTGTTTTTTGCCGGCGTTGTTTCGCCGGCGCTTGTTTTCGCCGGTGCTGTGTTTCACGGCATTGCGGGTTGGGGATAATTGATCCATGACCGGAAAGGACCAGGACCAGGATCCGTGGGTCGAGTTCGACGCACTCGGGCCCGCCGCACCCGACCGCGTCCCGGGCCAGCCCGGCGGCGAACCCCACGGCTTCGGATTCCGCACCGGCGTACGCAGCGCCCGGGTCGCCGTCGGCTTTGCCGTCTACGCCCTGGCCCTGGGCACCATCCTGGCCCTGACGGGTTGCATCGTGTTCATCGCCCGGCAGCAGTGGCTGCTGGTGGGGCTCATGCTGATGTTCGAGTCCATCTTTGTCTTTGCCTTCACGCGGCTCGTCGCCCAGGCGCGGCACCGGACACCGCGAAACGGTCAGGCCAAGTAACCCGACAAGCACCCTTGACCTTGACGCGGCGTCAACCCCTAGGCTCAAGGGCATGGAAGAAATCCGTGGCAACGGCTTGAGGGATTGGCCCATCCAGGATGTGGCCAGGATGGCCGGCACCACCAGCCGCACGCTCAGGCATTACGACGACATCGGGCTCTTGAAGCCCAGCCGGGTGGGCGGGAACGGCTACCGCTATTACGACGGTGCCGCCCTCCTTCAGCTGCAGCGGATCCTTTTGCTGCGGGAGCTGGGCCTGGGGCTGCAGGCCATCGCCGAAGTCTTCCAGCGCCAGGCCGACCCCGTCGCGGCGCTCTCCCGCCACCTTGAGTGGCTGGCGCAGGAGCAACAACGGCTGGCCCGGCAGGCGCAGTCCGTGCAGCAAACCATCGAAACAGTGAAGGCAGGAGGCCAACTGATGGCTGAGAACATGTTTGACGGCTTCGACCATACCCAGTACCGGGAGGAGGTCGAGGAACGCTGGGGCAAGGACGCCTACGCCGCATCTGATGCGTGGTGGCGGGGGATGGACGCCGCGGAAAAGCGGGCGTGGAAGTCCAGGGTGGAGGAGCTGGGCAGGGACTGGAACGCGGCCGGCGCTTCAGGGGTGACGGCGGATGGACCGGAGGCCCAGGACCTGGCACGCAGGCACGTGGCCTGGCTCCAGTCCATTCCCGGAACTCCCGCTGCGGCCGCCGGCGGCGACATCAAGGGATATGTCACCGGACTCGCTGACATGTATGTTGCGGATCCGCGTTTTGCCGCCAACTACGGGGGCATGGACGGGGCCGCCTTCGTGCGGAGCGCCCTGCGCATTTTTGCGGAGAAGCACCTCTGAGGGCACCTGTCAGCGGTTGGCGTTGACCCGCCTGGCCCTCTTGACCCGCCGGACGATGAGCAGGACCACGGCCACGGCGAGCGCAGCGTAGACAGCGTAGTTCAGGACGTGTGAATACTTCTCGATGAGCTGGTACTGGGTGCCCAGCAGGTAGCCGAGGCCAATGAGGGCTCCATTCCACAGCCCGCTGCCGGCGAGGGTGAAGAGGCTGAAGGTGGCCGGTGGCATCGCCGCGGCCCCGGCCGGCAGCGAGATCAGGCTGCGGATGCCTGGGAGGAGGCGGCCGAAGAAAATGGACGATCTTCCGTGGCGGCGGAACCAGGCCGCTGCCTGTTCAAAGTCCTCCCGGTCCACCAAGGGCAGTTTGGACAGCCAGCGGATTGAACGTTCCAGGCCCAGTTTTGCGCCGAGCCAATAGAGCAGCAGGGCACCCAGGTAGGCGCCCAGGGTGCTGGTGGCGAAGACAAGGAGCAGGTTGAGGGAACCTTGCTTGGCAAGGTAGCCCGCCAGGGGAAGGATCACCTCGCTGGGGATGGGAGGCACCACCGTCTCCGCGAGCGTGAAGGCACCCACGCCCCACTCGCCCAGGGTGTCGATAGCCCTCGCCGCGAAGCCCACGATGCCCGTGAGTCCGTCGGTGGGGCTGGCTGCACCGGTCATGGTTGTCCACATACGTCTGTCCCCGTTCGCTGGCATGGCCGTCCGTTACCCGTCATGTCCACAATACGGGCCGCGGAATTCGTCGAGCGCCCCAAGGTCCCCGGAAGCGCGTCCCGGGGTCACCGGTGCTTGAACTGCGGCTCACGCTTTTCTGCGAACGCCGCCATCCCTTCCTTTTGGTCCTCGGTGGCGAACAGCGAGTGGAAAAGCCTCCGTTCAAACAGGACCCCTTGGGCCAGCCCGGTTTCGAAAGCTGCATTCACGGCTTCCTTTGCCGCCATGGCAGCGGGCTTCGACTTGGCGGCGATCAGCCCGGCTGCCTTGAGGGCCTCGGACACCACTTCCTCCGCCGGTACGACCCGGGAGACAAGTCCGCACCGGTCCGCTTCCTCGGCACCGATGAACCTGCCGGTGAGGATCAGGTCCATGGCCTTGGCCTTGCCGATCGCGCGGGTGAGCCGTTGCGAGCCCCCCATCCCGGGAAGTACGGCAAGGTTGATTTCCGGCTGGCCGAACTTGGCGTTGTCCCCCGCAATAATGAGGTCGCACATCATCGCGAGCTCGCAGCCGCCGCCCAGGGCAAACCCGGACACCGCCGCGATGGTGGGGATCCGCAGCCGGGTGAAGTCCTCCCAGCCGCGGAACCAGTCCGCGGTGTACATGTCCATGTAGCCCTGATCAGCCATTTCCTTGATGTCGGCGCCCGCCGCGAACGCCTTGGCCGAGCCGGTGATCACCACGGCGCCTACGTTCGGATCGGAGTCCATCGCGGTCACGGCGGCGACCAGTTCCTCCATGGTGGCCTTGTTGAGCGCATTCAACGCCGATGGCCGGTTGAGGGTCACCAGCCCAACCCTGCCTTGTTGCTCCACCAGGATGTTGGCGTATTCAGTCATTCGGGGCTCCCGTCGTCGTGTGCTGCCGTGGTCCGGCTCCGGCCCGTTGCGTCCGTTCCTGTTGCCGCCGCCGTGGTGTCCGCGGCAGCCGGTTCCGCGCTGCCGCGGATATCAGTAATGATGGCGGAGAAGTCGCGGCCGGCGCCGCCCTCCGCGGCAAACGTATCGTAGATGCGGGCGGCGAGCGCCCCCATATGTCCTGCCACTCCCGTGCTGTTGAGGGCATTGACCGCCAGATTGAGGTCCTTGGCCATCAGCGCCGCCGCAAAACCCGGCTGGTAGTCCCTGTTGGCCGGACTGGCGGGGACGGGTCCCGGTACCGGGCAGTTGGTGGTGAGCGCCCAGCATTGGCCCGAGGCCGCGGAGGCGACGTCGAACAGGGCCTGGTGGCTCAGGCCCAGCTTTTCGCCGAGGACAAACGCCTCGCTGACCGCGATCATGGAAACGCCCAGGATGAGGTTGTTGCAGATCTTGGCAGCCTGGCCCGCACCGTGGCCGCCGCAATGGACCACGCGTTTGCCCATCACCTCCAGGAGCGGCCGCACCGACTCGAAGTCCTGCGCTTCGCCGCCGGCCATGAATGTCAACGTCGCTGCTTCGGCGCCCACCACGCCGCCCGAAACGGGCGCGTCGACCGAACGGTGGCCTGCTTCAGCGGCCAGGCGCGCGGCCTCCCGTGCCTCATCGACGTTGATGGTGGAGCAGTCAAGGAACATGGTGCCCGGCGGAGCCGCAGCCAGCAATCCGGGTTGTCCGGCGTTGCCGCGGTAGGCGTCCAGGACGTGTCCACCGCTGGGGAACATGGTCAGCACGACGTCGGCCTCCGCTACGGCGCCAGCCGCGCTGGCCGCGACCGGCACACCATGTTCCCGTGCCGCTTGGACGGCGGCAGGCACCACATCGAAAGCAACCACCGCATAGCCGGCCCGGACCAAGTTCACGGCCATGGGACCCCCCATGTGCCCCAGGCCGAGGAAAGCCACGGTTCCCGTCTCAGGCATGGTCCGCCTCCTCGGGTGCCCGTTCCGGGTGCAGGTCCAACTCCCGGCCCTCCAGCGGTTCGAAGAACCTGTCCACCTGTCCTGGAAGCACGTCAGCCAGTGTTGCCGGTTTCCACTGCGGATTCCTGTCCTTGTCCACAACTTGGGCGCGGATGCCTTCGCGGAAGTCGGGACCGGCCAGGAACCGGATTCCGGCACGGTACTCCTGGGCAAGCGCTTCATCCAGGGTCAGTCCAGCGGCCCGGCGCAGCGACGCCAGGGTGACCTTGACAGAGGTGGGTGACTTGGCTTCAATCGTGTCGGCCGCCTCCACCGCAGCCTCCCTCCCGGGCCCCGCCCACTCCCGGAGGCGCCGGACGATCCCGGCTGCGTCATCCGAGGCGTAGCAGGCGTCGATCCAGTCACGGTGCCCGGCGAGCAGCGAGTCCGGGGCCGGCCGGGTATACCGTTCGACGACGTCTTCCGCGTCATGGTCCACAAGGGCGGCCGCCAGGTCCGGCAGCGATCCTGACGGTACGTAGTGGTCCGCAAGGCCAAGGAACACCGCGTCGCCGGCGCCAAGATGCGCGCCGGTCAGGGCAGCGTGCGTTCCGGCCTCGCCGGGTGCGTGCGAGAGCAGGTAGGTGCCACCAACGTCCGGGGCGAATCCGATGGTGGTTTCCGGCATGCCCGTCCTGGTCCGCTCCGTGACCACCCGGACACTCCCGTGCGCGGAGATCCCCACCCCGCCGCCGAGGACCAGGCCATCCATGAGGGCCACGTACGGCTTGGGATACCGGGCGATCAGGGAGTTCAGCCGGTATTCTGCCTGCCAGAAACCTGCCGTCCGGTGTCCGCCGTGCAACATGTCCTCGTAGATGGCCACAATGTCGCCGCCGGCGCAGAGGCCGCGTTCCCCGGCGCCCTGCACCAGGACGGTGGCGACGTCATCGTCCCCGGCCCACGCGGTGAGCTGCCGGAGCATCAGGTCCACCATTCCGGCGGTGAGTGCGTTCACGGCTTTAGGCCTGTTGAGCGTGACCAGGCCCAGCCGGCCGCGGCGCTCCAACAGTACTTCCGGGTGCCCGTTGCCGGCGGCACCATCCATTCCCTTGGCTGCGGTCATCGGCTGGCTGCTCCTTCGCATGGTGGCCGGACGAGTGATCCAGGTCATTCTGGTTGCGAATATACCCGCCGCGTCATGCTGGGGACCAACCGCGTGCGGTGCCGCCCGGACTGGCGGGAGGCTTTACCCGGCGCGCAGCTGCCAAGGTAAGTTAGGAACCGTGAAGATAGCTACCTGGAATGTGAATTCGCTCCGTGCCCGCGCCGACCGTGTTGAAGCCTGGCTCCAGCGCAGCGACTGCGACGTCCTGGCCATCCAGGAGACCAAGTGCAAGGACGAGAACTTTCCGTGGGAGCTCTTTGAACGGATGGGCTACGAGGTTGCCCACTTCGGCGTAAACCAGTGGAACGGCGTGGCCATCGCCTCCCGCGTTGGACTTGAGGACGTGGAGCGGACATTCCTGGACCAGCCCTCGTTCGGCAAGGCCGGCAAGGACCCCGTCCAGGAGGCCCGCGCCATGGCTGCCACCTGCGGCGGCGTCAGGGTCTGGAGCCTGTATGTCCCCAACGGGCGTTCCCTGGACGACGAACACATGCCTTACAAGCTCAAGTGGCTGGAAAGCCTGAAAACGCACGCCCAGGGCCTGGTTACGGACAACCCGCAGGCGCAGGTCGCATTGATGGGCGACTGGAACATCGCCCCGTTCGACGACGACGTCTGGGACATCGACTTGTTCGTCAACAACCGCTACACCCATGTCAGTCCGCCGGAGCGTGCGGCGTTCCATGCCTTCGAGTCCGCCGGCTTCACCGACGTTGTGCGCCCCTATACCCCCGGCCCGGGCGTCTACACGTACTGGGACTACACCCAGCTCCGGTTTCCCAAGAAGGAAGGCATGCGGATCGACTTCATCCTGGCCTCCCCCGCCTTGGCAGCCCGGGTCACCGGCGCCTCGATCGACCGCGAGGAACGGAAAGGCAAAGGCGCCTCGGACCACGCTCCCGTGCTGGTGGAGCTGGCGGACTGATGACAGCCCCCTGCGCCCATCCAAGGAGACCGTCATGACGGGAAACCTCTACCGGGGCCAGGCAGGCCTGCCATTTTCCTCCACACTGCGCGTCTACGAACCCTTGGACGCCTTTCCGGCGGAACAACGACCCGCCCTCCAGGCCGCCGGCGAGCGCGCCGCGTCCCGTGCCGCCGTCGAAAACGCTGAACTGCTGGCCTCGCTGGGACGGATCACCCGCTCCGGCGGTGATCCGTTTCCCACCGGGCGCACCGACCTGGTGCGCGTCACCACCGCGCCGGCACCGGACGGCGGAACGGCCGACGACGGCGCTGCCGCCGGCACCGCGCCAGTGTTGCTGTACTGCCCCAGCCAGCTGGTCCTGCGCGCCGGGCTGGCCGCCAACGCCCTGATGGAAGGGATCCACGGCCCGCTGGCGGAGCTGCTGATCCCTGAGGAACAGCGCGACCGGCACCAGGAGCGGATCGACCTGGTGAAGGCACGGGACGGATCCGTCCGCGTGCACACGCGGGCCTCCACCTGGGGCATCCCGTTCAGTTGGTTCTCGCTGTTCATGGAGTCCGACCGCAAGGACGTCGTGGAAGCCGCCGGCCGCATCCTTACGGTCCGCGTCTGGGCCCCGATCACAGACGCCTTGGAGCGGGCCCGCTACGCCGTGGCCAACCTGGCGCTGGCCGCCCCGGACCTTGACATGCTTGACGACCTGGCACAGCTGACCGAATGGCTGGAGCTGTTCCACGTGAACTCCATGGTGGAGCTGGACTATGGTGCCGTCGCAGACAAGGTGTACCCGGACGAATCACCCATGGACATCAGGCTGGGCATCGAGTGCCTGGCTGAGGGCGACATGACCGGCGCCGCGGCCGCCTATCGCAGGCTCGCCTCGCGCTGGATCCCTATCCGGCAGCTTGCCCGCGCTTCTTGAGGCCGTTTCACGCCTTGGGCGGCGCGGTGGTGCGCCGGATAATCAGTTCATGCGGAGCAACGGCGGACCGGACGGACCCGATGTCCCCGTCCAGTTCGTCCAGGAGCATCTTGGTGGCCAGTTCGGCCTGCTCATCCGGGCGTTGCCCAACGGTGGTGAGGCCCATGGCCTCCGCGAAGTCGTGGTTGTCGATCCCCACCACTGACAGTTCGCCGGGGATGTTAACGCCGAGGCGGTTGGCTTCGAAGATGACCCCCATGGCCATTTCGTCAGACGCGCAGAAGATTGCTGTGGGCTTCGGCCCGGAACCGGACCAAAGGCGGCGGAAGGCTTCCTGGCCGCTGCGCACCGTGAAGTCGCCCCATTCGTCCCACTCCGGCCGGGTGGCAAGGCCTGCGGCAGCCATGACGTCCTTGAACGCCAGGATGCGCACCCTCGGGACGTCGAAGTTGAGGTCGGTCTCGTCGTCGCCGTGCAGCAACGCGATGTCCCGGTGGCCCAGGTCGATCAAGTGCCGGACCGCCGTTGAGGCTGCCGCGTAGTCGTCAATGCCGATGTAGGGGCACTCTTCGACGTGGCCGCCCACCACCACCAGCGGGATGTCGATTTTTTGCAGGTGTTCGATTTCTTCGTGGCTGAGCGCCATGCAGAGCACCAGCAGGGCATCGATCTGCTTGTAGACCATGGTCTTGCTGAAGAGCCGCTCGCGGTTGCTGCCGTGGCCGCCGAGGTTGAACAGGGAGAGGTTGTAATGCCGGGCGTGCAGCTCGCGGTCCGCACCCTCGATGGCCTTGGAGAAGAACCAGCGGCTCACGAACGGCGCCAGGACGCCAATGGTCTTGGTGCGTCCCGTGGCCAGTCCGGAAGCAGAGGACGATGCCACGTAGCCCAGGTTTCCCGCGACTTCGAGTATTTTCTCCCTGGTGGCCGGCGAGACGCGGGGCAACCCACGGACGGCGCGGGAGACGGTTGCGGTTGAGACTCCGGCGGCCGCTGCCACGTCCTCGATGCTGACGCCATTATGGCCGCCCCGTTGGGACCTTTCCGTTGTCCGTGCCACCGTGTCCCCTCATAACTCCTGCGCGGCGCAGAGCCGGCTGGCCCTGCGTCTACCCCCAAGCCTCGTATTTTTCCATTCCGCGGCCGGGCAGTGGTAACTGTGGCGGGGACCGCTGTTTTTAAGTGCGCCTACTTGCGGGCCGGCAGCCTACGCCGCAGGCGCACCATTCCGTACAGGGCCAGCAGGGTTGCCAGCAGGCCCAAGGCCCAGCCAATGGCCGGCTGCGCGGTAATTTCCATCCACACAGTGACCACCAGGAGGACCACTGCCCAAAAACCAAGGAAACCGATGATGATGTCGAAATCCTCGCCCGACCTGACCAGCCGGCTGCGGTTGCCCGCCCCCGCTGGTGTGCGGGGGCGGGCACCGTGATCCGTCACTTGACCGCACCTGCCGTGAGGCCGGCGACGATCTTGCGCTGGAAGACCAGGACCAGGATCACCAGCGGAATGGTGACAATGGTGCCGGCGGCCATGATGGCCGTGTACGGGATCTGGTTGGGCTGTGCACCGGCGAAGTTGGCGATTGCCACCGTGACCGGCTGGGTTGCGTCGCTGGACAGCTGGCTGGCAATCAGGAACTCATTCCAGGATGAAATGAACGCCAGGATTGCCGTGGTGAAGATTGCCGGCGCCGCCAGGGGCATGATGACCTTGCGGAATGCCTGCCCCTGGGTGCAGCCGTCAACGCGGGCCGATTCCTCCAGCTCCCACGGCATTTCCCGGAAGAACGAGGTCATGGTGTAGACCGTCAGCGGGAGCACGAAGGAGATGTTGGGGATAATCAGCGCCTGGTAGGTGCCCATCCAGCCGATGTTGGTGAACAGCTGGAAAAGCGGGGTGATCAGGGCAACGCCCGGGAACATGGAAGCACCCAGGATGAAACCGAGCACCAGGTACTTGAACCGGAAATTCAACCGGGCCAGGGCGTAGGCAGCAAACACGCCGATCACCAGCGATACGACCGTCACCACGCCGCCAATGAACACGCTGTTCAGCAGTGCCTGTCCGAACCTGTTGCCGAAGGACGTATCGAAGGCGGTGATGAAGTTGTCCATGGTGACATGGGTGGGCAGGATCGAGGTGTCGTACGTGAACCCGACCTCGCGGAAGGCGGTGACCACCATCCAGTAGGCCGGTGCGAGGCACCAGATCAGGACGACGACGGCACTGATGTAGGTCCTGCCCTGGGCCCACTTCTCCCGGTTCTGGGCAGTTTTGCGACCCTTGTCCTGGCGTGCCCGCAAGGCGGTGGCGTCTGCTGTTGCCGTGGTCATTTCTTCCCCTTTCCGGTTGCGCCGCTCTGCTCAACCACATTTGCCCCGAGGAAGCGGACAAAGATGAAAGCGACCAGGAAGATGATGATGAACGTGATGGTGGACAACGCCGCCGCGGAATTGAAGCCCTGCCTGATCTGGTTGATGACCAGGATGGACAGCGTGGTGGTGTTGTTCGCGCCGCCGGTAAGAATGTACGGCAGGTCGAACATGCGCAGTGCATCCAAGGTACGGAACAGGATCGCCACCATCAGCGCCGGTTTGACCAGCGGCAAGGTGATGAGCCGGAACCGCTGCCACGCGGACGCACCGTCCACCTTGGCCGCCTCATAGACTTCGGCCGGAATCATCTGCAGGCCCGCAAGGATCAGCAGTGCCATGAACGGCGTCGTCTTCCAGACGTCGGCAATGATGACGGCCCACTTGGCCGGCCACTCGCTGCCGGTCCACAGGATGGTGGTGTTGAACAGCTTGTTGGCGATGCCCTCGAAAGCGAAGATGAAGAACCAGAGCTTTGCCGTCACAGCCGTGGGGATGGCCCACGGCACCAGGACGGCCGCGCGGACGAGGCTCCGGCCCCGGAAGGTGCGGGCCATGATCACAGCCATCCAGAAACCCAGCACCGTTTCCAGCGTCACCGTCACGATTGTGAAGAAGAACGTGGTGGCAGTGGCGGACCAGAATTGGCCGCCCAAGGTGCCCGGCGGGCAGGCGACGGTACCGCCGGCGGGCGCGGAACACTGTTGCGCCAGCCAGTTGACGTAGTTTTGGATGCCGGCCGAGCCGCCTGCCGTGAACAGGCCGGTGGCGGGATCGAGGCCGGCGTCCTTCTGGAAGGACATCACGATCGCGCTGATGATGGGGTACACGATCACAATGCCCAAGGCCACGATGGTCGGGGCGAGCAGCCAGGACGCCCAGCGACCCTGGCTTGCGATCCTGTTGTCTTCCCCTACGCCCTTGGGCGCGTGATGGACAGGGGCAGCGCCCGACGCCGGTGACTTAACCGGCGTCGGGCCTAGTTCGGTTGCCATGGCAGGACTACGATCCTGCACCGGCGGATTGAATGGCGTTCTGCATGTCGGAAAGTGCAGCGTCCACTGTCTTTTCTCCCTTGATAGCGGAGTAGGCATTATCTTGGATTGCCTTGGTGACAGCCGGGTAGAAAGGCGTTACGGGACGCGGTACGGCGTTCTCGATGGACGTCTTCAGGACCGGCAGGTAGGGCAGCTTGGCAACCAGTTCCTGGTCTTCATACAGCGAGCCGAGGACCGGAGCCAGGGAACCCTGGGTGGCGTAGAACTTCTCGGTCTCCGCGGAGGTCATGAACTTCATGAAGTCCAGTGCGGTGGCTTTGTTCTTGGAGTACACGCTGGTGGCGAGGTTGTGGCCGCCCAGCGAGGACGCACCAGGGCCGCTCTTGCCGGGCAGTGCCGCAAGGCCGGTCTTGTCCTTCACAGCCGAAGATCCTTCGGTGGTGATCAGGTTGAAGGCGTAGGGCCAGTTGCGCAGGAACAGGAGCTTTCCGCTCTGGAATGCCTGGCGGCTGTCCTCTTCCTTGTAGGTGATGGCTTCCTTGGGGATGTTCCCGTCAGCGTAGGCCTTGGCCAGGTTGCCCAGGCCGGCCTTCGCTTCCGCCGTGTTTACGCTGGGCTTGCCGTCCTTGTCCAGGACTGAGCCGCCGGCGGAGTTGATGGCCTCGGATGCGTTGACGGTCAGGCCTTCATACTTGCTGAACTGGCCGGCGTAGCAACCAATGTTGTTCTGCTTGGCGATGGAGCACATGCTCATCATCTCGTCCCAGGTCTTGGGAGGCGTGGGAACCAGGTCCTTGCGGTAGTACAGGATGCCGCCGTCAGAGGTTTGCGGGGCCGCGTAGAGGGTGCCCTTGTAGGTGGCGCTGTCCACGGTGGGCTTCAGCATGGCGCTGGTGTCGATCGCCATCTTGTCCTTCAACGGCTGCAACCAGCCCTTGGCCGCGAACTCCGCGGTCCAGACAACGTCGACGTCAACAACGTCGTAGTCGGACTGCTTGGCCTGGAAGTGCTGGACCAGGTCGTCGTGCTGCTGGTCGGCCTGGTCGGTCTGCTCCTTGAAGGTGACCTTTTCATTCGGGTGCGCGGCATTCCACTTGTCAATGAGCGGACGGACGACGTTGCTGTTGTCCTTGCCCTGGACATACGTGATGGGGCCGCGGCCGTCGAGGTTGGCATCAGCATCGCTGCCTCCCCCGCCGGTGGTGCCCCCTCCGCCGCCGCCGCAGGCGGACAACGTCAGGGCCAGAATGCCGGCCGTGGCGGCCGGAAGCAGGAATCTCGGGGTTTTCATTAGCTTGAAGCTCCTCGCTGAGTGACAAGTAAGTCGACAGTGCGCTTGTAGGTGAGGTTGATGTGGTGACCATCACACTAGTAAGGTTGCTGTCGCGAATGCAAGCGTTTACATCAAAAAGTTATCTTAGGGGAACCAAATGCCCAACCCATCCGTTCCGGTACCCCGTCCCGTACCCTCCGCATGGTGGGCGGACGCGGTGGTCTACCAGATTTACCCCCGGTCCTTCGCCGATGGGAATGGCGATGGGATGGGCGATTTGCGGGGCGTCCTGCTGCGGCTCCCCTACCTGGAAAAGCTGGGCGTGGACGCTGTCTGGCTCTCCCCCTTCTACAAGTCGCCCCAGGCCGACGGCGGTTACGACGTCGCCGACTACCGCCAGGTGGATCCGCTCTTCGGCACCTTGGCGGACTTCGACGCGATGTTGCAGGAAGCTCACCGCCGCGGCCTGAAGGTCATCGTGGACCTGGTCCCAAACCACACTTCCGACGAACACACCTGGTTCCAGGCGGCGCTGCGGGCAGCCCCGGGAAGCCCGGAACGGGAACGGTACATCTTCCGTGACGGCAAGGACGAAGTGCCGGGATCGGGGGATGGCCGGCTGGCGCCCAACAATTGGAAATCCATCTTCGGCGGACCGGCATGGACCCGCCTTACCAACGCTGACGGCTCACCCGGCCAGTGGTACCTGCACCTGTTCGACACCAGGCAACCCGACCTGAACTGGGAAAACCCGGAAGTACAGGAGGAGATGCGCTCCGTGCTGCGCTTCTGGCTGGACCGCGGTGCGGACGGCTTCAGGGTGGACGTGGCCCATGGACTGGTCAAAGAGGCAGGCCTTCCTGACTGGGACGGAGCCGCGGCCATGGTGGAAGGAACAACGGGTCCGCGCAGGGAAAGCCACCTGCCCGGGGATGCTCCCCACGCCCACACCGATGCCGAGGAGCCGCACCGGGCCGTCTCGCCGATGTACCCGCCATCGCCCTTCTTCGACCAGGATGGCGTGCATGAGATCTACCGCGACTGGAACCGGGTCCTGGCCGAATACGGAGGGGACCGGATGATGGTGGCGGAAGCCTGGGTTGAACCCGCCGAACGCCTGGCCAGGTACGTCAGGCCGGATGAGATGCAACAGGCCTTCAATTTTGATTTCCTGCTGGCCGGCTGGGATGCCGGGCGGATGGCTGACGCCATCAATGCGTCCTTGGCAGCGGCCGCGTCCGTGGGCGGTCCGTGCACGTGGGTGCTCAGCAACCACGACACCGTGCGGCACAGCACAAGGTTTGGACTCAAGGATCCGACCACGTTCCCGAAGGGCATAGGCGCCGGTGACGAACAACCGGACGCTGCCCTGGGCCTTGCCCGCGCCCGCGCCGCCACGTTGGTTGCGCTGGCATTGCCGGGTTCGGCCTACCTCTACCAGGGGGAGGAGTTGGGGCTTCCGGAGCACACCACCCTTCCCGACGCGGCCAGGCAGGATCCGACATTCTTCAGGACCCAGGGCGCCGAGATCGGCCGCGACGGGTGCCGCGTCCCGCTGCCATGGGCCCAGGGCGAACCGGGGTTCGGGTTCTCCGGCGGGGACTCCGGCCAGGCGCCCTGGCTCCCGCAGCCGGACAGCTTCGGCCCCCTGGCTGCGGACCAGCAGGACGGCGAGGAAGGTTCAACCCTTGAGCTCTACCGGGCCGCTCTTGCGTTCAGGTCGGCGCGCCACCTTGGCAGGGGAACCGTTGAATGGACAGATGAGCACGCGCCGGACAGTGGGCTGCTGGCATTCCGGAACGGAGATGTCATAGTCCTGTCCAACCTGGGCTTCGCCTCGGCACCTGTGCCCAACGGTTACACCGTAGCGCTGTCCAGCGGGCCTCAACCGGCCAGCGACCGGGCAGCGATGCGGGAAGTTCCCGTGGACTGCACCGTCTACCTCCTTGAGGACTGACCCGCAGGAGGACTGACAGTCGGGCCCGCATGCAGTTCAGCGGACCCGCTCAGCCCGGCTGAAGCGCGTCCGCGCCCCGGCACCGATGTGGATGAGGACCGGAATCTCCTTGCCCACCACGGCGTCCAAGGCGTCCAGGAGCCCCGATACCTCGGCAGCCAACAGGTGTGGCGCCACACCCTGGCGGGGCAAGAGCCGGACCTTGAGCGCGGGCGAGCCCTTCACGTCATAGGTGGTGACGGTGGAACCGGCAAGGTCTGGACGCCCCTCAAGGGCCTGCTTGAGCGCCTGTTCGGCGACGCCGCCTCCGATCCGGACATCGCCGGGAACATCACCGGGGTCGTACTCGGCCGCGAGGACGTTGGCCCGGCCCTTTCCCTGTTGCGCAATCCAGCCAACCATGAGTCCCATGAGGACCAGCAGCGCCAAGGCCACCGCGATCCACAGCCAGCTCTCCTGCTGTCCGGGGAAACGGGTGGAATTGAAGGCCTGGGTAATGCCTTCCCACGCCCCGGAGGCCCAAGCGTGCCACCACGGACCGATTGCGGGCACAACTGCCAGCAAGACCAGCAGCAGGCCCGCCGTCAGCAGGACAACGCCCAGCAGGGTGAGGAGGATCCGGTTCAGCAGGGCAGGGGTACTGGTCATGCGCCGATCACCCCGGACGGGGCCACGTTGACGCGGGCAACGGGGGCAGGTTCCAGCTGCATCTGGTCCAGTTCATCGCTGACTGCGGCAAGGACGCGGCCCTGGTCCACCGCAACACCGGAGGTGGGCCGGACGTTCACCAGGACCTGGCGCTGGGAGACCACCACCATGACTTGCTCCGGCGTGACATTCGCAGCCAGCCGGGCACGGCGTGCGATCGAGGACGCCACGACTTCGTCGTCCACCACCGCGGCCGAGGACCCGCCACGACGGACGGCGGCCAGCTGGTGGCGCGCCCGCCGTCCCGGAAGTATCCCGTTGAGCAAGAAAATGACACCCAGCATGCCCAGCACCCCGCCGATCGCTCCCAGCAGCAGTGGCGGTACGCCGGACGGCAGATCCACGATCCGTTGGGCCGCCACCTGCGGCTCAATCAGCCAGGCAGGCTGCCCGACGGCATGGACACCGGATTCGAGGACGCCGTAACCGGCCAGCACCAGGACCAGGGCGGCAGCTGCGATCGAGACCGCGGCGCGCGTCGAATGCGTCTCGCGGTAGGTGATCCGGCGCATGTCCGGCCCATCGTTCCCCCGGGCATTAGCCCTTGCACGGCGGTTTTCCACGCTGCCGCTCATTGCACCCGCCCTCCTGTGCTGATCTTTGCCCCGCTGATGCGGATATCCACCCGGCTCAGCCTGGAACCGCTGAGCTCCGAGACCGTCTGCAGAATGGCCGCCTTCGCCTTGACCGTGCGGTCCCAGATGGATCCACCGGATCCCTGGACCCGCGCGGGATCAAGCACAACCGATTCCAAAGGCGGGATGCTGATGGGCGCCACGAGGGACAAGGCCAGCAGGCCGTCGTCGTCCGTCCAATCCGCCCGCACGTCCTGCGCCTCGACGCCCAAGGCCTGTGCGGCGGCCGCCTTGGCGAGGCTGGTCAATGCCTGTGTACTGATCCGGTTGTGGCCGCTGAGCGCCTGCCCACTCGCAACGGGCGCTGGTGAACTCATGAGGATGAACGCCGGCCGATGATGGCATCGATCACGCCGCGCAGATCCAGCTTCCCCTCGGCGGCGCGGCCCAGGACGGCACCGATAGCCATGAAGAGCAGGGACGCGATGAATCCCCACAAACCGAACTGCAATGACATGAAGGCCACGAAGGCGCCCATGGCCGTACCCGCAACGGTGAGGTTCACAGCAACGCCTCCCGGTCCACAGCCGCCGGCGCCGCCGGCTTGACCGGCGGTGGCACGTACACGTCCGTGATCTCGACATTCACTTCAATGACCTGCAGGCCAACCAGTTCTTCGACGGCGCGGTAAACGGCGGCGCGGACGTCATTGGCCAGCGAGTGCAAGGGGGTCCCGTAACTTGCCACCAGGGTGATATCCACGGCTACCTGCGTTTCGCCCACTTCCGCGTGGACTCCGGCTGCATGGTCCGAACTGCCGACGGCATCACGGATGGCACCCAGCGCACGGGACGGAGCCGAGCCAAGGGAATAGACGCCGGGAACGGACCGTGCCGCGATTCCCGCCACCTTGGCTACGGCGGTTTCGGAGATTACGGTGCGCCCGGGCCCCGGACTCGTCACCGGGCTGGCGGCAGGACGGCTTGGCACCACGGGTTGTGGGTTCTGGTCTTCCATCAGGCACTCCCCCTTCTGTTGATTCCACCCTATCCCCAGCCTGCGGCAGATGCGCCGGAAACACTGCGGGGCGCCGCGCCCAAGCTTCTGCCCGACGGAAAAGGCCCAGGCGGGGAAGCCCCCAAGGACATCCCCGCCTGGGCGGTATACGGCCGGAAATTACCGGCGGTGGATCAAAAAAGGCCTACTTGTAGAGGCCCTCGCCGCCTACCCGCACGTTGGTAGGCAGGTAACCGAACGGGCCAAGGCCGTTCCGGCCAAAGCTGCGGTCAACCTGCGAGACGCCGTTGCGGAAGTTGATCTTCACGGTCGGCGACAGCGAGCCGCCGCGGACGCCGTTGACGTTGTCGATGAACGACTGCACCAGGCCGCCGGGCTGCACGTAGTGCGAATAGGCCTGGAACTGCCGGCCGTTCTGCTTCGCGGAGGGGCTCTCCGGTGCGTTGGCTGCCAGGTTGAGGTCCGTCGGGGATCCCAGGGCAAGGCCGCTGTTGTTCATCGGCTGGAAGTCGGAACGGATGCCGTCACCCGCGAAGCCGTAAACGCCGTCGGGACCGCGCATACCGGCTGCATAGGTGAACTGGTGGCTGATGGTGAAGAGGTAGTACTTGTTCTTCCCACCCTCATTCTGGATGAAGATCTGCGGCCGTTCAGTCTGGTCGTTCACGCAGTTCGCCGAAAGGATCGGCGGGAGGAAGGACCACTTGGTCAGGTCCTTGTTGTCGGCCACAGCGAGGCCAACGTTTGCGGTCTGGTAGTAGGCGCCGCTGTTCTGGACGTCGCTGACGTTTTCGGCGTGGGGATCGCCCGGCTTATAGCCGAGGTCCTCGTCCTTGCACTTGTAATCGCCGCGGGTGCCGCCGGTGTTGCCTTCGAAGACCATGTAGGTCTTGCCGGGGTGGGCCGGGTCAACGAACGTGTAGGGGTCGCGGAACGCGAAACCGGGGTTCTGCGCCTTGGTCTGGTACATCTTGCCGTCCGGTTCCAGCAGCTTGGTGTGCTGGAACCCATCAAACGTGACGCCGTTCTTGTCAGCATGGATGTTGCCCAGGGCCTTCGCGATCGCAGCATCGGGGGCAATGCCGCCGCCACCGGCATTGCGCTGGGCGATGTCGTAGAACGTGGTGGCCGTGTAGAACACGTTGACGTGGTCACCCTGCATCAGGCGGGTGGAGCCGGACCACTCGGTGTTGCCGATGGAGGTGTTGTCCAGGAACAGGTGGCCGCCGTAGTTCCACTTGTCCTTGGCCGGGTCAGCGTTGGTCTTGCGGAAGAAGTAACCGATCCGGGCATTCCAGTGGCGCTGGTCGAAGCCGTAGCCGGCGTGGCGGTCAGCCACCAGGGAGAAGATGACATCCCAGCCCTTGTAGCTGATCTGGTTGGCATTCTCGTCGGTCAGGGACCAGGTGTCCCAGACCCAGACGTCGTCGTTCATGGTGGGGAAATCCTGGGGAATCTCGGGCATGGTGACGTCGGGGCTCATGGAGTTTTCACCCGGAGTGACCGTCGAGTCGCTCTGGGCCATGATCTGCTTGGCGTCGGCACGGGTCCACTTGGACGTGAAGTCCGACGCCGGATCGAACGCCTGCTGCGTATGTCCGGTCGGGAGGGGGAAGCCCGGAGCGGGTGCCGGCATCTGCTGCACGGCGGGCGGATCGGACGGCTCGTTCGCCTGTGCCGAGGGGACGGCCAGGAAGGCCGAGGCGGCGACGGCCGCGGCCAATGCTGCGGCGGCGGGGCGCCACCGCAGCATCCGGTTTTGGGGGTGCTTGTGCATTGTTGCTCTTCTCGCGGAGTTGTAACTGTTCGTGGAAGACGGGCATATGCCCATTGCCCCGAGAACATCCGCGGCCCCGGCAACACCTCAGGTGCCGTCGGAGACGCCTTTGTGTGTCGGGAATCAACAGGGCCTGGGTAGGGCCCCGGGCAGATGGGAAGCATGCTTCCCCTTGCCGCGATCCACGCTATGGGGCATCCCGCAGCCATTTCAAACCCTGTTTCAGCGCTCCGAATGACCTACCGGCGGGTAAGGTGCAAGCGCTTACGCAATCCAATGCGCGCGCGTGCCACAACGGTTTGGCGCAGGTCAAATGTTTCGTGGCATGGTCGATTTTTTTGTTTCAACCTGCCCGGATGTTGCGCAGGCCACTGGCTGAGCCGAAGCCAGAGCGCCTCTGCGGCGGGCCCCTTGGGGGAGAATCGCGTGCCGGGTTCGAGGCCGGGCAGCCAGTGGGGCAATGCCGGACACTTGGGCGCAGCGTTCGAGGCCGGGATTCCGGGCCGGGCCCCATACGGGCCGCGGATCTTTATCTGCACGCCCCATAGGCCCTTGGCGACGCGAAGATGCGGGTCGCACTGATGCCCGTGGATGGCGCACGATGCCACGCCTTAAACGAAGAAAAGCACCAGTTCCGAAGAACTGATGCTTCCCAGTGGTGGCTCCGACCGGCGTCGATCCGGTGACCTTTCGATTTTCAGTCGAACGCTCTACCAACTGAGCTACAGAGCCTAGGTGACTAGTCACCATGAGAGCCGGAATTTCTTCCAACAATCAGAGCGACCCTGACGGGACTTGAACCCGCGACCTCCGCCGTGACAGGGCGGCGCGCTAACCAACTGCGCTACAGGGCCTTGCGTTTCTTGCTTTCACAGTATCTCTACCGCTTTTTTCAAGGCTTCCAGCCTACCAGACTTTTTCTGCCTGCCTGACCAGTTCCTTGCGTACCCCCAACGGGATTCGAACCCGTGCCGCCGCCGTGAAAGGGCGGTGTCCTAGGCCGCTAGACGATGGGGGCCAGAACCCATTCGGCACAAAATAAAAGGCGTCAAGCGATGCTTTCCGTCTTTGCCCTTTGCGTTTCTCCGAACTGGACTCAACAACTATAGGGCCTTCGCAGGAATTATCCAAAATCGGCCAAAAACACCGCCATTCCGCCATTGCAGGGGCCAAGATGGACGGATGGATGCCGTCGCAGCCCTCAACGAGATTGCTTTCTGGCTGGAGCGCGGGCGCGCTGCCACCTTCAAGGTGCAGGCCTTCCGCAAGGCCGCCGCCACCATCGGCGCCCTGGACCCGGACGAACTGGCGTCCCGCGCACGGTCCGGGCGGCTGAAGTCCATGAAGGGGATCGGCGACCGGACCTACGCCGTGATCCGGGAGGCCGTGGACGAACAAGTTCCCGAGTACCTGGCGGACCTCCGGGAGAAGGGAGCGCAGCCGCTGGCTCCCGGCGGCAGGGACATCCAGGAGGCGCTGCGCGGCGACCTCCACAGCCACAGCGAATGGTCCGACGGCGGCTCCCCCATCGAGTTGATGCTTGCCGCCGCGGAGGTGCTGGGCAGGGAGTACGTGGCCCTGACAGACCACTCCCCCAACCTCACGATCGCCAACGGCCTCTCGCCCGAACGCCTGCGCGACCAGCTTGACGTGGTGGCGGGCATCAACGGCAAGGGCGGACCCACCCGGCTCCTGGCAGGCATCGAGGTGGACATCCTGGAATCGGGAGAGCTGGACCAGGAACCGGAACTGCTGGACAGGTTGGACATCGTGGTGGCCAGCGTCCATTCCAAGCTGCGTGCTGACCGCAAGACCATGACCACGCGGATGCTCGGCGGAATCACCGACCCGCGGACCAACATCCTGGGCCACTGCACCGGCCGGCTGGTGGAGGGCTCGCGAGGGACCAGGCCGCCGTCGGAATTCGATGCCAAGGAAGTTTTTGCCGCCTGCGCAGAGCACAACGTCGCCGTGGAGATCAACTCCCGGCCGGAGCGGCAGGACCCGCCCGACGCCCTGATCCAGCTGGCTTTGGAGGCCGGCTGCCTGTTCTCGATCGACAGCGATGCCCACGCACCCGGGCAGCTGGATTTCCTGCAGTACGGCGCCGAACGGGCGGCCCGAAACAACGTACCCGTTGAGCGGATCATCACCACCTGGCCGGCGGACAAGCTGCTGGCCTGGGCCGCAGCCCCGTAGGGCCGGCCCCGCCGGGCACCGGGGAGTCCCCCAACCGCCGTACCTCGTTGTCCGATTCCCGCCAGCCGGGCTCCTCCGCCGCCGCTACATTTGGTTCATGCCCTCATCCAGCCCCGGACCCAAAGCACTCACTCCCCCAGCTCCCGCGGCTGTCCCGGTGAGGGCCCTCGGCGTGGCGGCCATGGCGGTCACCGTGCTGCTGTGGGCTTCGGCATTCGTGGGAATCCGCGCGATCGGCCCGCATTTCTCCCCCGGCTCCCTGACGTTGGGCAGGCTGGCGGTTGCCGCCGTCGTCCTGGCCATCCTGGTGCTGCCGCAACTCCTCAGAAGCCGCGTGGTGCCCCGGGGTCGGGAGTGGCTGCCCATCCTTGCCTACGGAGTGATGTGGTTCGGTGGCTACAACGTGGCGCTGAACGCTGCCGAGCACATCCTGGACGCAGGCACCAGCGCCCTGCTGATCAACGTCAATCCCATCCTGGTGGCAATCATGGCCGGCATCTTCCTCAAGGAAGGTTTTCCACGCTGGCTGCTGATCGGCAGCACGGTGGCCTTTGCCGGTGTCGCGATGATTGCCATCGGTTCCGGGCAGCCGCGCACCCCGGGCGGGAGTACGACGGCGGACCTCGCCGGCGTGGCGCTGTGCCTCCTTGCCGCGGTGCTCGCCGCAGTCAGCGTCATCATCCAGAAGCCGGTGGTGCGGAAGTTTCCCGCGGCCCAGGCCACCTGGTTCGGAATCGTGGTGGGTGCCCTGTGCTGCCTGCCCTTCGCCGGGCAGCTCGCGGCCGAAGTACAGGCAGCTCCGCCGCAGGCCACCTGGGGGCTGGTATACCTGGGGGTCTTCCCCACCGCTATCGCCTTCACCACATGGGCCTACGCGTTGTCTTTGGTGGATGCCGGCAAGCTGGCCGCCACCACGTACCTGGTACCAGGAACCACCGTCCTTATCTCCTGGCTGTTGCTGGGCGAGATTCCTGCCGCCTGGGGACTGGCAGGTGGCTTGGTGTGCCTCCTGGGCGTCGGCCTGACCCGGCGCAGGACCCGGGCGCCCGGCGGGCGGCGCCGCCCGCATCGGGGCTAGAGTCGAACTATGCCAGCCAGCCTGCCACCGGGCCTGCCGATTGTCCCCTCGAGTCCGGACGGAGCAGCCCCTAACGAACCGGTTGCGGACGCGCCCTCCGGATTCGCCATGTCCCCGGACGAGTTCGAGACCGCCGTCCAGGATGCCCTGGACAGTATTCCCGACCGCCTGGCCCGCGCCATGGACAACGTGGCCGTCTTCATCGAAGACGATTATGTTCCCGGCCCCGGGGAAGATCCGGACGCCGTCCTGCTGGGCCTCTATGAAGGGGTGCCGCTGACGGAACGCGACTCGTGGTGGGATGCCGGTTCCCTGCCGGACCGCATCACCATCTTCCGCGAACCCATCCTGGAGATCTGCGGCTCCCGGGATGATGTGATCCACGAAGTGGCCGTGACCGTCGTCCATGAAATCGCCCATCACTTCGGCATCTCCGATGCCCGGCTGCACGAGCTGGGTTGGGGCTGAGCAGGCTCCGGCCTGCGACCGATTCCGCGACACGCCCTATCGGCCAGCACCACGAATGACATTCTTGTGGTTTATGTTATTGCTGTGACTGCTGTTGCCAATGTGCATCGAGTCACGTAACCTCGGACTGCTGGCGAGCAGCTGAGGGGCACCGTCGTGCCGCATCCAGAACCTCACTCCCAGCCCAATTGTTGCGAGGTCTCTGCACATGGCTTTACCCGGATCCGGCCGTACAACGGCCGTGCTGTGCGCCGCCGTCGTACTCTTTGCCTCCGTTGCCACACCCGCAGCAGCCGTACCGGCGCCTTCCGCGCCGCTGTCCGTTCCGGCATCGCCGGACATCCCGTCCCCGGAAGATATTGCCGCGGCAAAAGCCAGCGAAACCGCGACGGCGGACCAGGTCACCGCGATCGAACGCATTCTCGCCGACGCATCCACGGCCCAGCAGGCGGCCTTCGCCGTGGCGATGCAGGCAAACAACTCCTACAGCGAAGCGCTGGTTGAGCTGCAGCAACGGACCCAGGCTGCGTCCGCGGCCTCCGCCCGCGCCTCGTCCGCGAAGGAGCAGCTGGACAAATCCCGGAAACAGGTAGGGCAACTCGCCGGAGACCTTTACCGCAACGGCGGACTGAACCCCACGCTCGGAACCCTGGCCAGCGGTGGGGACAGCCTGCAGCAGGCCGCCACGCTCGAAGCCCTGTCCGCCAGCCGGAGCCGCGCTTTTGAAGCTGCGGGTGCCGCGGCCACCGCGTACCGCTCCCTGACGGCATCCGCCGACGATGCCACCAAGGCCGCCGACGATGCTGCGAAAACCGCCGAGCAGCGGAAGTCCCAGGCCGAAGAGGCCAACGCCGCGCAGGCCAAAGCCGTGTCCGACGCGAAGGCGCAGCGGAGCATCCTGGTGGACCAGCTGGCGCAGCTCCGGAACACCACCGTTGCGCTGGAATCGGCCCGGGTTGATGCCCTGGACAAGCAGCGTGAAGAAGCGCGGCTTGCGGCTTTGTCTGCCGCTGCCGACAAAGCGGCACAGGACAAGGCAGCCCAGGACCAAGCGTCACAGGACCAGTCCGCTGCGCAGAACGCCCCGGCCCGGAACACGCCGGCCCAGGACACGGCACCTGCTCCCGCCGCTCCGGCCCCGGCGGCCCCGGCCCCGGTTCCAGCCCAGCCGCCTGCAGCTCCGGCACCCGCCGCACCCGCTCCCGCGGCCCCGGCCCCCGCTGCGCCCGCACCGGCCCCTGCTCCTGCCAACCCCGCGCCGGCGCCGGCGCCGGCGCCCGCTCCCGCGCCCCCGTCAACCGGCGCTGGGACCTACGAGACGGCGATCGCCGTCGCTTTGGGGAAGGTTGGCGCGCCGTACTACTATCAGTGGGGCGGTACCGGCGTGTACGGCTTTGACTGCTCCGGCCTGGTGCAGAACGCGTTCGCCGCCGCCGGAAAGTACCTCCCGCGCACCGCGTCCCAGCAGTACGCTGCCGCCCCTGTCCACGTCCCGATCTCACAGGCGCGCCGCGGCGATCTCCTGGTGTGGGGCTCGGCTCCGAACTTCTACCACGTGGCCATCTACCTGGGAAACGGCCAGGTGGCGCAGGCGCTGAATCCGCAGGAAGGCATCACCGTCTCCAGCATCAGTTCCATGGTGGGAATGGACCTCTACCCGTACGCCGCCCGCTACTGAGCCGTACTGCGGGTCCGCCCACCAGTCAGCTCAAGACGTCCTTGGTGACGAAACGGCCGTACGCCAGCGCCCCGAACACCGCCACGTAGCCTGCTTGGAGCAGTCCATTCGCGGCGAACGAGTCCCACAGCACCGGCTGGCGCAACATGTCACCGAAACCAAGCCAGTAATGGCTGAACAACCACGGATGCAGCCATTCCAGCTGGGGAAGCTGGTCCAGGACCTCGGAAACGACCGAGACCACCACGGTGGCCGCCATCGCACCGACGGGGACCACGGTCATGGTTGACAGGAACAGCCCAATCGCTGAGAGGCCCGCCAGGGATACGGCAATGTAAGCGGCGATGAGCACTATCCGCACGGCGGCCTCAGCAGGCTGGATGACCCCGCCGGACAGCAGGGTCACCGGCCCTACTGGAAAGAGCGCCGCGCCGATGGCTGCCCCCACCAGGCCGATGGTCAACGGTGCCACGATGCAGAAGGCCACGGCGCCCGCATATTTGACCAGGAGCAGGCGCACCCTGCCCGCCGGGGCCACCAGCAAATAGCGGAGGGTTCCCAGGCTCGCTTCCCCGGCGATGGTGTCGCCGGCCACCACCCCCACCGCGAGCGGCATGAACAGCGGGACGGACACCAGCATGGCGGTGAAGGCCACGAACAGTCCGTTTTGGGTAATCCGGTCCAGGAAGGCAGGGCCGCGACCGGGCGGGACGGCGGACGAGACCTTGACCGCGACGGCGATGAGCACCGGAATGGCGGCCAGGGCCAGCAACAGCGCCCAGGTGCGCCGCCGGGTGAACAGGACCCTCAGTTCAGAGGCCAGCAAGGAAAACCCGGAACCCGACGTCCTGGAACCGGACCGCCTGGACGTGCTCTGCGGGGTCGCGGCCCGGGCGGTTCCCGCAGGCTGTGGGATGTCGGCAGGCACGCTACTGGGCAACGTCGAATCCTTCCCCGGTAAGGGCAACGAAGCGGTCTTCGAGGCTTTCGCGTTCGACGGCGAAGCCCCGGACACGCACCCCGGCCTGGACCAGGTGCGCAACGACTTCTTCCGGGAGCGGGGCGGGTGGCTGCACTGAGGTAACCAAGGCCGCCACGATGGTCTCGCCGTCCGGCGACGGCTTGCCGGATTCCCCGTCCACAGGTGCGGGTGGCAGCCCCAGCCGCGCGAGGACCCGCCGCGCCGCGCCGCCATCCGGGGTGACCAGCCGGAGGCGGGTGCTGCCGGCTTGCCGGAGTTCAGCCAGCGGCCCTTGCGCCACGAGCTTGCCGGCGCTCATCACTGCGGCGTGGGTACACATCTGGTCCACCTCGGCCAGCAGGTGGCTGGAGACGAACACGGTGGTGCCCTCGTGGGCCAGGGACCGGACCAGGTTGCGCACCTCACGCGTACCTTGAGGATCCAATCCATTGGTGGGCTCATCCAGCACCAGCAGGTCCCGGGGAGACAGCAGCGCGTTGGCAATGCCCAGCCGCTGCTTCATGCCCAGTGAGTACGCGTGGACCCGCTTCCGGGCTGCGTGTTCCAATCCCACGCGCTCCAGGGCCCGTTCCACCCTGGCCTTGCGGGTGGCCGGCACGGTGTGCCGGCCGGCGGCATCAAGCCGGTGGAGGTTGGCGGCCCCGGAGAGAAAGGGATAGAACGCCGGTCCTTCCACCAAGGCACCGACCCGCGGAAGCACATCGTGGAACTCATCCGGCATCTGCCTGCCAAGCAGGTTCACGGTTCCGGCGGACGCGGCCGCCAGGCCAAGCAGCATGCGGATGGTGGTGGTCTTGCCGGACCCGTTGGGCCCAAGGAAACCGAACACCGCCCCATGCGGGACGGCGAGGTCCACAGCATCGACGGCGGTCTGCTGGCCGAACCGCTTACTCAGGCCATGGGTCTCGATCGCAAGGCCGGCAGCCGCCGGACCAGCGCCCGCCAGGCCCGTACTCACCGAGCCGCTGCCGCTGCGGCCTGCAGTGCCTCCGGCGGCACCATGCCAGCGAACATCCGGCCGTCGTCAGTGACCAGTACGTTCACCAGGGCTGTGGAGAGAAGCCGGCCGCCCGGGACGGGGACTGCGGCCTGTGCCAGCAGCGGATCGGCCAGCAGGGACGCTGCAGCTGAACCGGAAGCGCCCGCTGCCGTGCCCACTACCGTTTCCCAGCCCGTTCCGGCCACGGAGAGGTGCGCCTTCGCTTCGAGCTGGGGAAGCAGCTGGTCCGGGTTGGCCATGGGGCCCGGATGTGGAGCATCTGCCGGCTCATGGGACTTGTCCGGCACCGGAACGTCCTTCACCGTGCTGCCTGGCGGTGGCGTGAAGCTGAACAGGGACTGATCCGGCGTGTCCAGGGAAAAGGCGGTGAAACCGGAACGAAATGCCGGTTTGTCGGCTCCGCGCGCGGTCACCTGGACGGACAGCGGCATGCCCGTTTGGCCATCGACCGCGATGGCCACCTTGCCCACCAGCGTTGCATCGGTGCGGGGCTCAATCACCAGGTTGTAAGCGCTGCGGCCGGCAACAACGACGTCCGGTCCCACGGTGACAGCGGTGGTGGGATCGACCTTGGACAGGAGCTGCTGCGCCAGGTCGCCCGGCGCGGGGACGCCGGACGTGCCCTGCATGTCCCTCGAGGGCATCGAATCCTGGGTTTTTGCGGGCAGCCTCAGGTGCTCAGCGGTGTTGTCCTTCGACGAGTAAAACCAGACATCATTGCCGTGCCGGACCACGTCCCGTTCTGCCAACTGGTCCACGACCTGCACGCGGGCGTTGTCCTTGCCGTCAACGTAGATGCGGGCGCTGTGCCGGCCGGACAGGAGCTCGATCACGGCGGCTGCGCTCCCGGCTGATGCAGGGGCGGAGGTCTTGCCGGCGGCCGGAAGCTCGGGCAGGCCCAACTCCGACACCTGCTCCAAGGTTCCCGAGAAAGAGTGCACCTGATGGGTGCCCACCAGTTCCAGGACTTGTGCGGGGGTTTTCGCGGGCAGCGGGTCTCCGGCGCTGGCGGGCAGGGACCCGGTGAGCGCGCCCACAGCGATCACCACCGGGGCTGCGGCGGCCGGCATCCACCGAAGCCATGTCCGTCGGCGCAATGTGCTGCGCTGTTGCAATGTGCTGCTCTGCTGCAACTCTCCGCTGGAATCCAGCGTGTTGGAACCCATAGATCAAGGTTACGCCCGCGCGGCCGGGTCCGTGCCGGCATGGGTCCCTAAAACTTCGGTACCGGCAGGACGTTCGGGCACGACGGTTCCCTGACCGCCGTCGACCGTTACTCTTTGGCCGGTGGTTATCAGCCTGGTGGCATCCGCCACCCCGACGACCGCGGGGATCCCGTATTCCCTGGCCACCACAGCGCCGTGGGAGTTGGCGCCGCCCATTTCCATCACGAGCCCTCCGGCAGTAAGGAACAACGGCGTCCACCCGGGGTCAGTAGAAGGGGCAACGAGGATCTCGCCCGGTTCGAGGCGGGCGCCGACGGGGTCCAGGACCACCCGTGCCGCTGCCGTCACCGTCCCTGCCGAGGCAGGACTTCCAGCCAGCGTTCCGTCCGCCATGCCGGCGGCGGTACGGACCGCTTCGGGTTCGGTGCCGTCCGAGAGGAGCACCCGGGGTATATGCCGGCGATCAAGCTCCCGGCGGTAGTCCGCCCGCCGGCCGGCGACAAGCTGCCGGACGTCCGGCAACGTTGCTCCCGGGTCCGCTGTTCCGCCGGAAAGGGCCTGCCGCACCTCGGCGAAGTCCAGGAAGAAGACGTCGTCCGGGCGGTCGAGGGCTCCTGCCTCCGCGAGTTCGGCGCCCACCAGGAGCAGTTGCCTGCGGACTTCTCCAAGGCCAAGCACAAGCTGGTACTTGGGCAGTTCGCGCAGGCCGGCGAAGAGCCGTGCCCTGCGCAGGGCGGCCCGCACCAACACTCCCCTGGTCCTGCCGCGCCCGGCTGCGCGGGCTACGAGCCGCTCGACCTGGGCTTCAGCGTCCTCGGCTGCTGTGCTGAACTGCCGGTCCGGCGCTAGGGCGGGATCTTCCAACCGGAGGTAATTGGCCAGGATGCCCAGGATATGTGCGGGCTCTTCCGACCACCGCGGCAGCCCGATGTCGATCTCAGCCACCGCCCGGTGCCCGTACCGCTCCAGGAACCGCCCCAGCCCGGCGTCCAGGCGCGCGGGCAGCCGCCCGGCCCTGAAGTCTTCCGCCAGCGCCGCTGGATCCGATCCCATCAGGGCGGCTGCCGATTCGCCATCACCCTTGATGGCCGAGGCGAGGCGCCACAAATCAAGGTCCATCTCGGTGGTGACGTTGTTCGGCAGGCCCCGGATCACGGGCTGGAGTTCGTCCCACGCGTCGTCGCCCAGGAGCTTTCCGGCGAGGCCCAGCATCGCAAAGCCCACCAAGGGGAGGGGAAGTATGGCCGGAACAATCGGAAAAAGGCGGGCTCCCAGGAGGGCCTCGACATGGTCCAGCCTGGCCAGGGCCCCGGGACCATCGGTGGGGGCCAAGGATCCCTCGAAGTCCCGGGTAAAGCGGTGCAGCCGGCGGAGCGCCGCCCCGGGCCGGAGCAGGGCCCGAAGTACTGCCTGCGGAACCTTGGCGTGCACTGCTGCCGGGCCTGCGTGCCGGAGGAGCCCGAGGGGCGTCCTGCCGGTCACCGAAAAGGCAGGGTCCGCGAACAGTTGACGCATGACCGCTGCGGTCCGTGCCTCCATGACGTCAAAGACCCGGGGAACGATGCGGCGGCCCACGGCGCTGCGAAGGGGCGTGGTGAAGTCGATGTATATCCGCTGCCCTGCCTCGGCGTACGGGGACGGCCCCCGCCGGGGTTCGGGAACAGGGAACCGTGCGGCCGTGGCCACGGACGAGGCGACAAGGCGCAAGGCGGCCAGCCCCATGGGGGTAAGCGGCCGGGTGAGTCCCTGCGCCAGGCTGAAGCACAGGTACGCCCTGGTGCCGCCGGCGCCGGGCCCGCCGTGGCGGACGTGGGCGGCCCCGTTGCTTTCCGGGACCGGGTAGAGGGTGGTGATGGGCCGGGATTGGGTCAGCCACAAGGCCCCGGCGTTGTCGATGGCCCACTCGGTGTCCTGCGGGGCGCCGAAGTGGTCTTCGGCCTGCAGCCCAAGCCTCGCCAGGGCGGCCAGCTGGGGTTCCGTCAGGCAGGGCGTTCCGGTGCTGCCCGGCAACTTCCTCGTCTCCGTGCCGCCGCCGGGAAGGGACCTGACCTCGACGCCTTCCCCGCCAAGCCGCTGCTCCACTGCCCTGCCGGTCAGGCCATCCACCACAAAGTGGTCCGGGTTGACCGCGCCGGAGACCACTGCTTCGCCGAGGCCCCGGCCGGCATCGATGACGAGCTGCCGGCGCCGCCCGGTGAGTGGGTTCGCCGTGAACATGACTCCCGCCGTGTCTGCATCCACCATCCGCTGCACCACTACGGCGATGGCCACTCCGGCAGGGTCGATGCCCAGGCTTGCCCGGTAGGCAGTTGCACGGTCGGTCCAGAGCGATGCCCAGCAATTGCGCACTGCCTCAAGGACCGCGTCCCCTCCGATGACGTTGAGGTAGGTGTCCTGCTGGCCGGCGAAACTCGCAAACGGCAGGTCCTCGGCGGTAGCGGAGGACCGTACCGCCACCGGAACGTCCGGTCCCATCGCGGCGTACGCCTGCCGGACGGCGTCGGATACTGCTGCCGGAAGCGGCGCCGCCAGGATTGCGGCACGCGCGGTTCCGGCCGGTCCGGCCAGGTCGATTGACCCGCTGGCGGCAAAATCATGGCTTGTGGCCCGTGCTGCTCCCTGCAGGGCCGCAAAGGCATCGGCAAGTCCGGGAAGGACGGGCTCAGGGGTGCCGACCACCTGCCAATATGCCTCTGTTGTCAGGCAGAAACCTTCCGGGACGGGCAGCCCGGCGGACATCAACTCGCCGAGGTTCGCCGCCTTGCCGCCCACGAGGGCCAGCATTCCGGCGTCGAGGGCCTCCAGCGGCAGGACGGGACCGGCGCCTGCGCTGGTGCCCGATGACGGTATCCCCTGCTGCCCCATGGCGTGGCTGGCCTGCCGGCGGACCTGGTGTGCCTACGCTGCGTCGCCCAGGATGGGCCCGAACCGTGCCCGGTCTGCCAGGCGCGGGTCTTCCCGGTCCGGCACCACCATGACCGGTCCCCTGGCATGATGGAGTACGCCGTCCGATGTTGAGCCGAGGAGCATGCCGGTGAAGCCACCGCGGCCGCGGGTGCCCACCACCACCAGTTCCACGTGCCTGCTCTCCTCCACGAGGACGTCGACAGGCGAACCGTCCTTGAGCTCGTAATCGGCCCGCAAGTGGGGATAGTGGCTGCGAAGCCAGGCCATGCCCGCGTCCAGGGTGACGCGGATGTCCTCAAACAAGGCCTTCCGGTCCATCGGGGCGGGAACCCACGCCAAGGAACCGCTGTACTGCGGCACGGCACAGACCACACGGAGCGCGGCGCCGAGCCGTTCGGCCTGGTCAGCTGCTTCCAGCACGGCCACCCTGGCCTGCTCGGAACCGTCGACGCCGACCACCACCACGTTCTCCACCGGCCGGTGGCCGGATTTGGCCTGCTCTGCCTTGATGCGCCGGTCCTCGGTGGTCTCACCGAGCCGCTCCGAGCAGAACAGCGGCACGGTCACCGTGGGGCATTTCGCGTGGGCGGGCAGCGCGCTGCTGACCGAACCCAGGAGCCGGCCCACGAAGCCGCCGCGGCCGCGGGTTCCCACCACCAGGAGCTCGGCGGTTTCGGAGATCTCCAGCAGCACACCGGCGGCGTCACCGTTCTCCACCGAGGAGCTGGCCTCCACGTCGTACGTTGAAACCTTCTCGAGGGCCTGTTTGGCGATGGCCTCGGCCCCCTCCCGGATGACCGAGTCGTCCACGGTGGCGTAGCCGCCGTCCAGGCCGGAGGCGGCGAAGATCGGCACCGAGTAGGCGGTGACGATATGGAGTGGACGACGACGGCGCTGGGCCTCCCGCGCGGCCCACACCAGGGCGCACTGGCCGTGCTCGGAGCCATCGACCCCCACCACGATGCCTTCGGGAGCGGCCGGAGAACCACCGCCGTCCCGAGCGGGGTCCGGATGCAACTCTTGTGAGCCCATGGGGGCCGCCTCCTCGCGATACTGCCTGATGTTGCGGCTATTCTGCCAGAAAACGGCCCCGGGTCCGTGCACCCCGTCCCGCTGCTGCAACGGCAGGGAACAGGCCGCTTCCACTTCCCACTATTCTCCGTCCCCCGCGGCTTAGCAAGCCTGTTCAGGGGCGCGAACGAGGGTTATCCACAGGCTTTCCCGGCGCTCCCGGAAAGCGCCTTCACCACCGCGCGAATGTTTTCTCCCATGGGCTATTCACGGCCGCAATTGTTCTGTAGTCTTCAGGACATTGTTGGTCCGGGACGCCAGCTGCAACTTCCTGTGGGGGCGGCCCGGCCATGCGCTGCGACCGTGCTTGGGGGCATCGGGACGCGAGCCGGCGAGGTCGCCGGCAACCTGCCGAAGCTTCGAAGGAGGGAAACTGTAGTGTCAAGCATGCCTGGGAATGCCGGGACCGAACAGACCACCACTGTGATCATTGGCACCGGCCTGTCCGGGCTGGCCGTGGCCGCTGAACTGCGGCGGCACGGAGTGGAGTCCATCGTGGTGGACGGCCTGGATATCCTGGGCGCGGCGCAGCCGGCGAACACGTCGTCGCTGCAGCGCTGCGACGCCGCGGACAGTGACACCCTGAGGGAGCGGAACGAGATCCTGCGGCACCTGCGCAACTACGCCGCAAGCCACAGCGTCGACGTGCGGAACACCACCCGGGCTGTGCAGCTGACCATGCTTGAGGGTCCGGAGGACACCGCAGCGCCCCAGTGGCAGGTCCACACGCCCACAGGCATCCTGGTGGCAGACCACATTGTCCTGACGCGCTGCGCCCACAGCCAACTGCGGCGCATGCTCAGCGACTTCGGCATTGCCGTAGGCAAGAACGTGGCAGCAGCCATGCGGGCGATCGGCATCTACCTGGTGGGGGTGGGTGAACTGATCACGCCGTCACCCAAGGAGGTGCTGCGCCAGGCCAAGACCGTAGGCCAGGCGATCTCCGCCAAGGTCAACCTTGGCAACGTCCAGCCATCGGCCGGCGCCTTCCCCGCAACGGGCAGCTTTGCGGCGCTTACCTGCTGACGGCAATCCTCTTGACCGCCGGCCTTGATCCGCCTGTTCGGCCAAGCGGCCGCTACCGCCGGCCCTCTCCAACTGTGTCCCCGTCGTCGGGCCGGTCCTCCTCGTCGGGCTGGTGCCCGTCGTCAAGCGCGTCACCGTCACCGGATAGCCGGCGCCGGGCCAGAACGCCCAAGGCGGCGAGCAGTCCAACGGCCACCGCCGCAAACAGCACGATGCTCCACTGGAAGGGCTCGGGTGCGCCGGCAGGTGCTGACGGTTCCTCCGTCACCCCCGGCCTCGCCGTGCCCATGCCGGGGACGGCGCCGGCCGCCGTCGAACTTCCCGACGGGGCAGCGACTGAGGCCGCAGCGCCGCCTGGGGCGGATCCCGATGCCGCGGTAAACGTGAACGTCCCCTCGATCGGGTGTGAATCTGAGCTGACCACGCGCCACGCCACCGTGTACGCCCCCGCCGGGCCACCCGAACGAAGCTTTTGGGTGGCGACGTTGTCGACGATGCGGACGGAACCGTCAGCCCACTCCTTCCCGGACGCATCCTTGACCGAGAACGAGGAACCAATGCCCAGCGGCGGGTTACTGAAGGTCACCGAAACTTCTTCAGGCGGGGCCGCCAACGCGGCTCCCTGCGCCGGGGTGGTGGATTCCGCGGCATCATGCGCGGAGGCCGGCCCCACCAGGCCAAGGGTGGAGGTTGCAAGGACGAACAAACCGAGCATTATGCTCAGCAACTGCCGGCGGACCGGGCGCATGGGCTGCTCCTCATGTTGGCTTCCTTACAGACTAGGCGAATTTGGCCGCCCCCACCGTGCAGCACCCTTAGGATGCAGGTATCCCCACACATTCCCCCGGAGGACTAATGCTTAAGCAAGGCTCTGCCCTGGACCGGTACTTCATGGTCACGGAGCGAGGCTCCAACTTTTCCCGCGAGATCCGCGGCGGGTTCGCCACCTTCTTCGCCATGAGCTACATCGTGGTGCTGAACCCCCTGATCCTGTCAGGTCCCGACTCCACCGGCGCAACGCTCGGTTTCACCGCCGTTGCCGCGGTAACCGCGCTCGTGGCCGGGGTGCTGACCATCCTCATGGGCGCATGGGGACGGCACCCCTTCGCACTGGCCACCGGCCTGGGCGTCAACGCCTTCGTGGCCGTGACGGTCGCCAGGAACCCGGGCCTCACCTGGCCGGACATGATGGGCCTGGTGGTCCTTTCCGGCATCACCATGCTGATCCTGGTCCTCACCGGTTTCCGGACCGCCGTCTTCAAGGCCGTGCCCGAGGGGCTCAAGACAGCAATCGTGGTGGGCATCGGCCTGTTTATCGCCCTGATCGGCCTGGTCAATGCCGGGTTCGTCCGGCGAATCCCGGACGTGGCAGGAACCACCGTGCCCGTGGGCCTGGGCTTCGACGGCAAACTGCTGGGCTGGCCCACCGCCGTGTTCGTCTTCGGCCTGATCCTCACCATCGCCTTGGTGGTCCGGAAGGTCAAGGGCGCCATCCTGATCGGCATCATCACCTCGACCGTACTGTCCGTCATCCTTGAGATGACCCTCCACATCGGCCCCAGCTTTGACGGCAAGACCTCCAACCCGCAGGGCTGGTCCCTGGTGGCCCCCACATTCAGCGGCTGGGCCGCCCCGGACCTCTCCCTGATCGGCAAGGCCAACCCGTTCGGCGCCTTCTCCGACCTCGGCTTCGTGGCCGCCACCCTGCTGGCCTTCGTGATCCTGCTCAGCATCTTCTTCGACGCCATGGGCACCATGGTGGGCCTGGCCAACGAAGCCGGCACGGTCGACGAACACGGCAACATTCCCGACGTGGACCGCGTGCTCCAGGTGGACGCCCTCGGTGCCATCATCGGCGGCGGCGCGTCCGTCTCCTCCAACCAGATCTACGTCGAAGCCGGCGCCGGCATTGGCGAAGGCGCCCGGACCGGCATCGCCTCGATCGTCACCGGCCTGCTGTTCCTGGTGGCCATGTTCTTCACCCCGCTGA
Organism: Pseudarthrobacter sp. MOO13; assembly: GCF_058267655.1. NCBI lineage: Bacteria > Bacillati > Actinomycetota > Actinomycetes > Micrococcales > Micrococcaceae > Pseudarthrobacter > Pseudarthrobacter sp. MOO13. Next base: position 3,618,929 of record NZ_CM177848.1, read on the forward strand.
TCAACCTGGTCCCGTTCGAGGCCGTAGCCCCGGCCCTGGTGGTGGTGGGCTTCATGATGGTGTCCCAGGTGGGCAAGATTGACTGGCAGGACTGGGGCATTGCCATCCCGGCGTTCCTGACCTTCACCCTCATGCCGTTCACCTACTCGATCGCCAACGGCCTGGGCGCCGGCTTTATCGCCTACGTCCTGATCCGCACGGTCCAGGGCAAGGTCAAGGACATCCACCCGCTGATGTGGGCCGTTGCCGCGGCATTCCTGCTGTTCTTCGCCATCGGCCCGATCGAGGCCGCCCTCAGCATGTAGCCACCCGCTGGACGGGAAGGGCTGGTGCGGCGCCTGCCGTACCAGCCCTTTGTCTTTACGGCCGGCTATACCGGCGTGTTGGGCGCGAGTCCTTCGTCCCCGGAGACGGCCAGCGCCCGTTTCTCGCGCAGCCGGTCCAGCCGGTTCATCAGCGGCGAGGTGGTGGCCCCGTGGATCACTATGGACAACGCCACCACCAGCCCGACAAACGACCAGAGCCAGTGCGCCTGGTCCGCGAAATGGTCCTCCCCCAGGGCAAAGGCCAAGTAGTACAGCGACCCGATACCGCGGATGCCGAAGAAGGACAGCGCCACCCGTTCGCGCGGCCCGGTCTTGCCGCCCAACAGCCCCAGCCAACCCGCCACGGGCCTGACCACCAGCAGGAACGCCAACGCGACCAGCACCTCCGCCGGCCCGATGCCGGCGAGGAGTCCACGGGCTATGGCGCCGCCGAGCAGGACCAGGATCACCACGGTCAGGAGCCGTTCGAGCTGCTCCACGTATGAGTGCAGCACCCGGTGGTAGCCATGGCTGCGCTCGGCCGCGCGGATGGTCACGGCACACACGAAGACCGCGATGAACCCGTAGCCCTCCGCCAACTGCGTCAGCCCGTACGCCAGGAAGGTGGCTGCCAGCGCCACGAAGCCCTCCGAGTGGTTGGAAAGCCGCAGGCTGTCGCGGCGCGCTGAAAAGAACAGCTTCGCCAGGAGTTTTCCGGTGAGGAAACCCACCAGCAGGCCCAACGCCAGCCGCCACAGCACGTCCACCCCGAACCATTCGGGAAACCAGGCCGACGGCGAGGCGCCTGCCACGCTGATGGCGATGGCCAGGTAGACGAACGGGAAGGCCAGCCCGTCGTTGAGGCCGGCCTCCGAGGTAAGGCCAAAACGCACCTCATCTTCCTTTTCGACACCTTCTTCCTCGTCCGCCGGTTCGCCCACCTGCACTTCCGAGGCAAGGACCGGATCCGTGGGGGCCAGGCTGGCGGCCACCAGCAGTGCCGCGCCAAGGCCCAGGCCCAGGAACCACATGCCCAGCAGCGTCAGGGCGGCGATGCACAGTGGCATCGCGATGCCCAGCAGCCGCCAGGTGGTGGACCACCGCTTGCGCCCTACCGGCCGGTCCAAGGCAAGCCCGGCGCCCATCAGCGAAATGATGACGCAGATTTCCGCCAGGTGCATCACGAAACCACTGTGCTCCACCGGGTTGGGATCCGGGAGCGAGGGAATCAGCGCAAAGGCCCCCATGCCGGCACCGAGGAAGACCATGGGCATGGACAAGGGCATGTTGCGCAGCAGTTTTGGCAAGACGGCGGCGACGAAGACGGCCGCGCCGGCGGCCGCAAAGATGATGTTAGCGGCGTCGAACATGAGCGGCCTCCGGCTTGGAAAGATGCGTGGTTCCGGCACAGGCACGTCACGCTTGGATCTGGCCGACCGATCCCACCCTACCCCTGCCCCGCCCCGCGGGGTTGGTTCTTGGATCCCGGACAGGACGACGGCGGCGTTGCTGGTTTTTCCGCCCGGCGTACGGTGAGCTTGATGCATGCCTTTCCAGTCCCCAGCCGTCGACGTCCCGCCGCAGCCCTGGACAGGGAGGTACGACGGCGACGGCCCGGCCCACCGCCGCTGGTGGCAGGCAGTGAACCGGGCGCTTGAGCCCGGTCCGTCGGACGCGGAGGGCGGCCAGGGTGCCGGGCACCCAGTGGCCTCGGGCCGGAAGCCGGTGGCCTTGCTGGGTTTCGCCAGCGACGAGGGAGTACGCCGAAACAAGGGCCGGACCGGGGCTGCCGCCGCCCCCGCAGCGCTGCGGACAGCGCTCGGACCCCTGGCCTTCCATCTGGACCGCTCCGTTTCCGATTGCGGTGACGTGGTGGTGTCCGGAGACCGGCTTGAGGCCGGCCAGGAACGGCTGGGCCATGCCCTGGCAGCCCTGCTCGACGCCGGCCACCAGACTGTCGTCCTGGGCGGCGGCCACGAAACCGCCTACGCCAGCTACCTTGGCGTCAGTGCGTCGGCCGCGGTCCGGAGCGGGCAGCGGCTGGGCGTGCTGAACCTCGACGCCCACTTCGACCTCCGCGACGAAGCGGTTCCAAGTTCGGGTACGCCGTTCCTGCAAATGGCCCGTGCGGAAACGGACGCCGGACGCGACTTCCGTTACGCCGTCGTCGGCATTTCGGAGCCAAACAACACCCGGGCCCTGTTCGACACCGCGGGAAAACTCGGCGTCCGCTACCTGCTGGACGAAGACTGCGGGGCAATACGCGTCCAGGCGTTCGTGGCGGACTTCCTGGCGGAAACCGACATCCTGTACCTGACGATCGACCTGGACGTACTTCCCGCCTCGGTGGCCCCGGGCGTCAGCGCCCCCGCAGCCTACGGCGTGCCACTTCCCGTGATCACGGCCGTATGCCGGCAGGTGGCCGCGAGCGGGAAGCTGCTGCACCTGGACGTGGCGGAACTGAACCCCGCATTCGACATTGACGGACGGACCGCGCGAACGGCCGCCCGATTGGTTGACACGCTGCTGCGCTGACAGTCCTTGGCGGCCGGGTCAGGCCGGGTCACGCCTTCAAGACATAACGCCGTTCCGGCCGCCCCACGCCGTACTTGAGCCGTACGTCCAGGGCGCCTGCGTCATGCAGGTATTCCAGGTAGCGGCGGGCGCTGACGCGGGACGTTCCGAGCTCCTGGGCAACCTCCGCGGCGGACACGTCGCCGGCGGCAGCGTTGAGGGCGGCCTCCACCAGTTTCAGGGTCTCGATGCTGCACCCCTTGGGCAGCGGCCGTTCGCCGCGGTCCAGGCCGAATACCCGGTTGACGTCCGATTGCTCGGCCACGTCCTTGGCGGCATCCAGGCCCTGGTACGCGCTGCGGTAATGTTCCAGCCGCTCCTGCAGGTCCGACTGGGAAAACGGCTTGATCAGGTAATGCACGATGCCGCCCCGGAGCGCCTTCCGTACCGTTTCGACCTCGCGGGCGGCACTGATCACGAGGACGTCCAGTTCTGGGGCCACGCTGCGCAGCCGGTGCATGAGGTCCAGGCCGTTGACGTCGGGCAGGTGGATGTCCAGCAACACCAGGTCGGGCCGGAGCCGTTGGGTCTCGGCAACTGCCTGTGCCCCGGTGTGGGCCGCCCCCACCACGGTAAAGCCGGGCGTGCGCTGGATGAATCCGGCATGCACTTTGGCCACCATGAAGTCGTCGTCGACGATCAGGACTTTGATCATGCCTGGGTACTCCCTCGTTTCAGCACGGCCCTAAAGACCGCCCCGTGGTCATTGGCCACCGTCAGGTCCCCGCCGCCGCGACGGCAGACAACCCGGGACATCGCCAGGCCAAAGCCGCGGCTGCCCGCCGGCCCTGGTTCTTTGGTGGTAAAGCCCTGGCGGAAAATGTGGTCGGCCGAGCCGCCCGGGACGCCGGGCCCGTTATCCCGGACTGTGACCACCACGTCTTCCCCGGCTCTGCCCTCCACCAGCACCGTGACGGCTGCCTGTGGAAGCCCGGTGACGGCGTCGAACGCGTTGTCGACGAGGTTCCCCACCACCGTGGTGAGGTCCCGGGACAGCGCGTCATCCACCTTGTCCAGCCCTGAACCCGGGTCCAGCTGCAGTGCCACGCCACGCTCGGCGGCCAGGCTGGATTTGGCGATCAGCAGGGCGGCGAGCGCGGGATCGGCAATCCGGCCGGTCACCTCGTCGTTGAGCCGGGTCCGGTCCACCGTGGCGCCGTTGACGAACTGGACCACGGACTCGTACTCGCCGATCTGGATCAGGCCGGAAATGACATGGAGCTGGTTGGCGAACTCATGGGCCTGGGCCCGAAGGGTGTCCGTGGCGGTGCGGGTGGCGCCCAGCTCCTGCTCAAGTTCAGAGAGTTCCGTCCGGTCGCGGAGCGTGGCCACCGATCCGATCACCTTGCCGCGGGACCGGATGGGCACCCGGTTCATCACCACCAGGCGGTCCCCGACGAGCACCAGCTGGTCCGGTCCGGGCTGGTCCTGGGTGAGGACTTGCTTGAGGGCCGGCTCGACAGCCAGGCCGGACACCCGCTTGCCCACGCAATCCGGGGGGAGGCCCAGCAGCGCCCGTGCACTGTGGTTGGCCACTGTGATCCGTTCGTGCAAGTCGAGGGCCACCACGCCCTCCTTGAGGCCGTGCAGCATGGCTTCCCGGTTTTCCACCAGGCTGGTGATTTCGCTGGGTTCCATGCCGAGGGTCTGCCGCTTGACCCTGCGCGACAGCAGGAGGGACCCGGCGATGCCCAGGACACTGGCAACCCCAAGATAGGTAAGGAGATTGGGGACGGCGTCGCCCAGCCGTTCCAGGACGGTGGGGTAGTTGCGGCTGATGGAGGCGATCCCGATCATGCGCCCGGTGTCGTCAAGGACGGGAACGTGGGCGGACAGGAGCGGGGCAGGCGTACCGCCCACCACGCCCGTCCAGGCCCGGCCTTCCATCACCCTGCTGGGCCCGAGCTCCAGCGGCTCGCCCACCATGCTGGGGTCCGAGGACGCCACCACGGTCCGGTCCACCCTCGCCAGCGCCACCCGTGATGAGCCGGAGACGATCCGCACGGACTCCGCCACGGAGGGTAGCACCGCCCCGCCCCGCGGTTCGGCGTCCGGCAGCAGTTCGCGCACCACGGGATTGCCGCCCAGGGCCTCCGCGGCGGAAAGGGCACGGCGGCCCTCCGTCCGTTCGAAGGCCGCGGCGGACTGGGCCAGGGAGATGGCCACCACGCCCACCAGGACGGCCAGGACGATGAGCAACTGCAGCAGAAGGTACTGCCCCGCAAGGGACATTCCTCGTCGTCGAGTCACGATGGTCTTCCTGGTGTTGGGGTGCAGGCCGGGTTGCGGCGGTTTTGGCCGGCTGCCACTGCGCGCACAAAAGATGGGACGCAGAGCCGGGGTGGTACCGGGAACTATATCCCAAAGCCTCCAGCGCGGCGGCCGTGGGGTTTTGGAAACGTGAACGCAATGAACACAACTTTCTCTGCGTACACAAGAGTGATCGGCGTCACGGCCGCCCCTAGCATCGGAACCACAAGGCACCGGAACCCCTAGTCAGCCGGTGCTGGTCTGATTTGTTTTTGAGAGAAGAGGAACACATGCGCCAGATCCGCGCATTGCGAGTTGCCGCCGTCGCCGCCGGCATCGCCCTGATGGCCACCGGCTGCGGTGCCACCGGAAAGAGCTCCACCGGTTCAGAAAGCTCCGGCGCTGCTGCCGGACCCATCACCGGCCTGCAGATCATGGTCCCCAACTCCCCGGGCGGCGGATATGACACCACTGCCCGCGCTGCCGCCAAGGTCCTGGACGACGCGAAAATCTCCACCAACACCGAAGTCTTCAACCTGGCAGGCGCAGGAGGAACGGTGGGCCTGGCCCGCATTGTCAATGAAAAGGGCAACGGTGACCTGGCCATGCTGATGGGGCTGGGCGTCGTGGGTGCCAGCTACACCAACAAGTCCGAATCCAAGCTGACCGAGACCACCCCGCTGGCCCGCCTCATCGAAGAGCCCGGCGCCATCATGGTCGGCAAGGATTCCCCCTACAAGACCATCGATGACCTGGTGAAGGCCTGGAAGGCCGATCCCGGCTCCATCGCCGTGGGCGGCGGCTCCTCCCCCGGCGGTCCGGACCACCTGCTGCCCATGCAGCTGGCAGGTGCCGTGGGCATCGACGCCACCAAGGTCAACTACGTTGCATACGACGGCGGCGGTGACCTCCTGCCCGCAATCCTCGGCAACAAGCTCGGTTTTGCCGCCTCCGGCGCCGGCGAGTACCTGAAGCAGATCGAGTCCGGCGAGGTCCGCGTGCTGGCCACCAGTGGCGAGAAGCGCCTGGACGGCGTGGATGCACCCACGCTGAAGGAATCCAACATCGACCTGGTATTCACCAACTGGCGTGGCGTCGTGGCCCCTCCGGGCATCAGCGACAAGGACAAGGCTTCCCTGATCGCGGCCCTGGAAAAGATGCATGGCACGGACGGCTGGAAGGAAGCGCTGAAGACCCACAGCTGGACCGATGCCTTCATCACCGGTGACCAGTTCAAGTCCTTCCTGACCGAGCAGGACAAGCGCGTGGCGGACGTCCTCAGCAAGCTTGGGCTGGCGTGACCTCCCTGACCACAGGCCTCAAAGGCCGCTCCGAGCTGGGAGTCGCACTCCTGCTCGGGGCGGCCGGCGTCATGGTCTTCCTGGACGCCAACGGCCTGGCAACCCCGTATTCAAAGTCCGATCCGGTCGGGCCCAAAACCGTTCCGTTCATCGTGGCCGGAATGCTGGTTGTCTGCGCCGTGCTGCTGGCCATCAACGTGCTGCGCGGCGGCAAGGGCGAGGCTGAAGGCGGCGAGGACGTGGACCTCACGCACCCCGCCGACTGGAAGACCGTCCTGCCACTGGCAGGGGCCTTCATCCTGAACATCCTGCTGATCGACTGGGCCGGCTGGGTGATCGCCGGAACCGTCCTGTTCTGGGGCAGCGTCCTGGCCCTCGGCAGCCGCCGCTACGTCCGGGACGGCCTGATCTCCGTCGCACTGTCCCTGCTGACCTTCTACGGCTTCTACCTCGGCCTGGGCATTGCGCTGCCGGCCGGCCTCCTGGAAGGAATCCTCTAAATGGACGTCTGGTCCTCCCTGATGGACGGCTTCGCCACCGCCCTCACCCCCATGAATTTCCTCTACGCCGTGATCGGCGTCATCCTGGGCACCGCCGTCGGCGTCCTGCCCGGCCTGGGCCCGGCCATGACCGTCGCCCTGCTGCTTCCCGTCACCTATGCCCTGGAACCCACCAGCGCCTTCATCATGTTCGCCGGCATCTACTACGGCGGCATGTACGGCGGTTCCACCACCTCCATCCTCCTCAACACGCCCGGCGAATCGTCGTCGGTGGTCACCGCCATCGAGGGCAACAAGATGGCAAAGGCCGGCCGGGCGGCGCAGGCGCTGGCGACGGCGGCCATCGGCTCGTTCGTCGCCGGCACCATTGGCACGGCGCTGCTGGCCGTCTGCGCACCGATCGTGGTGAAGTTCGCCGTGAGCCTTGGCGCGCCCAGCTACTTCGCCATCATGGTCCTGGCCCTGCTGGCGGTGACCGCTGTGCTGGGTTCTTCCCGGCTGCGCGGTTTCGCGTCCCTGGGCCTCGGGCTGGCCATCGGACTGGTGGGCATGGACTCGGTCACCGGCCAGCGCCGCCTGACCTTCGGCCAGCCGCTCCTGGCGGACGGCCTGGATATCGTGGTGGTGGCCGTGGCCATCTTCGCGGTGGGCGAGGCGCTCTGGGTTGCAGCACACCTGCGGCGCACCCCCCTGCATGCCATCCCCGTGGGCCAGCCCTGGATGGGCAAGTCCGACTGGAAGCGCTCCTGGAAGCCGTGGCTGCGCGGCACTGCCTTCGGCTTCCCGTTTGGCGCACTGCCCGCCGGTGGCGCCGAGATCCCCACGTTCCTGTCCTATGTGACGGAAAAACGCCTCAGCAAGCATCCCGAAGAGTTCGGCAAGGGTGCCATCGAAGGCGTGGCCGGCCCGGAAGCCGCCAACAACGCCGCGGCTGCCGGTACCCTGACCCCGATGCTGGCGCTGGGACTGCCCACCAATGCCACCGCGGCCGTGATGCTGGCCGCCTTCACCTCGTACGGCATCCAGCCGGGTCCGCAGCTCTTTGAAAGCCAGGGGCCCCTGGTGTGGGCGCTGATCGCGAGCCTGTTCATCGGCAACTTCCTGCTCCTGATCATCAACCTGCCGCTGGCGCCACTGTGGGCCAAGCTGCTGCAGCTGCCCCGGCCCTACCTGTACGCGGGCATCCTGTTCTTCGCGACGCTGGGTGCCTACTCGGTCAACCTGCAGGCGTTCGACCTGGTGATCCTGCTGATCCTCGGCGCGCTCGGGTTCATGATGCGGCGCTTCGGGCTCCCCGTGCTGCCGCTGATCCTCGGCGTGATCCTTGGCCCGCGGATCGAAGGCCAGCTCCGCAAGACCCTGCAGTTGAGCGCAGGCGATCCGGCAGGGCTCCTGGGTGAGCCGATCGCCGTCGGCATTTACGTCATCATTGGCGTCATCCTGCTCTGGCCCTTTGCGTACAAGCTGTTCCGCCGGAACCGTCCGGAGCGCAAGCCGCTGGTTCCGGCCAATTCCGGTGCGGCGGACTACAGTGACTGAACAGCCGCCCCATCCATCTCCAGCAGAACAGGAAACAACATGACCGTCGTTGTGGGATACGTCCCGACCCCCGAGGGCGAAGCTGCCCTGACGCAGGCCATCGCCGAAGCCCGGAAGGGCAACAGCACCCTGGTCCTGATCAACTCCTCCAAGGGCGAGGCCGCCGTGGACAGCCGGTTCGCGCCGGAGGGCGGGATCCAGGACATAGAGCAGCGCCTGGCCGGCGAGGGCATCCAATACATGATCAAGCGGCCGGTCCGGGGCCACGACGCCGCCGCCGAGGTCCTGGATGCTGCCGAGGAACACAACGCCGACCTGATCGTGATCGGCCTGCGCCGCCGCACCCCGGTGGGCAAGCTCATCATGGGCAGCACATCCCAGCGCATCCTGCTGGAGGCGGACTGCCCTGTGCTGGCCGTAAAAGCGGGCCGGTAAACCTAGGCCGTTGCGGCCGCCGGGGCCCGGAACAACTCCTGGCGCTGGCGGCCCAGGCCTGCCACTTCCACCTCCACCACGTCGCCCGGCTGGAGGTAGGGGAAACGGCCGCTGAGGGCAACACCCTGCGGCGTCCCGGTGAGGATCACGTCGCCTGGTTCCAGCCGCATGTACTGGCTGCAATGATGGACCAGGGTGGCTGCGTCAAAGATGAGCTCTGAGGTCGAGGAGTCCTGGCGTGGTTCACCATTGACCCAACTGCGCAGCGGGAGGTTGCCGCCGTCGATATCCTCGGCCGGAACCAGCCACGGGCCAAGGGGCGTTGACCCGGGAAGCGACTTGCCTTTGGTCCACTGGCCCGCGGCTCCCGGCAACTGGTATTCCCGTTCGGAGAGGTCGTTGGCCGTGACGTAGCCGGCGATACACGCGGCTGCTTCTTCCGGGGAGCCCAGGTAGCAGGCCTCCCTGCCGATCACGATGCCCAGCTCCACCTCCCAGTCGTACTTTGCGGAATGCGGAGGGATCGGGGCCGGGTCGAAGGGGCCGGCGACCGTATTGCTTGGCTTGAGGAAGACCACCGGAACCGTGGGCGGTTCGGCTCCCGACTCGGCCGCGTGGGCGGCATAGTTCATCCCGATGCCCACCACTGAGCCGGACCTGGCCACTGGCGGTCCGACCCGCAGCGCTTCCGCACCCTCAAGGACCGGCAGGTCACCTGCGGCCAAGGCTTTCCGGACCTTGTCCAGGCCGCCGGCAGCGAGGAACCCGCCGTCGACGTCATCCGTCAGGGGCAGCAGGCTGAAGTACCGGCCGGTGCCGTCCGCTGAGGGAACGAGCACTGCGGGCTGTTCGCTGCCGCTGTTGCCCAGGCGCATGATCTTCATACCGAATCTCCTCAAGGTGTGGGGGCGGGACTGCTGGATGGGGCCCTGGCGGTGCCCGCTTCCATGGTCGTTGATTCCGTCCGGCGCCGCGGAACGAACGCTTTGTGACTGCCTCTCTAGTGGTTCAGGAGGGCAGTCATCTGACATATATGGATACTGATCGTTAGAATAGCGGAGCCACCCGGCACGAAACACAGAAAGTTCAGTACATGATCACAAGCACTTTGGAGCGCGTCCCCGCCGCTGCCAAAACCGCCGAAGGCCCGGAACTCCGGTCCATCAGCCTCGAGTTCTCCAGCGCCAGCGAGGTCCACTCCGGGCTGGAAGAGGCGGTAGCCGAGTTGATTGAGGTGGCAGCGAAGGACGCCGCCTGCGGCATCCTGGTGACCAGGCTGCACCCGGGACGCTACACGGTGGCCCTGGACGAATCCGTCCCCTTTGGCGAGACCTACGAATCCGTCGCGGCCTGATTTCCCGGCTGCGCGGCCCCCGGGCCACCGGACGAACGCTTGGAGCCAAAGAAAGAATCCCCGCAGTGCCGTAAGGCGCTGCGGGGATTCTTTTGTCTAGCGGGTGCGGCCTTCAGGCGAGGCGGACCTGGACGCCGTCGGACTTAAGGAAGAGCTGCTTTTCCGACAGGTCTGACGGTCCGGCCGGCACCAGCCAGAGGACGTTGCCGCTCTGCGACACCTCTTCCACTTCCCCGGCTGCCACCACATGCGCATGCTTGATGATTTCGACGCGGTCCCCGGCCTTGAGGGCCTTCCAGTTGGATACCGCGGCGGAATGGGCGTTGCGCCTGGACAGGACTGCCCCACGTGCTTTCATGTGAACTTCTACCCCTTTGTATTGTTCTGCTGCCACAGCGTCGTTGATGTGACTTTCGCTACACCATCAGTTCTACTACACTCCGGACCCCGCTACTGGCAGTGTCGCCGGATATTCCGCACTTCGGACCGGAGTGCAGCAGGTACTGAAGATCCTTCGGTTTTCAGGCCAGGAAGCCGACGGCGGATTCGGCCGCCCGTCGCACTTCCCCGGAGGCAACCAGCCGGTCCGCCGCCTCCAATTCCGGAGACAGGAAACGGTCCGTCCCCGGGCCCTCCACCACGGCGCGAAGGGCGGCCACGACGGCGGTGCCCGCCGGGCCCGGCGTGAGCTCCCCACCGGAAAGCTGCGTGCGGATATCCAAGGCCCGCGCAGACGTCACCAGCTCGATGGCCAGGACCCGCCGGAGGTTCTCCACTGCCTTGCGCAGCTTCCGCGCCGCGTGCCAGCCCATGGAGACGTGGTCCTCCTGCATGGCGGAGCTTGGAATGGAATCCACCGACGCCGGCACAGCCAGCCGCTTGTTGTCCGACACCAGGCCTGCCTGGGTGTACTGGGCAATCATCAGCCCCGAGTCCACGCCGGGATCGGAGGCCAGGAACGCGGGAAGGCCGTGCGAACGGGCGGGATCAAGCATCCGGTCGGTCCGGCGTTCGGCGATGGAGCTGAGGTCCGCGACGGCAATGGCAAGGTAGTCCAGGACATAAGCCACCGGGGCGCCGTGGAAATTGCCGTTTGAGCTCACGCGGCCGTCGGGCAGGACCACCGGGTTGTCGATAGCCGCGGCCAGTTCGCGGGTTGCCACGAGTTCCGCATGGTCGACGGTGTCACGGACGGCACCGGCAACCTGCGGGGCGCAGCGCAGCGAGTAGGCATCCTGCACACGGGAGTCACCCTCCTTGTGGGACGCGACAATCGGCGAGTCCGAGAGCACACGCAGCATGTTGTCGGCACTGGCTGCCTGGCCGGGATGAGGGCGCAGCGCGGCGTGCAGTTCGGGAACGAATACCTGGTCGGTGCCCAGCAGCGCCTCAACGCTGAGCGCGGCGGTAATGTCCGCCGTCGCCAGCAGCTGGCGGAGGTCGGCAATGGCCATCAGGAGCATGCCCAGCATGCCCTCGGTGCCGTTGACCAGCGCCAGCCCTTCCTTCTCGGCCAGGGTGACCGGCTCGATGCCGTGGTCTGCAAGCAGCTCGGCGACAGTCCGCTCTCCCCGCCCGCCGTATGTGACGCCGTCGGGCCCTTCCGCTTCGCCTTCACCCATCAGCACCAGGGCGCAGTGGGACAGCGGAGCGAGGTCGCCGGAGCAGCCGAGCGAGCCGAACTCGCGGACCACCGGGGTGATCCCGGCGTTCAGCACGTCCACCATGGTTTGCAGCACCACGGGGCGGACGCCGGTTCGGCCGGAGGCGAGGGTCTTGGCGCGCAGGAACATGATGCCGCGGACTACTTCGCGTTCCACGGCCGGGCCCATGCCGGCGGCGTGGCTGCGGATCAGGGACTTCTGCAGTTGGGTGCGCAGGTCATTGGGGATGTGGCGGTTGGCCAGGGCACCGAAGCCTGTGGAGATCCCGTAAGCCGGGATGTCGCTGGACGCGAGGCTGTCGATGTGGGCGCGGACCTGGGCCACGGCCTCCAGGGCATCCGGAGCGATGGCCACTTTGGCGTCATGGCGGGCGACGGCGAGCACGTCCTGGGCAGTGACGCCGTTGGAGCCGAGGGTGACGGTCAGCGGTGAGTGGGTTGTTAGGGTCATCGGATAGTCCTAGTTCGTTGCTGCTGCGGAGTCGGCGGACTCTTGCATGGGGATTCGGACGCCGCGTTCCTTGGCGACGTCAAGGGCTCGTTCGTAGCCGGCGTCGGCGTGGCGGATCACGCCCATGCCGGGATCGTTGGTGAGGAGGCGCTCAAGCTTTTCGGCTGCGAGGTCGGTGCCGTCGGCAACGGACACCTGCCCGGCGTGGATGGAGCGGCCGATGCCCACTCCGCCGCCATGGTGCAGTGACACCCAGGTGGCTCCGGAGGCAGTGTTGAGCAGGGCGTTCAACAGCGGCCAGTCCGCGATCGCGTCCGAGCCGTCAGCCATGGCCTCGGTCTCGCGGTACGGGGAGGCGACGGAGCCGGAATCCAGGTGGTCGCGGCCGATCACGATGGGCGCCTTGACCTTGCCCTCCTTGACCAGCTGGTTGAACAGCAGGCCGGCCTTGGCGCGTTCGCCGTAGCCGAGCCAGCAGATGCGGGCGGGGAGGCCCTCGAATTCCACCCGCTCCTGGGCGGCGTCGATCCAGCGGTGCAGGTGCTTGTTCTCGGGGAAGAGTTCCTTGATGGCCTCGTCCGTAACGCGGATGTCCTCGGGGTCGCCCGAGAGGGCCACCCAGCGGAACGGGCCCAGGCCCTCGCAGAACAGGGGCCGGATATAGGCCGGAACGAAGCCGGGGAACTCGAAGGCCCGCGCGTAGCCGCCCTTTCGGGCCTCATCACGGATGGAGTTGCCGTAGTCGAAGACCTCGGCGCCGGCGTCCTGGAATTCGACCATGGCCTGGACGTGGCGGGCCATGGAGGCCTGGGCCTTCTTGGTGAAGCCTTCCGGGTCCGCGGCTGCCTCGCGGTGCCATTCCTCGACCGTGATTCCTTCGGGCAGGTAGCTCAGGGGATCGTGCGCGGAGGTCTGGTCGGTGACGATATCGACGGTGAGCTCGCCGGCCTTGTGGCGGCGCAGGATCTCGGGGAAAACCTCGGCGGCGTTGCCGACATAGCCCACGGACCATCCGCGGCGTTCCTCCTTGGCCTTGAGGACCTTGGCGATGGCGATATCGAGGTCGGTTTCGACCTCGTCGAGGTAGCGCTTGCCGGCCCGCCGGCGCAGGCGGGTTTCGTCGACGTCGACAATCAGGCAGGCGCCGTCGTTCAGGGTGACGGCGAGCGGCTGGGCGCCACCCATGCCACCGCAGCCGCCGGTGAGGGTCAGCGTGCCCGCCAGGGTGCCATTCTCATCGCCAGTGAGCTTGCGGGCAATCGCGGCGAACGTTTCGAACGTGCCCTGCAGGATGCCCTGGGTGCCGATGTAGATCCAGGACCCTGCCGTCATCTGGCCGTACATCATCAGGCCCTCGGCCTCGAGCCGGCGGAACTCGGGCCAGTTGGCCCAGTCACCGACGAGGTTGGAGTTGGCCAGGAGCACGCGCGGGGCCCATTCGTGGGTGCGGAAGACGCCCACCGGCTTGCCGGACTGCACCAGCAGGGTCTCGTCCTTTTCCATGGTTTCCAACGTGCGGGTGATGGCGTCGAACGCGGCCCAGGACCGGACGGCGCGGCCGGTGCCGCCGTAGACCACCAGGTCATCGGGGCGCTCGGCGACCTCGGGGTCAAGGTTGTTCATGAGCATGCGCAGCGGGGCTTCGGTCTGCCAGCTCTTGGCGGTGAGCTCGGTGCCGCGGGCTGCTTTGACCGGGCGGGCACCGGTGGTGAAATCGGCGGGTGCCATGATGGGCTCCTTCGGGTGGTGTCTGTTGGAGGAAAGAAGTTCTGTTTCAACTAAAGCCCTTGGCGGACGGACTTCACAGGGGCTTTGACGGGGCGCTGTCCGGTATTCCAGACATGCGCGGCATCCAGTTGCAAGGGTTTGCGGAGCGGAACAAACAGGGGCGCTCCGGGGCCCCGGGAACGCCTGGGGATTGCCGGGCGGCGGCTGCCTGGCCGGCCTGCCGGGCGGCAGCAGGCTGGACTACTTGCCGGGCCGGCCGTGGAGGCGGAGGGAAAGTTCATCGGCCACCTTCTGGACGCGCGCCGCAAGGACGGGCCATTCCGCCGCGGGAAGCTTGTCCTCGAGGAAGGTCACTGCCACGGCCGCAGTTGGCCATCCCAAGTGGTCTGTCACGGCAGCGGCAATGGAGCCGAAACCCGGCGTAACCTCTCCGTGTTCGGTGGCGTACCCCCGCTGGCGGACCTGGTCCAGGTGCGAGGACAACGCGGAGTATTTCATGATGGCCCCCACCACCTCATGCCGGGCGGTGAAGGCGGCGGCGTTCGGGTAGAGCGCGCGTACTTGCGATTTGGGCAGCGCGGCAAGGATGGCGCGTCCGCTGGCGGTGAGGTGGCTGGGAAGGCGGACGCCGACGTCGGTCACCAGCGACGGACGGTTCTTGGCCCGTTCCTCCACGATGTACAGGACATCGCGGCCGTGCAGCACTGCCAGGTGGGCGCTCTCACCGATGGCATCCACGAGGCTCGCGAGGAGGGGGCGGCCCAGCCGCGACAAAGGTTCCTGCCGTGAATAGGCGGAACTGAGTTCGAAGGCGCTGATGCCCAGCCCGTAGCGTTGCTCCTCATGCAAATGGAGGACGAAGCCGTTCGCCTCCATGACGCCCAGCAAGTGGTAAACACTCGACCGGGGAAGGTTCAGGCTGGAGGCGATCTGGGAGGCCGCCATTGGCCCGCGCCGGGAGGCCAGCAACTTGAGGATGCGGAGGGTATTTTCCGCAGCAGGGACTTTTGAGGATGCTTTGATCGCAGCGCGGGGCGCGTGGGCTTCGGCTCGTGTTTCGGCGCCCGGTCTTTCGGCGCCCCGTGATGCGGCGCTTAGTGCAGTGCTCATGGGCTCAAATGGTCTTTCTGGCTAGCTCTGTCCGGTATCCCGTACTTCAGTGTGACGGCTGCCCTTTCCGCTTACGGCACCGCCGCAATTCAATGTGTCCGGTATACCAGACGCTGGCCTGCCCAGCGCAGCTTACGGTGCCGAATCATCCACGTTTCGGTAGAGTCCGGACCATGGACGGGAAAGAAACCCTGCACACGTACCTGCGGATCCGGCGGGACAACCTGTTGGGCAAGCTGGACGGACTGGGCGATTACGACATGCGCCGGCCCCTCACGCCAACGGGCACCAACCTGTTGGGACTGGTCAAACACGTTGCCAGCGTGGAGTTGGACTACTTCGGCGTGGTCTTCGGCCGGCCCAGTGGGCGCCACCTGCCGTGGCTCGAGGACGGCGGCCGCCCGGACGCAGACATGTGGGTAACGGCTGGCGAGTCATTCGAAGACATCGTCGAACTCCACCGCTTCGCAGGAACGCACAGCGACGCGACCATTGAGGCTCTGCCGCTCGACGCTCCAGGCTCCGTGCCGTGGTGGCCGGAGGAGCGCCGCCAGGTTACCCTGCAGCAGATTCTCGTCCATATGGTTGCTGAACGTGCCCACCATCTGGGCCACGCGGACATACTCCGTGAACTGATTGACGCGACCGTGGGCCAGCGTCCAGGGGACCCGAACCTGACGTCCAGGACACCCGAAGAGTGGGCGGCGCACCGCGCCGAAATCGAAGGTGCAGCGCGGGACGCAGCCGGTACCTGGCGGAATTGATGCCAGCGTGAAGAGCACAGGGTATTGAAGAGGAAGCGCCCGAAAAGTGCAGGGTCTGACCGCAACGGGTCCCGAATCTGCGGTCACGGAGGAGCGCACGGATCTCGGAGGAGGCAAGGCACGGGGCCGGTTCCAGCCTGGTCAGGGTGGAGCCTCGAGATAGCGGGACAACGCGTTTTCCCAGGGAGATCCGTGGTGGCGCACTATATCGATGGTTCCCGCCCGCGCCAACGACGTTCCCTGTGAGGGCGGACAATGGGTTGGCCAGTGGGGTGGTTCCCAGTCCTGGTGCTCGCTGCTGTAGCGGCGACCGGAGGGTGAAATCCAGCCGGGTGGTTTGTTTTTGCCGGCAGTCGTGGGTTTCCAGGCCGTGGTATGCCGGAGCCTGTGGTGTTTGGGGCAGGGCTGACCGAGGTTGCTGATCCCGGTGGCACCGCCCTTGGCCCAGCTGAGGAGATGGTCGGCGTCGTTGTCGAGGGAATGGTTGCTGCACCCGGGAAACGGGCATTTTCCGTCCCGCATCCGCAGCCAAGCCCGCATGGCCTTGGTCAGCCGATAGCTGGTCCGCCCGATTTCCAGCGGTGCACCGTCCCTCGGATCCACCAGCACCCGGTAGAACGACCCCGCCCCCTCGGCCACCAGGGCCCGTGCCATCGACGGCGGAATGGGACCGTACCCGTCCAGGACCGCCGGTTCATCGGTGAAGCCCATCAGCGAGAACACCGGGACAGTGACCAGCACCTGAGCGCGGATCCCGGAGAAAGGGCGCTCAGCGGCCTGGCATCCCCCGCTGCCTGCGGGGAAGGTAGCCAGCAGCGACGAGGCGTAGTTGTCAGCCCGCAACTGGGATAGCGTGCGACCTTCCTCAGTGCCCTGCATGCTGCGAGCCTCGGAGGTGAGCCGGTCCCAGACTGCCGAGGCTTGGCCGGCGGGCAGGTATGCGGACAGCCAGGCCATGCCGTCCCGGTCCGGCCTGTACTCCACCCGCCGTTCTGCCACTCCCTTGGAGTGACGGGCTTCGATACTCCCGGCATGGTGAAGCTCCCGCCACGTGCGGGCCTTCACCCTGAACCGGTGCGCCGGCATCTCCCCGGGGGGACAGCCCCGCGCCGGATCGGGGGCATCCGGGTCCAGGAAATGCGCCTCCAACGCCGCAGCCCCGTTCACATCCAGGCTCGCCGTCTCATCCGCCATCACCACCGCGTGGCCCCAGGACAGGGTCCCTGCCTGCAGCCCCGCAAGGGTCCGCGGCAACGAGGTAACAACGGCGTGCGAGGTAGCCAGGAATGTCGATGCCGCCCTCGGTCCAACCGCCAGGACGCAGCCAACTTCCGCCGCGACCGCCATCTCATGGGCCTGCACCGGCACGTCGGGCCCCGCAACAGCAGAAGCACTTTCCGCATAAGCGACCGCGGCCTTCGCTTTCAGCCCTGCGATCATGGCCTCCACGGCCCTGACGCCCGCCAGGATGTCGAGGCACCCATCAACAAGGGTGGCCAACGGGTGAGCACACTCCTTCGTGGCGGCAACCGATCCGCGTCCAGCTCTGTCCACCTCGGTGTCCAGCGCGGCAAGGGCAGCCTTGATCTCCTCGAATGCCCTCACCGCCGCCGCTTTCCCCATGACCCAACTATGGCAAGGGGGTACGACATTCAAACCCGGCCAGGTTTCGACTGATCACCTCCCGGACAGTCTGGAACCGAAGACAGCAACCAGCCGTGAGCCTCATCACGATGCCTGCGAAAATGGTCTGCTGGTTAGCGGCTCCCCTCCCAATGACGAGAAGGTATTTGCATGCAACCAGCTTCAACCCCAACCCGGACCGAAACCGCGGCGGAAACGCACAAGCCGGCTGCCGTCGTCGGACACGTCCTCAACCGCGGCTTGAACGTGCGGCACATCCGCTTCATGGCCCTGGGATCGGCGATCGGCACGGGCCTCTTCTACGGCTCCGCTTCCGCCATCCAGAAAGCCGGACCAGCCGTCCTGCTCGCCTACATCATCGGCGGCGCCGCGGTGTTCATGGTGATGCGCGCCCTCGGTGAGATGGCGGTGAGGCACCCTGTGTCCGGTTCCTTCAGCCAGTACGCCGGGCGGTACCTTGGCCCCCTGGCCGGCTTCGTGACCGGCTGGACGTACGTGTTCGAGATGGCCATCGTGGCCATCGCCGACGTCACTGCATTCAGTATCTACATGGGGTTCTGGTTTCCGCAGGTGGACCGCTGGATCTGGGTCCTTGCCGTCATCTGCTTCCTGGCGGCGTTGAACCTGCTCAGCGTCAAGGTCTTCGGCGAACTCGAATTCTGGTTCTCGCTGATCAAGGTCGCCGCCATCATCGCCATGATTGCAGGCGGTGCCGCGATCATCACGTTCGGGTTCCAGGCCGCCGGTTCAACCGTGGCACCGGGCCTTGGCAACCTCGTTGACCACGGCGGACTGTTCCCGAACGGCTTCGAAGGCCTGCTGGCATCCTTTGCCGTGGTGATGTTCGCCTTCGGCGGGATCGAGACCCTTGGCATCACCGCCGGTGAAGCGGCCGACCCCAAGAAGGTCATCCCCAAGGCCGTCAACACCGTCCCGGTCCGCGTACTGCTCTTCTACGTCCTGACGCTGGGCGTCCTGATGAGCCTTTTCCCGTGGGACCAGGTGGGCAGTGACGGCAGCCCCTTCGTCCAGATCTTCAGCGGCCTGGGTATTCCCGCGGCGCCCCACATCCTCAACGCCGTCGTGATCACCGCCGCGCTCTCCGCGATCAACAGCGATATCTTTGGCGCCGGCCGCATCCTCTTCGGACTCTCCAACCAGGGCCACGCACCGGCGGCGTTCGGCAAAGTCTCCCGCCACGGCGTCCCTTGGATGACGGTGGTCATGATGGCCGGGATCCTGCTGGTGGGGGTGGTCCTCAACGCGGTCATCCCGGAGGACGTGTTCCTGGTCATCGCCTCGATCGCCACCTTCGCCACGGTGTGGGTGTGGGTGATGATCCTGGCCTCCCACGTGGCAATGAAGCGGGAAATCGTCCGGAAGGGCCTGCCGGCGTCGGAATTCCCCTCACCGTGGTGGCCGGCCGCGTCCGTCCTCACCATTGCCTTCATGGCGCTGGTGATCGCCATCCTGGGCGCTTTCGAGGACACCCGGGTGGCCCTCTACGTGGGCGCCGCCTGGCTGGGCCTGCTGGTCCTGGCATACCGGCTGTGGGTGAGAGGTGACGGACGACGCCGAGCCCACCTTGAGGACGAAACCTCGCCGCTGCCCGTGGTCGGGACCGCCCGCAACAGCGGGTAGGCACGTCATCGGCGAAAGGTGCCGGCCCCGCCGGGGCCGGGCACCTTTCGTCGTCCGGTGACGTACTGTCTTCCGCTGCCTTACGCCGCAGCCGCGGCGGACCGGACGGCCTGGGCGAGGGACGTCGTCGGGCGTCCAATGAGGCGCCGGAGGTCTCCGGTGCTGACCAGGAGGTCACCGCGGGCGATGCCGAGATCCGAGTCCGCCAGGACCTCGGCGAATGCCTCCGGCACCCCCACGGAGGTGAGCAGGCCGGAGTAGTCCTTGGCGGGGAGGTCGTTGTAGGTGATGGCCTTGCCAGTGGCGGCGCTGATCTCAGCAGCGAGGTCCGCCATGCTGAAGGCTTCATCTCCGCCCAGCTCGTACACCTTGCCGGCCTGGTCCTCGGCCACCAGGACCGCGGCGGCGGCGTGGGCGTAGTCCACCCGTGCAGCGCCACTGACTTTGCCGTCCCCGGCGCTGCCTGCGACCGCACCCTGGGCGAGGGTACCGGGCAACTGCTCCGTGTAGTTTTCCAGGTACCAGCCATTGCGGAGCAAGGCGAAGGGAACACCTGACTCCCGCAGCAGGGCCTCCGTGGCCTTGTGCTCCCCGGCCAGCAGCATGCCGGTGGTGTCCGCGTTGGCGATGCTGGTGTAGGCCAGCAGTTCCACGCCTTCGGCCCGGGCTGCTTCGATGACGGTGCGGTGCTGTTCGACGCGACGGCCCACTTCGCTGCCGGAGATGAGCAGCACCCGGGTTGCCCCCTTGAGCGCGGCGGCAACTGAGCCTGCGTCGGCGTAGTCCATGGCCTTGACGTTGACTCCGCGCGCGGCGAAGCCGGCCAGCTTTTCCACGGAACGTCCGGCGGCCACAATTCCGGCTGCGGGCACCCCACGTTCAAGAAGGGCTTCGATGACATGCTGGCCCAGCTGTCCGGTGGCGCCTGTAACAACAATGCTCACGATGGATCCTTTCGAGGAATTTGATCTGTCGAAGGGCACAACCGCGAGCCATGGAGAATACTTCCTCAAAGAGAGTACGCACTTTGAAGTAAGGTACTGACCTTTAGGTAAGCTAGTGACATGGAAGCTGTTCCGCAGGCCGCACCGCTGCCCCTCGCCTTCGCCGACGGCGTGTTCCCCGCCGGATGCCCCAGCAGGACCCTGCTGGACCACATCACCAGCAAGTGGGGAGTGCTGATCCTGATCGCCCTGTCCGAAGGCGAGCAGCGATGGAGTGATTTGCGGCGCCGGGCCGAGGGCATCAGCGAGAAGATGCTGGCCCAGACCCTGAAGACCCTCGAGCGGGACGGCCTTATCAGCAGGAATGCCCAACCGGTCATTCCACCCCGGGTGGACTACAGCCTCACCGAGCGTGGCTACGAGCTGAGCGGGCTGCTGGTGCCCCTGGTGGCGTGGGCCTTCGAGAACGCGGAGGACATCATTAACAGCAGCCGCTGATGCTCCGCCGGACCGCTGGGGGATGTACCGCACCCAACAGGCAAGTGGTTCCACTGGACAAAACAAGTACTTGTTACTGGTGTTGCTGATGTGAATAGCGCATAGCGTAGGCGTACGGTGCCGGCCGGAATGGGAGGACCATCCTCCGCTGGGAGCGTTCCGCCGACCAACACCGTTAGCAGGCGGCCGGCTGCCGCCTGAAGGGGAGGCTCACATGGCCAAGGGCTACATACAGGACCTTTCCGGCATGGGCCGGCCCGTCAGCCTGCGCGATGCCCTGGTGACAGTATGGCGCCGGGCCAAGGGGGCCGTCAGCCCACGATGCCCCTACCGGGTGGGCGACACCGTGATTGGCGACGACCCCTTCAGCGGCAGGCGCGAAGGGGTCGTCGTATGGCATGATCGCCGGTCAGTGGGGCTGAAGACCACCCATGGCGTCTTCTTCTACGATCACCGCGTGGTCAAACCGATGGACTAGCGGGGTAACCTACCGGGCAGACCAGCCGCCGTCCATGGTGTAGCTGGCCCCCGTAACCATAGCGGCACTGTCGGAGGCCAGCCACGCAACCAGGGACGCCACTTCCTCCGGTTCCACCAAGCGTTTGATGGCCGATTCGGTGAGCATCACCCTGGCCAGGACCTCAGACTCGTCGATCCCGTGCACCTGGGCCTGGTCCGCGATCTGCTTCTCCACCAGGGGCGTGCGGACGTAGCCCGGGTTCACGCAGTTGGAGGTAACACCGTGCTCCCCGCCCTCCAGCGCCGTCACCTTGCTCAAGCCCTCAAGGCCGTGCTTGGCGGATACGTACGCGCTCTTGAACGGGGAAGCACGGATACCGTGCACCGACGACACGTTGATGATGCGGCCAAAGCGGTTGGCGTACATGTGCGGCAGGGCGGCCCGGACCAGCAGGAACGGCGCCTCCAGCATCAGGCTGATGATCCTGCGGAAGTCCGCCGGATCAAAGTCCTCAATGGGGCTGATGCGCTGGATTCCCGCGTTGTTCACCAGGATGTCCACATCCAGGCTGAGGGTGGCCAGGGCGTCCACGTCCAGGAGGTCCACGGCCCAGGCGGTGCCGCCCACCTCGTCGGCGAGCCTGGCAGCTGCGGCGGAGTCGACGTCGGCCACCACCACTTTCGCGCCCTGGGCCGCGAGTGCGCGCACGCAGGCGGCACCGATTCCGCTGGCACCGCCGGTGACCAGTGCCTTGCGTCCATTCAACGTGTTATCCATTGCATTTCTCCTTCATGCGCCCAAACGGTCCAACGGCTCCGGCAGCCTAGCGTTGGCCGGCTGGGAGCAGTCCTTCGCGGGTGGCGTCTTCCTTGTCCACGTCCTCCAGGGCGATGCCCTTGGTTTCCTTCAGGCTCAGCACGGCCACCGCGGTAATGGCACAGGCGACGAGCAGGTAGATGGCCGTCGGCACCCACGAGCCGGTGTCCTTCAGCCACTGGGTGGCCAGGAGCGGCGCCAGCGAGCCGGCGAAGATCGACGTTACCTGCGAGCCGAGGGATGCACCGGAGTACCGCATGCGGGTGGGGAACATTTCGGCCATGATGGCAGGCTGTCCGGCGTACATCAGGCCGTGCAGGCACAGGCCGATGGTGACGGCGAGGACGATGACCACGGCGTTGCGGGTATCGAACATGGGGAAAGCGAAGAACGGCCAGGTGGCACCGAGGATGGCGCCGGCCAGGTACACGGGTTTGCGTCCGATCCGGTCCGCCAGGCGGCCGTACTGCGGGATGATCGCGAAGTGGATGACGTGTGCGATCAGCAGTGCCAGCAGCAGCGAAGAGGTGTCGTACTTGTGCACGCTCTTGAGGTAGACGATCGCGAAGCTGACCACCAGGTAGTACATGATGTTTTCGGCGAACCGCAGGCCCATGGCCTGGAAGATGCCCTTGGGGTACTTGCGGACAACCTCGAACACGCCGTAGCTGACGGCCTGTTCCTTCTCCACCAGTTCCTTGGCTTCGAGGAAGATGGGTGATTCGCTGACGTTGGTGCGGATGTAGTAGCCCACGAACACGATCACCGCGGAGAGCCAGAAGGCCACGCGCCAGCCCCAGCCGAGGAATGCCTCGCTGCTGAGGGTGGTGGACATGATGTAGAGGACCAGGGTGGCCAGCAGGTTGCCCACGGGGACGGCCGCCTGGGGCCAGCTGGACCAGAAGGCGCGGGTCTTGTTCGGGCTGTGTTCAGCCACCAGCAGGACGGCACCGCCCCATTCACCGCCGAGCGCGAAGCCTTGGATGAACCGCAGCGCCACCAGCAGGGCTGGAGCCAAATATCCGATGTCGGCGAAGCCGGGGAGGCAGCCCATCAGGAAGGTGGACACGCCGATGATGACGATGGTCAACTGCAGCGTGGGCTTGCGGCCGAGCTTGTCGCCGATCTGGCCGAAGACGATGCCACCCAGCGGCCGGGCAATGAAGCCCACCGCGTAGGTCAGGAAGGCTTGGATGATTCCGTCCAGGTCATTGCCGGTGGACGGAAAGAAGTACTTGCCAAAGACCAGGGTGGCGGCGGTGGCGTACAAGAAGAACTCGTACCATTCCACCACCGTGCCCACCATGGAGACGGCAACGATCTTCTTCAGTCCGGTTCCTTTGGGTGCATACCTGGCTTCGTTTGCCTGGCTGTGCTCAACGCTCATGGTTCTCCTCAGTGTCCACATTGACACGTGCTGTGATCTCCAGCACAAGTGACTCAGATGAGTATTGCTGCACAAACTTTGCAGTTCAATGCCCAAAGAGGCACCTGGCATGTGCACAATTGCAGATATGAACGCCAATCCTGACGACCTGCTGGTCCTCCTGGCGGTGTCCCGCTCGGCAAAATTCACGACGGCGGCCCAAGCCCTGGGCTTGAACCACACCACCGTCTCGCGCAGGATCGCCGCGCTCGAGAAGGCGCTTGGTGGCCGGGTACTGTCCCGGGCCGCCGGCGGCTGGGAACTCACGGAGCTGGGCGAGCGTGCCGTGCAGGTGGCCGAACAGGTCGAAGCGGTGCTGGGCACGCTGGGACCGGCCGGCCAGGCACCCGACCCGATTACCGGCGTCGTACGCATGACGGCGACCGACGGCTTCAGCGCCTACATCGCAGCCCCCGCCGTGGCGCGGCTGCGCCGGCACCATCCCGGCCTGAGTGTTGAGGTGGTGACCATGACCCGGCGGGCACTGCAGCAGCGCTCCGGGCTGGACATCGAGGTGGTGGTGGGCGAGCCGCAGGTGCACCGTGCGGAGGCCATCCGGCTGGGCGAATACCGGCTGGGAATGTACGCCTCCCGCACCTACCTCGCCGAGCACGGAACTCCGGCCACCGTGGCCGAACTCAATGAGCATCCCTTGGTCTACTTCGTGGATTCGATGCTCCAGGTGGACGATCTCGATGCGCCGCGGCGGCTGGTGCCGGCCATGCGCGAGGGCCTGACATCAACTAACGTGTTCGTCCATGTGGAGGCCACCCGGGCAGGTGCCGGGGTCGGCTTCCTGCCATGCTTCATGGGCGATCTCCATGACGACCTGGTCCGGTTGCTGCCCGGCGAAATCGGTGAGCTGCTCCCCTACTGGATGGTGCTGCGCCCGGACTCGCTCCGCCGCCCCGCGGTGGCCGCCGTCGTGCAGGCCCTGCGGGAACGGATGGCCGAGCACCGCGGCGCGCTCCTGGGCCGCGGGTAAGTCACCGGATGATTGGCTCAACCGGCTCGTCATGCCGGACCAGCGCGCCGGCCGCGAAGGCCCGGACCTGGGCATCGTCCCAAAGATGGGCGGGGACGGCGCCGCCAAGGAGCCGGCGCCGAAGTTGGGGATCGTCGCCGAACGGGACGTCGCTGCCGGCCATCACCATGTTGCCGTAGCGCCTGCCCTTCAGCATGGCAGGGTCGGCGATGATCACCGTGTGCTTGAAGGCAGCGGCGATGGTGGCGGCGTCCTCACGCGCGTTCTTGAGGTCCGGGGCGTCCCCCGAGTTGGCCACGAACAAGCCGCCCGGCGCCAGGACCCGCTTGGCGTGGGTGGTGAATTCGGCGGTGGTAAGCGGCCGCGGGGTAAAGGCCCCGGCAAAGACATCGCGGATAATGAAGTCCCTGGTGTGCTCCGTGAGGGTTTCGGTCACCGCCCGGGCCTCCCCCACGCGGATGCGGAGCAGCGGCGCCTTCGGGAGGTCGAACCAGCCGCGCACGTATTCAGCCAGCTTGCCGTCCAGTTCCACCACCACTTGCCGGGCATCGCGGTAGGCGGCGGCGAAGTAGCGTGCCATGGAGCACGCACCGCCGCCCAGGTGCAGGCCGCGGAGCTTAGCCGACGATGCGTCCGACGGCGGCCAACGGGACTCAATGAGCGCCGCCATCCACCGCATGTACTCAAAGTCCAGGAACAAGGGGTCGGCGAGGTCGATATGCGAGCTCATGACGCCGTTGATCTTCAGGAGCCAGCCCGTGGAGTTGTCCTGGTCCGCCACCAGCTCGCAGTCGCCGGTGTCAATGTAGTAGACACCCTCCACCGGACCGTCCGGCGCCGTGCCCTTGGGCACCTCCACCACGCCTGCGGACCGGCCCCGGCCTCCCGACTTTCCGCGTTTGGCCATTATTGGGGCCCGCCTTCACTCATGGTTCAACCCTAGTTGAAGCCATCGAACCCCCCGGTCAGCGGGCCTCATGGCGTGAACGCTGTCCCGTGGCCACGCCGGATCCGTTCAACTGGTGCCTGTGCAGTCGAGGCGGCCCCTGCCCGCGACGCCTGGACGGCCGGTCTTCCTGGGCCGCCGGAACGGCACCACCTGGTTGGCCGGCTGGGCCGTCCGCGCTTCCCGTTCCGTCCTCGCCTTGCGGTCCCCGACCGGACCGTCCACGCCGGCGCCTTCTTCCAGCCGGCGCTGCAATTCCGTCAGCACCTTCGCCAGGCGTCGGGAAACCTGCATTTGGGACATACCGAGCCGCTTGCCTAACTGCACCTGCGTTTCCTCGCAGAAATAGCGGCGGTACAGCAGTTCCCGATCCACGTCAGCCAGGTCCTTCATGGCGGCGCGCAGGCCGGCGAGCTCCTCAAGCCTCTCCAGAGGTGTTTCAGGACTGGCCAGCATTTCACCAATGGAGGGGGCATCCGAGTGCGGACTCACCGCGTCGAGGGAATCGGGGTGCATGCTGCTGGAGGCCGACATGGCTTCCAACACGTCCACGGGATCCGCACCCAGCTCTCCGGCCAATTCGGCCACACTGGGGATCCGGCCCAGGGACTGGGTGAGTTCCGGTTCCGCCCTGAACAGGCGGGTCCTCAAGTCCTGGACCTGGCGTGGCGGGCGGACCACCCATGTCCGGTCGCGGAGATACCTCTTGAGCTCACCGGTGATGGTAGGCGCGGCATAGGCCGGGAAACTGTCACCCTTGGCCTCGTTGAATCCACGGGCGGCTTTCACCAGTCCCAGGTAGGCGACCTGGTTCAGGTCCGCCCGTTCCCTGCCGCGTGCTTCAAACCGTGCGGCCAAGGCCTCGGCAAGATCCAGGTACCTCAAAACCATGTCATTTTCGGATGCCCCCTGCGAACGCTCCGAGGCGGCCCGCGGAGATGGCGGATCAGATGTTTCGGCCTGTTGATGGACCGGGACGGTGTTAGCGGCCAAGGCGGCAAAGGATTCGGGCATGGGTGCTGTTTTCCCTCGGTCTGGTTCCGAAAGCCTGCGGCAAGACTTAGAAGCAGGAAATCATAAGGCTGCTTATAAAACAATCCTTGTCCGCCCGCGCGGGCGTGGGAACGGAAGAAGGAACCGCCTTCCGCCCCCACCCGGAGCAATCCAGCCTAGAGGTCCGCGTGCGGGTTCTTCACGTCGCGCACATCGCGCTCCGCGTCGCTGTTATTGATCCGCCGTCCGGCCTCAGTCCGCGGATCCGCAGCCGGAGAATCAGGGCGCTCTGCGTCGATGGGCCGCGCATCACTGGACTCCGCGTCACCGCCCGCAGCGTCGCTGCCCACAGAGTCATGGTGCCGAGTATCAGAGTGCGGCAGGTCGGTGCCCACAGCGTCACGGTGCCCAGCCTCAGCCTGCGGCAGATCGTTGCCCGCGATGCCATGGCGCCCGGTTTCGCGTTGCACAGCCGGGTGATGCACAGCCGGGTCGTGCCCGACGTCGGCCGCATTGCCGCCATGATTGGAAGCCTCGGCCTGCGACTGCCCGTCCCGGGCCGCCCCGTGTACGTCGCGGCCCGTGCCGTCACGACCGACGTCGGGATCCAACTCGTCCGCCTCGCGGGCATGGCCGGCAACGTCGCTGCGGAGGGACTGCGCTTCCCGGCTGCGTTCCTCGGCTTCCTGCCGCAGCCGGGCCGCGTCCACTTGGGCCTGCTCGGCGTCGGCGCGTGCACGGATGGCCTTGGCTTCCCGTTCGCGGGCGTCGAGTTCCATGTTTTCAGCCTTGCGGCGGATCTCGGCCGCTTTTTCCCGATTCTCCTGGTCCCGCTTCTCCTGCATCGCCTTGCGGCGCCGTCCGCCGGAGAGGAGCAGCACAACAATCAGTGCCACGACGACAACCGCAACCACTACCCATACCCATGGAGCTGTATCCATGTTTCCCACCACTTCCCACTTCGTTGTGACCGGGCAGGCCAGAGCCATTCCGGCTGACATTTTTACTCGAACGGTTAGAACCCAATTAGCAAGGGTACTTACCTTTCATTAGTAAACATGCTTACTATTTTACGGCCAGTACCGCTGGTTCTTGATCAGCAACCAGCCTTCTTTCTGAAAGGAAGAGCGAAGATGACAGAGAACCAATGGCCCGAGGACACCGCAAACACGGCCCCTCAGGCACATACAGGAATCCCCGGCGAGCGCCGGCCCGCAAACTTTCCGTCTCCGGCAGCCAGCTATGGCGCTGAGAGCGGAAACGGGTACGCACCCGCCGATTACGAACAAACCCAAACCATGCCGGAGAGTGCCGGCACCGGTTCTGCGTCCTCACGCACCGAAGCTGCCAAGGACGAGGCAGCAGGCGTAGCCAGGACCGCAGCGGGTTCCGCACAGAACGTGGCACAGACGGCCAAGGAAGAGGCAGCCAACGTGGCCTCGGAGGCAAAGTCCAACGCGCAGGACCTGCTGCACCAGGCCAAGTCAGGCCTCACGAGCGAGGCCGCAACGCAGCAGCAGAAGGCTGCAGAAGGCATCCGCAACATTTCCGGCCAGCTGCACAGCATGGCCAGCGCCCCGGACCAGCAAGGCATGGCCAGCGACCTGGTCCGGCAGGCGGCCGAGCGCACCTCCTCGATAGCCACCTGGTTGGAGAACCGGGAACCCGGAGACCTCCTGAACGAGGTCCAGCGGTTTGCCCGCAACCGGCCCGGCACTTTCCTGCTCCTCGCCGCCGGAGCCGGTGTCCTCGCCGGACGCCTGACCCGTGGCCTTACGGCAGGCGCCCCGGAGTCTACCGGCTCAACCGCATCAGCTGCCGCAGGCCTTTCCGGCCAGCACGCAGGCACGGCATACCCGGACCAATACGGCCAGCCGCCGGCCGCCGGTGGTGTAGTGCCTCCGCCGCCCGTCCAGCTGCCCGGTCCGGCCACCACCACGGCCGGATACGACGGCGGCGCGCCGGGCAGCAGCTACCCCGAGTCCACGTCGACTGCCATCGGCCTCGACAGCCCGCAATTGGTGGAGGAACCGTGGTCCGGAAACCAGGTTTCCGACGACCCCCTGCGCGACCGCGAATTGGCCGATGACCCAATGGCGGCTGACCCCTTCACCCGGGACCGCGCCAGGGGCGGCCAGGCTGGCGGACTCTGATGAGCAGCCACATACCTGAGCCGCCGCCAAGCGCGGCGCACATGAAAGCGGACAACGCCTCACTGGGGGAGTTGCTCGGCGACGTAACGCGGGACTTGTCCACCCTCATGCGCCAGGAAGTCGATCTGGCCAAGGCTGAACTGAAGCAGACCGCCACCCGCGCAGGCAAAGGATCCGGCATGCTGGCCGGCGCCGGGGTTGGCGGACACTTCGTCCTGCTGTTCCTGTCCTTGGCCCTGATGTTCGCCCTCGGCGCCGTCATGCCGCTGGGCTGGTCCGCCCTGATCACTGCCGTGGTCTGGGCCATCATTGCAGCTGTCCTGGCCTCCATGGGCCGCAAGGAACTGAAGCAAATCAAGGGCATGCCCCAGACCGGCGAAACCCTTTCTGAGATACCCCCAACCCTTAAACCAGGTGAGGTAAACCGATGAGCGAAAACCCTGACGTCATCCGCGCAGACATCGAAGCCACCCGGGCACGCCTGGGAACAAACGTGGACGCCGTGGCCGACAAAGTCACGCCGTCCAACATCGTCCACCGGCAGACCGACAAGCTCAAGGATGCGGCCACCGGGATGAAGGAGAAAATCATGGGTGCAGCAGACACCGCCACCACCAAGGTCCACAACACCACGGGCGCAGGTGCGCACTCAGCGGCGGACAGCCTGCACCAGGCTGGCGACGCCGTCTCGGCGAAGCTTTCCGATGCCGGCCACGCTGTCTCCCAAACCCCGGGCCAGGTGAAGTCAAAGACCGCTGGCAACCCGCTGGCTGCAGGCCTCATCGCGTTCGGGGCCGGACTGCTGGTCTCGTCGCTGATCCCGCCAAGCCAGAAGGAGCGGGAAGCGGCCGATCAGCTCAAGACGGCAGCCCAACCACTGGCCGCCGAACTTACTGACGCCGCTAAAAACATGGCCCAGGACCTCAAGGAGCCGGCACAGGAAGCCATGGAAAACGTCAAGGCCACGGCAACCGACGCCGCCCAGAACGTCAAAGCTGAGGGCCAGCACGCAGCCGACGACGTCAAAGACCGTGCCGCAGACGCGAAGGACACCGTCCAAAGCAGCTGACGCTCCGCTTACCGCGGCTCCCTAAAGGCAACACCTAAGACGACAGGCCGGCACCGCCACCCGCGGGGTCGGCCTGTCCTCTTGGCCCCGAGATCGAGAGGACTCCCCCAATGGCCACTCACAACACGTCCGAGACCAGTACCGCGAAGGCGGGCCAGGCCCCCGATCCGAACGATTCGCGAAAACCCGGGAGCCCCCGGGACCTGGAGAAGCCCTCCTGGAAGTACATCGCCAGGAAGACGCTGCGGGAATTCAGCAAAGACCAGTGCCCGGACCTGGCAGCGGCCCTGACCTACTACTCCGTACTTTCGATCTTTCCGGCGCTGCTGGCGCTGGTATCCCTCCTGGGAATCTTCGGCGACCCGCAGAAGACCACCTCCGCCCTGCTGGACATCGTCCAAGGTTTCGCCCCCGGGCAGACCGTGGAGACGATCCGGCCGGTGGTCCAGGACCTCGCGAGTTCCTCGGCCGCCGGCTTCACCCTTGTCCTGGGCCTCCTCACGGCACTCTGGTCCGCGTCCGGCTACGTCGGGGCCTTCGGCAGGGCCATGAACCGTGTCTACGAAGTCGATGAAGGCCGTGCCTTCGTGAAGCTGCGGGGCACCATGCTCGGCGTCACCGTCGTGAACCTGCTGATCGTCGTCGTCATTGCGGCGATGCTCGTGCTGAGCGGCCCCGTGGCAGAATCCGTCGGGAACCTGATCGGGCTTGGGGGCGCCTTCCTGACGGTGTGGAACATCGCCAAGTGGCCGGTCATGCTGGTGCTGATCACCGTGGCGATCGCCATCCTCTACTACGCCACACCAAACGTGAAACAGCCGAAATTCCGGTGGATGAGCATGGGTTCGGCCATCGCCCTGGTGGTGTTCCTGCTGGCTTCGCTGGCCTTCGGCTTCTACGTGGCGTACTCCAACAGCTACAACAAGACCTACGGCGCCATTGGCGGTGTCATCGTCGCGCTGCTCTGGCTGTGGATCCTGAACATGTCCCTGTTGTTCGGCGCAGAGTTCGACGCCGAAGTGGAGCGCGGCCGCGAACTTCAAGCCGGCATCAAGGCGGAGGAAACCATTCAGCTACCGCCCCGGGACACCAAAAAGAGCGAGAAACTTCAGCAGCAGATCGAGGAAGACGTCAAGCACGGCAGGGAACTCCGGGAGAAGCACGGCCAGGAGGGCAACGGCTTCCAGAACCAGGGCGAAAGGCACCGGGACAAGGTTCGCGAGAAGGTCCGGGCCCGCGACGAAGAGGGAGAGTCCGACGGCGGGGGCCGGCCGGGCAGCAACATGTAACGGTCCGGGCCGGCCAGGGAGGAAGGGACTAGGCAGGACCTTCGAGAAAGAGGAAAATTCATGGTGAAGGTCCTGTCGAAGTTTCCCGGGCTGTTGAGGTCCGGGGTGAAGCGGGGCCGGCGGTGAGATGGCCTCTTCTGAGACCGAGGCCAGTCCCCCCAGTCGCCGTCGGCCCCCCCAGGGGCCTGCCCTCTTTCGGCGTGACTGGACAAGCCGCGCCTCCTGCAATAGTTTCGTGAATACCTTGCCGGGGCCTTTTGGGAACCGGCGTGGCCGCTGAAGCAGACGGCGGATACAAGCTCCAACCAAATGAGCGAACATGACTGCTACACATTTTGACCAGTTCCTAGCCGAGGCAGTTGTCCCGGACAGGGAGCCCGGACTGGGCCTTGGACGGGACGAGCTCTATGGCCTTTACACCAGCTGGTGCCTCCTGAATAAGGCCGAGCCCCACACCCCGTCCTCCCTGTGGGAGGCGTTGCAGCAGGCAGGCATCGATCCCGACAGCAACAACCTTTCCATGACCGGACCGGCGGCGGCGGACTACATCGTGGCGAGCGCTCCGGACCTCGTGTGACCGCCGGACGCACGCGCCGTCAGGGTTGCGCCAGCGCCAGGAGGTAAGCGGCGAACCCGCCGGGCGCGCGGCCGCTGGTCCGCCCCGAGGTAAGGACGCGCGTGGTGTCAGTGGAAACGATTGCTGCCCCGCCCGCGCGAATCCGCTCCACCAGGATCCTGTCTTCGTCGCGGTCAATCCCAGGGAAGCCCCCGGCCGCGAGATAGGCCGAAGCGCGGACACCCAGGTTGGCCCCATGGACGTGTGGGTGGTCCTCGGCCAAGGCATGCCGGGCGTGCCAGCGGGCCAGCAGCTCGTGGTGTGTCCCATGGGCATCGGGCTCCACGGAGCCAAGGACAAGGTCGGCTCCGGCTGCTGCCAGTTCCAGCTGCCGGAGCAGCCAGTCTTCCGGTACCTGTGAATCGGCGTCGGTGTTGGCCAACCACAGGCGACGTGCCGGAATACCCGCCGCGCCGGACCCGCCCAGGCTTTCCAGCACCACCCCGCAACCTGCCCGGCGGCTCTTTCCCACACTGTGGAAACCGACGGGCAGGACGCGGAAGCGGAGGTCACGGGCTGCGAAGCCGGCGGCTACCTCCAGCGACCGGTCCGTGCAGGCGTCGAGGACAATAACAACCTCCGCCTCAGTTCCGGGACTGTCCACGGCCAGCCGGTCCGCGGCGGTTCCGGCTGAAGTGAGCGCCCGCTCCAGGGCCTGTTCCTCGTTGTGCGCCGGGATCACGACGGCCACTTTGTCGATCTGCGTTGCCGCCATACCGTCCCGACACCCTGCGGCTGGACCCCCCGGCGCCGCCAGCGTCATGCCACGCCCGTCCCGCTGGCCGGGCACACCAGGACTTCCAGGACGAAGTCGCGCTCCCGGTACAGCCCCGTGGTTGGCCAGCCCAACCGTTGGCGGGCGAGCGCGTGGACGGTGTCGCCGTCGAGCTGCCAGCCGTCGATCGGGTGCCGCCAGTGGCACAGGACCAGGACCCCGCCCGGTTCCAGTGAGGCCTCCACCCGGTCCCACAGGTCAGCGAGCTCGCCGGGGGCCAGGTAGTAGCCGACCTCGGACACCACCAGCAGGTCGAATGTTCCGCCGGGCCAGGAGCCTGGGACCACGCGCTGCTCGACGCGGACCCCGTGGTTGCCGTCAAGCCGTTGCGTGGCTCGGCGAACCGCGGTCCCACTGGCATCAACGGCCAGCAGGCTGCGGCAGCGGCCCGCGAGGTCCTCCGTGAGGGTACCGATGGAGCAGCCCACTTCCAGGCCGCGCTCATAGGTCTCATCCGGGAGGGCCGCGAGGGTGATCGCCCGCTTGCGCCGCTCATACCAGCTCGAGGCGTAGTTCCAGGGGTCGGCGGAGCCGTTATGGACGACGTCGAAGACCTCCTCGGCGTCCTGGCTGGAGTGCGCCGGGCCGGACGCGTCCCGGGGCGGTGTCCAGGCAAACACTTCGTAGCCTCGGGCGAAATGGCCAAGGAACTCACGGCTCAGCAAGGTTTCGTCCCCCTGGGCCGGGGACAGCGGCATGACTTGGGTGGCGTGGGCAGCCATGGCACGTTCCTTGGCCGCGCCGGACTCGCCGTCCAGCGGGAACCGGAGCCACGCCCGCCACTGCTGGTCACCGGGCGTGGCCCAATGCCAGTACCAGATGGGGTACTCCAGCAGTGCGTGGCCATCCTTCCTGGCGGTTTCCGCTGCCACGGCACCGAGTGCGTCGTGGTCGGAGTGGCCGTCGGAACGGTAGGGCGCAACCAGGACCAGCTGGTCGGCCCGCCCGGGCAGCCGCGCCGCTGCATCCCTGACGGCAGCGGCGATGGCGTCCGCGTGGGAGCCGAGGCCGCGGTCCGGAAAACCGAGGAAGCGCCACCGGTCCCCCAATCCCAGGACGGTCAGTGCCGCGGCGAATTCCGCCAACCGGGCCTGCGCCAACTCCTCGGGTGAGGTGGTGGGGGAATCCGGGTGGGATCCCTCCCCCGCCGTGCACAGGAGGACTTCCACTTGCGCGCCCAGCGCGGCCAGCCGCGCCATGAGTCCGCCCGCGCCGAGGGTCTCATCGTCAGGATGGGCGGCCAGGACCACGAAGCGCAGCGCAGCGAGTTCATCGGGGCCGAGCGGCAGTTCCGGCGCGACCGACAGTTCGCTTCCGGCCCAGGCTGCTTCGGCGGTGCCTTGGTCCGCGTGCGAGAAGGTCACCACGGGCAGTCACCCTTCAGCGTGAGGCGGCCCAGCTGGGCGTCGTCCCGTGACCCGTGATGCTGGCGCACGTACAGTCCCAGGTCCGCCGTCCGTTTGGCATAGCGTTCGTCGAAGGCAAGTGGGGCGGGGCCCCGGTTGGAAAGCACCAAGTGCAGGACGCGTTCGACGACGGAAGCAACGGTTCCGCGGACACGCTGGGCTTCGCTCCAGGAACTTTGGCCGTGGGCGCCCAGGCTGCCGTCATCGATGCGTGCCGCGGTTCGGACGAGGTATTGCATGGCGGCAGTGAGGGTGCGGTCCACCTCGCCGAGGGCGGCGAGCGCCACTTGGTCCGGTTCCCTCCCGGCGTCGGCGCCGGCTAGCAGGCCGGCGCGGAAATCGCGGGCCACTCCCACCGCGCCGCCCAGCCAACAGGCGGCAACGCCCACGCCTCCCCAGGCGAAGCCGGGGCGGCTGTGATACCAGCCGGTTCCACCCAGGGCCACTGCCGGAACGTGGTCGAAGTGCACGGTTCCACTGGGGATCTCCCGGAGGCCGCGCGCCACCCAGGCGGGCTCTTCGCACCATACCCCGGGGTGGCGGAGGTCGACGGCGAAAGCCGCCCTGCCGCCGTCGTCCGTATGGGCGGTGATGACGGCACGGTCCAGGCTTGCAGCCAAGGAGCACCACGGTTTGGCCCCGTCCAGGACCACCGTGCCGCCGTCGCGGCTGGCCCGCAGGCTGACGCCGGGGGCCTCTGCCGCGAAGACGCCCCATGACGCTCCGACGCCTTCCCCGGGCGGCTGGTCAGCGGTATCCGTGCCGGCAGCTTGGGAAAGAATGGCAATGGCGTCCATATGCGGCTCTAATACCCGGGCTGCCGCCACGTCAATGGCGGCGACAGAGGCCAGGAGCTCCCATAACAGCTGCGTCCGGCCTTCTCCGGGACGCGGCCAGGTTTCGCCCGCTTCCACGGCCAGGGCCAACAGGGCAGTGACGTCGCCTGCAGCGTCCGGAACTGCGCGCAGGAATGAGCTCCATGGGGAGATGCCGGCGTCGGTGGAATCAAAGAAGACAGAAGTGGTTACCGCTTGCAAACGTTCCTCCATCGACGCTGGGGGCGCCCGGCCCCCGGGACGCATCTACACAGCTTACTTACTATTTGGCGGGAGGATGCGGGCAACGGCGAATCCGTCCCAGCCTTTGGAGCCCACGGTCTGTATTACGGTGGCGTCCAGGCGCGGGTGGTTGCCCAAGAGCGTGAGTGCGTCAATGATTCCGGGCGCATTGACCGGATCCATGCCCGGGTCCAGGACCGCACCCTCCCAGATGGTGTTGTCCACCACCACGGTGGCACCCGGCCTGCACAGCCTGACGGCCCACTCAAGGTAGTGGCTGTTGTTCTGCTTGTCGGCGTCAATGAGGATGAAGTCGAACGGTTCCCGGTCCTCTTCCTCAAGGGCGGCAAGGGTGTCGAGCGCCGGCCCCAGCCGGATCTCCACTTTCTCCCCCAGGCCGGCGGCGTCAATGTTCGCCCACGCCACCTCGGCGTGCTGGGGCAGGTATTCGCACGTGACCAGCGTGCCACTGGGCGGAAGGCCCCGGCCCAGCCAGATGGTGCTGTAGCCGGCCAGCGTTCCGATTTCCAGGATGCGGCGGGCCCCGGACATCTGGACCAGCAGCTTCAGCAGCTTCCCGGCGTTGGGTGCCACCTCGATGGCGGGCATCCCGGCATCCGCCGCCGCCCGGATGGCCTGCTGGAGGGCCGCATCCGGATGCACCACGGTTCGGGACAGGAACTCTTCGGTGGCTATCCACTCCGGACGGGGCTTGTGCTCGAACATGGGCACAGTTTGGCACGGGGCGCCGTGGGGGTCCAGATGCGTCCGGTCCTCCCGCGGGCTCAGGATTCCTGGGCCAGTGCGCCTTCCAGGCGGTCCACTTTCGCGGTGATTTCGCCCGAGTAACCCGGCCGGATATCAGCCTTGATCACCAGCGACACCCGGCTGCCGTAACGTCCCACAGCCTCGGTGGCACGCTTGACGACGTCGAACACCTCGTCCCATTCACCCTCGATGGTGGTGAACATCGAATCCGTCTGGTTGGGCAGACCCGACTCCCGGACGATCTTCACCGCGGCGGCAACGGCGTCGTGCACTGAAGCGTCGTCGGGCCTGGCGCCCTCGCTGGGAACACCTGAGGGAGCCACGGAAAATGCAAGCAACATGCCCCCAGTGTCCCACGCGGATCCCGGCCGCCGCAGGCTGGACCACCGGCAGCGGCCGTCACATAAGCGCCTACCCTGCGGTAACCATGCCGGCCGGAGCCTCCGTTGCTAACCTGTTGGCCATGAGCCTCGCAGTCGCCCGAAAGCCCCTCCGTGCGGACGCAGCGCGGAACGTGGACAAGATCATCACGGCGGCGCGCCAGTGTTTCCGGGAATTCGGTCCCGAAGTGCCGCTCCAAACCATCGCAACAACGGCCGGAGTGGGCCCGGCTACCCTGTTCCGGAACTTCGCGGACAAGGAAGAACTGGTCCTCGCTGCGCTCAACCGGCAACTCCGCCTTACCGTGGACCCCGTCATGGACGGCGCCCTGGCCGATATCGACGCCACAGCGGGGTTGCTGCGCGTACTCGAAGCACTGATGGCAGCCGCCAGCGCCGACGCCAACCTGCTGTGCGCCGTCGCCGGGCGGCGGGAACTCCTCACCGGGATCACCGGTTCGCTCATGGAGTCCATCAGTGTGCTGCTGGTCCGGGGACAAGGACAGGGCACGCTGCGTGCCGACATTTCCATGACCGACATGTTCCGGCTGCTTGCCATGCTGATCGGCGTGGTGGACACCATGGAGCCCGGCTCCGATGCGTGGCGGCGGCCCCTGGCGCTGGTGGAGGATGCCATCCGCGCCGACCGGCCGGCGCGTCCGCTTCCCGCGCACGTGCCTGTCCCGGCCCCCACAGCCTGAACCGGCGCTGGCCCACTGGCCATCCGCTGCGGCGCCGTGCCAGGTCCATTGCCGGGTGGGGTCCATTGCCGGGCGGGATACATTGTGGGGGCGGTTACATTGTGGGGGCCTTGTCCAGTGCCATAGAATCTGGAGAGGTTAAGCAGCCAGCCGCGGGAATTTCAGCTGGAGGCGACCCATGAGCAATTTTGCGCCCTTCCGCCGCGCAATGGCAGCACTGCAATGAACAGTTCACACCTTGTCCGCTACCTCACGGACCCCCGTGGCCCCGAGGAAGTCCTCCCGGCCCTGGAGCCTGCGGAACTCGCGGAGCTGCTGGACGCCCTCTACCAGAACCTTGATACGCCAGAGCCCGAGTTCGGCGCCGAGGCGTGGTACGAGATGGCAGTCGAGGAAAGCTGCCGCAGGGCCGCTTCGCCCGATGGAGCCAGCCAAAGACTGGCTTAGCCAGCGAGCCCCCGCCCGGGGCTCATCCCGGACAGCACGGAAATACAACCCGCCCCTGCTCGATACCGGGCACGGCAGTCAGGATTATTCCGGGGCCTATTCTGCAGCATCGCCTTTGCCCTCGGGCCGGCCCGGTTCGGCGTCGTGGGCATGCGGGTGGTGTTCGTGGAACTCGTTGGGGACGTGTTCTTTCGCTTCCATCAGGTGCTGCTGCAGCTTTTCTTCCGCATCCCGGCGCCGCCTGGCAGTGTCCCGCAGTTCCCGGGTTCCTTCCGAGCCGCGGGGATCAAGATAGGCGGACCGCTGCTTCGCAGGCTGCTCCGCTGGCGAACTCCCGGCGGAGTAATCTTCCGGCCTGTCTTTCCCGGCGTCCTCGGTGCCCTGGCCGTCTTCCGGCCCGGCGGGCCGTGACTGTTCGTCCATTTCGGTTCCTCCTTTGTGGCAGCGCCCGTGAGGGCCGCCTCTGTTCCAGTGCACCATACGCGGCACCCGGAAGGCTGGGGGCGTTAGGCCCTGCCGCCCTCAGCCCGCTTGCGGACCTCCCGGCGCACCAGGGCTTGCAAGGCAGGGGCGGACGACGACGGGTCCAGGTCGAGTGCCGCCTGCAGCCTCTGCGACAGGATTTCCAGGTCCTCCGGCGGCACGTCCGACAGGCCTGCAAAGCGCTTGAAGAAACGTTTGGCGGGAAGTCCCGCCCGGCGTCGAGCATTTTTTTGCCGGGGACCGCCCGCCAAGTCCCTTGCCACCTGCAGCTTGTTTTCCATGGGTGCCGTTCATCGCGAATGCCGTGGCCAGCTGCATAAGCCGATTTCATGATACAACCGGCAAACCACGCAGGGCGTGATCTATATCACTCTGTGATGCTGGTGGTCAGTTCCAGCCCAGCAGCCTCAGCAGCGCCGCGGTTCCTGCCCCGGCGATAACCACCACCAGGAAAGGCGCCCGGAACGCCAGGGCCACCGCGGCCGCGGCCAGCGCACCCAGCCGTGCGTCGGCGGCCAGCGCCTGTCCGGAGGCCACGGCGTTGACCACGGTCAGCGAGGCGAGCAGCCCGATGGTCATGGTGCCGGCAATACGCGAGGCACGAGGGTCCGCCAGGAGCTTGGCAGGAACGAAATACCCCACGAGTTTCCACGCGTAGGCAAGGGCACACGCGATCAGCAGCCAGATCCACAGGCTCATGGGGCGGCCGCCGGGCCAGTGGTGTCGCCGCGCTCCGCGCCTGCCTGCGGTGCACTCCCGCGAGCGTGGCGGCCGGCCGGGTGCCCGTATGGCTCGATGTCCGGTTCGAGGCCTTCGTCACGCCGGCCGTGGCTTAGCCATCCCGCCAGCGCCGCCACCACAGCTGCCACCAGGATAGGGACCCCCGGCGGCACGAACGGCACGGCAATCACGGTGGCTACGGCGCACGCCACCGCGATCGCAACGGGCTCCCGGCCCTTTAGCCGCGGCCAGAGCAGTGCGAGGAACGCTGCCACGGCGGCGCCATCGAGTCCCCACCTCTTGGGATCGCCCAGGCCGCTCCCGGCCAGGGCGCCTACGAGCGTGAAGATGTTCCACAGCACATAAATGCCAATCCCGGCGGTCCAGAATCCGCGGCGCTGCTCGGCCGGATCCGTCTGTCCGGTGCTGGTGGCGGTGGACTCGTCGATGGTCAGCTGCGCACCCACGTACTTGCGCCAGCCGTTGGGCCTCAGCAGCGCGTTCAACTGCATGCCGTAGATGCCGTTGCGCATGCCCAACAAGGTGGCGGCGCTCATGGCGGCGATACCCGAGCCTCCTCCGGCAACGACACCGATGAACGCGAACTGCGAGCCGCCGCTGAACAGGAGCAGGCTCAGCGCCATGGTCTGCCACAGGTTGAGGCCGGACGTCACTGACAACGCCCCAAAGGAGATTCCATACAGGCCGGTGGCGATGCTGATGGAGATTCCCACCTTCACCGCGGGCGAGCCCGTCAGTTTCACGGCCGGCCTCCCGGCGGGCACCCTGGCGAGGCCGGCTTCCGCAGGCTCCAGGCCCACAGGATCAGTGGCGCCTGCAGCGGGAGCCGCAGCGAGTGGATCTTCCGGCGGCGGGGCGAACCCTCCGGACCGTACGCCCGCACCAGGGCGTCGACGTGCCCTGCCAGGA
The DNA here is from genome assembly GCF_058267655.1 of Pseudarthrobacter sp. MOO13. Lineage (NCBI taxonomy): Bacteria > Bacillati > Actinomycetota > Actinomycetes > Micrococcales > Micrococcaceae > Pseudarthrobacter > Pseudarthrobacter sp. MOO13. Next base: position 3,658,051 of record NZ_CM177848.1, read on the forward strand.
ATGCGGTGAACATCCCGGTGAGGGCGGTGGCAGTCAGCTTCCGGGTAGGCGGGAGGAGGACGCCGACGGCGGCAGCCAGTTCCAGCAGCCCGCTCACCGCGATCCATTCGTCCCGGGAAAGGAGCGCCAGCGGGTGCTGGGGCACCTGAGGCAGACCGGGTTGCGGATCCACGCGGCAGAGGTATTCCGGAACAACGTCACGGAAGAAACCAGGGTCCCGGAAATGCTTGCCGGCACTGGCCAGCAGGAGGGCGCCCATGGCAGCGGCGGACAAGCCTTGGAGTCGACGGCCGTGCAAAGGCAGGACGCGCGAGGGCAGGCCCTGGACAGCGGGGCCGGACCGGGGAAAAGACATGGAACCACTCAACCACAGCAGGAGCGGACGCTCGAAACCCGGCTGGCCCGGCCGCGGCGGGGCGGAAAAGAGGCGACGCGGGGCCTTTCCTTCAGGCCCAGGTCAGCGTGGAACTGCCGTAGGCCGGGGGCGGAGACGGATAGTCCAGGGGCCGCCCGCCGGAAATCAGCGGCGGCCCAACGTAGCGGAGCACGCCGTAGGGGCTGTCCATGGTGCGGTACTCCGGTGCTGCCAGCTCCCCGCGGACTGCCTCGGTGTCCGGCAACGCAAAAAGTTCCTCCGCCGTCCGGGCCAGAGACAGGTGCGCAGCGGCGCCCACCCCAGACTGCCTGCGGCTGTCCAGCAGGTGGATCACCGCCGCCGCCACGCCGTATCCCGTGGCGTGGTCCAGCGCTTGGACCGGAAGGGCACCCGGGCGCCACCCGTCGTCGTCGTTCCTCCCGTACGCGCGGGCAATCCCGCAGGCGGCCTGGACAATGCTGTCGAAGCCGCGCAGGCCGCTCCAGGGCCCGGTCGTGCCCCAACTGTTGAGGGTAACCACCACCAGGCCCGGGTGTGCCGCCAGCAGTTCACGGGGGTTGAGCCCAAAACGGTCCAGGGCGGCGTGCCGGTAGCCGGTGACCACCACATCCGCGCCGGCCAGGAGCTGCCGCAGGCTGTGCTGGTTCGCCGGGAGGCCAAGATCGGCTTCCGCGCTGCGCTTGCCGAACGCCGTGTCCACGAACTGGTCCGCGATCTCGGGGAAAGCCGGCGGGTCGATCCGGAGGACATCCGCTCCGAGCGCAGCCAGCAAACGGGTGGCAACGGGCCCTGCGATAACCCGGGTCAGGTCCAGGACGCGGACGCCACCCAGGGGCCGGCCAACAGTGTGCCGACGACCCGGCGTTGTTGCCGCGAAGTCACCCAGGCCCAGGCCCGCCGTCCGCCCATCGGCAAACTCCACAGCGGCCCAGGGTCCCTGGCCGGCGGCCCGGCCCATCTCCGTCGCCAGCCATTCGCTGCGGGTCCTGACCGCCGCGGCGATACCGCCGTTGCCTTGGATGGCAGCTTCCGCCTGCAGCGACGGCATGCCGCGGAGTGCCTGATCCGCGTCATCGGCGGAGGACGCCCCCAGCGCCTGCAGCAGCCGCTGCTCATGGTGCGGGTAGTTGGCGTGCAGCCGGATCCAGCCGTCCGCGGTGCGCCGGAAGCCCGACAGCGGCGCGAAGCCCTGCAGCTGGCGCCCCTCGATCCGCAAGTGCCCGAAGGAGTCGAAGGCTGCCGCCGTCAAGGCAGCGGTGGTGCTGAACCGGCCCGCGTCACCCGTGTACCGGTTCAGCGCCTCCGCCGCTGCCCCCACCGACTGCAGGGCCAGGCCCTCCACGTCCAGCGAACCGGCCCACCACCTGCGCGGGAAGGATCCGCCGACGCCGCCCTCCGCCACGGCCGTCCTACTTCGCCTGCGGTGACGCCACGCGGAGCTGGCCCAGGACCCGGGCCGGCACATTGGTGGTGATCTCCTGGATGCCCAGTTCCTGGCACAGGTCAACATCCTCGGGAGCGTCGACCGTCCAGACCCTGAAGCGCCGGCCGGAGTCCAGCCAGCGGCGGACGGTGTCCCGGCGTTCGCGGACATAGTCGATCCCGGGACCCGCCATGCCCACCAGGCAGTCGTCCAGGATTTGTTCGCCCTCAAGTTGGGTGGCCTTCATCAGGTTGGCGATCGCTCCGCCGGTAATCGGGCCCACGCCCAGCCCGCCGCGTATCTCGTGGACCGTGAGATCGTCCACGAGCTGGCAAATGTACCGGGGCGGGACGGATTCCAGGAGGTGGCGGACTGAATCGGGGCTGAAACTCATGAAGGTCACGGCCACGTTGTCCAGCGTGGAGCTTTCCGGATCCCAGCCTTCGCTGCGGAGCACTTCCAGTACCCGGTCCTCCAGCTTGAGCTGGTAAGGGCTTGGATGCTTGAGCTCGATGGCCAGGCCCACGGGCCGCCCCGCACCGCGGAGGATGTCCAGGAGCTCCGGAAGGGTGAGGAACTGCTCGGAACGGGCGCCGTAGGCCTCGGGAATCCGCGCCCCCTTCCACGACGAAAAGTCCAGCTGCCGCAGTTCGTGCAGGGTCCGGTCCCCCACCGGCCCCGTGCCGTCCGAGGTACGGTCCAGGTTGGCGTCGTGGAGCAGTACCACGTGCTGGTCCCGGGTCAGGTGGACATCGCACTCCACCCCGTCGGCCCCGTCAGCCAAAGCCTGCAGGTAGGCGGCGCGGGTATGTTCAGCGTAGGTGCCGCTGGAGCCCCGGTGGGCGTAGACCAACGGCCGTTGCGGCACAGACTCGTCAGTTGTCATGCTCACACGGTAGCGGACCGACTTCCGCCTTCGGGGCTAGGCTTGGCACATGCAGGTGAACTCTGAGGCAACTACCGGGCACGCCGCGCAGGATGCACCAGCGGAGGCGACGCGGCAGGTGCGGCAGGGCACCTTGGCGGCAGGCGCCGTCGTCGCCCGCGATCCTGGCGCCGGTGACGCCGAAAAGGCGGCAGCGCTGCGGAAAATGAAGCTGCTGGCGCTGAGCCTGCTCATTGCCATGGCCGTGATCTTTGTCTTCGCGTTTGCCCTCCAGAAGGACTACCCGTGGCTGCAGTACGTGCGCGCAGCCGCCGAGGGGGGCATGGTGGGCGCGCTCGCCGACTGGTTTGCCGTCACTGCCCTGTTCAAATACCCCATGGGCATCAAGATTCCGCACACCGCGATCATCCCCCGCCGGAAAGACCAGATCGGCGCTTCCCTGGGCGAATTCGTGGAGACGAATTTTCTCTCCGAACAGGTGGTCCAGGACAAGCTGGCAAGCGTCAACATCGCCGGCCGTGCCGGCCAGTGGCTGGCCGCGCCGGGTGGTGCGGAGCGGGTGGCCAAGGAAGGTGCCGCCGTGATCCGCGGCGCCTTCAAGGTTTTGAATGACGACGACGTCCAAGCCGTCATCGAGGGCATGGTGCGCAAGCACCTGCTCACCCCGCCGTGGGGCCCGCCGGTGGGCAGGCTCGCCGAGCGGATCTTCCATGACGGTCACCACCACACCCTGGTGGACCTGATGGTGGACCGCGCCGCGGACTGGGTGGACGACAACCACGAGACCGTCAGCCGCCTGGTGTCCGACCGCTCCCCCACCTGGGTGCCGCAGTTCGTGGACGGGCTGGTGGGCGACAAGGTGTACGTAGAGATCCTGAAGTTCGTCCGGGCCGTCCAGGCCGACCCCAACCACCAGGTGCGGCAGTCGATCGACAAGTACCTGAACGACCTCGCGCAGGACCTTCAGCACGACCCGGCCATGATCGCCCGGGCCGAGGACATCAAGGCCCAGGTCCTGGGTGATCCCGAGGTGCGCGAACTCGCGTCCCGCACGTGGGGCACCGTCAAGAATGCGCTGCTCGGTGCCGTGGACGATCCCGACAGCGAGCTCACCATCAAGTTCAAGGCCGCTGTGCGGGATTTCGGGACCAGGCTGGTGGGCGACCCCGAACTGGCGGGGAAGGTCAACGCCTGGATCGGGGACGCCGCGGCCTACTTGGTAAAGACTTACCGCTCGGACATCGCCGGGGTCATCACGGACACGGTGGCCCGTTGGGATGCCGAGGAGACCTCGCAGAAGATCGAACTGCAGGTGGGCAAGGACCTGCAGTTCATCCGCATCAACGGCACGGTGGTGGGCTCCCTGGCGGGGCTTGCGATCTTCACCGTGGCGCAACTCATCTTTGGCTAGCGTTCGCTCCCGCAGGTCCCGGGTGCGTTTGGCGCGTACGACGGCGGGATGAGGCTCGCACGCTCACGGCACCTTGGTTGCGCCACGAGGGCGTCCGGCCCGGTTTGGCTTGAGCGGGTGCTTGGCGACAGGGCCTGGGGGCAGGACTGGTCGGCGGGCATAAATGTCAGTGCCCCGTTGGATGATGTGTTTATGGGAATCGGTGCGGATCTGGCGGTGGTGATGGAGGGTGTTTCTGCCTCTGTTGCTGCGCTGGATGCACTGATTTTGAGGGATGTTTCCCTCGCTGCCGGTATCGGTGTTGGCGCTGATGTGGATGTGTTGCAGCGGCGGTATGAGTCATGCTTGGGGCGGCTGGAGGTGGTGGCCCGGTTGGAGGCCCAGCTGGCGGCGGTGAAGGCGCGGGATGTGGCGGATGCCGTTGAGATCCAGCGTGCTCTGCTTCCGCCGGACGCCCCGGTGGAGGAGCGCACGTTCGCGGAGATGTCCGTGGTGGAGGAGATCGCCGGGATCCTCACCATCAGTTCGGGGGTTTCCGGGGCGCTGGTGGAGCAGTCCCGCCGGGTCTGCTCCCTGCCCCCTGTGGTCGAGGCCCTGTCCACGGGTGCGGTGTCCTGGCAGCACGCCCGGATCGTCGCGGACGAAACCGAAGGCCTCACCCCTGCAGGGGCGGCCGGGTTGGTGGCGCACTTCTTCGACCCCGACGCACCCAACCCCGCTCGCGCCGCGCCCGGTGACCTTGTCCCGTCCCGGTTCCGGGCGAAGGTCCGGGCCTGGCGGGAACGCCACCACCCCGAAACCCTGGAAAAACGCCACGCCAAGGGGGTGGCGGACCGGCGGATGGACTACGCCCCGGACCACGACGGGATGGCCTGGCTCTCCCTCTACCTGCCCGGGGACACCGCGTGCGCGATCTGGAACCGCAGCACCGCCACCGCCCGCGGCCTCCAAACCCCCGACGAGCCCCGCACCCTCACCCAGCTCCGCGCCGACGTCGCCGCGTCACTGCTCCTCGGCACCGGAAACGCGACAGCCCCGGGTGAAGCTTCCGCAGATGCCCGTGCTATCGGCAAGATCCCCACGCCGCGGGCGGATGTCCTGGTCACGGTCCCGGTGTTCTCGCTGCTGGGCCTCACGGAGGACCCGGCCGTGCTGGACGGGTTCGGGCCGGTCCCGGCATCCATGGCGCGAAAGCTCGTCGCCGGCGGGGCGGAATCGTTCTACCGGGTCCTGGTCGACCCCCGCGACGGGGCACCCCTGGAAATCGGCCGCACCCGCTACCGGCTCCCGGAGACCATCAAACAATGGCTCCGGCTGCGGGACACCACATGCACCTTCCCCGGCTGCACCAACCACACCCCCGACAACGACACCGACCACCTCAACCCCTGGCACCACGGCGGCACCACTGGAACCCACAACCTGGCCCAACTCTGCCCCCGACACCACCGCCTCAAACACCACAGCACCTGGAACCCCGACCCAGCCACCAAAAACAAACCACCCGGCTGGACCTCACCCACCGGCCGACACTACAAACCCGAACAACACGACCCCCAACCAACCCACTGGCCACCAGGAACCCTGCCGGCCAGAACTCATGCAATACCCATCCAATTCCACGGCGAACAGGCAGGCATGGAAGACCTCCCGCCATGGGAACCGGACGACGCCAACCTCATAGACCTCAGTGACCTGTCACCGGAAGACCCGCTCTGGGCAGAGTTCTTCGAAACGCCGTTTGCCCTGTCGGAGTGACGCCGGTCAGCTGAAGTGACACTGGGGCGACCCCGGTTCAGCGGATGCGACGCTGGGGGGACCTCGGTTCGGTCAGAGTGACGCCGGTCAGCTGAAGTGGCACTGGTGCCGATTCCGGTCAGCTGCGGTGCCGCTGGAGCAGCTAAGCCGGCATGCCCTACGGCTGCAGGCTCCTAGGCGAAGGACTCCAGCCCGACGCCGGCTGCCTCAAGCCCTGCCCTGATCCGGGCCGCCATCTCTACGGCGTCAGGAGTCCCACCGTGAATGCACAGGGAGTCCGGCCGGACCGCAATGACAGTTCCGTCCGCGGCCGCCACTTCGCCTCGCGTAGCCAGGCGAACAGCCCGTTCGACTACCGCATCGACGTCGTACAGGACGGCATCGTCCTCGGAAAGCGGCACCAGGCTGCCATCGGCGCGGTAGGCACGGTCGGCGAAGGCCTCGACGAACACCGGGTGCCCCGCTTCCTTGGCCTGCTTGAGCAGCTCCGAGCCGGGGAAGCCCAGGATGGGCAGGCCGGGATCGTAGGCGTTGACGGCCGCCACCACGGCGGAGGCTTGCTCGGCGTCATGGATCACCGCTTCATACAGGGCTCCGTGAGGCTTGACGTAGTCCACAGAGGCACCCACCGCATGCGCTACGCCGTCGAGCGCCCCCAGTTGGTACAGCACGTCACCGAAGAGCTCATCAAAACTCATGTCCAGCGCGCGGCGGCCGTAGCCGGCCAGATCGCGGTAGCCGAGTTGGGCCCCGACGGTGACATCCAGTTCGTAGGCGGCCCTGCAGCTGTCCAGCATGGTGATGGGGTCACCGGCGTGGAGGCCGCACGCCACGTTTACGCTGGTGGCCATCTGGAACATCGCCGGATCGCCTCCTGCCGTCCAGGAGCCGAATGATTGCCCTACGTCAGCGTTGAGATCCAAGTGTGTTGCCTTCCAGCGTCAGGTTGTCCGGCGCGGCAGCGGCGGTCAGCTCGCCGGGAATGGTGTCCGGCATCGGCCCAAAAGCCTCGCGGGCGTTCCTGGCCACTGCGCGGCCCATCATGAGGTTACCGGCTCCACCCACAACAGCCCCTATCCCGAAGGGCAGGGCGCGGCCAAATAACGCAGTGCCCTGCCGCTTCAGGAGGTTCTTCAGGAAGGCCGACTGGATCCGCTTACGGACGCTCCCGAATCCCGGCACCACCATCGACTTGGACAGAACGCTCCCCCAGGCATTGCCTGCGCTGTTGCCGGCTGCCTGGCCGCTGAGGGTCCCCAGCAGCGCAGTGCCCTCTTCGCCGAGCATGATGGCCATGACCATGGTGCCGGCTTTCTCCGGGTTGGTCAGCCTGATGCCGTGCAGTTCAGCCAGCGACGTTGCGTAAAGGGCCGTGGCTTCCAGGAAGCCAACGGTGGCGGCCGCGGAAAGTCCCAGCGACGCCACGGTTCCAACGCCGGGGACGACGGCGGTGGCACCCACCAGGGCGCCTCCTCCGGCGACAGCCCGGAGGTAGTCGCGTTCCGCGATGTCTGCCAACTGCGCGCCTGTTGCCCGCGGATGCTTCTTCTGGAGCCTCCGGATGTAGCCCACCACCAAAGGCCGCTGGATCTGCACGGCCTTCAGGATCATGTTGTGAACGCCGGGCTTGGGCTTGCCCTGGGCGTCAAACATCGCGTTATGGGCGGTTTCCTGTGCGATACGGAGTGCGGGGTTGCTGCGCCGGGCCATGGTCACCTTCATTCAAATCGACCTGCAGCGCGTGGCTGCCGTGTCATCCCATCCTAAGTGGATAAACACTAAGCATGCTTACACTTTTTGGGCCGGCTCTTCTGCGTCCGCGCGTTCGCCGCGGCGACCGGCGGCCTCGTCGGCCCGAAGCTCGGCCCGGAAGACCTCGAAGCGGGCCAGGTGCGCGGGACGGCGCCGGAGAATGGCCCACGCCACGCCGAGGATGACGAACCAGACGGGAGTCACCAGCAGGGCAGCGAGCGTGTCGGGCTGGGTGGTCAGGGCCCAGAGAACGAAGGCGAAGAACGCGTACACCACCCACACGGCGGGGATGCCACCGGGCATCTTGAACTTCGAGGCCGCGTGCAGGTGCGGGCGGCGACGCCGGAAAGAGATGTAGCTCGCGAGGATGATCGACCAGACAAAGACGAAGCAGACGGCCGACACGGTGGTCACCATTTCAAAGGCCATGCCAACATCCTGGCCCGCATACATGAGTACGACGCCGGACAGCAGCAGGACGCAGGACAGGAACAGCGCGTTGCTGGGCACCTTCCTCGTGGAGAGCCGGCTGAAGACACCGGGGGCGTCGCCTTCCTGGGCCAGGCCGAAGACCATGCGGGACGTGGAGTAGATGCCGGAGTTCGCAGAGGACATCGCCGAAGTGAGGACCACCAGGTTGACCACCGTGGCCGCGGCGCCGAGGCCGGCCAGGGAGAACATCCCGATGAAGGGGCTGTGGCCGGCGGCGAACTGGGTCCACGGGGTGACTGCCATGAGGATGACCAGCGCGCCGACATAGAAGAGCAGCACGCGGACGGGGATGGCGTTGATGGCCCTGGGCAGCGTGCGCTCGGGATTCTTGGCCTCGGCGGCGGTGGTGCCCACCAGTTCGATGCCCACGAAGGCGAATACTGCAATCTGGAATCCGGCCACAAAGCCCATGAACTCATTGGGGAAGAACCCGCCATGGCTCCACAGGTTGGTGAAGCTAGCCGTGCCCGCGTCGCTCTGGAAACCGGTGAAGATCATGAAAAGTCCCACGATGATCAGGGCCGCGATGGCGACGATCTTGATGAGGGCGAACCAGAACTCTGTCTCGCCGAACGCCTTGACCGTGGCGAGGTTCAGCAGCAGCAGGATGCCCACCGTGGCCAGGCCCGGGATCCAAAGCGGCAGCGCCGGCCAAAGTTCTTTTGAGTACCCGGCGATGGCGATGACGTCCGCGATTCCGGTGATCACCCAGCAGAACCAGTACGTCCACCCGGTGAAGAAGCCTGCCCACGGACCCAGGAGGTCGGCGGCGAAATCACTGAAGGACTTGTAGTTCAGGTTGCTCAGCAGCAACTCGCCCATGGCCCGCATGACGAAGAAAAGCATGAAGCCGATGATCATGTACACGAAGATCACGGAAGGTCCGGCGGCGGAAATGGTCTTGCCGGAACCCATGAACAGGCCTGTGCCGATCGCGCCACCAATGGCGATGAGCTGGATATGCCGGTTGGTGAGTTGCCGTTCCAGGTGGGGAGGCCCGCTGCGGGCCGCCGTGGCAGCACCCTGGCCGCGGGCTGGTTCGCTGTTGGACGTGGGGGGATGAATCGCCATGAGGAACTCCATCGATAAAGCGGCTTTTGGAGCCGCAAAGATTTGGTTCCTCCCCGCTCTGTTGTGGACCTGAGAGTTTCCGCAGCCAAAGCCGCTTGCACCGTCGGTGAGCCAAGGTCATGCCCGGCTGCTTTCCAGAGTTGCCTGTCCGCGGCGGTACGTGGGCCTGAGAGTTTCCTGGGGAGGGTTTGCTCCTACGGCGCCTGCTGGGTGTACCCGGCAGGACTCTCCCGCCGCAGGTCGAAGGCGTATTCAGTTGGAGGTCGGCGGCTTTTTGGGCCGCCGCCGGGCATGCACGGGACAGGCGCCGACTGGTAGGCCGCTCCGGATACGCTGAGCCAGCCACCGGCGGCGCCAATCCCGGGTTCAGTGTGGTGTCCGTCACGATCGAATGTCAAACCCCTTCCGACACAAGCGGGGAACGAAGGCGTCACGCGCCCAGTCAAGCCCCTCACCGCACCTGGCCGATTTGCCAATGACGGGTTCGTCCCGATACCTTGTGAGCCGAATCACCCACATTTGAATAAGCCTTTCGAGCTGTGACGGGAGAGTCCTCCCGGCGAATCACCGGGCAGGCGCCGTAGGAGCAAATCCTCCCCAGGAATCTCTCAGGCCCATGTACCGTCACGGCGAGGCGACTCTGGAAAGCAACCAGGCTCCGGCCTGGTTCACCGACGGTGCAAGCGGTCCCCTGCCACCAGCAGGCAACGCGGAATCTCTCAGGTCCAATACAGAGCGGGGAGGAACCCATCCCACGCTGTGCCACCCTGGCCGGCCAGACCTGGAGTTCCTCATGACGATTCAGTCGCTTCCAACATCCTTCGTGGACCGCCATATCGGTGCGCGCCGCCAGGCCGACGTCGACACCATGCTCAAGGCCGTGGGATACGACAGCGTGGACGGCCTGGTTGACGTGGCCGTCCCCGCGTCCATCCGGCAGGAAACTGCGCTCAAGCTGACCGACGCCCTCAGCGAGGTTGAAGTCCTCACGGAACTGCGGAAGCTTGCCGCGAAGAACAAGACTGCCGTCCAGATGATCGGCCAGGGTTACTACGACACCGTGACGCCGCCGGTGATCCGCCGCAACATCCTGGAATCCCCGGCCTGGTACACCGCCTACACGCCCTACCAGCCGGAAATCTCGCAGGGCCGGCTTGAGGCGCTGCTGAACTTCCAGACCATGGTGCAGGACCTGACGGCGCTCCCGATAGCCAACGCTTCCTTGCTGGATGAAGCCACCGCCGTGGCCGAGGCCGTGCTCCTGATGCGCCGCGCCAACAAGTCCGCGGCAGCCAAGGACGGCAAGACTGTCCTGGACATCGACGTACTTCCGCAGACCATCGCTATTGTCAGGGGCCGTGCGGAGGCGCTGGGCTTCGAGGTGGAGGTCGCGGACCTGTCCAAGGGCCTGCCCGAGGGCGACATCAATGGCGTCGTGCTGCAGCAGCCCGGGGTCTCCGGCCGGGTGTGGGACCAATCCGCCGTGATCACCGCTGCCAAGGACCGGGGCGCGCTGGTCACGGTGGCTGCGGACCTGCTGGCCCTGACCCTGATTACCCCTCCGGGCGAGCAGGGCGCGGACATTGCTGTCGGCTCGGCCCAGCGTTTTGGTGTGCCGTTGTTCTTTGGGGGGCCGCACGCCGCCTACATGGCCGTCCGAAAGGGCCTGGAACGTTCCCTGCCCGGCCGCCTGGTTGGGGTGTCCAAGGACGATGCCGGCGTTCCCGCTTACCGCCTGGCTTTGCAGACCCGCGAGCAGCACATCCGCCGCGAGAAGGCCACATCCAACATCTGCACCGCCCAGGCGCTGCTGGCCATCGTGTCCTCCTTCTACGCCGTTTACCACGGCCCCGACGGCCTGAAGGCGATCGCAGAGACCGTCCACCACAAGGCCAGGGTCCTGGCAACAGCACTCACGTCACTGGGCCGCGAACTGGTCACGGACTCCTTCTTCGACACCCTCACCGTCCGCGTTCCGGGCAAGGCCGCCAAGGTGATCACCGCCGCTGAAGCCCGCGGCATCAACCTGCGCTTCATCGATCCGGACACGGTGGGCGTCTCCGTTGATGAGACGACGACGGCGGCAACACTTTCCGCCGTCGCCGTCGCCTTTGGCGCCGGTCCGGTGGGTGACGCCCAGGGATTCGAACTGCCCGACACTATTTTGCGTTCCTCGGCCTACCTGCAGCACCCGGTCTTCAACACGCACCGGTCTGAAACCCAGCTGCTGCGTTACATCCGCAAGCTCTCGGACCGTGACCTGGCGCTGGACCGCACCATGATCCCGCTGGGTTCATGCACCATGAAGCTGAACGCCACGGCCGAGATGGAAGCCATTTCCTGGCCGGAGTTCGCCTCGATCCACCCGTTCGCCCCGGACTCCCAGACCGAAGGCTGGCGCGAACTCATCGCCGGCCTGGTAGCGGACCTCGCCGAGATCACCGGGTATGACCAGGTGTCCATCCAGCCCAACGCGGGCTCCCAGGGCGAGCTCGCCGGGTTGCTCGCGATCCGCGGCTACCACCAATCCCGCGGCGAGCAGCAGCGCACCGTCTGCCTGATCCCAGCCTCGGCGCACGGCACCAACGCCGCCTCCGCCGTCCTCGCGGGCATGAAGGTGGTCGTGGTTGCCACCGCCGCTGACGGGACGATCGACCACGACGACCTGACGGCCAAGATCGAGGCCAACAAGGACGTCCTCTCGGCCATCATGATCACCTACCCCTCCACCCACGGCGTGTACGACTCCGATGTCCGCGAAGTCTGTGACGCTGTGCATGCTGCCGGCGGCCAGGTCTACATCGACGGGGCCAACCTCAACGCACTTGTAGGGCTGGCCCAGCCGGGCCAGTTCGGCGGGGACGTGTCCCACCTGAACCTGCACAAGACCTTCTGCATCCCGCACGGCGGCGGGGGACCCGGCGTCGGGCCCGTTGCCGCCAAGGCGCACCTGGCACCGTTCATGCCGGGCGACGCGAACAAGGCGGCGCACGAGCCCGGGCACGGGGTGGCGATCTCGGCGTCCCGGTTCGGTTCGGCCGGCGTGCTGCCGATTTCGTGGGCGTACGTGAAGCTGATGGGCGGTGAGGGCCTGACCGAGGCCACCAAGTCCGCGCTGCTGGCGGCCAACTACGTCGCGTCCCGCCTGAACGAGTACTTCCCGGTCCTCTACACCGGTGAAGGCGGGCTGGTGGCGCACGAATGCATCCTGGACCTGCGCGAACTCACCGCGAAGACGGGAGTCACGGCCGAGGACGTGGCCAAGCGGCTGATCGACTTCGGTTTCCACGCCCCCACCCTTTCGTTCCCCGTCGCGGGCACGCTGATGGTGGAGCCCACCGAGTCCGAGGACCTGGCCGAGATCGACCGCTTCATCGAGGCCATGATCACCATTCATGGCGAGATCCAGCAGGTGGCCAACGGCGACATCACCCTGGAGGCATCCCCGGTGCGCAACGCACCCCACACTGCGGCCGCCGTCGTCAGCTCTGACTGGGACCGCGCCTACCCGCGGGAGCAGGCGGCCTTCCCCGTTGCCTCGCTCCGCCAGGACAAGTACTTCCCACCCGTCGGCCGGATCGACGGCGCCGCCGGCGACCGGAACCTGGTCTGCTCCTGCCCGCCCCTCGAAGCGTTCGAGACTTCGACAAGCTCAATCACCGGATTGGAAGACTGATTCCCATGACCGAGAACTACACCGCTCTTTTCGAGCAGCACAAGAAGGCCGGGGCCTCGTTCACGGACTTCGGCGGCTGGCAGATGCCGCTCAAGTACGAGTCTGAACTCGCGGAACACCACGCTGTCCGCAAGGCCGCCGGGCTGTTCGACCTCTCCCACATGGGAGAAGTCTGGGTCACCGGCCCCGACGCCGCCGCGTTCCTGGACTACGCCCTGGTGGGCAAGATCTCCGCGGTCGCCATCGGCAAGGCAAAGTACTCGCTGATCTGCAACGAAGACGGCGGCATCATCGACGACCTCATCACCTACCGCCGGCCATCCCCCGAAGAGGGCGTTGACAGGTACCTGGTGGTGCCCAACGCGGGCAACGCCGCAGTGGTGGCCAAGGAACTCCTGGAACGCTCCGCCGCCTTCGACGTCACTGTGGAGGACGCCTCCGCCAACACCTCGCTGATCGCCGTCCAGGGACCGAATTCCGAAGCGATCCTCCTGACGCTGGTCCCGGCCGAACAGCACGCACTGCTCACCGGGCTCAAGTACTACGCCGCCGTGGAGGTGGGCATCGCCGTCAACGGCACGGTCCAAGACCTGCTCGTGGCCCGGACCGGCTACACCGGCGAGGACGGGTTCGAGATCTACGTTCCCAACCTGGACGCGCCCGCGCTGTGGGAGGCACTGCTCCAGGCCGGCGAAGGCTCCGGCCTGGTGCCCGCCGGCCTCGCCGCCCGCGACTCGCTACGCCTCGAAGCCGGGATGCCGCTCTACGGCAACGAACTCTCCCGCTACGTCAACGCTTACGCGGCAGGCCTGGGCCCCGTGGTGTCGCTGGCCAAGGAAGGCGACTTCGTGGGCAAGGACGCCCTGGCAGCCATCAAGGCCGCCGGAGTCGGATCAACCATCGGGCAGAAGTTGGTGGGCCTCAAGGGTGCCGGACGCCGCGCCGGCCGCGCCCATTACCCCGTCCTTAAGGACGGCACCCTGGTGGGCGAAGTAACCTCCGGCCAGCCCTCCCCCACCCTCGGATACCCCATCGCCATGGCCTACGTCGAGGTCGAATTTGCTGAAGTCGGCACCGTCCTTGACATCGACCTCCGCGGAAAGCCCGAGCGCTTCGAAGTGGTCCCCCTCCCGTTTTACAGGCGCCAGAAGTAGCTTCCGGGGCTGGGTTCGGCCCGGGGGGCCGCACCCGCAGGACCCAACGCCCGCTCACTTGTTGCGGGAATCAACCCAACGCCCGCTCACTTCTTGCGGGAATCAACCCAACGCCCGCTCACTTCTTGCGGGAATCAACCCAACGCCCGCTCACTTGTTGCGGGAATCAACCCAACGCCCGCTCACTTGTTGCGGGAATCAACCCAACGCTTTCTCACTTTCTCAACACGAACCCAAGGAAACACACATGGCAAAAGTTGTAGCTGAACTGAAATACTCCGCCGAGCACGAATGGGTTGCTGTGGACGGATCCGGGCCTGCGGGGATCGGGATTTCCGCCGTGGCGGCCGACGCCCTGGGCGACATCGTGTACGTGGACCTGCCTGAGGTCGGCTCCATCGTCACGGCCGGCGAAACCTGCGGCGAGGTGGAATCCACCAAGTCCGTCTCCGACCTCTACGCCCCGGTCACCGGCGAGGTCACCGAGATCAACGACGGCGTGGTCTCGGACCCCGCCCTGATCAACAGCGATCCCTACGGTGCAGGCTGGCTCTTCAAGGTGTCCGTCACCGAGGAAGGCCCGCTCATGTCCGCCGAGGAATACGCCGCAGCAAACGGCGGCGAGCTGTGAGCGCCCCGGCAGAAGTGGGCGCCTTCGAGCAGGTGGCCTCCCCCAGCCTGAACGCCGACCTGTCCGTCCTGGACCCTGAGGTTGCCGCCAGGATCGACGACGAGCTTGGCCGCCAGCGCGACGGCCTGGAAATGATCGCCTCCGAGAACCACACGGCCGCCGCCGTCATGCAGGCCCAAGGCTCAGTCCTGACCAACAAGTACGCTGAGGGCTACCCGGGCAAGCGCTACTACGGCGGCTGCGAACACGTCGACGTGATCGAGCAACTGGCGATCGACCGGGTGAAGGCCCTGTTCGGCGCGGAATACGCCAACGTCCAGCCGCACTCCGGAGCCCAAGCCAACGCCTCCGTGATGCACGCCCTGATCAAGCCCGGCGACACCATCATGGGCCTGAACCTGGCGCACGGCGGCCACCTCACGCACGGCATGCGCATCAACTTCTCCGGCAAGCTCTACAACGTGGTGCCGTACCAGGTCCGGGAGGACACCCACACCATCGACATGGCCGAGGTGGAACGCCTGGCCCGGGAGCACAAGCCGCAGCTCATCGTGGCCGGCTGGTCCGCCTACGCCCGCCAGCTGGATTTCGCCGAGTTCCGCCGGATCGCCGATTCCGTGGGCGCGTACCTGATGGTGGACATGGCGCACTTCGCCGGGCTGGTCGCAGCAGGCCTTCACCCGAGCCCGGTGCCGCACGCGCACGTCACCACCTCCACCACGCACAAGACCCTCGCCGGTCCGCGCGGCGGGATCATCCTGAGCAACGACGCCGACATCGCCAAGAAGATCAACTCGGCAGTGTTCCCGGGACAGCAGGGCGGCCCGCTGGAACACGTCATCGCCGGCAAGGCGGTGGCCTTCAAGATCGCCGCCACCGAAGAGTTCCGCGAACGCCAGGAACGTGTGCTCGCCGGCGCGCGCCTGCTGGCAGAACGCCTGGTCCAGCCGGACGTCACCGCAAAGGGCATCAGTGTGGTCTCCGGCGGCACCGACGTGCACCTGGTCCTCGTCGACCTGCGCAACTGCGAACTTGACGGACAGCAGGCCGAGGACCGGCTCGCCGCGATCGACATCACCGTCAACCGCAACGCCGTGCCCTTCGACCCGCGCCCGCCCATGGTCACCTCAGGCCTGCGCATCGGCACCCCGGCGCTGGCCACCCGCGGGTTCGACGAGGACGCCTTCCGGGAGGTTGCGGACATCATCGCCGAGGCATTGACGGCCGACGCCGGCGCGGACCTTTCCGGGCTCCGTCACCGCGTCGAGGCCCTGGCCAAAGCCCACCCGCTCTACCCAGGCATCGCACCCCTGTCCTGACCCTGGTTCCGACAGGCTCAGCAAACGGTCGTTGAGCCTGTCGGCCCCCCTTCGAGCAAACAAAGGAACAACGATGACATTGGCACCTGAAGGCCGGAAGATGCTGCGGATCGAGCAGCGCAATGCTGCCGTTCCGGTGGAGCGGAAGCCGGAATGGATCAAAGCCAAGGTCCAGATGGGCCCGGAGTTCGTCGGGCTGAAGAACCTGGTCAAAAAGGAAGGCCTGCACACCGTCTGTGAAGAGGCCGGCTGCCCGAACATCTTCGAATGCTGGGAAGACAAGGAAGCGACCTTCCTGATCGGCGGGTCCGAATGCACCCGCCGCTGCGACTTCTGCCAGATCGACACCGGCAAACCCTCCCCCGTGGACATGTTCGAACCCACCAAGGTGGCCCGCTCCGTCCAGTCCATGCAACTGCGCTACGCCACCGTCACCGGGGTGGCCCGCGACGACCTCGAAGACGAAGGCGTCTGGCTCTACGCCGAAACCGTCCGCAAGATCCACGAACTGAACCCCGGCACCGGCGTGGAACTGCTCATCCCCGACTTCTCCGGCAACCCCGACCACATCAAAGCGATCTGCGACTCCGCCCCCGAAGTCTTCGCCCACAACGTCGAAACCGTGCCCCGGATCTTCAAACGCATCCGGCCCGCGTTCCGCTACGACCGCTCCCTGGACGTCATCACCCAGGGCCGCAACCTGGGCATGGTCACCAAATCCAACCTCATCCTGGGCATGGGAGAAACCCGCGAGGAAATCTCCGAAGCCCTCCGCGACCTGCACGAGGCCGGCTGCGACCTGATCACCATCACCCAATACCTCCGCCCCTCCGAACGCCACCTCCCCGTGGACCGCTGGGTCAAACCCCAGGAATTCGTCGACCTCCAGCACGAAGCCCAGGACATCGGCTTCCTCGGCGTCATGTCCGGCCCCCTGGTCCGCTCCTCCTACCGCGCCGGCCGCCTCTGGGCCACCGCCATGCGCAAAAAAGGCCGCGACATCCCCGCCGAACTCGCCCACATCGCCGACGGCATCCAAGACTCCGGCACCACCCGCCAGGAAGCCAGCACCCTCCTGGCCGGATAATCCGGAACGGGGTTCCGGCCGGGCCGCCCAGGGTGGTCGTGCCGGCCGGAAGGCCCCTAAACTTGGCCTATGCCCACGCCCAAAGCTTTGCGGCCGTTTGCCCATCGCGAGTACCGTGTGCTGATTGCGGCCCTGGCCATCTCGATTTTCGGGTCCGGGATGTGGGCCGTGGCCATGGTCTACCAGGTGATCCACCTGGGTGGCGGCCCATTGGACCTCTCCCTGGTGGCAGCGGCGGGCAGCGTTGGCCTGGTGGCCTTCGTCCTGGCCGGCGGGATCGCGGCCGACCGGGTCCCCCAGCGCCGCCTCATCATCGCCGTGGAAGGCGCCAACCTTGCCGTGATCGCCGCCATCAGCGGGCTGGCGATCGCCGGTTGGCTGGAATTGTGGCACGTGGCGGTGGGCGCGTTCGTGCTGGGGGTGGGTGCGGCGTTCTTCTTCCCGGCGTACTCGGCCATCCTGCCGCGCATCCTGCCACCGGAAGACCTGCTGGCGGCCAACGGCATGGAAGGGTCCATGCGGCCGGTTTTGCAACAGGCGGCCGGGCCCGCGGCGGCAGGCGTCCTGGTGGCAGCGCTCTCGCCGTCGCACGCAGTAACCGCGGTTGCCGGTTGCCACTTCGCGGCTTTCGTCATCCTGAACTTCCTGCGCCCCCAGGAACGCCCGGACACCCGCGGCGAAGGCGGGGAAGCGGCGGAAGGCGCGGAACGCCGTCGGCAATCCTTCATCCGGGACTTGCGTGAGGGCGTCAGCTACACCGTGCGCACCCCTTGGCTCCTGTGGACACTCCTGTGGGCCTGCATCTCGGTGCTGTTCCTGATCGGCCCCATCGAGGTGCTGCTCCCGTTTGTGGTCCGCGACCAGCTCGGCGGGGATTCAAGCGCGTTCGGGTTCCTGCTCGCCATCATGGGCGTCGGCGCTGCCCTGGGCTCGCTGCTCACCGCGTCCTTCCGGCTGCCGCGGCGGTACCTCACGGTCATGATGGTGTCCTGGGGTGCCGGCAGCCTCCCCCTGGTCGCGATCGGCGTGATGGACAACTTCTGGGCGGTCGGGGCGGCCCTCTTCGTGTTCGGTGCCACCGGCAGCGTCGGCATGGTCATCTGGGGCACCCTGCTCCAGAGACGCGTGCCGCCGCACCTGCTGGGAAGGATTTCCAGCCTGGACTTTTTTGTGTCGCTGGCCCTGATGCCGGTCTCCATGGCGCTGGCAGGACCGGCGGCGGAGGTACTGCCCATCTGGCTGATCTTCCTCGTGGCCGGCGGCGTGTGCCCCGTCGTGGGGGTGGTGGCCATGGCAGCCGCCAACATGTCCCGCGATGAACGCGCGCATCCGCTGGACGCGGCACTCCAGGTGGAACGGGCGACGACGGCAGGAGACTAGGGCGGCGGGCGCACCACCGTCTCCTCCCGCCGTCGGACCCACCCGGGTGCCCGGCAGGGGCCTAGCTGTGGCCGCGGACCACCGGGATGCTCGCCGTCGGAAGGCCGCTGGGGAAGACCGTCGGTTCAGGAATGGCCACCGGCTCCAGCGGGACCTGCACGCCCTGCGCCGCTGCGAGGACCCGCTGGCCCCGGACGTCAATTTCCAGGGGTTCACCTTCCTGCACGGTGAGAGTGATGGAACCGGACGCGAGCTGGACCAGCAACAGCCGGCCTCTGACCTTCAGGTGGAAGGCCAGCGAATCCCACTCCGCGGGCAGGCGCGGATCGAAGAACGGGACCGGCCCTTGGTCCCGCAAGCCTGCGAAGCCGCACACCAGGGAGGACCACACGCCGCCGGTGGAGGCGATGTGGACGCCGTCGATCGTATTGCCGTGGGTGTCGTCCAGGTCGATGAACGCGGCACTGGTGAAGTGGTCCAGGGCTTCCTTTGAATACCCCACCTCGGCCGCCATGATCCCCTGCACGCAGGCGGACAGGGTGGAGTCGCCGGTTGTGATGGGATCGTAGAAGTCGAAGGCCCGCTGCTTCTCCCGTGCCGTGAAGTCCTGCCACTGGAGGAACATGACCAGGACCGTGTCCGCCTGCTTGAGGACCTGGTGGCGGTAGATCACCAGCGGGTGGAAGTGCAGCAGCAGGGGGTACTTGGACCGCGGGGTGGTCCAGTCCCAGGCTTCCAGGGTCATGAAGTCGTTGTCCTGGGAGTGCACCTGCAGGTCCTCATCGAAGGGCAGCTGCATCCGGTTGGCGGCCTGCTCCCAGAGCTCCCGCTCGGCGTCGTCGATCCCGGGGTGGTCCAGCGCCGCGGCGACCCGCAGGTTGAAGCGGGCCATCACGTTCGTATAGAGGTTGTCATTCACCACGGCCGTGTATTCGTCGGGGCCGGTGACGCCATGGATGTGGAAAAGGCCGTCCTTGCCGAAGAAGCCCAGGGAGATCCACATCCGGGCCGTCTCGATGAGCAGTTGGGCACCCATTCCGTCCCGGAAGGCGGCATCGCCGGTGGCCCAGAGGTACCTGTTGGTGGCGAAGGCGATCGCGGCCGCGATGTGGAACTGGGCCGTTCCGGCAGCGTAATAGGCACTTGCTTCGAGTCCGTTGATGGTGCGCCACGGGAAGAGTGCACCGTCAACGCTCAGTTCCTTGGCGCGGATCTTGGCCTCTGGCAGCATGCCGTGGCGGAACTCCAGGACCTGCCGCGCGCCGTCGGGGTTGGTGTAGGTGAGGTAGGGCAGCAGGTATACCTCCTGGTCCCAGAAGTAGTGCCCCTCGTAGCCGGAGCCGGTTACTCCCTTGGCGGGAATGCCGGCAACATCGGCGCGGGCCGTCGCCTGGGCCAGCTGGAAGAGGTTCCACCGGATGGCCTGCTGAAGCCCCGGGCTGCCGCCGCCCACCACAATGTCGGACGTGGCCCAGTAGCCGCGGTAGTGGGCCATGCTCTCGGCGAAGATTTCGTTCACCGGGCGAAGGGCTTCCTCGGCCACCGCGGCTGCATCGACGTTCGGGTCCTGGACGCGGCGGCCGGCGGCGTAGCTGACGCTCTTTTCCAGCCGGAAGGGTTCGTCCGGCTCCACTGCCAGGACATACCGGACGCTGCTGTCATCCTGGTCCACCAGGGTTTCGAAAGGCTGGTGCCCCGCAGAGGTCCAGTGGTCCACGGCCAGGCCCACCCGTTGCTTTGATTCTGCGGCCTCCCACGAGAGGCGCAGCGAACCGTCGCCGCCGTCAAGGTTTACGGGCAGCAGTACCCGTCCGGCGTGGCGGCCGGACCGGCGCGGATCGTGCACGGAGTGGTCCTCCACCGGCTGGTCCTGGCGGTTGATCACCTGGGAGGTGACGTCCAGCGAAACCAGCCGGTCCGTGGCCACTTCCAGCGAGATGCCGAGGCAGCCGCGGGACTCGAAGCCGACGGCGCGCCGTTCAGTGGTGGTCACGGCGGCCCCGGACCGGCACTGCCAGGTGATGCGGCATTCGTAGATTCCGGTGGAAAAGTCCACGGCGCGCCGGTATTCCAGGACCTCGGACTCGGCGAGGCTGAGGCTTTCGCCGTCCACCACCACCGCGAAGTTGTTGGCATCCGGAACGTAGATGATGCGTTGCCCGGTCCGGGCAAAGCCAAAGGCGTTTTCCGCGTGCTTGATGTCCCAAATTTCATGCAGCCCGTTGATGAAGCTGCCGGGCAGGCCGCCATCCGCCGCCGCCCAGTGGGCGCCGCGGATACCCAGGTGCCCGTTTCCCAGGGCAAAGAGTGTTTCGAGGGTGCCTGCGCCACCAGCCTCGTGGCGGGTTTCGACGAGTTGCCAGGGGGTGTCGGGGAACCGTTCGCGGTCCGCGGTAATGACTGCCATGGTGGGGATCCTTTTGGCCTTGCTGGGTGCCGCCGGGGGGCGGGCACGAGGTATTCGGGGAGAATGCGCTGCTCGGATGGGTGCCACTTGGGGGGTAGCGGCACCGGTAGCCCGGGGGAACGGGCATCACCGGCTTAGGGGATGAGTTCCTGAAGGTCATTGACCACCAAGGTGGCACCGGCGTCCAGGAGCGTCTGCCGGCCGGCGCCCCGGTCCACCCCAATGACGGAGTGGAACGACCCGGCCCGTCCGGCCTGCACCCCGGACACGGCGTCTTCAACCACCACGCACTCGGCGCTGGAGAGGTCCAGCAGTTTCGCGGCGTATTCGTAGGTGGCAGGGCTCGGCTTGCCGGGCAGGCCCTGTTCCGCGGCAACCACCCCGTCCACCACGACCGGGAAGTGGTGGCTGAGCCC
This sequence comes from Pseudarthrobacter sp. MOO13, assembly GCF_058267655.1. NCBI lineage: Bacteria > Bacillati > Actinomycetota > Actinomycetes > Micrococcales > Micrococcaceae > Pseudarthrobacter > Pseudarthrobacter sp. MOO13. The sequence continues at coordinate 3,679,290 of NZ_CM177848.1, forward strand.
GGCCGCCTGCAGGACGGCGGGCGCGTTCCGGGAGGACGAGACGACGGCGACTTTGAGTCCCTGCGCCAGCACCGCTTCGAGGAACCGCACCGAGCCGTCGAAAGGTTCGACGCCGGCGCTGACGATGTCGTTGAAGATCCCGTTCTTCCGGTTGCCCAGGCCCTGGACCGTTTCGTGGGCGGGGTCGTCGTCGAGCGGGCCTTCGGGCAGGGTGATACCGCGGGACGAAAGGAAGTCCCGCACCCCGTCGAAGCGGGGTTTGCCGTCAATATGGTCGAAGTAGTCGCTTTCGCGGTACCCGGGAACGTCCGGATGCGAGGCCAGGTAGCCGTCGAAGAGTTCCTGCCACGCGCGCTCATGCACTGTGGCTGTGGGCGTCAGTACTCCGTCGAGGTCGAACAGGATTGCGGCGGCGCCGGTCCAGTCGGTAGTCCCGGGTGACGTGAGGTGTGTCATCAGCGGTGCGGTGTCCTTTCAGTCTGCGGACAGCCGGCCCCGCCGGTGCGGCCACAGGAGGCTCCCGTGCGCACGCGCACAGCAGCATCTCCGTGTCCGCCCACTGCAGGACCGATCATGGCCACAGACGAGTGTAAGCGCTTGCAAATTTGACTGGCAACTGTTTTTTCCCGGCCCGGCAGCACCGGGCGGAGTTCAGCGCAGCACGTAGTGGCGCAGGAATGCGCTGATGTCCACCATCTCGGCTTTGGACATGGCGTGCCCCATGCCCGGGTAGGTCCGGGCCGTCAGCAATGTGTTGGCAGCCAGCCACTCGGCGGTGTAGGCAGTGGCGTCCTCATTGATCACCAGGTCCGCCTTGTCCCGCCCCCAGAAGAACGGCGGTTTGGTGTCGAAGGAGTCCATCGTGGACAGGAGTTCGTTGTTGAGCACGAAGCCGGACAGCCCCACCACGGCCTTGTAGTCATCGGGGTGCAGCCGCATGAGCGTGCTTGCCATCGCCATCCCCTGGGAGTACCCCATCAGGGTGACGCTGCTGTGCTGGTCCTTGACCGATCCGATCCAGGCCCGCACGGAGGTGGCCGCGGAGATAACGTCCGCAAAGTCGTTGGCCAGGAAGTAGTCCAGCAGGAACCATCCCCAGTGGTCCCCGATGGGCATGGGAGCACGCAGCGCGGCGAACGTGAACTCCTGGGGCAGGTACTCGAAGAGGCGCACCATCCGGGACTCGTCCGTGCCGTAGCCGTGCATCATCACCAGCAAGGGGGTGCCGGCGCGCAACTCTTCCGGCTTGGACCACACAACTGTTTCCACCGGACCAGCCTAGCGAGGCGTGCACGCCGCCCCGGCGCGGTGATTGAATCCGGAATCGCCGGGAGGTAGCGTGTCGCCTGACAGACAGCATGCTTAGCAGTGGCACCATACGCACCACCATCACCGCAATGCCCTACCAGCGCCGCGCAGGACGCGGCTATAAGGAGCACGTCATGAGAATTGGCTCGTCTATCTTCCTCATCGCCCTCGGCGCCATCCTTGCCTGGGCCGTGGCTCCAGGGCTGATCCCGTTCGTGGACCAGCAGCTGGTGGGCTACATCCTGATCGCCGTGGGCGTGATTGGGTTGATCGCCTCGCTGATCCTGGCCTCCCCCGGCCGGAGCCGCCGCGTCAGCGAGTCCCGTTCGGTCATCGATCCCAACACTGGCGAGCGCATCACCCGGCACGAAACCCGCGACGGCGGCATCTAGCCACAGCGAATCCCGGAACGAGAGTCCGGAGTAAGCCATGAACCCGGAGAGCCGGGCTGGACCATCCCAGGTCCGGCCCGGCTTTCCTGCGTCCACAGGGGTCCCTCCCCAAACCGATTTTGTTTCGTGTGGGTTTCCATTGACAAACCAACATAAGCAAAGATAAAGTCAAGTAACTCAACATCAATGTGATGCCAGTCACGCAGGAACCTACGCAACGGAGGGTACGTGTTCGCCGAAGAGCGCCAGCAAAAGATTGCCGAGCTTGTCGCCGGCAACGGCCGGGTCAGCGTGACCCTGCTGGCAGAGCGCTTCCGCATCACCACCGAAACCGTGCGCAGGGACCTTGCCGCCCTGGAGAACGCGGGCACCGTCCGCCGGGTCCACGGCGGCGCCGTGGCTGCCGACCGCTTCAGCACCACCGAAGAAAGCGTCACCGAGCGTGCCATCCAGCGGCCGGACCAGAAGATCCGCATCGCGGAGGCCGCACTCGCGCTCATTCCACGGAACTCGCCGGCCAGCGTCCTCATGGACGGCGGCACCACCACCGAGGTCCTGGCGGACCTGCTGGCGCGCCGTACCGCCATCGAACCGACCGACGGAACCGGGCCGCACCACGAACTGGTGGTCATTACCCACGCCGTCCCTATCGCCAGCAAGCTCTCCAACGTTCCCGGCGTAGCCCTGCAGATCCTGGGCGGGCGCGTCCGCGGCATTACCCAGGTGGCCGTGGGGCAGGCGACGGTGGACGCCGCCGCCCGCATCCGCCCGGACATAGCGTTCATCGGCACCAACGGCATCCACGCCACCTTCGGCGTCAGCACTCCCGATCCTGAAGAAGCGGCCGTCAAGGCAGCCTTCGTCCAGTCGGCACGCCGCATTGTGGTGTTGGCCGACTCCTCCAAGCTGGACACGGAAACCCTGGTCCAGTTCGCCTCCCTGAAAGACCTGGACACCTTGATCACAGACAGTGAACCCGGGCCCGAACTCGCGGCCGCCCTGGAAGACGCCGGCGTCGACGTGGTGATCGCATGATCGTCACCTTCACGGCCAACCCCAGCCTTGACCGGACCGTTGCCCTGCCCGGCCCGCTGGCCCGCGGTGAGGTGCAGCGTGCCGTCTCCGTCCGCCAGGAGTCCGGCGGCAAAGGAGTCAACGTCTCCCGCGCCCTGGTGGCGTCCGGCCTCGATTCCCTGGCGGTCCTGCCCGGAGCGGACGGCGATCCCGTCCTGGCCGGACTGCGCGAGCAGGGGGTGCCTTTCGTCTCCCTGCCCATCGACGAGCCGCTGCGGACCAATGTGGCGCTCACCGAACCCGGCGGCGTCACCACGAAGATCAACGAACCCGGGCCGGTCCTGGCCGCAGACCAGCAGGAAGCGCTCATCAAGTTGCTGCTGGAAAGCTCACGCGGCGCCAGCTGGGTGGTCCTGGCCGGCTCGCTGCCACCCGGGTTCCCGGACAACTTCTACGCCATGGTGGCCCGGCGGATCCGGGAGGCGGGCAATGGCACAGCGCCGCTGATCGCCGTCGACTCCTCCGGGGCGCCCCTGGCCGCCTCCCTGACCGACGCCGGAAGCTCCGACGACGGTACGGGCAGCGGCGCAACAACCCCAGGTTCCGGGAAACCGGACCTCCTCAAACCCAACGCCGAAGAACTGGCTGAGCTGGCCGCAGCCGCCGGTTTTGCCCCGGCCACCGGAGACGAGCTGGAAGCGGACCCGGCTGCAGCCGCAGCCGCCGCGGCCGCCGTCGTTCGTTCCGGCGTGGGTGCTGTGCTGGCAACTCTCGGTTCCAAGGGAGCTGTCCTTGTAACGGCCGACGGCGCGTGGCTGGCCACGCACCCGCCGGTCGCCGCAGTGAGCACGGTTGGTGCGGGCGACTCCGCGCTGGCCGGCTACCTGCTCGCCCACGGCCGGGGATCCGCCCCGGCCGACTGCCTTCGTCAGGCGGTGGCCCACGGTGCCGCCGCCGCCTCCCTGCCGGGTTCCACTGTTCCGGCAGTACACCAAACAACCCCGGATGCCGTAACCATCACGGCCCTTCGAAAGGATTGACAGTGACTCAGCTCATCACCACGGAACTGGTCGAGCTCGACCAGAACCTGGGTAACGCGCCCGAAGCGGTGATCCGGCATCTGGCAAGCAAGGTAGCTGCCACCGGACGTGCCTCAGAAGTCGAGGGCCTCTTCGCCGACGCCTTTGCCCGCGAGCAGAAGACCGCCACCGGCATCCCCGGCGGCATCGCCATCCCGCACTGCCGCTCGGCCGCCGTCACGGTACCCACCCTGGCCATGGCCCGCCTGAACCCCAAGGTGGACTTCGGCGCCAAGGACGGCCCGGCGGACCTGGTCTTCTTCATCGCCGCCCCGGACGGCGCGGACCAGGAGCACCTGAAGCTGCTCTCCAAACTGGCCCGCTCCCTGATCAAGAAGGACTTCACCGCAGCGCTGCGCAACGCCTCCTCCGAGGCCGAGATCGTGGAACTCGTTGAAGGGGCCTTGGCGGACAAGCCCGCCGCCCACGCTGCCACCGCCCCCGCGGACGCGGTACCGGTTGGTGCCAGCGTTGGCGCAGGTGCCGCCGGCTCCGCCGCCGGTGCCCCCGCCGCCGGTGTGGCCGGGTCCGGCGGACGCGGCCCCAAGCGCCTGGTAGCCGTCACGGCCTGCCCCACCGGGATCGCGCACACCTACATGGCAGCCGATTCCCTCGTGGCAGCCGCCCGGGAAATGGGCGTGGACCTCCAGGTGGAAACCCAAGGCTCGTCCGGCGCCAAGGCACTGGACCCCGCCGTCATCGCCGCCGCGGACGCCGTCATCTTCGCGGTGGACGTGGATGTGCGCGGCAAGGAGCGCTTTGCCGGCAAGCCCGTGATCAACGCCCCCGTGAAGCGCGGCATCGACGAGCCGGACAAGATGGTCCAGGAAGCACTCGCCGCAGCCGACAACCCCCACGCCCGCCGCGTCCCGCACTTCGGTGCCGAGGAGCAGGCCGAGCACGAGGCTGAGGAGAAGGGCGAGCACATCGGGCAGAAGCTGAAGAAGGCCCTGCTCACCGGTGTCAGCTACATGATTCCGTTCGTGGCAGGTGGCGGCCTCCTGATCGCCCTCGGCTTCCTCATGGGCGGCTACCTGATCACCAAGTACGCGGACAACATCGTTGTCCAGAACAGCCTGTTCAACCTGCCCACCGAGTTCCCTGACAACGCGTGGGGTCCGCTGGGCGCCTACCTGGGTGCGGTGCTCTTCAAGATCGGCGCGCTCTCGCTGGGCTTCCTGGTCCCGGCGCTGGCCGGCTACATCGCCTACGCGATCGCCGACCGTCCGGGCATCGCCCCCGGCTTCGTCGCCGGTGCCGTGGCCGGATTCATGGGAGCCGGCTTCCTCGGCGGCATCGTCGGCGGCCTGCTCGCCGGTTACATCGCCCACGTGGTGGGCCGCCTGCAGGTAGCCCGCTGGCTGCGTGGCCTGATGCCCGTGGTGATCATCCCGCTGCTGGCATCGCTGGTGGCCTCCGGCCTGATGTTCCTGATCCTGGGCGGCCCGATCGTGGCCATCACCAAGGGCCTGAATGCCTGGCTGTCCGGCCTGACCGGTGCCGGCGCCATCGCGCTCGGCGTGATCCTGGGCCTGATGATGTGCTTCGACCTCGGCGGTCCCGTCAACAAGGTTGCCTACTCCTTCGCCGTCGCCGGCCTGGGGGCAGCAACCATCGACAACCAGGCACCCTGGCAGATCATGGCCGCGGTCATGGCCTCCGGCATGGTTCCCCCGCTGGCCATGGCGCTGGCCTCCACCGTCCTGAACAAGAAGCTGTTCAGCCTCGCGGAGCAGGAAAACGGCAAGGCCGCCTGGCTGCTGGGGGCGTCCTTCATCTCCGAAGGCGCCATCCCGTTCGCCGCTGCAGACCCCCTGCGCGTCATCCCCGCCAGCATGCTCGGCGGCGCGGTGACCGGCGCCATCTCGATGGCGGCGGGCGTCGGATCCAAGGCACCGCACGGCGGCATCTTCGTCTTCTTCGCCATCGACAACTTCCTGATGTTCGTCGTCTCGATCGTGGTCGGTACGGTAGTTACGGCCCTGTCCGTGATCGCCCTCAAACGCTGGGCAGTCAAGAAGACCGTTGATACGGTTGAACCGGTTCCCGTAACCGTCTAAGCCGGCCCCGACCCACCTATCCTCCCGGCGCTGAACCATCAGCACGCCGAACGACTAAGGAGCAACAATGCCAGAACGCACCGCAACCGTCGCCAGCCGAGTGGGCCTGCACGCACGCCCCGCCGCCATCTTCGCTGAGGCGGCAGGCGAGTTCGACCTGGAGATCACCATCGCCCGCGAAGGGGAGCCGGCAGACGAGGCAATGGATGCCGCCAGCATCCTGTCCCTCATGAGCCTGGGCGCCTCGCACGGCGACGTGGTGGTCCTCCGCGCCGAGGGCGCGGGTGCGGACGACGCCTTGGAACGCCTGGTGCAGATCCTGGAAACGGATCACGACGCCGAGTAGCAGCCACGCTGCCTGGCAGCACACAACCGGCGGCCGCCGTCGGGCTTCCCCCAAGGAGGGGTGCCCGACGGCGGCCGCTTGGCTTTAAGCGCCACCCCACCCAAGCAACTCGCAGTTGTTGTCGTTTTGAACGCCCAAAACGACAACATGTGCGACCCCGTTGGGAGGCGGGAATCAGCCGCGTTCGGCGATGGCCTTCACGTCCGCCACCAGCTTGTCCCACATCGCCTGGGAGTGGGCGGCGGCTTCCTCGCTGGGGTTGTTGTCCTGGGCCAGGGACAGCCGGGTGGTGCCGCCCTGGTCCTCCAGGATCCATTCGAGCGTGTGGTAGTTTCCGGGCTCGTCAGGCTGGCCGGAGAGCGGACTGAAGTGGGTGTGGACCAATTTCCGCCCAGGTTCCACGGCCAGGATCTCGCCCTTGTCCTGGTACGGTTTCCCTTCCCACTCGCCCAGCCAGATGATGGGGCTGCCAACCTTCCAGTCCGTCTGCAGGGTGGCTCCGAACATGAACTCCTTCACCGCCGCGGGGTCGGTGATCACCTCCCACACACGGTCCGGCGGGGCATCGATGGTGGTGACTGACGTTGCCACGTGGTTTCCGGTCATGCTCAATCCTTCCTCGCGGTGAAGACCAGGTATTCCCATTCCATCTGGAACGGGATGTCGCCGTGCGCGTCCCCATAGGAGTCCGCCAGGTCCGTGAGCGCCCGGTCCAGGGCTTTGACCTTGTCCGGGTCATCGGCCAGTGATTTGTACACGGAGATCATCGGGCCATAATGCGATTTGAAGTACCTGACGAAGTCCGCCGGCTGGTGGAAGCTCCGGACGGCCAGGTTCTGCTTCCGGGTGCGGATCCCGGCCGCCCTGTCCCCCAGGAGTTCGCGGAGGTGTTCCTCGCTCCCCCACAGCGTGGCGGGCTGGGCACCCGCCGGGGGTGGGGGCGCGAACGGTCCCAGGGCGGCAAACAATTCCCCGATGAAGCCTTCCGGCGTCCAGCAGAGCAGCCCGATGGTGCCACCCCGTTTGCAGACGCGGAGCAGTTCATCGGCGGCGGCCTGGTGGCGCGGCGCGAACATCACCCCGATGCAGCTCATGACGGCGTCGAACTCCTCATCGCCAAAGGGCAGGGCTTCGGCGTCAGCCTCCGTCCAGTCGAGGGTGACGCCCCGGTTGGCCGCCTCTTTCCGGCCTGCGTCGAACAGCTCTGGGGTGAGGTCGCTGGCCACTACTTTGGCGCCCATCATGGCAGCGGGAATGGCTGCGTTGCCGGTCCCTGCCGCAACGTCGAGGACACGCTGCCGCGGTTTGATGCCGCACGCCTCCACCAGCACGGCACCCAGTTCCAGGAGCAGTTCGTCCGCGAGCGCCGGGTAGTCCCCCGACGCCCACATGGCCCGGTGCTTTGCCTTGAGTTGCCGGTCCGCCTCCGCTGCTGCCTGGTCGTTCATGTCCGCGCCCCTTTACGTGCCCGTTCCCACGGGTCCGTTCCGAATGGGTGACAGCACGCTGTTGGCACAGCGGAGGCTGCGATGCGACTCATTGTGGACGCGATGGCAGCCCCTGTAAAGGCGCAGCAACTGTTCCGGCCGGACAGGATCAGGCAGGCTTGCGGGTCCTGGTGCTGGTCTTCGCGGCCGGTTTGCCATCCGCTGCGCCGGTGGATTTGGTGCCGGCGGACTTAGTGCCCGAGGTCTTGGCGGCGGTTTTGGCCGCCGGCTTCGCGGCAGCCTTCGTGGCAGTGGCCTTGCCTGCCTGCCTCGTGGTGGCCGGCTTTGCCTCATCGGTACCTGTCTTGGCAGCGGCTGTCCTGGCGCCGGACGCTTTGGTGCCGGCGGCCTTGCGTGCTGGCTTGGCAGGTTCCCCGTCCGCCGCGTCCTCGCCGCCGTCGGAATCTCCGCCCGAGGCGGCACCTCCGCGCTTCCGGTCCAGGCTCCGCTTCAGGGCTTCCATCAGGTCGATGACCTCGCCCTTGCCGCCCTCACCGGACTCGACGCCGAAAGTCTCCTCCGTATCCAGCGATTCACCCTGTTCGAGTTTCGCCTCAATGAGCTGGCGGAGTTGCACCTGGTACTCGTCGGTAAAGGAGGTGGGGTCGAAATCAGCTGCCATGGACTCCACCAGGGCCGCGGACATGTCCCGTTCCTGCGCCGAAATCCGGATGTCTGCTTCGAGGGAGGGGAAGCTGGCTTCCCGCACCTCGTCCGGCCAGAGGAGGGACTGCAGCACCAGCACGTCGTCCTTGATCCGCAGGGCCCCCAGCCGGGTCTTCTCCCGCAGCGCGAATTGGACCACGGCCACCCGGTCCGTGTCCTCCAGGGCCCGCCGCAGCAGGACGTACGCCTTGGGCGACTTGGAATCCGGTTCCAGGTAGTAGCTCTTCTCGAACATCATGGGTTCTAGCTGCTCGGACGGCACGAACTGCACCACTTCGATCTCGTGGCTGTTCTCGGCCGGAATGGACTTGAGTTCCTCCTTGGACAGCACCACGGTCCGGCCGTCCTCCTCGAACGCCTTCTCAATGTCCGAGTAGTCCACCACCTCCCCGCAGACCTCGCACCGGCGCTGGTAGCGGATCCTTCCGCCGTCGGCGTTGTGCACCTGGTGCAGACTGATGTCATGATCCTCAGTGGCGCTGTAGACCTTCACGGGCACGTTGACCAGCCCGAACGCGATGGCACCCTTCCAGATGGCTCTCATTCATACAGTCAACATCAGAGCGGGCCGGAGGTGAAGACCTGTGGCCGGCACTAGGGAACGTGTCCGGGTGGCGGGACGCGAATTGACGCTCACCAACCTGGACAAAATCATCTATCCGGAGACCGGCACCACCAAGGCTGACGTGCTGGCTTACTACGCCGCAGTGGCCCACGTCCTGATCCCCGCCGCGGCCAACCGGCCGGCCACCCGCAAGCGGTGGGTCAACGGCGTGGGCACGGCAGGCAAGCCCGGTGAGGTGTTCTTCCAAAAGGACCTGGAGGACTCGGCCCCCGGCTGGCTGCCCCGGGCCGCTATCACCCACAAGGACCGGACCATCCACTACCCCCTGGTCAATGACGCCGCCACGCTGGCCTGGTTCGGGCAGATCAACTCACTCGAAATACACGTGCCGCAGTGGCGGGTGGATGCACACGGCAACCAGTTGAACCCGGACCGGCTGGTACTGGACCTTGACCCGGGTGAGGGCGCGGGCCTGCCGGAATGCCGCGAGGTGGCACTGCTCGCGCGGTCCATCCTGGAGGACGTAGGCCTGGAACCGGTGCCGGTGACCAGCGGCAGCAAGGGCATCCATCTCTACGCCGCGCTCGACGGTTCCCAGACGTCCGAGCAGATCTCCGCTTTCGCCCGCGAACTGGCCCGGGCGCTCGAGGCGGACCACCCCGACCTCGCCGTCAGCGACATGAAAAAGACGCTGCGCAGAGGCAAGGTGCTGGTGGACTGGAGCCAGAACAACGCGGCGAAAACCACGGTGGTTCCCTACTCGCTGCGCGGCCGGCCCACGCCTATGGTGGCCGCGCCACGCACCTGGCGGGAAATCGGGTCTCCCCGCCTGAAGCACCTGGACTACCGGGAAGTGCTGCGCCGGGTGCGGGACGGCAAGGACCCGTTCGCCGTCGTCGTCAATGCTGCGGCCCGCGCGGAGGAACCGGAGGACGGGCACGACGGCGACCCCCGCCTGGGCGCGTACCGCTCCATGCGTGACCCCAAGGCAACGCCCGAGCCTTTCGCGGGCATCCCGACGGGCGGGAACGCGTTCGTCATCCAGGAACACCACGCCAGCCGGCTGCACTGGGACCTGCGCCTGGAGCACGAGGGCGTCATGGTGTCCTGGGCGTTGCCCAAGGGGGTCCCCCAATCCGGCGGCAAGAACCACCTGGCCGTCCAGACCGAGGACCATCCCATGGACTACCTCACCTTCCACGGGACCATCCCCAAGGGACAATACGGGGCGGGTGAGATGACCATTTGGGACACCGGCACCTACGAACTGCACAAGTGGATCAATGGCAAGGAAGTCATCGTCACCCTGACCGGATCGGAGGGTGGTGGCCTGGGAGGGCCCACGAAACTGGCGCTCATCCACACCGGCCGCGGCCGGGACAAGGACGGGGAGAAGCAGTGGCTCATCCACCTCATGGACCCGGAACACGCGGGCGGGAGACCACGGCACGCGCCGACGGGAGCAGCAGAGCCGTCGCCGGAACGGGGCGAAGCCGGCGCAGGTGGCACGGCGCCTGCGCCGGAGCCTGCCCGGACCGCGCCCACCGCACCGGATCCGTCCCCGGACCCTGCCGAATACCGGCCCATGATGGCCACGGCGGGCACCGAACCCGACCTGCGCGGCAGCACGTGGCAATTTGAACTCAAATGGGACGGGGTCCGGGCAATCCTGGTGGCCGACAGGGAAAAGATCCGGATATTGAGCCGCAACGGCAACGACGTGACCAAGACCTACCCGGAGCTTACGGACCGCGCCTGCTGGCCGGAGCAGCCGTTCGTGGCCGATGGCGAGATCATCGCCGTCGGGCCCGGCGGCAGGCCCGACTTTGGGCTCCTGCAAGGCAGGATGAAACTCACCCGGGCCGCCGACGTCGCCAAAGCCCGCACCGCCATCCCGGTGCAACTGATGCTGTTCGACCTGCTTTTCGACGACGGGAAGGACCTGCGGCGCCTGCCGCTCAGCACCCGGCGGCGGAGGCTCGAGGAGTTCTTCAGGCCGTCGGCCTGTCCGGTGGACCTGTCCATGGTGCTCGAGGAACCCGTGGGGCTCCTGCTGGACAGCGCCAGGGAGCTGGGCCTGGAAGGAATCATGGCCAAACGGACGGACAGCCGGTACGTCAGCGGCCAACGGACCCGGACCTGGATCAAACTCAAGCTTGAGCAAACCCAGGAAGTGGTGGTGGGCGGTTGGCGGCCGGGGAAGGGTGGCCGGGAAGAGACGGTGGGCTCACTGCTGGTGGGGATTCCCGATGGCGACAAGCTGCAGTACGTGGGCCGGGTGGGCAGTGGTTTCAGCATGCGCGAGCTCACGGAACTGCGGCAAACCATGGAACGGCTGGGCCGGAAGGCATCCCCGTTCCACGATGTCCCCCGTTTGGACGCAGCTGACGCCCATTGGGTGGCCCCGGAACTGGTGGGAGAGGTGACCTACAGCGAATGGACCGGGCCGGGCAGGCTGCGGCACCCTCGGTGGCGGGGCTGGCGCGTTGACAAGGACCCGGCGGAGGTGGTCCGGGAATGACGCCCCGGTTTGCGACGTACCGTGCGCGCGGCAAGACGGAAATTACCCGGCGCCCGCGACATTTCCGGGGCGCCAGGTAATTTGCGTTTCGATTGATGCGGTGGCCGTCGCCAGGCGGCTACGAGGAGTGCGGCATCTGCGGCCGGCCGGTCCGGTGGACAGCGGTTACTGCCGCCTCGTGGCCCATGCGGCCGTGTCCGGCAGCCCGGTCCTTCGGATGCCGGCGTTTGCCGCCGCCATCCGGCCATGCATTCTGCCGGGCCAGGGGGACAGCCCCGCTTACTGCGGGCCCGGGTGTGACCGGGGCTTCCATGGCTGCAGCAAGATGGTCCGCCACCTCTGGCCTGATGTGGAACTGGTTGGACTCTTGACCCATGTCTTTTTCCCTTCTTTCCATCGTTCTTCGTTGAAACGAGGCGCCGGCCGGGCGCCCGGGCGTGCGCGGGCAGTCAGCCGAAAAGAAGTGTGTTCATCGCTCTACCATAGGCACCCCGAAGGCTCCTGTGAACCCCTCCGGAGGCCGTGACCGTGCTCACTTCCGCGCCCGCATTTACCCAAATAAACGGCTTGAAACGGTTCCCGAGGAAAAATTTTTGGTAACGGCGCCGTTGATCAGCCTGCTTCCCAGTAGTAGCGCGGGAATCCACGGCGAAAAAAGGTACCCAATGCGGCACTTCAGGGGTAGAAAAGGGAGCATGCTACGCCATTGAGCCGAGCAAACGCCATAGACATCCCGTAAAATTGAAGGCCTGCCCGGAGCGGGGCAGCTACAAGTCGCAAGCAAATGACCTCCACAGGAGTTGCCCAAATGCCCACAGACCGAAGCAGTAACCACTCTCCAGCAGGCGCCAAGAGCGCCCGCGGAACCGACCCTGCGGCCCCCACGGCTGCCAAGAAGCCCAGGCTCCTGCCACGCCGCCGGCTCAAGGAATCCGACGTCAACGTAGTTGACCAGCCCATGCTCAAAAAAGCACTGGGCGGCACCATCGTTGGAAACACGATGGAATGGTACGACGTCGGCGTTTTCGGCTACCTCATCACCACCATGGGGCCCGTGTTCCTGCCGGAATCCGATCCCACGACGCAGAACCTCTTCCTGCTGGGCACATTTGCGGCGACCTTTATCGCCCGCCCCCTCGGTGGCGTCATCTTCGGCTGGCTCGGCGACAAAGTGGGCCGGCAAAAGATCCTGGCCACCACGCTGATGATCATGGCGGCCAGCACGTTCGCCGTCGGCCTGCTGCCCGGATACGCCCAGGTTGGATTGTGGGCGGCAGCATTGCTGGTGCTCCTCAAAGTCATCCAGGGTTTCTCCACCGGCGGTGAATATGCCGGTGCCACCACCTTCGTCAGCGAGTATGCCGCCGACAAGCGCCGTGGCTTCTTTGCCAGCTTCCTGGACCTGGGCAGCTACATGGGCTTCGCTATCGGCGCGGCCTTGGTCTCGGTCCTGCAGTTGACCCTGGGCCAGGCCACCATGGAGGACTGGGGCTGGCGCATCCCGTTCCTGATTGCGGGCCCGCTGGGCCTGATCGCCGTGTACTTCCGGAGCAAGATCGAGGAGTCGCCGCAGTTCCAGGCCACCCTGGACGCCCAGGAGGCAAACGCCAAAAACGCCTCCGAAGGCACCCCTACGGCCAAGGGACCTGTCGGTATCGTCAAGGCCTACTGGCGTCCGATCATCGTGGCCATGGTTGTGGTTGCGGCCGCCAACACGGCTGGTTACGCCCTGACCTCCTACATGCCCACCTACCTGACCGACGCCAAGGGTTACGACGAGCTCCACGGCACGCTGTTGACCATCCCGGTGCTGGTAGTCATGAGCCTTTGCATCCCACTGACCGGCAGGCTGTCTGACCGGATCGGCCGCCGCCCCGTGCTGTGGATCGGTGCGGTGAGCACCATCGTCCTGGCCGTTCCGGCGTTCCTGTTGATCGGTATCGGTGCCGTTTGGTCCACCCTGGCAGGCCTGGCCCTGGTAGCCTTCCCCGTGACCTTCTACGTGGCCAACCTCGCCTCGGCCCTGCCGGCCCAGTTCCCCACGTCGAGCCGCTACGGAGCCATGGGCATTGCCTACAACTTCGCAGTGGCGATCTTCGGCGGAACCACACCCTTCATCGTGGAACTGCTGATCAAATCGACCGGCAACGACATGATGCCGGCGTACTACCTGATGGCAACCTCTTTGGTTGGCGCCGTGGCCATTTACTTCCTGAAGGAATCCGCCAACCGCCCCCTCCCGGGATCGATGCCCAGCGTTGATACCCAGGCGGAAGCCAAGGAACTGGTGGAGACCCAGGACCAGAACCCGCTGATCAACCTGGACGAACTGCCGTTCGACACCCAGGACGGCACGGATCCGCATGCACACCGCGGTGTTCCGGCAGGAGCGTAAGCTCCCGCCTGCCGCCCGGGCATTCTTGTAGCCCACGCTCACAGGCCCGCTCCTGTGCTTCCTGCGGGAAGTACGGAAGCGGGCCTTCGCGTGCCCGCCGGATGTCCTGGTGTGTCAGGAGCCCAGCCGGCAACATATGACTCTGCGGGATGCCTGGTGATACGTTCCCAAAGGCCCTATCAGGCGCCGGCACCGCAGTAACAGGGAATGGATTCGGGATATGAAGCGCGTAGTGGACCAGGTGCGCGCGCTGCACCGGCTGGAACCGGCCACCAACGACCATCTTGCGGCGCTCCGGGTTGCCCTGAGTGTCGCAGCCCCCTCCCTGGTCCTGTTGGCCTTGGGCAGGACTGACCTGATCATCTACGCCGTGTTCGGTGCCCTTACCGGGATGTACGGCCGCTCGGAGCCCCACCAGTTGCGGCTTCGGCACCAAGGCCAGGCCGCCTTGGTACTGCTCTGCGGAGTGGCCGTGGGGATCACGCTGTCCATCAACCACCTCCATTCCTGGTGGCTGGTGGCCGTGGAAGCCACCCTTGCCGGGGTGGGCTCCGTCTACTCGGACCGGGTGCGGCTGAAACCCAACGGACCCTTCTTCGGCATCCTGGCCCTCGGAGCCTGCGCTTCCGTTCCTGTCGCGGTCCCTTGGTATGTGGCGATGCTCATCGCCGGCGGATCGGCTGTGTTCTCCATGGCTGTGGGCTTCAGCGGCTGGATACGGCGCAGGTCCTGGGAACCCGGCGCCACCAGGGCCGTGCCCTCCCCCACCCCGGCGGGCCGGCGTGAGCTGCTGGTCCACGCCGCACGGTATGTGCTGGCCGTGGGCGCAGCCGGAACAGTGGGCGTCCTCAGCGGCAGCGGCCATCCGCACTGGGCCATGGCAGCCGCGGCAGTGCCGCTCGCCGGGGCGGACCTTCCCAGCCGTGTCCGGCGCGGCATCCACCGCATCGTGGGGACCTTCCTGGGCCTGGCCGTGACCGCCGTCGTCCTCCTTCCGGCACCCTGGACGCTGGCCGGGCTCTACCCCGCGTTCCAGGAGCCCGCGCGCCATGCCCAGGTGCTGGCCCTCCTGGTGATCCTTTTCCAGTTCGCCACCGAGCTGTTCATGACCAGGCACTACGGCTTGGCCATGGTCTGGTTCACCCCGGTGATCCTGCTCATGACCCAACTGGCCTCGCCGGCCGAACCGGGGGTCCTGATCCTGGAGCGGGCCGTGGAAACGTTGGTGGGCGCGCTGCTGGGCATCCTGGTAGTGGTGGCCGTCCGCCGCTCCGGGCCGCAAGCAGGCACCGGCTTCGAAGGCCCGGTACAGCTACCCGGGGTTGCGCTCCGGCTTGGGTTTGCGCGCCGGTCCCGCCATTAGCCGCGCCGGCGCCAGCTTGGCCACGGCGGCCACCGCCTTGTAGCGCCTGGAAGGCACGGACACCGCCTTGCCGCGCTCGTTGTCCGCCAGGCCTTCCCGCACCACCCGCTCCGCACGCAGCCACGTCCAGGACGGGGCCACGGACTTGTCCATGCCCATCCGGTCGTGGAACTCGGTATGCGTAAACCCCGGACATACCGCGGTGACCTGGATCCCGCGCGAGCGGTACGCCAGGTTGGCCCACCGGCTGAAACTGACCAGCCATGCTTTCGCTGCCGAGTAGGTGCCGCGGGGTAGGAAGGCGGCCACGCTGGCCACATTGATGATCCTGCCCTCCCCGCGTTCGAGCATTCCGCCGAGCGCCGCGTGGGTGAGCACCATGGCCGTTTCCACGTGCAGCTTCAGGTGGTCTTTTTCCGCCCCGATCGGGTTGTCCTCGAAGTTGTGCAGCAGCCCGATACCGGCATTGTTCACCAGGATGCCCACCGGCCGCGCGGGGTCCTTGAGACGTTCGACGACGGCGGCGACGTCGGCGTCCACCGTGAGGTCAGCGGGCAGGACCTCAGCCGTGATTCCGTACCGCCGGTGCAGGTCCGCCGCGGTTTCCTCCAGGCGGGAGGCGCTGCGGGCCACCAGGACAAGGGGGTGCCCCTGGGCCGCGAGCTGCTTGGCGAATTCGTGTCCCAGCCCGGCGCTGGCTCCGGTAACGAGTGCGATTGTTGGCGTCATGCTGCCAGCCTAACCAGTTGCCGGTACTACACCCCTGCGAACCGGGCCAGCGGGTTGGCCAGGCGTCCGGCCAGCTGCAGGCCGCCGGAGGGATCGGAGAGCTCCAGCATGTGCTGGTTGTTGCGCAGCTGCAGCCGGTTGAGGCAGGACAGTGGAAAGTCCGGGGCGAACAGGTTGTGTCTTGCGAACTGGTCCGCAAGCTCTGGATGCTCCGCCTGGTAGTCCCGGATGGCTGCGGCTGCGGTGCGCCAGAACTCCTCTTGGGGCAGGGTGCCGTCCTCGTCCAGCAGGGCCGCGAGGAAGCGGAAGATGCAGTCGAAGACGTCGGTGAAGATCGCCAATACCTTCTCCCCGTCAGGAATCGCGGCCTTGATCCTTGCGGCTTCGGCGGGCACCTCCAGCCGGTCCCCCATCACGACGATTTCCTCGGCGATGTCCTTCATGACGGCCCGCACGGGCACGCCGTTTTCCAGGACCAGGATGACGTTTTCGCCGTGCGGCATGAACGCCAGCTCATAGCGGCAGAGGCAGTGCACCAGGGGAACCAGGTAGGCCTCGAAGTACCGGCGGAGCCATGTGGCGGGCGCCAGTCCGGAACGTTCGATCAGTGCGGCGGCCATCGGTTTTCCTGCCGCATCCACATGCAGGAGCGACGCCATGGTGGCCAGCTGCCCGCCGTCGCGCAGCAGCGGCAGCGGACTTTCCCGCCAGAGCGCGGACAGCATCTTCCGGTACGGTGAGCCTTCCGCGGAGCCGGCCTCGTAATGCGGGTTGTGGTAACCGACGGCGGCTACCTCGCCGATCATGGTGAACCCGCGGCGCTGCAGCGCCGGGTCTGAGCCGATCAGTTCCCGCAACCAGTCGTTGATGGCGGGCGTCGCCTTCATGTACTGAGGGGAGAGTCCGCGCATGAAGCCCATGTTCAGCACTGACAGGGCGGTCTTGACGTAGTGCTTGGCGGGGGCCGCGGTGTTGAAGAACGTCCGGATCGACTGCTGTGCCTGGTATTGATCGGTTCCCGTACCCAGATGGACGATGCGTTGCCGGGCGATCTCCGCCGCGAACGTACCCGTGAGCTTGTTCTGCCACTGCCAGGGATGCACCGGCATGAGGAAGTACTGCTCCGGCTCGAGTCCCTGTTCCGCCAGCACGGCGTGGAAAGTGTCCAGCAGCGGCCCCAGTTCGGCGGCCAGGTGTGTCCGGTAGTCCAGCCCCGCTGCGCAGGTGAAGACGGCGCAGCTGCGGTGCACGGCGATCCATTCCAGGCGCACGGCGGCACCGGTTTCGGGGGCGAAGGCGTGGTAGTCGCGGATGCCGAAGCCCAGCCGGCCGTTGTTGGCCACGAAGCAGGGGTGGCCCTCGGACATGCTGCGTTCGATGGCCTGGAAATCGGCGGCAGCGTCCGCGCCGCGGGTTATTCCGGCCGCCAGTTCCGCGGAGTCCGGCCGGCGGGCCGCCAGTTTGTAGGCGTGTCCGGCCAGCGTGCTGCTGATTTCTTCCAGGTAGACCGGAAGCATGGAGATGGTGATGCCGAGGGTCTTGTGGAAGGCAGTGATGAACTCCATGGCGTCCAGCGGTGCCTCGGCGCCCCCGTGGAGATGCCGGATTGAACCGGCATCGATGGACCAGTGGTCCAGGTCCAGGATCCGCGCGTCGAAACGGTACTCGCGGGTTCCGTCGTCGCTGACCACCCGATAACTGGCGGTGTGCTCCGTCCCGCTGAGGCGCTGAGGCGCAAGGATCCGTTCATGCGAGAACTCGGCGAGCGCTTTGCGGAGCAGATGCCGGTTGGCTGCCTCCCAGCGATGCAGGCTGAGGTGGGAAACGTCGGACGGGAAGGCAGCGGCCGGGGCGGGGTAGAGGTCAGTGGTCACAGTGGTGCTCCATTGCGGTCGAGGTGGCGGGCACGCGGATTGGGGCGGTGAGAAGGTTCAACGCCCGGGCAGCCAGGTAGTCCTCCCGGCTGCAAAAGCTCAGGAGCGCGTCCTTGTCCGGGAGGGCCACCACCCCCTCGGGGCGGAAGCCGAGCCGTTTATTGAGGGCGTGGATCCGGGTATTCCGGACGTCGGGTTCCACAACGATCCGGTCCACCCCGGGCTTGGCGAACAGCCGGGCCAGCACGGCATCCATGACGGCCGTGGTGAACCCGGCCACAGGAGCGTCCGACGGCGGGGCCACCAGCAGGTGCATGCCGGCGTCACCGGGCCGGACCGGGTAGGCCGTGGCCAGCGGTGAGGACGCGGGCAGGTACTCCTCAACGAGGAAGGCCGGAATGCCGTCGTCGAGCCCCAGCAGGGCGTGGTGGTGTCCGCTCGCCTGGATGGCGGCGTACTCCTTTTCGACGTCGTCAACGTCGGCGGCCAGCATTCCCCAAAAGGAGGCGTAGGGCCGCGTGACCCAGCTGTGCAGGAGCTGGGCGTCGGCCGCGGGGTCGACGCATCGGAACGTGACCCTCATGCGTGCACCTCCGCCGTGATGCTCTCCGGTGCGCCGAACTGTTGGAAGGCGATGCTGCGTTCCACGGGGTAGACCTCCCGGCCGGCGATCTCCCGGAGGATGCACGAGTTGCGGTAGGCACCCATGCCCAGGTCCGGGGCGGCGAATCCGTGGGTGTGCAGTTCGGCGTTCTGGACGTAGATCTCTCCGGGTTCCACACCGGTGCTGTAGTTGCGGTCCACCGCAAAGCGGCCTTCGCTGTCCCGGGCAATCCTGTCCCGGATTTCCGCGAGGAACTGCGGTTCCCGGTAGCTGTAGCCGGTGGCGAAAACCACGGCGTCGCTGTCCAGGGTGTAGGGGGCGCCCTGCTCGTCGTGGTGCAGGTGCAGGGTGTGGGTTCCGGCGGCGGCGTCCCATGCAGCGGCTGTGAGCGTGGAATGGGTCAGCAGCCGCGTGTCCACCATCCCTGAGAGGCTCCGGGTGTAGAGGAGGTCGTAGATTGCGTCGATCAGGTCCGCGTTGATGCCCTTGTAGAGGTTCTTCTGCGTCTTGTTGAGGTGGTCGCGGCGGTGCGGCGGGAGGCCATGGAAGTAGTCCACGTACTCGGGCGAGGTCATCTCGAGGGTCAGTTTGGTGTACTCCAGGGGAAAGAACCGGCCGGAACGGGTCACCCAGTCCAGCCGGTACCCGTAGGCGTCCGCGTCCGTGAGCAGGTCATAGTAGATCTCCGCCGCACTCTGCCCGCTGCCCACGATGGTGATGCTGCGGCGCTGCTGCAGGTCCGCCTTCCGGGCCAGGTAGTCGGCATTGTGGAAGGCCATGCCCCCGCGGCCTGCGGCGGCCTCGGCCATGATGCCATGGCCGGCTTCCGGTACGTAGGGGCTGGTGCCGGTGCCCAGCACCAGCCGGCGGGCGGAAAGTACCTCCGTGCCGCCGGGGCAGGAGACGGCCAGCCGGTACACGCCGTCGTCGTACGCCGCATCCAGCACGGTTGTGCCAAAACGTACCGAAGGCAATTGCCCGGCCACCCACTGGCAGTACTGGTTGTATTCGGCGCGCAGCGGGTAGAAGTCCTCGCGGATGTAGAACCGGTACAGCCGGCCGGTCTGCTTGAGGAAGTTCAGGAACGAGTAGGGCGAGGTGGGGTCCGCCATGGTCACCAGGTCCGCCAGGAAAGGGACCTGCAGGTGGGCCGGCTCCAGCATCATGCCGGGGTGCCACTCGAAGGATTCGCGCTGGTCGAGGAAGATGCCGGCCAGGCCCTCGACGGGCTCAGCCAGGGCGGCGAGGCCAAGGTTGAAGGGGCCGACGCCGATGGCTGCGAAGTCATGGACGTGGCCGGTTGCGGGGGTGGTCATGCGGCGGCCCCGTCCTGCAGGAGGTCCGCGCCGGTGCGGCGCAGGAGGTCGATGATGCCGGCGATGTCCTCGAGGGTGGCTTCGGCATTGAGGAGGGTGAACTTCAGGTAGTGGCGGCCGCCCACCGTGGTCCCGGCAACCACTGCCCGCCCGGACGCGAAGACGGCGGCGCGCACGGCAGGATTGAGCGCGTCGGCGGCGTCCTCACTGAGCCGCGCTCCCCCGTCCAGCCGCGGGCGGTAGCGGAACACCAGGGTGCTGAGCTGCGGCGGTGCCGCGAGTTCGAAGTCGTCGTCCGCGTCCAGGAGCAATCCGACGCGCCCCGCGAGGTCGATGGCTTCGTCGAACAGCGCGCCGATGGCGTCCGCCCCCATGATCCGCAGCGTGAGCCACAGTTTCAGGGCGTCGAAGCGGCGGGTGGTCTGGAGGCTCTTGTCCACCTGGTTTGGAATGTCCGCGAGGGCGGCGCTTTCCGGGTTCAGGTAGTCGGCGTGGAAGGTGACGTGCCGCAGCATGGCCCTGTCGCGGACCAGCAGCGCGCTTGAGCTGACGGGCTGGAAGAAGGTCTTGTGGAAATCCACGGTGACCGAGTCCGCGAACCGGGTCCCGTCCAGGAGGTGCCGGTACCGGCCGGAGACCATGAGGCCGCCGCCGTAGGCGGCGTCCACGTGGAGCCAGGCGCCGGAGGCATGGGCAAGGGCGGCAAGGTCTGCGAGCGGGTCCACCGCGCCAAAGTCGGTGGTCCCGGCGGTGGCCACCACCGCCATCGGAACCAGGCCGGCCCGGTGTGCGTCGGCCAGGGCATCGGCCAGGGCTTCGGGGTCCATCCGGCGGTCCGGCGTGCAGGGAACACTGATGACGGCGTCGAATCCGAGGCCCAGCAGGGCGGCCGACTTTTGGATGCTGAAGTGGCTGTCCACGGAGGCGTAGATCCGGAGTCTGTCCAGCAGCGACGGGAGGCGGAGGCCGCTGCGGGCCGGGTCCTGGCGGAGGGCCGCAACTGCGTGGTTGCGGGCGATCAGTAGCGCCTGCAGGTTGGACTGGCTGCCGCCGGAGGTGAAGATACCGTCAGCGGCGGCGCCCAGGTGCAGCCGTTGCGCGGTCCAGTCGATGAGGCGCCGCTCGATCATGGTGGCCCCCGCGCTTTGGTCCCAGGTGTCCAGCGAGGAGTTGACGGCGGAAAGGACGGCCTCGCCCACCAGTGCCGGGATCACCACCGGGCAGTTGAGGTGCGCCGCGTATTTGGGGTCATGGAAATAGACGGCGTCGCGCAGGTAGACGTCCTCAAGCTCCTCCAGTGCCGCAGCGGTGTCCCGCAGCGGCACGTCCAGGTCAACCGCCCCCACCCGGGCCTCCAGCTCTGACGGTTCGACGCCGGCGAAGGGCCGGGTGGTCCGCTCCAGCTTGGTGGCCACGGCAGTGACACCCTGCAGGACCTGCGCCACGTACCGGGCTGAGTTCCTGGCATTGAGGAGGTGGTTGCTGGCCCCGAGCGCCAGTTCCAGCCGGGAGGCAAAATCCTCACCGGCGGAAGTGGATGGCGGGCCCTGTGGGGAGGCGGTGGCGGGTCGCGGTGTTTCCACGTGCGGAGCAGGGTGGGGCATCAGCGGCATGGGTTTCCTTTGCTGGGCATTGCCGGAGTGGCAGTGGTCGTAGCAGTCAGGGCTGGAGCCGAACACCCCACCCTGCATTCTTGTAAGGTAAGCCTTACTTAGGTAACCCTTTTAATCAAACTTTTGTGATGTATTTCGTATTGAACCGTGGATTCGGCGTTCCGGAGCACCGGCAGGTCCCCGCGACGCTACGCTTGGGGTCAAGGGGGCACCGGGGATTGCGGGCTCCATCACCAAATGCCGGAACTTGTGCATCAATTAGTAAGCATGCTTTTCTTATGGGGTAGATGAACCTCCGCAAGCAGTTCGCGGCGGGACTGCCGGCCATGGCGGTTCCGTGAAAGAAGCCCAAGGAAGAACATGATGACCACCGCAATGGATGAGCAGCTGATGGCGTTTGGGGAGCGCCGCGAACCGGCTGAGCAGTTTCCGGCCACCACGGTACCTGTCGACGCAGGACTGCTGGTGACCCTCAATTCGCGCATGCACTGCCGCACGCCGATGCAGCTTGTCGATCACGGGGAACTTCCGGTCCGGCAGCCCGTTTACGTTGACGGAACCTCCGTGGTGGCACTGCGGCCGGAGGCGGCCGAAACCGTCACCACCTACCGCTGTGCCTGCGGCTTCACCATCGACGACCCCGGGACCGCCTGGGCGGTCAGCGATTCGGCCCTGGCCAGCTGACCCTGCTCCGAGCGCGGGCGCCGGCCAGCGGCCAGCGAATGTGATCGGCGGATGCGATCAGCGGATGGGGCCGGCGGGCGGTCAGCGCTCGGGCCAGTCCACGAACTGTTCGTAGCCCTCGTGCTTGCGGAGGTAGCTGGACATGAACGGGCAGTGCGGAATGATGCGTTTTCCGGTGGCCACCACGTCATCCAGGGCAAAATGCGCCAGCACCTTGCCCAGCCCCTGCCCCTCGAAGTCCTGGCCCGTTTCGGTATGGGTGAAGTCGATATGTCCCGGCAGGTCGTGGAAGAAGGCCTGGACAGCGAGCCTGCCGTCCACCAGGAGTTCGTACCGGTGGTCCGCATCGTTGCGCCGCAGGGTGACGTTGGGGGTGAACTTATCCTCTGTGGACATGGTGTTCTCGGTCATGGTTTGACACTGGCACTACTTCACCCCGCTGGCAATGCCCCTTCGGCCGCGCCTCCGGCGGGAGGTGGTCCGGGCCGCCGGCCCGCCCGCCGGCCGTCGCGGGGGCCTGGTCCCGGCCGATGGCCGTCGCCGCAGCGGAAACCCGCCCAGCAGGAGGATCGCCGCGGAAAAGCACAAGGTGCCGGCAGCCAGCAGCCCCAGTGACAATCCGTTGAGGGCGGCGTCCGCCGCGGGAAGGAAGACCACGACGACGGCGGCCGCAGCCAAGGCGGGCCGGCTGCGGTAGGCGCGTGGCGCCGTTTCCCGGTCCTCGAGGCGGCCGAAGGCGGCAGCGACGGGGAGCAGCAGGACGACCAGGGCCAGGACCACCACGGGCCGCGACCACCACCACGCGGCGGTGCCGGCGCCGGGCTTGGGGAACGGCACCAGGAGCAGCAGCCCTGACATCGCGCCCAGCAGCGGCAGGTGCCACAAGTACACCGTCAGGGACCGGCTGCCCGCCACGCCCACGAGGCGGCCAATCCAGCGGACCTCGGCGAGCGACGCGAGGACCGGCCGCGCCAGCTCCATCGCGGCCAGCTGGGAGACGGCCAACAGGACCAGGGTGAGGTTGGGTGGATTGAGGTTCACCAGCATGTTGCCGGTGTACAGGCCCAGCCCCGTCACCACACCCAACGCAAGGTTTGCTGCCAACGCAATGGCCAGCAGGCCCGAACGGGAAAGCCGGGACGTCCAGCCGTCGGCCGCCAGGAAGCCCAGTTGCTGCACTGCGCACCACACGAACACCAGGTTCGCGTAGGCAAGGTTCGGCAGCGCCCCCCGGAGGCAATCCACGGCAACCACCAGGCCGAGGAGCAGGCCCAGCGCCAGCCAGGGGGAACGCGCATGGAGCGCCGCCAGGACCGGAATGTTCAACTGCGCCGCGAGGTAGGCGGCCAGGAACCACAGCGGCATGCCGGCGCCGGTGGCCATGAGCTGGACCACCTGAGGGTCCACCCCGAGGGCACGGGCCAACAACAGTCCCAGGACCATCGCCGCAAGCAGCGCGGTGGCCGGACGGACCAGGCGCAGCAGCCGTGCACGGATGAACTGGGCCGCCGTCCCGCCGCGCGCCTTAATCCGGCGCCAGGACTGCAGGCCGGTCACACCCCCGGTAACGAAGAACAGGGGCATGACCATGAAGATCCAGATGACGGGGACAAACCAGTCCTGGTCGCCAAGGGTGTTCTCCGTTGTCACGGTCCCGTCCGGGTGCAGGACCGGACTGACCATCATGGAATGGCCCACCACCACCAATGCCAGGCAGACGAAGCGGACAAGGTCGATCGCCGGATCACGGGCTGCCGTGTCCGCGTGGTCTTGGTTCCCCCGACCCCGCCGCACCGCGTGGCCTTACAGCGTTCCGACCCTGTTCACAGCACCATTCTGCGCCTGTTGCCGGTGGTGTAGAAGAGGCAGGGGTGCCGGGCTAAAGCACAGCTACCAGGCCCAGGACGACGGCGAGCAGCGGCGTTGCGCCCTGGGTGGCCGCCGCGCGGAGGTACTTGCGGCCGCTGAGGGCCAGGACCACGGCCGCCAGGAGCATGGAGCCGCAGCTTGAAAACACCAGGGTCCAGCCCGCCACGTGCTGCGCCGGACCGGCCCCGAACACCACCAGGCCGATTCCGACCAGGGCACCCACTGCCAGGAACAGGTTGTAGAACCCCTGGTTGTACGCCAGCGGCCTGGTGATCTCTGCATGCTCTTGGGATCCGATGCTGAAGCGTTTCCACGTGGCGGGCCGGGACCAGGTCACGGATTCCATGGTGAAGATGAAAACGTGCAGCGCCGCGGCGAGGAAGGCAAAAAAGAGGGAGGCCAGGATCATGGCTTGATCCTAGCCTCCCCCGGAGTGGGGTCTTTCCTACCGTGCCAGCGTGGCCAGCGTGGCGGTGGCGAACTCCTTGGCCGAGTGGTTCCACCGGGCCAGCAGGCCCTGCAGGTTTTCGCCGTCCGCACGATGGGCGGGCAGCTGGTCCTGGAGGGTGGCCAGCACGCCGGTCCGCAGCTCGGTGTTGAAGTTGACCTTGCCTACGTTCATGGCCGCGGCTTTCACCAGTTCCCCGGCGGGGATGCCGGAAGCGCCGTGCAGCACCAGCGGAATGTGGATTCGGGCCGCAATGTCCTGGAGCACGTCCCAGCGCAGCCTCGGCTCGCCCTTGTACTTGCCGTGGACATTGCCCACGGCCACGGCAAGCAGTTCCGCGCCGGTACGGGACACGAAGTCCTCCACCTGCGCCGAGTCGGTCAGGCCTGCAACGTCGGCGCCGGACTGGTCTGCACCGAAGGCGCGGTCCTCGTCGCCGGCCAGGCCGCCAAGTTCCGCTTCGAGCACGACGTCCGGGCCCAGCAGGGCGCGGGCCGACTTGACCAGGGCAATGTTGTCCTCGTAGGGAAGGGATGAACCGTCGGCGAGGACCGAATCCGCCCCTGCCGCGACGGCGTCGGCCATCACCTTGAGGTCGCTGGCGTGGTCAAGCTGCACGGCAACCGGAACCGCGGCCGCGTCGGCCAGGGTGCGGAGCGCCGCTATGAGCCTGAGCCCGTTCGCGGTAGCCGCGGTCTTGGGTGCCACCAGCAGGATGGCACCACGTCCTGATTCCTCTGCGGCGCCCACCACGGCCAGCGCGGTGGTGAAGTCGTAGCAGGTGAAGGCCGGCACGGCGGAACCCTGCTGCAGGGCGGTGGTGACCAGGTGGTCCAGTCGGGTACGCATCAGACGCCCAGGCCTCCCACCAGGATCCAGGCCACGAAGGTCAGCGCGAAGCCGGCCAGGCCCAGGATGGTAGTCAGGACGGTCCAGGTCTTCAGGCCGTCCGAGACGGTCAGGCCGTAGTAGCGCACCACCACCCAGAAGCCGGCGTCCGTGACGTGGGAGAGGCCCAAGGCGCCGAAGCCGATGGCGATCACGATCACCGCGATCTGGGCCGGGCTGTAGCCGCCGCCGCTGACCGCTGCGGAGAGCAGGCCGGTGGTGGTCACGATGGCCACGGTGGCCGAACCCTGGGCGGCACGCAGTGCGAGGGAAATGATGAAGCCGAGCAGCAGCAGCGGCACGCCGAGCGTGTCCAGGGTCTTGGAGAGCGCCCCGCCGATGCCCGAGACCTGCAGGACGTTGCCGAAGACGCCGCCGGCAGCCACCACCATCAGGATGGAGGCGATGGGAGGCAGGGCGCCTTCGAAGATTTCACCGGTCTCCTTGAAGGACCAGCCGCGGCGGACCGCGAGCAGGAAGAAGGACAGCGCCACGGCCACCAGCAGGGCCAGGAACGGGTTGCCGATGAAGGCTGCCAGGCCGTAGAGGGGATCGCTCTTGGGGAGGATGAGGGTGCCGGCGGTACCCAGGAGGATCTGCACGATCGGGGCGGCGATCAGGAAAATGATCAGGCCCGGGCGAGGGGGTGCGATGGCGGCGGCACCGGGGCCGTCGTGGCCCACCTTGACCAGTGAGTCGGAACCGAACTCCTCCACCTGGGTCTTCACGGCCGGCAGCAGCTCGTAGTCCTTGCGGTTCATGATGGACGCCACCCAGTAGGACAGGAAGCCGAGCGGAATGCAGATGAGCAGTGAGATCAGGGCGATCAGCCCGATGTCGGCACCCAGCACGCCGGCGCCGGCAACGATTCCCGGGTGCGGCGGAACGGCCACGTGGATGGCGAGCATGATGCCGGCCATGGGCAGGCCGAACTTGACCGGGTGGACCTTGGCGATCTTGGCGAAGGCGTAGACGATGGGGACCAGCACGATGATGCCGACTTCGAAGAACACGGGGATGGCCACCAGGAAGCCGACGGCGGTCAGCGCCACGGCCACCCGGCGGGCGCCGAGTTTGCGGGTGAAGTGGTCGGCCAGCGACTGGACACCGCCGGAGACCTCGATCATGCGGCCCAGCACGGCGCCGAGCGCGATCAGGATGGCCACCTTGCCCATGGTGCTGCCCACGCCGCCGGACACCACGGTGAAGATGTCCTGCAGCGGGATCGTGGCGGCCACGGCAACCAGGATGCTGACGGTCAGCAGGGCCACGAACGCCTGGATCTTGAAGCGGATGATCATCACCAGCAGGATGGCGATGCCAACGGCGGCGATGGTGAGCAGCAGCGGGGTGCCCAGCTCCACGGCGGGCTTGATGGCCGGGGCATCGGCCGCCCGCTGTATCAGCGGGCTCATCAGGTGGTTCACGGGAAATGTCTCCTTTGACGTGCCGGTCCGGGGCAGACGGGCATCAGGTATCACGGCGGGGATGGAACGCTGCGGAACAAAGCCGCAACGCTGGGAGGTACGACGACGGCGGAGGGGGACCGCCGTCGTCGTACCGTTCGGGGGGAGAGACGCTTACTTGGTCCGCTTGGCCGGGGCGACCACCTTGATGACGGCGGAGTCATCTGCCGCGGCGAGGCCCTGGGCCTGGCCCAGCAGGTAGAGCTGCTCGGCGGCGGCGGCAACGGGGGCTGCCAGCCCGGCCGCGCGGGTGGCTTTGCCCACGATGCCCATGTCCTTGACGAAGATGTCCAGGCGGGACAGGACCTCGGCGCCTTCCTCGTTGTAGGCCTCCAGGATGCGGGGGCCACGGTTGGAGAGCATGAAGGAACCGGCAGCGCCGGCTTCGAGGGCGGCGAGGGTCTTGGCCTGGTCCAGTCCCAGCGCGTCGGCCAGGGCCAGGGCCTCGGCGGCCGCGGCGATGTGGACGCCGCACAGGAGCTGGTTGACGGTCTTCAGGGCCTGGCCGTCGCCGGGGTTGTCACCCACCACGGTGAGCGTGGAGGCCAGCAGGTCCAGGGCGGGGGCGGCCTTTTCGCGGGCTTCGGGGGACGCGCCGACGACGATCAGCAGGTCGCCTTCGCCGGCGCGCTTGGGGCCGCCGGACAGCGGGGCGTCCACCAGGTCCACCCCGTATTCGGCCAGCTTGGCCACGGTGGCGGGGATGGCGTCGGTGCCCACCGTGCTGCCGAGGATGACGACGGCGCCCGGCTCCAGGACGGAGGCCACGCCGTTTTCGCCGAAGAGGACGTCGTTGAGCTGCTCGCCGTTGCGGACGGCCAGGAGGACGGCGTCCGCTCCCTTGGCGGCTTCGCGGGCGGTGGTGAAGGTGGCGATGCCGGCTTCTTCGGCGAGCTTGAGGCGGGGCTCGGCGATGTCGAAGCCGTGGACTGTGAGCTGGGAGGCCAGTCGGGTGGCCATGGGCAGGCCCATGGCGCCGAGGCCCAGGACGGTGATGGTGTAGTTGCTGGTCATGGTGTTCTCCGTTGAATTTGTTCGGAACTCTTAGAACTTGTTGCTGAGCTTGCGGGTGACCTGGGCCAGGGAGTCGTCGTCGCCCACGTTGCCGGCGAACACGATGTAGGGGATGCCCTTGGCGGGGCCGTCCACCGGTTCCCAGAGGCTGACGATGCCCGGGAGCATGGGGCCGCGGACAATGCCGTGCCGGATTTCCAGGCCGTGGGCGGCGACGTCGGAGGACGTGATCCCGCCCTTGGCGATGACGAACCGCGGCGGGAAGGTCTTCAGGGTCCGGTTGACCACGTCCACGACGGCGGCGGAGACGGTACGGGCGATCCGCAGGCTTTCGGCGGGGTCGTCCGTCTTGATCAGCAGGCGGCTGGTGTGGACGATCACGTCGCCGGCGTGTAGGGCCTCGACCACGGCGTCCACCGTGCGGTCCAGGTGCTCCTTGGCGTTGGGGTCGGCTGTTCCAGCTTCGGCGGCGAGGAGCTTCTCGACGTCGATCTCGATGATGCGCGCCGAGCTGTGTTCGGCGGTGAGGACGTTGAGCTGCCGTGTGGTCACGCCGACGTGCGAGCCCACCACGATCAGGCCGCCCGCCTCCGACGGGGTGTTGCCTGCGTAGGCCTCTTCGGAAGTCAGTGCGGCCCGGATCTCCTGGCCGATGCGGCCGCGGACGAACGGCGGGCCCACTCGGTACAGGAGCTTCTTGCCGCGGCGTTCTGCCTCTTCCAGTCCCAGCGCCAGGGCGCGGAAGTCATTCTCGGTGACGATGTCCGCCACGATGGGCGTGGAATCGGTGGCGGGCTCGATGGCGTCCGCGATCGCCTTGGCGGAGATGGCTGGGTCCTGGGCGGCGGCGCCGGCACGGATGATGTTCAGGTCCAGGACGATCACTGAGTCCGCCGGGAACCTGCCCTGGGATTTCTCGGCGACGTAGTCGGCCATGACGGAGGTGCTGAAGCCGAAGGACGCATCCTTGGCGAATTCGGTCTCGGAGACGGGGACCACGGTGCCCTTCGCGTCACCGGTGCCGCGCATGTAGTGGACGCCGCCGATGGTGAGCCGGCCGGCGTCTGGGAATGCGGGGACCAGGACCACGCCGTCGGTCTTCTCGCCGCTGACCCCGGCAACGGTGGCCGCGATGACGTCAGGCTCCAGGGGGTAGTGGCCGCGGAGGGTGGAGTCGCTGCGGCTGACGAATCCCAGCCGCAGGGAGTCGGGCGATCCTGCCGCCGCGAGGGCGTTGCGGACCACTTCCTCATTGCGGGCAGCCGCTTCGGCGGGGTCGAGGGACCGGGTGTTGGTGAGGACGTAGACCGCGGGCTTTCCCTGCGCAAAAGCCCAGCTGAAGTCCTCTACGTCCCATCTGGTGAGCACGGGGAGGTCTGCCACGGACTGGGTGCCGGTGGGGTCGTCGTCGAGCACCACCAGGACGCGGGGAACCTCTGCGTTGGAAGCGGCCAGGGAGCCGGCAACGAGCCCTGCGGGGATCTCGAGGTCAGCCGGATAGGCGGCCAGAAGGTCTGCTTCAAGCGTCACAGTGCACTCCATTGTGTAGCGATCCGGGACCCGGATACTGATGTAAAGGTAACTGTAAGATGTCTGACATCTTGCATTTGAATGTTAGTGTGGCACACGGCATAAAGACGCGCAAGTAGACTTGTCTGACATATCCGCCGGGCGTTGGCCGGAAGCAGGAAGCGGGGGAACCATGGCAAGGAAATCGCTGGTCGGCATCGTGGCCGATGAGCTGCTGGACCGCATTATCGAAGGCGAGTTTCCGCCCGGCGCCACGGTTCCGGGCGAACTGGAACTCAGCGCCCGCCATGAAGTCAGCCGCATGACGGTCCGTGAAGCGATGAAGACGCTCCAGGCCCAGCAGATCCTCAGCGTCGAACGAGGGCGGGGGACGTTCGTCAACCCCCTGAGCCGGTGGACATCGCTGGAAGCGGTGCTGCGGGCGGCATCGGAGGGCAAGAACGACGCCGACGCCTCCATCCAGCTCATCGAGCTCCGCCGGATGCTGGAAACAGGAGCCTGCGAACTTGCCGCCGGACGCATCTCGGAGGAGGACATTGCCTCCTTGTTCGCCTACGTCTCGGCCATGAAGGCCGCCAACAGCATCAACGACGTCGCAGCGTTCGTAGAGGCCGATCTCGGCTTCCACGATGTCATCCTGCGCGCGTCGGGGAACGTCTTCGTCTCCGTCCTGTTCGAGCCGCTGCACCGCGTCCTGGAAAAGCGGCGCGCCGAGACGTCGGCGGTACCGGCCATCCAGGAACACGCCATCGGACACCACCAGAACATCGCCGAGGCCCTTGAGTCCCGCGACCCGGCCCGCTCCCGCACCGCCATGGACGCCCACATGCAGCAGACCCTGGACGACCTGCGGAACCTGGTCCTGCCCGCCAAGTGAGCCCGCGGGCGGCCTGCATGAAGGGGGCCGGCCCCTCTGGTCAACGCTCTCGCAGTGCCACTAGGCTTCAGGGACGGCCCGCAACCGGGAGCAACGATGATCACGAGGAGCGAAGTTGTCCAACCACACGTACAGCATTTCTGAAATTGTCGGCACCTCCACCGAAGGCGTGGACGACGCGGTCCGGAACGGGATCGCCAAAGCCTCCCAGACCCTCCGGAACCTCGACTGGTTCGAGGTGAAGGAGATCCGCGGCCACCTGGAGGAGGGCAAGGTCGCTGACTGGCAGGTAACCATCAAACTCGGCTTCCGGCTGGAAGATCACTGAACACCCCAGCGTTAACGCCGGGAGGTCGTGAGGCGATGGCTTCACGACCTCCCGATTTTAAGTTTGGTGCCCCGGGCCCGTGCGTTAGTTGGCTGTTCCCGGGCTGCGGCGCCGCCAGACCGTTGGGACGCCGTCGAACGCGGGGAAAACCTGGCCTTCGAAGAAGGACAGGACGGTGCGGGAATCGGAGTCCGGGCTCCAGAGTCCGGAGGCCGGGCAGTGCGAACCCGTGGCTGTGGACGTGGCGCCGGCGGAGGCCTGGCGTTCCTTCAGCAGTGCGATGCGTTTCATCGTTGAGACCATCCTGGGGTGGTAAGAACCGGGCGGGGAAGCTTGTTCTTCAACCCTAGGAAACAGCCGGCCGAAGCCCAATGGGCGGCTGGCCAGAATCGGTGCCATTCGCTGGACGAATGTACAGTTACGGTACCGAGCCGCGGCGCTTAGTCCGCCGGCCCGCCGTCGGCCACCGTGGCTGCGTCCCGCAGCGCGCCTGCATCTCCCGCACCGGGAGCACTGGGGGCACCCAGGCTGCCAAGCAGGGCCAATGCGTCCGACGACGGCGAGCCCGGACGAGCGGAATACACCCGCAGCATCTGGTCGGGATCCTCCGGCAGGACCAGGTTCTCGAAGTTCAATTCCAGGTCGCCCACCGCCGGATGGTGCAGCCGGACAGTGCCCGCCGCCCTCGTGGCCACCCGGTGCCCGGCCCACCACTGGCGGAAATGCTCGCTGTTCACGGCCAACTCCCCCACCAGGTGGTTGGCCTGCGGATCGTTGGGATGCCGGCCCACGTCGAGCCGAAGGGATCCGGCGGCTTCGGCAGCCACCGTCTTCCAGTCCCTGAAAAGCTCCCGCGCCGCTGGATCAAGGATGGTCCAGCGGGTGAGGTTCCGCTCCGCCGCCGGCAGCGCCGGAAAATCGGCGAACAGCAGGAACGCCATCCGGTTGCCGGCCAGGACATCGCTGCGCCGGCCCAGCACCAGGGCGGGCACCTCCCCCACCGCGTCGAGGAGCTGGCGCAGCGCGGGCCGGACGCCCTGCGCTGCGGCCGTACCGGCCTCGCGCGGACCACCGGCACAGTTCTCCAGCAGGTCCAGCATGTGCGCGTGCTCGCTGCTGTCCAGCCGCAGCGCCCTCGCGACGGCGTCCAGGACGGTGCGTGAGGGGTGGATGTTGCGCCCCTGCTCCAGCCGGACGTAGTAGTCGGTACTGACCCCGGCCAGCCGCGCCACTTCCTCCCGCCGCAGCCCCGGAACCCTGCGGGCACCGGTGCTGGGACCCGTTCCGGCAACCTCCGGACTCAGCCGGGACCGCATGGCTTTGAGGAATTTTCCGAACTCGGCGCTTTGACCCATGCAGACCATTCTGCCCGGGAAGGGTGCCCCGCTCCACCCAAAAGGTAGGTCTGGGAATCCTAGGAAAAACAGGAACAGCCTTCTCTGCTGACTTGTCGGGCAAAAGTGCATAGGCTCAGGAGTGAGCCAGCGGAAACCGCTTTCTTCGTCGAGCAGCCGGCACCGATCCACATCACCATCGTCCTAGGAGCACACCCATGTCAGAGCTGACACTCAACAACGGCGTCACCATCCCGCAACTTGGCTTCGGCGTTTTCCAGGTTCCGCCGGAAGACACCCAGCGCACCGTCGAGGACGCCCTCGAGGCCGGCTACCGCCACATCGATACCGCCGCCGCCTACCGCAACGAGGCCGGAGTGGGTGCGGCGCTTGCCGCCACCGGCATCGCCCGCGACGAGATCTTCGTAACCACCAAGCTGCGCAACGGCGAGCAGGGCCGCGCGCAGGAGGCGTTCCAAAACAGCCGCAAAGCACTGGGCCTGGACTTCATCGACCTCTACCTCATCCACTGGCCGGTGCCCTCACAGGGTTTGTTCGTCCAGGCGTGGAAGGAGATGGAGCGGTTGTACCAGAACAAGGAAATCCGCGCGATCGGGGTCTCGAACTTCTTGTCCGACCACCTGGACACCCTGCTTGAGTCCGCCGAAACCGTCCCCGCCGTCAACCAGATCGAACTGCACCCCAGCTACCAGCAGGCGGACCTCGCCGCAAAGTGCCGGGACCTGGGCATCGCCGTGGAGGCGTACAGCCCGCTGGGCCAGGGCGGGGACCTGAACGGAAACGCCGTCACCGCGATTGCCAGCGCCCACGAGGCCACCACCGCCCAAGTGGTACTCGCCTGGCACCTGGCCCAGGGAAACATCGTCATCCCCAAGTCGGCCAACCCCGGCCGGATCCGGGAAAACTTCGCGGCATCATCGCTCACGCTCTCCGCCGACGAACTGGCCGCCATCACGGCGCTTGAGTCCGGTGCCCGCATCGGGTCCGATCCCGCCGTCGCGGCCTTCACCCAGATGTAGGTTTCGACAAGCCCGACCACCTGGCCGACAAGCTCCACCACCGAAAGGAATTTCCGTGCAGTACACCCACCTGGGCCGCTCCGGCCTGAAAGTTTCCCGCCTCTGCCTTGGCACCATGAACTTCGGGCCGCAGACGGAGGAAGCGGACGCCCACAGCATCATGGACTCCGCCCACGCGTCCGGCATCAACTTCTTCGACACCGCCAACGTCTACGGCGGGGCAGACCACCGCGGCTGGACCGAGGAAATCATTGGGCGCTGGTTCGCCAAGGGCGGCGAGCGCCGCGAGCACACCGTCCTGGCCACCAAGCTCTACGGCACCATGACGGACCGGCCCAACGAGTCCAAGCTCTCGGCACTGAACATCCGCAGGGCCCTGGATGCGAGCCTCAAGCGGCTGCAGACGGACTACATCGATGTGTACCAGTTCCACCACATCGACCGTGACACACCGTGGGACGAGATCTGGCAGGCCATCGAAGTGGCGGTGCAGCAGGGAAAGATCCTGTACTCCGGCAGCAGCAACTTCGCCGGCTGGCACATCGCCCAGGCCCAGGAAGCGGCGCGGCGCCGGAATTACACCGGGCTGGTCAGCGAACAGTCCATCTACAACCTGTTCATGCGGCAGGTGGAGCTGGAAGTCATCCCGGCGGCCCAGCAGTACGGCCTGGGCCTGATCCCCTGGTCACCGCTGCAGGGCGGCTTGCTGGGCGGCGTGCTGAAGAAGGAGCGGCAGGGCGTGCGGCGTACCGAAGGCCGCGCCGCCGAGACGCTGAAGAAGCATGAAGACCAGATCCGCCAGTACGAGGACTTCGCCGACGAACTGGGGCACGAACCGGGCGACGTCGCACTGGCGTGGCTGCTGCACCAGCCCGCCGTGACCGCCCCGATCGTGGGCCCGCGCACGCAGGAACAACTGGATGCCGCCATCCGCGCCCTGGACGTCACACTCGACGCAGACGCGCTCAAGCGGCTTGACGACATCTTCCCCGGCCACCGCACGGCACCGGAAGACTACGCGTGGTAACTCCCCTGGCTGCCGGCACGGTGGCGCCACGGAACCTCCTCTTCATCGGCGGCACCGGGGTGATCAGCGCGGCGGCGGCCGAACACGCCGTCGCGCTCGGCGACCGGCTGACCATCCTGAACCGGGGCCAATCCACCAGGCCGGTTCCGGACGGTGCTGAAGTGCTGCACGCGGACGTCCGGGATGCGGCCGCGGTCCGTGAGGTGCTGGGCGGCAGGGAGTTCGACGCCGTGGCGGACTTCATCGCCTATACCCCGGACCAGGCGCAAACCAGCATGGATCTGTTCCGGGACCGGGCGGGCCAGTACGTCTTCATCAGCTCCGCCTCCGCCTACCAGAAGCCGCCCACCAGGCTGCCCATCCTGGAGTCCACGCCGTTGAAGAACCCCTTCTGGCAGTACTCCCGGGACAAGATCGCGTGCGAGGAGCTGTTGTTCCGGGCCTACCGGGAAGAGGACTTTCCGCTGACCGTGGTCCGGCCGTCGCACACCTACGACCGCACCAAAATCGCCATGGTGGGCGGCTGGACGGACATCCACCGGATGCGGAGCGGGCTTCCGGTCATGGTGCATGGCGATGGCACGTCACTCTGGACGCTGACGCACAGCAAAGACTTCGCGAAGGCGTTTGTTGGCCTGCTCGGAAGGCCCCAGGCGGTGGGTGAAAGCTACACCATCACCTCCGACGAATACCTGCCGTGGAACCAGATCTACCGGCTGTTCGCCCGGGCGGCCGGCGTCCGTGAACCCGAACTGGTGCACGTGGCATCCCAGACCATCGCCGCGCACGACCAGGAACTGGGGTCAAACCTGCTGGGCGACCGGTCCCACTCGGTGGTCTTCGATAACACCAAGATCAAATCCTTGGTCCCGGACTACACCGCCACCATCCCGTTTGCGGACGGAGCCCGGGAAATTGTCCAGTGGTACGACGCCCACCCGGAGCTGCAGCAGGTCAACGAGGCCTACATGCAGCTTTCGGACAAGCTCACCGGCTGGGCCCGGCAAGGCGCCTGATCCGTACCTGCCGGCGTGGCCGGCCTGCCGCACCATCCCGCGGCAGGCCGGCCACAGTGCCGCTGTGCTAGATTTCGGCGCATGACCCCACCCCCTCCCAGCCATCCTGCCGACGGGCCTGTCGCCGCCGCCATCGAACTCCTGGCAAAGCAGGGTTTCGATGCAACGTCTGTTGAGGAACTCGCGGAGGCCTCGGGCATGAGCCGCAGCACGTTCTTCCGGAGGTTCGGATCCAAGGAGGATGTGGTCTTCGCTGACCACGAGCGCATCCTGCAGCAGGTGAACACCCGGCTGGCGGACTCACGGCTGGAGCCACTGGCCGCCGTCGCGGACGCCGCGCTCCTGGTGTTCGACCACCACTTGCGGAACCGCGCAACGTCCCTGGCCCGGTACGGGCTCCTGCAGGCGGTGCCGGCCCTCCGGGACCGGGAACTGGTCACCTCCCACCGCTATGAACGGGCATTCCTGCGGTACCTCAACGACACCCTGCCCAGGGACGGCCGCCGCGAGTACGCGGCCGTTGCCTTCGCCGCAGCCGTGGTGGCCGTGCACAACGCCTTCCTGCGGCAGTGGCTTCGCGCGCCCTTCGCGGCCGGGGAATCCGGGCAGCCTGACAGGTCGGCAGCCCTCGCCCGTGAACTCGCGGCCCTGGCCGAAACGTTCCGGCCAACCCTCCTCGGTCCCGGCGCCCCTGTTGACGCCACGGAGCAAAGGGCGGCCACCGTCGTCGTCACCGTGCTCGCCGGCCCGGCAGACAAGGATGCCATCGCCCGGGCGGTCCGCGATGCGTTACCCTGACGCCCAGCCGCATCTGGTACGGAGTTTCTTGACGTGGAACTGCGTTTCAGTGCATTCTTAGTCGGTGCGGCGTGAGCCACATCACCCGGGTGGCCCGCAGCCGCCGCTGAACCAGAGGATGCAGACATGACGACGACGTCGCCCAGCCCAGCACCCACCGTCACCGGCGGTGCGCCGGACTTCCCGGCCGGGACGGTGGAACCCGAGTACCTTCTCACCGAGGCCCTCGGCACCGATCCCGCATCCGTCTTCGCCGGCATCAGCGCCGAGGACCGGAAGTACTGGGACCGCGCCCGCTGCTTCGTCCAGGAGGAAGTCCTCCCCGTCATTGACGGCTACTGGGAGCGCGGCGAGTACCCGCTCCACCTCCTCCACCGCCTCGGCGAACTGGACCTGCTCCGCGACGGCACCGCCGTGGACGGCTTCGAACCGATGAGCAGCATGGCCGCCGGACTGGTGAACATGGAAATCAGCCGCGGGGACGGATCCGTGGCCACCATGATCGCGGTCCAGGGCGGCCTCGCCCTGCGGTCCGTCGCCGAGTGCGGATCCGAGGCGCAGAAGGAACGCTGGCTGCCCGCGATCGCCCGCGGAACCGAGTACGCAGCCTTTGCCCTCACAGAGCCCACCCATGGATCCGACTCCGTAGCCCTGGAAACCACGGCAACCCGCACTGACGGCGGATTCCTGCTCAATGGCGAAAAGAAGTGGATCGGCAACGGCTCCATCGGCGGGGTCAGCGTTGTCTGGGCGCGCGGCGACGATGGCCAGGTGCACGGCTACCTGGTCCCCCAGGATTCCCCCGGCTACGCCGCCACCAGGATCGAGGGCAAGCTGGCCCTTCGCGCCATCTGGCAGGCCCACATCCGGCTGGAGAACGTCTTCGTCCCCGAAAGCAACGTCCTGCCGGGCGCACGCACGTTCAAGGACACCGCCCGCGTCCTGTTGGCGACCCGGCTCGGCGTGGCCTGGTCCGCCGTCGGGCATGCCACGGCCTGCTACGAGACAGCCGTCCAGTACGCCAAGCAGCGCAAGCAGTTCGGCCGGCCGCTGGCCGCGTCCCAGATCATCCAGGAGCGCCTGGCGCGGATGCTCAGCGAACTGGCCACCATGCAGCTCATGGTGGTGCAGATGACCCGGCTCGACGAAGCCGGAACGCTGACCCCGGAGCAGGCCTCGCTGGTCAAGTACACCTGCACCCGGACGGCCCGCGGGATCGCCTCCAATGCCCGCGACATGTTGGGCGGCAACGGCATCCTGCTGGCCAACCGGGTGGCCCGGCACCTGGCCGATATCGAAGCGATCCATACCTACGAAGGCACCGAAACCGTGCAGGCCCTGATCATCGGCCGCGCCATCACGGGTGTCTCCGCCTTCGCCTGACCCTTACCGGCTGACTTTGGCCGCCCCATCGTCCCGAAAGGACTGTTCTTGAACCAGAACGCCAACATCCCCGTCATCCTCGGCGGCGCCCGGACACCTTTTGGCAGGTTCCGCGGCGGCCTCACCCCCTTCTCCTCGAGCGAGCTGGGCGCCCACGCGATCCGGGCGGCGCTGGAACGGACGGGCGTGGCCCCGGAACTCATCGGAGCCGTCATCGTGGGGCAGGTCATCCAGGCCGGGGCCGGCCAGGGCCCGGCGCGGCAGGCCAGCCTGGCCGCCGGCATCGGCTGGGACGTTCCCACCATCACCATCAACAAGCTCTGCCTGTCCGGCCTGACGGCAGTCATTGATGCCGCCCGGATGATCCGCACCGGCGAAGCCGACTTCATTGTCGCCGCCGGCCAGGAGTCCATGACCAATGCGCCGCACCTGGTCCCCGGGCTGCGCGCCGGCGTCGTCATCGGCGATGCCCCCATGCTGGACTCCCTGAACCATGACGGGCTCCAGGATCCGGTGAGCGGCAAACTGATGGGCGAGGCAACTGACGCCGGAAATGTTGAGCGCGGGATCACCCGTGCCGAGCAGGACGCCGTGGCCGCCCGCTCGCACCAGCGTGCCGAAGCGGCGCGCGCTTCCGGTGCCCTGGCAGAGGAAATCGCGCCGATCCAGGTACCGCAGCGCAAGGGCCCCGCCGTGACCCTTGAGCACGACGAGGGCATCCGGCCGGACACCACGGCCGAATCGCTGGCGCAGCTCCGGCCTGCCTTCTCAAAGGATGCCGCAGCCACCATCACCGCCGGCTCGGCGTCGCCCCTGTCCGACGGCGCGGCGGCGCTGGTGATTGCCAGCAAGGCCGCCGCCATCGCCGCGGGGCTGGAATGGATCGCCGAGATCGGCGCACACGGCCAGACTGCAGGCCCGGACGGATCGCTGCACTCCCAGCCCGCCCGGGCCATCGAGCGTGCCCTCAAGGTCGAGGGCCTCAGCACGCAGGACCTCGACCTGGTGGAAATCAACGAGGCCTTCGCCTCGGTCCTGATCCAGTCCGCGAACGATCTTGGCATCGACGCCGAAACGGTCAACGCCGAGGGCGGGGCGATTGCCCTGGGCCACCCCGTCGGCGCCTCGGGCGCCCGCCTGGTGCTGCACCAGGCATTGGCGCTGAAACGGCGTGGCGGCGGCACCGGCGTCGTAGCCCTCTGCGGGGGCGGCGGCCAAGGCGACGCCCTCATCCTCAAAGCCTGACCCTCCCACCAGCGAGTCCCTCCCACCAAGGAAGCAGGCCATGACCAACACCAGCACCGCCGACGGTTTTGCCACCATCTCCGTCGCCGCCATCCTGGCCGAATCGGCACACCGGACCCCGGACAGCATTGCCCTCGTCGTCGGTGAGGACCAGGTCAGCTACCGGGACCTGTGGAGCCAGACCCGCGCCTACGCCGGAGCGTTGCGGGCCCGCGGCATAGGTACGGGAGACGCCGTCGCCGTCCTGATTCCCAACGTTCCGGACTTCGCGCGGGTTTACTACGCCATCCTGTCCCTGGGCGCCATCGTGGTCCCCGTGCACGCCTTGCTCAAGGCCCGTGAGATCGAATATGTCCTGCAGGACAGCGGGGCCGGGCTGCTGATCTGCGCTGCCCCGCTCCTGGCCGAGGGTGCGGCGGGTGCTGCCGCCAGCGGAGTGGACGTGGTGACGGTGTTGGCACCGGACGACGACGGGTTCCCCCGGCTGGAGACGGAGGCCGCCG
Source organism: Pseudarthrobacter sp. MOO13 (assembly GCF_058267655.1). Taxonomy (NCBI): domain Bacteria; kingdom Bacillati; phylum Actinomycetota; class Actinomycetes; order Micrococcales; family Micrococcaceae; genus Pseudarthrobacter; species Pseudarthrobacter sp. MOO13. The sequence goes on from NZ_CM177848.1 coordinate 3,718,072, forward strand.
CCGCCGACCCCATCCGGACCTATGAACCCTGCCGCCCCTCGGACACGGCCACCATCCTTTACACCTCGGGCACCACGGGCAAACCGAAAGGGGCGCTGGGCACGCACTTCGCCCTGGTGGAACAGACCAGCGTCCTGCTCACCAGCGTGATGGACTTCCGGCCCGGCGACGTCCTGTTCGGTGGACTGCCCCTGTTCCACACCTTTGGCCAGACCGTTGTCCTCAACACGGGACTCCGCGCCGGCGCCACGATCGTCCTGATGCCGCGATTCACCGGCGCAGACGCCCTGCAGCTGCTGGTAAAGCACGACGTGAACATCTTCCTCGGCGTGCCCACCATGTACGTGGCTCTCCTGGAAGCCGCCAAGTCAGCGCCTGAACGGCCGGCGGCCTTGCGGTACGGCATCTCCGGCGGGGCCTCCCTTCCGCTGGCCGTGATGGACCGGTTCCGCGACGTCTTTGGGGTGGAAATCCATGAAGGCTACGGCCTCACCGAGACCTCCCCGGTGGCCGCCTTCAACCACGTGGGCACCCCTCCCCGGCCGGGAACCATCGGGGTCCCGATCTGGGGCGTGGATATCGAGATCGCCCGTCCCGAGACGGTGGAAAGCATCGAACTGCTGCCCAACGGGGAACTGGGCGAGCTCGTGATCCGCGGACACCTGCTGATGAAGGGCTACCTCAACCGCCCGGAGGCAACGGCAGAAGCCGTGGTGGACGGCTGGTTCCGCAGCGGCGACCTTGGGACAAAGGACGACGACGGCTACCTCACCATCGTGGACCGCAAGAAGGACATGATCATCCGCAACGGATACAACGTCTATCCCCGGGAGGTGGAGGAAGTCCTGCTGACCCACCCGGCCGTGGTCAGCGCCGCCGTTTACGGAATTCCGGACGAGATGCATGGGCAGGAGATCGCGGCCGCAATCGTACTGGACCCGGGAGCCGCCGTCACCGAATCCGAGCTGGTCGAGTTCGCCAGCACCCGGCTGGCGGCCTATAAGTACCCGCGGGTGGTCAGGATCCTCTCCGAACTGCCCCTCGGACCAAGTGGAAAGATCCTCAAGCGGAAACTGGCCGGGGACGCCGGCTAAGCCCGCGGGACCGGCACACCGGAGGACAAACCCCAAAGCTTCCCCCGAAACCTCATGGACGAAGGCACCGCCGCGGCCGATTCAGGGCAGACTGATGCCATGACACTTGCACCGCTCATCCCCCTCAATGACGGCAACAGCATTCCCCAAATGGGCCTTGGCACCTGGCCGCTGGACGACGACCAGGTGGCTGCCGCCGTCGTAGAAGCCGTGGAAGCCGGGTACCGGCACATCGATACCGCCGTGAAGTACGGCAACGAACGCGGCGTGGGCAACGGCATCCGGGCGAGCGGACTGGACCGCAGCGAGCTCTTCATCGCCACCAAGCTCGACGGTGAGTTCCAGGGCCACGACCGCGCCGTCTCAGGGCTGGAAGACTCGCTGAAACGCCTGGGCCTGGAGTACGTTGACCTTCTGCTGATCCATTGGCCCCTCCCGGGCAGGGACCAATATATTTCCACCTGGCAGACGTTCGAGCGGCTGCAGGCGGAGGGGAAGGCCAGGTCCATTGGGGTGTCCAACTTCAAGCCGTCGCACCTGGAGCGCCTGATGGCGGAGACGGACGTGGTGCCCGCGGTCAACCAGGTCCAGCTCAGCCCCGCAATTACCCGGACCGCTGAGCGCGAATTCCATGCCAGGCACGGGATCGTCACGGAATCCTACAGCCCATTGGGCGGATCCGGAGCCGGTTTGCTGGGTGCCCCCATTCTGGCGCAACTGGCGGAAAAACACGGGAAAACACCCGGCCAGCTGGTCCTGCGATGGCACATACAAAACGGATTGGTAACGATTCCCAAGACCTCTTCCCCGGAGCGGATGCGGGAGAATCTGGACGTGTTCGATTTCGCCCTGGATCCGCAGGATCTAGCGGAACTTTCGGTATTGGACGAGGGTCCCGGCGCCGGCAACGATTCCGACAAAACCGGGCATTAAGAACAGCCTGGACAGCACTTTTCCAGAAAACAGGTTGGCAAATAGATAGTAAGCATGATTACTATTGAGCCAGAAGGATGAAGTGCCTCCGGGACCCGGAGGCCTCCTCTACCTAGGAAGAGAGCAACAAATGGGATTTATTGCATTTCTGATTCTCGGACTTATCGCTGGTGCGATCGCTAAGGCGATCCTCCCGGGCAGGCAGGGTGGCGGCTGGGTCGTCACGCTGATCCTGGGCGTTGTTGGCGCGCTCCTCGGCGGCTGGCTGGGCGGAATGATCTTCGGCAGTGGACTGCAGGAGTTCTTCTCCATCCAGACGTGGCTGCTGGCGATCGTCGGCTCGCTGATCGTCCTTGCCATCTACGGCATGGTCACTCGGCGCAGCGCCCGCTAACAGCTCGGGCAAGCCAGGAAGCCGGCTTGGGGACACCCTCCCCAGGCCGGCTTTCATTTTCTCCGGCAACGGGTGCCCCCGCGTATGCCGGAACTGACAACCCTCTCGCAGAGCAGGAGTTCATCATGAAAAACAAGCTTCTTTTGGGTGTGGGCGTGGCTGTCGGCTACGTTCTCGGCTCACGGTCCGGCCGTGCAGCGTATGACAAGCTGAAGGCCCGCGCGGCCGGCCTGTGGGACAGCAAGCCGGTTCAGGACAAGGTGGCAGCAGCCACGGAGGCCGTCAAGGAAAAGGCCCCTGAAGTGGCCGACCAGCTCGGCGAAGCCGCCCGCAGGGCAGGCACTGTGGTTGGCTCGGCACTGCACCGCGAGGGTGCCTCCGACGGGAGCCGGACCTCCGCCACCGTTACCGGCACCCCACCGGCTGAGAGTGCGGCGGGGCTGGGCGAGGACCACATTCCCGCCCACAGCACCCACCCGGAGACCACCAACCTTGGCACCTCGGACGCGACCGCAGGAAAGGCCTGACTCCAGGTCTATTTGTTTGCATTTAGCGCTGCGGCCGTGTGACAAGCACAGCCGGCCAGTGTTGTGCTACAACTGAATCGCCTTGCTGGCCGTCGCGATCCTTGGGGGACGCGGCGGCCGGCATCGTCTTAAGTGTGGCGGGGTCACTTCCTTAGGCAAAATTCCTGCCCCGCGACAGCACTTAGCCCCGGCTGGTCCCGGGCAGGGCGCGCCCCGCCACCACCGTCGCGTCCAAGTCCTCCGAGCGGACCGTCTGCGTCCGGAACCCGGCCGCAGCCAGGATTGCAGATGTGCCGGCCGCCTGGCGTTCACTGGTTTCGATCAGCAAGTGTCCCCCGGGCGCGAGCCACTCGATGGAGCCGGCGGCAACGCGGCGGTGGAAGTCCAGCCCGTCCTCGCCGCCGTCCAGTGAAGCCACCGGCTCGTAGAGCCGGGCTTCGGGCGGCATGGTCCTGATGGCCCCGGTGGGCACATAGGGCGCGTTGACGGCCAACAGCCCGACCCGGCCGTGCAGCGAGGAAGGGAGTGCCTCGAACAGATCGCCCCGATGGACGCGGCCGCCCAGCGGCCCGATGTTTCGCATCGCACACCGTGCGGCTGTGGCGTCGATGTCGGCCGCGTGCAGCTCCACACCGGGCAGCGCGTAGAGGATGGCAGCCCCCATGGCGCCGGACCCGCAGCACAGGTCGACGACCACCTGAGCTACCGCCAGGGAAGAGCCGGACAAGAGGGCCACAGCATGGTTGACCAGCAGTTCAGTACGGCGACGCGGTACGAAAACCCCGGGCTCGACAACAATGCGGCGGCCCGCGAACTCCGCCCAGCCCAGCACGTACTCCAGCGGCACCCCTTCAACGCGCCGCTGCACATTCAGCGCGAGCTCCGCAGGCCCGGACGCGTCCGACAGCAGCAGCCGGGCCTCCTCCTCGGCGAAAACGCAGCCGGCGGAACGCAGGAGGGTGGCGATGTGGCCGAAGGCCCGGGTGGGGTGGCTGTCAACGGCGCTTGATTCAGGATCTGGCATATCGACGCCTCTCATGTGAATCAGCGGGAACACTCACCGACACCGTCCGCCACCAGTCTGGACCGGCATGCGGTGGACAACGAAAACTGCAGAAGACGGCATCGTCGCCTGCTGCAACAGCCGGACTTCCCCATGCTAACGGCCAGCCCGATGCAGGGAAATGGGGCCAAGTGTTGAAAGGATGGAACCATGACCACCGGCACAGCCAGCAGCGCTCTTTGGATCGGCAGCTACACCGACGACGCAGGCGGCCGTGCCAGCGGCATCGGCGCGGTGGGCACGCGCCAGGACGGAAGCCTTGAATGGCTGGGCACGGCGGTCGAGGCCCCGTCGCCGTCGTTCGTGGCCGTCCACCCAACTCAGCCGGTGGTGTACGCGGCCGCCGAGCACCGCCAGGAAGTGCGGGCCTACCGCCGCCGGGGCAATTTCGGTTTGGAGCCGCACGGACAGCCCCAACCGGCCGGCGAGGCCACGTGCCATGTCGCCGTGGATCCGGCCGGGCGGTTCCTCACTGCGGCGTGCTGGGGTGACGGTCAGGTCCTCCTCTACGAATTGGATAACGACGGCGCCATCACCGGGCGGTTCCCCGGCGCACCATCGGTGGATCCCTACGCCGGCACGGCCCCCGGCAGCCCCAGGCAAAGCCGCGCCCACGCCGGCCTGGTGCTGCAGGACGGCCGCATCATGACCACCGACCTGGGCCATGACGTGCTCCGTATCTGGAACTATGTGCCGGGAACCGGGCTGGTTCCCGACCATCATGTGGTCCTCCCCCGCGGCAGCGGTCCCCGGCACATGGTCCAGCACCATACCGGCGCCGTTTTCATCGTGTCCGAATACTCCGTGGAGGTCTTCGTGGTCCGCGCGGCGGCCGGCACCTACGAACTGATATTCAGCGGACCGGCCACGGCAAGCGGTGGCAAGGACAGCGATTCCGCGGCCGAGATCTGCCTCGGCCCCCAGGGCAGGTTCGCCTATGCCGGTGTCCGCGGCTCGAACATCATCAGCGTCCTGGCCGTCACAGAAGGCGGCACGGAACTCATCCCCGTCAAAGACGTCCCCAGTGGCGGTGACTGGCCCCGGCACCACCTGGTCCGGGGAAACCGGCTGCACGTAGCCCACGAACGGTCGGACAACATCGCCACATTTGACCTGGACCCCGCCAGCGGCATCCCCGGCCCGGTCCTGCACCGCCTTTCCACCCCGTCACCCACCGCCCTCATAAACGCCGGTTAACAGCAAGGCACCAGGGAACGCCAGCTTCCCCAAACGCTGGAGTAATCCGGTGCAAGCGCTTACAGTTGTGACTTGGTTCACAAGGACAGCAAGCTGCCCTTTCGAGCTCTCCTGCCGCATCCCCATGTCAACGGCACGCCTGTACAGCAGCGCTGCTTCCCAGGAAGGTCTCACCCTTGTTATTCCGCACCCCCCATGGCGCGCCCCCACGCGCCCACCTGCCGGGCACACCGGCAGCATCCCAGCACGTCACTGCGTCCCGGCGGAACAAACAGTCCCGCCGCGCCGCATCCCGGCCAACTTCCGCAATCCACCTCACCGCTGCCCGGTCCGCCGCCGCATTGCTGGCAACGGCACTCGCCGCAGGCATCGCGGTCCTTCCGGCCCAGGCGGCGCCCGGCATCAAGGATCCCGGACCCAAGAACCCGGACTCCGCTCCGGCACTGCATTCGCTGCGCGGCCCCGTGACCGACGAAAACTTCTACTTTGTCATGGCGGACCGGTTCAACAACGGCAGCACCGCCAACGACCAGGGCGGCCTGGGCCCGGATCCCATGGTGTCCGGCTTCGACCCCACCAAGAAGGGTTTCTACAACGGCGGCGACCTGGCCGGCCTGCGAAACAAGATCGATTACATCCAGGGCTTGGGCACCACCTCCATCTGGTTGACGCCCAGCTTCAAGAACAAGGCAGTCCAGCCGGAGGACAAGTCGGCCGGGTATCACGGTTACTGGGTCACCGACTTCACCCAGATCGATCCGCACCTGGGCACCAACGATGAACTCAAGGCGCTCATCGACGAGGCACACGCCCGCGGCATGAAGGTCTACTTCGACATCATCACCAACCACACGGCGGACGTCATCGGCTACGAAGAGGGCGACCGCAAAGGCTACGTATCCAAGGACGCCGCACCGTACAAAACTGCCTCGGGCCAACCGTTTGATGACCGGGATTACGCCGGCACCGGGACCTTCCCGCAGCTGGATGCCGGGACATCGTTCCCCTACAAGCCGGTCCTGGCGCCCGGCGAAGAAAACCTCAAAGTACCGGCCTGGTTGAACGATCCCACGCTGTACCACAACCGGGGCGACACCACCTTCACCGGCGAGGACTCCATGTACGGCGACTTCTTCGGCCTCGATGACCTCTTCACCGAAAACCCCACGGTGGTGCACGGCATGGAAGACATCTACACATCGTGGATCGGCAATTTTGGCGTGGACGGCTTCCGGATCGACACCATGAAGCACGTGAACAACGAGTTCTGGCAGGAATTCGGCCCCAAGGTCCTTAGCTACGCCAAGGAACACGGCAAGGCCGAATTCTTCATGTTCGGCGAGGTGTTCGATACCAGCAAGAGCTTCACCTCCCAATTCACCACCCGCAACAAAATGCAGGCAGTCCTGGATTTCCCGTTCCAGGATGCCGCCCGCAACTTCGCGTCCAAGAGCCAGGACGCCAAAGGACTCCAGGCCTTTTTCGCCGGCGATGACTGGTACACCGACGCCGATTCCAACGTCTACGAACTGCCCACCTTTCTCGGAAACCACGACATGGGCCGCATCGGCAGCTTCATCAGCCAGGACAACCCCGCCGCAGGCGACGCCGAGAAGGTGGCACGGGACGAACTGGCCCACGAGCTGATGTACTTCTCGCGCGGCAACCCGGTGGTGTACTACGGCGACGAACAGGGCTTCACCGGACCGGGCGGTGACCAGGATGCCCGGCAAACGCTCTTCGCCAGCAAAGTTCCGGACTACCTCGACGACGACCTGCTGGGCACGGACGCCACCCACGCCACCGACAACTTCAACCCAAGCCACCCGCTGTACGCCAAGATCCGGGAGCTTGCTGCCCTCACCAAGGAGCACCCGGCGCTGCGGAACGGCGCACACCAAAACCGTTACGCCTCCGACGGCCCGGGCATCTACGCCTTCTCCCGCACGGACGCCCAGGACCAGCGCGAATACGTGGTGGCACTGAACAACAGCGCCCAGGCCCGGACGGCGGACGTTCCCACCTACATCGCCAAGCGCAGCTACACGCGCGTTTACGGCGAAGGCGCCAATGAAGCCAAAACCTCTGACGACGCCAAACTGACGGTGACCGTCCCGCCGCTTTCCGCCGTCGTCTACGAATCCTCAGGCCGCATTCCGCACTCAAAGGCCGCTCCCGCCGTCGCCCTCCAACAGCCGGCAGCAGCCACGAGTGAAAACGGGCGCATCCAGGTGACGGCCGACGTCGACGGCAGGTCGTTCTACGAGGTCACCTTCGAGGCCAGGACGGCGGGCGGCAGCTGGGAGCCGATCGGGACGGACGACACCGCCCCGTACCAGGTGTTCCACGACGTGGCGGCCTTGGATGCCGGGACACCGCTGGAATACCGCGCCACCGTGCTGGACAACGGCGGCCACACAGCCACCAGCCAAAGCCGCTCCACCAACGTTCCCGCGCCCCTGCTGACCCTCCAGAAGCCTGCCGAAGGCAGCAGCGTCGAGGGCAAAGTGGAGCTGAGCGCCACGGCTGACCCGGAGAAGGCAAGCCATGTGGTGTCCTTCGAGCGCAGCGTCAATGGCGGGGATTGGACGTCGGTGGGCACCGACTCGTCCTCGCCCGTGTACTCGGCCACTGATGACGTCTCCGGACTGGCGGACGGTACCAAGGTCCAATACCGGGCGGCGATGATCGGCGCCGGCTTCAACGTCACCAGCGGCACCAGGACTGTCTTGGTGGGCCAGGCCCCGCAGCCCGACTCGGTCACGGTGGCCGGATCACTGAACCTGGCCATGGGTTGCACCGCGCAGTGGGATCCGGCCTGCCCGCAGGCAAAGATGGTCCTGGACCCGGCGGACCGGATCTGGCGGCTGACCGTGGACCTGCCGGCCGGGAAGTACGAATACAAGGCAGCGCTCAACGGCGGCTGGGACGAAAACTACGGCGCAGACGGCCAGCTCAACGGGCAGAACATCGTGCTGGACCACCCCGGCGGCCCGGTCACGTTCCGCTATGACAACAGCACCCACCTGCTCAGCGCCGTCTTCGCGTCGCAGCAGCCGGCCGCCGTGGCAGCCGCTGGAAGCATGGACAGCGAGCTGGGCTGTGCCTCGGACTGGGAGCCGTCCTGTGCCCAGGCGCAGCTGGTACTGGACCCGGCCGACCTCCTCTGGAAGCTGTCCATCCCGGACCTCCCGGCGGGAAGCTACGAGTTCAAGGCCGCCCTCAACAAGTCATGGGACGTCAGCTACGGAGCGGGCGGGGCAACGCCTGGCGCCAACATCGTGTTTAAGCACGACGGCGGCCCGGTCACCTTCCGCTACGACCACTTCACCCATGTGATGACCGCCGGCTAGCGTTCGCCGGCAACACACCGAAGGGCCCCGCCGCTTCCCGGGCAGTTCACCCAGCGGCGGGGCCCTTCGTCAATGAACACCAGTCAGGATCCGTGCAGGGCCCCCTCCACCACCGCGAGCAGCGAGTTGAACCTCTTGTTGGCCGGAAGGTCGTCCAGGAACACCGGTTTGCCGTCGGGGCCGCCCAAAGGCACCTGCCAGTTGGGGTACAGCGCTTCGGTGGTCCCGGGCTGGTTCTGGACCCGCCGCTCCCCCACCGCATCCACCAGGGCCACGCCGAGCAGCACCGAAGGCGCCTGGGCCAGCAGCAGGTGCAGCGCCTCGATGGTGTTCGCCTCGGCACCGGGTTCGCCCGGTCCGGTGGTGTTCGCCTCGGTGAGATAACCGCGTTCGCGCAGCAGGGCGAACATCTTTTCCAGCGACGCATTGTGCTCGGCCCGCTCGTCCTCCTCGGAGCGCTCCAGCAGGCCAAGACGGCTCCGCAACGCCACATGGTCACCCGCGAGGTAGCCGGCGGTGGGCGGGAGGTCGTGCGTGTTGACGCTGGCGAGTGCCTGCGTCCGGTACTTTTCGGGCGCCAGCGGGGAGTCGCCGTCGTACTCGAACCACAGGATGGACGTGCCCAGGATGCCGCGGGCAGCGAGGTAGTCACGCACCCACGGTTCAAAGGTTCCCAGGTCCTCCCCGATCACCACGGCACCGGCGCGGTGCGCTTCGAGGGCGAGGATGCCGATCAGGGCCTCATGGTCATACCGGACGTAGGCGCCGTCCCCCGGCGCGTTGCCGGCAGGGATCCACCACAACCGGAACAGGCCCAGGATGTGGTCAACGCGGATACCGCCGGCGTGCCTCAGCACGGTGGCGAGCATGTTGCGGAACGGCTCGTAGCCGGTTTCTGCAAGCCGGGTGGGGTGCCATGGCGGCTGGCCCCAATCCTGGCCCTGCTGGTTGTACATGTCCGGCGGCGCGCCCACGCTGGTGGCCGGCGCCAGCACGCCGCGCAGCGTCCACGCGTCGGCACTGCTGTGGTCAACCCCTACGGCGAGGTCGTGCACCACTCCCAGCCGCATTCCGGAGCGCAAGGCTGCCTGCTGCGCTTCTTCCAACTGTTCGTCGCAGATCCACTGAAGCCAGCGGTGGAAACCGATCCGGTCCGCCAATTTCTCCCGCAGTGCCTCCGCCCCGCGGGTTCCGATGGCGCAGGCCGGGTCTGTCCAGAGCGGATCGTCCGGCGCGAGGTCCTCCCTGATGGCGGACCAGAGGGCAAAGTCGTCCAGGCCGCTGCCGGAGATACGGCAGAACTCGTCGAACGCCGCCTGCCGGGCCGGCGAGCGCCGGGTGTGGTACAGCATTTCCAGCGCCTGCAGCTTCGCCGCGTAGACGGCATCGCGGTGCAGCCGGGCCCCGTCCCTGTTCAGCCCGGCGACTTCCTCGTGCAGCTTTTCCAGCGCCGCCCGTTTCCGCGGCCGCAGGTAGGCAAGCTCGGGGACCGCCTCAATACGGATGTAGAGCGGGTTGAAGAACCGCCGCGTGGACGGGGAATAGGGCGAGGGCTGGATGGGTGGCACCGGTTCCGCCGCGTGCAGGGGATTGACCAGCACATAATCGGCGCCGCGCCCGCCACTGATCGCCGCCAGGTCCGCCAGGTCCGCGAAATCGCCGATGCCCCACGAGCGCTTGGACCGGACCGAATACAACTGCGTGGCCAGGCCCCAGCCGCGCCGCTCCATCAGGGGCGCCGCCGTGTCCAGGCGCGCCGGCGTCACCACCAGCGTGGCAGTGGCCGTGGCGCCCTCGGAGTCGGCGTGCAGGGTATGCCAGCCCAGCGGGAGATCCGGCGGCAGGGAAAAGGTGGCGCGTCCGGTGGGGATGCCGTCGACGTCCAGGGGCTGGACCCAGACGTCCTCCTGGGCCGCCTCGAGTGAGCCTGCGCCGCCTTCGAGGGCGACCGTCAGCCGGGCCGTTGCGCCGTCCCGGACATGGACCGGAACCTGGGCGGGCTCACCCTGCTTGATGACGACGGCGGGCGGCAGCATCCGCCGCCATGGCGCCAGTTCCGCTTCCGCCAGGGCAGCTTCGATGTGCTGGTTCGTATGGGCCTGCACACCCAGGGCGGCGAGCACCTTGATCAGCGTTGGCGCGGCCACGGAGTGCGGGAGCCCGTCCCAGCCTTGGAAGGACGTGCCCACGCCGTGCGCATCCGCCAACTGCTGGAGCAGGTGCGGATCCACCGGCGCCTGGGCGGCGGGAGGGTCTGCGGGCATGTTTGGCCGTGGTGCGTGCTGCTGGTCTGAAGCCGTCATGGGTGTCCGCCTCGTCTGTGATGGTCCCGAACTTACAGTGCTGCCTGTTGCCCCGGGAGCTGACACCCCAGTGCACAACCGTTGGTTCAGATTATTGCAGGGGGCAGCCGGGGCGAAACCCGGCCCGAGGATGGCGGCGGCCGCCACAAAACGTCATCCTGCGGCGCTCCGGTTACTCCATGCGACGAAAAGAGAAGGACTAAGGCGGAATTCTGCGGCCGTCCGGGGAATCTGTGTAGCGTCATGACGATCCACGGCGCGGCAACTATATGGAGGAGACCGGAGATGAGCCTTAGCGAACTGCGGGTGTTCGGACGGTCAGGCACCCCCATCAGCCCGCTCACCCTTGGCACCATGAACTTTGGCGAAGGAACCGGCGGGCCGCCGGGCGCCCCCACCGGCGCCGATGATGCCATCCGCATCATCCACGCGGCGCTTGATGCCGGCATCACGGCGGTGGACACCGCCGATGTCTATTCCCAGGGCGAGTCCGAACAGGTGGTGGGGAGGGCACTGCGCGGCCGGCGGGATGACGTCTTCCTGGCCACCAAGTTCCACGGCCAGATGAGCCCCAATCCGGCGCACTCGGGCAACTCCCGCCGCTGGATCACCCAGGCCGTCGAGGGCAGCCTCCGCCGGCTGCAGACGGACCGCATCGACCTGTACCAGGCGCACCGGCCGGACTACAACACCGACGTCCTGGAAACCATCACCACCCTCAACGACCTCATCCGCCAGGGCAAGATCCTCTACTACGGCACGTCGGTGTTTACCCCGGCGCAGCTCGTCGAAGCGCAGTGGCTGGCAACCACCAACCACCTGATTCCGCCGCTGGGCAACCAGGTTCCCTATTCAATGCTGGTCCGCGGCAACGAACGCGACGTGCTGCCCATCGCCCAGCAGTACGGGCTGGGCGTGCTGGCGTACGGACCCTTGGCCGGCGGCTGGCTTTCCGGCAGCTTCGTCCTTGACTCGGGGAAGCCGCCCACCCGGGTGCACACGCTGCCGGGGCGGTACGACATTTCCGGGCCCTCCAGCGAGCGGAAGCTGCTGGCAGCGGATTCCCTGGCCCGGCTGGCGGACAAGCTGGAGATGCCCCTGGTGGACCTGGCCGTCGGCTTCGCCCTGACCCACCCCGCGATCAGCAGCGTAATCATCGGCCCGCGCAGCGAGGAACACCTCCAGGCATACCTCCGCGCCGCGGATGTCCAGTTGGGCGAGACGGTCCTGGACGCCATCGACGATCTGGTTCCGCCGGGGACCAACTTCGTGGAGCGGGACGCCGGGGCAATTGTCCCGTCCATCGAGTTCGCCGAATTACGACGCCGGTAGCGGGCTCACGGGCGCGGCAGCACGGTCAGCGTCCGGCAGCACCGTCACGGCCCGGCGTCGAACGACACCGGCGGGCGGGACGGCGGGGCGGGGAAACTATTGACTAAGCGGTAGAAGACTTCTACGGTCGATAGCGAAACCGCCTCCCAGGGAATACAGGGGCTGCCATGCCAATGTCCGATGAGGAGCGACGCCTGCTCAAGGAGCTGGAACTGGGGCTGATCGCGGACGATCCCCATCTGGCCATGGAACTGCTGTCCGGCTATCCAGCGCGCCGTTTCCCCACGGCTCTCCTCCCGGGATTGGCGGTGGCGGTCATCGGCCTGGTGTTGATCCTGGCGGGGGCAGGTCTGCCGGCGCCGGGCGCGGTGGTGCTAGGAATCCTGCTGCTGGGGCTGGGCGCCTGCCTGTTGCTGGGCCCCATCGGGTTGAACAGGAGCGCGCGGCGGCAGCCCACCGCCTGACGGCGCCGCTGGTGAGCGCGGACCCGGGATTGCTGCCGGCCCTGGTACGGCCCGGGTGCGCGGCGCCAGGATGAACAGGCTGGCCAGGACCGCGGCGGCGCCAAGCCAGCCGAGCGCCGGAAGCCGTTCACCCACTACGAATACCGCCAGTACGGCGGCAACCACCGTTTCGAGCAGCGAGATGCCGGTGGCCGTGCTCGCCCCCACCCGGGCAAGGCCCCAGCCGAACAGGAGATAGCCGGCGAACATCGGCACCACCGCCATGTAGGCGCCGACGCCGACCGTGGACCAGGAGGCCAGGAGTGGGCCGCCCGTCAGGGCAAGGACCGGCATCAGGAAGAGCCCGCCCAGGCCAAAGACCGTGCCCATGGCAGCCCTGGGTGTGACACCGTCCCCGATCAGGCGGTGGGCTGCCCAGGAATACAGGGCGTACGTGCTGCCGGCCAGCAGTCCCAGGGCCGCTCCCGCCGTGGTGGTCCAGGAATCCGTGGCGGCGGGCCCGGCAGGGCCGTGCCCGGCAAAGGAAAGGAGCGCCGCTCCACCCACTCCGAGCATTGCCCCGGCAATCCACCGCCGGCGCAGTGGATTCCTGTCCGCCGCCCGCTCGATGAGGGCCGCCGCGATGGGGGCCGAGCCGATGGAGACCACAGTTCCCACGGCCACGCCGGAGAGGTGCATTGAGCTGTAGAAGGCCAAGGGATAGACAGCCACCGCTGCCGCCCCCAACAACACCAGTCTCCACCGCCGGAACAGGCCGGCCGGCCGGGTGGCAATGTGCCGTGCGGCGTACAGAGCCTGCAGCAACCCGCCCGCCCCCATGGCCACCGCGCCGATGGCCAGGGGACTTACATCCGGTGCGAAGGTGGCGGCCGTCCCGGTGGTCCCCCAGAGGACGGACGCCGCCACCACGGACAACGCTCCCCAGGGCAACGCAGGGCGGCGTGGAGTGGAGTTCACAGCGCGTCCAACAGTTGCGCGGCGATGGCCCGGGCCTGCCGCAGCGGCGCGTCGCCGCCCTCCAGGCCTGCCCTGGCCATGGCACCCTCGAGGAGGAACGCCAAGTGGGCGGCAACGGCGGGCGCCTGGCCCTCCCTCCCGGGCAACAGGTCCGTGACGTGCCGGGCCAGGAGATCCTGGACTTCCTCCTTGTGGAGCCGCACTGCAGTCCGCCCCGGATCCCCTGCGGGCAGTTCAGCCGCCGCGTTGAGCAGCCCGCAGCCGCGGAATCCGTGCTGGTAGGCGGCATGTGCGTGGTCCAGGTAGGCGTCGAAGACTGCCAGTGCCCGCTCCGCCGGGGTCCCGGCCTTTTCCAGCCGCGTCCGGTAAAGCCCCAGCCACTCCTCATGCCGTGATTCCAGGTAGGCGGCCACGAGGTCCGCTTTGGACGTGAAGTTGTTGTAGAGGCTTTTTTTGGCAACGCCCGCCTCGGCAGTGATCGTGTCGATCCCGGTGGCCGCAACGCCGCGGTCGTAGAAGAGGCGGGCGGCGGCGTCGAGCAGCAGTTCCCGGGCGGGAGGCCGGCTGGGCGCCGAGGCGCGTGGCACAGGCATGGGGCTCCTTGCGGTGATGGTAGGTAGACCAGTCTACCTACCACCAGCGCAGGGTGGAACACTTGCTTCTTGATTAGGCGGTGCGGACCGTCCGGGCGGACATGGCCTGGAGCTCCGTGGCCAACCGTTCCACCAGGAGTGCCGGGGGTTCGGTGATATCGGCCAGGACGTGGGCCTCGTCCTGGTCCAGTTCCTCCAAGGCGGCGAACTGGGATTCCAGCAGGGTCCGCGGCATGAACTCGTGGGCGCGGGCTTCCATCCGCGCTCCAATGGTGTCTGTGCTTCCGGTGAGGTGGATGAAGACAACATCCGGCGCTGCGCTGCGCAGCAGGTCCCGGTACCGGCGCTTCAACGCTGAGCAGGCGACGATCGGCGGGACTGTCGTGACGCCGTCGGCCTTTCCTGCGAGCAACTCCCCCAGCGTGCCAAGCCAGGGCTCCCTGTCAGCGTCCGTGAGCGGTATGCCGGCGCCCATTTTCTGCTTGTTGGCGGCCGGATGGAAATCGTCGCCATCGAAGAACGGCATGTCCAGGCGCAGGCCCAGCAGGGAGCCCATGGTGGATTTCCCCGAGCCGGACACGCCCATCACCACCAGGGGCGGCAACGGGGCGTTCACCGTTGCTCCCCGTTCCCGTCGAAGCTGAGGAGGACTTTGCCGGAGCTGGTGGAGTCTTTGGCGACCTCGAAGGCGTGCAGGGCGTCCTCCACGGGGTATTGGTGGGTGATGACGGGGCTGATGTGCAGTGATCGGTCGGCAAGCGCCGCGATGACCTGGTCGATTTCGTCGTTGAAGCGGAAGGAGCCTTTGAGGTCCAGTTCGCGGGTGATGGCCAGCGAGATGGGCAGCGGTTGCATGCCGGTGGGCAGCAGCCCCACCATGACCACGGTCCCGCCGCGGACCGCGCCGCGGATGGCGGAGGCCAGTCCGTGGTGGTTGCCGGAGGATTCGATCACGACATCGGCCTCCACGGCGGCGATCGCTTCGGTGTCTGCGGCGTTGATGACCTGGTCCGCGCCGACGGCCTTGGCGATCTCCAGCGGCTTGGGATGGAGGTCCACAGCGGTGATGTGCGCGGCTCCGGCGCGTTTGAGGACCGCGACGGCGAGGGCACCGATGGGGCCGGAGCCGATCACCAGCGCGGTCTTCCCGGCCACGTCCCCGGCCCGGGAGACGGCGTGCCAGGCCACGGACGCGGGTTCGACCAGGGCGGCTGTGCGCAGGTCGATGCCCTCGGGCAGGGCCCGGAGCATCCGGACGGGCAGGTTCACGTACCGGCTGAAGGCGCCGTCGGTGTGCGGGTAGCGGGCGGCGCTGCCCAGGTAGGTGCACCCGGGTGAGAGGTTGGGCCGGTCCACAGGGTACCTGGCCGCGCCCGGACCGGGGGTGGCGGGGTGGACGGCGACGGCGGTTCCGGGCTGCGGCCCCTGGCCGTTGGCCGCGGCGCGGACCACCACGCCGGAGATTTCGTGGCCCAGCACCAGGGGCGCCTTCAGGATGGATTCCCCGGCCGCACCGTGCAGCCAGTAATGCAGGTCCGACCCGCAGATCCCGCCATACAAGACCTCAACCACGGCCTGGTCATCCGCCGGCCGGGCCAGCGGGACCTCATCGACCCGGAGATCCCCCGCGGCGTGGGCCACCACGGCCGGCCCGGAGCCGGGCAGCATGTGGGCCCCTGGCTGGACGGGTGTGTTCGCGGGCATCAGACCACCACCGTCATTCCGCCGTCGATGAAAATGGTCTGCCCGTTCACGAAATCCGACCCGTCCGAGGCCAGCCAGACCACCGGCCCGGCCAGATCCCTCGGCGTGCCCCAGCGGCGGGCCGGGGTGCGGCCCAGGATCCAGGCATTGAACTGTTCGTCATCCACCAGGTTCTGCGTCATCTCGGTGTGGATATACCCCGGCGCGATCCCGTTGACCTGCAGGCCGGACCCGGCCCACTCGGCCGTCATGGCCCGGGTCAGGTTCCGCAGCCCGCCCTTGGCCGCAACATACGGGGCAATCGTGGGGCGGGCCAGGTCCGTCTGCACCGAACAGATATTGATGATCTTGCCCCGGCCCCGCGGAATCATGCGCCGGGCTGCTTCCCGCCCCACCAGGAACGCACTGGTCAAGTCCGTGGAAATCACCCGCTCCCAATCCGCCACGTCCAACTCCAGCATCGGCACCCGATGCTGGATCCCGGCATTATTCACCAGAATCTCCAACGCACCCACATGCTCTTCGATCCACGCGATACCCCGGGCTGCCGCCTCGCCATCGGTAACGTCAAACGCGACACTATGCACCCGGCCCGGGGCATAATCGGCGGCCATCGCCGCCTCGGCCTCCTTGAGCCGCTCCCCGTTGATGCCATTCAACACAACCGTTGCACCGGCGTCCGCCAACGCCCGGGCCAGCGACGAGCCAATCCCCCGGCTCGACCCGGTGACCAACGCAACCCGGTCCGACAAATCAAAAAGTGAACTCATGCGAACGGTCCCTGCTGCACCAGGTTGACCGGGGTTTCGCCGGCGGCGAGGGCCTCAAGCTGCCGTTTCAGGAGTTTGAGGATCCGCGGCTCGAACGCTGACGCGTTGCCGCCAACGTGGGGGGTGATGAGGGCGTTCTCCGAGGACCAGAGCGGGTGGCCGGCGGGCAGCGGTTCGGGGTCGACCACGTCGATGGCGCAGTGCAGGCGGCCGGACACCACTTCAGCCGTTAGGGCGTCGGTGTCGATCACGGAGCCGCGTCCGACATTAACCACCAGGGCGCCGTCCGGCAGGGCGGCCAGGACCTTGGCTCCCACCAGGTGGTGGGTCGCCTCGGTGAGGGGAAGGACGGAGACCAGGATGTCGTGGCCGGCGGCGAGCGCCACGAGTTCATCCGGACCGTGGACCCGGCCGTCCGCATCGGTCCGTGCGGCGCTTCCCACCCGGGTCAGTGTGACTTCGAAAGGCTCCAGGCGGCGGGCCAACTCCTTCCCGATTCCGCCGATGCCCAGCAGCAGGACGCGCCTGTCGGCCAGGGACTGCCGCCGCTGCGGGGCCCAGTTCTCCACCTGCTGGTCCCGGACAGCTTGGTCAATGCCCCGCAGTTTGGCGAGGATGAGGCCAACGGCCAGCTCCGCGGTGGCAGCCGCATGGACGCCCGAGGCGTTTGCCACCCCGGCGGCCGGACCTGCTGCCTCGCGGACGCCGTCGAACCCTGTTGACTGTGTTTGCACGAACTTCAGGTCCGGGACGCTGCCAAGGGAACCCAGCACGGCGCCGGCATTGAGGTACGGCAGGATGACCCCGTCGATGCTTCCGTGGGCCTCGTCAGGGGCCCCTTGCATGTCCCAAACCACTCCCGTCAGTCCCTCCGGGAGCGGGGACAATTCAGCCAGGAGCTGGGGTTCGGGGAAACTGACGGTTTGCACGTGCTGCATCGTTGAAGGCCTATCGGTTGGTGGGAAGGTGCTGCGGGGATCGTTATGCGTCGCGGCGGTCGAAGGTGAGGCCACCCGGGACCTGGAAGGTGGGCATGAGTTCAAGCATGCCAACGTTGACGTGGCGCGGGGTTTCGATGGCGTAATCAAGGGCATTGACGATGTCGTCCGTGGTGAGTGATTCGTAGCCCTCGTAGTAGGTCTGCCAGGCTTCTTCCATGGCCTCGGGGCTGCCGCCCAGGTTGCGGCCGAAGATTTCGGTTTCCACCCGGCCGGGGCAGATTTCGGTGACGCGAATGCGCTTGCCGACCGTGTCGTTGCGCAACTGCCGGGAAATCTGGTGCACCGCGGCCTTGGTGGCGTGGTAGGCGGTGTGGCCGTAGAAGTTGTAGAGCCCGGCGATCGAACTGATGTTGACCACGTGGCCCAAATCGCGCTCCACCATGCCGGGCAGCACCAGCCGCGTGAGCTGCAGCAGGCCGCGGAGGTTGACGTCGATGAGTTCGTCGATGTCCTGCTCGGAGGAGTCCAGGATGTTGCCTGTCCGGGAGACGCCGGCGCAGTTGACCAGGACGTCCACCTTGAGGTCGCGGACGACGCCGGCCAGGGCGGCGGTGTCGGTCAGGTCCACCACATGCGGGACTGCTCCCGTGCGGTCGGCCAGTTCGGCGAGGCGTTCCTCGTTGCGGGCCACCGCGTGGACGGTCAGTCCGCGCTTGGCGAGACGTTCGGCGATTGCCGCGCCCATGCCGGTGGACGCTCCGGTGACGAGGGCTGTGGTGTAGTCGGAAAAAGGCACAGGGACTCCAAAAAGTGGTAGGTGGCGGGGCTTTTAGGTCCGGCAATGGACTGGACGTTGTGGCCCCCCGGTTGGCAGGGGTTAGGGATCGCGCGGCAGTCTGTGGGTGCGGTCCTGGGCGGTGGGGCGGTCAATCATGATGTTCAGGCTCCTGACGCCGGGCTGAGTTCGTGCCAGCGCTGGCCGGCGCCGACCCCGAGGAGTCCGAAGACCGTGTTCACGGTGTTCCGGAGTCTGTCCAGTTCCAGGCAGGCTGTGCGGTGCATGGCTGTTGCTTCAGCCACGGTTGTCTTCCTGAAGGTGACGGTGTGTCCGGGCCTGGATTGCGCCAGGACATCCAGGGAGCGGCTAGTGACGACCCCCAGGACCGGATAGCCCGCCGTAACGCCCCGTCCCCGGTGCAGGACCAGCAGTTCGTCCCGGGACGGAACCTCGATGGCCCCCACGGGGACACCGCGGGAGAGGACCTCGGAGGTGAGCTGGCGTTCGGGCAGTGCGCCGCCGAGCCGGAGTCCGATGTGGTTGCTTCGGGGGCTCACGGTGTACTGCGTGGTGAAAAGCAGGTCTGCGGTGTCGCCGAATTCGGCTACGTCCGGCCCGTCGGTGACGTCGATGACCGGGTGGGTGGTGAATTCCGGCTTTGCCAGCCCCAGCCGGAACAGGGGCAGGCCGAAGTGCGGCTGGATGATGGGTGCGGTGGTCTTTTGCGTTGCAAGCCGGCTGCCTTCAACAAGTTTCAGTCCGAAGCCCACCACCGTGTCCGGTGCGCAACTGCCCAGCAGCGTGGGGACGGTGAAGGATCCGCGGACGGCGATGTAGGCCCGGAGACCGGTGCGGATTCCGCGGACCGTCACTGTTTCGCCGGCCCGGACGGAGACGGGCTCCCACTGGGGTAAGTCGCGGCCGCCCACCGAGAGGTCCAGCGGGGCGCCGGTCACGGCGATCAGCAGGTCCGTGGTGGCGCGCATCCTGAAGTCCAGGGCGGTGAGTTCCAGGAGCGGATCGTTGTCCCCGTTGCCGGCCAGGATGTTCGCGGCCTTGGCCGAGAACTGGTCCAGGGCCCCGTTGACGGGAAGTCCGAATGCAGGACCCTTTGTCCGGCCAAGGTCGGTGACGACAGAGTGTCCGGGCTGAAGGACGATCAGTGCCCCGGTCATGGCCGGGCCTCCAGGAACTGCCCCTCGTACTTTTCGAAGTCCTCCGCTGGAATGCGGTAGAAGCGCAGTTCATCGCCGGGGACGTAGGGCACCAGGGGTTCGCGTGCTGCGTCCAGGACCGTCAGGGGGGTCTGGCCGATGACACACCAGCCTCCTGGTGCGACGGCGGGCGCGATCACGGCCTGGCGTCCGGCCACGGAGACTGCACCGGCGGGCACGGAGAGCCGCGGGTCCCTGAGCCTGGGGACGGGGGCCGGGAAGTCTGGTCCGTCCATCATGGGCGAGCCTGCCGGCGCTCCGAGGCAGCGGATGACGTAGGTCTTGGCCGTGTGCCGGGCGATCACGTCCTGGACATCCAGGCCCTGGTGCTCTGCCACGCTTTCCAGGTCCGGCCCGTAGCTGCCGCCGTACACGACGGGTACCTCGAAGCGGCGCGGCTCGCGCAGGGTGGTGCCCACAAAGTCCAGCTGGCGCATCCCCAGGAGGATGAACGCCCTGACCTGGCGGGCGGAGGTGAGGTAGGGGTCGAATTCGACCAGGACGGAGTCGTAGGTGGGAACGGCGCCGTGGATGCCGTCGACGCCGACGGTCGCCAGCCAGCCGGCCAGGGAGTGGACGGTGGCCCAGTTGGCTTCTGCGTCACCGGACTGTGCCACCACGCGCAGGGCGGCGTCGCCCGACTCGTAGATGTCCAGCATTGTCCGGCTGGTTGTCGTTGGGGCGGCCATGGTCAGGAGACCTTTTGCTTTGCGGCGAGCACTTGTGCCAACGGGGCAATGGTGACCCCCGCGGCGACCAGTTCGCTGCGAACCAGGCGGGCAAGTTCGACGGCGCCCGGATTGTCGCCGTGGAGCAGCACCGTGTCGGCATGGACGGCGATGTCGCTGCCGGAGACTGTTTCGATGAGTCCTTCGGTCACCATCCGCACAGTGCGCCGGACAATGACGGAGGGGTCGTGGATCACGGCGCCGGGCCGGCTGCGCGGCACCAGAGTCCCGTCATCCTGGTAGGCGCGGTCCGCGATGCCAACGATGGCCACCCGCAGGCCGCGCTCCGCCGCCGCAGTGGCGAGTTCACCGTCCTGGGCCAGGATGATCAGCTTCGGGTCCACCCGGGCGGCAGCATCTGCCACAGCCCGGGCGTAGTCCGCACGGGTGGCCACCAGGTTGCCCAGGCGGCCGTGGGGAGCCAGGTGGGAGACGGTACCGCCGTGGTAGGCGGCAAACGCCGACAGGGCACCCAGCTGGTAGATGACGTCGTTGCGGACTTCGTCAGCCGTGAGGTCCATGGCGCGGCGGCCGAAGCCGCGAAGATCCGGGAAGCTCGGGTGGGCGCCGATGCCGACTCCCGTCCTGACACATTCAGCCACGGTGGCGTCCATGATGTCAGGGTCCCCTGCGTGGAAGCCGCAGGCGATGTTGGCGCTGGACACGATTTCCAGCAGGGCTTTGTCGTCACCGATCGAGTAGGCGCCAAAACCTTCACCAAGATCCGCTACGAGATCGACTGTGGGCATTGCGGGCCTTCCTCTGCTGGTGCTGCGGGTGTAAATCAGTGTGGCATCGGGATTGGAGCCACACAAAGACGAATGCGGTATCACGCTATAGGGAACAGTTATGACCTTTTGAGGCGCCATTGGCGACCCAAAAAATTCAACCGGCCCATGTTTAGTGACGCCAAGACTGGGCTTTCCAGCAAATTGCTTCCCCGCTTATGCACAAAACATATGCCGGCATCAAAACCGGTGATGGCTTGGGTGGGGATAGAATGCTCTGGTCATTGGAAAGTCATCTGCAATTAACCTATGCCCGAGACTCGGATCACACAAAGACGTATTGCCTGTCCCGCCATAGCGCCAACGTATGACCCCGCAGGCTGTGCCGTCCCCGGCTGGAAAAGAGGAGCGCTATGGACACCCGGAAGCTGGCGTACTTCGTGAAGATCGTCGACTCAGGAAGCATCACGAAGGCGGCCGCCGCCCTCCACGTCGCCCAGCCGGCGCTGAGCCAGCAGGTGTCGGCACTGGAAACGGAGCTGAAGCAGCGGCTCCTGATCCGGAGCAAGCAGGGCGTGGAGCCCACGGCGGCGGGCCATACCCTGTACCGGCATGCGCAGACCATCCTGCGGCAGGTGGAGCAGGCCAGGATCGATGTGGCAGCTTCAGGAGCTGCACCTTCAGGCCGCGTCTCCATAGCAATCGCTCCCTACAGCATGGCCTCAAGCCTCACTCCGCGGATTATCCGCGAAGTAGGACGGCGCTACCCAGACATCGTGCTGCACCTGACCGAGATTTACGGCGGCGTGCTCAGCGAGGCCATCAAGAACGGGCGGCTGGACATGGCCCTCATCTATGAACCGGGGCCCATCCGGGGCGTGCAGTTCACCACCCTCATCGTCGAGGACCTGTACCTGGTGGTCAACGCCGCGCGGGAGCTTCCGGTGGACCCAGGGGCCGGCACCATCGCCCTGGAAGCGGCGGCCACCCTGGGCCTGTTCCTGCCCGAACGGATCCACACCCTGCGCCAGGTGGTGGAGGCGGGCTTCGACAGCAAGGGCCTCACGCTGCACCTGGTGGGGGAAGTGGAATCGGTCCCGTCCCTGACCAGGTTGCTGCGCAGCGACCTGGGTGCGACCATCCTGCCCAAGTCGGCCGCGGATGCACTGTTCCACGAGGAGGACTTCCGGGTCCTGCGGATCACCAGGCCTGCATTGCAGTGCAAGATCGCGCTGTGCACTCCGGACCACGAACCGCTCTCCGAGGCCGGTTCCGCCGTACTGCTGGTACTGAAGGAAATGCTCCAGGAAATGCTGCGCAGCAAATACCAGCCGCTTTCCAGCGGAAAACCCTCCGCCGCCGCGGATGCGTCATAAGCGGCCCTTATCAGGTCACGCTCCATTAGTCTTATCCATGGAATTTACTGCGTCCTAGGATAAAAGCCATAAAGGTTCGCCAACGGCGTTTACCCGGCACAAATGATTCCCTTGGAGCCCAGCATGAAAAAGATCACCAGCCTGCAATACCGGAATTCCTCTGAACGACGGATCCAGCTCAAGGCCAGCACCGGTTCGCATTGCCCCACCAATGGCTTCTGGCGGGCCGAAGACGGCGCAGCCTCGGATCCGGTATTTGTCTTCGAGGGCAGCATGATGCCGCCGGGCAAGCGGGGATCCACCATGTGGTACCTGGACGACTCCCAGGTGGGGCCGCCTGCGTACCTTCTTCCGGGGATGAACTGAGGTGGCGTGAACCACCGCACCGCCGGCGGCCAAGAAGGCCCGGAGTTCCGAAAGGAACGCCGGGCCTCTCTGCCTTAACCCCATCATTGGGGGTGGAGCTACAGCGCCGGCTCCAATTCGGCGTCCTCCACCAGCAGGCCTTTGGCCTTCAGCACGTCGGTCAGTTTGCACAACTCGATGGTGGTGCCGCCTTCCTTATAGCGGCGGATGAGGTCGTCCTCAGCGTCCACGCGTGCCTGCGACAGCTTGATGACTTCCTCGATCTCATCCTTGCGGACCACCACCACGCCGTCGGCATCACCCAGCAGGACATCGCCCGGGTAGACAATTTCGTCGCCGAACACCAGGGGATGGTTGATCGGGCCAATGGTTTCCTTGACAGTCCCCTTGATGCAGACACTGCCGGAGAACACCGGCAATCCGAGTTCAACCAGGTCCTTGGTGTCGCGGACACCTGAATCCGTGACCATACCCGCCAGGCCTTTCGCCTTCATGGCGTTGCCCAGCACGTCGCCGAATGTCCCGGCTTCCTCGTACTCACCTGCTGCCACCAGGACAACGTCACCCTTCCGGGCGTAGTGAATGGCCACCTGAAGCATCAGATTGTCCCGCGGTGCACAGACCACGGTGACGGCGGGGCCACAGAAGGACATGCTGCGGTCGATCGGCTTGATCTTCGAACTCAGCGCACCTTTGCGGCCCTGTGCTTCATGCACTGTGGCAGAGGAGAACTTGGAAAGTCGCTGAACGGCATCTTCGGAAGGGCGGTCGAATTTCGTTTTGACATGGATCATGGGGTACTCCTGTTTTGTAGAAAGCGTGGGCAGAGTAGTGGTTGGGTCAGGCCAGCGCCCTGACGGCCTTTTCGATGGCAGCGATGGCATCGTCGATCACCGGCAGCCCGGTGGCATAGGAAATCCGGAAGTAGGGGCTTAGTCCGTACGCCGATCCCTGGATGACGGCAACTGACGCCGCTTCCAGCAGGTACAGCGTGAAGTCCTCGTCGTTGCTGATCTGCCTGCCATCGGGCGTCGTCTTGCCGATGACCCCGGCGCAGTTGACGTACGCGTAAAAGGCGCCTTCCGGCGTCGCGCACTGCAGGCCGTTGACCGCGTTCAGCCCGGAGACTGCCGCATCACGCCGTTCGCCGTACACTTCCACGCTTTCGCGGACGAATGCGTGGTCTCCGGTGAGTGCCGCGGCGGCAGCCGCCTGGCTGATGGAGGACGGGCAGGAGGACATCTGGGACTGCAGCTTGTTGATGGCAGCCACCAGGGGCGCCGGTCCGCCGGCGTAACCCAGCCGCCATCCGGTCATCGCGTAGGCCTTGGAGACCCCGTTGGTGACCAGCACACGGTCCTTAAGCTCAGGGGCAACAGCCACGAGACTGGTTATGGGCTCTTCGCCGAAGTGGATCTCGTCGTAGATCTCATCGGTGAGGACATAGACGCCAGGGTGGTCCTTGAGGACCGCGGCGAGGCCTTCCAGTTCTTCGCGGGAGTAGACGGCTCCTGTGGGGTTGGATGGCGTGTTGAGGATGACCCACTTGGTGTGCTCCGTCAGTGCGCCTGCCAGCGTCTCAGGGGTTAGTTTGAAACCGGAGTCCTCACCACAGGAAACGATGACGGGGGTGCCTTCGTTGGCGAGCACCATGTCCGGGTAGGAGACCCAGTACGGCGCGGGAATGACGACCTCGTCGCCCGGATTGAGGGTGGCCATGAACGCGGTGAAGATGACCTGCTTGCCGCCTCCCCCGATGGTGATTTCGCCGGCGGTGTAGTGCTGCCCGGTTTTGCGGTGCAGCGTCTGCAGGATGGCCTTTTGCAGTTCGGGCGTCCCGGTGACCGATGTGTACTTGGTTTCACCACGGTCGATGGCCGCGACGGCAGCGTCCTTGATGTGCTGCGGCGTGTCGAAATCCGGCTCGCCGACCGTCAGGTCCAGGATCCGGCGGCCCTCGGCCTTGAGCTCCCGGACACGGGCCGCCGCGGCAACGCTGGGTGAGGATTTGATACGGGTTACGCGTGATGCGGGCACGAATTCAGGCATGGTGTCTTCCAGGCTTCCGGTACGGATGGGGGTGGTTCATTTGAGCCTAGGGAAGGAGCCGCCCCCTTGGATAAGACCTAAAGTGCGTGGACAGATAAGCAGCCCTTATGACGGAGCACTTAGAACTTTCGCCTATTGCTCCACGCACTTTCGGTATTGCCCTGCCGGCTTGCCTGGGGCGTAGCCTGCAGGGTGGATCACGGGCCCAACGAACGCAACGCGTCGCTCCCTCCCGCGACGCCTTCAATGCGATGGGCCGAACCGCAGGAGAGGTACGCCTGCCGGCGGGAGGCCGCGCGGCATGCAAACTCAAACGGAGACAAGGAGCAGAGGTGCCCGGCAGAAAAACTCACGATCGGATACCTCCGCGTACAGCCGGCACCGGAACGGGTGCGACCGGCGTGGCAGCGTACCGGTACCGCGGCGTCCCGAAGCCGGACCCCGCCACGGCCCGAGCCCAACAAGCCTTGGCCGTGCTGGCCCAGCTGAGGACGACCCTCGCCTTTCGGTCCAGCAGGGTACGTGCCCTCACCGCCGAGTTGGGTGATTGCCTTGCCCAGGCCGTGTGCGATGGCGTGAAGGTTGCCGCGGTAGCGAAGGCCGCCGGACAGCCTGCAGCCAGTATCCGGTCTGCCGCCCTGGCACGCGGCGAACTGTACCCGTCCGGCCAAACCCGAAGCGGGCATCTTCATCTCATTGCGGGATTGGCGTCGGAGCTGGCGGCAGCCGAGGGCGCCCGGAGTGAAGCGGAAGACGAACGAACGCGGGTACTGGCTTTGGCCAGAAAATCCCGGCTCCTCGACGACTACCAACTTGCCGGGGCAAGCGGGCTCAAGTCCGACGAAATCCGCAAAATGACCAGGGGCGTCGGCTTGCGTGTGGCCCAGCCGCAGTAATCGTCCCGCCTGATCCCCGGCCGGCGGCCCGGCGGGCCTTCCGCTCTCCCATCCCCATTCCACGGCGGGCTTCCGTATTGTCCAAGGTCTCCGGCTCGTCGACTCCAAGCCATAACGAATCGCTATGTAGGTACATAAAAGCCGACTTTGTGTGACCCATACCGCAAACGTTAACTTGATGTTTGAGGCCGGTCCGCAAAGCCGTCAACACGATTTGCGAGAGAGCTCACAGCAGGACCAACAGGACATTCCATTCAAGATCTCTTTCCGAGAGCCCAGGTTTAGCGGCAACCGGTGTTCACCCATCACCCACGGAGACGAAATGACAGAAACCACACTTCCCAGGAAGACCCCGGTCAAGGCCGCAATCGCGGCCTGGATCGGCACGACGTTGGAGTACTACGACTTCGCGGTGTATGGCACCTCGTCGGCGTTGGTTTTGAACGTGCTCTTCTTTTCACCCGATCTTCCCCAGGGCCTCAGCGTGCTGCTCGCCATGATCACCTTCGCGGTCGGCTACGCGGTACGCCCCCTCGGCGCCCTCATCCTGGGACCGCTGGGCGATCGTCGCGGCCGCAAGTTCGTCATGATGATCACACTGTTCGGCATCGGCGGCTGCACCTTCCTGATCGGGTGCCTGCCCACGTACGCCCAAATCGGTCCTCTTGCTCCGATCTTGCTCGTGCTGATCCGCGTCATCCAGGGACTGTGCCTTTCCGGTGAGCAGCCCAGTGCCATCACCATGAGCCTGGAGCATGCTTCCGAAGGCCGGCGCGGGTTCCTCGCGAGCTTCACCACCTTGGGTTCCTCCTCCGGCACGCTGCTCACCCTGCTGGTGTTCATCCCGATCGCCGCCATGCCCTCGGAGCAGTTGCTGAGCTGGGGTTGGCGGCTGCCGTTCTGGGCCTCCGCCCTCGTCGTCGTCGCTGCCTACCTGATCCGCCGCCACATCGAGGAGCCGCCGGAGTTCGTAAAGGCCCAGGCCGCCAAGGTGAACGCGGCTCCCCTCCGGCATCTTCTGCGCTTCCACTGGCGTGCTGTGCTGCGGATCGTGTTCTGTGCCCTCATCGCGGGCACCAGTTACATGATGCAAACCTTCTCGGTGGCATTCGGTACCGCCGGATACAAGCTGGATAAGCCGACCATGCTCCTGACGACTACCGTCTCGGCCGTGATCGCGCTCGGCATCACACCCCTGGCTGGATTCCTTGTGGACAAGATCGGCCGCAAGACGATGTTCCTCATCGCAACGGGCGGCGTGGGCGTCACGATGGCGCCCTATCTGTGGTCAATCACGACCGGCAACTGGTCGCTGATCTTCCTGTTTGGCATCATCAACTACTCCCTTTTCTACTCGATGGTGAACGCGTCCTGGCCGTCATTCTTCGCAGAGATGTTCCCCGGCCGGCTGCGCGTCTCCGGACTCGCCCTTGGGACCCAGGTCGGCTTTGCCATCTCGGGCGTCATCGGCCCCGTTCTCTCGACAGCACTCGCTGGCCCCGACCTGAAGGATTGGGTCGGACCGTCCATGGTGGCGCTCGGGTTCATGGTCCTGGCAGGAGCCTCAGCCCTCACCGCCAAGGAGACCAAAAAGTACACCCTCAAGGAGCTCGACGAGGTGCAGCAGAGCGAACGGGAAACGTCCGTCCTCACGGCCGCGGCCATGTCCCCAACCTCAGCTGCCCGCGGCCTCGCCGGTTAGACCGAAAAGCAGGATGACGGGATATCTCCCTTGAGATGATCACGGACTCGCTGTACGTCCCACAACGTTGATTCCGTTGTGAGCAAGTGAAGACCTCTTAGTGACGGCACCGACAGCCAACCACTAAGGGGTCTTCCTGTTGCCAGGGCCGCCGCACCACAAATACCCGCGTACCCTGGTTCCAGTCCGGAAGACCCTGGCCCGCCGCCCCAATAAGTGCTGGGATAGTGCTGGCGATGTGGAGGCGATGGCGATGGCACGGTTGGACGGGCGGATTGCGGTAGTGACCGGGGCGGCCGGCGGTATTGGACGGGCGGTTGCTGCCGGCCTTGCCCGCGACGGGGCCGCCGTCGTGGTGGTGGCCCGCAGCCAGGCCCGCGCCCTGGCGGCCATGGCGGATATCCGGACGCGCGTCCCGGCCGCGGAGCTGGAGCCCCTGGCCTGTGACCTGTCGCTGCAATCGTCCATCCGTGAGGCCATGGCCGAGCTGAAATCCCGTCACGGCCGGGTGGACGTCCTGGTGAACACCGCCGGCGTATTCCGGAAGGAACGCCAGGAAACCGCGGAAGGGCTGGAGCTCACCTTTGCCACGAACGTGATGTCCTATTTCCTGGTGACCGGACTCCTCCTGGATGCCCTCAAGAAGGGTGCCACAGCCGCCCTGCCGTCACGCATCATCAATATCGCCTCCAAATACGGCAACGTCAGGCTCCCGTTCGATGACCTGCAGACCGCCACGGGCAAATACAGTTTCCTCCGTTCCACGCCACCCACCATGCTGGCCCGGATCCTGCTGACGCAGGAGTTCGCCGAACGGCTGCGCGGCACGGGCGTGGTGGCCAATGCGGTGCACCCGGGACTGGTGCGGAATACGGGGCTGCTGCAGGACGTGGGCGGTCCGTTGCGCCGGCTGACCAACACGCTGGGCAAATCGGCGGAACGGGCCGCGGACACACCGCTGTGGCTGGCAACCTCGCCCGAGGCTGCAGCCGTGACCGGAAAGTTGTGGGCGAAGCGGAAACAGCTTCCCACCCCGGGCATGGGATCGGACCCGGAAGCCAGGCGGCGGTTGTGGGAGGCGTGCGTGCGCCTGGCCGGTACGGATTTCGCGTGAACGGCGCCCGGACGGCAACGGACGGGCCAACGTAGCGGGCAGGGAATTTGTTGACGCGCCCCTGCGTTGTCGATCTGTCCAGAACAATCTGGACAATTGAAGCTCGACAGGAGAAAACACCACATGTCAGTTGACTACGACGCTCCGCGGGTTACTCCCGAGGAAGAGCCGAACGTCGCTTTGGAGGAGCTGAAGTCCGATAAGTCCGGCCGCCGGGAGGCCAGTCCCGACATGGACGAGACGGACCTCGCGGACAGCTTCGAGCTGCCCGGCGCGGATCTTTCCAACGAGGAACTCCTTATCCAGGTGGTCCCGGTGCAGGCCGATGAGTTCACCTGCATGTCCTGCTTCCTGGTCCACCACCGAAGCCAGCTGGCCCGGGAGAAGGACGGCAAGAAGTACTGCAAGGAATGTGAGGGATAGCCGGCAGGCGGGCCGGCCAGGTTCGGATTCCAACCATTGGAATCCGGCCTCGTGGACGGAGCGTGCGGCAGTGATGATGTAGGTCACGCTCCGGCAAGGGCCGGCCGACTGGAAAGAAGGAAACCATGTCCCTCAGCGTTGAGGAAATGAACAAGCAGCTCCCGGTGGCCAACACGCTGCCCGGCGAGGCAGTCCCGTACTACATGGCGTCCGGCGAGGGCGCACGCTACGAGATCAACGGCCAGCTGGTGACAGTCATCGCCCGCGCCGCCGATACCGGAGGGATCTTCAGCGCAGCCTACGTTTCCGGCGGAATGGGGGCCGAATCCCCCTTTGTCAGCCACAGCATCGAACACAAGACCCTCTACGTCTTCGACGGGATCCTGCACGTCTGGCTGCCCGGCGAGAGCAGGATCCTCACGCCGGGCGACTCGGTGGTCATCCCGCCGAACACCCCGCACGCCTACCGGATGGCGAGCCACTACACCCGGTTCCTGAGCTGGATGACGCCCGGCGGCGGCGAAAAGTACTACGAGCGGGTGGGAACGCCCATCGATTCACACGTCCCGCCGGCCAGGCCCGGACACAAGGCCAGCCTGCAGGAGCAGGCCGAGGTGGGCGCCGAATTCGGCATCACCTTCCCCGACATCGAGCGCGTGGCGCCGTCGTTCAAGCACGACGCCGGCCTGCCGCCCACGCAGAGCCCCTACTTCCTTAGCGCCGGCGAGGGTGAGCGGCTGGCCAGCTACCAGACGATGTTCACCTACCTGTCCCGGCCCGCCAACACCGGCTCGAACTACTTCGCCGTGCACACCAAGGGCGCCAAATCCCCCTACATTCCGCTGCACTTCCACTCACAGCACACGGAGAACTTCCTCTGCACCGAAGGCCGGATGTGGCTCTACGCCAACGGCCGCGAGATGCTGCTGACCAAGGGTGACTTTGTGCACGCCCCCGCGGGCACCGTCCACTCGTTCGCCCTCGACGCCCACAACACCCAGATGGTGGGGTTCCTGACGCCCTCGGTCTTCAACGGGTTCTTCGAGTACTTCAACCAGCCCACCGAGGACTACATGTACACCGAGGGCGGCGAACCCTACATGGACATGGAGGGTTTCGGCCGCGCCCAAGCCGAAATGGACCTGACGGTGGTGGGGCCGCCGCCCCAGCGCCGCGCAGCCCTGGACATCCCCTAAGCCGCACCACAGAAGGCCCGGACTTCCGAGAGGAAATCCGGGCCTTCCCTGTGTTACCGGGTGGTTTGCCTGACGAGTTCCCGGCCGTAGTCGTTGCCGTTGGGCGTGCGGACCACGGTGTGCATGTGGAACGGGGCAGGTTCGTCGTTGCTGAGGAACACGCCGGTGTGGTGGTCCAGTTCCAGCACCACCACAGGGCTTTGCAGGCGGAAGTAGAAGGCCTCCCCGCCTTCCCAGCCGCCGATCCAGCTGAAGTACGTTTCGCCGTAGTGCTCGCGGATTTCGCGGCGACGGGCTGCGCGCGGGCCTTCCGGGAGGTACGCGATGAAATCATCCACCACCGCGTCCAGCAAGGCGCGCGCCCCGGAGGGCATATCAGCAGCCCGGATGCCCTCGTACGGGATCACCCGGTTGTCCTGGAAACAGCCGCCCAGGTGCCGTTCGTCCCCGGGGTGAAGGCGGCCTTCCGGCATGGCAGGGTCCACCATTGCCCCGTAGACAACGGCGCGGGAGCGCAGCTCGGCGGGCAGGGCGCCCATCAGTTCCCGGGCCAGGGCGATGCGGTCCTTGAATACTTTGACGCCCCGGTGCGGGCCGGCGTCGATCATGTCCGGCTCGGCGCCCATGAACACCGGCGAGATGACCAGCTGGGTGCCTGCTACCAGGCAGTTCAGCGCCGCATGGTGGCCAAAGAGCTGCCACCCCCACGGTTCGGTTTCTGACGGCCCGCCGTAGAGGGCGAAGTTGTAGCTGAACTCGTTCATCAGCAGCGGTAGCTCCACCAGGTCGCCCAGGAAGCCGTTGATGCGCATCAGGTTCCGCACCAGTTCGAACCCTTCGGCGCTCAGGCTGGCTTCCACCACGCCAAGCACGGCGTCGCGCACCGCGGGTTCCAGTTCATCGAGCCGGAGGCCGGTGTCGTGCTGCATGAACTCCGGGTTGGCCCAGCTCTGCCATTCGGGGGCGTCCACGGCGTGGCTGAGCTTCCGGGCCCGGTCAGCGTCCAGGGTGCCCAGGAGCTTGCGGGCTGCCGCCACCATCTGCGCGGTGGGCGCTTCTTCGCCGGGCCGCGCCGGTGCGAGCGGGTACAGGCCTTCCCGCCGGACGCCGTCGCTGGTGATCCCGGTGAAGGGCTGCGGGTAGAGTTGCTGCCACCCTTCGATCATGGGCCCGGCGAACGAATCGGTCTTGGCGGCTTCCGCGTACGCGCGGGCGTCCAGTCCGCGGATCCCAGCGACGCGCGGGTGGTCCGGGGAGAACAGGTAGTCACGGAAGGACGGCGTCTGCACGGATGCTCCTGGTGGTCTCGAGGGAAGTGGGCGACCAGCCGGCCGCCACGGACAAGGCGGCGCCTGCGGCCGCGGCGGAATTGCCCCGCCACGCCACGTGCTGGTCCGGGCGGACCAGCAGGGTGCCGGCACCCCATACCTGCGAAAGGTGCGTGCCGTCGTCGGCTGGTCCGACGACGGCGATGGTCACCGGGCAGCCGGTGCGGGCAGCCGCCGCCAGCACCGGCTGGAAGGCTTCCGCCGCCGGCACCCCGGCCAGCGCGCCGGCGTCGGCCAGCAGCGTGAAGCCGATTCCCAAGTGGCTGTACAGGGAGGTGCCGTCCGCCAGCCAGGCGTGCGGCAGCAGGGCGCCGGGGGTGGCTGAGGGAAGGTAGTGGATGGGGTCCTCGGCGGGGGCTGGCAGGGCGTCCGGCACCACCAGGGTTGAGTCCGCGTACGAATAGCCGAGCACCAGGCCCAGTGAGTCGAACTCGCTCTGCTTTATGGCCAGTGCCGCATTGGCGGCCCGCCGCGCCGCGTCGCCCCGTGCCCCTGGGGCCGCGAGGTGGGTGTCCGCGAAGTGGTACGCCAGGGCCTTGCCGTTTTCGGCGGCGTCCCGGATGGTGCGGGCGGCCACCGGTCGGCGCTCCTCCCCATAGCTGGGCAGGAGTCCGGGGCCGGCCCATCCGTTGATGGCGGCGGCGAGCTTCCAGGCCAGGTTGGCGGCGTCGCCGATGCAGGTGTTGAAGCCGTGGCCGCCCCACGGTGGGTTCAGGTGTGCGGCGTCGCCCACCAGGAAGATGCTGCCGTGGCTGTACTCCGGGGCCAGCAGCATCCGGGCGGTCCACGGGTCGGTGGCCACCACGTCAATGTCCACCTCCGCGCCCACGAGGGAGCGGACCATCGCGGCGGCATCTTCCGTGGTGACGTTGACGGCGGGATCCACGCCCTGGACGATCGCCCACCAGGTGCCTTCCAGGTCCATGGGCCCCACCATGCCGGAGGTTTCGGACCCCACCACCCAGTACTGGACGGCCGGGTCCAGTGCGATGGCGGATGCCAGGGACTGCGAGCGGAACAGGATGCTGACGTTGGACAAGGCCGCGGAGCCGCCTTCCAGCCGCAGCCCCAGGCTGCGGCGGACGGTGGAGGACCCGCCGTCGGCTCCGATCAGGTATTGTGCCCACAGCGTGCGGGAGGTGCCCACCGCATCGGTGACGACGACGGCGTGCGGCCCGGTGGCATCGCCGCCGGCGGGGCCGGCATCGGTGACAGACCACCCGGTGACGAAGGTGACCAGGGGGTTGTCCGTTGCGGCGTTGCGGAGGACTTCCTCAAGGACCGGCTGCGGCACCTGCTGGCCGCACTCGGGTTGCGGGCCGTACCGGCCGGGGACCAGTTGGAAGGCGTTGCGGAACCGGCGCAGTTCGTGGGCGGCGGAGCCGGTGAGCCCGGTGCAGAAGATCACGTCCTGCCCGTGGTCCACCGGCAGCGGCGCCGCGTCCCGAAGCAGGTCCGCGAGCCCAAGCCGACGCAGGTGGGTCATGGTGCGGGCGTTGGTGGTCTTGGCCCGCGGCCTGGTGTGGTCCACGGCGGTGCGGGGTTCGATGACGGTGCTGGCGATGCCGCGGGAGGCGAGGTCCAATGCCAGGAAGAGCCCGCTGGGGCCGCCGCCGGCGATGAGGACCTGCACCTCCGCCGGAAGGTCTGCAGCGTGATGGGATGCGGTCATCAGGCACGGCTCCGCAGGGAAAGGTCCCCCACCGGTGTGGTCAGTGTGCCAAGCTTCTCGATCTCCACTTCCACGGTGTCGCCGGGCTGGAGGAGCCACTGCGGGGTGCGGGCATAGCCAACGCCGTCGGGGGTGCCGGTGGCGATGACGTCGCCGGGGTGCAGCGTGAACGTCTGGCTGATGAGGGCAATGATGGCGGGGACGGAGAAGATCATGTCCCGGGTGTTGCCGTTCTGGGCCTCGATGCCGTTGACGCGGGTGCGGACCTGCAGGCCTTCGCGGAGGTCCCCCACCTCATCGCGGCTGACCAGGGGACCCAGCGGCCCGCTGAAATCGCCGTTCTTGCCCAGGGTCCACTGCGAGGTGAGCTTCTGGGCCCTGCGGGAGGTGATGTCGTTGAACGTGGAGTAGCCAAAGACGGCGTCGCCGGCGGCGGATTCGTCCACTGACTCGACCCGGCGGCCGATGTAGGCGGCCACTTCGCCCTCCCAGTCCAGCCCGTCTTCACCGGCGGGGACGGGGACCGGGACGTTGCCCACCGACAGGGACGCCGTCCAGCGGGCGAACAGGGTGGGGTACGGGGGCAGTTCCTGGTCCTTGAAGCTGCCTTCGGCAACGTGTGCCTTGTAGTTCAGCCCGACGCAGATAACCCGGGCCGAGGCCGGGACCAGCGGCACCTCGGTGACGCTGGCGCGCTCCAGCCAGGCGCCGGCGTCGGACGCTTCACTGCCTGCCGCGCCGGCAACCAGGCCCGCGGCCTTGTCCTGCCAGCCCTCGGCGTCGGCCCAGAATCCGGGGACGGGTACGAGCGGGAGGAGCCGGGAACCGGCGAGGGCGGCTGCCCAAGGTTCGCCGTGGTGGGTGGTGCCGATGAACTGCATGGAGGCCTTTCAGGTCCGGTTCCCGGAGTGCGCGTACACACCGGGCAAGGGTTGGGAAATCAGTGCAGGTCCGCCTGGCGGCGGAAGAACTCGATGGTGGCGGCGGTGGCCTGTTCCGCGGCCGTGGTGCTGCGGTCCGGGAGCTGCCACATGTGGTCCGCGTCCTCCAGCAGGAGGAGGTCGACGACGTTTCCGGCGGCTTCCAGCGCGGCGGCGAAGGTGGTGGACTGTTCCACGGGGACGAAGCGGTCGGCCGTGCCATGGATCAGCAGGAACGGCGGCGCGGCCGGGTGTACGTAGGTGAGGGGGCTCGCTGCCGCGGCTTTCGCGGGGGCCTCCGCCGGCTGCGCCCCGAGCAGGAGGGCCTCGCGGGAGCCGGGGTCATCGGCGGTGGCGACGGCGTCCGGCCGGGCCTGGGACCCCATGGTCGCAAGGTCAGTGGGCGGGTACCAGGCCACGACGCCGGCCACCTGGCTGTCCCCGTCAGCGTCGGGGCTACGGGCCGGGTCCACAAATTCCGCGCTTCCTGACGTCAGGCCGAGGAGGCTGGCCAGGTGGCCGCCGGCGGAGTCACCCCAGGCGTAGATCCGGTCCGGGTCCACCCCATACCCGGCAGCGTGGGCCCGGAGCCAGCGGACGGCTGCTTTGGCGTCCAGCAGCTGCGCCGGGAAGGTGGCGGTGTCCGTCAGGCGGTAGTCGGCCGAGGCCACCACGAAGCCGGCGGCCGCGAGCTGCTCAATAGGGCTGAGGCGGAAGCCGTCCACGCCAGGTCCCAGGGAGGACCGCTCCCCCGTCCGCCAGCCGCCGCCGTGGAAATGGACCACGGCGGGCAGGCCGGCCTGGCGGCTGCACCCGCCTCCCGGGGGCGCCGCCTCCGGAAGGTAAAGGTCCAGCAGCAGCGGGTCCGCGTTCTGTGGCCGGCCGAACTCGATCCCCCGGAGGATCCGCAGTGCCGTCATCGTTGACTCCATGTGTGCCGCGCCGTTTCTGTCCTGTTGCCTCTGTCCCGGCGTTGCCGGGCGCCGGACCAAGGTGTGGTCCGCGTTCATGGACTCAACTGTGGGGCATGGGCGGGTCCGGATGCGCGGGTGGTTTCACTGAATGAAACTGGTTCGCTGAGGACCGCACGGTGACTGGCAGGAGCCCGGGGATGACCCGGACGGTTCGGTCAGCGCGCTTCCTGCGCCGGTGGCTCTTCCTTCAGCGGACGCCTGGCCAGCCACGCCGCAACGATGGCGCCGGAGATGTTGTGCCACAGGGAGAAAACGGCGGACGGGAGTGCAGCGAGCGGGGTGAAGTGCGCGATGGCCAGCGTCGATGCAAGGCCGGAGTTCTGCATCCCCACTTCGAACGCCAGGGCACGGCGGGCCTTGTCGTCCAGGCGGCCCAGCTTGCCGGCCAGGTAGCCCAGGCCCAGGCCGAAACCATTGTGGAGCACCACGGCAAGGAACACGATGGCACCGGCGTCGAGGATCTTGTTGGCGCTGCCGGCCATCACGATGGCCACGATGAGGGAGATCACGACGGCGGAGGCCCAGGGCAGCGCGGGCAGCACCTTCGCGACGAGCTTCTTGAGGAACAGCCGGGCCAGCAGTCCGGCGACCACGGGCAGGAGCACCGTCTTGACGATGTCCAGCACCATGCCGGCGGCGTCGATCTGCAGGTAGGAGCCGGCCAGGAACAGGACCAGCAGCGGCGTGACGATCGGGGCGATCAGGGTTGAAACGGAGGCGACGGCGACCGAGAGGGCCACGTCGCCCTTGGCCAGGAACGCCATCACGTTGGAAGCGGTTCCGGAGGGTGCGCAGCCCACCAGGATGACACCGACGGCGAGTTCAGGGCTGAGGTTGAGGGCTCCGGCGATGAGCCAGCCGGCACCGGGCATGATGACGTAGTGCGCCACGATTCCGAGGGCCACCGCCCACGGCCGCTTGGCCACCGCCGCGAAATCCGGCGGGGTCAGGGTCAGGCCCATGCAGAACATGATGATGCCCAGCAGGTAGGGCACGCCCTGTCCCATGGGCTTGAAGACTCCGGGGAGCAGGAAGCCGGCGATGCCTGCGGCCACCACCAGGAGCGGGAATACCGTCACCGCGATGCGGGCGATCCGGCTCTCCGCTTCCAGCGCAGGGTTGGCGGGTGCCCCGTCCGGGGAATTCTGGGGTTTAGTTGCCTCAAGCATCCAATCATGGTGACACCGGCTGGCACGGCTCCGCCAATTGATGACCGGGAAGGGTAACAACGGCGGGGCCCTGCCGCGCCAGGACGTCCACGTCAGAGCTGTTTGCGGAGCTCCATCTTGCGGATCTTCCCGCTGGCTGTGCGGGGCATCTCGGCCACCACCACCAGGGACTTGGGGATCTTGTACCGGGCCAGCCGGCCGTCGAGGAAGCTCCGCAGCTCGTCCGCCGTCAGGGATTCGCCCTCGCGCAGGGTCACGATCGCCTGCGGCACCTCGCCCCATTTCTCGTCCGGGACGCCGATAACGGCCACGCTCCCTACGGCGCTGTGCTCGGCGATGACAGCCTCCACCTCGGCCGGGTAGATGTTCTCCCCGCCGGAGATGATCATGTCCTTGAGCCGGTCGGAGACAAACAGGAAGCCTTCCCCGTCCCGGTAGCCCATGTCACCGGAGCGGAACCAGGCCCCGTCCGCGTAGCTGGCGGCGGTGGCCTCTGGCCGGTTCCAGTACTCCTTGATCACGTTGGGCCCGGAGATCTGGATCTCCCCCACCTCCCCGGGAGCCACGGCGCCGCCCATGGGATCGGCGATCCGGACGTCCGTGAAGAAGTGCGGAAGGCCCGCCGAACCGGCCTTCTCCCGTGACCGCGCCACGGGGAGCATGGTGACTCCCGGCGCTGTTTCGGTCATGCCGTAGCAGCTGGTGAACCCGATGCCGCGGTCCTCGTACGCATCCAGGACCCGGCGGGGAATGGCGGAGCCGCCGCACGTGATCTTGTCCAGGGAGCTGAGGTCCGCCCCTTCCCAGCCCGGGTGCTCGCAGAGCAGCTGGAACGTGGTGGGCACCCCGTTGAGGGTGGTCACCTTGTGCTGCTCGACCAGTTCCAGGACCCTGGCGGGATCGAACTTGGCCTCCAGCACCACGGTGGCGCCCTTCAGGAGCATCGGCAGCAGGCCCATGTCCAGCGATGCCACATGGAACAACGGTGAGATCATCAGTGCCACGTCGTTGCGGTTCAGGTCCATGTCCACGATGGTGTTGATGCAGTTCCACGTGATGTTCCCGTGGGTCAGGAGCGCACCCTTGGGTTTCCCGGTGGTCCCCGAGGTATAGAGGATCATTGCCCCGTCATCGTGCCCCACCGGCACGTCGGGGTGGTCCGGCGCCCCCGCCTGCAGCGCCTCTTCGTAGGGTGCCACCTCACAGGGAACGACGGCGGCGGGTGAGGTGCCGGCGGAAGGTTCCGTCCCGCCGTCGGCCGCCATCACCAGGCGATGGGTGACCCCTGTCCCCTCCGCCGCGGCGGACGCGGACGGTTCCAGGGCGGCCGCGTTGACCAGGAGCCGGGCCCCGGAATCCTCCAGCTGGAACTGAAGTTCAGGCGGAGCCAGCCGGGTGTTGAGCGGGACGAAGATGGCGCCCAGCAGGCCGCAGGCGAAGAAGGTCTCCACGAAGGACGGGTGGTTCTCGCCCAGGTACGCCACCCGGTCCCCCTTGACCACTCCGCGGCCCCGGAGTGCGTTGGCCAGGCGGTCGGCCCGCTCGGCCAGTTCCTCGTAGCCAAGGGTGCTGGTTCCGGAAATGAGGGCTGCCTTGGAACCTGATTTGTGCCGGCGGCGCTGCAGCCAGGATCCAACTCCGTTGTTGTCCATGGTTCTCCTAACGGACCGTGGTGAGGTCGTTGTTCTTAGATTCCCGCGTCAGGGCGATGAAGACAATCGATACGAGGGCCATGACGGACAGGAACACCACCACCGGAACGATGCTCTGGCCGGAATCCTTATAGAGACCGGCGATGATGCCCGGGGTGAACCCTGCGCCGATGAGGGTGGCCAGCTGGTACCCCACCGCGGCACCGGTGTAGCGGGACGTGGTGCCGAACTGTTCGGACACGAACGCTGCCAGCGGCCCGTACAGGGATGAGTGCAGGACCAGCGCCACGGTAAATGCCACGAAGACCAAGCCGACATTGCCGGAGCCCAGCATGCCGAACATCGGGAACAGGTAGGCGATGAACAGGGCCAGGCCGGCGATCATCACGGGCCGGCGGCCGAACCGGTCTGACAGGCGGCCGCCCAGGAGGACGAAGACGATGGAGATGGCCGAGGCCCCGGCGAACGCGTACAGCACACCTTGCTGGGGTGCGCCCTTGGAGACGGCATAGGTGACCGAGAAGGTGGGCAGCACCACCTGCAGGCCGAACCCGGCGGCGCCGGCGAACATGATCATGATCAGCGCTTTGGGCCGGCGCAGCACCTCAAGGAGCGGGATCTTGCGCTTGGTGCCGGCCTGGGCCTCCTCCTGGGCCACCGCTTCGGCGAAAATGGGGCTTTCCGAGACCCGGAGGCGGACGAACATGCCCACGATCAGGAGCACAAAGGACAGCAGGAACGGCACCCGCCAGCCCCAGGCAAGGAAAGCGTCCTGCGGAAGGGCTGAGAAGGCACCCATCACCAGGGTGCCCAGCACGGCGCCGGTAGGCGCGCCGGCGTTGACGAACGACGCCGCGAAGCCGCGCCGTTTCGGGTCCGCGTGCTCCAGTGCCATGAGCGCGGCGCCGCCCCATTCACCGCCGACGGCGATGCCCTGGCAGACCCGCAGGAGCACCAGGATCACGGCGCCCCACGGCCCGATGACGCCGGCGCCCGGGATCAGGCCGATGAGGGTGGAGGCGATGCCCATCATGGCCATCGAGATGATCAGCATCCCCTTGCGGCCCACCTTGTCACCGAAGTGGCCGAAGATGACGCCGCCCAGCGGCCTGGCCACGTACCCGGCGGCGAAGGTGGCGTAGGCCGCCACCACGCCCACCCATTCGTCCGTGCCGGCGAAGAAGACCTTGGGGAAGGCCACCGCTGCGGCCGTGGCGTACAACAGGAAGTCGTAGAACTCGATGGTGCTGCCCAAATAGCTGGACAGGATGACCGTGCGCGCTTCCTTGCGCTTGGCGGCCGTGCCCGCGGGTGCGAGCGTGGTGTGTCCGGACATGGCTGTTCCTAAAGACGGAGGAATGTGGGGTTTTTGGGGTTGCCTGAGGCGGCGGCGCCGGAGGGCGCAGCCTGGGTTTGGATCGGCTGCTACTGGTTGAAGCGGCTTACTTGTAGAAGCGGGCCAGGAATTCGGCGACGACGGCGGGCCGTTCCTGGCCTTCGATCTCGATGGTGGCGTTGACCTTGATCTGGGCGCCGCCCTTGACCTCGGTGACGTCGGCGATGGTGGCCTGCATGCGGACCTTGGAGCCGACCTTCACCGGGGAGGTGAAGCGGACCTTGTCCAGGCCGTAGTTGACCTTGGTGGTGACGCCGTCGACGTCGAACAGCTCTCCCCAGAACGGGATGATCAGCGACAGGGTGAGGAAGCCGTGCGCGATGGGGGCGCCGAACGGGCCGTCTTTGGCGCGTTCGGGGTCGGTGTGGATCCACTGCTGGTCGTCGGTGGCGTCCGCGAACTGGTTGATCTGGTCCTGGGTGATCTGGCGGTAGTCGGTGGTGCCGAGGTCCTTGCCGGACAGGGTGAGCAGGGTGTCGAAATCGACGACGAGATTGGGCATCGTTGCCTCCTGGCAGTTGTTTGTTGGGTGAAGAAGTAGTGGTTCAGCGGGTGAAGGCGCTTTCGCCCGTGAGGGCGCGGCCGATGATGAGGGCGTTGATCTCGTGGGTGCCTTCGTAGGAGTAGACGGCCTCGGCGTCGGCGTGGAACCGCGCGACGTCGGCCGCGAGGGTGATGCCGTTTCCGCCCACCACTTCGCGGGCCAGCGCTACGGTGTCGCGCATGAACAGGGATGTCTGCATCTTGGCCAGGGCCGAGTCCTGGTCGCGGTAAATGCCTTTGGCCTGCTGCTCGGTGAGCCTGACCACCAGGGACAGGCTGGCCGTGACGTTCCCCAGCATGCGGGCCAGTTTCTCCTGGACCAGCTGGAAGGAACCCAGGGTGCGTCCGAACTGACGGCGTTCGTTGACGTAGGCAAGGGCTGCCTCGAAGGCACCTGCGGCTATTCCGGTGGCGATCCAGGCGACGTCCGAGCGCATGGCCCGGAGCATCGCCGCGACGTCCCTGAACGAGTCCACGTTGTGCAGCCGCATGGACTCGTGAACACGGACGCCTTCCAACGTGATGTGGGCGTTCTGCATCATCCGCAGGGCCGTCTTCCCGTGGATCTTCTCCAGCGTGACCCCGTCGGCCTCCCGGTCCACGAGGAAGGCCTTGACCTGCCCGTCGGCTGCATCCCTGGCGAAGACGGCCAGGACGTCCGCGGTGGCGGCGCCGCCGATCCAGCGCTTGGCGCCGTCAAGGATCCAGCCGTCCCCTTCACGGCGTGCGGTGGTGGAGAGGCCGCCGGCGATGTCCGATCCATGCTCGGGCTCGGTCAGGGAGAAGACGCCCTTGAGCGAGAAGTCGATGACCCGGGGCATCCACTCGCGCTGCTGCTCCGCCGAGGCGCCCACCCGGATGGCGGTGCGGAACAGGCCGGCCTGGGCGGTGTACCAGGTGGCCAGCGAGGCATCAGTGCGGGCAAGTTCGAAGATCCGGAAGCCCTGGTAGATTCCGCGCGCGGGCCCGTCTTTGGTGAGTTCCGCAGGTTCCATCAGGTCCAGGTCGATCAGCGGCCGGGCGAGCTGCTCCGGAAATTCGCCGCGCTCCCAGTACTCAGCCAGCAGGGGTTTTGCTTCCCGGTCCAGGAACTCCCGCAGCCGGGCCAGGACCCGGCGCTCGTCCTGTGTGAGCAGGCACTCGGCGTCGTACCAGTCCGCTGCCTCGTAGAGCCGGGCACCCACGCCCGCAGCCGTCGTCGTGCTGCTGGTGCCCATCTCAGCCACCCAGCCCGAGGAGGCGCACCGCGTTGTCCTTGAGGATCTTGGGCCGGACCTCGTCCTTCAGGGACAGCCCCGCGAAGGCACCGAGCCATTTCTGCGGGGTGATCAGCGGGAAGTCGGTGCCGAACAGCACTTTGTCCTGCAGGTAGGAATTGGAAGCCTTCACCAAGGACTCCGGAAAGTACTTGGGCGACCAGCCGGAGAGGTCGATGAAGACGTTGGCCTTGTGCGTGGCGATGGAGTTTGCCTCGTCCTGCCACGGTACTGAGGGGTGGGCCATGATGATCTGCAGGCCCGGGAAGTCCGCGGCCACGGCGTCCAGCAGCAGGGGGTTGGAGTAGGCGAGCTTGATGCCGTACCCGCCGGGCAGGCCCGCGCCCATGCCGTTCTGGCCCGTGTGGAAGATGGCCGGCAGCCCGAGTTCCTGGAGGGTCTCCCACAGCGGGTAGAAGCGTTCGCTGGACGGGTCGAAACCCTGCAGGGACGGGTGGAACTTGAAGCCGCGGGCGCCGAGTTCAACGGCCTGGTGCTTTGCTCCGGCGATGGCGTCTTCGCCGGTGCGTGGATCGACGCTGCCGAACGGGATCAGGACGTCGTTGTTCCGGGCGGCGCCGGCGATGAGCTCCGGGATGCTGTTGGGTTCGTGCTTGAGCTGGGTGCGGGCGTCCACGGTGAAGACGACGGCGGCCATGTTCAGTTCGCGGTACACCTCGGCGATGCGGTCCAGGGAGGGGGTGCGGTCCTCGGCCTTGAAGTATTTGGCGGAGGCCTCGGTCAGTTCCTCGGGCAGGGAGCCGTGGCCGCAGCTGTCCACCTCGAGGTGGACGTGCATGTCGATGGCGTCGAGCTTCGCCGGGTCGATGGCCACTTCGTAGCGGTCGGCCATGGTCAGCGGGCCTCGGCGGGCTGGGCGGGCTTCAGGTCCTCCGGGAGCGGGAGGAATTCCTCGCCGTAGCTCTGCAGCGTTTCCGGGGTGAACAGCTGGCCGGCGTCTTCCTGCAGCGCCTCATAGCTCCAGCCGCCCTCACGGTACTCGGTGGTGGCCGCTTCCGGGTGGGTCCAGACCTGCAGCCGGTCACCGCCGGCTCCGATGGCCTGGCCTGTGATGGTGGCTGCCTCGTCGGAGGCGAGGAAGGCAACCAGTCCGGAGACGTCGTCGGCCGTTCCAAAGCCCAGGTCATGGCGGAAGAAGGACGGCATGGCCTCGCCGCGCTCGTCCGCCTCCACCGCCTTCTGGAAGTAAGGGACGGTCTTGGTCATGGCGGTGGCTGCCACGGGAATGACGCTGTTGACCGTGACGCCGGCCTTCTTCATTTCCAGCGCCCAGGTGCGGACCATGCCCACGATCCCGGCCTTCGCCGCCGCATAGTTGGTCTGGCCGAAGTTGCCGCGCTGCCCGGTGGGCGACCCGATGGTGATGATGCGGCCCTGCACATTGTTTTCCTTGAAGTGCGCGAAGGCCTCCCGGACGCAGGTGAAGGTGCCCTTGAGGTGGACGTTGATGACCACGTCGAAGTCCTCGTCCGTCATCTTCAGCAGGGACTTGTCCCGCAGGATTCCGGCGTTGGTGACCAGGATATCGAGCCGTCCGAACGTGTCGACGGCTCCGGCCACCAGCGCCTTGGCGGCGTCCGTCGTCCCTACCGGAACCACCACCGCGGCGGCCCGGCCGCCGTCGGCCTCGATCTGCGCCACAGCCCGGGCGGCAGTCTCGGCGTTCACGTCGTTGATGACGACGGCGGCGCCCTGGCGGGCCAGTTCCCGTGCGTAGGCAAGGCCAAGGCCCTGCCCGCTGCCGGTGACGATTGCAACCTTGCCGTTCAAGCTCATTGGCCTGCTCCTTCGCATGCGCCGGCCGAAGCCGTTGGGGTGGTCCCACTGCGGTGTGAGATCCTTGTTGGGATCAATGAAATTACGGATCATTGAAAAAGTCAACGATTGTTTTTTACACCGGAGTTGTGATGGCCACCTTGGGCACCGAAGTTCAGACCCCCCGCCTTGCGGCAGCGAGGATCGGCAGTGATGTGGGCCTGCTGCTGGCCAAACTGCACGCCGCCGGCTCGGTGCTGAACAACAAGGCCCTGGCTGACTTTGGCCTGCGGGAGCGATCCTTCTCGGTCCTGACGCTGGCGTGCAGCGGGCTGGAGCCCACGCAGCGGGAACTGGCGGACTTCCTCAGCCTGGACCCGAGCCAGGTGGTCACCTTGGTGGACGACCTGGAGCGCCGCGGGCTGGTGGAAAGGGCGCAGGGGAAGCAGGACCGGCGCGCCAAGATCATCGTCTCCACGGCCGAGGGCCGCAGGATGCATACCAAGGCCCGGGCAGCCCTGGACGCCGCGGAACTTCACCAGCTGGCCGGACTGACCGACGGTGAGTCCCAGGAACTGAAGCGGCTTTTGCGCAAGGCCCTGTGGGGCGCGGCGGAGTAGGCGTCCGGCTGGATTTCTGTAATTCTCACCGTCCCGCTGTGGCTACCACGACCCCGAAGTTTCTTCGACAGAGGTTTCGGACGACCCAGAATCCCCTGACGCCTCCCGTCAAACGCCGGGTCCCCACGGCAGATGCGCCTAGTCACGGCCTCTGCACTACACGTCATCCGAGCGTCCGCTGAAGCATCGTCTAACGGACGTTTGTCGGGGTGGCTGAGCACCCGAGGCCCCCAGATCTGGCCTCGATCTCGACCCGCGGGTCCTGACTGCCCACGGGAACTCACACAGCCCCTGCCCTACCTTTCTGACGCCGAGTCGCTTTGGTTTTGGCGACGTTCCTTGAGTCCTGAGCGCAGGGTAGATAAAATCGCGATTCCCATGGCCACTGCGGTGAACCACAGGCCCGCAGATCCCTGCAGGGCAAGTGTTGCGGAGACGAGCAGGAGCACTACGGCAAGCATGAGAA
Source organism: Pseudarthrobacter sp. MOO13 (assembly GCF_058267655.1). Taxonomy (NCBI): domain Bacteria; kingdom Bacillati; phylum Actinomycetota; class Actinomycetes; order Micrococcales; family Micrococcaceae; genus Pseudarthrobacter; species Pseudarthrobacter sp. MOO13. The sequence continues at coordinate 3,762,039 of NZ_CM177848.1, forward strand.
ATGCCCATCGTCCGGCGGCCATCATTTTCCCCGTTCGGTGGAGTGGTCGAGCTCGCGGGCTGCGCGGGATTTTTGATCGTGCCGGCGAAACATAAAAGCGACCACCAACATGGCAATGACGCCGATTAGCACGGACGGCACGAAGCCGATGGAACGCCAAAAAAGAGCGAACGGCAAGAACCCGGCCGCGTAGACGGCCAAGCTACGGAGCGCTCGGGTCCTAGTGGTCATCGGCCGGGGTCATCTTGTGCTCGCGTTTCGCGGGTCGGCGGCCGATGAAGTACTTGACGATCAGTGCCAGGCCGATTGGCACGAAGATAATGCCAGTGGCCAGACGGAGCATGTCAGCGGGGACCCACATGAGAAAGATTGCCGCCCAGATGAGGAAAAATACTCCGGCAATTAGTACTGGCAATGCGGGACTGCTCATTGAGTTCCCCCTCGGTGCTGAGCCCGGACCGAGCTTTGCTTAGTCAGACCGACCTCGTGATATGCCGCGAGCCTACCCACGGGGCCAGCGAACGCAAGTCAATTTACCGGCGCCGTCCCTAATCATCAAAAGCACCATCTCGTCGCGCAGACGTCCGTAAGGGGATCCTTCAACGGGCACCCCTTGTCAGACCTCAGCGCAAGCTCCGCTAGGTACTGAAGGGTGTCCAAACAGGACGAAGGTTGTGCCGTCATCCTCCAATACCGAGACATATCTTGGGCCGAAAAGCGTTACGACCGACTCGCAGATAGCCATCGCGCTCTTCGCCTCCTCACTACCGGTGGCACCGTGAGGGTCCACGAAGTTGGTTTCGACGCGAATCCTGCCCGGCTCAGTTTCTGCCACTGACTTGATCGTGTTCAACCATGGTGCGTCCTTTTTAGCTGTTTTGAAGTCAGCTGTCTTGTCCCGGCTGTAGGTCGTGGTGGGGATGGAGCTAGGCGCTATTGCGGCCTGACTGGCCATCAGGGGCGGCGTCGAGGTCTCGGGGCTCGCTTGGGGAGCGGACGCTGAGCACCCACAGAGCAACGGGGAAACCGCAACCGCGATCAACGCGAGGACAGGGAAAGCAAGCCCGTGCGAACCTGATTGTTTTGTGAACTTCGACTTATTGCCTGGCATGATGTTCCCCCAATTTATGCATCGTCTATAGAAGCTACTCGCCATCAGAATGGCATCTGAGTATTCCTCTGTGAAGATCTCGAGTGAGCGAGGGGGCTTCTAATCTCAACAGGCTGCAATGCGTTCGATTGAGGATCCTTTACCGTGCACCCTGGGGGGATCACCTATCGGGGAAGGTCAATAGGCCCTGGTTCTGTTGACGACGTCGCGGTTTCGGATGTCTGCCACGACCTGATGAACTCCGGAATGCTTTTGCCATGTTCTGACCGGGACGAAATAGTAATTGGCGGGGATGCTGATTCTTTCCAGACCTGGACCAGGTGCTGCTCGGTCGGGGCGTCCACAACGAGGTCAAAAGCTGCATCGCGGCCGGTACTGTGGACCCTTGCACGGTAGCTGCCCTTTTCGTCACCGGTTACGTTGCCAATGTCCTTCATTTCCCAATCCGTGGGGGTATTGAAGTAGGCCCGCCCTTCCGGCAGCGTTAGGGACACTTCGTGGACGTCTTCCCACACAGGAGCCGCGGCTTCCGGACGTTCTTGCAAAACCTCGATCGCCAATTCGACTGGTCCCGAATGCACTCCGGTGAACACTAGAGGCACTCGAAGGGCTTCCGGTTCTTGGCCCCGTCTGGCAGCTTGCAGCGCCGCTATAGGGTCTAAAGGAGGGAACGGCTCGACAACGAAATCCACGGCGTGGCCAACGGCGCGTATGGCAAAGGCGGCTGACTCGATCACAACCTCAGCCTAGCGTCGGCTGCTTGTGCCGTAAGTGGATCCCTTATCGGGCGGCGTATCGACGGTCAGGAGCAGATGTTGAGAAAGCCTGTGGCACCGGGACGAGCAAGGAAGGTGACGATGTGGCCATTGTCGTCCCGGAATATAGCCTTTGAACCGGACACGGTCACGGCGCCGTCCTGATAGGGGTTTCCCCATCCCGGAGGTGGATTGCCCTGACCGTCGTCCAATGGTGTTTCGGCAACGAAGAATGTGTCCTCCACGCGCAATTCCTTGATTCCGCAGTGGGTATAAAGCCGGCTTGGCATGCCCGAAGCAGCGGGGGTCAGTGTTTCCGGGGAGGCTTTGGTCATCGGCGCGGCAGGAACAGCGCACGCAACCAGGACGGCCGATAGCGCAAGGGCCAATGATGAGCGTCTGATTTTTTCGGCCATGCGACCGCCCCCAATTCCCGATCAGGCTCAAAGAGTATGCCGTGGGAAAGAGCGTGACAATGCTAGGGCTGGTCACATTTTCCTCACGGCCTCCGGTACTGGATCCTCAATCGCGCCGTTTGCGTCAGAGTTGAAAGGTCACTTCGGCGTTCTCGGATTTGAGGGTCAGTGGAGTGCCTAGATCGAACTGGCCATCTGACGGGAAGGCCAGGTAGAGGATTCCTCCGAAGGGGCCGTCTGAAAGCGAGTTGCTTTGCGCGGTCATTAGCGCCGTGCCGTGTCCATCTGTGAGCGTAAATCGCTCATGCACCGCTGCCAAAGTTGTTGCTGCCCTATGGCTGGATGGAATTCGGGCCTCTGATCGGAGGCGAATGAGGAGATGGGTCTCTGTGGTCTCCAAGGTCTGGACCGTGAGATCCATGCCGCTCTTACGGACGATGGTCAAGTTGGACGTGAACATGGTTGCATTCTAGGCACTGAGGAATGAGTGCGATATTGCTTGATGGGCGCTAAGTGTCCGGTGAAGGATCCCTCAGCGGACACTGAAGGGATCGGCGCCGCCGGAAAGTCCGGGTGGCATTGCGTTCCTGGAGTCGCGGCAACTGGGCAATCGGACCTATGACAGGATCTGATTATGACTCCAACACGATCTGCTGACGAGCTTCTTGGCGTCGATTCTCCCGCGTGGCCGTGGCTGGTGGAGCTCTTGGCTGGCGCGGTGGTCGACTTCAAAGTGTTGTCAGCGGACGACGCGTCCAAAAGGAACGTTCTCTTCCGCCTGCAGGTGACAGCCGCGTCGACGCTGGGAGCAATTGCGTCGAACTGCGCGGCTATCGTCATCGACCACGGATGGGTCCGCATTCTCGGCGCTGGCGCCAATGGAATCGAGGACATCGCTACAGTAAACGCTTTAGGTGATCCCGATCCTCGTGCAGTGCCCCCAAGGCATCTCGTCATTGCTTACGACGTCCTGGGTGGCATTTTCGCTATCAATCACGATGATCTTCGTGCCGAGCCCGGTGAAGTCTGCTACTGGGGTCCGGACACTCTGGAGTGGACGCCCCTCGGAGCCGGCCACACGGCATTCGTCGAATGGCTCGTAGGGGGCGGAACAACGGAGTTCTACCGCGAACTGAGATGGCCGGGATGGGAAGAAGAGGTCGCAGCGCTGTCCCTCGACGAAGGCATAAGCGTCTACCCGTTCCTCTTCACGAAGGAGGGCCAGAACATCGCAACGGCGGCAAGAAAAACCGTTCCCTTCCATGAACTGCTCTATTTAAATGAACACATGGCCAACAGCCTCAGCGCGAATCAGAATGGAGGACCTCCGCCTGGCGTTCGGTGAGGGATCCCTGACCGGACATCGCTCACTCGTTCTTGTTGTCCTCCGCCCGACTCGTAAGTGAGGGGATCGGCCCATCCGGCTGCTCCGGCACGTCGCTTCGGGCTTGACCGTCTTGAACGAAAGTAATCCTGACTTGGCTCCCCCGCTCAAGGACGGACCCAGCGGGCGGATCTTGGGAGGTCACCCAGAACAGCCCTGGCCACGTACGCGAACGCAGCCCTGGCCCGTCAGGGTCGCCAGCGGCAAGACCAAAGCCAATGCTCGCCGCCATCTCCTGGGCAATGTGCACAGGCTGCCCAACGAGATCTGGAACAGTCAGCTTCTGACGTTCATCCATCTCTGCAACTCCACGGCGGGTTAGGAGGATGCTGTTGTGAGAGCACCCACGAGCGCGTAGATGAAAAGACCCAAAGAGGCGATTGTTAGCACCATTATGGTTCGGCGTCCCAGGAACGGGCTTCCATCACCTTCGGGTCTATTGCGTCTGACATAAAAGAAGCAAAAGCCTAAAATAGCAAATCCGAGGACGGAAGGAATTAGTGGCCAGTACATAATTCTCTGATCCTCTCTCTCCATATGCTTTCACCATAATCGTCCTAAACCCGAAATTCCGGAAGTGCGCGGCGTTCGCGCACCGTGCAGCTGGCGATACCCAGACTTAGGAGTATTGATACGGCCCGCGACCGGGAATGCATGTATTCCTATACTTGACGCCCCCTGGCTGACAGGCGACGGGTGTCCGTAAGCCGGTCGTCCCCCGGACGTGCCGGCGCTGCCCATCGACTCGTTCCAAATCCGCGTGCATCCGCCAAGTTCGGATTCTCGTATACCCCGCCCGAATTAATGCCCGGTGAAGGGGCCTTATACGCTACAGCCCAATCATGCTCATCGGTAATGCCCGCTGCTCGACCAGCAACCAGGACCTCACCGCCCAGCGTCATGCCCTCCACGGCCTGGGAGCCGACGACGACATGGTCCACGTCGACCACGGATTTGCCGGCACTAAGCGTGACCGGCCCGGCCTGAAAAAGAACCTGGCGGCGTGCCGCAACGGCGACACCTTCGTTGTCACCAAACTTGACCGGTTGGCAAGGTCCCTGCCGGACGCAAGGGATATTGCCGACGAACTCACACGCAAGGGCGTAATCCTCAACATCGGAGGCAGCATCTACGATCCCCATGACCCGGTTGGAAAGCTGCTGTTCAACGTCCCTGGCATGGTCGCGGAATTTGAATCCGACCTTATTCGCGCCCGGACCCGCGAAGGCATGGCGGTGGCGAACGTGATCGCTTCCCGGCAGTGAGGGCACGGCCTTGGAGCTTTCGTGCAGAAGACTCTCGACCAAAACAGGGGACTTTGAACACTCCGATTTCCATACCCGTCTGCACGCGTCCCGTACTTTCGGGGCAGCGTGTGCAGACGACTTCGGAAAATGAAAGCCACTTTGATTGCCAGCCATCGAGACGGATCGTCACTTTTTCGAAGCCGGCATAGTTGGCGTCGCCCTACGCTCTGGCAGTCGCCACCCATCTTTAGATCTGGGTCCGCCGCTCTGCGCGGCCGGCCGCTGCTTGAGGCGTGGGATCCTGACGACGTCCGCCGGCAGTACACGCCATACGTCGATACCTACGGCCCGGCCCCCTGGACCCGCACCAGCTCAGCGGCGAAGAGGCCTTCTGGCTGCGGACCGGGGTCATTGACGCGAGGCGGGCGTTCCCCTGGGAGGACCCCGGCCTGCCGCCGGAACTCCTCACCCGCGAATTTCCGGGTCAGGGCGTAGGACCTCACCGCCTATGCCGCCCGAACCGCCGCCAGTTCCCGGGCCAGGAAGTCCAGGGCGGGCTGCCCCTCGGGAAGCCCCGCCGTGTGGTTGAGGTGGCCGTGGACGGCACCCCGGGCCAGGAAGGAAGACACCGGAACCCCGGCCCGCTCCAACGAGGAAGCAAAAAGCTCGGTCGAGCCGCGGGCGTCGTCGTATTCGCAGGCCAGGAGCGCTGTGGGCGGAAGGCCGGCAGGATCGGCATACCCGGGCATCGCATAGGACGGCGCCATGCTGACAGGTCCGCCCACGTAGTTCTCCGCCGTGCGGATGCAGTCCTCCAGGGTGAACCGTAAATGCCGGGGCAGGCCGGCCATGACCGCCTCGTCCAGGCCGCCGGCCGGCGGCGGGAGTTCGGCATGCAGGAAGGGGTAGGCCAGCAGGAGCTTGGCCGGCAGCGGCTTGCCCGCGTCAATCAGGTAGAGCGCGGCGCCCACGGCAAGGTTGCCGCCGGCACCGGCACCGCCCAAACAGAGCAGGTCCGGATCCAGCCCCAGGGCCGCGGCGTTCTTCCGCGCCCAGAACCATCCGGTCAGGGCATCGTCATGCGGAATGGGGTAGGAGACCCCGTCCCGTGCCAGCCGGTAGTCAACGGACAGCACCGGCGTCCCCCGGTCCGCAAGCACCCGGGCCAGGTAATCAGATTCGGGAATGTCCACGCTGCCGCTGACGAAGCCGCCGCCGTGCAGCCACACCAGGGCCGGGCTGCCGGTTCCGGATGCTTCGCCGTAGATCCGGAGCGACACCGGCCCGTGCCGCCCGTCCGCAGTGACCGTGTGGATGGGGACGTCGGGGCCAGGCGTCCGGACGGCGTCGGGATTCAGAAACCGCGGGCCTTCAGGGCTGGCAAGGTATTCGGCGAAACCGTCGGCGGTTCCCCCCGGGCCGCCGGCCGTGGGAGCCTCCGCGGCAACCGCCGTCGGCTCTGTCCGTGGTGTCATGGCGTGCCCAGCTTCCTGGAGAAGTAGCGGACGGCAGAGTCGAGGATGTCCGCCATCCTGTCCTCCGCGCCGAAGAAGCAGTGGTCGGCGCCCTCGATGGTCACCACCTCATGCTCCACCCCCGCCTCGGCGAGCGCGGCGGCCAGCAGGTCGGTCTGCGAATGCGGCACCAGCCCGTCGGAGTCACCGTGGACCAGGAGGAACGGTGCGGCGCCGGCGTCCACGTAGCTGACCGGGCTGGCCGCAGCCAGCAGCTCCGGATCATCCGAGCCGCCCACCAGCATGTACTCAGGCTGCAGGGACATGCCCGGCGGCACCGCCGCGGTCAGGGCAGCGGGAAAAAGGCCCTCAGGCATGGACATGGGAGGGATGTCCACCAGCGAGGAAACACCGTAAAAGTCGACGACGGCGCTGACGCCACTGGAGTGCCCTTGCGCACCAAGTCCGCCTTCAAGGCCGCCGTGGTTGCCGGTCAGTCCAAGGAGGGCCACCAGGTGGCCGCCGGCAGATTCACCCCAGGCGCCGAACCGGTCCGGGTCGACGTTCAGCTCTGCGGCAAATTCGCGCAGGTACCGGACGGCGGCTTTGAGGTCGTGGAGCTGGGCGGGGAAGGGTGCCTCAAGGGAGTGCCGGTAGTCAGCCGTGGCACAGGCAATGCCGGCCTCGTTGAGCAGCCGGAACACCGAGTTGGGTGCGAACGTGGGCGGCAGTTCCCGGCGGTCGCCCAGCTGGAACGCACCACCGTGCACCCAGAGCACCAGCGGTGTGGGGCCGGACGCCTGGCGCGGCAGCCAGATGTCCAGCTTCAGCGGCCGGAACCCGATGGCCCGGGCATACGTGATTTCCCGGTGCACTGCGGACACGTCCGAGACCTGCTCCGGTGTTCCGGGCGCGTCAAAGACGGGGAACGCCGGAACGTCCCTGCCGCCCGGCCGGGAAACGTCAGGACGGGCGGGGTCGAGTATGCCGGTAGCGTCTTCCACTGTCATAGTGTGCTCCTCATCAGTTCGGGTTTGGCAGCGTCCCCACCGGTGGCGGCAACGAAAGTATGGATTCCCGGCCCGACGACGACGGCCGGTTCGCCGGGCAGCAGCACCTCCGCGGTGGTGCCGGCGGGGATCGTGGCAGTGAGCGTCAGCCCGGCGTCGTGCTGTTTCCCCGGGGACGCTGCCCCCTCCGCCACGGCCCACTCCACCTGGATCAGGCCGCGCGGCCCCAGGTGGGAGGTGGAGGCGGAGGCCAGTCCGGCGCCGGGGCGTGGCTCGATGATGATCCGTTCCCAGCCGGCGCTTCCCGGTGCCTGGCGCAGCCCGGCCGTATACCGGTGCAGGAAGGTCACCACGGCCCCCTTGCTGTAGTGGTTGAGGGACTGGTGTGCGGTGCCGGCGGCGTCGATACCGTTCCACAGCTCCCACACGGTGGTGGCGCCGCGGTCCACCATGGCCAGCCAGGACGGTTCCGTGTCCTGCATGAGCAGCTGGTAGGCCAGGTCCAGTTCACCGTTGTCGGCAAGGGCGGGGAGCAGGTAGGGCGTGGCCAGGAAGCCCGTGCCCAGGTGCGTGCCGGCGTCCCGGATCAGCTCCGCCAGCTGCGCGGTGACCCCGGCACGGCGGTCGGGGCCGACCAGGCCGAAGGCCAGGGCGCGGACGCAGTTGGCCTGGCTCGGTTGGGTGACGCGACCGTCCGGTCCGAGGTATTCCGTTTCCCAGGCGTCCCGGATCCGGCCCGAGAGTTCTGCCAGCTCGGCCGCCTCGTCGTGGCGCCCCAAAACGCTGGCGATGCGTGCCATCAGGTCCGTGGTGTGGCGGTAGTAGGCGGTGGCCACGATGCCGTTGTCGGCGCTGCGGGCGGCGAAGAGGTCCGGCTCGGGACCGTCCGGTTCCATCCATTCGCCGAAATGGAAGCCCGTGTCCCACAGGTATTGTTCGTGCGGTGCCGGGGTGGGGTGCGCGGCGGCCCTGGCGGGGTGCCGCCGGGTTTCGGCGGAGGTCTGGACGAAGCCGTGCCAGCGCTTCATCGCGTCAAAGTTTTCGGCAAGGATCGAGGCGTCACCGGTGGCCAGGTAGATCTCCCACGGCACCATGACGATTGCGTCGCCCCAGCCGGCGGAGCCGTTGGTGAAGCCCATGAAGTCGGCCGAGGTGACGGCGGGCCCGGCCGACGGTGAAATGTTGGCGATGACGCCGTTCTCCCATTGGTCCGCCCGGACGTCCCGCAGCCACTTGCGGGAGAACCCGGTGACGTCGTACAGGTAGGCGGCGGCGGGGACGAACAGCTGCCAGTCTCCGGTCCAGCCGGCTTTCTCGCGCTGGGGACAATCGGTAGGGACTTCGCAGGAGTTCCCCAGGAAGCTCCATTCCGCGATGTCGTGGAGCGTGTTCAGCCGCTCGTCGCTGCACCGGAAGGTGCCGATGCGTTCCAGGTCCGTCCGGACCAGGCAGCCGGTGACGTCCTCGGGATGCAGGTCCCGGCGAAGGCCCTGCACGGACACGTACTGGAAGCCATGGGTGGTGTGGCGGGGTTCGAAGACCTCGCCGGGCGCGCCGGAGGAGATGACCGTGTCCACCTGGCCGGCGTCGAGGAACGCCCCAGGTGAGCGGAAATCATGCGGGCGCAGGTGGTCCCGGGTGACGTTGCCGTCACCGCCGAGCGCCTCGGCGTATTCCAGCGTGACGATTTCGCCCGGCGCCCCCAGCTGGGTGAGGCGGATCCAGCCGTGGATGTTCTGGCCGAAGTCCACCACCTGGTTGCCGCTTGGAAGGCGGGTGATGGAAACGGGGGTGAGTTCCCGGGTGACCCGGGTGGGCGGGGCGAGGGGTCCGGCCAGTGCGTCCACACTGCCGGGACGGACGACGGCGGGACGGGGCCCTGGTGCCGTGCCTCCGGCAGGTGCGCGGCCGGCGTCGTCCGATCGAAAATCGACGCGCTGGCCTGCCATGAGGTCCGCGCTGGTGATCTCCGTAGCGGTCACCTGCCACGTCGCGTCCGTGCCGATGACCTGACTGCCCGCCCCGGACTCCAGCTCGAGCTGCGCCAGGAGGGCCGTGTGCGTGCCGTACGTGTCGGCGTCGCGCGTGTAGCCGAAGCTGCCGCGGTACCAGCCGTCGGTGAGGACGGCGCGGATGGTGTTGACGCCTTCGCGGAGCAGACCGGTGACGTCGTGGGCCTGGACCTGGAGGGTGGTGTTGTAGCTGGTGGAGCCGGGGGTGAGCTGCTGGTCTCCGACGCGGCGGCCGTTGATGAAGAGCTCGTAGATGCCGTGGGCAGTGGCGTAGGCGCGGGCCTGCTCCGGGGCGGTCTGCAGGGTGAAGGTTTTTGTGAGGGCCCAGCCGGGCCGCTCCCCGGGGGCGGGGACGTCCTCATCGCCGGGCCCGATCCACTGCGCCGTCCAGTCGGAGGCGTGCAGGAGGCCGAGCTCTACGGACATCGGTTCGGACCAGCCGCTGGCCGTTTCGGTGCCGGCGGGGTCGATGTTCCAGGTGCGGACCCGCCACTCGAACCGGCTGCGGGAATCCAGCGCGGGGCCGCAGTAGGGGATGCCGCCGCTTTCAGCCGACTCCACCCTGCCGGTATCCCAGCCGTTGCCGGCGGTGATCCGGTAGGCGGCCTGGCGGACGGTTCCGGCGGGCGGTGTCCAGCTGAGCCGGGGTTCGCGGATGGTCAGGCCCATCGCCTCGGAGAGGTGTTCGGCCCGAAGCCGGGTGGGGGCGGTCATGCGGCGGGACTCCTGGAGTGCGGTTGCTGGGAGTTCCAGCTTCGTGTGCCGCCACCGGTCCCCCACAGGGTGCTTTCAATGGTTGGAATAGTATTGTGGTTCAGCTCACTGCGGGCCACCGCAACGATCCACGGCGCGAGGAACCACTGCCATGACTGCCACCCCGGAAACGGATACCCCGCCGGCCCGCGGCAAGCGACCGAAACAGGGCGAACCGGTCATTGACCGCGCGCTGAGCCTGCTCGCCGTCTTCTCGGACCGGCGCCGGGCACTGACCCTGTCCGAGTTGGCCCGGTACGCGGAGATGCCGGCGCCCACGGCGCTGCGGCTGATCGCCCGGCTGGTGGCGTGGGGTGCATTGGAACGGCTGGACGACGGCCGCTATGTGGTGGGGGTCCGGCTGTGGGAGGTCGCGTCGCTGTCGCCGCGCGGGCACGGGGTGCGGGAGATCGCGCTCCCCTACCTGGAGGACCTCTTCGAGGTCACCCGGCACCACGTCCTGCTGGCGGTGCGGGACAACGAGCAGGCGGTGCTGATCGAGCGGCTGTCCGCGAAGGACGCCACCGAGGTGGCGTACCGGGTGGGCGGCCGGGCACCGCTCCGGTCCACGGCCATCGGCCTGGTGCTCCTGGCCGGAGCGGACCAGCAGTTCCAGGAAACCATCCTGAAGCGGCCGCCGGAGATCGAACCCGGCGTATCCGAGATGCCCGAGGGCCAGCTGCGCCGGACCTTGTCCGATGTGCGGCGGACCGGCATCGCCATGATCCGCCGCAGCCTGCCCTCCCGGACCGTGTCCGTGGCATCGCCCATCTTCGACGCCCAGGGTGCCGTGGTGGCGTCCCTGTCCATCGTGGTTCCGGACGGCTCCACGCCGCCGAACGTCCTGGCCCCGGCGGTCCGCGCCGCCGCCAGGGCGGTGTCCCGCAACCTCGGCTACCAAGCACAGGCAAGCGCGGACGTCAGGACGCACTCCCAGGGGTAGCGGCGGCACCGGCCGCCTCAGTCCTGGCCGCCTCAGTCCTTGCCGCAATAGTCCAGGCGGCGAACGACGACGTCTCCTTCCACGGCGAACGCGCCGAAGGCCCGCCCGGTGAACGCCTTGGCGGTTTCAAACGCCCAGTGCCTGCCGTCCAGTTCGGTGAGCAGCACCTCGCCGGCACGGCCATCCGGGGCAGCATCAGGGGCCGCAGGCCGGGCGAGGAGGCGGATCCTGTCGCCGCCCACGGCCCCGGCCCTGAAGTCCCGCGACGGCGGCTCGGCCAGGATCGCCAGTTCAACGTCACCGTGCGGGAGCGTTGCGTCCCAGGTGCGGTCAAAGCCTGCGACGACGGCCCGCGCGGTGACCGTCACACCTGCGCTGCTGCTGCCGGCTTCAACGCCGAACCAGTTGTCCTCCGCGTTGCGCACGGCGATGCCGCCGCTCCCGGCAGTGACGCCCAGGACGGCCCGCACTTCGATGCCCTGATGGCGCTGACGCTGCCCGACGAAGGCAGGCCGGGGCGCGCCAAGGGTGTTCCCGTCTCCACTGATGACCAGTCCGCGGTCCGTTGGCGTGGTGAAGTCCGCAGGTGTCCGCCGGACTCCAATCCAGTGCAGGTGGTCCAGGCCGGCACCCCCGGTGAAGTCATATTCGATCCGTTCCGGCAGGACGGCGGACGGCACCGGCATGCTCGCGTACGGCCAGTCGTCATCCCAGTCCAACGTAGTCAGGAAGGTTTCGCGGCCCAGCGGGGAAAACGCCTGGGTGAGGCCCACCGGACGGACGCCCAGCAGCACCATGGCGGTGCCGCCGTCGGGAAGCTCCACCAAATCTGCGTGCCCGGTGTTCTGGATGGGCGAGCCCGTGCCGGCCGCGGTGAGGATGGGGTTGTGCGGCGCCGCCTCGAAGGGTCCGTCCGGCTGGCGCGAACGGGCCACGGTGACGGCATGGCCCCTGTCCGTCCCGCCCTCGGCCGCCAGCAGGTACCACCAGTGGCCGCGCCGGTAGAGGTGCGGACCCTCAGGCGAGTAGAGTCCGCTGCCCTGCCAGAGCGGCCTGGGCTCCTCCAGGGCCGTCCCGGTCTCCAGGTCCACGCGGACCTGCTGGATCGCGTCCGGGTGCCGGGCGAAGGTCACGTACGCGGTTCCGTCCTCATCCCAGGCGAGGTCCGGGTCAATGCCGTCCACCGCGTCGATGACAATCCCGTCGCTCCAGGGGCCGGCGGGGTCTGTGGCAGTGAACAGCACGCAGCCGCGGCCCCCGAGGAAGACCGAAACGATCAGGTGGAACACGCCGTCCCGGTACCGGAGCGTCGGCGCCCAGACCCCTCCGGGCGTCGGGACGTTGGCAACGTGGACCTGCTCCTCACTCGTGGCCACATGCCCGATCAGCTCCCAGCTTTGCAGGTCCTGGCTGTGATAAACCGGCAGTCCGGGGAGGTATTCGAACGATGACGTCACCACGTAGTAGCCGTCCGGGGTACTGACAATGGTCGGGTCCGGGTTGAAGCCGGGAAGGATGGGGTTGGAGTGCATCCAGCCATCCTTCGCCTCGCCCGGCCCAGCGTGTGGCCTTATTTCATTCGTTGAAACGCGTTCCGGGCCGGCGGCGCGGGCCGCTACGCGAAGTTGCCGCGGCGGAGCTCAACATCCTGGATGCCGGACAGGCGCACGGTGGTCCGGGGGCCGTTCCAGTTGACCTCCCGGTGGACAGGCGCGGCAGACCGCAGCACGGCGCTGTCCAGGACGCCCCCGGACCAGCGGATGTCCACCTCGATTCCACCCACCGCCCGCATGCCGGTCACCGATCCCTCGCGCCATGATTCCGGCAGTGCCGGCAGCAGCCGGATGGCGGCCGGGTCCGACTGGAGCAGCATCTCGGCGATGCCGGCGGTGGCACCGAAGTTCGCATCGATCTGGAACGGCGGGTGGGCGGTGAAGAGGTTGGGATAGACCCCGCCGCGCCCGTCGAAGCCCTCCCCCGCCGCCCGGAGTGCCAGGTTCAGGCTCTCCTAAGCTTTTGCCGCGTTGCCAAGCCGGGCCCAAAGGGCGATGCGCCAGGCCATGGCCCAGCCGGTGGACTCGGGGCCGCGGAGTTCCAGGGTCCTGGCAGCGGCGGAGGCGAGCTCCGGCGTGGCCTCCGGGTTCCACTGCCGCAGGGGATAGACGGCCGCCAGGTGGGAGGTGTGCCGGTGGTCCGGTGCATGCTCAGTGGCCGGAAAGGACCATTCCCGGATTTCTCCCCGGTCACCGGTGGCCGGCCCGGGAAGGGCGTGCACCTTGTCCGCAAGGTCCGCCCGCCAGGGTGGGTCCTCCGCCAAGGCTGCGGCGGCGTGCCGTGCCGCATCGAGGAGCCCGCGGAGGAGGGAAACATCCATGGTGGAGGACCGGCTCACCGACGCCGGCGCGCCGTCCGGGGCGACGTACTGGTTCTCGGGAGAGGTGGACGGTGACGTGTGCGTTCCGGTCTCCGTATCCCCAATGATCCAGTCCAGTGCGAAGAGGCATGCGCCTTCGATGGCCGGCCAGGAAGCCCGCAACCGGCCGGCATCCCCGGTGTAGGCGTAGTGCTGCCAGGCTGACTGGACCAGCCAGGTGCCTCCCATGGCCCAGCTGGCCCACATGGAGTCGCCTTCGCCGGCGCCGGCGGCAAACGGGTAGCCCCAGGGATCCGTGTTGTGGTGGACCGCCCATCCCCGCGCACCGTACAGGGCGGCAGCGGCCGGGCCGGTGCGGGCAAGCGTGTCCACCAGCTGCAGCAGTGGTTCGTGGCATTCGGCGAGGTTGGCGGGCAGTGCCGGCCAATAGTTCATTTCCGTGTTGATGTTCACGGTGTAGTTGCTGCTCCACGGTGGCGGCAGTTCCTCGTTCCAGATGCCTTGGAGGTTGGCCGGGAACCCACCGGCGCGGGAGGAGGCAATCAACAGGTACCGGCCGTAGTGGAACAGGAGGGAGATCAGTGCGGTATCGGTCTTGTCCACTTCGAAGTCGCGGATGCGCTGGTCCGTTGGCTTCCCCGGACCGGAGCCTGCGCCGGCGTCCGGGCCGAGATCCATTCGGACCCTGCCGTAAAGCCCGGCGTGGTCGGCAACGTGGCGTTCCAGAACCGCCTCCGCGGAGTCCTGGAGGGCCCGCGCCACCCGGCCGGTGAGGAGTACGGCAAGGTCGTCAGGGGAACCGGCGGTGTTCGCGTGCCGGCCGGTGTGCGGATGGGCCAGGACCGTTCCGGTGGCAATGGCCAGCCGCACGGAACGTGCGCCCGTGACTGCGAGGACTCCCGCGGTGGAGGCCAACGCCCCGTCGGTGGCGACGCCGGCATGGACTGCTCCGGCGCGCGAGCCGCCGTCGTAATGGATATGCTCGGCAGTCCGCTCAAAGGCGGGCGCCACGTCGCTGGGCAGCAGCAACCGCAGGCGGAGTTCGTTCCCCCACTCATGCTCTGCGGCGTCCTGTCCAAGGGGCCGGATGCCGTCGGGGTGCAACCCGATCCGGACGGTGATGGGAGCGTCGGCGGTGATCTCGTGGATGATGACGGCGTCCGGGTGGGAGGCGAAGGTCCGGTGCCGGACCTCGGCGCCGTCAACCACGTATCGGTGCCCCGCGGTACCGGTCCTGAGGTCGAGCCACCGGGCGGGCCCACCGTCAACAGCTGCGGCGGACCCGGCAACGTCCACTGCCAGGACAGCGAACGGCAGGTATGCCTGCGAATGAGTGCCCTGGAATGCCAGCAGCAGCTCTTCCGCCCGGCGCACATTCCCGGCATCCACCGCCGAACGGACAGCGTGGAGCGTGGCCGGTCCGGCGGATGGGTCCAGTGCCGGTGCGGACCGGCTGGTTGGCCCGGACCACGCCGAACCTTCATTGAGTTGGAGGCGCTCGCCACCCACCAGGCCGCGAACCGTGGCCCCTGCGAGTCCGTTGCCTACCGGCAGGGACTCGACGAACCGTTCCGCCGGGCCCCGGTACCAGAGCATGTGGGCGGGATCCGTGCCGGGCACTTCAACCGGCCCCGCGGATCCAGGCGATGCCCCCGCTTCAGCGCTCAGTACTCGCCCTTGATGACGAAGTAGGAACCGCGGATGGTGCCCGCAAGCTTGGACTTCTGGCGGGCGAACTTGAAGCTGGACGCCAGTTCCTCCGGAACGTCCATGCCGTCCGAGAGTTTGAACCCGACCGCCCGCTTGCCGCCTTCCGCAATGCCGTACATGACGTTGATGGACAGCCCGGACTCATAGAACACGTACGCCATCCGCAGCCCGTCCACCTCGAAAGAGGACACCTCAAGCGGCTTGGAGGTGATCACCAGGTTCCGCTCGGTGGAGAGGATGTTGTGGACGTAGTCAACCGTTTCCGGCGCCTCGTCCGCGGGGACCACGGTGAAGTCGTGGTCGTATTTGTTCTTGTAGTAGCGTGCCTCGTTGGCCCGCAGGCCGGACAGCGCGTCGGCAACCGGCGACGATTCCAAACCAACGGTGGACACGTTCTTGAAATCCACGGTGTACGGCATGAGTCCTCCTGGGAATGGTCTTTTGCCACATCGTTGCAGATCAGCGCCTCCACTGCACCTCACTGATGCAGGCGGAGGCTGTTTCCGTCGATTCTTACAGCTGTGAGCCGGACCCGTTCGTTCGGTGTGTCGTTCGGCCCGTGAAAGACCAGGTAGTCGCGCCCGCCGGAGGTGCGGAGGACCATGCCATGCCCGCCGTTGCCCGGCCACAAGGGTTCATCCTGCTGCACCCATGGCCCCATCAGTGTTCCCCCTGCTGACTCGGCGATACCCATGGCATAACCGGCTTCGCCGTGGCTGGACCACAGCATCAGCAGTGACCCTTGTGGTGAACGGAGGAGGAACGGCCCGTCGGTAAACAGCGGGTCCTTGGCAAGGTTCAGTGCCGGCGGAGGTTCTGCACCGTCCGGGAGACGCAGCGGCCTGGCCCAGGGGGCCGAGGAGGCCGTGAACAGCAGGACCGGCTCACCAACGGCGGCGCGAAGATCATGGGCCAGGCGGACCGCGCACATGTGGCCGTCGGCGGTCCCCGGTTCCTCCTGTGTCCCTTCCGCCCCGCGGCTGTAGACCAGCCACCGGGCGCCGGCGTCGTCAACGTAGAGTGTTCCATCCAGGCAGGGCTGCGCGGCCGGGGTGACCGGTCCGTCGCTCCACGGCCGGTAGGGGCCGATCGCCGCATCGGCAACGAGCACCACAACGCCCCGAGGGCGGGCCCGGGACGATGTTGCGAGCGTGGCAAACATGAAGAACCGCCCGTCCAGCGCGTACACCTCCGGAGCCCAGAACTGGGTGTCCGCCCAGAAATCCGCCGGCGGCCGGAAGGCGGCAAAAGGGCCATCCCAATGTTCCAGGTCCTCGCTGGTGTAGCAGTCAAAGCCGGTGGCCGGTCCGCCCCACACATTTTCATCGCTGGTCCCGAACAGGACGAACCCGCCGGGAGCGGACTCCAGGATGAACGGGTCCCGCATCCTGATGGCGTCGAGGCGCAGGGCAGGTTCCGCCCGGGCAGCGGCCCCCATCAGCGGGCCACCGTCGGTTCCCGCACCGCAACAGGGCAGTCAAAGCGGCGCGTCCCGCCCTCCATGGCGTGCCGGGAACCGTCCGGAAGCACGACGTCGGCCGCCACCCCGGCAGGGACGGCCGCCTCCAGGCGGAACGCACCGCCGTCGAGCGTCCATTCCACCCGGACCTCACCGTGCGGAGTCTTCAGGGAGGTTTTGGCCCAGTTGATCCCGTCCCCCGGCTGCGGTGCGATGAGCACCCGGGCGTAACCGGGTTCCAGCGGCCGGATGCCGCCGATGGCTTTGTGCATCCAGTCGGCCACCGCGCCCAGGGCGTAGTGGTTGAAGCTGGTCATTTCACCGGGGTTGATGGTGCCGTCCGGGAGCATGGAATCCCAGCGTTCCCAGACCGTGGTGGCGCCCATCGTCACCGGGTACAGCCAGGACGGGCAGCCCTCCTCCAGCAGCAGCCGGTAGGCCTCGTCCGCGTGGCCGGTGTCCGTCAGCGCGTGGGTGATGAACGGGGTGCCGGCGAACCCGGTGGACACGCGGTAGTTGTTGGCCCTGACGAGTTCGGCCAGGCGGTTCCCGGCGAATTCCCGCAGCTCCGGGGTGGGCAGGATGCCGAAGGCGATGGCCAGCGCGTAGACGGTGGTGCAGTCGCTGCGGATGGTGCCGCCGGCTGCCACGTAGTGTTCAGCGAAGGCGGTCCGCACCCGGGCGGCGAGCGCCTCGAAGTACGCTTCGTCGTCGTGCTTTCCCAGCAGCCCGGCAGCCTGCGCTGTGAGGCGCGCGGTGCGGTACATGCAGGCGGTGGCCACCACGCCGGTGTCCGCCTTGGCCGCCCATGGCTGGTCCGGCGCGGCGTCCGGGTCCAGCCAGTCGCCGAACTGGAAGCCGGAGTCCCACAGGCCGGTGGGCGAGAGCAGCCCCTCCACGCGGCGGGTGTGCGAGGCCATTGACTCGTACTGGTTCCGCAGCACGCTGATGTCCCCGTAGGCCTCCCAGAGTGCCCACGGCACCCACACGGAGGCTTCGCTCCAGAGCGCCGAGGATTCCGGGGCCGGGAATTCCGGCGGTTGCGGGCAGTACTTCAGGGCATCGGGCACGGTGATGGGTACCAGGCCGTTTGCCGCCTTTTGCTCGGCGGCGAGGTCCAGCAGCCAGTCCTGCAGGAAGCCCTTGACGTCGTACAGGTAGGCGGCGGTGGGGGCGAAGACCGCGATGTCGCCGGTCCAGCCCAGGCGCTCATCGCGCTGCGGGCAGTCGGTGGGCAGGTCCAGGAAGTTCCCGCGGAGGCCCCAGACGATGTTGCGGTGCAGCTGATTGACGAGCTCGTTGGAGCATTCGAAGGTGCCGGTGCGCTCAAGGTCTGAGTGGACCACCACGGCCTCGACGTCATCCGCGGTCAGCGTTCCCGGCCAGCCGGCGATTTCGGCGTAGCGGAAGCCGTGGAAGGTCTTGGTGGGTTCAAAGACGTCTTCCCCGCCGGAGAGGATGAACGTGTCCGTGGCCTTCGCGGACCGCAGGGGCCGGACACCGAGTTCGCCGTTTTCCAGCACCTCGGCATGCCGGACGGTGATGGCCTGCCCGGCCTCGCCCCGAACGGTGAACCGGAGCCAGCCCACCAGGTTCTGGCCGAAGTCCACCAGTGTCCGGCCGCCGGGTGAGGTGAAGATTTCCACGGGACGGACGACGCCGGCGCGCACCACGGGCGGGCCCACCGGCTCAGCGAGCCGGCCGCCGTCGAACGCCAGTTCACGCACGCCCGTCCAGCCAGCGCCGGGCACAAAGCCGGGCTCCTCCCAGCCCTTCTGAGAGCGGCGGGCGTCGATGGTTTGGCCGTCGTAGAGGTCGTTGAAGGTGGTGGCGGAGGGGCCTGCCTGCCAGGTGGTATCCGACGCGATCGATTGGACATGGCCGTCCTCAAACTCGATGTCCAGCTGCCCGAAGAACCCCAGCTCGCTGCCGTACAGGTTGGACATGCCATGCCAGGCCAGCCGGCCGCGGTACCAGCCGTTTCCCAGCTCCACGCCCAGCACGCTGGTGGGCGCCACCAGCGACGTGACGTCATAGCTGCGGTAGCGGAGCCGCCACTCGTAGGAGCTCCAGCCCGGGCTCAGGACGTCGGCCCCCACCGGTGAGCCGTTGATGAACGCCTCATAGACGCCGAAGGCGGTGGCCCGCAGCGTCGCCCTCGCCACGCCGCCGTGGCCCTCCTCGAGCGCAAATTCCTTGCGGAGCCGAGGTGCGCCGTCGAAGTCCTGCTCGGGCGAAATCATGGCGGCGAGCCAGGGAGTGGAAGTCATGGAAGAAGGGGTCCGTTCTGAAGTTGAGGCAAGGGGTTCAGGCGTAGTGGCAGGCGACGTCGGCCGTCCCCACCCGTCGCAGCGCCGGCCGCTCGGCGGCGCACAGGTCGGTGGCCAGGGGACAGCGGAGCCGGAAGGGGCAGCCGCCGGGTGCGGGGACCGCAGCCGCCCCCGTACGGACGCCCAGTGATTCGCGGGCCTCCCGGCGCGCCGCCTGCTCCGCCGGACGCGGCACCGGGGAGGCGGCCACGAGCGCCTGGGTGAAGGGGTGCCTCGGGTTTTCAGTAACGGCCGCGGCAGGTCCGCTTTCCATGACCTGCCCGCGGTACAGCACCACCACGCGCTGGGCCAGGAATTGGACCACGGCGATGTCGTGGGCGATGAACAGGTAGCTCAGGCCCCGCTCGTCGCGGAGGTCGGCCAGCAGGTTGAGCACCTGCGCCTGGGTGGAAAGGTCCAAGGCGCTGACGGCTTCGTCGCAGACCACCAGCTGGGGATCGCAGATGAGGGCACGCGCCACGGAAATGCGCTGGCGCTGGCCGCCGGAGAACTGGCTGGGGTACCGGTCCACGGCGTCCCGCGGCAGGCCCACGCGTTCCAGCATGTCTCCGGCCTTGGCGCGTGCCTCTGCCGCTGAAACCCCTCGCAGGCGCAGCGGTTCGGCCAGGGACGTGCCGATGGTGTTCCGCGGGTTCAGCGATGAGTTGGGGTCCTGGAAGACGGCACGCAGTTCCCCGCCCAGCGCCCGGCGCTGGGCGGCGCCGGCGGAGGTGATGTCCTTGCCCTGGTAGCTGATGGTGCCGCCGGACACCTTCTGCAGGCCAAGGATGGCCTTGCCGATGGTGGACTTTCCGGATCCGGACTCCCCCACCAGTCCCACGGTCTCGCCGGGGGCGATGCTGAAGCTGACATGGTCGACGGCGGCGGGGGCCGCGGCTGCCTTCCGACCCCGGCCGTAGCGGACCACCAGGTCCTTGACCTCCAGCATGGGAGTTGCGGCGGAAGGCGGCGTGGAATCGCGGCGTTCGGTGACTGCGGTGCTCATGCCAGGTCCTTTTCGACGATGGTCTGCAAAGTGCGCGGATTCTGTGTGGGGGTGATCTCCAGGGTGCGGGCGGCAGGTACGTCCGTGGCCAGCCAGTCCATGCCTTCGACGGCGAGCTGGTCCGCTTTGACGCACCGCACCACGCCTGTACCGGCACCCGAGGACAGCAGCGGGACCGGTTCCAGGCAGGCGGACCCGGCGAACTGGCAGCGGGCGGCGAACCGGCACCCGGTGGGCCAGTCCTTGGGCTGGGGTACCTGCCCTTGAATCGTGGCGAGGCGTTCCGGCATGTCGTTTGCATGGTTGGCGTGCGGGTCTGCGGCAAGCAAAGCCAGGGTGTAGGGGTGCCGGGGATTGTCCAGGATGCTGTCCGTCCTGCCGTTCTCCACCACCTGGCCGGCGTACATGACGGCAACCTGGTCACAGATGTCCGCCACCACGCCGAGGTCGTGCGTCACCATCACCACGGACATGCCGGTGTCCGTCACCAGGGAGCGCAGCAGGGACAGGATTTCGGCCTGCACCGTGACGTCCAGGGCGGTGGTCGGTTCGTCAGCCACCAGCAGTTTCGGCTGCCCGGCGAGCGCCAGGGCGATGGCCACGCGCTGGGCCATGCCGCCGCTGATCTGGTGCGGATAGATCTTCAGGATGCGTGCAGCGTCCACGATCCCCACCTTCTCCAGAAGGTTCCGGGCTTCCTCCCGGGCCTCCGCCTTGCCCATGCCGCGGAGCCGCCGGATGGTGGCGGTGAGCTGGTAGCCCACCGTGAACATCGGATCCAGGGCGCGCATGGGTTCCTGGCTGATCAGGGCGATGTCCCGGCCGCGGACGGTTTCCATGGCTTTGTCGGTGGTGGCGGCAAGGTTCCTGCCGTTCCAGAGGATCTGGCCGCCCGTGACGGAGACCCCGGACGGCAGCAGCCCGAGAAGGGACAGCGCGGTCATCGTCTTGCCGCAGCCGGACTCCCCCACCAGCCCCAGGACCGTGCCTTGTTCGACGTCGAAGGAGACATCGGTGACCAGGCGGACGCCGCTGCCCGCACCGGTACTGTCGACGCCGACGGACAGGTTGCGGACGCTGAGCGTCCCCTTCGCCCCACCGTCCTGCGTGACGGGAGCGGGGGCTGTTGAAGCGATGGCGGCAACTGCCTTGGCGCGCTGGCGCCGGGCGGCGGCGGAAGGCAGATGTGAGGCGGTGGCGTTGGGCGCCTTGCCGAGGGCGTTGCCGATGGCGTTGGCGGACAGGACGGTCAGGGCAAGTACGGCGCCGGTGGGCACCATCATCCAGGGTGCGTCATAGACGTGCTGGGAGGCGCCTTGGATCATTCCGCCCCAGCTGGGTTGCGGAATGGGCGGCCCGAAGCCGATGAACGCCAGGCCTGCCTGGATCAGCATGCCGACGGCGAAGATCAGCGCGGCCTGGACGACGATGGTGTTGGTCAAGCCGGGCAGCACATGGCGCAGGCTGATACCGGCGGTGCTGACACCGTCCACTTTGGCGGCGTCCACGTACAGCTGCGACTGAAGGGATTTGGCCTGCCCGAGCATCACGCGGTAGATACCGGCCGAGATCAGGACGCCCAGGATTCCCATGATCATCGGAATATTGGTTCCCACAGCTCCGATCACGGCCAGGATGATCACGGTGCCGGGCAGCGACATCATGATCTCGGTGATGCGGCTGACCGCGTTCTCCGCCCTCTCGCCGGCGGCTGCGGCCAGCAACGCAAGGAGCGTTCCGAGTCCGACGGCGACAATCACCGTGATCATTGACGTTCCGAGGGTACCGGCTGCGGAGGCGAAGATCCGGCTCAGGAGGTCACGGCCCAGTTCATCCGTGCCAAGCCAGTGCGCGGCGGTTGGGCCGGAGAGCACGGCGGTGAAGTCCTGGTCCTCGGTCTTGAACGGCAGCCACAGCGGGGCAGTCAGGGAGGCGGCCACGAGGACGGCCAGCCAGGCCACCCCTGCGATGCTCCCGAACGAGCCAAACAGCTTGCTGCCAGTGAACTTCTTCGGCGCGCCCTGGCGACGTGTCTTGCGAAGGTCCGCGGCCGTCGTCGGCTGTGCTTGGTCTGCGGGCGCGGGGGCAACGTTGGGAATCATGAGGCACGCAACTTCGGGTCGAGGAACTTGGTGGCGAGTTCCAGCACCAGGTTCACGGCGACCACCACCACGGTGGCGATCACCACCACGCCCTGCACGGACGGGGCGTCATGGGTGCTGACGGAGTTCTGGACGGCCTGGCCCAGGCCGGGCATGGCGAACAGTTGCTCCGCGATGACCGACCCGCCGAACAGCTGGATGAACTGCAGGGCGATGCCGGCCACAATCGGGAGGCTGGCATAGCGCAGGGCATGGACGTAGAGGATTTTCCAGGTGGGTGCGGCCGTGGCACGCAGCGTGCGGATGTGTTCCTGCTGCAGGGCTTCGAGCATGGAGGCACGGGTCTGCCGGGCGATGAATGCCCCTCCGCCCACCGCCAGGGTGATCACGGGCAACGCCAGGGACAGGGCCCAGTCCTGTGGGGAGGATTCAAAGGGGACATAACCGGTTGCCGGGAAGACGGAGGACTGGACTGCCAGCAGGTAGACGAAGATGATGCCGATCCAGAAGGCGGGCAGGGCAACGGCCATGCCTGCCACTCCACCGATAATCCGGTCCACGACGCCGCCGCGGACCGCTGCGGTGACGCCCAGGCCGATGCCAAGGACCGCACTGAGGACGGTGGCGCCGGCAGCCAGCGACGCGGTGACGGGCAGCCGGCTGGCGAGGTCGGCGCTGACCGAGCGGCCGTCGATGAGCGAGACGCCCAGGTCGCCCTGGACCGCGGAACCAAGCCAGGTGAAAAACTGCGCCGGCAGCGGATCGTTCCAGCCCATCCGCTGGTTGACCTCGTCGATCGCCTGCTGGGAGGCGCCTGCGCCGAGGGACACGGCCCCGGGGCTGCCCGGCATTGCGTGCACCAGCAGGAATGCCAGTACCGCAACCACCAGCACGGTGGCAAGCGCCATCAGCAGGCGCTTGGTAATGAATAGTGCCATGGTGACCTCCATCGGTCAGGCCCTCCCCGGGCGGCCCTTGCCCTGGTGGACAAGGGCCGCCCGGGACGGTGCGGGTATCAGCTGGCCGGCGTGTAGGACGAGAGGAGCGGGTAGGCGTTGGTGCCGGCGAACTTCACCTGCGCCACCTTCTTGGTGTTGTAGCCCTGGTTGGTCAGGGCCTCGTACAGCGGGATCATCCAACCGGATTCCACCAACCGGGTGTTCAGCTTCGTGGCGGCGGCCTTCACGGCGGCGTCGTCCTTCGCTGCAGCCAACTCGCCGGTGGCGGCGCTGAGCTGGTCATCGGTGGCCTTTTGGACGTTGGTGAATCCGTTGAGGACGGCGCCGTACATCACGCCGACGGGGTTGTCCCAGTTCAAGGGAGCGTAGCCCAGGGGCGTGGTGGCGACGGCGGCGAAAGCTTCGTCGGTGGAGGCGGCCATCTTCACGTTCATGGTGATGCCGACGGCGGCGAGGTCCTTCTGGACTGCCTGCAGGTCCGTCTGGGTTTGTGCGCTGGCGATGATGGTGAACTCGAAGCCGTTGGGGTAGCCGGCCTCGGCCAGCAGGCTCTTGGCCTTGTCCGGGTTGTACGCGAACTTGGTTTCGAGGTCCTTGGTGAAGCCGGCCGAATCCTTGGGGAGGGCGTTCCAGGCGGGGATGTCGCCCTTGTGCAAGGCGTCCACCAGGGCCTGGCGGTTGATGGCGTACTGGATGGCCTGGCGGACCTTCTCCTGGGCGAACGCCGGGGCGGTCTTGCCGATCTTGTCGAAGGAGATCATGGTGTTGACGGTGCCGCCGATCTGCGAAACGCCAATGCCCTTGGACTTCGCGAAGTCAACGGTGTTCGAGGTCAGCATGGCCACGTCGGCCTGGCCGGAGACCAGGGCGTTGGCGCGGGCCTGCGGGTCCTGGACAACACTGAAGACCACCTTCTTGTAGGCGTACTTGGAAGCGTCAGCGCTTTTGTCGTTCTTCACCAGGACGTACTTGTTGCCCTTCACGGTGGAGGGGTCAAGGGTGTACGGGCCGGAACCGTCAGGGGTCGCCGCGAGGCTGGAGGTGTCGGCGACACCGTTCTTGCCCACGATCATGCCGGTGGTGGAGGCCAGGTTCTTCTCGAATCCGGGCTGCGGCTTGGCGAAGGTCAGGGCCACCTGGGTGGGGCTGACCACGTCCACGGAGGTGATTTCCTGGGCGCCGCCCTTGGCGACGGCGGAGTAGGCGCTCAGTGCGGGATCGGACCGGCGGTCCAGGTTGGCCTTGACCAGGGCGGCATCCAGTTTGGAGCCGTCGGTGAACGTGACGTCATCCTTGAGGTTCAGCGTCAGGACGGTGTTGTCCGCGTTGTAGCTGAAGTCCTTGGCGAGGCCCGGACCTGCGGAACCGTCCGGCTGAAGGGTCATCAGGCTGTCGTAGAGGCCTTCGAAGAACTGGCGCTGGGCTGCGGAGACGCGCAGCGGGTCGAAACCGAAGGAGGCTGAGTCGCTGTCGATGGCCAGGGTGAGGCTGCTGGTATCAGCCTTTGCGGCGGCTTGGCTGGACCCGCCGCCGCAGGCGGCCAGGGAACCCATCAGCAGGGCACCGGCCAGAACGGCGGAGCTCGCACGGGCGGTGGAGTTCGGAAGTTTCATGTAGTGCGCCTTTGCATTCTGATGTGATGACGGAGGAACGGTTGTGGGGGCTGGCTGCTCGCCGGCTCCCTTCAAGAATCAGCCGTGGCCGCAGGCACCAAACATGACAATGTCATTGATTGAAAAAGTATTGTGGCGGCGGTCACGCCGGGCGGAAGGATGGATGGAAGGCAGCGAAGCCTCGGACGCCTGCACGCGTCCATCACGAAAGGAACCCCATGACCAACCCGTTCCCCCGCGACTTCCTTTGGGGCGTGGCCACCGCCGGCCACCAGGTGGAAGGCAACAACGTCAACAGCGATACTTGGTTCCTGGAGCACCTTCCCGAAACGATTTTCGCGGAGCCGTCCGGGGATGCCGTGGACCATTACCACCGTTACGCCGAGGACATCGCACTGATCGCCGGCCTCGGTTTTACCAGCTACCGTTTCTCCGTGGAATGGGCCCGGATCGAGCCGGAGGAAGGCCAGTTTTCGGTGGCTGCGCTGGACCACTACAAGCGGGTGCTGGAAGCCTGCCACGACCATGGACTCACCCCGGTGGTCACGTTCCACCACTTCACGTCACCGCTGTGGCTCCTTCGGATCGGCGGTTGGGAGGGCAGCCGGACGCCCGAACTCTTTGCCCGCTATTGCGACCGGGTCATGGCCCACCTGGGTGACCTGATCGGCGTCGCCTGCACCCTGAACGAGCCCAACCTCCCTTGGCTGCTGGAGTCGTTCGGCATCGGCGGGGAAGCCCCGGAGAACCGCGGTTCGGTGCCCATCTGGGCCGCCGCCGCCGAGCGCCTGGGCGTGGAGGCCGCCACCCTCGCGCCGTTCCAGTTCTGCTCCACCGAAGCCGGTTTCGAGGTTAAGGTGGCCGCGCACCGGGCCGCCACCAAGGCCATCAAGGCCCGCCGCCCGGACCTCCAGGTGGGGTGGACCCTCGCAAACTCCGATATCCACGCGCTGCCCGGTGGCGAAGGGATTGCAGACCAGGTACGCCGCGACGTCAACGAACGCTTCCTCGAAGCCTCTTGCGGCGACGACTTCGTGGGCATCCAAACCTACGGCCGCACCGTGTACGGCCCGGACGGCCATGCCCCGGCGCCGGGGGGTGTGGCCACCAACCAGATGGGCGAGGAAATCTATCCCCAGGCGCTGGAAGCCACCATCCGCGAGGCCCACAGGATCGCCGGCATCCCGGTGATTGTCACCGAGAACGGCCTGGCCACCAAGGATGACACGCAGCGGGTAGCGTACCTGCGGACGGCCGTCGACGGCGTAGCTTCCTGCCTCGCGGACGGCATCGATGTCCGCGGGTACATCGCCTGGACCGCGTTCGACAACTTCGAATGGATCTTCGGCTACGGGCCCAAGTTCGGCCTGATCGCCGTCGACCGCTCCACCCAGGAACGGACCCCCAAGGAGAGCGCACGCTGGTTGGGGAACCTGGCCGGGGAGCACGCCCGGGCCGGGGCACCGCAGCCCGCCTAGCACCAAGGGCAATGGTCCGGGTTTCCACGGGAAGCCCGGACCATTTGCCTTTCGCGTCGCGCCTACCCAAGCATGCGCAGCCTTGCGACCAGGTCCGCCACGACAAGCCTCGAATCCACTGAAGTGTAGGTCCGCCGCTGCGGTACGGTTCCCGTCTCCGTGAAAGTGCTCGTGGCGCCGTCCAATCCGGTGACTGCCAAAGGTGCGCTGTCTCCCAGGCACCACAGCGGTCCGAACTGCACGAAGTCCGGCACCTCCAGGCTGTTGAAGTGTCCCCACAGCCACCTTCCGGCGGGCCCGGAATTCTGCAGGGCATGATCGAGTTCGGCCACCGAGGCCCGGATCCAGCAGGAGTGCATCAGCCACGTTTGTGAGGGGGCCGGCGCAGACAAGGATTAACGGGAGGTCCCCACGGGTTGCGGCCGCCTCCACGATGGCCTGCGCGGCTGGATTCCCTCGCCGCTTCCCGGTGAAGGTGGTGTCCGGTCCGGAACATACGTCGGCGAGGTCTGCCAAAGTCAGGGCCTGAAGCAGGCTGCCCGCCAGCTCCGAGCCCCGCTGTGCCATGCCGGCGGTCGGGCCGAACATGGGGTTGGTCAGCGAGCTCGTGACGGCGACAATCCGGTTGGCGGGGGACAGCGCATGGTGGGCCAGGGCCACCAGCCCGTCGGGATCACCGGCCCAGTCGTTGTCGATAATCACCCTGCAGCGGGTTGCAACGCGGATCATGTCCATCCTGGTCCATTCTCTTAGGTCCTGGTCAGCCAGGCGCCGGCAGGGACGCGGGTCCCGGCACAACGGGTAGTCTCAGGAGCAAGTCTTGCCGCCAGGCGGATGGCGGAGGACGCAGCTTTCATTCACCGGAACGCTGCCTCCGAAAAGACAAACCAGGCCGCTCAGTCCTTGTGCCTGCTAGAGATTCGGGGGGATCTGTGCCGCGGTCAGGCCAGTGGGGCAGGGCGTACTTTGCCGTTCAAGCTGTCGCCGGGTGTTTGTGGTGGATTGCGGTATTCCTGGACCCGGCGGTGCGCCGGGCAACGCTGGGAGGCCTGGACCCGTTCCTTGTTGCCGTATTCGACGTTCCGCTGTTTGTCCTTGCCTCTGCGGCCGCAGCCTGCGGAGTGCGGTCCGCAGCGGTTGCCGGCACCGTGTGGACCACCGTTGTTGCCGTCGCCCTGGCCGTCTATGCCACGGTGAGCACCCAGGCGGGCCTCGGTGCGCTGGCCATGGGCGCCGCCACTGCGGGGTCGGTTGCCGGACTGTGCCTGGTGCTGTTTGGCCGCATCCCCACGGCGTGGATTGTCCGTGGCCCGTTTGCGTTCCGTCCGGCCCGGAAACGCACCAAGGCAGGAGCCCATGTTGCCGCCACGTTCGGACAGATTGTCGTGTTCTGGGGTTTCTTCCTCGGGCTGGTACCGGCCTGCCTGGCCTTTCTCGAGCAGCGCTGGGGGTTGGGCCTGGACATCCCTGCCGTTGCCGTCCCGGCCGGCGTCGCCATCCTCATCCTTGCGAGCGCTTTGGGGATCTGGTCTGCCGCCGTGATGTCCACCCTCGGGGACGGGACACCGTTGCCGTCCGTGATGGCAAACCGCCTGGTGGTTGCCGGGCCGTACCGCTGGATCCGCAATCCGATGGCGGCGGCGGGCATTGTGCAGGGGGCCGCCGTCGGGCTCATCCTGCATTCGTGGCTGGTGGTTGGCTATGCGGTGCTGGGCTCACTGGTGTGGAACTATGCCGTCAGGCCACTGGAAGAAGCAGACCTCTCGAAGCGTTTTGGCCAGGAATTCCAGCGCTACCGCGAAACCGTCCGGTGCTGGATCCCGACTTTTCCCGGCAGCCGCCGTACCGGCACCGCTAATCAACGGCCGGTTCGCGGATAACCAGCACCGGGCAGTGTGAATGGTGGATGGTCTGGTGCGAAACGGAGCCAAGCATCATGCCGGTGAATCCGCCGTGGCCGCGGGAGCCCACCACTATAAGGTTGGCATCTTTGGACGCCTCGATGAGCGCCGAAGCCGGGTTCCCCTCCACGACGCGGCCGGTGATGGCAACGTCCTGGTCCTTGACGCGTTCCAGCTCCGCCTCCAGGATCGCCTGCGCGTCCTTCTCGAAGATTTCATAGTCCCAGGCGGTGCCCAGTGCGTCACTGACGTAGGGGAAGTTCCAGGCGGTTACGGCCTGCACCTCACCGTGCCGCAGCCTGGCTTCCTGCACGGCCCAGTCCATGGCGGCCCGTGACTGTTCCGATCCGTCCGTTCCCACCACGATCTTGTACTTTCCGTTACCGGCCATGGCTCCCCTTTTCCGTTCCAGGCTTCCAGCCGGGTCACCCCTGGCCGGCGGCGGCGCCCTGGGCCGGAACGGCCACGGTGGAGTGCTCGGCTTTGGGGGCCTGGTGCGGATTTCCCGCTTCCTTGGCACAGTGGAGGCAGCAGTAGATGCCTGCTTCGCTTTCCACCGGATGGCCCAGGATCCGGCAGCCGCAGTGCTCACAGGCGGGAGCCATCATGTGGATTGCACACTCAAAGCTGTCGAACGTGCCGGTCTGGTTTCCCATACTGACGGTAAACATGCGGCCCTCGCTGCTGCCGCAGACATCGCACGCGCCCATTGTCCCTGCCTCCTGAAATTGCTGCCTGTTCCGGACAATCAAGTTGACCGCTTGGAGCCTTTTCCTGCCTAGGGGCGAAGGTCCTCCGGCAGCTAGAGGTGGCGGAGGTAGCGTTCGGGCGAGTCCATGAACCGTTGCCAGTTCGCCACGAGCTCCAGCTCCGCCCAGGACCGGGACCGCAAACCCCAAGGCCCCGCTTCCAGGATGGTCGCGCCGGGCAAGGCGGCCAGCAGCGGCGAATGCGTGGACATGATCACCTGGGACTGGCCGCCGGCCAACAGTTCCTTCAGGACGGACAGGAGGCTCAGGCAGCCCGAAAAGGACAGTGCGGATTCCGGTTCGTCAAGGACCCAAAGTCCGGCTCCGCGGAACCGGTCGGCTGCCAACTGCAGGAAGGACTCGCCATGGGACATGTCATGGAACGGGATGTCCGGCGTGAACGTGCTGGGATTCTTTTCCAGGTAGGTGTACAGCCCGTGCATTGTCTCGGCCCGGAGAAAGTAGCCCCGCCGGGTGGCGCCCGGGTTCCGGACCAGCTGCAAATGGTCGCCGAGGACGGACTCAGTAGGCCGGGTGGTGTGCCTGGCGCCCGTGGAACCGCCCTCCGGGGACAGCCCGTAGGCGAGCGCGATGCCTTCCACCAGCGTGGACTTACCCGAGCCGTTCTCACCCACCAGGATGGTGGCCGGGCCCAAGTCGAGCCCCTGGTCGAGGACTTGGGCCACCGGCGGCAGGACGGCCGGCCAGCGTACGCGGTCAAGGACGTTCGAGGGGTCCTCTGCCAGCCGCCGGATCGGGTAGGAGCGCAGGGGCATGGGCCCATTCTTACAGGAAAAGATTCTTCTCCACTTCACCCATCCATCCCGGGTCCCGCTCCGAAGTTCAGTGGAACAGGTGTACCAAAGGCTAGGACGGGACAATGGATGCCGTGGACCAGCAAGCCCTGACGGGGGCCGTCATCAAGGAGCACCGGCTGGATATCTGGCAGCTGTGGATTGAGTTCGTGGGGCTGGGCGGCGACGCCTCGGAACAGCTCATCCGAGCGTACTGCGCCGGCGAAGCCACCCTGTCGGCGAAGGAACGGGACGCCCTGTCGTTGGCCGTCAATGAGCACTGCACTGCCAGGGGGCTGCCGCTCCGGGCACCACTGAGCAGTTCCGCCCTGCTCCTCGTGCACACCGGAAAGGACTCCCCGTCGGGAGGCCTGCAAAGCTAGGCAGGCCCCCGGGGAAGCCGTGGGCCTCCCTGGCGACGTAACCTGTCAACCATGACCCTCCTCTCTACCCCCGGCGGTTCCCTTCGCGGCACCTCCCTCGGAACTGACGGGACCACCGTCCACCGCTTCCTTGGCATCCCGTACGCCGGGCCGCCGTCGGGCGTGAACCGCTTCCGGCCGCCCGTGCCGCTGGAGTCGTGGGACGGGGTGCTGGACTGCACCGCCGCCGGGCCTGCGGCACCGCAAAACCCCGAATCCCCGGCACCTCCAGGTGCCGTGCCGCGGAGGTGGAGCGAAGACGGCTGCCTGAACCTGAACGTCTGGGTGCCGGAAACCGGCGGCCAGGCGCAGCCGGTGATGGTTTGGATCCACGGCGGTGCGTACCTGCTGGGCGCCAACAGCGATGCCATGTACGACGGCGCCAGGCTCGCCGCCGCGGCGGGCGCGGTGGTGGTGTCCATCAATTACAGGCTCGGCGCGCTGGGCTTCCTGCACCTGGCGGACCTGCTGGGGGACGGGTACGTCGACTCGTCCAACGTTGCATTGCTGGACCAGCTGGAGGCCCTTCGCTGGGTCCGCCGCAACATTGGCGCCTTCGGCGGCGACCCGGGGAACGTGACCATTTTTGGCGAGTCGGCAGGAGCCGCGGCGATTGGCACCCTGCTGGGGATGCCGGCGTCGGAAGGGCTGTTCCGCCGGGCCATCATGCAAAGCGGAACGGCGGAGCGCTTCCGCCAACCGGAGGAGTCCGCGCGGATCAGCGCGGCATTCCTTGACCTGTGCGGCCTGGCCCCCTCGTCTGCAGCGGAACTCCTCACCCTCCCGGTGGAGCAGCTGCTGGCAGCGCAAAAAGGCCTTGAGAAGCGTTTCGCCGCGCAGTCCTACGCAGTCCCGCTCCCCTTCCAGCCGACAGTGGGGACGCCGTCATTGCCGGCGCCGCCGCTCGACGCGGTCCGGAACGGGGCGAACAGCGGCGTCGACCTGCTGATCGGAACCAACCTCAACGAGGGATCGTTTGCGGTGGAGATGCGCCCGCCCTCGCCGGCCGACCCCGGCTACCCGGAGCGTGCCGCCGCCGTCCTTGCCGCGTCCGGGATTCCTGCCGCCCATGCCGGCGGATACGCGGCCGCGCTGGAGGAGGTGCTGCAGCGTGAACCGGCAGGCAAGGAACTCCTGGAATCCGCCATTGCCGATTCCCTGTACCGGCAGCCCAGCAACCGGCTCCTGGCGGAACGGCACGCGGCGGGCGCCGCCGGGAAGAGCTTCGCCTACCTGTTCACATGGCGCAGCCCGGCCATGGGCGGCAAGCTCGGGGCCTGCCATGCCCTGGAAATCCCGTTCGTCTTCCGGCACCTGGACGCACCGGCGGCGGCTTTCCTCACCCGCGGCAGCGCACCACGCCGGCTCAGCGGCGCCATGAGCGGGGCCTGGGCAGCTTTTGCGCGGACGGGGTCACCGGACACGGCCCAGCTGGCGTGGCCCGAGTACGGGCACGGACGCAGCACCATGGTGTTCGACGACGAGACGCGCCTCGAGGCCGACCCGCGCGGTGCGCTCCGGGCGTTTTTTGAGGCTGTCAGCCCGCTGCCAGCGAGTTAAGCGTGTCCCGGATGCCGTTCAAGGCGGGGTCCCGCAGTGAGTTGAAGGCCGGTTTCAGCAGCGGCTGGATGATCTTGGCCGGCCCGTTGATGCTGAACTCGGCCGTGTACGTGACCACAGAACCTGTGCCGCTGGGCCGGACGTCGATGGAGTCGTACGAGGTGACGGTCTTGTTCTCGCCCCGGAGCTTGATGTGGTTGTCCGAGAGCTCGATGACCTCGTAGGTCAGGGCCTGGCGTTTGCCGCGAAACTCGGATTCGGCGTGGTACTTGTGCCCCACGGCCACCGGTCCCGGCGTGATCTTGTCCATGACAGGGGTGTTGGGGTCCCATTTGCTGGTGTTCTCGAACTCGCTGAGGAAAGCAAAGGCCTTCTCCGCGGACAGGTTGGTTTCCACACTTCCGGTGACTGTGATCATCATCCCAGTGTAGGAGGACCAGGGCGGGGAGCGGCGGCCATTCTGCGCCGTGGCCCCGCCCAGCTCCGGGGCACGGCCTGTCAGCAGGACTCGAAGTCGGTAAGCACCTTCACTTTGCCAGCCGAGGCCGACGCCGGGTCGAACGTGTAGCCGATCCATTCCCTGGCGAGGCGGCGGGCGAGTTCGATGCCCACCACCCGCTGTCCCATGGTGAGGACGTGGCAGTCGTTGGACAGGATGGAGCGCTCCACGGAAAAGGAGTCGTGGGCGGCGGTGGCGCGGATGCCTTCGACTTTGTTGGCGGCGATGGCGACGCCGATTCCGGTACCGCAGAACAGGATGGCCCGGTCAGCGGCGCCGTCCCGGATCATCTCGCCGGCGGCAATGCCCACGTACGGGTAGGGCTTGGCGAAGTCATCCGGCGCGTCGCTCCGGTTGACGCCGATGTCGATGACCTCGCTGACGCGCGGATCGTTCCGCAGGTCCGCGAGGACCATGTCCTTGTAGTCCACGCCCGCTTCATCCGCGCCGACAATGAGCCGCAGCCCCATGGTGTTCCCTTCCGTTGTCATGACTCAGCGGCCGCCGCCGCAACGGTGGCGGTGCTGCCTTCGGACCCGGCGGCGCCGGTGAAGTGCGGCCCCATGACGGCGAAGACCATGGCCAGCGATGTGGCGCCGGGATCCGCCGTGCCCAGGCTCTTTTCCGCAAGGGGCCGGGCCCGGCCCTTAAGGGGAAGGAGGTCCGCGGTGCCTTCCGCCGCAGCAGCGGATTCCTGCGCGGCTTCCTGCCATGCACGGCCCGTTTCCACGCCCTCGGCCACTGCGCGGCTAAAGGCGGAGGCGAAGGGCAGCAGGGCATCCACCATGGTCTTGTCGCCTGTTTCGGCCTTGCCCAACTGGATGATCCGGTCAGCGAATGCGGTCACGGCTGCTGCCAGCGCACGCGGTTCAGGGGCCGAGGAGTTGCCCAGCGTCTCGCCAAAGGCACGCAGCGCCGCGCCCCACAGGACGCCGGAGGTGCCCCCTGCCTTGTCCGCCCAGGCGTCCCCGGCGGCAGCCAGCACATCACCGGCACCGGCGCCGTGGCCCAGGGCGGCGGAGGCGGCTGCGGCGGCCGCGTCGACGCCGCGGACCATGCCCCGGCCGTGGTCGCCGTCGCCGGCAATCGCATCCATGCGGCCCAGCCGCTCTTCGGCGTCGTGCAGGGACGAACGGGCGGCATCAATGGCCGCTACGCAGGCGGCGGCGTACTCGCGGGAGGCGTCCGTGGCGACGAACGCCGCAGCGGCCGCGCCGCCGTCGGCCGTTTCCTCGACGCCCCGGGCCCCGACCTCCAGGGCAGCGTTGCCGCGGCGGTAGGCAGGCGTCTCCGCAGGGGCAGCCCACAGGGGTTCCAGTTCCTCATCAAGCCAGGTGATGGTGAGCGAGACGCCGGCCATGTCCAGGCTGGTCACCAGCTCGCCCACCTCGGGCATCACCAGCGTGTAGCCGGCGGCACGCAGCCGCGGCGCCACGGTCCCCCAGAGGACGAACAGCTCCTCATGCTTGGTGGAGCCGAGGCCGTTGAGGATGACGGCGATGCGGCTGCCGGCGTGCGGTGGCGTTTCGGCGAGCACCCGGGACACCAGTTCCTGCCCGAGGTCCTTGGCCGAGGGCAGGTCGGTGTCGTGCAGGCCGGGTTCGCCGTGGATGCCCAGGCCCAGGCCCATCTGCCCTTCGGGCAGGGTGAACAGGGGCGATTCGGCGCCCGGGAAGGTGCAGCCGGCAAACGCGCTGCCGATGGTCCGCGTCAGGTCGTTGGCCTTGCGTCCCAGGCGGACCACCTCGGCGAGGTCCGCCCCGTTCTCGGCGGCGGCGCCCATGACCTTGAACACCGTGAAGTCACCGGCGATGCCGCGGCGTTTCGCTGATTCCGACGGCGGGGCGCTGGCGATGTCGTCAGTGATCAGGACGTTCTCCACCTCCATGCCCTCGGCGGCAAGGCGCTCGCTGGCCATGCCGAAGTTCATCACGTCGCCGGCGTAGTTGCCGTAGGTGAAGACGACGCCGGCACCGGACTCGGCGGCCTTGGCCACCGAGTAGGCCTGCTGCGCCGACGGCGAGGTGAAGATGTTGCCCACCACCGCGCCATCGGCGAAGCCGGCACCGATCAGCCCGGCGAAGGCCGGGTAGTGGCCCGAGCCGCCGCCGGCCAGGACTGCCACCTTGGGCTGTGCCGGCCGGAAGCGGCGGACGGCACCGCCGGGAACCTGCCGGACCAGGTCCGAGTGGACGTCGCAGAACCCGGCGAGGGCTTCCTCGGCGAAGTCGGAGGGGTCGTTGAAGATCTTTGTCATGGAGGGAGCTTTCTGGCTGGCGCCGGGGCCGGCTGCTAGTGGATGTGGCTGCCGCCGTTGATGTCGATGGTGGTGCCGGTGAGGTAGGCGGAGTCCTCGGAGGACAGGAAGGTGATCACGGAGGCCACTTCTTCGGTGGTGGCGTTGCGGCCCAGCGGGATGCCGGCGTTGATGGCTGCTTCCTGTTCCTCGGTGCTGCCCACGCGGATGTTGGTGTCCACCGCACCCGGGGTGATGGCATTGACGGTGACGCCGGTGGTGCCGAGTTCACGGGCCAGGGCCTTGGTGAAGCCCAGGATGGCGGCCTTGGCAGCGGAGTAGGGAACCTTGCCGAAGACGCCGCCGCCGCGCTGGGCGGAGACGGAGGACATGTTGACGATCCGGCCCCAGCCGTTCTCGATCATGGCGGGCAGGAAGGCCTTGGTCACCAGGTAGGTGCCGGTGGCGTTGACGTCCATGACCTTGTGCCACAGCTCAAGGGTGGTCTCCAGGAATGGCACCGGGGAGGTGATGCCGGCGATGTTGGCCAGGGCGCCGACGTGCGGGAGGTTGCCGGCTGCCACTTCGGCGGCGACGGCGGCCTGGGCGGCGGTGACGGAGGCTTCGTTGGCGACGTCGATCTCGTGGCCGAACGCGGGGACATTGAATTCGTTGCCGATTTCGGCTGCGACCTTGGCGGACTTCTCGCCGTCGAGGTCCAGGATGGCGATGCCCCAGCCCTCACGGGCGTAACGGCGGGCGGTGGTGATGCCGATGCCCCGGTCCGAAGTTGCTCCGGTGAGGACGGCGGTGCGCTGGATGGCGGTCATGATGGTGCTCCTTGGGGTGTGTGCAGGTCAGATGAGGTCGGTGATGAAGCTTGCAGCCTTGGCGGCGGCGGCCGGGCGTTCGTCATGGGTGACGTCCCGGGTTTCCAGTTCGAGCGAGAAGTGGCCGGCGTAGCCGTCGGCCGCGAGACGCTTCAGGCCCCCGGCGAAGTCGGCGTTACCGTTGCCGATGCTGAGGTTGATGTTCCCGGGCACGGCGTCGCGCAGGTGGACGTGGCTGATGCGTCCCGCATGAACGTCCAGATAGTCCTGGATGTCCTCGCCGGCGGCGGTGATGTGGCTGAAGTCCATGACGATTCCGACGCCGGATCCGGCCAGCCGTTCGGCCAGCAGTCCCGCACGTTCCAGGTTCCAGCAGAACCGCAGGAAGTGCAGGGACTCGGTCCAGAGTTCGACGCCGAACCCTGCAGCGCGCCGGGCCGCAGCCGCGAGCTGCCCGGCAATGAGGTCCAGGTCTTCCTCGACGCTCCGGACCGGGTTGTGATCGAGGGCGCCGCAGGGCAGCACCAGGGCGTTGGCCCCGATGTTGGCAGTGAGGGTGAGCAGGGCGTCCAGGTGGCGCCGCCTGGCGTCCTGTCCATTGGCGTCGAGGACTGCGTTCAAGTCCCCTATGTCACCGTTCACTGAGCGGACCCGCAGACCGGAAGCGATGACTTCCTGCGACACCGCCGCCACAGCGGCCTCGTCAAGTTCGTAGGGGACGTGGTCGCAGACCCCGGGCAGGGCGCCCAGATCGATCTCTTCGAATCCCAGACCCTTCATGGTGCCCAGGGCAGTGCCCAGGTCCTGGTGCCGGAAGCTGATGGATGAGCACCCAAGTCTGGAATGGAACATCATTGATCCTTTGAATCGTGCCGAGCGGTAGTGATGGGCACCACAGTACTGGCGTTAACTGTCAACAGTCAACTCTGAAAGTCGACTGTTGACAGTGAAGATGAGGTGCGTCACACTGGGTCGTACCAATTTGTTAACAGTCGACAGCGGCGGACCTTCCACAGCCGCTTTTCGAAAGGGAACCACCATGAGCAAAGATGCTCTGACCATGCGCGGCCCGGTCCACGGCACCAAGGACGCCCGCCGAGTTGCCATCGGATCCGGCGTGGGGGCCGTCATCGAGACGTATGACTTCATCGGCTTCGGCACCGCTGCCGCACTGTATTTCGGCACCGCCTTCTTCCCCGGCAGCGATCCCGTCACCGGGACCCTCGCCTCCTTCGCCACCTTGGGCGTCGGCTTTGCGGCCCGTCCGCTGGGCGGCATCATCGGCGGCCACCTGGGCGACAAGGTGGGCCGCAAGCCCGTCCTGGTCTCGTCGCTGATCCTGATGGGCCTGGCCACCTTCGCCATCGGCCTGCTTCCCACCTACGCCGCCGTCGGCCTGTTGGCTCCGGCACTGCTGGTCTTCGTCCGCATCGTCCAGGGCCTGGCCTTCGGCGCGGAGTGGGGCGGCGCCATCCTGATGAGCTACGAGCATGCGCCGTGGAAGACCAAGGGCAAGTACACCGGCATCGTCCAGGCCGGCTTCCCGGTAGGCCTGCTGCTGGCCAACCTGACGTTCCTCGCAAGCGCCGGCCTCGGCGGTGAACTTGCCTGGCGCATCCCGTTCCTGGCCAGCATCGTGCTGGTCGCCGTCGGCCTGGTCATCCGGTCCAAGGTTCCCGAGTCCCCCGTTTTCGACGAGGTCAAGGACAGCGGCACCATCGTCAAGGCACCCATCGTCGAGGTCCTCAAGACGGACTGGCGCAACATCGTCAAGGGCATCGGCCTGCGCATCGCCGAGACCGCCGGTTACGCCGTATCCATCACCTACATGATTTCCTACCTCAACAGCCAGCACTTGGCGGACAAGACCCAAACCCTCGTCGCCCTCTGCATCGCCTCCGCCATCGGCATCTTCGCCACCCAGGCCTGGGCAGCACTGACGGACCGCATCGGCCGCCGTCCCCTGTACATCTGGTCCACGGCCTTCGCCGCACTGTTCGCGATTCCCATGTTCCTGCTGGTCAACACCGGCCTGTTCATCGCCATCATCCTCACCATCGTGATCTCCTACGCGGTCTGCCAGAACTCCCTGGCCGGCGCCCAGGGCGCCTGGTTCCCCGAGCTCTTCCAGGCCAAGACCCGCGCCTCCGGCGCCAGCCTGGCCTACCAGATCTCCGCCATGGTGTCCGGCTTCACACCGTTCATCACCACCTTGCTGTTCGTCAGCTTCGGCTGGATGGGCCCGGCGCTGCTCTTCGGCGCCTACGCCCTGATCGGCCTCTGGGCCGCGATCGCCACCCGGGAAACCTGGGGCAAGCGGGAACGGCAGCTCGCAGACGAAGCCACCAAAAGCACCCCCAACACGGTCAACGCCTGAATGACCACCACGCACCAGAGAATCACGGAGCACGCAATGCCTACAGAAACCGTCCAGGACGCCGCCCCGCAGGGACAGACATATCAGGCTGGGGTGACCCCGGAGCGGGTGGACAAGATCAACGCCGCCGCGTACCGCATCCGGCACCACGCCCTGAACATGGGCGAAGTCCAGGGCCAGGGCTACGTGGGGCAGGCCCTGGGCGCCGCGGACATGCTGGCCACCGTCTACGGGGACCAGCTGCGGTTCAGGGCGGAGGACCCGCACTGGGAGGCCCGCGACCGGTTCCTGCTTTCCACCGGCCACTACGCGATCGGCCACTACGCCGCCCTCGCCGAGGCCGGCATCGTCCCGGTCCAAGAGCTGGAAACCTATGGTTCGGATGACTCGCGGCTGCCGATGTCCGGGATGTCCACCTACACCCCCGGCATGGAAATCTCCGGTGGCTCCCTGGGCCACGGGCTGACCATCGCCGTCGGCATGGCCCTGGGCCTCCGCTACCAGGGCTCCAACGCCCGGGTGTTCAACTTCCTCTCCGACGGCGAACTGGATGAGGGCTCCACCTGGGAGGCCGCCATGGGCGCGCACCACCACCAGCTGGGCAACCTCACCGCCATGGTGGACATCAATGCCCTGCAGGCCGACGGCAAGACCGACACCGTGCTCCGGACCGAGCCGGTCACCGAAAAGTGGGAATCGTTCGGCTGGTACACCCAGCGCGTGGACGGGAACGACGTCGGCGCCCTGCTGGCAGCGTTCGACAACGCAGCCGCCCAGGCCGCCGCCGTCGGGCGTCCCTCCGTGATCCTGTGCGACACCAAGGTGGGCCGCGGCGTTCCCCTGCTGGAGGAGCGCGAAAAAGCGCACTTCATGCGCATCGAAGAACACGAATGGCAGGTCTGCCGCGAGCAGCTCACCGCCGGATATGAAGGAAAGGCTTCAGCATGAGCACCACCACGACGACGGCCACGCCCGCCAAGCCCAAGCTGAAGACCTCGGCGATGATCGCCTCCTTCGCGGACCCCGGCCAGAAGACGTCCTCCG
This sequence comes from Pseudarthrobacter sp. MOO13, assembly GCF_058267655.1. Classification (NCBI taxonomy): domain Bacteria; kingdom Bacillati; phylum Actinomycetota; class Actinomycetes; order Micrococcales; family Micrococcaceae; genus Pseudarthrobacter; species Pseudarthrobacter sp. MOO13. The sequence goes on from NZ_CM177848.1 coordinate 3,800,546, forward strand.
CGCCGTTCGGGCACGCCCTGGTCAAGGCCGCGCAGGAGAACGACAGGATCGTGGGCCTGACCGCGGACCTGGGCAAATACACGGACATGCACATCTTCGCCCAGGCCTTCCCGGAACGGTTCTTCCAGATGGGCATGGCAGAGCAGTTGCTCTTCGGCGCCGCGGCCGGCCTGGCCGAAACCGGGCTGGTCCCGTTCGCGTCCACCTATTCGGTGTTCGCGGCCCGCCGCGCCTACGACTTCCTGTGCCTGGACGCTGCCGAACCAAACCTGAACGTCAACATCGTGGGCGGCCTGCCAGGCCTCACCACCGGGTACGGGCCCAGCCACCAGGCCACCGAGGACATGGCGATCTTCCGCGGCATGCCCAACCTGACCATCGTGGACCCCTGCGATTCGGTGGACATCGAGCAGGCGGTGCCGCAGCTGGCAGCGTCGGAAGGCCCCACATACCTGCGACTGCTGCGCGGCAACGTGCCCACCGTCCTTGACGAGTACGGCTACACCTTCGAGCTGGGCAAGGCCAAGGTGCTGCGTGGCGGCAACGACGTCGTGTTCATCTCCTCCGGCCTGATGACCATGCGTGCCCTCCAGGCAGCCGAGGCGCTGGCGGCCCACAACGTGGACGTCGCCGTCGTACACACCCCCACCATCAAACCGTTCGACGCCGAAACCGTCCTCGCGGAGATCAATACCGGCCGCCTCGCCGTCACGCTGGAAAACCATTCCGTGGTGGGTGGACTGTTCGAAACCGTCGCCTCCGCCGTCGTCACCGCGGGGCTGGGCAAGCGCGTGGTGCCCGTGGCACTCCCGGACCAGTTCCTCGATGCCGGCGCCCTGCCCACCCTGCACGACCGCTACGGCCTGGCCACGGACCGCATCGTCGCCAAGGTCCTCGCCGAACTCGGCTAAAGGCAAGCCACCCCATGAAAATGCACGGCACCGGTCCCAAGCCGGTGCCGTGCATTCTGCCGTACTATCGAAACTACTCCCGACTGTAGACAGTCGACTTATGACATTGAGGACAGAAGCCATGGCCGGACTGACCGCCCCGTTGCTGGGACTGGAAAAGAAGAGCCTCCGCGAGCAGGCGCTCTCGGCGCTGCGGACCGCCATCACCAGCGGAGAGCTGGAACCCGGGCGCCACTTGGTGGAAACCGAACTGTCCGAGATGCTGCAGATCAGCCGCGGCACCCTGCGCGAAGCCCTCCGCCAGCTTGAACAGGAGGGCCTGCTCTCCGCTGGGCCCCGCGGCAGGCTGTCCGTCCGCCACCTGGACGAAAAGGAAATCCGGGACATCTACTCCGTCCGCGCCGCCTTGGAGTCCCTCGCGGCCCGGACCCTGTGCGAACTGCCCGACCGGCAACAGGTCACCGACTCGCTGCACAAGGCCATTGACGCCATGGATGCCGCAGCCAGCGGCACCCTGGAGGAACGGATCGAATCCGACCTTGAATTCCACCGCACGCTGTGCCGGCTCACCGGCAACGAAACGCTCCTCCACTCCTGGGAGTCCCTGGAGGGCTCCATCCGGATGTCCATCATGTTCGCCGGCCTGGAAAAAGGCGTCCGCAACATGAGCGTGGACCGGCACAAGGACATCGTCGCCGCCATTGATACCGGCGACGCCGCGCTGGCCCGGAAGACCATCCTGGAACACATGGACACCGCGGCCGCCAACCTGGTGGCATAGCCCGTCGGCGGCACCAAAAACCGCGCCGTCTGGGCCCGTTTGGGAATCCTCGAAAGCTCCCGGCCGTTAACCTACTGTGCGGTAGAGTGCCGCAGCGTTAACGAGGGACGGTATGACCGCAAAGTTTGTGTCAGTTGAGGACGACGCCGGGAAGATCACCCGGTATGCCCGCCACGACAACGGCGGCGGCCTCATCGCTCCAGGAGCGAAGGTGGCCGAGAGCGCACGGATCGGCCCCATGACCTACGTGGAGCACGGTGCGCAGGTGGGTGCGGGCTGCAGGATCGGGCACGGCAGCTGGATTGACCGTGACGCACGGATCGGTGACCGGACAGTGATCGGCGACGGTGTGCGCATCGGTCGTGGCACAGTCATTGGCAACCGGGTCCATATTGGCAGCCATTCCAGGATCGGCTCCGGCGTCCTGGTGGAGCACGGCGCCCACCTGGTCACGGACAGCACCGTGCCCGATGGCAGCGAAGTCCTCGCCGGGGCGCACTCGCGCCTGGCCCCCACCGCGCACCGGCCGCACCGCAAATCCAAGGGAAAGCTGGCGGCGTAGGCCCCGGCCTTTGCTGGAATGCGCGCCGGAACGGTCAGGGAACCGTACTGGCGCGCACCACCAGTTCCGCCGGATAGACCACCGGGTCCATGTGCTCCCCGGGGGATCCGATCGCGCTGACCAGGAGTTGTCCTGCCGCAGAAGCCATGTCCACCATGGGGTGCGCCACTGTAGTGAGTCCCAAGCCGTTTGATGCCTGGATGGCGTGGTTGTCGAAGCCCACCACTGCCACATCCTCCGGTACCCGCCGGCCCATGCCCCGAAGGGCATCCACGACGCCGAGGGCCATGAGGTCGGAGGCGGCGAAAATCCCGTCCACTCCGGGCGCCTGGGCCAGCAGGCGCCCGGCCGCGGCGGCGCCTCCCGTCGTCGTAAAGTCCCCGTGGATGACGGGCCCGGGCTGCAGGCCCGCATCCTTGAGTCCCTGGAGCCAACCGTCAAGGCGGTCGACGGCGGCCGTCATGTCGGTGGGGCCGGCAACACTTGCCAGCGTGGTGCGGCCCAAGGATGCCAGGTGCCGGGCTGCCAGCCGGCCGCCCTCGAAGTTGTCCAGGTCCACGTAGGGGATTCCCGCTCCCGTGTCCCAGGGCCTGCCGATGAAGACGGTGGGCAGCCCCGTGGCACCCAAGGTCTCCACCCAGTCATCGGCGCGGTGGTGGGACACCACGATGGCACCGTCCACGTGCCCGCCGCGCAGGTAGCGGAGGGTCCGGGCGGAATCGTCCCCGGCCCGGGACATCAGCAGCACCAACTGCAGGTCGGTGCCGCGCAGTGCTTCATTGACGCCCGTGATCACGGCAGCGAAGTAGGGGTCCATCATGACCCGGGCGTCAGGTTCAGGGATGACCAGCGCCACCGAACCGGCGCGCCGGGTGACCAAGCTCCGTGCAGCGCGGTTCGGTGTGTAGCCCAACGCCACGATTGCGGCATCGACGGCGGCCTGGGCCTTCGCACTCACCTTGGACCCGCCGTTGATTGCGCGGGATGCGGTGGAACGGGATACCCCGGCGGCCGACGCCAGGTCCTCCAGCGTGGGACTGGGCCGCCCTGCTCCTGGCGTGCCCGGGCGGCTGGAGTTTGCGTTCATTCCACCGACAATACGACACCGAGGGTGCGTGGGAGCGCTCCCGAAAAGCCTTGCCTGGGCAAAAACGCAATGCTACGCTTCCCCGACGGGAGCGCTCCCACCACTCGGCCCGGCTGCCCCAGTTGCCCTGGCCGTCCACCCCATCACCGACAGGACCAGCAATGCCGCTAGCCTCACGCCCTGATACAGCCAACCCCGTATTGTTACCGCGCCTGCACCGGGCCGGGACGATTGCGGCCGCCGCCGCCTTGCTCATGGGTCTCTTGGCCGCCGGCGGGGCAGCACCCGCGCAGGCCGCAGCACCGGCCCTGGGCCCGGCAGCCCAGGCACCGGCGTCGCCAGAGCCCCCAGCCCCAGCCCCAGCCCCGGCTGCAGGACACCCCTTCGGACCCAACACCTACGTTTTCGATCCCGGCATGCCGGTGGCCCGGATCAAGGCCACGGTGGATTCCATTGCGGCGCAGCAGGTGGACGACGAAATGGGGACCAAACGCTATTCCCTGCTCTTCAAGCCCGGCACCTACGGCACGCCCCAAGAGCCGCTGATCATCCAGGTGGGGTATTCCACCGAGGTTGCGGGCCTGGGCGCTGCCCCCACCGACGTCACCATCAACGGGCACGTGGACGTCTACAACCGGTGCCTGGCCGCTGACAACTGCATCGCGCTCAACAACTTCTGGCGCTCCTTGTCCAACCTCACCATCAACGTCACGGGCCTTGAGGGCTGCCGGAGCTCCGCCAACTTCTGGGCCGCCTCCCAGGCCTCCCCCATGCGCCGGGTCAACATCACCGGCGGCAACCTCTCCCTGATGGACTACTGCACGGCCGGTCCACAGTACGCCAGCGGCGGTTTCATCGCTGATTCAAAGACGGGCGCCGTCATCAATGGCTCCCAGCAGCAGTACCTGGTCCGCAACAGCAGCATCGGAAGCTGGTCAAATGGAGTCTGGAACCAGGTGTTCTCAGGGGTGAACGGTGCACCTGCCGATTCCTTTCCGAACCCGCCCTACACCACCTTGGACAGCACTCCCGTCAGCCGCGAGAAGCCCTACCTGACCGTGGATCCGGCCGGCCAGTACAGCGTCTTCGTACCGGCCATCCGCCGGGACGCGGCCGGGACCTCGTGGGAGAACGGCCCCACCGCGGGCCGCAGCATCCCCCTGGCCGACTTCTACGTCGCGACGCCCGCCGACTCGGCGCAGGCCATCAACTCCCAGTTGGCCCGGGGAAAGAACCTGCTCCTGACCCCCGGGGTCTACGACGTTGACCGGAGCATCGAGGTCAAGCGGGCCGGAACCGTGGTCCTGGGACTCGGGATGGCAACCCTCACCGCCGTCAACGGCTCAGTTCCCCTGACGGTGGCAGATGTCCCCGGAGTGGACATCGCCGCCGTCACGGTGGACGCCGGCGAGGTGAATTCGCCCGCCCTGATGCGCATCGGGAAGGGCAATGGGCCGTCCAGCTCATCCGTGCACCCCGATCCGGCAAACCCCACCACGCTCCATGATGTGTTCTTCCGCGTCGGTGGACCGCATGGCGGCAAAGCCTCGGTCAGCCTGGAAGTCAACAGCGACAACGTCCTTCTGGACCACATCTGGGCCTGGCGCGCCGACCATGGAAACGGCGTCGGCTGGACCACAAACACCGGTGCGAACGGTGTGATCGTCAACGGCAACAACGTCACGGCCACGGGCCTGTTCGTGGAGCACTACCAGCAGTACAACGTCATCTGGAATGGAGAAAGCGGGCGCACGGTCTTCTTCCAGAACGAGCTGCCCTACGACGCCCCCAACCAGGCCGCGTGGCAGCACGACGGGGTCCTGGGCTGGGCAGGCTACAAGGTGGCAGACTCCGTCAAGGCCCACGAGCTCTGGGGCGGCGGCAGCTACGTTTACACCAACGTCGACCCCAGCATCCACGCAACGAGGGGCTTTGAGGTGCCGGTAACGCCGGGCGTGAAGCTGCACAGCCTTTTGACGGTGAACCTCGGCGCAGGCACGCTGGATCACGTGGTCAACGACACGGGGGCGCCGGTCTCAACCGACGCCGTGGGGGTTCCCAGCTACGTGGCCGATTTCGGCTGACCGGCTGATTCCGTCCGTTGCTGATTCTGTCCGGTAAGGTCCGGACCTGGCGGGCGCGGTGCCGGTGGTACCGCGCCCCGTCACTTGGTCCGGAAGGCCTTGCCCTTCAGCACCGCGCCGGCCCATACGGCCAGCAGCAAGGCCACCAGCAGCAGGCCGGCGTCGCCCAGGTCGATCGATCCAAGCCACCCCGTCACGGGGTCGTCAAGGGACAACGCGGCGTGCAGGAATCCGCCGAGCGTGATCACGGCAATGAACAAGGCGGACACGGCCGAGATGCCCGTGACCACGGCGTTGAAACCGAGCTTCCGCCGGGGGTCGTCCAGCGCGGAGCGGTACATCCGCAGCATGGCCATGCCGTTCACGGAGTCGCAGAGTGTCATCGCGGCGGCGAAGGCGACCGGCAGCGCAAGCAGGGCGAACGGCGGCACTCCGGCCAGCGAGGCCGCCGTCGTCATCATCAGCAGCCCGATGGTGGTGGCAGTGTCAAAGCCCAGGCCGAACAGGAACCCGATCACGTAGATGTTCCGCGGCCGGCGCACCCTGGACAGCGGCCGGGCCAGCAGGCTCGCCACCGCGCCTTGCGGTTCCAGGTCCCGGGGCTCGACGGCGGCGCCGTTGCGGGCGCGGCGGTAGGCGCCGGCGGAACGGACGAAGGCGGAGCCGTTGAACAGTCCCATGGCCAGCAGGAACAGGCCGGATACGCCGCTGCCGATCAGGCCCAGGACCAGGTTGCCGGCCGAACCGTCCTGCATCAGTCCGCCCACCAGGGATGCCCCCGCGATGACCAGCACCCCGGCGAGGGTCACCACGGAGCTGTGCCCCAGGCTGAAGGCGAAGCCAACGCTGACCGGGTCTTGACGCTGCGCCACGAACTTGCGGGTGGAGTTGTCGATGGCTGCCAGGTGGTCCCAGTCGTAGCTGTGCTTCACGCCGGCCAGGTAGGCGGTGAGGAACAGGCCCCAGGTCAGCGGTTGGCCGCCGCCGGTCGTGCCGGCGAGCAGGAGGACGACGGCGGCGGCGTGCAGGGCGGCCACCGCGCCGAAAGTGAACAGCGCGCGGGTCCGGAGCGGCAGGGAGTCCCGGTCCCGGTAGAGGGTGGCGATGTTGGTCATCAGTGCTTCCTCAGGTCCAGCAGACCCTGGCCGTACCAGCGGCTGCGCAGGAAGTCGGTGCAGGACCGGAGCAGGCGGTTCAGTTCGTCGGTGCTGTTGGAGAGGCTCCGCAGAACCAGCCCGGAAGTCCCCGCAACTGGGCGCGTCAGTGAGATGCCGGTCAGCGCTTCGCGGCCGGCCGTGAGCCCGTGCAGGTCATCGGCGAGCGCCTGGTCCACCCTCGCATCCACCACCACCAGGGACCCGAGGTGGCTGTGGCCTTCCATGAATCCGAGCCCGGTGACGTCGTGCAGCGGTGGCCGGATCAGCAGGTTGTCCAGCGCCAGCAGGTGGGTTCCGCCGTCGGATTCGATGCGGATTTCGTTGCGCAGGCGCACTTCCCGGTATTGGAAAGCCGAACCGTCCGGCGACCAGCCGGGAGTGACCACCTCAGCCATGACCAAGGACGACGACGGCCGCAGGGTCACGGAGGTCCGCTGCCGGTAGCTGGCCTCGCGGTAGGCGATGAGCTGGTCCGGCATGAATTCCAGCCGCGCCGCCTCCCCCAGCCGCACCACCATCCGCTGCTCGGCAAAGGACCCGGGAGTCCGATAAATCTTGGTAGCGGATTGGGTGGTCAACAGCAGGTCGGCTCCATCCTCTACCTCAATGTCCAGGACAAAAAGGTCAGCCCCCAGATAAGCTCCGCCAGGATTCACCACGACGTAGCAAACCTGCCCGGAGTCATCAAGATAGTGCGGCCGCAGTACTCGAAGAGCGCCACGGTGATATTGATACGTCGCGACTGAACGCTGACCTCGTAAGGCGACCCGAAGCTCAAGCTCGCCCATCGGGGGCCGATCAGCGGACGCGGGTGATAGGGGCCGCGGCGTGGCGGGCACCGCGAAGCGGGCACGGCCCCTATCACCCGCGGGCGCAGGCCCCGGCGAGGTGCCTGCTTGAGGTGACCCGACCGCCGTCGTACTCATGAGGCCAAATCGAGCATCAGGACGTCGTGCCGGATCCAGTCCATGACATTGTCGAGGCCCTCGTCAGTTTTCAGGTTGGTGAAGCAGAACGGTTTGTTGCCTCGGAATTCCTTGGAATCCCGCTCCATGACGGCCAGGTCCGCACCGACGTGGGGTGCGAGGTCGGTTTTGTTGATGATGAAGAGGTCGGACTTGATCATGCCCTGGCCGGCTTTGCGGGGGATCTTTTCGCCTTGGGCCACGTCGATGATGTAGATGGAGAAGTCGACGAGTTCGGGGCTGAAGGTGGCGGAAAGGTTGTCGCCGCCGGATTCGACGAAGATGACTTGCAGGTCGGGGTGGCGGGTTTTGAGTTCCTCGATGGCGGCGGTGTTCATGGAGGTGTCTTCGCGGATGGCGGTGTGCGGGCAGCCGCCGGTTTCGACGCCGATGATCCGGTCCACGGGGAGGATGCCGTTGGCGGCAAGGATTTTGGCGTCCTCGATGGTGTAGATGTCGTTGGTGATGGCGGCCATGGAGATTTCCCCGCTCATGTGCCGGGTGAGCCGCTCCACGAGCTGGGTCTTGCCAGCTCCCACGGGTCCTCCGATGCCGATCTTGATGGGTTCAGACATGTGTCCTCCTTTGACTCAAAAGCACAGTATTTTCAAGCACGGTCAGCTCATGAACATGCGGGCACGTTGGCGTTCGTGCCTCATTTGCGAGATTTCCAGGCCGGGGCTGACGGCCCCAAGGTCGTCCGGCGTGAGGTGGGCGATCGTGGCGATGGCGGCAGCGACGTCGTCGTGCGCTGCCCGCAGCACCCGCTGCCCGGCGTTCTGGCCCAGCGGAATGGCGCGCACGGCATTCTGCGTCAGCGAGGTGACGGTGGCGAAAAGGTAGGCGGCGAGTGCCTCCTGGAGCGGAACGTCCAGGGAGCGGGCGACGACGGCGAACGCGAGCGGCTGGTGCCCTGCGGCCCGGCCGTCACCCACCAGGCCCCGGTACAGTCCCAGCGCAGGTGAAGGAAACACCTCAGCCCCGATCTCCAGCAGCCGGAGCCCCATTTTGACGCTCGCCTCCCGAACCTGCCGCGGCAGGAGAGAAGCAGAAAGAAGAGAATCCAGCTCCCCCACATCAGCCCCTTCATAAAGGAACCGAATCGCCAGCCCATCCGAGTAAGTAAGCTGCTGCGACACAAAAGCACCGAGCCACACCCCAAAAGAAGCCTCATCAGCGACCACCCCGGCGTCGACATAGGTCTCGAACCCAAGCGAGTGGGCAAACGCCCCAGTAGGAAGCGCAGAGTCAGTGAGCTGCTGCAGCGCCAGCTGATAGCTGCCGACACTGGCGGTGGCGGGTGAAGGGGGCTGCGGCGTGGTGGGCACCGCGAAGCGGGCACAGCCCCCTTCACCCGCCACCGCACCCAAGGTGCCGCTGGTACTAGTGCGAGTGTTCAGCATGGCGGAAAGGCACAGGCATGACGCGTTCCTGGCGGGTGTAGGGCACTGAGTTGTGGCGGAGGTAGTCCTCGACGGTGTGGTCGTAGGCGCACACCATGACATCGGCCCCGTACTCGGAGGACGCGTCGAAGAACTGTGCCTGGAGGTGCCTGTTGCCGAGGGAGTGTGCGGTGACGCCCATTTCGTGGATGGTGCGGGGTGCGATGACCAGGACGTCGCTGGGCAGCACCGAGACCACGATCATGGTGGAGTTTTCCACGTGGAGGATGTCGCCGTCGCGGAGGTCCCCGGAGCCGGAGGGGAGGCGGATGCCGATTTCCTTTCCGTGGTCGGTGGTGGCGCGCTGGATGCGCTTGACCAGCTGGGCGCTGGGCAGCACCACCTTTTCCCGGTGCAGTCCGGCGTAGGTTTCGGGGTCCGGGAGGTCGTGCAGGTTGCCGAGGACTTTGTCGATGATCATGGGGTTTCTCCGGGCTCTAGAACAGGAAGTAGCGCTGCGCCATGGGCAGGACGTCGGAGGGTTCGCAGGTGACGTCCTCGCCGTCGACCGTCACCTGGTAGGTTTCCGGGTCCACCTGGATGTCCGGGGTCGCGTCGTTGTATTTGAGGTCGGCTTTGGTGAGGTTGCGGATGCCGGAAACGGGCCGGATGACCTTCTCCAGCCCCAATTCCCCGGGCACGCCGGCGTCGATCGCTGCCTGGGACAGGAAGGTGATGGAGGACTGCTGCACCGCCTTGCCGAACGTGGCGAACATGGGCCGCATGGTGCGTGGCTGCGGTGTGGGGATGGAAGCGTTCGCGTCTCCCATCAGGGCGTAGGCAATCTGGCCGCCCTTGAGCACCAGCTCAGGTTTGACCCCGAAGAAGGCCGGGTCCCAGAGCACGAGGTCGGCGAATTTGCCCACCTCCACCGAGCCCACCGAGTCCGCGATGCCCTGGGCGATGGCCGGGTTGATCGTGTACTTGGCCACGTAGCGCTTGAGCCGGAAGTTGTCGCTGCCTGGCGAGCCGTGGCTGCCCGGGCCGGTCCCGCCGTCGCCCTCGTCCAGGGCGCCGCGCTGCTTCTTCATCTTGTCCGCCACCTGCCAGGTGCGGGTGATGACCTCACCCACCCGGCCCATGGCCTGCGAGTCGGAGGAGGTAATGGAGAAAATGCCCAGGTCCTGGAGGACGTCCTCGGCGGCGATGGTCTCGGCGCGGATGCGGGAGTCCGCGAAGGCCACGTCCTCGGGGATGTCCGGGTTGAGGTGGTGGCACACCATGAGCATGTCCAGGTGCTCTTCGATGGTGTTGCGGGTGTAGGGCAGGGTGGGGTTGGTGGAGGCGGGCAGGACGTTGGGCAGGCCGGCGATTTTGATGATGTCCGGCGCGTGGCCGCCGCCGGCGCCTTCGGTGTGGAAGGTGTGGATCACGCGCCCGTTGATGGCCCGGATGGTGTCCTCCACGAACCCGCACTCGTTCAGGGTGTCGGTGTGGATGGCCACCTGGACGTCGTATTCGTCGGCGACGGTGAGCGAGGTGTCTATCGAGGAGGTGGTGGATCCCCAGTCCTCGTGGACTTTCAGGCCGATGGCGCCGGCTCGGATCTGCTCGGCGAGGGGTTCGACGGCGGACGCGTGGCCTTTCCCGAACAGGCCGATGTTCATGGGCAGCCCTTCGGCTGCCTGCAGCATCCGCTGGATGTGCCACTTTCCGGGCGTCACGGTGGTGGCCTTGGTGCCTTCAGCCGGGCCGGTGCCGCCGCCGATCATGGTGGTCACGCCGCTGGCCAGGGCCGTGGGCACCTGATCCGGGGAGATGAAGTGGATGTGGGTGTCGATGCCACCGGCGGTAAGGATTTTCCGTTCCCCGGCGATGATTTCAGTGCTGGCCCCGATGACGATGTCCACGCCGTCGGTGATCTGCGGGTTGCCCGCCTTGCCGATCCTGAAGATGTGCCCGTCCCTGATGGCCACGTCCGCTTTGTAGATGCCGGTGTAGTCAAGGATGACGGCGTTGGTGATGACGGTGTCGGGGATGTCTGCGCCCTGGACGTTCCCGTCCCTGGTGGCCTGGCCGTTCTGGCCCATGCCGTCGCGGATGACCTTGCCGCCGCCGAACACCACTTCCTCGCCGTAGGCGGTGAAGTCTTTTTCGATCTCGAGGAACAGGTCGGTGTCCGCCAGGCGGATCTTGTCCCCGGCGGTGGGGCCGTAGAGGTCCGCGTACTGCCGGCGTGGAATCTCGAAGCTCACTTTGCGCCCCCGTCCAGGCGGGTGCCGCCGTCGAGCTTTCCGTTGACGGCGTTGCTGAGTCCGTAGACCTCGCGTGCGCCGGCCAGTTCGATCAGCCGTACGCTGCGGGAGTCGCCAGGTTCGAACCGGGCGGCTGTTCCGGCCGGAATGTCCAGGCGCCGGCCGTAGGCCGCCTCCCGGTCGAAGGACAGGGCGGCGTTGGCCTCGGCGAAGTGGAAGTGGGAGCCCACCTGGACGGGCCGGTCACCGGTGTTGGTCACCGCAACGTCGATGGACTCCCGGCCGGGGTTCGCCGTCACGGGCTCGGGCCGGAGGATGTACTCGCCTGGGATCATTGCGGCGCTCCTTAGCGGATCGGGTTGTGGACGGTGACCAGCTTGGTGCCGTCGGGGAACGTGGCCTCGACCTGCACGTCATGGATCATCTCGGGCACCCCTTCCATGACGTCGTCACGGCCCAGCAGGGTGGTGCCGTAGCTCATGAGCTCGGCCACGGTCCTGCCGTCCCGGGCACCTTCGATCAGTTCGTAGCTGATGATGGCCACGGCTTCGGGGTAGTTGAGCTTGAGTCCCCGCCCCTGGCGGCGGCGGGCGAGGTCCGCGGCCACTACGATCAGGAGCTTTTCCTGCTCACGCGGCATCAGATGCATGGGGTTCCCTTCGACGGCCTGGGGCGTGCTGCCAGCCAGCCTAGGCCGGTCACGTTTCCGCCACGTTTCAGGTCCATCATCCGGACGGAACGCTAGGGTGCGGATTCCCGGATCTTCAGCTCGAACCCTGATTCCATGTGCACGCCCTGCCCGGATGTTTCGCGCCCGCCGATCCGGTCCAGCAGCAGGCTGATCGAACGCTCCGCGATCTCATCCATGCCTGGGGAGATGGTGGTCAAGGACGGGGACGCGAAACGGGCCTCGTCGATGTCGTCAAAGCCCGCGACCGCCACGTCCCCCGGCACGTTGACGCCCCTGATCAACAATTCGTGCATGGCGCCCAATGCCAGGACGTCGTTCAGGCCGAAAACGGCGTCGAACTGCACGCCCGAGGCCATCAGTCCCGCCACGGCGGCGGCACCTGTATCGCGGCGCCATTCGGCGGGGGCCACCAGGTCGGCGTCGAATTGGACGCCCGCCTGTTCCAGCGCCTTCCGGTACCCGTTCATGCGCAGTCCCGCGGTCCCGGTGGACTCCTCCGGGTGGGCGCCGATGACGGCGATGCGACGGCGGCCGGCCTGCAGCAGGTGGGTGGTCAGCGCAGCCGCGGCTTCCCCGTTCTTCATGGTGACCAGGTCGAAGCGGGGGTCCATGATGTGCTCGCCGAGCATCACCAGGGGTTTGGTGCCGGCGCGGGCGGCGATGGCGTCGGCGTCCAGCACCAGCGGGGTGAAGAGCAGCCCGTCGGTGAGCTGCCGGAACGTCCCGTGCAGGGCGCTGAGTTCAACGGAAGCCTCAGCGCCGGACTGCTCCACCAGCACCCGGTAGCCGCGGCGTGATGCGGCCTTCATCAGCCTGGACGCCAGTTCCGCGTAGTAGGGCGCCGAGAGGTCGGAGAGCACCAGGCCCAGCATGGACGTCTTGCCCGAGCGCAGGCTTCGGGCGGTGAGGTTGGCCTCATACCCCAGTTCAGCAATGGCGTCCTGCACACGCTGCTTGGTGGCCGGGCGGATGAACTCGTAGTCGTTCAGGACGTTCGAGACCGTTTTGAGCGAAACGCCGGCCGCGCGGGCGACGTCGTTCATGGTGACTGCCATTAACGTTCTTTTCCTGCCTTCGCCGCCGCCTTGGCCGCTTGCTTGCTGGCCCGCACCTTGGCCAGGGATTCCGGGTCCACGATGTCCGCCACCGACAGGTAGGAGCCCTCTTCCCCGTAATGGCCGGCCGCTTCCCGCCAGCCGGGCGCGTCAAGGCCCCACTGCTTGCCCAGCAGGGCCAGGAAGATCTTTGCTTTTTGCTCACCGAAGCCGGGCAGCGCCTTGAGCCGCTTCAACACCTCTGCACCGTCGGGTGAGCCCTTGGTCCAGATGGCTGCGGCATCGCCGTCCCAGTGGTCCCGGACAGCCTCGGCGAGCGCCTGCACCCTGCCGGCCATGGATCCGGGGAAGCGGTGGACGGCGGGCCGTTCCTTGAAGATCTCCACGAATTCCGCGGGGTCGTGCCCGGCGATGGCCTCGGGCGTCAGGGTGCCCATCCGGGTCCTGATCTTTTCCGGTCCGGCGAAGGCCGATTCCATGGTGACCTGCTGGTCCAGCAGCATGCCGGTCAGCAGGGCGAAGGCGTCCTCACTCAACAACTTGTCCGCGGCGGGATCGCCCGTGATGTGCAGTTCCATGCCGTCCATCCTCCCACCTGCGGGCCGTCGTCGTCATGGGGCCGCCTCCGCCCTGGCACGCGGCCCGTTCAGGCCTCCACGGCGAGCCGGATCATGGACCAGGACACGGCCGGGAGCTCGGCTGTCAGGTGTCCGCCGTCGGCCTTGGCCGTGACGTTCTCCGCCGGCAGGACGGAGCTGGAATCGTCGGCCGTGGCCTGCCAGTAGGGGTCCTTGTTGGAGTAGGTCAGCGCCTCGATGACCCGGACGTTGCCCAGTCCCCCGACGGCGGCGTCAAGGGTCAGTGCCCCGGCGGCCGAGCGGTTGACGGCGAACACCACCGCCTCGCCCTTTGCCGCGTCGTAGGTGGCGACGGCGGACAGGGCGGCGAAGTCGGCCGTCGTACCTCCGCTGACAAGGGGGGATTCGACGGCGAGCTGCAGGACCGTGCCGGACGCGTGCCGGGAGGTCAGGGCGAACGGGTGGAAGGTGGTCTGCTTCCAGGACCGGCCGCCGGGTTCGGTCATGATGGGGGCGATGACGTTCACCAGTTGCGCCAGGCTTGCCGAGAGGACGCGGTCCGTGTTCCGGAGCAGCGTGACCAGCAGGTCCCCCACCACCACGGCGTCGGCCACCGTGTAGGTGTCCTCCAACAGGACGGGGGCCACGGGCCAGTCGTTTCCGCTGGGGACTTTGGATTCGCCGCGGCTCATGTGCCAGACGTTCCATTCGTCGAAGGAGATGTTGACCTGCTTGGTGGACTTTCGGACGGACTTCACGTGGTCGATGTGGCTGACGATGTCGCGGATGAAGGCTTCCATCTTGTGCCCGGCGGCGAGGTGTTCCTGGAGGTCGCCGGAGTCTTCGAAGTACTGGTGCGCGGAGACCAGGTCCACCACGTCGTAGGTTTCGGTCAGGACCACACGCTCCCACTCACCGAACGTGGGCATCGTGGGGCCGGAGCTGCCGCAGGCCACGAGTTCCAGGCCTGGATCGATCATGCGCATTCCGCGGGCGGTGTCCGCGGCCAGCCTGCCGTACTCCTGGGCGTTCTTGTGCCCGATCTGCCAGGGGCCGTCCATTTCGTTGCCCAGGCACCACATCCTGATGCCGTAGCCGGTGGCGGCACCGTTGGCGCGTCGTTGCTCTGAGAGGGCGGTGCCGCCGTCGATGTTGCAGTACTCCAGCAGGTCAAGGGCCTCCTGGACGCCGCGGGTGCCCAGGTTGACGGCCATCATGGGCTCTACACCTGCCTTCGCGGACCACTTGGCGAACTCGTCCACGCCTACGGAGTTGGGGTCGGTGGAGTGCCAGGCCAAATCCAGCCGGACGGGCCGCTGGTCCACCGGTCCCACGCCGTCCTCCCAACGGTATCCGGAGACGAAGTTGCCGCCGGGGTACCGCACCGTGGAGACGCCCAGTTCACGGGTGAGCTCAAGTACATCCTTCCGGAAGCCGTCCTCGTCGGCATCGGGGTGGTCCGGCTCGAAGATTCCGGTGTACACACAGCGCCCGAGGTGCTCAACGAAAGCGCCAAAGGTGCGCCGCCGGACGGGGCCCACGGTGAAGGCGGGATCGAGGGTGATCGTTGCCGGGGTGGATTCTGTTGGGGTCACGAAAACATCCTTGTGTCAGATTATTTACAACGTTATAGAAACATTCTTTGCGGTTCTGTCCGGCGAGTCAAGGAAACGGGGAAGTCCGTGGTGTTTGCCCTCTCCCCCACATGCGCCCGGCGGGGCAGGGTCCCACCTGCGGCAATGGCCCGAAGGCATCGCAGGAGCAGGATTCCAAGTACTGCCCCATCCCAAAAACAGGTACCAGCTACGCATTCACCGGGTGCTTCCTGGCCACTAAATTCTTCCCAGAGGCAATACCACTTCCGGCTTTCGGTACTTGACTCACTAGGGGGGTGTGGGACTGGCAATGAATGCACCACACCCACGTACAGGTTTCCCGGCCCGCAGGGCCCGGGTAGTAAGCGGGGCCGGCGACGAGGAGCTCTTTGAGACCAAGGGCTCTCCCCCAGCCGTCGCCGGCCCTCCATCCTCACGCGGCCCCGGCGGGGGCAGTGCTGCCACGGTTGCGCCTGCCTCTCCAGGACCCGACGGCCACCGTAATCCAGCCCTCCTGTTGGACCTGGTCAGCGGCGCCCAAACCCTCGCCGACTCCCTGGACCTGCTGGTGGCCGCATCCGCCGGGCACATCGCCAGGACGGCGGGGATTGAGGTGGGTTGCGGCCTGGTGCTGCAGCAGCCCAAGCGGAGTCCGGCGCTGTCCGGCACCTCCGAAGAGGTCCTCCGCCTGCTCGGCTGGGAACGCGGGTCCGCGGAGGGGCCGGTGACCGATGTCTTGTCGGGAGGCCATCCGGTGGCGGTGCTTCAACGGAACGGTGACTTCCGCTGGCGGCAGTACTCCGGGCGGCTGCAGTCCGCCGGATACGGCAGTGCCTTGGCAGTAAGGCTCCCGCTGGACGCCGGGGTCCAGCGGGAGCAGATATTTCCCGCCGAGGCCGACCCCCGCCGGATGACCGCGGCCCTCGCTTTCTTCGCACCGGATGCGAAAGCCTTTCCGCTCCAGGTCATCGCCGAGGCCCGCGGGTTCGCCACCCTGGCCGCCAGGAGCCTCCACATGGCCATCGACATGCACACTGCCCGGTCCCTCGCGACCGACCTCCACTCTGCCCTGGACAGCAGGACGTCCATCAACGTCGCCTGCGGGGTGATCATGGCCCAAAACAGGTGCTCCTACGAGGAGGCGTTCGCCATCCTCGCAAAGGCATCGAGCCACCGGAACATCAAGGTCCGCAAGGTGGCGGAGGGCATCCTGGAGCGGCTTCCGGAGGGGGCGCCGCAGCCGCACTTCGGCCGCTGACATGTTGTGATCCCTGCTTTTCACCCGTGGGTCAGGACGTCAACGTGCCCCTGGCGATGCTCACGCTGGAGTGTGCGGGGTTGCCATCCATTGGTTCGTCCGACACATCCACCACCGGGTACTGGGAGAGGTCCAGGCCGGTGGGCACCTGAAAGGTTCCGGACGTGGAGTTCATGACGCCCAGGCTGACCAGCCGGGTCAGGTCCGGGGCGATCAGCCACACCTCCTGGTAGCCCTTGGCTTCATCCTTGTCCAAGCTGATTTCCAGCTTGCGGGAGCCGTCTGGACCCGTCACGACCTTCGCCGACCCTGACGCTGAGTGCTGGGCCAGCGGCGCCAGCCGGGCAGCAGCAAGTTCCTGGGGCCCGGGCGGACGGTTCAACGCCCAGATGGCACCGGAAACCACCAGCGCAGCAGCGGCCGCCGTTGCCAGCAACGGGCCGGGGCGGTGCCACCACGCGGCTTTGGTCCTGCCGCCCCCGGCCCGGCCACCGAGCCGGATGACGTTCGACGGCGGCGCCGGCGCCGGCGGCGCGGCTACCCCTGACGCCACCGGGCCTTCCGCCGGCTCCTTCACAGCGAGCGGATCCTCCCGCAGTGATTCGGAAAGGCCCAGCTCCCGATGGATTCCAGCCCATACCTGGGGCCCGGGCACGGCCAGGCGGCCGACGTCGGGGGATGCCTTCACGGCATCCACCGTGCGGCGAAGGGCGGCAAAGTCATTCGCGCACTCGGGGCAGGCCGCAAGGTGATCGCGGCCCTCCGGGTCCTCCCGCCCCTCATAGAGTGCCAGGAGGCTCAACTGTTCCGGATCAAGATGCGGCATGGTCTACCTCCAATCTGCTGCGTAGATGCGCCAGGCTCCGGCGGATGTGGCTCTTGACCGTACCAAGCGGGAGCCCGAGCTTTCGTGAGATCTGCTCGTGCGTCAGGTCCTCGTAGAAGGCCAGTTTCATGATGGACCCCTGCGGCTCGCCGAGCCTCTCCAACTCCCCGTCCAGAAGCAACCGGTCCGCCAGCATTTCCGCCGCCTCCGTGCCGGTTCCGGCATCGTCCCCCATGCCGGCCCCGGCCGCGGCGAAGGCCTTGCGCGCTTCCCGGGCCGCCGCCGAATGGGCGTCGGTAATGGCGTTGCGCGTGATTCCGACGATCCATGCCGGAAGCCCGGCCACCTGGGGGTTGAAGGTGTTCCGTGAACGCCAGGCCCGGATAAAGACCTCCTGGGTCACGTCGTCGGCGGCCGCACGGTCCGGAAGGGAGCGCAGGGCCAAGGTTTGCACCAGGGGCGCGAACTCGCGGTAGGCCGCTGCCAGCGCGTTCTCGTCCCCGGCCAGGAAAGAATCGGTCAGCGTGTCGTCCCACCCGCGGGAGGCCTGCCCGGGAAGCGTCACAGGCAACTCCTTCCCGGCTTCGGTGCACGAGTCAAGCGATTGGCCACCGATCATGCAGGAACCGCGGTGACAATCACATTGTCGCTGTAGTCCATCCGCTCGTCCAGCCACCTGCCGCCACAGGTGACCAGCTTGAGTTCGTGCGGGCCGGACCGGCGGAACAGGGCGCCGCCGTCGAATTTATCCTTGGCCATCATTTCCACTCCCACCACCCGGTAGGTAACCGGCGGGGCTCCGTCCCGGCCCACCCGGATGACGGTCCCGGCAGCGAGGGACTTCAATGCCGAAAACGGCGCCCGGTCCGAGGTGGTGTCGATATGGCCGGCAATGACGGCGGTTCCTTCCGCCGCGCCGGGGGCCGGACCGAATTTGTACCACGACGCCCGGTTGAAGGCCTCAGGAATTTCCATCACTCCCTCTGCGGAAACTCCCCCGGGCACCACCGGCATATCGATGGCCGTGCCCGCCACGGTCAAGGAGGTGGGCGCGGACACGGCCGGAGCTGCGGGCGCAGTGGCGGGCCGGACCGGGATACCCCCGGCAGGAGGAACAACCGGGCGGACGGGAACCGCAGTTCCGCCGGGACCGGTGGGAGTGGGCTCTTGTCCGGAGAGCGCCGGACCGGGAGAACCGGTCCCTGGCGACATCGTTGCCATCGGGGGGACCGCTTCTCCCCCTGGGTTGCCGGCTCCTCCGGAGCTGCCCAAACCGCAGCCGGACAGAACCAGCGCGGCAGCCACCAGCGCGGCGGCCCCGCCACCTGCCGCATGGCGCCGGCGGCAGCCCGGTGCCGTCGTCGAGCTTGCCGTCATTCCTAACGCCTCCCTTCCACTGTGCTTGTTGACCTTGGCAGGACCAGCCCAAGGGGCCCGTCCTTTGACGGGCCGGGCCCCTTGCGCTTACGTCCTTCGCGGATTCCGCGAGGCTACTGCCCCGCCCTCCGGGCACGGACCGTGCGGGCCGCGCCTATCGCGCCCGCGAGGAGGGCCAATGCTGCCAGTCCGAATCCGGCCGTGGCTACGGCAGTACCCGCTCCGCCGGAACTCGCCGAACCGTTAAGCGCACCCGGCACCGAGCCCGGCGCCGAATGCAGGCCCTCGATGGTTTGCACGGCAAGTTTCAGGTTCTGGTCAGCCAGGCTCCCCCAGGCATAAACGATGGTGTGTGTTCCCTCGGCCACCGCCACGTCCGCCGGGCCTATCACCGGAGTGGTGGTGCCCGTGGCGGCCACTGCGGCCGGGACGGTGCCCGGGTCGAGGGTGAGTGTCTTCTCGTTCGGGTTGGCCAAGTTGGTGATCACGGGGGTGGCGCCGGCCAGCACATCGACGGCCGGGGCGGCGGCGGCATGCCTGACTGTCAGTTTGCCTTTTCCGGCCGGGATCTGGGACACATCATTGGTGAAGAGGCTGGCTGTCGGCTTGCCATCCGCACCCAGGTGGGCCGCGGCAGTGTAGTTCCCGTTGGCCGCAAGGTTGACGCTTACGGGACCAATGGCGGGTGCGGACGCGTCGGCGGCATCCGCCGCGGTGATCGCAATTTCGTAGCTGCCGGCCGGAAGCGCGAGCGGCCCGGCAAGGGTTCCCGGGGTGAAGTCATCAAGGGTCCGGTTTCCGTTGACCCAGACGTCAACGGTCAGTCCGGGGACCCCGTGCAGCACGGAAAGCTGGGCGTCCCCTTCGGCTGCCTGGGCGGGACCGGCCAGAGCGATTGCGGCTGCAATGGCTGCTGCACCGGCGCCTGCGGCGAAGAATGTTTTGCGCATGTCCATCTCCTTGAACGGCCCGGCTGGCGGGCATTTTCTGCTGACACTCCTACTACCGGCCCAACCCCGGATTTGGATGCAGATTCATGGAGTTTTTTTGGTTCTGCGCGCTCCCCGCCTACGCGGGGGCGGCGGTGCTGGCCCGCATCACGAGCTCGGGCGGGACCACAGTTGAACTGACAGCGGCGCCGGACTCGATTTCCTTGAGCATGATGTCCATGCAGCGCCGTCCGAGTTCCTCGAAGTCCTGCCGGACGGTGGTCAGCGGCGGCGTGAAGTACCCCGCTTCCGGCTGGTCGTCGAAGCCCACCACGGAGACGTCGTCGGGCACTTTGATCCCCGCTTCCGTGAAGGCGCGCAGCAGGCCCAAAGCCATCTGGTCGTTGCCCACGAAGATGGCCGTCGCGGTGCGCCCGGACGCCAGCTTGCGGCCGATCGCGTAGCCGCTGCCTGCGCTCCAGTCCCCTTCCACCAGCAGGGACTCCTCCAGCCCGGCCTCCCGGAGCGCGGCGCGCCAGCCCTCCGCACGCTCGGCGCCGTCAGTCCAGTCCGGCGGGCCCGCGATGTGCCCGATCTGCCGGTGGCCTTCCTTGATGAGATGTTCGACGGCGAGCCTGGCTCCCGCGCGCTGGTCCACCATCGCGCCGCTCACCGAGGCACTGCCGGCGGAGCCCACAGCCACCACGGGCACGGGAAGGTTCATCTGTTCCAGCACGGCCAGGGTGTCCGAATGCGGTACCAGCACGGCGATACCGTCCACGGCCTGGTCCATGAAATGGCCCACCGCGTTGGATATGGCGTCCCTGCTGACTTCCCGCAGCGCGGCGATACTGACGAAGTAGCCGGCGTTGCGTGCTGCCTGCTCGACGCCCAGGAGGGTATTGGCAGGGCCGTACTGCGAGAGTTCGCTGGCCAGCACGCCGATGGTCTGCGAGCGCCGGGTGACCAGGCTCCGGGCAGCGGTATTGCGCCGGTACCCCAGTTCGGCAATGGCCGCCTCCACCTTTTCCCGCGTCGCCTTGCTGACGTTGGGGTGGTTGTTCACCACCCGGGAAACGGTCTGGTGGGAGACGCCGGCCACCTTGGCCACGTCTTCCAGGCGCGGCATCCGGCCCTTGCTGGTATTTGCCATGTGCCTATTGTGCCTTTCGGCCGCGGCGGCATCCTGTTTTGCAGCGCCAGCGGTGGGAACAAATCCTTGCGCGGCCCCCTGGTGGTGGGAAGGATGAAGGTGATCCGCGCCTGCAAAGAAGGAGCCTGCCCAATGACCAAGTACCTGATCTCGTTCCCCAGTGGCGTCATGGACATCCCCGACGGCGGGCTGCAGGAAGTTGCCGACGCGGCCCATGCGGTGGTCCAGGAGGCAAAGGAAGCCGGTGTCTGGGTGTTTGGCGGGGGCATCGACGAGAGCGTCCCGCCCGTGATGGTCAGCGGCGAAGGAGCAGTGCGCGAGGGCACCTACCCCCAGACAGCGCAGATCGAGGGCGGCTACACAATACTGGAGTTGCCCACGTACGACGCCGCCCTCCACTGGGCCTCCAAGATCGCCACCGCCTGCCGCTGCGCCCAGGAAGTGCGGGCCTTCCAGTACGATCCCGCCAGCTGAACGCCGAACACGGCAGGCACTGGGGCCCTGGAGCAACGGTGGAGCTGGCGTTCCCATCTCGTTCCATGGCGGGATACCCCGCAACGGGATAGTCGTGCGAGCCTGAATCCCAGGCTTAAAAGGAAAAGGCCCGCCTCACGGCGGACCTTCAAAACCTTCTGTGGGTGGGCCCTGTGGGGCTCGAACCCACGACCCACGGATTAAAAGTCCGATGCTCTACCAACTGAGCTAAAGGCCCCTGCCGGTCGGTCAGACACGCTGTGTCGTTCCGCCCGGCCCAGTCCATTTCTGGACGTTAATACTCTAACCCATGGTTCCGGCGTCTTTCGCACCTGGTCCGGGAGCCGCCGTCGTGCGCTTGTCCGGGGCCAAAGGCACTTTCTGCGGGGACCGGGCGATCGCGACGACGCTCGATTTCCGCTGCGGCACAGGAGTAGCGTGGGGGCATGAGCGAGCAAGCAGGAACCAGCCCCTACGGCGGCAGCAACCGGCACCACAAACCAAAGCCGTTCGCCCCGATGGATTTCGAGCCGTTCGCCGGCGGCGCCGATCCCGCCCGCGTCTCGGAGGCCGCCCACCTTGCCGCGCAGGCGCTGGTCCGCCATGGCCGGGACAGCGACGATCCCGTCATCACCGAACGCCTGGTGAAGCTCGCCGACGAGCAAGGCCTGGATGCCATTGCCGAGATGTGGGCCGAAAGCCCGGCCCGCTCCCTGCCCGGTGCGCTCTGGCGGCTCTACGCGCTCCGTGCCGCCACCGTCCGTGACCCCGAGCGGATATCTGTCTACTTCCGGGCCGGCCGGGACACGGCACAGGTGTCCAACGTGGTGGCCGGTGCCGCCGAGCCGCCGGGCGCTGATGAAATGCGCACCATGGCGGACGCCATCCTCTCAGGCGCGTTCGACGGCGATTTCGACGTCGCGCTGGAACGCTCGGCAGCTTTCTGCCGGGTGGTGGCCCTCGGCCAGGCCACGCTCGCGGACGGCGCCGAGCACGCCAATGAGGCCCACGCCAGCAAGCTGACCCGCAACTCGCACCAGCTGGTCAAGACCGCCGAAGACCTGGAACACGCCGCCAACGCGTGGCGCCTGGGCGAACTCGATTAGGCGCCGCCCTGATATTTTCCGCACCCCCCAACGGCCGGCTGTCAAGATTGACTTGGGCGGGGCGAAGTAGAAGACTGAAGCCGGTGCCGAGCCGCGAAACCCCCGGGCTTCAACAATTAGCCGCCTAGAGCGGCCTACCGCCGAGAGGCGTATCCGGTTCGGCACCATTTTTCTGCCCTCGTCCCGGAAGCCAATTCAAGGCACACTCTTTCGGGCCGGTAGAGTAGGCGACAGTTGCGCGTCGGCGTCAAGTCACACGGCAGCAACGCCCGCCTTGAACAGTCCCCGGAGACCGGTAAACACGTGAAGCTGCGCCTTTTTCCCCAGGAGCCCGCAGGGCTGAACCTCCTATCGCAGATGGCACAACAGATCGTGCTGGCCAGCGCAACCCTGGCCGAAATCCTTGGCGTACCCGCGGACGAACACGGCAAGCTCGTAGATCACATGCACAACCTCGAGGCCAAGTCCGCCGAGCTGCATTTCGCGCTGCTGACGCACATGCGCTCCAGCTTCGTGAACCCCCTCCCCCGCGAGGACATGTACGCCCTGTCCCGCTACCTCAACGAGGCCATGGAGAAGATGGACGCGGCCGCGGAACTGGTGGCCCTGTACAAGTTGGACCGCCTGCCCAAGCGGGCGGCCGACCAGCTGGAGATCATCAGCCGGCAGGCGGAGCTGACGGTTGATGCCATGCGCCGGCTCAATGACCTGGATGACCTTGAGGATTACTGGATCGAGATCCTGCGCCTTGCAAAACGCGCCGAACGCACCCACCGGGTGTGGGTTGCCGACATGATCGCCGACATGAAGTGGGCGCAGTACTCGCGCAACCGGGACATCGCCAACCAGCTGGTGGAGGTCACCAAGGACATGCGGCGGGTGGCCACCCAGGTAGGCAGCATCATCGTCAAGGAATCCTGACGTGGCCGCAGCCATCTTTGCTGGGGTGGTCCTGCTGGCCGCAGCGTTTGCCTTCCTGAACGGCTTCCGTGATGCCTCCACCTCGGTTGCCCTCGCCGTGCGGAACCGCGCACTCACGCCCAGCGTGGCCGTGCTCCTGGCTGCGTTCTTCAACTTCGTGGGCGCCCTGCTGAGCGCGATGCTTGCCGTTGCAGCCAGCCGGACCTGGATCAATCTCCCGGCCGGCCCGGGCGGCCTCGCCATCCTGGTGGCCGGCCTGGCCAGCGCCTGCGCCTGGGGCCTGCTGATGTGGCGCCGCGGCATCCCCGCCTCCTCCACCCATGCCCTGGTGGGGGGACTCGCAGGGGCGGGACTGGCCAGCCTTGCGGTGGGAGGCCCTGGGGTGGCGGGCGTGGACCAGTCGCTGCTGTTCCAGGTGGTCCTCCCGCTGGTGCTTTCCCCGCTCGTGGCCTACAGCGGATCCTTCCTGCTGGTCTATCCGGCCACCTGGGGAGCGCGCTACACCCAACCCAACGTGGTGAACCAGCGGTTCCGGAGGGCGCAGGCGATTGCCGCCGGCGCGGTGGCTTTCGGCCACGGCCTGCAGGACGGGCAGCGGGTCAGTGCCGTGCTGTTGCTGGCCCTGCTTGCGGCAGGGTACGCCGACGGCGGGATCCCCATCTGGGTGGCCTTGCTGTCGGCGGTGATGATGACAGCCGGGACGTTGTTCGGAGGATGGCGGATCTCGTACACCATCGGCTACAAGATCACCCGGATCGATCCCCTGCGCGGCTCCGTGGCGCAGACCTTCAGCGCGCTGATGCTCTTCGTGGGCGCCATCGGGTTGCACTGGCCGCTGTCCACCACCCACACCGTCACGGCGGGCACCCTGGGCGCGGGCGAGAACCAGCACTTTTCCGTGACCAACCGGACGCTGGTCATCAGGATCATCTGGCTCTGGGTCCTGACGCCGGTAGCCACCTGCGCCTTGGCCTTCGTGCTGGCGCTGGCGCTGTCACCGCTGGCCAGGTAGCCGGGAACCGAAGAAGTGCGTGGCCCTAGATGGCAGCGGGTGCTGCTTCAGGGCCCAGCAGGATCGCGGCCAGCTCTTCGGCAGACAGGTTCGCCGCCGTGCAAAGTTCATCCCGGGCGACACCCGCAGAAGAAGCCTTCCGGACCGCCTGGCGCAGCGCTTCGAGGGCGCTGTCCAACTCCCACTGCTTGCCCTCGAGGTAGGAACTGGTCCGCCACACCTCCGTGAGCACATCCTCCGCATCCCCGGCCGCCGCTATTGCCTCCGGGTCGATTTGCGGGACGAGCGGCCCACCCCCAAGGGTGGCGGCGAGTCCGGCGGCCGCGTCAAAGTCCTGCACGTGCACGGCGGGCTTCGCCGGTGCGCCCGCAGCGGGTACGGAAACCGTAAGCTGGGGGCCGGGGTTGCTGGCCGTCTGCGTCATGGCAAAACTCCTAAAGCTGGCTTACTACTAGTTTCAAAAGTATCTAGTTCAGCGTACTAAATGCTGTCGGAGTTCGCCACCACGGAGCAGCTGCCTACCCGAAGCGTCCCGAGACGTAGTCTTCGGTGGCCTTCTGCACCGGGTTGCTGAAGATGGTGTGGGTGTCACCGTACTCGATCAGCTTGCCCGGCTTGCCCGTCCCGGCAATGTTGAAGAAGGCCGTCTTATCGGAGACGCGGGCGGCCTGCTGCATGTTGTGGGTCACGATCACCACGGTGTACTGGTCCTTGAGCTCATTGATGAGGTCTTCAATGGCCAGGGTGGAAATCGGGTCCAGGGCGGAGCAGGGCTCGTCCATCAGGATCACCTGCGGCTCCACGGCGATGGCGCGGGCGATGCAGAGGCGCTGCTGCTGGCCGCCGGAGAGGCCGGAGCCAGGCTTTTCGAGCCTGTCCTTGACCTCGTTCCAGAGGTTGGCGCCTTTGAGCGAGCGCTCCACCAGGACATCGGCCTCGCCCTTGGAGATCTTCTTGTTGTTCAGCTTGACGCCGGCCAGCACGTTGTCGCGGATGGACATGGTGGGGAACGGGTTGGGCCGCTGGAAAACCATTCCAATCTGGGAACGGACCGTCACAGGGTCCACGCCGGGGCCGTAGAGGTTGTCGCCGTCCAGCAGCACCTCGCCTTCCACGCGGGCGCCGGGGATGACCTCGTGCATGCGGTTCAAGGTCCGCAGGAACGTGGACTTGCCACAGCCGGAGGGGCCGATGAACGCGGTGACGGACTTGGCCTCGATGTTGATGCTAACGTCCTCCACGGCGAGGAAATCGCCGTAATACACGTTCAGGTCCTTGACGTCGATGCGCTTAGACATGGTGTTCCTTCACTTACTGGGTATGGGTTGAAGTCTAGGATCCGCCACGGTGGGACGGAAGGCCGGGCCGGCGGCCTGGTTACCGGCCGGTCTTGGGGGCGAAGATCCTGGCAATCAGGCGGGCCGCCAGGTTCAGGACCATGACCAGGATGATCAGCACCAGTGCCGCGCCCCAGGCCCGCTGCGAGGACGGATCCGGGTTCGATGGCGAGGTGGGGTTCAGGATCTGGGTGTAGATGAACGTGGGCAGTGATGCCATCCACCCGCCGAATACATTGGAGTTGATGCTCGTGGCAAAGCCCGCGGTGACCAGGATGGGTGCCGTCTCGCCGATGACCCGGGCGATCGCCAGGGTGACGCCGGACGCGATGCCGGAAATCGCCGTCGGGATGACCACCTTGAGGATGGTCCGCCACTTGCGCACGCCCAGGGCGTAGGCGGCCTCGCGCAGTTCGTTGGGGACAATCTTGAGCATTTCCTCGCTCGAGCGGACCACCACGGGGATCATCAGGACAGAAAGGGCGACGGCGGCCACGGCACCGGTCTTGGTCCCCGGGCCCACCACCACGAAGAAGAATGCGGCGGCAAAGAGGCCGGCCACGATGGAGGGGATGCCGGTCATGACGTCCACGAAGAACGTGATGGCCTTGGCCAGGCGGCCGTCGTGGCCATACTCCACCAGGTAGATGGCCGTCAGCAGCCCCACGGGTACGGAGATGACGGTGGCCAGCAGGGTGATCTGTACGGTGCCCAGGATCGCGTGGTAGATGCCGCCCATGACCGGGCCACCACCCTCCACGGCCTTGTTGTCGAACGCGCCCGTGACGCCGTTCATGGAGGTGGTGAGGAAGCCGGGATCCAGGAGTCCCGGAATGCCGTTCACCAGCACCGTCCAGATCACCGAAACGAGCGGCAGGAGGGCCACCAGGAATGAGCCAACCACCAGGCAGGTGGCCAGCTTGTCCTTGGCCCTGCGGGAACCTTCCACCGCTGCGCTCCAGGACACCAGGCCGATGGCGAAGAGCAAGGCCGAGACCACTCCCCACCCGAACGCATTGAAGCCGATCAGGGCAAGGATGGCTGCGCCGACGATCAACGCCGCGGCAAGGACGGCGTAGGGGGCGTATTTGGGCAGCTGGCCCTTGGTGAGCGCGGACCGCTTGCTGCGGACCGGGGTAAGCGTGGAGGTCATTTAGTTGGCTCCCGAGAATTCTTTGTGCCGGGTGATGACCCAGCGGGCGATCATGTTCACGGCCAGGGTGATGACGAACAGGACCAGGCCGGCGGCGATCAGGGTGCTGACCTTGATGCCGCTGGCTTCCGGGAAGTTCAGGGCGATCTCGGCCGCGATGGTCTGGTTGCCGGACTGGATCAGGCTGGCGGTCAGGGCGCCGGAGGACAGGACCAGGGCAACGGCCATGGTTTCGCCCAGTGCGCGGCCCAGACCCAGCATGATTGCGCTGATGATGCCCGGGCGGGCGAAGGGCAGCACGGCCATCTTGATCATCTCCCAGCGGGTGGCACCGAGCGCCAGTGCCGCCTCCTCGTGCAGCTTGGGGGTCTGCAGGAAAATCTCCCGGGACAGCGAGGTGATGATGGGCAGGACCATGACCGACAGGACGATGCCCGCAGTGAGGATGGTCTTGCCGGTGGTGGAGGCGGGGCCCTGGAAGATGGGAAGCCAGCCCATGTTCTCCGCGAGCCATCCGTAGGCGGGAGAGATCTGCTTGGCCAGGAACGCCGCGCCCCAGGCGCCATAGACCACGGAGGGGATGGCGGCGAGCAGGTCCACGACGTAACCGAGTCCGGAGGCGAGGCGGCGCGGCGCGAAGTGCGAGATGAAGAGGGCTACTCCGATGGCCACCGGGGTGGCGATCACCAGCGCGATGACGGCGGCGATCAGGGTCCCAATGACAATGGGCCAGATGTAGGCGAAGAAGCCCTGTCCGCCCTGGATCTTGTCGGCGGGAGCGGTCAGCGCGGGAATTGCCTGGACCACCAGGAAGAGTGCGACGCCGAAGAGGACGGCGAGGATCAGGCAGCCGGCGGCCAGTGCGGCCCCGGAGAAGACTTTGTCCCCGGTGCGTCCGGCGCCCTGTGAACTGGTCAGGGAGGTGGCGGTCATTCGACGGCCCTTCGATTCGTTGCTGGATTAAGGAAGCAGGGTGCAAAGCCAAGTTCCCCGCACTGCCTTCCGGCAGGCGGGGAACCCGGTTTTGCGGCGATGGTTAGGACTTGACCTTGATCGAGTCGATGGCCTTCGCGGCCTTGGCTGCGAGGTCGGAGGACAGCGGAGCGGACTTGGCCGAGTCCGCAGCGGCCTTCTGGCCCTCAGCGGAAACTACGTAGTGCTCGAAAGCCTTGACCAGGTCAACGGTCTCCTGCTTGTCGTACGTGGTGCACAGGACGTGGAAGGACACCAGGACGATCGGGTAGGCGCCGGCGATGGTGGTCTTGCGGTCCAGCTTGATGGAGAGGTCGTTCGCGGCGCGGCCGTCAACGGGCTTGCCGGCGTCCACTGCCTTGGCGGCGGCATCGGCGGAGATCTTGGTGAAGGAATCGCCCACCTTGATCTGTGCAACGCCCAGCTTGCCGCTCACGGCGGAGTCGTCGGCGTAGGTCACGGCGCCGGGGGTGTCCGTCACGGTCTTGACCACGCCGGAGGTGCCCTTGGCGTTCTCGCCCTGGAGGCTGGCGGGCCAGACACCGGCGGCCTTGTCCGTCCAGACGTCGGAGGCTGCGGCGGACAGGTAGTCCGTGAAGTTCTGGGTGGTGCCGGAGTCGTCCGAGCGGTTCACCGGGGTGACCTTGAGGTCGGGCAGCGAGACGCCCGCGTTGAGGGCAGCGATCGCGGGGTCGTTCCACTTGGCGATCTGGCCGCGGAAGATCTTGGCGACGGTGGTGGCGTCCAGCTTCAGGTCGGTGACACCGGGAACGTTGAAGGCCACGGCGATCGGGGAGATGTAGACGGGGACGTTGATGGCGCCGTCGGGGCCGCACACGGACTTGGAGGAGGCGTATTCGTCATCCTTCAGGTAGGCATCCGAACCGGCGAACTGGGCGGAGCCGTCCAGGATCGCCTTGCGGCCGGCACCGGAACCGTCCGGGGAGTACTGCACGCTCGCGCCGGAGTTGGCGGAGGCGAAGTTCGTCTTCCATGCGTCCATGGCCGCACCCTGCGCAGAGGAACCGATGCCGGTCAGCGTGCCGGTGACCTTGGTGCCGGACGAAGCCTGGTTGCCTGCAGGCGCGGTGCCCGTGGCGTTGTCTGAACCGCAGGCGGACAGCGCGAGTGCGCCCGCAGCGATAACAGCGATAGCCGCGTGGCGGCCGAAGCGAAGTGCCTTCACTAGATGTACCCCTTCCAGGGTTATTCAGGTGCGGGACAGGGACGGAGAACCCTGCTGCGCGATGCGTACGTTGTGTACCTTCAAGAAAGTTATGGGCCGCAGGTAACGGGATGGGCTGTCCAAAGTGAACGGATGATTAACGACGGCGGGATATTGGCTGACAAATGCCGGGTCACCATTGCGCAGATCACATCCGCAGTCGTAGTGGAGCCGTGCCCGGCAGTGGACGGGCACTGAATAGACTTGACCGCATGGCCATCCCAGCAGGACTCTCAGCAGGCCGGCGGTTCCTGCGCACCCGCATCCGGACCGGGCTGATCCGCAGCCGCAACTCCTTCGTCCCAGCCATCCAGATGACCATCTGCGCCGTGGGCGCCTACGCTTTCGCGGAGTACGTCCTGGGCCATTCCGGGCCCCTGTTCGCCGCCACGTCCTCGCTGATCGCGCTCGGGTTTTCCCGGGAGCCGCGGCTGCGCAGGGTGATGGAGGTGGGCCTGGGCTGCACCATCGGCATCGCCGTGGGCGACCTGCTCCTGCACTGGCTGGGCGGCGAAATCTGGGTGGCCGCCGTCGTGCTTCTCTTCTCCATCCTGCTGGCCCGGTTCCTGGACAGCGGAAACATCTTCACCACCCAGTTGGCACTCCAGTCGCTGCTGGTGGTGCTGCTGCCGGCACCGTCCGGGGGCCCGTTCACCCGGAGTATCGACGCCGTGGTGGGGGGCCTGTGCGCGCTGCTGGTAACCATCCTGGTGCCCAAGGACCCCCGCCGTGAGCCACGCCGCGACGTCCAGAAACTGCTGCATGAACTGGCCGAGGTCCTGCGTGAATGCGCAGGTGCGCTGGCGAACAGCGATTCCACGCAGGCGTGGCACGCGCTGATCCGCGGCAGGAACTGCCAGCCCCTGGTGGATGCCATGCGGCAGTCCCTTCGGGCGTCAGGGGAAGTGGCCACGCTGGCGCCGGCCTACCGGCGGCACCGCGACGAGCTGGAACGGCTGACGCAGTCGCTGGACTTCATCGACCTGGCGCTGCGGAACAGCCGCGTCTTCGCGCGGCGGCTGACCAGCGCCATCAACCACACCGCCCTCTCGGACGAGGCAACGGACAGCATTGCCGGGGTGCTCCAGGAGACGGCTGCCGCCATTGATGAGCTCTCGCTGGGCCTGGCGGAAACGCACGACGGCGTCCGGCGCGCCCACCTGCGCACGGCCCGGCGCGACCTCAGTGAGATAGCGCTGCGGCTGCACCCGAAGCTGTTGGAGGTCCAGCGGCTGGAGGGCGAAACGGTGGTCATGCTGTTCCGCCCCCTCATGGTGGACCTGCTTGAAGCAACAGGCATGGACGCGGCCGAGGCACGGGACATCCTGCCCGCGCTGTAAGAACCGGCGGCTAAGCCTGGGCCCATGGCCGCAGGGCTCCCTGGCCGGGCTTGCGAGGTCCGGGAGCGCGTGGGGACGAAGGCCGCGTCGACGCTGATGTCAGTGGCCGCCGCTAGGGTTGAACCCATGGCAACAAAGACTTCCCGGGCATCAAAGGCGCCTGCCTATAAATGCGCCGAATGCGGCTGGACCACCGCCAAATGGGTGGGCCGCTGCGGCGAGTGCCAGGCGTGGGGCACCGTCGAGGAAACGGGCACCGCGGTGGCCCGGACCACGGCCGCCACAACGGTGCTGGAACCGGCGCGTCGTATCGCGGATGTTGACGCCACTACGGCGGCGTTCCTGCCCACCGGCGTGGACGAGCTGGACCGCGTCCTGGGCGGCGGGCTGGTTCCCGGCGCGGTGATCCTGCTGGCGGGTGAACCCGGCGTGGGCAAGTCGACGCTGCTCCTGGACGTGGCGGCCAAGTTCGCCCGGACAGCCCAGGACGTCCTCTACGTCACCGGGGAGGAGTCGGCAGCCCAGGTGAAGCTGCGCGCGGAGCGGATCGACGCCGTCGCGGAGTCCCTCTACTTGTCCGCGGAGACAGACTTGGGCCAGGCACTGGGCCAGGTGGAACAAATTGAACCGCGGCTGCTGATCGTGGACTCCGTGCAGACCCTCAGCAGCGCGGACGTTGATGGCAGTGCCGGCGGCGTTTCCCAGGTGCGCGAGGTGGCGGCATCGATCATTGCCGCGGCCAAGCGGCGGAACATGACCACTTTGCTGGTGGGGCATGTCACGAAGGACGGTTCGATCGCCGGGCCGCGGCTCCTGGAACACCTGGTGGATGTGGTGTGCCAGTTCGAGGGCGAGCGGCACTCCCGGCTGCGGATGCTGCGCGCCGTGAAGAACCGGTACGGACCCACCGATGACGTTGGCTGCTTCGACCTCAACGAAAACGGAATCGAGGGCCTCGCCGATCCCAGCGGGCTGTTCGTCAGCCGCACCAAGGACCCTGTTTCGGGCACTTGCATCACGGTCACCATGGAAGGGCGCCGTCCCCTGCTCGCCGAGGTTCAATCACTCCTGGCCGAAAGTCCCAACGCGCAGCCGCGCCGGGCCACCAGCGGCCTGGACAGTTCACGGGTGTCAATGCTGCTGGCGGTACTGCAGCAGCGAGCGGGAACCATGCTGCACAAGGACGATTCCTACGTCGCCACCGTTGGCGGCGTCAAGCTCAGCGAACCGGCCACGGACCTCGCCGTGGCCCTCGCAGTAGCATCGGCGAAGGCCCGTAAACCGCTGCCCATCCGGCTGATTGCTTTTGGCGAGGTGGGGCTGGCCGGCGAAGTCCGTCCGGTACCGGGGATCAACCAGCGCATCCAGGAGGCCCACCGGTTGGGATTCACGCACGCTGTGGTCCCCGCCAGCCACACGGGGCCCGGTCCCGTGCCCGCCGGTTTCTCGGTGCGGGAAGTGGAACACCTGACGGAGGCGCTGAGCCTTTTGATCGGGTGACCGCATGCCAATAAACCCGCCGCCCACCGTGAGAACCTGCATTCACCCGGGTACTGTGGCTGCAGGACCTTCTTGCAAACGGAGGCATGACATTTCTGTGCTGGGGGCAGCGTGGTAATCCGGGAACCGCAGGGCACCACCGATGTGCCCGGCCTGGCGCGCAATGCGCTGCCCGAACCAGTGGTGTCGGACCGGCTTGACGGGCTCTTCGGTGGGCTCAGCGCCCGGCAACGGGTGATGGCCAGCCAACTGCCCGTCAGCCTGACCGTGGCACTGGTGGTGGTGGCGGCCGCCGTGTTCAGCCCGTGGACCCTCACGGACAGCAGGTTCCTGAACGCTTTGCTGTTCCACCTGGCGATCGCCGCAGCGTGCGTCGCCGTCCCGTGGGGACGGCTCCCGTCCGGAGCATTCGCCGTCATCCCGCTTCTTGACTGCTTCGCCATCGGCTTTACCCGCGAGGCCGGCGGGCCCCCGTTCAGTGTCCTGAGCCTGACGCTGGTATTCCCCGTCATTTGGCTCTCGGCCCAGGTCCGGCCGTACATGCCCGCCCTCGCCATTGCCGGGACCGTCCTCAGCACCGTGGTCCCGGCAGCAGCACTGGGGTCGCCGCCTGTGGCCGGCTCGATGATCCGTGTCCTCATCCTGCCCCTGGTCATGTCCGTTATGGCCGTAACCGCGCACGTGGTGGCCACCACCATCCGCAGGCACCGGACCAAGCTGATGGACAGCGAGTATCACCTTGGCCGGACGCTGGACGAAAGCGTCCGGCGCCAGAACCTGCTTGATGCAGTGCTCGGCGCCGTGGGCGTGGGCGTGTGGGTGGTGGACCGCAACGGCAACACGGTGCTGACGAACAAGACCCTGCAGTCCGATCCTGCGCTGGCCGGCCTTGTTGGAGTGGGCGGCGGACATACCCAGTTGCTGGCGGCAGACCGCACCACGCCTGTTCCGGCCGGTTCACGTCCTGCTGAGCGCGCCGCCGCCGGGGAAGCGTTCATGGACGAGCTCTACTGGGCCGGGCCGGCGGACGGCCAGCGCGCCTATTCAGTGAGCTCACATGGCTTTCCTGCTGCCGGCGGCCAGGAAGCCGGCGGGGTCATCACCTTCGCGGACGTGACCGACCTGATCAGCGCCCTGGCTGCCAAGGACGACTTCGTGGCCACGGTTTCGCACGAGCTGCGGACTCCCCTGACCTCAATCCTCGGCTACCTCGAACTGGTCCTCGACGAGCCTGGCCACGACGACATCCGCGCAGAACTGCTGGTGGTCCGGCGCAACGCTGACCACCTGATGGGCCTGGTGAACGACCTCATTGCCGTGGCCTCCGAACGCGTGGAGCTGTCCCTGGAGGAGACGGACCTTGCCCAGCTGGTGAGCCGCGCGGTTGACGCCGCACTGCCCCGCGCGGCCGGGAACGGCCTGCAGGTGAAGCTCGAGGTGGAACAGCCGCTCCCGGTGCGCGCAGACCCGGCCAGGATCAGCCAGGTCCTGCACAACCTGCTGTCCAACGCCGTCAAATACTCCCCGGACGGTGGGCTCATCACCGCCACCGCTGCCAGGACCGAGGCCGGGCTGGTTTGTTCCATCACGGACACCGGCGTGGGCATGAGCGAAGAAGAGCAGGAGCAGGCATTTACCAAGTTCTTCCGCTCCGCGCGCTCGCGGTCCACTGCCATACCGGGGGCAGGCTTGGGATTGCCGGTCAGCAAGACCATCGTGGAAGGCCACGGCGGATCGATCAGCCTGGCCAGCGAACCCGGTTCGGGCACCAGCGCCACTTTCATCCTGCCGGAATCATGAGCCGCCCGGGGCGGCGATCAGGAACCGGAGCCGGTCAACCAGTTCGAGACGTCACTGCGCAGCACCATAAGGGGCCCGCCGGTTGAGCTGACGTTGCCGTTTGCCACGTAGTAGCCGCGGCCGGATCCCGTTCCCCCGGCGGCACGGTCCAGCGCTTCCACCAGGTGCCGCGGCAGGTGGCCCTGCGGACCCAGGCTGCGGAGTTCAGCAACTTCCTCCGGCGTGAGCCGTCCCAAAACCTCAGCAATATTGGCCATGACCGGGTCCCTTCGAGCAGAGTGCCTGAAGGAATAACCTAAAGCAGGGCCGTGAATACCACGTTAACGGCGGACGGCGATTGAGCGTCGTCAACAACAGCCGGGAAGGAACCCAAATGCCGGTTCGAAGTGCAGGCATCCTGCTGTACCAGCGGCCTCAGGGCGACGCGGCCGGCCCCGGCGATGGGCTGCAGGTGTGGATTGCCCACATGGGCGGCCCGTTCTGGAGCAGTAAGGACGCCCATGCCTGGTCCATCCCCAAAGGGGAGTACTCCGACGGCGAGGATGCACTGGCCGCGGCGCAGCGCGAATTCGCCGAGGAAATGGGCGTCCCCGCCCCTGGCGCCGAATACCGCCTGTTGGGTGAATTCCGGCAGTCGTCGGGAAAAATAATTACCGTCTTCGCAGCCGAGGCCGGATTTTCACCGGAAGCCATCCGCAGCAACACCTTCCCCCTTGAATGGCCTAAGGGATCGGGAAAGATCCAGCACTACCCCGAGATCGACGACGCCCGGTGGTTCCCGGAGCAAGAGGCCCGGCTCAAACTCGTGAAGGGCCAGCTGCCCGTCCTGGACGCGCTGCTCCAGGACCTTTCACCGGCCTAGGCAGGAACTTGCAGCTGTTCCTTGGCCCGGCCTTGACGGCGGCCACTGACATTGCGATGCCCGGCTAAGCTAAGTCGTTACCTTTGATACCCGGAGGGCATCATGTTCACGTTCGACCAACTGGCCGGCTTCATCGCCGTAGCGGAGGAGCTGCACTTCGGCAGGGCTGCCGAGCGGCTGAACATGACGCAGCCTCCCCTGAGCCGGCAGATCCAAAAGCTGGAGAAGATCGTCGGGGCCGAGCTGCTGGAGCGGGACAACCGCAAGGTGGAGCTCACCTCCGCCGGCCGGACGTTCCTGGACGAGGCCCGACGGCTCATGGCGCTGGCCGAACGCGCACCTGCAACGGCCCGCCGGATCGCGTCCGGACGCTCGGGCGTGCTGCGGATCGGTTTCACGGCAGCCAGCGGCTTCAGCATTCTTGGCCCCGTGCTGGACGAGCTGTCACGCGTCATCCCCGACGTCGATATCGAGCTGCAGGAACTGGTCACCGGCGAGCAACTTGCGGGGCTGCTGACCGGCGAACTGGATCTGGGCCTCGCCCGCCCACCCTTCGACCGTGCCACCTTTGACTCGCGCCTGCTTTACCGGGAATCCATGGTGCTTGCCGTACCGGAAGGTCACCGGCTCGCACTCCTGGACCGGCCGGTCACCGCGGACGACCTCAACGACGAGCCACTGATCATGCATTCCCCCACCCAGGCCCGATACTTCTACGACCTCGTCGTCCGCATGTTCCCCGTCCGGCACGCCAACGTGGTGCATACGGTCAGCCAGATCCTCACCATGGTTTCGCTGGTGGCCGCAAAGCGCGGTCTGGCCTTCGTTCCCCACTCGGCCACCACGCTGGGCATAGACGGCGTCGGCTTCCTGCCACTGGCGGGCGGGAGCCGCGAGCCAGTGGAACTGCACGCCCTGTGGAACCGGCGGATCACCAACCCCGCGCTCTCCCGCCTGCTCCGGGACCTGGAATTCGCCACGGAATAACTGCGCCTCCCGGGTCCGGCACAAGGCACGCGGATTCATTTTGCCATGCCTCAAAGGTATCAAAGCATCCAATAAAGCACTTGGACAGGCATCAATGACGGTCCCTAGGCTGGAGAAAATCACCCAAACCCGCCGCCCGCGGCAACACACCGGAGGACCCCATGGCAAGGTACACACCCCAGGAACTGGCGGACACCCTCAAGGAAGGACTGCTGTCCTTTCCCGTCACCTCGTTCGATGCAACCTTGGCGTTCGACGAGGAGAACTACCGCAAGCACCTGGCGTGGCAGGCAAGCTTCCCGGTGGCCGGCCTGTTCGCTGCCGGCGGCACCGGCGAAGGCTTCTCCCTCACCCCGGCCGAATCGGAACGGGTGGTGCGCACCGCCGTCGAGGAAGTGGGAGCCCGGGTCCCCGTGCTGGCATCGGCCGGCGGGTCCACCGCCCAAGCCATCGAAAACGCCAAGGCGGCAGAAGCCGCCGGCGCAGAAGGCATCCTGCTGCTGCCGCCCTACCTGACCGAAGCAGACCAGGAAGGGCTGGCCGGGCACGTCAGTGCCGTCTGCCGCGCAACCTCGCTCGGCGTCATCATCTACAACCGCGCCAACGCCATCTACAAGGACACCACCGTGGCGACCCTGGCCGAACGGCACCAGAACCTGATCGGGTTCAAGGATGGCGTCGGAGACCTGGAACATGACGCCCGCGTCTACGCCAAGCTCGGTGACCGGCTCTTCTACCTGGGCGGCCTGCCCACCGCGGAAACGTTCGCCCTGCCCCTGCTGCAGCTGGGGATGAGCACCTACTCGAGCGCCATGTACAACTTCGTCCCGCAGTTCGCGCTGGATTTCTACCAGGACGTCCGCAACAACGACCGCGCCGCCGTCAACAAGAAGCTCAACGAGTTCGTGGTCCCCTACCTGGACATCCGCGACCGTGTGAAAGGCTACTCGGTGTCCATCGTGAAGGGCGGCCTGGACGCCATCGGCCGGTCGGCAGGGCCGGTGCGCACGCCGCTGCAGAACCTGGCTCCGCAGGACCTCGCGGACCTCAAAGCCCTGATCGCCACCGTTTCCTGAGAGACAAACAGCACCACTCCCACCACAGGAGGAACCCATGAACCTCACCGGACATTCACTCATCGCCGGCCGGACGGTTGCCGGCGACGGCAAGACCACCAACGGCTTCAATCCGGCCACCAATAAGGCCCTGGAACCGGCCTATTCCCTGCTCACCGCGGAACAGGTCAAGGCCGCAACGGCCGCAGCCGCCGAAGCGTTCCCGTCCTTTCGCGCCCTGGACCCGGAAACCCACGCCGCGTTCCTGGAAGCCATCGCGGACAACATCGACGCCATCGGGGATGAACTCATCACCCGCGCCGGGCAGGAAACCGGCCTGCCCGCAGCCCGGCTCACCGGTGAGCGGGCCCGCACCACCGGCCAGCTGCGCCTGTTCGCCGGCGTGGTCCGCCAAGGCGACTTCCGCGGCGTCCGGATCGACCCCGCCCTCCCCGACCGCACACCGCTCCCCCGCGCAGACATCCGCCAGCGCCAGATACCGCTCGGCCCGGTGGCCGTGTTCGGCGCCAGCAACTTCCCGCTCGCCTTCTCGACGGCGGGCGGAGACACTGCCTCGGCCCTCGCCGCAGGCTGCCCGGTCGTCTTAAAGGCCCACAACGCCCACCCCGGCACCAGCGAACTCGTGGGCCAGGCCGTCAGCAAAGCCGTCAAGGAAGCAGGACTGCATCCCGGCGTCTTCTCCCTGATCTACGGTCCCGGCTCCAGCATCGGCCAGGCACTGGTCGCCGACCCCGCCATCAAGGCTGTCGGCTTCACCGGGTCCCAGACCGCCGGCCTCGCCCTGATGCGCACCGCCGCCGCGCGCCCGGAACCCATCCCGGTCTACGCGGAAATGTCCTCCCTGAACCCGGTGTTCGTTTTCGAGGGCGCCCTCGCCGGCAGCCCCGAAAGCATCGACGCCCTGGCCCGGCAATACGTCGCCTCCGTCACGGGCAGCTCAGGCCAGCTTTGCACCTCCCCCGGCCTGCTGTTCGCCCCCGCAGGAGAGCCGGGAGACAAACTCGCCGCCGCCGTCGGACGCGCCATCGCCGCCAGCACCGGCCAGACCATGCTCACCGAAGGCATCGCCGCGTCCTGGAACACCGGAACCGAAGCGCTCAGCTCGGCCGCCGGCGTCGAACTGATTGGCCAGGGCTCTCCCGGCACCACCGACAACGCCCCGGCACCGGCCATCTACGGCACCGGCGTGGACCAGTTCACCGGCAACCCCATCCTGCACCAGGAAATCTTCGGTGCGGCGTCCCTGGTGATCCGCTACAAGAGCATCGAAGACCTGCTGCAGGCTGCCTCCCGGATAGAGGGCCAGCTCACCGCATCCCTGCAGCTCACCGAACCGGACTACCCGACGGCGGCACGGCTGATCCCCGTCCTCGAACAAAAAGTGGGACGCATCATCGTCAACGGCTGGCCCACCGGGGTGGAAGTTGGCCACGCCATGGTCCACGGCGGCCCCTTCCCGGCCACGTCGGACACCCGCACCACGTCGGTGGGAACGCTGGCCATCAACCGCTTCCTGCGCCCGGTGGCCTACCAGGACCTGCCCCAGGAACTGCTCCCCGAGGCGTTGCAGGACGCCAACCCCTGGCACCTGAACCGGCGGATCGACGGCGAGGTCGCCCCCGCCGAAGCGGAAGCCGCGCTGGGCGCGTAACTTACGCGCCCGTTATCACCAAGGCCACGCTGTGGCCGCCAAAACCGAAGGCATTCACCAGCCCTGCCGGGGCAAATCCCGGCGGAAGGCGGTGGGTGCCTTCGGTGATGACGTTGAGGTCCACGTCGGGGTCCTGCTCCTCCACGTTAAGCGTTCCCGGCACCTGGCCGGTCCGCAGGGCTTCGAGGACCACGACGGCGGCCAGGGACCCGGCACCGCCCAGCAGGTGGCCGGTGTGCCCCTTGGTGGAGGTGACCGGCACGTCGGCGCCGAAGACGGCGTTGATGGCCTGGCCTTCCAGCCGGTCACCAACGGGAGTGGAGGTGGCATGCGCATGGATGAACCCGATGTCCGCCGGCTGCATCCCGGCCGAGTCAAGCGCCTTCTGCATGACCCGGCGCTGCATGGCGGGGTCCGCGGCCACGATGTCGTTGGCGTCGGAGGTCACGGCCCCGCCGGCCACGGCACCCAGCACGGCGGCACCGCGCGCACGTGCGTGTGCCTCACTTTCCAGCACCACCACTGCGGCGCCTTCTGCAAGCACAAAGCCGTCCCTGCCGCCGTCGAACGGGCGGGAGGCGCGCTGCGGATCGCCGGTGCGCGTGGACAGGGCACGGATCTGCGAAAAGCCGCTGATCACCAGATCGTTCACCGAGGCGTCCACCCCGCCGGCAATCACGACGTCGGCGGCA
Organism: Pseudarthrobacter sp. MOO13; assembly: GCF_058267655.1. Taxonomy (NCBI): domain Bacteria; kingdom Bacillati; phylum Actinomycetota; class Actinomycetes; order Micrococcales; family Micrococcaceae; genus Pseudarthrobacter; species Pseudarthrobacter sp. MOO13. Next base: position 3,839,300 of record NZ_CM177848.1, read on the forward strand.
CCCGAGCGGATCATTTCGGCAGCCTGCACAATCGCCTCAGCCCCTGACGCGCAGGCGCTCACGGGCGTCCGGGCGCCGCCACGGGCACCAAGGTCGATGGACACCCACGCGGCGGGGCCGTTGACCATGAGACGGGTGAGGGTGTGCGGGGACACCTTGCGCGGGCCGGAGCGTCCCAGCGCGCGGTCCTGCTCCAGGGTGGAGCCAAGGCCGCCGTAGGCGGAGCCGATCACCACGGCGAACCGCTCCGGGTCCACGTCCGGGGTGCCCGCTTGGGTCCAGGCTTCCCGCGCCGCGACCAGGGCCAGCTGGCCGCAGCGGTCCATCCGTTTCATTTCACGGGTGCCCAGGTGCTCCGAAAGGTCCGCCGTGACCTGCCCGGCGATCTTGACCGGCAACTGCTCCGCCCAGTCCTGGGTCAGCTCCGCAATCCCTGAGCGCCCGTCCAGCAGCGCCTCCCAGGTTTCCTTCACGGTGGAACCGAGCGGGTTGATGGTTCCGGCGCCGGTGACCAGGACGCGTGGTTGGACAGGCATGTCAGGCATCGGAGCCGCCCTACTTCGCCGGGTTGTGCGTGCCGATGGGCAGCAGCGTCAGGTCCGGATGGTTCTTCTCGATCCGCCGCAGCGCCCAAACGTCATTGAACAATGCGAGGTATTCGCCGTCGGACCGCAGGAGCACCTCCGCGCCCGGAACGTTGGCCAGGGCAGGCATAGCGTCCGCCGTCGAAATCCGGGCCAGGGAGTACGGCAGGCGCTCCAGGCGCATGGGAGCGCTGAAGTCGTGCGCCATGCGGTCCTCCACCACCTCGAACTGCATGGGTCCGACGGCGGCGAGCACCGGTGCCTGGTCGCCGCGCAGGTCGGAGCGGAGGAGCTGGATGACGCCCTCATGCTCGAGCTGTTCGATGCCGCGGCGGAACTGCTTGAACTTGCTGGGGTCCTTGGACCGTGCCACCTGGAAGTGTTCCGGGGCGAACAGCGGGATGGCCGGGTATTCCACTGCTTCGTCAAGGAACAGGCTGTCTCCCACCCGCAGCGAGGAAGCGTTGACCAAGCCAACCACATCGCCGGGGTAGGCCTCGTCGATGACCTCGCGTTCGCGGCCGAAAACCTGCTGTGCGTACTTGGTGGCGAATGATTTTCCGGTGCGGGTCTGGGTGACCACCATCCCGCGCTCAAAGACGCCGGAGCAGACGCGGATAAAGGCCACGTGGTCCCGGTGCGCCTTGTTCATGCCGGCCTGGACCTTGAACACGAAGCCGGAGAACGGCGCTTCCACCGCTCGGGGGTTGCCGTCGATGTCCGGCCGGGGAGCTGCGGGCGGAGCGAAATCCACCAGGGCGTCCAGCAGTTCCTTGACACCGAAGTTGAGTGCGGCCGAACTGAACAGGATGGGGGTGGCCTTGCCGGCGTGGAAGGCATCGACGTCGAACTCAAGGTTGGACTCGATGACCAGTCCGGCCTCATCCACGGCGTCGGACCAGTTGCTGCCCTGGTTTTCGGCGGCTTCCTCCGGCGTGAAGTATTCCGTGATGGCGATCTGGGCGCCGGCATTGTTCCGCTGGAACCGGGCAAAGCGGTCGTTGCGGAGGTCCCAGACGCCGCGGAAATCGCCCGAGATGCCCACGGCCCAGGTCAGCGGCATGGGCTGCAGGCCGGTGCGTTCGGTGATTTCATCCATCAGGGCCAGGGCGTCCAGGCCCGGGCGGTCCCACTTGTTGATGACGGTGATGATGGGCAGGTTGCGCTGCTTGCAGACGTCGAAGAGCTTCATGGTCTGGGTTTCCAGGCCCTTGGCGGCGTCCACCAGCATCACTGCACAGTCGACGGCGGCGAGCACCCGGTAGGTGTCCTCGGAGAAGTCGGCGTGGCCGGGGGTGTCCAGCAGGTTGATGACGGTGTCCCGGTAGGAGAACTGCAGCGCCGCAGAACTGATGGAGATACCGCGGTCCTTTTCCATCTGCATCCAGTCCGAGACCGTTTCCCGGCGGTTGGCCTTGCCGCTTGAGGCGCCGGCCGTGCCGATCACCTTTGCGTGCAGGGCCAGCGCTTCGGTGAGCGTGGACTTACCGGCGTCCGGGTGGGAAATGACGGCGAAGGTCCTGCGGCGGCCCGCTTCCTTGTGAATCTCGGAGATCCGGGCGGGGGTCAGGACATCTTGGGACACGGTGCTACTTTCGCTGCGGTTGTGGCTGCCCAGGGGCCTGTCGGGTAGTGCGCTGCGACTCAAGGGCGGGGAATGTCATTGGCAAGCGGCCAAAGTACAAGTTTATCGCAGGGCCGCAAACGGGAGCCGTTCCGCTTAACGAGTGCGAAACCGGACGTTCAAGGCCACGAAATGCGTACCGGCTAGCTTGGGCGGATGATGCACGGTCCCACCTTCTCCGGCAACCTTTTCTTCGATCCGCTGGCAACAAACCTCGGCAACAACCTCGCGGCAGGCCTGGCCACCGCCGGAACTGCCGACCCGGCTCCCGCCAGGCACCCCGGGGCGGCGCGGAAGCGCGGTGTCCAGTCGGCCGCCGAACACAAGGCGCTCAGGGCAGCCTCCCTCTCCAAAGTCAGCCGCGACCTGGAGCGGATGCTCAGGGAACGTAAACGCTGACGTTCCCACCATCGTGCCGCGGGAACGGCATGATGTGTTCATGCGCAGCATCGAGCTGGTCTTCGATGACCCCACCGATTCCCTGGTCAGGGCCGACTGGGCACGGCTTGCGGCTGCCGGCCTCCCCAGCCTGGCGGCGCACACCTCCCCCAGCAACAGCCCGCACATCACGCTGGCTGCAGGCGCAGAGCTGGAGGCCGGTCCGGATGGACCCTGGGACCAGCTGCCCCTGGACGTGACGTTCTCCGGGGCAATCATTTTCCCTGCGGGTACGGGGAAGTACGTCCTGGCCCGCTCGGTCCTGCTGGATCCCGCCCTCTTGGACCTGCACCGCGCGCTGCACCGGGACGTGTCCGGGGCGCTTCCACTGACGCGTCCCGGAGCCTGGACGCCGCACGTCACCATTGCCCGGCGCATCGCCGGGCCCCAACTCGGAACAGCGATGGACCTGCTGGACCTGCGCATCGAGGGCCGGTGCACCGGCGCCAGGCTTTGGGACGGGAGCACCAGGACCGTGACGCCCCTGGCCAACGGGTCCTCCTGAACAGGGCCCGGAGCCCGGGCCAACGCAGGGCAAAGTGCCCTCCCGGGACCGGCCGCAGCGCCCACTTTCCCTCCTGTTCCAAGCACCCCCCAATGAGGCACTTTGGGGCTTGCCCGTGCGGAAGTGGCGTTTCTTACCCCTATTATTGAGCTTGCGGGAATCAGCGCACTTTTTGATCCTGCCGGCCAACTGCGGATGCCGGCATTCCCGCGGCCGGCGGTCCGCACCTTTGAAGGGAAACACCATGGCGCGGAGCCCCGAAGAATCGCTGCGGGCCACTCTGGGCAGGGTAGCCCCCGGAACGCCCCTCCGCGACGGCCTGGAACGCATCCTCCGCGGGCGTACCGGTGCGCTGATCGTCCTGGGCTCCGACCGGACCATCGACTCCATCTGCTCCGGCGGTTTCGATATCGGGATCGAGTTCTCGCCCACCCGGCTGCGGGAGCTGGCCAAAATGGACGGCGCCATCATCTGCGACAAGGACGCCGGCAACATCCTGCGGGCCGCCGTCCAGCTGGTCCCGGACTCAAGCATCGAGACACAGGAATCCGGAACCCGCCACCGCACGGCCGAGCGGGTGGCCAAACAGACCGGCGTCCCGGTAATCTCCGTGAGCCAGTCCATGCAGATCATCGCCCTCTACGTCAATGGCCTCCGGCACGTCCTGGAAGGCTCCGAAAACGTCCTGGCCCGCGCCAACCAGGCCCTTGCCACCCTTGAGCGCTACCGCGCCCGGCTGGACCAAGTCACCAGCTCCCTTTCGGCCCTGGAAATCGAGGCGATGGTGACGGTGCGGGACGTGGCCGTGACCTTGCAGCGGCAGGAAATGGTCCGCCGCATCTCCGAGGAAATCTCCCAGTATGTCCTGGAACTCGGCGAGGACGGCCGGCTTCTGTCCCTCCAGCTCGACGAACTCACGGTGGGCCGGGGCCCCGGCAGCGACGTGATCATCCGCGACTACGCCAGCCCCAACGCCTCCGCGGAGGACATCGAGAAGGCCGTCAGTGAACTGGTGAACCTGGGGCCAACGGAATTGATCGACCTGGGCAAGATTTCGGCGATCGTGGGATTCGCCGGCGGCGAGGCCAATCTCGATGCCGTCGTGCAGCCGCGCGGCTACCGGCTGCTGTCCGGCCTGAAGGCAGTTCCCAAGGCCGTGGCGGACCGCCTGGTGGACCATTTCGGTGGCCTGCAGTTCCTGATGGCCGCCACCATCGATGACCTGATGACCGTGGACGGCATCGGCGACCAGCGCGCCCGCACGGTCCGCGAAGGACTGAGCCGGATGGCCGAAGCAAGCCTCCTGGACCGCTTCCTCTAAACACGAATCGAGCTCCCGCGCACCGGGAAACCTCCCGGAGGTTCCCGGTGGGCTCAGTTCAGCTGGAACACGGCCTTAGGGCTGGCCCGCGAGCCCAGTTTCGCGGTGAAGATGTAGTACGCCCCGCCACCGCCGGGTGCTGCCGAGACGGGCTTGCAGCCATCGGCGCTGCGGTTCCGGCCCCAAGGGAAGTTGGCGGTTTCGCTGGCGCCGGGGGCAATGACCTTCTCCAGGTCCTCGCTTGACGCCTGGCAGTCCTTGGAGGAGAAGATCCGGTCCGAGCCGCTGGTGACCAGGAACTCCATTTGCGAGGTTCCGATATTGACCTCGCAGGGCACGGTTCCGCCGTTGGTGACCTTCAGCGTGAGCATCGGGTTTTCGCCGGGACCATAGGCGGCCTTGTCCGTGGACGCCGTCACGGTCACCAGGTTCTGGTTGCACGTGGGTGTGGCTGCGGCAGTAGGCGACGGCGTTGCGGAGGGCGTCGCGGACGCCGTGGCGGACGGCGTCGGGGAAGCCGCCGGATCAGCGGTGGAAGGTTGGGTCGAGGAGGCCTGCTGCGAGCCGCCCTTGAAGGCCCCCGCCAGGGCGAGGCCGCCCAGCACCAGGGCAATCACCAGGAGCAGGGCACCGCCGGCTGCCAGCCGGCGGCGACGGTACACGGCCGGGCTCGGCTTCCGGACGCTGCTGGAACCGGATGCCGTGCCGCGTGCTGATGAATTGCCTTGCCTGCCCATCCTCCTAGGCTATGGAACGCCTCTGGTTCTGCACCGCCACCACGCCGCCGGGCCGCCATCGCTCTGGTCACAACCGGTTTTCAGCGGGCCGGAAACGATCAACTACAGTGTTGGAATCGACACTCAAACCATCGCCACCACCCCGGCCGTGCCCGGCCCGGACCGCCTGCAGCGGCTCCATCACCGGATCAACGGCTGGTTCGCCGGCATCGCCCGCGACCTCCCCTGGCGGGAGCCTGACTGCTCCCCCTGGGGCGTACTGGTCAGCGAGATCATGCTGCAGCAGACCCCCGTGGTGCGGGTGCTTCCCGTCTGGCACGAATGGCTCAAGCGCTGGCCCACCCCGGCCGGCCTGGCCGGCGAACCCGCGGGCGAAGCCGTGCGGTCCTGGGGCCGGCTGGGCTACCCCAGGCGGGCACTCCGGCTGCACGCCGCGGCCACGGCCATTGTGCAGGACCATGGCGGCAAGGTCCCGGACACGTACGCGGCCCTGTTGGCACTTCCCGGGGTGGGCAGCTATACGGCTGCGGCGGTGGCCGCCTTCGCCTACGGCCGCCGGGAAACGGTGGTGGATACCAACATCCGCCGGGTGCACGCCCGGCTGATCTCCGGCGTCGCCCTTCCCGCCCCCGCGCTGACCGCGGCGGAGATGCGCCTGGCCGCGGCACTGCTGCCGGACGACGACGACACCTCCGTGCGCTGGAACGCTGCGGTCATGGAGCTGGGAGCGCTGGTGTGCACGGCCCGGGCACCCAAGTGTGCCGCGTGCCCGGTGAAGGACTCCTGTGCCTGGCTAGCGGCGGGTGAGCCGCCGCCGTCGTACGTGCCCAAAGGCCAGGCCTGGCACGGCACCGACCGGCAGGTCCGCGGCGCCGTCCTGGCCGTCCTGCGGCTGGCCGATGCGCCCGTGCCGCCGGAGATGTTCCAACGCGAACCCGCCGACCTCGGCTTCGCCCCGGAAGGCGTCGGCGTGCCGCTGGCCGCCCTGCACCGGCTCAACTCCGCGCCCGAACAGCTGGAACGGGCGCTTGCCGGGCTGCTCGCGGACGGCCTGGCAGAAATGCACGACGGCGGCTACCGGCTCCCGGCCTGAGCCGCCCGGAGTGCGGGACGGGGATGGCATACTTCTTGGTGACCGGAACCGGGGGAAGCCATGAAGATCATTCTGTACATCGTGTGGGCACTGTTCGTCGCCGCCGCCATCGTCGCGCTGGTGCGCTCCGTGCGCAAAACCAGGCAGCAGGACCAACGGACGGCGGCCTGGCCCAAGACGCAGGCCACAGTAACCGGCAGCACCACCGGCTGGACCAGCGGCGTGGGCGGCTCCAACCGGAACCTCCGCCACTACCCCACCTACCAGTTCACGGATCCGCAGGGCACCCTCTTCATGGGCAAGTCCGAGGTCTCCCTTGCCGAGCAGCCCGTCCCGGGATCCCTCGTGGAGGTGGCGTACAACCCGGCGAATCCCAACGAGTCGTTCCAGGTTTCCTCATCGTCACGTGCCGCCCTCGGCTGCCTGATCCCGTTCTTCGCGGTCTTCGCCATCGCCCTGTTCTGGTTCATCGGAATCTTCCCGTTCGGGTGACCGTGGGGGCGGGTAACGATGTTGCCGCTAATCCGGGACGAACCGCCCTGTAGTCCCGCCCGGGACGTAGCCTGAAAGTATGGGCAGGCCCGGACTCCTGTTGGTTTTGATCACCGCCGCGGTGTCCCTGCCGGCGTGCGGATCCACCCCCAGCGCGTGCCCCGCCATCGCGCAGGCCACCGCCGTCTCCGTCACAGTCAGCGCCGACTACGCTCCGCGGGTCGGCAAGCTGCATCTTCGCGCCTGCCAGGACGGTACGTGCAAGGAGGGGGACCTTGAACTGCGCCCCGGCAGCGCATCCGTTGACCAAGGCTGCGCTGGTGGGATCTGTTCCGCCACGGCCTCGCCCGACGGCACCGCAGTGGGGATGCTCATGCTGGAAACCCTGACCGAATCACCCATGGCCATCACGGCCTCCGGCGCCGCCACAGACGGCTCCGCCCTGCCCGTGCGGACCCTGGAATTCCACCCGCAGGCGGCGTATCCCTTCGGTAAGGAATGCGGCAAGGTCGTGTCAGCATCCGTCACGCTGGACAGCTCGGGGCTGCACCCGCGGACCTGAGCCGGGGCTAGAAGAGCGCCGGCTGGCTGAAAGGTTCGCCTCCCGACGTTCCGGGCACCACACCGCCGTCCACCGGCTCAGCGGTCCATTCGAACCCGAGTTCCGCGAGCAGCTCCTCCACGGATATCTGGCCGTCCAGCACTTCAATATCCGGTGGGTTCTCTGCAGGCGGCCGTTCCATGGCATCGAGCTTATTCCCAGGAATGCGCGCAGGCCTCCGGAACACACCGCGAAGCCACGGATTGGAACGTCACGGTTCACCGAAGCCGGACTGCACCAAGGCGCCCACGTAGCTCACGGCCCGTTCGGCATCCGCGCCCCAGGCCTCCACGTGCAGGACCGAACCCTTGCCTGCACCCAGGGTCATCAGGCCCGTCATGGAGGCGCCGTCCACCCCGTTGATGGTCACTTCCGCGTCGAGGGAGGACAGGCCGCCGGCCATTTTCGCCGCCGGCCGGGCGTGCATGCCGGCCTGGTTTACCAGCTCGAAGTCACCGGTGCAGTCCGGTGGTGCGCCGGCGCCCGGGCCCTCTTCGGCGGCCTGGCCGGAGTCCGGCGCCGGCTGGCGGGCCGAGCCGAACGCCGCCTCCGCAGCACGCTTGACTGCCTGCGCGTCAGCCCCGCCCTGCGCAGCCACCGCCGCGGCCACCAGGCCCTCCACCAGGGGCGCATCTGCGAGCAGGACGCCGTCGGGATCTCCCAGGAACTCGAGAGCCGATTCGGCGGTCATTACGGCCGACCCCAAATCCGTGAGGACCACTGTCCCGTCCCCGCCGGCCTGCTCCAGGGCGGCGAGGACCTTTTCCAGGCTGGTGCCGATCCTGCCGTCGTCGGTGCCTCCGGCGGCCAGGAGCACCACACCAGGTGCCATCTGGGCGGCAAGTTCCGTGGCGCCATCGGCAATCTTTGCGCTGTGGGACACCACCACGATGCTTACGGTCACGCGGCAGCCCCGACTGCCGCGCGCAGGATTAGGGCGCTGGAAACAGCGCCGGGATCCCGGTGCCCGGCACTGCGTTCGCCGAGGTAGCTGGCGCGGCCCTTGCGGGCAATCAGCGGATCCGTGGCAACGGCACCGGCCTCGGCAGCTTCCGCTGCCGCCACGAGGACGCCAAGGAGGCCTGCGCTGCCGCCGTCCGCAGCCGCCCGCGCAGCGTCAACCGCGGGTGTCCACGCGTCCACCATCGTCTTGTCCCCTGGCTCCGCCTTCCCGCGCGCCACGATCCCGTCCCGGGCGGCTGCCAGTGCATCGGCCCAGGCGGAGGGATCGATCTCGGCAGCATCGCCCACCGCCGTGGCGGCGCGCAGGAAAGCGGTACCGTAGAGCGGGCCGGCAGCACCGCCAACCTTGGACATCAGGGTCATTGCCGTCATCTTCAAGGCCGCGCCGGGTGTCTCCGGCATGGATTCGCCGAGCTTGGCCAGGACCGCCTGGAAGCCGCGGTCCATGTTCTCGCCGTGGTCCGAGTCCCCGATGGCCCGGTCCAGTTCGATCAGTTCCACCCGGTGCTCGGCCATGGCCTGCGCGCAGAGGGTCAGCCATTTCACGGCCCAGTTCGCGTCCAGCCCCATGGTTAGACGCCCCAGCGCAGGGCAGCGGTGTGGACGGGGGCGTCCCACAGTTCCGTAAGCTCGTCATCGAGCCGGAGCACCGAGATGGAGCAGCCCTGCATCTCCAGGGCGGTGATGTAGTTGCCCACCAGCGAGCGCTCCACCGTGGCCCCGGCGTCGGCAAGCACCTGCACGGCCCGCCGGTACACGATGTAGAGCTCGCTCAGCGGGGTGCCGCCCATGCCGTTGACGAACAGCAGCACCTTGTCCCCTGCGCTGACGTGCAGGTCGGCAAGGACGGGTTCCAGCAGGCGGTTGGTGATGCTGTCTGCGTTTTCCATCGGGATTTTGTGCCGGCCTGGCTCGCCGTGGATACCGATGCCGATTTCGATCTCGTCGTCGGCAAGGTCGAAGCTCGGGGTGCCGGCGTGGGGAACGGTGCAGGCAGACAGCGCAACGCCCATGGTCCTGACGTTGGCATTGACCCTCTCGCCAATGGCGGCCACGGCGTCGAGGTCGTCGCCGCGTTCCGCCGCGGCCCCGGCGATCTTTTCCACCAGGACGGTGCCTCCCACTCCGCGTCGGCCGGCCGTGTAGAGCGAGTCCTCCACTGCGACGTCGTCGTTGACCAGGACGGTGCGGACGGTGACGCCTTCGGCCTCGGCGAGCTCGGCGGCGGTTTCGAAGTTCAGGACGTCACCGGTGTAGTTCTTGACGATATGCACCACCCCGGCGCCGGAATTGACGGCCAGGGTGGCCGGAAGGATCTGGTCAGGCGTCGGTGAGGTGAACACCGCCCCCGGCACGGCGGCGTCGAGCATTCCTTTGCCCACATAGCCGGCGTGCAGCGGCTCGTGGCCGCTGCCTCCGCCGGAAACCAGCCCCACCTTGCCGGCCACGGGCGCATCCTTGCGCGTGATGTAGATGGGGTCGTTGCTGACCGTGACAAGGTCGGCGTAAGCCAGGCCAAACCCCTGGACGGCTTCCTCGACGACGGATTTGGGATCGTTGATGAGTTTCTTCATGGCGGTGCTCCTGGCTGCGCTCCTGGAGGATGTGTTTTTTGACCCTACTACCGGGGTGGCCGGTGGCGGTAGGTTCGTTCGATCCGGTTTTCCCCGCACCCCTGCCCCGGACGCAGCAAAGGGACAGCCCCCAATGACTGTCCCTTTCCTGAGGCCCCCCATATCCCGGCCACAGATAGTTTATCCATCAATTCGAATAATGCAAGGACGGGTCATTGATTCCTTGCCGGGACGGCGTTCAGAGGATGCGGATCATCCGGGTGTTGCCCAGGGTATTCGGCTTGACGCGGGCCAGGTCCAGGAATTCCGCCACGCCTTCGTCATGGGAGCGCAGGAGCTCCGAGTACACCTCAGGGTCCACGGCGGACTGGTCGGCCATCACTTCGAATCCGTGGCGCTTGAAGAAGTCCACCTCGAATGTCAGGCAGAAAACCCGGGCCACGCCAAGGGCCCGGGCTTCCTCCAACAGCTTCTCCACCAGGACGTGCCCCACCCCCTTGCCCCGCCATTGCCCGGAGGCCGCGAGCGTCCGGATTTCGGCAAGGTCCTCCCACATGACGTGCAACGCCCCGCAGCCGATCACTTCGCCGTCACTGGACTCGGCGATCCTGAACTCCTGCAGGCTCTCGTAGTACGCCACAGTCTCCTTCGCCATCAGGATGCGTTCCTCAGCCAGGGGCGCCACGAGCTTCTTGATGGCCGGGACGTCGCTGGTGCGTGCAGGGCGGATGTGGAAGGAGTCAGTCACAAAGCCATCCTACGAGGTCGGGGTGGCCGGGAATTTAGAGGCCGAGTTCCGGCGGCAGCTCGGTCTCCTGGCCCAGGACGTTCCTGGCCAGGAACCACTCCACCACCTGGTACCAGACCTTGGCGTGCTGTGGCTTGAGGATCCAGTGGTTCTCGTCCGGGAAGTAGAGGAACCGGTGCGGCGTCTGCCCGTCGTCGTCCGCGGCCAGCCGGGACTTGGACAGCAGCTCATACCAGAGGCGCAGGCCCTCGCCGATGGGCACCCGGTAGTCCTTGTCGCCATGGATCACCAGCATGGGGGTGCTGATGTTTTCCGCGTGGAGATGCGGGGAGTTCTCCAGTGCCATCTCCTCGGTCATTTCCTTCAGCCAGTACTGCGAGGCATCCGTGGTGGGACCGAACTGGTCCAGGGCCCACAGGCTGGCGTGGGTCACCACGGCCTTGAACCGGTCCGTGTTGCCCGCAACCCAGTTGGCCATGTAGCCACCAAAAGAGCCTCCCATGGCGGCGGTCCGCGCCGGGTCAATATCCGGGCGCTCCACGGCGGCGTCCGTGACGGCCATGAGGTCGGTGAACGGCGCTTTCCCCCAGGAACCCCAGCCGCGCTGGATGTGCGATTGCCCATATCCGGTGGACAAGGCCGGATCGGGGAGCAGGACGGCGTAGCCCTTGGCCGCCAGGAGCCAGGGGTTCCAACGCCAGGTCCAGGCGTTCCAGGAGCCCAGCGGACCGCCGTGGATCCAGAGCAGCAGCGGCGCCGGGGACCCGGCAGAGGCACCCTCCGGCAGCGCAAGGTATGCGGGGACGCGGGAACCGTCGGCAGCGGAGGCCGCGATGCGCTCCAGCCGTCCGGGACTGGCCGGGCGTTCGGCCGGAGCGGGCAGGCGCGTGGTTTCGCCGGTGGCCAGGTCGATGCGCACGGCCTCGGGTGGGAACGCATAGGAACTCTGGAGGGCGTACGCGTGGCGCCCCTCCGGAGAGATGGCGACGTCGGTGTACGCCGCGGAGTCCTGCGTCACCCTTGTGACGCCCACCTCGGCGGCAGCGGACGGAACGCTGACCCGAAAAACCGGCGACGCGCCGTCGTCGTCCGCCGTGACGAGGATGGCGGAGCCGTCCGGAAGCCAGGCTGCGGGCTTGGCCCAGCGGTCCCAGTCATGAGCGAGGGGCTGCAGGCCGGAAGCGTCGTCGACGGCGGCGTCACCGGACACGTCGAGCAGGTGCAGCTTGATCTCCGGCGCCTTGTGCGGGGTGGAGTCGGACTCGCTGACCACCACGAGCGTCCTGCCGTCAGGGCTGACGGGCCCCGGAAAGTAGCTCATGCCTTCGTGGTCCAGCAGGACCTTGAGGCTGCCCGAGGCCACATCCACGGCCACGAGGATGGATCGACTGTCAGCCTTGGCGAGGGGCTTGGTGTAACTGCTGTAAATGGTCTTCCCGTCCGGGCTGACCACGGTTTCCGCCTCGCGCAGCCGGGGCCCGGCGTCGGGCGTGAGGTTGCGCAGGGCAAGGGGCGCGGTGGCGTCAACCGTGGCGGGCTTGCCAGGAGCCGCGTCCTCCCCCGGCTCGACGGCAAAGATGCGCGGCTGGGCCGGCCCCAGGTCCGCGTCCCAGTAGCGGACCGGGTATTCGCTGTGCAGGATGGCCGAGACCTTCTTGTCCCTCCGGGACTTGCGCCGCTCGGCGTCATCTCCTTCGTCGGCGGATCCGGCCAGGACCTCTGCCGTCACAAAGGCTGCGTCGGCGTCCCTGGCCGTCATGATGCGGCTGATGCCGCCGGGCCGGCTGAGGACCACCCGGGCTTCGCCGCCGTCAGCGGGAAGCATCCAGAGCGCGTTGACCGGCTCCTCGTCCGGGCTGTCCGGGTCCGGCCGTGCGGACGTGAAGTACACGTCACCGTTGGCCGCGAAGGCGGCACCCGCTTCGCCCTTGGCGCTGCGGGTGATGCGGCGGGCGTGTTTTTGTCCTGCCGGGTCCAGCTCCCACAGCGCCGTGGCGAATTCGGTGCCCTTGCCGTTCAGGGTGCTGACGGTGGTGACCAGCCGCGAACCGTCGGGGCTCAGGGCAAGGCCGCTTACCCGTGGGATGGAGAGGTAGTGGTCGAGGTCGTGGAAGGGGGTCAGTGGTTGCTCATCCGGGATCACCGGTTCCAAGTTAGCCATGCCCCGATTCAACACGGTTTGTGCCGCTGATCACAATGCGAAAGCCCCGCCGCTCCGAGGGGAGCGGCGGGGCTTTGGCTGTGGAGGCTAGACGCTCGGGGCGATCTCCGGGATGCGCGGCTTGGCATTGCCCGCGAAGGTGAACTTCGCGTCGTCGCCTTCGCCCTCGACATCCACCACGACGATGTCGCCGGGGTGGATCTCGCCGAACAGGATCTTCTCGGAGAGCTGGTCCTCGATCTCGCGCTGGATGGTGCGGCGCAGCGGCCGGGCACCCATGGCGGGATCGTAGCCGCGGGTTGCCAGGAGCACCTTGGCGGCCTTGGTGAGCTCGATGCCCATGTCCTTGTCCTTGAGGCGCTTCTCCAGGCGGGTGACGAACAGGTCCACGATCTCGATGATCTCGTCCTGGGTCAGCTGCGGGAACACCACGACGTCGTCAACACGGTTCAGGAACTCGGGGCGGAAGTGCTGCTTGAGTTCCTCCGTGACCCGTGCACGCATGCGGTTGTAGCCGGTCTGCGTGTCGGTGCCGGACTGGAAGCCGGTGGCGACGCTCTTGGAGATGTCCCGGGTACCCAGGTTGGTGGTCATGATGATCACGGTGTTCTTGAAGTCCACCACGCGGCCCTGGGAGTCGGTCAGGCGGCCGTCTTCCAGGATCTGCAGCAGCGAGTTGAAGAGGTCCGCGTGGGCCTTTTCCACTTCGTCGAACAGCACCACGGAGAAGGGACGGCGGCGGACTTTCTCGGTCAGCTGGCCACCCTCTTCGTAGCCCACGTAGCCCGGAGGGGCACCGAAGAGCCGCGAGACGGTGTGCTTCTCGGAGTACTCGGACATGTCCAGGGTGATGAGGGCGTCCTCTTCACCGAACAGGAACTCGGCGAGTGCCTTGGCGAGCTCGGTCTTGCCGACGCCGGTGGGGCCGGCGAAGATGAACGAGCCGCCGGGGCGCTTGGGGTCCTTGAGCCCTGCACGGGTGCGGCGGATGGCCTGGGAGAGCGCCTTGATGGCCTCGTCCTGGCCGACGACGCGCTTGTGCAGTTCGTCTTCCATCTTGAGCAGGCGCGAGGACTCTTCCTCGGTCAGCTTGAAGACGGGAATGCCCGTGGAGTTGGCCAGCACCTCGGCGATGAGATCCTCATCCACCTCGGAGATGTCGTCCATGCCGCCGGACTTCCAGTGCCGTTCCTTCTCCGCGCGCTCGGAGATCATCTTCTGCTCCTTGTCACGGAGCGAAGCTGCACCTTCGAAGTCCTGGGCGTCGATGGCGGATTCCTTCTCCATCTTCAGCTTGGCGATGCGCTCGTCCATGGCTTTGAGCTCCGGCGGAGCGGTCATGCGGCGGATGCGCAACCGGGCGCCGGCCTCGTCGATCAGGTCGATCGCCTTGTCCGGCAGGAAGCGGTCCGAGATGTAGCGCTCGGCGAGGCTTGCGGCGGAGGCGAGGGCACCGTCGGTGATGGTGACGCGGTGGTGTGCCTCGTACCGGTCGCGCAGGCCCTTGAGGATCTCGATGGCGTGGGCCACGGAGGGTTCCTTGACCTGGATCGGCTGGAAGCGGCGCTCCAGCGCGGCATCCTTCTCAATGTGCTTGCGGTACTCGTCCAGCGTGGTGGCACCGATGGTCTGCAGCTCGCCGCGGGCCAGCATGGGCTTCAGGATCGAGGCCGCATCGATGGCGCCTTCGGCGGCACCGGCACCCACCAGGGTGTGGATCTCGTCGATGAACAGGATGATGTCGCCACGGGTGCGGATCTCCTTGAGGACCTTCTTGAGCCGCTCTTCGAAGTCGCCGCGGTAGCGGGAACCTGCCACCAGGGAGCCGAGGTCGAGTGTGTAAAGCTGCTTGTCGCGGATGGTCTCCGGGACATCGCCGCGCACGATCGCCTGGGCCAGGCCTTCGACGACGGCGGTCTTGCCGACGCCGGGCTCGCCAATGAGGACAGGGTTGTTCTTGGTGCGGCGGGAAAGGACCTGCATGACACGTTCCATTTCCTGCTCGCGGCCGATGACGGGGTCCAGCTTGTTCTCGCGCGCAGCCTGGGTCAGGTTGCGGCCGAACTGGTCCAGAACGACGGAACCGGCGGGTGCGCCTTCGGGCTGTCCGCCACCGACGCCTGCGCCGGTGGTTTCCTTGCCCTGGTAGCCGGAGAGGAGCTGGATGACCTGCTGGCGGACCCGGTTGAGGTCTGCGCCGAGCTTGACCAGCACCTGGGCGGCGACGCCCTCACCCTCGCGGATGAGGCCGAGCAGGATGTGCTCCGTGCCGATGTAGTTGTGGCCCAACTGGAGGGCTTCGCGCAGCGAGAGCTCCAGTACCTTCTTGGCACGGGGGGTGAAGGGGATGTGGCCGGAAGGAGCCTGCTGGCCCTGCCCGATGATCTCCTGCACCTGCTCGCGAACGCCGTCGAGCGAAATGCTCAAGGACTCAAGAGCTTTAGCGGCAACACCCTCACCCTCATGGATCAGACCCAAGAGGATGTGTTCGGTACCGATGTAATTGTGGTTCAGCATGCGTGCCTCTTCTTGGGCAAGCACAACTACGCGACGGGCACGGTCCGTAAATCGCTCAAACATTTCGCCACACTCCTAGCTACGACGTACTTTGATGCTACGTGGCCGGTCCGGAGTTGTGGAGCGTGTTCGCCACAGGGGAAACATGGGTCTTGCCGGAATAATGCCGCGCCCCCTCCAAAGGACCTGGGACACCGGGCATCAGCGGTCAAAGGAGTCCATCAAAGAACCCTTGTCCCCGGCCGGGTGTTGCGCCATTCTTGGCCATAACAGCGGGCCTGGCCGCTTCAACGGGAGCAACGAGGGCAGCGTGAACCAACAGGGAGGGCGGGAGATGCCGAAGGTGGACCTGGAACGCGTCAGGCGCCCGGCGGGGGTTGCACTCGCGGCGGGCGGGGTTTGGCTGATCGGCATCAGCCCGGTGCCGGGGGTACACCTTGAGCCCGACGCTGCGCGGCGGCTGGACATGCTCCGCAAAGGGCAGCGCTGGTGGGTGGCGGGACAACATGTCGCCGCGGCGGGAACCGCTGCCATGCCCGCGGCGTTTGCGCGGCTGGCCCTCGCCCTCCCGCCGGGAAGGAGCAGGGCACTCGCCGGCACAGCCGCCGTCGCACTTGCCGCCGGAGCGCCTCTGTTCGTCTCCGAGCTTGCAATGCGAGCATCGGACCTGGAGCGCTTCGCGGCGCGCCGCTTCCCGGCATGGCCGTTCTACGCCTATGCGTGGCTGCATGTGCTCGCGCTCGGGTCCCTCTCCGGTGCCCTGGCAACCTTGCCGCACCGGAAAAAGGAAGCGGCAGCGGTTGGCCTTGCCAGTGTCGGATGTGCGGTAGTGCTGGCGAAAACAGGCGATATTCCGCCTTTCGTCTTCTATGTCACCGAGCAGTTTGCTGCCGGCAGCCTGCTGCGCCGTGAATCGCGCCGCGGCGAATCCCCGGGTGCGCTGCGGGATTAATTCCGCCCATACCCTTATTACGTGCCGCAGACAAAAGCCCTGCCTCCCCAAGGCGGGAAGCAGGGCTTTTAGCCAGGTTGGCTCCGTAGCTAGGAATTTGCCTTTTGGTAGGCCTCCTGGATTTCAGCCTGAATTCGGCCGCGGCTGTTAACGGTGTAGCCGTTATCCCGGGCCCATTGCCGGATTTGCGCCGAATCGTGGCTGCGGCCGCCGGTGGGAGCCTTGGCCCGCTGGGCGGTGCGACCTCCGGTAGCCTTGCGTGCAGCGTTAATGAACCTCTCCAGTGAAGACCGAAGTTCAGCGGCATTGGCTGCCGACAGGTCAATCTCGTAGTTGACCCCATCGAGGCCGAACTTAACATTCTCGTCTGCGGATCCCCCATCCAGATCATCAACGAGGATGATGTTTACTTTCTGTGCCATTAAAAGTCTTCCTCTTGCTGGAAAGTTCGATTTTCAGAAAAGCAGGATGTTTCCCTAAAAAGTATGACTCTTATGTTGGCAACGCGTCAAAGCGCCTTTTGGTTCCCGGTGGATAAAGGCGGAAAGTCGGCGGGGATTTAATCTATTGCGATTCCGGCCGGGGGCCGTCGGCGGGCCGCGCCGGGAGCGAATCCGCCTCGGCCTGGGCACGGGCCTCGGCCTGGCGCTCAGCCTTGTCCGCGTTGAAGATCGCCTTCATGGCAAACCAGAAAATCAGGCCCACCACCAGGGAGGGAAGAATGACGGCTACGTATTCCATGGTCAGTGCCCTTCGGGCTTCAGCAGCGGGAACAGGATGGTTTCGCGGATACCGGCTCCGGTGAACAGCATCACCAGCCGGTCGATGCCCAGGCCGATGCCGCCCATGGGCGGGGCGCCGTACTCAAGGGCGCGCAGGAAGTCCTCGTCCAGCTGCATGGCTTCGGCGTCGCCGGCGGCCGCGTGCAGGGACTGCTCGGTGAGGCGTTCGCGCTGGATGACGGGATCGATCAGCTCGGAAAACGCGGTGCCGCGTTCCATGCCGCCGATGATCAGGTCCCAGGCCTCGATCAGCCGGCCGTCCTCACGGTGCGGGCGGGCCAGCGGCTGTGCCGAGGGCGGGTAGTCGTACACGAAGGTGGGGTTGAGCAGGGTGGGCTCCACGATTTCGCCGAAGAGCTCAACCACCAGCTTCTCGGCGTCCCACTTGGGATCAACCTTGACCTCGTGCTTGGCCGCGAGCTCGCGGAGCACGTCCACGGAGGTGTCCGGCGTAATGTCCTGCCCGACCGCCTCGGAAAGCCCCGGGTAGACGGGCAACCAGGCCCAGTCGCCGTCGAGGTTGATCTCCCCCGCCTCGGTCTGCAGCACGCGTCCGGCCCCCACGGCGTCCGCGGCGTCAAGGATGATCTCCTTGATCCGTTCGGCCATGACGAACTGGTCAGCCCAGGCCTCGTAGCACTCAAGGGTGGTGAATTCGGGGCTGTGGGTGGAATCGACGCCCTCGTTGCGGAACACGCGGCCCATGTCGTAGACGCGGTCGATGCCGCCCACCACTGCCCGCTTGAGGTACAGCTCGGTGGCGATCCGGAGGGTCATCTTCTGGTCGAACGCGTTCATGTGGGTCTCGAACGGGCGTGCCAGGGCGCCGCCGTGGACCAGCTGCAGG
Source organism: Pseudarthrobacter sp. MOO13 (assembly GCF_058267655.1). Taxonomy (NCBI): domain Bacteria; kingdom Bacillati; phylum Actinomycetota; class Actinomycetes; order Micrococcales; family Micrococcaceae; genus Pseudarthrobacter; species Pseudarthrobacter sp. MOO13. The sequence goes on from NZ_CM177848.1 coordinate 3,857,239, forward strand.
ATGGGCGTTTCCACTTCCACGTAGCGGTGGCGGAACAGCGTTTCGCGGATGGAGCGGGTGATGGCGGCCCGGGTGTAGACCATTTCGCGGGCTTCGTCACGGACCATCAGGTCCACGTAGCGCTGGCGGACGCGGGTTTCCTCGTTCAGGTCCGCGTGCAGGACGGGCAGCGGGCGGAGGGCCTTGGATGCCATGGACCAGGATTCGGCCATGACGGAGAGTTCGCCGCGGCGGGAGGAAATTACCTCGCCCTTGATGAACACATGGTCGCCCAGGTCCACCAGGGCTTTCCATTCCGCGAGGGCTTCCTCCCCCACGTTGGCCAGGCTCAGCATGGCCTGCAGGCGTGTGCCCTTGCCGTCGGTGCCGCCCTCCTGCAGGGTGGCGAAGCAGAGCTTGCCGGTGTTCCGGACGAAGACCACCCGGCCGGTGACGCCCACGGTGTCGCCGGTGGTGTCGTCCGCTTCGAGGTGGGCGTACTTTTCCCGGATCTCGGCGAGGGAATGCGTGCGTTCCACTCCCACGGGGTACGCCTCCGCGCCGCGCTCAAGAAGTTTGGCGCGCTTTTCCATGCGGATCCGCATCTGCTCGCTGGCGTCGAGGGGCTCCGGGGCGTTCTTGGGCGCGGGGGTGTTTTGGGAAGTCACAATCATCAAGTTTACCGGGATTTGGCCACCCGGACTTTCAGCTGGCCCGCAGGCTTGCCCCCTAGGATGGGCGGGTGAAAGAACGGGTACTTCCAACGCACGACGGCGGCAGGCTGGCTGTCTACAGCTACGGCACCGCGGATGCGCCGGGAGAACGGCGCGTCGTGGTGATCGGCGGCGCGTTCCTTACCGCCTCGATCTACCGCCCCTTCTCGGTGGAACTGGCGAAGGGGCTGGGCGAGGGCTGGGCGGTGGACGTGTACGACCGGCGCGGCCGGGGCAACTCCTCCGAGCAGCCGCCGGGCTACTCCATGGCCACCGAAATTTCGGATGTCCGGACCGTGATGGATGCCACCGGTGCCCGGAACATTCTGGGCCACAGCCTGGGCGGGGCGGTGGCGCTCAACGCCGTCCAGGAGTTCACTGGCACCGGGTACGTGCCGGACAAACTCGCGGTGTACGACGCCGCGGTGAACATCGACGGCAGCATCGACACCGCCTGGCTGGACGGATTCGAGGACGCCGTCAACAACGGCAGGGTTGGCCGCGCCCTGGCGTACATGGAGAAGGCCACCAGTCCCGGCTCCGTCATGGCACGGATCCCGGTTCCCGTGCTGGCCGGCCTGATGGCCGTGCTGTCCCGGACCAAGGTGAACACATTGTTCCGCGAGGTGATGCCCAGCGGAGTGGGTGAGCTGCGTGCGGCCTTCGACGAAAAGGACCACGCGTGGGACTTCAGCGTGCTGCCGGCCGGCACGCATTTCATGGCCGGCGGCAAGAGCCCCGACTACTACAAGGTGACCGCGGAGCGGCTGCACGCAGCCGTTCCGGGCAGCACCCACCAGCTCTCACCCAAATGCTTCCACGGCTCCATTCCGGCGGCGGTCAAGGAGCTCGTGGCTGATGTCTCGGCGTACTTCACCGGCGGTAATCCGGGCGGGCCGCCCCGCCCGGATTCCTCCGGAGCTATCCCCGTTCCCCGCGGCTGAAGCCCGCCAAGGCAGCCTCCCCCAGGTCCCGCCACACGGTCCGCGGCTTCGGTTCTTTGCTCCGGTCAGCCAGCCAGTCGCCCCAGGCGGTGATGTCCTCCCCGCCCGCGGCGGCCACGGCGTCACAGGCGAAGCCGACGGCGGCCGTCCCGTCACGGAGCTGGACCGACCCGAGCAGCATTGGCTCGGGAAGGGCGGCCAGGAACGTCCCCAAGGCCGCGGGCGGCAGCAGCCACCGCTCCCCGGCCAGCTCTGCGCCGTCGTCGGACCGGTACACGCCTGGCTTCGGCGGCACCGTGTCCAGTGCCACCATCCGGTAGCGCGCAGCGGTGCGGACGGGCCCGTCCCAGAAGGCGCCGAGTTCCTCAAGCTCGCGGGCCAGCGGCTGGCCCTTGCGGTGCGCGCCCACCACCACCAGCGGCAGGGCCGTTGCGCCGGCGGCGACCGGCCAGGGAATGGGCGACGACGGCCGGGCGGCTCCTGCGGCTGCCTCCAGTCCTGCGGCACCAGGCGCCGCCCCGGCCGCGAAGAGTCCAGGCTGCGCTGGGGTGGTTTCCAGCCGGCGGGCGATGTCCGCCGCCACGGCGTCATCGAACGCCCGGCCCACCACCGTGACGCCGAACTGGGCGCCGTCCACCCCGCCGGCCGGGACAGCCACGGCACAAAGATCGAACAGGTTGCAGAAGTTCGTGTAGGTGCCCAGCAACGAGTTCACCCCCACCGGATCCGCGGCAACCTCTGCCAGGGTGGGGTGGAACGGCGCCGTCGGAACCAGGAGGGCATCGAAGCCCTGGAGGCGGCCCATGGCGGTGGCCTTCAATTCCTCCAGCCTGGCGGTGTCGGCGACGTACCGGGAGGCGGACACCGTGCCGGCGGCACGGATGATGCCTTCCACGGTGGAATCGATGCCTGCACGGCCGCCCGTGCCGGCGTCGTGCTTTGCCAGGAAGTCCCCAACTGCAGCGTGGCGTTCGGCCACCAGCGCTCCGTCGTAGAGCAGCCGTGCTGCCTGGAGGAACGCGTCGAACTCGATCGCTTCGGCATCCACCCCGCTGGACCGCAGGCGGTCCACCTGCCGCTGGAATTCCGCAGCCCACTCAGGCGGCAGGGCCGGGAGGCTCGCGGGGTAGGCCACCCGGGGCCGGGACGGCGCTGCGAGCTTTGTGTCCGCGGGCCACGCCCGGGCACCGCCGGCCATGATGCCCATGGCGAGCTCGGCCGTGGCCAGGTCCCGGGCGAAAATGGTGACGGCGTCCCAGGACCGGCAGGCCGGCACCACCCCTGCCGTGGAGACCACGTTCAGCGTTGCCTTGATGCCCACGATGCCCTGCAACCCGGCGGGAACCCGGCCGGATCCTGCCGTGTCGGTGCCGATGGCGATGTCCACCAGTCCCAGCGCCACGGCCACGGCGGACCCGGAGCTGGACCCGCCGGAGATCCGGTCCGGCCGGCGGGAGTCCCGGACGGCGCCGTAGGGGCTGCGCGTTCCCACCAGGCCGGTGGCGAACTGGTCAAGGTTGGTGGCGCCGAGGACCATGGCACCCGCGGCGCGGAGCCGCGCCACGGCTTCGGCATCCTGCTCCGGCACGTAGGCGAAGCCGGGGCAGGCCGCCGTGGTGGGAATCCCGGCCACGTCAACGTTGTTCTTGACGGCCAGCACCAGTCCGGCCAGCGGCAGGTGCGCACCCCGGGCAACGGCGGCGTCGATGGTTGCCGCTTCGGCCAGGACGTCCTCGCGGCCGCGTAGCGTTATCCAGATTTCCGGGCGGTCCACGGCGTCAACCGCGGCCAGTGCTGCTTCGGCGCGCCGCGTGGCGGCGCCTGCGGGTGCCGGGTTCATACCGTGGCCCCTTCCAGTTCCAGGTCCTCCACCTCGAGCAGCGCAAGGTCGCTGCCGCCGAGGACAACCACTGCCTCCCCGGCAACCACCTGCGAACCCGCCGTGGGCAGGACACGGAGTACCACACCGTCGCACGGCGCCTCCAGGACTGTCTCCATTTTCATGGCCTCCAGCGAGACCAGCGGCTGGCCCTTCGCCACCCGGTCGCCCTCGGCCACATCCACCTTCCAGACGCTCGCGGCGAACGGGGCGGAGACCAGGGACCCGCCGTCCGGAACCACCACGTCATCTGCTGCGGGGGCGGCGACGGCGGCGAGCGCGTCGGCACGGTCGAACTCGCCGGCGTCAGCCCATGCCTGCCGTTCCACAGCGAAAGCCGCACCCTGCTTGTCCCGGAACGCCTCGATGGACGCGCGGTTTTCGGCCAGGAACTGTTCGTGCTCAGCGAGCGAGAACGTGCCGTCCTCGATCTCCACGCCGCGGCCGCGGCCGGCCGCCATGTCGGCGCGCAGGTCCAGGAGTTCCTCCGGGCTGACGGGGTACCAGGAAATCCGGTCGAAGAAACGGAGCAACCAAGGCGATCCGGGTTCGAACGGAGCGGAATCGGCGTACCGGGACCACACCTGGGTGGTGCGGCCCACGAACTGGTAGCCCCCGGGGCCCTCCATCCCGTAAATGCACATGTACGCGCCGCCGATGCCCACCGCGTTCTCCGGGGTCCAGGTGCGCGCCGGGTTGTACTTGGTGGTGACCAGGCGGTGCCGCGGATCCAGCGGCGTGGCCACAGGCGCACCCAGGTACACGTCGCCCAGGCCCAGGACCAGGTATTCGGCGTTGAAGACGGTGTCGAAGACGTCATTGACGGAGTCCAGGCCGTTGATCCGGCGGATGAACTCGATGTTCCACGGGCACCACGGTGCATCATCCCGGACGCCGGCCATGTAGCGTTCGATCGCCTCGCGGGTGGCGGGGTCGTCCCAGGACAGCGGCAGCCGGACGGTGCGGCTGGGAACCACCAGCTCGGAGCTCGCCGGCAGGGCTGCCTCGACCTCCTGGACCAGGCCCAGCAGCCGGCGGGTGGACAGGGCGGACGGGTCCACCTTGATCTGCAGCGACCGGATTCCCGGGGTCAGGTCAACGATGCCGGGCACCCGGAGCGCTTCGATGTGCTGGTGCAGGGCGTGGACCCGGGCCCGCAGGCCCAGGTCGAGCACCATGTCGCCGTATTCCACCAGCAGGTTGTCATCGCCGGAGCGGCGGTACGTGACCGCGGGCCGGCCGGAACCGTCCGGCACCCGGCCCAGGACGCCGTCGTCGCCATCTCCGCGGACCGGCCCCGGCGTTGCCGCTTCCGCTGCCGGAAGCTTCAGGGCGGCACTGCCGGACCAGCCGGCGTCGCCCGGGAGGACCAGCTGGCGGCCGGGTCCCAAGTCCGCGGCCGACGGCGCCTGGCTGGCTTTGATGGGCACGAACCGGACCTTGTCCCCCGGACGGAGCTGGCCGAGCTTCCAGCGCTCGGCCGTCACGACGGTGACGGGGCAGACGAACCCGCCCAGGCTGGGCCCGTCCGGGCCAAGCAGGATGGGGGTATCGCCGGTAAAGTCCAGGGCGCCCACCGAGTAGGCGGTGTCGTGGATGTTGGACGGGTGCAGGCCTGCCTCGCCGCCGTCGGTCCGTGCCCAGCGGGGTTTGGGGCCGATGAGACGGACGCCGGTGCGGGCGGAATTGAAGTGCACCTCATACTCCGCGGCATACAGGTCCTCGATATCTTCGCGCTGGAAGAACTCGGGGGCGCCGTGCGGCCCCTCGGCCACGGCCAGTTCCCAGGTGGACACGAGGACGGGGCGGCTGTCGGCGGGCACCGCTGCGGCCGGGCCTGCGGCCGGTACCCCATCCACCGTGACCGCGCGGAGTACGTCGCCGGCGCGCAGAACCCGTCCGGCGTGGCCGCCGAACTGGCCCAGGGTAAAGGTTGACGCGCTGCCCAGGTAGGCGGGAATGTCCAGGCCGCCCTGGAACAGGATGTAGCCGCGCAGGCCCTTGCCGGTGGCCGTGCCGACGTCGAGCGTCCCGCCTGCCGGGACGGTCACGGGGGTCCAGGCGGGCACCTCCACGCCGTCAACGGTCACTGTGACCTCCGCGCCGGTGACGCAGACGGTGGTGGCATGCGTGAACACCAGGCTGGGTCCAGTCATGGTGAACTCCAGGCCCGGGACCCCTTCGGGGTTGCCCAGCGCAGTGTTGCCCAGGCGGAAGGAGAGGTCATCCATGGGGCCGCTCGGCGGAACGCCGATCTGCCAGAGCCCGGTGCGTCCCGGCCAGTCCTGCACGCTGGTCTGCAGCCCGGGTCGTTCCACGGTGATCCGCGGTTCGGGGTCCCCCACGTTGTCCAGGGTGCTGGTGGAGTGCTCGACGGCGCGGACCACGTTCATGCCGCTCACGGCGCGGAGCAACCCTAAGTTGGTCTCGATGCCATCGATCCGGGTGTTGCCCAGCGCAACGGCGAGGCGGTCGAAGGCCTCGGTGCGGCTTGCGCCGGAGGTGATGATTTTGCCCAGGAGGGGATCGTAGTTGGTGGAGACGTCGGTGCCGGTCTCCACCCAGGCATCCACGCGCGCTTCCTCCGGCCCCGGGTAGGCGGCGCTGGTGACGGTTCCGGCGCTGGGCTGGAAGCCGCGTGCCGGGTCTTCTGCGTAAACGCGGGCCTCCACGGCGTGCCCGGATACCGGCAACGCATCGGGCACGTCCGCCAACACCGTGTGGGCTTCGGCGCCGGCCTGGGCGAGGCGGAGCATCCATTCCACCAGGTCCACCCCCGTGACGGACTCGGTGACGGGGTGCTCCACCTGGAGCCGGGCGTTGACTTCCAGGAAGGAGGCTTCCTTGCGGGCGGAGTCGTAGACGAACTCGACTGTGCCGGCCGAGCGGTAGTTAAGGGAGGCGCAGAGGGCGCGGGAACTGCGGTGCAGTTCCTCGCGCAGATCGACGGGCAGGTCCGGGGCGGGGGCCTCCTCGAGGACTTTCTGGTGGCGGCGCTGGAGGGAGCAGTCCCGGTCGCCCAGGCTGACCACCCGGCCTTCGCCGTCGCCAAAGACCTGGACCTCCACGTGGCGGGCGTTCTCCACATACCGTTCGGCGAAGACCCCTGCGGTGCCGAAGCTGGCACCGGCAAGCCGGGCGACGCGAGGGAAGCTGTCCACGAGCTCGGCCTCCGTGCGGCAGACCGTCATGCCGATCCCGCCGCCACCGCCGGTGGCCTTGAGCATCAGCGGGAACCCAATGGTTGCGGAGGCCGCGACGGCGGCGTCCACGTCCTCAAGCAGGCCGGAACCGGCGATCATGGGTACCCCGGCCGCCCGTGCGGCGTCGCGCGCGGTGTGCTTGGTTCCGAAGATCCGCAGCTGTTCGGGGGTGGGGCCAACAAAGGCGAGACCTGCGGCTTCCACGGCCTCGGCGAAGGCCGCGTCCTCGGACAGGAAGCCGTAACCAGGGTGGATGGCGCCGGCGCCGGTTTCCTTTGCCGCGGCCAGGATCGCCTCCACCCGGAGGTAGGACTCCTTGGCGGGCGCTGGCCCCAGCAGCACAGCCTCGTCGGCGAGCCGGACGTGCTTGGCGCCGCGGTCGGCCTCGGAGAAGACGGCGATGGTGCGCAGCCCCAGTTTCCTGGCAGATTCGATGATGCGGCACGCGATTTCGCCGCGGTTGGCGATCAGGAGGGTGTCGAAGAGTTTTGTGGTGGTCACAGTGCAGCCTCCGGCCGGGTGACGATCATGCGGACGGGCGTGGGGTTGAAGCCGTTGCACGGGTTGTTGATTTGCGGGCAGTTGGAGACGAGCACCAGGGTGTCCACCTCCGCCTTCAGCGCAACGCGCTTGCCGGGGGCGGACAGTCCGTCCACGATCCCCAGGGCGCCGTCCGGGTCCACCGGGACGTTCATGAACCAGTTGATGTTGGACACCAGGTCCCGCTTGCCCAGGCCCCAGCGGGAGCCCTCGATCAGGAAGTTCTCCACGCAGGCGTGCTGTTCGCGGGTGTGCTGGCCGTAGCGCAGGGTGTTGGATTCCTGCGAGCAGGCGCCGCCAATGGTGTCGTGCACGCCCACTTCGTCCGCAACAACGGTCATCAGGGCAGCACCGGTGTCGGCGCGCAGGACCGAACCGGTGGTGAGGACGATGGACTGCTGCGCGGCGATGGTGGCTGCAGCCGAGTAGCGCACGGTGGTGTCCCCGGCTGCGTAGAGCAGGCAGTCAACGGCCTGGTTGCCTTCCAGGTCCACGATGGTCAGCACGTCGCCGGCTGCCACCACTGCCGACCAGGGGCCGCGGGCTTCGACAAATTCGTCCAGGATCAGGGTGCCGGGGGCCAGTGCCGTGCCTGCAGCGTCCGGGCGGGTCTCAATGGCGGTGTTCATCGGGCGTTCCTTGCGGTGAGATCGTGTTCGGTATTGAGCAGGGCCTGCAGGTGTTCCGGGGCCAGTGGGCCAACCAGGCGGCCTGCTTCGAGTTCGCGAAGGTCCTGCGGCGCGTGCCAGGCAAGGATGTCCACGGCAGTTCCGGTGAACTCCCGGCGGGGGTCCAGCGGGTGCGCTGTGTTGGCCAGGACCAGGACGGCGTCCAGGTGGAGAAGGAGCTCGACGGCGGCACCGGGGCCTGCGCTGCCGGTGAAGGTGATGCTGCCGGCCGGGTCAACGGTGATGCCCTTGAAGAAGGACAGCGACGGAGCGACGTCCCGCGGACCCATCCCGTTCTTCAGGGCGCCCAGCGTGAGCAGTTCGCGCGCCGCCGGAGATGCGCTGTGGACTGTTCCCGCACCGTATTTCGCGGTGTTGCCGGTGAGCGTGGTGGCGCCCGTCAGGGCATCATGCCGGGCGGAGGTATCGGCCACGATGGTGGCCATCAGCCGGCCGGCGTCGGACAGCAGCGGGTGCCCGGCAGCGGGATAGGCCTGCCACGGGACCTTGACGGTGTCGGCGACATTCAGTCGTTCGTGGGTGGCACCGGTCCGGTACAGGAGCGCGTGGACGCAGCCGTCGCCGGCGGTATCCGTGAGCCGGATCCGGGTGCCGCGGGCCAATGCCATGGTGGTGTAGCGGCCAAAGGCGAGGGACTCCGCCCAGGTGGGGGACGCGTCGTCGGGCATTCCGGACAGGAGGCGCCCTGGCGCGGAGGCGGCCGGGACGAAGCGCATGGTTTCGGCGGTCTTGCCGTGCTGGTCCCTGGCGTGGGCGCGGGCGCCGGCCGTGGTGGCGGTGCCGGCGGCGGCCGTTTCGATGGTCTGTGTCATGGTCGAGGTCCTGGTTATTGTCGGGAACGATGGGAATTTAGGGCTCAGGCCTTGGTGGCTGCGAGGTTCCTGCGCCGGACCCAGACGCCCAGGAGGAGGACGGCGGCGACCATGAGCGGTGCGGACCACAGGAGCAGCCCGTTGTCGCCGGAGGGGTCGTACACCTCGGGCCGGGGCCAGGCGAGGTTGACCACCATGAGGCCTCCGTAGAGGACGGCGAGGATGTTGACCGGCAGGCCCCAACGGCCCAGGGAGAACAGGCCGGCAGGCATGGTCTGGCCCACCCGCGCCCAGTCACCGCGGAGGCGGTTGATCAGCTGCGGGACGGTGACCAGGAGGTAGGCGATGTAAACCATCACGATGCAGACGCTGCACAGGGTGGTGAAGAGGGCAGCGTTGCCGACGTTGATGGCCAGCACGGCAACTGCCAGCGCGCCGATCACGATCGAGGGCCACATGGGCGTCCCGCGGGTGGGGTGAACGGAGGAGAGCAAGGCCGACGCCGGGAGCTTGCCGTCGCGGGCCATCGAGAATACGAGCCGGGAACCGGCGGTCTGGATTGCCAAGGTGCAGACGAAGATGGCAATGGCAACGTCAACCAGCAGGACCTTTCCCCAGAAGGTTCCCAGGACAGCGGTGAGGACGTAGGGCAGGCCTTCGGTGGCGAGGCGGCCATCGTCGAGGCTGGGGGCGGCCATCAGGGCGGTGATGATCATCAGGGCGCCGCCAATGCCGGAGATGAGCAGGGCGGAGAGAATGGTCCGCGGTGCGGTGCGGCGCGGGTCCTTGGTTTCCTCGGAGAGCTCCCCGGCGGAGTTGAAGCCCACCATGACGTAGGCGGCCATGAGCCCCGAGACCAGGAAGGCTCCCACGGCGCCGAGGTCCGAGCCCTCAAGGACGGTGGTGTCCGCCACCACGTCCGGACCGCGCTGGGCGGCGCTGATGAGGGCGAGGATCACGGCTGCGACGCCGACGATTTCGCAGGTGACACCGACGGAGTTCACGTGCGCCATGAGCTTGACGCCCAGGGAGTTGATGATGGTGGTGGCCACCAGCAGGACGGCACCCAGGATCACCGCGTTGGATGCCCCGGTGACGGTGTTGAGGGCGGGGTCACCACCCACCACCTGGAATCCGTCCCACAGCTGGGGCAGGACCACCTGGAGGGCGATGGCTGCGGCTGCCGCGGTGACCACCTGCGCGATGGCCATGAACCAGCCGGCAAACCAGCCCACGGCCTCCCCGCCGACGCGGCGCGCCCACTGGTAAACGGCTCCGGAGAGCGGGTAGCGGGCGGCGAGTTCGGCAAAATTGAGGGCCACGAGCAGCTGGCCCACCAGCACTACCGGCCAGGTCCAGAAGAACGCGGGACCAGCGAAGGAGTAGCCGAAGGCGAAGAGCTGGAAGATGGTGGTGAGGATGGAGACGAAGGAGAAACCGGCGGCAAAGGAAGCGTAGCGGCCGAGCTTTCGGTGCAGGGTGGGCTGGTAGCCAAGGGACGTCAGGTCTGCATCGTCCTGGTGGACGGTGGGAAGAACGGTGGATGTCATGGGAATCTCCGGGGCTGGAAAGGGATCTTGGGGGCGAAGCCTTCCGGCAGTGCAGCGCTCGGCCGAAGGCTGCGGATTACCGGTCACTTGATAGTTTTCCAGCGCGATGTCCCCAAACAGTTTCCCCTCTGTAAAAGGCGGATAGACATCTTGTTTCGGGGATATTTCCATCCCCTCACCGTTCCCGCAGGGCACCTTCGAGCCCGCTTTGCGGTGCAAGAATGAGTCGGTGACTTACGCCGGACCGGGACGCCCCCGCCACCAACTGCCATCACGGCCAGGCGCCACCGCCCGCGACGAAATCCTCGATGCCGCGGCGGAACTGTTCACCACCCAGGGTTTCGCCAGCACCTCCACCCGGTCCATCGCGGACGCGGTCGGGATCCGGCAGTCATCGCTCTACCACCACTTCAAGACCAAGGACGACATCCTTGAGGACCTGCTCGAGGGAACGGTGTCCGGCGGCCTGGAGTTTGCCCGGGCCGTGGCCGCGCTGCCCGCCGGCAGCGCAGGGACCGAAAGCCCGGCCGGGAGCCGGCTGCACGCCGTCGCACTGTATGACGGCACGCAACTGTGCAGCGCACGGTGGAACCTCGGCGTCCTCTACCACCTGCCCGAGGTCCGGAGCACGCGTTTTGCCCGGTTCCTGGCCGACCGGCAGGAACTGCGGCGGCTCTACGGGGAACTTGGCAGCGGCCTGTCCGCCACCGCCTCCGGGCCGGACGGCGGCGACTTCACCTTCCGCCTGGTCGAATCACTGATCTACCTCCGCGCAGACGGTGCGGCAAACGCAGAATCGGCCCTGCAGGCGGCGGATGCCGGGCTCATCCTTTGTGGACTCGGCGCGGAACTCCCGGCCATCCGCGCAGCCAGCAGGGAGCTGATCAGGCGGCTCGCCTGAGCCTGGCCGCACCGGCCAGTGATGCCCGCACCCGGCTTGCTCGGCTAGGCTCGGAACATGACGCGAGAGAACATCAGGACCCCCGACGGCGGCACTGTGGAGCTCTTCTCCACCGGCGCGGAACTCGCTTCGGCTGGTTCGGGCGTGGTGGTGGTGCCGCCCTCCATGGTGACGGCTGCGGACTACACCAAATTCGCCCAGAAACTGAGCGCCGCCCTGGGCCGGCCGGTGCACACGTTCAACCGCCGCGGCCGCGGCTCATCGTCCCCGCAGCCCGAGGACTACACGCTGGACGTGGACATCCGGGACCTGGACACCGTCATGAAGCACACCGCCAGCACTGACGTCTTCGGCCACAGCTTCGGTGGAGCGGTTGCCCTGCACGCGGCACGGACGCTGCCGGTGGAACGGCTGGCCGTCTACGACCCCGCCGTCTCGGTGAACGGCAGCGTCACGGCCAGCTGGATCGTGGAGTACGAACGCGCCGTTGCTGCCGGAGACGACGACCGGGCCCTCGCGGTGATCCAGCGCGGCCTTGAGGCCGGCGGCACGTTCTCCTCGCGCATGCCGCTGTCCATGCTGACGCTGGCCAACAAGCTGACAGCGGGCACCACGGAGGGCAAGCAGCAACGCGAACTGATGCGCACCGGTGTCCGCGAGATCAAGGCCATCATCGCCGCAGACATGCCGGCCGAACCGTTCCAGGCGCTCCCCCTGGAGACGCTGATTGTGGTGGGCGAAAAGAGCCCGGCCTACTTCGGCATCGCGTGCGGCCAGATCCACGACGTCCTCTCCGGCTCCAGCTACACCATCCTGCCCGGCTTCGGCCACGACGGCGCCATCAAGGCCCCCGACAAGCTGATCAAGGAACTGAGCGACTTCTTCGCCGGTTGATCCCGGCCCGGTTGGGCTAGTGGGCGCCGTGGCCCGGTCCGGCGCCTTCGGTCTTGCGCATCATGGCGGACAGCACGACGGCGGCAAGGGCTATGACGGTTGCCGTCAGGAAGGCGGCGCTCATCCCGGCGACGAGCCCCGACGTCGCACTCACCACGGCGAAGATGGACACGAGCAGCGCCGTCCCGGCGGCGCCGGCCACCTGCTGGGTGGTGCTCATGATCGCGGAGCCGTGCGAGTAGAGGTGCGGTGGCAGCGGGTTCAGGCCGGTGGTGAAGGCCGGGGTGAACAGCAGGGCCAGGCCGAAACTCAGCCCGACGTGCAGGGTGATGATCCACCACACCGCCGTGCCGGCGTCGAGCATTGAAAACTGCCAGAGCGTCACCACCATCAGGATGGATCCCGTCACGGTGAGCGGCAACGGGCCCACCCTGTCGAACGCGCGGCCGATCACCGGGCCGAGCAGCCCCATGGCCAGGCCGCCGGGGAGCAGCGCGAGTCCGGTTTCCAGCGAGCCCAGGCCCCGGACTTCCTGCAGGTAGAGCGGCAGCAGGATGACCCCGCCGAACAATGCCATCATGGCCACCACCATCAGCAGGACCGAGACGGTGAACATCCGGAATTTGAACGCACGCAGGTCCAGCAGCGGCGCAGCGGCCTTCTGCAGGCGGACCTGGCGGAGGATGAAAACCGCGAGGGCGGCCACGCCGATGACCAGGGCGGCGATGGCTGCGGCGCCGGGACCGGACTGGCCGCCGTGGCCGCCGCCGATTTGGCTGAGTCCGTACACAAGGCCGCCGAACGCGGGGACCGTGAGGAGCACGGAGGAGAAGTCCAGCTTGGTCTTCTCCGCCTCACCCACGTTGGTGAGGAATTTTGCGCCGATGGCCAGGGCCGCCAGCGCCACCGGCAACACGAACACGAACATGAAGCGCCAGGTGAAGTGTTCGAGGATCAGCCCGGAAACAGTGGGGCCCATGGCCGGGGCGACCGAGATGGCGATGCTGACGTTGCCCATGACCGCGCCGCGCCTGGCCAGCGGGACCAGGGTGAGGATGGTGGTCATCAGCAGCGGGAGCATGATGGCCGTGCCGCCTGCCTGGACGATGCGTGCCAGCAGGAGGACTTCGAATCCGGGGGCCACGGCGGCAAGTGCGGTGCCGCCGGCAAACAATCCCATGGCCAGCATGAAAACGGCCCGGGTGGACAGGCTTTGCAGGATGAAACCGGTGGTGGGGATGACCACGGCCATGGTGAGCATGAACCCGGTGGAGAGCCACTGGACGGTGGGTGCGTCCACGCGGAGGTCCACCATGAGCCGCTGCAGGGCGACGTTCATGATGGTCTCGTTGAGGATCACCACGAACGTCGCCACCAGCAGCGTGCTGATGATGGTCACTGACTCCCGGGACATCTTCTCCGGCGCAGCGGGCCCGGTGCCCGTGCGGGGTTCCGCGACGGTTCCTGCGGCGGGAACGGACTGGCCGCCGGCGTTGGGAGAGACTTCGGTAGACATGGGTGTTCCCTCAGGGGTTCTTGAAAGTGATGGGCGGTCGGCGCCGCTGCAGATGCCAACACTCTACCCGCTGGAGTAATTCCCCGGCACGGGAATTTCCCCTAAACCCTGAGGGAACAGTTGGGGCTTTAGGCTGTCTGGCCCGCGTGCCGGCCTTCCGAGATCTCCTCCACCAGCTTGCTGTTGAATGCCGGGAGGTCATCCGGGTTGCGGCTGGTCACCAGGCCTTGGTCCACCACAACTTCCTGGTCCGACCAGTTGGCGCCGGCGTTCTTCAGGTCCGTCTCAAGGGTGAAGTAGGACGTGACGTTCCGGCCCTTGATGACTCCTGCATCAATCAGCAGCCACGGCCCGTGGCAGATGGACGCCACCGGCTTGTGCTGTTCAAAGAAGCTGCGCGTGAAGGCCCGGGCGTCCTTGTCCACCCGCAGATGGTCCGCGTTGACAACCCCGCCGGGAAGGACCAGCGCGTCATAATCGGAGGGATTTGCCATCCGCCACCGTGAGGTCGACGTCGAAAGTATCGCCCTTGTCCGTGCCGTTGTAGCCCTGCAGCTTGCCGCTCTTGGGCGCCAAAAGGGTGGGCTCGCCGCCGGCGTCCTTCACGGCCTGCCAGGGACTGGTGAGCTCCACCTGCTCCACGCCGTCAGTCAGCAGGAATGCGACCTTCTTGCCTGCGATGTTGTGCTCCGACATAGCTCCTCCTTGCCTGAGGCGGACCATGCACCACTGCGGTGCCCGGATCCGCTTCCAGAGTTGAATTCCTGACAACTTCCACCCTAGGAAAGGTGAAAGTGATAAGCAAGCTGACTATATTGGAATCCACGTGACGCCGTGGTGGCGGTTCCTTCCCGGGACCTTCGACTCTGGCGGTGCGGCTGTCTGCGGGATTGGGGTACAGACAGGACCCGGTTTCCGGCAGTAAGGTTTCACCTACGCGCAGTGCTCTCGTAGCCGCAGCGGCCACCCCACGGGCCACTTCGGATTGGTGCAAGGAGGCCCCGATGACAGTAGAGCGAATGTTCCAAGGCGTCCCCTCGGACCCGGACCCGTGGATGTCCGGCGACACTCCCGAGGACGTCCGGCAGTTCGCCATCGAATCGCTCCGGTGGCAGGCGCAGGAGATCATCGATGAGGTGCTCTGCAGCAAGGATCCGCGGGAAGAGTGGGTGCGGGACCGGCTCCGCGGGTGCGTGGCCAGGAATCCCGGGCGTCCGGAGCGCGCGCTCCTCGAACAGCTCATGAACAGCCCGGACAGCCCGGGCTGGTAGCCCGGGCCATGTGACGCCGGGCTGCAAGCCGCCGGCGCTCAGGAACTCAACGGCATGTTGTCGATCAGGCGGACCGGGCCCACCTTGGCCGCGATGAGGGCCAGGGCGTCGCCGCGGAACGGGGTCTCCCTGCAGTTTTCCGCCAACGGCTCAAGCGTGCCGGGGTCCACCACGTCGAAGTAGTCCAGTTCCACCAGCGGCTGGGACTCCACCAGGGCCAGCGCCGATTCCAGGTCCAGCGGTTCGTGGGCATTTGCGCGCTGTTCCAGCAGCCGCAGTGCCCGGGACAGGACCAACGCGGCCTCCCGCTCGTCCGCGGACAGGAAGCGGTTGCGGCTGGACAACGCCAGCCCGTCCGCAGACCTCACCGTGGGCACACCAACGATCTCCACCGGGAAGTTCAGGTCCGCCGCCATCCGCCGCACCAAGGCCAGCTGCTGGGCGTCTTTCTGCCCAAAGTACGCCCGGTACGCCGGCAGTCCGCCGGGCAAAGCCGGGTTCGCGGACCCGGCCGGAAGACCGGCAGCGGGCACGCCGTAATGCAGCAGCTTCGCCACCACGGTCAACGCGCCGTCGAAATGGCCCGGACGCGACGCACCCTCCCACTTTTCGCCAAGGCGGCCGGAGGTGATCCGAACCAGGGGTTCCCCGTTTGGATAGACCTCCTCCACGGATGGCGCGAAGGCCAGGTCCACGCCCTGTTCCTCCAGCAGGGCAAGGTCCGCCTCAAGCGTCCGCGGGTAGCGGTCCAGGTCCCCGGCGTCGCCGAACTGCAGGGGGTTGACGAAGATGCTCGCCACCACCACGTCGTTCTGCTCGACGGCGGTGCGCGCCAGCGCGGCATGGCCGTCATGGAGTGCGCCCATGGTGGGCACCAGCCCCTGCGAGAGACCCTTCTTGGCGCCAAGGAGCCTGGCGCTCTCGGCGTGCAGGCCTGCGACGGTGGTGACGAGTTGAATGGACATTCAGTCTTCCTTCGGGTCGAGGGCCTCGCGCAGCCCCTTCAGCTGGTCGGGTTTGAGCAGTCCGCGGCCTTCTGCCCGCAGGGCTGTGGCCCGGGCCATCGCCAGGTAGGCTTCCAGCACGTCACCGTGCCCGCCGCCGTCGAACTCCCGCAGCGCTTCCGCGTGGGCACGGACCGTTCCCACGTCACCGCGGGCCACGGGGCCGGTCAGCGCGGATTCCCCGGAGGCCAGCGCGTTTTCCAGCGTTGCCCGCAGGAGCGGGCCGAGCATGCGCTCCGGCAGCTCCACCCCCACCTCGCGCAGCAACTGGGATGCCTGGGCAACCAGGGTGACCAGGTGGTTGGAACCATGGGCCAAGGCGGCGTGGTAGAGGGTCCTGTCCGCTTCGGCGATGGCCACCGGCTCCGCCCCCATCTCCACCACCAGGGCCTGGGCGATCGGCAGCATGGCGGCATCTGCGGTCACGCCAAAGGTGCAGTCCAGGAGCCGGGTAAGGTCCAGGCTCATGCCCGTGAACGTCATGGCCGGATGCAGGGCCAGCGGCACGGCACCGGCGGACCGCACCGGGTGCAGCACGCCCACGCCGAACCGGCCGGAGGTGTGGGCCACCAGCTGGCCGGGCTGCCAGGCGCCGAGCTTCGCCAGTCCCTCCACGAGGCCCGGCAGGGCGTCGTCGGGCACGGCCAGCAGCACCAGCTCGGCGCGCTCCACGATGTCCTGCACCTCCAGGATGGGAACGCCCGGCAGCAGGGCCTCAGCCCGTTCCCGGCTTGCGTCCGAGACCGCCGAGACCCCGACGACGGCGTGCTCTGCTGCGCGCAGGGCCGCGCCCAGCACGGCCCCCACCTTTCCGGCGCCGATGATTCCGACGCCGAGGCGTCCGGGTTTAGCCATGCTGCTGGCCCTCCTGTTGGTAAGGGGTGCTGGTGGTCATAGGTCCCGCGGCCAGGGCAACCTGCTGGAGCCACTGTTCCGTGGTTTGCCGTTTCCGGGCCAGCCGGGCACGCGCAGACTGGTCGTTGAAGAGCTGCCGGGCCTCATCCAGACCCGCCTGGGCCAGCCGCGGGACGACGGGTCCGGCGGTGGTGTGCAGCACCAGGTCCGCCACCCGGAACCGCCGCGCCACGGGCCCCTGCTGCAGGGCCAGCGACTGCGTCCGCTGATGGGGAACCACCACCAGCTCACGCCACCACCGCCCGGAGCGGATCAACAGGGCCGTGTCCGTGGCGGCAAAGCCGTTGCGGCGCCACGCAAAGGGTGCCAGCAGCCAGGCCCGCCGCGGCGTGGTGATGAACCCGCCGTCGGAATCCCTGCCGTTCAAGCCGGCTGCAAAGACGGCCGCGGGCTGGTCAGTACCGGGGTCCGGCAGCACCAGGGAGAGCATGGCCAGGACGTCGGGAAGTTTACCCACCGGCAGGAGGATGGTCCGGGTATTGCCCTCGACGGCGTTGCCGGACTGCCCGTAACCGGCCACGTTCACCTGCATCCGGTACCAGCCGAACGGGCGCCACAGCGGGGACTGGGCCACTTTTACCGCCTGGATCCGGCCGGGCGGAAGGGTCTGCGCCTGGGTGTCCAGCAGCCCGTACCTCAGCCGGATGCCGTCCGGCGAGACTGCCGCCGTGAAGTTGTAGCCCCTGTTGAAGAAATTCCAGTAGCCGGCCGCCAGGCCCAGCACCGCCGGCACCAGGTAGAAGTAGAAGGCGCGGTTGTCCGTCACCGCGGACAGCACCACGGAGGCGGCGCCGCCCACCACCACGAAAAAGCTCTGCTCACTCAGCAGCAGCGAACCGAGCAGGCGCGACGGCGGGACGGCAAGTACCGGGAATTCCGGCTCCTCGGCTGCGGCCCGGGCCGGCTGTCCGGCACCGGAAAAGCCGGCCCCGGGCACGGCGACGGCTGCGGCACCCGACGCGCGGGCCAGGATGGTGGCACGCAGTTGGCGCGCATCATCGATCCTGAGGTAGGCGAGCCGCACCGCGGACTCCCCCGCGTCGGCCACCTCGAATTTGAGTTCGGCCAGGCCGAAGATGCGGGCCAGCAGCGGCTGCACGATGTCGATGGCCTGCACCCGGTCCAGCCGCGCCTGCCGGTGCTGGCGGAACAGCAAGCCGCTGGTGACCCGGACGTAGCCGCCGGACACCTGGTATTTGGTGAAGTACCAGGTCAGTACGAACCCCAGCACCGCCACCACCAGCACGGCCGCGCCACCGCCCAGGAGCCACGGAGCGCGCCGCCCCAGGCCTTCCTCGAAAACGGGCTGGCCCTGCAGGGCCCGTTCAAAAATGTCCCGCCCAAAGAAGAACGCAATGGCGGCCAGGGCAAACCAGCCCCTCACAAACGGTGACGCGGGGTGCACCCGCTGCCAGCCGTCGTCGGACTCGGCTGCGGTGTCCCGGCCGGCCGCTGCGGGCGGCACCGCCGGCAGTTGGCCGTCAGCGGTCACAGCCCGGCCAGCCTGGCTTCGCCGCGTGCCGTCAGCTCTTCCCTGAGCCGGGCGCCCTCAGCCACCGGCAGGCCGGGAATGCGCGCATGGGTTCCGGGCGAGGCGGTATGGAGCTTCAGCGTGCACAGGCCCAGGGCCCGCTCCACCGGCCCCACGGCGATATCCACGTACTGCATGCGCCCGTACGGCACGGCCATGGTGCGCTGGAAGAAGATGCCGCCCCTGACCAGCAGGTCCTCGTCCCGCTCGGCGTAACCGATGGCCCGGACCTGCCGCGGAATGAGCACCAGCCGCCACAAGGCCAGCACCAGCATGGCGGCCGGGACGGTCACGGCAAGCCACACAGGCGGCCAGGACCACCAGCCCAGGATGACAAACACCAGCGGAGCGGACAGGACCAGCACCGCAACCAGGTTGCCGAGGGCCCACTCCGCCAGCCGGACCGTGACGTACCGTGGCGACACCCGCTGCCAGGAAATACCGGGCGGGTCAATCGCCTCGGTACGCATATTCGCCTTCCCCGGCAGCCTCGCCGCGGGCAGGGCGGCCCTTGCCGTCGGTGCTGGTGGTGTCGCCGTCCTCCGGAGGGATCCGGCAGAACCGTTCCACCACGAGCCCCACCACGATCATCACCAGGCCGCCGCCGGCCATGGCCAAGGCAAGCCAGGTGATGCCCTGGTCGCTCCGCAGGCTCCAGATCCGCAACTGGTCCAGGACGATGCCCGCGTGCCAGCCCAGCAGGACCGTTCCGGCGTAGGCGCACGCCTGGGCGAGGATCAGTGTCCTTGCGGCCAGGAGCGGATCAAGTTGGGTCTTCTTTGCCTTGCTGCCGGGCTTGAGGCTGTTGCGCCACCGCACGACGCGGATGCCCAGGATCAGCGTGATGATGACGATGACGCCCATGGTGGCCAGCGCGGTGGCGGGAAGGACTGGTGTGGCAATGCTGTAGCGGCTGGTGACCACGGTCGCCGACCAGCCCGCGACGGCAAGGATGACGCCGATCAGCATCAGGCGCAGCGGGTTGATGGGTTTCATCGCGGCTCCACCGCTCCTGCCGTCGGCATCCCGTCGAAGTCCCCGAAACCGTCGAACGGCGCAAGGTCGCCGAAGTCCGGGGCACGGACCGCCAGGGCGCTGATCCGTTCCGCGCCCAGCATGGCGGCGGGTTCGATCAGCGACCACGGGTACAGGACGAAGGCCCGGGTGGCAGCACGGGGATGCGGGAGCGTCAGCGCCGGATCGTCACTGTGCAGGTCGCCATAGGTGATGATGTCGACGTCGAGCGTCCGCGGCCCCCAGCGGACCTCGCGGACGCGGAGGTGCTTGTTCTCCACCGCCTGGCAGTGCTCCAGCAGTTCCTGCGCACCCAGGCTGGTCTCCACGGTAATCACCATGTTCAGGAAGTCCGGCTGGCCGGACGGGCCGCCTACGGCTTTGGTCTGGACGATCGGGGAGACAGCCAGGAGCCTGACTTCCGGCGGATCCACGAGGTCGGCCACGGCTTCGGTCAGGGTTTCATTCCGCTCGCCAAGGTTGCTGCCCAAGGCCAGCACGGCCTTGGTGTAGGCGCGGTTCATGCCGGCTCCCCGGACAGGCCGTTGTCGGCCGGGACACGGCTCCGGTGGACGGTCACGGCGACGTCGCCAAAAGGCACTGCGATGGGAGCCTGGGGTTTGTGGAGGGTGATGTCCACCGCCTGGAGCGGGAATTCGTCAAGCAGGCTCTCGGCAATCCGCACGGCCAACGCCTCGATGAGGTTCAGGGGTTCCCCGGCGATCCAGTCGGTAATACGCTGCGCCACCTCGCCGTAGTGCGCGGTGTCCCGGACGTCGTCTGACTCCGCTGCTGCGGCGAAGTCAAGATAGAGCACCGCGTCCACCACGAAAGGCTGGCCCTCGCGGCGCTCAAAATCAAACACGCCGTGATGACCGACGGCGGTCACGCCCGTCAGCGTAATCCTGTCCATGGGGTCCCCCGGCCCTAGTGCGTCTTGGGTACGGCTTGTGGCGTGGGTACCGCTGCCATGCGGGCAGCGACCTTGACGGCGTCAAGGCTTGGCCCGACGTCGTGCACGCGGACTGCCCATGCGCCGCGCGAGGCGCTGATGGCGGTGATTGCCGCCGTGGCACCGTCCCGTTCCTCCGGAGCCGCGGACTTGCCGGCCACGGTGAGCAGCGTGCCCAGGAACCTCTTGCGGGAGGCCGCCACCAGGACCCGGTGGCCCAGGCTGTCCAGCTGGTCCAGGTTCTGCAGCAGCTCCCAGTTGTGGGCGTCGTTCTTGGCGAACCCCAGGCCGGGGTCCACGATGATCTGCTCGTGGCTGACTCCTGCGGCGTAGAGCTTGTCCCGCACCCCCGCCAGCTCGGCCACGACCTCGCCTGCCACGTCCGTGTACTCAGCGAGTGAATTCATGGTCCGGGCGTCCCCGCGGCGGTGCGTGAGGACGTAGGGGACCTTGGATGCTGCCACGAGCTCCGCCATCTCCGGTTCGATGGTCAGCCCGGAGACGTCATTGATGATGGCGGCGCCGGCCTTCAGGGCGGCGGCCGCAGTGGCGGCGTGGGTGGTGTCGATGCTGACCAGCGCACCGGCCTTCACGAGTGCTTCGATGACCGGCAGGACGCGCCGCTGCTCTTCTTCCGGCGTGACGTCCTCGGCACCGGGGCGGGTGGACTCCCCGCCGACGTCGATGATGTCCGCCCCTGCGTACAACATCCGCAGGCCGGCAGCGATGGCGGTGTCCGCGGTGGGGTGCTTTCCGCCGTCACTGAAGGAATCCGGGGTGACGTTCAGGATCCCCATGACCAGTGTGCGGCCGGTGGGGAGGTCCTCGAAGCGGGCCGCCGGGCGGGGCTTGCGGAGGATGGGCAGCGGCGAGGTCGCGGGCCCCGTTCCGGGGGCTGCGGCTAGTGAATCCATGGTTTGTTACCTTCCGAGGATGAGGCTCATGGCCTCGGCACGGGTGGCCGGGTCATGCAGCTGCCCGCGGACCGCACTGGTGACGGTCTTCGCTCCGGGCTTGCGGATGCCGCGCATCGACATGCACATGTGCTCGCATTCGACAACGACGATCGCCCCGCGGGGCTTGAGGTAGCGGACCATCGCTTCGACGATCTCCGTGGTCAGCCGCTCCTGGACCTGCGGGCGGCGGGCGTAGATGTCCACCAGCCGGGCCAGCTTGCTCAACCCGGTGACCTTGCCGTCATGCGACGGGATGTAGCCAACGTGCGCCACCCCGTGGAATGGCACCAGGTGGTGCTCGCAGGTGGAATAGAACGGAATGTCCTTGACCAGGACGAGTTCCTCGTGGTCCAGGTCAAAGGTGGTGGACAGGACCTCGGCGGGGTCGTGGTGCAGCCCGGCGAACACCTCGGCGTACGCCTTCGCAACCCGTTTGGGGGTATCTACGAGCCCGCCGCGGTCCGGGTCCTCGCCGATGGCGAGGAGGATCTCGCGGACGGCCGCCTCGATCCGGGGCCGGTCCACTCTTTCACGTTTTGAGGACCGGTGACCGCCTTCCGCCAGGTGATCGGCGGAGGCGGAAACGTCGTCGTCGTCGAAGGAAGTCACAGGGAAAGCTTAGCCGCGAAGGGTGCCGGGCCCCGATTCGGGGGTGCCGCCATGAAACGGCGCATCCTCCGCAACACCTTGGGAATGCGGCGGCTGGGCGTCCAGCGGCTCGTCCATCCGGGCCTTCTTCGCTTCCTCCTGGGCCTCGCGTTCTGCCCGCTCCAGCCGGCTCTCCACCGGACCCGCCATCTGCACGGGGCGGGTTTCCTTGGACAGCCACACCTCGCGGAAGTCACGCTTGCGGACGTCACGGAAGATGTCGGCGATCTCGGCCTGGTTCAGGGTTTCCCGCTCCAGCAGTTCCAGGGCCAGGATGTCCAGGATGTCCCGGTTTTCGGTGAGGATTTCGTACGCTTCGTCATGGGCCTGCTCAATCAGGCGGCGCACTTCCTCATCCACGACGTACGCGATCTGGTCCGAGTAGTTGCGCTCGTGCCCGGCGTCGCGGCCCAGGAACGGCTCGCCGCCGCCCTGGCCCAGCCGGACCGCGCCGACCCGTTCGCTCATGCCGTATTCGGTGACCATCTTCCGGGCGGTGCCGGTGGCCTTTTCGATGTCGTTGGAGGCGCCGGTGGACGGATCGTGGAACACGATCTCCTCGGCGACGCGCCCGCCCATGGCGTACGCCATCTGGTCCAGGAGTTCGTTGCGGGTCACGGAGTACTTGTCGTTGTCCGGCACCACCATGGTGTAGCCCAGGGCCCGGCCGCGCGGGAGGATGGTGATCTTGGTGACCGGAGCAGAGTTCCGCAGGGCCGCCGCAACCAGGGCGTGCCCGCCCTCGTGGTAGGCGGTGATCTTCCGCTCGTGTTCCTTCATGACGCGGCTGCGCTTCTGCGGGCCGGCCATGACGCGGTCGATGGCCTCGTCCAGGGCGCGGTCATCAATCAGGTTCGCGTTGGAGCGGGCGGTAAGCAGGGCGGCCTCGTTGAGGACGTTCGCCAGGTCCGCACCGGTGTAACCCGGCGTCTTCTTGGCGACGGCCTTGAGGTCGACGCCCGGAGCCATCGGCTTGCCCTTGGCGTGGACCTTGAGGATCTGGTCGCGGCCGATCAGGTCGGGGGCCTCCACACCGATCTGGCGGTCGAAGCGGCCCGGACGCAGCAGTGCAGGGTCCAGGACGTCGGGCCGGTTGGTGGCGGCGATCAGGATGACGTTGGTCTTGACGTCGAAGCCGTCCATCTCCACCAGCAGCTGGTTGAGGGTCTGCTCGCGTTCGTCGTTGCCGCCGCCAATGCCGGCGCCGCGGTGCCGGCCCACGGCGTCGATCTCGTCCACGAAGATGATGGCGGGCGAGTTGGCCTTGGCCTGTTCAAAGAGGTCGCGGACGCGGGAGGCACCGACGCCGACGAACATTTCCACGAAGTCCGAGCCCGAGATGGAGAAGAAGGGGACGCCTGCCTCACCGGCCACTGCGCGGGCCAGCAGCGTCTTACCGGTGCCTGGCGGGCCGTAGAGCAGCACGCCCTTGGGGATCTTGGCGCCGACGGCCTGGAACTTTGCAGGCTCCTGCAGGAATTCCTTGATTTCCTGCAGTTCCTCCACTGCCTCGTCGGAACCTGCGACATCGGCGAAGGTCACCTGCGGCATGTCCTTGCTGACCATCTTGGCCTTGGACTTGCCGAACTGCATGATCTTGGAGCCGCCGCCCTGCATCCGGGTCATCAGGAACCAGAACAGGGCGCCCAGGAGGATCACGGGGATCAGGAGCGAGAGCAGCCCGGAGAACCAGTTGCTCTCGATGGGCTGGTCTGTGAAGCCTTGGGCGGGCTTGGCGTCGGTGACAGCCTTCACCACATCCTGCGCGCGGGCGTCCACGAAGAAGAACTGCACGCTCTTGCCTTTGTCCTGCCCGTTCACCTGCAGGTTGTCCTTCAGCGTGAGGTCAACGCGGTTTTCGCCGTCGAAGATCTTGGCCTGCTCCACCTTGTTGCTGGAAAGCAGCTCCAGGCCCTTGTCCGTGTCGATCCGGGCTGCACCGCCGGGGGCGAGCGTTGCAAAAGCCACCAGGAGCAGACCGACCACAACGACGATCCAGATGCCCGGGCCTTTGAAGAAGTTCTTAGCTTTCATCTGTTCGGGGGCTCGCCCCGTCCCTTCCGGTAGTGCTTCACGGCGAGTAGTCTGCGCGCGTGATGGTGCTGCGTCAGCTTCTAGCTATACACCGTCCGGAGTACATCACGCATAGCGAAAAGCAAAAGTTCCCTGTGGGCGTAGCGGGCCCGGAAGTCAGGGAATGCCCCGGTCAGGGCTGTTCCGGCGGCGCTGCGACGGACCCGCGGGTGACCAGCGGGCAGCCGAGGAGCACCGGGCCGGATGTTCCGCCGCGGGTGCCGGCGCCGGTTTTGGGGGCTTCGCCGGATTCGGCTTCGATGGCGTCGGCTTCGATGGCGTCGATCAGCCGGCCCGCCGCCCACGCACCCATTTCGTAGTGCGGCAGGGCCACGGTGCTCAGGCCGGGGTGGAGGCTGGCGGCAATCAGTTCCTGGTCATCGAAGCCGACGACGGACAGGTCGCCCGGGATGGAGAGGCCCAGTTCCGCGGCCGCGCGGTAGGCGCCCATGGCCATGCGGTCGTTGTAGCAGAAGAGGCCCGACGGCGGGTGGCCGCTTCCCAGCATCCTGCGGGCGGCAGCGTATCCCCCGGCAGCATCGGACGACGCCGGCTCGACGGGGGCGGAGGAACCGTCCAGGCCCGCGCGGGTCAGCGTGTCCCGGAAACCCTGCAGCCGCCGGACGGTGGAGGGAACGTCCTCGGTGTTGTTGATGAACCCGATCCGGGTATGGCCCGCGGCAAGGAGGGCTTCCACCGCGGCGGCCGCACCGCCGTACTCGTCCGGGACCACTGCCGGAAAACTGTCATCCGCTGTGACGGCATCCACCAGAACCGAAGGGACCTTGCCGAGGTTGGCAGGCGCGTGCAGGTACCGGTGGTACATGGTGGCGTAGAGGATGCCGTCCACCTGCCGCTCCAGCAGGGACTCCACGTCGGCTTCACGGGATCCGTGGTCCGCCGAGCCCGCCGTGTTGATGATCATCAGGGTGTAGCCCCGGGCGCGGGCCGCTTCGTCGGCGCCGAGGATGATGCGGCCGGCATGCGGCGTGGTGGCCACGTCCTCGCTGACCAGGCCCAGCACGCCTGACTTGCGGCTGCGGAGGGCCCGGGCCAGCCGGTTGGGCCCGTACCCCAGCCGAGCCGCCGTCGACTTCACTTTTTCGCGGGTTTCGGGGCTGACGCGGGCGTATGGCGCGTCATTGAGGACATGGGAGACGGTGGTGGCGGACACCCCTGCCGCCCGGGCCACGTCCCTGATGCCAACGTTCCTGCTACCCACGGTGGTGGCCCCGGGCAGCAGGGGCTGCTGTCGCGGGCAGCTTATTCGTAGACGTGCGGGGCGAGGGTGCCCACGAAGTCCAGGTTGCGGTACTTTTCGGCGTAGTCCAGGCCGTAGCCCACCACGAATTCGTTGGGGATGTCGTAGCCAACGTACTTGACGTCGATCTCCACCTTGGCGGCGGTGGGCTTGCGGAAGGCGGTGCAGATCTCCACCGAGGCGGTGCCGCGGGATTCCAGGTTGGTCTTCAGCCAGGACAAGGTGAGGCCGGAATCGATGATGTCCTCGACGATCAGCACGTCCTTGCCCATCAGGTCGGTGTCCAGGTCCTTCAGGATCCGCACCACGCCGGAGGACTGCGTCCCGGAGCCGTAGGAAGACACCGCCATCCAGTCCATGGACACGTGGCTGTGCAGGGCCCGGGCCAGGTCCGCCATGACCATCACGGCCCCCTTGAGGACACCGACAACGAGGATCTCGCGCCCTTCATAGTCCTTGTCGATCTGCGCGGCGAGTTCGGTGATCCGCTGCTGGATCTGTTCCTTGGTGTAGAGAACGTGCTTGAGGTCTGCCTGGACGTCGTTTGAATCCACCAATGGCTCCTGTTTAGATGCGGGGTGCGACTATTTTTCGGGCGGTTTTTGAGGCCGGAATACTAGCTTCCCACAGCGCGCCCGTTCACGGGGAACGGAAGCGGCGCCTCCCGGGCTGCCGGCACCGGCAGGCCGTTCCAGTTGCGCCAGCGACAACCGGTACACGCTCACGCCGCCCGGAAGCTCCACCGGGCCTGCGGAACCCTGCCGCCGGAGCAGCGCTTCCGCCGCCAAAAGGCGCTGGTAGCCGGGCTGCTGGCCGCCGGCGTCGGCCGCTGCTTTGGCAATCACGCGGAACCTGATGGCTGGGGCCAAAGCCCCCAGCGCCTCCTCCGGCAGGCTGAGGTCCGTGCCGTCCCGCTCCACGAGGGAGGCATAGGTGCTTTCCGCCACATCCTCGAGGTAGTCCGCGTCCAGCTGCAGGATCGCGGCGGTGCGGGCCAGGGACTCGGCCACTCCCGGACCCAGCTTTTGCTCAAGGTGCGGGAGCACTTCCACCCTGGTGCGCGAGCGGGCGAAGGCAGGGTCGGTGTTGGTGGGGTCGTGCCAGGGTTCCAGCTCCTCGACGGCGCAGATCTCCTCCGTATCTGCCCGGCGCAGCCCCAGGAAAGGGCGCAGCAGCACGCTGTGTCCGGTTCCTGCGCGGGCGGGCCGCATGCCGGCGAGGGACCGCGTTCCGGAGCCGCGGGCCAGGCCCAGCAGGACCTGTTCGGCCTGGTCGTCGAGGGTGTGTCCCAGGAGGATGGCGCCGGCGCCCTGCTGGTCCGCTGCAGCCTCCAGCGCGGCGTGCCGGGCCTCGCGGGCCGCAGCTTCTGGGCCCATGCCGGCCGCCGAGACCGTGACGGTGCGGATTTCGACAGGATCGAGGCCCAGCTCCCGCAGGGCTTCAGCGGTGCGGGCGGCAACCTGGGCGGACCCTGCCTGCAACTGGTGGTCCACCACCACGGCGCCCACGGCCAGCGGATGGCCGTCAACGTGGCCACGCCGGGCGAAGTAGGCGGCCACCGCGGCGAGTGCCAGGGAGTCGGGCCCGCCGCTGCATGCCACGGTGATACGGCGGGGATAGCCGGCGTCGGCGAGCGCTTTTTGCAGCATTTTGCGCGCAGTGCCGACGACGGGGGCGAGCCTGCCGGGACGGCGCCGTCCGCTGCGGCGCGGGGTTGGGCCGGTGGAAGGATTCTCAGGCATGGGCGGGTGGTGCGGCTGGGCGTCCGGCAATCAGAGGCCCATCCGGTCAATCCAAAGCTTGGCGTCGTGGATCTCCGGCTCCGTGGGCAAGTGGTCCACCGACTCCCAGACCCTGTTGAAGCCCGCCATGCCGGCCACGTCCACCACCGCGCGGACAAAGCGGGCGCCGTCGGAGTACTGGCGCATTTTCGCGTCCAGGCCCAGGAGGCTGCGGATGAACTTTTCGATCACGCCGCGGTCCTTGCCGCGGTCGTTGAACCGCTGCCTGATGGTCTTCACGGAGGGGACGATGCTGGCGTCAACGGCGTCCATCACCACGTTGGCGTGCCCTTCGAGGAGGCTCATCACCGCGGTGAGGTGGGAGATGGCGGCCTTCTCTTCGGGGTCCTGCAGCAGGTCCAGGATGGCGCCCCGGCCGGGCGTGTTTCCGGTGGCGGAACGGTCCTTCAACGAACGGGCAGCGGCGGAGGCGCGCTCCATCAGGGAATCGACGTTCCCCAGCAGGTGGCCGCTGAGTTCATCGATCTGTTCGAGCATGTGGTGGCGCAGCCAAGGTGCCGCGGCGAACTGGACCCGGTGGGTCTGCTCGTGCAGGCACACCCAGAGCCTGAAGTCCTCCGGCGCGACGTTGAGTTCACGCTCCACCGAGACGATGTTCGGTGCCACGAGCAGGAGCCGGCCCGCAGCAGGCGCACTGGAGTTCTCGGCCAGGGCCGCGAAGGGATCGTACTGGCCCAGCACCTTGCTGGAGAGGAAGGCGAGCACGGCGCCGAGCTGGCCGCCGGTGATGGCGCCGCTGACGCTGGCCGCGGAGGGGCTCAGGGTGCCGCGGCGGCTGTCCAGCATCTTCTGCATGGCGGGCTTGAGCATCACCGCGAAGCTCTGGGTGTTGGCCTTGGCCCAGGATGCCCGGTCCACCACCAGCACGGAGGAGTCCCGCAGGTCCCGCGCGGCTTCCAGGCCGGTGATGTCGTGGACATGCGGGACGGATGCGTCGGCGAGCCGGCGGAGGCTGTCCACCGCCTCGCCAATGGCCTTTTCATCCAGCACCGGGCCGGCCGGAGCCAGCCGCGCCGCCGCGGAAGCAGCGAGGTCCCAGTTGATCAGGGACTGGGCCGTTGGGGACAACGTCGGTGCGGACTCGCGCGCGGTGGACTCCATGGTCCCATCAGAACACAGCGCGCCGGACAACGTCCTTAAAGTTCGCTGACCGGCGAACTTCCACAGCCACCGCACAGGGCGTCGAAAGCGGCGGCCCAGCCGGCCCGGCCATCGTTGGGGTACAGGCCAAGAACCCTCAGAAGGAGGCCGCCATGATCCCCTACCGCCCCATCCCTCCCCTGGCCGCAGGCCCGCGCAAGGGCTGGGCGACGGTGCTCGCCGCCGTCGTCATGGCCGCATTGCTGGGCGTGCAGCCGCAGTAGGTCAGCGGCAGCCGCACCCGGCCAGCACCGTGGCCGCACGGTCCAGCGCCTGCTTGTTCCCTGCCGCCCCCGGCGTGAGCCCGTTGCCGATGAACGAGAACACCAGGAGCCGGCCGTCCGCGTCCACCACGTAGCCGCTCAGGGCCAGGACGGTGTTCAAGGTCCCGGTCTTGGCGCGCACCAGGCCTGCCCCGCCCGCCGTGCCGGCATCCCCGTACCGGGTGTCCAGGGTGCCGGACAGGCCGCCCACCGGAAAGCCGTCCAAGGCACCGCGAAGCCTGGCATCGGCACCGGTGGTCATGGCCCTGACCACGTCCGTGAACTGGCGGGCCGATACCTGGTTGCCCAGGGCCAGCCCGCACACGTCCGCCAGTTTGATGGTGTCCGTGGCGACTCCGGCGGCCCCCGCCTCGGCAACGACCGCTGCCGTTGCGCCGTCATTGCTGCCGGACCGGCCGGTGGCCAGCGCCGCCATCCGGCCCATGGTCTCGGCCAGGTAGTTGTCCGATACCTGCAGCATCAGGTCCACCTGCTCGGCCACGGTGGCCGATTCAACCTCTCCCAGCAGGACGGGCTGCGCCTGCACGGCGGCGCCTGCCGCCGCGGCCGTGCCGGGTGCGCGTTCGACGCCGGCCGCGACGGTCAGGCCCGCTCCGGCACCTGCAGCGCGGAGCCGCGCAGCGAATTCACCGGCCGCGGCCATGGCTGCGTCCTGCGGCCGTGGGCCTGTGGTGACCGCAGGATCGAAGCGCGCGGAGTTGAGGGCGAGTGGGTAGAGCGGGGCAATTTCGCCGGCTTCCACGTCGCCCGCCAGCCAGGCCGGGTTCAGCGCCGGACCGGTGAAGAGCGAGTCATCCAGCAGCACTGTGATTTCCCCGGTGGTGCCGGCAGCCCGCAAGGCATCCACGGCCTGCGCCGCAAGGGTGGCCAGGCCGGCGTGGCCCAGGGTTTGTTCGGGCCGCGAATCCCCGGCCCCCAGCAGGACGTCGCCGCCACCTACCAGCACTACCTGCCCGGGAGCGGGACCGCGCAGCACCTTGGTGGCGAAGCGGTGGTCCGGCCCCAGGGTCCGCAGCGCGGCTGCCGACGTCAGCAGCTTGAGGTTGGACGCCGGCACCCGGCCTTCCGAACCGCCCCGGTCAAAAAGGACCTGGCCGGTGGACGCGTCCTGCACCATGCCCGTGAAGGTGCCGCCGCCGTCGGTGGTCAACAGCGGATCCACTTGGGCCGCCACCGCCGAGGGCGCGGGCACCGGCGCGGACTGCTGGAGCGGGGCAAGGACTTGCGGGGCGGACACCGTGGCGGGGAGCTGCTGCCAGGCCGGAACCGGCGCGGCCGGGACAGTCGCTCCGGGGGCGACGAATCCCGGTGCCACCAGCAGGGCCGCCGGAACGGCCAGGACCAACAGCAGCAAGACCACCAGCACCGGGGGGATGGCCGCCCGCAGGGCCTGGCCCAGGCCTGCGGGGCCCAGGGAACGCCGGCCACGCCGGGATTCCGTGCCGGTTGTGTTGCTCATGCTGGTGCTGGTCCTCAAGTCCTGAAATTTCCCCACAAGTTCCTGATTCCAGGGCCTCTCGCTATATCCTCAATAATAGTCGGCGGTACCGACACTCTCTTTTGTGGGCCGTCAAGTGTGCCGCGCACCCCCTGTAATTGCCGAGGAGCATTCCATGAAGCATGACGTGACCATCGAGATCCCCAAGGGATCACGCGTCAAGTACGAAGTTGACCACGAGACCGGCCGCGTCCGCCTGGACCGCGTCCTCTTCACCTCCATGCAGTACCCCACCCACTACGGGTACTTCGAAAACACCCTCGGCGAGGACGGCGACCCGCTGGACGCGCTGGTGCTGCTGCAGGACTTCGACCTGCACCCCGGCGTCATCGTCGAATCCCGCCCCATCGGCGTCTTCAACATGACCGACGACGGCGGCGGAGACGCCAAGATCCTGTGCGTCCCGGTGGATGCCCGCTTTGACCACATCCAGGAAGTCAGCGACGTCAACGAGTTCCTGATCAAGGAAATCGAGCACTTCTTCACCCGCTACAAGGACCTGGAGCCCGGCAAGTGGGTCAAGGCCGAGGGCTGGGGCGACCGTGCCGCCGCCGAAGCCGAATTGGAAGCCTCCATCAAGCGCTACGTGCCCACCGGCCACTAATTCCTGCGGCGGCCCGCCTGGGCGCGGCCTTCGCCACAAGTCCCCGCATCTCGGACTATTCCCCGCATCACGCGAGGGGGAATTGTCCGTGAGGCGGGGATTTCTGTTGTCCGGCCACTGGAAATCTGTGGAATCGTGGACCTGTGCCTACCGAGCCGACGCTTAACTCCACGTTGTTGTTCAATCCGCCCTGCGGCCCCGTCACCGGCTGGCGGGACGGCGATGTCCTTCGTGCCACCGGAATCCCGTACGCCCGGGCCCCACGTTTCCAAGCCCCGGCACCGGTCGCGGACTGGACCAGCGACTATGCCGCCACGGCGTTGGCCCCGGCCTGCCCGCAAGGCCCGGTCCCGTTCCTCGACGACGTCCTGGGCACCACCTACGGGGAGCTCCCGGGCAGCGAGGACTGCCAGAACCTCTCCATCACCATGCCCGGCGACCTCCAGCCGGGGGAACGGCTGCCCGTCATGGTGTGGATCCATGGAGGTTCCTACACCACCGGATCCGGAGACCTGACCATCTTCGATCCCGCCAGGCTGGTGTCCGAAAACCGCGTGGTGGTGGTAACCGTGACCTACCGCCTGGGCCTGTTTGGGTTCCTGGCCACGCCGGCCGGGCGTCCAGGCAACCTGGGTCTCCTGGACCAGCTGGAAGCCTTCCGCTGGGTACAGCGGAACATCGGGGCGTTCGGCGGCGACCCGGGCCGGGTGACCGCCTTCGGCCAGTCCGCCGGCGGCGACGCGATCGCCCACCTCATGGCCACGCCGGACGCGCCCGGGCTCTTCCAGCGTGCCATCATCCAAAGCGCACCGCTGGGCATTGCCCTGGGACGCGCCCGGATGAACCATGCCATGGGCATCGCCGCCGAAACGGTGACCGAGGAAACGCCGGCCATGGAGGTGGTGGAACGCGAGGCACAGGTCGCCCAGGTGGCGCGGAAGTTCGGGATGCTCGCGGCCATGCCGTTTGGAACGCAGTACGGCCACGATCCGCTCCCGGAGGAGGATGCCATCGAGGCGGCCTGGGACCGGACCGCCCCCGCGATTGACGTGCTGATCGGGCACACAACCGAGGAAGCCCGGTTGTTCCTCCCCCGCAGCCCGTGGCTCATGCGGTTGGCCGCCGTTCCGTTGGTGGGTGCCACTGCCGTCCGCGCCATCGACTGGGTGGTCACCGAAACCGTGTACGGCCGGGCCACCCGCCGCTTTGCCCGCCGGCACGCGAAGGCAGGCGGCCGCGCGCACCGGTACGTCCTGGACTGGCACGCCCCCGGCAACATTTTCGGCGCAGCCCACACCATCGACCTGCCCCTGCTGCTCGGCACCCGGAAGACCTGGGACGGTGTGGGCCTGATCAACGGTGCCCGGTGGGAGGACGTGGACTCTACCGGCCGTTCAGTGCGGGCCCTGTGGGCCGGCTTTGCCCGGGGCGATGACCTGGGCGAAGCCGGAGCCGTTGACGGGGCGCTGTGCTACAGGCGCGTCTGATCCCGGCATGAAGACCCTCGGCGTGGACCTCGCGGCGGCCACCAAGAAGACCGCGGTGGCGGTCATTGAGTGGGGCGCAGGCAGCACGGGCAGCGGGGCCGCCCGGCTCACCCACCTGGCCTTGGACGTGGACGACCAGCACATCGTGGAGCTGTTCGGCAGCACCGACATGACCGGCGTCGACTGCCCCGTAGGCTGGCCCGATGCCCTGATCCCGTTCCTCACCGGCCATCTCAACAACATCGCGGCCCCCGTCCTTGAACACGACGGAATCGCCGGCCGCCGGCTGCTCGCGTACCGGGACACAGACCGCTTCGTCACGCGTGAAACCGGGCTGATCCCGCTCAGCGTCTCTGCGGACCGGCTG
The DNA here is from genome assembly GCF_058267655.1 of Pseudarthrobacter sp. MOO13. Classification (NCBI taxonomy): domain Bacteria; kingdom Bacillati; phylum Actinomycetota; class Actinomycetes; order Micrococcales; family Micrococcaceae; genus Pseudarthrobacter; species Pseudarthrobacter sp. MOO13. The sequence continues at coordinate 3,889,666 of NZ_CM177848.1, forward strand.
GCCCACCCTGCCATGCGCTGCGCGGTCATCCAGGCAAAGATCGCCCAACTCCACGGCCCGCAGCCAAGGGACGGTTCCGGCCGCCTGGCCGAGGTGTATCCGGCGGCATCCCTGAAGATCTGGGGCCTCAACGGCCGCGGCTACAAGGGCCGCGGCGTCCCGGAAGCCGAGCGTCTGGCCCTCCTGCTGGCCGCCCTCGAGGAACAGGCGCCGTGGCTGGACCTGGCCGGGCACCGCGACAGCCTGGCAGGCTCGGACGACCTCTTCGACGCCGTCATCGCCTCCCTGACCGCCCGCGCCGCCGCCCGGCGTCGTACCCTCCTGCCGGACAGCACCCACGCAGCGGCCGCCCGCACCGAAGGCTGGATCCACCTTCCGGACTCCCGCCTCGACGAACTCCCGGACAGCTCCTAGCCGCCCAGGGTCCAGTTCCGGATTTCCGCCGGGTCCTCGCCATGCGTGCGGGTGTGCTCGCGGGCCCGGTTGCGCCGGTCCTGCAGGTCCTGGCGCAATAAGGCATGCTTCCCCGCCAGGCCGGGGACACGGTCGATCGCGTCGATGGCCAGGGTGAAGCGGTCAATGCCGTTGAGCATGGCCATGTCGAACGGCGTGGTGGTGGTGCCCTCTTCCTTGTACCCGTGCACGTGCAGGCCCTGCTGGTTGGTGCGGCGGTACGCGAGCCGGTGGATCAGCGCCGGATAGCCGTGGTAGGCGAAAATGACCGGCTTGTCCGCGGTGAAGATCCCGTCGAAGTCGTGCGCGGGGAGGCCGTGGGGATGCTCGCTGTCATCCTGCAGCCGCATCAGGTCCACCACGTTCACCACCCGTACCTTGAGCCCGGGAGCGCCGTCCCGGAGCAGTTCCGCGGCGGCCACGGTCTCTACGGTGGGGACATCACCGGCGCAGGCCAGGACGACGTCGGGCTCCTCACCTGGCACCTCGGACCCCGCGAACGTCCAGATGCCCAGGCCGCGCCGGCAATGGTTGGCGGCGTCCGCCGGACCCAGCCAGGTGGGTGACGGTTGCTTGCCGCTGACCACGATGTTCACGTAGTCCGTGGAGGCCAGGCAGTGCTCCATGACGGAGAGCAGGGTATTGGTGTCCGGCGGCAGGTAGACCCGGATGACCTCTGCCTTCTTGTTCACCGCGTGGTCGATGAACCCTGGATCCTGGTGCGAGAAGCCATTGTGGTCCTGCTGCCAGACGTGCGAGGACAGCAGGTAGTTCAGGGAGGCCACCGGCCGGCGCCATGGCAGCCCGCGGGAAACCTTCAGCCATTTGGCGTGCTGGTTGAACATGGAATCGACAATGTGGACGAAGGCCTCGTAGCAGTTGAAGACCCCGTGCCGGCCGGTCAGGAGATATCCTTCCAGCCAGCCCTGGCACAGGTGCTCGCTCAGCACCTCCAGGACCCGGCCGGAGCGCGCAAGGTGCTCGTCGACGTCGTCGATCCTGTACTGCCACACCTTGTCGGTGGCCTCGTAGACGTTCTGCAGCCGGTTGGAGGCCGTCTCGTCCGGGCCGAACAGCCGGAAGTTCTCCATGTTCTGCGCGATGACGTCCCGCATCCAGGAGCCCAGCGTGACCATGGGGCTCACCCGTTCGGTACCCGGGTGGTGTACCTCCACGGCGTGGTCCCGGTAGGCGGGCAGCTTCAGGGCGCGCCTGAGCAGTCCGCCGTTGGCATGCGGTGTGGCGCTCATGCGGAAGTCGCCGGTGGGGGCGCCCTCGGCGACGTCGGCGCGGAGCCGGCCGCCGCCGTCGAACAGTTCCCGGGGCCGGTAGGACTGCATCCATTCCTCCAGCAGCTTCAGGTGGTCACCGTTGGTGCGGACTTCGGACAGCGGCACCTGGTGCGCCCGCCACGTGCCTTCAACCTGCAGCCCGTCCACGGTCCGCGGCCCGGTCCAGCCCTTGGGCGAGCGCAGCACGATCAGGGGCCAGCGGTGTCCGCCCTCCCCCGCCTCTTCACCGGAAGCGTCCTGCCGGTGGGCATCCTGGATGGCCTTGATGTCCGCCAGGCACCGGTCCAGGACGCCGGCGAAATCACGGTGTGCCTGTTCCGTGTTGTCCGGGTCGGCCACGGTGACGAAGTACGGTTCGTGTCCGTACCCGCGCAGCAGCTGCTCCAACTGCTGCTCAGGCATCCGGGCCAGGATGGTGGGATTGGCGATCTTGTAGCCGTTCAGGTGCAGGATGGGCAGCACCGCGCCGTCCGCTGCGGGATCCAGGAAGTTGTGGGAGTGCCAGCTGGCAGCGAGGGGCCCGGTTTCCGCCTCGCCGTCGCCAATCACGACGGCGGTCACCAGCTGCGGGTTGTCGAACACCGACCCGTACGCGTGCGCCAGGGAGTACCCGAGTTCCCCGCCTTCGCTGATGGAGCCGGGAGTTTCCGGGGCGGCATGGCTGGGGATGCCGCCGGGGTAGGAGAACTGCCGGAACAGTTCAGCAATACCGGCCTCATCGTTGCCCACGTGCGCATAGATTTCGGAGTAGGTCCCCTCCATCCAGGCATTGGCGACGACGGCGGGACCGCCATGGCCGGGACCGGCAACAAAGAGCATCTCCAGGGAGTCGCGGCGGATCACGCGGTTCAGGTGGGCGTAGACGAAGTTAAGCCCGGGCGTGGTGCCCCAGTGGCCCAGCAGCCGGGACTTGGTGTCCGCCGCCTGCAGCGGCTCCCGCAGCAACGGGTTGGAGCGCAGGTAAATCTGCCCCACGGAGAGGTAGTTGGCGGCGCGCCACCAGCGGTCCACCAGGGCCAGATCGTCTGCCGACGCCCCGGCCTGCCCCCGCCGGTCGTGCCGCATGTCGTCGTGCCCTGTATTCCCGGCCATAGCCATCCTTACATCGGGTGTGCCGCTGGGCGGCCGTTCCCCCATGGCACCAGATGAAGGGGCACGCAGGCAAGGCCCGGCGTCGTGCCCCGCGCCCATTCCAGGACTTTCACACCCCCGGCCGCGGCGGTTTCGTCATTTCTACTTCCGGGTAGTGTGTACCCAGAATGTTCACGCTGACCATCAACCAGACTGACAGCCGGCGCGACGGCGACCAGGTGCCGCAGCTGCTCAAAGCGCTGCGACATATCCCTGCGCGCCTGGATTTTGACCGGTCCGTCGAGGATGAAGTGCAGGGTGTGGTGGACTGCCCGCACCAGGCTGTGGAGGCGGCGCTGATCGCTTTGCGCAGCGGATCCTGGTACGTGGGAATCGGCGCCGGGCCGGTGGACGAGCCGCTGCCCAACCAAATCAAGGACGCCACCGGCCATGGCCTGGTCTACGCGCGCAGGGCCGTGGACCGGCTCCGCAGCAGCAAGGAGCGGATTCCGGTTGCAGTGGAGGGGCCCCTGGCCGATGTGGCCCATGACGCGGAGGCCGTGCTGCGGCTGCTCGGACACATTGTCCGGGACCGTTCCGGCGCCGAATGGCGGGTGCTGGACCTGCTGACGCCCGGGGTCCGCGGCCAGCAAAAAGCGGTGGCGCAGGAACTGGGCATCACCACCCAGGCTGTCAGCAAGGCAGTGTCCCGGGCGCAGTGGAACGAGGAACATTCCGCCCGGCCCGCGGCAGCGAGGCTGCTGGCCCTGATCCTCGAAGCGAGGTAGCAGGGCCCGCCCTGCGCTGGGGCAGGCCTGCTTAGCCCCCGTCAGGAGGCTGTTCAGGCCCCCGCGGCCGCCATCATCGGTTCACCGTTGAAATACTCCAGCTTCCACCCGTCCACAGCATGGTGGTGTGCCAGGTTCAGGGCGGCGTTGTCCACGCTGGCCAAGGTCTGGCCGATGGCACGGCTGAGGCTGACCCGCAGCAGGGTGCCGTGCGCCACCACCAGTATCCGCTGCCCACGGAATTCCTCCGCCAATGCCTCAAGCGCGGCGAGGCCACGGTCCGCCGCCTCGGCTTCGCTTTCAGCACCCTTGAACCCGCCGGGCACTCGCAGCGCTTCCAGTTCGGGGCCGGCCTGCATTCCTTCGGCCGGTCCGAAGCTGCGCTCGGTCAGCTCGGGGATGCGCCGGGCCACCGCGAGCCCCAATCCTTCGGCGATCAGGTCCGCGGTCTCGGCGGCCCGGCTCAGCGGGGAGGACACGATCACGTCCCATTCGTACGGAGCCAGGACGGCGACGGCGTTACGTGCCTGGCCGCGTCCGACGTCGTTCAGGGGGATATCGGTGGCACCCTGCAGCCGGCGTTCGGCATTCCAGTCGGTCTGGCCATGGCGGACGAGGGCGAACGTCGTAAGGGTCATGATCCTATTCTGCCTTGGTGCCCGGTGCCGGCTGGAATCCGGGCTGCCGGAGTAGGCAGGTCAGAGGAGGCTGCGCAGTACGTGGGCGGCGCCGTCGTCGAACACCGAGTGGGTGACCTCATCGGCCGCCGCAATCACTTCCTCCGGAGCCTGCCCCATGGCAACTCCGCGGCCGGCCCAGCTGAGCATCTCGATATCGTTCCGGCCATCTCCAACGGCCACGGTGCGGTGCTGCTCGATCCCGAGCCGGAGCCGAAGGTTCTCCAGGGCGCTGGCCTTGGTCACCCCTGCCGCTGCGATATCCAGCCATGCGGTCCAGCCCACCGAGTAGGTCACCCCGGCCAGTCCCACGTGATCGATGGCCTCGTTGAATTCCTCGGGCGTGTTTTCAGTACTGAACACCACCACGCGCACCGCGGTGGCCTCCAGCATGGTGTGGAAGTCGACGCCTACGGCCTCGACACCGAAGCTGGCGTCCTGGAACCGTTCCGTGGAGAGGAAGTTTCCATCGGCATCCTCCAGCGCGTACTTGGCAGAGGGGAGCCGTTCCCGGAGGGCCCTCAGGGCAGGCCCGGGGTCGAAGGTGGCTTTGTGGATGACCTCGTAGCCGTTGGCCAGTTCGGGATGGAGCCGGAGGGTCACGCCGCCGTTGCAGCAAACAGCGTAGCCGCGCTCAATACCGATCTTCTCGATGACGGGGAGGGTGGCATTCAAGGAGCGGCCGGTGGCGATCATAACCTCGTGCCCGGCCGCCACTACTGCCTGCGCCGCGTCCCGCACGCCCGGCGTCATGTGGCCGTCGTGGTCCACCAGGGTACCGTCCACGTCCAGCGCGACCATCAGCTTCTGGCCGATTCCCGAAAAGCCGTAGGTGTTGGTGTTGTCTTGGTTGTTCTCTCGCCGGTCATCGTTGCCGGCGACTGAGGTTTCAGTCAGCGTTGTCATTGAAACAGTGAAGCAGACGTCACTGACAGGCGCTAGGACGCAGGACACAGCTTTACTGAACTGTTGATTAACTGCGGGTTCCCGCACCTCGAGGCGGGTCACCGGGGTTCCGCGGTACCGCCTGTCAGAGGCTTGATCGCAGAGGACACCCTTCTAGAATCTGATTCGCGAACAAGCTTAGGGATAACCGGGGGTAGGGGCGCTCACCTGCTCCGGATGCCGGCAGCCAGGAGTTTGGCGCGTAGCCGGTCAGGATTCTGCAAGTCGGCCCAGCGCCAGCGGACGAACCCATGACCAAGTGACCGGATCCGGTCCTCACGGATCTTCTCCCGATAGACCGCCTCCTCTGCGGTGATTCCTCCGCGCAGGGCGGCCTGAACATACTTGCCTTTGCCGTCGAATTCGCCAACCACCCCCGGGTTCGGCCACCAGCAGTCAGTCCTCCCAATGAAACCCTCCCGGTCGGCAAATGTGCGCTGAAGGACGGGCTGCTCAAAGCCAAGGAACTCGAAGACTGCCCTGCTGTAGGACTCCCCTACAGATTCCGACAACGGGCTGGCAAGGGAAGCGGCGCGTTCGGCACGTGCCGCGGCGGAAGCGTGCGGAAGCGCCCGGATCCCGTCCCGGATGTCCTGAAGCGACCACAAGCTGGCATCAGCGGGCATTCGGCCAGCCTTGTGCAGCTTTCGTGCGGCTCCGTCAGCAACAACCAGCGCCTGGCTCAGGCTGCGGGTTGCCATGATGTCCAAAGTGGTCTCCACCAGCCCGAGACTGAGGAACTCGCCGTGGCGCACAGGTTCATGTACCTGCTTTAGCCGGTATTGGAGGGGGTAGGACCGCACCTCCCGCGCTTCCCGGGCGGCCTTGTCCGTGCCGAGGACCACGAACGGCGACTTCCTGATCCCGCTGCGGCCCGGCAGGCTGGTTGCCAACTCCACACATTGGGGGTCGCCCAGCGTTGGTAGGCCGATGGCCCATGCAGCCGTCTGCCCACAGAGGACCGCGCCGCTGACGGATCTCGCAATCGCCGCCGTCGACCACGCGAAGCGTTGTGCGGGCGTGGCACCGATCCAATCATTGGTCCGCACGTAGAAGCCTCGCCGGAGCCGTACGAGCTGCCCGGCCTTGAAGGCGCGGTGCAGGGCATCAGTGCCGACGCCGGTGCGGAGTATGGCGGCAGTATCAATCAGGCCAGGTGGTATCTCCATATCCCAAGGATGCGGGGCTGGAGCCTGCCGGGCGGTTCGCCCGCGGCCGTATGTGGACAGTTCTGGGCGAAACCAAAGCTTGTTCGCGCATCCGATCGGTGAAGGACTGGTTGCGCGAACAAGCTTATGAAAAGGGACGGCCCTACAGGACCGAAAGAACCTCGAGCCCGCCGAGGTACTTCTGCAGCGCCTTGGGTACGTTGACCGAGCCGTCCGCGTTCTGGTGGTGCTCCAGCAGCGCCACGATCCAGCGGGTGGTGGCCAGGGTGCCGTTCAGGGTGGCCACGGCGCGGGTGCCCTTGGCGACGCCGTCAGCGTTGACCGCGCGCTCACGGATGTTGAGGCGGCGCGCCTGGAACGTGGTGCAGTTTGAGGTGGAGGTCAGCTCGCGGTAGGCGCCCTGGGTGGGGACCCACGCTTCGCAGTCGTACTTCCGGGCCGCGGACATGCCGAGGTCGCCCGCCGCGGTGTCGATGACCCGGTACGGCAGCTCGCACTTGGCCAGCATCTCCTCTTCCCAGGCCAGCAGGCGCTGATGCTCGGCGGCGGCTTCTTCGACCGTGGTGTAAATGAACATTTCCACCTTGTTGAACTGGTGCACGCGGATGATGCCGCGGGTGTCCTTGCCGTGCGAGCCGGCCTCGCGGCGGTAGCAGGAGCTTTGCCCGGCGTAGCGGATGGGGCCCTTGGAGAAGTCCAGGATCTCGTCGGCGTGGTAGCCGGCCAGTGCCACCTCGGAGGTTCCCACCAGGTACAGGTCGTCCTCGGCGAGGCGGTAGATCTCGGCGTCGTGCTTCACATCGAAGCCGGTTCCCTGCATGGTCTCCGGACGCACCAGCGTGGGGGTGATCATGGGGATGAAGCCCGCCTCGATGGCCTGGTCCATGGCCATCTGCAGCAGCGCCATTTCCAGCCGGGCTCCAACGCCGCGGAGGAAGTAGAAGCGGGCACCGGAGACCTTGGCGCCGCGTTCCATGTCAATCGCGCCGATCAGCTCGCCGATCTCCAGGTGGTCCTTGGGCTCAAAGTCCGGGAACTCGCGCGGGGTGCCGACGGTCTTGACCACCACGTAGTCGTCCTCGCCGCCTTCGGGAACGCCGTCCTCCACCAGGTTGGGGACGGTGCGCAGCAGCTCTTCCTGCTTGGTCTGCGCGGCGTCGGCCTCGGCGGAGGCCGCCTTGACGGAGTTGGCCAGCTCCTTGACCTCTGCCAGCAGCGCCTGCTTCTCCTCGCCCTTGGCCTGCGCCACCTTTTTGCCGAAGGCGTTCTGCTCGGCGCGGAGGTTTTCGAAGCGGATCAGGGCTGCGCGGCGGGCGGCATCCGCGGAGATGATCGCGTCCACCACTGATTCGTCGGCGCCGCGGGCGCGCTGGCTGGCACGGAACTTGTCCGGGTTTTCGCTGAGGTCTTTTACGTCGATCACCAGACAAGGGTATCCAATACCGCGCGCGACGGCGGGCGGCAGGCCCCGTGCGCCGGGCCGCCGCGCGCCGGGCTACTGTTGAACCACCATGAGCGACTGGATTCTCTACCTGCTGATTGCGGTGGCCCTTGCCTTTGCCACCTCCAGCTGGTGGGGGGTCCGGCGCCTCCAGGCCCTGCACGTGCGCAGCACGGTGGCTGGCGAAGCCTACGATCCGGGCCTGGCGCAGCAGCGGGTGGCCGTTGTCCTCAATCCGATCAAGGCGCGGGCAGAGGAAGCAAAGGCCACCATCCAGCGCGCCTGCCTGGCAGCGGGCTGGGAGGAACCGGCCTTTTTCGAAACAACCGCGGACGACCCCGGCTTTTCCCAGATGCAGGCGGCATTGGCCGGGAAGCCCGACGTCGTGTTGGTGGGCGGCGGGGACGGAACGGTCCGCGTGGTGGCCGAGGCCCTCGCGCACACCGATGTTGCCATGGGTTTGATACCGCTGGGAACCGGGAACCTGCTGGCCCGGAACGTCGACCTTGACGTGAACGACCTCCACGGGAACGTTCAGACGGCGCTGTTTGGGCGGCAGCGCTACATCGACACCGCCCGGATGGCCATTGAGAACTCCCGCACCGGGCACTACTCCGAGCACGTCTTCCTGGTCATTGCCGGGATTGGCATGGACGCGGAAGTCCTGGCGGACACCAACGACGGTTTGAAGAAGGCGGTGGGCTGGCTCGCCTACACCGAGGCGGGCGTCCGGCACCTCCCGGGCCGGCGGAAAAAGGTGTCCATTTCGCTGGACGGCAGCCCGGAGCAGGTGCGGAACATCCGCAGCGTACTTTTTGCCAACTGCGGGCTGGTGCCCGGCGGCATCGACTTCATTCCGCAGGCAATGATTGACGACGGCATGCTGGACGTGGTGGTCATGAGTCCCCGCAGCGCCCTGGGCTGGCTGCTGATGTACATGAAGATCATGTTCAAGCACAGCGGGAAACTGCCGATCATGACGGTCTACAGGTCGGTCAAGGTGGTCATCAAGTGTCCCGAGCCCATGCCCACCCAAATCGATGGCGACACGTCCGGGGAAGCGACCCAACTCACCGTCCAGGTGGAACCGAAGTCATTGCTGGTAAGGGTCAAGGCACACGAGCCGGGTGGCCCGGGGCAGGCGAAAACCCGCGTCTAGGCGTGCAAGGCCCGTCAGCGGCTGGGGAAATGCCGGGCCGGCCTGACCGGCCGGCTCACGTGGATCAGGCGCCGGCGTCTTTCTTCTCCGCCTCAGCTGCTGCTTTGGCAGCGGCATGGGCCTCGGACTGTTCACGGATCATTGCCTGTTCCTCTTCGAAACGCAGGCGGTCCGCGCGGTCAGCATCGTCGCCGTCCCAGTCCTGGTTGTCTGCGGCAGGCTTGGGGTTGACGATCATCCCCTGGCCGTCATTGTCAGTGGTGCTGGTCATGACCCGCTCCCTTCATTAGGGGCCATACCCCGTGTGGATCAAGCAAGCATACGCATTGTGCACACCCCGCGGAAGTAGTCCGAAAGGCAATTTGCCTACGCTGTGGGCGAAGATCCGGAACCGCTTTCACCTGCGGTGGATGCCGCGTCAAGTATGGATCCGACCCACCCCCGGGCCGCCGAAAAGGCGGCATCGGAAGTATGCGCCGCCACGGCCGTGGCCTGCCTGTCCGCCCGGGCATACGAACCCAGGAAACGGGTCCCGGGGCTGATCCGGTGCAGTCCCGCCAAGGCATCCGCAACACGTGCCTCGCCGGCGTGGCCATCCGCGTCGATGCTGAAGAAGTAGTGGCCCAGGTACTGCCCGGTGGGACGCGATTCGATCCGGCTGAGGTTGACGCCGCGGCTGGCAAACTGGTCGAGGATCTCCATCAGCGCACCCGGACGGTCCTCCGGCAGCGGGACAACAAGCGTGGTCTTGTCCGCGCCGGTGCGTTCCGGAAGGACACCCGGACGGCTCACCAGGATGAAGCGCGTCACGGCGCCCGGATTGTCACCAATGTTTTCCGCCAAGACCTGCAGGCCCGGATGCGCTTGCGCTACGAGCGGCGCACAGATGGCGGCATCGTAATGGCAGTCACCGTCCAGCAGTCCCATGGCCGCGGCCGCGGTTGAAGACCCCGGAACATATTCCGCACGGGGCATGTTGTTTTCCATCCACATCCGGCACTGGGCCCACGCGTGGCCATGGGTGGACACGTGCCGTACGTCCTCCCTGCGCACGCCAGGCCGGGTCACCAGGACGAAGCTGATGGGTACCAGGACCTCGCGGATGATCCGCAGCTCTTGGCCGCTCGCTATCGCGTCGAGGGTGGCGGTGACGCCGCCTTCGACCGAATTTTCAATCGGAACCATGGCAGCGTCGGCAGAACCGCTGCGCACTTGGTCCAGGGCGGCATTGACGTTCGACGCCGGCACCCGGACTGCTTCTTGCGCACCGGGTACCTGCAACAGGGCAGCCTCGGTGAACGTGCCCTCGGGTCCGAGGAACGCGTAGGTGGGGGGACTGCCGTGCACTACAGCACCAGCGGCTTGAGTCCGTTGTCGGAGACCAAGGGTTTGCCCGATTCGAGCCACTGGTCCATCCCGCCGGAGACGTTGATGGCGGTGTACCCCTGGCCCGTGAGCCACTGGGCAACACGGAACGACCTTCCGCCGGTCCGGCAGATGACATACACGTCCTCATCCGGATCAAGTTCGCCCAGCCGGGCCGGGATCTGGTCCATGGGGATGTGGAGTGCACCGTCGGCATGCCCGGCGACCCACTCGTAGTCCTCCCGGACGTCCAGGATGACGGCATCAGCCGGGATGTCGTGGACGGGCACGGTATCAAAATCGCTCATCGGAGTCCTGTCGTGGCGGATCAGAGTCACGTTAAAGCCTAGTCCTTCGACCACGGGTGGTGCGGAAACCGGCAAGCTAGGCTGGTGGCTCCCGAGGAGGTTTCCATGTCCCGTCAGCAGCCTGCCCGTCCGGCGCCAATACAGTCGCGCCCCGGCCGGGACGTCGGCGGGGATGCCGGACCGTCCACGGCCAAGGAGCCGGAGGGCCGGGTCCTTGGCTGAACTTCACGAACTGCCCGCGCTGGACCTGCGGAACCTCCTCCGCGCCGGGACGGTGTCCGCTGCTGAGGCCACCACACATTTCCTGGCGCGGATCAGTCGGCAGAACCCGTTGCTGGGGGCCTTCATCACCGTTACCGCGGACCAGGCCATGGAACGGGCCCGGGCGGCTGATGACCTCTACTCCCGCACCGGTACCGACGACCTCCCCCTGCTGCACGGCATGCCGCTGGGCTTCAAGGACCTCACCGATGTGGCGGGCGTGGTTACCACCCACGGAAGCGCCGCCGTCGAGCATAAACCGGCTCCCGCGGACGCTCCCCTGGTGGCACTCCTCACGGAGGCCGGCGCGGTTTCCCTGGGCAAGACCCAAGTACCCGAGTTCGGCCTGACGGCCTACAGCGAAAACCGCATCGCGCCGCCGTCGCGCAATCCTTACGCACCCAGCAGGAGTTCGGGCGGGTCCTCCGGCGGCAGCGCTGCCGCCGTGGCGGCGGGCTTGCTGCCCTTCGCGCCAGGGACCGACGGCGGTGGTTCAGTCAGGATTCCGGCAGCCGCCTGCGGCCTGGTGGGGCTGAAGCCGGGCCGTGGCCTGGTGGCTGCCGGGGAAAGCAGCGGTGACCCGGCCCGGCTGGTGGTCCCGGGCCCCCTTGCCCGGACCGCCAAGGATGCCGCCCTGATGCTGGACGCCATGGCCCCGGGGAACGAATACCTCGCGGGCATAGGCCAGGAGCCGCCACCGTTGAGGATCGGCGTCACGCTGGAGAGCCCTTGGTCCGGCACCTTCCCCTTCAGTATCGAACCCGAAGCACTCGATGCCCTCCGGGCAGGCGAAAGGCTCCTGGAACACGCCGGCCATACCCTGGCCGAAGCTGCCGTGCGGTACGACAACCGCTATCCCGATGCCTTCACCACCGCCTGGACGGCAGGAGTGGGTTCTGCACGGATCAGCCCCTCCCGCGAAGCGCTGCTGGCGCCGTTGACCCGGACCTTCCGGCGTCGGGCCCAACAACGCAGCCCGGCGAAGCTCGCCGAAGCCCTGGCGTTCCTGCGGCAGTTCCAGCACGACACCGTCGCGCAGTATGGCCAGTGGGACCTGATGATGATGCCCGCGCTGGCGCAGACACCCCGCCCCGTGGGCTGGTTCACCGGAACAGGCCACGGCGGCGGACGCTGGCCGGCCGTGCAATGGCCAGGAGATGCGGACGGCGACTACCGGAAGCAGTGCGAATATGCGCCGTGGTCCTCGATGGTGAACGTATGCGGATTGCCGGCCATAGCGCTCCCTGTCCACTGGACCGGTGGATCCGCCGGAAGCGGACTCCCAATGGGCGTCCAACTGGTGGGTCCCATGGGCTCGGAAGCCCTCCTGCTGCAGGTGGCGCATCAACTGGGCCTCTAGGCGCCGCGGCGGTGTGGTGTTGTTGACCTGAACCTAACGCCCGCTTAACCCGGCGGTAACCCCGGCGGCGCAGACTGGAAAAACCACCTTTCGCACCCTCCGTACGCCTTTCCGCCCAATGAGGAGCTGCACCACCATGAATGCTGAACAGCACGCCACCGGCGCCGGCCCCACAGGAACTGCTGACGACGGGCGGCCGGACCTGAGCAACTCCAACGTCAGGGAGGACCTGGCCATGGCCGGCCGCTGCGGCCTGGTGCACCTGCCGACGGGCCGGGCCTGCCTCCTTCCGCTGCGCCACGGCGGCCCCTGCGAGTTCCACCGCCCGCAGGAGGCGCAGGACGTGGTGACCGGCGGCCGCTGACAGGCGCCGGCCACCACGGTATCGACTCCGGCAACAAACAGGAGGACCATTAAAGGGCAGTCACCATGAGGAGGTCTGTGATGTGCTATTCATCAAGCAAGGACTTCGGGTGGGACGCCAGGAAAGAAACCAGGCGCCGGCCTGAAGAGCGGCCTGAGACCCACGAAACTCCGAAGCCGGCCAAGGCACCGGAATTCACGTTCTGGGCCTTTCCGAAGTGGCGCAGGTCGCCTGTGCCGGGGACTCCCTCCGCCGAACGGAGCAAGGAAAGGGTCTGACGCCCGGCCCTACACGGCCCGGGGCAGTAGTCCAAGGAGGGGTTCCCGTCGGGGCCCCTCCTTCCCCAGGGCTCCCAATCCAGCCTGCCTTTCATGCAGCAGTAGACGCGCGCGGCGCGCTCGTTGTGCTGCGGCAACCCAGGCGTCTATGGTTGCACCATAAGCATGCTTAGCATTCTGCGAAAGGACACGGGCATGAGCGAAGGACAGTACACGCCGGGACCGAACAGCCAGCCGGACCCGGACGTCAGCGTCACGCCGTCGGCCGCGGACCGGGCGGCAGGCGGCCGGGACGCAACCTACGGTGGCGCGCCGTCCTACGCCCCGGATGCCCCGGATACACCCGCGGTTCCAGCACCATCAGCGGGCACGGAAAAAGCCGCAGCGGGTGGCCGCACACCCGAAAGCAAAGTTACCCGCGCCGGCGTCATCTGGGCTGGCGTTGTCGCCTCACTGATCCTGTTGATCCTGCTGATCATCTTCATCCTGCAGAACCAGGAACAGGCCATGGTGCAGTTCCTGGGTTTTGAGGGGTCTGTCCCGCTGGGCATGGCACTCTTCATTGCCGCCGTCACCGGCGGGGTCCTGGTGGCTGTGGCAGGTGGGGCGCGCATCCTGCAACTGCGCGCCACAGCCCACCGCGCCAAGGTCCGTCAACGCCGCTAGGGCAAGCGACGGCCGGAGCCGCCGGAGCGAATCCGCCGGCGGCTCCCCGGCCGTGCGTTGCGTCAGTTGCCGCCCAGGTTCCGGTACTTCCGGAACCGCGCCCCCACCAGCCCGGCCACGGGGATGTCGGCAACGGATGCGAGTTCGTATTCGATGGCACGGGCCATCCGGGCACAGAATTCGCGCGGCTCCAGGGACGCGTCGTCGCGCTCGTCCACAATGTGGTCCACCAGTCCGTTCGCATACAGCGCCGCCACATTGACGCCCTGCGCCTGTGCCATCCCGGGCGCGAAGGCCGTGGTGCGGTGCACGATCGCACTGGCGCCCTCGGGCGGCAGCGGCGACAGCCAGCTGTGCTGCGCGGCGATGGTCCTGTCCGCGGGCAGCAGTGCCAGCGCCCCTCCCCCGGCACCCTGGCCAAGCAGCACCGAGACGGACGGCGATTCCAGGCCGATCAGTTCGTACAAAGAGCGTGCGATCTCGCCGGCGAGGCCGCCTTCTTCCGCCTCCTGGGAGAGCGCGGCGCCTGCGGTGTCGATGACAGTGAGCAGGGGGAGCCGCAGTTCTTCGGCCAGCTTCATGCCGCGGCGCGCTTCCCGCAATGACCCGGGCCCCATACCGGCGGCGTCCTTGCGCAGCGGGCGGGCATGGCCGAGCACAATGCAGGACCGGCTGCCGAACCGGGCCAGCGCCAGCAGCAACCCGGGGTCCTTTTCCCCCTGCCCCGTCCCGTTCAGCGGCAGGGCGTCGCTGGCGCCGAACTTGAGGAGCTGGCGCAGGTCCGGCCGCCGCGGCCGGCGCGAAATCCCGATCGACGTCCAGGCGTCCACGGGGGCCGGCCGCACGGCCAAAGTGGCCGGTGCGGCGGGCCGGACCACCGTCCCTGACGCCGCCTCCCGCCGGGGCGCCAGGATGTCCAGCGCCCGGGCCACCAGTTCCGCGAGCTCTTCGGGCTTCACGACGCCGTCGATGAGCCCCTTGTTGAACAGGTTTTCCGCCACCTGCACGTTGTCCGGGAAGGACTCCCCATGCAGTGCTTCGAACACCCGGGGGCCCAGGAATCCCAGCAGGGCGCCCGGTTCGGCAACATTGATGTGGCCCAGCGACCCCCAGGATGCCATCACGCCGCCGGTGGTGGGGTGCCGGAGGTAGACCAGGTAGGGCAGGCCGGCCTGGCGGTGCGCCCGGACGGCTCCGGTGATTTTGACCATGGACAGGAACGCCGGCGTCCCCTCCTGCATCCGGGTTCCCCCGGAGGCCGGGCCCGCCAGCAGCGGCAGTCCCTCCGAGGTGGCCCGTTCGACGGCGGCAACGATCCGCTGTGCCGCGGCGTGGCCGATGGAGCCGGCGAGGAAGGAAAACTCGCTGACGATCAGCGCCACCCGGCGCCCCCGGATCAGCCCGGTGCCGGTGAGCACCGATTCGTCGGCTCCGCTGCGTTCGCGGGCTTTGGCCAGGTCACGGGCATACTCTTCGGACAGCGCCGGCTGGTGCGGCGGCATATCCCAGGAGACAAACGAATCCTGGTCCACCACGGCGTCGATCAGTTCGGCGGCGCGCAGGTGCCGCACTTTTTCGGTGGTTGGCATGCTAGTTCACCCCGGCCGCCACGGGAGCCGGCAAACCGAGCCATGCGCGGATGGCAGGACCGTCCGCGTCCAGCAGCGGCGGCGCGGCGTGGTCCTTCACGGTGGTTTCGGCTGTGTCCCCCTGTTCGAAGAACCGCAGCGGGGGCCCGGGGAGGCTGACGGTTCCGAGCAGCGGATGCTCCACGTCCACCACGAGCCCTTGGGAGGCCACCTGGTCCCACGCGTACACCTCGTCCAGGGAGCGCACCTTCCCTGCCGGGATCCCGGCGTCGTTCAGTTTCTCCAGCAGTTCCGCCGCGCCGTAGCCGGCGAAAGCGCGTTCGACGGCGGCAATCACCCCGGCGCGGTTCCGCACACGTTCGGCGTTGCTGGCGAATCCGGGCGCGGCCGGGTCCAGGCCGAAGGCCGCCGCAAATGACTGCCAGAGCTTCTCGCTGCCGACGCTGATCTGCACGCTGCCGTCCTTGCAGGTGAACAGCCCGTACGGGGCGATGGACGGGTGGTGGTTGCCCTGTGCCTGCGGAACCTCGCCGGCCACGGTGGTCCGGGTGCCCTGGAAGGCGTGGACGCCGATCAGTGACGCCAACAGGGAGGTGCGCACCACCTGGCCGCGGCCGGTGCGGTTCCGTTCCACCAGCGCCGCCAGCACGCCAAAGGCTCCGTTCATGCCGGAAAGGAGGTCTGCGATCGGAACGCCGACGCGCTGCGGGTCTTCGGGCCCGGAGCCGGTGAGTGACATGAGTCCGGCCTCGCCCTGCAGGATCTGGTCGTAGCCGCTGCGTCGGGATTCGGGCCCGTCATGGCCGAAACCCGTGATGGACAGGATCACCAGCCGGGGGTTGAGCGCATGGATGGCGGCCGTGGAGAAGCCCAGCCGGTCCATCACGCCGGGACGGAAGTTCTCGATGACCACGTCCGCACGCTCCAGCAACCCGCGCAGCACTGCCTGCCCGTCCTGGCTCTTCAGGTCCAGGCTGATGGATTCCTTGTTGCGGTTGCAGGACATGAAATAGGTGGACTGCAAGTCATCTTCCGGGCCCACGAAGGGCGGCCCCCAGCCGCGGGTGTCATCCCCGGTGCCGGGGTTTTCCACCTTGATCACGCGGGCGCCGAGGTCCGCCAGCATCATGCCGGCGTGGGGCCCCGCCAGTGCACGGCTCAGGTCGACGACGGTGTGCCCCGCCAGGGGGCCTCGGGAATTTTCGGCTGAGCTCATGTGCTTGGGTTTCCTTTCTCAAGTGCGGGCGGCGTGGCGGGCGGCTGCGCCGGCTAGAGCCAGCCGGGGACCACCAGCGCCAGCCAGGCCAGGATGGGTCCGGCCACGATCACGATGCCGCTGTAGCCGAGGATCTTCTTGTAGAACCGGTCCTTGTCCACGCCCTCCGGGGCATTGGCCAGGACCAGGGCGCCGTTGGTGGAGAACGGGGAGACGTCCACGATCGTGGCGGAGACCGCGAGCGCGCAGATGACGCCGATGGCGCCGATCTCACCGGTGGAGAGGAAGGGCACGGCCAGCGGGATGAGCGCGGCCAGGATGGCGGTGGAGGAGGCGAAGGCGGACACGATGGCGCCAATGAAGCAGATGATGAGGGCCGCCAGCAGCGGCATTCCCATGCCGGCCACGCCGCCGGAGACGAATTCGATGGTGCCCGCTTCTTCCAGGACACCAACGAAAGTCAGCATGCCGCAGATGAGCAGCACGGTGGACCAGCTGATCTTGTTGATGGCACCCTTCTGGGCCGCCGGCGAGACCAGCGCAAGGACGATCGCGATGGTGATGGACACGAAGCCGACGTCCATCTTGAACCCGAGGGCCACGACGGCCAGCGCGACCAGGCCCGCAATGGTGACCAGTTGCGGAATCCGCTCCTTGCGCTCCTTGGTGGCGGCAACGCCGTCGCCTGCCGGGTCGCGGGGGCCGTACATGCCGGAGCCGAAGCCTTTGAACGGAACATCGGTGCCGGCTTTGGCGCCGACGCTGACTGCCATCCGTGCCTCGGCGGCCTGCTCCACGAACTGACCCACCTTGGAGGACATGAGGTTCCTGCCGCCCAGGACCACAAAGAGGACCAGGGAGATGACCAGGTTGAAGATGAAGCTTGAGAGGAAGAGTGCTGCCGGGCTGAAGGCGAGATCGGTCTTGGCAATGATGCCGTTGACGGTGACGCCGTAGACGGCGATGGGCGAGAAGCCGCCGGCCTGGGCACCGTGGATCACCATCATGCCCATCAGCAACGGGCTGATCTTGTATTTTCCGGCGAAGCTGAGGGCAACCGGGGCAATGATGGCGACGGCGGCGGGAGACAGCGCGCCCACGGCCGTGATGACGG
Source organism: Pseudarthrobacter sp. MOO13 (assembly GCF_058267655.1). NCBI lineage: Bacteria > Bacillati > Actinomycetota > Actinomycetes > Micrococcales > Micrococcaceae > Pseudarthrobacter > Pseudarthrobacter sp. MOO13. The sequence continues at coordinate 3,907,182 of NZ_CM177848.1, forward strand.
CGGTGATGGCGAACATGACCCAGGGGATCAGGGCAACGCGGCTGCCCACGAGTTTGACGGCGCCCCGGACCAGGAGGTCGATGGTGCCGTTGTTTTGCGCGATGGCGAACAGGTAGGTGACTCCGACGATCGTCAGGAAGAGGCCGCCGGGGAAGTTGGCAAGGATGTCATTGGTGGACATGCCCAGCACCAGTGAGCCAAGCAGGAAGGCGCCCACGAAGGCGAGGGCACCCATGTTGAGGGGCAGGATGGTGGCGAGCAGGAACATCGCCGCCAGGATGATGATCGGTAAGACAGGAGCGGACATCGTTGGTCCTCCATTGGAACGAAAGAATGTGACGTGAGTTACTGGCTCACTGGACTAGCCTCTTAGACAGTGAGTCTATCTGTCAATAGACGAAGGGGGTATTCTGGTCCGAGAACCTCGGGAGGAACTGTGGAAAAGACGGCACGGGCAGGCCTGGAGCGGGTCTCGCGTCCCCGGCTCTATGAGCAGCTGGTGGAGCAGATCCTCGCCTACATCGAGTCGGCCCAGCTCCGCCCCGGGGACCTGCTGCCTGCCGAACGCGACCTTGCCGAGCGGCTGGGAGTTTCCCGCGCCACCCTGGCCCAGGCCCTCGTGGCCCTCGAAGTGCTGGGCGTGATCGACGTGCAGCACGGCACAGGGGCAGTCCTGGCACGGCGTCCCAGCGTGGCATCCGTCATCAAGGGCCTCCGCGAGCACCAAAGCCGGCTGCCGGAGATCGTCGAAGCCCGCAGCACCCTGGAAGGGAAGCTCGCGGCACTGGCCGCCGAACGCCGGACCGGAGACGACCTCGCCGCCATCGACAACGCCCTGGACGTCATGGCACGGGAGATCAACGACGGCGATCGAGGCACCCATGGCGATGAGCTCTTCCACCAGGCCATAACCGCGGCGGCGCACTCCTCCGTGCTGGCGCAGCTGATGGCCTTCATCGCCGAGATGATCCTGGAAACCCGGATGGAATCGCTGGGCCAGCCCGGGCGTCCGGAACAGTCACTGGCGTCACACCGCCGGATCGCCGACGCCATCCGCGCGCAGGATCCGGCCGCAGCAACGGAGGCCATGCTGGCGCACATCGACCTCGTCTCGGACGTGGAACTGCTCCGCTAGCGGCACGACCGCGGGTTCGTAGCGGCAGCATCCCCGTCGCATGGAACAGTCCCCCTGCCATGCGCAGGGGAGCAGTCCACCCGGAGGGGACTTTATTCGTGACCGACCCTTAACCGCCCCGCGGCGGGGGCAGGGCGCCTAGAACGTCCCGGAATTCGAACCCGTGGTGCTGGCGACGGTGAGGCCGATGATGAGCAGCAACCAGATGGCGCCGTAGCCCAGCAGGCACAGGTAGCCCAGTACCAGGCCTGAGATGGACATCCCCTTGCCGGACGGCTCGCGCCTGAGGGCGAGGTGGCCGGTAATGATGGCGGCCAGCTGGGGAAGGAGCAGCCAGCCCATGATGACCGAGGCGATGCCGCAGACCATGCTGGCGATGCTCAGGGTCTTTGGCTCGGCCGGCCTGCCGTAGTAGGCCGGCTGGCCGAAGTATTGCCCCTGGCCGTACTGGGACTGGTTGAACTGGCCCTGGTTGTAGCTTGGGCCGTACTGGGGCTGCCCATATTGGCCGTGTCCGTACTGCGTCTGGCCGTACGGCGTCTGGCCGTATTGGGCCGGCGGTTGGTAGCTGGGCCACGGCGCATCGTTGCCCTGGCGGTCGGGACGCTGGTAGTCGGGCCCCTGGGACGGCTGGTCAGTCATGGTTTCTCCCCTGCGGATCTGGCTCCAGCCTACTTCAGTGCAGGACCAGGCGGACGGCCAGCACCAGCATCAAAACACCGATGCCGGCATCGATCCAGCGCCAGGTGCGCGGGCTGCCCAGGACGCCCGCCAGGGCCCGCGCCCCGTACCCCAACGCTGAGAACCACAGGATGCTTCCGGCCACGGCGCCGGCGGCAAAGATCCAGCGGAGGTCCGGTCCCTGCTGGTTGGCCAGGCTGCCGAGCAGCACCACGGTGTCCAGGTAGACGTGGGGATTCAGGAATGTGAGGGCCGCCGTGGTGCCGAAAACCGAGTGTTTGGACCGGGGTTCCTGCTCCGCCAATGCTGAGGGCTTCGCTGCCGCCAGGAAGGACCGGACCGCGAACCACAAAAGGTAGGCGGCCCCTGCCCACCGCAGGACTTCGAGCACCCCGGGGAAGCGGGTCACCACGGCCCCGATTCCGGCGGTACCGCCCACGATCAGCAGCGCGTCACCGGCCATGCACACCGCCACCACCACGCCGATGTGTTCGCGGCGGATCCCTTGCCGCAGGACGAAGGCGTTCTGGGCACCGATCGCCACGATGAGCGCCAACCCGGTCAGCATGCCGGTTATCCACGAAGTCCACATGGCTACGACGGTAGGGTCCTGTGAGATATGTAGGCAAGTAAAGGATTCTGCGTACGCATTAGAATTTCTTCATGAATCTGGAGCATCTCAAGGCCCTGGTCGCGGTCATCGACGAAGGAACTTTCGAGGCGGCGGCGGACCTCCTGCGCATCACGCCGTCAGCCGTCAGCCAGCGGATCAAGGCCCTCGAGGGATCCGTGGGCCAGGTCCTGGTCCGCCGCCGGTCGCCCTGCACCACCACGGACGCCGGCGCACTGCTGCTGCGCATGGCACGGCAGGTCCAGGTGCTGGAGGCGGAGACATCGGCAGCGCTCGGTGCGGGGCTGCCAGCCCGCGCCCACCTGCCCGTGGCCATCAACGCGGACTCCCTGGCCACCTGGTTTGTCCCCGTCCTCCAACGGGCCGCCGGATGGGAGGACGCCGTGCTGGACCTGCGTGTCGAAGACCAGGGCTACAGCAGCCAGCTGCTCCGCGAAGGAGACGTGATGGGCGCCGTGACCTCTGATCCAGTGCCCGTCAGCGGGTGCCGGGCAGAAATGCTGGGTTCCATGCGGTACATCCCGGTGGCCAGCGCCGGACTGCGGCGCCGGTTTGCGGCGGCCGACAGTGTTGACTGGGCCGCCATGCCCGTCCTGAAGTTCAACGCCAAGGACAACCTCCAGCTGCAACTCCTGGCGGCCAAGGGCATTGGGCAGACTCCCCCTACGCATACCGTGCCGTCATCGGAGGGCTTCTTCGCGGCGGTCAAGGCGGGCCTGGGCTGGGGCATGATCCCGGAACTCCAGCTCGCGGATGGCCTTTCGGACGGCGGCCTGGTCCGGCTGGATGACGGCTACCAGGATGTGGCCCTCTACTGGCAGGCCTGGACCCTCGATTCTGACGGCCTCAACCGGATCACCCGCGCGGTACGGGCCGCGGCCAAAGACGGGCTGCGGCCAGGCGCCGGACTGGGTGTCAGCGGGCCAAGTAGGGCAGGAAATAAACGGCAAAAATGACGAAGGCCGCCAACAGGGCCAACTTCCCGCCACTGGTGCCGCTCTGCTGCGCTTTGGCTTTCCCGCCGCGGCGGCCGGCCGGAATGCCCGCCGCTGCTGCCCGGGATCCGCCTGCCGGCAGGTTGCGGCCGGCCGGATGCCGGGACATGCTTCCGCTGCGGCTCCTGCCATCGACGGGCTGGCGCCCTTCCGCCGCACCCGCGACGGGGCCGCCAGGCGGCAGGGCCCCTGCCGGGCGCACCACGGTTCCGGGGCGGACGTTCCGCAGGGCCGTGATGCCGGGCTCCTGTTCATGCGTGAGCTGCTGGCCCAGTTGCTCGTACAACCCCACCACCGCCTGCGGATCCAGCACCGGCGGAAGCGCCTCAATGGTCCGCACCACCCGGTGGGAACCCGCCACGGCTACATCGGAGGCGGTCACCCCGAAGAGATCCGGCTGGGCCGCCATGCAGATGAGCGGACGCACCAGCCGGCGATGCTGGGGGGCCAGCACCGAGGCGACGGCGGCGCACTGTGCCAGCGCTCCCTCCACGGCCTGGGTCCGCGCGTAGCGGCCCTGCCAGAGCACGCCGGACACTACGCGCACTTCGCCGGACCAATTCTTCGAATCAACCACCACCACCCCGCCGGGGCCCACCAGGACATGGTCAAGGTTGGCCTTGGGCCGGCCCGGCCAGTGGACATCGTGCAGCACGTACCAGCCCCGCGGGACCAGTTCGCTCAGCTTGTCCGCCACCACCCGCTCCCCCAGGGCTCCGGCGTCCCAGGCCTTGGTGGACCGTTCGGCCTCATCCAGCTGGCGCTTCAGCCTGGCAACACGTTCGGCAGCGAGCCTGGACTGCTCGGCTGCCCCGTCTCCTGCCCCCATTGGACGTCCCCGCTTCCTTGCCGGACGGGACGATCGGCGGGTCCCGCCGTCGTCCGCTGCTTTCGCTTGCATGCCTGGAATTTTCTTGAAAATAGCAGGGCGCTGAAGGGCCGGTATATAGGTACTTTCACGGTGCTGTACTCAGGTGCACTACTTGGTTGGTGACGTCATTGCGTGTCACAGCGTCCGGATCCTGGGCAATTCGTTTTGACTCCCGCCAGGTTCTGGCATGCTGGTCCCATGGCTAGCCGCGCGGGTACAGTTGCCCAACCCCAGGACCTTGTTGACATCACTGCGCTCCTTGATGCGTATTACGACATCGCGCCGGACCTGGGTGATCCAGGCCAGCGCGTGGTGTTCGGCACCTCCGGGCACCGGGGCTCCAGCCTCAAAGCGTCCTTCAATGAGCAGCACATCGTGGCAATCACCCAGGCGATCGTGGAATACCGGGCAGCGCAGGGTGTCACCGGCCCACTGTTCCTGGCCAAGGACACCCATGCCCTGAGCGAACCGGCGCAGAACTCCGCCTTGGAGGTGCTGGCCGCCAACGGCGTCCACGTCCTGGTGGACGCCCGCCACGGCTACACCCCCACCCCGGCCTTGAGCCACGCCATCCTCACATACAACCGGAAGGCCGCGCCCGGCGCCCCGCAGGCTGACGGCATTGTGGTGACCCCCAGCCACAACCCGCCGGCCGATGGCGGCTTCAAGTACAACCCGCCGCACGGCGGACCCGCGGACTCGGACGCCACCGGCTGGATTGCCAACCGTGCCAACGAACTGCTGGAGAACGGACTGCGCGGCGTCAAGAGGATCCCGCTGGCCGACGCGCAGGCCGCGGACACCACCGGCAAGTTCGACTTCCTGAGCAGCTACGTGGATGACCTTCCGTCCGTCCTGAACCTGGACGCCATCCGCGAGGCCGGAGTCCGGATCGGCGCCGATCCCATGGGCGGGGCGTCCGTGGACTACTGGGGCGAGATCGCCGAACGGCACCACCTGAACCTCACCGTCGTCAACCCCACCGTGGACCCGCAGTGGGCCTTCATGACCCTGGACTGGGACGAGAAGATCCGGATGGACTGCTCGTCGCCGTCCGCCATGGCCTCCCTGATCAGCCGGATGTCGGTGGGTGCCGACGGGTCCGTGCCCTTCGATGTCGCCACCGGCAACGACGCCGACGCCGACCGCCACGGGATCGTCACCCCCGACGGCGGCCTGATGAACCCGAACCACTACCTCGCGGTCGCCATCGACTACCTCTACCGCAACCGCAGCGGCTGGAACCCCGAATCCGTGGTGGGCAAGACCCTCGTGTCCTCCTCGATCATCGACCGGGTGGCGGAGAGCCTGGGCCGCAAGTTGGTGGAAGTCCCGGTGGGCTTCAAATGGTTTGTCCCCGGTCTGCTCTCCGGTGAAGGCGCGTTCGGTGGCGAGGAATCCGCCGGCGCATCCTTCAACAAGCTGGACGGCAGCGTGTGGACCACCGATAAGGACGGAATCCTGCTGGCGCTGCTGGCCTCCGAGATCACCGCCGTGACCGGGAAGTCGCCGTCACAGCTGTACAAGGGGTTGACGGACCAGTTCGGCGCTCCCGTCTACGCCCGCATTGACGCAGCCGCCACGCGTGAGCAGAAGTCCAAGCTGGGGAAGCTCTCCGCCGCTGACGTCACGGCCACCGAACTGGCCGGGGAGGCGATCACCGCCAAGCTCACGGAGGCACCCGGCAACGGCGCTGCCATCGGCGGCCTGAAAGTGGTCACCGAGAACGCCTGGTTCGCTGCCCGCCCGTCCGGCACCGAGGACGTGTACAAGATCTATGCCGAGTCCTTCAAGGGTGAGGAACACCTCAAGCAGGTGCAGGCCGAGGCCAAGGCGCTGGTGGACAGCGTCATCGCCTGACCGGAAGCCCCGCAGCTTAAGCACGAACGCCCCATCACCAAGTGATGGGGCGTTCGTGCTTTAGCCGCGGAACGTGCCGTGGCGTCAGACGGTGCGGACGGCGTCGTCGTAGGAGTACTTGGGCTTCGCCTCGCCCCAGGCTTCCTCGCCGGGCTGGCCGATGTTGACCACCAGGAAGCTCTTCTGGTCACCTGCCGGGAAGAAGGCGGCGTCGATGGCCTTGAAGTCGGCGCCGGTCATCGGTCCTGCGGCGAAACCGAGTGAGCGGACGGCCAGGATGAAGTAGCCGGCCTGCAGGTGGGCGTTGTTGTTGCCCGTCGCGGCGGCGAGCTCGGGATCGGCATCGTACATGGCCTTGGGGGCGTTGTAGCCGGGCAGGAAGCTGTCCCACTTGCCCGCCCAGTCGGTGTCATAGCTGAGAATGGCCACCAGCGGAGCCGACGCGGTCTTGGCCTGGTTGCCGCGGGACAGCGCATCCACCAGGGTGGCGCGGGCTTCGGGCGAGCGGACGTACGTGACCCGCAGCGGCTGGGAGTTGAAGGCGGTGGGCCCGAACTTGGTCAGTTCGTAGATGGCCTGCGCCTGCTCCTCGGTCACCTCGCCGGTGAACGTGTTGGCGGTGCGGGCCTGGGCGAAGATCGCGTCCACGGCCGCCGAATCGATAACCGCTTCTTCGTGTGCAATGGTCATTGGCTTACCTTTCGCTGTGCCGCCCGCCTACCGGGGTGGCCTCTGTGCTTTCCATAGTTGCAACTTCAAGTGCTTGGTTCCTCTTCCCATGACGGCAGGTGACGTTGGCCACAACGGACGGCAGCGAAATACTTGGCGGTATTCTGGACCGAGTTATCCTTCGCCCCCTCGCGGCACCCCCTGAAAGGCATTCCTTCCCATGAGCATGCTCGGAATCAAATGGAAGCTGCACGGCACCGGCAAAACCATCAAGCCCGGCCAGGTGGTGGCCCCGGATGAGCGGCTGGCCTGGCCCCTGACCATCGGCGTGGGCATGCAGCACGTGGTGGCAATGTTCGGCGCCACCTTCCTGGTGCCCATCATCACCGGGATGCCGCCGGCCACCACGCTGTTCTTCTCCGGCATCGGAACCCTGCTGTTCCTGGTGGTCACCAAGGGCCGGGTGCCCAGCTACCTCGGCTCCAGCTTTGCGTTCATCGCGCCCATCACAGCCTCGCAGGCACAGTTCGGCATCCCGGGCGCGCTGGGCGGCGTGGTACTCGCCGGTGCCACCCTGGCCCTCGTGGGTGCCGTGGTGCAGAAGTTCGGCGCCGGGTGGATCAACCGGCTGATGCCGCCCATCGTCACCGGCGCCATCGTCGCGTTGATCGGCCTGAACCTTGCCCCCGCAGCCAAGCAGAACTTCGACGCCGCACCCATCACGGCCGTCGTCACGCTGGCCACGATCATCCTGGTCAGCGTCCTGTTCCGCGGAATCCTCGGCCGGCTCAGCATCCTGGCGGGCGTCGTGGTGGGTTACCTGGTGGCCATGCTCCGGGGCGAGGTGGCCTACGACAAGATGGACGCCGCAGCCTGGGTTGGCCTGCCGCAGTTCCAGACCCCCGAGTTCCACATCGGCGTGCTGGGGCTGTTCGTCCCCGTAGTCCTGGTGCTGGTGGCGGAGAACATCGGCCATGTGAAGTCGGTTGCCGCCATGACGGGGCAAAACCTTGACGGCGTCTCCGGCCGGGCGCTGATGGCCGACGGCGCGGCAACAGTCCTCGCCGGCCTTGGCGGCGGCTCGGGAACCACCACCTACGCCGAGAACATCGGCGTCATGGCGGCTACCAAGGTGTATTCGACGGCGGCCTACTGGGTGGCCGGCATGTTCGCCATCCTGCTGAGCTTCTCCCCCAAGTTCGGCGAATTGATTGCCACCGTCCCGGCCGGCGTCCTGGGCGGCGCGGCCACCATGCTGTACGGCATGATCGGCATCCTCGGCGTGAAGATCTGGGTCCAGAACAAGGTGAACTTCGCCAATCCCGTAAACCTGACCACCGCGGCTGTGGCCCTGATCATCGGCATCGCCGACTACACCTGGACCATCGGCGACCTCAAGTTCACCGGCATCGCGCTGGGCTCGGCAGCCGCACTGGTGATCTACCACGGCATGCGCGCCATCGCCAAGGCGCGGGGAACAGCGGCCGAACCCGAAACCGAGCAGACGGGACTGCCGCCGGCCGTCAAGGCTGCCATGAATGCAGCCTCGAAGCGGACGCCCAGGAAGCGCTGACCCGGACCGGCGTCAGGCCACCCGGTCCGCCCTCCCATCCGGGCCGCCGGCTGCCGTGCCGGGGCCCATCGCCAATCCCTTGGCCGGGTGTCCCGGCGGGAAGGGACCAGGAAGGCCTTGGCCGAAGACCGGGCCGGGCTGCGGCCGCTTGGCCGCCAGCGCGTCGGCCTGGCGGGGCCGCAACTGCTTGAGCACCCACGGCATGAAATACTGCCGCGCCCACACCAGGTCCTCCGCCCGGGCCTGCGTCCACCCGTGGGCCGGCAGCGGCCTCGGCTGCAACGGCTTGAGCGCATGCTCCACTCCCAGCGCATCAAGGGTTGCCGCGGCCACGGCATGGTGGCCCAGCGGCGACAGATGCAGCCGGTCCGGGTCCCACATTGACGCGTGCTGAAGCTCGGGCAGGCACCACAGGTCAACCATGATGGCGTGGTGCCGGGCCCCGATGCTGTGCAGGTGCTCGTTGTAGATGGCCACGCGGCCGCGGATCTTGCCGAACACCGGTGTGTTGCCCCAGTCCGGGCCCGCAAAAAGAAGCACGGTGGCACCGGTGGCTGCGAGCGTGCCGATGGCCTGGTCCAGCTTCCCGGCCAGTTTGTCCGGATCGCCATGCCTGAAGATGATGTCGTTGCCACCGGCGGCAATGGCGACAAGGTCCGGCTTCAAGGACAGCGCCGCGGCCAGTTGACTGTCGAGGATCTGCCGCAGCAGCAGTCCCCGGATGGCCAGGTTGGCGTACGCAAAGTCGGGACGGCCGGACGCCAGTTCCTCGGCCACACGGTCCGCCCAGCCCCGAAGGCCGCCCAGGCTGAGCGGTTCCGGGTCGCCGATTCCTTCGGTGTAGGAATCTCCCAGCGCAACGAACCGGTGCCAGGGGTGGCTGTCCAGCCCGGCCGCGATGAATCGCGGCTCCTGCTTCTGGATGGTCATGCTGTCCTCCCCTCTGCGGGAGGCGGGGTTTCCGTCTTCACCGCAGCGTTCCTGCGGGGTTGCTTTCCGGTTGGAAAGCCCCGCCCCGCCGCCGACGGACGCGGCAGCTCCGCGACGCCGTCGTACGCTTCCTGCCGCAACGCGGACGGCGGTGCGCCGCTCGGGTCCCGGCCGGTCCCCGGGGCCACGACGTTCAGGGCCGCGTCCCGGAGGCCAAGCTCATGGTGCAGTGCCTGCGTCTGCAGGAAAAGCAGCGCCGCCTCCCTGCTGAGGCCGTATTCGCTGGTGAGGCTGCGCACGGCCAGGTCCACCAGGACCAGGGAGCTTTGGACGACGGCGAGGCCGGCCGTCGCTTCGGCCCGCTCGGCCACGCGGAATACGAGGCGAAGGGCCCGGGCCATCTGGCGCGCAAAGCCCTGAATCCTGACCAGGTCATCGCTGGCAAACGCATGCGGCACGCCCGCGTAGAAGGTGATGGCGGCGCTCGTCCCGCCTTCAGACATGATGGGAACGGAGAGCATCGACTGCACCCCGTGGCCCGACGCCGCACTCGCGTAACCGGGCCAGCGCCGGTCACGGCTGAGATCGGATACCAGGACGAAGGCCTCGGTGCGCATGGCCTCCATGAGGGGCCCGTCGGCGAACGAGCACTGTTCCCGGTCCGCCTCCTGCGCCTGCTCCGTGCTGGCCGCAAGGGTCTGTCCCTGGCCCAGGTGGAAGAGCGTGGCGGCCCAGCCGATACCGCGGCGTTCACCCTTGATCTCGCTCATGAAGTCATGGGTGACTTCCCGGAGGAAGGTTTCGACATCCTTGCTGTCGAAGACCGGCTCCGGGGTAACTGGAAGCAGCCCCCAGCCAACCTGCCCCGAAGGTTCAGCCGCCATGTTCCAGCCCTGTTCGAAGCGCTTCGGCCTACTACAAAACCTGGTTCCCAGAATACGTCCGAACCGGGCCCTGGCGGGAGTGGCAGCAGAAATAAGCCAAAAAGAGGAGGAAATTGTTCGCTGATAGGGTCCCTGTACGGCAACAGCTGCACCGCAGCACAGGTCCGGCCGGAGAGGAGCCCCGTTTGGACACCCGGAAGCTGAAATATTTCCTGGCGGTGGTGGACCACGGCGGGTTCAACCGCGCGGCCGAACACCTGCTGATCGCCCAGCCTTCACTGTCCCAGACCATCGCGGGCCTGGAAAGGGAACTGGGTGTTCCGCTGTTCCACCGGATTGGCCGCCGCGCCGTCCTCAGCGACGCGGGCAGGGAGCTGGTGGGGCCGGCCCGGCTGGTGATGCGGGACCTGGACGCCGCGCAATCCGCGGTTCAGGCGTTGCGCGGCGTCCGCAGCGGGCAGCTGGACATCGTCACCATGCCCTCGCCCGGAATCGAACCGCTGACCTCCATGATCGCCGCGTTCACCCGGTCCTATCCGTCGGTGAGGCTGAACGTGGAGGCAGCCTTCACGCCGGAGGAGGTCATCGAGTCGGTGCGCAACGGCAGCACCGAGATCGGGCTGGCCGGTTCTGCCACCGCCATCCGCGTGCCCGGGGTGGAAGTGCTTGGGCTGGAGCGCCAGCCGCTGATCCTGATCGTCAATCCGCAGGCAGACACCTTTGGCCCGGGTAAGGCCATCGCGCGGGAGGACCTGAACGGGCACCGGCTCATCGCCAGCCAGCGGGGCTCCCTGATGCGCTGGCTGGTGGATGACGCCCTGGCGCGCGGGGTCAATGCCGAGATCGTCGTGGAAGTGGCCCACCGCACCTCGGTCCTGCCCCTCGTCCTGGCAGGGGTGGGGCACGCGGTGATGCCTTCCTCGTGGGCCCCGACCGCCGGGAAGGCCGGCTTGCGCACGCTCCTCATTGAGCCGGTTTCCCACCTGGAGGTGGCCATCCTGAGCCGCAAGGACGACCTCACGCCGGCCGCGCGCGCCTTCTTGCAGGTGGCCAGGGACCACGCGGAATAACCGCCCATCGTTGATAGGCCCTTCCTATCAGCAGGATCGAATCTTGGTCTTGGACGCCCAACCCGCTGCGCCCGTCTACTTGAAGAGGAAGAAAACAGTGTGACTGGGGCGACACCGGCACACTGCCCACACTCAACGAGGAGGTAGGCACATGAGCGCCAACCAGACATTCAGCATCGCTTCGATCCCGGCCGACGGCGTGGGCAAGGAAGTGGTGTCCGCAGGCCGCCGAGTCCTGGACGCCCTGGCCGAACACTCGAACGGAAAGTTTGCCTTCGACTGGACCGAGTTCCCTTGGGGCAGCGAGTACTACGCCAGGACCGGCCAGATGATGGACCCCAAGGGCCTGGACGCCCTGAAGGACTTCGACGCCATCTACTTCGGCGCCGTCGGCTGGGAAAACGTCCCGGACCACATCAGCCTCTGGGGCCTGCGGCTGAACATCACCCAGAACTTCGACCAGTGGGCCAACATCCGCCCGGTGAAGTTCCTCCCCGGCGTGCAGTCCCCGCTCCGCAAGGCCGACACCACCGAATTGGACTGGGTGGTGGTCCGCGAGAACAGCGAGGGTGAATACGCCGGCCTCGGCGGCCGGAACCTCAGTGGCCGCGGCCCCGGCAACGAGGTGGCGCTGCAGACCGCCCTGTTCACCGAGAAGGGCTGCGAGCGCATCATGCGGTTCGCCTTCGACCTGGCCCGGACCCGGGCCGTCAAGAAGGTTTCCTCGGTCACCAAGTCCAACGCCCAGCAGTACGGGATGGTCCTTTGGGACGAGGTCTTCAACCGCGTCGCCCTGGACTACCCGGACGTCCAGACCGAAAGCGTCCTGGTGGATGCCATGAGCGCCAAGTTCATCCTCAAGCCCGAGGACCTCTCCGTCGTCGTCGCCTCCAACCTGAACGCCGACATCCTCTCCGACCTCGGCTCGGCGCTGGCCGGCAGCCTGGGCCTGGCGGCCAGCGCCAACCTGAACCCGGAGCGCCGTTTCCCGTCCATGTTCGAACCCGTCCACGGCTCCGCACCGGACATCGCCGGCCAGGGCATCAGCAACCCGATCGGCGCCATCGCCAGCGCCGCCCTGATGCTGGACCACTTCGGCCTGCACGCGGAAGCCCGCCAGGTGGAAGCCGCCATCGAAGCGGCCACCGGCGCCGGCCACCTGACCCGCGACGTGGGGGGCAAGGCAAACACCGGGGACGTCACCGAAGCCATCATCAAGGCCCTGACGCTCACTCCGGCAGCGGTCTAGGCACGCAGTAACCTCCGGCGCCGCCATCCGGTTGCTGATTCCAAGCACGGGGCGGGCGGTGAAGCAGTACCGCCCGCCCCGCACCAACTTTCTTCAGAACATCCTCCAGCGACATTCCACAATGAGGTAGGAATCATGGACCACACCAGCACCGCCGCGGCTACAACAGCGGCCCCGAAAACCCGGTGGTACCGCCAGCTGTACTTTTGGGTACTGACGGCGATCGTCATCGGCATCCTGGTCGGCTGGCTCGCCCCGGCAACCGGTATCGCCATGGAACCGATCGGCACCACTTTCGTGAACGCGATGAAGATGCTCATCGGGCCCATCGTGTTCCTCACGATCGTCGGCGGCATCGCCAGCGTGGCTGACCTGAAGAAGGTGGGCATGACCGGGCTGAAGGCGCTGACCTACTTTCAGGTCGGCACCATCTGCGCCCTGGCATTCGGCCTGGTAGCCATCAACTTCTTCCGGCTTGGCGAAGGCGTGAACGCCGATCCGGGCGCCATCAAGACCTCGGACTCGGCCGCCAAGCTGATCGATGCGGGCCAGCACCAGGAATGGTGGCAGTTCATCACCAACATCATCCCCACCAGCGTGGTCCAGCCCTTCGTGGTTGGCGACATCCTGCAAATCATCTTCATTGCGGTGGTCTTCGGGATCGCCCTGAACGCCCTGGGCAAGGTGGGTGCCCCGGTCCTTGACGGGGTGCAGCGGCTGACCGGGGTCATGTTCAAGATCCTCGGCTTCATCATGAAAGCCGCGCCCCTGGGAGCCTTCGGTGCCATGGCCTTTGCCGTGGGCAAGTACGGCGTCTCATCGCTCACCAGCATGGGCGGCTTGATCGCCCTGTTCTATGCCACCTCCATCCTCTTCGTCGTGGTGGTCCTCGGCTCGGTCATGGCGTTCCTGAAGCTGAACATCTTCAGCATGATCCGGCACCTCAAGGAGGAATACATGCTCATCCTGGGCACCTCCACCGCCGAGCCCGCCCTTCCAGGCCTGATGCGCAAGCTTGAGAATGCCGGAGTCAAGAAGGAAACGGTCGGCCTGGTGGTCCCCACCGGCTACAGCTTCAACCTGGACGGCGCCGCCATCTACCTGTCTTTGGCCGCCCTCTACATTGCCCAGGCCACCAACACCCACCTGAGCATTGGCCAGCAGCTGGGCCTGCTCGCGGTCATGCTGCTCACCTCCAAGGGCGCGGCAGGAGTCGCCGGCGGCGGCTTCATCGCCCTCACCGCCACCCTGGCCACCATCGGGACCATCCCCGCCGCCGGAATCATGCTGATCTTCGGCATCGACAAGTTCATGTCCGAATGCCGGGCACTGGTCAACTTCACCGGCAACGCCGTGGCCACGCTGTTTATCGCCTCGTGGGACCGCACCCTCGACGCCGACCGTGTGCGCCGCGTCTTCGCCGGCGAAGCCGTGGACCCGCTCCCCGCCCCGGCGTCGGACCACCTCGAGGCTGCCAACAGGGCAGGCGCCCACCCCCACAAGGAGCCGGCCCTCCAGGAAAGTACCGCCGGCGTCGAACCTTCCCTGCCTGCCCGCAGTCCCGCCTACTCCGAAACCGCCTGACATGCCCGCCAACACCACGGTCCGCGCCCTGATCGCACCCGACAAATTCAAGGGCAGCCTCACCGCAGGCGAGGTGGCACACGCCCTGGCGGCCGGACTCCGGTCCACCGCCGGGGCCGCCCGGACCATCGAATGCGAGCTGCTTCCGCTGGCCGACGGCGGGGACGGCAGCGTGGACGCGGCCGTCTCGGCCGGCTTCGCCCGGCACGCCTGCACCGTCACGGGCCCCACGGGGCAAACGGTCCGGTCGTCCATCGCCTTCGACGGCGTCACCGCCGTCGTCGAAGTCGCCAACACCTGCGGGATCGCACTCCTGGCGGACGGCTCCCTGGATGCCCTCAATGCATCCAGCCGCGGTTTCGGTGAGGCGGTCCGGTTCGCCCTGGGCCTGTCGCCCGAGCGGATCGTCCTGGCCTTGGGCGGCAGCGCCAGCACCGACGGCGGCATGGGAATGCTGACCGCCCTGGGATACGCCTTCCTCGCGGCCGACGGCACGGAACTGCCGGGGACCGGCCACGCACTCGGCCGGATCCACGCCGTCCGGGGATCCCTCCTGCCAGGCCTGGCAGGGACGGAACTGGTGGTCGCCAGCGACGTCTCCAATCCCCTCACCGGACCGGCCGGGGCAGCGGCCGTCTTCGGGCCGCAAAAAGGCGCCGGCCCGGCGGATGTCGACGCCCTCGACGCCGGGCTGGAACATTTCGTGGGCAGGATGGCGGACGCGGGGTTCGGCGCCGCGGCCGGCCTGGCACGGCATGACGGAGCCGGCAGCGCCGGGGGAATCGGGTTCGCCTGCCTTCTCCTGGGCGCGCGCCAGGTCTCCGGAGCGGACTTCTTCCTTGACCTGCTGGACTTCGATGCCCGCAAGGACAGCTGCGACGTCGTCATCACGGGCGAAGGCAGCATCGACGCGCAGACCCTCGCCGGCAAGCTGCCCGCCGCGGTGGCCCGGCGCTCCGGCACCCGCACCCTCATCGCCGTTGCCGGCCGCTCCCTGCTCCCCCGGGAACGCTGGGCGGACCTGTCCCTGGCGCAGGTCTACGCCCTGGCCGACTACACCAGCCGGGACTCCGCCAAGGACCCCGTGCTGTCCGCCGCCCTGCTCACCCGGATCGGCCGCGACATCGGCCGGCAGATCGGCCAAGGCATCCGCCAGCCCGGCACGTTTGTCCCGTCCACCGGTTGCACCGCCCAGTAGCATCGGGAGAGGGAACACCGAATACTCCCTGTCCGGCTGGGTACCTTTCCACGGGCAAGGGGCTACGGAGCATCCATGCCAGCACGGAGACGAGCAGTGGAAAGAGGAGCTTATGCGGGAGCCGGGGACCAGCGAGCGCGTTTCGGATGCGGATAACACCGCCGGAGTCGGGGAAGGGGAGGCAGCCGCCACGGAGCCGGCAGCGGACCTGGAAGTCACTTTCGACGAACAGTTCTTCGCCGCCCGGCCAAAAGCGCTGCGGCCCGTCGCGAGGCGGCGCCAATTCGTGGGCAACAGGCCCTCCTTCGAATTCGACGGCCGGAACGCTGCGTACGTGGATTGGCTGCGCAACCAGGCCATGCTCGGTGACGCCAACGTCCTGGCCCGGCAATTGTCCGGCCAGGCCAGCATGTGGCAGAACTCGTACGCGCATCCGAACCCCCGGGCCGCCGTCGAACGCGCCCCTGTCTGGTTCACCGCTTACCCGCTGTCCTTCATCACCGAGCCGGGCCGGTCCTTCCTGTCCGCCCTGGGAGACAAGGCCATGTGGGAAGCCTTCCGCGAGATCGGCATCCGCGGCATCCACACCGGGCCGGTGAAACTGGCCGGCGGCATCAGCGGCTGGTCGCACACGCCCAGTGTTGACGGGCACTTCGACCGGATCAGCATGGCGATCGATCCGGTCTTCGGCACCGAAGAAGAGTTCCGCAGCATGTGCGAGGTCGCTGCCGAGCACGGCGGCACGGTCATTGACGACATCGTCCCGGGCCACACCGGCAAGGGCGCCGACTTCCGGTTGGCCGAAATGAACTTCCGCGACTACCCCGGGATCTACCACATGGTGGACATTCCGGAGGAGGACTGGAACCTCCTGCCCGATGTCCCGGAGGGGGCAGATTCGGTCAACCTCAGCCCTGATTCTGAACAGGCGCTGCAGAAAGCCGGGTACATCATCGGCAGGCTCCAGCGCGTCATCTTCTACGAACCCGGGGTGAAGGAAACCAACTGGAGCGCCACCCGGCCCATCGTGGACACCACCGGCAAGACCCGCCGCTGGGTCTACCTGCACTACTTCAAGGCCGGGCAGCCCTCCATCAACTGGCTGGACCCCACCTTCGCGGGCATGCGGCTGGTGGTGGGCGACGCCCTGCACTCCCTGGTGGACCTGGGTACCGGGGCGCTCCGCCTCGACGCCAACGGGTTCCTGGGCGTGGAAAAGAGCGCCGAGGAACAGCCCGGCTGGTCCGAGGGCCACCCGCTGTCCGAGGCCGCCAACCAGCTGATCGGATCCATGATCCGCAAGGTGGGCGGGTTCTCCTTCCAGGAACTGAACCTCACCATCGACGACATCAAGGCAACCTCCGAATCGGGTCCCGACCTGTCGTACGACTTCATCACCCGGCCCGCGTACCACTACGCCCTTGTCACTGCGGACACCGAATTCCTGCGGCTGACGCTGCGCCTGTCCATGGAGATCGGGGTGGACCAGGCCTCCCTGGTCCATGCCCTGCAGAACCATGACGAACTGACCTACGAGCTCCTGCACTTCGCCGCCGGGCACCGGGAGGAGATGTTCGAACTCAACGGTGAGGAACTCACCGGCGCGCAGCTCGCCGAGCAGGTCCAGCAGACCCTGCGGGACCGGCTGACCGGTGAGAACGCACCGTACAACGCGGTCTTCACCACCAACGGCATCGCCTGCACCACCGTCAGCTTCATCATGGCCGCCCTGGGCATCCAGGATCCGGACGCCGTGACCCCGGAGCAGGAGGCACAGATCCGGGACGTCCACATCCTCCTGGCCATGTACAACGCGCTGCAGCCGGGAGTCTTCGCCCTCTCCGGCTGGGACCTCACGGGCATCCTGGCCCTGGACCGGAGCAGCGTCCGGGAACTCACCTCCCAGGGCGACACCCGCTGGATCAACCGCGGCGCGCACGACCTCATGGGGACCAGCCCGGACGCCACCACGTCCTCGGCGGGCATGCCGCGGGCGCGCAGCCTGTACGGCACGCTGCCGGAGCAGCTTCAGGATGCGAACTCGTTCGCGCGCAGGCTGCAGCGGATCCTTGCCGTCCGCGAGGACAACGGGATTGCCACGGGCACGTTGCTCGATGTCCCCGACGTCTCCAACCGCGGGGCACTGGTGCTGGTCAACCAGCTCCAGGACGGCGCCTTGCAGGTCACGGCGCTCAACTTCTCCGGGCAGGACATCGCCGGCAGCATCCAGTCCAACGAGCTGCCCTCCGGGGCGAACGTCAAGGACCTCTTCAGCGGCGAGACGGTGGGGCAGGTGGACGACCTGCACAGCTTCTTCCTCGAACTGCCGGCCTACGGCGGGACGGCACTGCTCCTTACCGAGGCACGGGAGCTGGACGCGGAGGCTTAACGGAGGACGCCGGGCGGCGCCGGAGGATTCGTTCCCAGCGCCGCCCGGCACTGCTCTGTGCTACCCCGCGATCGCGCCCGCCAGCGTGGCTTCGATGATGGCCGGCGAGAGGACGTACTGGGTGACCAGCTGGCTCGCCCCGAGGACGGCCGCCTGGTCGCCTGCCCGGGAGACATTGATGCGCAGGTGCGAGGTGGCCAGCGGCGGGGAGCGCCGGTACACCACCTCACGGATTCCCGCCACCAGGTGCTCGCCCGTCTCGCCGAAGCTGCCCCCCACCACGATGACGGACGGGTTGAGCAGGTTCACCGCGGTGGCAAGCACCTCACCGATGTCCCGGCCGGCCTGCCGCAGCGCCTGGATGGCCTGCAGGTTGCCGTCGGCGGCGAGCCGGAGCACATCCGCGCCCCTGGCGACGTCCACGCCCTGGTCCCGGAGGGAGCGTGCGACGGCGGGCCCGGACGCGAGTGCCTCAAGGCACCCGTAGTTTCCACAGGCACAGAGGACCTCCGCGCCGCGGGCCACCTGGATGTGGCCAAGGTCGCCGGCCGTGCCGTTCGCGCCGCGCTGCAGCTGCCCGTTGCTGATGATGCCGGATCCGATGCCGGTGGCCACCTTCACGAAGAAGAAATTGTTGTGCTCGGGCCAGTGAGCGGACTGCTCCCCCAGCGCCATGATGTTCACGTCGTTGTCCACGAGCACATGGACGGGCAGGGACCGCTGGACGTAGCTGACCACGTCGAACCCGTCCCAGCCAGGCATAATGGGCGGCTTGACCGGTTTTCCGGTGTCGTGTTCCACCGGCCCCGGAAGCCCGATGCCAATCCCGGCGAGTTCGGTGACGCTGCGTCCCGCGGACGCCAGCAGTTCCTTGCCCTGCGCAACCACCTGGTCCAGCACAGCTTCCGGCCCGTCTGCCACCTGCAGGGACAGCCGATGCTCGGCGAGGATTGTCCCGCCAAGGTCGGTGACGGCGACAATCACGTGCGTGGCACCGACGTCGACGGCCAGCACCAGGCGGGCGGACGGGTTGAAAGCAAAGCGCGACGGCGGCCTCCCGCCGCTGGAGAGTGCCTCACCGGCAGGTCCCACCAGGCCGGAGAGCATGAGCGCGTCGATCCGGGAGGCAACCGTGGACCGGGCGAGGCCCGTGCTTAGGGCGAGCTCGGCACGGGTACGGGCCCTGCCGTCCCGCAGCAGCTGGAACAGGTCCCCCGCGCGCGACAGATTGCCGGCGTCGGATTCCTTTCCGAGCTGTTTCCCGGCGGGTGGAGAAGTCATGCACTAAGTCATAACACTCTTACTTAGCACTGTCATCACGCCAGAAGAATAACGAGAAACAAGCAACTTTTGCTTGACGCGCGGCAAAAGTAGTTCTACCTTGTGACTCAGGGCACATTCGTGAATCCGATGGCTGGTATCCACCACGGTGATCCCACCACTGCAGAGTCCGCTTACGAAGAGGTAATTGAACTTGTCCCATCACACCGCGCCGACAGACCAGCCCTTGGGGGTTGGCATCCTGGGGGCAGGACCGGTGACCCAAGCTATCCACCTTCCCGCCCTGGCCCGGCTCCGCGATGTCCTCGAGGTACGGCACATCATGGACGTCGACGCAGCCGTTGCGGCTTCCGTGGCGGCGCGCGTCGGGGCAACGTCCAGCACCAGCATGGACGAGCTGCTGGGCGATCCGGCCGTGGACATCGTCGCGATCTGCAGCCCCCACCAGTTCCACGCGGACCAGGTCATCGCCGCATGCCGGGCCGGCAAGAAGGCTGTCCTCTGCGAAAAGCCGTTTGCAATGAACGCCGAGGAAGCCACCCGCATCTCTGCGGTCAGCACCGAAACCGGGGTCCCGATCGTCGTCGGCGCCATGCACACCTTCGATCCGGGCTGGCTCGCAGCCGAACAGAACTGGGGCGACCTTCCCGAAACGGCCCACACCATCCGTTCCTCGATCGTCCTGCCACCGAACGCCCGGTTCGAAGACTTCGCCACGGAAATCCTCACCCGCCCCGCCGCCGGGCGGCCGGACTACTCGGACATCGAGGTCCTCAAAGCCGCCCTCCACGGCGGGATCATGGGCCTGGCCATCCACGACCTTCCGCTGGTACGCCGGTTCACGCCCGATTTCGAGCACGTCGACGTCCTGCAGGCACGGCACGTCCGCCCGTTCGGCTACGCGGTCTCGCTCCGGACCCCCTCCCGGGTCATTGAACTGCGGGCCGTCATGAACGGCACCTGGAAGCCCGAGTGGACTTTCGAGGCCATCGCCGACGATTCCGCGCTCCGGATCGACTTCACACCCTCCTACGTCCAGGCCGGCTCCGCTGTGGCCACCTTTACCCGCAATGACGGCAGCGAGACCACCAGCTTCGGCCCGTTCGGCCTCAACGGCTACGAGGGCGAGTGGCGCGAACTTGCCGGGCTCGCCAACGGAACCCGGCAGGCCCCGCCCGCCCAAACCCTGATCGACGACCTCACGTTCGCCCTGGCCATCGCCGAGGCCACGGTGGAAAGCGCCGCCCTGGACCATGCGGCCGCAGCCGACACGGCAGGAGTTTCCGCATGAGCGCCCACTTCACGGTGCACGCCACGCCCGCAGCCCGGGAGGCAGGCGCCGTCACCGAGACCGTGGCATCGCTGCCTGCAACGTTCGGCCCTATGCCGGCCGGCCATTCCGGGCAGGCCGACGTGCGGGTGGTTGCGGGCAGCAGTGGATGGGCCGCCGAAGCCGCCGGCGCCGTGCAGGCAGGGGCCCGCGGCATTGTGGTGGCCAACCCCGTGCCCGAGGACACCTCGGAGCTCGCGGCTGCCGCGGACGCGGCGGGGGCCGTCGTCGTCCTCGATCTCCGTTGGGCAGCGAACCCGGCCCTGGTTGGCGAAGGTTCCGGCGCGGATGCCCGTGGCGCAGTGCGCAGCGGGCTGGGCAGCGCCTCGCTGCTGGACAGCGTGGCGACGGCGGCGCCCGGCACCGATCCACGGCAACTCCTCAGCGACCACTTCGCCGCCTTGCTTGCCGTGGCGGGCCGCCTGGACGGCGTGGCCATCCTGCGCCTGGACACCTCCGGTTACACGGCCAGCGGCAGGCTGGCAAACGGTGCGCCGTTCACCGCCCAGGGGTTGCTGACCGCCGCCCGGCCCGCCGGCGTCGACATCCGCCTTTACACCGCCGACGGCGGGGTTGCCGTCCGGGTCCCCGACCCTGACGCCGCTTGGCCTGCCGAGGTCCGGGTTACCGGGCCGCACGGCGACCTCCTGCTTCCCACCCTGTACGAATCCGCCCACCGGTTTGCGTGGCGGCGCCTGAAGGAACACCTCAGCGCCGGCACCAGGCCGGACGACCTGGCCGGGTTCGCCCGGCTGACCGACCTTTACGCAACCCTTACCGCCACGTAACCACCTTTTAGATACGCAACCGAACACAGCAGCCCAGTCCCACCTCCACTCTCAACGATGAGCAGGACCGTACCCACGGCACACTGCGTCCGACGGTCCCGAAAGGACACACCATGAATGCATCTTCCGAACCACGCCGCTCCTTCTCCCGCCGCGGTTTTCTGGGCCTGACGGCTGCCGCGGCCTCCGTGCCGCTGCTGGCAGCCTGTGGTGGCGGCTCGGCGTCGCAGGGCGGCGGGGGCGGGGCCGGCGGGACCGTCAAGTTCTGGGACATGCCCTGGGCAACGCCGGCCTACAATGATGCCGCCAAGAGCATCGCCGAGGGCTTCTCCGGTGCCAACGGCAGCAAGGCCAGCTACCAGATCATCCAGTGGAACAACTTCTACCAGACCTTCTCCTCCGCGATTGCTTCCAAGACCGGTCCCGCGGTTTCCACCGGCGGCGGCTTCCAGGCGTTCCAGTTCGAGCAGCAGGGCCAGATCGCCTATGCGGACAAGGTGATCGACAAGCTGAAGGCGAACGGCCAGTTCGATGACTTCCTGCCCGGCGTGCTGGACCCCTTCAAGTCGGACAAAGGCTACGTGGCTGTTCCCTGGCAGCTGGACATGCGCGTCTTTTGGTACCGCAAGTCCCTCTTCGAGAAGGCAAACGTTGCCCTGCCCACGGACTGGCCGTCCCTCCTTGAAGCCGGCAAGGCCCTGAAGAAGGTCGGCGCGTTCGGCTTCACCACCGGCGCAGGTGCCGGCAACAACTACGCCAACCACTCCATGATCATGATGATGGTCAACAACGGCGGCGGCGTGTTCAACAAGGACGGCGAGCTGGACCTGTTGAACGACCGCAACGTCGAGGCCATGGAGTTCGTCCTGGAGCTCGTGTCCAACGGCATCGTGGACCCCGCCGCGGTCAGCTATACCACCGACAACATGTCAGCCCAGTGGAAGGACGGCAAGGCGGGCTACGGCCTGTTCCAGGTGAACGTTCCGCAGCGCGTGGGCGACACCTCCGGCGACCTCCTGGTCGCTGACCCGATCAAGGGCCCGCACGGGGACAAAGCCACCATCGTGTTCCCGAACAACATCATGATGTACACCAACACCCCGTCCCAGGACGCCTCCGAGGAGTTCCTGGTGTACTACCTGGGCCAGCTCAAGCAGCTGTGGCAGAAGAAGCTCATGTCCGCACTGCCGGTCTTCAAATCCATCACGGAGATGCCCGAGTTCGCGGACGACCCCAACAACGTCAAGATCGTCAAGGACTGGCAGCCGATCGCCAAGACCTTCGCCTCCCAGGGCAGCAAGCTGAACGCGAATCTTGCCGCCCTCGACGGCGGCCAGGCCCTGAACCAGTTCAGCCAGACCATCATCACCGGAAAGGCCGACGCCAAGACCGCCCTGCAGACCTTCCAGTCCGGCCTCGAGTCCGTCCTGAAGAAGTAAGCGCCCGCCATGTCCTCCACCACTGCACAATCCGGCCTCGCCCGGGCCCGCCGCGGGCTTGCCCCCGGCGGGTCCGGGGCCGCCCCCGGCAAACGCAAGAGCAAGCTCTCGGCCCAGGCCACCAGGACCTTTTTCTGGCTCCTGCTCCCCTCTGTGGTCCTCCTGGTCCTGATCCACGGCTACCCGCTGATCTACGCCGCGGTCCAGGCTACGCACGACGGCGACCTGCTCCAGACCGGCAACTTCGTGGGCGTCCAGAACTTCTCCACTGTCCTGAGCTCACCGGCGTTCTGGAAAGCCGCCCAGTTCACCCTCTGGTTCACCATCGTCGGCGTGTTCGGATCCTGGCTCGTGGGCCTGGGCCTCGCCCTGCTCCTGCGCACCAAGATCCCCGCCGGCAATACGTTCAAGGTCCTGCTGCTCCTGCCCTGGGTGGTGCCGATCGTGGTGTCCTCCACCGCCTGGAACTGGCTGGTGGCCACCCCGGACAGCCTGATTCCCGCGCTGTTCCGGAACCTTGGCCTGGGCACCCCGCTGTTCCTGGCAGACCCCACCCTGGCCTCCATCACCGTGATGGTCTTCAAAGTCTGGGTCAGCTTCCCGTTCATGATGATGATGATCTCCGCCGCCCTGGCCTCCGTGGACACCACCGTCTATGAGGCCGCCAGCATGGACGGCGCCAGCCGCTGGCAGCAATTCACCCAGATCACCCTGCCGCTGATCGCCCGCTCCACCTACATCAGCTGGATCCTGATGACCATCTTCTGCGTCAACGACTTCCCCACCATCTACCTGCTCACCGGCGGCGGACCCGTCAACGCCACCACCTCCCTGGTGGTCTTGGCCTACCGCACCGTGTTCCAGGACTTCGCCACAGGCCCCGGCGTGGCCATCGCCTTCCTCATGACCATGACCCTGGTGGTCATCTCGGTCATCCTGTACCGCCAGATCCGAAAGTCGAGTGTCGAATAATGAGCGCAGCAGTCCACGCCCATCCCCAATCCGGCCCGGCCCTGGGAGTCGGCCAGGCAGGCAACACCCGCCGGGTACTCTCCGAAGCCGGCCAACGCGGCCGCTGGTGGCGGTTCATCGCCATCCTCATCATCACCGCGATCGTGCTGGTGCCCATCATGGTCACCATCGTGCTCGCCTTCACCCCCGGTCCCAACAGCACCGCCACCGGCCTGACCTTCGAGAACCTCAGCAACGTGTTCTCCAAGACCCTTGCCGCCACCTGGCTGAAGAACAGCCTGGTCACCACCCTCTCCACCGTGGTGGTATCGGTGGCGGTGGCCGCACCCGCCGGCTACGTCCTCTCCCGCGGCCGGTCCAAGGCCGTCTCCGGCTACTCCCTGCTCCTGTTCGTCATGCAGTCGCTGCCCATCATCACCTCGGTGGTGCCGCTGTTCATCCTGTTCGCCGGGATGGGCCTGGTGGACAACCTCCTGGGCCTGACCATCATCTACGTCGGTTCCACCATGACGGTGGCCACCTGGATGATGGCCGCATACTTCGACTCCATCCCCATCAGCCTCGAGGAAGCGTCCTGGATCGACGGCTGCTCCGTCTTCGGATCCTTCACCAAAGTGGTCCTCCGAAACTCCCTCCCCGGCGTCCTCTCCACCGCCATCTTCGCCTTCCTCTTGGCCTGGAACGACTACCTCGTGGCCATCGTCTTCCTCCGCTCCAACGAAATCTTCACCCTTCCCATGGGCGTGCAGTCCTTCTTCCAGCAAAACGCGACAGACTGGACCTCAGTCATGGCCCTGGCCGTGGTCATGATGCTTCCGCCCGTCATCGTGTTCGCCGCCCTGAACAAATACTTCAGCGTAGGTGGCATCGGCGGCTCCCTCGCCGGCCGCTGACCGCCGCATTCGACCAACCGCTTCCCAACACCGCTAAGGAAACCCATGTCCTACTCGCTTCAGCTCTACACGCTCCGCAACGCCATCTCCGAGGACCTGCCCGGCACCATCAAGAAGGTTGCCGATATCGGCTTCACCCAGGTGGAGCCCTACAACTTCGTAGCCACGGCCAAGGAACTCGGCGCAGCCCTGAAAGAGAACGGCCTCACCGCACCGTCCGGCCACGCCCCGCTGATGAGCCAGGACCAGGACGAGATCTTCACCGCGGCCAAGGAACTGGGCATCAGCACGGTCATTGACCCGTTCCTGCCCGCCGAGCACTGGCAGAAGGCCGAAGACATCCAAGCCACCGCCGAAAAGCTCAACCAGGCTGCCAGGAAGGGGGCCGAGTACGGCATCCGGGTGGGCTACCACAACCACGCCTGGGAGCTGGAGTCCATCATCGACGGCCGCACCGCGCTGGAATACTTCGAATCCCTGCTGGACCCGGAACTCGTCCTCGAAGTGGACACCTACTGGGTAGCCGTGGGCGGGCAGGACCCGGTGGACATCCTGGCAAAGCTGGGTGACCGGGTGAAGTTCATCCACATCAAGGACGGCCCCCTCACCAGGGACAACAAGGCCCAGCAGCCGGCGGGCCAGGGCAAAGTGCCGGTCATGGACGTGATCGCCGCGGCCACGTCGCTTGAAGTGGGAGTCGTGGAGTTCGACGACTACGCCGGTGACATCTTCGAAGGCATCGCCGAAAGCCTTGCTTTCCTGAACAGCAACACCGCAGCCGAGGGGGCCAACGCATGAGCACGCCCGCAGCAAAATCTTCCCGCAAGGGCCCGGTGGGCGTCGGCGTGATCGGCGCCGGGGTGATCAGCAAGCAGTACCTGGACAACCTCACTGCGTTCCCGGACTTGAAGGTCCACGTCATCGCGGACCTCTTCGAGGAGGCCGCCGAGGCGCGGGCCAAGGAGTACGGCATCCCCGAGTGGGGCGGGGTGGAGAAGGCCCTGAACCACCCCGACGTCGAAATCATCGTCAACCTCACCATCCCGGCAGCACACGTGGAGGTGGCCACCGCCGCCGTCAACGCCGGCAAGCACGTCTGGACCGAGAAGCCCTTCTCCTTGGACCGCGAGTCCGGGCTGGGCCTGCTCAAGACGGCGGACACCGCCGGTATCCGCCTGGGCTGCGCCCCGGACACGTTCCTCGGTGCCGGGATCCAGACCGCCCTGCGCCTGATCCAGCGCGGCGACATCGGCACCCCGCTGACGGCGATGACCACGTTCCAGACCCCCGGCCCGGAGTCCTGGCACCCCAACCCGGCGTTCCTCTTCCAGCACGGTGCCGGCCCGCTGTTCGACATGGGCCCGTACTACCTCACCACCCTGGTCCAGGCGTTCGGCTCCATCCGCAAGGTGGCCGCCGTCGGGTCCAAGGCCAAGGATGTGCGCGTGATCGGTTCCGGCCCCAAGGCGGGCGAGAAGTTCACCGTCGAGGTGCCCACCCACGTCTCTGCCATGGCGCAGTTCGAGTCCGGCGCCTCCTCGCACAGCGTCTTCTCCTTCGAGTCCCCCCGGACCCGGATGGGCTTCGTGGAGATCACGGGCACCGAAGCAACCCTGTCGCTGCCGGACCCCAACTACTTCACCGGCGAGATCAAGCTCTGGCGCGCCGGCGACGAGGACTGGACCACCGTTCCCGCCACCGGGCCCGCTAACGGCCGCGGCATGGGCGTGCTGGACATGGCTCGCTCACTGCGGGCAGGAACAGCCCACAGGGCCACCGGCGACCTGGCGTACCACGTGCTGGACACCATGGTTTCGATCAGTGAGTCCATCGACTCCGGCACGTTCATCGACGTCGAAAGCTCCGCCCCGGCATCCTCCGCCATCCCGGAGGACTGGGCTCCGGAAACCGCCACCCTCTGACAGGCAGCAGGAACGCATCATGAGCACACCCGCACACCCCTCCGATTCCACGCCCTCCCGACGGTCCGGCCGCCCGTTGGGTGTGGCCGCGATCGGTTACGCCTTCATGGGCAAGGCGCACTCCAACGCATGGCGGAACGTGGCCAGCTTCTTCGACGTCCCGGCCTTCGAGCAGAAGGTCCTCGTGGGCCGGGACGCCACCGCCGTGGCCGAGGCCGCGGCCGCGTACGGCTGGGCGGAGTCGGCCACCGACTGGCGCGCCGTGATTGAACGGGATGACATCGACATCGTGGACATCTGCGCGCCGGGGTGGATGCATGCCGAGATCGCGATCGCAGCGCTGGAGGCGGGCAAGCACGTGCTGGTGGAGAAGCCCCTGGCCAACACGCTGGCCGAGGCCGAACTCATGACGGCCGCTGCCGCCAAGGCCCGTGCCCGGGGCGTGCAGTCGATGATCGGCTTCAATTACCGGCGCGTTCCGGCACTGGCCCTGGCCAGGGAACTGATCGCCGAGGGACGCCTGGGCACGGTCCGGCACGTCCGCGCCGCCTACCTCCAGGACTGGCTCGCCGATGCGCAGGCACCCATGACCTGGCGGCTGCGGAAGGAAACGGCCGGGTCCGGCGCACTGGGGGACATCGCCAGCCACGCCATCGACCAGGTCCTCTTCCTCCTCGGCGACCAGGTCAGCGAGGTCAGCGGCCGGCTGCACACCTTCGTGGACCGCCGTCCCGGCACAAGTGGTCCCGCAAGCGGCCTCGAAGAAGTGACGGTCGACGACGCCGCCTGGGCCACGCTGTCCCTCACCTCCGGGGCGGTCGCCTCAGTGGAGGTCTCCCGGGTGGCCACCGGCCGGAAGAACTCCCTCCAAATCGAGGTGTACGGCGAGAAGGGCAGCCTCCTGTTCGACCTGGAAAACCTCAACGAACTCGGCTTCCTGGACGCCACCGCCCCCGCCCGGGAGCAGGGCTTCCGCCGCATCCTGGTCAACGAACCCGAGCACCCCTACCTGGAAGCGTGGTGGCCGCAGGGACACATCATCGGCTGGGAACACACCTTCACCCACCAGGTCCGCGACTTCCTGCTGGCGGTCCGGGACGGAACCCAGCCATCGCCGTCGTTCGAAGAAGGACTGAACGTCCAATACGTCCTGGACGCCGTGGAGGAATCCGCAGCCAATAAGAGCACCCTCACCGTCGTGCGCCACTAGCGCCCCACCACCAAGGAGCCCCCATGCCCCGCCCCTTCACCCTGTTCACCGGCCAGTGGGCCGACCTGCCCTTCGAAGAAGTCGCGCGCCTGGCCTCCGGCTGGGGCTACGACGGACTGGAAATCGCCGTCTCCGGCGACCACCTGGACGCCTGGCGCTGGGACGAACCCGGCTACGTCGAGTCCAAACTCGAGATCCTGGACAAGTACAACCTCAAAGTCTGGGCCATCTCCAACCACCTCAAAGGCCAGGCAGTCTGCGATGACCCCATCGACTTCCGGCACCAGGCCATCGTCGGCTCCAAAGTCTGGGGCGACGGCGACCCCGAAGGAGTCCGCACCCGCGCCGCCGAGGAAATGAAACACACCGCCCGGCTCGCCAAAGCACTGGGCGTGGACACCGTGGTCGGGTTCACCGGCTCCGCCATCTGGCAGTACGTGGCCATGTTCCCGCCCGTCCCGGAAAAAGTCATCGACGCCGGCTACCAGGACTTCGCCGACCGCTGGAACCCCATCCTGGACGTCTTCGACGAACAAGGCGTCCGGTTCGCCCACGAAGTCCACCCCTCCGAGATCGCCTACGACTACTGGACCACCGTCCGCACCCTCGAAGCGATCGGCCACCGCGAATCATTCGGCCTGAACTGGGACCCCTCGCACATGATGTGGCAAGGCATCGACCCCGTCTCCTTCATCTGGGACTTCAAGGACCGGATCTACCACGTGGACTGCAAGGACACCAAGATCCGCCAGACCGGACGCAACACCGTCATGGGCTCCCACCTGCCCTGGGGCGACCCCCGCCGCGGCTGGGACTTCGTCTCCGCCGGACGCGGCGACGTCCCCTGGGAAGCCTCCTTCCGGGCCCTCTCCGCCATCGGCTACAACGGCCCCATCAGCATCGAATGGGAAGACGCAGGCATGGACCGCCTCCACGGAGCCCCCGAAGCCCTCGCCGCCCTGAAAAAGTACGACTTCCCCGCCTCCCAAACCAGCTTCGACGCCGCCTTCAGCAGCAACGACTGACGACGCGTGCGGACCCTCCGGCCGGGGCAGCAGTGCGAGGTGTGGATCGCATCCTGATGGCGAAACCATCTTCCTGTCCGCCAATGACGGCCACACGGAGTCTTTCTCGACCACGCACGGCCATGTCCAGCTCGCCCGGGTCCGTGCAGATGCCACCGGCGTCGAACAACTCCCACGGAGGCTGATACAGCATAAGCCCATACAGCAAAAACGGTGGCCCCTGGTTCCAGTATCTGATCCAGGGGCCACCGTCTTAGGTCGCTTTATCCGGCGTCGAAGCTCTCGTCGTCGTCATTGGGCGATTCCTCCTGCGGGAGGTCGTTTCCGCTGCCGTCCGGAAGGCCCGTGGCTTCCTCGCCGGATTCGGACGAAACCGGCGCCGAACCTTGGGAATCGTCATTCGACTCATCGATTTCCGCGGCGCTGGACGGAAGGTCCATGTCGTGGGGCACCGGTTCCTGGCCCGCTCCCTGCTGCGGTTCGTTGGTGTCCGCGCCGGCGGAAGACCCGCCACCGGACCCCTGGCCCTGCGTACCGGCCGCTTCCTGCTCGGCAGTGGGGGTGCCGTAACCGCCCGGGGCGGACTCGGGTTCAGCCTGCTGGTTTTCCTGCGTCATGCTTCCTCCTGTGTGCCAACTGCGGGTGATAATCAGCAAACTTATCAAATATGGGTGCAAGTGCAACGGGATGCCTTGTTTCCGGGTACGGGAGGAGTAGAAAGAAGACCTGGTACTTGGCCTGCAAGGAAGGAGCACCGGTGTCCGATGTTGAGGACTACACGGGCCGGACGGGACGGAATGAGACCCGCGAGGAGCAGCTGGACCGCAACTGGGCAGAACTCCTGCAGGAGCTTCGCGTGCTCCAGACCGGGGTGCAGATCCTGGCCGGCTTCCTGCTGACGCTGCCGTTCCAGCAGCGCTTTGAAACGCTTGATGGCGTAGAGGTGGCACTCTACCTCGCGAACGTCGTAGTGGCGGCCCTGACCACCGCCTTCATCCTCCTTCCGGTGAGCGTGCACCGCAGGCTGTTCCGCAAACGGTTGAAGGAAACACTGGTTTCCAGCGCGGACACCATCACCAAGATTGCCCTTGGCGGCATCGCCCTGCTCAGCGCGGGCACGGCAGCCCTCGTCTTCGACGTCGCGGCCGGGCGCTCGGCCGGAGTTACTGCCGGCGGAGCTTTGCTGGGCATCATGGTGGTGCTGTTGGTATTCGTTCCATTCCGACTCAACAAGCGGGCTTCGGGGAAGCCCGCTCCGCTCCCTCCCGGCAAGGCGCAGTAAGGCGGACTTGGGCCCCTGCAACCCCTCGCCGGCTAGGCGCCTTCGAGCACCTGGCTTGTTGCCCAGGCGAGGTACTTGCCCGCGTTGGCGACGGCGTCGTCCGGGCTCCCTGCCACGTCCAGCAACTGCGCCGCCGCCACCACACCATGCCCGGCGAGGTCTTCGAGGGTCACCAGGATCCGGCCGGCCACCACGATGACCGGAATCCCGCGCTCCCGGGCTGCATCCGCGAGCGCAATCGGCGCTTTGCCGGTCAGCGACTGCGAATCCATGGACCCCTCCCCCGTAATCACCAGGTCTGCGCTGTCCAGCTGGCCGGCCAGGCCGGTCAGGCCGGCCACCAGCGCGAAGCCGCCCTCCAGCGTGGCGTCGGTGAAGGCAAGGAACGACGCCGGGAAGCCGCCGGCGGCGCCCGCCCCGGGGACGTTCACGTCCCGGCCCGTCACTTCCCGCAGTATGGATGCCCAGTTGCGCAGGCCGGCGTCAAGTAGTTCCGCAGCTTCCGGGCCCGCACCCTTCTGGGGGCCGAAGACGTGGGCTGCACCGGACGGTCCATACAGCGGGTTGCGGACGTCCACGGCGATCCGGAAGGTGGTGGCCGCGAGCCTCGGGTCCAGCCCGGATGTATCCAGGGACACGGCGTCGGCCAGCGACCCGCCGCCCAGCGGCACCACATTCCCGGCACCATCAAGCGGCTTCAATCCCAGGGCGCGCAGGGCGCCGCTCCCGGCGTCGGTCATTGCCGAACCGCCCAGGCCCAGCACGATCTCGGTGGCGCCCGCGTCCAGGGCGGCGGCGATGAGCTGGCCGCAGCCGTAGCTGTGGGCGCGCAAGGCGTTGGCAGGGGTCGGTTCCATGTCGGCCAGTCCGGACGCCTGGGCCGTCTCGATCACTGCCGTGACCGTGCCGTCGGCCCCTTTGTGGATGGCCCAGGCGGCGCCGACGGGGGCAAGGATCGGTCCCACCACGGCGTTGAGCCGCTCCTCGTACCCGGCCGCGACTGCGGCCTCCAGGGTCCCCTCTCCGCCGTCGGCGATGGGGAACTGGGTGGCCACGGCATCCGGGTAGACCCGCAGTGCCCCTTCGGCGATGGCGGCGGCCGCTTCTGCCGCCGTGAGGGACCCCTTGAATTTGTCCGGAGCAATAAGAATGCGCATGCGCTCCATCATGCCAGCATCCGCCGGGAAAGCGCTTGCCATCGTAATACGGACGCCCATGGCGCCGGAAGTGCTGTTACCCCTGGCGCCAGTCGTCGCCGGCGAGGTGGGAGCCCGCTTGCGGTCCCATCTGCAGCATTCCGCCATCCACCACCCAGGCCGCACCGGTCACGTAGCTGGAGGCGGGCGAGGCGAGGAACGCAATGACGTCGGCGATCTCCCGCGCGTGCCCCGGCCGGCCGAGCGGGACACCGGGCCGCCTGATCGTCGTCGGGTCCTGGTCCTCCTGCCCCGTCATGGGCGTGGCGATCTCGCCTGGGGCCACCGTGTTGGCCGTGATGCCGTACTGGCCCAGTTCCAGGGCAAGCGTCTTCATGAGGCCGCCGAGGCCGTGCTTGGAGGCATCGTAGGCGGAGGAGCCGACGCGGGGCTGGAACTCATGGACGCTGGACACCGCAATCAGGCGCCCGCCGCTGCCGGCGCGGACCATGTACCGGGCCGCGGCCTGCAGGCAGACGAAGGCCCCATTGAGGTTGGTATCCAGGATCCGCATCCAGTCGTCGATGCCCATGTCCAAAAACCTGGTGTTCGCCCCGGTGCCGGCGTTGTTCACAAAGACGTCCAGGCCACCCAGCTCCCCGGCGAGGTCGTCGATGACTCCGGCGGCAGCACGGAGTTCGGTGGTGTCCAGCTGCCGGACTACGGCCCTCCGGCCCAGGCTCCGAACTTCCTCGGCAGTACCCTCGGCACCCGCCCTGTCCGTATGCCAGGTGACGCCAACATCCAGGCCGGCGCGCGCGAGCGCCACCGCGGTGGCCTTGCCGATCCCGGAATCGGAGGCAGTGACGATGGCAGCGGTAGGCGTGAAATTGCTGGTGTCCGGCATGGCGGGCCTTTCATCGGGGGCAGGCGGGTAGCAGGTCAGGCGGGGCGGCGGAGTTCCGGCTCGTAGGGCCCGTCGGTGCCGCTGGAGCGCCCGCGTGGTCCGGCGGCCAGGGTGGGCGGGCTCTCGGGCGCAGACATCCACGGCACGGCGAACGTCACCACGGGCCGGCCGTCGTCGTCCGCGGACCTGACGGTCAGGCTTCTGGTGCCGGGAGGCACCGACGGGGCAAAGACCTGCAGGTTGCGGGTGCCCACCGTGGCCGAATCCTGCAGGGTGTATTCGGTCCCGAAGTGATCCTGGAGCGTGAGCCGCGGCTCGGGCGCACCGTCCGAGGGCAGGTGGATGTTGACCACCAGCCCGGACGCCCACACCTCCACGGACAGGATGGTGAATTCGGCAACCTCGGTGACATGCCGCCCGTAGGTGGGCGGGAGCAGCAGCCTGCGGAGCGCCCCGGACGGAATGAACTGACGGGTGCTGTTGCCTTGGTCCCCTGCCACAGCTCTTTCCTTTCCTGCGGCCAATTGATAAGCGTACTTACCATAGAGCCTCCGGATCCGCTCCATGTCAAGGACCCGCGCCAGGACTGTGTGGATGGCCTGCGGAGATACCCACAGGCCTGCGGAAACGTGCGGAAAAGCAGGCCCAGCGCGCTACCGCCGGGGCCGGACCACCGCGTAATATCCGGGCACCCGGTCCTGCCCGGGGACGCCCGTGACCGGATTGGTTTCGATGGCAGCGTGGCCGTCTTCCAGGAGTTCCCAGTCCGACGGCGGGAACGCCCGTTCGCGTTCTTCGGGGCCGAAGTGGCCGGGCATCGGCAGCCCGCGGATGGCCAGTTCCAGCGGCGCCGGGATGCCGCGCGTGGTGGCACCGAGGTGGGACACGTACTCCACCGGGTTCCCGTGGAAGTTGGTTTCCGCCATGAAGACGGTGCCGCGGTTGCCGGCCAAGGTCCCCAGGTTTTCCACGAGCGCCTTCTGGTGGGCGGGATCGAGGACGTGCAGGACTCCGCGAATGAAGACGTTGGCGCCATCAGCACCCGCATGGATTGACTCTGCCAGGGCAGCGCCGGCGCCCGGTGCAGTCATGTCGAGCGCTCCGAAAGCAGGGTTGGCAGCTCCTGCGGACTGCCGCCGCGCTATGTCAACCGCGTGCGGCGACACATCCACGCCAATTACCCGCGGGAAGACACCCGCGAGCGCCCGGGTGAAACCGCCGTGGCCGCAGCCGGCGTCCACCACCGGGAGGGCCGGGTCCAGGTACCGCAGGAGGTTGTCCCGGTAGCCGAGGAACTCGTGGTCGCTGCCCGAATCCCACAGGACCTCGCCGCCCGGGCCCGTGGCGGTGATACCGGCCCAATACTGGTCCCACGCCTTATGCCGGTCCTTCGGAGCACTCCGGGACAACCTGACGAGCTTGGGGATCAACAAGTACTTCCGCCAGGCGGACGACGTCGATTTGGTTCGGGAGGACACGGCTCAAATATATGTTCCCGCTCCCGCAGGCGGCGCACCTTGCGCTACATTACGGCGCGCCCCGGCGCGGGGCGGCGGTTGGGGCGCGGGACGGCCGTAGTGGCCCCCTGCACCCTGCATCCCCCTACAATGTACTCAACTGGGAGGGAAGGGAGCACTGTGACGGCTGTCCCGAGTGATGTGCGCCTGCCCCGCACCGCCGTCGTGGCCGATCCCGACGCCGGGCGCCTGGCCCTTAACGCACACGCCCTGCGGGAGGCCGGCTACACCGTCCTGGAAGCCGCCGACGCCGCGTCCCTGGCCCGGCTGCTGGCTGCCGGCGAGCCTTCCATCATCGTCGCGGACGCGCCGCTGTCAGCGGTCCGGACGACCGCCCCGGTCCTGGTGATGGTGGACCTGGACGATCCGGCGGACATTGGGGCAGCGAACCCGCCCGGCATCCACGACTGCATCACCAAGCCGCCCGCACCGCAGGAACTGGTCCACCGCGCGTCGGTCCTTATCGAGCAGGTATCCCGCCGCCGCGCGTCACGGGAGGAGGCGGAGGGGCTCCGCGAACAGCTGCGTGAAGTGTCCGCGGCGGTGCGCGCCACCAACAATCCCCAGGAAATTGCCGACCACGTCGTTGCCGGATTCGGCCGGACCTTCAAGGCCGATTACGTTGTCCTTTCCACCTTCGAGGACCACAGGGTCCCGGTGATCACGGCCACCTGGCGCCGGGGCGGGCTCGTGGAGCTGCGCCCCGAAGCCCTGCCTGGCGAGGACGAAGCCCGTGCCACGGCGGATGCGCTCTGGGCGGGCACGGAAACGCTGTCTGCCGACGGCAGCGAGGCCGATGCGGATGCCCCCGCGAGGCCCGCACCCGCTGTAGCCGGGGCCGCCTCCACCCTGGCAGTTCCCATCGGCGAAGGAAACTCGTCCCTGGGCATCATCTGGATCGCCATGATGGAGCGGCCCAGGACCTGGTCCAGCGCCGAGCTCGGGCTGATCCAGCACGTGGCGGGCAACGCCGCGTATGGACTGATCCAGAGCCACCTGATCAACAGCCAGCAGCAGGTGGTCAAACAGCTGCGGGAACTCGACAAGGCAAAGACGGACTTCCTGGCCACCGTGAACCACGAGCTGAGGACGCCGCTGACCTCGATCATGGCCTACCTGGACATGATCCAGGAGAGCACTGAACACCCGGTATCCAAGGAAGTCCACCAGATGCTGGACATCGTGGTCCGCAACACTGAACGGCTGCGGACGCTCATCGAGGATATGCTCAGCGTCTCGCGTGGCGGACTGGATGACACCGTGATGCACTTGGCGCCCGTACGCCTGGGGCAGACCCTTGACCTGGTGGCCGCCGCACTGCGGCCGCTGGCCACGCTGCAGAACGTCACCATCGACGTCGATCCCGTTCCAGAGGATCCGGAGATCCTTGCCGACGAGGTACAGCTCCAGCAGGTCTTTACCAACCTGGTGTCCAACGCCATCAAGTTCACCCCCAGCGGCGGACGCATCGAGGTGGGCAGTGAGTCCTACGCCGGTGCCGACGGATCCAAATGGGCCACTGTCCGGATCGCCGACACCGGAATCGGCATTTCCAGCGACGAGATCAACCATGTGTTCACCCGCTTCTACCGGGCCTCCAACGCCATGAACGGGGCCATCCCGGGCACCGGCCTGGGCCTGGCCATCTCCAAGGACATCGTGGACCGCCACGGCGGCAGCATCGATGTGGCCTCCACCCTGGGCGCCGGGACCACGGTGACGGTCAGCCTTCCCCTAGGCACCGACCACGCCCAGGTCAACTAAGCGGGAAGGAGGACTGGCAATGTTTGCCGACGACGACCCCCGGCTTTCCCAGCTGCTGGAAGGCATTGTCCGGCTCGCTTCCGGCGACCTCACCTCCCGGATTGAGGTCTCCCCCGCCCGGGACGAGCTGGACGCCATCATCATGGGCACCAACCTGCTCGCCGAGGACTTGGAGATCATCTACCAGGAACTCGAACAGCGGGTCCAGGTCCGGACCCAACTGCTGCACGAAGCCCACCTGGAAATGCAGAAAATGGCGATGCAGGACCCCCTGACCGGCCTGGCAAACCGGTCCGCCCTCATCGAAGCCCTTCGGACCGCGCTGCTGGCCGTGGACGGAAGGACCCTGGAACCGGCCGGCGAGTGCCCGGCAATCCTGCTGATGGACCTGGACTCGTTCAAGTCGATCAACGACAGCCTCGGACATACCGCCGGCGACCAGGTGCTGGTGACCGTGGGCGAACGGCTGCGGGGCGCGGTGCGCGTTTCCGACGTCGTAGCCCGCCTGGGCGGGGACGAATTCGCCATCGTGATGCCCACGGCATCACCGGACCAGGCCGCCATCGTGGCGCACCGCATCCTGGCGGCGCTCAGCGAACCCATCGAGCTCCCCGGCCGCAGCGTGCGCTGCGGTGCCAGCATCGGGCTCAGCCTGGGCAGCGAAGGCCAGAGCCCTGAGGACATGCTGATGGAGGCCGACGTCGCCATGTACGCCTCCAAGGCGGAGGGCCAGAACAAGCTGCACCGGTTCGAACCCGCGCTGCTGCTGATGCGGCGCCTCCGCAGCCAGCTGGTGGATGACCTGCGCGCAGCCATCAAGGAGGATGGCCTGACCCTCTACTACCAGCCGGTGGTTGAGCTCAACACCGGACGCGTCGAGGGCGTGGAGGCGCTGGTCCGCTGGAACCATCCCACCCGGGGCTTCATCATGCCGGACGAGTTCATCCCGCTGGCGGAGGAGGCGGGGCTGATCTCCGAGCTGGGCCTGTGGGTCCTCAGGACCGCTGTGTGGCAGCTGCGGGAATGGATCGACAGCTCGCTGGTGGACAGCGATTTCTCCGTGCGGATCAACATCTCCGCCACGGACCTCCAAAGCCTGCAGTTCATCGAGGACGTGCGCAACGTCCTGAAAGAAACCCGCGTGCGGCCCGACCAGGTGGTCCTGGAACTGACGGAAGTGGCAATCGTCAAGGGCAATGAGCTGGACCGATACTCGCTGGGCGGCCTGCGGGGCCTGGGCGTGGGCATTGAAATTGACGATTTTGGCACCGGCTACTCATCCATCAGCTACCTCCGCCGTTTGCCGGTGGACCGGGTCAAGGTTGACCGGTCGCTGATCACCGGACTGGAGAGCGATCCCAGCCAGCCGGGCCTGGTGGCAGCAGTCCTCCAGCTGGTGCGTGCCTGCGGGCTGGAAGCTGTCTGGGAGGGCGTGGAAACGGCGGAGCAGGCGGAAATCCTTCGCAACCTGGGCTGCCGCAGCGCCCAGGGCTACTACTTCGGCCGGCCGGTCCCACCCGACCAGATTCCAGGTTTATTGAAAGAGCGGGCGGAAAGCGCTAACCAGTAGTGCGCAAACTACTGCGCTTTTGTGGCCGCCGTTATACGATCAGCGTGCGGTGTCCGGCTTTTTCGTCGCCGCGGAATTTCAGGTCTCACAGCAGCACCGGACTCTAAAAGGCGTTTTTGAAATTGAACATTAATGGGCCAATGGGTCATTACTTCGTCAACTGGGGGCGTAGCTAATGTCGGTTCGTGTACAAGCATGGGGAATTATCGCCGCAGTACTCTCGGATACGGATCCCGCGGGGGCCGCTGTCCGGCAGCGGCTGAGCGACAGCCTCGATGAGAATCCCGGCGTGCCCGAGCGGGCCCTGCTGGAATATCTCCTGGAGGCCCGGAGGAGCGACGCCAACACGGCGGAAACCATTGAATCCGTACGGCAGATGCGCCTGGCGCCGCCCGTACTGCCACCGAAGCTGGCCGAACAGTTGGACGCCATCCGCAGCGCCTCCCGGATCAGCGCCCTGCTGGAAAACCACATGCTGATGACCGCCTTCCAGCCCATCTACGGGCTGGAAGGAAAGGCCGTGGTGGGTGTGGAGGCGCTCTCGCGCTTCGTCAGCGACGACGGCGCCACCGCGGAACTCTGGTTTGCCGAGGCAGAGGCCGTGGGCCTGGGCGCGAACCTCGAGTTCTCAGCCCTTGGCTCGGCTGCAGCAGCTGCCCGTGACCTGCCCGGTTCCCTCTACGTGTCCCTCAACATCTCCCCCACGTCCTGCATGGACCCGCGGCTGCCCGAACTGTTCGAGCACATCGAGCTCCCCATCGACCGGGTGGTGCTCGAATTGACGGAAGACATTCCGGAAGAGGAATACCTTCAGTTCATCTCCGCACTCAATCCCCTCCGCGAAAAGGGCCTCCGGATCGCCGTGGACGACACCCACACCGGAGCCGGCGCCCTGAGCCGCATGATCCACCTGCGCCCGGACTTCCTCAAGGTGGGCCGCAACGTGATCGGTGACGTGGACAAAGACGGCGTCCAGCGCGCCCTCGCCGCTTGCCTGGTGGACTTCACGGACCAGATCGGCATCACCCTGGTGGCCGAAGGCATTGAGACAGTGGGCGAGCTGAAGGTCCTGACGGAACTCGGCATCAGCGCCGGCCAGGGCTACCTGCTGGGCCGCCCCTCGGTACGGCCTGAGGACTGGGCCAACTGGAACACCCGCCTGGACGTGGACGGCCTGGAACGCCACCTGGCCAGCCCCGGCGAGTAGCCGGCACGGAACCTACCGGGGTTCCTGCGCCGGCGGCCACTGGCCGCGTGCACTGAGCACCTCGCGCAGCAGGTCCGCACGGTCCGTGACGATGCCGTCCACCCCCAGCTCGAGGAGGCGGTGCATCTCAGCGGCCTCGTTGATGGTCCAGACATGCACCACCAGGCCAAGGTCGTGGGCGCGGCGGATGAAGCCTGCGGTGACCACGGGGACCCGTCCGTACCGCACGGGAACCTGCAATGCCTGGATATCGCGGAGCGGCCGGCGCATGATCCGGCGGAAGGCCGCCCGCGGAAGGACAGGTCCCAGGAGGGTGAAGAGGGCATTCGAGGCCACGCCGGCGGAGGAGGCCACCGGCCGGCTGAGCAGCTTCAGCACCGCCCGCCGCCGCCGGTCCGAAAAGCTGGTGACCAGCACCCGGTGGTGCACCTGGTGCCGCTCGATCGCGGCGGCAGTGCTCCGCACCGAATCCCAGTCCTTGACGTCGAGGTTCAGCCTGGCCTCCGGCAGGCCGGTGACCAGCTCGTCGAACGTGGGAATGGGTTCACGGCCGTCGATCCGCGCCTTCGCCACCTCTGCGGCGGCAAGATCCCCGACCCTGCCTCTGCCGTCGGTCACCCGGTCCAGGAATTCATCGTGGAACAGCAGCAGCACGCCGTCCGCCGTGGTGTGGACATCCGTTTCGAGATAGCGGAAGCCGAGTTCGATGCCGGCGCGGAACGCGGCCATGGAGTTTTCCAGCCCGTCCACCGAGAAGCCCCGGTGGGCCATGGCGATGGGAAGCTGCCGCCCGGCGTCGTCGGGGTGTTGAAAAAAGGGCAGGGTCACCCTGCGAGCGTACCCGAGGCCCGCACCGTCAGTCCCGGCAGTCGGTCTCGCCACAGGGCAGGATGTCCACGCCGTCGCCGCAGTGCAGCAGGACGCGTCCGCGGCCGCCATCCAGGTGGACCCAGACGGCGCTGTGGTCTGCGGTAAT
The DNA here is from genome assembly GCF_058267655.1 of Pseudarthrobacter sp. MOO13. Taxonomy (NCBI): domain Bacteria; kingdom Bacillati; phylum Actinomycetota; class Actinomycetes; order Micrococcales; family Micrococcaceae; genus Pseudarthrobacter; species Pseudarthrobacter sp. MOO13. The sequence goes on from NZ_CM177848.1 coordinate 3,946,120, forward strand.
GGTGTCCACTACCCCGCTCGCTTGGAAGCCGGGTGACAGCAGGACGCGGACCCTGTCGCCCTGGCGCAACTGCTTCCAGTGCGGATCAGGCGTTGCCTTGCGCAGCGGCGCATCTGCTGCGCGCTGTTTGACGCTTCGTGCCATCGGAACCCCCTGTGAGCCGGCCGGTGAGGGGCGAACCCTCCAGCCTTGACGGTACAGACGAAAGGTAAACGCCAGGTGAGCGCCAGCTGGAAGTACGGGGCGGGAGTCAGGAAAACTGGACGCCCAAGGCTGCCAGCCTGGCCTCCAGGACCTGGGCCACGCCGTCGTCGTCAAAATGCGGTGCCTGCCGGCCCGCCGCCCTGATGGCCTCGGGGTGGCCGCTGGCCATCGCGTAACCGTGACCGGCCCAGCGGAGCATTTCGATGTCGTTGGGCATGTCGCCGAAGGCGACCACGTCGGCGGCATCGATGCCCAGTGCGGCCGCGTACTCGGCCAGGGTGACGGCCTTGTTCACGCCAGGGAGGGACAGTTCCAGCATGGCGACGCCGGGCGAGGAGTGCGTGGCGGCGGCCAGGTGTTCGACGGCGGGCGCCACCTCGGCGAGGAAGTCGTCCGGGGTGCCCTCCCGGACAATGGCCAGGAATTTGACCACGGAATCGTCCCCGGTGAGCGTTTCATGGAGCGGCGCCGGAGTGAATTCGGCGAGGAGTTCGCTGGATTCGTTTTCGATGAAGCCCGGCTCAAGGTGGAACCCGGTGAGCGTTTCGGCGGCGAACAGCGCGGCGGGACGGAGTTCCTTGATGACGCGGCGGATTTCCAGGACAGCAGCGGTGGCCAGCGCACGGGCGGATACCAGTTGGTCCGCTTCCAGGTCCCAGACGACGGCACCGTTGGAGCAGATCACCCGTCCGGCGTGGCCCAGCTGCTCCTCAAGCGGGTGCAGCCAGCGCGGAGGGCGCCCGGTGACGAAGACCAGTTCGACGCCGGCATCCCGGCAGGCGTGGAAGGCGCGTATGGTGCGCGGGCTGATTTTTCCGTCGTGCCCAAGGATCGTTCCGTCAATATCGCTCGCAACCAACCGCATCCTGCAAGTCTACGTTGGCCGCCGGCTCCCGTTGTCGGCCTGCGGGGCTACACTGAAGTATCGAACATATATTCGAATAAAGGTGTGTTGTGGGCGTTATTATTGGTCCCCGCGTGATAGACGCGGGCGTCTCCTTGTTATCGGTGCTGATCTCGCCCGTGGCAGTGGCGGCGGGGTTTCCGTCGCCCGCACAGGACTACTTCGATGGCCGGATCGACCTGAACGCCCACCTGATCAAGGACATCACCAGCACGTTCGTGGTCCGGGTAACCGGGGACTCCATGGAAGGCGCGGGCATCAGCGACGGCGATGAACTCATTGTGAACCGGGCCCTGGAACCGCGGGACGGGTCTGTGGTGATCGCCGTCCTGGACGGAGAACTGACGGTCAAGCGCCTGCGCATCACCGGCAACGGCGTGGTGCTGCAGGCGGAAAACCCGCGGTATCCGGACATCCGGGTACCGGCCCTGTCCGAGCTGACCATCTGGGGCGTTGCCACCCGGTGCCTCCATCATGTGTGAAGTGCATCGTGGCTAAGCCGGCCCCCATGCGGAGGATGCCGCAGATCGCCCATGTGGACGTCAACTGCTTCTACGCGTCGGCGGAGCGCGCCTTCGATCCCTCCCTGGAGGGCCGGCCGCTCGTGGTCCTGTCCAACAATGACGGCTGCGCGGTTACCCGGTCCCCCGAGGCGAAAGCCCTCGGCATCTCCACCGGGGAGCCCTGGTTCAAGCTCGCGCCGCGGGCCAAGGAATGGGGCCTGGTGGCCAAGTCCAGCAATTATGAGTTGTACGGGGACATCAGCGCCCGCGTCATGGAACTTCTCGGCCGCTACTCGGCGTGGCTGGAGGTCTACAGCATTGACGAGGCATTCCTCGGCGTCAAGGGCGAACCGGACCAGCTGTTGGTCCTTGGCCGCCGGATCAAGGAGGCCGTGCTGCGCCACGTCGGGGTTCCGGTGTGCGTAGGGATAGCTCCCACCAAAACACTGGCCAAGCTGTGCAACAAGTGGGCCAAGAACAATCCCGCATTTGGCGGGGTGTGCCTCTGGGAGTCAGTGCCGCCGCCGGTGCGGGAGGGCTTGATGGGCCGGTTGCCCGTGGACGAGATCTGGGGCGTCGCCGGGCGCCTGGCCAAGCGCCTGAATGCCATGGGGATCTTTACCGTGCTGGACCTGATGCACGCCGACCCGGTGGCGATCAGGGGCAAGTTTTCGGTGGTGCTGATGCGCACCGTCCTCGAACTGCGCGGCACTGCCTGCATTCCCATGGAGGAGGAGCGCGTTGGCCGCGACCAGTTGATCTTTTCCCGCTCGTTCGCCACCCCGGTGACCACGCCTGCCGGTGTGCGGGAGGTGCTGGGCATTTACAGCCAGCAGGCGAGCGCACGGCTGTCCAGACACGGCCTCCAGGCAAAGGTGCTGACGGCGTTCGCAGCCACCTCGCCGTTCCGGAACCAGGAGCAGGCGTATCCTACGGTGTGCGTCCGGCTTCCCATGCCCACCGCGGATCCGCTCCTGCTCACCAGGGCCGCGCACGCGCTGGTGCCGAAAATCCGGGAAGGGCTCAAGTATGCGAAGGCGGGCCTGATGCTGACCGATCTTCGGCCCACCGGCAACCAGCCACCGCTGGAGCCTTTCGAGAACCGGCACGAGGAACGCGGCATCGGGCCGCTGCTGGAGGACGTCAGCCGCCGCTTTGGGCGCGGTTCCATTGGATTGGGGTACGCAGGCGTCAAGTCCGGCCTTGACTGGACCATGAAGCGCAATATGCGTTCACCCCGGTACACAACCCACTGGGACGAACTGCCGCTGGTCAAGGCCGCCTGACCTTCGGGTCCCCGCCGGCGGCACCAAGGCCGGCGGCGGGGACCCTCGTGGCCATCAGGCGCGGGACCTGCCGCGGACAAAGTGGAAGATCAGGACTACCACGGCAACAACCAAAAGGATGTGGATGAGCCCGCCGCCAATATTGGCGAGCAGTCCGAGGAGCCAGAGAACGGCGATGATAATAGCGATCCAAAGCAACATGAATTTCTCCTGCATTGTTATTGGCTGGAACTGCTGCATGTGCAGTACGGCGCCTTAGCCGGGCCTACTGCAAGGAATACACCCCTACCTCCCGTTCCAGGCCCCCATGCCGCTTCCGTTCATCAGCACGGCCGGTAAAACGTCGCAGTGGCCTGCTGAATCGCCACACCAAAATTGTGTGGCAAATCCCAGACTATTTCAGGACGCCCCTGCTGGAAATGGCAGGGCGTCAAAAAAAATAGACGTGTCCCCTTTGTGCATGATTTCGGGCATGGATGCAAAATCCCCGCAGCTCTCCTGGAACGCACCGGGGCCGGGCAGGATCAGGCGGTGGTGAACCGGGCAGTTGCCCCGCCGTCGAGGGCCCCGCTGGGCAGCCGGCGGTCCATGAGCACCATCAGGAGGTGGTGGGCGGCGCCGCGGAGGGGCTCGCCGTCGCCGAAGGCCCAGTCCAGGTCTGTGGCTTCGAGCCGGACGCCGGCCAGGTCAAGCCGGAAATGCTTCCGGCTGAGGGGGCTGGTCGCATGGTCGAGTACCGTGCGGAGGCTTGCATCACTGACCGGGTGTTTGAGGCCGAGCGGGATGGTGATGTCCAGGCCATGGACGATGTCGTGGGTAAGGGCTCCCTGGAGTCCACCGCCGGGCGGTTTCCACAGCGTGTCCTCGTTCGCGCGCCGGCGGTGAAGCAAGGTGCTGACCGGCTCCTGGGCGTCGTGGCGGGCGACCCGATCCGCCATGCGGGCGAAGTTGCCGCGCGAGCGGAGCAACTCGCCGATGAACCGTGGGGTGGAGAAGCGCAGGGGCATGGCCATGTGCGCGACGACTTCCCGCACGCGCCAGCCGGCGCAGAGCGAGGCGGCGTCCCACGCCTGTTGCGGCAGCACTTCCAGGATTTTGGTAAAGGCCCGCCGCTCGGCTGCTATGTTCGCCATGGAGTAGCTGCCCGCACTCATCGGTGGGCTCCGGCGTGCTGTGCCAGGTAGGCCTCGAAGCGGTCCAGCGAGGTGAGGAATCCGGCCTGGGCGGCGGGATCGAGCATTGGCTCCGGAACGTTCGTTTGTTCGATGTCGACTTGGGTACGGCGCGATCCCAGCTCGGTGAAGGTGATGGTCACGGTCATCCCCGAGTGGTCCTCAATCCACGACAGGCGCTCCGGCGGGGTCACCTCAACGTACCGTGCGCTGGTCGGGTAGGTGCTGCCGTCGCGGTCGTTGACCATGACGGTGGTGAAGGCACCCCCGACGCGGGCATCCACGGTGATTGTGTCCAAGGGCGTGGTGACGCCGGCCGGACCCCAGAAGTGGGTCAAATGCTCGGGTTCGACCATGCAGCTGAAGACCAGTTGCCGTGGCGCCTCGAAGATGCGGGTGAAGCGGAGGGTGTTCTCATTCATGGCGGTCTCCATTCGGGGGTTCCTGCAGGTTGCGGAGGTGTTGGTCGAGCTTGTCGAAGCGCTCGGACCAAAGGCGCCGGTTCTCCTCGATCCAGCCGGCAGCGACATCGAGGGCCTGCAACTCCAGGCGGCAGGGGCGGAACTGGGCTTTCCGGCCTCGACTGATCAATCCCGATCTCTCGAGTACCTTCAGATGCTTGGAGATACCCGGAAGGCTCAAGTTGAACGGTTCCGCCAGTTCGTTGACGGTGGCGTCGCCGGCGGCGAGCCGGACCACGATGGCCCGGCGCGTCGGGTCGGAAAGCGCACTGAACATCGCGTCGAGCCGCTGATCTTCCGCAACTGTCATGCGGGGCTCCAGAATTTCTCCATCCTTATATTTTACTTATTAGCTAATTAACCGTCAAGCAAAATAAGATGGCTTCCGGGCTGGCGCTGCCACCCGCAAAAAGACGCTTCACGACGTTTTTCGACGCCTCGCGACGCCACGTTGCGCGTTCGCGTCGCCGGGTGAACCAGTACGACACGAACGATTGTGGGCCTGGTGGGCGCTCCGTAACCTCGTCTCAGCATCCGCCCCAGCAAAGGAATCCCCATGACCAACCCGCAGGACAACGGTCCGCAGAAGTCCACACGCATCGTGGCCGGCCAGTCAGCCAAACCCAAGCGCCCCCTGGGCCTGAAAATCGGCATTGCCGCCGCAATCCTGGCCCTGGTTGGCGGTGGCGCCGCCGTCGCCTCAGCCGTCAACACTGGCGCCCCGGCCGCAACCCCGGAAAGCGCCCCGGCCGGCAATCCGGCAGCCGAGCTGAAGCTGGGCTATTTCGGCAACGTCACGCACGCCCCGGCCCTGGTGGGCGTCAGCAAAGGCTTTATCGCCGGGGAACTGGGCAGCACCAAACTCAGCACCCAGGTCTTCAATGCCGGTCCGGCCGCCATCGAAGCCCTGAACGCAGGCGCCATCGATGCCACCTATATCGGCCCCAACCCGGCCATCAACTCGTTCGTCAAGAGCCAAGGCCAATCGGTGAGCATCATCGCCGGAGCCGCCGCCGGCGGGGCGCAGCTTGTGGTCAAGCCGGAGATCACCTCCGCCGCAGACCTCAAGGGCAAGACCCTTGCATCCCCCCAGCTGGGCGGCACCCAGGACGTCGCCCTTCGGGCCTGGCTCTCATCACAGGGCTACAAAACGAACGTGGACGGCAGTGGCGACGTCGCCATCAACCCCACCGAGAACGCCCAGACCCTCAAGCTGTTCCAGGACGGAAAGCTCGACGGCGCCTGGCTGCCCGAGCCCTGGGCATCCCGCCTGGTGCTGAACGCCGGCGCCAAGGTTCTGGTGGACGAAAAGGACCTGTGGGACGGCTCGCTCTCGGGCAAGCCGGGCGAGTTCCCCACAACCATCCTGATCGTCAACCAGAAGTTCGCGGCGGACCACCCGGACACCGTCAAGGCGCTGCTGAAGGGCCACGTGAAATCCGTTGAGTGGCTGAACAACGCCTCTGCCGCCGACAAGGCCACAGTGATCAATTCCGCCTTGAAGGAAGCCGCCGGCGCGGAGCTGAAGCCGGATGTCATTGACCGGTCCCTGAAGAACATCGTCTTCACTGTGGACCCGCTTGCCGGAACCTACCAGAAACTGCTGGCCGACGGCGTGACCGCCGGTACCACCAAGCAGGCCGACATCAACGGCATCTTCGACCTGAGGGCGCTCAACAGCGTGTCCGGCGAGAAGACCTCGGCAGCCGGGCTCGGCAAGGAATAACTCCTACCCTTGCTTGCTCCGAAGGTGCCGTTTTGTGCACCTACAGCGACTCCTGCGGAGCGCCGTTCACAGCGCGGGGCCGCCCGAACCAGGACGACGCGACGCCCGTGCAAGGAGGGCTCCCCGCAGAGGGCAGCCGGTTAGCTGCCCGGTCCCAGGTGGATGGTGACGATGGTCCCGTACTCGGGGGCGGGACCGAGGTCAAGCCGTCCGCCGGCCGCAGCGGCAATCCGGGCACAGGTTGCCAGGCCCAGGCCGGATCCGGGCGGGTCGCCCTGGCGGTCAAGGCGCACCAGCGGATCGAGCACGCGCTCGCGGTCGCCGGAGGCGATGCCCTTGCCGTTGTCGATGACGCGCAGGACCGCACCGTCCTCGCCACGGTGGCCGGTGATGTGGATGACCGGCGGGACGCCAGGACGGCGGTAGGCCAAGGCGTTGTGGATGAGGTTCTGCAGGAGCACCCGGGTCTGGACCGGGTCAGCGGTAAATACCAGCTCCCCAGAGTCCACGGACGCCCCCGACTCCTCCACAGCGGCGGCCAGGTCCACGATGACATCCCCCACCAGGTCCGCCAGGGAAACCGCGGCCGGCTGCAGGTCGCCGCCGATCGTGGCGAAGGCCAGGACATCCTCAACCATTGCCAGCATACGCCGGCCGGTCCGGCCCACAATGCCAAGGTACTCCGGAAGCCGGGCGTCGTCGCCTGCTTCTGCGTCCATTTCGCCCAGTTCCACGAATCCGAGGATCGAGGTCAACGGGTTGCGGAGGTCGTGGCTGATCCTGCCGGCAAACTCCGCCAGGAGGGTGTTGCTCCGCTCGGCTTCGGCCAGCGCATCAGCCAGGCGGCGTGCGCGGTGCTCCAATTGCAGGACGTCGACGATTTGGGCGGCGAGGATTTCAAGGCCGCGGAGTTGTTCGCCGCTGAGCCGGCCGGTTTCCCGGGCGCCGGCACAAAGGGTGCCAAGGACAAACCCGTCGTCGGTCACCAGCGGAATGGAGGCATAGAACCTGACACTGCTGCGCCGGCCGTCCACGTAGGGGTTTTCGCGGTACCGGGGATCCAAGGAAGCGTCCTCAAGGACGGTGGGTTCACCGCTAAGGAACCCCACCGCGCACATCGAGTCTTCCCTGGTGCACAGATACGGTTCCATGCCCGCGGTGGCTGCCTGGTACTGGAGGTCTTCGGTGATGATGTTGATGGCTGTCACGGGCTGGCCACAGACCGTGCGGGCCAGTTCAACAAGGTTCTGCAAGCGTTCCGACGCAGCCGGAACGTCGACATGTCCGTCCGGGCCTGGAATGGGCAGTCCGGTTCCGGCAAGGACCGCGTCTCGGACCATCTCGTTCACCGTCATGGCCTGCGCGCCTTGTTATCAGCGCGCGCGAACCACCGGCCATCCGCGCGCGCGGTGGCCAAGCCTTCCATGCCGGGATCGTCCACCGGTCCAGCATCCCATACCGGCGTCGCCGCACGGGGAGAACACAGGAGGGCCGGCTCAAATCCATGAGGCGGCCCTCCTTGCCTTCCCCGGCACAGCGGCGTCACGGGGAAGGTGAACCAATCAGCCCGGGACGTTCCGGGGATCGTTGCCGTAGCTGTACTTCTCCCCGATCTGGCCATCCTGGTTTTTGACGACGTGTTCCACCTTGTCTGCTTTCGCGGCGTCGCGACCGGCGGCTACCGCCTCTTCCTTGATGCCGTAGCCGGCACCAAACGCGCGGTCAGCGCCTTCGCGCTTGTTCTTCCACTGGCCGTCTTCGTAGTACGTCTCGATATCGCCCTGAGCCATTGCACACTCCCTCTGCTGTTTGGTTCCAAGACGCCTGCTGCGCAAGCGCGGAAAGCGAAGAGCCCCGCAATACATGTTGTTGTAGAGCGGGGCCTTCGTGGCAACCACTCCGCCTGTTGGGGGGCCGGCGGAGGAGCTGACACCAAACTAATAGAAAGCATGCTTAGTTTTCAAGCCGGCAGATAACTCCTGGGAGCGCCGCTTCCTGCCGTGGCCGTACTACAACCACGAAGGGTAGCGGCTACCCGCCTACGGCGTTCAGCTCAGCCCGTGTCGGCGGGTTGGCGCCCGGGCGCGATACCGTGACGGCCGCCGCACGGGCAGCGTACGCCAGGAGTTCGGCCAGCCCTTCGGCGGGCAGGCAGCGCAGTTCCTCGCGGTTCTGCGCGCCGTCCAGCTCCCGGTCAACCAGGCCGGAGAGAAGTGCGGCCATGAACGAGTCGCCGGCGCCCACGGTGTCCGCCACCTCCACTTTGGGTGCGGGCACCGACGCTTCCCCGGCGCGGCAGATACCCCAGGGCCCGTCCGCGCCGCGGGTGACCACCACCAGGGCAGGGCCCTCCTCCCCGCCAAGCGCCAGCCAGGCGCGCGCGGAGTCCAGCACACCCTGGCCGGGGTAGAGCCATTCCAGGTCCTCGTCCGAGGCCTTGACCACGTCCGCCAGGCTGACGAACTTCTCCGCCTGCCGGCGCGCATAGTCCACATCGGTGATGATGCTGGGGCGACAGTTGGGATCGAAGCTGATGGTGGCGGACGGGTGGGCATGCTCGACGGCGGCCAGCACCTCGGCGGCGCCCGGCGCCAGCATGGTGGCAATGGAGCCGGTGTGCAGAAGCGTGGTGCCCTGCAGCATGAAGCCGAGCCGGTCCACGAGGCCGGGCAGCTCCCAGGCGAGGTCGAACGTGTAGGTGGCGGCGCCGTCGTCGTCAATCAATGCGGTGGCAACGCTGGTAGGCAACTCATCCGGAGGCAGCGGCAGCATCACGGAACTGGCGCGAAGGTGCGCAGCCACAGAATCGCCGTAGGCGTCCCGGCCGTAGCGGCCGATGAACTGCACCGGATGGTCCAGCCGGGCCAGGCCGACCGCGACGTTGAGGGGGCTGCCGCCGACGTGCGCCTCGATTCCCGAGGCACGCTGGACGACGTCGACAAGGCCTTCGCCAATAACTGTGAGCATGGTCATACTCTGCCAGAAAGCGGGCCGGCTCAGCAGTTCATGTCAGCCCAGCAGCCGGGCCGCCAGTTCGCGGCATACCGCATACGCCGGGGACTTGGGATTGATCAGGTCGAAGTGGTCACCGGGCACCATGACCAGGTGCGCCGGCACGCCTCCGGCCCCGCTTGCGTCCACGTACAGCGCCGACATGGCCAGCGGCACGTCGTCGTCCGCCTCTGCGTGCACCGCGTAGACCGGCACATCCAGCGGCAGGGCGCCCATGGGGTCGGCGCAGCGGTAGCGTCGGGGAAATTCCGATGACGATCCGCCAAGCAGGTTGGCCGCCGCACCGTTGCTGAGGTTCAGGCGTTCGGCCTCGGCCAGGTTCAGGACGCCGGATTGGCTGACCACCCCGGCGAGGCGGACGCCGCCGGGGTCTGCGAGCTCCGCGCCCGGACCCGGCCCGGCCAGGTGCCCGCGGCCCGCCGCCCAGACGGCAAGATGTCCGCCGGCAGAATGGCCCACGGCCACCACTTTGCCGAGGTCAAGCGAGTGCCGCCCTGCCAGTTCAGCGAGTTTGTCGATCCCGGCCAGGACATCCTGGAAGGTGGCAGGCCAGCCGCCGCCGTTGCCGGCGCGGCGGTACTCCAGGTTCCAGGCGGCCATCCCATGTTCGGCAAGATCTACGGCAAGCGGCTCCCCAAGTTCTGCCCCGTACGTTGGGCGCCAGTAGCCGCCATGGATCACCACCACTACCCCCCGAAGCTGCCCGGCCGCGGGAGGATCTGGCAGGAAGAGCTCGCCCCATTGGCTGGGGTCCGCGCCGTAGGAGTACTTCAGCCGCTGCACCATGTGCCAGAGACTACAGGGACCGGGCGTGGGCGGAAGCCGCGCCGGCGACAGCTGCAAACGATCCAGCATAAGCGAAAGTTCCCTCTTGCTTAGTTTTTCTATTTGCTGGACTTGGCCTAAGACCTGTGCCTATGCTTGGTGCTGCTTGTAAGAGCAATCTCTGGGGGGAGGCGTTCTGAGTGAAGTCACATCGTAATCCGTGGGCTTTTCTCCGCCCCCTCCTGCTTGCCCTCGCCGCTACTGCCGCCTGGGTAGCGTTGTCCGCCGGCGGCGCTTCTGCTGATACCGGTGCGGACGATTCGGACTCCCGGCATTCCATGCTTGGATCGGTCGGATCATCCCTTCGCTCCGTCACCACCAACGTTGCGCATCAAGCCAAAGGTGCCTTGGAACCGGTGGAGGCCACCCTCAAGGGCGGTCCGGACAATGCGCCTGTCGCGAGTGTTCCGGCGTTGATCCCCGCGCCATCCCTGGGCCCGGCGGTGAAAGACGTCACCGGACTTGCCGACCAGGTGGTGCAGGCCGTTCCCGTCGTCAACCGCGTAGTGCCTGCCGGAACGGTGGGCACGGTGGTGGACCCGGTTGCCGGCACTGTCGATACCGTGCTGGACCGTGCGGTGGAAACCGTGGCCCCAATTGCCGGCGCTGTTCTTGAGCCCCTTGAGCCTGTTGTGGAACCTGTCACCGACGCCGTTCCCCTTCCCGGCGTTAACCCGGCTGACTCCGGCCCGGTTCCCCCCGTGGTCACCGACGCCATCGACACTCTCACCTCTGATCCGGCGTCGACCCCCGCTCCTTCCGTGACCGGCCTTCCGCAGGCAGGCCACGAAGCGGATGCGTCTGTCACGGTCGCAAACGCCGATGCCGCCGGCACCGCGCCGGGTCGAGCCGCGATGATTCTCGGAGACGCCCTGCCCGGAACCGGCCAGGCCTGTGACACCCGAATGAATTCGGTGGCAAACGCCCCGGCACTTGCCGAAGCCGGCCCGGACCACGCACCAATCCATGAACCTTCTGATTCCCTGCCGGGCGTGCCGGGTGCCACTACCGGCGGAAGCAGCTCCTCCGGGGGCAACGGCCCGGTCGTCCCCGCATGGCTCAACGCCCACCATTTCTACGTTCCTGCGGCGGGTACCGCCGCCATCGAGGGCCGTCTGCTCGCAGCCCCGGCACCGGTGTCCTTCGACCCCGGATCTTCCCCTGATTAGTTGAGGCCCCTCCGCGCACTCACGTGCGGAAACTGAGCCATTTCCGGGCCCAAGAAGTATGCCCAAATCAACTTTTCAGGAGAACTTAAAATGATGCATCGCAACATTCGCAGGTGCCTGCTCGGCACCGCATTTGCCGGCGGACTGCTGGCCTTCGGCGGTGTCGCCGCCAACGCAGCAGACACCACAACCTCGGGAAATGACGGGCTACTTTCAGGCACTCAGGTGGTGGCCCCGGTCAACATCCCGGTCAACCTCGGAGCCACTTCGCTGGGACTTATTGGCGACTCCGCAGCGAGCACACAGAATGCCGGAGCACCGGCAGCACCCGCTCCGGCACCCGCCGCATCCACTAACGGCGGCGACGGCATCGCATCCGGAACCCAGGTAGTGGCGCCGATCACCGTTCCCATCACCCTGGGGGCAACCTCAGTGGGCGCTGTTGGCGACTCGGCAGCAAGCACCCAGAACCCCGCCACTTCGGGCACGGCACCGGCAGCCCCCGCTCCAGCACCCGCCGCGAACACCACCGGTAGTGACAGCATCGCGTCCGGAACCCAGGTAGTGGCGCCGATCACCGTTCCCATCACCCTGGGGGCAACCTCGGTGGGCGCTGTTGGCGACTCGGCAGCAAGCACCCAGGACCCCGCCACTTCGGGCACGGCACCGGCAGCCCCCGCTCCGGCACCCGCCGCATCCACAAACGGCGGCGACGGCATCGCATCCGGAACCCAGGTAGTGGCGCCTGTAACTGCGCCGATCAACCTCGGGGCCACGTCCGTGGGCCTGGTCGGGGATTCAGCTGCAAGCACCCAGAACCCCGCCACTTCGGGCACGGCACCGGCAGCCCCCGCTCCAGCACCCGCCGCGAACACCACCGGTAGTGACAGCATCGCGTCCGGAACCCAGGTAGTGGCGCCTGTAACTGCGCCGATCAACCTCGGGGCCACGTCCGTGGGCCTGGTCGGGGATTCAGCTGCAAGCACCCAGAACCCCGCCACTTCGGGCACGGCGCCGGCAGCCCCGGCGCCCGCGGCGACCACCACCGGTAGTGACAGCATCGCATCCGGAACCCACGTAGTGGCGCCTGTAACAGCGCCGATCAACCTCGGGGCCACGTCCGTGGGCGCTGTTGGCGACTCGGCAGCAAGCACCCAAAACCCCGCCACTTCGGGCGCGGCACCGGCAGCCCCGGCGCCCGCGGCGACCACCACCGGTAGTGACAGCATCGCATCCGGAACCCAGGTAGTGGCGCCTGTAACAGCGCCGATCAACCTCGGGGCCACGTCCGTGGGCCTGGTCGGGGATTCCGTCGCCAGTGTTGAGGGCTCCAGCACCGCGGGCACCACGACGGCACCCGCTGGACCCATTACCACCGGCGGAACCGACGGGGTCCTCTCCGGAACGCAAGTGGTCGCGCCGATCACTCTTCCGGTCTCCCTTGGCGCCACCTCTGTGGGCGTGATCGGTAATTCAACGGCCACAGTAGTGAACCCCCCGGTTGTCACGCCGCCAGTTGTGACCCCGCCGGTGGTGAACCCCCCGGTGGTTACTCCTCCGGTCGTGAATCCTCCGGTAGTTACCCCGCCGACCATCACCACCCCGACGGTCACCACTCCGTCCACCGAGGTTCCGGCGGCCCAGCCGGGGGCCGGCGCTGCTGACATCCGCGCCGCAGCGGCTCCGATGCAGGCCAACTATGCTGCAGCCCCGACGGTCCTGGCCAACACGGGGGTGAACACCGGCTTGTTGCTGGTGGGCCTGCTGTTCCTGGCCTTCGGCGGTCTCCTCATCCTGGTCCTGCGTCGGAAAAGGGTCTAATCCCGGTCATGGCGTGAATCGTCTACGCACCTGAGAAGACGCCGGGAGTCGTGGAATTACAGTGGACCCAATCCGGCCGGGAAGGATGAATGGTTACAGCTGTGGCGCCGGGCGGTCGGGACAACGAACCGCTCGGCGCCGCTGCACGACCCGGTCCGGTCCCCCGGAGCCGTTAGCCAGGCGGACGCCTGCGGCCCTTCTTGGTCAGGTATGGAAGGGCCGCCTGGACATCACGGAGTGCCTGGGGGCGGCCGTAGAGATACCCTTGCCGGTAGTCGCACCCAATTCGATTCAGGTAATCGGCCTGCTCGTTGGTTTCGATCCCTTCGGCGGTAACCGCCATGCCAAGGTTGTGCGCCATGTCCACCATGGAGACCATGATTGGCGAGTGGTAGGCACCGCCGGTGATGAGCCGGGTAAAGGACTTGTCCAGCTTAACGGCGTCCACAGGCAGCTCGTGCAGACGGCCAAAGGATGAATAACCCGTACCAAAATCGTCCACGGAAATCCTAACGCCCCGGCGACGAAGCTCCGCCAACTGCGTGATGACTTCGGTCTCCTCACCGAGAAACACACTCTCGGTGACCTCAAGAACCAGTTGTCCCGGATCAACCCCGGCGGTCTGCAAAATCCGCAGCACCGATCCCGCATACTCCGTGTCACGGATTTCCAGCCCCGAAACGTTGATTGCAATGCTGCGCCCGGCATCTTCCGCCAGCCATCCGGACATGTCCGTGCAGGCCTTGGTCAGCATGGCCGCACCGAGGTCCCGGATGAGGCCCGTGCTTTCGGCATGGGAGATGAAGTCGGAGGGCAATCGCAGCTTGCCCTCATGCTGCCACCGGGCCAGCGCCTCCAGCTGGACCACTTCCCCGCTGCGCGCCACCACCACCTGATAAAAGGGGACAACGGCGCCCGTGGCAAGTGCTTTTCGGAGGTTCTCCTGCAGTGCAGCGCGCTCGATGAGCTTGCTCATCATTTCTGGCTGGAAACTCACGAAACGGCTCTTGCCCGCGGCTTTTGCCGCATACATGGCGATATCGGCCCGCCGCAAGAGGTCCTCGCCGCTATCGCGCCCAGGACAATCAGTACCGGACCGTGCTATCCCGATACTCAGGCTCGGCGTGATCTGGACACCCCCCACATCTATGGGTCGACGGGACAGATCTACGAGCCTCTCCGCGATACTGTCCGCGTCGCAGCCGTCTGGGATGATCACGACAAACTCGTCGCCCCCTATCCTGGCGACAATGTCGTCGTTACGGATAACGCCACGGATACGTCGGGCGAGCTCGATGAGCATCCGGTCTCCGGACTGGTGCCCATAGACATCGTTGACCTCTTTGAAATCATCCAGGTCCAACAGCAGCAACGCCGCATGCTGCGGACCGCCGGAGCTGCATGCGCTTCGCAATTCCTCATTGAACAGCGCCCGGTTCCCCAAGCCAGTCAGCGGATCGGTAAACGCGAGCCTCCGCAGGTCATCTGCCCTTTTGGCCAGGTCGCGCATGGCTTGATCGGCCTTGACCTCAGCCTGCCGCTTCGCAGTAACGTCCCGGAAGCTCCATACCCTCCCGACGATTCGATCCCCAATCATCTGGGGGCGGGAAAAACGCTCGAAAACCCTGCCGTCCTTGAACTCCAAAACATCCAGGCTCTCGGCCTGCGGCTGGTCATAGAGCTCCCGGACCTTGGCCAGGAATGCGTCCGGTTCCTCCAGCTGCTCTACCACCAGATCAATCACTGCTTGATCGTCGTGGGTCGCCAACATGGTGCGCGGAATCCTCCACATAGACGCAAAATTTGCGTTGATGCCGGTGATCCGGCCATCCACTCCAACGACCAAGAGCCCGTCAGCAGTAGACTCAAGCGTCGCGTTTAGCAGCGAGACGAGATTCTGCAGCTCTGCCGTTCCACCCTCATGGTCCCGCAGTTCACGAATGGTGAGCACCACGTACGGGTCCCGGCTCGATCCGCCGAAGCCGACTTCAACCGTAAAGCTGTGGCCCCCTACCCACTGTCCACGCGTATGGAAAACGTCGGGGTCGCCTGCGGGTTCATTTGCCCCGGCGACACCCGTGGTTGTTTGCATCTTCCACTCAGGAAGCAGGGACGTGACAGGTACTTCGTCAAGCTCTCCCGGGCCGCGCCCGAACAGTTTTTCCGCGGACGGATTCGCCGAGACGATAATCCCGTCTTCCCGCCTCAGGACGAGAATGGCGCACCGCGCCAGCTCAAGTACCTTCATGGCCGAAAAGGCGGGCCGAACAGCTGCCGCGTGACTGTCCATAAACCCCTCACATCCTCGAATCAGTTGCTGTCCAAGGTAACTTACTCCCGGGTAACCATGTGTGCCGGGTCCTCAGCACGCGTGGCGGGACCGCACGTTGTGCGGGGTGGCGCGTCCTAGGTGTGCGTTGAGCGGATGACGTCAGCGACGCTTTCCAAGTGCACCCGCATCGCATCAGCGGCCGCATCCGGATTGTGCGCGCAGACGGCGTCGATGATCGCAAGGTGCTGGGGCAGCGAAACTGCCGGCCGGCCAGGCTGCCGGGCGAGCCGGAACTGGAAGCGAATGGCCTGGCCGCGGAGCCGGTGGATGGTAGCTGCGGCCGTTTGCTGTGCGCTGATGTCGATGACCCTGGCATGCAGGATCTGGTTGCACTCCGAATAGGAGTCCCGGTCGCCGCGTTCCACGGCGTCCTTCATCCGCCCGGCAAGCTCCTGAAGCTCGACGGCTTCATCGTCCGTGATCCGTTCGGCCGCCTTCCGTGCGCAGAGCGCCTCGAGGGCGGCACGGACCTCGGTGATCTCAACCGCCTCTTCCACGGAAACAGCGCGCACGCGGGCGCCGCGGTTCTGGACCCGCTCCACCAAGCCTTCGACCGTCAGTTCTGCCAACGCCGCCCGAACATTTCCCCGGCTGGCTCCATATTCGGCGGCCAGGTCCGCCTCCACTAAGCGCTGGTTTGGCACCAGGTCTCCGCCCACGATGGCAGACCTCAGCATATCCACCAGTTCGGCAACCGTAAGGGACGGCCGGGCCGTGGTACCTCCCAGGGTTTCCATGCTTCGCCACCTCCGTGCGCCTGTCCAAGGCAAGCAATATTGTCAACAACTTTGTACCAGCCTACTTGCCCCTCCTTCCAGGGACATCCACGGCAAAGCGGACCGTCAACATAAATGTATAAGAAATTGTTGACAATCTTGAATGTAACTTGGTTCACTTGAGGCGACGGCGTCGCAACCGAGGGCGCCCTCCCACATCACCGAAGGACAGACCATGGATGAGGGCATTCCCTTGACGGCGAGCGCAGGCCGTGTGGACCCAGTGGCGCCGCATACCAAGCATGCTCACGTCGGACAGCCAGACGGGGGCCAAACCCCCATACCCTGTTGGCTTATGCGCGGCGGGACGTCGAAGGGCCCGTTCTTCCGTGCCACCGATCTCCCGGCCGACACAGCCACCCGGGACGCGGTCCTGCTTGCTGCCATGGGCTCGCCGGATCCGCGACAAATCGACGGACTGGGCGGCGCCCACCCATTAACCAGCAAAGCCGGTATTGTCTCGATCTGTGATCGGGATGGGGTGGACCTTGAGTTCCTGTTTGCTCAACTCCAGCCGGACAGCAGCCAGGTGGATACCACGCCCAACTGCGGTAACATGCTGGCGGCCGCGCTCCCGTTCGCGATTGAGTCAGGACTTCTAACTCCCGACGGCGACACCACCACGGCGCGGGTCCTCACCGTGAACACCGGCATGGTCGCCGAGATTACAGTCCGGACGCCCATGGGGCCGGCAGGACGGTACGTCGAATACGCCGGAGACGCCCGGATCGACGGTGTTCCCGGCACGGCCGCGCCAGTGACCATCAACTTCCTGGACACGGCGGGCTCGGTCTGCGACTCACTGCTGCCCACCGGCAACCTCCGCGACACCGTGGATATCGCCGGGGTGGGGGCGGTGGAGGTGACCTGCATCGACAATGGCCAACCGCTGGTGATCATCAACGCCGGTGACCTGGGCCGCACGGGGCGGGAGTCCGTCGTCGACCTTAACAAGGACACCGAACTCAAGGGCCGCCTTGAGGACCTGCGGCTGGCATGCGGAAAACTCATGGGCCTCGGCGACGTGACGGGCAAGAACTACCCCAAAATGACCCTGGTCTCAGCGCCGGCCTCCGGCGGTGCGGTCAATACCCGCAGCTTCATCCCGCACATCTGCCATGAATCCATCGGCGTGCTCGCCGCGGTCACGGCCGCCACCGCCGCAATCCTCAAAGGGACTGTGGCGCACGACGTCGCCGTACTGCCAGACGGAACCGCGCCCACGGTCGCAGTTGAACACCCCAGCGGTGAATTCACCGTCGAGCTCGGCCTGGACGCCCACGACCCCACCAAAGTGGTCAAATCCGCGCTGATCCGCACGGCCCGGCTTCTCATGGCGGGCGCCGTCATGGTCCCCGCCCATCCCTCATTCCAGGAGCACACACTGTGATTATCGACATCCACGGCCACTACACCACGGCCCCGGCCGCCCTGGGGCAGTGGCGGGACCGGCAGGTCGCCGCACTGCAGGATCCCGCCTTGGCGCCGTCCCCGTCAGATTTGAGAATTTCCGACGACGAACTCCGGGAGAGCATCGAAGCGAACCAGCTGCGGCTCATGGACGAACGCGGGATCGACCTCACCGTCTTCTCGCCGCGGGCTTCCTTCATGGCACACCACATCGGTTCCTTCGAGACCTCGGCCGAGTGGGCGTCGATCTGCAATGAGCTCTGCTACCGGGTCAGCCGGCTCTTCCCGGACCGGTTCGTCCCGGCCGCGATGCTTCCCCAGTCCCCCGGCGTGGATCCGGCCACATCCATCCCGGAACTCACACGCTGCGTTGAGGAATACGGAGCCGTGGCCTTGAACCTGAACCCCGACCCTTCCGGCGGGCACTGGACCGCTCCGCCGCTGACGGACCGGTACTGGTACCCGATCTACGAAAAAATGGTCGAATTCGACATCCCCGCCATGGTCCATGTCAGCACGAGCGTCAATCCAGCCTTCCACACCACGGGCGCGCACTACCTCAACGCCGATACCACCGCTGTCATGCAACTCATCCAGGGCGACCTGTTCACCGACTTCCCCACCCTAAGACTCGTCATCCCGCACGGCGGCGGTGCCGTCCCGTACCACTGGGGACGCTTCCGGGGCCTGGCCATGGCACTGGGCAAACCGGCCCTCGAAGAACACCTGCTGCGCAACGTCTTCTTCGATACCTGCGTCTACCACCAGCCCGGGGTCGATCTGCTCCTGGACGTCATCCCCACCAGGAACATCCTGTTCGCCTCCGAAATGATCGGCGCCGTCCGGGACATCGACCCCTGCACCGGCCACAATTTCGACGACACTGCCCGCTACCTCGACGCCGCCGGGCTGAACGAAGCCGACCTGGCCGCCGTCCACGAACAGAACGCCCGCACCGTCTACCCCCGCCTCAACGCCCTGCTCAAGCAGCAGGGCCGCTAGCCATCCCAGGAGCCCGAACATGCAGGAACTCGGCGTGGTCCACACCACCATCACCCGCGCAGCGGAACAGGACGTCAAAGCCCTCTCCGCCTTCGGCGTCAGCACCATCCACGAAGCCATGGGCCGGCTGGGCCTCATGCGCCCCTACCTTCGCCCCGTCTACCCCGGCGCCGCCATGTGCGGCACCGCCGTCACCGTGCTGCTCCAGCCCGGAGACAACTGGATGATGCACGTCGCCGCCGAACAGGTCCAGCCCGGGGACGTCGTGGTGGCCGCGTGCACCACCGAAAGCGAAGACGGCTTCTTCGGCGACCTGCTCGCCACCTCACTCAAAGCCCGCGGCGCACGCGGATTGCTCATCGACGGCGGCTGCCGCGACGTCGCCGCGCTGGAGGAGATGGACTTCCCGGTCTTCAGCCGCGCCATCAACTCCAAAGGCACCGTCAAAGCCACCCTCGGATCCGTCAACATCCCCGTTATCTGTGCCAACGCCCTGGTCAACCCGGGCGACGTAGTGGTCGCGGACGTCGACGGCGTCGTCGTCGTCCCCGCCGCGCGCGCCGCGGACGTCGCGGAGGCTGCGCGGAAGCGCGAAGACAACGAAGAGGCGAAACGCCTCCGTTTTGCCAACGGAGAACTCGGACTCGACATTTACAACATGCGCGGACCCCTCGAAGCGGCAGGCCTGCGCTATGTCCACTGACGCACGCGGGACTGCCGCCCATTCACCTGCCGGCCAAAGGAACCCCATGGACAGCACCTTCACCAAGTCACCCGGCTGGCTCGACTGGTACAGCAACCCCTCCACGCCACGCTTCACGCTTCCGGCGGGCACAGTGGACGCGCACTGCCACGTCTTCGGGCCCGGGAACGAGTTTCCGTTCGCGCCGGAGCGGAAGTACACGCCCTGCGACGCCGGCAAGGACCAATTGTTCGCCCTGCGGGACCACCTGGGCGTCAGCCGCAACGTGATCGTGCAGGCCACCTGCCACAGCGCCGACAACAGCGCCATGGTGGACGCCGTCCGAGCCTCCAAGGGCCGCGCCCGCGGAGTGGCCACCGTCCGCCCGGACATCAGCGACGCCGAGCTGGAACGGCTGGACGCCGCAGGGGTGCGCGGTGTCCGGTTCAACTTCCTGAAGCGGCTGGTCAACGCGGCACCGCAAGAGGAACTGGCCGCAATCGCCCGCAGGATCGCCCCGCTGGGCTGGCACGTGGTCATCTACTTCGAAGGCCAGGACCTCGAAGGGCTGGAAGGTTTCTTCGGTTCGCTGCCCACGCCGCTGGTGGTGGACCACATGGGGCGCCCCGACGTGGCCAAACCGGCGACCGGGCCGGAGTTCGGCAGGTTCCTGCGCTTCGTGGAGAACAATGACGTCTGGGTCAAAGTCAGCTGCCCGGAACGGCTCAGCGTCTCCGGTCCGCCCGCGCTGGACGGGGAGCCTGCCCCGTACCGCGACGTTATGGCGTTCGGCCGCACCGTCGTCGAGGCTTTTCCGGAGCGTGTCCTGTGGGGAACCGACTGGCCACACCCGAACCTCACGCACCACATGCCGGACGACGGACTCCTGGTGGACTACATCCCGCACGTGGCCACCACCCCGGAGCTCCAGCACAAACTGCTCGTCAGCAACCCCATGAACCTCTACTGGCCCGGCGAAAACGCCTAGCCTGCCTCCCTCTTGCCCCAAGGATTCCAATGATGCATTCCAACGCCGCCAACCGCCTTGACCGGTTGCCAATCTCAAAGTTCCACAAGATCGCCCTGGTGGCCGTCTCGTTCGCTTACTTCTTCGAGTTCGCCGACATCAACAGCTTCGCCACCACCGTGCCCAAACTGATCAAGCTGTGGGGTGTCAGCGTCAACGAGGTGGCGTACGTGACGTCCGCTTCCTTCGTTGGCATGTTCTTCGGCTCACTCATCGCCAGCTGGATGGCAGACCGCTTGGGCCGCAAGAATGCCCTGGTCATCACCACCCTCTGGTACGCGTCCTTCTCGCTGGTAGCCGCGTTCTCCTGGGACATCGTGTCGCTGGGCTTCTTCCGGATCCTCACCTCGGCCGGGCTCTCCGCCATGACCGTGGTGGCGGTCATCTACGTCAACGAACTGTTCCCCGCGGCCAAGCGCGGCAAGTACCAGGCATACGCGATCGTCATCGGCATCTGCGGGACACCGGCCACCAACCTCATCGCCAGCCTGGTGGTCCCCCTGGCGGACTGGACCTGGCGGCTGGTCTACGTATGGGGCGCACTGGGCATCCTCTTCATCCTGTTCACGCGGCGGCTCAAGGAATCCCCGCGCTGGTATGAAAACAAGGGCGACTACGCCAAAGCAGACGCCATCCTCAAGGAAATCGAGGCCACCGTCAGCGCGGAGAAGGGAGCCCTCCCCGCGCCCGCCGCCCCGGTCGAAACTCCCGCCGCCGCCAAGGCACCCCTGACGCTGCTGCTGCAGAAGAAATACCTGGCACCCACCCTCCTCCTCACCGTCCTCTGGGTCACCCAGACCATCGGCTTCTTCGGCTACTCCAGCTGGGCACCCACGCTGCTGGCCAAGGAAGGCTTCAGCGTTGAAAACTCCATCTTCTACGTGGCACTGACCACGGTCGGCGCACCCCTCGGCTCCTACCTCGCGTCCCTGGTCACGGACCGCTTCGAGCGAAAGTGGTGCCTGGTGGTCTTTGGCACCATCATCGCCGTATGCGGCCTCCTCTACGGCCTCACGTTCAACCCGGTGCTGATCGTCCTGTTCGGCTTCCTGGTCAACCTGTTCGAGCGCGGCTACACGGCACTTGCCTACGCCTACTCGCCCGAACTGTTCGACACCAACGGACGCTCCATGGGCACCGGCGTGTCCTACGGCCTGGGCCGGCTTTCCAATGCCGCCGGTCCGCTGATCATCGCTGCCCTCTATAACGGCAGCGGCTACCAGAGCGTCTTCTTCTTCATCGCCGGCACCTGGCTGTTCGGCGCCGTCGCCCTGGCCATCTTCGGCCCGGCAACGCGGAAGGCACGCCTGTTCGCGGCAACGCGGGCAGACCCCGCAGCCGGCCCGGTTGAAGGCGCCGCCGCCGTCGGGACGCGCGACGGCGGCATCCGCCACTAGTCTGGGGACAACACCACCAATCCGGGAGGACCCAGTGGCACGCATCTTCATCACCGGCTCCACTGACGGGCTGGGCCTGGCGACGGCGGAGACGCTGCTCCGGGACGGCCACGAGGTGATCGTGCATGCGCGGTCCTCCCGGCGGCTCCCCGCGGTGCAGCACCTGCTGGACCGCGGGGCGCAGAGCGTCGTCGGTGACCTGGCCGTCCTGGCGGACGTCAGGCAACTGGCGGCGGACGCCAACGGAATCGGCGGCATCGACGCCGTCATCCACAACGCCGGCGTACTCAGCGGCCCGGCGCTGCTGCCCGTCAACGTGGTTGCCCCTTACCTGCTGACGGCCCTCATGCCGGGTCCGCGCCGCCTGGTCCACCTGAGCAGCGGCATGCACCGCGGCGGCGACGCCGGACTGGCAGGCCTGGACTGGGAAGGGCGCACGACGACGGCCTCCTACTCCACCACCAAGCTCCAGGTCACTGCGCTGACCTTGGCGCTGGCCCGGCTGGTGCCACACGTCGCCAGCAACGCCGTCGACCCCGGCTGGGTGCCCACCCGGATGGGCGGCCGGTCGGCGCCGGACAGCCTGGAACTGGGCCACCGCACCCAGGAGTGGCTGGCCACCAGCGATGATCCGGAGGCCTTGGCCAGCGGCGGCTACTGGTTTCACCAGGAGCGGCAAACCCCGCACCCGGCAGCCGGCGATCCCCGCTTCCAGGATGCTTTGCTGGCGCAGCTCGCGGACTGCACCGGCACCACCCTGGAAGCGCTCAGCTAGACCGTTCAGAAGGCACGGATGGTAATTCCGGAAAATACGGCCGGTCCCCCGTCGCTGTAGAACGAGATGCCGGTATCGCCGTCGGTGAACTGCACCTGCTGCGACAACACCGTGTGCCCGGCGTTCACGAACACCTCCACGCTCTGGGTATCCACGAAGATGCGCAGGTGCACGGACCTGGCGGCGGCGTCAATGGGGGCCGCGGCACGGGTATACGGCACCAGTGAGTAGCCGGCAAGGTCCGAGGGCGCGCGGTCGACGTAGAGCTCAGCACCGTATTTGCCGATATTTGTGTGGCGGGCACCGTCCGCGGAGCGACCGACAGACACGCCAACGTTCGCCGCGGTGCCCCAGGAGATGTCCAGCTCCAGCTCATAGGCCCTGCCATTCCAGGGCAGGACAACACTGCCGTCCACCGTCCGGTCCGGGAGCACCGTGGTGGAGGTGGCGTAGCCTGCGAGCGCGGGAACCGGGCTGCTCAACAGGCTGTACCAGCCTCCGCCCTGGCGCACCAGGCGAATTTCGCGGACGATCGAGTTTTGGCCGTTGTACCCGTCGGTGGCGTCTGTGGGAACATCCCGGGCCGCGTATTTCCAGTTGTTCATCCAGGCGACGGCGTACCGGCGCGTCTCCGGCGCATCCGGCACCGGCCAGGTCACCGCCGCATACCAGTCCCAGCCCCAGTCCAGCCATTGCGGATTGTCCACGTCGTCGGCAAGGAACTGGTTACCGTCCCAGGTTCCGGTCCAGTAGGCGTACGTCATGGGCAGCCCGATGCTGTAGGCGTCCATGCTGGCGCCCAGCACCCAATGCCAGGTGCCGTCGTCGGCCTTCATCTGGAACAGGTCCGGACACTCGATGCCGCCCAGCGCGTGGTTGGGGTAGTCGAAGTTGCGTTTCAGCTGCCAGTCGCGCAGGTTCACGGATGTGTAGAAGGCGGCGTACCGGGCGCGGCCAATCACGCACACCCATTCGTTGCGGGCAGCGTCCCAGTGGATCTTCGGGTCCCGGAACCATTCCGCGTTGTCGATCTCTGCCTGTGTGGTGGCCGCCCGGCCGTCCGTGTTGACGATTACCGGGTCCGCGAGGGCTGTGAACGTGTAACCGCCGTCGGTGGACCAGTAGAGATATTGCTCCTGGTATTTCCTGATGCCGTCCGTGGGCTGCGTGGCGAGCACGACGATCGCTCCTGCGCCGAAGCCTGCGGTGTTGGCGGTGTCCACCACTGCGGATCCGGACCACACGGGAAAATCGGGCTGCAGCGGCAGCGCCACGCCGTGATGGGCGAAGGCCACGGCGTCGGTGGTGCTGGCATGGTCCCACCCGCCCTGCCCGTTGTTTTGCGTGGAATGCAGGTAGTACAGGTGGTGGGCCCCGTTGATGAACACCGGCCGCTGGGGGTCGCACAGCCATCCCGATGGCGGGGTCATGTGGAAGACCGCGCGCAGGGAATCCAGGGCGTGCGCAGGTGGGGCGGATATGGCTCCGGCCGCCAGGAGGGCGAACGCTCCTGCTCCGGTGCCTTGCAGGATGTGGCGGCGGGACATGGCATGGGTCATCATTGACTTCCTCTCGCGGGGGCGGCGGCTCCGCCGCCGGGCGCTCAGTGGGGAACCCTCGTTGGTCCGCACGGTCACCGCAGTGATTAAGCGCTTTAGCAGGACAAGATACCCAGCGGCGGCCGGATGGTCAAGCGTTTCAGCAAAGTGGCCCACGTCATAAATGGAGCCGTGGGCCCCTCGGAAAGTATTTTTGCTAAAACGCTTGATCAGCGCCTGCTTTCACGCTAGTTTCTAGGTGATCAAACGCTTTAGCAGAACGGACATCACCGCTGATGAGCTACCCAGTCTTCTTCCAGCCCGCCGATGCGTGGGTTGGAGACCTTATCCCCTTCCAGAAGGATGGCGAGTTCTGGCTCTTCTATCTTCATGAAGTGCGCGCCGATCCGAAGCCCGGTACGGCGTGGAACTTGGTGACCACCAAAGACCTCACGCAGTTCCAGGACCATGGCGTGGCCCTCCCCCACGGCACCGCAAACGACCTGGACTTCAACTGCTATACCGGCAGCATCGTCGCCGACGAGTCCGGCGTCCACCACCTCTTCTACACGGGCCAGAACCCGGCCAACCTCGGCCCCGGCGGACTGCCCCTGCAACTGGTCATGCATGCCACCAGCACCGACGGGCTGGCCACCTGGTCCAAGCACCCCGAACTCACCTTCGGCGCCCCGGTCGGGTACGATTCCGCAGACTGGCGGGACCCCTTCGTCTTCCGCGATGAGGCGGCCGGCGTGTGGCGGATGCTCCTTGCCGCCAGGCACTCCACCGGACCGGAACGCCGCCGGGGCGTGATCGCGCAGTGCGTCTCCACCGACCTGATGACCTGGTCCCACGCCGAACCCTTCTGGGATCCCCGCCGGTACATCACCCATGAGTGCCCCGACGTGTTCCAGTGGGGCGGCTGGTGGTACATGGTCTACTCGGAGTTCTCCGAAACCTTCACCACCCGGTACCGGATGGCCACGAGCCCCGACGGCCCGTGGACCGTTCCGGCCCGGGACAGCATCGACGGGCGCGCCTTCTACGCTGCAAAAACGGCGGAGCGGGACGGCAGGCGGTTCTTCTTCGGCTGGATCGCCAGCAAGGAAGGAAATTCCGACGACGGCGCCTGGCAGTGGGCGGGCACCATGGCCGTGCTGGAGGCCCGCCAAAACGCCGACGGGACGTTGGCGTTCGGGTTCGCCGACGAACTGGTGGACAGCTTCTGGGACGACGTCCCGCTTGAGCTTGGAAGCGGGCTGCCCCTCCGGCTGGACGTCCCGGACGGCTACGCTGCCGCCATGTCTGCGAATCCGATGCCCACGCAGTTCTACGCCAAAGCGGTGCTGGACATCGGCCCCGGCACCACGGAATGCGGGCTGCTGCTGCGGTCGACCGCGGACGGCGACCACTCCTACGTCCTCCGCCTCGAACCGAAACGCGGCCGCCTGGTGTTCGACCGCTGGCCACGAGCCGTCACCGGCGAAGCCCAATGGCACGTCTCGGGCGACGTCCCGTACGCCATAGAACTTGAACGCCCGTGCGACCTCGCACCCGGACGCCACACGCTGGAAGTGGTGGTGGACGGCGATCTGTGCGTCGCCGTCGTGGACCGGCAGGTGGCCCTGAGTACCCGCATCTACGACCTCCCCACCGGCGCACTGGGCGTGTTCGCCGGCGAAGGTTCGGTCACTGTCACAGATCTCGAAGTCCGCAAGCGCACCGACAACTGAATACCCATCCTCCATTCCATCCGACCCGTTCCAACGATCCGTTCAATCAAGGGAGATTGCCCCAAATGAAAAACCTGCTCCGCGCTGCCGCCGTCGCAGCCGCCACCGCCCTGGCACTGACCGCCTGTGGCGGCGGCAGTTCCACGAATTCCTCCGACGCCAGCCCCACCGGCGAGATCAAGCCCCATGAAATCTCCTGGCTCCTCTCCCGCCCGGCAGATGGCGCCGTCATCAACATCATGAAGAAGCTGGCCGACGAATACGCCGCGGACCACCCCGGCTTCAAGCTGAACCTGATCACCACCCCTGACCGGCCCTCCTACATCCAGAAGCTTGAGACCCTGGCCGCGGCCAACAAGCTTCCCGAACTTTTCGACACCGATGCCACCCCGTTCGCCCAGCAGCTGGCCAAACAGGGCAAGATGCTCGACGCCGAGAAGCTGCTGAAATCCCTGGACATCTACGGCAACTACCGCCCCGGGGCACTGGACTACCAGCGCTTCGACGACGGCTCCCTTTACATGATTCCGTTCCAGTTCGAGCTGGAGTTCATGTGGTACAACAAGGCACTGCTGGCCAAGGCCGGCGTGGCCGTACCCAAGTCCCTGGACGATATCCCCGCCATGTGCACCGCCCTGCGCAGCAAGGGAATCACCCCCATTGCCATCGACGGCCAGGACCAATGGCCGCTGGAGCGGTACGTCGCCTACCAGCCGTTCCGCGAAGCCGGCCCCGACTTTGTGCAGAAACTGAAAAAGGGCGATGCCAAGTTCAGCGATGCCGCCGGGCAGAAGACCGTCAACTGGATGGCCGAACTGGGTAAAGCCAAGTGCTTCCAGGACGGCTTCTCCGCCCAGGGCTACTCCGACGCGCAGAACCAGTTCACCTCCGGCCAGGCCGCCATGTACAACATCGGAACCTGGGAGCTGCCCAGCCTGGCCACCGACAAGCTCAACCCCGCCGTCCGCAACGACGTCGACTTCTTCACCCTGCCCACCACCGCAGGATCGGTGACGGCTGCGAACGAGTTCGTCTCGCCGTCGGGCATTGGCATGGCCGTCAACGCCAAGACCTACGATCCCCTGGTCAGCGACTTCCTGAAGTTCGCCCTGAAGAAGTACCCCGCCCAATACGCGGCCACCGGCGCACTGTCGCCCACCACCGACGTCCAGACCACCGTCCCCGCCAACGCCACGCCGCTGTTCCAAAAGGCCCTGGACCAGGCAAAGGACCTCGGGTCCAAGCAGGCCATGCCGTGGGACACCCAGCTGGACCCCACCACCAACGGCCGGCTCCAGCAGGAACTGGTCCTGCTGGTCCAGGGCGAGGTCACTCCCCAGCAGTTCACGGAAACGCTGGACAGCACCATCGCCCAGAATGCCCCCAAGTTCTTCAAGTAAAGGTCCGCCATGCTGCCCAACAGGTCACGGACATCGGTCCTGGTCTTCCTGCTCCCGCCGCTGCTGCTCTATGGCGCTGCGGTCCTCTTCCCCATCCTGCAGTCCCTGTTCCTGAGCTTCTTCTCCTGGAACGGCATCAGCGAGATGGAATTCGTCGGCCTGGCGAACTACATCCGGATGTTCGTCGGCGATGACATCTTCTGGCGGGCGTTCCTGAACGCGCTGATCTACCTCGCCATCTGCCTGGTGCTGCAGCTCGGCGGTGCCCTGGCAGTCGCCAGCCTCCTTACCTCCCTCCGCCGCGGACGGGAGCTCATCAAGACCCTCTACCTGCTGCCGGCCGTGATTTCCACGGTGGCCATTGCCTTCCTCTTCGTCCGGATCTACTCGCTGGAACCAGTGGGGCTGCTGAACCAGCTGCTCCACTGGATCGGGCTGGGCAGCCTGGAACGGCCGTGGCTGTCGGATGTGAACACGGTCCTGGCGGCCGTGTCCGCTCCGGAAGGTTGGCGGTTCACCGGGTTGTACATGCTGATCATCTACGCGGCACTGCTCGCGGTGCCCAAGGAACTGGAGGAAGCGGCCGTCCTGGACGGCGCGTCCCGCTGGACGCTGTTCAGCAAGATCCGGTTCCCGTACATCCGCCCGGTGTGGATCACCACCACCATCATGGCCACCACGTACGGCCTGCGGGGGTTCGACATCCCCTACCTGATGACCAACGGCGGTCCGGGGCAGTCCTCCGAACTGCTCACCACCTATATGTACAAGACGGCGTTCACCAGCACGGACTTTGGCTACGCGAGCACCATCTCGGTGTTCATCGTCATCGAGTGCCTGGCCGCCGTCGGCCTCATCCTGTTCCTGCTGAAGCGAAAGGCAGACGCATGATCACCCAGGCAGCCCCGCCCGCCCAGCCGCCCGCCGTCGTACCTCCCACGCCCGCCGTGAGGCGCCGCAAGCGCCGGCCGGACCTGTTCCGCACACTCTCCCGCGTGCTGATCATGCTCATCGTGATCGTGCAGGTGTATCCGCTGGCGTGGCTGTTCCTGACCAGCCTGCGCAGCGAACACGACTTCGCCACCGGAGACCCCTTCGCGTTGCCGAGTTCGCTGACGTGGGAGAACTACGCCCGGGCCTTCGAAACCGGCGACCTGGGCCGGAACATCCTGAACAGCTTCGTGGTGACCATGGGCGCCAACGTGCTCATCGTCCTGCTGGGGATGATGGCCGCCTATGCCATCCAGGTGCTGGGGTTCCGGCTCAGCAAGCTGGTCCGCGGGCTGTTCCTCATCGGCATCATCGTCCCGGTGCAGATCGCGCTGGTTCCGCTGTTCATCGACTACTCGCAGGTGAACCTGCTGGATACGTACCAGTCGATGATCATCCCGCTGGCCGGTTTCTCCCTGCCCATGTCCGTCTATCTGTTCTCCTCGTTCTACGAATATATTCCCAAGGAGACATATGAGGCGGCGTCCCTGGACGGTGCGGGACCGTACCGGATCTTCGGCCTGATCACGCTGCCACTGTCAGTGAACACGGTGGTCACCGTGGTCCTGGTGAACAGCATCTTCATCTGGAACGACTTCATTTTCGCCAACACGTTCGTGCTCTCCGAGGACCTCAAGACCATCCCCCTGGGCCTGCAGAACTACATCGGCGCCATGGGCAAGGTGGACTGGACGGCAACCTTTGCGGCCGTATGCGTGACCATCACCCCGCTCCTGCTGGTGTTCCTGGTGCTCAACAAGGCCATGATCCAGGGGCTCGAGAGCGGAGCGACCAAGGGATGACGGCCCCTGCTGCTGGATATACTCCTGAAGGAGGGCAGATGAGTTCAATGGAGAATGGTGCAGGCGCGGCCGGCGGCGTGCCGCAGGATCCGCCGCACGCGCCGGAGCGGGCCCACCCCGTGACCCTCCGCGAGGTCGCGGAAGCGGCCGGTGTTTCCACCGCCACGGTATCGCTGGTGGTCAACAAGAAGAAGGACGCCCGCATAGCCGAGGAAACCCGGCGGCGCGTGAAGGAGGCCCTCCGCACCCTGGGCTACCGGCCCAACGCGATGGCAAAGACCCTGGTCAGCGGCACCTCCAAATTCATCGGGCTGGTGGCCGACGGCGTGGCCACCACGCCCTTTGCCGGCCAGATCATCCACGGGGCGCAGGACGAGGCGTGGAAGCACGGGTATGCGCTGCTCATCGCCAATACCGAGGGCAATGGCGAGCTGGAGCAGGATGCCATCAGCATGATGCTCGAATACAAGGTCCGCGGCATCCTCTACTCCACCTGGTTCCACCGGGCCACCGATATTCCGGCCCCGTTGCGCGAAGCCGACTTCGTCCTGGTGAACTGCTTTTCCGATGAGCCGGGCGCCCGGGCCGTCGTCCCGGACGAGGTCCAGGGTGGCCGGTCTGCCACGGAGATCCTGCTGCGGAACGGCCACCGGCGCATTGCGTTCATCAATGCCACCATTCCGGCGCCGGCCAAGGATGGCCGGCTGGCCGGATACCGGCGGGCCCTTGAGGAGGCCGGTGTCCCGTTCGATCCGGCCCTGGTGATGGAGTCCTATCCGGACCAGGAAGGCGGCTACCGGGCCACGGCGGAACTGCTCACACGGGATGTCACCGCTGTGTTCTGCTACAACGACCGGATGGCCATGGGCCTCTACGACGGCCTGCGGGAACACGGCCTGGCCATCCCGGAGGACATGGCGGTGGTGGGGTTCGACAACCAGGAAGTGATTGCCGCCCACCTGCGCCCGCCGCTGTCCACGGTTGCCCTGCCGCACTACGAGTTGGGCGCTGCGGGTGTCCGGATGCTCCTGGGCCTCGACCCAGCCGTCGGCGGGGCAGCGAAGATCCACTGCCCCGCCGTCGAGCGGACCTCCGTCCAGACCAAGGCCCGGGCGTAACCCCCGGCTGATCCCGCCGGCGGCGTCAGGACGCGCGGAGGCGGCGTTCGACGTCGGCCGTCTCCGGATACGCCGACTGGGTGCCTTTCCGGGTGGTGGCCAGGGCGGCCGCCACAGAGGCGAAGGCGGCAGCTTCGGCGAGGGCGTCTCCGGCGGCCAGCCGGACGGCAACCGCTCCCGTGAAGGCGTCGCCGGCCCCGGTGGTGTCCACGGCGTCCACGCGCGTGGGCGCCACGAAGGTCACCTGGGCGCCGGGAGCCGCCTCCGAATCCAGCACCACGGACCCGTGCGCGCCGAGGGTCACCAGGACCTGCCGGATCCCCCGCCCGGCAAACCGCTCCCGGACCGTATCCCATTGCGCCGCGTGGGCGTCCGCGCCCGGGACCGAAGCCCCGGGGCCAAGGAACAGCGCCGCCTCGTGGGCGTTCACCAGCAGGACGTCTGTCAGTTCAGCCAGCTCCGCCGGAATGTGCGCGTACGGTGACAGATTCAGCAGAACCGTTGCGCCGGCGTCGTGCCCTGCCTGGGCTGCGGCCAGCACGGTGGGCATGGCCACCTCCAGGCAGAGGCTGACGACGGCGGCACCGTCCAGGACGTCCGCGGCGCCGGCGACGTCGGCGGGGGACAGCGTGCCGTTGGCTCCTGCGGAGATGATGATGTTGTTCTCGCCGTGGGCGTCCACGGCAATCACCGCGACACCGGTGGGTTCGCTGGAGGTCCGCACGTGCCCTACGTCCACCCCTGCACCGGCAACCGAGGCCTGGAGCATGTTGCCGTTGGCGTCATCCCCCACGGCGCCCACCAGGCTGACGTGTCCGCCGAGCCGGCCCGCGGCCACGGCCTGGTTGGCGCTCTTGCCGCCCGGGTTCACGGCGAATCCGTTGCCGTGCACGGTCTCGCCGGGCTGCGGCAGGCGTTCGCAGTAGATGGTCAGGTCTGCATTCAGGGAGCCGACGACGACGATCCGGCCGGTGTTCTGCGCCGCGGCACTCACGGGGCCACCTCGGCCTCAACCGGCTTGGGGATCAACAGCGAGGCGGCGAACGCCGCGACGGTGAGGGCCAGCCCGACAAGCACGACGGTCAGGTAGGAGGCCTTCGCATCGCCGAGCGCCTGCGTGGCCACCAGGACGGCGGGCAGGATGAGGAAGCTCAGGCCCGCACCCAGGTTGAAGGCGCCGGCGTTCATGCCGGGCAGGAAGCCGGGGTTGCCGGCGGGCGAGAGGACAACGCCGAGTCCGTTGAGCATGATGTTGACGGTACCGGCGTACATGATGCCCAGCAAGACAGTGCCGGCAATCATCATCGGCAGGCTGCCCAGGCCGAAGAAGGCGATGACGGCCAGTGCGGCGATGCTGCCGAGGAGCCCGATCCGCAGCACCTTGGTGTACCCGAGGACGGGGGCCAGCCGCCCGCTGAGCGGACCCACCAGCCAGCCGAGCAGGGCGTACGGGGTGAGGATGATCAGCGACATTTCGGTGGGGCCGATGCTGAAGCCGGGCGCCGCGGCCTGGACGTAGGCCGGGACGATGCCGTTGATGACGGCGAAGATGCCGGTCATGGTCAGGGTGGTGGTGAGCAGAGGGGCCCAGGTGGCGCGCTGGCGCAGGTGCACGGTTTCCACCATCGGCTGGGCGGCCCGCTGTTCGGTGCGCCAGAACGCGAAGAAGGCGACGGCGGAGACGAGGACCAGCGCCAGGCTCAGCATCAGCGTGGCGGCGGAGAAGCCGGCCACCAGCTTGGAGCCTTCGTTCAGGGCGGTCAGCAGGGCGCCCACGGCCACGACGATGAAGAAGACGCCGCGCCAGTCCATGGTGGTGCCGGCGGCAGGCTTGCTCTCCCTGGCAAGGACCAGGACGAGGGCGGTGGCGGCAGCAGCCAGGACCACCATCAGCCAGAAGATGCTGCGGAAGCCGAAGTGCTCGGCGAAGTAGCCGCCCACGAAGGAGTCGACGCCGGCCACGCCGCCGTTGACGGCGGTGATGAGGCCCATGAGCGTGCCGTATTTGCGCGGGTTGCTCACCGCGGAGCGCAACATGATCAGGCAGAGCGGGACGGTGGGTCCGCTGACGCCCTGGATGATGCGGCCCACGAAGAGCCAGGTGACGTCCGGGGCGAGCGCGGCGATGACGGAGCCCGCGGCCATCAGCACCATCATGCCCACCAGGACCTTCTTGCGTCCCACAATGTCGCTGAGGCGGGGCAGGAACAGTGAGAACAGGGCGGCGGCGGTGAAGAACCAGGTCTGGGAGAGGCCGATGACGGCCTGGTCGGTCTTGAGTTCCTCGCCCATGGTCACCAGGGCGGGGCTGAGCATGGAGGCGTTGAGCTGGAACGCCACGCAGGCGGCCAGCAGGGCGGTCATGAGGGCTGCGGTATTGCCGCGGCCGGTGGCGGTTTCGGTGGTCATGGCAGTCATTTACTTGACCCCTCCGGCGGTGAGGTGGGCACTGTGGCCGGGTTCGACGTCGGACGCGGTGCCGTTGTCCTTAAGGTCACCGGTGCCGGGCTCGCCGATGCGGACCAGTGCGTCGGTGACAAGATCCCAGAACCGTGCGTGGTCCAGGTCCACGGCAACGCTGGTGTGGCAATCGGCGGGAGCGGGGGCGCGGAAGTCGGCCACGGTCATGCCGAGGGTGAGGGTGCCCTGCAGTTCGATGTTGACCGGCACCTTGCGGGTGCTGACGATGCTGGGATCGATCACGTAAGCCACGGCGCAGGGGTCGTGGACGGGCGGATAGTCGAAGCCCTGGGCGTCCTTGTAGGTGTGGGCGAAGAAGTCCATCAGTTCGGTGACGAACTTCGCCGGGGTGGTGCCGATGGCGGCGATTTTCGCCACGACGTCCGGGGTGGCGAGCGCTTGGTGGGTGAGGTCCAGGCCCACCATCACCACGGGCCACTTCTCGTTGAAGACGATGTGGGCTGCCTCGGGGTCGATGATGATGTTGAACTCGGCCACGGCGCTCCAGTTGCCCACGTGGTAGCCGCCGCCCATCAGGACCACTTCCTTGACCCGTTCCACGATGCGCGGTTCCTTGCGGGCGGCCAGGGCGATGTTGGTCAGGCCGGCGGTGGGGACCAGGGTGACGGTGCCGGGTTCGTGGGCCATGACGGTGTCGATGATGAGGTCCACGGCGTGGCGCGGGTCCAGCTCGATGGTGGACTCGGGCAGGGCGGGGCCGTCCATGCCGGACTCGCCGTGGATGTCCGGGGCGGTTTCGATGCTGCGGACCAGGGGCCGCGGGCAGCCGGCGGCGAAGGGGACGCCGGTGATGCCGGCGATGGTGCCTACGGCCAGGGCGTTGCGGGTGACTTTTTCGAGGGTCTGGTTGCCCACCACCGTGGTGACGGCCAGCAGTTCGATGTTCGGGTTGCCGTGCGCGAGCAGCAGGGCTACGGCGTCGTCGTGGCCGGGGTCGCAGTCCAGGATGATCTTCCGGGGCTGGTGCTGACTCTCTTGCGGGTTTGGTTCCACGATGGTTCTCCACGTCATTGGGGCCTGCCGGGGAGGCAGGGGTCCAGTATTCCGGGAGTGATCATGGCACCGTTTTGTGGTCTGCGTCAAGCGCTTAACGTGGCGGTGGCGTTTGCCCACGTCAAACGCTTGATGCCTTGCGGCTGCTGACTGGCCCAGCGGCTGCCTAACCGAAGGGATTCCAGGCCGCATCCGGGAAGAGTGCCGCCAGTGCGGCCCGGAGCATCAGGAACCCCACAATGCCTGCCACCCACAGCACCGCCTCTCCGGCCACGCGACAGCCACGCGCCAAGGCGCGCCAGCGGGGCATCCAGCACGCTGCCAAGGGCAAGCCTGCCGGCCACCAGGAGCCCGGCAGGCAGCAGCATCACCAGGCAGTAGGCGCCAAGCAGGGCAGCGGAAAGGGCCCAGCCAGCACTGGAGGTCGTCAGCAGCCCAATTGCGCCGACATACGGCAGCATGGTGGGCACCTCGAGCAATCCCGCGAGCAGCGCCAGGCCCAGCAGTCCGCCGGGGGTACCCACTGCACGGCCGATCCTCCGCTGCCACCGGGCCTCGACCGGTGATGGCCCGGGCTCCTGCGCAGCGGCCACCCCGCTGGACCGCTCGGCACGGGCGCCGCGGCCCTGGAGGCGTGCAGTGTCCGGGGAACCGGTCATCCTGCTTGGAAAGGGCGGCTCCGTCGCCGTGGAAACCCCGCGCCCGGGCCTTCCTCCCAATACGGCCCACGCCAGCAAGCCGCCGCCCGCCACCAGCATTCCCCACTGCACCGCAGGCAACCCGCCGAGGGCCCCGAGGTCCGCACCCCACGCCCCGGCGGCCCCGGCCACACCTGTCAGCAGGCCAAGTCCGAGCAGGAAGTAGAAGAGCCCGATGGCTGCGAGGTAGGCCGCCGCCTTTCCGGTGACGGCTGCCCGCCCCCCGGAGTCCCGGCGCAGGAGCAGCCACACGGGAATCACCAGCGTGCCGATGCTGGTGCTGTCGATCAGGGCGAGGATGGCCAACTGGGCCAGGAGTTCTGCAGTCACAGGAAGAGTCTTCGCCAACCTGCCTCCTGGCGCGTCAGGCATCGGGGGGAGGGCGGACTCATCCTTTAGTCGCAGAAACTGCGCTTGAGACAGGCCGGCGCTCCCCTCTGCGGCAGGATGGGACCATGCATTCAACACCGGGCACCATCCGCCGTGAGGACGTGGTCCTGGCCCTGGCTTACGCGGGGCTCACCTGGCTGCTGCACTCACTGGGCATTACCGCTACCGGCGCCCCGGCAGTCCCTTCGCTGGAGCCATGGTGGCCCGCGCTGGCGCTGGCCGGATCCGCCGTTGTGGTGCTGCGCCGGAGCACCACCCGGGTAATGGTTCCGGTTTCCCTCCTCGCAGCGGTGGCGCTCCTGCTGGCGGGGGCGGCCGGCGGGTTCTTCCTGCTGTTCGAAGCCGTCTTCTCACTGGTGTTGTTCGGCACCGCGAAAGCGGCCAAGACGGCGGAGGTGGCGGTCCTTCTCCTGTGCGCGGCCGGAGGGGCGGCGGCATGGCTGGCAGGTGGGTCCTTCGCCGATGGCGTTGTAGCGCTGCTCGCCGGTGCCATGGTGCTGCTGCTGCCGGCCGAATGGGCAGGGAATGTCCGCAAGGCCAGGGAACTGGCCGTCAGCGAGGGGGCGCGTGCCGCTGCAATCCGGGGCGCGGCACGCGACCAGGCACGGCTGGCGGCCCGTGAGCACGAACTTGAGCTCGCCGGCGCGCGGCAGGAGATGGCGCGTGAGCTTCACGACGTCCTTTCGTCCAGGCTGTCCGCGATCGCGTTGCAGTCGGCTGCTGCGCTGAACACCGCGGACCCGGCATTGGACCGGGAGGTCCTGGCCCACGTGCGCCGCGAAAGCGTAGCGGGGCTGCGCGACCTGAACGCCATGATCCGGATGTTGAACGCCGGGGAGCCGCGGGCCCTGGCCGGCGATGTCGGGGATTTGGACGCCGTCATTGCCGGCCATCGCGCTGCCGGGATGGACCTCGAATGGAACAACACCCTCCCCGGCGGAGGCGAGGACCTTCCCGGCGGCACGCAGGCTGCCATCCACCGGTTGATTGCCGAATCACTGGTCAACGCCGGGCGGCATGCCGCGGGAGCCAGCGTCCGGGCCAGCCTTGAGGAAGTTCCTTCCGGCATCCGGCTGAGGGTTGCTGACGATGGCGGCACCGAGGAACCGCGGGGATACACGGCCGGAACAGGGACGGGACTGCCCAGCATGAAGGCCCGGGCTGAGCAGCTGGGCGGGTATGCGATCGCCGGCCCTGAAGGCCACGGCTGGAGAGTAGAGGCGTTCCTTCCGACAAACGGCACGGGCACGGTGGAGAACGAGGCACCATGAGCGGACGAATCTCGGTATTGCTCGCGGACGACCATGCCGCCATCCGTGTGGGGATCAGGATGGTGCTCCACGGGGCACGCGGGTTCGATGTGGTCGGCGAGGCAGGTGATGGTGCCACCGCCGTCGCCATGGCCCGGACCCTCCGGCCGGACATCGTCCTGATGGACGTGCGGATGCCGGTGAGGGATGGAGTGTCGGCTACTGCCGAAATAGTCTCTGCCGGGTTGTCGAAAGTCTTGGCTTTGACCACGATTCCTATCTTTTTGGCATGCTGTCCGCCGGCGCCGCCGGCTTCCTGTTGAAGACCGCTGAACCCGCAGAAATACTCCATGCGCTGGGCCGCGTCCACGACGGCGGGACTGTGATCGCCCCCGAAGTGGCCGGGAAGCTGGTGTCGGCGGCCATCAATGGAGCAGCGGCGGCACCCACCCCGGCAGCGCCGGCCGGTGAGCTGACCGCCCGGGAACGGGAGGTGCTGGACTGCCTGGGCGATGGCCTCAGCAATGCCCGCATCGCACGCCACCTGTCCATCTCGGAAGCAACGGTCAAGACCCACGTTTCGAACGTATTGGCAAAGCTGCAGGTGGAATCCCGCCTGCAGGCTGCGTTGGTTGCGAGGACCCTGTAGCGGGAACGGCGCCATACCGCGACGGCGCGTCCATGGCAAGCGGCCCGATCAGCTGCCGGCACCGGGTCGCACTACGATCGAGGTATGGATTCCGGGGAACAGGTTCAACAGCGGGCGCGGCCCCGGAGGGTGACGGCGGCCATGGTGGCCGCGCGGGCCGGTGTTTCGGTTGCCACGGTGTCGCTGGTGGCCAACGGCAAGACGGCCGGCCGGGTCTCCGAGGACAACATTTCCCGGGTGCAGGAGGCAATTGCCGAGCTTGGCTACGTGGTGGATGGCATCGGCAGCTCGCTGGCCAAGGGCGTCAGTTCGATCGTGATCCTGGTGGCACCGGATATCTCCAACCCATTCTTCGCCAAGGTGATCAGCGGGGTCCGGGAATCGCTGGGGCCCAATTACCAGCTGCTCCTCTCGGTCACGGACTCAGGTGAATTTCCCAAGGCTGCGGACGTCCGGAAGCTGATGTCGCTGCGGCCGGCAGGGCTTTTGGTTGATGCCCCGAATGCCGGGTTCCTGGCGGACCTTTCGGTGGCCGGCCCCCTGGTCCTGCTGGATGCTCCCGGCCTGGAGTCATTTGCGCCGGCCGTGAACCTTGACGTCGCCCAGGGTGCGCGGGAGCTGGCCGCGCACCTTGCCGGGGCGGGCCACCGGCGCGTGGCCTACCTCGACAGCGTTACCGGAACCGCCACGTTCACCATCCGCCGGGAGGCCTTCCTGGCCGAAGCCGCATCACTGGGCATGACCGTGGATCCGGACCATATGCCCGCTACCACCATCGATGTGGGTGCTGCCGCGGCTGTCTTCGCCGACGCGTGGCCGGACTGGCAGCGCGCGGGGGTGACCGCCGTCGTCTGCGCCACGGACACCCATGCGTACGGGGTGCTGCAGGAAGCCCGTGTGGCCGGGGTGCGCATTCCCGCGGAGCTGGCCGTGGCGGGGTTCGATGACCTGCCGTATTCGGCGACCAGCAGCCCGGGCCTGACCAGCGTGCACCTGCCGGCGGCAAGCCTGGGGCTGAAGGCTGGTGAACAGCTGCGCCGGCTGATGGAAGGGCGGGCGTTGGAGCAGGAGGAACTGGTCCTGGAAAGTTCCCTGGTGGTGCGCGGCTCCACGTCGGCAGGCGAAACGTAGCGGCGCCGGCGGGTTCCTGTCGGACCCCGGCCGTAAGCTGGGATTATGCCGAGTAACTGGGAGAGTCTGGACGCGTCGCAGCGTGAGTCGGTACAGCACAATGTGGAGATCTATGAGCGCGTCCGCCCTGCCCTGAAGCTCATCACCCGGGACGTCCTCCTCACCCTTCGTGACATGCTCAAGGGTACCGAGGTGACGCCGCTGTTCGTCAGCGGCCGCACCAAGACCGTGGAGTCCTTCAAGGAAAAGATCTCTCGGACCGAAGAGCCCCTGGAGCCCGGCGGCCCGCGGCTGCTCAAGTTCCCGGACCCGTTCCGGACGCTCAATGACATGGTGGGCATCCGGGTGATCACCAAGCTCCCGGCGGAGAACGCCGTGGTGGCCAACATCATCAAGCGCCAGCGGCAACTCTTCGACTGCCGTGGCGACCGGGAGAAGGACATCGGCTCCATCGAATCCGGCACCTACGGATACTCCAGCCGGCACCTGATCCTGCGGACCATCCAGAACGAGGCCGTCAAGGAGTACCAGCAGGTCTTCAACCCGGACGCCGTGCCCAACGGCAGCTACTTCTTCGAGTGCCAGATCCGTACCATCTTCGCCCATGCGTGGAGCGAGATTGAGCATGACATCAGGTTCAAGGCCGAGGATCCGCGCGCGTGGACACCGCACTTCGACCGGCAATTCACGGCCACCGCCGCCATGCTGGAGACCGTGGAGACGGCTTTCGCGGACCTGCATGAACGGTACGAGGAAGTCCGCAGCTTCTGGGACATGGACGGGGAAGGCGCGGCAGCCCTCACCCCGAACCGGATCCGCGACGTCTGGCGGACCCTGCTCCCGCACGTTGACCGGAAAGTGGACGACGACTGGGGCTGGGCCGCGGAACTCCTGGCCGCCCACGGCCTCAACCAGACCGTGCAACTGGCCGGCCTGCTCAGCGCCAACCGCATCACCGAGGTCCGCAAGGCCCTGGACCACCGCTACTCCCCCGGCCCCGACCGGCTGATGGACGACCTCCTGCTGTGGCAGTACGGCACCAAGCACATCGACCTCACCGCAGAACCGGCCGACGCCGTCCCGCACCCCCGGCGCGACAGCCTCCTGCGGCGGCTGCGGCAGATCGAGCGGTACAGGATGACGAAGACGTAGGGGTTCGTGTTAGGAGCATTTGGCTGCTCCATGGGGCGAAACCCTCTTCCCAGGCCGTTCAGGAAAGGTTGTGGACTGCCCCGGCCCAGCGGGGGCCGGAGACGGCCCGGCGGACAGCCCGGGCGCGGGCGTGGAAGTCGATCTTTGGCATTCGCGGAGAAGGGTCAGCGCGACTGCCGGGATCATTCAAGGTGGGGGGCGGTGCCGCTTTGGCGGCTGTTGTGCTGTGGTCGGCGATCAGTCCCATGCCGGCGTATTCGCGTACAGCGGCGATGCCGGCAACGGCGTCGGTCTTGGTATCGAAGGGCTTGGACACTGCCATAACGGTTCCATCGGGTGCTGTCAGCCGGAACCTGAACGCTGATTCTGCGTCGATAAATAGTTCGAACATTCCTGCCATTGCGATCCTTTCGTCTGCGGGATCTTGAGGCGGCACCGTTGCCGCCAGAGGGGCACGAGGCATCGTTGCCTTCGTTTTCCCTGGTAGATCCCGCCGTCCAAATCTTCATCAATTCAGCATGCGTTCCTCGAGTTTCTCGTGGGACCGCTTGCCGGCGCAAGGTGTCCCTCGGCATCCGGTAGAAGTGATCACCCGCTCTCGGGTGCGGGCGCACTTGCTTTCACGAGACGGCGTCGGCTCCCCGCATGTCGTCAACACATGTTGACCCGACTTCCACGCGTCAACTAATGTTGACGCATGGAGGTGGAGCAGATGAAAACTTTGGTTGCATCCATGGACGGGAAAGGACCGGCTGAAGCACTGCAGGCAGTCGCCCAGTTGCAGAAGGAAGTCGGGCGCGCGGAAGCGTCCCTGGTCAGGAAAGCCCGGCAGGCCGGCCTCTCCTGGGAAGCCATCGCCCTATGCCTGGGCGTGAGCAAGCAGGCCGTCCACCGTAAATACGGGAAGCGGTAGATGCTTCCGACTCTTGGCTGCGGGCGGCGAGGTGGCTTCAGCTTTGCGTAACGTCGGTTATCGGCCCTTTAAGACGAGCGGGGGAGTGGCCCCAGAAGGTGTCGTGTTGCTGTCGTTCCTGGCAATTTTTCCTGGGGACACGGGAGGTCAGAACTGCTCTGCCAGTGCTCGGTTTATGGCAGAGATGTCCAGGAAGGCTGGGTCGAATGGTTCGGCAGATCCGGTCATGTCAGCCACCCATGCGGAGTGTTCGTTGTGGTAAGGATGCGACGGATCGGCCAAGGCATCCATGATGTCCTCGTAACCCGGCAAACCTCCGGAATCTTCCAGCGGGCCGCGCCGGGCGCCGTCGATCAAGCGGGCCGGCGGAATGTCGTCGTCTACTGGCCGGCGCGAAACCAGCTCGAGCCGGTGAAGCCAGCTGTCACCGAAGTCGTATTCGTAGAACGCTTCACCCGACCCCAGTGCGGCGTGCCTGGGATTTGGCGTCGATTCGAGCTCCGGGGCTACCTGACTCTAAGCCAGGTACATCAGGTCCTGCAGGCAGCATTTGGCTGGGAGGACGCGCACCTGCACAGGTTTGTAACAAGCGACCCGTTCGCGCCGCTGCGGCCGGTCGACGGTGAATTTCCGGAAGTCCCGCAGTGGCTTCCAAGGCAGCAGTGTGAAGAACCGGGTGACAGGCCCGAGGAGAACTGCACTCTGGATCAACTACTATGTCGACGAGGGCCACGCGAACCTCCAGGACGGAGCCTTGTCCATGTCCAATACCCGGTCTCGCCTCTGAGTTGTCCATGGCACCCATTTTTACAGGCCTCACGGCCCCGCCGTAGGAGGCAGGCCCCTTCCCCCAGCCTCGGCCGTTAGCTTGACGAAAGGTCAATTATCGGCGTTCGCAAATCGGCCCGGGAGGAGCCCTAAGAGTGGTGCTTTCGAGCGTTTCGCCAGGCTTCCCCGACCTCTGCCATCGAAGGCTGGTGCTGGCTAGCGGCTTTCCACGCGTGCGCGCACAGTTCGGTAGGCGAACTCTACGAGGTAGTCGTTGAGGGCATGGCTTGCTTTTTCGGCGTCCTCTGTTTCGCTGTTGAGGATGGCGCGGAGGATTTGGGCGTGTAGGCGTGATCCCTGGCTGACTTCGGCTTGTTCGTCCCGGACGTGGGTGATCCAGAATCGGCGCGAGAGTCCTTGGAGGGGGGCCATGGCGTCGGCGAGGTATTCGTTATGGCTCGCGGCGACGATCATCTGGTGGGTTTCCTTGACTGTGTCCAGGTACTGCCTGAGCGTGAAGCGGTCTGCCTCGAGCAGCTGAACCATTTCCTGCATTGCGTTGCGCTCAAGGCTGGTTGCGGCTTCACAGGCCAGACGCACCGCCAGGGCTTCGAGTACCCGCCGGAGTTCGAGCATCCTTAACTGGGCTTCTACCGAGGCGGGTGGGACGAGTACGCCTTTGTTGGGGTGGATCTCCACGAGCCGGTTCCGGGCCAACTGCTGCAGGGCCTCCCGCACCGGGGTCCGGCCCAAGCCGGTCTTCTCCATCAGGACCGCCTCGGAGACAAGTGAGCCGGGAGTAAGTTCCTGGAAGACGATGAGGCGTTCAATCTCCTCGTAGGCTTGGGCGGCTTTTCCTTGCTGCATCATGCTCCCACTTTAGCCGAACCCCTTGCACAACCGGTATATCGGTCGCATACTGGTGTGACTGGCTTCACCTCCCCTTCCCACTTTCAACAGATTTGAGGTCTGCAATGGCGAAGACCCTTACCGTCGAACGGCGTTCCATCGACTACATCCCACCTGAAGAGCGCCATGGCAAGCCCAGGAGCCTGCTCTTCGTATGGTTCGCTGCCAACACATCCATCACCGCAGTCGTAACAGGTGCCCTGTTTGTCATCTTGGGCAACAGCGCTCTCTGGTCGATCCCGGCCATCATCCTGGGCAACGCGGTAGGCGGGTTTTTCACCGCCCTGCACTCCGCCCAGGGCCCCAAACTCGGTGTGCCACAGATGATCCAGAGCCGGGCGCAATTCGGCTACTTCGGGGCGATCCTGCCGCTGGTCCTGGCCCTGATGATTTACGTCGGCTTCTACGCCACGGGCCTGGTCCTTGGCGGCCAGGCGATCGGCACCCTGCTCCACGTCCCGCCGCAGGTGGGCGCCATGGTCTTCGCACTCATGTCGGCGACACTGGCCATCATCGGCTACGGCTACATCCACAAGTTTTCGCACATCGCCGCCGTCCTGAGTGCCGTCGTGTTCGTCATCCTCCTCGTCCGCATCATCGCCGACGGGAACATCGGCCCAGTCGTGGAGACCAA
The DNA here is from genome assembly GCF_058267655.1 of Pseudarthrobacter sp. MOO13. Taxonomy (NCBI): domain Bacteria; kingdom Bacillati; phylum Actinomycetota; class Actinomycetes; order Micrococcales; family Micrococcaceae; genus Pseudarthrobacter; species Pseudarthrobacter sp. MOO13. The sequence continues at coordinate 3,988,154 of NZ_CM177848.1, forward strand.
CGCGTTCGATGGGGCCGCGTTCGTCCTGGGCATCTCCCTCTCGGCCTCATGGCAGCTGACCTTCGGACCGTATATTGCGGACTACTCGAGGTACCTACCCGAGGACACCCCCAAGCGCGCCACGATCGGCTGGACCTTCCTGGGCAGCGTCCTGGGCGGCTCCCTGGCCATGACCCTGGGCGCTCTCGCCGCGGCCCTGGGCGGCAAAGCCTTCGGTCACGACCAGGTCGGCTACCTCGCCGGGCTCGGCGGCGCCATCTGGCCGCTGGTCCTGCTCGCCGTGATCCTGGGCAAGCTCACCGGCAACACCCTCAGCTCCTACGGCGGCTACATGTCACTCGCCACGATCATCACCAGCCTCACCGGCCAAGACCGGGTCAGCCCCCGTCAACGCTCGCTCTACGTCATAGCGATCTCGGTCGTTTCACTGGCCATCGCGTTGGCGGCCACCAACAACTTCCTGACCAACTTCACTAACTTTCTGTTGTTCCTGCTCTACTTCATGACCCCCTGGTCGGCCATCAACCTCGTCGATTACTACTGGGTCCGCAAGGAGCGCTACAGCATCGCCCAACTCTTCCTCCGAAACGGCGAATACGGCCGTTTCAACAAAGGCGCCTTCCTGGCATACGCCGTCGGAGTGCTCATCCAAATCCCGTTCATGAACAGCTCGCTCTACGTCGGCCCCATCGCCAACCTGCTCGGAGGCGCAGAAGTGGCCTGGCTCATTGGCCTCGTCGTCGCAGGCGGCCTGTACTACGCCACCTCCCGCGCCGTCCGGAACCGCGCCAGGACCTTTGAATCAATTTCAGAAAAGCCGCATGGGACCGCTGTCCCCGCAACGGCAACCATCACCTCTGAGGAGACCTTGTGAAATACGACCCCGCGCTCGAGCGCAGCCCCCTTCCCTACTCGCCCTTCAAGAGCTGCACCGTTCCCCGACCCATCGGCTGGCTCTCCAGCATCAGCCCGGACGGCGTGGAAAACCTGGCCCCTTACAGCCAGTGGCAGAACCTGACCTTCGACCCGCCCATGGTCATGTTCTCCGCCAACCAATACCCGGACGGGCGGCGGAAAGACACCGTCCTCAACGCGGAGCAGACCGGCTGGTTCATCTGGAACATGGCCACCTACGACCTCCGTGAGGCCGTCAACATCAGCGCCATGGCACTGCCTTTCGAGGAAAACGAGTTCGACCGCGCCGGCATCAGCAAGCGATACGCCGAGCTCTCCCCCACACCCATGGTTGCCGAGAGCCCCGTTCATTTCGAATGCAAGTACCTCTCAACACACAGAATGACAGGCAACTCCAACGTCGGGACCATCGACATCGTCTTCGCACAGGTCGAACGGATCCACATCAACGACGAAGTCCTCACCCCCGACGGCCGACTCGACATCCCGAAAATCCGGCCCCTGGCCCGAATGGGATACCACGACTACACCTCCATCACAGAGACCTTCGAGATGAAAATCCCCCAAGCGTCCGACGACGAGGCATACGGCCTCGCCGGCCAACCCGCCTAACAAACCCCGCGATCCCGAAGACCCTGCACTCCCCCTGCAGGGTCTTCGGCTACACAGCGGAAGTCACCCAATCGGACAAACTACTCCCGGCTCGGCCCAGCCGGTACAGATTTACAGAATCACCATTATCGGTGCTTCGAATAGGCACTAATCTGACGTGAAAATCACGCAGCGGTCGGGTGCGACGCTGTAAAAATTCAAGCGACCGGCGATCTATTGAGCCACTGAGCCACTGGAATCTTCCCTGGTCCTGTAGGTAGTCAGTAACCTTGACTTGCGAATGGGTGTCAGCAGAGAGGCATCGCACTCCACTCCCACTTATGAACAAAGGTCGCTAAACTCCCGGTTCCAGTTGCCGAGTGGCTACCGAAACATCCTGCGCACGTCCACATTATCGGCCGCGGTGGAGAGGCACAAAATCCCGCTGGCCTTGACCGATGTCCACCTCATCCCGAAGCAAGCACACCTCTGCCACCGATCTGATCGCTGCCACCGATAACAAGCAGTCTGCGGCGATCCCCCTCGTCCTTGCACCCTGTGGGGTGAGCCCTATCTTCTGCGTCCTGAAACATCGAGACTGCCCCTTCATCCAACGGTCCACCAAGGTATGAAACAGTGGCGGAATTTTCGGGTCAGGCACGTCTGAAGTTCTCACTCCCACCTCGCCTCATCCCGAATTGGGGGGGGAGGGGCTCGATACCCTCCCTGCAAGACGGCTCCTCTTGATCCGTATTGCGGAGGCTCTTTAATTCGTAGTACCCGTTTCTTGAGAACCTTGTGATCCCGGAACCGTTCTTCGCGTGTTGAAACATCTGTCTGCCTCTTTGTGATTTTCCTTAGCTTGTATAACGTGACCTCGAGTAACCGGCCTCTCTGCTTTTCCACAAGTGAGCGGAAAGGCCGAGGACTGGATTTAAAAAAAATATCAGCTATAAATAGAGGAGTGAGATTTTCCTTTGCGTGATTGCCTGTGAGGAAAATATGATGCTTTTTATTAGTAGTGATCGTAAAATTCAAAAACTGTACCAGGGCGGGGAACTTTCGGCGGCCTCGGGGATGGGGCTGCCTCCGGCGAGGCGTCCCGGCCATTGCGGTGCCGACATGGAGCTCACCATGCAGAGCTCGGCTGCGGCAGGGGATTTCTTGTCGCCCATTTTGGGCGGTCCGGTGCGGGATCTGCATCTGGTGTGGCAGTGCCGATGCGGGTTCCGTCTAGATCCACGGTCGGATCCGAGAAATAAGGTGTGGGCGGCCGCTGCTGCAGTTGAAGGCTGTCAGTGGGAGATGGATCATGCCGTCCTACAGCTGGATATGGCTCTTCGTGCAGCATCGGCAATGGGTGTGGCAGATGAGTTGCTTGCAAAATGGGCCCAGCTATCCCCTCGTGAAATTAAGAGAATTCTCGATCAAAATGCGTGAATTGAGGTTGCCGGAGACGGCGTCGAGCGTATGGAATAAACCGGCTGATCGTAAAGACGAAGGAGTGGAAATGCTGACAAGGGGGCACTCTGTGGTAGACGGAAAGAAGCAAGGAAGAGCTATTGAAGAGTAACGATCTGAAAATCGTGCCAAGCACGTGGAAGCCTCTACGCCGATACACAGAAAGGGCCTCTAAAAATAAACGGACGGGCGTCGGGCCCGCGCAGGCATCCACGTCGGGGAGCTCGACCCCCAGGATCCTCGTCAAGGCCTCAGGCCTCCCGTTTCTGCTAAAGAATAGAAAGGAATAGCTAGCCATGACCACGGCGGCGTGTACCGCGCTCATCATCCCAGCTTCCCTCCCCCAGCCCATACGCGTCGAAGGGATCGTTTTGACCGTTGCCAAAAGGCAGGTCTTGGTGCAAGGAAATTTCGAAGCAATTAGCTACAGAGATTGGCACGTTTACCTAAACGACGAAGCGGACCATATCCCTCTCCCCGTCAACCCGCGGGCCGAAGTGTTGATCAGGGAAGCAGGAGTTGATATCGAAGGGGATATTAGGGGGGCCGCAGTGTTCTTGGGTCACAGCAACGACGGTAAGGATACAGACATACCGACACCCCTGCTTCAACTCGCGGAACGTCTCTTTGACATGGGTCCGGCCCGGTAGCGGACCTGAGGTGAGCCGCTTAACACAGTGTTCCTTCCCTGCCTGATCTGTAGATCCCGGGTGTCGTTCCGCCCCTCAGATGACGGATGCTCCTTAGGTACTCTTGTGGCTGTCAACATGACGGGGACGGACTGCCCGAGGGCTACTTGGGAATTCATTATCAGCGCTCGAACCACGGGATTAGAAGCAGCTCCGAGAGGTTTCGTTTCAGGCTCATTATATGGGCGCATCTTCGTCGAGTAGCGGCAGGCACGGCCCGGCTCACCCATCTTCTCTATCATCCCCGGCTAATCCTCGCCCTGATGCGGGTAAGTGATCCCGCCGTTTTCGACCCGTGCGAACGCATTCATGCTGGCTTGACGAGTTACGGAGATGGACATTATGTCGAAGACCTTTACGCCTGCGACAATGAGTGCATCAGAAATCAGCCGCCTATGGCATCGCCATGGAACAGCTTCGCTGCACATGATCGCAGGCACCCCCTGACTCGCGATCCTCACCAGTTCAGCGAGTCCGGAGCTGAAATTCGCGGTTGCCATGTAATCGGCGTAGTCGCGGAACGCTTTGATTCTCCACGCACCGTTCGGACTGATCGAACCCGCCGGCGTATGTCGGCGGCCGCCGAGGTCCCGAATCCATCTGTACTCGATCTCCTGGGGCATGGCTTTCTGGATCTCCAACTGGTTCCACTGTGGATACTTCCGGGAGGATGGAAACGAACGCACGTCAACCAAATGCGTCACATCGTTGGAGTGCAGCATCGCAATCACCTCGTCAAAGCTACGAGTGGAATGACCAATTGTGTATACTCGCGGTTCCAAGGATCTCGCTCTTTTCCGCTTGTCATCAACTCCCCCATTGCTTGCACGCTACAGAATGAGCATCCTGAATCGGGTCGTCGAGCAAGCTTAGTCCGGCAGACTGAGAGTCACTGCGACTCTCTACTGTGGGATGGCATGGGGCGACCGGAACCCCGATGAATACCGGCGGTCACGTTCGCCCACCACCGGTGATCTGTTTCCATCTGCTGCGCCTGGATGTGAATCAATCAAGGCCATCATTGCCGGCCAGGTTGAGGAGTTCGCTGAGTGGAGGCCGCGGTTCACGGCGCAACCGGATAGCCTCGGGTAGGCCGTGCACGTCGACCGATCCGTCATCGATGTGAATCGAGATCCGTCCTTCCCCAGAAAATGGAACGTTATCGAAGTGAAAGTGCGTGTTCTCTGCCGGCATGGTCGGGGCCAGCCATACTTCGTCCCAGGGTAGGCCGGGGTCAAAACGCAGCAACGTGCGGATGAGCTGGACAGGTGCCGCCGATGCCCAGGCCTGTGGTGAACATGAAGCAGGATAGGGGACAGGTTCAGGGTATTTTGATCGGTCCAGGCCGCAAAAAAGTTCCGGGAGCCTGCCATTGAATCGGTCCGCGGCTTCAAGTAAGGCATAGGCAACTTTGCGGGCTTCATCGACGAAACCGTGCCGCATGAGCCCTGCAGCGGCAATCGCGTTGTCGTGGGGCCATACTGATCCGTTGTGGTAGCTGGCCGGGTTGTATGCACCCATGTTGGCCGCCAGCGTCCGGATCCCCCATCCGGTAAACATTTCAGGGGACAGCAAATGTTCTGCCACCCTGGGCGCCTTGTCTTCGTCAATTATTCCCGTCCACAGGCAGTGGGCCATGTTCGAGGCCACAGCGTCAACAGGTGTCTTATTCCTGTCTAGGGCAACAGCAATATATCCATCCTCGGGCAGCCAGAACTGGTCGTTAAACGCCTTTTTCAGCTTCAATGCCTTCGTTATACAAGAATCAGCGGTCTGCGGATCACCTGCAGCCCTGGCTAATAATGCGCGGCCAACGTAGGCGGCATAAGCGTAACCCTGTACCTCACACAGTGCGATGGGAGGCTCGGCCAAGGTGCCATCTGCGAAATTTATACCGTCGCCGGAGTCCTTCCAGCCCTGGTTTCGCAAGCCCTTGTCTGTCTTCCGCTTGTATTCGATGAATCCGTCACCGTCCAGGTCGCCATAGTCCTCCATCCACCCCAACGCCCTGTCTGCTACAGGAAGAAGCCGGCGCATTGCCTCGTCATCGAGTCCCCACCGGCTTAGCTCAGCCAGGACAATAACGAAGAGCGGCGTTGCATCAACACTGCCGTAATACACTCCGTGGCCGCCCAGCGCCAAACCAGCAGAGGCTCCCAAACGGACTTCGTGAAGGATCCTGCCGGGTTCTTCCTCTGAATCGGGATCGACCTTCGTTCCCTGGTGATCCGCCAACGTCAAAAGCGTCCCTTTGGCCAGCGAAGGGTCCAGGAGTAAGGACATGAACGAGGCAAGCAGGCTGTCCCTTCCAAACAAGGCCATGAACCATGGTGCGCCGGCGGCCACCACCGCCCGGTCCGGATGATCGGGGTTATAGATTCGGAGCGAACCTAGATCTTCCTGGCTGCGCTCGATTACCCGCTCTACCGCTTCATTCCGCAGCTTTGCTGTTGGCATGGACTTGCGCCACTCCATGACGCGGCGCAGGGCATCCTCGCCCGAATCGCCTGCTCCTTTGTGCCCGGGGCCAAGGGGAAGATCCACCACGGGCGTGGCAGTGATGGTGCCGGACCACTGCGCGTGCCCCGCAATGACGACGTCCAGGACCAGAGCTTCGCCCTCATTCCTGGAACCGGGAAACGCCACAGTGATCCACTGTTCCTGACCTTCGCGTCCGGAATCGAGCATTAGTGCATCCCTGCCCGACTTTCGAAAACAATGCCCCTGTTGCACGCGCCCTTCCTTTACTTCAAACAAACTGGCAAAGTCCGAGTCGGCCAACAACTCAACCCGGCATCGCACGGGGTTCTTGGAATAGTTGTGCACCGTCACCGTCTCGACAAGCGCTGCCCCCAGCGTCCGTTCCCGGTCAATGAGCAGCGAAGAGTCGGTGTGATCATTCCTGCGGGCCCTACCAACGAAAACGCAGCGAAAGGGCTCAGGAACGGTAAACGACAAGCCCTCGACCGGGAAGCCCTGAACCTTTAGCGTCCAGTCGCTGATGAATCGGGTGTCCCCGAAGAACACCCCGTGCGGTAGGCAGCCCGACATATCCCCGTTGAACGATGAGATACAGAATGAAGTTCCCTGCACCAGCGTCACCGCTCCCGGCCCGGCTGAATCGGCGCTACTTTCGTTCCCCTGAGTCACTTTTTTGCTTCTTCCACGCAAACACGCTGGAGGACCACTGCCCTTCCTAAAGTGAGGAAGACGCACTCCCCCGGCAATGGGGCAATGCCCTATTGCCAAACCCGGCAGCGGATCGCCGGAGACGGTTTGAGTCTTGATAACCAGGATGTCTCCTGCCGCCACCGGATATCGAACAGTGGTCGTTAAACCCGCTCAGTTGACGCAGTGATGGCAGGAGGCACAGTTGCGTTCGACGGCAGCCGTAAAATCGGTCTGCCATGCTGCCGGTCTGTGGACTGCTGCAAAGTCACAGCAGGTGAGGTGCCTATCAGTTTCATCACGACGGCCCCCACGTGGGTTCGTCACCTTCGAGAACTGCTTCTTGTAGCCCCCGATTCCCGGCGCCAGCCTCGCCGGCTGCTTCTGGGGTCATACCTGCGGGCCAGTTGCGCCAGCGCCAGGGCGGCGACGAGGAGCCCAAAGTCACGGAGGGCAATGTCATAAAAACCAGAAAATGTCAGCAGGTTGATGATGATGCCCGTTAGCCAGAGCGCCACCACGTACGCTGCATAGCGCGGCTTGATGGCCATCATGATTCCGGCTGCAATCTCCACGATACCTACGATGAGCATTGCCGTATGCGCGCTGAAGGGCAGCAAGTCGACAAGCCATGGAGCCAAGTACCGCTCCCAGTCAGTGAGGATGTTGGTGAACTTGTCAAGGCCGAAAACAATGGGCAGGATAACGAAGCCGGTCAACAATGTCAGAAACGCCCCGTACGTCGGTTCTGTTCGCGCCCTATCTAGCACTCGGCTGATCCATCCGTTGCTGGAAGCGGGAATTGGGTTCGCAACCACGATGATCTCCTTATGGCACTGATATTAATATGAGGTGAGTCCCGGAACGCGTCCTCGGGAACCTGCCCGTCTTCGCTTAAGAGAAGGGAAGGGGTGAGTTCCCGGGAGGCTTCGCGAGAAGTGGACGTTCCGCCCGTGCGTCAATGTATGTCGGCGTACCGTCTGTGGCCGCTGATAGGTCCAACGTTTATACACTCCTTCAGCCAATTCCGGGTTTCCCCTCCGCTCTGGAGTCGGCAGAGGCATCAAGGCGATGATGGTTTCCCTGGCTTGGGTCGCCCTGCCAGGTTGATGGGGCTGTTCCCCACAAGAAGGTAGGTGCCTATTCCCATCAGGAGGAAGCCCAGGACGCCGACTGCCGTCACTTGCGAGGCGATTCCTGCGATGAGCAACACAACGCCGATCAGGCACGCCATGACGGCGAAGTAGGTAGTGGCCCCAAATCGTCGTTCGATCAACCCGGAAGATAGTTCCTCGGCCAGACGCGGGTCCTTGGTGACCAGGTCGAGTTCCAGTTCGTCGAGCAGTTTCTGCTCTTTGTCTGACAAAGGCATCTGACGCCTCCCCTGATACCGCTGCCGGGCCTTTTGAAGGGCCCTGCAGCTCAGCCTTTCAAGTAGCATGTGAGCCGTTGAAGGATTCTAAATCTAACATTTCAAATGTTAGTAATCTGACCATAGGAGGGTTCCTGGGGGAAGTCAAGGACTCTCCTCCAGACAGCGAGGGTGGCCGGATCAGCCGGCGCCGTGGTCTTATGGCTCACGGTCTTCTTTGATCAGGGTGCACAGGACTGCTGCTTCACTGATGGCAGGCTCCCTTATCGCCGTCAACAGCGTTAGTGGCCGGTGTTCGGCCAGGACGCGGAGGCGTTCAAGGACATCGGCAGCTTCGGGCGCCCGAAGTTCGGACTGGTATCGCCGGTTGAACTCCTCAAAAAGCCCGGGATCGTGGCGCTGCCGGTTCATTCATGCCTCGCTTCCGCACCGTTTTTCTGGCAACTCCGCCGGAGTTGTCACGTTAGTGGCGTGAGTTCTTCCAGGGTGGCATGTGAGGCCGGGCGGCCGGGGCGGCCTGTGGTTTTCATTGCGTCTTTGATCCTGCTCAGCCAGGCCTGAAGTTTCCACTCCATCTTGCCGCATCCGGAATTGGTAGTCCGAATACCTTCACCGTGCGGCGGAGGTCCTCTTCAGCAACATGGCAAAGCCGTTCCAGTTCATCGAGTCTTTCCTTCGGTATCTCACCAAGCTTGAACTGCACTTCCGCATGCCTAAAAAGTCGTTCAGCCTCTTTAAGGTTGGCTTGAGCTTGTGAAACGGGGTCCACGGCTACCATGACCCCATGATGGCACTTCTATTGACAAAGACCTATAGGCCGGGTGTTCCTAGGCGCTCAGAGGAATAGGTGGCTGTCGAAGACCGAGCGCGGTTGTTGTGCGGGATCGGGGTGGGTGATGACAACGCGCAGTCCGTCAGGGTCGCGTCCTTCGACAAACGTGACGTCGCCAGCGGTGTGAGTGTCGACGTAGTTGCCGGTTTCCTGAAGCGCCTGCTTCAAATTTTCCAGGTCTTTCTGGTTGTCCGTTGCCCACATGAGCAGGTGGAATCCCAAGCCGCTCGGATGGCGTTGAGCATGCCGGCCGCGTTCGATGATGTACAGCTGGAACCCTTCTGTGGTCAGCAGAAGGGCAGCCTCCGCCGATCGGAGGGTTACTTCGCATCCGAATAAGTCGCGGTAAAAGGTCACGGACCTGTCGAGCTCGGATACGTACAGAACGGAAGAGGCTGGTTTGGCCGGGTATCCCATTGAGCCATTGTTGACCTGGAACGTGCGTTTGGCCAGAATTGCGGAAGTTATCCATCGGGACTTTACTCCAGCCAAACGACAGCGGGCAGCCAAAACCAAATGACCGCGGGCCGCAACTCCTGCTGACCGCTGGTTTTCCGCCGGCGGCGTGCTGGGACGATTATTCGGTTGTAGTTGTGAGCCTGGCGCAGCAGGCGGAGCCGTCGGGGGCGGGGGCGACGCGGTGTTGCTGGTCGTTGGACCCATCCAGGGTGCCTTGCAGGAGGGCGGCACTCAACCCGCAGACAAGCTGGGTGTGGTCGGCGGCAAGACGGCGGAACGGGCAATTACATAGGACCAGACCTTGCCCGTCCCGCTCGGGTGCGTAACCGTTGTCAGTCAGAGCCTTTTCGAGATCTCCCGCAACCAGCCCACGTCGATGACCTTCAGCGTAGGCCGCTGAGGCGACGGACATTTCCACTGGTTCTCCGGTCTCGGCGGAGGTTTCGATTGCCGAGGCCAACAAACGCCCTGCCAACTCGTACTCGCGTGCAGGAATCGATAGCTGGACTTCATCCAGTGCCGGGCTGTAGAGCTTGCTGGGCCGGCCGGAACCGGGACCGGTCCGGGATCCGAGCTTCTTGCTTTCGGTCTTCAGGAAGCCGTCTTTAACCAGTTTCTCAAGATGGAAGGACGCCGTACTTGGCGCGAGATTCAACATCTTGACGAGTTGGTCGCGTGTGAGGGGGACCGGGCTGCGTATCAATGCCTGGTAAAGAGCGCGCCTCACGGGGTCGGCGAGTGCACCGACGTCGGGGTTTCTGATGTTGATTTGCGAGGACTTCATAGGGAAATTCAATCACCTCCGGAGGAGCTTGACGGAAAATATTATACGCTCTAAATTCAAAGTAGCCGACTTTAGAGAGGGCGCCATGTTATCTGAGTACTCCACACGGCAAAGCGTGTACTCCGCGCCGGTTGGTGAACTCGACCGGCTCGATCTTGAACGGACAGCACCGACGGGAATTGACCTGGAAGGGGCCCGCGCAGCCGTCACAGACTTGCTGGTTTCGCTGGGCCGGGACGTTTCGGATCCCCATTTGTCGGAAACTCCGCGGAGGGTGGCGCAGGCGTTTGCCGAGATGCTTACCGCCCGGCCCGCTTCGTGGACCACTTTTCCGAACAGTGAGGGGTACTCGGAGTTGGTGATTGTAAAGAACATTCCTTTTCATTCGCTGTGCCAGCACCATCTGTTGCCATTCCGGGGCGTCGCCCACATCGGATATCTTCCGGGCAGCAGGCTAATAGGACTGTCAAAACTTGCCCGTGGTTTGGAAATGTTCGCCCGGGATCTGCAGGTTCAGGAACGACTCACTGTGCAAACGGTCCAATGGCTGATGGACACGTTGGATGCCCGCGGCGCGGGAGTCGTTCTGGAAGCCGAGCACCTGTGCATGTCCTTGCGCGGCGTGCAGGTGGCCGGAACAACCACGACCACGGTGGCCTTCCGGGGGGAGCTTGCGGTACCGGGACCTTTGTCTGACCGCTTCTTTACCAGGTAGGACAGGTGCCCGGCCTGTCGCGCTCGGGAACAGGAGGAAAGAGTCATGATGAGAGACGTAGTAATCATTGGTGGTGGCCTTGCCGGGGCCACGGCAGCGCAAACTCTCCGCGCCGAAGGTTTCCCAGGAACCATCACTGTCGTGTGCCAGGAGAATCGGTACCCGTATCTGCGTCCGCCGCTGTCGAAGGATTTTTTGGCAGGCCGTGACGAAGAGGCTGCCCTCCTGCCGTATACCGTGGAGGATTACAGCAAACACGGCATCGAGGTGCTGCTCGGCGAAACAGCAGTAGCCATCGATCGGGACGCGTCGATCATCACCTTGGCGCAGGGCCAAGTGCTTGAATTTGACCAGCTCCTCCTGGCAACGGGTGCATCCCCCCGTACCCTCGGCGTTCCGGGATCCGGCCTGCCGGGCGTTCATTACCTACGCACCCTGGAAGACAGCCGACACCTCAGGGATGAACTGCGCCGGCTGCGTACAGGACAAAAACGGTGCCAGGTGGTTCTGATCGGTTCGGGCTGGATCGGCATGGAAGTCGCAGCGACGGCGAGGACCATGGGAGCCGAAGTCACGGTAGTGGGCAGGGATAAGGTCCCCTTGCAGGCCGCGATTGGCCCGGAACTGGGGACAGTTTTCATGGAACGGCACAAAGAGGCCGGTGTTGTTTTCACCACCGATACCGCCGTCACGGAGATTGTTGAAGGCAGCGGCAGAGCCGCGGGCGTCATCACCGGCAGCGGCCAGTATCTGCCTGCTGACCTGGTGGTCGTCGCTATTGGGGTCAACCCCAACACGCTGCTTGCAGAAGCCGCCGGGCTAAGCATTGACAATGGTATTCTCACAGACTCGTCATTACGGACCGACGACCCGCGGATCCTCGCAGCCGGTGACGTGGCAAACGCCTTTCACCCTTTCACGGGCAGCCATCTTCGGAGCGAGCATTGGGCAAACGCCATCAACGGCGGCAAAGTAGCCGCCAGGACGATGATGGGTATGCCGGCCGCGTTGGATGAGGTTCCATACTTCTATACTGACCAGTTCGACCTGGGGATGGAGTACTCGGGCTACTCCTCGCTGACGCCCGACGCGAAGATGATCCTGAGGGGAGACCCGGCGGCACACAAGTTCATAGCGTTCTGGCTCATCCCTATGTCATCCACCAAGGGAAGGGTCGTGGCGGGAATGAGCGTTAACGTCTGGGATGTTCAAGACGACATAAAGTTCCTGATATCCAGCGGACAGGAAGTCCAGACGCTGCAGCTCAGGGATGCTGACGTTCAGCTTCGAGAGTTGTCATGACGTCGGCTGTGCCCTTGGCAGGGGAAAAGCCGGAAGCGGCTGGGCATGGGGCGTGCCCGGATATCGCCTACTCGCCGGCGCTCCTTCACCCCGTGCATTGCTTCGGCGCCAGAATCATGGATTTCCGCAGGCAGACCGCCCTTATGGCCATCATCAACCGAACCCCTGATTCGTTCTACGACGCAGGACGAACCTTCGACCTTGAAGCTGCCGTGCACGCTGGCCTGGAGGCGGTGGCGGCAGGAGCCGACTGGATAGACATCGGTGGCCAGCCCTTCGCCCCAGGCAGGCCCTTGACGACAGGAGAGGAAGCAGACCGTGTCATTCCTGTCATCGAGGCGATCCGTGGCCAGTCAGACACGATCCTCTCCGCCGATACGTTCAATCCGGAGGTGGCCGCACTGAGCATCGAAGCAGGCGCGAACGTTATTAATGACACCTCCGGGCTGAGAAATCCGGACATGGCTGCTGTCATCGCAGGGTCAAAGGCCCACCTGGTCATCACGCACAGCCTCGCCCCGCCAAGGACGCCCTGGCCGGGACCTCGCTATCGGGACATCGTTCAGGATGTCCGCGACTTCCTGAGACGGAAAGTCGATCAGGCCGTTGACCTCGGTGTCGCAGAGGAACAAATCATCATTGATCCTGGGCACGATTTGAACAAGAACACCCTTCATTCGCTGGAACTCACCCGCCGGCTTGATCTCATCGCGGCTTTGGGTTTCCCCGTCCTGGCGTCAGTGTCGAACAAGGACTTCATCGGCGAGACACTGGGCAAGGGCAGCCATGAACGGCTCGAAGGATCTCTGGCAGCAGCAGTCATCTGCGTACTGAAAGGGGCACGTATCCTTCGAATGCATAACGTTGCCCCTGCCATATCAGCGCTGCACCTCACAGAGGCAGTCTTGGGTTGGCGGCAGCCACTCTCGCTCCATCACAACATAACCAGTGCCCAGTCTTGCCATACAGGGGGCCAGCCGTGATCGACCGATTGATTCCCAGCCCGATCAGGGGCGCCACTGACGCCCAACTCCTGAGCTGGTACACCCAGCCGCCAGCTCAGAGCACCCGCGTGAGCTTCAACTTTATCTCCAGCCTGGACGGTGCAGCCACCCTGAACGGCCGCTCGGGAGGTTTGGGCAACGCAGCGGACCGTCGAATCATGGTCCTGATGCGCCGCACCGCAGACGTTCTTCTCCTCGGCGCAGGCACGGTCAGGACTGAGGGGTATTCAAGGGATCTGATCGGCACGGCCGGCGTGGAATGGCGTCAAAGCCAAGGTAGAAGCCCACAACCAACCCTGGCCGTCGTCTCCGGCAGCCTGCGGATAAACCCTGACCTGCCCTTCTTCACGACAGCGCAGGAGCCACCCCTGGTGATCACCACGGCCGAGGCCAACAGGGTGAGGAGAAAAGCATTGGAGAAAGTCGCCGAGGTCGTCGCCTGCGGGCAGCGGCGCTTGAATGTGGACCTTCTGATCCAGGAATTAGAGCGGCGCGGTCATTCGCGGATCCACTCCGAGGGAGGACCCCGCCTGTTCGGAACATTCCAACAGGCCGCGCGGGTTGATGAGCTCTGCCTGTCGGTCAGCCCTTTGTTGACAGCAGGTCCCGGCGCCCGTATAGCTGCCAGCTCGCAGGAAAACCTACCCCCTCGACGAATGCGTCTTCAACACGTGCTCCGCTGCGGAGATATGCTCTTCCTCCGCTACCTGGCCCGGCAACCGCACGAGTTGCCCGAAGAGCCACCTGCCGTCAGCAACCGCTTTTAAAGAAGATCAAACAACCCCGCACGGGAAGCCCAGGCAGAGCTCTTCGAGCAGGTACACGGAAGGAGGCGGAACATGGTTCCGCACACGGTTGCCCACAGGTCCCCAGGCACACCGCGGCCAGGGCCAGGAAGGGACTCGGTCCCCTGGGCGACAGCAGGGCCGAAAGTGCCAAGCATGCTTTCCTGGCTCCTGCGTGGTCGACACGGCGGCTGTTGACATGGACTGGTCCGGGTGGGCCCTTTTCGGGCTGTTGGCCACGGGTGGGCTGACGGCCGTGATGATCACAGCCCAAATGGCCGGCTGGACGCGACTGGACCTCCCCCTGGTGCTCGGCACGATCCTGACTCCTGATCCTGATCGGGCCCGGGTCGCCGGATTCCTCATCCACTTGGCCGTAGGTCAGGTTTTTGCCTTGGGCTACGCTGCCGCGTTCGCGCTTCTTGGCTCGGCAACCTGGTGGACAGGTGCGCTTCTTGGACTCTTTCACGTCGCCGTAGCTTTGACAGTGATCCTGCCGCTGCTGCCGGGGGTCCACCCCAGAATGGCATCGACCAGGGCCGGACCTGCCAATAGGGCCGTTCTGGAACCTCCAGGCCTGCTTGCCCTGAATTACGGCATACAAACCCCGGTCATCACGGTCGTCGCCCACCTTCTCTACGGAGCAGTCCTCGGAGTCCTGTTAAGGACCGCGTGACTGGGTGGCGTCTGCACGAGACTGCCGAACAGGAAGTAACAATGTCAAGCCACCACCACACCACGCCGTGGCAGCCTTCCCCCATCGCCGACTACGGGCTGGTCGGTGACACGCGTACGGCAGCCTTGGTTTCCGCTCGAGGTTCTGTGGACTGGCTCTGCGTCCCGGCCTTTGACGGCACACCGGTCTTTGGCGCGCTCTTGGGTGGCGCACAGGCCGGCTCGTTTCTGGCCGGCCCATCCGAGCAGGCACAGTCGGCTACCCGCACGTACCGTCACCACAGCGCCACCCTGGAAACCGTGTGGTCAATCGGTCAGGGTCAACTCATCCTCACCGAGGCCATGATCGCCGAAGTGGCTGGCCAATTTCTGCCCACCACGTTACTCATCCGAAGACTCAGCGCCACGGGGTGCCCCGTGCCCGCTGTCATTAATTACAATCCGCGGCTGGGCGAACAGCATCGTCGTCCCCACATTCGCCGGGGACCCAATCTCGTCTGCGACTGGGGCCCACTGGCCCTGTCCCTGGGATGCAGCCAGGAATTGAGCGTGGAACCGGGCCGGGCGACACACGTCACAGTTCACCCAGATCGTCCTCTGACCCTGGTATTGGCCATCGCCTATGGGGAACCCCTGATCCACGTGGACCCATCAACGGCTTGGGCCCTCGTCGAAGCCGACGAAGCAAAATGGCGTGCGTGGACGGAAGACATCGATGAGGGGATACCTTTCCGGGAAACGGTTCTACGCAGCCTGCTCACCCTCCAACTGCTTACGTACTCGCCTTCCGGCGCGCCAGTGGCCGCCCCGACCACATCCCTTCCTGAGGACCCCGGCGGGGTCCGCAACTGGGACTACCGGTACGCCTGGCCACGGGACGCCAGCATAGGGGTGGGTGCATTCCTCGCTGTAGGCAAAACACCTGAAGCACGAAAATTCTTCGGCTGGCTGCTGCACGCCAGCCGGCTCGAACGCCCCCGCTTGCCATCACTGCTAACACTTGCCGGAGGACATGTCCCGGCGGAACGTAGCCTTCCAGATTGGCCCGGATTCGCCGGGAGCACGCCCGTCCGCACCGGCAATGGTGCCGCTGGCCAGCACCAGCTCGACGGCTATGGTTGGGTCCTGGACGCCGCCTGGGTCCTCGTCAAAAGCGGCCACCGTCTGTACTCAGAGACCTGGCGGGCGATGCGAGGCTTCGCGGACCTGGTAGCAATGCGCTGGCAGGACCCAGACGCAGGGATCTGGGAAATCCGCGATGACGCCGCCCACCACGTGCATTCCAAGATAATGGGCTGGCTGGCCCTCGACAGGGCCCTGCGGATCGGACGAACCCACCGCCTCGGAGCGCGGCAACGGAATCGCTGGCAAAAGGCAAGGCTCGATCTTGCCGAGGCGATCAGGGCAAAAGGCTTTGATCCGGTCAAAAACACCTACACCCGCACCTACGGATCCTCTGACTTGGATGCTGCGCTGCTGCTCCTTCCGGTCACGGAGTTCGAGGACCCCGGCTCTAACCGAGTTAAAGGAACAGTGGATGCGGTCAGCGAAGAGCTCTCTGCCGGCTTTCCCTTCCTGTACCGGTACCCTCCGGGCCAGGACGGACTCCCTGGAAAGGAAGGGGCCTTCCTGCCCTGCTCCTTCTGGCTCGTCCAAGCCCTCGCCCTCACGGGAAGAGGCCACGAGGCGACAGAACTTTTCAAAGCACTCCTCGAGCACGCCAACCCCGTCGGACTCTACAGCGAAGAAATCGACCCCATGACAGGAGGTTTCCTTGGAAACTTCCCGCAGGCTCTGACTCATGCATCCCTTATCCAGGCCGCCCTCGCCCTGCGCGACTCCAGCAAAGGAAGCCCGACTTGCCCCAGCCCCGCTTCCTGCACCAGTAAGGCACACCCCACTTAACTCCACCACAACCCGCACAACGGAGAAAACCAATGGTTGCTCATGAAGTGAAAGTACGACGAATCTATGAAGAACCCCTCGACACAGATGGGTACCGTATCCTTGTGGACCGGCTTTGGCCACGGGGCCTTAGCAAAGAAAAGGCACACCTCGACGAATGGTGCAGAGCCATAGCCCCGTCGGATGAGCTACGCCGATGGTACGGCCACGATCCCGGGCTTGTTGAGGAGTTCAACCGGCGATACCAGTCCGAACTTCGGGTGCCCGAAGCTGCCGATGTCCTTGAACGCCTCCGCGTCCTGGCCGAACACCGGCCACTAACGCTGTTGACGGCGACGAGGGAACCTGCCATCAGTGAAGCAGCAGTCCTGTGCACCCTGATCAAAGAAAACCGTGAGCCCTGTCTGGAGGAGAGTCCTTGACTTCCCCCAGGAACCCTCCTATGGTCAGATTACTAACATTTGAAATGTTAGATTTAGAATCCTTCAACGGCTCACATGCTACTTGAAAGGCTGAGCTGCAGGGCCCTTCAAAAGGCCCGGCAGCGGTATCAGGGGAGGCGTCAGATGCCTTTGTCAGACAAAGAGCAGAAACTGCTCGACGAACTGGAACTCGACCTGGTCACCAAGGACCCGCGTCTGGCCGAGGAACTATCTTCCGGGTTGATCGATCGACGATTTGGGGCCACTACCTACTTCGCCGTCATGGCGTGCGTGATCGGCGTTGTGTTGCTCATCGCAGGAATCGCCTCGCAGGTGACGGCAGTCGGCGTCCTGGGCTTCCTCCTGATAGGAACAAGCACCTACTTTCTCGTCGGCGACGAACCTGATCTCCCCGACGGCATGTGGCCCCCCCTCTGATCAACAGCCCGGAAGACAAAAGGCAGCGGAAACTGACTCCACAGCATGACCTCGCAAGTAGGTACCCGTACAGGGAAGAGAGGCTCCAAAATGGGAAATTCAAGTACAGACAATATACGGGTGCACAGCGAGGCACCGGCTGAGGGAGATAACTCCCGGGAATATCCCGAAATACGCTCCCACTCCCAGGACCCGGCCGAAGGCGCGGATCGGGCCCCGGAAACAGAAGACCTCAAACTCCGTCCGGTCAGTCCAGTTGAAACAACAAATCAAGCACCCGTCACAAGGACAAGCGCAGCCAGAGCCGGCACGTTCGAACTCTTGCTAACAGACCCCGGGGATTTTGAGTTCAGACTACTCTCCCCAGCCGGTGAAGTACTGGCAGTGTCCGGTGTGTATTCGAATCGGAACTCGGCGATTGCTGGCATCCGAGATGCACGGGAATGTGCCGCAACAGCTCTGTTCAAGGACCACACCACACGGCTTCCATCAACCACGAAGCCAGTAAAGCCCGGGCAGCAGGGCCCATCGCGATGGTTCGGATGACCTGAACCAGGTGTCGCTCGAGGGCGTCGATGCCGCCAGTGGCACTTCGAACCTTCACCATGAACCGGCCCTCTCAGTAATGCCTCTGGAGGAGCTTGGGGCACCAAGATATCCGAAACATAAACAAGGCGGACAAAATGTTTCACATCGAGAACTCGCACCTCGCGGCAGGTTTACGAATTCGCTGGAGCGACTAATAATGAACCTGTTTGGACCGCCTGATAGAAGTCCGATCGACATGCCCATCATTCACAAAAACGATGATGCTGAAGCCTCAGCCGTGCAACAGCTCATGGACATAGAGATAGAGCGCGACGACGAAGGGAACGTCTGGGCGGAACGGAAAGACCACACCGTTGCTGACCAGGAATAAGTCGGCTCAGGCACAGTTGGGACAGCGATGACAGCCCAAGAGTAGGAGGGCTAGGCGTTGTCTGGGAGCGGAAGGGACGGAGCCTGTGGATAATTCGTTCAAGATAAAACTTGTAAACGCGAACGAGTACTTGGTGCGGGCTGACGCGGAGGGACAAACCGTGGAGTCTCTCGTCCGCTTAAATCCCGACTTTCTCGAGGAAATCGGCTTGGGAAACCGTGACGAGCAGAAGATTATTGAAGAAACGCTGCAGTTCATGGCCGAGCACCAGTCGGTCGTTGACTTCCCTCCGATGGTTGACCTTGAAGACGTCGCCGCGGCCTACAGCGACTATGCCTCCGAGCTCCGGCGCCGGCTTACTCCTCCCACCGGGTGACCTTATCGCATCCGGCACCATACCAGGCTTCCGAAACCCGGCAACGTGGGCTCTTTCATGGAACTCTCCTAGGGGCGTTGAACCATTCGCAATCGCCCGAGACAGGATCCACGACATTCCTTGATGAGGACCTACAAACCATCACCATCCGGCCCGACCCGGCTGGCACCTACGGCCTCGCCGGCCAGCACGCACAACACCCAATGACCCGCAGCCCCCTGCTTACCCCCCCTTGAGCAGGAGGCTGCGCCAGGAGTACCAGAACCGACAAAGTGGTGCCGCGCCTAAGAGTGAATGCAGATAATGGCGATGTCAAGCACGACTTCCGCACCACGAGTCCGCAAAATCCGGAGCACCACGATAACGCTGACACCCGCAAATAGAAGTACCTGAGACAGCTTTTTCGCGTCCGTTCCCCTGAGACCCTCTCAGCTCGAGCTACACCCCAAGCTGACGTCCCGGGCGTCTGACAAGGGAGGACTCCGCGCGCGAGCGGAGCCATGGCTTGTTTCAGACGCCCGCCCGGTCCCAACATGTGACACAGCCACCCCTTGCCAGGTCAATTCATCAAAAAC
Organism: Pseudarthrobacter sp. MOO13; assembly: GCF_058267655.1. Lineage (NCBI taxonomy): Bacteria > Bacillati > Actinomycetota > Actinomycetes > Micrococcales > Micrococcaceae > Pseudarthrobacter > Pseudarthrobacter sp. MOO13. The sequence goes on from NZ_CM177848.1 coordinate 4,007,541, forward strand.
CAACATTCGTTGGGCTATTACGACTACTACCCACTCGGATCTTCTGCTCCTCCGACTGTCAGGGTGGGATCTGAGAACATGAAGAACCACTGTCTATAAAACGGAATTCCGCACTATTCTGACGCCAGCGTCCGTACCTCAGGCCAACTGCTAGGCATGCGGAACGCGTGCGGGCGGTGCGGACCGCTGCCGCGGCATGCTTAAGGGCCGAAAACCGGCGCAGGCGCGCACGGCCGCTGCCCTGGTCCTGAGTGAAGGGGGTCCGAGCACCGACGCCTTTACTACCGTCGTCATCGCTACCGTGGTGGCCACCGCCCTTGTCATCGCTACCGTGGTGGCCACCGCCCTTGTCATCGCTACCGTGGTGGCCACCGCCGTTGTAATCCCCGTGGTCGTCGTCGGTGCCGCAACTCGCGCTCATTCATGAATAAGCAGGGCAGTATTCATACTTGCTTGCTAAAATCTGAATAAGAGTTTGCCTGTTCAGGGTTTCTGGGAGGACGTCATGGGCGATTGGCCGACACATGGCAGCTTGGTTATGCCTTGGAAATCTCAGGGCAGGCCGCCGCGGGAGGACCGTGAATTCACCGAAGTCATGGTGTCTGTGCCTCCAAAGATCGCAGAGTGCTGGTTCGAGCCGGGACGGGAGACGATCGTTGCCTTGGAAGAGGCCGCTGTCGCTGTCGCTTCACTTGACGTAACGGCAGGTTCCAGGATGGCTGCCATCAGCGGGTTTCTGCTGCGCAGCGAGGCGGTGTCCTCATCAAAAATCGAACAGGTAGACGCCAACCGGAACGACTATGCCAAGGCCATGATCGGGCTCAGGGCAAGTGACAACGCCAAGTCCATGGTTGCCGCTGCCGAAGCTGTACAGATGATGATTACTGACGCAGGAACGACGGGCGAGATCAGGATGGAGGCCATACTCGCAGCCCATCGTGCACTGATGAAGGATGATCCGGTCGATGCGGCCTATGCGGGCAAGATCCGGGATATGCAGAACTGGATCGGAGGCAGTGACTATTCGCCGCGCGGCGCCATCCACGTCCCCCCTCCGCCGGAGCGGGTGCCAGGTCTCATGGCCGACCTGATGGCCTTCTGCAACCGGACCGACGTTCCGATCATGGCCCAGGCAGCGATCGCCCACGCCCAATTCGAATCCATCCACCCTTTCACCGACGGCAACGGCCGCATCGGCCGGGCCCTGATCGGCGCGATCTCGCGGCGCCGGCGCCTGACGAGAAACACTGTCACCCCTATCGCCTCAGCCATGGTCGCTGATGTGGACAGGTACTTCGCCTTGGTCAACAACTACCGCAACGGTGTGGCTGATCCGTTCGTCCTGTACCTGGCCAGGTGTGCCGTCCACGCATCGGAAGCGGCAGCGGAGTCCGTCAAAGCCTTGGACGCCCTGCCGGCCATGTGGTTGGAGCTTGCCCGTCCCAGAAAGAACTCCGCGGATGCGAAGATCATCCCGTGGCTGCTGGAACGGCCCGTCTTCGAAGCGCATAGCGCCGCATACGTCGCCGGCGTCGAGGAGAGGTCCGTCTACGGCGCCTTGGAGCGTTTGACCACGGCCGGGGTCATCACCCAGATCACCACCTCACTGAGGAACCGTGCCTGGGCGGCCACGGAAGTACTCGACGAGGTGGACAGGCTTAACGCCCGATTGGCGCAGGCGGAGGCCGGCAGCTGACCCTATGGGGTCAGCGCTGGCGCGCTGCGTCGCCGAAGACCCCTCGCCCTGGAAAGGCCGGAGTTGTGCATACAGCTGGGATCAGTCCACGCTCAGAGACCTGCAAATGCTGAACCATTTGAGTGGTCACTTCTTGACGAAATCTCCATTATCGGCGTTTGAGGGGACCTGGCTTTAGGGCTGCGATCCAACCTTTATGCTCCTGGTTTGCTCGCAAATGACCCCGGCCAAGTGCGCAGCTGCAGGACAAGGGCGGCTTAAACGGACATGCTGACGTACTGCTTCTTGAAGTGCTCGTGAATCTCCCATACACCGCTCCAGCCATTCGGAATTAGCACGATATCGCCGGCTTTGTGGTCCACCCGTTCACCGGTATCCGAAACGAGAGTGCCTTTGCCCTCGAGCACGAAGATCACTTCATTGATGCCATTGCGGGCAGTCTTGAAGCTGCCTGGAGAGCACTCCCAGAATCCGAGGTCGACCAGGCTTGCGTTGATCGTCAATGCGTTATCGGTGGCATCTTTTGGTTTAGATCCATTGACCGTTGTTGCTTTCTCGACGAGGTCCGGGAAGGACAGGGTGCTTAGGGAACGGAGAATTTGTGCTTCGGCGCTCATCGTTCTGTGGTGTTTCCTTGTCGTCGGTGGTGGGCGGTGCGGTCAGAACGGCAGCGGCAGTTTCGCTGTCCTGCCGCCGTCGAGGGTGATGACCCCACCGGTGAGGAAACCTGCTCGATTGCTTGCCAGAAAGACGGCGAGGTTGCCTATGTCGGCGGGTTCTCCGAGTCGTCCGGCCGGATGCAATTCATGCAGGGCCTCGCGTGCGGCGGCTGGGTCTGGTTGGGATGCCAAATATATTTCGCTGAGTTCTGAGGTAATCCAGCCCGGGGCTATGGCGTTGCAGCGGATGTTGTCAGCGCCCAGGTCGATTGCCAGGGCCTTCGTTAGCCCGTGTATCCCGGCCTTGGAAGCGCAGTAGACGGTGTGCTCGGGGTTGGCGGCCAGACCTTCGATGGAACCGATGTTGATGATGGATCCGCCGCCTCGTTTGCGCATGTGCGGCAGGACGGCCTGCGTGAGGAACAGTGGCGCGCGCATGTTCAGCGCGATCATCCGGTCCCATTCGTCCGCCTGAATATCGGAGACGCTTCGCTCGAACATGATGCCGGCGTTATTAACCAGTACGTCCATGCCACCGAAGCGGCCAACGGTTTGCTGGATGATGGCCGGGATCACGGCGGGGTCGGTGAGGTCTGCTTGGATACCGAGAACAGCGGGATGGCTATCGAGTTCCCGGTCCAGCGGACGCCTCTGGACCACGGCGACCTGGGCGCCCTCGTTCAGGAAGCACTCGGTGATGCCCCGGCCTATGCCTTGTCCCCCGCCTGTGACCAGTGCTATTGAGCCTTCGAGCTGCATGGTTTTCCTAAGTTGTCGTTGGGGCAGCATACCGCTTCGGCTTAGTCCGTTTCGGGGCTGGTGCAATAGAAGCAGTTGTTGGAGTCGCAGTCGTCTTCTGCGGATGCCTGGACAGATCCTGCCGCGGCTTCGGTGTACAACAGGGTGCTCAAGGGCTTGGGCCTTGACCTACTCGCCGTACATCAGGCTGGCAAGGAACGACTCAAGCTCCCGGTGGGTCGCGGCCTGGGGCGCTTCCGTTACCGGCTGTGCCTGGTCAAGATAGAGACCCTCCCATGGGGAGCACTTCAACTCCCCTGTCCCTTCTGTGGACGGTACGTCTGCGTCTTTCCTGGGGGAAGGTGCGGCCACAGTGACGGGCCGGATGGCGGTGTGGCGGTGGCCGAATGCGTTGAAGATGGCCCGATGGCCGAGAGAGATTGACATGAGATCTTCCCTTCTATGCAGGGTCATTGAAACGGCTGTGTTTCAACGACGGTCACTGCCATTTTCCTTAAGAATGAACGTGACGTTCAAAAAATGAACGTAGAATGATTGTGGCACGCCTCACGTCGGAGGGCAAGCTTTAGTCTGTATTTTTCGCCGGGGCGATGACGGTGACTTGTGGCCGGTCGGCGCTGCAGACCATGACCCTCCCGAGTCCGCCGTCCTGGATGATCCAAAAGATTTTGCGGTCCAGGGCCACCATGTCGATACGGCCGGTTGTTATCGTGCCGTCCCTGCGGGCCACTTGTACCGCATCATTTTTTGAGAGCTGGGACCAGTCGGGCACGGGCCTGTTCGCGACAACGCTGCGGCGGGTGCGGGTGGTGATTGGGTGACGATACATCCTTGTGCTCCATTTCCTGTGGCTGGGTCGTGCGCCCGTTTGCGTCGGGTACGTGATCGGGGACACAATAAATAAGTGTTCACCAAATGAACGCCACGTTCAATAGTTACGGCGTAAGCCGTGAGACCTGATGGAGTGACGATGAAGTACCGGCGCCAGCTGCCGAAGCGAAAGCCCCGCCGGCCGGTGGCCGAAATCATTCGGGACAGGCACGAGCGCACAACGGAGGCGCTAATTGCCTGTGTCAGTGAAATGGCCCGGCGTCATGGACCAGGGGCGGTCACGCACAGGGTAGTCGCGGAGCGAATTGGCGTTCCTGTGCGGTATGTGGAGTGGAAGTACCCGTCGGTGGAGACACTGCTTGCAATGGCGGAAGCGTCCCGTGTGGTCGGCGCTTAGGAGAGGGCTTTGGCCACTTCAGCGGCAGCCTGACGCAGTGCTTCGATGGCTTCCTGCAGCTTTTCGGACCGGAAGCGCTGGACGGGACCCTGGGCGGCGAGCACGCCAATGAGCGCGTCCGCATCGTCACGTACGGGGTAGGCGACGGCGAAAAGGCCTTCTTCAAGTTCCTCGTCAATGACGGCATAGCCGTTGGACCGGACGTCGCGGATCTCCTTCAGGAGGGCTTTCCGGTTGGTGATGGTCCGGGTGGTGAATGACTCGAGTTTGTCCGGAAGGCTCGCGGCGATTTCGTCATCGGTGAGTTCGGACAGGAGGAGCTTGCCGGTGGCGCTGGCGTGGGCCGGGTAATTTCCGCCCACATAAAGGTGCGAGGCATTCAGGTAGCGCGAACCGGATGCTTCGGCGATGACGTCATACGTCGTTTCGCTTCGGACCATCGCGAAGCTGATGGTTTCGTTGAGGGTGGTTGCGCACTCGTCAAGGATGGGCTGGATCCGGGCGACGGCACCCGCGTAGGGGTCGGCGAGGCGACCGAGCCGGGCCATCTGCCATCCGAGCATGTAACGGTTGTCCACGCGGTCGACGAAGCCTGTCTGTTCCAGGCTCAGGAGCAGGCGGAACGCGGTGGGGCGGGTCATTCCCGCCGCTTGCGCCAGCTCGGTGACGGTGATGCCTCTGCGGTGGCGTCCGAGCTCAGTGAGCAGGACAGTGGCCTTGACGACTGACTTGTTGGTGAGGTCCACGGCGTCGCTGGCCGCGGCCGCCTGCTCTTCATCCGCCACTGCCGCCTGCACGTCGACGTCTGTTTCCGTTGCCATACCCGTCCCCGATTCGGTTCGCGTGTCAGGGCGCACGCCGCCCTGACTGGTGTCTGAACCCATCCTATGCTCTTCCCCCTGGTTTCGAACGGGACGTTCAGTAGGAGCGTGCCGCAACGTGGGCATCAGGTCCTTGCGGAACCGCCGGCGCTTGTCGTCTCGGTCTTCATGGCGCGGGCCAGGCTCCGCGCTGCGGCTGAGCTTCTTGGCATGAAGGACGCCACACGGAGGGATCTTGCAGGTAGGGGCTGGGCTTATCCACTAAATGCAGCCTCCTGGTGGGCCCGAGTGAGTCGGGGCCACCAGGAGGATGCAGATGCACAGGACATGGTGACATCAGAGAGCAGTGCTCGGCGGGCAGGCGCGGCTGGTGAGGTTTTGGTGGTTCAGATGACTGCTTTTTCTGCCTTCAACGGTGTGGAAGCTAGGACGGCGGTGTGTGCTGCCGCGGCCAGTAGCCCGGTGTCGGTGGCCGTGGGCATGAAGCGGAAGCCAAGTGATTTCATGGTGTCGGCCAGCTCCAGTTCGCCTGCGTAGATGCCGGGTGTGATGCCGGCGGCGGTGCAGCGGCGGGCGATATCTGCGAGGATCCCATCAGGGCCTTCGCCGGTAAGTTCTTCGAAGGTGATGCCAAGGCTGAGGGAGAGGTCGTAGGGGCCGACGAAGATGGCGTCCGGTCCGGTGGCCAAGATGTCGTCGAGGTTGGCCAAACCTGCCGCTGTCTCGACCATCAGGATGCACCGGGCGTCGTCCATGGGATTTCCGGGATCGGGCGTGGGTTGCCAGGGGCGCAGCTGTGTGGGCCCGTAGCTGCGCGCTCCGCGCGGTGCGAAGCGGGTGGCGGCGCCTAATGCTGCGGCCGTTGCGGCGTCCTCCACGGTTGGGAAGATAATTCCGGCCGCGCCTGCGTCCAGCACGCGTGTGATGGTGGCCGTGTCATGGCCCGGTACCCGGATGAGGCAGGGGACGCCGCCCAGGTGGGCGGCCTCGATTAGGGGCTGGAGTTCGGATGTTTCGGGGCCGCCGTGTTGGCTGTCGACGCAGATCCAGTCGAATCCCGCCGCGGCGAGAACGTCAATGACCAAGGAGTCTCGCAGGCTGATCCAGGCGCCCGGATGGGTGCCGCCGTCGTTGAGGGTCAGGGGCGGTGTTACCTGTCGGCTTGAGTGCCCGCGTGCAACGTACGTGTTCATGATGGTCCTCTGCAGATCTGGGTGTATGGGCAGTCATGATGACTGATGCCTGGCCGGGTGCCGGCCAGGCATCAGTAGTTGGAGGTGAAGTTAGGAGACCGCGGCTTTGCCCAGGGGTGCGGAGGCTGCGCCGAGGCTAAGTCCCTTCGTTTCGGGTGCCAGGTACTGGGAAATGACCGCGCCCAGGACGCAGATGCCGGCGGCGATGAGCATCGTGGCGCCTACGCCCAGGCCGGCGACGGACATCGGAAGGATGAAGGTTCCGATGGCGGCGCCGATGCGGGAGAAAGCGGTTGCGAAGCCTACGCCCGCGCCGCGGATTTCGGTCGGGAAGACCTCTCCCGGGTAGACGCCGGTCAGCGCGGTCGAGACGGCGTTGAAGAAGGAGAAGATCATGAAGCAGACCAGGATGATGATGGGCGAGACGTGGGCGAACAGGCCGATCACGACCAGGGCGATGGCGGCGATCCACATCGGGGGGATGGCGAGTTTGCGGCGGCCTACGCGTTCGATGAGGAACATGGACAGCAGGGAACCGGCGACGACGACCCCGTTGAGCAGCAGGGCCCCGGCGAGTCCGTCTTCCACCCCGAGGCTTTCAAGCACGATCGGGGCGAACGTGGCGATGGCGAAGTAGGGCGTGACGTTGCAGACCCAGTACATGCAGACGAAGACCGTGGATTTGATGTACTGCGGGGAGAACAGCTTGCCGAAGCTTGTCGTGCCCTGCTTTTCGTTCAGCATCTCCGCGATGTCGACTTCCTCCATGTATTCCTTGGCTACGGCCATGCCCTCTTCGACGCGCCCCTTGCTCAGCAGCCAGCGGGGGGATTCGGGAGTGCCGAGACGCAGCAGGAAGACGATCAGGGACGGGATGGTGCTCATGCCGAGAATGATCCGCCAGTCGGCGTGGATTGCCGAGGACATGAAGTACCCGAGGGCGTAGGACAGCAGGTAGCCGACGTACCAGGCAACTTCCTGGAAGGCCAGGAGTTTGCCGCGCAGCTGAGCGGGTGAGAACTCAGCCAGCAGGGGCCAGCCGATGGCGTAGTCGGCGCCGATTGCCATGCCCATGACGAGGCGGATGACAAAGAGGTGCCAGGGCTCGGCAACGAAGAACTGGGCGGCCGAGCCGACCAGGAAGATTGCCAGGTCGACGATGAACATGGGCTTGCGCCCGATTTTGTCGGCAAGGTAACCGCCGATGGGTCCACCGAAGAAAATGCCGATCAGAGCGGAGGCGCCGATCAGGCCCTGCCACACGGCGGAGAGTCCTAGGTCGGCGGTCAGAGCGGGCATCACCAATCCGATGCCACCGAGAATGAACCCGTCGATGAACATGCCGCCGGCGATGATGGCGCTCAGCCGGTACAGGAACCGCCGTTTCCGCGGATCGTAGGACTGGTCCGAGCGTAGCGATGGTCCGGAGATCGGTGTTGCAGATGAATTCACGATGGACTTCCTTGTGGATCGTGCTGTCTGGAATGGAGGAACCGCCGGGCGGAGAAGCACCTGGGGCGAATTGGGGGGCCTCTGGAAGGGCCCGAGATCGTTCAAAATTCGAACGTCGTGGTCAAAATATGGCATGCGCCACATTGGCTGTCAATAGCGACTGTTATGTTTCATCCCTCTCACCCAGGGGCCTTGACAGTGAGGTGGCTTACACTCCAAACTGAACGCAGTGTTCATAAAATGAACGTCGAAATCTCCTCCACGGCATAGTCCGGCACGAGTCCAAGGAAGCACTGCTGCCATGAAAAACGAACCTTTGAGCCTCTTCGCTTTTGACGTCTTCGCCCCGTCCCACCTCACCTCCGGGTCCTGGCGCGACGAACGGGACCAGAGCTACCGCTACACCGATCTGCAGTACTGGACCGGCATCGCCCAGATGCTGGAAAACGCCGGCTTCGACGGGATCTTCTTCGCCGACAACGTCGGCTACCACGACGTTTACCGCGGTAACGGTGACGCCGCCCTGAAAGATGCGGCACAGTTCCCCATCAACGACCCCACCGTGCTGATCAGCGGCATGGCAGCTGTCACCAAGCACCTGAACTTCGGCGTCACCGTCTCGGCCACCTACGAGCCGCCGTACCTGCTCGCCCGCAAGTTCAGCACCCTGGACCACCTCACCGCAGGACGTGTCGGCTGGAACATCGTGACCTCCTACTCCGAGGCCGCCGCCCGCAACCTCGGCAAGGAACAGCAGCTCACACCGGCCGAGCGCTACGACATGGCCGATGAGTACATGGACGTCGTCTACAAGCTTTGGGAAAGCTCCTTCGAAGAGGACGCCGTGGTCCGGGACGCAGCATCGGCGACCTACCTTGATCCGGCCAAGGTGCACCCGATCAACCACGCCGGTGACCACTTCACCGTTCCCGGCTTCGGCCTCTGCGAGCCCTCCCCCCAGCGGACCCCCGTGCTGTTCCAGGCCGGATCCTCATCCCGCGGCATGGAATTTGGCGGCAAGCACGCCGAAGCCGTGTTCATCCAGAGCACCTCGGTGGAAGGCGCCAAGCGCACCGTTGCCAAGCTCCGCCAGGCCGTGGCCGACGCCGGCCGCGACCCCCGCGATGTCAAGATCGTCATCCTACTCACCGTCGTGGTGGCACCCACCGACGAGGAAGCCCAGACGAAGTACCAGAAGGCCGTGGACAACGCGCCCATCGACGCCGTCCTCGCCCGCTTCAGCGGCTGGACCGGCATCGACATGTCCGAGTACGAGCTCGACACTCCCCTGCGCTCGGTCGGCACGAAGGCCGGCCAGTCCATGGTGGACATGTTCTCCAAGGCAGACCCTGACCGGGACTGGACCCCCCGCCAGATCGCAGAGTTCCTCGCGGTCGGCGGCACCGGTTCGACCATCGTCGGTTCCCCTGAAACCGTCGCCGCCGAGCTGCGCCGCTGGCGCGACGAAGCCGACATTGACGGCATCAACCTCAGCTACACCACCAAGCCCGGCGGCTGGGAAGACTTCATCGAACTCGCCCTGCCCGAACTGCGCGCCCAGGGCATCATCGCCCCGGTCCGCGACGAAAACCAGGCACCGGTCACCCTGCGTGAAAAGCTCTTCGGCCAGAAATACACCCTCGACGGCCACCCCGCCACGGCACAGCGCGCCCAGCACCTGAGCGACGCAGCCCGCTAAGGGCGCTGCACCAACGGAATCAACACCAAAGGATTTTTCAATGACTGAACAAACTGACGTCGTCGTCATCGGTGCCGGCCTCGCCGGCCTCATCACCGCACGCGAGCTCGGCAACCGCGGCCACAAAGTCGTTGTCCTGGAAGCCCGGGACCGGATTGGCGGCCGGCTCTGGACCGAAGACCGTCTCGGCCAGAAACTGGAGCTCGGCGGCAACTGGCTGCACTGGACCCAGCCGCACGTCTGGGCCGAAGTCACCCGGTACGGACTCGAGGTCTCCCGCGGCCCGCGCTCTGAGGAAACCTACTGGCTGGCCGGCGACGAAGTGCGCCGCGGCAACCTGGATGACTTCATGGAGCTGATCGATCCGGGCATGACCCGGCTGCTCGAAGACACCATGAAGTGGCTGCCCCGACCGGATGCACCCCTGACCGTGGAGAACCTCGCCGAGGTCGATCAGTACAACCTGCAGGAAATGCTGGACAAGCTGGACCTGTCCGAGGACGAGCGCAACGCCAACGAGGCCGCCTGGGTGGGCCACTTCAACGCCCCCCTTGAACAGTGCGCCTACGTCAACGCCCTGCGCTGGACCGCCGGAGCCTCAGGGCACTGGCACCTCATGCACGAAGCCTCAGCGATCTACCGCCTCAAGGCCGGAAACGACACCCTGCCCAACGCAATCGCAGCAGACACCAACGCAGACATCCGCTTCGAAGCCCCCGTCACCGCGGTCCGCCACCACAGCAGCGGCGCCACCGTCTTCTACGCCGACGGGCAGGAAATCGAGGCAAAAAAGGTCGTCATCACCCTGCCGGTGAACATCCTGCACAAGCTTGATGTCCAGCCCGCCCTGTCCGAGGGCAAGCTGGCTCCGAGCCGGGAAAAGACCGCATCCCAGGGCGTCAAGGCCTGGATCCGGGTCAAAGGCCCCATCAAGCCGTTCTTCGCCTACTCCGCCCAGGACAAGCCCCTGTCAGTGATCCGCACCGAGTTCGTCAGCGACACCGACGCCGTCCTCGTTGGCTTCGGCGCCGACGGGAACCGGATCGACGTCACCGACAAAGAGCAGGTCCAGGAAGCCATCAAGGTCTGGCGCGACGACCTTGAAGTCATCGAAGTCACCGGGCACAAGTGGGGCGAAGACCCCTACGCCGAGGAAACCTGGCTGGTCCAGCGCCCCGGCCAGCTCACCAAATACCACGCCGCGCAGCAGGCCAGCGAAGGTGCCCTGCATTTCGCCAGCGGCGACATCGCCAACATCTGGGCCGGCTTCTTCGACGGCGCCATCGAATCCGGCCTGCGCGCCAGCCGCAGCGTCCACGCAGAACTGACGGAACAGTCATGACCGCCACCGCCCTTGCGCCCAGGACCATCGACTCCGACACCTACCGCGCCGTCATGCGGCACCTGCCCACCGGTGTCGCAGCCCTCTGCTCCACCGACCCGGTGACCGGCACCAAGAACGGCATGATCGTGGGAACCTTCGCCTCGCTGTCCATGGAACCGGCGCTGGTGACCTTCAGCGTGATGCACTCCTCCACCAGCTGGCCCAAAATCTCCGACGCCGGGACGTTCAGCGTCAGCCTCCTCGCCGAGGACCAGCAGCAGGTCTGCCGGGCCCTGTCCGCCAAGGGAGAGGACAAGCTCAACTCTGTCGGCTGGTCCGAATCCGCGTGGGGCACCCCGCACCTGCACGGCTCCCTTGCCTGGTTCGATTGCCGCGTTGAACAGCAGTTCACGGTCGGGGACCACATCGTCGTCATCGCCAGCGTCCTGGACATGACACCCGCTGAGCGGACACTCGCCCCGCTCAGCTTCCACGGCGGCCGCTTCGGAAGCTTCCGCGAAACCGCCTGAATCCATCCACCTGGCCCCATCCATTTGATCAAGGAAGACTGATATGGATATCACCCCAAGTCCCGAAAAAACTCCGGACAACGACATCACTCCCGCGCTATACCGCCAGATCCTGGGGAAGCTGCCCACAGGAGTTACCGCGATCACCGGCATCAACGACGACAACGAAAAACTCGGTCTCGTCGTGGGCACCTTTCAGTCCCTCTCGCTCGATCCGCCTCTGGTCATGTTCTGCGTGGACAAGTCCTCCTCCAGCTGGCCGAAGCTGCGCAAACTGCAAAAGTTCACCGCAAACATCCTTTCCGATGACCAGATCAGCAGCTGCAGGTCACTGTCACGGAAAGGACCGGAGAAATTCTCCGGCCTGCCCTGCACCCCCGGTCCCCTGGGAACACCGCACCTGGACGGCGCCACCGCCTACATCGACTGCATCGTCACCGCAGAGGTCGTCGTCGGCGACCACTACATGGTCGTCGGCTCCGTGACTAACATGACCGAGGGAACCGGCGAAGCCCTGCTCTTCCGGGGCGGAAAGTTCGGACAGTACCTGCCCATCGAAATCCCCGCACCCGTGCCCGCCGCCCCTGCGGCACCGGAAACCGAACCTGCAAGGAGCGCATCATGAGCCGCCGCGATACCATCCTGAACGCGTGGAACGGTGCCTGGGGCGACGGGGACCTTGCCGCCTTCGAACAGCTCCTCGCACCCGACTACGTCCGCCGCTCCAAGTCAGGCAGCGAGGACTACGCCAGCCTGAGCAAAACCATCGAAGCGATGCACACCGCATTCCCCGACTCCAGCACCGACATCCTGGAGATCGTGGAGGACGGCACAAAAGTGGCCGTCCACTGGCAAACCACCGGCACCCACCTCGGCGAATTCATGGACGTGCCCCCAACAGGCAGGTCCATCACCGTGACCGGCGCCTCCTTCCTCCGATTCGACAGCGACAAGCTCGCCGAGGAATACGTGGTTTGGGACCCTCGGGAGCTCCTCTCCGCCCTCGGCATCTGGCACCTCGGCCCCGGCAACGCCTGAGGCAGCCGGCAACCCCGCCAGCCGAAGAGACGCCAGCAACCCGGGCCTCTGCCCGCACCCCCTTCATTGTCTTCAGGAGACGTATCAATGACGCTTAACGGACATTCCCTCATCGGAGGGAAGACCACCGCCGGAACAGGCGGCACAACCTATGGGATTAACCCGGCCACCAACGAACAGCTCGAGCCGGCCTACTCACTGCTCACCGAGGACCAAGTCAAAGCCGCCACAGAAGCGGCCGCTGAGGCCTACCCTTCCTTCAGCACCCTGGATCCGGAAACACACGCCGCTTTCCTTGAAGCCATCGCGGACAACATCGAAGCCATAGGCGAGGAACTGATCACCCGCGCCAGTCAGGAAACGGGGCTTCCGGCAGCCCGGCTCCAGGGCGAACGGGCACGCACCACCGGCCAGCTGCGGCTGTTCGCAACCGTTGTCCGCACGGGTGACTTCCGCGGGGTGCGCATCGATCCTGCGATTCCAGACCGCACTCCCCTGCCCAGGGCAGACATCCGGCAGCGCCAGATTCCGCTGGGCCCCGTTGCAGTGTTCGGTGCCAGCAACTTCCCGTTCGCCTTTTCCACCGCCGGTGGTGACACCGCCTCAGCCCTGGCCGCCGGGTGCCCGGTGGTTTTTAAGGCTCACAACGCCCACCCCGGCACCGGTGAACTCGTGGGCCAAGCAGTCGTCAAGGCCGTCAAAGACTTCGGCCTGCATCCGGGCGTCTTTGCACTGGTTTACGGTCCCGGCGCCAGCATTGGTCAGGCCCTCGTCGCCGACCCGGCCATCAAGGCCGTCGGTTTTACCGGATCACAGGCGGCCGGCATCGCACTCATGAAGACCGCCGGAGCACGCCGCGAGCCCATCCCCGTCTACGCCGAAATGTCCTCGCTGAACCCGGTGTTCGTGTTCGAAGGCGCCCTTAAAGGCGATATCGACGCCCTGGCACAGCAGTACGTCACCGCTGTCACGGGCAGCTCAGGCCAGCTCTGCACCTCCCCCGGACTGCTCCTTGCCCCCGAAGGCGAGGCAGGGGACAAACTCGCTGCCGCCGTCGGTCGTGCTGTCTCCGCATGCTCCGGCCAGACGATGCTCACCGAAGGCATCGCCGGGTTCTGGAACGCAGGGACCGAAGCGCTCAGCGCCGCAACAGGGGTGAACCTGATTGGGAAGGGACTGGAAGGGGAAACTAGAAACGCCCCGGCGCCCACCATCTTTGGAACCCAGGTCCGCGACTTCGTGACCAACCACGTCCTGCACGAAGAGATCTTCGGCGCAGCGTCCCTGGTCATCCGCTACACCAGCACACAAGACCTGGTCGAAGCTATCAGCAGGCTGGAAGGTCAGCTCACCGCATCACTGCAACTCACGGAAGAGGACTACTCCACCGCGGCGCCCCTCATCCCCGCACTGGAGCAGAAGGTGGGTCGCATCATCATCAACGGCTGGCCCACCGGCGTCGAAGTCGGCCACGCGATGGTCCACGGTGGACCCTTCCCCGCCACCTCCGACTCCCGAACCACATCGGTTGGAACCCTCGCCATCAACCGCTTCCTGCGCCCCGTCGCCTACCAGAACATTCCGCAGGAACTCCTCCCGGCCCCACTGCAGGACGAAAACCCCTGGAAGGTCAACCGCCTCATCGACGGCCACCAGGAACAGAACTGAACCGGAAGCCTTCCGCTTCATCCTGAACTTCCGGTCCCGGGCACGCCTCCCGCAACGAGTCGCCCGGGGTCGGAAACCCAAGCGACGTAGGGGGCCGCTGATCCTATCCGGGAACGCTTGTCCTCTTGCGTTGTGCTCACGTACACCCCAACCTGACGTTGGAGCCGTCCGACATGGGAAGACTCGCCCCGTGCCCGGTGGATGGGTCTGACGCCCTGTGCCGGCAGAGCCGCAACAGGTGGCATCGCGCCGTTCGTCCCGAGTGGGTGTCATCATTTCCTGATGCTTTGGCCTGATTCGACCGTTCTCGAGCCGATGGACGTGCTTGCGTTGGTTGCGGACTGTCAGCTTGAGATCTGAGATGATCCGCAGCACCTGTCAGTACATCGATTCTGGACATTATTCTTACGCAATGCACCGCTTGAGGCGTCAGATATGCCCTTATTTTCAGCTCGTCAGGGCGGCTGCCCAGGCAATGGCGTTCCGTTGCCGGTAGTCCAGCACATCGATGTCCTGATCGCTCTGGACAAGGGCCAAGTCGATCGATGCCAGCCGCTGCTGCAGAACTACTGGGTCAATCAGCCGGGCGTCCACCAGTGCTCGAACGAACTCGAAGTCCTTTTCGCGGTGTGCCATGAGCTTCGCAACGCAAAGGTCATGGGGGTCCAGGCAGAGCCCTGTGGCGTTGTTTGTGGCTTCGCTGCGCACTCCGACCAGACGGTATTCCCAGTCGGGAGGCAGGATCGCGGTTCTTTTGCCGACCCCTTCGATGTAGAAGCCGTAGGTCGCATGGAGCTCCGACCACTCCCCCACGTCGAAGCTGAGCTGATCACTCAGGGCATCGGCGTCCGCATCACGCATCGGCGCGATGTCAATCTCCGGGGACATCGTGGCCTCGGCGGGCAGCTGATCCTCAGTGTAGGAACCGAGGATCGACTGGCTGCCGATGATGATGACCTGGTCATCTTTGATGATCTGCGTCGCGGCACGGATTGCGTGCTCGAGTTCATCCCTTCGCAAGTAACTGCGCCTTCTTCATCGCAACCAGCCTGTCCTCGGGGCTTAGTGCCCCGGCAAAGGGGCTGATCTGGCGCAGGTCCCTTCCCTCCTCGTCATCGGCCAGCATCGCCTTCTCCAGCTCGTCATCAGGCAAGCGAAGAAGTTCTTCCCACCGGTCCAGCCACCGCTCAGCGACAGCCGCCCGCGGAGTGCGACGCAGACGTTCAAGATTTTCCCGCGCGAGGCCCCGCAGCCGCGACGGATTCTCCCGCAACCTCATCCCCAGCATGACATGCAGTTCAAACGGGAACCGCTCCTCACGCCGCGCTTGCGGATGCCGTCCCTTGGCTGTGCGGATCGCGTCCTGGATCACCGAAGCACTGCTTCCCAACCGCTCGGCGATTCCCCGCACCGACAGGCCCGAGGCGTGAAGACCCAGAATGCACTCCTGCCGGCCACGGGCCAGGACCAGCATCCGCTGCCGGGCCACCTCCGACTCCTCAGCCAAAGCCCTGGCCTCTGCCGATAGCCGCGTGATCACATCATCCATACATGTATGGTACCCCCATACAGTCGCTTCCAGCTTTACGGAATCACCATTATCGGCCTTCGATCAGGGCAATCACCAAACGACAGAATCTCTCACCTGAGTGCCCGGGGTAGGAATCCTACACAGCGTCACCACTTAGCAAGCGGTTATTCGCAAAGTCGATCGGTGTGAATCTTTAGGCATGCCGCCCCGCCCTGCAAAAATGCAAGTTGTGTACGCCCGTACTAGACAGTAACTTTATGGAGGCGACTACCGCACCATCCCCCGTGTCTGAAGGCGCCAGCTGAAGACCCCGAGACGTCCCCCACGCCTCGGGGTCTTCCTGCTTATCCAGCCGGTTATGTCGTCGCTAGCATTGGTGCCGGCACACGCAGGTGCGCTTCCCGCCGGCAGGGGCGGCGTGCGGTCCTACCGCGTTATTTTGTTCATTCGGCGGGCGCCTTGGACCGTTCAGACTTTGAAAGTGGCATGCTTCAAAGTACTTTTGCCGAAGCAATAACGAACGTATCCCCACGTGCGGAGCAGCTAAATGGAAGACCCTCATGGATCGAGTCAACGGACGTAAGGGTCTTTCTCCGTCTCCCGTTGCAACTTCGGGGACGTAGGCCTCCCACAACGAACCGTGCTCCGGAAAGTGAATGAGGAAGGGCGCCACCATCGCGGCGAAGAAGAACATGAGCGCCACGATGATCACCGTTCACGCTAGCACGTCATGTCCACTCAAAATGGGAACGATTCAGATCCACGGCCGACCTCTGCGAGCAGAGACGGTCACGACGATTTCACCGTGTCATTCCACGGCAGTGAGGGTTGATTGCCTGGGCGCCTGCGGGCGTAGTTCTCCCACTTGCTGGCCTGGTGCTCGCCCTCCACGAAACGGATGGTTCCGGACTTGGAACGCATCACGAGGGACTGGGCCAGGACCTTGTCCTTGGAGTAGCGGACGCCCTTCAGAAGGTCACCGTCGGTAATGCCGGTGGCGGCGAAGTAGCAGTTGTCGCTGGAGACCAGGTCGTTGGTGGAAAGCACCCGTTCGAGATCGTGCCCGGCGTCGATGGCCTTCTGCTTCTCTTCGTCGCTGGTGGGGCACAGGCGGCCCTGGATGACGCCGCCAAGGGACTTGATGGCACAGGCCGCCACGATGCCCTCGGGGGTGCCGCCGATACCCATGAGCGCGTCCACGCCGGTGCCGGAGCGGGCCGCGGCAATGGCGCCGGCGACGTCGCCGTCCATGATGAATTTGGTGCGGGCACCGGCTTCGCGGATCTCCTCCACCAGCGGGCGGTGGCGGTCGCGGTCGAGGATCATGACGTTGAGCTGGTTGACCTTCACGCCCTTGGCCTTGGCGATCAGGTGCAGGTTCTGCTTGACCGGCAGGCGGAGGTCCACCATGTCTGCGGCTTCGGGGCCGGTGACGAGCTTTTCCATGTAGAACACGGCAGAGGGATCGAACATGGAGCCACGCTCGGCAACAGCCAGGACGGCCAGTGCGTTGTTGATGCCAAGGGCGGTCAGGCGGGTTCCGTCGATCGGGTCGACGGCGACGTCCACCTCGGGGCCGGTGCCGTCGCCAACGCGCTCACCGTTGAACAGCATGGGCGCTTCGTCCTTCTCGCCCTCGCCGATGACCACGACGCCGTTGAAGTGGACGGTCTGCAGGAAGGACCGCATGGCGTCGACGGCGGCGCCGTCGGCGGTGTTCTTGTCGCCGAAGCCGACCCAGTGGCCGCCGGCGATGGCCGCCGCTTCGGTGACGCGGACAAGTTCAAGGGCAAGGTTGCGGTCCGGCTCGTCGTGGCCCACAGCAAGGGACGGTGAGAGGGTTAGATAGCGGGATGGTTTGGAAGCGATGGGCAAAAGTTTCCTTCTTGAGCGTTAGGAGATGGGTGGCTGCCCTGGCTGGATCGGTAGGGCAGCCCCATGGGTTGCGTGGTCACGGGGCTTTAGCGAACGTCCTCGTCGACCCAATCCATGGATTTGGTGACTGCCTTCTTCCAGAGCCGCATCTGGCGTTCCTTTTCGACCTGGTCCATCTGCGGTTCCCAGCGCTTGTCCTCGGACCAGTTGGCCGAGCACTCGCCCAGGTCCTTCCAGAAGCCAACCGCCAGGCCTGCCGCGTAGGCAGCCCCCAGCGCCGTGGTCTCAATGACCTTCGGGCGGATCACCGGGACGCCAAGGATGTCCGCCTGGAACTGCATCAGGGCGTCATTGGCAACCATGCCGCCGTCGACCTTCAGCTCGCTCAGGGGCACGCCGGAGTCCGCGTTGACCGCGTCCAGCACCTCGCGGGTCTGGAACGCGGTGGCTTCCAGCGCTGCCCGGGCGATGTGGTTCTTGTTGACGAACCGGGTCAGGCCCACGATCGCGCCGCGGGCATCGGAGCGCCAGTACGGGGCGAACAGGCCGGAGAACGCCGGGACGATGTACACGCCGCCGTTGTCCTTGACCGACGCGGCAAGGGTTTCCACCTCGGGGGCGCTGCTGATCATGCCCAGGTTGTCACGCAGCCACTGGACCAGTGAACCGGTGACGGCGATGGACCCTTCCAGGGCATAGTGCGGCTTGGCGTCGCCCAGCTTGTAGCCCACCGTGGTGAGGAGCCCGTTCTTCGAGTGGACGATTTCCTCGCCCGTGTTGAAGATCAGGAAGCAGCCGGTGCCGTAGGTGTTCTTCGCTTCGCCGGCGTCAAAAGCGGCCTGGCCGAAGGTTGCGGCCTGCTGGTCGCCCAGGATGCCCGAAACCGGCGTCTCGCGGAGCAGCTGGGATCCGTGGACCTCGCCGTAGACCTCGGAGGAGGACTTGATCTCCGGCATCATGCTGCGGGGCACACCGAAGATGCCGAGGATCTCGTCGTCCCACTGCAGGGTGTCAAGATCCATGAACAGGGTGCGGGACGCGTTGGTGACCTCGGTGACGTGCACACCGCCGTCCACGCCGCCTGTCAGGTTCCACAGGACCCACGCGTCGGTGTTGCCGAACACCAGGTCCCCGGCCTCTGCCTTTTCGCGGGCGCCGTCAACGTTGTCCAGGATCCATTTGATCTTGGTGCCCGAGAAGTAGGTGGCCAGCGGCAGGCCCACCTTCTGTTTGAAGCGGTCTGCTCCGCCGTCCTTGGCCAGCTGGTCCACGATGTCCTGGGTGCGCGTGTCCTGCCACACGATGGCGTTGTACACCGGCTTGCCCGTGGTCTTGTCCCACACCACGGCGGTTTCGCGCTGGTTGGTGATGCCGACGGCGGCAATATCGTGCCGCGTCAGGTTCGCCTTGGAGAGAGCCGAGCCGATGACCTCGCGGGTGTTGGTCCAGATCTCCGAGGCGTCGTGCTCCACCCAGCCTGCCTGGGGGAAGATCTGTTCGTGTTCCATCTGGCCGGAGGAGACGATGGCGCCGCTGTGGTCGAAGATGATGGCGCGGGTGCTGGTGGTGCCCTGGTCAATGGCGATTACGTACTGGTTCATAATGACGTCCTTGTCTTGTTATTCGAACTGGGTGCCGGGGTTTAGGAAGCGGCGGTGACGATGATCGGAGCGATCCGGGCAACAACTCCGGCCAGGGCGCCGCCGACAAGCGGACCCACCACCGGAATCCAGGAGTAGCTCCAGTCACTGGAGCCCTTGCCCTTGATGGGAAGCACTGCGTGGGCGATGCGGGGTCCGAGGTCGCGGGCCGGGTTGATGGCGTAGCCGGTGGGCCCGCCAAGGGAAACACCGATGCCGACCACGAGCAGCGCGACGGCGAATGGGCCGAGCCCCGAGGGGGTACCACCGAGGGTGAGGATGACGAAGACCAGGACAAAAGTGCCGATGATCTCGGTGATCAGGTTCCATGGGGTGGACCGGATGGCAGGGCCGGTGGAAAAGGTCCCGAGCTTGCCGGCAGGCTCCGGCTCGTCATCGAAGTGCTGTTTGTAGGCCAGCCAGCAGACCACGGCGCCGAGGAACGCGCCCAGCAGCTCGCCTCCGAAGTAGGTCAGGGTGGAGGCGAAGTCGACGGCGACTCCCGGAGCGTATTCGGACTTGCCGTTGAGCAGCAGGCCGAGGGTCACGGCCGGATTCAGGTGGGCGCCGGACTTGGCAGCGACGAAGACGCCACAGAAGACAGCGATACCCCACCCCCATGTGACCATCAGGAATCCCCCGTTGTTGCCCTTCGTCCCCCGCAAAGCCACGTTGGCAACGACGCCGCAACCCAACAGCGTCAGCGTGGCCGTGCCGAAGAGTTCGGAGAGGAAGACTATTCCTAGAGACATCTTTGACTCCTTCTTTGTTATTGGTCCTATTCAGTGAGACAGCTGGGCTAGCGAGGCGTTTTAATCACGCCGGTAGGCTTGTTCAACCCTCTGGTTATCCGTTTCCACGCGATGAAAACGCTGCAGCACGTACTTCGCGTGCAGGATTTCTGCGTTCCGGTCTCCCGCAAGCCAACCAAGGGGGACGGAGAGCACCTCGGCCACTTCGTTGAGGAGGTCATCGGTAACCAGGCCGCGGAAGGCCAGGGAGGTGCGCCGGATGAAGACATCCACCAAGTGCCCCACTTGTTCGTTGGTCGCCATGAACTCCAGTTCCCGGACGCTGAGTTCCCGGGTGGACCGCAGGACGTGGTCGGGCTCGGCGTCGAGGTAGGCGATCACGGCTTCGGCGCGGGTCCCATAGCGGGTCAGCAGGCCGGCCGTCCGGTCTGCGTCGCGGCCGTCGGCCATGTGGGCCTTGATCCATTTCTGCACGCCTGCCTCGTCGGCTGGGAAGCCGGCGCCGCCGCCGATGGGGAGCTGCGCCGTCGAAAGCTTCCGCTGTACGCCGAGTTCGGTGAGGACCTCGTTGGTCAGGTGCTCTGAGAGGGCGCGGAAGGTGGTCCACTTGCCGCCCACCAGGCTCAGCACGAGTGCCCCGGTTCCGTTTGTTCCGGAGGCGCGGCGTTCGATGCGGTAGTCGCGGGAGACGAAGCCCGGCTGGGTGGCGTCATGGCTCGGCAGGGGGCGCACACCCGAGAACGTGTAGACGATGTCGTCAGGCGTGACGTCGATGGACGGGAACACGTGGCCGATGAGGTCGAAGAAGTACTGGATCTCCTCATCGGTGCAGATGGCGTCTTCCGACATGTCCGCATCAACGTCGGTGGTGCCCACCAGCACCCGGTCACCCATGGGGTAGATGAGGACAATCCGGCCGTCGGTGTGTTCAAAGAAGATTTCCCGCCCGCGGCAGGCGGCGAGGAGGCCCGGGTGGTCCAGGACGATGTGCGAACCCTTGGTGCCGCCCATGAAGGCCGACGCCGCGCCCATGGCCTCATTGGTCAGGTCCACCCACGCCCCGGTGGTGTTCACGATGATGTCAGCCGTGAAATCGAACTCTTCCCCGGTGAGTTCATCGCGGAGCCGGACGGTGCTCCCCCGGCCGGTCCGCGGGTTGGGGGTGGAAGACATGGACTGCAGCGAGAGGTAGTTGCTGGCGCGGGCCGTGTCACCCTGCGCGCTGGTGCCCCTCGCGTTACCGGCGCGGCCGGCCTTTTCGCCGTCCTGGAGGACGTCGAGGGTCAGCCGTTCAGGGTTGTGCACGGAGGCGTCGAAGTAGGTGGCCGTGTATTTGACGTCCGGTCGAAGGGCGGGAAGTTCCTGGAGGGCTGCCTTGTGGGTGCGGAACTGATGCCGGGGCACCGTGCCGCCGTCCCGGGAAAACGAATCGTAAAGGCTGAGGCCCGCCTTGATGAGGAACGCACCGCGCTCCTTGGGCTTGCCCTGCTGCTTGTGGGTGAGGAAGCGCAGCGGCGCGGAGAGGATACCGGAGAAGGTGCTGAAGATCGGGATGGTGGTCTGCAGCGGCTTGACGTAGTGCGGGGCGATTTTCAGCAGCCGGTTGCGCTCCACCACTGATTCGCGGACCAGGCGGAACTCGCCGTTTTCGAGGTACCGGATGCCGCCGTGGATCATGTGCGAAGACGCGCCGCTTGCGCCCTGGCAGTAGTCGCCGCGCTCCACCAGTGCAACGTCGACGCCCTGCAGGGCCAGGTCACGGAACGTGCCCACTCCGTTGATGCCGCCGCCCACCACCAGCACCTTCGCGTGCGGACGGCGCCGCAGGCTTTGAATGGAATTTCGTTCCGCCCCAACTCGTGCAGCCGTGAGCGATGGGGACGATGAATTATCGGGATTCAAAAGACTTCCTTGGCTTTGGGGACGCCAGCGAGGCGGCTGGCGGGGTCATCACCATTGTTCGAAGAGGCGGAAAATCGGGTCAAGCAATTTGCACAAACGTGCACGAACTGTTTTGTTCTTGCTGGGGAACCACTGGAGGGGGAGCTAGAAGGGCCTAATTGCAGGCACAAAACCGGAACAGCCGAGGTCCTACGGCTAAGCGTGCGCTGTGTCAGCCCGCAGTTAGGAGCACGCGCTTATCCCTGGGAGTACTTTCGGTAACAAGGGAACTCAGCGGCGGCGGCAAACGAATTGCGGGCTTGCTGGAGCCTAAATGAACGCCGCGTGCAAACAGAGCAGGCTGGAAACTACGGCCGGGCTGAATGATCATGACACCGTTCGCGAGCCAGCGATTTTCCAAATCCAAAACGTCCTCCCCGTTTCGGCCTCCTCTGATCGTCATGGCTATGAGGACCAGAGGAGGCGATTCGGGCTGGCTGACTCAGCAGAGAACGCCCCTGGCCGTTTCTTCAGCCGTCCTGCCCAACCGAAAGCTCTCTATCACTGACATCTTCTGATGATTCGTCCTGTTAGACAGCAAATCGGGCGACCAGGGACTTACCTGCTAGTCCGGATGCGTTAAACGAGATCTGGACATTGGGACTCAGCGCCACGACAGTGATGCCAGGGTCGGTTTGCAGGGTGCTGGTGGCCGGCCCGTCAATGGTTACCGTTACGGAACCGGTGACCTTTTGTGTGGGATCGGTGACGGCGATCGAGAGCTGCCCGTTTTTGCGTGTAGCGACGATGGATGCCCTGTTGTTGGACTGTATGCCCGCAGTCTTCGGGGGCGTAGGTGACCAGAAATTAATCATGGTGGTGCCGGTGCTCGAACGGGTGGCGGCCTGAACATCGTTATTGTTGGCAACCACCGCGATGTCGTTTGAGGACGCCATGCTTGAGGTTTGCGCTTGGGTTGCCGCAGGCAACTGAATGTAGGAGTAGGTGCTGTTGCTGGGGTTCACTCCATGATCTATCCACAGCGTGATGAATCGTCGGCTGTAAGTGGTCGTGTCATCATAGACGCCGCGGTTGTCCATGTCGGTCCACTTGCCTGTGCGATCTTCCCGCAACGCTTTAATCGATGTTCCCGAAGTAAACACGTAGCCGCCGACATTGGGAATCCAAACCCAGTTGGCAGTGAAGGAGCTCGGGGTTGGGCTTGGCGTAGTCAGCACCGAGGTTCCGTCCAGGATAGGAACGGTTGCGCCATTGGGGCCGATGTTACGGTTCTCAATTATGGTCTCCACGGTGTCGCCATCTGTGCTGCTGATGGCACCCCCGAGGCACACGATTGCGTCGTCCATGCAGAACCAGGATTTGCGCCCGCTCAGCGTCTGGGAGGCTGGTTTAAGTCCCATGCCAAGTGCGATATTCCCATCGAGTAAGGCGCCCCCCGCCCACGTATTGAGCGACGTGCGTGTAGCTGCTGGAGACAAGGGTGTTGTCCCGACGGTGGTGCCGGGAATGCGGTACTTGTTGGCCGTGGGCCAATATTGGTTGGCCCAGTGTGCGTTCTGACTGGAAAGGTTCAGGTAGACCGCCCCCTCTCCGGTGTACCAACCGAGACGATTCTCGCCACCGCTCTCGTAAGGCTTGATCACCGTGCTGTCCATTGCCACGGCGTAGGCGAATGTTGGCCGGCGGTGGACTGCTCTGGCCATCGATGTTGCCACGACACTCTGGGTTGATTCGGCCGCTGACGGAATGTTCGTGTCGGCTACGAAAGCTCGTCCCTTCACAATGGAGGGCAGCCGCACCTGTTCAATCGGGACACTGTCGTAGACAAAGAACGGAAGGAACTGGTCAGCGTTGATCCAACCCTTGCACTGCCCCCGAACGACCAGGGCTTGAGCGGCGGGAAATACGGACGCGAGCTGTAGCAGCGTGGCGATCGTTAGTCTCCCTACCCTGTGGTCGGTCTCGTAGAACCGCGAAATTCCTCTGCCCCGAGTCATGTCCATAAAGCCGCCCCCGAAAATCCAGGGGACATAGTTGTCCTGCACCCAGTCGTAGACCTCAGCAATCTGTGCAGCATTGAAAGCCCATGGCGTGCCCAAGGTAGCGACCATGGAGTACGTGAGGTACTGCAGAAGTGAGACGGCGTATCCCCCGTTGTAGGAGAAATACTGGTGTTGAATGAAGCCGCCGTCTGCATAGAACCCGTCGCCCGTCGAGACGTAAGGGAAGATTGCCGCGTAGGCCGTCATTGCACCAGAAATCGTTGCACTGTCCTCGCTGAGGGCACCGCGGACTATGGCTATCGAGCAGGCCCAGTTGCGGTTCGCTCCGGTGGAGGTGCTGCCTGCGGTGATAGTGGGTGTAGGGGCATACCGCTTGATAGCAGCCATCGCGGTAGCAACCAAGGTGGCTGAAAGATCCTCGTAGAGCAGGACGCAAAAGTCGTTGAGCGCCAGGGGAATGCCGATTTGGAAGTCCCACCAGTTGTCATACTGGTTGGTAACACCGTATTTGTTGCTCAGGAACCAATCGAGGGCCGAGGCGATGTCGGCCTTCAGCTGTGCGTTTTCGTAGAGGGAGGATCCCGGAGACTTCAACGCGAGAGCCAGCGTCCGAAGCCGGCCCATGTTGTTCCGTTGAATCGCTGAAATGCTACTGCTGTTGAGGTCGGCCCAAAGGTAGGTGCGGTTGGAAGCAGTCGACAAGGTGTCCCACAAGGACTGTGCTTCCGCCGCTGATGCCGTGACATATTGCTGGACCGTAGAGTCGGAAAGGTCGTAGGTCGAAACCAGGGTGGCGCGCCACTGTGTGCGGACCTGGTCAAAATCCGTGGCCGTCGCAGCCCGGGCTGGCGCCGTGAATAGCGCGCCGACTGCCAGCATGGGGACCGCGGCTGCACCCGCAAGTATCAGCGAGCGACGGGAAACGCCTGGATTAAGAGATGCGCCCCTCGAAAAGGCATCTGAGAACGGCAGTGAATTTGTAGGCGACATAGCGGTCCCTTTCATGATGAGGTGATGGCCAATGCGCCCAAGTACGCGATCAGCTCCCTATCCCCCGATCCTTTGATGCTCCACTGCCCGGCATTGAACCGTCAATAAGATAATACCTATTATCAGAGAGTACCGACTACGGCTCCTCTATGATGATTTGTATTATCAAGTGCTTGGAAAGGAACGCCGATGACGTCGAGCCAGGGGGGAAGAGTTACGCAGCGCAAGATTGCGGAACTCGCGGGGGTGAGTCAAGCGACTGTTTCGCTTGTGCTGAACGGCCGTACCGACAATGGTGTGCGCATACCGGAAGAGACACGGAAACGTGTCCTTGACGTCATCAAAGCGACGACTTATGTTGCCGATCCTGTTGCCCGCAGCTTGGTGGGCGGGATGAACAATCTTGTCGGGGTGTTCACCTACGAACATGCATTTCCCAGCGAAACTTCAGACTTCTATACACCCTTGCTGACCGGCATAGAGAGTGCAGCCGAGGCTTTAGGCCTGGACTTGTTGATGTTCACCAGCGCTCCGCTGGTTGAGGGACGCCGCCAGATATTCCATGAGAATAGTCGGCTCCGCCTGGCTGACGGATGCCTACTGCTGGGTCGGAAGATGGACAACGACGAGCTTGCCAGGCTGCGGGACAGCGGGTACAAGTTCGTTGCTATCGGCCGCCGGGATGTTGAAGGCATAGCCTATGTCGGGGTTGACTATGGCACGCCCACTCGCGAACTGGCTCGTCAAGCCATCGGGGCCGGCCATGCGGCTGCTTTCTACGCCAGGCTGTCTCTCGCTGGCGAATCTTCCCGTGACAGGCATGACGCCCTGACTGACGAACTGGCAGCTGCGGGTATTGCCCTGGCACAGGCAGAGACTACGGCGGTCGGTCTGGCTGAGGTGTGGCGGCGCGTGCGCGCAGAAGGGGCTACCATCCTCTTTGTTGAGGATCCCAAGGACGCAGAAGAGCTTTATGCCCTCGCTGCCGCCGATGACGTCTCCGTTCCTAAGGACCTGTCATTCGTGGTCCTGGGTGAGCGAGATCGTAAAGGCGGGCGGGGGGTTGATTTTACCTGTTTCAGCGCTCCGCGCACCGAGCTTGGGGCGCGCGCCGTAGCCCTTCTCGATCACATACTCAAAGGGGTGCAGGGGCCGACGTTGTCTACCAGGCAGCTGCTGGAGTGCAGGGTGCTTCCGGGAAGAACCCTCGGCGTGCCATCGGTGCGGAGCTACCGGTGAATGCAGGTATGGGCCATTGTTGAGATCATCCCAGCCGGCGCTGCATCCCCGCCCCGGCCACGGAGGTGGATGTTGCTGGTCAGGAGATTTTCGTGGACTCTCGAGTGCATGCGTGGCTGACGCCAGTTGTCAGCAGCACCGTTGTCCTCTCCGGCGCGGACGCAGCTGGCCGAAGTCGCACGTCGTAACCTCCCCTAAAGTCTGCCTGCCCGGCCGTCACAGTTCCCTTTCCGCCCCCGGTGCACCTATATGTAATATGCATGGCTACTAACCTCACCCCTGCACTGGCATGGCGCCGACTGCGCGAAGGCAACGAACGTTTCGTCAACGGCGAGTCCTGCCACCCGAACCAGGATGCCTCACGGCGCTCCTCGTTGGTGGAGACCCAGAATCCGTTCGCCGTGATCTTCGGCTGCTCCGACTCCCGGCTTGCAGCCGAAATCATCTTCGACGTCGGCCTCGGCGACGTCTTCGTGGTCCGCACCGCCGGACAGGTAATTGACGACGCCGTCCTGGGCTCGCTCGAATACAGCGTCGCCGTGCTGGGGGTGCCGCTGATCGTAGTGCTTGGACATGACAACTGTGGCGCCGTCACGGCAACCAAAGACTCCGTTAACACCGGCCAGATGCCGGCAGGATTCATCCGCGACCTCGTCGAACGCATCACCCCCTCCGTCCTGACCTCCCTGCGGAACAACCAGCCCGAGGTCAACGACATGGTGGTGGAGAACGTCAAGCAGATGTCCCATCGCCTCGCGGACAGTTCGCGTGTGATTTCGGACGCAATTGAAAACGGCCGCGCCGCGGTGATCGGCCTCTCCTACCGCCTGGCAGAGGGCCGCACCGACCTTGTGTCCGGAATCGGCGAGCTCTAGAAGCACCCTGCCGGCGGTCCCCCGGGCCGCCGGCAGCAGACCAGATCGCCATGCGCTAGCCCATGCCGAACGCGTCCGGTCGTGGGCGAGGGGCAGAAGGGCTACCGTTTTCTCTGTTGAGGATCAAGGAGGGTTTATGCCCGCGCTGTCGCTGATGGCAGGGGCGGTGACTGAGCCTGTCATCCGCAGTCCGGGGTCAGCGGGAGTGTAAAAGGTCGGGTGGGTGTGCTTCCACATGCCTCAACGCTCCGCGCATCGAGCTTCGCGTGCGTTGTAGTCCTTCTCGATCAAATACTCAATGGGGCGCATGGTCATGAGCTGGTTACCAGACAGCTGCTCGAGTCGCTGTCCTTCCTGGAAGAACCCTCAGTGTGCCGTCGGTCAGGAGTTTCGGTGAATGCCGACGCGGAGCCGCCGTTTGCGACGACCGCTCGCCATTTTGCTACTGCACCCCTCGGGGAATAGCACAACCACACATGTGAGATTGCAGCAAACTTTTGGTGGGCCCGACTACCGGGACGGCTGACGCCAGTTGTCAGCATCAGGAGCGAAGCGTCAAACTTGTGGCGCACTCCGAGCGACGCTCCGAATTTCCTCTAGCGCTATCCGGAGAAGTTGCCGCTGCAGCTGGGGAAGCGTGGCGCGACCCCGGAGGTGGCACTCGAGGACACCATCCCTGGCGTTTCCTCCGATACCTACATAGTGCAGCCATAGCTGATGAGACTGGATGCAATCTTCCATCACCCCGTCGTTGAGGCAGCGGATTTTATCCAATTCGTTGGGGGGTAATCTCATTTACTCATCGCCCCGTAAGGGGAAAGGCGATCACGCCCCCTGAGAGGCATGGCAGTTCAGTGCAGGTTGCCCGGTGACTCATGGCCGTTCTCAGCTGGTTGGCGACTGCGTCCGCAGGCCTATGTGCGCATCCCACCTAGCGGTAGCTTCAGCCAACCCAAACTGTAAACGGAACGTGCGGCAGAACTATTGAAATATCGGATCATACGCATTATCGTGATCTACATCATTAGATAATACGCATTAGCGCATGAAAGGGAAGGATCCTATGAGCGGGCAAAGGGGTGCGGGGAGGATGACGCAGCGCCGCATCGCTGAGCTCGCCGGTGTAAGCCAAACCACCGTGTCATTGGTGATGAACAACCGGGTAAATGCGACGGGGCGAATCGCGAAAGAAACACGGGATCGTGTAATGGAGGTGATCCGGGCGACAACCTATGTTGCCGATCCTGCTGCACGGCGTCTCGCCGGTGGCGAGAACCAGATTCTCGGTGTGTTCACATATGAGGCTGCTTTCCCTCATGAAACCGCGGACTTCTATACACCGCTTTTGACAGGGATTGAGTCCGCGGCAGAGGCGCTGGGTTGTGACTTGCTGATATTCACCAGCGCCCCCGTCGTCAACGGGCATCGACAAATTTTTCATCAGAACAACCGCCTGGCGTTTGCTGACGGATGCATTCTCCTGGGTCTGGAAATGGACACCGAGGATCTGCGGAGACTAGTCGTGGGTGGCTACTCCTTTGTCGCCATAGGTCGAAGGAGTACCCCCGGGGTACCGTACGTCGGCGTGGATTACGTTTCCTCCACGAGGGAGATCGTTGGGCGAGCCCTGCGGTTGGGTCATCGGCGGTTTTTCTATCTGGCGAGGGACAGCCGGGGAGAGTCCGTGCTGGATCGTCGGGCAGGCTTCCGGGAGGCCGTTGCAGGCTTTGCAAATGCACAACACATGTTCTACACCGTCTCGGGGAAGGGCCTGAGGGAGGCATGGAAAGTCACTAGGGCCTACGGCCCTACGGTCCTGTTCCTCGAGTCCGAGGACCATTCCGCGGGACTGCTGAAACTGGCCGCCGAAGCAGGTTATTCGGTACCCAGGGATCTCTCGATCATTGTTCTTGGGGATCCCCCACGGTCAGGTACCACCGATATCGATTTCACACGCCTCAGCGCTCCCAGGGAGGACCTGGGGGCCGGAGCTGTGAAGCTTCTGACAAAAATCATTGCGAGCAAAGAGCGGATTCCTGATTCCGAGCTGCGCGTTCTGCTGAACTGCCGCTTCGTGCCAGGCTCCACTCTTGCTGCACCCAAAAACGAAAGAGCCGCCCAATGAACTATCTCAACACCGACATTCTTATCGTCGGAGGGGGCCTTGGTGGCGTCGCAGCCGCACTGGCTGCACTCAGGGCCGGCCGCCGCGTCGTCCTGACAGAGCAATTTGAATGGCTGGGTGGACAGCTCACCAGCCAAGCGGTTCCAATGGATGAACACGCATGGGTGGAACAGTTCGGCGTTACAGCTTCCTACAGGCAGCTGCGGGAGGGCATCCGGGACTACTACCGTGCATGGTATCCGCTAACGGAGGAGGCTCGGGCAAAAAGCGATCTCAATCCCGGTGCAGGCTTGGTCAGCCGCCTTTGCGCGGAGCCCAAGGTCGCTGTTGCAGTTATTGACGCTCTGCTGGCACCGTATCTGGGTACGGGCCGCCTGACAGTTCTTCAACCTTCGATTCCAGTTGAAGCGGAAGTGTCGGACGCCCGAGTTACGAGTGTCACCGTCAGGGATGCGCGCACGTCAGAACGCACCCAAATCACCGCAAGGTTTGTCCTGGACGCGACTGAAACAGGCGAACTACTCCCCCTCGTCGGAGCGGAATACGTTACCGGCAGTGAGTCGCGGGAGCAAACAGGTGAGCCAAGCGCTCCCGAAACTGCCAGCCCGGATAATATGCAGGCTTTTTCGTGGTGCTTCGCGATCGATCACGTCCCGGGAGATCACACCATTGAGAAACCGCGGGATTACGACTACTGGCGCAACTACCAACCGGAGTTCTGGGGAGCGCCCATGCTCTCGCTCACGGGGCCTGATCCGCGCACCCTCGAGATCGTCACCCGAGAATTCACACCTACAATCGACGATGATCCGCTCGCCATCACCGCGGACCAGAGCCAGGCCGCCGGGGACCGGGAGCTATGGACCTTCCGCCGTATCCTGGCGCGGAAGCTTTTCACCGACGGGCACTTCGACAGTGACATAGTCCTGGTCAACTGGCCGATGATTGACTACCTTGAAGGCTCTATCATTGACAGCCCGGCCCCGGAAAAGCACTTGGAAGGTGCCCGGCAGTTGTCGTTGTCGATGTTCTACTGGTTGCAAACTGAAGCGCCGCGGCCCGACGGCGGAAAGGGTTGGCCCGGACTCCGCCTTCGCGGGGACGTCACCGGAACCACCGACGGTCTTGCCCAGGCACCCTATATACGTGAGTCCCGCCGCATCAAGGCGGAATACACAGTGGTGGAGAACGACTTGTCCGTCGCCGTACGAGGCAGTGGCAAGCCCTCCACTTTTTTCGACAGCGTCGGAGTTGGCATGTACCGAATCGACCTGCACCCCTCCACCGGCGGTGACAATTACATTGACGTCCCATCGGTGCCCTTTGAAATTCCCCTCGGAGCACTGATTCCGGTCCGTCTGGAAAACCTGCTCCCGGCGGGAAAAAACGTTGGTACAACACACCTCACCAATGGAGCCTTTCGGCTCCACCCCGTGGAGTGGAATATCGGCGAGGCAGCAGGTTGGCTGGCAGCCTTCTGCCTGGAGCGGGCGATTGAACCCCGAGCCGTACGTAACACTCCTTCCATCCTGAAGGACTTTCAGACCTTACTCGTCGGGGCCGGTGTCGAATTGCACTGGCCCGACATCACCGGCTACTAATCAAGGAGCACTAAATGAAACCAGCAAAGAAGCTGACAGGAGTGGCGCTGCTGGCAGCAGCGGCATTGACTCTTGCCGGCTGCGGAGGATCGACCGAAGCGAGCAGCGCTCATACTTCCGCCGCCCCTGGAAGCGTCACCCTGCGCATGACCACCTGGACATCGGACGCGACACAGCTCGCCTTGTTCAAATCCATTGCAGATAGCTACAAGAAATCACACCCCGAAATCAAAGAGATCACGTTTGATTCACTGCCGGTGGCGGACTACACGTCAACGCTGACCACGCAGATCGCCGGTGGCAACGCACCCGACATGGCGTGGGTCCTCGAAAAGGACGCGCCAGATTTCGTCAAATCCGGAGCTCTCGCACCTCTCACCGACACCCTGAAAGCAGCCCCTGACTACAACTACGCAGACCTGAACAGCGAAACGACAAAGCTCTGGACCCAGGACAACCAGCTTTACGCATATCCCTTTTCGACCTCCCCCTTGGTGATGTTCGCCAACGACAGTCTGCTCAAACAGGCCGGCCTTCCAACATCGGCAGAGCTGCAGTCACAAGGGAAATGGAACTGGCAGGACCTGGCAGCCCTCGGTTCGGTGGTTAAGGCCAAAACGGATAAGGACGGCATCATCATCCGTGACTTCAACTACTCCGACTGGTCCAACCTCGCCTCTGTGTGGAACGCCTGGGGAGCCGCTCCCTGGAGCAGTGACGGGAAATCCTGCACCTTCAACTCTCCCGAGATGAATACTGCCTTCACCTACATCCACGACGGCATCTTCAAACAGCACGCATTTCCCGGGCCTGGGACCAGCCCGGACTTCTTCGCAGGCGATTCCGCATTTACCGTCACCCAAATTTCGCGTGCTTCACTCCTGAAAGACGCCAAGTTCGGCTGGAACGTCCTGCCGCTACCAACCGCTACCAAAGGCTCCTACTCTGTCGTCGGGCAAGCCGGCGTCGGAGCGCTGGCGAAGGGCGCCCACGTCCAGGAGGCGGAGGACTTTATCGCTTACCTCACCAACCCCTCCAATGCCAAGCAGCTCGCCCAGTTCTTCCCGCCGCCCCGGACCTCGCTTCTGACGGCCGACACCCTGGCGGCCACGAATAAGCTCCTCTCCAAAGAGCAGATCCAGAATGCAGTCATCAAGGGCATCGCAGAAGGCCAAACCAAAGCCAGCCACACCAACTCGGCTGAAATCTCCCAAAAAGTGAAGGCCGCCCTGGACCCGATGTGGCAGCCCACAGCCGACGTGTCGAGCGTGCTCAACAATGTCTGCAGTGCGATCAAACCCCTCCTGGCCGGTTAGGAACGCGCGTGTCTGTTCTAAGCAAGGTAACGCCGGTCCGGGGGGCTCCCCCGGGCCGGTCCACCACCCGTCAATCCCGCTGGCCCTCCGGGCTGAACCGCCGCCGCCGCGACGCTGTCACCGGCTATCTTTTCGTGGCACCACAGGTTCTGGGGATCCTCACCTTCGTGATCGTCCCGCTGTCTCTCGTTTTTTATTACAGCTTCAACGAATGGAACGTGCTGGCAGGAACATTCAAATTCGTCGGAGCAGGGAACTACCAGCAGCTCGTCTCGGACCCGCAATTTGGTGAAGTAATTCTCGCTACTGTCATATTCTCCGTTGGTCTAGTTGCGATCAACATCCCCCTGGCCCTGCTCCTGGCGGTTATGCTCAACCGCCAGGGACGAGGAATAGCGGTGTTCCGAACACTCTTCTTTTCCCCCGTCGTCGTCTCCCTGGTCGCGTGGACCCTCGTCTGGGGATTCCTGCTCCAGGACAACGGGGGGATCAACGGGATTCTGCACGCTGTAGGCATACAAGGACCCAACTGGCTGCAGAGCGGGCCGACCGCCATGGCTGCCGTGATCGTCGTGCAGATATTCAAAAATGTGGGGTTGAACATGGTCCTGTTCCTGTCCGCCCTACAGGGTGTTCCGACGGAACTCTATGAAGCAGCACGGGTTGATGGGGCAACAGCCCGCACCGTATTTCGCCGGATAACTCTCCCGTTGATTTCGCCCACGCTACTATTGACGATCATTATCACCATCGTCGGATCCCTTCAGGTATTCGCGCAGATCGCAGTGCTCACCCAAGGAGGCCCAGGCCTCTCCACCACGGTTCTCGTGTACTACCTTTTCCAGCAAGCCTTCGATTTCCACCACTTTGGATACGGATCGACCCTAGCCATCGTTCTCTTCCTCGTGGTCCTGGCGCTCACTGTCCTGCAATGGCAAATGCGCAAAAGATGGGTATTTCATGAGAACTAGTCAGTTGACCGGTGCACCCTCCATTGGGACCGGGCTGCGGTTCGGAAAGCGATGGACCAGGGCAGCGCTATACCTGCTATTGGCTGTTATGGCCGTTCCCTTCGTCTTCCCGACCTGGTGGATGATTACCTCATCCTTCAAATCAATCAACGAAATCCTTGCCTTCCCGCCCACACCCTTACCGGTAGAACCTTCCCTCCAGGGGTACCTGCAGGCTTTCACCTTCCAACCGTTCGCCAGGCAGTACTTCAACAGCCTGTACATCGCGGCAGTAGTCACAGTCCTGACCATGCTCGTTTCCTCAATGGCCGGATATGCCTTCGCAAGGATCCGTTTCCGGGGGCAAAATATCCTTTTTCTCCTCGTGCTTGCAGGTCTGCTTGTGCCCAGTGAAGTTACCATCGTCCCGCTGTTTCAGATGTTCAATGCCGCTGGACTGGTCAACACCCACTGGCCGCTCATACTGGTGACATCTTTTGGCGCGCCAAGCGTCCTTGCCACATTCATCATGCGCCAATTTTTCATCGCCCTGCCGACGGAACTTGAGGAGGCAGCACGGCTGGACGGACTCGGAAGGCCAGGAATCTGGTGGCGGATCGCGATGCCCCTGGCACGGCCTGCTCTGGCAGCTGTTGCAATTTTCACGTTCTTGAACGTGTGGAACCTGTATCTGGAACCAACGGTTTATCTCTCCTCCCCCGATCTCTTCACGCTGCCACAGGCGCTGACCCGATTCACTGATGCCTACAGTGGGCCTATGTGGAACGTACAACTGGCCGCCGCCAGCATGACCGCCGTGCCTGTGCTGATAGTTTTTGTCATCGCCCAACGCCAGTTCGTAGAAGGGCTCGCCCAGTCCGGGCTAAAGGGATAAGCAGCCGGGTGTCACCGGTCCTAAGGAGCGGTGACACCCGACCTCCCAGACCGAAGTGGTGACCGCATCACGGTCAAAGGCCCTTAGAAAAGTACGAGGCACAGCTTAGACGCCTGTGATGACAAAACCAGCTCCCGCCTCGAGCCGTCAGCAACAAGAGGTCCCTTTCAACTCTCATCGTCGACCAGGAGCATGCCATGGCGCTATTTGACCTATCCCCGGACCTAATGCGTGACTACGCGGGATCGGGGAAGGAACCGGCTGATTTCGATGCATTCTGGCAGCGGACCCTTGCCGCTGCCCGAGCGTTTGATTCCGCGCCGGAAGCAACGCTCGTGGAGACGCCGCTGACGACAATGGACGTCTACGATGTACGGTTTCCCGGATTCGGGGGCCAGACGATATCTGCCTGGCTCCGGGTTCCACGCGGTGCCCACGGACCCCTCCCCACCGTCGTGGAATACGTCGGATATGGA
Source organism: Pseudarthrobacter sp. MOO13 (assembly GCF_058267655.1). NCBI lineage: Bacteria > Bacillati > Actinomycetota > Actinomycetes > Micrococcales > Micrococcaceae > Pseudarthrobacter > Pseudarthrobacter sp. MOO13. The sequence goes on from NZ_CM177848.1 coordinate 4,041,778, forward strand.
GGGGGGCGAGGTTACCCGGAAGAGTCCCTTTTTTGGGCGTCCAGCGGGTTCGCCCACTTTCAAATGGACACCCGGGGACAAGGCGCGGGATGGTCTGTGGGTAACACGGGAGACGAAGGGCCCAGTGGCCCTTCCCATCCTGGATTCATGACCCGGGGAATCCTAGATAGGGACCATTACTATTACCGCCGGCTGATCACGGATGCGGTTCGTGCCATCGATGCGGCACGAACATTGCCGCAGGTGGATCCGACGAGAATCAGCGTCGTCGGCATCAGCCAGGGCGGTGGATTAGCCCTGGCGGCCGCCGGCCTGGTTCCCGATCTCGCCGCCGCTGCTGCCCTGGTACCATTCCTGTGCGACTTTCCGCGGGCGGTCAATATAACTGATCGCCCACCGTATGGCGAGATCGGCAGCTATCTGCGTGTTCGGCGCGACGAGGTAACAGGTGCCATGGAAACACTGGCAAATTTTGACTGCGTATTTTTCGCGCGCCGCGCTGCGGCGCCGCTCTACGTCTCGGCCGCACTCATGGACACCACATGCCCACCATCGACCGTCCACGCCGCCTTCAACAACTACGCCTCCACCGATAAACGACTTCAGCTCTGGCCCTTCAACGGGCACGAAGGTGGCGGCATAGTCGACCTGAAAAACGCCCTGGACCATGTCACCGTTCACGCGCCTCAACACGCATAACTACCCCGTGACAGTCATGCGTCAGGGAGATTTCACAAAGTTCTCCCACCTCGAACCCTGTTGCTCCAGCATGCATCCACCCCTTCCTGCCCATGCCGGATGCCGTTATGCCGGAAAACGGCAGCGAACTGAAACCCGGTGTGCAATCAGGACGCTTCCAGAGAAAGAAGACCAGCAATGCCGAAAGAACAAAACAAGGTGCTGCCGGAATCGTTAGAAGTTGCGGTCAGGACAAGAAGCGAGCTTGACTCCGCGTTGGACGCCGCCGTCAGAATCTTGCAACCTGCCGCAAGACAAAAGAAAGTGGGCGTAGCTGTCACCCGTGTCGCACCAGGACAATACGTCGTAGCTCTGAGCGCCGAGGTTCCCTACGGCCTCACCTGCGAACGATGGCATGAGCTGGCCGGCAGCCCGCCCACGATCCCGCCCGCTGCCCCGGCAGCAGACAGCAACCGCACGGACCGACAGGATTACAGCATTCGACATTCGTCGGCCGTGCCTTCGGGGGACGTGGTGAGGTCAACCCAGCTCACCTAACTCCCGGGTTTAAACCTACCCACTGCACGCCCTGTGCATACTTCCGCTCAGCAAACCGCGAACCACCACCGACGTCACTCAACCCCGACCTCAGTGAAAACACTGCCAAAGGCAGTCACAGGGTTCGGCGTCCGCCCATCACAATCGGACGCAACCACGGTCTATGCCTCCTCCGGGCATTCCGCAGGAACGCATAGTGATTCCCCTCCCCTAATCGACGGTTCAACCCGCATTCCTTCTTGCATCCGTGGACGCTTCTGCATATCACTGGACTCTACTTTTCATCGCTGCGAAGAATGGCGAGGAATCACGCCGCCGCATCCTGCCCGGTCCCCAAAACCTAAGGAGGAGGTCTTTTGACCGCAATCACTAATTTCTACTACCGCGCGCAAAAGCGCCTCCCGCAGCGGTAAAACAAAGATCAATTCAAAGCCCGAAAATACGCCAGCCAACTCTGCAGCGCTAGTTGGATAACATTCACAATATTTATTTGAACACGGAGCGCCCATGGGTAGTTCAAACCCCATCATTGCCATCGACGCCGGTCAATCATCGATTCGCGCCAGGCTGATATGCAGCGGTAAAACGCAGTTAGAGCGACATTTCCCTCCAGTTCTCACCGACATGTCGCTCATGCCGCAACTGGAACGTGTAGTCTGCGAGACCCTGTCAGGTCTGAATCTTGGGAATATTCAAATCTCCGCAGCGATGTCGGGGCTAACAGCGAGCAACTCTGATGCGCAAGCCGTCCTCCGCAGCTGCCAGGCCGTTGGCGTGGTTTCAGTCCATTTGGCCCATGATTCGGTGTCCAGTTACCTCGGTTGCCTCGGCTCTCGACATGGCTCTGCAATTGCTGCTGGAACTGGAGTAGTAACTCTGGCCACTGGCGCAAACACCTACGCAAGGGTGGATGGTTGGGGGCACATCATGGGGGATGCCGGGAGTGGCTACTGGATAGGTCGGGCAGGCCTTGACGCCGCCATGAGAGCCTACGATGGCAGAGGAGAGGAGACAGCCATTCTCCACCTGATCAAGCGGGACTTCTCAAACATAGAAACAGCTTACGTAGATATTCAGTCCGACGTTGAAAGAGTGTCGTTAGTTGCTTCCTACGCCAAGCAGATAATTGAACTTTCTGCACGGGATGCGGTAGCTGCGCGCATTGTCGATCAAGCTGCGGGCGAATTGGTGCACTCAGTTGGAGTAAGTCTTCGACGTACAGGCTGGCTCCCTGGATCGCAGCCATATGTCAGCTGGGCAGGAAGCATTCTTTCTAATCCCGTTATAGGCATGCCTTTTCGTTACAAGATGGGCAGGGCCTGGCCCAACGCTCTCCTTGTATCTCCATCTGGGAGCGCTTTGGACGGCGCTGCTAAATTGGCCGAACTCACGGCGCACCACCCTCTGTATCACTTGCTTGACGTAGCAGCTTTAGAAACTATAAATGTCTAGTTCCCATTCCGCCCCCTCTGCTGCGCAGTCTGCGAGCTCCTGCACGGGTTATGAAACCGCTTATAAGGCTGTTAGCGAAGGTGACCTGCAAACCCGCTCCGGACCAATCACCCTGGCCTGTAGTCCGCAGTGATTTTGGGCCGACGTGCTCCGATCGGGGCACGTGTGGCCGAAGAAAGCGGTAACCACCACGGCCAAGCAGAAGACAACCTCGTTGAGGAGCAAAACTTATATGCCAGCTACTGAAAGGCTGCGGCACTCCTGCGGTAGCGGATCCATACCTTCCGTTTCTCCAGGGCCGATAACGTACCCACAGCCGGAAAGTGTTGTGGTGATCCTGGGCGTGATGTATCCCAGTATCCTCCCTCAACCCAGCGAAAACGACGCCGGGCTTGATCCTGCACTTCCCTCTTCCTGCTTCGATGCCAACAGACAACGCGAAGACGTGATCCTTTACGACCCCTGTCTTACAGCATCGATAGTGGGGCTTCAGGTCCGGCATCACGAGAAAAATTGAAGGCTAGTGGATACGCAGATCGTGTGGAGGCCCAGAGGATTCTTGCCTGCGATCTTCTGTTGTTGTCGCTGCAACGTGCCGGCAGGCAAGGCCTGGACAATTTTTTACCGCCCTAGCCAACGCAGACGTCGTCAGCGAGTCTCTGGCCGGGTTTCTTGAGCCATGCGGGGAGTTGGCTCAGGCATCGTCAACCAGTACGAACACGCCCTTTAACTTGGAACTCGCCTCGTATCCAGCGTCGGTCCCCCCTCTTAGACGTCCGCTGTTCAGCTAAGACCAAGGCGCCCCTTGGCCAAGGCTTGCCATCCAGACGCTAACCAACCCAACCCGATGGAGGAGTTATGCCAAACCTTGGCCCTAGCCTGAGCACGGACGACTGGGTCTTCCTAAACGCAGGTGACCGTGTTCTTGTCTTGCGCCCAAACGAGCCCCCCTGTTGTGGGACCATAGACGACGTCTCAGAGGACGCGTGCATCATCTGGGTTTGGCTCGACGGCATAGGCCGCATTCTCGTAACTGAGCACGACGCGGTGACCTTCAGACACCCATACAGACCTAATAAATGGGTTAGGTTATGAACCATCCGCGGCAAGCAGCACTTGCAATGTTGCAGCAGAACACGGCAAGCATCGAACAGCTCTGGCTGAGGTACTACGCCAACGGCGGTAACGCCGATCCCCTGGAGTTCGAAGCGTATATATATGGCCTTTTGCCCCACGACGACTTAGACGCCCTAATTCTCCCCTGGGCAATCGAGGACGTAGCCACCGGGTAAGGAATGCCCATCGCCGCTGAAAGGAGTTGCAGGGGTCCTTAGGCCGTAGTTGGAGCGCCCTCACCCCGGCCATACTTCCATATGGCCTACATTGTGAAGTACCGGACCGGAGCCAGTACCGGCTGGTTCAGGGTGGAAGGCATGCACCTCAGCGACGCCGTGGCCAAGGCGAAAGACGCTCTACGCGGTTTGAATTGCGCCTATGCAGTGCTGCTTTTCTCCATCTGCCCAACTCAGCCCAGCGGTGAAGTCTCGGTCGTCGCGACTTACACCCAAGTCGAGGGATGGAGCGTCCAAGAAACTTGGCCGGAACACTAGCCGGCCCCGAAGGGCACGAACTCGCTGACCCACTGGGGTCCGCGCTGCAACACAAAGCGTTGAAAAAGACCGACCATCTATCGCAGGCTCAAATAATGCGCATTCGAACAGGTACCGTGAGTCACAACTACACCCCAACCTGACGTCAGGCAGGAACGAAATATGCGTCTGTATAGGGTCAAATCCAGCTCTCTCTGACAGGTCGCCCGCAGAGTCTTAGGCCCTAATCTGACGATTCGCATATGGACGGCGGCGCAACCGAAGCCCTGGAACCGCCCGCCACCAACTCTCCGGCTCAGCGCAACGGCTCCCTGCAGCGCCCGCACAACTCACTGGATGGAAGCCGCAGGGCCAATGGTCACCCAGGGCGACTGCCGGCTGCGGCTCATGGAGCGGGATGGGACCACCGAGACTGCAACCGATACGACCGGCCGGGCAACCGAACGGCAAGGCTAAGACCCGGCCTAAGGAACTGGACAGACAACAACCGGGGGGCCGTATCCCGAAACCCACGGCACCCCATCCCGGCGACCGCCAGACGTTTCCTAGAGCGCGGCCAGGAGGGTTCGTGCGGAGTCGAGGTATGCCGTTTCAGCATCCTCTCCTGCCAGGGCCGACTGGATGGCACAGCCTTGGATCAGGCCCATGACTGCCGGGGCGAGGCGGCGGGCCTGTAATTCCGCGTCTTCGGAGGGGCGAGAGGCGCGCAGCCACGCCTCCAAATAGGTCTCGATGTGCCCCCGAATTTGGGTAAGGATGCTGCGCGCCACCTCTCCAAGGCGCTCGTTGCGGACGGCTTCGCCCCACACCTGGACCGCGACCCCGGGGAAGAAATCCATCTGCATCAGTCCGGCCATGAGCGCCACAATGGCCTGCTCAGGCGGCGGGACTGAGTCCTGCCCGCCAAGCCCCTCCAGCGCTGCCATCCTTTCGGCGAAAAGCCGCCGGCCCGCATCAACAATCAGTTCTTCTTTGCTGCGGTAGTACACGTACGCGGCGCCAGCAGAAAGGCCCGCTTCCGCGATGATGTCCCCCATCGAGACATTCGAGAAGCCCTTTTCCGCCACGCACTCCAGCGCAGCCTGCTGGATACGCTCACGCATGGCAAGCCGGTGTTCTTCGCTCACTTTCGGCATGGGTACATGCTATGACAAAAGAAAACGAATGATCATTCTTGACGATTCGGCGAGGATGGATCCAAAATGAAGAACGAACATTCTTTTTCACCATTACACCTCGAGGGGCAGCCACTCCATGTCCACACTCACTGAACGCAGCCAGGCTCCCGGCCACCGGCAGGCCCCCACGCCGGGCACTCACACCCCATGGCCGCACGCGCTGCGCACCGCCTTGCTCGCCGCAGCTGCCGTCTGCATCGTCCTGCTGGCCTTTGCCTGGCCAAGCGTCACCGCAAAGGTCCAGAATCTTCCCATCGCGGCGGTGGGAAACCCAGACCAGATTTCCCAGATCACCGCCAAGGCTCCCGCCGGAAGCCTCAACGTACGCACGGCTTCAAGCCGCGATGAGGCTGTAAAGCTCATCGAACAGCGCGAGGTGTACGGCGCGATTGTCCTGGGTGCTTCACCCGAGATCCTGGTCGCCAGTGCAGGCAGCCCGGTCGCATCGCAGGCACTGACCCAGATGGGTGCCCAGATGCAGGCCCAGATCCAGAGCCAGGCCATCGCCAAGCTTCAGGAAGCCCTCACCCAGGCGGCAACGAAAGCTCAGGGCGGCCAAACGGGGCACGCCCAGCAAGGCGCACCGGTCACGGTCCCCCAGGTAACCGTGACCGACGTCGTACCACTCTCACCTGACGACGCGCGCGGCACCGGACTCGCCGTTGCAGGCCTTCCGCTGGCCATGGGCGGCATGATCGGGGGCGTGCTCATTTCCCTCCTCGTCTCGGGGACATGGCGACGACTAGGGGCGATCCTCGCCTACGGCGTTATCGCAGGCGCTGGCCTCGCGGGAATCCTGCAGGCCTGGTTCCACACCCTCCAAGGCAGCTACTGGACGAATGCGGGCGCGATCGGACTGGGAATCGTTGCAACGGCTGCCATCATCGTGGGCCTCAATGCACTCATCGGGCAGCCGGGCATCGCAGTTGGCGCGATCATCACCCTCTTCATCGGCAACCCGCTTTCCTCACTGACCCAGCCCAAGGAGTTCCTCCCCGCACCGTGGGGTGATGTCGGCCAATGGCTGGTCCCCGGCGCCTCCGGGACGCTCCTGCGCGATCTCTCCTACTTCCCCGACGCTGCCACCGCGTTTCCATGGCTCGTACTGGCCGGCTGGGCCGCCACCGGGGCAGTCCTGGTCGCCGTTGGCCACTTTCGCAACGCCCCGGCCATCGCCGACATCTAGAACTGCCCTGCTCTCCACGGGAACAGGACGGACCGAACGGCTTGAAATTCCCGCCCGCGATCCTTTTGCACTAGCGTCACAAGCCGGGCTCAGTGGTTGCCCCGGGAATGCCGGATGCATAACTCATGCAACTATTCGGAACCGTCGTCTGCTGCTTCAAGGTGCTTGGCCATGGCTTCAACTGCCTGGTTCCACCGTAGGGTAAGAGCTTGCCTGCTCAGCGGTTCGAACATGCCGGTCAGGACTTTCTCCAGCGCATCATAAGCGGCGTCTTTGACGCGTTCCTGAGCCGCCGGGCTGTAATAGTTCATACCAATGATTCGAGACTCCACCCGCGAAGGATGGCCGCCTGCGGCCATCCTCCCGGGACCCGTCCGCGGGGGCAGCGGGCACGAATCATCAGTAGAGAGGGCGATACCGTATCGGCCAAGACCTTTTGGAGGGGTGTTCTCGTGACGCGACGATTAACCCAAGCGCCAGCATCGCCCTCACGCCGTCTTGTGATGACGGTAGTAGCGGCCGTATCGATGTTCGCTTTGGCAGGATGCGGCGCGGGTCCTGGTAACCCCGCGTATGTTCCAGGCACGTCGGCAGCGGCCCCAGCTGTTGCAAGCTCCCCACCAGCAGCAGCGCCGTCCGATATTCCCGCTACGGACGCTGGTGGGCCGTCGGGGGCTGCATTGATGGTCTGCGGCGACGAGACGCGGGGCAGCATCAGCCGGATCCTGGCTCTCCCCGCTGCTCCTGCTACCACAGCCTCCTGGGCGGACAAGCTCTACACCTGCACCTACGCGCTTCCCGCCGGGCCCCTCGTCCTCTCGGTCAAAGAAGCCGCGGACCCGGATACCGCCCGAGCCGACTTTCAGGACCTGCAGCAGACCACACCGGCGTCCGCACCGATCGAAGGATTGGCCAACCTCGGATTCCCGGCATTCCAAACGCCCGCCTCCGCCGTCTTCGCGAAGGACAACTTCGTGTTAACCGTGGACGCGGCAGCCCTCCAGGAAACAGTTGGACCAAACCAAGTCACGCGCGCCGCGTTCGCCTACCAGGTGGCGACTACAGTCCTTGCCTGCTGGTCCGAATAGCACCAAATTCCCCCGGCAGGAACTCCAAGCCCGCCTGGTTGGGACGAGGCGTTTCCCGGCAGTGACCAATCCGTGATCCAGGCCACAACGAATTGCTGAAGTCACAGTCATGGGCGTGCCCATCAGGGGAGCGTTCACTGTCAACGGAGGAAACTCGTCATGAAGAAATCCGCTTTCCTGATTGCCCCGGTCCTGGCCCTGGGCGCCCTCGCGCTCTCCACCAGCCCGGCCCTCGCCGCAGACAACACGATGTACCAGGCAAACCTCGCAGCTATCAACGGCAGCAATGCCTCTGGAACCGTCATGATCACCGTCAACGGCGACCAGGCCACCGTGACCGAGAAGGTTTCCGGCCTCGCTGCGATGTTCAACGGCAGCCCCTACCCGCACGTCCAGCACATCCATATCGGTGCCAAGGGAACCTGCCCGGACATGTCAGCTGATACCAGCAAGGACGGCGTCATCAGTACCACCGAGGGCGCCCCCTTCTACGGCGGGATCGGCACCACCTTGTCCACCAGCGGTGACACCAGCCCTGCTGCCGGAACCGACCTGAAGGTCGCCGGGATGGGTGCCTCCTACACCTATAACCGGACCTTCACTCTGGACGCAAAGACGGCTGATTCGCTCAAGGCCGGGACCGCCGTCGTCGTCGTCCATGGCTTGGATCCGGCAACCCTGCCCGCCGCCGCGCAAAAAGAACCCAGCGATCTGGTCCCGTCCCTGCCGCTGGCCGCTACCTCGCCGGCCCTTTGCGGGACGCTGAAGGCAATGCCTGCCGGAGCCCCGGGCACAGGCCTCGCCACTCCGGCCCCGGCTGGCCCGGACCTGGGACTCCTCGCCGCCGGTGGCGGCCTCTTCCTGGCAGCCGGCGGAGCCTACGCGCTGCGCCGCAAGATGGCAGCCTAAGGGCCGAGAAGCAAAGGGAATTTCAGGGCTCTGATGGGATCTGAAACGAGCAGCCGCCGCGGACGCCTTGTCGCGTCTGCGGCGGCCGCCATGCTCCTGGCCGGCGGCATCACCGCCATCGGCCTGGGCCTGCACGCCGAACCACCCAACCCTTCTCCAACCAGCAGGGTGACGGCTGCAGCACCATCTCCCGACCCAACGATTCAGGCGCCCCCTTCGTCGCAGGCGGCTGTGGATCCGGCAGCGACCGACCCGACCATGCTTCCCGCGCCGCCGGACGCCGCCCTGCCGGCCTCCGTCCCGGTCCGGGTCCAAGTCCCCTCCATCGGGGTCGATGCAGGCCTGATTCCACTGGGCAAGCAAGCGAACGGCGAAATCCAGACCCCGTCCGGTGAACCGGGTTCTCCCGGGGGCTGGTACCAGGACTCACCCACCCCCGGCCAAACGGGGTCCGCGATAATCCTTGGCCACGTGAACGCCACCAACAGCGATGTCGGGCTGTTCTACCGGCTTCACGAAGTCACCCCAGGCCAGGACATCACCATCACCCGCGCAGACCACACAGCTGCCGTGTTCACCGTGGACAAGGTCGATGTCTACCGCAAAGCCACGTTCCCCACGATCGAGGTCTACCAAAACGCGGACCGCCCCGAAGTCCGGCTCATCACATGCGGCGGCTACAACCCCACTACGAGGGAATACCTGGACAACACCGTCGTATACGCACACCTCACCTCCAGCCACCCCGCATCCTGATGCCTGCACCGCCCGCCCGTTCACGGTCGGCCTCGGTCCCAGGGCTTTCCGATGCCGATCCCGAAGGCCAACTCCATGAAGACCATCAAGACCAGCCAACGCCTCACCCTGACCCTGATAGGCGCAGCGACGATCATTGGGGCCAGCGCGTGCGGAACCGCCAGCGGCACAAGTTCATCGCCGGCGTCGTCAACAGCGGCCGGATCCGCCAGCGCCTCCATGGATCCAGGCATGAACATGGGCTCCTCCCCAGTGGCTTCGGCAACACCGTCGTCAATGGGAGAGGCCAGCAGTACCGCCGGGACAGCGGCTGAGATGACGATCCACATCAAATCATTTGCCTACACCGGCGCGGACAGTGTCCTCGCAGGGTCAACGGTGACGGTGATGAACATGGACAACGTGGCCCACACCGTGACCGCGGACGACGGATCCTTCGACGCAGTCGTCAAAGCCGGGACCAGCACTACCTTCACCGCCCCGGCAAAGCCTGGCACCTACACCTACCACTGCACCTACCACTCCAACATGCACGGAACACTGAACATCAAATGAGCCGCAGCTTGCCCTATCGCGGGGCCCTAAGCATACTGATGAAACACCACTGAATGAGTGCGACAGGAGACACATGAATCTCGAACAGGACCCCTATTCCCGCCTGCCTCAACTTCCCGAGTTCACGCTGTCCAGCACAGACATTTCCGACGGCGAGAAGCTTCCGGTTGCGCAAGCGAGCGGCAAAATGGGAATAGAGGGAGGCAAAGACCAGTCCCCCCAGCTCGCCTGGGAAGGATTCCCTCCGGAAACCCGCAGCTTCGCGGTCACCGTATTCGATCCCGACGCTCCCACCGGCAGCGGGTTCTGGCACTGGGCGGCGTTTAATCTTCCGGTATCCACCACGTCCTTGCCCTCGGGTGCGGCAGATTCCGGGCTGCCAGCCGGCGCCGTGCAGTTGGCCAACGACGCCGGCATGCGCGGTTTTGTAGGGGCTGCTCCCCCACCCGGCCACGGCGTGCACCACTATCACGTCGTCGTTCACGCCGTTGACGTCGAACACCTGGACATCCCGGCCGATGCCAGTCCCGCCTACCTCGGCTTCAACCTCTTTACCCACGCAATAGCGCGGGCCCGGATAGTGGCAACCTTCGAGCAGCCCTAGCAGGCGGCCTGGCGAACGAAACAGGTCACTCCTGTGGGGCAGCCACCCAGCCCGCGGTCAGGCCGGTGACCCGGCTGCCGTCCAGGTCGGCCAGTTTGGTGGCCACGAAGTCGTGCGCCCAGGACGAGGTCTGGATCCGGAAGGCCGGCTCAGCGCCTTCCATGGTGGCCAGCACCACCGCCGCGACATCCGCCGGTTGCTGCGCGCTGCTGCTGGCGAACTGTGTGCTGGTTCGTTCCAGGTAGGCCGAGATGGCAGGGGTGTAGGAGCCGGCCGTTTCCAGCAGGGCCGGGACATCGATCCCGGCGTTCGCCACGAAATTGCTGGACACGGCACCGGGTTCAATGACGTGCACCCCGACGCCAACGGTCTTGGCCACGGGCTGCAGGCTTTCCAGGAATCCCTCAACGGCGAATTTGGCGGCGCAATAGGCTTCGTTGAAGGGCTGGCCCACTATCCCGCCCACCGAACTGATGGTAACGACACGTCCGCCGCTCTCACGCAGGTGCGGCAGGGCGGCGCGGGTCAGGGCCACCACGCCAAAGAAGTTAACCTCCATGGCGCTGCGGAAATCTTCCAGACCCAGCATTTCCACCGTACCCACCGCCGCACTTCCGGCGTTGTTGACCAGCACGTCCAGCCGGCCGTAGGAACTGATGCAATACGCAATCTCACGGTCGATGTCCGCCGTGTCCGTAACGTCAAGCCGACGAATGTCCAGGGATACTCCGGCCTCATCGGCCGCGGCCCGAAGCGCGTCCGCGCGCTGCAGGTCGCGCATGGTGGCAATGACCGTCCAGCCTGCCCGCGCGGCCTCCACCGCGGTGGCAAGGCCTATGCCCGTGGACGTTCCGGTAATCAGCACCACACCCTTGGCCGGCGTAGGTGACGGGTCAACGTTCTGATCGCTCACGGGCGCTCCTTGGTGCTGCTGGTGCTTGGGCCATTGGATGCCTTCAGTTTCTCCGGCGTCCCCGGATCCAGCAAGGCGCAGGCAGCCTTACCCCTTCCGCTCCGCCCGGTACGCGCTGGGGCTGATCCCGTGCAGCCTGCGGAACTGGCGGGAGAAGTAGAACTGGTCCTGCAGCCCCACCTCGCGGCCCACCTGCGCGATAGTCAGGCCCGTGGTATCCAGCAGGTGCCGCGCCCGCGCCATTTTCAGGGACGTGTGGTGTGCCAGCACTCCCCCGCCGGTCGCCTCCCGGAACAGCTTGCTCAGGTGCGACGACGAGACACCCACCAGCGCGGCCAGGTCAGCCAGCCGGATGGCGCCGTCCGCCCGCTCCTCCAGGTAATTCATGGCCTGCTGCAGCGGCGTCCCCTTCTCCGGAACCCGGCGGTCCACGGCCAACATGGCCAGCAGCTTCCACGCCATTCCCGCCGTGGCAACCAGGCGGGCGGGTGACTGGTCCTTCTCCAGGGCGCTGACGATCTCATCCAGCATCGCCGTCAGCCGGTCTGCCGCCACCACCGGAACAATGCACCGGCCGGGCCTGACCCCGGCTCCCTCAACCAGCTCCGCCGCATCCGTTCCGCGGACGTGGCACCACCAGATCGTCCATGGATCATCCCCGGCGGCACCATACGCGTGGGCCTCGCCCGTGCCGCCGGGAAGGACGACGGCGGTCCCCTTGCCGACGTCGGTCCGCGCACCGGCGGTTTCCACCCACCCGCGTCCGTCAACACACAGGATGACGATGGTTTCGTCCGCACCCTGTGGCCGGTAGCGGCCATGGTCCGCGGCGGCGGGAAACAATCCTGCGTCGGTGACTACCAGGCGCCGGGTGATGGGACGGTTGAGGGCTTCGAGGACCAAGGGCCGGGGAACCACCACCAGCCGCTGATTCTGGAATCCATGCGCCCGTTCCACCTGCGTCCCCTCCGTCAAGAAACGTCCATCCTACGACGGCGGGCGGGCTCAGCCCAGGTCTTCCCGCCAATCGGACCAGCACACCAGCTGCACCCTTTCAACGGCAAGCAAGTCCCCAGACGTGGCGTCCCGCAGGCGCTGGGCCGCGGCGGGCAGCCCCACCTCTGCATCTTTGGAAAGCGGCAGGACCTGGAGCAAGACCTCCGAGCCGGCGCGGATGCCGGCATCGCCGGTGTCGATGACCCACTCCGATCCGTCCCAGAAGCGGTCGGCCACCACACGGCCGTCCACGAGCAGCCGGGCAACGTCACCCGCCCAGGTGACCTCCAGCTCGGTGGGCGCACCGCCGGTGGCGGCGTCCGTCGTCGGAAGTTCAATCCTGTACTCCGCGGAGAGCTCCGCCATCGCTTCCCGGCCCGGCGCGGCAGCCCGGCCCGCCAGCGAGCCGAAGGACGCCGGAATGGCGGCCGCAGCGCGGACCGGCACCAGGGGAACGTCGCGGCGGGCAGGTGCCCTCAACTGCATTGCGGCAGATACAGCCTCAAACCGCCCGGTTTCGCGTGCATACCGCCGGACCGAGGGCGCGCCCAGCGAGCGGCCCGCCAGCAAGCCGCCGGCGTCCATCCATACCGGTTCAGCGGACAGCACCAGCTCCCGGCCGCGCGGCGTCTCCAGCACCCACGCCTGGTCCGCCGACGAAGCAGGGAGGACCAGGATCTTCAAGGCATCCCCGGAACACGTCGCCGTCACCGGAGTCAGGGACGGCCGGACAGCCCAGGCATTCCCGCCCAGCGGAGCAGCCTCGCCTTCCAGCACCGCCCCCTTGGGCAGGCACAGCCGCGGTTCGATGCCGGCTTCTGCGGCGAGCACCAGCGTCGGCGATCCCCCGGGATCGAGCACTGTCAGCGCGGACGCGGTGGCCCAGCGCAACCGGACGCCGCCAACCTCCAGGTTCACAGGCCAGGCCGCAATGGTGCCTGCGGGGACGTCGACCGGCACGTCGGGAACCGTCACAGGCCCATCTGCCAGACCCAGGCGGAACTGCGCACCACTATATGCCGGAAGCGGTATATGCGGCTGGTGCCAAGTGAGGAACACAAAGCCGGACGACCCGTCGGAGCGCAACGCCCAGCGCAGCGTCTCCGTGTCATCCACCCCGCACGGCTCCCGGTCCGGCAGAGCGGACGGCATCGGCGCCAGGAGCTCCCCGAACGCGGCGAGGAACGCGTGCTGCCGGCGCAACAAGGCAAAGCCCGGCGCCAGCCTGCCGGATGCACCGATGGGCGCATGGAAGTCGTAGTCGAACTCCGGGAGGTCGTTCGGGTAGCCAGTCGCCTGGGTCTCCTGCAGGCCGGCCGCGGGGTTCGTCCCGCCGGCGAACATGTAATAGCCCTGCCAGCCGGAGCCGCTGCCGATCTTGTTGTTGGACACGGCCGCCACGTCCTTGCCCGCTGGCCATGGCCGGCGTTGATAGGCCGTGGCCATGCCGCCGGTCAGCTCGCAGGTGGCCGCCGGATAAAGGTCGGAGGTGGACCGGGGCGGCGCGGCCTCGTTTCCGGACAGGTGTTCGCGGAGGTCGGCGCCGATGCCGGGGTCGTCCCACTGGTGGCTGAAGAAGTAGTGCTGGCGGAACGTCGGATCCCACGGCGCGCCGGCATCCACCCAGAATCCGTCCCCGTAACCGCCGAAGACCGGCAGCACCTCGGCCCCGGGCAGGTCCGCCCCGCCCCACGCGGTCGCGGTCCAGAGGGGGGCGCCGAGCCCGGCCGCCCGGGCCAGCTCCTTCAACCGGGAAAGATGGGCCGGCTGGTCGTAGAGCTCGTTTTCCAACTGGATGCCGATCACGTTGCTGTCCGGCCCGCACAAGCCGCGCAGTTCGCCCCCCAGCCGGTTGTACCAGTGCTCCACCATGTCCAGGTAGGCGGGATCATTGGTGCGGTGGCGGACGGGGGCCGCCTGCACCCAGTCCGGAAAGCCGCCGTTGCGGACCTCGCCGTGGGCCCAGGGCCCGATGCGCAGGACGACGTCCAGGTCCAGCGCGGCACAGAGCCGGACGAACGCCGCAACATCGAGGTTGCCGTCAAAGCGCGGATCACCTTCCACCGGCTCGTGGTGGATCCAGAAGACGTAGCAGGCCACTACGGTGATACCGCCGGCTTTCATCAGGCGGAGCCTGTCCTCCCAGCGGTTCCTGGGCAGCCGGCTGAAGTGGATTTCCCCGGAGACCGGGATGGCCGGGCGTCCGCCACACTCCAGGTAGTGGTTGGTGACCCGCCACCTGCCGTGCGGATCCTCGGTGTTGCTCATGGCCGGCCGCAGCAGGGCATTGCTGTGCGGCCGGTGGGTGGCGGTCAGGAGGTCAAGGGCCGTGTTCGGGGAGGGCATGGCGGATCTTTCAGGTCACAGGTGCGGTACGGATCAGGTGGTTCATGCGGCGCTGCCAGTCTTCGTCGGCCCACAGGGGGTGGTGCGGCGCAGCATTGGAGCACAGCACCATGCCCCACACGCCGTGCTCCAGGGCGGTGCGGATGCCGTGTTCGGCGAGCTCGCGCCCCACCGGCCCCTCCTCGAAGGTGCCCAGCAGCGGTGTGTAACCGATCCAGCCCTCGCCCACCACCGCGGGAACGTCCTTCCAGCGGGCCCATGCGGCGATGGCGGTCACCCGCGATTCAATCTCGCGCCGCATCACTTCCCGGTAGGGCCCGTATTCGTTGTACAGCCAGGTGTCCCAGGCATCGGGATCGAGCCAGTCGTAGCCGTAGAGCATCTGGCCGGTGACCACGGTGGCGCGGTACTTCCACTCGGGCAGGCGGCCATACTCCGCGACCGAGGGTGCGCCAGGCTTCAGCAAAGCCCGCAGTGCCCGGTTGGGAAACCCGCCGCTCCCTTCGGAACGGATGTCGATCTGCTGCTGCAGGGCGTCCAGCACGCCGTAGCTGTACACGTGGAACTGCGCCGCGCCCAGGCCCTCCGGCAGGGTATGCATGGCAAGGTGCGGCGGCTTGCCGTAGCTGGCCGTGATCAACAGGTCCGGATGCAGCGAGCGCAGCCGCTCCACCTCACTACTGCCGTTGGCGAGCGGCGGGAGGATGGAGAAGTCCACCTCGTTGTGCAGTTCCACCAGGGCGATGCGGTCCCGGTGCCCGGCATCCGACACCTCGCCGATCAGCCGGTCCCAGGCGTCGGCCAGGGCACGGTACCGGTCTTCCAGCGGGACGGCGTCAATGGCTTCGAACCATTCCGGCGATTCTGCGAAGGCGGGTGACTGCTGGTACTCCCAGCTGGCCAGGATCACCACCAGCCCGTGCCGTGCGGCGGCCTCGAACAGGTCCAGGAGCCGGGCCCGCAGGTTGATCCGGTACCCGCCGGGAACGTCATACCAGCGGGTCCCCCTGCCGTATATCCCGCCGTCGGGCGCCGTTCCCAGTCCTTCGATCGCCAGGTCCTCCGCGAGCGCCTCCAGCCCCAGCCCGACCTGGAGCAGCAGCGGTGCGGCGCAGATGCGGACGGCGTTGTATCCGAGCCCGGCGGCCCGTGCGCAGGCGGCGTCCAGGTCCGCGAAGGGTCCGCCGGCCTCGGCGCGGGTATACCAGGAGAAGTCCCAGAGGCTGATGGCCAGGCGGGGCGGAAGGTGCGACGGCGGTGCGCCCGTCAGGGAGCACGTGTCGCCGTGCACCGTGCCGGACCCGAGGTAGCGGGGTGCTTCAGTCATTGGGTTGACACTCCTTCCAGCTTCGGGCTGCCGGTGAGCAGGCGGCCCTGCCCGGCCAACTCCCGCAGTGACGCAGCCGCGGTGCGACGGGATGCAGCGGTGTCGGTGGCGAACAGCAACAGTTCAGGGAGGGATGTTGCGAAATAGTCGGGCGCGGCGGGAGCGGCTTCCAGTTCGTCGGCCCGTTCCTCCAGCCGGCGCCATACGCCTTCGGCGTCTCCACCCCTGCCCAGGCGGGACATGGCAACGCCGCGCCAGTAGTCGGCCGGGCCGGCCGGGCCGGGGTCAACGGCCAGGGGGCCGGCCTGCCGGCAGGGTCGAGTCCAGGCCTCCACCGCGGCCTGAGTGTCCCCGGCACGTTCCAGCGCATCGCCGAGCGCCACGAAGCGTTCAGCCATGCTGTCCCGGGGATGCCGCCCTTCGCCCAGGTTCGCGGGCGCTTCGACGCCCGTGCGCAGCAAGGTGGCGGCCGCCGTCGGGTCCTGCTCCATCAACGTCCGCGCATGCTGCACCGCTGCCCGGTCGTATGCCGCGAGCACCAGGCCCTCACCCCCCTCGAACGGCTGGAACGTGCGGGATCCAAGGAGTGCCAGGGCCTCCTGCGGCCGCCCCGCGTCGGTCAGCAGGTTGGCGTAGAGAACAGCAAGATCGTCCCGCGCCAGGACGGCCGGTCCATGCTGTTCGATGGCGGCGAGCCGCTCCCCGGCGGGCAGCCCGCGGAGTTCCGACAGGACGGACCGTTCGAAGACGAGCCGCGCGTCATCCGGGCTTAGTTCCAGGGCCCGGGCAAAATACGCATCAGCGGCGGCGGGGTCGCCACCGGTATTAACCGTGGCCAGTGCAGCATTGCGCCACACCACGGGATCGGTGGACCCGTGGATCATCGCTTTCTGCAGGTGGCCCAGCGCATCCTTGGTCCGTTCCGCGTCAAGCAGCCAGCAACCCAGCAGCCCGTGCGCCACGGGATCACGCGGGTCGGCTTCGAGGGCCCGGTGCAGCGCATCGAACTCGTCCAGGCCGTGCGGGAAGGCATGGGTGGTGTCCGCCCGCCGCGCCTTTGCCCGATGCGCGGCAGCCTCCTGCGGGTCCAGCAGTTCCGCCAGCCATCCGGCGCGCAAGTAGTGGCGGATGGGCGCGGGGTTGCCGAAGGCCGGGTCAGCACCCGCGGGCGGCGCGCTTTCGGTCAGGTCCAGGGCGAGCTGCCACTGGCCTGCGCGGGCCAGCCAGCAGGCGACGGCCAGGCCGGTCTTGGGGTCTGCGACGTCAAGGGATCCGGCGAGCGAGAGGGCCACGGGATCGAGTGGATCCGCGGCCAGGATGTCCTGCAGCAGCCGGGCGCTGTCAGCCCTGCGGCCCAAGTTTTCCAGGGCCAGGTACCGGAGATGCCTGGCTTCCGGGCTGGTTGATTCCAGGGCCAGCGCGGCATCGGCATGACGGAGCCCGGTGGCCGGCTCACCTTCCCGGAGGGCCAACCGGGCCAAGGCGAGGCGGGCAGGGTGCGCCCAGGCCCTGTCCCAGGCGGCCTTCCCGAAGCGTTCACGGGCCTCAGCGAGCCGGCCCGTTCGTTCCAGGACCAGGCCCAGCCGGTAGCTTGCCTCCCCGCTGGGAGGGTTCAGGTTGCGGCCGGTCAGCCGGTCCAGGGCGGTTTCAAGGAGCTTCCGGGCCCCGGCATAGGCCCCGGTCCGATACTGGGTGGCAGCAAGGGCGGTGGCGGCGCGGGAATCCCCTGGATCCCGGCGGAGCATCTCCTCAAGGTAGGGCTGGGGCCTCCTGGTGGGGTGCCGGTTTTGGGCCAGGTGGGTTGCGGTGACATGGAGCTCGTCAGCGCTTTCGATCTCCCGCGGAGGCGCTGGTTCGGTGGCTGCCCAGGGCTCTGCGGGACGGTCCGTTGGCTGCCGTGGGGTCCAGGAGATGAGTTCCCTGGCGCCTTCCATGACGCTGAGGGCCAGGTCCGTTTCCTCGGCCGGGGCGGGCAGCTGAACCGTGGCGGTGAAGGGCCGGTCCGGGGATAGTCCGGCGGTCCACGTGTGGAGGGTTTCGCCATGCAGGGCCAGGACCACCGTGGCATTTTCCGTATGGCCCGTGCCGGCAACACCCACCGTGGCGGTCCGGCCGGCGTCGTCAAGGGTAAGCGCGACGGCGGCCTCCAGGTTCGCCTGGTGCGCCGGGCCGATGTGCCGGATGGGGTACCAGTACTGGCTGAAGGTGCGCATCTCGCCAGGAGCGAGGTAGCTGAAGTCCGGCTGGTTGTCGGTGAAGACGCCGGCCATCAACTCGACGTACGGGCCGTCGTCGTCCGTTAGGTGCTTGTCCCAGGCCTTGCCCACGGAACCGTTCCCCCACGTCCACTGTTTCTTGCCGGGTGCAATGCTGCGGTCCGCCCAATGCACGAAGCCGGCCTTGGCGTCGTGGTCGTATCCGCCGAAGAAGCTGTCAGCCGTGTCTGTGACCATGTAGGACGTGGGGACGGGGATGTTGGCGTAGAAATCGAGCCGGTCGGCATCCGGGGTTCCATGCTGTCCGGCGAGCGCGGGGTAGTCCACGCCGTAGTAGGGCCGGTCGGCGCGGGGGAAGGCCGTGATGGCGCGGCGTGCATGGTCCGCCACGTGGGACACGTCGGTGGGGAAGAAGGACTGGTAGTTCCCGTGCACGCGGGCGGCGGCGTTCGCCCACCACAGGAAGGTTTGGGGCTCGTCCGTACGGTTGTAGAGCCGGGCCTCCACCTCGATGAGGGAGCTGCCTGGCCGGAGGCGGACGCCATGGGTTCCGCGCATCCGCTGCAACGGGTCCAGGTCCGTGTGCCAGGCGGTGACGCTGCCGTCGCCGGCAGGCTCCACGGCGGTTTCCACCGGCAGGAACGTGCCGGGCCGGTGGTGCTGGGGCCAGTTGAATTCCACTCCGCCGGAGATCCAGGGCCCGGCCAGTCCCACCAGCCCGGGCTTGATCACGTTGTTCCGGTAGAAGAAGTCATAGCCTGCGGTCTTGTCATATCCCACGTGGATGCGGCCGCCGATTTCGGGCAGCAGCATCAGGCGGACGTACCGGTTTTCCAGGTGGATGGCCTGCCACAGCCTGGGCTTCTTGTCCGGTTCGATGCTGTCGATGAACGGCATGGGGTACACCTTGCCGCTGGATCCCTGGTACACCCGCCGGTCAAGGAACAACGGATACCGGTCCGGCTCCCCTGGGGTGTAGGTGTCGATAAGGACGGGTTCGCTCCAGCAGGCCACGCCGCCTGCATCCAGGATGTCCTGCTGGTCCTGCGGCGCATCGGGCAGCACAATCCTGCCCGGCGGGGTAAGTTCGTTGGTCACCCCCAAGGCTATGAAGGCGCCCTAGGCGGTGGCCATGGCAAAAACGCGCGATTATATGGACGATCGTGTACGCGGCGTTGGCCCCGATGAGCCTAAAGCGCCAGCCGCGGCCCGTCCCCGGCGGGATGGACCGACGGCATGACCGGCAGGGACCCGGTAAGGGCTTCCACCACAGCGAGCTGGCCGGTGCCGTCCGGAACCCCCGGGTACTGGACCTGCGCCGGTTCGAGGGAGGGGGCCGGGTCTTCCTGCCGCATCCGGACCAGCGCCACCGCGGAGATCAGGAACCAGGCCACGTTCGTGACGACGGACGGCCAGGCCCCGTGCAGGGTTCCGTTAATGATGAAGGCAACGGAACCGAACAGGTTGGCCGTCTGGAAGCCCTTGCCTGCCTTCAGCCAGCCCATGGAAACGGCCAGGTACGCACTGAGTATCGCAACCGCGCCTGCCCAGCCGGCAATTTCCCACAGCAGTTCCATGGCGTCCTTCCAAGGTGGTGCCTGCGCAGTATCCGGGCAGGGCTCAAGATGGTGAATCAAGGGTTGGTTTCGCCGCGTGCCGGACCCGCGGGACCGCTCACATCCAGCTCTGCGTTGCCTCAAGCCCTGTTCGGGCGAGGACCTCATACGCTGGCCGGCGGCATAATCATACCCCGCACCCCGGAGCACTTTTGACGCCCGGTTCCCCGCCGCCGAAGAGGGTGGACAAGACCCCCGCGGCGTAGCACGATCGGAGCTGTGACCAGCAGTCCAGCCGCCGATCCCTACCTCCGGGAACTCACCCAACTCCGCCGCGTCAAGGACCGGATGGACCGGGAGTACGCGCAGCCGCTGGACGTTGAATCCCTCGCCAGGGACGTGCACATGTCCGCGGGCCACTTCAGCCGCCGGTTCAAGCTCGCCTACGGGGAATCCCCGTACAGCTACCTCATGACCCGCCGCATTGAACGCGCCATGGCGCTTCTCCGCATGGGGGACCTCAGCGTGACGGACGTGTGCTTCGCCGTCGGCTGTTCCTCGCTGGGTACCTTCAGCACCCGCTTCAGCGAACTGGTGGGGATGCCGCCCAGCGTCTACAAGCAGGAGGCAGCGAACTCGACGGCGGGGATCCCCGCCTGCGTGGCGAAGCAGGTCACCAGACCGGTCAGGAATCGAGAAGCGCCCGCCCCTGAGCCGTTACTAGCATGACTGCCATGGACATCAACATTTCCTCAACCTTCCTTCCCGCCACCGATCCCGACGCCTCGCTGGCGTTCTACCGCGACGCCCTGGGCTTCGAAATCCGCAACGACGTTGGCCGGGGCACCATGCGGTGGATCACCGTGGGGCCGGCCGGCCAGAAGGACGTCTCCATCGTCCTGCATCCGCCGGCGGTGGACCCCGGCATCACCGACGACGAGCGCCGCACCATCGCCGAAATGATGGCCAAAGGCACCTACGCCACGATCGTCCTCTCCTCCCCGGACGTGGACGCGGCGTTCGCCAAGGTGGAGGCGACCGGCGCCGACGTCGTGCAGGAACCCATCGACCAGCCCTACGGGATCCGCGACTGCGCCTTCCGCGACCCGGCCGGCAACACGGTCCGCATCAACCAGCAGCCTTAGGCATATAACCAGCAACGTATATAACGGACGACGCCGCGGGAGGCAGCCAGCGCAGCCTCCCCGCAGTGCCGCCCAGGACACAGGGGGACACCTTGAGCACCGACACCAGCACCGACGCCGCGCACACCGGAATGCATCTGGCCGACAGCCACGACCTCATCCGGGTCCAGGGCGCACGGGAAAACAACCTCAAGGACGTCAGCCTTGAGCTGCCCAAGCGGCGGCTCACCGCGTTCACGGGAGTATCCGGGTCGGGCAAGAGCTCCCTGGTCTTCGCCACCATCGCCGCCGAATCGCAGCGCATGATCAACGAAACCTACAGTGCGTTCGTCCAAGGCTTCATGCCCAGCCTGGCCCGGCCTGATGTGGACCGGCTGGAGGGGCTCACGACGGCGATCATCGTGGACCAGGAGCGGATGGGCGCCAACCCGCGGTCCACCGTGGGCACCGCCACGGATGCCAACGCCATGCTGCGGATCCTGTTCAGCCGGCTGGGCCAGCCCTACGTCGGGCCGCCCACCGCCTTCTCCTTCAATGTGCCCACCCGCAAGGCCAGCGGCGTCATGAGCACCGAAAAGGGGGGCCGGGTGGAAAAGAACGTGGTCCGCCAGGTGACCTACCTCGGCGGCATGTGCCCGAGGTGCGAGGGCATGGGCAACGTCAGCGACATCGACCGGACCGCCCTGTACGACGATTCGAAGTCCCTGGCCGAGGGCGCACTCACCGTCCCCGGCTACTCCATGGACGGCTGGTACGGCCGGCTGTTCGAGGGTATGGGCCTGCCCATGGACAAACCGATCGCTACGTTCACGGCGAAACAACTGGACACGATGTTGTACGCCGAGCCCACCAAGATCAAGGTGGAGGGCGTCAACCTCACCTTCGAAGGCATCATCCCCAAGATCCAGAAGTCCATGCTGTCCAAGGACGTGGAGGCCATGCAGCCGCACGTGAAGCGGTTCGTGGAACGGGCGGTCACGTTCGCCACCTGCCCGGACTGCGGCGGCACGCGCCTCACGCCGGAGGTGCTCGACTCGCGGATCAACGGCAAGAACATCGCGGACCTGTGCACCATGCAGATCAGCGACCTCGCGCAGTGGATCCGCGGCCTGGACGAGCCCACGGTGCGCCCGCTGCTGGCCGGGCTGCGGGACCTCCTGGATTCCTTCGCGGAGATCGGCCTGGGCTACCTGTCACTGGACCGTCCGGCCGGCACCCTGTCCGGCGGCGAAGCGCAGCGGACCAAGATGATCCGGCACCTGGGCTCGTCCCTCACCGACGTCACCTATGTCTTCGACGAGCCAAGCATCGGCCTGCACCCGCACGACATCGAGCGGATGAACACGCTCCTGCTGCAGCTGCGGGACAAAGGCAACACCGTCCTGGTGGTGGAGCACAAACCGGAGATGATCGCGATCGCCGACCACGTCGTCGACCTCGGTCCGGGCGCCGGTGCCGGCGGTGGTGAGATCGTCTACGAGGGCGACGTCGACGGGTTGCGTGCCAGCGGCACCATCACCGGGCGGCACCTGGGTGACAAGTCCCGGCTGAAGGACTCGGTCCGGGCGGCCCGCGGCGCGCTGGAGGTGCGCGGCGCCTCCACCAACAACCTGCGCGACGTGGACGTCGACGTGCCGCTGGGGGTGCTGTGCGTGGTGACGGGCGTGGCGGGGTCCGGCAAGAGCTCGCTGATCCACGGCTCATTGGCGAAGCGTGACGGGGTGATCGTCATTGACCAGGGCGCCATCAAGGGGTCCCGGCGCAGCAATCCGGCCACCTACACCGGGCTGCTGGAACCCATCCGCAAAGCCTTCGCCAAAGCCAACGGGGTCAAGCCCGCGCTGTTCAGCTCAAACTCCGAGGGCGCCTGCCCCACCTGTAATGGCGCCGGCGTGATCTTCACCGAACTCGGCGTCATGGCCACGGTGGAGTCCACCTGCGAGGAATGTGAGGGCCGCCGGTTCCAGGCCGCCGTCCTGGAGTACACCCTGGGCGGGAAGAATATCGCCGACGTCCTGGACCTGTCCGTGGACGCGGCGCTGGCGTACTTTGCCGACGGCGAGGCCAAAACGCCCGCGGCGCACAAGGTCCTGGAGCGGCTTGCCGACGTCGGGCTGGGCTACATCACCCTGGGCCAGCCACTGACCACGTTGTCCGGCGGCGAGCGCCAGCGGCTCAAGCTCGCCTCGCAGATGGCCGAGGCCGGGGAGATCTACATCCTGGACGAGCCCACCGTCGGCCTGCACCTGGCCGACGTCGAACAGCTCCTTGGCCTGCTGGACCGGCTGGTCGGCTCCGGGAAATCCGTCATCGTCATCGAGCACCACCAGGCGGTCATGGCGCACGCGGACTGGATCATCGACATCGGCCCGGGAGCCGGGCACGACGGCGGCTCGATCGTTTTTGAGGGTACGCCGGCCGATCTGGTGGCCGGCCGGGCCACGCTCACCGGGCAGCACCTGGCGGCCTACGTCGGAGCTTGATCCGGGCGGTGCCGGCGGTTGCGCCTGCCGGCGGTTGCGCCTGCCGGCGGTTGCGCCTGCCGGTGGTTGAGTCTGTCGAAACCTAGCTCCGCTGGAGCTGCCCCAGGAAGGACACGGTAGCTGCAGCGATCTGCTGCTGCGCTGCCTGCCGGCTGATACCGGGTTCGCCGTCACCGGGCTGCGCCCCGTAGTCGCCAAAGAACGCGTGCACCCCGCCCTGGACCGCGGCGAACTCCGTATCCACGGGGAGGAGGTCCCGGGATGCCTGGATCTTGGCGGGGGTGCTGAGTCCGTCCTGGCTGCCGGAAACGGACAGGACGGACAGGCCGGTCCGCCCGCGCAGGGATTCGATCGGGTAGGAAGCGTAGAGAACCAGCCCGCTGACATCGGTGTTGGCCAGGGCGAATGACGATGCTGATACCCCGCCAAGTGAGTGGCCGCCCACCGCCCAGGTCCTGATGTCCGGGTTGTCGGCCATGGCGCTCCTGGCCTGGCTTCCGTCCAGCAGGCTGAGCCCCAGCGGTTCCTTCAGGATGACCACCCGGTATCCGGCCCCCACGGCGGGGGCCAGGATGTCCTGGTACGCCTTGGCGTCCACCCGGGCACCCGGGTAGAAAACCAACCCCTTGGTGGCAGTCCTGCCCTCCGGTGACATGGTGATGGCGGTGGCTGACTCGGTGACGGCGAGGTCCGACGTCGGGCCCGCCTCCGCTGCCTGGCCCGGCTGGTAGGCAAAGGGGCTTAGCCAGGCCAGGCCGGCGGCGAGCGCCAGCACGGCGATCCTGCCCGCCCAGGCGCCGACGGCCCGGACACGGGAGCGGGGCCGCGGAACATCGCGGCGCACCCACAGCAGGATGGCCCAGACGACGCCGGACGCAGCCGCCGCCAGCAGGAGGCCCGGCAGCAGGGGGTGTCCGCCCAGGACGGCGGGATTGCCGGCAAGCATCCACGCGGGAACCAGGATGAGGGCGGCGGCACAGGCCACCGACGCCCAGAAGAGGACGGTCCTGTGCCTGGCGGGCAGAACCCGGGCTGCGGTTGGTGAGGTATCCATGGGTCTGATCTTTCCACCGGGCGGCCGGATTGCGGGGAACGGCATACGCTGGCGGTATGGCTGAAAGCTTCCGGTACGACGTCGAGATCCTGCACCTGCTGGTGTCCCCCGCGCACGCCTACTTCGGCCGTGCCCGGGACGGTGCCGCCGATGTTCCGACCGAAGATGCTGCGCAGGCTGAGGTGGTGGCCGGGAAGGGCATCGTGGGCGACCGGTTCTTCGGCAAGGCCGCCCACATGGACGCAGCGGTGACCCTGTTCGCCGTCGAATCCCTTGAGGCGATCGCCGCCGAGCTGGGCTCGCAGCCGTTCGATCCCCTGCTGACCCGGCGGAACGTGGTGCTCCGCGGGGCGCAGCTGGCGCCGCTGCTGGGCCACGATTTTGCGCTGGAGTCCGGCGGGGACGTGGTGGAGTTCCATGGCGGCAGGCATGCCCAGCCCTGCGCGTGGATGGACGGGATGCTCGCCCCGGGCGCCCACCCGGCCATGCGCGGCCGCGGCGGCATCCGGTGCCGCGCCCTGACCGGCGGGTTCCTGCACCGGGGCCCTGCCGTGCTGGCCAGTCCGGTGCCGCTGGATCCGGGCCGGGCCGGGGAGTCGAGTTTCCTGCGGCCGTCGCGGCTTCCCTAGTAACGCGTACGACGGCGTCACGCACGGCACGCTTTCGGCCCGCCATCGGCGGGGAAGCCCCGGAATCCCGGCCCACCGCCGTCGTCCGCTGCCTGAAAGCGTGCCCTGCGTGACGCGGGTGCGGCCTCAGCTGGCTTTTTGCCCCTCGAGGTCCTCAAGCGACTTGCCTTTCGTGTCCGAGGACATCAGGGTGGCCACCGCGGACACCAGGCAGATCCCCAGCGTGGTCAGGCCGATGGTGAGCGGCACGTTGGTGGAACCGGGAGGAGCGATCGCGGTAAAGATGCTCGGGAAGAATGAAGCGATCATCAGCCCGATGTTCTGCGAGACGGCGAAGCCGGTGACCCGGATCCGCATGGGGAACTGCTCCTGGAAGAACGTGGCGAAGGTGGCGTTCCACATCTGGAAGAAGATGCCCTGCACGATCACGACGCACACGAAGACCAGCGGCAGGCTGCCCTGCTGGATCGCCCACAGGTACCCGGTGACCAGTACGCCGCCAATGACCCCGCCGGCCGCCATGAGCATCCGCCGGCCGATCCGGTCGGACAGTGCACCGAAAAACGGGATGGTGATGACGGCAGCAATGTTGGCTACCAGGGTCACCCAAAGGAACTCGCTGCTGGAGAAGCCGTTGCCGTAGCCCTTCTGGGTGGCGTAGGAGACGCCGAAGATCAGGGTGGCCATGCCGATCACGTTGGTGAACGTCATGGCGACGCAGCGGACCAGGACGCCGGGGCGGGTGCGGAGGAGTTCGATGAGCGGGAAGCGCTGCTTGGCCGGGGCTGCTCCGGACTGCGCGGCGTACGCAGGGGGTTCGGTCACGCGGCGGCGGATCAGGTACCCGGCCAGGATGACGACGGCGCTGAGCAGGAACGGGATGCGCCAGCCCCAGGAGCTGAACTGGTCCGCCGGGAGGAGGGCGGCGAGCGGGAGGAGGACGGCGGTGGCCAGGATCGAGCCCACCTGGGTGCCCTGCAGGCTGAAGCTGGCGAAGAACCCGCGCTTTGCGTCAGGGGAATGCTCCACGATCATGGCGCTGGCACCGCCCAGTTCACCGGCAACGGCGAAACCCTGGATGAGCCTGAGGATCACCAGCAGAGCGGGCGCCAGGAGGCCCACCTGGCCGTACGTGGGGAGCAGGCCAACAGCGAACGTCGCGAAGCCCATGAGCAGCATCGCGAACACGAGCACTTTCTTGCGGCCGTGCCGGTCACCATAGGCGCCGAGCACCACGGCGCCGATGGGACGGGAGACGTAGCCGACGGCGTAGGTGGCCAGGGAGGCGATGATGGCGACGGTGGGGTTCCCGGACGGGAAGAAGATGGCGGGGAAGACCAGGGTTGCCGCCAGGGAGTACAGCGCAAAGTCGTAGTACTCGAGGGCGCTTCCGATCCAGCCGCTCATCGCGGCCTTCCTGGGGTCCCGAACCCCGGCTCCAGCCCCTTGGCTGGTGAGGGGCGCGCGGGTGGGGGTGGTGCTCATGTGCTTGTCCTTCGTCTTCATTGGCAAGGAACCGGAACCGCTGGTCGTCAGCAGGATTCAGGGTTTGGTGTGCTGCGCCGGAGCCGGATCGGGGCAGGAGCGGCAACTCTTGAATCGATTCATCCAATATAGAAGGTGACGCGGATAACGTCAACGGCAAGCGCTATCCCGCGCGGCTGGGGCGCTTTGGAACGGAGCTCCTGCTACCGGCTGGCGTGATAAGCGGCGGCCATGTCCTGCTTGGCGCGGCCCTGGTCCGCCACCCGGTCCAGCCGGGCGGCAGCCGCCTCGGCTCCATCGAGTTTCAGGCCTTCGGCCGCGGCGGCATCGACAATGAGGTGGGCGTCCTTGCGGGCGGTGTCCACGGCGAAGGACGCCGGCTCCAGCCCGTCGTCAAGGATGAGTCCCATCTTGGTGCGCAGGTAGGGCAGGTCCAGCGGACCGCCGTCGAGCACGTTGAGGAACTGCCCGGGATCAACGCCCAGCGCCTGGGCAAGCGCAACCACCTCGCCCGCGGCGTTGGAGGCGGCAATGACCCAGCTGTTGACCACCAGCTTGAGCCGGGCGGCCGAACCCTTGGCGGGGTCCTCGCCGGTCCAGAGGGTGCGGGCGCCGATGGCATCGAGGACCGGCGCTACGCGGGGGCGGATGGCTTCGGGGCCGGCGGCGAGGACCAGCAGTTTGCCCGCCTCGGCGGGCGCGCGGGTGCCGGAGACAGGTGCTTCCACCAAGTCCAGGCCGAGGTCGGCGGCCAAGGCGGCGAGAGCGGGAACGTCCTGCACTCCCACGGTGGCGGACTGGATCCAGGCCGTGCCGGCGCGGATGCCGGGCGCCGCCTGCCGCATGACCTGCGCCACCGCGGCGGCGTCGTACAGCATGGTGAGGACAACGTCGGCGGCTTCCACCGCGTCGGCGGGGCTGGCCGCCCGCAGGGCACCTTCGGCGGCGAGCGGCTCAGTTTTGGCCGGATCCCGGTTCCACACCGACACCTTGTGGCCGGCCCGGAGGAGGTTGCGCGCCATGGCCGCTCCCATGATTCCGGTCCCCAGCACCGCCACGCTCATCGAGTTATCCGAGTTATCCATGCGTCTATTCTCCTGACCCTGCCCTGCTCTCAGGGCAGACGAACAGCAGGTACCCATGCCGGGATGAGCCCAAACGCGGGAGAACGCGCGTCACAAACGGGAGCGGCGCCGCTGGATTGGCGGCAAAGAAGCGGCTACCAGGCCTGGTGTTCCCGGGTGAGGCCGAAGGGGACCGCCTCGCTGAGGGCAACGGTGAATTTGTCCACGCCGTGCCGGGTGACGAGGATACCGTGCCGCTTGCCGGTGAGGGCGTGGGCCTTGGCGGCTGCGACGGCGGCGTCGAGTTCGCTGTCCATGCTCTGGCGGTCGGACACGGTCAGGGTCAGGGGGAAGTTCATTGAATGGCGCCTTATGTCTTTCGTGGGGTTGGGGTGGTCATTCGACGCCCTGCGCTCCCCCTGGCTGCATAGGCGGTAGGCACTCACGTGCCTCGCACCATGGTGCCTGAGCAAATAAGTGCCAGCAACTTTAGATAAAGGCCGCAGGTCAGGCGCGTGGAGTCCCTGGATTGTCCTGACAATTATTGGCGGAGATGCGCCGTGAATTAGAGTTGAACGGGACTGGAACCCGAAATCCAAGGCCTCCAATCTCCATGAGACCCGCTTCGGGGCATGACCCGAGCCATTTTGCGCCGCCGCTGACAGTGCAACGACCTGACAAGGAATCCGCCATTTCCACCGACGCTCTCTTCGGCAACCTCACCCGGATCCGCGACGTCATCCTCCCGGCGAGGGTGCGTACGGCGTTGAACAGCGGGCGCGGACTGCTGGGCGGCTTCATTGTGGTGCACCTGGTCTTCCTGGTGTTCGGCGCATCCTTGTCCCTGCGCGGTGAAGCTTTCAGCGACACCTTCATTTACCGCGAGTGGGCCATGGCCGGCTTCAACGACGCGAACCTCTCCGGCGGCCCCAGCCCCTGGGTCTACCCCATCCTGGCCTTGATCCCCATGGCCATAGCGGGCGTGGCGGGACCGGGGCCGTTCTTCTTCCTCTGGGTCCTCATGACCACGCTCCTCAACGGCTGGGCGCTGCTGAAACTCACGGAGCGGGGCCGCAACACCAACGCCATCCCCGCCGGCTGGTGGTGGCTGGCCTTCACGTTCCTGATGGGCTGGCTGGGATTCGCCCGCGTGGACGGACTCACCGCCCCGCTGGTCCTGGTAGCCCTGGCGTACGGGGTCCAGCGCCCGTTCGTGGCCTCGGTCCTGCTGGCCATCGGCACCTGGGTGAAGGTGTGGCCGGCAGCCATCATGCTGGCCCTCTTCGCGGTGGTAAAGAACCGCCTGCTGGTGGTGCTGGCAGGAATCGCGACGACGGCGGGCGTCGTGGCGCTGGCGGCCGCCCTGGGCAGCGTTCCCAAGCTCCTGAACTTCCTCACGCAGCAGGGCGACCGTGGCATGCAGCTTGAGGCCACCTTCACCACGCCTTGGCTCTGGCTGTCCGTCCTGAACGCGGGCGGTTCCCGGATGTACATGAACACGGACATCAACTCCATGCAGGTGGACGGTCCGGGCACCGCCACCATGTCCTTCCTGATGCAGCCGCTCCTGGTCCTGGCCGCGCTGCTGGTGGCAGGCCTTGCGTTCTGGGCGCTGCACAACGGCAAGCAGCACAAGGTGGCCGGCGGTGTAGACCGCACCGAACTGCTTCTCGCCGGCGCCCTCGCCCTGGCCGCCGCCTTCGTGGTCTTTAACAAGGTGGGCTCCCCGCAGTTCATGGTGTGGCTGGGACCTGCCGTCGCCGTCGGCCTGGCGCACAGCTGGCGCGAATGGCGCGTCCCGGCGGCGATGCTGATCGCCATCGCCGTGGCCACGTACTTCATCTACCCGCTGTTCTACGACGCCCTCAGCCACAACAACCCGTGGATGGCCCTGGTCCTGACCATCCGCAACGTCCTGCTCGTGGTCCTGTTCCTGTGGAGCGTCCGGCGCCTGTACTCCCTGGGCAGGAAGACCGCAGCACCCGCCCCCGCGCTCAAGGAGACCTGAGATTTCCACGAGGTTCTTTGACCGCCTGGTGACGGTCCGCAGCAAAGTCCTCCCGGCCACGGTGGTGGACTGGTTCGCCCGCCCGTCCAGCGTCTGGTGGGGCTTCGCCGTCGTGCACCTGTATTTCCTGGGCTGGATGGCGTCCTTCTTCCTGAACGGCAATACGTTCAGCGACACCGAGCAGTACCGGCAGTGGGCGATGGCCGGCTACAACCCGGCGGACCTGACCGGGAAGATCAGCCCCTGGGTCTACCCGGTGCTGGCGCAGATCCCCATCTTCCTTGCCAACATCGCCGGGCCCGGCCCCTACCTGCTGGTCTGGTTCCTGATCATCACGGCGCTGAACGCCGTCGGACTGCTCTACCTGACCCGCGGACCGCGGACCGTCACCGGTGTTGCCCCGGCCTGGTGGTGGCTGTTCTTCACGGTCTTCATGGGGTACCTCAGCTTTGCCCGGGTGGAAGGGATCACCGCCCCGATCGTCCTGATCGCGCTGCTCTATGTGGCGGAACGGCCCGTGGTGGCAGGCGTCCTGCTCAGCATCGCCACCTGGATCAAGGTGTGGCCCGCAGCCGTGCTGGTGCCCATCGTGATCGCCAGCCACAAGCGTGTCCAAGTGGTGCTCGCCGGCGCCGCTGTGACCGCCGTCGTCGGCCTGGGAACCTGGCTGACCGGCGGCCTGCCGCACATCATGGATTTCCTCACCAACCAGGGCGAGCGCGGCATGCAGCTCGAGGCCACGTTCTCCACCCCCTGGGTGTGGCTCAGCGTCTTCCACATTGCCGGCTCGAAAATGGCGGACAACACCGCCATCAACTCCACCGAGGTCTACGGGCCGGGGGCCGACGTGGCCGCGTTCCTGATGCAGCCGCTGCTCATCCTCGCCGCCCTTGGCGCTGCCATCCTGCTGGTGCGTGCCCTGCGGCGCGGCGCCGAGCGGGAAGAACTGTTCCTCGAAGGCGCCCTGATGATGGTCACCGCGTTCATCGTCTTCAACAAGGTGGGCTCCCCGCAGTTCATCATCTGGCTGGCACCGGTGATCATCGCCGGCCTCACCCACGACTGGGATCGTTGGAAGGTCCCGGCAGCGTTGCTGATGGGCATCGCCATGACCACCTTCGTGATCTACCCGCTGTTCTACACGCCGCTCATCCACGCCCACCCGGTCATGGCGGCCATCCTCACCACCCGCAACGTGCTCCTGGTGGTGCTGCTGTGGTGGTCGGTGAAACGCACCGCGGAGCTGGGCCGGAAAACCGCCGCGCAGGTACCGGCAGGAGCCTAGGGCGCCTCGGAGCGGTCGACGGCGGCGCGGGCTTCAGCCCGTCGCGCAGCCCGACGTTCCACCGCCCACGTCCACGCCCGCCGCGCCACATCCAGCGGCCTGCCTTCGATCAGCAGTTTCCGGGTGTGGACATCCAGGACCAGCAGGTAGAACGTGAAGGCCAGGGCGGTGAAGAATGCCAGGGACGAGGCGTCGATGGGCAGCTCCACGAAGGACCAGACCGAAAGCTGGTCCTGGGCGCCGAACACCACGAAGAACGTCACGCCCACGTACAGCGAGCGGATCTGCCAGTCGTCCCGGATGCCGGTGACGGCCAGAAACGGCAGGAACCACAGGATGTACCACGGCTGGATGATGGGGGAAAGCATCACGACGGCGGTGAACGCCAGGGCCATCCGCCGCACCGCCCGCGAGTAGTCGCCGCGGAACATCAGCAGCAGGACCAGCCCGATGGCCGCCCACTTCATGCCGGTCCGCAGCAGGGTGGCCAAGGTTCCGCCCGGCAGGCCCAGGGCGTTGGCCAGCATCTCCACCTGCTGGCCCAGGAAGCCGGAGGGGGAATAGCCCGTATAGCCGGGGGTGGGGTCCATGATGGCCCAGGTCCAGCCGATGCCCAGGTTGAACGGGATGCCGCTGAGAGCCAGGACGCCAAAACTGATGCCCGCCGTGGCCGCCCACATGAGGAACTTCCGCGGCCAGGTGGCGCCCGGGCCCGCCCACATCAGGCCGATGAACGGCAGCAGCAGCACCGTGATGGGCTTGATGCCGATTGAAGCGGTCACCAGGAGGATGCCCAGGAGGTAGCGGCGGGTGGCGGCCAGGTACACGCCGGCGACGGCGAGCCCCACCATGAGCGCGTCGTTGTGCGCGCTGGCGATGAAGCTGATGAGGAACAGCGGGTTGGCCACGGAGACCCAGAGTGCGCGCGCCCCGTTGATGCCGTGCAGCTCGGCGAGCTTGGGCACGTAGATGACGCAGAGCAGCACGCCGACGCCGGCCAGCAGGCGGAACAGCAGGACGGATGCGTCCGGTTGGGCACCGGTCAGTCCCACCACCCCGCGGGCCAGCCACAAGAAGTAGGGGCCGTAGGGTGTCCGGTTTTCCGCCCAGGCGGGGTCGGCGCCAAGCGCGAACCAGTTGTTGAGGGTGGAGATGCCAACCTCGTAGGGGTTTTGGCCTTCCATCACCAGCCGGCCCTGGCCCGTGTAGGCGTAGACGTCGCGGGAGAAGACCGGGACACAGAACAGCAAGGGCAACGACCAGGCGGAGATGGCCACCACCACGGACCGCAGCGACGAATGGCCCCAGTCCCCCAGCCGCTGGCCCAGCCGGAGCCAGGAGCGCATCAGCAGCATGGCCCCGGCGGTCAACAGGACGGTGGAGACCGCCACTCCCCACCCCTCGGTGCGGAGCGCGATCACCACGGGCTGGCGGATCATGGGCGAGCCGTTGGCAATCCAACCCGTGCCGATCGAACCGACGAACATCATCAGGGCGCCGATGAAACCTTCAATGGTTGCCAGGTAGGCGCGGCCCTTGGCAGGCACGGAAGCATCGGCCGGTTCGCCCGGCCGGCTGTCCGATGTCCTGAGGTGTGACCCGCCTGCCGTCATGATGTGTGTGGTCCCCTACCTTGTTACGGCCCTGGCTCAACCAGCTTCAAGGCCGCCCTGCAACCCGGCCATTTTATCAGCCATGCTTATTGCTGCCCCGGGCCATCCTGCCGGGCACGAAGCAGCGCAAGGAATTCGTCGGCCATGCCAAGTTGTTCCTCCAGCTTGGCCCGGCGCCGGGCAGCCTCCTCGATGAATTCGTTCAGTTCGGACCTGACACTTGCGTCCTCCACGCCCGGTTCGGCCGCCTCCAGCGCGTCGATGACCCGCAAGAGGCCGGACATGGCCTCGAGCGTGAACCCCAGTGGCTTCATCCGGCGGATCAGGAGCAGGCGCGTGAAGTCACGCTCGGTGTACAGGCGGAACCCGCCTTCGGTGCGCCCCGACGGTTTGAGCAGCCCAACCTCGTCGTAGTGGCGGATGGTCCGTAACGACATTTGGGAACGGTCGGCCAGTTCCCCGATATGCATCGTGGCCACCACTTCTTCAGCGGTCATTTCGTTCACCATCACGTCACCAATCCGGCCCAACCCTCACGTTAGGGTAGTGTTGCAGATGCAGCCGAGAGTTCCCGGCGCATTCTCTCTCCATCCCCATTGTCTTCCATGACCGGGCTGGATCCGTGCGCACCGTGGCGCGCAAAACGTTGACCACCCACCCTCCCCTGAGGGCCCACGTCCCTGGAGCCGCCCCTTGTCCATCGCCGACAATCCCCGCCTTCTTCGGAAGCCGGTCACGGTCCTGACCGCGCTGCGCTCCCCGCGGCAGCTTTCCCGCGAGGTCCTTGCCGGCATGGTGACCACCCTTGCGCTGGTCCCTGAAGTCATATCGTTTTCGATCGTCGCCGGTGTCGATCCAATGGTCAGCCTGGTAGCCTCCATCGTGCTGGCCCTGACCATGTCGGTCCTCGGCGGCCGGCCGGGCGTGGTGACGGCGGCGGCGGGCTCCGTGGCATTGGTGATCGCGCCGCTGGTCCACGAGCACGGCGTCGAGTATGTCCTGCCCACGGTGCTCCTCGCCGGCGTCATCCAGATCGTCTTCGGCCTGGCCGGACTGGCCCGGCTGATGCGGTTCATCCCGCGTTCGGTGATGATCGGCTTCGTCAACGCCCTGGGCGTGCTGATCTTCATGGCACAGGTACCGCACGTCCTCAATGTCCCCTGGCTCGCCTACGTCCTGTTCGGCCTGACGTTCGCGATCATCTTCATCCTCCCGCGCTTCACCAAGGCGGTCCCGTCGCCGCTGGTGGCGATCGTCGTCGTCACCGCCATCGCCATCATCGCCGGCCTCGCCGTTCCGAACGTCGCGGACGAGGGCCCGCTCACCGGCAAGATGCCCGGGATCACCCCGTTCCTGTTCCCGGTGAGTGTTGAGACCTTCCAGCTGATCCTGCCTACCGCGCTGAGCGTGGCGTTCGTGGGGCTCATGGAAACGCTCCTCACCGCAAAACTCGTGGACGACATCACGGACACCCCGTCGCACAAGGGCCGCGAGTCCTGGGCCCTGGGCGTCTCGAACATCTTCGCCGGCCTCTATGGCGGCATCGCCGGCTGCGCCATGATTGGCCAGACCGTCCTTAACGTAAAGACCGGGCAGGCCCGCACCCGCATTTCGACGTTCGTGGCGGGGATCTTCCTTTTGGCCCTGGTGACGGGACTCAGCTCGATCATGGGACAGATCCCCATGGTGGCACTGGCGGCCGTGATGATGGTGGTCGCCGTGACCACTGTGGACTGGCACAGCGTCAAACCGTCCACGCTGAAGCGGATGCCGGTCCCCGAGACGCTCGTCATGGGTGTCACGGTCGCCGTCGTGGTCCTGACCGGAAATCTCGCGTACGGGGTTCTGGTGGGCGTCATCCTCGCGATGGTGCTGTTCGCACGCCGCGTGGCCCACGTCATCACCGTTGAGCGGACCTTGGCGGTCGACGGCGGGAGCGTCCGCTACGAGGTGGTGGGGCCATTGTTCTTCGGCAGCAGCAATGACCTCGTGGAGCACTTCGCCTACGCCGACGACCCCGCCTCCGTGATCATTGACCTCAGCCGGGCCCAAATCTGGGACGCTTCAACCGTTGCCGCCCTGGACTCGATCGAGACGAAGTACGCGGATCATGGCGCCGAAGTGGCAATCGAAGGCCTGGACGAGCGCAGCACCGGGTTCCACCGCCGCCTCACGGGGCATTTGGGCGCCTGACCAGCCCAGTCCTGCCTGGGGCATGGCGTCGTGGGTCTA
Source organism: Pseudarthrobacter sp. MOO13 (assembly GCF_058267655.1). Lineage (NCBI taxonomy): Bacteria > Bacillati > Actinomycetota > Actinomycetes > Micrococcales > Micrococcaceae > Pseudarthrobacter > Pseudarthrobacter sp. MOO13. The sequence continues at coordinate 4,076,704 of NZ_CM177848.1, forward strand.
CCCTGAGCCATGAGCCTCCAACAGAAGACCTGGCACGAGAAACACAAAGCTTCCCTGAGCAAGGGCCAGCGTGCCGCTGACATCATGCGCAACGGGATGGGAAGCTGGCCCTTCGTTGGCAGCTTCATCGGCTTCATGCTCATCTGGGCCGCCATCAATACCGTGGCACTTGCCGCCAACGCCTGGGACCCGTACCCCTACATCCTGCTGAACCTCCTGCTTTCCATGCTCGCCGGACTGCAGGGCGCCATTTTGCTCATCGCCGCCAAGCGGCAGGACGCCATTGCCGCAGCCATGGCCCAACACGACTACGACACCAATGTCGAGGCAAAAAAGGAGATCGAGCTGCTGATCTCCATGAACCGGGTCCAGCTGGAAATCCTGCAGGAATTGAAGAAGGCGGCCGCCGGATAGGGCGGCGCCCTACTGGGCGGCGTCGTATCCTGCCAGCAGGCGCCGGGACGCTGTCTGCATGTGCGAGCGCATGGTGGCGGTCACGGCGTCGGCATCGCGGGCCGCCAAGGCTTCGTGGATCCTGGCATGCTCCTTGAGGGCGGCCGCAGCATGGCCCTCATCAGTGAGGGCCCGGTCCACCCAGATCCGCAGCAGCGAGCGGATACTTTGCAGGAGTTCCTGGAGAACCTGGTTGCCTGAAGCCGCAGCGATTTCGCGGTGGAAGGCTGCGTCCGCCTCGACGAAGGCGCCGAGGTCATCCAAGGTGCGGGCCATGGTGTCCAGATTGTCGCGCATCCGTGCCAGCGCTTCATCCGTAATGCGCTCCGCGGCCAGCTGGGCAGCCTGCACTTCCAGTCCGCTGCGCAGTTCCACGAGCTCGCGCGTGCGTGGGGCGCCCAACATCATGCCCCAGCTCAGGGTGCGGGGCAGAAGCTCCGAGACACCGTCCCGAAGGTAGGTTCCGGACCCCGGCCGGACCACCACGATGCCCAGGATTTCCAGCGCGGCGAGGGCCTCACGCACCGCAGACCGGCCCACGCCAAGGGAGGCGGCCAGCGTGCGCTCGGCAGGCAGCCTGGTTCCCGGTGCAATGTCGCCGCTCGTAAAGAAGGCCAGCAGGCGCTCGGCCACTTCCGACACTACTGAACCCTGCCCCAGAGAGCCCAGGGCGGCACTGATCTTGGCCGTCGAGGCGGCGGATTCTACGGACACCTCCCAAGCGTAACAACTGGTTGACCACGCCCGACTGCAGGGAGGGTCCGCATGATGACCGCAATGTACTGACACCAACTCGTCAACCGGTTGACCAATTTACTTTTCGGTCCTATGGTGGAACTCACAGCTTCACGCACCGCGGCGCCTCCCAGTCCGCGCGTATCTGAGACAACCCCACGCCTCCAGTGACGGATGCGGCCGGGGCACCAACATCTAGGAGTCAATGTGGACACCACACAATCGGTGGTCGAAAAATCCGCAATCAGGAAAGTGGCGATCCGGCTTGTCCCGTTCGTCGCACTGATGTTCTTCATCAACTACCTCGACCGCACCGCCATCTCTTTCGCCGGCCCCAACGGCATGAACAAGGACCTGGCGCTGAACGCCGCCCAGTTCGGTTTCGCCTCGGGCGTGTTCTTCATCGGCTACATCCTGCTTGAAGTCCCCTCCAACCTGGCGCTCCACAAGTTCGGCGCCCGCCGCTGGCTGGCCCGCATCATGGTCAGCTGGGGCATCGTCTCCCTGCTGTTCACCTGGGTGGCCAACGTTGAACAGCTCTACATCCTGCGCTTCATCCTGGGTGTGGCCGAGGCCGGCTTCTTCCCCGGCGCCATCCTCTTCCTGAGCCTCTGGGTTCCCGCACGGCACCGCAGCAAGATCCTGGCCTTGTTCTACCTGGCCCAGCCGCTCACCACCGTGGTCGGCGCCCCGCTGGCAGGCCTCTTGATCCAGCAGCACGGCCTTTTCGGCCTTGAAGGCTGGCGCGTCATGTTCCTCGGCGTGGCCGTTCCCGCCATCCTGATCGGCATCATTTCCTGGTTCTACCTGGCCGATTCCCCCGCGAAGGCCAAGTGGCTCTCCGCCGAGGAAAAGACCTGGCTGACGGGCGCCCTGGAAAAGGAAAAGCACGAAACGGCCGCCGGCAACAAGCACGTCAGCGTCCGCACCGTGTTCGGCAACGGCCGCGTCTGGATGCTCTCCCTGATCTACTTCGGCTTCATCTACGGCCTGTACGCCCTCGGCTTCTTCCTGCCCACCATCATCTCCGGCTTCGAAGGCATTTACGGCACCAAGTTTGACGTCCTCCAGAAGGGCCTGATCACAGCCATCCCGTACCTGCCGGCAGCCTTCGCCCTCTACTTCTGGTCAAAGGACGCCACCAAGCGCGGCGTCAAGACCTGGCACATTGCGGTTCCGGCACTGGTGGGTGGACTGAGCATCCCGCTGGCACTCTTTGCGGGAAGCCCGGCAGCCACCATCGCCGTCATCACCATCACGGCCATGGCCATCTTCGCGGCACTCCCCAACTTCTGGACGGTTCCCACCCAGTTCCTGACCGGCGCGGCAGCGGCAGCGGGCATCGCCCTGATCAACACCGTGGGCAACCTGGCAGGCTTCAGCGCCGGCTACATCACCGGCTGGCTCAAGGACTGGACAGGCGACTACACCGTGCCGATGTTCGTCGTGGGCGGGTTCATGCTGCTGTCCGCCGTCCTGATGGTGGCCCTCAGCCGCTCCGGCCGTGCCAGCGAGGGCGTCCGCACCGAGGCACTGGATCCCGCCGGCGCCGCACAGCACGCCGAACCGTAGCAGCCCGGGGGCATCCGCCTCATCCGCGGATGCCCCCGCACCATCCCACCCCCCCGAACCAGATCGTCCCCCCAGCCAGGCCCAGGAGCTTTCCCATGACCCGCCTCTTCAACGAACCTTCAGCCTTCGCTGACGAAATGATCGAGGGCTTCGTCGCCTCCCACGGACGCTGGGTCAAACGCGTTTCGGGTGGCGTGGTCCGCAGCACCAAGAGCACCCCGGACACGGTGGCACTGGTGATCGGCGGAGGCTCCGGCCACTATCCCGCGTTTGCCGGCCTGGTGGGCCAAGGCCTGGCGCACGGTGCCGCGATGGGCAACCTGTTCGCGTCGCCGTCGGCGCAGCAGGTTTACAACGTGGCCAAGGCGGCCAACAACGGCACCGGGGTGCTGTTGGGCTACGGCAACTATGCCGGCGACGTCCTGCACTTCACCCAGGCCCAGGAGAAGCTGCGCAGGGAAGGCATCGATTGCCGCAGCATCGCCGTCACCGACGACGTCTCTTCCGCCCCGGTCGAAGAGCACACCAAGCGCCGCGGCATTGCCGGGGACCTGACCGTATTCAAGGTGGCGGCCGCCGCCGCGGAAGCACGCTACGGAATGGACGCGGTGATGGAAATCGCCGAACGCGCCAACCACCGCACCCGTTCCTTCGGGGTGGCCTTCAGCGGATGCACCCTGCCGGGAGCCACCCAGCCCCTGTTCTCTGTCCCCGAGGGCCGCATGGCCGTCGGCATGGGCATCCACGGAGAGCCGGGCATCGACGAAACGGCGATTCCGACGGCGGATGAGCTCGCCGGACTCCTCGTCGCCAAGCTCTTGACCGAGGTGCCGGAGGGCGTGGACCCCAAGGGTGCACGCGTGGTCCCCATCCTGAACGGCTTGGGCAGCGTGAAGTACGAGGAGCTGTTCGTGGTCTACCGCCGCGTGGCGCAACTCCTCGCCGAGGCCGGCCTGCAGGCAGTGGATCCGCAGGTGGGCGAGCTGGTCACCAGCTTCGACATGGCCGGCACGTCCCTGACGCTCTTCTGGCTCGACGACGAACTCGAAGCCCTCTGGAACGCCCCAGCGGACGCCCCGGCCTTCCGCCGCGGCGCCGTCACGGCCGAAGCGCTGCAAGAGACCGTCGACGAGGTGGCCGACGTCGAACTTCCCATTCCCGAGGCGACTCCCGCGTCCCGTGCCGGGGCCGTCCGTGTCCTCGCAGCGCTCGGCGCGGCCAAGGACGTGGTGGACGCCAACGCAGGCGAACTGGGCCGCATCGATGCGGTCGCCGGCGACGGCGACCACGGCATCGGCATGGAGCGGGGCGTCGGGGCCGCCGTGAAGGCCGCGGCAGACGCCGTCGCCCGCGGCGCCGGGGCTGCCACCACCCTCTACTTCGCCGCAGACGCCTGGGCGGACAAGGCCGGCGGCACCTCCGGCGCCCTGTGGGGCATGGCCCTGCGCGCCGTCGGTGACGCTGTGGGCGATGACAAAGCTCCCGACGCCGGTGCCGTCGCCACCGGAGTGGCCGGCGCCGCTGCAGCCATCATGGACTTCGGCAAGGCCAAGGTAGGTGACAAGACGCTGGTGGACGTGCTGGTTCCCTTCCGGGATGCCCTCACCGCCGGCGTGGACAGCGGAAAGCCGTTGTCCGGAGCCTGGGACGCTGCCGCCACCGCCGCGCAGCAGGCCGCCGAGGACACCGCCAACCTGCTGCCACTGATGGGCCGGGCACGTCCGCACGCCGAGAAGAGCCTTGGTACCCCGGACGCGGGCGCCGTCTCCATGGCCCTGATCGTGCGGGCCATCCACAACACCCTCAGCCAGAACACCACCATCAAGGAGAACGCATGAGCGCCAAACTGCGCCTGGTCATCGGAGCCGACGACGCCGGTTTCGACTACAAGGAAGCCCTCAAGGCCGACCTCGAGGCCTCCGACCTGGTCGAGTCCGTCGCTGACGTGGGCGTGGAGGCCACCAGCCACACCCCTTATCCCTCCGTAGCCATCGCAGCGGCGGAACTCATCGCCGCAGGAAAGGCCGACCGCGCGCTGCTCGTCTGCGGAACCGGGCTCGGCGTCGCCATCGCAGCGAACAAGGTCCCCGGCATCCGCGCGGTGACCGCCCACGACAGCTTCTCCGTTGAACGCGCCGTCCTGAGCAACAACGCCCAGGTCCTGACCTTCGGCCAGCGCGTCGTCGGACTTGAACTCGCCCGGCGGCTCGCCAGGGAATGGCTCACCTACACCTTCGACGAAACCTCCGCCTCGGCAGAGAAAGTTTCCCTGATTAAGGACTACGAAGGTGTCACTTCCTGCTAAGCCCCGCACCGGACCCACGGCCATTATCGGTGTCAGCCTGAAGATGTACTTCGGCTACGCCCGCTCGGTGGACTACTGTCGCGATATCGCATCCATCGCCTTCGCCCACCCCGCGGTGCAAAACGGCGACATCGAACTCTTCGTCCTGCCCATCCTCCCGGCGCTCCCGGAAGCGGCACGGATCCTCGGTCCGGCAGGTGCTGCCACCGGAGCGCAGGACGTCTTCTGGGAAGACGAAGGCGCGTTCACCGGCGAAGTCGGCGGCAAAACAGTAGCTGAACTCGGTGGCCGGTACGCCGAGGTGGGCCACGCTGAACGCCGCCGGATCTTTGACGAGGACCAGCGCGTGATCGGACTGAAGACCGCCGCGGCCTACCGCAATGGCCTGACCCCCGTCCTGTGCGTCGGGGAACTGCACCGCGGATCCGTTGAGGAAGCCATCGCCCAGTGCACGGCGGAAATCGATGGCATCCTCAAACGCGCGTCATCGCTGGCAGCGGCCGCCAGGACCATCGTGGCATACGAGCCGCAGTGGGCCATCTGCGCTCCGGAGCCGGCCACGCCCGGGTATATCAACGCCGTCATTTCGGGCCTGGACGAGCACCTGCGCAGCCTCCCGGGGCAGGAAGACAGCCGCGTCATCTATGGCGGCAGCGCCGGGCCGGGCCTGATCACCCAACTCGGTCCCGCCGTCGCCGGCCTGTTCCTGGGCCGCTTCGCCCACGACCCCACAGCACTGAAGGCCGTCCTTGACGAAGCCGCGGCGCGGCTGCAAACGATGGCGGTGCCGGCATGACCTCACGGATTGGGCTGAGCAGTTACGCCTTCTTCTGGCAGCTCTCGGCCAAGGTCTCCCAGCCACTGAGCCTTCATGATGTCCTGGAGCGGACCGCGGAACTGGGCGTGGACCTGTTCCAGGTTTGCGACTACGCACCCCTGGAGGCCATGGCTGACACGGAACTCCGAGCCGTGCGGGACACCGCGGACAGGCTGGGAATCTCCCTGGAGCTGGGCACCAAGGGCATCCGACCGGACCACCTGCGAAGGTTCCTGCACATCGCCGGCATCCTCGGCTCGCCGCTTCTGCGCACCATGGTCCACGCCCCCGGCCACAGCCCCACCACGGAGGAAGCGGTGGCGATCTTCAAGGACGTGCTGCCGGAATTCGAGGATGCCGGGGTGAAGATCGCAGTGGAAACCTACGAACAGGTCCCCACCGCCCGCATCCTGGACGTGATCCGCGGCGTGGACAGCCCGTACCTGGGGATCTGCAGCGACCCCGCCAACACCGTCGCAGCGCTGGAAATGCCCCGCGAGGTCATTGACGCCGTCGCCCCCTACGTCCTGAACATGCACATCAAGGACTTTGCCTTCAGCCGCAAGGACGGATGGGTGGGCTTCACCTACTCCGGCGCGCCGCTTGGCGAAGGCCTGCTCGACTACGCGTACATGGTCGAAAAAATCCGGCCGCACGAAAGAAACATCAACCAGATCGTCGAACACTGGCTGCCCTGGCAGGACACCGAGGCGGACACCATCCGGCTCGAAAACCAGTGGACCCGGCACAGCATCAAATTCCTAAGGAGCAAGTGAAATGTCAGCAGAAACTTTGACCGTCGCCGTCATCGGAGCCGGAGGCAAGATGGGGATGCGCGTTTCCCGCAACCTCCAGAAGTCCGGCCACATCGTCTTCTACAGCGAGAACTCCCCCGCCGGCCAGGAACGCGTCCAGGCCGAAGGCCGCCAGATCACCGCCACGGACGGCGCCGTCAAGGGCGCCGACGTGGTGATCCTCGCCGTCCCCGACACCGTCCTGGGCATCGTCTCCGAAGGTGTGGTGCCGCAGATGAAGGCCGGCGCCATCCTGCTCACCCTTGACCCCGCTGCCGCTTACGCGGGCCTGCTGGCCAAGCGCGACGACGTCGTCCAGGCAGTCGCGCACCCGTGCCACCCGTCGGTGTTCCTGGAGCGCACCACCAAGGAGGAATGGGCCGACACCTTCGGCGGCGAGGGCGCCCCCCAGAACGTCGTCGCCGCCATCGACGACGACGCGCCGGCAGCCACCCGCGACTCTGCGGAGGCCGTCATCCGCATCATCTACGCGCCGGTCATCGACGTGCACTGGGTCACCGTCAAGCAGCTTGCCATCCTGGAGCCCACCCTGGTGGAAACCGTGGCCTGCATGATCGGTACGCTGCTCAACGAGGCGCTGCACGAGACCGTCCACACGGCCGGCGTGCCGGAGGAGGCGGCCAAGGCCATGTTGTTCGGCCACGTCCAGATCGCCCTGACCAACGCCCTGCGCGGGTCCAACCCCTTCTCGGAAGCCTGCGAAATCGCCATCCAGTACGGCAAGGACACCATCATCAAGGACGACTGGAAGAAGATCTTCGACGACTCCGAACTCGACGGCGTCATCGCCAAGATGCTCAAGCTCGAAGCCGTCAAACGCTAGGAATCCCACCCGCACGGCGGCTGCCACCCCGGTCTTTTCGGCCGGGTGGGCGGCCGCCCGTCGTTTAAATCCTGGACCGGGCCAGGCCCCGTGCTCGCCGTCAGTCCGCGGGAGGTGCAGTGGATTCCCGGACGATCACCTGCGTGGCCAGTTCCACGCGGTGCGAATCCAGGACCTCACCGCGTGCTTGCCGCAGCAGCGACCGCAGGGCAGCCCGGCCCATCTCCTCCAGCGGTTGGGCCACGGACGTCAACGCCGGGACGGACTCTTCACCCTGGATGGTGCCGTCGAACCCGATGAGGCTGATGTCCCCGGGGACCCGGAGGCCGTGGTGTGCAGCTTCGGCCAGAACCCCCAGGGCAATGCTGTCGCTTCCGGCGAAGATGGCCGTGGGGCGGTTTTCGAGGCGGAGCAGTGCCTTCAGGCCGGCAACTCCGCTATCCCGGCGGAACCTGCCGCCGGTGACGATGTATTGGGGATCCACGGGCACGCCGTGGGCCGTCAAGGCCGCCATGTAGCCGTGCAACCGGGCCTGATTGCACTCCGCCCGCTCGATTCCGCCGATGTAGGCAATGCGCCGGTGGCCCAGGTCCAGGAGGTGCTCGGTGGCGGCCTTCCCCCCGGCCCAGTTCGTGGCACCGATGCTGACCACGTCCGCCGGCGGCGGATTGAGCGGATCGATGACGACGACGGGAATGTGGCGCCGCCGGAAGGCATGCAGCTGCGCCTCGCTGAAGGCCGAGGTCACCACGATCATTCCCGCCCTGCCATCGTCGACCATGCGCTGGGCCCGGCGTTCAGCGCTTTGGGCGGAGGGTGCCGTGGGGCCCGTAACGCTCAGCATGACCTCGACGTCCTCGGCTGCGGCGAAGTTCAGTACTCCCGCCAGGACTTCGGAGGTATAGGCGGATGTGAGGACATCCACCACCACTTCGATCACCGTGCCTGTCCTGGTGGCGGTACGCCGCTGCACCGGCGACTGGTATCCGGCTTGTTCAAGTGCCCGGAGGATCCGGGCCCGGGTATCCGGTGCCACGTCCTCACGGCCGTTGACCACCTTCGAAACCGTGGGAGTCGAAACCCCTGCCTGCAAGGCAACTGCCGCCAGAGTCGCCTTTTGCGTGCGCTCAGTCCTTACCAAGGGACCATCCCATCCTTCGAAACATTTCGACTACGGCAATCTTGCACCCAATAACCCGAGGGGTCAATGAAGTCCCTGTAAGAATGCAAAAAGAGGCTGCGTGTGGCCCTTGACTGTGATGCGGCTCACCGATACATTTTGACAACCGGCCGCAAGTTTTCGAAATATTTCGAGCTATTGTCGGTGCGACCATCAACCGAATCGATGTGGGTGATCCGCCTCGGAGCCGAGGCAATGCCTGCTTCATACGTTACCGGGACCCAGCGTTGAGCCCGGAGGATGAACGGAAACGACATGACATTTCGAAAGTTGCGTTCGGCAGCCGTGGCAATCACTGCGGCAGGACTGGCAGTCAGCCTCGCCGCCTGCGGTTCTTCAGGACCGGCAGGTTCCAGCGTCAGCAGCGACTCGGCCAGCATGTGGGGCCTGACCGGCGGCAACCAGCCTGTCCTGCAGAAATCGGTGGACGATTGGAACCAGGCAAATCCGGACAAGTCGATCAAACTCGATTTCTTCGCCAACGACGCGTACAAGACAAAGGTCCGCACGGCCATCGGCGCCGGTGAAGGACCCACGTTCGTCTACGGCTGGGGCGGCGGCGTGCTGAAATCGTACGTCGATGCCGGCCAGGTGGATGACCTGTCCACGTTCGTCAAGGACAACCCGCAGGTCAAGGACCGCTACCTTCCATCGGTGCTCAAGAACGGTGAAGTAAACGGCAAGACCTACGCGTTGCCGAACAACAACGTCCAGCCGGTCGTCCTCTACTTCAACAAAGACGTCTTCGACAAGGTCGGTGCCCAGCCGCCCAAGACCTGGGACGACTTGATGGCCCTGGTGCCGAAGTTCAAGCAGGCCGGCATCGCTCCCTTCTCCCTGGGCGGCCAATCGAAGTGGCCGGACCTTATGTGGCTCGAGTACCTCGTGGAGCGCATCGGCGGCCCTGAAGTCTTCGCCAATATCGCTGCCAACAAGCCCGGTGCCTGGTCTGATCCTGCCGTGAAGGAAGCGCTCACGAAGATCCAGGAGCTGGCCGGCGCCGGCGGGTTCATCAACGGCTTCTCTTCGGTGGCTGCCGACAGCAACGCGGACCAGGCCCTGATGTACACGGGCAAGGCAGCCATGATCCTGCAGGGCGGCTGGATCTACCAGGGCATGAAGAAGGACGCCGCGGACTTCGTCAAGAGCGGGAAGCTTGGCTACACCACCTTCCCCACCGTCTCCGGCGGCAAGGGAGACCCGGCGAACGTCGTCGGAAATCCCTCCAACTTCTGGTCCATTTCAGCCAAGGCGACTGACGCCCAGAAGAAGGCCGCCTTGGACTATGTCAAGGACGGCATGTTCACCGACGCGAATACCGACGCCCTCATCAGTTCCGGCGCTGTGCCGGTGGTCAAGGGAATTGAAGACAAGCTGGCCGCCTCGCCGGACAAGGATTTCCTGACCTTCGTCTATGGCCTGGCCAAGAACGCCCCCAGCTTCACTCTCTCCTGGGACCAGGCGCTCAGCCCGGCCCAGGGAGACGCCATGCTGTCGAACCTGGACCAGATCTTCCTGCAGAAGATCAGCCCGGACCAGTTCATCAGCACCATGAACGCCACGATAGGAAAGTAAGCGGCCATGGCGGTTCTTGGTTCTACCAACCGGGGGGTCCGTGACTCGGGCCCCTCGGGGTGGCTCGCGGTCCCGGCGCTGGTCTTCTTCCTCGCCTTTGCCGTCATCCCGCTGATCGGCGTTGTCTTCCTCAGCTTCACAAGCTGGAACGGACTGGGCGAGATCAAGCTGCAGGGCCTGGCCAGCTGGACGACGGTACTGACCGATCCGGTAACGGGCAACGCGCTGGTCGTGACTGCCAAAGTCATGTTCTTCTCGTTCATCGTCCAGGCCCCCGTCAGCCTGCTGCTGGGGGTCTTCACCGCCGGCGGCCAAAAGTACCGGGCGGCCCTTGCCGTCCTCTACTTCCTGCCATTGCTGCTGTCGTCCGCGGCCGTTGCCATCGCCTTCAAAGCCCTGCTCGATCCCAACTTCGGCCTGGGCCCCGGATTCAACCTGCCCATCCTCGCCCAAGACTGGCTGGGCAACTCGGATCTGGTCCTCTTCGTGGTCGTCTTCGTTATTGCCTGGCAGTTTGTCCCGTTCCACACACTGATCTACCAAGGCGGCGTGCGCCAGATCCCGGCCTCGCTCTATGAGGCAGCTGAAATCGACGGCGCAGGCCGGTTGCGCCAGTTCTGGAACATCACCCTGCCGCAGCTGAAGTACACCATCATCACCTCCTCCACCCTGATGGTGGTGGGCAGCCTGGCCTACTTCGACCTGATCTTCGTGCTTACCGGCGGCGGACCGGGCTACAGCACCCGGCTCCTTCCGCTGCATATGTACCTCACGGGCTTCAAGGCCAATGACATGGGCGCGGCGAGCGCCCTCGGCGTCATGCTGATCGTCATCGGCCTGGGACTGGCGCTCCTGCTCCAGCGCCTGGGCGGAAAGAACCGCAACGCGAGCCAATTGGAAGGTGCCTGATGGCGTCCACGACACAACTCCCGATTCCCCCTTCGCCGGCCACCGGAACCATCGCGGAAAAACCGGCTGTCAGGTCCAAGGGGCCAGGCCGGATGCGGCCGAACCTCCTGGGCGGCTTGGGCGGCTGGCTTTGGCTCGCCGTCATCATCGTGCCCATCTATTACGTGGTGATCACCAGCTTCAAGAACCAGGCGGGGTTCTTCACGTCCAACCCGATGCTGCCGGCAACGGAACCTACGCTGGATAACTACAAGCTGGTGCTGGACAACAACTTCGCCAGGTACTTCGCCAACAGCCTGATCGTCACGCTGGGCACGGTGCTGCCGGCGCTGCTGGTCTCCTTCATGGCCGCGTACGCCATCGTCCGCGGACGGGGAAAGTTCCTGAGCCTGACGAACAACCTTTTCCTCCTGGGCCTGGCCATCCCGCTGCACGCCACGATCATCCCCATCTACTGGATGATCACCAAGGCCCACATGTACGACACGTTGCTGGCGCTGATCCTGCCGTCCGTGGCCTTTGCCATCCCGGTCAGCGTCCTCATCCTCTCCAACTTCATGCGGGACGTCCCCAATGAGCTGTTTGAGTCGATGCGTCTGGATGGTTGCTCGGACTGGGCCATGATGTGGCGGCTTGCGCTTCCCATGACCAAGCCCGCCGTCATCACCGTGGGCATCTACAACGCCCTCCACGTCTGGAATGGCTTCCTCTTCCCACTGATCCTGACGCAGAGTCCCGCCACCAGGGTGCTGCCCCTGTCGCTGTGGACCTTCCAAGGCGAGTTCAGCGTGAACATCCCCGCCATTCTTGCCTCCGTCGTGCTGGCCACCCTTCCACTCCTCGTGGTGTACGTCATCGCCCGCCGGCAGCTGCTCAGCGGCCTGACCGCCGGCTTCAGCAAGTAGAAAGGACCGATGCCATGAGCATCGCCAAACCCCTCCGGGTGGGCATGGTGGGCTACGCCTTCATGGGTGCCGCCCACTCCCACGCCTGGCGCACCGCGCCACGGTTCTTCGACCTGCCGCTGCAGCCACAGCTCACCGCAGTGGCCGGGCGGAATGCCGACGGCGTCCAGGCGGCCGCAGACAAGCTGGGCTGGGACTCCGTGGAGACCGACTGGCGGCGCCTGATCGAACGCGACGACATCGACCTCATCGACATCTGCACGCCCGGCAACACCCACGCGGAGATCGCCATCGCGGCCCTCGAAGCCGGCAAGCACGTGCTGTGCGAAAAGCCGCTGGCCAACTCCGTGGAAGAAGCCGAACGGATGACCCTTGCCGCGGAGACCGCCGCGAAGCGCGGCGTCCTCTCCATGTGCGGCTTCAGCTACCGCCGGACCCCCGCTTTGGCGCTGGCCAAGCGGTTCGTCGAACAGGGCAGGCTCGGCGAGATCCGCCATGTCCGCGCCCAGTACCTGCAGGACTGGCTCGCCGACGCCAACGCCCCCATGACCTGGCGGCTGGACAAGGCCAAGTCCGGATCCGGGTCCCTGGGCGACATCGGTGCGCACAGCATCGACGCCGCCCAGTGGGTCACGGGGCAAAACATCAGCGGGGTCTCGGCACTGCTGGAAACCTTCGTCCCCGAACGTCCGCTGGCAGGCGACCTGGTGGGCCTCGGCGGCCACGGCGACGTCAGCAGCGAGGCCCCGCGCGGGAGTGTCACCGTCGATGATGCGGCCATCTTCAGCGCAAGGTTCGACGGCGGCGCCTCCGCGGGCGCGATCGGCGTGTTTGAAGCTACGCGGTACGCCCTGGGCCGGAAGAACGCCATGCGGCTGGAGATCAACGGCACCAAAGGTTCCCTCGCCTTTGACTTCGAGGAGATGAACGTCCTCTCCTTCTACGACGCGGCTGAATCGCCCGACGCAGGATTCCGCCGGATCTTCGTCACCGAGCCCGAGCACCCGTACGTCGGAAACTGGTGGCCCACCGGGCACGGCCTCGGGTACGAACACGGCTTCACCCACCAGGTGGTGGACCTCGTCACCGCCATCGGCGAAGGCCGGCAGCCTGAACCGTCCTTCGCGGATGCCCTGCAGGTACAGCGGGTCCTTGCTGCCGTGGAGTCCAGCGCCGCGAATTCGAGCCAATGGCAAAAAGTCTGAGCGATCCACAGCTCCAAGAACCCAAGGAACACCCAATGACACGACCAATCACGCTGTTCACCGGCCAATGGGCCGACCTGCCCTTCGAGGAAGTGGCCCGGCTTGCCGGCGAGTGGGGTTTTGACGGGCTGGAAATCGCCTGCTGGGGCGACCACCTGGACCCCCGCCGGGCAGCGGAGGACGACAACTACCTCCAGGGCCGGCTGGACATCCTCGAGAAGAACAACCTCCAGGTGTTCGCCATCGCCAACCACCTGACCGGCCAGGCCGTCTGCGACGACCCCATCGATGAGCGCCACCAAGGCATCCTGTCGGCGGAAGTCTGGGGCAACGGCGAGCCTGAAGGGGTACGCCGCCGGGCAGCGGAAGCCATGAAGGACACCGCGCGGGCGGCCGCACGGCTTGGCGTCAAGACCGTGACGGGGTTCACCGGTTCCTCCATCTGGAAGGCCGTCGCCATGTTCCCGCCCGCCACGCAGGCAATGGTCGACGCCGGCTACCAGGACTTCGCGGACCGGTGGAACCCCATCCTGGACGTCTTCGACGACGTGGGAGTCCGGTTCGCCCTGGAGGTCCACCCGTCCGAGATCGCCTACGACTACTGGACCACGAAGCGGACCCTTGAAGCTATTGGCCACAGGGAAAATTTTGGGCTGAACTTCGATCCCTCCCACTTCATCTGGCAGGACCTGGATCCCGTGATGTTCCTCCAGGACTTCGCGGACAGGATCTTCCATGTGCATGTGAAGGAATCCGTCCGGCAGCTGGATGGGCGCAACGGCCGGCTTGGCTCACACCTCGCCTGGGCGGACCCCCGCCGGGGCTGGGACTTCGTCACGGCAGGACACGGTGACGTGCAGTGGAACCGGATCTTCCGGACCCTGAACGCCATTGGCTACGAGGGTCCCACCAGCATCGAATGGGAGGATGCTGGAATGGACCGCCTCATCGGCGCCCCGCAGGCCCTTGCCATGGTCCGGGAACTGGCACGCATCGCCCCGCCCGCAGCCGCTTTCGACGCCGCCTTCGCCAGCCGCTGATCCCTGCTCTTTCCGGCCCGCGAGGCCGGTAGCCAAACAAAGGAAATCCAATGACAGAACGCAAGCATGCACTGGTGGTCCGGGGCGGCTGGGACGGCCACCAGCCCTACGAGGCCACCGAGCTCTTCATTCCCTATCTCAAAGACAACGGCTATGACGTCCGGGTGGAGGAATCCCCCAAGGTCTACGCCGACGCCGCGTACATGGCCGGGGTGGACCTGATCGTGCAGTGCATGACCATGTCCACCATCGAAAAGGACGAGTTCGCCGGACTGCGGGCCGCCGTGGAGAACGGCACCGGCCTGGCCGGCTGGCACGGGGGAATCGCCGATTCCTACCGGAACACCTCCGACTACCTGCACCTGATCGGCGGCCAGTTCGCCTGCCACCCCGGCAAACACCCGGATGAGTGCATCGGCGAGCAGTCGGACAACTATGTGCCCTACACCGTCAATATGCTGCCCGCGGCGGCCGAACACCCCATCACCCGGGGCATCCAGGACTTCGACCTGGAGACCGAGCAGTACTGGGTCCTCTCGGACGACTACATCGACGTCCTCGCCACCACCACCCAAAAAGTCCGCGAGTGGGACCCCTGGCACCGCGAAGTCACCTCCCCCGCCATCTGGACCCGCCAGTGGGGCAAGGGCCGGATCTTCGTCTGCACGCCCGGGCACCGGGTGGAAATCCTGCAGGACCGGAACATACGCACCATCATCGAAAGGGGCCTGCTGTGGGCAAGCCGTTGAACGTAGGGATCATTGGCTGCGGAGCCATCATCGCCCAGTACCTCGCCAACTTCCGGCGCCTGGACCAGATCCAGCTGGTGGCCGTCGCGGACTTGGATCCCGCGCGTGCCCAGGCCGTGGCGGATGACTACGACGGAGTCCGCGCCGTCTCCGTGGACGAACTGCTCGCCGCTGACGACATCGACCTGGTCCTGAACCTGACCATCCCCGCCGCGCATGCTGACGTTGCGCTAAAGGCGATCGCCGCCGGCAAGAGCGTCTACGGCGAAAAGCCGCTGGCAGCCACAACCGAGGAAGCAGGCCAGGTGCTGGATGCGGCACGCGAGGCCGGTGTCGCCGTCGGCTGCGCCCCTGACACCGTGCTGGGCACCGGGATCCAAACCGCCCGCAAAGCGATCGACGACGGCCTGATCGGCGCACCCATCTCGGCCACCGCCACCATGGCAACTCCGGGGCACGAACGCTGGCACCCAAACCCGGACTTCTACTACCAGCCCGGCGGCGGGCCCCTCCTGGACATGGGGCCCTACTACGTCACGGCCTTGGTGACGCTGCTGGGACCGGTGGTGTCCGTGGTGGGTGCCGCCAGCCATACCCGGAACCAACGAACCATCGGGTCCGGACCGCGGCAGGGCGAGCAGGTAGCCGTTAACATCGACTCCCACGTCACGGGCGTCCTGGTCCACGCCTCGGGTGCACTTTCCACCCTGTTCATGAGCTTCGACGCCGTGAAGTCCAAGTCCCCGAACATCGAAATCCACGGCGAACGCGGATCCCTGGTGGTGCCGGACCCCAACCACTTCGACGGCGACGTCCAGCTGTTCTCCCTGGGCGCCGAGGACTGGGAAACACTTCCCGCCTCCGCAGGCTACATCGACTCCGGACGCGGGTTCGGCATCGCTGACCTGGCTTCCACCCCGCAGGGCAAGGAACCGCGCGCGGGAGGTGCCCTGGCCTACCACGTCCTGGAAGTCATGGAATCCATCCTCGATTCGGCCCGCAAGGGCACCTCCGTGGCCATCCAGAGCACCGTGGACCGGCCCGAAGCCGTGGCCCTGACGCTCCTTGCCGGCCAGGCGGACGCCCTCCAGCCGCACTGACCGGCAGTCCGGAGCCGCGCCGCCCTACAGCATCTCGTCGCTGCGGGCGGCGCGGTTCCTGCCCAGCGATTTGGCCCGGTAGAGGGCCGCATCGGCCGAAGCGATAAGGCGGTCCACGCTGGAGGTGCCGGCGTCGTAGACGGAAATCCCGTAACTGGCCGTGGGCAGCTCCAATCCGCCCGGCGCGGCAGCGTCGGCAAGCCGCCTGCTGATCTCCTCCGCGATTGCCTCCGCCCGCTCGGCGCTGGCCCCGGGAACCAGGATGACGAACTCCTCCCCGCCGTACCTCCCGGTCAAGTCCGTGGAACGCACGGTGGCTACGCAGGCGTCAGCGAAGGCCTTCAGGGCAAAGTCCCCGGCAGCGTGCCCGTAGGTGTCGTTGACCGTCTTGAAATGGTCCAGGTCGGCAAGGATCAACGCCCCGGATCCGCGGGTGATGGCGCGGTCTGCGAGCTGCTCGGCAGCAAGGTCCAGGAACGCCTTGCGGTTCAGGAGCCCGGTGAGGTCATCGCGGGTGGCCACCACGCGGAGGGCACGCGTCTGCTGTTCGCTGCTCAGTGCTGCCATGCTGAAGGAGACCACCACCAGCAGCACCATGGTCACCATGGTGGTCACGGCGGACCCGAAGACCGTGACGAACACTGGACCGTCCTGGCCGTCCAGGAGGAAGGCCACCCACCGGAACAAGTAGAAAACGGACAGCCCTCCAGCAGCCACGGCCATGGGAATGCGGACCCTCGAGTAGCCGGGTTCCAGGCGCCACAGCTCATGGGATGCCAGCCCGATGGTGGCGCTCATGGCGGCGAGGAACACGGCGCCACCGGACCATGTGTTGGTGGCCGGGTGGTCCAGCACGGAGGCAACCAGCGTGACCAGCGGGATGCCCGTGAAGGCCCACTTCGGCGGCGGCGCCGTCCGCAGGGAACGTGCCCCGGCCCAGACCGCCACCGCACCGTACACCAGCACCGCGTTACCCAGCGGATTGGCCCAAACCTGGTGGGGGGTGCCGTTCAGCAGGAAGCAGCCCGACCCCGCCAGGAAGAACACCAGCGCAACGCACCACCAGCCGCTGTACGGCGAGCGCGTCACCCGGTAAGCGGAAAAGTAGAAGAGGACCACCAGCGCCAGGGCCATCAGGCCAAACGCGATGCGCAGGGTTGCGGTGTCCAGAACCATATGCAGGAAGTCCCCCCAAAAGCCCGAATGCTGCCGCAGCAAGTATCACACCCCGCCGCGCCTGGCAGAAGAACCCCGCACCATGATTAAGCGCGGAACCCCGCACTGGACGGGATCTGGAACCCGCTGGGAACTTCGCCGGCGGGAGCAGAGTTGAACCGGTTATGGACGACCCTCCTTCACACATGCCCTGGCCCCTCTGCCGCCTGACCGGACCACCGGCCACCACAGGAGAGGGGCGCCCCAATGTATGAATGGATCATGCTGGGCATCGGCCTGGTCCTGACCGTCGGTACCGGCTTCTTCGTCGCCTCCGAGTTCGCCCTGGTGAACCTTGACCGGCATGACCTCGAGTCCCGACAGGCCCGCGGCGAGAAGCGGCTGGGCCCCACCATCAAAGCGCTGCGGATCACCTCAACCCACCTTTCCGGTGCGCAGCTGGGCATCACGCTGACCACCCTCCTCACCGGCTACACCTTTGAACCGGCCATCAGCCGGCTGCTCAGCGCGCCGCTCACCTCGCTGGGCGTTCCCGATGCGGTGGTTCCCGCCGTTGGCTCCGTTGCCGGGATCTTCCTGGCCACGGTCTTTTCGATGGTGGTGGGCGAGCTCGTCCCGAAGAACTTCGCCCTGGCACTGCCGCTGGCTACCGCCAAGGTGGTGGTCCCGTTCCAGGCCCTGTTCACGGCTGTGTTCAAGCCGGTGATCCTGCTCTTCAACAACACAGCCAACCGGATCATCCGGGGGTTCGGGATCGAACCGAAGGAGGAGCTCTCCGGTGCGCGCAGCGCGGAGGAGCTGAGCTCCCTGGTGCGCCGCTCCGCCGTGGAAGGGGTCTTGGACCTTGACCACGCCACCCTGTTGCGCCGCACCCTGCGTTTTTCGGAGTACAGCGCAGCGGACGTGATGACTCCGCGCGTGCGCATGGCCGCTGTCGGGTCCGGTGACACCGCCGAGGACATTGTGGCCCTTGCCACGGCCACCGGCTACTCCCGCTTTCCCGTGATCGGCCGCGACCGGGACGAGGTGCTGGGCCTCCTGCACGTCAAGCAGGCGTTCGCGCTGCCCCTGGACCAGCGCGCCGGGACCACCGCGGCGGGGCTGATGGTTGAACCGCTCAGGGTCCCGGAGTCGATGGGCGTGGACACCCTCTTGGGCCTCCTCCGCCGGCAGGGGCTCCAGGTGGCCATCGTCTCCGACGAGTACGGCGGTACCGCCGGAATCGTCACGCTCGAGGACCTGGTGGAGGAGATAGTGGGCGAACTCGAGGATGAACACGACCGCGCACGGGCGGGTGTGGTCCGGGTTGGCCGGTCCGTCACGTTCGACGCGGCGCTGCGCCCCGATGAACTGCTGGACCGCACCGGCATCGAGGTTCCGGACGGGGAGGAGTACGACACAGTTGGCGGGTTCGTCACAGACCAGCTGGACCGGCTGCCGGAGCTGGGCGACGAAGTGGCGGTCGACGGCGGCACCCTCCGTGTGGAGCGCGTGGCGGGGATGCATGTGGAGCGGCTCCGCTTCACTCCCGCCGGGGCCGCCGAACCGCCGCGGAGCCCGCATGACCGGATGATCGACAACCTGACCCAGGAGCTGGCCCATGAGTGACTACCTTCCCGGCATCATCTGGCTGGCCGTGCTCCTGCTGGTGAACGGCTTCTTCGTCGGTGCCGAGTTTGCCGTCATTTCCGCACGCCGGTCCCAGATTGAGCCCAAGGCGGAGGCGGGGAGCAAGGCGGCCAAAACCACCCTGTGGGCCATGGAGCATGCCACCCTCATGCTGGCCACCAGCCAGTTGGGCATCACTGTCTGCTCGCTGGTCATCCTGAACGTCTCCGAGCCCGCCATCCACCATCTCCTGGAAATCCCGCTGGGCCTGACATCCCTGTCCTATGAGGCGATCAGCATCATCGCGTTCGCTGTGGCGCTGCTGCTGGTGACGTTCCTGCATGTAGTGGTGGGGGAAATGGTGCCCAAGAACATCTCCTTCTCGGTTCCCACCCGGGCGGCCCTGTTGCTCGCTCCCCCGTTGGTCCTGGTGGCCCGGGTATTCAAACCGGTGATCTGGTCGCTGAACGGGATTGCCAATGCCGTCCTCCGGCTCTTCCGTGTGGAACCCAAGGATGAGGCCACCAGCGCTTACACGCTGGACGAGGTCGCCACCATCGTGGAGCAGTCCACCAGGGACGGGATGCTGGCCGACACCAGCGGCACCCTGAGCAACGCGTTCGAATTCACGGCCAAGACCGTGGCAGATGTCCAGGTCCCCATGGCGGAGATGGTGCTGCTGCCGGAGTCGGCCACGCCTGCTGATATCCAGCTGGCCGTAGCCAGGCACGGCTACTCCCGGTACATCCTGACCAACCCGGCCGGGGAACCTGGCGGCTACCTCCACCTGAAGGACGTCATGGACCTGACCACGGCCGGGAAGTTCCACCAGCCGGTGCCGGCCAAGCGGATCCGGCGCCTCGCCTCGGCCTTTGCCGGCGCCGACCTTGAGGATGCGCTGGCCGCCATGCGCCGGACGGGGGCCCACGTGGCCCGGGTGTTCGACGCCGGCGGCAGGACCACAGGGATGCTCTTCCTCGAAGACATCATCGAGGAGCTGGTGGGCGAGGTCCAGGACGCCACCAGCGCCTAGCGGCCGGAAGGGGGTGGATCCACGGGAGTCCGACCCCCTTGTGGTCCAGGCTCTGGTGCCCGACGCCGGCGGCCACTAAAGTGGGACCCGGCCCCATCCTGCCGTTCCCGGCAGGGTGACGGGACCCGCACGAGGGAGAGGAGGTGGCTTTGATGACTGCGACTGCCGCGCGCCGTGAGCGCCCCGCATCAACACCATCAACCATCCTTTCCCGTTGCACGCGCCGTTCCTGAGATTCCTGACCGGTACCTCGCGCCTGCTCCGGGAACCTTTCCGAGGACACCAACGTGCATATTCCTTCAGGCAACGCCCTGGACAACCCTGGCATCAACAACCCTTCAACGGCCGAGGGCCCTTTCGCCTACGGCTACACGCCCGCCGTCGCCCGCCATTTCGCCGCGCATCCCAACCCCGAGGCCACCGGCACCGGGCGGGTGGTGCGCGTGGACCGAACGCTGCTGCTGGTCGCCGTCGCCGACGGGCTGCTCCACCTGCCCTACCCGCTCACCGGCGACCAGCCCGTCACCGGTGACTGGGTCTGGATCGGCCCCAACCGCGCCGGCGGGCGCCAGATCCTGGCCATCCTGCCCCGCCGGTCCGAGCTCAGCCGCAAACGTGCCTTCGAGGACTCGTCCGCCGAGCAGGTCCTTGCCGCCAACATGGACACCGTTGGCGTGGTGGTGCCCGTGGACCGGCCGCTCACCCACAACCGGCTGGAACGGACCCTGGTGGCGGTATGGGACTCGGGCGCCACTCCCCTGGTGATCATCACCAAGGCTGACCTTGCGCAGGTGGCGGACGACGTCGTCGGGAAGGTGGTCCTTCAGGCGGCGGGCGTGGACGTGGTGACCACCTCTGCCGAGAACGGCGACGGCATCGACGAATTGATGGGCCGCATTCCGGCCGGAGGCACCATTGTGCTCCTGGGTCCGTCCGGAGCCGGCAAGTCCACCTTGATCAACGCCTTGGCGGGGCAGGAACTCCAAGAGACCGGTGCGGTGAGGTCCGGCGATTTCAAGGGCAAGCACACCACCACCGCCCGCGAACTGGTGCCGCTGTCCAACGGCACGGTGCTGATGGACACACCCGGCGTGCGGGGTTTCGGGCTCTTCGACGCCGGCGAAGGCCTGGGCGGGATGTTCGGCGACGTGGAGGAACTGGCCGCGGGCTGCCGGTTTGCGGACTGCGCGCACGGAACTGAGCCCGGTTGCGCAGTCCGGGAAGCGATTGACGGGGGCGTCCTGGAGGAACGGCGCTGGAATTCGTACCTGAAGATGCAGCGTGAACTCGCAGCCCTGGCCCGCCGCTCCGACGTTGCCGCCCAGCGCGCTTACCACCGGGAGTGGCAGCAGAAGGTGGTCTCCGCGGGAAAGTCGCAGCGCTCCGCAGAGCGCGAGGCCTTCGAACGCGGCAGCCGGAACGCCGGGAAGGGCCGGAATCGGAAGCGGTAGCGGCCCCTTGCTCCGGCGCAGGGGGTGGGGGGTAGGGTGCGGTCATGGACATCATCCTGGTACCCGGATTCTGGTTGGACGCTTCATCCTGGGCGGAGGTGACACCTGCCCTGGAGGCAGCGGGCCACCGCCCCCACCCCCTGACCCTGCCCGGACTGGAATCGGTGGACTCCAGTCGGGCCGGAATAGGGCTGCAGGACCACATAGACGCCGTGGTCCAGGCCGTCGATGCCATCGGCGGCAAGGTGGTCCTGGTGGGGCATTCGGGAGGTGGCGCCATCATCCACGGGGCCGTTGACGCACGGCCGGACAAGGTGGAGCGCGCCATCTACGTGGACAGCGGCCCACTGGGCGAAGGGGGTGTGATCAATGATGAACTGCCCGCCGAGGGTGACGACATTCCCCTTCCGCCTTGGGAAAGCTTCGATGACGCCGACCTGGTGGACCTGGACGACGGGCTCCGCCGGGCCTTCCGCGAACGCGCCATTCCCGAACCGCGGGGCGTGGCCTACGGCAGGCAGCACCTTCATGACGAGCGCCGCTACGCCGTGCCCGCCACTGTGATTGCGTGCGCGTTTCCCGCGGCCCTGCTCAGGGAGTGGATCGCGGCCGGCAGTCCGTTCGTCGCCGAGCTGGCGCGGGTCCACGACGTCGACTATGTCGACCTGCCCACCGGCCACTGGCCGCAATTCACCAAGCCGGCGGAACTGGCACGGGCCATCCTGGCGGCAGTTGACCGGTCAGGCATGGACTGAATTGGCGTAACCCTTGCGCACGACACATCCGCCTCTCCATAATAAATGAATGTCATTCATTTATTCGACCGCTGTTGGGGCCACCGCCGCCCCCAACCACGTTTCGCCCTCCGCCACCACCGGGATGCCCGCCGAGTGGGAGGCCCACCAGCGCACCTGGATGGCATTTCCGCCACCCAACGAAACCTTCGGTCCAACAGGCAGCCCCACCCTTGACCGCGCCCGCGCCGCGTGGACCAGGGTGGCACAGACCATCGCCAGGTACGAGCCGGTCACCGTGGTGGCCGATCCACGGGACGCCACGGCGGCACGGGAATGGCTCGGCACGGGCATCGACGTCGTGGAGGTCCCCCTCGATGACGCCTGGCTTCGGGACAGCGGGCCCACTTTCGTACACCAACCGGACGGATCAGTGGCCGCCGTGGACTGGATCTTCAACGGTTGGGGCGCCCAGGAATGGGCAGCCTGGGGCAACGACGAAGCAGTGGCAAAGGCCGTCGCCGCCACAACCGGCGTCCCCGTCCGGACAAGTTCACTGGTGAACGAGGGCGGCGGATTCCACGTGGACGGTGAGGGGACAGTGTTGCTGACCGAGACCGTCCAGCTTGATCCCGGCCGCAACCCCGGCGCCACCAAGGACTCCGTGGAAGCGGAGGTTTCCGCGGCCCTGGGGACCAGCAAGGCCATCTGGCTGCCGCGCGGACTCACGCGCGATTACGACGAATTCGGCACCCGCGGCCATGTGGACATCGTGGCAACCTTCGCTGGACCCGGCACCATCCTGCTTCACCGCCAAGACGACCCCGCACACCCGGATCACGCCGTCTACCTCCAACTGAAGGCTGTCCTGTCCGGCCAAATGGACGCCCAGGGCCGGCCGCTGCGCATTATCGACGTTCCCGCGCCCACAACCCTCAAGGACGACGAAGGCTGGGTGGACTGGTCCTACATCAACCACTACGTGGCCAACGACGTGGTGGTGCTGTGCAGCTTCGATGATCCCAACGACGCCATCGCCGCAGGCATCCTCGAGCGCGCGTACCCGGGCCGAACGGTGGAACTGGTGGACGCCCGCGACATCTTCGCCTTCGGCGGCGGCATCCACTGCATCACCCAGCAGCAGCCTGCCCCGAGGGAGGAGGCCGCGTGAAACTGGTCGAGGAGCAAAAGTCCGCGCCCGCAGCCCGCCCGTTCAACGTCGTCGAAGCCGGCATCAGCCGGCTGCGTGCGGCGCTCGAGTCCGGCGAGGTCACCAGCGAGGAGCTGGTGGAGCTGTACCTGGAGCGGATCCAAAAATATGATTCATCGGGCATATGTCTAAATGCCATGGTGGTCATAAATCCGGAGGCGGTGGCCGAGGCGCAGGCGTCCGATCGGCGCCGGGCGGCCGGCTTCACGCTGGGCCCGTTGGACGGCATCCCCTACACGGCCAAGGACAGTTACCAGGTCCGCGGCCTCACCGTGGCCGCCGGTTCCCCGGCGTTCAAGGACCTGGTGGCGCAGCGCGACGCCTTCACCATTGAACGGCTCCGGGCCGGCGGCGCAGTCCTGATCGGGCTTACCAACATGCCTCCCATGGCCAACGGCGGGATGCAGCGCGGGGTCTACGGGCGGGCAGAAAGCCCCTACAACGCGGACTACCTCACGGCCGCCTTCGCGTCAGGTTCGTCCAACGGCTCCGGGACCGCCACCGCCGCCAGTTTCGCGGCGTTCGGCCTCGCGGAAGAGACCTGGTCCTCCGGTCGCGCCCCGGCGTCCAACAACGCCCTGTGTGCCTATACCCCCTCGCGCGGGGTCATTTCCGTCCGCGGAAACTGGCCCCTGGTGCCCACCATGGACGTGGTGGTTCCGCACGCCCGGACCATGGCCGACCTGCTCGAAGTCCTGGACGTCGTGGTGGCGGACGACGCCGAGGCACGCGGGGATTTCTGGTGCGTCCAGCCGTGGGTGCCGGTACCCAAGGCATCAAGTGTCCGCCCGCCGTCGTACGTTGAGCTGGCCGTGCCGGACGCTTTCGCAGCAGCCGGCGTCCTCGCGGGCAAGCGGCTGGGTATCCCCCGGATGTACATCAACGCCGATCCCGACGCCGGGACGTCGGACCATCCGGGCATCGGTGGTCCCACGGGGCAGCGGATCAATACCCGGGACTCGGTGCTGGACCTCTGGAACGCAGCCCGGCAGGACCTCGAGGCCGCAGGCGCGGAGGTCATCGAGGTGGACTTCCCCGTGGTGTCCAACTACGAAGGGGACCGGCCGGGCGCGCCCACCATCGCCACGCGGGGATTCGTGTCCCCGGAGTATCTGCGGCGGGAGATCGTGGACCTGTCAGCCTGGGCGTGGAATGACTTCCTTGATGCCAACGGTGATCCGCGGCTGAACCGCCTGTCTGACGTGGACGGCTCCGCCATCTTCCCAGCCCCTGAAGGTTCGCTGCCGGACCGCTACGACGGGTTCGATGACGACATCAGCGACTATCCCGCCTGGATCCGGGAGTACGGCGTTCCAGTCCTGGCCGATATTCCGCACCTGCCCGAAGGATTGGCGGGGCTGGAGGAAACCCGGCGCGTCGACCTGGAGGAATGGATGGACCGGCTGGGACTGGATGCCGTGGTGTTCCCGGCAGCTGCCGACGTTGCACCCGCCGATGCCGACAGCAACGAGGCTTCCGCAGACATCGCGTGGCGCAACGGCGTGTGGGTGGCCAACGGAAACCTGGTCCCCCGGCACCTGGGCATCCCCACGGTCACGGTCCCCATGGGAGTCGCGGCTGACCTTGCCATGCCCGTGGGCCTGACCATCGCCGGCACAGCGTACAGCGACACGGACCTGCTCCAGCTGGCCGCGGCCTTCGAAACCACCGGCAGCCGCCGCGTCCCGCCGCCGCGCACCACGCAGGCAGGAGATACAGGGACCTCCTGACAGAGCACGCCCGCAGTGGCTATTCTGGACGCAGTGACTTCCATGCATTCCCAGTGACATCCCGCTGCCGGCAGTTCTTGTCCTTCCGTACAGGAACGGTGATTCCGTGCGCCCCGGAGGGGAACCCGAACCCGGGTTCCCCTCCTTTCCGCACCCTTATCGGAACCACCCCAGGGAGCCCCCATGGAACCCACCACCCCACGCCTCACACCTGACTGCACCCAGTGCTTTGCACTGTGTTGCACCGCCTTCGGATTCACCCGCTCCGCGGACTTTGCCATCGACAAGCCGCCAGCCACCCCGTGCCCCAAGCTGGCAGGCGACTTCTCCAGCACAATCCACCGCAGCCTGCGCGCCCGCGGGTTCGCGGGCTGCACAGTCTTTGACTGCTTCGGCGCCGGCCAGGCCGTCAGCCAGCGGCTCTTCGGAGGGACCAGCTGGCGGGACGATCCCCGGTCGGCCAAGGACATGTTTGCCGCCTTCAAGGTCCTGCGGCAGCTCCACGAAATGCTCTGGCAACTGGACCGGGCGGAGTCGCTTGCTTACAGCCCGGAAACGGCACGGGAGGTGGACCAGGTACACAGCCTCGTACAGGGAATCGCCGGTGGAAGCCTCGAAACGGTCCTTGCAGCCGAGGTCGGGTCCCTCCATGAGAGTGTTGGCGCGGTTCTGCGGGAGGTCAGCGAGGAGGTCCGCGCAGGTTGCCGCGGCGCGGGGCAGCGCGGCCACGAGCCTCCCGGCGGGTATCGGACGGCCCGGACACTGGCGGGCCGCCGCCCGCACAGCGGAAGTGCCTTGACAGCCCACTTTGTTAGCGCTGACAGTGGAATGACCCCAACACCAAGCGAAAGCCACTCAATGAAGAACTGGGCAGGAAACCTCCAATACTCCTCCGCTGATGTCCGGCGGCCGGAATCGGTCAGCGAACTGGCTGCCATCGTCGCCGGATCGACGCGGGTGAAGGCCTTGGGGTCACGGCACTCATTCAACAGCGTCGGAGACACGGACGGTGTGCACGTCCTCCTCGATGCACTCCCCCAGCAGGTGGAGGTGGGTGCGGACCGTTCAACGGTCCGGGTCAGCGGCGGGGTGAGCTACGGTGCCCTGTGCCGGAAGCTCGAAGAGGCCGGCCTTGCCATCCACAACATGGCATCACTGCCGCACATCTCGGTAGCCGGCGCGGTGCAGACTGGCACCCACGGTTCCGGCGTCAACAACCCCGCACTGGCCGGCGCCGTGGAATCGATCGACATGGTTCGGGCCTCGGGCGAGCAGGTCACGCTGTCCCGGAAGGACGGGGACGACTTCCTGGCCAGCGTGGTGGGCATGGGTGCCCTCGGCATCGTCACCGGGCTGGAACTGGCGGTACGGCCAAGCTTCAGCATGCGCCAGCGCGTCCTGGAAGACCTTCCGTGGGATGCCGCGCTGGAGGACTTCACCGCCATCGTGTCCAGCGCCTACAGCGTCAGCCTCTTTACGGACTATGCCGGTGACACCGTCAACCAGGTCTGGCGCAAAGCCCTTGCCGGGGAAGAGCCGCTGGCCAACCTGTACGGCGCCACACCGGCCCAGCGCCCGCGCCATCCACTGCCGGACATGTCTGCCGAGAACTGCACCCTCCAGCTGGACCAGCCCGGGCCCTGGCTGGACCGTCTGCCGCATTTCCGCCATGAATTCACGCCGAGCAACGGGGACGAGCTGCAAAGCGAGTTCATCCTGCCCATCGGGCAGGCCCCCGCGGCCCTCCAGGCGGTCCGGGCCCTCGCGGACGAGCTCGCACCCCTGCTCTTCGTCTCGGAGATCCGCACCGGCGCCGCCGATGAGTTTTGGCTCAGCCCGTTCTTCCGGCAGCCGAGCGTGGCCTTGCACTTTACCTGGAAGCCGATGCAACCCGAGGTGGAGGCTTTCCTTCCGGTCCTTGAAGAAGCCCTGCGGCCCTTCGGGGCGAGGCCGCACTGGGGGAAGCTGTTTACCGCGGACGCTTACGACTGGGAGAAGCTCTATCCGCGCTTCGCAGACTTCCGGGCCTTCGCCGCCGGGCACGATCCGGAGGGCAAGTTCCGGAATGGGCTCCTGGACAGCATCCTGGGGGTTCCCGCGCGCCGGTAGGCTGGAAGCATGATCCGCCGCCACGCAGCCCTCACCGCCGTCCTGTCCGCAGGTTTGTTGTTGACCGGATGCGGAGCGGCAGGGGACGCGGCCGGCAACGCGGCCAGCGCCGCCGCTTCCCAGGCCGCCTCCGCCGTTGCCCAGGAGGTCACCAAGCAGATCTGCGCCAGGGTCCAGGACGGACTTGTCAGCGTGGACGATAAGAAGGCGCTGGCAGGGTTGGTGTCCGCGGCCCGGGAGGCCGGGGTCCCGGCGGAAATCACGACGCCGCTCGGCGACGTGGCTGCATCCGGGGACCAGGTGCCGGCGGACTCGGTCAAAGCCCTCAAGGACGCCTGCCAAGCGTAAAGCTCCAAGGGGGGTCGGAAGTCCCTTCAGCGTGCCCCACTCCGCGGCTACGGTAAATTGACGAACCGCACCCGGGGTTGCGTCAGTACGCGCGGAGGAGACCGTCATGGCAGAACAACCTGGTTCGGGCCTGGAAGCGTACGCACACCTCTTCCGCCTGCAAGGTCCGTGGTGCACGGCCTATGTCGCCGCCGGGACCGGGACGGTGGACACCTTGGAAGCCGGCGACGTCAGGCCCGGCAACGCCCAAACCCGGCTTGAAGCACAGGGGGCAACATCCGCCGACATCCAGGCAATGGGCCAGGTTCTGACACCGGCGGCTGGTGTGCCCGCTCCTGCGTCCAGGTTCGTGTTGGTCCGTGCCGGGAAAGCTGAAATCAACGAGGTGCTCCCCGGCAGCCCCATACTCCCTGAATATATGGAAGTTGGGCCAGTCCCGAACCTGATCCCCCTCCTCAAGCACCGGCCGGAAGTAATTCACTACATCGTTGCAGAGGTAAGCCGGGAACACGGAGAAATCAGGTTGTACCGCACCGGGGCGAGCTTTCCAGGCAACGTGCGGGAAGTGGAAGGAAGCTCCGAGCACGTCCACAAATTTCATGGCGGCGGCTGGTCGCAGCTGCGTTTCCAGCACCACACAGAGGAAGTTTGGCGCCGCAATGCCAGCGACGTGGCGACGGAAATTGACCGGGTGGCAAGCGGCAGCCACGCGAGGCTGATTGTTCTCGCAGGTGACGTCCGGGCGCGCGGGCTGGTGCAGGAAAGCCTCTCGGACTCCAGCAGGGCTCTCGTCTCGGAGGTGGATTCCCATACCCATACGGCCGGTGCGGACAGTGCCGACCTGGATGACGAGGTGAACCGGCGCGTAGCCGCGTTGTGGGCAGAGGAGCAGGACGCCGTGCTTGACAGGCTGGCGCTTCAGGGAGGCAGGCCCAATTCGGGTTCCGCCCGCGGAGTCGATGCGGTGGTCAAAGCATTCCAGCAGGCGCAGGTGGAATGCCTGATCATGGATGACGCCGCCTTGTCAGGAGGGACCCTGCTGGCGTTGGATGCCGAACCGTGGGTCGCCGCCGCCCCGGACGAAGCCTTGGCTGCCGGAATTCTTGGCGTAGTTCCGGGCCCTGCGGCACTGGTGCGCGCCGCAGCCCTGACCGACGCCCGAGTCCTGTTGGTACCGGGACCGCTTCTGCCGGGCAACGACCACGTTGCGGCCCTGCTGCGCTGGCATTCCGGACCGGAAATGCCGTCGTCGTAGCACCAAGGGCATGCGCTGGTCATCGAATGATCGACTGCCGAACCGCCGGCACTGCAGTTGCGTGGCCGATTATCCGCCTGGACGGGATTGGTCCCAGCCGCGCAAGCCGCCGGCACGGCTGGCCTGGCCGCGGTGCCCCGTACGGTGTTCGGCCGGCGCGAAGGGAACTACTCCGGAGTCATGGCCCGGCGGGACCGCGTGGACGAACTTCGTCAGCTCCTCGCGGAGGGCTTTCCACGAAATATCGGAGTCGCGCGGGTAGGCGTTGACCTCCGCTTCCCGTGCGGCTTCGACCGCGGCACTGCCCGCATCCGTCAGTTCCACCTTTAGTTGCCGGCGGTCCGTGACCTGGCGGGTCCGGGTTATCAGGCCGGCGGCTTCGAGCCGCAGGAGGACCCGGCCCAGCGTCTGGCTCTGGACCCGGATTTCCTCCGCAAGTTGTTCCTGGTTCAGCGGACCGTCCGTCAACCCTTCCAGGGCAATGACGGCGGCACGGGTGAGGCCAAGGTGCGCCAGGGCATCGTCCTGGCGCCGCTGGATCAGGCGCGCCGCCAACGCGATCAGGCGGTAACTGCTCCGGGCATCAGGATCGAGGTTGCTGGTCATCGGGCCGCGGCCTTCCTGCAGGTGGCAAGGTGCTGGTCACCCCGCGTCGCTACCCTCCTACAATAAGCATGCTTAGCAACATATTCGCAAGTAGACTTATTATTTGGCCGCGACGGACCCGTAAATGATTATCTTTTGCCCTTTTTCCGCGATCCCCTGCCACGGCCCTTGTCCGGGTTGGGAGCATAGCGCTGGGCCACTTTCGGGGCTTTTTTGGTCCCGGTTCCCCGCCGGTCCGGTTTGGGATCCTTCTTTTCCTTGACCGGCTGGGCAGAGGGCTGCCGCGAACTGTGGGCAGTGCGCCCGCGGACGATGCCGATGAACTCTTCAAGGACCTCGTCCGTGGCGTCAACAGGCCAGGCCAGCCCGATTTCCGTCCCGTCCAACCCGGTCAGCCGCCGCGCCACCGTGTCTTTGACGTTGAGGTGGCGCGCCACCGGCATGGGGAGGATCACCAGCCCGGCGCCGGTGGCAACCACCTGGAGCGCCGCCTCCGGTCCACCCAATGAGGCCACATCCAGGATCAATTCCTCTTCCAGGTCGGCGAGCGCCACTTCCTCGAACACGGAGATCTCGTGGCCTTTGGGGGCCACCACCACGGGCTGCTCCTCATACAGCGGGATGACATTGAGGCCGGTCCGGTCCACCGGAAGCCGGACAAAGGCCATGTCCGCCCTGCCGTCGCGAAGCACCTCCAGCTGGTCGCCGTCGTCAACCATGGATGCGCGCAGCGGAATATCCTGCATCCGCTCCTCCCACCGGCGGATCCACTTACCGGGCGTCACTCCTGCCACGTAGGAGATGCGAAGCATCCGCGGCTCTGCGCCGGCAACGGCGTCAGGGGCGTCAGGGGCAGGGGTATTGTCGGCGGGCACGTCTTCACAGTACCCGCCGCCCGGATACCCTTGAAGCATGACCTCTGCAAACTCCCAGTCCATGAAGCCGGCCACCGTTGCCAAGAAACTTGGCATCTACCTGCCTGCTGCGCCGCAGGAGTTCCAGGATTCAACCATCACCCGCGAGGAATTCGCCGAGCTCCAGGCCAACCCGCCGGAGTGGCTCGCCGAGCTCCGCCGCAACGGCCCGCACCCCCGCCCGGTGGTGGCACAGAAGCTGAACGTGTCCATCAGCGGCCTTGCCCGCGGCGGCGTGGAGGAAGCGCTTACGACGGCGGAAATCACCGCCCTGCTGCAGGCACCGCCACAATGGCTGGTCACCGAGCGTTCCACGCACGCTGCCGTCCGCGCCGAGGCCCAGCGGGTCAAGGAAGAGGCGGCGAAAAAGCAGGCCAAGAAGGACCGCGCGAAGGCGGAGTAGCCCTCAGTCCTGGTGGATCTGGATGTAGTTGCCGCAGCCGTCGTCGAACACGGCACTGGTGCCGAAGGGATCCGTGGTGGGCGGCGTCTTGAAGCTGACGCCGGCCGCCGTCAGCCGTTCGAATTCGGCCTGGACGTCCGGGACGCCGAAGACGATGGCGGGCAGGCCCGCTTCGCGCACGGCGTTCATGTAGTCCGCGCCGATCGGGTTGTCGCTGGGCTCCAGGAGCAACCCCGTGGAACTGTCGTCCGCGCCGGGGTCCTTGATGATGTAGAGGTTGTACTCAGGCATGGCCATGAGCGTGTCAAAGCCCAGGGTCCCCGTGTAGAAGGCATGGGCCGCTGCGGGATCCTGGACATGAATGCTGCACATTTTGATACGCATGGGTCCACGCTACCCACCTCCCGATGCTTTGCAGTACCCCCTGTGGCCATTCCCTGACGCCATTGACGCGGTGCCCGGAAGACGATGCAATGGAATGACCAGCCCGGGCGTTCCGGCCGGGGCCTGCGGGCGCTGGAGGTGCACAATGTCAGCCATGGCCGAATTCCTGTTCCAGGGACTGCATCAAGGTGCGTGGGCGGTCCTGTTGTGTGGTCCGGTCCTGGTTGCCAGCGTGGCCGCCACAGTTTTTGCCGTACGACGCCGGGCACTGGGACCCAAGGGCCGCGCCGCCGAGGTGCCGGACCAGCTGTTCTGGGACCTTTTCCTGGGCTCGTGCGTTGCACTTCCGGCGTTGATCATCCCTGCGATGGTGTCCCCCTGGTCCGGGCTTGTCATGGCGGGCGCGGCGGTGGCCGCGGGAATTGCCGCCCACCACGCCACCCCCCGGTACCTGGCCTGGCATGCGGGCCGCCGTGAGCACCGCCGGCAGCTCTCTGCCCATCAGGCGGCGACAGCTCGGCATGACGAGCTTTTGCTCCGCTGGCGCCGCTATGAGCTCGATCCGGCCAGCATGATCGACTACCCCGCCCTGACGGACGTGCGCCTGCCGGAGACCTCCGCCCTGATCAAGGCGATGCGCACGGCGGACCAGCTGCGCACTGCCGCGCACGCGACGTACCCGGACGCCGTCGGGAGCCTGGCGGCGACCCTGGCGGCGGCCGAACGGGCGGCCGGAATTCCATCCCGCCAGCCGGCCGACCAGGCCGGCTGAGGTTAACTGCTGTGTCGGGGGCGGTGGATCGGGCCGCCGCCCCGGCGATAGCATCCGAAGATGAAGCCTGAGGAAGTGCCCGTCCGTGACAAGTTCGGCCGGCTGTTGGAGGACCGTGGAGTCTGGCGCCAAGCCACTACCCTTGAGGCCGCCGGGGAACTGACGGCCCGGTGGCTGGAGGGCGGTAGTTCCTACCAGCCCGGACACTTTGCCCCGGGCTCCGACGACGAGACCAGGCCCATCGCCGGGGCCTTGGCAGAGCTGAACCGGCACGGCCTCTTCACCAAGGAATCCCAACCGGGCATCCGGGACGGTGCGGCGGCGCAACGCGAATACGTCACGGGCTTCTGCAGTGCCGCCACCGCTGGTGAACTGCTGGCGCTGTCCACCCGCACCGAACTGGTGACGGTGGCGCACGCGCCTGGCGAGGCCAGCAGCGCAGCCATCCCCGTGACCATCGCCGGATCGGAAGTGACCACGGTCCTCGGCTCCAGCGAAAACCCGGTGGAAGAGGAACAGATCCGGGACTGGGCCGTGGAAACCAACGATGCCCTGGCCCTGCTCCTCGCGGACTCCTGGTACGTGGAGATTCTGGATCCGCTGTGGGGCCGCAATGACGTGCTGCTGCCGGCAGTCCTGCAGGCGTTGAAAAGGGCGGAGCAGCCGTAGCCGCTCCGCCCCCTGGTTCTGCTAAAGCTCCACGGTTTCGCTCTCGCCAACACTCATCCGACTGTTGGTGACCTTAGACTTCACCCACTGCAGCACGGTGGCCGCAGTGCCACCCGGGCTGGTCCAGTACTCCGCGGAGTCCGATTCGACCCGGAGCAGGCACACTTCGGGGGTGTCCGGACCGTCGGGGAACCACGCCTCGACCACCTGGTTCCACATTTCGTGGATCTTGGCCCGGTCCGTGACCACCTCGGCGGTTCCGGCAACGGAAACCCATTCGGTGTTCTTGCCAAAGGCGACGTTGACGCGCGGATCTGCCCGGACGTGCGCCACCTGCGAGGTGCCCAGGCCGGTGAAGAACCACATATCGCCGTCGTCCATGACCTCCTGGACTGCCAGCGGCCGGCTGACGAGGGCGCCTTCTTCGTTGATGGTGGTGACCATCCCGATCTTGGCATCGTTGATGATCTCAGTAACCTTGCTGATGCTCTGCGCGTCAGTCATGCCTCACCTCGTTCGTCTGAAGTCGGGGACGCTCCCCGCCGCCAGCCTATTAGTAAGCATGCTTATTTACCAGCCGGCGGCAACCGGAACCTTCGCCACCTCGGCGATGCGCGCGGCGGTCAGGCGCCCCATGCGGACGGCACCGTCGACGTGCTGGTAGCCTTCCGCGGCCAGGTCGGACGAGGACCAGTAGATAGGACCCACGGGTGCCAGCTGGTCCTTGCCGTAACGGTGCAGGCCGCCCAGGTCGTAGCTGGCAGCGTAGGCGCCCCGGGTCCACTCCTCCGAGCCCCAGTCGGACTCGTAGTAAACCTCCGGAGCCAGAGCTTCGTCGCCAAGGAAGCCGGCAATGGATTCCAGGATGGCCTTCTTCCGGGCGTCGGCGCTGAGCTCAAAGACGGCGTCCGCCTTCTCATCCGAGACGAAGCCCACCAGCGTGCCGCGGGAATCTCCGTAGTTGGTGTTGTCGTAGACCTCCTGCACCAAAGCATCCGCCCCAAAGCCAGTACCCGAAAGTCCCTTGTCCCGCCAGAAAGGAGTGGCGTAGACGGCGTGGACCTTGATGACCAGGCCCAGGGACTGGTGCTGGTGCATCTGGTGCTGGCGGCGCGGCAACGGCGGGTTGAACGAGACTCGGGAATAGAGGTTGGGCGGCACGGCCATGACCACAAACCGGGCGTTGACGGTAGCGCGGTCAGACTCGACGGCGACCCGGTAGCCGCCGTCGGCATCCTGCTCCCAGTTGATGGTGCGCACCGGGGAGTCCAGGACGACGTCGTCGCCCAGTTCCTGCGCCTGAAGCAGCGAAACCTGCTGCATCCCGCCCACCACGCGCCGGTCGAGGATGAAGTCCTCGTCCGTCAGGTGGGTGAACGAGCCGGCGGAGGCGGCCATCAGGACCGCCTGCAGGGCGGAGAAGGCGTGGGCCGGCTTGGTGAGCATGCCGCCTGCGATGAAGAGGCCAATGTTCTTGCAGGCTTCCTCGTTGGCCGAGTGTTGCCGCAGCCAGTGATGGAAGGAAATGGTGTCCAGTTCGCGGGCCTTCGGGTGGGCCCACGGTTCCGTGGCGCCAATCTCGGCGGCCAGGCCGTCCAGGAGGGCCACCAGGCGGTCCATTTCGACGGCGGTGTCCGCGTCCACGGGGAAGGAATCGCCGGTGTAGCGCACGGGGATGCCGTCCGCGCCGATGTAGATGGACTCGCCGTCGCGGTAGCGCGGGTAGGTCTCCAGGTTCAGTTCCCGGAGGAGTTCCAGGAGGGCGGTCTGGTCCGGGGAAACCCACTGGCCGCCAATCTCGAGCATGGCGCCGTCCACGGTGTCCGTCCAGGTGCGGCCGCCCACGCGGTCGCGGGCCTCAAGTACGGCGACGGTGAGGCCGGCCTTCTTCAGTTCACGGGCGGCGGTGAGTCCGGACGGCCCGGCTCCAACGACCACGACGTCGCGGTTCAGGTTCAGCATGATGTCCTCTCTTCGGTTTCCCTAGTGATGGAAACCACTAAATGAATGGCATTCATTTAGTAGAACTATAACCGGTGGCATCCGGGAGCGGAAGTCCCGGATGGAATAATGCTGGAGACCACCGACGAAAGGGCAGGAATGCCGGCACTATCAGCCGCACAGGGACGCGCCGCCACCAGCGGGGGCGCGCAGAAGAGGCGGGCGGGCAGGCCGTCGGCGGCGGTCTTGGACAAAGCGGGGATTACCTCGGCCGCGCTGAAGCTGGTCAGCCGCAAAGGCTATGACGGGCTGACCATGGCCGCCCTCGCCAAGGTGTTGGACGTTGCGCCGTCCGCCCTCTACAACCACGTGGCGTCCAAGCACGACGTGCTGCTCCTGGTGGAGGACCATCTGATGTCCTTGGTGGATGTCTCCGGATTCGGCGGCAGCAGCTGGGAAGACGCCGTGCGCACCTGGGCCTGGAGCTACCGGGATGTCTTTGCAGAACACACCCCGCTGATTCCCGTCATCGCCGTCCTGCCTGTGACGGATGCCCCGCAGACCCTCGCCATGTACGAGACCGTCAGCAAGGGATTTTCGGACGCCGGCTTTCCCCAGGACCGGATCGTACCCTCCATCGTGGCACTGGAGTCCTTTATCTTCGGCTCCGCCTACGACGTCACGGCGCCCGAGGACATTTTCGACGCCGGTTCAATGGCGGAATCCACGCCCTATTTCACGGCGGCCGTGAGACATTCGGCATCAGGGCAGGAGGCCTCGGCCGGGCAGGAACGCGGCCGCCCGGCCGACACCGCCTTCCGCCTCGGACTCGAGGCGCTGATTGCAGGATTCGGCGCAATCAGGAAATAACGGGCAGTTGCGGACTCAGACTGTGTGATCCACCGTCACCACGATCTTGCCCCGGGTATGCCCCTCCATGTTGAGCCGGAATGCATCCGCCGCCCGGGCCAGGGGAAACACCTCGGCAACCTCCACCCGCATCTTCCTCTCATCCACCAGGTCCGCCAGTTCCTGAAGCTGGGCGCCGACAGGGCTGACCCACATCCAGGTGCCGCCATGCTCTTCAACGTCACTGTCGGCGATCGAGGCATGCCGTCCGCCTTCTGCAAGCACGGCGAGGGTGGCTGCCAGGTTGCCGCCGACAAAATCGGCAACCACGTCCACCCCTCCGGGCCGGAGGGACCGGACCCGGTCGGCAAGACCGTCACCATACGTGACGGGGTGCGCGCCCAGGGAGCGGAGGAAATCGTGGTTCTTTTCCGACGCCGTCGCAATGACTTCGGCGCCCAGCGCCACGGCAATCTGGATGCCCAGGGATCCCACGCCGCCGGCGCCGCCATGGATCAGTACGGTCTCGCCTGCGCTGAGGCCAAGGCGGTTCAGCACCTGGTAGGCAGTCAAGCCCGCCAGCGGAAGGCCTGCGGACCCGTTCCAGTCAAGGGCGGCGGGCTTCCGCGCCAGGAGCCTTTCGGGCAAGGCAATGTATTCGGCGAAGCTGCCGCCGTGGACGTAGTCCTTGCGCCCGTAGGCGATCACTTCGTCGCCAGGTTTGAACTGCCGGGAATCGATTCCCACCGACTCCACCACGCCTGCCACATCCCATCCCGGGATCGCCGGGAACTGCAGGTCCATGGCCGCATCCAGGTAACCCGCCATGATCTTCCAGTCCACCGGATTGACTGCAGCCGCCTTCACCTTGACCAGGACCATTCCCGGACCCACCTTCGGCATGGGCTGCTCGGTGAGCTCAAGGACGTCGGGGCTGCCGTATTCGCTGTAGGTAATTGCTTTCATGCCTGGGTCAACAGCACCGCAGCCCGGCGCTGTTCCTGCCGCGATCCCGGAGTGGTGAGCACAACAAAAGCCCAAACTTGTAATACAAGTTATCAACTTATATCCTAAAGAGGTGGGCGATGGAGCCCAGTCACGCCCCTAGGAGTATCAATGAGTACTGTCGATCTGATCCGGCACGTCAAGCTGTCCACCGCGCGCCTGCCGCTCACTGTTCCCATCAGCGACGCCAAAGTCTTTACCGGCCGGCAGAAGCCCATGACCGAGGTGGTCTTCCTGTTCGCCGAGATCACCACCGAACTCGGGCATTCGGGCATCGGCTTCAGCTACTCCAAACGGGCCGGCGGACCGGCACAGTACGCCCACGCCAGAGAGGTCGCCGAGGGCCTGATCGGCGAGGACCCCAACGACATCGCCAGGATCTATACCAAACTCCTGTGGGCCGGGGCCTCCGTGGGCCGCTCCGGCGTCGCCACCCAGTCCCTGGCCGCCGTCGACATCGCCCTGTACGACCTGAAGGCAAAACGCGCGGGCCTGCCCCTGGCCAAG
This sequence comes from Pseudarthrobacter sp. MOO13, assembly GCF_058267655.1. Classification (NCBI taxonomy): domain Bacteria; kingdom Bacillati; phylum Actinomycetota; class Actinomycetes; order Micrococcales; family Micrococcaceae; genus Pseudarthrobacter; species Pseudarthrobacter sp. MOO13. Next base: position 4,113,591 of record NZ_CM177848.1, read on the forward strand.
CTCCTGGGCTCGTACCGCGACTCGGTGCGGACCTACAACACCTCCGGCGGCTTCCTCAACGCCACCCTCGAAGAGGTCAAGGACCGGGCCAGCCGGTCCATCGAGGAAGGCATCGGCGGCATCAAAATCAAAGTAGGCCTGCCGGACAGCACGGAAGACCTCCGCCGGGTCGCCGGCATCCGGGACCACATCGGCCCCGACGTTCCACTGATGGTCGACGCCAACCAACAGTGGGACCGCGCCACAGCCCTGCGCATGGGCCGCCGCCTCGAAGACTTCAACCTGGCCTGGATCGAAGAACCGCTGGACGCCTACGACTTCGAAGGCCACGCCCACCTCGCCCACGTCCTGGACACCCCCATCGCCACCGGCGAAATGCTCGCCTCCGTCGCCGAACACAAAGCCCTGATCAACGCCAACGGCTGCGACATCATCCAACCCGATGCCCCACGCGTCGGCGGCATCACCCAATTCCTCCGACTCGCCGCCCTCGCCGACGAACGCGGCCTGGGCCTAGCCCCGCACTTCGCCATGGAAATCCACCTCCACCTCGCCGCCACCTACCCCCGCGAACCCTGGGTAGAGCACTTCGACTGGCTCGACCCGCTGTTCAACGAACGCCTCGAAACCAAAGACGGCCGGATGATCGTCCCGGACCGCCCCGGCCTCGGCATCACCCTCAGCGACCAAGCCCGCGCCTGGACAACCGAAAGCGTGGCCTTCGGCGCGTAACCTTGACCCATGAGCAGGAACCTCACCGCGGATCTCGCCGCTGACCTTCGCAACCGCATCGTCGACGGTGTCATCCAGCCGGGCGAGAAGCTGCCCAGCGAAAACACGCTCATCAATGATTTCGGCGTCAGCCGCACGGTGGTGCGTGCAGCCCTGACAAGGCTGCAGGCCGAGGGACTCGTTGAAACCGAACGCGGACGCGGCAGTTTCGCCCTCACGCCGCCCTCGGACGCACCGCCGGCCATGCCGGGTGGACGTCCAGTGGCCAGCACAGAGGACAGGCTCCACCTGCTGGAATTCCGCATGGGCGTGGAGACGGAGGCCGCGGCACTGGCGGCCCGCAACCGCACGGACAGGCAGCTGCGGGCCGTCGGCACCGCACTGGAAGCCTTTACCGAAAGCTCGGGCCACCCCGCCCACGCCATGAAGTCGGACTTCGAATTCCACCGGGCCGTGGCGGCGGCCTCCGGCAACCCCTATTACTCCGACTGCCTGGCAGCCCTGGGGCAGACCATGATCGCGATGCCGCGCACCCGCCTGATGACCGGCGTCGAGCATTATGCCCGGGACCATTTCGACCAGGTGGTGCTGGAGCACCGCTCCATCCTGGAGGCCATCGCCGATGGTGACGAGGCGGCCGCGGCAGCTGCCATGCGGAGCCACCTGGCCAATTCACGACGCCGGTTCAAGGCGTCCGCGCGCCCGGCCGCGCAGCAGGACGCTTCGCCGCCGCATTCCTAAGCGTGTTCGCACACCCGCTCTTTATAGGGACGGATCCGCGAACCAGCCCATGAGCGGCCGGGAACGCAAAAAAAGCCCCGGTCCAAGACCGGGGCTTTTCCATATGCGTGCGCGAGGGGGGATTTGAACCCCCACGCCCTTTCGGACACTGGCACCTGAAGCCAGCGCGTCTGCCGTTCCGCCACTCGCGCGCAACTTCTTCCACTCAGTCGGCCCGGATTTCCGTACCTGCACCTCGTAAAAGCAGCGAGATCAAGCATAACGGACACATGCGGCAAATTACCAATTGGCCGCCAGGCCGCCGCCTTCGGCATCCCCGGACCCGGCTGTCGGCAGCGCAAAAACTGCACCGGAACGGGCCTGGGACGCTGCCGAACGCCGGGCCGGCGCGAGGGACGCCCGGGTGTGAAGACGAACTTTTGCCGCCGCCCGGCCGTTGTGGATTAAGGTCATTCACGGGGCTGGCCAGTAGTATCGGATACAGGAGCGGCTGCCGTCGGCAGCCACCCCACAATGCGGCGCACTGCACTGCAGGTGCTGGTCAGGAACAACGGCTTCCCTGGAACCGGGGGGAAAGGAGAAGAACCATGGGTCTGCTGGACAGGGTCGAACGCGGCATTGAAAAGGCCGTCCGCGGTGTCTTCTCCACCGGTTCCAAGGCCCAGGTCGAGCCCGTGGAGATTGCCAGCAGGCTCCGCCGCGAAGTGGACCACAAGGCCCTTACTGTGGCCGCAGGCCGCACATTGGTGCCCAACGTTTTCGATGTCCAGCTCAGCGATGAGGACTTCCGCCGGGCACAGGAGTGGGGCACTCCCCTCGCCGAAGAACTCTGCGACGTCGTCATCAACCATGTCCGCGGCCAGGGCTACATCCTCCAGGGGCCGGTCAGGATATCTTTTCGCCGGGAGTCCGGGCTTCGGGCCGGTGACTTCGAGATCGCTTCCTCGACCGAGAAATCCCAAGGTGCCCCGGCTCCGGCACCCGCCCAGGTGCGGCCCAATGTTCCCGCGGCACCGAGCCGGCAGCCGGCGAGGCTCCAGCCTGTGCTCGATATTGACGGCCAGCGTTATTCGCTGAACGCCCAGTCCATCATCCTGGGCCGGTCCTCCGAGGCAGACATCCACATCGAGGACACCGGTGTCTCGCGCCGCCACCTCGAAATCCGCACGGCCGACGGCGTAACGAATGCGGTGGACCTTGGTTCCACCAACGGCAGCTACGTCAACGGGCAGAGGGTCTCCGGAAGCACCGAACTCACGGACGGCTCCACCATCACGATGGGACGGACAAAGATTATCTTCCGCCTGCTTCCTGCCAGCCCGGGTGGCCGCGCATGAGCGACCTCACCATCACCGCGCTGCGGTTCGGCTTCCTGCTGCTCCTCTGGGTGCTCATCTTCAGCATCGTCTCGGCCATGCGCCGCGACCTCATGGTGGGCCGCAAGGCAGCTGCCGGCGCACCCACGGCACGCCAGGTCCGCCGTAACCCGGAACTGGCCGAACCGCTGCAACAGCCTGTGAAGCAGCAGGCCCGGCAGCTGGTCGTGGTGGAAGGCCCACTCAAGGGCAAAACCCTTCCCCTGGCCGCCAGCCCCATCCTCCTGGGACGCGCCCAGGAAGCCACCCTGGTCCTGGAGGACGATTACGCCTCCGGCCGCCACGCCAGGCTGTTCCCGCAGGGAAGCCGGTGGTTCATCGAAGATCTCGGCTCCACCAATGGAACATACCTGGGAGACCAGCAACTGACCCGCGCCTTGCCGGTTGAGCCAGGGGTACCCGTGAGAATCGGCAAGACGGTCATCGAATTGAGGCCGTAGCCGTGGCCGTCACTGAAAAAACCGCACCCGGACCCGATCCGGCGGAGCGGCCCCTCATCATGCGTTACGCAGCGCGTTCGGACGTGGGCCGGATCCGCTCCAAGAATGACGACTCCGCCTACGTGGGCCGGCACCTCGCGGTGGTGGCCGATGGCATGGGCGGGCACGCAGGTGGTGACGTCGCTTCCGCCGCCACCGTCCTGGACATGATCCACCTGGACCGGCCCGACTACGGCGACGATGCCGGCACCATCCTGGCCGACGAAATACAGACCGCCAACTCCCTGCTCTCCGAACTGGTGCACATCAACCCCAAGCTCGCGGGGATGGGCACCACCGTGACCGCCCTGCTGCTGGCCGGGGGGAAGCTGCACTTCGCCCACATCGGCGATTCCCGCGCCTACCGGCTCCGCGACGGAGAATTCAAGCAAATCAGCGTAGACCACACCTTTGTCCAGCGGCTGATCGATGAGGGCCGCCTCCGGCCCGAGGAAGCCGAAACGCACCCGCACAAGAACGTCCTGATGCGCGTCCTGGGTGATGTCGACGCCAGCCCCGAGCTGGACCTGGACACACTGGAAGCGCGGCAGGGCGACCGCTGGCTGCTCTGCTCGGACGGACTGAACTACGTTGCAGGGCATGCCGTGGAACGGACAATCCGGGAAACCAAGGACCTGCGCGAGTGCGCGGAAACCCTGGTTGACCTGACCCTTGAGGCCGGATCCCCGGACAACGTCACCGTGGTGGTGCTGGACATCGTCCCGGAAACGGCCGACGACGTCAGCACGGCCGCCGTCGAGATCATCATGCCGCCGCCTGGCAGCAAGCCCGCTGCCGCGGCAGCTGCCGGAGGGGCCGCCAAGCCTGCAGCCCCCGCTTCGGATCAAGCCAGGCAGGCTCCCGCGCCGCCGGACACCGGCACCGGCGACGATGCAAAGGACCCTACATCCACCGCAGCCGGCGACGGCGACGCCACTGACCCGGACTCACGTTCCGCCGAGCCCGGCAGCACGGACCCGCACCTGGGCGAACACCTGTCCGCCGAGGTCCTCCGCGAGGAGCTTGCCTCCCGCCCGCATGAACTGGTGGGTGCGGCTGCTTCCGCCGCGGAATCCGGGTCCATCCCCACGGTTGCCGGGCGCACCGTGGCCAGGCGCGCAGCAACATTGCTCACCCACAAAGCGGAACCGGCCGGCGACACCGCGGACACCCTTGTTCCGCTTCGTCCCCGCCGCTGGATCGCGTGGTCCGTTGCAGCCGCCGTGGTGGTCGTGGTGGCCATTGGCCTCTGGCTGGGCTATGCCTGGACTCAAACCCGCTATTACGTGGGCGAGTTTGATTCCCGGGTGGCCATCTACAACGGGGTTTCCCAGCGGCTTGGCCCCATCCAGCTCTCATCCCTCGAAGCCGTGACTGATATCCGGATGGATTCCCTGCCGCCCTTCTCGCAGCAGCGCGTCCGCCAAACCGTGCCGGCGAACGACCTCTACGACGCCCAGCGGATCGTCAAGAACCTCGAGCTGACGGGCAGCACGTCACCGGAAGAGGAATGCCCCAAGCCGTCCGCGTCCGCGTCGCCACCCGCACCAACCGACAGTGCGGCTCCTCCGCCGGCATCAGGCGCCCCCGTACCGGCGCCCACCCCGACGGCACCGTCACCATCTCCCACACCCACCATCACCTGCCAGGGGGCCAAATGAGCCAGGTCAACACCGCCCCCAAGCCCCGCCGCAACGTTGAGCTCCTCCTGCTGCTGCTTGCCCTGACGGTGGGCATCGGCGCGAACATGCTGGTGGGTGTGGACCAGCAGAAGGCCTTTGACTCCGATTTCTGGTTCCAGTCAAGCCTGTTGGCCGCAGCATCCCTGGCGTTCCACGGCGTCCTGCGCTTCCGCGCGAAATATGCTGATCCGGTAATACTTCCACTGGTAGTTGCCCTGAACGGCCTGGGCCTGGCGATGATCCACCGGCTGGACCCTCCCGGCGGTGATACCGGGAACAACCAGCTCCGCTGGACCCTGATCGCCATGGCCGTGGCCATTGCAGTCATCTGGTTCCTCAAAGACCACAGGGTGCTGCGCCGGTTCACGTTTATTTCACTGGCGGCCAGTGCAGTCCTGCTGGTGCTCCCCCTGATTCCAGGCATCAGCGCCGGTGAAATCCTCGGTGCCCGCGTGTGGATCCGGATAGGTCCCATGACCTTCCAGCCCGGTGAAATCGCAAAGATCACCCTGGCGATCTTCTTTGCCGGCTATCTCTCCTCCAACCGGGACCTCATCCTGCTCGCAGGCCGCAAGGTGGGGCCGCTGCAGTTCCCGCGTTTCAAGGACCTCGGCCCCATGATCGCCGCCTGGCTGGTGAGCATTGGCGTCCTGGTCTTCCAGAGCGACCTTGGCTCCTCCGTCCTGTTCTTCGGCCTGTTCATCGTCATGATCTATGTGGCCACCAGCCGCATCAGCTGGGTCGTCATTGGCATGGCGCTGTTCCTGGGTGGCGGCCTCATCGCCTCGCAGGTTTTCTCCCATGTGGGCCTGCGGATCGACGGCTGGCTGAACGCCTTCACCGATGAGGTCTACGGGCGGCAATACGGCGGCAGCTTCCAGATCGTCGAGGGCCTCTTCGGCATGGCCAACGGCGGCCTGGTGGGTACCGGCCTGGGGCAGGGGCGCCCCGACCTGGTTCCGTTCGCCAACAGCGACATGATCATTGCCTCCCTGGGCGAGGAGCTGGGCCTGATCGGACTTTTCGCGGTGGTCCTGATGTACCTGCTGCTGTTCACCCGCGGGTTCCGGGCCGCCCTGGGTACCCGGGACGCCTTTGGAAAGTTGCTGGCCTGCGGACTGTCCTTCGCGGTGGCGCTTCAGTGCTTTGTGGTGATCGGCGGCGTCACGCGGCTGATTCCGCTGACCGGCCTCACCACGCCCTTCCTGGCTGCGGGAGGCTCGTCCCTGCTGGCCAACTGGATCATCGTGGGGCTGCTGCTGATGATCTCGCACACGGCCCGTGGGCCGGTTGACACCACTCCGCTGCCGCCGTCGGCCGGGTCCGAATCAACAGGTATTGATACTCCAACCGAGGCGGTGAAGCACGCATGAACCAGGCAATACGGCACTCATGGGTCGCGGCCATCGCAATGTTCGCCCTGATCTTCGGGGCCATCAGCTACGTGCAGGTGGTGGGCGCCGATGAGCTCAAGGACAACCCGTGGAACAAGCGCGCCATCCTCCAGACCTACTGCAATGACCGGGGTTCGATCATTGTGGGCGGAACTCCGGTGGCGGAGTCGGTGGAGAGCAACTCGGAAACCTGCAAATTCCAGCGCACGTACACCCAGCCCGAGCTGTATGCGGGACTGACCGGGTATTTCTCCCAGAACTACGGCGCCACCGGGCTGGAGCAGTCCATGGGGGCCGAACTGGCAGGCAACTCGGACCAGCTCTTCCTGGACCGCGTAGGCCAGCTCTTCCTGGGCAACCAGCCCAAGGGCGCGTCGGTGGAACTGACCATCGATCCACAGATCCAGCAGTTGGCCTACAGCCTCATCCCGGATGGCCAGCGCGGCTCGATCGTCGTCACCAATCCCAAGACGGGCGCCATCCTTGCGATGGTGTCCAAGCCGTCCTACAACCCGAACCTGGTGGCCACGCAGGATCCCACTGCGGAGAGCACCAACATCAACGAACTGGTCAAGGTGCCCGGCATTAACCTGAACCAGAACGTCAGCGGCCCCACCGGCGCGCTGCTCGCCCCGGGATCCGTTTTCAAGCTCGTGGACACGGCGGCCGCGCTTGCCTCGGGGAAATACAACAAGGACAGCGTGCTGCCCAATCCCGCTGAGATGCCATTTGACGGCATCCAGTACAAGCTGCCCAACTACGCCGGCGGCAACTGCTACACCAGGGACACCGCCACGTTCGCGTTCGCACTCCAGCAGTCCTGCAACACACCGTTCGCGAGCATCGCATTGGACCTTGGCCGCAACGCCATCGCCGACCAGGCTAAGAAGTTTGGGATTGGCGAGGATGTCGGGGACCAGCTCAAGCTCGGCCATGCCCAAGGCAACGTGTTCCCCGACAACCTGGACAAGCCCGGACTGGCCCAGTCCGCCATCGGCCAGAAGGACGTCCGGGTCACGCCGCTGCAGGTCAACATGATGACGAACGCCATCGCTAACGGCGGCGTCCAGATGGCGCCAAGCCTGGTCAAGACCCTGCGGTCCCCGGATCTGCGCGTCATTGACGAGCCCCAGCCGGCACAGCTCAGGACGTCCACCACCCCGGAAATCGCCAAGCAAATCACCGACTGGATGACCAGCGTGGTGACCGACGGCATCGCCAAGGGCGCGGCCGTCCCCGGGGTACAGGTCGCTGGCAAGACCGGCACCGCTGAACTCGGAAACGGAACCAACAACTCGTGGTTCACCGGGTTCGCCCCCGCTGATAACCCGAAGGTCAGCGTCACGATTGTCATGGAAGGCGTAGACATCTACGCGGGAGCAAAGCTGACCAGTCCCAACGCGAAGAAGATTTTTGAGGCGGTGTTGAATAAGTGAGGCCTACAACCGGAATCACCCTCGGCGGCAGATTCCAGCTGACCACGCGGATCGCGATCGGCGGTATGGGCGAAGTCTGGAAAGCCAAAGACCTCGTCCTGGGCCGCATCGTAGCGATCAAGGTGCTGAAGGAGGAGTACACCGGCGACCCCGGCTTCCTGCAGCGTTTCCGCGCCGAGGCCCGCCACACGGCCCTGCTGAACCACGTGGGCATCGCCAACGTCTTCGACTACGGCGAAGAGGAGGGCTCCGCCTACCTGGTCATGGAACTGGTTCCGGGGCAGCCGCTGAGCAGCATCATCGAGCACGAGCAGGTGCTTTCGCCGGACCGTACGCTCTCGATGATCGCCCAGACTGCCCGGGCCTTGGCCGTCGCGCACGCGCAGGGCCTGGTCCACCGCGACGTCAAGCCGGGAAACCTGCTGATCACCCCCGACGGCCGGGTCAAGGTGACCGATTTCGGCATCGCCCGCCTCGCCGACCAGGTCCCCCTGACCCAGACGGGCCAGGTCATGGGAACAGCGCAGTACCTGGCGCCGGAACAGGCCACCGGGCAGACCGCCACCGGTTCATCGGACATCTATTCCTTGGGCGTCATCGGCTACGAGTGCCTCACCGGCCACCGGCCTTTCTCCGGTGAATCGCAGATCGCCATTGCCTTGGCCCAGGTGAACGATGCACCGCCACCGCTCCCGGAGTCTCTCCCCACCCCAGTCCGTGCGCTCCTGATGTCCATGCTGGCCAAGGATCCGAAGAACCGCCCGGCCAACGCCATCAAACTGGCCGAGGCCGCGGAGGCCATCCGGAACGGCGACATCAACGCAGCTCGCGCCGCCGTGCCGGGCATGCTGCTGTTCGATGCCGAGACCGGACCCATCACCGCCCCGGTGGACACAGCCACTGCTCCCACCGGCGTCATCGGCGCGCAGCGTGATTCCGCTCCCACCGCAACGTCGGCATTGCCGGTCCTGGGCGCCGGTGCCGCCGGTGCCGCGGCCGGGGTTGCTGCAGGCGCAGCGGCCGCCGGCGCGGACGGCCCGCAGGGGCATCTCGCGCGCGCCAACGCCCTGGCGGCGGAACGGAACTGGGACCAGGAGGAGGAGAGGTACGACGACGGCCCCGCCGACGAGCCGCGGCGCAAGGGCCGCAGTCCCTGGACTTGGCCTTTGGTCGCCTTAATCCTGCTGCTCCTGTTTGCCCTGGTGGGTTTCCTGTTGAACCAGGTGGGCCTCTTCTCGCCGGCCGGCAACCCGACGTCCGGCACCAGCACCAGCAGCACCCCTTCCCCGTCGGCCACCCCAACCCGCACCACCGCGTCGGCCACGCCCACGCAGACCCGCAGCACACCGACGCCCACGCCCACGCAAACCCAGGACACGGTCAACGTGATTCCGGCGGCCTACCTGGGCAAGGATTACCGGCAGGTCCAGGCTTCGCTGGCCGGTCTGGGGCTCCAGGTGACGGTCCTGCCGCAGGAGAGCACCGCGACCCCGGGAACTGTCCTGGAGCTGAACCCCACCGGAACAGTGCCCAAGGGTTCGCTGATTACGGTCATCTACGCGACGGCTCCGAAACCCGCCCCCACCACGGCGGCTCCGACGCCGGCGCCCACCACCTCACCCGTGGCGGGGCCGACGCCCATCTCACCGCTGCCAACCTGTGCGGCCGGCCAAACGCCCGGAACGCCCCCGACCTGCACTCCCTGACCGCCGGGACCACCAGTGAATGAGTCATCACGCACACCGCTGCACCGGGAGGACAACGTCCCGGTGGATAACCGGCGTGTCCTGAGCGGCCGGTACGAGCTCGGCAGCCTCATTGGCCGCGGTGGCATGGCTGATGTCTACCGGGGAACCGATACCCGCCTCGGCAGGACCGTGGCCATTAAACTGCTGCGCCCGGACATGGCCAGGGACCCTCAGTTCCAGGCACGGTTCAAGCGCGAGGCCCAGGCGGTGGCTGCCTTGAACCATCCCTCCATCGTGGCCATCTTCGATACCGGCGAGCACCTGGTCCACGATGGCTCCGCCGAGGATGTGCGGGTGCCCTACATCGTGATGGAATTCGTTGAGGGCAAGACGCTGCGCGACATGATCCGCGCCAAGGAAGTGACCATAGATCACGCCATCGATTACTGCCTTGGCGTGCTGGCGGCCTTGGAATACAGCCACAAGGCCGGGATCGTTCACCGGGACATCAAACCGGCCAACGTGATGTACTGCCCCGGAACCAATTCGGTGAAAGTGATGGACTTCGGCATCGCACGGGCCATCGCTGATTCCTCCGCCACCATGACCCAGACACAGGCGGTGGTGGGCACGGCGCAGTACCTGTCTCCGGAGCAGGCGAGGGGCGAAACTGTCGACGCCCGCAGCGACCTCTACTCCGCAGCGTGCCTGCTCTACGAAATGCTGACCTCCCGGCCGCCGTTCGTTGGGGACAGTCCGGTATCCGTGGCGTACCAGCACGTTCGGGAAATCGCCGATCCACCCAGCAGCCTGAACCCCGACGTTTCTCCCGCCTTGGATACGGTCATCGCCAAGGCTCTGCAGAAGAACCGCGACGACAGGTTCCAGGATGCCGCAGCTTTCCGGCGTGCCCTGCGGGCTGCGAAGGCCGGCGTGGCCGTGCCGGTCGTGGCGGCGTCGGAGGCGCCAACGGATCCCAACGACCATGTACCCGATGCCCAGCCGCGCACTGAGGCTTTCGCGGCAACGGGCGCAAGCTTCCTTGATGATTCTCCCACCGGGCGGCTGGCTGCCGCCGGCCTGTACCACGACGACGACCCGGCCGGTCCGCTGGAAGTGGCGGACGCGCACACAACGGCTGAGCCGCTCCCGCTCGGCCTCCCTCCGGAACGCGAGCCCAGCAGGCCGCAGAAGTCCCGTCGTCGTGCGTGGATTGCCACCCTGGTGATCTTCACCCTGCTGGTCCTGGCAGGGGCCGGCCTCTGGCTATACGAAACAGTCAACCGGCCGGCGCCCGTGGCCAAGGTTCAGATACCTTCGGTGGCGGCCATGACGGAGAGCGCCGCGCTGCAGACGCTTTACAACGCGAACCTGCGTCCCAAGATCACCAGGCTTCAGAACGATACCGTTGCCAAGGGAACGGCCATCGGCACCGACCCTTCGGCCGGGGCGTCGATGGATCCAGGTGCCGAGGTGGTCCTGAACGTCTCGGATGGGCCCAGTGCGGTGAAGATTCCTGACAGCCTTCCGGGCAAGACCGAGGCTGCCGCACGGGACATCCTTCGCCAGGTGGGCCTGGTGGGCGCTCCATCGACCACCACGGCCAACAGCGTCACGGTGCCGGCGGGAATCGTCATTACGTCGAACCCGGCTCCCGGGCAGAGCGTAGGCGTGGGCACCAGCGTCGAGCTGGTGGTGTCCACGGGCAAGGTGGTGGTTCCAGAACTGCGGGGCCTCTCACGCGAGGAAGCCGAGGCCGCGCTGAAGGGGATCGGTTTGGTCCCCCTGGTGGTGGAGGTGGAGAACTCCCAGGTGGAACCGGGCAAGGTGACGGATCAAAGCGACCCCGTCAACGCCGCCGTCGAACAAGGAAAGACCATCACGGTGGTGGTTGCCAAGGCCCCCGCCCCGGCGCCGTCCCCGACGCCGACCCCCACCGACACGCCCACGCCCACGCCGAAGCCCACCAAGAAGGGCTGAAGCGCCGCCCGGCGGTCCGGTTAGTGCTGGATAAGTGGGCTTAGCTTGGCCGCACGCGCCGCGGCGCCCTTCATGCCCAGGGACTCAAGCCAGTTGCCAAGCATCTGGTATCCGCCCTCGGTGAGGACCGATTCCGGATGGAACTGGACGCCGCAAAGCGGTGCGGTCTTGTGCTGCAGTCCCATCACCACCCCGGACGCGGTTTGTGCCGTGACCTCCAGGACGTCGGGAATGGATTCCCGGACCGCCGCCAGCGAGTGGTAGCGGGTGGCCGTGATGGGGGAGGGGAGGCCGGCGAACACGCTGGTGCCGCTGTGCTCCACCTGCGAGGTCTTGCCATGCATCAACTCCGGGGCATGGGTGACCGTGCCGCCGAACGCCTCCGCCAGTGCCTGGTGGCCCAGGCACACACCGAACATCGGCACGCCGTGTTCACCGCACCACTTGATCAGCTCGATGCAGACGCCTGCCTCGGCGGGGTTGCCGGGGCCGGGTGAAATCAAAACGCCGTCCCGGGCCCCGGCGAGTTCGATCGCCTCGGCCAGGGTGACGTCGTCGTTGCGGACCACCGTGGTTTCGGCGCCGAGCTCCTGGAGGTAACCCACCAGGGTGTAGACAAAGCTGTCGTAGTTATCCACTACGAGGATCTTGGTTGTGGTCATGGCTGGTCTGCTGAACCAATCGTCGAGTCGGTGAATTGGGTGAAGTGGGACATCCAGGGGAACAGGAACTGGACCATCAATACCAGGGCAAGGGCGACCAGTACCAATGAGAAGACAATCCTCAGCCAGAGCGGACCAGGGAGGTGGCGGAATATCCAGGCGTACATGCTCAGCCCTTCCCTGTGGCGGCTGCAACCTGTGCCGCGATCTCGGCCGGCGGGCCGGCGGACGCGGGACGCCAGCTGTCCAGCAGTGCATAGGCAATGATGCGTTCTTCGGCGCCGAAGCGGGGGTTGCAGCTGGTCATGGTCAGGTAACTTTCCGTGGGTGCCACACCGGGTTGGGTGGGTACCGGTTCCAGGACGTCGGTGCGCGACGGCAGCACGATCTGGTTGTTGCGAAAAACGTAGACATAGAAGCCGTCCCTGGTCTGGACGTAGATCTTGTCCCCCGGCACCAGGGTATGGATGTTGTCCAGCACCGCGCCGTGCGTCTGGCGGTGGCCGGCGACCGCGAAGTTGCCCACCGCACCGGGCATGGCCGTGTTGCTGTAGTGTCCCAGCCCCAAGGTGTCCAGCACATCCTGGCTGGTCCCCTGGACAATCGGACGGGTGTAGGTGGCTCCGAACCGGGGGATGTACATGATGCCGATCGTGCCGGCGTGGCCCGGGGCGGTACCCACCACTGGCGTGCCGAAATCCTGCCCGCCTGCCGGTGGCGCGGCGGGTGCTGTTGCTGCCGGGGACGGCGCAGCGGTGCTGAGGTCCTGGGCAAATTCCTTGATGACCTGGCTCTGCTTGGCGTCTGATTCAACGTTGGTCCACCACAGCTGCCACGCCACGAAGAGCAGGAGGATGATGCCGGCGGTGATCAACAGTTCACCGATGACCTGGATGGTTCCACGTAGCAGGGAGCCACGGCGGGCGGGCGGGACCACGGGCCCGGCCTTCTCCTGCAATACCACGCGTTCTCCTCCGGGCGTCCACCCAGGGCACCGGGTGCCCATCAACTGCGGCTAGAATTGGCTGCTAGTAAGAATCCAGATTTGACCAAGATCGCGCAGACCGCTGGCAATTTCCTTCTTGCAGGATATCAAGCCCGGGCCGCCGAGCTTGCCCAGCCTGCCAAGGAGAGCCAGTGCCCGAGTCGAAACCTCGCAAGAAGACTGCCAGCACCGCCCAGCCGGCTTCCACCGATTCATACAAGCCCAACCCCGTCTGGTTCAAGCCGGTGATGTTCGGCCTGATGATCATCGGACTCTTCTGGATCATCACGTTCTACATCAGTGAGGGACGTTTTCCGGTCCAGGCGTGGCAGTCGTGGAACATCGTGGCAGGCTTCGGCATTGCCATCGTGGGGTTCCTGATGACCACCCGCTGGCGTTCCTGACGCGTTCGCAACGCTACTTTCGAGGAGGATCCCCCTGTCTCCCGATTCCGCCGGCGTGATCATTGGCGACGACGGCCTGGCCCGGCCCGCGTGGGCATCCACGGATCCGTTGATGCGCGCGTACTACGACCAGGAGTGGGGGCTGCCCGTCACTGACGAGCAGGGCCTCTACGAACGTATTTGCCTGGAGGGATTCCAGGCCGGGCTCTCGTGGGCCACCATCCTGCGCAAGCGTCCCGGCTTCCGTGCCGCCTTTGCCGGTTTCGATCCCGACGCCGTGGCCTTGTTCGGCGATGCGGACGTGGAACGGCTGATGCGGGACCCGGGCATCGTCAGGAACCGCCTGAAGATCCACGCCGCGGTCAAGAACGCCCGGGCCACCGTGGAGCTTCGAAACGACGGCGGGCTGGTGGACTTTGTCTGGAGTTTCCGCCCGGCGAGCACCCCGCGTCCCCGAGTAGCGTCGGACATTCCCACCCAATCGGCGGAGTCGGTCGCATTGTCCAAGGCGTTACGGAAACGGGGCTTCTCGTTCGTTGGCCCCACCACCATGTTCGCCCTGATGGAAGCCGTGGGAATAGTGGACACGCACCTCCTGGCGAGCCACCGTCGCGGTTCCTCCGGGATCTGGGCCGAGTAGCGCCGCGCCGCGTCGGCTGTCCGCAGCTGTTGGCAAGGTTATCCACAGTGTGGATAACCTTTGTGGCATCGTGCCTCCGAGGTCTCCTGTGGCGCGTTGCTGCCCGACCGGCCGAAATTTGCCCGCAAGATGTGGTTGTTAACAGTGTGGAATACCTGTGGATAACCAGCGTTGCGGCCGGACCCGTCATTACGGACGGCTGCGCCTCACGGGGTGGTGGCTGGTGATGGAAACCCGATTGAAGGCATTCATGGTGACAGCCACCCAGCTCACCGCGGAGAATTCCTCCGCCGTGAGGCACTGCCTTGCATAGGCTTCTTCACTCTCGCGCGATTCCTGGTCGGGGAGTTCCGTAATGCTTTCCACCAACGCCAGCGCAGCCCTTTCCTTGTCCGTGAACAGGGCCGTTTCCCGCCATGCCGGCAGCACCGCGAGCCGCTGTGGACTTTCACCTGCCTCAGCGGCCTTCCGCACGTGCAGGTCCAGGCAGTAGGCGCAGCCGTTGATCTGCGAGATCCGTACATTGAGGAGCTCCAGCAGGCCAGCGCCCAAGCCGGCGGCTTCCGCTGCTTCCTGCACCTTCAGTCCAAGGCCGCTGATCGCCCTCCACAAAGCCGGGTGCTGCTTGTCGAGGTACAGGTGCTCGGTGGCGCTCACGGGAGTCCTTCAAGGTAGTACGGCTGGGCAAGGCACCATCATAGGCAGAGGCGCCTGAGGGGCCGACGACGCGGTTATGCACTTAACAACATCCCGATACCCACAAGTTATCCACAACTGTGGGTAACCCCGTGGAAATCACAGGCGGTTGGGCGGTCTGGCCTACTCGCACCACGGATCCAGCGCGGGAAACTACAGGGTTGTTACTTATTAACAGTGTGCATAATGCTGTCGATAAGTCCGGGTATTGCCTTCTATTGGCGCGCTCGGGGGGTGCTTTGCGGGCAGTTGTCCACATGTTGGTCCCGGATCGTCCGCTTATCCACTTACGCACACCCCTATCCCCACAGGTTATCCACAGGTGTGGAGAAATCGAGGATATCCGGGGCCGAGAAGTAAATCGCTAGCCACTGTCCGGGAAACGGCGCCTGAACTACACCCCTGTAAGTTACCAACACTGTGGATAAGGCCTGTGGAAAAGACGAATGCCCGGCACCTGTGGTGCCGGGCATTCAGGGGTGCTTCTGGACCGCGGGGAGTTACAGGGAGACCCGCAACCATGTCAGGGCAACAAGCAGGGCCACCACCGCGGCGAGCCCTGCGGCCTGGATGAGGCCCTGCCGGCGTCCCCGCGGGGTATAGGCGAGGACGGCTGCACAAAGCCCGCCGGTGACCAGTCCGCCCAAGTGGGCCTGCCAGGCGATTTGGGGGACCAGGAAGCCGATGACACCGTTGATGGCAATCAAGACCCACAGCTGGCGGGTATCGCCTCCGCGCTGGCGCTGGACCAGCAGCATGGCGCCGAAGAGGCCGAAGATCGCTCCGGACGCCCCAACCACCCCGAAGAGTTGCTGGCCGGGAACATAAAGCGGTGTCAGCAGCAGGTACCCCACGGAACCGCCCAAGGCCGAAATAACGAACAGCGCTAGGAACCGCAGGCGGCCCAGGATTGGTTCCAGGGCCTGGCCGAAGATCCACAGCGTGTACATGTTAAGCAGAATGTGGAGGAGGTTGTCCGGCGAGTGCAGGAATGCCGAAGTGAGCATCCGCCATGGTTCGAACTCGTTGTACTTCGGTTCTGCGTAGATGTTGGCAAAGGCCAAGGCCCGGTAGACGCCTTCATTGGGAATGACGAACTGCAGGACCTGGAGAAGCGCGCAGACCGCAATGATGGCAAACGTCACCATCGGCCTGCCGGTGGCCACGGCCCCGCCGTAGACCGTCCGGACTTCGGGCGTCGTCCGCCGGGTTTCGTTGACGCAGTCAACGCACTGGAATCCGACGGCGGCCGCCCGCTGGCAGTCCGGGCACGCCGGGCGTCCGCAACGCTGGCAGCGCACATAGGAGGGCCGGTCCGGATGCCGGGGGCAGACCGGAACCTGCGCGGACGGCTCAGCCGACGGAATTCCGTAACTCATGCTGTGGTGTTAAAGCTGTTCGATGTCGATGCTGTTGATGGTGACATCCTCCACGGGGCGGTCACCCATGCCGGTGCGGACACCCTCGATAGCGTCGACGACCTTCTTGGACTCCTCGTCCGCCACCTCACCGAAGATGGTGTGCTTGCCCTGCAGCCAGTCCGTGGGAATGGTGGTGATGAAGAACTGTGAACCGTTGGTGCCTTTGCCCATCTGGATGCCGGCGTTGGCCATGGCGAGCTTGTAGGGCTGGTTGAAGCTCAGTTCCGGGTGGATTTCGTCATCGAAGCGGTAGCCGGGGCCACCGGTTCCGCGGCCCAGGGGATCGCCGGCCTGAACCATGAAGTCCTTGATGATGCGGTGGAAGATGGTTCCGTTGTACAGCGGAGTGCCGGTCTTGTCCTCACCGGTTTCCGGGTGGGTCCAGGCCTGCTCGCCGGTGGCAAGGCCAACGAAGTTCTTGACCGTCTTGGGCGCGTGGTTCCCGAAGAGGTTAACCACGATGTCGCCGAGGCTGGTGTGGATGGTTGCTTTTGCAGTTGCGATGGCAGTCATAAGCCTCATTCTTCCATGTCCCCTATGGGCGGCAACGGCTGCGGCAGCAGTTCCGCGCTGGGTGAAATCGGCCTAAAATCCGCAGAGTGAATAGCCCGGGGTGGTCCGGGCACGTAGGCTAGCGACAGAACCGTCACATTAATCGGGAGGTAGTTGTGAAGAAATCGGATCGTATTGCCCGTGACCTTGAGCAGTCGGTCACCAGTGCGGTGGAAAATGCCAAGGACTGGGCGGCCCCCCGGGTGGAAGCAGCGGTGGATTGGGCTGTCCCGCGGCTCCAGCACAGCCTGGATACCGCATCTCCCAAAATCCAGGAAGGCCTGAAGACCGCAGCTCACAACCTGGCTGATGGTGTTGCCACCGTGACGCCCAGGATCCAGGACGGACTGGCCCAGTTGGCGCCGAAGATCAACGACGTCGTGGAAAACGCATCACCCAAGCTTCACGACGCCCTGGACAAGGCAACGCCGGTGGTCCTGAACGCCCGTGACCGCGTGGTGGTGGACTACCTGCCCAAGCTCTCCGACCAGATCGGCGTGGCCTCGGAGGCCGTTCACCGCACCCTTGAAGGCGCACCTGCCCGCGTCGACGCCGTCGCCCAGAAGCTTGGCGACGCGGGAATTGTGCACGCCATCCAGGAACAGGCACAGGCCACCGGTACGCAGCTCAAGGCCGCCGCAACCGAGGCTGGCCGCACCGTCGGTATCCAGCTGTCCCAGCCCGAGCCCAAGAAGAAGCGCGGCTGGCTGGTCTTTGGCGTGATTGCCGCCGCAGTGGCCGCGGGCGTTGCCGCGTGGAAGGCTTCCAAGCCCGTGGAGGACCCCTGGAAGACTCCGTCGCCGGTTACCCCCACGCCTGCCCCGGTGCCGGCCACCACCGTCAGCGAGGTCAAGGAACACGTGGCTGACGCCGCAGGTAAGGCTGCAGACGCCGCAGGTTCCGCAGCCTCCGCCGTCGCGGACAAGGCAGCGGACGCCGCCGAAGCGGTCAAGGACAAGGCTGCAGACGCCGCTGACAAGGCCAAGCACGTGGCCGACGACGCGGCCGACGAAGCACCCACCGCCGCAACTGACGCCAAGACGGCTACCAAGAACATCGCGTCGAACATCGGCAACGACGTCAAGGGCACCACCGAGGCCTAGTCCTTCGCCGCGCACAAGGGGCTCCGTTTTGAACGGGGCCCCTTTTGTGTGTCCGCGGAAGCTCATGGGCCACGCCGCGGCAGGACACGGCCCGGATGCTAGATTTGATCTGATGTCAGCCGATCGATCCTCTGGGGATGCCTTGAACGACGCAGCCGAACAGCTCCGCGTGTCCATCGTTATCCCGGCGTACAACGAGGAAAGCGTTATCAGGCAGTGCCTCATCGCTGCCATCTACCAGTCGGTTCCCGCCCACGAAATCATCGTGGTGGACAACCTCTCGAGCGACCGCACTGCCGCGATCGTCAGCCAGATGCAGCTCGAATACCCGGAAAGCCCCATTATCCTGCTCAGCCAGGACCGGGAGCAGGGCCTGATCCCCACCAGGAACTTCGGGCTCGACCACGCCACGGGGGATGTCCTCGGGCGGATCGACGCGGATTCCATCGTCGAACCCGACTGGGTGGAGCAGGTCCAGAAGGCCTTTGCAGATCCCGTCGTCCAGGCCGCAACGGGGCCGGTGGTGTATTACGACATGCCCATGCGCCGTTTTGGGCTCAAAGCGGACGACAAAATGCGCCAGCTCATGCTGAAGCTGGCCAAGCACCAGTACCACTTCCTGTTCGGCTCCAACATGGCCCTGCGTGCCAGTGCCTGGGAAACCATTCGGGCCGAGACCTGCCGGGACGAGAAAGACGAGATGCACGAGGACATCGATTTGTCCCTGCACCTTGCCGACCATGAACTGCCGGTCCGCTACTGGCCGCAGATGGTGTCCGGCATGTCCGCACGCCGGCTTGAGGACTCTCCGCGGGACTACCGCTACTACGTCACCCGCTTCGATCGGACCTACAAAGCCCACAACGTGCGCAAAATGGCATTGAAGGCCCCCATGGTGGTCTTCTTTTCGGTGTATTTCCCGGCAAAGCTCCTGCGGGCCATCCACACCGTCAACACCGCCCAGCCCGTCCGCCGCGGCGGACAGTAAGGCCCGGCGGCGGCAGGCTTCCTGTCAGTCCGTTCCCAGTTCCGCCAACGGACGGCCCGACGGCGGTTCCTCCCCGGGCGGCAGTGGCCGCTTCCCTGCCCTTCCGGACCGTTGCCCCAGGACAACGACGGCGAGTCCCGCCAGGATGAGGCCCAGCCCGGCGTACGTGCCAGCCGGAAGGGTCTCGTGCAGGAAGACGGCGGCCAGAAGTGCGGCCCCGGGAATTTCCAGCAGGATGATCATGGAGACGATGAGGGGACTCATGGTGGCCAGCAGGTGGTTGAAGGCCGTATGGCCCACCAACTGCGCGCAGACGGTGATGGCCGCGATACCCAGCCACCCTGCCGGCTCGAACCCTGCCAGGGGCTGGCCGGCCGCCAGGGCCAGCACCGCCACGAGGACCGCGCACATCCCGTAGCAGAGCGTGGTGTATGTCCCCGTGGTCATGCTCTGCCGGGCCTTGCCGCCTGCCAGCGTGTAGAGCCCCGCCAGCGCGCCGCCGGCCATCGCCAGCAGGTCTCCGGTCAGTGCCTGCGAAGAGGTTCCCAGGTCGAAGCCGGTAATGGCGACAACACCGCCGAAGGCAATCCCCAGTCCAGCGAGGACCTGCCAGCGGTGCCGGGTTCCGCGGACGAGCTGGAAGACGGCAATCCAGCCGGACTGCAGGCACACCAGGGCTGTGGCGGCCGCAACGGAGGTCAGTTGCAGCGAAGTGATGAAGCAGGCGAAGTGCAGGGCGAGGGCGACGGCGGCCAGCAGGGACCAGCGGAACTCGCGGGCCGTGATGCTGCCGAACTTGCGGGGCTCCCGGATGAGCGTGGGGGCAGCCATGACCACGGAACCGATGGCGTTGCGCCAAAAGGCAATGGCGAGGGCGCTGACGCTCGTGGCGCCCAGGGTTGCGGCGATCAAGGGGCCTGACGAGGCGACGCCGAGGACACCCAGGGCCGCGAAGAAGAAGTTCAATGGATACCCCCTGGAGCCGTCCCCGGAGGGAAAGGAGAACAAAAAGTCCCGGCCGGCGTTTCCGCTGACCGGGACTTTCCTATGGTGGAGGCACGGGGACTCGAACCCCGAACCCCCTGCTTGCAAAGCAGGTGCGCTACCAATTGCGCCATGCCCCCATAAGAAGCAACCCGTCCATCATACCCCAGGAACCGCGAGGCCTTGACGGCTTCCTTACCTGGCGCCCAAGCTAGTCAACCGTATCGGTTGACTTGCTCCAGACTGTTTTCCGGGCTTCGGATTCCTGTGCTTTACGGAAGACCAGGAAGCCTGCGATTGCCGCTGCGAGTACCAGCAACTTCTTCACATGCTCCCCGTTCCGGCCGGGTACCGGATGTATCCGGACCAAACCTCCGTTTGAAACCTGCACAGGTTCCGTGGGCGTACCAGGACTTGAACCTGGGACCTCTTCGTTATCAGCGAAGCGCTCTAACCGCCTGAGCTATACGCCCCGATGCCTCATCGGGCCGAGATATGACTTTACAGCACATCCCGGCCCGATCTCAAATCGGGCATTTCCACCGGATTACCCCCGGTGAAACCGGGTTCTTAATCGTCCGTCAAGGTGACGCCGATTCCACCCACCAGCGTGGCGGAAATGTTGTAGAGGACGGCGGAGAGCATGGACAGCGCCGTCAGCAGGACAACGTTGACCACAGCGATGATGGTGGCGAATGAGGCCACCTGCCCCAGCGATGCCACCTTCTTCAGTTCGAAGCCGCCGCTTTCGGAGCCGGCGAGCGTTCCCAGCAGGCTGTCCACCTGGTCGAAGATTCCGGTCAGGTCCAGCACCGTCCACAAGACGATTGCTGCCACCACGGTGACAATGCCAAGTGCCACCGAGAGCAGGAATGCCATCTTCAGTACGGACCAGGGGTCCACCTTGCTGATCAGCAGCCGGGCCCGCCGTACCTTTGCTTTCGGCGCGGGCTTCACCAGGCCGGGATTACCCTGTCCCTGGGCCGGCCGCTGGCCGGAGGCTGCAGGGCGCTGGCCCGGCTGACCCTGGAAGGGCCGCTGGCCGGGCTGCGCGGGGCGGTCGCCCTGCTGCGCGCGCTGGCCCGGAACCGCGGGACGCTGGCCCGGGGCACCTGCGGCCGCTGCCGGTCGCTGCTGCGGACGGACGGGGGCGTTCACGCGGGGCGCCGCTGAAGGCCGGTTCCCGTCAGGAACAGTGCTGTTCGGCTTGGGAAATGAGTCGGAATTACTCACTCGTTACCTCCGTGTTGTCTTCGTTCGGCTCAGCGTCGCCCGAGGCGTCCTCTGACTCAACGGCCGGTGATTCTTCTGCCATTGCTGGCTCGGCGGAATCCCCAGCGGGACCGCCATCTTCAGCCAACGTTACGTCATCCTCAGCGGATTCATCGTCCTCGAGGCCCCGTTCGCTGTTACGCGCCACCTCGATAATCCGGTCATTCTTGTCCGGCTTGGCGAAGATGACGCCCATCGTGTCACGACCCTTGGCCGGAACACCGGCCACGGAGGACCGGACCACCTTGCCGCCCTCCATGACCACCAGGACTTCATCCTCTTCCTGGACGATGAGGGCTCCCACGAGGTGGCCGCGTTCTTCCTGGTATTTGCCTACCTTGATGCCGAGACCGCCACGGCCCTGGAGGCGGTATTCCTCCACCGCCGTGCGCTTGGCGTACCCGCCTTCCGTCACGATGAAGACGAACGAGCCGTCAGTCACCACATCGGCGGCCAGCAGTTCGTCGTCCTCGCGGAACTTCATCCCGGTAACGCCGGAGGTTGCCCGGCCCATGGGTCGCAGGGCGTCGTCCGTAGCGGTGAAGCGGATGGACTGGCCCATGCGGGAGACCAGGAAGAGGTCGTCTGTTTCCGAGACGAGCTGCGCCGACACCAGTTCGTCGCCGTCGCGCAGGTTGATCGCAATGACGCCGGCGGAACGGTTGGTGTCGTAGTCCTCGAGCCTGGTCTTCTTCACCAGGCCCCGCTTGGTGGCGAGCACCAGGTACGGCGCCTGCTGGTAGTCCTTCAGGTCCAGCACCTGGGCAATGTGTTCATCAGGCTGGAATGCGAGCAGGTTGGCAACGTGCTGGCCCTTGGCGTCCCGGCCCGCTTCCATGAGCTCGTACGCCTTGGCACGGTATACACGGCCGAGGTTGGTGAAGAAGAGCAGCCAGTGGTGCGTTGTGGTGACGAAGAAGTGTTCCACGACGTCGTCGCCGCGAAGCTGGGCACCCTTGATGCCTTTGCCGCCGCGCTGTTGTGAGCGGTAGTTGTCACTGCGCGTGCGCTTGACGTAGCCGCCGCGGGTGATGGTGACCACCATTTCCTCTTCGGGGATCAGGTCTTCCATGGACATATCGCCATCGAAGCCCATGAGGATCTTGGTGCGGCGGTCGTCGCCGTGCTTGTCCACGATTTCGGCCAGCTCGACGCTGATGATCTCGCGCTGGCGCTGTTCGGAGGCCAGGATCGCGTTGTATTCGGCGATCAGGGCCTCGAGCTCGGTGTGCCGGTCCTGGATCTTCTGGCGTTCCAGGGCGGCGAGGCGGCGCAGCTGCATGTCCAGGATGGCGCGGGCCTGCAGCTCGTCGATATCAAGAAGTTCCATCAACCCGTCGCGTGCGGCTTCGGTGGTGTTCGAGGCGCGAATCAGGGCGATGACTTCGTCGAGCATATCCAGTGCCTTCAGCAGGGCGCGGAGGATATGGGCTTCCTCCTCGGCCTTGCGCAAGCGGTACCGGGTTCGGCGTGCAATGACGTCCATTTGGTGCGTCACCCAGTGCCGGATGAAGGCGTCCAGGCTGAGTGTCCGGGGCACGCCGTCAACGATGGCCAGCATGTTGGCGGAGAAGTTGCTCTGCAGCTCGGTGTGCTTGTAGAGGTTGTTCAGCACCACCTTGGGTACGGCGTCGCGCTTCAACACGATCACCAGGCGCTGGCCGGTGCGGCCGGAGGTTTCATCGCGGAGGTCCGCGATGCCGGAGATTTTGCCGTCCTTGACCAATTCGGCGATCTTGATGGCCAGGTTGTCAGGGTTGGCCTGGTACGGCAGTTCCGTGACCACCAGGCAGGTGCGTCCCTGGAGTTCCTCCACCGCGACCACTGCACGCATGGTGACGGAACCGCGGCCGGTCCGGTAGGCGTCTTCGATGCCCTTGTGTCCCAGGATGGTGGCACCCGTGGGGAAATCCGGGCCCTTGACCCGCAGCAGCAGTTCTTCGAGGAGTTGCTCGCGGGTGGCGCCGGGGTTGGCCAGGTACCACTGGACCCCGTCCGCCACTTCCCGCAGGTTGTGCGGCGGGATGTTGGTGGCCATGCCGACCGCAATGCCGGAGGATCCGTTCACCAGCAGGTTGGGGAACCTGGCGGGCAGGATGGTGGGTTCCTGGTTCTTGCCGTCGTAGTTGTCCTGGAAATCGACGGTTTCCTCGTCGATGTCGCGGACCATTTCCATGGCCAGGGGCGCCATTTTGGTCTCGGTGTACCGGGGTGCGGCGGCACCGTCGTTGCCTGGTGAACCGAAGTTCCCCTGCCCGAGCGCCAGCGGATAGCGCATGGTCCAGTCCTGGATCAACCGGACCAGGGCATCGTAGATGGCAGTGTCGCCATGCGGGTGGTACTGGCCCATGACTTCGCCCACCACGCGGGCGCACTTGTTGAAGGAACGGTCGGGGCGGTATCCGCCGTCGAACATCGCGTAGAGCACGCGGCGGTGGACGGGCTTGAGGCCGTCGCGGACGTCCGGGAGGGCGCGCCCTACGATGACGGCCATGGCGTAGTCCAGGTAGGAACGCTGCATTTCCGTCTGCAGGTCCACCTGTTCAACGCGGTCGATCAGCACGTCGCCTTCAAGAACGGTGTCCGGTTCTCCGGCCTCGGGGGCGGGAATCTCGGGGGTTTCGTCGCTCATTCTTTATTTTCCGTTTCAGGTATATGTCTGGTTCCGAATACTTTGGAGCGGGTCCTTAGATGTCCAGGAACCTGACGTCCTTGGCGTTCTGCTGAATGAAGTTGCGCCGTGACTCCACGTCTTCGCCCATGAGGACGGAGAAGATCTGGTCGGCGGCGAGGGCGTCATCCATGGTCACCTGCAGCAGGGTGCGGTGGTCAGGGTCCATGGTGGTATCCCAGAGTTCGGTGTAGTCCATCTCGCCCAGGCCCTTGTAGCGCTGGATGCCGTTGTCCTTCGGGATGCGGCGTCCAGCCGCTTGGCCAGCCACCAGTTTGGCGTCGCGTTCGCGGTCGCTGTACACGTAGTCGTGCGGCGCGTTGGACCATTTGATCCGGTACAGCGGCGGTTGCGCCAGGTAGACGTAGCCGTTCTCGATCAGGGGACGCATGTAGCGGAACAGCAAGGTCATCAGCAAGGTGGTGATGTGCTGGCCGTCCACGTCGGCATCAGCCATGAGGACGATTTTGTGGTACCGAAGTTTGGCGAGGTCGAAGTCCTCGCCAATCCCGGTGCCGAACGCGGTGATCATGGACTGGACCTCCGCGTTGCCCAGGGCCTTGTCCAGGCGGGCACGTTCCACGTTCAGGATCTTGCCGCGCAGGGGCAGGATGGCCTGTGTTTCGGGGTTGCGGCCGCGCTTGGCGGAACCGCCGGCGGAGTCGCCCTCCACGATGTAGACCTCGCACTTTTCCGGGTCCTTGGAGGAGCAGTCGGAAAGCTTGCCCGGCATGCCGAACGATTCCAGCGGGCTCTTGCGCCGGGCGTTGTCGCGGGCCTTCCGCGCGGCCATGCGTGCCTGGGCCGCCGAAATGGCCTTGCGGATGACGTCACGGGCGGGACCGGGGTTGCGCTCCAGCCAGTCACCCAGGCCGTCGGTGACCACGCGCTGGACGAATCCCTTGACCTCGGAGTTGCCCAGCTTCGTCTTGGTCTGGCCTTCGAACTGGGGCTCCGCCAGCTTGACGGAAATGACGGCGGTGAGGCCCTCGCGGATGTCGTCGCCCGTGAGGTTGTCGTCCTTTTCCTTGATGATGCCCTTTTCCCGGGCGTACCGGTTTATCAGGGACGTCAGTGCGGCACGGAAGCCTTCTTCGTGGGTGCCGCCCTCGTGGGTGTTGATGGTGTTGGCGTAGGTGTGCACGCTCTCGGAGTAGGCACTGGTCCACTGCATCGCCATTTCCAGGGCAATCCGGCGTTCGGTGTCCTCGGTTTCGAAGGCGATGACGTCCTCGTGGACCACCTCCACCTTCTTGCCCGAGTTCAGGTGCTTGACGTAGTCCAGCAGGCCTTCGTCGTACTGGTACACCACGGTTCGGTGTTCGGCGCTGATCTCACCGTCGGTGCTGAGGTCGTCAAGGTCGAGGTCGCCGTCGGCTTCATCACCTTCGGCGGCACGCTCATCCGTCAACGTTATGCGCAGGCCCTTGTTGAGGAAGGCCATCTGCTGGAAACGGGCGCGGAGGGTCTCGAAGTCAAACTCGGTGGTTTCAAAGATCGCCGGGTCCGGATAGAAGGTCTGGGTGGTGCCGGTGGCATCGGTCTCTTCACCCTGGACCAGGCTGCCCTGCGGCTTGCCTCCGTCGGCGAAGGACATCCGCCAGACGTGGCCCTGGCGCCGTACCTCGGTGTCCACCCTGCTGGAGAGGGCGTTGACCACGGAAATGCCCACACCGTGCAGGCCGCCGGAGACCGCGTAGCCGCCGCCACCGAACTTGCCGCCGGCGTGCAGGATGGTCATTACCACCTCGACGGTGGGCTTGTGCTCGGTGGGGTGCATGTCCACCGGGATTCCGCGGCCGTCGTCGACAACTTTGACGCCGCCGTCGGCCTGCAGGACCACTTCGATATGGCTGCAGTAACCGGCGAGTGCCTCATCCACGGAGTTGTCCACCACCTCATAGACCAGGTGGTGGAGTCCTCGGGGACCCGTGGAACCGATATACATGCCCGGGCGCTTGCGGACAGCTTCGAGGCCTTCAAGGACAGTGATGTCGCTGGCACCGTACTCCCTTGGGCTGGTAGACGCAGCCGGGGTGTCAGGGGTACGGCCATCCTCGACCGCTGTATCTGCTGCCAGAATATCTGTATTGTCGTTAGCCACAGGCGCTGCGACTCCTCTGTTCTCGATGATGGCCGGCTGATTTCTTTTCGCAGGGAAAAGTGACCCGCCAACAGGCACAAACTTATGGCGCCGGTGACTCGATGACGGTCGGTGATCCGCGCTCTGCGTGCGGGACGCGCGCGGAGAACGGACTGAAGTCAACGTTTCATCCGCGCCCAGTTATCTCGGTCAATTCTACCGCGAACACGCCCAGATCCTCGCATTCCAAGGCCGTGGGCGGACGGTGAATGTGCCTGTGCGAGGCTCTTGGCCCCGCCTAGGACGGCCCGGTGGTACGCCCTCCGGGTGCCCATACACGCCGCGGCCCTTACCGGCCTCTATACGCCTTTGGGCGAAGTTTCAAGACCTGCGGCCCGGCTATCCGTAGGTGTCCCGCGGACCACGCCCGTTGACACTGCGTCCACCCTTGCGCCAGCTGGGCGCTGTGGGGCCGAGGACCTGGATCCTGGTGACCACGCCGTCGCCCAGTTCCCGGCGGAATTTCTCCAGCAAGCTGGTGCTCAGCAGCCTGAGCTGGGTGGCCCAGGCCGTGGAGTCACACCGAACGTGCAGGGTGGTGTCGGTGAAGCTTTCGGGTGTGCAGTGGGCTGAAATCTCCGGGCCCACCAAGGTGGCCCACTCCGCCATGACGGAACCCACCGCTACCGGGGAGGTCCAGCCGCGTTCTGCAACCAGCCGCCCAACCACTTTGCCCAGGCCGAGCGGGTCCCGGCCGGTGGCATGAAACTGGCTGAAGCCCCGGGTGTCACGGATACTGCCCTTGGCTTTTTGCGAACCGGGCCGGGGCGCCTTCCTGCGGACTTCGCCGCGGGCGGCAGCCGCCTCCCGCATCCTGTTCAGTGCTGCTTGCGGGGCATCGATGTGGTCAGGTTCGCGGCCGGGCTGCAGCCCGGCATCCTCGTCACTGCTCATCGATTCCTCCCGGGATGACCTTCACCCGCCGTCCGGACAGCTCTTCCGGAATATCGGCGTCGACGGCGGCGGTCACCAGGACCTGTTCCGCGCCGGAGACTATAGCCGCCAGTTTACGCCGCCGCTGGACATCGAGTTCGGCAAAGACGTCGTCCAGGATGAGGATGGGGGCGGACCCGCCGGTGCGGGCGTCATCGAGCATGACGTAGTACGACGCCAACCGCAGGGAGAGGCACATGGACCAGGTCTCCCCGTGCGAGGCATATCCCTTCGCGGGTGCCTGTCCGAGGATGAGCTCCAGCTCGTCGCGGTGCGGGCCGACGAGCGAGATGCCACGTTCCAGTTCTTTCTTCCGTGATTCCGCGAAAGCCTGGATGTAGCGCTCCGTCAGCTGTTCGACACTGAGCAAGCGCAGGTCCTCCTGCGCGGCGGACGAAGCCCCGGCCGTGGTGCGCTGGGCATGTGCGGCCGGGACGCCGTCGTCGTCCATCTGGTTCTGGAGGGTCGAACGGTACAGGGCATCGGCGGGCTTGGAAGCATCCGTCAGCTCGGCGTAGGCGCGGGCGAGGTGCGGGCGGAGCCGTTCCACCAGTTCCAGCCGTGCGTGCAGCAGCTGTGCTCCGGCACGGGCCATGTGCTGGTCCCAAACATCCAGGGTGGCTTCATGGGCAGTCGTGAACCGTCCGGCCCGCGCTGATTTCAGCAGGGCGTTGCGTTGCTTCAGGACGCGGTCGTAATCGCTGCGGGTGGCTGCATGATGCGGAATGAGGCTGGCGAGCAGTTCGTCCAGGAAGCGCCGGCGGTTGGCGGGATCCCCCTTGACCAATGCCAGGTCCTCGGGAGCGAACAGGACGGTCTGGCAGATGCCCAGCAGGTCGCGGGCACGGACCGGGTTGCTGCGATTGATCCGGCCGCGGTTGGCCCGGCCGGCATTGATTTCCAGCTCCAGCACCGTGGTCTGCTCTCCGCGGACCAAACGGGCCCGGACCAAGGCGCGCTCCGTGCCGAACCGGAGCAAGGGGCCATCGGAACTGACCCGGTGGGAGCTGAGCGTGGCCAGGTAGCCGATGGCCTCCATCAGATTGGTTTTGCCGATGCCGTTGTACCCCACCAGGACGGTAACGCCCGGGCCGAGGCTGAGGTCAACCTGGGCGTAGCTGCGGAAGTCCGTCAGGGAAAGATGTTCAAGATACACGCGGTGGTCGGCAATTCTGGAACCGGTGGCGGCTCCTGGTGGATGCTACTTGGCGGGACGGGTTGCATGGCCACCGAACTGGTGGCGCAGCGCAGAAACCATCTTCATCGCGGGGGACGTGTCCTCCCGGGAAGCAAAACGGGCAAACAGGGCGGCCGTGATGGCCGGGGCCGGAACCGCATTGGCGATGGCCTCTTCAACTGTCCAGCGGCCCTCACCCGAATCCTCCACGTAGTCGTCGATGGACTCCAGGCCTGGATCTTCATCCAAGGCTTTGACCATGAGGTCCAGCAGCCAGGAACGGACCACGGTTCCCTTTTGCCAGGCGCGGAACGTGCCCGGCAGGTCCGTGACGATGTCCTTCGCGGCAAGCAGTTCGTACCCTTCGGCGTACGCCTGCATCAGGCCGTATTCGATCCCGTTGTGGACCATCTTGGCGTAGTGGCCGGCGCCGATTCCGCCAACGTGGACAAAGCTGTCAGCCCTGTCGCCCTCAGGCCGCAGGGCATCAAAAACCGGCATGGCGCGTTCAATGTCGCCGGCGTCACCGCCTGCCATCAGGCCGTAGCCGTTCTGCAGGCCCCAAACCCCGCCGGACACCCCGCAGTCGGCGAACCGGATGCCCTTGGCGGCAAGCACCTCACCATGTTTCTGGTCTTCAGTGAACCGCGAGTTTCCACCGTCGATCACAAGGTCGCCGGGCTCGAGTTTGCCGGCCAATTCGGTGATGACGGCGTCTGTCACGGGGCCGGCCGGGACCATGACCCAGATGACCCTCGGCGCCGGGACGGCGGCGATCAGGTCTTCGACGCTTGCGGCATCCGTGACATCGGGATTCCGGTCGTAGCCGGTGACCTCCACGCCGCCCTTGCGCAGGCGTTCACGCATGTTGAAACCCATTTTGCCGAGGCCAATCAGTCCAATGTGCACGGTGAGACTCTTTTCTGCGCTGGTGTGTGAAGGCTGGGAGCCGATGGGTGGACCCACGCCGCCCGGGTTCCCTGGCCGAGCTTGCGAGGCAAGGCGGCGGTGGGGACTAGTTGGGCAGGCGGACAGGCATCACCAGGTAGCGGTAATCATCCTGGTCTTCGCCGTCGGCATCTGCCTGCGCCGTGATCATGGCGGGCTTGGGTGCCGTGGTGAACGAGAACCGGACGAATTTCGTCTCGATGACACTGAGGCCCTCAATCAGGTAGTGCGGGTTGAAGGCCACCGTGATGTCCTCGCCGGACAGCTGCGCTTCAAGCTCCTCCGACGCCTGGGCGTCCTCGCCGGTCCCGGCATCAAGGTTGAGCAGTCCGCTGCTGAATGCCAGGCGGACCGGAGTGTTGCGTTCGGCGACAAGTGAGACGCGGCGGACGGCTTCCACCAGCTCTTGGGTTTGCACCGTGGCATGGATCGGTGTGGATTCCGGGAACAGGGACCGGATCTTCGGGTAATCGCCATCCACCAGCAGGGACGTAGTGGTGCGGCCGCCGCTTTCGAATCCGATCAGCCGGCTGTCATCGTCGGAGAGGGCAAGGTTGATGTCGCCGCTGTTGCCGAGGGTTTTGGCCACTTCGTTGAGGGTTTTGGCCTTCACCAGCGCGCTCGTGGAGATTCCCGGAGTCACAGGCTTCCACGGCACTTCGCGCATGGCCAGCCTGTACCGGTCGGTGGCAAGGAGGGTGATCAGGTCATCCTCGATTTCCATCCGCACGCCCGTGAGGATGGGCAAGGTGTCGTCCTTGCTGGCTGCGATGATCACCTGGGAAACAGCTTGCGCGAAAGCGTCGCCGGGAACGGTGCCGCTGATGGCAGGAAGGGCAGGCAGCGGCGGGTACTCGGCTTCCGGCATGGTGGCCAGGTGGAAGCTGCTTCGACGGCAGGTGAGTGTGACCTTGTTGCCGTCGGTTTCAACGTCCACCGGGGCCGAAGGGAGGCTGCGGCAGATGTCCGCAAGCAGCCGGCCGGAAACCAGGATGGTTCCTTCGTCCCTGATATCGGCGGCGATTTCCAGCCGTGCGGATGTTTCGTAGTCAAAGCTCGAGAGGCTGACTGTTCCCGCTTCGGCCTTCAGGAGCAGGCCGGAAAGGACGGGGACCGGCGGCCGCGGAGACAACGAGCGGGCTGTCCAGGTGACGGCTTCGGCCAGGACGTCCCGATCGACTCTGAACTTCACGGAAGGGTGCCGCCTTTCATTGCTGCTGCCATGTAAACCCGGGAACTTCGCAGTGAAACTCCGGAAGATGTTGTGCGCGCCGCGGCCGGTGCATGGTCCGTGCAGACGGAAACCACACAAAACCCAGGGATGGGAGCGCTGCTGACAGCTTAGCCGGAAGAACCGCGATTAACCCATCCCCAAGCACCCGGCCCGGCCCTTCCAGGGGCCGGAGGGCCCGCCCGGTGGAGGTGCCGATGGATCTTGTTGTTTGAGGGAATTCAATTTTTTGGGATTCGTAGTGTTAATAACTGCTGTGGAAACTGTGGATAACCCGATCCTGGCCCACGTTTCCGGGGTTAAGCCCTGTTCACGGACTGTGCGTTACCTGGGTTTTAAACAGGGTGTGGATGGGGACAACCCAAAGAGCCATTTTTGATGATCCACAGACGGCTTAAGGGTTTTAAGCCCATTAAGCGCGCTTGTCCCCTTAAGTATCCACAGGCTTATCCACATGCCCCTGTTAATAAGGTATAGAGTGCGTGGCCCGGTGTGGATTCAGGAGTCGCGCTGCTGCTGCTTGATCCGGTTGGTCAGTTCCGTCACCTGGTTGTAAATCACGCGGCGTTCGGCCATCAGCTCACGGATCTTGCGGTCGGCATGGATCACTGTGGTGTGGTCGCGGCCGCCGAGTTCCTGGCCGATCTTGGGGAGCGACATGTCCGTCAGTTCCCGGCAGAGGTACATGGCGATCTGGCGGGCGGTGACAAGGGTCCGGGTGCGGGACTTGCTGCAGAGCTCTTCCATGCTGAGCTTGAAGTAGTCAGCGGTCTGCTGGAGGATCTGCGCTGACGTGATTTCCTGCGCACCGTCGTCAGTGATCAGGTCCTTGAGGACCATTTCCGCAAGCGCAACATCCACCGGCTGCCGGTTGAGGCTGGCGAAGGCGGTGACGCGGATCAGGGCGCCCTCAAGCTCGCGGATGTTGCTGGAAATCTTCGACGCGATGTACTCCAGGGCGTCATCAGGTGCCGACAGTCCCTCGCTGAGCGCCTTTTTCCGCAAAATTGCGATGCGCGTTTCGAGTTCCGGCGGCTGGATGTCTGTCAGCAGTCCCCATTCGAACCGCGACTTCATCCGGTCTTCGAACCCGGCGAGCAGCTTGGGCGGCTGGTCCGAGGTGATGACCACCTGTTTGTTGTTGTTGTGCAGCGAATTGAACGTGTGGAAGAACTCCTCCAGCGTGCGGTCCTTGCCGGCCAGGAACTGGATGTCATCGATCAGCAGGACGTCCACGTTGCGGTACGTGGTTTTGAAGCTGGCGCCTTCGTCGTCCCGGATGGAGTTGATGAAGTCGTTGGTGAATTCTTCGGAGTTGACGTACCGGACCCGGATCCCGCTGTAGAGCCGGCGGGCGTAGTGCCCGATGGCGTGCAGGAGGTGCGTTTTGCCGAGGCCGGAGTCGCCGTAGATGAACAGCGGGTTGTAGGCCTTGGCGGGTGCCTCGGCAACGGCGACGGCGGCTGCGTGGGCAAATCGGTTGGAGGAACCAATGACGAACGTGTCGAAGACGTACTTGGGGTTCAGCCGGCCGAATTCATGCGACGTGCTGGGCAGCATGGGCTGCGGCTTTTGTTCGATCAGCTGGTCCGGTGCGAACGCAGGCTCGACGACGGGTTCGGGCTCTTCGTGGATGGGCACCAGATCGGTGTCGACGTCGATGGCGCAGCGAATGTCCTCGGAGAAGACATTGTGCAGAGCATCGTCCAGGGCGTCCTTGACCTGGGTCTGGAGCACTTCGCGGGTGAGCTCGTTGGGGACGGCCACCAGGAGGGTGGAGCCGATCAGGCCTTGGGCCTGGGCGAGGATGACGAAACCCCGCTGGCGCGGTGAAACACGGTGGTCCTGTTCCAGCAGGCTGACAACCCGGCGCCAGGAACTTCCGACAGTATTGGCGTGGTTGGCTTCGTCTACTGTCATCAATCGGTTCCCTCAAAACTTGCTATGCCTGCATTGCCTGCAGCCCAAGTCCGGAACCAGGCTGCTGGCCCAACTTAATCCACAGGGTTATGCACAGTCCGTGGATAATCGGCTACTGGGACACTCTAGGGGATCAAAAGCCTAGAAGATAGCTGGCTATCCGGCTGTGGATAATTACACGGTTGTGGTTCCTTGGAGGCCCCTGTGAGCCACTTCATCCACAGCCTGTTGGGATACTTAGGCACAGCTGGGGATAGCACCGCAGGGCCCTCGCGGTTTGACTCGGGGCCTCGAATTGCCCTAACGTTGTGAAGTCCTTTGTGTCCGCTTTTTGGCCCCATCTGAACTTCCAGGCGCAGTGCGCTTGGACAGCCGGGGGAAGCGTGCATATACAAAACTTAGCGTCGGCCAGTTCTTCCCCATATTGATCGGGTGGGCGCACCTTTGATCCACTGGAGTAACTAACGTGAGCAAGCGGACTTTTCAGCCGAATAACCGCCGTCGAGCCAAGAAGCACGGCTTCCGCCTTCGTATGCGTACCCGTGCCGGCCGCGCCATCCTGGCAGCCCGTCGTGGCAAGGGCCGCACCGAGCTTTCGGCCTAAATAACTGACTTGTCGGTAGACATCCCTTTGCGAGTTTAAGGTGCTGGCCGCCCGCAACCGCCTGAGGACTGCAACCGATTTTTCAATAACCGTACGTTCCGGTGTCCGCAATGGACGCCGGAACGTAGTGTTATATGCGGCAGCCATCGCTGCCGACGAACCCAGCCGGATCGGGTTCATTGTTTCCAAGAGTGTAGGGAACGCCGTGGTCAGGAACCTCGTTAAGAGGAGACTGAGGGAAGCGGCTGCCGCCTCACTGAGTGAACACGCAACTGGACTCGCCATCGTGGTGCGGGCACTGCCCGCCTCCGCGTCTGCCAGTTGGGATCAACTGCTGGCGGATTACAACGCAGCACTGGAAACAACGCAGAACCGGCTGGCCGGACGGCCACCACGGCCTGCCGCCAAAGGTTCGGCCGGTACAACACGGGAGGGGACAACGCGTGCCTAGCACCACTGCCGCCGTCGCCCGCATCCGGAACGTGACCGCCGCCGTCGCAAAGTTCCTCTGGAACCTGCCCCGGAACATCCTCATTCTCTTGCTGATGGCCTACCGCAAGGTGGTTTCTCCCTTGTACGGCCCCGTCTGCCGATTCTTCCCTTCATGCTCGGCCTATGCCCTTGAAGCGGTCACCGTACACGGCGCTGTGAAGGGAAGCTGGCTCGCAGTCAGGCGCCTTGGCCACTGCCACCCATGGAATGCCGGCGGAGTGGACCACGTCCCCGCCGGCGGCCGGGAATGGCCTGCGGGCCGAACCCCCACAATTGTTGTGCTGAACAATCCGGACCGGTACCTGGTTGCTCGGACTGATGAAGAAGGCCGCAGTGCGGCCTGACGAATAGGGATAAGTATGGACTTCTTTGGAACAATCATGGCCCCGTTCAAGTGGCTGGTTTCCATCATCATGATTGGATTCCACGATGGCTTGAGCGCCATTGGCATGCCCGCCGCAAACGGCTGGACCTGGACTCTGTCCATCATCGGACTGGTGCTGGTGATCCGTGCCGCCCTGATCCCCGTATTCGTCAAGCAGATCAAGGCGCAGCGCGGCATGCAGCTGCTCCAGCCCGACCTGAAGAAGCTGCAAGACAAGTACAAGGGCAAGACGGACCAGCTGTCCCGCCAGGCCATGGCCCAGGAACAGATGGCCATGTACAAGAAGCACGGCACCAACCCGTTCTCCGCCTGCCTTCCCATGCTGATCCAGATGCCCTTCTTCTTCGCACTGTTCCAGGTGCTTTCGGGCATTTCCCAGGCGAAAGACCAAGGAGCCGGCATTGGTGCGATGAGCCACGAACAGGTAGTGGAGTTCGATGCCTCCAGCATCTTCGGCGCGCCGCTGTCCGCCGCCCTGCTGCACGGCGGTGCCGGGAACACAGCCGTGGTGGTGCTCTCGATCGTGATGATCCTGGCCATGACGGCGTCCCAGTTCATCACCCAGAAGCAGATCATGGCCAAGAACATGTCTGAAGAAGCCATGGCCAGCCCATTCATGCGGCAGCAGAAGATGATGCTTTACATCCTGCCGGTAGTCTTCGGCGTGGGTGGCATCAACTTCCCCATCGGCGTTCTGATCTACTGGACCACCACCAACCTCTGGACCATGGGACAGCAGTTCTTCGTGATCCGCCGCATGCCGACGCCGGGATCCCCCGCTGCCAAGGCCCTCGCCGAACGCCGCGCAGCCAAGGGCCTGCCGGCCCTTTCCGTCCTCACCGGCAAGCGGGATAAGGCAGCCGACGCCGCCGCGGCTGCCGCCGTGGAAGCCAAGGGACAGCGCGTCCAGCCCCAGCGTAAGAACAGGAAGAAGAAGTAATGTCAGCCGAGAGCACCGAGCACGTCCTTTCCGAAGAGATTGCAGACCAGGACGAGTCCCCCGCTAAGGCCTCTGCGGCCAGCCGCCTCGAGGAAGAGGGCGACGTCGCCGCAGACTACCTGGAGGAACTGCTGGACATCGCCGACATCGACGGCGACATCGACATCGAGGTCCGCAACGGCCGCACCTACATCTCCATCGTCGCGGAGGAAGAAACCGAGGGCCTCGAAGGCCTGGTAGGAGAAGACGGCGAGGTGCTGGAGGCTCTCCAGGAGCTCACCCGGCTGGCCGTACTCTCCGCTACGGAGAACCGTTCACGGCTTGTGCTGGACATCAATGGCTACCGCCAGGAACGTACCGGCCACCTGCAGAAGATCGCCGAAGATGCCGCAGCATCCGTCAAGGAGACCGGTAAGCCGGTTGCCCTTGAGCCGATGAGTGCCTACGAGCGCAAGATCGTGCACGACGCCGTGGCTGACCTCGGATTGGTCAGTGAGTCCGAGGGTGAAGGCTCCGGACGCCACATTGTTGTTTCCGCAGACTAGAGAGTGCCAGCACGATAACCATGGTTGATATCACGGCAGCAGAGCTTCGGGCTGCTGAGAAGATTTTCGGCGACCGCCTGGACCTGGCCAAACGCTATGTTGAGCACCTGGCCACCTCCGGGACCGAACGCGGGCTGATCGGGCCCCGCGAGGTTCCCCGGTTGTGGAGCCGCCACGTGCTCAATTGCGCGGTCATTGAAAGTGAGATCCCCCAGGGAAGCCACGTTGCCGACGTCGGAAGCGGCGCAGGCCTGCCTGGCCTTTGCCTCGCCATTGCCCGCCCAGACCTCGAATTGACGCTCATCGAACCCCTCGAACGAAGGGTTATTTGGCTCCAGGAAGTGGTGGACGACCTCGGACTGGACAACGTCACCGTAATGCGTACCAGGGCCGAACTGGCCGTGGGGCAGGTGGACGCCGACGTGGTCACGGCCCGTGCCGTGTCAGCCCTGACGAACCTCGCAGGCCTGACCATCCCGCTCCTGGCCGGACACGGTGAGGTGGTGGCCATCAAGGGCCGCAGTGCCGGGGAAGAGATCGAAAAGGCCGCGAAGGTCATCCGCAAGCTTGGCGGTGTGCAGACATCGGTGGTCACCGTCGGTGACAACATCCTTGAGGAGCCCACCACCGTGGTGCGCATCGTAGTGAACAAGTCCCAAAAGAAGTCCTAAAGTGGGCCCACTGACGGTGGTCAGACGGGTGGAGCAGTTAGGCTAGACAACGGCAGCAAAATTGGCTGAACGAGAGTGAGTGTGCCCCAGTGACGAGTAGTGAAGCCTCCGCACAACGGATCCCGCCGTTTGTGTCTCTGGGGTCGGCACGTTCCGTCGCTGGGTCCGGGTTGGCCGGTTTGGGAATGGCCCCGGCCCGGGGCGGGAACCATCCACGGCCGGCCACCGGCGCCGTTGGAAGCGGAGTTTCACGTGAAACAACCTCTTCCGGTAGGTCGAACGTCATCGATGCCATTGACGATTCGAGTCCTATCGCCCGTGAGCTCGCACACGAGACCAAACGCCGGGAACGCCTGATGGGTCGCCAGCTCCCGCGTCCGGAGCAGACCCGGATCTTCACCGTCTCCAACCAGAAGGGCGGCGTGGGCAAGACCACGACGACCGTAAACATTGCCGCAGCCCTTGCGGCCGCCGGACTCAACGTCCTGGTCATCGATATCGACCCCCAGGGAAACGCCTCCACCGCCCTCGGCATTGAACACCACGCCGATGTGGACAGCATCTACGACGTCCTGATCAACGACATCCCGCTGGCGGATGTTGTGGCTCCGTGCCCGGACATCGGGAAGCTGATCTGCGCCCCGGCCACCATCCATCTGGCCGGTGCCGAGATCGAGCTCGTCTCCCTGGTCGCCCGGGAACAACGGCTGCGGCGCGCTATCGACGTGTACGCCAAAACCCGCGAAAAGAAGGGCGAAGAGCGCCTCGACTACGTCTTTATCGATTGCCCGCCCAGCCTCGGCCTCCTGACAGTCAACGCCTTCTGCGCCGCCAGTGAAGTGCTGATTCCTATCCAATGCGAGTACTACGCCCTGGAAGGCCTCAGCCAGCTCCTCAAGAACATCGAGATGATCCAGAAGCATCTCAACGCGGACCTCGTTGTTTCAACGATCCTGCTCACCATGTACGACGGCCGGACCAACCTCGCTGCCCAGGTTGCTGCTGAAGTGCGCCAGCACTTCCCTGAACAGGTGCTCTCCGCCGTCGTTCCCCGCTCGGTGCGGATCTCTGAAGCGCCCAGCTACCAGCAGACGGTCATGACCTACGACCCGTCCTCGAGTGGTGCCCTGTCCTATCTGGAAGCCGCCGCTGAAATAGCGGAACGCTAGAATCTTCAATACCGCAACGCATGGAGGCCCGGGTCATCCTGGCTTCACCACTGGAGGGATTTACCCATGAGCGAGAAGCGACGGGGCTTAGGCCGCGGTCTTGGCGCGCTGATTCCAAGTTCCGCCGCAGCCAATGGTTCTGCCAACGGTGCAGCGCAATCGCGGCCAGTGGACTTGTTTTTTCCGGAAGGCCG
This sequence comes from Pseudarthrobacter sp. MOO13, assembly GCF_058267655.1. Classification (NCBI taxonomy): domain Bacteria; kingdom Bacillati; phylum Actinomycetota; class Actinomycetes; order Micrococcales; family Micrococcaceae; genus Pseudarthrobacter; species Pseudarthrobacter sp. MOO13. The sequence goes on from NZ_CM177848.1 coordinate 4,150,829, forward strand.
GAAGAAGACCGAACCCGTAGAGCAGCCTGCACCGCCGGCTGCAGCCAAGGCACAGGAAAAAGAAGGCCAAGCTCCCGCGGCCCGGATTTCCGCAGCGAAGACTACCCCCGCAAAATCGACAGCCACCGACAAGCCCTCCAAAACGGCCGCGGCCGCCAACGGGGCAGCCGACACGAAGGCCCCCGCCAAGAAGGCGCCGGGCCTGCGCTCCAAGGCTGCGGATGGGCCCGCCCCCTCAACGCCACCAGCGAAGGCACCCCAACCGGCTGAAGCCGGCGCAGCGGATAAGGTGGAAGCATCAGCGGCCCCGGAATCCGGCGTTGAGTTGGTTGAGGTACCAGGCGCACGGTTCGCGGAATTGCCGGTAGGCGACATCCACCCCAACCGTAAGCAGCCCCGAAATGTCTTCGATGAAGACGACATGGCCGAGCTGGTGCACTCCGTTCGTGAAATCGGAGTCTTGCAGCCAATTGTCGTTCGTACATCAACCGAATCTGGTAGTGAACCCTATGAACTGGTCATGGGTGAGCGCCGTTGGCGGGCGGTCCAGGCGGCAGGGCTGGAGACCATTCCTGCCATCATCCGTGACACCACCGATGACGACCTGCTGCGCGATGCCCTCTTGGAGAACCTGCACCGCAGCCAGCTGAATCCCCTGGAAGAGGCGGCGGCGTACCAGCAGCTCCTCGAGGACTTCGGTACCACCCACGAGCAGCTCGCTGACCGGATAGGCCGCTCGCGTCCCCAGGTTTCGAACACGCTCCGCCTGCTGAAGTTGCCGCCGCTCGTGCAGCGCCGCGTAGCCGCGGGCGTCCTGTCGGCCGGCCACGCCCGTGCTCTTCTCTCGCTGCCGGATGCAGCGGCCATGGAACGGCTCGCCCAGAAGATCGTGGCCGAGGGCATGTCCGTGCGCGCCACTGAAGAAGCAGTCACGCTCTACCAGGACCCGGCTAAACCGGCCAAAAACAACATCCCCCGCCCCGGGGCGCGGCATGAACGGCTCGACTACTTGGCGTCATCGCTTTCGGACCGGCTGGACACCAATGTGAAGATTTCCCTTGGCGTCCGAAAAGGTAAAGTCAGCATCGAGTTCGCCAGCGTAGAGGACCTCAACCGAATCATGGATGTGCTGGCGCCGGGAGCGACCAACTAGCGCTCACCGTTACTGGAGCCTAGGGAGGCCCGATTCACTGCGAATCGGGCCTCTTTGCGTTTCTGGGACTGTCGGCAAGACGGCCCCTGGATGCGAGGTCTCCGGGGCTGGCGAGAACTGACTCGGTTTAGGACCTTTGATGGCCCGAGTTCGTCTGCCTGCTTACTGGGTCCCCGCTATGGAGCTTTGCCGCATCCGATCGTCCGATGTGGCGGCATGGGTGTACTTCGCCTGCTTCGCGGGCATATTTGTTCTGGTTATGTCCACGTTCCGCTGGGCGTAGGACGTACAGCCGGCGTTGTCTGGGCCAGTCGGGGGCGGTGCGGGTAGTTTGTGGCAAACCGTCGGATCGGGGCCTTGCGGTACCCGCGAGGGCCCTTAGGTCGAATACCAGGCGCAGGATTGTCAGCGCTGGTCGAAAAGTGAGCCATTTCGCTGGCTGAAAACTGAGCCACTTTGACGTTGGTTATTCTGCCGTATTTTCCGGTCTTGTCGAGGGCAGCGAGTCGACCTGAGTGTGTTTGAGCCGGTAGCTGGAGCCCTTGAGGGTGATGACTTCGGCGTGGTGGACGATGCGGTCGATCATGGCTGACGCGACGACCTGGTCGCCGAAGACGTCGCCCCAGCGGGCGAAGGGCAGATTTGAGGTCAGGATCAGCGAGGCGTGTTCGTAGCGCGATGAGACCAGTTGGAAGAACAGGTTCGCGGCGTCCTGCTCGAACGGGATGTAGCCGACTTCGTCGACGATGATCAGTCCGTAGCGGCGTAGCCTGACCAGTTCTTGGGGCAGCCGGCCGTTCTGGTGGGCTGCCTGGAGCCGGGCGACCCAGTCGATGGCGGTGGCGAACAGGACGCGGTGACCGAGCTGGGTGGCTCGTAAGCCCAGCCCGGTGGCGAGGTGTGTTTTGCCGGTGCCGGGCGGTCCGAGCAGGACGATGTTGGACGCTTCGGTGAGGAACGCGCCGGTGGCCAGGTGCGCGATGGTGTCGCGTTTGAGGCCGGGTTGGTGATCGAAGTTGAAGTCCTCGAGTGATTTCCGGGCCGGGAAACCAGCTGCCCGGGCCCTGAGCTCGGCGCCGGAGGCTTCTCTGGCTGCGACTTCCCGGGACAGGACAGCGGCGAGGTATTCCTCATGGCTCCAGCCTCCTTCACGGGCCTGGTCCGCGAGCCGGGTTGCTGCTTCCCGGATCCGGGGTGCCTTCATCGCCCGGGAGTAGTACTCGATCTGGCCAGTCGTTTCTTTGACGTTGGCCATCAGGCGACCTGCCCGTCATCGAGGACCACACCGAAGGCGCGGTCGTAGTCCGCCAGGTCCCGCAGCCCGGTTGTTTCGCCCGCGGGCGGTGGGGTTTGGAAGGCCTTCCGCAATGCCCTTGCCGCCTCGACGTGGGCCGGGTCGGTGATGGTCAGTCCGGAGCCCCACGACCGAGGGTGGGTGCCGACGGATCTGCCGTCCAGGCTGATCATGACGGTCGTCAGGTCCGCGGTGACGTCGACGAACCGGCCGATGGCCTGCGGGTGAACGGAGTAATCATTTGATCCCATCCTGACGTAGTAGTCCCTCGGCAGGCGGACCCGCGCGACGAATCCCGTCACCGGTGGAACCGGCGGCAGCGCCAGCATGGCTGCTTTGTCCGCTGCGAGCAGCTCCGTGGGCCGGGCGCCGATCCGCCTGACCATCCGGGCGTTAGCCTTCGGCAGCCACTGCCCGAGCTGATTATTGAAGTCTTCCGGCGAGGTGAAGATTCGGCCCGGCAGGAAGGACGTCTCCAGGAACTGGTTGGCCCGTTCGACCACGCCCTTGGTTTCCGGGTCGTAGGGTTTGACCTGCACGACCCGGGTGGCCAGGACACCGGCGAACGCGGAAACGCCGGCAGCGTAACTGTTCCGGCGGCCGATGCCGGTTTCGTTGTCCCAGATCAGCCGCCGCGGAACAGCCCCCAATCCACCGAGCAGTTCCCACATTCCGGCCAGCAGGTCCCCGGTCATCCGGGACGGGATCATCCGGGCCATGATGAACCTCGAATGGGAGGAGACCATCACCAGTACCGGCAGCACCCTGGCTTTGCCGGCGCCAACGGGTATTCGGACCTCAGGGAACCACAGGTCGCACTGCGCCTGGTCCCCGGGCTCGTAGCTAACCCGGTCTGCAGGATCAGCTGGGGCATATTCCGGCCGGATCCTGGCCACGTTCTCCCGGAACCAGGCTGCCGATCCGGACCAGCCCACCCGCTCAGCCAATACTGTCGCCGGCATCCGCGGGTTCTCCAGCAGCAGCGCACGAATTGCCGGTTCCACAGCTTTGATCCCGGAGTTCCGCGGCGCACGGACGTACGCCGGCGGACCATCAGCACTGACAGCTTTCGCGACGGTATTCCTGGAGATCCCCAACCGTGCCGCTATCGACCTCATCGACTCACCCTCGGCAAGATGCAACCGCCGAATAAGCGCCCAATCCTCCACTGTGATCACCCACCCAATCGTTTGGAACGGGTGGCTCAGTTTTCAACCGTCACAATGGCTCAGTTTTCGACCGTCACCGACAAGGATCAGGGCTATTGGAAGGCACCCGGCTCCTCAGCGGCTCTCCTGGTGCCGCTGAAGCGCTGCTTCCGGATGTTCGGTCGAGACCCTACTGACGTCGGCGCACAGGGATGTGTGGATGGAAGACGATTATTAGAGGTGTCGGAGCCACACTGGCAGTGCACTTCCGTCCGTTGTTTCACGTGAAACGCGAGCAATGTGCTGCGCTCCTTGATGTGCCGGCCAATTGCATCTCCCCTGTGGGTACATCCGCGGCCGGTTGACTTTTCTCAAGGGTGTGCGGACAAGGGCTTGGGTGCCATAGTTCGCGGGCGAATGTGCTTCTGTCATCGGCAGGCCCAAATGCCATGGTCCTGCCGCAGAAAGTCATCAAGTTTTACTGTGACTATTTGATTGGGCTACCTGGTGATGGATTTCCGTCAATATCGAAAGACGGTTGTGTCCGCAAAGACGGTTGTGTCCTTAGGTTGGTGATATGCCACGTCTGCGGTTCTTGCGCGCGTTGTAGGGCCACCGACTTCGCCGAAGCCGCACCGTGCTGCTAACGGGCTGCTGTGAACCGGGCATCACTAACACTGATCATTCGCGGGTCCTTGTGGCACGAAGCCAAGGACCCACCTGAAAAGAAATCACCAGGCTGGTGTCGCCGATCATCTCGTGACACAGGTGTCGTATCTCACCAGGCAAGTGGTGCATAATCAAAATGCGGCTGTGCGATTTGGTCGAGTGCCCCGATACGGGAGAGTTCGGCTGATGTATGCAGTAGTACTGCTCCTCCTTAGTATCCATACTTGGCGATAGATTATTGGGACGTACTTTGTCGAAAGTAGCCATCCGTGTGGTTCCGTGTGTGCGGAGACCGTAGCTGTCCGCCTTGCACTGCCCGTCAATGTTTCACGTGAAACGGCGCAACTCCGGGTGGTGGCCGGCGCAGTCTAGATATGTTTCACGTGAAACACAATTGGTCGCTACTCATTCTCTCTCGCATAGGGAGTCGGAACTCCCGTGAGAGAGCCGGCGGAGCACGCGCATCCAGCTTCACGCGCTGCACTGCGGATGGACCCGAGAGCGGGGCGGACCTCGTGGCCGGCAAGGAAGGATGTTTCCGATCCACCACCCCTGAATCACTGTGTGGCGTGGATGTCCCACAGCGTCCCGTGCTTCTTAGCGGGGCACATGGGAAGTGCATCGAGTGCAGTGTTCGACTATGGGTTCCACGGTCTTCGTTGGTGATCAGTAGTTCCTGAGGAGTCCTGCATTGGGCACTCGCTCAGTGAGTTGGAGTGCAGAAGCAGAGCTGCGAGGGCGCGTTGGGCCCCGCAATGATCAGGAGTATGACCTAAGCCGTCTTGCTGTTGTTGAGTGCGCTCAATACGCACTATGGGAACAGACATACGGTGTTTGCTTAGGTCGTGGAAGAGTCTCGTGGAAGGCGGATCAATATCGCCACGACGCTGCCCTGGGGCGTGTGCCACCACGGAACGAGTTGGCGCGGTTACTTGCACGGAATCCTTGCGATGAGCATGGGCACCGTGAGTCCCTAGCCTTCGATACCTGCTCCCCGATGACCCTGTCCCCCGGCCTTCGGCGTCGTCCTGGATAACCCATTCTGGGTTTGGTACAGAGGCAAGGCGTGTGGCAATGCACTACCTCCTAGCGGCGCTGCCGACTACAGAGCTGCCGATGGCTATTGTTCGGCGGTGTTGGAACTACGCTCCGGGACGGAGGTTCGAGGCTTCACGGAGGTGTAGTTCCTTCGTTACGGCGCCCAACCGACACTTTGCCGGGCGGAGGTCTTCCACGTCGGATTGGCGTCGCGGGAGGCTGCTGTCCTTAGGAATCTCAAGAACCGCCTGTACGCCGTGCGTCGACGTTGGGCAGCGTTGTTTGAAGCAATGGTGTTGCACCGAGAAGGCCGCCTAGCTCGGCGCGAATGTATCGGCACCGGTGAACCCTGGAAATACCCGGAGCGCAACGGGCGATCCCCCGGAGCGTTTCATCTGTTTCGTTCGGCGGCAGAGTATAGGTGGATATTCCTGTGGATAACTTTGTGAATAAGTTCTGTCCCTTATCCAGAGCTTCGCAGCGCCTTGTGCGTCGCGACTTGCTGCGGGAAGGCTACAAACCTTGCGGCAACGTAACCCCTAAGCGTGACCGCGACGACGGCGTTTCACGTGAAACATCGTGTGGCATTGCACGGCAGCGATAAGCGCACATTTTGAGTGGAAAATGACGACATTTCCGGCGTGTATGAGCTAGATCAGCTCGTACCCTCGCGCGGTCGTTCCCGCGAATAGGCGGACATGGTGTCTAGACGAACACCTTGGGATTCGAATAGGCCGTTGAGGATCTGAGAAACCCTCGAATGGACGATCAGGCTGCCTGTGGATATCGCTGTGAATAACTTGATAGAGGCCCTGTGGATAACGTGTGCGTAACTCAAAGCGGGATTGCCAACGAGCGGCTCGATTGCCAGATCAAAATCCTCGATGGTGTCACTCCCATATAACCAAGAGGGAAACTTGTATCCAAGGTGGATTCGAGATCCTAGTTGTCTTCGAAGTTGAACTGCCCCAGCCGGAGCCCATGGGGCGAACACTGTTCCGCTTGAGGAGCCCCAGGGATGCCGCCCGTGTAAGAGGCGGAGTCTTCATGTCGCACCGCTCACGGCCAATCCAGCGGTGCACCGCAGGTAGATCTTGGACGTGCCAACTCCCAATACCAGTCGGATGCAGGCAGCGGCATGCCCCCACTCCTCCCATAAGATCAAAAGGGATATCGGAACGCGTCTTCGTTTCACGTGAAACATCGAGCCTCTCCGAGTCCAGGTCGACATCAGCGGCCGTACACGGGCAATCTGAAGACACCAATGAATAGCCGCGATGGGATGAATTGCCGTGTAAGGGCGTGTGCGCTGAACTGAGCGCCAACGACGACGAACCATAGAGCTCTTAGGCTCGGCATCGATCCGATGCGTTGGAGGGCCGTTCGATCATTGACGCGGTGTACCGGTGACAGCGCTGCACGCCCCCTGGGCGAGCTCACGACCCGACGAGGATCTGGCTCATGCGTCCGTGTCACCGGGTGGGGCCCGCTGGTCCGGGTCAGGAAAGCGTAAAGAGGGGGCGCGGCTCCGCCTGGTCTCCCCCCAAGCGCTAGGCAAGCGACCTTGAAGGTCCGAGGGCGGTCTGTCTGAGAACCCCGTCCCCGCATGGACCGCATTCTTGCCGGCTGAAGCGTGTATGCCTGGGTCCGGAGCAGGATTCGAAGCGTCAAGTTGTGAAGGAGCTAGGCAGGAAAGCAATCTCCCCGGGCCATGGATGGAGGCGCTGTACATTTGTGCTTTTCGTCTGGGCCTAAGGAATTGTCACCTCACCGGTTCGCGCGGTCGCCGATGCCAGTTGCGATTTCAGCTTGATCTTGGACTTCGTAGGACGATGGGAATGAGACCAGAAGTATCAATCGTCCGTTCTCGATGTGTGCACTTGATGATTGGCTTCTCACAGGAAGCACAAGCAATCTCCAGCTTTGCGCAGAAATATATGCCAAATGACTCGATTCGCACTATCCAAGCCGAGACTCCCCTCCGCTGTGTCCCGTAGACGGCACGCGATCCTATGACCGCATCGGCGCTTGCCATTGGGGTGACAGCGTCTACGATGTTTCACGTGAAACCGCAGGCGCCTCACACACCTCCGGCTCACATATTGCGCACCCTCGTACGCTACCGTGCCAGTGTCCCGCGATGTAGAGATGGCGGCCTCCGACAGCTTGAGGTGAGACGCGATGCCTATTCGGCACCGCACAGGCGTGGCGTAGCAGGCAGCCAGAGACTCCCCTTGGGAGGTAAAGTTCCCCCGCATCTATGCCCCACGTCTTACATAGGTCAGAACCATCGACAAGGGGCCACGTCCAATGGGGTCAGTTAGACGGGACCGGGCGCGAAGGTGTTTCACGTGAAACGAACCTGTCAAGAACGATCTACGGTCACCCAAGCAGTGCCGAATTCAGGGTTGGATAGAAGTAGGCGCTCAAGCACGGCAGGCACTGGACAAAAAAGTGGCCCCCGCCAGGCGACGGGAGCCACTCTTTGACCTACTTCAGGTCAAGCCATATAGGCTGCAGTTCAGGAGAGGACGTCAGAGAATTCCTTCTCAAAGAACTGCTTCGGCTTTGCGCCGATAACAGTGCTCTTCACTTCGCCGCCCTGGAACAGGTAGACGGCCGGGATCGAGGTGATGCCGTATTCGGCAGCGATTGCCGGGTTGTCATCCACGTTGACTTTGACGACGTCGACTTTCTCGCTGTACTCGACCGAGATCTCGTCAAGGATCGGGCCAAGCTTACGGCAGGGGCCGCACCACTCAGCCCAGAAGTCGACGATGACAGGCTTTTCGGAGGACAGGACGTCAGTGCCGAAACTTGCGTCAGTTACATCTTTTGCGTTGCTCATAACCTTGTCTTTCTCTTCGGATAACAGTGTCGCGGATTATGCGGGCAGATCGGCCAGGTAGTGCTCGACGTCAATAGCCGCAACACATCCTGAACCGGAAGCGGTGATTGCCTGGCGGTACGTCGGGTCAACAACGTCGCCGGCAGCGAACACACCCGGGAGGCTTGTCCGGGAACTCCGGCCCTCCACGGCGATGGTGCCCTCGGGTGTCAATGCCAGGACGTCCTTGACCAAATCGGTCCGGGGATCGTTGCCGATGGCGACAAAGACACCCGTAACGGCAAGCTCAGACACTGACCCGTCCACCAGGTTCTTCAACCGCAGTCCGGTGACTTTGTCCTCGCCGAGAACGTCCTCTACCGTGCTGTTCCACGCAAAAGTGATCTTCTCGTGTGCGAGTGCACGGTCCGCCATGATTTTGGAAGCCTTGAGCGAATCACGGCGGTGTACAACCGTTACGGATTTCGCAAACTTTGTGAGGAAGAGGGCCTCCTCCATTGCTGAGTCGCCGCCGCCAATGACGGCAATGTCCTGGTCCTTGAAAAAGAAACCATCGCAGGTTGCGCACCAGCTGACACCATGTCCGGACAGGCGCTTTTCGTTGGGAAGCCCCAGTTCCCTGTAGGCCGACCCGGTGGAAAGGATGACGGCCTTTGCGCTGAAGGTCTCCCCCGTGCCGATGGTGACTTTCTTCACCGGTCCTTGGAGGTCGAGCCCGGTGACATCCTCAAACTGGATTTCAGTTCCAAACCTGGCGGCCTGCTTCTCAAAGTTCTCCATCAGGTCCGGCCCCATGATTCCTTCAGGGAAACCGGGGTAGTTTTCCACGTCCGTGGTGTTCATCAGCTCGCCGCCTGCAGTCACTGAACCTGCGAGCAACAGAGGCTTGAGGTTTGCCCGTGCGGTGTACACGGCCGCCGTGTACCCTGCCGGTCCCGAGCCTACGATGATGACATCACGTACGTCGGACGCCGTGTTTTCTGCGATGGTCACTGGAACGTGAACCTCTTCCTTGTTCGACTCGCCTCCCTTTGGAGGCCGGCCACATGGCACAACCGTGCCCGCGTGCTGAATATTCCAGCGCCCGGACAAGGTGAACCACCGCAAAAGGTACAGGACTATCCTTCGCAGGGCGCTCTTTCCAGATTACATTCCCCGCGCGCGGCGCCTGTCGCGGCTGTAACAACCGCGGCGTCGGGGCTTACTGGACCTTGATTTCTGCCAGGCGGAGACCGTAACCGTAACGGGTCTTTGGAGCCGCCAGCTTGGGAAGCGAATTGATGGAAACAATCACGTACTGCGCCTGGACCGGCTCGGGAAGGGGCATGTTCAGGTCCGTGGAGGTGAAACTGCTGGTGCCAATGGACTTGGCTCCATCCAGGGATGGCTGGTCGTTGGTGTACACGGTGATGTTGCCGCCGGATCCCCCGAGCTGGGAGAGCGTAATGGAAGAAACCGTGGCCTTGCTCTTCAGCTTCACCACCAGCGGAACTCCCTGCGGGGCCAGGCCACCCCAGTTCTCCGTGGCGAACTCCATGTCGGACCAGTAGCTGGCGTTGTTGCCGTCGTAAGCCTTGACCAGGTCGCCATCGAATGTGGCAGCAAAGTCGAAGTTCCCCTGCCGGGTCACACTTTCAATAGCGGGCGGTACCGCCGGCGGAGCTGACGGGGCCGCCTGGGTGGCCGACGCAGACGCCTGCGGTGCGCTGGTGCTGGCGGGCGGAGTGGACTTGGCTTGGGGCTGCCCTGGGGTGAAGAGGCTGCCAAGGTTGGTGACGGCGAAGATCAGGCCTGCAATCAGCACAACGGCCAGGAGGCCGCCAACCAGCCAGCGCATGGAACGGGGCTGGTCGTCGGACTCATCATGGTCGTCGTCGCGATCGGCAAATGCGGTGCCGGCAGCGGCCGGGGCCGCCGCACGGGCAAACAGGGCTGACCTGCCGTTGCCGCTGCGGGGCTCTTGCGGGGCGTCGCCGTCCTGGTGATCGTCGTCGTCGCCCGATTGGGCGTAGTCGTCGTCAGACCACAAGGAAACCTTCGGCTTGCCGTCCGAAACGGACTGCTGTGGATGTGCCTGGGTGGTGTCGGTTGGACCGGTGTCCGTATCCGCAGTGTTTGCCGGCTCGAAGCCGGCGCGCTCGGCTGCAGGCTGTACGGGCTGGGCGGCAGTGGCATCGGGATCCACGTCGGCCGGTCGTCGTCCCGCCGAGGCTGCCGCGGCTGCTGCTGCACCTGCACCTGCACCTGCGGCGCCAGCGGCACCGGTGCGGCCTGAACCCGGGGGAACAGCGGGAGCCTGGCTTGCGGGCCGGACTGTGGGCCTTGGCGGCGCGGCCGGCGCCGAAGGATAAGGATCAACCTGGCTCGGGTGCGAGTCGGCGTAGTTGATGTACCCGGCGTCGACGTTGTCTTCCTCGTCGTAGGGCTCGGGTTCGTGGGAGCGGGCCTGGCCGAAGATCTCACTGCCCAGCGTGTCCGTGAAGAACGGTTCGACGTAGGGCGGGTTGGATGCCACCACAAGATCCAGTAGGTCTGCGGCGGAGGTGTGGTTGGTGATGAGGTAGGTGGTGTCTTCGGTGACGCCGAGGTCCAATACCTGTACCGTGCCGGGGCGTTCGCCGGTGGCCACTTCGCGGGCGCTCTGGGCAACCTGCTCGGTGTTTTCCGGGCCCGCCACCAGGATGCTGACCGGCCGGTTAAGGACCTGGTCCACGCCGTCCAGCACCAGATCGTGGTCGTGGGAGGCCAATACCGTGGCTGTGACCTTGTAACGGCCACCCAGTACTGATCCGACATCGATCGGGTTGGACACGTGTTCCTCCTAGACTGTCCGGGATTGCCGGCCTCAATGACGCAACCGCCGATCAGGAGCCGCGCACGGCCGAACCCTGACTGCAACTACCCCTGTACCTGTTCGATCCTAGCCGATCAGCCCCGGACGGCCGTGGAGAAGACCGGTGCCAGAGCGCCACGGCATCACTTTTTCCGTGGGCGGCGTTTCTTGAAGTACGGGTTCTCGCCGGCCTTGCCCTGGTACGTCCGGCGGCCCGGAAGGGGAATCTGTTCGCTGAGCAGGCCCCCACGCGCCGTGGCGGGCTGCTCCTCACCAGGCAGGTACTCGGCCACCGGCACCTGCTGGCGGCCGTCGTCGTGCAGGTCCTGGCGGCGCACGCCGCGCTCCGGATCCGGACCCGCACGGAACGAGACGGCATCGAACTCGCCGGAAATCCGTGGAATGAGGCCGGTGTCCACGGAGGTGGTGGCCCGTTCAGGACGGTGCCCGGAGGAACCTGGGGCAGGAGCGGACGACGGCGCGTCCCCGGCTTCAGCAGCGGGGGCTTGGCCCCCGCGGCCCAGCCGGCCCAGCAGCGGCCGGAGCATGTCGCCCAGTTCGGTGACCCGGAACAGCCGAAGGAGCACGAAGTAGACGCCGAGCATGACAGGCCCTGCCACCGCGACCGTAAGCAGGGCCTGGAGGCGGCCGCTCCAAGCGAAACCATCAGGGTTGTAGCTGCCCAGCAGCCAGAGGGCGGCCGAACCGGCGACGGCGGAGCCAAGGGCCGCATAGCCCATGCGGATGTACGAATTGGCGATCCGCGGACCGTCCAGGCTGCCCAGCATGCGCCGCAGGAAGACCGCGCTGATGACCACCGAGAGGATGTTGCCCACCATATACAAAACGGCGATGGCGTAGATGATCTGGCCCACCGGCAGGAATTGGATGGCGAACGCACCGGCTACATAGACCACAGCCAGCAGCAGCTGCACGTAGAACGGCGTGCGGGCGTCCTCGTTGGCATAGAACACCCGGGACATCATGAAGTTGGCACTCATGAAGGGGGTGCTGAGGGCAAGGATGGTGAGCGTCTGGGCCAGCATGACGCCGTCCTGGCGCGAGCCGCCGGAGAAGAACATGCCCAGTGGACCCGCCAGCGCAAACAGCGCCAAGGCGCCGAACACCGTGGCGACGGCCATGGTGCGCAGCCCGTGCGAGAGTGCGTCACGAAGCTCCGCCCGGTTGCCGTCCTGCGAAGCCCGGGTCATCCGGTTGAACAGGACGGTGGCCAGGGACAGGGCAATAATCGAGTGCGGCAGCAGGTACAGCTGGCTGGCCACCTCCAGGACCGCGTTGCCGGGGAGGGTGGAGGCGGACGGGTCCCCCGCCTCCTGCAAGCGGATGCGTTCAGCGCCGGGAATGGTGGCGATGCGCATGACATAAAGGAAGGCCAGCTGCCCGACGGCGGCCGTCAGGAGGGTCCATACGCTCAGCCGCGCAGCGTGCCCCAGCCCCACGCCCCGCCAGCCGAACCGGGGCCGGAGCCCGAGCTTCAGACGGAAGACCGGCACCAGCAGGATGGCGGTTTGGGACAGTACGCCGATGGTGGAGAACCCGGCCACCAGGAGAGTCTGCGCAGAGCCCCAGTTATCGATGGTGTGGGCACTGAACTCGTTGGTCCCGAAGATCCAGATGAACATGCCCAGGCCGGCGATGGCCACCAGGTTGTTCAGGATGGGTGCCCACATAGCCGGACCAAACGCGCCGTTGGCGTTCAGGACCTGGGTAAGCAGGGCGTAAAGGCCGTAGAAGAAGATCTGCGGCAGGCACCAGAACGCGAACGTTACCGCGAGGGCCTTCTGCTGCGGCGAATATCCCTGGGTGGTCAGCTCGATGACCCCCGGCGCGGCCAGCGTCACCAGCGCCGTCAGTCCGAACAGGAGCAGGACAGCGAGCGTCAGCAGCCGGCTGATGTAGTCCGCTCCCCTGTCCGGGGCCTTGCTTGCCTTGATGATCTGCGGGACCAGCACGGCATTGAAGACACCGCCGGCAACCAAAAGGAAGATCAGGTTGGGCAGGTTGTTGGCGTTGATGAACGTGTCGTTGACCGTCGAGCCCAGGCCCAGCGCGGTGCCCAGCATCCAGGTCTTACCGAAGCCCAGGAAACGCGAAACGAGCGTCCCTGCGGCCATGATGGCGCTGGAACGGGACTCGCTGGGACCCGCGGCCGCGGGCTGCGCGGTCTCCGGTGCGGCCGCCCCGGCGGTGGCGTCGCCGGGTGCGGCATCATCGGGCCGGCCGGACCGGTCGGAAGGAAAGTTGGTAGCTGACATCGAGTTCATCGTCTCACCCACCGGCCCGTAACACCGCAATGACGACGGCGGCGTCCGGGCTTAGAGGTGTCCGGGCAGGACCTCGCGGGCAAGGTCCGCGATGCGGCGTTCGTTGGGGAAGGACAGCTTCCGGGCCAGTTCCTGGATGGGCACCCAGGCCACATCCACGGCTTCCTGGTCGGGATCGTTCTCGATGGTGAGCTCGCCTCCCGTGGCGCGCAGGAGGTAGTGGTGCACGGTCTTGTGGACCCGGTGGCCGCTGACCGTGAACCAGTAGTCGATGCTGCCCAAGGGCGCCAGGATGTCTCCCTCGATGCCGGTTTCTTCGGCAATTTCGCGGACGGCAGCCTGCTCGTTGTTTTCCTTGCCCTCCGGATGCCCCTTGGGGAGGCACCATTCCAACCGTCCGCCGCGATTAAGGCGGGCGATGATCGCAACCCTCAATTCGGCGTCGGACGTGTCCACCACAACGCCGCCGGCCGAGACTTCCTCAACCGTTGGCAGCGAGGCCGGTGCCGATTGCTGGGCAGGGGCAACGTGCGCCCCGATTGCCGATGGCAATGGTGCGTTCGTCCTCCTGCCGGGAGCGCTCGGTACTGGATGGGCCATGGAGTCCACTCTAACGACTGTTGCCCGTTCGTGATGACCGGAACATGACACCAACATGGACGGGATGTGACGCATTTTGGGGCCGGGAACGTCAATCAGCGCTGATCTTGACGCTTTTTTGGACTGCTGCGCCGCTGGTTTCTGCCAAGCTTAAGGAACTATGTCGCACGCACATCACAAGATTGATTCCCACACCGTTGACTTCAAGGTGGACCCGGTGGTCCTGGAGCTCGGTCAGCGGTTCGTGGATGCCGGCCACGAGCTGTCCCTCGTGGGCGGGCCGGTGCGCGACCTTTTCCTTGGCCGGGTTTCCCCCGACCTCGACTTCACCACGGATGCCACGCCGGACCAGACGGTGGCACTGATCAAGAAGTGGGCGGATAACTTCTGGGAGATCGGGCGCGCGTTTGGCACGATCGGCATGCGCAAGGGCGGCTTCCAGATCGAGATCACCACCTACCGGGCGGAGGCCTACGATCCCGACTCCCGCAAGCCCGTGGTGGCGTTCGGTTCCTCCCTCACCGACGATCTGCTGCGGCGCGACTTCACGATCAACGCCATGGCACTGAAACTGCCTTCCCTGGAACTGGTGGATCCGTTCGGCGGGGTGCGGGACCTGCATGCTTCCCTGCTGGCCACTCCCGGGGCGCCGGAAGGCCTCCTTCTCAGATGACCCCTTGCGGATGATGCGGGCGGCCCGCTTCGCCGCGCAATTGGGCGTCTCGGTCCGCGACGACGTCCGCGAAGCCATGACCCACATGGCTGACCGGATCAAGATCATTTCCGCGGAGCGGGTGCGGGATGAACTGGTCAAACTGATCTGCGGTGCCCGGCCTCGCGTGGGCGTGGACCTCCTGGTGGACACGGGGCTGGCCGAGTATGTGCTGCCCGAGGTCTCCGCCCTCCGGCTCGAAGCCGATGAGCACCACCGGCACAAGGATGTCTACCAGCACTCCCTCCAGGTGTTGGAGCAGGCAGCGGAGCTTGAAACGGACGCCGAAGGCCCTGTGCCGGGCCCGGACTTCGTGCTGCGCTTCGCGGCGTTGATGCACGACGTCGGCAAGCCGGCGACGCGCCGGTTCGAACCGGGCGGGGCGGTGAGCTTCCGCCACCACGACATGGTGGGTGCCAAGCTCACCTCCAAACGGATGAAGGCGCTGCGCTTCGACAATGACACCACCAAGGCCGTTGCACGGCTGGTGGAACTCCACATGCGCTTCTATGGCTACGGCGATGCCGGCTGGAGCGACTCGGCTGTCCGGCGGTACGTCACCGACGCAGGCCCGCTGCTGGAACGGCTGCACCGGCTTACCCGGTCCGACGTCACCACCAGAAACCAGCGCAAGGCCGACCGGCTGTCCTTCGCTTACGACGACCTTGAGTCCCGCATTGCGGCGCTCCGGGAACAGGAATCCCTGGACGCAGTACGCCCGGACCTGGACGGAGCCCGGATCATGGAGCTGCTGGGCCTCAAACCGGGCCCCGTGGTGGGCCGCGCCTACAAGTTCCTCCTTAATGAGCGGATGGAACACGGACCGTTGCCCGCGGACGAGGCCGAGGCGCGCCTGCTCCGCTGGTGGGCCGAACAGCCTGAATCAGCACCTGCCGGGACCGAGCCCGGAACCCCTCCCGCCGACGTCGAACCTTCACCCGCTGAGGAGTCCAAATGACCAATCCCGCCTTCGCTCCGCGCCCCCAGCTGTGGATCCTCCGCCATGGTGAAACCGAATGGTCCAAGAGCGGGCAGTACACGGGCCTCACAGACCTCCCCCTGACAGTGGAAGGCGAACAGCAGGCCGTGGAGGCACGCAAGGTCCTGGACGGCGTCGACTTCGACCTGGTGCTCACCTCGCCGCTGCGGCGTGCACGGCGCACTGCCGAGCTCGCCGGTTTCCCGGATGCCCGGCACGAACCGCTCGCGGTGGAGTGGAACTACGGGGACTACGAAGGCATCAGCTCGGACCTGATCCGCAAGGACAATCCCGACTACCTGATCTGGACCCACGGCGTTCCCAACGGTGAAAGCCTTGATGAGGTGGCCGCGAGGGCGGACAAGATCATCGGCCGGATCCTGGAATCCGGGATGGACAATGTGCTGATCGTGGCGCACGGTCATTTCTCCCGGATCCTTACCGCGCGCTGGCTGGAATTGCCGCCCACGGAAGGCCGCCACTTTATCCTCGGTACCGCCAAAGTATGCACCCTGGGCTGGGATAAGAAGACGCCCGCTATTGTGCGCTGGGGTCTCTGAATCGCCTTTAGTAAAAAACTTTTCCGCATTTCCCGGGAATTGCTGGCCTTTCGCGGATTCCTGGGGTACCTTTATTCCTGACCCCGCGGCAATCTGCCCGGGTCCAAGACCGCATTGCACACCACGCAGCGGACAGCAGAAAAGGAGGTTGGGAAAATGATGACTTTGACTGGCGAATGGAACACCCCCATCAATGCATTCCCGGCCTTTGCTGGTGCTGCGCGCGTTGCTCCGGTCGGCACCGGGTGGCGGTCCGCCGCCTTCCCCGGTTCTCCACGGCGCCGCTAACCGGAACCACGTTCCCCGGGACTTCGCCCTGCCTGGGCCAGTCCCCGGGATAACGGCCGGTACGCCGCCGCACCTCCTGCGCTGACTCCCCGGAACAGCACCTGCCTGAGCCCACGCTTCGCTGACGCCTGAAACCGCGTCCGCGCACTTGAGCGTTCCTGCTCTGCGCCAGGTGCTTGCTTTCCGGCTTTGCCGGCGTCCCCCGGAATTTGTGTTCTTTCCTGCAATTTCCGCCTATTCCCGCAATGGAATTCACGCGCCTTCTTTTCGGGCTTTTTCGCGCCGAAAAGTAGCGCTAATTCGCCATGCACTTTTGTGCCCCATTAAAACGAAAGGAGGTGCCTTCCTTGATGCGAAAGATCCTGGGATTCCTGTCCCGCCCCCTGCAGCGACGCAGTTCGTTCAACAGTGACCTGTTGGAGCAGCATCGAAACGAAGTCTTCGTGCTCATGCACCAGCAGCTCGGCGGCTTGCGCTGACTGCCGGCCCCCGCGCTTTGCGCAGGGGCCGGCTGTAAGCTCGACTCCATGCACGAGACCCAGCCGCCGGAGGGTGGACGACGGCCCCGTATCGTGGTGCCGAGCCGCAGCGATGCGCTGCTCCGTAATTTCACGGAGGTGATCGGCGGGCCACTCGGGGCCAAGGCGGATCCCGGCGTTGCCTCCCCCGGGATCTTCACCGTGGAACGTGTGCTGGTGGTCCTGGCAGCACTGGCCGCCTTGGTGGGCATCCTGCTTAAGGGCTACTGCCGGGTCAACGGCTGGGAGACCCCAACCCAGTTCTACGCCACGTGCTACTCGGACTTCCCGGAGCTGTTCCGGAACCGCGGCCTGGCACAAGGGGTCTTCCCCATCCTCGGCGGCGGCAGCCAGTTTGAATACCCGGTGCTCATCGGGTTGATTGCGGGGCTGACGGCATGGCTGGTTCCCGGAGGAGACGCCAACGCCAGGGCTGTGGCCTACTTCGACATCAATGCCGTGCTGCTGGCGGCCGTGGCCATGGTCACTGTCCTGGCAGTTGCCCGCATGCCCGGCCGCCGTCCCTGGGATGCCGCCATGGTGGCGGTCGCCCCGGGGATTATCCTCGCCGGAACCATCAACTGGGATCTCTGGGCAGCCTGCCTGCTGGCTGTGGGCATGTACTTTTTCGCCAAGAACCGCCCGGTGCCGGCCGGCATCCTGATCGGGCTGGCCACGGCAACCAAGCTCTACCCGCTGCTGGTCCTCGGGGCCATCCTGCTGCTTGCCGCGCGGACCGGCCGGTGGCGGCCGCTGCTGGTGACCGCCGGCAGCGCCGCCGCCACCTGGCTGGTGGTCAACCTGCCGTTCGCGGCGGCCAACCCGTCCGGCTGGGCCTATTTTTTCCAGTACAGCGCGGAGCGGGGCGCCGGGTACAGTTCCCCGTGGTTCGCCTACAACCTGGTGGCCGGCAGGCTGGGCTGGTCCGGGCTGGCACCGGACGGAGTCAGCGCACTGTCAGCCGGACTGTTCGTCCTGTTGTGCGCCGCCATAGCAGCCGTTGCACTGACCGCTCCCCGCCGCCCCCGCCTGGCGCAGCTTGCTTTCCTGATCGTCGCGGCCTTCATCCTCACCAGCAAGGTCTACTCGCCCCAGTACGTCGTGTGGCTGATCCCGCTGCTAGCCCTCGCCAGGCCACGGTGGCGCGACTTCCTGGTCTGGCAGGGGATCGAAGCCCTGCACTGGGCCGCAATCTGGATGTACCTTGGACAGGTGACCAGCGCCGGTTCGTCCCAACACAACCTGGACATGCCGTACTACGTCCTCGCCGTCGCCGCTCACATGGCCGCCGTGGCGTACCTCATGGCGCGCATCGTGTGGGACATCTACGACCCCGCCTTTGACCCCATCCGCCGCCACCATGTTGATGATCCGCACGGCGGGCCGTTCGCGAACGCGCCCGACTGGTTCCGGCTGGATCCCGCCCGGCCCTCGGAATCGGTTACCCCCTGGAAAGCAGGGTCCCGTGCCTGATGTCGCGGTAGTAGGCTCCGGTCCCAACGGACTCTCTGCAGCGGCCGTCATGGCAAGGGCAGGGCTGTCGGTGGAAGTCTTCGAGGCAGCCCAGACCATCGGCGGTGGCACGCGCACCACCGAACTCATGCAGCCCGGACACTTCCACGACGTCTGCTCCGCGGTGCATCCCATGGCGCTGGCATCCCCGTTCTTCCGTGCCTTCGAACTGCCCCGGAGGGTGGACCTGATCACCCCTGAAGTGTCATTCGGGTCCCCGCTGGATGGCGGCCGGGCGGCTTTGGCGTATACCTCGCTGGAGCGGACTGCGACGGAGCTGGGCCGGGACGGCGCTGCCTACCGCAGGCTCATGGAACCGCTGGTCCGGCATATTGGCGACATCATGGATTTCACCCAAAACCAGCTGCTGCGGATCCCCCGCAACCCGGTGATGGCGGGCGTTTACGGATTGCGGACGCTGGAGCAGGGAACCGGATTATGGAACGCACGGTTCCGGGAGGATCTTGCACCCGCCCTCCTGAGCGGGGTTGCCGCCCACGCCATCTCGCATTTACCGTCCCTGGCGGCGTCCGGGGCCGGCCTCATGCTCGGTGCCCTGGGACATGCGGACGGATGGCCCATCCCCCGCGGCGGTTCCGCCTCCATCGCGGCAGCCCTCGCTGAAGACATCCGCGCCCACGGCGGCGTCATCCACACCGGCACCCCCATCGACCGGCTGGAACAACTGCCGGCCACCCGGGCCACCCTGCTGGATGTGGCGCCCCGCGGCCTGCTGGACATGGCAGGCGATGCGCTGCCTGGCCGCTATCGAAAAGCCCTCGAGGCGTTCCGGTACGGAAACGGCTCCTGCAAGGTGGACTTCATCCTGTCCGGTCCGGTGCCGTGGCAAGCCAGCGGGCTTGCCGACGCCGGCACGGTCCACGTGGGCGGGACCCGGACCGAACTGGCGGCTTCGGAGAACGAGGTCAGCGCCGGCCGGCATCCCGAGCGGCCGTATGTCCTGGTGGCCCAGCCCTCCCGGTTTGATCCGGGACGGGCCCCGGACGGGCGGCACACACTGTGGACGTATTGCCACGTCCCCGCAGGCTCCACGCGGGACATGACCGGCGAGGTGATGGCGCAGCTGGAACGGTTTGCCCCGGGATTCCGGGACCTCGTGGTGGAATCGCACGCCATTACGGCGGCGCAGCTGGCGCAGTACAACCGCAACTACGTTGGCGGCGACTTCAGCGCCGGAGTCATGGACGTGCGCGGCCTGGTCCAAAGGCCCGTGGCGTCTCCCGTCCCGTGGCGGACACCTCTGCTGGGCGTCTACCTCTGCTCATCCTCAACGCCACCGGGCCCGGGTGTCACGGGGATGCCCGGGATGCACGCGGCTACGTACGCCCTGAAGGACATTTTCCGGCTGCCTGTTCCGGACCTTTCCCTCGGCTAGGTCCTGCCGGCCGGCAGGACCCGCCACAACCTCCTGGCCCGCGACGGCACGGCACAGCACGGTGCCGGGGCGGGGGATAATGGCCGCATGGGGAAATCAACAAAACTTTCGCTTGCCGTAGCTGCGCTCGTCCTGGGTACCTCCCTGGTGGCCTGCGACGACGGTAAGAGCGGGGCCGAAGCCGCGGCCCAGCAGTTGGCCGGCGCGGTCTCATCGCTTGACGTTGGCTCGGTGGCCTTTGACGGCAAGGACGCCGCCGCGGCCAACGACCAGCTGCACCAGGTCTTCGCTGCCCTGGATCCGCAGAAGCCCGAGGTCCAGGCAGGCGGACTCACCCTCGACGGCGATAAAGCGTCCGCGCCGCTGAGCTATACCTGGAAGTTCGGCGACGCCGAATGGAAGTACACCAGCTCGGCGAACTTCAAGAAGTCAGGGGACAAGTGGCTGACGGTGTGGGACCCGGCCCTCCTGGCACCCGGCCTGACGGACAGTGAAATTGTCACCAAGGGCTCCCAGTCCCCCCAGCGTGCCGACATCCTTGGTGCCGGCGACGTACCCTTGGTCACCTACCGTCCCGTGGTGAATGTCGGTATCGACAAGCCGCAACTGGGCGCCGCAGACCCCTC
This sequence comes from Pseudarthrobacter sp. MOO13, assembly GCF_058267655.1. NCBI lineage: Bacteria > Bacillati > Actinomycetota > Actinomycetes > Micrococcales > Micrococcaceae > Pseudarthrobacter > Pseudarthrobacter sp. MOO13. Next base: position 4,171,288 of record NZ_CM177848.1, read on the forward strand.
CGATTCCGCCGGCAAGCTGGCCGCGCTGGTGGGAGTGGACCCGGCGGCGTATGCGCAACAGGTCAAGGCTGCCGGTGCACAGGCTTTTGTCCCTGCCATCACGCTGCGTGAAGAAGGCAGGACCATCTCGGATCAACAGATCCAGGCGATCCCCGGAGCGCGCGGCATCCCCGCGTCCATGCCGCTGGCTCCCAGCAGGACGTTTGCCCGCGCCGTGCTCGGTTCGGTCGGCGAAGCCACCGCGGAACAGATCGATGCATCCGAAGGCGCCCTGGACGCAGGGGATGTCACGGGCATCGGCGGGCTCCAGCAGCAGTACGACGCACAGCTCCGAGGATCAGATGCCGTGGTCATCCGGGCGCAGCGGGCCGACCTGACGCGCGAACAGATCCAGTCCGCCGGCACCGACCCCAGGCGCGTCCTTTTCGAGGTGGCACCCAAGCCCGGTACGCCGTTGAAGACCACCCTCGATCCGCGCCTCCAGACCCTGGCTGAGTCCACCCTGGAGGGTGTGGGCCCGGCGTCGGCCATCGTGGCGCTCCGGCCCTCCACCGGCGCCGTACTCGCCGCCGCCTCCGGCCCGGGCAGCAACGGCTACAACACGGCCATGCTGGGCCAGTACGCCCCGGGCTCGATCTTCAAGATGGTGGATTCCCTGGCCATGTTCCGCAACGGCATGAATCCCGATTCCACCGTCCAGTGCACCCCCACCCTCACAGTAGACGGGCGCACCTTCAAGAACTCCGAGGGCTACCCCGCGACCTCCCTTGGCGCGGTGACCCTCCGGGACGCCTTTGCGCACTCCTGCAATACCGCCTTCATTTCCCAGCGCGACTCGGTATCGCAGAGCCAGCTCGAAGCCGCGGCCACCTCCATGGGCGTCGCGGTGGAAGCGCCGAAACTCGGGGCGGAAGCGTTCTTGGGTTCCGTGCCGGGGCAGGCCCAGGGCACCGAACACGCGGCCTCCATGATTGGCCAGGGCAAGGTTTTGCTCTCCCCCCTGGCTGCTGCGATCATGGCCGGCTCTGTTGCCAAGGGCGCCCCCGTTTCGGCGCAGCTTGTCCTCAACCCCGATGCCGCTGCCCCCGCTGCGGGAACCACCGCGGGGTCCACTGCCCCGGCCGCCGCACCGACTGCCACGGCGACGGCCGAGGCGCCGTCCACGGCGTCGGACAAACCGATCACGGCAGCGGAGGCGGCATCGCTGGCTGACATGATGCGCGCCGTGGTTACTTCCGGGCATGCAGGCTTCCTGTCCAGCGTCCCCGGGGCACCGGTAGGGGCGAAGACCGGAACGGCCGAGTTCGGCACCGAGAACCCGCCCAAGACGCACGCGTGGATCGTGGCCGTCCACGGGGACCTGGCGGTGGCCGTCTTCGTGGAAGACGGCGGCCTGGGCGCCACCACCTCGGGTCCGCTGCTGAAGCAGTTCCTCACCGCCGCCGGCTAGGCTCCGCCGTGGGAGGATTGACGGCGTGGCCCATATTGACGTTTCCGGCATCGACTACTTCCTCTCCGACGGCACCCAGCTCCTGAACGGAGTCACCTTCAAGGTCCCGGACGGTACCAAGACCGCCTTGATCGGGCCCAACGGCACAGGAAAGACCACGCTTTTCCGGATCATCGCCGGAGACCTGGTCCCGGATGAGGGCGTCATCGGGCGGTCCGGGAACATGGGCATCATGCGCCAGTTCGTGGGGCAGGTCCGTGACGGTTCAACAGTCCGGGACCTCCTGGTGTCCGCTGCTCCCCCGGCTTTGGCGGCCGCTGCGCGCGAGGTGGATGATGCCGAGCTGGCCATGATGGAGCACGACGACGAGCCCACCCAGATGCGGTACGCACAGGCCATCGTGGACTGGGGGGACGCCGGAGGCTACGACGTCGAGACCGTCTGGGACGAGGTCTGCATGGCCGCCCTGGGACTGCCGTTTGACCGCGCACAGCACCGCCCGGCGTCGACCCTTTCCGGCGGCGAGCAAAAGCGCCTGGTGCTGGAAGCACTGTTCGCAGGCCCGGACGACCTCCTCCTCTTGGACGAGCCGGACAACTACCTTGACGTGCCGGGCAAACGCTGGCTCGAGGAGAAGCTGAACGAGTCAAGGAAGACCGTCTTCTTCATCAGCCACGACCGCGAGCTGCTGAACAACGCCGCCGGGCGCATTGTCACCCTGGAGCCGGGGATCAACGGAGCCGCCGCATGGATCCACGGCGGTGGATTCGAATCGTACGTGGAGGCCCGCGCGGACCGGAACGCCCGGTTCGAGGAATTGCGGAAGCGCTGGGACGAGGAGCACATCAAGCTCAAGGAACTCGTCAACATGTACAAGAACAAGGCCGCGTTCCGCTCTGACATGGCCAACCGCTACCACGCCGCCCAGACCCGGCTGGCAAAGTTCCTCGAAGTGGGTCCGCCGGAGGCACTGCCGATCGAGCAGAACGTCCAGATGCGGCTCAAAGGCGGACGAACCGCCAAGCGCGCCATCGTTGCCGAACGGCTGGAACTGACCGGCCTGATGAAGCCCTTCTCCACCGAGGTCTGGTTCGGCGACCGGGTCGGCGTGCTCGGCTCCAACGGCTCCGGCAAGAGCCACTTCCTGCGGCTGCTCGCCACCGGCGGCACCGACCCCGAGCGGGAACACCTGCCGGTCTCCGATGTGGAAATCGCCGAGGTCCCGCACGAAGGGACCGTCAAGCTCGGTGCGCGGATCCGGCCCGGGTTCTTTGCCCAAACCCATGTCCGGCCGGATCTCCTGGGCAAGACGCTCCTGGAAATCCTGCACCGCGGTGACGAACACCGTTCGGGGCTGGGGCGGGAGGCGGCCGCCGGCGCCCTGGACGGCTATGGCCTGGCGGGACAGTCCGAGCAAAAGTACGAGTCGCTGTCCGGCGGCCAGCAGGCGCGTTTCCAGATCCTGCTCCTGCAGCTGAGCGGAGCCACCCTGCTGCTGTTGGACGAGCCAACGGACAACCTGGACCTGCACTCCGCCGAGGCGCTGGAGCGCGCCATTGACCACTTTGAGGGCATGGTCCTTGCCGTCACCCATGACCGCTGGTTCGCTCGGACGTTCGACCGGTTCCTGGTGTTCGGATCGGACGGGAAGGTGTACGAATCAGCGGAACCGGTCTGGGACGAACAGCGGGTGGAACGCGCCCGCTGAGAATTCGGTGAGCAGTCTGATGAGCAAATGATCATCAATTGATAGCATTTGATCATGAAGACGGATGAGCGGCACAGGACTATTGCCGAAATCCTCCGGCGGCAGGCCGAGGTGAGCGTCGAAGAACTGATGCTGGCCTGCGATGCTTCCGGGGCCACGATCCGTCGCGACCTTGAAGCACTGGCAGGCAACGGCGTCCTCCGTCGGATCCACGGCGGAGCCAGGAGCCTGATCGGGCAAGGGCAGCACCCCGGCTACGGGCTCCGGGAGCTGGAGGACCGGGACGCCAAGAGGCGCATCGCCGCCGCCGTCGCCGGGCTGCTGCTGGAACGCGAACACGTGTGGCTGGACAGCGGGAGCACGGCAACCGAGGTGGCCCGTGCCGTGACCGGCCGGGAACTGACCTTGATGCCGATGTCCCTGCCCGGACTCAATGCGGCCGCCGGCGGGGACACTGCCGCAGGCTCCAGGCCTGCACTGTTGCTGCCAGGAGGGAGCCTGGTGCCCGGTGAGCTCTGTTTCCGCGGACCCCTGGCGGAGTCCAACATCAGGTCGTTGCGTTTTGATACCGCCGTGCTCACCCCCTGTGCCGTTGACTTTACTGACGGCCTCCTGGCCCACGACCTGGACGATGCCGCGGTCAAGAGGGCCGGCCTGGACGCGTCGGCGCGGGTGGTGGTTGCCGCATCGGCGGCTAAATGGCAGGCGCACGCGAGGGTCCTTATCGGCGGCCTGGACCGGGTTGACGTGATTGTCACCGACCGGAAATTCAGTGGCCGGGAACAAGCCCAACTCGACCAATACTCTGTGGAAGTAGTGAACGTATGAGCACCAACGCCGGCACCGAACAGCACGTTGGACTGAAAGCGGCGGCCGCGGCCACGTTCGTGGTCTTTGGCATTAATGGACTGGTGTTCGCCAGCTGGGCTGCACGGATCCCGGCCGTCACGCAGACGCTGCACATCACCTCCGGCCAGATGGGCACGCTGCTGCTCTGCACGGCCGTCGGGTCGCTTTTGGCGCTCCCCACAGCGGGCATGGTGGTAGGCCGGATCGGAACGGCGAACACGGTCCGCTTCGCCGGCCTGCTGGCGGCCGCCGCGGGCATCGGCATCGCCCTGGCGCTCTCGGCCACCTCCATACCCGGAACCGCGGTCTCGCTGTTCTTCTTCGGAATCGGCATCGGCCTGTGGGATGTTGCGCAAAACATCGAAGGCGCGGACGTAGAACACAAACTCCGCCGGACTGTCATGCCGCAATTCCACGCTGCCTTCAGCGGTGGTGCGTTCGTAGGCGCACTGGTTGGCGCCGGCCTGTCCAGCCTGGGCGTGGACCTTCCCCTGCACCTGATGGTCATTGCCGGTGTGGTGGTGCTGGTGGCCCTGACCGCGCCGCGCTTCTTCCTCCCCCACATTTCCACGGCAGCCACGCCCGGGGAGCCCGAACCTGCCAAGGGCCCCTCGGCATGGCGAGACAGCAGGACGTTGCTGATCGGCGTCGTGGTCCTGGGAGCCACCCTCACCGAGGGGGCCGGCAACGATTGGATCGCCAAAGCCTCCGTGGACGGCCTGGCCACCTCGGAGTCCACGGGCGCACTCATGTTTGCCCTCTTTGTCCTTGCCATGACAGCAATGCGCTTCCTCGGCGGCCGGGTGATCGACAAGTACGGCCGGGTGGCCGTGCTGCGGGCCAGCATGGCGGCCGCAGCAGCCGGGCTGGGCCTTTTCGTCCTGGCGCCGAACATCTGGCTGGCCGGTATCGGTGCGGCACTGTGGGGCGTCGGCGCAGCGCTGGCTTTCCCGATGGGGATGTCAGCAGCCTCCGACGACCCCAGGCATTCGGCAGCACGCGTATCCGTTGTATCCACTTTGGGTTATATATCGTTCCTGGCCGGCCCGCCGCTGCTCGGGTACCTCGGCGACCTCACCGGCATCCACACCGCGCTGCTGGCGATCATGGCACCGATCCTCGTGGCACTGCTGCTGGCCGGTGCCGCCAGGCCCCTGCGGCTGGAGGACACCAAGGAGCCCTGACAGGATCCGGGCCGCCGCGCAGGCAAGGGCGTGGAACCGAATGCTAAAGCGGCAGGGGTTTAGGGTGATCACATGCAAAGCACCAGGCACCGCCGGCGGAGTTGGCCCAGCCGCGTCGACAGATTCCTTCTCCAGCATGTTTCTAACCTTCCCGGCGGCAGCCACGACGTGTTCTTCCGACGGCTCTCGGCCTCAGCGAACCAGGGAAAGCTCTGGATCGGTATCGCAGCCGTCCTGGCGCTGTTCCCCGGCAAATCCCGGCGCGCTGCCGTCCACGGGCTGATCGCCCAGGGCGTCGCCTCGGCCGTTACGAACATGGTGTTCAAGACCCTGCTCCCCCGGACCCGGCCGAAGCCGGAAAATCTCCCGGTGTTCCGCTTCGTCCACCCCCAGCCCCAGAGTTCCTCCATGCCTTCGGGGCATTCAGCGTCCGCCGTCGCCTTCGCGGTGGGCGCCGGCCTGGTCCAGCCCGCCCTTGGCGCTGCTTTGGCGCCCGCGGCCCTTGGTGTGGCCTACTCGAGGGTCCACACCGGTGCGCACTGGCCTTCGGACGTCATCTTCGGTTCGGCCCTCGGTGCGGGCGCCGCCCTGGTGACCCGGCACTGGTGGCCGGTCCGGCCGCCCATTCCGCAGACGGCCCGGACGTGGACCGAGGCTCCAGGGCTGCCCGGTGGGGAAGGCCTCAGCATCGTGGTCAACACCCTGGGTGGATCCTTCAAGGTGGAAACGGCCGCCGCCCTCAAAGATGTATTCCCTAAGGCACATATAAACGTCGTGCAGCCGGACGATGACCTCGTGCAGCAGATCAACGCGACCGCGGACGTCCCCGGGACCCTTGCCCTGGGTGTGTGGGGCGGCGACGGAACCGTCGGCGCCGCGGCTGCTGCCGCCGTCGACCGTTCCCTGCCCCTGCTGGTTCTGCCCGGGGGAACCCTCAACCACTTTGCGCGGGACGCGGGGATCGGAAACCTCAAGGACGCCGTGAAAGCGGCGACCAAGGGTGAGGCCGCACTGGCGGACATCGGCCTGGTGACCGCGGAGCGTGGCCTCGCGGGCCATCCCGAAGTGTCCGAGCTGGTCATGCTCAACACGTCCAGTGTGGGCCTCTATCCCAATCTCGTACGTCGCCGGGAGCACCTGCAACCCGCGCTTGGAAAGCCGCTGGCCGGCGTCGTGGCCATGTTCCGCACGTTCGCCGCGGGAACCCCCATCACTCTTTCCGTCGACGGTGTCCGGCACAAGGTGTGGATCGCCTACCTTGGACGGGGCCGCTACTACCCCCGGGACCACGCGCCGCTCATCCGGCCCGTCATGGACGACGGCGTACTGGACGTCAGGCTGATCACCGCCGACGAGTCGTTCGCCCGCGTGCGGCTGCTCTGGGCCGTCCTGACCGGAACGGTGGCAAGTTCCAGGATCACGCACCTGCGCGAGGCCTCCACGGTCACCATTGATGCCGACGGCGCACCCATGGCCCTTGCCGTGGACGGTGAGGCACTGGCCGGAGTGCGCCGGGTCGCTTATTCAGTGCGGCGCAACGCGCTGACGTACTACTCCCCACGCCCCTGAACAGGGAAGGCTTTGGTCCGGAGCAACCCTGATTCTCCCCTGAATCATCCCTGAGTAGGGCGAAATGCGGCGGTGGCCCCGTTAGCGTAGGGAGTGAACTCCCACAGAACGCCATCTGCAGCCACGCGCTGCCGTCAAAAGGAAAATTCATGATCGAGGCAAACGGGCTGACAAAGGTGTACGGGGCGAAGACCGCCGTGGCCGGTGTCAGCTTCACCGTCAGGGCAGGGCAAGTCACAGGATTCCTGGGCCCGAACGGGGCAGGAAAGTCCACCACGATGCGCATGATCATGGGACTGGACCGGCCGACATCGGGATCGGTCACAGTGAACGGCCTCCCCTACGTCAAGCACACGGCTCCGCTGCGGCAGGTGGGCGCCCTGCTGGATGCGAAAGCGGTCCATACCAGCCGCAGCGCGTACAACCACCTGCTGGCCATGGCCGCCACACACGGTATTCCCAAATCCCGGGTGCACGAAGTGATCGAGATGACCGGCCTCGACGCGGTGGCGCGAAAGAAAGCCGGCGGCTTCTCACTGGGCATGGGCCAGCGGCTGGGCATCGCTGCGGCGTTGCTCGGCGACCCGCAGACCTTGATCCTGGACGAACCCGTCAACGGGCTGGACCCGGAAGGCGTGGTCTGGGTGCGGAACCTGGTCCGTTACCTCGCCGGGCAGGGACGTACCGTGTTCCTCTCCAGCCACCTCATGAGCGAGATGGCCCAGACCGCCGACCACCTCATCGTCATCGGCCGCGGCCGGGTGATCGCCGATGCGCCCATCCGCGACATCATTACCGGCAAGGGCCAGGCCCGCGTCCGCGTCCGCACGGACCAGCCGGACCGGCTGCGGCAGCTGCTGGCCGGCCGCGGCGCCTCGATCGAGGTCCCGGAACGGGAAATGCTGGAAGTGACCGGCCTCGAACCGAAGGCAATCGCCGCGGCAGCCCTGGAAAACCAGGTCATGGTCTATGAACTCACCCCCCTGACGGCCAGCCTCGAGGAAGCGTACATGGAACTGACCAAGGACGACGTCGAATACCACTCCCTGCCCGCCGCGGAGGTAAGCAAATAATGAGCGCCATGACCACAGAATCCACGGCTTCGCCCGAACCGGCATCATCGTCCGCAGGCCACAGCCACGGCCACGGAGGGTCCCTGCCGGGCCCCACGTTCTTCCGGGTGCTCAACTCGGAACTCATCAAGTTCCGGAGCCTGCTCTCAACGCTGATCCTGCTCGCCGCCACGGCGGTTGTGATGGTGGGCTTTGGTGCGCTGTCCGCATGGGGCACCGGCCAGTTCGCCAACGCGGCATCGCGGGATCCGCAGGCGGCCGTGCGGGCAGCCTCCCAGGGCGGGGACCTCGCCATCAGCGTGCCCACCTCGGGGATCGCCTTCGCCCAGCTGATCCTTGGGTCCCTGGGCGTGCTCTTGATGAGCTCGGAATTCACCACCGGCATGGCGCGGTCCACGTTCGCGGCAGTGCCCAAGAGGCTGCCTGCGTTCACTGCCAAACTGGTGGTGGTCATGGTGGTCTCCTTCGCGGTCACGGCCCTCTCCACCTGGGTGGCCGGACTGGTGGCGGTTCCCATCCTGGACAACTACGGACTGAAGCTGGACTTGGCAAGTTCCGAATCCGTGAAACTGCTCCTGGTCAACAGCATCTACGTTGCAGCCGTGGCCGCGATCGGCATGGCCCTGGGCACGCTGCTTCGGAACTCGGCCGGCGGCATCATGAGCCTGGTGGGCATCTTCTTCGTGGCACCCATCGCTTTCCAGCTCATTCCCGGCGACTTCTTCAAGGAGGCCCGGAAATACCTGCCCGGCAACACGGTTGAGCCGCTGACCGCCGCCCAGCACGTGCCGGACACCCTCGAAACATGGCAGGCGGCCTTGGTCCTGGGCGCCTGGGTGGTGATCCCCGTGCTGATCGCCGCCGTCCTGCTGAAGCGCCGGGACGTGTAGGAGGGAGATCCTGCGCCGGCCACCCGGACGTGGCCGGCGCGTGGTTTCCGGCACATTACAAAAGTGCCTGGTGGGAAACATTATTTGCCCATCATGGTTCCTGCTTGGAGTGCCGTCCTGTTAGGCGCAACCAGATCTGTTGGAGTGCACAAAGCAAGGCGCATAATGGCGGACCTAGGGTGAAACGACGATGTGGTGCACCACACGGTCCGCCGCGGTGCACCAACGAACGTCGCACAACCTCTGCAATTTCCCAACAGGACGGCACTTCCATGCATGCTGACCAGCAACTCTCAAAGTCCCTGAAACCCAGGCACCTGTCCATGATCGCCATAGCCGGCGTGATCGGTGCAGGGCTCTTCGTCGGCTCGGGGGCCGCGATCCAGCAGGCCGGCCCGGGCATCCTTGTCGCGTACGCAGCCGCCGGCCTCGTGGTTATCCTGGTGATGCGCATGCTGGGTGAAATGGCCGCAGCCAACCCGGAAACGGGCTCTTTCTCGACCTATGCGGACAAGGCCCTGGGCCGCTGGGCAGGGTTCAGCATCGGCTGGCTCTATGCCTGGTTCTGGATTATCGTCCTGGGCATCGAGGCCACCGCCGGTGCGGCCATCATGCACCGGTGGGTGCCGGGCATCGACCAGTGGGTCTGGGCCCTGGTCCTCATGGTGCTGCTGACCTTGACCAACCTCGGCTCGGTGAAGTCCTACGGCGAGTTCGAGTTCTGGTTCGCCTCCATCAAGGTGGCCGCGATCGTCCTCTTCCTGGTCTTTGGCGCCGCCGCCATCCTGGGCCTGGTCCCCGGCGTCCCGGCCCCCGGCCTGAGCAACCTGCTCAACAACGGCGGATTCATGCCCAACGGTCCGGGCGCCGTCCTGGCCGGCATCCTGGTGGTCGTCTTCTCCTTCTTCGGCGCCGAGATCGCCACGATCGCCGCCGGCGAATCCGAAAACCCCGTGGACGCCGTCAAGAAGGCCGTGAAGTCAACCGTCTGGCGCATCCTGGTGTTCTACATCGGTTCCATCGCCGTGGTGGTCACCCTGCTCCCCTGGAACTCTGCGTCCGTCGCCAAGAGCCCGTACGTTGCGGTCATCGAACTGTTCGGCATCCCCGGTGCCGGCACCATCATGGACGTCGTGGTCCTGACCTCCGTCCTGTCCTGCCTCAACTCCGGGCTGTACACCGCAAGCCGCATGCTGTTCTCGCTCTCCACCCGCGGTGACGCCCCGCGCTCCTGGACGAGGATCTCCCGGCGCGGAGTTCCCGCCGCCGCCGTGCTCGCTTCCACGGTGGTCGGCTTCATCACGGTGGGCCTGAACTACATCGCACCGGACACGGTGTTCCTGTTCCTGGTCAACACTTCCGGTGCCATCGCCCTCTTCGTCTGGCTGGTCATCTCCGTGTCGCAGCTGATCCTCCGCCGCCGGATGGGTGCCGCCGCACAGGACCTCCAGCTGAAGATGTGGCTGTTCCCCTACCTCACCTGGGCAGCAATCATCAGCATCGTGGCCCTGCTTATCGGCATGGTGATCGTGGAATCGACCCGCGAATCACTGTTGCTCTCCATCGCGTTGGCGGTGGTGGTGGTTGCTGTGGGCGTGCTGCGCTACCGGCGCAAGGACGCGGCCATGGCAGCGGAACCGGCAAGGGCATCCGAGGCCGCAGCGCCGGTGGAGTAGGCCGCATTAGACTCGGGACCATGCCTTTGACTTCCTCTGCCGCAGACCACATCCAGGACCTTGGCGCCTTTGTCAGCGCATCGCCGTCGAGCTTCCATGCTGCCCACGAGGGCGGCCGGAGGCTGGAGGAAGCCGGCTTCCTCCGCCTGGACGAGCTGCAGCCGTGGGAGGGCGGGCCCGGCTCCTTCTTCATGATCCGCGACGGCGCCCTGATCGCCTGGGTGGTTCCCGAAGGAGCCGGACCCGCCACCGGCTTCAATATCCTTGGCGCCCACACCGACTCGCCGTCCTTCAAGCTCAAGCCGAAGCCCACCACCGGCGCCCACGGCTGGCTCCAGGCCGGGGTGGAAATCTACGGCGGGCCCCTGCTCAACTCCTGGCTGGACCGGGAGCTCCGGCTCGCCGGCCGGCTGGTGATGCTCGATGGCACGCAACACCTGGCCGCCACCGGGCCGCTGCTCCGCTTCCCGCAGCTGGCTATCCACCTGGACCGGGCAGTGAATGACGGGCTTACCCTGGACAAGCAGCGCCATATGAACCCGGTGTGGGGGCTGGGAAACCCCACCGATGCGGACCTGTTGAGCGTCCTGGCCGCGTCCGTTGACGGCGCCTCCGTTGATCCTGCCGGCATTGGCGGGTACGACGTCGTCATTGCGGACACGCAGGCGCCTGCGGTTTTTGGGGGCAAGGGGGAGTTCTTCGCATCCGGGCGGCTGGACAACCTGTCGGCCACGCACGCCGGGCTTGCGGCCCTGGCCGCGCATGCTGCGTCCGGCACGGCCGGGGGACCCATTGCCGTGCTCGCAGCGTTCGACCACGAGGAAATCGGCTCCAACTCCCGCTCCGGTGCCTGCGGACCCATCCTTGAAGACGTGCTGGTGCGCATCTCCGACGGCCTGGGTGCGACGGTGAGCGAACGGCGGCAGGCCCTCGCGGCGTCGTTCTGCCTGTCGGCCGACGCCGGGCACGCGGTCCACCCCAACTACGCCGAGCGGCACGACCCCGCCAACCACCCCGTGCTCAACGGGGGACCGCTCCTGAAGATCAACGCCAACCAGCGCTACGCCACGGATGCGTTTGGCGCGGCCTTCTGGGCCAGGCTTTGCGGCGAAGCGGGCGTGCCGTACCAGGAATTCGTCTCCAACAACGTGGTGCCCTGCGGTTCCACCATCGGACCCCTCACCGCCACAAGGCTGGGCATCCGGACCGTGGACGTGGGCGTGCCGTTGCTGTCCATGCATTCCGCACGGGAGCTGTGCGGAGTGGAGGATCCCCTCCGCCTCGCCGCCGTCTCGGAGCTGTTCTTCCGCACCCCGGCCTAGCCAGGCAGTTTGTGGCACCACAAAGGTTCGTGCGGGTACCCACATAGGTAGCCTGCCGGACTCCGGCTAGGGGGTTTCCCCGGCCTACGGTGGGGACACACGGATGCCGTTGGGTGTCCGGCCCACGGTTCCGGGCCGGACACCAGGTCCTCGCAGTCCTGCCAACGATGGCATCCGTCGACCACTGACAGATGCGACAGGTGCCGTGCCGGGTGACCGGCGCGAGGCTGAAACGGGGAGTGCAGACCCCTTTTCCAGCCGACGTGCTCCTGCGCTGTGACCATGGAGCCGGAATGACATCTGCACTTGGGCGCCTGCCCCGCCGCATCCACAAACTGGGGATGGCCGGGTTGGTGACACCGCGGGGAACAACGGCCCTCGAGGGCCCGCTGCAGCGGGCTGTCACGCTGGGTGGCGTCAGGGTCGACCTGATGAGCCGTGAGGACGCCCTGGCAGCCATCATGGAACGAGCCGCGGGTGCCCCCGAGACCCCCCTGGGTGTGCTCTCCGCGAACCTGGACCACGTCAACCACTTCGGGACCGGCGGCCGCTGGGAAGGAACGCTGGAGATCCCGCAGTTGGAGTGGCTGACGTTGCTGGACGGCGCCCCCTTGGTGGCCAAGGCGGCGGAACTCACCGGCCAACGGTGGCCCCGCCTCGCAGGAAGTGACCTGATCGGCCACATCCTCGATGACGCCGCTGCACAAGGACGGACCGTCGGTTTCCTGGGTGGGAGCCCGGAAGCCCAGGAATTGGTTGCCACGCGGATCGAAGCGGAGCGCCCCACCCTGCGCGTGGCCGGCTGGTGGGCGCCGTCCCGCCAAATGCTGGGTGATGCCACCGCCGTCACGGAACTGTGTGCAGACATCCGGGCCGCCGGAGTGGACATCCTGGTGGTCTGTTTGGGCAAACCACGGCAGGAACTCTGGATCGGGGAGTACGGGCCGCAGACCGGGGCGAAGGTCCTGCTGGCGTTCGGGGCGGTCGTCGATTTCCTCGCCGGCCACATACGCCGTGCGCCCCGGCAGGTCAGCACCATGGGCCTTGAATGGGCGTGGCGGCTGGCCATGGAGCCACGACGGCTCGCCAAACGGTACGTCGTGGAGGGGCCCGAAGCCTACCTGAAGCTCCGCCGGCACAGTGCCAACGTCGCGCCCGGGCCAAGCACAGGCCCCGCCCCTCGACCCGCTTCCGGTCCCACCCGGCGGGCCGGCACCACGGCAGGGGACTTCACCCCGACCGACCAGCACGCCGATGTTGCCGCTCTGGTGGTGACCTACAACAACGGCGCGGACGTCTGCGGGCTGCTGGAGAGCCTCCGGCTGCAGACCCGGGAACAGTCCATCAAGGTAGTGGTTGCGGACAACTCGCCGAACCCGGAGACCCTTTCCTGCCTGCAGGAGTTTCCAGGCGTGGCCGCCTTCCCCACCGGCGGGAACCTCGGGTACGCGGGCGGCATCAATGCGGCCTGCGCGAAGGCGGGAAGTGCGGATTCGTACCTGGTCCTCAACCCGGACCTTAGGCTCTGCCCCGGCGCGGTGATGGCCCTGCGGAAATCCATGGAGGGCACCGGCGCGGGAGTGGTGGTCCCCTTGTTGCGAGACGACGACGGAAGCGTCTACCCCTCGCTGCGCAGGGAACCGAGCATCTCGCGCGCGCTGGGCGACGCCCTCCTCGGAAGCAGGTTCCAAGGACGCCCCGGATGGCTGACCGAAATGGACTTCGACGCCGAAAGCTACGCCCACCCGCACAAGGTGGATTGGGCCACCGGCGCCGCGCTGCTGATCCGCTCCGACATCGCGAAACAGGTCGGCGGCTGGGACGAGTCCTACTTCCTGTACTCGGAGGAGACGGACTACCTGCACCGTGTCCGCGAGCTCAAGGCCGACGTCTGGTTCGAGCCCCTTGCAGCCATGGTCCATTCCCGAAGCGGGTCCGGGAGCTCACCGTCCCTGGATGCCCTCATGGGGGCGAACAGGATCCGCTATGTCCGAAAATTCCATCACGGAAGCTACGCACGAATCTTCCGTGCCGCCGTCGTACTTTCTGCCCTGCTGCGGGCACCGCTGCCCGCCCACCGGGGAATCCTGGGACTGATCGCCAGGGAGTCACGATGGGCCGACCTGCCGCACGCCGTCGCCTACCCGGGTGGCCCCGGCCAGGAAGGGGATTTCCCCTCCGGGACGGTCATCATTCCAGCACACAACGAGGCCCCGGTCCTCGGGCGGACGCTGGCAGCACTCACCGCACCCATCGCGAGCGGGAAGGTGGACGTGGTGGTTGCCTGCAACGGTTGCACCGACGGAACTGAAGCCGTGGCCGGTTCCGTGCCGGGCGTCCGGGTTGTCTCCGTGGAGGCCGCGTCCAAGACCGCTGCCCTCAACGCCGGCGACCAAGCCGCCTGCGGGTGGCCGCGGCTGTACGTTGACGCCGATATCGAGGTGCCGCCGGCCGCCCTGCGTGCCACCTTGGAGGCATTGTCCGACGACGGCGGGCCCCTTTGCGCCCGCCCCGCCTTCACGTATGACACAGCGGGCGCCTCCTGGCCGGTCCGCGCCTACTACCGGGCACGCAACCGGCTGCCCCAGGCATCGGCATCGATGTGGGGTGCCGGCGTTTACGGCCTGAGCCGCAAGGGGCATGAACGGTTTGGTGAATTTCCGCCCATCACGGCCGACGACTGTTACATCGACCGATTGTTCGACGCCTCCGAAAAAGAAGTCATCGCCTGCCCGCCGGTGACAGTCCGCACGCCACGGACCGGAAAGGCCCTGCTCTCCACCCTGAGGCGCGTATATCGCGGGAACAACGAACTCCGCGATGTTCCGGGCACGCAGTCGGGACGCACGGCCAGTCAACTGGCGCATTCAATCAAGGGTCCCGGCTCCGCGGTGGATGCCGCCGTCTATGCCGCCTTCGCGCTTGCGGGCCGTGCGGCCCGGCGCCGAAAAAACACCGCGTGGGAGCGGGATGACAGCAGCCGCAATTATGAATTGCATTCCTGGGGAGTGGGTTGGGGATAAATTCCCTGAATTAAGGACCGAATTTAATCCCCGCATTCCTCGATAGCCGCCTATTCCTTGATCCGGGTAGTGCAGGCACCTGGCGCTATTCACGTCTCGAAATGGAGTTAAAGTGTTTGCAAAATCAAAGCCCGTCGAAAGCAGGCTGCGTGCGGCAGCAAGTTTTTCCGTATTGTTCCTTATCGCCGCGATGCTGTCTTTCAGTTCCACTCTTTACCAGGCTCCGGCGGCCCACGCCGATGCCTGCACGCCCCCCGTTGCCAGCGCCGTCGCGTGTGAAAACTCACTGCCCGGCACCCCGTCCTCGGACTGGGAGGTTTCCGGATCCGGCGACTCGTCCATCCAGGGCTTCGGAACGGCGATGAGCGTCAACCAGGGTGAATCCATCAGCTTCAAGATCAAGACCACCGCCAGCGCCTACCACATCGACATTCTTCGATTCGGCTACTACCAGGGGAACGGGGCCCGCAAGATCGCCGCCAGCATCCCACTAACGGCCAAACTGCCGCAATCCCAGCCCGCCTGCCTGACCCAGTCCGGGACGGGCCTCGTCGACTGTGGAAACTGGGGGGTTTCCGCGTCGTGGACAGTCCCGGCATCCGCAGTCTCGGGCGTGTACTTCGCCCACCTGGTCCGCAACGATACCGGCGGGGACAGCATGATTCCGTTCGTAGTCCGCAACGATGCGGGAAAGAGCGGCATCGTGGTGCAGACGTCCGACACAACGTGGCAGGCCTACAACACTTACGGCGGCAACAGCCTCTACCAATGCACGGTGGCATGCCCCACCGGCAATCCACAGGCCTACAAGTCAGCGTTCAAGGTGTCCTACAACAGGCCGTTCCTTTCCACGGGCGACCAAGGCCACAGCTGGCTCATGGACACCGAATACCCGATGATCCGCTTCCTGGAGGCGAACGGCTACGACGTCAGCTACATCAGCGGCCTGGACACGGCGACGCGAGGCCCGCTGCTGCTCAACCACAAAATGTTCATGTCCTCCGGACACGATGAGTACTGGAGCGGAACACAGCGCAGCAACGTGGAAGCCGCCCGGAACGCAGGCGTCAACCTGGCCTTCTTCAGCGGCAACGAGGCGTTCTGGCGCACCCGCTGGGAGGCCTCGATCGATGGCAGCCAGACCTCCGGGCGCACACTGGTCTCATACAAGGACACCCACTACAACACGCCCGTAGACCCGGTGGAATGGACCGGGACCTGGCGCGACCCGCGCTTCGGCACGTCCACCGGTGGCGGAAACCCCGAGAACTCGCTGACCGGACAGTTCTTCCTGGTCAACTCCGGCTCCGCGGACATCAAAGTCCCCGCGCAATACGCGGGCATGCGGCTGTGGCGCAACACTGCGGCCGCCAAACTGACGGGAACCCAATCACTCACGCTCGGAAGCGGCCTGGACACGCTCGGTTACGAGTGGGACATCGACGCCGACAACGGATTCCGTCCTGCCGGCGCATTCAAATTGTCCTCAACCACTGTTTCGGTGCCTGAGGCATTCACTGACTACGGCAGCACCACTGCTGCTTCCAGCCAAACACACAACCTGATCATGTACCGCGCCCCCAGCGGCGCACTTGTCTTCGGCGCCGGCACGGTCCAATGGGCTTACGGCCTGGACAACTTCACCATTCCCACGAGTACCCCCGACAAAAACATGCAGCAGGCCACCGTCAACCTGTTCGCCGACATGGGTGTCCAGCCGGTTACCCTGATGACGGGGCTGGTAGCGGCGGCAAAGTCCACCGACACCAGCGCCCCCGTTTCGACCATCACATCGGGGCTAAACGGCCAGACCCTTGCCGACGGCTCCAGCGTCACCATCTCGGGAACGGCCTCCGACGCCGGCGGGGTAGTGGCCGGCGTCGAAGTATCCAGCGACGGTGGAACCACGTGGCGCCCGGCCACCGGGACCACCAGCTGGTCCTACACCTGGACGGTGCACGGCAGCCCGGCAGTGACCGTGAAGACCCGAGCCACTGACGACTCGGGGAACACCGAGGTGCCAGGATCCGGGGCTGCGGTCAACGTTTCCTGCCCGTGTTCCATCTTCGGGTCCAGCATGATCCCCGACACGCCCGATTCCGGCGACGGCGGAAGCGTGGAAGTCGGGATGAAGTTCACCGCCCAGGCGGCAGGAACCGTCACCGGCGTCTCCTTCTACAAGTCAAGCCTGAACAAGGGAACGCACGTCGGCAGCTTGTGGACATCGGGCGGAGCCCGGCTGGCCACGGCAACCTTCACCAACGAGACGGCAACCGGCTGGCAAACGGTCAACTTCGCCACACCAGTGGCCATCACCGCAAACACCACCTATGTGGTCTCCTACTTCGCCCCCCAGGGGCACTATGCGCAGGCCGCAGGCTTCATGTATCCCAACCCGTCGCCCATGCCGGCCGGACACTCGTCCCTTGACAGCGGCGTGCTGCATGGCCTGAGGAACACCCCCAGCTCCGGCAACGGCGTCTACACCTACGGGGCCAGCAGCGTCTTTCCCCAGTCCTCCTACAACGCCGAGAACTATTGGGTGGACGTCAAGTTCGTTCCGTCGGCATCAGTGCCGCCGGCAGTCTCTTCGACCGACCCGGCCAATGCAGCCACCAACGTCGCAATCACCAAGGCGCCGTCGGCTACCTTCAACCAGGCCGTAACGGCGGGCAGCATCACCTTCACGCTGAAGAAACCTGACAACACGGCAGTGGCAGGCAACGCCGCCTACAGCTCGGGCACAGTCACCTTCACCCCTTCCGCCGCGCTGGCGTACAACACCACGTACACGGCGACCGTCAGCGGCGCCACCAATGCGGCCGGCCAAGCAATGGCGAGCCCCTACACCTGGACGTTCACAACCGGGGCACCACCTCCCGCTCCGGCGGTCAGCAGCACATCGCCGGCAAACCAGGCCACGGGTGTGCCCATCTCCGTGACCCCGTCAGCGACGTTCAACCAGGCAGTGGTGCCCACCTCGGTGGTCTTCAGCGTGCTGGATCCGTCCCTGAACTCAGTGCCCGGGACAACCAGCTACAGCTCCGCGACCAACACCTCCACCTTTGCGCCCGGCAGCCCGCTCGCGTACAACACCACCTACACGGCTACGGTCAGTGGTGCCACGAACAGTTCCGGCCAAGCGATGGCAAGCCCTTACTCGTGGACCTTTACAACCGCCACAGCACCTGTCCCGCCCGCCGTGACGTCAACGCTGCCGGCAGACAAGGCGACGGCGATTGGCGTCAATACGGCACCAAGCGCGACGTTCAACCAGGTGGTTACCGCCAACAGCATTACCTTCACCCTCCAGGCCGGAACCACCAGCGTGACGGGTACCAGCAGCTACTCGGGGACCACCGTGACGTTCACGCCGGGCTCAGCACTGGCCTACAACACCACGTACACGGCGACCGTCAGCGGGGCGACGAATGCGGCGGGACAGGTAATGACCGCGCCCTACAGTTGGACCTTCACTACGGTGGCCCAACCCACGGCCAATTGCCCCTGCAGCGTGTTTGCCGCGAACGCCCTGCCCGGGACCATTGACCAGCCGGACGGATCGTCGGTGGAACTTGGGATGAAATTCCGTTCGGATATTGCCGGGAACGTCACCGGCGTCCGCTTCTACAAGAGTTCCGCAAACACCGGCACGCACACCGGAAAGCTCTGGACCAGCGGAGGGCAGTTGCTGGCCAGCGTGACCTTTACCGGAGAGTCGGGGTCCGGTTGGCAGCAGGCAAACTTCTCCACACCCGTGGCCATCCAGGCGAACACGACGTACATCGTTTCGTACTACGCACCCAACGGGCACTATTCGGCGGACGGAGCTTTCTTCACCAAAGGCGTGGACAACTATCCGCTTCACGGCCTGGCCAGCGGGGTGGACGGACTCAACGGCGTGTACCGTTACGGCACCTCCGCGTTCCCCTCCAGCAGCTACAACAACGCCAACTACTGGGTGGATGTGGTGCTGAACGGGTCGGCGTCGGTCAGCGTGCCCACGGTGTCATCCACCTCACCGGCTGCCGGTGCCACCAACGTGGCCACCACCAGCACGGTGAAGGCGACCTACGACAGGGCCGTTGACCCCAGCACCGTGGTCTTCAACGTCAAGGATGCTGCAAACGCCAACGTACCCGGGACCCTCAGCTATGACACGCTGACCAACACCTCGGTGTTCACCCCCGCCACTGCGCTGGCCTACAGCACAACCTTCACGGCCACGGTTTCGGGTGCCAAGGGAAGCAACGGACAGGCCATGGCAGCGCCCTATACCTGGTCGTTCACCACGGCTCCGCAGCCAACGGCCGGCTGCCCGTGCAGCGTCTTCGCTCCCACCGCGGTTCCATCCACGGTCACCGCCCAGGACAACTCATCGGTGGAACTGGGCATGAAGTTCACCTCGGACACCAACGCCACCGTCACGGCGGTCCGTTTCTATAAGGGACCGCAGAACACGGGTACGCACGTTGGCAAGCTCTGGACCTCAGGAGGCCAACTGCTGGGCTCGGTCACGTTCACCAATGAGGGCGCGTCCGGATGGCAGCGGGCAACGTTCGCGACGCCGATTCCTATCAGCGCCAACACGGTCTACGTGGTCTCGTACCTGGCGCCCAATGGGTATTACTCGGCAGACGGCGCCTTCTTTGCCGGCAAGTCGGCGGACAGCGGCATCCTCCACGGTTTGGCTGACGGCACCAGCGGTCCCAACGGCGTCTATGCCTACGGCGCCGGAGGGTTCCCGAGCAACACCTGGAACGCCACCACCTATTGGGTGGATGTGGAAGTCACCACCCCCTAGCAGCCGGGGACAACCGGCGGGGCAGCTGCAGGGGCCCGCGACGCAATCCAGCGTCGCGGGCCCCACCCGTGCCAGGAGCGGGATGGGCGGGACATGATGCTTAGCCTGCGCAGTCGTCTTCCACGAGGTCGACCTTCACAAGGGCCGGGAAAGGGGGGCCTCAGCCAAGGCCGCAGGTGTTGCCTCCGTTGAGGCGGTAGATGTGTACCGCATTGGCGTCGCTGAAGGAGTCCGTAAAGGCGTGGTTCGACACGGGCACCGAACGGTTTTCATCCAGCGCTTCTGCCTGGTCCGGGCCGCCGCACCGAACAGAGAAGGTCACGGACTGGGGCCCGGGACGCGTGGCTGCCGCCAAAATATAGAAGTGGCCCGCATTGGCTTTCACGGAGAAATCAACGTCCTTGCTGTTTGCGGTCACGAGCCCCGTTACCGAACCCGTGTTCAGCGCCGGAGCGAGGGTGGTGATGAGCTTGTTCACGGCGGCTACCGTTGGACGGATCGCGGTGCCGCATTCATCCCGGAGCACATGCTGGGACTGGCACTGGCCGCCAAAATTGTGGTTGAAATAGACGATTCCCCGGGCGCCGTGGATGATGCTGCTCCATACGGCGGACCGAAGCTGGGCGGGACTGATGGTGAGTGAATCACTTTCGGAAAATGGGTGGCCCACCTCGACAAACGCCCAGACCGGTTTGGAGCCGGCGGGCTGGACCAGGGACCGTACCCGGTCAACCGTCCAGCCGTAGTGGGCCCCGGTGCGGCATTCCGCGTCAGTGAGATCCCGCCCATCCGCGAAAACTGCCCCGCCTTCGACATGGCTGCAGATATAGGGATCCGTAAACCAGTAGTTGTCCGCGGAGACGACGTCCTGGTAGCTGTTGACGAATTGCGCGGCCTGCGGATTCTTGAGTTGGAACGTTACGCCCTTGCCGTAATTGGAATAGAGCAACGCCCGGGGCGGGAAGAGTTTCACCAGCGCTTCCTGGACGGTGAAACCGCATTCGGAGGCCACAGGCTCGCAGATCACACCTTCACCTTGGGACTTGCCGGTCCACGAGGAGTTTCCCCCGCCTGCCCACATGTCCACTTCATCGGAGACGACGAACCCGGAAGCGCCGGGGACCACTGTGGAGGGGAGCGCATGAAGGCCGCTGCCCCGCACCAGCTCCACATTCGAGTCATCGGTGAGCTGCACGTAGGTGTTCAGGCCGGCACCGCGGTCCGCGGCGATATCCTCTTCCTGCAGGACGCTTTCAAACCACACGCCCAGGGGAAAGAAGTTCGGCTCGGCCGGCAGGGTCGGCGAGAACTTCCCGTAGAAGCCCGGGCCGCCGTCAATCCCCTGGACGCTGACCCCTTCAGGAAGCGGATCTTGAGCCGATCCTGAGGACGCGGAGAAGGCGCTTGACGACATGCATGACGTTCCTAAAAGGCAAGTCAATAGAATTGCGGTTTTCTTGATGAGTTTTGTGGAATTGCGCATGTCCCGGGCGGTTTTTCCAGGTGCTTCGAACAGGTTTTTCATGGCAATTCCTGTCGTAAAATCATGGGTCAAATGTCATACTGGATAAAAGGGAAATAAGCGGCGACAAGCAATGATTTTGGAGCTACGCTATCACCCTGAACATTGCGTGTATAAGGGTATTTCAACCCCGGCAGGAAGATTGGGGGGATGTGGGAAAGCATCTGCCAGCTCCATCCGCGCTGGGTCCGGAAGTCCGACTGGACACACCCCTGCGCGTTGACGGCGACGAGCAAAAGCCACCGCTGCTCCTGCGGGTGACGGCGGTAGCCTGTTTCGTTTTCCCCTCCAACCTCGTTCTGGAACCGCTGGGTGCCGCCGGCTATGTGGCCCACATTCTTGCGTTGCTGGTTTTCGCGCTGTGGGTGACGTCAGTCATGCTCGGCCTGCACAAGACCATCGACCGCGAGCACCCCGGACGCTTCGCGCTGGCAGCCCTTTTCGCGGTGTCGTGTGCCTCCTACGCCGCGATGTACGTGGGTATCAGCGGGAGCACGACGGATGCGACACGCGCGAGTGCTGACCGCTGGATGTTGTTGATGGTCGCCTCGTCCGGCCTGGTGCTCGTAACCACTGAGACAACGCGGACCGTGGACGCGGCGATGATGCTGGTGCGTGCGCTCCTGCGCGGTGCCGTGTTCTGCAGCATGGTGGCGGCAATCCAGTTCACCACCCATGTGGACCCCATGGCCTGGTTCCAAGGGGTCTTGCCCGGGTTCAAGGACAACGGCGGGAACCAGCCGTTCCAGGAACGCGGAAGCTTCCTCCGGGTGGCCGGCAGCACCTTCCATCCCATCGAGCTGGGGGTCATCGCCTCGATGCTCCTTCCGCTCTCGCTGTGGCGCGCACTGTACGACAAATCGGGCCGCGCCTGGATGCACTGGACGGGGACGGGCTTCATTGTGTTCGCGATCGCCGCCACGATTTCCCGCTCGGCGGTCCTGGGTGTCCTGACCGTGGCACTGGTCTTCCTTCCGTTCCTTCCTTCCAGGTCCAGGCAGTGGACGGTCCTGGGGTTCGCCGGCGCTGCCACAGTGCTCTTC
The DNA here is from genome assembly GCF_058267655.1 of Pseudarthrobacter sp. MOO13. Lineage (NCBI taxonomy): Bacteria > Bacillati > Actinomycetota > Actinomycetes > Micrococcales > Micrococcaceae > Pseudarthrobacter > Pseudarthrobacter sp. MOO13. Next base: position 4,193,401 of record NZ_CM177848.1, read on the forward strand.
CTGGCGGTTCCCGGATTTGTCGCAACGCTGTTTGGTTCCGTCACCGCGGGGACGGCCGATCCTTCCATCACCGCACGGCTTGAGGACTACCCCAGGGTGGAAGCCATGGTCTCGGCCCGGCCGTGGCTTGGAATAGGTCCCGGGGCGTACCTGACGAGGAACGCCATTGAGGTCCTGGACAACCAGTACCTGAAAACCATCGTCGAACTGGGAGTGCCGGGGTTCCTTGCACTCCTGCTGTACATGGTCGTACCCGGGATAGCGGCCTGGCTGGCGGCCTTCAACGCCAAAGAGGAACGCTTGAAGACACTTGCGGCCGCAGTCGCCGCCGCCTGCCTGGTGGCCGCCCCGGCGTCAGCCGCCTTTGACTCGCTGGGCTTCCCCGTCCTGGCACTCGTGTACCCGATATGCGTCGGGCTCTCCGGGACGGTCTGGTTGCTCGTCGCCGGCGAACGGCGGGCGCTTGGCCCAACTACCAAGGAACAAGGCGCCAGCCTTGCAGAATCTGAAAGGCTCCCATGACTCCCGTCTCGGTTCTTAAAATCCTGTGGCGCCACAAGGTTTCGATGATTACCGTCCTGGTGCTCACCCTTGCTGCGGCAGCCTACGTCTTCTTCTTCGCGCCCCGGAGCTACATGGCGTCGACGGTGTACGTCCTGGTGACGCCCCGCGTGCCCAGCGTGGAAGAAATGCGCACCGATCCCGCCGTCGCCGCCGCAAACTCGGACAACCCCTACCTGCGCTCGGCGGACAGCTCCCTGATCACCCAGGTGATGGCGACAAAGTTGAGCTCAACCGACGTCGTTGACTCGCTTAAGGCCGCCGGCTTGTCACCCGACTACACGGTGACCCTGCCGGCCACCACGGGGGCGGGCCAGCTCATCAGGATGGAGGCCACGGGCCCCAGCCCGCAGCTGGCCATCACGACGGCAGAAGCCTTGGGCCAGCATCTCACCGCCAAACTGCGGGATGCGCAGAAAGTCAACGGGGCCGATGACCGCTACCTCTTCACGGCCCTCCAGATTGATCCCCCGAGCAAAGCGACAGAGCAATTCTCCAGCCGGCTCCGGTCGATGATCGTGGTGCTGATTGGCGGCGTCATCCTCCTGTTCGGCGCTGTTTCGATCGCCAGGATGCTGGAGAATTCGCGGGCTGCCCGGAAGGACGCGGCGGACAAGGGCAAGCCTGTGTCCCGGCGCAGGCGCTCCGCCGACCGCCACGCCGAACCGGCCGCAGTTGCGAACGACCAACAGGACGGCGAACCTGGTGGCGGCAGTGTCGTGGCGGCGCGGGCGGTGAAGGACCGGAAGCCCGCAAGGTATGCGGTTGATGAGCCGCCGCTCCTGTTGCCACAGCCTGGGCTGGAGGACCTTTCCTTCGAGGAGCGACGCTCTGATGTCCCCGTCAAACGCTGACCGGGAGGGGCGAGTCCCGGTCTCTGTCGTCTGCGTCTTCAACAACCCGGCAGTGCTCCAGGAGTGCCTCACGGCTTCCGTCGAGGCCGGCCTCCCATGCGCCGTGGACCTCGAGTACCTGCCCATCGACAATACGGCACGGCAATTTTCCTCCGCCGGAGCGGCATTGAACCATGGTGCTGCCTCGGCGCGGAACGATGTGGTGGTCTTTGTCCACCAGGACGTTTTCCTGCACTCCATCCCGGCCTTGGAGAAGATCGCCGCCGCATTGATGGCAGATCTTTCCCTGGGCATGGTGGGCGCAACCGGGATGACCGGGGAGGGCCGCCTCGTGGGGCAAATCCGCGACCGCATCGTGTTATCCGGCCATCAGGAATCCGGGCTGGCGGACGTGGACAGCCTGGATGAAGTCTTGTTCATGGTGCGGCGGGACCACATCCTCCGGCAGCCGCTCAGCGAGGAGCCGGACCTGTCCTGGCACGCCTATGCCGTGGAATACGGAGCCCGGCTCCGGTCTACCGGCCACCGCGTGGCGGTAGCCAACATCCCCCTGACCCACAACAGCCTCACCATCAATCTTGACCGGCTGGCCGAGGCGCACCAGTGGATCGCCGGGGCGTATCCCAACCAGTTGCCGATCGTGACGACGTGCGGGACAGTGCAGCAACGGCGCCGTGTACCCTCCCTCCTCTCCGGCCTGGTGGACTCGCAGAAGTGGCGGTACCGGTGGCTCCGGGAATCGGTATCGGCGCACAAGCTCCGGAATAAAGCCCCGCTGCGCCCCGTCACGGTCCTGGGTGACCTGCGCCGCGACATTGACGACATCTGTGCCGCAGCGGGCGCAGGCGCTGCCACCGTGATCAATGTGCTCCCCGGCGGACCCGGAGGGCATGAACTGGGGAAGCCCCTGGAGCTGGGGCGGCGAGGTGTCCGGTTCCGTTTCCTTGCAGCGGACGAGCGGGCCGTCGCTGCCCTGGTGCGCGCCCAAGGGCCGGACGTCACCGTCGCCGTGACCAACATCAGCTTTGACACTGCCGGCGAAGTGGTCGGCGCCCTGTCGGGCCGGAAGGTCATCCTGGGATTCCACGAAAATACAGGGCCATGGCTGCTCACCGGCCCGGCGGTTGATGCGGCCGGCGAACACTACCGCACCCCCCGCTCTACGCCCCTCGCTATGAAGGTTGGCTAAGGCGCCTGCGTGAGTCCGAAACCCACGCGCGGCTGTGGTCCGGTACCAACTGTGCCAGGCCCACATGGGGTGACTTCCGCCAGGCCGTCCACTGCCTGATGCGCTGGGCCGTTCCGAGGAAGGGCAGTATGTCAGCCCAGGCCGCATCCAGGCCGGCGAAGCCGGTCTCATGCTGCACCAGCCCCACCAGCTGGTCCAGGGGTCCGTCCGCCCAAGGAGTGGGTCCCGGTGCGATCGGTCCGCTTCGCGCCAGGGCGGCCTCGGTATAGACGCGCTCCGCTGTCTCCCGCCAGGCTGAGGGGCTGTGACCTTCAACGATTGCCCTGCGGGTGGCCGAGCCCCGAGCCGTCCTGGTGGACACCGAATCTGCCAGGTCCGCCAGGGTTGAGACGAAACCCGCCGGAGTCGAGGGCGTGAGGAGGAGGTCATCGAGGCCTGGTGAATCCGAGCCAAGGACCGCACATTCGGCCGGATGGCCCCTGTATGTCACCAGCGGCAGCCCGTGGGCACCGGCCTCCAACATTGAGGTCAACGAAGCGAAGGGAAACGAGTCAACGTAGGCATCGGCGATGGACAGAAGCGACGAGATGTTGGCAAGCCGCCCGACGGCCCGGATCCTTCCATTGGTGGCAGCCGCCGCGGCAGCCCAGGCTCCGGTGGGGGACGGGCCGGCCACGAGGAAGTGTGCATCCGGGCGCCGGAGCAGGAAGGACCGGAAGAGGCCTATCAGCGAGTCCGGGCCAACGGGATCGTATTTGCTGCCTGCCGCGGCGGACACCACGACGAAATCCGTCGCCGGGATGCCCCATCCAGTCCGCGCGGCCAGTTCATTCGATTCCTCCGCAGGCCCGGCAGGCGCAAGTTCGAGGGGCCGGTTGGCCACCATACAGCGGCCGGCATCAACCCCGCGGCGGCGGACGGTCAGCTCCCGGCCGCTTGCCCGCAGGCAGAGGACGACGGCGGCCGCCGAGGTCCCCTGCCAAAAGACGTGGTCAGCGTGGTTGACGTAGACAGCCGGAGGCGCTCCGGGGACACCCAACGCAAGGGAGGGGACGACGTCGTGTGGATGCGCATGCACAACGACGACGTCGGCCGGAGCGATGACCCGGCGCAATGCTCCCGCCCTTCTCATGAGCCCCCCGGGCCGGCGGTCCAGGAGGACCAGGTCACGGGGATCCGGCAGGCACGCGGCAATCTTGGCTGGACATTCGGTGCTGCCTTGGCGGGTGAGGACAACGTGGTGCCGCGAGCCAGGATCCTGGCGGATCCAGTGCGCAATGCTCTGGGTATGGCCGCCGGTCCCGTACAGCTGGGTGGCCACGTGGACCACAAGGCGCCCGGCCGGCTTTCCCGGCGCCGGGGGCGGAGGCTGTGGGATGGAGGACCGGAGCATCCCCAGGACTTCTTCGAGTCCCTGGTGGCCGAAATACCCGGTGTGGTCGGTCCAGGCGAAACGGGCGGCAAGCTGTGCCTGCACCGCCGCCTGCTCCCACCGTCCGGCTGCTGCCAGGCGGCCGGCGACCGCCACCAGGCGTTCAAAGGTGTCCCTGTTACCGCTGATGCCCTGCAAGGCCCCCGCTCCTTCCCAATTTCTTCAACGTGGCAACGTCGGCCCGCTTGAACCAGAGCAGGCCAGCGGTGACGGAGCCGGCTGCTGCCCCGGAGAGCAGGAGTGCCCAGGGGACACCGAAGTCCATCCGGCCGAGGAGGGCAGAGGCGGCCAGCAACGCTGCCGAAGCGGCCGAGGGCAGCAGCAGTTGCCGGATCACCCCGAGAGGCGGGACACCCACTGCCCGCAACCGCCAAAGATACAAGGGCAGGACCAGGGCGGCGACGACGAAGAATTGGGCCATGGCCACCCCGGCGATGCCGGCGCCGGTGCCAAGGAACAGGGCCGGTACCAGGGCCACCAGCCAGCACACCTGGATGGACATGATGGACCCTGTCATTCCCGCAACCACCAGGTAGTCGTAGATCAACTCGAAGAGGATCCGGAACCCGGCCACCATGGCAAGCCAAAACAGGGCGGCGCTTGCCCCCGCCCAGACGTCGCCGTACACAATCCGGACGACGGTTTCGGACTCTGCCGCCAGGAACGTGACAGCAGGGAAGACAACGCAGGACATCACCCCGATCAGGGCGGTGACTGTGGAGCGCATCCTTTCGGGGTCATGCTGCAGCCGGGCCAGCACGACCGGAGCCACGCTTCGCAGCGGCTGGGAGAACATGGTCACCGGCCAGCTCGACAGGTTAAAGGCCAAGACGTACATCCCCAGCATGACCGGACCGAGCGTACTGCCCGTCACCAGTTGGTCCAGGTAGCCGACGCAGAAGACGATGATGCTGGTCCCTGCCAGGGGCAGCCCGAACCGCAGCAACGGCATCAGGACGGTGCGGTCGAGGCCCAGCCGCAGGGGAAGCGGCGACCTGAGGACGAAGAGCAGGCCCCCGGCCACCGTCCCCGCGAGCCGGCCCACCGCCAGGCTCATTGCGCCCATGCCGGCCAACACCAGGCAGATTGAAACGATGGCACCCACCCAGACATTCACCTGGTCGATCAGCATCTTCGTCTTTTGGTCAAAGGCCCGCTGCATCAGCGCTGCCGGTGTGGCGACCACCCCGCTGACCAGGACGCAGCACACCATGACCCGGACCACGTCGGTGGCACCGGGGTCGCCCATGCGGTCCGCGAACCAGGGGGCTGCGGCAAGGCCGGCCCCGCAAAGCACCGCACTGGAGAGGATCGAGATAGTGGTCACGGTGGGTGCGATCCGTGCGGGATCCTCCGGCCACCTCACGATCGCGAGGCTGACCCCCAGTTCGTTGATGGTCAGGACCGCCAGCAGCGCCACCATGGCCACCGCGAAGCTGCCGTACGAGTCGGGCCCCAGCAGGCGGGCCAGGACGATTCCGATTCCCAGCGTGCCGAACCTGGCCACCGCAGTATTCAGCAGGCTCCAGCCCAGTGCGGAGGTGGCGCCGGACGCATTCTGCGAGCCGGTGGGTTGGCGCCCGGCCTCCTGTACGGATGCCAGGCCGGGGCGCTTCATCGCCTTCCCCGCACGGACGGCCTCAACGGACTACTGCTTCGTCACTGCGCATGACAACGCCCCAGCAACCCGTTCCTGCTGTTCGGCAGTGATATGCGGGAACAGCGGGAGGGACAGGATGCGCCCGGCAGCATCCTCGGCCACGGGGAATGAACCGGATGTCCGGCCCGCGTACGCCCCGCTGCGGTGCACCGGAACCGGGTAGTGGATTCCCGCCTGAATCCCCGCCGCGTGCAACGACTCAAGGACAGCGTCCCGGTGCCGGACACGCACCACGTACAGGTGCCACACATCCGCGTTCCCCGGTGCCTCCTGCGGCAGCTCGACACCCGGCACATCCGCCAGCAACGCCGCATAGCGTTCCGCCGCAGCCCTGCGCCGCAGGTTCCAGCCCTGCAACCTCGCCAGCTTCGCTTTCAGGACGACCGCCTGGACGGTGTCCAGGCGCGAGTTGAAGCCGATGGCGTCGTGCCGGTACTTCACCGAACTCCCGTGCGCCCCCAACAACCTGACCTGGGCATCCACGCCGGGGTCGGATGTCAGCACGGCTCCCGCGTCCCCGGCGGCGCCAAGGTTCTTGCCGGGGTAGAAGCTGGTCCCGGCGGCAAGGCCCCAAGTGCCCGCGTGCCGGCCGAACCGTGTTGCGCCCTGGGACTGCGCGGCATCCTCGATGATCACCGCGCCGCAGGAGTCTGCAACGGGGATCAGTTTTTCCACGAAGGCGGTTTGCCCGAACAGGTGCACCGGCACGATCGCCTGCGTGCGGGAGGTTACGGCGGCCGCGGCGGCGTCGGGATCGATCAGGAGGAAGGAAGGGTCGACGTCGACAGGCACCGGGACTGCCCCGATCCGGCTGACCGCCTCGGCCGTGGCGATGAAGGTATTGGCCGGCAGGATGACTTCCCCGCCCGGCCGCACGCCCCCGGCACGCAGGGCAAGTTCCAGCGCATCCGTTCCGTTGGCAACGCCGGCGCAGTGCCGTGCGCCCAGGAAAGCGGCGTACGCCGCCTCGAACGACGCAACGGCCGGGCCGCCAATGAAGGACGCCGAACTCATGACTGTGTCCAGTTCGGCCATCACCTCGTCATGGATCTCAGCCTGCTGTGCTGCCAGGTCCACCAGCGGGACTGCCTGCACATCCACGTCGGAATTCATGAAATACCCCCAACACTGAATCTTCCGTCGTCAATTTCGTGGGCCGGCACCCCAACCCACGTCTGTCCGTCAGGCACGTTGCTCAGCACTGCCGCTCCCATCCCCACGGTGGCGTAGGCGCCCACTGAAGTGCGTTCGCGCACGCTGGCGTTCATTCCCACGTAGGCTGCCCGGCCAATCCGGACTCCGCCGCCCAGTGACACACCCGCGGCGAACGTGGCGAAGTCGGCCACGTCGTCGTCGTGCGTGAAGGTCACCGAAGGCATGGCCACCACGTGCGCTCCCAGGGTGACGGAGGCGGTGAGCGTGACGTTGCGGAGCAGGATGCTTCCCCTGCCCACCCGGCATCCTTCCGGGTACTGGACCGAGGGGTCGATCGCCGTCGCGTAGCGTGCCTCCGTGAGGCCCATGGCCGTCAGCCGCTCCACGACGGATTCCCGGATCCTGCCGGAACCAATGCATACCAGGACGAACGCGTGCGTGTACTTCGCGGCGTCATCGATGGTCCCAAGGACGGGTGCCCCGTCCACGGTGACGCCCGCCATCTCCTTGTCGTCGTCCAGCAGGCCGACGACGTCATATTGGCCGCTGCTGCGCACCATCGCCAGGACTTCGCGGGCCAGGCCACTGGCAGCTATCAGGATCAGCTCACTCACGCGCGTATCCTGCAGCCGCGCCCCGGATGGTGCCGATGATCCGGTCCAGCCCTTCGTCGTCCAGTTCGTGGTAGACGGGAAGGATCAGGGTCCTGTCGTTGAGCCGCTCGGTTTGTTGCAACAGGGAGCCGCCCGCGTTCCGCCACCGGTAGGCCGGCTGGCGGTGCGCGGCCATGATGCCCCGCCGTGCAGAGATCCCGGCGTCCGCCAGCAGTTCCATCAGCCCGTCCCGCGTGGTCCCGAAGCTGGGCAGCACCTCCACCCAGAACGACTGGAAGTTGGTGGTGCCGTAGGGCGGGTCCGATACCAGCCGGAGGCCCGGCACCCGGGAAAGGCCGGCCACGTAGCGCGCCGCGATGCTCCGCCGCCGCTCCAGCACCTCCGGCAGCCGGCCCAGCTGGACGATTCCGACGGCGGCCTGCAGGTCCGTCATCCGGTAGTTGAACCCGACTTCCAGGTACACCTCCGGCGGGGCCAGGAGCGATCCGTGCCGGTCGGCGGCGGACACGCTCATCGAGTGCTCCCGCAGGGTCCTGGCCCTGGCCGCCCAATCTGCCCGGTTGGTGGTGAGCATGCCGCCCTCACCGGTGGTGAGGATCTTGCGCGGATGGAAGGACCACACGGCCACATCCGCGCCCGCACCCACCGGCCTGCCCTTATACATCGACCCCACTGCGCAGGCGGCGTCCTCGATCACCATGATCTCGTGCCGGTCACAGAGTTCGCGGATGGGGTCCAGGTCCAGCGGCACGCCGCCCTGGTCCACCACAATCACGGCCCTGGTGTCCAGGGTGAGGGCCGCGTGGAGGGTTTCCGCCGTCACGTTGCCGGTGGCCGGATCCACGTCGCAGAACACCGGCCTGGCACCGACGTAGGTCACCGCGTTGGCCGTGGCAATGAAGGACAGGGAGGGCACCACAACGTCATCCCCGGGTCCGATTCCGGCCACCACCAGGGCGAGGTGCAGGGCGGTGGTGCAACTGGACGTGGCCACCGCATGGCGGACACCCTGGTACTCCGCGAACCGGGACTCGAACTCCTTGACCTTGGGCCCCTGCGCCACCCAGCCGGAGGCCACCACCTCGGCCAGGGCCCGTGCCTCCTCGTCGCCGAGCCAAGGCTTCATGACATTGATCCGGGCGAGGACTGGTTCGGCAGTCATCAGGCACCAACTTTCCGTGTGGCGGCGATTTCGTTGCGCAGCGGCATCCACCAGCTGACGAGTTGGCGCAGTCCTTCGTCGAGTTCCACTTCCGCTTTGAAGCCAAGGTCGCGGGCGGCCGCGGACGTGTCGGCCAGCCGGCGCACCACGCTGTTCACCTGCCGTGCGGGGCAGTGCTCGACGCTGAGGTCCGAGCCCATGACCCGCAGCAGGGTGCGGGCCATGTCCAGCAGGCTGGTTTCCGTCCCGCTGGCCACGTTGTAGGTGCCTTCGGCAATGCTGCTGCCCGCGGCCAGCACGTTGGCTCGGGCCACGTCCGCCGTGTGGATGAAGTCCATGGTCTGGAGTCCGTCGCCGAAGATCAGCGGCGGCTGCCCGTCCATGATCCGTTCCATCCACCGCACCAGGACCTCGGTGTACAGGCCGTGGACGTCCATTCGCGGCCCGTAGACGTTGAAGTAGCGCAGCATCACGTAGTCCAGGCCCGTCATGGCACGGAAGCTCCGGGCCATCCCTTCGTTGAAGGACTTGGCAGCGCCGTAGAACGTGTCGTTGTTGGCGTGGTGGTGCCGTTCCGCGGTCGGGAACTCCTCGGCCATCCCGTAGACCGACGCACTGGAGGCGGCCACGAGCTTGGCCACCTTGTGTTCCGCGGCGGCCTCCAGGACATTGAAAGTGCCGTCCACCAGCACTTCCAAAGCCAGCCGGGGTTCCTCGGCGCATTGGGTGATCCGGATGGCCGCCTGGTGGAATACCAGGTCCTTGCCTCGGGTGAGGTCATGCACGAGGTCACGGTCCTGGATGCTGCCCCGCACCAGTCCGACCTGCCCGGTGGCCAGGGCGCCGGAGAGGTTGTCCAGCCTGCCGCGGACCAGGTTGTCCAGGACATCGATGTGGCGCACTCCCGCGGCCAGCAGGGCGTCCACCAGGGTGGAGCCGACGGTGCCGGCTCCGCCGGTGACCAGGACGTTGGCGCCCTCCAGGGTGCTCACCGGGCCCCCTCCAGTTCCGCGCCGGTGCCGGCCATCGCGGCACCCGCCACGGGGGTGGGCCGGCCGTCCAGGGTCAGGCTGCGGGTGACCGCTTCGAGGACGGACAACACCCGGAGCCCGGAGGCGCCGCCCGTCCGTGCCTGCCGTCCGGTGCGGATGCAGGAGGCGAGTTCCTGCACCACCTGGCCGAGGGCCTCACGTTCGGGCAGCGCCGGGGACCACGTGTCCCCCAAACGGTAGGAGACGGCGGTGGACGCCTTCTCGCCGGCCGTTCTCGGCTGCCGGTCCAAACTCACCCCGCGGTCGTAGACGCTGAGCCGTTGCTGGGGGTTCAGGTCGTCCCACACCAGCGTCCGCAAGGATCCGCCGATCACCATCTGGCGGATTTTGGTGGGACTGAGCCAGTTCACGTGCACGTGGGCGGTGGCATCGTTGGGGAGCCGGAAGTTCAGGTGGCCCACGCAGTCGCGGCCGGTCCCCAGCGGGTCCGCCCCGAACGCCGAGACTTCGGCGGGGTTGAGGCCGCCCGGGAGGACGAAGTCCAGGATGGACAAGTCGTGCGGGGCGAGGTCCCAGAAAACGTCGACGTCGGGCTGCACCAGGCCCAGGTTGATCCGGGTCGAGTCCACGAACAGGATCTCGCCCAGGGATCCGGACTGCACCAGCTCCTGCATCTTCAGCACCGCCGGGGTGTAGCAGTAGGTGTGGTCCGCCATCAGGACCAGGCCGTTTGCCCGCGCTTCGGCCACCATCTCCAGCCCGTGTTCCCTGCTGTCCGCCAACGGCTTTTCCACCAGGACGTGCTTTCCGGCGCGCAACGCCGTCATGACCGCGCCATGGTGTGTTCGCGCCGGCGTCGCGATTGCCACGGCATCGACGTCGAAGCTGTCCAGGAGCTCGTCCATGGACTCGACGCAGGGTATCTGCCCCAGCGTGGCCGCCAGCTTGCGGGCCCGGTCGATGTCCAGGTCGCAAATGGCCACCAGGTCCCAGTCCGGGCTTGCCTGGAGGTTGCGCGCCAGGTTGGGACCCCAGTAGCCGGCTCCGACGACGGCGATGCCGAGTTTCGGTGCAGGTTGCGGGTGGTTGGCGGAGTGGAAGGGACTGCCGAATTTTCTCATGTCATTGTCTTCCCATTTGTGAGTGTGTCAGTAAGCGCCGGACGGCCGGACGACAGCCCGGAACGTCCGCCAAAGAATCAGGAGGTCACCGGCAAGGGACCAGTTTTCGACGTAGTAGAGGTCCAGCCGGACCGCTTCCTCCCACGGAAGGTCCGAGCGGCCGTTGATCTGCCAAAGGCCGGTGATACCCGGCTTGATCAGCAGCCGGCGGTGGGTGTGGCGCTCGTAGCCGCTGACCTCCCGGTCCAGCGGCGGCCGGGGACCCACCATGCTCATGTCGCCCAGCACCACGTTCCAAAGCTGGGGGAGCTCGTCGAGCGAGTATTTGCGCATCCAGCGGCCGCAGCGGGTCACTCTGGGATCGTCTTTCATCTTGAAGAGCACCCCGGCACCCTGGTTTTGCTGGTTCAACCCCGCCAGCCGCGCCTCGGCGTCGACCACCATGGACCGGAACTTGTACATCCCGAAGACGTGGCCGTCCTTGCCTATCCGGGCCTGCCGGAAAAGGACCGGCCCCGGACTGTCCCGTTTCACGATCAGCGCGAGCACCACGAGGACCGGTGAGAGCACCAGAAGGGCCGCCAGCGCCGCGGCCACGTCCATGATCCGCTTCATGGCGTGTTTGGCCCCGCCGTACTGCGGGATGTCCACGTGCATGAGGGGCAGGCCGTCCACCGGCCGCCAGTGGATGCGGGGACCGGCAACATTGGTCAGTGTTGCTGCGAGGATCAGCTCCGCGGAGGACTCCTCGAGTTTCCAGCCAAGCTCGCGGATGAACCGGTTGCCGCCCGGCAGGGGGCCGGCGATGATCACGGAGTCAGCGTCCACCAAGCGGACTGTTCGGGCGATATCGTCCGTGGAGGACAGGACCGGCACCGTGCAGCCGTCCACCCGCAGTCCTGCGCCGCGGCGTGCCCCCGGAAGGCAGGCGCCGAGAATCTCGTAGACAGCCCCGGACTTGCGGACCTGCTGGACCACGTACCGGACGTCCTCCGGCTCGCCTACCACCACGGCGCGGGAGAGGTGGCGCCCCTTGGCCTTTTCGGCGGTCAGGCGGCGGCGGAATGCCCGCCGGTTGAGCGTCAGGGCCGCCAGGCCCAGCGGAAGGGACACGGTCACGAACGCGCTGGCACCGTGGATGGAAAAGATCACGGCAGCGAGGGCCAGGAGGCCAAAGATGCGGAGCGTGGCAGCGGCCACCCGCTTGTACTCGTCAGCGCCGATTCCAAGCACCCTCGGATCCCTGGTGTGGTAGAGCTCCAGCGCCGCCAGCCAGGTTGCCGTCAGCGCGGCGGCCGCGGCAGCGGCGCCGCCGTCCCTTGGGCCCTCGGGTGAGAAGCCCGCTTCGGAAAGCAGGAATCCGGCATAGGCGGAGAGCATGACCACCACCGCGTCAGCGGACCGGAGGAGGTTGGTGTGCCGGTTGATCCAGGCTGCCGTTGCCTTGCGGGGCCGGGCGTGTGCCGCGGGAAGAAAGGGGGCTGCCGGTGGCAGGGGGAACCGGGTTCCTGCGGCTTCCCCTGCCACCGGCTGCTGTGTTGCCGCCCGCTGTGCAGCAGCGGGCGGAACAAGCCAGTCGAAGGCTGAACGTCGGGTCCTGACAACTGGTATCTCTGCCATGATCACCCTCTCGGTCGTAGCGCCTGTCCCCTGGCTGTGAAGCAAAACTAGCCGCGGAAAGTCGGCTTTGAAGGAGGCCGGCGCGGCCTTTGTGGGTCTTGCAAGGGAAGGCTGTGGAAACTGCGGGTACCGCAACTGAAGGGATTTCGCCTACAAAACGGGCAACACGTAGGGTTCCCTGGCGGCCGGTCCCTTATCCGCCGCGAGGGCGGTGAGCTGGGCCCGGGACTCGACACCAAGTTTTCGGTAGATGGCAGTCAGGCGCACCTCCACGGTGCGCACCGAGACATACAGCGTGGCGGCAATTTCCTTGTTCCGCATGCCGCGGGCCACCATTTTGGCCAATGAGCGCTCATGGTCTGCGAGCATCAGCAAGGCCGGGTTGCCCTGCTGCCGGACCGGTTCCACGCGTTCGTCCAGGAGCAGGGCATCCACGTGCTGGGTCCAGGCGTCCGCTCCTGCCTCGTCGAACATCACCTTTGCCCGGAGCAGGGCGTCCCGTGCGTCGCGCAGCTTGCCAAAGGCGTGGAGCCGCTCCGCGTAGCACATCAGTGTCCTGGCGTGCTCCAGCATGTGCCCGTTCCGGCCCTGGAGGGCCTGGGAGAAGAGCTGCAGCGATTGTTCGCCGTCGGCCAGCATGGCGCGGCTCCGGGTTACGACCATCATCAGCCAGGGGGAACGCAACCCTGCGGAACGGCCCTCGAGGCGCATTAGCGCCTGGGTGGCCTCATGGTGCCGGCCAAGGCGGATGAGCACCTCCACCAGATCGGCCTCGCACCGCAGGAGGGTGGGGTTGCCGAACCCCATGCCGATCTCGACGGCCCGCGACAACTGGGCAACGGACTCCGCCAAGTCACCGCGCAGCAAGGCAAAATGCCCCTGGCATGCGGCGAGCTGGGCAGTAAGGGCCGGGTGGCTTTCCGTGCCCGCATAACGGTGGGCCTCGACGGCGTGCGCCTGGGCACGTGCGGCATCACCCGTGGCGTAGGCGCGCCAGACCCGGAAGTAGTGCCGTACCCCTCGGTGGTATTTGATCTCCGGTTCGGTGCGGTCCAGGTCGTCGATCAGCGTGACTGCGGCGCGGACGTTCCCCGCCCTGATTTCGTTGTCGACTGCCATCAGGGCTGCGGTTTCGCGCCAGTTGACGTGGCCGGGTTCGGCCGAGCCCCGGAGCATGGCAAAAGCTTCCTGGGCGCTTTCATAGTGCTCGGCGTAGGTCAGCGCCCGGCCTTGGACCAGGAGCCCGGCAACCCGCGCGGTGCCGGATTGCTCGTACTTGGAGGCAAGGTTCGCGGTGTTGCCGCTGATGGATTCCACGAGGGTTGCGGCCCGGCCGGCAATAGCCAGGCACTGTGCGGAAGCGGAGCCTTTGAAGCCGCTGCCGCACCGGAGGAGTTCGGCCGCGTCCTTCAACTCCCACCGCTCGGCGTAGTAGAGGGCTCCGATGGCCAGCAGGCTCGCCGCGTAGGCGGGATCGTGCTGGCCGAACTCTTTCACGAGGCGCAGCACCATGCTGGAGCGCACGGCGGCGCCCTGGGCGAACTGGATCTCGAAGGACAGGCCGGTAAGCCGCAGGATCAGCGCCGGGTTCCGGGTCACCCGCTGCGCCCATTCCAGGTAGCGCCGGGCATAGACAAATTCACCCCGGTTGAACAGGAGTTCCGCCAGCGTGGTGAGCCGTGCCGCCGTTTCGGCCTCCCAAGGATTGATGGTCAGTGCCCGTTCGATGTACTCCACTGCGAAAACCACCTCGCCGCCGCGGATCAGGTCGACGGCGTGCCGGAGCAGCTGGAATGGGGTCTTGCGTTCCAGTGCGGTGAAACTCAGGTGCCACCTGCGGGCGTAGGGGTCGGTGTTGTTGGCTGCTTCCGCCAGGGCGCGGTGGTTGGCGGTGCGCACCGCAGGGGTCATGGCGTTGAAGACGGCTCCCCTGAGCAATTGGTCGCTAATCCCGAGGTGCGGCCCGGTGCGCTTGACCAGGCCGGCGCTGAGGAGCTCGTCCACGCTGGTCCACACGTCGTGGTCGATCTTTTCGATCGTGGAAATATCGCTGCGGTAGGACAGCGCCAGCAGGTCCAGGACGCCGCGGGCGCCGGGGGTCAGCGCACCCACCGCTGACGCGTGCTCGGCGTCAAAGCTTCCCACCGATGCGAGCGGGACGGGCAGGGCGTACTTTCCTTCAGCGTGCCTGTCCATGAGCTGCTTGTAGAGTTCGACGGCGGCAAGGGGGTTGCCGCGGGTGGCTGCGGCCACCGCATGGGCGGCCGCCGTCGTGGTCCGCTTGGTGGGGATGCTTTCGAGCACCCGCACGGTGTCGCTGTACGTGAGCGGGCCAAGCTGCAGCACGGGCAAGCCGCTGAAAGGGCCTTCGGGCAGGTCCGCCCGCAGTCCGAAGACCAGGACGACGTCGGTGCCGGCGAGCCGGCGGGCCAGGAACCCGAGGACTTCCTGGCTGCTGTGGTCCAGCTGGTCGGCGTTGTCGATCACGATCACGGTCCGGGACGACGAACGCTGGTGCAGGCCGTTCAGGAGCATGCCGGACACGGCGGGAACGTTCAGGTCTCCGGCGGTGTCGCGGAGAAGATCGTCGGCGATCCGGTTGAGGACCGGATCGTCCATGTTGTTCAGGAGCGCCGTCAGTCCGGACAGCGGCCAGTCCGATTCGGCGGCGCTGGCAGCCATGAAGACGGTCCGGTAGTCGGACAAGGTGGGGATTTCTGCAAGCAGGGCTGATTTTCCCGTGCCCCTGTTGCCGGCTATCGCCAAGGCAGCTTCCTTGGGTCCGCGGACGACGGACAGGATTCGGTCCAGTTCTTTGTTCCGGCCCACTAGCGGCATGGCGTTCCCCATTCGTCGAAGAAGGAGACCGCATTCTTGCACTGCCAATTTAAGGTTGATTCACGCGCCCCAGCGCGGGTTCATCCGGTATGAGTGAATATAGCCCCGGAATGAACCATTCCACCACACCGTTACCGCTGGATTTCATCAAGATTTGGCACGGAAATTACTCAAGAATGCGTCAGTATGCATTTGGTGCGAAATTTACTTCGCCATTTTTTGTATTTCGCCAAACGGCAAGGAGCGGCCCCGGGGCCGGTATGGATCCCCGGAACCGCTTCCCTTATCGCTCGTCGGGTATGCCTAGGCGGCCGGCTTAAGCGCCGTTCGCCAGGCAACGATCGCGCGGGCAGCACTCAACGTCCAGGTGGCTGTTCCGCTGGCCCCCGCCGTCGCCTGCGGTTTGTCCGCCTGCTCGGCAACCTGGCCGGCCGCGGCCTCCCAGCGTTCGGTCCAGCCCGATGGCGCGGTGACCACCGGGGCGCTGCAGTCGCAACCCACTCCGCCGATCAGCATGGCGCCGTTGGTGGCCGTGGTGATGCTGCCCACCGTGATGCTGGTGGCGGAGTAGCTGGTGTCAGCCGCCGTCACCACCGGGCTGTCCAGCGGCGCGGTGTTGTTGACTCCACGGTATGCCGTGATGCCGCCACCCCATTTTGCCGCTGAACTGAGGGTCCAGTTATAGGTGGCCGGGTCGGCGGCGCCCACCACTTTGTAGAAGGCGTAAGCCCGTGCTCCGGAGGTGGAGGAACTGTTGATGGACTGCCCGTTGACGATCGCGGTCCAGCCGGCAGGCGCCGTCAGGCCGGGATTGAGGTCCACGGTGATGGCGGCAACCAGGACGTCACCGGCGGAAGTGCCGGCGGGAACTGCCAGCGAAGCCGTGGTCACGGCGGTGCCCGAGTTCGCTGTGTTGGCGTTCACCACCGTGATCCCGCCGGATGTCGGCGGTGGTGGTGTGCTGGTGACGCTGATAGTGGCCGTCGCGGAGGACGAACCCGTGCTGTTGGTGGCCGTGAGCTTGGCGGTGTAGGTGCCGGCCGCCGCGTAGGAATGGGCGGGATTCTGGATTGTTGCCGTGCCGCCGTCGCCAAAGTCCCACGCCCAGGACGTGGGCGTATTCGTGGACGTGTCCGTGAAGGTGACGTTCAGCGGCGCCGTGCCCGTGGTGGGGTTGGCGGTGAACGATGCCACCGGCGCCTGCCCTGCCGGCGGCGGAGTGCCGCCCAGGGGCCGGTCGGAGAACCAGTAGCGCTTGGCCACGTTGTCGCTGGCCATGACCACCAGCCCGGTGGTGTTGTTCACGCTCTGCTTGCTGGTGGTGACGTCATTGATGTTCGACGACGACGCAGCCTGCATGATCGGTGTGCCGCGCCCCGATCCAAAGACAGGATTGTCCATGGAGGCGGTCTTCTCGTAGATGCTGCCGGCGACGCCGGAGAACGCGCAGCCGGACACCGACGTGGGCGGTGCCGTGTGGAATGCCCGCACCAGGTTGTTCTGGGTGTCCAGCACGATCTGTGGGCGGGAGACGCAGTCGCCGGTGGTGGCAATGGTGGACTGGGTGAAGGCGCCGGTGCCCGGCTTGAAGACCAACAGGACCAGCTGCGGAAGTGTCTTGTTGGAGGACGTGTCATTGAGGCTCGTCTTCACTGCGGCGAACACCCGGCCCGAGGTGTCTGCCTGCAGGGTCTTGAGGTTCAGGTGGTCATCGGCCTGACCGTTGCCCCTGATTGCCGGCTGGAGTTTCCAGTTGGAGTTGGCGGGCTTTCCGTCGGCGTGCGTGGCCCACCACATCGTGTCGGTCCGCTGGTCGCTCCACATGACGCCGATCTGGCCGCCGCCGAATGCCACCACGGCCGAAATGTCATCGGGCGCCGGGTTGGGGCTGGCCACCGGGAGGATGAACGGGGTACCCCACGTTGCGCCGTTGTTGCTGGAGTAGTTCACGTAGACGGTGTTGGTGAAGCCGGACGTCGAGTTCCCGCCCACCTGCGTCCACGTCGCCCAGATTCCGCCGATGGAGTCCGCATCGATCGTCATGGATTCACTTGAATTGTTGGTGATCGTGGTGGGAAAACCGCTGTCCAGCGTGTACTTGCCGCCTGAATAGCTGTACCGGTAAAGCTTTGCCGGCTGGCCGGAAAGTGATGGCTTGGGAGTGCCGTCGGTGCTGACGGTCACCACATGCGAGGCGATGAACAGATGGGTGCCGTCCCAGAACGTATCCGCGAGGGTGCTGCCCCGGGTGTCGTTCACGACTCCGGTATCCACCCAGCTGTTGGAGGTCCGGTCCAGCCGGTAGATACTCCATCCGGTGCCGGTCTTCCACATGTCCGCCCACCAGGATCCGTCGTTCCACCACAACTTGCTCTGTGGTTTGTCCGATGTGGGCGGGTTCGCCACCCCGGAGTAGGCCATGCCTTGGGTGCCGTAAACGGTGTCGGCCACAGCGGCACCGGGTACGCCGAGGATGGAAGCTGCGAGAACGAGTGCGACGACGAGGGCCTGGCCCATCCGATGGGGGAAGTGTCTGAGCTTCATAAGGGAACTCCTGGGGCATGAGGAAAAGTTCAGGGGACGTATGCCCGTTGGCCCAGAAACAAAGAGCTCAAGCCCCCAAGTACCGAGAAGCGTAAGCCTGAACGCCGCCGTGGGCAATGTAGGTGGCTTACCTAAATGGGGGTTTTTGCACTCCCCCTACCTAATGGTTTCGGGCGCGCAGTAATCCCCTATACCTAATCGGAACGGCAAACACCGAGCCCTCTACTTGCCTAACAGGGGGTAAACCCCGGGTAAAAAGTGAGTACCTACTACTCGTGATACCCGGATTAGGTAGGGGGTAGTCTGCCGGGAACGGCCAGAGGATTGGCGATGGGTTGCTGGGGGATCAGCGACCAGACCATGACCGGATCAAGCGTATGTGCCGCGGCGAAACCGCCGGCGGCATTGTCCAGAATCCGAACTGTCATGAAGTGGTGAGGCAATTGTCGATTTCGCCCCAACTGCCGGCTTTGTTTTCCCAGCCGGGACTCTTATTTCCACAAGCTTCAATCAGCGTTGTTATTCCCACGTTGAACGAGGAAAAGAACCTTCCCTGGGTTCTGCGCCGGATGCCCTCTTACGTCGATGAAGTGGTGATCGTGGACGGGCGTTCGCAGGACAACACCGTCGAAGTGGCCAAGGCGCTTCGCTCGGACGTCGTGGTGGTCAACGAACCCCGGAAAGGAAAGGGCGTGGCCCTTCGTTCCGGCTTCGCGGCCGCCAGCGGGGACATCATTGTGATGCTGGATGCCGATGGCAGCATGGATCCGCAGGAGATCGGGTGGTTCGTGGCGCCCCTCCAGCACGACTTCGATTTCGTCAAGGGATCCCGGCACGTCACCGGCGGCGGGTCCGAAGACCTGACCCGGCTGCGGAAGGCCGGCAACCGGGCACTGACGGGACTTGCGAACGCTGTCCTGCACAGCAACTATTCGGACCTCTGCTACGGCTACATCGCTTTCCGGCGCGAATGCCTGGAGGTGCTGGAGCTTGAGTCCGACGGTTTCGAAATCGAAACCGAACTCATCGTCCGGGCCGCCAAGGCGGGACTGCGGATCGCCGAGGTCCCCAGCCTGGAGCTGGACAGGATCTCCGGCGCCTCCAACCTGCAGACGTTCCGCGACGGGTGGCGCGTGCTGCACACCCTGGCCCGGGAATGCGCCGTGTGGGAGGCCCCCACAGCCGGAGCACGCCCCGAGGCCCTCCGCCGCGTGAAGTACACCTACTCCAACGTCCGCTTCCCGCGCCTGCCCGTGGACCCGCACAGCGTCCTTACTCCGGCGGTGAGCCACCATGCTTGATCGCATGAAACCCCTTTCCGTGACGGTGGTGATCTGCGCGTACACGTCGGCGCGGTGGGGGATGTTGCTCGATGTCATCGAGTCGGTGCGCCAGCAAACCCTGGCCCCGGACCAGGTGCTGGTGGTGGTTGACCATAACGAGGACCTGTACGAGAGGCTGGTCGAGATCGTCGACGACGTCACCGTGGTGGAGAGCACCGGGCAGGCCGGTCTGTCCGGGGCACGCAATACCGGCGTCGGGCTCGCTGAGTCGGACATTGTCGCCTTCCTTGACGACGATGCCGAGGCAGCGCCGGACTGGCTCGAGCGCCTGGTGGCGCTGTACGACGATCCGGACGTTTTGGCCGTGGGCGGCAAGGTGGTCCCGCTGTGGGAGGCCGGCCGGCCGGGCTATTTCGCGGAGGAACTTGATTGGATCGTGGGCTGCAGTCACCGGGGCATGCCGCGGGTGGCCTCCGAAGTCCGCAACGTCATCGGTGCCAACATGTCCTTCCGGCTCGAGGTCCTGCGCCAAGTAGGCGGATTCAACCTCTCGCTGGGACGCAAGGGCACCTTGCCGCTGGGCTGTGAGGAGACCGAAATCTGCATCCGCTCCCAGATGGGGTCGCCCGGCTCGCGCATCGTGTACGAACCGGCGGCGCTGGTCCACCACCACGTCCCCGCCTCCCGCGGAACGTTGCGGTACATGATGTCCCGCTCCTGGTCCGAAGGGCTCTCCAAAGCCCAGGTCAGCCAGTTGGTGGGCCACAAACGGGCCCTCGGGCCCGAGCGCCGGTACGTGCGCAGCGTCCTTCCGCGGGCGGTGTTCACCGGGCTGCGTTCCTGGGGCCGCGACGGCAGCGCCGACGGGCTGGGCCGTGCGGGGGCCGTGATTGCGGTGCTTGCCTGCACTGCGGCCGGGTACTTCCAAGGGCGCCGCCTCCAACACTGGACGGGCCCCGATGAGGCGGACGACGCCCTGGTTCCGGCCGGCGGTCAGTGGAGGGAAGTGCAATGAGCGAGGGCGCCAGCCGTGTGCTTGAGGGGCTTCAGGGCGAAGCACTGATCCTGGTGCCCGCCATGGAGTCCGTGTTGCCTCCGGTCTGGCCGGGGGCCCGGTGGATCGGGTCAGTGGACCTGGAGGATCTTGCGGATTGCTCGCACTTTGAACTGGAGAACCATGCCGGATACGAACGGGCACGGCTGTTGGTGCGCGCGTCGGGGGTCGTGCGGGGATTCGTCGACGTGCCGTCGCCGTCGGGAATCGTGGATCGGGTTGTATTCGAGGACGCCTTGGCGGCCTTGCCACGTGTCACTTCATTCCCGCCGGCAGTGACGGCCCCGCACATCACAGTAGTGGTGTGCACCAGGGACCGCACGCCGCAGCTGCGGGCGGCGCTGATGACCATCCTTGCGCTCGACTATCCCCGCTTCGACGTGGTGGTGGTTGACAACGCACCGGCGACGCACGACACGGAGGAACTGGTGCGCCGGGACTTCAGGGACAAGCGCGTGCGCCTGGTCACCGAACCCGCTCCCGGCCTGTCCAACGCCAGGAACACCGGCCTGGAACACGCCAGGGGAAGCCTGGTGGCGTTCACGGACGACGACGTGGTTGTCGACAGGTCCTGGTTGTGGGAGATTGCCGCTGCGTTCGAAGCCGCTCCCGAGGCGGCCTGCGTCACCGGCCTGGTCCCGGCAGGGGAGCTCAGGACCCCCACCCAGGGCTACTTCGATGCGAAGGTGAGCTGGTCGCGGAGCCTGGTGCCGCGGGTCTATTCCCTGGCAGACCCGCCCGAGGGGCTGCCGAAGTTCCCGTTCAGCCCGGGGGCTTTCGGGACCGGAGCGAACTTCGCCCTGAAGCGCCACGCCGCCCTCACCCTCGGCGGATTCGACCCGGCCTTGGGCGTGGGCACCCCCACGGGCGGCGGCGAGGATATCGACATGTTCACCCGGGTCATCCTGGCCGGATATGCCCTGGTGGTCCAGCCGGCAGCGATCGTGTGGCACCGCCACCGGGACGGACTCGAAGACCTCCGGGTGCAGGCCCGCGGGTACGGCACCGGGCTGGGCGCATGGATGACGAAAGTGATGATGGACCCGCACACCGCCAGGCTGGCGCTGGCCAGGAGCTGGGGCGTGGGGATGGAATACCTGGCCCACCAGCACCCTGCCCGGCCGGCTCTCCAAGGTCCACCAGCCCACGGTTCCCTCGAAGCCCAGGTGGCCAGGCTCGCCTGGCTGCAGATGTTGGCCGTGGCCGTGGGCCCCTACAAGTACCTGCAGTCCCGCCGGACAGCCGGCAGTTAGCAAACACAGTCCACCCAGTGCTGGTGCGGAGAAACCCTCCGCCAGTGGCAAGCCAACCCAGGAGTTGAAACAGTATGGCGCTTCTTATCAGGGGTGACGTCTCCGGTCCCATGAACTCCCGCACGTCGCGCCGGCGCAGGCCCGGATACGCCGATTACGCCCTGGCCTTGTTGAGCACCGTGACGGCGGCCCTGATCCTGTTCGACATCGGGGGTGAGACCTTCGCCGGCGCCAAACTCCTGGCTTGCCTGGTCCTGCCCGGCTGGGCGCTGGTGCGGTGGCTCCCCAGTGTGGACCCGGCAGCCCGCCTGGTATTCACGCTCGTTGCCGGCGCTACGGCCTTCGCCCTGACCGCCGCGGCCATGGGTTGGCTGCAACTCTGGAATCCCCGGCCCGCCGCCGTCGGGATCATGCTGGCAGCCGCCGTCGCCCTCCTGGTTCCCGGCCCGGAACGGATCCGGGCTGCCTCCTCCCCGCTGCCTCGCCCGCAACCCGGCACCTATGCGCCGTGGCTGGTCCTGGTCGCCGCCATGGGCATGTGGGTGGCCTCCCTTGCCGCGACTAACCCGCGCCTGGGTGACTTAGGGCTCCTGACTGCCTTCCCGGTGACCTGGTACGCCGCGCTGGCGCTGGTCGTGGCCCTGTGCATCTGGAGCATCTCGCGGCAGCGGATGCATTCAGGCTGGCTCGCGGGAGCCTCCCTGACCGGGCTGGTGGTGATGTTGTACTCCTCTGCCGGGCTGCTGACCGCCGTCCCGCGGCTGCCGTGGACGTACAAACACATTGCCGTCACGGACCTGATCCAGACCACCGGGCATTTCGATCCCAGCATCGATATCTACAACCGCTGGCCCGGGTTTTTCCTCTTCAGCGCCTTCCTCGGCGAATCCAGCGGATACCAGGACCCCATGGCGTACGCAGGCTGGGCTGAACCGGTGTTCGCGCTCATGAGTGTTGCGCTGGTGCTCGCAATCGCCCGGGCCCTGACCCGGAACCCGCGGATCTACTGGACCGCCGCCCTGGTGTTCACCCTCACCAACTGGCTCAACCAGAACTACTACTCACCGCAGGCCTTTGCCTACACCCTGCACCTGACGATGTGCCTGGTGATCCTGACGTTCCTGCGCGGCACACCAGCCGGCTGGGTACTCAAGCTGGAGCGCCGGGTGGCGGCCCGGCTCGCCAAGTCCGGGGCCCAGGTGGATGAACCCCCAACGTACAGCGGCCTGCAGCAGGCGCTGGCCATCGTTGCGGTCCTTGTCCTGCAGGCAATGATCGTGATGAGCCACCAGCTGACTCCCTACCTGGCCATCCTGGGGCTCTTCCCCCTGTTCCTGACCCGCTACTTCAAGCCCGCCTGGGTTGCACCGGCACTTCTGCTGATGGCTTTGCTCTACCTCCTGCCCAACGTCGATTTCGTAGCGGGCAAGTACGGCCTTTTGAGCGGCTTCGATTTCTTCGCCAACGCCGGGTACAAGGCGTCCAACGGAAGTCCCGGCCCCTCCCTTCTCTCCGGTCGGTGGCTGGCCCGCGAGGCGCTCGCCCTGTCCTTGTTCACCGCACTGCTGGCCGGTCTTGGATTCATCCGCAACATCCGCCTGGGCAACATCCGCACCACCCTGATCGTGGGGACGCTGGCTGCAACGCCGATCCTTGGGCTTTTCGGCACCTCCTATGGCGGCGAAGGCAGGCTCCGCGTGTTCATGTTTGCCCTTCCGTGGCTGGCCATCGGCGCGGCGTGGTTCCTCTGGGCCGGCAGGGTGCCCACCAGGAGGACGGTGGTAGGGGCAGCGTCGGCGGTCACGGTCCTGGCGGTCATGTTCACCGCGGTGTATTTCCAGAACGAGGCCAACGTCCGGGTGCCCGCGGCGGATGTTTCGGCCAGCCGCTGGCTCGATTCGAACGTCCGGAAGGGCGATGCGGTGGTGGAAACCAACTACCACCTGCCGCTCCTGATTGGCCCGCACTATTCCTTCTACCTCCGCACCGGCCAGTTGGTTTCGGTTGCCTCCAAGCTCCACAGTTCCACCCAGCCCTTCACCGGGGACGACATGGTGGCCTATGTGGACAAGACCCGGGCCGGAGCGAACCTGCGGGCCTCGGACCGGCTGTTCGTTGTGGTCTCCGACCTCCAGCAGCGGACCTCGACCGGTGTCCTGCGGCAGTTCTCCAAGGATGCCATGGTCCCGTTGGAGCACGACCTGGACGTATCCAAAGCCGCACAGGTTGTCTTTGAGAACAAGTCGGTGCGTATCTATGAGGTTTCCCGTGCTGACTGGGGCAACTAGCGGCCGGGTGTACCAACTGTCGCTGGTCACGGCGACGTCCCTTTCCCTGGTGGGGGCGGCCCTGCTGGCCCTGCATGCCGATTCATCGCAGGTCAACGGGGCGCCCCGCGGGGACCTGCCCTCCTGGCGCCAGACCATGGTCCAGGACTTCAACGTCGCTGCGGCACCAGGGGCCGTAGGCGGCGTCTACGGCCAGGACATGCGCGGTTACGACGGACTCTCCGATTCCTCAGGGTTCGGAACGTACACCCCTGACCAGGTCTTGTCGGTCCACGACGGCTACCTCGATTTCCACCTCCACTATTCGAACAACCGGCCGCGGGTGGCCAGCGTCATCCCGTTCGGGTACTCGGGCCAGACTTACGGAAGGTATTCCGTCCGGTTCAGGTACGACTCCATTCCGGGCTACAAGGTGGCATTCCTCCTCTGGCCGGCCAGCGACGACTGGAACGAGGGAGAGATCGACTGGCCGGAGGGCGCCCTGGACGGGTCCCTCTACGGAAACTCCGCGATCAAGGGAACCCGGACGCCGACCGGCATGCAGTTCGACCCCGGTGACAGGCGCTATTCGGCGGGCCGGCCGGGGCAGTGGCACGTTGCCACCATCGAATGGCGTCCCGGCCTGGTCCAGTGGTTCCTTGACGGGAAGCTCGTGGACCAGACCACCAAGCCGGCGGGAGTGCCGGACACCCCCATGCGCTGGACGCTCCAGGTGGAAACGGCCGACGACGGCTCCAGTACCTTCCCCGCCCCCGGCACTGCCGGACACCTCCAGGTCGATTGGGTGGTGCAGTATGCCTACACACCCTAGGCCCCCCGAACACCTTTGCCCCGTACCCCCGGAGTTGGCTCCGGCAACCGATTGGAGGGTGGCGCCGTGGACGTCCTGAACAACCTGCCGGCCGGTGGTGCCGCGACGGAAATCCTGCGTGTCCATCCCCGGCTGGCCGCGGTCTTCGATGCCCTCGATGCGTGCAGCTGGCCGTGGTTGCTGCTCCGCGGCGGAGATGACCTCGCCCTGCCGGCCGGCGACGTGGACATCCTTGTGGACAAAGGCGTCTTGCCCGTTCTGGATGGACTGCTGGCTGCCGCGGGGTTCTGCCGGGTCCGGGCGCCGGGCCACGGCAGCCACAGGTTCTACTTCCACTATGCGGTGGATGACGGGGCCTGGATCAAGCTCGATGTCGTCTCCGACCTCGCGTTCGGGCCCTACCAGCAGTGGCGCACCCCGTGGGCGGCCCGCTGCCTGCGCCGAAGGGTGCGCCGCGGAACGCACTGGATGCCGGACCCTGCCGACCAGGCATGGCTGCTCCTGCTCCACCTGTTCATGGACAAGGGCAGCATTTCCCCGGAGCGGCACCCGTTGGCGCGTGCCGCAGCAAGGACAGCGGCCGACGGCGGGCGCATCGCGGAGTCGGTCAGGCGCCGGGTGGGTGCCGGGCTGGTGGCCGAGATGGTGGAATCGGTCCTGGACGGACGGTTCGACGACGTTCCCGGGACGGCGGCCCGCATGCGTGCCGCTTGGCGCGGCGGCTTGAGCCCGCGCCTGATTGCGGGAGCCAACAGGGTGCTGAGGCATGCCGGGGCCCAAGTCCGCGGGCACACTCCGCTGCTGGGCGTCATGGCACCGGACGGAGCCGGGAAGACCACGTTGCTCAACGGCCTGCACGCCGACGTTCCGCTGCCTACCAAGTACGTTTACATGGGCCTGTGGGGAGCCGGCCCCTGGGACAAGGTCCTAGGCCGGATCCCCGGCGGACGGACCGGGAAGAAGATCTACCGGCTGGTGCGCGGCGGAGTACTGGCCAGGTTCTACCGCCGCATGGGCAAGGTAGTGCTGATGGACCGCGTAGCGTACGACGCGCTGCTGGGCGGCTCCGGCGGCGGACCCCTGGCCGGGATGAGCAACGCACTCGCGCTGGCGGTAATCCCGGCCCCGGACGTCCTCCTCGTGCTGGATGTACCCGGCCCCGTGATGTTTGAGCGAAAAGGCGAACACAGCCCGGAGCTGCTGGAATCCTGGCGGCAGGACTACCTGAAGCTGGCCGGGCGCCTCCCCGGCGGCCGGGTGGTCGATGCGGCGCAGCCGGCGGCGGCCGTCCAGCGGGTGGCCACCGGCATTGTCTGGGAGACGTTGTCCCGCCCTGCCGGCACCCGACCGGCCACCCGACGTCGCAATCCCGGTAACGGCAGGAGTCCTGCTGCGCAGGAAAGTGTGGCCCCGGTGGCCCCGGCGGCTCCTGGCGCCGGCGCGGCAGAGGCCCTGGCCCTGCACCTCTGGCGCCTCCTGGACTGGCGATTCCTGATTCCGGTCCTGCAGCCCCGCAACCTTGGTTTCGCCGGACAGGTGAGCCAGGAAACGGAGGCGGCGCTGCGGCTCTTGGACCCGGAGGCCGTCCGCCTGGCCGGCCCGGCCGGCGCGTCATGCGACGTGGTGCTGCTGGCATCTCCGGGCCGCGGACACGTGGAAGCCGCCGGCCTGGCGCTGGAACCCGGGGGATGGATTTGCGTGGAAGCCAGCCGTTCGTTGCTCCAGCGCTCCGGCCCCCGGACGCTCCGGGGATGGAAGCGGACACTGGAGCGCCGCGGATACCAGGACGTCACCCTCTACTGGAATGCCCCCAACCGTGACCGCACCGCCAGGCTGGTTCCGGTCCGGTCGGGCGTGGCCATCCGTGACACCTTGGCGCTGCGGAAGGATGTGCGGTTTGGAGCGCTCAAAGCTGCCGCGGCCCACCTGGCCCTGGCACTTCACGTCTTCGACCTCATGGTTCCGGAGGGCACCGTCACGGGCAGGCGTCCGGAAGGGGGAGGCCGGCCATGAGCTTCGTCGACCAGTTCCTCCGGGAGCACTTCGAGGAATTCGCCCTTGACCGCTACGGCCTTGGCAGCGGGTGGGAAACGCTGCTGCTGACCCCGCGCTTCACCACCTCCCGGCACGTGGTGGCCCTGGTTTTTCCGGCCCGTGGAAGCGAACCCGCCCTGGTGGTGAAGATCCCGCGCCAGCCCGGAGACAGCAGCGGAGTCAGGCGTGAGGCCGCCATGCTGGACCAGCTCTCAGCCGCCGTCGACAGCCCGGGTGTTCCACGCCTGGTGGGAATCCGCGACGAGGGACCGTACACGGTCCTGGTCGAGACGGCATTGACGGGTATTCCCCTGGATCCGCGGAAGGTGGCCGCGGACCTCCCGGCTGCCGTCGCGGCCGGGACGGGCTTTGTGGGGTCCCTGCCCTGCACCCATGCTGCAACGGACAACCCTGACTGGTACCAGCGCGCCGTCACCGCCCCGCTGGCGGCCCTGGAGCGGCTGGCCGGACCGGACGCCCAAACCGGCCAGCTGGTTGAGCGTACCCACGAACTCCTCGAACCCCTGCGTGCCGCCCGGCTCCCGGCCGTCATTGAGCACGGCGACCTGAGCCACCCCAACCTGCTGGTCAAGCCCGGCAGTGGCCTGCAGGTCATGGACTGGGAACGCTCCCTGACCGACGGCGTCCCCGGCCACGACCTGGTGTTCTACCTCCAGTACCTCAGTGAGTCCAGCGAGCAGGCGTTCGCCCGGGACGCCCAGGTCGCAGCCTTCGACAAGGCATTTGGCCCCGGGGGTTGGGCGCTGGACCCGCTTTCGCGCCACCTTGGCACGCGGGGAGTGGAAGGCCTCGCTGCTGCCGCTGCTGGTGATCACCACCTGGGCGCGGTCCACGGCAACGCTCGCCGACCGCCTGGCACAGGAAACGGAAGCCGATCCGTCGCAGGGCAGGGACAAGGTTCGTGCCGCACTCCAGGCGGACCGGGACTACTGGCTGTGGCGCCACGCCGTCACAGCCGCCTAGGAAACGGCGCCGCCCGGGACACGCCGGCCTTTCGGCGGCGCCCGGGAAACGACAGCGGCCCTTGGGAAACCGCCGGGCTCAGGACGCGTGGTCGCGTGCCGGACCTGAGGGTTCGTGGCGGCGCTTGAAGAGCCCCAGGATCTCGTCGTGCAGGTCCCGGTAGCCGAACCGCAGGACAGCGTAGACCAGGCCCACGCCGGCAACAACCATGACGGCGAGCGTCAGCACCGGTCCCAGCGCATGCCGTGACAGGTTGAACAGGCCCACCAGGGCCACGGCCGCCCCGCACGCCAGGCCGGGTGCCGCGGCGCGGAGCATGCGGCGCATCCTTGTCCCCATGACCCTGGCGGCTACGGCCTGCATACCAAAAGCGAAGACCACCGCCACCACCATCTGGGCACACGCGACACCAACGATGCCCCAGCGCGTGGCGAAGACCAGCGCAGGGAGCAGGACCACCAGGCGGACCACGGAGATCCAGATGGAAAGCCCCGGCCTGCCCAGGGCTTTATAGACGTCATTCGCTCCGGCGCCCAGCGATCGAGCCGCCGCGTACAGGGCAAGGAACACCAGCGGCGTCACTGATTCCTCCCACTGCTGCCCGAACAGGACCGGCACCAGGACCGGAGCCACCACGGCAAGTCCCACCCCTGCCGTGATGCCGTACAGGGCCTGCACCGTGACGCTTTTCAGGTACCCGTCACGCAGTCGCTGCCGGTCACCGCGGACTTGCGTATACAGCGGAAACAGGACGGTGGACAGCACGAAGAACACGTTGAGGATCAGGGCCTCCGGGAGCCGGAAGGCGAGCGTGTACAGGCCCAGCGCATGGGCCCCCAGGACGATCCCGATCACCAGGTAGTCGACGTCGAAGATCGCCCTGGCCAGCATCGTGCTCCCAGCAACAGGAGCACCAAAGCGGATGTTCTCGCCCAGGGCACTCCTGCTGACGCGCCAGAGTTGCCACGGCGCCTCGTGGCGGACCAGGAACCAGCAGGTGGCAGCGTAGGCCACCGAGCCTGCGGCCGTTCCGACGGCGAGCGACCACGCGCCGTGGCCGGTGAAGGCCAGGTACAGGGTCACCGTCCCCATGGTCGCGGCACGCAGCACCGGAGCGGCGGTGAGTTGCCGGAACTTCAGGTCCCGGCGCATGATCGCTTCCGGAACGGCGCCGCAGGCCGTGGCCAGGACGGAGACGCCGAGAACCCGCACCAGGGGAGCCACGCCGTCGAGCCCGATGAGGTCTTCCACAGCATCGGCCGCGAGCACGGCGGCCAGGGCCAGTACGGTTCCCAGCGCCACCGAGAGCAGGAGCGCTGAACGGGCAATCACCTTCGTTTTGGGCAGATACACCAGTGCCTGGCCCACCCCGGCATCGGCGATGGTCTCGGCGTATGCCATGAGGACCAGCGCCAGGGCTACGAGGCCATACTCTTCAGGAGAGAGGAGCCGGGCCAGCACCACGGTGGTGACCAGCACAATGATCCGCCCGGAGGCAAAGGCCAGCCCCTGCCACAAGGCTCCCCGGACTCCCCTGCGTTCCAGCTCGCCGGGCGCGTAGGTCACAGTTGCCTTGACGTGCCGGATAAGTCCCCGGCAGGGGATGACGCGGCCACGGCCGCCCGCACTTCGGCCAAGTACTCCGCGGCCACCGTGTCCCAGGAGCGGACGGCGCCGGCGGCCTGGTCCGGTACGCCGCCGGGGGTTACGTGCGGCGGCCGGGGTGCCCTGAGATGTTCTACGACCTTGCGGACCATCGCGTCGTGGCCGGCCTCGACGGTGAGCAGGGGGTGCGGCGGAAGTTCACGTGCCGCCACCGGGGAGGCCACTACAGGCAGCCCGGCGGCAAGGGCCTCAAGCACGGAGTTTCGGATGCCTACGCCGTGTTCGTCGGGGAAGACGGCGACGTCGGCCCCGTTGAAGACATCCGGGAGTGAGGGCACGTTGGCCAGGATTTCGATGTGTGGACCGGCCAGCGCCTGGACTGCCGCCGTGGGTTGCCGCCCGGCGATGACGAACCGTGCCTCCGGGACCTCCCGCCACACGAGGGGAGCGATACGGGTGGCCAGGACCGTTGCGCTGTCCACGTTGGGGGCGTAGTTGAGGCTGCCCGCGAAGCAGACCACCGGCGCCTTCCGGTCCGGACGCGGCCCCGCGGCCACGCTGGTTCCGTTGGGGATGCTTTTCACGGACCGGCCGAGCTTCGCGGACCAGGCTGCAGCGTCCTGTGCCCCGACGGTCAGCAGCCGCGCCCTGGCGGGCAGCGACCGTTCCGCCCGTTCGGCGAGGTGCTCGCGCAGCCGGTAGGCCGGCCGGAGGGAGCGGGCAATATCCGTGTCCATGGCGGCCCGGATGGACCAAGGGTCCACCGTTTGCAGCACCACGGGACCGGCCACATGATGCGAAAGGAAGAGGGCGTGCGGGCCATGGATGAGGGTGGCCTCACTGCTGCCGGACAGGGTGGCTGCCGCTGCCCGCGCTGACGGCGTGGAGCGCCGGTGCTTTCCCAGGCCGGCGAGGCCGCCGAAGGAGCGGACAAATGCGGCGGGGTCGTCCCGCGGGGCTATTTCGTGGACGGTTTCGCAGCGGGCCCGGACCTCCGCCGGAACCGGGACAGGGCCGGAAAACGTCAGCAGCGTGACGGCAACATCCGCGGGAAGGTGAAGGATCACTTCGTACGGGATCATGGAGCTTCCATCACCGAGTTGCGGGTCCCGGTTTGGCACGCTTTCCGTCACGTACAGGAGCTTCATTGCAAGAGTGTACTGGATCACACTCGGGTGGCAGGGTTGCTCTGGGCAACTTTGTGGGGAACCGCAGGAAGCCAAAAAGGGCGACGGCGGGAAGTCCCGCCGTCGCCCTTTCCAAGGGGGGCGCGTGGCCGGCTACTGCCAGGCGCGGACGTAGTCCACCAGGAGTTGGGACTGCGGGCCGTACACCGGGTTCGTCGATGAAGCGCCGACGTTCAGCACGATGTACTGCGGGGCGTTTCCGTCGTCCGTGGGGTAGGACTTGACCTTCACGCCGTCGAAGTAGACGTCCGACGAGTTGGCCATCCGGTGCAAGCCGAAGGTGTGGTATTCGTTGGCCCAGTTGCCGCCAACGCCACCCTGGTTGTGTGACCCGGAGCCGGAGTGGTAATTCACGGTCATCTTGCCCTGGAGGACCTCCGCGATGTCGTTCTCGCCGGTGGCGGGCCAGGACTGCCCGGTGGTCCAGAACGCGGGCCAGTTATAGAGGCCGTTGGCGTTGCCGGGGAACCTGATGCGGGCCTCGACGTACCCGGTGGTGAACTGGTACCCGGTGCCCGCTCCACCCTTCGGGTTCGTGGAGACCAAGGACCCGGAAGACGAGGAGGCAAGGCTAAGGGCCAGGTTGCCGTTGGCCACGGAGACGTTGGCTGGGTTGGTGGCCACCTTGTTCATGGTTCCGCAGTTGGGGGAGAACCAGCAGTTGGACCACTTACCGCCGTCCAGGCCTGAACCGTTGAACTCGTCAGCGAAGGTCATGGTCCAGTTTCCGGGGACCCCTGCGGGCATGGGCGTCCCGCTGTTGGCCAGCGGTGCCGAGGCTGGTGCCACGGCGATGGGGGACTGCGGTGCAGGAGCCGCAGCGGCCGGAGCCGGGGCGGGTGCCGCGGGAGCCGGCGCCTGGGCCGGAGCCTGCTCTGGTGCGGGTGCGGGCGCGGGTGCGGCTGCCGGTGCCGGGGCGGGCGCCGGAGCGGACTGGACTGCGGCCGACGGGGTGGGCTGGACCTGTACCTCGCTGCCGGCCCCGGCGGCGCTGGCCACCCGGGATACGTCGGCAGCTTCATTGCCGTTGGCGACGCCGAGGCCAAGGGAGGCTGCGCCGAGGACGGCTGCTGCCAGGCCGGCGGCCAAGGGCAGGCGGCGGGAATCTCTGGATGTCAAGAACTGACGGAGCCCGGCCGATGGGGTCTCATTCTGATGACGGCGGGCGCGTTTGGCGCTCAATTTGCGGGATGCGGGCATGGGGAATTTACCTCTCAACGCCGGCGGGGTTAGCTGTCGGGTTCGAATGCTGCCATTCGGCCGCGGATCGCGGCTTCACCCCGAGGGCAGGCGGGAGCCATACCCGTGACACTTGGGTCCCCCGCCTCTGCCTTGGAACCTGAGGGATCGCGGAAGCGGCAGAGTTGGGCGTCTTCCGGGATTGGGGCCGGCTGGGGCGGCCCACCCGAAGACCGTACACGAAAATCCCTGCGGAATCACAATTGGGTAACGGAAGCGGCGCGGTGGGCGTGGCGTCCCGCGGTGCACCCGCATAGACGTCTATTGGCGAACGGCACACTCCTGCGTTTTCCACATAGGTGTCCGGTCAGGCTGCTCCTGCCACATCACGCGGCTAGCCTTGAGTCAAGCGCGAATCGCCTATCAGGTCCAGATGCACTAGGATATTGAAGTCTGTGCTGCGTCCTGCCTCCGTATTGGTGGCAAGGCACTGTGCAGAATCGCAAATGAACCTCCTGTTACGGAAATGCCGTAACCGCTTAGCCCAAAGGAGGTGGGTTCACATATGCGTCCTTACGAATTGATGGTAATCATCGACCCCGAGGTCGAAGAGCGTACCGTTGAGCCGTCGCTTCAGAAGTTCCTGAACGTCATCACCAACGATGGTGGAACCATCGAAAAGGTTGACATCTGGGGCCGTCGCCGTCTGGCTTACGAGATCAAGAAGAAGTCCGAAGGTATCTACGCCGTGGTGAATTTCACCGCCAAGCCGGAAACCGCCAAGGAACTTGACCGCCAGCTGTCTCTTAACGAGACCATCATGCGCACCAAGATCACCCGCCCCGAAGAGCAGAAGGTTGTTGCTGAGTAATCAGCACCAAAATTCATTCTTTACCCCGCAGGAACGCACTCTTCACCCAGGATCGAACAAGGAGGCAGTAGATGGCAGGCGAGACCACCATTACGGTCATCGGTAACCTCACCAATGACCCGGAATTGCGGTTCACACCGTCCGGTTCCGCAGTAGCGAACTTCACCATCGCTTCCACCCCCCGCACCTTTGATCGACAGTCCAACGAGTGGAAGGACGGGGAGACCCTGTTCCTCCGCGCCGCGGTCTGGCGTGAAGCTGCCGAGAACGTCGCCGAATCCCTGACCAAGGGCATGCGCGTGATCGTCACCGGCCGCTTGAAGAGCCGTTCCTACGAAACAAAAGAAGGCGAAAAGCGCACCGTCATCGAGCTTGAGGTCGACGAAATCGGCCCCAGCCTGCGCTACGCCAACGCCAAGGTCAACCGCACCCAGCGCTCCGGCGGACAGGGTGGGGGCGGCGGCAACGGCGGCGGTGGCTTCGGAGGCGGCAACCCTGGTGGAAACCAGGGCGGCAACTCCGGTGGAGGCTGGGGCGGCGGCAACCAGCAGGCTGCACAGGACGATCCCTGGGCCACGCCCGGCGTGTCCAATGCAGGCGGCTGGGGCAACGGCCCCGATTCCGAACCTCCCTTCTAAAACCCAAACAACGGCCCGATGCCGGGAATGCCCGGGAGCCGCAAGGCACCCAAGGTTTTGCCGCCGTCGGACCACCACCATCCCGTGGATCAATATCCACGGGCTCCCTAGAATAGGAGCTCCACGATGGCTAAGGCTGAACTCCGTAAGCCCAAACCAAAGTCCAACCCCTTGAAGGCCGCTGACATCACTGTCATCGACTACAAGGACGTAGCATTGCTGCGCAAGTTCATCTCCGACCGCGGAAAGATCCGCGCCCGTCGCGTCACTGGCGTCACGGTGCAGGAACAGCGCAAGATCGCCCAGGCAATCAAGAACGCCCGCGAAGTTGCTCTGCTGCCTTACTCCGGCGCTGGCCGCGGCTAAGGAAGGGATTAACTAACATGGCAAAGCTCATTCTGACCCACGAAGTAACCGGTCTCGGTGCTGCTGGCGATGTTGTCGAGGTCAAGGACGGTTACGCACGTAACTTCCTGCTGCCCCGCGGCTTCGCCCTGACCTGGACCAAGGGTGGCGAGAAGCAGGTTGAGTCCATCAAGGCTGCCCGCGCCGCCCGTGCGCACGCTTCTGTTGAAGCTGCACAGGCACAGGCCCAGGCTCTGTCCTCCAAGAAGGTCAAGCTCGAGGTGAAGGCCGGCGAGTCCGGTCGTCTCTTCGGCACCGTCAAGCCTGCTGATGTCGCTGCCGCAGTCGAGGCTGCCGGCCTCGGTGCCATCGACAAGCGCAACGTTGAACTGCCGAACCACATCAAGTCTGTCGGTTCGTACACGGCCAACGTCCGCCTGCACGAGGATGTTTCCGCTGTCATCGACCTTGAGGTCGTTGCCGGAAAGTAGTTTCCGCACCGCAGTTCAATGGCCCCCGCCCGGGATTCCGGTGCGGGGGCCATTTGCGTGCAAGGTCACTGCCGGGGTTTCCAGCAGCCGGCTGCGGGCGCCATAGGCTTGGGTGCGGGCCGCTGTTACTGGCCTGCACCACTCCACCGTTTCCACGGAAGGTCACCCAGCATTGCCGTTCCTCTTCGTCAGCTGCATCCTCCTGCTGGCCGCAGCCGTCAGCTTTGCGACCGACCGGAGGCGCCTGCGGAACGGAGTCTTCCTTGTCTCAGGGGCAGTCATCGGCTGGCTTGGGCTCCTCCTGGTCTCCGGCAACAACTCCAACAACTCCGTCCCTGTCCTCATAACCGTGGCCTTGGGCCTCCTGCTCATCCTCTCAGTGCCCATCCTGGCCGTGTTCCTTGTCCTCAACGGCCTCATCATGCTGCGCCGCGAAGGCCGCAGCCTGGCAAACCTGCTGTCCCTGCTGGCAGGGCTGGCCGTGGTGGCCGTTCCCCTTGTCCTGGCCGCCCTGCAGACGGCCGTACCCGCGCTAAGGGCGCTCACGTCGGCGGCTGCCCTGCTGACCGGCTACGTGGGCTTCGTGTTCGTCAGCTATCTGGTCTATTCGCTGATTTACTCGCACCTGCCGCCGCGCCGCCATCCCGAATACGTGGTGGTGTTGGGTTCCGGCCTGGCCGGCAGCTCGGTTCCGCCCCTGCTGGCCGCCCGGCTTGACGCGGCGGCGCGCCTGTACCGGGGCAAGCATGGCGGGTCCATCAGGGCTCTGATTCCGAGCGGCGGGCAGGGAGCCGATGAACTCCTCGCCGAAGGGACAGCGATGGCCCGCTACCTGCAGGAGCAGGGTGTTCCTGCCAACAGGATCATCGTGGAGGACCGGGCAGCCACCACCATGGAGAACCTGCACTTTTCGCGCGCGCTGATGGAGCGGCCGGACGCGCCCGTCACGGTGGTCACCAGCAGCTACCACGTGTTTCGCGCGGCCATGTTCACCCGGCGCGCGGGCCTGCGCGCCCACGTCACCGGGGCCAGGACGGCGGGCTACTTTATCCCCAGCGCGTTCCTTCGGGAATTTATCGCCATCCTCGCAACCTACCGGTGGATCAACCTGGGCTTTTGTGCTGTGCTCACCGCCGTTCCGTTGGCCGCCATGGCCCTGCCGCTGCTCCCTTCCTAGGACCGGCAGTCCGCCCGGCGGGCCGGTGGTAACCTGCTCCGGTGAACCCGACACCCAGCAGCCGTCCTTTCCACCAGGTGGATGTTTTCGCCGGCAACGCCTACCGCGGCAACCCGCTCGCCGTCGTCCTCGATGCCCACGGTCTTGACGCGGCAACAATGCAGCACTTCGCGAACTGGACCAACCTCTCCGAAACCACCTTCCTCTTGCCCGCGGAGGATCCCCGCGCCGACTACAAGGTCCGGATCTTCACCGGGAGCGAGGAGTTCCCGTTCGCGGGGCACCCCACGCTGGGATCCGCACATACCTGGCTGCAGGCCGGCGGAGTTCCGAAGTCCAGCGGCTTCGTGGTCCAGGAATGTGGTGCCGGTCTGGTCAGGATCAAGCGCGACGCCGGCCGATTGGCTTTCGCCGCACCGCCCTTGACCCGCTTTGAGGCCGTGGACGAGCCCCTTCGGCGCCAGTTGGCTGTCGCCCTGGGAATCCCGGCCGGTGACATCGTGGACGCATCCTGGCTGGTGAATGGGCCGGAGTGGATCGGTGTCCTGCTGGGGTCTGCGGACCAGGTGATGGCGCTCGTGCCGGATCCGGTGGCCATGGGGAACCTGAAGGTCGGAGTCATCGGGCCGCATCTGTCCGGAGGGGACGCCGACTTTGAGGTGCGGACGTTTATCCCGGGTGAT
This sequence comes from Pseudarthrobacter sp. MOO13, assembly GCF_058267655.1. NCBI lineage: Bacteria > Bacillati > Actinomycetota > Actinomycetes > Micrococcales > Micrococcaceae > Pseudarthrobacter > Pseudarthrobacter sp. MOO13. The sequence goes on from NZ_CM177848.1 coordinate 4,229,026, forward strand.
GCGATGGTGGAGGATCCGGTGACGGGCAGCTTCAACGCTGGGGCCGCCCAGTGGCTTATTGGTAGCGGCAGGGCACCCCGGCGCTATGTCGCCGCGCAGGGTACCGTCCTGGGCCGGGCAGGGCGTGTACATGTCACCGCCGAGGACGACGATGTGTGGGTGGGCGGAGAGTCCACTACCTGCATCCAGGGCACCGTCCTGCTTTGATGCGGGTCACGGGAATACATGAGGAGGTACCGCGGTTCAGGGATATAGATGCAAATGCATGTATGATCGAATGAACGAGCACCAGGAGAATGCCATGGAAACCCGCCGTATCACAGTCCTCTCCGCCGGTCTTGGCGTCCCGTCGTCCAGCCGGCTGCTGGCCGACCAGCTGGCGGCCGCTGCCGAGCGGCGGCTCACCGCCGGTGGCCACGAGGTGCTGGTCGACGTCGTCGAACTCCGGGACCTCGCCGTCGACATCGCCAACAACTTCGTCACGGGATACGCCGCACCGCGCTTGGCGGAAGTCATCGCCGGGGTGGAGGCGTCGGATGGGATCATCGCCGTGACGCCGGTCTTCAGCGCCTCCTACAGCGGCCTCTTCAAATCGTTCTTCGACGTCCTGGACCCCAAGTCCCTGGACGGCAAGGCTGTCCTGCTGGGCGCCACCGGAGGTACCGACCGGCACCAGATGGTGCTGGATTACGCCTTGCGCCCGTTGTTCAGCTACCTGCGCACCCGCACGGCCGCCACGGGAGTCTTTGCCGGGCCCCAGGACTGGGGAACCGCGGAAGAGGGTGGCTCGTCGCTGGCCGACCGCATTGAGCGCGCTGCCACCGAATTTACCCTGCTGTTGGAGGGTCCCCAGCCGGGCCGGAAGCCCGCACCCCTGGAGTCCCTGCCTTTCGAGCAACTCCTGGCCGGAATCGCCGGACCGCGCTAGTCGTCCAGCAGCGCGATGAATTCCCGGGCCTGGACCGGGGAGATGTCCGAGTGGCGCGTCAAGGCGGTAACGGCAGCCTCGGTGTCCCCGCTGCGGGCCAAGGAGCGGATCCGGCCGTAGATTTCGTCGTTGAGCATATTGCTGCTCACTTCACGGGTCACGTCGCCCTTGCTGGCGATGGCGCGGTAGCGGTAGGGGAAGCGTTGTGGCTCGTCATCCTCCTGCACAGCCTCTACCGGCTCCTGCTGGCGGTAGGGCTGGGGGTGTGCCGCCAGGGCGCCGACGGCGTCGCGCGAGGCCCGGAGTCCCTCGCCCGTGACCTCCCGGTACAGCCTGATGGCGGCCAACGGCTGCCCCTGCGCGATCATGGCGTACAAGCGACGGTGTTCGCTTTCTGACAACTTGCCGGCAGCGGCGCGGGCCAGTTCCGTCGCCTGGTCCTGTGCCGGGCCGGCCGGCCGGGACGGGGCTCCTCCATCTGACGCCCTGCGCCCGCGGACTGCGCGGTAGGTCACGATGACCCCCGCAACGACGGCGAGCAGGATAAGGACCGGGACCACTAGGGATTCCATTTTTTACGAGCCGTTCTGTGTACTTCCTGGCGGTCGCCAAGGCGGTTGCGTTGCCGGCTGTCCGTCCAGCCAAAGCCATACCTAGAGCTTAATCCAGAACCCGGTTATCCACAGCAATATTCACCGTGCTGCATACTGCAGCGTTCCCCTGCCGGTCAAGCTCCGCCAAGGGAATATGAGCAGCGCCACGCAGGCGGATGCCGGCATGCCGCGACCGGCCCCAGGCCGGTTCCGGCCTGCGGGTGCGGGCGCCGAACCTGTGGATGAAATTCCTGGAAAGAAATATTTACTCCACATGCTGGTGAAGATGTTTCCGCAGGTCAGAGGGCTTTTAGGAGGTAAAAAAATTCTGTATCCACAGACTTCCCCACAGGCTGTGCACAAGCTATGCCCCGTAGTGCACAGGTTATCCACAGCAGTTCCGGCGTACTGGCTTTGCCGCTGGACCGGGGGCGGCTACCGTAGCGGGGTACCTGTTTTTCACGGCCAGGCCACGGCCTGTACGCCGCGATCCAGAGCCTCTCCCATGGCCCTTTCCGGGCGCTCTGTGGAAAAGCTGTGGATAGTGGGGATAACTTCCGGCCGGAGGCGGCATCCGGCCCGCGGGTGCCTCATTGTCAGAGCTTCCGGGTAGTACTGGACGCGTGGCGGTTCTGTTTAGGATCCGCAAACAGGATGGATCACCGGGCGCCTGGCCCGGCACAAATGGAGGACGGCAGCTTTGACAATCGCGCATCTGGACCCGGTGGAAGCGACCCGCGGATCGGACGCGAGCCGGAAACCTCCCCAGGACATCCCCGCGGAACAGTCGGTCCTGGGCGGCATGATGTTGTCCAAGGACGCCATTGCTGATGTCGTGGAGATCCTCCGGGGCCAGGATTTCTACCGCCCGGCCCACGAGACCATTTATGAGGCCATCATCGACCTCTACGGACGCGGGGAACCGGCGGACGCCGTCACGGTGTCGGACGAACTGACCAAACGCGCCGAAATCAACAGGATTGGCGGCCCTGCCTATCTGCACGAGCTCATCCAGACCGTACCTACGGCGGCCAACGCCGGGTACTACGCCGAGATCGTCGCCGAACGGGCCGTACTGCGCCGGCTGGTCAACGCCGGCACCAAGATCGTCCAGTTGGGCTACGGCTCGGACGGCGAAGTGGAAGACCTGGTGAACCAGGCGCAGGCCGAAGTCTACGCCGTGGCGGAACGCCGCACCGCGGAAGACTACGTGGTCCTCAAGGACGTCATGGAATCCACGGTGGATGAAATCGAGGCGTCCGGCCACCGCGGCGAGGGCATGACCGGTGTGCCTACCGGCTTCTACGAACTCGATGAGCTGACCCACGGCCTCCACCCGGGGCAGATGATCGTCATCGCGGCCCGCCCCGCCGTGGGTAAATCAACCTTCGCCCTGGACTTCGCACGGTCCGCGGCCATCAAGAACAACCTGTCCACCGTCATGTTCTCCCTGGAAATGGGCCGGAACGAGATCGCCATGCGCCTGCTGTCCGCCGAGGCCACCATTGGCCTGCAGGACCTCCGCAAGGGAACCATCAAGGACGAGCAGTGGTCCAAGATCGCCACCACCATGGGCAGGATGAATGATGCCCCGCTGTTCATCGACGACAGCCCCAACATGTCCCTGATGGAAATCAGGGCCAAGTGCCGGCGCTTGAAGCAGCAGCACGACCTCAAGCTGGTCATCCTCGACTACCTGCAGCTGATGAGCTCAGGCAAGAAGGTGGAATCGCGCCAGCAGGAAGTGTCCGAGTTTTCCCGTGCGCTCAAACTCCTCGCCAAGGAACTCCAGGTGCCCGTGATCGCACTGTCCCAGCTGAACCGTGGCTCGGAACAGCGCCAGGACAAGCGGCCCATGGTCTCTGACCTCCGCGAGTCAGGCTCCATCGAGCAGGACGCCGACATGGTGATCCTGCTGCACCGCGAGGATGTCTACGACAAGGAATCACCCCGTGCGGGCGAGGCGGACATCCTGGTGGCCAAGCACCGTAACGGCCCCACCAAGGACATCGTGGTGGCGTTCCAGGGCCATTACTCCCGCTTCGCCAACATGGCGGGCGACTCCGGGGGCGGCGGCTTCTAGGCTCCGTTCGCGGCGGTGGCTGCGGGAGCCGTGCCGGCCAGCAGGTGGTTGGGCAGCCGGTTTCCGGGCGCCGTTCCCCGGATCTCCAGGAGTTCGCGGGCGTGGGCGTGCAGCCGCTTGTCTTCGGCGCTGACCGGCACCCAGGGTGGTACGGGGACGGAGTTGCCGTCATCGTCGCGCGCCACCATCACGGTGAGGCAGTAGGTGGTGAGGCTAAGTTCGCGTCCCTTCGGGTCGCCGGAACGGACGTGGACGGCAATGTGCATGCCTTTGTTGCCGGTGTACACCAGCCGGGCCTCCACCTCCACCACGTGGCCGATCAGCAAAGGCCGGTAGAAGCGCACGCCGCCGGAGAAGACGGCCACGGTGTCCCGGCCGCAGTAGCGTGAGGCACACAGGTAGGCGGCCTCGTCGATCCACTTCATCACGATGCCGCCGTGGACCTTGCCGCCCCAGTTCACGTCGGTGGGGGCGGCCATGAACCGAAGCGTGACGCGTTCGGCGGTGCCGGCGTCCGTATATTCCTGGTGGTTCATGGCTTCCACGATCTGTTCGCGGACCTTGATCCTTGCCAGCGCATGGTCGCGCTGCTCAACCTCGGCGGGGGTGGCGGGCTCAAACTGGGGCACCGGGATGGGTTTGCCGTCCGCCCCTACGGCTACGAAGATCACCATGCACTGGCTGCGCATGGTGGCCGGGCCGCCTTTCGGATCCCCGGATGAGACCACGGTGCGGATATGCATCGAGGAGCGGCCGGTGTAGACGATGGTGGCTTCAACCTCCACCATGTCGCCGCTGTTGACCGGGTCGGCGAAGTGGATGTTTCCCACGTATGCGGTCACGCAGTAGGACTTGGCCCAGCCCACGGCCGCCGCGTACGCGGCCTTGTCCACCCATTCGAGCACCGTGCCGGCGTCCACGGAGCCGCTGTGCCCCACATCGGTGGGGGCGGCGAGGAAGCGGAGGGTCACGGAGTTGGGGTGGCCGGTCTCAGTCATGCTGCGATCATACTGAGGGCCCAGGTTACCGGCCGGTTCACGCCGCAGCGGCCTGGGCCGGCGTGCAGCCGCCCGGCGGAGCGCCGCTTAACGTCCGACGGCGGCCGGTCACCATGGCGTGGCCGGCCGCCGTGAGGCGTTTCGGGACGGAAGCGGACTAGGCCAGGACGGCCAGCCGTGAGGTGCGCCGGCCGAACAGCGCCCGGTCAATGGAGAGCCGGCCGGGGCCGGCCAGTGCCAGCGCGAAGGCTGCCGCGGCCAGGAGCAGTGCCAGTTCGTAGCCTCCGTTCGCCGCGAAGACACCTGCGGGAGCGTGGACCAGGAAGAGTGCACCGAGCATATCGAGGACCAGGAGGGCGGCCACCACGCGGGTGAGGACACCGAGGATCAGGGCTGCGCCGCCTGCCAGTTCAAGGACGGCGACGGCCGGGGCCATGACGTCCGCAGCGGGGACGCCCATCTTGGCGAAGGAGGCCTGGGTGCCGGCGATGGTCCATTCATTGAACTTCTGCCAGCCGTGGGCCGCGAAGAGGAAACCCAGGATGACACGCAGGACGGCAAGGGCAACTGTGGTCAGTCGTGACTGGTTCATGGATTCCACCCTTCCCCACATATGCTTGAAGAGTCAACAAAATCCGGACGATTGTGGTCTTTGTCATGCTCTCTTCCGGGGTCATTGCGCCCGGTTAAGCTGGCACGGTGCCAATAGATCCCTCATCCGCCGCCACGGCCCCTCCCCGGAGCCATTCCCGGGAGATACTCCGCCTCGCCGTGCCAGCCTTTGGAGCGCTGGTTGCCGAGCCGCTCTTCCTGCTGGCGGATTCGGCCATCGTAGGGCACCTCGGCGTTCCCCAGCTCGCAGGCGTGGGCCTGGCCTCGGCGGTGCTGCAGACCGTCGTCGGACTCATGGTGTTCCTTGCCTACTCAACCACCCCCGCCGTGGCCCGCGCCCTTGGCCAGGGCCAGGTGGGGAAGGCCTTGGCGGCCGGGCGCGACGGCGCCTGGCTGGCGCTGCTGCTGGGCCTGCTGCTGGCCGTGGCTGGATTCATCGCCGCGGAACCGCTCATCGGCCTGCTCGGCGCCGACGGCAGCGTGCGCAGCTTTGCCATCGACTACTTCCGCTGGTCCATGCCCGGACTCGTGGCCATGCTGCTGGTCTTCGCCGGGACCGGTGTGCTGCGCGGGTTGCAGGACACCAGGACGCCGCTGGTGGTGGCCACCGCGGGGTTCGGCGTGAATATCGTCCTGAATGTGTGGCTGGTGTACGGGCTGGGGTTGTCCGTGGTGGGTTCGGCGATGGGCACCAGCCTGGCGCAATGGGCCATGGCCGCCGTCTACCTGGTGATGGTGCGCAGGTACGCGGTCCGCCAGGGCGTCCCCCTGGTGCCCAGCTGGCGGGGCATCCGGAGCATGGCGCGCGTCGGGTCCTGGCTGATGCTGCGCACCCTCAGCCTGCGTGCGGCGATCCTGGCCACCGTGGTGGTGGTGACGGCGCAGGGTGAGGTCAACCTTGCCGCGCACCAGCTGGCCATGACCATCTTTTCCTTCCTGGCGTTCGCGCTGGATGCCTTGGCCATTGCCGCCCAAGCGCTGATCGGCAAGGAACTGGGCGCCTCCAATGCGGCCAAGGCCCGGGAGTTGACCAGGACCATGGTCCGTTGGGGAGCGGGGTTCGGGTTGGTGACGGGCGTGCTGCTCGCGGCGGTGGCCCCCTGGGTGGGGATCTTGTTCACCCCTGATGCCCGCGTGCAGTCGGTGCTCGCCGTTGCCCTGTGGGTGCTGGCCGCGGGCCAGCCCATCGCCGGATATGTCTTCGTCCTGGACGGGGTGCTGATCGGTGCCGGCGACGCCCGCTACCTGGCGCTGGCCGGTGTGGTGAACCTTGCTGCCTACCTGCCGCTGCTGGCGGCGGTGGCGCTCTCCGGTGGCCCGGGCGCTGCCGGGCTGGGGTGGCTGTGGGCTGCTTTCGCCCTGGGTTATATGGCGGCGCGCGCCGTCACCCTCGGACTGCGCGCCCGTTCAGACCGCTGGATGGTGCTTGGTCCAGCCTGAATATCGGCTGCGGGGTCCGGTTCTACCTTCCAGCTGCCCCCACTAAACTGGACCGGTGACGCAACCATCGATTCCCGCGGGCGCAGTTCCCGGAACCTCACCCCGCCCTGAACTCTGGAAGCCAATCCTGCTCCGTTCCGTGGTGGCGCTGGTGTTCGGCGCCGTAACGGTCTTCTGGACCTCCCCCTCCGTTGAGGTCATGGGCTGGGCGGGAGGACTCTACCTGCTGGCCGCCGGCGTCGTGTCCCTGCAAGCCATCCCGGCCGCCGGGTTTGCCCGGAACTCGGCTCCCGGCAAGCTGCTGTCCGCAGCGGGGTCGGCGCTTGCCGGCGCCGGTGTGGCGGTGATCCTGCTGCACAGCGACCTGCTGTTTGGTGTCATTGCCGCCTTGGGTCTCGGCGTGGCCGGGGTTCTTGAGCTGGCGTGCGGCCTGCGGCATCGGGGGCGGCACGTCCTGGCACGGGACTGGATCGCATCCGGGGCGATCGGGATTGGCACGGCAGTGCTGCTGCCGTTCTTCATCAACCTTGGTGCCCATGCGCTGCTGGGCGTGGCCGGCGGTGGCGCGATTATTTCGGGTGTGCTGTGGGTGCTTTCCGGCCTGACGCTGCGCCACGATGCCCGCGCCGGTGCCGTCAAGCCGTAAACTAGGAAGAGCGCCCTTCTACTAGTTGTAGAAATTTTGGTGCTACACCGCAATTCGTGAAACCAGGCCGGCCGCGTGCCGCCTGCAGGGAGGAACCACAGTGGCTGACCAGCATCCAGGAAAACCGCGCAAGCTGCGGACCTCGGTGAAGGGGCCGCTGATGTTCTCGGCGTTCTGGGCCGTCGTCGCTTTCGTTGCCGTGCTGATCTTCGCTTCCGGCGGCAGTGCGCGCGCGCCCCGCTTCGATCTCGCCTTCACCGCAGCCGGCATCGCCTTCATCGTCACCCTGGTGGTGGCCGCCATGTTGTCCATGAGCTACAAGGAAAACGCCGAACACCTCGGCAAGGGATCCGGCGTGAACCTCAGTTCCGCGCCCAAGCCCGGCCATGGTTTCGGTACGCCCACCAGCCAGGACCCCGAGGACGACACGGGCGGCACCCGGCACCAGGGATAGGCACGCTGCGGCGGAACGCCTAACCCGCCGCTGCCTGCCTGGCACGGTAGGCGGCAACGTGTGCACGGTTGGCGCAGTTGCCGGTATCGCAGTACCGCTTGGAGCGGTTCCGGCTCAGGTCCAGGACGGCAGCATCGCAGTCCTCCGATTCGCATGTCCGCAGGCGGTCCATTTCCTTGCTGCGGATCACATCCGCCAGGGCCATGGCCGCCTCGGTGCTCATCCTGTCCGCCAGCGGGGCCTCGGGAGCCGTGGCATGCAGGTGCCAGTCCCAACCGTCGTGCTTCATCAGCTGCGGGAGGGCGTTGGCGTCCCGCAACAGCCGGTTGACGGTGTCCACGGCGGCGTCCTCGCCCGCTGTCCACACCCCTGCCAGTAAGCCCCGCAACTGCCGGACGCTCTGCAATTCCGCGGCGTCCCGTGTCCTCGCCCCGGAAAAGCCCTCGGCCGCCAGGAAGCTGTCCAGGTCCCTGACCGAGGCCAACCCTTCCCTGCCATTCGCGGCCGTATTGATGAGGTTCACCACCGTGCGGAGGGCCACCTCCGTGTCAGGGGCGAAAACCATGTTGACTCCTTACAGTGCGGAAGCGTACTGTCATGACCATTACCCCACTTTACTCCTGACAGGAGGCGACGGTGCCTGCCGCCACGAACCACACTCACCCGCAAGCGCCCTTCAGGCGGCCCGGCTTCCTCGCCTCCGGGCTTGGCATCGCGCTTTTTTCCTCCGCTGTCTTCGGCCTGTCCGGGTCCTTTGCCAAAGCGCTCCTCGAAACCGGCTGGTCCCCCGGGGCGGCCGTCACCGCCCGGCTGACGGGCGCCGCGCTGATCCTCGCCCTGCCGGCAGTCTCCGCGCTGAAGGGCCGCTGGCACCAGTTGCGGGACAACTGGCTCACCATTGGGCTGTTCGGGCTGATCGGGGTTGCGGCCTGCCAGCTGTTCTACTTCAACGCCGTGGCCCGGCTGTCCGTCGGGGTTGCGCTGCTGCTCGAATACCTTGCCCCGGTGATCATCGTCCTATGGCTCTGGGCCGCAAGCCGGCGGCGCCCCCGGGTGCTGACCTCCGTCGGGACGCTGCTCTCCCTGGCCGGGCTGATACTGGTCCTTGACCTCACCGGCGCCGTCAAGGTTGATCTGGCAGGCGTCCTGTGGGGCATGGCGGCCGCCGTCTGCCTGGCCATCTACTTCTTCATCACCGCAAAGGAAAACGACACCCTGCCGCCCATCGTCCTGGCCTCGGGCGGACTCCTGGTGGGTGCAGCCGTCATGTGGCTGGCGGGTGCCACGGGCGTGCTCCCCATGGCATTCAGCACGGCGGACACCCGCCTGGGCCCCTGGACCATGCCATGGTGGGGGCCGCTGGCGGGTTTGGTGGTGCTGGCCACTGTCCTGGCCTACACCTCAGGCATCATGGCGGCCCGGGCCCTGGGCTCCAAGGTGGCATCTTTCGTGTCGCTGACCGAGGTGCTGTTCGCCGTCGTCTGGGCGTGGCTGCTGCTGGGCGAGCTGCCGGGCGCCATCCAGCTGCTGGGCGGCGTGCTGATCGTCGGCGGCGTCATCCTGGTGCGGCTCGACGAGCTCCGCGCCGCGGCCGCGGACGGGGAAGCGCCCGGGGCTCCCATGCCGGCGTCGGCCCTGGAGCACGCGAACGACGTCGAACCCGTGCCGTAGCCGCTGCCGTCCAGGGGAACCCATGCCTTAAAGGACAACGGCCCGGGCACCTTGCGGTGCCCGGGCCGTCCGGGCGGCACATCGTGCCGCCCAAGGCATTAGCCGTTCGAGGCCTGGCTCTGCTGCTCAGCATTGCGCTTGGCCTTGCTGCCGGCCTCTTTCAAGGCCTCGGCAACCTTGGTCAGCAGCGTGGAGTGCTGGCCATCCCATTCGCTCTTGAACTTGTCCGCGTCCGGGCCCTTCCAGTCGGTCCCGTGCAGAAGTTTGGTAAGTGTGGATTTCTGCGTCTCGATCTCGGACGCCCCTGCCTGAAGCTTGCTGCCGAGCTGGCGAAGCTGCTCAACGTCTGCACCCCAAATAGCCATCAGTTTCTCCTTGTTAGAACGTGGATCCGAACCTGGTCGGCATCCCCAGCGGCCCCCCGGCTCATCCGGAAGATCCATTGCCTAAAACCTACCCCGGTCCGTAAAACGGTGTCGATGGGCAGCCCTGCCCATGCAGGCCTCCCCATGGCGCCGTGGCTGGATCCGGTAAAAAAAGGGGTCGATCCCAGGCGTTCGAAGAGCCTAGCATGGCGGTATGTGCCGGAATATCCGAACCCTTCACAACTTTGAACCGCACGCCACGTCGGAGGAAGTCCATGCTGCCGCATTGCAGTATGTCCGCAAGATCAGCGGCAGCACCAAACCGTCCAAGGTCAACCAGGAAGCCTTTGACGATGCGGTGCACGAGATTGCGCACATCACGCAGCACCTGCTCGACGCCCTGGTGACGCAGGCGCCGCCGAAGGACCGTGAGGCCGAAGCGGCCAAGGCCAGGGCGCGCGCGTCCGTGCGGTACGGTACCGCCTGAGGTTCACTGCCCCGGTTTTCCGAAGCTGCGCAACCGCAGCGAGTTGGCAACCACCAGGACGGAGCTGGCGGCCATCGCGGCTCCGGCAACCATAGGGTTGAGCAGGCCGAAGGCCGCCACCGGGATGCCCACCGCGTTGTAGAAGAATGCCCAGAACAGGTTGGCCTTGATGGTGGCCAGGGTCTTCCGGGACAGCTCGATGGCCTGCGCCACTTGGGCCAGGTCGCTGCCCATGACGGTCAGGTCGGCGGCCTCGATGGCAACGTCGGTTCCGGACCCCATGGCAATCCCCAGATCCGCCTGCGCCAGGGCGGCGGCGTCATTTACGCCGTCGCCGGCCATGGCCACCGTGGCACCGCCGGCCTGGAGTTTGCGCACCGCTTCGACCTTTCCTTCGGGCAGGACGCCGGCGTGGACATCGTCCGCGGCGATGCCGACGGCGGCGGCCACCCGGGCGGCGACCGCGGCATTGTCCCCGGTCAGCAGGATGGGCCGCAGGCCCAGCGCCTTCAACCGGGCGACGGCGGCCGCGGAACCTTCCTTGACGGTGTCCCGGAGGCTGATGATTCCGGCCGGCATGCCGTCCACCGCGACGCAAACAGCCGTGGCACCGCTTTCCTCGGCGGCCATCAGGTTTACCTGCTGGGCGGGGTCCAGGATGATGCCGTTCTGCTCCAGCCAGCCGCTGCGCCCCGCCAACACAAACCTGCCCTGCACGGTTCCGGATACCCCGCCGCCCGGGGCGGAACTGAACCCTTGCACCGGCGGCAGGCCGTCGTCGTCCGTTGTGCCTGCAGGATCCAGGGCGGAAGCCGCGGCCGCAACGGCCCGGCCCACCGGGTGCTCGGAGGCGCGGCCTCGACGGCGCCGGCGAGCCGGAGGATTCCACCCCGGGTGAACCCGGGGAATGCCAGCACGGCGTCTACGGCCAAGGCGCCGGTGGTGACCGTGCCGGTCTTGTCCAGCAGGATGGTGTCCACGGTGCGGGTATCCTCCAGGACCTGCGGGCCCTTGATCAACAGGCCCAGCTGCGCTCCGCGGCCGCTGCCCGCCAGCAGGCCGACCGGGGTGGCCAGGCCCAGGGCGCACGGGCAGGCAATCACCAGCACGGCGACGGCCGCCGTGAAGGCCTGTCGAAGGTGGCCGCCGTCCGCGTCCGGGCCGGCGAGCAGGAGCCACAACACGAACGTGAGGGCGGCAATGGCCAGGACCACCGGAACGAAGACGGCGCTGATGCGGTCCGCGAGGCGGGCAATAGGTGCCTTGCCGGTCTGGGCCTGGGATACCAGGCGGGCCATCTGGGCCAGGGTGGTCTGAGACCCCACCCGGGTTGCCCGGACCAGCAGACGCCCGGAAGTGTTGATGGTGGCGCCGGTTACGCGGCTGTCCGGGGCCACCTCCACGGGAACGGACTCGCCCGTGACCAGCGACGTGTCCACGGCGGAATCGCCCTCGATGACCACACCGTCGGTGGCGATCTTCTCGCCCGGGCGGACCACCAGGACGTCGCCCACCTGCAGGTGGTCCGCGGGGATCTGCTGTTCGCGTCCGCCGCGCAGGACCGTGGCGTCCTTGGCGCCCAGGTTCAGCAGGGCCTGGAGCGCGTCGCCGGCCTTGTGCTTGGCGTTGGCCTCCAAGTAGCGGCCGAGGAGCAGGAAGGTGGTGACCACGGACGCCACCTCGAAGTACAGGCCGCCGGACATGGCCTCCATGCCCGGGTGCTCCGTCATGCCGGGGTCGGCCACCAGCTGCCAGGCCGAGAAAAGGTAGGCGGCGGCGACGCCGAGCGACACCAGGGTGTCCATGGTGGATGCCAGATGCCTGGCGTTGACTGCGGCCGCGCGGTGGAAGGGCCACGCCGCCCAGGTAACCACGGGAAGCGACAGCAGGGCCGCCGCCCAGCCCCAGTTGGGGAACTGGAACGCCGGGACCATGCTCACCAGGAAGACCGGAACGGTCAGGACGGCGGCGAGGATGAGGCGGGGGCGAAGCTGTGCGGCGGCGTGTTCGACGCTGGGTTCCGCCGTGCGCGGCACGCGGACGCTCGCTGTGTACCCTGCGGCGTTGACCGTGTCCACCAGCTGCTCGTCGGTGATGCCGTCCGGGGCCGTCACGTAGGCCTGCTCCAGCGGGAGGTTGACCGCGGCTGCCACGCCGTCGAGCTTGCCGAGTTTCTTTTCCACCCGGTTGACGCAGGAGGCGCACGTCATCCCCTGGATGTCCAGTTCCACCACGCGGGTGCCCGGCGGGTGCAGCAGTTCTTGGTGGCTCATGTCCGCTTTCCGGTATGGGAGGGGTTTTTCAGGCCTCGTTGGCGACCATCAGGTAGCCGGCCTCAGCCACGGCCTCCCCGAGGTCCTGGGGCGAGAGGCCGCCGCTGGACGTGATGGTCACGGTGGAGATGCCGCCGGCGTTGAGGTCCACCTTCACGGCTTGGACCCCGTCCAGGGCTTCGATTTCTTCGCTGACCGCGGATACGCAGTGGCCGCAGGTCATGCCCGAGACACTGATGGTGGTGATGGCGGGGGAGGTGGTGCTCATGGCGTGCTCCTTCTTTCTGGCCGGCGGTAGCCGGGGTGGGGTTCTGTGGTCAGCGAAGCAGGCGGCCGATGGCGTCGGCGGCTTCCTTCACCTTGGCGTCGATCGCCTCGGCGCGCGCGGCGGGGTCCGGTTCCGAGGCAGCGCCCACCACGCAATGGCCGATGTGTTCCTCGACCAGGCCCAGGCTGACGGCATGCAGGGCCTTGGTGACGGCGGAAACCTGGGTCAGGATGTCGATGCAGTACTTGTCTTCATCCACCATGCGCGCGATGCCCCGGACCTGGCCTTCGATGCGCTTCAGGCGCCGAAGGTAGGCCTCCTTGCTCCCCGTGTACCCGTGCTGGGGTGTTTCATCGCCGGCCGGGCGGGCAGTATCCACCGCCGCGGCAGCTTCTTCGGTAGGGTTCATGTACCCAAAACTATACCCCGTGGGGGTATCCGGCAAGTACCCCGTGGGGGTATTAATCCCCGAAGGGATTCCTGCGTGGCCGGCTGCTGAAAGGGCACAAAAAAGCTCCGGAGTGCGTTATTGGGGGATACGCACTCCGGAGCAGCATTTGGGCAGTTTCCCGTTTTCCACTTCCGCGGAACCGGCCTGCTTGAATCAGCTTACTGGCTGGTAGGGCACCGCGCCAGCTACGCGAATAACTACTTTCGCTTTACTTTAGGCGGTCACCCGGCGGGCTGTTTGCCTTTGGAATCCGCGGGTCACGGTACGTCCTCATGGGCTGGCATCCGATAGGGGACCACCAGGACGGGGCGGCTCTGGTGATGGCTGAGCCACGTGCCCGCCGAGCCGCTGAGGGTCTCCGAAAGGCGGTGCGAAAAGCCGCGCTCGGAGGTTCCCACGATGATCATCGGGGCGTCCAGTTCGGCGGCGAGCTGCCCCAGGGCGCGGGCCGGATCCCCGGCAAGCGTGCGGAGCGACCACTCCGGCGCGCCGCCGCCGGACGCCGCTTTGTCCACGGCAGCACGGATCAGGGCCTTCAGTTCGGTTGCAACGCCGCGGATGTCGCTGTCATCGTCCGGGTGCAGGGAGAGGCGGTGGGCGGATCGGGCAGGGTCCCACTCGACCAGGTAGCTGGCCTCATCCACGTAAGCGCATACCAGGGGCGCGGCCAGTCGGGCTGAAAGGTTGGCGGCGGTCTGGAGGACCTCGGGGTGCTGTCCGGGCGTAACGCCCACCAGCAGCGGTGCACCGTCAGCGTATTCCCACGTCATGCTGCCCATTGTCCGCCCGCGGGGTCCGGCGTCAACAGGTACCTTCGGCCTGTCGCATGGAGCCGTTCGCCCTGCGCTGTTGCCGGTTTCGGCGCTAGGCCGCTGCCGGGTAGGCAGTGACCACAACATTCTTGCCCCACGGATCTTCCGTGTAGCAACTGATCAGGACCAGCCGGTTGGGCACCATGTCCCAGACCGGGCTGTCCTTCAGGGTGGACTTCACGTAGGTGGTGACACTGTCCACCTTGTAGGTGATGGTGCCGGCAGCGGTTTCCACCTCAAAGCGGTCGCCCACGGCCGCCGTTGAACTGAGGTGGTTGAAGGGGGCGTCCGCGCCCTCCCAGCTGTGGCCGATCACGTAGGTGGTGTTGCCGGAGCCTTTGCCCGGGACTCCGAACGGTGTCAGCCAGTAGCCGTCCTTGGTGGCAGGCGGCTCGATGGTCCGGCTGGACTGGGCGGCGCCATCGAGGTCCAGGGGATGGATGGCTACATCGAAGTCAGCGGAGGGGTAGCGGATGTGGACGGGTTGCGCCGCAGCCGGAAGCTGGGGTCCTGCCGGGGCCGCCGAGCCCGGGATTGCGGCCGGTGACGCCTGGACAGGGGCGGACGTGGCATCCGGCGTGCCTGTTGACGCCATCGGGGCGGCCGCACTGCCGGACGGAACGGCGCCTGGCGTCATGGGGACCGTGACCGCGGAGCCGGTGTGGGACGCCGCGTGTCCTTGGGGGAACAACGGACTGCCAAAGGTGAACGACAGGAAGGCCACCACGCCGCAGGAGAGGATGGCCAGGTCGCCCCGGTTCACGCGCCGCCACGGCCGCCTGGCCCGGGCAGCATGCCGGCTCCGTTCCTGTGGCATGGCACTCCTCCTGCGTTGTTCGGTGGTGGAAGGAAGGCGTCCTGCCGGGCACTGGCAGGACGCCTTCCTTGTCGCGGGGCCGCTGCGAGCGGCCTGTCCCGGCTAGCCGGCGCTGTTCACGGAGCGGGACCGGCGGCGTACTGCCACCGCAGCTCCTGCGGCCGCCAGTGCCCCCACGCCGGCAAGCCATGCCGGGCCGCCGTCCCGGGCGTCAACCGCCGTCTGGGCGTTGAAGCCCTGGTTGGTTCCCACGCTGACTGGGGCTGCCACCGGAGCGGCCTGGGCTGCGGCCTGCGGGGACGCGGCAACCTGCTGGGCGGCAGCGGGCTGGGCCGGCGCGGCCGCAGCGACGACCGGGGCCGGCGGGTTGACCACCGGAGCCGCGGCCGGCGGCTGCACCACGGGCTGAGCGACGACGACGGGCGGATCGACGGCCGGCGGTGTGACCACGGGGGGAGCGACGACGACGGGCGGATCGACGACCGGCGGTGTGACCACGGGGGGATCGACGACGACCGGCGGTGTCACGACCGGTGGGGTCACCACGGGGGGATCGACGACGACGGGCGGATCGATGACCTCGCCCGGGGGCAGCGGCGCGCAATTGGCGACGTAGAGGATCTTTCCTGCGTTGGTCCAGTTCTTTCCCTGCGGAAGTTTGGGCGTTGGCGGGATGATGTCTTGTGCATGCTGGTCGTGACCGCCAATCCCGTTGACGTTGAACGACAACGGCGTCAGGCCGCCGCTTCCCTGATGGCAGACCACCACCTGGTCGGAGGCCGCCATGGCGGGTGCTGTGACGCTGAGCAGGCCCAGCCCCATCACCCCCAGTGTGGCTAAGGTGCGTTTCATGTTTTCTCCCCATATATATGTGTGAAACGGACCATGGTGGGGAAAGGCAGCGGTGACGCCAATGGCCCCAGCAGCACGGTCAGCTTGCGTGAGTTTTCAGGCTAGGGGCGCCCCCGAAGGCAGTCGCGAGTAGCGGCTACTCGTCTTTTCTGCGGCCGGGGCGGCCAGGTTACTTGCGGGTACCCTAAAAGCCGCACGGCCCACCTGCTTCCGCTGCAAAGCCTTGTCCGCCACCTGCGCCGCGCCTAACGTTTTAAGTGACGCAGGGAGGTGAACATGGAAATCTTCATGTGGTGGCTGGACCTGGACCTTGCAAGCAAAGAGTGGCTCCGGGAAAACCTCTATGCGGAGGAGTTGCCGCTTCCGGTACTCCAGGGCATTGCGGAGGCCGGCGGACCCCACCCCGGTAATCCGGCGGCCGTCCTTAACGCCGCCGACTGGGACTTCATCCAGACCCAATCGGAGTTCGTGGACTGAACGCCTGCGGGACCCTGGAAACCATTGCGCGCTGATCCCTCGGGTGGTTGCATGGTGCGCATGGCAACGGCGCAAACATTCCTCCTGGCGATCGGCACTAAAAAGGGACTCTGGCTGGCCACAAGCCAGGACCGGCAGGAGTGGTCTTTCACCGGGCCCCATTTCCTGATGGCAGAAATTCCCAGCATCGGGATCGATACCAGGGAGGGCCGCACCAGGATCATGGTGGGAGTCAGCAGCCCGCACTGGGGTCCCACGGTGGCGCACTCCGATGACCTCGGCGCCACCTGGACCGAGCCGGAGCACGGGGCCATCAGGTTCCCGGAGGATACGGGCGCGGCCTTGGAGCGCGTCTGGCAGATCTATCCGGACGCGGAGTCACGCCCCGGTGTGGTGTGGGCAGGAGCCGAACCCATCTCGGTGTGGAAGTCCACGGACGGCGGCGAGCACTTCGAGCTGAACCGCGGCTTGTGGGACCACCCCCACCGCAGCGAATGGGGAGCCGGCTATGGCGGGGCGGCGGCGCACTCGATCGTGGTCCACCCCGGAGGGGACACCGTCCACGTGGCCATGAGCACCGGCGGTGTTTACCGCTCGCTCGACGGCGGCACGTCGTGGGAAGCGCGCAACAAGGGAATCTCCGCGTACTTCATGCCGGATCCCAACCCCGAGTTTGGGCAGTGCGTGCACAAGATCGCGGCGGACGCGGTGGTGGACGGGCGCCTCTACGCGCAAAACCATCACGGGGTCTACCGGACGGACAACAATGCCGAGAGCTGGGACTCCATCGCCGAGGGCCTGCCGGCCGATTTCGGCTTCGTCATGCTGGCCCACCCGCGCAGGGCGGGGACGGCATGGGTGGTTCCGCTGAAGGCCGACGGCGAACGCATCCCGCCCGGGGGCCAGCTCGCCGTGCACCGGACGGACGATGCCGGGGACACCTGGACGAGGCTCGATGCCGGCCTGCCGGACAAGGAATACAACAGCGTGCTCCGGGATGCGGCGTCGGTGGACACGGCCGAGCCGGCAGGGGTGTACTTCGGCACCCGGGGAGGGGCCGTTTACGCGAGTGCGGATGAGGGCGGAACGTTCACGGAAGTGGCCACCCACCTGCCGGACGTCCTGTGCGTGCGGGCGGCAGTGGTGGCCGGTGCCTGACATTTCGTTGGTGCTTCCCAGCGTCCTGCAGCCCTTGGCCGGCGGGCAGTCCGTGCTGACTGCACCCGCCGACGGGCCGGTGACGGTGGGAAAACTCCTTGACTCGGTGGCCGCCGACTACGCCATCCTGGGCCGGCGGCTCCGCGACGAAACCGGCGCGCTGCGGCGGTTCGTCAACATCTACGTGGGTGGCGACGAGGTGCGGCGGCAGCAGGGCCTGGACACTGAAGTCGCGCCGGGCCAGGAGGTCCTGGTGATCCAGTCGGTGGCGGGCGGCTGAACGGCAGTGCCCGGTCGGCCTGGCGGCGGGCAGTCCTGACTGACTGCGCCCGCCGCCAAACGTCCGGTGCCTAGGCCACGCGCCACACGCTGCATTCGTCCGTATTGATGGCTTTCCGGACCCCCGTGATCCGGTCCAGGATCCAGACCACGCCGATCCCGGGGGCGGTTTCCTGGACGCTGCCGCGGCGGATCACCACGTCGTCGTAGGAGGGCCCCACCGAGAGGCGGGCTTCGATTTCGTCACCGCGGTGGAGCTGGTCCAGTGCGCGGACTCTGGTTACATGCGTGGTCGCCTTCTTCAACATCGCGGGGCCTCCTGGCTGGAGCTGGTGCCGGCTCTTGCCTGCGTTAACCAGTGTGGGCGCGGATTGTTGCGTGCCGGTTTCCTCGCGGTTAGGGCGCGGTTAGTTCTTCGCGCCGCGGCGGTTTCATGCCGCTGTTCCGCCCCGGTAGGCGGCCAGGAAGCTGGATATCCGGCGGACCGCTTCCTCGATGTCCAGCACCGAGGGGAGGATCACGAAGCGGAAGTGGTCCGGTGCGGGCCAGTTGAAGGCCGAGCCGTGGGAGACCAGGATCTTTTGGTCCCGGAGCAGGTCCAGGACGAACTGTTCGTCGCTCTTAATGGGGTAGAGCTCCGGATCCAGGCGGGGAAAGAGGTACATGGCGCCCGACGCCGGCACGCAGGTGACGCCGGGGATGGCCGTGAGCAGCTTGTGGGCGAGGTCGCGCTGTTCCCGCAGCCGGCCGCCCGGCTTCACCAGGGCCTCGATGCTCTGGTAGCCGCCCAGGCAGGTCTGGATGGCGTGTTGGGCGGGTACGTTGGCACACAGGCGCAGCGACGCGAGCAGTTCCAGGGCTTCGCGGTAACCGGCGGTAGCGGCCAGCGGCCCGGTGACGGCCACCCAGCCGGCCCGGTAGCCGGGCATCCGGTAGGCCTTGGACAGCCCGCTGAACGTCAGGCAGCAGATGTCCTCGGCAACCGCCGCGGTATGGATGTGCTGGGCATCCGCGTACAGCACTTTCTCGTAGATCTCGTCAGAGAACAGGACCAGGTTGTGCTTCCGGGCCAATGCCGCGAACTGCTCCAGGATGTGGCGCGGGTAGACGGCGCCGGTGGGGTTGTTCGGGTTGATGATCACGATGCCCTTGGTGCGGGCAGTGATCTTCGCTTCCACATCGGCCATGTCCGGCCACCAGTTCTCCGCTTCGTCGCAGAGGTAGTGCACCGGCTTGCCGCCGGTCAGGGTGACGGCGGCCGTCCACAGCGGATAATCCGGTGCCGGGACCAGGATTTCGTCGCCGTTTTCCAGGAACGCCTGCAGGCACATGTTGATCAGTTCGCTGACGCCGTTGCCGATCACGATGTCCTCGACGCCGATATTCATCAGGCCCCGGGTCTGGTAGTACTGCGAGATGGCGGTCCGCGCCGTGAAGATACCCTTGGAATCGCTGTAGCCCTGGGCGCCGCGGAGGTGGTGGATCATGTCCACCACCACGGACTCCGGCGCTTCCAGGCCGAAAGGTGCGGTGTCCCCAAGGTTCATCTTGAGGATCCGGTGGCCCTCGGCCTCCATGTTCTTGGCCGCCTGCAGGATCGGTCCCCGGAGTTCGTACCGGACGTTCTGGAGTTTGCTGGAATGTTGCATGGCGCGCATGGTTGATTTTTTCACACCCGCCGGTCCGCGGCGTGCGGCAGCCCACGTCGTGGACGCCTGCCGACCGAAGGCCACTTGTTCGATAAGTTGGATACTTGTAGTCCCACTTGTCCCGAACCGGGCATCAGTCGCGGGACCGGAAGGAAGTACCTCCTATGGGCGGAGTGCTCATCGGCCTCGCCGTGATCGGCGTCGTGATCGCCGTGGGCTACCTTGCTGCGCGCTGCGGCCTGGGCGACGAACCCACCATCATGGCACTGACCCGGACCGCCTTCTTTATCACCAACCCGGTGCTGCTCTTCACGGTGGTGTTGAAGTCGGATCTGTCAGTGGTCTTCTCCGCCTACGTACCGCTGGCCGTGATCACGGCCGCCGCCACCGCGTTGCTGTATGTGGCAGCCAGCCGGATCTGGTTTCCGCGGCCGCTTGCGGAGACGGCCGTCGGCGCGATGGCGGGGTCCTATGTCAACGCCAACAACATTGGCATCCCCATCACGCTCTACGCCTTGGGGGACGCCACACCTGTGGCCCCCGTGCTCCTGGTCCAGCTGCTCCTGTTCGCCCCGCTGGTCCTCACCCTGCTGGACCTCTCCGCCGCGGGACGGTTCTCTCCCCGGCTGATGCTCACCCAGCCCTTCCGGAACCCCATGATCATCGCCTCGCTCCTGGGCGTGGTCCTGGCCGCGTTGCACGTGGAGCTCCCGGCCCCGGTGATGGCCCCGCTGACGCTCCTGGGCGGGGCGGCCGTCCCGGTGGTGCTGCTGGCATTCGGGATGTCCCTGCGCGGAACCACCATGCTTCGAAGTGCCGGCCACACCCCCGAAATCCTTACTGCCACGGCACTGAAGTCAGCAGTGATGCCCGTGGTGGCCTTCGTCGTCGGACGCTTTCTGTTCAACCTTGACCATCACATGCTTCTGGGCGTGGTGCTCATGGCGGCACTTCCTTCGGCGCAGAACGTGTTCCTGTTTGCCAGCAAGTACGGCCGGGGCGTGGCCGTGGCACGGGAAACCATCCTGCTGTCCACTGCCGCCGCGGCGCCGGTGCTGGTGCTGATCGTCTGGCTTTTGGCCGCCTGAAACCGTGCCGCCCTACCGTCGAGGGGTGCGGCCGGGCAAGAATGGGCGCTATGGAACTTCCCGTGATGCCGCCCGTCCCGCCCATGCTCGCCAAGGCCGTCAGCGGCATCGATGGCATTCCAGGCGGCGGGGACCTCAGCTACGAGCCCAAATGGGACGGCTTCCGGTCCATCATCTTCAGGGATGGGGACGACCTGGAGATCGGTAGCCGCAATGAGAAACCCATGACCCGGTACTTCCCGGAACTGGTGGCCGCCCTGAAGGAGAACCTGCCGCCCCGCTGCGTGGTGGACGGCGAGATCATCCTGGTGGGCGCCTCCGGAGACCGGCTCGATTTCGATACCCTGCAGCAGCGCATCCACCCCGCCGCCAGCCGGGTGAAGCTGCTGGCCCAGCAGACACCTGCCTCCTTCGTGGCCTTCGACCTCCTGGCCCTGGGCGATGACGACTACACCGGCCGGCCGTTCTCGGAGCGGCGGGCAGCCCTGGAGAAGGCGCTCGCGGGCAGCAGCGCGCCCGTCCACCTGACGGCAGCCACTACGGACAAGGACACCGCCGCGCAGTGGTTTGAGCAGTTCGAGGGGGCGGGCCTGGACGGTATCGTGGCCAAGCGGCTGGAGGGCCGCTACGAACCTGACAAGCGCGTGATGTTCAAGGTCAAGCACGAACGGACCGCTGACTGCGTGGTGGCCGGCTACCGGCTCCACAAGAGCGGGCCCGACGCCATCGGTTCCCTGCTGCTGGGCTTGTACAAGGACGACGGCGGCCTGGCCAGCGTGGGCGTGATCGGCGCCTTCCCGATGAAGCGGCGCAAGGAATTGTTCGACGAGCTCCAGCCGCTGGTGACGGACTTCGACCACCACCCATGGGCCTGGGCCAAGCAGGAGGAGGGTGAGCGGACGCCGCGGAACGCCGAGGGCAGCCGCTGGAGCGCCGGCAAGGACCTGTCCTTCATCCCCCTGCGGCCCGAGCTCGTGGTGGAAGTCCGCTACGACCACATGGAGGGCGAGAGGTTCCGGCACACCGCGCAGTTCAATCGCTGGCGCCCGGACCGGGACCCGGAATCCTGTACCTACGCCCAGCTCGAGGAGCCGGTGAACTTCGACCTCGCTTCGGTGCTGGAGACCGGCCGGCCGTAGCAGACTGCTGCGGAAGCAGCCCACCTTTATCAAAGGAAAGCCCGCCATTTGGGGGAATGGCGGGCTTTCCGGCTCTAAAACCGGGCTGGTGTGACGCTTTCGGCGCCTATTTCACGCCCAGCAGCCTGGTGGGGGTGCGGAAGGACTCCCTGGCAGTCAGGGCCGAGACGGCGGCGATGGCGCAGATGATGCCGGTGAAGACGGAGATCTGAACCCAGCCGCCGGGCTGGATGCCGCCCATGGCCGCAACGATGGCGGGGGCGAAGCCTGCCATCAGGAAGCCGAGCTGCGTGCCGATGGCCAGGCCGGAGAAGCGGACTTTGGTGCTGAACATCTCGGCGTAGAAGGATGGCCAGACGGCGTTGGCTGCCGCGTAGCCTCCGGAGAAGTAGCCAATGGCGGCCAGGAACATCAAGGGGATGCTGCCGGACTCCAGGCTGAGCAGGAACACCGGCGTGAGGATCGCGCTGGCCACGGCGCCGTAGATGAAGACGGGCTTGCGGCCGATCTTGTCCGCCAGCATCCCGAAGAGCGGCTGCGTGCCCAGGGCCACCAGGTTTGCACCCACCACGAGCCACAGGGTGGTGGTGCCGTCGACGCCGGCCACGGTCTTGGCGTAGCTGATGGCAAGCGTGCCGAACACTGTGGACACGGCGGCGATGAACGCGCAGCAGATGACGCGGAGGACGTCGCGCCAGTGGCCCTTGAGCAGGTCGGCGACGGGCAGCTTGGCGATCTGGGCGGTCTTGCGGGCTTCTTCGAAGGCGGGCGGTTCGTGCAGGGTGCGCCGGATCAGGAACGCCACAACCACCACAACGGCACTGAGCCAGAACGGGATGCGCCAGCCGATGCCGAACTTGATCTCATCCGGCAGGGCCAGGACAGGGATAAAGACGAGTGCGGCGAGGATTTGGCCGCCTTGGGTGCCGGTAAGGGTCCATGAGGTAAAGAAGGAGCGGCGGTTGTCCGGGGCGTGCTCGAGCGTCATGGAGGAGGCGCCGGCTTGCTCGCCTGCGGCCGAAAGGC
The DNA here is from genome assembly GCF_058267655.1 of Pseudarthrobacter sp. MOO13. Taxonomy (NCBI): domain Bacteria; kingdom Bacillati; phylum Actinomycetota; class Actinomycetes; order Micrococcales; family Micrococcaceae; genus Pseudarthrobacter; species Pseudarthrobacter sp. MOO13. Next base: position 4,251,592 of record NZ_CM177848.1, read on the forward strand.
CCTGGCAGAGGCGGGCCAGCACCAGAAGGACGGGAGCCCACCAGCCGACGGTCTTGAAGTCCGGCAGGCAGCCGATCACGAAGGTGGAGGCGCCCATCAGCAACAGCGTAAACATCAGTACCTTGCGGCGGCCCACGCGGTCGCCGAAGTGGCCCAGGATGATGGCGCCCACCGGCCGGGCCACGTAGGCGAAGCCGAACGTCGCAAAGGACATGATCGCGGCATTCGTGTCGGCGTCGGGGAAGAAGACCTTGGGAAAGATCAGTGCGGCTGCGGAGCCGAAGATGAAGAAGTCGTAATACTCGACGGCGCTGCCGAGGAAGCTGGCAAGGGCTGCCTTCTTGGGCGTCCCGCCGGAGGTGAGGGCACCCGCCCCGGCGGACGGAAGTGTCTGGCTCATGGTGTTCCTTTGGTGTGACGACATTGTCGCGGATGGATCTGGTGGTCGCAGCCGCCGCTGCCTGGGTGCGGGCGGCGCGATGCGGCTGGAGTCCGGAAAGACCCGGCAATTCGTAGCCACATGGTGAGAGCTACTTTTGCGATACAGAAACTATGACTGTGAGCGCAGTCACTTGTCAAGAAAATACTCACGATCTAGAAATAGCTCTCACATTGTGGCAACATCGAAACATGAGTGTGAACCAAGCCACAGTGGCCGGCGATGAATCCACTGTTCCAGGACCGACTGTCCCCGACCAGGCGCCCGTCAATGCTTTGCCTCCCGAACCCAAGGCCGCCACCAAGGCGGCCGAGCGCCCGGACATGGTGGGCAAGGCCCTCAGCCTGCTGGTCCTCCTGGGGGACGAACCCCGCGGTGCAAGCGCCGCCGACATCTCGCGGCGCGCGGAGCTGCCGTTCAGCACAACGTACAGGCTGCTGGGGTCGCTGGCGCGCGACGGTTTCGTTGATTATGAGCCGGAGGGCCGCCGCTACCACTTGGGCTTGCGGATCTTCCAGCTCGGCCAGCGGGTCTCCAACCATCACGGCTTCGCCGGCACCGCCCTGCCCATCCTGCGGCGGGTGACCGAGCGGACGGGGGAGGCCACCATCCTCAGTGTCCGCAACGGCCTCCACCACCTGACGGTCAGCAAGGTGGACGGCCCGCAGATCTTCCGGGTCACCAGCGACCCCGGCCACCTGGGCTCACTCTCCACCACTGCCGTGGGGAAGGCCCTGGTGGCTTTCGCCGACGATGCGGAACGCGAGCGGCTGCTCTTGGAGCTTCCGCTGGAAGCCCTCACCGAACGTTCCATCACGGACCGCGATGCCTTCCGCAGGGAAATCGACGAAGTGCGCCGCCGCGGCTACGCGGTCATGGACGAAGAGAATGAGGCCGGCATGCGCGCCGTGGCCGTCCCGCTGCTCAACAGCCAAGGGCACGCCTTCGCCTCATTGGCCACGGCAGTCCCCGTGTTCCGCCTCAGCCTTGAAGAGCTGGAGGCACACGTTCCCGTCCTGCAGGAGGCGGCCGCAGAGCTGGCTGACCGCCTGCCCCAGCGCGGCTGACCGCCTCGAGCCGCGCCAACCAACCCTGCAAGCCATCAAAATGTTCGTATCTCGAACTAGAGTGCGCAAGGTGAACAATTGCTGTATTGTAATCCCTGTCACCGGACAAGCCGCTCCCCGCGTGGAGGCAGCTCTCCGGTGCCGTTACCAAAGGAGCTGCACGGATGAGTCATCGAACTGAGTCCTACCTCGTGGGACTGGTCGGAGACGGCGTCACGCCATCACTCACCCCTCCCATGCATGAACGCGAAGGGGACGTGCAGGGCCTGCGCTACCTCTACCGGCCCATTGACCTCCTCGATCTGGGCTTGCCCGGCGAATCCGTCGGCACCATCCTGCAGAGCGCACGCACCCTGGGCTTCAACGGCCTGAACATCACCCACCCGTGCAAGCAGCTCGTCCTGGAACACCTGGATGAGGTCTCCCCGGACGCCCGCCGCCTGGGTGCCGTCAACACCGTGGTCATCCGGGACGGCCGCTTCATCGGGCACAACACCGATTTCTCCGGTTTCGCCGCCGCCCTGGCATCCGGCCTCCCCGGAGCCCGCCTGGACCGCGTCGTGCAGCTGGGCGCCGGCGGCGCCGGATCCGCCGTCGCCTATGCCCTGCTCACCGCCGGCGTGCGGACCCTTGACCTCGTCGACATGGACCCTGCCCGGGCAGCTGCCCGGGCCGCCGAGCTGCAGGGCTTCTTCCCGGACAGCACCATCACGTCAGGGACGCCGGGGGACCTGCCGCGGCTGATGCCGCTGGCCGACGGGCTGGTGCACTGCACCCCCGTGGGAATGGCCGCCCACCCAGGCCTCCCGCTGGACCTGGGCCTGCTGGAGCAACGCCACTGGGTGGCGGACATCGTCTACCGTCCCATCGAGACCGAACTGGTCCGTGGGGCCCGCGCCAAGGGCTGCGAGGTCCTGGACGGCGGCCGGATGGCCGTGGGACAGGCAGCGGATGCCTTCCGGATCTTCACCGGCCAGGACGCGGACCCGGACCGGATGCGGGCACACTTCCTGGAGCTTGTAGCCGCCGAGGAGGTGGCGGCCTGATGCGTACGGGAATCGCCACGGTCTGCCTGTCCGGGACGCTGAAGGAAAAGATGCAGGCCTGCGCGATCGCCGGGTTCGACGGCATCGAGATTTTTGAGCAGGACCTGGTCACGTCGCCCCTCAGCCCGGAGGACGTGCGGAAAATGGCGGCCGACCTTGGCCTCGGCCTGGACCTCTACCAGCCGTTCCGGGACTTCGACGGCGTCACCCCGGACCTGCTCAAGGCCAACCTCCGGCGCGCCGAGGCGAAGTTCAAGCTCATGTCCCGCCTGGGCATGGACACCATCCTGGTGTGCTCCAACGTTGCCACGGCCACCATCGACGACGACGGCCTGCGTGCCGAACAGCTCGCCGAGTTGGCACAGCTGGCCGGGGACCACGGCGTCAAGGTGGCATACGAGGCACTCGCCTGGGGCAAGTACGTCAACGACTACGAGCACGCCTACCGGCTGGTGGAGACCGTGGACCACCCCAACCTGGGGACCTGCCTGGACTCCTTCCACATCCTCTCCCGGGACTGGGACACCTCCCACATCGAAGCCTTCAACCCGGACAAGATCTTTTTCGTCCAGGTGGCCGACGCCCCCAAACTCTCCATGGACGTGCTGTCCTGGAGCCGCCACTACCGGGTTTTCCCCGGCGAGGGGCAGTTCGAGCTGGCCAAGTTCATGGGCCACGTGGTCCGTGCCGGGTACACCGGCCCGGTTTCCCTGGAGGTCTTCAACGACGTCTTCCGGCAGTCCGACGTGGACCGCACAGCCGTCGACGCCATGCGGTCACTCATCTGGCTGGAGGAACAGAGCGCCAACTGGCTCGCTGACACCCCCGCGGCCGGCACCGAAGGCGCACCAAGCAACGGAGCCGCGCCCCGCCGTCGTTATCCCATGGAACTGGCCACCCTGCCCAAGGTCAACGAACCGGCCGGGTTCAACTTCGCCGAGGTCAAGGCGGACGATACCGCGCAGCTGGAGAAGCTCCTGGGCCAGCTCGGCTTCGCGTTCGAGGGGCGGCACCGCACCAAGGACGTCCAGCTCTGGAGCATGGGCCAGGCCCGCGTGATCATCAATGAACAGGCGGCCTCGCACGCCGAACCCGCCATCGCCGCGCTGGGGTTCGACGTCGATTCCCCCGTGATTGCCTCGGCCCGGGCCCAGCAGCTCAAGGCGCCCGTGGTGGCCCGCAAGGTCCAGGCGGACGAGGAAGTCTTCCAGGGCATCGCCGCCCCGGACTCCACCGAAATCTTCCTCTGCCAGGGCAGCCCGGACGGCACCGCCGCCTGGACCCACGAGTTCGGCGAAGGCCTCGAACACCCCTCCGCGGGCGCCCGGGCCGTGATTGACCACGTCAACCTCGCCCAGCCGTGGCAGCACTTCGACGAAGCCGTCCTCTTCTATACCAGCGCCCTGGCCCTGGAGCCCCAGCCGTTCGCCGAGGTGCCCAGCCCCAGCGGCCTGGTGCGCTCGCAGGTCATGCAGACCTCCAACGGAGCGGTGCGGCTGGTGCTCAACCTCGCCCCGGTGCAGCAGGCGCACGGCCAGAAAACGTACCAGGAACACATCGCCTTCGCCGTGGACGACCTCGTGGCCACGGCCCGCGCCGCCCGCGACAAGGGCCTCGAGTTCCTGCAGATCCCCGCCAACTACTACGAGGACCTGGACGCCCGGTTCGACCTTGAACCCGGATTCCTGGCCACGCTGCAGGAAGTCAACCTGCTCTTCGACCGGGACGCGGACGGGGAATTCCTGCATTTCTACACCGCCACCGTTGGCAGCGTGTTCTTCGAAATGGTGGAACGCCGCGGCAGCTACGACGGTTACGGCGCCCCCAACGCCCCGGTGCGCCACGCGGTTCAGTACGACTCACTGCACCGCACGTGAGCCAACCCAGACCACAGACACTGCAAACCCAACAGATGAGAAAGGAGCCAGCCATGCCGGAAGACATCACCGCGGAGCTGGAGTCGGAGGAACTCGTGCCCCCGGCCGAACCGAAGGCTGCCCACCAGCCACTGGACAAGGCCATCGAATCGCAGGCGGACCTCAGCGCAGAGATCAACGCCATCGGCGAGGCATACCAGCGGGCATTGAAGGACGGCGCCCAGCCGGAAACCCAGCCGCGGCTGGACTACCCGCCGTACCGCAGCAGCATCCTGCGCCACCCCACCAAGAGCCTGCAGCACGCCGACCCCGAAACCATTGAGCTCTACTCGCCGGCCTTCGGGCACCAGGACGTGCACGCCCTGGAGTCCGACCTGACCATCCAGCACAACGGCGAACCCCTGGGTGAGCGGATCATCGTCTCCGGCAAGGTCCTGGACGGCGAGGGCCGTCCGGTGGCGGGACAGCTGGTGGAGATCTGGCAGGCCAACTCCTCAGGCCGGTACATCCACAAGCGTGACCAGCACCCGGCCCCGATCGACCCCAACTTCACGGGCATCGGCCGCTGCATCACGGGCCCGGACGGCTCGTACCGGTTCGTCACCATCAAGCCCGGTGCCTACCCCTGGAAGAACCACCTGAACGCGTGGCGCCCGGCGCACATCCACTTCTCGCTGTTCGGCACCGAGTTCACCCAGCGCATCATCACCCAGATGTACTTCCCCGGCGACCAGCTCTTCCCGCTGGACCCGATCTACCAGACCATCGTGGACCAGGACGCCCGCGACCGGCTGGTGGCCACCTACGACCACAGCCTCACCGAGCCCGAATGGGCGCTGGGGTACAACTGGGACATCGTCCTGACCGGGCCCAAGCGGACCTGGACCGAAAACGAAGCTTTCGGTACAGCAGGCGACAGTAGTGACGAGGCAGGAGAGTAGGAAAATGAGCACCAAACTTGTTCCCACCCCGGGCCAGACCGTTGGCCCCTTCTATGGCTATGCGCTTCCGTTCGAGAAGGACAACGAGCTCCTGGCACCCGGATCGCCCGGCTCCATCCGCCTCCAGGGCACCGTTTACGACGGTGCCGGCCACACCGTCCCGGACGCCATCCTGGAAATCTGGCAGCCCGATGCCAAGGGCAACGTCGTCCAGCGCACCGGTTCCCTTGTCCGTGACGGCTACACCTTCACCGGGTGGGGCCGCGGCGCCGTGGGCAACTCCGGCGTTTTCACGTTCACCACGGTCAACCCCGGTCCTACCAAACCGGGCGCGGCGCCGTTCATCTCCGTGGCGCTCTTTGCCCGCGGCCTGACCAACCGGCTGTTCACCCGTATCTACCTGCCTGAGGACGCCGAGGCGCTGGCCAAGGACCCCCTGCTCAGCTCGCTGGATCCGGAGCGCCGCAAGACGCTCATCGCCCGCCGCGACCCTGACGGCGGCCTCACCTGGGACATCCGCCTCCAGGGCGAGGGCGAGACGGTCTTCCTGGACTTCCAGTGACCAACGCCGCCCCGGGAGATCTGCGCGCCTTCGCGGAAGAGGCCGACGCCGGCCTGCTCAGTCCCGTATCAGCGTCACCGTTGGTGGCGGCGCTGACGGGGGACCGGGCAGTGCTGGCGGCGATCCTCGCCGTCGAATCGGGCTGGGCAGCCGTGCTGGAAAGGGCCGGCCTGGCGCCTGCCGGTTCTGCCGCCGTCGTCGCTTCCGCTGCCGAGGCAGGGCGATACGACCTCGCCGACATCGCGCTGCGCGCCCAGGGCGGCGGCAACCCGGTCATTCCGCTGCTGGCGGACCTCCGGAAGAAGGTGGCCGCGCTGGACAGCGCCGGGATTGGTGCCGGGAAAGCCGTCCATACCTCCCTGACCAGCCAGGACGTGCTGGATACCGCCCTGATGCTGGTGGCCCGCAACACCGTCCATGCCGTGCTGGCCGACCTGAAAGGCACCGCGGCGGCGCTCGCGGCCCTGGCGGGGCAGCATGCGCAGACGCTGTGCGTGGGCAGGAGCCTGGCGCAGCATTCGCTTCCGTATACCTTCGGGCTCCGGGCCGCGCAGTGGTTCCAGGGCGTGGCCGCCGCAGGCCGGCAGCTGGAAGGCCTGGAGTTCCCGGTCCAGTTCGGCGGGGCGGCGGGAACGCTTGCTGCCGGAACAGTGCTGACGGAGGGCTCCACCGCCACCCCGTTTACCTTGGCCGATGCCCTGGCAGCCCAGCTCGGCCTGGCCCCCGCGCCGGCTCCCTGGCACACCAACCGCCTGGCCGTCACCTCCCTGGGGCACGCCCTGGCGTCCGTGCTGGACGCCTTTGGCAAGATCGCCGCGGACGTCCTGTTCCTGAGCCGTCCGGAATTAGCCGAGCTGGCCGAGCCGCGGGCCGCCGGCCGCGGCGTGTCCTCCGCCATGCCGCAAAAACAGAACCCCGTGCTGTCCGTCCTGGTCCGCAGCGCCGCGCTGCAGGCACCGCAACTGGCTGCCCAGCTGCACCTGGCCGCCGCCACCTTCAACGACGAACGCCCGGACGGGGCCTGGCACACCGAGTGGCCGGCTCTCCGGCAGCTGCTGGCCCTTACCCTCGGGGCCGCCGGCCATATCCGCGAACTTGCCGAAGGGCTGCGGGTTTTCCCGGACGCCATGCGCCGCAACCTGGACCTTGCCGGACCGCTGCTGCTGGCCGAGGGCGTGAACGCTGCCGTGGCTCCGCTGCTGGAGGAGAAGGACGGCCGAAGCGGCAAGCAGCAACTGCAGGACATGGTGGACCAAACGCTGCAGGCGCCCCCCGCTGGGCAGGCCGGCACCTACCGGAAGCTGCTCCGCGAAGCCGTTCCCGCCGCCGTCGTTCCTGACGCAAGGCTGGAAGAGCTTCTGGACCCCGCCAGCTACCTTGGCCAGGCGGCGGAGATTGCCTGCCGCATCCTGGCATCTTTCCCAGACCATGTTTCCCCCAACGCGAACGGAGCTTCCCGTGGCTAAACCGGCCGTCAAAGCAGCGCTGCTCTCACCCCAGCGACCCTTGGGTGACCACCCCCTGCTGGTGGTCGGTCCTTCCCTGGGCACATCATCCATCCTCTGGAACCGGGCGGCGTCCCTGCTCGGCAACGACTACGACGTGGTGGCCTGGGACCTGCCCGGGCACGGCGTCTCACCGGCCGCAACGGAACCCTTCGACGTCGCTGCCCTGGCTGACGCCGTTGTGGACCTGGTGGATTCCATCGCCCCGGACGAGGCGTTCCACTACGCGGGTGTCTCCCTGGGCGGCGCGGTGGGCCTGCAGCTCGGGATCCAGCACGGGGAACGGCTCAAGAGCCTCTCCGTACAGAACAGCGGCGCGAAGATCGGCACCCCGGAAGCCTGGCTGGAGCGCGCCGAAACGGTCCGCACCCAGGGCACGCCCGTGATGATCCAGGGCTCCGCCCAACGGTGGTTCGCCCCCGGCTTCATGGACCGCGAACCGGAGTTCAGCAGCCGGCTCCTGCATTCACTGCGCGATGCCGACCGCTTCAGCTACGCTTTCTGCTGCGAAGCTCTGGCAGCCTTCGACGTGCGCGGTGAACTCGGCGGCATTACCGTCCCCACCCAGGTCATTGCGGGTGCGCTGGACGCCGTGGCCACGCCGGACATGGCGGACGAAGTGGCCACCGGCATCACCGCCGGGGGCGGCACTGCCACCGCCGTGACGGTGGAAGGCATCTCGCACCTCGCTCCCGCGGAAGCCCCCGCCCACGTGGCCGACCTGATGCGCAGCCTGATCAGCTGGGCCGAAACACGGGAGGCCGCCAAATGAGCGCCGCCGAGCGCGCCGGCCTGGAGCGCCACGGCGTGGTCCAGCCCGGCGCCACCAGCCAGGAAATTTACGACGGCGGCATGGTGGTCCGGCGCGAAGTGCTCGGCGACGCGCACGTGGACCGGGCCAACGCCAACAAAGATGAGTTCACCAACGACTTCCAGGACATGATCACCCGGATCGCCTGGGGCGGCATCTGGACCCGGCCCGGACTGTCCCGGCAGATGCGTTCCGCAGTCACCATCACCGCCATGGTGGCCCACGGGCACTGGGAGGAGCTGGCCATGCACATCCGCGCCGCCCTTCGGAACGGCCTCAGCAGGGACGAAATCAAGGAAATTTTGCTGCAGACCGCCATCTATTGCGGAGTTCCCTCCGCCAATACCGCCTTCAAGACTGCCCAGCAGGTCTTCAAAGAAATGGATGCCCCGTCATGAACCAGGCATTTGTGTACGACGCCGTGCGCACCCCCTTCGGCAAGTTCGGTTCCGGCCTCGCCGGGGTCCGGCCGGATGACCTTGCCGCGCACGTGATCAAGGAATCCGTGAAGCGGGCACCCGGGCTTGATCCCGAGCGGATTGATGAGGTGGTGTTCGGCAACGCCAACGGCGCGGGCGAGGAAAACCGCAACATCGCCCGGATGGGAACCCTCCTGGCCGGGCTGCCGGTGTCCATCCCGGGCACAACGGTCAACAGGCTCTGCGGTTCATCCCTGGACGCGGCGATCATCGCGTCCCGCCAAATCAACGCCGGCGACGCCGACCTGATGCTCGTGGGCGGGGCCGAGTCGATGTCCCGTGCCCCGTGGGTGCTGCCCAAGACGGAAAAGCCCTACCCGGCCGGGGACATGACCCTGGCCTCCACCACCCTCGGGTGGCGGCTGGTGAACAAGGCCATGCCGAAGGAGTGGACCATCTCCCTGGGTGAGGCCACCGAGCGGCTCCGCGAAAAGTACGGGGTGACCCGCGAGGCGCAGGACGAGTTCGCCGCTGCCTCGCACAATCTCTCCGCCGCGGCCTGGGATGAGGGGTTTTACGACAACCTGGTCGCCCCGGTGCCCGGGACGGACCTGGTGCGGGACGAAGGGATCCGCGCCGGTTCGTCGGCCGAGAAACTTGCCGGGTTGAAGACGGTGTTCCGGGCAGAGGACGGCACGGTCACTGCGGGGAACGCATCCCCGCTGTCCGACGGCGCCTCCGCGGCCTGGATCGGGTCCGAGGCGGCCGCCGGGCTGCTGGGGCTGGACCCGCTGGCCCGGATCGCGGGCCGCGGCGCGCACGCGAACGATCCGCAGTTCTTCGGCTACGCACCCGTCGAGGCGGCGAACAAGGCCCTCGCGAAGGCGGGGATCGGCTGGGACCAGGTGGGCGCCGTCGAACTTAACGAAGCCTTTGCTGCGCAGTCCCTGGCCTGCATCAATGCCTGGGGGATTGACCCCGGAATCGTGAACCGGCAGGGTGGGGCGATCGCCATGGGGCACCCGCTGGGTGCTTCCGGCACCCGGATCCTGGGCACCCTGGCCCGGTCCCTGCAGGCCTCCGGCGAACGCTGGGGTGTGGCCGCGATCTGCATCGGCGTGGGCCAGGGCCTGGCCGTGATACTTGAGAACGTGACCGCTGGGAAGGACCAGTAATGCTGACTTTTGTTGATTCGGTCCAGGAGGCCGTGGCCGGGATCAAGGACGGTTCCACCGTGATGATCGGCGGGTTCGGCAACGCCGGGCAGCCGTTCGAACTGATCGATGCGCTGCTGGAGTGCGGGGCCACGGACCTGACCGTGGTGAACAACAACGCCGGCCAGGGCGACCAGGGCTTGGCTCTGCTCATCAAGGAAGGCCGGGTGCGGAAGATGATCTGCTCCTTCCCGCGGCAGTCTGATTCGTGGCACTTCGATGCCAAGTACAAGGCCGGGGAGATTGAGCTGGAGTTGGTGCCGCAGGGCAACCTGGCCGAACGCATCCGTGCCGCCGGGGCCGGGATCGGCGGGTTCTTCACGCCCACCGGGTACGGCACCATGCTGGCCGAGGGTAAGGAAACCCGGATCATTGACGGCCGCGGGCAGGTCTTCGAGACCCCCATCCACGCCGATGTGGCCCTGATCAAGGCGCTGAAGGCGGACGGGAAGGGCAACCTGGTGTACCGGAAGACGGCCCGGAACTTCGGCCCCATCATGGCCGCGGCGGCGAAGCACACCATCGTCCAGGTCTCCGAGATTGTCCCCACCGGCGGGCTGGACCCGGAAAACGTGGTCACCCCCGGCATTTACGTCAACACCGTGGTAAGAGTTGCCCGCAGCGGCAGCGCAGCAGAAAAGGTGGCCTGAGATGAGCCTCACCGAAACCAGCATCAAGACGTCCGAGACGCCCCTGGGCCGTGATGACCTGGCCCGGCTCGTGGCCCGCGACATCGCCCCGGGCTCGTTCGTGAACCTCGGGATCGGCCAGCCCACCCTGGTGTCCAACTACCTCACCGAGGAACAGAACATCACCCTCCACACCGAGAACGGGATGCTCGGCATGGGACCCGAAGCCACGGGCGGGGAGATTGACGAGGACCTCATCAACGCGGGCAAGATCCCGGTCACCGAACTGCCCGGCGCCTCGTACTTCCACCACGCCGATTCCTTCGCGATCATGCGCGGCGGGCACCTGGACATCTGCGTCCTGGGCGCCTTCCAGGTCTCGGCCACCGGTGACCTCGCCAACTGGCACACCGGGGCACCCGGGGCAATCCCCGCCGTCGGCGGCGCCATGGACCTGGCCACCGGCGCGAAGGACGTCTTCGTCATGATGACCCTCCTCACCCGCGATGGCGCCTCCAAAATCGTCGAGGCCTGCACCTACCCGGTCACCGGCGTCGGCTGCGTCACCCGCGTCTACACCGACAAGGGCGTCTTCCTCACCGGCCCCGAGGGCGTCACCGTCCGCGAAACCTTCGGCTGCACCCTCGAACAACTCCAGGAACTCCTCCCCGTCCCCCTCAAGGCCGCGGCTGCCTGAGGACAGCCCTAGGATTGGGAACCATGACCGACGCCGTCCGCACAGACACCCAGGCCACACCGCAGGCCAGCGACCAGTACGTCCAGTCGCTGGCCCGCGGCCTGGCCGTGATCCGCGCCTTCGACGCCGAGCGTCCCGTCATGACGCTCACCGAGGTCGCGTCCCGCACCGGCCTGACCCGGGCCACCGCTCGCAGGTTCCTGCACACCCTGGTGGAACTGGGCTACGTGCGGACCGACGGGAAGACGTTCGCGCTGACGGCCAAGGTGCTCCAGCTGGGATACGCGTACCTTTCCGGGCTGTCACTGCCGCAGCTGGCCCAGCCGCACCTCGAGGAGCTCTCCCTGAAGCTGGGCGAGTCCACCTCCGCCGCGGTGCTGGACGGTACGGACATTGCCTACATCGCCCGGGTGACCACCCGCCGCATCATGAACATCGGCATCACGGTGGGCACCCGCTTCCCGGCGTACGCCACGTCGATGGGCCGCGTCCTGCTGGCGCACCTGCCGGCGTCGGACCTCAAGGCCTACCTGGCGGCGGCCGACGTCAAGCCGCTCACCCCCCGCGCCTTGGGCAGCGTCCTGGAGTTGCTGACCGTGCTGGAGACCGTCCGGGCCCAAGGCTGGTGCCTGCTGGACCAGGAACTTGAGCTGGGCCTGATGTCCGTGGCTGCCCCCGTCTATGACGGTTCCAAGGTGGTCGCTGCGGTCAACGTGTCCCTGCAGGCCCAGTCGGTGGACGCCAAACCGGACCGGGACGCCTACCTGGCTTCCGTGGCACGCGAAATCGTGGCGACGGCGAAACTCATTTCCGCCGATCTCACCGCCCGCGGTTAAGAGGGAATTAGCTGGTCCGGGTCTGTGCGAACAGCCGGCGGAGTGTGAAGAAGCAGCCCAGCCCGCTGAACAGCAGGGCCATCAGGAAATCGCCGCCGTACCCGTCAACGAGTTCGCGGTTGGTGGCCAGGTTGAAGAACAGGAGATCCCAGGTTTCGGCATCCGCCAGCATTGTCAGCGGAGAGCCGCCGCCAAGGAACTTCGCCGCGTCTACCAGCATGCCGCCCCAAAACGCCAGCAGCACGGTCCCAACGGTCACGACCGCAACAACCCAAACGCCCCGCCGGCTGATCAGTCCTCCTGTTCCGAGGACGTACAACCGGGCAGCCAGGGAAGCGGCGATGAGCGCGACGATGGAGGCCACCCAGCCCATGTTCCACAGCACCAGCCACGCCACTACGCCAACGGGTACGGCCGCAAGGGCATGGACAGCCCCGCGCACCACATCTTCCCGTGCGGCCGGTTGCGGGAGCGGGGGCTGAAAATGCTCCGCAGGAGGTACCCACGCGTCGGAAGATGTCTGGCCGTACTGCGGTAGGCGAGCTCCATGCCCACCCTCCCGGCCGGACGGTGTGGAATCGAAATCTGCGCGCTCTGACATGGGTCCCCCAAAATGTGTGATGTGTAAATCCCGCCTATTCTCACACAGCCGCTCCCGGAGCGGGACGACACAAAAGGTCCCCAGCGCCCCGCTCCCACCATTTTCACGGCATTTCTTCAGGTGCCCCTTTTAAGGTCCAGCCATGACCTCAAAATCCCTTGTTATCAACCTGGGCCTGGGCGCCGTCATTCTCGCCCTCGGCGCAGGCACCTACCTCACGGCCACGGCGGCTGGCTCCACCACCCCGTCGGCGGCCGCGCGCACGGTAACGGTGGGCAAGGCGGCCATTTCTTCGGTGGCCACAGCCTCGGGTAATGTCGCCCCGCAAACCACCACGGTGGTCAGCGCCCAGAACTGCAGCGGCGTGATCCAATCGGTGGCAGCGACATTGGGCCAGCAGGTGACTGCCGGGCAGTTGCTCGTGTCCATTGATCCCGCCAACGCCCAGAACGCCCTGAACGCGGCCCAAGCCCAGCTGGATTCGGTGACGGCACAGGCCAACCAGCAGCAGGTATCCGCCGCCGGGCAGGTGGCATCGGCGAACCAGAGCCTGGTGAACGCCCAGCAGTCCGCCGGCCTGGACTCCTCCCAGCAGTCCGCTGCGGTGGCCGCGGCCCAGAAAGCCGTGGATGCCGACAACGCTGCCGTGACCGCCTCCCAGGCAGTGCCCGCCCCCACCCCGAAGCCTGCCAACTGGACGGACCCTGTGGCGGCGGCCCAGAACCAGCTGGCCAAGGACCAGGCCGCGCTGACCCAGGCGCAGAACCAAGCCGCCTCCACACAGCTCAAGGACAAGCAGCAGGTTGCCTCCGCCACCACTGCCCTGGGCAATGCCCAAAACGCGGCGGCCTCGGCAGGGGGGACCAATGTCACCAGTGCCCAGCTCGCCGTCGAGACGGACAAAGCGAACCTCGCCGCGTGCAACCTGACCTCGCCGGTGACCGGAACCGTCACGTCGGTCACCGCAACGGCCGGTGCGCTGACGGGATCCTCCTCGGGGTCCCCGGCAGCGTCGTCAGGGTCCGCCGCCAGCGGGGGCACCGGAGCGGCCACGTCCGCGTCCTCCGGGGCAGCGTCCTCCGCCGGGTCAAGCTCCGGCAGTGGCCTGGTCACCATCAGCGACACCGGCCACCTGCAGGTGGTGGCCGGGTTCTCCGAGTCTGATGTCACCAGCATGAAGCCGGACCAGACGGCCCAGTTCACCTTCCCCGCCCTGGCCCAGGATCCTGCCGCCCCACCGGTCACCGGCAAGGTGGTTTCCATAGCCCAGACTTCAAGCACCACCAACGGCGTGGTCACCTATCCGGTGACGGTCTCCATCGCCAACCCGCCTGCCGGACTGCGCCTGGGCCAGAGCGCCAACATTTCGGTCACCACCGCCACGGCCGACGACGCCCTGGTGGTGCCCAGCCTCGCCATCACCACCACGGGGAACCGGCAAACGGTCAACGTCCTCAAGAACGGCACCCCGACGCCGGTGACGGTCACCACCGGGATCAGCGCCAACGGGCGCACCCAGGTCCTGACCGGTCTGGCCGACGGGGATCAGGTGGAGCTTCCGGCTATTTCCGGCACGCTTGACAGCGGCAGCACCTCCACCGGAGGCGGATTCGGCGCCGGCGGCCTGGGCGGCGCGGGCACCCGCGGCGGCGGCACCCGGAACGGCGGCCAGTGACCGTGGCAGCCGTCATCGAACTGTCCGGCGTCAGCAAGGTCTACGGCAAGGGTGAGGCAGAGGTGCGCGCGCTGGACGCCGTGGACATCGCGATCGAGCGGGGCGACTTCGTGGCCATCATCGGAGCCTCGGGTTCCGGGAAGTCCACGATGATGAACATCATCGGCTGCCTCGACGCGCCCAGCACCGGAAGCTACCACCTGGACGGCATCAATACCCGGGAACTGGACGAGTACCAGCAGGCCCAGATCCGCAACCGCAAGATCGGCTTCGTGTTCCAGAACTTCAACCTGATCTCCAGGACCCGGGCGGTGGACAATGTGGCCATGCCGCTCGCCTACGCCAAGGTGGGACGCCACGAGCGGCGCAGCCGCGCACTGGCCATGCTCGATACCGTGGGGTTGTCCAGCCGCGCCGGCCACAAGCCGTCGCAGCTCTCCGGCGGCCAGCAGCAGCGCGTGGCCATTGCGAGGGCCTTGGTGACCAACCCCGTCCTCCTGCTGGCCGATGAGCCCACGGGGGCGCTGGACTCGCGGTCCTCGGCCGAGATCCTGGACCTTTTCGGGAACCTGCACGCCAGCGGGCGGACCATCGTGATGATCACGCACGAAATGGATGTCGCCGAGCGGGCCGGCAGGGTGGTGCGTATGCAGGACGGCCGGATCGTCTCCGATGTCAGGCAGCAGCCGGTGCCCGCGGGAACCTTCGCGGTGGCGCCGTGAACCTCCTCGAATCGGCGCGCTTCGCCCTCTCCGGGGTGGCCGCCAACAAAATGCGTTCCGTCCTCACCACGCTGGGGATCCTGATCGGCATCGCCGCCGTCATCATCCTGCTCGCGGTCGGTGCGGGGACAAGCAACAACATCAAAGCCCAGATCGGCAAGCTGGGCACCAACGTCCTCACCGTCAGCCGGTCCACCAGCGTGGGCGGCCGCAGCACCGGCGGCCAGGCCGGGGCAAGCCGTACACGCAGCACCAACCTCACCCTCGAGGACGAGCACGCCCTCACGGATGCAGTCCTGGCCCCCGATGTGGCCCGCACGGCGCCGATCGTCCAGGCGCAGGGCGTCACGGCAACGTACACCAGCGCCACCCACTCCGTTGCCAGCTTCCTCGGGACCACGTCCTCGTACTTCGATATCACCAACAGCGCCATGGCGTCCGGGGCGTCCTTCACCGAAGCCGACCAGCAGGCAGGGAACCCGGTGGCCGTCATCGGAAATACGGTGGCCAGTGATCTCTTCGGCGCCACCACCGGTTCCGCGGTGGGCCAGACCATCCAGCTGAACGGCCAAAATTTCACGGTGTCCGGCGTGCTCGCGGTCAAGGGGTCCACCGGCCTGAACGATCCCGACGACATCGTGGTGGTGCCGTTCTCCGCCGCGCAGAACAAGTTCACCGGCTATGCGCCCACCCTCGCGTCCATTACGGTGCAGGCGGCCTCCGCGGACGTCATGAACCAAGCCCAAAACGAGATCCAGATGATCCTGGACGCCCGCCACCACGTCGACTCCACCAACCGGGACTACCAGGTCCGCAACCAGGCGCAGATACTCACCACCGCCACCAACACCACCCAAACACTGACCATCCTGCTGGGCGCGGTGGCTGCCATCAGCCTCCTGGTCGGCGGCATCGGCGTCATGAACATCATGCTGGTCACCGTGACGGAACGGACCCGGGAGATCGGCATCAGGAAGGCCATCGGCGCGTCCCGGGGCAGTATCGTGACGCAGTTCCTGATCGAATCCCTGGTGATTTCGGTCATCGGCGGGGTCGCCGGGATCGCCGTCGGCTTCGCGGGCAGCGCGTTCCCCGTGCTCGGCGTCCAGCCCGAGGTGCAGGCCTGGACAGTCTGGCTGTCCCTGGCGGTGTCAGCCGTCATTGGACTGGTTTTTGGGGTCTACCCCGCCAACAAGGCCGCGAAGCTGCGGCCCATCGATGCCCTCCGCTATGAATAGGAAACCCGTGAACAGCTCCAGCCCATACACCCCGGACACCGACGCAGCCACCGAAGCGCTGCCCGTTCCCCTGACCGCCCCCGGCGAGGACCACGGGCCGTTCCGGGACCAGCCGGCGGAAGTCCCCGCCGACGACGAACCCTTCATTCCCAGGAAGCGGTACACGCCAGGCCGTACCACGAAAGTCCTGGTCTGCGTTCTGCTGGTGGTGGCCGGATTCTTCGGCGGCTCGATGGTGCAGAAGCAGCTTGACCTCGGCGCCCGGGCCGGCCGGACCAACGTGGGCAACTTCCAGGGAACCAACGGGCGTGCCGGGGCCGGTGCCGGCGACACCCCCGGCACCCAAACGCCCGGCCAGGGTCGCCGCAACGGCAACAACGGTGCTGCCGCGCCAACCGCCGCGCCCACCGGTGCTGCCGGCCAGTAGGGGGTCCGGCCCGCAAAGGTGAGGCCGACGGCGGGAGCTGCGTCCCGTCGTCGGCCTCACTTTTCGCTGCGGGTCCGGACAGTCCGGGGTCTACCTGACCGGGTTGCCGAGTTCACGCAGCGGGGTGAATGCAGACGCGCCGAGCCGCAGGCCAGGACATCGAGGCGACAGTCCTCCCCGAGTTGCTGGAAGCCACGCGGCGGATCGCCCTGGATTACGGCGGGTCGGCGGGCGCTGCCGCGAGGTAACTGTTTGCCATCCAAGCCGGCCACCCTACTCCCGCCGCGGCGCGCAGGGCTCTAGACTCAAGCCAACTGCGTGCAGCAGAGCCGCTGCCACGCCCTTCAGGAAGAGGAGGCAGCGGGTGAAACTGGGCATTCCGCGGGAACGCCGGGAGGGCGAGCGGCGCGTGGCCGCCACCCCCGACACCGTCAGGCAGTTGACCGGAATGGGCCTGGACGTCCTGCTCGAAACCGGGGCCGGGACGGCCGCGGGCCACTCCGACCATGACTACCGGCAGGCGGGCGCGGAGATCGTCGCGGAACTGGACCACGGCGCCCTCGACGTCCTGGCCCACGTCCGACCGCTGGACCCGGACACCGCTGCCGCCTTGAAACGGGAAGCGGTGGTTGTGGGGCTCGGGTCGCCGTCGTCCGAACTGCCCACGGTGCAGGCGCTCGCGGACAACGGCGTCACCTCCTTCGCCCTGGAGCTGGTGCCCCGCATTTCCCGGGCCCAGTCCATGGATGCGCTGACCTCGCAGGCGCTGGTGGCCGGCTACCGCTGCGTGCTCGAAGCGGCCATCCGGCTGCCACGGTTCTTCCCGCTGTACATGACCGCCGCCGGGACCATCCCGCCGGCCCGCGTCCTGGTCCTCGGCGCGGGCGTGGCCGGACTGCAGGCCATCGGGACGGCAAAGCGGCTGGGGGCGCGGGTGTTCGCCAACGACATCCGGCCCGCCTCCGCTGACGAGGTGGCTTCCATGGGCGGCACCTTCATCCGGCTGGACCTTGAAACCGCGGAAGCGGCCGGCGGCTACGCGCGGCAGCTGAGCTCCGATGCCGGCACCAGGCAGCGCCAGCTGCTGGCCCCGCACGTCGCCCAATCGGACGTTTTGATCACGACGGCGGCCGTCCCGGGCCGTCCCGCGCCCCTCCTGGTGACCCGCGAGATGGTGCAGGGCATGCGCCCCGGATCGGTCGTCGTCGACCTCGCCGCGGAGTCCGGTGGAAACGTGGAGGGATCCGTGCCCGGCCAGGACATCCCTATCCCCACCGCGGACGGGTCCGGGCAGATTACCCTGGTTGGCCTGAAGGACCCGGCCTCCGCGATGGCGTCCGACGCCTCCCGCCTGTACGCCAAGAACGTGGCCAACCTGCTGGCCCTGATGGTGCGGGACGGCGCGCTGGCCCTGGATTTCGACGACGAAGTGGTGGCCGGAGCCTGCCTGACCCACGGCGGCGTGGTGCGGCACCAGCCCACCGCCGCACTGCTGGCCGCCCGGACCGGCGCAGCTGCCACGGCCCGGCAGGACGGAGCACTCTGATGGACGGGACAGCCCTGCTGACCATTACCGTACTGGCAGTGTTCGTCGGCTTCGAGGTGGTGTCCAAGGTCTCCAGCACCCTGCACACGCCGCTGATGTCCGGCGCGAATGCCATCCACGGGATCATCCTGGTGGGTGCCATCATCGTGGCCGGCCAGGCGGCGGACCCGTGGGTCCTGGCGGTGGCACTGCTCGCGGTGGTCCTCGCTACCGCGAACCTGGTGGGCGGGTTCGTGGTGACGGACCGGATGCTGCACATGTTCCATGCGAAAAAGGATGCCGGGCAAGCCAAGGGCGGCAGCAAATGAGCATCCTCGATCCCGTCTGGACCGCCCTGCTGTACCTGGCCGCAGCGGTCTTCTTCATCCTGGCGCTGCGCGGACTCAGTTCGCCGCGCACCGCCCGCCGCGGAAACCTGGTGGGCGCCCTGGGTGCCGTGATCGCCGTCGTGACCGTCTTCCTGTCCGCCCGGCTCGAGAACATCCCGTGGATCCTGGGCGCGATCGTGGTGGGCTCCGCCGTCGCCGCTCCCGTGGCGCGGCGGGTCAGGATGACGCAGATGCCGCAGCTGGTGGCCCTGTTCAACGGGGTGGGGGGCGGCGCTGCCGCGCTGGTGGCCCTCCTCGAGCTGGGCCATGCGGGGGAACCGTGGGTCCGCGTGGCCATCGTTTTCACGCTCCTGGTGGGGGCCGTTTCGTTCGCCGGCTCGGGCATCACGTTCGCCAAGCTGCAGGAGCTGATGACCACCCGGCCCGTGGTGTTCTCCGGGCTGCCCGTGGTGATGTCGGTGGTGCTGCTGGCGGCGGTGGCCTCCGGCGTCGCCGTCGTCGTTTCCGGGTCGCTGCCCCTTGCGGTCCTGCTGCTGGTCCTGGGCCTGGCCGCGGGCGTCCTGCTGGTCCTGCCCGTGGGCGGCGCGGACGTGCCCATCGTCATCTCGCTGCTCAACGCCTTCACCGGCCTGGCCGTCGCGGCGTCCGGCGTGGTGCTCGGCAACGTCCTGCTGGTGGTGGCCGGCACGCTGGTGGGCGCCTCCGGCACCATCCTCACCCGCGCCATGGCGGCGGCCATGGGCCGGAGCGTCGCGGGCATCCTGTTTGGCGCCTTCCGCGGAGGGTCGACGGCGGGATCCACGGCAGTGAGCGAGCGTCCGGTCCGGTCCTCCTCGCCGGAGGACGTGGCGGTCCTGCTGGGCTACGCCCAGCGCGTGATCATTGTTCCCGGCTACGGCCTGGCCGTGGCGCAGGGGCAGCACACCGCCGCCGAACTGGCGCTGGCCCTGGAAGCCCGGGGCATCCAGGTGGACTTCGCCATCCACCCGGTGGCCGGCCGCATGCCCGGCCACATGAACGTGCTGCTGGCGGAAGCCAACGTTCCCTACGAATCGCTCAAGGAAATGGGCGAGATCAACCCGGAGTTCAAGACCACCGACGTCGCCCTGGTGGTGGGTGCCAATGACGTGGTCAACCCGGCGGCCAAGACATCCTCCGGGTCGCCGATCTACGGGATGCCCATCCTGGAGGTGGCGGAAGCGCGGCAGGTGGTGTTCCTGAAGCGTTCCATGCGCCCGGGGTTCGCCGGCATCGAGAATGAACTCCTGTTCGAGCCGCAGACGTCCCTGCTGTTCGGCGACGCCAAGGAGTCCCTGGCCCAGGTGCTGGGCGCCGTCAAGGCATTGTAGGCGCGGAACTGCAGCCGCTTCGGGTTACTCTTCTCTCAACAGCCTGCTTGCTTTCCACCCCACCAGAGGACGCCATGACTGACACCAGCTCCACTTCGCCCAAACGTGCCGCCATCATTGTCAATCCTGCCAAGCCGGTGGACTTCGATGTGCGCGGCCTGGTGGCCAAGCACTGCGTCGAGAACGGCTGGGGCGAGCCCATCTGGCTGGAGACCACCAAGGAGGACCCCGGCGTCGGGCAGGCAAAGGAAGCCCTGGCTCAAGGGGCGGACCTCGTCATCGCGGCCGGCGGCGACGGTACCGTGCGCTGCGTCGCCGAGGTCCTGGCCGGCGGTGATACGCCCATGGGCCTGCTCCCCCTGGGGACCGGGAACCTGCTGGCACGCAACCTGGGCATGGACGTGACCGATTACGACGGCGCCATGGCCGGCGCCCTGACCGGCGCCGAACGGAAGATCGACGTGGTCCGCGCCAAGCGGAGCGATCCGGACCAGGACCAGCTCTTCCTGGTCATGGCGGGCCTGGGCTACGACGCCACCATCATGGGCGACACCAACGAGGACCTCAAGGACAAGGTGGGGTGGCTGGCCTACGTGGACGCCGGCATCCGGAACCTGCCCGGAAAGCCCGTGAAGGCCACCTTGGCGATTGACGGCAAGACCGTGATGCACCGCGGCGTGCGCAGCGTGATGGTGGGCAACTGCGGCAAGGTCCAGGGCGGCGTGGAGATCTTCCCCGACGCCAAGATCGACGACGGCCTGCTGGACATCGCGGTCCTGGCACCCCACCACGGCAAGCTCGGCTGGCTGTCGGTGCTGGCCGGCATCATCGGCAAGGGCCGGAACCGGGATACGGCGGTGGAGTATTTCCAGGGCAAGACGGTTGAGATCACCCTGGAGCACAAGGACGACTACCAACTGGACGGGGACCACGAGGGTGAGGGCAAGCACGTGCTGATGAGCATCGAGCCCGGAGCCCTGACCCTGCGGATGTAAGCGCCCGGCGGGGCAGGCCGGCTAGGCCAGGAGCCTGCCCCAGCGCGGGTCCAGCAGCGGAGCACCCGCCAGTTTCAGGGCGTGCCAGAGGGTGACCGCCACGGAGTCAAGGACCGGGACGCCGGTGCTCTCCTCGATCTCGGCGGTAATGTTGGCGCCGTAGAGGTTGGTGCACAGGTACACCAGGGCGTCGGGCGCGGCGGCGGCGAGTTCCCGCGATCCCGGCAACATCTCCGCGTCCGTGACCCTGGCGAACGACTCGTTGTCGCTGAGCCCGAGCGCCCGGTGGTCCACGGTCTTAATGCCTTCGCGCTCGTAGGAGGCGATGACCTTGTGGTTCACATCGCCTGTATACGGCGTGAACAGGCCGATCCGTTCAGTGCCGAAGGCCCGGAACGCCTCAAGGTAGGCCAGCGTGGAGGTAGTGGCCGGGACGCCCGTGGCGCCGGTAATTTCCGCCACCAGCTCCCGGTCGTGCGCCGAACCCAGCCACGACCCCGAGGTGCCGTTCCAGGCGATGACGTCCACGTCCGCCGTCGCCAGCAGCCGTGCGGCCTCCCGCATGACGGCGGGGTCGAACTGGCGGTTGGCGGAGTCGTCCAGGGCTATCCGGGTGACGGGAATGCGGGTGAAGTGGACCGTGACGTCGCTGCGGCCACCGAGGATCCGGTAGGTCTGCGGCTCCAGGCAGGTGTTGGAGGACGGCACGATCATGCCGATCCGGCGGGGACGTGTGGATGCAGGCATGGGACCTCCTAGAGGGCGGCGGCGGCGTGCGCCGCACCGGCGGAAAGGGACTGGTGCTCGCGGAAGCCGTTGCGGGTGATGAACCGGCCTGCGGGGCCGGGATCGTGGAAACCGTCCGCGTCCAGCACCACCCGGCCGTTGGAAACCACGACGGCGGGCCAGCCGGTGAGTGCCTTCCCGTCGAAGGGCGAGAAATCCGTCCCCATGTGCAAGGCGGCGCCATCCACCGTCCGTTCCTCGGCGGGGTCGAAAACCACCAGGTCGGCGTCGAACCCCTCGGCGATGCGGCCTTTGCCGGGGACCGCGTTGATGCGGGCGGGGCCGGCCGCGAAGGCCTCGACGAACTGCTCCACGGAGGCACCGGCGGAGGTCATCGCGGTGAACGTCACCGGCATCCGGGTCTCCACGCCGGGCAGCCCGTGCGGCATGGCGCGCACGTCATCGGTGCGCTCGCGCTTCTGGGACAGGTCGTAGCAGGAGTGGTCGGAGGACATGGTGTGGATGGCCCCGGACGCCAGCCGCTCCTTGAGCGCGGCCACGGTTTCCGGGCTGCGCATGGGCGGGCAGCAGGCGAACCATTCCGGGAAGGCGGACGCGTAGACAGTGTCGTCCAAGGTGACGTAGTGCGGGCAGGTCTCGGAGAACGTCTCCAGTCCCCGGGAGCGGGCTTCGCTCACCAGGTCCACGGCCCCGGGCGTGGATTGATGGACAAAGTACACGGGTGCGCCGGTGTATTCGGCCATGGCCAGGGTTTCCTTCACCGAGATCTCCTCGGCCAGCTCAGGCCGTGTCCGGTGCAGGTGTTCGATCCCAATCCGGCCGTCCTGGGCGTGCTGTTCGGTGCAGTCGGCGATGATGGGATCGTGTTCGGCGTGGATGTAGGCCAGGCCGTCCAGCCGGACCAGCTCCCGCATGACCTTCAGGATGGTGTCCCCGTCAGCCATGGTGGTGCCGCGGTTGGTGGTGTACATCTTCACGGAGCGGACGCCCTCGGCGGCAAGCTGCTCCAGCTGCCAGGGGATGGTTTCGTCCCAGGCGACCACCGCGCCGTGGAGGGCGACGTCGCACCGGGATTCGGTGGCGAGTTCCTTCTTGTGCAGGGCGGCGGCGAGCGGGGTCTCCTGGGCGTCCCGGGGGATGCCGAAGTCGATGATGGTGGTGGTACCGCCCCACAGTGCCGCGGTGGACGTGGTCCGGAAGTCGTCAAGGGTACGGAAGCGTCCGGTGACCTGGGCGACGTGGCAGTGTCCGTCAACGCCGCCGGGGACGACAAGTTTGCCGGCGGCGTCGATGGTGCGGCTGGCGGCGGGGACCGGCTGGTCAACGTCGATGAGGGCGGCGATGCGGCCCTCCTGCACCACGATGTGGGCGGCCTGGCGGCCATGGCTGTTGACGATTGTGGCGTTGGCAATGACGAGTTCTGGCTGGTGGGACATCGGTGTCCTCCTTGTGGGTATGGTGTCTGGCTTTAGGCGGCAGGCTGGGGCGCGCCGGCGTGCTCCTGGCGGGCCGCAAGGGCTGCGTCCAGGCTGCCGGAGAGGCCTTTTCGGTCTTTCGCCGGGGGAGGGGCGAACGCGCCGGCGCGGTGCGGTCCGGACTGCAGCCCGGCCACCGCCTCGGCCATGCGGATCCCGGCGGAGATGCCGTCAACCACCGGCACGGGGATCTGCCCCTTGAGGTCGCGGGCGAGTCCTGCCAGCGGGGCGCCGGCGAGGATGACGACGTCGGCGCCGTCCTCCGCCACGGCCTGCCGGCTAAGTGCCAGCAGGGTTTCCTTGAAGTCCTGCTGGACCGAGCCGATGCTGGTGAGGGACTCGTTGATGGAACGGATGGAGGCCAGCCGGCCGGCGAGCCCGAAGCGTTCCACGCACTCGCGGTACCAGGGCTTGATCCGGTCCGAGATGGCGATGATGGAGAAGCGGTGGCCCTGCAGCGCCGCCGCGCAGAGTGCGGCCTCGGTGATGCCGATGACCGGGACGTCCGCCAATTCCTTCAAGGCGGGCATGCCGGGGTCGCCGAAGGCTGCCACCACGATGGCGTCAACCGGGTCCGCGCCGGGGCGGGTGTGCTCGGCGACGATTTCGGCGACGGCCCCGGCGGCGATGAGGGCTTCGAACCGGGTTTCGATGTATTCGACGCCGTGGCCGGCGGTCCGCACCAGCAGTTCGGTGCCAGGGGCTGCGGAGCGGTGCGCCTCGGATTCGATCAGGGCCGTGACGTCGGCGCTGATGTTGGGGTTGATGACCAGGAGTTTCATTTTCTCTTCCGGTGGAATTCTGGTTCGGTTTTCTGGAAGTCCTCGGGGAACTGTTCCCGGTACTTTCCGATGTGGGAGGCGGATTGGGCGGCCGCCCGGTCGGGGTCGCCGCTGGCAATGGCGGCGTAGAGCTCCCGGTGTTCGCGGATCAGTTCGGGCAGGTCGCTGACGTGCCGGAACAGCCAGTGCATCCGGCCCTGCAGGGGTTCCAGGGCCGATTTGAGGAAGTTGTTGTCCGCAATCCCGGTGATGGCGTCGTGGAACTCGCTGTTGGAGCGGTGCGCTTCCATCACCGCGCCCTTGGCAAGGAAAGCCTCTGCGTTGTCCAGCAGCCCCTTAAGGTAGGCCAGGTCTTCAGCGGTGGCGCGGCGCGCGGCGAGCCGGCAGGCCAGCACCTCGAGGGACTGGCGGACATCGAAGAGGTCCTCAACATCCTTGGGGCTGAGGCTGCTGACTTCCGCCCCGCGGGCCCCGCGGTCGCTGATGAGGCCTTCTTGCCGGAGCATGCGGAGGGCTTCGCGGACCGGCAGGCGGGACACGGAGAATTCGGCGGCGAGGTCGCGTTCCACCAGCCGCGTGCCGGGAGCGTAGTGCCCTTCGAAAATGCGGGTGCGGAGGGTGTCCCGGACAGTCTCGCGGAGGGGGCGGTCCTTGTCCTGGGTCTCTTCTGCGGTCAGCATGGTGCTCCATTTTCGATTCTTGTATGGCACTGCTCCCGGCTGCGGGGGCATGGTTTGCAAGTTTCCCTGCGAGGGCCAGCTTAGACAGGAAGCCGCTTGTTGTAGTTCAGGGTGAGGACCGATGCGCCCATGATCACCGCGGAACCGACAAAGTACAGCAGCGCCCAGGTGTAGGAGCCGGTGGCCCCGACGATCAGGCCGACGACGATGGGGGTCACGAAGCCGGAGATGTTGCCACTGAGGTTCATGGCGCCGCCCAGGACCCCGGCGTTGGTGCGTCCGCCGAGGATGGACGGAATGCTCCAGAACAGGCCCACCCAGCGCAGGAAGAACAGGACCACGGAGAGCAGCACGACGGCGGTGGTGGCGTCGGGGACCACGGTGACGCCTACCAGACCCGCTACGACGATGGCGCTGGAGATGCCCAGGAGGGTGCGCATGACCAGGTTTGCGGAGGCGCCGGAGGCCCGCCATTTGTCGGCGATGGTGCCGCCGATGATTTCTCCGACGAACCCGGCGCCGAAGATCACCAGGGTGGACCAGCCGATGGTCTTCAGATCGAAGCCCTTGGCTTGGGCCAGGTACAGCGGCCCCCAGGTCAGCAGGCCGTAGAAGACTCCGTTGAATCCGAGCCAGCCCAGGCACATGGCCCAGAAGGAGCGGAACTTCAGGTAGGGTAGGAGGCCGCGTTTGCCCGTGCTGCCGTCCAGGGTGGCTTCGGCGTCCTCGGCGGCGTGCGAGGCTTCGATGTAGGATGCTTCGGCTTCGTTGACGGCACGGTGTTCCCGGGGGTTGTCCCGGACGTACCACCAGACGGCGAGTCCCATGAGGACGGTGGCGGCGCCGGCGATCACGAAGGACCAGCGCCAGCTGCCGGTGGTGGCAATGAGGCCGGCAATGATGATGCCGCCAAGCCCGGCACCCAGGGGTGCGCCGGCGTCCAGGATGGTGGCGCCGCGGCCGCGTTCGGACCGGTGCATCCAGATGGCGTTGAGCTTGCCCCCGGCGGGCATGACGCCGGCCTCGGTCACGCCGATTCCAAGCCGGGCGATGAACATGCTCAGGAAACCGCCGGCCATGCCGGACGCTGCTGTGGCCGCGCCCCAGCCGATGCAGGAGGCGGTCATGACCTTGCGCGGGCCGAACTTGTCGATCAGCCAGCCCACGGGAACCTGCATCAGGGCGTAGGTCCAGAAGAAGGCGGACAGCAGCAGGCCCACCAGTTCGGGGGCGAGGTTGAATTCCTTTTGGATGATGGGCAAGGCCACGGAGATGGAGCCGCGGTCGATGTAGTTGACGGACACGAGGACCAGGAGCAGCAGGAAGAGCCGCCACCGGACGGAGCTGCGCCGTTGCAGTCCGTCCTTTCGGGGCTGGGTGGTTTGGGATGCGGATTCGGCGGATGGCGCCGTTGTTTCAGTGTTTGGGACGGACACAGCTTCTCCTTCACGGGGAAGTTCACGAATGGGGAGGATTCGATTTTGGGATCCCAATTTGGGATCCCAAAAACAAAGTTAGAAGTGACTCCCGCCACTGTCAAGGGTTTTTTGCCCGACAGCGTTCCGCGGCTCCTCCGAACGGATTGTGACTGGTGCCCGCACGGTCTCGACGACTAGGGGGAGGAACCCGCGGGGCGGTGGGATAGGGTTTCGGCCAGCTCGGCGAGGCGGTGGGCCCGTGCGGATTCGGCCGGAGTGAACGGCTCACCCGGCCGGGAAAAGGTGATGGGCCCCTGCCAGGCCGTGGGGATCTTCAGGCGCGTCCCGTCGTCGGCCGGTGACCCGGCGTCCTGTGGCGGCACGATCTGCGCATGCAGCAGCTCGGCCACCGCCAAGGGGAGTTCGTCCGGCGCGGCAGCGATCCGCGCCGCGAGGCTGAGCGCCTTCGTCTGCCCGTCCGCCATCGCCAGGGACGTGGTGGGCCATACGTGCGGACGGCTGCCGCCGCCGTCGTGCAGGGCTGCCAGCAGCTCGCGCTCGCCCACCTCGCCCGGGACCGCGAGGACGAACTCGTCCAGGACGCCGGCCGGGGCGGGGTGCACGTGCAGGCCCAGGATGTTGGCATCCAGCCGGGCCAGTGCCCGGGTCATCCTTTGCAGCGAACCGGGCTGGTCCGCCAGCAGTGTCCGTGCCCGCCACAGCGACGGGGCCGCCGCCAGCTGGCGGCGGTGCCGCAGTGCCGGCGCATGGAGCCAGCTGCGCAGGATCCTCGCCGCCGACGGTTCGGCCACCCAAATCACCAGGACTGTGGCCGTCAGGGTCAGCACCAGGACCTTGGCCACGTAGGGAAGGTGGGTCTCCACCACCAGGGCGTGGACCAGCAGCTCGATGGGCAGCATTACGGCCACGTTGGCAACGGTGAGCCGCGCCTTGGGCGGCTCGGGCATCCGGCCGCAGACCTCGCAGCTCAGGTCGGCCGCGGGCGTGTTGTGCGGAGGGCGCTTCATGACTCAAGCATCACCGGGTGCTGTTTCCGCCGCGTTGCCTCCTGATTCCATTCATGGGAACGTGCCAGGGGCCTTCCGGGTCCCGCACCGTAGGATTTATCAGGAACGTCAGCGCGGCCGCCCGTCAGAATCCACCCCCAAGGAAGGCGCTGCCCACGTGAAGTTGTTTGCCGAGATGTTCAGCATTGGTCCCGGCAACAAGGACCACCATCCTGCCTTGAGGTGCGCTGTCGGTGTGTTCGTGCCGCTGATTACCTTGGTGCTCCTGGGCCGGCTGGACCTGGCAATCTTCGCGTCCTTCGGGG
The DNA here is from genome assembly GCF_058267655.1 of Pseudarthrobacter sp. MOO13. Lineage (NCBI taxonomy): Bacteria > Bacillati > Actinomycetota > Actinomycetes > Micrococcales > Micrococcaceae > Pseudarthrobacter > Pseudarthrobacter sp. MOO13. Next base: position 4,278,952 of record NZ_CM177848.1, read on the forward strand.
CGTTCACGGGCATCTACGGCCGCGGCGAGCCGCACGCGGTCCGGTTCGTGCTGCAATTGCGGGCCGGACTGCTGATGTTGCTGGTGATCTTCCTGGCGGCGCTCGCCGCACGAATGGAATCCGCCTGGGGTCTTGAACGCGCCACCACCACCTGGCTGCTGGTCCTGGCCACCACCCTGGTTGCCGGGGCCTGCTCGGTGGCTATCTCCTGGTTGCGGCTTCGCCCCGCCGGGTCCCTCTTCCACATTTTCGCCTTTGCCGCCATCGCTTCCATTCCCAACCAGCCGCCGCTGTGGCAGGGGATGCTGGTGGCCGTCCTCACCACCGTGGTCGCCCTGCTCATCGGCTTCTCGGCCCGGATCCTTCCCAGCCACCGGACCCCCTGGACCCGGCCGGCCCCGATCCGCCGTACCCCCGCAGAGAAGCGTGCGGCCCGGCTTGAAGGCTTCGGTTACCTGGTGGCCGCCGGACTTGCCGGGTCACTGGCCACATGGGCCGGCAGCCGCCTGGGATTCGGCCACAACTATTGGGCCATGGTGGCGGCGGTGGTGCCCCTGGTGGGCCACTCCACGCGGCACCGGGTCCGCCGGGGCATCCAAAGGATCATCGGCACCGTCCTGGGCCTCGCGGTGCTGGCCGCCGTCCTGCTGCTCGGCCTGCAACCCTGGCAGACCGTGCTCGTCATGGCGCTGTGCCAGTTCGGCGCCGAAATGTTCATCCTCCGCCAGTACCTGCTGGCCCAGGTTTTCGTTACGCCCCTGGCGCTGGTGTCAACGCTGCTGGTGGTCCCGGCGTCGCCAACCCTCTTGCTGCGCGACCGCATCATCGAAACCGTCATCGGTGCCGCCGTCGGCATTGCCGTGGTGCTGGCGCCCGGCGCGTGGCGCCGCCTCAGGCAGCGTTCGACGACGGCCTGACCGTCTTGTGCCTGCCCCTGCACCAGGGGCAGGGGCAGACGGTGACGCGTTACGGACGTTCGGTGGCTGATGCTTCCGGGACCGCTTCTGCCCGGACCGCAGCGATGGCGTGCGGCACCGTCACCAGCGCCACCACGGCAATCGCGGCAGCAGCCGCAAAGACGTAGAAGCCCCAGGGATAGGCGATGTTGGCAGCCACCAGCGTGCCGGTGACGGCAGGGCCCATGATCGCGCCGAGCCGGCCCACGCCGGCGGCGAAGCCGAGGGCTGTAGCACGGAGGGTTGCCGGGAACAGCTGGCTGACCCATGCGTAAACCAGTACCTGTGCGCTGAAGACGAACACGCCGGTGACAAAGACTGCCGCGTTGAGCAGCAGTTCACTCTGGATCTTAACGCTCAGGACAGCCAGGAAAACCGCAGAGAGTCCGAACCACAGCAGCACCACACGCTTGGTGCCGTGCTTGTCGGCCAGGATCCCTGCGATCACCAGGCCCACCACGGCCCCCACGTTGAGGACCAGCAGGAGGACCAGGCCGGTGCTGACGGTGTACCCGGCGCCGGCCATCAGCTGCGGAAGCCAGGTGTTCAGGCCGTAGACCAGGAGCAACCCCATGAAGGACGCCGCGGCGATGGCCAGCGCCACCAGTGGGTAGGGCTTCCGTGCCAGGTCCCGGAAACCGGTGCGGGCTGCGGCCGGTTCGGTTCCTGCCTCAGCCGGGGGAAGGGTTTCGGGGAGCTTGAACCACAGGAAGGGTGCCAGGGCGAAGCCTGCGAGTCCGCCCACGATGAACATCATCCGCCAGTCCGGGATCAGCAGCAGGGCAAGGAAGGCCGTGGCCACAGCGCCGGCGTGGTAGCCGGTCATGGTCCGGGTGGTCGACTTTCCGGCGGTACCTGCCGGGGCGTAGTCGTTCATGTAGGCCAAGGCGGCCGGGAGGCAGGCGCCCAGTCCCAGCCCGGCAAGAAGCCGGAAGGCGCAGAACACCGCCACGTTGGGTGCGAACACCACGGCGATGGTGAAGATCGAAAACCACAGGACGCAGGCCACCAGGAGGCGGCGCCGGCCAAAGCGGTCGGACAGCGGGGCGATGAACAGGGCACCGGCGCCAACGCCCACCAGTGAGATTGTGGCGGCCAAGGTGGCGCCCACCGCGTCGAAGCCAAGGTCATGGGTCTTGATCAGTGTGGGAATGACGGTGCCCAAAACCACCAGGTCAAAACCGTCCAGAACCATGGCCAGCCAGCAAAGCCAGACCGGCCACGTGGAACGGTGCTGGGATGGCGCAAATGACATAGAAATACCTCGGTGTATCTTCCAGGAGTTTTGAGCGGCAGGCTGCTTTGCCGGTCGTAGGTGGGCGGCAGGCCCGCATCCCCAGTGAGGTTTGTATCACTATCGGGTGTAATCTGGGACAACTTTTCCCATTCAATGGAAGCAGGTGGTCACGCTGGCCAACTCCCCGTCCGGCGACTCCGTGGTGGACCGGATCGTGCGGCTGATCTCCGCGTTTCCCCAGGATGTCAATGCCCTCCAGTTGTCTGACCTTGCCGGCCGGGCAGGCCTTCCGCTGACCACCACCCACCGGCTGGTGGGCCAGCTGGCAGGTCACGGACTGCTGGAGACTGCTCCCGGCGGGATGGTGCGGCCTGGACTCCGGCTGTGGGAACTGGTGAATCGTGCCTCGCCGGCGCTGGCGCTCCGGCAGGCAGCCATGCCGTTCATGGAGGACATCCAGCAGGTGCTGAACCAAAACGTGAACCTGGCAGTGCTCGATGGCTGGGAGGCCCTCTTTGTGGAGCGCCTGTCACGGCGCGGCTCGGTGGCCAACCGGGCCCAGGTGGCGGGGAGGATGCCCATCCATATCTCGTCCGCCGGACTGGCACTGATGGCCCACCAGGACAAGGCCATGCAGCAGGAGTACCTGGGCCAGTTCACCGATCCCGAGGGAAGGCTGGCTGCGGCCGACGTGCGGGCGCTGCTGGCCGAGGCCGCCCATCAGGGCTTTGCGCAACTGAAAGGCGTAGTGGATGCGGGCACCTGGGGAATCGCGGTGCCCGTGCTGGACCGCCGGCAGCGGGCCGTAGCCTCACTGGGTGTCGTGGTGCCCCTGCAGGAGATGCGCCTGCAGGCACTGGTTCCGGCCCTGCAAACGGCTGCCCGGGGCATCGCCCGGCAACTTGCCGACGCCTGAGCCATTCAACGGAATTTCTGTAACGCCGGTCACCCGGCTTCCCCCACACTGATGGCAGACAAACGATCCGGTGCCGCCCGTGGCGGGACCCGCAGCGAAGCGAGACGCAGCCATGGCACGAAAAACCATCACCACCCAAGTGGCCATCATGGGAGGCGGTCCGGCAGGGCTGATGCTGTCCCATCTCCTGGCGAAGGCAGGCATCGAGTCAACGGTCATTGAGGTCCGCAGCCACGAGGAGATCGCCCACACCGTCCGCGCCGGAATCCTGGAGCACGGCACTGTGAATCTGCTGGTGGACAGCGGGGTTTCGGACCGTGTGCTGCGCGAGGGCGACCGGCACGATGGCATCGAACTGCGGTTCAACGGCGAGAGCCACCGCGTCGACTTCAAGGACCTCGTGGGCGAGTCCGTCTGGCTCTACCCGCAGACGGACGTCTTCCTCGACCTCGCCGCGCGGAGGAAGGACGACGGCGGCGACGTCCGCTTCAGCGTCACCGACACCTCCGTCCATGACCTGGAAGGCAGCCCGAAGGTCTGGTTTACCGACGCCGAAGGCGTTGAATTCGAGATCCAGGCGGATTTCCTGGTGGGTGCCGACGGCTCCCGCAGCCACTGCCGGTTCCAGATCCCGGAGGCCCACCGCAAGTGGTACTTCCACGAGTACCCGTTCGCATGGTTCGGCATCCTGGCCGAGGCTCCCCGCAGTTCCGACGAACTGATCTACGCCAACTCGGCCAACGGCTTCGCCCTGATCAGCCAGCGTACGGAGACGGTCCAGCGGATGTATTTCCAGTGTGATCCCAAGGAGAACGTGGCGGAGTGGGACGATGACCGGATCTGGGCCGAATTCCGGAGCCGCGTCAACGGGAACGGCTTCGAGCTCAAGGAGGGCCCGGTCATCGAGAAGATGGTCCTGCCGTTCCGCAGCTTCGTCCACACCCCCATGCGCCACGGCAACCTGTTCCTCGCCGGGGATGCCGCACACACTGTGCCGCCCACCGGAGCCAAGGGCCTGAACCTGGCCATCAACGACGTCAAGGTCCTCTTCGAGGGGCTGGACAGCCACTACAACTCCGGATCGGGACACCTGCTGGACACCTACAGCGACCGCGCCCTGGACCGGGTCTGGAAGGCGCAGCAGTTCTCGTACTGGATGACCACCATGCTGCACACCCCCGCGGACGCCGACGACTTCTCCCGGGCCCGCCAGCTTGGCGAACTGAATTCCGTGGTTTCATCGCGGCACGGCATGGCCTACCTTGCCGAGGCGTACACAGGCTGGCCCGGCGCGTCCTAGGGGCCAGGGAGGACGACGACGGACTGCCGGGCCCGCTTTACGGGGCCAGCAGGCGGCGGATCGCCGCTGCGGTTGCGGCCACGTCGGGTTGCTGGTCCCGGCGGACGGTGAGCAGGTGGAGCAACAGGCCGTCGGCGTAGTCGGCGACGTCCTGCGCCCGCCTTGCTGCGCCCGCCACTCCCAAACCATCCAGGGCCTGCTCCAACCCGCCCACCAGCAGGTAGTGGCCGGCGGTCACCGCCTCGGGCCGGTCCAGCGACAGGGCCAGCCGCGCCCGCGTGAGGCCGGCGTGCTGCCGGGCCAGGGCGAGCACCATGGCGGCCAGCTGGTCCGCCAGTTCCGGAATGCCCGGCGGCGGTCCGGCCGGACCGGCCTCCCGCAGCAGTCCGGCGTCAAGCTGCAGGAGGCGGTCCAGCGCGGCCTCCACGAGGGCTGCCCGGCTCCGGAAGTAGTTGGACGTGGTGCCTTCCGGGAGTCCGGCGGCGGCGTCGACGGCGCGATGGGTCAGGCCTTTCATTCCCTTGTTCGCAACCACCCCCAGGGCGGCATCCATCAGTTCCGTGCGGCGGTCAGGCATGCGCCCAGTGTAAGTGCCTCTTCCATGCCACTACAAAAGTAGTAAAATTGCCTGCATGGAAGCGATCTCGATCGTGGGCGGCGGCATCGCGGGCCTGGCCCTGGCGGCCAGCCTGGACCCTTCACGCTATGACGTGTCCATCTTCGAGAAACGCCCCGAACTGCCCACGGTGGGCACCGTGCTGGCCATGTGGCCCAATGCGCAGCGTGCGCTGGCGCGGGTGGGGGTCCTGGCCGGGGCGCGTGCGGTTAGCCCGGTGCTGGGAAACGGGTCCATCCGCAATGCCGCAGGCAAGCCCTGGGTCACCGTCCGGGGCGGGGAGTTGTTCGGCATTTCCCGGGTGGACCTGTTGCGGCTGCTGGATGGAGCCGTGCCCGGAACCGTCCGCAGGGTGGCTTCCCATGTGCGGCAATTGCCTCCGGTGGACCGGCTGCTGGTGGGTGCCGACGGGGTGCACAGCGTGGTCCGCCGCGAAGTGTGGGGCACTGCATCGGATGCCAGGCTGACTTCCGCCCTCGCTGTCCGCGGCACCATTCCGTCCCCGGTAGAAGCCGGCGAGGTGGGGGAGTATTGGGGGCGGGGCGACCTGTTCGGCATTGCCGCCGCCCCGGGGGGAACCAACTGGTACGGGAGCTGGCGGTCAACGCTCGGCCCCACGGGAATCGACGTGGAAGAGGCGCTCACGCAGGCCAGGCGGCGCTTTGCGGACCACGCACCCGCCATCCGGCAGGTGCTGGCCGCCGCGAGTCCGGAGCTTTCGTTGGCCCAAAGGATCTGGACTGTGCCCCCATTGCGGTCCTATGTCAGCGGTGCGGCGGTGCTGGTAGGGGACGCGGCGCATGCCATGACGCCCAACCTCGGCCGGGGCGCCTGTGAATCGCTGGTGGACGCCGTGGTCCTGGCGGATCTGCTGAACAGCCTGCCGCGGGAAAAGGCGCTCGCCGCCTACGACCGGCAGCGCCGGCTGCGGACGCGCGCCCTTAGCCTAGGGTCCGCGGCGATGATGAAGGTGGCTCTGGCGGACGGTGCCCAACCCTTCCGGGACCGCCTGCTCAACCTCGCCCGACGGCTCAGTCCTGCTGCAGCGTATCCGTGAGGCGGTGGGTGGGGATCCGGTCGCGGTCGTAGGTGGTCTCCGTGTAACCGTGCGCTGCGGATTTGCCGGATGCGTTCAGGTTGACGGAGGCGATCTCCTCGATGGTGAGGACGGCTTGCCTGGCGATCATGCCGGTCCTAGGCCATGGCCGTGTGGGCGGCGCTGCGGGCGTTGATGCTCTTGGCGTAGCAGTAAGAGTGCTCTACCCCGATATAGGGCCCAAAATTTGGAATCGCCTCAAAGCCGGAATTTTCGTAGAAATTCCTTCCGTCGGGCTGGGCCGAGCCGGCTTCCGCCTTGATGCGCGTGATGCCCTGCTTGAAGGCCTCTGCCTCCAGGGCCGCCAGGATGGAGCTGGCGACGCCCGAACCGCGCGTGTAGGGCAGGACGTAGAGCCTTTTGATCTCCGCCGTCGATCCGTCCAGGAGCCGCAGCCCGCCGCAGCCCACGGGCTGTCCCGAGCCCTTGTCGTAGGCCACCAGGAAAACGGCGCAGTCGGCGCCCGACGGCGGCGGGCCGGGTTCGTGGTCCGGCCGGCCAAAGCGGGCGTCGAGTTCGGCCTGCTGGGCGCGGCGAAGATCAGCGCCCACGGGATTGGACCAGGGGACCTGCCTGATGTTCAGCCTGGGGTTTGTCTGCATATCTGCCTCGATTCGCCGGAGGGGTATGCCTGACAAGGCTAGGTGCCCGGGATTACGCGGGTGTTTCCTAACGGTAAGCACCTGGATAACGCCATTCCGCTGCGTATCCGTAAGTTGCTTGGCAGGCTAGTTATCAGTTGGTCTAAAATGATTCCATGGTTTCTACGGGCAATGAGGGCTCCGGCTACTGGTACGGGCCTGACGGGCAGCTGGACTATAGCGCAGCGGTTTTGAAGTCGCTCCGCGACTACCGGTCGGCGGAGACGGAAATCCGCCGTACCACCAGGGATTCCATGGGCATGGGCGAAACGGACATTCTCGCCCTGCGGTACCTATTGCGGGTGCAGGCGTCCGGCAAGCAGGCGGTGCCCAAGGACCTGAGCCAGTTCCTCAATATCACGAGCGCTTCCACGACGTCGTTGATCGACCGGCTGGTTGCCAGCGGCCATGTCCGGCGTGAACCGCACCCCACCGACCGGCGCTCTGTGGTGGTCATCGCCACCGGGGAATCGGATAAGGAAGTCCGCGAAACGCTGGGGGCCATGCATCGCCGAATGATGTCCGTGGCGGAAAGCCTCTCGGCCGAGGATGCGCGCATCGTGGTTGATTTCCTGCAGCGGATGACGGACGCCCTTGCTGCGCATGACGGGGAAGCAAAGAAGATTAGCTAGGCGGACTAGCTAGATCAACTAGTTATATGTAAGCTTACGATTGTTCCCCGAAGCTGCTTCCCAACGGAGTCGTGAGTGAGTTGGTTACTTTCACCGAAATTTCACCGCCTGATCCCTGCGATGATGCGGCAATGCTGACGAGTCCCCGCCTGGTGCGACCCTCCCTGGACGGCAATTCCGCGCCGCAGGGAAAGTCCGCGATCCACTGCGGTACTGCAATGCGGCTGGTCTCTCCCGCTGTGGGCTCCGAGGGCGCCAGCTACACGTTCGCGCCGGCTGACAGCAACAGCATTGAACTTCCGCCCGTGTGGCGCTGCGGCTGCGGGTTCCAGCTCGATGCGTGGCCTGCGGGCGGTGACCGCAAACGATCAGCGGGCGCCTCCCGCCAGGGATCCTCCTCAGCTGTCCTGCCGGCATGACCGCCGTCGGGACGGTGCTGCCCGCGGCAGTGCAGCAGCCCCCCAATCCGGCCGCGGGCGTCGTGTTGGCCGGGAGGTACCGGCTTGGCGAAAGGCTGGGTCGCGGATCCGCTGCCGAGGTGTTCCGGGCCGTTGACTTGGAAGGCGGCCCCGATGCCGCCGTCAAGATTGCCACAGCAGGACACCGGAAGCACCAGCAGCGGATCCACAATGAGGCGTCGGTCCTGGCCGGACTGGACCACCCCTCCATCGTGAGGTTTATTGCCGGAGGCGTCATGCCTGCCGGTAGTCCTTCCGCCGGGCATGCCTTCCTGATCGAAGAACTGGCGCTCGGGACAAGCCTCGCGGAGGCCATCCGGATGCGGAGCATGCCCCAGGCAGATATTGCCGTGTGGGCGCGCGGTCTCTTCGGTGCGCTGGCGCACCTTCATTCCAGGGGCCTGGTGCACCGCGACATCAAACCGGCCAACCTGATGTTGAGCGGCCTGCGGAGGAGTCCGGTGCGGATTATCGATTTCGGGATTGCCGCGCCTGCGGGTTCCGCCCCCGAACCGGGCATCTCCTCCGGCACTGTGCATTACATGAGTCCGGAGCAGGCTTCCGGCCACGTAGCGGACCCGTCGTGGGATGTTTATGCCCTGGGCCTGGTCCTCCTGGAACTCCTCACCGGGACCAAGGCGTTCCCAGGGACGGCAATCGAGTCCCTCGTGGCCCGGACCCTGAGGTCCCCGAAGGTCCCGGACCACCTGGGCGACTGGGGCGTCCTGTTGCGCGCACTGACTGCGATGGACGCCACGCAGAGGCCGGCGGCGGCGGACGCAGCCGCAATGGCAGCCCGGCTTGTCCCCGCGGTTCCGCGGGGCAGCCAGGGCAGTCCGTGCAGGACGCGGCGGATCTTCCCCGGCCGCCGGCACCGGCAGCAGCTCTAGGGAGCCGTGACGTCCCGGCCGGTCGGATCTTCTGCCGTCGGGTCGGCCAAGGCAAGGCCGCCTACGGGGCTGCCATCCCAGTGGATCAGGTTCCACCCGCCATCCAGGCTCCCCTCGACCGCCACGATTCCGGTGTTTGCCAGGATGTGCCGGGCCGCAAACTCGTGTCCTGCACCCCGGGCCCGCAGCCCCGTCCACGTACGGATCGCGGCGCCGTGGCTGACGACGGCCGCCGTGCCGTGCCGGTCCCGCACCGCCCGCTCCACCACGTTCGCGATGGCAGCGTCGAAGCGGTCGAAGAAGGCATGGCCGTCGGGTCCCGCCGGCATGCGCTGGTCCAGGTTCCCGGCGGCCCAGGAGATAACGGTCCCCATGTAGCGCTTGTGCGATTCGTGGTCCGTGAGCTTCTCCAGGGAGCCTGCCTCGATTTCATGCAGGCCGTCCAGGACTTCAATGTCCAGGGAATGCAGCCGGGCCAGCGGGGCCGCGGTGATCTGCGTCCGGATCAGCGTGGAGGCGTAGAGCGCCCCGATCCGCTCGTTGGCCAGGGCCCGTGCCATGGCCTCGGCCTGGCGTTCACCCAGTTCGGTCAATCCAGGACCGGGGTGGTCGGTGTCCAGTTGGCCCAGGACGTTGCCGGGGGTCTCGCCGTGTCGGATCAGGAGCAGCCTCATGATTCCAGTTTCCCACCCGATCGGACACCGGCTCTCACCTGCGCCGCAGCGGCAGGCCGGCACGCGGGCCGGGATTCACGGACGGCGCCGGACCCTCCCGGGCCCGGCGCCGTCGTCGTGCGTTCCTGCCCTGCTGTGGGCTTTACTTCAGGTGGTCCACCAGCTGGTCCGCAATGCCGGTGTACTTGCCGGGCGTGAGGTCCAGGAGCCGGGCCTCGGCCTCGGGGGACAAGCCCAGGCCCTGCACGAATTCCCGCATGCGGGCGGCGTCCACGCGGTGGCCGCGCGTGAGGTCCTTCAGCCGTTCGTACGGGTTCTCCATGCCTTCGACGCCGGCGATCGCCTCTGCGCGCATGACCATCTGGATGGCCTCTCCCAGGACTTCCCAGTTGGTGTCCAGGTCGCCTGCCAGCACGTCCGCGGCCACGTCCAGGCGCTCCAGGCCCTTGGCAACGTTCGAGATGGCAAGCAGGGAGTGGCCGAAAGCGACGCCGATGTTGCGCTGGCTGGAGGAGTCGGTGAGGTCGCGCTGCCAGCGGGAGGTGACCAGGGTGGAACCCAGGACGTCCAGCAGGCCGGAGGAGATCTCCAGGTTGGCTTCAGCGTTTTCGAACCGGATGGGGTTGACCTTGTGCGGCATGGTGGAGGAGCCCGTGGCGCCGGCGACGGGGATCTGCGCGAAGTAGCCGATGGAGATGTAGCTCCAGATGTCGGTGCAGACATTGTGCAGGATCCGGTTGAAGCGGGCGACGTCGGCGTACAGCTCGGCCTGCCAGTCGTGGCTTTCGATCTGGGTGGTCAGCGGGTTCCAGGTGAGGCCCAACCCCTCAACGAAGGACTTGGACACCTGCTGCCAGTCAGCACCCGGGACGGAGGCCACATGGGCGGCGTAGGTGCCGGTGGCGCCATTGATCTTGCCCAGGTATTCGGTCCTGGCAATCCGGTCCAGCTGGCGGGTCAGGCGGTGCGCGATGACAGCCAGTTCCTTGCCCAGGGTGGTGGGGGTGGCCGGCTGGCCGTGCGTGCGGGACAGCATGGGAACCGCGCGGTTCTCCTCCGCCATGGTGCTGATTTGCGCCACGAGCTTGCGGGCAGCGGGGAGCCACACGTCCTCCACGGCACCCTTCACGCCGAGGGCATAGGACAGGTTGTTGATGTCCTCGGACGTGCAGCCGAAGTGGACCATGGCGGTCAGGTTTTCGATGCCGATGGCGGGCAGGCGGCGCCCGATGTAGTACTCCACAGCCTTCACGTCGTGGACCGTAACGGCCTCGATCTCTGCGAGTTCGGCCACCGAGGCGGCGTCGAACTCCGTGACGACGGCGCGGAGCTGCTCCTGCTGTTCCGTGCTCAGCGGGCCGGCGCCGGGAAGGACGTTGTTGCTGGTCAGGTGGATGAGCCACTCCACTTCAACGGCCACGCGGTCCCGGTTCAGTGCTGCCTCTGACAAGTAATCGACCAGGGGCGCGACGGCGGGCTGGTAGCGGCCGTCGAGGGGTCCGAGCGCGATTTTTTCCGGCGACGCGGCGAGGGCCAGGCGTCCTGAGGGCGTACGGGTGTCAGCTGTGGCGGCAGTTTCAGGCATGCGTTGATTCTTTCACGAAGTCGGGCGGCGCCTTAAGCGGGCAGCTCACGTTACTTGTCCACATAGCCGACGGCGGCCCTTATGCGCGGCGGCCGGTGTTCCTAGCGTTGGGATGGCAGGTGGTGGGGCGGGGCGTGATGAGCCCGGAAGGCAGGGTAGGAGAGGGCATGGGGAACGATGTGACGGAGGGGATTTGGGGCAGTGCGCAGCGCACCGGCGGCGAGCTCCAGCAACTGACAGGCCGGATCGCGGGCTGTGAGGGCCGGGTGGAACAGGTCTTGGCAGGTATCCGCGACACCCAGCTGCTCACCTGGGAGTCGCCGGCGGGCCGCGCCTACCGGGATGCGCTTTCAGTGCAGGCTGCCGCGTTGCGTTCGGCAGTCAGGTGGCTGGAGGATGCCAGGCAAGCGGTGGGCCGCCGTGCGGGCGAGCAGGTTCCCCTGCTCCCCACCGGTTCGGGGTGGCCGGGATGACTACAGACTTTCCGCCCGGCTCCGAGGGCATCAGGCTGTCCCGCTCCTCGAGGGACGGGGACCTGACGGTGCGCGGCGGGGTCGGCGGCATCAGCGTTCAGCTCGAGGAACTGACAAGCGGCGCACGCAGGATTGATGACCTTGCCGGAGATCTCCTGGACGCGGAGGTGGAGATGGGGCGTGTCCTGGACGACCTCTGCATGCTCGACCATCAGCCCCCGTGGTCAGATGCGCCGCACGTGGGGGCTGTGCGGGAAGGCCACTTCCGGCTTCGCACTGTGCGCAGCGGGATGCAGGAACTTGCCGCCCATGTTCGGGCCTGCGTGCGTGACTACGCTGACGCCGAGCACTGGGCCGCAGCGGGCCGGCGGATTGGTATCAACTGGTCCAGCGACGCCGGACCTTCCCTCGAACTCATGACCCAAGCCCGCGCGGTGGACCGTTCCGCGATGGAATCGATCATCGTGGGCCTGGGACTTGGGGCGCCGGAAATGCAAAAGGGCATCGACAATGCTCCCCATGCCAGGGACCTGGTCCTGAAGCTCTTTGCCGGGAACGCGGTTCCACGGGCCATCTCTGTTCGGCAGGAGGAATCAGTGCGTGTTGACCTTGATACCTCACCGGCCGGTCTCCTGGAACAGATCCGCCTCATCGATGCCCGCGGGGCCGGTTTTATCGAGGTCATCCAGGTCGATAACGGCGGTCAAAAGACGTTCGTCGTCGTGATTCCGGGTACCCAGTCCGCCGGAAAGTACGCCGGCGGTTCAAACCCTTTCGATGAGGCCGGCATCGCCGAGGGAATGCTCTATGACTCCGAGCAGATCAACGCTGCCGTGCTCCAGGCACTGGCCGCCGCCGGGGCCGACCCAGGAGCACCCGTGGTGGCGGTGGGATACAGCCAGGGTGGCATCCACGCCATGAACTTTGCCTCCGACCCGCGGGTTGGGCAGGAATACGACGTGAGGTATGTGCTGACGGCAGGGTCGCCGGTGGCGGGGATCAGCGTTGACGAAAAGATTTCGGCCCTGCACCTGGAGCACCAGGCCGATTGGGTTCCGGGCGCGGACGGTGCGGCGAACCCCGAAACCCGCAATCGTGTCACCGTCTCCCTCGACACCCCGCTCCGTGAGGTGCAGGGCGAGGGCGCCCTCGGGCTGGGCCACGGCTTGGCCGGCTACCAGGAAGGTGCGCGGCTGGTCTCGGCAAGCAGCGATCCCTCACTCGTCAGGTCCACCGCAGCTTTGGACGGCGTCTTGGGAGCAGGCGGGGTTGCCACTGCCACGCGGTTTTCCTTGACCCGGGCAAAAGCGCCATCATCCCTGGTTCCCCCTGATGCCCGCGCCAGAGAGCGACACCTCGGCGGCCGCTGAATCACGCGATCTGGGCGGCATGCATCGCGGCGTAGGCATCAAGCGGGGCCGGGTCCGGCGGCGGGACCGACAGCGGAGCCGCGGGGGCGGGGGCCGCGCCGGGGCACCGGTAGTTGTAGTCGAGGTCCCCGTCAGTGAACTGCGTGAGGGCAACCATGCCGCCTGGCGTGAGGGGTGCTTCCCCGCACAGCTCCCGCGCCGTGGAGGTGGATTCCGCACCCGCCAGCCAGCTCTTGAGCCCGGAGAGGTTGCTTCCCGGATTGATGGCGCCGACGATTTCGCCGAATTGATATGCCGTGGAGTAGATCCCCACCTCTGCCCCCGCGCTTTGCAGGTACGCCGCCATGCCTTCCAGTTCGGCGGCGTTGGCGGCCTTGTCCCAGAGCCAGCTGTTTCCGGTTTCAACGTCCAGCCACCACGTACGCCGCTCCCCGCCGCCCGCTTCCTTCAGGATCGCCACGTCATTGAGGGCCATGGCGTACCCGTGGACATAGGCGCAGGCCGGCGATGCCGAGCCGTCGCACACTCCGTAGGGGTTCCCGACGTCCTTGCCCTGGTACGTGTTGCCCGCCGGCCACCACAAGGGTTCCACCGGCCCGGTGGCGGCGGTGTTCACGTACACCGCCGCCGGAGTTCCTGCGGTGGCATCGGAGGTGCGCTCCGCCCAGGCCAATTGGGCGGACAGGCAGGGATTGACCGTGTCCGGACGCCCGCCGTTGACCCCCACGATCGCAAAGGCCGGCGGTCCGGGAAGGTCGCCGCCGCATTGCGGCCAGGAGATGTCGCTGCCGAGCGCGGCTCCGTCGGCAGGGGCGGCCCCTGCTGTGACTGCCCCTTGTGCCGGGCCCGCCTGCCAGGCGAACAGCAGGCAGGCGGCAACCATGATTCTTATGGCCCTCACTGATGGCCCCCGTTCCAGTAACTGACAGCAACGGGCCGCACGGCGGCCCAACTGGCAGCAGCCTAGGAGGCCGGGTCCCGCGGGTCATGGGTGGCCGGTACTGCAATTTCAGAGCGGTTCAGAGGACGCGCACCTGCCGAGTACTTGGTTCGGGGCGTATTCCTACTTGGGCGGGAAGGTCCCGGACGGCCGGAATCAGCGCCGGCGGCCCGGCAGGATGCCCGCCACCATGGAGACCAGGGAGATGATGATGGCGGCCAGCACCGCGGTCCAGAAGAAGGAATCAATGGTGAGGTGTACGGGGGTGTAACTGCTGATCCATGCGGTCAGGTAGAGCATGGCGGCGTTGATGACGATGGCGAACAGGCCAAGCGTCAGGATGGTGATGGGCAGGGCCAGGAGCCTTACCAATGGCCGCACGAAGGCGTTGACCACCCCGAAGATGAGGCCGATGAAGAGATAGGCCAGGACAATCCCGATGGTGCCGGTATCCTGCGATATCCCGGACCGTGCCACCGCATCGGACGTCGCGGTGCTTGAGATGTCCATTCCCGGCAGTATCCAACTGGCCACCCAGAGGGCTGCTGCGTTGACGATGACGCGAAGGATGAAGGAACCCATGTCACCATGCTTCCACATGGTCAGGGGCGCCGGCTTGCAGCGCGGGCGTGGATTTCCGGGTTTGCCTCCCGGGTGCCCCCGGCAGCCGCGAAGTAGGCTGGAACCATGACCTCATCTGAGACCAGGGAAGGCGGAATAGCGCCGCGCCCGGTGCTGGACCGACTGCCCCGTTATGCCGCAGGAAAACCGCCCGCCGCCGTCAGCGGACTGGCCAGCTATAAGTTGTCATCAAACGAGAACCCGCTGCCGCCGATTCCTGCGGTGCTGGAGGCCATTGCCCGGCAGGATGACTTCAACCGGTATCCGGATCCCCTGAGCAGCAAGCTGAGGGCAGCACTTGCCAAATTCCTTGGCGTACCGGCCGAGGACATCGTGACCGGCGCGGGAAGCCTGGGGGCCCTGGGCCAGATCCTTGCGGCCTTTGCCGGTCAGAATGAGGACGGCAAGGCCGACGAGGTGATCTATGCGTGGCGGTCTTTCGAGGCCTACCCCATCAGCGTCGGCCTTGCAGGTGCGGAAAGTGTGCGCATCCCCGTGCTGCCGGACGGCCGGCATGACCTGGACGCCATGGCCGCTGCAGTCACAGCCCGCACCAGGGTCATCATCCTCTGCACGCCCAACAATCCCACCGGGCCCGCCCTCACGGCGGCCGAGACTGAGGCCTTCATCCGGTCCGTTCCCGCCGATGTGGTGGTGGTGATCGACGAGGCCTACCAGGAGTTCGTCAGGGCGGCAGGCGCCGTCGACGGGATCGACCTCTACCGCAAATACCCCAATGTCGTCGTGCTCCGGACGTTCTCCAAGGCCCATGGCCTGGCAGGACTCCGGGTCGGCTACAGCGTGTCCCGTCCCCAGCTGACCCAGTACCTTCGCATCGCAGCAACGCCCTTTGCGGTGTCCCAAATTGCGGAGCGTGCGGCCATTGTTTCACTCGAGAACTATGGCCAGGTTGTGGAAAGGGTACAAAAGCTCGTCGACGAGAGGGAGCGTGTCACCGCTGGCCTGCGGGATCTGGGCTGGGATATTCCCGATGCGCAGGGCAACTTCGTATGGCTGGCCCTCGGCGCCGAAAGTGCTGCGTTTGCGGAGCTGGCAGGCTCGCGTGCCCTCTCCGTGCGGGCGTTTCCCGGCGAAGGTGTAAGGGTAAGTATCGGGGAGGCTGAAGCCAACACGCGTTTCCTCCAGTTGTGTGCCGACTATACAAAGGCACCGGCCAGTTCCTAGCACTTAACAAGTAGCCCTTCCGCTACCTACCGAAGATAAAGTTAGGATCAGTAAGCCAATGTATATGCCGCAAGCGGAATGTATTCCATGTGCGGCATATATCCCAGCGACATTTGCATTGCATCCGGATGCGGCAAGCAAGGAGACGGTATGGGCACTCATCTGCCTTCCACCGAGTTCGACGGAACAGCGGTAGACGACCAGCGGGAAGCTGATGCTGAGGCTGTCTTGGGCGAGCCCGCGGCCCCCATGGTCCAGCTGCTCGGCCCCGATGGGAAGCTCGGCGCCGATCCGGTGTTCAGCAGGTATGCGGACAAGCTCACCCCCGAAGCGCTGCGCGGCCTGTACGCCGACATGGCCGCGATCCGCCGGTTCGACGTTGAAGCCACAGCCCTGCAGCGCCAGGGCCAGCTGGCATTGTGGGTGCCGCTCACGGGCCAGGAAGCTGCGCAGATCGGCTCGGGCCGTGCCAGTCAGCCGCAGGACTACATCTTCCCCACGTACCGTGAGCACGGCGTCGCCCTGACCCGCAACGTGGACCTTGCCGAACTCCTGCGCCAGTTCCGCGGAGTCTCCAACGGCGGCTGGAACCCCAAGGACACCAACTTCCACCTGTACACGCTGGTCCTGGCCGCACAGACCCTCCATGCCGTTGGCTATGCGATGGGAATCCAGCGCGACCAGAAGCTCGCCGCAGCAACCGATGGCGCAGGCAAGGAGCCGGACGCCGCCGTGATCGCCTACTTCGGCGACGGCGCCAGCTCCGAAGGCGACGTCCACGAATCAATGGTGTTCGCCTCCTCCTACAACGCCCCGGTGGTGTTCTTCTGCCAGAACAACCACTGGGCCATTTCCGTGCCCACCAACGTCCAGACCCGGGTCCCGCTTTCCAACCGCGCCAAAGGGTATGGCTTCCCGGGCATCCGGGTGGACGGCAACGACGTGATCGCCGTGCACGCGGTCACCGAGTGGGCGCTGGAGCACGCCCGCCAGGGCAAGGGGCCGGTCCTGATCGAGGCCTTCACATACCGGGTGGGAGCGCATACCACCGCCGACGATCCCACCAAGTACCGCCAGTCTGCCGAAGAGGACGCGTGGCGGGCGAAGGATCCGCTGGCGCGGCTGGAGAAGTACCTGCGCGCCGAGGGCCTGGCGGCTGACGACTTCTTCGCCAAGGTCAAGGCCGACGGCGACGAGCTCGCCTCCTACGTCCGGCGCACCGCCCACGACCTTCAGGACCCGGACATCCGGCAGGCTTTCGCCAACGTCTATGCCGAGGCCCACCCGCTGGTGGCCGAGGAACTGGCGTGGTTCGAGGAATACAGCGCAGGATTTGCCGGCGAGGACGAGTCCGCCGGGCAGGCAGCAAAGGCAGGCCACTGATGACCACAATGACCATCGCGAAGGCCATCAACGAAGGCCTCCGCGCCACGCTGGCGGCCAACCCCAAATCGCTCCTGATGGGCGAGGACATCGGCCCTCTCGGCGGGGTCTACCGGGTAACGGACGGGCTGATCGGCGAATTCGGCCCCGACCGGGTCGTGGACACGCCGCTGGCCGAGTCCGGGATCATCGGCACCGCGATAGGCCTTGCCCTGCGCGGGTACAGCCCGGTATGCGAGATCCAGTTCGACGGCTTCGTTTTCCCCGGCTTCAACCAGATCACCACCCAGCTGGCCAAGATCCATTCGCGCAGCAGCGGCAACCTCAGCGTGCCCGTCGTCATCCGGATCCCCTACGGCGGCGGCATCGGCTCCATCGAACACCACTCCGAGTCTCCCGAGGCGCTGTTCGCGCACACGGCCGGCCTGCGCATCATCACCCCGTCCAACCCGCATGACGCCTACTGGATGATCCAGCAGGCCGTGGAGTGCAAGGATCCGGTGATCATCTTCGAACCCAAGCGGCGCTACTGGCTCAAGGGCGACGTTGACGTCCAGGCCCCCGGCCCCTCCGCGGACCCCTTCAAGGCCCACGTCCTCCGCGAGGGAACGGACGCCACCGTGGTCGCATATGGCCCCCTGGTGCCCGTTGCCCTGGCGGCCGCGAATGCCGCGGAGGAGGACGGCAGGAGCCTTGAGGTCATCGACCTCCGGTCCATTTCCCCGATCGACTTCGACACCGTCACCGCGTCCGTCCTGAAGACCGGCCGGCTGATCGTCGCGCACGAGGCTCCCACGTTCGGCGGAGTGGGCGGCGAGATCGCCGCCAGGATCAGCGAGCGGGCGTTCCACTACCTGGAGGCGCCGGTAATCCGCGTCGGCGGTTTCCACATGCCGTACCCCGTTGCCAAGGTGGAGGAAGACTACCTTCCGGACATCGACCGCATCCTGGAGGCGCTGGACCGCGCCCTCTCCTACTGAGGACACCATGACCCTTAACAAGTTCAACCTGCCGGACGTCGGCGAGGGCCTTACCGAGGCTGAAATCGTTTCCTGGAAGGTCAAGCCGGGCGACGCCGTCGCCATTAACGACGTGATCTGCGAGATCGAAACCGCGAAGTCGATCGTGGAACTGCCGTCCCCCTTTGCCGGGACCGTCAGCGAGCTGCTGGTGGCGGAGGGCGTGACCGTTGACGTCGGCACGGCCATTATCAGCGTCAGCGACGAAGTCTCCGGCGACCCCACTCCTGCCGATGTCCGCGCGCCGGAGCCCCCGGCGCAGCCGCTGTACGGCAAGCTCCCGGTGGACGCGGCAGAAGAGCCGACGGCGGCCGGCAGCGGGAGCTCCCCGGCCAATGCTCCCTTGGTGGGCTCCGGACCCAAGGCCGACGCCGTCAAGCGGCGCCCCCGCAAGAACGCACCCGCCGCCTCGGTGACGGTAAACGCTCCCGAAGTTGAGCCGGTGCAGCCGCGGACGCCAGCCGAGGTGACCGGCAGCGAAACTGCCGCCGTGGACAACCGCCCCACCCTTGGCGGCACCATCACGGGCCTGGTCAACCGGGTCCTGGCCAAGCCGCCGGTCCGCAAGATCGCCCGCGACCTCGGCATCGACCTCGCGGATGTGGTGGCCACCGGTTCCCGCGGCGAGGTCACGCGCGAGGACCTGGTCAGCTACCAGGCGCAGCGCGATGCGGAACTGGACAAGGCTGACGGCTTCTGGGGCAAGGCCGGCAAGCCACAGGACCAGCGCATCGAGCGTATCCCGGTCAAGGGTGTCCGCAAGGCCACGGCCAAGGCGATGGTGGAGTCTGCTTTCGCGGCCCCGCACGTCAGCATCTTCGTGGACGTCGACGCCAGCCGCACCATGGAATTCGTCAAGCGGCTCAAGGCCTCCCGCGATTTTGAGGGCATCAGGGTATCCCCGCTCCTCATCCTCGCCAAGGCCGTTATCTGGGCCGCCGCCCGCAACCCCAGCGTGAACGCATCGTGGGTGGACAACGACGACGGCAGCGCCGAGATCCAGGTCAAGCACTTCATGAACCTGGGCATTGCCGCCGCCACCCCGCGCGGATTGATGGTCCCGAACATCAAGAACGCCCAGGACCTGTCGCTGAAGGAACTGGCCCTGGCGCTGAACAACCTGGCCACCACCGCCCGGGCAGGGAAAACCCAGCCCGCGGAAATGCAGGGCGGCACGCTCACGGTCACCAACATCGGGGCACTGGGCATCGACACGGGAACGCCCATCATCAACCCGGGTGAGGTGGCCATCGTCGCGTTCGGCACCATCAAGCAGAAGCCGTGGGTCCTGGATGGCGAGGTGATTCCGCGCTGGATCACCACGCTGGGCGGATCCTTTGACCACCGTGTGGTGGACGGTGATTTGTCCGCCCGCTTCATGGCCGACGTCGCGGCCATCCTGGAAGAGCCCGCGCTCCTCCTGGACTAGGCCGTGCCCGTCAACACCGTGCCGCTGCGGGCGAAGAACCGCGCGGCCACCTGGATCACGGAGGTGTTCCAGCCGCCGGTGGTGGTCAGCATCCAGCTGTTGATCAGCCCGCTGGCCGAGCCGGGATTTCCGGGAACCATCGGCTACGGTGCACTCGCGGCGTTGTTTGTCTGCGTGCTGCCGCTGGCGGTGCTGCTGGTCCTGGTCCGGCTGGGCAAGGTCACGGACCACCATGTAAGCGACCGCAAGCAGCGCGCGCCCGTGCTCCTGATGGCATTGGCATGCATCGCCGTCGGACTGCTGGTCCTGGCAGCGGCAGGTGCGCCGCACAGCGTGGTTGCCATGGTCCTGGCGGTGGTGGGCGGCGTGGCGGTGTTGGCCGCGGTCAGCCTGTTCTGGAAAATGAGCGGCCATGCCGCTGCCATATCTTGCGCCGCCGTCGTATCGGTGCTGATGCTCGGCGCCGCCTGGGCGCCGTTGCTGGTGCTGGTTCCGGCGGTCTGCTGGTCGCGCGTTGTGCTTCGGGCGCATACGCTGCCCCAGGTGGTGGCCGGTGCACTCTTTGGCGGGGTGGTGATGGCCGGGATCTGGTGGCTGCTGCGGGGCTGGCTGGTGGGCTGAATGCCCGTCCCGGGGTACGGGGAAGTACGGCGCGCGGGCCTAGTAGGCGGCGTAGGCCGTGAAGGCTTCAAGGACGGCCGGGTCGGCGCTGGTGCCGAGGAAGACGGTTGCGGCCGTCATCAGGCCTCCCAACAGGGCTGCTGCACCTGCCCAGGCGCTGAGGAGTTTCCAGTCTTCGCGCAGGACGCTGCGCACGGTCTGCGGCAGCTGCAGTCCGGGGGCGATCAGGTTGGGAGCGCTGTCCAGGCTGCCGTCGTCGAGCAGTGCCACCACCCTGCCGTTGCTGCGGTCCACCCGCATTGAGGAGATGTGGTTCCCGTGGCGGGCCAGGAGGATGTCGTGGCCGACGAGCTGACGGCGCTGCAGAGTAATCAAGGGAGGCCTTTGCTGGAGGTGAATGGACGTGTCCACGCCTTTGGGGGCCTCTCCAATTTTATCGTTGCAGACCGTGCCGGGCCGCCGTTTCGGCGGTGAGAACGGACACCCCCCGCAGCGATGTCCGCCACCACGGGGAGTGTCCGCCGTTACGCTTCAGTCGGCGTCGTAGGTGTTGGCGATGTAGACATCGCAGGGCGCGTTGTGCGCCACGCTGTTGGCCACGCTGCCCAGTACCCGGCCGATTCCGTGCATCCGCCGGTTCCCCACCACAATCATGCGTGCGTCCACGCGCAGGGCTTCCTTGATGAGGGCGTCCGCCGGCCGTCCGCGCGCGGCCGAGTACGTCACCGTGACATCCCGGCCCAGGGATTCCGCCACCGTGCGGGCAACCTGTTCGGCGGCATCGGCGTCGGACACGATCCAGCGGTCGCTGCCGCTGCCGAACACCTCAGTCTTGTCGCTGTCGAACGCGGACACCACGTGCAGCGAGCTGCCCAGCGCCGCGGCCAGGTCCTTTGCCGACTCGGCCGCTTTCTTTGCCGTTGCGCTGCCGTCGACCCCTACAACGATGATTCCACCCATATGCATGCTCCCTTGCTCGGTTTTCGGCACTCGTGAGCCTTACGCTACAGCGCCGCAATCGCTTCCTGAAGCACCGGCGCCAATCGGCGGACGCCTTCCGCGATGGCGTCCGGGGGGACAGCGCTGAAGGCGAGCCGCAGCTTGTTGGACGGCTCGTCCGACGGCGTGAAGGCGGCTCCGGGGATGAACACCACACCGGCGTCGATCGCCTTGTGCAGCAGCGGGTAGGTGTCCACGCCCTGGGGCAGCGTCACCCAGACGAAGAACCCGCCCTGCGGGCTGGTCCAGGTGGTTCCGGCCGGCATGTATTCCTCGAGGGCGGCCAGCATGGCCCGGCACCGTTCGGCGTAGAGGACCCGGTAGGTTTCGATCTGGCCCTTCCAGTCGTACTCGCGCAGGTACGCGGAGACCAGCATCTGGTTCAGGGCCGGCGGGCAGAGGGTGACGGACTCGGCGGCCAGGTAGTAGCGCCGCTGCAGGTGTTCAGGGACCAGTGCCCAGCCGATCCGCAGGCCCGGGGCGAAGATCTTGGAGAACGAGCCCAGATAGATGACGTCGTCGGGATTGGCGGCGCGCAGGGGTGCCAGCGGTTCGCCCTCGAAGCGGAGGAGTCCGTAGGGGTTGTCCTCGAGCACAAGGATATTCGCTCTGCGGCATATATCCACCACCTGCTGCCGGCGCTCCTTGGCCAGCGTGATGCCGGAGGGGTTGTTGAAGTTGGGAATTGTGTACAGGAACTTGATGCTTTTGCCGGCGAGCTGGAGGGCCGCGATCCGGGCTTCCAGCAGCTCCGGGACCAAGCCGTACTGGTCCATCTCCACCGTTTCCACCTGGACCTGGTAGGCCTCGAACGTATTGAGCGCCCCGACGTAGGTGGGGTCCTCCACCAGGACGACGTCGCCGGGATTGCAGAAGAGCTTGGTGGCCACGTCCTGTGCCGACTGCGAGCCTGCGGTAATCACCACGTTCCGGGGGTTCGCGTCCAGGATGCCCTCCGCGGCCATGACCTCGCAGATCTGTTCCCGGAGCTCCTCCGTGCCCTGGCCCGCCCCGTATTGAAGCGCGGTCAACCCGTCGTTGGCGATGATCGCGGCCGCCGTTTCCGCCAGACGTTCCAGCGGGAGCGACTGCAGGTAGGGGCTGCCGCCGGCCAGCGAGACCAGGCCGGGGCGCAGCGAAATGTCGAAGACATCCCGGACGGCTGACTGGCGGATGTTGGCAGCCCGTTCGGAGAAGAGCTCCTCGTGGCGGTGTGCCGAGGTGGCGGCACGCTCGATCGCATCGATGGCCTCCGCGGGCAGCGTGCCGGCGGACGCGTCAAGTGTTTCGTGGGTCACAGAGCCAGAATACAACCAGCTGTTGCTTGAAAGGCAACAGCTGTTGATTCCTTATTTACGCGCGCGGGATGTGGAACCCCAGGAGACGCCGGTGCCCGGCACGCGTGATGCGTACCGGGCACTGAAAAGGATGCCGGGCCGTCTTATGCCGCCGGGGTGGAGGCGGCGAGGGAGTCGAAGATGCCCTTGATCTGTTCCACGATCTCTGCGTCGTCCTTGGGGTGGACTTCGGCGAAGCGGACCATGGAGCCCGGCACGGCAAGCTTGACGTCCTCCAGGACGCGGGCGCCGGCGATGCCGGCGGCCTTGCGTGCTTCGTCCTGGGCCCAGACGCCGCCGTACTGGCCAAAAGCAGTCCCGACGACGGCGGTCGGCTTGCCTGCCAGCGCGCCGGCGCCGAAGGGGCGGGACAGCCAGTCGATGGCGTTCTTCAGCGTTGCGGGAACGGTGCCGTTGTATTCCGGCGTGACCAGCAGGACACTGTCGGCCTCCTCGGCTGCGGCGCGCAGGGCGGCGGCCGCGGCCGGCACCTCGCCTTCGACGTCGATGTCCTCGTTGTAGAAGGGGATGTTGCCCAGGCTCTCGTGGATCACAACGTCCACCTGCTCCGGTGCGTTGAGTTGGATCGCTTCCGCCAGCTTCTGGTTGGTTGACTCGGCGCGAAGGCTGCCGACGAGGGTCAGTACGGTGCTCTTGCTCATGGGAACTCCTGGCTAGGGGCGCGGCGGGGGCCGCGATCGGTCAGAGGGCAGGCTCAGGGGAGCCTTCATCAGACTAAACGGACCGCGGTCCGTTTATATTCCCCATGGCTACACTGTCTTTGTGAGTTCCATCCCAGTGCGGCCGGGTATGACGCCGGTGACGGCCGCGGAACGCAGCGATGCTGCCCGCAACCGGGAGCGCCTCCTGCTCGCTGCCCGCGACCTGATCGAACAGGGGGGCGCCGCGGCGCTCACCATGGACCGCCTGGCGGAACACGCCGGAGTGGGCAAGGGGACGGTCTTCCGGCGTTTTGGGAGCCGCGCGGGACTCATGCTGACGCTGTTGAACGACTCCGAGGCCGCGTTCCAGGCCCGATTCCTGTTTGGGCCGCCGCCCCTGGGGCCGGGCGCCGCGCCTATGGACCGGCTGATTGCTTTCGGTACCGAAAGGATCGCCTATGTGGTCGAGTACGGGGACTTGGTCCTGGCTGCTGGAAACGCCTCCCGGGGCAGGTTCGAAGTTCCGGCGGTGGCCCTCTGGAACCAGCATGTGGAAATGCTGCTGCGCGCCGGTGGCGTCGAGTCCCGGGAGCCGGGGCTGCTGGCCGGTTCCCTGACGGCGACCCTCGACCCTGAGCGGCTCCTGCACCTCATCCGGGAGCACGGCGTCACGAGCGAGCGCCTGGCCGCATCGTGGTCCGAACTTGTCACACGGGTGGCGGGGTCGGCGTAGATTACGCGGAGGAAAGCCCTTTCGTCCAGTCAAGCCAACTTCACAGAACTATTCATAACGATCTGATACGGCCCGCTGTATTTCGGGGGATTACTGCGCTTTCCGGCTGATGGCTTGTGATAGTTTCCTCTGGAATGTGACCCGCAACATAGTCCACCAGGACGTGCCCTAGAGGCGGCGGGAGGCCAGCTATCCGCTGGCCGCAGGTCCCGGGGAGGCCGGCACAACCCGTGCTCGCCCGGGGAAGACGGAAGGATCCAGCAGTGATGGTTGATGTGGGCGGCATGGCATACCAGCGGACACCGGAGTGTTTTTCGATTCACCGCACGGCGGCGCCGCGGAAGAAATAGCGCCCCATGCTCAAATACCTCGCCAAGCGCGGCATTACCTACGTGGTGATGATCTTCCTCACCACGTCCGCCGGCTACTTCCTGGCTGTCAGCTCACTCAAGCCGGCACTCCTCGAGCAGGAACGCATCCCCCGGCCCACCCCCGAACAGGTCGCCAACTCCATGCGGCTCAAGGGCCTGGACCCGGACCTCAGCCCGTGGGAGCGCTAC
Source organism: Pseudarthrobacter sp. MOO13 (assembly GCF_058267655.1). NCBI lineage: Bacteria > Bacillati > Actinomycetota > Actinomycetes > Micrococcales > Micrococcaceae > Pseudarthrobacter > Pseudarthrobacter sp. MOO13. Next base: position 4,303,285 of record NZ_CM177848.1, read on the forward strand.
GTTGACTGGCTCACCGGCATCATCACCCGGTGGGACTGGGGCAGGAGCCCCAACGGCGCGTACATCAACGCCGAATTCGGGGACCGCGTCTGGATTTCCACCCGCCTTTTCCTGGCCTCGATCATCCTGACCCTGGTTATTGGCGTCGCCCTGGGCGTGTACTCGGCGGCGCGGCAGTACAAGTTCCAGGACCGGGTCATCACGTCCTACAGCTACCTCGCCTACATCGTGCCCGCACCCATCGCCTACTTCCTGGTGCAGCTGGGTGCCATCAACATCAACGAATCCGTCGGTGACCGGATCTTCTTCGTCACGGGCATCTCAACCCCGGGTGTTGCACCCGGCTGGCCCCAGTTCGCCGACCTGATGGCACACTACGTGGTGCCCACGGTGGCCATCACCCTCGTGGGCTGGGGCGCCTACCAGATCGCCCAGCGGCAGTACCTGCTGGACAACGTCAACGCCGATTTTGTCCGCACCGCCCGGGCCAAGGGCCTGAGCCGGAACCAGGCGATCGCGCGGCACGCGCTGCGGGTTTCCTTCATTCCGGTGGCCCAGAGCATCGCCTTCACCATTCCGGCCATCTTCGCCGGCGGTTTCTTCGCCGAGAAGATCTTCGCGTGGCCCGGCGTGGGGTCGTGGAGCATTGACGCCATCTCGCTGCAGGACGTCAATGCCGCCACTGCCACGCTCGCTTACGGCTCAGTGATCTTCGCCTTGGGCGCCATCCTGGCGGACTTCGCCACCACGCTTGTCGACCCGAGAGTGCGGGTGCAGTAGCCATGACCAACCTGAACGCCGTTGACCCGGCAGCCGTGGCGCAGGACGCGCACCTGGAAAGCGCGGACGTCGTCATTGGCAAGTCCACCATCATCATCCGCCGGTTCCTGCGCAATAAGACTGCCGTGACGGGCTTGGCCATCTTCGTAGCCCTGACCGTCTTCTCGTTCATCGGGGGCTTCTTCACCCAGTGGGACAAGGAAACCATCGACCCCTTCAACATCGGGATGCCGCCCTCCGGCGAGCACTACCTTGGCACCTCGCAGGCGGGGATCGATCTCTACGCCATGACAGTCGAAGGAACCAGGATCTCCATCCTGATCGGCCTGGTGGTGGGCCTGGTGTCGGTGCTGATTGCCGCCGTCTACGGCTGCAGCATGGCCTACTTCGGGGGCAAGGTGGACAAAGTCATGCTGTTCATCCTGGAAGCACTGATCATGATGCCGGCGCTCCTGGTGGTGGCCGTTGCCACCAGCGGGGGCGGGGCGGGACTGAAACGCGACCTGCCGTCCTGGCTGCTGCTGATCATCGTCCTGCTCGTGTTCAGCTGGATGGGAACCGCCAGGCTGATCCGGTCCATGTCCATGTCCCTCATGCAGCGCGACTTCGTCAAGGCGGCCCAGTACATGGGCGTCCCGCCGCGCCGGATCGTTTGGCGGCACCTGGTGCCCAACATCGGCTCACTGCTGATCCTGGACATCACCCGCGGCGTCACCGCAGCCATCCTGGCCGAGGTCGCCTTCTCCTTCATCGGCATCGGCATCAAAGTCCCCGACGTGAGCCTGGGCGTGCTGATCGGCCAGGCCACCTCCCAGGTCTCAACCTTCCCGTGGATGTTCTGGGTTCCGTTGACCGTGATGTTCCTGCTGACCGGCTCCCTGGCCATGATGAACGACGGCCTGCGCGACGCCTTTGACCCCAGCTCCACTTCCAGCGGCAAAGCCAAAAAAGCCAAAGCCCGGACTATCCGTGCGGAGAAGAAGACGCCATGAGCAGCGAAACCACAACCGGAGCCACGGACCCGTCGCAGTCGACCGTGGAGCGCCTGCACGTGGCAGGGCTGCACGCCCCCGGGGACGCCGTCCTGTCAGTCCGGGACCTGAACGTGCGGTTCAATACCGAAAACGGTGTTGTGCATGCCGTCCGCGGTATCGATTTCGACCTGCTGCCCGGCCGCACCCTGGGAATCGTGGGGGAATCGGGCTCCGGCAAATCGGTCACGTCCCTGGCCATCATGGGCTTGCTCGCGCCGACGGCCGAGGTCACCGGATCTGTCCGGCTCAAGGGCCGGGAGTTGCTCGGGCTGAGCGACAAGGCCATGTGCGAATACCGCGGCAACGAGCTCGCGATGGTCTTCCAGGACCCATTGTCATCCCTCACCCCGGTGTTCACCGTGGGCACCCAGATCATCGAAGCACTCACCATCCACAACCCCACGATGAGCAAGAAGGCCAAGGAAGCCCGCGCCGTCGAACTCCTGGCCATGGTGGGAATCCCCAGCCCCAAGGACCGGCTGAAGGCCTTTCCGCACGAATTCTCCGGCGGCATGCGCCAGCGCGTCATGATCGCAATCGCGATCGCCAACAACCCGCGCGTCCTGATCGCGGACGAGCCGACGACGGCACTGGACGTCACCATCCAGGCCCAGGTCCTCGAGGTGCTGCACAAGGCGCAGGAGGAGACCGGCGCCGCCGTCGTCATGATCACCCACGACCTGGGCGTGGTGGCCGGAATGGCCGACGACATCATGGTCATGTACGCGGGCAAGCCGGTGGAAACCGGGGCCGTGGACCACATCTACTACAACCCGCGGATGCCCTACACCATGGGCCTGCTCGGCGCCGTCCCGCGCGTGGACGTGGCCGAGAAATCCTCGCTCGTGCCCATCGAGGGGATGCCGCCGAACCTCCTGCGGGCCCCCACCGGCTGCTCGTTCGCGCCCCGCTGCCCGCTGGCGTCGGACGCCTGCCTTGACGGCGAACCCGCTCTGGCACCCGTGGCCGACGACGGACTGCACCGCGCCGCCTGCATCAAGTCCGACTCCCTGGGCGGGACGGTGGACGTGCACGATGTCTTCGCCGCCCCGCCGGTACCGGTCTCCCGTTTTGACTCCATCCCGCGTGCTGAACGGGCCACCGTCCTGCAACTCACGGACGTCCGCAAGCACTTCCCGCTGACCAGGGGCGCCCTGATCAAGCGCAGGATTGGCACCGTCAAGGCGGTGGACGGCCTGAGCTTCGACATCCGCGAGGGCGAATGCTTCTCCATCGTGGGCGAGTCCGGCTCGGGAAAGACCACCACCCTCCTGGAAATCATGGAATTCCACCCGGACCAGGACGGCGAGGTGGTGATCGGCGGCCTGAGCAACAAGCAGGCGGCCGATGCCAAGACCAAGGGCAAGATGCGCCGCGAACTCCAGATGGTCTTCCAGGACCCCACAGGTGCCCTGGACCCGCGCTTCACGGTCTACGAGGTCCTGGCCGAACCACTGCAGAACGCGGGCATGGACCGGGCGGCCATCAAGAAGCGGATCATGGAGCTGATGAAGCTCGTGGGCCTGCAGCCGGACCACGTCAACCGGTTCCCCAACCAGTTCTCCGGTGGCCAGCGGCAGCGGATCGGGATCGCCCGGGCCCTGGCCGTGAATCCCAAGCTGGTGGTCCTGGATGAACCCGTCTCCGCATTGGACGTATCGGTCCAGGCCGGCGTCATCAACCTCCTGGACCAGCTCCGCGCCGAACTGGGCCTGAGCTACCTGCTGGTGGCCCACGACCTGTCGGTTGTGCGCCACATTTCCAACCGCGTGGCCGTGATGTACCTCGGGAAGATCGTGGAGATCGGGGCTGTGGACCGGGTGTTCGACAACCCCCGCCACCCCTACACCCGTGCCCTCCTGTCCGCCATCCCGGTACCCGATCCGCACCTGGAACGGACCCGCGAACGCATCATCCTCCAAGGCGACCTGCCCTCCCCGCTGCAAGCCCCCAAAGGCTGCAACTTCGCCACCCGCTGCCCGGTCTTCGCCGCGCTGCCGCCCGCGAAGCAGGAAAAATGCCTCACCCTCGAACCGCTCCTGGAAGCCGCGGCACCCTCGGCGGCCGTGCAGGTCCTGCAACAGGCTCCCGTGCCCGTGCCGGACCAGCAGTTTGCCTGCTTCTATCCGGACGGGGAAATTGATGAGGACATGCTGGTGGTCCATGAACCGGCGGACCACCTTGCACCCTAGGATTTTTTCGACCCACCCGCACCACCACTCGCACCAATCGAAGGGAAAACCATGAGGAAACTGAACAGGATCGGCGGGGCAGCAGCCATTGCTGCCGCCCTGACGCTGACGGCCTGCGGAGGTGGCGGTGCCAGCGGCCCCGAAACAGCCAAGGGGCAGGAGGCAGGCAGCGACCTGTCCAAGCTGATCAGCATCAACGAGAAGCCGGCAGCCGACCTCCAGCAGGGCGGCAAAGTCACCCTGCCGCTGGGCAATATCGGCCCGGACTTCAACGGCTTCTCCAACAACGGAAACAGCGCTGACAACTCTGCCCTGCAGATTCCCATGAACCCGGTCGCCATGAACAGCGGCGGCATTGGTGGCTGCTGGAAGGTGGACTTCAAGGGCAAGGTCACCCCGAACCCCGATTTCTGCGAGTCGGTGAAGAGCGAGGTGAAGGACGGCAAGCAGACCATCACCATCGAGGTCAACCCCAAGGCCACGTACAACGACGGCACCCCGATTGACGTCAAGGCCTTCAAGAACACCTGGAATATCCTCAAGAGCGCGGACGCCGGCTACGACATTGTCAGCTCCGGAGCCTACGAATTCGTGGATTCCGTTGAGGCCGGCAGCAGCGACAAGGAAGTCATCGTCAAGACGTCCCGCCCGGTTTTCCCGGTCGATTCGCTGTTCTTCGGCCTGATCCACCCCGCCGTGAACACCCCGGAGATCTTCAATGAAGGCTTCAACGGCAACATGCACCCGGAGTGGATGGCGGGACCGTTCAAGCTGGACCAGTACGACACCGCGGCCAAGACCGTGACCCTGGTTCCGAACGACAAGTGGTGGGGCCAGAAGCCGGTCCTGGCCAACGTGACCTTCCGCCAGTTGGAGACCAGCGCACAGATCGCGGCGTTCAAGAACGGTGAGATCGATGCCATGTCCGCCAACACCATCTCGCTGTACAAGCAGCTGGACGGCACCAAGGATTCAGACATCCGCCGCGGCCAGCGCCTCTTTGCCGGTGGCCTGAACCTCAACGCCCAGCGCATCACCGACGTCAACGTCCGCAAGGCCATCTTCGCCGCCGTGGACCGCGAAGCACTCCGCAAGGTCCGCTTCAACGGCCTGAACTGGGAAGAGCCCAGCTCCGGTTCCATGATGCTGCTGCCGTTCTCCGAGTACTACCAGGACAACTACCCGGTCAAGGAAACCGGCCCCGACGCCGCCAAGAAGGTCCTCACCGACGCCGGCTACACCGCCAACGCCAGTGGCGTCATGGAGAAGGACGGCAAGCCCGCCTCCTTCAAGATCAGCAACTTCGGTGACGATCCCACCACACTGGCCGTGGCCCAGACCCTGCAGAAGCAGCTCCAGGCCGGCGGCATGGATGTGGGCATCGACCAGCGCGCCTCCGCCGACTTCGGCAAGGTCCTGGGCAGCCGCGAGTTCGACCTGAGCATCTCCGGCTACACCGTGGGCCCGGATGCCACCGACGCCGTCAAGCAGTACTACGACTCCAAGGTCAACGAGAACAAGCTGGGCGACGCCGACCTGGACAAGAAGATCGCCGACCTCGCCTCCATTGAGGACAACGCAGCGCGCAACAAGGCTGCCATGGACGTGGAGAAGGAGCACATGGCGAAGTACTACTCCATGGGAGTGGTCTTCAACGGCCCGCAGATCTCCTTCGTCCGCACCGGCCTGGCCAACTACGGCCCGTCGCTCTTCCAGAGCACCTCGCAGGTCCCGGACTGGACCACCATCGGCTGGGAAAAGAAGTAACCCACCGCAGTCCAACCAAAAAGCCGGCACCCCTGGTTCACCAGGGGTGCCGGCCCGTTTAACGCTGCGCGCTCCGCGGTAGCGTAGCTTCCATGACTGGAGCTGAAGGCGACCCCCGCACCATCCGCACCGCCGTCGTCGGCTACGGGCTGGCAGGGAGCGTGTTCCACGGCCCGTTGCTGGCAGCCAACGGCAACTATTCGCTGGACCTCATTGCCACGTCCGACGCCGGGCGGCAGGCGGCTGCCGCATCCCGGCTGCCGGGGGTGGACGTGGTGCGCGACGGCGCCGCTGTCCTTGCGCGGGCAGCTGACCTTGACCTGGTGGTATTGGCGACGCCGCCGGACACGCACTATCCGCTGGCCAAGGCGGCCCTGGAGGCTGGACTGGACGTGGTGGTGGACAAACCGTTCACGGTGACCCGCGCGCAGGGGCAGGACCTGGTTGAGGTGGCCCGGCAGCGGGGCAGGGTATTGACGGTGTTCCACAACCGGCGGTGGGACGGTGATTTCCTGACCTTGCGGAAACTGCTGGCTGCCCGGTCCCTGGGTGAGGTGACACGCTTCGAGTCCCGGTTCGAGCGCTGGCAGCCCACCATCGCCAAGCCGTGGAAAGCACGGGCCACGGCCGCGGACGGGGGAGGGGCACTGTTCGACCTTGGCAGCCACCTGGTGGACCAGGCGCTGCAGTTGTTCGGTCCCGCCACGGTGGCCCACGCCGAGCTGTCGGCGCGCCGGTCCGATGAGCGCGCGGACGATGACGTCTTCCTGGTCCTGCGGCACGAATCGGGCGTTACCAGCCACTTGACCATGAACATGCTGTGCGCGCAGCAGGAGCCGCGCTTCCGGGTGCTTGGTTCGGTGGGCGGGTACACGAAAAACGGCGTGGACCCCCAAGAGCCCTACCTTGCCGCCGGCGGCAGCCCCCTGGACGCCGCGTACGGGCAGGAAGCGCCTGAGTGGGCGGGGCTGCTGGGCCGTGACGGCCACCTGGACCGACTCCCCACAGAACGGGGGAACTACCCGGAGTTCTACCGGATCCTGGCGGACAAGATCCTCGACGGCGGCGTCAGCTCGCCGTTGCCGGCTCCCGTAGACCCGGAAGACGCTGTCGAGGTCCTAAGAATCATTGAAAAGGCACGTGAAATGGCCTCATAAGTGCCTTAACGTCGGAACGGCAGCCATCCAGAAAGCGTGCGTCAAAGCGACGAAGGAGCAGCACGCGTTGGATGACTGCCGTTCCGACGGCAACAGGGCCTAGGCCGAAACGAGGTCGTGCCAGTCGGCGACGAGCGGCAGGTTGTGCGCCTCGGACACCGAGTGGTGTGCCACGTGGCCGGCGGCGATGTTGAGGCCGGCGGCCAGGGCGGGGTCGCGGTCGAACGCGGCCTTGACGCCCAGGTTGGCCAGGGACACGGCGTAGCGCAGGGTGACGTTGGTCAGTGCGTACGTGGAGGTGTTGGGCACGGCGCCGGGCATGTTGGCCACGCAGTAGAAGATGGTGTTGTGCACCTTGTAAGTGGGTTCCTGGTGCGTGGTGGGGTGCGTGTCCTCGAAGCAGCCGCCCTGGTCCACGGCGATGTCCACCAGGACAGAACCGGGCTTCATCCGGGCCACGAGGTCGTTGGTGACCAGCTTGGGGGCCTTGGCGCCGGGGATCAGCACCGAACCAATCACGAGGTCGGCGTCCACCACTGACTTTTCGATCTCGTACTTGTTGGAGGCGACCGTCTTCAGCCGGCCCTGGTACTGGGCGTCGAGTTCGCGGAGCCGGTTGATGTTGATGTCCAGGATGGTCACGTCGGCGCCCAGGCCCAGGGCCATGGCGGCGGCGTTGGTTCCGGCCACGCCGGCGCCCAGGACAACCACCTTGGCGGGGCGGACGCCCGGGACGCCGCCCAGCAGCACGCCCTTGCCGCCGGCGGGTGCCATCAGCGAGGTGGCGCCCACCTGGACGGACAGGCGTCCGGCCACCTCGGACATCGGGGCCAGCAGCGGCAGCGTGCGGCCTTCCTGCACGGTCTCGTAGGCGATCGCGGTGACGCCGGAGTTGATGAGTTCCTGCGTCAGTTCCGGCTCTGCTGCGAGGTGCAGGTAGGTGAACAGGATCAGGCCCTTGCGGAAGCGGTGGTACTCGGCCTTCACCGGTTCCTTGACCTTCATGACCATGTCGGCGCGGGACCAGACGTCGTCTGCCTCATTGACGATCTCGGCGCCCGCGATCGCGTATTCCTCGTCGGTGATGCCCGAGCCCAGGCCGGCCCCGCGCTCCACCAAGACGGTGTGGCCGTGGGTGCGGAACTCGTGGACGCCGGCAGCGGTGATCGCTACGCGGAATTCGTTGTTCTTGATCTCTTTGGGGACGCCGATGATCATCGTCTGCTCCAAGGTGTGGTCCCGGCGGGCCGGGAAAGTGGAAGGATTTTCGTGTTTCAACGATAAATCCGCCTGTGAGCCAGGCGACATGGGCGGGGGTGAGGCCGGCCGGCGCAGGCGCGTGATTCCGGGGTTTTTGCCGTGCCAGGCTCGACAACTGTCGACTCCTGAAGCGTCAGGTGTCGCCTCGTGTTGGTTCGTGGGTCCGGCTGCGCAGGCAGTAGTGTGAGCCCATGCAGCAGCAGGGTGTGGAGCAACTCGTCGAACAGGTGGCACAGAAGCTTGGCCGCGGCCTATCCCTGGAGGACCTGGACGGCCTGCTGCTTGCCTACAGCTCCAACCAGTCCCACGCAGACCGAGTCCGGGTGAATTTCCTGCTGAGCAAGAAGGTCCCGGCGGATGTCAGCGCCTGGCAGCTCTCCCACGGGATCGCCACCGCCGTCCGGCCGGTGGTGATTCCGGGTAATCCGGACCTGGGCATGCTTGGCCGGGTCTGCGTCCCGCTGATGGTCCGGGGCTTCCGCGTCGGCTACCTGTGGGTGCAGCAGGACTCGGCAGAGGAAAGCCCGACGGCGATCCTCACCCAGTTGCCCGGCGTCAACCATGAGCTCGAGCTGCTTTCGGGGCTCCTGCTCGACTCGAACACGGCGGAATCAGAATTCCGGCGGGGCCGGGAGCGCGAGTTCCTGGCAGCCTGCGCCGGGGAACCCAACGCGGTGGCGGCGGTGGCGGGCTGGAAGGAAGTCCAGGGCCGCGGCCCCTGGCAGATGGTCACCATCCTCGACGCGGACGGCTGGGCCAGCGGGCCGGACCCCATCGCATCGGCCCTGATCCACCGTTCTACGGCGCTGCAGGCAACGGTGGGTGTGGATGCGGCCCTCTTCAGTGCCGGCACCGAAACCCATTCGGTGGTGCTGTTCCGCGAATCGACGGGCAGGGCCAACCACGCCCAGGTGCTGGTGCACTACCAGCTGGAGCTGGCCAAGCGCTCCGGCCGGCCGGTCCACCGGATCATTTTGGGCATCAGCGAGGGGTTCGCCAGGACGCGCCAGCTCGCAGAGGCCTACCGGCAGTCCCGGCTGGCAGCCCAGGCGGCCGCCGTCGACCCGCAGCTGGGCGAACTCGTGGACTGCCGCGCCACCGGCGTCTACCAGCTGCTCGCGTCGGCCGGCGGGGGAGTGGGTGCGTGGGCGGACTCCGGGTCCGTGTACTTCCGGATGCTTGAGGACCACGACCGCAACGGCGAGCTCATCCCCGTCCTGGAGCTGCTGTATGACAATGACGGCTCCGTCCAGGACGTGGCAACCCGGCTCCACTTGCACCGCAGCAGCATCTACAACCGGCTGGGGCGGATCCGTCAACTGCTGGGGGTGGACCCGCTGAAGGGCTTGCCGCGGCTGGAACTGCATGCCGCGCTCAAGATGCGGCGCTGGGCGGCAAGGCCCAGGATCTGACGCCAGGGAATCCCGGTTAGCGGGAGGGCGCCCCGTCGAAGGACCGGATGGCCTCCGCAACCTGCCGCGGGCGCACATGCTGGACCACGTGGCCTGCCTGCGGTATTTCCACGAAACTTCCCTGCGGCACGGCCTGGGCGAGCCGGATGCACCACTCCGGCCCGGCCACCTGGTCATGGTTGCCGCGCAGGACCAGGACGGGCACATTGATGCCGGCCAGCCGCCGCTCCGTGGGGTAAGCCATCATCACCGGCACTTCAGTGAGATACCAGCGCGGCCCGCAGCGGAAGTAGTCGGTGACCACGATCCAGTTGGATGAGGCACTTTCCCGGAGCAGCGCGTCCAGGAAGAGGGCCACTCCCTGCCGCGGGACGCTCCGGTGCCGGGAATCCACCACGGGTCCCATCAGGACCAGCCGGCGTGCCCGCTCCGGTGCGTAGAGCGCGGCCTCGATGGTGAACTGCACGCCCATCGAGTGTCCGACGAGGATGTAGGAGTCGATGCCGCTTGCCTTCAGTGCCTGGGCGATGAACGCGCCGTAGTCCTCCGCGGAGAGCTGCCTGCCGGGCCGGGGGGTGCCGGCGAAACCCGGCAGGTCAAGGGAGTAGGTGGGGGCGCCGGCCAGTTCGCCGTGCAAACGGCGAAGGTAGCGGTGGGAGACGCCGATGCCGTGAATGAGGACATAGGCCGGTCCGGCCGGGTTGCCTGCAGCGTCCTGTCCGGGTGCGGGCGTACCGTCAGCCCAGAACAACCTCCCCGTCAAACCATTGGCGGCCACCTCCGTAGAGCGCAGCCCGGCGTCTTTCCGGCGCAGGCCACGGGGAAACCGCACTACTCCGCCTCGCCGGCGCGGCCGGCGGCGGCCTTGTCCTGCTTGCGCTTCCGGTCCTCAAGCTTCTGGTGCTCCAGCCATGCAAGGATGTCGGCCTGCCGGATCCTGCGGTGCGAGCCGCGGTACTCCACCGGGATCTCGCCGCGGTCGGTCATGTTGCGCAGGTACGTGTGCGAGATCCCCGCCAGTTCCGCGGCCTGGGAGGTGGTCAGCATTTCCTCCACGCTGCTCACAGTCACCGTTTCGCCGCGGCCCAGCCGTGCCAGGAGATCCACGACGGCGTCCCGTGCCTGCGCGGGCAGCCGGTGGACGGTGCCGTCAACGAAGACGGTGATGTCGTTGCTGTCCTCCAGGGCGCGCGCAAGGCTGCCGGCCTCGCCTGCGGGCAGGCCGGCCGTAACGCGGGGGGCTATCAATGCCATGGACGTAGCCTATCCCGCGTCCGGCTGCCGGCAGGCGAGGCCGTTCCTCCGGATCAGAGCCCCAGTTCCTCCAGGACCGGCAGTTTCTCCCGGACCCATGCGCGGGCTTCCGTGGCGCTCGGCGCGGAGAGGGCAAGTTTTGCCAGTTCCTGGGCCTCGGAGAGCGTCACCGTCTTCAGCACGGCGGCCACCGCGGCGAGCGAGCGGGCCGTCATGGACAGGGTGGTCACGCCAAGCCCGGTGAGGACGACGGCGAGGGCGGGGTCCGCGGCAGCCTCACCGCAGACACCCACGGGCTTGTTGTGGCCTTCGGCCCTGGACCCTTCAACCGTGAGCCCGACGAGGCGCAGGACCGCGGGCTGCCACGGGGTGTTCAGGTTGGCCAGGGGGCCGAGCTGGCGGTCGGCGGCCATGGCGTACTGGGTGAGGTCGTTGGTGCCCAGGCTGGCGAAGCCCACTTCGCGGAGGATCGCTTCGGCGGTGAGGGCGGCGGAGGGGACCTCCACCATGACGCCAGGGGTCTTGATGCCGGCGTCCGCGCACATGGAGGCGAAGCGCGCGGCTTCCTCGGCGGTGGAGATCATGGGGGCCATGACCCAGACGTCGGCCTCGGACTGCTGCTGGGCCAGTGCGATGGCTTCCAGCTGCCGGTCCAGGACGCCGGGAGTGGTGAAGTCGGTGCGGTAACCGCGGACCCCCAGGGCCGGGTTGGGTTCCGTGGAGTCGGTCAGGAAGGGCAGGGGCTTGTCGGCGCCGGCGTCCAGTGTGCGCAGGACCACTTTCTTGCCGGGGAACGCGTCGAAGACACTCTTGTAGGCAGCTGCCTGCTCTTCGACGCTGGGTTCGGTGTCGCGTTCCAGGAAACAGAACTCGGTGCGGAACAAGCCCACACCCTGGGCTCCGAGCTTCGCAGCGGCCTCGGCGTCCTTGCCGCCGCCCACGTTGGCGAGCAGCGGCACCTCGTGGCCGTCCGCCGTCGTGCCCTTGCCGTTGAATTCTGCCAGCAGCGACGCCGTGGCAGCCCAGGCCTCGGCTGTCGCCCGGAGGGTCTCGTCCGGTTCCGAGGTGATGTTGCCGGCAGCGCCGTCGACGTACACCTCGGTGCCGTCCGCGAGTTCGTCAACGCCGACGGCGGCAACGACTGCCGGCAGGCCCAGGGACCGGGCGATGATGGCCGTGTGGGACTGCGGGCCACCTCCAGCGGTGACCAGCGCCAGGACCTTGTTGGGGTCCAGCGTGGCGGTGTCGGCCGGCGCCAGGTCCTCGGCCACCAGGACGAATGGGGTGTTGGAGGCGGGGATGCCGGGGGCGGGAACCCCGCGGAGCTCCGCGACGATCCGGGCACGGACGTCCAAGACGTCGGTGGCGCGTTCGGCCATGTAGCCGCCCAGGTTGTGCAGCATCTCGGAAACCGAGGAGCCGGATTCCCAGATGGCGCGTTCAGCGGAGGTCCCGCGCGCCACAAGCTTGGCCGCGCCCTTGATGAGCATGGTGTCCTTGGCCATCAACGCAGTGGCTTCCAGGACGGCCTTGCCGTCACCCACGGCATGGGTGGCCCGGTCCTTCAGTTCGTCGTGCACGGCCTGGGCCGCGGCCTTCAGTGCTGCAGTCGCTTCCTCGGCAGTGGTGCCGGCCGCCAGCTGCTCGCCGGCGGGCGGCTCGCTGATTGGTTTGGGCATCTGGCGGATGGTGCCGATGACGCGGCCCGGACTGACGCCTACTCCTGGGAAGTTCTGCACTGAAGGTCCTCATTCTCTGCCGGTAGACAGGCCCGCCAAGGTCTCCGGCGCCGTGCCGGGGCTGCCGGTGGACTGCTACGTCCAGGGCAGGAAACGTGCCTGAAAAAATTGTATGTGATTCAGTTCATATAGCAACGCTATAGGTGCTAGGGTAGCGGTTATGAGTTTGGATGGCCAGCTTCCCCCAAAAATGCGGCTGCTCCGCGCAGCCGCGGAGTTGCTGGCAAATTCCGCGGGAGCGCCGGTGTCCACCCGCCAGATCACCCAGCTGGCGGGCGTTTCGGCGCCCACGCTGTACCACCACTTCGGTGACAAGGAAGGACTGTTCGACGCCGTCGTCGCCGCAGGGTTTGAGGAATATGTCGCGGGCGAAAGGGATTTCGCCCCTTCCGGACAGCCGCTTGAGGACATCCGGAGAATGTGGGACAACCACGTCCAGTTCGGCCTGAACCAGCCCGAGCTGTACCTGGTGATGTTTGGCAACATCCGCCCGGAGAGCCGGCCCGCCATCGTGGCGGACGCCGAGTCGCTGATGGAGGAGATGCTGAACAAGGCAGCGGCGGCGGGCCAGCTGAACGTCCAGCCCAGGGAAGCGGCCAGGTCCATCCTGGCGGCCAACGTGGGCGTGACGTTGATGCTGATTGCGGAGTCTGCCGCCGAGAGGAACCTCGAATTGTCCACCATGACCCGGGACGCCATGATCTTCGCGGTGTCCGCCGAGCCTGCCAGCGGCCCGGCCGCGGGCAGCACCGGAAAATCCTCGGTGGTGGTGGCAGCGATCGCCCTGAACGCCGCACTTCAGGCCTCGCACTCTGACCAGCTTTCCAGCTCGGAACTCAAGCTCTTCCTCGAATGGCTGCACCGGATCTCCACCAGCACCGCCGGCTAAGCCCCAATCAGCGCATTACCCAGCACTACGTCGTCGTAATCATTCGGACCATCCTGCGGAGCAGCAGGAATGACGGTTAGGAAATCACATGGCAACAGAGACAGTTGCAAAACCCCGCACCAGCGCGCGCGTGCACGTCCAAAAGTTCGGGACATTCCTGTCCGGCATGATCATGCCCAACATCGGTGCGTTCATCGCCTGGGGCATCATCACCGCCCTCTTCATTGAGAAGGGCTGGCTGCCGGTGCCGCAGCTGGGTGGATTCGGCGAGACCGACGGGAAGCCCAACATCGGCCTCGTTGGCCCCATGATCACCTACCTGCTGCCCCTGCTGATCGGCTACACCGGCGGCAAGATGGTCTACGACGTCCGCGGCGGCGTGGTGGGTGCCATCGGCACCATGGGTGTGATCGTCGGTGCCGGCATCCCCATGTTCATCGGCGCCATGATCATGGGCCCGCTGGGCGGCTGGACCATGAAGAAGATCGACATGCTGTGGGAAGGCAAGATCCGCCCCGGCTTCGAGATGCTGGTCAACAACTTCTCCGCCGGCATTTGGGGTGCCTTGCTGGCCCTGCTGGGCTTCTACGGCATATCGCCCCTGGTCACTGCGTTCAGTACTGCTGCGGGCAACTTCGTGCAGTTCCTGGTCCACAACGGCCTCCTGCCGCTGACCAGCATTTTCATCGAGCCGGCCAAGGTCCTGTTCCTGAACAACGCCATCAACCACGGCGTGCTCACCCCCCTGGGCGTCCAGCAGTCGCTGGACCAGGGCAAGTCCATCCTGTTCCTGCTCGAAGCCAACCCCGGCCCCGGCTTGGGTATCCTGCTCGCGTACACGTTCTTCGGCCGCGGCGCAGCCAAGGCGTCGGCCCCCGGCGCAGCCATCATCCAGTTCTTCGGCGGCATCCACGAGATCTACTTCCCCTACGTCCTGATGCGCCCGCTGCTGATCCTCGGCGCCATCGCCGGCGGCATGACCGGCATCGCCACCCTCGCCGTCACCAACTCCGGCCTGGTGGCACCGGCCGCCCCGGGCTCCATCTTCGCCGTGCTGGCCCAGACCTCCCGCGACAGCTACTTCGGTGTGATCCTGTCCGTGGTCCTCGCGGCGGCAGTTTCCTTCCTGGTGTCCTCGGTCATCCTGCGGACCACCAAGCACAGCGATGAGGCGGACCTCGGCGACGCCACCGCCCGCATGGAAGAGATGAAGGGCAAGAAGAGCTCGGTTGCCTCAACCCTCACCGGCGCCGGCGTCGGAACTGCCGCGGGTGCCGCCGCCGGCCGCGGCGGGGTAGGCGTCCTGGCCGGCCCGGTGCGCAACGTGGTGTTCGCCTGCGACGCCGGCATGGGCTCCAGCGCCATGGGAGCCTCGGTGCTGCGGAACAAGATCAAGGCCGCCGGGTTCCCCGACGTCAAGGTCACCAACGCCTCGATCGCCAACCTCACCGACAGCTACGACGTCGTGGTCACCCACCAGGACCTCACCGAGCGTGCCAAGCCCGCGACGTCCAGCGCCGTGCACTACTCCGTGGACAACTTCATGAGCAGCCCGCGGTATGACGAGATTGTTGAACTGGTCCGCGAGAGCAACACCGAGCGCGAAGGCTCGGCCGACGCCGGCGCCACCCACGGTGCGCACGCCGCGGAAGCCCCGGTGGACGCTGCGCCCGCTGCCGCGGCAGGAACCGCCGCTTCCACGGCCGGGACCTCCGAGATCCTGGCACGGGAGAGCGTGGTCCTGACGGGTTCGGCCACCACCCGCGACGCTGCCATTGACGAAGCCGGGAGGCTCCTGCTGGCCCGGGGTGCCGTGGATGAGGGCTACATCGCCGCCATGCACGAGCGCGAGGAATCGGTGTCCACCTACATGGGCAGCTTCCTGGCCATCCCGCACGGCACCAACGCCGCCAAGGACCACATCCGCAAGTCCGCGGTGTCCGTGATCCGCTACCCCGAAGGCATCGACTGGAACGGCAAGGAAGTGAAGTTTGTGGTGGGTGTCGCAGGCATCAACAACGAACACCTGCACATCCTGTCCTCCATCGCCAAGGTCTTCACGAACAAGGAGCAGGTGGCCCGGCTCGAGGCTGCCACGTCCGAGGATGAAGTCCTGGAGCTTTTCGGAAAGGTCAACTCATAGTGAAGGCAGTACATTTTGGCGCCGGCAACATCGGCCGCGGCTTCGTGGGCCTGCTCCTGCACGATGCCGGCTACGAGGTGGTGTTCGCGGACGTGGCCGATGAACTGATCACCCGGCTGGCGGCCGCGGACAGCTATGCGGTCCACGAGGTGGGTGAGAACCCCGCCGTGCGGACCGTGGACAACTTCCGGGCGCTGAATTCCAACACCCAGGAGGCTGAGCTGGTCGCGGAAATCGCGACCGCGGATATCGTCACCACAGCGGTGGGTCCGCACATCCTGAAGTTCGTGGCGCCCGTGATCGCCAAGGGCATCGTCGCCAGGGAGCCCGGCCGGGCTCCCCTGCAGGTGATGGCCTGCGAGAACGCCATCAACGCCACGGACATCCTGGCCAAGGAAGTGGCCGCCCAGCCAGGCGCCGCAGCCGGGGCCCTGGATGGGAAGGTGGTCTTCGCGAACACGGCCGTGGACAGGATCGTGCCCAACCAGGAGCCCGGCCAAGGCCTGGACGTCACCGTGGAAACCTTCTACGAATGGGTCATCGACCGCACCCCGTTGGGTGACTCCGCGCCCGTGATCCCCGGGGCCACCTTCGTGGACGACCTCTCGCCGTACATCGAACGGAAGCTCTTCACCGTGAACACCGGGCACGCCTCCGCCGCCTACCTGGGGTTTGAGGCGGGGCTGGAAAAGATCTCCGACGCCATGGCGGACCAGGATGTGGCGGAAGATGTCCGGGCGGTGCTGGAGGAGACCAAACAGCTCCTGGTGGCCAAGCACGGGTTCAGCAACGACGAGCAGGAGGCGTATGTCCGGAAGATCCTGGTCCGGTTCTCCAACCCCTACCTGCCGGACACCGTCAACCGGGTGGGCCGCGCCCCGCTGCGGAAGCTGAGCCGCCACGAGAGGTTCATCGGCCCGGCGGCGGAGCTGGCAGAACGCGGCGTGGTGCCGGAGGCCCTGCTGGGCGCGATCGCTGCCGCACTCCGCTTCAACGATCCCGCAGACGCCGAGGCCACCGAACTCGCGGGCATCCTCGGCTCCGCCAGCCCGGCTGATGCCACGGCCAGGATCACCGGACTTGAAGCGGACCACCCGCTGTTCAGCGCCGTCGCCACCCTCGTGGAGGAACGGCAGGCCGAACTGGCAGGCGCCCCCGCCTGACGCGCGCCATCCCAGCGACGCCGGCACCCACTTCATCGCAGGAGTGGGTGCCGGCGTTCGTCCGTCGTGCAATACCCCGGAAACCCCCGCTCACCTTTTGCCCGCTTTCCCGCAACGCCCGCTCACCTTTTGCCCGCTTTCCCCAAACCTCCGCTCAGATCCTGTGCCAAGCTGGGCAGGTGACCGATACCCAACGTGCCGTGACTCCCTTGCTGACCGCCGACGTCGACGGCGGTACGTTCCGCCTCCGCCATGCCACCCCTGCCGACCTCCCGGCCATGGTGCAGCTGCTCGCCGACGACGCCCTGGGCGCCGGCCGCGAGACCGCACAGGACATGGAGCCCTACCAGCGGGCCTTTGACGCGATCGACGCCGACCCCGCCCACTTCTTGATCGTCGGCGAGGCCGTGCCGGTGGGGGACCAGGCCGGCCCCGTGGTGGCCACCTTCCAGCTCAGCTTCCTTCCCGGCATCTCCCGGCAGGGTGCCTGGCGTTCGCAGCTTGAAGGCGTCCGCGTTGCCGCGTCCCTTCGCGGGCAGGGCCTGGGGAAGCTGATGGTGGGCTGGGCCGTCGCGGAGTCCCGGCGCCGGGGTTGCACCCTGATGCAGCTGACCACGCACCACAGCCGCTCCGCGGCGCACCGGTTCTACGAGCAGCTGGGCTTCGAGGCCAGCCATGTCGGGATGAAGTTGACGCTCTGAGCCTTGACTGTTAGGTGCCCTAAATGTTAGGCTACCTAACGATGAACGACGATAACGCACTCCAGGAACTTGCCAGCGGATTCCGCGAGGCCCTCCGCCACAGCGTCTACCTGGTCCGGCGCCTCGACGCCGACGGTGAACTCAGCGCCGCCCAGCTCAGCACCCTCAAAATGCTGCTTGACGAGGGCCAGCGCGTCGGCGAGATCGCCCGCAATCTCGGGGTCCGCGTCCCCAGCGCCACCGAGCAGATCATCAAGCTCGAGCGCGCCGGGCTGGCCCGCCGTGAACCGGACCCGAACGACTCCCGCGCTGTCAGGGTGATCCTGACCCCCGAGGGCCGGGACGCCGTCGACTCGGCAAACCGGCGCCGCAACCAGGTGATGGCAGGCATCCTGAGCACCCTCAGCGACCAGGACCGCAAAGCCCTGGCTGACGCGCTGCCGGTCATCGACAAAATCAACGCTTCCCTCCAGAACTGAACCAGTGACGAATTTAGGAGTACCCTCCATGGACGGCCAGCTCGCAGAAACCCTGCCGGCACCAGAAAACACCCTGCAGGCTGAAAAGGCCTCATTCCTCAAGCAGCCGAAGGCGGTGTGGGCCACCGCGCTCGCTGCAGTGTTCGCCTTCATGGGCATCGGCCTGGTGGACCCCATCCTCCCCGCCATTGCCACCAACCTGCAGGCGAGCCCCAGCCAGGTCTCGCTGCTCTTCACCAGCTACTTCCTGGTCACTGCACTTGCCATGCTGATCACAGGGTTTGTCTCGTCACGGATCGGCGGCAAAAAGACCCTCCTGATCGGCCTGGCCGTCATCGTCATCTTCTCCTCGCTCTCCGGCCTGTCTGCCAGCGTCAGTGAGCTGGTGGGCTTCCGGGCCGGCTGGGGATTGGGCAACGCCCTGTTCGTGGCCACGGCCCTTGCCGTCATTGTCGGCGTCGCCAGCGGCGGTGCCGGGACCGCTATCATCCTCTACGAAGCCGCCTTGGGCCTGGGCATCTCGCTCGGCCCGCTCCTGGGCGCCCTCCTGGGCGGCTGGCAGTGGCGCGCGCCGTTCTTCGGCACCGCCGTCCTCATGGCGGCCGCCTTCATCGCCCTGATCGCCCTGCTGCCCAAGACGCCGCTGCCCGAGCGCAAGGTCCGCCTGCGGGACCCCTTGCTGGCACTGGGCCACAAGGGACTGCGGACGACGGCGGCGAGCGGCCTGTTCTACAACTACGGCTTCTTCACCATCCTGGCTTTCACCCCGTTCATCCTGGGCATGAACGCCTACGGAATCGGCGGCGTCTTCTTCGGCTGGGGCGTGGCCGTGGCTGTGTTCTCCGTCTTCGTGGCACCGCCGCTGCAGGCCCGCTTCGGTGCCGTCAAGGTGCTGACCGGCACGTTGTTCCTGCTCATGCTGGACCTGGCCGGGCTGGGCCTGGCGGCGGGGCACTCGGTGCCGGCCGTCGTCGTCCTGGTGATCGTCGCCGGTGCCCTGCTGGGCGTCAACAACACCATCTACACGGAACTGGCCATGGGTGTTTCCGATTCGCCCCGCCCGGTGGCGTCCTCCGGCTACAACTTCGTCCGCTGGATGGGCGGTGCCCTGGCCCCGTTCGCGGCCGCACAGCTCGGTGAGCACTTTGGCCCGCAGGTTCCGTTCTTTGCCGGCGCGGCGGCCATGGTGGTGGCCATCCTGATCGCCCTCGGCGGCCGGGCCTACCTCTCCTCACACGAACCACACGTGGTGTAAGCGGCCGGCAACAAACAAACCCTCCATCACGCCAGGTGATGGAGGGTTTTGTTGTTTCCAGCGAAAGCCGGGGCGGCGTTACGAGGCCTTCTTGGAACCCTTGGGCACGAACAGCGTCTCTGCCTGCTCCAGGGACATTCCGTTGGTCTCCGGCACCTTGAACATCACGAAGAAGAAGGAAGCCGCCGCGAACAGCGCGTACATGGCGTACGTCAGGGGCAGCGAGCCTGCGGCCATCACCGGGAAGCTGAGGGTGATGGCGAAGTTGGCCACCCACTGCGCGGCAGCTGCCAGGCCCAGGGCCCGGGCGCGGATCTTGGATGGGAAGATCTCGCCCAGGAGCACCCACACCAGCGGTCCCCAGGACGCGCCGAAGCTGATCACGAACACGTTGGCTGCCACGAGCGCCACCGGTCCCCAGGCGCCCGGCAGGGTGATGTCCTCGCCGCTGCCCGTTGCCGAGGAGAACGCAAGGGCCATGGCGCCCAGGGACACCGCCATTCCCACGGAGCCGGTGAGGAGTATGGGGCGCCGCCCAATACGGTCCACGAGGGCGATGGCCACCAAGGTAACCAGGATGTTGGTGACCGCCGTTGCCACCGAAATGGCCAGCGAGTCCTTTTCCTGGAACCCGACGGCCTTCCACAGGGTGGTGGAGTAGTAGAAGATCACGTTGATGCCCACGAACTGCTGCAGCACGGACAGGATGATGCCCACCCACACCACCGCCTGCAGGCCAAACGCCTTGCCGCGCAGGGAACCCTTTTGGCCGGCCAGCTTGTCTTCCTCGATGGCTTCCCGGATGTCGCGGATGTGCCGGTCGGTGTCCTCGGCGGGCGCAATCGAATCGAAGACCTTCCGCGCCTGGTCCTCCTTGCCCTGGAACACCAGGAAGCGCGGGGATTCAGGCAGCGTGAAGGCCACCCAGCCGTACACGACGGCGGGAACGGCGGCGGCAAGGAACATCCACCGCCAGGCTTCGATACCGAGCCAGAACGACTGGTCCGCGCCACCGGCCGTCGTGGCCAGGAGCGCATCGGAGAGCAGGGCCGCGAAGATACCGGTGGTGATGGCCAGTTGCTGCAGGGAGGCCAGTCGTCCCCGGACCTTCCGCGGTGAAATCTCGGAAATGTAGGCGGGGGCGATCACGGACGCCAGGCCGATGCCCAGGCCGCCCACCAGGCGCCAGAAGATCAGGTCCCAGACGCCGAAGCAGAAGCCCGTGCCCACGGCGCTGACCAGGAAGAGCAAGGCGCCCAGCTTCATGGCGGGAATGCGGCCGTAGCGGTCCGCCACCTTGCCGGCCAGGAAGGCCCCGGCGGCGCAGCCAAGCAAGGCGATGGCGACGGCGAAGCCGGTCACGGCCTCGGATAGGGCGAATTCTTCCTTCATGGCGTCCACGGCACCGTTGACCACGGACGAATCGAAGCCGAAGAGGAATCCGCCCACCGCCCCCGCGAGCGCCAGCCAGATCACCCGCCGTGGAATCCGGGCGGTTGTCTGCTCCTGTGCAGTGGGCATGGTTCTCCCTGGTGTTGGGGGTTTATGGATGCGGTGCGGACGTCGTCGGCTGCTGTACCGGCCCAAAGGGCCGGCGCACACGCGCTAAACAGTGTGGCACGCCACCGCCGCAGGTTCCACTTGGCGCCCCTTGCCCCACAACTTGCCCCGCAACGAAAAACGACGACGGCGGGCCGTGCCGCCGTCGTCGTTTCTCCGTGCGCTTCCGGGCCTAGTGGGCCGGAATCTGCATGTCGTCCTTGTCCTGCGGCGAGGCCTTCTGGTCCGTCAGCTTCTTCCGCGGCAACGCAAAGCTGATGAGGAACGCCAGGCCCGTCAGGGCAGCAGCGGTCAGCATCACGGTGTCGATCGAGGTGGCGAAGCCTTCGGTGATGGGCCTGGTCAGGGTGGAGTTGGCCGTGTGCAGCCAGCTGGTGTCGTTCAGCGAATCGTTGGAGGCGCCGTTCTTGAAGAAGTCATACAGCTTGGCGTTGGCGGGATCGGACGCGACGGCGGGGTCCTTCAGGACGGCGAGGTAGGCAGGATCCGTGGTGGCGCTCTTCATGCCGTCCGCAATCCGGCTGGCGGCCAGGCTGAAAAGCATGGAGATGAACACGGCGGTACCCACGGCGCCGCCCATGGAGCGGAAGAACGCCGCGGACGAGGTGCCTACGCCCATGTCGCGCGGCGGAACGGAGGTCTGCATGGCAAGGGTGAGGGGCTGCATGCAAAAGCCCAGGCCCACGCCGAAGAACACGGCGATGAGGCCGGGAACCCACAACCCGGTGTCCACGCCCAGGGAGAAGCCCATCACCAGGGCGGCAGCGGTCAGGATGCCGGTGCCCATGATGGGGAAGATGCGGAACGTTCCGGACGCGGAAATGGTGCGGCCGGCGGTGATGGAACCGAACAGGATGCCCACCGTGAAGGTGATCATCATCAGGCCCGCCTGCGTGGGGGTTAGGCCCTTCACCAGCTGCAGGTACATGGGAAGCATGGCGATGGCGCCGAACATGCCGATGCCGATGATGAAGTTCAGCAGCGAGGACAGCCCGAACGTGACGTTGTGGAAGAGCCGCAGCGGGATCAGGGCGTAGTCGCCGGCGCGCTTCTCGGCGAGCAGGAACCAGGCAATGCCCACGACGCCCAGGCCGTAGCAGAGGAAGGAGTTGACCGAGGCCCAGCCCCAGGAGCGGCCCTGCTCGGCCACCAGCAGGAGCGGAACGATCGCCACCGTGATGGCTGCGGCGCCCCAGTAGTCGATCTTCTGCTTCAGGTGCTTCGCCGGCAGGTGCAGGAACAGGAACACCACCGTCAGGGCGGCAAGGCCGATGGGGATGTTGATGAAGAAGACCCAGCGCCAGCCGTCAAAGCCCAGGATGTTGGCTGATCCGGCGAACGCGCCGCCCACCACAGGGCCGAGAACCGAGGAAATACCGAAGACGGACATGAAGTAGCCCTGGAACTTGGCACGGTCCTTGAGGGAGACGATGTCGCCGATGATGGTCAGCGCCAGGGCCAGCAGCCCGCCCGCGCCGAGGCCCTGGATGCCGCGGGCAATGGCCAGTTCGGTCATCGAGTGCACCGAGCCCGCGTACAGCGAACCCACCAGGAAGATGGCGATGGCCGTCAGGTACAGCGGCCGGCGGCCGAAGATGTCGCTCAGCTTGCCGTACAGCGGGGTGCTGACGGTGGACGTGATCAGGTACGCGGTGGTGGCCCACGCCTGCAGCGAGAGCCCGTCGAGATCGTTGGCGATGGTGTAGATGGACGTCGAAACGATGGTCTGGTCCAGGGATGCGAGGAACATGCCCAGCATCAGGCCAACCATTACCGTGACGATCTGGCGTTGCGTCAGTGTTTCTCCGGCGCGGGGCGCGGCAGAGGCTTTGGACATGGGGGCTCCAGGGGAAGAAAAGGATATAAGCAGCGATAGTTGCTTTCAGTAACTATCTTACTCGCACTTTTTATTCCCCGCCCTGCCAACTTTCCGCGGTTGCCGTTGCCGGGCGGCGCTCCCTGCCTAGGCCTCCACGAGGATGCCGTCCGGGTCGCACCAGATGGCGGCCCCGGCACGGATGGTCACGCCGTCGATCACCACGTCCACGTCGACCTCCCCGGCGCCGGCCTTCAGGCTCTTCTTCGGGTTGCTGCCGAGTGCCTTGACCCCAAGGTCCAGCCGGGCAAGGGCCTCCCGGTCCCGGATGGCGCCATTGATCACGACGCCGGCCCAGCCGTTCGCCACGGCGCTTTCGGCGATCATGTCCCCCATGAGGGCCGTCCCCAGCGATCCGCCGCCGTCCACCACCAGGACGGCGCCGTTCCCCGGGGATGCGAGCGTCGACTTCACCAGGGCGTTGTCCTGGAAGCACCGGATGGTCCGGGCCGGGCCGTTGAAATGCGTCCGTCCGCCCAGGGACTGGAACTGCAGGGAGATCGATGCCAGTTCGGAGCCGCGTTCGTCATAGAGGTCTGCAGTGTTCACGGGTGGGTTTCCCGCGGGAGTGGGTGCGCTCATCTGTTGCTCCTTGGTCTTCAGTGACGGGGCACCGGGGCGGGGCCCCGCGGCCAGGTACGGCCCACGATAGTCTGATTCCCACCGCCAACCGGCCGCACCAGGGGGAGCCAAGCCAATGAGTCTGTCCAAGAAGCCTCTGCCGCCGCCCGGCTCCGCACCGGAAAGTGCGACGGCGGCGCTCGCCGAGCCGGTGCAGAAGGTCACCGCTCGGTGGGTCACCGGCCTGGTATTGGTGAACGTCGGCATCAACGCCGCCTTCTTCGGCCCGATCAACGTGTTCATCGGCCAACAGGCCATCAGTATCGACGCGCCCAGCAAGGAAGCCATCCTTTCCTTGGTGACGGCCTGCGGTGCCGCCGTGTCCTTGGTGGCCAACCCGCTTTTCGGCGCCCTCTCGGACCGGACCACCTCGCGCTTTGGCCGCCGTGCCCCGTGGATTTTGGCAGGGGCGGTGCTGGCGACGGCGGCCCTGCTGGCGATGTCGTTTTCCGGCGCCGTGGCGCTCATGGTGCTTTTCTGGTGCCTGGTGCAACTGGGTGCGAACGCCGCCTATGCTGCCATCACCGCCGCCGTCCCGGACCGGGTGCCCGTGGCCCAGCGCGGCGGCGTGGGCGGGCTCGCGGCCATGGGCCAGACCCTGGGCATCCTCACCGGCGCCGTCTTCGGGGCGGTGGTTGCCGGCAACTTCATGGTGGGCTACTGGCTGTGCGCCGCGGCCCTCCTGCTGTCCGTCCTGCCGTACCTCTTCCACCGGAACGATCCCGTCCTGCCGGCGTCGGAACTGGAGGCGTTCCGCCCCCGCGTCTTTGCCAAAGGCTTCTGGGTCAGCCCGGTGCGGTATCCGGACTTCGCCTGGGCGTGGCTGACGCGGTTCCTGGTGAACGTGGGCAACCAGCTGACCATCGTGTACCTGCTGTTCTTCCTGCGGGACGTGATCGGCTACCCTGACCCGGCCGCGGGGGTACTGGTCCTGACCGGCATCTATGCCGTGATGGTGATGATCACCGCCGTGCTGGCCGGTCCCTGGAGCGACAGGGTGGGCCGGCGGAAGCCGTTCGTCATCGGTTCGTCCGCCACGATCGCCATGGCCGGGGCCATCATGGCGTTCTTCCCCGTGTGGCCGGGCGCCCTCGCGGGGGCAGCGGTCCTGGGCATCGGCTTCGGTGCCTACCTCGCGGTGGACTTCGCTCTGCTGACCCAGGTCCTCCCGTTCGCCGTCAGCCGCGGCAAGGACATGGGCGTAATCAATGTGGCCAACTCCCTGCCCCAGGTGGTTGCCCCGGCCCTGGCGCTGGTGGCCGTGACGTACGCGGGCGGCTACCGGACCTTGTTCCTCACCGCCGCCGTCATCGGGCTTTTGGGCGCTGTTTTCGTCGTCAAGATCAAGGGCGTGGACTGACCCGAAGGCGGCCGAAGGTAAGCCCGCTGACCAACCTGCTCGGTGCGGTTGCCGTATAGTTGAACCGGGCTGCAGGGTGGTACGGAAGTGGGGGCACTCCTGGCCGCAGTCCCCTAAAACACAACCCCGGAATGCTTATGCCCGAGACTTTTTCAGACCATCCGCCCATGGCCGCCCGGCCTTCCGCTCCCCGCCAGCGCCTCCGTTACGCGCGGATCCTCGACACCGCCGCAGCGTTTGCCCGCAAGGGACTGGACGCTGTGGAGCTCTCCGAAGTCGCAGAAAAAGCCGACGTCCCGCTGGGGACGCTCTACCGGTATTTTCCGTCTCCCACCCACCTGATGCTCGCGCTCTTCCGGCACCAGCTGGACGAACTGCAGGCCGGTGCCCGTGGATCATCGCCGCGTTTCCGCGGACATGCCCTCTCCGGCCTGGTGATGGAGATTTTCCACATGCGCGTCATGCAGCCTGCCGTGGAACAGTGCCTGAGCCGGAGTGTCTACCTGCCGGAGCGGGATACCACGGAGCTCCTGCGCGAGATCGACGCGCTCAGCGAGAAGCTCGTTGCCGGCGCGTGCGGCGATGCGGTGGGCGCGCGGGTCCTCCTGCTGACCGTCACTGGTCTGGTCCAGTCCGTGCGGAACCGCCGGCTTTCCCTCTTCGAAGCCGAGGAAGACCTCAAAAAAGCCTGCGGTCGCTTGTCTCCGGAGGCTGAATCCGGATTAACAGTGACTAAATCCGCGTAACTGGTCTAGACCAACGCGCGATTAAATCCGCCATAATACCGTGATCTGGATCACTAAAAGGCCTGCTTAAACCTTTTGGCACTGCATCAGGGGTTCCTTGACGTTCCTGCCGGACGTTTGTGGGTGCCTACCATGGTCGCACCGGAGCGGCAGGGCGGAAACACCCCCGGCGTTCCCCTGGACCCGCCACCCTTGGGTTTCCGGTCGCACTACTTTCCCCGCTGGGCCCGGCCGGGTTCCAGCTCCATGTGCCGTGCGCCCACGGCGAGCACCAGGAGACAACGACGTGTCCATTGACGCAGTTACCGCCACCGACAACTCAGCAGCGACGGCCCTGACCGAAAACGAAATCTTCGGCGCCCACCAAGGCGGCAAGCTGTCCGTGACCAGCACCGTTCCGCTCTCCAACAAGCGGGACCTGTCCATCGCCTACACCCCTGGTGTTGCCGAAGTCAGCCGCGCCATCCACGCCAGGCCTGAACTGGCCCGCACCCTCACCTGGGCCGAGCGCCTGGTGGTCGTGGTCAGCGACGGCACGGCCGTCCTGGGCCTGGGCAACATCGGCGCCAGCGCCTCGCTGCCCGTCATGGAAGGCAAATCGGCGCTCTTCAAGACCTTCGGCGACCTCGACTCCATCCCGCTGGTCCTGAACACCACCGACGTGGACGAGATCGTGGAGACCCTGGTCCGGCTGCGCCCCAGCTTCGGCGCCGTCAACCTCGAAGACATCTCCGCACCGCGCTGCTTTGAACTCGAGGAAAAGCTGATCGAGGCGCTGGACTGCCCCGTCATGCACGATGACCAGCATGGGACCGCCGTCGTGGCCCTCGCAGCCCTCACCAACGCCGCCAAGGTGACCGGCCGGGGCCTGGAAGGCCTCAAGGTGGTGGTGTCCGGTGCCGGTGCCGCCGGGATCGCCGTCGCCGAGATCCTGCTGGCCGCCGGCATCACCGACGTCGTCCTGCTGGACTCCCGCGGTGTCATCAACAGCAGCCGCGCCGACCTTGCGGCCGACACCGCCAGCAAGAAGGCGGACATCGCAGCCCGCAGCAACCCCCGCGGCATCACCGGCGGCCCCGCCGAAGCGCTGGCCGGCGCGGACGTGTTCATCGGCGTCTCCTCCTCCAAGCTGGCCGAGGAACACCTGGCCCTGATGAACCAGGACGCCATTGTGTTTGCCCTGTCCAACCCGGACCCCGAAGTCCTGCCCGAGGTAGCCGTGAAGTACGCCGCGGTGGTGGCTACCGGCCGCAGCGACTTCCCGAACCAGATCAACAACGTCCTGGCCTTCCCGGGTATCTTCCGCGGCGCGCTGGACGCCGGCGCACGCCGCATCACGCCGGCCATGAAGCTGGCTGCCGCCCGCGCCATCGCGGAGCTGGCCGCCGAGGACCTGTCGGCCGACTACATCGTGCCCAGCCCGCTGGACCCCCGCGTCGCCCCCGCGGTCACCGCAGCCGTCGCCGCGGCGGTGGAAGCGGAGTAGGCCCTCGCCTGGGGACAGGCAACGACGGCGGTGCCTCCTTCGCGGAAGGAGGCACCGCCGTCGGGCGCTTGAGGAGCGCCCCTAGACTGGGGACCATGACCTCCGAAACCGTGGTGACCATCCTGTGCGGCCTGGGAATCCTGGTGGGCGTGGCCGGCACCATCATCCCCGTCCTTCCCGGCAGCGTCCTGGTAGGCATCAGCCTGCTGGCCTGGGCCATCTGGGGCGGCGCCGGCACCGTGGGGTGGGTGGTTTTCGCGGTGGCCATGATCTTTGTTGCCGGGGGCATGACCGCCGGCGCCGTGCTCACCGGCAGGAAGCTCAAGCAGCACGCCATCCCCAGCCGGAGCGTCGTGGTGGCGCTCGTGGCAGCCGTTGTGGGGATGTTCATCATCCCGGTGCTGGGACTCTTCGTTGGTTTTGCCGCCGGCCTGCTGGTCAGCGAGTTCCTCCGCACCAGGGATTTTCCGACGGCGGCCAGGTCCAGTTGGGCTGCCCTGAAGGCCACCGGCCTGGGGATGCTCGCCGAGTTCGGGCTGGCCTGCCTGGCCGCCAGCACCTGGGTGGTCGGAGTATGGATTGCGGCCGCCGGCCGCTGACCGCCCGGCGGGGCCCCGCCCCTTCCCGGTTAGCATGGAACGATGAGCGCCGGGGACACCGCACCGATCTATTGGGACAGCCGTGACCTCACGCCGTTCGGGCACGCCCAGCTGCGGACGCCGGTCCACGACCTTGCCGGCGGCGTGGGCGGCCTGCTTACCGGCGTGCTGGGCGGACGGAACCCGGCCCTGCTGTCCATCGACGGCGAGGTTCCTCGGCTTAAGCGGTTGCCGTCAAAGCCCGCCAGGGCAGTCCACGAGGCGGTTTTCTCCAGCCGCGAACCCGAGCGGCTGATCTACCTGGCGCGGACCTACCCCGGCTGGGCCGGGCTGTGCTACCTCATGGCAGGCCTCCTCGAGTACAAACACGGCGGCTACCTCCGTGCCTCCGAACTCCTGCAGCGCGGGCTGACCACCCGGAACGATGAGGAGGCCAACCGGTACTCCTCCACCTACCTCACCAGGATCGTCACCCGGATCGAACTGGCTGAACGGGTGGAAATCCCGGTGCTGTTCAGCGAGGAGTCGGTGTTCCTGGCCCTGGCCCATTCGTTGCGCGAGACAGGCCGCACGGAAGCTGCCCTGGACGCCCTCTCGGGGTTGCCGCCGTCACTCCCCATGGCCTTGGCCCGCTGCTCGCTGGCCCTGGACCTTGGCCGGAGCCGCACTGTCATCGACTGGACGGAGGGCTTGCTGAACGCCGACGACCTCTCTGCTGCCCTGCTCCTGGTCCGAGCCCGGGCGCTGCGCCGGGAAGGTCGGCTGGACGCGGCGCAGCAGGCCATCGCCGAGGTCCTGCGCCGCCGCAAGACCCACCTGGCACTCCGCAACGACGCCCTGACGGACCGCGCGCTGCTGGTCTTGGAGTCAAGCCGGCGGTCCCTGAATCCGCGCGACTGGGGACGCCGGCGCGGGGACCCGGAGCCGCAACGGGAAATCGGGGCGCCGGTGCCCATCCGCAAGGACGAGGAAATGCGGCGGATGTGGGAGCAGGACTGGAAGGAACTCAGCGGTGACTAGGCGCGGCCGGCGAGGAACGGCACCACCTGCTCGCCGAGCAGGACGGTCCCCAAAGCAACCATGATGATGCCGCTGGCAAGGGTCACCACGCGCGCAGCCCCGGGCCGGCTCTGCAGGAGCGTCCTCGAGAGCAGTGCCACCGCCGTGTAGACCAGCCCCGCCAGGGCCACGAACGTCATACCCAGCAGTCCCGACTGCACCGGCACCGGCAGGGAGGCGTCCGCGCTGACGAACTGCGGAATCAGCGTCACATAGAACAGCAGCCCCTTGGGGTTGATCCCGCTGGTCCCCATGCCCTGCAGGAAGGTGCGCAGCCGCGTTCCGGAGCCGCCTGCCGCCGCGGCACCAAAGCTTGCACCCCGCCAGGACCGGAGGGTCCCAATGCCGAGCCAGAGAAGATAGGCCGCACCGGCCAGGGTGATCCAGCCCAGGAGACCAGGCATTCCGGCCAACAGCGCCGCCAGGCCTGCCACCAGCAGGACGGTGTGGAGGATGTAGCCACCGCAGAGCCCCGCCACCGCCGGCACGAAACTGCGCTGCCGGAGGCCGGCGGCAATGGTGTACGCCCAGTCCACTCCCGGCGTGCAGGCCAAAGCGGCGGCCACCACGATAAAGGCCAGGAACAGCTGGGGATTCACGGGGGTTCTCCTGTCGACGGTGTCTCAAGAGCAACCTTAGAGAGAATCACGCCATAAGTGCTGTCCGGTTTTCGCCCGCCTCGCGGTACGGGCAGTATGTTTATTGCGTGATAGACGCCATTGACAGGAATATTTTGCGCTACCTCCAGGAGGATGGCCGGATGACTGCCACGGCGCTCGCCGCAAAGGTGGGGCTGACGGTGGCGCCCTGCCACCGCCGGCTGCGTGACCTGGAGCAGTCCGGCGTGATCCGCGGCTACAAGGCGGACATTGACCCGGCGGCGGTCGGCCTGGGTTTCGAGGCGATCGTGTTCGTCACCCTGCGCCAGGTGGACCGTCCCACCATGGAAATCTTCGAGAACCGGGTGGCGGACAATCCCAACATCGTGGAGGCGCAGCGGTTGTTCGGCTCGCCCGACTACCTGCTGAAGATCATCGCCGCAGACCTGCCCGCCTACCAGCGTTTTTACGACACCGAACTGACATCGCTTCCCGGGGTGGAGCGGTTGACGTCCACCCTCGTGATGAAGAACCTCAAGTCCAACGCCGGTCCGCCCGTGTAGGAAGGCTAGGTCAGCGGGTTGACGTGGACGATGATGACCTGGACGTCCTTTGAGCCGTCGTAGCGGAGGTCGTAGTTCACTTCAAGTCCCGTGCTGGTGCCGGACGTGATGGAGAAATTGCTCTTGGTGCCCGGATTGCTTTCCATGCTGCTGATCCACCTCTCCGCGGCGGCAGAGTCCACCCCATACTTCTCAACCCCGTCCCGGATCAGGCCGGTGTACTCCTCCAGCGACCCTGCAGTCAGGAAATAGGTCACCTCGCGGAAATCGGGCTCCTGTTCCGTGGTGCTGAAGCGGATGCGGTCTGTTTCGGCCTGCACGTCTCCGGTGGGACCGGCAATGGTCAGGGAAATCTTGCCGAGGTCGCGGGTGTTGATCTCCGGGCCAAAGCTGTCGTCGGTCAGCCTCACCGACGCTTTTTGCAGCCTGCCCGAGCGCATGTCCAGGCGGGCCGTCCTCGTCTCGCGGATGGCATCCACGCCGGCGGCGTCAAGGGTGGAAAATTCGGAAGTGTGCACGGTGCTCCCTGCGGAAGGTGATGAGGCGGACGGCGGAGTGGAGGTCGGGGCGGCGGGCGCGCAGCCCGCCAGTGCAGCAGCGGCCAGGAGGACCAGGACGACGCCGGCACGCGGCCGCAGTGCGCGGCCGGCAGAAAGAAAGGGCGTCATCACTGGTGCACCTCGGCTCCGAAACCATCAAGGAAGCGGCCCATGACGGCAGGGATGTTGTTGGTGGGCCGGTACTGGTCCACCCGGGCATCGAAGTCGGATCCGATGATCCCGGCCGCGCGGGCCGGATCTGTTGCCAACAGATGCTGATAGGCAGGCAGCGTGTCCTGCTTGATGAGGTTCCAGCGCTGGTCCGCGTTGGCGATGTTGCCGTCCGGGAAGCCGGTGGTGAAATCGGTGCGGAACTGGGCCGGGTTGTCCCAGTTGGTGAACGGGATGTTCTGCGGGCCGGGACTTTCCACGCTGAAGCTGTAAGGAAATACCTCCGGATAGCTCCTGGCGCCCGGGATGGAGGGTTCGCCGGCGAGGGTCACCATGTATGTCACGGCTTCGCCGCCGGGGTGGCTGCGCATGGAGTCGTAGTCGTCCGCGATGATGTCGTTCTGCTCGCGGTAAAGCAGGGCCGTATTGCCCTTCCGAACTTCATCCGGAATGCCGGAGTCCACCTGGGCCCATGCACGCGCCGTCTCGGGATCGATGGCGCCTGAGTCGCGGAGCCGGTTGATTTCTTCGATACCGCCGTTGAGGTAGGCCTGGTGCTGGCGTGCCTGGTCAAGGAAGATTTCCTTGTTCATGTCCAGCATGCTGGTTTCGTAGAAGCGGATCTCCTGGTCTGACATGCCGGCAAGCTGCTCCAGCTGGTCCAGGACCGGCAGGGGAACATCGGAGGCCGGGTTGTCCGCGATCTGGCGGGCCAAGTCCCGCAGCACGGCCATGTCCCGGAAACCGCCGGCGAACGATGGCCCGATCATGTTGGCCATTCCAGCCCACTGGAGGTCGGGGTTCGCGAGGTAGGCCTGTCCGTAATAGTCGTAGACGCTGCGGATGGTATTCCAGTTGTATTCGGTCCCCTTGGAGGTGTCCCAGGTGGAGGGGTCGATCCCCATCTGCAGCATCGCCTGGTTGTTCCAGTACGAGCTGAGGAAGTCCGCATATTCCGGGGACTTCTTCTCGATCAGCCCGGAATCTGCGGCGGCGTCCATTGCTGCCTTGGCCGCCTCCGGGTTGGCCAGGGCCCACTGGCGGAACTCCGCGCCCTGCAGGTACTGCAGCCGCTCCGAGGGGGACATGCCGGTCAGCAGATCCGTCAGTTCCTGCGCAGTACCGCCACCGGACGCGCCCGAGCCTCCTGTTCCAGTCCCGCCGGAACCGCCGGCACTGGCTTTCTCCTGCTCGTCCGCGTTGGCCAGCAATGCTTTGGACGCCGATTCCAGCCCTGCGGTGGCAGACCTCAGCAACCTGGCGTGGGAGGAGGTCCACTCGCTGCGGAACCTGTCGCCGTCGTGCCCCTTCCACAGCCCTGAAGCGATGCTGCTGGAGAGCTGCTGGCCCAGGGACTCGAGCCGGCTCGCACTCCTGGACAGGTCCTTGGCAAGCTGCCGGAGCTGTGCCACATCACCGCCGTAAAAATTCCCCGCCATATTTTCCCCCTGTTGGATCCCGTGCCAGCCTAGCCGCAGCCGCCGACCGGCGGCGATGGGGAGAGCTGCCCTGTGGGCGCCAGGCTACCCCTGCCCCTCCTGCAGGAGCCCGGTGGTCCGGTACGGGATGACCTCGCGCAGGAACATGCTCGTTGAGGTGCGGACAATGCCCGGGCAGAGGCGGATCTCCTCGGAGACCCGGTAGAGATCGTCGGGGCTTTTGGCCACCACGCGGATCAGCAGGTCAGTGTCCCCCGCGGGGGCATGGCATTCCAGGACTTCGGGGATCTTGCGCAGCGCAGCGATCGCCTCGTTAAGGTGGCTTTGGTCCAGTTCTGCGCTGACAGCTGCGGCCACGCCACGGCCGAGCGCGGAGGGCAGGACCCGGCTGCTGTTGGGGCGGAGGGCGCCCGAGGCGGCCATCCGCTCCAGGCGCGACTGGACGGTGCCGCGGGCAAGGCCCAGTTTCTGGGCAAGCACCATGATGGGCACCCGTGGATCGTTATCAAGCGCGGCCAGGATGCGCCTGTCGGTCGAATCGAGTTCCTGCAATCTGACCACTTCCTGCTTTGCTGTGCATCATCAATTAGTCAGTCTGACCAGTCCGAGTGACCTCGGTTGCGCCTACTGTAGGGCATCTGCTGAAATCATGGCAATAAGGGATGCAGGCTACCGCCGCAGTCCCGCAGGCTACAGGATCCCCGGCACACCACCCGGTCCCTGGACCAAGCTTCCCGCAAGGACGCTGCCGCAGATTGACTCTTGTTCACACCAATGTCATTCCGCATCACACGGCAAGAGCCCCTGAGCTACCGACGTCGGCATTCCCCGAAGTCATCGGTAGCTGAGGGGCTCTTGTGCTGTTCCGTTTAAGGTGGATTTATGACCTCCGCCGGACGTTTCGCCCCCAGTCCCTCCGGTGACCTGCACGTCGGAAACCTGCGGACCGCCATCCTCGCCTGGCTCTTTGCCCGATCCACGGGACGGGCGTTCCTCCTGCGGGTGGAGGACCTGGACCGCGCCCGCGCCGGATCAGAGGCGGGGCAGCTGCGGGACCTCCAGGCCGTCGGCGTGACCTGGGACGGAGACGTGGTGCGGCAGACGACACGCGGGCCCCTCTACGCCCGGGCCATTGCCGGCCTGGAACAGGCGGGGCTCACCTACGAGTGCTTCTGCACGCGCCGGGAAATCCAGGAAGCAGCCTCCGCGCCGCACGCTCCCCAAGGCGGCTACCCGGGGACCTGCCGGAACCTGGGCCGGGCGGAGCTGGAGTTCAAGCGCTCCACCCGGCCCGCGGCCCTCCGGCTGCGGGCGGACGTCACCGAATTCACGGTCCATGACACCCTGCACGGCGAGTTCACCGGGGTGGTGGACGATCTTGTGCTGCGCCGCAATGACGGTGTCACCGCGTACAACCTCGCGGTGGTGGTGGACGATGCCGCGCAGTGCATAGACCAGGTGGTCCGGGGTGGGGACCTCCTGCCGTCCACGCCACGCCAGGCGTATCTCGCGTCCCTGCTGAATATTCCCGTACCGGAATATGCGCATGTGCCCCTCGTGGTAAACGTCGACGGCGCCCGGCTGGCGAAGCGCGACGGCGCCGTGACCTTGGCGGACCTGGCAACGGCCGGAGCGGACCCAACCCGGGTCCGCGACGCCATCCTTGAGTCCGTGGGCCTTCCGCCCGGTTCGTTGGACCATGCCCTGGAGTCCTTTGACCCCAGCTCGCTCCCCATGGAGCCATGGACGTGGCCGGGCGTGCCCGGGGCGGGCGCGTAGGCTGGACCCATGCCAGAAACAGGAACCGCGGACGCGAGCCTCCACGGGCCGCGATTCACGGTGGAGACTGCCAAGGTCCTCGCCGAAGTTGCCCACAACCGCCAAAAGGACAAACTCAAGGGGCCGTACCGCGAGCATGTCCTGGCCGTCGGCGACGCCCTTGCGGACTTCGACGACGACGTCCGGATTGCCGGCTACCTTCATGACATTGCCGAAGACACCCCGATGACCCGGCAGGCTCTGCTGGACATGGGCGTCTCCGAGCGCGCTGTGCGCATCATCGAGCGCGTCACCAAACGGCTGCACGACAACCCCGACGACTACCAGGCCGGAATCCGCTTCATCGCCGAGGACCACGACGCGACCCTGGTCAAAATTGCCGACAACGCCCATAACTCGCTGCCCGAACGGGTGAAGGCCCTCGCGGAAAAGTGGCCGGACAAACCGCCCGTCACCCGCTACGACGACGCCCGGCCGGTGCTGTACGCGGCGGTTCCCGTGGAGGAAACCCGCAAGATCCTGGCCCGGATCAACCCCTGGCTGCTGGAGGAATTCGACGCCATGCTGGACGAGGACGACGACACCGACTACGAGAACCTCTCCTACGACGACGTTTCCGGGGATTAGACCCGGCCCAGCGAGCCGATGTCTTCCAGGAAATCCGCCTGCACCTCCGCGCTGACGGTGGTGCGCGTTTCACCGATCGCATCCAGGTAATCCTGGGTGGACGGGCCCTTCCGCACCGCCTCGCGCACCGAAGCGTCACCGCCGGAAGCCAGCCCGCCGTCGTCGTACACTGCCTTTTCCAAAGCCCGCTGGGAAGCGCTGCGGGCAGCGTACTCGATGTCCGCCGGCGAAAACCCTTCGGTGCGTTCTACCAGCAGTTCCACGTCCACGGCGTCCACCACGGCCGCGGGGATGAACCGCTGCCACATCGCCTCGAGTGCCTGCCGGTCCGGCAATCCGATGGGAATCACGTAGTCGAACCTGCCGTGGCGCAGGAAGGCGGAGTCCAGCGCCCGGATGAAATTGGTGGCGCAGACCAGGAGCCGGCCGGGCTGCTCGCGGAACGCGGGGATGATCTTCAGCAGTTCATTGGTGACGCCCTGCAGCGGCGACGGCGGGTCCCCTGCGCGCTGGGAGGCGATCTCCTCCACCTCGTCGATGAACACCACGGCGTGCTCCAGCTCCGCGATCTCCAGGAAGGTCTCCCGCAGCGCACCGGCCAGGCCCTGCGGGTCCCCGGCCAGGCGGGACGGGAACACCTCCACGAACGGCCACTCGAGCCGGGATGCGATGGCCTTCGCGAACGTGGTCTTGCCGGTGCCAGGCGGGCCGAAGAGGACGACGGCGCGCGGCGGCACCACGCCGAATTCATCCGCAAGGTCCGCCTCGGCCAGCGGGAGCACCAGGCGGCGTTCCAGCAGCTCCTTTTCCTTGCGCATGCCGGCCACGTTCTCCCACAGGTCCCGGGCGAGGACGCGGCCGCCCAGCTGGCCCAGGGCCCCCAGTTCCTGGCGCTGCACCGGAATGGTGCGCTCGAAGTACCGCAGGTTCTTCTTCAGCGCAAAGCCCCTGCCCAGGAAGGCCTCCACCCGCGTTTCGGACTCCGGCATCAGCGCTGAGAGCTTGTTCAGCCCGTGCGGGGCCATCCGGCTCTCGACGGCGGCCAGCAGCGAGGTGCCGATGCCGCGGCCCCGGTATTCGGGGAGGGTGGCCAGGAACACGATCCACCCTTGGTCGTGCGCGGCGCGTCCGACCGCGGCGCCCACCACCTGGTCGCCCTGAACCGCCACCACCGCGTGGTCCTTCTCGCAGGACGCGAGGACCTCCGAGAGCGCATACACAGGTTCGACGTTGTTCGCCTTCAGGGTCTCCCAAAGGTGCAGGATCCCGTCGAGGTCCGCTGAGTGGAAATCCCTGATCCGCCAGTTGGTCATGGGTTGCTCCTGTTGGTTCGTCGTTGAGCCAGTGTGGACATCTCAGGTGAGCATATGCGAACCGCGCAGCGGGCGGGGTTGCGGCGGCGTTGCATGACGCCGGCCGCCCGTCCCCGTGGCCCCGCTCAGATCCCCAGCCTGTCCATCGTGTTCCGCAAGGTGTCAGCGGAAACCTGCAGGGCCGCCAGTTCACCGCCGTCCATGGGTGTGTCCAGGACCCGGTGCACCCCGCCGCGGCCCACCACGCTGGGAAGTGACAGCGCCACTCCCGAGATTCCGTACTGCCCGGACAACACCGTGGAGACGGGGAGGACGGCATTGTCATCGCGCAGCAGCGCCTCCACGATGCGTGCGCCGGAGAGGCCGATGGCATAGTTGGTGGCCCCCTTGCCGGCGATGACCTTGTACGCGGCCTGCACCACGTCCCGGGCCGTGGCGGCCAGGTTGTCGGCGGTGAAGACCCGGCCGCCGCCGTCCGTCCAGTCGCGGATCGGGACAGGCCCGATCGTGGCCCCGGACCACAGCGGAAATTCGGTGTCGCCGTGTTCGCCCACCATGCTGGCATGCACGCTGGTGACGGAGACACCTGCACGCCGGGCCAGCAGCCAGCGCAGCCGGGAGGTGTCCAGGACGGTGCCGGAAGAGAAGATCCGCTCCGGTGGCAGCCCGGAGATGCGCTGGGCCGCGACCGTCAGGACGTCGCACGGGTTGGTGACCAGGACGTAGACGGCGTCCGGCGCCCGCTCCAGGAGCTGCGGCATCAACTGTTCAAGGATCCGGACGTTGGTGCCGGCCAGGTCCAGGCGGCTCTGCCCCGGGTTCTGCTTGGCACCCGCGGTAATCACCACGACGTCGGCACCCTCCGTGACGGCGATGTCCCCGCCGCCGGCCACCGTCGCGGACGCCGCGGCGAACTGGCTGCCATGGGCAAGGTCCAGGGCCTCCGCTTCGGCCTTGGGCGCATTGACGTCGAACAGGGCGATACTGCTTGCCGAGCCACGGATCAGCGCGGCGTAGGCCAGCGACGTGCCTACGCTCCCGGCCCCCACTACGGCGAGTTTGGATCCACCAGGCATGGTGCCCTTCCTTTCGGAATCGTTGAGTGTGTCCTACCCGAAGAGTAGCGTGGCCACCATCACACGAACCCCCACTAAGGAGCCACCATGCCACATTTCGGACGCCGGCTCGCTGCTGTGACGGCGGCGCTGGCCATCGGCGTGACCACCGGGGCCATCAGTCCCGCTGCAGCGGACCCCCGGCAGACCGACAAGAGTCCCACGGCCACCGGGTACGGCGGCGCGGTCAGCACGGTGGACCCGGAAGCGTCGGCAGCGGCCATCGAAGTCCTCCGGAAGGGCGGGAACGCCGTGGACGCCGCGGTTGCCGCCGCAGCCACGCTGGGCGTCACCGAACCCTACAGCGCCGGCATCGGCGGGGGCGGCTATTTTGTCTACTACGACGCCAAGTCCGGGAAGGTCAGCACCATTGACGGCCGCGAGACTGCGCCGGCCGGAATCAAGCCGGATGCCTTCATCAATCCCGCTACCGGCAAGCCCTACCCGTTCACCCCGGAACTGGTCACCAGCGGCGTCTCCGTGGGCGTGCCCGGCACCCCGGCCACATGGGAACGTGCGCTGGACCGCTGGGGCAGCATCAGCCTGGGGGAGGCACTGAAACCGGCCATCAAGGTGGCGGACCGAGGTTTCGTGGTGGATGAGACCTTCCGCAACCAGACCCAGGACAACCAGACGCGGTTCGCGGCGTTCACCTCCACCAAGGAGTTGTACCTCCAGGGCGGCAAGCTGCCGGAGGTGGGCTCGGTCTTCAAGAACCACGACCTCGCGGACACCTACCGGCTGCTGGCACGCAACGGAATGGACGCGTTCTACAACGGCCAGCTCGCCGAAGAGATCGCCAACACCGTCCAGAATCCGCCCAAGTCCCCGGACACCAAGCTTCCCGTTCCCGTTGGCTCCATGACGGCGGAGGACCTGGAAAACTACCAGGCCGTGGACCAGGACCCCACCCACGTGAACTACCGCGGCTATGACGTCTATGGCATGGCACCTTCCAGCAGCGGCGGCACCACCGTCGGGGAGTCCCTGAACATCCTGGACGTCTTCGACCTGCCGGCCTTGAAGGAAGACCAGCCTGAGGTCCTGCACCACTACCTCGAAGCCAGTGCCCTCGCGTTTGCCGACCGCGGGAAGTACGTCGGCGATCCTGCCTTCGTGAAAGTCCCCACGAAAGCCCTGACTGATCCCGTCTTCGGCAAGGAACGCGCCTGCGAGCTGGACCCAGCCCATGCCGCAACCAAGCCGGTCCTGCCCGGCGACGTGACCTCCTACGACGGCGCCTGCCCGGCCGGGCCGGCTGCTGCCGCCGAGGAGAAGGACACCGAAAACATCTCCACCACCAACATGACTGTCTCCGATAAGTGGGGAAACGTGGTGGAGTACACGCTGACCATCGAACAGACCGGCGGGTCCGGCATGGTGGTCCCCGGCCGCGGCTTCCTGCTGAACAACGAGCTCACGGACTTCTCCACGGTGTACAGCGCCACCGATCCCAACCGGATTGAGCCGGGCAAACGGCCGCGGTCCTCGATGTCGCCCACCATCCTGCTGGAGGACGGCAAGCCGTTCCTGGCCCTGGGCTCCCCGGGTGGCTCCACCATCATCACCACGGTGCTGCAGACCTTGGTGAACAAGATCGACTTGGGTATGAGCACCCCGGACGCCATCGCCGCGCCGCGTGCGTCGCAACGGAACACGGCCAGCGTCACGGCCGAGCCTGCCTTCATCGATAAGTACGGGGCAGCCCTGACCTCGCGATTCGGCCACACGCTGACCCCGTCCGGCGACTCCTTCACCTCCGCCTCGGAGATCGGGGCGGCCACCGCCATCGAATTCCTGAAGGACGGCCGGACCCTCGCCGCCGCGGAGCCGGTCAGGCGCGGCGGCGGCTCGGCCATGGTGGTCAAACCGTCACAGTAGGAGGACCACCGCATTAAGCGCCCGACGGCGGCACCCGGGTTCCGGAATTCCAGAACCCAGGTGCCGCCGTCGGCGGTTAAGCCCGAAGGCCGTTACTTCTTGAAGGTGTCAGCCGGTGCGTTGGCGACTACCGGGGACGTCCCGGTGTAGCCGTCGCGGGTTTCGGCGATGTGGCGGATGCGGTGGCGGCAGGCGTACCAGCCGGCGACCATGAGAATGGAGGCGATGGCGGTGACGAGCATGGTCAGGGGTGAGTCGATGAAGACCATGATGAGGACGCCGATGAGGAAGAGGAGGGAGAGGTAGCCGGTGTAGGGGGCG
Organism: Pseudarthrobacter sp. MOO13; assembly: GCF_058267655.1. Taxonomy (NCBI): domain Bacteria; kingdom Bacillati; phylum Actinomycetota; class Actinomycetes; order Micrococcales; family Micrococcaceae; genus Pseudarthrobacter; species Pseudarthrobacter sp. MOO13. Next base: position 4,342,164 of record NZ_CM177848.1, read on the forward strand.
CCGAACATGCGGAAGGTGGGGCGTTGGACCCAGCCTTTGTCGGCCCAGCGTTTGAGTTGGATTTGGCATAGGACGATGGTGGCCCAGGTCATGATGATGCCGACGGAGGCGATGTTGAGGACGATTTCGAAGGCGTCGGCGGGGACGAGGTAGTTCAGGGGGACGCCGAGGAGGGAGACGGTGGCGGTGATGGCGATGCCGCCGTAGGGGACGCCTGCTTTGTTCATGCGGGAGGCGAAGCGGGGGGCGGAGCCGTTGACGGACATGGAGCGCAGGATCCGTCCGGTGGAGTAGAGTCCGGCGTTCAGGGAGGACAGGGCGGCGGTGAGGACGACGAGGTTCATGATGACGTCTACGCCTTGGACGCCGATGGAGCCGAAGAACGTCACGAAGGGGCTGACGCCTTTTTGGTAGGTGGTGTAGGGGAGCAGGAGGGCGAGGAGGATGACGGAGCCGACGTAGAACACGGCGATGCGGAAGACTACGGAGTTGATGGCTTTGGGCATGATTTTTTCGGGGTTTTCGGTTTCGCCGGCGGCGGTGCCGACGAGTTCGATGGAGGCGTAGGCGAACAGGACCCCTTGCATGAGGATGATCATGGGCAGCAGGCCGGTGGGGAAGATCCCGCCGTGGTCGGACAGGAGGCTGATGCCGACTTGTTGGCCGTCCACGGGGGTGCCGAAGATGACGAAGTAGGTGCCGATGATCAGGAATGCGATGAGGGCGGCGACTTTGATCAGGGCGAACCAGAATTCCATTTCGCCGAAGACTTTGACCGAGACGAGGTTCAGGGCGAGGACGACGAGGAGGGCGGTCAGGGCCCAGGCCCACTGCGGGACATCGGCCATCCAGGGGATGTAGTTGCCGAAGAAGTGCATGTAGAGGGCGGCGGCGGTGATGTCCACGATGGTGGTGGTGGCCCAGTTGATCCAGTAGAACCAGCCGGAGACGAACGCGGCTTTCTCGCCGAAGAATTCACGGGCGTAGGAGACGAAGGAGCCTGAGGAGGGCCGGTGCAGGACCAGTTCGCCCAGGGCGCGCAGGATCAGGAACGCGAAGAACCCGCAGACCGCGTAGGCGATGACCAGGGACGGGCCCGCGGCGTTCAGCCGGCCGCCGGCGCCCAGGAACAGGCCGGTACCGATCGCACCGCCGATCGCGATCATCTGGATCTGCCGCGGCTTGAGGTTCTTGTGGTAACCCTTGTCCTCCGCATGCAGGGAAGTCTCGGATGCATGCGCGTGACCACCATCAAATACATGGTCTGGAAGGGGGGAATTTGTCATGGGAGTGTCCTTCGGGGATGTGGGGGGCCCACGGCCGCCTGGTTCCCTGGCCGGGCTTGCGGGGCCAGGGGGCGGAGGGGGACTACTTGCTGAGGTTTGCCAGGCGCTCGGGGCTGAGGAGGTCCTGGAGCTGGGCATCGGTGAGGAGCCCGTGCTCAAGGACCAGTTCAGCCACGCCCTTGCCGGTGGCAAGTGCTTCCTGCGCGATGGCGGTGGCGGTGGCGTAGCCGAGGTGGGGATTCAATGCGGTGACCAGGCCGATTGACTGCTCCACGGTACGGCGCAGGTGTTCGGTATTGGCGGTGATCCCTCTGATGCAGCGGGCCGTGAGGGTGCGGCAGGCGGCTTCCAGGTGGGAGATGCTCTTGTGGAGGCTGTGGACGATGATCGGTTCGAAGGCGTTGAGCTGAAGCTGCCCGGCTTCGGCGGCCATGGTGATGGTGACGTCGTTGCCGATGACCTCATAGGCCACCTGGGAGACCACTTCGGGGATGACCGGATTGATCTTGCCGGGCATGATCGAGGAGCCGGACTGGACGGCGGGGAGGTTGATCTCGCCGAAGCCGGCGCGGGGTCCTGACGAGAGCAGGCGCAGGTCGTTGCAGATCTTGGACAGTTTGACCGCAACACGCTTGAGCACGCCGGAGAGGTGCACGAACGCCCCCACGTCCTGGGTGGCTTCAATCAGGTCGACGGCGGTGACCAGCGGCAGGCCGGTGATCTCCGCCAGGTGCCGGCAGGCCGCGTCGGCGTAACCCGCCGGGGCGTTCAGGCCGGTGCCGATGGCGGTGGCGCCGAGGTTGATCTCATGAATCAGCAGTTCGGCCTCCGCCAGGCGGAGCCGGTCCTCGCCGATGGTGACGGCGTAGCTGCCGAACTCCTGGCCCAAGGTCATGGGGACTGCGTCCTGCAACTGCGTGCGGCCCATCTTGACCACGGTGCGGAACTCCACGGCCTTGGCGGCGCAGGCGTCCTCGAGTTCTTCGAGTGCGGCCAGCAGCTCGCGGGCGGCAAAGATGGTGCCCAGCTTCACGGCCGTGGGGTACACGTCGTTGGTGGACTGGCTGAGGTTGACGTGGTCGTTCGGGTGCAGCCTGGCGTAGTCGCCCTTGGGGTGGCCGAGGATTTCCAGGGCACGGTTGGCGATGACCTCGTTGGCGTTCATGTTCGACGACGTCCCGGCACCGCCCTGGACCACGTCCACCACGAACTGGTCGGCAAGCCGGCCGGCCATGACGTCCTGGCATGCCTGCTCGATGGCATCGGCGCGGTCGGCGTCCAGCAGTCCGAGTTCACGGTTGGTCCGTGCGGCCGCGAGCTTGACGGCGGCGAGCCCGCGGACCAGGTGCATGTTGGAGGACAGTTTTTGGCCGGTGATGGGGAAATTCTCTACGGCCCGGAGCGTGTGCACGCCCCAGTAGGCGTTCGCCGGTACGTCGCGGTCGCCGAGCAGGTCGTGCTCGGAACGGACGTCGGCGGCGGTGTCGATGATGGTCATGGGGTCCTCACAGGGCTTCGTTGTCGGGCGTGGACGGGGTGGTATCCAGGAAATCGGTGGCCAGCAACTGCCCCACTTGGTGGCCGCCGCCCAGGACGGGGGCGGTGGCGATACCGGCGAACGGTTCGATGTCCACGCCCAGCGCATCCAGCAGGCGGACGGTGGCGGGCATCCGGGCGCGGTCGCCGCCGTCGGAAATCTTGACGGCTGCTGCGCCGCCGTTGGCCAGGCCCACCAGCTGGACGCCTTCGAAGCCATCCTTGGCCACGGCCCCCGGGAGCAGCCGCATCAGGTCGGTGACATCCCGGCCTTCACCGGCAACCATGTCGGGGTGCTGCTGCATGGCCAGCCCGACGGCGGCTTCCGCGCTTCCGGAACCGGGCCCGCCGTCGTCGTGCGTGGCTGCAAGGGACGCCGCCCGGGCGATCCGGCCAAACGCGCGGGCCATGCCGCCCAGGGTGAGGGCGAACAACGGGGTGCCGCAGCCGTCGGTGCTCAGGGCAGCGGGTGACTCTCCCGTCAGCTCGGTGACGGTCCGCGCCACGAGCTGCTGCAGCGGGTGGGAGGGATCCAGGTAGCCCCGGACGGGCCAGCCGTTGATCACGCAGGTCGCGGCCATGGCGGCGTGCTTTCCGGAACAGTTCTGGGTGGTCTGCGTGGGGCCGCCGCCGGTGCGCAGCCAGTCCTCACGTTCGGCGGTGCCGTAGGGGAGGTCGGAGCTGTTCTCAAGGTCGGTGGCGGCCAGCCCGTGCAGATCGAGGATGCGCCGGGTGCCGTCGCGGTGCGCCGCGGAGCCCGAGTGGCTTGCGGCGGCGAGGGCCAGGAGGTCGGCCGGAAGGTCCAGACCGGCCCGGACCATGGCGACGGCCTGGAGCGGCTTGAGCGCTGACCTCGGGTAGAAGGGGGCCTGGGGATCACCGGCGGTTGCCGCCACGGACCCGTCAGCCGCGAGGGCGATTGCCGAGCCGTAGTGCACGCTCTCCACGAGGCCGTCACGGACGGCGGCCACCAGCGGGGTGTGGTGCGGCAGGGCCGCCTCACCCAGGGCAGCGGTGCGGGCAGCGGAAAACACGGGGGATGGCATGGCGTCCTTGGAAAGGTTGGTTGGATGTGTCTAATTGTTGAGGATGGAGTCCAGGGCGGCGCCCACGGCTTCCAGGTGGTGGGCCATGGCGGCGCGGGCCTTGTCCGCGGAGCCTGCCTCGATGGCGGCCAGGATCTGCTGGTGTTCCACGTCGGAGGCGTGCTGGCGGTCGGCCACCATGTTCAGCGTTTCGGACTGGTGGGCCAGCGCGTCACGGATGTCCGTCACCACGCTGGCGAAGACCTTGTTGCCGCTGGCGCGGGCGATGGCGGCATGGAAGGAGGAGTCCAGGGCCACCCAGGACTCGGGGTCGGTTTCCGTGGCCATGGCCGCCACGATGTCGCGAAGGGTATCCAGTTCTTCAGGGGTGCGCCGCTGTGCGGCCAGTCCGGCGGCGGGGACCTCGATGTGCGGGCGGGCCTCGGTCAGGTCCCGCGCCGAGTACTGCCCCAGGGTCAGGTCGTTGGCCACCTTGCCGGCAATGACGAACGTGCCTTTGCCGGTCCGGGTAACCGTCAGGCCCAGGGCGGTGCAGGAACGGAGCGCTTCCCGGATGACCGAGCGGCTGACCCCGTATTGCTGGGACAGTGTGGCCTCCGAGCTGAGCTTGCTGCCCACCGGAAGGGTGCCGGACTCGATGTCCGCGCGGAGGGCGTTGAACACCGCCTCGGCAGCGCTCAGCCGGGCAAGGGGACGGTAAGCAGGCTGTCCTGCTGTCCGGCTGTCTGACAGGTTCACGCCTTAAATATGGCACCCGTCACAGTCACTGTCAAGCCCTCCCTAGTCCTGCCGTTGCTCCGCGGCGCGGTGGTGTTGCCGCCGTCGCCGTGAGCGGAAGTGCCAGGCAACAAGCGCGGCCACCGCCACCGCGGCGATGACGACGGCGATGTCCCGGCCGGCTGCCTGGGCCACGGCTTCATAGGAGTTGCCGGCCAGGAAACCCAAGAGGACGAAGCCGATGCCCCACACCACGCCGCCCGCCGCGTTGTAGGCAAGGAAGCGGCCGTACGGCATCCGCGAAGTTCCGGCCAGGGCGGGCATGACCGCCCGGAAGAAGGCGGTGAAGCGCCCGAGGAAGACGGCGGAGCCGCCCCGGCGGCGCAGCAGGTCCTGGGCGTTCTGCAGCTTTCCGGAGTGCCGGGCCAGCGCCCTGGTCTTCAGGATGCGGCTGCCCAGGTGCTTGCCCACCTCGTATCCCACGCTGTCGCCCACGATCGCGGCGGCGACCACCAGGGCCATCATCGCTCCCAGCTGGACTTCGCCCCGGCTGGCCACCACTCCGCCCAGGACGGCCGCGGTTTCTCCCGGGATGACGAAGCCGATGAACCATGCGTCCTCGGCAAAGACGAGACAGAACACCGCGATGTACGCCACCAGGGGGCTGACGTTCATGAGGCCATCGATGAACCCCGTCATGGCAGCAACCCCAGGCCCGCATCGCCGGGCTGAACACCGCACCGGCGAACGGGGGACGCGGCAGGTGCCGCGGGCGCAGCGCCGATCGGGCGGGTGGGGGCGGACGTCACGGTAGAGCCTTCTTTGGCCGGCGGTCAGGTACGTACGAGTATGCGCCTTTGCGCCTGGAAATTCCCTGACAGTTTGGTCCCGCCAGCCCTGCTCATCGCTGCCGGCGGAAAGCCGGTGGGCGGCGCTGATTCAACCCTAGAGGTGCTGGATGCCCGCCCGCTGCATGGCATCACGGTAGGTTTCCACGCTCTTGGCCAGGAGTTCTTCCTGCTTGGCCTCTGAAACAGCAAAGGCCCTGCCGCCGAGGGCGGAGGCCTTGTAGATTTTGATGCCGCTGTTCTTCAGCGACGAGTGGTAGGTCTTCTCAAAGAGAGTCAGGAACGTCGAGGCGTCCGTGCCGTGCGCGATGACGGCAGAGACCCGGGAATTGATCTTGAGGAACTGGCGGAAGGGGCGCAGGCCGTCAGTTTTCTCCTGGACGCTCAGCGCCGACGGGCTGCCGCTGTCGCGGATCCAGGGGTAGGCGTTCCACGGCATGACGTACTGCGGATCCAGTTCGGCGAGTTCGTAGATTTGGGTGGCGCGGCGGGCTGCCTCGTCGTCGTTGTAGAGCGAGACGAACCCGGATTCGGTGCCCTTGCCCGGGCTGGCCTGGAGGCTGATGATTCTGCACTCGTCTTCGTCATGCACGGGGTCGATGTAGGGGACGGTGGAACCGGGCTTCTTTTCCATCAGTTCTTCGCAAAGTTGGGTCACCTTCGCGATGTTCGGTTCCTGTAGCAGGGCCTTTTTTTCGTCCCAATCAATTGTCACGATTTCTCCCTTTGCAGCGAGGCGTCCAGAATCAGGCGTCCTCTGTCACTCTACGCTTCCGCGGCGAGCGGTGGGCACACTTGATTTTTGGCCGGGGCCAGCCTAGTGGCGGCCCCGCAGGTGCTGGTTGTGGAGCGCATCGAGCTGCTCGTCGGTCAGTTCATCGAAAGCCACGGCTTCCCGCTTGTCGCTGCGCGAGAAGCGGATGAACATAAGGATGATCAGCGGCAGGTCCACCACCTCGCAGATGAACCAGAGCAGATTCCCTGCGAACTGCTGGTCCTGGAGGGCGTCCCGGAACCACCACTGGGGATCCGGGACGGTCAGTGCATGGTCGAGGACCTGGCCGTTGAGGCTGAGGAGGATGCCGGGCACGGCGTCGATGAGCAGCTCAATGAACACGAACATGAATTCCAGGGTCAGGTAGGCGCTGGACCGTTGGAAGTTGGATTCTTCGATGATGGGCAGGGCCATGAGCATGCCCAGCAGGGGGACGCCGAGCGTGAGCAGTGCGTCGGCCGCGGGGCTGGTCCGCAGCGTGTAGAAGGCGGGGGTGAGGAAAGTGGAGAAGAGCGCCAGCCCCAGCAGGGGTGCGCCGAATGAATTGCTGACGAACCGCACCGGACGGCTGGAGAGCACGGCGTCGAAGACCCTAATTCCGTGGTCCGGCAACGCCGCACGCGCCAGCGTCAGCGGCTTGCCCAGGCCGATGAGCAGTGGGACCACAAAGAGCAGCAGCGAAATCTTGAGGGTGAAGGCCCATCGTTGCTGCGGGCCGTACACGCCGGTGAAACCGCAGGTCAGGATGACGAAAGTACCAAGGCCCAGGACGTAGAACGCCACCGCGCGCCAGGCCGGCCACCGGTGGCCATTCCGTCCGGCTGAACGCATCCCCCACCCGTAGAGGACTCCGGCCGCAACGACGAAAGCCGTGGAGGCCCAGTCCAGGCGCCAGGAGGAAACGAGGATCTCAAGGGGTGGCACGCGGCAATGGTAGCCAGTCTTCCTGGGAGGAGGATGGGCGTTTACCGGAAACCGGGGCTGCACTGCCGGGATGCTGTTCAATGTGAGGATGCAGTTCACCAGGAAGGGCCTGAAAGACGACGGCTTCTTGGGCTTCCGGCCCCTGAAGGACCTTGACGTCATGCGGGTCCCGCGGGGAACGGGTATTTTCGCCGTGATAGCGCCCGACACGTTCCAGCCGGAATTCCTGACAAAGAGCACCGCCGGTGTCTTCAAGAAGAAAGATCCCTCCCTGACGGAGCGGGACCTCCGAGCGGCCTGGCTGGACACCGCAGCCGTCCTGTACCTCGGCAAAGCCGGTCCGGGCAGCAAGGGCAACCGCGGGCTGAGGCGGCAGATCCAGGAGTTCCTGGACTTCGGACACGGAAAGCCGCCGGGCCACTGGGACGGCCGGCTCATCTGGCAACTCAGGGATGCGGGCGCGCTGCTGGTTGCCTGGAAGGAAATGGCCGCCGAAACCCTCAACCAGGCCGAGGCGGATTACCACACGGGCTTTGTCGAGGAATACGGGAAACTGCCGTATGCGAACCTGGTGCGGGCCCGCACCAAAAGCTGACCCAGGGCAGGGCAGGGCAGGGCAGGGCAGGTCAGGCCGGCCCCTTGAGGCGCTCCATCTCCCGGCGGTCCTTCTTGGTGGGCCGCCCGGCGCCCCGGTCGCGCTGCGGGAGTCCCAGTGCCGGCAGGACGGGCCGTGGGGGAGTGTGGTCCGTAAAGCAGTGGGAGGCGGCCTCGGCTCCCACCCGCTTGGCGATCAGCCGCCGGACCTCAAGGATGCGCTCGTACCCGGACATGCGCACCGTCACCGTGTCTCCCGTGACCAGCGTCGCGGAAGCCTTGGCGGGACTGCCGTTGAGGCGGACATGCCCGGCGCGGCAGGCGGCAGTGGCGGCCGACCGTGTCTTGTAGGCGCGGACGGCCCACAACCACGCATCGATTCGGACGCTGGCGGGGGAGGAAGGGAGGCTGGTCATGATTGGCACCGAGTATAGCCCCGGGCCCGCCGGCTTCACTCCACCGTGACCGTGACCCGCTGCACCACGTTGTTGCCCATCCCCTGGTAGTTCCAGTTCTGCTCCAGCGGCTGGGTGGCGCCGGTGGTGTCGCTGGCGCGGCAGGCCAGGAGATGCTCACCGGGCGCGGCCTCCCACTGCATGCTCCACCCCCGCCACGCGTAGCCGCCCGCGGGCTTGTCCAAACGGGCAGGCAGCCACGTGCCATCAACGGCCACCTCGACGCCGGCCACGGCACCTTCCCCCGACCAGGCGCGGCCCTGCAACATGACCGGGCCTGGGCGGACAAACCGCCGGCGGGTGAAGAAGTCCGGGATACCCGGCGGAACCATCAGCGAACGCACCCTGATCCTCGAAACCGGCCTGCCGGCGTCGTCCGCGGTGGCCTGGTACCGGTAGGCGGACTGCTGCTGGAACCCGGTGAACGGCTCCCTGGCCACTTCGATCGACTCCAGCCACTTGACGCTGGCCATCCCGTACCAGCCCGGAACCACCAGCCGCAGCGGGTACCCATGCTGCGGCGGCAGTTCGGCGCCGTTCATGGCGTAGGCAAGGACGACGTCGGGACGCAGGGCTTCGCGGACCGGAAGGCTGCGCGCGAAGTGGTGCGGGACGCCGCCTTGAACACCCGCGTCCGCGCCGGTGAAGACCACTTCCAGGGCGCCGGGCAGTATTCCCGCCTTATCCAGGAGATAGGCCAGCGGAACACCGGTCCATTGCGCCGTGCCCACCGCTTCCAGCACCCACGGCTGGCTGAGGGGCCGCGGCTCCAGCAGCGACCTGCCGTTGCCCGCGCACTCAAGGGTGACCGGGACGGTGATGGCCGGGGCCCTGCGGAGGGCTGCGAGGTTCAGCTCCAGGGCCCGTTCCACCGCACCCCGGATCCGCAGGTGCCAGGACGTGGCCTGGATGTCCGGGATATCGAAATGCGTGAGTACGTAGTGCAGCCCGGGAGGCGTGAGGTCGCGGCGGAGCGCTTCCAGCGGCATTGAATGGTTGCGGGCGGAGAGCTGCAATTCCTCGGGAGTAAGGGGACCCTCCGACGGGCCCGCGGATACCGGCGGGGCTTCCGCAGCCGGTGGCTGGCTGTGTTCTCTGGTCTGTGTCATGGCGCCGGGATTCTGTGGGCCGTGCTCCGCCGGGGTGGCGGCGCCTAGGCACTGGTCTACGCCGGGATCCCCGGTCCGTCAACAGCCCACGGACCGGGGAGCGGAGCGCTACAGGACGGGCCGCGTCAGGAACTCGGCCAGGCTGATGGGGTCCTGGCCGGTCAAGCCGTGCACGTCAGGTGAAAGCCCTGCCATTTCGCCGGCCGCCATGGCCGTGTACGTACTCACCCATGCGTCCAGCTGCCATTGCGGAGCGCCGTAGGACGCCCGGGAGGCGTAGGCTTCCTCCACTGTCTCCGGGTGGTAGCTGACGGTCCGTCCGGTTCCGTCGCTCAGCACCCGGGCGGCCTGCGCCATGGTCAGTTCTTCCGGCCCGGTCAGGTTGTAGGTCATTCCCTTGTGGATCGCCGGGTCGCGGAGCACTGCGTGGGCGGAGCGGGCCACATCCTCCCGTGCCACCCCGGAAAACACGCCGTCACCGGCGGGCCCGCGGATCACGCCGTCCTCTCCGGCCATGAGCGGCAGGAAGTCCAGGTAGAAGTTGTCCCGTAGGAACGTGAAGTCCATACCGGAGGCCTTGATCCGCTCCTCCGTGGCGTAATGGTCCCGGGCCAGGGTGAACGTGGCATCCGGCGCGGCGCCGTAGAAGGACGTGTACACCACATGCTGGACTCCCGCGTCGGCGGCTGCGTCCACGAACGCATAATGCTGCTGCAGCCGGTCCTCGGCCTCGGCAGCGGAGACCATGAACAGGAGCTTCACTCCATCCAGGGCCTGCCGGGACGCCGCACCGTCGCCGTAGGAACACACCACGGCGGAGGCCCCTGCCAGTTCCGGCGCCCGGGCCGGGTCGCGCACCAACAGCCGCTGCGCGAAGCCGGACGTGGCAAGTTGCCGCGCCAGCATGCCGCCCAGGCCTCCGGTGGATCCGGTGACCGCCAGCTCAGGAAGATCGGCCGGGGCGGCCATTCAGGCTTCCCGGGTGGCAGGCGACTTGGTCTGGGCCGGGTCGCGTTCGGCCAGGCCGCCGATGGCGTCGTCAATCTTCTTGAGGACCTCGGCATCCAGCCTCACTCCTGCCGCCGCAACGGTGTCCGCGATCTGTTCCGGCCGGGACGCACCCACGATGGCGGACGCCACGTTCGGGTTCTGGAGGACCCACGCAACGGCGAGCTGCGGCATGGTCAGGCCGGCTTCGGCGGCAATCGGCTTCAGGTCCTGCACGCCGGCCAGGACGTCGTCGCGCATCCACCGCTCAATCATCTTGGCGCCGCCCTTTTCATCGGTGGCGCGGCTGCCTTCCGGGGCCGGCCGGCCGGGAAGGTACTTGCCGCTGAGGACGCCCTGGGCCATGGGCGACCAGACGATCTGGGATACCCCCAGCTCTTCCGACGCCGGGACCACTTCCGCTTCGATGACCCGCCACAGCATGGAGTACTGGGGCTGGTTGGAGATGAGCTGGAAGCCGAGTTCCTTGGACAGCCGGTGCCCTTCACGGAGCTGGTCGGCGGTCCACTCGCTGACGCCGATGTAGAGCGCCTTGCCTTGCCGGACGATGTCCGCGAACGCCTGCATGGTCTCTTCCAGCGGCGTCTCGAAGTCGTAGCGGTGGGCCTGGTAGAGGTCCACGTAGTCCGTCTGCAGCCGGCGCAGGGACCCGTTGATGGATTCCATGATGTGTTTGCGGGAGAGCCCCACATCGTTCTTGCCCTTGGGGCCGGTGGGGCCGAAGACCTTGGTGAAGATTTCCAGGGACTCGCGCCGCTCGTCCTTCAAGGCCTCGCCCAGGACGGTTTCCGCTGCGGTGTTTGCATAGACATCCGCGGTGTCGAAAGTGCTGATGCCGGCGTCAAGGGCTGCCCGCACGCATTGGGTGGCAACGTCGTTTTCCACCTGCGAGCCGTGCGTCAGCCAGTTGCCGAACGTGATTTCCGAGACTTTGAAGCCACTGTTTCCGAGGTATCTGAATTCCATGGGTTTCACGCTAACCCAGTTGGTTGCTCAGGGTAAGGGCTTAGCGGTTCTCCGGCGCTTTGCCCTTGAGGACCTGCTTCGGGCCTGCGAGCGAAACGAGGGACCCGGTGTCCAGCGGCGGCACCGGATGCGGCGGCACGGGCTTCTTGAAGGACCTCGGCAGTTCGTGCGGCGGCCGGTGGTTGTGCAGGGCGGATTCCACCAGTGGGGCTACCTGGGCAACCTTGTCGGCGGGCGCCGCCGGGTCCGGAAGGTCCCGCACCGAGAGCTTGATTTCGGGCGCGGCGGCCCGTGCCCTGGCCTCGGCGCGTTTGTCGGCTTCGGCCACGGCTGAGGCCCAGTCTTCGGCCAGGACAGGCGGCTCGGCCCGGGCCGCGGCAAGTTTGGGGTGGCGTACGACGACGGTGCGCAGCGACTCCCTGAGCCGTGCCGGCTTCACGGCGGCTGCACGTTCCCGCCAGGATGGGCGGCCCTCCGGGCTTTCGCTCCGTGCCGCCATTAACAGCGCACTGCCCTTCCGGGGGCCCTTTCCGAACAGGGCCATCACCACGATGCCCGCCAGCCGGCCCACGCCGGCAAGGACCAAGGTAAGCACCCCGAGGAGGAAGAGGACCAGGAACATCAGGAGGGCTACGCCCATGGTGCCGAAGAAGGTCAGGTTGAGGACCAGAGTGTCCGGTTGCTCCACGTCATCACTCCTTTCCACCAACATCCCGGGCCCGCTGCCGGCGCACAGCGCCAGGGGCAAGCTCCTTCTCAACCATACGGATTTTTGGCGTCCCATGCCGCCGGGCGCGGTGGCATGGACAGGGTTGTAGCGAAGCTGTTACCCGATGTGACAGCATCACCGGATGACCGAATCGAATGAGTCCGCGAACTGTGTATGCCTGTCCGGCGAACAGTACGCCGAGTGCTGTGGCAGGTTCCATTCCGGCACGGCGGAAGCTTCAACCGCGGAGCAGCTGATGCGGTCCCGCTACAGCGCGTTTGCCCGGCTGGATGAGGCCTACCTGCTCCGGACCCAGCATCCATCAACGGTCCCGGCCGGCCTCGACCTGGATCCGGCCATGCAGTGGCGGCGCCTCGACATCGTTGCCACCAGCCAGGGCGGTCCGTTCGACACCGAAGGGACTGTGGAGTTCAAGGCCTATTACCGGCACGGCGCGGACCGCGGGGTTCTCCATGAAGCCAGCAGGTTTGTCCGCGAAGGCGGCCGGTGGCTCTATGTGGACGGCGACATCCTGTCCCCCTAGCAGCGGCGCGCCGCCTGCGGGCTACTCGCCGTCGTCGTAATACTCGCTGTCCGGGGTGAAACCGGCACGGTCGACCCTGCGGTGGAACCGCATCCCCGCAAGGCCGCCGAGGACGGCGCCCACCAGGGCCACAGCCGCCACCACCACGGCTGCGATGATGCTGGTGGTGGTCAGTTGGCCCTCGTTGACGGGAATCCGCGGGAAGCTGTTGAGGTTGGCCAGGACGTTGAACTGCTGACCCGCCACGAGGCCGAGGATGGCGACCACAACGGCCGCGATCAGGGCCCAGATCCACACCATGAGACCCTGCCTTGCGCCGTTGAAGCGCGCCATCCGGCCGGCGACGTAACCGCCGCAATAGTAGGAGAGGAACAGGATCACCAGCAGGACGATGATGCCCACCAGCCCCACGGTGCCGCTGTTCTGCGCGGCCTGGTTCACGGCCGCGTTGACGTCCGTGTTGTTGGCCAGCCCCACAGCGGTCCCGGCAGCAGCAACCAATGCAGTCAGCAGCACGGCCATTCCGGTGGCGGTGAGCCAGCCGAAGAACGCAGAGCCGGCTTTGATGCCGCCGAACCGTTCCTTTTGGCGGGCGACGGCGGTTTCCCCGTCCGCGAGCGCCGGGTCCACCACGGGTGCCGCAGCAGTAGCGGGGGCAGGGCGGTACTCCCGCTCAGCGGACGGGGCGGCGCCGTAGTCCCGGTCGCGTTCCCGCTCGCGCGGGCGGGCCGGTGCCTGGTCGATCGACCGTGTGGCGGGATCCTCCGCTGCGTCCGCGCGGGGGTTGCCGCGGCGGGAGGTCTCATCCTCCCGGGCATGGCGGGGAGGCAGGTTCTCTGGGTCCGTTGAGCTGCTCATGAACTAACTCAACCACCCGCCCCCACCGATAGCAAGCGTGCTTATTATTTCGTGACCTGCGGTTTTACCGGTATTTGCGGTGCAGGTCTTCCTTCCTGGACGGCCCGGCAGAGGCATCGGCGATCCACGGGCCGGTCCCCTCGGACTGGTCAAGCACGCCGGCTTCCAGCCAGGTGTAATCGTCGGCGAGGACCTTGCGGGTCAGCGCGTGGTCGGCGTCGTCCGTGTTCCTCCACAACTGGTCGAAGTACTCGTCCACCCGCACTTTTGCCTGCTCGCAGTAGGCATCGGCAAGTTCGTAGGCGCCCGCGGCCGTACCGGGGGAGGTGCGAAGCAGCATTTCAGCGCGGGAACAGCATGCGGTCATGGCGAAGAGTTCGGCGCCGATGTCCACGATGCGGCCCAGGAAGGCCTGCTTCCGCTCCAGCTTTGCCTGCCACCGGCCCATGCCGTAGAAGGTTTGCCGTGCCAGCCGGCGCGAGGAGCGTTCCACGAAGCGCAGGTGCTTGGCCAGCCGGCCGAAGTCGCTGTAGGAGCGCGGGTCCATGCCGGCGCCCGCCACCAGCTTGGGCAGCCATTTTGCGTAGAAACCGGAGGCGCCGACGGCGGCCCTGGCTTTATCGGCAAGGCTCGCATCGAGGGACGCGAGGTCGCCCGCGGCCGCCAGATGCGCGTCCACGGCCTCCCGGGCAATAAGCAACCGCATGATCTCGGAAGACCCCTCGAAGATCCGGTTGATCCGCATGTCGCGCAACTGCTGCTCGGCCGGTACCGCTCGTTCGCCCCGGGCCGCCAGCGACTCGGCCGTTTCAAATCCGCGGCCGCCGCGGATTTGCACCAACTCGTCCGCGATCCGGCAGCTGATCTCCGTGGCCCAGAGTTTGGCGAGCGCGGCTTCGATGCGGACGTCCTTCTGCCCGGCGTCCGCCAGTTCGGCGGCGAGTTCAAAGACCGCGTCCAAGGCGAAGGCGGACGCCGCGATGAACGCGATCTTCTTGCCCACGGCCTCGTGTTCGCCCACGGGCCGGCCCCACTGGGTGCGGGCGTTGGACCATTCGCGGGCAATTTTCAGGCTCCAACGCCCCGAGGCCACGCACAGCGCCGGCAGCGCCAGGCGGCCGGTGTTCAGGGTGGTCAAGGCGATCTTCAGGCCCTGGCCCTCGCGGCCCAGCCGGTTCGCGGCGGGGACCCGCACCTGGTGGAAACGGGTCACGCCGTTTTCGATGCCGCGCAGGCCCATGAAGGCGTTCCGGTTCTCCACCGTGATGCCGGGCGAGTCCATCTCCACCACGAACGCGCTGATGCCGCCTTTGTGGGTGGTGCCTGCGGCGTCGGTGTGGGCGGGAACCAGGGCCATCACCACCACCAGTTCGGCGATCACGCCGTTGGTGGTCCACAGCTTCACGCCGTCCAGGAGGTACGCCTCGCCGTCGTCCGTTGGCGTTGCCGTGCTGCCCATCCGGGCGGGATCGCTGCCGACGTCCGGTTCCGTGAGGAGGAACGCCGTGACGGCGCCGGCAGCGCAGCGGGGAAGGTATTCGCGTTTCTGCGCGGGCGTGCCGAAGACCTTGACCGGCTCCGGAACGCCGATGGACTGGTGGGCGGAGATGAGCGCTCCCAGGCTGGGATGGACGCTGCCGAGAAGGGCAAGCGCCCGGCCGTAGTACACCAGTGAGAGGCCCAGGCCGCCGTATTCCTCCGGGATCTTCATGCCGAAGACGCCCAGGGCGGCCAGGTCCCTGATGTACTCGTCAGGAATCCTTGCGTCCCGTTCAATGATCCGCCCGGACATGGACTTGGCGTATTCGGTCAGGCGGGCCATGAAGGCCTCGCCCTTTTCCACGGACGCCGGATCGGCGGCCGGCCAGGGGTGGACCAGGCCGAGGTCGAAGCTGCCCAGGTAGAGGCCTTTGGCGAAGCTGGGGCGGTCCCAGCCGGTTTCGCGGGCGGCCTCTGCGACGGCCCTGGCATCTTCGGCGGTGGCTCCGGCCCCGATGTTGCCGGCCGGAACGGGGATTTCCTCAGCCGGGGCGTCTTTGGCCTGGCTGTCAGTTGCGGAGCTCATGGGTTATCTCCTCGGGCCGGAATGGCCGGTGTAGCCATGGATCCGCCGGGTTGGAGAACCCTTCAGCTGTCACTCAAGATTACCCGCGGGTAGGTTCCCGTGCCAGGGGCCGTTTGCCCCTTGAAATCGCCGGACAGATCGACGGCGGCCGCACGGTGGACCAGCCTGTCCCACCCGGCGTTGATTCCGTGGACCACCGCCAGGAGCGTGGTGGACAGCACCGTCCACGTGAGCTTTCCGGCGCCCAGCACCACCAGGGCAACCAGCCCGGCGGCCAGGACGAATCCGGCCAGGACCGCGCCGAACACCAGCGTCCCGATGAAAACCAAGGTGGCTGTTTCCACTGTGCTCAGATCGAACTGCATGAATCCCCCTGCTGCGGCGTTGCGGTGGCGAAAGACTGCTGTGGTGAAGACCATTAGCTGAAGCGTAGGGGGACAGTCCCGCCGCCAGCCAGAGGCGGGTGGGGCTGGAGGGGCTGTTGATACGGGATCGAGACACTACCCGGAGGTAGGTCACGGAGTGGTCGCGGCGGCCTGCGTTAACCTTGTAGTTGGCAGTTTTCCGGTCCACCCCCGCTGCCGCCCCCGCCACCCGATCCCAAGGAGAGTGCGTGCCCCGCTCCGCCAGGTCATCCGCTGACGCCATCAGCGCCCGGCTTCGGGACCTCGAACTCCTCACCAAGGGACCCGCCTGGGCGCTGACGCGTTCGGCGCCGTGGGTGATCGCGGTGCTGCAGGCTTCCTTCACCCGCACCCGGCCGCAGCTGCCGCTGGAGGAATTCCATGCCGACGTCGACTCCTTCCTTGAGGAGCTGCGGCGCCAGGAACCCGGGCTGGGCGGAGGGGCCAACGGAAAATCCTTCGGCGACGAGTGGACCCGGCGGCAGTTCCTGACCCGCCGCAACCAGTCAGGCCAGATCGTGTACGAGGTCACCGAACCGGCAGCGCGCGTGCTGGCCTTCCTGGACAGCCTCTCCAGCGAACGGTCCACGTTGAACGGTTCCCGGCTGGGCACCCTGCTGGGGGACGTGGAGAAGCTCGCCAACGAAACCAACCCGGACCAGAGTGCGCGCCTGGAGGCCCTGGAAGAGGAAATCGAGGAGCGGCAGCAGCTCATCGAGGACATCAGCACCGGCGAGTTCGACGGCCTCCTGGACGATGACGAGGCAGTGGAGGCCGCCGGGAACATCCTGGACCTGGCCGCCAGCCTGCCCGCGGACTACAAGAAGATGCGCGACAGGATCGAGGAACTGGTGGGCGGCCTGCGCAACCAGATCATTGAGGAGTCGCTGACCAAGGGCGCCACCATGGCGCAGGTGCTGGAGGCGGACAAACGGCTCCGCCAGAGCCCGGAGGGCCGGACGTTCCGGTCCTTCACCGCCTTCCTGGAGGACCCGCAGCAGCAGCTCCGGTTCCGGTCCGCCATCGGCGAAGTCCTGAGCCGCCAGTTCGCCGACGACCTCTCACCCGAGGACCGGGAGACCCTGAAAAACCTGGTGGCGGAGCTCCGGCAGCAGCACAGCCAGATCCAGCGCATCTACGGCAAGCTCAGCGAGAGCCTCAACACGTACGTCCAGAGTGACGATTTCCGCCAGTCGGTCCGGCTCCGGCAGGTGCTGCGGGAGGCCGAGCAGGCCATCCGGTCACTGCCGTACGAGCGTGAACGCCCCGGCCTGGTGCCTGGCCCGGTCCTGTACAACGCGGGCTTCGAGTCGCTGTCCATGGTGAAGCTGTTCGATCCCGACGAGTTCGCGGCTCCGCCCCGCCTGGCCGATCCCATCGCCTTCACGGACTCGGACCGGGTGCGCTCGCCGAGGACCGGCAAAGCCAAGCCCGCGGTGGTCCGCGCGGCCATGGCGGGGGCTGCCACGCTCGCTGACGCCTGGCAGCAGTTGCCACCCGGGGAGCAGCACATCAACACCATTCGCGCCCTCCTCTCCGAAGCCCTGCACCGGGGTGCCGACTTCAACCGCGGGGCCTGGGACGGCCTGGACTTCGAACAGATAGACGGTTCCACCCGCAGGGCCTACCTGCCCGTGGTCACGCTCGCAAAGGATTCAGATGACTGAGGAAATCACGACACCGCTGGACGAGCCGGTGGCTGAGCCTGTCGAAACCCCGGTGTCGCCGAGCCCCACCCCCGGAGTGGTCTCCCCCCGGGACACCTTCGTGGACGGCGCAGCCCTGTTCCCCGGCGATACCGGCGTGCTGCCGATGAAGGTGCGGCAGGCGCTGGTCAAGCTCCTCAAGGGCCCGTACACCGATGGCGGCCGTGACGAGAAGCTGTGGACGGTGCTGCTGGACAACCAGTTGATCCTGCGGAGCCGCCTCTCCGAGCTGTTCCTCACCCTGCAGCTGGACCATGAGCGGAAGATCGCCGTCCTCCGTCCCGTCGACCCGGAGGTCATCGGCGGCAGCACCCGGTCCAGCATCCTGCGCCAGCAGCGTGCGCTGAGCCGGGTTGAAACCATCGTCCTGCTCCGGCTCCGGCTGCTCCTGGACCGGCACGTCACCGCCCAGACGGACCCCACCATCACCCGGGAGGAGATCACGGACCTGGTGGCGCACTACCAGCCGGCGGGCCAGCAGGACGCCCTCCGCGATTCGGATGTGGTGACCCGTGCCATCACCAAGCTCCTGGCCCGCCAGCTCCTGCTCCCCACGGGCCTGGAGGATGTCTACACCATCTCCAACGCCCTGCCCTTGGCGCTGCCGTTCGAAAACATCGGCGACATCCCGGCCCACATCGAAGCGCTGGTGGCGGCGTCCGCGGACCAGTCAGGAACTGAACCGCTCCTGGATCTTGACGGCGACGCTGAGGCAGGTGCCGAGGATGGAGCAGAGGACGACTCTACCAATGGTGACGAGGCGTCAGAAACCACGAATGAGGTGACCAAGTGACCATCGCAAGCATGCTCCCGCTCGGGGACGTGACCAACCCGGGCCAGATGCGGCTTGCCTTGGTGCAGGTGGTCAACTGGGGGACGTTCCACGGCGCGCACACCATGCATGTGGACCGGAACGGCACCTTGCTGACGGGTAACTCCGGCGTGGGCAAGTCGACGTTGTTCGATGCCATGTTGCGGGTGTTCGATGCGCGGCCGCGGTCCAACGAGGCGGCGGCGCAGCGTTCCGGCGGTGCGGTGGAGGACAAGCGCACCACCTTCACCTATATGCGCGGCAAGGTGGGGGACAAGGCCGTGGGGGACGGCTCGGCGAGTGCGTTCCAGCGCCCGGGTGCCACCTGGTCCGCCGTCGCGCTGACGTTCGACAACGCCGCCGGCACCAGGGTGACGGTCTCGGCGCTGTTCGACCTGCCCAAGAACGGGACCGAGTCCAGCGTGGGCCGGTTCTACCTGATTGACAACGTGCCGCTGGACCTGGAAGCCGTGGAAGGCATCGCGGACAAGCGCTTCACCAAGGGCGCACTGGAAACGATCTTCCCGCACGCGCAGGTGTTCGATGTCCACAAGGCGTTCGCTGAACGCTTCCGCCGGCTGCTGGGAATCAGCTCGGACCAGGCGCTGCCTTTGCTGCGCGTCATCCAGGCGGGGAAAGGGCTGGGCGGCAGCGTCAACACGTTTTTCCGCGACCAGGTGCTGGATGCCCCTGCAACATTGGCCGCCGCGGATGACGTGGTGGAGGAGTTCAGCAACCTGATGTCCATCCGCCAGCGGCTGGAGGACGTCCGGCAGCAGCGCGACCAGCTGGCCCCGGTGCCGGGACTGAACCGTGAATACGCGCAGTCCCTGCTGGACGCGAACCGGCTGAGGGACCTTGTGGGGGAGGAGTTCGAGGCCTACAAGCAGAAGCTGGCGGTCGAGGTCCACCAGAAAACCCTGGTCCGGTTCCGTGAGCTGGCGCAGGCGAAGGCCAAGGAGCTCGGCGCCGAACGTGCGGTCCGTGACGGCCTGGCCAAGGAGCTTCGGCAGCTGGAGACCGATTACAACAACCAGGGCGGCAACGCCATCTCGGCGATCGAGCAGTCCCTGGAGAACGCCCGGGTGGGGCTGAAGCTTCGCCGCCAGGTGGAAGAGGCGGCCCAGCAGGCCTTGTCCGACGCCGGGCTGCAGCTCGAGTGGAGCGCGGCCGGCTGGGAGCAGGCGCACGAACAGGCGGCGGCGAGGTCGGCCGAGCTGAAGGACGATTCACAGGCCCTGCAGGAGCTCCGGTTCGAGGCGTTCGACGCCCATGCCACCCGCAAACGGGAGCTTGCGGCCGCCGAGCAGGAACTCCTGTCGCTGAAAACGCGCAAATCCCTCCTGCCGCCGTCGAGCATTGAAAACCGCGCCGCGATCGCCGCCGCCACGGGGATCCCGGAGGACCGGATGCCGTTCGCAGGCGAGCTCATGGACCTCGCCGAAGGCGAGGAGCGGTGGCGCCCGGCAGCGGAGCGCGCGCTCCGGAGCCTGGCCACCACCCTGCTGGTGCCGGGGGAGCACTTCGGTGCCGTGACCCGGTACCTCAACGACCATAACGTCCGCGGCGCGTTGCGGGCGGTGGACGTCTCCAAGCCGCTGGCAGGCGGCGCGCTCGCCGTGGAGGACGTGCGCGACGGCGACCTGCTGGCCAAGCTGGACATCCTCGCCGCCGGTGCGGTGGCCGAGGCCGGCGAATGGGTCCGCGAGCGGATCGCACTGGACTTTGCCTACCCGTGCGTCGAGGATCCGGACGAACTCGCAGCCCTGGAGAAGGGCCTGAGCCTGGGCGGCGTGGTCAAGCGGAACCGGCACACGGTGGAGAAGGACGACCGCTTCACCAGCCGCCAGGACTACGTGCTCGGTTTCGACAACGCCGCCAAGCTCGAACTCGTTGCCGGCCAGGTGGAGGACCTCCGGCAGGAAGTGGCCAAGGCCGCAGAACTGGCCCAGAGCCGCGAGGACTCGCACCAGGGCATGAGCCGCCAGCTCGATGCCCTGCGCCGCATCGCCGAGGACGACCGCCCGTGGGAACAAGTGTCCGCGGCTGTCGCGGCGGACGAGCTCGCCCGGATCGAGCAGCGGCTCAAGGATGCCCTGGCCGCCCAAGCGGACCTGGAACCGCTCCGCGCCACCATCGAGGAGGTCCGGCAGAAACACCAGTCCAGCACCGAGTCGGCAGCAGTCCTGCAAAGCGAATACAAGGCCCTGGACCGCCAGCTGACGGGCGCGGACGCGCTGCTCGAAGCCGCGCGCGTCCGCCTGGCCCAGGCACCGCCGTCGGACGCCACTGAGGCAGCGCTCGAACCGCACTTCGCGGAATTCGGCGACGTGACCGAAATGCATGAACTGGACAACCTGGCCAACCGGGTACGGACGGTCCTGCTGGGCGAACTGCACGCAGCCGAGTCGCGGGGACAGGCCACGGCCGAGCGCCTCACCCGCATCTTCGAGGGCTTCGTCCGGGAGTGGGGCAGCGCCATTTCTGCCGACCACGGAACCAGCATTGGCGCCGCCAGCGAGTTTGAGTCCCGCTACCACGCGATCGTGAATGACGGCCTGCCCGCGCAGGAGGCCGAGTTCCGGCAGTTCTTCAACCAGCGCACGCACGAGTCCTTCAGCACCCTGCTGCACCTGCTGGACGAGGAACGGCGCTCCATCACCAGCCGCATCCTCCCGCTGAACGGCATCCTGTCCCAGGTCAACTTCCATGAGGGCAGCTACCTGGAACTGGACATCAAACAGACGCTGCCGCCCACTGCCAAACAGTTCAAGGACGCCATCCAGAACGCGCTGAAGGCACGGCACACCCGGCCCGCGAAGGCGGAGGCAGGCCGCTCAGACGGTTCCGGTCCGGACAGGGACGACGACGCCGAGCTCACCGCCCGCTACAAGTCCCTGGAGACCCTGGTCAAGCGGCTGGGGTCGCAGGCGCCGGAGGACCGGCGCTGGCGCGCCGAGGTCCTGGACGTCCGCGGCCACCTGTTCATCCAGTGCAAGGAACACCGCGAAGTCGCCGCCCCCACCTCGGGAAAGAAAGGCGGCAGCAGGAAGACAGAAGTGTTCATGCACGCCGACACCGGATCGATGTCCGGTGGCGAGCGGCAGCGGTTCACGGCGTTCATCATGGCCGCCGCCCTGAGCTACCAGCTGGGAATTGCCGAGCAGGGTTTCACCACCTACGGCACGGTGATGATGGACGAGGCCTTCGTGCTCGCGTCCGAGGAGTTCGCCGGAGCCGGGATCAAGGCGCTGCACGAATTCGGGTTCCAGCTGCTGCTGGCTGCGCCCGAAAACGTGATCGACCTGTCCCGGCACCTGGGCTCCGTGACCGAAATCCTGCGTGACAAACGCACCAACCGTTCCGGCGTCCTGACCGCACCGGTCATCCGCCCCCGCCCGGGGGAAGAAGGCGCCTGGCGGTCCGAGGCGAACCCGGTGGATATCGTCCTGCGGTAACCGGCAGCACGTGGAGTGCGCCGGTTACCTGGACTGCACTGGTTACTTGGACTGAACCCTGGCCAGGAACTGGGCCGTGCGGTCCTGCAGCCCCTGGATTTGGCGCTGCACGACGACGGCGGGGTCCGGGTTGATCTCGTTGGCCGGCGGTTCCCTGCGGACGTTGCCGCAGCAGAGGAAGTCGGCGCAGATCAGGGTGCCGACGGTGTTGCCGTCGCGCCCCGACTGGCCCGAGCGCTTGGCGACCCAGAGCAGGACGTCCTCCTTGGAGAAGACGTCCCGGCAGAGTTCACACAACACGGAACGGTTCTTCCGGACGCCTCCCTCGGGGGCCCGGAGCATGATTCCGGTGAGGCCTTTCGGACCGGGGACCACCAGGTAACCGCGCAGCGGCATCTTTCCGTCCCGCCAGCCCAGGAACTCAAGGCTGTCCCAGTCGAGGGAATCGAAGTTTTTGGGCAGCGTCAGTTTCGCCGCTTCCGAGCGGCTGGCGTTGACGAAGGATGAGCGGATTTGCTGGGGCGTGACTGATTGCATGGCTGAACTTTCGTAGCAGTGGGCGGCCCGGATCCGGGCCAAGGGTAACAGGGGAGTCAGTCAGTCTCCGCGGAGCAGGCCAAAGCGGCCACCCCGCTCTCCATGGCAGCGGCGGCCGTGATAGCCCTCTGCATGCGCATTTCCTGTTGTCCTGTCCGATGTTCAGCGTTTGTTCAGCGTTCCGGGCGGCTTCGTCCGGCCCGGCAAGGCCATCCTGCCAAATTGGGAGCCAACTGTCCAAGGAACGGCACGTGGATGTGGCGTTGGTCACCCAGCCTGGATTAGGTGACAAAAATGTTGCGTAATGATGATTTACATAGGTTAGCCTTACTTAAGTTTTCATCCGCCCCCTTGAAGGAGCCCCGTGACGTCCCCCCTTTTCCCTGGTCCCCTCCCCACCCGCCGGAGCCTCTTCTCCTCCACCGGTAAAGCGGCAGCCATCCTCGCCGCAGCTGCGCTCACGCTCTCTGGTTGCTCCACCGGCCCCGCCGCCTCCGTAACCGACGCCACCAGCGCCGGCGGCAGCACGGCGTTCCCGGTCACCATCGAGCACGTGTTCGGCAGCACCACCATCGAGAAGCAGCCCACCCGGGTGGCGACGGTCTCCTGGGTAAACGACGACGTCGCCATCGCCCTGGGCGTGGTGCCCGTCGGCGTCCCCAAGAACGAATGGGGCGGCAACAGCAAAGGCTCCACCCCGTGGAAGGACGCCGCCCTGGAACAACTGGGTGCCGGATTCGGTTCGGCCAAAGCGCCGGTCCAGTACTCCGAAGCCGACGGCATCAACTTCACCGAGATCGCCAAGCTCAGCCCCGACGTCATCCTCGCCGCCTACTCGGGCCTCACCGAGGAGGACTACAAGAAGCTCAGCGAGATCGCCCCCGTGGTGGCCCACCCCCAGGTGGCGTACGGAACCTCCTGGCAGGACTCAACCACCATCATCGGCAAAGCCCTGGGCAAGGAAGCGCAGGCAGCACAACTGGTGGCGGACACCGAAGCCACCGTCAAGGACAAGGTCGCCAAGTACCCGCAGATCGCCGGCAAGAGCTTCATCTACGGCAACCTCGAGCCCGCCAAGGGTGACGGCGTGAACGTCTACACGGCCAACGACAACCGTCCCCGGTTCCTCACCGAAATCGGCATGACCCTGGCACCGGTGGTGGCAGAGAACTCCAAGGGCTCCAAGGAGTTCTACATCCCGTGGTCCGCGGAAAAAGCCAACGAGCTGGCCTCGGACATCTTCGTCACCTGGGTCCCCGACGCCTCCACCACGGACGCCATCAAGGCCGACCCCCTGCTGGGCCAGATCCCCGCCATCAAAAACGGCGCCCTGGTGGCCGATTCGGACAACACCCTGACCCTTTCCATCTCGGCATCCTCGCCGCTGAGCCTGCCGTGGTCCCTGGACACCTTCCTGCCGCAGCTCGCCGGCGCAGCGGATGCAGTGAAGTAGGTCCAGCGCCATGAGTACGACGACGGCACGTCCCGCGGCGGACGCCGGCACCCGGGTGCCGGCCCGGGCGTCGGCCGCTCCCCTCCGCGGCAACGCCCCGGAAAGGAAGCGCACCGCCTGGCTGGCTGCCGCCGTCGTCGTGCTGGTACTCATGGCCGGGGCATCGCTGGCGGTGGGTGCCCGGGATGTTCCACTCGGCACGGTGTGGCAGGCGCTGGCAGCGTTCGATCCCGCGAACGGGGACCATGCCGTGGTCCAGGCGCGGATTCCGCGGACTCTCCTTGGCCTGCTGGCCGGGGGCGCCCTGGGGCTGGCCGGCGCGGCCATGCAAGGAGTTGCCCGCAACCCGCTGGCCGATCCCGGCATCATCGGCGTCAACGCCGGTGCAGCCCTGGCGGTGGTGACCGGCATCTACGTCTTCGGCGTAACCGGCTTTTCCGGATACATCTGGTTCGCCTTCATCGGCGCCGCAACCGCCGCCGTCCTGGTGTATCTCATCGCATCGCTGGGCCGGGAAGGCGCCACGCCGGTCAAGCTCGCGCTTGCGGGGGCTGCCCTGAGCGCCGGGCTCTCCTCCCTCATGAACGTCATCCTGGTCTCCAGCCAGGACACCCTGGACAGGTTCCGGTTCTGGCAGGTCGGCGGAATCGCCGGCAGGGACTGGTCCGTGCTGCTTCCCGGCCTGCCCTTTTTGGCCGCAGGCGCACTCATTGTGCTGTTGAGCGGCAGGATCCTCAACAGCCTGGCCCTGGGCGACGACACCGCCCGCGGGCTTGGACAGCGTGTTGGCGCCGCCCGTGCCGTGACCGCACTGGGAATCGTCCTGCTGTGCGGTACGGCCACGGCTTTGGCGGGACCCATCGGCTTCGTCGGCCTGGTGGTGCCGCACGCCGTCCGTTTCCTCACCGGTCCGGACTACCGCTGGATCCTTCCCTTCTCCCTGGTGGCCGCTCCGGCGCTGCTGCTCGCGGCAGACATCATCGGGCGCGTGGTGCTGCTACCCGGCGAGGTCCCGGCCGGCATCATGACCGCCCTCGTCGGCGCCCCGGTCTTCGTCTGGCTGATCCGCCGCGGGAAGGGAGCCGGGCTGTGAGGGTCCACCGGACTGCCGTGCTGGCCTCCGCCGTAGTGGTGATGTTCTTCGTGTCCGTCCTGCTTGGCAGCTACACGGTCACCGTCCCCGACTTCTTCACCATCGTCGCCAACCATCTCACCGGCGGCCCGAAGATTCCGGGCGCCAGCTTCATCGTGATGGAGAACAAGCTTCCGCATGCCGTGGTTGGAACCATGATCGGAGTTGCGTTCGGACTGGGCGGCGCCCTCTTCCAGACCATGCTCCGGAACCCGCTGGCCAGCCCCGATGTCATAGGCATCAGCTCCGGGGCCAGCGCGGCGGCCGTTGTTGCCATCGTTGTTTTCGGCGCATCCGGTGCCACGGTGTCCGGGGCGGCGCTGGCCGGTGCGCTCGCCGTGGCCGTCCTGATCCATGCGATCTCCAGCGGCAGGAACCGCGGGCCCGGCCGGGGAAACGCAGCCGGGAACCGCCTCGTCCTGGCCGGTGTAGGCATCGCCGCCGCCCTGCAGGCAGTGGTGAGTTTCCTGATGACCCGCGCCGATATCCGGACCGCCGCCGACGCCCTGGTCTGGCTGAACGGCTCCCTGAACTCCGCCAACTGGGACCGGGCCGGCGTCCTGTTCCTGGCGCTCGCGGTGCTGGTTCCCGCCGTCGTGTTCCTTGCCGGGCCGCTGCGGATCCTGGAACTGGGCGACGACGCCGCCGCCGGACTGGGACTCCGCGTCGCCGGCACCCGCCTGGCCCTCGTGGTCATTGCGGTATCGCTCGCGGCGGTGGCGACGGCGGCGGCCGGGCCGGTCGCATTCGTCGCCTTCCTGGCCGGACCCATCGCCCGCCGCTTCACCGGCAAACCCGGCCTGCCGGCGTCGGCCCTGGTGGGTGCCCTGATTGTCCTCGCGGCGGACTACTTCGCCGCCAACCTCGCCCCGCTGCTGCTGGACGGCACCGTCCTGCCGGTGGGAGTGGTCACCGGCGCGCTCGGCGCCCCGTTCCTGCTGTGGCTCCTGATCACAGCCAACAGAAAGGACGCCTGACGTGCCCGTCCTGGAAGCACACGGCCTGACACTGCAATACGACCAACGCCGCGTGGTGGACCGGCTCAGCATCCGGATCCCCGAAGGCAGGGTCACCATGATCGTCGGTGCGAACGCCTGCGGGAAGTCCACCCTGCTGCGCGGCCTGTCCCGGCTCCTCAAACCGGCGGCCGGGGCCGTGACCCTGGACGGCAAGGACATCCACGCCCGCCCGGCCCGCGAACTGGCCCGCACCCTTGGCCTGCTTCCCCAGCATCCCGCCGCCCCGGACGGAATCACCGTCCGGGACCTGGTGGGCCGTGGCCGCTACCCGCACCAAGGCCTGTTCCGCAGCTGGAGCGGCAACGATGAAGCAGCCGTGCAGCGCGCGCTGGAAGCCACCGGGACGCTGGACCTGGCCGGGCGCGAGGTGGACGAACTCTCCGGCGGCCAGCGCCAGCGCGCCTGGATTGCCATGGCGCTGGCGCAGGAAACGGAGGTGCTGCTGCTGGACGAACCCACCACGTACCTCGACCTGGCGCACCAGGTGGAAGTCCTGGACCTGGTCACGGACCTGAACCGCACACGGGGCACCACTGTGGCCATCGTCCTGCACGACCTCAACCTCGCCGCACGCTACGCAGACCACATCATCGCCATGAAGGAGGGCGACGTAACGGCCGCCGGCACCCCCGCCGACGTGGTGACCGAACACCTGGTCCGCGACGTCTTCGGCCTCGAAAGCCGCGTCATCCCCGACCCCGTCTCCGGGACCCCGCTCATCATTCCCATCGGCCGCCACCACGCCACCGCCAACGAACTGGAGCCCGTGGCATGAAGACCCGCGAAACCGCCGCCACCCAGCCGATGAGCCTGGCCTTCGGGGTCAGCGTCACCTCGGTCCGCGACCTCAGTCCCAACTTCCGCAGGATCACCTTCGGCGGGTACTCGCTGCGCGGGTTCGGCGTCCACGGCGACACCCTTGACCTCCGGATCAAACTGCTGATCCCCTCGCTCGCCGCCGACGGCACCCAACTGCCGCTCCCGGCCTTCAACACCAGCCGGCCGGGCTGGTACCGGGACTGGCTTGCCATGGACCCGGCCGTCCGCGGCGCCATGCGGACCTATACCGTCCGGGAGGCCAGGCTGGACGCGGTGTACCCGGAGATCGACGTTGATTTCGCCCTGCACGGCAATCACCGCGGGCTGCCCATGGACGCCTCCGGCCCGGCTGCGAAATGGGCCGTGAACGCCAAACCGGGCGATTCCCTGACCATCATCGGCCCCAACAACCGCGCAGCGCACTGCGTCACCGCGGAAACCTACTCCGGCATCGAATGGCGTCCCGGGCTGGCCCAGCGCATCCTGCTCGCCGGCGACGAAACCGCCGTCCCCGCGATCTCCGCGATCCTGGAAACCCTTCCCCCCTACATGAGCGGGCACGCGTTCCTCGAGGTTCAGCAGCCCGCGGACTTCCTGGAACTCAGCTCCCCGGCGGACATCGAGATCACCTGGCTGGCCCGCGGTGCCGCCATCGGCAGGTCCAGGCCGCACGGCCAGTTGCTGCAGGAGGCAGTGCGCCAGGCCGTCCCCGTGCCGGGCTGGGTGGGCATCACCGCGGACGGCGGCGGCGCGGGGCCGGAGCCCGAAGACGTCAACGTCGACGTGGACATCCTTTGGGAAACGCCCGCCCGGATGGAGGCCGCCGCCGTCACCGCCTCCAGGAATCCGAGCCTGCCGGCCGGTGCCATGCCCTTCTACGCCTGGATCGCCGGCGAAGCGGCCGCCATCCGGGACCTGCGCCGGTACCTGGTCCGCGAGGTAGGCATCGACCGCAAGCAGGTGGCGTTCATGGGGTACTGGCGGCAGGGCAAAGCCGAGGGCTGAGTCTTCCTGCGCCTGGGTGCGCCGGCGACACTATTTCGCCGTCGCTTAGCGGTTGGACCCTTCCCAAACTTCGCAAGCTCAGTTCGGGGCCCTCGGGTCCGCCCTTCCTCCCTGCACTTCGTTCCGGCCGCGGGCGGCCTCTCTCCGCTCCGGTCGGCGATGCGCTCCTACGCGAAACAGCGTCGCCGGCTTAGAGCCTCTCCGTCACCCAAGCTTTACCTCGGCTTTCCCTGCGCTTACTTTGTTGTGGCTAGGTTGGCGTGGTGCCTGAATCCTTGCTTCCTGACTCGGGGCGGCGGGTGTTTGTTGCCCTGGGGGACTCTTTCACCGAAGGGGTGGGGGACCGGGATGAGCGGCTGCCCAACGGGGTGCGGGGCTGGGC
Organism: Pseudarthrobacter sp. MOO13; assembly: GCF_058267655.1. NCBI lineage: Bacteria > Bacillati > Actinomycetota > Actinomycetes > Micrococcales > Micrococcaceae > Pseudarthrobacter > Pseudarthrobacter sp. MOO13. The sequence goes on from NZ_CM177848.1 coordinate 4,370,330, forward strand.
CGACCGGGTGGCCGAGAAACTGGCCAAAGCGCAGCCCGGCTGGAAGTACGCCAACCTTGCCATCAGGAGCAAGCGGCTCAGGCACATCATCGACGAACAATTGGAGCCCGCCCTGCGCATGCGGCCCACGCTGATCACGCTCTACGCCGGCGGCAACGACATCCTGGACCTCAAGACGGACATGGGCGCGCTGATGGCGGACTACGAGCAATTCGTCGCCGCACTCGCAGGGACCGGGGCTACCGTGGTCCTCTTCACCGGGTTCGACGTCAAGGTTTCGGCGCTGCTCGAGCCGCTGAAGAAGCGCAATGCCTGCTACAACCAGCGGGTCCGGGAGATCGCCGCGAAGCACGGGGCCCTGTTGGTGGATTACTGGTGCCTGGACGCCTTCCATGACCGGAGGATGTGGGACTCAGACCGGCTCCACATGTCCAAGGCCGGGCACAAATACCTTGCCGGGCAGGTGCTGGACCAGATGGGCGTACCGCACAAGATCAAGCGCAAGGACTGGGAACCGGCCGCACGGCTCAGCGTGCGCGAATGGGAGCAGCAGCAGCGGCGCTGGGTCCACGACTGGGTCCTGCCGCTGTTCGGCCGCAAGCTCCGCGGCGTCACGCTGGGGGATACGCTCACCCCGCGCTGGCCGGAGCCGGTGAAAGTCCCGCGCAAAGGGCTGAAGAAGCTTGCGGCGGAAACGCCCGACGACGGCGCCGTGCCTTAGCCGGTCTGGGCGGGCGGGGTGTCCAGCAGGTTTTCATACCCCGGCGCCACCCGGCCGGCATGGAACTCCAGCACCTCGAAATCGGCCACCCCGTTGGAGTAGAACGGGTCCTGCGCCAGGCTGGCGTCGAGGGTGGCGCGGTCCGCCTGCGACAGCAACAATCCTCCGGTACGCGGAATCTTGCGGCCCGCGGCGATGAACACGCCGTCGTCGAAGGCCTTTTGTAGCCAGGCGATGTGGGCGTCGTTATGGAAGTCGACGATCTCCTGGGGCACGCGGTAGGTGAGGGAGACAACATACATGGGCCAAGCCTACCGGCGTCGCAACAGGCTACTTGAAAGATCAATCGTAGAATGGGTTCATGACCGAACCCCGATGGCTCAACGCAGACGAACGCCGTGCCTGGCTGGCGCTGGTGAGCATCAACACGTTGCTGCCTGCGGCGCTTGATACCAGGCTGCACGGCGCGGGGAAGTTGTCCCTTTTCGACTACACCGTCCTGGCCATGCTCTCCGAAGCCGAGGACCGGTTCCTGCCCATGAGTGAGCTGGCCGCCCGCAGCAGCGCTTCCCTGTCCCGCCTCTCCCATGTGGTGACGAAGCTCCAAAAACGGGGCTGGGTGGAGCGCCGGCCGCATCCCCACGATGCGCGGGTCACGACGGCGCACCTCACCGAGGAAGGCATGGCGACCATTGTGGGGCTGGCACCCCGCCACGTTGAGGATGTCCGGGACCTGTTCCTCGATGCCCTGACCGAACAGGACGTCCTGGACCTGGCGCGGATCGGCGAAAAAGTTGTCGGACGGCTGGACACAGACCACTGGATCCTGCGCGAAACCAAGGGCTGAGCCGCCGATTGGTTGCTTCCGGCAACGGATGGCAAACTTACCGCATGGATTTCACTTCCCGGTTCGTGGCCCTGGGCGATTCTTTCACTGAAGGCGTTGGCGACGACGACCCCGCCCGCCCCAATGGCGTGCGCGGCTGGGCCGACCGCCTGGCCGAACAACTGTGCGCCGCCGATCCCGGCTTCGGCTACGCCAACCTGGCCATCCGCGGCAGGAAGCTCCGCCAGATCCTTGCCGAGCAGGTGGACGCCGCCGTGGAACTCAAGCCCACACTGGTGAGTATTTACGCAGGTGCCAATGACATCCTCCGGCCACGCGTGGACATCGACGAACTTCTGGTGGAGTACAACGACGCCGTCGGCCGGCTGGCCGCTACCGGCGCCACCGTGGTGATGTTCACCGGCTTCGATGCCCGGGGGTCAAAGGTCTTCGGCACCATGCGCGGCCGGACGGCTATCTATAACGAGCTGGTCCGCGGCATCGCGGGGGACCACGGTGCGCTGTTGGTGGATTACTGGCGCTTCAGCGAGTACTACGACTGGGGCATGTGGGCCCACGACCGGATGCACATGTCCGCTGCGGGCCACGCCAACATGGCCAAGCGTGTGCTCGAAGTCCTCAAATATGACCACTCCATCGACATCCCGCCCATGACGCCGGTCCCCGAACTCAGCGGCAGGGAGGCGCTCCGCGCCAACGCACAATGGTTCCGGGAATATGCGGCCCCGTGGGTGGTCCGCCGGGTCACCGGCAGGTCGTCCGGGGACAACCTCCGGCCCAAGTACGCCCAGCTCACGCGTCTTTGACCCCGCAGTGTCCGGCCGCCGTCCTCAGGCGTACCGGAACGCCGGAGTAGCCAGCATCGAGCCGTCGGCGCGGATCGCCAATACGGCAACATCCCAGGAGTCCGCGGCCAGGTTCAGCATCGGCATTCCGCCGGAAACGATTGCCGTGGCCAGCACATCGGCGGTAACGATGTCCGCCGCGGCCGCGGTGACCTGGACGAATTCCGTCCCACCGCCCAGCCGCCAGATGTGCTCGCCCCGCTCGGCGGAGCCTGAGGTTGCAAAGGCTGCGTGCTGGCCGCCCGCCCCAAGCGCATACCCGGTGATCAGCGTGCGGCGGTCCGCCGGATCCACAATCCCGGCCTTCCATGGCTCCGTGCTGCCGGGCCGGGGCGAGCCGCTCACCAGGACGTCGCCGCCGGCGTTGAGGCACCAGTCGCGCCGGCCCAGGGCCAGGAGCGAGGTCCCGGCCTCGCGGATTGCGTGGCTTTTGACGAGGCCGGACAGATCAAGGACGCCGTCGGGCCTCTCGGGGGTAAAAGCGCCTTCCGTGCGCAGCCGCCATTCGTGCGCTTCCGCGTACCGTTCCCGCATTTGCGCAGAGGCCGTCCGCAGCGTCAGTTCCCCGCGGGCCAGCCGGCTGGCTTCGGAGTCCGGGCGGTACAGGCTGAAGGTTTCGTCGAGTTCCCGGAAAAGGCGTTCGACGACGGCGGTGGCGGCGGCGAGCTCATCAAGCCGAGGCTGCCCTTCCGCGGCCATTCCGACGGGCATGGTCAGGCTGATGACCGTACCCATGCACTCGAAGGTGCGGGCTTTCAGGGCCGGGGTGCCGGTTTGCGCCGGCAACGGGCTAGAGGTGCGCTGCATCGATCGCTGCCTGGAGTGAGGTGAGGTAGGCGTTGCTGGTGACGGTGGCGCCGCTGATGGTCTTGATGCCGGCCGACTGGGCAGCCAGCGCCTCGCTGCGGAGCAGGGGTGCCGCACGGTTGCTGATCTGGACCGACTTGCCGTCGGTGTTGGTCAGCTGGAGGGCCGTGACATCCGTGATCTTGCCGTTCGCCACCGTGATCTGGACCTGCACGGGGCCGAACCTGGTCTGCACCGCGGTGCCCTTGTAGGTGCCGGAGGCGGTGGAACCCGACGAACCGGACGAGCTCGAGGAGCCGGTCGTCCCCGACGTGCCGGACGAGCCTGTTGTGCCGGAGGAACCCGAAGCGGTGGAGGAACCCGTCCCGGATGCGCCGGTGCCGGTGGCGCCCGTGGTGCCTGTTGCCGTCGTGCCTGTAGCGACGGTGCTGATGCCTGATACCTGCGTGCCGGCCTGCCAGCCCGCCAGGAGAATCCCGGCGGAGGCAAAGGCGGCAGCGGCGAGTCCGCGTATTTTCACCAGTCAAACCTTTCGTGATGGATCTGGTCCTCGCGGACGCCGGCCTTCGCGGCGTCCGCTATGACGTTGGCCGCCCAGGTGGCCGGTCCGCAGACGTAGACGTCTGCGTCCTTGATGTCCGGGACGTAGGAGGTGAGGCTGTAGCCGTTGCGCACGGCGTCCTCGGGGAGCCAGGTGGAGCGGCCATGGGACCGCGGCCCGGTGAGGTGGAAGAGCCTGACCCCGCGTTCCTGGCAGAGCTCCAGGATTTCGCCGCTGAGATAGAGTTCCTGCTCCGTGTGGCCGCGGAGCAGGACGCTCGCCTCCCCGGGGCCGAACGGCGTGGTTTCCAGCAGCGCGCGCAGCGGAGTGATGCCGATGCCGGCACCGATCATGACCACTTTGTTCTTGGTGCGGGCAGCGGTGCTGAGCAGGCCGTACGGTCCCTCCAGCGCCACTTTGGTTCCCTTGCGGAGCCGGAGGAGACCGGCCGATCCGTCGCCCAGGTTGCGGACGGTGATCCGCATGGTTCCCTGGCCGTCGGGTCCAGTGAAATCGGGCTCGGCAGAGAGGCTGAACGGGTGCGGATGCCACCACATTCCCGGGGCCAGGAACCGCCAGATGAAGAAGCGTCCGCCGGTCCCCGCCAGCTGGTCCAGCTGCCGGCCGCGCATGACGATGTTCACGACGCCGGGCGCCACGGACTCGACCTTGGCCACAGTGAGCTGGTGCCTGAGGGTGGCCAGTACCGGTTCCAGGATGCGGAAGTACACCAGTGCCGTTCCGGTGGAGATGCAGATGGCCAGCCAATACCAGCGCTGCCAGGTCCCCGCGGCGAACAGCCCGCCCACGCTGAACTGGTGCGGGATTGAGGTGGCGACGGCGGCATACGTCAGCAGGTGCACCACGTACCAGAACTCGTACGGGAAGCGGCGCCGGACGGCCACCAGGGACGTCACCACGACGGCGATAAACAGGGCCATGGAGACGAACGCCAGCCACATATCGGGGACCTGCATCCAGAGGTTGACGGACTCGGTGACAGGGTCGAGCCCCTCCGCCATGCCGTACCCGATGGCGATCAGGACGCCGTGGGCCAACAGCAGGTAGAGGGAGGGCTTGCCCAGCTTGCCGTGGAATTCCAGGGCGCGGTCGTGGCCGATGGTCCGGTCAATGAAGGGGATCCTTGCGGCCAGGAGCAGCATGAGCAGGACAAGGTCCATACCCGCCAGTCCGGCCACGATCCCGCCCGCGGTGAACAGCCCCGCGGGGGATGTGATGGTCGAAGCCCCGCCGTCCGCCAGCCAGAGGGCAATGGCCGCGGCAACGGAGGCCCAGGCAATCACGGTCAGGAGGTCGGTGCGGAGCATGCGCTGCTTGTGCTGGCCGGCGAACCGGTCGCGGACGGGCCGTGGTGTGGACAGGGAAGGGCGCTCCGGACGGCCGGAGCTGCTTGCGGCCGGTGTTGTCGGCAGGAGCTGCGTGTTCATGCCTCCAAGATTGCTGTGGGAAGCTATGTCCCTGCTGTGAAAAGGGGGAACAAGCTGCTGTGACCTTTCGGTCCCGCTGCCGCCCTTATACACCCGATTGGTCTTTAATTGCGTCAACTCGTAGACTTGGTAGGCGCTAAGTGCGCGGAGCGTGCGCAATTGCTCCGGTTGCCCGGTAATTTTCTCCAGGGCGGCCGGTAGTTAGGGGCTCAAGTTGCGTGACTAACCGTTGCCCTTCTTCACTTTTGGGTCGCCCTTAGCAGCATGGTCCAGCAGCAGATATGCGGATCATTACTTTCAATTCTTGAGGAGAAGTCATGGCAGCACACTGCCAAGTGACCGGAGCCGAGCCGGGCTTTGGGCACAGCATTTCGCACTCGCACCGCCGCAACAAGCGTCGGTTCGATCCGAACATTCAGAAGAAGCGCTACTGGGTTCCGTCCCTGCGCCGTAACGTCACGCTGCAGGTCTCTGCACGTGGCATCAAGACCATCGACGTGCGCGGCATCGACGCAGTCGTCGCCGACATTCTGGCTCGTGGGGTGAAGCTCTAGTGGCTAAGGACAAGGACGTACGTCCGATCATCAAGCTCAAGTCGACCGCGGGCACGGGTTACACCTACGTAACCCGCAAGAACCGTCGTAACGATCCTGACCGCATGGTCCTGAAGAAGTACGACCCCAAGATCCGCCAGCACGTCGAATTCCGAGAGGAGCGCTAAACATGGCTAAGAAGTCCAAGATTGCTCGCAACGAGCAGCGCAAGGTCATCGTTGAGCGTTACGCTGCGAAGCGCCTCGAGCTGAAGAAGACCCTGGTTGACGAAAACGCAACCGACGAAGCACGCGAAGCAGCCCGCCTGGGCCTGCAGAAGCTGCCCCGCAACGCGTCCCCGATCCGTCTGCGCAACCGCGACATCATCGACGGCCGTCCCCGCGGTACCTTCCAGAAGTTCGGTATCTCCCGTGTTCGCTTCCGCGACATGGCTCACCGCGGTGAGCTCCCGGGCATCACCAAGTCTTCCTGGTAATCCAGCACTGCTGATACCAGCTGCTTGAGAAGGGCCGGCAACCATGTGGTTGCCGGCCCTTCTGCGTTTAACCCACTCCGCGGGTGGTGGTTGAGCATGTGTGCGCCCTGTGCGGCAGCACACACGGCGGGATGACGACGGCGGGAGGCGGCCTGGGTGCCAGTTGGCCCGTTTCGCCGCGGAATCCCGGGGATGTACTCCGCTGGGAGGGCCGGTTTGCGGTGACGCCGGTGGGCGTGTATTGTTTTCTAAGTCGCCGCGGGGGAGACAGTGAAGAACTGATCACCGGGCGGCCACAAACCCCAAATCAAAGCCAAAATCTGGTTGCTCTTTAGGGCGCTGGAAATCGGTGGGGGTGGTCTTCTTCCTGGTGTGGGTCCTGAGTGATGGATTTGTGTTGGGGTGGGGGATCGGGTAAGTTTGGAAAGTTGCTCCGGAGCGATCTGCGACTGGTTTTTGGTTGTGGTGGTGCCGGGTGTGTCTGTTGTTTGAGAACTCAATAGTGTGCCAAGTTTGTTGATACCAATTGTTTTATGGATTGGTTGTTTTGGCTGGATCCGCCACCCCGTGGTGTGGTCTGGTTTTTACAGCTGGTTTCAAATTTTGTGCAGCCGGGTGTGGTGTTATTTCCACCTGCTTGGTTGTGTCTGTTTTACTTCAACGGAGAGTTTGATCCTGGCTCAGGATGAACGCTGGCGGCGTGCTTAACACATGCAAGTCGAACGATGAACTGGTGCTTGCACTGGGGATTAGTGGCGAACGGGTGAGTAACACGTGAGTAACCTGCCCTTGACTCTGGGATAAGCCTGGGAAACTGGGTCTAATACCGGATATGACCTTCCATCGCATGGTGGTTGGTGGAAAGCTTTTGTGGTTTTGGATGGACTCGCGGCCTATCAGCTTGTTGGTGGGGTAATGGCCTACCAAGGCGACGACGGGTAGCCGGCCTGAGAGGGTGACCGGCCACACTGGGACTGAGACACGGCCCAGACTCCTACGGGAGGCAGCAGTGGGGAATATTGCACAATGGGCGGAAGCCTGATGCAGCGACGCCGCGTGAGGGATGACGGCCTTCGGGTTGTAAACCTCTTTCAGTAGGGAAGAAGCGAAAGTGACGGTACCTGCAGAAGAAGCGCCGGCTAACTACGTGCCAGCAGCCGCGGTAATACGTAGGGCGCAAGCGTTATCCGGAATTATTGGGCGTAAAGAGCTCGTAGGCGGTTTGTCGCGTCTGCCGTGAAAGTCCGGGGCTCAACTCCGGATCTGCGGTGGGTACGGGCAGACTAGAGTGATGTAGGGGAGACTGGAATTCCTGGTGTAGCGGTGAAATGCGCAGATATCAGGAGGAACACCGATGGCGAAGGCAGGTCTCTGGGCATTAACTGACGCTGAGGAGCGAAAGCATGGGGAGCGAACAGGATTAGATACCCTGGTAGTCCATGCCGTAAACGTTGGGCACTAGGTGTGGGGGACATTCCACGTTTTCCGCGCCGTAGCTAACGCATTAAGTGCCCCGCCTGGGGAGTACGGCCGCAAGGCTAAAACTCAAAGGAATTGACGGGGGCCCGCACAAGCGGCGGAGCATGCGGATTAATTCGATGCAACGCGAAGAACCTTACCAAGGCTTGACATGAACCGGTAATACCTGGAAACAGGTGCCCCGCTTGCGGTCGGTTTACAGGTGGTGCATGGTTGTCGTCAGCTCGTGTCGTGAGATGTTGGGTTAAGTCCCGCAACGAGCGCAACCCTCGTTCTATGTTGCCAGCACGTGATGGTGGGGACTCATAGGAGACTGCCGGGGTCAACTCGGAGGAAGGTGGGGACGACGTCAAATCATCATGCCCCTTATGTCTTGGGCTTCACGCATGCTACAATGGCCGGTACAAAGGGTTGCGATACTGTGAGGTGGAGCTAATCCCAAAAAGCCGGTCTCAGTTCGGATTGGGGTCTGCAACTCGACCCCATGAAGTCGGAGTCGCTAGTAATCGCAGATCAGCAACGCTGCGGTGAATACGTTCCCGGGCCTTGTACACACCGCCCGTCAAGTCACGAAAGTTGGTAACACCCGAAGCCGGTGGCCTAACCCCTTGTGGGAGGGAGCTGTCGAAGGTGGGACTGGCGATTGGGACTAAGTCGTAACAAGGTAGCCGTACCGGAAGGTGCGGCTGGATCACCTCCTTTCTAAGGAGCACCTACAACGGTTGCTGTCCCGTGTATGCGGGGTGGTGGTGTTGTCAGGAGTAAAGGCCCGTTTCGCGGACGAGTGTTTCGTGGCGGGTGCTCAAGGGTGGAATATCAACAAATAGCGGTCGTGGTGTTTTCTGCTTGTCTTAGTACGAGCCAGTGATGGTTCTGGAACGGTGGGTGGGTGATGGCGCGGTTTAGTGTTTGGCACACTGTTGGGTCCTGAGGCAACAGGGCCACGGATGGCTCCTGCCTGTTTGGGTGGGGGTTGTTGGTGGGTTTGTTTGTTTCTGGTTTCCTGGCTGCATCGATCATGCATGGGTGCGTCTGCTGTTGCGGGCGTGGTGTGTGGGGTGTGTGGTTTGGGGTTGTTGTTTGAGAACTACATAGTGGACGCGAGCATCTTGTATAAGAAGCAATTTCCAAGAATATGAACCTGGATCTGGCTGCGCTGTTGATGCCCTTTGTGGGTGTTGGGGTGTGGTTGGTTTCTGTGGTTCTCTCGAGAAATTTTTTGATCTTTGTGGTCAAGTTTTTAAGAGCACACGGTGGATGCCTTGGCATTAGGAGCCGAAGAAGGACGTAGGAATCTGCGATAAGCCTGGGGGAGTCGATAACCGGACTGTGATCCCAGGGTGTCCGAATGGGGAAACCCCGCTGAGCGCGCGAGTGACTTGGTGACCCGTACCTGAACACATAGGGTGCGTGGGGGGAACGCGGGGAAGTGAAACATCTCAGTACCCGCAGGAAGAGAAAACAATAGTGATTCCGTTAGTAGTGGCGAGCGAACGCGGATCAGGCTAAACCGTTCCATGTGTGATAGCCGGCGGGCGTTGCATGGTCGGGGTTGTGGGACTTTCCATACCAGTTCTGCCGGGCTGGTGGGGTGTGATGTGCGCGCATAGGTGAACGGTTTTGAAAGGCCGGCCAGAGAGGGTGTTAGTCCCGTAACCGTAATGTGTTTGTGCCGCCTGTGAGAGTATCCCAAGTAGTACGGGGCCCGAGAAATCCCGTGCGAATCTGTCAGGACCACCTGATAAGCCTAAATACTCCCTAATGACCGATAGCGGACCAGTACCGTGAGGGAAAGGTGAAAAGTACCCCGGGAGGGGAGTGAAACAGTACCTGAAACCGTGTGCTTACAATCCGTCGGAGCCAGTCTGATTCTGGTGACGGCGTGCCTTTTGAAGAATGAGCCTGCGAGTTAGTGTTACGTCGCGAGGTTAACCCGTGTGGGGCAGCCGTAGCGAAAGCGAGTCTGAATAGGGCGTTGCAGTGGCGTGATCTAGACCCGAAGCGAAGTGATCTACCCATGGCCAGGTTGAAGCGACGGTAAGACGTCGTGGAGGACCGAACCCACTTCAGTTGAAAATGGAGGGGATGAGCTGTGGGTAGGGGTGAAAGGCCAATCAAACTTCGTGATAGCTGGTTCTCCCCGAAATGCATTTAGGTGCAGCGTTGCGTGTTTCTTGCTGGAGGTAGAGCTACTGGATGGCTAATGGGCCCTACAAGGTTACTGACGTCAGCCAAACTCCGAATGCCGGTAAGTGAGAGCGCAGCAGTGAGACTGTGGGGGATAAGCTTCATAGTCGAGAGGGAAACAGCCCAGACCACCAACTAAGGCCCCTAAGCGTGTGCTAAGTGGGAAAGGATGTGGAGTTGCCCAGACAACCAGGAGGTTGGCTTAGAAGCAGCCACCCTTAAAAGAGTGCGTAATAGCTCACTGGTCAAGTGATTCCGCGCCGACAATGTAGCGGGGCTCAAGTACACCGCCGAAGTTGTGGCATTCAAACATTTACTAAGCCTTCGTGGTTCAGGTGTTTGGATGGGTAGGGGAGCGTCGTGTGGGCGGTGAAGTCGCGGTGTAAACCAGCGGTGGAGCCTACACGAGTGAGAATGCAGGCATGAGTAGCGAAAGACGGGTGAGAAACCCGTCCGCCGAATGATCAAGGGTTCCAGGGTCAAGCTAATCTGCCCTGGGTAAGTCGGGACCTAAGGCGAGGCCGACAGGCGTAGTCGATGGACAACGGGTTGATATTCCCGTACCGGCGAAAAACCGTCCATGTTGAACAGGGGATACTAACCGCCCGAGACCTGCCCGCTCACCCTTGTGGTGTTGTGGGTTTTGGTGGAGCGCGGGACCTGATCCTGGGAGGCAAGCGTATTAACAGGTGTGACGCAGGAAGGTAGCCGAGCCGGGCGATGGTTGTCCCGGTCTAAGGATGTAGGGCGAGTGGTAGGCAAATCCGCCACTCATGGTGCCTGAGATCTGATGGGACCCCCGTTTGGGGGGATTTGGTGATCCTATGCTGCCGAGAAAAGCATCGACGCGAGGTTTTAGCCGCCCGTACCCCAAACCGACACAGGTGATCAGGTAGAGAATACTAAGGCGATCGAGAGAATTATGGTTAAGGAACTCGGCAAAATGCCCCCGTAACTTCGGGAGAAGGGGGGCCCCAACCTTGATACACCTTCGCGGTGTGGAGGGGATCGGGGCCGCAGAGACCAGGGGGAAGCGACTGTTTACTAAAAACACAGGTCCGTGCGAAGTCGCAAGACGATGTATACGGACTGACTCCTGCCCGGTGCTGGAAGGTTAAGAGGACCGGTTAGCCTCACGGCGAAGCTGAGAATTTAAGCCCCAGTAAACGGCGGTGGTAACTATAACCATCCTAAGGTAGCGAAATTCCTTGTCGGGTAAGTTCCGACCTGCACGAATGGAGTAACGACTTCCCCGCTGTCTCAACCATAAACTCGGCGAAATTGCAGTACGAGTAAAGATGCTCGTTACGCGCAGCAGGACGGAAAGACCCCGAGACCTTTACTATAGTTTGGTATTGGTGTTCGGAGTGGCTTGTGTAGGATAGGTGGGAGACGTTGAAGCCCGGACGCCAGTTCGGGTGGAGTCATCGTTGAAATACCACTCTGGTCACTTTGGACATCTAACTTCGGCCCGTAATCCGGGTCAGGGACAGTGCCTGATGGGTAGTTTAACTGGGGCGGTTGCCTCCTAAAAAGTAACGGAGGCGCCCAAAGGTTCCCTCAGCCTGGTTGGCAATCAGGTGTCGAGTGTAAGTGCACAAGGGAGCTTGACTGTGAGAGAGACATCTCGAGCAGGGACGAAAGTCGGGACTAGTGATCCGGCGGTACATTGTGGAATGGCCGTCGCTCAACGGATAAAAGGTACCTCGGGGATAACAGGCTGATCTTGCCCAAGAGTCCATATCGACGGCATGGTTTGGCACCTCGATGTCGGCTCGTCGCATCCTGGGGCTGGAGTAGGTCCCAAGGGTTGGGCTGTTCGCCCATTAAAGCGGTACGCGAGCTGGGTTTAGAACGTCGTGAGACAGTTCGGTCCCTATCCGCTGCGCGCGCAGGAAATTTGAGAAGGGCTGTCCTTAGTACGAGAGGACCGGGACGGACGAACCTCTGGTGTGTCAGTTGTACTGCCAAGTGCACCGCTGATTAGCTACGTTCGGATGGGATAACCGCTGAAAGCATCTAAGCGGGAAGCTCGCTTCAAGATGAGATTTCCATACACTTTATGTGTGAGAGGCCCCCAGCCAGACCACTGGGTTGATAGGCCGGATGTGGAAGCGAGGACTAACGACTCGTGAAGCTGACCGGTACTAATAGGCCAACAACTTACACCACACAGATACATACAAAAATCTGCTTGCGTCCACTATGTGGTTCCCAACCAACAACCCCCAACACCCGGGGTTTGATACGGCACGGAACCAACAACTGAATAACAACACCACACATGTTGTAACCACAGTCTTCCCACCAACCCCACAAAGGGGTTGGGACGGGTAACAAGGTTACGGCGGTCATAGCGTGGGGGAAACGCCCGGTCCCATTCCGAACCCGGAAGCTAAGACCCACAGCGCCGATGGTACTGCACCCGGGAGGGTGTGGGAGAGTAGGACACCGCCGGACACACACCACTGGTCGAGGCCCCAACCAACACGGTTGGGGCCTCCCACATTTAAAAACACCACCTAGACTTACCGTCTATGACTCCCCGAAGCACGGGCCCCAAGGGCAAGCGGGCCACCATCCTCGATGTTGCCGCTGCCTCCGGCGTCTCCCGGCAAACCGTAACCCGTGCCATGAACGACATGGCCGGGATCAGCCCCGAGACCCGTGAACGCGTCCAAAGGATCGCTTCGGAGCTGGGCTACAGCCCCAGCCGCTTCGCCAAGGGGTTGGTCCAAGGGGCGAAGGTATCGATTGGCCTCGCCATCCCGGACCTGACCAACCCATATTTCCCCGCGTTTGCGTCCAGCGTGGTGGAGGCAGCCACCGGGCGCGGCTGGAACGTCGTGGTTGATGACTACGGGCACGGAACCGGCAGTGCTGCCGACGCCGCTGCCAGGCTCGCCCCCCAGGTGGACGCCCTTATTGGCTACCTTGCGCCACACGCGGACGAGGCGCAGGCGCTGATGGGCCGCCGGCCCGTCGTCGCCCTGGACTCACCGGACGCGGGAACCGCCGGCCGCATCTCGTTCGACTACCACCACGCCGCGAGGCTGGCACTTGCGCACCTTGCCGGCAGGGGTTGCACGAACGTCGCCTTCCTGGACTCGGACCAGGGAGCGCCTGCCGGCAGTCGGAGCGCGGCAGCAGCAGCCGTCGCCGAGGAGGCGGGAATGCAGCTCACCCGCTTCCAGGCCGAGCCCTCCGCGGCCGCCGCCAAGGCGGCCGTGGCCCTCCTGGCGGGCCGAGCAGAACCCGTTGACGGGATCCTTGCCTTCAACGACCTCATGGCCGCCGGTGCGCTTAAAGCCTTGCAGGCCTCCGGCAACGCCGTGCCGGGCGACTGCGCAGTAATCGGAATGGACGGGATACCGCTCGGAGAACTGCTCACCCCTGAGCTGACCACCCTCGCACTGGACCTGCGAGCCGTCGGACGTGCCGCCGTCGGCCTCCTCGAAGGACTCCTCTCGGGCTCGCTCGCGGAAGGCGGGACCGAGGCGCATCTGATCCTTCGGCACGAGCTGGTCCTCCGCCAGTCCGCCTAGGCCCCTACTCAAAGGCGCGCGCAGCGGATAGGCTTTAACCGCATCCGCGTGAACGTTCACGCAACCCCGTAAACCACACCTGCAGCAAGGAAGACCATGGCACTCCACACCCCCGCCGCCACTGATGGCGGCCAGGACCCCCGCGGCGCCACACACTCCACCCCCAACCTGGAGCTTGGCCAGGAAGAGGTCCGGGAGTTGGCCTCGCTGGCGCCGGGACGCGGAAGCCTGCCCGCGCGCTCCTACCTGGCAACTGACGCGCCCAGGCTGTCCCTCAACGGTGATTGGCAGTTCAGGCTGAGCCCTGGAATCCGGACTGCGCCCAACGACGGGTGGCAGCACGGCACGCACCTGGCCGGTTTCGTCCCGCTGCCTGTCCCCTCCAGCTGGAGCATGCACGGCCACGGATCCCCGGCTTACACCAATGTCCAGTTCCCCTTCGCCGTGGAACCGCCGTTCGTCCAGGAAGCCAACCCCATCGGTGACCACCTGGTGACCTTCCAGGCGGGCCCGGAGTTCTTCCCGCACGCGCTGTTGCGGTTCGACGGCATCGACAACGCCGGGACGGTATGGCTGAACGGTGTTGAACTCGGAACCACCCGCGGCAGCAGGCTGGCCCACGAATTCGACGTGTCCGGCATCCTGGTGGTAGGCGCCAACACCCTGGCGGTGCGGGTGGCCCAGTTCTCCGCCGCGAGCTACGTGGAGGACCAGGACATGTGGTGGCTTCCGGGGATCTTCCGGGACGTGACCCTCCAGGCGCGGCCCGCTGACGGCCTCGACGATCTGTTCGTCCACGCGGACTACGACCACGCGACGGGTAACGGCACGCTGAGGGTCGAGGTGACCCGGGCCGGCAAGGCGATTGACGCCGTCGTCCGCATCCCTGAACTCGGCCTGGAACTCCCCGCCGGGGCCCAACATACTGTCCCGGGCGTGGCGCCGTGGTCGGCGGAGCAGCCGCGCCTGTATGACGCCACCGTCAGCACCCCCGGTGAGACAGCATCCGTGCAGGTGGGATTCCGAAGCATCACCATCGAAGACGCCCAGTTCAAAGTCAACGGCCGGCGCATCCTGCTTCGCGGCGTAAACCGCCATGAACACCATCCCAGGCTGGGCCGCGTGGTGCCGCGGGATGTGGTGGAGGCGGAACTGCGGTTGATGAAGCAACACAACATCAACGCGATCCGCACCTCGCATTACCCGCCGCATCCGGAATTCCTCGCCCTGGCAGACCAGCTCGGGTTCTATGTGGTCCTCGAATGCGACCTCGAGACGCATGGATTCGTGGGGGCCGGATGGGCGCAGAACCCCAGCGACGATCCGCAGTGGGAGGAAGCCCTGGTGGACCGGATGGAGCGGACCGTGGAACGCGACAAGAACCATCCGTCAGTCATCATGTGGTCGCTCGGCAACGAGGCTGGCACGGGCCGGAACCTTGCCGCCATGTCGCGCTGGGCCAAGGACCGCGACCCGTCGCGCCCCATCCACTACGAAGGCGACTGGTCTTCGCCCGACGTTGACGTCTACTCCCGGATGTATGCCAGCCAGGCCGAGACGGCGCTGATCGGCCAAGGAATCGAACCGCCCCTCGAGAACGCCGAACTGGACGCCAGGCGCCGCGCCATGCCATTCGTGCTCTGCGAATACGTCCATGCCATGGGCAACGGGCCCGGTGGCATGAGCGAATACCAGGAACTGTTCGACAAATACCCACGGCTGATGGGCGGCTTCGTGTGGGAGTGGCTGGAGCACGGCATCACCGTGACGGACGCGGATGGCAGCGAACACTTCGCCTACGGCGGGGATTTTGGCGAAGAGATCCACGATGGAAACTTCGTCACTGACGGCTTGGTTGACGCCAACCGCAAGCCCCGCCCCGGGCTGCTGGACTTCAAGAAGGTCATCGAGCCGCTGCGCATAGAGGTCGGGCAGGATTGGGCCCGCTTCACCGTGCGGAACGGCCAGGACTTTGCGGACACGTCCGCCTTCAGCTTCCGGTACACAGTTGTGGCCGACGGCGACACCCAGGTGGAGGGGTCCGTGGCCGTTGCGCCGATAGCGCCCCAGTCCGAGGCCGTCGTCGAGCTGCCGACGGAGATTGCCCGGTATGCTGCCGCGCCGGCATCCAGCCAGTCTGCCGTGCTGACGGTGAGCGCGGTGCTTGCTTCCGATACGGCCTGGGCAGGGGCCGGCCACGAGGTCGCCTGGGGCCAGGCGGCCCGTTTTGGGACCCAGGATCCCCGGCTGCCCGCCGTGGACGGTGTCGAGGTCATGGACGACGAGCTGAAACTTAGCAACGCCCGGTTCAGCCGGGCCACCGGCATGCCCACGTCCATCGGCGGCCTTCCCGTCGACAAACTGGGGCTGGTCCTGTGGTGGGCACCCACTGACAACGATCTGGGCCGGGAATGGGGGAGCACCGACGAGCGGCCGCTTGCCACCCAGTGGAAGGACGCAGGTCTTGACCGCCTCCACACACGCCTGTTGGGCATTACGGCAGAACCCGCGGCAGGGGGCGGGGAACAACTCCGTGTCAGCACCCGCGTTGGCATTGCGGACAAGCAGTACGGAGTGCTGGTTGATTACCTGTGGACCAGCAACTCCGGAGCACTGGCACTGCGCACCCGCGTTAAGCCGGCAGGGGACTGGGTCAACGCCGGCTTCGACATCGAATGGGCGCGAATCGGTCTGGAGCTGGTCCTGGCGGCCGAGACAACCACGGTGAACTGGTTCGGGCAGGGACCGCACCAGAGTTACCCCGACACCGGCCAGGGAGCGCGGGTGGGGTGGTTCGAGTTGCCGCTCGTCGGCTGGGATGTTGATTATGTCCGGCCGCAGGAGTCCGGGGCACGCGGCTCCGTACGGCAGGCGGTTCTTGAAACCGGCGGCAAGCAGCTGCAACTCTCCGGAGAGCCCTTTGCGCTGACCGTCAGGCCCTACGGCATGGACGTCCTCGCAGCAGCGACGCATCGTCCCGACCTCGTTCCGGACGGACGCAGCTACGTTTACGTTGATCACGCCCGGCGGGGCGTTGGCACCGCGGCCTGTGGTCCCGGCGTCCTGGAGCCCTACCGGCTGAAGCCCCGCGAAGCTGAGTTTGAGGTCCTCCTCCAAGTCCACGGCTGAGGCCACTCCGGGAATGTGAGCCACCCGACATCGGCTCCAAACCCTCGAAGGCACTGAGAGGGCACGGTCAGCATTGCCGGAAACCGCGGAACTCCGCGGTTTCCGGCAGTGTGCGGAGCCCCCTGTTCCTGGATTTGCGGTGGGGTTGGTGGG